>NZ_JBBODH010000001.1:0-4800000 GCF_038002865.1 Paenibacillus sp. FSL H3-0321 | reverse complement strand
AACCCCGCCGCGCTCCCCGCGGACGATATAAATATTCTCTGAACGTTCCCAGGATTCAATGCTTCCCGGGGTATTCCAGGTTTCCTTCATAACAAGTGGACCCATTTTTTCGGGACGTATTGCTTCGCTGCTCTCCATCGCCTCTTATCCCCCTCCGGCTATTGCCGCCTTGTTAAAATTCCCTATTCTACTTCTATTACCCCGCTTGTGCGGACGGCTATCCGCAACTTTATGACCTGCAGGTCATTTTTTTGGGTAATATAGTCTTAACCACTGATAAAGCGGGTATATTCTATGTAGACTCAGACTTCACCGTTATACAATTTACTTAAGGAGTGAATGACGATGAGACGCAATAACCCTTATAAGTGGTGGAACCTGCTGTTCTACTTCGGCGTAATTGCCGTGAACATCCTTTCGGTTGCCCTGCCTCTGGGCGGGAACAGCACCGGTGAGATTTCAGACAAGTATCATACCTATTTCACACCGGCCGGTTATGCTTTTTCCATCTGGTCGCTGATCTATCTCCTGCTCGCCGGTTTTATCGTATATCAATTCCGCGAGAGCACCGGGTCACGGGATTCGGTTAACTCTTTGGGCATTTGGTTTGTGCTGAGCTGCGTCTTTAATATGGGCTGGCTGTTCCTCTGGCATTATCTTTACATCGAGCTGTCGCTGGTTGCCATGGTGCTCATGCTGATTACACTAATCGTCATCTATCGTAAAACCCGCAGCGTCACCGATCCGGCCACAGGCGAAAAATGGCTGATCAAGCTGCCCCTCAGTATTTATCTCGGCTGGATCTCGGTTGCCACAATTGTAAATGTCAGCGTCGTGCTGGAGAAGAACAACTGGGACGGATTCGGACTCAGTGATCCCCCCTGGGCGGTTATCATGCTCTGCGTAGGCGTACTGCTTGCTGTAATGGTCAGTTTCCCTCACCGGGACAGCATTTATCCACTGGTCTTCGTCTGGGCGTTCATCGCGATTGCCCTTGAGCACAGAGACACCGGAAATGTATTCGTGACCGCTTCAGTGGCGGCAGGCCTGCTGCTGCTCTACAGCATTTGGCTGATGTTTACTTCGCGCCGCCGGAGCAGATATTAACGCGGTTCCCGGAGTTTCAACAACAGGCTGTTTACAGCCCATTCACTGGTCAAAAAAAACCCGTTGCCTGATTGTACCGGCAACGGGTTTTTGAATCCATTTGATTTCGTTCAGTTAGCTTATCTAATTAACAACTATAAGGCCCATTATTTCTTGCGCGCTACCGCTTCGATCTCCACAAGACCATCCTTCGGCAGGCGTGCAACTTCAACCGCACTGCGGGCAGGATAAGGTTCTGTAAAGAAGCTGCTGTACACTTCATTCACAGCTGCAAAGTCATTCATATCCTTGAGATACACAGTCGTCTTCACAACATGACCCAGCGATGCCCCGGCCTCTTCCAAAATGGCCTGAACGTTGCTTAGCGACTGGCGTGCCTGCTCTTGTACACTTTCCGCAAGTTCTCCTGTTTCCGGATTCAGGCCAAGCTGTCCTGAAGTATATACCCAGTTTCCGGCTACAATCGCCTGACTATATGGCCCGATGGCTCCTGGGGCTTTGGTTGTAGCAACCTGTTTTTTACTCATGATACGCTCCTCCTGTGGGTACGCGACATTAATGTCATGATGTACATATGAATTTATGTCCCATTGTACGTGCTGCACTCTGTTTAATGCAAACTTCCCTTCTAGCGGCGACCAATAACATGTATCACATCATTGGGATAAACATGTACGCCGCCTGTGTTGGCAAGTGCAATATTCACCATTGCTTTCGCCACTTTGGCACCGGGAATAGCCCGGTACTTCGCTGCTTTGCCGACCATCGCAAAATCAAGTGCCTTCATCAGCACAGCAGCGGCACGTTCTCCCAGCCTGAATTCCTGACGTTCTCCCAGCAGCAATGAGGGCCGGAACAGGTGCAGGCCATGAAACCCCGCGGCGATTAATCCCTCTTCCGTCCTGCCCTTGGTACGGCTGTAGAAATTGCGGGATTTGGCGCTGGCCCCCATGGAGGACACCGCCAGAAACTGCCTCACACCGCATTCTTTGGCAATTGCAGCGGCCGCAAGCGGATACTGCAAATCCACACGTTCAAATTGCTCCTGTGAGCCTGCTTTTTTAATCGTGGTGCCCAGGCAGCAGAAGACAGCGTAGGCCCCGCTGAATTGTTCCTTATATTGCCCAAGCTTTTCCCAGTCAATACTGGTTTGCTTCAGCTTGGGATGCTGCAGCTCCAGCGGGCGGCGGACCAGCACCCGGACCTCATCCCAATCCCCGGTTAGCAGTTCCCCGGTAACTGCCTTGCCTACCAAACCGGTCGCTCCCAGCACTACGGCTATTCTAGTCACGTAATCCCTCCTTTGCTGTGGCACTGCAAATGTTTATCTTCAAATGATAAGTCTATTCATCTCTGAGAATACGGCGTCCCAGCAGCAGCGCCAGGACGATCATCAGCACCCCGACAACCAGCTGCATCCCATAGACCTGCGTCCAGCGGGGCCATTCTGCGATCCATTCGTAAATTCTGCCCCCGATCAGCGGCCCGAAAAAAGCAGCCAGACCCGTAAGCGCCGCATACATTGCCATATACATTGGCCGTTCCTTTTTCGGCGTATCCCCGATAATGAAGTTAAAGGCCAGCTGGTTGAAGCCGCCTACCCCCATGCCGAATACGATATGGGCGGCAAACAGAACCGGCAGCATCGGGAGCACGGAGAGCATGCCCCACAGCAGCGAGGATGTCGCAATAATCGGCAGCGTCCAGAGCAGCAGGCGCTTATTGCTGTATTTTGCATTCAAATTGCCCCACACGTAGAAGCTGGCCATCATGAAGAGGGTCTGCGACACATTCAGCAGCGACAAGGTCTCATAATTGATATGGAGAAGCTGCAGCATCACATAGGAATAAAGCGGAACCGTAAGGTTCTGCAGCAGCAGCCAGGCGGACAGAAATAAGGTTGACTTCATAAACAGCGTATCATGTAGCGGTTTCCTGAACATCGGCAGAAAGTCCTTCTCCTCTGATTTCTCAAAAGGCACATCCGGATAGAAGAAGAAGACGATGATGTTCGAAATAGAGAATATCCATACCACGATATATAAAATTAGGAAGCCGTGCCCGCCGGGATAACGGTCAAGAACAATCCCGCCGCCATACATCACAAGGCTCCCCAAAGCATTCAGGAAGGTGTTGCGGATGCCAAAATATCGGCCTCTCACACGGGCAGGGACGAGATCGCTGATGACTGAGCTCCACAGCACACCACCCGCCGTGTTAGCAATGAAAGCGATTGTATATAACACTATAAATGCAATAACCCAATGCTCTTTAGGAAAGATGAACGGTACAAGTCCGGTTGAACCCCACAGCAATCTGTGCAAGCCGATAAAAGTTACCATAGCCCACTTGCGGCTTGGCAGCTTCTGGATCAGAAAGGCTACACCTATTTGCGCAACATTGACCAGGGTAGTAAGCGCCAGCACAAAACCAATCTGGCTGGAGGTAGCTCCTAAATATAATAGAAAGCCGGTCAGAAACTGACCTTGCAGCAGCACCTGGAAGATAGTAGACGGTATCCCCTCGAATGTAGCGATCTGCAGATTCTTGCGTTGTACCGAGGCTTTGCGGATACGCTTTGGACGAATACCGGGCAGCCTGTTTCTCATGATGTTCATGGGGGTATTAACACTCCTTAGATGCGGCGTTTGCTTCATTCTACTCCGCATCATCATCCTGTCAATACACCAAAATCACAAATTAAATTGGAGCAGAAATCCACCGCAGCGCGGAGCCTTACAAAGGCAAATAAAGGGAAAATTGACTGCCCTGATCCTCCTGGCTTTGTAAAGTGATGAATCCGCCAAGCAGCCTGGCCAGATCATTGCTGATGGACAGCCCCAGCCCTGTTCCGCCATATTTCCGTCCAATAGTCTGATCCGCCTGTTGAAAGGCTTCGAAGATGATATCATGCTTCTCTGCGGCTATTCCGATGCCGCTGTCTTCCACGTCAAAAACAATCCAGCGCCGCTCGAGCGCCCCTTCCTTACGCTCCAGTGTGCGGATGTTTAAGGAGACATGTCCCGACACTGTGAACTTAATGGCATTGGAGAGCAGGTTACGGAGAATCTGCTGCACCCGCTGGGGATCTGAATGAATGACTAGCGGCACGTCATCATGCAGTGCGATGTTGAACTCCAGCCCCTTTTGTCTGGCTGATACACTAAACTGCACAGCCAGCAGCTCAGGGATTTCACTGACATTCAAATCTTCCTTAAGAATATCAAGCTTGCCTGCTTCTACTTTTGACAAGTCCAAAATATCATTGATCAGCGTCAGCAGATCCTCCCCCGAACGGTGAATGATCCCGGCATATTCGGCCATTTCCTCCGGAGTCAGCGATGCCTCATTTTCTTCTATTAATTGTGAAAGATTAATGATGCTGTTCAGCGGTGTTCTAAGCTCATGCGACATATTGGCCAGAAACTCCGATTTGTACTGGGAGGCCATCATCAGCTGCTCAGCTCTCTTCTCCAATACGATCTTATTCTTATGCAGCTCCTCCGTCTGGGCAGAGAGCAGCTCATTCGCTCTGACAACCTGTCCGTTGCGCAGCAGCTCTAATTGGAAGTCACGGATAATAAGCGCGAACAGTATACTTAGACCCAGCCCGGCGGGCAACGTGACCGGCATAATATCCGTTATGTATTCCCGGGCAGGTATAACTCCAAAAATGGTGATATTGATTACGTTCATTAAGTTAACTACGAGAATAGTCACTAACCCTTTGTTCATTATGGAAGCAGTGGTACGCCGTATCCAGAAGCTCAGGCCGGCGCAGACGAAACCCAGGATAGATAAGTTCAGCACTCCTGCCACTGCTGCTTCATTAATGCCGAAGGTTAACCTCGTGAGCCCGGTTCCTACACCAATAATAATAAGGATGAAGGGATGCGGGTAAGCCAGAGTAGAAATAATGAGCGGGACAAACCGCAAATCAAAGATAACGTGCTCTTCCAGTCTGTACCCGAAGAAGGAGCTGATCCAGCCGGCAAAGATAGCGAGCAGCACCCAACTAACCTTTTTAACCCTTTCAGGAACATATGTAATTGTGTGTTTATATATTAAATTCGCCAGATAAGCCAATGTTATGAGAAGGGCTGTGTTCATAAAAAATATCTTCAAATATTCCATAGCTTCACTCCTACATCATTTATGTAATAGCAAACACTTATCTATACTATCACAGTGGCAAATTGAATTCATGAAACTACAGCTCTATTGCTGTGTATCCGAACAGTGCGTGAAGCTAGTTTCTTACAATTAAAGAAGAGCGCAAATCAAATGCGATTTGCGCTCCTGTCTTTCAGCTCTATAGTAGGCTCTTCCAGGTCATATTCGGCTTGTGTCCACATCTCTGCATCCGGAATCGTGTAATACCGGGAATGGTAGGTGCAGAACACCTCACCTTGTTGTGTAAGTACCCGATCACCATGGATTTCAATAATCCTGCCGGTTACAACTTGGAATTTGTCCATAAGACACCGCCTCTTCATGAATATGGGATTATCCTGTCACGAGGCCTGATTTTCCGCTAGCTGCGGAACGACTTCTCCCAGTTGTGGTATTCCGCCTCTGCGGCATCCTTGGTATGTCCGTAACGTTCCTGCAATTTACCGACCAATTTATCCTTCTCGCCGTCAATTACGTCAAGATCATCGTCAGTAAGCTTGCCCCATTGTTTTTTGGCTTCACCTTTAAGCTGCAGCCATTTTCCCTTAACCACATTGTTATCCATTACATGTCATCTCCTTAGCCTTATTTAGGTATCGTTTAGAAGCTCATGTCTAGTAAATACTTAACCGTGCTCCCCGGATATGAATCTGGACAGTCTGCGGAATGAAGTCGTATTTTGTCACATAATAGTCTTTTAAAATGGGTATCAATATATTTTAAAAATTGATATAATCCAAATGTAAATTAATTTTTTGTTCGTTAAGTGATTATTTTCACATGATATTTTCCTCCCTTGTGCTAAAATGCCATCGAAGTAGAAACAAGATGTCTAAATTTTTTTCTAATGCTGACCGATATATGTCAAGGTAATGCTACAATTAGGGTCTAAAGCCTTGGGTACACGTGACATATGTCATTTATAAAGTGATTTTTGTCACTTCCAACGACTATTAAAATGTTTTACATTTTAATATATATATTTTAAACTATTTTTGGAGGTCATATCAAATGAAAAAAGCTTCTGTAATCTTGTCGAGCGCTCTTGTACTCGGTACTCTGCTCGCGGGTTGTGGCAACAACAATGATGCTAACAACGCTGCACCAACAAATGCTCCTGTAGAAACTACCGCACCAGCTACCAACTCCGGCAGCAACACTGCTGGAACAGAGACTGGAAAATACAAGGACGGTACTTACTTCGGAACTATTGAAGCAGATGCAGAAACCGGCTGGCAAACTTACGCCCTGCTGACTGTAGAAGGCGGAAAAATTACCAAAGCTGATTGGAATGCTTTTAACGTTAAAAACGCAGGCGATCTGAAGAAAAAAGTTTCTGAAGATGGTAAATATGGTTTGGTTGAAAAGGGCGGCGCTCAATCCGAATGGCATGAGCAAGCAGTTAAAGCCGAAGCTTACCTGATCGAAAAACAAGATCCTGCAGCAATCACTGTTGATGCTGAAGGACATACAGATGCAATCTCCGGTGTATCCGTACATGTAAATGACTTTGTCGCTGCTGCTCAAGCTGCACTTGCTGCCGGTCCTGCCGAAGCTGGTGCTTACAAAGATGGCGGATATCATGCAGAAGGCGAAATGGATAAAGAATCCGGCTGGAAATCTACGGTTGACCTGACTGTTGCAAACGGAAATGTTGTTGCTGTTAAATTCAGCGGTTTGAATGCTGCAGGCGACGATAAGAAACAATTCTCTGTAGACGGCAAATACGGCATGAAAGCCGGCGGCGCTTCTGCTGAATGGCATGAAGAAATCGCATTGGCTGAAAAGTATTTCCTTGAAAACAAAGGTGCTGCTCCTACTTTGGATGCCGAAGGCAAAACAGATGCCATTTCCGGCGTTTCTATCCACGTAGGCGAATACTTTACACTGGCAGAAAAAGCACTCGAAGGCGCGAAATAATAATTCGCACTCCTCTTGCAGCTAATCAGACGAATGAGGTGAGTTTCTCTTGAAAAAAATAGTCATTTTGGGCGGCGGCTACGGCGGCGTACTCACGGCTAAGAAACTGGCAAAGAAATTTAAGAACGACAAAGATGTAGAAATCAAACTGATCGACCGGAATCCCTATCACACTCTATTGACTGAGCTGCATGAGGTTTCAGCGAACCGCGCGCCCGAGGATTCAATTAAGATTGATCTGAAGAAAATCTTTGCAGGTCTTAAAGTAGATGTAGTTCTTGACGAAATCAGCAACATTGATTTCAAGAATAAGAAGCTTAAATCCGACAAAGCTACCTATGCTTATGATTACCTTGTAATCGGCACAGGCAGCAAACCTACTTTCTTCGGGATTCCGGGAGCTGAAGAGAACACCTTCTCCTTCTGGTCCTATGACGACGCGGTTGCGCTCAAACGTCAAATCCGCGATATGTATACCAAAGCGGCTCAAGAAAAAAATGCGGCTGTACGCCGTTCCATGCTGACCTTCGTTATTATCGGTGCCGGCTTTACAGGTGTCGAGCTGGTTGGGGAAATGGCCGAACAACGCGAAGAATTGTGCAAAGAGTTCTACATCGACCCATCTGAAGTGCGGCTGATTGTAGCCGATATGGCTCCTAAGATTCTGCCTATCCTGCCGGATAAGCTGATCCAGAAAGCAGAAGCCCGCCTTCGCAAGATGAATGTAGAAATCGTTACAGGCGCCAAGATCACCGAAGTAGGCAAAGGCAGTGTGGCTCTCGGTGAGAAAAACATCGTGGATGCACAGACCATCGTTTGGACAGCCGGTGTTGAAGGCTCGGAAATTGTTGGCAACCTTGAAGTTCAGCAACAAGGACGCAAGCGGATTGTAACGAACGAAAACCTTGAAAGTGTAGACCACAAGAACGTATACGTTGTAGGGGATAACATCTTCTTCATCCCTGAAGGCGAAACACGTCCTGTACCACAAATGGTTGAGAACGCCGAACAAGCAGCTCCAGTCATTGCCGGCAACATTACCGCCGACATCAAAGGAACTGCCAAGAAGGCTTACAAACCAGGTTTCCACGGTACAATGGTTTCCATAGGCAGCCGCTACGGTGTAGCCAACGTCGGCCTCCCAGGCAAGCTGTTTATGCTTACCGGCTTTATGGCTATGCTCTCCAAACACTTTATCAATATGTTCTACCTGTCCCAGGTTGTTGGTTTCAACAAAGTCTGGACTTATATGATGCATGAGTTCTTCCATGTGGAAAACCGCAAGAGCTTCCTCGGCGGCCACTTCTCCAAACGTTCGCCGAACTTCTGGCTCGTTCCGCTCCGCATGCTTCTCGGGGGCATGTGGCTGTATGAAGGTATCGACAAGATGAAGAAGATATGGGAAGATCCGGATAAGATTTTCTTGATTCCTGCAGCTCCATTCGCTACAGATGCCGCATCATCGGCCAGCGTTGCCGTGGATGCAGTAAAAGACACAGTGGATGCACAGTCGGCTGCTTCTGCAGTTACGACAGCCAAAGAAGCGGTTGAAGCTTTGCCGGTTCCAGGCTTCGTATATGATATTACGAACTGGTTCATGGATCTAATGTTCTACAACAATGACGGAACCTATACGTTCCTGGCTAAATGGTTCCAAATCGGTATGGTTTGTGCCGAAATCGTCTTTGGTATTATGCTTATCGTAGGTCTGTTCACAGCAATTGCTTCGATCGCTACCATCGGTATGGCCGTCATGATCTGGTCTACGAAGATGGCGTCGACGGAAATGCTCTGGTATGTTGGTGCGGCAATCGCCACAATCGGCGGATCCGGCAGCATCTTCGGTCTGGATTACTACGTTCTTCCTTGGCTTAAGAAGCAGTGGAAAAGGATACCGCTCGTCCGGCGATGGTATCTGTATACTGACTGACGTTAGGCAGGAATGAAATACCGCTGCAGTTGAATATGATGTTCATAAGAGTAATGTGTCCCTAGGACACATTACTCTCCTTATTTACACAGGTGAAAGTATCTTTCACGTCCTAATTTGTATTTGATCTTCCAGCAAGCAGGCAATGATTCAAGCAAACGCCTGTCTTTGTTTTAAATAATGGTTTTGTAGGGATAATCAAGGCTATGGTTTCTTCCGGCAAAACCGACAAGAAGGAGAGAATATGGTGAACAAACAACTCATTGAAGATACCTTCCGGCTATTGCAGACTGAAATGTCACCGATTGCCGGAATTCAGTTGCCTCTCTCTCCGGCAGAATGTGAGCAGCTGCTCCCGGTACTGGAACGCCATGATCTGGAATATAACCGCAAAGTCCATTTGCTAGGTATTTACACGATTCTTACCATGGCGGCAGGGCGCCATATGGAATGTGTCCCACATCATCCCGACCTGACCCGCAACATTTTGGATGGAGATTACTTATACAGCTTCTACCTTCAGTTTGCGGTGAAATGCCGCGAGCTGGATCTGGTTGCATATTTGGCTCCCTCGATCAAAAAAATGCAGATACGGCGTGCAAATGGAGACTTCACGGATCAAAATCCGGCTGCGGGGATTGAAGAATTCCTTCTCCAAGAGCAAAGGCAGCAGAACCGCACAAGCAAAGCCATTTGACAGGTGGGAATCTTAACTATGAAGCTGCATGAAGCCTTGAATATAGACATCAATGAAATTAACCGCGAAATTGAAAATCTTGTAGCCCGTGACCGGGATGTGCCCAAAAAGTCACAGCTGGCCCAGAGTATTCTTGAGCTGATCGGCTCAGGCGGGAAACGCCTGCGCCCGCTCATGGTCATTGTGGGCAGCCGGTTCGGACGCAAGTCTCCAGGCCGCAGAGCGCTGCAATTATCTGCTGCTGCCGAGTTTATTCACGCAGCCTCTTTAATTCATGATGATATCATTGACGATGCCGAGCTTCGGCGGGGCGGGGCAGCGCTTCATACCAAAACAGGTGTATTATCCGCTGTGCATATCGGAAACTATATGTCCGCCCGTGTCATTGAGCTCTTAAGCAAATACACAGGTGACAAAAACCGCTACGTCCATGATCTATCCTCCGTAGCCACCGCTCAATTATGCCTGGGTGAATACCAGCAAATGGAGCATGCCTACGATTATGATCTGACGTTTGAGCAGTACCTGGAGAAATCGCGTAACAAAACAGCGCTGCTGATGGCCACCTGCCTCAGGGTAGGCGCACTGTCCGCTGAAAGCACTGAAGAAGTGGCGAATCTTCTCTATGCCTTCGGTGAAGCGCTCGGAATGTCGTTTCAGATCCAGGATGATCTCTTGGACTTCACCCAATCTGCCGAGGTGCTTGGTAAACCGGCCGGAAGCGACCTGCGCAACGGCCAGGTTACCCTGCCCACCCTCTTTGCACTGCAGGACCCCGAGCTGGCCCCTCTCATCCGCAGGATCGGCCCCGGCTCATCCGGGAAGGAAGTCGCCGAGGTACTGGAGCTGATCAACCGCAGCGATGCCTTATCCCGTACCGAGGACGTCAGCCAGAATTACCTGGATCAGGCCTCAGCCATAGTGCAGCAACTTTCCGGTTATCCGGCGAATGCCGACCTGGAGACGCTGCTGCAGTACTTCGCGGGACGTGACCGCTGAAGTCCGGCTTAGAGATCCAATGGATGCTGAATGGAGTAAGCCATCACCCTAAATACTATGTTCCACATACAAAAGAGAGCCCCACAGCGCGGGCTCTCTTTTGTATGTATTCAACTGTCATACTATTCTTCGCATCCTCACATACTCAAACTGAGTCTGGATTAGGATCCTTGGCCTTTTTGCTATGTTAAAAAGTAAACGCAGCACAGCGTACGTGTGCGTGCATGAGCGTGGTTGAGCGTACACTGTGGTCCATGTGCGTGCGTCCATGTGCGTGGTGCGTGAGCGTGGTGCTCTGAGCGGACTGTGGTCCATGAAGCGTGCGTCCGTGTGCGTGGTGCTGAGCGGACTGTGGTCCATGAAGCGTGCGTCCGTGTGCGTGCGTGGTGCTGAGCATACTGTGGTCCATGTGCGTGCGTCCATGTGCGTGAGCGTGTGTGCTGAGCATACTGTGGTCCATGTGCGTGCGTCCATGTGCGTGCGCGTGTGTGCTGAGCATACTGTGGTCCATGTGCGTGCGTCCATGTGCGTGAGCGTGTGTACGTGAGCATATTTAGCAGTGACACTCGCCTATATTCAACTTCTTTTCTTTGTTGTAGACAGGGCTGGATAGGACATTTTTATCCAAAGTGGTGCTGTGATTAGCCATCGGACTCCAGCGACGTTATTTCGAGAATTAACTCAACATTCGTGATCTATCGGACCGTAGTGCAGTTACTTTGCATTTTCGAAGCCCATTTTGCTGCTTTCTGCAGGAATAAGGTCTCTCCAGTCCGCGTGCAAAGGAAATGAGCTAAGATCAGGTGAATAGCGTCTCCTTAGTCCGGATACAGAAATAAAGGAAAGCTGTCTGCTTTGAATCATTCTTCCCCACGCAAAAAAAGCGCGCAAGCCTAAGCTTTCCGCGCTCTTCTGCCACCCCCCACTGGGTAGGCATGTTGTTTTTTTTGTGTTAGCCTTACGGGGTGCCAAGGCGGATTAGGACGCGGAGCGGAGGGGAGGTTTGGAACTGGAGGAGCGCCAGCGCCCGCCTTTATGTTTGGATTTCTACCGCAGACAGCGGAACAAAATTAGGAAATCCAAACATAACAGCGGCCGGAAGTCCAAACATTCCCCGGAGCGCAGCTCTCCTAATCGCCCGCCGCCTCCATACCCCTAGTTAACGTAAAAATAATCAATCAGCGTACACAGCAATATCACCATACTGATCACCTGATTCAAATTATAAGAAGCCACCTTCATCAGCTTCCGGTTCGACGGCTTGATGATCTTATGCTCCGCCATCAGAAGCAGCGTGGCAATACCGATGCCCACAAGATACATCCAGCCCAGATCACGCCAGAGATAGAGGAACAGCAGCAGCAGGATCATAATGAAATGCAGGCCTTTGGAGATCCGCAGTGCATTTTCGAGCCCGAAGAAGCTGGGGATCGACCACAACCCGTGCCGCCGGTCAAAGTCGATATCCTGAGTGCCGTAAATGATGTCAAAGCCGGCAATCCAGAGCATCACGACTGTACCAATCACAAACGGCGTAAAAGCGATATTTCCTGTCACGGCGAACCAGGCACCGATCGGTGCCGAGGCAATGACGAAGCCCAGGTATAGATGGCTGAGAAAGGTAAACCGTTTTGTGTAGGAGTAAGTAGAAATCAGGACAATAGCCACTGGCGACAGCAGCAGACAAAGCAAGTTCAGCATACCGGCAGCGACTATAAACAGCGCGTAGTTGATGACAATGAACAGGATGACTTCCTTCTCCGCAAGCAGCCGCTGCGGCAGATGGCGGTGCGCCGTGCGTGGGTTCTGTTTGTCAAAGGTGCGGTCCACCAACCGGTTAAAGGCGTTCGCGCCGTTGCGTGCCCCGATTAAGGCAATAAGCCCCCACAGCATCATATGGCCGGATGGCCATCCCCCGGCAGCCCACACCATCGAGATAATCGCAAACGGCAGCGAAAAGAGCGTATGCGAGAACATAACCAGTTCGCTGAACATTTTCAGCTTGAGCGCGGTGGTTTTGAAAGCATTCAATATAACCATATCATTCTTCCTTTATCTTCATTTCCTGTGAGGGTGTGAGGCTTGAAGCAGCACTTCATTCAGTGCTTTTATCATACCATCAATATCTTCCGCTGTAACGATCAGCGGCGGTTGAAAGGCGAGAACATTGCGGTTCACACCGTTTTTGCCAATCAAATATCCACGGTCCTTCATCTCTTCCAGCACATCGTCCGTCAACTCTGCCGCAGGAACGGCGTCGCTGCCAGCCAGCTCCGCCCCCAGCATCAAGCCGGTACCCCGCACGTCGGAGATCAGTGCCGGATAACGCTCCTGCAGCTGCTGCAGACCGCGCTTCAGCCGCTCTCCAAGCTCTGCCGCCCGCTCCGCCAGCCGTTCGCCCTCAATATAATCCAATACGGCCAATGCCGTAGCCGCCGAGACAGGATTGCCTCCGAAGGTGGAGGCTGAAGGCCGGTTCAACGAGGCGGCAATTTCATCCGTAGTCGCGAAGGCAGCCACCGGAACCCCGTTGCCCAGCGCCTTGGCCATACTGATGATATCCGGAATCACACCGAAATGCTCCATGGCGAACATGGCTCCGGTGCGGCCGTAGCCGGTCTGAATCTCATCATCAATAAGCAGCACACCGTATTGGTCCAGCAGCGCCTTGACTTTGCGGAAATACCAGGAGACCGGCATAATCATGCCGCCATTGCCCTGAATCGGTTCGACGATCATCGCAGCAATGTGGTCGCCTTTCTCCTGCAGCACATGTTCGAGGTTCTGGAGCGACCGCGCCCCGGCCTCTTCCAGCGTAAGTTCAGGATCATACGGGCGTGTAATGAACGTTACGTCCTCATCCAGATATTTGTCGGTTCTCCACATTTGGAGGCCGGTTACGCTCATCGTAAGATTAGTCCGGCCGTGCAGCCCGCTTTCCAGGGCAATGAACCCTTTGCGGCCGGTATGCATTCGGGCCAGCAGCAAAGCCCCTTCGTTGGCCTCTGAGCCGCTGTTGACGAAGAAGGTCCGGCGCAAGCTCCCCGGCAGCAGCTGTTCGAGCCGTTCCGCCAAGTCCACACCCGGCTGTGTTAGGTAGACCGTGGACGTGTGCTGAAGCTGCTGAAGCTGCTCGATCGTGCGGGCTGTAATCGCCGGGTTGCAGTGCCCACAGGCCACGACGGATACCCCGGCGAAAAAGTCCGTATATTGCTTGCCGTTCTCATCATAGACAAACTGCATGCTTCCGCGCACCAATTGCGGGGCATCACGGTAAAAGTGTGCAGTGCAGGGATAGAAATACTGCTTTCTTTTAGCAGCTACCCCATCTCTTCCAATGAATTGCTGTTGTTCCATCTATGGTCCCTCTCCTTCTGCTGCTTCTCTATAACTCTCTTAATATGGGAAATAAATCAGTGCAATAGTTTGTGAAAAAAATAACTTATCACTCTAGCATTTACCGTTAAAATCACTATCCAGAAACCCTTAAAAATTTAACTATCAATTGAACTGCAGCGAACCCAGGGTATAACCTGCATACACCGGCTTCAAACCGCCGAGCAGCTCTTCCTTTTCCAAAGAACCGTTGATTGCTGCCTGATAAGCCTTAATAATACCGCGCAGCTCTTCCACACTATAGGTCGCTCCTTCAATCCGCAAGCTGGCAATGCCAAGGCCCTTCATCTCCTCCACCATAGGCAGATAGCAAAGCTCCTTGGAGAACAGCAGGTGGCAGCGGCCGTATTGGTCACGATACACCGGATTCTCGCCTTTATCCGTCTTCAGCACCAGTACCTCATTGCTTACATACAGGTTGTCTTCTTCACCAATCGGCTCCATCACCTCGGTATTCTCGAACAGATCATGCTCCATATACATCAGCGCCGGTGTGCCGTGAACGACAACTTCGAGCGGCAACTCGCAGCCGGAGGTAAAGGATGCAAAATGCTCCATCGTCATTTCCGGTGAAACCGTTAGCTTAGCCAGTCCCAGTCCGGCATACAGCCCGGCAGAAAGATGATTGTATACATTCAGATTGGCGTCCCCGATCATCGGGTATCCCGTCTGGGCGAAACGGCGAATCGCTCCAAGGTTCGTAATCAGCAGCCCGTCAATCGGCAGGCGTTCCCCGCTCAGCAGATGATCGTATTGATCAAAATGCAGCTCCGTCATCATCCGCGGCATCCCGAGGTAGAGCTTTGTCTTTCCTTTTAAGGCGCCAAGTTCCTTAATGTCCTGCTTTGTAAACGGACGGTCCGGCTCAAATACATCACCTGGCAGATATAAATGATCTACACCCAGCTCAAGCACCAAACGGGCCTGCTCCATATTATTCACGCGTACTGCAAGCTCCGGTTTACTTTGCTCACTGCGTCTGCCTTCCGCAAGCCGCTCACGCAGCTGCATTACCCGGTCCACCGATAGCTCCCGCTCTGCAGTAGGTGTACTGAATACCTTGCCTGTGCTGTAAAATTTGCCTGTACCTTCATAGCGGCGGTTGATGTTTGCCAGTCCCGGCTTGCCAAAAGCATACGCGGTGGAAAAGTCACGTTTCCGGTTTTGGTGCAGCATCTTAGTATCTACGGTACGGTCAAAGCCAATTGGATCCTCAATATAACGGTCAATGGCTTCACCATAGCTGTTCGCAAGCATCACCATGAACTCTTTGTCGCGCATCCGGCCCTCAATTTTAAAAGAAGTAATGCCTGACTCAATCAGCTCCGGAAGATGCTCATACATGAACATGTCTTTGACAGCCAGCGGATATTCAGCCGGGAAGACATAGCCGTCTTTCTTGATCCGGTAATCCCAGCGGCAAGGTTTCATGCATTTACCCCGGTTGCTGCTCATGCCGAAGACCTGGGAGCTGAAGTAGCAGTTCGCCCCGTGCACAGAGCACATATCGCCGTGAATGAAATACTCCAGCTCCATGCCGCTCCGCTGACCCAGCAGCTTTGCCGTCTGCAGATCCATCTCACGCGAGGTCACCACCCGGCTTACCCCAAGATCACGCAACGCGTAAACCATCTCCAGATTGTGCACATTCATCATCACCGAGGCGTGAACCGGAAGCGTAAGCTCCATCTCGCGGATCAGCTCCAGCACAGCCATATCTTGAACGATCAGCGCATCGGGATGAACTCCGTCGAGAAAACGAAGATACTCTCTGGCTTCCTCCACATCATCCTCACTGAACAGGTTGTTTACCGTAATATATACTTTTTTGTCCAGGCTGTGGGCGATCGCAAGGGCTTCAATAATCTCCTCATGAGACAGGTTGTAGCCTTTGCGCATCATTCTCATGTTCAGCACAGGACCGCCAAAATAGACTGCGTCACATCCCGACTGCACCACTTCCTTGAAAATTTCAAACGTTCCCGCCGGTGCCAGCAGTTCGATTTCCTTGCCATTAAAATAACGTGCCATTTTTGTTTCCCCCTAAAATTACAATAATGCTACTGCAACTCCCATGATGATGAACATAGCGACAAAAACAGTATCGGCCCAGCCCCACC
Source organism: Paenibacillus sp. FSL H3-0321 (assembly GCF_038002865.1). Taxonomy (NCBI): domain Bacteria; kingdom Bacillati; phylum Bacillota; class Bacilli; order Caryophanales; family Paenibacillaceae; genus Paenibacillus; species Paenibacillus sp. FSL H3-0321. Next base: position 4,783,658 of record NZ_JBBODH010000001.1, on the reverse strand, counting down.
TGAGGCGGTGATACCGGCTGCGCGGCGCATCCATGCGGAACCCGCGGGCTTCCATGGAATAGACCAAATCCTGAGCGCGCCGGAAGGCGCTGGAGATTACCGGCACAAGCAGCGAGACGAGCATCCGCCCTTTTTCCTTAAGCGGCAGCTCCTTCAGGTCGGCTCCGCGCGAGGCTTGCGCCTTCATGATGATCTGCGATTCGTCGAGAATCGTCGGAATGAAGCGCAGGGCGATGCTGATCATCAGCGTAATCCGTTCCGGCGACAGCCCCAGCTTTTTGAACGGGGTGAGGATGCCCTCCAGACCCCGGTTCAGCTTCGCAGGTTTTGTAGTGAAGGTAAGCAAGGCCGTGAAGGTGATCAGGAAAAACATGCGGATAACGGAAAACGCGGCCAGCCGCAGCCCGTCTTCATGCAGCGAAAAAGAGCCGATAGAGAACACCGCAGCGCCTTCCTTAACAGTCAGGGCCTGAACGACAAAGATAAACAACATTAAATAACGCAGCGGCTTGGCCGCCTTGACGAAATACTTAAGCGATATTCGGGTTGATGACATGACCGCTATCGAAAAAACGGCCAGCAGCGCCATCGCCATCCAGGAATGCGATAGTAAAATAACAACTAAATATAAGATCATCCCGATGATTTTAGCCCGGGCATCCAGCTTGTGTACCCAGGAGCCGGTCTCAATGCTGCGCCCGAGCAGCAGCCGATCATTCATAGCTATCCCTCTTTCCTGCAAGGCCCGGGCCCTCCGCTGCTCCAGGCAGCGAAGCAATCAGCTCGGCGAGGCTGCCCGCGGTCAACCGGGGCTTCTCCCCCGCAAGACCGAAGCGGTCGGCAACCGCCCGCCAGTAGCGGAGCGACTGCGGCACCGTCAGGCCGCAGCGTTCCAGAATATCCGAATCGGCAGCAAGCTCCTGGCTAGTGCCCTGAAAAGCCAGCTCGCCTTCCTTAAGCAGGACCCAGCGGTCGGCATAGGGAAGCAGCTCATCCATCCGGTGCGTCACGATGATAATCGTCCGGCCCTGCTCGCGGCAGAGCCGCTCCAGCAGCCCGATCAGCTCCGCCCGGCTGATCGGGTCGAGTGTCGCTGTCGGTTCATCCAGCACAACGATATCCGGGTCCATGGCCAGCACCGAAGCGATGGCCGCCTTGCGCATCTGTCCGCCGCTTAGACGGAACGGATTGCGCTCCAGCAGTCCAAGATCGAGCCCCATGTCTGTCATCGCCTTGCGTGTGCGCTCCTTGGCTTCCTCAAGACTCATGCCAAAGTTAAGCGGGCCGAAGCACAGATCCTTCTCTACCGTCTCCTCAAACATCTGCTGCTCGGGAAACTGAAAGACCAGACCGACCCGGCGGCGCAGCGGAAGCAGCTTCGGAGATTTCTCGCCGGCACGGATAGTTACATCAAGGACACTGACCGTCCCCTCCGTCGGCTTCAGAATTCCGTTGAACAGCTGCAGAAGTGTCGATTTTCCCGAGCCGGTTGCCCCGGCAATGCCCACCATCGATCCGCTGGGAATGTTAAGATTAATCCCGTGCAGCGCCGTCTGCCTCCAAAGGCTCCGGTCCGCGTAGGTGTAGCTTACTTGTTGTAGTTGTATGGCCATAATGTGTCTATAAGCTCCTTTTCACTGGCGGGAACATCCACCTTGATCCCCAGGTTCTGCAGTTCACGGGCAAGCCGCCAAGGATACGGCTCCCGCAGGTGGCACTTCTCCAGAAGCACTTCATTCCGGAACAATTCCGCAGGGGTTACATCTGCGGCCAGTCCGCCCCCGTGCAGGGCCAGCACGCGATCCGAGGCCAGAATTTCATCGGCATCATGTGTGATCATGAGCAGGGTATAGTTCCCTTCCGCACGCATATCCTGCAGAATGCCCATCAGCTCGTTCCGGCTTCCTTCGTCCAACATGGAAGAGGCCTCGTCAAAGATGACGATGCCTGGCTTCATGGCTAGAATGGAGGCAATGGCGACCCGCTGCTTCTGGCCTCCCGACAGCTCGCCGGGATGCTTGGCCAGCAGATGGCCGATCCCCAGCTTCATGGCATAGGATTTCAGCCGTTCCTCCATCTCCGCGTAGGGTAAACACAGCCCCTCCAGGCCGAATACGATGTCTTCCTCTACCGTTGCCCCGATAAACTGGTTGTCAGGGTTCTGGAACACCATGCCAATGCACTGACGGATCGTTCCAATATTCTCTTCCTGCAGTTTATGGCCGCAGATGAAGATCTCTCCGGCACTTTTAGGCAGCAGGGCATTCAGCAGCTTGACCAGCGTTGACTTGCCGCAGCCGTTCGGTCCCACGATGCTTACCCATTCCCCCTGCTGGATAGATAGTGTAATATTCTGGAGGATCGGGTGCTCCGGGTTATATCCAAACGATACGCCTGCCAGTGAGATCACTGGCGGTTCCGCTCCAGCTTCCAGCTCATTGTTAAATTCATTCATGTTAGTCATCCTTCCCAGCTAGTGACCCGTTCCGCCCAAGAACTCTTCAAACAGCGATATTTTGGATAACGAGGCTACCACATAACGCACCGCGAAACCGACGACAATCCCTGTTACCACTCCGGTAATCAGCAGCATCGGAAAGTAGTAGAAAGTGCTCGATGATTTCAACACTATGGAAGCGGCGAGCAGCTGCCCTGTGTTGTGGGCCAGTCCGCCGGCAATACTGATCCCAATGACACTGAGTCTTTTCCCGCCAAACCGGACGAGCAGGTACATGACAACAAAGCTGAACAAAGAGCCAAATAAGCTGAACAGCAGACTTGAGAAGGTACCCAGCAAAAATGCGGTAAGCAAGGTCTTGAGGATTACCAGTACAAATGCGTCACGTGCGCGCAAAAAATAAATGCAGGTCAAAATCATAATGTTGGCAAATCCCAGCTTGGCACCGGGCATCAGCCCCATCCCTGCGAGTGGAATCTGGGCTTCCACAATACTCAGCACAACCGCCACCGCGGCAAAGAGTGCTACAATCACCGTTCTTTTCAGGGCCGTTGAAGACTCACTACTGGACATAGGCATCTATATCATCTCCTCCCGACGCGCCTGCAATTTCTACTAATACCCTATGCGGCAAACAAACGATCGTCTGCTTGGGCAAGGTAATAAACCCAAAACCTAGACATACCTTGTCGGGACAGTCGGCGTCATACATTTCAATACCATAATCATGCACTTTTAAAATGTTATACCCGCGATCGGTACGGACTTCTACCGTTTGATCTTCCTCTGTAAGCTGAACCGTCTTGAACAGCTTGCCGTCCACCATTATATTGGCCACAAGATTTTTCCCCGGGCCGCCTTTATCGTCTGAAAACCACCTCGGTGCAAGAAAAGCGAGAGCGGCAATGAGCACGATGGAAACCAGCAGCACATCTGCGCGTTTCATAAAATTCTCCCTTATTTTTTAATTAAAATCCAGACTTAATAATTATAACGGTCTACCCTCAATCCTTCAATGAATGTAGTCGTTAATTGTCGGTTTTAAAGACCAGTTCACAAAATAGGCACGCAACGAGAAGCGGATACCTCCATAAATTGGATGGTATCCGCTTCCGCAAGAAATATTAGGATAAACAGCAAGCAACACCCTGCTTGCCCGTTTCACCCCGCCCTTCCGGGAACATCCTCTTCTTCTGAACTTGCCGCCTTCCCGAAGTATGCCAGGAATAATCCGGCGAATTCAGGATCCCACTGGCTCCCTCTGCCCTGTTCCAGAATAGCCAGCGCCCGTTCATGATCCATCCCTTTCCGGTAGGGGCGGTCCGATGTCATGGCGTCGTAGGCATCGGCTACGGCGATGATTCTGCCATGCAGCGGAATGGACATTCCGACAAGGCCATCCGGATAACCTTTGCCGTCGTAACGCTCATGATGTGAGCGGACTCCACTTATGTAAGGCGCCATCTTCTCCACAGGCTCAATCTGCCGCAAAATATTTTCCCCAAGCACCGGATGGCTCTTAATCTGATCAAATTCCTCATCCGTAAGATTCCCCTCTTTAAACAGGACATTGTCGGGCACACCGATTTTGCCGATGTCATGTAGCAGAGCAGATTTCCGCAGGTCATCGAGCCTTTGACCCGTCAGCCCCGCCAATTGTCCAATAATAACCGAGTACTCCGCCACCCGCAGTGAATGTCCCGCGGTATAGGAATCACGGGCATCCAGAGCCACGGCAAGCGTGGTGAAGTAGCTGTCCAGAAGCTGTCTGTTCTGCTGTTCCCGGGCCTGAAGCCCCCGCACCATCATATTAAACCCGGCCACCAGCTTGGAAAATTCATCGGAATATTCATCCTGCACCTGCAAAAGGCGCCCGTCCTTGACGTTATTCATTGCCTTGTATAGTTCATTGATCGGGTGTTGAACGCTGTTAGTCAGGAGCCAGGCGGCAATGGATGAGAATAATGTGCCGACCATCAGCACCATCCCTGCCCAAGCCCAATAGCTCTGCAAGCCGGCCAGCGAACTGCTGTCGAGGCTGTCCAAACGGATATGTGTTGCCATGATAAAAAGAAACAGCGGAAACGTCCCGATCAGCATGCAGCTAATCAGAAATTTCGGGCGGATGGCTACAAAAACATGTCCTTCCAGCGAAAAATCCACATTATATATATCCAAAGCCCGGTTTCTGAATTCTTTGATTAGCGGAACAATGGCCGAGCAGGTCAGGAAAAATTCGATCAGCGCATGCATGCACGCTACCAGAACCGCCCCGACCATGGCCAGCAGCAGATAGAAATAAGGGAGGTTGATTAATCCGGTGCGAATCATCCAAAAGGTCATTAAGGCCGCCGGCAAGGATAACCCGAGAAGATGCGGGCCTAGAATCCGCTGTACTGCATTTCTGGGCATCCGGTGGGTATAGAGGTAAGCTTCTTCCAGCATGGCCAGCGTAGGCCGCTGTTCTTTCATTGCAGTCCGTATCGGTTTGAGCTGATTCATGAACACACTGACTTCCGTGATTGCCATTATTGAAAAAGAGAGCAGCAATACGATTAGCAGGCGGGAATACTCCACCGCACTTATCTCCAGCGAAGAGAGCAGCAACAGGCTTCCCACCGCAAGTACGGCAATCACGGAGCCAAAAAAATAATTTCTGATCTGCTTCTTCAAAAACACCCCGTATATATTCATCTGTTCCCCCATTTCCAGCCTTACCCTGCTGCTTATGTTCTACTTGCATTACTATATATTCCGTGATATAATTAAGTAATATTTGTTTTCGTGTATATACATCCCCATCAAGAAGATGTCAGGCCGATTGGTTACTTTCTATTTATTATCGGCATTTTGGACACAAGATCTTACGTTTTCTTGCATGACTCTTCCTTTTTATGAGACTAAATTCGAACATAGCATTCCGATTCACACTGGCGCGGCCACGGAGCCGCAAGGACAAAAGAGAGGTAGGGCTTTTGTCGTTTTGGAAGGATTATTCTCGCCATACGGCTGCTGGAAATAACAGGGAATTACGACACCCGTTTCGCTCACAAACGGCGGGGGATTAAATATACGAGAAGATATGGACGTGCCGTTCCCCGTTGCAAGGAACGCCGCCATATGTGGAACATATAAGCGCCCGATATCCGCAGCTTGCGGAGATCGGGCGCGTCTACTTTCCGGAGGTTTATCCGGAACTAATGTACATAACGGGCAACAAACTGGCTTACTTTGCCGATGTATCCGGCCTTATCCGTGTCATAAGCAAGTCCATGCCCCGCGCCATGCACTACAAACTTGTCCTTGGGGCTGCGGCATGCCTGGTACACTTTCTCCATCATGGCATAGGGTACGAACTTATCGGCATCACCATGGATGAACAGGATCGGCACCCGTGCCTTACGCACCTGCTTCAGCGCTGATGCCTCACCGAAGAAATAGCCTGCTTTCAGCCGGGTAATCAGACTGGCAATCTGCACGAAGGGAAAGCTTGGCAGATGATACATCCGCCAGAGCTGATAAGAGAGCTGTGCTTTGACCGAACTATATCCGCAGTCGGCAACAACCGCCTTCACCTGCGGCGGAAGCTCTTCACCTGCGGTCATCATCACCGTTGCTCCGCCCATAGACACCCCATGCAGCACAATCTGCGCCTGCGGCCCATTCTCTTCAATGATGTATTCGATCCACTTTACATAATCCCGGCGTTCGGGCCAGCCAAACCCTATGTAATTGCCCGTGCTTTCACCATGTCCCCTGGCATCGGGAATCAGCACATTATAGCCCAGCTTTTCATAATAAATCTTGGCGTAAGCCCCCATATCCTTTGCTTTGCCGGAATAGCCGTGGGCAACGATTGCTGTACGTCCGGCTGCCCGCTCTGACGGCAGATAATAACCCCGCAGCTTCAGTCCATCCTCTGAGCTCATGTCGACATTCCGGAAGCTCTGCCGGGCGATCCACTCCGCCCCTTCTCCCCAGGATGCTCCGGCCACCGGCGGATCTACCTTCAGCGCGGATGAATTCGCCAAAAACTCCTTAGGCGCCCGATGTATCGCCACTCCATAGAAAAAGAAACCCGCATAGGTCAATCCTCCGGCAATGACAATAATAATCGCCAGTATAATTACACTCCACATGAATATTCTCACCTTTCCTTCTCGTAGCTGCGGGATACTCCAGTCACAATCATGCGGGCTCCGCAATGATTTCTGCATAGTATAACATGGTAGCCTCGCCTGCGAGAAATGTACATATAACAGATGGATTGAAATCTAAACGATTGTTGTATAATAACCCTCAAAACTTAGGAAACACCCTATAAAAAGGCCGCTTCCGGGATTTCCTCTCCCCTAAGCGGCCTTGGTTATATTTAGAACATGGCGTATAGACTACTATTGGCCCGAATGTGATTCAATGAAAGCCTCAGCGTTTTCGTCTGCTGGTTCTTGCCGTTCTGCTCAGCAGCAGACCTACTCCGGCAATAGCGAGACCAGTAATATAATAAGGTGCCGGGCTGGCTTCACCCGTCTGCGGCAGACTCTCGGCCGGATCCACTGGCCCTAGCGGAATTTCTTCATCAAGAACAATCTCTTCATCCGGTACCGGAGCAGGTACTGGATCAGTCGCTGGAGTAGTCTCCGGCGTTGGCTGCACAGGCGAAGGTGTGGTCACAGGGCCCAAAGGCAGCGGATCCTCATCAATCGTAATCTCCTGATCGTCATTCGTACCAATCACCGTTGGTGTCGGCGCTGGTGTCGGGTCTACCGTTGGCGTTACACTCGTCGGTGCTGGCGTTGGGTCTACCGTTGGCTCCGGTGTCGGTGTCGGTGTCGGTGTCGGCTCCGGTGTTGGCGTTGGTGTCGGTGTTGGTGTTGGCGTTGGTGTCGGCTCCGGCGTTGGTGTCGGTGTTGGTGTTGGCGTTGGTGTCGGCTCCGGCGTTGGTGTCGGTGTCGGTGTTGGCGTCGGCTCCGGCGTTGGTGTCGGTGTCGGTGTCGGCTCCGGCGTTGGTGTTGGCGTCGGTGTCGGCTCCGGCGTCGGTGTCGGTGTTGGTGTTGGCGTCGGTGTCGGCGTTGGCGTCGGCGTCGCCGTCGGCTCCGGCGTTGGTGTCGGCTCCGGCGTTGGTGTCGGTGTTGGTGTTGGTATCGGTGTAGCCGTTGGTGTTGGCGTTGGCGTCGGTGTCGGTGTTGGCGTCGCCGTCGGCTCCGGCGTTGGTGTCGGCTCCGGCGTTGGTGTCGGTGTTGGTGTCGGTGTTGGCGTTGGTGTTGGCGTTGGTGTCGGTGTCGGCTCCGGCGTTGGTGTCGGTGTTGGCGTTGGTGTCGGCTCCGGCGTTGGTGTCGGTGTTGGCGTTGGTGTTGGCGTTGGTGTTGGCGTTGGTGTCGGTGTCGGTGTCGGCTCCGGCGTTGGTGTCGGCGTTGGCGTCGGCTCCGGCGTTGGTGTCGGTGTCGGCTCCGGCGTCGGTGTTGGCGTCGCCGTTGGTGTTGGTGTTGGTGTTGGTGTTGGCGTCGCCGTTGGTGTTGGCGTCGCCGTTGGTGTTGGTGTCGCCGTTGGCGTCGGTGTTGGCGTCGGCTCCGGCGTTGGCGTCGGCTCCGGCGTTGGCGTCGGCTCCGGCGTTGGCGTCGGCTCCGGCGTTGGCGTCGCCGTTGGTGTTGGTGTTGGTGTCGGTGTCGCCGTTGGTGTTGGTGTTGGTGTCGGTGTTGGCGTCGGCGTTGGCGTCGGTGTCGGTGTTGGCCCGACTGGCGGCACCGTTCCCTCAAAGGTATGATGATGCATCTGAATATAACCGCTGAATCCTTTTGCAATAAGGGTACCATGCAGCTCAGCACGGCTGAATGCCACAAAGGCATGAGGAGCCAACATGGTGCCTTCAATGGTTGTGTTGCCATTTGCTACAGAAGAAGCTTCGTAGAAGTTGAACAACACATTGTGAGGTTTGCCGTTCCACATTTGAAAATCCGGAATGACGACCTTATTCCCGCTTACATTGATAATTACCGTGGCATTTCCTGCAATGTTGAACTGGAGACCGTTGGTAACTGCCAAATCCGCAGCAGTCAAATGAATGACATTAAAGGAATCCGGAGCGTTAATCGTTATTTTCCCACCATCTCTGACAAAGGGCTGTGTTTGTTTCAGAGCAGCGAGTTCACTCGAACGCTGAATCAAAAATTGCTCCTCAGCTTGAAAATCGATCGGATGACCCTGCCGCGTGCCTCCCTTAAGATCGGCTCCTGAACTTTTCATGCTGCCTCCATATACAGAGGTGCCATAAACTGTTCCATTTGAAAAGTCGATGTCTTTGCCGGCGATAAGCACATCTCCGCCTACAGCATCCTTGGATACGCCATATCCTTGAAGAGTAATGTTCCCTGCAGCAGCAAGCCGTCCGTGGATCTGGTCATTGCTTTGCGCGAAATCTCCAAAGATAAAGGCGTTGAAATTCCCGGCGACTCCCAGCACCGGTGTTGGGGTGTACGGCATGCTTGCCGCCGCCTCTGCATTGATCCCCGGATGAAGCATATTGCCGATGGTTAAAATCCCCGTCAGAATCAAAGCTAATGATTTTTTCTTCAACAATGATATATACCTCCTATGTAACTATTCTATGAATGCACAGATTGGCCCATAACAACAAAAAGACCGCCAAGAAGGGTTAGCTTCATGGCGGCCGGACGATCATGGCACCTTTAGAGTGCTGTAGATTCCTGACTTTGCGTCCCGCTCTTTCGAACGGTTTGCGATTATACATGAGAAGTTGGTAACAGTTGTTTTCTATGTAGTCTATGACTTTTGTTACTTTCGGACTAGAATCAGTCTATCTCTTCACCCCTCCGTTTGTCAATCTATTCCTTATTCTTTTGATAGATTCTCTGCAAAAGTCCTCAACCCCGCTTCACCTAAGGGTTTCGTTGTATTCACCGATCACATAAAACAAATTTTCAATATTAAAAATTAGTATATTCGAACCACTTTTCAACTTATGTCGAAACGGCAAAAAAACTGTCGCCAGCTCTTGGCAGCAGTTTTTGGTCATTGTCAATTTACACAAGTCAGCGGGCAACAGCCGGACTTAGAATTTGTATATTTTATAACAGCTGAACCCAGCCGATCATGGACATCCATAGTGGAACACTTAAAAACAACCCGAACAGCAACCCGCGGCGGAGACTTCCCTCATAATTCATCACAATTCTCCTTTTTAATGAGCTTTATTTTTCAATATTTATTATTTCAATTTTAATATAAAATAATTCTTATAATTATTTTGTGAATTATGTCACATTGTTTCAGCTGTTTAGAAATTCCATTGATTAATTTTTGAATAATCGGTTAAAATACGAATATACGTTCTTGTTAGAGGTGATTGAATTTATGCATAGAGCGGAGAGTAACGATAATACACTGGTCAAATCCTATATATTGCTTCCGCTGATTTTATCAGCCTTTGAACGGGATTCAGCCATTATGTCGACACAACTGCGGACCCCCGCCCCATACATGGATGTTCTCCGTACTGCTGCGAATGCGGCTACTGCCGATCTGAGGGATGTGCGCGCCGAAATGAGGAAACGCGGAGTTAAGGTCTATGAACAGCAGCGGCTCCAGGTCGGCATCGAGGCCAAATTTATATGCCGGGGATATCATGAACGGATGCTGCTGCTGGATGACGTCATCGCTGCACAAGCCGCTATCCATATGCGCAAATACCTGGGACTCGATATCTCCGGCTACCACAGCTATGAGGAACAGTACAAAATCAAATCCGGCCCTCAAGCAAGCCTATAGCCTTTGGTGCGTTGAAGAATAAAAACAGGCCTCGCCATGGGAGTCGGCAAGACCTGTAAAGTACCCGCTATAAATTACATTAAAACCTTCCAATAGCCCAATGTGCCGAAAATAACTACCAGCGCCACGGGATATAGAATTCTCCGGCTTACCTTATCCTTAAACGTAAGAAATAAACATAACATGCAAAGCCACGCAATAAGAAGACTGCCCATTTCCTATGCATACGCTCCTTCCTGAGCCCATTCATACCTGTATTCCACCGAACCGCCGGTACCGTCATAACATTTTCCGTCTATCCAATCAGACTTGCCGGTCTGAAATTCCATAAGCGCTTCACCGCTCCCATTGCGGAACAGGATGCTCCCAGAAGCCCAGCCGGCCCTTGGCCGGAATGTTGTCCTCCAGCGGAGTGACCCCCGTCAGTTCCCAGGCAAACCGGCCCTCCCTATAATCTCCAAAGATATATTCGCTGCCGTAGGGCCAGCCTTCTTCAGCCATACCAGCTGTAACTTCATAACAGTTTATCAGCGATCCTGTCGCTATAATCGCTCCGGCAGGCAAATTGTCCGCTGTAAAACCATGACGGGCGAGCACCGATTGGAAAGGCTCCCGTAAGCATACTGCCTTATCAATCTTCAAACCGGCATGAATGGCGATTTCACCCCGGTAAGCCGTTCTCCAGGAACGGGTCTCGAATGATTTTTCACCAAGAGCAATGAGCGTCGCCCAAGGCTGCCGTATAGTCAGGCATCGCATAACATCCTGCCCCCTCTCTGCAACAAAGGAAAGGCGCAGCCCACCGGGAATCCGGAAAACCGCGCCGCATATAGTTTTTTTAAGATGCTGGTGAAGGAAATTGCCCCCGGCTTAAGCATTATGAGCGTAACCCACACCTATCTGTAAGGTTCAATTAGGTTCTGTATATTCTTTGCGGCGCTTCACTACTCATTATAAGGTTCAATAAGGTTTTGTAAAGTTTCTCTCGACTGCTTTACTCTTCCTTTTGCCCTTAGGATTCCTCCACTATTGGAATAACTTAGCTTCTGCAAATCCAAACAATTATTAATGGGCATTCGCCGTCAACAATATAGGTTATAGTCCATAGACTGTTGTCAGGATGTATTTATCTGAGGAGGTATTATTTTATGGACGCAAATAATTATCAACAAGTCTCTTGGAGTTGCATGAATAAGTACGTTGGTGTAACTACTACAGATGGTCAGTCTCATGATGGGTTTATTGCCCATGTAGACCAGGATTTCGTTACTCTTGCTATTCCCACAAACGAGATGTTTCAGGGTATGCCTGCGCAAAACTCTACCTACAGACAATTCGGGTTCCATCCAGGTTTTTTCCCCAGACGCCGCTTTATCCAGAGACGGATCCCTTTTGGCGCCATTACTGCTTTGTTCTTACTCCCGTTTTTTATTTAATGACATGAGGGAGGGAATCCCCCTCCCTTCGCATATGCCAGCCCCTCAAAATAACTGCCGCTGTATAACCGCTATCCCCCGCTGTGCAATCTCTACATATAATCCCATAGTTCCCAATGAGACAAGCTAGTGAAGCATGTATTACAACTCTTGGCGGCTAGCTGTCTCTAAATGATTGCCTCCCTGCGGACGAACTCTTTGGAATAGCTGCATAGCATATCTCAAAAACTATGGGAGGCTTGATGTATGACACGTTTACTCGATGCACGGACTTCACAAAACGCTAGCATTGCCGGCAGCATGAATGGCGCAGGATTGACAGCAAACCAAAATGTATTAATTGGCCAGATTGGATTAACCACTGCCGGATCTCAGGGCCCTATTAGGGTACAGTTCAATGGCGTCGCAACTTTTTTTGTGTTTTCAGGAGGATTTATCACGTTAAACCTGTTTGTGGTTAGAGGGAGTGCAGCTACTGATCCCATAGTTGCTTCAAACCGGCTTCAATTAAATCCCGGTGCAACAACACCTACTAATTTGTTCCCGCTTTACTTAATAGGCTCTGACTACAATCCCGCTCCAGCAGATGAGATCATCTATTCCTTATTTGTGAACAGCACTGTAAACGTTAACCGTGTCGGACCTGAAAGTTTTAATGGGTGTGCTTATTCAGACTAGCGCTTAGCTCTTTATTCATCTGGTAATTGATATGTTTTTCGGAAAAAGTTATGCAAAGACGCTCTACTTACTGCACTAAATCCAGCGATCCAAAATGCAGTAAACGGATATTTTGGCTCTCCGCGTAATCAAAGATAAAAATCAATCCAGGTACCCACTGATCCAGAGCCTCTTGCTCTGGACCACTGGGTTAAAAACATGCCGGAATCAATCATTTTATCAAATACTATATTTTACATTATTGTAATCTAATTAATACATAAATTAACTTAATTACCCTGGAATAATATAGTAAAATGAGACGGAAACAAACAAATTTCACATTTTAGAAAGGAGACATTATTAGACTTAAAGAATAAATACACCAGAAAAAGGAGAATTATCGTGAAAAATATTAAAAAAACGCTGCTTTCATCCTCCCTCATTCTCTCACTAGTAATTTCCTCATCTCCATCTGTGTTTGCTTCTGAAAGTCAAGAAAATGAAATCCAAAATTATCAAGCAGAAGCACCAGCTACACCTCTTGCAGAAAACGATCTTAGTGAAGAAGATCTTTTCCACAAACAAGTTTTTGATCAAATTCAAGTAGAAGATGAGATGGCAAAAGAACTCTTCACTTCTCAAGAAGACCAGTTGTCCTTAGAGAATGAACAATTATTCAACGAACCTAACGAACTCAATTCCAAAGCTGCAACTCAATCACTTACTAAATCTTTTCTGAGAAGTCAGTGGAATTTGGGAGCAAGTATTTTAATAGCCGGCGGGTATTATTTGTCCGGAACATTTTTGCAACATTCTCTGGCCGATTCACCCAGTACTTTAATATATTATCACGGATCAAATCAAGCCAGTTCGATTCAGTATTCCTCTGAATTTCAAAAAGCATTGTTGCTATTTAGAAATAGTATTCCCAAGACCTCAGCTACATACTATTCACAAAATACTTCCTTTGCATTGAATGCAAACAGAGATCAATATCTTGCGCTGCATAATGTAAACGCTACATTCGCAGCACAAAAGTTATCATCAGGCGCATGGTCTATCATTGCGACCGTTCGTGACCGCTATAACTTTGAATATTGGAACTACAGTAGCGCTAATGGCCTGCCTGGCAGATTTGTTACAATAGTAAATAACTATGCAGCCGATAATCAAAGACTTGGAGTAGTAGTGCCATACGATATTTATTTCTACATCAATACCTATTAACCTATAAATCACTAGAGGTCAGAGAGATTCTGACCTCTAGTATACGAATGTTAGTTAACGCATATTGGTAAACTATATAAAGTAATATTTAATCATTCAGAATAAGCGGGGCATACAGGATGAAAAAAACATTGACTATTTTATTCATGATTTGTGTAGTAGCTCTAACTTCATCATGTACGATTGTAGAGGACGCAAGAGATAATAGAGAGCCTAACATTATAATTCTAACTGGTAACTACAGATTATTTCAGAGCAATGATGAGATAAATTTTATTAAGGGTAAGCTGGATGAGGACCCGGTTAAGGTCGATTCTTTTATAGAGGAAGTGGGCTGGAATAAAAAATATATCGCCTTTAAGCGTATTACACTGGATAAAAAACATGAGGAAGGCATTCTCGATGTTTCAACAGGGAAAGTAATTCTTGCTGAAGATAAAGAGACCGTTATTGAGCAACTTCACGGGCTGGGCGTTAAAGATCTTGAACTGTATCCCGTAAAGCAGCTTATAGAAGAGAAAAAGAAAAAGCTGGAGACTAATTAATCAGATGAATATCTCCCCCTTTAATCAGAAACTGCAGCAAAAAAGCGCAGCCTCCGAAATTCCGGAAAGCCGCGCCATGATTGAGTTGCTAAGGATGCTGGTGAAGGGAATTGAACCCCCGGCCTACGCATTACGAGTGCATAACATATGGGTTTCATAGGTATTTATTAGGTTCTATTCGTTATAGTTTGTGCGTTCCACTGCGTATAAGGTTCTATAAGTATTGTTATGGTTTCTCATGACGGTAGAAAAAATGGTAGAAGTCCAAGTTATCAGTGATATTTGACAATCCCTATAATGTCCCCATTCCAATGATAGGTATAGCTTATACAGTCGAGATACTCCATTCGATTTATTCGCATGCACATGCGCATTATATTACGCATTTTATTATTGACGCGCAATATAATGCGTGTTATAATTAAATTATAGAAAGGAGGTAAGCGATGGGGAAACAAAAAACAGTCCGAGAAGTTATCCAAGCCCTTCGGGATGCAGGGTTCAGACCTTCACCGAACCACGGGAAAGGCACCAGTCATCAACGCTACATACACCCGACAGACCCAACCCGATATGCTGATGTTAGCGCCCATGCAGGCGGGCGCTCCATACCGAAAGGGACACTCAAGAACATAGAACGGACTTCCGGGGTTGAGTTTTAACCCCGGCTTTCCCCTCTGCTTACCTCTCATTTTAAAGGAGCGTGATGATTTGAATACCTATGTGTATCCAGTAGTGGTTGAACAGGCAGAAGACGGCGGCATCGGCATGTATTTCCCTGACTTTTCTGGCACTGCGATTATTCCCAAGGATTTGGCTGACGGCATTTGGCGTGCGAAGGAATTGCTTGCCTTCCGTCTTCTGGAGCTGGAGGAAAAAGGCGAAGCCTTCCCTGCACCTTCCCTGCCAGATCGTATTGAGCTTGAAGACGCTACAGACCGAATTGTCTTCGTTGATGTATTCCTGCCTCCGTATAAGGACGCAGCCGCTAACAAGTCTGTAACTAAGAATTGTTCTATTCCAAAGTGGATGCGTGACGCTGGAGACGCTGCAGGCTTGAATTACTCTCTACTGCTGCAAAATGCGGTTAAAGAAGCGCTCCGTATCGAAGCGAATAGCCAATAATGGCAATTGAACTGCCCGCCTGATGATGGCCGGATGGAAAACAAATAAAAAGGCTCCCAATAATCTGGGAGTCCTTTTGTATATTGTTGATCTTAATAAAATGCATGGATTGATTTTCCTAAATCTGCTAAAATATTTTTATTTAGAACTATTTTAGTGGAGGAATTGAATTAATGAAAAGAATAGGCTTATTGTTTTTAATGGTTGTATTTGTACTCGCCGGTTGTTCTAGCAAAGAGGAAAGTTCCATCAGTGCGGATGATGTTGTTGCTAAGTTTAAAGCAGTTGGATTAGAAGCAGAGAACGCTACTGATATTGCAAGTAAAGACATGGGCATTGCTCCAATGCGCTTTGATGAAGGGAAACGAATCATAGTTCCTTCTATCGGGGATGATAGCGGTGGACGTGTATTTGTTTTTAAGAAGAAGTCTGACCTTGAAGAATTACAAAAGTATTATGATGAACTCGGAAAAGCATCTGCAATGACGTTTTCTCATACTTATTCAAAGGGGAACGTATTGCTACAAATGACGGGCGAAATGGAAGAAGAAGAGTTTAATAAATATAAAGAGGTAATGGATCAATTGTAATATCCCTTCCCCCGCCGGTATGTGTTTGGCGGGGCTTTTCATATTCCCAAACGCTTGATAATCCGAAATCAATAGTAGTTCCAGTAATCCGTATTGCTCCCTTTTTGGTCAACATTATGGGATGGATTGTCTCTTTCCCAGCCCTCTATAATTACGGCCCTCTCCGGGGGCATGCCCGAGTCCCACACGATATAGTGTTCCTGGGCCAGCACTGTGAGCCCTTCTTTGATCTGCACCGGCATACGTCCGCTTAACCTCTCCAGCTCCGGCATACCAGGGAGACTGCCAAAGTGTCGCTGATAATGGGTTATGATAAGCAGCAACTTGCGCGGGGTATCGTCAAGCATCATTTACACCCCCATAAACAAGAACATTTGTTTGTATTATAACCGGATAAGGGATTTTTAAGCAATGGCTCAAACTGTCATGAAACGCAAAAAAAAGCCCGCCGACCTGTTAAGGTTGACGAGCTTTCTGCCGATGCTTTCGGATTGCACGTTTCGGTGCTTCCGATCCGTGTAAAGTCAGATTACCATTATAGGAATAACTTGTAAACCGAAAACCCAAACGCTTGGGAATCCACTCTTTACTTTTTGGCAACAGTAAATGTCAGCCAAGCAAGCTCTGATGTTGTCAGCGTCTTATTGTCGATCTTGTCCAACCATGCCGTATCCTTAATCGTACCTGAATCCAGCAGTACCTTAACTTGAGCGCGCAGTGTGTTCCATTGATAGTTTGTTAATTCCAAAGTGTTTTCCCCCTTGACCGGTTCGGTCTCAATAGATTTGTTGAATAGTTCCAGTTCTTCCTGTCGCCGGCGCACGAGTCCGGCCAGGACATTCCCCCCGCCCTTGTTGTACTTCGTGATATTTTGGGAAATCTCCGCTATTGTCCGGCCTGCGCAAAGCTTTTTTAAGCTACCGTTTCCGCAGTTATAGCAAAAGCTCACCAGCGCATCAAATTGGTTTTGGTTAAGCTGCGCTGTAACCGGCACGTAATTAGAGTTGTTAACGTATCCCTCATATTTGGCAAGGTCGGCGACCAGCATGCTGTCAGCCTGTGCCTGCGTAATGGTCATGTCTAATTGAACGTCAGGTCCGTAGTGGCCCCAACCAATAGTGTAATGGGTTTCCGTTGGCACAGGCTTGTAAGCCTTGAGCCTGCAGCCCTCAAACGACTTGATGAACTTAATTCCCACTTGCGATATTTTACGGCTCATCTTTATTCCCCCTTTTTGGCCTGCTTGACCAATTGGTTTCCGTATACCGCGACAGCGCCGCAGAGGATACCTTGCAGGATGCTCTCAGGAGTAAAGCCCAATGTGAAGCAGACAGCAAATAGGGCCACCAGCGTGACCACATAGATGATCGTCCAGTCCGGCACCCGCGGCGTCTGCTTCAGGATGTAACCGACCACCCAACATGCCACCACGACGATAAGCAATTCTGGCTTAATAAAGTTAGCCACTGTATTCCATTCCATAATTTCCCTCTCCCTTATTCCTCAATTTTGTCTATCCGCTTATGTGCTTGCTTGGCTGACTCTTCAACCCTCGTCACTCGCTCTGTCAGCGCATCAAATCTCCTTACCTGATCCTTTAACTCAAACCGGACATCATCAACGCCATGCTTGATGTACTCAACGTCTGTACGCAAGGCTGCACCACTCCCGGCCTCTTGAGCCACATCCTTTTTAAACGCTGATGTCCTAGTCACCCACCCAAGGACAACTCCGCTTATTGCTGCGACTATTGCTGTGATTGTTGTTATCTCCACTCCCGTTCCCCCGCTCTCCCCTCAACGTAAAAACCCCCGGATCGGCTCCGAGGGCAAAATAAAAACGCCTACTATGCGGCGCTCGTTTTAATCTCTTCAGCTTGCTTTGCTGTAATCTTCTTTGCAGCCACAAATACTTGGACCTGCTCAACGGTATAACGGCCAGCTTCAAAATGTCGCTTAATCAATGCGTACCAATCCATATTAGATAACACCTCCTTCCACGAGGCTCAAGAGTAGTGATGCTTGATCCCGCTCGGACTGATCGAGTCGTGCCTGAGTCTGAGCAAGCTCCAAAGCCATTCCCGCAGTCTCTGTTTCCGCGAGTGCTATCCGCTCCGTGAGTGGCTTCTGATAGACTGGTTCCGTCGGTTCCTCAGGGTCAATAGGATCATAAGAAAATTCAAGCTTCTTTGTTTCCAGATTGACGTGATAGCTAGTAGCGTTTAAAAAATCCTGTGCATGCTGGCGATATTCCAACTCAATCAGGCCCACGGTTTCCGGCACCCGCTCTGCCAGTAGCTTGTAAGACTCAAAATCCTGCTCTCGGGTTGTTGGTGCCACGATGCCGATCCGTTCACCGGTATTGAAGATTACATTGCCTGTTTTCAGTTCATAGTAAATTTTCATTCCAATTTCCACTATAAATCCCTCCTGTTTTTTTTATTCTGTCGCCCGCCATGTGATTAGTCGCCCATTGCCATATAACATATCACTTGTAAAACCTCCACTAAATACTGTGCTATTAGCAAAGTTTATATAATACTGCTGGGTGGCATTACCTGTAACCTGCGAAGCGTACCATGCTCCGTACGAACGTCCTATGCGAAAGGTGTGTTGATCCTCTGTCCATGCGATTTCCACTGTACTAGGTGTAAATCCCAGTCCAGTAACTGTGGCGGTTTGCCCGGATCCATGAACAAATGTTCCTTCCGCAGAGCGTCTTCCCTCTACCAGCGCACCTTCTAAGTCGCCTACCTTCACCCCACTCCTTAGATTGGCAGCTGTTAGACCGGGAATAGCTGCTGTAACCCATGAGGATACGCCATTGTAGTTCCCGGCGGGAGGCATTATAAAAAACCTGTCTCCAGCCCACACGGTGTACTGTACTCCTGGTGTATGTCCATCATGCATGGGCATTGTGCCACGCGTCCCGGCAATGGTCGTATCGTTCGTAACCTTGGATGCATCGAAGGTTACAGCAGCTACTACACCAATGCCGTTATGGTATCCCTCCAAGATAGCTTGGGCTATTGCGCTTGGTGTGATGGTTACAGCTCCACGAACAGGCATAGCGCCGGGCGCGTTGTAGTTTTCTTTGGAACTGAAATACTTGTCAGCCCGCACATCGGCCCGGTCTGCAGTTCCCGGTATCCATAAAACCATTGTTTATCCCTCCTCTGTGATAATTACATCCACATAAACAAAATCCGCAATGGTAGTCTTTGCGTGTACTTCTACCGGTTTATTCGCTGCTATTGTAAGTGTCAAAGGGATGAAAGAATAATCGGTAGGCGCCATTTGATTCTCCGGTAAAATGTATATGGTCCTTGAGGCAGTCTCTCCTGGAGGAGTATATACTACAGCCATAGACACACTCCGTACAGCAGCTACGCGCATACTTGTTTTAATAGTGACCATGGTAATTTTTGATGGTACGTAGTTAGCTAGAAGTGTTGACGATGTTGTTGTTAAGGGCTTGTCAAGAGCAACGTACCTATTTAAAGATACATTTGCAATCTTCCCGGTATAATCCTTAACAGGTATCTCTAGCCAAGGCGACCAAACACCCCCATCCGTCCGGGCGCGGAAGAACCTAACTGTTCCAAACACGCTTATTGCATCTTGAATCACATACCCGCTCGCGGCAACTTTAACATCTAATAGATAATATCCAGGTGGTGGACCATTCAGATACGCCCCGCCCTCTACATATAGGCTATAACCTCCGTTACTTACATAGTCATTGAGATTAGCGCCACCATGAATCGTTTGCCTCCCTTTATATAGCTCTATGTCGTTGTGAGTATCCCACGACACATAGTTTGTTCCTCCCAAGCGGTGGAACATGGTTGCCCCGTCTGTGACCAGACCGTTATTTGCTCCCATATATACTGCATTACCTACTGCAAAGTTACCGTCTGCATTTCGCGCAACAAGGGTATTGGCGTTCGAATTAGAGGTGTAGGTAGGCATATTCGCGCTGTTCCAACTTCTTCTCCACCCATTAACGTATTCAGGTCCGTTGTGAGCATAGATGAATTCCGAATTTATTGTATCGGATTCCACAGCAGCTTGTGGGGCGGTAAGGATACGGACAGTGAAAAAGGTTGAGTTTCCAGTCACCTCAACTACTGCTCCTGCTAACGAGATATGACCAAATCCTGAATCGGTGATAGTGCGATTGTAAGCATACGCCCATCCCCCTCTTGCTACCCAATGTCCACTAGCAGTAAACGCCCCTATATTTGTTAGAAGGGTTATGAACTCAGCGGTGGTCATCGGAGCATCTGAATCTCCGAAGTTTATATATGGAACAGATAAAGCAAACGAGTCTACTTTTCTTCCTCCCACAAATTCGGCGTTCAGGTTTTTCACCATAGTGCTGTTAAACACTTTCATAGTGCCATCTTTCTTCCATTGCATGACTTGATTGGCTGATGGGTCGCTGCCGTAACCTATATAGGCATGTTCTAATTCTCCTGACACCCCAGTGCCAAACGCGCCGAATTGAAATTGCTTGGAAATATCACCATTGCGAATGGTGAAGCCGCGCGCCCACCCTGTGCTGAAAGGCACGTCGATTAATGCGCCAATCTCAATGGCATTCCCAGTCATCTTCATGTCACCGGAAGAAGTCACTTCCCCGGAAACATACATGCCATCGCTATTTAGTTGCATTCTTTCTCCACTGTAATCATCTTCCCGGAAAGACATAACTCCCCCGTCCACAAGCTGATACCATATCTTTCCTGTATCTGACTCTGTGTAAATAATTTCAGGGACAGCTCCACTTAAATTTATACCCGCAAGCGAAATATATCTGTTGGCACCCAACTCTACTACACCACCAGCAGCGCCCTTTTGCCCTATAGGGATTGATGCAGCCTTTGCCGCTGCCTCTGCTGCGTCAGCTGCCGCATCTGCTGCCAGTGTTGCCGCATCCCTTGCAGCATTAGCTTTAGCTGTAGCATCTAAGGCAGCAGCAGCCTGAGCATTATCTGCTTTTGTTTGAGCACCGGTTGTTGTCTCCTTGGCGTCCCAAGCTACTTGTTTGGCCGCTGTTACATGGACAGATGTATCAGCCTTATGACTGGATATGACGGATCGTATTTCCGCAAGGACTTTGTATGTCCTGTTAAAAAACCAGTTGAGCCAACCCGCTGGTGGTTTATCATTTACGGCCCATCCCGCAACTTTCTTTGAGTTTGGCGGTTCAATCCCACCCTCTTGCCATTCTGGTAGTTGTTCATTGAAATCTGCCAATCTAATCCCTCCTATATTGGCAATGGATAATCATCACCGGGAACGTATACCTCTCCCAGCTCCCCACCGATAGTCATGTCTGGATCTGCCAAGCCGAGAGGGCTTGTCTCCAAAACATCGTATTGTGAGGATAGCGCAAACGTCCCGGCCAACTCGATCTGCGCCACCCTCACGCCAGCCGCAACAGTTTTCTGAATGATCCGAGCAAACTGAAAAGGCGACATGCCAACCTCATTTAGTCGCCTTACTGGTACCCTTATTAAGTTGATTGCCGCTGGCTCCGGCTCTAATGGATCGTCGAATTTCTCAACGATCCGAATGTCGGAATAGTCACAGTCCAACGCGATAGCCAACACTCGAATAATTGTATTTACATCGGTCTTCGACAGGTTCCGGGCAATCTTGGATTTTAGCAGCACCCGGTACACTTCATCCGTCGCCGCGCCTCTCGATTGCACAATGTTGGTGCCGATCCGGTCCAGCGTCGTTCCCTGGGCCGAGTCGATGTCTCGCCAATCACGAATACGTTCGAAAGTGTCTCCTAGCCGCGTCAACTCGGAATGTATGATTCCGATCAGCTTGCCCAGGTTGCTGTCAGGAGATTTATTGTAAGTATCCGCAAAGCGCCGCAGCATGTCCTTTACGCTAAACATGGCTATCCACCGCAATCTGTACCGCTGTGGTCTGCGCAACCTCATACGGTTGTATCGCAACATTGCCGCTTCCCAGGCTGTCGGACACCTTACCAACAGTAAGCACAATGTCCTCCACACCCTCTACGCTATATACAGCGCCGATTAAGCGTGTATACACCACTGGGTTGCCCATACTCAGGCCGTTATAGTAGGAGCCGGCGGCATCAACCCCGCCGATATAGCGCAGGATAGCCCCTCGAATCTGATCATCACCATCAACAGGATATTGCGCATTTTTCGTGACATTGACCGACACCTTAATATTGACCTCAGCGGCGCGGGAAAACTTGACCGTATGCATCAAACCGCCTAAGTCCTCCACCTGTTTAGTGATATTCCCGTGAGCCTCCACGCCGCCTGACTTGGTTGCAAAGATGGCGTTGGCAATCTCCTGCTCATCGCCGCCCAGCACGTAAGCTTCAAATGACTTCGGTGGGCGTCCAGCAGCGTCCGGGGAAATACCAGTATTCTCAATGATGGTCGCCGCCCGGACTGCTGGCATCCGCAGCAGCGCACCGCGCAGGGCATCTACGGATGCCGCACCACCTCCGGCCACGGACAAATCAAAGCGATTTCTAAACTCGGCGTCTGTCTCTTTCTCACGGCCGCCGGTGACAGCCGCCGCATTGGTTATACCGGTAATCTCCGGTACCGGATTAACAACAACGGTAATAGCACCCGCAGCCACATTACCGGATGCTCCTGCATCCAGCGCCTCGATTGCAACTTTTTCCACACCCCCGGTCAAGGTTACATCTGCCATCGTTTCAAAGACGACACCATCCGCCGTCGCCGCCCGAAATCCAGCCGGAACGACATAACCCGAGGTGCCGATAATCGTCAGTTCTCCAGCGGACCACTGCGCCAGCGTTCGGGTAATACCGACCTGCGGACCCAGCCGGTCCAAGTTGTTCCCCGTGGCCGTGGGAATGTACCCGCTGTTGTATACGTCCTCGGCCATGGTCCAAATGGCGGCAAGGAAAAAAGCGAATATCCGCAAGATGATGCCCAACGGTGACCGGGCTGACGTATTTACCGTATCGCCAAATGCTTCCCGGGCCTTGTCCTCCATCTGCCCCAGCAGATCGTCAAAGCGCAGACGCTTAAATCCTTTGCTATCCAACAACGGTATCAACCCCCTCAATCTTTATTACATCTCCGTTGATGGCCGTGGCCGTTATGTTTGCGCTCACTGTCCGGCTTGGACGATCAAATGTAACCACGACGTCATTGACCTCCGTAATCCTCGGCTCTTGCAACATGCCCACCGTCAATTCGGAACGCACTTCATCGGCGGTGACGCCCTTGCCTGTGATCCGAGAGAAGTCTATCCCCAGTTCAGGGTCTAAGAACCACTCCCCCTGATTGGTGCCTAGCGCCAACTTGCAGCACTGTGCAATTTCTTCCGGTCCGGTCACCAGCTGCAGTTCATCGCCCAGGAACACCAAATCCCCTGATGCATCCAGCATTAAAGACTGCACGGCATCACCCCCACGATTACCGCATCATTCCGGCTGTGTCGCCTGCCAGTGTCCGGGGCCGCCACTTGGCCGGAGAGTGTATTTTTGATCTCGGCATCAGCGCAGACAACAAACACGACGTCACCGCGCTCCAGCGCCGGGCGCATAATCGTCTCAATCTCCTGCAGGCCATCGCCCAGGCTAAACTTAACCTTTTGTCCGGTTACCGGTACTGACATGATCTGTGCAGGCTGTCCGCCGGTCAGTTTAAGCAACGGCTGCACATCAGCCCGCAGCGTAACCGTATCAAAAGCAACAACCTTGCAGGGCATTGCTACGTTTATAATTTCTCCCTGCTTACCCCTGTGGGCTTCCATTATCCCTGCCAGCGCACCAGCGGGATTTATCTTTGTCATAAAACCGCCTCCACCTCAGTGATAAAATCACCGGTATTGCTAAATTTATGGCTACCGCCGCGAACGTGCAGCCTGCCCGAAAACTCCCGGCAGGTCAGGTTAATGACGGATGCCGTTGTAATCCGGCGCTGCAGCTGCGCTTGAATCTTATATCCCTTGATGCCGTTGTCCTCGAAAAACTCCGGGCTGCCGATTAATCCGGTATCCGGTGACAGGGAAAAGACAGCATCCGCGCCGCTGCGGAGATTACGCACATACAATTTACTTTGATTGATATAACAGGATGTTCTGCAGTCCTTGCAGACCTCCGTAATAATATCAGTGACCTTGCCCTTTGCGGTGTAACCCTCTTGGTATCTGTAGTCCTGGTAAAGTTGCATTTGAGCTACAGGTAAACCAATATAACCCGCCATCTGCTTTATAATCGCGCTGGCCAGAGTACCTTTAGCAAAGGCAATCTCTGTGACCTCGCGCTTGCTCAGATCCTCACTGTCCAGCACGTTGATGGTAGTTACCTTGTCTACGCCTTCCCATCGTGTGCGGACGGCGGATATGCGGCCATGTAGGATTATGCCAATATCTCCGGTATAGCCCGCATTGAGCATTAGCACCCCGTTACGCTTAATGTTGTTGATGGTGGTCTGTGCCAGATTCCAGACCCTTAGCTCCGACTCATTGGGCAGTGCATCATTGTCAAATGGTACACTGCCATCCATCGTGTACTTGGAAAGCGCAAAGGACATATTTCCGGTCATAATCTCCGCAATCCGCCCAAAATTTTGTTTAGCCATCTGCACCATCCCATATATACAGAAAGACGCTCACTCCGAGCGTCTCCCATGTTACAGCTATACTGTTTTCTGATTTGTCATACGGCACAATGGGCAGGCGCGGAAACCGGTTATCCTGTACGTCGTAAAAGAGCGTCTGACCGTATACTAGCTTTTCCCCGTACACTAAGGTTTCCCCATCCCGTTCCAGATCGACGGTGAAGAAATCGTAATCTGGATTGTAATGCACCTCGAAAGTGAACAGGGTATCGGAAATAGAAATATCAAACCTGTATGGAATAAGCTCTTTCTCAATCTCGATGTATTCCATTGATCAACCTCCCCACTTGCTGCCGGACTTGAATTTCACTTTCTCCACTTTTTCCTTTTCCTTTTTTTTGCTTCCGGACTTGCTTGTCTTGCTGGATTTAGAAGACTTGTCCTTTGTCTGCTTTGTACCGGAGTTAATGATCTTAGCGACCTGCGCCTTGATCGGGGACGGCAGCGTCTCCACATAGGATGATGTCGCTATCCTTACCTCGCGTAACTGCATGCTAAATGTCATACCGTCCGCCGTTTTGTAATCTGTCGATGTGCTAAAATCTGTGATCACACCAGTAAATGCATTACGGCCCACATACTTGACAATCTGCCCTTTATCCTTAATCGCGATAATGTGAGCGCGGTTCTTGGCGGCAACTGGTCCAGAAATCACGCCGGATAGGGACATCGTTCTCGCCTGCGCCTGTACGTGATCAATGAGGTTAATTCCTTTTTCAACCGGTTGCTCAGTGACCGTGACCGGGAAGCTTGGCGACTCCTGCTCCACTGTGATATAGATGCCATCAATTAGCGCCAACGATATCCACCCCCAGTATGCGAGCTGCCGATTCGATGAAGTCTTGTAACTTTTGGTCGATTACATTGCCCATTTGCTGAACAGTGTTAGTATCGGCATTACCTTGAATGATGATTTTGATCTCTGGAGCCGTGATATTCGTCTTCTGGTTTGTGGTGTTCCGGGCAGGCGCTGTTTCAGGTGTATACCTGGAATATTCTTCGTTTTTGGAAGTGGCCTGATTCTCGATAGCTTCATTTGCCATAGATCCCGAGGCAATACCGACTTTAGGAGTCACGTCTTCCAATCCTTTGACAAACCCTTCCCCTGTATACAAACCTACTTCCATCATTACGCGAGACGGGGAATGAATTCCGAGAACCTCTCTGACTTTATCGGCAATGCTATTTCCTATGTCGGCCATTGTCGTTTTCAAAGTTTCGGCCATAGAAGATATCCCGTTTATCAGCCCCTGGATAATGTTTTTTCCGATTTCATAAAGATTGATCCCACCGAAGAATCCAGTCACCTTGCCCCACATCTCAGACACAGCAGTCCACAAATTAACCCCAGCTGTTTTGACGCCTGCGACAATCTGCCCCCATATGCCGATGATTTTGTTCCAGACCTGAGTCATAAGGCTGTTAGTAGTTGAAAATACCTTGTTCCAGGCTCCCTTTACTGCGCTCCAGACATTTGAAGCCGCTCCAGTTACCGTGCCGGTAATCCCATTCCATACCGCCGTGATTTTGTTCCACACAGCCGTAAACACAGTCCGGGTTGTCTCGCTCACTCTGCCCCATGCACGGGTTACGCCGCTCCAGACCGCTGTACCAGCCCCAGTGATTGTACTGACAATGCCTCTCCACACCGAGGACAGCCAGCTCCCTATCGCCGTAAAGACAGATATGGTTACAGCCTTAACCTTATCCCAATGCTTAATGATAAGGCCAACAGCAAGACCAATAGGGCCACCAAGCACGGTCAGGAAAACTATACCCCAACGCTTAAGGAATCCTGTCACCGCATTAAAAGCCGTCTTAAAGGCTGTAGGAACTGTAATCCTGAAGAAATCAATCGTCTCCGTTACTGAAGACTTTATTCCACCCCACATCTTATCAATGAAGCCCCGGAACTTATCGGATCTCTTATAGGCTACTGTAAAAGCTACGCCAAGACCCACAAGTGCCATCACCAAAAGGGTAATTGGATTAATTGCCATCACGGCATTGAGTGCCGCTTGTGCTGCAGTAAACCCGCCTGTTATGGCTGCTCCAATTTTTTGAGCTAAGGTCACAGCCTTGGTTGCCGTTGCAACCCCGAACATAATGGTTTTGTAGGTAAGAAACGCCGCCGCAATCCCTGAAACGATTGGTAGAAAACCCGACCACTCAACAATAGCGCTGCCAACCTCGTACATCTTCCCGGCAATATTCTGGATCTCCGGCCATAACTCCCGTGCTGCACCAAGTAGACCTTGCCCGATGGTCACCACAATCGGCTGCAGGCTACTCCAAAGCTCCTTTCCTTTATCGACTAATTGCCCAAAGGCAGCTCCGGCCTGTATACCAAATTGCTGCAAATACGGTATTGCTGCCTGCACCCATCCGCTGACATGTTCAATCGCTGCACCCAAACCGCTCCCGACCATATCCCCAAAGGCGGCGATTTTTGACTGATGGCTGGATATCCAAGAACCGAACATATTAAGGTAAGGCAGTAACTTTTGCCCGATTGGAATTAAAATTCCTGTTTCAATATGCCGTTTAAAATACTGGAACGAATCCCCAATGCTTGTGAAGGAATTGAACAGATTGGCAGCAGAATCCTTGTTTTGGTCAAAACTTGTGTTGACATCGTCAAGCGCGGAGAATGCTTTCACGCCCAATTCCTCAAACATCGTGCCGAATAGGCCGACCCCGATGGTATTTTGCTGCACCGGGTCCTCGATGTCAGAAATCATAGATACGATATCTCGAAAAGATTGTTTAGCTGCAGGCCCACCTTTGGAAAAGGTCTGCATCATCTTGTTAGCATCTAAGCCCAATGCTTGAAAGGATGCTTCCGCCGTTCCTCCGGCCTCTATGGACAGAATACTGAACTCATTCATGGCGTCGCCAAGAAGGTCTGTGTTTCTGGCACCAGCCGCCAAACCATTTGTAAGGTATCCCATGGTATCCTCCATGGTGAAACCCATACTCGCAAACGCTTGGGAATATTCGTTTATTGAGTCCAGCATATCGCCCTGTGTGTTGGTGCCGTTGGTCTGCCCTTGGGTCAGGAGGTTAAAAGCTTCGGTACTGGTCACTCCAAAGTTTTTCATGGCGACAGATACCCCGGCAATGGACTCATTAACGTCACCATCGAATTTGTCAGAGTACAGCATTGCCTCGCGGGAAGCAGTTTCCAAGGCACCGCCTGTAAGCCCGGTTGCTTTAGCTACGTCGGAAATTTTACTGCCAAGATCATCCCAGTTCTCACCGAAATTATCATTATATAGATTCATGGCAATTCCCCGAGTGGCTTCCATCTGATCTGTTGTCTGGCCTGTAGTCAGCTGCACCTTGGACATGGCGCTTTCAAAATTGGACGCTGCGCTTAGTGCGCCCGCTCCGATACCAACCAGCGCCGCACCACCCGCAGCGCCTAATCCAACGACTCCTTTGGTTAACCTGCCGACTTTTGAATCCGCATCGTCGATGCCCTTTGAATTGAATTTAAACCCCACCGCATACATGAGTGATCCAATAATGCCGCCTGCCATATGTCCCCTCCTTTCCAGCAAACAAAAATAGACGCCCGAGAAGGACGCCTATTTCTTGCTCTTATTAAGTTCCTTTTGCTGTTTGATATGGATATCCAAAGCCGCATTTGCCTCAGCGATATCCTCATCATCCATAGTCAGCAAATCAGAGTACGTAATCCCCATATCCGACAGCAACAAACGCCACTGGGGCCAGTTCTCTTCTGCGCGGCGTTTGGCTTCGATCTTACTTATCCTCGGCATCGTCTTCCGGCTCGGTGTCGTCCTGCCCGGTGATAAAGGCGAAAGCTTTACCGACAAGCTCCGTCATTTCGCTATAGGATTCAAAATCATCCCATGTTGTTTTTGGCTCCACAATAACATACTGCATCATTTCCTCAGCAATTTTTTCATCTGATGGAATGCCAAACTTATTTTTAATCCGGTCCGTGATTTTGGTAACGTTCCGCACTCCAGGATGCTGCAGCGTGTACTCTTTACCGGATTTCGTCTTTACTTTCTTCTGTGAAAAATTAGCCATGATATTGGCCCCTCTCAGGTATTGGATTTTAGTTCATGCTCAAATCAAGACACTGAAACTCATACTCTTTGTCGCCAGCCTCGGAACCGTACTCGCGGTCTGCTGGCTTTTTGACGTACGCCTCTGTCGCGGTATTCGTCTCTTTTGGATCGCCGGAGTACATAACCGATACCGGCACCAACTTGTCGCTATTGGCTAACCCATCCAGATAGGCGCATTGCGGGCTTGTGCGTTGCAAAGTGATGGTAATCGTCCCCAAGGGATTGTTCACCTTATTGCGAATTACATCCCCCTGCGCCCCGACCGATACGGTAAACCGCTCTTCATCTTTGGCAACGGTCACCAGGTCCTCGCCAAATCCCGTCAAAAATACGCCGCCTACAATCACGGCGACGTCCATCGGATCATATGTTTTTGGCACGTTGATTCCTCCTTATTTACACAAATTTAATGGTACCGCGAATGGCGGCGGTGTGAATCGCTCCGGCCAGAACAAAATCAAACTGACCATCCGGGTAATTCCGGGCAGCTACCTGAGCCGGATCAACCTGGCTGCGCGGCGGGAACGTAGTATGATACAGCGCCACGCCGTCGTCGTCGGATGCAATCATGCCCTGCAGGTAAGACCGCTGCAACACCGTGCGCACCGCACTCTCGATCTGCGCAATACCTACGTTGTCGTAGTTGATCTTTTGCATGGCGTGCTGTGCTTGGTTAAACAGATCCTGCACGGCAAACTGAATGGAGTCCACGACGTAATCCTGGCTATGAATAAAGTCGATAAACTTCCCGCTGACCGCCTTACCTTCACTGGTGACGTTTGTCCCGGCCTTGGTGACGTAGGTGTTAGCCCCCAGCGCATGGATTGCATTAAGCTCTGTAACGTCAATGTCCATCGGTGTAATTCCGACCAGCGTCCAGCCCTTCCATGTCACGCTACCTACCGGCAGACTACCGACAGCCCCCACCCAAGCCGCTTCAGGGTAATTATTGACCGTGGTGTGATAGATTACCTCTGTGCGGTCATAGTTTTTAGCCTTGATGGTCGCCAAGTCCGCTTTGCTACTGGTCCGGGCAAAAAATTGCCGGGAATTATCGGCCTCCACGGCGTCAGCAATCAAGGTCAAATCTTCCACTGTGGTTGTGGTGGTGACAAGAAAGTGCCAGTCCTTGAGAAACAGAGTCGGCAGCATATCCGCCAGCGTTACTGGTGTTGTTCCAGTCTTGCGGGCCACGATAGCAATCTCAGCAGGTGGGTTTTTTTGGGCAAAAAGAGCAAATGCCGCCTTATACTCTTCTGTGCTAACCTCATAATCGGTCTTTACTGCCTCAATATCCGCGTAATTTTTGAAATCCTTGCCTGCCGTACTCGCCCCGAGAATCAAGGGCTTGCCGAATCCACCCAAGATAGGCGTCGGCTTTTGCACGGCAATGGTTACTGTAACGTCGCTAATCGACAAAATAATCACTCCTTTGTATTGGTGCTGTTTCAATCCAGCCGGACAGGTCGGTAATCACAAGGTCGGTGGCGCGGAAATCAACGTCGAAGCCCTGCCGCCGTTCCCACTCTTCCCCGATATTAATGTCTCGGTTCTGAACTTCTCCGATCTCGATAACAATTACATCCAGCGTGTTTTTCAAAAGCTCTCGACCAGCTGTTTTAAACCAATCCCGGGCAAGCATGGCATTCTGAATGCTGTCCTCCGTCGCATCGGCGTACGAATTAAAAGAGACGGTAAATGTCACCGTCTCCCGCCTGTATTGCTGGCTATTATGCTGAGTAATGACCGGCTGCCCTACCGCACCACCGAAGCCATCCCGGAAATCGTAGGTCAGGAAGCTACCCACCGGCATTTTACCGCCGCCGCTCATCTCGATCACCTGAATATTCAGGGCAGCCTTCAGACCGCGAGCTATCGCGGACCGGATCGCTTTAAATGGGAGCATTGGCGACCACCTTCCGCAAAATATACTGATTGATATCGCTGTACTCTCGTTCGGTTTCCTCGGCCACTCGGTACTGTACGCCCTGGTGTTCTACGATATCGTCTATATCGTGGGCGTACAGCGTGAATAGTCTCCGGTCTGACTCCGTATAATCCCCACCTTCTGCGGCCCGTAGGCGGGCGCTCAGGGGCTGCACGCTGCCGCGCAGGGGTAGGCGTATCGACTCGCCGTTTACCCAAACGCCATCCTCATCGTAGTATCCACCGGAATCTTCCCGCAGCAGCGCATAAGACCGAAAATACTTGCGGACCGCACCAGCGAATCTAAAATTCTGCATTCTTACTGCCCCCTTGGCACAATGTCGTAAGTCAGCGAGTCTTTCAGCTCATCTTCCCGGTGCAGCAGCTTGCGCTTGCCCGACTTCCGGGCTGCATACCGGGCAGATAATGGCGGCTGCTTGATCCGCTCGAAATTCTTCTTCATGCGGTCCAGCCCCGTTTCGCCAATCTCCGCATAAAGAGAGGCCACAGATTTACGGCCGTGGGCAATCTCCGTCACCCCGGCCCGCACTAACTTGCCTATCGGGGTCTGCCCCTTCTTTTTGCCCGTCCCGATGAAGGAACGCGCCGGAATGTTCATCTTGATACTGCCGTATTCGTGGACGCCAGCAATCATTGCCAGCTCGGCGTCACCTTGCATACCGATACGGACCTTTTGCTCTGTTAAGGGGCGAAGCCGCTCGGCCAGCTGCCGCAGGTTATCCTCTCCGGTCACCTGTACTCCGACACGCCGCGCCCTTGCTCTTTGACTTGCCATGACTAAACCCACCTCCCAACATATGGCGAAACAAGAGATACCACGGTAGGCGGCAACCCTTCACCGTCAGCGCTGTAGTTTACAGAGATATCGCCCACCCGCTCTGCTGTCACACCAGGCGTGCGGAGCATGAATTGGGCATGGAAGATACAAGCCAATTCCAACACTTCCGGCAGCGTGCGCGGTTTTTCCGCTGTTGCATCACCGGGCAGTACATAACCAGCGGTGTACGTCACCTTGATATTGTGTTCTCCCGCAGGCCAGCCGGAAGGGCAGAATATTCGCCCTTCCTCCAGCAGCTCATACTCGCCTACAGGCTTTCCGGGAATAACTACTTCCTCGATACTCTCCACTGGATAATTCCGCAGGTTGATATATGAGGAACGGGAGTTTCCGCCGTGCCGCTCGGTGTAACTCTGCAACTTGAATGAACGCTTGCAGTAGTTTTCAATGACCTGAGAAGATGCTGCAATTTGGATCTGCAGCATCTCTTCTTCCAACGAATCACCTTGAACGCCCATCGCTTTCTTAAGACGGTCTACCGTGGTCAGCATTACGCCCCGGAAATGGTCAACTGACCATAAACAACGGCTTCATTATCGAAGAATGTAACATCTTCTCGCTCAATGGCGCGAACATCCGTAGAATTACGGCCAAAGGCTTTCCCGCCGACATTAGTCGAAGCAAGTGAAACTTGCTGGCGGTCAAAGAGGACAATCGCCTCTTTCAAATCACCGATGATAATAGGCGCCTTCTTTGTAGTGGTCCCGGTTGTAGGCAATAAGCGATTAGCAAAGACGACAACCGGCTTACCATAAAGCAATTTCTGCGTGGGCTGTGTCGGATTGGGCTGCAGCAGAGCTTTTCCATCAGAATCTTTCAATTGGTCAAGATAGTTGAAAGCATCCTGGTTGGTAAGGATGATTGCACCCAGACTGATAGACGGGTCAAGCGTTACGTTCAGGATTGTTTTAATTTCATCCAGCCCCGAAACAGCTACTTTAGTCAGAGTATCCAGCAGCTTCAAGATAAGCTTATTACGTGTAATGACGGACTTCTTGGCAATCCATTTCGCAAGATAGGCCATTAAATTCTGGTCTGTATCCTGCAGTAAGCTATTCGAAATTGGAAGGATGCCCCCCCGGTCTTTGATGTTATAAGTAACCGGAGTAAACTTGGGATTGTCCATATCGTCAAGGTCGGTCAGTTCCGTAATCTCGGTAAACTCAGTAATGTCGGCGTTTTTCTCAATTACGCGCGAACCGGAACGAGTGGTTACAGGTTCTACGGTTACGTAAGGTTCCAGCGAGACAAACTGACGTTTTCTTTCATTAATCATCGTTTGAATGTCCTGCGGAATAATAAGACCGCCGTCCTCACCACTTCCTCCACTCATACCGGCGCGGGTTTCTTCTGCTGAAGCATCCAGCAAGGCACGTTCTTCCGTGGATAAATTCCGCTTGCGCAGCTCCTTCAGGAAAGCGTTGCGGTACTGCTCTTGCTTTGGTGGTTTGTTATCCCGATGTTCCGGCTCTGCGGGTGGCGCAGTGTCGCCCGGCGTGTCCAGCTCACGCATTTCAACCATCAAATCAATCTGCGCCCGTAGCTCCGCTGCCGCATCTTTTGCCGCCCGAGCTTCTTCCATCTTCTTGCCCTCCATTAATGACCGGGCTTCTTCCAACTTTTCCGCCAGTTTCTGGCGCAATTCACGTTCTTTCGGGTCCATAGTGTACCTCCATTTGATATTTTGGCAAAACAAAAATCGACTCCTTAGCCGATAGCCAATAAGTCGATTTCAAGTAATAGCTTTTCTTTTTCAAATTTGCGCTGCTCTTTGGACGTAATGCCCAGTTTATCAATGCTGCGCTGATCCACTTCGCTGTCCAGGTATGCTGGGAAGGGAGTCGGTGATACTTCAAACAAATTGATATCTAGCAAGGTACGGATATAAACATCCTCTTCCTTTATATACTCCCAAGCGTCCCCGTTACTCCGAACATAGAAGCCGAAGCTCACACCGTCAACATCACCGCGCCGCACAGATTCATAGGCATCATTGCCCCATGTATTGTTTGGTAGATCAATTTCAAACGATAGGCCCACATCATCTTCCAGCAACCGCAGCGTCCCCGGCTTCGTCGATCCAAGAACAAAGTCACTCCGATGATTCCAAAAGGCCTTAATCACGTTCTCTTGCAGGCTGCGGGAGAATGCCCCCTTTGCTACACGCTCGTAGAACTCGCCCCAAATCAATTGGCTGCGCTGATTAAACTTGACGACATACCCGCCGATGGTCTGGGTCTGACTTTCGCCCTCGCCCTCCGTACTGCGCACCTCAATTTTAGCTGGCAAATAGCGAATAACCTTTTCACTCATTGTTGTTGTCACCCCCCTTCGTTCGAGGCATCTTTACTAAGGCCCGCTTTCAACATTTGATATTGGTCCATCTTCTCCAGGTTGACATAGTTCAGGCTGACAAAGTGCACGTCGCCTTTGTCGCCAATGTTGTCCCGCTCTTCCAGTTCCCGCACTTCGTTTATGGTGTAAGCGCCCATTGCAATCATTTCCTTGTAATAGGCTGCGCGGCTGGTGCTGTCTCCCCTCAATTCGCTAGACATGTTGAATTTGGTGTAATATTTCTTTCGCTCCGACTCCGTGAACAGCTTATAATCACATTCCTGTTCCCAATTCGTGGTGATAGGCTGTAGCGTACTCTTCACATACTCCAAAGATTGGTTTTCCATATTGCTGAACTTTACATCCGTCAGGCCCAGCTTATAGCCCGGCACCTTGTATATCTTGGCGGTCTCCATAATGCCGAATTTGCTGGTTTCAATAAATTGAGCATCATTCAGGGGCATGCCAAGGTTTTGATATTCCATCCCAGCATCCAGGATAGCTATCCGGTGCGCGTTGTTAAGTCCAGAATTCGCCTTCTGCCATTCGTCTCGCGTTTTATCCTTGGCCGGTTTATCCAAGGTACCATTCGGTATTTTCAGAATTCCCCGCGTGGCCGTACCATTGGCATAAAAGGAACCCAGGAACTTGCGCTGTGACTTCTGCACCCCCAGCTCCTCGCGGATAACGGAGATCGGGGTAATTCCCTTAAGACCACTTTTGCTGATGCTCTTAAAGTGGAGAACGTCAAAATGATTCAACTTCCGCATTTCCCCATTGGGCAGTGTCGTCACATACCAAACCTGACCAGTATCTTTATCGACCTGGACGTCTGTCTTCGATGGATCAAGAGGCCATAACCCTTTTGGAAATCCGTTATTGGGTCCGCTTGTCTCCCATTCAATATTTGCATAACCGTTGCCCCAGACCGTGACATGAACCTGCATCAGTTCCTTGAATGTGTACGCGCTCATGTATGGATTCGGACGAGATCCCAGCAGCCTAGAAACAGGGTGACTACTGTCACGTTCGATCCCCGCTCCGCGCTTTTTAAAAACCTGAATCGGCAGCTTACCGATGTCCCCGCCAAGGACGGAAGCACAGGTGTACACGTTGCTGTTTAGCAGCGCAGAATCTGCAGTTATCGTTTCCCCGCTGGCTGTGTTGGAGACACCAAAAAGATCAAGCAGCCACTGCGGGGGATTCAACAGACTGTCCTCCGAAGATCGCCGGTTCCACCAGCGCTGCACAAAGTTTCTTCGTTTCACATTTCACCTCCTTGCTAAAAGGAAAAGTCCTCGCTCATGATGTGATCATTCAGGTTAATGGTGGAGTCGCCCACCATTGCCCGGACCATGGCATTTATGATGGCCGCAAGCAAGTCAATCCGCTGACTGTCGTCCTTATGCTTCTTCGAAAGCTTAATATTTCCGTTGTTATCCGCAACTTCAACGGCATTAGACAAGCACCAAGTCAGCAATGGACTGCCGTCATGAACGATTAAGCCGCGTAGAATCAGCTCACGGAAGAACTTTGTCGGTTCTGAAAGAGTTTGAACGCCTTGCCGGATCTCAACGCGGTTGTACCCTTCCGCTTCTAAATCCTGTGTGAAATGCGTCGCGTTGTATGGATCATAGCAAACCTCTTCAATAAACCAGGATTCGTTCTGCTCCATTTGCTGAATATGAGATTTGATGAAGCTATAATCCACGACAGAGCCGGGTGTAAGTGTACACCACCCCTCTGCAGCCCACTGCCGATAAGGAACCCGGTCACTATGCTCATGCTTGGTAGCCGTTTCCTCCGGCATAAATCCGTGAGCCGTCACTGCATACCTCCCGTCTTCCAGCCGGAACACAAAGCCAGATCCGGTCAAGTCTGTCGTTTTGGATAAATCCAATCCGTTGCGGGTCGCATAACCGCGAACCAAATCTAAAAAAGCACTTCGCGACACGGCGAGTGCTTTCCATTTGTCCATAATGCCGGACATATATTTATTTTCACTATCCGCCTGCCAGAGATTTACCCGCTTTGTCAGCCATTCCCGGATTTTTTGTGGATCTCCTGAATTGAACGCTTCATCATGCTCAATTCGGATCTGCTTGAGTAATTCTGCTGAATATTCATTTTCTTCCTGAAGAATGGGATTTGCTTTCGGCCAGTTTTTTTCATCATGCGGATCATCTCCCTTGTCCAACTCCCGAATCATGGCAAAGTAAGATTCTATCATAGGACTTTCCCCGTCAAGCATTTTGCATAACGAATCATATTCCTTCTTGCAAGGGCTATTCTCGGCATCCTTTCCCGCGGTTGATATAATCTGCATTAAGGATTGCAGCCTCTTACCAAAACCTGAATAAGATACGTCTACAATTTCACTGGTAGGATGAGCATGCCATTCGTCAACTATAACAAGACAAGGCGCTCCTGAATCCTTATTCTTTGTATCCTTTGACAATGGCCGGAGCCATCCACCGCGTTTGGCATGCTCAATGTAGGTGCGTTTAATCCGTAAACGTTTTGAAATATCCGGGCTTTTTTCACCCATTCCTTTAGCATCCAGCCATACCCGCTTAGCCTGCTGCTTGTCGACTGCCGCACATTCCACTTCTGGGCTATCTTCATAACGCTTCAAATGTGGCATGCCGGGCGGATATACACAATCACCGCACATGCCGTATAAGGATAAACCCGACATTTCTGTGGATTTAACGTTTCCCCGCGCCCGAAGGTGTAACGCCTTAGTAATCCTCCGTTTTCCGCTATCCATATGCACCCAACCGTAAACAAAGCCTAGGTCGAACTTTTGGAAGGGCAGCAGCTTAATCAATTGTCCAGAGAACGGACCGCGAACATGACGGCAGCAACGCTCAAACCATTCAAAGATACGATCTGCCCGAGATTCATCGAAGACATACGGGAAGTTCGGCGTTGCCTGCCTCTGCAGATCGGATAAATGTCGCTTACATGCTTGCCGCTCACGCTTGCATGCCAAGCGCATCCCAGATACAACCTCACCAGCATAAAGATTTGTTGGATGGACGTCTTCCCAATCAATCGAAGAGTCCGGCATTTTCGTCTTCCTCCTGGTCCGCCGTCTTCTTTGCTAGTCGCGCACGTGCTTCCGCATTAAGCCCCAGCTTGTTGGAATAAGAAAGAATGAGACGGGAATAGCTCTGCGCCATTTTCACATAAGCGCTAACAACCATATTCCCTTGAGCATTTATTTCTGTATAGCCTTCGATGTCAATCAGCCGGTTCGCGTCCTGGTACTTCGCTACTGCATCGCAATAAGCGCCCAGCACATCTTCGTCCACCTTGTCCAGCACTTCGAATTCAGCCATGTCCTTAACCGTCTTCCGCCAGACCTTCCGGGCTTCGTCGTTCAGCCATCCGGGAATTTTAAGAGTCTGCTTTTTCTTTTTTCGTTCGAATTTTTTCGAAGCAGCTTCCCGGGCATTAACCTCGGATTCTGTCCAATGCTTGCCACCGCCTTTCTGTCCCACCCGCATGTGATTAAAATTAACAATATCTGACATACTTTCCGTACCTCCTTTTGAAACTTTCGCTGGGGACATTTTTTCACACAAGAGTCCGATGCGGTCTAATCTGATTCAAAAAATTTTTTTCAAAACCCGGGGGGTGTCAGACTGCCCGGAGAAATCACCGGACTATGCGTATTCATAAATTCAAATGGTTCGCATGTGGAGATTCGACCATTGCTTTTCTTGATGATCCAGTCTCTATTCTTGGCTCGCAATGGTCCTTCAGGTGTCGCAACAACCAGCATCCCATCGACAAACCCTGCGTCACCGCCTACAAAGCTTTCAATCTCACTGAAGTTGCCTTTAAACTGGACGGCTTCAACAAACACGCCATTACTGTAGAACCTGTTCACGCCCGAATCCTCCGTCCTCTCTGACCGTCTTCTCGTCATGGCAAGCCTTGCACAGCGCCTGCCAATTGTTGCGGTCCCAGAATAAATCCTTGTCGCCCTTATGCGGGATGATGTGGTCAACCACGGTAGCAGCAATCACTAGACCCGCATCCCTGCAATACACACACACCGGATGTTTCCGCAAGTAACCCAGCCGAGCTTTACGCCACTGACCGTCATAGCCGCGCTGTGCAGCCGTCCCACGGTATCTATCATAGCTATGCTTCTCTTGGGTATGGTCGGCACAGTAACGGCCCCTAGTGAGGTTCCTACAGCCCACACGGCTGCATGGCTTAAGTGGAGATTGTGCCATAATTAACCCCTTTTGCTGCTGCTGAATAACTGGTAAATACTGTGTGATCTAATTACACATATCTTACATTGTGTTAAACTCATTCACCTGTCATAAACCCTTGCTCTATAAGGCCTTTCAGCCTGTCCCAGAAATGAGTTTCACCTATCCTTAATATGAGTAACTGACTATGCTTTGTGGCGCTTCAAGGCCATGTCCATGCTGTCTTGTTCCATGCCAATATACCGAAGCGTGATCTTAGGAGAAGCATGGTTAAAGAAGTCCATCAGCATGCCGATATCCTTGTCCGTTGTCTCATTGTAGAAGATATAGCCAAATGTTTTCCTTAATGTATGACAGCCCATTTCGGAGAGACCGAATTCGTCACCAATAGAACGCATAACCTTGTATGCCATTTCGCGGGTAATCGCCCGATTCATTCCTTCTCTGCTTCTGATCAGAAATTCATTCGGTGGCTTCCCCTCTATATAAGACAACAATTCCTTCTTCAGTTCGGGAGCCATGAATATACGTTTCTGCTTATTGGTCTTCTTCTCTCTAATCGAGATGTGAGAACCCGATACATCCTTAACACGTAATCTCAAAATGTCACTGATCCGCAGGCCCGTATAAATACCCAGCAGGAACATTATGAAATCTCTAAGATTCTTATTCTTAAGATAATCCTTAATGTCTTGCAGCGTTTCCGGGTCACGAATCGGCTGAACAAAGTTCATTTGCTCTCACCGTCCGCCTTAATACAACCTGACGGTTTGGAACAGAACTGAGCTGCTGCTTCCCATTTCCCCCATATACAACCCTTGCAATTAACCGGCTGTTTCGGTTCTGGCGGTTCCCTAAGCCTCCTTATCTCATTCATTGCTTTTCCCCCAATATAAAAAGCCGCCCTTATAAAAGAGCGACTTTGAGTATTTACATTTATTTGCCATTTCCCGTATTTGCGCTGGCTTAATCACAACGCCAATATATCGCGCCCGGGTGGAGCGCGTTGAGAGCATCTTCAACTCTCATTCCCCGCACCATACCGCCGCGAACACCTACTTGCTACTTGTGCTACAGCTCCACTCCCTTTGCGTCTTGCGCTTGTCAAAGGTGTTTCATCACTGATTCAGCATGGCCGAGTCCTGCTGGGGTAAGGGGTAGCAGGGACACCCGGGAATAATAAAGCAAATTCCCTATGTCCCTACTTTAAATCCAAAATACAGACGCTTTGCGGACGCAAAACAGACCCTAAACAGACAGTCAACAGACGCAATACAGACAGAATACAGACACGTTTTACATGATGCCGAGCATCTTCAGCGTTGAGGCTACCATTCCGATTCCTTCCAGTATCTTTCGATCTAAGGACCGTTCGGAAAATGAGTGCCATTTTACAACTGCTGCCTTTCGTGGGTAAAAATTAAGGAAGCGATATTTCATAATATCTCTGATTTCTCTATTTTTAATAGCTTCGATTGCTAGCACTATATTATGAATCGCCGGTTCCCATTCCCGCAGCAGTTTTTCTTCAGCAGCCGAACGAACTTCTCTCTCTTTAAGACCGTCAACAATATCGACCATTGTAGAGTATTCTTCAAGCAGGATTCTGGTTCTATCGACGTCCGATTTATCCGCGCTGGGAAACAATTCCCCTTGCTCCCATGCCATTGCCATTCCCCTCAATCCCCTTTGTGTTATAATGGGTTGAGGTAGAAATACTGTTCATTGACCCCCGGCCCCGGCCAAGGATTAGGGGGTCTTTTCATGTTCATTAAGCATACTTTTGACCTCGCGGAATCTTGCCGTCTTCATCCAGTACAAGATCGCTAATTATAATCGCTGATGATTCCGGGATGTAAATCCCCTTGAATTCCCCGAATGTTATGCTGTATCCGCTGCGTTCACGCTGCGCCCGGAAGGAAACCCCGGAAACGATGCAGCCAGCCGGTGAATTGACATTTTTCACTGTCTTGATGATCACCCTTATGCCTCCTTTCTCCGATTTTCGAATATATTTGCTGTCTTCGGCACCGATACCCACTCAAACCCTCTATTATCACCTCCCGGATCTTCCATCAGGTAGGAATACCCCTTTGGAACAAAGTCGCCAGTATGAATCCGCAAATCTCCGAATGCTGTTTTTACTATTTGATGCTGAGCCAATTCGGAACGAGAGCACACACATAACTGCATACGTTCGATTTTCCTGCCTCTGCGGATTACCCTACTTAATGCCATATTGATCATGTTAACCGCCTGTGGATGGATTGGGGATAAGGTACTCATTTAGATTAACTCCCTCCGGCAACCTCACCCATACCACTGCCCCTTGTGGGTGATTGTATTTTATCGGCTCAGGGAAAACTTGTATTTCCTCCAACACCCAAGCGTACAGTTCTCTATAATGCTTAACTAAATTTGATTCACTGGCTGGAATGCAATGCTTATGGCGACTTTTCGCAAAATCCTCTGATGAAAGTTTTATACAGTCCACTAATTGCGCTGTACCATAAACCAGACCACTACCACTTTTAACAATTGCTATTGTGCCGCGTTTGTAAGTTATCCGGCTGCGAATTTCCCAAGTTTTCCGTCCAGATAGAATCAAGTCAGCCCATTTGGGTTTTATGACCAGACCATCCATGCAGTATTTCCCTCCTTATTACATAGTTTGTGTCGAACTGCGCATTAATCTTCTCCGATGTAATTTCCTTCCTCATCGTAGTAATCAGGGCGCTCCTTCACATTATCAAACACCCATTTATTTGCCGCTGGCGTCCCTTTTTCCGGGAGAGAGTAGATCAAGGTTCCGAGTCGGTCAATCTTCAAGTGTCCAAAATTATACCCGGTGTCCTCATCAGCGTATTTAAAGTCAAAAGAGAAATCAGGGAATTTCTGAGCCAGTTCTTCAATAACGGGCATTGGTGCGTTCCAAGCTGTTTCAAACTTAATGCCTTGTTCCTGGCTTTCAATCTCATAGGCGTTCCATTTCGTTCCCCAATTTTTAATGCTCCACTCATACCAAGGCGGTGAAATTCCTGGCGTTCCGAATGATTCCTCGATTTCCTTTGGCATCGGAATAAGCGAGTTGAAGTCGAACAGTGTGTCGTCTGTTTTAACATAATCCAAGACTTCCTTTACCGATCTTCCTTCAGGAGCAGTAATTGTAATGATATTGGTAATATGGTTAGGCATCGTATGCCCTCCTTAGTTTTTAATTTCGATATATGCGTCTATTGCTCAGTGTCTTCGTACTGCGATACAAATTACAGTTCAACTTCGCATGTAGCCCCTTTAAAAACCGTTGCATAGTGTTCGCTAGTGTAATGACCTCTCAATTCTTGACCTACTACCAATTCAACCTCTCCAACAGTTTTAAACTTCTGTGTTAAATGCGCCTTTACTATTTGCTCGATTTCTTTTGGTGTTAATGTAATTTGCATCTTCACTTTTCATCACCCTTTCGTTATGTCGTAGTATGCGTCTACCGTTCTTTATTTGGTCAAGCCTTTCACAACTAAAACGATAAGAAGAATAAATACGGCGAAGGAGATGGGACCATACAACGGCAGTAGTACAACCCCCCATTTCCAATCAATAACTTCCGTCAGTTTCAATATAATGAAGACAATCCCCAGCAGGCCGAAGAAACCAACTCCCCCGTTTGCCTTGTTGTTTTTATCACTCACGTTCAGTTCATCCTTTCAGGAATATTTTTTGTCTATCGCTCCTTACCACTCGTTACGACCTGCTACAATCGCCATTTCTTCCAGTGTCAGTTCCACATCTACCCGATCATTTTCCCAACCGGATTATTAAAATCTCGACCGTCTTTGTACCCTTGTGCATGAGCTGCACTGTCTCCTAAAGCAGACACGTTAATCGGTTTACCCGTTTTCCAATTCGCCTTTTCGTGATACTGAACTACTGCGTCATGCTTTACCAGTACCAAAGATAGGCATTCTGACTCTATTTGTTCCTTGAATTTTTCACGCAATCCCTCAAGAAATCCAGTAATATAGTCATTCTTTAACATATTGGTCTGCCGTCGTGAACCGAAGTAGTAGCGGCGTGACTTCAAATATTCGCTTGAATGATGTTTAATTGCATTTTCAGCAAATAAATATATCTCCTTTGCTATTTCAACATCTTCAGGAAGCCCGAGAAAACCGACATATGAGCCATTGGCATAAAATGAATAGCAACGAAAGTTATCGGCGACAATTAGCGTCAGCTTGCGGTGCCACCATTCAATTCTATTTCTGCGAATTTTACCTTCCAGTGCTTCCGGTTGTTTTTGTTCAGTAGAACCA
Organism: Paenibacillus sp. FSL H3-0321; assembly: GCF_038002865.1. Lineage (NCBI taxonomy): Bacteria > Bacillati > Bacillota > Bacilli > Caryophanales > Paenibacillaceae > Paenibacillus > Paenibacillus sp. FSL H3-0321. The sequence continues at coordinate 4,741,403 of NZ_JBBODH010000001.1, read as the reverse complement.
ATATCAGAAGCAGTTAAGCCGTGTTTAGCCATCAAGCGTTGAGCGAGTAAAATCGCAGCCTGAGCTTCATCTGCATTTGAATTTCCATTTGCCAACTTTAGGGCTTTTTGAATTTTTCTAATTGCTGAATCCATATAATCCATCCCTTTCATGGTTAACTGCTCCGCCTCAAATCTGCAGCACGGACAGCGGTAAAAGTCCTCCCGGATCTCCACCATCCCGGCACAACACTCCAGCAAGATCATGAGGCGTGCGCCCGTCCATAATTGACGAACTTGTTAAACTGCTTAAGGAATACCAGTTCAACGGTTCCTACCGGGCCATTACGCTGCTTGGAAATGATAATTTCGATGATGTTCTTTTTCTCAGAATCGGCGTTGTAGTAATCATCCCGGTAAAGGAAGGCAACAATATCGGCGTCCTGTTCGATGGAACCGGATTCCCGAAGGTCACTCATCATAGGACGCTTGTCCTGACGCTGCTCGACGCCCCGGCTGAGCTGGGACAATGCAATAACCGGAACGTCAAGTTCACGGGCTATTTGTTTGAGCGTCCGCGATATTTCGGAAACTTCCTGCTGCCTATTCTCGCTGCCGCGACCAGCAATGAGTTGCAAATAGTCAATGACGATCAGGCCAAGACCTCTTTCCTTTTTCAATCTCCGGCACTTTGCCCGAATCTCATGTACTGTTATGACTCCTGTATCATCAATAAAAATGTCCGATTCTCCCAGTATTCCAGCCGCAGTAGCTAACCGGGTCCAATCATCTTCCCGCATGGCTCCAGACCGCAGTGTTCCGGCATCTAAATTCACTTCCGCGCTAACCATACGCTGTACAAGCTGCGGCGCGGACATTTCAAGACTGAAAACCGCGACTGTTTCCTTGGAACGAACAGCCACATTCTGCGCGATGTTTAAAGCAAAGGCCGTTTTCCCGACCGATGGCCGAGCCGCAACAATAATCAAGTCACCGTTCTGAAACCCTGTGGTCATTTGGTCTAAGTCCGTGTAACCCGTATGAATTCCCGTAATCTCGCCGTTTATGACGCTTTCTGCCTTTTCCGCAGTGTTTTCAACGACTTCTATAACTACATCTTTGATAGATCTGAAATCAGCCTTAGAGGATGCTTGATCCGAAAGAAGTGCAGAATCATTCAGCATGCTGCTGACAACCAGTCCGGCGTCGTCGCTATCATAAGCGAGCTGCATCTGCCGTTCGGCGGCAAAGATGGCTTTTCGTAAAGTATGCTTGTCCTCAAGGTCGCCGATGTAATAGCCAACATTGGCCGCAGTAGGTACAGCATGAGCCAACTTAGCCAGATAGCTAACACCACCGACTTTCTCAAGCTGCTTCATGCCGTTCAATTCATTCACAAGCGCGGGAAGCTCAATGGGACTCCCGACTTTGTACAGATTGAGAATGGCCTTAAATATCTGCTGGTGTGCCGGATTAAAGAATACTGCAGGCTCCAGCAAAGATGCACTATCTGCGGCATCCCCTGACTTGTCGATGAGAACAGCACCCAGTACCGTTGCTTCAGAAGCCTGGCTATTTGGTAGGACGCGAGTTGATTCCGAGCTTTGCATAAAGGGCCTCCTTATATCCTGCAGGTGGCAATACCACATCTGCGCGATTGTTTTGTCTTTCAGCCAGCAGGTGCGCGGCCTCTACTTTGCTACGAAAATCCTCTTTCATATCTCCCTGTCCACCGCGTATCTGAGCGATTTTCGGGGGCCAAGAGTTTGTTAAAATGTGCTGCCGCACGTTCTCGACGGCCTTGTCAAAAGGGAAGTCCTTCAAAGCTTCGTAAAGCCGGGTAACCTCCTGGTCACTGGTGTCGATCTGGTGTGTATATTCCTGTTTGAGCTTAATCAGCAGGTCAATGACTTGTGCTCTTCTCAAACTCCTTGGCCTCCTTTGCACGGCGCTGCAGGTCTTCAAGTTCCTGCTGCTGCTTAGTTTTGCGCGGCGGCTCTGACTGAGCTGCCTGAGTTTTAGGCTTTCTAGAAGGCTTGCTGACTACCTGGGACTTTCTCCAAGCTTCCTTAATGCCTTTTTCGTAATAAGCAAAGCTGTTTGGCTGCTCAAAAGGATCACCGTCTCGGGCTTGCTTTGCCTGCTTCGCCTTAAACATGGTTTTCATAGTTTGGATGGTAAAAGGGGCTGAAATCCCTCCGGCGACCATCTGACCCATGGCATGTCGTTCAGCAGTAGAAACGTGTATGTCAAATTTTGAGTGCATTTTGCAATAAGCGTCTAAGATGGCAAGATAGCCATCGTCGGCGGGTGGGTTTTGATTCGGTTCTTCTTCCCACCACTCTTTTTCTAATTTAGTAATAGTAGTAGTAGTAATAATATCTTTTGCATCGGACATTTTTGTCTGATCACTACCCAATTCCGGCCCATGATCGGACATTTCTGTCTGATCACTATCGCTGTGAACGGACAAATATGTCTGATCACCTTCACAGTGAACGGACAAATATGTCTGATCACTGTCATTGTGATCGGATATTTCTGTCTGATCACTTTCAAAATGAACGGACATTTTTGTCTGATCGCTTTCCGGTGAACGGACATTTTTGTCCGATCTCTTCAAAAGCCCTTTTTTCGAATGTTTGACCTTGATAATCAAACCCCGGGGCGCTCTGGTGATATGAAGGTATCCATGATCCTGCAGATCACTGATCCACCTACTGACTGTTTTGTCTTTTACCCCGAAGTTCGCGCCGATTTCAGATAGTTTCATCGGCTTGCCACCAAGGACAATCCCCCAAACGGTTCCATCGTCTTCGACTTCGGCGGTAGTGGAGCTAATGCACCAGACAAATAGCCATAATGCTGAGCCGATTTTTTTACAGTGATCCGGCGTCAGCAGCCCCGAGAACATTGGAAAGGAAAAGCTATCTGCGGGCATATTTTCACCTCTGCTGCCTTATCATCGTTTGCCCTTCTTTGTCAGGGGCCGCTTTAATATCTCAGTCACATCCGTTCGGAGGATAAAGGCTAAATTACCATCTTCCTGCCGGAGCTTAGCCCAAGTTCGAGCTAAACCCCATGTATCTGTGATCTCGCCGGACAGGCCGCAGCTTGTCCGCACTGTATCTCCTTTGAGTACGAGCATCATTGCCGCCCCCTTACATCGCGTAACGCATGCGTAGGGCTGTAATGAGGATATCTGCATCCTTGTCGTTTAAGCGGTCTGCATCAGACATATCAAACTTGACACGGCCATTAAAGATATAAAGCGCAGCGTAAAGCATGAACTTCTCCGATAGACTCCAATCTTTTGAAGCTTCCAGCAGTGCCTCCACATGAACAGTCAACTCTTCAAAATCAACAAATTCCGGCTTCAAAAATTGCTTAAGCTTGTTATGATGTGTAAAAATGTAAAGCAGCCCCCGCCAGTAACGATCCTGAAGTAAATGTTCAGGTATCATAATGCCATTCCCCCTTCGAGATTGATTTGTGATGCGTCGGCCGCATCTTGGAATCCCGGACGGAGGAAAGGTTATTTCTAAGGTCCGACATTCCAAGAGGGGGCCGAAGCCCTACCCTATTTACTTTCTGAATCAATTGCTTTGCCGCTCTTTGGCTTGGCAACTGGACTATTGGCCTTCACCTGCTTACTCTCTGCAAGCTGCTGACGGAGTTTATCCATGTCTGCGTAAAGCTTCCGCTGCTCCGCATTGTTCACTTCACGTTCAACGTTAAGCTGATCCTGAAGTTGACGGCGCTCTGCAAGCAAAGCCTTTTCCTGTTCAAGCTCAGCTCGGGCCTTAATATCCTCAATCTCGCGTTGATGCCGGACCGCTGAATCCTGAGAAAGTTCCTCGCGGCGGTGAATCTCACGTTCGTGTTCTACTGTCAGGGCCTCAATCTCCAGCGCCTGACTATCGGTTAACCGGGTTAACTCGGTTAACCGATAGTCAGGCGCCTTTGCTTGGTTAACTGCGTCTTGTTGATCGGCGACAAGCGCGGAGAGTGAATCAATCCGAACCTTGTATTCTGAAATCAATTGTTCCCCACGCTCGTTGGCTTGCTGGAGCTGCTGCACATGCTTTTCCAGATCCCCAATTTGCTTACGCTGCTCAGTCCCGGCTTGCGCTTCTTTCTTCAACTGGTCATTAAGCCCCCGAATTTCATCCTGCTGGGCTGTAAGCTCATTTGATACATCGGCAAGCCGGGCAGCATGACCTTCGCTCAAATCAGCACGTAAGTGGCTCTCGGTTTGAATCATGGAGAGGAACAGTTCCGTCATTCTGCGGGAGTGAAGCGCCATTTCGTCGAGCTGTTTGGAATACCCGGCATACTCCCCGTTCTTCAACTGTTCCATTTCATAGAGTGAAGTCATATGGAGCAGAAATTCCTCTTGCTCGGCAAAACCAGATTCAGCAAACAAATCATCAATAAATTTCTTGTTAGCCGACGATACCTTGAATCCCTTAACTGTTTTTTTATCATCACTCATAGCCGTGCCTCCTTGCGTTTAGGCTGATCTACGGTTAAAATGGACACAACGAGACTCATAATCCGCGTTCTCAACTGCGACTGCCCTGACCGGCGGTCGTTTTTCATTTCCATTTTTGCTATGCGGATCATGGTATTTAGGTAAACCTCAGCGTCCCATGCTTTCCCCGGCAACAACTTATCCGGCTGCTTGCGGATCACCCGCAAATTATGCTTCGCTGTCTTCCCGGCAGCTCTCGCTTCGGCAACCATTGCTTTTCTTTCCATCCTTCTACCTCATTTCACATAGTTTTTTGCTTTAAGCTCGGCCCGATGCTCTGTCCAAAGGGCTATGTATGAGAATTCATATTTACAGCAAAGTGCAGCTGTATTATGTGTGAGTGCCGTAATTGCCTCGATCTGCTCCATAAGACCGCTCTTGATAAGCTCCCGGTCGCTGGATGTCAATTGTTCAAGGCTCTTTGTGATCGGAAGCCTTAGTAATGCCTGCAATGCCTCCTGAATTTCTTCGATGGTTTTGATGTGGGTTGAGCTGGGATGAAGATCGGCGTTATCCAGCCATGGAACTGAAGCGCCCCCTGTTACCTCTGCCGCAGCTGCAAGCACCAGCTGCGGATCATCATAATGTTGTACCGCTGCCCTCATAACCGGTTCAGATGCCTTGCGGCTCCCTTTTACGATCTTCCCAATCTGCGAACCATCCACATGTGCGGCCCTTCCTGCTTGGGCTAAGGTGTCACCTCGCTGTTTCATAGCTTCTTTAAGTGCTGACGGAAAATGTCCAACTGCCATATCAAATCCTCCTATGTTTGTCCAAATATAGGGAATGCTTTTGGACAGAGGCATGATGTATGATTATGTCAAGCAATTCCCCTTGCCCACCATTCCCGGCCGCCGCAGAAGTCAAAGTGCGGCGGTCTTTTCATTACTAGAAGCTTTGAAGTTTTCTCTAAACCAACTAAGAAAATCGCCCCAAATGATGCGTTTCTGTCGCTCACCGCCTAAGTCATATACTGGGCAGCCCTTTATAGAAACAATGTCATATACTTGGTCCTTAGATACCTTCAATCGTTTTGCTAGTTCAGGAACGGTTATCACGTCTGTTTCTGAGAAAGGGATCGCAACTGATGTTTGATTATTCATTTAAATCGCCTCTTTCGTTGCTAATTGTTCCTTAAAGGAACATTCGTCCTTAAAAAAATTTTCCCACGGGAACTTAAGAACACTAGCAATAGCCTTTGCAGCTGGAACAGCAGGAGTTTTAGTGCCACTTTCAATATTTGTATAATAACTCCGCGAGATACCCGCCTCATCTGCTACCTGCTCATGAGTTTTTCCCGTTGTTTCGCGGAGTTCTTTTAACCAAATCCTCATTTAGTATCACCTCCAATGTTCCTTTAAGTAACTTTGTAATTCGATTATATGTTACTAAAAGAAACATGTCAATCATATTTGTTTCTTTTAGTAACATATGTTTCAAGTTTCTTTCAGGAACATTATAATGGGTATATCTTGTATAGTTGGAGTTGTGTACATGGAGATAGTAGGCAAACGAATAAAGGGTGAAAGAGAGACCCTTAAAAAGCAAGATCAAAAGTGGACTCAGGAATATGTCGCCGATCTTGTTGGTATTGCTAGGTCAACATACACCGCTTATGAGAACGGTACAAAATTACCACCCGTGGATACATTGAATAAAATAGGTGACATATTCAATTGTGACACTGATTATTTAAGTGGCAGATCGAATATACGTAAGAAACCAGAAATCAGCCTATCTTTCTACGACGGTTCATCAGATTGGACAGAAGATGAATTTAAAGCTGCGGACGAATTTATAAAGGAAATTAGAGAAGCACGACAGAGAGCTTTAAATAAAGCGAATAAAGAAAAATAATGAGGTTTTATTCATTGCCAGCAATGGCTTTTCTTTTACATAAAAAACAGAACATATGTGCGCTAAATGGAGGAATTCAATATGAACTTATCCAAATACTTCAAAACTCCGTTGGAGCAAACGATTGAGGATTACTACCTTTCGTGGGCTATCTTGAGGCCAGAGGATTTAACCATAGAACGAGTATCTAATGCATTTAATGTAGATGTACATTTAAAACGCATTAAATCGTTTTCTGATAATGAATTATATGTGATTGTTATCAATCAACAGGATGAACGAGACGAGCAGCGTAAAACTTTCTTTCACGAACTTGGTCACGTGCTTCGTCATGCCGGAGATCAACGTCAAATGTCGAGGCTTTTCCGGCAAATGCAGGAAGCCGATGCAGAACGTTTTTGCTTATACTCTGCGATCCCGTTCTTCATGCTTGAAAAACTGCAACTCCCGGTTGTAGAAGATGAAGCCGCTGGGAAACTTGCAGCAGTATTCCAAGTCCCTCCGGAATTCGCACTTCAGCGGCTGAAACAGATTCGCGAGCGAATTTCTAACGTCGAATTTATGGCCGCTTTTACATATACTGCTGCGACCAATGAAAAACCCTTGCCAAGCGCAGCAGTAACAGAGCCGATCATTCGAGGTGTCTACGGACTTGACGATCTATCTAGGCCCCACACGCTAGTCATTGAGCAGCGCGGAGGCTTTGAGTGGAATCAGCCGCTCTATATCGAAGTTAATGGAACCTTTAAAAGCGTCGATGTTCGTCCGGCCTCTATCCGGGATGGTGCCATTGTTCGTCCAAGCGATCTTTCTGTCCCTTTGGGCAACTCTGGATATGTAATGATCGACATGGGGCGTATAGCTTCCAGGTATGGTCATACCGCCAATAAATTGTTTCTAACTGTGGAAGATCTAGAAGATGCTATTAATTTTTAATACCTAAGGAGGCGAGAACGTGCGAGGTCACATTGCTCAAAAAGGAAAAAAGTATTACATAGTAATTGAGACGAAACATGAGGTGACTAACAAGAGGGTACGGAAATGGATATCAGGGCCGGATGGTGGTTTTGATAGAAAAAAGGATGCAGAAAGAGCCATGCCCGATATTCTAAGTGCTTTTCAAAAGGGGACATATGTTGAGCCAACAAAGAAAACATTCGGGGAGATCATGGAGAAATGGTTGGAAGATAAGCGCACATCAGTAAAATATAATACTTGGAAGTCATACGAGTGGCTTGTGAATACTCATATTATCCCGGCACTCGGTAACATACAAGCTGTTAGACTCAAACCACAAGACTTTCATAATCTATATCACAAAACTTTACTGCCGAAACTTTCAGTAGGCTCAATTAAAAAGGCGCATGTACTTATTATGGATGCATTGAACCGAGCCGTAGTATGGGGAGAGATTACGCAAAACGTAGCAACTGCAGTCACACTCCCTCAAGGAAAGAAAGTGAAATTTGAAGTTTGGAATGAGCAGCAGCTTAATCTATTTCTGGAAGAGGCGGCTCACGATCAGCATCATGTAGCTTTCGAGCTTGCGGCATCAACCGGAATGCGTCAAAGCGAAATTCTGGCTGTCAGACGGAAAGATGTAGATTTAACTAAGAATATGCTCTCTGTGCGGCAAGCATATACACTCGCTGAGGTTGGGCATGACTTTGATGATACTAAAAATGATAGTAGTCAGCGATCCATTGCTTTGTTTAAAAATACAGTGGATATGCTAGAGAATCACTTTATAGATATTGATAAATTAGCTAAAGATAATCCACTGTACAATGACAGCGGTCTGGTTGTTCAGAGTGGAATTGGAACGCCGGTCAATCCCCGGAACCTTATGCGTAATTATTACGCTATCATTGAAAAAATCCAGAAAGAACAGGAGAAACTAAAAGATTCCGGTGAACCATACATCGATCTCCCACGCATCCGTTTCCACGATCTTCGGCACACTCACGCCACGCTACTGCTGAAGGCCGGTATACATCCTAAGATCGTTCAAGAGCGCCTGGGGCATTCTTCGATTAACGTCACATTGGACACATACTCCCACGTACTTCCGAACCTGCAGGAAGCTGTACTAAAGAATATTGGTGACTCCATTACAGGAGATCGCAAGCCTATTTTGGTAGAAGAAACTACCCAGAATGCCACTTTAGTCGAATGAAGGGTAGAAGAATGGTAGAAGAACATAAAAGGCGCAGTCCCCGAAATACCGGAAAACCGCGCCACACAAAGGTTTTAAGGATGCTGGTGAAGGGAATTGAACCCCCGGCCTACGCATTACGAGTGCGTTGCTCTACCCCTGAGCTACACCAGCTTAAAGCATTTTTTCTGTCAAACAAAAAATATTATACAACTTCCAGCCAAAAACGCAACCTTTTTTTACAACATCTGGGCTTCAATTCTCCTCCAGCTTACGTTCAACGGACTGCAGCTTGCTGCGGCTTGTAGACGGCTTGTCGCGGCGGTCATCAATCTTCAGCGACGTGGATACCCGCTGCGCCCCGGCAGCGAAAGGTGACTCATGCAGCGCTTCTACGGCAGCGAGAATCCGCGGGATCGGCCCTTCGATAATCGTCCCCATGGATGTAAGCTCATAAGTGATTCCTTCCACTCCCCTGAGCACACGCTGCATATCGGCCACATAGCTGCTAAGGCTCGTGCTGCCTGTGCCGATCGGAATTACGGTTACTTCGCCAATTGCCATCCTGAATCCCTCCTTAATATGCTGTAAAGCAAAACCCTTTATGGAAACTTCCTCGTGGTAACTCATTCCGGACTATAAGCCTAAAACTCCTGATACATGTCTTCAGCCTATTCTTATTGTAGCAACTCCGCCGCACACCCACAAATCGCCGTGAGGATTGTTGCACGATTTAACACCATCCGTAACCCTTCGTCCCCCATATTTCTCCGTTAGGCATTCCAGTGTCACGCTCACTATATTTATGGAGTCTTTGTGGCATCTTTTAAGACAATTTATGAATTTATCCAGACACTTTTTGCACCCAACTTGTGGATTACCTGTGGACTAACTGTGGATCATTTGTGAGTAAAACCGCAGAACCCGCTCCCCGCGCGGAGTTTCAAAAAATGGTTTACAAACACAACATATTGGGTTATTTTTATCTAACGACAACAAAATATAGTGGAAACAGGTGTTTCGCTCTTTCAAGCGAGCTGAAGCTTAATAGGGAAACGCGGTGCAAATCCGCTGTGGTCCCGCCACTGTAACCGGATGCCTGCAGGCTTTCTGAAGCCCGCGAAGCAGCGTCTACCGGCAATAGCCACTGAGGGGCGGTAAAGCTCTCGGGAAGGCGCTGGAAGATTCACCGGAAGCCAGGAGACCTGCCTGTTTCGCCGACACCATCATTCATGCCTGCGAGGACCAGGTGAGGTGTCCGCAATGCGGCCTGCACAAGCAGACATAGCCTTCCCGTGTTTTAAGGAGCCAAGGCTGCCGATACCTGAAGGCGATAAACCGTTATCGCCCTCAGGTATCGGCTTCTGCGGAATATATAAGAACAGGACAGAGATTACCCCTGTCCCCTGCTTATATGTTCATCAAGACAACCGGCAAATATCCTTTAAGGATATTTCGTACGCATTCGGGCATTTCCCGCCTCCTCGGCGGGAGATGCTTTTTTACTGCTATCAGGAAGTATATACTTCGTTCTTACTATACCGAGGGGAGAGAGCTAGACAATGACGCTGCTGGAGAAACGGTACAACGGTGGACAAGCTGCACAGGAAGTTCTTTTGGAGGAAGTTATTCATTTGGGACGGGATATTATCGACAGCCGGGATTTGGATCTGCTGCGCGAGAATGCCAATTTGAACGGAGAAAGCTTCTCCGGCAAAATGAGCAAATTCGGCAGTGAATATTCCAAGTGGTATGCCCGCAACTTCACGATGCCGCCACAGCTCGTGCAGGCCATTCAGGATAATGTCGTGTACGTCCACGATCTGGATCAATACGCCATCGGAACGACCAACTGCATCTTCATCCCGTTTGAGCGCCTTCTCCGCGAAGGCTTCAATACCGGCAACGGCAGTGTCCGTCCTCCGAACTCAATTATGACCGCAATGTCGCTGGTGGCGATTATTTTCCAATCCCAGCAAAATGCCCAGTACGGCGGCGTATCCGCCAATAAACTGGATTACGACCTTGCCCCATACGTGACCAAATCCTTCGCTAAGCTGTTCCGCAAGGGACTGGAATACTTTGAAGAAGGACAAGCCGGTGATCACCTCGGCGAAATCACAATGAGCCGCAGCGATCTGGCGGAGCAGTACCCGCGCGCCTTCCGCTTTGCGCAGAAAGAGACCGAAAGCGAAACACTACAGGCAGCAGAGAGTATGATACATAATCTCAATACGATGTCCAGCCGTTCCGGCGGACAGATTCCTTTTACCAGCATCAACTATGGCACCTGCACCTCCCCCGAAGGCCAGCTTGTGATCAGCTCCCTGCTGACCGCCACCATGAACGGCCTCGGCAGCGGAGAAACACCGGTGTTTCCGATCCAAATCTTCAAATGCAAGCAAGGCGTCAACCAGCAGCAGGGCGATCCGAACTATGAGCTGTTTCTTAAAGCAGCCGAATGTTCCGCACGCAGACTGTATCCGAACTTTGCCAATCTGGATGCTCCGCTCAACATGCAATACTATGATCCGGCTGACCCGGACACTGAATTTGCTACGATGGGCTGCCGCACCCGGGTGCTGGGTGACCGTTTCGGACGCGATCACTGCTCAGGCAAAGGCAATCTGTCCTTCAACACCCTTAATCTGGTCCGTCTAGGCCTTGCTCACGGCACTGTGACAGGCCGCCGTCTTGCTCCCGACGAGGAAGGCTTCTACGACGACCTGAATCATTATATGGATATTGCGCTGGAGGGCCTGCTGCACCGTTTCCGGATCCAGGCGGCCCAAAAAGCCAAAGCCTCCGATTTCATGATGCGCGAAGGCGTCTGGGAAGGCGGCGAGCAGCTTGCTCCAGAGGACAGCGTAGGCGATCTGCTGAAGCACGGCAGTCTGTCGCTCGGCTTCATCGGTATGGCGGAGTGCATGAAGGCCATGTACGGCAAACATCATGGCGAGGACATGGAGGTCCATGCCAAAGCACTCGCCGTTGTCCGCCATATGCGTGAGTACTGCGACCGCAAGAGCGAAGAACTTGATCTTAACATCACGCTGTTTGCAACACCTGCCGAAGGTTTGTCCGGCAAATTCACCAAGGTGGACCACAAGGTGCTTGGCTCAATTCCCGGCGTAACCGACCGCGAATATTATACGAACTCCTTCCACATTCCTGTGTATTACGAGATCAGTGCGGCCAAGAAGATTAGCCTTGAGGCCCCTTTCCATGAGTACTGCAACGCCGGAGCCATTTCCTATGTGGAACTGAACGGCAATGCCCGCAGCAACCCGGCGGCTTTTGTCAAAATCATCCGCTACGCGCTGGAGCAGGAAATCAGCTATTTCAGCATTAACCACCCGATTGACCGCTGCTCCGGCTGCGGCTATGAAGGGGTTATCGGCACGAACTGCCCTTCCTGCGGCGCGCATGAGCATGACACCCATATCCGCCGCCTGCGCCGGGTAACCGGATATTTGACCGGTGACTACCAGACCCGCTTCAACGCCGCCAAGCAGGCCGAAGTAAGAGACCGCATCAAGCATCTATGAATATTTGCGGCTACTACCCGGAATCAATTAATGAGGGAGAGGGCATGCGGGCCGTCCTCTTCCTCAGCGGCTGCCGCCACCGCTGCCCGGGCTGCTTCAATCCGAAAACGTGGAATTTCAATTTCGGTGAAGTGTTCACCCTGGAGCGGCAGCGTGAGATTATCGCTGAAATTGCTGCTAATCCGCTGCTGGACGGCCTGACGCTGGCCGGCGGGGACCCTTTTTTCTCGGCAGAAGAGGCTGCGGGCTTTATCCATGAGCTTCGCGCCGTACTGCCGGATTTCTCAATTTGGATTTATACCGGTTATACGTATGAAGAGCTGACGGCTTCTCCGGGCTCGCCGGAATGGAATCTGCTGGCCTTGTGCCATGTAGTGATTGACGGACGATTTGTAGAAGAGCTTAAAGATACTACCCTTCCCTACCGGGGAAGCAGCAACCAGCGGATTATCGACATTCCGGCCAGCCTTGCCGGCAAGGAAATCATCCATTGGCAGCCTGCTGTACTTTAGCTTCTTGGAAATATAAATTTCATGGTATACTTTAAGCTTCTGTTTTCCGCAGACTCGGATTCTAGCACGCGATACGATCTATCGCCTGTTTCGAAGGCAGCTTTGAAATGTCGGCTGAGCCGCCATTTCCTGGCCGCTTTCTGCGCTATAATATATCAATTTTTAATATTGAAAATTAAACCCAAATACGAAAGGATGAATCCCCTATGCCAGAACTCGTAGTGAAACCCGACAACCGCCAATTGGCTTTTGATCAAATCCGCCTCTCCGTTTACGCCGACCGTATCCTGAACGGCCTTGAGCAATTAAGCAAAGAAACCTTGCTGCGCGGGGTGCAGTCCAAGCTTCGCCGGAGTGAGGTCAGCGGAGAAGAAATCAGTAGTGCCTTCACCATGAGCGCCCTTGAGCTCGTAACCAAAGAAGAACCGGACTGGAAGTTCGCTGCTGCCCGCTCGCTTTTGACGACCCTATACAAAAAAGCCGCAGTTAACCGCCGCTATAAAGCATACCCGGATGAGCCATACGGCGAATTGTACCCGCTGATTTCCGATCTGGTGAAGAAGGGCATCTACCGTGAAGAACTTCTGACCCACTACACCAAAGAACAGATTGCCGAGCTTGGCAGCTGCATTGATTATACACGCGACCTGCTGTTCGATTACATCGGCTTGCTTACCCTGTCCGACCGTTACCTGGCCCATGACTTTGACGGGCGTGTGATGGAGCTTCCGCAGGAGCGTTATATGATTATCGCTATGTTCCTCATGCACACAGAGCCGGAAGAGAAACGTCTGGATCTGGTCAAAGAAGCCTACTGGGCGATGAGCAACATTTATATGACGGCTGCAACGCCAACGATGTCCAACGCTGGTAAAAAGGTTGCCGGACAGCTCTCCAGCTGCTTCATCGACACCGTCGACGACTCGCTCGAAGGTATCTTCGACTCCAACACCGACGTAGCCCGGCTGAGCAAAATGGGCGGCGGCATCGGCGTCTACCTCGGCAAGGTGCGGGCCCGCGGCTCCGATATCCGCGGCCACAAGAACACCAGCTCCGGCGTTATCCCATGGATCCGCCAGTTGAACAATACCGCCGTCAGCGTCGACCAATTGGGTACCCGCAAGGGTGCCGTTGCCGTCTACCTCGACGTCTTCCATAAAGATATTCTCGCCTTCCTCGACCTGAAGCTGAACAACGGCGACGAGCGGATGCGCGCGCATGACGTGTTCCACGGCGTCTGCCTGCCGGATCTGTTCATGGAGGCCGTAGAAGCGCGCGGCCACTGGAACCTTTTCTGTCCGCATGAGGTGAAGAAGGTAATGGGCTGGAAAGATGAGAACGGCCGCGCACTCGGCCTTGAGGATTTCTATGACGAAAAGCTTGGCCAAGGCGCATTCCGCGACAAATATGCCGAAGCTACCGCCAATCTGGAGCTGTCCCGCATTACGGTTCCGGCCATCGACATCATGAAGCGGATTATGAAATCACAGCTGGAAACCGGCACACCTTACATGTTCTACCGCGATACAGTGAACCGCTCTAACCCGAACCGGCACCAGGGGATGGTCTTTTCCTCCAACCTGTGCACGGAAATTATGCAGAACCAGTCGCCAACGGTCATTGAGAGTGAAGAGCTGGTTACCAAAGACGGCCAGACCCGGATCATTATCTCGAAGGTTCCCGGCGACTTCGTAGTCTGCAACCTGAACTCCATCCACCTGGCACGCGCCATCCCGGCCGGAGTGCTGGAGCGGCTGGTGCCGATTCAGGTACGCATGCTCGACAACGTCATCGACATTAACAATATCGAAGTGCTGCAGGCGCAGTACACAAACAGCCAATACCGTGCAGTTGGCCTCGGTACCTTCGGCCTGCATCACCTGCTGGCGCTGGAGGGCATCCGCTGGGAGTCCGACGAAGCCGTGGAATACAACAATCACCTGTATGAGCACATTAACTATCTGTTGGTACGCTCCAGCATGGAGCTGGCCCGCGAGAAGGGCCGCTATCCGAAGTTTGCCGGCTCCGACTGGGATACCGGAGCCTACTTCGACTCGCGCGGTTATACAAGCGGCGAGCAGGAAGGCAAATATGTGACAACTGAGCAGTGGCGTGAGCTGCAGCAGGAAGTAGCGAAAGACGGCGTACGCAATGCCTGGATGTTCGCGATTGCTCCAAACGGCTCGACCTCGATCATCGCCGGCTCCACAGCCAGTATTGATCCTCTGTACGAGCTGCTCTCCTACGAGGAGAAAACAACCTACAAGATCGCCAACCCGGCACCCGATCTGTCCGAGAAGACGATTTGGTACTACAAAACGGCGTTCCTGATTGACCAGAACTGGTCGATCCGCATGGCCTCAGCCCGCCAGCGCCACGTCGATCAGGGCCAGAGCTTCAATCTGTACGTGACGCCGGACATCAAGGCCACCGATTTCCTGAACCTGCATCTGAACGCCTGGAAGGGCGGACTCAAGTCGACGTATTATGTGCGGAGCCGTGCATTAACCATAGAAGAGTGTGAATCTTGCGCGAGCTAAGCCTTTCATTCCAATTTTAAAACCCAGCGCAATAACCGTCACTGCGAGGAATGTTTAGATCTCCGGCCGCTGTTATACTCAGATTTCTTGATTTATACCGCATTTACGGTTGAAATCCGAGTATAAAGGCGAACGCTAACGCTCCTCCAATTCCAAACTTCCTCTCCGTGACTAAGCGCTGGTTTTTAAAGTAAGCATTCACCAGTTAGCTGCGCGAACGTTGTCCCAATATCAAGATTGGCGGTTGACCAATTCAGGCTTTCTCTTCCTTGTTCAATGCGCAGTATGCCATTTTTTACCTATTTTTAATCAATAACGGGAATTCCTGCCGCTACCTGTGCCCCTGGATTGAAAATCCCACAAGGAACAGGAATTCTGCCCGCTAAGTTTTCACAAAAGGGCTCTATTTGATAAACAGCCCATAATAGCGACATGAATTCCCTCTATAAGCATAAATAGAACCATTCATACAAAATTACCGGGTGACTTTCCCGTTACCCCCTTAGGAGCCAGGAAGCTTGCTCCCCCTCTCCATTTGGAAGCCCGCTTCCGGCGAGAGGGCATGTCGGCGGAAACCTTTCACCAGTTAGCTGTGCAAAATATAGGAGGGAAACAAAATGCAACTGCAAAAGATTTTTAATACAGAAGCGCCGAATATGTCTACCCGCATCATTGACGGGGAATGCTCGGGCATTCTGAACTGGAACGATATCCGCATGCCGCATATGTATAAGCTGTACAAGGTGCTGCTGCTCAACCACTGGATCGCCGATGAAATTCCGATGTCCAAGGACGCCCAGCAGTTCCCGATGCTTGAAGCTGAAGAACAGCGTGTGTTCAAGATCAACATCTCCCTGCTCGCGGTGCTGGACTCCATGCAGACCATGTTTGTGGGCGACGTAAAGCGGTATTTTACCGACTCTTCCCTGGAGGCGATCTCCGCGATCATCGGACAGCAGGAGGTTGTGCACAACCAATCCTACTCCTACGTCCTCTCTTCCATCGTTTCGGACAGCGAGCAGAAGGAAATCTTCGAATACTGGAAACATGATCCGGTCCTGCTGGAGCGCAACCAGTTCATCTCCGATATTTATCAGGAGTTCCGCGACGAGCCGTCGAAAGAAACCTTTTTCCGCGCGCTGGTAGCCGATCTCATTCTGGAAGGGATTTTCTTCTACAGCACGTTTGCTTTCTTCTACAATCTGGCCCGTGACCAGAAGATGATGGCAACCAGCCAGATGATCTCCTACATCCAGCGCGACGAGAACCAGCATTGCTACTTCTTCGCGGAAGTGTTCAAGCAGCTGCTCGCGGATTTCCCAGAGCTCAACACTCCGGAGAATATGGATTACGTGTACCGCACCATCGACCGCGCCGTAGAGCTGGAAACCAACTGGGGTCACTACACACTCACCAACGTGCGCGGCATTGACATGAACGAGCTGAGCGATTATATCAAATACACAGCTAACAAACGCCTGACCCTGATGGGCATGGAAAAAGCCTATAAAGGCGTGGACGTCAACTGCATGCCATGGATCAAGCCTTTCTCCGACGAAGCGCTGAACGCCACCAAAACCGATTTCTTCGAAGCTAAGTCGCGCAATTACGGCAAAGTCGGCGACGACAACGGGTTCGACGATTTGTAAGTGCGGCGAAATGGCGGGCTACGCTAATCTAATGCAGAATGTGCACTAGATTAACCTGATCTCAGCCCAAAAAGACCATCTGCTGTATTTCGTGCAGTCGATTGCCTGAAAAAAGCCATTTTGAGCCGGATGAGCCTTAATTCTGCTGTACAAAATGCAGTCAAATTCGATTAGTGTCTGAAACGCGGCAATTCTGCTGCACAAAGTGCAATCCTCCTATGTTTCCTGCCCTTTCCGTCCTTCTTTGATCCAGCCCACAACGCTCCGCGGGCTGCGTAAAACAAATAACAAGAACGTAGAGCGCCTTGGCCGGGGTGCTCTAGTTATCGGCGGGAGTAGCGGTCCAGTAGCATGATCCTGTTTCACTGCTCTTTCCCTATTGTTCTCCAGCCCACTAACTTCCTGAAGTTTACGGAATAGAAAACTTAAAACATAAAAAAAGGACGTCCCTTATTGCTCAGGACGTCCAAAATGAAGTAAAAAATCTATTTAATTTGATCTTTCCTTACTTCACCGGAAATAGGTACAATAATATCCGCTAATACCGTATGACCTTTGGGTAAAGCTTGCGTTACCGACTTTTCAGCCCCTACTCTACCATATGTGACACTATGATCCACACGTTCTTGTAAAAAATAATATTGTGTTTTGTCTTCCGGCGGCCGTTTTCCTTTTTCTTCCGTTTTCTCCCCTGAATCTTCTTCTACACCTTCCCAAACTAAATGTTTAACATCATCCTTAATTTCATAGTAAGTATATAAATTTCCAACAACATAATAATATCTCAATGCTTCTCCTTCAGGAAAGATATACTGATAATAAACGCCTTCCTCGGTATTATGAAGCGTATTTTCATCCTTAGAAGGAAGGTCTACAGCGATTTTACGTGCCGCAACCAAATCCGTACCTTGATACAGCTTGTTATATGTTTCTACTTGATCAGCACTCCGGATAATGACAGTATTTTTGTCCGCCTTCCACTCCACCTCTGCTTTAAGGGCTTCGCTGATGAAGCGCAAAGGCACAACAACACGATTCTTGTTCAATTGAGCAGGCATATCCAAAGTAAGAGTTTTTTCTCCATAAGAAGCTTCTTTTTGACCGATCGTAAGTACAAGCTTGTCTTTGGTCCCAGGAGTATTGACAGTCACCGTTTTCTTACCAGCATTCCAGACTAAATTGAGTTTCAGCGGCTTTAAGGAAGCTAAAGAAACCATAGTTCGCCCTGTGACGGAAACGGGTGGAGCATCTGAATTAACAACCTCACTATTGATCACCAATTGAATCGCTGGTGCAGCAGAAAGCGGGATAGCAAATGTTAAGAGCATACTTAAAGTAAAAAAAAATGAAAGAAAAATTTTTTCCATACTTAACTAACCTCCAATAATTTGTAATTACACTAAATTATAGACGTTCCAAACAAGAAAAGTTTTGTATTCCAAGAAAATATACTGCGTGACGTTACGCTATTTAATATAATAAGCATTTGTTACAAAATGCTTGATAAGTGCCGGGAAGCACCACATTTTAGGAGGAATACTATCGTAGCCAGTATTGATTATGCTAAATTCGCTAAAATCCACCCTACTACAGGAAGATACACCAATCAAGATTTTTAACACCGCGTAACCTTACCAATATAAAAGAGCTCCTTCTATCCACCGGATAAAAGGAGCTCTTTGGTATTATAGTACGAGAGGCATAGTTAGCGCAGCCGGTTACTCTCCGGCCTTGCGGGCCGCTTTATGCGCAGTCTCTTCCGCCAGCTCCACCAGTACGCTGTTCAGCCGCAGCTTGAGTTCCTCGGCCAGTTCAACTATCCCCTGATCACTCCGCACAGCCTGTGAGTCCACGGCATATACGCCGCCTAGAATATGCCGCGCGCCGAGCACGGACAATACCGGCTTCAGTGCGTAGTCTATGGTGAGCAAATGTGCCAGGCTGCCGCCCATAAAGAGCGGGAGCACGATTTTGCCGGCCAGCCCTTTTTGCGGGATCAAATCGAGGAAGGTCTTGAGCACCCCTGTGTAGGACGCTTTATACACTGGACTAACCACGATTACTGCTTCTGCTTCGGCTACAAGACCATTGGCTTTGACGATTGCTTCACTTTCAAACTTGGTATGGATCAAATCCTCCGCCGGCAGCTCAGCGACATTAATGCGCTCCACCTCAAACCCGCGCCCGCGTAAATCGTCCTCCGCATATTCAATAACCGCGTTGATCCGCGATACCAGAGACGGCGTTCCGTTGATCACAACTATTTTGCCCATTTCTCCACCTCTTCCGTTCATTTCACAATATATGCAAGATGCACCTGATCTCAAGCCTGAATACTTTAAATTAGTAATAATCCTATCAAAGAGCAAGGATTAATGTCAAACAGGAATTACCCTTGCACCCCGCAAAATCATGGGATATAATAAGCGGCAATACTATATCCCGACCAGGCCAATGAACGGCATCCAACCGCGAGGCGTCTGCGACCGGAGCATTTACTTGTTCCCTAAGTTTACCGGGTTTCGCCCGTTACCGCGAAGACCAAAGAGGATCGAATTCCGCTACTGAAGCAGCTTTACAGGGATTCGGTCAACCTGGGTGGCACCGCGAGCTGACGCTCCTCGTCCCATGGATGAGGGCGTTTTTTGCATTTTTTTAAACCAAAAGGAGCGAAGCGGTATGCTGGACATGAATTGGATCAGGGAGAATGAGGAACTTGTAAGAAACACGGCAGTGTGGAAAAAGGTGGATTTCCCGCTGGATGAATTGCTGGAATGGGACGATAAGCGGCGGGGTTTGCGCCGGGACACGGAGCAGCACCGGGCACAGCGCAACACGCTGACCAAAGAAGTGGAACAGCTGCTGCGGCAAGGTGACACCCCAGGCGGAGAAGCTGCCAAGGAGCAGGTGCGGAAGATCAACGTCCTGCTCGGCAAGCTTGAAGCAGATCTGGCGGAGGCGGACCGCCGCTGCGGAGAGCTGCAGCTGCTCGCGCCGAACCCGGTATCGGGCGATACGCCCATCGGCGACGATGACAGCCAGAATGTGGAGCTGCGGCGGACCGGTGCGCTGCCGGATTTCGGCTTCGCGCCACGCGATCATGTCGAGCTCGGCGAACTGCATGATATCATCGATATACCGCGTGGTGTCAAGGCTGGCGGACCGCGCAGCTATGTGCTGAAAGGTGCGGGTCTGAACCTGCATCTCGCTGTGCAGAGGCTGGCCCTGGATGTGCTGGCAGCACGCGGCTTCACGACAATGGATGTGCCGGTCATCGTCCGGCCGGAGGCGCTGGAGCGGACGGGATTTTTCCCCGGCGGCATGGATCAGACCTATGAGCTGACAGGTGAAAAACGCTGGCTGGCCGGAACCTCGGAAGTGTCGCTTGTTTCATTATATAGCGATGAGATTGTCGATCTTGCGGAGCCTATGCGGTTAGCCGGGATGTCCACCTGCTTCCGCCGCGAAGTCGGCTCAGCGGGACGCGATGTGCGCGGCCTGTACCGCGTGCATCAGTTCTCGAAGATCGAACAGGTTGTGTTATGCAGAGGCGATAACAAGGTCTCGGAGCAAATGCTGCAGGAAATTCTGGCGAATGCCGAGCATATTTTGCAGCTGCTCGAGCTGCCTTACCGGGTCGTGGCCGTCTGCAGCGGAGATATGGCGCTGAAAACGCATAAGCAATACGACATCGAGACCTGGATGCCCAGCAGAGGCGCTTATGGGGAGACCCATTCGGCCTCGAACCTGCTCGATTTCCAGGCCCGCCGTTCGGGCATCCGTTACCGGGATGAGGACGGACGGCTCCAATACTGCCACACCTTGAACAACACCGCAGTGGCTACGCCTCGGATTCTGATTCCGCTGCTTGAGAACCATCAGCAGGAGGACGGAACGATTTATATTCCGAAGGCGCTCCAGCCTTATATGGGGGGCAGGGAGTACCTCCCTGCTCCGGCACAGACGGAGAAGTAGCAAATACCGTTCCTGCAAAACTCTTTCTTATCGTTTCACAAATGCCCTTGGCCTTACCGCGGCCGGGGGCATTTTTACGTTCTCTTCACATAAACATAACATACAGATAACACTAACCAACTCAGAAAAAGACAATCTCAAACCTATCATTTCATAGATTCAACACAACTCTTTGGATTGAACGAGAAAAATATCATCGTCTTTTGTGCTCCGAACCGAAATTTCCAATATTTCTATGTTATTCAACCCATGTTTAATATATATTTAATGGTAGACAACCTATCATTTAATGAACAAATGATAGAGTTAAGTTAGGTTGAGTGATTATCATAAACGAGAGGAGAAGATTCGAACAAATGAAAATCTCATCAAGGCAAAGAAAATGGTGGTCTGCGGCACTCTCAATGCTGCTCATTACCGGTATTGCCCTGCCCGCACCACAGACCGCTTCTGCGGCCGAGGATAACAGCTCACCCGTAATCTCCCAGGTATATGGTGGCGGAGGAAACTCCGGAGCCAAGTACAAAAATGACTTTATTGAGCTTTATAATCCGACCGATACAGCTGTCGATCTGACTGGCTGGAAGGTTAGATATGCAGCAGCTGGTGCATCATCCAATTTTGAAGATAAAGAAAAAATGTTCACCCCATTAAGCGGGAGTATCCCTCCTGGCGGATTCTTTTTGATACAGGAAGCGGCTGGCTCTGGAGGTACTGATGCCTTGCCGGCACCTAATTTGGTTTCCGAAGGTACCGCTGTCATTTCTATGGCAGGTGCAAGTGGCAAGGTTGAACTATTGGATGCTTCGGGCACCCGGATGGACCTTGTGGGGTATGGTTCTGCAAGTATTTTTGAGGGTTCAGGCCCAACTGTTCCCTTAACCAACACAACCGCGGCCGTGCGCAAGTCATCTAACGCTTTACCATCCGGAAATCGCGGACAAGATACCAATGATAATGCCGCAGACTTTATTACTACGCAAGCACCAGATCCGCGCAGTTCCGGTTCCGGGGTAGTCGACCCCAAATCTCCGGCCGTTGCCGCATCCATCGCTTCCGGCCTGCTCGTGGGCAAGGGAACTGAACTCGCCCTTACTACAAGCAGTGTAACCGCAAGCGTATACTACAGTGTATATGCAAATGGCAGCACTGACGCCTTAGCAGATTACGCATGGTATAATGCCCCGATTGTTCTGCAGGATGACAGTATCCTGATCAAAGCTTTCTCTAAAGAAGAAGGCAAACCCGACAGCGATATTTCACAGTTTAGCTATACGACCAAGGATGCAGTGAGCGGACTGACGATTCCCCAGATCCAGGGCACCGTCCAATCTTCTACTTATACAGGTCAATTGGTGAAGGGCGTGCCGGGCATTGTGACTTACACAAGCGGCAGCACCTTCTATATCCAGAACCCGACGCCAGACAGCGATGTCCGGACTTCCGAGGCGATCATGGTCTACCTCCCCGGGAACAAGGTGAAGGTTGGTGATTCCGTGCTCGTGGACGGAACGGTCAAGGAATATAAGGAAGGCGGATATGATGGCGCCTCCGATCTGCTGACTACGGAAATTGCCGCAGCTCAGGCAAAAGTCATATCTTCCGGAAACGCTCTTCCCGCTGCTACCGTTCTTGGCACCGGTGGCCGCGCTATTCCCACTGCTGTCATTTCGGCCGGTTTGAGCAAAGAGCTTGAACCTGCCAAATATGCGCTCGACTTCTACGAGAGCCTTGAAGGCATGCGCGTTCAGCTCAATACCCCAAAGATTATCGGACCTTATGATTATGAAATTCCGGTTACCGTAAACAACGGTACCAGCACGACAGAAGTCAGCTCTCCGGCGGGCGGTCTGGTCCTTACAGGAGCAGACTATAATCCCCAGCGGATTCTGATTGCCAAGAAACCAAGCAGCCCGGTCAAAACAGGGCAGGTTTTTGCCGGCAACATCACCGGTATTCTCGGCTATGATTACGGAAACTTCAAAGTGCGTCCGGATAGCGAACTGCCTGCGGTAAACCCGGGAACCTCCAAGGACCGGGAAACTACCGCTTTGACAGCCGAAGCGGACAAATTGACGGTCGCTTCATTTAATGTGGAGAATTTCTCCAAGATCATAGATCCCAAAAAACCCAATAAAATCGAAAATATAGCCAAAGCGATTGTAAGCAATTTGAAAACACCGGATATCGTCGGCCTGCTGGAAATCCAGGACAACGACAGTGCCACGGACAGCGGCAATGTCGATGCAGCTGAGAGCTACAAGGCGCTGATTGACGCCATCACAGCACAGGGCGGTCCAGTCTATGCATATACTGACATCTCCCCTGCAAACAACATGGATGGCGGTGCACCAGGCGCTAACATCCGGGCCGGATTTATTTACAATACTGCACGCGTTAAACTGGCTGGATCAGCCAGCAAAGGCGACGCAACAACAGCAGTTGCTTACACTAAAGACGGCGGACTCAGCCTGAATCCGGGCCGGATTGATCCAACCCACTCCGCATTCAAGAGTTCCCGCAAGCCGCTTGCGGCCGAATTTATGTTTAACAATGAAAAAGTTATGGTTATCGCTAATCACTTCAATTCCAAAACAGGCGATACTGGCCTTTATGGCGACACACAGCCTCCGGTTAAGGCAAGTGAAACCCAACGGGCGGAAATCGCCAATGTGGTAAATGGCTTCGTGTCAGATGTCCTGACCAAGAATCCGGAAGCCAATATCGTCGTTCTTGGCGATCTGAATGACTTCCAGTTCTCGAACACACTAAAGGTCCTGAAAGGCAGCGCATTGACCAATCTGATCGACACCCTGCCTCTGGGAGAGCGCTACTCCTATATTTATGAGGGCAATTCCCAAACGCTGGATCACATGCTGGTCAACAATAAGCTGGCCTCCAGATCCACACTCGACATCGTGCACATCAATGCCGACTTCCAGGAAGAAGAAGGACGGGTAAGCGACCATGACCCGCTGCTGACTCAAATTGACTTCGGTACCGACACTTTCAACCTGCGTGTGCTACACACAAATGATACGCACAGCCACCTGGAGAATGTAACCAGACGCACGTCGGCGATTAGCAGTGAACGCACAGGCAACACGGTGCTGCTGGATGCAGGGGACGTGTTCTCCGGAACCTTGTATTTTACCCAGTTCAAGGGGCAGGCAGATATCAAGTTCATGAACAACATCGGCTATGACGCGATGACATTCGGCAACCATGAGTTCGATCTGAACAAGGATCAGCCGGAAGTGCTGAAGGACTTCGTGACGGCAGCCAAATTCCCGTTCGCCAGCTCTAACATCGATTTCACTACGAAGAAAAGTGAACTCGCGGAGCTCTATCACAATACGATCGGAACGCTGGAAACCGATGAGTCCCTGAGCACGGCCAAGGATGGCAACATTTATCCTGCGGTCATCAAGGATATTTACGGCGAGAAAATCGGTATTTTTGGCCTAACAACCGAGGACACCGTTGGACTGGCATCGCCAGGTGATAAAATCAGCTTCAAGGACCATGTGGAAAGCGCCAAAAACACAGTTAAAATGCTGGAGGAACAGGGAATTAACAAGATCATCGCCGTTACCCATCTGGGTTACACTGTTGATCAGGAACTGGCGAAGGCTGTTCCCGGAATTGATATTATCGTTGGCGGACATTCGCATACGAAGGTCGATAATCCTCCTACGCCAATTGTTAATGCCGGAACCGGCAAGAATGTACTGATCGTGCAGACTGGTGAATACAGCCAATTCCTCGGCGAATTGGACGTAACCTTTGATAAAGACGGTGAAATTCTCGCCTACAACGGCAAACTGCTGGATGTTAATCTATTCGGCGAGGATGCTGCAGCCAAAGCTTTGCTTGCTCCTTACGACGCTGAATTGGCAGCTGTCCGCAGCGAAGTCGTAGGCTTCACTGACGTCGACCTCTACACCAACCGCACCATCGACGGTAAGTCTGTACGCGTTGTGCGTCAGGAAGAAACACCGATCGGCAACATGATTGCCGACAGTATCGCGGAAAAAGTCAAAGAGCTTATGCCGAATTTTGTGCCGGAAAGCGACCTTGCTTCCATTAAGGGCGTTGTGGCCATCCAGAATGGCGGCGGCATCCGTGCAGCCATCGACAAAGGCGACATCACGATGGGCGAAGTGCTGACCACACTGCCTTTCGCCAACAGCCTTGCTGCGCTCAAGGTAACGGGCTCGGAAATCATCTCCTCTCTGGAGAACTCGGTCAGCGGCCTGAGCTCCGACCAAGGACGTTTTGCTCAGGTTTCCGGCATGAAATACACGTATGATTCCACGAAAACACCTGAAATTGTGGATTCTATAACAGGCAAAGTAACACAAACCGGGGAACGTATCGTATCCGTCGATATCCTGCAGGCTGACGGCTCCTACGCACCGGTTGACCCGAACGCTTACTATCTTCTGTCCACGAATTCCTTCATGGCAGGCGGCGGAGACTTCTACCGTGCCCTGGCTGCTGCCAAGGCAGACGGACGTTATTATGAGCTTGGTCTTCCGGACTTCGAGGTTCTCTTGTCCTATTTGAATAAGCATAAACCGGTCAATGTCGAAGTCGAGGGCCGTATCACGGACCTGAAGGGAACTCCGTCACCGGACGAAGATTTCTCTTTACGCATTCTGCACACCAACGATACGCACAGCCATCTGGAAACTGTAGTTAAACGGATGACAGCGATCAAGCAAGAACGGACCGGCAACTCCATCCTGCTTGATGCAGGGGATGTATTCTCCGGCACACTGTATTTTACGAAATTCGAAGGACTGGCTGATCTTGAATTCATGAACTATATCGGTTATGACGCTATGACCTTCGGAAATCATGAGTTTGATAAAGGACTGCCTGCATTAAGATCGTTTATTAATGAGGCCAAATTCCCGTTCATCAGCTCAAATATCGACTTCACGAGCAAGGATAACGAACTTAAGGATATTTTTGTAAATCAAACCGGCGGCACTACCGCCACACCAGCACTGGATGGCCACATCTATCCTTCGGTCATTAAGGATGTGTATGGTGAAAAAATCGGCATATTCGGACTCACCACTGAGGACACCGTGGGCTTGTCTTCACCAGGTGACAAGATTGCCTTTAAAGATTACAAAACAAGCGCAGAGAACACAGTGAAAGCACTGAAGGAACAAGGCATCAACAAAATCATTGCTGTCTCCCATCTGGGGTACAACATGGATCAGCAATTGGCTGTTCAGGTGCCTGGCATCGACGTAATTGTCGGCGGGCACACCCATACCAAGCTGGACACTCCTGTAATCTTCAATAAAGACGGCGAACCGACACTGGTTGTACAGACCGGGGAGTATGGCCAGAACCTCGGCGAACTGGATGTTGAATTCGACGACAACGGCGTTATTACCAACTATACGGGCAAGCTGCTGGACGTAAGCAAGTTCGCCGATGATCAAGCCGCTAAGGAAATGCTGGCCAAATATGACGCGCAGCTTGCGGAAATCCGCCAGACCCTTGTCGGCAAAACCGATGTGCCTCTGGTCTATGAACGACTTGTAGACGGAAAAACAACCCGTGTTGTGCGCAAGGAAGAAACCAATCTGGGCAATCTCATTGCCGACGGCATTAACGCCAAAGCCAAGGAATTGGTAAGCAAGCTGATTTCTGCCGAAGATCTTTCCACGATTAAAGGCTTTGTCGCTATTCAGAATGGCGGCGGCATCCGTGCCGGCATTGATCAGGGAGATATTACACTCGGTGAAGTGCTGACTGTAATGCCGTTCTCCAACAGTCTGGTGGCTCTCAAGGTTACCGGACAAGAGATTATTGATTCTCTGGAGAACAGCGTCAGCGGACTTGAAACCGACCAAGGACGGTTCGCACAGGTTTCAGGTATGCGCTATACCTACGACTCCACCAAACCGGCAGAAAAAATCAATGCAACTACAAACGTTCTGGAGCAGGAAGGGGCGCGCATAGTTTCGGTTGATATTAAACAAGCCGATGGCAGCTACGTTGCCATTGACCCTGCAGCTTACTATATCCTGTCCACGAACTCCTTCATGGCAGGCGGCGGAGATTTCTACCGCTCACTGGCTACAGCTAAGGCAGACGGCCGGTTCTATGAGCTGTACCTGCCGGATTATGAGGTCTTTACCGACTATCTGAAAAAATCCGGCACTGTAAACCCTGCTACGGAAGGCCGTATTACCGATCTGAAAGGATCGACGCCAACAACACCACCTTCCACTGGTGGCGGATCGCTGCCAACGCCGGCACCAACACCTAGTGCAACACCGGCACCATCAGCAGCACCGCAGGTGACTACAATTACAGCAGCCGATCTGACCGGCAAATTGGCATCACTGCCTAGCGGCAGCAATGAGCTCGTCATTCCGGTTACTGCCACTGCAGGCGGAGTACAGGTTGTACTGCCAGGCAGCGTGCTGGTCAAGCAGGCCGCAACCAACCCTGCGACAGTTCTTACGTTCACTTCACAGGGAGCTTCCTACTCGCTTCCGTTAAGTGTCCTGAACGGAACAGCACTGGCTGCGCAGCTTGGCACCACCGACTTTACGATTACAGTTTCCATGCTGCTGGCAAGTCCGGCAACACTCAGCAGCGTGAATCAGGCGCTGGCTTCCCAAGCCGGTTCCGTCACTCTGGCGGCTCCGGTCATTGAATTCAGCATTACCGCACAAGCGGGAACTAACAGCGTGCCGCTCAACAGCTTCGGAAGCACTTATGTGAAGCGGAGTATCACTGCTCCAGGGAAACTGAACTCCGAGAGTGCAACAGCGGTATCCTTTGATCCGGCAACGGGCAAAATTTCCTTCGTGCCTTCTCTCTTTACAACAAAGGCTGACGGAACTACCGATGTCACCATTAAACGGAACAGCAACAGCTATTACACGGTTGTGAAATCAGCCAAAACATTCGGAGACATCACGGGGCACTGGGCCAAGTCGGCCATTGATCTCTTGGCCTCCAAGCTGATCATTACCGGAACCAGCGATACGGCGTTCTCCCCTGCCCAGAAGGTGACACGGGCGGAATTTGCGGCACTGATCACACGCTCCCTTGGCCTTGCGGCAACAAGCAGCGGAGCAGCCTTCACTGATGTCAGTGCAAACGCATGGTATGCCGATGCCATTCACACGGCAGCCGCAGCGGGCCTGATCACGGGCTACACAGACGGCAGCTTTAAGCCGAACAGTCCAATCACCCGTCAGGAGATGGCCTCCATTCTGTCGAAGGCGATGAAGTACACCGGGGCAACCTTAACTGCCGATCCGGCCCGGCTTGCGAAATTCAGCGATGCCGCCGACATTGCCGCATGGTCGCAAAGTGCGGTAGAGGAAATTGCTGCAGCGGGCATCATCCAGGGCAGAGCGGACGGCTCATTCGCTCCACAAATGTCTGCTACCCGCGCGGAAGCAGTCACCATGCTGGAGAAGACTCTGAAGTCCCTTCAGTTCATCAACTAAGCTGAGACAACTTTTACAGCAGCATAAAAAGGCGGTTCCAAAGGCGCAAATGGCGTCCGGCGGAACCGCCTTTTTTTATTTTTCCTTTATATTGAAATTATTATTTAGTTCGCATATAATAAAACAAATAAACAGTTCTATATTTATAGAACAAATATCTTGCACACACATTTACAGAAGGAAATGAGGAACCCCAACGATGTACAAAGTAGAAGTCGACTTTGCGCCCATGTATGAATGTATCGCCAGCCTGAACGCTTTTCTCTGGAAGCAGAATCATAATGCCATGGATGGAGGAAAGCTCTGGGTCCGTGAGGTCCAGGCCAGATTTGCACCGGTGCAGCTCCAGAGAATGCGGGAGATTATTACCCTTGTCGAGGATTTCAGTTTGGCGCCGTATATTTGGAGTTGTCCGGGGGACCGTTCGGTCAGCGGCTTTATGCACTGGTTCGAGGATCTGTCTGCGGGTGAGCTGTTTGAGATTGCCGGACGCTTCGGACAATCCGTCCCGTCCAATCTTGCGGAGCTGCGGAACTCCACCTCTGAAATTCTGCGTGCCTGGGATGCAGGTTATTTCAGTGGAATCAATCCCGAAATCCTTGAAGGGTTAAGCCGGGAGGCTGAAGCCAGACGGGCGATGCTGAACGGCGGGAATGACATGGAGGTCTTCGAACAGGCAACCGAGGGCATGCGGCTGTATCCTGCCGAGCAGCTGAAGCAGGTGATTATTATTCCGCAATATCATCCCCGGCCTCTGGTTACTTCCGCTATGTACGATGAATTTGTATTTACCAGCTACTCCTGTGATGTTCTTCCTCCGGAAGAAGGACGTCCGGCTCCCGCACTGCTCCGGCTTACCCGGGCGCTGTCCGATGAGACGCGGCTGTACATTCTCCGCCTGCTTGCAGGCAAACAGCTGAACTTCACCGAGATCGTCAAGCAGGTCGGCCTGTCCAAAAGCACGATTCATTATCATCTTATCGCTCTGCGTGCAGCTGGTCTCGTCATTGTCCACTCCAGCGGAAAAAGCGTATCGTACAGTCTGCGTCTTGAAGCACTGGACAATCTGCCTCATCAGATCGGGGCCTACCTGGAGAGCTGATGCAGTGATTGGAACTGATCTAGTAGGGTTTGCCTTGAAAGGGGAGTACATCCTGTGAAAAAACGCAGCTATTATGGTTTGCTGTCCACCATATCTTTGAGCGCCTTCGGGGACGCTTTTGGCCTGCTGGCCATGGAATGGCTGGTCTACGAGCTGACCGGCTCCAAACTGGCTATGGGGGCACTGGCCCTCAGCTCCGGCATTCCGGAGCTGCTTCTGCGCCTGCTGGGCTCGCCGCTGTCCGACCGGCTGCACCGCGTGCGCTTCATGGCCTGCCTGGCGGCTATCCGCCTGCTGGCGATTGCGCTGCCGCTGGGCATGGGCCTGGCCGGGAAGCTGCAGCTCTGGCATCTCTTCGCCGCCGCCAGCCTCAGCGGGGCCTGCGCCGCGCTGTTCATGCCGACGGCCATGGCGGTGATTCCCGGCGTCGCCGACAGCCGGAAGCTGGTGCGCGCCTTCGCCATTATCGACGGCTGCAAGGGCGCGGCCGCGCTGCTGGGCCCGGCGCTTGCCGGTGTATTGACCGCCGCCAGCGGAGCCCTGCCGGCGCTTAGCATCAACGCGGTTTGTTATACCGCTGCCATAGCCACTCTGCTCTGCCTGCCGAAGATGCCGAAGCCATCGCCGCGCTCCGGCACCTTCTCCGTACCGGCTTATATGCGGGAGATTGCCGAAGGCTTCACCTTCTACAAGCAGTTTCCGGCGATGTTGACCATTATGATGATGGCCTCCATCAGCAACTTAAGCTCCGTTGCCGTCTGGACTATGATGGTTCCCTATGTACGCGAGGTACTCCACCGTGACGCGGCGGCTATGGGTACACTAACAACAGCTTCCGCACTTGGAACCTTAGCCGGACTCGGCATAATTTCCCTGCTGGGTGAAATCAAACGAAGACGTTTCGTGATGCTGGGAAGCCTGGGAGCCATTGGGCTCTCCACTGCGCTCTGGGGCCTGATTCCGAGCTTTCCGTTTGCGCTCGCTGCCGTATTCGCCGCCGGAGTCCTTGGCCCCTTCTTCGGCTCGTTAAGCTCCTCCCTGCATGGCCGGCTGGTTCCCGGCAACCTGCAGGGCCGGGTCAACTCGATCCGCTTCCTGATCGGCGGCAGCCTGCAGCCCTTTGGCGCTTTTGCAGGGGGAGCCGTCGCCGAGCTTTACGGCGTACCTGCACTGTTCCTGGCCGCCGGGCTGCTTCCTCTCCTTTGCGCCGGACTGGCGCTGCTGCTTCCGGGCCTGAAGGCGCTGGACGGCGACCTGTCAGCACTTGAAGCTAAGACCCGGCAGAGCGGCGGGACCTTTGTAGCGCAAAGCGCAATCGCCGAACAGTGACGGAACAAATAAATGCTCAGATCAGCCCACCGGAAACAGGCGATGCCGGATTCCCGGATCATCGCCTGTTGGCTGCTTCTATTCGATTAATAATCTACCGGAACACAAATCACGAATCAGCTAGGATTCCATTCCGGCTTCGCTTGTTTCATAATGGCTCGTATCTCCATGCAGCACAATTTCCGGCACACCGTCCGTAATATCAATTCTGCACAGGCAGGTCGGATAAATATATGGCAGATCCCATAGCTGCTCCATTGCCCTGCCTTCAAAATGGGCCATCAGCACCTTAATCACTACAGTATGCGTAACAATGAGTACGGTCTGCCCTTCATGCTTGTCCACAATCTCCAGAAGCTTCTGCAGTGCCCGTTCCTGCACCTCCCGGAACGTCTCGCTGCCTTCTACAGAGAATTTCTCCGGGTCTTTCCAGAAATAATGATGCTGCTCCGGATGAGCGCGCTCAATTTCCGCAGACTCGCAGCCTTCCCACAAGCCCATTCGGATCTCCTTGAATTCATCGCAAGCGATTACCGGGAGCGTCCGTTCTCCACAGATAATCTCTGCCGTCCGCAGGGTCCGCTCACTGGAGCTTGCGTAGACGGCATCAATCTGTACCTTGTTTAATCCACGGTTCAACCATTCCGCCTGCTGCACGCCAAGCGGCGTAAGCGGCGAATCCTGATGTCCCTGCATCCGCTGCTGGACATTCCACTCCGTCTGTCCATGCCGTGTGAAATATATTGTTGTCGTCCCCATGTTCGCTCCCCTTTTCCTGGCTCCGATTGTTCGTGATTCATTCATTTCTAGATTCAAAGAATTCCTTTCTATATAGATTGAACTTAAGGTTTTAGATTACAGATCAGTCGCAACTACAGTGAATATTTGGACTTCCTGCCGCTGTTGTCTTCGGATTTCTTGATTTTAACCGCAAATAGCGGTAGAAATCCGAAGACAAAGGCGGACGCTACCGCTCCTCCAGTTCCAAAATCCCCCTCCGTCGCTCCTTCCCTTATCTCAAGTTTTCAAGTTCAATCTATATAGATTCAAAGAATTCCTCTCTAGGTTATTCCTACCTCGTGTCAGTTTCACTTAATCATTACTTTCTTCAGCATTACTTCCGCTTCTTCTCCAGCCACTTCACCGCATAATCAACAATCTCCTGCTGCGGAATCAGCTGAGCTGCCGAGGCGGCAACCGTACCATATGTAATCCGTCCCGTATCTTGGCCAAATTCCCCGCCAAGCGCTGCGAAGTCATCCGAATTCCAGTTGAAATCTCTGAATTCCACCCATCGTCTGGCTCCGTCCACCAGCATTGGCGCTCCGGCGGTTACCTCCTGCTTCCCGGCATAACTAGACCGGTGTTCGGCCAGATGAAGTGAGGTATTGTTGACATGATCCACCCCGAGCAGCAGCACGCTTCCATTCAGATCGTAGATCCGGGCGAGGGGAGAATGTTCCCCCAAGGCAAAATCCAGCGCATGGCCGTCAATAATCATATCCCGGTGTTTCCCCCATGCGGCGAAGGAATGGATCGGATGGCTGCTGCGCCTAACCCCCTTCTGCTTGCGGAAGCAGTCGGGTATGATCCCCATTCCCCTCAGCAGCGTCATGTCCGGATCATAGGCCGGCATCTGCTCCCTGATACTCTGCCACCATTCCTTGGGCACCGGCGGATTGCTCCAGCCGGCCGGATCGGTCAGATCGGAGGAATGGGTAGGCATCACGAGCGTCCCTTCCTCCCCCAGCACCTGCTCCAGGGCGAGAATAACCGCCACCGGTCCGCCGGCTACCCACTGGCCCAGCGATTTAAAGGACGAATGCAGCAGCAAAGTCATACCTTCGGTTACTCCCAGCTTCCGGAAATCTGCCGCAAGCGTCTCAACCGTTATCAAATCCCCTTGAATTTCTTCCACTTTAAACCCTCCAAACGGCTAATAGAATTCCTTGTTATCCGCGCGGGAAGGCAGCCTCTCCAGCTGCTTCATCCGGAATTCCCCCGGAGAGATGCCCTCCAGCTCCTTAAATACCCGGGCAAACTGCTTGCTGTTCTCGAACCCGACAGCCTCAGACACCTCCGCCAGCTTGATGCGGTTTTCGGACAATAGTTTCTTTGCATGGCGGATGCGGACTTTTTTCAAGTATACGACAAAGCTTTCGCCGGTATAAGCCTTAAAGGCTTCACTGAAATAGGAGTAGCTAAGCGAAACGTAATTGCTGACCATCGCCATATTCAGCGGGCGGGAATAATGGTCCTCGATGTAGGCCAGCGCTTCTTCCATATCGGCATGCTCACTATGAGCAGTCCTAATGCCTATAATATAATCGTTTATACTGATGAGCAAATGCTCCAGTGCACGGTAATAGTCATGGAAATGGCGGTAATTGTACAAATCACCGACCGTACGGTACAGCTTCAGCACCTCTACGGATGCCTCTCCGTGTACCCGGAACACCTCATCCAGCACACGTTCATTCATACTCCGGCCCACACTCTCCAGGTAAGCCAAATCCAATTGCGGCAAATGTTCGATCTGAAAAATAACGCCCAGGAGACTCCTGATCTCCTTCTCACGGTCTGTGCCCAGCATGTTGAGCAGCTTGCGCAGCTCCTCGTCCGGTGACGGAAAGCTAAGCCGGTCGGCCTGGATATCGGTATAATCCATGAAGCTTGCCTGCGGGGACAGGAAGGTATACTGCAGCGCGCGGCAGGCTTCTTTGTAGCAGGTCTGGAATTCCTCAAGACTGCGGCCTGTGCTGCCTATACCGATGAGCAGCCCCTTCAGCTCCCTGGCCCCGGCTTGCCGGGACAGCTCCAGAAAACCTTCCCTGCCGCCGACCAGCACCAGCTTCCCCTCCCAATCTGTCAGAATCTCGATAAATTTCTGTTCCAGCGGACCGACCAGCCGTTCGGCCATCCCCTGCACTTCCTCCGGCTTCATTCGCGCGCCGTCACTATAATAATAATTCAGTACACCAACTGTAAAAGGCAGCTCCAACCGGCCCAGTTCCTCTTGCTGTTCGGGCGATGGCTGCACCTTCTGCGGCATCAGCAGTCCCTTCAAACGGGCCGAACGCAGCTCCCTGCGGAAACCCTCCGTTTCCAGCTCCAGTCTGTGGACGCCGGACTCACGCTCCTTCTTCTCCTGAACGATTTGCTCCAGAATACTGAACAGCTCATCCCGGCGGATAGGCTTTAGCAAGTAATCCTTGGCACGGTAGCGGATGGCACTTTTGGCATATTCAAAATCATCATAGCCGCTCAGGATGATAACAGCCGGGTCTTCACCCGGCGCTGCCTCCGCAGACAAGTGCTCCAGCAGTGCAATGCCATCCATGACCGGCATGCGGATATCCGTAATAATAATGTCTCTGTGTTCCTGCCTGAACAGCTCCAGCGCCTCCGCACCATTACCTGCCAGCGCAATATTATACTGCGACGGATATTCCCTTTCGATCATCGCTTTCAGGCCCTGGCGGATCATTTTTTCATCATCTACAATCAGCAGTTTCATCATGGTTGTTTATCCCCCGTCAAAAGAACTTTAGGCAGCGTCATGAAGACCGTAGTCCATTTCCCAGGCTCACTCTGCACTTCCAGCCCATAAGCGCCGCCATAAAACAGCTGCAGCCGCTGGTGTACATTCCTTAGTCCGATTCCGCTTGCTCTAGGATTATTGGCTCCCGTACCGCTAAAGCTTGCGGCCGGCTGCTCTTCTTTGACAGCGTACACGCTCTCGTTCAAAGTGGCCAACCGCTCCGCCGTAAGCCCGATCCCATTATCATGGACAGCTATAAAGATATCGCCTTCGGATTCCGAGATATCAATACAGATGATTCTCTCCTTCATTTCCTCTTTATCTCCGGTCCAGGCATGCTTAACACTGTTCTCAACTATAGGCTGCAATGACATCTTCAGTACCTCCAGCTCTAAATAGTGAGCTTCAATGCGAAGCTTCAAAACAATAGGATACTCGAAGCGGATATTCATCACTTCAATGTAATTTTCGATATGGCGGACTTCATCACGCAGCTTCACATACTCACCAGACCATTTGAAATTATAACGCATCATGCCGCCGAGCGAGGTCAGTGCATCGGAAATCGTACGCTGATTCTCCATTTCAGCCAGCATTTTAATATTTTCGAGTGTATTATACAGAAAGTGGGCATCGATCTGGTTGTGTAATGTACGAAGCTCTGCCTCCTTGGATAGGGCTTGCTTCTGTACGGCTTGAGCAACCAAAGTATTAATCGTATTCATCAGCTTTGAGAAATGATGTGCGAGTTCGCCCACTTCCCCGCCGCCCCGGATCGTAATCCCCGTGTATGCCTCACCTCTACGCACTTTTTTCATCGTTTCGGTCAAGCGGCGCAAGTTCTTAAGAATAAATGCATTAAGCACGTAAGCAATAACGGTCACTAATATAATAAAACCGATGTTAACGCCGATAATTAAATTCCGTGTATGTGAAATCTCCTTCATGACGCCTTCCATGGAGACTACATTAAGCAGGTGCGCATCAATCCGGTCCAGCGGAGTGTTAATAAACAGAAAAGACTTCCCGTTCTCCGTATAGTGAATATCCCAATTCCCTGTCTTATTATACGATTGCAGACGATCCGTAATTGCTGCAGCCATCTTCCTGTTCTCTTGCAGAAAAGAGTGGTCTGGCCGCGTAAACAGCTGCATCTCCCCATCAACCAGCAACATTTGAGATTGGCTATCCTGTACAGTTGTATAAGTCTTAGGCGTAAACCGCTCCAGCAGCATGTCGACTTGAACCATTCCGATATGGTTATCTGCTGGAATACTCATTTCACGCAGCAGCGATACTTTTGGCACAAGCTTTGGTTTTTGTCCGTAAAAACGCTCCAGCAGATCCCGGTCACTATTTAGAAAAGACCACGAAAATTTCCCCTTCAGCTTTTCTGCTTTCTGGTACCAAGGCTCAGAGGCTACACGGCTTTCACGGAAGATAATGGGCGAAATCTCATGAACATTACTATTCGAATACAAGCGCAAGTGTTCGATGTTCGGATTGTTATATTGGATGCGTGTCATATTCGTAAAGACATTGGTATTAAAATCCACTAACTCTACCAGATCCGGTTCTTCCGTATTTGCCAGATAATCCTGTACCTCCTTATCCTCATAGGCCATTTGAACCGCACGTTCCATCGCTTCGACCTGATTATTGATATGCAGCTTCTCCATCTGCAGCAGATAGCTGTTCTTGTCGATAGCATCCTTGAAGTAAGTATTGTTGATAGCCTTATACGAATAAAAGGACACCATTAAACAGGGGCCCAAAATAATAAAAATATATGCGGCGATTAAGCGGCTTTGCAGTGAACGCCTCCCCCACCAATAAAAAAATGATTCCCATATATCCCGAGTACGCTTGCCCAGTTTCACGCTGTAACGTTCACCTCACCGTTAGTACGACTACTTATTTTAAACGCCCAAAAGCCCGCGGTCAGCGGGCGTTTTGAACCTTACTATTTTACATGCCGAGTTTCTTCTTGTTCTCTTCATATTTCGTTTGTTGGAAAGCCTGCACCTTTTCAAGACCCAGATCCTTTTGTTTGTCGATGTAATCTGTCCAAATTTTGTCAAATTCTCCGTCCGAAGAAGCCATCAGCAGCTTCGGTAGTGTTTTGCTGCGCAGCTCTTTAACTTTGGCTAATATAATCCCTTCTGGAGAGTTGGCCAATGGATCAATCTGGTCAAACTCGGAGATACTGTGTGTTTTTCCCCGGGTCCAGTCTTCAAGCTGTTTGAAAGGCTCTACCGATTTAGGTGTCCATTGATCTGTAATATTGGTATTCATTAGCATCCAGAAGGTAAAGGAGGAGCCGTATTGCTTGTCGAATGCAGAACGGTCTTTATTCATCAGTTCAAATACTTCGGGTTTGAATTGATCTTTGCCATCGATGGTATCGTAGCTCACACCTTTTTCCCCTAAATAAAGGTCTTTATTGCCTTCCTCACTGTTCAGGTAGCTGAGGAACTTGATGGCACGGGCTTTATCCTTCACATCTTTGGAGATAAGGGTTACTGTCCAGCCGGAAATAGCAGGTCCGTTCAGCGTAGGCGCATCCAGGTTCGTGTTAGCCGGTCCGTCTACAGCGATATAGATTTTATTCGGGTCTTGCTGATACATTGTGCCAAGCTGTGTTGCAAAGTCGGTACGTTGATACAGCATTGCGAAGTAACGTCCTTGAGCAATTTTTTCTTCCATTTGCGGACGTTTGTCGATAAAGATATCCTTGGCCAGCAGTCCGTCCTGATTGGCTTGGCGAAGTGTCTTCATCCATCTGATATATTCAGGATCTGTCTCGCGGTTGTACAGCTTACCGTCTTTTTCTCTTGGAATCGCCAGGAAGTTCTGAATGTATTGCTCCAACGAATCGTTACCGGTTGCGGTAAACTCATGCAGACCCAGCGGAATCATCGGTTGTCCATCGATATCAGGGAATTTCTCTTTTGCAGCCTTCAGCGCGTTCATGAATCCTTCCGGTGTGCGCATGTCTGGGCTGCCGATAGCCTCATACATATCCTTGCGGACAACGAAGGTTTGGTTGGATACATATTTATCGCCATATTTCTCGTAGTCGGCTGGAGAAGAGGAAGCATTAGGATAGCCGTAAACATTACCATCCGCTTGAGTATACCATCCTAATTTGTCTGGATCGGATACTTTGTAGAAATAAGGGTCATATTCATCAGCCAGCTTATTAAGCGGAAGCACAAGCTCGCCTTCGATCATTTTCTTAACAGCATCTTCGTACCAGCCCAGCGTGATGAAGTCGGGCAGCTTACCGGAAGCCATAAGGGTATTCAGTTTTTCATTTTCATTACCTGCAGGAACGATGAAGTTAATATCTACACCGGTTTTTTTGGTAATATATTGGGAGGTTGGGTCTACACCCCATTTATTAGGGAACCAGGCGAAATTTAGATACCAGTCAAAGGTAATCGGAGAAGTATCGGACTTCCATCCGGGTTCATCCGCAGATACGGGCGCTTTGGTCGCCTCTGCTGTTGCTGACGCATTGGCCGCTTTCCCGTTATTAGCCTTACCCTCGTTATTTTTCTCACCATTGCCGCTGGAACAGGCTGCTGTTGAAAGTGACATGATTAATGTCAGCAGCAGAAGCACCATTTTCTTTGGCTTACGTTTTATTCCCATGCTTTTTTACCCCTTTTCTGAGAATGTGTAATTATAAGCTATAACCCCAGAACCGTTGCGAAACGACTGGAGGAGTTACCTTGGTGTGCCGAAGCTTTGTTTTACAGGTCACTTTTAGCCCTTGATCGAGCCAATCATCATTCCCTTGACAAAATAACGCTGCAGGAACGGGTATACGAATACAATTGGAAGTGTAGTGACCACCATAGTCGCTAATTTAATCGACTGTGACGTTACCGTTTTGGTAAGGGCGCTGCCCTGAACGGCAACCATCATCTGGTTTGAACTGGACTGGGCCACAACACGGTACAAATAGGTCTGAATGGGCTGCATACTCTCATTGTTGATGTAAATCATCCCTGTAAAATAGTCATTCCATTGATACACGCCATGGAACAACGCAATCGTAGCAAGGACGGGCATGGATACCGGCAGTATAATCCGCAGGAAAATCGACCAGTCATTGGCCCCGTCAATCCGGGCCGCCTCTTCCAATCCGTCTGGAATTTCCCTGAAGAAGGTCATCAGGATGATTAGATCATAGAAGCTGAACAACACTGGAATAATATAAACCCAGAAGTTCTCTAATAGATGCAGATCCCGCATGAGCAGATAGCTCGGAATGAGCCCCCCCGCAAAGAAGAGAGTTACTGTACCCATCAGAATATAAATTTTGCCTCCGATCAGATCCTTGCGGGAAAGCGCATAAGCTACCATGGCTGTAAAGAATACATGGGCGACTACACCGATTGCGGTCTTAGCCACGGTAATCCACATGGCCCGCATAATGCCGGGGCTTGCGAATACCGCCTCGAAGTTCTTAAAGGTGAACATGCGCGGCCACCAGTAAATATTGCCCAACATGGCGTCTTTGCCATCGTTAAAGGCGTTGATCAGCACGTACCAGATAGGATATAGGGTAATGAAACATATACATAACATGAAGACATTGTTGGCTAGATCGAAGATGACTTCGCCCTTTGTTTTGCGATTCAGTGCAAACATGTGCAGGTCCTCCTTGGCCTAAAACAACGATGTGTCGTTGATTTTTTTGGTTACTCGATTGGCAATCAGCAGCAGAATGAGAGCGATAACTGATTTGAACAGCCCGATAGCAGCAGAATAAGAGAAACGCGCCGAAAGTAGGCCGGTCTGGTAAACATAATAATCAATTACATTACTACTGCTGTCATTAAGCGAATTGCGCAGGACCAGAATCTGGTCAAAGTTGGAGTTCATCACACCGCCGACCGCAAGAATAAACAGGATGCTGATCGTCGATTTGATCGATGGCAAAGTAACATACCACATCTTCTGGAACCTTCCGGCTCCGTCAATCGTTGCTGCTTCATACATCTCGGGAGATACACCGGCGATCGCTGCCAGATAGATGATAGCTGACCAGCCAAGCTCTTTCCAAATATCAGAGGTGATGATGATGGTCCAGAAATACTTGGGCTCAGCCAAGAAAGTAATGGGCTGGTCGATTAAGTGAAGCCCCATCAAGATATGGTTGATGATCCCGACATCCGCCAGCCATGTGGCGAGAATCCCGCCGAGCACTACCCAGGAAAGAAAATGCGGCAGGTAGGAAATCGTCTGAATGGTTTTCTTATACCGGATCGAACGGACTTCATTCAGAAAAAGTGCGAATAGGATCGGCAAAGGAAAACCGACAAACAGCTTGATTAAACTGATCCCCAGAGTGTTTTTCATGACATTCCCAAAATTATCATCCGCTAGAAACTCCCTAAAGTGGGTAAGACCTACCCAGGGGGCCTCGGAAATCGACTTGACGATGTTGTACTCCTTAAAAGCGATGATGATGCTGTACATTGGAATATAGTTGAAAATGATCATCCAGACCACGCCGAGCAATGCCATTGTCTGCAGATGGCGCTGGGCCAGAAATCTCCTCCAGAATGGCCGTTTGTTACCAAAACCGGTTTCGATTGCCGCAGGAATCAGCGGCCGTTTCGCCGGATTTATTCCGTCGCCTCTTTTGTTCTCCATGATATGGACCTCCAAAACCAATCTATCTATATTTAAAGCGCTTACAGCTTTATGTATTTATTGTAATTGTATTCCGCGTTCCCCGAAAGGCCGCAATTTTCATATTTAGGGGCTCATTTTTCGGATAAGGACGAGATTTAAGATATTTTATACAAAAAGAGAAAGGCCTTTTCAGCCTTCCTCATTTGCACAGTCTCTTTAACCCATAATTGCACGGATCGCCACAATCTCTCCCCGGCGCAGGTCTTCAGCTTCCGCACCGCGCAGCAGCGCTCCCGAAATAGGGGTAACGGTCCCGTCACGGTAGACCAGTGTAAGGTTCTGGATCACCGCCCGCTCTGCTCCAAAGGTATTGGCCCGTTTGGGGTTGTGATAGGTGACCTCCGTGCCCCCCAGGAAGGTGAACGACAGATTGCCCTGTTCATCGAACAGCCAGCCCGGTAGTGCCGGTGCAAGCGCCAGCGTCAACTCACCATCCTCTACTGTGAACACACGGCTTCCGGCCATCATCGTTCTCCACATGCTCAGGAACTCTGCGGTGGAACCGCTGAGTCTGGCTACAAATCCCCGGCCATGAGTGCCCGGGTCCGGATTTCCGCCCGTAGCTATGAACGAGGAATTCTCCAGGGTGCTGCGCCCGTATACAGCCGGATCGAGGAACGGAATCAGCGAAGTCTTCATTTCACTGAAGAACTCCTCGTACAGCCCTGATTTCAGCAGCTCCAGCAAATATTTATAGGACATATGCAGGAAATTGGACTCCCGCTCCTGCCAGCCCGGAGTAAACGCCCGTATCCGCCCGATATCGTTCGACTCCTGCTCCAGCGAGACCGACGTCCGGTACATCGAAGTGACTAGATCGTATAGACCGGTATTTTTGACTCTGGTATAGATGTCCTTGGCCTGCTCCGGGCTTTCCAGCGTTTTGAGCCAGCGGGTTGGCCCCTCCAGGAAATACGGCAGGGCATAGGCTTCGAACTCTTCCACCACAGCCTTCGGCAAGCCGTAGCCGCTGATTACCGGTTTACCCGCTTCATCCGTCACCGGCTGAAAGCGCACGGCCTCGAACCGGAAATAAGTTGGTGCAAGCCCGCCGCCCATTTCTACTGCTCTATCAATGCCTACATTAATTTTGAGCAGGAATTTGCCAAGCGCCTCACGGATGACGGCAAGTGTGACCTCGGCCAATTCACCGGTAATTCCGAACCGGATGCTCTCCCGGTAAGCTTCACGTGCCGAAGCCACAGTATCCCAGTAGCCAAATTGGCTGGTCCCGCCGGCAAGCATAAGCGTCACGGCTTGATGCACCCGCTCCAGCAGCTGCGCCATCTCCACCGGAAGCGCTACAGCTTCGGTTCCATCCCCCCCGTTCTCCAGCGCCTCCAGTAAGAAGAGGATCATCCGTTTCAGCTCGAACGTCTCACTCATCCCTGAACCAAATAATCCGGGCAGCCCGTTCATGGCATCATTCCAGCCTGGTTTGTTGCCTTCCATTTCCACGCCCATGCCATACGGATCAAGGGTCGCAAATTTATTCAAGGCAAGTGAGATCATCTTCACGAACAGGTTCGTGCGGTAAATCTCCCCGAACCCGCCTTCCGTGCGCAGCCACTGGGTATCTCCGGCTTTGCGCTGCAGTCTGTGCAGCTTCTCCTCGTCCTCCAGCAGCGAACCGTACTGCCGGACCTTCCCGCCGCTCAGCACATACTTCTCGCTGCGCGGAAGCACATAGGCCGGACTGTCATAGAACGTGTAGGATTCATCCCCGAACAGCAGTTCCTGCTGTTTATCCGGGAATACATCCAGATAACCTTCGACCAGATCAAGATTGTACGTCCAGTGGTCGGACCAGAAGCCTTCGCCAAAGGCAGCCTCTATATTCTGCTGCGCCAGGGCAAGCACACCGCTGAGCAATTGCTGTTCGTCTACCTTCAGCGTAACGTTGTGGTCGGCGATGTAATTGATCAGGCGGCCCGGTGTGAAGCGGCCTGCGCATAGCTTCACGAGTTCCTCCCGGTGATCGGCTGCAGCTTCGGTAATCCAGCCGTTCAGCTTTTCCACATTCTCCGGCAGCACTTCAAAGCTGGTTCCCTGCACACTGAGCGGATTATAGCCGTCCGCCTGAATCAGGCTGTAGAACATTTTGATGTTAAAGCTGCCGACCTGCGGATGGAAAAATACATCGTTGCGCCGGTTCTGGTTCATATCGCGGAAATTCCCGTTGCCCTGGGAATAATATTCCGGTGCCAGAGAGAAGAAATTATAATCCCGCTCCATATCGCCGTGCTTGCGCGAGTATAGATGTACGACAAAGCCGTCTCCCCCGTTGTCAAAGATAAACGGATAGCCGCCGCGCAGAAAGTTGTCGAGATAGGACTGCCGGCAGTAGGCATCGAACACTGCTGAGGAGGTATGGGTGGCGATATCCGCCGTCAGCTCCTCGGTCAGGCTGGCTGCCTCCTGCGCCTTGGCCGTAATATACTCCTCGCGGCAGATCTCCGCCGATTTCTGATTGATCTTCCCGATCTCGTTGACATGCCCGATGATCGTATTCAGCGTCAGCTTGCCGCCGGGAGCAAGCGTACGTGCTGTACCGCTGAAGCCGCATGGCACCTTGTTCACCGGATATTGCGGCTGTTCCAGCAGCTTCGCAAGTGGCTGTCCGGCGAAGCCGTCCGGGTAGGCAAGCGAGGTGTTTCCGCCAAACACAAGCTCGAAATCTACAATCGGCGCCAGCATTTCCCCCTCCGCTGTGAAGGAAAGGTAGAAATGGCCGTTATTGATTTCACTGATTTCCGCATCATCATTCGTGCTGGAGCGCAGCTTGTAGAATGGAATGCCATTCTCCAGGTTGTATACATCCATCCAACTGCGCAGCAGGTTGCCCATTTCCTTGTAGCTGCTGTTCTCCACACCATAAGGCAGAATCTCCGGCAACCCGTCCAGTAGCTCAAACTCCAGCTTCTCAGTGCCTGTATTTTCGATTTCCACCCGCCGGATAAGCGCGGCGTAATCGTCATTTGGCAGGTTAAAGTAGTGTACGGTCGTCTTTAATCCATGCCCGGCATGCGCTTCCTCAATGGTTAGCCCGTTTGGCAGGATGGTCATGGTCCGCTTGGCTGCTGGATCAGGACGTGCCGACTGGAACGGCTCATAGATTTCTGGCGTATTGCCCAGCTTGATGAAGGTGCGGAAGCCGGAAGACGCTACATTTTTATAAGAAATATTCGCCGGAGAAAATTCCATGATCGGCGAGTTTTTATCCCGTACCCCGAAGCTGCAGACCCCTTGGCCCCGGTTGACATAGAAGGTCCACATCGGAATTCCCTTGAGCCCGGCGAGCCCGGGCAAAAAGCTGGCAAACGGCTTGCTCTCGTGAAATTGCTCCATCACAAATTTGCCTGCATCAAAATAAGATTTGCTCATGACAAGCCCTCCTAAAAGTTTTGTGAGCTTATGCTTCCTGAATTAGCTTCGTACAAAACTCGCTTCGGAAGCATTTGCTTAAGTTTTGTGAGCTTATGCCTCCTGAATTGACTTCGTACAAAACTCGCTTCGGAAGCATTTGCTTAAGTTTTGTGAGCTTATGCTGACCTACGAGAGGACATGCGTGACGATGGAGTGCGGCGCCAGGCGGCATTCAGCCAGCTCTGCACCCAGACCCAGGGTCAGGGAACGCTCTTCCTCGCTCTCATTCATCAGCACCACGGCAATGCTGCCGTCCGGATTGCGGAAAGCTGTGGAAAGCACACCTTCTGCAGTGGACTCCAGCCCAATCCGCACAGCACCCGGAGCGATAAATTTACTGAAATGCCCGATGTAATAATAAGAGCTGTTATAGTGCACCTCGTCCGTCGTCGTATCGGCAATGATCGGAGCATCGCAGAAATTGCCTACATGGTTTGGTCCTCCAGTCTCATCCAGCACCAGATTCCAGTCCAAATACCCTTCGGTCCAGGCGTTAAGATCACCGATCATATTCCGCCCGTAGCGTTCTCCTGTGAACCAC
Source organism: Paenibacillus sp. FSL H3-0321 (assembly GCF_038002865.1). Taxonomy (NCBI): domain Bacteria; kingdom Bacillati; phylum Bacillota; class Bacilli; order Caryophanales; family Paenibacillaceae; genus Paenibacillus; species Paenibacillus sp. FSL H3-0321. The sequence goes on along the minus strand of NZ_JBBODH010000001.1, from coordinate 4,697,508 downwards.
TCTCCAAGCCGTACGCCGCCCTCCTGGCAGCCTTCCGTGAACAGCAGATGCTTATCCGGGAAAAGCTCATGCACCTTGGCCACCTTGTCGAATTCCTCACCGCCGTACCAGTGAAGACCGCTGCCCCATACATATTGCGCCGCTTCGGGATCGGACAGGATAGGTGTTACACGTTCGACCATAATATCGCGGTTGTGGTCCCAAATCACGATATTCACATCCGCCAACCCCGCTTTGTGCATGACCGGTCCGAGGTGATTTTTAACAAAATCCCGTTCCTCTTCCGCGCTGTAGACACAAGAATCCCAGGTCTGAACAGCTGCCGGCTCATTCTGAACCGAGACCGCCCATACCGGAATGCCCTCTTTGCGGTAGGCTTCAATGAACTTTGTATAATAACGCGCCCAGGCATCCCCGTATTCCGGTTTCAGCGAACCGCCGTTATTCATCTCCCCGTTCGTCTTCATCCATGCCGGAGGGCTCCAGGGAGAAGCCAGCATCGTGAAAGGTCCGCCTTTTACCTCCATGGCATCCTTGATCAGCGGCAGCACCCACTTATGGTCATGGGAGATGTCAAAGGTAGCCAGCTCTGTATCATGGTCCTGCACATAGGTGTAATTGCCGAGTGCGAAGTCACAGCTATGAATATGCACGCGGCCCATACTGTAATTCAATCCCTCGACAGGGTGAAAATAGCGGTGTATAACCTCTGCACGTTTGCCCGGACTCATCCGCGACAAAGTATAGGCCGCCGCTTCAGTGAAAGCACCGCCAAAACCTATCATCTTTTGAAATTCTACCTCGGGCTGCAGCTGCACATCGGCCTGCTGTCCGGCAGTACGGGCTTTAAACTGGATTCCCTCCTTCGGACTTAAACGTTCTCCTGTTTCTTTGGCAGTTACTACTGTGCTTACCGTTGTCATTTTGTCTGTCTCCTTTTGGATAAATTATGAATGCTATGATAATCGAAACCGGTTTCGATTATTTCGAAAAAAAAGTGCACCGAGGCGAACTTCCTTTTATTCATTGCCTGGCGGTGCACAGGAATCCCTCACGACCACTTCGACGGGAAGCACAAGCGCTTCCATTCCTTGCCGATTGCCGTCGATCGAAGCCAGAAGAATCTCAGCCGCCCGGGTTCCGAGATTAGCTGTATCCTGCCTAATAGTCGTCAGAGCTGGAGTAACATACCGGGCAAGCTCAATATCATCGTAACCCATAACGGAAATATCCGCCGGTACCGCCAGCCCCTTGTCTTTGGCTGCCATAACCGCGCCTAATGCCAGCAAGTCACCCGAAGCAAAGACGGCTGTCGGGCGTTCCGGCAGTTCAAGAAGACTCTGCATCGCGGCATAGCCGCTCTCCAGGGAATAAAAAGCCCCCACAGAAACATACCCCTCCTGCACCTTAAGCCCGTGCTGCTTCATTGCAGCCTTGTATCCATTCTCTCGCTGTTTGCCCGGGAATGTATTCTCTCCCCCGGAAATATGGGCGATTCTCCGGTGTCCCAAAGAAGTCAGGTATTCCACCGCCTGCAGCGCACCGGCAATATTGTCCGAGCAGACCGTATGTGACTGAGTTGTCTCATAATCCAGTATAACCGTGGGAATATTGCTCTCCAGCAGCTCCTGAAAATAAGGATCTTCATAATCAGAGAGAAACACCACGACTCCGTCCACACCATGAATCCGGCAATTTTCCAAATACCCGCTTTGCTTGCCGCCGACATCCTTGGAGATAAACATCAGGGCATACCCTTTGGCCACAGCAACCTGCTTGAAGCTCTCAATCACCGCGCCGAAAAACGGATGACGGATACCGACACCCGTGCCCTCTACGAACAGCACGCCAAGGGTCCATGATTTCTTCGTAGTCAGCGTGCGTGCATGTGCATTGGGCAAATAGCCCATCTCGCGGGCAGTCCGCAGAATCTCCTGGCGTGTCTTCTCCCGCACATCGGAGTAGTTATTAAATGCCTTTGATACCGTAGTTGGAGAGTAACCGGTTCTTTTGGCAATATCATATATAGTTGTCATTCCGGTGCACTCCCCCGGCTCAAATGAAAGCCCTTTATTTGTTCACTGCAATTCTAACGTCTTTCCGCACGTCCGTCCAGCATAAAATATCCCTGTACCGCAGGCAGCAATGTAACAGCCTGAATCAGCAGGCCCAAGCTGGTATAGACCACATGGACAATGGATACGGCGTTCATCATGTAGGTCTGCACCATAATCCAGATAATTTGCCCGAAGCCGATATAGAGGGAAAGTGCCCACGCACTATGCAGTGTCCTGAACGGATTCAGCGGGGCCGCCCACTTCCAATCCGGCTTCTTGACTAGGCCATACAGCACCAGCAGCGGCAGAAGTCCAAAGATCACCAGCAGCAGAATGCCAGGGATTGCAAAATTCTCAAAGGGCGATCTTTCCAGCACGGAAGACGGCATCCCGATCATTTCACCACTGGGGTCTGCCAGCAGCACCAGTCCTCCCCCTATCGCTCCGACTCCCAGAAAAGCTTGAAGAATATACAGTAAAATTACAGCACCCGGTCTTTTCCCGGCTTGTGTCATTGCTAATCCCCTCGCATTCATCGTCCCAAAATATCGATCTAACTTGCTTTGAGTAGATTTTACAGGTTCTCCCTCCACCCTGCTAAGACAGATGTCACAAATTAGGGAATCGGCGAATTTTTATGCTTGCGGTGTGAACAGACACACTTTACGTTATACTAAAGTTATTATCTGTTGAACAGGAAGTCTTTACTAATCCATAAAAAAATGAGGGGACCGGGTGACGCTGGCAAAGCATCATCCACACATGCCTATGACCGATACGAACCAGCCTTTATCCAAACAATGCGCCTATTGCCATAAACTAAAACCACTTGCCGAATTCCGCCGGCGGACCGGCAAACGCTCCAAGGGCCAGTCCCGCCGCGGGGCCTGCCGGGAATGCCGCAAGGCCCGCGAAGCGGGATCGGCTCCTGCACTGCTCCGCGGTATGGGAGCTGTGTCAGTGTCCGCTGTTTCAGCTCAAACTTCCGAACCCGGACCTGCGGCTGCGTCCCGCCGGTCACCGGCTCCATCGGCCCCGGCTCCTGCAGCTTCCAAGCCGCCTGCACCCAAAACCCATCTGCACTCCTTGCCGGAGCGCTCCAAGGAGGGTAAGGCCGCAACCCTTACCTCTGCAGTCAAGGGAAAGACGCGTCCGCGCGGAGCTGAGCAGCGGCGGAAAGCGCCGCAGCCGTTCGGACCGAAGCCTGATCCGCAGGACGCTTCCTCCCTGATCCCTTCATTTAAGGGGATGATTCTGATGCGCGGACATAGCGACAAGGGGCGCCGCTGGCACCAGGAAATCGATCTGGAGCTGGCTGTGACCCTTGTCAGAGAGCATGCCGCAGTAGTTGTGAACCGCCGCACGATTCGCCGCCTGTACAGCAATAAGGATTTTCGGGCGTTAATTCTAAACAGGGACAACTATACTTGTCATTTCTGCGGCTTATACGGAGACACTATTGATCACTTGCTGCCTCGCGCCAAAGGCGGCCACACCACTCCCGACAACTGCGTCTGTGCCTGCAATCAATGCAACCAGACAAAAGCGGACCAATATGTAGAAGAATTTATGGGCCGTTAAGAGCAGCGGGGCAGCTTTAGAAATCGACCTGCTGATCAAGCTTGCTCTACCCGGCTCCATTCCACTCACGCCCCTAAATTTTTTCCATTTTATAACACGATCTATTGTATTGTCCAATTCAAGCAGAACTTTCTCTTCTCTTTAATGATCAACACCAAGTGCCTGAACAACAATAAACGCTCCTTCCGCCGGTGGCTGCTGTGCTGTTGGGCAGCAGTAGCCAGGCGAGAGGAGCGCTATTGAAAGTTAAAGATAGGGATGCAACGACTTGTTCATTCAGCTGGTAATATTCTTAACCCGGCCGACTTGTCCGTCCGTCAGCCGCACCTTGATGCCGTGCGGATGGCGGGGCGAATTGGTCAAAATATCTTTGACCGTGCCATGCGTAAGTTTGCCAGTTGGCTGGTCTTGCTTGAGTACAATATCCACCTCAAGTCCGGGGCGGATGTCTGCTCTGGATTGCCCGCTCATGATGTTCTCCCCTTTCATAGGTTATAATGGAGTCAACAATTACTGAAAAGAATAGGGATGAGGACAGCTATGGCCTTCGGAATTAACAGAGAAGAATTAACCCGGTGGAAACAGGCAGTCTCGGCAGGAGAGATCGCTTTTCTGACGCATTATTGGATTGACCCGCGCTTTCCGGGAATTACCACAGTGACTAAAGTAGGCTGCAGTGACCTGCCCCGTCTAAAACGCTGGTGTAAGAAAAATGGTCTTCCACCGCAGTATATCCACAACCGCAAACCCTTCCCCCATTTCGATCTTATGGGTCCGAAACAGCCGGAAATACTCCGGCAGGAGGGATTATGGGAGCAGTTGGAGCGGTTCCGCATGATTTGAAATAATACCGTATTTGCGTGGCCCGATTACTTCTTGTTCCGCAGATCCTTCATAATCTGGCGCCCGGTAGGGGTCTGAGCCAAGCCGCCCCCTGCCGTTTCACGGTGCTTCTCAGGCATAGCGGAACCGACTTCCAGCATTACCTTGATCACTTCGTCCGAAGGGATTACGCTGCGCACGCCGGCCAGCGCCATATCCGCTGCGGCGAGTGCCGTAACGGCACCAAAGCCGTTGCGCACAATGCAGGGAATTTCCACAAGGCCACCCACAGGATCACAGATTAGGCCGAGTGTATTTTTGAGCGCTAGACCTACAGCATGCACTGCCTGTGCCGGGGTTCCGCCGCGCAGCTCGGTCAGCGCTCCCGCAGCCATCCCGATCGCCGAACCAACCTCTGCCTGGCAGCCGCCTTCCGCACCGGATACAAAGGAGTTATTGGCGATCACGTAACCAATGGCACCGGCGGCGAACAAGCCCGACACCATATAATCATCGTCCCAGCCAAACCGCTCCTGGCAGCTTAGGAATACACCGGGAATGATTCCGCAGGAGCCTGCGGTCGGTGTGGCAATAATGCGGCCCATAGACGCATTCACTTCAGATACAGCCAGCGCATAGGCCATCGCGGTACCGGCAGATCCGCCAAGACACGGTTCATCTGCCGCATTGTAGGCAGCAACCCGCTGCGCATCAAGGCCGGTCAGACCGCTGCGCGAGGTGGTATCCTCGTGCATGCCGCGGTGCACCGCCTCTTTCATCACTCCGTAGTACTGGCTCATCGTGGCGAACTCCTGCTCTGTGGAACGTCCGGACTCTGCGCTCTGCTCCTCAAGCATAAGCTTCCCGATACCCAAACCCCGTTCCTCGCATAGTACCGCCAACTGGCTTAAAGTTTGAAAATTCATGATGAGCTATCCTTCCCTTTCTTTACTTGCGTTGGTTCGTTTAAATCAACAACCTTCACCGACTTCACGGCCGGCAGGCCCGCCAGATCCTTGAGCAGCTCTGCTGTGGCTGGCTCATCGAGCTCCAGCACTGTCAAAGCCGCACCGCTGCGGTTCTTGCGGTCCAGGGACATATGTCCGATATTAAACTGGCCTTTGCGCATCACATCGGTAACACTCGCGAGTACTCCCAAATAGTCCATATGGTTAATCAGCACTGTCGGATACATTCCCGTAAGTTTAACCCCGAAGCCGTCGATATCTACAATTTCAATATTGCCGCCGCCAATCGAGATCCCCGTAAGCGTCATTTCTGTTCCGGTCTCCCGGCCGACAAGACGCAAGCGAACCGTATTGGGGTGGGGGAACAGCCCCGTTCCCTGCCGGAAGGAAATCTCCATCCCGTCCTCTTGCGCAAGCTCGATAGAATCAGGCAGACGGTGGTCATCCGTAGCGAAATCCAGCAGGCCACCGGCAATTGCCCGGTCTGTGCCATGCCCCTGATAGGTTGCGGCAAAGGAACCGAAGAAAATGACCTCAGCCTCGCTTGGCACTTCACTAAGCACCTGACGGGCTGCTCTGCCAATCCGGGCCGCTCCCGCAGTATGCGAACTGGAAGGCCCGACCATCGCCGGGCCGATAATTGAGAATACATCTTTAAAGCGCATAGTTCAGATCGCCACCTATCAAAATTCGACAATATACTCACATATATTATACTGCACGAATGCAGAAGCTACACTATTACATTGGTATGTCACCTTACGATAGATCATTATCAGGGCCGATGCTCTGAAATCTCTCCGCCTGACCAAGTATCCTGTGAGAAAAGAACAATCCCGTCCCGTTCCTGCCAGCCGATGCCCGACCAGAAGCTGCGGCCCAGCTCATTCCCCTCAATAACCATCAAGTGGCATTTCACAATGCCGGCTTCCCGCAATCTGCCTAGACAACGGGAGACCAGTTCACGGCCGACTCCTGCTCCGCGGCATTCTCCGCTGACAGCTACATGATACATATACCCTCTCCGCCCGTCATGTCCGCACATTGCAGTCCCGGCAATTTTGCCCGCTTCATTCTCGCAGACTAGACTCAGTCCGGGGTTGCGCTCCAGATAACGGACAATTTCTTCCCGGGAGTCAGCCTGGCTGAGGTTCATGCCTGTAGTATTCCCCCATAAAAGATACGCTTCCTCATAATCATCTGCAACCATTGCTCTGTACTTCAATATTCCTCCCCCGTTTCCATTGTTCATTGTATGTAGGGATAAGCCTTCTTGCACATGTATTCCAGCTCCTCTTGACGAAGCCCGCCAAGGTCCAGCAGCGCCTCATAAGGATCGCCTTCCAGCTTCAGCAGTCTCGCAAAAGCCGGTTCCGTCTTCATTCCGCCTGACTTCAGCAAAAGAATTTCTTCGCGGAAACTTTCCCCCAGCAGATCCAATATCCGCCCCTCTACCAGCATATGCAGCCAAGCGTTCTGCTGCCGCGCTGGCTTGGCTTGCCCGAACAATTCAATCGGCCAGCCTCCGGCATGAAAATTAATCTTGGTGCGTGTTATTCCCCCAACCACCCGGGTTACGGCGGAATATCCGGTCAACTGCCCGAAATAACCGTGAACCTCGGCGGTAAAGCGCACGGGGTCATGTACCTCGCAGATCAGATCGAGATCGCTGCCTTCCACTTGAATTCCCAGAGGTATCGTACCTGCAAGCAGCGGATCATAGTCCGCAAGAAGCTCCATAATCCGCAGTTCCTGAAGCAGATTGTATACTTCTCTTTGAAGTACCGTGCCCTGCTGCAAATAGGCAATATTAAACCAGTTCACACGATCCGCCATACGTTCCTCCCAGGTAATATATCATATTCTTTTTTCATAGAATGCAAGATTTGTCCCGCTGATCATTGCCCGCTTCAAATGCCGGATTCACACTGCGGGAGCGCACGCTTTTCTGGGCGCATGCATAAAAATATACGGAAAGACAGCATCCAAGGAGGAAACCTGCGATATGAATCCCACTTACCCCTATTATGGGGAACAGACGGTATGCCGCAAGCAGCCCATTGCCTTTCCGCCGCAGCATCAGAACCGCCAGCCGGGCCTTGAAAGTCTGATGAGCCCCCGCCCGATCAGCGAAAACCCTGAGAGCTTCGGCAGCCGAAAGCTGGAAGGCAAGGTGGCGCTGATTACCGGAGGGGAAAGCGGCATCGGCAAGGCGGCGGCCATCGCATTTGCCAGGGAAGGGGCGGATGTAGCCATTGCCTATCTGTACGAAGCCTCGGATGCCGAAGTCACACAGCGGCGCATTGAACAATTGGGCCGCCGCTGCCTGCGGATCGAAACTGATTTGCGGCATAAGCAAAACTGCTTCCAGGCCGTAGAGCAGACAGTACAGACCTTTGGCAAGCTGGATATCCTCGTCAATAACCATGGTGTGCAGTATCCGCAGAAGAGCATTCTCGATATTTCAGAAGAACAGCTGCTCCAGACCTTTCATACCAACATTATTCCGTTCTTTTACCTGACACAGGCCGCACTGCCGCATTTGAAAAAAGGCAGCTCCATCATTAACACCGCCTCAATCACCGCTTACCAGGGCCACAAAGAGCTCATCGATTATTCAGCCACCAAAGGTGCCATCGTCACCTTTACACGCTCTCTTGCCCTTTCGCTCGCCGATACCGGAATCCGTGTCAACAGTGTCGCCCCCGGGCCGGTCTGGACACCGCTCATTCCCTCCAGCTACTCCGCTGCCGAGGTCAGCGTCTTCGGAACGGATACTCCGCTCCGGCGTGCGGCTCAGCCTTATGAATTAGCCGGAGCCTATGTCTATCTGGCCAGTTCCGATTCTTCTTATGCTACAGGCGCATGTATTCATGTTAATGGAGGGGACATGGTCACAAGCTGAGCTGCCGCCGGTAAAGGCCCTGAATCCGCCGTAGTAGCGTTAATCCCACCCTGAAAGGAAGTTTTAGGATGAATAAAATCAAGGATTACGATCTTCCGTCCGTCCGCCTATCCGCAGGCATGTACGCACTGGCGAAACTCTCCGCCGCCGGTCTGACCTTTATGCTCGTCTCCCTGCTGATGCTGTTCTTTCCGCACGAAGGCGGAGTGCCGGAAGGCTGGCCGATATCGGTGCCCTATGCCATTTACGCTTATGGACTGCCGGCGGCACTGCTGGCAGATCTGCTGCTGCGCATGTTCCGTTCGTCTTCGCTCGGACCGTCACTGGTCCTGTATGCAGCTGCCGGCTTTGGCGCAGGTCTGTGGCTGGCCTCGGAGCAGGGCGGAGAAGCCATGACCTGCGGCATCTACGGCATAGCTGTACTCCTGGTATTCCGGCTCGCCCAGGTAGCCGGCGAGCGGCAGCCGCTGCTGCTTCCCGTATTCGCGCTATTCATCCCGCTGCTCTGCCTGCTGCTGCTCTAGCCTGCAGGCAGTTGCACCGGGTGCCGGACCGGCATGCATCCGGCAGGATGCATAGTGTGATCTGGCTTCTCCACACAGCTTCCTGCAATCAGAGTGCTTCAATGATATCCCCGGCAATTAATGCCGCCGGATGATGCCGCAGGCGGGCTGCCCGTTCTCCGGCCAGTCCGTGCAGATACACGCCAAAAGCCGCAGCCTGTGCGGCATTCAGCCCTTGAGCCAGCAGTCCGGAAATGATGCCTGTCAGCACATCGCCCGCTCCGCCGGTTCCCATACCCGGATGGCCTGTGACATTTACATAGGCTTGTCCTTCAGGCGTTGCAATAACTGTATGCGCCCCTTTCAGCACAAGCACCACGCCATGCTCCCGGGCATAGTCCAATGCCAGACCGATCCGGTCGCGCTGCACTTCTGCCGTGGGAAGACCTGCCAGCCGGGCCATTTCTCCCGGATGCGGCGTCAAGATCACAGGCCCCCGGCGGGTCCAGGAGCTGTAATCGGCATCAGCCAGGATGTTTAAAGCATCGGCATCGATGACCAGGGGCGTTTCCGTCCCCTCCCAAATCGTGCGGAGCCAATCCGTATCGCCCTCGAACCGGCCAAGGCCAGGACCAACGGCGATAACCTCCTTTCCGGCACCCAGCCGCAGCACCTCTGCGGCCGTGCCTGCTTTCCAGGTGCCATCCTCTGCGCTGCCGGCTGCAGCCAGCATCATTTCAGGGGCGGCACCGATCACATAGGGCAGCAGCCCGCCGGGCAGTGCCCAGGTAACCAAGCCGCAACCCGCCCGCAGCGCAGCCCGGGCGGAGAGCAGGCCTGCACCGCTCATGGCCAGGCTTCCGCCGGCCAGCAGGACATGCCCGTAAGTGCCCTTGTGGCCTTCGGGCGAGCGGCGGCGCGACACGTCGATCTGAAGACGTGTCCGCAGCACCTCCGGCGTCAGCAGGCAAGCCTGCACGCCGTGTTTCCGGGCCAAGGCAGCCGGGATGCCGATGGAGCGGACCACCACATGCCCGGCTGCTCCCGCGCCGGGATATTGCACCAGCCCGCGTTTGAGAAACGCGAGGCAGACTGTCACTGCTGCATGAATGCACGGCTCATGCAGCTCTCCCGTGTCCGCGTTCAGCCCGCTCGGGATGTCCGCGGACACCACCGGTTTGCCGCTGCCGTTCGCGGCGGCAATCAGCTCCGCATAGGCACCGCGCGGGGCTCCCGCGCTGCCGGTGCCGAGCAGCGCATCCACGATGCCGCTGCATGCGGCAAAGTCCAGCCGGTCCACGCCGTAGATGGCGGCGGGCAGGCCCATGGCTGCAGCGGCATCCCGCTGCAGTGCGGCTTCGCCGGCCAGCGACTCCGGCGCGGCCGCGTACACCAGAGTGACGGCGATGCCCGCCTCACGCAGGTGCCTGGCGGCGGCGAGGCCGTCGCCGCCGTTATTGCCTTTGCCGACGAGAATCAGCCAGTGCTCGGCTTCGGCAGAGTCCAGGGTCAGCGCGGTATCGCCGCTGACCCTAAACCCCGGCGGCTGAATCCCCGGGCCGCCGCTTCCCTGGATGGCAGCAACGCCTCTGCCGCTGCCACGCCCTGCTCCCGGTTCCTCGCCGCCACGCCCCACATCCGTTCCCGCGTCTCTGCCATTCTCTGCACCCGGTCCCCCGTTTATATAGCCGCCGCGCCCCGCTATATCTGCATCAGCCCAACCGCCTCCCGTTCCGGCCCGTCCACCGTTCCTGTCTTCTCCGCCTGCGCCTCCGCCGTGCCTGCTACGGCACAGCGCGATAACCTCCTCGGCGATGGCCCGACCCGCATTCTCCATCAGCGCAACCGCCGGAATGCTCAAACCCTCAATCGTTATGCGGTCCAATTGCCGCATCTGCTCAACAGTTACCAGATCCATGACTCGCACCCCTTTCGCTACATTTCCATCGCAACAATAAAGGGTAAGCCTTACGGCATAAAATGCAATAAGTCTTACCCTTTGCGCATAGCCGGAATCCACTGCCCCGGCACTATATCGGTCCTGTTGTTCAGTTCAAGGCAGTCTTAGAACTGCTTCTGTTCTGTACCCAGCTCTGCTAATAAGCTACCGTAAATCTCTCCCGGCTGAAATTGCCTTCCTCCAGCTCATCAATGACCGCCACGGCGAAATCCTCCACGCTGATGCTGCTCTCGCCATTTTCATCCACGATAAGCCGGTCCAGTCCGATGCGGAACATGCCTGTCCGGCGGCCCGGGACGATGAACGCAGGCGGACTGATATACGTATAATCAAGTGCCGAGCCTCTATAAATTTCATAGGCGTTGGCATGTGCGGCAGCCAGCGGCCGCAGCTCCTCGGGGAATTCGGCCGTGTCCATCAGCCACTCTCCCGATTCCGTCTTCAGACTGCCCGCTCCGCCGACGATCATCAGCCGTTCCACCCCGGCTATACGCATCCCCTCCAGGAGCGAATCCGCTGCGCCAAGCAGATCATTTTCCCGCCCGGAATCCGGTCCAAACGCACTGATGACTTCCCCATGCCCGCCAACTACGGCAGCTACCGAGGAAGGATTCAGGATATCAACGGTGGCAATCTGCAGCCGCTCATGCTCGATTTGCAGCGAATCCGGCTGGCGGACGGCTGCGGTTACTTCGTGTTTTCTTTTTAGTGCTTCCTGTACAATTGCTTTTCCCAGCGTCCCCGACGCACCTAGCACAACAACATCCATCTCTAGTTTTCCTCGCTTTCTCAAGCCCTAATTCTAATTTATCCCATAGTGGCGTTCTGAAACCCTTCGGGTAGAAACAGCATTCAAATACCCCCGCTAGGTGGGGGTCGGCCAGCCTCACTATCATAAGATTACAATCTGCCATTCCGGCCAGCTACCGCCGCAGGAACATCCCTTGCGAATAAGGGATTACCGGAACAAAACCATACTGATCATACAGCTTCGAAGCTTTCCCGTCAGCAATGAGGCTAATATACGACGGATTGGGCACCGTATCCAGAAATGCCCTGATCTCACCCATAATAACTTTCCCGAAGCCACGCCCTTGACGGGAGGGCTTAACGGCAATATCCGTTACCTGAAAGAAACAGCCTCCGTCCCCGATGACGCGTCCCATCCCTACCAGCATGTCCTCTTCATAGAGGGATACTGCATAACAAGAACGCGGAAGCCCGGTCATAGCCCCCTCTACACTCATCGGACTAAGTCCTGCCTCAACCCGCAGCGCCAGATATTGCTCCACCGAGGGAGATTCATGTCTAATTTCTACTTTTTCTGCTGTATCCATATTGTCCTTCCCTTCTCGTTCCTACTAACGTTCTCAGGATCTGCAATGCTGTTACCAATATATACTTAAGCATTGATTTCAAGCAAGGCCGGGTAACCGGCTGACGGAATAGGTACATGCGGAGATTTGAAACGTTGAAGGAATTCTGACGTAACAGAACTAATAAATTGTTTAGAAAAGCAATAATATTATTCTCAGCCTGCATCCCGGGGTAACCTAGAGATAAAGCCAAATATTTACAATATCATAAAGAAAGGAATGGTGAAGTACTCATGTCTTCTCTGGGGAAATTATTGAAATGGGGGACTTTCACTTATGAAGCGTTCCTGGCCCTGCCGATCATTGGAGGGATGTTCGTTGTAGCCAATGCATGGGTCCCGCTCGGCATCGCCTTTTTGCTGCACGCAGTGGCTGTTATCATCATGCTTAAGGAACGGGGGCCTTTTATCGGCAACGTCATTGGTATCATTACCTCGATAGTCGCTCTAATTCCGATCGTTGGCTGGATCATGCATGTGATCACGGCGATAGTCTTACTGCTTGAAGGCCTCTCCTCTTCCCGTCGGGGACCGCGTTATTAAGGCAATACTTATTTTAATGCCCCGGGTGGAAATAGCCTGGAATTGATGTGCTCTATCGAGGTTCCGGCAGAACTGAAGCATATCACTGACAAATTATCTTTTGCCGAATGGGAAGCCTTAATTAAATGAGCATTTTGCATAATTCATATTTCGATTGAGAGTCCATGGTTAGGCCACAGCGAAATCTCAGTGTTGTGAGAGCGGAGCGATAAATGGACAGACGGGCAGAATTTCAATGAATTTGAAATTTCAAGCGGCGTTTTGGACTCGTTGCTTGACGATGGCAAGTGCAGAGGCAAGTAACACAATCGCATTCAAATATTGGTGTGTTGTCACTTTTTGAATCCCCCAGACGTGAAGCTGGTCTGCAGTTAAATAGGTCTTCATTCGAGAGTTGCAGCGTTCTACACTGGTTCGTTTATTGTAAAGTTCCTTCCAGCCTCGGCTTTCCCGATGCGGCAACGCGTAACGCCGGAGATCCGTTTGACTGTTGATTTTAACCACCATTCCATAATTGGACGACGAACAAGTGACCATACCCAAAGGACAATCCACTTGACCTGTCGCATGTGGACAACGAAATTTCAAATGTACCTTTTCCTGTCCCCAATACGTCATAGGAAATCCCATCGAACAACAAGGCGTGCCTTTGCGGGTGATCCCCGCTGGCGGTTCCTTTTCATTTCGTGGATTCAGCGGAATAATGGCTTGCGCCTTGACGTTCCGGGCCGCCTCGTAGTTTTTCATTTGGTCGTAGCCCGCATCCAGCATGAAGAATTTCACTTTGGATTTTGCAGCGACAATCGTCATGAGTGCAGGCCCTTCGTCTCCGTCGTTCACATGGGCAGGAGTCACCTGGAGCACCATAGGAAGTTCACTCTTGGCATCGACGGCCAGATGCAGCTTATAGCCAAACCACTTGACTTTGTTGCCGAAGGTGTCGAACTTTGCACCCCAGTTGGCATGGCCAGTGAGCTCGCTTTTTCGCTTGGGTTCTTTTTTCTCGTAGGCGTGAATGGCTGCGCTGTCGATGGCGACATGAGTGCCGTCGATGATTCCAGCTTCTTGGCACTGAGCCACAAGATCCTCAAACAACTGCTTGGCAAGGCTTTTGCGAGTCAACTCGGCAAAAACCCGGCTTAACGTGGAAATTGAAGGGGCGGGGATGTCCAGCCGAAGTCCACATTGGTAACGGAAACGAAGGTCAAACTCCAGTCTGCGCGCTAGGCCGGTGAACGTATCGATGTTCTCTAAGGGAGCCGCGAGTAATGCGCGAAGAATGCCTTGACGGCAGTGCCCGTCCGCTCCTCGGGGTGAAGGATTTCTCAATTGTCTCGCGTAAGGTCGCAGGTCCAGTGCGCTGAAAAAGATGGGCAATCGCTCTTTTGATTCGATTTTTTGAAGCTCCTCAAAGGAAAATAGACTTTCTTGGAGAATATACAAAGGGGACTTCCTCCTCTTGAGTGTTTTGGTGTCGTTACCAAAAAACTTCTCCAAGTTGGGGTGAAGTCCTTTTTTATGCTCAAAATCTCTTTGTGTACCAAGGGCTTAGATTAATGCAAAATGCTCAAATAAAAAAAAGAAAGACCTTCAACTGATGGAGGTCTTTCTTTATACCTTCTATCCTCGTCCCGCAGAACGGGTATCGGTGCGCCGGCTTCCGGTCTCTCCACTATATCGTGCATTTGCAGTGCTGTTCTCGAAACGTTTGCGTTCCGTACGCTCCATCTGTACTATCTGACCTTCATGCACTACGATGTGCAATGAGCCAAACTCCATGTCATCCAGAAGTCCTGCAATCCGCGTCAGCCATACCTCATCCACTTTCAGTGGCTTAACCATTCTCCAGCCTCCCTTTCCCCGGACAGGGGATGTTCTCCGCCTTGAATCCCGTTATTACCAACTTGTTTACTAAGATTTAACTTAGCATGGAACTAAAAGAGCTGTCAATGAGCATTTTTTCGTAACAGCCAGCTTTTGATGATCATTGTTACCAAGGCGAGCAGCAGCAGCAATGAAGCCACCGCAAACGATGCCGAAAATTGATATTCATTATATAAAATCTCGACATGCAGCGGCAGCGTATTCGTTTCTCCCCGGATATGCCCGGAGACTACCGATACCGCGCCGAACTCGCCCATAGCACGGGCATTACAGAGAATAATCCCGTACAGCAAACCCCATTTAATATTGGGCAGTGTCACACGCCAGAAAATCTGCCAGCCGTGCGCCCCCAGCGTAATCGCCGCTTCTTCCTCCTGTGTACCTTGATCTTCCATCAGCGGAATCAGCTCACGGGCCACAAAAGGGAACGTTACAAACAGCGTAGCCAGCACAATGCCCGGGAGCGCAAATACAATCTTGATATCATGGTCGCTGAGCCAGGACCCGAACCAGCCATGCGCGCCGAACACCAGAATAAAGATCAGCCCGCCGATGACCGGTGACACAGCGAACGGCAGATCAATTAAGGTAATGAGGAAGCCTTTGCCGCGAAAACGGAATTTGGTCACTGCCCAGGCGGCCGCCACGCCAAAGATTGTATTCAGCGGGACGGTAATCGCGGCCACCAGCAGCGTCAGCCGCAGCGCCGAAGCGGCGTCGGGATCAGTCAGCGCGGCCCAGTAGACATCCCAGCCCCTCTTCAGCGCTTCTGTCAGCACGACGATCAGCGGCAGGGCGATCAGCCAGAACAGCACCAGCCCGGCGGCGGCAATCAGCACCCACTTCACCGCAGGAGATTCGTTCGTAGCAGGCGAGGATACGCTGCTTTTCCGCCCTGGAGCGAGCATCGGCACAGTACCGGCCATAATTATTCCTCCTAAATTTTTGTGAGCGTTACTTCACTGAATTGGCTTCGACAAAAATCACTTCGGAAGCATATGCTTAATTTTTGTGAGCAATACCTCACCAAATGGGCTTCGACAAAAATCACCTCGAAAGCATACGCTTAAGTTTTGTACTTCCCCTATCGTGAGCTTTTGCGGGCCCAGCGCTGCAGCAGGTTAATCACGAACAGCATCAGGAAGGAGATCAGCAGGAGAAGAAGCGCCACCGCTGTAGCGCCGGCATAATCGAATTGCTCCAGCTTGGTCATAATGAGCAGCGGGGCAATCTCTGTTCTCATCGGCATGTTGCCGGAGATGAACACCACCGACCCGTATTCTCCGATCCCCCGGGCAAAAGCCAGTGCAAAGCCGGTGAGCAGCGCAGGGAACAGCTCCGGCAGCACAATCCGCAGAAAGGTCCGCCAGCGGCCTGCCCCCAGCGTCGCGGCGGCTTCTTCCATGTCTCTGTCCAGATCCTCCAGCACGGGCTGTACGGTGCGGACAACAAACGGAATGCCGATAAACATCAGCGCAAGCGTGATGCCCAGCGGCGTGAAGGCAACCTTCAGGCCGAGCGGCTCCAGAAGGGAGCCGATCCAGCCATTCTGTGAGTAAAGTGCTGTCAACGAGACACCCGCTACGGCTGTCGGCAGTGCAAACGGGAGATCGATCAGGGCGTCGAATACTCTTTTTCCGGGAAACTCATAGCGTACCAGCACCCATGCCAGCAGCAGTCCCAGAAAAGCATTCGTCAAAGCTGCCGCTGCCGCAGTGCCCAGGCTGACCCGGTAGGAAGCCAGGACGCGCGGGTCTGTGGCCACATCCCAGAATTTAGCCCAGCTGAGTCCGGTGGAGTTGAAGAGCAGCGCCGAAAGCGGCAGCAGGACAACGAGACTCAAATACAGTACACTGTAGCCCATCGTAAGCCCGAAGCCGGGCAGCACCTTGCGCCGCACCGCAGCCGTAGTAGTGACATTCATTTACGTATTCATCCTTTCCTGCCTTCAGCTTATGGGCTGATCAGCACCCTTAACGGGACGAACTTTCCGAAGCCTATCTTTACAGATCCTGCGGCTCTATCACCAGCAGCGAGTTATAAATGACCCGCACTTAAAGTAAGAGTTAGCTGCCCGGTACATAAATCTTGTCGAAAATGCCTCCGTCATTGAAATGTTTCTCCTGCGTTTCTTTCCAGGTGCCGAATTTATCAGCCAGCGTAAACAGCTTGATGTCCGGGA
Organism: Paenibacillus sp. FSL H3-0321; assembly: GCF_038002865.1. Lineage (NCBI taxonomy): Bacteria > Bacillati > Bacillota > Bacilli > Caryophanales > Paenibacillaceae > Paenibacillus > Paenibacillus sp. FSL H3-0321. The sequence continues at coordinate 4,680,728 of NZ_JBBODH010000001.1, read as the reverse complement.
ATTGGTCCTTGAACTGTTCCTTCACACTTTCCAGAGTGGGGCGGTAGTAGTTCTCTGCAGCTATTTTTTGGCCTTCTTCGGTGTAGAGATATTTCAGATAAGCCTCGGATACCTCACGCGTTCCTCTTTTATCGACAACCTTGTCGACTACGGCAACCGGAGGTTCAGCCAGAATGCTCTCGGAAGGATTCACAATTTCAAATTTGTCCGGCCCCAGCTCTTTGATGGACAGATAGGCTTCATTCTCCCAGGCAATCAGCACATCACCGATTCCGCGTTCCACAAAGGTTGTCGTAGAACCACGCGCCCCGGTATCCAGTACCGGCACATGCTTGAACAGCTCCTGCACAAATTCCTGTGCTTTGGCTTCGTCATTATTGTTGTGGTCGAGCGCATAACCCCATGCCGCCAGATAGTTCCAGCGTGCACCACCGGAGGTTTTCGGATTCGGTGTAATCACCTCTACACCTTCCTTAAGCAAATCCGGCCAGTCCTTTATGCCCTTCGGATTGCCTTTACGCACGAGGAAAACAATAGTCGACGTGTAGGGTGAGCTGTTAAGCTCAAATTTATTTTGCCAGCCTTCATTGATGAGTCCTGTTTCCTGCAAAGCGTCAATATCATATCCAAGCGCCAGCGTGACTACATCCGCTTCCAGACCGTCAATAACGGCACGGCTTTGTTTGCCTGAACCGCCATGGGACTGCTTGATCGTTACTTTCTGGCCAGTTTCCTGCTCCCAATAAGCCGAAAAAGCCTTGTTGTAGCTCTCATAAAGCTCACGTGTAGGATCATAGGATACATTTAGCAGCTCTACCGGATCTTTAGACGGTGCTTTGGTCGCTTCTGCCGTTGCCGCCGCATTGGTGCTCTCCGGCGTACCGGTTGCTGCACCTGCGCTGTTGTTCGTATTGTTAGTATTACTTCCGCAAGCAGTAAGCCCTGCCGTCAACAATAGTGTAAATCCGGCGAGCAGCCCCTTCTTGATCCCTTTCTTCATCACAATCACTCCCCCATGTTTTCTCTTAAATAGATGATTGCTGAACTCTCTATGCGCTAATTTCTGCAAAAAAGGACGGAGGAAGGCCCACGTATGGCAGGTCAAATCGGTCCTGAAAGACACGTATCTGCGAGCCTGAAGCGGGCGTTCCTCCGTCTGTACGGTAAGAACTCTTATTCAATTATTCCTACCCATTTAGTAGGTTATAAAGACATAATACTGAAAGCTCCTTACCCTGTCAAACCTTTTTTTAGAAAAAGACGGCAATCAGACATTCTCCGGCTGAGCGGCAGCAAGTGGCGGCCGTTCCTGCAAGATCCACTTGTTATTAAAGCTCTAAAGTAATAAGATTGCTACATCTAATAGGGGAAAAAGAGAGAGTGGAAATCACCGCAAAATGTCGGGGGAGACAATCATGGGAATGGATTTGGAGTATGCTCCGGCGCCGGGGAGACCGCGGCTGCACCGGAGGATACGCAGCAGCCTTGCAAAGCGAATTAGGGAAACTTACCGTTATGATACAGCACTATGGAGGATGGCACTTACCGGTCCTTGGATAATATGTGTTCTTATTTTTACGGCGGCTATTCTGGGCATCCCCACCGGTCTGGGTGCCCCGGCGGATATTATATTGGCGGCCGGAACCGGCACCATCTTCCTCGCTCTGGCAGCCAACATACTGGCTCTGGTGCTGGCATTGACCGGACTGCCTGTCCCGCGGTTATTTACGGGCTCTATATTGAGTGCGGCGGGCGCCGTTCTGCTAATCCTGTATTATGCTGAATTGGAGATTGAAGCAGCTGCTGCCGTCGCTGTTCTTGCCGCCTTATTCGGCGGGTTCGGAGGACTTGTACTTGGCCTGCTGCGCAGCAGGCGGATCGTTTCGGGACTACTGCTCGCAGTTGCTGTCGCCTTATCTTCGATAGCCCTGCCGATCAAGAGCCACGGCGGAGCGATGCCCGTGTTGGCAGCGTCCACGGTGATTAAGGATGATATCCCCGCTGCAAATCCGGGAGAGCCCGGTGACTATACCTATCGCAGCTTTACTTACGGCAGTGGCGAGGACTTGCACCGTTCTGAATACGGTAAGAAAGTCGATCTTCTCTCCTCCACTGCGGATGCCTCGGCCTATATCAAAACCTGGCCTAAGCTGCGGACTATATTCTGGGGATTCGACTACAGCTCGCTCCCTTTAAATGCCCGTGTCTGGATGCCCGACGGTGAAGGCCCCTTCCCGCTTGTGCTTATGGTTCATGGCAACCATATGATGGAGGACTACTCCGACGGAGGCTACGCTTACTTGGGCCAGCTGCTGGCCAGCCGGGGATTTATCGCACTCTCCCTGGATGAGAACTTCCTGAATTATTCAGCCTGGTCCGGCATTCCCGACAACGACTTCAAGGTGCGGACCTGGATGATTCTGAAGCATCTCCAGCAGATCGGCATCTTCAATGAACAGGCCGGCAACCCTTTCTATCACAAGGTGGATTACACCAAGACCGCCCTGCTCGGCCATAGCCGCGGCGGGCAGGCTGTTGCCATGGCAGCCGATGCCGAACGCTGGTTCAAAAGCGATCCCGTACTGGCTGACGCCAATAAGTTTTCGATAGCCTCGGTCATTGCTCTCGCTCCCACAGATAAGGCAATCGACGAGAAGCAGGCCAAGCTGATTGACGTCAATTACCTGACCCTGCAAGGCGCACGGGACGGGGATGTGCATGACTTCTATGGAGACCGCCAGTATATTCGTTCTAGTTATTCCCGCGGCTCCTCCGCTTTCAAAAGCTCTCTATATATCGCCGATGCCAATCATAGCCAGTTCAATACCGACTGGGGACTCTTGGATCAGTCATTGCCGGCAGGATTGTTCCTCAGCCGAACGCATATTATGGACGGAGACGAGCAGCGGCAAATTGCTAAGGTCTATGTAGCTGCGTTCCTGGAAACAACCCTGCATGGAGAGGCTGGCTATCGCGGGCTATTCCGCGATTACCGCAGCGGAGCGAAGTGGCTGCCGGATACTGCGTATTATAGCCGATTCCAGAGCGGAGAATTCATCCCGGTAGCTACTTTTGACGAAGACCGCAACAAGAACACGGCACTAGGCGGAACGGCAGCTGCCACGGGACTTAGCTGGACGGAAGAAGTTGCCCGGGACCGTGAGCTGAAGAGCAAAGCAACGCATGGCATCCTGCTGGAACGCAGTGCCAGCAACAGCGGAGAAGAAGCTGCTTACACCATCACGTTTAAAGATAGTGTCACTAGCGATATTGCCGAGTCCGATGCAGAAGGTCTGACCTTTTCCCTGGCTAACCGCAACGCCGATGCTGATGAGGATGATGAGGATGAGGATGAGGATGAGGATACCGGCACTGCCGATAATACAAAGCCTTCCCCCTCGCCTGATGTAGTGGTCGAACTCACGGATAGCAATGACATTGCAGCCCGCCTGCCGCTGGACGAGGTGATGGAGGTTCTGCCGCTGCCCCAAACCCAGTTCACGGTAAATTCCTGGCTGGAAAAACGGGTAAGCGACGGCAAATACGGCGATCTTTCGGAAGCCGTGTTCCAGACCTACGAGCTGCCGTTTGAAGCCTTTCTGGAGGAGGAGCCTGCGCTTGACCCCGGCAAGCTGACTGAAATAACCTTCTATCTGCAGGAAGAAGGCGATAAAATCATGCTCGACGATATCGGATTTTATAACTGATCCGGCGAAATCAATGGATTACACTAAATAGGGCCTCTCCCTTTCACTGATTAACAGCGAAGGGAGAGGCCCTTATCCTATTACAATTCCTTCTTGCTTCTTGTTACAGGGCTTTTATGCAGACCGGTGAAGGAACTTCCAGTTCATTGCCGGTAGGAATCAGCCTGCCACTCTCACAGTCGATTCTAAACGAGACGATATTGCCGCTGTTCTGATTGGCAGCGAGCAGCATTCCCCCCATAATAGCAAAGTTGCGCGGTGTCCGGCCGCCCGAATTGACCCAGTCCGCCGGTTCAAGCAGGCCTGTAGCTGCATCAATAAGGAATAGGGCGATACTGTCATGGCCGCGGTTGGAGGCATAAAGGAACCGTCCGCAAGGAGAAACATGGATGTCAGCTGCCGTATCATCACTGCCAGCTGTGTACTGCTCCGGCAGTGAGCTGACACTCTGGAATACTCTCAGGTCCCCCTGCTGTTCGTCGCTTGCAAATACCGTAATGGTGCTGTTCAGCTCATTGATCAGATATAACCATTGTTCCGTGGGGTGATAGGCCAGATGGCGCGGTCCCGAACCGGGAGGCAGATCGACTTCACGATGTGTAATCAGCTTTCCGTCCTGCACACGGTACAGCAGAACCTGATCGAGACCCAGATCACAGACCAGCACCCGCCCGCCGGTACTGTCGGGAATTACCGAATGGGGATGCGGCGCTTCCTGGCGGTCTGGGCGAATCCCTGAACCTTCATGCCGGACCTGAGCCGACATCTCTTGGAGAGAACCGTCCCCGCTCACAGGAAACACGTTGACATTGCCGCCCGTGTAATTGGCGACATATATGTAATCCCCTTGCGGATGAATGGAGACATAACAGGGGGCACCGCCTTCTGTACTTCTGCCGCCTAGCGGGTGCAAGGCTTTGGTTCCGGCCTCAATGGCAAAGGCATGAATTTCTCCCTCATCCTGTTCGCTGACTGCATATAGAACAGTTCCCGCACGGTTTACAGCCAGATAGGACGGATTCTCAATGCCCTTGGTACCGTCCAGAACTCTCATTTCCCCTGTATCCTTGTTCAAAGCCCCCAGCAGAATAGCATCCTCTTCCTTGGTATTATAAGTCCCCACATAAAATAGTACTTCATTAGGCTGTTGCATAGCAGCGTCTCCTTTTAGTGTAATAGCAGCGTATCTTGCTTGACCCCGGCAGACCCGCTTTTCGGAGCCATCGTTTGCAGGTATATTTCCTTACTTCTTATATACCCTGCACAGCACCCTGTTCACTCATATCCGCGCTTCATTTTCACTATAACATGTTTATATACCCAACACATTATGCGGGTTAAACAGCATGTTTTGGGGCATACTTGAATACTGATAATAAGCAGCAAGGCAATATTTTACACATGGTTTAAACGTTCCGCTTGAGGTTAATAGTAACCATCGAAGATAACAAACACAAAGGAGCTGAAGCATAATGAGTTTATTATGGATGTTAATTGTAGGCGGGGTAATTGGTTGGTTGGCAGGTCTGATCATGGGCAGAGATATTCCTGGAGGCATTATCGGCAACATTATTGCCGGTATTCTGGGTTCATGGCTCGGTGGCATGCTGCTCGGAAGCTGGGGACCAAAAATCAGTGATTTCTACGTCTTCCCTTCATTGATTGGTGCCATTGTCCTGATCTTTATCGTCAGCCTGATCCTCCGTTCGGTCGGTGGACGCAGCCGTTCTTAAGCTTGCCGGCGATCGAAGCTGAACCAGATGAGTTGAACATTTGGACACAACCCGCCAGGGTTACCCTGGCGGGTTTATTGTGTCTGGAGGATCAGAGATCCTCAGCAAACCGGCCTGAATTTTAGTTTCAGCTGCGATTCTGAACATCACAGAATTTCTGCTATAATGGAGAAATAGTGACACAAATCACAGAGAGGAAAGTGAATCATGGGCAATATTAACCCCTCGCTTCTGCATGTGGGCTCCACACTGGGGGCCGTGTTTATGGCGCTGATGGTTATTTTTATCCGCCTGAAGGCAAGCGCGAGACCGGTGACCCTCCGTAAAATATGGATACCGCCGCTCGGCATGTCCACAGGTTTTGCCATGTTCGTTGTACCAGAGGTCCAGTTTCCCTGGTGGTGGGCGGTTGCGGCTTTCCTGATCGGCTGGTTCATTTTCGCCTATCCGTTAATGCGCAGCACAGTCTTTGAAGAACGGGACGGCCAGATTTACGCCCAGCGGTCCAAGAGTTTCGCCTTCATTCTGCTCGGATTGCTGCTGATCCGCACAGTGCTTCATGAGTTTATCAACCGATATGTATCCATACCGCAGTCAGGCGGATTATTTTTTATTCTGGCCTTTGGCATGATCCTCCACTGGAGGGTGTACATGTATAAGCGCTATACCCGAATGGCTCTGCCGAAGGCACCTATTCCCCAGCCCCGCGGATAAGAATGAAGCATAAAATGAGTAAAAAGAGCATTTCATTGACCCTTAGGGCCGCACGAATGCTCTTTTTTTTTATTTTCCGGAAGTCCACCTTCACGCTACAAGCATAGAATATTCTATAACTCCGCCCAGTCATTCCTAACCTTCCATGTCATTTGTGGCAAAAAATGTTCGGTCAAAACACGCTTTTTCACCTTCATGTCAGGTAACTTGCAATCAGATCAGTTAAAATATAAGCATACTTCACCAAGGAATAGGAAACGTATACTTTTTAGAGAGCGAGGACAAGGCAATTGAAAACGAAATCGAGAAAAGTGGCGATCGTCGGCTCCGGTAATGTGGGCTCCAGCTGCGCCTATTCCATGGTCAACCAGGCGATATGCGATGAGATCATGATGGTCGACCGCACCTATGACTGGGCCATGGCACAAGCGCTTGACCTCTCGCACTGCATGGATTTCACAGGGACACGCACCAAAGTATATGCCGGTACCGCAAGCGATTGCGGCGGAATGGATGTCGTTATCCTGACTGCCGGGGCCAATCCCAAACCGGGTCAGACCAGACTTGATGTCCTGGATGATGCTGCGGTTATAACTAAGTCTATTATTACGGAAATTATGGCTGGCGGATTCGACGGTATCTTTGTAATTGCCGCCAATCCGGTTGATATTGTCACCTATATGGTATGGAAAATCTCCGGACTGCCGCGCCACCGCATTATCGGCACCGGCACCTCTATTGATTCATCGCGGCTGAAGACGCTGCTGTCGGAAGTATTCTCCATTGATCCCCGTAGTGTGAACGGCTATGCACTCGGCGAACATGGAGAATCCCAGTTTGTTGCCTGGTCGCATGTAACGATCGGCGGCAAACCGCTTCTGCAGATTATGGAGCAGCACCGCGAACGGTTCAGGGATCTGGATCTGGAGGATCTCGCCCGCAAAACGAAGGATGCCGGCTGGGAGATCTTCACACGCAAAGGCTCCACGCATTTTGGCATTGGCAGTGCTCTGGCTTATATCACGCGCTCCATCCTGAATGATGAACACAAAATCATTGCCGTCTCGGCGATTCTGGACGGAGAGTACGGGCAAAAGAATGTATGCGCCGGAGCTCCTGCCATTATCGGCGGGGGCGGCATTCAGGAACTGCTGGAGCTGAATCTCAGTGATCAGGAGTATGCGAAGTTTGACGCTTCATGCGGCATCATCCGATCCGGCATCGAAAGCCTGCATCTGGAAGAGAAGGTTTAATTCTTAGCTCAAACGAAACAGCCCCCGGCTGCCGCGCTGCAACGCGCGAAGCCGGGGGCTGTTCTTATTTTATCTGCTGATTAACGGAATTTTTCGATCTCTTCTTTCAGCTCAGACATCATCAGATTCAGTGATTCCGCAGAATTGACTACCTGCTTCATCAGCTCCTTCTGATCCGTTGAGGCCTCAGCGACCGCCTGGGCGTTGTCCGCGGAAGTCTTGGCGATAATCAGCATATCGGAAATGGATGCCGTAATTTCTTCCGTGCCTGCAGACATCTCTTCATTAATAGCGGATACGTCCTGGATCTGCACCGAAACTTCACGGATGGAGGAACGGATATGGTCAAAGGCGGACCCAACTTTCGTCATCTTGTCCATACCATCGCCAATTTCGGAAATGCTCTTCTCCATGGATACTGCGGCATTCGTTGTCGAATTCTGAATTTGTCTGATTAATTCAACAATATGCACAATCGCTGTATTGGTACGCTCGGCCAGCTTCTTCACTTCATTCGCTACCACTCCGAAGCCCCGTCCATGCTCGCCCGCTCTGGCTGCCTCGATGGAAGCATTCAAGGACAGCAGCCCTGTCTGGTTGGATATCTCTGAAATCACATCGACGATTTGCCCGATTTGTTCCGATTGCTGTGTCAGTGTGCCGATGAGTTCAGCTGTCTGGCCCGCAGTAGAACTGATTACCTTCATCTGTTCAAATGTCGCCTTGATCTCATGATAGCCGTTCTCGACCTCTGCACTTACAGACTCCGCCTGATCGGATACACTCACGGAGGATTCAGCAATCCTTTGCAAGCCTACCGCCATCTCTTCCGTAGCCCGCGCGGACTGTTCCGAACCTCTGAACTGCTCCTCCATTCCTTGCGCCACTTCCTGAATCACCTCTGCAATCTCTGCCGAAGTGTTGGAGGACTGAGTGGCGTAATCCAGCAGACCTTCCGCAGATACCGCTACCTCCACTACGGTTGTATCGATCTTGCTGACAATTCCGGAGAGGGATTCAATCATATGATTAATACTCCGGCTCATCTGGCCGATTTCATCCTCGGAGCCAACAACCACCCGCTCATTCAGCCGTCCGTCTGCCACCCTTTTCATCACTTCCGAAATAGCGACAATCGGCTTAACAATCTTCCGGGTAAGATAGAGGGACAATACCACGACAAGCAAAATAACGATGACTACAAAAATTGTCGTCAAGGTCTGGGCCGAATTCACTTTAGCGTAAACTTCGCTTTTGGGAACATTAATCAGCAGCTTCCAATCGGTTCCAGGGATGGTTTTGAAATATGTAATAAGAACTTTGCCCTCTTCGCCCTTATAGGTTACCGAACCGTTAGGCTTGCTCAATATACTTTTAACCGCTTTTTGCGTCCCGGGTTTCTCTGCATAATCCGCAATATTTTTTCCGATCTTGCCCGGATCAGAGGAGGCATAATAGTTCCCTTCCCCTGAAACTATAAATCCGTACCCGGTTTCGCCCACCTTGATATTTTTGGCCATTTCCATCATAATCTCCGGTGTAACCGAGAAGGCAATACCGCCGTTAAACTGGTTATCCTTATCCATAATCGGGACCATAATCGTAATGATATGTTTATTCAGCTGTTCCAGAAAAGTCATATCAGCTATTGACGGTTTATGTGTCTCCTTGGCCTCCAAGAAATACGGGGAGGTACCCGAATCCGCCGTCATCCCCATCATATTGCTGAGTTTACCTTCTTTACTAATAACGCTATAGCCTTCAGACTGAGTGTCACTTTCCTCGAGCACCTTGATTACCGGGAAAATGCTCTCCGGCTTTGCCGTATCGAACTCGGGATGCATAGTGATCAGTTCCTGCACCGCAGAGGTTTTGGACTCCAGCCATTCCCCGAGCTGAGAACTATTCATATTCAGAGTACTTTCCGCCAGCTCTTGACTATCCGACTTGGTTACACCGCCGAAATACTGCATAAAAAAGATGGTAGCTCCCAGCAAAGGCACGATGGAAATGGCAAGAATCACAAGCGACCATTTCGTCTGCACGGATACTGGCTTTCTTTTCTTTGCTTTCATTTTCATTTTTTCCTGCTTCATTTCTGTCTCTTCCACCTTAAGTCCTCCTAGCAGTACTAGATACAATTTTCCAATTGCTGTAAATGTATACTAATATATCGGCAAAAACAGACATAAATCATTATATTCACGACAAAAAATAAGCCCTTAGTCCCACAATATGGAATCTAAAGAGCTTACTTTTTCATACTATTTTCATGTTTTTTCACATAATTTTCAAGCTAACTACAGGACTCCTATGACATTCATTCTGTTTTAGGCGCCTGCAGCGCCCTGATGCTGTTCAGCACAGCAAGCACGGTTACACCCACATCCGAGAATACCGCCTCCCACATGGTAGCAATCCCGAATGCACCCAGCAGCAGAAAGATCGCCTTGACCGCCAGGGCAAAAATTATATTCTGCCAGACAATGCTCCGCGTCCGCTTGGCTATTCCGATGGCCTCAGCAATCTTCGACGGTTCGTCGGTCATAATGACAATATCCGCCGCTTCAATTGCTGCATCCGAGCCAAGTCCGCCCATTGCAATGCCCACATCTGCCCTCGCCAGCACAGGGGTATCGTTGATTCCGTCGCCGACAAAAATAATTTTCTCCCGCTGTGACTTCTCCTTCTCCAATCTTTCGACAGCTTCCACTTTATGCTGCGGCAGAAGCTCGGCATGAATTTCATCAATTCCCAGCTGGCGCCCGACAGCCTCCGCTACCGACGAAGCGTCACCTGTCAGCATGACCGTCTTGCGGATGCCCAACGCCTTCAATTTGCGGATCGCCTGAAGGGAGTCGTCCTTCACTTCATCAGATATGACCAGATATCCTGCATATTGTTTATCAACAGCGATATGAACAATTGTTCCGCTCACCTCAGAAGTCCCGCTGGAGATTCCCTCGCGCTCCATGAGCCGGGCATTTCCGGCGAGCACTGCCCTGCCTTCTACAGTAACGGCTATGCCATGACCGGAGATTTCATTGTAATCGGCAATAACTTCACCTGGAATATCTGCGCCGTAAGCCGACCGGATGGATTCCGCAATAGGATGGGGCGAATGGCTCTCTGCATAAGCGGCAAGCCGCAGCAGCTCACTCTCGGCAATACCTTCCGCAGGAAAGATGCCAGTAACTTTGAACTGCCCTTTCGTCAGCGTTCCCGTCTTATCGAACACGACAATCTTCACATCATTCAGTGCCTCAAGATAATTGCTGCCTTTAACCAGAATGCCATTCCGGGAAGCCGCTCCAATGCCGCCGAAGAAGCCAAGCGGAATGGAGACGACCAGCGCACAGGGGCATGAAATGACGAGGAAGACAAGCGCCCGGTAGATCCAATCCGAGAAGGTGGCCCCACTGATAAACAGTGGCGGCAGTACTGCCAGCAGCAGGGCTGTAATGACTACAACCGGAGTGTAGGCCCGGGCAAATTTCGTAATGAAATTTTCTGTCTTCGCCTTGTTGCTGGAAGCATTCTGCACCAGTTCAAGAATTTTGGATACCGCTGATTCCCCGAAGGTTTGAGTGACCTGAACGGTAATCACACCGTTGCGGTTGATAAAGCCGCTCAGCACCTGAGCGCCCGGCTCAGCCGAGCGTGGCACCGATTCTCCGGTAAGCGCGGACGTATCCATCATTGCACTGCCCTCGAGGATTGTTCCGTCAAGCGGCACCTTCTCACCCGGCTTGATAACAATGATGTCTCCGACGGCCACTTCCTCCGGCGATACTTTTCTCAGCTTCTCCCCTTCCTTGAGAAAGGCAAATTCCGGACGGATATCCATCAGCGCTGTAATGGAACGGCGGGAACGGTTAACTGCCAGACCCTGGAAGAGTTCGCCAACCTGATAAAAGAGCATGACGGCAACGCCTTCCGGGTACTCGCCAATGGCGAAAGCCCCGATCGTCGCCAGTGCCATCAGGAAATTCTCATCGAACACTTGGCCACGGACAATATTCCTTGCGGCTGACCAGATGACCTCGCCGCCAACAATCAAATAAGCGGCCAGGAAAATCAGCAGCTCCGGGAATCCGCTGACCGGCAGGAACATTCCGGCTGCCGCTAGAATTCCGCCGGCGCCCAGCCGCAGCAGAATTTTGCGCGTATCTCCTTCCCCATGCTCATGGCTATGGGAGTGGCCATGAGCTTCATCATGTGCATGATCATGATTATGGGCTTCATCACTACCATGAGTGTGACTGTGTCCGTGGGCCTCCCCCTGGCTATGTCCATGAGTGTGGCCCTGATGTTCATGCTGGGCATGAGCGTGGGCTTGCCCTTGTGCTTCTAAGGATACAGAATTCACAGCAGCAGCCTGCTGCTTCTTCCTTCCAGCAGCAGTTTGAACCTCCTTCAGCTTCACATGCGGCTCAAGGGTAGTTACTGTCCGCTTTGCCTCTTCGGATACCGTGTCCGCATAAGCTGCGGCAGTCTCCAGTGTCATCATCTTCATCGCGAAATTTACGGAGCAGGATGACACTCCTTCAATCTTTTTCACCTTGTTCTCAATTTTCATGGCGCAATTTGCGCAATCCAGACCCTCGAGCACCCACTGACGTCTTACGTTTCCCTCCACCGCATTCAAATCACTCATCTCCCTTGGAAAAAACTATATATGAGTATCTGTTCATATGTTTACTTACACATATTATATTCCCCCTAAACTTGCAGTGTCAATGCAGATTCCGTATACTTCATCACTTTTTTTAAAATGATAAGAAGATCACAATTGTTTCCAAAAGGGACTTGTAATTCAGCTGAGTTGCGAATACTATTAACATATGAGCAATCATTCATATGTTATTTTAGGAAGGGGTACCTGTATGACAAATCATCAACACAAAGATAGCCGCCATAAGCATGAACATCAGGGACATGAGCACGGACACAACCATTCTGAACATAATCATTCCGGCCATTCTCATTCCCATTCCCACTCTCACGCACCCGATAACCTCAAGGGCCTATTAATCGCTCTGATCATTACCGGAAGCATCATGCTGCTGGAGTTCTTCGGCGGCCTGGTTACGGGCAGCTTGGCCCTTCTGTCGGACTCCGGCCATATGCTGGGCGATACTGTTTCGCTGGCCTTAAGTCTTGTCGCCATGATCTTTGCTGTAAAGCCCCCTTCTCTGAAAAATTCTTACGGTTACTACAGATTTGAGATTATGGCAGCCTTATTCAACGGAGTTACGCTGTTCATCATTGCCGGATTTATTATATGGGAAGCGTATCAGCGTTTCTTCTCACCTCCGGAGGTAGCAAGCGGTACAATGATGATCATTGCGGCAGTCGGATTGCTGGCCAACCTGGTCAGTGCATGGTCTTTAATGCGAAAAAGCAATGTGCAAGAGAACATCAATGTCCGCAGCGCCTATCTTCATATCGTTAGCGATGCACTAGGCTCGGTCGGAGCTCTGCTTGCCGGGTTAATCATGAAATTGTTCTCCTGGTATATTGCAGATCCAATCATCAGTGTGCTTGTCGCACTGCTCATCCTGAGAGGAGCCTGGGGCGTAATTAAACAGGCATTCCATATTTTAATGGAAGGAACACCGCTTAACGTGAATACCCGTGATGTACAAGAAGCGCTGCTGCTTATTGACGGAGTCATCGAGGTTCATGACCTGCATATCTGGACCATTACCTCAGGGCTGGATGCGCTTAGCGGCCATCTGCTGATTCAGGACCATAAGGATCACCAGCGTGTTCTCCAGGAGGCCACCAGCCTCGTGGAAGAAACTTTCGGCATTCATCATTCGACGCTGCAAATTGAGAACTCGTCCATGAAGCACAAAAGCTTGAAGGTTTAACGTGCATTAGGACGGTGAAATCTCCTGACGCAAACAAAAGAAACCGTCCTTGCGCTAAGCCAGCGCAGGACGGTTTTGTGTTTACAGCTGAGTTCTCATGAAAATCTATTCATGTCTGATATGCTCATGCGTCTGCAGAAAAATCTGTTCCACATGCGCATCATTTAGTGAATAATAGACCGTCTTGCCTTCCTTGCGGCGCTTTACGATCCGCAGATTGCGCAAATAGCGGAGCTGATGGGATACGGCCGATTGCCCCATGTCGAGGATGACCGATAAATCGTGCACACACAGCTCTCTCTGCGACAAAGCGTAAATGAGCCGTACCCGTGTCGGGTCGCCCAGCGCTTTGAACATTTCCGCCATTTTATCCGTTGTTCCGCGGTCCGGCAGAATCAGCGCTATAGATTCCGGTTCCAGCTCCGAACCATTGCATGTATTGTCGCATTCTTCAAGTGCCGCTGGCTCCATGCTCTCGCCCTCCTCTAATATGCTTATCCGGTGTTACTGGTTGTTAATAGTATCTTCTACGATTAATTATAGAAAAAACTTCACCGGATGTCCATGAGAGGATTCAGCACAGCATGCTACATACGCGATATTATACTGCTTTACGCCAGAAGTGGAGCAGGCCTCCCGCCAAAAAGAGAACCAGGCTTCCTGTAACTACCAGCATCAAGCTCTCCATCGGCAAATTAAAAGCTCCGAACTTATCTTCACCGTAAGGAGACATGGCCAGCATTGGCTGCACCCAGGGATAATATGGGCCGTAGGTGGCTGAATTGGAGATGAGCATATTCGGTAAAGTCAGGCTTACATTCAGTGCCAGCGGTGCGCCGAAGCTGCTCCAGCCCTGGGAAACTGCCAATTGCAGCGCGGCCAGCGGCAGGCAGGCGAACCAGCCGCCGAAGAGGCTGGTGAGAAGCAGCTGCCAAGGCACAGCGCCTTCCGCACCGCGATATATCCCTAGGCCTACCACTACAACGATAAACAGCAGCTGCACGGCGGCCAGCATTCCCATAATCAGTGTGAATTTAGCCAGGTACACAGAACTTCGTGTTACAGGCAGGGACAACAACTGCTTCCAGCCACCGTCGGTATGCTCGGAACGGCAGATTAGAGCCGCAAATATGCCGGCAAGCACGGGAAGGAACAACATTGAATGCATTAGCGACATTACACTCAGCAGCACCTGCCAGGTGATCTGCCCATCATCCTGCATATCGGCTAGCCCTCCGATAGGCAGCGCGACAGCCGGACTGAGCAAAATAAGCAGCCAGACATGAGATTTGGACATTTTCAGCTTCTCAGCCGATAGAACTCTCCAAAAGGTTCTCATCCTAGTCCACATCCTTTCGCGCAAAATGTATGGATCCCGGCAGCAGAATCAGCAGGCCAAGCAGCAAGCCTGCTCCGCTGAACAGCCAGGGCCGGGGAGCGCTCCAGGCTAGGGCCGGCCAGCTCAGGGGAACCCATTCCGACAGAAACAAGGAGAAGATGCTTAGCAGCGACAAGGTAATTCCCACCGACACCGGAAACGTCTGATTGCGGCTGGACAGGGAGAACCACAGCTGCAGTGAGATCACCGGGAGTGCTGCAGCATAAGAAGCAAAGCCAATTTGCAGCACCTTCGCATAAGGGATTGGCTGCGATTGGAACCCGAGGATCACTCCCAAGCCCACCGTACCCGCCGCCAGCAGCAGACAGGAGACAGTAAGCAGCAGCAGGCAGAGCAGCAGCTTGGCCATAAAGACAGAGGTCCGGGAAATCGGCAATGCCAGGAGCTGCTTCCACGAGCTCATTTGGTGCTCCACGTTGGCCATCATCGAACAGATCAGCGTGCCCCCCAGATAAAGGGCCACCGGAACGAAGTCGGCCACATTGCTGAGCAGTCCGCCCCATAAATCGGCACGATATTGCTGGGTCAGATAATCGTAACGCAGCCCAAAGTTCAGCCCCTGCATGGCAAGCAGGCCGATGGGGCCGAGAAAGACCAGAAACCACAGGCCTTTGCCGCGGATTTTGAGCCAGTCAGCCGACAGCGCCCGCCACATCATGATGCGCCTCCCTCAACAACCTGCAGGAAGAATTCCTCCAGTGATTGTCTGCGTTCTTCCACCCGGTAGATTGCATGTCCATCCTCGACCAGTTCTTTAATCAGGAGAGCCACTCTGGCATCGCTCATCCGCGGCAGCACAAGCCGCCCATCCTGCATTTCACCGCCGCAGCCCCTTCGCAAGGCGAGCGCCAGTGCGGCTTCCGGCTCGGATACGGCAAGCCGGAGATCTCCCGCCGCCTGCTGCTGCAGATGGGCAATGGAGTCCTGGTAAACCATTTTACCCTGGCGGATAATGCCGACCGTATCTGCCATCTGTTCAATTTCGCTCAGCAGGTGGCTGGACACAAGCACGGTAATTCCCTGCTCTTCCGGAAGCCGCTTGATCAGCGAGCGGATCTCCTGTATGCCTGACGGATCAAGCCCATTAGTCGGCTCATCAAGAATCAGCAGCTCCGGACTGCCGAGCAGTGCAGCAGCAATGCCCAGCCGCTGCTTCATGCCCAGCGAGAAGCCCTTCACAGGCCGCTTTTCTTCTCCTGTCAGCGAGACAATATCCAGCACCTCGGCGATCCGCTGCTTCGGCACATTAAGGATCCGGCGGATCGCCTCCAGATTGTCCAGTGCGCTCAAATGCCCGTAATATGACGGGGACTCCACAAGCGACCCCACTTTGCGCAGAATCTGCAGCTTATTTTTACGGAGCTCCTGGCCGAATACCTTAATTTGCCCCGATGTCGGCTTGATCAGCCCCAGCAGCATGCGGATGGTCGTTGTTTTGCCTGCGCCGTTGGGTCCAAGAAAGCCGTAAATTTCACCTTTACCAATATTCAGGTTCAAACGCTCCACCGCAGCCCGGCCGCGGTATTCCTTCAGTAAATCCTTTGTTTCAATCACAGTTTCTTTCATTCTCGTTCACCTCGGTAACTAGCATAACGTCCCAAGGTTAAAAGAGCGGCGGCAGCAAGTTTAAATTTCGTTTAAATTTTGCCCCGGCGCTGAGAAATGACAATAGAGGTACCCTGCTCACTGCTGTCGACCGTCCACTCCAGCTCCATCCGCTTAAGCAGCAGCTCTACAATAGACAAACCAAGTCCTGCCCCTTTGGAGTCGGAGTTGCTCATCATTCCCTTGCCATGGTCCGAGACGACAATCACAGGGCGGCTATCCCGGACTTCCAGCGCAATGCCTACATATAGTCCGCAGCGGGCGTGGCGCAGGATATTCTGAAACAGGTTGTCCAGAATCCGGCGGAACCAGCTCTCGTCTATAGTCCAGTATAGAGGTTCACCCTCCAGGTCAATATCAACCTGGAACCCTTCCTTCTCCCAAAGCGGATACCAGGCAGCGGCACTTTCGCGCAGCAGCCGCAGCACATCCCTGCGCTCCAGCTTCAGCGTTATCTTTCCGCTGCTGAGCAGATTATAAGAGAGCAGATTCTCGATCAGCACGCTGAGCCCGGCAATCCGTTCATCCATCAGCTCCAGCGATTCCTGCCCGCGCGGCGATAGGCTTTCCTTGCCCAGCACATGGAGATGAGTACGGATTACGGTGAGGGGAGTCCGCAAATCATGCGACAGATCCGAAACCAGGCGCTTGCGCAGTCCCTCCTCTTCCGCCTCTCTGGACCGGCTGGCAGTAAGCTCAGTCACCATCGTATTAAAGGCCTCCTCCAGACGGCCAATCTCATCCGTTCTGCCGCCGGAAGTAACAGGCTTCGGAATTCCGGCCCCGCCTGTGAAACTCATCGCCGTCTGCAGGCGCAGCAGCCGGGTTCGGATCCCTATGAAGAACAGCAGTGACACCACAATGAAGCCGGCAAAAAACAAAACCAGAACGATTAAATACCACGAGCTTAGCCCATCAATACTTTCTTCATCCCTTAATGCATCCGGAATTTGCATCACCATAAAACCTTCTCCGGCTTCCGCACGGTCTCCTACAAAGGCGACAATGGCGAGCGGATTAAGCTCTGTGCTCTTTTTCATAAAGGCAACCGCTTCTGCAGCACTCCACTGCGCGGGCAAAGCATCACCCTCTACCTGCTTCTGCAGCTCGGGATCTTCCGGCGTAAGGCTTAGCCTGGTTTTCCCGTGGCTGTCTACCCAGAACATCCCGGCCAAAGAATACTCACTGCTGAGTTGCCGCATCCGCTCATTGATCGCCTCCGGCGGTTTGCCCAGCAGATCCAGCGCTTCCTGATGCCACATCTTCTCCAGCTTGGTGATGCTGGAGTAAGGGGCATACTCATCAGGCGGACCTTCCCGGGTCAATGCGCTGAATACGCCGTATCCGACAAAAGTTGCCGTCATCATGACAGGCAGGAACAGCAGCGCAGCAACAATAATCAGCAGATAACGGGAGAGCAGCGAGCCGCGCAGTTTGTGCGTGCGCCCGCTGGCCTTCATGCTCTCACCCGGTAGCCGATTCCCCGGACCGTCTCTATAATCTCCGGTGCTGCCGGGTCAAGCTCCAGCTTCTCGCGCAAATAACGGATATGTACCATCAGCGTCTTGTCCCCCTCTATGTAAGCCTCACCCCAGACGGCTTCATAGATCTGTTCCTTGGTCAGAATCTGCCCAAGATGGCGGAGCAGGTAGGAGAATATCTGAAACTGCTTGCCGGTTAGCAGGATTTCTTTGCCGCTTACCGCCTCTTGAATAAGGTGTTCCCCTTCATGGACGATCAGATGCTTAATTCTTAGCGTTGCAGGTGCCGCAGCACCGCTCCTTCTCAGCAGAACTTCAATCCGTGCAGCCAGCTCATCCGGGTGAAACGGCTTGGTCAAATAATCATCGGCGAATTCCAGCCCCTGGAGCTTATCGTCGATGGAGGTGCGGGCGGAGAGCATCAGGATTGGCAGCCCCGGGTACGTCCGCTTCAGCCGCTGCCCAACGGTGAAGCCGTCAAGACCGGGCAGCATGACATCGAGAATGGCCAACTGACAGCCGGCAGCCGCCTCCACTGCCCCTTCACCGCTCTCCAGCCAGCGGACGGCATACTGGCGTTCCCGAAGATCGGCGGAAACCGCACTGCCAATCTCCCGGTCATCTTCAACATATAACAATGTAACGCTCATTTAGCTTTCAATCCCTTTCTCGGTGGAAATGGCAGGACATCATAAAATCCCCGAAGGCGGCGGATGACCGTCTGCGCTTCGGGGAGGATATAGGTTGTATTGATTATGCACGGTTTCCAAAACTAGCCGGGGGCTTGTCATCCGGCTTCCCGAAGAGATACCCCTGGCCCAGATCAATGCCGATGTCCCGGCAGAAGAGGAACTCTTCCCGCCGTTCAATTCCCTCGGCAAGCACCTTGGCAACAAAAGAACCGGCCCTGTTCACAATATCGAGTACGCTTCTCTGTTTCCGGTCGTCCTGATCACAGAAGCTGATCAGACCACGGTCAATCTTTACATAATCCGGCTGCAATCTGGACATGACTTCCACTGTAGAGTAGCCCGCGCCCACATCGTCCAGCGCCACCCGCATGCCCTGCTGCCTGTATTCAGCAAATATGGTCTGGAGATGTCTGATATCGCTTATATTCTCCGTCTCCACGACTTCAAATACAAAGTCTTCCGGGTCCTCTTCCAAACGATGAATCGCTTCGAAGGTATGAGTGAGACAATATTTAGGATTATAGATAGAAGAGGGCAGAAAATTGATAAACCGCTTGATGCCCTTAGGCAGCAGTCTTTTGCCGGTCTCAATCGCCGAGATCCGTGCAGCCCGGTCGAGAAACGAGTGGAAGCCGGTCCGGCGGGCAATCTCAAACAACTCATAGGGCTGAAAGGGGCTACCCTGCGGCAATGGCCGCAGCAGCAATTCAAAACCCACAATTTCTTCGTTAAAGTTCACGATCGGCTGCAAATGGCTGCAGAAATCATGATTGGAAATGATCGTGATCAGATTATCACTGGCAAACCGGACGCTCAGCTGTTCCAGCGTCAGCCAGCGTTCCACAGGAATACGCCGGGTATGCCCTTTTATACATAGGGACAGCGGCGTAGCCCACTCATTCTGCAATCCATCCAGATATGTCTGATTTCAGTCCAGTAATTATAACATGATTTACCATAAGCCAGCTATCTTCCGGACGGCAAAAAGCCATCTATAAACCGTAGGGTTTAAGATGGCCAGCTGCTTCAAATCTTAGATTTATTTGCCGTTAACTGCGGCTGTAGGCTGCCAAACGCCATGCTCTTCGTTTTTGCCAACATACTCTATCCGTGCCGGTGCAAGCTCCAGAATGACATAGTCAGGATCATCCGGTCCCTTGAACCATTGCTCCAGTGATTTGTTCCATACTTTGGCCCGCAAGCCTTCATCCTTGGTGACCGCGACTGTTGCTTCGATCTCCAGCACATCCTTGCCGCCGCCCTTTTCATATCCAAGCAGCAGAAAAGCATGCGGATTATCCTTCAGCTCTTCTACCTTATGCGTCTTCCGATTGGTAGCGAGGTAAATATTTAATCCGTCATGAAATACCGCCATATAACGCACCTTAGGTTTGTTGCCGGCTTCTATCGTGCCGAAGGAACCGAACTTATTGTCATCCAGCGCTTTGATGATATTTTGCTCCAGCTCATTGTTATCCATTGACGAAACAGCTCCTTCCAATATGTGTGCTTATTATAGTGTACCCGTCCGGTTCAGAATGAATCCGGGACAAAATCATGAACTCGCTTATGCTTTTCTCCCGCCCTGGGGCTGGATGTATGTCATCGCCGTGGCTGCAGGCACTGGCCATTTTTGCAGGAATCCTATTTGTGCTCAGCTTGGCAGCCTAGAAATTAGGGTAATATAGAACATGTCAATATCCTGTGCATAAGGGTGGAACCATTAATGACTGAGCATTTCTCCGAACACACCGAACCTACACTACATACCGCTCTGCTGCAGTTTATTTTCCCCTTCTCCATCAAGGACGGTGAGGACAAGAGCCTGGCCCGGCAGCTTGGGCTTGACGGCTTCACTTGTTTTTTTCTTGACAACAAAGAGCTGGAGGATGCTTATTACGGCGAAGGCTACTGCGTATCCCATGAGAAAATGGAGCGCAGCTATCTGCCGTTCGCAGCCCATGTCCTATTCCCGCGGGACAAGGATAAAGAAGATTCCTTCCGCCGGTTTTCCCGGGTAAACGATCTGGCCTGCAGGCTGGAAATGACACAGCAATCCGTAAACTTCCGGGTACTCTCGACGGATGTATTCATTTGTCCGTTTCAGCTTGGATTTCTGACCGTAAGAGTCCGCATCGAGGAAGAGAACCTGCCCTTCAGCACCGCGCTGGAATTCGCCGACCGTTTCCGCACACTCGAGGATGTCTCCTACCAGGACAAACATACATATATCCATTGCCAGGACAAAACCTTCGATCAGGTGGAGGATTTTGTGTTCAGGAATCTGGCCGATGGCCTGCAGCCGTTTATGGACCAATCAGAAATTGACGGGGCCTACTTCGAGACGCTTCCCTTCTTCGTTGATGAACGAATGCTGGTCCAAGCCTTTTATGGCTTCAACCGGCAGTTGGACGCAGACGAAATCAGTGTGGAGCTGCGTTACCGCGCCTCCCAGCTGGATGGGCTGAATCTGGACGGAAAACCCTATATCAGCGCCAGCGATCCCGAGTACATCGAAGAGTACTGCCAGGCACATTCGTACAACCGCTGGGGGCCGGATACCTACTATATGACCAACGAGCAAACCTTCTGCTGCCTGAGCCGGGCCGAACCGGAGGTAGCCACTCCACTGGTCAATCAGATGTACGGGCAGTATTACTACGGGCTGCTCCTTAGTATTTTCCACAAAATCGTCCTGTTGAAGCTTTCCAATCTCCACTCCCGGCTGCGTATCAACCACGATTATGATGAAATTGAGAATCTGATCTTCCTGATTAACAAGTTTTCGGCCAAGTTTTATTTTCTGGAGCTGATTTCACAGTCGCAGGGCCGGGAGATCTTCATCCAGCTGCGCAAAGTATACGGCAATGACGCCCTCTTTGATGAAGTCAAAATGACCCTAAACGACCTGTTCCAGTACCAGGAGAAATTCCAGGCTAAACGCCGCGATACGCTGCTGATGATTCTGACCGTCTTCACAGTGGTAAGCGGCATCTACGGGATGAACCAGGTTATTGAAGATTTGAAGGGACGCATTGAATGGAGCAAAATGCTGGAATACTCTCCTTTTGAATATTTGGCACTGCTGCTCACCTTCACCGGGATCCTCGTCAGCATCCTCCTGACGCTGAAAGAGCTGTGGAACGGAATCCGCAGCCGCCGCAGAAAAAGATTTTATTCCAAGGATTAACAGGCTGCCGGAAACCCGCATGAGTGATTTGCCCTCCGGGCGACGTAGTAATGAATAGTATATACGCCGGAGGTTGCCTATGACGTTCAATCCTAATGACAGCCTGGCATGGGCCGGGCGGTTCAAAAACAGAGATAAAAAAGCACTCGCAGAAGCGATTGATTTCTTTGGCCCCGATGTGCAAAGACTGGTCCGGCGTATTCTGTCCGGTACCGGAAGCGCGGAGGATGTTGAGGAATGTGTGAGCGATGTGTTTATGGCGGCATGGAGCGGAATCAGCCGTTATGAGCCCGAGCGCGCCTCCTTCCGCACCTGGCTGTTCCTGCTGGCCAAATACAAAGCGCTGGACCTTAGACGCAAGCTGCTGCGCCGGGGCGGAACCGGAGAAGCAGCTGCCTCCAGAGCTACATCGAATGAGATTTCCGCCGAACAGGAAGTTCTTTCCCGCGAGACGGCCAGTGAATTGATCGGCTGCGTGCAGCAGATGGGCGAACCGGACCGCAGCCTGTTTCTGCGCAGATATTTCCTTTATGAGAGCCTTGATCAGCTAGCGCAAACCTTCAGTCTCAGTAAAAGGGCAGTCGAAAGCCGCTTATACCGTTGCCGGACGCTGATCAAGCAGGCGCTAGGCCTGTCTGAGAGTCAGGGAAAGGAGACGCAACATGGCCAAAGACATGAAAATTGAGGAACAGCGCCTGTTCGGGATGATTGATTCTATGAGCTTCAGCGATGCAGAGCTTGCCTTAGGTGTTCTGCCGGAGGTTGACCAAGGTCCGCGCCCCGCAGACGAAGAGGAAGCCGCTTCGCTCGCCCGCGTCAAAGCACGTACACTTGCCCGTCTGGAGCCCGAAGCCGCTGTCCACGCCTTCCGTTCCTTCGCCCGGAGATCCCGGAGGCGGAATATCTTCGCGGCCGCAGCGGCAGTAATACTCATCGCTGCCGGTATGCTCGCTTTCTCTCCTGAGGTACAGGCCGGGTTAAGAAAGGCGCTGAGTTTCCTTCCTGGCTTCGGCACCGTTGTGGAGAACAGCCCCGGTGACCGGATCTATGTACTGGGCAAACCCTATGACATTGCTGTGGGGGACGGAAGTCTGACCGTGGATGCCGTTCTCCTGCAAGAGCTTGGCGTGAGCATTACGCTTCGCGGCCGGAAAGTCCCTGAAGTCAGCGAATTTGAGGCAGATATCGGCGGCAACCGCTATACTTTCACCTCTTACATGCGTTCGTCCTCGGAGAGTGAGTGGTACGGCAGCTACAGTTCAACTCAAGCGGTGCAACTGAAGCAGGATAATCTTCTAACCCTGCATCTGGGCGGCACAACCGTTGGTCCGTTACAGCTCACCGCTCCGAAGACAGCTGAGGAGCTCGGGGAACTCGGCGCAAGCGATATACAGCAGGATGTGCGGATTACTGCTTTTCCGGTGGACCTTGGCGGCAGGCTTGTCCGTGTCCAGTTATTGCCCACACTGACGGGGGAATCCGGGCTGACTGTCCATTCTTACGGACTGGAGCCGCTGGTGCCTGGATCAGGTCTCTATATAGAGAACGCGGCAGGAGAAAAGGCTGCACTGGAGCAGCCTGAATCCATGTCCTATCCTTCCGACTTCCGGTTTCATGAGACTGCCGGGGCGGGCGCTTGGCCTTATACGGTCTTCATTCCTTATATTGAAGTTTCAGATCGTGACGCCGTATCTGCAGAAGTAGAGATTCCGCTGCCTGATATCGGCCAGGAGAAAATGCTCCACACGCGCGCGGAAATCGCGGGCTTTCCGGTAGAGTTCACCCGCATTGAACGTACCGGCGAGACGGCTGCCAGCGTCGATGTGAATGTGAATTTCAATGCCGCAAAGCTGCGGACGCTGAAGTATTTCCTTATTCGCTATCCGGGGCAGGCGGACAACAGCTCGTTCTCTTGGGTGAATACGGACCAGACCTACGGCGTGATGAAAACCCTCCATTTAGAAGCAAAACCCGGGGAGGATAAGCTGCGTTTTAAGCTTTCTGAGCCGCATTTTCTGCTCAAAGGGCCGTGGCGCCTGCCGCTGAAGCTTGATAGCTAAGCAGAGTTGCTACTGGACAACTATGGAGCGGGCGTCTATAATACACCGTAAGAACACAGCAATACCTATAACTTCATAGTACCAGGGGTGCTGGAATTGGCCGGCTGAGATTGTGTCCCACAAGATACTGACCCTTATACCTGATCTGGATAATGCCAGCGTAGGAATCGTCAATCGCTTACGGCCGTTTATGGCCCAAGCACAACCTTGCGCAAGTAACTGGTGTCCCGATTCTCGGGGCGCCTTTTTTGTATGGGACTATTCAGAATTTGGAAGACTAGGGTTGCTGGAAGGAGAGAAGAAGAGAAATGGGAGTCACAAAAGTATTAAAGCTCAGCCTCACCTGCATGCTGGTCTTTGCCATTGCCGGATGCGGCAATAGCAACGGGAACTCCGGCGGGAATGCGGCAGAGACTGCCGGGAACAGCACCACTGCTCCTGAAACCACTGCCGGGGCAGCAACGGACGCTCCGAAGGAGCTGACCAAGGTAAAGATCGCGCTGGACTGGACGCCGAATACAAATCATACCGGGCTTTATGCGGCAAAAGAGCTGGGCTATTACGAAGAGGAAGGGCTGGATGTTGAAATCGTGCAGCCGGGCGCTGCCGGGTCCGACACGATGGTTACCTCGGGCGAAGCCGCTTTTGGCATCAGTGCCCAAGAGGCGCTGACGCTGGCCCGCCTGCAGAAGGTGCCGCTCGTGTCCATCGCCGCTATCATTCAGCATAATACCTCCGGGTTCGCTGCACCGAAAGACCGCAATATTAAGACACCGAAGGATTTCGAAGGCAAAACCTACGGCGGCTGGGGTTCCCCTGCCGAAGAAGCGGCCATGAAAGCCATTATGGACCCCGTAGGCGGAGATGTGAAAAAGGTGAAGCTGGTGAACATCGGTGAAGCGGACTTCTTCACCGCCGTGAAACGCGACATTGATTTTGCCTGGATCTTCTATGCCTGGACCGGGATTGAAGCGGAGCTGCGCGGAGAACCGCTCGACATGCTCTACCTCAAGGATTATGCACCCCAGCTTGATTACTACACACCGGTACTGACTACGAGCGAGAAGGAAATTGCCGAACATCCGGAGCTGGTGAAGGCTTTCCTTAAGGCTACCTCGAAAGGTTATCAATACGCCATTGATCAGCCGGAGGAAGCCGCAGCCATTCTAACCAAAGCTGTTCCCGAGCTGGATCCCAAGCTGGTCCTGGCCAGCCAGAAATGGCTCAGCCCGAAATACAAGGATGATGCCGTCCGCTGGGGCGAGCAGAAGAGCGAGGTCTGGCAGGATTACGCCGACTGGATGTATGGCCTGAAGCTGCTCGATCAGCCGCTGGATGTTCCAAGCACATTTACGAATGAGTTTTTGCCAGCTAACTGATTAAGGATGAAGTGATTGAATGTTCGTTTCGCGCTGTACGCAGATTACCCATTTAAACTGAGAGGATTGATATATTGTGGCCAATACATTGCTAAGCATTCAGGTAATTCCCAAAACTCCGAACAACGAGGATTCGATTCCTTACGTGGACAAAGCCATCGAAGTGATTCAGAAATCAGGTGTAAAACATCAGGTGAACCCGCTGGAGACCACGATGGAGGGCGACATCACCGAGCTGCTTGAGGTTGTGCGCCAGATGCATGAAGCCCTGATTGCAGCAGGCAGTCCGAGCATCATCTCCCAGATCAAAATCGCCCATAACCCGAATGGAATCAGCATGGACAAGCTGACGGAGAAATACCGGCCGTGAGATCGTATTGGAAACAGATTTGGCCGCCCCTTGTGGCGGTCGTCTTTTTTCTGGGGTTATGGCAAGTTTCGGTATCCCTGTTCCATATCGAGTCATGGATCCTTCCCAGTCCAAGCGATATCGCCCGGGAAACCTCGGGCAATGCTTCCGGCATTTGGGCACATACAGCGGCTACGCTGCGCCTTACCCTGATCGGCTTCCCCATCGGCACAGGCGTGGGTCTTATTGTCGCCCTGCTGCTGCATCTGCTGCCTTGGCTCAAGAGAGCGCTCTACCCGCTGCTCATTCTCAGTCAAAATGTGCCCTCCATTGCGCTCGCGCCGCTGCTGATTATCTGGTTCGGCTTCGGGCTGCTGCCGAAGATTGTGCTGATTACACTTGTCTGCTTCTTCCCGGTTTCAGTCGCCGCCATGGGCGGCCTGATGCAAAGCGACCGGACCATGCTGAACTATATGAAGATGGCCGGCGCGAACAAATGGCAGATCTTCACCAAGCTGGAGCTTCCGGGCTCCCTGCCCGCCCTGTTCTCGGGGCTTAAAATTTCGGCCACCTATGCCGTAATGGGCGCTGTTGTTGCGGAATGGATCGGCGCTGACAAGGGCATCGGCTACTACATGCTGCTGCAAAAATCCGCTTACCGCACAGACCGCGTATTCGTCGCCATTGCCATCATCGTGCTGCTCAGTCTTGTGCTGTTCGCACTTATCGCGCTGCTGGAGAAATGGCTGGTGCGCTGGAAACCGCGCAAAAGTTCCTAGAAAAGGAGGATGGCCGACAATGCCGCATATTACAGACAACCCGCCATCCGGCACTGAAGCAGCCGGTATTCCTGAATCCAGGACCTTACCACCTGCACTTGAGGTAAAAGGAATCTCCAAAACCTTCACCCACCGCCGCCGCGAAACCCGCGTGCTGGACAACGTATCCTTAACAGTGCAGCCGCAGGAATTCGTCTCAATTGTCGGACCCTCAGGCTGCGGAAAAAGCACTTTATTCCATATTATCGGGGGCCTGGAGCTACCGGATGCCGGAACGGTAAGCATGAACGGCAACCTTGTTACAGGGCAGCGCGGAGAGATCAGCTATATGCCGCAGCAGCCCGCGCTGTTCCCTTGGCGGAGCATCGAGGACAACGTCCTGCTCGCCGGTGAGCTTAAGGGCGCGCCGCAGACTGCGGCGCGGGAAACCGCCCGCCACTGGCTGGCCAAGGTCGGCCTTGGCGGCTTCGAGCGGGCCTACCCGCATATGCTGTCGGGCGGCATGCAGCAGCGGGCTGCCTTCCTACGGGCGCTGCTCGCGCCGCAGGAGCTGATGCTGCTGGACGAGCCGTTCAGCGCGCTGGATGCGCTGACGCGCAGCGAAATGCAGCGCTGGCTGCTGGAGCTGTGGGAGGAGAACCGCCGCTCCGTGCTGTTCATCACCCACAATATCGAAGAAGCGCTGCTGCTCTCCAGCCGCATCTATGTGTTCTCCGGACGTCCCGGCTCCGTCCTGCATACGGTTGATGTCCCGTTTCCCCGGCCGCGCCGCGAGGAAATCGCCGATTCGCCGGAATTCCTCCAGCTCAAGCGCCAGCTGTCACAGTGGATGCGGGAAGAGCAGGCGAAGAGCGCCAAGTAATCTTAAGCGATATCCGCTTAACAGCCTGTACATTAAGACCAGCCGCCCGATGAACCGGACGGCTGGTCTTAATAATATGTAGTTATTTCAAGATAACCGCACCCGAATGCGACACTGATTCAGGCAGCACAGGGCTCCGCAACACAAACAAAAGGAAACACGCCCGCTATTTTCATATAAAACCTATATTTATTGATTTAGAGGGAATTACTCCCTATATTATTCAATTACTAAGCCCTTTTTCCATTTTCAAAGGAATTACCGGTAGTAAATCCCTCTGCTTGCCGCACCATTCTGTCGGTGGCATAATTAGCGGGACCATTCCCCTTTAAGCTATAGGCATACATCAGCTCCATAAAGAGACTACTGGCCCCCTTCCCGCCGCTCCATTAAGCATTCAACCTTAATAGAATTTATCCGGACGTAACCAGTAACAATCCACCTGTAGCACGCCCACCGCAGCATTCAGAAATATCAAGAGATAATAAACGCCTAGATCCAGCCCTTCTCCTCAGCCAGCCGTACGGCTTCGATCCTTCTTTTCACTTCCAGCTTGCCCAGAATTTCCGAGATGTAATTGCGGACTGTCCCATAGGATAGGTGCAGACTCCCGGCAATTTCACCAGCCGTCTGCCCTGCTCCGGCCAGCCGCAGAATCTCCCGTTCACGGGAGGACAGCGGATTCTCTTCCCGCAGGCTGCCGAAGACCAGTTCCGGCGAGACCTCACGGTGTCCTTCCATGACGCGCCGGATCGCATCCGCCAGCTTGTCGACCGGCTCGTCCTTCAGCAGATAGCCCTGAATCCCAGCCTTCACGCCCCGTTCGAAATAGCCCGGCCGGGCAAAGGTCGTCAGGATAATGATCTTCGTCCGGCAGCCTTTGGCTTTCAGCAGCTCCGCCACCTCCAGCCCGCTCTTCAGCGGCATTTCAATGTCCATAAGACATACGTCCGGTTCCAGCCGCTCGATCAGCGCAAGCGCCTCCGCCCCGTCGCCGGCCTCTCCGAGAACCTCAATGTCCTCCTCCAGGTCAAGCAGCGAGGCCATCGCCCCGCGCAGCAAACGCTGATCCTCGGCGATTACAATGCCTATCATGCCAATTCCCCCTCCTTATGTTCCTTGATAATCCTTGGAATCACTACAGATAATGCTGTCCCCCCGCCCGGATTGGAGCTTAATGTCATTGAGCCGTCAACGAGCGACAACCGCTCGGCCATCCCTTTCATTCCGTTGCCGTCGCGGCGTTCCCGTCCTGCTTCATCAGGAGTGAGTCCAATTCCGTTATCCTCAACGGTGATCCGCACTGCCCCCTCCGTCAGCGCAATTCCGATTCGGCAACGGGTGGCTTGGCTATGCTTCACTATATTCGTCACCGCCTCCTTGATGCAGAGGCTGAGGATATTCTGTGTCAGGTCAGGCACGTCCTCCAGCGACACCTCCCCCTGCACTTCAAGGACGATCTCCGCAGCCCGCAGCATTTTCCCGGCCTCTGCCAGTTCCTCGGCTACGGTAACTGCCCGCATCTCCGAGACCAGCTCGCGAACCTGGCGCAGTGCCGCACGCGAGGTGCGCTGAATCTCCCTGGCTTCGGCCTGCGCGCGCTCCGGGTCCTTGGCGACAAGCCTCTCGACAAGCTGGCTTTTCAGTGTAATCAGCGACAGGGTATGGCCCATCGTATCATGCAGGTCCCGGGCGATCCGCATCCGCTCTTCGCGTTTGACCAGCTCCTCGATGACTTCATTCGCCTGATCCAGCTGTTTCTCCAGTATTTTTCTACGGCCTAGAGATTTTATCCCGAACGGAGAGACCAGCATGATAATTAAAAAAGGAAAAAAGAACAGCAGGTCATACAGATTCATCCCCCATGCCGCTATAACCAGCGGTACCAGAATCACACCGCAAAAGACAGCATAAGCTATCTTGAACTCTCTCTTGCCGGCATACCAGCCGACAAAGTTGGAAGAGAAGAAGCCCATGAAAAAATTAAGCGGGTTGTAGCATAGGCTCAGCACCACAATCAGCAGCATTTGCAGCCCCAGCCAGTAGTTAAAGGCTTTGTCACCGGCCCAGTATAACTGGCGGTATGTCACGGCGAAGAGCAGCAGCAGAGCTGCTCCAATGATCAGCTTCAGGCCCCGCTCCTCCTGTAGATTAAAAGCCGGAAGCAACAAATAGAATATCCATACAAAAGGGAAAAAACCGTATTTTTGCGGGAACAACCGAAACTTCCTGCCTGACAACATGCATTACACCGCTTCCTGTTTTTTTCGAATATACAGCGATAGTAACATAAATATTGCCAGATAGCCGAGCAAAATCAGCACACCGCTCCACTGTGGATGGCCGCCCCGCACAATCTCCCAAGCCCCGTTTCCATAATTATAAGAAGGCAGCCAGCGGCCGATCCGCTGCATCAGCTCCGGAAGAATATCCAGCGGCATCCACATGCCGCCAGCCAGCGCCAGCCCCATATAGAGCACATTGCTGACACCGCTTGCCGTATCTACCCGTTTCATAAAGCCGACAAGTGTGCCAAGCGCCAGAAAAGGCAGGGAGGCGACAACAATCCATAATCCGCTGAAGAGCCACTGCCCTGCAGTCAGGGACACCCCGTTCATCAAATAACCGGCGGCAAATATGCATACCACGGAGAAAAGCTGCATGACCATCTGAGCAAACATTTTGCCGATGAAATAGACATAGGACGGCA
Organism: Paenibacillus sp. FSL H3-0321; assembly: GCF_038002865.1. Classification (NCBI taxonomy): domain Bacteria; kingdom Bacillati; phylum Bacillota; class Bacilli; order Caryophanales; family Paenibacillaceae; genus Paenibacillus; species Paenibacillus sp. FSL H3-0321. Next base: position 4,650,939 of record NZ_JBBODH010000001.1, on the reverse strand, counting down.
GCGGAGTAATGCGGATAAAGGTATTCCAGCCCTGGGTCCGCTCCTGCACAAGCCGGATGCCAAGCGTCATGATCGCTGACCCCATTACACTGAACGCCGCCATCGACATCAGATAATGAGCCTGCCAGAGGGCCGCGTCGTCCATGCCTGTATTCACCACTTTAGTGAAGATGAAATAGAACATGATCGGCATGACCAGCGACCAGAACACATAATAAGGATTGCGGAAGATCCGCAGCAGCTCGGACTTGCATTGGTTGATAATTATTTTCATGGCTTTACGCCCTCCTCCGGTTGAATCGTCAATTGCTCAAAGGCTTCATCCAGCCTGCCCTGATCAATACGCACATCCTTCACTTCAAGCCCGCCGGTAAAAATAGCACGGAGCGCCTCGTCCGTATTCTCTGTCGTGACCACAATCCGGCCGTCCTTATCGTACATTTCCTCGACCGCTGCCAATTGCCGCAGCCGTCCGCGCAGCTCTTCAGGATCGCCTGCAGCCAGAAAGGACAGCGATTGCCGCACAATTCTCCCCTTAATCTCATCCGGGCTGCCGTCCGCCACCAGAGCGCCGCGGCTGAACAGCAGAATCCGGTCGGCAATATCCTCGGCCTCCTGCAGATAGTGGGTCGTGAAGAGGATCGTCTTTCCTTCAGCGGCCAGTCCGCGCACCCTGTCCCAGAAATGCCGCCGCGCTGTAATATCCATCCCGACTGTCGGCTCGTCAAAGAACAGCAGCTCCGGGTTGCCCGCCAGGGCCAGCGCGAAATTCAGGCTGCGCCGCTGGCCGCCGGAGAGCTTCTCGGCATACCGCTGCAGATCGGCCTTGGCAAGGCCCGTCGCCTGCAGCAGAACCTCCATAGCCATGGGCTGCGGGTAATAGCTGCGGATCAGAGCGATGATCTCCCGGACCTTCAGCCGGTCCATTACGCTTACTTCCTGCAGCATGGCCCCCGTTTTTTCCCGGACCAACCGGCTCCCGGGCGGAAGCCCGAACACCTTTATGCTGCCTTCCGTCTGCTCCTTCAGTCCAAGCAGCATGGATAACACGGTCGTTTTCCCCGCCCCGTTAGGCCCCAGAATCGCAGTAACCGAACCCCTGCCGATCTTGAAGCTAATGCCGTCCACCGCTTTTTTGCCGTGAAATATCTTGCTTACCCCATCCATTTCGATCACATTCTCTATACCGTCCATGTCCGTTCCCCCCGTATCTTAAGCCCTGATCTATATTTCTATGGTATAAAAAACGGGGAAATAAGATCAGTATGGACTGTCATTCCTTTGAGATGACAACTGTCACCTTGCCATAAACGCATGGCAAAAAGCCCCGCACCAAACGGCAAGCATTTGGCATGAGGCTCTTTGCATCGCTTCAAGAAGCTTATAACCATGCTATTTTTGCATAAATCCCTTTTCCTGCAGAAATTCCTTCATATGCATGCGGGCCGGCTCCGCAAAACGTTTAGCCATCATAGCCGACCAGGGTGCATCACTCTGTCCGCCCGTCCGCTCGCGCATATAGGCACTCGACACTTCGTCATAAGCTGCAACCTGCCCGGCAGTTTTGGCCTTGTCATAGCCGTTCCGGTGCAGTACAGCTTCCAGCGGAAGACGCGGACGCAGTCCGGAGGCCCCGGCAGGATAGCCGAGACACATGCCGAATACCGGATAGACCCGTTCAGGCAGATTCAGCAGCTCCGACAATTCGGCGATATTGTTGCGGACTCCGCCGATGTAGACGATGCCCATACCTAGCGATTCTGCGGCAATGGCAGCGTTCTGCGCCGCAAGCGCTGCGTCAACGGTGGCAACAATGAAATTTTCAGTGGAATCGAAGGATTCGGCGGATTGCAAATAGTGTGCCGTTGTTTCATGCAGCCGGTACAGATCAGCACACCAGACCAGGAAGACCGGACACTGCTCGATATAAGCCTGATTGCCCGAGAGGGCGGCAAGCTGTGCTTTAAGCCCGGGCTCAGTGACTGCAATGACACTATAGGCCTGGACATTGCTGGAGGTCGAAGCCATCTGGCCTGCGCCGATGATGGCAGCAAGCTGTTCTTCACTTACCGGCTTGTCCAGGTACTGGCGGACGGAGACATGCTGGTTTAATAATTCAAGGGTTTCGTTATTCGGTTTCATGATCTGTTCGCCTCTCTTTTCTCCTTATTAGCACTTCGTTCTTTTCTGGACTTCAAGTATATTATGAACACAAATCAGTGCATAAACAAATGAATACAGGCTTCACTTTTACCATCCGCCCCCGCGCTTCACTTCCTGGACAATAGCCTTGACGCCTTCGTCGATCTGGTCCAGCCGGGCACGTGAAATGCTGATCCGCATAAACTTCTCCCGGTTCCCGTAACCGGTCATATAGAATCCCTTGCCTGACACGACGCTGATCTTTCGCTGTGCGAGCCGCTTGACCACACGATCCAAATTCACTGTCTCCGGCAGCTTATACTGCATGTAGATCCCGGAGCTGTCCGAAGACACTTCAATCAGTCCTTCCGTATTGTGCCGCTGGAGTGCCTCGTACATTGCGCTGATTCTTTCGGCATACAGAGCTTTTATTTTGTGCTTGTGATGCTCATACATGCCATTCCTGATATACACCTCAAGGGCTGCTTGGGACAATAACGAATTGTCCGTGTATCCTTTATACGCGCAGAATGTCTTAAACAGGGTTTCCGGTACAACAGCCGCGCCCAGCCGGAGACCCGGAAAAATGATTTTGGAATAGCTTTTCAAATAAATAACATGTGAAGTCTGGTCATACGCATAAATAGGATCAAAGCGCCGCTCTGCACCCAGGTCTGCCATATAATCATCCTCAACGATGTACACATCGTATTTGCCGGCCAACCGGGCAATGGCTTTCCGTTCCTCCGTACTGAAAGAGGTTCCGAGCGGATTATGATATCTGGGCATGGTATAAAAGAATTTGATTCCCCCGCCGCTGAACCTCTCCTCCAGCTCCCGCAGATCAATGCCGGCTGCCGAACGGGCAATCCCGCTCACCGGCATCCCCTCCGCCTCCAAATAACGCAGGTACAGATCATATCCGGGCTGTTCAACAAGGATTTCTGTCCCGCCATTCGGAAATGGCATCTTGGCCAGCACCTCCAACGCCTGCTGGGTTCCCGAAGTGATGATGATCTGCCCCACCTTGGCAAAGACCTGATATTCGGCCAGATGAGGTACAAGAGTCTGGCGCAGCGTACCCAGTCCCAGCGCATCTCCATAGGTGAACAAGTGGTATTTGTGCCTGTCAATCGCTTTATTGAGACAATGCTGAAAATCCAAATACGGAAACACATTCAGATCGGGCGAGGCTGAGGCAAAATCAATCGTCTCCCCGCCCCTGGCAGGTCCCGCATCTTCAGACCTTTCAACCATGTAGTATCCGCTCTGCGGAATAGAATAAATCGCGTGTTGTCTTTCCAGTTCCCCGTATGCCCGCAGAATGGTGCTGATGCTGCAGCCGTAGAATTCTGCGCTGCTACGCACGGAAGGCAGTTTTTGCCCCGGGCTGTATTGCCCCTCTCTGATCCGGTTTTCCATGTCAGACAAGACCGAAAGATACTTTTTCATGATGCGCCTCCTGAATGGCCTTCTACACTAACTGTAAATTCATGTTACCACTATTCGTCTTTATTCATTATATAGGAATCTATTAACTGTATCGGTACAGTCATGAAAAAACAGTATTGTTCGGGCAGACATTTCCCTTTAATTTTAAAGTAACAGATAAGACGTTTATACGATCCTGTCCTGTTAACGAAAAGGAGATGCTACTATGCCGCAAAAAGGACTCAAGCTGGCTTATATATTTGCCGTGCTTAACGCAGTTATTATCGGATTCTCATTCTTGTTCACCAAAGTAGCGCTCGGTCATGCCGGACCGCTCGATACGTTAACCTACCGCTTCGCGGCTTCGTTTATAGTGATGTCGATCCCGGTCGCCTTCGGCTGGGTCAAAATATCCTACAGCGGCAAACCAATTGGTAAAGCGCTGCTGCTGGCAGCCATGTACCCGCTCGGATTTTTCACCCTTCAGGTATTCGGGCTCCAGCATGCCACCTCTGCCGAGGGAGGAATTCTCTATTCCTTCACCCCGGTTGTGACGATGATCATCGCCTCTATATTCTTGAAAGAGCGCACGACACTTCTACAGAAGCTGTGTATTTTCCTGTCCGTATTCGGCGTTCTGTTCATCTTTGTCATGAAAGGGAGCAGTATTAATCTGTCCAACATGACCGGGATTGTGTTGTTATTCCTGACCTGTGTGGCCTTTGCCGGATACAGCGTACTGGCACGGTCACTCTCCAAGCATTTCAGCCCCGCTGAACTCAGCTATTTGATGATGGGGATTGGCTTCGCCACATTCCTGATCATTTCGCTTACCGGACATGTGTCCAGCGGCACGCTTGGCGATTTCTTTAAACCGCTCGGCAGTAGCACCTTTATCTTGTCTACCCTATACTTGGGTATTATAGCGTCGCTCGTCACCACCCTAACATCAACCTATATTTTGTCCAAAATCGAAGCTTCCCTTATGAGTGTGTTCACCAATCTCTCGACCATCGTCTCCATTGCGGCCGGGGCGGTCTTTCTCGGGGAAAACATCACTGTGTATCACTGGATCGGATCGTTCCTGATTATTGCAGGGGTTATTGGCACCAACCGTCTGGGACGCAAGAAAGCCGCCGGGGCTTAATGCCCGGCGGCTTTTTTTTCCGTTCTGCTCCAAGAATGGAGCATTCCCCTTGTGGAGAAAATTATGAGATTTACAGCTTGACCCGCTGCAGCCTCAGCGCATTCAGCACGACCGATACAGAGCTGAAGGCCATTGCCGCACCGGCAAGCCATGGTGCCAGAAAGCCCAGCGCAGCAATCGGTATCCCAATGGTATTGTAAGCAAGCGCCCAGAACAAATTCTGCTTAATATTGGTCATGGTTTTACGGCTCATCAGGATCGCATCCGGAATGCTCATCAGATCGCCCCGCATGAGGGTAATATCCGCTGCTTCCATCGCTACGTCGGTGCCGGTACCAATAGCCATACCGGTATCGGCAGTGGCCAGGGCAGGGGCATCATTGATGCCGTCCCCGACCATCGCCACCTTGGTTCCCCCGCTCTGCAGCCTGCGGATCTCGGCAGCCTTCCCTTCCGGCAGCACCTCGGCCAGCACCGTACGGATGCCGGCCTGCCCGGCAATGGCTTCGGCTGTCAGCTTGTTGTCTCCCGTAATCATGACCACTTCAATGCCCATATCATGCAGCTTGGCTACGGCAGCCCGCGAAGTATCCTTGATGGTATCGGCAACCGCGACAATCCCGGCAACAGCCCCGTCCACGGATACCAGCATCGCCGTCTTGCCTTCCTGTTCCAGCTTCTGCATCAGCCCGGTCCACGGACCGGTGTCTGCACCGCTTTCTTCCATCATCCGCCGTGTTCCCACGCGGATGCTCTGGCCGTCAACCACCGCAGAAATGCCGCGTCCCGGCACCGCCTCAAACTGCTCGGCACCCGGCAGGTCCAAGCTTCTTTCCGCGGCACCAGCCACGATGGCATCCGCCAGCGGATGCTCCGACAGCTTCTCGGCAGCCGCCGTAACGGACAGCAGCCGGTTCTCGGCCAGTACTCTGCCATGTGCGGCGATTCCCGTTGTCGTTATAATATCCGTCAGCACCGGCTTGCCGCTGGTTACAGTTCCCGTCTTATCCAGCACAACGGTCTTGATCCCCTGCGCGGCTTCAAGATGTTCGCCGCCCTTGAATAGAATCCCGAATTCAGCCGCGCGTCCCGATCCGGCCATAATGGAGGTTGGTGTAGCCAGACCCAGTGCACAAGGACAGGCGATGACCAGTACAGCGATAGCTTTCTCCAGTGCATCGGCGAACTGGCCCGGCGCTCCCCAGATATACCAGACTCCAAAGGTTACAGCGGCAATTACGACCACGATCGGCACAAAGATGCCGGAAATCACATCAGCAATCCGCTGAATCGGAGCCTTGGAGCCTTGCGCTTCCTCCACTACTCTGATGATTTGCGCTAAGGCGGTGTCACGGCCAACTTTGAGTGCCTTAATCTTCAGCATTCCGTTCTTGTTCAGTGTTGCCCCAATGACAGTATCTCCCGGCTTCTTCTCCACCGGAATGCTCTCGCCTGTCAGCATGGATTCATCCACAGATGACAGCCCTTCAACGACCTCGCCGTCTACCGGCACCTTGGTTCCCGGCTTAACCAGCACAATATCTCCCGGAATGACCTCTTCCACAGAAATACTGAGCTCAACACCGTCACGGATGACCAGCGCCGTCTTAGCCTGAAGGCCCATCAGGCTTTTAATGGCGTCGGAGGAACGGCCCTTGGCCAGTGCTTCGAACCATTTGCCGACCAGAATCAGCGTAATCAGAATCGCGCTGGTCTCGTAATACAATTCCACCGAATGGCTCATGCCTGCCATCGACAAGGAATCTATCGTCAGGTACAGACTATAGAAATAAGCAGCCGAGGTGCCCAGAACAACCAGCACATCCATATTGGCACTGCCGTTCTTCAGCGCCTTATAGGCGCTGACATAGAACTGCCAGCCGATAATGAACTGCACAGGGGTCGCCAGCACAAGCTGGAACCAGGGGTTCATCAGTATATCCGGTGCCGGAATCCATGAAGTGAAGGAGAAATGCGCCGCCATCGCCCAGAGCAGGGGAAAGGACAGAACTGCGGAAATGATCCATTTATTCCGCTTGCGCACAATTTCCTGGCTGCGCTGATCGGCCGTGTCCTTGCGGTCCTGTTTCAGCGCAGCCTTATATCCGATGCTGCTTACTTTCTCCATGATCTCAGCCGTGCTGATGTTTCCCGGTGTATATTCGACATGCGCCGTCTCCAGGGCCAGATTCACATTGACCGCCGCGATTCCAGGCATGCGCCCAAGCACCTTCTCAATCCTTGCCGAGCAAGCGGCACAGGTCATTCCTGTAATATCAAAATCTGCCGACTCCTTCAGCGTATCGTATCCCAGCGAGCGGATCTTCTCTTCAATTTGCGGCAATCCCGCTACCGCTGGATCAAAGCCCACTGTTGCTTGCTCCAGCGCCAGGTTGACGTTGGCCCGCGATACCCCCTCCATCCGGGACAGCCCCTTCTCGATCCGGGCCGCGCAAGCCGAGCAAGTCATGCCGGTAATCTGCAGCGTTGTCTGCTGCAGGCCGGATTCTGTCGTCTTCTCCACGATCTCCGCGCCTCCTTATACCCCTTAGGGGTATATTAATGTGTAAAAGAAAAGGCTGAAGCCTACGGAACCTGCATAGTTCCCCGCCCCAAGCCTCATATTCATTCATCCGACTTAAACCACGTCGTATCCCTGGTCCTCAATCGCTGTCTTAATCGCACTAAGGCTTACCTTGTTCTCATCGTATTCAACAGCGACAGTCTTCGCAGGCAGGTCGACTTTGGCGGCAGCGCCAAGACCGCTTACGGCTTTCTCCACAGCACTGACACAGTGACCGCAGGACATTCCTTCTACAGTTAACGTTACGTTTGACATATTAAAAACCTCCTAAATAGTTTTGTTGGCTTTACTTCGTTGATTCTACTTCGTACAAAACTGGCTTCGAAAGCATACGCTTAGCTTTGTTGGTGTACAATCCTTATTTCATAAGCTTGTTAACCGTGATCAGCAGCTCATCAATAACCTCATGCTCTCCGGCTTCAATGCGCTCAATAATACAGCTCTTCATATGTCCTTCAAGCAACAGCTTTCCGACACCATTCAACGCAGCCTGTACTGCTGCGAGCTGATTAAGCACATCGTCACAGTAGGTATCCCGTTCGATCATGCCCTTGATGCCGCGGATCTGCCCTTCAATCCGGTTGAGGCGGGTCGTGAGCCCATTCTTGAATTCCGGTGAATGGTGGCTCTTGCGTTCTCCGGGGGTATGACAACTGCTATCACATGATTCAGGAGACAGCTTTTCTTCTTTGGGCACCATATACGCACCTCCTTGTATCCTGGCTGCAATTTAAGTTTAATATACCCCCCATGGGTATGTCAAGGAAAAATAACCTTCCTAAAAAAAGGTATTTTGGCGAAGCATAACGAATGAAAGACTCAGGAATCCAATTATTTCACATTTTCCATTCTTGAACAGAGGCAGGTAGGGTAATGGTTTACGATGGCATCATTCTTGGTCTAATTGTAGGGTTCTTCCGGGGCGGTTTAAGACACGGCCTCGTCCAGTTCAGCAACATTCGGCTCAAGGCAGGATGGATCTTCCCGCTGCTACTGGTATTCCAATTTTTTATGTATTATATTCAGGAGCGGTCGTCCACTGTAGCCGCAGCCAGCGGTTATATCTTTACCGCTGTGTATGTGGTTGGGCTGATTTTTTTATGGTTGAACCGGCACAACAAAGGATTCTGGCTCATTATGACGGGTGTATTCCTTAACTTCCTGGTTATGCTCGTCAACGGAGGGAGAATGCCGGTATCCTTTGAAGCGGCTTCTGTACTCGATCCGGTTTATCTGGAGATGCTGCAGAGCGGCGATGTGGTGACCAAGCACTATCTGCTTGACGCCTCAACACGCCTGCCGTTTCTTGGCGATATCATCCCCCTGTCCAGTCCTTATCCGCGTACCCAGGCGATCAGCATCGGAGATGTAGTGATGAATCTCGGGATTTTCCTCTACATTCTTTCGATAATGACACCGGCTGCTGCAGACCTGAAAACATTGCCCAAAGTACAGGGATAAGCCGTTAACCAAGTGAAAGGAGGAGTTCCCATGAAAAAGAAACTGGAAGGCATCAAATATTCCCGTCTTGCGATCAATGCTATTATTGTAGCTTCCGTAGTTATCGCTCTTACTTCGGGTTTCAGAATCGGCGGACACTAATTCCTCCACAAGAAGCAGGCTGAAAACAGCCTGCTTCTTTGCAAATTACTATTCATTTATCCCTAAAACCATTATTATGTACACAGGCACATTTTGTTAATAAAGAGGGGTAATTATGACCAAGCTTAAAACGTTTGCAGGCAATATTAATTCAGGCCATATCTATGCACTGCTCATATCTCTTCTGGGAGTAGCGCTTTTCACGTATAGCAATCATTTGGAATTTCTGCAATATCCAACCCCAAGGTGGGTATGGATTTATGCGCTTACCGGAGCCAGTTTAATACTCACCTTTTCCCTGGTGCAGCTTCCTCCGGAGGGCAACGAACTGACCATGGAATCAGCGGTGTATTTAGCCTGCATTTTTGTCTTTGGCGGCTCTACCACTTTGACTGTTCTTCTTCTCAACTGCCTGATCTTTTTCTTTTTTGACACAAGCACCAGCTGGTGGAAACACCTGACGAATTTCTCGATTTACTCCATTATGATCTGTCTTTCTTCCTACACCTTTGATTTGTTTGGGGGACATCCTGGACCGCTGATCAATGACGAACTGCCGGCTTATCTGATGACACTTGCGGTCTATTTTATAGGTAACACCCTCTTGATCGGACTATATTACTACATTATATATAAAGGCACCCTTTATGAGACAATTAAGGATATTATAAAAGATTCTTTCGTCGTTTATCTGTGCACATTGGTTCTTTCTCTGGTTCTCGTTGTACTGATCGTTCATAACAGCTTTTTCGGGCTTGTCCTATTCTTGTGCCTGAGCACGCTGCTCTGCTACTCCTTCAAGAGATTGTTCTCCATGTACCGCAGCATTGAGGAACGGGCCAATACCGATCAGCGGACCGGGCTATTCAATCACAGCTACTTTGAGGAAGCTTTGGAACAGGAAATCCAGAAATCAAGGGCATCGGGCGTGCCGCTTTCGCTCGCCATGATCGACCTTGACGACTTCAAGAAATATAATGACCATTTCGGCCATCTGCAGGGGGACAAGCTGATCGCATTTGTCGGTGAGACGCTTAAGAGCGAAGCCCAGCAGCATGGGATTATTGCCTCCCGCTATGGCGGAGAGGAATTTACACTGCTCATGCCGGCCTACGATATTCTGCAAGCCCGTGTCTACATCGACCAGCTGCGCAAAAAGCTGAACAACAGCCGGTTTGACGGCGTTGAAATTTTCCCGCTTGGCTGCCTCGCTTTTTCCGCCGGCATTGCCTCCTGCACCAGCGATATCCACGATAAATCACAGCTCGTCGACCAGGCCGACCAGGCTCTCTACTATTCCAAGCGCCAGGGCAAGAATACAGTACACACGTATGGAGCTTACTCCTCGCTGGAGCAGGAGCTTGACTTCAGCCAGGATGTACGCGACATCGAGCAGCAGCTGAACCTGTTTATGTATAAGGATATGGAGACCTTCCGCCACTCCAAACGCGTATTCCGCTATGCGATGGATATCAGTGAGCTGCTCGACATCGACGCCCTTTCCAAAAGACACTTCACACTCGGTGCGCTGATCCATGATATCGGCAAGCTGGAAATTCCGTGGGGTATCCTCAACAAGAAAGACAAGCTGGAGCCTGAGGAGTGGGAAATGGTCAAATGGCATGTCACCTGGGGCAAAAAAATGGCGCTCACCAATGACAAATTCAAGGATCTCGCCCCTTACATTGAGCTGCATCATGAACGGTATGACGGCAAGGGGTATCCCTACGGGTTTAAGGGCGAAGAAATCCCCCGCTTGTGCCGGATGCTGACCATTATCGATTCCTTTGACGCCATGACTACGGAAAGGCCCTACCAGCCAACCAAGTCCGTGGAAGAGGCAATCATTGAGCTGAGAGCTTGTGCGGGAAGCCAATTCGACCCTGAACTGACTGAATTTTTCATTACCTATATTGAATCCAGAGAGCTTCGCGCCGGAGATGCAGCTATATAGTTGCAGAGTTCCCCGGCCGAAGCTCTTTTTTTTGTTCCCTCGTCTAGAAGCCCCCAATCCTGACCACAATAAAAAAATAATTCTTGCCCACCTATTCAAATTTGAATATAATGAGTTCTGTTTCCACTTGCCGTTTTTTTCTCAAGGAAATCATTAACTTTACAAAAAGGAGCCTGCGAAGCATGCACACTAAAGAAAGCAATCTCAAACTCGTAGTTGTCGGTCTGCTGCTTGGTATTCTAATGTCCGCTATGGACAATACCATTGTTGCCTCAGCTATGGGTACTATTGTTTCCGATCTTGGCGGACTCGATAAAATCGTCTGGGTCACCTCGGCTTATATGGTCATGGTCATGGCCGGAACGCCGATCTTCGGCAAGCTGTCCGATATGTACGGGCGCAAGCGTTTCTTCATTTTTGGCCTCGTCGTGTTTCTGGCCGGTTCGGCACTCTGCGGGATCGCAACCAGCATCACGCAGCTTAGCATCTACCGCGCTATTCAAGGCGTGGGCGGCGGCGCACTTATGCCAATCGCCTTTACTATCGTATTTGATATTTATCCGCCGCAAAAAAGAGGCAAGCTGACCGGACTTTTCGGCGCCGTCTTCGGCATCTCCAGCGTAATCGGCCCTTTGCTCGGGGCCTACATTACTGAGTATGTAGGCTGGCAGTGGATCTTCTATATCAACCTGCCGATCGGCATTGTCGCTTTTATTCTGATCTCTATGTTCTATAAGGAATCCGTCTCCCATGCCAAGCAGCGGATCGACTGGGGTGGAGCTTTTACCCTTGTAGGCTCCGTCATCTGCCTGATGTTCGCCCTTGAGCTGGGCGGCAATCAATATGCCTGGGACTCCCCGGTCATCCTTGGCTTATTCGCCGGCTTCGCAGTACTGCTGATTGCGTTCCTCTTTATAGAACGGACAGCAGCCGAACCGATTATATCCTTCGCCATGTTCCGCAAGAAGCTGTTTGCAACGAGCAGCATCATCGGTTTATTCTACGGCTCGGCCTTTATCGTAGCTACCGTGTATATCCCGATTTATGTACAGGGTGTATATGGTGGTTCCGCCACCAACTCGGGACTGATTCTAATGCCGATGATGATCGGCACGGTAATCGGCAGCCAGACCGGGGGGCTGCTCACCACCAAAACCAGCTTCCGCAATATTATGATGCTGTCAGCCGTTTTCTTTGTGGCAGGCGTCTTCTCCCTAAGCACCTTGTCGCCGGATACTTCCCGCCTGCTGCTTAATGTATTTATGGCCCTGACCGGCTTCGGTGTAGGCTTCTCCTTCTCTGTGCTCAGCATGTCCTCGATTCATCATTTCGAGATGCGCCAGCGCGGTTCCGCTACTTCTACCAGTACCTTCATGCGTTCTCTGGGCATGACGCTGGGCATTACCATCTTCGGAATTATCCAGCGCAACGGATTCACAAGCAGCCTTACTGATGCCTTTGGCGGTGGTGCCGAAGCTTCCTCGTTCGGCGATCCACGCGCCGCCCTGACACCGGAAGCCAGAGCACAAATTCCGGCTCCGGTACTGGAGAAGATTACGGGCGCTTTGTCCAGCTCAATTGCCCATACCTTTATGTGGGCGCTGATTCCGGCGGTGCTGGGTCTGGCCTTTGTACTGCTGATGCCCAAAGACCGGCTCACCGATCACAGTAAGGAAACTCAGCCTTCGGGCGGAAGAGGGTAAGCGGAAATGTCCATGAAGATGGTCATTCTCGGGCTGCTGCTGGAGAAGGACAGGCATCCCTATGAGATTACACTCGTAATGAAAGAGCGCATGTATGACCGGATGATAAAGCTGCAGATGGGGTCGCTCTACTACGCCGTTGATAAACTGGCACAGGAGGGACATATCGAAGCTGTAGAGACCATCTCCAGCAACGACCGCCCGGATAAGACCATCTACCGGATTTCCGATAAGGGCAAAGCCCTGTTCGAACAGCTTGTCATTCAGCAGATCAAGAAGACCGATGAGGTCTTTCACCCGCTGTACATGGCTCTTGCGCTCTCGCGGCACATCGATCAGGGCAAGGTGGAGAAGCTGCTGCAGGAGCGGATACGCGAAGTTGAGCATCAGGTCAATTATGCTTATCAGGTGTACGAGGAGCATATCTCCAGCGTCCCCCGGTCCGCGCTGCACTTGATGTACGGCAGATACGAGCATAGCCTCACTGAGCTGAAGTGGCTTAAGCGGCTCTATGACGACGTAGCCGCCCGCAAGCTCAGCGACATCGGAACACCGCTCGATTTGCAATAAACGTTATACAATGGAGGCCCTCAGGGGCCTCTTTGCTGTTTAACACCGGTCAAAACCGTTTATTAACGAGCAACTGCAACTGAACACCAGGCGGATATATAGGGCTGCTCCAGCGACAAAAAATACCATACCGGTTTCTAAAGGTGTACAATATTCGATATAACTTTAATCCTATTTCACGGAGGGATATTATTGCTGAAAACGCTGCCACTGCATACACGTGGGATTCCAGCCAGCCGCATTGCTCTGGGCTGCATGGGACTGGGCGGAGGCTGGGACCATGAGCCGATCACTGCCGAGAATGTCAGACAGGGACATGAGGCTGTTGAGGCTGCACTGTCCATTGGAATCAACTTTTTCGATCATGCAGATATCTACACCCGCGGAAAAGCGGAGAAGGTATTCGGACAGCTCTTCAAAGACCGCCCCGGACTGCGGGAAGAGATTATTATCCAGTCCAAATGCGGCATCAAGCTGATTGAGCCAGGCGATACCTCTAACAGCTTCGACCTCTCCGGGGAGCATATTCTGAAGAGTGTCGAAGGAACCCTCTCCCGGCTGGGCACGGAATATATTGATATTCTGCTGCTGCACCGTCCCGATCCGCTTATGGACCCCGAAGAAGTAGCTGAAGCGCTGCATAAACTCAAAGCGGCGGGAAAGGTGCGTCACTTCGGCGTATCCAACATGAGTGCCGCCCAGATCCGGCTGCTGGAGCATTATTGTGACGAACCATTCGTCGTGAACCAGCTGCACATGAGTCTGGCCAAAATAAGCTGGCTGGATGCCATGGTCAGCGTAAACCGCGAACCCTGGAAAGACATCACCTTTCCCGAAGGTACCCTCGAATACTGCCGGACACAGAACATCCAGCTGCAGGCCTGGGGTCCGCTGGCCCAAGGCTTATTCAGCGGGCGTTCACTTACAGGCCAGCCTGATAGTGTCGTGAACACGGCGGCTATGGTCCAAACGCTCGCCGAACAGAAGAACACTACCCCTGAGGTGATTGTCCTGTCTTGGCTGATGACTCATCCTGCGGCCATCCAGCCGGTAATCGGGACGGTGAATCCGCAGCGGATCGCCGCCTGCGCGGGTGCGGACAAGCTGGAGCTTACGCGCAAGGAATGGTACGACCTGTATGTCAGCTCGCGCGGCGAGAAGCTGCCATAAGCCCCATATCCTCATTCGCAGACCAAAAGGAGCGTCATCTCCGGTTCATGAAGCCGGAGATGACGCTCCTTTTATGTTCTATTCCTGATTCTAATTATTCTTCACCTGCTCAAAGTTGTTTTTGAAGGTGAAGTTAACCGATTTGCCTTGCAGACTGTCATTATCAAAGCCGAGGCCCGTATCGTCAACAAAAGTCACGTTATAGGCCAGATGCATCGTCTTCTTGGCAGGAAGAATCAGGTTCGGGAGGTTGGCATCCCGGCCTGCCCCGCTGTTGTACAAATCCTTAAGTGAACCTACATAAGCATCGGAAACGCTGACCAGTACAGTCTGGCCGTTATTGTCAACGCGGTATGTCCAGTCGAGCACGGCTTCTCTGGCAATCGCGAAGGCTTCCTGTCCGTTGCGTGCCAGTGCCTTCAGGAAGGAAGGACCGTTAATCAACGATTTGAACAGCCGGTCCGCAGCTTCGTTCACCTCATTGAGTGCATCGGCATTAAGAGTGACGCCGCCTGGTGCAGCCAAAGCGGCTACAGTGACTACCGCTTGCTCACCGAATGCGAGCGCATCGGCCTGCTGTGCAGGTGTTCCTTCCGGGATGGCAATCAGATCGGTCAGTTTGGCATCCAGCGTTCCGGTATTTTTGATCAGCATGGCGCGGGTGTGGGTATCTTTCGGTGCCCACAATCCTGTTCCCATACGTCCGGCATCGGAGTCGCCCGTATAGAACATCGGGCCTTCAACCGGCACGTCATTGCGGTGAGTACTTAAGGACAACGTACCGGAAGCAAAGGTGTTGCCGGTGTTTTGGGCGGAGCTGGTGAACAAGGCATACGTGCCTCCACCAATGGCGGCGCAGAGCAGCACCACGGAGGAAAATGCGGCAATCAGCATTTTTTTCTTTTTCATCATTGAAGTAAGCTCTCCTTATTAAAAAAGGGGGGCAGCCCCCTTTTTATTTGATTTTTAGTTATAGATCCGTTCGTTATGGTGCTTAGTTATTTTTAGTCTGCTCTGCATCTACTTTAATGGAGGCTGTACCCGACTTGCCTTGGTAGCTGTTGTCAGCTGCTTTCGGGAACTCTGCTTTGACATAAATCGTCTCCGATCCGCCCACAGCAAGCACACGGTCGGCGACGGTAAGCGGTACCGTTCCAGCCGCATCAGAGTACGCGGTAATGACCAGCGGGGTTGCTCCGCCGCCGAGGTCGCCGCCTGCAGCCAGCGAGAGATCATAACGCAGCTCAAGCGTTCCTTTGTTACTAACTACTACAGGCTGGATTTCAGAATCTCCCGGAGCCCAATTTGTGATGTTGAAATATTTCTGCTGAGCTTCATCCTTCTTATCCAGTTCAATCTTGAGCGTGCCAGCAGCAAACGTATTGCCTGTATTCTGTGCGGAACTCGTAAAGATAGCGAAGGATCCCCCGGCAATTAATGTTGCCCCCAGTGCTGTAGTCGCCATTGCCATTGCCATCGTTTTTTTTAGATTTGCCATTGTTATTTGTCTCCTCCTGGATCTCCATGAATGGAGTATGTTATGAATTATTTATTGAATCTTCCCTAACCACGTTAGGAGAAGCATCAACCGTTCGTAACAGGCGGGGATTCTCCGGGCGCAAGCTGCACCTCTACAGGATCCTCCATGCGCATGATCGATTTGAAGATTGTAATAAGGGAAGAGATGACGAGGAAAATTCCCGGAATAACCATTACGACAATAATCCCGGCGGTCGATTTTACCCAGTTCATGAAATACCCCAGAAACGGAACAGTAAAGTCCGCGTACTGTGCAACAACATTACTTGAAGGAATAGGATCTGCATCCTGCGCATCGTTATTGTCGCCTTTGGTGATATACCAGGTGTTTTCTCCCGAGCCAAGCACGCTGACAATGCGGTGGGTAATCAGGCTGTTTGATCCATCCAGAGCTTTGTAAGTGATTACATCTCCAGGTTTAAAAGATCCCTGACTCTGTTCACTCACCGGTTTGACGGCAATGACAGCCCCCGTCTGGATTCCGGGCTCCATGGAGCCGGAGAGCACCGTTAGAATTTCCTTGCCTAGAATCTTGGGCGTTCCGCCATTCATCCGGCTAGTGATTGCAGATACCAGCGTTAGTAGAAAAATGAGAATTAACGCATACATCAATAGGTTACGAGTCCATTTAAGTATCACTGGAGAGCACCGCCTTGTTTAGATTACGCCTTGCTTTTCGCCTATTTTTACCGTTATGCTGTCAGGATTCGCGTCAGGGGCAGGGGCTTCAGGCTTTGCTTGCTCCTCAGCTTCGAGCTTCGCCTTCTCCTCAGCCTCTAGCTTCGCCTTCTCCTCGGCTTCGAGTTTCGCCTTCTCTTCGGCTTCGAGTTTCGCTTTCTCTTCGGCTTCGAGCTTCGTCTTCTTCTCAGCCTCGAGTTTCGCTTTCTCCTCGGCTTCGAGCTTCGCTTTTTCTTCCGCTTCGAGCTTCGCCTTCTTCTCAGCCTCTTTCAGTCCTTGGATTACGTCAGCGGCCTCTGTATGCATCAACGAGGTTTCGTCCGCATAACTCCTAGCCTGTTCGGCCGCGTTCGATGCCTGATGATAGGCTGCCTGCACATAAGCGTCCACTCTTCTGATGGAGCTTAGCTTTCTAACCATCTCCTGAAATTCGCCCAGCGTTAGATTGGCTTGGCTGAGCAATTGTTCGAATACCGGGATATCGTTATTTTGTGCGGCTGTTAATTGATTAAAATCGACCTCATATGGAAAAAGTCTCTGGTTCACTTCATTGACTTGCTGCTCCAGCTCTAATTGCGAGCGTGTTAGATAGCCTTGAAGCTCAGCTAAAAAAGCAGCCGCGCCGGCCGCAGCCTCACGCGTTTGTGCAGCAGCCTCTTGAATACCTCCAATACGTCCCTCTGCGGTCTCCGAGCCCGTATTCTTATCCGTTATCTCCGCCAGCACCTCTCTCGCCGCTTCACGCTGCCAGGCAGCAAGCTTCATCGCTTCGCTGGCTTGGTTGGCAATATGATCGACCGTGCTTGGAAACACAAATGCTGTGGTGATATTGGAGGATTCGGTTGCTGCGACGTTAGTCAGCAATGCATACGTGGGCGTTGTAATTTGGCTGATGCCATAAGCCGAAATCACTACGATCCCTGCAATTTGGGGAAGCGTATACCGACGGATATTTCTATTCCGGGAAGAACGTGAAAGCCTCACAGGAGCCTCTCCTTTAGCTGCTTGCAATTTCCTGCAAACAAAGTAATCTATTAACACCCAGCCTTTATGACGAACGTTATTCGTTCGTTATTAAGAACTATGACGTAAGTATATGCCATTACTCCTACAAATCAAAAATCTCATTTTGTTGCAATATTCTTAATAAAGAACGATTTATAGTTAATTTTCTGCTTTTAGCTTCATTTTCCTCAGCTTATCGTACTTTTTAACGAACGTTTTCGCATGAAAAATCTAAATGATACCGCAGAGGGAATAAAAATAATGGGGATGTGGAGTGGAAACGACATAAAAGGGGGATCATTCATACCGGAACTGATTCTATAGTGCTTTGTCCGTCTTCCGGTTATTTGTTATACTGTAACAAAAAGTACGGAGGGGCGTTTTTATCGTGCCAGATAATATGGGAAGTCGCATCCACCATCTCCGTCTGGAAAAAGGCTTGTCTCTTTCGGAGCTTGCGGATAAGGCTGATGTGGCGAAATCATACTTAAGCAATGTGGAAAGAAATATACAATCTAACCCCTCTATTCAATTTATTGAAAAAATCGCTGACGCACTTCAGGTGTCCATTCATGCGCTGCTTTACGGCGAGCCTTCCGATGTGCAGGAGTCACCTCTGGATGGAGAATGGTCCCGGCTCGTACTGGAAGCTATGGCTTCGGGTATAAGCAAGCGGGAATTCAAAGAGTTCTTGGACTATCAAAAATGGCGGCTGGAGCAGAAGGATTCCTGATTCATGCAGGTTCCTTCTACTGCCGGTCATACAGAAAGGGCATAGCGGAGAGATCCGCTATGCCCTTTCTGTATGTACAAAACTTTTAACAACCAACCGCTACATCGCCTGTAAAGTCTTCTCATTAAAAAATTGGCGGATTTCATCCGCTTTGATGCCCGCCTGCTTAGCCGACATCAGCAAATATACCCATTCTAAATCCAGATCAACTGTCTGCAGTTCTCCGTTGTTCCCCTGGTTGGACTTATCCAAGAAATCTCCTCCTAAGATTACGCGTCCCCAGGCAGTCCGGCCGTCGTAGTATTTCTACATTAGACCCGAGACTTTGTGCCCCTGTCTTTCGGCAGGTTTACCCTTTACTGGATCCTTTACATGAAAGGATCTGGCTAGAAATTCATGAAACCGTTATCCGCAATAACATTATACAATATCTTACACGAAAAGTGTGTCGATTTATGGGAATATTGTATAAATAGAAACGGAAAATAATTGATTATTTTGCCAACAGCTTGTATGAATTACTCGATAACCCAAAAAAATTGTAGAACAAGCCTCTTTATCTATGTATGTATGTATATATGAAAACTGAAAACAACATTTTTATTTCGTTCATTTCAATCACACCGTCGCATCATTTTCATATAGTTAAGAAACCAAACTTATAATAGTTCTGTATGAATTAGGCACTGAATCATACCGTTTTGCGAACGGATTCAACCAAAGTATGAATTGATTACCCGCCTTGAAAGTTGCACAATAAGATGAGGAATGAAACCGCAAACATCGAAGCTCCACAAGGGCGCCGGCGAAATTTTGGCGCGCGTGGAGTTCATCCGTTAGGAGGATGTATTCATGGCAGCCAAAGATCCCTATAACGAAACTGTGTGGAGCAAGTATTACGGACCCAATCTGGGTTACATCCAAGAGAAATATGAGCAATTTGTAAAAGATCCAACTTTAGTAGAGCATAATTACCGCGATCTCTTCACCCTTTCCGGCCCCCCTCCATTGGCTCCTGATGCCGAACAGGCACCGCTGCCTGTGGTTTCAGGAGATACTGAGTGGCTTAGAAAGGCCGTAAGGGCATCCAAGCTGATCGCCAATATCCGCATACATGGCCATATGGCCGCCAATATCGACCCGCTGGACCGGGGAAACAATCCGATGGCGAAATATTTGGAGTACGAAACCTATGATCTGACCCGCGAGGATTTAATGGCTATGCCCGCCTCGCTGATCTGGGAGAATGCCCCGAATGACGTTCATACTGCTTGGGATGCCGTTCACCGGATGCGCCAGGCCTACACGCAGACCATTGCCTATGAATTCGGGCATGTACGTGACGAGCAGGAGCTGCGCTGGCTGAACAGCCAGGCGGAATCTACCAGCTCTCCCGCGCCTCTAAACAACGCAGAGCGCAAAGAATTGCTGAAAAGGCTGATTCAGGTAGAGCAGTTCGAAACTTTCCTTCATAAAACCTTTGTCGGCCAGAAACGCTTCAGCCTGGAAGGTAATGACGCCTTGGTGCCGATGCTGGATGAAATCGTGCGTGCTGCCGCTCATGACGGTGCCGAACATATCCTGATGGGTATGGCGCATCGCGGACGGCTCAACGTCCTGGCTCATATTCTGGGCAAACCTTATGATATTATTTTCTCGGAATTCCATCATTCGCCGAACAAGGAGCTGTTCCCTTCCGAAGGCTCCATGGGCATCAACTACGGCTGGACCGGCGATGTGAAATATCATCTCGGCGCTGACCGCGCCGTTCGTGAAGGAGAAACCGTCCGTACACGGATCACTCTGGCCAACAATCCGAGCCACTTGGAATTCGTCAATCCGGTGGTTGAGGGCTTCACGCGTGCGGCCCAGGAAGACCGCAGCACTCCGGGTCTGCCTAAGCTAAATACGAATAAAGCCATGGCTGTGCTGATGCATGGCGATGCTGCCTTCCCGGGTGAAGGCATCGTGGCCGAAACCCTTAATATCGGCAAGCTTAAAGGTTATCAGAACGGCGGTACGGTGCATATTATCGTCAATAACCGGATCGGATTCACGACGGAAAGTGAAGATTCCCGTTCTACCCACTATGCCAGTGACCTGGCTAAGGGTTATGAAATTCCGATTGTGCATGTCAATGCCGATGATCCGGAGGCTTGCATTGCCGCCGTCCGTCTGGCCAGCGCCTACCGCAATCTGTTCAAGAAGGATTTCGTGATCGACTTGATCGGCTATCGCCGCCACGGACATAATGAAATGGATGATCCGGAAACGACACAGCCGATTGTTTATGGTAAAGTGCGCAATCATCCTACTGTATACAAAGTGTACGCGGAACGGCTGCAGGAGGAGAGAGTTGTCACGGCTGAAGACGTTACAGCAATGAACGCCGAAGCTGAAGGCGTACTGCAGCAAGCCTTTGATAAGATGAAGGAAGGCAAGCATAAGAACGCAGAGGCCAAAACCTCAGTTGCACTGGACAGCGCACGTACACCGCAGCGTCCTACAGCGGTTCCGCTTGACAACCTGCAGGAAATTAACCGGGAGCTGCTGTCGGTGCCGGACGGCTTCCAGGTCTATCCGAAGCTGGAGCGGATTCTGCAGCGCCGCAAAGACGCTTTGAATGATGGAGAACGTGTTGACTGGGCACTCGCAGAAGCCCTCGCCTTCGCTACGATTCTGAAGGATGGCACACCGATTCGTCTCAGCGGCCAGGACTCCCAGCGCGGCACCTTCGCGCACCGCCATCTGGTGCTGCATGACAGTGACACAGGGGCACTTTTCTCTCCGCTGCATCAGCTTAAGGACTCCAGCGCCTCCTTCGGGGTGTACAACAGTCCGTTGTCGGAAGCGTCGGTGCTCGGGTATGAATACGGCTATAACGTGTTTGCCCCGGAAACCTTTGTCATCTGGGAAGCGCAGTATGGTGATTTCGCCAACGCCGGACAGGTCATTATCGACCAGTTCATTGCTGCCGGACGCGCCAAATGGACCCAACGCAGCAACCTGGCGATTCTGCTGCCGCATGGCTACGAAGGCCAGGGGCCAGAGCATTCCAGCGGAAGGCTGGAACGGTTCTTGCAGCTGTCGGCTGAAGAGAACTGGACTGTAGCCAATCTGACCTGTGCGTCGCAGTATTTCCACCTGCTCCGCCGCCAGGCTGCCCTTTGCGGCAGATCGGATGCCCGCCCGCTGGTGGTCATGGCTCCGAAAAGCCTGATCCGCAACACACGCAGCACTTCCCCGGGAGCCGAGCTGGCTTCGGGAAGCTTCCTGCCGGTCCTGCCGGAGCCGCTTCTGGGCAGCAAGCCCGGCGAGGTTAAACGGCTGGTTGTCTGTAGTGGAAAGGTCGCTATCGACCTGCAGGCTGAGCTGGATTCAGCCAAGGGGCAGGATTGGTCCTGGCTGCACATTCTGCGGCTGGAGCAGCTCTACCCGTTCCCGGAACGGGAACTGGCCGCTCATCTGAGCACCTTCCGCTCCCTGCAGGAAATCATCTGGGTACAAGAAGAACCTAAGAATATGGGCGGCTGGAGTTATGCCGAACCACGGCTGCGCGCCATCGCCCCGCAGAATGTCAAAGTGCAGTATATCGGCCGTCCGGAACGTTCCAGCCCGGCCAGCGGTTACGCCGATGTGCATAGCTTTGAACAGCGGCGTATAGTTACGGAAGCCCTGAAACTAAATTCGCAAGTACAAGCGGCTGTACCGTCCTCCTGAAAGGGGACGGTGTCACGATAACGTTAACTATTATATTTGGGGAGGTAAGGGCCTGTGTCCGAAATTAAAGTACCCGATCTGGGCGAATCCATTTCCGAAGGAACGATCTACAAATGGCTGGTTAAAGAGGGCGATACTGTCGGCCAGGGGGATGTGCTTGCTGAGCTTGAAACCGACAAGGTCAATCTTGAAATCAGCGCGGAGGAGGACGGCGTCATCTCCTCCATCCTGCGCCAGGCCGGCGAGAATGTAGCCGTTGGTGAGGCTATCGGCGTGATCGGCAGCGCAGACGCTGCTGCCGGAAATGCGCCGCAGGCCGCTGCGGGCGGCAAGCCCGAGGCGGCACCTGCCCCAGGCAGCGTTGCACCTGCCGCTGCCGCACCTGTGGCAGCGCCTTCGGACGCTGCCGTTCCTGCCGCCGCACCCGAAGGTGCGGCAGGCAATGCGGCCCTGGCTTCGCCGGGGGCGCGCAAGCTGGCGCGGGAGCGGGGCATCGACCTCGGCGAGGTCAGTGCCCGCGACCCTATCGGCCGGATTGGCCAGGCCGATGTGAAGGACCATGGCGCAGCCGGCCCAGGGGCCGCTGTGCCCGTGTCTCCGGCGCCGCAGGGCAAGCCGGAGCCTGCCAAAGCTGCGGCGGGCAAAGCGCCGCAGCAAGAGGACGGCAAGGCCGTGGAGCGCAAGCGCATGTCGCGCAGACGGCTGACGATTGCCAGCCGCCTGGTCGAAGCGCAGCAGACCGCGGCCATGCTGACCACCTTCAACGAGGTGGACATGACCGCCATCCTCGACATCCGCAAGCGCCGCAAGGATGCCTTCAAAGAGAAGCATGAAGTCGGACTGGGCTTCATGTCCTTCTTCACCAAGGCAGTGATCGGCGCGCTCAAAGCCTATCCGCTGCTGAATGCCGAGATCGACGGCGAAGATCTGCTGCTCAAGAAATATTATGACATCGGCATCGCCGTCGCTGCCAAGGAAGGGCTGGTTGTACCGGTCGTCCGCGATGCGGACCGGCTCAGCTTCCCTGAGATCGAACGGCGGATCGGCGAGCTCGCCTCCAAAGCACGCGCCAATACGCTCAGCCTGCAGGAGCTGCAGGGCGGCACGTTCACCATTACCAATGGCGGCGTGTTCGGCTCACTCTTGTCCACGCCGATTCTCAATACACCGCAGGTCGGTATCCTCGGCATGCACAAGATCCAGCTCCGTCCGATCGCCCTGGACGAAGAAAGAAGCGCCAACCGCCCGATGATGTACATCGCGCTTTCCTACGATCACCGCATCGTGGACGGCTCCGAAGCGGTAAGCTTCCTCGTCAAGGTCAAGGAACTGCTGGAGGATCCGGAAGCGTTGCTGCTGGAAGGGTAACCCTCCAGTAGCAGCCTTCACTCCTTCAGCCCATAGACAAACAGGCATCCGGAGAGCGAGCACGCCCAACCGGATGCCTGTTTTATTGTTATAACTGATGAATCGAAGAAGCAATTATTTCCAGATTTATCACTTAGTCCGACTTATTTCTCTAACCCGTCAGAACTGCCTGCCTATAACCCTCCCTGGATTAACTCTGCTGCCAGCTCCAGCAGCTGCTCCTTAGTCAACGTCCGGTTGCCGTAGGTACTAACTGTGTAATACGCATCCTGTTTCTCGTTGTACCAACTTAGGTAATGATAGCTTACATACGGCTTGACAACTCGGTTGTAGACAATCTCCCTGCCTGCTACCTCCAGCTTCTCCGCGGCAGCATCATCATCTTGCATAAATTGAACATAGCCGCCATACAGCGGGGTTGCACTAATACTAATGTTTGCTCCCTGCTTCGTATACACGCCTTCGAACCAGCCCGCTTTAGTCCACGGCAAGATCTTCATAAACAGATTCCGGTCGGTATTCTGCCTCGCCTCGGCAATCAGCTCGTTAAGAGTCTGACGGTAAAGCGGATTACTACTGATCTCTGCATCGGATGGACCTAGTGGAGAGATCTTTCCCTTTGTAAAAGTATAACCCTTAGCTTCCTTGGGGAGTATCGGCAAGTTCAGCTTGTTCATCTCTGCAAGGAGTGCCGGATAATCATTCAACTCCAGATCCTTAGACTTAAACTGCAGAGCGGATACTGCTCCTTCTGGAAGGGCTTCTCCTCTGAAGAAATAAGCAATCAGCTCTCCCGGCTCCGCGAAATCCATCAGCTTATGCATATATTGATAGTACGGTGCAGGAGCAGCCTTTCCCCAATTCGGATCCGTTGCCTGATGCTGCACCTTAACCTCGCCTGCCTTATTACGGATCTGAATGTACTCCGTAGCGGCATAAGCCGTTACGGTAATCAGCAGCAGCATAACCAGCATTCCTGAAGTAGCCGCTGTTTTGCCGGCAAATCGGATCCCACGCGGACCTTGCTTCTGATCTGACTTCTGATCCAGTGTCCGAATGCGGGCCATCACCTTGTCTGTCACCTCAATGGTGTGAAGCTGCTGCTCAGGAGCTGCCGCCGCTGTTATATCTTGGTACTCACTATGGATTCCGGTTCGTTCCAAGAGATCCCCTCCTCTATCTGCATAAATTCCCTGACTTTCCGTTTAATCCGTTCCATCCGCTTATGCAGCGCATTAGGACTGCTGTTCAGAATGTGGCCCATCTCCTGAAAAGTCAGCTCCTCAAACACCCGCAGCACAAGAATATTCCGCTCCTCCAGTGACAGCTGCAGCAGCGCTAACTCCAGAGCAGGGCTAAACAGCCGCGCTTCCATCTGTTGCTCCGCGCTCGCAGCTACCGTCTCCGGCCGGAAGATCCGCAGAATATGCCCCTGCAGCCGGCGTCGGCGCAGCAAATTAAGACAATGATTGCCGGCAATCCGGTAGAGCCAGGCGGAGAAGCTTACTTCAGGCTTGTACCCTCTGATTGATTGATAGGCTTTTACCAAAATGTCCTGAACAGCATCCTCCGCATCCTGCGTGTTCCCGAGCAGACGACAGCAATAACGGTATACCGGCTGCTGAAAAATCTCGACAATGCAGGCGTATTGCTCCCGGTCCCCCTTTTGAACTTGTTCGATTACAGCCTCCACCTGTTTCATATCTCTTAAATGCTCCTGTGACGTTGCCAGCACCTCCTTACTTGTATATCTCTATAACACTTGCGCCCTGCAAAAAGTGCCTATGCCTGAATTATTTTCTGTACCCCCGAACTATTTTCCATCCTATACATTTCGAGCAGCAGCAACACAGTCCTCTTACTGAACCCGTGAGTATACAAAAAAGAGATATCCGCCAGCCGTTTGCACGAAAGGCCGGGATATCTCTTTTTCGAATAACTATTCTCTTTGTCTGTATACTTCTTAAGCCAACATGTTTGTATATGGTTAAGCCGTATGCCGTGAAGGCTTCAGGCTCATTCCCTTTTCTCTTGCCTGTCTCTGCACCGGAGGCTTTAAGGAAACCGCCAGAAGACAGGCTACAATACACAGTGCGCCGATGACGATGAAGGTAGGCTTGAACCCGCCGAGAGAAGCGGCGATGAACGAGCCGGACAACGCCCCGATTCCGAAGCCCTGATAGACAATGCCATAGTTCTTGCTATGGTTCTTAAGGCCGAAGAAGTCACTGACAATCGCCGGGAACACCGTAATGTTGCCCCCGAAGCAGAAAGCAATGGTGGCCACACAAGCGAAGAACAGGCCGTAACTCAAGGTCGCATAGCTTAAGGTTAGCATCGCTAGGGCTGTGACCAGAAGTGTGGCACTGACCAGCTTCAATCGGCTCATACGGTCGGACAACGCTCCAAGAATCAGGCGCCCTGCAGTATTGAAGATCGCGATCATCGCAACGGCATTGGCCGCTGTAGCGATATCGAGACCTGCCAGCTGCACCCCGATATCCTTAACAATGCCAATCAGGTAGAGGCCGCTCATGCAGGCGGTGAAGAAAATTACGAACAACAGGTACGCTTCCTTGGTGCGCAGCATTTCTTTGACGGTATAGTCTTTCACTACAGCCGGAATTGTTGCGGCAGAGGAATCCGTCCCTCTGCTGTTTGCTTGTGCCAGTGCCGGAGCAGCCACAGGAGCTTCCCTGACCAGTAGCGAGCCGGCGACAACCATGATCATGACGGCCAGGCCCCAATACAGGAAGGTATTCGATACGCCTGCCGACTCGATCAGGCTGCCGTTGATATATTTGAAGATCAGACTGCCGGTTCCGTAGGCGCCGACCGATACGCCGGAGATCAAGCCTTTATGCTTAGGGAACCACTTAATCAGATTGGATAACGAAGTAATATAAGCCGTGCCATCGGCATAACCCACGACTACGCCGGCCAGCAGGTAGAACATCAGGAGGGAGTTGGCCTGCGAGCTAAGCATCAGACCAAGTCCCAGCATAATCCCAGCGGAAGCGGTCAGCTTGCGGAGGCCAAACCGGTCCTGCAGTTTACCAGCAAACAAAGTTGCGAAGGCAAGGGCAAAGCTCGTAATGGAAAAAGTTATCGAAACAGCGCTGAGCTCAAAGCCGAATTTGCTGACAAGCTGTGCATTAAACAGGCTCCACGTGTAGATTGTGCCCAGTCCCATTTGCATAATCACTGTACCCAGCACGATCATCCAGCGCTTGCTGCCAGATTTAGCCGTAGTCATGAGTCATTCCTTCTTTCTCTCTATTGTCGCTGCAAGGGCCTTCTTTGCTCCTTTATTGTAGCGAAACAACGCTTTCTTGAGAGAAATCGGGAATGAGATGACCGAATGCGGGAATGAAATGCCGCTACAGGCGCATGATCTGCCTGAATTCCTTGACCTTGCTGCGGCTTACCGGCACTTCAAAGTCCAGATCACGAAGCCGGAGCAGATACGTATTATTGAACCAAGGGATAATTTCCTTGATCTTGGACAGATTCACAAGATAGGACCGGTGGCAGCGGAAGAAGCTGTCCTGCGGCAGCCGGCTGTGGAACTCGCTGATGCTCAGAGCCATGCTGTATTCCTCTCCCTTAGTCATTACGCTCGTTGTCTTCTCCTGCGCTGAAGCATAATAAATCTCGTCGGCATCGACAACGATGATCTTCTCGTTTTTCCACAGATTGACCTTGTTGCTGACCGCAAGATGCCCTTCTTCTCTGGGGCGGCTACGCGCCGCGAATGCCGCTTCCAGCTTGTTCAGCATGGCTTTCATCCGCGATTCACTATAGGGCTTCAGAATATAGTCGAATGCTTCAATCTCGAAAGCGTCGGCGGCATGCTCCTTGTAGGCAGTGATAAATACTATATAGGGTTTGACCGAGAACCTGCTGATATTCTGGGCCAGCAGCACGCCGTCGATGGACGGAATATTGATATCCAGAAAAATCACATCGACTTCCTCAGCCTGCAGAAATTTCAGCGCATCCAGTCCGTCCTCAAACTCGGCGGTGATCACTATATCGCTGTGTGCTCCGATCAGAAAGGCAAGCTCACTCCTTGCCAGCACTTCATCCTCTACAATTATCGCTTTCATCGCTTCTCCTTTGTGACGTCGAAATAAATTTCCGTCCCTTTATCCAGCCGGTGAATGATCAGACCCTTGCCATAAATCAGCTTTACCCGCTGATGTACGTTATATAGCCCGATTTTGTTATCCGGCATGCTTCCGCTGTAGACCTTCTCCATCGTCTCCAGCGCGATGCCTGCTCCGGTATCGGCGATGCCGATCCGCACGGTCTCTCCCCGGTCTTTCACCGAAATCGTTACCGTGCCCGGTCCCTTCACTTTCAAAATGCCGTGAACAATCGCATTCTCCACCAGCGGCTGAATAATCAGGCTGGGAATACGCACCTCCACTTCGTCGATATCATACTCAACGGCCAGGCGGCTGCCGAAGCGGGCTTTTTCAATCTCCACATATTGCTGGACCTGCTGCAGCTCGCGCCGGATATCAATAAATTCATCGGTCAGCTCCAGATTGTATCTCATATAGCCTGACAGGTTGATGATCAGCTCCCGTGCCTTATCCGGGTTAATCCGGATCAGGGAACTAATCGCGTTCAGCGCATTGAACAGAAAATGGGGATTAATGCTCGTCTGCAGCGCCTTCAGCTCGGCTTTGTTAGCCATCTCCTTAATGCCTTCGACCCGCGATACCTCCATCAGCGTCGAAATCATCTGCGACAGCCCTACCGCCATTGCCTGCAGCGAGTAAGTGATTTTATGGGCTTTGGTATAGTAAATTTTAAGTGCTCCGGTCACTTCGCCTTTCTCTTTCAGGGGAATGATAATCAGCGACCGGATTGCCCGGTTCATATATTCAGTATCGTCATCACGGATCGTAATTTCGCCGTCCCTCAGCGTCTTTTTCGTCTCTTCACTGATAATCTCGTTCGTCTCGGTGTAGTATTCCTCTCCCACTCCGACATAGGCCCGGATGAATCGGGTATCAGTGATCGCTACCGCATCGGCACCGATGTCCTCCTTGATGATTCCGCAAATGGTGCGCAGCGACTGGGGATTGATGTTGCGGAAATACGGCAGCGTCTTATTGGCAATATCCAGCGCCAGCTTAGACTGCTTCGCAGCGATCCGTTCCTTCTCCCCCTCCACACTCTGGACAAGCATAACAATGAGGCCGACACTGATCTGACCCACAATCATCGGAAAAGCGATCTTCGAAACGATATCCACACCTAGCGATGAAGGATCTGCCATAACCAGAATAAGCAGCATGGTCAGTGCTTCGCAGCCCATCCCGGCCAGGATACCGGCAATCCAGCGGCGGTCAGCCGTGGTTCGGCGGTAAATGACGCTGGAGACAATTCCCGCCGTAACACTTGTAATCAGGCAGGGCACGGAAGTCACGCCGCCAATATCAATCAGAAAGCGGTGAACCCCGGATATAATGCCAGTAATCAGTCCGACCCAAGGACCAAACAGAATCCCGCCGGCCATGATGGCGATAATCCGCACATTTACCAGCGAGCCGTCGACTTTAATGCCGCTGTAGGTTCCGAAGATCGCGAACAGGCTGAAGATCACCGTCACAATCACAAGATCCTGCGGAGCATAAGCCCCTTTGACAAAAATCTCTTTAAACCGCGGCAGCCGGGTCAACACAAACAGGCACATCAGCAACAGTGCCGCCCTTTCGAACAGTTGCAGCAATATCGTCAAGTTATGTTCCACAGCCACGCCTCCAATGGTCAATCTATCGGTCCATTATAAGATGTGCCAAATCATAATAGCAATCCGCCCTATTGTCTTGTTAGAGTACCCAAGCCTGTAAACTCGGCCTTATAATAGAGGCATCAGATAAAAAAACCGTTGCTTTTATTTAGTGCATGTCTTCAAACTGGAAGAGCTCTGGGGAAGCAGGGATTTAGTATTGAAAGTAGGGTCCCTAAAAGCCCGCAGCGGGTTCGTTTACTCGTAACGGACTCAGGAGGCGCTATGGAGAGTAAAACACCTGTTTATTCTCTTTTGCGGACCCAGGCGACCTTATCTGCTCTGCATTCTATCTAAAAACGGCCAGCAGGGAGAAATAACTGCGCTGGAGTCCGTTGTCCTCCTGTAACAGGCTAAAAGCCCCAATTAAGTGCAACTCGGTCCGTTCGTCAACGCCTTTCTCCGCGTGTGATCAGAAAATGGTACTGTACCCATGATTCCTTAGGGCATACAGCAGCAGATTTTGGCGGGGAAGCGGTTTGAAGACACGCTCTAGTGCAACTATTTAAAGGAGGACCTATGTTGCTGATCCATACCGAGGAAGATCTCCTGCGGGCCGTGAGAGAAGACCCGTGGATGATGAATATTCTATCTGCCGCCCGAGCGCTGAAGCTGCCCGATTCCTGGGTCTGCGCCGGATTTGTCCGCTCTAAAGTCTGGGATGTCCAGCATGGATTTACGGAAAGAACACCGCTGGCAGATATTGATGTTATTTATTATGATAGCAGCGACATCCGCGAAGAGACCGAAAAAGCCTGGGAAGCGAAGCTGCGGGCCGCCGATCCGTCCATCCCCTGGTCAGTCAAAAACCAGGCAAGAATGCATGTGGTTAACGATATTCCGCCCTATACCTCTTCTGTCGACGGCATGTCCAAATTTCCAGAGACGGCAACCGCTCTTGGGCTTTCGCTGGATGAACACGGTAATTTAAGGCTGGCCGCCCCTCATGGCATCCGGGATGTAATCCAAATGGAGCTCAGACCCACTCCGAGTTTTATAACCAACCGCCAGCTGCACTCTATCTATGAGAAACGGATCGCCAGCAAGAATTGGAGGTTGTTATGGCCTCGGGTGCAAATTACAGCTGTCGGCCAGCTTGCCCAAGAAGATAGGAACACTTGGTAATATCACTTCACTTCAGAACATTTACGAGCAGCATCCTTGCCGCTTGTTTGCTGTCTCCGTCCAACCAGACTCTGACTGTAGGGGCGGCTGGAGATGACTCCACTATGGAGACCAGGCTGGAAATCGTACCTTCTTCGTAGGTGCTGATAATCTTATTTTGATCAGACGCCAAATGCCTGATAATGATTTTGGTTGAGGCACCTACTGGAATGGTACTATTCTCTTGCCCGGGTTCTGTTGTTTCCGCTGTTTTCTTCAGCATACTATACTTAGGATTGTTATATAGGGTTATTGCGTCAGTCTGGGCAGCGGTCAAATCGCCGAACAGATCCGCCGTACTCTCATCTACGCCTGTCATGATCTGCTTGTTCTCATCTATGTATTCCATCTCCTGATCAGCAAAAGGCAGCAAGCTGCGATCCACCACCCCCGTCACAACACCTCCGCCAATGCCTGCCAGTAAAAAGAATCCAATGATCGCCGCAAGGAGCTGGTTTCCGGAAGGAGTGATCTTCAAGAGAGCTTTATACAAGGCTATGCCAATCACACCTCCGGCACAGTTCAACAGAATATCATCTATATCACTGCTTCCAAGCGCAAAGATATATTGAATGATTTCAAAAGCCATACTAACCGAGAAAACAAAAGCAACCTTGAATCCCCAGGTCCTGCTCTTTCCTATATAAGCTGCGGCAAGGCCTAAGGGGATAAAGATCCCGATGTTGCCCAACACATTGGTCACCATTCTATCGCTGCCGATGGATTCATCTGTGAAAAATCCGTAAATCGTGTGGAATGGGATCAAGTTCACACTTCTTAAGGCCGTGTCCGCCTCAAATATGCTTGTTATAGGAATAGTTTTGAACAAAATTACCTGAACAGTAAATAATGCATACACAATAAAGAACAAATACACTATCACCTGAAGTCCCCTGCTTTTGTCCTGCTTTGAATCCATTGCTGCATCACCCTCTCGAATTTACAATTATGATAATTATTGTATACCATATGAGCGGGAGTTCAAATGAGATCTAAATAGAAGAAGGGCAGGCTCAACGCAGAAATTCCTGCAGTGAGTCCGCCCTTCTTCACCTATTTTATTGTCTTTATGCGCCGGTTTGTTCCAGCATCCCCCGGGCAATCCATACCCCGGCGGCTCCGGCTTGAGCCAGACCGCGGGTGATGCCCGCACCATCTCCGCCGCAATACAGTCCGGAAATTTCCGTCTCCAGATTCTCCGTAAGCTTCGGACGGGCCGAATAAAATTTCGCCTCTACTCCATAGAACAGCGTATGTTCGGAGGCGATACCCGGGGTTACTTTTTCCAGGGCTTCCACCATTTCAATCAGGCTCTTCATGGTGTTGTACGGCAGTACCAGTCCCAGATCACCAGGTACTGCTTCCTTCAGCGTCGGCTCCAGGAATCCTTCCTTGATCCGCGTTTCCGTTGAACGCCGGCCACGGAGAATATCACCGTATTTCTGTACAATCACGCCGCCGCTGGACAAATCGTTCGCCCGCTTGCAGATTTCCCGGGCATATTCATTGGGCTTGTCGAAGGGCTCCGTGAACGTATGCGAGACCAGCAGGGCAAAGTTGGTGTTCTTCGAACCCAGTGCAGGGTCCTTATAGGAATGTCCGTTAGCCGCCATCACACCGCTGTGATTTTCCACAACAACATGTCCTGAAGGATTGCTGCAGAAGGTGCGGACACGGGTGCCTACAGATGTATTGAAAATGAATTTACCCTCATAAAGATGTTCATTGATCTCCCGCATTACCACATCCGAAGTTTCGACTCTTACACCTACATCGACCTGATTATTGTACATTTTCAGCCGGCGTTTTTTCAGCACCTCGGTCAGCCAGGCCGATCCATCACGGCCCGGGGCAATCATAACCTTATCCGCCTCATGGCTTTCCCCGTTTTTCAGCGTAATGCCTGTAATGCGGTGCGTTCCATTGTCTTTTACAGTAACTATATCCTGAACCTCTGTCTTGAACAGCATTTCAATACGTGTTTTCAAATATTCATATATGGATTTAAGAATTTCCAGGTTTTGTTCCGTCCCCAGATGGCGCACCTGCGCCCGCAGCAGCTTCAGTCCGGCAGCATATCCCCGTTGCTCAATATTGCGGATGCTCTCGGTTGTCGGATCGGTAATGACCGGTGTTGCGCCATGCTCCAGGTTAATGCTGTCTACATATTCGATCAGCTCCAGCACTTTAGAGGGTGCCAAATAATCGGTCATCCAGCCGCCGAACTCCGTCGTGATGTTAAATTTACCGTCACTGTAGGCCCCTGCTCCCCCGAAACCGGCAGTAATTGAACAGGCAGGCAGACAGCCGGCGAATTCCTTGCGCCCCGAAGCGGGCGGACAGAGCTTGATCTTCTCCTCAAGGATCGGGCAATTGCGGCGGTAAATATCATGACCCTTGTCCACAAGCAGCACCTTCAAATCAGGCGCCTTTCGTGTCAATTCATAGCAGGCGAATATTCCGGCCGGACCCGCACCAACGACAATCACATCATATTTACTCATCTGTTTCTCTGTTCCTCCTAGGGAGAAACGGCATCGCCGTACTCATGCAGGCCATTGTCCGTTTCTGCGAAAATAGATAGTTTATTAACCACAACACAAAAATCCCGGATACTTCATAGGTATGCAAAATGCACCCTATTCGTAGCCAGGAATTTACGGTCCCCTGTAGAAACCCCCAAACCTTATCTTTGAGGATATACGAACAGCTTAACTTTATTATATGAGCCAATAGAAATTCTACAGATTATTCACGAATGTGTCAAGGGCAAAACCAGACAATAATTCGTCTTTAGATCTTAATGAGAGGATTTTTAGCTATAACCCCTTATGCTAATTCACTTAAATACGAACATTATTAGATGAATATCAGTGGAAGGAAACCTGAGGTGTTTGTCGAATATATAGTTATATTGTCACTGGAAAAGAGGAACCGCTCATGCACATCCCACCGCTAACTCCTCGCCAAATCTATTGGAATCGGGTACTCCTCAATACTTTTTGGATGGTGCTGATTGTACATTTGGCAAGTCAGCTATTTGCCTCCCTGTCTATGTGGGGCCATCTTCCACAATTTACGAGCGGGCAATATTTTATTCCCCATATGCTGATCCCGGATTCCCTTATATTTGCTCTAATTTTCGTTCTGGAAGCTGTCCACAAGTGGAGGCCCTTATTTTCGGAGTTTTCAATAATTTTCGCCAGCCATATTTACGCAATTTTGATGATTTCAAATCTTAGCCCGGAATATCATGTTAAACCCCTGATCATGCTCCTCCCTTTGCTTGTCTCTATGATTTATCTGAAACAAAACTATATGAAGGTTTCCTCAGCCGTCTGTCTGCTGTACGCCGTTATGCTGTTTCTTAATACATCGCCCTATGACTATACGCTGCGGATCGAGCATATTATTATCGCTCTCATCTTCGCCGGAACATCCCTGGCCGGATTCGGGGTGATCGTCAGAGGCCGCGAGCTCATACAATCACTGGAGAACTCTGTGAAATCCGAGCAGGATCTGCGCATTCAGAATATCATTATGGACCGGCTGTCCAAGATCGACCCCCTGACGGATTTGTACAATCACAAAACCTTCCATGAGTATTTAGGCTGGCTGATTGAGCATCAGCAGAGCAACCCCTTCCCGATGCAGCTAGCGGTGATGGATATTGATAATTTCAAAAAGGTAAATGACCAATATGGGCATTGGGTTGGAGATATCGTCCTTAAGCAGGTTGCAGGAATGGTACTGAAGCATATTGGCTCAGATGACTTTGCCGCACGTTACGGCGGAGAGGAATTCGTCATTATTCTGACCGCCAAGAAGCTGGAGGAATCAAGCGAGATTATAGGGCGGATCTTAAAGGGGATTGCAGGCATGCCGGTCAGCGAAATGGACGGTAAATCCATAACGGTGAGTATCGGGATGCATGACTATCGAGGGGAGGATTCCAAGAGCTCCACCTTTCAGCAGGCGGATGATGCCCTGTACGAAGCGAAGAAGACTGTCAAGAACAAAATTATCATTTTCTAAGCCGGCCAGTAAACATTTGAAGAGACTCTCCCCAGACTATTCCTGCATGAAAATATAAGCGAGCCCGCGGACTATATTGTCCCGGGCTCGCTTTGCTGTGCAGTCATCTCTAGTTCTATTTCAATAATGAGGCTCAAGCAATTCCCATACTCCGCGCTCCGGAACCGGCCTGCTGATTAAATAACCCTGTATCTTATCGCAGTCGAATTGCTTAAGAAATTCCAGCTGTCTGGCATCCTCTACTCCCTCAGCCACCACATCAAGACCCATTTTGTGGCCGAGAATGATGATTGTCTGAACAAAGGATTGGCTGTAGGCCTTATCCTCCAGAGAATCTATAAAGATTTTATCCATCTTCAGTGTGGAAATCGGCAGCTGCTGCAAATAACTCAAAGAAGAGTACCCTGTTCCGAAATCATCCAGGGCGATGCGGATCCCGCGCGACTTAAGGAATCCCAGCTTGCTGACAGTGCTTTCGAAGGATTCCATAAAAATGGATTCCGTGATTTCGAGTTCCAGGCAGTTGGGCTCAAGTCCGCTTTCCGCCAGGCTGTCCAGCACCATTTCCACGAAATCATCCTGCAGCAGCTGAATGATCGAAATGTTGACGGATATTTTATATGGAATTCCGGTGCGGTCATGTACGCTTTTCATGAACCTGCTGGCTTCCCTAAGAACCCATTCACCGATATATATAATCAGCCTCGAATCCTCGGCAATCTTGATAAATGACAGCGGTGATACAAAACCAAGCACAGGACTGTTCCAACGAATTAAGGCCTCAAAGCCGGAAATCATCCCGGTCCCGATCTCCACCTGCGGCTGATAATGCAGCTCAAATTCATTGTTGTTCATCGCACTTCGCAGATGCTTCTCAATGTTCATCCGTTCATTAAACGGGGTATGCATGGACTTATCATAGACTACATACGTGCTTTTGCCCTCTTCTTTGGCCCGGTACATCGCCACATCGGCATTCTTCAGAATCTCCTCTGTGGTCTCCCCGTCTTCCGGATAGAAGGAGATCCCGATGCTGGCAGAGACATACAGATTGCTTTCCCCGATAAGGAAAGACCTGCGGAATGACCGCATGATGTCCTCCGCCAAATTCAGCACGGCTTCACGGTCATCCGTATCCTTTAGGAAAATTACAAATTCATCTCCGCCGAGTCTGGAGAGCATGGCTCTTTCATCCACAAGCGACTGCAGCCGTTCACTGGCTTTGCGGATAAGAATATCACCCGATTTATGACCCAGCGTGTCATTGATGTATTTGAAATTGTCGGTATCCACAAACAAGAGTGCCGCTTTGCCGCCAGGCCGTTGGAAGTAATTCTCCATCGTCTCCAGCAGGCTGAGGCGGTTGGGCAGATTACTGAGTGAGTCCACATGAGCCAAACGGTGCATATTCTTCTGATTTTCGACCAGCATATCATATTGTCCTACCAGTTCCTGCTGTGTTGCCGTAAGCTGCTCATACGTCGCCTCCAGCTCCTGATAGCTGTTATTCAGCTTGAACTCAGCTTGCTTGCGTTTGCTGATGTCAATCAGGGAACCCAGGAACAGCACAATCCTGTCCTTTGGATCGACAATCGACTTGCCGCGCACCTCAAACCATATATAGTTGTCATCTTTGGTTCGCATGCGGTATTCAGTCTCATATATCGGGGTCAACCCGGACAGATGCTCTTCTCTCGCCTTCCGCGCAGTCTCCTGATCATCGGGATGAATGATACTGAGCACCCCGCCGTCGAACGAGTTGATTTCTTCTTCATTGTAGCCCATCACTTCATACCAGCGGTCAGAAAGCTTATAGACCCCTGTCTCCCAATCCAGCTCCCACATATAAGCACCGGAGCTTTCTGAGGCCAGGCGGAACCGGCGTTCACTGACCCCCAGCTTGTTGAGCTGTTCCTGCAGCTCCACCTCTGCCGCCGCCAGCTCCTCATAGGTGGACTCCAGCTCCTCGTAGCTGAGCTGAAGCTTAAGCTCACTCTCCTTACGCTCATCAATATCCAGTCCAACCAGTACGAAGATGTCTTCAGCCTGCTCATCCATCCCCTTAATCAGAGTAGTCCGGATGGAGAAATAGCGGGCATCCGGCACATGGTCGGGAAGCCGCAGTTCAACGTTGCCTGCGTAGTCCTTGTACACCGCTTTGATAAGGAGATCCCTGAGCAAGGCTGCACTGCCTTCCAGATCAGAAATATCATCGAGGCTTTTTCCGAGCATGTCCTGCTCCTTCAGCCCCGTCATCTTTTCCGCATACTGATTGAAACGCACGATCCTCTTATCACCCTGCACCGCCCAGACAATCATCCCGGTATGCTCAATAACATCCTCAAAAAATTCCTGCTCGGAGTGGATAGTCCGTCGTAAACGCCTGATGTAAACCCTTATTAGAACAATACCAAAAAGCAGCACACAGAAGCCGATGATCATTCCTGAAATGATCCTCCCCTTAGTTAGGGATTGGTAATCATCCGAATGAGCGAAAAAATACTGCTGGTACAGCTCCTCAAAAGCACCGGACCGCTGCAGCCGTTCCAGCCGTGCATTAACGTAGGAGACCAGCTCCGGTGCTGATTTGCTGATACCATAAGCGATATCCTCAGGGTATAAATTACTCATTTTGCGAATAATGTCACCGGTTAATCCACGCTCAACAATCAAATAATCGACAACACCCTGGTTCTCGAACAAGAGATCAATCTCGCCTTTCTGCAGAGCCTCCAGCGCTTCAGGTACTGTTGCATATTCTATGTAATGTGAGACTCCTGCTTTGCCGTGCAGCACCATCTCAGAGTACTGACCCTTGCCCACTCCTACCTTATAGTTCTCCAAGGTGCTTAGTTTCACTTCTTCTTTCAGCGCCTGACGCGAATAGACGGAGATATAGCTTTTGAACACAGGCTTAGAGAACAATGCCTGCTTCTTTCTCTCCTCCGTAACGGCCATAAGTCCGGTGGTATCAATCTCTCCGTCAATTAGCCGTTTATACGTTTCCTCCCATTCGCCGGTGCTGTACTGAATCAGATAATCCTGCTTCTCAAAAATCATGCTTGTCAGGTCAATATCAAAGCCGGTCAGATATCCGTTTTGTATGTATTTATAAGGCGGGTAACCCAGCTCTGTCTGATATCTTATCTCTTGTCTTTCAGCGTGAGCGGCAGCAGGGGGTGCAATCATGAGCACAATGCTAATTAGAAGGATGAGTTTACACCGCTTCATCGCAATTCTCCTTTTTCCAATAAAAATCGGGCTAAGAGCATTTATAAGAAGCTGTATTCGACAAAAAATGGTATGGTTCCTGCAAGTTACCCGACCTATTGTGATAAATTGTGCAAATATACCAGTTTACTGCCCCGCTTGAGCAAAGTGCTGAACTGTCCATTACAAAAAACAGTTCATCTTTTTAATTTATTTATATTGCTTTTTTAGCTTAAAATGTGGATAATAGCAATAACGGTTGATAATGATTATCATTATTAAATAAACGAATACATTCAATTCACTATATGGAGTTAAAAGGAGACTGAACACCCATGAACTCAGCCAATACCCGGACCGCTCTGCAGGTTGACGACTATTTGGATCTGCTCAATCTTGCTGTTAAAGTTGGAGATTTGAAATGGCAAAAAGAAATTAAATCCAGATTACAATATATTCTCTGCCTGCAAATCAGATAATGATCGTGCAGAATGCCGCATTCCCGGATTACGGGGGTGCGGCTTTTTTTGTTGCCATTTTTGAAAAAAACATTTGATACAAGCTGCAAAAGGGCCATTAATTGCTTAAAAGTGCATCTGCAAAGCTTAGGATGTTTAATGATATAGTATAATAATCAGCATAATATACTGAACAATAGTCCTATAGATCGGAGCGTGCCAGTTTGAAAAAATATATTTCCTTGTTCCTGATCATCAGCCTGCTATGGATGCCAAGTATCTATGCGGCAGCGATTCCCGCTCAGCAGGGACTGGTTACCGATGAAGCCGGCCTGCTCTCGACGCAGGAGGCGGCAACTGTTGCCGCAATTGCTGAGGGAGACCGCTATACCATCCGGGTGCTGACTGTCGATTCTTTGGATGGCGCCGAGCCTGGCGCCTATGCCACTGACGTCTATGATTCCTGGGGCCTGACGCCGCAGGATGTTCTCCTTCTGATCTCTGCCGGAGACCAGAGAGTTGAACTGAACTTCAAGAATCCGGGCCTACAGGGCTATATCAACTCCTGGTCTCAAGCTCAAGGCGGAGCCTTGGATACCGCAGCCATCACGGGGCTGCTGGACACGTATTTTAATCCTTATGCCCGGGAAGGGGATTTTGCCGGGGGAATCCGTTCCATGATTCAGAAGCTGCACTCCTTCGGCGGCACTGGCAGCAGCAGCGGCACTGGCGGCAGCAGCAGCGGCAGCAGCCCAGGCCTTGGGCTGCTGAAGATGGCCGGCATTGTCATTGGGATAGCGCTGCTGGCATTAGTGCTGTATGTGCTGTTCACCGGCCTGCGCAGACGGGGGCAGCTCTGCAGCCAGCAGGAGCAGCTGGCCGACTTGCTGGTCCGGGCGAACCGGGCGCTGGAATCCCTGCAGCCGTTCCAGGGAATTGTTCAAGGCAAGACGGGAGAAATGGTCGATGGAATCTCCAAGCGGCTGTCTGCACAGCTGGTGGAGATCTCTGCATTGCAGAGCAGCCAAAGCTCGCAGCCTCCCTTCTACCGTCTGAAGGCGCTCAAGACTGCCAGCTCACAGTTGCAGCAGACTGAAACAGCTTTCCGCTCCTCGCTGGAGGAAGAAGAGCAGCACATTGCCGTAATCAGTGATGCTGACCGCAACGTTAAACAGCAGATTACCGAACTGAAGAAGGAAGCGCCTGAATTGAACCTCCAGCTTCAGAGTGCGGTCAAGGAGACCGGCTATGGGCTGCAGGAAATTGCTGATGATCTGAAAGAGCTTGCTGAAGAGACCGCGAAAGCGGATGAGCTGGAGCTGTTCGACCCAATTGCCGCACAGGATATGACCGGGGAGGCGCAGGAGAAGCAGGCGCAGATCGAGCAGGATCTGCAGGATGTCGATACGTATGACGACAAATTTAATGACTTTCCTGGAGTTCTGGCGGCTGCCCGCAGCACAATTGCCGCATTGCTCGAACAGAACTCCCTCCACAATATGAAGGTCAAACCTTATGAGAATCTGGATCAGGCCTCCGCAGCCGCGGCAACACTTGAAGCTCCGCTGCGCAGCGGAGACATGGATGAGGTGCGCAAAATCGCTGCCCGTATGGATACCCTGCTGGGCGATGCCATTGCCATGACAGAGCGCCAGG
Source organism: Paenibacillus sp. FSL H3-0321 (assembly GCF_038002865.1). NCBI lineage: Bacteria > Bacillati > Bacillota > Bacilli > Caryophanales > Paenibacillaceae > Paenibacillus > Paenibacillus sp. FSL H3-0321. The sequence goes on along the minus strand of NZ_JBBODH010000001.1, from coordinate 4,611,264 downwards.
CCCTGATCCGCCAGAATAACCTGAGGGATCTGGATACGATCCGCAGCCGTTGGAGCGATTTGTCTCAGCGGCGCAATGAGCTGAACAGCCGGATCTCCGAAGCCCGCAGCCGGTTTGCGGAGATCCATCTGACCCATCTTGAGGAGGCAATGGAGACTGCGGGAACACAGCTCCGTCAGGGTGCGGGAGAGGTTCCGCAGATCGAAACCTGGACGAGTGACCAGCGGGGGGAATATGACAATGCCCGCAATAGCCTGGACCAGCTGCTCAAACTTCAGGAAGAAACCGCCCAGAAGTTCGACAATGTCGGCGAGAGTCTCAATATGCTGGGCCAACGCTTAGCTAACGTCACCCGGCTCCTGCCGGAAGGACAGGAGCGTGTGGATACGGTCCAGCGGCGGCTTCAGAGCAAGGGAATCGCCTCCAGAAGCCAATTCCAGCTCTCCCTGATCCCTGAGTATGGTGAACTGGAGCAGCGGCTGTCCATCCGGCCTTATAACCTGGATGAGCTGGAAGCCGTTGCACATGCTTACGAGTCCCAGATTTCTTCCTTCGTGGAGGAAGCGAACCGTCTCGTACGCCAAAAAGAAGAAGAGGAGCGCCTGGCACAGCTGGCCATCCTGCGGGAACAGCAGCGCCGGGAGCAGGCACGCAAGCGTGGCTCCTCTTCGGGCGGCTTCGACGGCGGCAGATCATCCGGCGGTTCCTCTTGGGGAGGCGGCGGCCGCTCGACTGGCGGGTCATCCTGGGGCGGTGGCGGCGGCAAATCCGGCAGAAATTCCTCTGGCGGCTCCAAATGGTAGACAGCGAACATATCTATGCAAAACGCCACCGGCCCGGAATAACTGGCCGGTGGCGTTTTTGACTTGAACTCTTTTTCACTTTTCATTCGTTTTTTCTGAAATAACCAGAAATATCCAGAAAAACAATGAAAATGATAGAACGACTTCATTATATGAGTATACAAGGCCCCATACATATCAATATGTAAATTTATGTATTTATTTGAACATTGAGTAAAATGAACATTAGACTTACGATTGATTTGTTAATTAATTCCAAATAAGGACGAAGGAAGGCGATCAAACTATAACGCTCACTCTCATGCACCGTGGTATATACCCGCATGTAAGTTTCTTAAACACAGTGAAAGGAATGTGAGGACTTGTGAAAAAAGTTGCATTGGTAAGCCCATTAAGAACAGCCGTTGGTTCTTTTAACAACGGACTTTCGTCAGTAAGCGCCTCGGAATTGGGGGCAAACGTGATGACAGCCTGCCTTCAGCAAAGTCAACTAGAGCCTGCATTGATTGATCAAATTTACTTAGGAAATGTCCTTCAAGCAGGCACTGGCCAAAACCCTGCCAGACAGGCGGCATTAAAAGCCGGCATCCCCATTGAAGTACCTGCATCAACAATAAACACGGTTTGCGGTTCAGGGCTTCATGCCGTCGCTTTAGCTTACAACTCTATTTTGGCAGAACAAGGCGGCGTCCTCTTAGCTGGAGGTATGGAGAGCATGTCGAACGCCCCTTATGTACTAAGGAATGCACGAAATGGCTACAAGCTGGGCAACAGTGAATTGATAGACACCGTGGTAGCCGACGGCCTTACGTGTCCCATCAATAAATATCATATGGGAATTACCGCAGAAAACATTGCCGCGAAATATAACATTTCAAGACTTGAGCAGGATGAATTTGCCTATGGAAGCCAGATCAAGGCTATAGAAGCAAAAAACAAGCAGGTTTTTGCAGAGCAGATTGTTCCCGTTCTGACCAAAACTAAAAAAGAGAATATTTGGTTCTCGGAGGATGAACATGTAAGAGGAGATGCAAGCAAAGAAAAACTTTCTAATTTAAAACCTGCATTTAAGACAAACGGATCGGTTACTGCCGGAAATGCCTCGGGGATCAATGATGGAGCGGCGGCTGTACTTGTTATGTCGGAAGACAAATGCGAGGAACACGCGGTACAACCGTTGGCCTATATCAAGGGTTATTCACTTGTCGGCGTTGACCCTGCATATATGGGGATGGGCCCGGTGAAAGCCGTTTCGTCACTTCTTAAGGATCAGGGAATCTCCCTTGATGCCATCGATCTGTTTGAGATTAATGAAGCCTTCGCTGCACAAGCATTAGCGGTAATAAAAGAGCTTGGGGTCAACCCGGAGAAGGTGAATGTCAATGGCGGCGCAATCGCGATTGGACACCCTGTCGGTGCAAGCGGAGCTAGGATATTGGTTACGCTTGCGCATGAAATGGTACGAAGCTCTGCGCGTTACGGCATAGCCTCGTTATGTATCGGAACGGGTATGGGAATCGCGATGCTGATTGAGAATGCACTCATCTAACACTCTTCTACAAGAAAGGGAGATCCGATTGTTATGAATCCACAAGAGATTTTTTCACTGCAGTCCATGCCTGCGGCCAGCGCTAGTTATGGTCGTCCCCCCTACCGCTTCATCGACAGGGAATTTTTTATAATTACCTATGAATCCGATCCCGCTGCGATTAGACAGGCGGTCCCGGAGCCTCTTCAGCCGGATGGAAGCAACACCGTTTCCTATGAATGGATCAAGATGCCTGATTCATCCGGTCTAGGAAGCTACGAGGAGAGCGGTATTGTCATCCCGTGTACCTTTCAGGGGGAACCCTGCAATTTTGTTGCTCAAATGTATTTGGATAACGCACCCGCTATTCTTGGAGGACGTGAAATTTGGGGTTTCCCCAAAAAATGGGCGAATCCCCGCCTGAGTGTTGAAGGTACTGAAACGCTGACTGGTACATTACATTATAACCATGTCCTGGTGGCCATGGGAACCATGCCTTTCAAACATAACATTCTCGACGAAAAGGACACGGCTACAGCCATCGCAAAAACCCAAGTGAATCTAAAATTAATTCCCGATGTTGATGGTACCCCTAAAATTGCGCAGTTAGTGGCGTACAATCTCGAGAATATTACAGTAAAGGGCGCCTGGTCAGGGCCGGCCCGGCTAAGTCTGATCCCCCACGTCCATGCTCCTGTGGCAGATTTTCCTGTTAAGGCGTATATCGGCGGCAAACATTTTATTGCCGATTTAACGCTGCCATACGCAAGAGTCATTCATGATTATCTCCAGTAAACTTTGCTTTCCAAGTGGAAACGGCTACGCCGTCCTTTTAAAGGACGGGGTGTTTCAGCAAGAAATAGAAGGATAATATATAGCGTGAAACATATAAATTCTATATTTTCAAAAAAATATACAAGGAGTCTGAAACCATGAACAACAAATTAATCTCCGCAGAAGACGCCGTTAAGAAGGTCAAAGACGGAGACACGGTGATGGTCGGCGGTTTTCTGGCCGGAGGCCATCCGGAACAGTTGGTGCGTGCGCTTGTCGAGACCCATTCCGCCGGTAATCTCTCCATTATTTCCAATGATACTGGCACCACGGAATTATCTATATATAAGCTTGTAAAAAGCGGCAGAGTCAAGCGGATTTGTGCATCCTATATCGGCTCCAATCCGGAAACGGGAAGACTCCTTATGACCAAAGAAGCTGAGGTAAGCCTCTTCCCGCAAGGCACGTTAGCTGAAAAAATACGTGCAGGAGGAGCAGGCTTGGGCGGTGTTTTAACACCTGTAGGTGTAGGTACCATTGTAGAGGAAGGCAAAAGGAAAATAGATATTGACGGAAAGGAATATCTACTCGAACTGCCGCTCAAAGCGGACGTGGCGCTAATCAGAGCCCATAAGGCAGATGAAGCGGGCAATCTTGTGATCAACGGCTCCTCACGCAACTTCAATTTCGTTATGGCTATGGCGGCAGATTATGTAGTTGCCCAGACAGACGAATATGTAAAGCTCGGGGAGATTGATCCCAATCATGTCAACGTACCCGGAATATTTATCGACGCCATTGTAAAGGTAGGGGATACGCATGAATAACCGAGAATTCATTGTGAGAAGAATCGCCCAGGAATTCAAAGACGGCGATGTGGTCAACCTGGGTGTTGGCATGCCTACCATGGCAGTAAACTATATTCCCGATAATGTTCATATTATGCTGCAGGCTGAGAACGGAATCCTTGGTGTTGGCCCCAAAGCCACAAAAGAACAAGAAAATATCGATTGTATTGATTCTGGCGGAAGTTATGTTACAACAATCGCAGGAGCTTGCTATTTTGACAGTGCGCTTTCATTCTCCATCATCCGTGGAGGGCATGTGGACATCACCGTCTTGGGTGCCTTGGAGGTAGATGAGAACGGCAACCTTGCAAGTTGGATGATTCCAGGAAAAAAAGTGCCGGGCATGGGGGGAGCTATGGATTTGGTAGTCGGGGCCAAGCGTGTCATTGTAGCCATGGACCATGTGAACAAAGATGGGGAACCGAAAATATTAGAACATTGCAAGCTGCCCCTGACTGCTGTAAATGTTGTGCAAACCATTGTAACCGAAATGGCTGTCATCGATGTGATTCCGGGCACAGGGCTGATGCTGAAGGAAATTGCGCCGGGTCTGTCGGTGGAAGACGTTCAAAAGGCAACCAGGGCAAAGTTGTTGATCTCGCCAAACTTGAAGGCCATTGCCGTTTAAGCAAAACGGTAACCTACGGTATTTGGCTAATTCCAAACTCCGCCGTCCCAAAAAAACCAGCCCGCCCTCCCTAATCTGGGGAAGCGGGTTGGTTGGTCTTCGGTTAATGCGTATCCTTAGGCTTGTCCTGCTCCTCGTCCAGAAACGGCTTGTTTACATAGTAATACATTACACCCATCAATACACCGCCGCCAATCAGATTCCCGATGGTGACAGGCACCAGATTGTGCACCACACCACCCCAAGAAATCGTACCGGGATGATCCAGCACCAGTGCAATCGCAAAGGTACACATATTGGCTATGCTGTGTTCATATCCGGAAATAAAGAAGCAGAATACGAACAGAACCATGGCGAACATTTTAGCCCCGTCGCTTTTCATGGACATCGGAACAAAAAACGCCAGACAGACCAGCCAGTTACACAGGATGGCTCTGAAGAACAGCTCAGACGCCGGAGCCTCCATCTTATGGGCGACCACATTCAGCAGAAAACCGTTGACGCTGGAATCGTAGAACAGTCCGGTCAAAAAAATCAGCAGCGCAAAGGCCGCAGCTCCAAGAATATTGCCAAGATAGCTGACGGTCCACATCCGCACAACTTCGGTCCACTGCATCTTGCGTCTTAAGGCAGCATACGTGTAATAAAATGTATCCCCAGTGAACAAATCGCCTCCGCCGTAGGAGATCAGGATGATGGCCGCGCCAAACGTAATCGCAGCCATCGGATAGGTCATCGGTGATTGCTCCATGTAGAAGAAGTTGCCCGTCTTGAACGCTACAATTACGCCGAATCCGATAAACATACTAGCCAGCATTGCTCTGGCGATATAACGCAATATGCTTTGCCGATAAATCTTCTGTTTCTTCAGCGCCAATTTCTCAACCTGCAGCAGTGCCTCGTTCTCCATATGACCTCCGCTTAAAGCTTGTATTTTCCGCGATGATGGCAGGCTGATACAGCCTCCTGGGGTATTATACCCAATAAACCGCTGGAAATTGCTTGAATCACAGAGCGTCAATATATTACAAATTTTCTTTAGTGAGAATCCGTTGCCGCTGTGCTAGCTGCCGTCATCCGGATCATTCAGCTTGGCAATGGCTTCCGCCTTTTCGCTGCTGGCTACGACAATAAGCACAAATATCAGGCATCCCAGAATCATCCGCAGTTCCTCACTTCCTCCATATGTTGCCTTAGTGACAACTTATGTAGGGGAGTGCTCTATTATGAATGCTCCTTAAGCTGCTAATATCCGAGGATGAACCGCTATGCGCACAAAAAAGCCCGCTGAACCATCCAGCAGGCTAGAACAAAATAGCTGTTTATCTATACTCGGATAAGGCGTCAGTTCAAGAAGCTACTCAGCTCGCTGTCGCTGCCTGCTTGCTTCAGCGCTTGCGGCTGCGAGGCTTCGTTCAGCCCGAGACGGTTGTTCAGCTGCGTGTTGATTGTCGTCATTTTGGACGTATAATCCTGGCAGCTTTCGATAATCCGGCGGTTGGATTGCTCGGAGGTATCCAAGGCACTGAGCAGATCGCCGATGGCCTGATTCACTGCCTCCAGCGACATGGAAGGCTTGGACAGCAGCTCTGTCGTCTTCTCGGTCGTGGTGCGCAGCAGACGCGCATTCTCCTTGAACTGGTCCTCAATCGTCTTGTTCGTCGCTTCCACGGCGGAAATGACATTTTCCTGATCGGCCAGGGACATTGCAATCATCGCGGATACGGTGATCAGATTTGACGTCTTGTCAATCGCATTGTTAACCGAATCAATCAGCTTATCATTGTTGTCATTGATGATGTCCGTAGCGGCAATGGCCTGATTATAGAGCAGAATCATCTCGGTCATGGACTGGATCCGCACCATGACCTTGCGCAGACCCCGCTCCAGATAAGCCTTGCGGAATTCATTCTCCGGTTTGGCGATTTCCACCTCGAACAGCTCCTTCAGCTTGTTGCCAAAGGCAATCTTGGTCTGCAGGTTGTAGATTTCGTCCATGGAGGTGCGTTTCAGCTGCCGCATGTTGACAATACTTTCTTCAAGCGTATCACGTCCGTCCCGCAGGCCGGTCACGATGGCATCGATATTGGTACGTACGGACTGATATTTGTAGACATAATTCTTGAGCGGACTCTTGCGCAGCATTTTGCCAAAAAAGCTGACATTTTTGCTCTGCTGCAGATTCTCGCATTCATTGCGCAGCTTCATAATCATATTCGGCACTTCGACGCGTTTGCCGGACATCAGATCATTGACCGGCCGATCCAGCAGTTTCAGGGTTTGTCCCGCTTTTTCCTGCGTCTTCACCCCAAGCTTGCCGATGTCATCCATTAAGGAATCCAGTGCAACGGTATCGGTCTTGGCTACCTTCTCAATTAATTGGGAAGCTTCTGCAACTACCTTCTGCTCATCTTCTTTTTTGAGCTCTATCAACTGCGTGGACATGGGTTTCCCTCCTATAATTCGGAACTGCTGTACCGCTGATGAATCAGTTCCGCCTTGGTCTGAAGTTCCATCAGGTCTTTATGCTCGATCGTAGAGGCGATCTCCGTAATTTTGGAATCGACATCCCGCAGACCGTTCAGCAGCATTCTCCGATTTTTCGTTTTGGCCTCACCGCCCAGCCGCAGGAAAGGATTGATGACCCCGTTCAAGTCCTTCAGCACCAATCTGCGAACCGTGTGGTTGATCTCACCGTTGCCCAGCTCCTGAAGCAGCGGAATGATCCGCAGGAGCCTGGCGATCAGTGCCAATGATTTCTCGACAATTTCATTGTCGAGCGTATCCTTCTGACCCTCCGAAATAATCATATCCTCCAAAATGCTGAGATACTCCACCACCGGAGCGAATTCCGCTCCGATCCTGACCTCAGCCTGTCCTCTGCCGGACAAAGGGGGGTGTCCTCCCGTTTCCGGTCCTGCAGATGTTGCCCGGATCACTTCAGGATTGCCCGCAGCAGAAGCCGGGGCGATCGCTGCCGGCTCCTGCCCGGCCGGAAGTACCTCCGCCGGCAGGTTAGTTCGTGAGCGCTTGCCTCCAAGCAGCCCGATAGCAGCTCCGGCAACCGGGAACAGCAGAGAGAGCAGCTCTGGCAGGAAAGCGCTCGTCAGCAGAGCCACAACATAGCCGGCTCCTGCATACAACAATACTTTTGATTTCGAATAAATTGTCCTCACCTCTTGTGAGCGTGTGAAATCACACTCAATTCACGGGATCCGTAATAGCGGATTCATCGTGTATTCTCATGATCATAGGCTGCTCTATATGGCTGGCCAATATATCACCGGCGAACTCGGCAGGCTGAACCTCGCCGCCAAGCGCGCTTTTAACCGCCAGATAAGGGAAGTTGATACCAGTCAGACAAGAAACATGCAGCCCGCCGGACATCCGGGGGTTAATCTCCAACAGCTTGGGAACTCCGCCGCCGTATTTCATTTGTATATTGTAATTATAAGGGATCTGATAGGTTTCGGCGACACGCTTCGCAATATTCTCCAGTTCGGGAATATGCTCCATGACCCGCAGCCGCCCGTTGTCCTTACGGCGCGGCACGGCGGCAAGCAGCCTGCCGTTCTCGTCCGCCAGACAGTCGATACTGTACTCATACCCTTCCAGAAGCTCCATAACCATCAGGGCAGGAAACGAATCTACTCCGGAAAGGACGCGGTAAGCCTCATCAAACGAAATATGCTGCGTCACATAACCGAAGAGCTCCTCTATAGGGCTGCGACTGTTATTAATGATCCGAAAGCCAAGTCCGCCTTCTGTTTCGGTAGGCTTGAAGCAGACCTCATGCCCTTTGGCCACAAGATCCTCGTAAGCCGCCTTGAATTGTTCCGCTGTATCAACGACATGATAATCGGGAATTTCCATTATTCCGCTATCCTTAACTTTGCTATAGAACTTGCCTTTATCCAGAATCATCTCCAGCAGGTCCAAATCGCGGCAGACCAGCACTTTCGTGCCGATGGCATCGAACATTGCAGCATGCCGGGCGATATCCATCATATGCAGACGCGGGATGAAAATATCAATCTCATTGCGGCGGCAGAAATCAACACAGAACTGCACGTATTCGATCCCTTCCAGAGCAGGTTCAGTTCCTGCAACGTCAGCGCCTTGCAGCGACATATGCCGGATATCGGGGTGGGTAGCAAAGATTTGAACAGGAATGCCGTCCTCATTATTCCGTATGAGATTCATATAATGAAAAGCCACGGAGAACCAGCGGTTGAAATAAATATTTACCTTTTTCATTGCGGCCCAACTCCCAATGTCGTTAGATTGTTATAAATCTTCTGAACATACTGCATAATTTCTTCCCCGGCATGGACGCCCGACAGCTCTGTAAAGGGATAGTTCAATTCTACTAGAGTGGCCTGCTGCTCGGCAAATATTTCCCCATGCCTCGGGGCAATGGCATAATCCGCGCTCTCCAGCAGACATTTATCCAGCAGGGAATCCCCCGAAGCAACCATCGGCTCCGAATGAACCGTGCGGCGCACATGAACAATCGCATCGCTTTTGTTCACAGCCTCCGGCACTACATACAGCTTACGGCCCTGCAGGGAAACCTTCCAGCCCAGCCCAAGCAGACGTTCTGCCAGATGGTTAATCTCATCCAGGGGCAGGAGATCGCGGTACACCATAAATGTATAGAACAGCTCATCGCAATAACGTTCGTTGATAATCCATTCCGGACGAACCACTGATCGTACAAGCTTTCCCACTTCTTCGGCGGCAGCTGAATTGCGTTCCACCAGCCTGCCGATCAATGCCCGCCACTGCTGATCTACCACTCCGCGAACCAGAATGTTGCCACCGTTGCTGGTGACGGCATAATCCGGAATAATCGTCTCCTGGAACAGGTTAATCCGCTTATACTCCGCAATAGTCCGCGTAGTCACTGGCATAAAAATGATACTTGCGGTGAGCTCCTTCAAGCGTTGCAGTGCTGCGTGTGAAATATAGGAGACCGTTTTGCCGTCAATAATTTCAGCCGGTACCAGTCCCGGTGAATCCTCCGGAACAAGCAGCGCGCCCAGGGAATAGATCAGGGTACGGTCTAAATCGCTGGCGTAAATCAATCGCTTTCCCCTCCTTTCAGCGGCTGGATAATTCCGCAGCAGGAATAGGTAAGCCCGGGATACACTTCTACCGGAACCCCCCGCTCCTCCGCCAACAGCAGAATGTGGCGCAGATTCGGGTTATCCATAGTATCGACAAGAATTTTCCAGGGTACTCTGCGCAGCAGCACACGCGTCGTCTCTCCCACGCCCGGCTTGACCAGATTGATGTTATCAATGCCGAACGTTTCCTGAATACTCTGGACATCACGCATTCCCTGCCAGGTAATCTCCGGCGGCGCTTTCAGCATGCCTGCAGCGATTGCCGCAGCATCTGCGGTTACGAAAGCGAAATGGGGGGTGATCGCTTCGATAAACACATTGGAGAGGTCACTGTCCAGCCATTCCCTATAGAATTTCGCACCATGGAACTCCTCCGGGCCGATCAGATCCTCCCGCAGCACCGTACGGCTTATGAGTCCCGACACCGTCGAATTCAAGCAGGCGCTTGGGATCAGATAATCCTCCCTGGTCCCGAAGGTCTGCGAACAGCTTCCCGGATCCGCAAGTACAGCAAGATCGTCATTCAGCGCAATCCCGTATTTCTTATAGAAATCGGCACAGGATCCAATAAGCACCTGGGTGATTGCGCCTTTGCCCGTCCAGCCGTCAATAAACTGCAGATTGGCATCCGCACCATGCTGCTGCAGCATGTAGAGAATTGCGTTCTCATCCATGCCTTTGCCGCGGATAATCGAGATGCTGTAGTGCGGCAGATCCACGCCGTACCGTTCGGCAATATAGCGTTTAATCAGTACGCCAATCGGCGTTCCCGCTCTGGCCAAGGAGACCAGCACCGTATGGTCTGTACCCCGCCGGGATACGATCAGCTCGGAGACAACCGCAACCGCCTGCGCGACCTTTACCGCAGAGTGCCGGAGTGTCTCCTGAAACAATGCAATATACGGCTCCGTCGGCTGGTATTCCACAGGAAGCATCTCCGAATAGCTCACCCCGGACTGGATGGCTTTCTCCCGCTCCGCCGTACCCAGCTCCAGGGAAACATTACTGAGATCCTTAAGCAGAAAACGAACATCTGATGGAGGATAGCTGCCAAGCGGAACCGGAGGGGCTATTCTTTTGCTCATGATCGTTTCTCCGCTATCCGTTCCCTTCATCAGCGGGCACCTCCACTTCCAGTTCAGGGCCCAGTACAATCAGATGCACCTTGTTGCCGGCCAGTCCCTTCAAAATATCCATCATCGGCTCAATCCGTCTATGGGGTACATCCCGCTCCAGCAGCACGAAAATATCACCATATTGGCCGGGGTCCACATTGTAGATATAATTCGTAATCCCCGTGTCTGTGGCCGATGGATAAGCAGCCGCGCTATGCACGCCATAATCCGGCCGGCGATCCGGATGAATCGGGCTGCGGGTAGACGACTGATAGGCAACCCCTTCCCCCAGTTCGGCCGCAATCCGCATAGGCAGATACATAAATTCACCGACACCCATCACCAGGGCAGAGGGGCTCTCGCGCAGTTTGCGAAGCTGCGCCGCCACCTGTGCTGCGCCCTTGTCGATCCAGACATTATCCTCCGAGCTAAGGCCGAAGCGGCCGCTAAGCTTCAGATACGGCGAAGTGTTGATTTCCCCGCGTGAGTCGGTAGAGCTTACTGCCAGCCGCTCCAATCCGTCCCGGATATACGTAGTCACAACAGGCGCCTCACGGGCTGGCTTCTCCTGTCCTTTACCGGCTTCAGCATCCAGCATAGGCGTCCCCTTCACATCAATACAACCCTGCAGCAGAGACAACGCCTTAATCTGAATCCCGAGCTCCTGCTCCAGATCACGGTAAGCCTGAATATGCCCTTCGCTTCTCCAATCCAGCAGGGAAGCTACTACGTATTCCTTGCGAGGGAACTTAGACTGGATATCCCGGATCGTGTTGATCGCCGTATTACCGGTCGTAATTTCGTCATCTACGAGCACAATCGGCTCTTCTCCAGACAACAGGGCGGTGTCCAGGGCATAACAGAGATGATCAACCGCATGGGAATGCTCTTCTTCAAAGCTGATAATTGACGCCATCTCCGGAATGTCTTCACGGGTGGTATGAATATATGACGCGCCTCCGGCAAAAATGTTGTACATGCTATGACCCAGCGCCGTAGCAGTCTCGGCAAAACCTACAAAAACGACCGGCTGCGGAAGCACCAGCTGAGCGGCCAGCAGCTCATGATAGGCCTCCTCTGCCTGGAGGGGGTGAATGAGGCCGTGAACCGCCGCATTCAGCAGCTTGTCCATCGGCTCGTTGGCGGCAGCCTTAGCCCCGCCGTTCATTTCCCGGTACAAAAGCAGCCCTAGCGCAGCTCCGCTAAGCAGTGGCGTATAGGGCATTACCGGAATATGCTTGCCGAGCACCTTGCTGACAAAGAGAAAGGAACGCTTTTTATTGATCCGTGCAGCCATGGAGAATAAAGCTTCAACCGGCATATCAAAGGGGTTGGATGTTTCGGTTACCGTAACCTGCAGGTTCTGGACGATATTAAACGTGTGTATATTCGTTCTCGGGTAGAAGTAAGGTAAAATGCTGTTGTTCATGTAACACCCCGTATATTTGAGATCGTAGTAAAATACGTCTTGCCCAGTTCAGATGTGGCTTAATTTCATTCATTTTGTTGTAGTATTCGCTCTTGAATACTCCACGGCTGCCATCGTTGCTCTCTACAATGCTTAGTGCATCCACATATTCCTCATGCATCACTGTATACATGGCCTGCACGGGTCTTAGATGGGAAGGATGAATAATCGTCTTACCGACAATCCCGTTTTCTTTATCCAGAATCACTTCACGGATCAAGCCGTCCATGGCGCTGGAATTATAATTGCGCTGCATCTCCCGGCCCTGCCTGCCGAAGGCATCCTCAAAGGCAGTCTGACGCAGCTGCGGGCGGAGCCCCTGCTGTCTTTTGCCGGCAAAATACTCCCAGACCGGTCCTGAAATGACATACCCCTCATCCACCCGGCCAAAGACATTAATAATGTCCGATATACAGTCGCGGATCGGCATCAAATCATAAATGCTGATATCTGGACTGCGGCGCAATCCGAACAGACTGGAGAAATCAGTCGCTCCGATTCGGACATTCAGCACATAATCACGGTAGTCGCCAAGCAAATTACGGATGGCCAGCAAGCTGTCCGTCCGGGTCTCCCGGTAAATAATCGGGGCGCTTTCCAGAATCGGCATGCCATACAGCACAGGGGCAAGATAGCTGCGTGAGCTGTTATAATCGGCAATCGCCTCAAAGTACTCCACACCATTGTCCACTGAGAACTTGGGGAAGACAAAACCAGTGAGCATTGTAATAAACGATCCCAGCCGGAAAATCAGCTTCTGCAGCTGCTCTGGATTGCGGACGCGGATAAATAGCAGGGGAAGACTATTTCGGGGATCAGGCTCATTCTCGGCATAAGCCGACAGAAAGGAAAGATGCCTTACCACTGACTCTTCAGCGTAATCAACCTCTCCATCGCCTATCGCATCCTCCAGATCAATTATGACCGTCACCAGCCCCGCAGCTCTGAGCTTCAGAATATCCTCAGCCACAGTGGACCGGGTAGCCGGCATATAGAGGGCGGCCCCAACAGCGTAAGCCAGCAGTTCCTTGCTTGTAGTATGGTTAAATGAAACAGGCGGAGAGTAGAATAATGACGTTTCTTGCTCTTGCGTCAGGTAATCGAAGTATCTCAAAGGCCTTCCCCCTTATAGTTTTGCAAAGCGGAGCAAAACAAATAGCCTCTCCTTATAGAGAGCTGCAGAACCGGCTATGCCGTCCTCTCGGGGACGGCTTCCGGCTCTCTCAAATACAAGCAAAGGCCATGCTATTCCATATACGATTACCCGGGATAAAAGGGAGTCTCACCTTCCCTGTGAGGGTCCTCTTTATCCTATGAAACCTTGAAATTACGCGTTTCTGTTCATTTCTTTCTTTTTCTTTCCGGAACTGTACAGAATGGTCCCCACAAAGACCGCAATCAGAATGGTGAAGAAAATGAAATGCGGCATTTCAAATCCGAACGCTCCAGCAAGCATTTTGCCTGCAATCAGGGCAATTAACAGGAACGCCGTCTGCTCCAGTTCAGGGAACTTGGCAATGAGCTTCAGGAACACCTGCGCCACACCCCGCATCATCAGCACGCCGAGGATACCGCCCAAGAAAAGTACCCAGACTTTGTCGCTCAACCCGAAGGCAGCTACCACGCTGTCAATACTGAACGCAATATCCATCAATTCAACCAGCAGTACAGTTTTCCAGAAAGAGGTGCCTTTGTGTTCTTTCCCTTCTTCACCTTCGCCGGATTCATTTCGCTTGAATAATCCTTTATAAGCGATATAAAAGAGATATAATGCCCCAAGGACTTTGACGAGCGTAAACTTAATCAGGAATGTCCCTAATCCGATCGCCAGGAATCTAAAGAGGTAAGCTCCCAATATCCCGTAAAACAACGCCTTCTTCTGCTGTTCTTTCGGCAAATGCTTAACCATTACCGCAAGCACAAGCGCATTATCTGCCGATAGCAGCCCTTCGAGCAAAATCAAGCTCCCGATAATCCCCCAGCTGACCGGGTCAGAGAGCGTTCCTACAATGTCGCTCCAAGAGAAAAAGTGCCCATAATTCTCGCTGATACTTCTAAAAAAATCACTGAACCAATCCATTTTGCTTGCGCCTCCGGAAAAATTAAATTATTTACTACCCGCTACCCAGCGCAGTCCCCAGCCATAGGCCTGATCCATCTCCTGATGGCCGCTGAAATATTGCACAAGCCGTTCAATGCTGAATGTATCGCCTACGTTCCGGATCAATGCAATAGCGCACATGCCCTTCCGGTTGTTATGCTCGTCCAGATTCACAATAATCTCCGGACCCCCAGCCTGAGTGATGGTGACAACTCCATCGGCTTCAGACCAGTGCGTAACCCCCTTGTAAATAAATGAAAAGATTAAAATTCGTTCTATTTCCGCAAGCTTACTTCCGTTTATACGCAAGTTCTCGCCGGATGTTACGGTGCCTGTCCGGTCATCGCCATCGAGCACCACATAAGGCGGCTGCTGAAGATTTCCAAAAGCATTTCCCAGCGCTTGAACGACTCCTTTGCGGCCATTCTTCAACTCGTACAGGCAAGCGAGATCCAAATCCACGCCCCCTTTACGGCTGAACAACCCACCGCCTTGCTTCTGATTCCAATTCAGATTGATGAGCACTTCTCCAAGACCGGCAGCTGATTTCTTCAAATTTATGGAATCGCCCTTTTTCTTCAGCTCAATCTTCTTGAGATTGAGATTCAGAGGCGGCGCAGAAGCCTCTTCAATCTTCGATGGTGCAGGCGGTACAACTGGCGGAATACTCCGGGATTCTTGCACAGGCGGTACGGATGGCCGTACCATTTCCGGTGCAGGACCTTTCTGCGGTTCATGGAGTTCAGGAACCGGATCATCTTCGACCTCAATTCCATAGTTAGCGCACAAGGCTTTAAGTCCGCCGTTAAATCCAGCCACAATAGCACTGAATTTCCACTCACCGCCATATCTATATAATTCTCCTACTACAACAGCTGTTTCCACAGAGAAATGATTTTCAAGATTACAGCGCAAAATCTCCATACCCGTCGCCCGATCCAGAATCCGGCAATGGGCCTCGCTCATCTGCCCGAACATTTGATTGCGGTTTTCGCCATCGTACAGTGTAATTGCAAATGCAATCCTCATCGTCTGAGCAGGAATGGTATCCAGCTCGATTTCAAAGTGTTTAAGACCGCTTGATTTGGTACCGGCTACATCCTTATATCTGATGTACGCCGTAGATGGATTGTTGTAAAAGATCAGATCTTCATCGCTACGCACTTTGGCTTGTTCTCCAAGCAAAAATGCAGAGGCATCAATTTCCATAGAGGATGGAGCCTGCCAGCCAATCTCCACGATAATAGAGCGAAGCCCGGGATTTGCTTTGGTCAGGTCTGCCTTCTGGCCCTTAACCACTTCAATATTCATTCTTAAGCCACCTTTGTAAATGGATAAGAGTATAAAAAGGGCAGGATCGAAGAGATCCCGCCTTTCAAGCCTTTGAAGCTGTTATTGCGCGTCCAGTCCATAGTTTCTGCATAGAGCACTTAGGCCGCCGGCAAATCCGCTTCCAATTGCCTGGAATTTCCAATCGGCACCATGCCGGTAGAATTCACAGAATACAACAGCTGTCTCCGTTGAGAAATCTTCACCCAAATCATATCGCAGCACTTCGCGATCGCTGGAAGCGTCCACGACACGAACAAATGCATTGGACACCTGTCCAAAGTTCTGTGCCCGTGCATCACAATCATAGATCGTTACCGTGATCCCGATACGCTGAATATGTGCAGGAACTTTGCTGAAATCAACAATGATCTGCTCGTCATCCCCGTCGCCTTCTCCTGTACGGTTATCCCCCGTATAGGTTAAGGAGCCTGCGCCGCCGGTCGGATTATTGTAGAATACAAAGTCGTCCGCCCCTTTGGCCTTGCCGTCTTCATGCAGCAGGAACGCTGAAGCATCCAGGTCAAAATCCTTGCCGCCACTGTATTTGTTCGTATCCCAGCCGAGTCCCACCACTACCTTCGTCAGACCCGGATTAGTCTTGGTAAGATCGATCCGTTGTCCTTTAGAAAGACTGATCGTCACTGGCATCAACCCTCTTTCGTGAATGGTTTCATCTAAGGTCTAGATGTCTAGGTTGGCTGCAGTAAATTTTATTGCAGTCCGTAATCGCGTGTCAGACCGGCAAGACCGTCTTTGTAGCCTGCGCCGATAGCATTAAATTTCCACTCTGCGCCGTGACGGTACAGTTCACCAACTACCACGCCCGTTTCAACGGAGAAATCTTCACCAAGGTCGAAGCGGATCAGCTCCTCATTGTTCTCCTCGTTGACGATACGCACATAAGAACGGGATACTTGTCCAAAGTTCTGGCTTCTGGACTCCGCTTCATAAATGGTAATGGTAAAAGCAACCTTCTCCACATCAGCAGGGATGTTCTTCAGATCCACTTCAATCACTTCATCATCGCCATCACCTTCACCGGTACGGTTATCGCCGGCATGAACAACAGAAGCATTCTCATTCTGCTTATTGTTGAAGAAGATGAAGTTGCTTTCTTTCCCAACTTTACCTGCAGCATTTGTCAGAAAGACGGAAACGTCGAGGTCAAAATCCTTGCCGCCATCGTATTTGTTGGTATCCCAGCCGAGGCCGACTTTGATTTTGGACAATCCCGGATTGCTTTTAGTCAAATCGATCTTTTGCCCTTTGGATAAATTAATTGCCATAGTTATTAAACCTTCTTTCCGAAATTAGATTTAAATGTATCGTTCAGCCAATTGATTGATATGTGCGGCATGGGCACCTTCACCGATTGCGGCAAATTTCCATTCTTCGCCGTGCCGGTAAAGCTCCCCGCAGATCAGCGCCGTAAAGCCTGTGTAATTGTCGGTCAGATTAAACCGGATCAGCTCGGCATTTCCGGCAGCATTGATAATGCGGATATACGCCGATTTGATCATGCCGAAATCCTGCTTGCGGTTCACGGCATCATAAATGTTAACTACTACAAGTACCTTGTGCACATCGGAAGGGATCGCCTTCAGATTGACATTGATTTGTTCATCGTCCCCGTCACCATCACCCGTCAGGTTATCCCCGGAATGAACAACGGAATTGTTCGGATTCTGCTTGTTGTGAAAGCATACCAAATTCATCTTGCTGGTCAGCTTACCATTCTCGCTCAGCAGCAGCGCCGAAGCGTCGCAGTCCACATTCGCCTGTTTCTTCGCACCGAAGAACCCGCGGGCAGGTTCGGCAGGGTCCCAGCCCAAACCTACAATAACGTTAGCCAGCCCGGCATTTCCTTTAGTTAAATCAATCTTCTGTCCTTTTACCAAATTAATTCCAGCCAACTTTACGTACCTCCGTTTCCGAAAAGAATCACAGCCTGTAAGTCTAGCATTTTGGATGTTATACCACTCATACGGGAAAAAAACCAATCCGTTTCATCCGGTTAATGGATATTTGTTCCTGTCTTAGAGACTGAATTCGCTTGGACTTAGTCCCAGTACACTGCAGATATTCCGCACAACCGCTTTCTCATGCTCATCAAAATCACCGTCTGCTGCACCGATAGCCGAACACACACCAACAATTACGCGTCCAATTTCCGGCTTGCTGCTGAATTTAGCAATAGCTTTGAGTGCTTCCTGTTTGCCGATTTCCGGGGAAAACTCAAAATTGCTTACGTAGAAATTGAACTGGGCAATGACATCTCTCATGTCAAACACTTTGAGTTCATTGCTGAGATTCATATACCCCGCCATTTTGTTCTTTTCGGTTTCTTCAATCTTGCCATCAGCCGCCGCAACCAGCGCGCAGCCTGCAACTACCGCGTTCATGAAATCTTTATTTTTAAATTTCTTAACTTGTTCGGTTAACCCGCTCTTTGTTGTATTCAACCAATTTTTAAATGTGCTCATCGTATTCTCCTTCTATCATTATAGAGTATGATAAATAAAGATATCCCAGAGCCTCCTCTCCTTCTATTCGACAGATATTCTTAGTATTTGTCGATCCGTAAGTTTACTATTCTAATATAACCGATAGAAAAACAATATTCTAGTTTGCCACAATTTCACAGTACTTTCGACAAAAATTCCTTAGTTCTTTCATGTGAAGGATTGCCAAACAACTGTTCCGGGATACCCTCCTCAACCACCACGCCCTGTTCCATAAAAAGTACACGATCGCCTACTTCGCGCGCAAAACCCATCTCATGCGTGACTACAACCATCGTCATACCTTCACGGGCCAAATCCTTCATTACCGCCAGCACCTCACCGACCATTTCCGGGTCCAGCGCCGATGTCGGCTCATCGAAGAGCATAATCTTCGGCTCCATCGCCAGCGCCCGGGCAATTGCGACCCGCTGGGCCTGCCCGCCCGACAGGGATGCCGGATACATTTCCACCTTCTCGCTTAAGCCGACCTTTTGCAGCAGTTCCAGCGCCTTCTGCCGCGCTTTGTCCGCAGGCCATTTACGAACCTGCATCGGGGCCAGCATAATGTTCTCAATGACCTTCTTGTGCGGAAACAGATTAAATTGCTGAAACACCATGCCAACCTCTGTACGGATATCGTTAATTCTTGTACTTTTGGCCATCAAGGAAGTTCCTTCAATGATGACATCACCCTCTTGCGGCTCCTCCAGCAGATTAAGGCAGCGTAAAAAGGTCGATTTTCCCGAACCCGATGGCCCGATTACCACCACAACCTCCCGGCCGTGGATATCCACGTTAATATCGCTCAGCACCTGATGGGCACCGAATGATTTATGTAAATGCCGTACCGAAATAATAGGCTTCATATAAGGTTACACCTTCCGTTCAATATAATTGAGCAGCTTGCTGAGTGAATAGGTAAGAATGAAATAGATAAAGGCAGCGGTCAAATAAGGCTCCCATATCCGCAAGTATTGGCCTTTCATCGTATTGCTCCAGTACATAATCTCTGGGGCGGCAATAAGCGCAAGCAAGGAGGAATCCTTGACCAGGACAATAAATTCATTCCCGAACGCCGGAACCATCCGTTTGATCGCCTGCGGCAGAATGATAAAACGCATCGCCTGCCATTTGCTCATTCCAAGCGACAACGCGGCTTCCCGCTGCCCAGGATCGATCGACTGGATACCGGCACGAAAAATCTCGGCGGAATAGGCGGCAGAATTCAGCGAAAGCGCGACAAATGAGGTCATCAGGACGTTGGTCGTGCCGTAAAAAAGTGGAATTACCCCAAAATGCACGATCAGGATCTGTACATACAGCGGTGTGCCACGAAAGAAGTTAATATAGGAATGGAACGGCCAGCGGAAATACCATTTCGGAGCCATTTTGCCGAAGCCCATCCCCAAGCCCAGGATCGAGCCGCAAAGAATAGATACAATAGATACTCCAATTGTGAATAACGTTCCCTTCAGTAAGACCGGCAAATAATGAACGATGATGTCGAATCTGAAGTCCATAGAATTCTTCCCTTCTCTTCTGCTCTAAATTTCAAAAAAAGAAGCATGCGCAATAGCAATCATTACGCACGCTTTGTCGTCTCCCTGCTTGCTTACTCCGCGCTAAGAAGAGTGGCTGTATCCGGTTCTTCCCCGAACCAGGTTTTGTAGATCTCGGCATACTTCCCGTTCTCTATAACAGTTTTGATTGCCGGATCCAGTTTGGCTTTCCACTCACTGCCCTTAGGGTACAGAATGCCGTAATATTCGGAACCAAAGTTCTCCTTATCGAGGATGCCCGTTACTTTTTCTTTCGGATTGTTCTTAATGTATTCATTCACGATGGCGATATCAGCCACCACCGCGTCGGCTCCGCCGCCTTTCAGTTCCATCAGCGCTACCGCATTGCTTTCAAAACGTCTCAGCTTGGTGTTGTCGACCCCCATAATCCCGCTCATCAGATCATCGGCCGTTGTAGCCCCTTGTACCGCTACGGTTTTATCTTTCAGGTCCAGCGCATTCTTAATGTCACTGCCCTCTTTAACCATAATCATATTAGTGGATTCAAAGTAGGGGATAGAGTAGTCATAGGTTTCCTTGCGTTCGTCCGTAATGGATACCGAGGATAGACCTGCCTGATATTCCGTGCCCTGCTTCACACTGGAAAGCATCGTGTCCCATCCCGTATTCGTCACTGTATAATCGATACCCGCTTCTTCCATAACCGCCTTGATGAAATCAATGTCAAAACCCTTGATCGTATCCGTGTCCATATACTCCATTGGCGCGTAGCTGGCGTCACTTGCGAATTTGATCGACTCTCCTGCCGCATCTCCGCTTTTGGCATTATTGTTGGAACCACAGCCCACCATAGACAAGACCAAAAATGCTACCAAAGCTGACATTGCCCACTTTTTTCTGATCCCCATTTTCCAATCCCCCACTCATTTTGTAAAATACTTAAGGAGATTTTAACAGATCACTGTGGTGATGACAATTAACTTTTCTCAAATGTGTAATGTTATATAACACTAAATTCATAGATTGTAACATTTATCGCTAGACACGACCCTCTTATCTCCCATGAACATGCCATCAAAGCAAAAAAGACACGGCCAAGAGATCATGATTCTCCCTGGCAGTGCCTTTTATTCCATGTTATATACTTCTGTTCAATTATACCTTAAAAGGTTAAGTCCCCATCATACGAAGATATCATTCTGTACAGCTCCGGACGGCGGTCCCGGAAAATGCCCCACTCAATCCGGCCCACTTCCAACGCATCCAGATCGAATTCGCTGACCAGTACCGTCTGCTCATCCCGCCCGGCTTCGACGATTTTGTTGCCCTGCGGGCCGGCAATGAACGAGGAGCCGTAGAAGTTAATGCTGGAATCCTCATCAATTTCCTCGCCGATCCGGTTGGAGGCCACGACAGGAATCAGATTCGCCGCCGCATGGCCCAGCATGCAGGTCTGCCAGTGATCTTTGGAATCAATGGATCCGTCCTGCGGTTCTGAACCGATGGCTGTCGGATAGAACAGAATCTCCGCGCCCATTAGACTCATGACTCTGGCGGCTTCCGGGTACCACTGGTCCCAGCAGACGCCGACACCGATCTTGGCATAGCGGGTATTCCATACCTTAAACCCGGTATCCCCCGGATTGAAATAGAATTTCTCTTCATAGCCGGGACCGTCAGGAATATGGCTCTTGCGGTATTTGCCCAGCACCGTGCCGTCGGCATCAATTACCGCCAGCGAGTTGTAACGGGCATAGTTCTTTTTCTCGTAGAAACTGATCGGCAGCACGACTTGCAGCTCTTTGGCCACAGCCTTGAAATGATTCACTGCTTTATTCTGCTCCAGCTCAGTAGCGTAGACGTAATAATCAGATTTCTCCTTCTGGCAGAAATACGGGGTTTCGAACAGCTCCTGCAGCAAAATAATCTGCGCGCCTTGAGCCGCTGCTTCTCTGACCAGACTGTCAGCCTTGCGAATATTCTCATCAATGTCGCCGGAACAGCTCATTTGTGTAGCGGCTACTTTTACTTTTCTCATGATTCTGTCCTCCCTAGCGAGTAAATTACTTTGCAGCAGGCATCTGTTGGGTCGTGCAGTGCACGTTTCCGCCTTCGCCGATGACCGCCATACCGTTTACCGTACGGATTCTGCGGTCCGGGAATAAGGCAGCCAGACTCTGCTCCGCCAGCTTATCTGTCTCGGAAGCCGTCCCGCCGAATATCGGCAGTATAATGCCGCCGTTGACGAAATAGAAATTCAAATAGCTAAGCGTCAGGCGGCTGTCCTCATAGTCCACACGGGGCGGCTGCTGAATCTGGATAATCTCCAGCTTCCGGCCTTTGGCATCCACCGCATTCTCCAGAATACGGAGATTCTCCTGAGTGATGCCGAAGTTCTCATCCTGCGGGTCGCCGCAGACCTGAATGATGACTTTGCCCGGAGCGGCGAAGCAGGCAATATTATCTACATGGCCGTCAGTCTCGTCACCGCTGAGGCCGCGCTTCAGCCAGATGATCGACTCGGTGCCGGTATATTTCCGTACATATTCTTCAATGTCTGCCCGGCCCAGCTCCGGATTGCGGTTCGTGTTCAGCAGACATTCCTCCGTGGTGATCAGTGTGCCTTCACCATCGGTATGGATAGAGCCGCCTTCCATTACCAGCGGTGCGTCAAAACGTTTCATCTTCAGCTGCTCCAGAATTTGCGGAGCCACCTCATCATCCAGATCCCACGGCGAATATTTGCCGCCCCAGGCGTTAAATTTCCAGTTCACACCGGCGAGCACGCCGTCTTCACCTAGAACAAACGTCGGCCCGTTATCACGCAGCCAGGCGTCATTATGCCGGATCGGCAGCAGCGTTACATTCGCCCCGAGTTCCAGTTCCTCTACCATCCCCAGATCGTCCGGATTGACAACTACGGTAACCGGCTCGAACTCAGCAATGGCACGGATGATTTCGGCATAGCCGTCACAAACGGATTTATGGTTGTCCGGAAAAACCATGGACGCCTGAACCGGCCAGGAGATGAAGGTCCGCTCATGCTTGCCCCATTCCGCCGGCATTGTATAGTTCATATCTTTAGGATACATTTGTTGTTTACCTCTGCTGTTTATATTTGAAGCGGGAAGATCCCTGAAAGCTCCTTACCCATCATACAATAAACCGTCATTACGCTCAATGCCGCGCAGAATAAGGTCACCCTACAGTTTGAGATGCTTAACGACGTTGCCCGTAAAATCTTTAACCGTGAACTCCCCGTTCTCAAGAATTCCGTAGGAATTCGGGTTATTCTTTTTTGGCAGCGAGATTGAGCCTGGATTCAGCACATAGATGCCTTCTTTTATATCGGCTACCGGCAGATGGGTATGTCCTTGGATAAATACATCTCCTTCAGCAAGTGCAGGCAAATGGTCAATGCTGAAGCCATGCCCGTGAGTGGCATAGATTTTCCGGCCTTCGTGGAGAATCAATACATAATCCCCCATCATCGGGAACTCCAGCAGCATCTGATCCACCTCGGCATCGCAGTTACCTCTAACAGCCACCAGAGATTTCCCGTACGCGTTAAGCTTCGCTGCGACTCCCTGGGGATTATAACCGTCCGGCAGTGGATTTCTCGGACCGTGATATAAGAAGTCCCCCAGAATCACTAGCGTATGCGGCTGCTCCTCCTCTACTTTTGCCAAAGCCTGCTCCAGCCAAAATAACGACCCATGAATATCGGAAATAAACATCAGCTTCATCGTATAATCTCCCTTTCTGTTTAACCCGTTTAAATAGCTTATCTTTTATCTTAACTTTCCTTGGCCCCGGAACGCAAAGCGGACGCCCCGCCGGGACGTCCACATGAAGCACCTATCCAAGATATACTTAAGGCAAATTGGAGGCTCCCATCAGGAAGCGGTCGACTTCGCGTGCAGCCTGGCGTCCCTCATTAATTGCCCAGACCACAAGACTCTGGCCGCGGCGGATGTCTCCTGCGGCAAATACACCCTCGACGTTAGTCGCCTGCGCACCGAATTCCGCTTTGGCGTTGGAGCGTTCATCACGTTCTATCCCAAGCTCATTCAGCACCGTTTCTTCCGGACCGGTGAAACCCAGCGCCAGCAGCACCAGCTGTGCCTTAATTACCTCTTCGCTGCCCGGAACTTCTACCGGAACCATCCGGCCCTGCTCATTGCGCGTCCATTCGATGCGCACCGTGTGCAGCTCCTGCACATGTCCGCCGTCATCACCAACAAAACGTTTCGTGGAAACGAGGTAACGGCGCGGATCTTCCTTATACAAAGCAGCGGCTTCCTGCTGGCCGTAGTCCACTTTGAGTACTTTTGGCCATTCCGGCCAAGGATTGTTGGATTGGCGGGTCAATGGAGACTGTGGCATAATTTCCAGTTGGATGACACTGCGGCAGCCGTGCCGGATCGAGGTAGCTACACAGTCGGTGCCGGTGTCTCCGCCCCCAATCACAACTACATCCTTGCCGGCCGCAGACAAATATTCACCGTCAGCCAAATCAGAGTCAAGCAGACTTTTCGTATTCAGCGTCAGAAATTCCATCGCCTGATGGATTCCCCGAAGCTCGCGGCCTTCCAGCGGAAGATCGCGGGCTTGTGTCGAGCCGCTGCAGAGCACGACAGCATCATTATCTTCCTTGAGCTGCGAAGCAGTAATGTCTCTGCCGATTTCGGTCCGGGTTACAAAGGTAATGCCTTCCGCCGCCAGCAAATCCACCCGCCGCTGCACGGTTTTTTTATCCAGCTTCATGTTCGGAATGCCGTAGGTTAGCAGACCTCCGATCCGGTCAGCCCGTTCATATACGGTTACACTATGGCCTGCTTTGTTAAGCTGTGCGGCACAGGCAAGGCCGGCCGGTCCGGAGCCGACTACGGCTACTTTTTTGCCCGTACGGGTCAAAGGCGGCTCGGGAACAATCCAGCCCTCGGTGAATCCTCTATCTACAATCGACTTTTCAATGGATTTAATCGTTACGGGATTACCATGAAGGCCCACGGTACAGGCACCTTCACAAGGAGCCGGACACACGCGTCCTGTAAATTCAGGAAAGTTATTGGTCTTGTGCAGCCGTTTCAGCGCAACTTCCCAATTGCCGCGGTAGACCATGTCATTCCATTCCGGAATGAGATTATGAAGCGGACAGCCGGAGGCCATCCCGGACAGCAGCCGTCCTACATGGCAGAACGGTGTTCCGCAATCCATGCAGCGCGCTCCCTGCTCCCGCAGCTTCTCCTCTTCCAGGGGCACCGAAAATTCATTCCAGTTCTTAATCCGTTCTAAAGGCTCACACTCCACAGGAGTCTGCCGCTGATATTCCAAAAATCCGGTTGCTTTACCCATTCCTGTCATCCTCCGAGTCTCTCTGATTGACCGCCGAAAACTTCAAGGGCGGCATGTTGCCCATTCGGCTCCAAAAAGGCAGTTACTCTCTGTCACCGACTGATCATTTGTCACTGTAAAGCAGCAAAGCAAAAAACTGCGAGGAGGCCAAGTTCCCCCTCCTTCACAGGTCCTGCCAGGTACTGTCGTGGATTGAAATGCCTTAATATTATCATTGTTCCACTATACCCTAAATGAGCAATGTCACTTTTTTAGATAAAATTCCGGAGAATGGGCAGAGCTGGCTGAAAGCGATATTTCACCTTAATCATTTTATACACAGCATTTAATTCTTCCAGCAAAATCGCTGTAACCGGGAAGATCACCCAGTTGATATCCCAGCGCTCAAAAATAAATCCGCTGATCAGAAAACAGCCGGTAACCAGCGGCCAAAAGATGGATGCGATAGAGCTCTTGAAGTGTTTTTCCTCTTTCTCTTCAGGAGCCTCAGTGTACTACTTCTCCTTGAGCAGAAAGCCAAAGCTTTCCTTGATACTCCCATAGTAGATGAACAGGAAGACAGGCAGCGCAATGAGCGCAAGTAGAATAGTGACCCCGTATCCGCTGGCATCCTCATTGATTGCAGACCAGGCAAGGACAGGAACCGGAGAGAGTACACACAGGGATACACCCAGAGTCAGAGACAGGGTATAGGTAGGGGCAAATGCACGGCTGCGCTGCTCGATCTCGGTCCGCAAAAAATAGGGCAGATTAAAACCCTTTTGCAGATATTTGTATCGCTCCAGCTTTGTGTCGCTGAATATGAATAGCCCAACCGCCAGCGCCACCAGCAGCAGCAGCACGATCACGCCAATAATTCCGGCAGTATCTTCCGAAATCACCCCGCGGAGAAAACCAAATTCTGCCAAGGTAACAAGCAGAATCAGCAGTGCCGGGCCGATGATGCATAGCATTACACCAATCCCCACCATAAAACCGCTAGTCTTCTTGGCAACCAGATACCCCCATGTATCCTCCGGAGCAAGTACAGGAAGCAGCGTATCCTCTCCCCCCACTGTAATCCCAAGCTCGTCAATCAGCTCATCGATGTTGCCGAACTCGGATATGACAATGCCTACCGCCTCATTCTCTGATTTGCCTTCCTTCTTCAGTTCGTAATATTTCTCCTCCATACTAGCCAGCAGATCCTGCTTCAGCTTAAATGTTTGCTCTGTCCTGGGCAGGGAATTAAACATGTTGTTCAAATAGCCCCTAATGGTATCCATCCTGATCACAGCTCCTTTATGAATTTGTTGACGACCTCTTGCGTAACTTTCCATTCCTCGCATTTTTCCAGATAATAAGCCAGACCTTGCGGAGTTATACGGTAATAGGTGCGTCGTTTCCCAAAGGTTTCATCCATAAAAAAGGAATCGATGTACCCATTCTTCTCAAGCCGGGTGAATGCGGAGTAAAGCGTAGTCTCCTTCATGATGTACTTCTCCTCCGACAGCTTCCGGATGTTCTTGGAAATCTCATAGCCATAGGACTCTCCGTCCAGAAGCATATAGAGGATGAGCGTATCGTTATATCCCCGTATGACATCACTGCTGATCACAATTCATCCTCCTAACTTATCCCTCATTACTTCATCTGTCGTAGTAATTGCATTGTAGCATAATTACTACGACAGATAAAGTAGTTTTTGGAAAATAGGCCGTCGGACTCCAGTGTCCTTATTGGGTGGCTACGGTCCGTTTATTACGGTTTGCGGACTCTAACGGCGTTATCTCTCCAGATTGCCACCTGCGTTCTTCCCTAACGGGCAGATGACGCCCATGGAGTCCGCCAAATTGGGACGATAGGGACCGACGCAAAAATGGATGCCACTCTCAACCGAGTGGCATCCATTTTTATCAAACTATTATATACAGTGCAGCTGGCACTTATTGCCGGACGGCCAATACAACCATTCCAATGCCCTTGGCGGTCAGCTTGCCCCCGGCAAGCTTCGAGACCAGATCCTCGCCGAACAGGGTGCTCCACTCGCCAAGCGGTGGCAAATCCACTGACACTCCGGCTGTATTTGAATTATAAAGCACGTATAAGTGCAGCGCCGGATTACCTCCGGCGTGATCCCGGAGTGTATAGGCTATTGCCCCGGCAGGCGCCTTCTCAAACATCAGCTGTGCGCGAATTTCCTCCGCGCTGCGCAGGCGAAATGCCGGGTGGGCTTGCCTTAGCGCAATCAACTGCTTCATATAAGCAATATCCTCCACATGCGCCGCTGCGCGTTCCCAGTCCAAGCGGTTGATCTCAACGGGAGACTTAAAGCTGTTCTCCACCCCGTCCTTCGTACGCATAAATTCCTGTCCTGCATGAAGAAACGGAATCCCCTGGCTCGTCATTACCATTGCCGAAGCCAGACGATGCATCCCTCTGCGCCGCTCATCGCTTTCCCCTTTGGTGGAAATTACAATTTTATCCCAGAGGGTATGGTTGTCGTGGCATTCAACGAAGTTAACACACTGCTGCGGCTCATCAGCGAACGCCCCCATGGATTGACCGTACACAACGCCTCCGGTAATCCCCGTCTTCACCGCCTGCTCGAGACCCGTCTTGCCGCCGATAAATCCAGGCTCTTCATAGCGGAAAATATTCCCCTTTACGGCATCGCGGAACCCGTCATTGAACTGTCCGATGCCCGGAAGGGCATCCGCATTGCTCTGGCTGGCGAGGCGCTCCGCCGGAAGCTCCGTATCCAGGATCCAGCCTTCCCCGATAGTCATCAGTGAAGGATCAATTTCGTCCAGACGGCGGCGGATCTCCTGCATGGTTTCTATGTCGAGCAGTCCCATCAGATCAAAGCGGAAACCGTCGATATGATATTCCTGGGCCCAGTACAGCACCGACTCCACAATAAACCGGGTCATCATGATCCGTTCAGAGGCGACATCATTGCCGCAGCCCGAGCCGTTCGACAGACTGCCGTTCTGCTTATAACGCAGATAGTAGCCGGGAACAAGCTTGGTGAAATTTACAAGATAGCCGTCATAAACATGATTGTAGACCACATCCATGATTACGCGCAGTCCGCGGTCATGCAGTGTCTGGATCATTGTCTTCAGCTCGCGGATTCGCAGAGCCGGATCATACGGATCCGTAGCGTAGGAGCCTTCCGGAGCATTGAAATTTTTGGGGTCATAACCCCAGTTATAATGAGGCTGGTCCAGCTTGGTCTCATCAACACTTTCTGTGGCATAGTCATAAATAGGGAGCAGCTGCACATGGGTCACTCCGAGATCGGATATATGATCCAGTCCGGTAAGAATCCCGCCCGGTCCGCGCGTCCCTTCTTCGGCCAGACCCAGATATTGTCCCTTATGGGCAATGCCGCCAGCCGGATGAACAGACAGATCCCGCAGATGAAGCTCGTAAATCACCGCGTCCACAGGGTCAGCCAGAGGTGGCTTATCTTCTGTCCAGCGCTGGGGATCCGTCTTGCGCAAATCGAGAATCGCCGCTCGATCTCCATTCACGCCGACAGCCCGGGCGTAAGGATCGGCCGCTTCATTCCACTGCTCCCCGATGCGCACACGATAGGTGTAGAACTTGCCCTCCAAGTTCCCGGCCACGCTCAAACGCCATGTCCCTCTGACATCACGGATCATCGGCAAGACATCTCCTGCGGCTTCGTGCCATGAGCCATAGAGCACAACCGCTGCTTCCTGCGCGGTAGGTGCCCACAAGCAAAAGGCCGAGGAAGCAGGCGTATACGTTACGCCAAGGTCATCCCCGTCATAACTGAAAAGCTCGTCAAACTCCTGGGCGAACACGGATATTCCTCCGGTAGCTGCCGGATCACCATAATAAATCGGTTCTTTCAATTCCTTTTGTACGGACAAGGCCATCTGTCTCCTTTACCCTTTAATAATTGGAATTATATCCTTATTGCCGATTTTGTGCAAACGTTTGTACTTGATAGTTTCATCAAGCTGCCCTTCCTTCCGCCTGAAGGTTACAGCTGATGCCCTATGGAAGCTTCATGATATCTAAAGCCACCATGGTTATAACATCTTTATTGACGTTATAAGGGATAAGGCGTGCTTGCCCGGGAGTGAACCCGCCGTGCTTATGCCGCATCCCGTTGTCATGAACAATAAGTACAGGGCTTCCTCCGCCCTCAGGCTCCTGATAACCGATTCCCAGCACCCAATGGTAATCATAGGTGTATTTTCCCCGCCAGCGAAACGTAAGCCATTTATCGAATTTGAGCGCCACCGGCCGCTCCGCATCAATCTCTGCTTTGTACCGGTCTATATCATTAAACACACTTACGGAGAAGAGTCCGCGTTCCTTCGCCTCCAGAGGAGCAGAAGACCGGATATAAGCTTTGACGCCTTTGGTAAAGCTGCGCACGCTCATTCCCCAAGGTGTTCCGCCATGATGGCTGTATACGTGATTAATATGTGCCGCTTTGGAAGCAAAATGACTTGCTCCGGGAATAAAAGCCCGGCCCTTCCGCGTGCACCAATATTCCATCAATGCGGCGATGGTCGCCGGACCGCAGGCCGAGCCGGGCGAAGCAACACCCGGGTCCCACTGCGTATAAGATTCAGCGAGCAACTTGTGCTCCCGCAGTGCTTTTCTCATAAGGATATCTTCTCCTGACGCTGCTGCAGTATCCGTTCAATGTCGGAGGTGAGAAACGGCTTGCTGATGAAATCTTCCATACCTACAGCCAGACATCTTTCACGATCCTCCCGTGTGGCATAAGCAGTCACAGCCACCATAAAGGGCCGCTTGGCCTGGGGGAGCTGGTCCCTGATTCTGGCCGCTGCGGTAAGCCCGCTCATCTCCGGCATCTGCACATCCATAAATACCAGATCATAGGGCTGCTGCAGAACGGCTTGCAGCGCCTGCTGGCCGTTCTCCACCAGGTCCGCAGTATATCCGCGTTTCTCCAGCATGATCAATAGAAGCTTTTGATTAACGGGATGATCTTCTGCGACCAGAATCCGCAGCGGACCGTATTTCGGCTCCAACTGAGGAAGACCTCCAGTAGGCAGAAGGCCACTTCCTTCCTCCTCAATCCGGGCATTATCATCGGGCTCGGCATCATCAAGGCTAATCACCGGTACTGATGGAGTCTGCACCCGTACCGGCTCCTCCTCCAAATCACTAGGATCATGTTCAATATCCAAGGGCAAGGTAAAGTAGAAGTTTGAGCCTTCGCCTTCCACACTGTCCACTGCAATCGCTCCGCCCATAAGCTCAACCAGCCGCTTGCAGATGGAAAGTCCCAGTCCGGTTCCGCCATACTTGCGGTTAATGGACGGGTGCAGCTGGGAGAACGATTGGAACAGCAGAGACTGTTTCTCCGGCGGAATTCCGATTCCCGTATCCCTAACATTAAACTTCAGAGTCAGCTTATTCTGGTTAGGACAGAATTCCGTCCCCACCTCAATAGAGATATGACCTTCTTCAGTGAATTTCACTGCGTTGCTGACCAGATTCACCAATATCTGGCGCAGCCGGGCCGCATCGCCCATGATTAACTCCGGAACATTGGAAGCAGCTTGGCAGCTCAATTCCAGGTTCTTCTCTTTCGCTTTCGGCGAGAACAGCTCGGTTACGCTTTCCAAGACCCATTCAAGACTTACCGGCTCATGCACGAGGATCATTTTTCCGGCTTCTATTTTGCTGAGATCCAGAATTTCATTGAGGATATACAGCAGAGAAGTACTGCTCTGGCTAATAATCTCCGCATATCCGCGCTGCTCTTCATCCAGCTCGGTTTCTGACAGGAGATCCGTCATCCCCATAATTCCGTTCATCGGCGTCCGCAGCTCATGGCTCATAATCGCCAGAAACTCCGATTTCGCCTGATCCGCTTTCTCTGCCGATTCCTTGGCGCGGATAATCTCTTTCTCATCCGTAATATCACGGAACACAACAACCGCACCCTTACGGTCTCCTTTATCAAACAGCGGAGTAACCTGATACTCGGCCAGAAAGCTTGAACCGTCTTTGCGCCACAATACCGCATCTTTGCTCTGATGGGATTCCCCGGCACGGACGGCCTGCATCAGCGGAGAATCCTCCGGCCGGTAGTGGAGGCCATCCAGCGCTGTGTGCTGTATGTGATCCAGATAAGGATGGCCCATAATTTCACCGTAGGCGAAGCCCAGCATCTGTGCCCCCGCCGGATTGATGAAGGTTACCCTCCCCTCCGTATCAAGACCAAATATGCCTTCGGAGACTGCATTTAAGATCAGTGTGTAATCATTGCTCAGCTTCTCAATCTGCTCGGTATACCGGATACGGTCCGTAATGTCACGGGAAATTCCATATACGCCTACGACCTTGTCCCCGACAATAATCGGAATGTTGGTCGTACTGATTTCTACCAGATGGCCATCTTTATGAATAAGGGTCAGATCATAGCTTTGAGGCATTCCCTGGCAAGCCAGATTAAAATGATATTGCGTCTTTGCCCTATCCTTCTCATGCACCAGGGGGCCGAAATAGCTGCCCACCAGCTCCTCCATTGAATATCCGCTCAGAATCTCCAGATTGGAGTTGCAGGTTAAGTAATCCCCCTGCAGATTCATGGAGTATACAGCTGACGGATTATATTCAAACAGTGACTTATAGCGCTGTTCGTTCTCTTGAAGCTTGGACTCAAACTGCTTGCGCTCCGTTATGTCACGGCCAACGGCAATAATCTCCACAATCCCGCCCTGCTCATCTAAAATATACCTGCTTTTCGTCTCCAACCAGACATAGCCGCCGTCCTTGCGCCGGTAACGGTAGACCGCCGCCGGGATGAAGCGGGTCTGCTCACTTTGTGCCATCATTTCTTTCATTACTATCAAATCATCGGGATGCAAGTAATCAAAAGCACTGGTACCGACCATCTCCTCCGGTTCATAGCCGAGCAGAGAGCGGCTGGCCGGGGAGCAGTATAAGAATATGCTGTCTTCTATCGCGTGGCGAGAGATCAGATCCAGTGAATTTTCCGACATTAGCCGGTAATTTCGCTCATTTTCTCTAAGCTTCTGCTCCATCTGCTGGCGTTCAGTGATATCCTGCATCATTCCGATAAGCTGAACAGGCTGGCCGGCCGGTCCCAGTACGGTATCCCACTGAATATGTACCGCAAGCAGAGTTCCATCCGCAAGGACCAGCCGGTAGGTACTCTCACCGGAATTCCCGTTTTCCAGCGTCTCCCGCACCCTTGTAAACATGTCGTTGATGTCATCCGGATGAACCAGCTCCAGGAATGTCCGGTAATCGACTTCGGCTGCTCCAACACCAAGCTTCAGCATACGCTGCAGCTCTTCCGAGAGGGACAGCTTGCCTTTCGTCAAATCCCATACCCAGGAACCGATTCTGGCGACTCTTTGCGCCGTGGCCAAAGCCTCCTCATTATGTTTGCGGCCCGTCACGTTGCGGCCAATACCCATGATCCGGATGATTTCATTATTTTCCCCCCGGATCACATGAAAAGAGCTTTCGAACCACAGATAATGCCCATCTTTATGGCGTAAACGGCGGACATAGATGTCATTCTTCAGAAGAGCGTCAGACTTGTCCATGCCCTCGATATCATCAGGATGATAAAATTCCAGCCGGTTTTTACCGATCATTTCCTCAGGGGTAAATCCGATTAACGAAAGAGATGAGGGGGAGATGAAGCTTAGTGTACCGTCAGGCAATGTGAATGAAATCATGCTCTGATCGTCTTTTAGAAATAAATCGTACAAATCACGGCTGTCTACTGTCAGCTGATCAGCGATTTTCCGGTCAGTAATATCCTGCGCGTATACAATAATATGTGAAGAGTCTTGTCCTGCATCAGCCCGCACGAATGTAAGGGAAACCCAAACAGAATGTCCTGCACGATTAAGAAACCTCTGTTCACTCTTTAAGGTATCACCGGGGGTGTATGAAAGCCCCTCCAATACACTCATTAGTGTGAACCCTTCCCGATCTTCCTGTTCTGGCTGTGACGCACTCTTGCTTCTCAATAAAGCTCCAGCTAGAAATTCCGGTTCACTGCAGCCGAGGATATTGCAAAAAGCGGAATTAACCTTTATCCATTTGTCCTTTTCTGAGGCCAGGACGGCCATTCCTACCGGAGACATCATGAAGGCTTGATCCAAAATATCGCTATTATATGCCAATTCCATCAAACAAGGCCCCCTTCGTCACGAGCCGGCTCGTATGCAGCTCTCTGTTGTCTTATTACCCAGTATACGTTAAGAAAAGTCCGGAATAAACGCGCAGCCTGGTTTCCATCAAAAAAAAGTTTAAATTACAAATATTGACGGGGTTTTGTCCTTCCCTTATAGTTTAGATAATATTTCATTCGTGACCTATTACGACGGAAGCACCCGTAATAAAGGCTTAATAGCCTTTACTGCGGGTGCTTTTTTTGTTGTTGCGGAATAAGGGATGAGATTAAGGAGGAAAAGATGAACAAGCTTAAGAAGATTCCCCTGGCAATGCTGGCACTTCTGCTTGCAGTATTATCTTCAGCAGGCGCGGTAAACGCATCCGGAACAGCGCTGACCCCTTCGATTCAAGCCTCGTTTGAACTGACTGCCGCCACTGCGGACGATACGACAAGGACTAGGCTTAAAGGGTATTACAGTGATTTCTCCGTCCTGGTCGCCCAGTATGACAGCCGTGAGGCGCAAATCCGCCGGCTGCATGACAGCAATACGCAAGCGCTGATCATTGTCCGAAACCAAATCAAGGAAATAGATCAGTCCACCGTGGCCCGGCTGTCCACGGCCTTAAGCAGCACCAAAGAACGTTACCAGCCTCTCTTTGACCAATACAGCGCGCTCAACCGCCGGATTAACCTACTCAGAGGGTTGAAGGACAAGGTCTTGAAGGATGTGCTCCGCACACAGGCTGATGCTATGAAAATTCTCGTTCAATTCGCGCGTGAGGATATCCGCAATAAAGAAGCCCTGCTGAAAGCGGCCAAAGAAACCCGCACCAAAAAGATGGCCGCCGCACGTAAAACCTTGGCGGGGATCGAAAGCCCGCAGGCCTCGATCAAGTCCCAGAAAAGCGTGGCAGCCTCCTTGAACAAACGGATATCGGCAGATTTCAGTGACTTCAAATCAGCTATCCGCAAGCAGAATCAGGCTTTGACTGCTCAATCCCTGTCATCCCTTGTCTCAGGTTACCGTCAAATGGCAGCCAGCAAGCTGAAGATCCTTGAGCTTGAGCAAAAGATTGCCGGTGTGATTGCGGACGCGGCCAAGCAAATCGCAGCATGATTGCTTAAGGAATGTGTCTTCCGACTCTTGGTCCGCATATGGTAGGTAGAGACAATATCCATCAGCGGGCCTTGAGGAGGCTTATATTATGCATATCTGTATTATTGCACCGGAGCAGTTCCCGGTACCGGGGAACGGTTCAGTGGAGATCTGCATCTGGGCGATTGCCAGAAGGCTGGCCCGGCGGCATATGGTAACGGTACTAAGCCGCAAGTCACCAGGACTGCCCGACTCCGCAGAGCTCGAGCAGGTCCGGATCATTCGTCTGACTTCAGGCAGTCCTTCCCGTTATCTTGCCTCGGTACTCAAATTTCTTGAGAAGACGTCCTTCGATGTGATTCAGATCGATAACCGGCCGCTGCTGATGGCCGCCGTGAAACACCAGCATCCCCTGACTCCGGTACTGCTGTATCTGCACTCTCTGACGTTCGTACCGGCAGAACGCCGAATTGCCCGCAGCCTGGCCAAGGCTGACGGCATCGCTGCCAATAGCCGCTCCCTACAGCTAAGAATTTCCCGGCGTTTTCCCGGCCTGGACAAGAAACTCAGTGTTATTCCGCTGGGAGCGGACCTGTCCCGGTTCATACCGGCCGAAGAACCGGAACGGCAGCGCCTCCGGCGATTATACAGGCTCCCGCAAGTGTTCACGGTGCTGTTCGTCGGGCGGGTGATCCCCCGTAAGGGAGTACCCGTACTGCTTCAGGCTATGCACATTCTCAATAAACGCCTGCCCTCCCATCTGATCATAGCCGGCCGGGGCAAACCTCCATATATCCAGCGGCTCAAAACCCTGGCGCGGAGACTGGGTGTATCTGTATCTTTCGTTGGAAACATCGCCCATGAGGATATTCACAGCCTGTATCAGATGGCCGATTGCTTCGTCTGCCCTTCCCAAGGGCATGAATCCTTTGGACTGGTCAATGTGGAGGCCATGGCCTCCGGGCTGCCGGTTATTGCTTCGAATAACGGCGGCATCCGTGAGATCATCACGTCAGGCCACAACGGCTACCTGGTGGACCGTTACCGTCAGGCCGCCCCGTTTGCCAAACGCCTGCTGATGATCGGACGCAATCCGGCCAAGGCGGCAAAGATCGGGATGCAAGGGCGGAGTGATGCCCTGCGGGCTTTTGAGTGGAGGCATACCACAGCACAATTGGAGGAGCTGTACCGCTCGCTTTTGCCGCAATAGCAGAGGAGTCTGCCGCAGGGGCGCTCCTCTGTTATGCGACAATGTGTAACAAGAAATTAGTGATCTTATTCGCAGGATATAGCCTGCAGTAAATATTATACTCATATTGTAAGCGTTGCCATTAACGAAATGTATTGCTTATAGCGCTATCATGAAATTGGCAACCCCCTACAACACACACTATTGGCTGTAGAAAGGGTGCATCGTTATGTTAATGATCAAAGCTATAGTTAGGCCCGAGAAAGCGGATGAAGTCATGGCTGAATTAATGCTTGCCGGCTTCCCCTCCATCAGCAAGATGGATTTGCTCGGCCGCGGGAAACAAAAGGGAATTCAGGTTGGAACCAACTATTACAATCAAATTTCCAAGAAGCTGCTGATGATTGTCATCCAGGATGATGAGAAGGACGATGTAATCAGCATTATTATGAGAACGGCAAGAACCGGTGAACACGGCTCCTTCGGTGATGGTAAAATCTTCGTGCTTCCTGTACTGGAAACCTTCACCATCAGCAACGGTAAAAACCAACTGTAACCTTTGTCCCTTTGGTCAATAGGTCAATAGAAAAGAGGCAGCAAAACATCCCCCGGTTCCGGCTGTTCCGGTTCAAGGGTACGCTTTGCTGCCTCTTGATGTTGTAGTCTTCTGACTTTAGATCATCTGGATGACTGTAAGCACAAGTCCCACGACAAAGCCGCATACCGCGCCGTTGACACGAATCCACTGCAGATCCTTGCCCACCTTGTCCTCCAGCATGTTCACCAGGCTGGCATCATCCATTTGATCAAGATTCTCCTTGACCAATACGCCAAGCCGGTAATGGTTAGCCTCTACGAAGGCGATTAATGAAGCGCGAATCCGCTCCTCCCAGCTCTCCGTCCACTCTTTTTCCGTACTGATGCGCCGGGCCAATAGAGCATACAGCGCAAACAGCTTTCGTCCTCCGGAGCTGCGGTCCTCTTCCAGCATGGCAACCGCCTTGCCGCGCAGAGCTTCCAATTGCTTATGCAGAAACGCTGAAGCCGCTTCGCCTTGCAGCTCCTCCAGTGCCCATTCCTTCAGTGAAAGGATCCGCGCTTCGTCGTTCACAAGCTGAAACAGGGCGACGCGGATTTCCTGGATGATCTGCTCACGGTAAGGATTATCCGCTTCACGGAAATCCCTGATACCGGACTGCAGCATGCCCTGGAGCATTTCTCCCAGCATATCTGCATCCACAAATCCGACAAATGCCTGAAAGGCCATACCTTTCAGCCCTCCCAGCTTCACCTCAGCCAGTTTCTCACTGGCGATCTTGCCCAGCATCGCCCGCGTCTCAGGGCGGCTGCTCCAGCCGGAGATGCCTTCAAGCGCATAATCGAGCGCGGCAATATCCTTGCCGTCGTTCATTAGTTTGGTGACGATGCTGTCGGCGGCGGTACCAAGCTCCGCTTCACGGATGTAATCTGCAACCGCCGTCTGAAGATAAGGAACCGCCTTATCTACCGGAAGCCGCTGAACAAAGGTGCTGAGCTGCTCCAGCATGTCGGCTCTTGCTTTTTTCCTTGCTACAAACTTAGTCAGCAGTCCGCTGCCGAGCGACACGAAGCGGATCTTGCGCAGCTTGTTCTCAATACTCTCTTTGTTCAGTAGCTCATTCTCCATAGCGGAGATAAGAGACTGGATGATCTTATCCCGGTTCTTCAGCAGAAGCGAGGTATGCGGAATCGGCAAGCCCAGCGGATGGCGGAACAGTGCGGTAACCGCAAACCAGTCGGCAATCCCCCCTACCAGCCCGGCTTCGAAGCCGCCTCTCAGCAGAACAACAGCCAGATTATCCGGCAAAAACAGTGTAAGCAGAAAACCGCAGGCCATGACAGCCAGCGATATCGTAGCTAAATTTCTGGATTTCATCTTTATCCCCCTTACCTAAAGCGTCGGACAGCTGTTTCCCTGGACAGGGAAATACCACCAATCACATTGTGACCCTATGAGCTGACGATTACGGCGGCCGTTCACTTGTTAGTCTGCCTTTCATTGTACCACGAGTAAACTCCTTTCTGAAAATGCAGTACACTGCACAATTTTCTACGGTTAGTTTCTTTTCATGAAAATGGATTTTTTATTTTCAGAACATTAATGATAAGATACTAGGAACGATCTCATTGCCCTTGAAGGGGACAACCTGCGGTACAGGAAGGAATGCAAACGATATGCTGATAGCACTCGATATGGATGGAACACTGCTTAACGAAGAAGGAATCATTAGCCCAGAGAACCGGGAAGCGATAGTACACGCCCAAAACCAGGGACATATTGTAATCATCGCCACAGGACGCTCTTACATGGATGCCGAGCGGCAGCTGCGGCTGGCTGAGCTGGAATGTCCGGTAGTCAGTCTGAATGGAGCCGTAGTGACGCTGGCTGACGGGACGCTTGTGGCAAGCAAGCCGCTGAACAAAGAGAATATTATTCCCGCGCTGCGCTGGATGAACGAAATTCCTGAATTGTATTATGAGGTATACACAGAGGATAACGTGTATGTAGAGCTCGATAAACGGGTGCATCTGGAGAAAATATCGGAGCTTAAAGATGACGAGGTGCCGGAAGAACTCCGCTGGCTGCTTAAGGCCATGATCGACCAGCAGTTTCAGCAGGCTGCCGTGACCTATGTGGAGGACATGGAGGAGATCTGGGGCAAAGAGGACAAAGTCATCTACAAGACGCTGGCGTTCTCGCTGAACCTTGAGCTTCTGAAAGAAGCCTCTACACGTTTCGCCGCCATTCCCGGGCTCATTATCACCGCTTCTCATCCCAACAATATTGAGATTAACCATCAGGACGCTAATAAAGGGGCCGGTGTAAGCATGCTGGCTAAGCATTTCGGCATGGCTCTGGAGCAGGTAGCTGTAATGGGCGACAGTTACAACGATCTGCCGATGTTTGAGGTGGCCGGCTACCGGATCGCCATGGAGAATGCTGCTTCAATCCTCAAGGAAACGGCCGATTTCATCACGCTCAGCAATGCAGAACATGGTGTGGCAGCGGGAATCCGCCATCTTTTGGACAAGGCGTAGGGGGAATCTAAATGAACATGTATCCAGGCATTGCCCTGCTGTATGACAATCGGCTGCTGCGCACGGAGCTGGAATGCGAGCAGTTTGAGCAGGCCCTGGAAGGCCTGGCTGGGGATACGGAGGACGCTGTGATCCAGCAGATTTTCAAGGTGTTTGATGATGATACCGAACAGGAGGAGGTTATGTTCGGTCTTGTTCATTTTCTGGAGAGCTACCAAATGGAGATGTACCTGACCCAACTGCTGGAATCGCTGCCGGAGCTGCTGGAGACAGGCCGTAATTGGGCGATTATTCTGATCCAGAGAATACTGGCCGATGATATCTACCGCAAGGAATTTGCCGACATCGCCGCCGGCATGCCCCTGCGGATCAAGAGATGCCTGGCGTTCCTGCTGGAAGAAATCAAGGAAGACAAGCCGCGGCTGTTCGAGCGCAGAGCCAATTATATTCTATATAGATTGAACTTGGAAAATTAAAAAGGGGTGAAGTGACGGAGGGGAAGTTTGGAACTGGAGGAGCGACAGCGTCCGCCTTTGTCTGTGGATTTCAACCGCGAAGAGCGAAATAAAATCAAGAAATCTGCAGACAACAGCGGCCGGAAGTCCAAACATTCACCGCAGTTACGATAATAACCCAAAATAGAAAGATCTTAAGTTCAAACTATATAGGGAAATTATAATAAGCGCAGCAAAACCCCTTTCCCAGGATACTTCACTTCGCATGGGCAGGGGCTGCAGAAACCTATTATTGTTCAAAATCGAGATTGACCGGCGCAAGCGGCAGGGTATCTTCCCCGCCTTCATCTGTCGTGGGCGTCTTGGCATCTACGACTTCGAAGCGGAACTGATCGACCCAGGCCTTGCCGGAGCCGTTCAGCAGGACCCCGAAAGCTATCGCATGGCTGTCCTGCGGAATATCCAGAATGACGTTGTATTGATTCCATTCTCTGGAACCTTTAATTGGCCTATGGGCCATATTATCAAATTTCAGCATTTCCCCGTTCGCGGCATCAACTCTCATCCATAAGCCGGCCCATCCGAAGATATCCCCTGCTTTGACAAAAGCAGACAGCTTCAACCTCTGCCCGCGGTAGGCTTCCGAGCTGAATATTTGCATGAGTGTAACAAATCCGTTTTCGCTTGCATTACCGGATTGCAGCAACGCCGATGCCTTGCCCATATGCACTTCCGACTTGTCCACCTTAACATCATAGCCGCCGCCGTTCATGCCGGTTATGGTCCAGCCCTGCAATGCCTTTTCTGTACTCATCCTGATCTCTCCTTTATTAAGTTCTCTCGAATAGGTCCGGTATTGTCCGGGGGTGAGCCGGTATGCTTTTTTGAAAGCGCGTGAGAAGGCCTCCTGAGACTGAAAATGGTACTCCAAGGCGATATCGAGAATACGCTTATTGCTGTAGATCAGTTCACCTGCCGCTTTCGCAAGTCTTCTCCGCCTTACGTAATCTGCTAAGGTTTGCCCTACTACTGCATAGAAAATCCGGTAGAAATGGTGGGTAGAAAATTTGCTGTGCACCGATACTTCCCTTAGGGTAATCCGCTCTGTGAGGTTCCTCTCTATATAGTCCAGTGAGCTTCTCACCGTTTTGAAGTGCATTTTATCGCTCATTGGTGTTCCCTCCTCTGTTCCAAAAATAACATAGCGGCCAAACGGATATTTGATCTTTTATCTCATAAATCGGCTGTTCTATACAGAAAGGGAA
The DNA here is from genome assembly GCF_038002865.1 of Paenibacillus sp. FSL H3-0321. Classification (NCBI taxonomy): domain Bacteria; kingdom Bacillati; phylum Bacillota; class Bacilli; order Caryophanales; family Paenibacillaceae; genus Paenibacillus; species Paenibacillus sp. FSL H3-0321. The sequence goes on along the minus strand of NZ_JBBODH010000001.1, from coordinate 4,570,912 downwards.
ATACAGTGGTATAGTGTAAACTGGCTAAAAATTAAACCAAACCCGCATTGTAAACAAACGAAGGTGAATCTAATGAACAAGCTTTTATTTCATAATATACCGCTGGGCGCTACCGGCGAACGGATTCCCCAGGCGGCAATCGCCTCAGCCCGGACCAGCCGCGAGATGGTGAAGCCGGAGGACGGCGATGCGGCTTATTTCCGTTTGCTGGAGGAAGGCGGAATTCTGCTGAATCAGCCGCAGATCGCCGCAGTGCGGCATTACCAGGGTCCGCTGCTGACACTGGCGGGGGCAGGCTCCGGCAAAACCTCGGTTCTGATCTGCAGAACCGGTTATTTGCTGTCGGTGCGCGGCATATCCCCCAGCCGCCTGCTGCTGTTGACCTTCTCCAGCAAGGCGGCAGCGGAAATGCGCGAACGCATTGCAGTGCTGCCGGGCGTGAGCGAAAACGACGCAGCGCGCCTGCAGGCCCGCACGTTCCACTCCTTTTTCCTCTATTTCCTGAGGCGTCAGGGCCTGCGGCAGGACATCTTCCATGAGACACGCCGCCAGCACATTTTGCTGAAGCAGATCATGCGCGAGCTGGGGCTGCCAAAGGATGCTTATCCGCCGGAAACCCTGCTTGCCCTGCTCTCTTCCTGCAAGATGAATATGGGTGAGCCGGAGAATCTGCCGGAAACTACAACCGCCGAGCAGGAAATGAAGGCCGTCCTGGCCCTGTATGAACAGTGGAAACGGGATAATCACAAAATTGATTTCGACGATGTGCTGCTGATTGCCTACAGGATGCTGAGGGAGCAGCCGGCGCTACTGCAGGAATTGCAGAATAAATTTCAATATGTAATGGTTGATGAGTTTCAGGATACGAATGCGCTGCAATATGAACTCGTCAAAATGATCGCCCATCCGCAGCATAATCTGATGGTCGTCGGGGATGATGACCAGACGATATACTCCTTTAACGGAGCGCGCAGCGAGTTCATTCTTGAATTCGAGAAGCTTTATCCGGGCGCAAAGGTTATTACGCTGGATATCAATTACCGTTCCGGTCCGGCGATTGTCGGGCTGGGCAACGGAATCATCCGGCATAATACGCGGCGGCGCTCCAAAACGCTGCAAGCGGCCAAAAATGGCGGCAGCCCGCCACGGTACCTGCGCCCGCAGACGGCGGACGAGGAAGCCGAGCAAATTGTAGAGCATATTGTAAGCCAGGTTGACGGCCATTCCCGGGAATACCGCGATTTTGCACTGCTGTACCGGGCGTCGAGCAGCAACCGGGCGATTCTGGAGCTGCTGCTGCTGCGCGATATTCCCTACATTGATTACGGCGAAGGCCGGCTGCTCTACGAGCATTGGCTGATTTCCCCCGTGCTGGACCACCTGCGGCTGTCCGTGAACCGCCGGAACTTTGCTGCGATGGAGAATATTCTGCCGACCCTCTACATGAACCGCGAAAAGGGCATGGACCATATCCGCCGGATGGAGGCCATCCAGCCCAAGCAGGGGCCGCTGATCCATCTGCTGTCGATGCCCGGTATGGAGGATTTCAAAGGGACTAAGCTGCGGGAACGGCTGGAGCTGATCCGGGGGCTGGGCAGCGTAACTCCAGTACAGGCTATCCGCCAGATCCGCATCAACTTCTATGATTACTTCATTGAAGCCAATGAGCGTCATCAGGCTACACTGCACCGGGAAACGCTAAAGGAAATGCTGGACGAGCTGGAAACCTCGGCGGAACGGTTCGATAACATCACCGTCTTCCTTGATTTTATCGATAATATTACCGAACGGAATGAGCTGAGCCGCCAGACCGGCCTGAAAGAGCAAGGTAACCGGATTGCACTCATGACCATCCACAAATCCAAAGGGCTGGAATTCCCGGTAGTCTTCCTGATCGGAGCCTCTGAGGGGATTCTTCCCCACAGTTCCGCGCTGGAAGGTGACCGGCTGAAGGACCGGAAGACAGCAAAATCGACAGTAGGCAGTCCCCTGAAGACCGGCCCGGAGTCCGGCATTGCGGCGCTGGAAGAAGAACGCAGACTGGCCTATGTTGCTGTCACGAGAGCCCGGGAAGAGTTGTTCATCAGCTCGCCGGCAAGACATCGGGGCAAAAAAGCCGAGGTCTCCCGCTTCATGCTGTCCGCCTTCCGCTCTGCCGTAGCTTCTCCTGCGCCTGCTGTATCGGGACTAAGAAGCGGGTATACCAGAACAGAGCACAACTCCACCAGAACGTCAGCGGCAAGAACCCATACCGTTGCCGTCTGGAAATGCACCGGTGCAAATTGCCCGGGCTGGACCCGGATGAAAGCCGGCGGAGCCGAGGATCACTTATCCTCCAAGCCTTGCCCGCTCTGCAGCTCCCCTATGGAACAAAGCACACGGGTAGTTCCCGTATAACAGATATTTCGCAAAAAAAGCCCCTTCAGACAGCTTTGGCTGGAATCATGAAATCATGAGTTCCCTGCACTGCTGCCGGAAGGGGCTATTAATGTCTTCTTATACTTGAGCCGGAGTCTCCGCCGGTTCTTCAACTTCTTCATGTACTGTTTTGATCTGAATCATTACTGTGCTCGGATCCGTCAGCACCTCAATGCCCTTCTGGAAGATCAGATCGGAGACAGCCAACTGGTCGCCAATTTCCAGACCGCTGATATCTACTTCCATGGTAGAAGGCAGATCGCCCGGCATGCAGCGAACTTCTACTTCATAGATTTCTACCTGAAGTACACCGCCAGCTTTGACACCAGCAGCTTCACCTGCAAAATGGATCGTTACCTTGCTGTCCATGCTGATCGACATATTCACATGCTGAAAATCGATGTGCTGCACTTTTCCTGAGATGGAATCCTTCTGGATATGTTGAACAACTACCGGAACCACCGTATCGTCGGACAATTTCCCTTGCAGGATTGCCCGCGGATTGGTTCTAATCACGTTCAACAGCTCTTTCTCTCCCACTTCAAGGCTTAGAGTATCTTTACCAATACCATACAGCACAGCCGGGATCCGTCCTTGCTTTCTTGCGACGTTCAAGTTGGACTGTGTTTCTTCCGTACGATTGTTCAATAGAATAAATTTACTCATTTTTGTTTTCCCGCTCTCTTCGACCATAAATTCTTGTCATTAGAAGCATAACACGACCATAGAATCTAGTCAATTCTCACCCGTTTATTGCTCATACTCCAAAAAAGGGTCGGGAAGTTCAATTCTGTATGCTTCGGCATCGCTGACGCCCACTGACAATACCGCCCGGCCCTGCTCACCCCGTACCAGTCCGCCGCTAAAGATGACGTCCTGAAGATCCGGGCGTTTGCCGGGACCGATTGGAAAATCACTCCTGGCAGCAATAATTTTGACTGGTGTAGTTTCAAACGTGCCGGGATTAAGCGAGAAAACCATGGAGTAGTAATGCTTTTTTCCTAAGCGGTCAAAACAGGCCATATGTCCCAGAACGCCTACATGACCGTTCTTCAATAAATGCGCTTCATTCGCCCCGCCCCACTCCTCGCGAACAAACTGATCTTGGAATATTTCAGCTTCCAGAAAGGTCTGCTCATTCAATTCCTCCAGCGAATCGATAATCGTGAAGCCGATCATCCCTCTTCCGCCCTTCTCTCCTTGCGGCCGAGTGAATACACCGATCCGGCCATCCTGAAGCTCTATCAGCCGGATATCCTTCATCATTGCCGGCCCGGACGAGAAGTGGCGCATGGAATCAATACGGTACCCTCGGTAGAACTGCGTAACCCACGAGACGATTTTCTGCGGGTCATCCCCTGCAGTAATCACTTCAACCCCGCCCACAATCAGCTCTCCCTTGATGCGGGTTACACAGGGGTCCTGCAGATTATAGGTATGTGTATGCGCACGGGGTATCCAGACGCTATCGCGGAGTGTAAAAAAGAAGACTTGAGAGAACTCACTGTCCCGTTCCTCAACTCTTCCCAGAATCACTTCCTCCCCGTCATGTACAAACGGGGCTGTTATATTGTATACATCTCGTTTCCCAACACCGGAAAAAACCAGTTTCTCCACGCTCACATGACGGAGCCTTGCATAAAAGGTGTCCAGCAGTTCGTTACAGGTTGCCGTCTTGAACGGTCTCCTTGTCATTGCCTTCCTCCTCATATTCATTTGCTTTATCTATCGCCCAATCGTTCTCATCCGCTTCCATCCGGATCAATTCACCGGGCTGGATATTGAAATAGGTACAGAGCTTCAGCAGCAGATCCCGGGGATACTGCACCATCTCGTCTTTGTACATCCGCCGGACGGAATCGAAATGGTAGTTAATCTCTTTAGCAAGCTTGCGGATGGATAATTTGGGGTCATGTTTCTCCATAACCTCACTTAGTTTACTGCGTATAACCGGCATTCCTTCACCTCCTACATCACTATATCTGCAGAACAGAGGAGAGTCAATAAATTGACAAGAAAAAATGGTCATGTTATAGTGTGGGCAGGAAATAAATTGAAGAAGACAAATTTTATACCAATTCCCATTTTAGAAAATAAAGAACTCTTTATTTTCTTTTTTTTATTCATAAAATTTTAGGAGGCTCTTTATGTTGAATCATGACAGCAACAACCGAAACATTGTTTTCCTATCTACAAGCCTGCCTAGAGAATGCGGAATTGCTACGTTTACCCAGGATTTATTAGATCAATTTACCGGGCTACAGGGCTTCAATACGCCTCGGGTCATCGCCATGAACAACAATGAAACATACCAGTACAGCGACCAGGTTATGAGGGAAATTAACCAAGATAAGTTGTCTGACTATATAGAGGCCGCCGATGAGCTTAACAAATCAGACGCCCATTTGCTCGTTATCCAGCATGAATTCGGCATCTACGGCGGGGAAAGCGGAGAATATCTGCTGTCATTGATCGAAAGGCTCGAATTGCCGTATGTAGCTATTTTTCATACCGTATTAAGAGAACCTACAGCCAAGCAGCACCTTATTATCAGCCGGATTGCAAAGGGAAGTGTCAAGGTAGTAACGATGGCCCAATCCACCCTACACGATCTGACCTCCATCTATAATATCGAGGATTCGAAGATCGCCTGTATCCATCACGGTGTGCCTTATGTAAAAACAGCTCCTAGAGCGGAGCTAAAAGTGCAGTATGGTTTCGGAGAACGTAAAATCCTCTCCACCTTCGGCTTTTTAAGTCCCGGTAAGGGGATTGAATATGCTATTCAGGCCATGCGCGGAGTGGTGAAGCGGCATCCGGATGCGCTATATATCATCTGGGGGAAAACCCATCCGGTGGTCAAGCTGGAAACAGGTGAAGTGTACCGGCAAAAACTGACGGACCTCGTAAGCGAATTCGGTCTGTCCGATAATGTACTCTTTGTCGATAAGCTGTTGACCCAGGAAGAAGTTATTGAGTCGCTGGTGATGTCCGATATCTACTTGACCCCCTATCTCGGCAAGGATCAAGCCGTAAGCGGCACACTTGCCTATGGCGTCGGCTATGGAAGAGTAATTGTTTCCACCCCTTACCGCTATGCCGAAGAGATGCTTGCTGAAGGCAGAGGCCTGCTGGCAAAATTCCGTGATTCAGCTTCGCTGGAAGACTGCATCCTGGAACTGCTGGATGATCCGGCCAAAGTGGAGGCCATGGAAAAACGGACCCGTGAGCTGGGCCAAACGATGATGTGGAATGAAGTTGCTAAATCCTACGCTGCGATTTTCCAGGAAAAAATCTCACAATCGAAACTGGCAGACCGGAGTGTGATTTGATGCAAACCTCCGTTGCTGTAACGTTCAAGGCGGACTACATGCACAGAATAACCGATGATACGGGGATTTTCCAGCATACCAAGTTTGGCGTCCCCGACCGTTCGAAGGGCTACACGACCGATGACAACGCCCGGGCTTTAATTGCAGCGGTTCTGTTGTATAAGAAGGACCAGGATTCCGTCTCGCTCGACCTGATCCACACGTATCTCTCCTTCATACATCACGCACAAAATGAGCAGGGCAACTTCCGGAACTTCATGGATTATAGCCGTTCATTTCTCGAGGACAACGGCTCCGAGGATTGCCAGGGGCGTACGCTTTGGGCACTTGGCTTCGCACTCTCCTACTCGTCGATCCTGCCAGACAACCTGCTGAATACCTGCCGTTATCTGATCAATCAGGCGCTGCCGCATATAGAAAAGCTTGGTTCGCCCCGTGCCGTAGCTTATGCCGTCGTAGGCCTCAGTTATCTGATCAAAACGCCCGGCGCGTTAACCTACTCCTTTCCCTATCCCCATACGCCAAGTACGGCAGAGGAAAAGGCATTTCTGTCCAAAGACTTCATCACCGGCCTGATTGAGCGCATCGCTGTCCGGCTGCATAATCAGTATAACCACACCAAGGGAGACGGCTGGAACTGGTACGAAGACAGCCTAACGTACGGAAATTCCATGCTTCCCTGGGCGCTGCTGAGGGCTTTCAAGCTTTCCGGAAATGCTGCGCTTAAGCATACAGCCAAAGAAAGCCTTGATTTCCTTGCTTCGCGGACTTTTGCCCGGGAGGGCTATTACAAGCCCATCGGCAGCCACGGCTGGCTGCTGCGCGGCGGGGAGCCGGCTCTCTACGACGAGCAGCCAATTGAAGCCTGCGAAATGCTGCTGACCTGCCGGGAAGCTGCCTCCGTGCTTCAGGACCCGTCTTATCTGCAGCAGGCCGACTTATGCTATTCATGGTACACAGGGCATAATTCCTTAAATCTGCCGCTGATTGATCCTCAATCCGGGGCTTGCTATGACGGTATTCATAGCAGCGGGCTGAATCTGAATCAAGGCTCGGAAAGCATCATTTCCTTCTCGATCGCCCACCTGGTGACCCATCATGGATAAATACGCAACCATCCTTGCCGGCGGAGGGGGCACCCGTTTCTGGCCGCTGTCCAGACAGGAAATTCCCAAGCAGCTGCTCAATATCAGCGGCAATGACATCATGCTCAACGATACGATTGAACGCTTCAAGGGCATTATTCCCCAGGAGAACACCGTCATCGTGACAAACCGCACCCAGGCCGTGCTGCTGGAGAGCATTATGCACAGCAGCGTGCAGAAGAGCAATATTCTGATTGAACCCGTGGCCCGCAATACCTCCGCCAGTATCCTGTTCGCTGCGTTCTCTATACAGCATATGGCCCAAGAGGATTCCTTGATGGTCGTCCTGCCCTCCGATCACTATATCACTGATGAACCGCAGTTCCGGCTTACGCTGGATGAAGCCTGTACGGTAGCCATGGAAAGTGAACGGATTGTCACGATCGGTATCAAGCCCACCTTTCCTTCTACTGGCTATGGTTACATCGCCTATGACAAAGAACCTATCTCAGCAAGTCCGGTAGCGGTCTATGATGTGGCTGAATTTGTGGAGAAGCCTAACTTCCAGAAAGCCCAGGGTTATCTCGCGTCAGGCAATTATTTATGGAACAGCGGGATTTTCATCTGGAAGACATCCGTAATCCTTGATAATTTCAAACGTTACCTGCCCCGGCTGTACAACACTATGCTGCCGATCAGCGAGGCGCTTGGCACAGATCAGGAAGCGGAGACGATTAACCGCATTTATCCTCTGCTTCAAAATATTTCGATTGATTACGGAATCCTGGAGCGTTCTGACGAGGTCGTTGTCCTATCCGGCCAATTCGGATGGAATGATATCGGCAGTTGGGATGCGCTCGGCGCCATCTTCCCTCCGGATGAGTCCGGCAACATTATTAAAGCCAACCATATAGGCATTGATACCCGCAATTCGATCATTTACGGAAACGGGCGGCTGATTACCACGATAGGTGTAGACGGATTTATCATTGCCGATACCGGGGATGCAGTCCTCATCTGCCCCAAGGACAAAGCACAATCCGTTAAGGACATCGTCGATCTGCTCAAGGAAAAGGGCATGACTGCATATATCTAAATTCCGCAAAAATGTAAGATTGGCTGTGGTTTCCGGCTTGTTTATTTCAAAAAAAGTGACCGTTGCTATTAGAGCAACGGTCACTTTTTCACGAATTCATTTATATATGTTCGGGGTTCCCGCAATTAGGTCCACGCCCACAGGAAGCCGTCACGGTCCCAGGCAATCCTTCCGGCATGCAGCTTGCGGAAAGCCTTCTTCACATCCTTGGACAGCGAAGCATTTCCGTTCTCGTTCACAAATACAAATTGCTCGCCAAAATTCGCCTTCACATATTCTATCGCAGCAGTCTGGTACAAGGTTCCGGTAAATTGGATCTCCTTGACCATCCACTCCGCAACCTCTTGCGCAGTAACTTCCATCAGGTGTTGCCCCTTTCGATCATCCTCAATTTCAATGTTCCCCCATTATAGCATAAACAGCGCCGAATCCTGGAAATGTCCGGATCGGGTGTAAGTGTTCAGATGAAACTTATATCACTTCACTGCGTCAGTATTTACAGAAAGTAAGATTCCGATCATCCGGAGGAACAAAGATGAACAGAGCATACAAAGAGCTATTTCTGAACACGGTATATTTTTCACTTGGGATTAGTGCGGTTTTTGCAGGTATAGTATCGACAGTTAACGATGAGTCCCCGCTGGGGTTCTCCTGGGGGTTTAATTTTCTCGGTATTTTTCTGTTTATATATTTTTATAATCTGATCGTGAGTGTAATAAACTTCGCATTGTCCCTTTTCTGCAAATCCTTAGTCATGCGGCTTGTTCTGTTTAATATTGTGGGGCTGCTGTTGACTGCATTGCCTGCCTATCATTTTCATGAGTGGTTCCTGCTCAGCCTGTATGCTTCATTTATTGTCCTGTCGGCCCATTCCATATGGAGCCAAAGAACGGCTGACCGCCCGTAACCCCGCCTATTCGTCATTACTATAGAAGATCAAACAACCGCCCGGAGAACCGGGCGGTTGTTTGACGATTCAATATGAAGGAAATAGCTACCGCTACCGCTTCCGCACTGCCACGCTGACCACACCGTAGCGATACAGCACCTTACGCCCGAACCAGTTGAACAACCGGTCGGTGAAAAATCCCATAAACCCAAGGCAGAACAGCCCAACAAAAATCCAGTCCGTGCGGAAAAACAGCCGCGAATTCCAGATCAGATAGCCTACGCCTTCGTTCGAAGCGATCATTTCAGCACCGATAATCGCCATGTAGGAGGTTCCCATCGCCAGACGCACGCCGGTAAAAATATACGGGGTCGTAGCCGGAACGATAACATGTAGCAGGATTTGCCATTCACTTGCGCCCATGCTGCGTGCCGAACGGATTTTATCCTCTTCCACAGACACCACCCCGGTCAGCGTATTCAACACCACAATAAAAAATGTCGCGTACATGATCAGCGCAATCTTCGATTGCTCTCCGATGCCGAACCAGACCAGAAACAGCGTAATGAAGGCGATCGGCGGAATAAAACGGATAAAATTCAGAAACGGCTCCGCAAAAATACGGATTACATGGACTTTGCCGATTACAAGTCCTACAGGGATGGCAATCAGACTGCCCAGCACCCAGCCGACCAGCACCCGGTAGAAGCTGATGCCGATATATTTCATCAAGGTACCGTCACTAATCAGCTCCCGCCCGCCTTTAAGTGTAGCCCACGGTCCGGGGATCACATCAGGTCCATAGAGCACTGCACCCAATTGCCAGATCGCCAGTGCGGCCAACCACAGCAAAGTGACGGAGACCCATTTTTTCTCTATCCATTTCATCATGCTTCACACCCTATCCTATTCTTCGAAATGGCCTTGAATTTGGTTGTACAGCGAGTAGAACTCCGGTGATGCCACATCTCGCGGATAGGAGAGCGTGTTGTCGTAAATATCCGTAATATTGGAGGATGGACCTACGGACATAATGCCGATCCGTTCACCGAGCAGCAGCGCCTCCTGAATATCATGGGTGACGAAAATAATGGTCTTGTGCGTCTCACGCCAAATATTGACCAGTTCCTTCTGCATCGTCCGCCGGGTCATCGCATCCAGCGCACCGAACGGCTCATCCATCAGCAGGATGGCAGGATCGTTCGCAAGCACACGTGCCAGTTGCACCCGCTGCTTCATGCCGCCCGAGAGCTCTTTGGGATACTTCTCCTCATGACCCATCAATCCGACAAGCCCGATATAGCGGTCCGAAATTGTGCGCCGCTCCGGCTTCGGTGTCTTTTTCATCCGCAGCCCAAATTCCACATTCTCACGCACCGTCAGCCACGGGAACAAGGAGGAGTCTGCCTGCTGGAATACAACTGCGCGGTCCCGGCCGGGTCTATCCACTTCAACATTATCCACTCTGAGGTTCCCTCCGGATTTGGAGACAAACCCGGCAATTATATTCAGCAGCGTCGATTTCCCGCAGCCGCTCGGTCCGAGCAGAACAAAAAACTCCCCGCCTTTAATGACCAGATTCACATCTTTGATAATGTAATGGACGTCTCCGGCTGCAGGCTCGCTGTAGCTTTTGCGAAGCTGCTCGATATGAATGGTATTCTGCTTGGCAGTTAAGGCCATATGGACACCTCCTAAAAGTTTTGTATAGCATAGGGCTCCTCGGTCAGCCTTGGTCAGAACTGGCTTCGGAACCCGCTTCATAAGAGCATGTTATTTGCCGTAGGTTACTGTATCTGGCAAAGCCTTCTTCAGCGGCTCCAGATTCAGCTTGCTGTCCAGGTCAAAGTCCTGTGCGATGATACCCGTCTCGACCATGTATTTCTTCTGGCCTGCCAAGCTGTCATAGGCAGCCTGTGTAAAGCCAACCTCCCATGGGTTAACAGGCAGATCCTTCAGCGTATTTTCTCTCGGCTGCTTCACTTCCTCGTACATGAGATCCGCCACTTCATCTGGATGCTCCTGGGCATAGGCTGACGCTTCAGCAACAGCCGCCAGGAATCCTCCGATCACATCCGGCTTTGCCTTCAGAAGCTCATTGCCGGCCACAATTCCTGTACCCAGCCGCACTGGAGTTTTGGACATGTCAGTTAACTGATGCACACCTTCTAAGGCATTCAGCTTATCTTCCAATGCTGAACCGATGACCCAGGTGGCATCAATATCTCCTTGCTTCAGGGCAATAAAGGCTTCGTCAAAAGCCCCCTGCCCGGTAAGCTTCACATCACTTAACGCGATGCCCTGCTCCTTCAGGTATTCATCCCACAGATACGGTAGGAAGGTTCCGCGCAGGAAGCTAAGATTCTTGCCTTTCAGATCGGCGGCACTCTGGATCTCATCCCTCACGTACAGCTTCCACGCCGCCGCAGCCTGATCGGTAGCCAGACCGGCAGAAGCAATGATCGAATATTCGCCTTTGGAAACAGCGTTCAGCAGCGGGAAATCAGCGCCGTAGGATACATCCACCTGCTTGATGAAAAGAGCATTCACACCCTCTGCGGGGGTGCCAAAGTTGACAATTTCCGCGTCGATTCCATGATTCTTGAAGAAACCTTTATTTAGAGCTACACGGAAGGTCGGATTGGAATTCGTGTCGGCAATCTTGATTTTCACGGTCTTCTCCTTTCTGACGGATGATCCCTCAGACGCGGCGGCATCCCCCTTGGAACTGCAGCCTGACATAAAAATTACGAAAGATAAGGATAAGAGCAGAAAAGCAGAACCATACCAGGATTTTTTCAAGTAAACACACCTCTTCATTTTGGAATTAATCTATCTCGCTCTCTGAACAGCGCTCTCATCAGCGGTAGCTACACAAGCAGCTCCTTCTACAAACGGCAGGGTTGTCGCTACACTTACTACAGAATCCAAGCCCTTCGGCGCTGCACCAGGCACTCTGAAGGTGGTCACATCTATTGGTTCAATCGCAATTTCCTTCGGCTTCTCCAATTGCGGCACCCATGCATACGGCACCCGGTAGGAGCGGTAGACCATATTCGTGTTTCGGCGGTCGGTAAATGGCGAGACATACTCCCAGACCAGCTCATACTCCGGAGTAACCTCAAACAATCTGCCGTTCGATCCTTCTGTAATCAACGTGTTCCCATTGGCTAGCCGCTGGGCCGAGCTGATATAAGGACTGTAAAATTTATAGGAGTCCGTCGGAACTGAGAATCCGGCCTCTGCCGAAGTGTATTGCCATACGACCTCTAACGTTACAGGATCAATCTCCAGGATACGGGAGTGGTCGCGCACCGCATTCTTCTGCCCGAAAGGTGATGCCGGATTCGGCAGACCATAACCGCCCCAGCCGCCGTTGTCGAATACGAGAAGATTGCCTTCACCCGGCAGCCCTTTTGGAATAATGTGAGCGTGATGCTGGCCGATAATCCATCCGATATGCTTCACTTCAGGGAGAGAATAGTCCGGTCCGAGCCGCCAGACAATAGCACCTGTTTTCCTGTCCGTAATCGCGATGATGTTCGCTTCCCGGGCATCCCAGATGACGTTATCCGGGTGAAACCGTTCGTCTCCATTATCATAGAACTTGTTCAGCCCCACGTACGATGCAGAGTTGATATGCAGCCAGTCGCCTACGCCGCCGCCGAGATTACCGAAGGAACGCGTGTTAGGGTCGCGGAACAGGACATTACGGGCCGCTTCGTCAAAGCCCAGTTCAGCAAAGTGATCGCTGGCCTTCCACTCCCAGATAATTTTGCCTTCCCAGTCCACTTCAAGAATGGTGTCATCCAGGAGCTCTTTGTTGGAGATGATGTCGTTGTGCAGGTTCTTATGGGCGAGAATTAATGTCTTGCCGCTGCTTACCTTAGGCTCAAGCCCCGGAGCGTAATAGCCGACCGGATTACCTTCCCGCTGGTAATCGTGGTGCTGGCGGGCATACCACAGCGGCTCATAGCCGGGATCTTCAATATGCTCATAGCTGTTGTACTTCCAGACGATATTGCCATCCCAATCGACCTGCACCAGATCCACATTATCCTGAATGCCAAACTTCGGATCTCTCCGGCCCGTGCTGCCTAGTACATAACCGCCGGGGAGGATTTTGGCCGGAAAGCCGAGCAGCCCCTGCCACAGATGAACCTCTTTGCCGTTCATGTCGATCAGCACTACACCTTCTTCACCCGCCTGAAATACCGTATAGCCGCTCCACGCCTTGGCCGGATTGTACACTGTTGCTCCTGTTGGATAAACTGTTGAATGTCCCATAATCATCTCTCCTTAAAGTTTTGTGTGTATTGGCTTCCTGAATCGGCTTCGAACAAAACTCGCTTCGGAAGCATTTGTTTAAGTTTTGTGTGTATACACTTCCTGAGTCACTTCGAACAAACTCGCTTCGGAAGCATAGACATTATTTTCTCAGTAACTAAGATATTTGCTCTCTGTCGCGGTTCTCGGCGGCTTCTGTTCAGGGCTGGCAGGAACGGGGGGCTCGGCATTCTGCTGCGCCAGCTCCAGCAGCGTATCCGAGAATCCCTCCAGATTGCTGATGATCCGTTCATAAAAGCGGCTCTGCAGCTCAAGCTCCTCCTCCGTGAAGCCCTCGAACAGAAGCGTGATACATCGGGCCCCAATGTTGCTGTTGCGCTCGGCCACTTCCCTGCCCTTGGCTGTAATATCGAGTAATACGGTTCTGCGGTCATCTTCCTTGCGCCTGCGCACTGTATACCCGCCGGCCTCCAGCTTATCGCTTAGTGCAGTAATCGCACCGGAGGTGAAATCGAGCTGCCCGGCCAGATCGCCAAGCCGCTGCTCACCCTCGCGGATGATTTTGTGCAGAATCAGCATACCCGGCAAGGTAATCCCCGCAACACTTACACGGTCACGCTCCTTCACAAACCTGCGCACCATTTTGCGGAACAGATAATCCGCCTCTTCCAGCTGCTCCCATTGTTCTTCCGTCATGCTCTCCCTACTTCCCTTCCATCAGCCAACAAAAAAAGACTCCCGGCACACTCCCCCCATAGGGAGATCATGCGGGAGCCTTTGGCGGTCCAATCGGCTCATGTAATTATTTCACTGTTCATTTAATGACTGGTGAATTATTGCAGTAATCATAAACCCCTTTAAACCAACCTGTCAAGTGTGGATTTAGAGAAAATAAAAAGCATCCCGCAGGATGCCCCGTACCTTCATTTTAAGTTAACCGAATCACGTAAGTTATGAACTGGTAAGCATTATCCTTCAGAATGCCGGAAGAAGCGAGCAGCTTCTTGCCGGAAGGGCTCCAGCGCAGCTGGTCGGCCACTTCAATGTCAGCCAGAACCGGTGTTTGTTCGCCCGTTTCCACTTCGGTAATAAATAAACCGTCCTGACCCGAAGCAGCGTTTCCGGCAGTCAGTGCATAAGCCAGCTTGCTGCCATCCGGGGACCAGCTGGTTCCGAATATTTGCTGCGCCGAAGCCAGTGTTGACTGCTCATTGCCCTCCGTGTCGCAGAGAACCAGGACCATCTCTCCCGGCTTGGTCCGTTTTACAATAGCCAGCCTGCTCCCGTCTGGTGAAGGAATGACCCACATGACACTTTTCTTCAGCGTCTTGGATTGCTTCGTTTCGGTATTGTAAGCGTTCAACTCCGCCTCTTCACCTGTGACATAATAGATCAGGTTTCCAGACTGCACCACCTCATGAACATACGCTGCACCGGGTTTAACCACAATTTCTTGATCACCATTCAGATCGACTCTAAGGATATTGCCCTCCATATCGGGAAAAAGAATCTGCCCGTTATCAATCCATTTCCCTTCTTCGCTCCTGAACTGCGTATCGTCCACCTGTACGGATACTCCGGTCTCCAGATTCATAATGTAGCCAAAGCCGGTGAAATCCTCCAACTCTTTGTAGAGAAGATGCTTCTTGTCGGGAGACAGCAGGGCCGAACCGTAATTCTTCTCCCCTTCGAGGAGCGGAGTCTCATCCTCTGTCGAAAGGTTATGCAGATAGAGATTATGCGGATAACGTTTCTGGCCCTCAACCGTCTGCGCAGGAAGCTGGCGATTCTCCTTATCCACAACAAGGCTGTCTTCACTGACAAAATCCATTCCACGGACATTCTCCACCTTGTCAATGCCCTCCAGCTCCAGCTTCGTGTAGACCGATTCGCTGGTATTGTCCAGAACGGTGATCTTCTGGCCGGATTTCTCTATGACCTGCCGGGACTCCGTTTCTCCCGTATTGCAAGCCGCCGTGCACAACAGTACTGCCGTGCACAACAGAAACAGCGCCGCCTTACCCGGCTTTCCGCCTATCTTTGCAGCCATGATCGTTCCCCCTACACGCTTAAGTTGCTCCAAGCATACCGGAAGAGTATTTCCAAAGCGCCTCCGGATGTTTCCAAATTGTAAATTAAGAGACCCTCGGAAAAGACAGTTCAAATGCCGTCCCTTCCCCTTCAGTCTCCAGCAGGGTAATGGTTCCGTTCTGCTTCTCCACCAGATTGCGCACCAAGGATAGGCCCAGGCCAGTCCCGCCTGAGGCTCTGGAACGGTCACGGTTGACCGTGAAGAAGGGTTCAAAAATCTTGTCGCGGGCCTCGGGAGGAATACCGATACCGGAATCCTTGATGGTGATCCATACCCGCTGGTCCCGGACCTCACTGTGAAGATGAACGCTCCCTTGCGGAACATTATATTTGATGGCATTGTCGAGCAGATTGATAAAGATATGCATAAAGCTCTCCTTATCAATCCAGATATGGGCGGGCTCGGCATCCAGCGTAATCGTAAGCCCGTAGCGCTCCGCCTTGCCGTTCATCCGCCCGCAAATATCCTCCAGGCCCTCAGCCACCTCCAGCAGTTCGGCCTGTGACTCGAAATCGTATTTCTCCAGCGCCGTCAGCTGCAGCACCTTCTCAACCATCTCATACAGCCGCTCAGTCTCTTTGGCAATGTTGAGCTTGGCATCAAACAACAGCTTGGGATCATCGTCATACATATTCAGCAGGTCTACATAAGCTTTTATAGAGGTCAGCGGCGTCTTGAATTCATGGCTGATATTGCCGATATACTGCTTCTGCTGCTGCTCCAGCGCCTGCAGCTTGGTGACGGCCAGCTGCAGCTTGCGCTGTTCCTCATCCTTTGCGGCGATGCTGCTCTCAATCTCGCGGCTCATGAAGTAAATGCCTTCAGCCAGCTCGCCCAGCTCATCCTTCCGCTTTACCGGTGGAGCAGAAATATATTCGGCGCGGCGGATCGACTCCGCTGCCTTCTTAAGCCGCCCGATCGCCGCAGCGGCGCGGTTGAAATATAGATAGCCGACGATGAAGCTGAGCACCAGCACGGCCGCACCGGTCGTCAGGAACAGGTTCTGTAAGGTTTGCTGGAAGCTTTGGGCGCTCTTCAGCGAATACTGCAGCTGCACAACACCCATCTGCTTCTCCGGTCCTTGCACAGGAGCCAGATAAAGCAGCTTATCATCCGCTGCGTTCTGGTAGGCGATTTTATTCTGCAACGCATAGGCCAGCGCACCGGAGACATCCTGCCCTGCCGGGTCAGTCTCACCTTGGACCGAGCTGCCAACGATCTGCCCCACCGCATCGTAAAGTGTGACTTCCAGGCCGGTGAACCCGGCCAGCTCAACAGCCAGCGATCTGCCCCGCTGCTGCATGAATGCCTGCGGTTTGAGACGGGCACCCGTATAATATGTCTGCTTCACCCGCAGATTCACTGTTTTGACATGCTGGTCCAGGTAGTCTTCAGCCTGCAGCTGCTGGTTCCTGGCTACACCTTGCAGCACAAAATAGCTCAGCACACTTACAGCCAGAATGAGCAGTACGGCCAGGAACAGGCTGAATTTCAGCTTGATGCTGATCCTCATGGGTAACTCCCGGCAGGAATGGCTTTATAGCCGATCCCATAGACGGTTTGCAGCACATTCTGGTACGGCTCGCCCAGCTTTTTGCGCAGCCGCTGGATGTGGATGTCCACCGTACGTGTACCTCCGGCATAATCCATTTCCCATACCTGTTCCAGCAGCTCTTCGCGCATATAGACACGCTGCGGGTGGGACAGCAGGAGAAGCAGCAGATCAAATTCCTTTGGCGTCAGCTCAAGCTGCTGCCCGTCAAGCTCGGCGCTTCGCCGTCCGGGATACACGCGCAGCGCCCCATATTCGATAATCTCGCCCGGAGTCTCTCCGCCTTGTTTGTCCAGCCTGCGCAAGAGCGCCTTGACACGGGCCAGCAGCTCACGGATTTCGAACGGCTTGGTCATATAATCATCCGCGCCCAGCTCCAGGCCGACGATTTTATCAACGATATCATTTTTGACGGTTAACAGAATAATCCCGATGTCCTTCCGGTTCTCCAGCCTGCGGCATACATCGTATCCGCTCAGCTTCGGCATCATCACATCCAGCACCATGGCATTCGGCCGGAAGGTCAACACCTTATCAAGCGCCTCTTGGCCGTCAGCGGCGGTGTCCACCTCATAACCTTCACGGCGGAGCGCATAGGCAATCGCACTTACAATGCCCGGCTCGTCATCGACAACAAGCACTTTTTTAGCCATCTTCGGTTCACCTTCCCGCTTCCGGTTTAATTATTTCTTGGCCAATTGTTCTAATTGTAGTATACCTTTGTTCGCCTGTTTGACCAAAACCCTTGCCTGCTTCCAAAAAAACGAACCCGCTTGCCAATTTAAACGTAGTATTCGTCAGGAGCCCAATTTTTAGGTTATCTTAAACCAGACTTAAGCTTAGCCTCAGCTTCACCGTTTACAATAAGCTTAAGCTAAAGTTCTAATTGCCGTAACCTACGCCCCTTGATTGATATAACATTACACTTAAAGTGAGGATGACACTGATGAATATAAAACATATGAACATGAACATTAAACGCATGAACATTAAACGGGTGATGATTGTCGGAACGATGATTGTGGCCATGTCCTTTGGAGGAACCACCTGGGGCAAGCCTGCAGCAGCCGCAGCGGCCGCTCCAGTAGCCAAATGGTCCACTTCTACCAATGTGGCAGACAAGGATGAATTACTGGAGGCACTGAATCAATCCTCTGACGAGGATTTGTACGAGGCACTCTATGACGGGAAGTCCTTACATGATATCGCTGTAGAGAACGGCGGGAATATTGACAGCGTTATTCACCTGCAGGTAGCCCAGTTAACCCAGCAGCTTGATGCCAGACTGGCAAGCGGAAGCATTACTTTGGAGCAATATACCGCTCAGAAAGCCGAACTCAGCGAGCTTGTGACTCAAAGCGTTCTTACCTCATTCGATTAACGGGAACTACATAACAATCGCAAGTGGAAACGGATACCGTCCTCAAAAGGACGGTATCCGTTTCAGCGAGAAATAGAAGGATAATTTATAGCGTACAGCATATAAATGCTTATATTTGAACAAAGAAAAAGTGGCATTCCAACTTTCGTTAAGTAGGAATGCCACTTTTTATTATGCAACTAAGGAATCTGACGGGTTATTGAATCTTTTTCGATTCAATATCCACAGGCACCTGCTTCTCCCGGGTAATATCCAGAATATCCAGGAAGAAGACGAAGATCGGAATGCCGAGAATAAGTCCCCATACGCCGATATAATGCTCGGAGAACAGCAGCACGATAAAGGTGTAGAACATCGGCAGGTTCATTTTGGAAGACATCAGCTTCGGATTGAGGAAATAGCCTTCGACAAAATGCAGCACTGCAATCATCGCCAGCACATAGATCGTCATTTCCAGCCCGCCGATGCTATAGCCGATAATGCAGAGCGGAATCAGGGAGATGACAAAGCCGACAACAGGAATCAAGCTGAGCATGAAGATCATGATCGACAGCGCGAAGAGGTACGGGAAGCCAAGAATCCACAGCCCGATGACCGTGAAGAAAGTATTGAACAATGCTATCAGAATTTGGGCTTCAATGACTTTGCCGAAGGAGGAGATGAATTTTTTGCCGAAATACTCCAGCTCCACATAGAACCAGGAAATCTTGCTCTCTCTCAGGCGGGAGGTAAAACTGACAATCCGGTTCTTCTCCAGGATGAAAACAAAGCTCAGAATGGTTGACAATACGAAGGTTGTGCCCCAATTGCTGATCTTGAGCACATAATCAATGCCACTCTTCATATAGGACTCATAGTTCAAATCCTTCAGCATGTTGAATAAATACTGCATAATCTCATTCTGCGGAATATCTTCAGAGGTTAAGGTGCTGAGAAAATTGGTTAATTGCTTAATTTGCTCAAAAACCTTGGGCAGATATTTGACGAGGGCCATCACGATCATGCTGATTAAAGCAAGATATAAGATGATAATAATAACCTTACTGTTCACCTTAACAAATCTACTGGTCCGCTTGGTCAGCAATACCTGAAAGCTGTTCATTACATAAGCAATCAAAAACGTCAGCAGCACCAAATTCAGCATGTCTCGAATACTGTACAGCAACAGTGCGATCAGCGCCAGAATCAAAAACCGCCGGGCTGTTAAATTCGCGTAGTAACGCTTGAATACTTCCATTGTTCCTCTCCATTCGCTTGCAATTAGGACTTTTATTTATAGTCTACAGTAATGAAATCACTTATAGCAACTTGGAGGGCCCCTAAAATACGCGGAAATACAAACTTTATGTCAACTTATCAGAGCCGAGCCTATATTATGCTATAATGTGGAAAATAATCGCTAAATATGCAGAATTATTTCTGCCACTGGAGGTCTTTATCTTATGGGAAAAATCATCTGTATTACCGGAGCCTCATCCGGAATTGGCCTGGCCTCGGCCTTGAAGTTCGCGCGTGAAGGCTGGATCGTCTACGCTGGTACACGAAACCCCGCACGTGATCAGGAACAGTACCGTGGAGAGAGCAATCTTCATTTTGTAGAGCTGGAGGTTACGAAGCCGGAATCGGTTCAGGCTGTGATCGAGCGGATTGATCAGGAGCAGGGCCAACTTGATGTGTTGTTTGCCAATGCGGGCTTTGGCTATCTCCGGGCGCTTGGACAAGCACCGCTGGAGGACATTCAAAAGGTGTTCGACACTAACGTATATGGCGTCATGCATACGATTCGGGCCGCGCTGCCGCTGTTGCGCCGCACCGGATATGGACACATTGTAGCCACTTCAAGCGTCGGCGGACTGGTTGGCCAGCCGATGAACGAGATCTACTGCGCCAGCAAGTTCGCGGTGGAGGGCTTGCTGGAAAGTCTGGCTACCTACTACAAGCCGCAGTTCAATATTGATGTCACGCTGCTTGAGCCGGGAGCCATCGCCACTGAATTCAACAAGACCGTGCTTGGTCATGTAGCCGACACCGGAGGAATTCTGGAGGACGAATATAAGCCGGTTCTTGATGCCTATACCGCGACATTCCTGCAGCGGAACGTGGTGCCGCAGACCGCTGCTTCTGTAGCGGACGTCATGTGGGACCTGGTGCATATGGAAACTAAGCCGCTGCGGATCCGCACCTCGGAACAGGCGGAAGCCTTCGTCTCCCGCAAGATAAGCACAGACCCTACCGGACTCGAAGGTGTGCTCAACACCCGCAAGATCCAGCTCAATCTATAAACGGCTTGAAAGAGGAGCTGGCTCTAAACTGCGTTTCCGGTCTTCAAGTCTCACCGGCAGTTTCGGCCAGCTCCTTCTCTATCAGCTCCCTGTTGCTCCGGTGGAATTTGGCCATATTACGCGGGAACGCGCAGCCGTCGATCAGGCGTTCGATGTCTTCCTGCTTGCCTTCGGCTATAGCTGTCCGCAGATTATGAATATAATCGAGACCTGCGGCTTGGCGCCGCGAGATTTCGGGCAGGCTGTCGGCCGCTTCCCCATGTCCGGGAACCAGCAGCATGATGGCATGATTGGCAAGGATCAGTTCCAGTTTGCCCAGCGTCTGCTCGTAGGAACGGCTGTTGTCATAAATATAAGGGAACTCCACGTCCGACAAATAGTCTCCGGCAATGAACAGTCCGAGCGGTTCAACCAAGGTAAACAGTCCATCATCCGTATGCCCCGGCGCAACATAGCCGGTCAGCACCATATCTCCGAATACTAGCCTTTGCCCATCCTGTTCTATGATATGATCCACTGCCGGATAATTTGTCTCGTAAGGCCTTCTCAGATAGTAATTGTCATCAAAGGTCCGGAGATCCTCGATAATCGCCTTCCGCTCTTCTTCGCTTTTGCCGGCAAATGCTCTGCTGGCGATAACTTCGGCCTCCTTGAAAGCCCCATACCCGATAATATGATCATAATCAGAGTGCGTGAATAACAGCAGCAGCCGTCTGCCGGCAAGGGTATTCTCTACATACTGCCGGATTTCCTCCACTTCACGCGGCAGCCAGCATGGATCCACCACCAGCACACATTCTACAGTCTCCACTACAAGCGAATTGGTCTCATAGAGATCACTCTGAAATAGTGTAACCCCTGCGCTTTTCGATTTTAACACCGATTCCCCTCCTAGCCCGGATCAACGTTTCTATTTCACACCAGCAAAATTCTTATGTCTACCTTATAAGTTCACATATAAATACTTATATTTCAATAAAAAAAGATTGCCCCGGCAGCGCCAGGCACAATCTTCTCTGATGTCGATAGAACTTTATGAATGCCTTGTACCCCGTTTACCGCTGGATCGGCTCAATCCGGTATACTCCCGCCTCAGCCTGTCCTGAAATAATATGCCATCCGAAGGAGAGCACCGCTTCCAGACGGCTTTTCTCAGCGTCCGTCAGAGCCAATTCCACCGCTTCCTTGCCTTCCTCCAGCTCAAGCTGCGCCTCTTTGCCGAGGGCTACGGCAATCCAGCTGCGGATTCCACGAATGGTATTGTACTTGATCTGGTAGCCATCCGTTACCGCGCGGCGGTACTCCTCCGGCTGCTCCGCAGCGAATGCTGCCAATTGCTGATAGTCAAAATGGAATTCACTTTCGTCCACCGGCAGTTCTCCCCCGGAGGTTATTCCGAGCAGCTGCCCGCTCTCCCACCCCAAGGACCGCAGCGATTCCAGCAGCAGCGCATCCCATTGCGATAATTTAACTTTGCCCGATGTTTCTGTCATTGTATGACCTCCCTCCAGTAATAACACCATTAACTCAGCCTATCCTTATTTCAAATCATAGCACAGCTGGCCTTTATTCCGCGAAGTCGTAGGCCACAAAGTGGCCTGGGCTCACTTCCTGCAGCTTGACGGCTTCGCCCTCGCCGCGCGAGACAGAGAAGCCGTCGAGATGAATTCTCTGATTCACCTTCATTGGGTCTGTCTCCAGAATGGAAGACAGCAACGCTTTAGTATACGGATGAATTGGGTTGTCGTACAGCTCATCGCTCTCCGCAACCTCGACAAGGCGTCCGCCGTACATGACGCCGATCCGGTCGGAAATATGCCGGACCATCGACAGATCATGGGCGATGAAGAGATACGTCAGTCCGAATTCGGACTGTAAATCCTCCAGCATATTGACGACTTGAGCTTGGACGGAGACGCCGAGCGCCGAAATCGGCTCGTCACAGACGACAAATTCAGGCCGCACGGAAAGCGCTCTGGCGATGGATATCCGCTGGCGCTGGCCGCCGCTGAACTCATGAGGGAAGCGGTACAGATGCTCCCTCTTGAGTCCTACCTTCTCCAGCAGCAAGGCCACCGCTTCTTTGCGTTCTTCACCCTGGTGCACGCCATGGATTTTCATCGGCTCGCTGATCAGCTCCAGCACATTCAGACTGGGATTCAGCGAGGAATACGGATCCTGAAAGATCGACTGAATCCGTCTGCGGAAAGGCTTCAGCTGCTTCTCGCTAAGAGAGCCGAGCGACTGGCCGTCAAATGACACCTCGCCGCCTGTATAATCGTATAGCCGGAGCAGGCAGCGTCCTACGGTCGACTTGCCGCTGCCCGATTCTCCGACCAGTCCGAAGGTTTCGCCCCGGCGGATTTGGAAGCTGACGCCGTCGACTGCTTTCAGCACGGCGGTGTCCCGTCCGCGCATATCTTTGCCTTTGGAGAAATGCTTCTTGAGATTGTTCACATCCACCAGCACATCGCTTTTACTCACAGGGTTTCCCCTCCTTCCGCACGAACTGCAGCAGCTTCCGGCGCGCCTTCCGCCAGCCAGCACATTGAGCGGTGGCCCGGAGACAGCTCGGTTACCGGAGGCCGCTCGCTGCAGCGGGCAAAGGCATGCGGGCAGCGTTCCATAAACGGGCAGCCCGGCGGCGGATCCAGCAGATCCGGCGGCGTGCCCTCAATCGGAATAAGCCGCTCGCGCGAGCCGCCGCCACGTTTCGGAATCGAGCGCAGCAGGCCTTGGGTATAGGGATGCTGGGGGCGGTAGAAGATATCCTGGACCGTCCCCTCCTCCATAATAAGCCCGCCGTACATCACGATTACCCGGGTGCAGACCTGCGCCACCACACCGAGATCATGGGTGATTAGCGCGACAGCGGTCTCCGATCTTCCCTTCAGCTCTTTAAACAGGTCAAGAATCTGCGCCTGGATCGTTGCATCCAGCGCGGTTGTCGGCTCGTCGGCAATCAGCAGCTCCGGCTGGCAGGAGAGCGCCATGGCGATCATCACCCGCTGCCGCATTCCTCCGCTGAATTCATGCGGATACTGCTTCAGCCGCTGCTCCGGATCACGAATGCCCACTTGGCGCAGCATGTCCGCCGCTTCGGCATAAGCCGCTTCTTTATTCAATCCGCGGTGTCTGCGGATCACTTCCGTTAATTGCTGCCCGATTCGCTTGACCGGATTCAGCGAGGTCATCGGGTCCTGAAAGACCATGGCGATCCGGTTGCCGCGCAGCTTGCGCCACTGCTTCTCCGAGAGCCCGTTCAGACTCTCGCCGCGGAACTCAATATTTCCGGCGGTGATGCGGCCTGGAGACGTAATCAAGGACATAATCGCCTTGGCCGTGACACTTTTACCACTGCCGGATTCCCCGACGATTCCCACGGTTTCACCGGCATCTATATGAAAGCTGACTCCCCGGACCGCCTGGTTCTCCCCATCGCGGGTAGAGAACGATACTTGCAATTCCTCAACAGACAGCAGCCTCTGCGTCATGATGTCTTCACTCTCCTATCTCCGGATCAGCTTTGGTTCAAAGCCAACCCGCAAAATATCACCCAGCACATTAAAGCTCAGTACGGTTAACAAAATCATCAGCCCGGGAAACAGCGCCAAGTAAGGCGCCTGGGCAATATAGCCCTGCGCGCTGTTCAGCATGCTGCCCCAAGTGGCATGCGGCGGCTGAACGCCGAAGCCGAGAAAGCTCAGCGAGGATTCCATCATAATGGCCGAAGCAATGTTGTTCGTTGCCCCTACAATAATGACCGGCACCAGACCGGGAAGAATATGCCGCCAGATAATGCCTGTGGCGCTTTGTCCCGACGCCTTGGCGTACAGCACATATTCGCGTTCCTTGATCGTCATCGCCTCCGCACGGATAACCCGGGCTACATTCATCCACATCAGGAGCGCAATAATGATGATAATGTTGCTGACGCTTGGTTTCAGAAACACGCTGAGCAGCAGCAGAATCAGGAAGGAAGGAATCGACATGATAACATCCAGCATACGCATCAGGAGATTATCCAGCCAGCCGCCGAAATAGCCGCTGATTACGCCCACTGTTACCCCAATGACGGTTGCCACAACCATCGAGGCGAAGCCAACCAGCAGGGACACGCGGCCGCCGTACAACGCTCTGGCCAGATAATCCCGTCCATAGTCATCCGTTCCAAACCAATGGGCGGCCCCCGGCGGAGTTAGTCTCGCCATCGCATCCATTGCATTGGGATCATAGCCGGACAGGAAGGCAAAAATGGCTCCAAGGGTAAATACAATCAATATTACGAGAGCGGCGACACCCAGACCGTTCGTAAACAGCTCTGATTTTAGATTTTTCCATTTACTGCGATTCATGAGGTCACCCCTTTAATTTAATTCTCGGATCAACGAAGCTATAGAGAATATCCGCCACCAGATTGCCGATAATCAGCATCAGCGAAGAGAATAGCGTGATCCCCATAATGACCGGGTAATCCATTCCCTTGACTGCCGTCATTCCCAGCGACCCGATGCCCGGCCAGGAAAATACCGTCTCCGTCACGATGGCCCCCGCCACCAGATCGCCCATAGACATGCCGAGCAGCGTAATTACAGGCAGCAGCACATGCTTCATGACATGACGAAACAGTATCGTCGACTTCTTCGAGCCAAAAGCATACTGAATCTGCACATATTCCTCTTTTAGCTGTCCGATGGTGCTGGAGCGGATGTAGCGCACGTATGTGGCGAGAAAACCAAAAGCCAGAACAGAGCAAGGCAAAATCCCGTGCTTCAGCACATCAACCGCCGATTCCACGCCAATCGTACGCATCCCCATACTCGGCAGCAGATGCAGTTTAATGGCAAATAAGTACATTAGCAAAATAGCCAGCCAGAATAATGGCACCGAAATCCCGATGTAGGAGATGAAATTAATCAGCTTGTCGGCCCAGCGGTTGCGGTTCGCACCGGCAATCAGGCCAAGGGGAATCGCCAGCAGCACCGCAAGCAGGATCGCACTGCCCATGAGTCCGGCTGTCGCCGGCAAACGGTCCAGAATTTGATCCAATACCGGCTGATGGTTGACCAGGGAATACCCGAAGTCGCCCTGGGCGATTTCTTTGATCCAGATAAAATATTGAATATACGCCGGCTTATCCAGCCCCAGGTTATGGCGGATGCGCTCGATATCATCGGCATGCATATTCGGTGTTACAAAGGACAGCACCGGATCTCCCGGAGCCAGCTTGATCATCGTAAAACAGACAACCGACACGAAGAACAACATCGGGATCGTTTGCAGCAGTCTACGAAAAATGAGTTGTCTCATACGCATATTCTCCCAGCTCTTGATCAGCAAAAAATAAGCTGGATGTCCAGCTTATTTTTTGCCGTACTTATTTTTCGCTGCGCTTTATTTCAAATAGATTTTGGACAAATCTTCGAAAATAACGACAGGCTTCAGAACAGCCTCTTCAATTCCGCCATAGGCGTTGGACACGGCTACGACAGTTTTAGTATAAGCGATTGGGTAGATCGGTGCATCTTCAGCAACAATTTGCTGTGCTTTCTTGTAGATCTCGCCGCGTTTGGCTGTGTCAGCCTCGCCGGCTCCATCCTTCAGCAACTGGTCAACCTCTGGATTCGCATAATGCGAGTAGTTGGAGGAAGCGCCCGAAGTGAACAGGATGCGGTAAGCATCGGGATCATATCCCATGATGTATCCGGTCAAAGCCAGCTCGTAGTCCTTAGCCTTCAGGTCAATAAACTTCTGCACCCAGGCTGAGGAATCCATATTCTGCAGTTCAACCTCTACGCCGACCGCTTTAAGCTTCTGCTGCACATACAGGGAGATGGCTTCCTGTGTTTTGTTGCCGCTTTGCACAATATATCTCAGCTTGAGGTTGCTGACCCCAGCCGCTTCCAGCAGTTCCTTTGCTTTGGCGACATCATTGTCATACGTAGTCACGTCATTGGAGAAATATAGCGCGTCCGGAGTCAGGAATGACTTCGCCGGATCGGCATATTCACTGGAAGTGTATGCCGTTTGGATCAGTTCATCACGGCTAAGCGCCAGGGACAAAGCTTGACGTACTTCTTTTTTAGCCAGAACACCTGTGTCGCTGTTGGCATTGAACATCAGATAAGCCAGGCGGCCTTCACTGTAAGGCAAGATCTGAAAATTATTTGTAGCCTGGATAGTCGCTACATCCTTTGGATCCAGGTACTGCACGTTGATCTCGCCATTCTGCAGGGCAAGGTTGGCAGCGTTCGTATCCTTGGCAATCCGGTAAGTTACGGAATCCAGGTGCGGCTTACCGCCGAAATAGTTATCGAATCTTTCCAGTGTAAGATACTCACCGGCTTTATATTCTTTAAACTTGAATGGGCCCGAACCTACAGGAGAGGCGTTTTTGGTGCTTTTCTCCAGATCGGTTTCGTTCTCAAAAATATGCTTTGGAATCGGGAACACCTGTACCAGCGCAGCTTCGAAAGCCGGGCTGACTTGCGGCAGCTGGAATTCTACAGTCACATCATCCACTTTCACCGCTTTGACCGGCTTGTCGCCGATGACAAAGCTGGCTCTGAGGAAGCTGTTCTGTGCCTCATCCAAAATGCTGTCAATCGTAAACACTACGTCGTCCGCTGTCAGCTTCTCTCCGTCATGCCAGGTGAGTCCGCTTTTCAGCTTCAGTGTATAAGTAAGATTATCGGCCGAAGGCGTAAGGCTATCCGCCAGATAAAATGTTTTCTCTCCGTTTTTAACCTGGAACAACGGGGCATACAGCGCCTGGTCAATCGTCAGGCTGACCCGGTCACCTGCATAGTTCGGATTAAGCACTACCGGATCGGAAGCCACCCCGATAATCAAGTTCCCGCCGTCTTTGGGTTCACCTGCCGCAGGCTGCTGCGAGGCGTCCGGTGACTGGCTTGCATTTGTTGATGCTGCGTTATTCCCCCCGGAGCACGCACTGATCATAACCGTTAACAATATTAGAACAATAACCCCTGATAATCCTCTACGCATTTGTTTCTCCTCCATGTCTATGAGCAACTTCACTACTTCTGTTATGAATTATATATCGGAATACTCGGGATTACAATGGATGCAAATTCACAATAATGGGAGTTCGAGGGAATCGCCTGTAAAGACGGGTAGGGCGTCTAATGATTCCCCACCTTGACCTCTGACATGATATCCCCGCGCTTCAAGGCGTCCACATGCTCCATTCCTGCCGTGACTCTTCCGAACACCGTATGCCAGGGATCCAAATAATCAAACGTATCATAGCAGATAAAAAACTGGCAGCTGCCGGTATTAGGCCCGAAATGAGCCATCGACAAGGCGCCGCGCACATGCTTATGGGGATTATTCTGCGTTTCACAGGGGATTTTATCGGTACCTCCACGCCCCGTGCCTTCGGGACACCCGCCTTGAGCTACGAACCCGCGGACTACACGCTGAAAAGTCAGGCCGTTATAAAAGCCGCTGTTCGCCAGCTTTTCAAAATTGGCTACGGTACCCGGGGCTTCCTGCTCATGAAGCTCAAGCTCAATAACCTGTCCTTGCTCCAGTCTGATGGATGCCTGCTTCATGATCTCCCCTCCGGCTCTTCATTTCTATAAGGGCCGCCAATATGGGCAACCGTCTTGGCAGCTTCCTCCGGCGCATAGATCTCCTGTACATCCTCGTCCCGCAGCGGACGGTAGTTCCCCTCCGCATCATGCCAGAACACCTCGGCACGCGGATTCATTGCCAGCAGCAGATTGATCAGCTGTTGTACTTTCAGCGGTGATTTATCCATAGCGATAGCGCCACTCCTCCCGTCAGCCTGCTGACTGCCCGTTGCAGTCTTTAAGCGGTATTGTACAACAGGCCGTCTCCAGACACCAATCCATAAATTCCCACCCCCTTTAAAAAATAAGGGTTAGTCTAGTACCTCTCTAAATATATTGAATACATATAACCTATATCATCTATTTGTAAATCCAAGGGGATGTTCTATTAATGATGACCCTGTACTGGAATGGAAAGCTATGAGCGGACCCCAGACACGCGTACTGCTCGGCAGCCCGATCCACCAAAAACCGCTGATCCTGCACCAATTTCTAAAATCACTGCTGCGCCTGCGGCTTGACGGTGTTGAGCTGGATTTTTATTTCATTGATGACAATGAGGATGAAGCGTCCAGTTCACTGCTGCAGGAATTCTCCAAAAGCGCCAATAATGTATTCCTGCAGTCCTCCGGCTTCCGCGATACCTATGTCCGGGATGACCATACCCATTTCTGGAATTCTGGCCTGGTTTGGAAGGTGGCTGGCTTCAAGAACCTGATGATCCGGCGGGCTGAAGCCTTCGGCTATGATTATCTGTTCCTGATCGATTCGGATTTGATCTTACATCCGGACACGTTACTCCACCTGATCCAGACACAAAAAGATATTATCTCGGAGGTCTTCTGGACACAGTGGCAGCCAAATACGATGCTGCAGCCGCAGGTCTGGATGCATGACGAGTACAACCAGTGGGAGGCACTTCCGGGGGAGAAGCTTACCCACGAGGAGATCAACCACAGATTTCACGCCTTTCTGTCTAAGCTGCAGCAGCCGGGAATCTATGAGGTTGGCGGACTTGGCGCCTGCACGCTGATCAGCCGCCGGGCTATCGAGTCCGGGGTAAGCTATGATGTGATCCGGAATATCTCCTACTGGGGCGAAGACCGCCATTTCTGCATCCGTGCCGCCGCTCTGGGCATTCTGTTATATGTCGACACCCACTATCCTGCGCTGCATCTCTACAGGGACAGCGACCTTAGTAAGGTGGATGATTATATCCGGCTGACGTCACCCGCTCCGGAAGCAGCTGTAGACGGGACGGATGACGGGGCAGATGCAGCAGACACGGCGGGAACGATGGGAGACGCACATGAAACAAAAGCTGCCGCTGCACCGGGAGGCGTACAACGAACGGAGGCGGTTCCGGGAGTTGTAGAAGAAACGGAGGGTTCTGCGGCACCGGGAGCTGTAGAAAAGTCGGAGTCGGAGGCTGGCCCATCGGCAAAAGCCGCAGAGCCCGCAGAACCGGAAGCGGGATCCGGGGAAACGTCGGTTCAACAGGATTCGCAGCCGCATTCTGCTCCGTGGACAGCGGCTGAGGCGAAGGTACGCCTGAGCAAAGACCTGCCAGCAATGCCGGGAGATGAACCCGCTGAGGCAGCGGATCGTGCCGCCAATGCCCTCACGTCGGCATCCTCCGCCAATGCTTCCCCGGCTGCCAGACGACCGAAGCTGACCTTGACGATGGTCGTCAAGAATGAGAGCCAGCGCTTTCTGCGGCAGATTCTGCAGGAGCATCGCAAGTATATCGACGAAGCCGTCATTATTGACGATGGCAGCACGGATAACACGGCTGACATTTGCCGGGAAGCCCTTCAGGGCATTCCACTCCGTCTTATACACAACACCGTCTCCAAGTTCAGCAATGAGGCAGAGCTGCGCAAGCAGCAGTGGGATGAGGTTGTTAAGAGTGGGCCGGAATGGATCCTGAGCCTGGATGCGGATGAGATTTTTGAGGAAAGGTTTGCCGGGAACATCGACGCCCTGCTGCGGGAGGATGCTTGCGACCTGTTCTGCTTCCGGCTCTATGATTTCTGGGATGATCATCATTACCGTGAAGACAGGTATTGGCGTTCCCACCACAGCTATCGTCCGTTTCTGCTCCGCTACCGCGAGGGTTTCCCCTACATCTGGAATGAATCGCCGCAGCATTGCGGACGGCTGCCGGAGAATATTTTTGAGCTGCCCCATCAATTAAGCAATTTGCGGCTTAAGCATCTCGGCTGGTCCCGGCCAGAATTCCGGCTGGATAAATATTTGCGCTATATGCTGCTTGATCCGGATGGAATATACGGTTGGAAAGAGCAATATGCCTCCATTCTTGAGCAGCACCCGAATTTGGTTCCTTGGATAGAGTGAGAGGTAGCATACTGGACCCTATGCGGTTTTTCATGCAAATTTCACTGTACGCATCAACTAAACGAAACTATATTCTGCAGCTGCTGGCCGTGTTCGTCAGTTTTCTGATCTTCGGCTCGATGGCCGTTTCGGGCACGATGATGAATCTGTCCCATTTCTACGGCCTCAGCTCGACAGTAGCACCGCTGATTACTCTACCGCCATTTGAAGAATCGCGGTCATCTGCTCTAGGGCGCTGTTGCCCTCAGTTTTCTTGAGTAAAGTGCATTTTTAGTTGAAAGCTGCACCATTAGCCTATACAGTTCCAATAGCACAAAAAGAGCGTCCACCGGCCATACATAGCTGGTGGACGCTCTTTTTGTGCCGGACTTGGACAATTTGGTGCAGCAGGTAGCAGTAGATACCCTTAATCTGCACCAGTTACTTCGCTTCACCAAGTGCAATAAATGGATGTCTGCCGTAAGCAGATTGATTGCGGAATTGCGGAATTGTGGAATTGCGGAATTGTGGAGTACAGAATTTCAATTCCAGATCTATAGCTGTATTTCGTGCAACTATTCCCAGCCAAAAAGGCCAGAAGCGGCTTATAGTTGCAGTTCCTGCAATTAAAAAACCGTCACAAGGCTGAATGGGCGGGAAATCAAAAAAATAGCTGCACGAAATACAATTAAACCTCCACCGCATGGATAACGGGTCCATTTAGTTGTACGAAGTGCAGCTATCTGCTGATCAGATCGGAAGAACTGCCTTGGCAGCCAATTCCAGCCAAGGCAGGGCATCGCATAGTCTGAACTGAGCGGTGCGCGATGTGGAACGCAAAGTACCAGCGCCCTGCTTCGCAGTGCGGAGTGCGGCACCAGTAGTGTTTCGCAGCGCAGAGTACGCACCAGTAGTGTTTCGCAGCACAGAGTACGCACCAGTAGTGTCACGCAGCGCAAAGTGCGCACCAGTAGTGTTATGCAGCGCAGAACGCGCACCAGTAGTGTTTCGCAGCACAGAACGCCTCGTATCGCGAGTTTCTTCGTGGCGCGGAACATAGCGCACCAAGGCCGCTGCTCCCTGCCAGACACAACTTATCTGCCAGCTTCTCACACTGTGCTTATTTTCTCCGCCGGCTCCGGCTTGGCAATGGAAACTTTCAGCTCACCGCCCACATGGTGAACCTCCAGGACGGATCCCTCCGGCGCTTCCCCGGCAATGAGGGCGCGCGCAACAGGTGTCTCCAGACTGCGCTGGATGAACCGTTTGAGCGGTCTTGCTCCGTACACCGGATCAAAACCCTCCTTGGCGATGAACCGCACCGCCGCCTCGCTTAGCTTAAGGCCAACCCCCCGGTCGCTCAGACGCAGACGCAAGCCGTCGACCAGCTTGACAACGATCTGCTCAATTTCAGCCAATGTCAGCGGCTTGAACATTACGATATCGTCAACCCGGTTCAGGAACTCGGGACGGAAATGCCCGCTCAGTTCCTTCATGACTCTGTCCTTAACCGCCTGGGTAAGCTCCCCATTATCATCGGTGCCCTGGATCAGATGCGGCGAGCCGATATTTGAGGTCATAATGATAATCGAATTTTTGAAGTCGACGATCCGGCCTTGCGAATCGGTCAGCCGCCCGTCATCCAGCAGCTGCAGCAGGATGTTGAACACATCGGGATGGGCCTTCTCCACCTCGTCCAGGAGGACAACGGTGTAGGGCTGACGGCGCACCGCTTCGGTAAGCTGGCCGCCTTCCTCATAGCCGACATATCCCGGAGGCGCGCCGACAAGGCGCGAGACGCTGTGCTTCTCCATGTACTCCGACATATCAATACGGATCATGCCGTCTTCACGGTCGAACAGCGATACGGCCAGCGCCTTTGCCAGCTCGGTTTTGCCAACACCGGTCGGCCCGAGGAAAAGGAAGGAGCCGATGGGCCGGTTCGGGTCTTTGATGCCTGCCCGGGCCCGGAGCACGGCATCTGCTACCAGCCGGACCGCCTCCTCCTGCCCGACAACCCGCTCATGCAGCGTATCCTCCAGCCGCAGCAGCTTATCCCGCTCGCCTTCGACCAGTCTGCTCACGGGAACTCCTGTCCAGCGGGAGACGATATCCGCGATTTCTTCCTCTGTCACGGCCTCGCGCAGCAGCCGGGTCTCCTGATCTTGCTGCGCCGCTTCCTCCGCAGCCTTCACCTGCCGCTCCAGATCCGGGATGATGCCGTAGCTCAGCTCCGCCGATTTGTTGAGGTCGTAGATTTCCTGCGCATCCACCAGGTCCTTGCGCGCCTGCTCCAATTTTTTCTTCAGCTCACGGATGCCTTGAATAGCTGACTTTTCCTTTTCCCAGCGCGCAGTCATCCCGAGATGCTTCTCCTTAAGGTCGGCCAATTCACGCTGCAAGGATTCCAGCCTACGTTTGCTGGCGTCGTCAGTTTCCTTCTTCAGCGCAGCTTCTTCAATCTCCATCTGCATCAGGCGGCGGGTCACCTCATCCATTTCACCCGGCATGGAGTCGATCTCCGTGCGGATCATTGCGCAGGCCTCATCCACCAGATCAATCGCCTTATCCGGGAGGAACCGGTCCGTGATATAGCGGTTCGACAGCACGCCCGCTGCTACAAGTGCGCTGTCATGGATTTTGACCCCGTGATGCACCTCAAAACGTTCCTTCAGCCCGCGCAGAATGGAAATCGTGTCCTCCACATCCGGCTCACTGACCAGCACCTGCTGGAAACGGCGCTCCAGCGCCGGGTCCTTCTCGATATACTTGCGGTACTCATCCAGCGTTGTCGCCCCGATACAGTGCAGCTCGCCGCGGGCCAGCATCGGCTTCAGCATGTTGCCGGCGTCCATCGCTCCTTCCGTTTTGCCTGCTCCGACAATCGTATGCAGCTCATCAATGAAGAGAATGATCCGGCCGTTACTCTCGCGTATCTCCTTTAGGACCGCCTGCAGCCGCTCCTCGAATTCCCCGCGGTATTTGGCTCCGGCGACCAGCGCACTCATATCGAGCGAAAAAATCGTCTTGTCCTTCAGTCCCTCTGGCACATCCTTGCGGACGATCCGGTGAGCCAGCCCTTCGACGATGGCCGTCTTCCCTACGCCCGGCTCCCCGATCAGCACCGGGTTGTTTTTGGTTTTGCGGGAGAGGATGCGGATGACCCGGCGAATCTCCCCGTCACGTCCAATAACGGGATCAATCTTGCCGGCCCGCACTTCGGCCACCAGATCGCGGCCGTATTTCTCCAACACCTCGTAGATGGCTTCCGGCTCCCGGCTCGTCACCCGCTGGTGCCCGCGGATATCTGCAAGCACAGCCAGCAGCTTGTCGCGTGTAATCCCCCGGCTGGCAAACAGTTCGCGCAGCTCGCGGTTTTCGCTGCCGGAAACAGACACCATGGCCAGTACGGCATGCTCTACGGCAACGAACTCATCCTGCATCCCTGCCGCTTCCTTCTCGGCCTGCTCCAGTACGGCAATCAGCGATGGTGAAGCGTACCGCCGCATCGTGCCGGCACCCGATCCGCTGACGCCGGGCTTCCGCTGAAGCAGCTCATCCGTGCCCTGCAGCAGCTCGGCAGCGGGAATATTCATCTTCTGCAGCAGCCGCGGCAGCAATCCATCCTGCTGCTGGAGCAGCGCCTTAAGCAGGTGGAGGTTATCGATCTCCTGATGTCCGCCCGCTCCCGCCAGCGATTGTGCGGCTGCAACGGCTTCCTGCAGTTTTTGTGTTAGTTTGTTGAAGTCCATCTCCTTCATCACCTTTCCCTTTCTTCATCGCTCCTATATCTAATTACCCTCTGGCGGCTGTGCGCCGCTGCGCTCCGGAGCCTTGGCGTTTGGCTCCGGCCTGAAAGCTTGCACCCTCGGCCAGACGGTGGTAAATGTTCTTCTCCGCTTCCGTAGTTCCGGGCGGGATGACAATCTCAATCGCGAACAGGATGTCACCGTTTGTGCCGTTCGGGCGTTTCAGCCCCTTACCCGGAATCCGCAGCGTTTTCCCGCCCGTGATCCCGGCGGGAATCTTCAATTTAACACTGCTGCCATCGGGCAGCGGCACTTTGGCTTCTCCGCCCAGCACGGCCTGCCATGGGGCAATTTCCACCGTCCCATACAGATCGCCGCCTTCGGGCTCGTAAATCGCATGCGGCAGGATATGCAGCGTAATCAGCACGTCCCCACCCTGCGCAGCAGCATTCCCTCCGCCGGGAATCCGCAGGACCGTACCTTCGGGTGACCGCGCCGGGATGCTGACGTTCGCGTCTTTGCCAGCGACCTGTACCCTTACTTTCCCGCCCTTGTAAGCCTGCTCCAGCGTAATCTCCAGCTGAGCCTGCATGGTGCCCTGCGCTTGACCCCACGGTCCTCCCCCGCCTTGCCGCGCACCGCCGCTGCCGGAGAAAAAATCGAATCCGGCCCGGTCCGCCGCACCACGGCTGCCGAAGAACATGCCGAACAAATCCTCTTCGGAAATACCGCCGCCCCCGGAACCGGAATGCTGCGTCCCGCCCGTATTTGCGCCGCCAAATCCGTAGCGGAGCTCTTCATCGTAGGCTTTGCGCTTTTCCTCGTTGCCCAGCACCTCGTATGCTTCTGCCACTTCCTTGAATTTCATATCCGCTCCAGGAGATTTATTAACATCGGGATGCCACTTTTTGGCGAGCTTTTGATAGGCTTTTTTAATCTCCTGTTTGGAAGCCTGACTGCCTACCTCCAAGGCCTCGTAATAGTTTTTTGCCGCCAATCGAACCTCTTCCTTTCTGCTCGCTGCACCCATCCTCCGGCGCTTTCCGCTTGTATTCTTAAATATATTCTTCCCGTCCCATCAACTGGTAATTCGTCAGCCGGAGCAGCCCTGTGCTGCTGCTTTACCTTGTCTCTGCTGCTGCCCACGGGGGATATACTCTCAGAAAAGACGCACCATAGCCGGAAATCCCACTACAATGCGCCTTCTATGGTTACTGCTATATGAAAAGCCCGGTGAAGCCGCTGCAACTGCAGGGATCAGAGGGGCATGCGGCATAGGCCGCCCTGCCCGGAACCCCTTTTTACACAGCTCATTCTTCCAGGCTTGAAAGTCTCACTTTACCTTCTATCCGCGTGCGGGACTCTCCAATTTCCCCGGATGTTATAGCCCTGGAATATGTTACTGAAGCTGTTCTCCCGATGAACCATTATCCTGGATCTCAATGCGTTTGCCCTGAGATTTCTGCTGCTTCGGTACTTCCAGCGACAGCATGCCGTCTTTCAGGGAAGCCCGGATTTCATCTTCGGCAATATCCTGCACATAGAAGCGGCGCACATACTCCCCGTACCGGCGTTCTCTGCGCACTACCTGATGTTCTTCGTTCTCTTGAGCATTCTCTTCCTTGCGTACCGCTTTGATCGTCAAATAAGGACGGGTATAATCAATGTCGATTTCCTCTTTTTTGAAGCCGGGAAGCTCGGCCTCGATCAGATAGGCCTGACCGCTCTCGCGGATATCCGTCCGGAAGGACTGGGCAGCGCCGGTCATCGGGGCAAAAAATTCATCATTAAACACATCGTTTAAAGACTTAGCCAGCACACCAAACACATCATCTCTGCGTTTTCCAAAAGGCACCAAATCAAACATGATCCATTCTCCTCTCAATGTCTTGAATTTTGAACTCAATTTTGACTTTGACTTTATTTGACCTTATGGCTTTATTATAGTCCGTCTCCCGCTGGATGACAAAACCGGAATAAGCCGAAAATCCGGCAAATCCCGGCGTTTCGGCTTATTTTATATTACAAATTTTAGCTTTTTTAATTATTTGACCTTATTTGACCTTTATCGTAAATAACGCTCCCGGTGCTCCTGCTCCAGCATGCCCATCTTGATCACATCATGGTATTCATGGTTATAAAAAAGCGCCTCCCGCTGCACGCCCTCCCGGACAAATCCGATGCTCTCATATACATGAATAGCACGGCTGTTGTAGCTAAAGACCTCCAGTTCGATCCGGTGCAAATTCAGAATCCCGAAGCCATAGTCCAGCATAAGCAGCAGAGACTCCCGGCCGTAACCCTGTCCCTGATGTTTCCCTTCGCCGATGGCGATCCGCAGATTCGCATTCCGGTTGTTCCGGTCGATATCCTGAATCGCAATGTCGCCGATCACCTCGTCATTCTCCTGAAGGGCAATCAGCAGAAGCACTGCGCTGTCATCCCCGGCTTTTCGCTCAATATACCCCGCGATCTGTTCCTTGTTGATATGCTTCTGGGTGCCTGTGAGGTAGCGGGTCTCCTTATCGTAGAACATGTGGTAGTACAGTTCGGCGTCTTCCCCGTTAAGCGGACGCAGATACACTTTGTCTCCATTTAATAACCCGGACTGCTTGTTCATTGCTGCCAACTCCTGTCTCTTAGTGTAGCTCTATGATATTGCAATACTGTATACTATAAAATAGACAAAATCATTCAATTTCAAAGGACAGATGGAGAGGATAATATGCTGCTTGTCCCCGCTCTCAGCGAGAACCATGAAGTTCCCTACTTTATTCAGCTATATCATTATTTCAAAAAAGAAATCATCAGCGGCTCCTTGCCGGCCGGTACCCGTCTGCCATCAATTCGTGTGTTTGCCGCCCAGCTAAGCCTCAGCGCTACACCGGTCGAGCTTGCTTACCAGCAGCTGCTGTCCGAGGGCTTCATCGCAAGCAAGCCGCGCAGCGGCTATTATGTTCAGCCTATGCATATGTTCAGCGGGCTGACAGCCGCCGCAGGCGCTCCGCCGCTGCCCAGCCGCCCGATAACAGCCCGCGACTCCCGGCCGTATGCTTATGATTTCCATATGTCGAAAAACGACTTTTCCCTGTTTCCCCACAAAATATGGCGCAGCCTCTATCAGGAACAGCTCGCCAACCCTGATCTGCTGCAATATGGCGATCCGCAGGGTGAGCCTGCCCTCCGCGAGAGCATCGCCGCCCATTTGCGGCAATTCCGCGGGCTTCGCTGTACGGCGGAGCAGGTTGTAATTGGCGGGGATCAATATACGCTATGTTCTCTGCTTTGCCTCATACTGCAGGGCAGCAGCAAACGGCTCGGCATTGAAGATCCGGGCTATCATCTGCTGCCGGCAGCATTCCGCAGGCACGGATTTGAGATGATTCCCATTCCTTTACAGGAAGACGGAATAGATGTGGAGAAGCTCTATACCAGCAGGGCCAGCAGCGTGTATATCTCGCCTTCCCACCAGTTCCCCAGAGGCATGACCCTGCCGATCGCCAAACGCCACGCCTTGCTGGACTGGGCCCGTTCAACGGACAGCATAATCATTGAAGACGACTACGACGGTGAGTTCCGCTATCACGGAAGGCCGATTCCCGCACTGCAGGGACTTCTGGAAGACAGCCCCGTAATCTACATGTGCAGCTTCGCGCAGTCTCTAGCCCCTGCCCTTAGCATTCACTACATGGTTCTGCCGAAAGCACTGCTGCCGCTGTATCACCATTTGGCGAGGGAGCTGTATCTGGAGCATTCAGCCTCCCGGCTGAATCAGATCGCGATGCATTATTTTATGGAAAGAGGGCATTTCGAGAAGCATCTGCGGAGAATGCGGCTGCTCTACCAGAAAAAACATGACCTTCTCCTCCGCTCCATTCAGCGCTATTTCG
The DNA here is from genome assembly GCF_038002865.1 of Paenibacillus sp. FSL H3-0321. Taxonomy (NCBI): domain Bacteria; kingdom Bacillati; phylum Bacillota; class Bacilli; order Caryophanales; family Paenibacillaceae; genus Paenibacillus; species Paenibacillus sp. FSL H3-0321. Next base: position 4,532,924 of record NZ_JBBODH010000001.1, on the reverse strand, counting down.
GAGACCGGGCAGCCGTAAGCGGAAGGGACGCCGGATTTCACATTCTGCTCACACTGAAATCCGGCGGCAGTGCACGGCAGCTTGCGGCTGTGGCAGAAAAGGCCGGCATTCGGGTTACCCCGATGTCTTATACCTGGTGGGAGCAGCCCGAAAACGATGACCCTGAGTTTATCCTTGGATTCGGGGGCATCCCTGAAAACCTGATCGAAGAGGGAATCCGCCGTCTGGCTGAGGTATGGCTGCCCTTGATTTAACGAAGTTATTCAGCAGACCATTCAGGAAGGTGAATCCCAAGGACCCTTAACCATTACCTTGGCTCGGACAGACCGCTGCCGGCCGGAAGGCTCCTTTGACCTGGCGGATAAGCAATTCATCCGCATGACCAAATAGCGAAGTTAATCCCCCGGCCCGCTGGGGTACGCTAATCCCCGGAAACAGCCGCAGCATTTCCTGTCAGCTGTATTTCTTCAGCATTTCGGCAAGCATACCCTTTAGTTCCTCCACCAGCTCCGGCGGTTCGTGGACCGTTGCCCCATTTCCGAGCCCCATAACAAATCTGGCAAAAAAGCGCAGATCGCTTCCAGGTACCTTGCCTTCCAGCCATCCGGTCCCGTCTTCACGCCTATGCAGCAGGGATGCCGACCACAGCTCGGCCTCACAGCTCTGGACCCCCGCTTTCCCAAGCTCTACGTGAAGTTTGACCCGTTCCTCTTCAGGCACCTGCTCCATGGCGCTGTAAATCTCCTTATTTCCCAGGTGGATATGCCGCAAATCCAGCGGCGCTAACCCCGAATGGTCATAGTCCGCCGAATGGATCCGGTCGCAGCGGAACACACGGATATCCCCGCGCACAAAACAATAAGCCGGGCAGTACCATAAGCCGCTGCTGGCATAAATGCCGACAGGCTGTATCGCTCTGCACGACTGCTGCCCTTTGGATTCATAGTCGATCCGCAGCACTTTCTGATCGGTAGCCGCCTCCAGCAGGATCGACAAATAAGGAAACTCTGCCTGCCTTGACGGAGTCACGAAATCAATCCGGTTCTTCATCTCATCAATCCGGTCGCGGACATCACCGGACATATAATTATAAAATTTGTGCAATGCTGATAGGGACTCTTCTTTAAAGGGCAGATACTGATAGTGGCGCAAGGCATGGCTGGCAAAAAAAATCGCCACCGCCTCCGCTTCCGTAAAAGCAATCGGCGGAAGAATCCGCTCGTTCAGCACCTGATAACCCCCGTGGGGGCCTACTTCGGAATACAGCGGCACCCCAAGCTCGCCAAGCTCCTGTAAATCCCTCAGAATCGTCCGTGTAGAGACCCCGAATTCGTCTGCCAGCTCCCTGACGGTAAACTTCCGCCTGCGGTTGACGGTCATCATCAGGTCCAGCAGTCTTTTCGATTTGGACATGCGCCAGCCTCCATTCAGATGATTTGAAATTGGCTTCATTCACTTTTCTATTCATGACAATACTTGTCACCATTATAGACTACAATGAAATCAAAGCCCAGCCGCAAAGGGCAAATACAGCTTGAAGGAGCGAATTAGAAATGAGTATCCAATTAAATCCTTTTATCCTGCTTGACGGTACGGCAGAGGAAGCCATTGCTTTTTATCAGGAGAGCCTGGGAGCAAAACTACAGTTTAAGCAAACCGTGGGACAAGGCCCGCAGAATCCGGATTCACCATTGTCGGACGAAGAAAAAGCGCGTATCGCCCATTCTGTCCTGAGTGTGGGAGACACGGATTTTTTTGTAGCCGATCTTGACATCGGACAGGTGCTGCAAACAGGCAACGGCATCAACATCTGCCTTTCGACGGAGGACGCCGGGGAAGCGGAACGATTATACAACACCCTTAAGGAAGGCGGGCAGGTTGACTTAGAACTGGGTCCGGTCTATTTCAGCCCGGCCTACGGCATGATCACCGACAAGTTCGGTGTAACCTTTCAAATCTTCACCAAGCGGCCACGGTAAAAAAACAGGCCATGGCTCCTGCCCTTCCAAAGGCAGGCAGCCATGGCCTGTATCTGTATTTAAGTGCCCCGTTTGAAACGGCTTGAACAAATGTTGATTTTGTTCCTTAGATTAAACTTCCGCGATAGTAACCTTTCCAGTACCGCCGCCTAATGTGGATAGAACATAAATCAAGCTGTTTTGGTCCTCATTCGAAAGTCTTACGCAACCATGTGTCGGACGTAGTGGATAAGAAGGGGCACCTGTATCTGCTGGATCTCCACCATGAATCCATAGACCTGAGCGGCCATTTTGTTCTGCAATTAACGCATTGCCACTAACAGGGTCCATTATGATATATTTCGACGGGCCATAAGAACGTTTATTTTTAACCGTTTGGGGCATTGGCTCTTTCGAGATTGTTGCTGAATATACCCCGGTTGGTGTATGTCCGTCAGTCTGAGACCAAGGATAACCGTATTCTGAGCGGCCAAGTGCTTGTACAGGACCAAATACTAAAGCCCCGCTATCATTATACATTTTCAGTGAACCCAATTTTGTCCGGTTTGCGTTCAAGTTAACCCGAATGTGGTATCCCATTTATAAAACCTCCAATTTTTTTTGAAGGATTAGCTGATGGAGTGGCAGAGGCTAATAGATAACTCCATATCATTGTGCTCTGCATCAACCGCCTTCTATTAATAGGGAGTTAGAGGAGGAGGATTTACAACCACGGATTACTAATTATCAACTTTATTTGGAAAATATTATTTATTCTCAAGTCTAATCCTGAATATACAACTTTGATTATATCTGTGACATAAACTCCGTTTTATTCAAGAGATGTCTCTTTTAGAGGTGTCTCTTTTCCTTTATAGATATAACTTATTCAGACGTAGCTTTGTTTCGATATTGCAGCGTCTGAGCTTATCTCAAGCGTTTTTGTATGACGCATATCGGACGTCCTGCATATTTTCCATATAATGAATTTTTTTGTATAAAAATACCTTTAAGTGTGACATGGGTCACTTACTAGTATGGGTGAAATAAAGAACAATGATTAGACAAAGAAATTCTAATTTTGTATTTTGTGGAATAAATGGAGAAACTTTTTTTCGCTTTTTACGGAAGGATGGATCATATTGGAGTTGGATCTTAACGGGATCAATGCTGATTCATTGGTTCAGATGCTACGGGCATCATTTACCCTTGAAAATTGGGACGGTATCCTCCAAATCGCCGATAGGCTATACAGCGAGATTAATCAATTCTACAGCATATATCAGCGGGAGCATGCCGACGGCCAGAAGGTGTGCAACTTCGGATTAAAACGAAGCATCGTCTATTACTTCGGCTATTCTATGTGTTTGAAAGGAATCGCGCTTGAGAAGCTGGGCCGATATGACGAGGCGAGAGAGTGCATCTCGAAGTATGAGGATTTGGGATGGATTAACGGTATGAACGCCGAGGGCTGTGCCGAGGTTGAATATTATCGTGAAATTGCCCTAGCTAATCTGCACGTGATCGAACTGAACGAGGGGAACACCACCGCGCTTCCGGATTACCTGGTTTTCCTACGACATAACGAAGAAGAAATCCTGCCAGGCATGATATACATCCTGGAGTCAGCAATCAAGCATAAGTACAACGTCGATGAGGTGCTGATCGAGTTCAAAGAGCAGATCGACTCGATGGGGGAATACTACATAACAAAAAGGAACATCCGGTATTACATAGATTACATTTATTTGAAAGCGAAATATTATTACATAAATGGAAATATATATGATTCTATAAATTCGCTTCTATATTCTTTGGCATCATCAGTTAAGCTTAAAGATGATACAGGGTTCCGTAAGTCAGCGGTTCTCTTTGAGAAACTCCGAAATCAAACAACTTCCGGGCAACTGGACGAGTACCTCTGCTTGATGGAACAAATACTAGACTAGGGAGGATTTCAAAATGAAGAAAAAAATGTTTACGCTCATCTTTATTGTGGTCGCTTTGGTAAGTGTTAATGCTGCTCTTGTCAGCGCGGACGCAGGATCCACCGGCACGGATAAGATTGCAAGCGGCGGCATCGTACCGCTGCGCCACGGGGTAGACCATTAAATAAATCAATAGCCGGACGAGCCTCTGCAAACTCTGCAGAGGCTTTTTCATGAGCGTGTAAAAAAGTATGGGGCTATCAAAGCTGGTCTTATTTCCATTGATCACGGTTAACTGCCGGATTACCTTTACCGATAAATAAACCATTGTATAGTAAATAGCTAATATGGAGGATTAAAAGTGAAAAAGTACTTTGTTGGTTTTATTGCTGGGATCGTCCTCACATTGTCATCAACAGTGTTTGCGGATGATATAAGTGAATTAATTGGAAAAAAGGTTGAAGGAACCGCTAAGGTTAATCTAAATGGTAGCGTTATAGGATCGGCAGTAATTATTAATGGATCAACTTATGCTCCAATTAGAGTAATTGGTCAAGCTACCGGTCTAGATGTCGGATATGAAAAGGGAGTGGTTAGGTTAAATTCGCCAGACATTTCTGAAACGCCCAAGAAAACTGCGGATGTATTAAATGCGGAAATAGCTCTATACCAATCAACTCTACAAAATACAAAAGAAGCAGTTAAAAAAATAAAAGAAAACATAGCATCTAGAAAATATACAGGTGACGAATTAACTTACCTGCAGATTGATTTAGAACGTGCGCAAAAAATGATTCCCAAAGACGAAGCAAAGATAGCCGAGCTTGAGGCCCAACTCGCTGAACTGCAGGGACAATAAATAGACCGTACCCGTGTAGAGTACGGTCTGCTATAATAATCCAGTACAATGGCATAAGGGCGGTCGGCTAGTCTCCCGGAAGGGAGGTGATGCCTGTGGAGATAAAAGATGCGTTAACGTTAATGATCCAGTTTGCAATGTTGATGATCCTCATTTTATCCTTCAACAAAAAGAAGTAGACCGCCCATCTTGGTAGGGTGAGCGCGATCTACTTCTCCGTTGCCTTATACCAAGGCCGTCCGCTCTTATCGCGGATTGTACACTGGAGTCGTGTTGACGCACGGCTCCTTCTTTAATTGTATCTTAGCATATCGGTTTTTATACAACAAGGTGATACAAAAACAACCCAAAACTATTGACCGATTAGAATACTCGTTCACAGGCAGCGGATAGTCAATACAGCGCACGCCACAAATAAAATGTGGCATAGGCTTCCCAGCCGTGCCAGGGTACCGACAGTGCCAGCAGTTCCGCCGGGGTCGGCTTTCTATCCATGCCGGTGAGGAACTTCACCGCATTCTGCAGGCCGACATCTCCTACGGGGAAGGCAGTGGCGTCCCGCAGGCAGCGCATCCGCACATACTGCGAGGTCCACAGACCGATTCCCCGGATCTTCAGCAGCCGCTGCTCGGCGGCTTCAGGGGACGGCAGGGCCAGCAGCTCCTCCCGGCTCAATTCACCACCGGCGATCAGTGCAGCCACATCCAATAGGGTCCGCGCTTTGCTGCGGGTCAGCTGCAGACTACAGAGTTCTTCCATCGAGACCTGTAGAAACGTCTCAGGCCCCGGAAAATGATAATAAGTATGCCCTTCATATTCCAGCGACTTCCCGTATTCAGCGGTGAGTTGCTGCTTCAGCCTGTAGGCAAAAGCCAGATTGACCTGCTGGCCAAGAATAGCCCAGCATAAAGCCTCGAACAGATCGGGGATGCCGATGATCCGCAAGCCCCGTTCACTCGCCGCGAGCTTCTGCAAGAGCGGGTCTGCGTCAGCCAGCCGGTAGAACGGTGCAAGATCGCGTTCCAGATCGAACCATTCCACGATATACTGCGCCAGTTCCGCCAGAGGTTTCGGGCCGGGAAAAGCACCGGTCAGCAGTGTGGCTTGTAGACGCGGCGTACCGGCTGCAACCGTCAGCCTGACCAGCGACGGCGTTCCTTCCAGCATGAACAGCCGGGTAACCCCTTCCCCATCGGAACGGAACAGGCATTCCAGCGGCGAGCGGTTCATGTATTCCAGACATGCGGGCAAGTCAAAAAACTCCGGCAGCGGCAGCTCAAAAAGCAAATCGTTCATGTCCCGCCGCCCCCACATTCGTAATGCCTTCCAATTTTAGCAGCTCCTGCTTCAGCTTGAGGCCGCCCCGGTATCCGGTTAGTGTGCCGTTCGTGCCGATGACCCGGTGGCAGGGCAGCACGACCGGCAGCGGATTTTGTCCGTTAGCCGCACCCACCGCGCGGACTGCCTGCGGTCTTCCGATGCTTACGGCAAGCTCCTTGTAGGTCACTATTGCACCATGCGGAATACCGGCCAGCCCCATCCAGACCTCCTGCTGAAACGGGGTGCCCCAGAGATCCAAAGGGATACTGTTGAAGCTTATAGGCTCTCCGTTAAAATAACTCTCCAGAAGCTTCGTGGCCCCGAATTGATCGAAGATGCCAGCGTCCTCGCTGAACTGATGTGACGGTGCATAGGTTTTCAGCCACGATGCCGGAAGCACGCCTTGATCCTCCTGATAAGATATCCGGATTAGCCCCTTCTTGCTGGCCCACAACGTCCAGTCTCTATTCCCAACGTTGAGGGTATGATGGAAAATCTCAATGGTCTTGAGTGTCTGGGTCATGCTGGATTCCTCCTTTGAACTCTGTACGATATTCTGTCGGCGCAAGGCCGGTCTTCCGCGCAAACCATGCGGCAAAATGGGACGGTCCCTGAAAGCTGACCGCCTTGCCAACCTCAGCAATGGCGAGCCCGGTGTCCGCGAGCAGTCCGCTTGCTTTCTCCAGCCGCAGCTGGTCCAGCCTCGCGGCAGGAGACTGGCCGGTTACCCGCTTATAGGTTCTTTGCAGGTGAAACGGGCTGACTTTCAGCTGTTCAGCCAGTGACTGCAGCGTCAGCTTCTCTCCATAACGTTCTGCCATAACGGCATCTGCCTGTGCGGCAAGCACCGCGTCGGGTCTTAGCCTGCCGCCTTCCTCGGGGCGGCATCTTTTGCAGGGGCGGAAACCTGCCCTTGTCGCCTCCTGCAAAGAACCGTAAAAAACCACATTGCCCGCCTTCGGCGTTCTTGCCCGGCAGGAAGGGCGGCAGACAATATGTGTAGTCAACACCGCTGTATAATAAACCCCGTCATAGGTTGATTCCCGCTTGACTACCGAATCATAGACCTGTTCGAATAATGCCTGATCCATATGAAATCACCTCATACCGCCAGTATAAACGATTGCTTTGGCCTTATGCAGCCTATCGCAATAGGAGAGCAAGATTACGACAGTGAAGACCTATGCAACCGGGCTCTGACCAGTCCACCATACCGCGCGATATGCGCACAGGAGAGCAAGATTACGACAGTAAGACCTTTGCAACCAAGAATCTGACCAGTCCACCATGCCGCGCGATATGCGCACAGCGGTCCACTTCGGCCAGAAGGAAGCTTTCAACGCTGCCGGACTGGAGAGACGCTATTTATAGCAGAAAAGCCCCCTTTCATGCCCGGCGGACTGCAGTGTCGTTATTTCCTGTTTCCTGTGACAATTAGACAGTTTTTGTGAAAATAGCGGCGCTGAGGTCCGTTTCGCCCCCAATAAGACTGATTTTGCCGAAATAGGAGCGCTGGAGTCCGGTTGCTTCCACATGCCGGCTCATCTAAACCGGCAATCCAAGTGGAAACGGCTTTGCCGTCCTTTTTAAGGACGGTACCGTTTCAGCGAGAAATAAAAGGATAAGTTATCGTGTGAAACATATAAATTCTTATCTTTTAAAAAAGGACCCTCCGGCACCGCCTATTAGGCGTCCGGAAGATCCCAGCATGTTGAAGCTAACCTTAGCTTTAATAATCATCGACTATATAATATTTACGTTGTTATATGACGTAATTAGATTGCAGCTTTCTGAGTTTTCAGATCCACGGGGCCATCGGCAGCCGGGGGATTCTTTTTCCGCATATAGTCGGAATAGTATGCGGTAATGATCGGAACGAGAATAGAGGTGACAATGACGGAAGCCGCAACAAGTGCAGTGGCTGATTCTGCTGCCGGCAGGAGTTCAGGCTTCATATTGGCCACAAGCATCGGATTGGCTACGGCTGCTCCGGCGGTGCTGGAGGCGGCAAGTCCGGCAGTGCCGTTGCCGCCGCCGATAAACTTATCGGCCAGAATCAGCGGAATCCCTGTAATAATGATGACTACGATACCCAGCAGAATGCCGAGCAGTCCGGTATCTACGATGACTCCGAGGTCGATGGAGCTGCCCAGTGCGAAACCGAAGAACGGAATAAGTGTTTGTGTCGCTTTGCCAAAGTAGGTACGGAGATCATGATCCAGGTTGCCCAGAACAAAACCGATCAGGAAAGGAAGCACAGCACCCACAAAGACATGCGGTTCAAATACAGCTACCCCGGTGCTGCCCAAGATAAGCATCGTTACCAGCGGGCCGGATTCCAGTGACATCAGCACGAATGCGCCAGATTCTTCTTTGGTGCCATATTGCTGCATAATGGAAGCGTACAATCCGCCGTTAGTCATATCCATCGCGGAGATAATAGCCAGCACCGACAATCCGGCGAAGAAGCCGTTTTGAATGCCGCCCTCCGGCAGGAACTGGATCGCGATCAGGGCTATTACCCAGGCCACGGCAATTTTGGTCAGTACCAATGTACCTGATTTCCGCAGCACACTTCCTGTAGCGCGTACATCTATAGCCGCCCCCATACAGAAGAACCAAACCGCCAGAATCGGTACAGTCCCCGTCATCAGCCCTTTGGTGAAGCCGCCAAAATATTCGCCCGCATTCGGGAATGCGGTGTGAATAATCGCCCCGAGGAACAACGGCACCAGCATCATGCCGCCGGGAATTTTGTCCAGCGCTTTTTTAATTTTCATCTCTTATCAAACCTTTCATGTCATATTCTTAATTTTTGCATAAATTGATGATTTTACCTGAAGAAGGCGCAGCAAATCAGCCCCAAGACCTTACCTGTCCACTAAAGGTAAATCATCAATGAGCAGCAGATTCTGAGAAAATTTGCCTGACGGCGCTTTCATGTTACTTACGGCTTAGCCCTAGCTGCGGGATCATCCCGGAGAATAAATCGTCGCTTTCCTTTAATTGCTTGGAGAACGCTTTGCCGTCCGTGACCAGCAGCCCTAATCCGTTGATTTTCATATACTCGCGGAAGTCCCTGTCCTCTGTCCCTTTGATAAAGGCCCCGGCCAGCAGCTCGGCAATAGCGTCCGGCGTATCCTTCGGTACAGCAAGGCCCCTCCATGTACCTGTGAAATTGACATGTATCCCCGTCTCTTCCTCCAGCGTGGGTACGCCAGGCATTGCCTCCGATCGCTTATCGGCGTTGACCGCCAGTGTCCGCAGCTTCCCTTCATCCACATACTTTTTCACTTCGGCAGGGCTTACAGGCACTGCATCGACAAAACCGTCCATCAAGGCGGAGACGGCAGGGCCTCCCCCTTCAAAAGGAATATGCGCAAACTTCACACCGGTTTCCCGCTCCAATGTTACGGCAGCCAAATGCCAAATACTCCCCGTTCCTGCGTTCCCCATTTTCAATTCACCTGGATGCGCTTTCGCAAAGTCGAGAAACTCATTTACGGTTTGCCACGGCGCTTCGGCTCTTACGGTTATGGCGGAAGGATCAAAATTCGTTTGGGCGATCGGTTTGAACTTCTCATAGGTAATCGGAAGCAGTCCCAGATGCGGCAGGATAGTGAGCTCGGCAGGAAGAAATGTGACCGTATACCCATCGCCCTTGGCATTGGCACCCTCCATGAGTCCGACGGAACCTCCGCCGCCTGTACGGTTGAGCACGATAATCGGCTGGCCCAGTACCTTCTCTGTTGCTTTGGCTAAAGCTCTTGCTGTGGTATCCGTCCCTCCGCCCGCTGCATAAGGCACGATTAAAGTAATCGGTTTCACCGGAAAATCACCGCTTACATTCTCCCGGCTGTTATCGCTGGTTATCATGCGGTTTCCGGCCCATACCATCGTCAAAACCGCCAGGACGGATGCCGTCCAAATGCCTATTTTTGTTGTCCGTTTCAAGACCATCCCTCTTCCTTAATAATGACAATTGAGCCGCAGGCCACAATGGATCTACTGCCATGCGTGCGCCGCTTCACCCCCCAAATTTCTTCAATCACAGTCTCATTCACGAATCTGTGAAAGTTTTCTCAAATAGAACTTTAACGTAAACGGGGGGGTGCCATCAATCGTATAATCTTATTCTGAATCGTCAGAAACGCCGGAATGGCGCGGTTTTGGCCGATCTGCATATTCATTGGGATATTTGCTGCTCTCACGGAACTTGCCCGGGGTAACCGATTTGATCTTCCGGAAAGCACGGATGAAGCTGTTCTCATTCTGGTATCCGACCCGAAGCGCAATTTCGGCAATCCTCAGGCTGCTGCCTTGCAGCAGTTCACAGGCTTTATCTATTCTCAGGTTGGTCAAATAATCATATAGTGTCGTACCCGTCTCTTCCTTGAAGATGGTGCTTACGGAGGAGACGCCCATTTTGACATGGGCAGCGATATCCTGCAGTCCGATGTTATCCTGCAAATGAGACTCCATGTACCGGATCAGTTCCTGTACCATCAGATATTCTTTGGACTGTCTGTGCACTTCAAGCACACCTGACATATGGATAACAATACTGCAGAGCATTTCCTCAATATCGGACAAATCCATCGTCATCACTTGATGCCACGTATAATCCGCCAGCTCGGCTGGCAGCGGATGCCCCCCGGAAGTCGCCACATTTAGAATTTCTCCTATTAAATCGTCTACAACACGAACAACTTTTTGCGGCTGCACGGCTTTCTTGCGGGTATCAGCCGACCACTTGCGGACCCATTGCAGGGCAGTCGCAGCATCAAAAGACTTCAGCGCATGCAGCACTTCCAGCCTCCAGGCATCATCCGCCGCTGCGCCGCCTTCCTCATATTTGCTCTCCTTCGCCGAAAACTCACGGACATGACCGTAGCCTTCATATAGACGATAAGATAAAGCCAGCTCGGACTCCGAGTAGGACCGGGCTGCCTGTGAAATCGCAGAGACCGGTTCGCCGATGCCTATGGATACCGATATTTTTAAGACGTCGGACAGAATGGCAATCAGCTTACCGGCATCCTCGCGCAGATGGCCGCTGTTATCATCTTTGGGCTGCAGCAGTACCACGAGGTTGTCCTTCCGGGGAGTGGCCGTAACCGTCCGCCAGGCAGGCCCGAAGAACTCAAATACAATGTTGTTCATCGCATATTTAAGCAGCAGCTGATCCTCTTCCACATATGCGGAGGTCCACTTAGAATGGCGGTCTACAGAGATCGTCAGAATTACGAAGGGCCCTTCCTTCCAGCCTCCAAAGTAGTGCTCCCATTTCGTCAACGTCTCCTGCGTCCCGATGCTCCGGGTAATCAGATCGCTAACAAATTTGGACCTTAGCTCCGGCAGGCTCCATTCGGCCACCAGCGACTTGCTCTGAAAATCACCGACCAATTTGCCGATGACCGGCTCCAAATCATAAAGATTTCCATGACCGGCCAGCTTCTGGTCGGGCATCAGGAGTTTATTGATCCGCTTCAGCGGCCGGAATGCGGCAAAGCTGTAATAATAAATCGCGGAGCAGCCAACAGCGATCGAAATCAGCGAGAGCATCAGCATCATATTGCGCGCCGTCTTCACATTTTTCAGCAGCTGCTCCATCGGAACAAGGGAAATCAGCCGCCAGCCGGTGACATTCGAGAACGTCTGGTTCGCCATATAGGCTTTTCCTTGAAGCTTCACATGGGCAAACGGACTTACATCAATGTCCGACAGCACATTATTCATGTCCGCCAGAGGGAAAGGCAGATTGAGCTTGGGGTAAATCAGCTCTCCCTCCAGGTTATATACAAATTGATAGCTGGATAAATGGGTGTACATTTTGGAGAACAGCATGTCATAGTCCAGATCGATCAATACCGCGCCTGTGACGTCCCCGTTCCGGACAATCGGCCGGGCCAGCGAGAGCAGCTCCGTGCCGGTCAGCCGGGCATCCGTGCCGGTATATACTCTTCTTTTAATCAGCAGCGGCTTCTGTTTCATTTCATCAATCCATGAGTTCCAGGCATGCTCCGGTGCTTCTTCCCAGAGAGCTCTATACCCGTAACTGCTGGAGACGACGGAATGATCCCCGAACTTGATTACACTGATGGCATGGACATCCGGCTCCGTAGCGAGCGTCTTCAGGAAATTCTGCGGCTCTGCAGCCGCCAGCTCATTATCCGCCGGATTGGCATCCATATATTTAAGGACGGCCGGATGAAAGGCCAGATCGACCGCTTTATTATCAGATTCCCGGAATGCCCGGTTAGTCACATCCATGTTAATTTGCAGCAGCTCTACATTTGGCGTGTTCAGCTCAGTATCCAGCGCATTCCTATACTCTCTATAGGAGAACAGGCCAATTAGAGTAATTAATAGAGATACACTGAATGTCAGCATCAGAATCAGCCGGGTCTGCTTATTGTTCAGCAAGTATTTTAATTTAAATCGCAGCATGGGTGCAGCTTCATCCTTCCGCAGTTCGCTTAGTTCAGACCTTAGAGTAGCATGTTCGCCTATACGGCAATATGGAGCATGTCATATTCTTTAAGATTTTAGGGAGTTAAGGATAAGATCGTCACAAATGTTATAATGAGAAAATGAGTTAAGACCAATTTGCTACAGGAGACCAATTGCGATGCAGCGAAATTTCTACATGGCCGATCAGGAATGGGACAAGCTTATTTCGGACGTAGCCTATCAATTCAGTGACATCACCCTCAAGCGGGGATTTCAGTATTATAAGCAGGACCGTGTCCATGCGTTCAAAATGATCTCAGTCGGGAGCATTCTGGCGCTTGTGGAGGGCGGGGAAGACTACAGCGTAACTATTGAGCTGGATACCCTGTCCGCCAGCCGTTGCAGCTGCCCGGTACAGCATTCCTGCAAACATATGGCCGCTGTATTAATGAAGTATGCCGAGCAGCAGGGCCGGCTGGTGCATATGCTGGCCAATGCCAAGACGACCAGTCAATGGATCCGCAATCCGGTGGTCAAGGAGACTCCCGTTGCCGCTGGCTCCGCCCGCCGCAAGGAGCAGCTGGAGGAGCTGGCTGCCCTGGTTCCATCCGGAAATGTGGAGCAGTGGCGTGAATACTTAGCGCTGCTCACCGCACCGCTGGCGCCTACCGTGCGGAATTCCCAATACACCGACAGGGCGCTGGCGGCCATCTCCGAGGCCACTCCAGCGCTCCCTCCGGCCTCCGGGCTGTTATATAAGCTTCATGCCCATCTCTTTGTGCTGGAAAGCTTACTGAAACCGGCAGGCCCTCACGTCCCGGGAGCAGGTGCTTCTCTGGGTTATTATACCTCTGTTGCTGTCTCCGAGCTGCAAAAAGCGGTAACGGATCTCATGAAAAACAGCCTGCCGCTCGCCGCAGAGCCGGAAGCCTGGCCGCGGGTCAGCGAAACGCTGGCCTATCTGCGGCGGGAGATGCTGAATGAGCCGCGCGACCGTTCACGGGAACAGCCCTATTACTCCCTCTGCTACGATCTGATCTGGAGAGGCTGGATTGCACCGAATGCAAGCGGCCCGGCTATGTACCTGGAAGAGCTGGAATCGCTCCGCCAGACCGGCGAGGAAGCCGGCATATCACTCTCGCGCCACTCGCAGCAACTGGCGGAGAGCCGGATGTATTTCTATCTGAACGATGACAAAGGCGCCTGGGAGCTGCTTGGCAAAGCTTCCGAACGCCCGGGTCTCTACCCGGACGAGCTGATGAGCTTTCTGGCTCCCCTGGCGGAGGCCGGACATTGGTCACGCCTTGCTCTGTGGCTGGCCGAAATCGGCCCTCTGCTGACCAGCCGCCTATATAACCTGAAGAACTATGCCGGATACTGGGAGGAAGCCGTCCGCCGCCTGCCGGAGACCGAACCCCGGATGTGGGATACGCTGATCGACATGCTGCCGCTGTCCCGGGAGATTTATGAAGAAATGCTGCTGGATCACGGGCGCTGGCAGGAATGGATGGATTACCAGCTCTCCTCCGGCAAGGAACCCGCCGATTTCCGTGTCAGCGACCTCCAGCCGATCGAGAAAAACGCGCCGGAGCTGCTGCTCCCGTTCTATCATCAGGCGGCAGAACGGTTCGTGCTGGAGAAGAACCGGCACGGCTACAAAGCGGCTGTAAAACTGTTAAAGCGCTTGTCCAAGCTCTATAAAAAGCTGAAACGCGAGGAGCGGTGGGAACAATTTCTGGATTCCTTCACCTTCCGGTACAGCCGGCTTCGCGCACTGCAGGAAGAGCTGCGGAAAGGAAAGCTGATCCCATGAGCAAATATATGCGAAATATTACTGTCCAGCTTGCCTTAACCCAATATGGCGATGCGCTGATCTACGGGGTGGATGACAGGGATGATTATGTGCCCGGTGTTCAGCTTAAGCAGAAGCTGTTCTCCTGGCATGAGGAGTCTTTTTATGGAACGGAGTTAACGCTCCAGAACGCCGATGGGGTTGACCTTGTGGTTCTGCCTGCTGAGCAGGTCATCCCCTTCTTTGCGGAGCGCAGACTGCTGCGGCATGTCGGCTGGAGCTGGCAGGGCGACGCCGAACTGCTGACCGGGCTGGCGCCCGCCATCACCGGGCTGCTGGCGGAGAAGAAGTATGCGCCGAGCCTGTCCGCCTATCGCGAAGGCAAGCTGCAGTGGGACTGGGATGACAAGGCGCTGGAGCTGGCTGCGGAAGGCAGCGGGAGCGCACAGTCTGCCTTGCGCGGACTTACCGGGCGCCGGAACCTTGCGGACGGACTGCGTGCTGCCTTCTCGGCGGCGGTGTTCCAGCAGTATTACGGCACCGAGGCCGAAGCCGCAGACCTGCGCAGCGAATACCCGCTGCTGTTCAGCAGCAGCGCGGGTGCGGCAACTGCCGGCATGGACGACGACAGCTGGCTGATGTCTATCGGCTGGAAGGCGGACACGGCGCCGTTCCGGCCGGCCCTGCAATTGCTGGAGCCGGACGACGAGAAGTCGTACTGGCGGCTCCAGCTGCTCCTGCAGGACAAGCGCGATGAATCCGCGCTTGTGCCGCTGCGGCTCACCGGGGACGGCGAGCCGCATGGCCTGTGGCCGGCAGCGTGGACGCCCCACGTCCACGAGCGCGCGTCCGGGTGGCTGTCGCGCCTGCGCGAAAGCCTGGCCGGGGAGCACATCGGCCACGGGGACGATGTGCTTGGTGAACCGCTCAGCGACGGGGACGCCTGGCGGTTCCTGACCGTGGACAGCCGGCTGCTGCTGGAAGCCGGCTGGCAGGTGCTCCTTCCGGCGTGGTGGGAAGCCGCCAGCCGGAAGAAACCCCGCCTGCGCGCCAAGATCAGCTCCGGCGAGGGCAGCGGCAGCAGCGGCGGCCAGTCGCTGTTCGGGCTAAATGCGCTCGTCGATTTCGACTGGCGCATCTCCATCGGCGACGCCGAACTCTCCGAGGCGGAGTTCGCCGATCTGGTCGCACGCGGCGAGCGGCTCGTGCAGTTCAGGGGCAAGTGGATTCCGCTTGACCCCGCTCTGCTGGCCCAGATCCAGCGGGCCATGGCCGGGATGGACAAGTCCCAGGGCTTGTCCTTTCAGGATGTGCTCCAGCTGCACCTGCTGGGCGGCGGCGAAGAGCAGGACAACGAGGCGGCCGAGGCGGAGCAGGCGGAAGAGAATGCCGCCCGCTTCCGGCTGGAGGTCGAGCTGAACGAGCATCTGGTCCGGCTGATCGGCCAGCTCGGCCACCGCTCGGATTGGCCGAAGCCCGAGGTGCCGGCTGGCCTGCATGCCGAGCTGAGAAGCTACCAGCATGAAGGGTATGCCTGGCTTGTATTTCTGCGCCGCTTCGGACTCGGCGCCTGCCTGGCCGATGACATGGGCCTCGGCAAAACCGTGCAGCTGATCTCCTACCTGCTCCACTTGAAGGAACAGCAGGGCGAAGCCGGCCCATCAGCAATGGGGCCCGGGCGGCAGACCGACCCGCCGGACTGGCCGTCGCTGATTATCTGTCCGACTTCGGTGCTCGGCAACTGGCAGAAAGAGCTCCAGCGGTTCGCTCCGTCCCTGAACATCATGCTCCACTACGGAAGCAGGCGTCTCGATGCAGGTTACTTCTACGGCGCCGCTTCCCAGGCCGACGTGGTCCTCACCTCCTACGCCACGGCCGCGCTCGACCAGGAACTGCTCAAGCAGTTCACTTGGGCTACGGTTTGCCTGGATGAGGCGCAGAATATTAAGAATGCCGGAACCAAGCAATCTGCGGCGGTGCGCAGCTTCCCTGCCCTGCACCGGATCGCCCTGACCGGAACACCAATCGAGAACAAACTGTCCGAGCTGTGGTCGATTTACGATTTCATCACGCCCGGCTATCTCGGCAGTCCAAAAGCGTTCCAGGACCGGTTCGCGAATGCGATTGAGAAGGAACGCGATGCGGAGCGCACGGCGGATCTGCAGAAGCTTGTAAAACCGTTCATGCTGCGCCGCAAGAAGAAAGATCCGGCCATCCAGCTGGATCTGCCCGACAAAAACGAGATGAAAACCTATGTTCATCTCACGGCAGAGCAGGCCGCCCTCTATGACCAGAACGTAACCGGGCTGCTGGAACGGATGAAGCAGCTGGAGGGCATTGAGCGCAAAGGGGCGATTCTTGCTGCGCTGACCAGCCTCAAGCAGCTTTGCGACCATCCGATGCTGCTGACGAAGGAGGCGCTGCCTGATCCGGATGGCGAAGGCCAACTGGATACCACATCCCTGATTGAGCGTTCCTCGAAGCTCGAACGGCTGCTGGCGATGGTGCGGGAGCTGCGTGAAGAGAACGAACGCTGCCTGATCTTCACCCAATATGTCGGCATGGGCAAAATGCTGCAGGCCGTGCTTCGGCAGGAGCTGCAGGAGCCGGTCCTTTACTTGAACGGCAGCACGTCCAAAACGGCACGCGACCGGATGATCGAACAATTCCAGACGCCGCCGCAGGAAGGCGGGGATCTGCTTGCGGCAGGCCAGCTGCAGTCCGATCAGCCAAACGTCTTTATTCTTTCCCTCAAGGCGGGGGGCGTCGGCCTCAATCTGACAGCGGCCAATCATGTGTTCCACTTTGACCGCTGGTGGAATCCGGCTGTGGAGAACCAGGCCACCGACCGCGCCTACCGCATGGGCCAGACCAAGGATGTGCAGGTGCATAAATTCATTTCACTCGGCACGCTGGAGGAGCGTATTGATGAGATGCTGGAGAGCAAGCAGCAGCTCAGCGACGATGTGATCTCCGGCTCCGAGGGCTGGATTACCGAACTGTCTACAGATGCGCTGAAAGATCTGTTCACGCTGCGGCAGGAGTGGGTTGGCTAACCCGGCCCTCTCCTTTTTCCTTCAAGCTCTTGAAGCAGCAGGCATCACCTATAATGTGCAAAAAAAGAACATCTGCTGCATGCTGCATGCGCCGGTGTTCTTTTTGTATGCCCGGATTATGGAGTAAGACTGCTGTCCGGCGCAGCCAACCCTACCATTGCTCCGCCATTCTAAAGGTGGCTGCCAGATTATCCTCCCCGGCGAGCGAGCTGACCACAAGCGTTATCGCTTCCTCCTGAAGATCATAAAAAAGCTGCTGATTCAGAAGATTGACCACCACATCCTGATAAGCACCGGAAATCCCGGAGCCCAGGCCCTGCGTGATGACTCTGCCGCCCGTAACCGTCGAGCAGGTATAATTCACCTGCAGCGCCGTGTCATTTACGGAAATAGCGGTAGTCGGTGTCGGAAAATTAACAAAGCTGCCGTTAACGGTACCGCCGGCCACGATTTTGTAGCGGATGGGCGTTGACGCCAGAATTTCCACACCGTCAGGCCGGATCTCGGCGGCTACCCCTTCCGGAATCGTGAGCGCCCCATTTCTGCGGAAGCTGATTGCGGCGAAATCAGTACTGGTTACGGCGATGTTATCGCGAAACTCCGAGGTAATCCGGCTGACCGCAAGCTGCATCAGGCTGACCGGAAACCACTTTCCTCCACTGTCCACAAGAAAAATCTGAACACCCAGCTTTTCCTGAGAATAAGATACATTGAATTGAAAAAAGTTTTCGGTGATATTGTAGGTTTTGCTCACCACTTCCCTGTAGTTCACCTCGAACAATTCCTGGGCAAAGAGGGTTGCCGGACTTACATCATTGTTGAGGCCCGTTA
Organism: Paenibacillus sp. FSL H3-0321; assembly: GCF_038002865.1. Classification (NCBI taxonomy): domain Bacteria; kingdom Bacillati; phylum Bacillota; class Bacilli; order Caryophanales; family Paenibacillaceae; genus Paenibacillus; species Paenibacillus sp. FSL H3-0321. The sequence goes on along the minus strand of NZ_JBBODH010000001.1, from coordinate 4,514,727 downwards.
TATAGACCACTGCTTTGGCTGTTCCGCTATTTACAATTTTTATAACAGCCTGGCTGATCGGTCCTAAAACGCCGGTAGGATTCCTGGTGATTGTATTTGTAGTTAGAACTGCCATGGCTCATCCCTCCTTCCTATTAAGACAATTAGTATATTATATGCAGACAAGGTAGGAAGTTTCTGGTTGAATGGCAAGTGGCCAAAAAGCCGCAAATTCCAGAAGGTGCTTGCAAAGGATCAGGATTGCCATAAAATGACTGATGTGCTAAAATGAACACAACTTTTAGGAACGGAGGGTTGCAAATGAATGTGATAGATTATATCCGGATTCGTACTTTACGCGGCTAATCAGCTTTTAATAGCGCTAAAGCTCTGCCTTGTGCAGAGGACTCAGGATAGGTCTATCCATTTTTAAAGGCAACCCACAGCTTAACCCGGCGGACCGGGAACGCTCCGCCGCATTCGCCTTTAGAAATTTGCACAGCCATAGACAAGGAATTACCGCATGCACCAGCGGTGGAATAGGCAGCTATTCCCCTTTGCCGATGCTGGTTCTTTCCCTTTACCTTCTATGGTTATGCCCAGCTGGAAGAATCATTGCATTCTTTTATGATGCTCTTCCAGTCCTATTCTGTTTCCTCTACGATATTAAGCACAGGCCGCTGATTGCCTGTGCTTTTTTATGCTTTCGAAGCCAGTTTTTCACGAAGTCTATTCAGTGGGGTTATGCTCACAAAACTAGGTGTGTGCTTTCGAAGCCAGTTTTGCACGAAGCTTATTCAATGAGGTTATGCTCACAAAACTTTCAGGAGGCTGATAAATATATGGAATCCACACCACAACACGCAGTAATCGTCGGGGTTCAACTGCAGAATGAAACTAATTTCGCCTACGCCATGGAGGAGCTGCGCAATTTGGCCGCCGCCTGCAACATCAAAGTGATCGGGGAACTCAGCCAGAAAGCCAGCCGGATCAACCCCTCCCACTATATTGGCACAGGGAAGATTCAGGAATTGTCCCTTATGCTGGAGGATGAAGATACCCTTGTTATCTTCAATGATGAATTGACCCCTTCGCAGATCCGTAATCTGGAATCGTCGCTGGACCGCCAGGTGATTGACCGTACGATTCTAATTCTAAATATCTTCGCCGAACGGGCCAAAACCAAGGAGGCTCAGCTGCAGGTGGAAGTTGCCCAGCTGCAGTATATGCTTCCCCGTCTGACCGGAATGCGCGAGTCCCTCGGCCGACAAGGCGGCGGGGCGGGCCTGAAGAACCGGGGGGCCGGTGAAACCAAGCTGGAGTTGGACCGCAGAAGAATTGAGGAACGCATCTCGGCACTGCAGACAGAGCTGCAGACCCAGGTATCCAGGCGCCAGATTCAGCGGAAGCAGCGGCACAAGAATGAAGTCCCGGTGATCTGTCTTGTCGGTTATACCAACACCGGCAAATCCAGCCTGATGAATGTCATAGTAGAGACGTATCATCCGGGTTCAGGCAAGCAGGTATTTGCCAAGGATATGCTGTTTGCCACGCTGGAGACTTCGGTCCGCAGCATTAAGCTGCCCGACCAGAAAACGTTCCTGCTTACGGACACCGTAGGTTTTGTCAGCCAGCTTCCCCATCATCTGGTCAAGGCGTTCCGCTCCACACTGGAGGAAGTGACTGAGGCCGACCTGCTGATTCATGTCGTCGATATTTCCGATCCGCAGCATGAGCAGCATATGGCGGTAACTGCCGAGACCCTGAAGGCGCTGGGCGCAGACGGTATTCCAACGATCTATGCCTACAATAAGGCGGATTTGACGGACCAGCCCTATCCTGTTGTCCAAGAGAATTCTGTTATTCTTTCGGCTAAGCAGAACAGCGGAATCGCCGAGCTTACCGGGCTGATCCGGGGGCATGTCTTCAATGACTATATCCAGTGTGAAATTCTGGTTCCGTTCGATCGCGGCAGCGTCGTCTCGTACTTCAACGAGCATGCCCATATTCAGAAGATCAGCTATGAAGAGCAAGGCACAAAACTTCAGCTGGAGTGCAGAGCGGCCGACTATGAAAGATTCCGCGGGGATTTCATCGAGCTCCCGCAATAAAAAGGTGTACACAGAATAGGAGCTTGCCTCAGGTCCGGTGACCAGGGGCAAGCTCCTTTGTGGTTTAACTAAATACAGCTATGGAGGAGACAATTTTATATTATATTCGGTGTCCCTGATCAAATTTCACCTTGTGATGCGTATGACGTTGCCGCCCCGCTACCTCACTATCTTGCTACCTTGCTACCTTGCTACCTTGCTACCTTGCTATCTCGCTACCTTGCTACTTTGCTACTTTGCTACCTTGCTACCTTGCTATCTCGCTACCTTGCTATCTCGCTACCTTGCTACTTTGCAGCTCACGGATTCATTAGCGGGATTTACTGCCGCTATATAGAGATTACTCCGACAATCGAACACCTAACGGAAATTGTGCCCGCTAATATTTTACAAAAAGGCTTTATTGAAGAATAAGTCCATATTAGCGGCATGTATTCCCTGTATATCCCTCAAAAGGGCTGTCTGCACAAATATAGCGGGCATTTTTCCCGGTGCAATCATCATTTGCCGCTTTCCTCATGGATGCCAGTATCTTCGTTGAGGCTGCCTTCTCTGGAGATCAGCTGTACTCTTCCTCTTCCTCTTCCTCTCCCTCTCCTTCTCCTTCTCCTTCTCCTTCTCCTTCTCCTTCTCCTTCTCCTTCTCCTTCTTCTTCTTCTTCTTCTTCTTCTGCTGCTGCTGCTGCTGCTTCCTCTTCCTACTCTTCGCCCGCAGCATGCACTCCCTAAGCCTCAAAAGGCCGCTGCCGGACCGTCCTCGCCAAGCAGCAGCGGAAGCATCTCCGTCAGGCTGCCAAATTCCTGCTGCAGCAAGGGCAGCACACCGCTGCTGCGGATATTGCCGCCAGTCACGCCGAGCGCTGCAAATCCGGCCAGACGGATCGAGATAACACCCGCCGCCGAGTCCTCAATGCCGACCACCCGGCGGCGCTTCTCCGTACTCAGGCCCAGGCCGATCCTTGCCGTCTCGGCATACAGCCAGGGATGCGGCTTCGGCGACAATTCACCCAGCGTGCCCGCCTGGCCGGGATGAAATGTCTGCCCGGCCGTAATGACCGCATCGTACATGCCGAACGGATCCCCTAGATCCAGCGTCCGGAAGGCTGACAGAATTTCCGGCCAAGCCTTCTCGTACAGTCCCGAGGTTACAAGTCCAATCTTTACGCCCTCAGATTTCAGGGTCTGGAGGAACTCTCCCAGACCGGGCGCAGGAACAAACGCCCCCGGCTTCCCCCGGCCCTGCATAATCTCCTTCATTTCATAATGGGTAATGTCAAAGTAAAGCTGCCGGGCCTCCTCTACACTGCGCTGCGGACAATATTTGGCTATGCAGTACTGCAGATGCTCCGACACGGAATGCCCGGAGACATGCGGCTCATCTTCGGGGCGCAGCGCGAAGCGGGGATTTCCCAGCAGCCGGGCCACCGTCTGCTCAATAATCCACATCCAGAAGCCTTCGCTGTGGACACTGGTTCCGTCCAGATCCATCAGCACCGCTTCTGCCGGACCCTCGAAAGCTGCATCGTGAAAAGGATACAGCGCTGGGGAACCCATCGAAGATTTCACATAACAAAGCGTTTTGTCTTCGTATACGATAAACTCAGTCTTACGGTCCTTCGGTGTCAGAATAGCGGCAACACCGCCAACTCCCCTGCGGAATAACCCATCTCCTCCGCTCTCCTGCTCAAAGAAGCCGGCGGCCAGCTGTGACATTCCAAGACCAAATCCAGGCAGTTTCTTCTCCGTCATTTCGCCCAGGCCCCCATAGAGATCTTATAGCTGGCGATCTTCTTGGCCGGTATCGTCACTGTCAAGAGATTGGCAGCCAGCTGCAGCTCCGCCTCATCCAGAAGCGTTTCGTCCATAAGGCAGCACTGCACCTGCTCCGGGGCGATGCCGAAGGTGATGTCCGCCTTCTGTTCCGTATCCGAACCGTTAAAGAGCCGGAGAATAGTTCCGCTGCCATCCTCCGCCTGCTTCACACAGCTGACATGAAGGCCAGGGTTATTCAGCGTAAAGAAGCTGGCCTCTGCCGGAAGCGCGCCATGCCCACGGCCGGAGGCTGCGATCCGCACAGGAGTGTACAGCTGCGCTGCCTGTGCAAGCAGATCCGCCGCCTGCCAATCTCCTTCATGAATGTGGATAGCATATTCAAAGCTTTGCAGGCCAGGGCACTGAATGCCCTGATCGGGGAGCTCCGTCAGCTTCTCTTCGCTCACTGCCAGCTTGATCCGGCAGGCCCGGATTAAGGTCAGCGCCAGGGTGCTGCGCTCATCCTCAAAGGCTTCATATTCATAGATCCCTTTGGGCAGAACCGCCAGTCCATCTGTTCCATCCGTCATGTCGACAAAGGTGCGCAGCGGATGTGTACCTTCGGCCCGTTCCGCCCAATCTGTGGAATCCGGCAGCGGAATGGGCCGTGATAACACATCATAATGGCTGTCGGCCCAAGTAACCCCGGTGCGCAACCCTGTAGGGAAATTGGCGCGCAGCCAGTGATCCTTGGCCCTATTATCTACCGTCAGCTTCACAAGTACATGCTTGGCGCCCTTTTCCAGCGTATAGGCTACCTTCACCGGAAGCTTTGCCATTACCCGGCTGCGCGACTCTCCGTCCCCGTAATCTGCCGGAGCCGCAAATTCATACTCCGCTTCGATCGTACTGCTCAGGGGACCGCTCACCGTTACCGCTACCTGGCTCAGCACACCAAGGCTGCTGTATTTGCGGTCATGCAGAGGAGACACATGCTTCCAGGCATTTCCGTTCTCTCCCTGATCGCTCAAATAGTTGAGGCTGTTGTAGCTTCTGCCGGTTGTTTTATTGTGCAGATCCAGCGTTCCGTCAGGATTCACCTGTACTTTCAGAAATTCATTCTCCATTGTGTCGGGTCCTGTAATCAACGTGCCGCTGCTGCGCAGCTCGTGCGCCTCCGGCACAATCCGGTACGTCCGGTAGCCGAGTCCGGGCAGGCGGGTCAAGCGGGCCAACAACCGGATGCGGCGGCTCTCCAGGATCGTGGGCACATCCCAAATGCTGTCCACGAACACGCTGGAATTGCCGCTTGCAATGGCCTGGCGTTCTACCAGCGGGTCCAGCGCCGAGCTTAGGCTGACAGAAAGGGCCTCATTGACTCTCGGCACCTCCAAATCGAGCAGCACGACTGCATTCCGTTCCATCGGCAATGGATTATAAACTATCAGCTGCATCTCACCCTGCTCTATGCCTTCAGGTGACAGCTGCGAGGCGATGTACGCCATCGCATCCTCCGTTACGATATCCCCGATGTCGCCGGCTTTCCGGTATCTGTACTCCATATCGGCGCAGACGTTGTCCGGCGCACAGCCTCCGTTAGCATCATGGGTATGGTTGGACAATAAATACCGCCATCCCCGCTCCATGTATCCTGCCGGATAGGCAGCCCCCAGCGCCGAGGCCAAAGAGGCGAGCGGCTCTGCATAATACACCAGCGCATTGCTGGCCGAGAAGTCCATTTGCTTCAGGTAGGTTCTCGCACTGATCGTTCCCGGGAACAGGAATGTCCACATCCCTTCCTTAAGGTAAGACCGGCGCTCCCCTGTGAGGACAGGAAGATGCTCCCGGTCCAGATGTTTTTGCGCCTCCTTCCAGAAGCCCTCCAGATCTGTCTGCTCGATGTTATATTTATCCCCCAGTAGTTCCCGGGCATCGGCAATAATCTGCGATTCCAGAGGATGGGCTACCGAAATATCGTGTCCATGCATCGCCAGGAACACTTCGGTCGTGAAGTGGCGGCCTTCACGCTCAATCATGTCCTCAACTGCCTGCTTCAACTTCTCCTTGTCGTATTGGACAACCGGAGATTTAATCTCGTAAGCCTGATCTTCTCCGGACAAGGCATCCGACAGCCGGAAAGGCAGGTCATTCTCCTTGCCCCACTGATAGGTCTTGTCAAAAACCGTACCGCGGGTCACTGCACGGTGAACCTGGTAATACCAGTTATAACGAGCATACAGGCCAAAACGGCTGGCAAGCACCTGCGTTCCGTCAGGCGCGCTCCAGATCCATTCTGCATCGGCCTCGTGGTGGGAGATGCCGCGGTAGAACATCATTTTATCAAGTCCGAAGTCCTGGAGAATCTGCGGCAGCTGCCCGGTCTGCCCCCAGGAGGACGGGGTGTAGGCGACCGTTCCTGTCTTGCCGCCGAATTTCTCCACCACGCTCCGGCCCAAGATCAGATTGCGGACCAGCGCCTCATGCGAGATGCTGAACTCCTCGGCCAGCGTATAATACGGGCCGGCGATCAGCCGCCCTTCCTGCATCAGCTGTTCAAGCTGTCCCCTGCGCTCCGGCCGCATTTCTACATAATCCTCCAGCAGAATGGAATGGCCGTCCAGCGTAAAGGACGCATATCCCGGATCAGCAGCGAGAATATCCAGTGTCGTATCCAGCATGGTCAGCAGATTCCGGCGGGTCCGCTCAAACGACCGCCGGAACTCCCGGTCCCAGTGTGTATTAGAGACAACCTTGATTTGTTTGATATGGGAGGTGTCTGGTTTCATGAGCTTCCTATCTCCTTTGTCATTCCAGTCTCGGGAAACTTCATTCTGCGGGACCCGGGCGCAGGGTCAGGGAGAAAGCTTCAGGCTCCTCTGTGCTTCCGCTGATCCGCAGCCTGCCGCTGCTGGTCATCTCCACCAGCGGCCTTGGAATGTCCCCTCCCTCCTGAATATCCAGAGAGAATACAAACGCCGCTTGCCGCAGATGGGTGAAATTAATGCTTTTACGCAGGCCGGAATACAGCACCATATCCACCAGGATGGCATCCTCGCCCATGTGAATCTCCCAGCCCCAGCTCCGCTTGGCTCCTGAATGTCCCGTGAATGCCGCGAACCATGTGGTGAGGCGCAAGATGGTCTCTCCTATCTTGATCACAGCCCCGTCTTCTACAGTTTCGGTGGAGATGCCGTCCAGGCTGCCCCCGATCTCCAGTCTCAGCCGGAAATCCCCGGCTTCAATCTCACCGTCGATGCGGTCCAGGTTGGGGTGGGTATCTCCCCCATTGGTCAGAAAATCCACTCCAAACAGGAGATGCCCCTGATCCTGTCTGGCTTTGAAACGGGCGGAACAATAGTCATAGCCGTCATGCAGACAGCGGAGCTGAATATAGGAGGGTGAACCGTCATTATCCACATAAGCCACCAGCGGTCTTCTCTGATTCCACAGGTCACTGTCTGTAAAGGAACCGATGCTAACCTGCGGGTTCATAAAGGTGACCGCCCATTTGCCGCTGCCGTCGCCCGCATTTCCTTCGTAGAGCTGCCGCACTTCTTTTGTCCCCCTAACCTTAAATGCATCCAGATAAGCGGCCGGGCAATAGAATCCGCTCTTGTACCACTCCTCTTCATAAGGCAGCTCCTCCCAAGGAAAAAACATAACCTCCCCTTGAGTTGCGACCTGCAGAAAAGCCTTGCTCTGATCATTCAGAAGCGTCTGATAGGAGCGTGAATGCGGCCCGGACCACTGGGCGGTCGCAGGATGATAATACCCGGCGACCGCCTGCCAGGTCAGCTCGATCAGCTCATCGCTGAGCCTTTTTACCGTGCTGTCTGTAGTCTCGGAACGCAGCTTGGACAGCTCCAGAATAGCGATATAGGTATAGACCGGGCTGTTGTACTCCTGAAAGGCCCCGCGCTGCTGTGTATACGCATACAATTTCTCTAAGCGCTTCAGACCGTACTCGGCATAATCCTCGCGGCCCAATTGCTCCCCGGCAATTCTCGTAACGAAGGCTCCAATAATGGCAATATTGGTGTAATCCGGACCGACATTCCGCTTCATAATCGCCTCGCAGGCATAATCAATGGAGCGTATGACGTCTTCACGCAGAGCCTCCGGAAAGCGCCAGCCATGGCGCGACAACGCCTGAATCAGCCGGCTGCCGCAGAAATCGGCCCAGTTCCAGTCCGGAGGCGACATTTGCGCAAGCGGCTCTTCATAGAACCATGACCAGATTCCGAAGGTAGCATGGCTTCGGTCCGTATCCTGCAGGGAAATCACCTGCCTGATAATATCAAAGGCCCGCTGCTCCATCTCAGCCAGTTCGGTATCCAGCAGCCCAAGTGCATACGAAAGCGAATCTCTGGTGGAATGGATAAACTCCGCCTGCTTCAGAGTTGTATGATAACCCGGGCTGCTGAACGGCGAGCGCAGCATGCAAATTTCCGGATCATAACGGGACTCCAGCATGCGCATTTTACGGATCAGCATTTGCTGCTGGTCTATCCCTTGATTGGTATTGCCGGTCATCTTGTTCATCGATCTCCCTGCCTTTCACTGGTAAAACGGTTTGGCTGATCCTACTGGGACAAGGCCGGATCACCGACCCAGACCCAGACCCAGACCCAGATCCAGATCCAGATTCAGTGCCTGCGCCAGCAATTGCATGACCAGCCCCTGCCCGTACAATGACGGGAACAGCGCAATTTTGTTATACGCCTCCTCAGACGGCATGACGGGGGTGCCTCCCGACACACCCTGCACTTCACCGTTATCCTGGATAAGCGGGAGGATGCCTTCAAGGGTGACCCGGACGCTGCCGAGATAAGAAGGTTCGAGCATACCGTGCCTGACTCCCTGAATGAAGCCGCAGGCGATGCCCGCGCTTCCCGATGTTTCCTGATAATAGTCCTGCCTGTCGAGCACCGTATGCCAGAGTCCGCCCGTGCCCTGGCAGGACCTCAGCGCTGAAGCAAGCTCCGAATAGCGGCTGTACAGCTCTTCGGGAACTGGTACAAGTCCCTTGATTCCGGCTACAATTTGCGGGACAGCAAGGGTAATCCAGGCGTTAGCCCGCGCCCAGCGGACGGCCGACATATGGCTGCCCTCCCGGCAGTTCCAGCCGTGGAACAGCAGGCCCGTCTCCGGGTCCTGCAGCAGCCGTAGATGAAGCAGAGTCTGCTGCAGCGCAGCCTCGGCCATGCCGCGGTCTCCGGTCAGACTGGCGAGCCGCGCCAGAAACAGCACAGCCATATATACCGTATCTGCCCAGACCTGCTCAGGGAACAGGGCCGCTTCAGTGACGGTATGCTCCAGCGCGCCTTCCCGGGTCCTCGGTGCATCTTCCAGCATCCAGGCGGCGGTTTCCTGCGCTTTGTGCAGAAACCATTCATCCCCAGTACGCCGGAACAATTCGGGGAACACGGCATAAGGAGCCATGGAATTAATGACTTTCACGCCTTCTGCCTTCTGCTTATTCCGCTCCACCCATTGCAGCAGGTAATTCATGGCCTTGTCCTGTCCGCCAGCCGTTCCATAATCCAGTATGGAAATCAGTCCGACCCCGGGGACCCAGTCCCAGTGATCCATGTCCATTCCCCAATTTCCTTGGTGCCGGGGGGAAATCATGCATTCGAACAGCAGATCCAGCTTTTCCTCTAATAACTGCTTAGTATCGGGCATGCTGAAGCCCCCTTGGAATGATGTTCATTCCCTCAGGATCTGCCTGCACCGGTGATCCCCCTTGAAACGGAATCTCCCCGAACAACGCCTTAACTGTCAACGCCACCGTATCTTCATGCAGTGAATACGCATTTACCAGCGTGTCGAGAAACGGTATATCCCGGAGCAGGTACGGCGTGGCAAAAGAGATCCCGATCGGGTGGATCGTCTCCGCATGCTGCATCGCCCAGATCGCCTTGGCCGCTTCCCCCACTGGACGAGCCGTGTTCATCATGCCGTGGAGCGGCAGAAAATAAGGCGTAAACGCAGCATCCCAGCGAATCCCGGATTGTTCCCACTTCTGCAGCGTATTCAGCGGTTCGAATTCATCCAGAATATCCACCTGCAGCCCTCTGGCCTTCAAGTGCCCGACAAACAGCTCCATGCGGTCATATTTGCGTCCCTCTGTCACTTTGTTCAGCATAATGACGAGAACTCTGCGGGTCGTCTGCGGATTCAGGGGCAGGAGATTTCTCCGGTTACGGACCAGCGTAATACACCGCCCGGCGAGTGTCGTGCTTAGTTCTCTAGCCTCCCGGTCCAGCTCAGGATGCAATTTGTCATTCAGCAGCGGCGCAGCGGAGTGATCCCGGCCCTCGGCATCCAGATGCTGCATACCCAGCTCTGCCTTCATCTCCAGAACCCGCCGGACACTTGCGTCCAGCCGTTCCATCGTTACCTTGCCGCTGGCGACTGCCCGTTCCATGACTTCAAAATAGTTCACACCCGGCCACAGCAGCACATCGGTCCCGCAGTTGAAACAATCCACGATCCGCGTCTCATAATCACCCCAGGCCAGAAATCCGCCCATATCCAGCGCATCCGACAGGACAACTCCCTCAAACCCCATGCGGTTCCGCAGAAGCTCTGTTGTAATGCGTGCCGAGACCGTAGCCGGAACAGGCTTATTCCCCTGCGCATTCGCCTCCAGCCAGGGAAGGGCGATATGTCCTGTCATATACGACATCACGCCCTGATCAATCATCTGCTGGGACACCCGGCCATAAGTGGCGAACCATTCCTCTTCGGACAAACCGTTGATGGTGGTAATGATATGCTGATCCCTGTAATCCACCCCGTCTCCCGGAAAATGCTTGGCACAAGCGGCAATACCGTAATCCTGCATTCCCCGCATCACGGCGCTGGACAGGCGCAGTGCCCGCTCCGCATCATCGCCCAGACAGCGGGTCGTAATCACCGGATTCATCCAGTTCAGCAAAAGATCCGTACCTGGCGCCAGCGCCCAGGTAAACCCGGCCGCACGTCCTTCGATTGCTGTATACTTGCCGTACTCGTAGGCCAGCGCTTCATCATCTGCTGCGGCAAGCGCAAGCAGCGGAGGAAAAGCGGTTAAGCTTTTGACTGCAGAACCTGCCCCGAACTCCAGGTCGCCCGAGAACAGCAGCGGATATTTGCTGACCTTCTGAAGCAGCTCCACCCACTCGCGGTATTCCTCCGCTTTTCCGGCAGCCTTCTGAATTACCTCTCCGCCGATAAAGAAGCTGCCCACCGGATATTTCTCCAAATACGCCCTTATAGTCCCTTCGTTCATCCCTTGGAATGGCAGCCTGCCCGCATGATCCTGCATCGTCTGCCCGATCTTTTCACGCAGGCTCATGGATCGTAAGGTGCGCTCTACCCAGTCCCGCTCTTCCTTAGCTAATGCCTTTCGCATGGTCACGATTCCTCCCGGTAGTTTCTAACCCCAGTGTAACGAAACCCGGCGCCACTCTAAATAAAGGCAACTACAAAATAAGTTCAAAATTCTATAAACATCTAGAATCTTCTACAATTAGCAAACTGAAAAAACCCGCAGCTTCGTGATCCAAAGCTGCGGGGGGGAGGCTGGCCGATCCTTCGATCAATTCAGGCTGATTTGAAGGGTCTTGTTTAACTTGTTATTCTCCTTGTTCATCTCCTCATATCGCCAGATATCGTTGACAAAAAAGCTGATAGTGAAGTCTCCGATGGTCGGCACTGTCCACCTTGGCGTTCCCTGGGCACTGCTGTTGGCCGTAAGGGTAATTTCCTCGCCCGGCTGGATGACCGTGTTATTGGTGTCCGACCAGGATACGACCCCGCCGTTGACGGAGAAGGCACCGCCTGTAATCTGTCCCAGCCCGGTGGAATTGTTCAGCGGGGTAGGACGCACGCCGATATTTTTAACCTTGGCCCAGAAGATTAAGGAATCGCCCAGCTCGGGGGTCACATTGCTGGAAGGTGTGCCGTCGCTGTTTACGATATTCCAGCCGACCTCCGTGACGGTCAGATCCGCCATCGGAGCCGGGAGTGTAGACTCATAGCCCTCGAACTCGAAGCCGTGGACCATTATCGTTCCGGTGTTATGGACGACCTCGATCCGGTGCAGCCCATAGTCCAGACCCGTCAGCTCGTAGACGATCTTGTTCTCGCCTTCCAGTCCGGCCTGGGGAATGACAACGGTCTCCTTATATTGCCCGTCGACGTACACATCTGCGCTGCCCATATTGCTCTTAATATCCGATCTCCAGCGGACACCGATTCCGTTAAAGTTAAACACCGCCGACGAATCCGGCGAGTAGGTTACATGGGATACCCCGTTCGGCGCCGTTTCAAACCCGGTATAGTCAATATAGGCATGATCATGCTCTACCGTGTACCAGGCGGACACCGGAACATAAAGGCCTTCCTCCAGCTTGAAATAATCGAGATTGGCACCGTTGCCTGCGGAAGTGAAGCTGATCGTGTTATAGCCCGGCTGAAGCGTAACGCCGAACTGTCTGGCAGTAATGTTGCTGTTCCAGCTGCCCGTTGAAGGCAAGGTAACCGTGGACAGCCTTTGTCCATTCACGACGATATTTTTCTTCGAGTCCTGATTGGAAGCGTATGCAATAGTCAGGGTATAGCTTCCGCCCAATTCCGAATACAATCCCTGAATCGAAATGCCGCCGCCATGGGTCTGCTCCACAACCTTTCCTCCCGATGCACTGCTGTTGTTGCCGATTCGCAGAGGCAGGGCAAAGGAGGCAGCTTCCGCTTCAAACTTGGTGGGATCTCCCGGGACATGCGGCGTGATCGGCATGGCCGATGTAGTTGCCGATACGGCTGAGCTTAATGCTGAAATATTACCGAAGTCATCCACGGCTTGAACCCTGTAGCTGTACTGCGTTTCCGGGGCCACACTATAGTCACTGAAAAAGGTTATCCGGCCCGGAACCGTCATCACCGGAGTAACCCCGCCGTCACGGTACACGTTGTAGCTGACTACCGCATCATTATCGGTTGAGGCATTCCAGGTCACCTTGATCTGCTCATGGCTGAGCGCCACCGCTGCAGGACTTCCGGGTACAGATGGCGCTTCTGTCTCCAGCTTATCCAGAATATACTGGACCGTTTCGCCGGCTCCCAGGGTAACCGTGAGGGTGATATGCGGCGTTGCCGTAAGCTGCACGGTGGAGTGTGCGGCAGCATAGGAATTACCCGCTCCGAACACTTCTCCGGCATATTGTCCGCTGCCAGGCATCGTTACCCGAACCTTCATCGTCATCGGCTTTTTCTCGAAATTGACAAAGTTCAGCAGGATTTTATCCGATTCCGCCCCGATAGCCGTGGTACCCAGTACCGATGTATCCACCGCGCGGAAGTATACCTTTTTCATGTTCAAGTTCGAGGTGCATCCGCATGTATTCAGCACTTCGTAGCTCAGCGGACGGCCATGGGTAGCGTACGCGGCAGCCAGCCTGCGGAATGTCTTCAGCCGCGTCTCTCCTGCCTCGCTGCTATTGGCTGGCACCGCAACAGTATCTTCATAACGGTGCGTATTCCAATTGATACCGGAAGCAAACAACCCGAATTCAGTGCCGTCGTTAAAGAACGCCGCATGCTGCATAATATGGTCTACATATCCAATGTTTCCGCGCATCTCCCGGTCAAAAGCAGCGGCGAACCTGTAGGCATAGGTTCCATACTTCGTATTGTCGGAATGGTTGTCATTGGTGCCTGTTTCGCTCATCGCCATCTTTTTGCCGAAGCCGTCATCCGCGTCGCCATAGACCCGCAGATTCTCATACAGGCTGCCGCCCGGCAGCGGCTGCACTCCTGTTCCGCCATAGCTGTGCCCATTCGTCACATCGGACAGCTCCTCGATCTCCCTGCGCTGCTCCGCGTCCCGCTCCCAGCCGTCAGGGATGCCGTTATAAGGCCAATACGCCCAACCCGGCGCAACAATCTTGAGATAGGGCTGACTGTTCGTTGCCCGTTCTTCATCCATCAGCTCATGCGTGGCTACCACGGCTTTCTGGGCCCAGCCGAACAGCCCCGGTTCATTGCCGGTTTCGGCATACTGGTACAAATCACCGAACTTGCTGACAAAGTTAGTGTAATAACTCCGGAGTGCTGCCGGGACTGTGCCGCTGCTTAGCTCGCTGTTATTTCTCCAGTTGCCTCCGATGATGTTGACCATCGGCTCAAGGTTCAGATCACGTAGCGTTGCCAGGTAGTTTCGCCCCTGCGGGTCCCAGCCAGCGCTGGTATCAGACCAGAAAGAGGCCCGCATCCAGTTGCCGCTGTAGGCAATGCCCATCCACTTGGCCATAGGCCCCAAATGGCGGATCGCATGCTCGTCGTATTTGAAGGTTGCCGCGGCAATTGTACTTCCCAGATGGACATACCGTCCATGGATCGGCTCGACAGCCGGTGCATTCAGTGACTCCAGCTTGAAGTAGTCCCACTCGAACCATAAGTATTTGTCTCCGTCATAACCGGGAGCCTGCGGATCCGCGTACAACCCGCGATCCACGGTTAGCCGGACTGCATTTCGCCCGGTCTTCAGCTGTTCCTTGGGAATGTATAGCCTGTAGGTTTGTTTCCAGGTGTTCTCCAGCGTCTTCTCACCGTCATTCAGGCCGGTGATCTGAATAAGTCCGCTCATGAGACCGTTTGTAAATACAGCAAGCTGGGGAATAGCTGTGCTTGCATCGATAACTTTGAAGCTAAACTGGACTCCATATTCAGGGACCTGGCTCAAATGGAAGGAAAGATTCATGAATCCGTTGGCATCGGCCTTCATGCCCTTGGGGACGTTGTCCCAGTGGCCCGGGGGTACGGGAACTTGGAGAGTTTTGCTGTAGACATTGCTAAAGACGGTAAATTCTGCAGAGCTATTATCCGAATCGCCGACCTGCCATAACAAGGTCATCGGAGGTTCATAGGTTGATGCAGTCACCGTACTATTGTGTACGGAATCCGCGGCCGCTTCTTGTGAATCGGCCTGTTGTCCAATCACCTGACTTGTAGCAATTTCATCTTTAGAAGCGGCGGTTGCCAAACCCATTGAACCATCCGGTATCCAAAAGGTCATCAGCATCAACGCCAGAATGAGCAGTAAAGCAATGTTTTTTTGAATTCGCACAATAAACACCCTCTTCTAATAAGGTAGATTCGGGGCACCCCAAGTGCTGGCTAGGCGAATATGAATACCCGAAATCCGGGCAAGCGGCCATTACGGCCAGGCTATTTGCCGGATATCGGGTCTGCTACTGCTGCGGCTCCTTATTTGGCGGCCAAAAATGCATCCATTTGCGCTTGAATCTCGTTAATCACAGCTTCCAGTCCTGCAGCCTTCAGCTTGCTGTTCATTTCTTTGAGGATAGGTTCCGGATCTTGCTCCCCGGAGTACAAGGTATTCTTATACTGCTTTGTAATATTGATCAGTGCCCCAATCTGCGATTGCACCTTCGTCGAATCAAATACGAATCCGATGACCGGCGAAACTTTGGAGTTCTTGTTCCAGTCTGTATAGAGCTGCACGCGTTTCGGGTCTTCATTCTTGTTCAGGTAGTTGAGCAGCACGTTCCCGATCATCCAGGAGGATACGGAGTTGTAGCCGCTGTCCGCAATGAAATCGACAGTATTCTCGCCAACCTTGTTGTAGTGTTTGCCTTCAATACCGAAGGTAAGCAAGTTGTAGAGGACAGGATCTGTATGAATCAGGTTCATAAACATCATAGCGCGTTCCGGATTCTTCGATGTTCTGGAGATGGCGAGCATCGAGCCCTGCAAGCTTTTGGTGCTTACTTGAACCGGAAGCAGCGTTTTGATGATCATCGGTTTCTCAGCGAGCCGCGTCCAGTCGTTGGTGGATGTAGGATTCATATTGCCGTACACGAACCAGGCTTTGCCGCTTTTCACCGCATCCTTAAGCTCAGTCTTGTCAGTGGCCCCGTTCTTGTTAATGTATCCGGCTTGATACCACTTGCGGATCAGCTTAAGTCTTTCCACAATTTCAGGAGTGTCATATTCGTTGAACACCTTCATGGTTTTGTAATCAAGCAGCGTTGGAATTTCATTGCTTCCGTCCAGATCTTCACTTTCCGGATACACCGTGAACCAGTTCAGGCTGTCTGTATGGTTCATGAACAGCGGCGACATGGTCGGCTCCTTCTCTTTAATGGTCTTCAGCATCGGCTCAATATCCTCCAGCTTGGTGATGCTGTTGACATCGAAGCCGTACTTGTCGACAATCGCCTTGTCAAATGCGAACCCTACCGATTGACCCAGCTCTTTTTCCGTTGGAACCGCATACAAATGTCCGTTTACAGTAGCCGCTTGGAGATAAGCGGGATTGATCAGTGCCTTGGTTTCTTTGGCATAGGTATCCAGCAGCTCTTCCAGCGGCAGATACGCGCCTTTGGCGGCATTGGTCATGAAGTTCCAGGTATAGACCATGTCGAACACTTCACCGGATTGGATCATCAGATTCACTTTATCCGCCGGTTTATCCCAGCTCAGCTGGTTAATCTTGATTGTGGCATTAATTTTATCCTTCAAATAAGCATTGATGGCCTGCTCAACAGATGCTACATCCTTATCCGGACCGCCCGGGAGATACAGGGACAGTTCCACCTGCTCCAGCTCATTCGTTGTTTCAGTTGCTTCGGTTGCTTTAGCAGTTTCAGTGGCGGCTGGGGCTGCTGTGCTTTCCGCGGTTTTCTCGGGGGCGGCGGTTTTATTGTTATTATTATTCCCGGAGCACCCGCTGAGTGTCATTCCAATCATAAGTACAAGTGAAAGCAGTAGACCCGTGCCTCTTTTACCTGTCATTACTCTTTTCCTCCCTTTGACTTGAAAATATATGCTAAATCGGTGGATTCCGAGGTTAGCCTTTAATGGACCCGAGCGTTAAACCCTTGATGAAATAGCGCTGGAAAAACGGATAAGCCAGCACAATCGGACCGATTCCGATCAGCGCCATCGCCATGCGGATGGTTTCTCCCGGCAATTTGGCCAGTTCTGTGGCCGAGCCTTGAATCAAGGCGCTGTTGCGGCTCAGATAATCCGCCTGCGAGATCATTTTATACATCAGGTATTGCAGGGAATAGAGCTTGGTGTCGGTAATAAAAATCATGCTGTTAAACCAATCATTCCAGTAATGCAGGGTGTTGAACAATCCAATGGTGGCAAAGACCGGCAAGGAGAGCGGGAACACAATCCGAAAGAAGGTTCTTAGTTCCCCGGCACCGTCAATTTTGGAGGCTTCAATCAGCGCAGGCGGCACAGACATCTGGAAGTAGGTTTTCATAATCAGCACGTTAAAAGGCGACAGCAGCATCGGGATAATCAAGGACCATATGGAGTTTTTCAGATCCAGCACCTGGGTATACACCATGTACCATGGCACCAGCCCCCCGCCAAACAGCATCGTGAAGAAGATCAGAAAGGCGAAGAAGCCGCGATATTTGAAATCCGTCCGTGAGATCGGGTACGCATAGAGTGAAGAGATAAATACGCTGAGCAGTGTACCGACTATCGTCACAAAGATGGATACGCCGTAGGCTTTTGCAATGATGGTGTAATCCTTAAAGATATAGGCATACGCCTCCAGACTAAGCTTCTCCGGGAAAAATTGATAACCGTTGAGCACAATATAATCATAGTCGGTAATCGAGATCATAAAGACCAGCACAATCGGCAAGAGACAGGCTATCGTCAGGATGATAAAAATAATATGGAGTATCATATTCGTTACTTTGGATATTTCGTTATTGGTCACAGCTTCTCCCTCCTCTCACAAATTTAGAAAACGGCCTGGTCTTTGTCGACCTTGCGCACGATCCAGTTGGAGCCCAGGACCAGGAAGAAGCCGACCACCGATTGGTATAAGCCTGCCGCTGCGGACATGCCCAGATTGCCCATATTGATAAGCGCGTTGTATACATAGGTATCAATGACCAGTGTTGTCGGATACAGCGCCCCGGAGTTTAGCGTGGTCTGGTAGAACAGCCCGAAGTCGGAGCGGAAGATGCCGCCAATCGCCAGGATGGTCGTGATGATAATGACCGGCCGGATGAGCGGAATTGTGATATGAAGAATCTGCTTCCACTTGCTGGCACCGTCGATCAGAGCTGCCTCATAGTATTCGGAATCAATGCCGATGATGGCCGCAAGATAAATGACACAGCCGTAGCCCACACCCTTCCAGAGGTTAATCAATGGCAGAATAAACGGCCAGTATTTCGGCTCCGAATACCAGTTGATTTCATTCAGTCCAAACAGGGACAAGACACCTTTATTAATGAAACCGTATTCAACATTCAGAAAGGCGAACACCAGATAACTTACAACGACCATAGATAAAAAATAAGGAAAAAACATAATGCTCTGATAAAATTTCGCGGCCAGCTTATTTCTCAGCTCGTTCAGGGCAATCGCAATCGAAACCGCAATGACCAGATTGAGAATAATAAACACGAAATTGTACAGCACCGTGTTTCGGGTAATAATCCATGCGTCCGAGGTCGCGAACAGAAATTTGAAATTATCCATCCCCACCCACGGGCTTCTCAGGATCCCATCAACATAGTTGATATTCTTGAATGCAATGATGATTCCGAACATCGGCAAATAATTGTTGATGAGCAGAAAGATCAAACCGGGCAGCAACATCAGCAGCAGCACCTTATGTTTCAGCAAATGCTTAAATACGGACCCTTTTTTGGCTCCCGGCCGGACCGGTGAGCTTTGTCCAGTGTTGATCGCGCTCCTCTTCTCATGAGTAATCATCACTTCCGCCTCCTGATTCCTTAAGCAGTCTCTCTCTTCCATGACTTAAGTTTAGCCGGAGAGCGGCGGCTTCTAAATAAGGTGATCTATAATAAAAGTTCGAAATCCTACAGTCTTTTGTGTAGAAAAAGAGAGGGCTTGAAAAACCACACATGCAAAAAAGAGCAGCCTACTGTGGGCCACTCTTTTGTGAATACTGCAAAATGGATATTCTTAAGTGAGTCTGTGAACAGACCATACAATGCCTGAAGAGGTGCTGCCCAGATCCAAAGGAACTGTCAACCCATCGGATTCATAGAACAGGCCGATCACATCGCCTGCCGTCAACTCGAATTCTCCTGCCAAGGTTACTGTACCGTTACCTAATATCGTGCGGAGCGACAACACAAGTGCAATGTTTACATTCAGCAGCGGAAATAACCCGCTTACCAAATCTGTTGCTACAGGCGAGGTTCTCCGTACCACAAAGGCCGGATCGACTCCTGCGCCCAAAGCTACCGAAATTGCTGCAGTTGTAGAATAATTGACAGTCGCTTCAATGGAATATCTGCCTGTTGCCGGTATGGTATAGTTTCCTGTAGTTTCATTGAATGTTGGACTATCATAATATGGCGACGCCACAGTCCAGCCTGTGAGCTGGGTACTTGTCGTAACCGAAAGTGCCGGCAGCAACGCCGAGAAGCCTTCAGTTGCAACACCCGCTCCCGTTGCTCCTGTTACCCCGGTGGCTCCCGTTGCTCCTGTGACTCCTGTGGCTCCTGTCACTCCGGTAGTTCCGGTTGCTCCCGCTACTCCGGTCGCTCCCGTTACTCCAGCAGCTCCAGCTTCACCAGTTGCTCCTGTGACTCCGGTCGCTCCCGTTACCCCAGCAGCTCCAGCTTCACCTGTTGCTCCTGTAACGCCAGTAGCTCCAGTCGCACCCGTTACTCCAGTAGCTCCAGCTTCACCTGTTGCTCCTGTGACTCCGGTTGCACCCGTTACTCCAGTAGCTCCAGCTTCACCAGTTGCTCCTGTGACTCCGGTCGCCCCCGTTACTCCGGTTACTCCAGCCTCACCAGTTGCTCCTGTAACTCCGGTCGCTCCGGTTACTCCAGTCGCTCCAGTCTCACCAGTTGCTCCTGTAACGCCAGTAGCTCCAGTCGCACCCGTTACTCCAGTAGCTCCAGCTTCACCAGTTGCTCCTGTGACTCCGGTCGCTCCCGTTACCCCAGCAGCTCCCGTTGCTCCTGTGACTCCGGTCGCTCCCGTTACCCCAGCAGCTCCAGCTTCACCTGTTGCTCCCGTTGCCCCAGTCACTCCAGCTTCACCCGTTGCTCCTGTGACTCCGGTCGCCCCCGTTACCCCAGCAGCTCCCGTTGCTCCCGTTGCTCCTGTGACTCCGGTCGCTCCCGTTACCCCAGCAGCTCCAGCTTCACCTGTTGCCCCTGTTACGCCAGTAGCTCCAGTCGCACCCGTTGCTCCCGTTGCCCCAGTCACTCCAGCTTCACCCGTTGCTCCCGTTACGCCAGTAGCTCCAGTCGCACCCGTTGCTCCCGTTGCCCCAGTCACTCCAGCTTCACCTGTTGCTCCTGTTGCTCCTGTGACTCCGGTCGCCCCCGTTACCCCAGCAGCTCCCGTTGCTCCTGTGACTCCGGTCGCTCCGGTTACTCCAGTAGCTCCAGCTTCACCTGTTGCTCCCGTTACGCCAGTAGCTCCAGTCGCACCCGTTGCTCCCGTTGCCCCAGTCACTCCAGCTTCACCCGTTGCTCCCGTTACCCCAGCAGCTCCAGCTTCACCGGTCGCACCTGTTGCTCCAGTCACCCCAGTCGCACCAGTCTCACCCGCACCTGTTGCTCCTGTCGCACCGGTAGCTCCGGTTGCTCCTGGTAGTCCTGTTGCACCCGTTGCCCCGGTCTCGCCAGCGCCCGTTGCTCCTGTTGCACCAGGGGCACCAGTAGCTCCTGTCGCACCGGCAGGTCCGGTCGCTCCAGTTATACCTGCAAATCCTCCTGACAGCTCAGCGAATACCAGCCGGTGCGCGGTTACTAATTGGCCGGCACTGTCTTTCCCCCACAACGAAACCTGGATCGGATCATCCGCCGGGCTTTCACTTGGGGTAATGAAAATGAATTCAAAAGCATCCAAATCAGCATAGTAGCTAGTAGTTATCACTTGGTTTGCAGCAACGTTGATAGATTCGCTAACATACAGATTCCGCACTCCGCCAAGCATGTAATAACCTTGAACAGACACTGTGGAAGCCTGGACATCGCTGCGGTTATCAATTCTGACGGTAACCCGCTGAGTCGGTCTCACACCGCCAACCAAGTTATTTTCTACCGGTCCTGTTGACAATAAAACCATTACTCTACCACTCCTTATAAAATAAGTTTCCCACCCTGACTACCTGCTGCTGTTTCCCCCTTCTCCCAGACATACGCCGGTCTCGCAGCCCAATAATTTTATGGCTTGGACTATTCAATCCAGCGCATACTGAGTGATTTATATACTAATATTCCGGCCCTCTCCTGACGGTGTGGACGTAAGCTGCACTCTTCATAAACAGGGCTTGGCATTCCGCCGAAAGAGGTGTCCGCCCAAAGCCGCCTACAAGGACTTCCGGCGCTGCCGGTTGAAATCACAAAGAGACTGTTCCGCAGCCCCATTCGGCTTCAGCACAGTCTCTTATCGCAATACAGCACATTTTCAGTTCACGTACATTCCGGCCTGCTACGTACTCCCGTCAGCAGCTTACTCTATCCATCCTAATCCTCACTTAACAGATTCTCCAGACTGTTACCCTTCAGCGGGTCTTTAGGGTTGAACTCGGGATAAATATACTCCTCATGCTTAAAAGAATACCCGGTAGCCGCGATATCCAGCATCCGGTTCAGCCGCTGCGTCTCGCTGCGCAGCGCCTCTTTCAGCTCCTTCTCCCCGGAGAGGATCTGCAGATACAACTGCATCCGCGGACGGTCGCCCGAGTCGCGCGGCTCGACCGAAACCGTATTGGGATCATATTGGTCCATGATTTGCGGGGAGAGCGGATATATTGAATCTTCTGCGGCAGGATAAAATTCCGAGAAATGCCCCAGCCCCGGAGCCATGTTGGGGAGCTCCAGAATGCCGTCAACCACCGGCAGCGCCAGTGCCTGCTTGAATAAAATCGTCAAAAACTCCTTCGATTGCAGAAATTCCCAGACCTTCACCGCCGCCTCACGGTTAGAAGCGGCACTGTTCACAACGAGCGGAGAATGTGGAATCATCATCAAGGCTCCGGCCCCCTTTTGGGCTGCTGATGTTACCGGCGGCAATGCCACTGCCCAGTCATCCTTTGGCATATATTCCTGCAATTTCACATAATCTTTGCTCGTTACATACATCATCCCGATATTGCCATCGGCGAACTGCCGCAAGGCACTGTTGCGCTTCAGCAGGGTTTCTCCCGGATACAAGCTGCCCTGAGCCTTCATATCCAGCAGCATCTGCAGCCATGGGGCATAACCGCTCAGATCATAACGGCCGGTGCGGTAATTATAAAGATAAGTCCCGCTGTAGGTACTCGACATCTCAAGTCCCGTCTGAAGACTATACTGGCTGTCTCCCGCCGGGAGGCCAAATCCGTATTTATTAACGCCGACCCCGGCCTGGCTGATCTTCCCGGCGAACCGCTCCATATCCGCAAACGTAACGGGCGGCTGCTCCGGATCAAGACCGGCATTGCGGAACAGCTGCTTGTTGTAAATCAACCGTACCGTCTCAATACTGGAGGGCATAAAATAAATACCGCCCTTATACAGCGAACTGTCCGCAAAGTCTCTCGCCCAAACCGGGAACCTGTCTAAATCGCCGGGATTCAGAAAAGAAGATAATTCGGCCAGATACCCCTTCTCCACATACGTCGCCAGCCAGCCATTATCGACGCTGAACACATCCGGCCCTTGGCCTGATGTCATCAGCATGTTCAGTGTATCCCCATAGACATCCGTTGAAAGATTCATGATTATAATCTCAATATGGTCTGGATTGCTCTTATTGTATTGATGGATCGCATTCTTCACTTCCAGGTTCTCCGTCCAGTCATATAGTGCAATTCTGATCTGGGTAACCGGGACTGCCTCAGGCGCAGGCTCGGAAGCGAAATCAACCAGCAGCGGACGGTCATAAGCGACAGCATAGGCCACAAGCCCGCAAAGGACCAAGGCAATTCCTAGGAAGAGGATTCGTTTCACCGTGCACCTCCTGCGTTGACATCAAGACTTATCGCGTTTTACAATGGATACCAGCTATTGGGTTAAACTCGTTCAGTATTTAATATATTCCAATAATATCCGTTAAATGGCAAGGGAGAATATTCACAGGGCCAGAGGAGGATTCAAATGAAAAAACTATTTGATACTCTTTCCAAGACCCTCTTCCTGTACAATTTCAGCATCCGCAGCCGGCTCATCCTCTACTTTCTCTTCCTTGTCCTTCTCCCGACCACGATCATCTCCATTACCGTTTACAATAAATCGGCGGATATCATCACCCGTAATGTCAATACATCGATTGAGAACAATCTTAATCTTGTACAGGATAATCTGGCACAGCGCTTCGAGAGCGCCAACAATTCCATGGTCTCCCTTTACCTCAATACCGAATTCGCAGATTTGATCTCTTCCAACCGGCCTACCGACAGCACCGGCATTATCAATGAGTTGGCTGCCCTGAACAAAATGCTGGAGAACTTCCCTGCAAACGGGACCCCGGGAAGCAGCTTTGTCCCTATGCTGTATATGCTGAACCGCCCGGAATATACCCAATACAACTTCTCCAGACGGGTCTTTAATATCGACCAGATCTCACTGAAGCCATGGTATCTCGGCATACCGGCCAGATCCGATTTCACCGTGGTCGGCCTAAGCTCGCTGGACTCCCGGTTTACGCTTAAATTCGCCAAACGTCTGTTTGGCATACGGCATGCCCAGCTGCCTTATGTCGGGCTGCTCACCATCGATATTCCCGTGACGGAATTCGGCACACTGCTGGAGCACTATAAGCCAACGACGGGAAGCAGGATTTATATTGCAGACCAGACCGGAACTATTGCCATCAGCCCCGAGGAGACCCTGATCGGCCAGAACATCAGCACACAGGATTATTATGGCAAAATGGCTGCCGAACCCGCAGACCCCGGCATCTTTCATTCCTTCCATCATGTGATTCAGGGCGAAAATATGCTCGTGAGCTACAAAAAAATAAAAGCCACCGGCTGGACCATTCTTTCCACCTCGCCCATAAGCGAACTGAATGGAGAATTAGCCTCGTTCCGGCGGGTGATGTATGTCGTCATCGGCATATGCATGCTGGTATCCCTGATGATGGCCCTGCTGCTGTCGGAGAATATCTCTGCTCCTATACGCAAATTCATCCAGTCGATGTCACATGCCGAAAGCGGGAATTTCAACATCATTATCCGCTACCGGCGCAAGGACGAATTTTCCTATCTGTTCAACCGTTATAACAAGCTGCTGCAGCAAATCAAGGCACTAATCGACAAGCTCTATGTCACTGAGCTGCGCAAGAAAGAAGCCGAACTAAAAACATTGCAGGCCCAGATCAATCCCCATTTTCTTTATAACACCCTGGATTCGATCAACTGGCTGGCCATCAATCATGATGTCCCCGAGATCAGTCATATGGTGACCTCCTTATCCGACTTCTTCAGGTACAGCCTCAGCAAGGGGAGGAACATCATCCCGCTGCGGGATGAACTGAAGCAGGTGGAGAGCTATCTGGAAATCCAGCAATTCCGCTTTCAGGATAAGCTCGCCTATGAGCTGGAGAAAGCCGACCCCCGGCTGCTGGAGGAATGCCTCGTAGTGAAGCTGAGTATCCAGCCGCTCGTGGAAAATGCGATTATTCACGGAATCCAGCAGCGGCGGGGAAAAGGTACAATCCGCATAAGGGTGGACTCTTCCCATGATGTCCTTTGCATATCGGTTTTTGACGACGGCGTAGGGGCGGACCCGGAGAGGCTGAACCTGCTGCTTACCGATCAGCAAGGCAACCAGTCTTATGGCATCCGCAATGTGCATATGAGAATCCAGCAGTTTTTTGGCGAGTCCTACGGCATCCGTTATTATGCCAACACCGAAGATCAGGTAGGCCTACTGGCTATGATCCGGTTTCCGGTCGTTACTACTTGGGATGAGGTGATTGAAGATGTTGACGATGATCATAGCGGATGATGAGCCGTTTATCCGCCGTAGTCTGATCCACGGGTTCAAGTGGCAAGAGGAGTTCGGCCTTGAGGTCATCGGTGAGGCGGCAGACGGCGAGGAGGCCTATGAATTATGTATAAAGCATACACCGGATATTCTGTTCACCGATATTATGATGCCCTTTCTGAACGGCCTTCAGGTCGCCGAGAAGCTGAAGGCCGCCGGTTGTCCAACCAAAATCATCATCATCAGCGGCGCGCAGGATTTCTCCTATGCCCAAAGTGCGATGAAGGTTAATGCCGAAGGCTATATTCTAAAGCCGGTTAAACTGGGTGAAGTCAAAGACATCTTTCATAAGGTCATTGCCCGGATTCACCATGAAAGAGATAACCAGCTGAATTTGAATCAGTTGAAGAAGCAGCTGCACGACAATATGCCGCTGATCCGCGAGAAATTCCTGCAGAACCTGATCGCCGGACTATACCGCAATGAAGGGGAGATTTGGGAGAAGATTGACTATTTCGCCCTTCCTTTTAAACGAAAAGACCCACTGACGGTAGGCGTATTGCAGCTTGACGATTACGGGGCGGCAGTAGACAAATTCACGGAGGAGTATAAGCAGCTGCTCTATTTCTCCATCCAGAATATTATGAGCGAGTGTCTGAACAGCCACCCCTGCGGAATCGGCTTTGTAGCCAGCGAAAATGAGTTTATTATGATCTTTTGTCCGGGGGAGGAGCCTGCATCAGACTCCATCTCAAGCCTTTGCGAGCAGATTATCGCCAGTATCAAAGAGTATCTGCGTCTTGACGCCTCGATTGGCATCGGCAGAACCTGTATGCTCGCCGGACAAATCGAGAACTCCTATAAAGATGCGCTGGCCGCGCTGGCTTACAAATTTTATACCGGCCATGCTTCCATTCTCCATATCAAGGATATTCAGCCGGATACGGAAACGCTGCAGAGCACTTTTTTTTATAAATTCCATGCCCAGCTGATGAATGAGCTCAAGGCAGGCCATACGGACAAAGTAATGGAGCTGCTGGAAACCCTGTTCACCATGCTTGAAGGACCCAAGCTGCAAATCGGTTATGTACAGAGCATCTGTGCGGAGATCATCTTCACTTCTGCAAGAGCCCTGTATGAAATTGATGAGGAAATCGAACGGGTGCTGAATGACCGGATTACCATCATGGATACACTCTACATCCAGAAAAATATTGCCGGACTCAAAAGCTACATACTCTCTCTTTTTCATGATCTAAGCACATATGTGGCAGGCAAAAACACCTCAAAGAACAGCAGAGCCATCAACAAAATCCGGAGTATCGTGCAGGAAGGGTATGCCCAGGAGCTGTCCATCTCCAGGATTGCAGAGGAGGTCTTTCTGACCCCCAACTATATCAGCCTGATCTTCAAAAAAGAAACCGGTGAAACGATCACGGACTACATCACCAAGATCCGCATGGGCAAAGCCAAAGAGCTGCTGCAGACTACAGATCTGAAAGTGATGGAAATTTCCGAAAGGGTAGGCTATGAGAACCCCCATTATTTCAGCACCGTGTTCAAGAAAACCGTGGGCGTCCACCCGCTCAAATACCGGTCCGACCAGGAAGAGACGCCGTAATCCGGCTATTTATAAATATAGGATTTCACACCTATCCTGGAGAAAATGGTGTTTCTGGCACCCTTGTTCTCCGGCGTAGGGACAGCCGCCCTCATCGCTAATCCACTAATATAGGCAAAGTTGGGATGCAGCGCCTCGTCGGTAAAATAAGCAGAAATCCGGCTTCCCGGCACTCTGTGCCGGTTGAGTGCGGCAATCATTTGCGCCGAGCTTTTGATGCCCAGCCCATGCCCATAGTAGCGGTCATCCCCAAGCATGATCGCATTCTCCCCCTGCCATTCCGGCTTATCCGGGTTATGGTCGGGATTCTTGAAATAGACCACATCACCTGGCAGCATATCAGACTTCTCGAAGGTAGTAATCATCTGCAGATTGCTGTCATAATTCCAGTCCCACAGGAAGATGTCGCCGAAATGCCGGTCAAAGGCAGCTTCCCCGATCGCCCCGATCGTCGCTTTATAAAGAATCATCACCATAGCCATCGCGCATTCGAATGCATATAGAGATCCGTTCTCAAAAATATCATTGATTGCCGCCGAGGGTGCGACACCTTCCTTCAACTGAAATCCGCCGTTGTCCGTACGGGTCCAATACCTCGGATTGCAGCGGGAGTTCTTAAAGTTGGAAAAGTCAGTTCCGCCGGCATTCATGGATTCCGCCGCCGCGATAATCCCCGCCCGCATGCTCCGTTCAAACGACGGATCTCCGGGTCCATATCCAATCCCCATTCTGCACTGCCCCTTTCATCTTAAGTTCACAAAATATAGGTTATTGTACGTGTCGGGACTTCAGTTGGTGCGGGGCAGCTGAAATTTATCGAGATAAACTTCAGGCACTTTATTCGGAGCTGCCGGCTTCCTCCGGAAACCAGCGGTTCACCTGTGCGGTCTCTTCGGTCAGGATATCCAGATAGATAGAGGTCCGGTAATTGGTCTCCTTGAGGCTTTTGCCCGTAATCTCGGCGATCCGGTTCAGCCGGTACATTAATGTGTTGGTATGGATATGCAGAAATGCGGCGGACGCCTTCAGATTGCCGTTCAACGACAAGTAGACGGCGATCGTTTTCAGAAAATCGCTTTTGTGTTCACGGTCATGCTCCTTCAGCGGATACAGCAGTGCGCTTCGGCGGGTCATGCTGCGTTTCTGCTCCATAATGGCCGGAATATACGCCCAAAAGCCGATTTCCTCATACAGCAGCAGCTCGCGGGCATGATAGGGCAGCAGCTTTTTAAGCTCCAGAATGGACAGTGCCTCCCGGTAGGCGACAGCTGCCGAGGTATATTCCCGGTATCCCGGACTGCAGCCTGCCGCTAGCGTACAGCTTTCGCTTTTGCCCATATCGCGGATCAGCTTGTGCACGAATGAAGCCAGCCTCTCTGTCCCTTCTACCGGAAAAAGAAACGAAAACAAAATAATCAGCCGGTTCTGCTCCGCCGTCAAAAACAGCAGGCGCTGCCCGGCATAGGTGTCCATCATCTGGCGAAACCTCAGCAGAAAATGCTCGTCGATCACCCGGTTGCTCTCCAGCACGCCGATAAAGTAGCTTTCCGGCAACAGGATCGACCCGTTCTCCGCTTCCTGACGGATGCGCGGCTCATTTTCATAGTGCGAGGTCAGCAGCTTCCAGAAGAAATCTTCATGCGTCTTGTCCTGCTTCATCTTCCACCCGCGCTGCTTCAGCAGATAACGCCCGGCGATGCCGGCGGCCTTCTCCACAATGCTCTCCGCATGACCTGAGGCCAGATTACCCCGGTCCACAACCCAGATATAACCGAGGATTTCCTGCTGGTATTTGATGCACATGGCAAGCCGGGGTCCAAGCCCAACCTCCATAACCGCCGGAATACGGATCGGATGTGCGGCGTTCTCCAGCTGATGCATCACGCCTTTTTTCCGGAGACCAATAATGACTGTATTCGGAACACGTTTGCCGATGATGGTAGAGATGCGGGCCGGGTCGCTTTCAAACTCATGGGAGCTGTACCCGATGACATGGTGGTTGCTGTCTTCAATCGTTACCTGAGACTGGAGCGATTCGCTGAGAGTATCCGCCAAGGATTCCATACTGTCAAAAAAACGGTCAAATATTGGCTCTGAATTTGTCATATTCCCACCCCAACCTGAAGAATAGCCGAATCTTGCGCTATAGAGTGATTACATTATAGTACTCCGGGCAGCGGCTGACTATAGGGTGATGAAAGAAAACCTAACATGTCCTAAAGTAAATGATGAGCGTATCGCTAACTCCCCTCAAATTTTCGATTTTCCGCCCCAAACCCGGCAACAAAAACAGCCCGGCAATTTCACCGGACTGCTTAAGATTAACCTTCTGCTCTTTTTTCGGTTCTATATATTAGATCAGAGTGAACTCTTGTTCTAATGCTTTCTCTACCGTGAAGTACTCTTCTCCGAGAGCTTCCGCTACAGCCTGGCAGGTAATCTTTCCATTGGCCACGTTGACACCGCTCTTCAGGCCGGCATCGTCCTCAATCGCCTGGAATACCCCTTTATTGGCAATTTGCAGCGCATAAGGAACTGTAACATTGGTTAATGCAATCGTTGAGGTTTTGGCTACAGCGCCCGGCATATTTGCTACCGAATAGTGCAGTACACCATATTTCTCAAATACCGGATTATCATGTGTGGTGACCCGGTCGATGGTTTCAACGATACCGCCTTGGTCAATCGCCACGTCAACAATGACGGAGCCCGGCTTCATCGACTTAACCATTTCTTCAGTGACCAGCTTCGGAGCTTTCGCACCCGGGATCAGCACTGCGCCGACCAGCAGATCCGCTTCAGCAACCGCTTTGGCAATGTTATAAGGATTGGAGATTAGCGTATTAATCTGTGCGCCGAAGATATCGTCCAGCTGGCGGAGTCTGTCCGCGCTGAGGTCAACAATCGTCACTTCCGCCCCCAGGCCAATCGCCATTTTGGCTGCGTTTGTGCCGACTACCCCACCGCCGATAATGCTGACCTTGCCTCTGCTGACGCCGGGAACACCAGAGAGCAGAATGCCTTGTCCTCCGTAGTTCTTTTGCAGAAATTGTGCCCCGAGCTGCACGGACATCCGTCCGGCCACTTCGCTCATTGGCGTAAGCAGCGGCAGGGTACGCTCATGGACTACTGTCTCATAGCCGATGGCGAAGACGCCTTTGTCCTTGAGGGCGGATGCCAGGGCTGGCTCCGGAGCCAGGTGCAGATAAGTGAAAAGGATGAGGCCCGGGCGGAAGTAGCCATATTCGCTTTCCAGCGGTTCTTTCACCTTCATCACCATTTCGGCGGCTGCCCATACGGCAGAAGCTTCAGTGATTAGCTCCGCTCCGGCGGCGGCATATTCTTCATTCAGAAATCCGCTGCCTGCTCCTGCTCCGGCTTCCACCAGCACTTTATGTCCTTCGGCTACCAGGCTGACTACTCCGGCAGGGGTAATGGCTACGCGGTTCTCATTGTTTTTAATCTCTTTGGGTACACCAATAATCATCGTTAATCGCTCCCGTCTTATGCGCTTCTCTTATGTAAAGAATTATAACATGTGATTTCTCAAGACAATTTGGTAAAAAATAAAAACTTTATCTGCCATGATTGTGTTTTTACACAATGGAGCTGATGGACATCCGTTAATCATTTTACCAAAGCGTTGGTGTATATAGCAAACCGGTGAACCCCGCGCTCAAAAAAAGACACCAGCTCAGGTGTCTTTCGCACTGAATTATTTTGTTAAGAAGATGGGGAACTTTCCGCTTATAGGAAGGATTTAAGAGAAATTCAAATTATGTGTCATGTTTTATTACATCGGTTACTTAGATAATATAGCCAGTACTGTTTCCAGTACAACATTTACCCCTTTTTCGCATTCTTCATAGGAGGTAAGTTCTTCTTCGCAGTGGCTTTTCCCGTTCACGCTGGGCACAAAAATCATTGCCGATGGCAGAAAACCAGCCACAAATTGGGCGTCATGCCCTGCTCCGCTGGCCATCTTTTTACTGCTGTAGCCCAGTCTCGTTGCTGCCTGCTGAGTCAAAGCGCAGATCTCCGGATCGAACCACACGGTATCGCGGCCCCATAGCTTGGTCTTGGACACCGAACACTCCAGCAGCTCTTCGGGCAGGCCGCCTATAATATGCTCAACTTCACGAACAATATCCATAGCCTTATGTCTAGCCTCGACGGTAAAAATCACCTTATTAGGAATGACCGTATGAATATTAGGCAACACGTTCATTCTGCCCATCGTATAGACCAGTTCCGAATCCAGCACACCCAGCTTGCTCCGCAGCTCCGCAATCAGGTCGGTGGCGGCAAACAAGGCATCCTTGCGCATATCCATCGGCGTAGTTCCGGCGTGATCCGATTCACCCGTCACTTCAATCTCATAGCAGGCCATGCCTACGACACAGCCGACCAGGCCAATGGCGAGATTCTCTCTCTCCAGCACAGGTCCCTGCTCGATATGCAGCTCCAGATATGCAGCCGCTTCCTTGATCCGGTTCGCAGCCTCTCCCGCATAGCCGCTCGCTTCCAATGCCTCTCCAAAGGTCGTCCCTTCCGGGTCCTTTTTCTTCAGCATTTCCGCCTTGTCGAACTTCCCGGACAATACGCCGGAGGCCATCATCGAAGGCTCGAAGCGTGCACCTTCCTCATTAGTGAAATTCATCACCGTCACCGGCAGCCGGGGCTTGATGCCATGGTCAACCAGAGTGCGTACTACTTCCAGGCCGGCTATGACGCCAAGCACACCATCGAAGCGGCCGCCCTTCTTGACCGTGTCCAGATGCGAGCCAATCACCACAGGCGGCCCTGCTTCCGTTCCTGCGAGCGTGGCGTACATGTTGCCCATATCATCCACTTTGACCGACATACCCAGCTCTTCACAACACGCAGCGAAGTAATTCCGCACCTTCACATCCTGCTCCGACAACGACAACCGGGTAACTCCGTTATTGTCCGTACGCCCAAAATCGGCAAAGGCCTCAATCGTATCCTTCAACCTCTCACCGTTCACGAATATTTGCTTAAGCTGCATGGGCCTATCCCTCCATTTTGAACGCATACTTATACAGATTCATTGCTTTCTATATATGTTATACCATTGCGTCAGATTGTCATTTTACACACTGTAATAATTATTTTTCTGAATTGTTCACGATGTGTTACAACGCTGCTAAGGAAGTCTGTTAGAATATGAGCTGTCAGCAAGGAAGACGGGCTGGCCAACCATTGTGAAAGGGGAGTAATCTTATGAACACCATTTTACGCAGCGGCTCAGCACAGGCTGAGATCAGTACCCTTGGAGCGGAGCTTGTCAGCTTCACCAGAAAAGACACAGGCACTGAATATATATGGAGCGGGGACGCCGCCTATTGGACAGGCCGTTCTCCGGTGCTGTTCCCGATTATCGGGGCTGTCCGGAACGGAGAGATCAAGGTTGGTGGACAAGCGTATAAACTTGCCAACCACGGCTTTGCCAGACGCAGCGAATTTACAGTCGTTGAAGCGGACGAGTCCCGTGCGGTCTTCCTTCTCACCAGCAGCGAGCATACCCTGTCCAGCTATCCGTTTCAATTCAACCTGTATATTACATACACGCTGAACGATAGCACTCTTAAGCTGGATTACCGGGTGGAGAACATTGATGGAGGCAGCATTTCCTTCCAGCTCGGCACACATCCTGCATTCAACTGCCCGCTGGATCAGAACGGAAGCTTCAGCGACTATGTGCTCGAGTTCTCCGAAACCGAAAACCTCGACCGGGAGTTCCTGAATGATGCAGGACTTCGGATCAGCGGTAAATCGGAGACTGTGCTGAGGGAAGAGCGCAGCCTTCCATTATCCCATGAAATGTTCAAGGACGGCGCGCTTATTTTCCAGAATGTGAACTCCCGGCAGATCACGCTGAAAAGCAGACTTACCGGAAAAAGCGTTGCTGTATCCTTCGAAGGCTTCCCGGATCTCGGCATCTGGCAGCCGCTGAATGCACCCTTTGTCTGCATCGAGCCTTGGCAGGGATTCGCAGACATTGATGTCTTCGAAGGCGAGCTTTCGGAAAAAGAAGGCATTGTCACCCTGTCGCCAGGAGAACGTTTCGCCAGCTCCCTGACGATAGAAATTAATTAATACCTGCACGCTTCATAACACCTTTCCGTATTTTCAGCAAAAAAGAAGGCCGTTAGCCCACTGATGGGCTACGGCCTTCTTCGTACTTATATGTTTTTATTGACTAAGCGTTTCTCCACCTTCAATCCGCACAGTGAACGTGTGGTTATTGGAAGCTTCCTCAATTTCAGTATAAGCCCAGTGTGTCGTTGGTACGTCGGGCCAGCTTGGTGTGGTGACACCGTATAACGGTCCGCGTCCGAACAAACGATTGACAACCTTTACGGCTTCAGCGCGTGTCAGGCTACCGGTTGGACGGTACGTACCGTCCTCATAGCCATTGAGAATGCCAGCCTTGCTTGCGGCCTCAATTTCTCTGGCCGCCCAGTGGCTAGCCGTATCCTTGAACCTGCCGGATGCAATAGCCGTAGTGTCCAGCTTCTTGTATCTCGATGCAACGGCAGCTATTTCTCCGCGGCTGATAGGGGCATCCGGAAGGAATAGGCCTTTATCGTTACCCTGCATCAACCCTGCCTCCTTGACGAATTGAATCGCACCCTTCGCCCAGTGACTATCCTTCACATCCGGGTAAGTGGCAGCAGCTGGCGCAGCGGATGCGTCATAGCCAAGGTTTCTCGCCAGAATCGCGGCCATTTCCGCACGGGTAATAGAATGGTTCGGCTTGAAGGTTCCATCTGTAAAGCCGTTGATGAAGGCTTTGTGTTGGTTCAGCTGCTGCTGTTGTTGCTGCTGCGCTGCCTCTGTTGCCGCCAAAAACTCCTCCCAGCCTTCCATGTTCAGAATGGTGAAGGTACTGAATTTGTTCACCTCGAACTGCAAGCCAAGTTCGCCGGATTTGTAATCAACAACCTTCGCCTTCTTCAGTTCCTTGTCGCCATCACTATGTTCGATAAAGATGACCAGATTGGACAGGAAGTCTTCTCTTTCCGAGAGATTGGCTGGCAGCTGCACGTCACGCAGAGGGAGCGTTAATGTAACCGGTCTGCTCTGCATATTGGTCTCGATAGTCATGGGACGGGCGACAACATCAATTTGTTTATCAGCTGCTATTTCTCTGACAATCCGCTCGATTCTTGCCCGGTCTTCGACCTCTTTGCGCAACGTCTGGTCTTTAATCGGCACTACATGGAAATATAGATCTTCAGTGAAATTATCCAGTGATAATTGTGATATGAGAATTCTTACGTTCTCCGTGAAGATCTCCATGTTCACGTTGGAGTCGCCGAGTGTCTTAATCGCATCTTTAGGAACATTTACATTAATATCCGCAACCTGATCCTTCTCATCAGGGATCATGATCCGGGCCGTATTATCCGAGGATCCGGCAATTTTCCGGACAACCTCCTCCACCCGATCCGTGGTTAAGTTGACTACATCATGCAGGATTCCACTTGAATCCCGCGTGCGTTGGATAACCGTTTCAGCCAGCACAGAACCTTGACCCAGTTGTCCTGATTCTACCTTCACGGTTATCCGCTCTGTCGACGCTGTCGCAATTGGTGCGACAGGTACCGCCGGTTCAGCTGTTGGCGTGGCCGGTGTCGGCGTAGCTGTCGGCTCTGCCGTTGGCGTGGCCGTCGGTTCTGCCGTTGGTTCTGCCGTTGGCGTAGCTGTCGGTTCTGCCGTTGGCGTAGCTGTCGGTTCTGCCGTTGGCGTAGCCGTCGGTTCTGCCGTTGGCGTAGCCGTCGGCTCTGCCGTTGGCGTAGCCGTCGGCTCTGCCGTTGGCGTAGCCGTCGGTTCTGCCGTTGGCGTAGCCGTCGGTTCTGCTGTTGGCGTAGCTGTCGGTTCTGCCGTTGGCGTAGCTGTCGGTTCTGCCGTCGGCGTAGCCGTCGGTTCTGCTGTTGGCGTAGCTGTCGGTTCTGCCGTTGGCGTAGCTGTCGGTTCTGCCGTCGGCGTAGCCGTCGGTTCTGCCGTTGGCGTAGCTGTCGGTTCTGCCGTCGGCGTTGCTGTTGGTGTCACCGTTGGTGTTGGTGTAGCTACAGGCTGGGCCTTGATAACTTTAATTGTGTATATCTTTACAGTCCCATCCTCAGCAGTGACCTGAATATCAAATACGTTGTCCCCTTCAATCAGATTATCTAGAGAGGCCCCGTCTCTTCCAGTGATTTGGCTTTTCGCTTTTCCATCAGCCACTATCGGACTTAGGACGATGGAGTTCACATCATTTCCTACCTCTACCGTATAACCGGAAACGGCAGGATCAAAGGTGGGGTCCAAAGCTCCGACATCTACACTGATACTCCCCAAAGTAGCATCAGACGAACGTGATTGTCGGATGATTTCCACCTTGTATACACTTTCTGTCTTTCCATCCTGAGCTGTAACCTTCAGGTTTACGATGTTCAGCCCTTCCACCAGCGAAATAGGCATCGGACTATCTACCGTGACACCATTTACGGTTATCTGTGCATTCATGTCCCCTTTGGCAGCATCCAGTTCAACCCGATCCACTTCATAGGGTACCGACAAGAAGTACTTGAAGACTTCAGCGGAGAACTGGGGATTCAGAGCTTCTGTTCCTCTTGCAGAGCTGACGGTCAAATCAGTAAGAGAGGAATCCTTCGGCAGAATGGCACGATTCACAGTAACGGAATAGGTTTTTTTAGTGCTGGCATCACCAGCCGTAACCTCTACTGTAATTTGATTCGTGCCCTCATCCAGTGCTACGCGGTCGCCTGTTACGCCGGCAGAGGTTCCATTCTTCTTCAAGATGTAGGTTGCCAGCTCATTATTAGTCCTAATTAAAAAATCGGCGTTGCTTACATTGTTGTCCACATTGACTGAATAATCACCGATGCCTGCCTGGAAAACCGGTGTTAATTCGCCAGGGAAAATCGTCATATTCAGCAGAGTTGCATCTTTACTTGGATTTCGCACCAGATTAATGGTGTATACCTGCATGCTTCCGTCTTGAGCCGTGACCTTGACTTCAATAACATTCAAGCCTGTGGTCAGAGGCACAGCGTTCAGGTCTTCGATCCAAACCCCATTCACAAATACGGAGGTGCTTGCATTTGCATCATCAACAACTGCACTTAGCTTAGCTACAGAAACTTCATCCTCGACCGTACCGCTATAATTGAAAGTGCCCGGAACGGATGTAAGGGTGATCGCATTATCCGATAAGTCACTCATCGTCAACTCGAGCAAATTCGCATTCGACGAAGCTGCACGGACGATAGTTACCGTGTATTCCTTGGTAGTCACTTTATCAGCGGCCGTAACAACTACTGTAACTACATTTTCTCCTACATTCAAAGGAATAGGCACTCCTCCAGCCGACTCCAGCCCATTGATGGTATAGGTTGCCTGTTCATCACTTGTAGTTGCTGCAACTGCCATGCTGGTAACATTGTTCGACACATACTCATAATAGGTTGAGGTTCCGCGGTCGAAGCCTCCCGATAATGTTTTGCCGGACAAAGTGATATTGGTCAAATCCGCATCAGAGGAAGCTTCACGGACAATCGTCAAAACATAATTCTTTGACGTTATCCCATCCTGAGCCTTGACCAAAATATTAAATTCGTTGACACCAACCTGTAGATTTACCAGTCTTGGCTGAGCATTCACCGCTACATTTCCACTCAGGCTGACCTCTGCGTTTGCATCCTCAGGAGTAGGAGTAATCGTAAGCTGAGCGATACTGTTAGCCACGGTCACACCATATCCGGTTTGATTTTTGTCAAAAGAAGGATCGACTATTCCTTCTGAAAGGACCAAACTGGACAGATCGGCATTGGAAGAAGCCTTTCTGATAATATTTACGAGGGTTGTTTTTACACGGACACCACTCTGTGAAGTCACCACGATCTCAACCGTGTTCAAACCAACATTTAAGTTCTTAGTATAGGCAGTATCATCAATATGAATATTGCCGTCCACTACAAGGCTTGCCGCAGCATCCAGAAGCTTTGGAGTAAGCTCCAGCGAGGACACCTCATTAGCAACCTCAACCGAATACCCCGTCTCATTGTTATTAAAGGCAGGCGACAACGTTCCCGAAGAGACGGTCAATCCCGAAAGATCTGCCACATCCGAAGGTGCACGCAGAATAACCAGACTATATGACTTCTTCGTCACTCCATCCTGTGCCGTTACCTCGATCAAGTACTTGTTATTCCCTGCTGCAAGACCCGTAATGAGAAAAGGCGTACCACTCGGGTGATCCACGCCATTCACCTTGATGCTTGCACCTAATGCGGCTGTCGGAGTAAATTCCGCAGTCGTTACTGCGTTTGCGACTTCCATTGTGTAGTCCGCCTGATTGGTATTGAAGACTGGCGACGGTCCACCCGGGGAAGCGGTCAGATTAGTCAGAGAAGCATCCCCCAACAGCTTTCTAACAATCACAACCTCATAGGTTTTCTTTGTTTTTCCGTCCTCTGACGTTACTACAACGGAAATCAGATTCTTCCCGTAGGCCAAGCTGACATTCCCAGTGGCATCAACAGATTCCGTAGAACCAATAGCTCCACCGTTTAATGTCGCTGTAGAGAAAAGGTTCGACTTCTTCACGTCCACTTTAACCGAACTTACATCATTTTCGACGGTAGCGGTATAGTTGGACGTATTACTGCTGTAGCTTGGGGACAGCGCAATGGCTTGTCCGCCGCTGGACAAGGCCAGTCCATTCGCCACAGCCAGATTGGCATCATTTCCCGGATAACGGATGATATCAAGCTGATATTCCTTGAAATTGGATGAGAATTTATCGGCTACTTTAATCTTTATGGGCTTATATACACCCACAGTCAGGCCGCTGACAGTAAACGTAGGGTAGGAGCCCGTTACCGTGACGCCAGACCCATTGTCTGCGTACGCTGTTACATTTACATCAGCGGGATTCACCGCTCCTACATTTATATCGATACTGTTGTTCGGACTGCTTCCACTTTTGTTGGGAACATGCACTTTATTGTAGATAATCCCCCGGTTAAAAGCAGGTGCCATCACACCCACAGAGGGCGAAATGAATTTAAGATCAAATTTCCCGGCCACAACACTCAATAAAAAGCTGCTGTTGCTTGAAGTAATTCCATCGTTTACTGTGACTTTGATGGTGGAGGTGCCTGTCATGTTTGCTGCCGGAGTAAGATGGATACTTCTTTCCGGGCCTTCACCTGAAAAGGTAATATTGCCATTCGTCAAAAGGGCCGTATTCGACGAGACCGCAGAAAGCGTCAGCATGTCGCCGTCATCCACATCGGTCAGTTTAAACGGCTTCGATACAGGAGTATTCACCGGTGTTACCACATTGGTGTTGAACCCTGTGTCGGACTGCCATCTGCCACTTACGATGCTGCCATTTCTTGCTCCCGTGGAGGAATCCTTGGCGACCGCTCCATCACTTGGATTATTGAATTTGTAGTTGGCCATCAGACCCGCTTCAGATCCGCTCAGACTAGTGTTCATCTGACTTTCAATCTCCGCCTGGGTCTTTGCCTTATTCCATATCCGGTAGTCTCTCATGCCCCCCGTATAATTGGCATCCTGGGACCATGTACTCTCCCCTATATAGTTATAAGCTCTCGGCAGATTGGAATTCTGCGCCTTGGCTTTAGCCATGTCCGTCAGATCCATAAATCCGCTGCCTTTCAGAATCCCGTTCCAGTAAATATAGGCCTTTTTCTCCACATGATTATATACGGCGGCCACATGAACCCATTGATTCAAGGGCAATCGCTCCGTTGTCCGCACCAGGTAAGCTTTAACTCTGGTACCCTTTTGCGGCAATGCTTCAAGTGCTATTCTCCCTGTATTTCCTTCAAAGGTAAAATGCAAATTAAAATTATCAGGACCGTGAGAGGTATCAAAGATACGCCCCCATGACGGAGCACTGCTGGCGTTCACCCACGTTTCAATCGTGAGGGAATTAGCATATATGTCCAGATCCGGAAGGGTTACGTATCCCTTACCGTCAAAATCAAGGTAATCATTGCCCCCAGACTCGGAAATATAAGGAGTATCGTTAACAGGCAGGACTTTGACCTGCGCGGTTTCCTCAAATTCCCCAAAAGCCGATTCTTTTCCTGTATAGGTCTCATTCACATTTACATAGTTAGGAGGATTTCCGCTGGATTCCGCTGGAATCAGCCAGTCGCGGTGCTTGATGCCTACAGTTCCGTTCCAATCCTTCTTCGGAACAAACCGGATCATTACACCGCTCCCTAACACAACAATCTTGCCCGGATCAGGAGCTACAATCGACAGCCATACGCCCGAGTTGTTTTTGTACTGCCATTGCCCGTTGGTGTTATCCACCTCGGTGATGCCAATTCCGCTTTGATTTAAATCTGAAATGTTTTTCCCCGCAGGTTCCAGCGTGTCCTCGAGAATGGTATCCAGCGGTATTGAAGTCTGTGCCTGAGCAACATAGGGTATAGCGTAAAAATTGCTAATGATCAGGATGACAACCAAAGCCATGATCAAGTGTTTTGATCCTCTTTTTATTCCCACAAATTCAGCCCCATTTTTCTAAGATGTCCTTGCTGTTTAACTATGTCTGTTCTGCCCTCCCTGGCTTAGTCTGGAAAACGCTTATAATCTAATTATCGGAATTTTAGATAGCGCTGATTATGTCGAATTTATAGAATTTATTGTTAATTTCAAAAAATTGTTACTAATTACTCGGAGAAGCATCCGCTAGATCCCCAAACCATTTAGTCAGGACATTTTATGCCTTCGACAAACTGCTCCATGGTGGTCAATAAGTAAACTAAAGTAGTATATACAACCTTTCTCTGCCAATAGTAAGCTTAAGTTAGCTTATAATCCCAAGATTATTATGATTAATATAGATGGGAGAATCGGATAAGGGAGTGGAGTATATGCAAGGATTGTCAGTGGCTATCTGCACGAGGAACCGGGTACAGGACCTGACACGGTGCATTCATTCTATAACTAAACAAAGCATAGGCCGGACGTATCCTATAGAGGTCATTATCATTGATGACGGAGAGATTCCCGAAGGAACCCTCAAGGGGTTCGAAGCCTTATTGGCCGGTTGCGGTTATCCCCTTTTGTACCACAGCAAAACTGAACGGGGATTATGGCTGTCCCGAATCAAGGCGGTGGAGCTGTCTACCATGGACAAGATCCTCTTCCTTGATGACGACGTCGAAATCTCCGATCATTACCTGGCCACTTTAATCCAAACCTACCTCGACCATCCGAACTGCGCAGGTGTCGGCGGGGTCGCCATCGGGATGCGCAACAGCTTCCTCGGCACGATCCGCTGTCTGCTCTCCTTCCAGCAATCTCTATCGAGCGGCAAGCTTTCCTTAAGCGGCCAGGCCGGCTCCATGTACAATTGGCATAAGGCACGGAAGATCTTCAAGACAGAGTTCCAGCACGGCTGCAACATGTCCTTCAAGAAAGAGGCCATTCAAGACCTCAAACCCGTCCCCTGGCTCCAAAGCTACAGCGTCGGTGAAGACATTCTTATGTCCCGTATCGCGCAAGGTTCCGGCCCCCTTTATATCAATCCCGAACTTAAACTTCTGCATCATGAGTCCCCGGCCTCCAGAGACAATCTTGAGAATGTAGCTTATATGAGAGTGCTGAACCATGTGCATTTGCTCAAGGATAAACGTTCGGGACCTGTCGGTTATCTCGCCCTGGTCTGGACGACGCTCTATCTGATTTTGCGGGAACAGCCTAAGAAGAATACAGCTGCCATCAGCGGCTACAAAAAAGGGCTGAGAGAAATATTTTCCAGGCAAACCGCCGGTTAATCCATCAAACCTCAGGAAGGGAGTGGCCGCATGAGTGTGAGCATTGTAGTGCCCATGTACAATTTAGAACGTTATTTAACACCTCTGCTGCTCTCACTCCTGGAACAGAGCGGGAAGAGGTTCGAGCTGATCATGGTCGATGACGGCTCGACAGACCGGACGTATGAGGTGGCCGCTGACTTCCTGGAGAAGCATCCTGATCTGCGCTCGAAGCTGATCCGCACTCCCAATTCCGGAGTGAGCGCCGCAAGAAACACCGGTTTGGCTTCAGCTACAGGAGATTATGTGCTGTTCCTGGACGGAGACGATTACGCCGACAGCAGCCTGGTGCTGAGTATCGAGGGCGCCACGCGGTCCACGGATCCGGATGTGGTCTGCTGGGGCTACAACCTCGTCCGGGAGGATCAGTCGACAATTGTAAGCTTCACTTCCGGTCAGTCCGACACTACGGGAAGCGAGGCGCTGCAGAATATTTTTGTACACAAAAGCCTGAGAATCTGGACCGGAAGCATTGCCTTCAAGCGGAGCTTTCTCCTGGAGAACGACATCCGCTACACGGAGCGCTGTGTGAACGGAGAGGATCAGGAATTTATCTATAAAGCCTTATCCAGAGCGTCCCGGGTGATCTCGATCCCCGACGTATTGTCCTATTATGTGCAAAGGATGTCATCCATTACAGGCACGTATAATGTGAACAAATTTGATGTCGTCGCTGCCTTCAAGCGGGTGGATGAATACTTCAAAGCCCATCCCTTCAGTGAGGCCAGCACCATCTCGGAGCTCCTCCTGACCCGGGAGATGACGGAGAACTACTTTTACAATCTCAAGACCTGCCTGAACGGCACTTCGGGAATCCGCATGCGTGACCTGCTTCATGACATTGAGAAGACCTACCCTCATTTGAACCACGAGATGCTGCTCATTATGAAACGCTACAGCGGGGATGACAGACAGCTCGCTTTTAGAATCAAAGCCTTCTTAATTTCCCCGCCTTTATATGCGCGGTTGATCCACATGGACAGAAGCTGGCTCCAGTTCAAACATAAGCTCAAAACCATGATCACCAGAAAGGAAATTAAGATATGAAGAAGATGATGGTAAGCGCATATACAGAATTCAATTTGGGCGAT
Organism: Paenibacillus sp. FSL H3-0321; assembly: GCF_038002865.1. Lineage (NCBI taxonomy): Bacteria > Bacillati > Bacillota > Bacilli > Caryophanales > Paenibacillaceae > Paenibacillus > Paenibacillus sp. FSL H3-0321. The sequence continues at coordinate 4,473,325 of NZ_JBBODH010000001.1, read as the reverse complement.
GATTTGTTTATCAAGGTACTCTGCGAACGGTATCCGGATACCCGTTTTATGATCATTGCCCCCCGTTTATATAAGCTGGTATTCAAGGATATCAAGAACCTCAAGGTCTATGCTTCGGACTCCGTCCTGTTCCGGGGAATTAATTATGTCTTCAGAAAATTAAAGCTGCATAACAACTTTCTGCAGAGATTTCTGGGTGATCAGTCAGATGGAACCGTACATATCGGCGGGTCTATTTTTATGCAGGGAGAACACTGGGCGGAATATGTGGCGAACGCGGAAGCCATGCGCAACAAGAGCAAGCCGTATTATTTGATGGGCGCCAATTTCGGTCCCTTTACGGATGATGAGTATTACCAGGTGCACCGGCGGATTTTCCCGGAATATACCGACGTCTCTTTCAGAGAGCAATACTCCTATGATTTATTTAAGGATTTGGGCAATGTCCGAATGGCTCCGGATATTATCTTCCAGCTGAAATATAACGCAAACGAAACCTCATCCGGACAAAAACCTCCAGCGGGCCAAACGATTGCGATTTCGGTGATTAAGCCGTCGTCCAAGAACTTAAGCGGTTTTGACAACCTCTATTATGAAAAAATGAAAGATGTTGCAGTCTATTTCATCAAGCAGGGTTATGCCGTGCATTTCATGTCATTTTGCCAGCATGAAGGCGACCAGGAAGCCATTGGGCAGATTATCGGTCTGATTCCGGCAGAATTTCAGGAGCAGACCCATGTTCACCTCTATAAAACAAACATAGATGACATCCTCGCCGCGCTGGCAGGTGCCAGCTGTATTGTCGCTTCCAGGTTCCATGCAATGATTCTCGGCTGGGTGTTTAACAAGCCTGTCTTCCCGGTGGCCTACAGCAGCAAGATGGTCAATGTCATGCAGGATGCCTATTTTACCGGAAAATACACCGATTTCGCCCATTTGGCCGAGCTTACGCCGGAAGAGGTGTATGACAGCATGGCCACTAACCGGCTCGACGTGACGCTGCAGGCAAATCAGGCAGAGAAGCATTTTGAACAATTGGACGCTTATCTGTCACCGGCACCGTTTATGGAAGGGAGAAGAAGCTATGAAAGCTAAACGGAGCCTGCTGAACCTCGGCTTTGGCCTTACCAGCCAGGTAATCACAATTATTCTCGGCTTCTTCATTCCAAGACTGATTATGGTCAACTACGGCTCGGAAGCCAATGGTCTCATTGCATCCATCGTGCAGATCATCAGTTACTTCGCCCTGCTTGAAGCCGGGGTCGGTGCAGCTTCGCTGCAGGCTCTGTATAAGCCGATAGCCAACAATGACCGGGGTCATATCAATTCGATTCTCGCAGCAACCTCCAGCTATTATAAAAAAACGGGAATGTACTATTTTATCTCCGTCGTATTGCTTGCAGTCATTTATCCGCTGGTCATCCACTCGGAGATCAACAAAGTGAGCATCATGGCGATTATTTTATTCTCGGGTCTGGGCGGAGCCATCAACTATTACTTCCAGGGCAAATTCAGAATTCTGCTGATCGCCGAGGGTAAAAGCTATGTGGAGACGTCCATCGTCACCATCGCAAATATTCTGAACAATGTCGTGCGGATCATCCTGCTGCTGCAGGGTGTGAACATCATTGCCGTGCAGGCTTCCTTCTTCGTGCTCACCCTGCTGCAGATCGTCGCTTTCTATTTCTATTCGAAGAAATATTATAAGTGGATCGACCTCAGCCACAAGCCGGATTTTGCAGCCATTGGCCAGAAGAATTCGGTTATGGTGCATGAGATTTCCTATCTCATCTTCCGTAATACGGACGTGTTGATTCTGACTATATTTACGAACCTGAAGATCGTCAGCATCTACGTGATGTACAACATGATCTTCACCATTGTCGACAACATCGTTCAGACGGTCAACGGAAGCATAAAGGCCGCCTTGGGCCAGAGCTACCATGAGGGAAAAGAGGCTTTCGTGAAGTTCTATGATGCTTACGAGGTCTATTTCATGGGTCTCATCTTTGCCATTCTGACCGTTGTCTATATCATCATCCTGCCGTTCATGAAACTGTACACGGCTGGCGTCAACGATGTGAACTATATTAATGCCTGGCTGCCGGTTCTATTCGTGGTGATTAAATTGTTGACCAATGCCCGCACCACCTCCAACAATATCATTACGATTGCCGGACATTTCAGAAACACCCAGTTCCGCTCTATTATGGAGTCGGCGATCAATCTGGGGGCTTCGATCATTTTCGTCATCTTCTTCGGAATTTATGGCGTGCTGATGGGCACCATCGCCGCCCTGCTGTACCGTTCCATTGATATTGTCGTGTATGCCAGCCGGGTATTGCTGGAGCGCAGTCCATGGATCACTTTCCGCAGATGGCTGACCAATGTTGCGGTCTTCGCTGCCATCGTTTTTGTCACCACCAAGCTCGACCTCAGCATCACCTCATACACCGGTGTGATTCTGTGGGCTGTGCTGCTCGGCATCATCATCCTGCCCATCTATTTCCTGGTCGGATCGCTGATGGAACGCGAGGTATTTCTCTATACCTGGGGTTATCTCAAAGGCTTCCGTACGAAGCTCAAGCTGAAGCGCAAGGTTACGGCCGGGCAAGCTTAAGCGGAGTGGAATGTATGAGATGTGTGATGTGTGGGGGCGCGCAGGATGCGGGAGTTGCGTAAGATGAGCGCTAATTTACTGAATGCCACGCTTTAATTGCACTTTATACAGGTCTGTTGATTAGCTAAATTATGGAAGTGGGGAACACTACATTGGCTAAATAAATCCTCCATTCCGGTGGTAAAGTTTCCAAAGTAAATAACCGGTCAAAGTCGACGAATGTTAATTTAGCACTCGGATGCACCGCAGCATTTCCCTGCTCAAACAGGAACTTAAGCAAAACATAAATCAGTAAAGCTGTGTACAGCTGTCCATACACTGCATTTGGTGTTGTTCCGAATAATTTTGGAATGTTTAGATGCTGCTTAATCCAACGAAAAAAGACTTCGATCTGCCACCGTTTTTTATAGATTTCTGCAATTCCTTCGGGGGAATACCAGTGCAGATTTGTGGCGAGAATAACGGGATTTCCTTTGGGATCCTCTAGGATGACCACCCGAAATCTGTTCTGGGAGAGTGCCATGTTCTTTCCCAATTGGCAGGTCAAATCTTGCTTAATACTTCCCGAAAAGGGACGCTTTCGACATCGTGAGATTGGATTCGTAAAGGTTGTATTATCCCGAAGCCGAATCACAAAATACTGCCGGTTTTCCTGCTCTTGGTAACTGTCAAACAGCTTGTGTTTACCATAAGACCGGTCTGCCACCAAAATAAATCTTCTGTCCAGCAGGTCAGGGCAACTCTTCAAATCAGGCTCATATCCAGTCGTTTCGGTAACTTTGTGCAATTCGCCTTGGTCTCCAATGATCCCCACGTGTAGCTTAACGCCTGCTTTTTGGCCTTTGTGCGGAGCCCAAGTCAACCGTCCCAGACCTACCGTAATCGTAGTGGAATCAACGATTAGCAGCTCCTTCGGAATACCGAGTACACGCCGAGTCTTTCGATTGCACAGCCCAATCATGAGATCTAGCAAACGCTTGAATAATTGAAAAGGAACGTCTTTGGCTTTTTTCGAGAGGGTTGAGTGATCCACAGAACGCTGCCCACAAAGGGCCATTCGCTGTTCTCCGTCCCGATACCCCTCCCACTGCTGGAAGGCGGCTTCGGCCAAAAATAGAAATAAATCATAGACAGTAAACTTTCGCGCCACATCGATATACTTTAGTTCTTCCAAGAATGGGAGCATTTTTTCTTCGGGAATCACCAATTGCAGAATATTCGATAATGAAGTAGACTTTTTCATGAGGTCGCCTCGTTTCGGATGTTTGTAGGGGTACAAACACTTTACCGAATGAGCGGCCTTTTTTCTACCTTTTTCTGGTTAATCAACAGACCTGCACTTTATACAACTAAAATCGGGTATTTTGGGGCGAAAAGAGAAGTAGTTGTATTCCGTACACTCAAATAGACTGACTTCGGGTAAAACGAACTGCATCGCTAGTTTTAACTGTACAAAATGCAGTTATTACTCAAAAGTCCCTGTGTAAGCACCCTATAGTTGCACTAAATACACTTATACAGACGGCGGCGCTGCAGGATTATCTTCCGGTTCGATATTTATGACAAAACATAAGCATATGCTTCCATAGCAAGTTTTGCACGAAGTACATCAATGAAGCAGATGCTAACAAAACTTTGAGGAGGGCTGAATATGGATCACAGCGAGGAATTGCAACAGGCCGGCTACCGATTACTCCATCAGCTCCATGACGATATTCAGCATTTCTCCGCCGAAGAGCTGTCACGCGAAGCCATTGTACGCCGGGGGCGGGAGATTACCAGCAAGGAAAGCACACCCGCGATCCAGGAATATCTGGCAACCTTGACCGGAGTGATCGAGGCTTATTTGGCGGGGAGAGCGGCTGAGGATGCGCTGGAGTACTATTTATTGCGCCAATTTCATATTGAATTGAATACGATTGAGGGACTGCTTACGCAGCTTGCCAGACTCAGCAGCGGAACCGGGGAATCAGAGAACCTGCTGCCTGAATCCGCCGATCCGGCTGTTTATCCGAAGGTCAGCGTCATTATCACTACTTATAATAGAAAAGACTTCCTGCATCAGGCGATTCAGAGCATTCTGCGGCAGGATTATCCCCATAAAGAAATTACCGTCATTGACGACTGTTCCAGCGATGGCACGGACGAGATGATGCACACGAATTTTGGCGGTGACCCGCGTGTCATCTTCATGCAGAATGAAACCAACAGCGGGCCGGGGAATAACCGGCGCAAGGCTTTTGCCGCTCATGGAGACGGTGAATATATTCTGTTCCTCGATGATGACGACTATCTGATTGATTCCAGTTATTTAAGCAGAGCTGTGAATTTTCACCTGACGCATCCTGAGGTATCATTTGTGGCCGCAAACGTATTTCTGGAATACTCCAAAAGCCGGAAGCTCACGATCTCCAGCCTGCAGCTGGCCAGCATTACCGGCAAAAAGGATTATTTCATGAATTTCGAGCAGAAGGGTTATCCCAAGCCTGCCTCTACACTAACCACAGTCTTCAAACGCGAAGCGCTGATGAGCATGGACATTCTGAACATGAACATGGTCAACGATGCCTCAATTTACCTGCGTGCCCTGCTGATCGGCGATGCCGGGTTCATTGATTGTTTGGCCGGGGTGTACCGGATTCATGGCAATAACATCACCTTTCATCTCAGCCAGTCGTTCCTGATCGAGAACCTGGAGGAGAAGCGGCTTATCCGCAATATGGCGATTGAACGCTACGGCTACAACAAGCAGGAAATGAACGAATGGTTCAATCACAATGTGTATGACACGATCTCTTATTACCTGATGAATTCGGCCAAAAGTCATACCGACTTCAAGTTCATGTACAGCTGGGCCAGCAGCCATTCTCCCAAAGCTTACAGCCAGCTGAAACGCCAGTTCCGCACCAAGCTGATGAAAAAACAGCTGCTGCGGGTATCCTTCGTTCGCTCGCTGCTCAACCGGTAACTTCGACTGCACCCATACTAATGTAGTAACCAGACACCTCGCGGGGTGTCTTTTTTCCGTGTAACCAGTACCCTTTATAGAATGACAAAAGCAAACAATTGCAAGACAAAAAACAGCACCCTCCTTCATCGGGAGGATGCCATTTGAACTTTGTCACACTTGCTTTATTAGCTGATCCAGCAGCTTAACCGCTGCGCCAAGCTCTGTTTTGGGGATAATGCCATAGCGGTCACCGATATGCATCTCAAAAAAGCAGGAGGTTTCCCCTGTTTCCCTCAGCGAAGACGTCAGCCCCACTCCGGTTTGCTCATACACTGTAACCAGTATCGGTTCAAGCTGCTCCTTGGCCATGGCAAAATGGACATGGAACATGTTCGAGACCGGCTGCTGCGGAAGCGTGGACACCTTATGGCAGCCGCCCAACAAAGCAGCAAGCTCCTTGGCCTCCTCATAGTATTGTCCCATCTTACCGGCTCTCTGCCGGTAATAATAGCGGGCCGGGACAATGTACGGGTAGAGGCTGACCAAGTCGCCGCCATGCCGCCGTTTCCAGATCTTCGATTCCTCTGTAAACTCCCTGCTGCCCGCGAGAATGGCACCGGCGATGCCGCCAATCCCTTTATAGAAGGAGATATATACGCTGTCAAACAGACTGCAGACTTCAGCTGCCGTCTTTCCGTAATACGGCAGCACCTCAAACAATCTCGCGCCATCGAGATGCAGGATAATGCCCTGCCCGCGGCAATAGGCGGAGATGGCTTCAAGCTCAGCATACTCCGGCAGCTGGCCGCCGATTTCGCGCTGCGGCAGCTCCAGCAGCAGACAAGCAATATCTCTTCCGATGTTCTTCACATCATCCAGTGTAATTAAGTTGTCCTTATCCGCAAGAAGCAGCGGCTCGATATGATGCAGCTCTTTAAGCCCGTCCTGCTCATGAATCTCCAGATGGCATAAAGGATGATACGCAACCGTCTTCATCCCCTTACGGTCGCACCAGATTCTAAGAGCAATTTGCTGGGCCATGGTTCCGCTGGGGAAAAAGACCGCCGTCTCCTTCCCGAGAACTTCCGCCATTTCAGCCTGAAAATTCTCGATCAGCCTGCCCCCTCCGTAAATATCGCTGTCCGTCTGTCCATCCACTCCGGCAAAGGCCTCTTTCAACACTTCAATGTCGCGTTTCCCGTGTCCGGCCAACTTCATAGCCGTGGCGTTAAAGGCTTCAAGCAGTGATTTTGTCTCACTCATCCCGGTAAATTCTCCCTTCATCTATACCTACATCTGCATCGAATACCTTAAATTATATCATTTCAGGCCAAAACTCCTGAATTTTTTGAATGTTCACGTTTTATTCCCCGTACCGAGATGAAATAAATTGACCGCTGTGCTACAATATTGAAATTGCAAAGGCAATCGCTTAGGGAGGTTTATTAAAACACCATGCTTATTATTGGTATCGCCGGCGGGACCGGTTCCGGCAAAACGACAGTAGCTCGCTCCGTCATTGACCGTCTGGGAACAGACAAAGTGACGTTCATATCTCAGGATAACTACTATAAAGACCATTCTTACCTCAGCATGGCTGAGCGCGGAGCAATCAATTACGATCATCCGCTGGCCTTCGATACGGAACTGTTGATTGAGCATCTGGATTGTCTGAAGGCCGGACAAGCTGCGTACGCTCCAGTGTATGACTTCACAGTTCATGCCCGCTCCACTGACAAGACGGTTGAGCTTGCGCCCAACAACATTGTTATTCTCGAAGGGCTGCATGTGCTTTCCGATGAGAAGCTGCGGGAACAGCTGAACATCAAGGTATTTGTAGATACAGACCCGGATGTGCGTATTCTCCGCCGGGTGCTGCGGGATATTGAAGAACGCGGCCGGACCATCCGTTCCATCCACACGCAATATCTGACGACGGTAAAGCCAATGCATGAGGCGTTTATCGAGCCTTCCAAGAAATACGCCGACCTCATCATCCCTGAAGGCGGACAGAATCAGGTTGGTATCGAGTTGTTGTCCGTATTGACCGAGAAATATCTTTCAGGCGATGAGCAGTGGAACGGAAACACGCGGTAAACAAGTGGAAACGGCTTCGCCGTCCTCTACAGGACGGTATCCGTTTCGGCGAGAAATAGAAGGATAATTTATAGTCTTATATTTTGAAATGATACGTAACAGGTACCGTCCTTTTTATAAGGAGGGTACCTGTTTTTTTGAAGTAATATCAGTAATCCATGGAATAAAAGCTCCACTTTGGCAGTGGATTCTAGTCAGGAAAGCAAATCGGCATCAAACAAACCCAGCCCAATTCACACTGTTGAGTTATATAACCTTACATCCGTATGAAATTCTCATGTTTTTTCAGCAACAAAATATAAAAAACTATACCAAATGTTATTTTATTTGACTGGTAGCGCTTTATTCAATAAAATAAGGGTTGATTATTTCCGGTTCATCCACTATGATAATGTCATCAGGTGGATTTAAAAGTTAAAGCGATTAAACTTTATAAATAATAAATACAGTAATATTGCCTTTTTACGACATTTATTTACGACAAAAGTTAAAGCGCTTATACTTTTAAGATCGAAAGGTTGGTGTGTCCGTGATTAAGAGTGAGAGCAGGCGTCGGACGTTCTACATGTATCTGTTTATTTCGCCCTGGCTTATCGGTTTCCTGGTCTTCGCGCTGTACCCCATCATGTCATCGCTTTACTACAGCTTCACCGATTACGACATTATTCACCCTCCCAGATTTATCGGCCTGGCCAACTACACTGAAATGTTTCACAATGATCTGTTCTGGAAGTCGGTAACGGTCACGCTTAGATACACCTTTATCAGTGTTCCGGTACAGATGCTGCTGGCTCTCGGCTTTGCGCTGCTGCTGCACCAGACGATTCCCCTGCGGGGCTTCTTCCGGACAGCGATGTATTTTCCCAGCATGGTGTCAGGCGTCGCGATGTCTCTACTCTGGTACTGGATCTTCAATCCACAGATTGGCCTCTTCAACTACATGCTCTCCTGGTTTGGCATTCACGGCCCGGCCTGGCTGATGAGTCCGGACACCGCACTATATGCCCTGATCATCATGTCCTTCTGGACAGCCGGATCCGGTATGATTCTCTTCCTTGCAGGGCTGCAGGGCGTGCCGTCCAGCCTAATTGAAGCCGCCAGACTGGACGGTGCGGGCCGCTTTAGAATTTTCAAGAACATTACGCTGCCGATGATCTCTCCCGTGCTGCTCTTCCAGCTGATTATGGGCCTGATCGACTCCTTCCAGGTCTTTACCCAAGCGTTCGTCATGACGCAGGGCGGTCCCAATTATTCCACCTGGTTCTATGTTTACAATCTGTACAACACCGCCTTTAAGGAATACCGGGCAGGGTACTCGTCAGCTCTTGCATGGGTGCTGCTGATCGTTGTACTGGTGTTCACGGCCATCATTATGAAGCTGTCCAACCGTTATGTTCATTACGAAGGAGGGGAACGCCGATGAGTACCGTCAAGGCCACCAGCCCCCGGGTGCCAACTTCCCATTCCCGGCGGAAAGCAGATCCCGTAAAGATCATTAGCTTCATTACCTTGCTAATTACAACCTTCCTTATGCTGCTTCCGCTCTTCTTTATGGTCTCGACCTCCCTGAAATCGAAGCGGGAAATGCTGAAATTTCCGCCGACCTTTCTCCCGGAGAGCTGGGCCTGGAGCAATTACACGGAGATTTTTGATACGCTGCAGTTCGGCACACTGTATAAGAACAGCCTGATCATCGCCGGACTCACCGTCATTGGCACCCTGCTCTCCTCGGCACTGGTGGCCTACGGCTTCGCCAGATACAGAGGCCGGGGCAACCAGCTCTGGTTCGCCCTGCTGCTGAGCACGATGATGCTGCCTTATCCGGCGATCATGATCCCGCAGTTCGTGCTCTTCTCCAAAATGAACTGGATCGACACCTTCCTGCCGCTTGTCGTGCCTGCATTCTTCGGTTCCGCCTATAACATCTTCCTCTTGCGGCAATTTTTCTCTACGCTGCCCGAGGAGCTGTTCGACGCCGGACGGATCGACGGCTGCGGCGAACTGAAGATGTGGCGTACCATTGCGCTGCCGCTGTCCGCACCGGCACTGGCGACCGTCGCCATCTTCGCTTTTATTTACAGCTGGAACGATCTGCTCACACCGGTGCTCTACTTAAGCTCTTCGGACAAATTCACACTGCCGGTCGGCATGGCCTCGCTTACCTCGTCGCGGTTCCGCATCCCGCCTTGGCATCTGCTGATGGTCGCCTCCGTGCTGGCTATGGTTCCAATCGTCACCCTGTTCGCGGTGGCCCAGAAGCAGTTCGTGGAAGGCATAGTACTGACAGGCATCAAGTAATCTCCGCTGTACTCTTGGCGGCCAAATATACTTGAAATGATGGAGGGATTCGCTCATGAAAAGGAACAGTATAAGGAAGTCATTCGCACTGCTGCTTGCAGCGTCCATGGCCTTGATGGTGATGCTGTCAGGCTGCGGAGGAGGCAAGTCGGCAGGCAATGTGGCCCCGGGAAACAAAAACACCGGAGACTCCGGCGGTTCAGAGAAACAAGTGACCCTTACCCATTACACGATTGATTCGGAAGACCGCACCTTTATCGAGAAGCTGATTCCCGATTTCGAGAAGGAGCACCCGAACATCAAGGTCAAGGTGGAAAAAGCGCCGTATGAGCAGTTTGACAGCAAGCTCCAGACGCTGATTGCCGGAGGCAAATCTCCCGATGTCACCAGCCACTACGGCTACGGCGGGTTCGCAGAATATTACAACAAAGACATGCTGCTTGATCTGACCGGCCTGATCGCGGAGGAAGGCTTCAAAGCCGGAGATTACCACATACCGGATAACCTGATGAAGATCTACACCGTAAACAACCGTACCTACGGCATCCCGGTCAATATGTATGTCACCCTGATGCTCTATAACAAAGATATGTTCGATGCTGCGAAGCTGTCCTATCCGCCAAGCGACTATGAGGATAAGAGCTGGACGTTTGAAAAGATGGTCGAGGAAGCAAAAAAAATGACGCTCGTCTCCGACGATATCGCTAAAACACAATACGGTGTCGACTTTACCTGGGCCGAGCGGGATATGCGGCCGCTGTATTTTGGGGCGGAGCCTTACTCCGAGGACACCTGGACCAATGGGGGCGTTCCTTCCGAAACTCATTTCGATTCTCCGGAGGTTATTGCCGCATACCAAAAGCTGTTCGATCTGATCTTCAAGGATAAAGTCTCGCCGAACTCCGAGTGGAGCAAAAGCGTAGCCGGCCAGAACGGCGATCCATTCGTTGCAGGCAAAATCGGCATGTCGATCGGCGGCTCGTGGAACCTTGCGGGAGCCAATGATTTCCCGTTCAACATCGGCGTGGCCGCAGTGCCATGGGGCGGCAATGACAAGGTGCGCAGCACCCTGTTCGTCGACCCGCTAATGATTCTGAAGGACTCCAAACATCCGAAGGAAGCTTTTGAATGGATTAAATTCCTGCTGACGACTGAAGTTCAGGAGAAATCGATTGAGCTGAGCGGCGGCAACCCGCCTGTGAACACCGAAGCAGCAGAAGCCTACTACAAACATTTTGACGGCATTGATCCCGAGGATGTGAAGAAGGTATACGAAGGCGCTGTTAAATATGGCTATGAATCCTACAACCACCTCATCACTAAATATTCGCAGATCAATGATATGTTCATCAATGAGCTGCAGCCTGTCGAGACCGGACACAAAACCCTTGAAGAGGTGATGCCGGTCATTCAGAAAAAAGTTACCGAAATTATTAAGAGATAAGACGTTTAGCGGATATTCCGTAAGCCTTGTATACTAAAGATAGAATAAAGCTTCGGAAAATCCGCCGCAAGGAGCGTTAGCGATGAAAGTAAGTATTTTTGATGTAGCCAAAAAATCGGGATTGTCCGTTGTCACCGTCTCCCGGGTGCTGAATGGCGCCGGGACGGTGCGGGAGAATAACCGCCAGAAGGTGCTGGATGCAATCAAGGAGCTGGATTATCGGCCCAATGCGGCTGCGCGCAGCCTTGCCAGCGGCAAGACCGGGATTATCGGCCTTATCGTAACGACACTGCAGGATTCCTTCTTCGATGCCGTGGTCAAGGAGCTGAATGACGTGCTTGCCCTGCACGGCTACTACCTGGCCATCTCCATCTCGACAGGCATCGACTTCAATGAGAACCACTATCTGATTCAGGAGGACCGGGTAGATGGACTGATTCTGCTCTCCCCGATGCAAGAAGACAATTATATTGTGGAATTGAAACGGCGGGGAATCCCCTATGTGCTGATTGATAATCAGCAGGAGGGGAATGACGCCTATTCCATCACCATTGATAACTTCAAGGGCGGCTATGCGGCGGGCAGCCATCTGCTTGAGCTTGGCCATACCTCCATCGCCCACCTCTGCGGCAATGAGATGTTCCGCAGCACACGGGAGCGGCGCGGCGGCTTCCTGCAGGCACTGCAGGAGAAAGGGCTGGAGCCGTTTGAGATTGTCCATGGCGATTTCGATATCGGCATGGGCTATGACACCGGCAAACGCTGGCTGCAGGCGGGCAAGCTGCCCACGGCTGTATTCGCCGGGGATGACAATATCGCGTTGGGATTGATCAACGCGCTGATGGAGGCCGGCATCTCTGTGCCGGAAGAGGTAGCCATCGTCGGATATGACGACCACTATATCGCCTCACAGCTGCGCCCGCATCTGACAACTTTGCGCCAGCCGGCGGATAAGATCGGGCTTGCCGCTGCCGATATGCTGCTCAGACGCATCAACGGAAATATGAAACGCGGTGCTAACATCCGGATTGATCCGGAGCTGATTGTACGTGACTCCACCTCTTCCAGGTAGAACCGCACCTGCAATCATTCCGCCTGCGGGCTTTCGAAGCCAGTTTTGTACGAAGAGATTCTGAGACGTGATGCTCACAAAACTTTAGGAGTGACGACCATTGACTTACTACTTGGGGATCGATGGGGGAGGAAGCAAAACCTATGCCCTGCTCTGCGATGAGCACGGCAATGTGCTTGGCAAGGGCAGGAGCGGCAACGGCAATCACCAGATTAGCGCTACGGAAGCCGCTGCGAGCATTCGCGAAGCCTCCTTCGCCGCACTGGCGGAAGCCGGGCTGCAGCTAGGCGATATCAAGCATGCTTATCTCGGGCTTGCCGGCGCCGACCGGAAGACGGATTATGATATCCTCCACCCGATGATACGCGGGATCGGATTTACAAATTATACACTCAGCGGCGACCCGATGATTGGACTAAGGGCGGGTACGGGCCGGCCTTACGGGGTCGCGCTGATCTGCGGCACAGGCACCAACGCCGCCGGACGCAATCCGCAGGGCCAGCATTATCAATGCGGCGGCTTCGATTATATGTACGGCGATTTCGGCGGCGGCGGCTCGCTGAATATCGAAGTGTTCCGCACCGTTATCCGCGCCTGGGACGGCCGGGAATCCCCCACCCTTCTGACTGCGCCGCTGCTGAAGCTGCTCGGCTATGAGTGGGTGGATGATATGTACAATGACTTTCTTGATCACGGCAAGCATGTGCCACTTGACGCTGCCCGCCTGTTATTCCCGGCGGCCGCCGAAGGAGATGCTGCGGCGCTAGCGATTCTGCAGCACCAAGGCATGGAGCTGGGCAAAGCTGCCGCAGCAGTCATTCACAAGCTGGGCATGGAGAAGGACACCTTCGACGTAGTGCTTGTCGGAAGCCTGCTCACCCGGGGCGACCGCGGCTGGATCCGCGGACCTATCAGCCAGGCTGTACAAGAAGCAGCTCCGCTTGCCGCTGTAGTCACCTTATCCACTGAGCCTGTGGTCGGTGCTGTCTGGTCAGCCCTGGAAAGTGACGGCCTCACCATTACCAGCGATATTTATGAGAAGATGCGTGCGTTTCAGGATTTCGATCTTATCCCTATCACAACAGGACAGGAGTGATTTATCTTGACAGCTAAGCAAGGACTGAAAATCGCCGTTATCGGCGGAGGCTCTTCGTATACACCGGAACTGGTAGAAGGATTCATTCTGCATTACAAGGAGCTCCCCGTCCGCGAGCTCTGGCTCGTGGATATTGAACAAGGACAACGCAAGCTGAATATTGTCGGCAGTCTGGCTAAACGCATGGTCGAAAAGTCCGGCCTGCCGATTGAAGTCCACCTCACCACCGACCGCCGCAAAGCCATAGAAGGCGCGGATTTCGTCAGCACACAAATCCGCGTCGGCATGCTGGATGCCCGGGGACGCGACGAATCCATACCGCTGAAATATGGCGTCATCGGCCAGGAAACGACCGGCCCCGGCGGAATGCTGAAAGCGCTGCGCACGATCCCCGTCATCCTGGACATCTGCCGGGATATCGAAGAGCTAGCACCTGACGCCTGGCTGCTGAATTTCACCAACCCGGCAGGAATGGTGACCGAAGCCGTACTGAGATATTCGAACGTGAAGAGCATCGGCCTCTGCAATGCCCCCATCGGGCTGATCAAGGAGGTATCGGCCAAATATAACGCCGCACCTGACCGGATCTATGCCGAATTTGTCGGCCTGAATCATCTGCACTGGATCACCCGCATTGATGTCGAAGGCGAAGACATGCTGGATGACATGCTGGCCGACACCGCCGGCTACAGTGCAAAGAATGTGCCCGCACGGGAGTGGAATCCCGAGTTCCTGCAATCGCTGCGCGCCGTGCCCTCTTATTATCTGAAATATTTCTATATGACCGATGCGATGCTTGAAGAGCAGCAGGAATCGTTCAAGGAAGGCGGGAATCGCGCCGAAGTGGTCAAACGTGTGGAAGAAGAGCTGTTTGAGATCTACAGCAATCTGGAGCTGAAGGAGAAGCCGAAGCAGCTGGAGCAGCGCGGCGGATCCTTTTATTCCGAGGCGGCGGTGAACCTGATGCGTTCGCTGCACAACGGCACGAATGACATCCAGACCCTTAATGTCGCCAACCGCGGTATCCTTGACTTTCTTCCGGAGGATGCCAGTATCGAGGTCAACTGTGTCGTGACCAAGACCGGACCGCTGCCGCTGCCGCTGACCAGAATTCCGCAGATGGCCAAAGGGCTCATCCATGCCGTCAAAACCTACGAGCAGCTTGCAATTGATGCCGCCGTAAGCGGTGACCGTAGCCTGGCTATTCAGGCGATGGCTCACCATCCGCTGGTCCCTTCGGTCGAGGTAGCTATTGCTATGCTTGATGAAATGCTGGAAGCGAATAAGGAGTATCTGCCCAACTTCTTCCCCTCCGCAGCGGTTCCCGCTCCGGCGCAATAAGCAACTCCTCCCCTAACTCAGAAGAGACTGCTCCCCCCTCGTATGATGCAGCGGGTGAAGCAGTCTCTTCATTTAATTGCTGATCATCACCCGGCAGATGATTTCCGACATCGCCGAGCAGTGCGGATTCAACAGCTTCTCCCAGTTCAACCGCGTATTCAATAAGCTTAGCGGCATGTCTCCGTCCGCGTTCCGTAAGCATCAGGCCACGCCCAGTCCAAGCTCAACCCTGTTGTCCTACTCAGCTGAAGCTCATTTGAGCAGCTGAACCCAATGAAAAAAAGCTCCTGAGCTGTCCGTAGGGACAATTCAGAAGCTTTCTTTGTTGGTATGCGGTCAAGAGGACTCGAACCTCCACGATATTGCTACCACTGGCACCTGAAGCCAGCGCGTCTGCCAATTCCGCCATGACCGCAAAGTATTGTTTATTGCAGTGCAGGAATTAATATATCATGATTTTAACAAGAGGGCAAGTTAATTTTTATTTAGCATTTAAATTTTGGCGTTTAAGACTAATATCATAGGTGGACCGCTTTCATAGCTATATATTATTACTAACGATTTCCCATTCGGTCACAGATCAATAACGAGGTGATTCTGTATGAGCAGGCCTTATGTAACGGCAACAAGCACCAACAAGCTTCATTTGTTCCTTGCGGAACTGGATAGCAGAATGAAGGATTTTGAATCTTTGGACGGCGTTCTGGGCATCACCTTGAACGGCGGATTATCCCGCGGGTATGCCGACGAGTTATCGGAGATAGATTTGGTTTTCTACTTGGAGTCCTCCCCGTATGAGCTGTGGAACAGTGGGCAATCCCCTATCCCCCTAGGTATTACCAGGATCGGCAGCTATCTGTATGACATCAAGATCTCAGATCTGGAAGAAGAGCAGCAGCGGTCATGGGAGAGCGTGGCGCTGTGGGATTTATCCTATGCAAAAGTCCTGTACGATCCCACGGGGCAAATCGCCAAAATGATGTCAGAAAAGCTGGCGCATACACCAGAGCCGCTGCATGCCGAAGGCTTGTTATTCAATTGCTGGTGGTATTTTCGGCTGGCCGGGGATATCTGGATTCACAGAGGTGATCCCGTGCAGGGCCACTCCATGCTCAATATGGCAGCGATCCGCTTGCTGGAGGCCTTATTTATTGCCAACCATGAATATGTGCCGCATGAGAAATGGCTGGTCCACATGAGCAGAACGCTGCCATGGACTCCGGACTGCTGGGAAACAAGACTCAAGGAGATGATGAGCACCGGGGACCTCTCCAAGGATAGTCTGATTGTAAGACAAGCCATAATCGAGCATCTTTGGCGGGAAGTCGATTCTTATATCATCAGTAAGGAATGTCCGGGCTACAACTTGAATGTAATGCACAAAACCTTCTATGATCTGCTGAAATTTCTGCTGCCTAAAGACAGTCTCCCCATCAAGGAATGGACGGATCGCATGGGTTTATCCATGTTGTCGCGAGAACCTTTTGTCCGCTTTACCTCCGTCACGAAAGACCAAATCATTGTAGATAAGCACAAACTTCTATCCATTCAACCGGAGGAACTAGACTCGTGGTTTGCGGCCTTAGTAGAACAAATTAAGGAGGAGTCAGAGTGAATAGCCAGCGATTATGTGATAAAGAAGTTGTTCCTACGGAAGAACAGATCTATACGTTTCTTGGCGCAGAGGCCAAGCAAGCATGGATCGAACTCAGCCGCTTTGCCGAGCAAAACTACGATCACCAGCCAGAACTCAATTTTGGCGGAAAAAATTATGGCTGGAATGTGAGATACCGCAGGAGCGGGAAGACCTTATTTGCTATGTTTCCGGAAAAAGAGGGCTTTACCGTTCTGCTTGTACTCGGGAAAAAGGAGATCGAAGCGTACACGGCTAGAATGGAAGAGTTCGGGGCATATTTCAAATCGGTGTATGAAGCTGCTGCTCAATTCCACGATGGACGATGGCTATGGATTAAAGTGCATTCTATAGATGAACTTAAAGATATTGAGCAAATGATCCTGATCAAGAAAAAACCCAAGAAGCGGGGGTGATTGGATGAACTGGAGAATTAAAGAACGGCTGCATTTCGGAAAAGAACGGAAGCTTATCGACGGCTACTGCCACTTTGGCTTTCATAATCCACAAGGGACCCGGTATATTCTAGACCATGATACACACTGGGTTGGGGAAATCGCGGCGGATACGGACACTCTGAACTGGACGGCCGGAAATCAGATCGTCAGAGAACATGTTAGGCATATCTATGCGGATATCCTCAACCCTACTTATATTACCTTTCCGGATAAGGAGACCGTTATCGTCGCCAGCAGCGGGAATAACAAAGTATTCGCAATTAACCCTGCTGCCGGAGAAGCCCGGTTGCTGATAGATGGAGCGGCTTGTGGATTTAAGGATATTGGGAATTGTGAGTATGATTCTGCCGGCTTCTTGTGGATTAATGAAGTGACCGGATGCCGGATCCATAAATTTGATCTGAAAGGTAATTTAATGACTACGCTAGGAACGGGTGAACCGGGATTTCAGGCGGGCACAGTATCTTTTACACAGGTGCAGTTTAACTGGATTTATGACTTAAGACGGGGAGCGGATGGAAACCTGTATGTGCTGGACAGCAAAAACTACTGTGTGCGCAAGATTGATCCCGTTAATGAAGAAGTCACGGTGATTGCGGGAACGGGAAGTGGCGGTTACACCGGAGATGGAGGATCTGCGCTCCAGGCTACCTTCGGTTCAAGCAGCGGAGAACATTTTGACGGGCCATGGTCACTATCTCTCGACGAAGCCTCCAATCTGTATATCGGAGACACGCAAAATCATGTCGTCCGCAGGGTTGACCATAGCTCCGGGATCATCACCACCATTGCCGGAACCCCGCACATCGCTTCTCCAACGGAGCATGTTCTGGATACTCCCAATCCCTTCAGCCTTCAGCTACCGAGAATATGCAGCCTCGATTATTATGACGGTCAGCTGTTTGTTCCTGAATGGGACGGGGAGCTGATTATTCTGGAAAAATGCCCATGACTGTCGTCCGGCTCAACTGCCGGTTGGAAAACGCTGCCCCTCTCCCCTCCTTGAATTCATGGTTATTCCATAGTCCGTTCCCAGGCTCTTTCTGGAGGGGTTTAGTTATGGAGAACAGTTCTATTTGGATTCAGGCCATATCCAATGTAGGGGTCGGGCAGCAATGGCTTTTTATCTAATGGTCAGTTACCGCAAGACCATTGATGATTTAAAAACCAATGTCCAAGAGTTAAAAGAAAGTGTCCGCGACCTTATACAAGCGCTCAAAGAGAAGGGCTGACTACTGAAGAAATCGGGGACTCGAAATTACCGAGTTCCCGGTTATCTTAATTTTCTTCCGGAAAATTAATAATAATATCGCTCAATTGTTTAGGATTTGCAACTGTATGAGAGAACTCTGCCGATCCATCCATACCAATAATCCCATACTCTCCTTTATCGTAAACAAACTTTTCATCATTAAAATAGATTAGCCGAGACATTAATTTAGGCTGCACACCCCAAAGAGTATCTATGCCTGTATCTAAAAATTTAGCCAACGGACTAGACGAGTTCTTCTGATTTGAAGCCACCATTTGACCTTCCCAGACAAGGCTCATATATCCGTTTTTCATCTCGTAATAGTAAATGCTAGTATACAAAATGAAATAGAACTTAGAATAGTCTTTTTCATTAAAAATATAGCTGTAACTATGACTTTCCGGACGCACAGTGGATATATAAAATTGAACCCTTGGCATCCCAGTAACAGCTAATCTGGCTTTAGCCAGATCGCCGCTTTTTATCTGGGTTTGAGTTTCAGGATCTGGAGAAACAAGCACAATACCGTTATTTTTTGAATCCCAATCGACAAGCACTCCGAAATTTTCGCTGATGAATCGCAGAGGAACATAAACTGTGTTCCCCTTCACAAGAGGAGGCCTATCCAAGTCTAGTTTTTTGTCATTCATCATCGCAACATCACTGTTTATGACAAGACTCAATCTATCAGAGGTGGCCTTGTTAATAATTAATACTGTTTTGGACCTGCTGTCCCAATTCACCTTGTAACCCAAAGATTGAACGGTACGAATAGGAACGTAACTAATACTGTTTTTAATCAAAGGTGCAGCCAAATCAGTTAAAAAGCTTCCATCTACATTTAACTGAATAGGCTTTGCTGCACTAGCTATACTGTTTAATGAAAATAAAATAAAGAAAGTGCTAAGAATTGAAATTAATGTTTTTTTCAATTTAATCCACCCTTTACTTTTTAGTTGATATAACCATTTAAAAATACTTCAGTTTAAAGTAAAGCTAAATAAAGAGAAAGTAGACCCTGTCTAATTCACAACTTTATCCGTTCGAACTTCATCAGGAATGGATTGAAGCATTCCAACTAAAAGATTTGAACTATCGTCTCGCATGCTCCTTAAAACATCTTTTGAATCCACTCTACCATAGGTTACATCTTTTGAATCTCTCGCAAGATCAAAGTAAACCTCATTTTTTTCTGGTTCAGGTCGCTTTCCATACTCTTTTGAATACACACCTGATTTGCCTACTTCCTCTACTCCCTCCCAAACTAAATAGGTTAGATCATTTTTAATCTCATAATAGGAAACTAAATTTCCCCATACGTGGTAGTATCGCAAGACCTCACCTTCAGGGAAATACAACTGATGGGATGACATTTCTTTACTTGAGGATAGTTTATTTTCTCCAATCAAAGGAAGAGACAGGGCAATTTTACGAGCAGCGAGTAAATCATCGCCCTGATATAAGGTAGAATAGGTATTTATCTTATCCCAACTATGAATAATTATTTCATTTGCATCTTTAACCCATTTCACCTCTGCTTTAAAAGCTTCACTAATGAAACGTAAAGGGACCATAATCCGATTATTTTTGACTTGAACAGAGGACTCCAATTTTATTGTATTCCCTCCATACGTAACCTCTTTTTCTCCTGCTTTAAGAACTAACTTATCCTGGTTCACTTTTGTTGTTACAGTAACTGTTTTATTTATTGAATTCCAATTCAAATTAAGATTTAACTTTCTCAGGGAATCTAATGAGACCATGGTTATTCCATTAATTATGACAGGTGGTGAATCTGAACTGACTACTTCACTATTGATAATAAGAGTAACCGGTGATTTTGCATATATTGGTATTGAACTACACAAAAATACTAAACACATTACTAATAAAATACTTATCATTTTTTTCATATTTCTACATACCTCCCATTTTTTAGACTCATTTATAATAGACGCAACCAAACATGCAAAAGTTTTTCAAAAAAAAAATTGCGAACGTTACGCATCTCCTCTAAATTCATTTACATGTGAGCATTTTGAAGAAGTTACCTCTTCTGTTCCTGAATGGGACGGGGAGCTGATTATTCTGGAAAAATGCCCATGACTGTCGTCCGGCTCAACTGCCGGTTGGAAAACGCTGCCCCTCTCCCCTCCTTGAATCCATGGTTATTCCATAGTCCGGGATTATAATGAAATTACGACGTCGAATTCAATTTCGGGAGAGGTAATTATGATCAGTAGCGAAAAAGTCGGCAAACGCATCGCCATGCTCCGTAAAGAAAAACAGCTGTCCCAAGAACAATTGGCCGAACAGCTCAATGTCACGGCTCAAGCCGTCTCCAAATGGGAAACAGGGAAGTCCCTGCCCGAAACCGCCACCCTTCCTTTGCTGTCCAGTGTACTGGGCCACCCCATTGACGGCATTTTGCTGCCCCAGGAATTAGTCGTACTTTCCGCCGTATACACAGACGGCCGGGATTCCCATGATGTCACCCACTTTGTGAACCAGTTCGTGGCCGGCAACAAACTGTCCTTCACCGTCAGCGATCATATCTTTCCCGGCTGTCTGTCCGGCGACCGCTCCAAGGTGCTGATTCTCAGATATGAGACGCCTGCGGGAATCTATTCAGCCTATGCGCTGAAAGAACAGCTTCTGACGATTGATGTCCATTCCAAAGGGTATACCTCCGGCAAAAGCGGACTGGAATTTGTGTACGCCTCCTATGGAAATGAGCTGATCCACCGGAATGTTTTGAAGAAGATGCAGCATTATGAGTTCTTTCAGTGGGAGCATTTCACGGTCAGCCACGAGCTTTTCCCAAGCCTTATCGACAATGAGGGCAACGATTATCTGCTGCTCCTCTACTTGAATGCCGAGGGTATTCATGCGGTAAGCTGTGCCGAAGGTGAGCAGATTCACTACAGCCCGGACCGGACCCGCCTCTTTGCCATCCAACCGTCCCGGCAGCATTATATTGTTGAGAATGTAGGCCGACTTGGCTTCGGCCAAGGAATGGACTGTTCATGGGCAGGAGCCTTCTATCTGTCTTTGAGCACAAGGGGGATTGAGACTACCTATGAGCAGGTAATGGGGGTGTCCGGGGCATGCTGGAGAATTTCTTTTACACCTGTGTGGGATTATAGCTCAGCCGATGCGCTCGTAGCCTATGATTATTCAGCTGCTGCCCATAAAGCCTATGGTCTTACAGCCAGCCGGGCGAACCGGCTTACACCGGAAGAACGCAAACAGGAGAAGCAAAAACTAATGGACAGCATTCGGAAGCATCAGCTGCCGATAGCGATCAACCTCAGGGTTGCCCCCGAGTGGGGCGTAATTACAGGGTACTTGGACAATGGGGATACCCTGCTGTGCCGCAGCTATTTTGACGGGGAAACCTTCGAGGGTCTGCACGACGATCCAGAGTTCCAGAGCGATATGAGGGTCAGCAAGGGCTATTTATATGTGGACCATTGGCCTTATATGCTAATGCGCTTTGACAGCCAGGCTCATATACCGTCAGCTCTGGACAACTTCTATGCTTCGCTCAGGGTCAAGCTGGACTCTATGAGGGCCGATGACAATAGAGGGTACCGGCTCGGCTATAAGGCTTTTGATACCTGGTGCGAAGGTCTGCTCAGCAGCCGGTGGTACCAAGATGCAGAAACCTCTGATTTTGGACGCAGGTTCGGCGTAAACTACTTTTGCATGATGGCACTAACCGATGCCCGTAGAAGCGCCGCAGCTTACTTAAAAGCATCGCTGCCGCTGCTGCAGCATCCTGCCGAAGCCGGCGCGCTGGCTGAGATGGCCGGGGTGTATGAACAGATCGACGCCTTACTTGAAGGTTTTTACAAGGAAATGACCGATCCAGCTTCTATAGAGCCGGGCGTTTCCCCCCGCCCGTTCTGGACGAATGAGCACCGAAGCCGGCAGGCGGAGCTACTGCAAACCGTAAGCATGCTCGAACACCGTGGAGATGAGCTGGCTAAAGAGATACTGGAGAACAGCCAGCGCCATGCAGAGGCTTAAAGACTTTCTTCATAAATAGAAGTATAGGAACAAATGATAAAAGAACCTGTGGCCCTTGAACTGGGTGACAGGTTCTTTTGTTCAGCTTATTTGAGGATCACGTGGGCAAATCCTGGCGAAAGCCTGCATTGTACAGAGCAGACGCTTCTTTATGCCTTAAGATCCAGCACCAGCACATTCACCGAGTTAGCAGGCAGATTAAGAACAATATTGCTGCTGTTCAGTGTAATCTCCCGCTCGTCAGGCACGATTCGCTCATTGTTCTTCTGGTTTACATTAGGCACATGTACAAGCTGGGCTTCGCCGGTCAGGGTGATCAGCTTCGCGGCTGCCTCGACCTTCAAATCTTCAAGCTGCAGCTGCGTTATTTTGTCTACATCATCGGCATTCACAAGCTTTACATACACATGCTTCGCGTCTTTTGTAACCGAGTTGAAGATCTCTCTGTTGTAGGCCTCCAGCTTGTAGTCCAGCACCTTGCTGGCTGCTCTGCCGTCCGTATACGAACAGATCAGGCTCTCTCCGGTTTCACCACCGTAATTCACTGTAATCGTGTATTCCGTGTTGTCGGAAATCTCTTCATAGCTGGCTGCTCTAAGATTGCCTGCCGCCGTGCTGGAAGAGTAGTCGCCCAAGGTATAGGCTTCCACACCTTGCTTGTACACCTTCACACCGGTAGCATTGCCGCCATAGCTGATAGCATATTCGAGGACGTCCTTGTTCTCCGGTGAAATGTCAGTCAGCCCTGCGCCCACGTAGAAACCGTCCTCCCCCGCGATTCGCGAAGCAACAACCTCCACCTTGTAATCGGTCCAGCTGTCATTCAGGATGTACAGGCCGTTCAGCCCGCTGGCCTGCGCCTTAAGTACAAGCCCTTTATCCGCCTGAACGGTATACCCTGCGGAACCGGGGATGGCCTGCCAAGCCGGAGCCAGCGTCTGTGTAAAGTCCTGATCAAGCAGCACACGGCCATCCTTGTTCGACGTTACGGTCACGCGCTTCACCAGAATATCAGCATTGCCTGCCGCCACTTCAATTCCGCCATGAGGAAGGAGTGCTGCCGGTTTGCCGTTTCTATACGTGGAGAAGGAGGTTGCCAGTACTTTATTGCCCAAATATTTGGCATACAGCTGCTGCACATAATAGTTCGGGGTGAACCACACCGTCTCATCGTCGAACCAGATGCAGTCCGGTGTCCAGCGGTAGGTCCCGTCCGTCAGCACCTTGTTGAACAGCGGCGCATAGGCGGCGAGCAGAACGACATCCGCATTGTTTTCAAATCCGGTCATAACCGCTGCCTCTGCTACTGCGCCAGCCAGTGTGTTTTTGTCCGTAGAAGCATATTCCCCGACAAATACCTTGGAGGTTTCCTTCCAGTCGATGCTGCCGTCAGCGTTATACGCTCTATAGTAGTAATTATACCGGTCGGCATTCGCAAGCAGATAGTCATTGGAACGGTAGTAATGCTCATCGGCAATCGTGTCCATGTAGTTGCTCTGCTGCCCGTACCAGGTTACCGTTTCTTCAATTACTTTATGCCCGTCGGCAAAAGCCACCTCAGCCGATCCGCTGAGATTGCCGCTCAGGAACTTCCAGCCCTGTTGGTACGCATCATCGTCCGCTTGCGCGCCAACCGTGGAGATAATATGCAGCTCATGCCCCGGATAGTTTTGCTCCATATAGGCATCTATTGATGTCTTGAACACTTCAAAGTTGGCGAAGAACTCTGTACCCCAGTTCTCGTTGCCTACGCCCAGATAGCGCAGATCAAACGGAGCTTCATGGCCCATCTTGCTGCGCATGGCCGCCCATTCGTTATTCTCGAAGTCCATGCTGATGGCGAAGTCGATCAGGTCGGTAAAGTTCTTGATGTAATACTCCCGTAATTCGCCTCCGGCCGGATGGGCGTAGTCCGAACGCGCCTGGCACAGCACGCCGCAAGCCATCACCGGAAGCGGAGTTGCATTAAGGTCTTCTGCCAGCTGGAAATATTCCATATAGCCGAGGCCCATAGTCATCATGTAGCCCCATACGTTGTAATTTTCTTTGCGCAGCTCAACCGCTCCGATGGAATCCTTCCAGTCATACACATTCTCCCAAATAAATGAGCCTTCAGAGATGCAGCCGCCGGGGAAACGCAGGAATTTCGGATGCATGCCGACAAGCGCGTTCACCAGATCTTTTCTCAGCCGATAGTTCGGGTTGCCCGTATAGTTGGCGTGAGCCGACCGGGAGTGCGCTTCCTCGCCTGCCCCCCATACATCCTGCGGAACCAGGGACACCATGTCGATCGAAATTTCACCCGAAAAAGCAAGCGCCAGCTGGCCAAGAGCCGTAGCCGAACCCGTCAGCACAAGCTTGGCATCCACTCCATACTTCTTCCAGGTGTTTCCGCCCTCCACTTTCACGAATACGGAATCACTGATCGCTGACCCGTCCGCTCCCTGAAGCTGCAGCGTAATTGTACCGGCTGACTCTGCCTTCGCCCAGATCGTGAAATCGTACTTCGCGCCCGTTAGTATGGACATGGCACAATTTCCGTTGGAATCAGCAAACCCTTTGTTCTGAACCACGGCGCCATCTGCCACCGTCACATAATAAGCATTTACTTCCGGGTCCTTTACGCCAAAATGTTCATTTAGTCCGCCGCTGTGCTGCGGGAGCATCTTACCGGTATCTCCGGACCACGCGAATAAGGGCTCGCGGTTCCGGCCGGTGGAGCAGCCGCATTCCCCGGAAGTATGGGAATAGGTATCAAAAGCAAAAGATTCGAACGAGCGGTTCTGCACCAGCTCAGCATAAATTCCGCCGTCCGCTGCGTTGTTAATGTCTTCATAGAACAAGCCGTACATCACCTCGCTGACATCGAGGATTTCCTTATTCCCATGGATGGTCAGTGTATATGGAGGCAGGTCCTGCGGCAGCACTGAGACGTCGAAGCTTTTTTCCATAGAGACAGGCCCCCGGGTCAGAACTGCGGTAAGGGTTGCCGCTTGAGCAGAGCTTATTTCCTGAACCTGTCCATTATCCAGAAGCGCCGCAGGCTGGCTAGATTTCCAGCTCACTTCAACTTTTCCGCCCATCAGCGAAGCCGGCAGTGACAAGTCCTTAGTGATTATGGTCGTGGGGAAGGCAAGATACTTGTCTCTGGCCAGCCTTACGATCTCTTCATTACTCAAAGAATCGCACATCACCTCAATGACCTCGTCCATCGACAAACCCGCTTTATAAATCCGCATATCCGAGAGCGAGCCGGCAAAGTCTGCATCCGCAGCAAACTGCGAACGGCCGATAAAGTTGCTGCTGTAGTTGTCCGAATCCGTAAAGGTCGCAAACCATCTGCGCAGCTGGGCATAGTTGCCGCTGGAGGTCTGGCTGATCGAGCCGTCGGCCACGGCTTCACCGTTCACATACACCACCGGACCCGCACTGCTTAAAGTGCCGCCTTGCGTACCCGTTACCGACATGGCAATGTGCATCCACTCGCCCCCGGCAAATCCTCTGCCCGGATCAACGGCCAGATCGCCGTGGGCAGACAGAGTACCGCGCAAATTACGTGTCAGGAACAGATAAGGCCCTTTCTCCCCTTTGCCAAAGTCAAAGATCCGCTCCCATACGTTAGCACCCTTGGCAAAGTTCACCCATGCAGCAACGGTTATCCCCGTGTTGTCGCTTACATCTTGAAGCAAGTCCGCCGGAAGCCGGACATACGAGGTTCCTGCATCGCCACCCGCAAATGTTGCAGCCACTCTGCCGCTCACCTCGGAGATTACCGGTGCTACCTTGCCGAAGGCCTCTCCGTTCCGCCCTTGTCCAGAGCTGTCTTTAGCGATATGGTCTGCATCCTCGAATTTGTAATGTGCAATGATTTGATCGCGGAAATTAGTCATTAGGGTCTCTCCTAACCTTTTATTCAATATAAATATGAATCAGTTTATAAAAATAAATACCATATAGCTATACTACCTCATTAGGCGGTTATTTCTCAACTTTTTTTGCCATACTCGTGGAACTAGCACAAGCCGTATCCAATCCTCTGTGTACTATAGGAGTAAATAGAACAATGAGGTGATCTGCAAATGGGCAATTCAGCAAGAGTGCGCAAGCAGGCAAAACGATTGAAAGGCCGAAAGGTCTGCATTACGCTGCATGACGGGCGTACCTATGTAGGATGGATAACCGGACTCGATCAGGGGGCGCTGATTCTCTCCAAACAGCGCAGTAGCCATAAACCACGTAGAACTTCCACCTCCCGTTCGCAAAAGGCCACAACCTCAGCATTTCTGCCGATGCTCGGATCCTTGCTCGGAGGCTCGGGTGCCGGCGCTGCCGGACTGGGCGGGGGGCTAGGCGGACTGGGCGGACTGATGGGCGGCGGACTCCGCTTCTTCGGAATGATTCAGAAAGCTATGCCGGTGATGAAGATGGGCTACGGCATGATTAAGACAATCAGACCGTTTATGAGTGGGCTTAAGGGATTAATGGGGGGCGGCGGTGGGGTTTAGCAGCTTAGGGGCTGAATAAAGAAGAACCAGCTTTGCCTTCTTTAACAAAGAACGACATCCGTTTCTTCATATATTTTCATACAATATTAAAAAGACACCCCGGGGGTGTCTTTTTTGCGATGTATCCTGTTCACTTCATATACAGCTCAACCAGCTCATAGCATCTTTCCTTCGTGACCCCTGACTGGGTCGCTGCATATTCCAGCGGCTCCATCGTTCCGCCTTCAAATTCTGCCGCTGCCTTCGCCGCCGTTTCATCTCTTTCTGTGATCCATTTTAATTGCTTTTCTTTTAATTTGGCCATTTCATCTTTCGGGAGCTGCTGCTTGAGCACCTGGTAAATCTCATTTAGAGCCGCATCCCACCGTCCGTACTCCTTGTCCGCAGCCTCGATCATCGCCGCCGTTGTCCCTTCATCAGATAAAGCCTGCAAATCCGTAAGCCCCTCTTCAATCTTATCCAGCTTCTTCAAGTAGTCCTGCTTCATCGATCCGGCGGCAGGCTCCTGCCCGGTTGCAGGCGACGCTTCCGGCGACGTTTCCTCCGGTGTGGCTTCCGGGGTTGTTACCGGGGTTGCTTCTGGTGTTGTTGCCGGTGCCGGCGCCGTTGCTGTTACTGTTTGCTGAGCAGTCTGATCCGGCTCTGCCGAATTTACCTTGCTGTCTGCATTATTACTGCAACCGGCAAATACTAAACTGCAGGTCAATAGAGTCAATATCATTGTTTTTCTCATTCTTCCTCACCCTATCATCGGTTTATAGTATATATCGTGTGGTTTGGCTTACCTTTTAGCAGAGGCTTATTTGTATATATTACCTGCATTGGCAGCATTGTAATCATCGCAGGTATAGTTAAAGATATACTTTCCTTCCAAAAACTAAAATGGATATACTAGAAACATGAGACAACAACAAATTCTGATCGTTGAAGATGACGAGACTATTGCCTTTGGACTTAAAGTGTTCCTGCTGCAAAAGGGTTTTGGTATTCAACATGCCGATCGGGTCAGTACCGCCAAAAATATGCTGACCGCCAGCCCCCATGATCTGATCCTGCTGGACTGGAATCTTCCTGACGGCAACGGCTATGATTTCTGCTCTTATGTCAAACAGATGTCCGATATTCCGGTAATCTTCCTGACTGTGCGGGATGACGAGCATGATATCGTGCAGGGTCTGGATATGGGGGCTGATGATTATATCGTTAAGCCGTTTCAGCTTAGTGTGGTACTTTCCCGCATCCAGGCCGTACTGCGCCGGACAGGAATCGCCGCCCCTGCGTCAGCCCGCCTCACCTGCGGAGCACTTCTGCTCGATCCGGTCAAAACGCAGGTGTTCTGCGGCGGAACAGAGGTACCGGTGACCGCTGGTGAATATCGCCTGCTGCTTCTTCTGCGACCTTTTGGAAATATAAATTTAGATCCTCAACTTTTCTCATGAGCTGGACGGTTTGTCCGCTTTTTTCGCTTTCTGATAAGGATTATGATAAGAAGCAATAAGGGTAGAATGATCTGAAAAACTGGAAAAATGTAATTTAGAACAATTTGTCTGCCAGCAACGATATGATGGGTATAATTTGGAGATAAGAAGGATAATCCGTAAACTAGAATGGCGACAGGCAACACCCACTTTTTATACCCAACACCGGTTATTTTTTCGAGTCCGATTACGGCACCATTAAAAAAAGCAGTCATTTTAACAATTAATCCAAGAAAGAGAAGCAAGGTAAACAGTGCGTCCATCCGCTCAAATACTTCAGCAAAGTCAATCAGTTGCACGGTTTCCAGTAGAGGCAAAGTGCTATACATTGCTATTTTTGGACCCAAAACAAAAATATTCAGTTGATTAATAAATGTCAGTGAGAGTGCCGTAATGACATAACAGGTAATCACAGCTCTGTTGAGTTTTCTTCCTGTATGGACATAGGGATAAAAAACTAGAAATAATACAGTCTGTCCGAACGGAAAAGAGACAATCTCCGGTATTGCCGCATTAAGAACAGGCTTCCACCCGGATTCCAAAACTGGAAGCATAAATTGGAAATGGAAGAGGCCGGTGACAGGAATCAGAATACTGATTAGGGCATAGCTAACTAACACAACGGGAAAAAGAATGACGCACATCAGAAACATTACTCTATATCCATAACGTACGGTATTGGAAACAACAAGGATGACGATCAGCATGATAATCCATAGCGATGTCTGGTTTAACAATGTCATTATAGTGATTTCGCCAAGATCGCGTAAATTTCGTGATACTTCATAAACGAAATAGCCCACAAACAGAAGGTTCAGGAATGTTCCGAGATATTTCCCCATATAACGGCGAAACAATAGGAACAGATCTAAAAGGGGCTCCTGATGATGAATACCCAAGTGTATTAGAAGCACGAACAGACCGGCCAATGCCCCTACCAGCATGGCTAACCAGGCGTCCTGCTTAGCCTCTCCCCCCATGAAAAATAAGGTTGTGCTGCCAACCTCGAATAACGAAATACATATGACCAGCTCCGATACCCGAATTGTACTGCTTTGGCTCATTTATTTCATCTCCTGTTTATGTTTATGTAGTCATTAATCATCTTCGGATTCGAGCAGCCGGCTAAATGAACTCTGAAATAAACCGGGCCGTTTCAGGTTCACTTCTACATCGATGTCAATGTCCATGTTAGCAATTTCCTCAGGCCAAGTTTCTTTTAAACTTTTCCAATCCTCGGGGGATTTACGGTGTATTTTATTGCCGATTCCCGCAAGGTCGACTTTTAAATGCTGTACCGCTTTCCATCCTTCCAGGATTTGCGAGCCAATAATCTTCTCTGCCTGCTGCTCCAACTTGTCAATACTTTGCGTTTTTAAAAGATCTTCAGGTGTAGTGGTCCCCAAAATCTCACCTACAACCACTTTAGCCTTGACTTTTATCGTATAATGCAGAGGCCCTTTTACCGGTGTAACTTTTACCTTTGCTTTTCGGATCAGGAAAGCGGACACATTGGCATCCTTACTTTTATAGCTTAGAGTGATCGTATGTATACGGTTGGTTAGCCAGGAGAGTCCCACACTCTCGTTTTGGTCCAGTGTTCCAACCATTTTTGCTTTCTGGAAGACGCTTAACCCGGAAATCTTTAGTTTGCTGCTGGCCGAGGTCTGTTGGAATACACTTGCCGACTCTAAATTTGAGCTGTCAGTGCCTGTAATAGATACTTCTGGAACTCCAGCAGCGCCGCTGTCGGAACTGATGCCCAGAGCCAATTCATGTACGGATACCGAAGGGTAATACGAACTTAACTGCTCATTTTTTTGCAGGATGTTGGATAACGCTCTGCCGGGAAGCTTCTCCGGGGGGATCAGCTTCTTCAAATAATCTCTGGCTTCGCCATTGGCAACTAAGACTTTAACTGTTTCCCGTGCATCAGGATTACGATAATAAGTGTCTAGAATTTCTTCAATTCCGGTTTTTGCTGCTTGTTTGCCAATGATAAGAATATTGGTATGTGCAAAATACAGCTTACGCGGATTTTCCCGGGTGCTGGCCGCTACAGCCTCTCTGATGGTTTTTCCATGTGCCGAGAAGGTATGCACAGCGGCTTGAGATCCGCCTGCACCGGATGATCCGCCTGCGCCGGAAGACATTGCCGATGGAATGATGACCTGGTAAGTAATTGTCCAGTCCCCCTGCTGCCCATCAAATCCGGTTGCTGTTGTAATTCCTAATTCGTTCATTTCAATTCGGTTTCCGCAGCCTGCAAGCATTAGACCAGCAACAAGCAAAATGGCAACTACCCAGCATCGGTGCACATAGATCTCTCCTTTAAGCTTTTGGTTCAGGCTCGTCTGCACTGCGGACAATGTTGTTCGAACCGACAGGATATTGGTGAGGAGCCTGTCTTTTTTTGTTAGTTCCGGATTTTATATTGGGTCTTGTTTTCATTGCCCACCAGGGTGCCCGAATTAGCAGATCTTTCATATTTGACTTGTAAAATGGACTGTATGGCAATAGATAGTCACTACCGAACGATTTTAGAGAGAGCAGATGAGCTAAAATAGGAACAACCCCTGCCATAATTCCGAATAAACCGAGAGTTCCTGCCAGCAGCATGAGAATAAAACGCAATAAACGTACGGCAGTTGCCATACTGAAGTATGGAATGACAAAGTTGGATATAGCAGTAAAGGAGACGACGATTACCATTGCGCCCGAGACCAGACCTGCTTCTACCGCTGCTTGACCAATAACCAGAGCTCCTACTATGGATATGGCTGGACCAATCGCACGGGGCATCCGGACGCCTGCTTCACGAATCACTTCAAAGGTTAATTCCATCAGCAAGGCTTCCAGCAGAGCTGGAAAAGGAACCCCTTCCCGTTGGGCGGCCAGAGTTACTAACAGGATGGTGGGAATCATTTCTTGATGGAACGTTGTCAAGGCAATGAACAAGGAAGGAAGCAGCAAGGAAACCATGAACGATAACAGACGGATCACCCGCAAAAAAGATGAAATGTCGTAGCGCTGGTAATAATCTTCGGCTGTCTGGAAGAAATTATAAAAAGTTACCGGGGCGATTAATGCGAACGGTGTCCCATCCACCAAAACAGCTACTTGTCCATCTAAAAGGCTTCCAGCAACGGTGTCCGGGCGTTCTGAATTTAACATTGTAGGAAAGGGAGTAAGCGGCGCATCTTGAATGAATTCTTCGATATAGCCACTTTCAAGGATACTGTCTGTATCAATGGTCTGAAGCCGCTTAGCGATCTCCTGAACCACACCGGGATCGGCAATTCCTTCTATGTAGGTTACAATGACAATGGTTTGCGAATATTGGCCGATAATGTGGCTGTCAAACTTAAGATCAGGTGTCCGCAGTTTCCTTCTGATCAGAGAGATATTGATTGAGATATCCTCTGTAAAACCCTCTTTCGGCCCCCGGATCACCCCTTGCGAAGTAGGTTCCTCCACGGCTCGTCTGACCCCGCCGGCAATGGAGACAGCCAGAGCAGATTGTAAACCATCTATTATAATGACGGCACTGCCTGTAAGGACAGCTTGATAAATCTGATTTTGCGAATCAATCATTTGAATATTTCCTGCAGGCAGTGTTTTTTTTAATAAAGAAGCTGCAAGATGTTCTTCTAACCGGTTAGAGGATGTATCGGCTAATTCTTTAACTAAGCTTTCAATAAGATCGGATAACAGGCCTGGGTCGATTAGCCCTTCAATATAACAAACGGCAAGAGGGCCGGTGTGCTCAGGATTATCGGAAAAGTCCCGGATGGTAAAGTCAGGGCTTTGACCCAGTCTCTTTTTAAGTGTGCATAGAGTACTGGCTAATGATGCATTTATAGGCTCGTTTAAGGCCTGATGTTTGGATTTTACCGCATCCTGGTTGGAACCTTTCGCTGGTCTCAATACATTTTTAATCCAGTGTTTTAGCATGATTAGCCTCCTCTCCTGAGAATACTATTTGCGGTCATTCCCCAATGTATGCATAACAGGACATCCATAAACAATCCGCTGGGCTGGAAGAAATTATTTTAAAGATTTCAGACTGGATTTAGGCGGACAAATCCCTCATTATCAAAGTGCCATTATATTATTCAGGAATCAGCAAAAAGAGAGCACCCCTAGGGGCACTCTCCTGTACTTCATATGGTTAGTTTCTTTGCAGCCTTTACACTTGTTTGAATTCAATCGCGTTAATCTGCATGCCTGGTTTGACGAAATCAAACTTCATTTCATAGAGGCCTGCTTCCAGCTCAATCTTCACGAGCTTCAGCGTGATCCATCTGCCGTCCGTTCCATTGGTTTGAATAGTCGTCACCACTTGATCGTTTAGAGTCATATTGCTTGCACTCTGAGCCAGCTCTGTATCCGGAGACATGACGCTTGCAAAGATCCGGTATACGCCTGCTTGATCAACTTTTATGAAGGTCGATCCGGCTGCAGCTGTTTGGACCACTGCATTGTCAGCTACGGTTTGGGCTTGCCCAGCGGCAAGAGCCGGATTCGCCTTGAAGGCATCAACCGTTTCTGCAATCACTTGTTCTCTGGAGAACACAGGTGCCTGCATCAGGAACTCACAAATATTGATAGCGCTGCGCTGCAGCTCTCCACGGGTCAGAGTGCCATTGTCCAGGGATTCAATCGTGTTGTCTCCCCAGACATTGGTTTCTGCACCATAGTTGCTGACAACCATATACAAGTCATTTTGTGCACGGACCATCCAGTTTGTGTTCCTCCGGTCAGCAGGACCTCCATCCACGACATCGTTCATTATCGCCCACCAGTCGGTCATCACGATGCCCTTGAAGCCCCATTCTCCGCGAAGAACCGTAGTATTCAAATCATAGTTGGATGCCGCCCAATGCCCGTTCACCGGATTATAGGAGGTCATAATCGAATTGGCTCCACCCTGTTTTACCGCGATTTCAAAACCTTTCAGATAAATCTCACGGAGCGCCCGTTCGGACACAATCGCATCCACCTTACTGCGGTGCTTCTCCTGATTGTTGCAGGCAAAATGCTTCAGTGTGGCGTTCGAGCCGCCCTTCATAATCCCGCGGGTGCAGGCTGCAGCAAAAACCCCTGAAATCAGCGGATCTTCCGAAAAATACTCAAAATTGCGCCCGTTCAATGGACTGCGGCGGATATTCAGACCCGGTCCCAGCAACGCATCTACACTGTTGCTTAACAGCTCCCGGCCTTCCATGACATACAGCTCTTCCACCAATTCAGCATTCCAGGTTGCTGCCAGCAAGGTTCCAATGGCAACCTGTGTCGCCTTCTGCCCGCTGTCCATGCGAATGCCCGACGGGCCGTCTGCGGTGCAGCCAACCGGAATTCCATAACTGAACAGCTGATCGCTTACTCCACCGAAAGCCGAAGCCGTACCCGGTGTAACGAGCGGACTGCTCATGCCTTCGCCTCTGACAATCGCCGCCAGATCCTGGTCGCTAAGCTGGGCGATAAAAGTCTCCATGCTGACTTTGCCTTCATGGACATCTCTTAATTTATATCCTTGATTGCCGGTTTGCGCTAAGGCTTCAGGGAGATTGCTCTGAATACGTTCAGCCATAGAAACCTTTTGTTTCGGTACCTCTGCATAGGCAAGTTCATAAGAGCCATCTGCTTTGCGGACTCCCGGGTGTATTCTTGTAAAGCTCTCCGTCGGCGCCAGCGCCTCTTGCAGCTGCTCCACAACCTGAAGAGCTTCCACGCTGTAACCGCTCTGTCCTTCCACGCCAACTTCGGCCAGCGCTTTAACACTGGTTCCCACGTAAAGGCGGTATGTCCCGGCTTCCAGCACATAAGCAGAAGCATGACCGGTCACTCCGGCGTCATCGTAAGAGGCCATCGAATGAACAGGGAAGCTTACAGTCAGACGCTGCGATTCACCCGGCTGGAGAAGTCGGGTCTTCACGAAGGCAGCCAAAGCTTTGGCCGGCTGGCCCAGCTTGCCTTGCGGCGCTTCATAATAGACCTGAACGACCTCTTTTCCCGCAAAGGCAGTTCCCGTATTAGATACGTTTACTTCAATAGCAATGTAGGCTTCTCCATCCTTGGTGATCACTTTGGCTTCTTCCGGCTTCACTTCAAACCGGGTATACGATAGACCGTATCCAAATTCAAATTGAACCCGCTCCGGGCAAAACGTCTCAAAATAACGATAGCCCACATAAATATCTTCCTGATAGAAGTTCTGGAGTTCATTACCGTAATTACGGGTCGAGGGATAATCCTCGATGGAATATGCAATCGTATCGGTTAATTTACCGCTAGGTGTCACTTCTCCGGCCAGCACGTCGGCAATCGCATTGCCACCCTCCATACCGCCCTGCCAAGCATAAATCACACAAGGAATGGGGTGCGCATAACCTTCATCGTTCAACCAGCTCATATCGATAATATTGGAGACATTCAGCACAACGACGGTTTGCTCAAAATAGGCCGTCACCTGCTTCAACATCGCTTTTTCTTCATCATTTAACTGGTAGCTTCCCGGTTCGTCGGCATTATCCTGGTCTTCTCCGGCCGTACGTCCGATCACTACGATAGCTTTATTGGACTTAGCTCTTGCCTCTGATACCAGTTCATCGGTTAAAGGCATCTCCTTCTGGTGCCACGGCTCTGCAGCCCAGCCCCCGCCGCCATTATCAAAAGGGTTGCTCTCAATCCACGTTTCATATACAGCTGCCAATGGCTGGTTAATAGAAATGTTCTGTTTACTCCGAAGACCATCCAGCAGATTGGTTGTATGCGAAACATGGACACTGCCGCCCGAACCGGTTCCGCTGCGATAATAATTCACCTGGGTTCTGCCGAAAATGGCAACGTTGTCACTTGCCTGAAGCGGAAGAACTTGTCCTTCATTCTTTAACAGCACTGCACCTTCTGCGGCGACGACTCTGCTGAATTCAGCAAACCCTTCTAATGGAACTCCAAAACTTTGTGTGCTCAATGTATTCTCTCCCTATTATCATCTCTATACTTATTTCAACAACTTAATATTAATATACAAGCTCAGCTTCTATAAAAGCAAAGTTTCATCTGTTAATATTGTGAATATTCGGCTTGTTCATCCACCCAGACATTCCTAAACACCCGCTCCATGAGCGGGTGTTTAGGAAAAGCACGAAGGGGCGCGGTCCCCGGCGGCCTGATTTTTATTTTTTACGCCGTTGTTTCGTCATCCGGTTATACATCACAAACGCAGCTATAATCGCGCCGATCATGCCGACGCTGGTCGCTGAATCATTGCCCATGCCAAACAGAAGGCACAGGTTCGTAACCACACTTCTCGTAAGCAGCGCAACCAATATCAGCATCAACGGACGCCAAATGTTATATCCTCTCATCCCTGCAACACCCCTGACCTAATTTTCACAAATCGGCAAACCCACTCAGCCTAAACCAACAATCTAATCTACTATTAGATGCTATTATAGCATAAGTAGGAATGCGCATACATTTTGGCCAGATTACAGAGCCGGGAGTAGTTAATTCCTTAGGAATAACACTTTCGCCCCCCGCCCCGCTGCAGCCTACTTCAGTATCTTGTTCAGCTCTTCCACTCTTTTCCGGCTGTCTATTCTAGCGTAGAAATAAAAAGCTATGGTGTGCAATACAACCGACAATAACAGCATTCCGGGCCACCAGGGCAGAATAACGTGAAACATATCTTGTGAAAATAACCAGACAATCAGCATTCCGCCCACTATCGTAATAATGGAGGAAATCAGAATATTCCAGAACGGCTTTAAAGTGAAATGATTCCATAAGGCATCGTACATAATTCCAAATAATACGGCCGATATTGCAGCAATCCCCGCAACATGCCACAGGTATACCATACTGATCGGTTGTTCCCTATAAAACAACGTTAACAGTAACGTTACCCATAAGGATGTCACCGTAAATACTTGAAAAAAAGAATGCTTGAACTGGCTAATCATGATATCTCCCCCTGAATTGTTTAATGTAATAGCGGCTGACAAAGTAACTGGAATGATCCGTGAGCACCACTTGAATCCTTGCGTTGTCTGTGGATGAAAACTCTTTAATATAACCCGTATTGATGATGGTTTGATTATTGATTTTCATAAAAAGGGCTGAATCCAGACTTTCGTTGACAACCTTCAACCGTTTATTGAGCAAATACCTTTCCCCGGTAATTACACGTACGCTGCACATGCGGTCTTCCGCTTCAATTACAGCAACCGTACTCCACCCGATTTGAACATGGCGGTCATTTTTCGCGTTGATCACTACAAGCTTTTTCTCTGCGGTATGAATAGCCTCTTTAATATTCCCCCAATGTTCCTTTTCCGCAGGATGGGTACTTACTTTGGCGACACCCCGGTCTAATCCTGAATCGGCTTCAAATATAACGTTCAATGCTGCGCCCTCCTTTCACAACTAATCTTATAAGCAAAACCTTGCTAAAACTATAGTATTGCGTTTTCTTGCAAAATCCTGCGGCTTTGTTGCACGGCGCGCTGCGGTGCATATGCACTGACACGAAAGGACACCCTTATGTGTGTATTTTTATGTATTTCTTTGATTTTGACAAGAACATTTGTTCGGGTTATACTTTTCCCAAGTGAGGGGGATTTGACCGTGGATATCATGGAGAAACTCGAAATTTTAACGGCTTCGGCCAAATATGATGTGGCCTGTACCTCAAGCGGATCGGACCGCAAAAGTCAGGCCGGAGGCATGGGCAATGCCGTCAGTATGGGCATCTGCCACAGCTTTGCGGCGGACGGCCGCTGCATTTCACTGCTAAAGGTGCTCATGACGAACAGCTGTGTTTATGATTGTGCGTATTGTGTCAACCGCAAATCGAATCAGACGCGCCGTGCTGCATTTACACCGGAGGAAATCGCAGACCTCACCATGCAGTTCTACCGCCGCAATTACATTGAAGGCCTGTTTCTCAGCTCCGGCATTATGCGTAACCCCGATTATACAACCGAGCAGCTGATTGCCGCTCTGGATCTGCTGCGGAACGTCCATCATTTCGGGGGCTATATCCATGTGAAGGCGATTCCCGGCGCAGATGATATATTGCTGTCCAGACTCGGCCTGCTCGCCGACCGCATGAGCGTCAACATCGAGCTGCCCTCCAAGGAGAGTCTTGGCCGGCTTGCTCCCGATAAGAGCAAACAGTCCATTCTGAAACCGATGGCCCTTATTAAAGAGAAGATAAACGAGAATTCTTCGGACATTGTCAAATACAACCATGCTCCCCGCTTCGCACCGGCCGGGCAGAGTACACAAATGATCGTAGGGGCAACACCGGATACCGATTACCAGATTCTCAACCTCACGGAAGGGTTGTACCGGAAGTATGGGCTGAAGCGTATCTTTTACTCTGCCTACACCCCCGTGGTAGAGCATTCGCTGCTGCCTTCCCTGGACACCAAACCTCCGCTCCTGCGGGAACACCGGCTCTATCAGGCTGATTGGCTGCTGCGCTTCTATGGCTTTCAGGCCAAGGAGCTGCTGGATGAAGCGGCGCCCAATTTCAATCCGCTGCTTGATCCCAAATGCAGCTGGGCCATCAATCACCGCGAGCAGTTCCCGGTTGAAATCAACCGTGTGCCGTACGAAACGCTGTTGCGTGTACCGGGCATCGGCGTAAGGAGTGCTCAGCGGATTGTAAAAGCACGGCGGGCGGGAACATTGGATTTTTACGCGCTGAAGAAGCTCGGTGTCGTGCTGAAGCGCGCTCAATTTTTCATTACCTGTAAGGGAAAAATGCTGGAGGGGTTAAAAGTCGGCGAGCATACCCTGCTTCGTTCACTCATGTCCGGCCAAGAGCTGTCCCCGTTTCTACAGCCGCAGTACGAGCAGCTTTCCCTGTTCGATGACACGTATTTGGCAGCCTTGCCTGCAGCGGGAGCGGCAGCACTGAGGAAAGGAGAATCCTCCTGATGTTCAAGACGGCCGCTCTGGCCTATACCTATGACGGCAGCTTTGAGGGCCTGCTATGCTGCGTGTTCGAGAGTTATCAATGGAAAGAAACCCCGCTTACCATACATTCGGAGGGTGAGGGGCAAGGTCTGCTGCTGGAATCCAAATGGATTGAGACCGACAACGCCAAAGCAGACCGGGTGCTGCGCTCCATACCTCTGCGCATCTGTCCTGAGGCCGAAGAGCTTGTCCGTTTAGGATTCTGGACATGTACGCCAGACAAGGAACTGCTGCTGCTGAATTTTCTGTATCTCGGCTTCGCACATGGCCGCAAGGTTATGGACATGCTTGCCGATGATACCGTGAATGCCTTGCAGAAGGCAGTACAGCATCTGCGGCGGGAAGGGCATCTTTTTCTCGGTTTTGTGCGGTTTTCCGTTTACGGTCCGGTCATGGCGGCGGTGATTGAACCCCGCAACTACGTGCTCCCTGTCATTCAGGAGCATTTCTGCGACCGGTTTCAGGGCGAAAGCTTCATGATCTATGACAAGACCCATAGGATGGCGCTGATCCATCAGCCCGGCCAAGAAGCCATTATTCCACTGCAGGAATGGATACCCCCGGAGCCGGATGCGGCTGAAGAAGCCTATCGCCGCCTGTGGAAGAAATTCTATACTGCCATCGGTATCCAGGAGCGCCGCAACGACCGGCTGCGTTCCTCCCTGATGCCCAAGCGCTACTGGAAGCAACTTACGGAAATGGACGGGGGCAATGCGGCGGTACCGGTGCTCACAGCAAAACAGGCGCAAACTACACGACTGAAGAGCAAGGAGCGGCGTGAAGTGCACCAAGTAGAAACGGCTACACCATCCTTACAAGGACGGGATCCGTTTCAGGGAGAACGATAAGGACAATTTACAGTACCATTTTCTGATCACATGCGGAGAAAGGCGTTTCGCTACTAGGTAGTTTTTTGTGTGGAGGCTTACGTCTCGGTGTTCCAGGGACTTCGCTCTTCTTCCGAAGGCGTGTGTGTGTCCGGAAAGTGTATTCCTGGCTCTGAGTACAAACGGACCGAGTTGCACTTATTTGGGGCTTTTAGCCTGTTACAGTAGGAAAACGGACTCCAGCGCAGTTATTTTTCCATGATGGCCGCTTTTAGATAGAATGCAGAACAGATAAGGTCGTCTGGGTCCGCAAAAGAGAATAAACAGGGGGTTTACTCTCCATAGCGTCTCCTGAGTCCGTCCCTCGTAATTAAGGGGGACCTACTTTCAATATTGCTTCCCCAGAGCTCTTCCAGTTTGAAGACACACTCTAGCATATAAATCTTTAAAAAACACTCTGGAGGAGTGTTCGTGCGGCTGTAACCTGCATCCCCTGATCATTCGTGTATTTTAATCCGCTTCAGCAGAACATCTGCTCTAAAAGCACAAAGAGCACCCATCCAGGTGCTCTTGCTTATGCTTCTCCAGCTTGAAAGAGCAAGCTTGCTTCCGGGCTACCGCTCGTACCAGTACCCCGGAATGCCCCGCTCCAGCCGCATCAATGCCTCCAAATAGTAATAATCGCCCCAGATGGTGTAATCATCCGGGGACTCGCCACCTCTAACGGAGTACGAACCATGCTTTAGCAGGCCTTCCGCTTCCTCGGCACCCTGCGTGGAATAATGCTCTGCCAGTGACTTCACTGATGCCTCCGCAGCGTCCAGAAAAAACTGGCGTTCCGGATCATCGGCATCCAGCTGCGAAGCTATCTCCAGCAGGCCGCAGGCGGCGATGGCAGAGGCGGAGCTGTCCCGTTTCGTATCCGGCCCCTGCGGAGCGTCAAAGTCCCAATAGGCTACCTGATCCTCCGGCAGATGGGCGATGAAGTAGCGGCCCAGGCGCTGCGCTGTCTCCAGCATCTCCGGGCTCTGCAGATAGCGGCTGATCAAGGCGAAGCCGTAAATGCCCCAGGCCTGCCCGCGGGTCCAGGTGGAACCGTCGCTATACCCTTGGTGTGTTCCGCCCCGAATCGCTTCTCCGGTCGCCGGATCGAAGTAAAAGGTATGGTAGCTGGAATCATCACCGCGCACCAGAAAACGGCGGGCTTTGCGGGCATGCAGTTCTGCAGCCCGGCGGTATCTAATGTCACCGGTCTGCTCCGAAGCCCAGAGCAGCAGCGGCAGATTGAGCAGGCAGTCTATAATAATTCGCCCGCCATTCACCGGGTCCCCTTCCGGTCCCCAAGCCTGGATCAATCCCGCTTCTTCGCGCCAGCGCTTCATTAGCATGTCCGCAGCCTCCAGCGTCAATTGTCTTGCGGCGGCATCCTTCTCAATAATCCACTGCGCCTTGGAAGACAGCGAATACATAAAGCCGATATCATGATGATCGAAGATGATCTTATGGTCCATGCGGCGGCGGAAATTCTGCACGGTTTTTACCGCCTGTCCGCGATAGACGGGATCGTCACTGTATTCAGAGCACAGCCAGAGAATACCGGACCAGAAGCCTGCCGTCCACTCTGTGTTGTCATTCAGCGTATAATGCTCATCGCCTGCGCTCACATGGGGGAACCGGTCCCCGAATCTTGAGATGTTGCGTTTGGTCACGCCAAGCGCATCTTCAATCGCTTTTTTCCACATGCCAGTCATTGCTCCTTTACTAATTTCATTGAAATGTTCATCAACTCTCGTGGTGGATTAACCGGTTATTTTGCTTATATTGGCCGGGGGTGATCCCCTCATATTTTTTGAAGACGCGGATGAAGGAGTTGCTGTTCAGGAAGCCCACACGCTCCGATACCTCCTGCACGTTCAGTTCGTCCTCCTGTAATATCTTCTTGGCTTGTTCAATTCTGTACTGATTAATATAGTCGATGACATTTACCCCGGTCTGTTCCTTGAAGTACTTGGAGACATAGGTAGGGTGGAAACGGAAACGCTCCGAAATGTGGGTCAGTCCCAGATTAACATCAGAATAGCTCTCATGGATGAAATCAACCAGCTGATCCTTCAGCTCCGTATTGTGGGACCGCTTGCGTTCATGAACCATTTGGCAGACCGTCTCCAGAATCCGCAGCAGTTCCGCCTCAATCTCCTCAAAGGTCTCGCAGGCAAACAGCTGGCGGATCAGCTCGTTGCGCTGAGTTAGTTCCTTCCGGTCATCGCTCTTCATCTGCTCGGTGGCCTTCAGCATGGTGCCGATCAGCTCGAACATCAGACAGCGGGCCAATTCGACAGACAAGGGCTCCCCGGCGAAATTGGTCATCAGGATCTCATTCATGACCTCGGTGGAGCGGGCATAGTTGCCCGTGGCGATATAATTGACCAGCTGCCGCTCCAGATCCAGCGGATAATACAATTCCTCTTTGGGCTGGCGGATCCGGTTCTGGTCAATAATCTGGCCAATGCCCAGAATCAGCCGGTATTCGAGCGCCTCCTCCGATTCCCGGAAGCAGGCTGCGATTTCCGCTATGGATTGGCGGATGCCGCTTACTCCCACCGAGAAATAGACCAGGAAACGCGATTGGATGAAATGCTGCGCCTCTTCGGCGGACTTGATCAACTGCGGGAGTGCCTCCCCAGCACTTCCCCGGATATTGACCAGAAAGGCAATTCTTCCGTCCATCTCGGCGGAATAGACGGGACCCACTGCGCTCATCAGCTCCTCCAGCACATTGGTTAGAATCAGATGGACGAATTGAATTTTCTTCTCCTTATCCTCCGGCTCTCTGGTGCGGAATAATCCCCCATAATTCTCGATATGCAGGAGCAGTACGGCAAAAGAATCCGTCTCCAAGCGAATGCCCAGGTGCTCCATCTCCGCAGCAAGCTCCGCTCCAGGCCGCACCCGTCCCTTCATCATTCTCGACAGGAAGCTGCTGCGCACCATTGTCTGCTGCTCTTTAAGCCTTGTAGCGAATTGATCCTGCTCTTCCCAGGCCCGGGTCAGCACGTTTTGCAGAATGCCGAATTCATCGTCCCGCTGCTCCAGCTTCACTTTGACTTTATCGGAGATGATATTCATGATCCGGCCGAGCGGCCGGTAATTTCGCCGGGTGAACCACCAGGCCGCCACGCCGCCGAGCATGAGTACGGCCGCAACCCCGGCAAAGGTGATGTTGCGGATGACCGTCAGCTTTTTGGCATAAATGCGTGTAGGAACAATAGAGACATACTGCCAGTCCTGCACATTGGAGGAAATCTGCGAGACCGTCACGGATTCACCGTTCCATTCTGCCGTTCCTGTCCTTCTTCCGGAATCTTTGTTCAACTGCAAATAAGCCTTTATAGTGTAAGGGGTTTCAATAGGTCCGGTAGAAAATAGCGTGCGCCCGTCACGGTCAAGGATGAATACTGTGCTCTCCTTGTCCAAACGCACATTATTTATAGCCTGCTGGAACCGGTCGGGGTCCAAAGTGACCACAAAGGTAGCCGGACTGTCGCCGGTTGCCTGAATAGGGAAGGGCTGGAGATAGACCAGCGTCTCCTCAATGCGCTGATCCTCACTCCGAACCTCCATTTTGCGGAACACACTTTCGCGGGATTCCTGCATCAGCCGTGTCCACTCCTGCTCGGTCACGCCGGTCCCCTCATAATAAATCTCATACAAAAAGTTCTTAGAAACCAGCGAAGAGGAGGATAACGCCACGTCGGAAGCTTTGACATAAATATATAATTCACGGATCAGTCCATTCCCGATCCGGAT
Source organism: Paenibacillus sp. FSL H3-0321 (assembly GCF_038002865.1). Classification (NCBI taxonomy): domain Bacteria; kingdom Bacillati; phylum Bacillota; class Bacilli; order Caryophanales; family Paenibacillaceae; genus Paenibacillus; species Paenibacillus sp. FSL H3-0321. The sequence goes on along the minus strand of NZ_JBBODH010000001.1, from coordinate 4,430,422 downwards.
GGATTTGAGGTTTTTGATCAGATCAAGCCCCATCAGCCGCCATCTTGCATCCTGTTCGGAAGCGTGGTTGATGAAGCTGCTAAGCTGGGAATCAGCCATTAGCTGGCTGCTGATACTTCCGATATCTCCCATCTGGCTGTCGATGTTCTCCTGCACCTGGGACAGCAGAACCATATTCGAGCGGTTGACTTCCTCCTCCAGCAGATTGCGGGATTCCACAAAGACGGCTGCGCCGATGAGGATAGGAATGAGCAGGATTACCAGATAAGAGATACTCCAGGACAACAGGATGCTCTTCTTCTTCATGGGTCTCCTCCTCAAAAGTAAGCTTTGGCGGCAAAATTTGAATTATTCCTTAATGGCTCCAATCATAACGCCTTTGACAAAATATTTCTGCAAAAACGGATAAATGAACAGAATAGGCAGTGTGGCCACCATGACCGTTGCGTATTTCACACTTTCACCGATGGCCTCCTTGTCGCCCATTGCCGCTGCCGTCGTCATCGAATCCGTGCTGTTCTGAATCAGAATTTCCCGCAGCACCAGCTGGAGCGGATACAAATTACGGTCGCGGAGATACAGGATCGCACCAAACCAGGAGTTCCAGTGAGCCACACCATAAAATAGAATCATTACTGCAATGACCGGCATGGATAAGGGTACCACAATCCGCCAGAGGATGCGTACCTCTCCCGCACCATCAATCCTTGCCGATTCCAGCAGGCTTTCGGAAATCTCCTGAAACGAGGTGCGCATAATGATCAGATTATAGCTGCTGACCAGTCCCGGCACGATGAGAGCCAGTAAATTGTTACCCATGTGCAGCGTGTTGTTAATCAGCAGGTAAGTTGGAATAATCCCGCCGTTGAAGAACATCGTGAACACAATGGCCAGCATAATCGGATTCCGGAGCATGAAATTTTTGCGGGACAAGGTATACGCGCCAAGAATGGTGAACAGCAGATTGAGCGCCGTCCCCAGCACCACAATCACAATCGTATTCCGGTAGCCGGACAGAATGCTGGGATTGCTCAGCACCAGCTTATAGCTGTCCAGATTGAACCCTTCAGGGAAGAAGAGCAGACCGCTGTGGGCCATTAATCGCCCCGAGTCGCTAAGCGATGCATTCAGTACATGCAGCAACGGATACAAGGTGAAGATGATCATCACGACCATCAGGAGCATATTTGCCCCGTCAAATAGCCTTTCTCCAATCGTTCTTTTTATTTTCATGGAAATCCCTCACTTTATCTTCCCAGGTGAATGTGTGCTTGCACGCCTGCATGCGCTTAACTTCACCTTTGGAGTTTAACACGTACTAGAACAGCTTATTGTCGGATACCGCTTTGGATAGACGGTTGGCGCCAATCAGCAGGATAAAGTTGACGACCGACTGGAATAGGCCTACAGCTGTGGTGTAGCTGAACTCGGCGCTTTCACTGATCCCTTTGCGATAGACAAAAGTAGAGATGACATCCGCCGTATCGTAGACATTCGGATTATAGAGCAGGATAATCTTCTCAAATCCGATCTCCATCAACCCGCCAATGCGCAGAATAAGCAAAATGACAATCATCGGGATGATGCCCGGCAGGGTGATATGCCACACCTGACGCATCCGGCTCGCGCCGTCCACTTTAGAAGCATCGTACAGCTCGGGATTAATTCCGCTAAGGGCAGCCAAATAAATAATCGTGGAGAAGCCAAGCTCCTGCCAGATGGATGAAGCAGTGTAAATGGTGCGGAAATTGCCCGGATCACTCAGCAGGGCGCTGCTCTCGCCGCCGAAGAAGACAATAATGGAGTTAAACAGCCCGTCCCGGGACGAGAAATCCACAACCATTCCGCAGATCACCACAATAGAGATAAAATGGGGAATATATGAGACCGTCTGCACCGTGCGTTTGAACATTTCATGCCTCAGCTCATTCAGCAGCAGCGCAAGCAGAATTGGAGCCGGGAATCCGAACAACAGCTGATAGAAGCTTAAGACCAGCGTATTTTTGAGAATCCGCCAGAAATAATAACTCTGGAAAAAATCCCGAAAGTGCTGCAGCCCCACCCAATCACTGCCCCAGATTCCTTTGCCGACCGTATACTCTTTGAAGGCAATTACTGCTCCGTACATCGGCAAGTATTTAAACACGAGAAAATATAAAACCACCGGGAGGGCCATCCAATAGATCGCTTTGTTTTTTTTGTAATTCAACCAGATCAGGGAAAGCTTCTGCGGCATAGTCTCCCTCCTTTCTTAATCGTTCATGACAACATTCCCGCGGGGGCAAACATGTCCCTCCACCGCACCGCGGGCTGTCTTCCTTCTTATCTGGCGTTGTAGCGGTCTACGGCTGCCTGCTGAATTTCAATCGCCCGTTTGACGTTGAATTTGTTGATCTGCGCGGTGAACTTGTCGAAGTTCTCAATCGGCTCGGCGCCGATGACGAATTTGATGAACATTTCATCGCGGTAGGTGGTAATGTCGCTCATGATTTTGCTGTACTCGCTTGATTCCTCCGTGGTCAGACTGACTGGTGGGAGACCCACCTTGAGCGTATTGTCGCTGTATTTGGAAAAAAGCACGACCGCATCCTTCTGCTGCTGCAGCTGATAATATTGCTCGTTATACCGGTCGTCATCTTCGCCTACAAACGGATAGTTGGCAATGAAATGCTTCGCCATCGCCTGGACCACAGACAATCCGTCCGGATTCTTCAGAATCTCATCCGTATAGGTCGGATACCCGTCCTTCATCGTATAAGTTACACCCTCTACGCCAAAGTTCTTCAGCATATGGCCTTCTTCACTGAAAAAATAGTCCAGCGCCTTAACGGTTTCTTCCGGGTTCTTGTTGCTTTTCGTAATTGTGGCTCCGGCACCGCTCCACTCCCAGGACCGGCCGGTGAACATCGGCTCATCTCCCTTGTTCACAACCGGGAACTGGACGGCAGTCAGATTGGCATCCGGTTCCTTCTCCTGCAGTGCAGGCAGATACCGGCCAATGCCGCCGCCAATATAGGCAAAGAATGCGCCAGCCTGGCTGCCCAGAATCTTGGCATCATAGGTCTTCTGATCATTTGTGGCGAAATCGGGATCAATCAGTCCTTCTTGATACCAGCGGTGGAATGTGGTCAGGAATTCCTTGAATTCTGGCTCGGTCGGCCCGAACGCTACCTTGCCGTCTTTCAGAAAGATCGTATTCGTAATTCCATAGGCTTCTAAGAAATTTGCGGCTGCCGGTCCCATCGTGGTCAGCTTTGGCGGTGCGCCGTACAACAGCGGAGCGGTGACGCCCTTCTTGTCCTTGAAGGCCTTCAGCACAGTCTCCCATTCATCCAGGGTTTCAGGCTTTTGCAGATTCAGTTCATCCAGCCAATCCTGACGGATGAACGTACCGCCGAAGGTTTTATACTCGCCCAGACGCAGATGGGGAATCGCGTAGATGTCTCCGTTATCCGCTTTCAATTGTTTCTCAACCTCGGGATTCTCCTGAAGAATCTTCTTCAAATTAGGCGCGTACTGGTCAATCAGGTCGTTCAGCCTAATAATCGTTCCGTCATTATACAACTTGGAGTAGTCGCCATACACGAACATCACATCCGGCAGCTCATTCGAAGCAAGCATGACATTAAACTGCTCGGTCTCGGCACCCACGGCGGGATGCTGGAATTCCGTCTTAATGTGGGTCTGTTTCTCCCATTCCTTAATCGCCGTGATTTCACTCATGTTCTTCAGCGTGATCGAGACATTCGTATTCAGTGACGCCCAGATCGAGATCGGTGTAGGAGCGTCCGTCTGCTCTTTTCCCGCATGCTCATTACTGCCCGAGCAGCCTGCCAGCCCCCCCATTGCGAGCAATAAGCCGGTGCCAAGCGCAATCCGTTGTTTCCATGATCTCTTCATCTTTTCACATCTCCCCCATGTGTTCGTAATAGGTCCGCTTGCTCCTTCAACTTACCGCCTCCCTGCTCTCTTGCCTATCTTCCATTCTTGCCGCGATATCGATAAATTGACTACAGCCTGTACACCACAGGAATTGTATATGGATGTTAAAAAATCAAGATTGCTTAGCATCTGAGCAAAACCTTGTAGTGAGCTCAAATGATTGTGTCTGCGAATTCACAAATGTACCCCATAGATTTAACGCGGTAAAGCGTATGGCTACACCTTACTATAAAGTGGCGCAAAAAGAAAAAAGACACCGGATGGGATGTCTTTTAAATGGTGCTCCATTTTATGCAATTCTGTGCTTTATTGCGGGCCATCTTGCTCTTAGGGCTTCATTCCATGGACCACATCCAAGATTAAGAGTATATTATCAGAATCCTGCTTACAATATTTTGTATTATACTTAAATAAAGGACGATCACCACAATGTCCGTTTTACTTATGTATAGTTTATTTTCTCAACTTATTTGGCAGCCCTACTCAAATGGTTAGGACTAACCAACAATTAATCCCAGCGAATTTCCAAAAAAGAAACATCATCACTGGCAACATGGTTATACGACGTTTCAATCATCTGTCGAAGTTCCGCGTTTTCCGGATACCTCTTCCAATTCCTGTATCCCATTAGTCCGTCCGTGAATATTTGTATACAATTCGGTCCACCGGAACCTTTTGCAAGATCCATAGTCAGAATAGAAGGTCCCTCTCCCATAACACCATGACAAGTCGACCAACGGTTCCATTGGGAAAACCCGCTTACCAAGCCTGGAATCTCAGTGCCATGATCGAAGAGACGAATAGCTGTATCTCCCAGCCAGGCTACGGTGATCTGAACCTTGTTGCTGTCAGCCGTGTAGCTAATCTTACCGCATACAAATGTAGTCTCGCTGCCCTTCAAGCGTTTCTCCTCCAGTACTTCGCGGAAGAGGCCGCCAATATGCGAAGGGAGTTCATAATGGTTGATCATATTTGTAGCCGGGGCGGTCATCTGCTGCAAGCCTGAAGATAACTTGTACTTTACAACTTCGCTGTCCGCAGAATTAAAACAATCGGATTCAGATATGAATTGCAGCAGAGAATCCCCTAGGTATTTTGCTGCTAAATTTCCGTAAAAGGACTGGCTGACCCCATCACATACACAGAACAGGATGCTGTCATCCGTTACTTTATAGGTTATATAGTCCTGTCCCACATCATCTCCCTGCCGTGTCTCTCTGGAACGGGCATAGGTGCAGCGTATGGAATAAGGTCCTGCTTGCAGTGACGACAGAGGATATTCCAATCGTTGGTCAATCTGAAATAATCTCATCTCTATCATCACTGTCCTATCGTATCGGAGTAGACGCAGATATCTGGAAGCCTAAAGACACCATTTCGTGACTGCTGCCAGGCAGCATCATCAGAGCTCCGCTCTGCAGAGTATAAGAGAATTCAGTCATCATCTTACGGTAGCTTTCCGGAAGTGCAGAAGACATGTTTCTGAGTTTAAGCGCATAGTCATCCTTCAGATTCATTCCGGGCAGAATCCCCTTCCAGTTCCGCGGGTCGTTAACAGGTTCTTCGAGAAAATGATCATTTATAAAAATGTTCTCAATAAGCACATTCCCATCAGGTACACTCATCTCCATGATCCGTTTGGCCACCGGCTCGGGATCCTCTCCGGTATGCACGCCGTCAGTCATGTGGCAAATCAATGGAGCCGGACACTTCTGCATAAGGGGCAACTGCTCCAGAAGCAATTCCTCAGCTCTTTGAAACGCAAGTGCTGTATCCGTAAATCGCATGGGTGTAAGCTCTGGCAGCGTCGCCGTCCTGGCAATTTGATCGATCGCCTTGATGCCTCCCAGCAAGTCGTCCACCTCGTCACTGTAAGGAAGAATAGCGATCCGATAACGTGCTGCAATCCGGCTCCCCTTAGTGGAGCGGTAGACCATTTGCTTTATGGTAGAAACCAATGCTTTTTTCACTAAATCTATTCTTCTGACATTATTCATTTCCAACCCCATTGAAGCACTAACATCAATTAGATAAATAATCAATGCCGGAGTGCTTTGCGTAGCCTGTACTGTATATTTTTCCCTGGGGGCTAATCCCCCGGTTAAATCTCCAGTCATTGGTGAAGCTCCATCCTGATTATTGATCATAACCGTCGGTTCAACGACCGGTGTTTTATCGATCATTAATTTAGAGATGTTTTCTAATTGTTTTTTCACTTCACGCGCACTTTGAATCCTTTGATCCGGGTGCGTTACAAGTAATTTTTTGATCAGATTCACATATTCCAATGGAACCTCAGGAGAAATGAGTGCAAAGGTAGCATGAACGGAAGAATAATATTTTCCACCGGTGAGCAGGAAATAAAGCGTGGCCCCCATTGAATACAAGTCGGTCCGGAAATCCGTCTGCCCATTTTCCAATTGCTCCGGTGCTGCAAACACCAGTGTACCTAATGCAACAGTATCCTTTACCTGCCCCTTCTTGAACGTCCTTGCAATTCCGAAGTCAATCAGCTTCAAATTGTCGTATTCATCCACCATAATATTTGAAGGCTTTAGGTCACGAAAAATCACCGGTTTAGGCTGTTCATGTAAGTAATTCAGAATCTCGCACAGCTGCACGGCATATTTAAGCGCGCGCTGCACTGTTATCGGCGTCTTGTTATCCCCATATATCTCTTCAATCGTGTGCCCGTTCACATATTCCATCACCAGATAACTTCTTCCTTCAGCATCCGGCTCAAAATAATCCGCTATCTTCAGAATGTACGGGTGGGACAGATTGCTGAGAATCCGTATTTCTTCCAAAAAGCTGCTGCCATCGGTTTCAGAATCGATAATGATTTCCTTAACCGCCCAAACCTTACGATTCAATCTGGTATCCCGAACCCGGTATACAGTACCCATGCCACCTCTGGCAATAAGCTCTTCTACCAGATATCTCCCACCAAGAATCTCTCCGTATGTCAACATATTCCTTCTCCTATCCCTGGTTCAGTGCTAATAAGGGCAACGGACATTGTCCATTACCCTTTCTTCAGAAGCTGTTATTTGAATTGGCTCGCATTGTTTTTTATCGCGTTTTCCGTATCTTCATATCCCTTTACTGTTGTATCCAAGAAAGTAGCATAGGAAATAATAACATTCTTATATTCCTCAAAGCGGGGTTCCATTCCCTTAAATTTCTCACGAATGGTATTGCTTGCATCACTTTGCCAGGTGGAGGCAAGTGCGTTCATCTCCATTTTAATTTCATCCAGTCTGGCGCTGAGATTTTCATTAATGGATCGGATCGTTCCGGCAGTATTCGCTACCTCAGGTAGAGAAATTTGAATTCCTTCCGTTGACATACATGCAGCCCCCTTCTTTAATTGGTTAATTTCTTAGCAGAATTGATAATTTCACTTTGTGTATCCCGGTACATCTTGGCGCTCAGTTTTAGAAATTCGGAATATTTAAGGAGCAGATCATACATGTTCTTAAAATCCTCCTCAAACCCTTGAATCTGGGTAACATATGCCGTATTGTCGGCCCCTTTCCAAGCGGCACCCATCGCGTTTACCTCTGTGAATAACTTCTTGTATTGCGTGGCGTACTCAGACGCTTGACCATCCATCTTCTGTGCTGCTGATTCCAGCCGTGCAGGATCCACAGTAATTTTCGACATTATTTCTACTCCTTTCTGATTAAAAAAACATAAAATTTATATTAACAACAGCATGGAGCCGTTACTTAATCCCAGCTCCCTTGCCGATAGGTTAATATCAAGCACTGTAGCGGTCTCTTTATCGCAAATGACGGTATCTTCTGATCTGATATAGACCCCTCCCGACAGCTCCATGATTGCAGCTGCCAGCAAGCCTTCGATCTCGTGCAGACGAAGATCCAATGGAATGATTACATCGTGTGTCTGGCTGATTGCCGGAATATAGAGCTCAATAATGATCTTATCCAACGGGGACCTCCTCCTCCACGAGCGCACTGGCAGACAGCAGTTTCACCAGAACAGCCTTCCCGCGATGCACCACGTACCCGAAGTCGTCCCCAATCTCGCGGTACATCTCTTGGCTGAATCTGGCCGGCTTCATGTGGTACTGATCGGTAAAACCGTCTCCAATCCATATACCCTCACCTCCAGCCACATGCTCTTTAAACCAAGCTTCATAAGAGAATGTCGCGATATTAGCAGCCCGTTCAGCCAATATAAAATGAACCTGATAGGCGGCGCTCCCTTTCTCAAGCAGAACTTTCCACTTATCCTTGGCATCTACGGAGAGCCTGGACAGCAAGGCCGATACCGACAGCACAATTACCGTCAGTTTATTGAATACAGGAACCGGCTGGCCTGCAGCAAGTGCATCCTTAAAAGCGTTATTCCGCAGCACCAGCATATTGAACAATTCAATAACTGCCTGCTCAGCAGCATCGCTATGGTCATTGATATAGCGGCACTTCCTCTGAAAGTCTTCCGTAAACTGTCTATTGGCATCTAGCACCAACAGCTCCGAATCAGAAGAGCCTTGCTCCGAGAGCACCTCGACCAGGCCCTGCATGAAAGTAGTCATATCATGATCGCGGGAAGCTACCAACTGAATATAGCTTTGGCTGAGTTCCATATAGGAGACCTTTAGGCTGTCTTTCTCCACCCCTACAGGAATCAATCCGTCCTTCCAGCGGTGAATATCTTTCTTGAGGAAGGCAAGATCCACCTTGTCCGGCAATATCGGTATCTGTTCGGCAGGAGTTCCCGTCCATTGTTTCGCATAGCTGCTGCAGGTGCTTCGCAATTCATTCAGCAGATTATTGCCATTTGCCTGAATATGGGCCAGCTGAAATTCATAGACGTTATCTTTCTTGAAGATGCCCCTGCCCTTCAATTTGGAAGGGTACACGCCCCCCACATTGCCGAGTACACCGGAATAATCGGATGGATCATTCAGCTGGAGCACGTAGAGCTGCTTGAAATTCTGCAAGTTTTTGTACCGTACAGCTCCCGTATTAAGTGCAGTCAGCATAAAATAAATTCCATACTTCAGGCCTTCTCTGCTAAGCAGCGAGATCATCTCTTCCTTGCCTTCAAAAAGCTCAGTAAATACAGAATAGTTATGAATGATGACTAGTATAGAAGGCTCCTGTTCCGCAGATACGCGATTATAAGAACCGAAGTCACCCCCATACGGTGAGAATATTTTCTTTCTTTGTTCTATTTTTTGCTGAAGCATCTGGAAGAGTTTATTAACCCTTTCACTGTCGTGAGAGAAGACTACATCACCCACATGCGGTGCTTCTGAGAAGGCTCCCAGCGTTTCCGAACCGAAGTCCAGAATATATATATTGATTTCTTCGGGTGTATACTGCTCTATCAAGGAGAAGATGAGTGTCGTCAGAAAGACTGTTTTGCCACTTCCGGCCGTACCATACACGATTGCATTGCCGTCCCGGGAGAGCGGAAAGGTCATGGGCAGCTGCCTCTGGTTCACCGGATCATCGACCTCGCCGATTACAGGATTAATCTCACCATAAAATGAAGGAGAGTTAGGGTACTTCTTCTTCAATTCATGCAGATAAATCACAGCAGGAATCGGCTCCAGCCACAGCGGCCGGATCTTGATGCCTTCTTCAATAGCAATGTTGGAGAGATACTCATTAATCTTGCTAATCTGCTTCTCCGGATTGGCCTGTCTGATTTTTCGTTTATTCACAGCTGTTTGCTTTACAATACGGCCCAGCGTATCAATTATCGTGAGGTTCTGATCCGGTGTACGTTCCATCCGGTCCGATGGCTCATACGGTGCGCCGGCCCATGCAGATTGCCCTAGTTCAAACAGCTCGTTAAAGCCTACCTGCACATAAAATCTGCCAGTAACGGACAATTCGGCGGCATCTGGTCTTTTGATTACATCCATACTGTCGGCCCGCTCCTGGACCTTCAATGAAATTCGGAATTTGCTATTGCTCCAAATTTGGTCGTCTACGACTCCCGCAGGCTTCTGTGTGGCTAGAATCAAATGGATGCCCAGACTTCGCCCGATCCGCGCAGCACTTACCAGCTGGTCCATAAACTCCGGCTGCTGGGTTTTAAGTTCGGCAAATTCGTCAGAAATGATAAACAAATGCTGAAGCGGTTCGGATACCTGCCCTTCCCGGTAAAGCCTTTGGTATTTATAGATATCAATGTTGCTAAGACCAAGCCGGCTATGAATATCCTGAAATATGGCCTGGCGCCGTTTCAGCTCGCTTTGGATTGAAATCAGCGAACGCTTTACCGCAGCGCCGTCCAAATTGGTAATCGTTCCTGCAAGATGAGGAAGGCTAGAGAATGCGCTTGCCATCCCGCCGCCCTTATAATCGATAAGGATAAAGGCTACTTCATGAGGATGATAATTCACTGCCAGTGATAATATAAAGGTCATGATGAATTCACTTTTACCCGAACCAGTCATTCCGGCAATCAGCCCATGTGGACCATGGAATTTTTCATGCAGATCCAGTTGAAATAAGGCTCCTGTGGTATCCACACCAATGGGAGTTCCCAGTGACAATACCGGATCGTTATCCCTCCAGCGGGTTAAGGCGTTAAGATGCTCTATCTTTCCGACGCCAAACATATCAAGGAAGGTTAACATATCAGGCAAATTATATTTAGATCCTGACGTGTCAAGCTTGATGTTAGCCAGACGGACAGCAAGCGCAAGCTCGTTACGGATCTCATAAGGATCAGGGCGGAAAGATACAGCTTTGCCGGAAATATTATCTTTGTCAAAAATATTAGAATCTTCACCATCGCACTCAATCACCATGGAGCACTCTTTGGGAAGATGCATGAGCTGATCATAAAGATGCAAAATACTGAATCCAAGGTTCTTTTTCTGCTTTAATATTCCGTTGATTATTTCAGCTTTGCCCGCCAGTTGCTTGTCCGCAGCTATAATGACGTAATACGGCGACAACTCCCGTATTTCTTCATCAGATGAGAGCATTTCCCGGGCGGACAGCTCTTTTTCCAAATAGGTAGAAAGTTCCTTCACTTCATTTAGCTCCGTTGCGACAAACCGCAAACTGCCCTCTTCATTCCATACATGCGGCAGCCATTTCACAAATCCCCAAGTATCTTGTTCTTTTGTATCATAGAGAAAGACCAGCTTTAGTTCATCGTAGCTGTGAAGTGCGGTAAGCTGCAGGATCAGCTGTTTCGTAAGCATAACGGCGGCTTCCCTGGTGCCGATAATTCCCGCTATCCAATCCTCCGTCAATAACAGCGGCAACGGCACATTTTTCAGGAGCTTCGGTTCTTTGATAAACTCTTCTAATTCCTTCCGCAATTCATCTTCATCCAAGCTGAATCTTATTTCAGGATGCTTAATTTCTGCCTGCAGGTTAACGGTTCCCAGTCCCAGTCTAAGTGATAAAAAGTCATTATGCCTGCGGGTTCGCTCCCATAAATTACGCTTCTTTTGTTCTATGCGGCCAACGCAATCTTCTACAGTCACTAGGTTCTCATGTAAAATATCGCTTTGATAGGCACACTTATCTGCAATTTTTTGCCGGAGCTGTTCCAAATATGCCTTGTATTTCACATTTCTCTCCTGATTGCGCCGGCTTCTCCGCTTGCTCTCATGTCTTCTGGCCAAGATAGGCCATAATATTGTACCTAGCAGCATGCTCATAGACATTACTAGAGTAGGCATTGCATTTCTGACATTCCCCCCGGAACTGAGTGCATTCTGGAGGGCAAACAACCCTGTGAAAAGTGAGGCCATCCCCATGGTGATGGACGGACCCAGCATCAGCATGATTGGCAATTGTTCCATATTGCCAAGTGAAGGTGGAGGATCAATTACAAATTCCGCCTGCTGAATATCCCGCTTAAACCGGGGAGAACGGTAGAAGAATTCAGAGGAAATAGCGATCTCCTCCAATTCCTCCTCCTCAACCACAGCTGCTGTCTGCTTAACATACGGCTGAAACGCAGCTCCTTTGATTTTTAGCTGACCGTCCGGATTGTTCACGGCGATAAAATCGGGGCCAATAATAATTTTGAGACCGATAATATAAACGACATCTCCTAGTTTCAGCACTTTGCTGGTGACCCGTTTCCCATTCACAAACGTTCCGTTTGCGCTGCTCTGGTCTTGAATCGTCAGGGTAGAGCCATTGATCAACAGTTCAGCATGAAGGGATGAGGTATACTTATTGGCATAATGCAGATTACAATTTTCTGCCCGTCCAATCGTTATTTTGCTGTTTGCATGAAACTTCAGCTTCTTAAAGGTGTTTCTGTCACGGGAGACAGGCTCAGAGAAGAGCACTACATACTCATTCGTTCGGATAAGATGAATGGAGTACATGTTCATGGGTTCTATGGCAATTTCCTTAATGGTGGACTTGTTGCTGTCCAGAATAACGGCCTGTTTATTGGACTTTAGAATCCATTTCCCCTCAATGCCTTCAATGCTGATAACGTTCTCCTCATAATTCTGTTCATTTCTCTGGGTGATCCAGTATTGTCCCTTCTGTTTCTCGGGAAGAACACAAGTATAGATGACCGTGTCTTTAAGCAGTGATAGCTGCATACGTATCTTCACCCCCTATTCAAATCCACCAAATAGCCGGCACTAACTTCCTGCAGGAATACTATTTAATGAACACTGGATCAAACATGGCGAATTCCACTTTAGAAGCACCAAGACTGCTTATCGCAAATGTAATCTTATCCACATAACGTAGCGGCACAATCAAATTTTGGGGTTCTTGAGTGGACGTGTATGTGTACGATCCGTATAAGGTCGTTTGCCCGCCTTTATTTGTAAGATAAACATCTACCGTGACCGGCTGCGTGCTGACGCTTCCTAGCTTATGCTGAATTAGAGCCGCTTTCGCATTAAACTGTCTGTACTTTTCATCCAGTTGATAGGTAATCTTTGCCTGTCCCTTGCTATCCGGAGTATAGTCTCCAAGCATCGTATAGATATAATTCAAATGGGTGGTCCCGTTCTGCTCTTTAATCACAGTACTGCCGTCGTACATAATGCTGCTCTCTGCGTTCGTATTAACCACTTCAGGGGCTCCGATCAGGAAATCGTTGCCTGCCTCAATCGTGCCGGTGGTTGCGTAAACCTTCTTGCCCGTTGAATTTAAGATTACAGTCTTCCCGTCACGGGAACGCGAAGGTGCATAACCCAGCTCAGGCAGCATATAGCTGGGAAAATAAGCGTAGCCTTGGAATGTAAAAGGTTTATTTTTACTATTCACCGTAATCTTCGCGCCATCCACCTCAACACTATTAATATTGAATAGGGCTCCCTTTAAATCTGCCGCAAATACGGTAACACCTCCGAATAATAATCCACCGCAGATAAAGCCTGAGATAAACTTCTTCATATCTATTCCTCCTAAATGTTATATGTACTTTTGTATAACTACTCTCCTGTAAGCTCTTTTAGCATGCTTCGTGCCAGCTTGTTATTGCTATCCAGTGCTTTTAGTTGTTTAGCTAGACGAATAACCTTTTCCGTATCATCTTCAACGTTGTAGGCATAAAGAATGCTATCCTCCAGCGCTTTGATTTTTTGCTTCTTCGCTACTGATTTGGCGGTTGCCGCCGGTTTAGTTGTCGGCCTCGACGTTGGTTTAGCTGTTGGTTTAGCTGTCGGCTTCGGTGTTGGTTTAACCGTCGGCTGGGCTGTCGGCTTCGGCGTTGGTTTAACCGTTGGCTGGGCTGTCGGCTTTGGCGTTGGTTTAACCGTTGGCTGGGCTGTCGGCTTCGGCGTTGGTTTAACCGTCGGCTGGGCTGTCGGCTTTGGTGTCGGCTTTTCCGTAGTTACGGGCGCCAGAGCAGCCGCCGACGGGCTGGCAGCAACCGTTGGCTGGGCTGTTGCCGTTGGCTGCACCGTTGCTTGAGCGGCAACGTCAGCAGCCTCATTAGAGGGCTCCGATTCGCCCATCATTCCCCGTACAGTCAGACTGCCGCCGAGCACAATAGCTGCCGCCAATGCAATCAGCATTCCGAGCCGCCATTTCTTGCCTGCCGGCTGGCGCAGTTCTTCCTGCTCCGGCGCAGTTTCTTTCGAATGCTGTTCAGCCAGCAGAGACTGAATCACCTGTATGGAAACTTCGATTTCATGGCGGACAGCGGGATCAGCAACGGGACCGGCAAGCAACGCTGTGTAAGCCGCCAAGGCTCCATGTAGATCCCCTGAACTCTCCAGAATTCTTGCTCTACCCAGCGGTGCTTCATCCCATTCTGACAACTCTTCCATTGGAGTCGGACGAAGAATGGATGGGAGGGCCGCTGAAGTCATTGTTCCTTCCGCCCGGACCTCTTCGGAGGAGTCCGTGTAGCCAAGGCTGACCGATGATAAGGCAATATACCATTCTCCGAATGCCGGACATTGATATAGCGCGTCACTTTCCCATGCTTTACGGAAAAGACCCGCAACCTCGCCGCCGTAATTCTCAGTCAACACTTTATTAATTAAGGCTACTCTATCCTGATCCTCCTCCATCAATCCGGGGTCAAAATAGCTTTCACCCCATGCCGCTTCCCGAATCTCCGGATGGAACCATGCCAGCATCTCCGCGAGCAGGATGCTGCCGGAATAACGATCTGCATACTTGTTCCAAAGATGCTGATAATCACTTCTCCCGGAAGAGTATCCGGGTGATCCCATCGTCATATATTCAGGTCTGTCGAGGTGGACCGCATACATGTGCTCTATGTCGATCAGCTGAATGCATGATTTGACTAAGGGCATAATCTCATGCAGGAGTCCGGGAATCATAACGTTAGAGCCTGATAAATCCCCATGCGCCAACCCGCGCTGCTCCATGAAAGATAACACTTCAGCCAAGGATCTGGCGGTATGAAGCGCCGTTTCTTGGGGAATATCTTTCTTTTCCAGTATGATATCCATCCAGGTCGGACCATTGATCCATGGCATAAGAACAGCATACAGCAGCTCCGGGTGACTTCCCAACAGCTGCACGTCCCGCTGAGGAATCAATACATCCCGTTCACAGACCTGAAGTCCATCAATCTTTGAAAAGGCCGCAAGCTGCTCTGACAAATATACATTAGAAGGCTGCCGGAAGACGGGTTTGAATACTTTCAGCGCTTTGGAAATGCCGTCTTGAATGCTGGTGAGTTTATACACCGTACCTTGCCTGCCCTCTTGGCCGTAGGGGATCTCACTCATGAGCGGATGCCCCTGAACAACATAAACCTTCCCATCAATCACTAATTCTTCATTGGTTTCTGGATTGAATGCCATCTCCTTGCATCCTTTCTACATGCGGTTCAATTCGCTGATAACCGTCCTGTACCGCCGTTCACAGCCAAATTTCCTCAGCACTTTGAGCGCTGACTCCGATTTTGATAAACAAATAGGGTAATGTCCGGTCCCCGGAAACGATATGAAAAATGGGAGTCGTCTGGCGCAAATAATTGCTCTCCATATAGTGAAGCAGCTCTCCATAAGCGGTCTCCGTACTTGCTTCATAATCGGCAAGATCACAAGTAGAAATCATCCGGTCGATGCAGAAATAACTGTGGAAATGCATATCTTCTGTCACGTCCAGATAATCCTCTTGGATAGGAATAAAAAATTCAGCATGCATCATTTCATCCAGTGGAATATTGTTTATAGAATAGAATAAGGGACCTTTAATCGTAGCCTTAAGCTTGAATACATCACTCATAAAATCGGATAGCTGCTGCTCCAGATCCTTATAGTAGAAATGATACTTTCTGGAGACAACACTGGTGTACTTTATCGAATCCTTTGGATTTACCACACTATCCCTCCTTAATGACCGGAGCAAAGATATCAATAATTCCATCCCCGTAGACATCCAGATAGATATTGTAAAAGGGTTCCTCAAGCGTTAGCTGATAGGATTCTGCGCATGACCGCAGAACAGCGTATGACTCTTCGATATCCTCGTCGAGATCAGCGTGTCTGAGCAGCAGCCCGTCTGTAAAGTTCAAAGTTTCCGTAAAGTGATAATCCTCATTCCCCTCCATCTCTACAGGTGCATTAACAGGAATGTAGAAGGAATAGTCAGCCTCCCCTACGTCCAAATTCAGATTGGAAACTCGATAAATGATCGGACCTGTACCATATAAGCCACTGCTTACAACGGAATTACGAAGCTCTCTGGCCAGCTGATGCCATTCCTCTATTTTGCAGGTTTTGGTACAACTGATGACGTTATGGAATATAATCGGAGCCCGCTTTATTTTCATGCCTTGTGTCCCCCCCGTGGCTTCTGCTGCTTCGATTTACGCTGGTTGGGTGGTTGGATATGAAAAGATTGGAACCGCCCTTTGCAATATGCCAGCAGGATGAATTCAGGCAAGAACATTGCGGTGAGATACTGAATAAGTACACTAAGCACCAAGGCAATAACAGGCTCAAAGGATGTATAACTGCTGCTATCCGCGAACATCCTAGGCACAAATCCGGCAATAACGGCTCCGAGATAAATAACAGGGAAACTTATGTACGACTTGGACCCTCCAAAATTATATAATCCTTTTTCGCCTCTTCGTAAATGACCCTGTTTTACCCGATGTACTGCCCGCCAGGTGGAGAGGATCAGAAAAAGAATTCCGCCTAACAACATCAGCAGACCGAGTGATGTCATGAACGGCTCCGCTCCCCTGTCTTCACACATAAGAAAATAAACCAAATAGATCTCAAGCGAAAATTTCAGGGAAATGAAACATAGTATATAGGCCTGAATTTTTTGATATTTGTAGGCCAATTTCTCATTATAAAATAAAAGCGCAGCCAGCAAATGGAATGCCCAGAGGACTATGTCTACAATTAAATAAATCATCCATCTCGAATCGGTGTTATCACCATAGAGAACCGCATTAAGCGAAACCGCGATCATTACAGCACTGAACACTAAGGTAGCTATAATAAATACAGATACACCATCAGGACGCAAGCGTTCACGCGCGGCTTCCTTTATTTTAGCGAAGTACTCCTCGTTATATTGCTTTAACATGTGAGCCTCCTACCATATCAATTTGTTCAAGCCCTTTCCGATGTTTGATACAGCACCACTGATAGCGTCGCAAGTAGCATCAACGGCATCGTTAACCAAATCTTTCGTATGATCGACTACACTTTTCGGCGGCGGACCTCCGAACTTGGCATTGAGGGCAAAGTTTATAGCTACGCCTGTGGCGAGCCCCACTACAGTTCCCAAGGGTGGCACCACAAACGAGCCGATAACGGCACCAGTTGCTGCTGCACCCGCACCGGCGGCAACATCCACCGTGGTGTTTACAGCAAACGTACCGGTGTTCTTCAAGTTAAAATCCCATTTCCCGCCGTCTCTGAAGGTCTCCACAAAGTTATCTCCTACCGCCAGAACCGTCCCGGCCGCACCTAGAAACTTCCCGCCCTTAGACAAGACCGTCGTATTTTTCCAGTTAAAATCATCCCAGAGCGTCATCCCGTCTTTATAAGAAGATTTGAATACATCCTTCATATTTTGTAATCTGTTGCTTCTTCCATTGATGAATTGTTCTACAGGAGCCAGTCTATTAAAACGGTCCATATTATCTTGGATAACTCCATGGCCATCAACATACAGAGGTATTCCGTCCCCGTTAATTAACCGGTTCACGTATCGCTTCTTGAAGGTTCCACTTTCTCCGCCTAAGAGCCGGACCAACCCGTCTCTATACTCCATATAGTGTCTGCCCGTAACCATTTCCGCATTGACGAGCTGAATGAGAATCTTCCCGTCTTTTTTAACGGTTTTAAACTGCAAATCTTTATACCGGAGTAATGTATCCGAGTTCGTAATGCCAGAGAATACATCATTCACGGCATTGCGGAAGGCCAGCAGAAAGAAAGGATCGCCAGCCAATTGAGATTCATACTGGTCTATGGGGTTTGAGCTGAATGACAATCCGACTTTAACCAAATAATCTTCAATATCAAAATATTTTCCACTTTCATTCTCCACAAACCTCTTGAAATTCCCCAGCTTTTCCTGTAAATCCCCCAGCTCTTTACACAGGTTGCCTAACCGGCTGCCTACATCACTTCGCGACAGAACTCTATTGTCAATTTGACCAAGCAACCGGGAAAGTCTGCTCACTGCGTCAGATAAGTCAGAGGTGTACTTAGAAAGATGGGTTGATGCAATTTGAATAAGATTCTCATCTAGGAAAATGGTATTCAATACAGTGTCCTCCCGGCACAGACTTTATTTAGTATGCGAACTATTCTTGAGCTGCTTCATTGCTGCCTCTCTAGCTGCGATTTCTGCTGCCTCCTTCGCATCTTCTTCTTGTCTTATCGTATTTGCCGTAGATATAATATCCGACTCAATCGCTCTAAGACTTGATGCGACCCTTCCAATACTTGTTTGAATCAGTTCCATAGCATGTGTCATATGTATAGTTTCATCTGCATCCCAGCTTTTTCTCAAACTTTCCTTGTACAACTCGAGATTTTCTTTGATTGCGCCCAGAGAAACTTCATGCTGGCCGATCTCCCGGGCAATTCCACTCTCTCTTTGAACATCAATTTTCATATAATCATCCTTTCGCAGGGTAGATTAACTCCCAACCCAAATAAACACTAAATGTGACCTATGTACAAGCTTCCGTGGACCTAATGCATATATAGAATACATAAAAACTTGGTTGATTCATTATATAACCACACAATACATACATTACTTACATTACCATCAAAAACGACATGTTAAACTGAATTTTGCATATTACGAAAAAAAAGTCCTTCGACGCAACAATAAGGCCGATAAAACCCTTCCGTTTTCCCGTCTTTATTAGAAAAACTTGAAAAATCCTTATATAGATTGAACTTGGAATTTAAAAAGGGTGGAAGTGACGGAGGGGAAGTTTGGAACTGGAGGAGCGATAGCGTCCGCCTTTGTCTGTGGATTTCAACCGCAAACTGCGGAATAAAATCAAGAAATCTGCAGACAACAGCGGCCGGAAGTCCAAACATTCTCCGCAGTTACGACAATAACCCAAACCAGAAAGATCTTAAGTTTAAACTATATAGTTTGATATTCTTTGTTGATTTTTCACAAATATGGGGTTATAGGTTGATTAAAACTATCTTATAATGAAATTGGGCCGGGAAACTTCACCCGTTTGTGAACGCGCGTTTATTGCCCTGCCCATCATCCACTTTATAGGAGGAATGGTTATGCAATACGGTCACTTTGACGAAAAAAACAAAGAGTATCTCATTACGAAACCGAATACGCCTGCCCCTTGGGCGAACTACCTGGGCTCGCCGGAATACGGCGCCATTATCTCAGGAAACGCAGGGGGATACAGTTTTGTAAAGTCTGGAGCCAACGGGCGGCATGTCCGCTACCATTTTAATTCAAAGGACGAGCCTGGACGCTACATTTACGTGAGAGATTTGGAGCACGGGGATTATTGGTCCGGTTCTTGGCAGCCCGTGGGTAAAGATCTGGATCAGTACAAGTCGGTATGCCATCATGGAACCGGATACACGAATATCGTCTCGGATTACGACAATATCCATACAGAATCATTGTATTATGTACCGTTGAACAAAACCTACGAGGTATGGCGCATGAAGGTCCGCAATAATGACTCCAAAGCACGGAAGCTGGCTCTCTTCGGATTTGTTGAATTAACCAACAATAACAATTACGAGCAGGATACCGTCAACCTTCAGTACACGCTGTTCATCTCCCGGACCTACTACAAAAACAATATGATCCTTCAATCCATCAATGAAAACGTTCCCGAGGATCAGAGCTGGAGATTCTTCGGTGCTGCAGGCGCAGAGGTAACCGCTTACGATGGCGACCGGGATACGTTCCTCGGCGATTACCGCAGCTACGGCAATCCGGCCTCCGTTGCAAACGGCCAATGTAGCAATTCATTAAACTACAACACCAACTCCTGCGGTGCTCTGCAGATCAACGTAGAGCTGCAGCCAGGAGAAGAGAAAGAAATCGCCTTCCTTCTGGGACAATATGATGAGAAAGGTGCGTCCGAAATTCTCAGCCACTACAAAGATTTGTCTGTCGTTGACAAGGAACTCGAAGAACTGAAGGCATTCTGGCACAGCAAACTTAACCGCTTCCAAGTCCAGACACCAAGCGATAATCTGAACAACATGATCAACACCTGGAACGCATATCAATGCTTCATCACTTTCATCTGGTCTCGTGCAGCCTCCTTCCAATACTCCGGTCTTCGTAACGGACTCGGCTATCGGGATACCGTACAGGATATTCAAGGTATCATTCATCTGGATCATGAGATGGCCCTCGAGCGTCTGAGACTGATGATTTCCGCCCAGGTCTCCAACGGCGGTGGACTTCCACTCGTGAAGTTTGATCATAACCCTGGGCATGAGGGCACACCAGACGACCCGGAATACGTACGGGAAACCGGTCATCCCCACTATCGCGCCGATGACGCCTTGTGGCTGTTCCCAACCGTCATTAAATACTTAAATGAAAGTGGCAACTGGGACTTTACAGATGAAGTGATACCTTATTCGGATAAAGGCGAAGGCACGGTGTACGAGCATCTGCGCCAGGCACTTCAATTCAGCCTGGATCGTATGGGTGCACATGGCATGCCGGTCGGGCTTCATGCGGACTGGAACGATTGTCTGCGTCTCGGAGCCAAAGGTGAGTCGCTATTCGTCGCATTCCAGCTGTACATGGCCTTCAAAGTGTTCATGGAAATCGCGCAAAACAAGAACAAGCCGGACGACGTAAAGTGGGCACAGGGCCTGCTTGATGAGCTCGACGGGAACATTCAGAAGCATGCTTGGGAGAACGATCAGTTCGTCCGCGGATTCACCGAAGATAACTATACAATTGGCTCCTGGGAGAATGATGAAGCAAAAATCTGGCTGAATCCGCAAAGCTGGGCCGTATTAAGCGGCGCCGCCCGCCCGGAACAGGCAAAGGTCTCCATGGATAAAGTGTACGATAATCTGCGGACCGATTACGGCACCATGTTATTCTACCCGCCGTTCCGGGAATACGGCCTGCCTGTGGCTCTGATGGCCCTTTTCAACGCCTCCACCAAGGAAAACGCCGGCATCTTCAGCCAGCCGCAGGGATGGCTCATCTTAGCGGAAACCATGATTGGCAACGGTGAACGCGCGTTCGAATACTTCCTGAATTGTAGTCCGGCCAGCATGAACGATAAGGCCGAAATCCGTAAACTTGAGCCTTACGTACATGGTCAATTCGTCGAGTCCAAAGACAGCCCGTATCGAGGCCGGGCGCATGTCCACTGGCTCACCGGCACCGCCTCGACCGTGATGGTCTCTCTGGTGGAGGGCATCATGGGGATTCAACCGCAGATGGATGGCCTTCGCATCAACCCATGTGTTCCTTCCAGCTGGAATGACTTCTCCATGGTTCGGGAATTCCGCGGCAAGAAGCTGAACATTCAGGTGGAGAACAAAAACGGCGTCCAAAAAGGGGTTACCCATATCGTCATTAACGGCGAAGAAATTCAAGGCGACCTGATCCCAATCGCCAAAATGAAAGCTGAAAACAACGTGCTAGTCATTATGGGATAACGCCCTCCTTCCATTTGATCAGCCAGCTTAGCTCATCATATATACCAGCAGCAACCTCTATCCGCTTCGGACAGAGGTTGCTTTCTTTGGCCCCTAGTGAAATATGAGATGATTGTTAGCCATTCAGTTGCGACATCAGTTCTTTCATATAACGGGTTCCATGGACTTCGTTTTTGGGGCTTACATTTTCAATCCGCGCTAAGTCCTCAGGGGTCAGCTCAATAGTTGCGGAATTTGCATTCTCCTCCAAATATTTGATTCGTTTCGTTCCCGGGATCGGCAGTGCGTGATTAGCGATCGTCCATGCGATAGCCAGTTGTGAAGGCGTGCAATTTTTCTCGATGGCGATTTCCTTGATTTTATCTACAATTTCTATATTCTTCTGGAAATTATCGCCTTGGAATCGGGGCATATATCTGCGCAGATCATTTGCATCCAAATCCTCGAATTTCCGAATTTCACCGGATATAAAACCTCTGCTTAACGGACTGTAAGCGATATGCGTAATGCCGAGCTCTCTGGCAGTGGGGAGAACGTCATCTTCAATGTCCCGGCTCCATAGAGAATATTCACTTTGCAATGCAGAAATGGGATGCACTGCATGCGCACGGCGAAGCGTAGAAGCAGATGCTTCAGACAGGCCGAGACTGCGTACCTTGCCTTCTTTAACCAAGTCAGCCATAGCGCCAACGGTTTCCTCGATGGGAATATTGGGGTCTACCCTATGCTGGTAGTAGAGATCAATATAGTCTGTGCCTAACCGGCGGAGACTTTCTTCTACGGCCTTTTTTACGTAAGCGGGATGACCGTTCAAACTTTCATAGTTAGGGGTATATGCGAATTTGGTTGCAATAATTGCCTGATCCCGGCGGCCTTTGATAGCTTTCGCAAGAAGCTCCTCGTTGTGCCCATTTCCGTACACATCGGCCGTATCAAGCAGATTAACTCCGATTTCTAGCGAGCGGTGAATCGTCTTGATGGACTCCTCATCATTGGTTTCTCCATACATGCCAGGAGACATACCCATAATTCCCAGGCCAATTATAGAAACGACTATATCGCTGTTTCCTAGTGTTCTTTGCTTCATAACTTGATACCTCTCCATCTATTCAATATTATTGTTTGCTGGCACTATCCATTTGGCTCAGCAGTTTACTTTCAGAAGGAAGTCTCCCTTTTTCTATCTCCTCGTAGATGACAAGCTTATTGTCCACTGCTTCAAGTGCTTCAGCAAGCTCGTACTGACGCCGCTGCAAATCCTCTTTATATTCGCTCAGAATCACTTTTCTCTGCGGAATGGTTGAATCGCCGTCTAAAGCAAGGCGGACCATATGCTTCAATGTAGATATCTTCATTCCTGTTGCCCGGAAGCAGGACATCAGTCTCATCCAATCCAGGTGTTCTTGCTCAAACTGACGGTTTCCATGCTCATCTCTTTGAATATAAGGGAGCAGCCCCTCCTTCTCGTAATAACGAATTTTATGTGCAGGGCAACCTAGCCGCTCCGAAGCCTCTTTTATGGAAAAAGACAAGATGGTGACACTCCTTTCATGCTCGTATTTGGATGTAATCGACCGGGTCTTTTTCAGCTTAAGGGTTAATGTGTACATTAAGGCAACCCCCCAATTTAATAGAGAACCGATAAAATTTTAATCCCATGAACCGGACATAATGACAGCAATACACAAGGAATCGGCAGAGTAGACTTTTGAACAGACTAGAGAGTATGCTTGGTGTTCATATGTTAGCATAAGGCTATTGTGTTTTATTTATTTTTTATTCAGCGGCACATCCGTGTAATCAGCAAAGGAGACCTGTATATGAAGTTACATACCACGAAATATATTAAATTTCCTTCTGGCTTTTGGTCCGGATTACAGCAGTTAGGGATTGCTCCAAGGGATGTAGCTCGGCAAGCCGGGCTGCCGCTTACCGTAATTACTGAACCTAAAGTCACTGCCGCAGAGTATTTTGCGATCTGGCAGGCTTTTTCGGATCTCATAGGGGATATTGCCAAAGCGATCATTGGACTTGTATCTGTCTTTGAATCGGCACAATTCCCGCCTGACGTCTTGGCCACTTACCACGCCCGTGATTATCGGGATGCTCTTTGCCGCATGGCCAGGTATAAACAAATGTGTCCCCCTGAAAGGCTGCTTATCATGGAGGAGGGTGAGGAATGCACCATCGAGCTGGAGTGGCAGCATACGGAAGAGTCCGGTCCGGAGGTATTGGTCGGGATCACACTGGCGTATCTTCTGGAACTTGGACGCCGGGGAACAGGCAAAGTATTGAATGCACGAAGGGTCGAATTTTCACGTCCCATGGGTGATGTGCAGACGCTGGAGGCTTATTTCGGCTGTCCAATCCAAATCGGTACCAGCGGGAACCGGCTCACACTGCGGCGCCAAGACTTGGACATTCCTTTTGCAACGTATAACGAAGAACTGCTGGAAATTTTGACACCTGTCTTAGACCGGACGCTGAATGAAAAGCAAAACACTACTTCTATTACTGAGACAGTAAAATGGATCATCAAGCGGAGCCTTATGGGAGGGCTTCTTGACATACAGTCTGTCGCAAAGGAGCTTAATATGAGCGATCGGACGCTGCAGCGCCGGCTAACTGAAGAAGCCACGAGCTTCAAGCATCTGTTAACGCAGGCCAGGCATGAGCAGGCAAGGGCATATTTGGCCGACCCGTCACTGGATATTAAAGAAGTAGCTTGCCTAGTGGGATACGAGAACCAGAATTCGTTTTACCGCGCATTCCGTATATGGGAAGGCGATACGCCCTCTCATTGGCGTTCGGAGAATGTAGGCTCTCACAATAAGTAAAATTTAAATAAATTGGCGCGTGATGCAAGAAGATTGGCGCTGTGAGCTAGTTACTGAGCCGCCCAAACAAGGTATTATAATCCCTATCGGAACGCAAGATTATTCTTGAGGTTCTATATAACTTCATTTAGGGGAAATGTATCATGGATATGGGATTACACAATAAAACAGCTTTAGTTACAGGTTCAACGAAGGGTATCGGTAAAGCCATTGCTATTGAACTGGCCAAAGAAGGCGTGAATGTACTGATTAATGGAAGAAATTACGAAGAGGTAGAACAAACGGTAAACGAAATTCGTTCGAAATTCCCGGCTACTTCTCCTCAAAATGCCACTGCAGATATTGTGGATGTTACGCAGAGAGAAGCCTTGTTTGAAAAATATCCTCATGTGGACATTTTGGTTAACAATATGGGCATATATGAAATTATGAGTTACGATGACGTAACCGATGAAATATGGGATAAATACTTCCGTACGAATGTGCTTGCTGCAAACGGATTATGTAAATTTTATCTGCCTAAAATGCTGGAAAACAATTATGGACGCATGATTTTTATCGCGAGCGAAGAAGCCGTAATGCCTTCAGGTCAAATGCCGCAATACTGCATGACCAAATCAATGCTGCTCTCACTTTCAAAAAGCTTATCAAAATTAACCATAGGAACGGAAGTGACCGTCAATACGATAATGCCTGGACCAACACTTTCTGAAAATGTGCATCAGATCATTGAGGGAGTCTACGCCGATGACAATATAACGTTCCCCGAAAAAGAGAAAAAATTCATGGCCGCAAACCTGCCTCAGTCTGAGATTCAACGATTTATCAGACCGGTCGAAATCGGAAGACTAGCAGCTTTTATATGCAGCCCTTATGCTTCAGCATTTAAAGGTTCTCCAATCCGTATGGACGGGGGAATGGTGCCGACGATTTATTAAAGGATCACTGTGTTACAACGGGCAGCTGGCCAGATTGATCTGCTGCTCGTTGTAACTTAAACGGAATTGATATAAGAGTTCATAGTCGTACGATATCCGTGTTCAAAAGTATGTTGGCAGAAACTGTATCAACCAGCACCTTTTCCAGCTTTAATTCTCTCCCCCTAAACACAACAGTCATGCTTACGAAGGGAAGCCCATAAATTTCTGTTATATTCATCTTGGTCCTCTAATTCCCACATATCGTTCTCGTGCCACAACCTCAGGACGGGAGGTGTGAAAAAAACAATACTCACGATGTGGATCTTCCTGGTGCAACTCACTGTACCGCTTCAATGCTTTAGTAGAATCCTCATAGGTGTCGATCACGGACATTTCTTCAATAAAACGCTGGCCTTCCTTAGAATAGGCCTTAGTCGCCTCAAGAACGACCCATTCATTAGGAAAACGCTCCTGAACTTCATCCCATCGCATCTTGGACACCTCCGGTTAAATAATTACTATTACTACAGCATATCGGGTTGCAAATTCCGGTTTTTTCTCGTAAAAAACAAAACTATCCACCTCAATGACAGAAAAAGACACCTTGATTGGTGCGGAAATCCCTAAAGAACAGGGCTTCCGCCATTCTTAATCATCGACTAGAATTTCAATCATCATCGCCGCTCCGGTCTTGAGTCCGCACACAAACGCAGCCGTCATATCCATCCCCTGCACTTGCGAATACAGCTCCAATAAAGACTCCAGTTCCTCAAAATCTCCTTCGGACAGCTTGCCTTTCCAAATTTCTATAGACTCGATGATTTGTTTGTTTAACGGGCGATAATTAGAATCTTTGGGAATAACGTGCTCGTTAGGGAACAAACTACCGTGGTATAGGGATTCGAGAATGCTTGGCATGGGGGCCTCCTCTATAAGATTCAGGATTAAAAATGATATAAACCAGCGTAGCATATTTGCAGAATATATGTGGTACGCTTAGGCGTAAGAAAAGATTTATAACCCTGCTTTTCAAGCATATTTTTAGCTAACTTTTTGTAATCTTCAATCTGAAATTCGCTCTTTTTTTCAATGATCAGTAACGTCATTTACATCACTCCAAACCTATTTTTATACTAATTAGTATGTTTTCAAAAATAGATTTATGATTACTCTTTGTTACTGATAGAAATCACGCTCTTGCTAGACACTGGCTTTATCAAAATACAGTAGCACGCGAAAAAGACACCTCTAAAGGTGTCTTCACTGATACTATTTATGGAGCGGAGCCGTGGCTTGGCAAATCCACAATTCGCCGCCGTGTGATGCTTAGGTTGTTTGGGGATGTGGCATGAATGAACCAATAACATTAGTAACCGTAAATTCACAAACAATAGGCACCTTTTTCTATCCTAAAAACCGTCCTATATCCTCATGTGTAAACATATCTTCGTTTTCAAAAAGAATTTGAGAGAAAGTATTACTCATAAGTTCTGCTACTACTCCAGTTACACCATAGTTTAGTTCACTATAATTTCTGTCCAGATAAATATTTTCATCTGAAAAATCAACTTTCGCCTCAGCTGCTTTCTCTACTAATTCGAATGCATCGTTAAAAACTAAGTTGAATTCCAGTTTATGTGCAAGTTTATTTCTTACACTATTTATTTGTAGCAATAAATCTTCCATTGGTGCAGAAATCCTATCAACACCTCTCACTATCTTCACTTTATTGTGAAAACTGTTTGTTATATTTTTTAGTGCTTCTGGGTTTTTAAAGGAGCGCACAATAATCTCACTTAGCAGTGTTTCTATATAGAGTTGTCCTCGAATAAAAGCTTGGAATGGTTCACCATAAGCTTCACCGCTCGCATAAGTAATAATATTTCTAGGATCAGTTTGATGCATTTCCCCATCCCCTTACGAAGGTTAATATACACAATGAACCCTATTAAGCATATTTAACCGTTGTGGGTTGTATGGACAAGGGTTGAGTTTTCCGAGGGGTGGGCGTGCACGTGCAGAGCCAAAATTCGGCGCGAGCCGTTGTTAGAGCTGTACACAGTGGCCGGTTAGCAGCTGCCGGTTTTTAGTTTCATTGCTCCGGCGTCAATCACACCTCCTACTTGTTTCAAGAAGTTAAAACCAAGGATGCCGTCGATTTCCATGCCATAATCCATATTCCCGATTTCCACTTGAAAATCATTAAGTATTGCTTCATCGACTATAATCGAATCCAGGTACTTGGTGTACACATACTCTACACCACCTACACCCCGTATAATATCAACGATATCATTTCCTTCAGGAACCATACCAATCTCCTGCACAATATTCGCATTCAAAAGCGTACTTGCAGAACCTGTATCAAGCAGAACCTTCTCAAGCTTTAACTCTCTCCCCCTAAACACAACAGTCATGCTTACGAAGGGAAGCCCATAAATTTCTGTTATATTCATCTTGGTCCTCTAATTCCCACATATCGTTCTCGTGCCACTACCTCAGGACGGGAGGTGTGAAAAAAACAATACTCGCGATGTGGATCTTCCAGGTGCAACTCACTGTACCGCTTCAACGCTTTAGTAGAATCCTCATAGGAGTCGATCACGGACATTTCTTCAATAAAACGCTGGCCTTCCTTAGAATAGGCCTTAGTCGCCTCAAGAACGACCCATTCATTCGGAAAACGCTCCTGAACTTCATCCCATCGCATCTTGGACACCTCCGGTTAAATAATTACTATTATTATAGCATATCAGGTGGTATCTTCTAAACCAGAGTCAGGCCTCCACCCGATCTTTGGAGCTCTTTTATAAAGCGGTATTCTTCCAAAAATCCAACTACAAAAGCTTCCTCTTCTTCGAGACCCTGTTCTATGCTCACGGCGGGGGTTGCTGCTGGAATTGTACGAGATAGCCGTTTAGCAAAGACGCTCCATGTCCCTTGCTCTGGCTTAATAAGCCTAACCTGGAGCAACTTGTTACAAGTACAATTCCAAAGCTCCCCTAGCCCACGTAGGAATCTCTTCTCTGCAAAAGCTGATCTGTGAACGTTTAATCTCCGCCACAACCTCAGGTTCACTGGTGTTGTCGATAATGGTGACTTCGTCCGAAATCTCCAAAGCTGGCTTCAGGTTACTTAAAGATTGACCATATCGCCACCGGATGTCTTCTTCCGCAATCCAATGCCCTCCTTGTTCCACTCTTGAAGCTACCCGATCAATATGCATTTGCACATCCTGCAAACCAATATAATACATGACGACTTTATAACCTTGTTCCTTGGCTGTCATCATATGACGTAAAACAAAACTTCCCGACAGAGTAGTCTCTATAGCAAAATTTTCTTTTCGCCCGATTAATTCCCTTATTTGCTTTACAGCCTCTCGTCCGGCAGACAGGTCTGCACTTCTGGGATCCTCCGGGTTAATCCTTTTAGCAATCTGGTCAGGATCAATAATGGTTCCAACATAATCCCTCATTTGAAAGCTAATTGTGCTTTTTCCGGCCCCATTAGTGCCAGCAAAAACCGTCATTACAAACTCTGGTTCAGTCATGACTAACAAGCTCAGTGCGATTTCCGGCTACATCGTAAGTAATCTCGAATTTCTGCCCTTTGGCATCTTCACGTATCCGCTTACCATCCTTTATATAATAAATGGAGGCTCCAGCCTTTTTGGCCTCTGCGATTGCATGCTGATTGGCCTTTTTCAATAACCGTTGTAATTCTTCCCTTTGGGGCAGCATTAGGATAGCACCTCGCTCGGATTTCGATTTTTATTTATAATATTATAACACAATCCTTACGATTAATAATTCGTCCGTATAAGCTACTCAAGGTCTTCTTCTTCATCTATTTGTCCTAAATAGTCATTATACACATCAATCATATCAAATCCAAAACCCCAGCCAATATCCTGACTGCTCAGCATTAACCGGTTGCATCGATCTACAAACTTGTCTTCTAATTGATTGTCTACAATATGCTTTAAGGCTTGTTCATATATGCTTGCTATAGTATGGTAAAATTTTTGATCAATGTCTCCAAATGAAAGTGTGAAGTCCACTCCACATTCCACTGTAAAAATCATGATTTCTGCAATTTGCTCCTTGTTGTTTGAAACATTACTAAAATCCTTTATTGCTTTCTTCATAATCGGGTACCGCAAAATCTCCCCCTTATGATGGCCAAATTCCTTCTCAATAATTTTCTTGTACTTGGTTAAGACCTCCCCTTGATCAGGAAATAGCACGGAAAAATAATGCTCCTGAATGATCGGATATTTCTTGGCCAAATTCAAGACTTCAGCTTCAAGCTCTTCCCTCGTAAGATTGTTCAAATGCTTTTTAATGGTTGAGTTTCTTAATTTCAGCATTATGATGATCTCCTTAATCCGGTGATAATTCCCAGAATTATTACTCTACTGCTTACAAGGTATAATATAAATAAAACGCGAGGACCAATCAATGGACAATTTGGAGGACAAATATAACGCAGCTTTAGCACATATTGAAGAACTTAAGCTGGAGGTCGCCCGGTTAAAAAGTCTGCTGGGGCTTACGGTTGAGGAGAATAGAACAAGTACGGATGAACAAACAACGACTAATTCCACTTCTCCGGCAAAAGTAAGCAAAGAAACAACTGTTGGAGAATCGAATGTTCACCAGTACTCAACAGTAGAGGACAAGCTCGCAATATATCAAAGTTATTTTCGCGGAAGAGACGATGTATACCCGATTCGCTGGAGCAACAAGCAAGGCAAGTCCGGCTACTCGCCCGTCTGCGCCAATGAGTGGACTTCGGTGTGTGAGAAACCCAGAGTGAAATGCTCCGTTTGCAAACATCAGAGCTTCATGCCCCTTACAAACGAAGTGCTGTCATCCCATTTAGATGCAAGGCAAGACAGAACGATTGGCATATATCCAATGCTGCCGGATGAAACCTGCTGGTTTTTGGCAATGGATTTCGACAAACATGATTGGAAGCAGGACGTTACTGTCGTAATGCAGATATGTAGAAGCCATGAAATCCCTGCACTGTTAGAGCGCTCCCGCTCCGGTAATGGGGGTCACATCTGGATTTTCTTCAGTCAAAATATTGAAGCTGCTACTGCCAGAAGATTTGGAATGACTTTACTGAGTCTAACCATGAACAAGAGATATCAGATCGGCATGGAATCCTACGACCGCCTGTTTCCCAATCAGGATACGCTGCCCAAAGGCGGATTTGGCAACCTAATTGCTCTGCCGCTTCAGGGTGGACCACGTAAACAGGGAAACAGCAGCTTTATTGATGAACACTTCGAGCCCTATGCTGACCAATGGAGTGTTTTATCCGGACTTGGCAAGATGAGCGAAGACGAAGTAAAGCAATTTATATACACGCACGGGGAACATAGACTGTTCAATAATGACACCCTGATAGCAGCATCTGACGATGAAGTAACCGGAATGGCAGAGGAACAGAGTAATTATATTCAGAAGCAGCCGATTTTGATGGAATCATTGCCTGCTGAAATACAGATTCTGCATTCAGATCGTCTTTATATTCCTAAGTCTGGACTTCCTTCAAGTGCCGTTCATGCTCTGATTAAATTGGCGTCGTTCTCCAATCCCGATTTTTATAAAGCACAAGCTATGCGGCTCTCCACCTACGGTAAACCCCGGGTTATCTCATGTGCAGAGGATTTGGAGAGTTATGTAGTTCTTCCACGGGGATGCTTGCAGGATCTGTTATCCTTTTTTGAGCAAAACCAGGTCAAAGTATCACTTGAAGATCGTCGTTCGTCTGGAATCTCAATAGAAGCAAAGTTCACCGGTACGCTAACCACTCTTCAGGATACAGCGGCGAGAGCGATTCTAAACAGGGATATAGGCGTCCTCTCGGCGGCAACCGCATTCGGTAAAACTGTCGTAGCAGCCAGCATCATCGCTTCAAGAAAGACAAACACCCTTATTCTGGTGCACCGCCGAGAGCTCATGGAACAATGGCAGGAGCGATTGCAAACCTTTCTCGAAGTTCCAAAACAAGCGATCGGTATGATCGGCGGCGGCAAAAACAAAAGAACCGGCATCATCGATATTGCTGTCATTCAGAGCCTCAACTATAAAGGGATTGTTAAACCTATTGTAAGTGAATACGGGCAAGTCATTGTGGATGAATGCCATCACGTATCAGCCTACAGCTCCGAACAGGTTCTTCGTGAAGTAAAAGCTAAGTATGTATTCGGCTTAACTGCCACACCTAAACGCCAGGACGGACAAGAAGCAATCGTACGATTCCAGCTTGGACCAGTGCTATTAAAGGTGGATGCCAAAGCCTTAAGCAGCTCCAGAGGATTTTCTTTAAGAGTTATTCCTCGGTATACCCATTTTCAGATCAAGCCAGGAGAAAAGATTTCCGGTATTCAGGACATCTATCAGCAACTTGTAGACAACGAAGAACGTAATACTCTTATTTTTGACGATTTGCTTACCTGCCTGGATGAAGGCCACTCTCCGCTGCTACTGGTTGAACGAACCGCTCATGCTGAATATTTTGCAGAGAGATTGCAGTCTTTTGCGAAAAACGTAATTGTGCTTAAAGGCAGAATGGGGAAAAAACAGAGAGAGGCTCTACGCGCCCAAATCGCCTCTATTCCAGATGATCAAGAACGTGTGGTTATCGCGACCGGAAAACTGATAGGCGAAGGCTTCGATGATGCCAGACTGGATACCTTGTTCCTTGTCCATCCTATCTCTTGGTCAGGCACCTTGCAGCAATATGCGGGCCGCTTGCACCGAAGTCATGTGAATAAAGAAGAAGTAAAAATATATGATTATATCGACCTTCAGGTCCCTATGTTAATGGCGATGTTCAAGAAAAGAGTGAAAGGCTATCGGAAGATGGGATATAAGGGGGCGGAGCTGTAACGTTTTAATACAATGGAAAAGACGTGTAGAGCCCCTTTCCCAAAAAAAGCTGAAAAGCCTTGCCGGGAAGGGGGTTCTAGAAACTAGAAACTAAGGGGTGGACGTGCAGAGCCACAATTCGGCGGGGATTGTTGCTGAAACTGTATGTAGATAGCCGTTTAGCGAATGTTAGTTTCAGTTGCATTTCTCCAGTATCAAAGATTTCTGTTATATACATCTTGGCCCTCTGATCCCCACATATCGTTCTCGCGCCACAACCTCAGGACGGGAAGTGTGAAAAAACAATACTCGCGATGTGGAGTTTCCTGGTGTAACTCACTGTACCGTTTCAATGCTTTGGTAGAGTCCACATAGGAGTCAATCACCGACATTTCTTCAATAAAACGCTGGCCTTCCTTGGAATAGGCCTTATTCGCCTCAAAAACGACCCATTCATTAGGAAAACGCTCCTGAACTTCATCCATCGTACCTTGGACACCCCCCTGTTCCATTCGAGAAGGCTGCTTCTTGACATATTCCAAGAGCCGCAAACATTCTTGCTCCTTCACAAGAATCCACCCGACACATAATTACGCCCCCTCTTCATTACATCTTTGCGGCTGATTAAGCCCCACTAAAAGCGACTTTTAATTGGGCTGCTCGGGGTTTGGCAGCTTTACATAGTGAGTGGAATAGTGTCGTTCCACTTGGTCGTTACCTGATTTCGAGAAACGTAGCGGGCGTTTCGAACCTTTTCCCCAGGACATATAGGCGGTATAGGATTCTTTAAGGTTGATCTCCCTTGCAGTTTTTCGGAATTCTTTCATGATGAAGCTGAATTGACCCAAGTTGCCATGAAGAACCCGTTCAAGATATGGAACCCTTCCTAATCTCCATTCCTCAACAAGCTTCGGAGAGACCTTCTCCATCTTCAAGAACAAATCCAGTGGGCTCGCATACCCTTTTTCCCAGATCAATTGTTGCACCGTATGACGAACCTTCTTCTGTAACTCTTGTCTATTCAAACAAACTACGCCCTTTCATTATGAAAAAGGAATATTGTTATTGTGCTTTTCGCTCAATTCATTGTAATCCAGCTCAAACCGATCCATCCACGATTGGATTGCTTCTTCTGCATACTTGTTTTCGAACCTGTTCCACTCTTCCCAAATATCCAATCTATCAAGCGCATCCTTAAACCTTCTAAAAGGTTTATTACCACCAAGAGCATCAAATAATTTATCCTCGGGATCGGATTCAGTACGCTGAGCAAATTTTGTCATTACATAAAATGCCTCATTTGAATCAATCTTTGGAATATCGATATAACGTTCTTCGTTTTCCTCGTCATCCCAGTCGATTCCCGGTTCCCCTGTATACGACTCATCTAAATCCAAAATGACTTGTCCAGTATGCAGATCCAAATAATACGGGTGCTCAAAGTTGTTATCCAAGTAAGCATCAATAAGCTCGTCCATTAATTTCATTTCGATCGACCTCACTTGATTTATATGATCCTATTTTAGCAGAACTATTTCAGTGTGGGCAAAATTAAGCAGACAACTTGGAAGTCCGAAATATTAGGAGCCATTATAGCCATTTGGACTACAATTCAGGTCTTGAAAAATATAAAAAATGCGCTCTAGGAGAGGGTTTCGAGATGGAGGGGAGCCGAACCCCAATCCGAAGATAGCGGCACATAACTTTCTACGAGTGCATTCACAGTTTTGATGTCACCCTAGAAGCCCCTCGTAACCGGGTCCCCTTTGGGTCAGCCTGATTATCTTCTTCCTTCTTCCGTCCTGGCGGAGACCAGACGGTGTATCCCACTATTTATTAGACCCTATCCCTGTCACATGGCGATGCAGGGCAGAAGCACGCGCACAGTTTCTTTAGGCTGCGAAAGTGTTGTTGTTTTGTTGGTTGCCGTTTTAATAGGCTTTAGCGTTGATGAAGCTTGCATGGTAAACAACACCACATGTTAAGGATTTAACGACTTTATTTCACTTTCACTAAGCCCTGTTGCCTTAGCTACAGCTGCATAATCCATCCCCATTGCCAGCAACTTACGAGCGACTTCTCTTTTCCCTTTGTTTACGCCTTCTGCAATACCCGCAGACTTCGCCCCCTCAACCATAGATGCTTCATCATGCAAATATTTCTGTCTAGCCTCATACAATCGTCTGGCATCCGAATCCCGACTCAAATATTGCAAAGTATCCATAGCCTTTTCCAAACCCGGCTCATTCATCTTCAGCACCTCCCATTGTGATGTATCGGCACCCGTTAAGAACAATAGCCAATTAATCAGCCCGCCCGCAGATGGAATACGTTATGATATTGCTCATTCTTTAAGAACCCATAGTTTAAAATGTTAATCGTCACGCATTTATTCAACTCAGGATATTTGTCTCCCTCGCTGAGGCACGCCAGCAACCTAATCACTATAGTTGATTCCTTGCCCATCCTTCCAACACATACATACTTTATTAGAAAACTTACTGCCCATATATTTAGCTAAGATGGTCTTTTCGTCGTTGGGTATACGATTATATTCTAGAAATTCACTAAACATTATATAATCCTTTATTTCAATCTTTTGGAGTGAATATCCCTTTTGTAAGCGAAATAGTTTCTGTAGCTTATTCCAAATTTTATATGCTTCGTTCTGTTCGAAACTTATTTTTTTATCTTCTTCTCTGCGCCTTGCTAATTGATGATGATGTTTTTTTATGGCTCCATTTTTACCACGGGAAACCATCATTTTTAAGCTAAGCGACTTCACACGCTCAATAATTTCAAGATGATACCAGAATGGCTCTTCAAAGAGCTCATAATCCGTGACAGCTTGGATGATATCCTCATTTTCCGTACCCGAGATATCATATCCATGCGCTAACAATTGCTGAATGAGACGGTTATTATCTGTTTCTGACAGAACCTCAATATAACATCCAAAAACAAATTTTCTAACCACATCTTCGTACTTTTCTCCAAAACTATTATGTAAAAAACCGATACCACTTGTATAGCTAGCTGTAGATTGCCCGGTATACTCATCAAAAAAGTCTTCAACACTATAATAATCATCAACCGAGATTAAATCATTTTCCTGAATCAGCATACCCGAACAATCCCATGGAGAATCGTATTCGTGAGTAATTTTATATTTAGGTGTGAACATGAAGTCATATGCTAACTCTTCGGCTAAATTAGTCAATAATACCGGAAACTTCGCCTTAACCCTGCTCCTTATTTCTTTCGAAATCACTTCTAAAGAATGTTTCATTCTTCCATCTCCTCCATCAAAAAGACCATGCTTAATAAATAATTTGGCACGGTGCTTCCGTTGAAAAAGTATATAATGATTTGTTAAAGAATAACATACTCACACCATATTTTCACTCTCGAATCCAATTCCTAAACGGTGGAGGATGTAAGCACAAAAAAAGTTATACCCTCCTTTTAACGAGTACGTATCATCTAACACTTCTGCTAAATCAAAAAAAGACACCCCTAAAGGTGTCTTTCACTTACTCCATATGGAGCCGAGGGGATTCGAACCCCTGTCCGAAGATAACGGCACATAAGCTTCTACGAGTGTAGTCACGGATTTGATGTCACCCTAGAAGCCCCCCGTAACCGGGTCCCCTTCGGGTCAGCCTGATTGTCTTCTTCAGCTCACCGCAGGCGGAGATGAGACAGCGTATCCCACTACTTGTTAGCCCCTATCCCTGTCACATGGGCGATGCAGGGTAGAAGCACGCACACAGTTTCTTAGGCTGCGAAAGCGTAGTTTGTTTGTTATTTGCCGTTTAATAGGCTTTAGCGTTGATGAAGCTTGCCATCGCCATACAGGCAACATGTTAAAACCTGATAGACTTGATTTCACCTTCACTAAGCCCTGTCGCCTTCGCTACAGCTGCATAATCCATCCCCATTGCCAGCAAATTGCGAGCCACTTGAAGCTTGCCTTCAATAATCCCAGCTGACTTTGCCCCTTCAACCATGGACGCTTCATCATGCAAATACTTCTGTCTGGCCTCATACAATCGTCTAGCGTCCGAATCCTGACTCAGATATTGCAGGGTATCCATGGCCTTTTCCAAACCCGGTTCATTCATCTTCAGCACCTCCCATTGTGATGTATCGGCACCTTTCAGAAACAGTAACCAATTGATCAGTCCGCCTTCAGACGGAACACTATGTTCATCTAGCTTCGGCAACTCCAAGAAATGAACCTCGATGTCGTCAATTAACGATATCCCCGTCCGGTCTTCCCGCAAATGAAATACGTTATGATATTGCTCATTCTTCAAGAACGAATAGTTTAAAATGTTAATCGTCACGCATTTCTTCAACTCTGGATATTTGTCGCCCTCATTGAGTTGACTCGCATATCGTTTGCTCCAATAAAAGAGCGTTCTTTTCTCTATATCGTACTTATTAAACAGCTGCATCTCTATATCAATCAGTTTACCTTCAGAGGTCTTGGCATAAACATCAAAAATGGATTGTTTGTCGAGCGGATCGTCTTTATCCGTATATGGGTTCATCAGGATGATCTCGGTCAGCGGCGGCTCACCAGCTTCCGTGAAAATGCGGTTAAGAAACGCCAGCAGCACATCCTTATTGTTCTCGCTGCCAAATATCCGTTTGAATACGAAATCCACACGTGGGTCAAGCAAATACATCGGCATCAGCTCCATTCTTTATTATTATAGCATTTATCAATGGTTTTGAACCTTGTAAAGAAGTATAAGTTCCTTCAGATTTAGACCTATTGATTAACCAGAAAAAGGTAGAAAAAAGGCCGCTCATTCGGTAAAGTGTTTGTACCCCTACAAACATCCGAAACGAGGCGACCTCATGAAAAAGTCTACTTCATTATCGAATATTCTGCAATTGGTGATTCCCGAAGAAAAAATGCTCCCATTCTTGGAAGAACTAAAGTATATCGATGTGGCGCGAAAGTTTACTGTCTATGATTTATTTCTATTTTTGGCCGAAGCCGCCTTCCAGCAGTGGGAGGGGTATCGGGACGGAGAACAGCGAATGGCCCTTTGTGGGCAGCGTTCTGTGGATCACTCAACCCTCTCGAAAAAAGCCAAAGACGTTCCTTTTCAATTATTCAAGCGTTTGCTAGATCTCATGATTGGGCTGTGCAATCGAAAGACTCGGCGTGTACTCGGTATTCCGAAGGAGCTGCTAATCGTTGATTCCACTACGATTACGGTAGGTCTGGGACGGTTGACTTGGGCTCCGCACAAAGGCCAAAAAGCAGGCGTTAAGCTACACGTGGGGATCATTGGAGACCAAGGCGAATTGCACAAAGTTACCGAAACGACTGGATATGAGCCTGATTTGAAGAGTTGCCCTGACCTGCTGGACAGAAGATTTATTTTGGTGGCAGACCGGTCTTATGGTAAACACAAGCTGTTTGACAGTTACCAAGAGCAGGAAAACCGGCAGTATTTTGTGATTCGGCTTCGGGATAATACAACCTTTACGAATCCAATCTCACGATGTCGAAAGCGTCCCTTTTCGGGAAGTATTAAGCAAGATTTGACCTGCCAATTGGGAAAGAACATGGCACTCTCCCAGAACAGATTTCGGGTGGTCATCCTAGAGGATCCCAAAGGAAATCCCGTTATTCTCGCCACAAATCTGCACTGGTATTCCCCCGAAGGGATTGCAGAAATCTATAAAAAACGGTGGCAGATTGAAATCTTTTTTCGTTGGATTAAGCAGCATCTAAACATTCCAAAATTATTCGGAACAACACCAAATGCAGTGTATGGACAGCTGTACACAGCTTTACTGATTTATGTTTTGCTTAAGTTCCTGTTTGAGCAGGGAAATGCTGCGGTGCATCCGAGTGCTAAATTAACATTCGTCGACTTTGACCGGTTATTTACTTTGGAAACTTTACCACCGGAATGGAGGATTTATTTAGCCAATGTAGTGTTTACAACTTCCATAATTTAGCTAATCAACAGACCTGCTTCAGATTAAACTAACTATTATCAGCAAAAACAATCATTATAACGAAAAAAGACACCGATTAAGGTGTCTTCTGCTTTACTCCATATGGAGGCGTGGCGTGGGTAAATCTACAATTCCCCGTCACTTGTTGCGTCATATTTATGGGAAGGTGGCATAGCTACACGTTTTAAGCGTCGAGCAGTTGAGATTTTCAATTATTGATAATATTAGAGTGTGAAATTTATCTATAATCTAAGACCTGAAAAAATAAGATCTAAATCTTCTTCCGTTGTATTACCTCGTTCAAGCATGTTGTTTTCAATCGCATCCAACATAACTTGCTCTTTTTCCTTAAGACGGAGATATATCTTTTCATCCAAGGAATATGGATCTCCATCTTTGGTAAAGAATATTTCCTGTGTAAAAAAGTACTGGGTGTACTGATTGTTTGGCAGCCCCAAGCGATGGATACGATCTTTCGACTGCAGGAGATGAACAAGATTATAGCTGTACTCAAAATATATTGCATCATGGCAAACAATGTGCAAAGATACAGACTCAGCCAAGGTGTGTGGATTAGTAATTAGGACATCAATCTCACCTTTTCGAAATGCTGATAAAATCACCTGACGCTCTTCCATACTAATCGCTCCATAGATGCAAGCAGTTCGAACCCCTGCTGTTTCCAAAGCCCCCTTAATATTCATCATAGAATCAATAAATATACACCAAATTAATACTGGTTTGTGATCTCTATGAAGCTGTAAGGCGATTTCTATACAGGCATCAAACTTTTTGGTGGTTACAATATTATTAATGAGAGAAACCACATCGTCGGAAAAGTCCACATAATCAATTTGCTCTATCTCTCCAGAGATATCCAAAACATCTGAAAACTCTGATAAGTCAAGTGAATTTAATAGCATTTGTGGATTTGATTCCAATTGCAAAAGACGAATGATTAGAGCAAGTTTATTCTTTGCGTATTTTAGCAGCAGTATCTGAAATAATTCATTTTCAGGGCGGCTGGCCATTACTTGGATAAAAGAATCTGGATTTGCTGCCGGTACTTGTAATTCCTGTTTTGTTGTGCGGCAAAAGAAGGGCTGTAGTTTCTGGTTAATAACGGTAATATCATCTGGACTTGGGTCTTTCAATTGTGGAATAGTGAACCCAAAAAAATCAGCATATTCATCGTGATAAAGAATATCCAACAGGTTCCTAATGTCGGTGTACGAATTAGGTATAGGAGTTCCCGTAAGTGCAATTGTGTAGCAAGCATCCTTTGCGATTTCAAGTGCATCAAAAGCGCGGCGGCCATTCAGAGCTTTCACTTTATGCACTTCATCAAACACGAGTAATGTTTCAGCATCTATTAGCTTTTTGATTTCTGTCACATAAGTCCCTAAACTCTCATAGTTAAACAACAGAAGATTCTTATTTCCCGTATCATACAAAATGGCTTGCTGTTTATCTTTGGTAGATCGATAACTTGGATCATGTATGCTAAATAATTGAACCTGCTGCTTCATACCGAAGCAGGCTTTGAATTCATCAACCCAAGAGCCAAATGAATTTTTCGGCCCAACCATAACAATTCTTTTGACCAGTCCTTGTGATTGCAGGTATGAGTATACCCCTAAAACTGACGCCGTTTTCCCTGATCCAGGGACAGAGAAGTTGCTGGATTTTTTCATGCTACACATGAAAAACGAATCCCACATTTGCTTGTCTCGAAGTTGTCGATAAAAAGCGCAATCGACAACTGCTTTATATTCAGCAAACTGTGCTCGTATAATAGGATCTTGCTGTTTTATGAAAAGTCCAATATTAGCTCGCTTTTCAATATACATTTCTCGGTTTGCGATATAATCATGGAGTCGTTGTGTGGTAAAGAAGCGATAGGCTCGCTTTTGGGCATCTTGCTCTAGAATACCAATGATTTTCTTGTAGGATGGGTAAGTTAAACTGCTTTTAAAATGAATAATATGGTCATTACTCCGTTCTAAATCAACATATCGCTTGAGCCACCGTTTATAAACTGCATTATTTAAAAGAAGTGACGGTTCAATTTTAATGTCAAGCTTTAACCCATCGTCGTAATCCAATAAGAGACAACTTGGTTCAAGCTGTACAGTGTCGATAATGACCTTCCCTTTGCTGTGAGAAACAATTTCTCTATGAAGAGTTTGGCTCATATCACAGACGAGGACATTTTCAACCTTGTTATTCCAAAGATTTTCAAATATTTCTTTGCTTTTGACGATTTTTGAATAATCGAAAGCCGATGCCTGCCAACTGCAGGTAATGTCAAACGCTTCGTAATTGGTATTATAAGCCGCCGCAGTTTCATTATTTGATCCTCGAAAGCAAATCACATCCCCTACTTCATCTTCCATGACGCCGAATTTATCGTGAAAGATTCCTAAGCGAGTAAAGGCAATCTTAATGTCAATAATCCCAAGTGAAATCAAGTAGGCAAGATTAGAGATATTGCGCTCTTCCTCAAGAGATAGAGTTTCTCTCAGCCTTCCTAACAATGCTAGATTGACCTCTTCCCGCAACTGGTATCCTTCTTTAATTTGTCGATAGTCATATTCTGATAGTTCCGCCGAAACAATCATACGGCACTTATTTCCTCGACGTGCAAACACTTCTAGACCTTTTGCATAATTGGCAAGCGCTTGGGCTGAAAAATAAGCAGTAGCTCTATCATAACTGATGCACTCGCGCAAGATCGGGGTATAGAAAGAGGATCCAACATCATCTTCATAAGAAGAATATGTAGCTTTCAGCGAAAGATCTTTAAACATCTAGTTCTCCTCTAATGCTATCTAATATTTGTTGAACCAAGTCAAGCTTTTCACGTATATCTTCTTTTTGCTCATCTGATATTTTCTTAAATATATTCGTATCAATGGTATCAAGCATTTCATATGCCTTTTCAGCTTGCTGCGCAGGGCGATTTCGGCTAGCATCTCCGTCCGCTTTGCTGATCCACTTTTCAGTGGATCTAGAAAATTCTGATTGAATTTCTTTTTGTGAACGTATCTGTTCATTTATTATTTTTTCGGTCATAACTGGGTACTGCTCCACAGCATCACAAACATTTTCTATTAAATCTGATTGTTCAGCAAGATATTCATCCAGAAGTCTGGAGTTTGATGCAATTTTACCAATTTTTCTTATATATCTATTTGTATC
The DNA here is from genome assembly GCF_038002865.1 of Paenibacillus sp. FSL H3-0321. Lineage (NCBI taxonomy): Bacteria > Bacillati > Bacillota > Bacilli > Caryophanales > Paenibacillaceae > Paenibacillus > Paenibacillus sp. FSL H3-0321. The sequence continues at coordinate 4,389,063 of NZ_JBBODH010000001.1, read as the reverse complement.
TCCAACTGGTGCCATAAGTAATTGAGCAAATACATTGTTTTTCAAATCCTCACGGCTATCATCATTTTTCACCTTACTTAACATACTATACAAGTCTTTTAAAGATTCGGAGAGATTCATGGTACGAGCTAAATGGAATTGTTTAGGTGCGTTAATGAATTCCAAAAATTCCACCATCAGTCTTGATTTTTCCATCTCTCGCTTAATGTCTGCTTCCGTTTGATTAGCGCTGCTAGCATATTCACGTGCTGTAAGAAGTTTATTTTCTACAATATCATTATAAATACCCACCAGTCGATCAATCGGATTATAGTCAACAGGTTTGTCCACACCATGCTGAAGAAACAATTCTAGCATTTTGATTTGTTTAGCATTGTGAGCAAAATTGTGCTCTAAAATAACAGCTTCAAAGTATTGTGTTTTTCCGGTTTTTTGTTCTAAATTACGCATGCAAGTGAAGCGCCGGTTACCATCTATGATCCTACCATCAGTCAAAACAACCCCAGCCTCTTGTTGTCCAATGAGTTCAATATTGTTTTGTGTTTTTTTCAAAGCTTCTGGATTACTTTCAGTAATAAAGCCTTGAATGATCTGGTTATATTGCTCTTTATCCTCAATGTCAATATGAATAATCCCATTTTCCGCTTTATACTGACTGATCCAAGTCGCAATGCGATCATTCTGATCATTATAATACAGCTGATCTAGCCGGATTTTATATACGGTGTAAGTTTGCATGTGATTATCCACCGATAACTTTTTGGTCAATGTTGTTGGTAAAATACTTCTGTTTTCAATGCCTTCTTTAAGTAAACTCAATTGAATATTACCTCCTCATATTTATCATGTAATAGCTCATCGGCAAACAAATTTTAAATTTCTTCAAAATATACATCGTAGTCAGCGTAAACTTTTTGAGTTATTGTATCATAGTACATCGCGCTTCCTTTGATTGTTTCGACTATTTTATACCAATCAAAGTTTATATTGTAATCACTTGATAGCTTTTCAGTCAGCTCATAAACATCTAAAGATAGTGATTCACTAGAGTACAAAATCCATTCCAAAAAATCGATTAAGGATACTTTTTCACTTCCACGTCTGAAAAGTTTGTTTTTTCCCATTCGGCGATAGGTAAAATGCTCCTTATCTTCTGAAAGTAACGAAGCATAAAACCATTCGTCAAAGCCAAGCTCATCGAGGGCATGGGTAAAACCTTTTTTTTGCAGGGAGTATACTGTGAAATATTGTGAATCAGCTGCTCTATATGCTTTGCAGCAATAGTCCAGTATGGATTCTTTTTCTACACCAACACAATTTATTCGGCGAAAATGAACGTACTTTAATGGTGCATATTCTAAAATTTCATAAGCCGCCCTTAGCTTATAAACCTCCGATGTATATGCTATAGTGTTTAGCACTTCCTTTGGAAAGAACTGAGCATCTACTATATCCTCTGTAGTAAGAATCATACGAAAGTAGTCAGTTGCGGATGAATACTGGTCTTTAATTGCATAGTTCGTATAAACCCGCAATCCAAGTGTCTTTAATGTGTATGGATTCAGCAGTTTGGGATCAGCTTTAGGGAATTGGCACACATACAACTTTCGAATATCAGACAAGAGATAGAATTCTCTGGATAGTAGTTGCTTCATTTTGGAAACCATTATTTCAGGGAGAATCGGCACATCTATCTTGTAAATACCAGAATAAAAATACTGATCGAAGTTTTTCATGTAGTTGGCTAGCACTGTTTGAGACAAAACGCCGTATGCGTATTCATATGCTGCAGCAAAATCTGTATTTTTGACAGGAGCGAGAGCCAACAACATCTCCATTACCTGAGTATCTCTGTCTGCTGTCCCGAACTCTATATTCGGCATCCGCTTAAAGTTTATTTGTGGGTAATCTTCACTTGTGCAGATCTTTTTAAGTAGATTATGCAACTCATATTCATCCTGAATGTCATAATCACTCATCAACTCTGGATACTCCCGAAAGAACTTGCGTGTTGAATACTCTACATTCTTATAACTGCTCAGATTAAGGTCGTTGAGCAGATCAGTGTAATCATACGCGTCAATATTGTAGTAGCGAAGTTTTTGTCCATATTTCCACAGAACATGGTTGCTCGCTGCTAACTTGTTGGAGTATCCGCGATCCATCACCGAAAACTTAGGATTATCCTGTAGATTTAAATCTTCTAGTAGCATCTTATATATTTGCGAAAATTCTTCAAAGGTAAGGCCCTCAACGCCCGACGTGCGCAATATGTATTCACTAAGCTCAGAGCGGCTACAAAGAACTCGCTCGCTACCAAGTACCACGTGATTTTTATAAAGTATTCGTTCTGCGCCCTTTTTAAAATAGTCTGGAAAATCAGAATCTATCGCCAATTCATCTACAGGAAGTTCCCCTTTTTTATAAGCAATAGACAGGTAGTTGTATGTTATTGCCGTTTCCTTGAATCCTAAAAGAAAATCTTCTTTTGCTATGTCATATTTCTGAAAAACATGCGCAAACATATCTTCACTCAGAGTAGGTGCCTTACGGATACACTTTGTTTCAATTTGCTGTATGCGTTGTCTCGATAGATTCAGGCTCTTTCCAATCTCATCTAATGTCTGTCCGGTGAGTCGTCTCGTCAAAACAGCACTATCTTTTGATTTTGACAAGGATGCAGCATACTCAAGAGACGTTGGATATTTCCGCTTATATATTTCAGCATGTAAGCAGAGCAAATTGCCATCCTGTATCAATTCTGATATCAGACTATCCACTATTAATTCATTCTGTAAAAATGAAGGTAGGAATCTCACCAAATTAAACTTATCCATCCCATAAGGTTTGGATTCCAATTGCTTCAAAGTAGTTTCTTTGATTGCACATCTCAAAAGGGGCAAACCATAGAGTTTTGAAATCAGATGTTCATCGATCTCTACAGCTGAACCTGCTGTAAATAACCTACCATTACAATTCGCGACCAGCGGAAGAATATCCTCATATAGTTTGCCTGCATGAACGTCTATTTTCTTAACAACTTCCTGAACGATCCTAAGGCAATCCTCATTAATTTCGGAAACTGAAACTTCATTGTGAGAACTTCGAGCTGCAGGCATTGGTTGCAGGACAAGTAGAGTTATGGCTTCAATTATTTCTTTCACGCTCTTTGAGCCCATTTTGGGGATTTCAAATAAGTCAGTCTCGGTCTTATCCAACAACATGGAAATATAGTTAATTCCTGCTCCCTTTAAGCAATTGAATGATCTCTTTGACAACTCAATGTCCTCTATAGGCAAGTCTCGATATGATAGGCCGTCCTTTCCAATGAACCGCACATCCAAATTGTCCTCTGCCTCTTGGTCTGCATTACAATTCAAAGGATCAATCTCGTAATTAGCTATCTCTTCAATTACTTCTGTAATTTCTGTTACAGTTTTAACCCCCATGTTTTTAAGACTCGGGAACTTTTCTATAGGGAAGTCCTGCAGATCACCCACGCTAACGATGCCTGCTCTACGAAGAGCGTTGAATGCTCTTGCAGATAGATCTAATTTTCCTATTGAATCTAATCGCGTCAAGTACTTCACTACATTCCCTCGTTTCACAAAGAATATCATCAATGAATGTGGCTCTACACCAAAGTTAATTGCTTGATACTTTTCATTATCCACTATTACATGTCGTTGCGCTGAGCATTACTTTCGAGCAAAAGTCCCTGAATGTATCGTTCTCGATAGCAGATGATATAGTATCGATACTGAAAGGTTAATATACGATTGTTTCTACGTTGTACTGTAGCGAGGAGTGGTTAAAAGTATTTCTTCGATTGTGTAAATTGAATTTTTATTGTTACACCTTGATGTTGAAAAGTATAACTGGGCTGTATCTTCCTTTTCCTCCATCAAAAGCAGTATTTCCTTCTATTCTCTCGAATTTCAGCATTGAATATCTTGAATTATCAAACACAATATAACATAATCGCCCAAAATTAGACAATGTCTTGATTACGAATCTAGTAACAAATTGACTCTACCGAAAACTACTGAAGCTGTCACAAGAAAAAAAACAGCCATCTCAGAAGATACTCTGCGACAACTGCTTTCTTAGTTTGGAGTCCACGTCAGAAGGTCGTCATCTGATGACGACCTTCAAACTGAATGTTGTGGATTTACAGGATGGAGCCGAGGGGAGTCGAACCCCTGTCCGAAGATAACGGCACATAAGCTTCTACGAGTGTAGTCACGGATTTGATGTCACCCTAGAAGCCCCCCGTAACCGGGTCCCCTTCGGGTCAGCCTGATTGTCTTCTTCAGCTCACCGCAGGCGGAGATGAGACAGCGTATCCCACTACTTGTTAGCCCCTATCCCTGTCACATGGGCGATGCAGGGTAGAAGCACGCACACAGTTTCTTAGGCTGCGAAAGCGTAGTTTGTTTGTTGTTTGCCGTTTAATAGGCTTTAGCGTTGATGAAGCGGACGCGTCCCCACTACTCGCTACTCATGCTCGAACTACCCCCGTCGAATCCAAGAACGGCCCCTCATTAAAAGGGCGCTTCGGATTAAGCGGACCAGCGAGCAAAAGTGATCCGATCCACAGTCTCTTCTTCAAGAAGACTGCAAAGAAGCATTAAGCTTTACTTACACAGTATAGCACATTTATCAACACTTTAACACGAAGGTTAAAGGAATTGAAGGTGGAATCTGGAACATCGGGCAATCTCCTGCCCGGGCTTATCTTGCGATCTTTTGCTTGTCGCGCAGCACACGCTGAATATCACGCTGAGCATCACGTTTTGCGGCAGAATCGCGTTTGTCGTACTCTTTCTTCCCTTTACCGAGGCCGATCAGCAGCTTGGCGTATCCGTTGCGGACGTACACCTTCAGCGGCACGATGGTGAATCCCTCACGCTTGGACTGTCCCAGCAGCTTGTGAATCTGCTCTTTATGCATCAGCAGCTTGCGCGTACGCGTCGGGTCGGTAGGATTGGAGCGGTTCCCTTGTTCAAAAGGGCTGATATGCATGTTGTGCACGAAAATCTCACCGTTTCGAATCGTCGCAAAAGCATCGCCAATATTCGCGCGTCCATTACGCAGCGACTTGATTTCTGTGCCGGTCAGCACCAAGCCTGCTTCGTAAGTGTCCTCGATGTAATAATCATGGGAAGCTTTTTTGTTCTGGGCGAGCACTTTCCCGTCTGCTTTTTTACCCATGAGAGTCACTCCTTGAATCGTATTCCTAAGCAGAGATAGTCAGATCGCCTTAACAAGCAGGTAAGTCTGATTATCCAAACGTCAGATCTATATTGTATCAAAAGCGCTCCGGGGAACGCAAGGAAGCAGCGCCCATTCACCACCAGGCATTTTGACATATGTATGTCAGTAAGCCCCGCTTTGGAGATAATTTATATACAATATGATGGATAAATAGAAAATACATTCTGGCACAACACCACATAGGATATAAATGGGTTAACGTTAATCCCAGTGTAGGGAGACTTTGACTTGGAAGTTTATGCATTCCTTTTGCGGGGGACCCCGAACATAAAATTCTTTATTAGTAAAAAAGCGCCGCTCCCTTCACGGGAACAGCGCCTTCATCATCTCAGTTTACTCCTGAGGTTTTTTCTTCTTTTTCTTTCGGCGTACTGCGCCTTCAGCATTGCTGCCTTTGTCGCTGCGCTTAGCGGCTACCTTGTCGGAGGTCTCCACGTTTCCTGGAGTCACGGAAGGGCCAATGAACACGCCGCTCTTGTTCTTCTTCTTGCGGCGCCCCTTATCCTTGCCTTCTGCGCTTCCGCTGCGGCTCTCGAACCCGCGATCCTCCCGGCTGCTGAACCGGGTGTTCGCGTCAACGCCGCGCAGCTCGCCGGCACCTTGCTCGCCTGAGCCGCCGGCTGGCGCGCCGTAGCCGCCCTTGCCGGAGCCGAAGCCGAAGCTGATGCCGCGTCCCCCGGCACCGCCTCCGGCCTCTCCGCCGCGGCCACGTCCCCCGCCGCTGCGCTCGCGCGGTGCACTGCTGCCGCCCGCTTCGCCGTTCAGGGCGGCGTAAGCCCGGCGTGCGGCCTCTGCAGGGCCGCCGCTGCCACGCTTGGCGCGTCCGCCTGCAGACGCGCCGCTACCGGCCGCCGCGTCTGTGCGCGGCGCTTCCCAGGCGCCGGTTCCCACCGCGCCGGACTTGCCTCTGCCGGCGTTCAGCGCGCCGCCGGATTTGCCCTTGCCCGCGCCGACAGCGCCGGGCTTGCCTTTACCGCCGGTGCGGCCCTTACCGCCGGTTTTCCCGCCGGACGGCTTGCTGAAGCCGCCGGCACCCGGACGGCCGCCTTTACCGCCGCGTCCGCTATAGCTGCGGTGCTCGCCCGCCGCACGCGGCTTCATGTCGACCAGCTCGAAGTCGATCGTGTGGTCGTCCATGTTGACCTTGGCGACGCGGATCTTCACCTCATCGCCAATGCGGAACACCTTAGAGGTGCGCTCGCCGATGAGCGCCATATGAGCTTCGTCAAAGTGGTAGTAATCATCGCTCAGCGCGCTGAGACGGATTAAGCCTTCGACGGTATTTTCCAGCTCGATGAACATGCCGAAGCTGGTTACACTGCTGATCATCGCCTCGAATTCCTCGCCGACCTTATCCTGCATATATTCCGCTTTCTTCAGCTGCTCCGTATCACGCTCTGCTTCCACTGCTACGCGTTCGCGTTCAGAGGACTGCTGCGCGATGTCAGGCATCCGGCTGGACAGGTAATCATGACGCTTCTGGCTTAGGGCACCACCGTTCTCGATCACCTCGCGCATCACGCGGTGAATGACAAGGTCCGGGTATCGGCGGATCGGCGATGTGAAGTGGGAATAATATTCCGCCGCAAGTCCAAAATGGCCCGTGCTCTCCGCATCATACTTAGCCTGCTTCATGGAGCGCAGCATCATCGTGCTGATGACTGTCTGCTCCTTGGTGCCTTGAATGTCCTCCAGCAGGCTCTGCAGCGCGCGGGGGTGGACAGAATTGCCGCGTCCCTTGACGTGGTAGCCAAAATTAGCGGCAAAGGCCATAAAGTTCTGCAGCTTCTCCGGGTCCGGATCTTCATGTATCCGGTAGAGGAACGGCACTTTTAGCCAGTGGAAATGCTCGGCTACCGTCTCATTGGCCGCCAGCATGAACTCTTCGATAATTTGCTCGGCTACTGAACGCTCACGTTTTACGATATCAACAGCTTTGCCGTTCTCGTCGACGATGATCTTGCTTTCTTCAAAGTCAAAATCAACCGCTCCCCGCCGCATCCGCGCATCGCGCAGCTTCATGGCCAGTTCCTTCATCAGACGGAAGTCCTCGATCAGCGGACTGTACCGCTCCAGCAGCTCCGGATCTTCGTCTTCGACGATTTTGCGGACATTGGAGTAAGTCATTCTTTCTTTGGTGCGGATTACACTCGTAAAGACATCATGCTTCACGACCTTCATATGCTCATTAAATTCCATCTCACAGGACATCGTTAACCGGTCCACCTGCGGGTTCAAACTGCAAATCCCGTTAGAAAGACGGTGCGGTAGCATCGGAATTACCCGGTCCACCAGATACACGCTGCATCCGCGGTCATAAGCTTCCTTGTCGAGCTCCGAACCTTCGCGCACATAATAGCCGACATCGGCGATATGGACGCCCAGCTTGTAATGCCCATTCTCCAGCCGCTCCACATTGACCGCATCATCCAGATCCTTGGCATCTTCACCGTCGATGGTGACAATGTTAAGCCCGCGTAAATCGCGGCGTCCCTGCTGGATAATCTCTTCATCGGTAATGGAATCCGGCGCCTGCTCCGCTTCGGTCATCACTTCAGACGGGAAAGCCTCAGGCAGCTGGTGCTTACGGATTACGGATAAAATATCAACACCCGGGTCGTCCTTATGTCCCAGAATTTCAATGATTTCCCCTTCAGCCGCAGTGCGGCCTTCCGGGTAATTTACAATGCGGACCACAACCTTCTCACCGTCAACCGCTCCCTTAAAGGACTGCTTCGGAATAAAGATATCGCGGTTAATCCGCTTGTCATCCGGCAGCACAAAACCATAGGTCTCCAGGCTTTGGAATACCCCAACAGTCTGGAGCACACCTCTTTTCACGATCCGCACCACTTCGCCTTCCATCCGCCCGCCGGACGGGCTCTTCGAAGTGATCCGCACCAGTACGATATCCCCGTTCATCGCACCCTTTAAATCGTTGGCGTGTACATACACGTCGGGATGATCACGGTCGTCCGGGATTAGAAAAGCAAACCCCTTCGCATGTGCCTGCAGCCGTCCGCGCAATAAATCCATGCGTTCCGGCACGCCATAACGGGCATTCCGGGTCAGCACGACTCTCCCGTCCTGTTCAAGCTCCAGCAGCAAATCCTCGAACGCTTTAAACGACGCGCTATCCTGCAACTCGAAGTGGCTTACCAATTCGTCATAAGTGAGCGGTTTATAAGCGGTCTCCCGCATAAAATCAAGCAATATTTCCTGTGTTATCAAGTTAGTCACCTCGGCCCTCCGCAGCCTTCAAGCGCTGCTGGCATATATGTATGTCTTGTCCTGCTTCACCCGAAATCATTCAAGTAAAATTTACCTTTATATACTTCATACCCTAGTATACACGAAATCAATCCAGAGCATCCCTGTAATGATTATCACAAAGTTAACGCAGTCCAAAAAATTGCACCAAAAAAGCCCACGCCCCATTCTATTCAGAACAGTGCGAAGGCTTATTGTAGACGTCCTAATCAACTACAATGGCAACAACGATCGCCATAATGAAGAATCCAGCTGCCAGTGCAACCGTTACACGCTGCAGTACAAGCTCCATACCGCGTGCTTTAGTTTTACCGAAAAGATGCTCAGCACCGCCGGAGATGGCACCGGAGAGACCTGCGCTTTTCCCTTTTTGCAGAAGAACGACCGCAATCAGACCGACGGAAAAAATCAGGAGAACTACTTTCAAAAAGATATCCATTCACTTCCACCTCCTACGTCCAAGCATCACTATCTATGCTAAATTAGGTTTTACGTTTCATAAACAGCATTTTTATTTTATCATAGCTACCGTATGAATACAACCTTCTGACTACGAATCTAGTTTGGAGATACCGAGTGTCAATCTCCTATGCCTGTCTCCTGAAAAACGTAAGAGTCAGCAATAACAGCGCGGAAATCACAATGATAGGAACACACATAAAGGCATAGGCAATCCCTTCCCAGCGCCCAATCACCGAAAAACTGAGCACGAGCAAGATTGCACCGCCAACCAAGCCGACAATCCCCGGATAAAACGTGAGCCCGGAATGCAGTCCCCGGATTCGTGTAAAAACTAAGCTTATGATTACAATCAGTATTCCAATCGCAATCCCTGCCACAATAGCATTCATTCAATCCACTCCTTCCAATTATCTACATTTATAGAATACCTATTCAGAGCGGCAGATGCAATTTCAAATAAAAAAGAGCCTGCCGGAAACCGGCAGACTCTTTGAAAAGCCTGACTCAAAAATAATTATCTTTTGAGGTTGTAGAAGGATTTCAGGCCGTTGTATTGAGCCAATTCACCCAGTTCATCTTCGATACGAAGCAATTGGTTGTATTTAGCGATACGGTCTGTACGGGAAGGAGCACCTGTTTTGATTTGGCCGGCATTGGTTGCCACAGCGATATCAGCGATGGTGCTGTCTTCGGATTCACCGGAACGGTGAGAGATAACTGCAGTGTAACCTGCACGTTTAGCCATTTCGATAGCATCGAAAGTTTCAGTCAAAGTACCGATTTGGTTAACTTTGATCAGAATGGAGTTACCGATACCTTCTTCGATACCTTTAGCCAGACGCTCAGTGTTGGTTACGAACAAGTCATCGCCAACGAGTTGGATTTTGTTGCCCAATTTCTCGGACAGCAATTTCCAGCCTTCCCAGTCATCTTCGGAGCAGCCATCTTCGATGGTGATGATTGGGTATTTATCAGCCCAAGAAGCGAGCAGGTCAACAAATTCAGCTGGTGTGAAGGATTTGCCTTCGCCTTCCAGGTGGTATTTGCCATCTTTGAAGAACTCAGTGGAAGCAACGTCCATACCAAGGAATACGTCAACGCCTGGTTTGTAGCCAGCTTTTTCGATAGCTTCCATGATGGAGGACAATGCATCTTCGTTGGAAGTGAAGTTAGGAGCAAATCCGCCTTCGTCGCCAACTGCAGTGTTCAGGCCTTTAGCTTTCAGTACCGATTTCAGAGCGTGGAAGATTTCAGCGCCTGTACGCAGTGCTTCTTTGAAGCTAGGTGCGCCAACTGGCAGAACCATGAACTCTTGAACGTCTACGTTGTTGTCGGCATGTGCGCCGCCGTTAACGATGTTCATCATTGGTACTGGAAGCTGTTTAGCGTTGAATCCGCCCAGGTATACATACAAAGGTACATCCAGAGCTGCTGCAGCAGCGCGGGCTACGGCCATGGATACAGCCAGAATTGCGTTAGCGCCGAGTTTGCCTTTGTTGTGAGTACCGTCCAAAGTGATCATCAATTTGTCGATGCCCAGTTGGTCAAGAGCGTCCATACCGATTACTTCAGGAGCGATGATTTCATTTACGTTCTCAACAGCTTTCAGAACGCCTTTGCCCAGGTAACGGTTTTTGTCTTCGTCACGAAGCTCTACAGCTTCATGAGCGCCAGTGGAAGCGCCGGAAGGAACGATAGCGCGGCCTTTAGCGCCGGATTCCAGATAAACATCAACCTCTACAGTAGGGTTACCGCGGGAGTCGAGGACTTCGCGAGCGTACACATCAGAAATAATAGTCATGTAAGTTAATCTCCTTTTATCATGGGTTTTGGTAGTGATGGTGAAGCTTAAATCCTGCTTATTTACGGCTGGCGATCATGGATTGTCCGGTCATTTCCGCTGGTTGCGGAAGTCCCATCAGATCCAGAATCGTCGGTGCCACATCAGCAAGGATACCGGATTCGCGCAGTACAACATTTTCAATAGTTACGATGAAAGGAACCGGGTTGGTAGTATGAGCCGTGAACGGACGTCCGTTCTCGTCAAATACCATATCCGCATTGCCGTGGTCGGCAATGATGATTGCCACGCCGCCTTTGGCTACAACGGCATCCACAACTTTACCCACACATTCATCCGTCACTTCAACAGCCTTGATTGTTGGCTCCAGCATGCCGGAGTGTCCAACCATATCAGGATTCGCGAAGTTAAGGATAATAGCATCTTGTCTATCCGCTTCGATTTCCGCTACGCAGGCCGCCGCCACTTCGTATGCGCTCATCTCAGGCTGAAGATCATAAGTTGCTACTTTAGGAGAGTTGATCAGGATGCGGGTTTCCCCAGGAAGCTCTTCATCGCGTCCGCCGCTGAAGAAGAAGGTTACATGCGGGTACTTTTCAGTTTCCGCAATACGCAATTGCTTCTTGTTCTGCTGTACCAGCACTTCACCCAAGGTATTATCCAGGTTCTTCGGTGAGTAGGCCACGAAGCCCTGCACCGTTTCGCTGAATGTAGTCAGACATACGAAGTGCAGGCCTTGCGGGAACAAAGGACCCCGGTCAAAACCACGGAAATCCGAGTTGGTAAAGACTTGGGACAGCTGAATCGCGCGGTCAGGGCGGAAGTTCAGGAACACAACGGAATCGCCGCTTTCCACTACCGCAACCGGCTTGTCGTTGCTGTCTACGATAACACTAGGCTCAACGAATTCATCATACACGGAATTCTGATAGGAGGCTGTGATCGCCTGCAGGGCATCGGTATATTTCGGACCTTCGCCATATACCATAGCACGATAGGCTTTCTCTACACGCTCCCAGCGTTTGTCACGGTCCATTGCGAAGTAACGCCCGGATACCGTAGCAATCTTACCTACGCCAACCTCTTCAATCTTGGCTACGAGATCCTGAACGAACTTTTGTCCGCTGTCAGGAGGTACATCGCGGCCGTCCATGAATGCGTGAATATACACTTCGTGCATATCTTCTTTCTTGGCCAGATCAAGCATGGCAAACAGGTGGCTGATATGACTGTGTACGCCTCCGTCGGAGACCAGCGCATACAGATGAAGCTTTTTGCCGGTTGATTTGGCGTTTCTTACAGCAGCAACCAGCGTTTCGTTATCAAAGAATTCTCCGTCACGGATAGACTTGTCAATCCGGGTCAAATCCTGATATACGATACGTCCGGCACCGATGTTAAGGTGTCCTACTTCCGAGTTACCCATTTGTCCTTCCGGCAGACCTACAGCTTCGCCGCAAGCGGTCAGTGTGGTATTCGGATATTGTTTCAGGTAACGGTCATAGTTAGGCTTGTTGGCTTGAGCAACAGCGTTGCCTTCAGTCGTATTGCGCAAACCGAAACCGTCCATGATGATTAACGCTACAGGTTTTGGTGCTGACATTACTTCGCCCCCTCAACGAGTGAAACAAAGGAAGCTGGCTGCAGGCTGGCACCGCCGACAAGAGCGCCGTCGATGTCGCTTTGACTCATGTACTCCGTTACATTCTCAGGCTTCACACTGCCGCCGTATTGAATACGCACAGCTTCAGCAGTTGCTTCATCATACAGACCTTTTACAAGGGTACGGATATAAGCAATAACTTCGTTGGCATCCTGGGAAGTGGAGGATTTGCCTGTGCCAATGGCCCAGATAGGCTCATAGGCGATAACCACCTGAGCAGCCTGTTCGGCACTGAGACCGGCAAATGCAGCTTCGGTTTGAACTTTACACACATCTTTTGTCTGATTAGCTTCGCGCTCTTCAAGCTTTTCGCCTACACAAACAATTGGAGTGATGCCGTGACGGAATGCCGCATGCATCTTTTTGTTCACGATTTCGTCCGTTTCGCCAAAATAAGCGCGACGTTCGGAGTGCCCGATGATAACATACTCAATGCCAAGGTCCTTCAGCATTACACCGCTGATTTCACCTGTGTAAGCTCCGTTATCTTCGAAGTGCAGGTTTTGTGCACCGATCTTGATGCTTGTGCCTTTTACTGCTGCTACCAGTGCTGGCAGGTTAGTAAATGGAGCGCAAACAACAGTCTCTACGCCTGCTACTTCTGCTTGGCCTTTGACTTCAGCGATGAAGCCTTCTGCTTCCGGAACGGTTTTGAACATCTTCCAGTTCCCGGCGATAATAGGTGTTCTACTCATAGTAATGGATTGCCTCCTTCTACCGTCTACGTCTTACTTGTCGTTCAGTGCTTCTACGCCAGGAAGTGCCTTGCCTTCCATGAACTCGAGTGATGCGCCGCCGCCAGTGGAGATATGATCCATTTGGTCAGCCAGGTGGAATTTCTCTGCTGCAGCTGCGGAATCACCGCCACCGATTACAGTGTAACCTTCGGTTGTCGCACAAGCCTGCGCTACAGCCTTTGTACCTTCAGCAAAGATGTCGATTTCGAACACACCCATAGGTCCGTTCCATACAACCAGCTTGGAGTTTTTGATGATATCGGCATAAATTTCACGAGTTTTAGGACCGATGTCCAGACCTTCCCATTCAGCAGGAATGTCAGTTGTATCAACAATTTTGGTGTTGGCGTCTGCGCCGAACTTATCGGCTACAACTACGTCAACCGGAAGTACGAAATTTTTGCCCAGTGCTTTAGCCTTCTCGATAAATCCAAGAGCGACATCAAGTTTGTCGTTGTCTACCAAGGAATTTCCGATTTCGAAGCCTTGAGCTTTAGTGAATGTATAAGAAAGGCCGCCGCCGATCAGTACATTGTCAGCCAAAGTCAGCAGGTTGTCGATAACGTCGATCTTGTCTTTAACCTTGGAACCGCCGATGATGGCAGTGAAAGGACGCTCAGGGTTCGAAAGAGCTTTGCCCAGAACAGACAATTCTTTCTCCATCAGAAGACCGGATACAGCCGGCAGGAAGTGAGCGATGCCTTCAGTCGAAGCATGTGCACGGTGAGCTGCGCCGAATGCGTCGTTGACGAACAGGTCAGCCAGTTCCGCGAACTGCTTAGCCAGTTCAGGATCGTTCTTTTCTTCACCCGGATAGAAACGGACATTCTCAAGCACAAGTACATCACCGTTGTTCAGTTCAGCAATTTGTGCTTTAACAGCATCGCCGATCGCTTCATCAGCTTTGGCAACTGGTTTGCCGAGCAGCTCGGACAGACGTACAGCAGCACCGGTAAGGCGCATGGAATCAACGAATTGACCCTTAGGACGGCCCATATGGCTGGCCAGAATGACCTTTGCACCGTTCTCGATCAGGTATTTAATCGTTGGAAGTGTTTCGCGGATACGTGTATCATCAGTGATTTTACCGTCTTCCACTGGCACATTGAAATCGACGCGTACAAATACGCGTTTGCCTGCTACTTCTACATCACGGACGCTCTTTTTGTTCATGATTAGTTTCCTCCACACCCATATTGGTTCACTCACGAATCCATTTAGAAAGAGCGGAAACAAGGAACTTCTGTTTCCGCTCTATAGATGCTGCTTATATAAAAACGATCTTATTGAGCAAGTTTAGCGAAGTGTTCCAAAGTGCGAACGAGTTGTGCAGTGTAAGACATTTCATTGTCGTACCAAGCAACAGTTTTAACCAGTTGTTTGTCGCCAACAGTCAGGACTTTAGTTTGTGTTGCATCGAACAGGGAACCGAAAGTCATGCCTTTGATGTCGGAAGATACGATTTCATCTTCAGTGTAGCCGTAAGTTTCTGGATCGGAAGCTTCTTTCATTGCTGCGTTCAGCTCTTCAACAGTAACGCTCTTGTTAAGAACAGTAACCAGCTCAGTCAGGGAACCTGTAGCTACAGGCACACGTTGAGCAGCTCCGTCAAGTTTGCCCTTCAGATCTGGAATAACCAGGCCGATGGCTTTAGCAGCACCGGTAGTGTTAGGGATGATGTTCTCAGCAGCAGCACGGGCGCGTCTGAAGTCGCCTTTAGCGTGTGGAGCATCAAGAGTGTTCTGGTCACCAGTGTAAGCGTGGATAGTTGTCATCAAGCCTTCAATGATACCGAACTTGTCGTTCAGCACTTTTGCCATTGGAGCCAGGCAGTTAGTTGTGCAAGATGCGCCGGAGATAACTGTTTCAGTACCATCCAGAATGTCATGGTTAACGTTGTAAACGACAGTTTTCATGTCGCCTGTAGCTGGAGCGGAAATAACTACTTTCTTAGCTCCGCCTTTCAAGTGTTTCTCAGCTGCTTCTTTAGTTGTGAAGAAACCTGTGCATTCCAGCACGATGTCAACACCGAGGTCGCCCCAAGGAAGTTCTTCAGGGTTGCGGTTAGCCAGAACCTTAACTTCTTTGCCGTTTACTTTGAAGAATCCGTCGTGCACTTCAACTTCACCCTGGAATTTACCTTGAGTTGTATCATATTTAAGCAAATGAGCAAGCATCTTAGCGTCAGTCAAGTCATTGATTGCTACCACTTCGATACCTTCTACATTTTGAATACGGCGGAATGCAAGGCGTCCAATACGTCCAAAACCGTTAATACCAACTTTTACACTCATTGAATAGTTCCTCCTAGATTTCGTTTTATTTATTCAAGACAGGCCGTTAAGCTTGTCAAGACAACAATGTTAAGTATAATGCAAAATAACTGCGAATGCTCTCCAGAAACTGGATGCTATAGGATCTGCTGTATTTGTGTGTCGATTTCTTTGCCGATTTCGACAGCCGCTGCCTCGTCTATGACGAGTATGTCCTCTTGCCCAAACCGCAGCATCGCATGGATGGCCTTCGCCTTGCGTTTGCCTCCGGCGATTCCGATGACAACTTCCGTCCGGATAATATCCTCCAGTCGCAGTCCCATCGTCAGCATGGTATGGACTACCTGGCCGTCTTCATTGAAATAGTAGCCGAACGATTCGGCAACCGCGCCTTCTTCCTGTATTTCCGAGACCGTAGCCTCATCAAGCTTACGGCGGTGGGTCATTTCAATGGCATCGCCAATTCCATGAACAATAATACGCGATCTGCGGATGATTTGCACGATTTCTCCAATATTGGAGTCCAGCGCCAGCGATTGATAAGCATCTCCGCTGAGCAGATCGGGCACATGCAGCAGCCGATAATTGGCTCCAAGCCGTTTGGCCATCGTCGAAGCAATGGTATTGGCCTGAATCTCCATACTTTCCCCAAGTCCTCCGCGCGCCGGAACAATCCAGGCGTTCTTATAGGAATGGGATAACGGCGGTGTCAGCTGATCGGCCATTTCGGCCAGTGTCGAGCCGCCGGTGACAGCAATCGTATCGCCTGCACGGAGCACACCCAGCAACGCTTTGGCGCCTGCCCGGCCCAGCTCACGTTTGGTAAACAGCGATGTCTCACAATCGCCAGGCACTACTATGACTTTACTAAGACCGTACGTTGAGCGAATCTTCTCTTCCAGATCATCCAGGCCGAACAAGCTCTTGGCGATCGGCTCCAGCAGGTCAAGCAGTCTGCGCCCGGCATCGCTGATGCGCATGCCGACACTCTCGATCTCAATGAGCCCTTGCGATTTCAGAAGATCCGTCTCGGCGCGCAGTACCCGCTCAGTCATATCAAGCGAAGCGGCGAGCGTCCTGCGTCCGATAATATCGGACAGCATGATCTGATGTAGAATCGTGTACCGTCTCTTAAGGGTTTCCATGAGATCAGGCAGAAGCTGCTTTTGGATTTCTAATAAATTACGCATGCTTTCACTCCTGCAACTTCGTCTTTCTCTATTCCCTTGTTCGTGGTCTCAAAATGTCCCGGGTTAACTTTTTAAGTCCCACCCATATTCTACCCAAATATTACGCGGAGTGCAAGTCTTCCGAGAGTATAATTCTCAACCTCTTTTCATCTTATACATCTGCCAAGCCATGTAAGGGGCGGAAAGTCTTGTGCTGGCCGCACAAACGCCCAAACTGTATACTTCCGGCCGGGCTGAAAATGAGGCCACAGAGATCCGGGAAAAGATATTTTCCAAACAACAGGATGAATCCATTGCATTTGCATAATAAGTGTATTATAATAATTTCTGTTGCGCCCGTGGTCCAATGGATATGACGTAGGCCTCCGAAGCCTGAGATCCAAGTTCGATTCTTGGCGGGCGCGCCATTATTTTCTTATTTGTCTATAATTTAGCAGCACCCATACTATTGATTAACCAAAGAGCCAGGTGATGGCTCTTTTTTTTGCAACTAAGTTTGACTTTCTTTGACTTTTTGTTTGAATTTGTTTATCATGTGGTTAATACGGTAACAGTAAAAATGAACACATTCGAAGAACCAATTCAAGGAGGTTTTCCACGTGAGTTATATTCCTATGGTAGTAGAACAGAGCAACCGCGGTGAGCGCGCTTATGACATCTATTCCCGCCTGCTGAAGGACCGCATCATTTTCCTTGGAACGGAGGTTAATGACGTGGTAGCCAATTCCATCATCGCGCAAATGCTGTTTCTGGCTGCCGAGGATCCGGAGAAGGATATTCACCTGTATGTAAACAGCCCTGGTGGCTCCATTACAGCGGGTATGGCTATATTTGATACAATGCAGTACATCAAACCGGATGTATCGACGATTTGCGTAGGTATGGCCGCTTCGATGGGAGCTTTCCTGCTGAACGCCGGTGCCAAAGGCAAACGTTTTGCACTCCCTAACAGCGAAATTATGATTCACCAGCCTCTGGGTGGTGCTCAAGGTCAGGCAACGGACATCGAAATCCGCGCCCGCCGCATCCTCAAGCTGCGCGACAAGCTGAACCGCATTCTATCCGAGCGCACAGGACAGCCGCTGGAACGGATCGAAAAGGATACCGACCGCGACTATTTCATGAGTGCAGCTGATGCAGCTGAATATGGTATTGTCGATAAAGTTATCGAGAAGACGCTGCCTGCCGGCGTTTAATACAAGCAACAACAAAGAGGCTGGTTGGGACCACAAAGTGATCCCCGCCAGCCTCTTTTGCTGTTTTATAGTTCAGGTACATTATTCTATTGATGAAGAATTACCCCAGACGCCCATACCCCAACGTGTCCAGCTTCCCGGCGATAACACGGTAACCTCTTCCGTTAGGATGCAAATGATCAATTGACAGCAGCCCCCGCTCGTTGCCGGCAAACTCATTATATATAGAGGCGAACCGGCATACCGGGCTGCTATATCCCGCAGCATAGCGGTTAAACTGCCGCACCCAATCCGTCGCTTCTGTCAACTGGGGATAGGGGTTATACAGTCCTACTATTCTGATAATATAGGGTCTCCGCATGCCCGCCTTCAACTGCGAAAGCGTGCCCATAATGTCATTCAAATTACGCTTGCATTCCCGGAGCGCTTTTTGCAGTACCGGAGCCAGATCGCCCGGCCGCCCGCCCGCCGCTTTGGCCGCCTTGATCAAATCGTTGCCGCCAATGGACATCGTAATCAATTCGGCCTCGCTGATGGCAAGCCGATAGTTGTAATCCCCCTTCAGCCTCTGCTCCAATCCATCTGTGGTCAAACCGTTGACTCCCAAATTGGATAATTCGATCGGCACCCGCAGCCGCACCTCGGCCATCCGGCGGTAGACCGGAACAAACCCATTGCCCGGCAGAGCTCCAAATCCTGTCGTTAACGAATCGCCAATCGCCGTATACTGAATACTCATCGTTACTTTCCCTCCCCGCTCCTAAGCTGGTTTCTCCTTTAGCTTATGAACGGTTAGGTGATCCGGTAACGGAGAAATGTCCGTATCCGGCATTGGCGGATTCGCAGCCCGGTCACTGTATTTACTTCAATGCGGCAAATGGACCGCTTCCGCTGGGGAGCAGCTCCTTGAACGTGAAAGTAAACTCAGGAAATCCGGCAGCATATGCAGTGTATTCATACAACTGGAAGAAAAGGACCGCCTTGCCGTCTTTCAAATAGAAATCCTTCTCCGTATTCAGGCCGGTAAAGCCGCCAAGATACCCGCCATTTGCTTTCAGCAGCTTCGCCAGCTTTGCATTAAGCTCTTTTTTATAGTTGGGGTTGGCACCGAATAAATCTCCAAGCAATAGCTGCTTTCCGTCCTTGAGCGAGAAGGTAAAGGCATTGCGGAAGGTCATTCCATGAGCGCCGCCGGTATACCCATACTGGCTGGTCACAAGGCTGAGCACCCCGTCCTGATTGTACGTAACCACGTATCCTCCTTCGTATTCATAGGGGCGGTCATCTTTGGCTCTATTGGCAATTTCCTTCTCAGCCCCTTCCGCATACTTGAGGAACGTCTGCTTAAGGGTATTATTAATCGCTGCCTGCGCCTTGGCATTGTCCAAACCGCTGATTTGCGGGTAATCCAGCTTAATCGGCGCGTCCTTGTAGTCCTTGCTGTAAGTTTCAGTCGTTACCGTAATTGGATTTTGTGTTTTCTTCATCACATTTAACCGTCCGGAGGCAGCATTCCAATCCCCCTTATAGCCCAAATAATCGCTGAGCAGATCAAAGGGCACATACAGACGGTTATTTATAATCTTGCCTTCAAACTCTCCCAGGAAATAATTATTGACCGAGATGGAGGTGCCGTAATCGGAGACCATCAGCTTGGTTCGTGTAATTCCGTTTCCGACCGTATAAGTTTTCTCCGTTTTATCATACGTCAACGGCATACCCAGAGTATCACGCATAAAAGCAACCGGCACCCATACTTTCCCTGCGCTTACGATCCCGGTATGCTGTGAAATCGTTCCGTTTGTTTTTAATACAACCAGTGATGAATTGACCTTAGCCTGTGTCTTGGCCGCTGCGGCCTGGCTCGTCTCTGCAGGCAGAAGAGCTCCGCCCAGCAGCAATCCTGCTGCCATTAATCCTGCGCCCCATTTAAGGGCCTGTTCTTTCGACATATACTTCATACTTTTTTCCCCTTCCACTGGTACGATGATTGACTCTTCCCATTATAGAATAAACAGCAACCGTGGTTGTTACAACGCTCCTTACAGTTTCTTAAAGTTTCCCTGCAAATATTACGAGTCTTATTACATTACTTTAAACAAATTGAGAGATTTCACACCTGCTTCTATACTTCAAAAGCAAAAAGAGACGTTGCCTCCGCCATCACAGCGGAAGCAACGCCTCACCCGTTGCTTACTTATTTCAGCTCATACATTACACTAAGCTGGGTGGATACTTTAACCTCTCCCGCTTCAACCGAAGTGCCTGCAGCCATATCAGCCGATGCTTTGGACATTTGAGCGCTCTCCATATAGACAACCGGGTTATTACCATCATCGTTCTGGATAACCGTTACGACCTGGCCCAGACTGCGTTTGGCCACTTTGGCAATCGCGGCTGCCTTCACATCTGCATTAGCCATTGCTTTCTCAATAACCTGTGCTTCGAATGCAGAAGGATCCTCGATGGCAAACCGTGCACTTCCGATGCTATTCGCTCCCGCGGTAGAAGCGGCATCCAGCAGTTCCCCGACCTTAGTCAGATCACGGTAGGAGACTTGCAACGTGTGCTGGGCGTTATAACCCTTAACCTGTTGACCGTCTTTTTCAGTGTAGGCGTAATTAGGCTGCACATAAAATTGGGTACTCTGAATGTCCTTATCCGCGATACCCCAGGTTTTTTTCAGCAGGTTGGTCAGCTTAGTGATTTTGGCTCCATTGGACTTCTGTGCTTCTTCAGCTGTTGCAGCAGAGGTGCTGACGCCGATTGACAGATATACGATATCCGGCTTGATCGAAAGCTCGCCTTTACCTACAACACTAACGACATTTCTCTGCACGTCCTCAGCAGCGTAAGCCTTTTCAGGAGCCTGAAGCACTCCACTTAACGCCGTACCCCCTACCAATAAACTTCCCGCCAGCAATACGGTACCGACTGTTTTACCCCATTTCTTCATCCTTGCCATCCCCTTTCATTCTTCAAAAATTGTTGGTACCCTCTAGACGGAACTGCTTGGCAAAAGTTGCATATCCCCCAACGCTTCTGAAGAAAAAATTTGCAGAGGCTACATTCTGCCTGCATTTCACGTCTCAATCCAAAACCTCCGGATCACGTTGCCGTCCTCTTCGATGTATGAACTATCCTCCAGCCCGCCGTTTCTGCGGATCGTCCGTTCGGAAGCAATATTGCTGTCATCGCAAACGACAAGCGCTTTGGTAATCCCAAGCCCGCCCGCCTTCAGCAAGGCCTGTCTCAGAAGCTCGGTTGCCAATCCCTTGCGCCGCTCAGAGTGAAGTATCCCATATCCAATATGTCCCCCGCTCTGAAGCAGTTTCTCAGTCAGGCGATGCCTTATATTTACTGCACCCACCACTTTGGAATCGGCATTCACCAACCAGTATGTAGAACTAGGTACCCAGCCTTCTTTAAGATTTACGCCATCCGCGTTATCCTGCAAATACCGGACCATAGCCGCGAAGTCGGTAGGATCAATGCCAATTACCCAAGGAACGAACATCTCTCCGCCTGCCAGCCATTCCTCGTAAAATGCCAAGTACTGCGGCGCCAGCTCTACTGTTGGCTCTGCTAAAGTCACCTGATTGTGCATGCTCATTCTCCTTGTAGTTTCATCAAATTCAAATTTCCTAAACAAGGTAATAAAAAAAGCCCGCAAAGGGGCTTTTTAAACTGGCTGTCTCCCGGAGAGGGAGAGCAGCAACGTTTCTGGTGTACGAATAAGTAAGACCTTGCAAAATTATTGGTTCTCAAGCTCTTCCTTGCTTACAAGACTAGTCAAAGCGGTTACAGCTTGATCCGCATCGGCGCCATCCGCGCTAATATAAATCTCCGTGCCGGAACTGATCGCCAGGCTCATAATGCCCATGATGCTTTTGGCGTTAACCTTTTTATCGTCTTTTTCCACGAAAATCTCCGACGAAAACTTGTTAGCTTCTTGCACGAACAATGCTGCCGGCCGAGCGTGGAGCCCCGTCTTCAACCGTACAACTACCGGGTGCTTTGTCATGAAACGCTTACCCCCTATTTGAGATCTGCCCAAAAATTTCACATTAATTTTATAATATTATATCATTATAACCTCATCCACACTAGAAAAAAAATAATCAGCTTCCCCGAACCTTATCAGCCAGCTCGTCAATTTTGCGCAAACGGTGGTTTACACCGGATTTGCTGACCGTTCCCTTCAGCATCTCGCCCACTTCCTTGAGGTTGATGTCCGGGTGTGCCAAACGGATTTCAGCGACCTCGCGCAGCTTATCCGGCAAGCTTTCCAGTCCCACTTCACGCTGCAGCAGCTTGATGTTCTCAATTTGCCGCACCGCAGCGCTAATCGTTTTGTTCAAATTCGCCGTTTCACAGTTGACGATCCGGTTCACGGAGTTGCGCATATCGCGCATAATCCGCACATCCTCAAATTTAAACAACGCTTGATGCGCTCCAATCAGACTGAGAAACTCAATGATTTTCTCGCCTTCCTTGATATATAGGATAAAGCCTTTCTTGCGCTCTATGCAGCGGGCGTTCAGGTGAAATTCCCCAGCCAGATCCACCAGCGCTTTGCAGTGCTCCTCATACATGGAGGCGATTTCCAGATGGTAGGAAGAACCCTCCGGGTTGTTGACCGATCCCCCCGCCATAAATGCACCACGCAGATATGCGCGCTTACAGCAGTTTTTACCGACGATTTCCTTGTCGATCCCATCGGTAAAGATGAAACCTTCGGAAACAATCCGCAAATCCTTCAGGATCTCCTGAACACGGTTTGGGATTCTTACGATATAAACGTTATTCTTCTTCAAACGCATTTTTTTACGCACGAGCAGCTCGATATGGACCTGGTAATATTTCTTAAGCAAAGAATATACCCGCCTTGCAATCGCGGCGTTTTCCGTCGAAATGTCGAGAACTACCTTTTTGCTCGAAAGCTGCACCGAACCATTCATTCGGATCAGCGCTGACATTTCCGCTTTCTCGCAGCAAGGCTGGCTCTCCACCATCGTCAGCTCTTTTTTTGTAAGGGCCGCAAAAGACAAGGGGCTCACCTCTTTCATGTTCATCCAAAAATCAAACCAGAACTATCTGGATTTCCAGTCCTTCACTAACTGGTAAATATGATGACTGAGTTTATTCGTGTCATGCCGGAGATAAGTCTTGAATAAGACCAGCTTATCGGCAATGACCTTATAACCGTTGCCGTCCAGCACATCCCGGTCAAGCAGCACCGGGCGGGCACCTTTTTCCGCATATTTGACCTGAACCTGCTCCGGAATCTCGCCATCGTTGACAATGACGTAATCGAATAAGTGCAGGCCGACATGATCATATACCGCTTGAAGATGATCACTGACCGTGTAATTATCCGTTTCACCAGGCTGGGTCATCACATTGCAGACAAAGATCTTAATCGCTTCGGATTCTACAATGGCCTCCGCCAGCTTCGGCACCAGCAGGTTGGGAAGAATGCTGGTATACAGGCTTCCGGGGCCGCAGAGGATGGCATCCGCATTACGGATGGCCTCCAGCGCCTCCGGCAGCGGTTCCACATCAGCCGGCTCCAGAAAGACGCGTTTGATCCGTCCGCCGGCCTCCGGGATTTTGGACTCGCCGGTAATAATCGTGCCGTCCGACATCTCCGCATGCAGCACCACAGCGTGCCCCGCAGCCGGCAGCACTCTGCCGCGAACGGCGAACAACCGGCTCAGCTCACGGACAGCGGTGACAAAGTCACCGGAGATATCCGTAAGCGCTGCAAGAATAAGATTGCCAAGGCTGTGTCCGGCCAGTCCTTCTCCGCTGCTGAAGCGGTATTTCATAATCTCCGCCATCAGCGGCTCTACATCAGCCATAGCCGTGAGCACATTGCGAATATCGCCTGGCGGCGGCATTTGCAGCTCGCTGCGCAGAATACCGGAGCTGCCCCCGTCATCCGCCACAGTAACTATAGCCGTAATATCAAGCGGCTTTTCCTTCAAACCGCGAAGCATGACAGACAGACCGGTACCGCCGCCCATCACGACGATACGCGGACGCTGCCCTTGTTCTTCAGCCACTAATGATCCCTTCTCTCGTTAATGCCGATCACGCTCGGAATCCCGATGGCTAACCGCTACGGATTCCGTCTCGCTAACTCCAAGCATTTTGCCCAAATATTCCGCGATCGCTACCGAACGGTGTTTGCCGCCTGTGCAGCCGATGCCGATAATAATCTGGGATTTGCCCTCCTTGCGGTATTGCGGAATTAGGAAATGAAGCATATCCAGCAGCTTGGTCAGAAACGTCTGCGTTTCAGGCCATTTCATTACATAATCGTAGACATCGCTGTCTTGGCCAGTCTTGGGCCGCAGTTGATCCACATAGTGTGGGTTAGGCAAGAAGCGGACATCAAATACGAGGTCTGCATCGATCGGAATGCCATACTTGAATCCGAACGAGGTAATGTTAACGGAGAGTGTGCTTTTTCCAAGATGCGAAAACCGCGATACGATCTTCTCCTTCAGCTGCACCGGCTTCATGCTGCTGGTGTCCAGACACAGTGTAGCGGAATCCTTCAGCTCTTCCAGCATCTGGCGCTCCAGGCGGATGCCGTCAAGCGGCATCCCTTTGGGAGCCAGCGGATGATGCCGCCGGCTCTCCTTGTAGCGCTGGACAAGCACAGAATCCGTTGCATCCAGAAACAGAATCTCGCAGCCGATGGTTGACTCGTTTTTGATGTAGGCCAGCGACTCCGACAAAGCCGTAAAAAACTCCCGCCCCCGCAGATCAATTACGAGCGCCACTTTGGCAATTTTCCCCTTCGACTGCTCAATCAGCTCGGCGAATTTCGGGATCAGCACCGGCGGCAGATTATCGACACAGAAGAACCCGAGGTCCTCCAGACTTTGTACAGCAATGGTCTTGCCTGCACCCGACATACCCGTAATAATGATCAGGGTGGCACTAGCCGACGGAGATTGCTCCAATTCGGTCATTAAAGCGTCCCCTCCCTAAAATTAGTATATGAATAATTCCAGCTTATTAAGAACGTAACAAAAGGCCGGCAGCCCCAATAATACCAGCGTCATTACCCAGTTCCGCAGGAACGATGGTAACGCCTTTCTGCAATGGTTCGGGAGTCAGCTTGGCGAATACACGACGGACCTCGTCAAACAGAATATCTCCTGCCTTGGAGACACCCCCGCCAATGATAAACACTTCAGGGTTAAGCACCGCAGCTACCGCCGCAATGGATTTGCCCAGATAGAACGCTGCACGGTTAACAATTCGAATTGCAACTTCGTCGCCCGCTTTTGCCGCATCAAATACTTCCTTCGCCGCAATCTTCTCTACCAATGACAGAGAGGTGCGGTCCCCGCGTGCTACAGCATCATTGGCCATACGGATAATTCCCGTAGCAGAGGAAACGGTTTCCAAACAACCCATATTGCCGCAGCCGCACTGGATCGCTTCCAGGTCTGGCACTACAGAGATATGGCCCAGTTCACCGGCGAGACCGGCAAATCCTTGATACACCTTGCCGTTAATGATAATGCCGCCGCCAACACCCGTTCCCAGTGTGTAGCAGACGCAATTCTCAATGCCGCGTCCCGCACCGCTCCAGGCTTCGCCCAGTGCAGCCACATTCGCGTCATTGTCTATTTTCACAGGCTTGTTCAATCGGTTCTCCAGAATGGAGCGGATCGGCACATCTCTAAAACCTATGTTAGGCGCAAGGATGATGATTCCTTCACGAATGTTCGTAAACCCGGCAAGGCCCGCTCCTACACCGGCAAGCTGATCCCAAGAGTATGGAGAGTCCTCCACAATCTGGCGCACATATTTCTCGATGTTATCGATGACGGCATCGACGCCATCCGCAGTCCCTGTAGGACCTTCATAAGTGTGCAGCAAATTCCCCTCGGCATTGCAGATTCCAACCTTAATCGTGGTTCCACCTAAATCCACGCCAACGTAGATATTTTCAGACATGTAACAAGCCACCTTTTTCTATGCTAAAATAGTTAATCCTACGTACCCACTATAATAGAAGCTTTCTCTGCGGTCAAGGAAAGGCGGCACACCCGGCTAATTTGAAAGCTAAGCCCTCCAGAGCACATGAATTTATTGGCCAGGCAAGACACATGGACAATACACATGGCATAGTTAAGAAATGCAGAGCCGGGATTAATTAGAACTAAAACAGGTTTTTGCGGATTCAAAAAAGACTTCCCGGCCTTTAGGGGCGGGAAGTCAGGTAGATTTGCCGGGTTAACCGGCGAGGAACAAGTGTAGTAAATCAATCTTGTCATTATTCTGACAATATGCGTTTTTGCCCCTCCAGCGCACGAATCGGTGCGATATTCTGTGTGAACTCCAGCGTACCCATGTAGCGGCCCGCTTCATCGCGGACGGCGAAATAACGGATGTAGATAAATTTATCCTTAATCGCAATCCAGAAATCCTCAGCATCCTTGCGGCCTGCCTTAAAGTCTTCCAGTAATTTCTCGACCACATGAACGCTTTGCGGCGGATGGCAGTTCTGCACCGTGCGGCCTATAACCGCTTTGGTCCGGGCGAAAATCCGTTCCTTGCCATGTGAGAAATAGCGGACTACATCATTCTCATCAATGAACGTTATATCGACCGGCAGATGGTTCAGTACGGTCTCCAGTTGATGAAGCGACAGCAGGCCCGTCTCAAAACGGATAAAGCCCTGCGGACTTTCGCCTACAGCTTCACTCTGCACTGCAGCTCCTTCCGGTTCGTCAGCACGCTCAGGAATCCACTCCTGCTCCGGTGCAGTCAGGCAGAAGCCGATCTCATCGCTTTCTCTGGCTATCTTGACCCATTCATCTTCGGTCAGCTTGTCGAGCGCCATCGGCAGCAGAATATTTTCTTCCTTAAAGATCATCTCATTTACTTCCTGGATGATGTTCGTAAGCATAACTCCGATGTCCTCGGCTTGGCCGTTATACTGGCTGAGTGCAGCTTTAGCCTCTTTTATCATCGCGCGGATGCCGTCGTCCACACCCCACATGACCTTGGTCGGGCCATAAATTCCGTATTTCTCAAGATAAGGGAACAACAGGTTCTCTTTGCGGCTGTAATGCTTGTCGAGATCCAGCAGCAGGCTGAGATCCTCCAGCAGCTTGAAGATGATTTCTTCACTGGCATTCTTCAAAAATTTGCCGGCATGCAGCTCCAGGCGGAAGTTGACCAGACGTTCGATTTCGCGGTTCTCCAGCTTGAAGGTATGCACGGGATGACCAGGCTGCTCCTCCGGCTTCGAGGAACGGTGAATCTGCTCAATGGAGCCTTTGAAAATGGCCGTATGCACCGAACACAGTCGCTGGACCTCCGCTACAGGAATACCCTCCTCCGTCATCAGTGAATGCTCCATCGCGGAAATCTCCGCCACCGTAACATCGCCTACCGCTTCTGCGAAGCGTGCTTTGACCTCTTCCACACTTTTTCCGGCATGAAGTTCCTTTATAATTTCTTTGAGCATCGCCTGGCGGCGTGTCTGCTCAGGCACATCTACTTCGCGGTTGTTAATCAGTTCACTCATTGGAATTCCGCTCCTTTTATCATATCGTCTTGCAGATAATCTCTATTCAAGAATCTCGAAGCCATGGCGCTGAAACGTCAGCTTTACGGCGTCCGGATTCATTTTCTTCAGTTTGATTCCTTTGGACAAGGTCATGAAACGGCCTGCGGTCTGCAGCATTCCCGGCTTGGCAATATCCTGGAAACCCAGCTCTGTCATAATGTCCACAACCTCGGGATGCCGGCTCACCAGCTCGAATATGGATTCATCCATCTTCAGCACTTTGTTCATATGCATCTTCTCCCTACTGAGAATCCTTCTCAACAACAGCTTAGCATAGCCGATAGGGGGCAATAGTGATTGCAATCACTAAGTGAAAAAAAGTTCAATCCGAAAGTCCGCACATCTCTGAAGATAAAAGAAAAAGCCGGCTGGTCCCTGATTGAGGGACCAGCCGGCTTGCCTATTCAAAAGATATTTTAGAAGAATCTGTACTTATTTATCCAGCGTTTCGCTCCAGTCATGCACCATGGTGCCCTCCAGGAACTTCTCGGCATCCATCGCCGCCATACAACCGGTTCCCGCTGCGGAGATTGCCTGCCGGTAACGTGTATCCTGCACATCGCCGCAAGCGAATACACCCGGAATATTCGTTTCCGTCGTACCCGGATTCACCACAATGTACCCATTGGTATCGGTAGTAATCTGACCGCCCAGGAATGCTGTGTTCGGTGTGTGTCCAATGGCTACAAATACACCGTCCGCTTCCACCAGTTCTTCAAGACCTGTCTCGTTGTTGCGCACTGTCAGCCCTTTAACCCCGGCGTCGCCGACCGTTACTTCAAGCGGCGTGCGGTTAAGCGCCCAGGCTACCTTGCTGTTGTCGCGCGCCCGGTCCTGCATAATCTTCGAAGCACGAAGCTCCGGACGGCGGTGAACCAAGGTTACGCTGGAGGCAAACCGGGTTAGGAAGCTGGCTTCCTCCATTGCAGAATCGCCGCCGCCGACCACGACAATCTTTTTGTTGCGGAAAAAGAAGCCGTCACAGGTTGCACAAGTGCTGACCCCGCGTCCTACATTCTCCTGCTCACCCGGGATGCCCAAATATCTGGCCGAGGCACCCGTCGAGATAATAACTGTTTCGGCCTCCAGCACACCTAGTCCATCTACAGTTACTTTAAAGGGGCGCTGCGAGAAATCCACGGATTCCACCCAGCCGTTCTTGAATTCCGCACCGAAGCGCTGCGCCTGCTTACGCATGTTATCCATCAGGTCAGGACCGAGGATTCCCTCAGGAAAGCCTGGAAAGTTCTCCACTTCTGTCGTCGTTGTCAGTTGTCCCCCCGGCTGCAAGCCTTCAATCACGAGCGGGCTAAGGTTGGCACGCGCCAAATAAATCGCGGCAGTCAGCCCGGCCGGGCCTGTTCCGATTACAATCGTTTTGTACATCACTTTGGCCTCCTTACAAGTGGGTTATTTATTTGGAAGAAACGGCTGTAGGGCTTCTCGGAAGCCAAGATGCGTTTCAGGTGAACAATATAAAGGATGCAGTATAATACTCACTTTATACTTCCTTGCTTATATTTCCTTGCAGTCATGTTGCAAGTATCTAGATATTCTCCGTTGACGAGGGCAGGGTCTCCTGCCCGGGCAAGCTCCCGGGAATATCACATTCGTTGCTGATACGGCGTGCATACCGGCTTACCATGGAGGCAGAAACTCCATAATGCTGGGCCACCTCGCGATAGGTAATCGGCCGGTCATGCAGTTTGGCAGTCAGATATTCCAGAGCTGCGGCCCAGCCTCCCGTATGGCGGAAGTAAGGCACATCGGGATACAAATCGCTAACAAACTGCTTCCATAGGAGCTCGGCGTCCTTCTTCTGGATGGCATCATACCGCCGGTCCATCATTGATGCCGTATGGTCCAATACCCGCTGCCAGTCTTCTTTCCATTCCGGCGGCCCTTTATGGCTTAGCGGCGGGAGCTCCTCCTGGGGAGCAGCATTTGCATCCGGGCTGCTGCCGATCAGCCGCTGCAGGCTGAGCAGTGCCGCTTCCTGCAGCTTATCTTCCTGCAGCGGCTCCTGCGCCAGAAGCCCGTTCAGCACCTCGGACATCTCTTCGTCCTCGATCCAGCGCAGCGCTTCGGTCACCTGCAGCCTCGTGTTGGCATCACCATAACGCAGCGCCCAGAAGAACGAAGCGCGCAGCAGCGGATTGTTCCGCATTTCCTCGGTAAAGCTGTCCGTGTTGCCCTGCCACTGCTTGAGCTGCTCCTGAAATGGCAGCTGGTAGTTGTAGCTGACAAGAGGCATCGGTCTGCCTTCGGCCTGCGCCCCCTGCAGCTGTGACAGGAAGAAGCCCGGCACAGCCGATTCGGGATCCAGCTTGGCTGCCTGTCTCCAGCAGCGCAACGCTTCATTGTACAGGCTGCTGTTGCTGGCGGCCGCTGCACAATAATGATAGAGACCGGCGTCTCCGCCCACCTCTTCATCCTTCAGCAGGCGGCGGAAATGGCCATAGGCTGTTCTGTGTCTGCCCAGAATGCCCATCGTTGTGGCCATTTTGAACACATGCTCCTGATGAAACGGCACTGTCGCCTCAAGCATACGCAGCAAAACTGCCAGTTGTTCCTTGTCTCCTGCATACTGCATGAAGATGGCCATATTGCAAAGCGCATGCAGGTTGCCGGGATCCTGCTCCAGCACCTCGGACAGGCATTCCTTCGCTTTGGCAAAACGGCCCATGTAGAAGTAGGCGAGTGCAAGATTGTTATGAGCCGCCAGAAAGTCCGGCGTATTCTTAGTGATCTCCTCTAGCATCTTAACTGCCTGCGGGAACTTCCCCTCTTCCAGCAGCGTGCGGGCCCGGTCATGCTCGACCACGCCTTCACGGCTGCGGATCCGGATCAGCGGGGCAGGACGGTTCAGCTCATATTGCAGCAGCTCCATCAGTTCCTCGGACTCTGCCAGATATTCGCCGCTGGCATCCTCCTCAAGATAAGTGACCAGCGACCGCTCCGCCTCTTCAAAACTTTCCATATTGGCAAAGTTATTTGCCATATAGAAATGACATTCCGTCATTGCAGGGTCAATCTTCTCCAGCACATGGATCAAAATATCATTCGATGCTTCATAATCACCCATCTCAGATAATATACCCGCCATGTTGCAATGATTCACAGGGTTTTCCGGTTCATATTCAACAGCTTTGCGAAAATTCTTTAATGCCTTATCATATTGAAAGCGGTCCAGCGACCGTACGGCTCTTTCAAAGAAAAAATTGGCATCCAGAGTGACGGAAATAACATTACTGCCTTCCGCAACATTCTCTGAAGTTCTCTCAATCATGGAAGCAAGGCACCTCCCTTTGTAAGCTTCCTTATCCTCACGAAAAATAGGAGAGCGGCGCCTTCCGGCACCCTGAGCTCCCATCTTAAGCGTTCTTTCGTTTCCATTTATGGTCCCGACTGTCTCCAAATAGTATACCACATGTGGCAGGGAGATTCTCAAGCGCAAGGGAAACCATTTGGAGGGAAAAAGCTTGCAGCCGTGAGAGGTTCACAGGAATGAATGAGAACATCACAAGTGGAACCGGCTTTGCCGTCCTTTTTAAGGACGGTACCGTTTCAGCGAGAAATAGAAGGATAAGTTATCGTGTGAAACATATAAATTCTTATATTTACAAAAAAACGCGGGAAATTAAATCCCCGCGTCTCTGAACAGCTTATCTATAGAACCGCCTTCAATGATAATGCGTGTCGCCTCAGCCAGCATAGGTGCAACGGACAACACTTTAAAGCGGTTGGAATGGTCATCCGGAAGCGCGATGGAATCCGTGATTACCACTTCATCTATATTGGGATGATCCATGCGTACAAGCGCGTCACCGGAGAATAAACCGTGAGTTGCGCATATGATGCTGTTCTTGGCTCCCCGCTCCTTCAGGCCTTCCACCACATTCACAATCGTCGTGCCCGTATCGATCAGATCCTCAATAATAATCGGTGTTCGTCCTTCAACATCGCCGATAACATGCGTGATTACCGATTCGTTATGGGCCGGACGTTTCTTGATCATAATCGCGAACGGTGAATCCAGCCGGCTGGCCAGCTTCTCCGCCATGGAAGCGCGCCCGGCATCCGGCGAAACTACCACAAGATCGGAAAGTCCCTTCACCTTCAGATACCCGCTGATCAGATCAAGCGCCGTCAGATGATCGACCGGAATATTGAAGAATCCTTGTATAGCCGCTGCATGCAGGTCGATGGTAATGACACGGGTCGCTCCTGCAGTCGTAAGCACATCCGCGACCATCTTGGCCGAAATCGGCTCACGTGGAGCAGATTTACGCTCCTGCCGGGCGTATCCGTAATAAGGCACAATGATATTCACAGTTCTTGCCGATGCCCGTTTGGCGGCATCAATCATGACAAGCAGCTCAACGAACAGCTCATTGATCGGGTGTGCGAGGGATTGCACCAAAAATACGTCACAGTTCCGGATGCTCTCTTCATAATGCACATAAATCTCGCCGCTCTTGAAGCGGGTCAGCTTAATCTGGCCCAGCGGGGCGCCCAGACGCTCCGCAATATCTGCGGCCAGCTTCGGATTCGACGAACCGGAAAAAATACGCAATTGATGATGATGCATAGTACCCTCCTGGGGATCATAATTTATAGTTCAAACTGAACGGATGTACGGCGGCGTCCTTCGAATACCGCCAGCTCGCGGAAACCAGTGCGCCACAGCGAACTGCGCGCCTCCTGCAAGCCGTCTCCCAGCTTTGCCGGATCATGGGCGTCCGAGCCCAGGGTAAGCGGAATACCGAGTGCCAGCGCTTGCTGCAGCACATGCTCTGCCGGGAACATCTCCGCGCAGGGCTTGCTCAGCCCGGAAGCATTCAGCTCCATGGCTATGCCGCTGCTTGCAATTGCTTTCAGCGCATCCAGCTCCAGCTCCCTGACCTCAGCTTTACCTTCCGGTGTCTGCGGACCATAGCCGAATCGTTTGATTACATCCATATGTCCTATAATATCATATAATCCCGATAACGCCGACTTCCGCACAGCATCATAATACCTGCGGTATACCTCCATTACATCTTTGCCTTCCCAGCCATGGGTCTGCCGGTGATCCGTAATATCCCACTCCCCGAGAAAATGAACCGAACCAATCAGATAATCCCAAGGATAGGGCGACAAAAGCTCGCGAATCTGTTCTTCATAGCCTTCGATATAATCGGCTTCCAGCCCCACCCGCAGCTCAATTTTACCGCGGTAGCGCTCCTTCAGCGTCAGGCATTCCTCCACATAACGCGGAAGCTCGGCAAGCGGCATGGCCATTTCAGGATAATAGGTCTCCGGATTGACATGAATGAGCGGCAAATGGTCGGATAACCCAAGCTGCTCAAGCCCCAGCGCTATGCCGCGCTGCACGTACTCCTCCAGCTTCCCTACCGCATGGCCGCAGCGTTCATGATGGGTATGGTAATCGATATGCATGCGGAAAGCCCCCTTAGTCCCGGCGCGGCCGTTCGTGGCGGGCGCTCAGTTCCTCCAGAATCTCATCGAACGGAAGCTTGCGCTCCTGGAGCAGCACCAGCAGGTGATAGATCAGGTCGCTGACCTCAAGGCGCAGCTCGGCGTTGTCTTTATTTTTGGCGGCGATAATCGTTTCCGAAGCCTCTTCCCCTACTTTTTTCAGAATCTTGTCGACACCTTTGTCAAATAGATAGGTCGTATAAGCACCCTCCGGACGTTCGGCTTCCCGCTCGGCAATGACCCGCTCCAGTTCACCCAATACAGCAAAACGCCCGCTCCCTGCAAGGTTTGCAGAAGGCTCTGTCTCAGCTGCCTTAGCGACTGGTGCCGCTGCTGCTGCCGAAGCATTCAGTGGAATCTCACGGAAGAAGCAAGAGGTTTCACCGGTATGACAGGCGGGTCCCTCCGGTATAACCTTTACGAGCAGCGTATCGCTGTCGCAATCATAATGGATCGAGGTAATGGCCTGGGTATTGCCCGAGGTTCCCCCTTTATGCCACAATTCACTGCGTGAACGGCTCCAGAACCAGGTCTGGCCGCTCTCCAGCGAGAGCCGCAGCGACTCCGGATTCATATAGGCAAACATCAATACTTCCAAAGTGCCGGCATCCTGCACCACAGCAGGGAGCAGACCGGATTCATTCCAGCGGATGCCCTCGATCGCTTCTTGTTGGTTCAGGGTTCTATTCTCTTGTTCTTGGCTCATCGGATCTCTACCCCTTTTTGCTTCAGTTCTGTCTTCAAATCATGAATCGCGATCTCTTTATAGTGAAAAATGGTCGCCGCAAGTCCCGCATCGGCTTTGCCTTCGGTAAATACATCATAAAAGTGCTCAATCTTGCCCGCACCGCCTGAGGCAATTACGGGGATGCTGAGCAGATCGCAGACCGCTGCGGTCAGCTTCAAATCAAAGCCGTCCTTGGTCCCGTCCGCATCCATACTCGTGAGCAGTATTTCACCGGCGCCCAGCTTCTCGGCCTCCTTGGCCCAGGCCAGCGCACGGATGCCGGTAGGCTTGCGCCCGCCATGCGTGTACACTTCCCATTCGCCCCAAGCCTCATTATATTTGGCATCCATCGCCACCACAATACACTGGGAGCCAAAGCGGCGGGCCCCTTCCAGAATAAGCTGCGGATTGTTGACCGCTGCCGTGTTGATGCCGATTTTATCAGCGCCCGCGCGCAGGATCCGCTTCATATCGTCGGGAGTGGAAATCCCCCCGCCAACAGTGAAGGGAATGGCAATCTCGCCAGCCGTCTGCCGGACCACTTCAACCATGGTCGCCCGTCCTTCCACCGAGGCGGAAATGTCCAGGAACACCAGTTCATCCGCACCTTCACGGTCATACAGCGCCGCCAGCTCCACCGGGTCTCCGGCATCGCGCAGATTGACAAAATTAACGCCTTTGACTACCCGCCCGTCTTTCACATCCAGACAGGGGATGATACGTTTGGCTAACATTATGAAGTCCCTCCTTCAAAGGGTTCTGAGGGCATCCGCCTCGAATTCTCTTCGATCAAATTTTCCGCCCTATATTACAGCTGTCCGGCTGGACGTCCCAGCGCCTGCAGCGCCTCGGGAAGCTTGATGTTGCCGGTGTACAGCGCTTTGCCTACAATCGCTCCACCGATTCCGCTGCCGCTATGTACGCTCAGGCGCAGCAGATCGTCAAGGCTCGTAACTCCGCCGGAGGCGATGACGGTTTTGCCGCTGGCAGCAGCCATGGCCACGATTCCCTCGATATTCGGGCCCTGCATCATCCCGTCACGGGAGATATCCGTGTAGATAAACGTCTCTGCGCCTTTGGCTGCCAGCTCCTTAGCCAGATCCTCAGCGCGCACCTCGGAGGTGTTCAGCCAGCCATGGGTAGCTACGTAGCCATTCCGGGCATCAATACCGATAGCTACCTTATCGCCGTATTTGGCCAGCACAGCCTCCGTAAAGGCATGGTCATTGATGGCCGCCGTCCCGATAATGACGCGGCTGACTCCAAGACCGAGCAGCTTCTCCACATCAGCAAGACTACGGAGTCCGCCGCCCACCTGGACGGGCACACCTGCGTTTTTGGCAATGGCACCGATGATGGTATCATTAACCGGATGCCCGGCCTTCGCGCCGTCCAGATCCACGAGATGAATGAACTGGCCTCCCTGCTCTTCCCATGATTTAGCGACCTGCACCGGACTGTCATTATAGATCGTTTCCTGAGCGTAATCACCCTGCTGCAGTCTTACACACTTTCCATCCCGGATATCAATCGCCGGATACACGATAAATGAAGACATGTGGCGCTCCCCGCTTTCATTACAATATATTTATAGCGGACTTACGCCC
This sequence comes from Paenibacillus sp. FSL H3-0321, assembly GCF_038002865.1. Lineage (NCBI taxonomy): Bacteria > Bacillati > Bacillota > Bacilli > Caryophanales > Paenibacillaceae > Paenibacillus > Paenibacillus sp. FSL H3-0321. The sequence continues at coordinate 4,353,775 of NZ_JBBODH010000001.1, read as the reverse complement.
GCTCTCCCTTAAGCTTTAGAAAATTCCCCAGCAGCTTCATGCCAAGCTCTCCGCTCTTTTCCGGATGGAACTGCATGCCGAAGACATGGTCCCGCCCGACCACCGCCGTGACCGGATGCCCGTAATCGGTTACGGCAAGCAAATCGTTCTCCTGTCCAACCACTGCATGATAGGAATGGACAAAATATACATGCCCCTCTTCCAGTCCCTCAAGCAGCGGGCTCTGCGGCTGCCGGAAGCTCAGCTTGTTCCAGCCCATATGCGGCACCTTATAGCCGTCACGGGGCGCGAACCGCACCACCGATCCCGGCAGGATGTCCAGCCCTTCGTGCTCGCCGTGTTCCACGCTGCTGCTGAACAGCAGCTGCATGCCCAGACAAATGCCAAGCACCGGCTGTTCCCCGGCGGCGGCCTCCTTGACCACAAGATCGAGCCCGCTGCTCCGCAGCTGTTCCATCGCATCGCCAAAGGCACCGACGCCCGGCAGAATGACACTGCTTGCCGCAAGAATTTCCCTGGCATCGCCTGTCACAAGACTCTCGTAGCCGAGACGTTCCACCGCCTTGCTGACACTGTGCAAATTGCCCATGCCGTAATCGACGATAGCGACGGTCATGCTACAGCACTCCCTTCGTAGATGGCACACCCTTTACACGCGGATCAATCTGCGTTGCTTCGTCCAGCGCCCGTCCCAGCGCTTTGAATATCGCCTCAATCATATGATGAGTATTGGAGCCGTAGTGTACTATCACATGCAGTGTAATCCGGGCCTCCAGCGCGAATTTCCAGAGGAACTCATGAACCAGCTCCGTAGAGAAGCTGCCCACCTGCTGCGACGGATAAGCCGCCCGGTATTCAAAATGCGGCCGGTTGCTGATGTCGATGACTACCTGGGCCAGCGCTTCATCCATGGGAATGAACACACTCGCATAACGCTTGATGCCTTTTTTGTCACCCAGTGCCTCGCGGAGTGCCTGTCCCAGACAGATGCCGATATCCTCCACCGTGTGGTGGTCGTCAATATCAATATCCCCCCGGCCCTCCAGAGAAAGGTCAAATTGGCCGTGCTTCGTGAATAAATCGAGCATATGGTTCAGAAAAGGCACATCGGTCTCCAGCTCGGCAATGCCGCTTCCATCCACAGCCAGGGACAGTGTGATATCCGTTTCGTTTGTTTTACGGCTAAGACCTGCTTTGCGAACAGCCTGTTCGTTATTGTTATTCTCCATGTTCTTCTCCGCCCTTCGCTTCATTCTCCAGCCTGATCTCTATCGCCCGTGCATGACCTTCCAGCCCTTCGCGTCTGGCCAACTCGATGATGGTTGCTCCATCACGCAGCAGCGCTTCCTTGCTGTAATAAATCAGGCTTGATTTCTTGATGAAATCATCCACATCAACCGGCGAAGAGAACCGCGCGGTGCCATTGGTCGGTATAATATGATTCGGTCCGGCAAAATAATCGCCGACCGGTTCCGAGCTGTACGGTCCCAGGAAAATTGCTCCGGCATTCTCGATGCTGCCTAGCAGGCCCATGGGATCTTCGACGACAATCTCCAGATGCTCCGGCGCCAGCCGGTTCACTACGGAGATGCCTTCCTTCATCGAGTCTACGACGATGATTGCGCCGTAGCTCTCCACTGAGGCGCGGGCGATGGCCTCGCGCGGCAGCTCCTGAAGCTGCCGCTCCACCTCGGCCGCCACGGCCTCTCCGAGGCTCTGCGACGGCGTCACGAGGATGGCCGAGGCCATCTCGTCATGCTCGGCCTGTGAGAGCAGATCAGCCGCGATGTAGGCCGGCTCTGCGGTTTCGTCGGCGAGCACGACGATTTCGCTGGGTCCGGCGATGCTGTCGATATCGACAGCGCCGTAGACCTCGCGCTTGGCCAGGGCAACGTAGATGTTGCCGGGGCCGCAGATTTTATCGACCGGCGCGATAGATTCCGTGCCGAAGGCGAGTGCAGCGATCGCCTGCGCGCCGCCCACGCGGTAGACCTCGCTCACACCGGCTTCCGCCGCAGCAACGAGGATGTAAGGATCGATGCCGTCCTTGCCGCCGGTCGACGGCGGTGTGACCATCACGATCTCCGGCACTCCGGCAATCTGGGCCGGAATCACGTTCATCAGCACCGAGGACGGATACGCCGCCTTGCCGCCGGGAACATAAACGCCCACCCGCTTCAGCGGGCGGATGATCTGGCCGAGGATCGTACCGTCCGGCTGCAGATCCATCCAGGAGCTGCGTTTCTGACGGGCGTGAAACGCCCGGATATTGACCGCAGCCGCACGAATCGCGGTTACGAACGATTCCTCAACCCGGCTATAGGCCGCCTGGAGCTCTTCTGCGGTTACCCGCAGCTGCGCCGGTGTCAGCGCCGCCCCGTCAAACTGCTCCGTATAGCGGAGCAGCGCAGCGTCGCCCTCCTGTTTGATGTCGGCTACGATTTGCTTCACGGCCTTGTTCTGCTCCGGCGTTCCGTATTCCACTTCACGCTGCAGATTAAATTCCCTGATCGATTGGACCTTCACCGCTCGTTCCCCCTTTGAACATCCATACTCATTTTATTTTAACTGAAGCCCCGGTTCTGCGATAACTGCCTGCAGACGGTCGCATAGCTGCTGGATCTGCTCATTCTTCATCCGGTAGCTTACACGGTTCGCAACCAGCCGGCTTGTGATTTCGAAGATGCTCTTCATTTCCACCAGTCCGTTATCCTTAAGGGTTTGCCCGGTCTCCACCATATCGACAATACGGTCGGCAAGGCCAATCAGCGGAGCAAGCTCAATCGAGCCGTTCAGCTTAACGACCTCCACCTGCTGGCCCTGCTCACGGAAATACCGCGAAGCTACATTCGGGTATTTCGTCGCTACCCGCTGCTGAATCCCTGGCTGCCAGTTCGGCAGCCCGATAATGGACATCCGGCAGCGTGCAATGCCCAGATCAAGCAGCTCATACACGTCGCGTTCTTCCTCCAGCAGCACATCCTTGCCCACGATGCCAATATCCGCCACACCATATTCAACATAGGTAGGCACATCAACCGGCTTGGCCAGAATAAACTCCATGCCCGCCTCAGGCAGTGAGATCACCAGCTTGCGCGACTCTTCGCCATCCGGCGGAATCGGCAGTCCCGCTTGGCGGAACAACTCTGCCGCTTTAGTGTATATTCGGCCTTTCGGCATAGCTACCTTCAGTATCTGCGCCATCATCATTAGCCTCCGTTTCCATTTCCCTCTGCAAATTGTTCATTTCTGTTCTCTCACGCTTAGCCGTGTTCGCTGACAAAAGACACAAATGTATAGATTTCACCATACTGCTCGCCGTCGGCTTCCACCGTCTCTGTGTCAAGCCGCTTCACCGTCTTCAGCTCTTCCGGCCCCGCTGCCAGCTTGGTTACAACAATCCGGCCTTGTGCGCGCAGCCGCGCGGCTTCTTCCAGCCCTTCGGTCCGCCGCAGCGCATCGTACTGGATCAATACCGGCAGCTCCGCCTCTTCCGGCATGCCGGATACTCCGTCCAGAATCCGGTTCGTTTTGAGTGAGAACCCGGTCGAAGGAATCGGGCGCCCAAACTGCTGAAGCAGATTATTATACCGCCCGCCGCTGCATACCGGGAACCCCAGCTCGGAGGCATATCCCTCAAAGGTCATCCCTGTATAATAAGAGAAATCTCCGATCATCGTCAGATCAATCAGCACATGCTGCGAAACTCCGTAAGAGACCAGCACCTCCCACACCTTGCACAGATGCTCAATAGAGGTCCGGGCCAGCGGATGGCTGCTGAGCTCCAGGGCCTGCCCGCAGATTTCCTTACCGCCGCGCAGCCGCAGCAGCCCGTCCAGCTCCCGCTTCTGGGCCTCCTTCAGATCCAGCCGCCGGAGGGTTTCCCGGAAAGCGACATAATCGCGGTTCAGCAGATGGCTTTTCAGCTCCTCCTGGGCTTCCGGCAGTCCGGCGACCGCCTCTTGGAAGAGTCCGTCCAGGAATCCGACATGTCCCATCGCGATTTTGAAAGACTTGACGCCCGCTGCCTGCAGCGACGAAATGGCCAGCGCCACGACCTCGGCATCCGCCTCAGGCGAATCATCACCTACAAGCTCCACACCAGTCTGGAAAAACTCCGCTTCCCGGCCGGCTTCCTCTTCGATTGCCCGAAATACATTGGCATGATAAGAAAGGCGGAGCGGAAGTGGCTCATCCTTCAATAACGATGAAACCACACGCGCAACCGGCGCAGTCATTTCGGAACGCAGCACCAGGGCCTGACCACGGTTGTTAAGCAATTTATAAAGCTTCTGGTCTGATGTGGAACTAGCCACGCCGACCGTATCGTAATATTCAAGTGTGGGTGTAATCATCTGCTGGTATCCCCAGCGGCTCATGCAGTGGAGCACGTCGTTCTCAATCTTGCGCAGCTTCGTTACTGCACGCGGGAGATAGTCGCGCACACCAGCCGGCTTCTCGAATCCCTTAGGTTTGGACATCTTCATTAGTCACCTCATCAGATATCATGCAAGTTATATATCGTTCACTTTACTATGGTAAAGTGGTAGCAAAGTAAAGCATTTGCAACATCGTATCATGATCCATCCTTTTGCGTCAATAAAACCTTACACCATAGACATAATATCTTAAGCACCAGCCGGAGGTTTACCTGAATTTTGCCTCAGCGTATACCGGATAATATAATAACCTTATATAATTGTACTTTATTCCCTGCTTCCAGTGTTCCAAGTATCTATTTTCCAATAGAAAGAAGGACTAACCGTTGAATACATCCTATATGATCGGCGTTGATATTGGAACCACCAGCACTAAGGCAGTCCTCTTCGAAGAAAATGGCCGAATCGCGGCACAGTCCAATCAGGGTTACCCGCTGCACCAGCCCTCCCCATCTGTGGCTGAGCAGGATTCGGAACAAATTATGAATGCAGTAACCGAAACCATTGCGGCGGTGATGCGGGACAGTGCTGTCCCCGCTGAAGCGGTGCTGTTTGTTTCTTTCAGTTCAGCCATGCATAGTGTCATTGCCGTAGACAATACAGGCAAGGCCCTTACCGCCTGCATCACATGGGCGGATAACCGCAGCGCTGCTTGTGCTGCCCGCCTTAAGAACGAACTCGGGGGACATGAATTATATTTGCGTACAGGAACCCCTATTCATCCGATGTCTCCGATCACCAAGCTGATGTGGCTTGGCGAAGAGCAGCCGGAGCTTTTTCGCCAGGCTTATAAATTCATTTCCATTAAAGAATACATCTTCGCCAAACTGTTCGGAGAATATGTGATCGACCATTCCATCGCTTCCTCTACAGGCATGTTCAACCTGGAGAAGCTGGATTGGGATGAAGAGGCGCTGAGCATTGCCGGCATTACCAGGGAGCGCCTTTCGAACCCTGTCCCTACCACCCATATCATGCAGGGGCTGCTCCCGGGGCTTGCAGCAGAACTCGGCCTGCTCTCCTCTACTCCATTTATTGTCGGCGCCAGCGACGGGGTCCTCTCCAATCTTGGGGTAGGTGCCATACAGCCTGGCGTTATCGCTGCCACGATCGGAACCAGTGGAGCGATCCGCACCGTAGTGGATCGTCCGCTTACCGATCCCAAAGGACGAATCTTCTGCTATGCCCTGACAGAGAAACACTGGGTCATCGGCGGTCCGGTGAATAACGGCGGCATGCTGTTCCGCTGGGTACGTGATGAATTTGCCGCCTCCGAGGTGGAGACTGCCAAACGCCTCGGCATTGATCCCTATGAAGTGCTGACACGCATTGCCGAACAGGTGCCTCCCGGCAGCGGCGGATTGCTCTTTCATCCCTACCTGACTGGAGAACGCGCACCGCTATGGAATCCGGATGCCAGGGGCTCCTTCTTTGGCCTGACGATGAATCATCACAAGGAGCATATGATCCGTTCAGTGCTGGAAGGGGTCATTTTCAATATGTACACCGTGCTGCTGGCCATGGAGGAGCGCATTGGCCGCCCGAGCAAGATTCTCGCCACCGGCGGCTTCGCCCGCTCTGCCCTGTGGCGGCAGATGATGGCCGATATTTTCGATCAGGAGGTTGTCGTTCCGGAAAGCTTCGAGAGTTCCTGCCTTGGCGCAGTTGTGCTTGGTCTTTATGCTATCCGGCGCATCGACTCCCTTGATCACGTATTCGGAATGATCGGCTCCACCCATCAACATCAGCCGATCCATGAGCATGCCAATGTGTACAAGCAGTTGCTGCCTATCTATATTTCCGTCTTCCGGAGTCTGGAAAGTCAATATGAGGCCATCGCCGGGTTTCAGCGTGAACAGTCGGGGGAATAAAGGAGCACTGGCTGATGATACCGGCAAGATGATATACATTCGGCACTCCCATATCTTTGAATACATCTCCCTGGTATCGGCTCGCCGTATGGCACTTGACAAAAAAACTAAAATATGGAATATTTGCCGCACATCGTTTTTTGTCAATTTTCAGGATTATTTCTTATTATTTGCCGTGTAAGGACTTACCCGCTAGACGTTTTTTTAGTATATTGAAACTTAGGGCCATAAACCAGCTATTTGAAGTCGAAAATTATGAAGAGGTGTTTGAAGAAGTGCTGTTTAACTCTTACGAATTTATATTTATTTTCATGCCGGTTACTGTGATAGTTTATTTTCTATTAAATCGCTTTCGTTTGCTCTACGCCAGCAAGCTTTGGCTAGCGCTTAGTTCCCTGTTCTTCTACTGCTGGTGGGATGTACGCTACCTTCCGCTGCTGCTGGGTTCCATCGCCTTCAACTATTTTATGGGCAGAACCATCTCCCATATGCAGAATGCCACGGAACGAAAGCGCAAACTAGCTTTGGCTTTCGCCATCATCATGAATCTGCTGCTGCTTATCTATTATAAATATGCCGATTTCTTCATCGGCAATGTCAACGCTCTGTTCGATACAGATGTTCCATTGCTCAAGATCGTGCTTCCGCTCGGAATCAGCTTTTTCACCTTTACACAGATCGCTTACCTGGTCGACGCTTATCGCGGTAAGGCAAAAGAATATAATGTGATCAGCTATGTATTGTTTGTAACCTTTTATCCGCATCTGATTGCAGGTCCGATTCTCCATCATAAGGAGATGATGCCGCAGTTCGACCGTTTGCGGGGCAAACGTTTTGATTACAGCAACGTGGCCAAAGGCCTTTTTCTGCTGAGCATTGGGTTATTTAAGAAAGTCGTTATCGCCGATTCATTTGCACCCGTAGCCAGCAATGGATTTGATGTGTTGTCCCAGTTGAATTTTATTCAAGCCTGGACAACCTCACTTTCCTACACCCTTCAGCTCTATTATGATTTCAGCGGGTATTCGGACATGGCGATTGGTGTTGCCCTGCTGTTTAATATCATTTTGCCCATCAACTTTAATTCACCATACAAATCCTTGAACATTCAGGATTTCTGGCGCCGCTGGCATATGACCTTAAGCCGCTTCCTGCGGGAGTATATCTATTTCCCTCTGGGCGGCAGCCGTAAAGGAACTACCCGCACCCATATCAACTCCATGCTGACCATGCTCATCGGCGGTCTCTGGCACGGGGCGGGCTGGACCTTTGTCTTCTGGGGATTCATGCATGGATTTGCCCAGTTCATCCACCGGATTTGGCAAAAAGCCAACATCAAACTGCCGAAATGGGTAGCTTGGTTTATCACTTTCCAATTTATTAATCTGACCTGGGTTTTCTTCCGGGCAACCAGTTGGGACAATGCCATCAAGGTGTTGAAAGGAATGGTCGGCCTTAACGGAATCGGCATCGCTTCATTGGACAAGACGATTGTATTGGGACTGGCTGTCTTCATGATTGTTGCTGTGCTATGCCGCAACTCTATGCAGATGCTGGAAGGATTCAAGCCGGGCTGGAAAACTGCCGTTTTTGCCGCAGCTTTGTTCTGTATTGCTGTCGTCTATTTCAACAAAGTCAGCGAGTTTCTCTATTTCAGCTTCTGATCCGGCCATTTCAACTGATAAAGGAGATTTATTGAATTGAGGCATAAAAAAACGAAATACAAAAAATTCATATTTCAATTTATAACTATGGTTGTCGTGTTCGCTGTTCTGATCGGTGCCTTTAGTTATGTGGTCGATCCCTTGCAGTTCTACCGCAAGGCCAGCTTCTATACTCCTAAACTCTCCTGGCAGGAACGATACCAGAATCCCGGGCTAGCCCGTAACTACAAATATGATACCATCGTTCTCGGCAGCTCCATGACGGAGAATTTTCTCCCCTCTGATGTAGGCGAGAAGTTGAAGGGCGACGTTCTTAAATTGTCCATTGAAGGCTCGACCATCGGAGAGCAGTATCAGACTGCAAAGGTAGCCTTCAAAACAGGCCAGGTCAAACAAGTATTATGGGGAATTGATTATTTCGCCTTCCGCAATAACAATGCAACCGGGAATGAAGAATTCCCCGCATATCTGTACGACAGCAATCCGCTTAACGATTACAAATATGTCTTCAATGAGTCTAATATTAAGTCGGCGCTTACAGCTTTGAGTAAGTCAGAGGGACGGGCGAACCTGCAGCTGTCTTCGCTTGAACGCCTGTACAACTGGGACAAAGCGGTTACCTACGGACGCGATTTAGTCATTAAGAACTGGAAGTCGGCACGAAACAATGAGGTCGCTTATGGCAACAACGAGGACCCGCTGGAATCGGTTAAGCAAACCTTTGATGAGAATGTGCTCAGCATAGTCGAGGCCCATCCGGAAACGAAGTTTTATTTCTACTATCCGCCGTATTCGATTCTGCGGCAGCAGGTTTGGTATATGACCAACCCGGAACGTTACGGCAACCAGCTGGAAATGAAACGTTATATGTTTGATAAGCTTAATTCCTATTCCAATGTTAGTATTTATGAATTCCAGACAGACAGCGACATCACCTATGACCTTGATCTTTACAAGGATCTGTCCCATCACTCCGGCGCTGTTAATTCTATAATTGTGGATGGAATCTCTAAAGGAACCCATCTGGTCACAGCAGATAACCTGGAAGAGGGGATCCAACTGCTGAAGCGGCAGGCCGAGAATGTAGTCGTCAATACAGAGGAGGGCACAGTCTATTCCATAGATCTCTCTCTGAACGGCGAGCCGCAGAGCTTCGGTTTCCTTCCGCCAACGACAGGAGACGTCATTATGGCTCCTCTCAAGCTCTATGCGCAGATGCTGGGGATCGCCTTCGATTATGATATCGATAAGAAATTGATTACTCTCGCCAAAGGAGACAGCGTTGCGGAACTGACTGTAGGTTCGGACGAAGCCCTGCTCGATGGACAAACCGTCAAGCTGGCTGCCCCCGTTGAGAACAAGATCGGGATCATGGCCGCTCCACTGGAGTCCATTCCAGCCTTGTTCGGAGGTTCAGTCACTTTGGGGCAGGAGAAAGACAAGCTGCTTGAAGTTGATATCACATTTGGGAAATAAGGCATACACCCGTAACTGTTCGATCTTAGTGCCTCATAACCGGGAACATCAAGCCATTGGCATTCTTCATGCCGATGGCTTTTTGCTGTTTCAACACTGGCTAAGCCTTTCCGTGGCTATTATCTAAAGTTAACACTGCTTCCGGCTCCCGCTTAGGTTGAGGTGCAAGCGAGCGGGGAACACTTCCGAATGCGATCCAAGACCACCGGATTTGGCGGAACGAGATCTGAACTACCACCCAGCTTATCCCCAGAGCCACTATAAGCCCTCCATGTACGAATAATACATAGGCCAAGGAGTCCAATGGAATGTTATACCGGAACCGGCGGTACAGCACCAGAATGAGCGGATGGAGCAGATACACAGCAAAGGAGATTTCCCCAAGCCTAGTCATAAAGGCATTAACCCCGCGGGAAGCTGTGCGATATATCAGGAAGGTGGCATGAAGCAGTACAAGCGCCGAAAGCATGGAGTGAGCATTCCAGAGCAGCTCGTACCACAGCGAGTTGACCCAATGGCCAAAATGCCGGCCTTGATACCATAGATGAATCTGAATGAAGGACGCAGCGAGCCAACTGCCCCAGAGCACTAGGGTCTCTCCTGTTTGTTTGTTGGACCACTCTTTGAAGGGCCGTTCCAGCCAAGGCTTGATTTTGTCAAAATGAATCGCTAGATAAGCCCCCATCATGTAATAAGCCATATACGTTGGAGCATAGCTGGCCTTATCCACAAGTTGCAGCTGATATTTATTCAGGAATACAAAAGCCCACTGGATGATGAGACCGAACGGTATAGCCCAGGTGACCATTGTTTTTGATTTCTGCATCAGTTGCAGGATCAGCGGAAAGACCAAATAGAACTGAATGCTGATAAATACGAAGTATAAATGAGTGTAGGCAGAGCCTGTAATGAGGGCGTACATAAAGGAGGATAGATTCGTTAACGGATCATCAAGCAATTGACCGTTTATGTAGAGAACCATTAGATGATATCCGATGGAGGCCAGCAGATAAGGCAAAAGGATATACGTTAGTCTCCGGCGATAAAAGTTAAGCATCAGCCCGCGGGTAACCGGACGGCCGTAGTAATTATAGAACAGTACAAAACTGCTAAGAAAAATAAAACAGGGAGTCCCGAATCTAAAAAAAATATTGACCCCGTTGATCCAAACATAATAAGGCGATTGAAGTGCCTGCTCTCCTGCTGCGAACGATGTGGCATGTACATGCAGTACACCAAGTATGGCCAAAGCCCGGAAAATATCCAACTGGGGCAGTCTTTCCTTTTTGATGGAATTCACTTTAAATCTCTCATCTCCTTCAAATTAACTATGCAAAGAGAGACGGTGCCTGCAAACTTTAGCTGTTGCTGCTCCTCTATAACGAAAAAAACCGCCTTACGTAACTATACCCAAAAGACATCATAATGCATCCTGGACAAGTAAAATACGTAAGCGGTTTGTTTCTAACTATAGGTCTTCTGTACGGTCTAACCGGTCTGATGAATCCCCCGGGCGCAGCTCCCGCAGCGGATTGCCTCCGACAAACGATCCGGCCGCCACATGCTTGTGCACAACCGAACCGGCCGCCACAACCGCGCCATCTCCAATCGTTACACCGGGGAGAATGGTTGTATTAGCGCCAATTAGAACATTTTCACCAATAATGACTTCACCAAGCCGATACTCTTTAATCAGGTACTCATGAGCCAAAATGGTGGTGTTATAGCCGATGATGGAGTTTTCGCCGACTGTAATTTTCTCCGGAAAAAATACATCCACCATTGCCATCAGTCCAAATGCCGTATGTTTACCCACCTTCATACCAAGGATCCGGCGATAAATCCAGTTCTTGAGCGGAAGAATGGGGCAATACCGGGCAATTTGGATAAAAATAAAATTACGGACGCCCTTCCATGGGCTAACTGTACGGTAAATGTACCAGAGTGAATTATGCCCCTCCACCGGATAGCGGGTTAGGTTTCTCACGATTCCCTCGTCCCTTGCCGGACTATCTCATATAAATCCGTCATGTCGTGGATAATATAATCCGGCTCATATTTACGAAGCGTCTCTTCCCCTTTAAGTGACCAGGCTACAGCTGCTACAGGCACACCGGCCGCTTTGGCCGATTGGATATCTACAATGCTGTCGCCTACCATCAAGGTATGGTGCGGGTCAACATCTAAGTTGCGGATCGCTGTCAGCACCGGCTCCGGATGCGGTTTAGGCTGTGTCACATCAGTAACCGTTACTATAGTTTCCATATACTTCAGCAGATCGAACATCTCCAGTGCCTTGAGCGTAGTCGGACGAATCTTCGTCGTTACAATCCCCATTCTAATCCCGCGCCGCGACAGCTCTTCCATCGTTTCATTCACACGCGGAAAAGAACCAATCAGCTCATCGTGATGCGCGTAGTTGTAAGAACGGTAGGACTTCTCCAATACGCTGGTATCCTCAAGGCCGGAGAACGCGTTCAGCTGCTGATGAAGTGTTGTTCCCATATGGGGGATAATCTGCTCCCGGGTCAGAGACGGAAGATTGTTCTCCTTCAGCGCATGCATGAAAGAGCCAATAATCAGTTCATTGGTATTCACAATCGTTCCGTCCAGATCAAAAAGAACGCATTCTATCATCGGGTTACTACTCCTTCGGTTCCGCATCCTCAGACTTGACCTTGTCAGGCGTTGCCGCCTGCGGGGCTTTTTGCGGTGTATTGACTGCATTCTCCGGGACCACAGAATCTGCCGCGACCGGCTTGGTGCTGACAATAGGATCGGAATAATGAGCCTTAGATTGACCGGTTACCCGGCGCACAATAATAAGTACTACGGCAGCCACGATAATCAGCAAAGCGAGCAGCTGCGAGATACGGATATTTCCATAGGCAGGATCAAAGTACCCTTGTTCAAAGCCCATCCATTTCATCGGGCTCCACAGGCCGTTGACGAATGAAGCTACACCGCTGCTGCCGTTAAAGCCCAAGCTGTCGGTACGCAAAGCTTCAATGAAGAAACGGCCGATTGAATACCAGATAAAGTAGGATAAGAAGATTTCACCCGCACGGACAAACCTTTGGCGGCGCAGCACCATAAGGAGTAGAATACCCAGCAAGCTCCACAGAGATTCGTACAGGAAGGTTGGATGATGGAACGCATTTTCTATATACATTTGATTGACGATAAAGTCAGGCAAATGCAGCTTATCGCGCAGGAACGACTCCTCAACAACCCCACCATAAGCCTCTTGATTGATAAAGTTACCCCATCGGCCAATCATTTGTCCGGCCAGCAGTCCAGGCGCGCAAATATCCACAACACGCCAGAATGGGTACCCTTTATAGCGGAAATAGATAATGGCGCAAATAATGGCCCCGATCAAGGCTCCATAAATGGCAATCCCGCCATTCCATATTTTGAAGACATCTATAAAGTTATCCTTATAGTCCTCCCATTTAAAAGCTACAAAATATATCCGCGCGCCAATGATCGCCGACGGCACTCCAAGCAGCAGCATATCCATAAAGAATTCCTGGGAAATATTAAACCGTTTGCCTTCCTGAATCGCGAGGAATAATCCGGCAAGTGCGCCGAATCCCAGGATCAAACCATACCAGTGAACGGGTAGTGAACCGATGGAGAATACAATGGGATTAATCGCTAATGAAAAAAACATGCTCTCACACTCCTAGTCCAGATCATCCATGTCTTCAGATATGGTAGCTGTAAGTTTATTGGTAAACTGCAGAGCCGCGTTAAAGCCCATTTGCTTCAAGCGGTAGTTCATGGCCGCAACCTCAATAATAACGGCAAGATTTCGTCCTGGCCGTACCGGAATCGTTACGAGGGGAACGTCCGTATCGATAATCCGTGTTGTTTCTTCATCCAGACCAAGCCGGTCATATTGCTTGTCCTGCTGCCAGGCTTCCAGCCGAACCACCAGCGTAATACGCTTATGATTGCGGATTGCGCCTGCACCAAAGAGAGTCATTACATTTATAATTCCGACGCCGCGGATTTCGAGCAAATGGCGGATCAGCTCCGGTGCCGTACCATGCAGCTGGTTGTCGGAGGTCTGGCGGATTTCCACGGCATCGTCCGCGATCAAGCGATGTCCGCGTTTAACGAGCTCAAGTGCCGTTTCACTTTTACCAATGCCGCTGCTGCCTGTAATCAGCATGCCTACACCGTATACATCGCAGAGAACGCCATGAATGGTTGCTGTAGGTGCAAGTCTGCCTTCAAGGAAGCTGGTCAGTCTACTGGAAAAAATCGTTGTAGCCATCGAGCTGCGCAATACCGGAAGCCCTTTTTCATTGCTTATGTCAATCAGCTCCTGCGGCACATCCAATGCTCTTGTAATGACAATACAAGGTGTATTATCCTTACAGATCCCGCGAATCCGGCTCTTGCGCTCTTCCTCCGAAAGCATAGAAAAGAAGGCCAGCTCTGTCTTGCCCAGCAGCTGTACCCGTTCTTCCGGATAATATTCGAAATAACCTGCTATTTCCAGACCGGGCCGATTCAAGTCATCCACTGTAATCGGTCTCTTCAGACCTTCATGCCCGGAAACAACCTCTAATTGAAAATGCTGTACCAATTCCGATACTTTTACCTTCTTAGCCATGTATGTCCGTCCTTTCGTCACCTAACGGTTATGTCCGCTTTCCTACATTTGGTTAACAACTCTTTCCATTCCATCCGTAGGTAATTCTCCTGCTATCTTAATTGATAATCCCCTTTAATGCAATCTTAATACCTGCTACCTTGCCCTTAGATCCATTGATATATAAGGAGTTGAACCCAAACCTGCTTATATTCTGCCCATCTATTCCTATAGCTTAGGAGGTCATTAGCGGAAGGCTCCAAGAAGACAAAAAAGCCGCCCTTTCAGGCGGCTTTCTTTAAAAGGGAAGATATTTCTATCTTAGCCCAACAATACGTTAAGTTCGGATTCTTTATCAAAGATGTGGATTTTGTTCATGTCAATTGCCAATTTAGGCTTGCTGCCTTCACGGGTAGTGGAACGTCCATCTACACGGGCAATTACAGTGTTGCTGCCCAGACCGCTCAAGTAAAGGAGCATTTCATGACCAAGGTTTTCCGTAACATCTACCAGCGAAGTGAAGATTGTGTTCGGGGAAGCTTCCAGGAATACTGGTTCTTCATGGATATCTTCTGGACGAACGCCCATGATCACTTCTTTGCCGATATAGCCTTTGCTGCGCAGGATTGTAGCTTTGCCTCCTGGAACTTCAACGTCAAGGTTCTCAGCGCGGAAGCGAACAGCGCCGCCAACATCGGACAGAGTACCATTGATAAAGTTCATAGTTGGGGAACCAATAAATCCGGCTACGAACAGGTTGGTAGGCTCATTGTACAGTTCTTCAGGAGAAGCTGCCTGTTGAATGATACCATCATACATAACTACGATACGGTCACCCATCGTCATAGCTTCTGTCTGGTCATGCGTTACGTAGATACAAGTGGTTTCAAGGCGTTTAACCAGTTTAGTGATTTCAGCACGCATTTGACCACGAAGTTTAGCATCCAAGTTGGAAAGTGGCTCATCCATCAAGAAGACTTGCGGATCACGGACGATAGCGCGGCCTAGAGCGACACGTTGGCGTTGACCACCGGACAGTGCTTTAGGTTTACGCTCAAGCAAGTGCTCGATATCGAGAATTTTCGCAGCTTCGCGAACTTTCTTGTCGATTTCTTCTTTCTTCACTTTACGCAGTTTCAAACCGAAAGCCATGTTTTGGTACACGCTCATATGCGGGTACAGGGCGTAGGATTGGAATACCATCGCGATATCGCGGTCTTTAGGAGCAACGTCATTGACTACACGGTCGCCAATGTACATTTTACCTTCGGAGATTTCTTCCAGACCAGCGATCATACGCAGGGTAGTGGATTTACCACAACCGGAAGGTCCAACCAGTACGAGGAATTCCTTATCTTTAATATCAAGATTGATGTCGATTACTGTTGCTTTATCGGAACCCGGGTATTTTTTGAAAATATGCTCTAAACGTACGCCTGCCATTGTATTTCCCCCTCGAGTTATTAGTTGATTATAAATAAATCGCTTTCTTGTACATTTATCTTACCCCAGACGTGCCTCGCTGGCTATTTGCAACGTTCACAAAAATCCTATTTTCTTTTCGTCACTTTATACAATAACATGGTTAACTTTACAATTGCTGCGTCGCCAAAGCTCCGTACATCGGCACCTGTCTCCTGTTTGATCTTGTCCAACCGGTATAGGAGCGTGTTGCGGTGGATGTACAATTTTTTCGCGGTCTCACTCACATTGCAGTCCATCTCGAAGAAAGTTTCCAGCGTCAGCAGCATCTCCTTATCCGCCAGCACCGAAGTATAGTCACCGATCTGTCCTAGCAGCTGCCTGCGCCGCTCATCAGGGATACTGTTCACCAGCCGCTCCATATGCAGCTCCCACGGGAGATGAATATAGTCGCCAACCTGAAAAATCCGTCCCAAAACAATCGTTTCCCGCAGCAGCGCAACCGAGCCTGTCAAACCTTTTACCGGGATGATCGCCGGTGCAACCGCCAGATGGAATACACCTACCCACTCACTGGCAATCAGCTCATGCAGCCCCATACAGGTCTGTGACAGAAGCTCATCTACACTCTCTTCCTCATCGTCCTTATCATCCCCGCCGGTCAGCAATTCCTTGCGGGCTAAAATTAACCATTCCTTCTCCTGCAGGGGGATAAGCAATATTTCGTTCTCAAAATAATTGCGCAGCAGCTTCATAAGCGAACGGTAAGAGATCTGCGGATTGTGGACATTCTCACTCACCAGCAGAAAAGGAATCATCTCGCCGAACAAACGCCCCTTCAGAGTGATTTCGTCAGGAATCTCTGCATCATTCTTCTCTTGCTCGAGCTGCGAATTCAGCCAGTTGCTCAGCTGCCGGGCCTCTACTTCTCCTTCTTCCTTTAACCCTGTGGCCTTGAGCGCGACCGCAAAATTCCGTGCCGCATAATTGACCAATTGCAATTCAAGGGCTGAAAGGCCATCCATCTCTACCCATATCGCAGTTATTCTTCCCTCGTTCTCATACAATGGTACCCAGAGATGACCTTCATGAGTGACCGGCTGATCCAACTCTTCTTTGCCTATGCCAAAAAGAGAAGCTGAATGCTGCCTCCCGAGTTGCTTGATTCCGGTTCTCTTTCCGGTGAGCTGCTCCAATTTTTGACGCAATGCCTCACTATCCATTGTCACCATACTCCA
Organism: Paenibacillus sp. FSL H3-0321; assembly: GCF_038002865.1. Classification (NCBI taxonomy): domain Bacteria; kingdom Bacillati; phylum Bacillota; class Bacilli; order Caryophanales; family Paenibacillaceae; genus Paenibacillus; species Paenibacillus sp. FSL H3-0321. The sequence continues at coordinate 4,337,059 of NZ_JBBODH010000001.1, read as the reverse complement.
CCACTTTTGCTCTTTTCGCCTATTTTATCATAATTCCCAACATTATGCGGCCTGGTCCCTCCGATTACTAAGACACAATCGACAATTTGAGGAATCATTTATTTTGTTTTACCATTTCGCTATGATTTTGCTTAGACGGCGGCAAGCTTACCATGGATATCTTCTTTAACTCTTTATGCATCCAAATACCGGCTATCGCTCCCTCGCCCATTGCAACTGTAGCTTGCTCTGCATGAACAGCGACATCACCAGCCACCCATAAATGCTCCACATTGGTCATTAATGAACGCTTATCCGCTTCGATATGCTTGTTCTTATGAAGCTTCACCCCAAGCTCTGCCGCAAGTTCCGAATGTACCGCATTGTTCCCAAAGGCGATAAACCCACGCTCCGCAAGCAAAGTATTTCCGCTCTCCAGGACTACCGCTTTAATGATTCCATCATTCTCCTCATCGATTCGTGCAACTGCTTCCTCTACGTATAAGATTCCTTGTTCATCAAGACGTTGGCGGTTTTCTGCCGATACCGGCTGGCATTCATGATTGATATAAGTCAGATCACCCGTACGCTCGCGCAAAACAAAAGCCATATTTGCCCCTACGTCACCTGAACCCAGCAATAGGGTCTGCCGGTTCTGAATTTCGTAGCCATCACAATCCGGGCATACATATACCGTCTTTCCTAATGTAGCTACAAGCCCCGGCAACTCAGGAAAGCGGTCCATTACACCTGTTGCAAGCAGCAATGTCTTGGAACTATAGCACTGATTCTCGAAACCGTTCAGCTGAAACAAACCATTCTGCTTATCTGCCTTAGTAATCCTATCCGTAACAAACTCTACCCCAGCAACTTCAGCCTGCCGCCTCCCCCTTGCCCTAAGCTCTTCACCGGATATTCCCTCTGGCCAGCCCAATATATTATGATAATTGCGGCAAATGTTAGGTCTTCCCCCTCCCGCGTCTATCACAAGCACATGGTGGGCGGAGTAACGTCCCAATTGAATCGCCGCCTGCAGACCGGCAAAACCGCCTCCAACAATAATTGCATCATATATAACGGGAATCCCCTCATTTCTGCTCAGTGTTATAAACTTATAATTAAACGGAGACAGAAATTTTAAACTCGATGTCAGCAATTTCATTTTCCTGCGTATGACGATAACACAAAAAATCCACCACCCGAAGGTGATGACTTTCTGATTGGGATGAGCCATGAAGGACTCGAACCTTCGACACCCTGATTAAAAGTCAGGTGCTCTACCAACTGAGCTAATGGCTCATAAAACTGGTGGAGGCTGATGGATTCGAACCACCGAACACGTACGTGAGCAGATTTACAGTCTGATGCGTTTGGCCACTTCGCTAAGCCTCCATATATGGTGGCGCGGGAGGGAATCGAACCCCCGACACAAGGATTTTCAGTCCTTTGCTCTACCGACTGAGCTACCGAGCCATAAAAAAAGCCATAAAACATAAAAAAATGGCGGAACCGACGGGATTCGAACCCGCGATCTCCTGCGTGACAGGCAGGCATGTTAGGCCAACTACACCACGGTTCCGCATTTGTAAAAATAATGGTGCCGGCGAGAGGACTTGAACCCCCAACCTACTGATTACAAGTCAGTTGCTCTACCAGTTGAGCTACACCGGCACGGTGTAAAAGTGTTGAAACGGTGTTGAATTGTGAAAATGGTGGAGGCTGAGGGGATCGAACCCCCGACCCTCTGCTTGTAAGGCAGATGCTCTCCCAGCTGAGCTAAGCCTCCGGGTTGTATGGTAGCGGCAGAGGGGATCGAACCCCCGACCTCACGGGTATGAACCGTACGCTCTAGCCAGCTGAGCTACGCCGCCACACTAACAATATTATGAATTTGAAATGGCGGAGAGAGAGGGATTCGAACCCTCGCACCGCTTACGCAGTCTAACCCCTTAGCAGAGGGTCCCCTTATAGCCACTTGGGTATCTCTCCAAACAAGTTGGTGCCATGTAAATTCATTCAGGAACCTTAATTCCTGAAAACTGAATCCGAAACAAATCTGCGTCTTAACTTGTTGGATAAGCCCTCGACCGATTAGTATTGGTCAGCTCCATGCATTGCTGCACTTCCACCTCCAACCTATCTACCTCGTCGTCTTCAAGGGGTCTTACTAATTGGGAAATCTCATCTTGAGGGGGGCTTCACGCTTAGATGCTTTCAGCGCTTATCCCGTCCGTACGTAGCTACTCAGCCATGCTCCTGGCGGAACAACTGATGCACCAGCGGTACGTCCATCCCGGTCCTCTCGTACTAAGGACAGCTCCTCTCAAATTTCCTGCGCCCACGACAGATAGGGACCGAACTGTCTCACGACGTTCTGAACCCAGCTCGCGTACCGCTTTAATGGGCGAACAGCCCAACCCTTGGGACCTACTTCAGCCCCAGGATGCGATGAGCCGACATCGAGGTGCCAAACCTCCCCGTCGATGTGGACTCTTGGGGGAGATAAGCCTGTTATCCCCAGGGTAGCTTTTATCCGTTGAGCGATGGCCCTTCCATGCGGTACCACCGGATCACTAAGTCCGACTTTCGTCCCTGCTCGACTTGTTGGTCTCGCAGTCAAGCTCCCTTATGCCTTTGCACTCTTCGAATGATTTCCAACCATTCTGAGGGAACCTTTGAACGCCTCCGTTACTCTTTAGGAGGCGACCGCCCCAGTCAAACTGCCCGCCTGACACGGTCCCCGTACCCGATTAGGGCACTAGGTTAGAACCTAGATACGATCAGGGTGGTATCCCAACGGCGCCTCCGCAGAAGCTTGCGCTCCTGCCTCTACGGCTCCCACCTATCCTGTACAGATCGTACCCAAATTCAATATCAAGCTGCAGTAAAGCTCCATGGGGTCTTTCCGTCTTGTCGCGGGTAACCTGCATCTTCACAGGTATTAAAATTTCACCGGATCTCTCGTTGAGACAGCGCCCAAGTCGTTACGCCATTCGTGCGGGTCAGAATTTACCTGACAAGGAATTTCGCTACCTTAGGACCGTTATAGTTACGGCCGCCGTTTACTGGGGCTTCGGTTCACAGCTTCGGATTGCTCCTAACCGCTCCCCTTAACCTTCCAGCACCGGGCAGGCGTCAGCCCGTATACTTCGCCTTGCGGCTTCGCACAGACCTGTGTTTTTGCTAAACAGTCGCTTGGGCCTTTTCACTGCGGCCCCCTCGGGCTATTCACCCTACCGAGGCACCCCTTCTCCCGAAGTTACGGGGTCATTTTGCCGAGTTCCTTAACGAGAGTTCTTCCGCGCGCCTTAGAATTCTCTTCTCGCCTACCTGTGTCGGTTTGCGGTACGGGCACCTTCTCCTGGCTAGAGGCTTTTCTTGGCAGTGTGAGATCATGACCTTCGCTACTATAATTTTCGCTCCCCATCACAGCCCAGCCTTAATGGTGTGCGGATTTGCCTACACACCAGCCTCACTGCTTAGACGGACATCCATCAGTCCGCGTCACTACCCTCCTGCGTCACCCCATCGCTCATAGCGGATTACGGTGGTACAGTAATTTCAAACTGTTGTCCTTCGACTACGCCTTTCGGCCTCGCCTTAGGTCCCGACTTACCCTGAGCGGACGAGCCTTCCTCAGGAAACCTTGGGCTTTCGGCGGATCAGATTCTCACTGATCTTTTCGTTACTCATACCGGCATTCTCACTTGTATGCTGTCCAGCGCTCCTTACGGTACACCTTCAACCTGCATACAACGCTCCCCTACCCCAGATGCAAAGCATCTAGCCATAGCTTCGGTGGTGTGTTTAGCCCCGTTACATTTTCGGCGCAGAGTCACTCGACCAGTGAGCTATTACGCACTCTTTCAATGGTGGCTGCTTCTAAGCCAACATCCTGGTTGTCTGTGCAACTCCACATCCTTTCCCACTTAACACACACTTGGGGACCTTAGCTGATGGTCTGGGCTGTTTCCCTTTTGACAATGGATCTTAGCACTCACTGTCTGACTCCCGGCAAGAAGTTAATGGCATTCGGAGTTTGACTGAGCTTGGTAACCCTTGCGGGCCCCGCACCCAATCAGTGCTCTACCTCCACCACTCCATTCACCGAGGCTAGCCCTAAAGCTATTTCGGGGAGAACCAGCTATCTCCGAGTTCGATTGGAATTTCTCCGCTACCCCCACCTCATCCCCGCATTTTTCAACATACGTGGGTTCGGGCCTCCAGTGCGTGTTACCGCACCTTCACCCTGGACAGGGGTAGATCACACGGTTTCGGGTCTACGTCCACATACTCAGTCGCCCTATTCAGACTCGCTTTCGCTGCGGCTCCGGCTTCTCACCTTAACCTTGCATGTTAAACGTAACTCGCCGGTTCATTCTACAAAAGGCACGCCATCACCCATGAATAGGGCTCTGACTTTTTGTAAGCACACGGTTTCAGGTTCTATTTCACTCCCCTTCCGGGGTGCTTTTCACCTTTCCCTCACGGTACTGTTTCACTATCGGTCGCCAGGTAGTATTTAGCCTTAGCAGATGGTCCTGCTGGATTCATACGGGGTTTCACGTGCCCCGCACTACTCGGGATCCGTCTCGGAGAGAACACAGTTTAGGCTACAGGGCTTTTACCTCTATCGCGGGCCTTTCCAGACCTCTTCGCCTACCATATTCCTTTGTAACTCCATGTGAGACGTCCCACAACCCCAAGAGGCAAGCCCCTTGGTTTAGGCTGTTCCGCGTTCGCTCGCCGCTACTGACGGAATCACTATTGTTTTCTCTTCCTCAGGGTACTTAGATGTTTCAGTTCCCCTGGTCTGCCTCTATCTCCCCTATGTATTCAGAGAGAAGTAACTGCGAATTACCACAGCTGGGTTTCCCCATTCGGACACCCCCGGATCAAAGCTTGCTTACAGCTCCCCGAGGCAGTTTCGTTGTTCGCCACGTCCTTCGTCGGCTCCTGGCGCCTAGGCATCCTCCGTGTGCTCTTATTAGCTTAACCAATCGCTCTGGTATTGGCTTATTCGCTCATCTTGTTTTAAACAGCGCTTCCAGATCACTCTGTCCGCCAGTCTGTTTAAAGCCAAAAGTCGCTCACAATCCAAAACCTTCGCTTAGTATCACTATTAATTAAAACTTGTTCACACAAGTTTCAGCTAAAAGATGTTCTAAAACGCAAATTCGTTTCGGTATCCAGTTTTCAAGGATCAAGTTTAAAGAAGTATTGAGTTTAAATCATTTTGGTGGAGCCAAGCGGGATCGAACCGCTGACCTCCTGCTTGCAAGGCAGGCGCTCTCCCAGCTGAGCTATGGCCCCATAATAGGATATTAAGTTAAGAATGGTGGGCCTTAGTGGACTCGAACCACCGACCTCACCCTTATCAGGGGTGCGCTCTAACCAGCTGAGCTAAAGGCCCTTATTCTATCAATGCACCTCATAAACTTCATAAGGTTGCGCTTGGCAGCGTCCTACTCTCCCAGGACCCTTCGGTCCAAGTACCATTGGCGCTGGAGGACTTAACGGTCGTGTTCGGGATGGGTACGTGTGGAACCCCTCCGCTATCGCCACCAAACGCATACGAAAGAGACTTGCTCTTTCAAAACTGAACACGAGTGAGTGTTTTGGAAGCTGAGCTTCCGATTTGAATGTCACCGTTGCAGGTGACGATTCTCCATAGAAAGGAGGTGATCCAGCCGCACCTTCCGATACGGCTACCTTGTTACGACTTCACCCCAATCATCTACCCCACCTTCGGCGGCTGGCTCCCTTGCGGGTTACCCCACCGACTTCGGGTGTTGTAAACTCTCGTGGTGTGACGGGCGGTGTGTACAAGACCCGGGAACGTATTCACCGCGGCATGCTGATCCGCGATTACTAGCAATTCCGACTTCATGCAGGCGAGTTGCAGCCTGCAATCCGAACTGAGACCGGCTTTGCTGGGATTGGCTCCACCTCGCGGCTTCGCTTCCCGTTGTACCGGCCATTGTAGTACGTGTGTAGCCCAGGTCATAAGGGGCATGATGATTTGACGTCATCCCCACCTTCCTCCGGTTTGTCACCGGCAGTCACTCTAGAGTGCCCAGCACTACCTGCTGGCAACTAAAGTCAAGGGTTGCGCTCGTTGCGGGACTTAACCCAACATCTCACGACACGAGCTGACGACAACCATGCACCACCTGTCTCCTCTGTCCCGAAGGCCGCCACTATCTCTAGTGGATTCAGAGGGATGTCAAGACCTGGTAAGGTTCTTCGCGTTGCTTCGAATTAAACCACATACTCCACTGCTTGTGCGGGTCCCCGTCAATTCCTTTGAGTTTCAGTCTTGCGACCGTACTCCCCAGGCGGAGTGCTTACTGTGTTAACTTCGGCACCAAGGGTATCGAAACCCCTAACACCTAGCACTCATCGTTTACGGCGTGGACTACCAGGGTATCTAATCCTGTTTGCTCCCCACGCTTTCGCGCCTCAGCGTCAGTTACAGCCCAGAAAGTCGCCTTCGCCACTGGTGTTCCTCCACATATCTACGCATTTCACCGCTACACGTGGAATTCCACTTTCCTCTTCTGTACTCAAGCCACCCAGTTTCCAGTGCGACCTCAGGTTGAGCCCAAGGTTTAAACACCAGACTTAAATAGCCGCCTGCGCGCGCTTTACGCCCAATAATTCCGGACAACGCTTGCCCCCTACGTATTACCGCGGCTGCTGGCACGTAGTTAGCCGGGGCTTTCTTCTCAGGTACCGTCACTCCGGTAGCAGTTACTCTACCGGACGTTCTTCCCTGGCAACAGAGCTTTACGATCCGAAAACCTTCATCACTCACGCGGCGTTGCTCCGTCAGGCTTTCGCCCATTGCGGAAGATTCCCTACTGCTGCCTCCCGTAGGAGTCTGGGCCGTGTCTCAGTCCCAGTGTGGCCGTTCACCCTCTCAGGTCGGCTACGCATCGTCGCCTTGGTGAGCCGTTACCCCACCAACTAGCTAATGCGCCGCAGGCCCATCTCCTTGTAGCAGATTGCTCCGCCTTTCATCCTCCGTCCATGTGAACAAAGGAATTATCCGGTATTAGCTACCGTTTCCGGTAGTTATCCCAGTCAAAGAGGTAGGTTGCCTACGTGTTACTCACCCGTCCGCCGCTAAGTTAATCCGGAGCAAGCTCCTTCATAACTCCGCTCGACTTGCATGTATTAGGCACGCCGCCAGCGTTCGTCCTGAGCCAGGATCAAACTCTCCAAATTGGTATTTAGAAAGAGCGATTGCTCAATTTGAAACATCTGACGAGAATTTACATTCTCACGATGAAGTTTCTAAAGCGTAAAAATACGCTGTGAAACTCATCAGTTTTGGATCTCACTTGCGTGATTTCCCACTCACTCGTTGTTCAGTTTTCAAAGATCAATGTCTCTTTTTTCGTCGTCGTTGCTTGTCAGCAGCGACCTTTATAATATATCACAGCACCCTTACTTCAGTCAAGCGTTTTTTTAATTTCTTTTTTCGCTTTCCTTATTGGCAAGTTATCAAGTGATATCTTGTCCAAAGGGCCGAGACTTAATGTATCATAAATTAATAACATGCGTCAACCATTAAAACAAAGTTATTTTTAAACCGAGCAGCATCAGGACTCCCGGAAGTCCAAGAATCGTTACTGCGCCTATGGTTGCCGGGTTTAAAGGAAGATAAACTTCCGTAAGCAATCCGGAGAAATTCACTATATAAATGCCCATCGCAGCAAGAATAAGATGAGTCCCAAACAAACTGAGCCAGGCCCAGCCTAATTTTTTACGAAAAACTATTAATATCAATAATAACCCGGATAATATCAATACGCCCATTGCAGCCAATCTTAGCATTATGCTCCCCCTTTACATATCTTGACCAAGCCTATAATAGACTGCGGTTAAGCCCCAAGCTTTTAGCATGCTTAAGATGAATTTGATATTTGCGTTCTGCTGCCTCCAGAATATATATCGCATAATCAATTTGATCCTGACCCAGCGCCTCATCAAACATCAAATAGGCTCTTTGCCACTCCGCTTGTGCCTTGGACACTTCGAGGAATACATTCCAGTGCTCATCCAAGTCTGACACTTGAACATTTTTTACATCGTTTCCCTGCTTTCTCGAGCCCCACCAACCCATTTGCGATTCCCCCTCAAGAATAATTCTATGCTTGATAACGCAGCTGCCGCGTCTTGCATATTCTCATTCATATAAAGATGGGGACAAACTTAGAACTAAAAAGTCCCACAAAGTAAGACGGCGGTTCATAGCCTATCTTGTATGTAATGTATCGTTCAGGACGTATGCGCCCTCCTATATAAAAAAGAAGCCCTCGCGGGCTTCCTTCGCTGATTATGATGTCAGAACTGCTTAGAGCTCACGACGGCCTTCCAAAGCTTTGGATAAGGTAACCTCGTCCGCATACTCCAGATCGCCCCCCACAGGCAAGCCATGGGCTATTCTGGTGATTTTAATATCGAACGGACGGACCAGACGGGAGATATACATAGCTGTAGCTTCACCCTCAATATTGGGGTTAGTGGCCATAATAAGCTCTTTCACTCTCTCGTCGCTCAGACGGGTCAACAGTTCCTTAAGTCTTATATCGTCGGGACCTATGCCCTCCATCGGTGAGATTGCACCCTGAAGCACATGATAATAGCCGTCGAACTCCTTGGTTCTCTCTATGGCTACAAGATCCTTGGAGTCTTGTACCACGCAGATCACTGAGGTATCTCGGGTTTTGTCCTGACATATACGGCATGGATCGGTGTCCGTAATGTTGCAGCAGACCGAGCAGTAATGAAGATTGCGTTTGACACTGACAAGCGCTTTGGCAAAGTCAATAACTTCATCCTCTTTCATGTTGAGTACATGAAAAGCCAGCCGGGCTGCTGTCTTCGGGCCGATCCCGGGCAAACGTGTAAAAGCTTCGATCAGCTTGGCTAGCGGTTCTGGATAATACAAATTGATGGTTCTCCTTTGGTCTGGAGTGGAGTAGGCCTAGAATAAGCCAGGGATCTTCATTCCGCCGGTGAATTTACCCATGTCGTTGTTAGCCAGCTCTTCAGCCTGGGTAAGGGCGTCGTTTACAGCGGTGATGACAAGATCCTGCAGCATTTCGATATCTTCCGGATCAACAGCCTCTGGTTTGATTTGCATGGACAGCAGCTTCTTATGGCCATTCACTTGTACAGTAACCACGCCGCCGCCGGAAGAACCTTCGATCGTCTTGCTTCCCAGCTCTTCTTGGGCTTTGAGCATTTGCTCCTGCATTTTTTTAACCTGTTTCATCATTTGGTTCATATTATTCATAAGTCGTCTCTCCTTTGGAATGCGCTTTTTGCGCTCATAGGCTTAAATGCTACTCTTTTATGACAACAAGGTCTTCTCCAAAGAGCTGGATAGCCTCGTCAATCCATGGTTCAGTCTTTGTCTCAGCAGTTTCATGCTCATGCTCGAGACGAAGCTCCTCCTTGCCCGGTTGTGCAGCAGACTTCTGCGCCGCTTCATTCCAGTCGCGCAGAAGTATCGTAACCAGACGGTAGGGTTTACCCAGCCGTGCAGCTAACACATTCTCAATCACCTGTCTGTTGGCCGGTTTCTCTGTGGTGTCCCGGTGAATTGTGTTCTTAAAGGCCACAAGCACCGCATCTTCCATTACAGACACAGGCTCACCGTCAACAAACCAGGCATGCACGGTTACCTTCTCCTCCTTCACCCCTTGCAAGACGACGCTCCATTGTTTAAACACCGAAGCGAAATCAGCACTGTCTTTACCGGCGATGAATTTATCCAGCTGCGGAGGCAGCTTGGAGGGTGAGGAGATTCGTGGAGCCGAGCTTTGGGCTGGCTTCTGGGCGGAAGCCTGATCTCTTGAGCCGTTACCGGATATCCCACCGGACTGCATAGCCTGCTCGAGCTTCTTCTCCAATGCGGCAATCTGACGCTTAAGAAGCTCTAGTTCCCCCGAATCCACGGAGGGGCTGCCGCTTGAAGGCTGCAGGGAGGCTGCTGAGCCAGGGGCAGCCGCCAGAATCGGAGCTCCTCCGCCCTGCTGCAAGCTGCATAACTTCATCAGCGCCACTTCAAACAAAGTCTGCGGATGAGTGGCATATTTCATTTCTCCCAGATAACGGTTCAGGGTCTCGACAATTTCAAACAGCCGCTCCCGGGAGAACGCTGCTGCCATGTCGCGGAATTCAGCAGGATTGAGAACCCGGTCTGTTAGCTGATCCGCGCCCGGCACCATCTTGATCATCAGCAGATCACGGAAATAATACAGCAGGTTCTCCAGACATTTGTCGGCGCTTTTGCCTTCGTGCATAAGCTGCTCGACAAGTTCCAGAAGCAGACCCATATCACCTTCCAGAATGGCTGTTGCAAGGCGGGCAAACTGCTCGGAAGGAATCCCCCCCGTCATTCCCAGCACTTGCTGGTAAGTCACATTGCCGTCTGTAAAGGAAGAAATCTGGTCCAGTATGCTGAGAGCATCGCGCATCCCCCCATCGGACAGGCGGGCAATGTACTGCAATGCATCTGCATCTGCAGTAATGCCTTCCTTCTGACAGATTTCAGTTAGCCGGCCGCTCTGCTCCTCGAGCGATACTCTGCGAAAGTCAAAACGCTGGCAGCGGGAAATAATCGTTGCCGGCAATTTATGAGGTTCTGTCGTCGCCAAAATGAACATGACATGGGGCGGCGGCTCCTCCAGCGTCTTTAGCAGAGCGTTAAACGCTTCTGTTGTCAGCATATGCACTTCATCAATAATATACACTTTACGGCGTACTTCGGTAGGCGCATATTTCACCTTATCCCGCAGATCGCGAATCTCTTCAACACCCCGGTTGGAGGCCGCATCAATTTCCTGCACATCCATTACGTTGCCCGCGGAAATCCGCACACAGGATGGACATTCATTGCATGGCTCCGGACCCGGACCGCGCTCGCAATTGACCGCTTTGGCGAGCACTTTGGCAGCACTCGTCTTGCCGGTTCCCCGCGGGCCGCTGAACAGGTAGGCATGCGAAACCCGCTGTTCACGAATCGCATTCTGCAGCGTCTGGATAATGTGCTGTTGTCCTACCATGTCTTGAAACGACTGCGGCCGCCAAGCACGGTACAGCGCGATATGTTCCACTATGCATTACCCTTTCTTAGGCTGCCGCTTTCCGGCATTTGTCGCTAATTTATTATACTATATTCCCCAGACTTTGACCAAAAACAAAAAGCATCTTTGCTTGTGGCAAAGACGCTATCATTAACGATATGTTCATAATATAAAACCGTGCACCTGTTATTGATGGCTGCGATCCAAGCGGCAACCCTACAAGACTGCTCGGGCTAGGCCACCCTCCGGCACAAGAGTAAACTTGCTTATGGCTGCTTCCTTCCGGACCTGACCAGGTTCACAAGCACTCATTGCGGAGGACCCAACCGTCAACACAGTCCATAGGGACCAAGGCCTCACATCGACAGCACCTCTAACAGGAATTCAACCTCGCTACAGCGGATTGCGAGTTACAGGGCACCGCTACCTCCCCGTCTAGCACGGCGAAGATAAGTATAGCTCACCGACCGGTAAAAATCAACCCGGCAAGCGGAAACGGGATTCTTTTCCTCTAGCATATAAAAACCCCCTGGCTAAAAAAGCCAAGGGGCAGTCCAATCTTATGCCACTGAAAGGCAAGGCTGATTAGATACCGTATTTCTTCTTGAATTTATCAACGCGACCACCGGCATCAAGGAATTTCTGCTTGCCAGTGAAGAACGGATGGCAGTTAGAGCAAATTTCGACGCGCAGCTCTTGTTTAACAGAACCGGATTCGAATGTGTTGCCACATGCGCAGGTTACCTTAGTAAGGTTGTACTTTGGTTGGATTGTTTGTTGCATTTGAATTTCACCTCTCATGCCCTAGGACTCATGCGGACCCAGAGTTATTAAACATACAACGGTATTTTAGCATGAAAGGTAGAAGTCTGCAATATGTTTGAAGCCCATATTTCCGTGCTACATATGGACTCTGCGCTGTTTGGCACGGGCCAAATCCGCTGGAGGGACATGAGTGAAGGAGCCTATAACCACACCCGGAAGTTCCTCGCGGAAAATCTCAAGCATCGTCTTCATACCCAGAATTTCGCCTTGCGCTGGAGGAATGAGTTCTAAATAACTCTCGGGATCAATGTTCAGATTACGCATCTGAATCAGTTTCAGATCCGTACGTCTTACAAATTCCACCATCGCCTCAATTTCTTCCTCGCGATCCGTGACCCCGGGGAAAATCAGATAATTGATAGACGTATATACACCCTGCGCCGCAGCGTATTTCAACGACTTCTCCACATTCGCCAAAGTGTAGCCGCGAGGCTTGTAGTAAGCGTTGTAATGGTCATCCAAAGCACTGATCGTACTCACCCGCATCAAATCAAGCCCTGCATCAACAATCCCGCGGATATGGTCGCTCAGCCCGGCGTTGGTGTTGATATTGATATAGCCCATATCGGTAACCGAACGCACTTCACGAATAGACTCAATAATTAATTTGGCCTGTGTGGAAGGCTCGCCTTCACAACCCTGACCGAAGCTGATGATGGACTCAGGCGTCTTCAGATGCTCCAGCATGACTTGAGAAATTTCATCCACCGTAGGCCGGAAGTTCATACGGGTCTGCGGTGATACAAACCCGCTGTCATCAGGCTGTTCGGAAATACAGCCAAAGCACCCGGCATTGCAAGAATAGGAGACCGGAACCGCACCTTCCCAACGACCTAAAAAGGTATTGGAGGAAGTCAGGCATTCATAGCCCAGCGCGCAGTTGGAAAGATGATCATAAAGACGGTTCTCCGGATACTTGGCGGTCAAATCACCGACTCCGGCTTCCACATTCTCCCGGTCACAATTCAAAGGGTTCCATTGTTCGGGATCGTCCGTAAGATCAGCAGCCACGTAGAAGCCGCCATCCTTCCACACTACAGCAGAATATCCGAACAGCGGAAGCTTATACGACTTGTCTGTCTTGACATAACCAGGAAGACAAAGCCTTGTAAAACCCTGCGGCAACAGTGCGCCTACAGCCTGCGAGCCTTTCGGCAACGGCAGCATTTCCCCTGTCTCGGGGTTCATGCCCACTGCCCGCGTATTAGGCAGTCCTACCAGCGTCGCGCCTTCCGGCAGCGGAATCAATTCTTCCTCCAGCATCTCAACAATCATATCTCCGCTGCGGGCAAGCCCGTACAGCTCGGGATGATCATATACGTTTCCTTGCCCGTCGGCATATACCAAATACATGTTAGTCTCCTCTTATATCAATTCTCAGGTTGTAGGGACAGTAGGTGTCTTGGGCCGTGTTGTCCGGCGCGCCGACGAACCGCTATTGGAAGTTCCGCCATTGCTGGCTGTACCGCTTGCCGATGAACCCTCTTTGCTTCCGGCCACATCAAAAGACGCCAGGAATTCGGCATTAGTCTTGGTGTCACGCAGCTTTTTGATGAATCCCTCTACAAAATCGTACGACTCGTTCATATTTTTGCGGATCGCCCAAATGGTATCGAGTTCTTCCTTGCTCAGCAGCACCTCTTCGCGGCGTGTGCCTGAACGGCGGATGTCGATTGCCGGGAAGATACGGCGTTCCGCCAGCTTGCGGTCCAAATGCAGCTCCATGTTGCCCGTACCTTTAAATTCCTCATAAATGATATCATCCATACGCGATCCGGTATCAATCAGTGCTGTTGCAAGGATCGTCAGACTTCCGCCTTCTTCTACATTCCGCGCAGAACCAAAGAACCGCTTCGGACGGTGGAACGCCGCAGGATCTATCCCCCCGCTAAGTGTCCGGCCGGATGGAGGAACCACAAGGTTATAGGCGCGTGCCAACCGGGTAATGCTATCCAGCAGAATAACAACATCTTTTTTATGCTCAACCAAACGCAGTGCCCGCTGCAGGACAAGCTCAGCTACCTTAATATGATTCTCCGGAAGCTCGTCAAATGTGGATGCAACCACTTCGCCTTTTACAGAGCGCTGCATATCAGTTACTTCTTCGGGACGTTCATCAATCAGCAATACAAACAGTTCAATCTCGGGATTATTAGTGGAGATACTGTTGGCAATTTCTTTCAGAAGGAGCGTTTTTCCTGCTTTGGGAGGTGCTACAATCAAACCGCGCTGCCCTAAACCTACAGGAGCAAGCAAATCCATTATTCGGGTAGATAAATGAGTAGGGGATGTTTCGAGCGGCAGCTTGTCTTGCGGATAAAGAGGTGTCAGCGCCGGGAAATGCAAGCGCTCCGCTGCACTGGCAGGATTCTCGCCATTCACGGCATTTACTTGAAGCAAGCCAAAGTAACGTTCATTTTCTTTCGGTGTGCGGCATTTCCCGGAAACAAGATCGCCGCTTCTTAAATCAAATTTGCGAATTTGCGAAGCCGAGATATAAATATCTTCCGCGCTGGGCAAATAGTTAATCGGCCTCAGGAAACCATAGCCTTCAGGCAAAATCTCCAGTACGCCTTCCATGAACATGAGCCCGCTTTGCTCCGCTTGTGCACGAAGAATCGCAAAGATCAGTTCCCGTTTCTTCAGCGTTCCGTAGTAGGGAATCTGGTATTTCTTAGCCAGCTTATACAGATCGGTCAGCTTCATTTCTTCCAGATCGGAAATTTGAAGATCCATGTAATAACCACCTATTCAATTTTTGTATGAGTTCGGGCAAAATATGAGTCTATTAAATTGCTCATTAGGATAGGATTACCCAAATTGGAAGGAGATATGCAGTTTAGAGGCAAATATTACTCCTCCCAATTCCTCGGGCAACCTCAATTTCTATTCGTTCTCGCGCCAGACCTCGGCACCCAAATTGCGCAGATTGCTAACAAGATTATCATATCCGCGGTCAATATATTCCACACCCGTGACCTCGGTAATGCCTTCCTGAACAGTCAGTCCGGCAATGACCAGCGCCGCACCCGCGCGCAAATCGGCAGCCTTTACTTTAGCAGCGTTAAGCTTGCCGCCTTCAATAATAGCTGATCGCCCTTCTACGCGGATCTTTGCGCCCATCCGCACGAGTTCCGGCACATGCTTAAACCGGTTGCTGTAGACAAAATCGCTAAGGACGCTAACTCCCTCAGCCTGGGTCAATATACTTGTCATCGGGGATTGAAGATCGGTGGCAAAACCGGGGTATACCAAAGCCTTAACATCGACATGCTCATATCGGGCTCTGCCGATCACACGAATGCTTTCGTCCAGTTCTTCAATTTCTACGCCCATCTCCAGCAGTTTGGCGGTCAAAGCCTCCAAATGTTTGGGGATAACGTTATCTATTAACACGTTGCCGCGCGTTGCTGCAGCAGCAATCATATATGTCCCAGCTTGAATCCGGTCGGGAATGATGGAATGACGGCAGCCATGCATCTCCGTAACGCCTTCGATCCGGATGGTTTCGGTACCGGCGCCTTTAATAATTGCGCCCATAGAGTTTAATAGGGTAGCTACATCTATAATCTCAGGCTCTTTAGCCGCATTTTCAATAATTGTAGAGCCTTTGGCCCGTGAAGCCGCAAGCATAATGTTAATGGTCGCTCCAACGCTGGACACATCCAGATAAATTTTCGCACCGCGCAGTTCCTTGGCATAAAGATGAATCGAACCATGATCATTAGTCACGGTCGCTCCCAGCGCCTCAAAACCTTTAATGTGCTGGTCAATTGGGCGGGGTTCAAAATTACAGCCGCCGGGAAGACCAATTGTCGCTTCTTTGAATCTTCCAAGAAGCGCTCCCATCATATAATATGAAGCCCGCAATTTCTTAACGGGGCCGTTAGGCATTGGAATGGAGACGATACGGGAGGGATCAATTCTCATCTGGTTGCCTGACCACGATACAGTCGCACCAAGCTCTTCCAGAATTTCAGAGTAAACAGCCACATCACTAAGGGAGGGCAAATTATCCAGAACAACTTCAGATTCGGCTAAAATCGCCGCAGGAATAAGCGCAATTGCGCTATTCTTCGCTCCGCTGATGGTTACAACGCCCTCTAGCGGACGTCCACCGCCAATCATTAATTTTTCCATAGATTTATCTGGTTCCCCCTACGTGTATTGCAACTTATCCGGCAATACCTGCTGTGGCATTTTTGGTGAATAAAATGGAAAGACACCGGCTAAGCGGTGTGCTTTCCATATCAAACTATTCAACTGGACAGCGTTAAATAACCTGTCCCGGTGCATAAAGATATTAATCTGTGCAGATGCACAAAGGAAAGAGCACTCTTAACAAGGGTAGCTCGTCCGCTAAGGGCGGAAATAAATTACGCTTTGTTGCTGGATCCGAACTCGCGGATTTTGCCAATAACGGTTTGTTTGATGGCATCGCGGCCTGGTGCGATAAATGTACGTGGATCGTAAGCATCAGGTTTAGCAGCAAGAACTTCGCGAACTACTTTAGCAAATGCGATTTGGTTCTCAGTGTTTACGTTGATTTTGGAAGTACCCAGGGAGATCGATTTCTTGATATCGTGCTCAGGGATACCTGTACCACCGTGCAGAACCAGTGGAAGTTTAACCGCGTTGCGGATTTCTTCCATTTCTTTGAATCCGAGGTTAGGCTCGCCATGGTAAGGACCGTGTACGGAACCAAGTGCTGGAGCCAAAGTGTCGATGCCGGTTTCTTTAACGATGCTTACGCATTCGTTCAGGTCAGCATATTGAATGCCGCCGATAACGTCATCTTCTTGTCCGCCAACTGTACCTACTTCGGCTTCTACCGAAACACCTTTAGCGTGTGCATAGTCAACGACTTTTTTAGTCATTTCAATGTTTTCGCTGATTGGGTGGTGGGAACCGTCGATCATTACGGAAGTAAATCCGGCATCAATGGCTTCCTTACATTTGTCAAAGCTAGAACCGTGATCCAGGTGAATCGCTACAGGAACGGTGATTTTCATGTCATGAACAAGACCTTCAACCATCTTTACAACAGTGTAGAATCCGCCCATGTGACGAGCTGCGCCTTCGGATACACCAAGGATAACCGGTGATTTCTCTTCTTCTGCGGCACCAAGAATCGCTTGAGTCCACTCCAGGTTGTTGATGTTGAACTGGCCTACTGCATATTTTCCTTCAAGTGCTTTGTTTAACATGTCTGTCATAGATACTAATGGCATGGTTTCAATCCTCCTAAGAATGTTGGTTGCTTATATATAAGCCGACATCACATACAGGCTTATTATAGCACATCCTGTGTTAAATACTAAATAGGGTACACAAAAAAATGTCCCGGTGGGACGATATTCATCCAGCCCATATCCCAGCGGAACTCATCCTTTTTAGATTGTCCATTTCAGGAGCATCCCAAACTGCCTATTCCAACACTAGCTGCACTGGTCTATCGACTTGCTGTTAAGATGCATGTTCACGGCTACCCGCATCTCATCAATGTCAAAAGGTTTGGTAAAGTGCATCAGTGCTCCGAGTTTCGTCGCTTCCTTAATCATATCCAGCTCTCCGTAGGCAGTCATCATAATCACCTTTATGGCCGGATTGATTTCCTTCAAATGCTTCAGGATTTCGAGTCCGTCCATTCCCGGAATCTTCATATCGAGCAGAACCAAGTCTGGGGATTCACTACGAACAATGTCCAGTGCCAATTTTCCGTTAGCTGCTTGAAAAGTGGTATACCCTTCGCTATTAAAGACTTCCATGAGAAGAATCCGGATTCCGTTCTGATCGTCGACAATTAATACTTTCTTCTTTTCCATATCATACCCTCCCAGATTTAAGGCAGATTGACTATACCGCGCTCCGCACAGCTAACGGCCCACTACAACTTAGTCTATACGAAACCTATAATTCGTGCTTTACAGCCAAAATCCTGCTAATTGGATAAAATGGGTAAATACAATCCATATAATGGTTAAACACTGACTATCCGGGAATGGTAAATTCAAAACTATAAAAATTAAATTTCTCAACAGCAGAAAAGGTATACAAACCCTTAAAACTAAAAAAAACGGCTTTGCCGTCCTTAACGAAGGACGACATCCGTTTTTGCAGAAATGAAGGAAAAAGTATAGTGCACAACCTATAACTGTCCTATATTTCAAGCGGAAACGGCTTCACCGTCCTCAAAAGGACGGTATCCGTTTCAGCGAGAAATAGAAGGATAATTTATAGCGTGAAACATATAAATTCTTATATTTTGAAGAAAGCCTCCAGATGGAGGCTTTCAAAGACCCGTGAGGGCTGGTTTGACA
This sequence comes from Paenibacillus sp. FSL H3-0321, assembly GCF_038002865.1. NCBI lineage: Bacteria > Bacillati > Bacillota > Bacilli > Caryophanales > Paenibacillaceae > Paenibacillus > Paenibacillus sp. FSL H3-0321. The sequence continues at coordinate 4,318,833 of NZ_JBBODH010000001.1, read as the reverse complement.
TATGAATTACAGCTGTTCGGAATGAGTCAGTGAAGCTTTGACAAATTCACGGAAGAGCGGCTGCGGACGGTTCGGACGGGAAGTGAATTCCGGATGGAATTGTACCGACAGGAACCACGGATGACCCGGAAGCTCCACAATTTCCACCAGACGTCCATCAGGTGAAGTCCCGGAGATCACGAGACCCGCTTTTTCAATTTCGTCGCGGTAGGCGTTATTGAACTCATACCGATGACGGTGGCGTTCATAGACCAGTTCATCATCATAGCAGGACATAGCCAGTGAATCCGGCAAAAGCTTGCAAGGATACAGTCCAAGACGCATGGTGCCGCCCATATCTTCGATATCCTTCTGCTCAGGGAGCAGATCAATCAGCGGATGCGATGTAGTCGGATCAATCTCCGAACTGTTCGCCCCTGCCAGTCCCAACACGGAACGGCCGTATTCGATAACGGAAACCTGCATTCCCAGGCAAATCCCGAAGAACGGGATCAATTGCTCACGGGCATAACGGATTGCGGAGATTTTACCTTCAATCCCCCGGTCGCCGAAGCCGCCTGGCACCAGAATGCCGCCTACTCCGCCAAGCAGTTCGTCCACATTCTCGTCGGTCACCATCTCGGCATCCACCCAGCGGAGCTTCACTTCCGCATTGGCTGCGAAACCTGCATGCGAAAGCGACTCCACCACACTCAGATATGCATCATGCAAAGCAACGTACTTGCCGACAATAGCGATCTCCACGGTGTGTTCCAGCTTCTGGATCCGCTCCAGCATGCTTTCCCATTCACGCATATCCGGCGCAGGTGTAGTCAGCTTCAAATGATTAACCACAATCTCATCCAGACCTTCATCACGCAGGTTAAGCGGAACCTCATACAGCGTGGAAGCATCACGGCACTCAACTACTGCATTGGCGTCGATGTCACAGAACAAGGCAATTTTGGCCTTCATGTCTTCAGAAAGCGGATATTCCGTACGGCATACGATCACATTCGGCTGAATCCCAATGCTGCGCAGCTCCTTGACACTATGTTGTGTCGGCTTTGTCTTTACTTCACCCGCAGCCTTAATATATGGAATCAAGGTTACGTGGATATACATTACATTTTCCCGGCCAATATCACCCTTAATCTGACGGATAGCTTCCAGGAACGGCAGGCTCTCAATGTCGCCCACAGTACCGCCGATTTCGGTAATAACTACATCAGAACCAGTCTCGCGGCCGGCGCGGTATACCCGTTCCTTGATTTCATTGGTGATGTGAGGAATAACCTGAACCGTGCCGCCCAAATATTCCCCGCGCCGTTCTTTGCTGATTACGGAGGAATAAATTTTACCTGTCGTCACATTGCTGTTCTTTGACAGATTGATATCAATAAACCGTTCGTAGTGTCCAAGATCGAGGTCAGTCTCCGCACCATCATCGGTGACAAATACTTCCCCGTGCTGATAAGGACTCATAGTTCCAGGGTCTACATTGATATAAGGATCAAATTTCTGGATCGTCACCTTCAGACCTCTGTTCTTGAGCAGCCTGCCCAGCGAAGCAGCGGTGATGCCCTTGCCCAGGGAAGACACAACGCCACCCGTTACAAAAATATACTTTGTCACTGTAAAACCCTCCTAAATAAAGTCCAGAAATTCAGGCGACGCTTTTGTTTATCGTAACCCTTTTTTCCATCATCAAAACGGGGAACTTAAAAGTTACTTCCACCACCCCCAAAAAACAGGGATGCGTTCATCCAATCACGGAAAAACCATCTAAAAAAACAAAAAAGTGACACCCGTAGAGCCGGGGCACTTTTTATTTTAGAAAATAATATTAACGTTCATTATAAGCCCATGCAATAGTTTACTCTGACGGTCCTACCCATGTCAAGGGAGGAATTCTGCCCTAGCGTACTATTCTAAAATCCGTCGTTCTCGTCCTCGTCGGCATCTTCGCCTTCGCCGTCTTCGGAATCATCTTCATCCACTTCGTCTTCGTCAATGTCATCTTCATCAATGACAACATCCTCGTCAACTTCTTCTTCGCTGTCGTCGTCTGAATAGAGGTCGTCGCGATCTTCGTCGATAACGTCGAAGTCCTCTTCCTCAGCAGCATAGTTCTCTTCTTCTTCGGCAAAATCATCATCTTCCAAATCGTCGTCTTCATCGTTGATGATACGAACGCGTTTGGTATTACCGACAGGATCATCGGAGCGTTCCAGAGGGTACCAGCGTTTCAGCCCCCACAGGTTGGTTCCGACACAGGCAAAACGCCCGTCAATGTTAATCTCGGTATATAACTGGGCAATAGTATCTTGGCTTTCTTGCTCGGTCATACCGCGCAGCTTGGCTACTTCAACCATCAGGTCACGGTAATAAAAAGGTGTGTTGGCTGCTTTAAGCACCAGGAAAGCCAGGTCCACCATCGGTATTTCTTTAACTTTCTCAGGGTCCAGCTTTAAATTGAGTGGCGTACTCACTAAAGGACACTTCCTCTCACGCATTGTTCACATTACAAATCATGCTTAATTTATCATATCCATTAACAAACCTAAGTAAAACCTATTTGCCAGCAAATTGCAAGTCAATTGCGGTGAGAGGCCGGAAGATTCGCTTTGCGGTCCTGGTATGGAGATTTGTTTCTGGCGTTCCGGAAGGTTTGAAGCGCTTTCGGATGTCTCAGCCACTGCTGCACGGGCACGAACAAAGCAATTCGATCTGATCATATGTACCCGGCTGTCCCAACGCCAGGAAACCTGTGCTAAGCCGTCTTTGTTGAAAAGTACGCACAGCCGCTTTTGTACAGCAGATATGGAGAAAGTACAGCACCAAGCTTATACTTCTAATTTGCTAAAAAGGCGGAGGAAATTCCTCCGCGCATGACTGTATCCACGCCAAGGATCGGCTCCTTACGGGATGTTGCAAAGAGAGGTTTAGATCTCTTCCGTTTATTTTATGTGAAGCGCCGCCTTTTGACACGATGGGCAGCCCATTTCGCTAAAAAAGGGCAAGTTCCCATTCGGACGTCCGCCTTCTTTCATACAATATGGCAGCACGGCACCGAGGAGGGGACGGCGTATAACTTATGGACTATTACGGATTTTGGCAGATGCTGCTTGATGAGATATCGGCTGCCCCCAAAAATACTACTGAGCGGCGAATTGTTACCTTCAACGATGCCCGCCAGTATGCCGGAGCGCTGTCACAGTGGAAGGCGCTGAAGAAAAAGCGGCCCGGGCTGCGGCAGGTTCAGGTTTCCCCGCTGATTCGGGCCTTCTTTCTGCCTGCTGCGGGTGCAGAAAGACTGATGGATAAATTCTCCGATTTGCTGCGTATTGAAAATGACCTGCGGATACAGGTCCACTCCGTGTCCCCGGACAAGAGCGGAACCGCCGTCATGCCATGGGGGGTGAAGGCGATACATGCTCCCCAGGCCTGGTCCAAATCAACCGGAGTGCATGTAAAAATAGGCGTTATTGACACGGGGGCCGATTACCGCCATCCCGATTTGAAGCATTCCCTGGCCTCCGGTGTGAATCTGCTGCACCGCGGCATGCTGCCGCTCGATGATAACGGGCATGGCACTCATATTGCCGGTACACTGGCCGCAGCGGGCGGCACGCGCGGAATGATGGGCGTAGCCCCGCGCGCACTGGTGTATCCGGTCAAAGCCTTTGACCACAGCGGCTCCGCCTATGTATCGGATATTGTCCTTGGGATCGACTGGTGTGTACAGAACAAGATCGACATTATCAATATGAGCTTCGGGATGAAAACAAGAAGCAAAGCACTTCATGATGTGGTGATCAAGGCCTATCGGGCCGGGATCGCTATCATCGCCTCCTCCGGCAATGACGGCAAACGGGGCGGGGACTATCCCGCCCGCTACCCCGAGACGATCGCCGTCGGCGCCCTGGACAGAAGGCACCGCGTAGCGGCCTTCAGCAACCGCGGTCCGTACATCGATGTGTACGGACCAGGCGAAAGCGTGCCCTCCTGCTGGCTGAGGGAGGGCTACAAAGAGATGAGCGGCACCTCCATGGCGACCTCGCATGTCACCGGTGCCGCTGCACTGCTGCTCGCGCTGCGGCCGTCGCTTACGCCGCGCGAGCTGAAGCTGCTGCTGCGCCGCACGGCTTCGCCGGTGCGGCTGCGCAAGGGCCAGCGCCGCGCCTCCCTGGGCGGCGGCGCGGCCGATGCCCTGCGCCTGCTGCGGGCGGGCGCACGGGCTAAACCCGTTGCCGCCGCCGCAAAAGCGTAGGCAACGGGCGGCAAATGCCGCCGCTACGCTCTGCGGCGGCGCGCAGCTGCAGGCCCCTCCGGCACGGGGGCCTGCAACCAGCCCGGACCGGGGGCCGCCCAGATTGCGGGCGGTTCCCGGTCCGGGGTTATTCAAGGCAGGACCCGGCGGCGCCGGTACTGCCTCACGCAAAAAGCTCCGCCTTCCTTTCACCGGAAGGCGGAGCTTTTAAGTTGCGGCGCAAGCTGCAGCTACATGCGGTCAGGCGCAGTGACACCGACAAGGCGCAGCACGTTGGCAATCGTCGTGCGTGCAGCGCCCAGCAGGGCGAGACGGGCCACGGTCTGTGCGGCATCCTCGGTAATCACGCGCTCGGCTTTGTAATAGCTGTGGAACAGCGCAGCCAGATCGTAGACATAGCGGATCAGGCGGTGCGGCGCATAGCCTTCGGCAGCAATGGCAATCTCCGCCGGTAATTCGCCGATTTTGCGGAGCAGATCATATTCATGAGCTGCCGTCAGCTTTGTATAATCGATATCTGCGTAATCCGGCAATGTGATGCCCTGCTCTTCCGCCTGGCGGAAAATGCTGCAGATCCGCGCATGCGCGTATTGAACGTAGAATACAGGATTTTCATTGGACGTGGAAATTGCCAGGTCCATATCGAAGTCCAGATGCGAATCCATGCTGCGCATCGTGAAGAAATAACGGATCGCGTCGAGGCCGACTTCTTCCATCAAGTCCTCCATCGTAACCGCTTTGCCGGTACGTTTCGACATTTTAACCTTTTCGCCGTTCTGGAACAGACTGACCATTTGGGCAATCAGCACCACAAGCTTCTCCGAATCGTTGCCAAGGGCCGACATCGCGGCCTTCATCCGCGGAATGTAGCCGTGGTGGTCAGCTCCCCAGATATTGATCATTTTATCGTAGCCGCGGCTATATTTATCGCTGTGGTAAGCAATATCAGGCGTGAGATAGGTATAGGTTCCGTCGTTCTTGATCAGTACGCGGTCCTTATCGTCCCCGTATTTGGTCGTCTGCAGCCAGGTTGCCCCGTCCAGCTCATATACCTCTCCGCGGTCGCGCAGCTCATCGAGTGAGCGCAGCACCTGTCCATTCTCATACAGCGAGGTTTCGCTGAACCAGATGTCGAAGTTGACGCGGAAGCGGCCGAGGTCGCGTTTGATTTTGTCCAGCTCCTTGGTCAGGCCGTAAGTGCGGAAGAAAGCGGCACGGTCCCCCGGAGTCAACACAAGCAGGGAATCCCCCTTCTCAGCCACAAGCTCTTTGGCGAATCCCTTGATGTCTTCGCCATGGTAGCCGTCCTCCGGCATTTCGGCCGGCTGGCCCAGCTCCTGCAGGTAGCGTGTCTCAATCGACTTGCACAGATTGGCCACCTGGTTGCCGGCGTCGTTGATATAGTACTCACGGGTTAGTTTGTAGCCGGCATAATCCAGCACGTTGCAGAGCGCGTCGCCGACAGCAGCACCGCGGGCATGCCCCAGGTGCAGGCTGCCGGTAGGATTCGCGCTGACGAATTCCACTTCAACCTTCTGCCCTTGGCCAACATCTATGCGGCCGTAGTTGTCACCCTGCTCGTGGGCAAGAGCGATTACCGGATAAAGGTAGCTCTTGGACAAAGTAAAGTTGATGAATCCCGGTCCGGCTATTTCTGCTTTTTCAATAGAAGCACGGCCTGTGTCTAGGTGCTCAATAATCGCCTCGGCGATCTGGCGCGGATTGCGCTTCGCAATCTTGGTAAGCTGCATCGCGGCGTTGGTTGCCAGATCGCCATGCGCTTTGTCCTTGGGCACTTCCAGCACGATAGCGGGAAGCTCTTCTCTGGTCACCAGGCCGGCGGCAACAACTGCATCGCCAATGGCTTCTTTCACCCGTTCATTGGCAAGCTGAAGCGGATTTGAACTTTGTGTCATGATTGTGGTTCCTCCTGTATATGCAAACTGATCGCGAACTGTCCTGATAACTCCTCGTAAACGTACAGATCATATTCCCATGAAACCGTCAGCGACCGCCCGTTCCGGACCATGTCCAGCTTCCGCGTTTCTGTAGAGAGATTGAACTGTGTGTAAGGGGAACGGTAGAATCCCGGCAGGCGGCGCCCCGGCGCAAAAGACTGCTCGGACTGGATTCCGCCGTGACGGATCAGCTTCAGCTCGCTGTCTGAAATCTTTATGGTAGTGCGGACGGAAACAGCCTCGCCCTGCGGGCCCTGACTGGATTCTTCATAACGGATATATAGCTGCGGCCCTCTGGCAGTAACTTCTCCGGCTGCTTTTACAACATTTCGCTGCCCGTCCTGCAGGCTTTCCAGTGTCACGGAAACACCGTATTTGTCGGACTGTACTTCAGCCATCACGTGTTCCTCGCTTATTCATTCTTATATTTAATCAAAGTCATATTCGCTTTCCCATTGTACACTATATCCAGTTCAAGAGAGCAATTCAATGGCTAATTCGCCATGAGGAATAATTAAAGCGGCAGCAGTTCAAGCTTATCCTGGGCACGCAGACCTTCCACCATGGACAGCCAGGCCTCAGGCTTATCCTCCAGCACAGCATAATAGCGGGTCAGGAAATCGGCAACCAAAGATGCATCCAGCCGGTCCTGCTCCTCATCTGCGGGCATGAAACAAAGATCCAGTCCGGTTACCGCCTCCCCGTCGCCCATCCACGAGGGATGTACATAAGGAAAATCAAGACGTTTATAGCCTAAGTGCGACAGCACCTCACGGCGTACAAACGGATCCATCGGCTTAACGCCTCCAAACTCATGATGTTGCGCCCGGTAAGGATCGTAGATTTCTGCGAACATACCGTACAGCATTTTTCCGTTATCGGCAGCAAGCTTGTTCAGGTCTTCCAGCCTGTTCCGGGCCAGAAAACGCCCGATCCCCAGACCCTCCCGGCCAATAATGGTGAAGTCGGTCATTGCCACATTCCAGTCCGGATAATAACGGTATTCCGTTGTGCCCACCACAGCTCCGTCATGGACGGCGGCAAATACGCGAATCCCGGGATCTTCAAGCGGCGCTTTCCACAAGCTGTACTCCAGCACTTCCTCCGGCGGGAACACCTCTGCCAGCAATTGATGCACTTGTCTGAACAACGGGTCCCCAATATCGGTGATTCTTATATATTCCATATTCCATTTCCTCCTCCATCCGGTTATGAATTCACTACGACTTCATACACGTGAAACAAAAGGGTTGCGCCATTCCATCAGTGCAGCGAAATTGCCCGATTCTTCATCGTCCAGATAATCGGCTACGACCCCGACCGGCGTCCGCCCGCAGCGCAGCAGGAAGGTGATCACAGGATCAGTTAGTGTGCCGGCGACCACTTCGGCCAGATACTTCTCCGCCGGCATCCGGGAAGCCTGCAGATGATAGCCGGGCATTCTTCCCGCTCCCAGTAGCCGCTCCAGCTTCTGCTCCACCACAACGTGATACAGCGACTGCACCAGTTCCTTGCCAAGTCCCAGCTTGCGGTATTTGGGACGTACACATAAATCGGCGATATACAGCGTATTTCCATCCGGCTGATGCGTGGTAATATAACCGTCTGCTGTAACCTCCGACCACGTATGATGAAGCCCTTCACCCTCCGGCTCAAAATTGATTTTCAGCCCTGTCACCGAGCCAGCCAGTTCCCCGTTCACTTCCACAGCGAGCGCGCCTTCCGGAAAAAGCGTCACATGATTCAGCAGCTGCTCCCGGTTCCACCATAATTCAGCAGGATAAGGCGGCGGAAATGCTTCGGACTGAATGGTGATCAGCTCGGCAAAATCGTCTTCGGTATACTGGCGGATAACCGCAGGCACCGGGATTTTTTCGTCAAAAGCATAAAAGGTTTTGTAGTACATACCGTGCTCCACTCCTTACTTCCAATCTGTGTAGAGGTCTGTCCTGCGGTCCCGCCACGTCGTTACAGAACCTTTCTCACGCACACTGTACAGCAGCTCCAGATCCAGATCGGCGGTAATGATCATATCGTCATTAATTTCACCTTCGGCGAGCAGACCTTGCGGCGGAAAAGGAATATCATTCGGCGTAATGACCGCTGCCTGGCCGAAATTGGCGCGCATCAGGTCGACAGTCGGCAAGGAGCCTACCGTCCCCGTCAGCACCACATAGATCTGATTCTCAATCGCGCGGGCGTGGCTCGTATATCTTACCCGGTGGAATCCATGGCGGTCATCCGTACAGGATGGACAGAAAATCACGTCTGCACCTTTGGCTCTGGCCATGCGCACAATTTCCGGAAATTCAATGTCATAGCAGGTCAGCATAGCAATGGTTCCTTTATCGGTCTGGAATACCTCCAGCCCTTCTCCCGCCCCCATATTCCAGCCTTCGACTTCTGCAGGTGTAATGTGCAGCTTGGCCTGCTCGGCAATTCTTCCATCCGGATAAAAGAGATGCGCCACATTGTACAGCTTGTCATTTCTGCGCAGTACGTGGGTTCCGCCAATAATATGTACACCGTACTTCCGGGCATAACCAGAGAACATTTCCCGGTAACGGCCGGTAAACTGCGGCAGGTCGTTAATTCCCAGGGCTTTACCCTGTTCATCACCTATGGACATTAGCTGCGTCGTCAAAAATTCGGGAAACAGGATGAAGTCGGCGCTATACTCCTCCGCTGTCTTTATGTAATGCTCGCATTGAGCGGAAAACTCCTCAAATGAAGAGATCGTATGCAGATGATATTGCACAGCAGATACGCGAAAAGCCATATTGGAAGTCCTCCTAATGATTAATCAAGATTGTTTAGATAAGCAACCCTTTCACACGCCGGGCGCCTTCCTTAGAAAGTACATAAAATTTTACCATACCGGCGAAAAAAACACACTTTCCCGGGGTAGTAACTAGATGTCCGAAATGCAAAAGCGGCCCCCAGAGGAGCCGCCATTCGTGCAGGACCAAGCGGTTCCGCTGCCGGATAATTATTCTGTTCCTTTAAAAGTCAATTTCAGCTTCCAGGTGGTACCGCCGTCTTCCGTAGCGTACAGGGAGGAACTATTGACGCCTTTCATGGCCATCCAGCCCGCTTTGCTGCCGGTAAAGGATATCATTCCGTCAACTCCAGAAATGGCCGGCTGATTTGACCACTGCTTGCCGCTGTTATAGGTCCTGCCAACGGCTACCTTCTCTCCCGCCGGAGAGAAGCCGAACAGAAAAGCGGTGCTGTTGCCGACCAGCTGCATGTTGCCCGGTTTCCCGGAAGCTGGTCCAGTCTTGAGCGGCTCGGCGCCGCTGCCCGGCGCAGGTCCGCCACCAGCCGAATCCTCGGCAATTACTCTGCGCCAGCTGTTGCCCTTATTACCGCTGGCATACAGTGAATAAGAGGTCTGCGACATACCGCTCCCCCCGTATAGCAAGGCGTATACTTGATCGCCCTTCGCATAGATTCGTCCTGATTCAGGATAGTCAAAGGCGGACTTCAGGCTAAGCTTCCAAGTGGAGCCGCCATCCGTAGTCTTCATGATCCGGTAGCCGGAACCCGGTGCAGTTACAACTGCCCAACCGTTACTGCGGCTGCTGAACTCTGCGCCGCTCGTGTTGGCCGGTGTTGAGATCTTGCTCCAGCTAAGGCCGCCGTCCGCAGTGTAGTAGGTAGAGGTCCGGTTGTACCCAAAGCCGTGCATCCTGTCTGTAAAATCGATTCGCTCAAAAGTTACCGCCTTGTCCGAAAGTCTCTTCCAGGTAGAGCCTCCGTCAGAGGTTGTAATCAGATAGACCGCTGAACCATCTTGAACTGAAGCCAGCGCCCAACCTTTGACGTTGTCCGGGAAATCCATTTGGCGGAAGTTCCATTGTCCCTTGTAGATCTCCTGAAAGTGACAGCCGCCATCCGACGTACCGATCATAAAGCCGTTTCCTGCCGCCCGGCCTGTATCTGCGCTCAGAAACTGGAGATCGTTAAAGCTGGGCGGTGCGCTTTGGGTGCTGCTCAGTTTCGCCTGCAATTCCTGCAACAATCCGTGATCACCGCTGCCGCAGGCAGGTGCCGGTGCTGACGCTGCCTGCGCCGGTGAAGCGGATGCTCCCCAGCCGGAAACCGCCAAAAGGCCCGCCGAGAGGAGCGTTAAAGCCGTGTGATGTATTTTATGGGTCCAATTCATGAGAACACCTCCTGTAAGATATATACCCTTTTCAGTAAACACTACTCTGTTATACTCCCCCGCCGCTGCTCGATCCACCAGAGAAAATCACAAAAAGAAGACAATTTGGTCACCGTCTTCAAACGGCTCCCTCTTATCTCTTTTGATGCAAAGTACAGGTCTCCTGAATATCTGATCCCATCCTTCCCCATAATGAAAATTAATGAGGAAAAAAGAATACAGCTGTCGTTTCCTATAATTTAGATATTTATAAAGAAGGAGCCTGATGCCATGCCGCGCGATTCTGATAAACCCAAGGCAAAGAAACACCGCTTCCGCGGGCTGTTCCGGCTGCTGGCCGTCATGACCGTACTGTTGCTGCTCGCTTCCGGGGCATTGATCGGCTATCTATATCAGAAAGACCTTCCTCCGATCGGAGATGATATCCGCTCCAAGCTGCTCGATTCCCGGGGCAATGTGCTGGCCACCTTCACCAACGATGGACGTAGCCGGGACCCTGTAAAGCTGGAAGAGATTTCTCCGCTGCTCATACAGGCAACACTGGCCGTGGAGGACCGTAAGTTCTACGACCACTCCGGCTTTGATCTAAAAGGTATGGCCCGGGCTGTACTCGTCAATCTGGAGGCGGGCAAACGCACGCAGGGGGCCAGCACCCTGACCCAGCAGCTTGCGCGCAATCTTTATCTGACCCATGAGAAGACCTGGACCCGTAAGGCGAAGGAAGCTTTATATACGATGCAGCTTGAGATGAAGTTTAGTAAAGACGAAATCCTGAACATGTATTTAAATGAAATCTATTACGGACATGGAGCCTACGGCATTGAAGCGGCTGCACGAATGTATTTCGGCAAAGCTGCGGCGGATTTGGATCTGGCCGAGAGCGCCATGCTTGCCGGGATTCCCAAGGGCCCGACCTACTATTCGCCGTATACGCATATGGAGAATGCCAAGAAGCGGCAGGGCATCATTTTGTCTGCGATGGCCAATGTAGGCGATATTACCGATGCGGAGGCCCAGACGGCAGCCCGGGAAGGCTTGAATTTCAAGCCTCAGGGTCAGAAGGACACCACTGTAGCCGCACCTTATTTTCGCGATTATGTGCGCAGTCTTGTCATCGACACCCTCCATATCAGCAGCGATGAGCTGGACCAGGGCGGGCTGAAAGTCTATACCACCCTTGATTCCGATATGCAGCAGGCGGCAGAGGATGCTGTCGATAAAGGAATGGACGGCAGCAGTGAGCTGGAGACCGCCCTTGTCTCCATCGACCCCCGCACCGGTTATATCAAAGCGATGGTCGGAGGCACAAATTACCGCACCAACCCGTTCAACCATGCCTTGGCCACAACGCGCCAGCCGGGATCTTCCTTTAAGCCAATTATGTATTTGACCGCACTCTCGTCCAAGACGATGACCGGACTGTCTGTCTTTAACAGCCAGCCGACGCTGTTCCATTACGACAATAACCGCAAAACCTATCAGCCCCGCAACTTTGGCGACAAATATCTTGGAGAGATCAATATGCGTCAGGCGATTGCCGCCTCTGACAACATTTATGCCGTGAATACCATTATGAAGGTAGGGGCGGATAAGGTCGCCGAAATGGCCGCTAATATGGGTATCGGCAGCCCGCTGCAAAGCGTGCCCTCACTAGCGCTCGGCACCTCGCCGGTCAGTCCGCTGGAGATGGCCTCAGCCTTCGCGGTGATTGGCGGCGGAGGGGCTAAGCTGCCTGTGACGGCTATCCTCAAGATTACTGACTCCAAAGGCAATCTGCTCTATGAAGCTCCACAGGGCCAGGGGCAAAAGGTTGTCGAGCCGGCAGCGGCCTATGTGCTGACCCGGCTGATGGAAGGTGTATTCGAGAGCGGCGGTACGGGAAATCGTGTTGCCTCCGTTATCAAACGTCCCGTGGCCGGCAAGACCGGCACCACTGACACCGACGGCTGGATGGTCGGCTTCACCCCCGAGCTGTCTACCGCAGTCTGGGTGGGCTATGATAAAGGGCGTGAAATCGCCACGTCTGACGGAAGGCGGGCTGCGCCAATTTTTGCGGAGTTCACGGAAAAAGCGCTGGCAAATGTCCCGCCAAAAACTTTTCCGATTCCCGACGGCGTAGTCAGCGTGTACATTAACCCGCAATCCGGCAAGCTGGCCACAGCCGCCTGCCCCGAGAAGGAGCTGGAAACCTTCATCAGCGGTACAGAACCTACGGAATATTGTGACCAGCATGGTGCAGGCGAAGACACCGCTCCATCCGGCGGATCAAAGGACAGCGTAGTCCCTGCCAAGGATGAACATTCCTTGTGGAGCGACATTAAACGCTGGTGGATGAACTGATCCTTGTTGCAGCCATTGCCCCGTCTGCGCTACGATGGGACCAATGAACGGCAGAAGCACAGGCTTTAAGCCCTGCTTCGCCAGGGAGAGGTGCCATCAATCTATGAATGCGAATAACGCTGCCAGCGGCAGGGAAGCGTTCCCTTCTTCTCCACTTCTGTCCCCGGAGATCTATGCGCATACAGCGCTTAGGGCCGCGCCGCTTCTTCTTGGCCAGCACCTGGTCCGGCGCACGGAAGACGGGGATATACGCTGCCGCATCGTGGAAACGGAAAGCTACGGAGGCGCCGAAGACAAAGGCAGCCATGCTTATGGCGGCCGCCGCACCGCCAGAACCGAAGTAATGTTCAGCTCCGGAGGCACCGCCTATGTATATCTCATATATGGTATGTACCACTGCCTCAATGTGGTAACCGCCGCGCAAGACAATCCGCATGCGGTATTAATCCGCGCGGTGGAGCCGCTCACTCCCGCCGATGCGGAGCGGATGGCATCTTACCGGGGCATAGGCATCAAGAAGCCGTCCGACCTGTCGGGCGGTCCGGGCAAGCTCTGCCGGGCGCTGCGGATCGACAAAAGCCTGAATGAAATCCGCCTGGACGTACCGGGCGGGCCGCTCTGGCTGGAGCAGGGCGCAAGCCCCGAAGCTCTTGATATTGTACAGGCTCCCCGCATCAATATTCCCTATGCTGAAGAATATGCGGAGCTGCCCTGGCGTTTCTATCTCAGGAACAATCCTTACGTTTCGGTAAATGATAAGCAGGCCAGCTCTTTCAGAGTTTAAAGATTTCCCTGCCTGTTTCGGTATCCCGGAATTGGGTAAAAAATAATGAACCCTAATCAGCCTCTGCTAGCGGACCTCCGCAGGCAGAGGTTTTTCATCCCTTTATTCGCCAAATTCCTATAAATGTATGCGCTTCCCCCGTTCTCTTAACTTACAATTACTGTTATAATCATAGATATCCACACAAAAATATAAAGATGCAAATGAGGGACATGAGATGAAAGATACAGGCATGATCCGGAGTTTAGACAGTCTTGGTAGAATTGTGGTTCCCGTAGAAATCCGCATGACACGTAATATTGACATTGGAGATCCTATCGAGTTCTTCATTCTGAATGAAGAGATTATTGTGCTCAGAAAGTACACCTCTACAGAATGCACTTTTTGCAGAAGCCTTGATCATGTAACTTACTTTAAAGATCAGTTTATTTGCAACAGCTGCCTCAAAGAGCTGGGAGATCCCGGGCTTGTTTCCGATGCGGCAGAGCAACCGGTAAGTCCTGTTGAAGACAACACTGCATTACTGCGTGGCGGCCGGAGAACAAAGACAGAGGAAATGAGCCAGCGTCTCGAGAAGGCCATCGCGGACCATCCGTATGCCAACCAGAAGGAGCTTGCCGAGGTTCTTGGCATCAGCCAGGCCAGAGTCAGCCAGCTAAAGCGCAAGATCAATGCAGCAGGCAGATAAATGAACACAAACATCTTGATTCATCCCTCATGAGCATTCAAAAGGCTTGGCCTTTCCCGTTTCGGGAGGGCCAAGCCTTTTAGCTTGAAACAAAGTATGTTGCAGGGGACATCTCCTATTCCGACAGTGCCGCTTTCAGCTCTTCCGGAGAGGCATTCCACCAAGCTTCATTATGAGAAATCAGCAGTGATTTAAGCGCCGCTCTTTCCACTGTACCGAGCCCCTCCAGAATGATCTTCCGCTTCAGAGCAGCATCCAGCTTGTTCACATGATCGGCAAGAATTTTCCAGCCGCGCCGTGCCTCTGTATCAATCCACATCTCGCAAGCGGTAATGCCCCCGTAGAACTGGCCCTCCGCCGTACGGTCTACAGCTACCCAGACAACCCAGACCTGTCTGCCCGCCGGCACATCCTCGCGGTTCATGGAGAACTTAATCCCCTTCTCTACCTTACTCTTGGCATGCATGGCACCGATATCGATAACTGCTTCACCGCCGTCAATAATAACGGGCGATACATTGTTCAAATCAATGGAGCCTGCGCCGAAGCCTTTATGTTTGCTCTTGGCATTCACAATATTTAAGGCAATCTGTTTCTTGCCCTCCGGTTGTACGTTATCCACAAGTGCACATCCTTTCCTTTCACTAATAATTTAATTTTAGCTAATAATGCGGCGAATGCAAACATATACATCCCGTAGATGCTTGTCACGGGAGGAATCACAGTTATGAAGCCACTGTCATTAAGGTACATTATCGTCTTTGCGGCCCTGTCCGCCCTCACTCTGCTGGGAGGGGGAATAGGGGTCCTTTCAGGGTATGGTGCAGAGCACAGCCCTGCCGTTCTAACTGCTGCTGTTCAAAAAGAGGCCAAGTCCCCCGCTGCCCTGCCTAAGCCCAAAGCCGTGCAGCCCGTTCTTCCCGAGAGCACTCCCCTTCCGGTCTCGAAGGCGTTAAGCCAGCGGGTAGTGGAGTATCATATCGACGTGCAGCTGCTGCCGGACACCACCTCTCTAAGAGCCTCAGAGACGGTGACCTGGACTCACCCGGGCCTAAAACCGGTACAAGAACTCTACTTTCATCTTTATCCAAACGCATTTGCTTCTGAGGATACTACGTTTATGAAAGAATCTGGAGGCGAACTCCGGGGTGATGCCATGCCGGCGAACGGATTTGGCAGCATGACCCTGACCGATCTCCGGACTACGGAGGGAGTCTCGCTCATGCAGCGGCTGCAATACGTGCAGCCTGATGATGGCAATGTCAATGACAAGACACTCGTAAAGGTGCATCTCCCGCAGCCGGTTAACGGAGGGGAAAGCGTAACGCTTAAGGTCCAGTTTGAAGTTAAGCTGCCCAAAATATTCGCCCGCATGGGTTCCGCCGGCAATTTCGTGATGGCCGGGCAATGGTTTCCCAAACTGAGCGTCTATGAACCTGCCGGTACCCGGGGTGTACAAGAGGAAGGCTGGAATCTGCACCAATATCACGGAACATCCGAATTTTACAGCGATTTCGGTATCTACAATGTAACCATCTCCGTCCCCCCCAATTATATCGTTGGCGCAAGCGGGTTCCCGGTCAAGAGCGCCAAGCTGAAGCAGGATCAGAAGGTGTACCAATTTTATGCGGATGATGTACATGATTTCGCCTGGGCCGCTTCTCCGGACTTTGTGGTAGCCGAGGAGGCCTTCTCTACAGACCATGTACCGGGCGTGAGAATCAAGCTTTATCTGGACCCGCTGCATAAACATCTGCAGGAGCGTTATTTCCAGGCAGCGAAGGCCGCCCTGACCAACTTCAGCAAATGGTACGGACCTTATCCTTACTCTACATTATCCATCGTCGTACCTCCCAAAGAGGGCAACGGCGCCGGCGGGATGGAATATCCCACACTGGTTACTGCTTTTGGCGCAGCTGAGGCTTCTCCAGGAACCTCTCTGGAGCGCACGGTCATTCATGAGATCGGCCATCAATATTTCTACGGGATGTTAGCCAGCAATGAATTCGAGGAGGCCTGGCTGGACGAAAGCTTCACTTCCTACGCCGAAGACAGGCTGATGGAGCAGGAGTATGGGGTATCATCCAATCATGTCCTGCAGGCCAGCCTGGTGACATCCTCCCAGCCGCTTGACCTGGAAACCTGGAAATACACTCCTGCCGATTCCTATGCCAGAAATGTGTACATCCGCGGCAAGCTGGTGCTGAAGGATATCGAACAGCAGGTCGGAACCAAGACGATGGATACCCTAATGGCGGCCTATACCCGTAAGTTCCGCTTCCGGCATCCTTCTACCGCTGACTTCCAGAAAATCGTGGAGAAGGTGACCAAAAAATCCTGGCAAGCCTACTTCGACCAATATGTATACAGCGGCGGTTCTCCGGATTTTTCGATTGATCATATTAAAATCTCTGACCCTAAAAAAGAGGGCGGCGATGATAATGCCCGTTACGAAAGCTCAGTAGCGGTCAGCAATAAAGGAAATCAGTATGGTGACGTCCCGATAAAGTTCACCTTCCTGGATGGCTATACCGTCCAGCAGTTTTGGAATGGAACAGAGAAGGAAACCACCTTTCAGCTAGCCTACAAAGCGCCTCTTTTGTCCGCAGAGATTGATCCGGAGCACTCCATTCTGCTGGAGAGTAAGCATCTCAACAATTTTAGACTGGCGGAGCTGGAGCGAAAGACGCTCTCCCGCTGGACGCTTAGTGCAACGAAGCTGCTTGAAACCCTGCTCGGAACTCTTGTCTGGTGAGGTGAAGGATTGTGAAAAGATCGATAACCCGCGGCTGGTACAGCATGAAAGAGCAATTTTATATTCTGATTCTGCTTTTTATCTATCGGCTGCTTTGGGGCTATTTCCTGTACAGATTCGTCAGGTCAGCCCTCATCCCGGTGCTGCTCCGTTATCCCGATACACACGCCGGCGGCAGCGGAATAGGCAGATTGCTGTATTATATCGAAGGACAGACTGCATTGGGCACAGACCCCGGGGTGCTGCGCTGGCTCTGGCTGCTGCTGGCCCTCTCAGCGCTACGGCTGCTATGCTCCCCCTTTATCCGTGCAGGGCTGCTGCATGAGCTGCACCAGGAGCGCAAAGGGGAGCGGGGAATGTTCTTTTTTCCCGGAATGAAGCTTTACGGACTCCCCGTACTGCTGTTCAGTCTAGCGGAATGGCTTCTGGCCGCAGCACCGCTGTATTGGCTTCTCCCCAAAATGTACGGGCTTCTCCTCAGCGGTATTCTCGATTATACCCTGCTGCTGAGACTGGTTCCTTATGTTCTGGCCTGGCTCCTGTACTTCTACCTGATCCGCATTCTGCTGCTGTACATGCAGTTTGGCTTCACCGGAGGAACAGGCATGTTCTCTTCCTTGCTGGTTGGCCTAAGGGTAATCCTCCCTTCCACCTGTATATCTGCACTGTTCGGCGCCGGCGGCCTGCTTCTGCTGCTGCTCTCCGGAGTGACCGCACTTTTCTGTCCAGGCCTGCCCGCACTGCTGTTCCGGCAATTTTCACCGCTTCCCTCAACGCTGTTCAAAATGTGGAGCATAGCGGGGCAGTATCACCTTTGGTGCAGCAAAACATTTCCACAATAATTACGCCAGTCCCTTGGCATAATAGAAGAGTCACTGCCCCAGATAAAGGGCGGGACTCTTCTTTTGGTTACAACGTGATTTAGGGTATTTGCAAAACTGTAAATCCTCTGGTACAATGATGCCTGTACCAGTAGTAACAACTTTGTAATCTTTTGAAACTAATTTGAAGTAAATGAATGTGCCTTTAAGCATTTAACCTTGTCGATACGTCACTGTTTCGGTGCATAAAACGCCAAATTCCCGGCACCGGGAAGTGGGGGAACCATATTTTGGGTGAATTGATCTCGCTTTAGAGGGGTCATAGGGGAACCTTCTACCGAATCCTTAAGCTAACCTCGCAGGCCTTGGAAGGAGTACATCTTTTGAAAAGTCATAATTTTAAGAAGAAATGCACCGCAGCAGCATTAGGGCTGGTGATGGTGTTCACGCTTGGAGCAGGGAGCGCTTTCGCCGACTCCAGAATGGATACGGTTATTACAAAAACACTGGGAACGACGTATAAAACCGGAGGCATAAGCACTGCCGGCTTTGATTGTTCTGGATTCACCAAATATGTATTTAAGAATGTTGGCCTTACCTTGCCCCGCACTTCCAAAGCACAATTCAGCGTTGGAACCGCCGTATCACGGAATAACCTCCGTTCCGGCGACCTGGTATTCTTCAATACCCTTGGCAATGGAGTCTCCCATGTCGGCATTTATGTCGGCAACGGAAAATTCGCCCAATCCTCTTCATCCCGTGGTGTAACTATCAGTTCAATGAGTCAATCCTACTGGGCCAACCGCTACGTTGGAGCCAAACGAGTAATGAGCACAACAGCTTACAAAGCTATCGCTTACGATTGACATCCCTCAGGAATTTCATCCTCCAATAAATAATTGTAACTTATAGAGATCCGGAAACTGATTATTGCCGTAATCATTTCCGGGTTTTTCCTTTTTGTCTTCCTTATTCTACCTTTTACACGTATTTGAGGTCTGTGAAACACCTTTTTACTAAAAATCCCAACAAATCTAAGTTAAAGCTTACTCAGCGCGTAAATATAAGACCTTTTTAGCAAAGATAACTCTTAAAAAGCGTAAATATTATGCATTAATATGTTTTAAGTGATTGCCAACTGGCGAAGTCTTTGTTACAATTATCGCAGTGAGTTTTTAGTAACATTTTTGTAATTATTGAATCGGGTTTTACAAAGGTTTTGTCATGTATTGGTTAACAAGCTAATCCTAATCAACAGTCATGCCGAGTTCCCTAACCATTAGGGAAACGGGGGAACCGATTTTGGGTGAATTGACCTCCTATTCACAGAGGGGTCATAGGGGACCTTCAACCGAACCCTTAAGCTAACCTCGTAGGCATTTGGAAGGGGTATTCACTTTTGAAGAAGAAGTTAGCAGCAGCAGTACTTAGCTTTTCCATTATGCTTACCATCGGAGCAGGAAGCGCTTTCGCGGATTCCAAAATGGATAAAGTCATCGACAAGACCATCGGAAGTAAATACGTATCCGGCGGTGTATCGACCAACGGCTTTGATTGCTCCGGATTTACAATGTACGTTTTTGATAAGATCGGTATCAATTTGCCACACCAATCCGGTTCCCAATACCAAATGGGTACTGCCATTTCCCGGGATGATCTGAGAGCGGGAGATCTTGTATTTTATAATACAAGCGGTAAAGGTGTATCCCACGTCGGCATTTATGTCGGTGAAGGCAAATTCGCACATGCTTCATCCTCCCGTGGTGTAACCATCAGCACGATGAGTGACAGCTACTACGTCAACCGCTACGTTGGCGCCAAACGGATCATGAGTACAGATGCTTACCAATCCGTTACTTCTGATTCCCAAGACAATGATGACGTACAATAAGTTGTCGTAAAACGGGCACTCTTCCATGATTTTTGCCGAAATCTGGAGGGGGCCTGTTTTTTTGTCTATAAAATTACTTACCCCTCTCAATATCCGCCAAACATAAATCTCCCCCAAATTTCCTCCATTTTATAAAATATTTTTACCACTTTGTCAAGTTTCCGCCTTTCAGAAAATTTCTGAGTCGAATCAGGCCAGTTATGGATATAATTAGGTATAGCTAGTGCTGTTGCTCCCCATGAAAGGAGGCCGGTGGCCTTATGATTAGCTCCCCCGTTACATTCCATGTAGTTCCCATGGAGATCAGCCATGCCGAAGATATCGCCGCATGGAATTACAAAGCGCCTTATAATATTTACGAATGGATGCCTTGGTCCCAAATGGAGGCGCTTGGCATTGAATTTGGCGATCCAGAGCTACGCAGAGACCAGTATGTTTCCGTGGTCAACGAGCAAGGCATCCTTTGCGGCTTTGCGCAGTTGTTTCCGATGGAGGGTGTCGTCAGGCTGGGTATTGGAATGCGCCCCGAACTTTGCGGACACGGTCTTGGCCACATTTTCATGGAAGCCATCGTTCAGGCCGCGCTGAAGCGTTATCCCGAGCGGGAAATTGATTTGGAAGTATTGACCTGGAACCAGCGGGCGATCCGAACATACCAAAAATGCGGCTTCACGATCACGGATACTTATGAACGCCTTACTCCAACCGGAAATAAGCCATTTTATTGCATGGTCTATGATAAACAACATAACGTTCCATTAAATTGAAAATTTTTGTGTTGAAATCGTCCACTTTTTTGACACAAATGCTATGATAACGCTTAACCATCCTATATAATGTAGGAAGCAGCTTACATGGAGGGGACGGATGAAGATGCAGAAATGGATCATGGGCGGTTTGTTTTTCGCAGCCTGTGCCTTTGCGGTAGTGCTCTTGTTCACATTACCCGGCAAAGCAGAGGTCGCCGAAGAAAATAACCCGACGATGCCGCAAGTCACACTGGATGCCGCAAGCGCCGAAGCGATTGTACAGGCAAGCTGCATTACCTGCCACGGTGATCAGCTACAGGGCGGTCTAGGCCCTAGTCTGCAGCAGGAAGGCGGCCAGCATAACGCAGAAGAAATCTACACCATTGTTACGAAGGGACGCGGCCAAATGCCGTCTTTCAAGGATAAGCTTGCTCCCGAAGAGATCGCGAATGTTGCCATGTGGCTTGCAGAGAAGAAATAAACCTGACCTTAAAAATACAGAATGCCCGTACAAAGGATATTCAGAGCATCCTTGCACGGGCATTTTTATATCCATTCCTATGATAGGTCGGTTTCTCCTGCGCCTAACGCGTTTTATCGAAAGCTTCGTTAAATTCATGCGCCTGGCGGAACTCTAGCGCGGCAAGCCCGCTCTCTTCTTTTGCGGACAAGCGCAGAATTACCGTTTTGTAATCAATTGTAATATGCGGATGATGATCGAAGGCTTCCGAGATCGCGGCCACCTCATCCACAAAGGCGATACCCTTCATATATTCATTAAACATATATTTGCGCACCATCATATTCGGCTCCAGCTTCCAGCCCTCCAGCTTACTTACCTGCTCACGCAGCTCTTCCTCCGTAAAATGCAATTTGTTTCCTCCCTTACTAAGTTAGCCATAAAGTCCGTACAGCCCAGCTCCCCATATCCTTTAAACAAAACATCCCTCAGCTTCGGTAAAGTCCAAGGGATGCACCAGGATGAAGGCTTTTTTTCGGTTTAATGTATTCTAAGATCCCGGCAAATAGTACTCGGCATCTACAATTTTACCACGGGCCGCAGACAGGGGGCAAACCGTCCTCCCGTTACTCTGCTGTTCTGCTGCTCTAAACGAGTACAACCGAGGCCAAATCCTCTTCACCCAGTAAAATATTGATACGGTGCGTCTCCTTGTCATAGATAACCACACCACTGCCTACCTGGATAACAGGCTCGTTGCCCAGCGCGTAGAACAGATCCTCTGCGAGCGCTTCCCATACCTCCAGCTTGGATTCCTGCGGCAGTTCCTGCCATTCATCCGGCTCCATCTCAAAAAACACATACCCATCAGAAATACGTCCGACTGCTTCTGTCAAATCACTAAGAATCTCGCTGTAATCTCTTCCATGTTTCACACCCACGTGTATCACTCCGTTTTCTTCACAGATGAATAATAACTTACCTTATCATTATAGCCGAAAAAATGACTTCACAAAAAACGGAATGCTGTCGATAAATAAGAATATACGTGATTTGGTTACGTGCAGGGTGTCCCGCCGCTGTTCAAGGATGAAATATGCGGTCTGAACGGATCACTTCTTAATTCTCATGGACGAGGTGCATAAATGGAAATTTCAACATTACTAGGCTTAGTATTTGGTCTCATCGCAGTTGTCTGGGGAATGATGCTCAAGCATGCCCCGCTTACCAGCTTGGAAAATCCGGCAGCTTATGTCATTATCTTTCTTGGTACGACTGCCTCAATCTTTGTGGCCTTTCCCATGTCGGAGGTCAAGAATGTACCCAAGCTGTTCAAGATCCTCTTTATTAAGAAAAAGATGGTCAGCAAAGCTGAACTGATTACAATGTTCATGGAATGGGCTTCCATTACCCGGCGCGAAGGTCTGTTGGCGCTGGAGTCCAAGGTCGATGAGATCGAAGATAACTTCCTCCGTAACGGTATGCGGATGATTATCGACGGCAACGACCAGGAATTTGTCCGCGATGTGTTAATGGAAGATATTCATGCTACAGAAGATCGACATAAAGCGGGAGCCCTGATCTTCTCACAAGCGGGGATGTACGCTCCTACCCTAGGGGTATTGGGTGCCGTTATCGGGCTGATTGCCGCTCTGGCGGATATGAGTGATATGGACGTTCTGGCCCACGCAATTGCCGGAGCCTTTATTGCTACATTGCTCGGTATTTTCACCGGTTATGTAATGTGGCATCCTATGTCCAACAAGCTCAAAAGAATTTCCAAGCGCGAAATTGAAATCCGGCTGATGATGGTAGAGGGTCTGCTGTCTATTCAATCCGGAGTATCGACAATCGCTATCAATCAGAAGCTTTCCGTCTTCCTAACACCTTCTGAACGCGTCAAGCTAATCGAAAAGGGAGGCGGCTCAAATGAGCAAAAAGACTAGACATGAAGAACACGAAGAGCATGCCGATGAATCCTGGCTATTACCCTATTCCGACCTGATGACGCTTCTGGTGGCGCTGTTCCTCGTTATGTATGCCATGAGTGCTACAGACGCCAAGAAATTTGAAGACATGGCTGACGCCTTCAGCTCTGCGCTCAGCGGTGGTGGCGGTGTTCTGGAATATCGTTCCGATGCCCCGACAAATACCCAGCTTGATCAGGGTAAACAAGATAAAATGAACAGTGTTATTGATAAGAATACCGGCGAATCCGACATGGCCAAGCTGCGGGCGAAAGAGCAAGAGGATCTGGAGAAACTAAAAAAGCAGTTTGATCAATATATTGAAAAGAACGGGCTGACCGATTTGCTCAGCACAAAGCTGAATCAATCGCAATTGATGATTACCATCAGCGACAACGCCCTGTTTGCTTCAGGACAGGCTGACGTAAAGGATGATTCCCGCCAGCTTGCCAAATCAATCTCGAACATGCTGCAGCAATTTCCTGATTATGACGTCCTTGTACAAGGGCATACGGATAATATTCCAATTTCCAATAGCAGCTACTCATCTAACTGGGACCTCAGCGTAGACCGCGCACTGCATTTCATGAAAATCCTGCTGCTGAATCCGAATCTGAATCCCGTTAAATTCAGTCCTATCGGATACGGGGAATACCATCCAATCGCCCCAAATGACACAACTGCCGGACGGGCCAAGAACCGCCGCGTAGAAGTTTCTATCCTGCGCAAATATCAAGAAGTTACTGAACCAAAGGGCGTTACCCTCCCTAACCAATAATAGGCACTCAGATAAAAGAGCTGTTCCAAAGATCCCGCGGGAGATCTTCTGGAACAGCTCTTTGCTTTCTTCGGCAGCACTTTCTTACTGGCTACTGCAGCTCATAGTTTAGCATTTCCCCGAGCTCTTGCTTCTCCTGAGGCGACAGCTCACGCCACTCTCCGGTTTGCAGCGTCCCAAGGCGGATATTCATGACCCGGATGCGCTGCAGCTTTCTGACCTCATAACCAAAGGCGCTGCACATGCGGCGTATTTGCCGGTTCTTGCCTTCAGTCAGGATAATGCGGAATACCCGCTCTGTCATTCTTGTCACTTCACAGGGCAGCGTTCTGCCGCCCAGGATCTTCACTCCACTCGACATCCCGGAAATGAAGGAAGGCGTGACAGGCCGGTCTACAGTGACTACGTATTCCTTCTCATGCTTGCCTTCAGCCCGCAATATCTTGTTAACAATGTCTCCATCATTGGTAAGCAAAATTAACCCCTCAGAGTCCTTGTCCAACCGGCCGATCGGAAAGATGCGCTCCTGATGTCCGACAAAGTCAACGATATTCCCCTGAATGTGGCTTTCCGTGGTCGATGTGATGCCTACCGGCTTATTAAGCGCAATGTAGACGATCTGGCTTCCCGTTTCCAGCGGCTTGCCATCAATCCGTACTTCATCGCCCGGAACGGCCTGGCTGCCGAGTACGGCCGGCTCACCGTTAATGGTAACCCTGCCGCCTTCCACCAGCTTGTCTGCTTCACGGCGTGAACAATAGCCTGTCTCACTGATGAATTTATTAATTCTCATGATTGTCTTCACTCCGTTCTTTATTCATGCCCTGCTCTGCAGCAGGTTCAACTGGTGCGGGCAGTTTAATAATAACCTCCGTCCCGCAACCGTATTCACTGCGAATCTCCAGACTGCCTTTGTGAGCCTGGATAATCCGCTGGCTGACCATCAGCCCAAGTCCCGTCCCTGACTCTTTATTGGTATAGAACGGCTCGCCCAGCTTGGGCAGCATATAATCGGGAATGCCGCCTCCCTCGTCAGAGATCACAATAACAACGGAGTCTTCATCCATATACTGCTCCAGTGTGATGGTTCCACCGTCCGGCATGGCTTCAATGGCATTCTTGACGATATTAATAAACACCTGCTTGAGCTGGTTCTCCTCGCAATGCACCGTTGCCGGCAGCTCTGCAAACCGTGACTCAAACTCTATGCCAAAGAGATGGGCCTGGCTGCTCAGAAGGGAAATTACATCATTTAGAATGTGCCGGACATCCTTTTGCTGAAAGTGAACTGCCTGCGGCTTGGCCAAAATCAGAAATTCACTCACAATAAGATTAATTCGTTCCAGTTCGGAGAGCATTAAGTCAATGTGCAGCGGAACCAGTACCTGCTTTTCTTGTTGAAGCTGCAGGAATCCCCGTAGCGTTGTCAGCGGATTACGGATTTCATGGGCAACCCCGGCGGCCAGCTGTCCCACCGTAGTCAGCTTCTCTGAGCGTCTCAGCAGCTCTTCGATCCGGTTGCGCTCTGTCATGTCACGGGATACGTGGACAAAGGCCTGTGGGCGTCCCTCTTCGTCACGAATGATCGAGGTGCTGACACTAACTTCGACCATCGAGCCGTCCCGCTTCAGCCTTACAGTCTCTACCGGAGGCAGAACAGCGCCATTCTTCAGCTCCCTCAGCCTTTCTTCTTCCTGTTTCTGCACCGTAGCCGGCACCAGATAAGGCGGCTTAACAAGGGCATCTGCGGCACTCCAGCCGTACAGATCCTCAAATGCTCTGTTCGTACTGATGATCCGTCCATCCATATCTACAGTATGAATCGCATCGGAGGTGCCGTTAATCACCGATTCCAAATGTTCTTTAACCGCCCGGTTCTCTTCCAGTGTCTGCCCTAACCGGTTCGTATGCTGGGAAAGATGGGAGGTCATCGCATTAATCCTGTGGGCCAGCTGTCCCAGCTCATCCCGGCTGTCCACCTTTAACGGCGGCTCAAATTTGCCTTTGGCCACATCATTGACCTTGGCCAGAATATCCTGAATCGGACGGGTTACCACGCCGGCAAGCACATAGCTGCACACGAAAAAAATGATAAGCAGCAACAATGAAGTAGTGATATTATTGAACAATTGGTCTTTGATGACCGAAGAAATGACCGAATAGTCCATGACTACAGAGACAACATAATCATCAGCACCCGGCTGGCTGATCGGAATGAAGCTTTTGAGCACTCTTTTGCCAAGAGCCTCCGTATCCAGCGTGACCGGCTGCCCTTTGCCGAGGGCTGCCATCATCGCCGACTTATCCTCCTCCACATTGCCAAAGATATAGGTGCCGAATTTAATAGGACGGCTGCGCAGCTTCTCATTCACGCGGTCTTCACCATTAGGCATCATGCTTGCAGAGGCAAAGGTTTTGGGATTGATTCCTGTGACCTCCAGAAGTCCCGGATTGACCTCTTTGGACTGCTGAACGATCTCGTCGGGATTCATAATTTTGACGTAATCACTCACTGCTGTACTGCGGATGTAAGGATCTATGATGTAGTTAGTCGAGGCATCGTGATAATATCCCCACTTTTCAATGAACTTAGGATTGGAAGTCGAATATTCAAAAGGTCCGGACCAGAAATTCTCAAGGCTCTGCCCCTGCTGAACGGATACTTTCTGACCGGCAAACAGCTCGAGAAATGCGACGTACCAATACCCCATTCCTTTGGTAGGCAGTCCAATCTCACCAGGATCAGACGATTTGGCAACCACTATATCATCATTAGTCTTGACCAGAAGTGAAATATTAGACACACCGAGCTTATCCGCCAGGTACACCAGCTGTTCATTCTTCACATTCTTGATATCCGGGTCAAGCTCTTCAGAGGCTAAAATGGCAGCCATCCGCAGGTTCTGGGCCAGCTGATACTGCACATAGTTCGAGCTATAGCTGCTCTGTTCGACTGAAACGGCAATCTGCATGGCGGTCATCTTCATATTGTTTTCACTTTCATTACGCAGATTATCCCGGGCCGCGTAAAGATTCAGTGTAAGATTGAGCGCCAGGATCAGCAGTACCGAACCAAAAATAATAGCCGATAATTTTGTTTTTATGGACAAGCTGCTTTTTCACCTCTTATCCGCTGGTAAATCCTAGCGGAGTGTTCATGAATATCATACCTTTTGCCTATCCATTTGAAAAGACATTTCAGAGACGGGGCATATTTTGCGAAGCATTGAATTTTATAGGGAGTTTCTCTACAATGGATAAGAAAAACATAAGGTTAATCCACAGGCTATACACATATAAACAATTTATTAAATTCTGATGTGTACAATATTGTGTATAAGTCGGCGGTTATCCACAGAGTTATACACAATTTGTTCAGAACGAATATTTGTTCGTTGCACAAGGTACAGAATACGAAGGGAAGATGCACTTGAATATATTACTTAATGAACTGCCGCCCGAAGAGCGGGAGGCTCATGAATATTGGATGCGGGAGGCGATTGCGGAAGCCCGCAAAGCAGAGGCACTCGGCGAGGTACCCATCGGAGCAGTAATTGTCCGCCATGGCGAAATCATCGGGCGCGGCTACAATCTGCGTGAGACCACAATGGACTCTACGGCTCATGCTGAAATGGTGGCCATTCGTGAGGCCAGTATAGCTTTGAACTCCTGGAGGCTGCTTGATTGCCGGCTCTACGTTACCCTTGAGCCCTGCCCGATGTGTGCGGGGGCCATGGTTCAATCTAGAGTCCCTCTCACGGTATATGGCACAACAGACCCTAAAGCCGGCTGTGCAGGCACCCTCATGAATCTCCTGGAGGAACCGCGGTTCAATCACCGGACCGAAGTCATTCAAGGTATCTTGCAGGAGGAGTGTGCGGATCTGCTGACTTCCTTTTTTCGCCGCTTGCGCCAGAAGCCGTCCAAGCTATAGTTATTTGCAGAAATGACCAAGGAGGATCATATGTCTCTTAAACTGTACAATACGTCTCAAGGTATCTATCTCTCCCTGCTGCAGCTCCAGGATGCAGATGAGCTGCTTCAGCTGCGCCTGCGCAACAAGGTACAGCATCAGCCGTTTGAACCACTGCGCGAGGATGATTATTTTACCCTTGAAAGCCAGAAGCAGCTCGTTAGCCAGCGTTTGGAGGATACCCGTCAGGATAGAGCCTATATGTTTGGCATCTTCCTGCTGGACGGACAATTAATTGGGCAGGTTACCATTTCCAATGTGGTACGTGGCGTCGGACAATATGCCGATATCGGGTATTTTATTGACCATGAGGTACAAGGAAAAGGGTATACCAGCGCCGCTGTAGGCTTAATCCTGGAGTATGCCTTCCATGCTCTTGGGCTGCATCGGGTACAGGCTTGTATCCTGCTGCATAACGAAGGCTCCCGCCGTGTATTGGAGAAGAACGGGTTTCAGGCAGAAGGAATTGCCCGGCGTTTCATTAAAATCAACGGTCAGTGGCAGGACCACCGCACCTACGCTATTCTGGCCGATGATACTATCCGTTTCAGCGAGAAATTGAAGGATAATTTATAGCGTGAAGCATATAAATTCTTATATTTGAACAAAAAAATCCCGCATGAGCGCGAACAATACGCACGCATGCGGGATTTCTATGTTGCTTAGATTAATAAGTGCCCATTCCACCGAACTGCTGTTGCAGCTCTTCCATTGTAACTACATCATCGCCCTGCGGGATGCCAATCGTGAAGGTCTGCTTCTCATTAACTTTGCTGTATTGGTTACTTCCGGTTAATGACAGGCTGACGTTCGTTCCTTGCTCAGGATCTTTGACGATGATATCCATCAGCAGGTTCTGGTATACAGGGAAGCTATCTTTGTCGATAGCGGTATCGAGTTTGAATTGGTTGATCGTAAGATACTTGTTCAAATCAGCCAATCCTTTGTCGACCTCAGCACGGGTCTCGCTGGACTGCAGTTCTTCTTTGGCTTTGGCTAAATCAGCCTCGTCAATTTGCAGCATAGTCTTGTATTCTTCCTTACCCACAATATCAATAATCTTCGGCAGTGCATTATTCACGAGGATTGTAAGTGCTTCTTTGACATTGTCATTGGTCACCTGGAACTGAACCACTTGTTTAGCCTTGACGTCCTCCGGCAATGCTGCATCTTTAGGTTTGATGTCGGTAAAATATTTCTCTTCATCATACTCGGCCAACAGTGTGCTTACCACTTCATTGGAGAGCTTTTGCATTTTTTGCGTGTCTACTGAAGCCGGGCTCCATTCGGTGCCGCCCTGCTCTGCCAGTTCCTTCAGGTCAAGCTCTACGTACTTCCCTACAATTGTCTCCGGAAGCGGCAAGAACGGAATCGACGGTACTTTGACGTACATCTTCTCTGCGGTCATTACCATAGGGATGTTAAAGGACATCGCCATATCACCCTTCAGGTTCAGTACCATAGTCATTTCTGTCTGCATCGGATCCGCCTGGTATACCCCATTCACGGAAATATCAGCGTTCTTCAGCATACTGAGCACCATACCTGTCGTGGCATCCGTTGTACCTTCACCGGCTTCCACTGTCAGGTTGTTAATGACTAGCTTGCTCTTCATTTCATATGAAGTCAATGCAGTCGCTTTAGCGGCGGCCGATTTCAGGGCCTCTTTTGGTGCCTCTTGTTTGTTCGCGCATCCCGGCAAAATAATTGCAGCTGCAAGCAGCAATGCGGAAGCGGATAACCCCCATTTTTTGTTCATTGTTGTTCTCCTCTCCCATGTAAAAAAATTGTTTCCCCTCCTAATGATAAACCATTTGGCAAAAAGGGGAAACAGTTCATTTCTCCTTTCTTTTCCGAAGGTGTTATCCCTGCGGATTATGATGATCTACATGGTTAGCCTGTTTGACCTTTTTGGAGCCGGAAAGCGGCTTGGGCGCTGAAGAATGGTGTTCTCCTCTAGGCTCATGATTGGTGTCTACCCCGGGAACCGGCATACTTTTAGGCTTGCTCATTTTTAATTCCTCCCTATGGATTAGTCAAATCTTGTAGCGCTTGTGCACATTCATGAATCTGTCTTGTATACTGCTGGGCCAGCAATTGTACGGCATCGGTACGCTCATCGGTATGCCTTCCGCTCTGCTCGGCATCAATCAGATTCACAGCCACTTCACGGCTATCGACATAAGTACAGCGAAAATCAAGAGAATAATCCTGCCGCCCTGCCGCATTGAAATGAATCAGCAGACTGTTCTGGTCAGCTGCATCTCCCTGCACGCTAAAGCTGTCTCCATCCTCCATCAGTGCAGGCAGACGCTCCTGCCATGCGGTAACCAGACTTTGCTGGTCCAGTTCCAATTGTCGGTTCATTGTTCTTATCAGCCTCCTTCTCTAATACGTTGCGGAGAAAAGAGGATTTTTATTCCCTCTGGAACAGGTTCCATAAATAAGAATAAAAAAAGATCACTCCTTCTAAGAGGAATGACCTTCGTATATGCAGGACTTTTATCCTTTAACCGATCTTCCGGATCGAGTCCAAATGCTCAACCAGTCTGTCCCAGGTATCCGTGATGCCCTGCAGCATACCCATATCCAGCACCTGCTGCAGTGCTTCTGCTGTCGCATATTCCGCGCGATTAATGACTTTAGTCCCATCTTCTGTTTCGACGAAGATTAGGGTAACGAGCGTCTCAGGCATATTATCTGCAATGTTACCCTCCGCATCGGAGAAATAATCTACATACACGATCTTCTCTGGTGCAACGATCTCACGGTACACACCCTTGCCCCATGATTCCATACCATAGAAATCACCCTGGTTCTTGTCCTCGCACTTCATACAATAATGCCAGACGCCGCCCACGCGGAAATCCATATGGCATACCGGCAGCGTCCAGCCTCTCGGCCCCCACCAATGCTTCAGATGCTCTGCTTGCGAAAACGCCTGAAATACCAGCTCCCGAGGGGCATTGAACTCACGTTCCAGAATAAGTACCTTATCCTCTACCTTGGATACCATTTCATTTGCCATTTTTAAATTCCTCCTCGATCTTCCTAGTGGGTTAAGACAGTTCTACCACAGCGTTCGCAAAGCTTAGCCATCATCACTTATTCAATCTTGCTGCTCTTCTACTGCTTGCTTTCCTTGTACTTTCTGTAAATAGTCATCCAGCCGGTCGAACCGTTCCTCCCAGATGTGGCGATAGCTCCTCAGCCAATCCTCCAGCTCCTGAAAAGGTTCCGGCAGCAGGCTATAGATTCGGCGGTTAGCGTCCACCCGGGCCTCCACGATGCCAGCCTCACTTAGAACACGCAAATGTTTGGATGCTTGAGGCTGGCGCAGTTGCAGCCTTTCAGCGATTTCCCCTACAGTTAGCGGGCGTTCGCGCAAAAGCTCAACAATCTGCAGGCGGTTAGGCTCTGCCAAGGCACTCATGACATTCGAATTCATAGTCATCATCCATTCTTAGCTGTGAAGGTACGTACCCTTCATTAAGTGTCTGGCTTTTGTATTCCCTTGCTCGATATAAATATACCATCACGGGAATATTCCTGTAAAGGAATATTTAAAAAATTAAATTCCACAACCTTATTTTTCTCAACCTGCTGTACAAAAAAGCCGCCTTCCAAGGAAGGCGGCTTCTATCTGTAAATTCATTCAATTAAAGGAAATGGCGGAGAGGATGGGATTCGAACCCATGTGGGCTTGCACCCTAACGGTTTTCAAGACCGCCCCGTTATGACCGCTTCGGTACCTCTCCAATGCATCTAAATTTCACATGCATTAGGAATTGTACCACACTATACAAACATTAAGCAACTGTTTTATTAAGAAACTTTAGGACTAATACATTTTACATTACGCATATACGGCTGAAGGGCCTCTGGAATCTGGACGCTGCCATCTTCTTGCTGGTAGTTCTCCAGAATAGCGGCGACCGTCCGGCCGACAGCCAGTGCAGAGCCATTCAGCGTATGAACAAACTCCGGCTTGGATTTGGGTTCCTTGCGGAAACGGATATTCGCCCGGCGCGCCTGGAAGTCCTCCGTATTGGAGCAAGAGGAGATTTCACGGTACATGCCGCTCTCCGGCAGCCAAACCTCCAAATCGTAAGTCTTAGCCGATGTAAAGCCCATATCTCCAGTGCATAGGCCCAGGACACGGTATGGCAGCCCCAGAAGCTGCAGTACACGCTCCGCATCCGCTGTCATCTTCTCAAGCTCCTCATACGAGGTCTCAGGGGTGGTGAGCTTCACCAGCTCCACCTTGTTGAACTGGTGCTGGCGGATAAGTCCGCGGGTATCACGTCCTGCCGACCCTGCTTCAGAACGGAAACAGGAGCTGTAAGCGACATGATATTTGGGTAGGTCTGCCGCTGTCAAAATCTCCTCACGATAGTAATTCGTCACTGGGACTTCAGCCGTAGGAATTAAGTAGTACTCGGTATCCCGCAGCTTGAACAGATCCTCTTCAAACTTCGGAAGCTGGCCTGTACCATATAAGCTATCCTTGTTGACGATATACGGCGGCAGCATCTCTTCATAATTATGCTCTCCACTGTGAAGGTCCATCATAAAGTTAATCAGGGCACGTTCAAGACGAGCTCCAAGTCCCTTATAGAAAACAAATCTGGAGCCGGTTACCTTAGCAGCAGCTTCAAAATCAATGATATCCAGCTGCTGTGCCAGCTCCCAATGTGATTTTGGAGTGAATCCGAATTCTCTTGGCTGCGACCAGCGGCGCAATTCAACATTCTCTTCCTCGGATTTGCCTACTGGTACAGATTCATGCGGAATGTTCGGGATACTCATCGTCAGTTCGTCAATCTGAGTCTCCAGAACACGCACTTCATCATCGAGTTCTTTAATGCGGTCAGAAACGGTCCGCATCTCTGCAATTAAATCATCAGCCGGCTCGCCGTTTTTCTTCTTCTTGGCAACATCACCGGAAACAATGTTCCGGCGGTTCTTCAAACCCTCTGTCTCTTGCAGCAGCTCACGGCGGCGCAGATCCAGCTGCGGAAATCCGGCGATCAAATCGAGCGATTTACCGCGTTTGTTAAGCGCATCTTCTACCTTTGCGTAATCACTGCGCAATACTTTTACATCTAGCACAAAGTTTCCCTCCTGAAAACAGCCTAAACTCTTTCAAATTGCTGTTTTGCAGCACTGAAAGAGTCAGAATGTTCTTATATGCAGTTCTATTGTTTGGCTGCCAGACTTGCCTCTACCATATCGGCAAAATACTGGTGCAGCCGGTAATCTTCTGTCAGTTCCGGATGAAAGGAGGAGACCAGCAGATTGCCTTCACGCGCAGTTACAATCTCATCATTGTAAACCGTGAGCACATCCACATTCGGACCCGTTTCATTAATAAGAGGAGCGCGGATAAAGACGGCACGCACCGGCTCATTTATCCCTTTAACCTCCAGATCACATTCAAAACTTTCCCGCTGGCGGCCAAAGGCATTCCGGGCAACGGTAATGTCCATCAGTTCGAGATGTCCGGGCTCACCGCCGGCGATTCTCTTCGCCAGTACAATCATGCCGGCACATGTTCCAAAAATAGGCTTGCCCAAGCCTGCAAAATCGCGTATCGCTTCAATGAAGCCATACTTGCGCATCAGCTTGCCTATCGTGGTGCTCTCTCCACCAGGTATAATGAGCCCCTGGACCTCAGCCAGCTGCTCTACACGCTTGATGGGCAGGCCCTCAGCCCCGGCTTTTTCTATACTGACAATATGTTCTGTTACGGCGCCTTGAAGCGCCAGCACTCCTATTTTCATCCGGACAACCTTCTCTCTATTAACGGCCGCGCTCCGACATACGTTCAGCCGGGGTCAGAGTTGCGATATCAATCCCCTTCATTGGCGTGCCAAGGTTTTTGGATACTTCAGCGATCAGTTTATAGTCAGTGAAGTGAGTAGTTGCCTCTACAATCGCCCGGGCGAATTTCTCGGGGTTGTCCGATTTGAATATACCGGAACCGACGAATACGCCATCCGCACCCAGATGCATCATCAAGGCTGCATCAGCCGGAGTAGCTACACCGCCTGCGGCAAAGTTAACAACCGGCAGCTTGCCGAGCTCGTGAACTTCAAGCAGCAGCTCGTAAGGAACACCTAAAGTCTTAGCTTCGTGAAAAAGCTCGTCTTTGGACAAGTTGGTTACCTTGCGGATCTGGCTGTTGATAACACGCATATGGCGCACGGCTTCAACAATGTTGCCCGTTCCCGGTTCACCCTTGGTGCGGATCATCGAAGCTCCTTCATTAATACGTCGCAGCGCTTCACCCAGATCTTTCGCTCCGCAGACAAAAGGAACTGTAAACTCACGTTTGTTGATATGGAATACTTCATCGGCAGGCGTGAGCACTTCGCTTTCATCCAAATAATCTACGCCCAGAGATTCAAGAACCTTCGCTTCTACATAATGACCGATACGGGCTTTGGCCATAACGGGAATGCTCACCACTTTGATAACCTCTTCTACGATTGTAGGATCAGCCATCCGGGCTACACCGCCTGCTGCGCGGATATCAGAAGGTACGCGTTCCAGAGCCATTACAGCTACTGCACCCGCAGCCTCGGCAATTTTCGCTTGCTCTGCATTCATGACGTCCATAATGACGCCGCCTTTTTGCATTTCTGCCATGCCTCTTTTAACTCGCGATGTTCCAGTTTCCATGATTCAAGCCTCCCGATTGATCTTATCTAACTTGCCACTTTACCGCAAGGCGGCTATATATACAACCTATTTACTCGGATTATCCACTGCACCAGACATTACCGCCCTAGAACAGGTTCTTAATTCCTGTAAACAAATCGCTGAAAAATTCGCCTATTGCTCTCATCAGCAGCTTGAACCAGCCAGCCTTCTCCGCTTCCTCTGCGGTAATTAGATTGACCGTCTTCTCCTGAACCTGAGACATTCCTTCAACCTTGTAGGAGTAAGTAACCTTGCCCACTTTGGAAGCATTGGTAATCGGGGCTACCAGTGTTGCTGCATCATTAACGGTAACCGTTGTGTTAATCTGTGGTGCAACCGTTCCTTTAGGCACGATAAAAGTAACTCCGGCATCGGTAACGATGGACACATCTTTGTTTTTGCCTTTTTGCACGGGCACTGTTTCATTGCCGGCAATGACGGCTTTAGGGGCCACTACCTGTTTGATTTCGAAATTATTGAAGCCAAAATCAAGTACTTTTTTGGTTTCTGTGAAACGGTGTGCTTCCGAGTTGGCGCCCATAACGACACTGATCAACCGCATACCGTCGCGAACAGCCGTACCGGTGAAACAGTTGCCGGCATTGTTGGTATGTCCGGTCTTCAGCCCGTCAAGGCCGGGATAAGCGTATGCCTTAAAGTTGGCGATATCCTTGTTCGCTTCCAGCATCCAGTTGTAGTTAACCATCGGTTTGTCATCCCGTTGACGGAACTTGTAAGACTGAATGGTTGTGAATTCTGTGAAATCAGGGTGGTCCGTGACGATATATTTGGCAAGAATCGCTGCGTCCATGGCTGACATTACGGTTTCACGATCGACTTTGGGCTGAAACTTAGCCGGCATATCGGCACGGTCAAGACCGGTAGAATTGATAAAGTAAGCCGTCTTCATTCCCATCTTCTTTGCAGTTTCATTCATTAGAGCTACAAATTCCTGCTCGGATGACGAAACAAGCTCAGCCAACGCTACGGTGGCATCATTAGCAGAACCAACGGCCATTGCTATGTATAGCTCTCTTACCGTATGTTCATCGCCTTCAGCCAAAAAAATACGCGAGCCGATCTGCTTGGAGGCATTTTCCTGAACAACTACTTTCTGATCCCAGGAAATCTGGCCATTCTTCACGGCATCTGCAACCAGATATTCGGTCATCATCTTTGTCATGCTTGCCGGAGGTAGAGGCTTATCGGCATTCAGGGACAAAAGCACCTCGCCTGTAGTGGGTTCGATCAACACTGCCGAATCCACTTCGAGCTTCAGTGATTCTATATTTGGAATCTTGACTGCAGCTTTCGCCGCAGTAGTACCGGCGGCAGTACCCTTTTCTGTCGTTGCCGGTGTCTTCACTTCATCAGCGAACACCGAATGTACTGGAGAAGCTAACATATTTAAAAGCAGACCTACTGTCGCTGTCTTAATCACAAATTGTTTACTGCTAAATTTTCGCTTGTGCTTCAATGATTACTACTCTCCTTTTGATCCTCATATCCATTGCTTGTTCTATTCTAACACAGGGGTACCTGCAAAAAAAGACAGACAGGACGAATTTAGTCCTGTCTGTCCGTAATTTATCGAAACCGCCTAATTATAGGGAATAGTTGGGAGCTTCCTTGGTGATTTGTACATCATGAGGGTGACTTTCGCGCAATCCGGCTCCTGTAATCCGGATGAAAGATGTATCATTGCGCAGTTCCTCCAGTGTCTTCGTTCCACAATACCCCATGCCAGAACGAAGCCCGCCGATCAGCTGATGAACCGTATCAGAGAGCGAACCTTTGAAAGCGACTCTACCTTCAATACCTTCTGGAACAAGCTTCTTGTCATCATCCTGGAAGTATCGGTCTTTACTGCCCTGCTTCATGGCGCTCATACTGCCCATGCCGCGGTATACCTTGAATTTACGTCCTTGATAAATCTCAGATTCGCCCGGGCTCTCTTCTGTTCCGGCGAACAGGCTTCCCATCATAACGGCAGATGCCCCCGCAGCAATCGCTTTGGTAACCTCACCGGAATATTTGATACCCCCATCAGCAATAATCGGAATGCCGTACTCACGGGCAACCGTTGCACAGTCGTAAATGGCCGTAATTTGCGGAACACCGATACCGGCAATTACGCGTGTGGTACAAATTGATCCCGGTCCAATACCCACTTTGACTACAGAAGCGCCAGCTTCAATCAATTCACGGGTTGCGTCTCCGGTTGCCACGTTACCGGCAACAATCGTAAGATCCGGGTACAGTTCACGCAATTTGCGGACAGCATCAATAATATTAATATGATGCCCGTGTGCGGAATCTACCGTAATCAGATCCACACCGGCTTTCACCAACGCCTCTGTACGTTCAAAAGTATCTTTGGAAATACCAATTGCCGCACCCACCAGCAGACGGCCGTGAGCATCTTTTGCTCCGTTCGGGAATTGAATTGCTTTTTCTATATCTTTAATCGTGATCAGACCTTTAAGAATGTTGTTCTCATCTACAAGCGGCAGTTTCTCGATCTTATGGCGTTGAAGGATACCTTCTGCTTCCTGGAGAGTAGTGCCAACCGCAGCAGTGACCAAGTTCTCATGGGTCATCACTTCTTTAATTTGAATATTAAAATCATGAATGAAACGTAAATCTCTATTGGTCAGAATCCCAACCAGCTTGTTGCTTTCATCAACGATAGGTACTCCGGAAATACGGTATTTACCCATCAGGACTTCAGCGTCGGAAACCCAGTGTTCTGGCGTTAGAGAAAAGGGATTAGTAATAACACCGCTCTCGGAGCGCTTTACGCGGTCTACTTCTTCAGCCTGCTGCTCCACTGACATATTCTTATGAATAATGCCAATGCCTCCCTCGCGGGCAATTGCAATCGCCATAGCTGCTTCTGTGACTGTATCCATGCCTGCACTCATCAGAGGGATATTCAGCTTCACATTTTTGCTCAGTACCGTGGCCAGATCCACTTCCTTCGGCAGTACCTCGGATTTGCGCGGCACCAACAGCACATCGTCAAACGTCAAACCTTCTTTACCAAACTTATCTTCCCACACCTGGGTCATTCCTCCTCGATTATCTTTATTCTAACCGCCCACAAACTTTATAAATGAAGAAACTCCGGTTTGAAGTCCATATCCGATAGACACCGAACTAAACAGCGAAGTTATACATATCCGTATCTTCAATTAACGTTTGAGATGCTTGTCCAAAAATATATTATTGCCATCTTAGCAAAGGGTTTTTGGCCTGTCAAGAATATTACATCATCGGAGGAGGGAATCGGAAAACGGTCACCGGGTAAGCGAATTCTTGGACGAAAGTCCGTATCCAGTGGACATTATTACTGTAATAACCCATTTATTGTATATGTACATTCGTAGTTTCAGGGTGTGGAATTAGCCTATATATTGCTTTAACTACCACCATTTGCACTTTAACCCAACAAAAAAGCCACTGTTGAGAAACTCAACAATGGCTTTGTGTGCTTGGCGGCGTCCTACTCTCCCAGGACCCTTCGGTCCAAGTACCATCGGCGCTGGAGGGCTTAACGGTCGTGTTCGGGATGGGTACGCGTGGAACCCCTCCGCTATCGCCACCAAACAGGCATTTACAGCGTAAATGCTTCAGGAACCTTAATTCCTGAAAACTGAATCCGAAACAAATCTGCGTCTTAACTAGTTGGATAAGCCCTCGACCGATTAGTATTGGTCAGCTCCATGCATTGCTGCACTTCCACCTCCAACCTATCTACCTCGTCGTCTTCAAGGGGTCTTACTAATTGGGAAATCTCATCTTGAGGGGGGCTTCACGCTTAGATGCTTTCAGCGCTTATCCCGTCCGTACGTAGCTACTCAGCCATGCTCCTGGCGGAACAACTGATGCACCAGCGGTACGTCCATCCCGGTCCTCTCGTACTAAGGACAGCTCCTCTCAAATTTCCTGCGCCCACGACAGATAGGGACCGAACTGTCTCACGACGTTCTGAACCCAGCTCGCGTACCGCTTTAATGGGCGAACAGCCCAACCCTTGGGACCTACTTCAGCCCCAGGATGCGATGAGCCGACATCGAGGTGCCAAACCTCCCCGTCGATGTGGACTCTTGGGGGAGATAAGCCTGTTATCCCCAGGGTAGCTTTTATCCGTTGAGCGATGGCCCTTCCATGCGGTACCACCGGATCACTAAGTCCGACTTTCGTCCCTGCTCGACTTGTTGGTCTCGCAGTCAAGCTCCCTTATGCCTTTGCACTCTTCGAATGATTTCCAACCATTCTGAGGGAACCTTTGAACGCCTCCGTTACTCTTTAGGAGGCGACCGCCCCAGTCAAACTGCCCGCCTGACACGGTCCCCGTACCCGATTAGGGTACCAGGTTAGAACCTAGATACGATCAGGGTGGTATCCCAACGGCGCCTCCGCAGAAGCTTGCGCTCCTGCCTCTACGGCTCCCACCTATCCTGTACAGATCGTACCCAAATTCAATATCAAGCTGCAGTAAAGCTCCATGGGGTCTTTCCGTCTTGTCGCGGGTAACCTGCATCTTCACAGGTATTAAAATTTCACCGGATCTCTCGTTGAGACAGCGCCCAAGTCGTTACGCCATTCGTGCGGGTCAGAATTTACCTGACAAGGAATTTCGCTACCTTAGGACCGTTATAGTTACGGCCGCCGTTTACTGGGGCTTCGGTTCACAGCTTCGGATTGCTCCTAACCGCTCCCCTTAACCTTCCAGCACCGGGCAGGCGTCAGCCCGTATACTTCGCCTTGCGGCTTCGCACAGACCTGTGTTTTTGCTAAACAGTCGCTTGGGCCTTTTCACTGCGGCCCCCTCGGGCTATTCACCCTACCGAGGCACCCCTTCTCCCGAAGTTACGGGGTCATTTTGCCGAGTTCCTTAACGAGAGTTCTTCCGCGCGCCTTAGAATTCTCTTCTCGCCTACCTGTGTCGGTTTGCGGTACGGGCACCTTCTCCTGACTAGAGGCTTTTCTTGGCAGTGTGAGATCATGACCTTCGCTACTATAATTTTCGCTCCCCATCACAGCCCAGCCTTAATGATGTGCGGATTTGCCTACACACCAGCCTCACTGCTTAGACGGACATCCATCAGTCCGCGTCACTACCCTCCTGCGTCACCCCATCGCTCATAGCGGATTACGGTGGTACAGTAATTTCAAACTGTTGTCCTTCGACTACGCCTTTCGGCCTCGCCTTAGGTCCCGACTTACCCTGAGCGGACGAGCCTTCCTCAGGAAACCTTGGGCTTTCGGCGGATCAGATTCTCACTGATCTTTTCGTTACTCATACCGGCATTCTCACTTGTATGCTGTCCAGCGCTCCTTACGGTACACCTTCAACCTGCATACAACGCTCCCCTACCCCAGATACATAGTATCTAGCCATAGCTTCGGTGGTGTGTTTAGCCCCGTTACATTTTCGGCGCAGAGTCACTCGACCAGTGAGCTATTACGCACTCTTTCAATGGTGGCTGCTTCTAAGCCAACATCCTGGTTGTCTGTGCAACTCCACATCCTTTCCCACTTAACACACACTTGGGGACCTTAGCTGATGGTCTGGGCTGTTTCCCTTTTGACAATGGATCTTAGCACTCACTGTCTGACTCCCGGCAAGAAGTTAATGGCATTCGGAGTTTGACTGAGCTTGGTAACCCTTGCGGGCCCCGCACCCAATCAGTGCTCTACCTCCACCACTCCATTCACCGAGGCTAGCCCTAAAGCTATTTCGGGGAGAACCAGCTATCTCCGAGTTCGATTGGAATTTCTCCGCTACCCCCACCTCATCCCCGCATTTTTCAACATACGTGGGTTCGGGCCTCCAGTGCGTGTTACCGCACCTTCACCCTGGACAGGGGTAGATCACACGGTTTCGGGTCTACGTCCACATACTTAGTCGCCCTATTCAGACTCGCTTTCGCTGCGGCTCCGGCTTCTCACCTTAACCTTGCATGTTAAACGTAACTCGCCGGTTCATTCTACAAAAGGCACGCCATCACCCATAGATCGGGCTCTGACTTTTTGTAAGCACACGGTTTCAGGTTCTATTTCACTCCCCTTCCGGGGTGCTTTTCACCTTTCCCTCACGGTACTGTTTCACTATCGGTCGCCAGGTAGTATTTAGCCTTAGCAGATGGTCCTGCTGGATTCATACGGGGTTTCACGTGCCCCGCACTACTCGGGATCCGTCTCGGAGAGAACACAGTTTAGGCTACAGGGCTTTTACCTCTATCGCGGGCCTTTCCAGACCTCTTCGCCTACCATATTC
The DNA here is from genome assembly GCF_038002865.1 of Paenibacillus sp. FSL H3-0321. Taxonomy (NCBI): domain Bacteria; kingdom Bacillati; phylum Bacillota; class Bacilli; order Caryophanales; family Paenibacillaceae; genus Paenibacillus; species Paenibacillus sp. FSL H3-0321. The sequence continues at coordinate 4,278,258 of NZ_JBBODH010000001.1, read as the reverse complement.
CTTTGTAACTCCATGTGAGACGTCCCACAACCCCAAGAGGCAAGCCCCTTGGTTTAGGCTGTTCCGCGTTCGCTCGCCGCTACTGACGGAATCACTATTGTTTTCTCTTCCTCAGGGTACTTAGATGTTTCAGTTCCCCTGGTCTGCCTCTATCTCCCCTATGTATTCAGAGAGAAGTAACTGCGAATTACCACAGCTGGGTTTCCCCATTCGGACACCCCCGGATCAAAGCTTGCTTACAGCTCCCCGAGGCAGTTTCGTTGTTCGCCACGTCCTTCGTCGGCTCCTGGCGCCTAGGCATCCTCCGTGTGCTCTTATTAGCTTAACCAATGCGTTTTCCGTTAGGAAAATCGCTAGCATCGCTATAATTAAAACTTGTTCACACAAGTTTCAGCTAAAAGATGTTCTAAAACGCAAATTCGTTTCGGTATCCAGTTTTCAAGGATCAAAGTATTACTGAGAGCTTAAACTCTCAAAACTGACCAACGAGTGAGTAACAGGCCTAAACCTGAGTTTTGGAAGCTAAGCTTCCGATTTGAATGTTTCCGTTGCAGGAAACGATTCTCCATAGAAAGGAGGTGATCCAGCCGCACCTTCCGATACGGCTACCTTGTTACGACTTCACCCCAATCATCTACCCCACCTTCGGCGGCTGGCTCCCTTGCGGGTTACCCCACCGACTTCGGGTGTTGTAAACTCTCGTGGTGTGACGGGCGGTGTGTACAAGACCCGGGAACGTATTCACCGCGGCATGCTGATCCGCGATTACTAGCAATTCCGACTTCATGCAGGCGAGTTGCAGCCTGCAATCCGAACTGAGACCGGCTTTGCTGGGATTGGCTCCACCTCGCGGCTTCGCTTCCCGTTGTACCGGCCATTGTAGTACGTGTGTAGCCCAGGTCATAAGGGGCATGATGATTTGACGTCATCCCCACCTTCCTCCGGTTTGTCACCGGCAGTCACTCTAGAGTGCCCAGCACTACCTGCTGGCAACTAAAGTCAAGGGTTGCGCTCGTTGCGGGACTTAACCCAACATCTCACGACACGAGCTGACGACAACCATGCACCACCTGTCTCCTCTGTCCCGAAGGCCGCCACTATCTCTAGTGGATTCAGAGGGATGTCAAGACCTGGTAAGGTTCTTCGCGTTGCTTCGAATTAAACCACATACTCCACTGCTTGTGCGGGTCCCCGTCAATTCCTTTGAGTTTCAGTCTTGCGACCGTACTCCCCAGGCGGAGTGCTTACTGTGTTAACTTCGGCACCAAGGGTATCGAAACCCCTAACACCTAGCACTCATCGTTTACGGCGTGGACTACCAGGGTATCTAATCCTGTTTGCTCCCCACGCTTTCGCGCCTCAGCGTCAGTTACAGCCCAGAAAGTCGCCTTCGCCACTGGTGTTCCTCCACATATCTACGCATTTCACCGCTACACGTGGAATTCCACTTTCCTCTTCTGTACTCAAGCCACCCAGTTTCCAGTGCGACCTCAGGTTGAGCCCAAGGTTTAAACACCAGACTTAAATAGCCGCCTGCGCGCGCTTTACGCCCAATAATTCCGGACAACGCTTGCCCCCTACGTATTACCGCGGCTGCTGGCACGTAGTTAGCCGGGGCTTTCTTCTCAGGTACCGTCACTCCGGTAGCAGTTACTCTACCGGACGTTCTTCCCTGGCAACAGAGCTTTACGATCCGAAAACCTTCATCACTCACGCGGCGTTGCTCCGTCAGGCTTTCGCCCATTGCGGAAGATTCCCTACTGCTGCCTCCCGTAGGAGTCTGGGCCGTGTCTCAGTCCCAGTGTGGCCGTTCACCCTCTCAGGTCGGCTACGCATCGTCGCCTTGGTGAGCCGTTACCCCACCAACTAGCTAATGCGCCGCAGGCCCATCTCCTTGTAGCAGATTGCTCCGCCTTTCATCCTCCGTCCATGTGAACAAAGGAATTATCCGGTATTAGCTACCGTTTCCGGTAGTTATCCCAGTCAAAGAGGTAGGTTGCCTACGTGTTACTCACCCGTCCGCCGCTAAGTTAATCCGGAGCAAGCTCCTTCATAACTCCGCTCGACTTGCATGTATTAGGCACGCCGCCAGCGTTCGTCCTGAGCCAGGATCAAACTCTCCAAATTGGTATTTAGAAAGAGCGATTGCTCAATTTGAAACATCTGACGAGAATTTACATTCTCTAATTTTGGATCTCACTTGCGTGATTTCCATACTCACTCGTTGTTCAGTTTTCAAAGATCAAGCTCGTTGTCAGTGTCGATTATCTCGTCACCAGCAACTCTTATAATATATCACATCCAGCCGATCAATGCAAGCTCTTTTTTAACTTCTTTTTCGAGCCCGGCGTTGATGTTTCGCGGCCAGAAATAGAATATATCATGTATGGTTCTGCATTGCAAGCATTATTTTAAATTAGGTTGGATACACCGCTTCCCGCATACCCCGTAATCCGTTACACCACTTCTAAGCCATCATTCTAAACCCACAGAGCCAAGGAACTGCTGTATAATACAGCGCCCCTTGGCTCTGTGAAATAGAACAATTGAAATTATTCAGTCTTGTTACGCATATGCGGGAACAACAGAACATCACGAATTGAGGCAGCATTGGTCAGCAGCATGATCAGACGGTCTACACCGATTCCCAGTCCGCCTGTAGGAGGCATACCATATTCCAGAGCACGGATAAAGTCATCGTCCATCTCATGGGCTTCATCATTGCCCTGCTCCTTCTCCTGAATCTGCGCTTCAAAGCGCTGACGCTGGTCAATCGGGTCGTTCAGCTCACTAAAGGCATTCGCGTGCTCGCGTGCGACGATAAACAGCTCAAAGCGGTCGGTAAACCGCGGGTCTTGATCGTTCTTTTTGGCCAGCGGCGAGATTTCAACCGGGTGACCCATTACAAATGTAGGCTGAATCAATGTTTCCTCAACAAACTGCTCAAAGAAGGCATTCAGGATATGGCCGAAGGTCATATGCTTTTCAACCGGTACACGGTGCTCCTTGGCCAAACGTTGTGCTTCTTCATCCGTCATCTGAACACCAAAATCGACACCCGTCACTTCTTTGACGGCATCAACCATGGTCACACGGCGCCATCCTGGCGAGAGGTCTACTTCCTGGCCTTGATAGTTGATCTTCTGGCTGCCAAGAACCTCTTGGGCGATATGAGCAATCATGCTCTCGGTCAAATGCATAATATCCTTGTAGTCGGCATAAGCCTCATACAGCTCAATCATGGTGAACTCCGGATTATGACGCGTCGATATGCCCTCATTGCGGTATACACGGCCGATTTCATAAACTTTTTCGAGTCCGCCGACAATCAGACGTTTCAGATGCAGTTCAATCGCAATCCGCATATACAGCTGCATATCCAGCGTATTGTGGTATGTGATGAACGGACGTGCAGCGGCTCCGCCGGCAATCGCATGAAGTGTTGGGGTTTCAACCTCAAGGTAGCCAAGGGAATCCAGGTAACGGCGCATCGACTGGATGATCCGTGAACGGGCAATAAAGGTCTGCTGTACTTCAGGGTTAATGATCAGATCTACATAACGCTGGCGGTAGCGCAGCTCAACATCCTTCAGGCCATGGTACTTCTCAGGCAGCGGCAGCAGAGATTTGGACAAAACCTCAAGATTGGACACTTTAATAGAGGTTTCGCCAGTTTTTGTTTTAAATACGATACCGCGCACTCCGATAATATCGCCCAAATCGAGAACATTAAAGGCTGCGTATTGCGCCTCAGGGATGCTGTCCTGACGCACATAAATTTGGATTTTGCCGCTAAGATCCTGGATGTGGGCAAAACTCGCCTTACCCATGACACGTTTAGCCATAATCCGACCGGCAATGCTGACTTCCAGAGCCAGCTCGTCCAATTCCTCTTTTGTTTGTCCGTCATACTTAGCCAGAAGGTCCCCGGCACCTGCTGTGCGGTCATATTTTTTGCCAAACGGGTCAATTCCCAGTGCCCGCAGCTCGTCCAATTTAGCACGGCGAATCTGCAACAGCTCACTAAGCTCTTTTTCCGTGGTTTCCACGGTATTCATTTCCTCAGTCATGTTCCTCATCCTCTCTAATGCCTCATGTCATATACACAAGAAGAAACGGCTCCACCCTCATAATTGAGGGCAGTCCGTTCCAGTACAAAATATAAGCTATATGTGTTCAGCCATATTTTTCGGGCGGTATCTCTTCTTTATTTAGAAAAAAGCTTCCCTAAGGAAGCTTTCCGGGCCCTGTTCCTTCTTCTGCCAGTGCAGTGCAGTTCTCTGTGCGAGGGCAGCATGTCTATTCACAGGCGCAAAGCGCCTGTAGATTACTTCATTCGGATATCAAGAATTTTATATTGAATGACTCCTGCAGGTACACTAACATCTACAACAGTGCCGATTTTCTTACCGATAATAGCTCTGCCTACCGGGCTTTCATTGGAGATTTTATTGTTAAGCGGATCGGATTCGGCTGTACCAACGATTGTGTATTCCATCACATCGCCATATTCCATATCTTCAACGCTTACAGTAACCCCGATACTTACCACATCGGTAACGATCTCATCGCTATTGATGATGCGCGCGTTGCGGAGCATTTTTTCCAAAGTGATAATACGCCCTTCGATAAAGGCCTGTTCATTCTTCGCGTCCTCATATTCGGAGTTCTCGCTGATATCTCCGTAGCCAATCGCCACTTTAATCCGTTCGGCCACTTCGCGGCGTTTCACGGATTTGAGGGTCTCCAGTTCTTCTTCCAGACGCTTAAGTCCGTCCGGCGTAAGGATGACTTCTTTATCGCTCATCTCAACCGATTCTCCTGTCGTATACATTTATTGAAAACACCATACTATATGCGAATCCAGAGGGATAAGAACCCTCCATGCTGCATTGCCCTTGCTGTAACGGCGATTTTATACTGTGAAATTATATTGGAACCGCTACAAAATGTCAATGACGCCCCATATAATGTTCCGGTGTTATCTCTTAAAGCCAGTGGAGACGGTGATTAAACTGCCGAGAGAGACGGATTACGGTCCTCTTGTTCTTCTTCATCTTTAAGCTGTACGACAAAATCATTCAAGATCCGCACCATTTCATCGCGTTTGGTTTCTTCCATAATGACATCCTTTACGCGGGCAGCAGCCTTAAGACCTTTTAAATACCAGGCTAGATGCTTGCGCATTTCACGAACTGCTACCGCCTCGCCTTTAAGGGCCACCAAACGGTCCATATGAAGAATCGCCACTTTGATCTTCTCTTCCGCTCCGGGTTCAGGCGTCAGCTCACCTGTGCTCAAATATTGAATGGTCCGGTAAAGCATCCATGGATTGCCCAGCGCGCCGCGTCCAATCATCACCCCGTCGCAGCCGGTCTGATCCAGCATCGCCCGGGCATCCTCAGGTGTGTTAACGTCGCCGTTGCCGATGACAGGAATCGAAACAGCCTCTTTAGCCATTTTAATATACTTCCAGTCGGCATGGCCGGTGTAGAGCTGCTCACGGGTACGTCCATGCACACTGACAGCCTGGCCTCCGGCACGTTCCACTGCGCGAGCATTCTCTTCTACAAAGATATGCTCGCTGTCCCAGCCGATCCGCATTTTCACGGTAACCGGCTTGTCAACGGCTTCTACAACCGCCGAGACCATCTCGTAGATTTTGTCCGGATTCAGCAGCCAGCGGGCCCCGGCATCACATTTTGTTACTTTCGGTACGGGACACCCCATATTAATGTCGATAATATCGGCATTGGTCTCCTTATCCACAACTTTGGCCGCCTCAACGAGCGACTTACGGTCTCCGCCAAAAATCTGCAGGCTAAGCGGCTTCTCCCGTTCATCCACGAACAGCATCTCACGCGTACGCGAATTGCCGTGCAGAATAGCTTTGTCACTGACCATTTCCGCACATACCAAGCCGGTGCCGAATTCTTTTGCAATCAGCCGGAACGCCGGATTACATACACCGGCCATAGGGGCCAGAACGACCTGATTCTTCATCTCAATGCCGCCAATTTTCAGCACATTTCTTCACTTCCTTTAATTCTATTTTTAATGAATGGACGTCTTCCTAAGTAGAGGGATTGGCCAGCTCCTCGACTGAAACCTCAAGAACACCCGCAATTTTATTTAAAATTTTATCTTCCAAATGCCGGTTTCCCCTCTCGACTGCGCCTAGCACAGCCAGTGAAATTCCGACAGAATCCGCCAACTCTTGCTGGGTGTATCCTTTCAGCTTTCGGAATGCTCTGACCCGCGTTCCCATACGTTTGATGTCCACAAGCGCATTCCTTCCTTTCCGTCTATATCCTGCAGCGCTGCTGTAATGATCCCCCGGAGTCCGGAAGAATCCTCATCCGGCAGTACAATGTCACTGAGCGGAACCAGCACAAACGCCCGTTCCAGCATCCGGGGATGCGGAAGCGTTAAATCTGCCGTATCATAGCTCTGTCCTTCTACCCACAATAAATCAAGATCCACTGTTCTCGGGCCATAACGGATATCACGAACCCGGCCTAGCTGTGCTTCAATGTCGAGCATCACATGAAGCAAGTTCTCCGGCGCAAGCGTGGTGCGGAGGGCGGCTGCCATGTTCAAAAACTGCGGCTGGTCGAGATAGCCGACAGGCTCTGTCTCATATACATTGGAGCAGCGTACAACTTCGATCCCATCATAATGATCCAGCCTGTTCAAAGCTTCCTTCAAGGTGCCTTCGCGGTCACCCAAATTGGCCCCTAAAGCAATATAAGCCTCTGATACCTCAGAGGTGGAGTGTATAGTCATGGGCCCTGTCTCACTTTCTCGTTCTATGCAGTTCTACAGTCACTCCCTGAAAATGAATGTCGAACGGCGGATGCGGCTTGGTTACTTTGACCGTTACTGCATTGATAATAGTATAAGTGTCCAGTACTGAGGATGCAATATGTTCCGCCAAAGCTTCAATCAGCTTAAAGGACTTTGTTTCGACAATTTTTTTGACGAGCACATGCACTTCGGCGTAATTTACGGTTTGGTCCAGATCATCCTGAAGGCCAGCCCCCCGCAGATCAAGCTCCAGCTCAAGGTCAATATAGTAACGTTGTCCAAGCTTGCGTTCCTCTTCAAACACACCATGATATCCATAATACTCCATGCGGTGCAGCTTCATTTTATCCATCCTGATACCTGCTTTCTAATACAAAATAGTTCGTTCAGCAATAGCCATCTATTCATGCACCCGCGGAGAGGCGGCATAGAGCATCGCATCACACATAAGTACGGTACGTTTCATCGTGGCCACATCATGCACCCGCACAATCTGGCAGCCTTGGGCAATGCCGAATGCAACGGTAGCAGCGGTCCCCTCCATCACATCATCAGACGGGAGGTCCAGCACGGTACGGATGAATTTTTTGCGGGAAGTGGCAAGCAGCATGGGATAACCCAGCATCGCCAGTTCATCCAGTACCATCATCGCCTGCAAATTCTCCGCATAATCCTTGGCAAAGCCAATGCCTGGATCAAGGATGATATTATGCGGCTTCACCCCGGCTTCGAGCGCCAGGTTGATGCTGCCATTGAGGTCAGCCGCCATATCCGTGGCCAAATTCTGATAATTCCGGTCGTGGCGGTTATGCATCAAAATAATCGGACAGTCCACCTCAGCAGCCACAGCTGCCATATCAGGATCGGCTTTGCACCCCCAAATGTCGTTGATGATATGCGCCCCTGCCCGAATCGCCTGACGTGCCACCTCCGCCTTATAGGTATCTATGGATAATATCAACTGAGGTGCAGCGCGGTGGATACTCTCAATAACAGGCAGTACACGGGCCAGCTCCTCTTCCAAGTTTACTGGTTGATGGCCGGGACGGGTTGACTCTCCGCCTATATCGATAATATCGGCACCTTCAGCAGCCATTTGCAGCGCATGCTTTACCGCTTGATCCGGTTCATTCCATAGTCCGCCATCAGAGAAGGAATCCGGGGTTACATTTAAAATGCCCATAATTAACGTTCGGTCACCAAGGACCAGCTCGCTGTTGTTCCAGCGGTAGGTCCGCTTATAGATTACGGGTCTCATACTGGCTCTCCCGTCCTTTCCCTGTATAAAGTAATCAATTGCGCCGTGTGTGCCCCGCAGCGTCCTGTGCCTACAGTCAGCGCCTCATCACCGTGCCACAGTGTGGTAACCGGGACAATCTCCTGCACCGAATTGGTGAGAAACACCTCATCGGCAGCCTGAAGCTGTTCCCAGCGGTACAATCCCTCTTCCACGCGGAGTCCGGCGGCAGGAGCCAGCTTCAGGACCATTTCCCGGGTAATTCCCGGAAGGATGCCTGTGGCCAGGTCAGGCGTGTGCAGCACCTTATTGCTGATGAAAAAAATATTGCTCACAATTCCCTCAGCAATGTTCCCTTCTGCAGTCAGCATAAGCCCTTCCGTGCCGCCAGCCGCAGAGGCATATCCGGCAAGCTCCCGCTTGGCCAGTATATTATTCATATAGTGGAGTGACTTCAGCCGCACTGGTCCTTCGGGGGTATTACGCCGCAGCTGCAGCAGTTGCAGCCCTTTGCCTTCACTGTAGAGAGCGGCTGGCTGGCGCGGCAATTCTTTGATATAAAGCAAATGATTCGGGCGGCTATAGTCACCAGCCGGAAGACCAAGAATGTCTTCCCCGGCTGTAACTGTGTACCGTATATAGGCATCCTTCAGTTCGTTTTTGTCCATCACCCGTGTGATCCAGTCCTGCAAGGACGCTTCACCCGGTTCAAACGGAATGCCTAGCTGCCTGCAGCCATCAGCCAGTCTGTCCAAATGACGGCGCAGCAGGAAGGGGATGCCGTTGTAGGTGCGAAAGGTTTCAAACAAGCCCATACCGTATAAAAAACCGTGATCCAAGGTGGAGACCACGGCGTCTTTAGCCTCAACTACGCTATTGTTGAGCCCTATATATTTCATGCCGTTTCCCCGGCTCTCCGTTTCAGGAAGTTACGAAGCATGATGTGCCCATGATCCGTAATAATCGATTCAGGGTGGAACTGCACGCCTTCAATCGGGTACTCTTTATGGCGCAGGGCCATAATCTCACCTTCCGCAGTCTCGGCTGTAATCTCCAGACAATCCGGCAGACTCTCACGCTCTACAATCAGGGAATGATAGCGGGTTGCGGTAAAGGGAGATTCCAGTCCTTCAAATACGGATGTGCCGTGATGGTGAATCGGCGATGTTTTGCCATGCATTAGACGCTCCGCACGGATAACATTGCCGCCAAAAGCCTGTCCGATAGCCTGATGTCCGAGACAGACTCCAAAGATCGGTATGATCCCCTTGAAATGCTGCAGCACTTCCAGACTGATGCCGGCTTCGTTCGGCGTACAAGGTCCGGGAGAGATCAAAATATGGTCCGGAGCCAGCGCCTCTATCTCCTGAATGCTGATTTCATCGTTGCGGAATACTTTCACTTCTTCCCCCAGCTCACCCAGGTATTGCACCAGATTGTACGTAAAGGAATCATAATTATCGATGACCAAGATCATTGTATTGCTCCCCCTTCGGCGCCGCCGGTCGTCCGCAATTCCTGCTGATGCTCACTGCAGAGAACCGCCTTCACGACCGCTTTGGCTTTATTATGGCATTCCCGGTATTCGCGGTACGGATCGGAATCAATCACAATGCCCGCGCCCGTCTGAATATACCCGACTCCGTCCTTCACTGCCAGTGTTCTTATAATAATATTTAATTCCATATTGCCGTTATAGTCAATCCAGCCCAGTGATCCAGTATATGGACCACGCCGTACCGGCTCCAGCTCCTCGATGATTTCCATTGTCCGCACCTTGGGAGCGCCGGTAATGGTACCACCGGGGAACAAGGCGGCCATGACATCATAAGCATCCTTGCCGGGGGCGATGCTGCCCTCGACCTGCGAGACGAGATGCATGACATGCGAGTATCGCTCCACGGTCAGCAGCTCCGGCACGCTGACCGATCCATAGGCCGCGACCCGGCCGATATCGTTTCTCTCCAGATCGACAAGCATAATATGCTCGGCGATCTCCTTCTCGCTCCCGCGCAGCTCCGCCTCCATGGCGGCATCCTCCGCGGGAGTCAGGCCCCTGCGCCGGGTACCGGCAATGGGGCGGGCGCTGACCTTGTCCCCGTGCAGCTTGACCAGCAGCTCCGGCGAAGCGCTGGAGAGCGCGAAACCGGGCGAGCGCAGCAGCCCCATGTACGGGGACGGGTTGAGCTTGCGCAGCCATTCATACACATCCTCCGGCGAGGAATTCAGCTGCGCCTCCTGCCGCAGCGACAGGTTGACCTGGAATACATCCCCCTGGCGGATGTATTCCTGAACGTCAAGCACAGCCTGCTGGAATTGCCCGGGCGAGAAAGCAGAGGTCATGCCTGGCCATTCACCGGACAGGTCGGCGCTTGATTCAACAGCAGCGATAATTCCACGTTCCTCTTCGCGGTCTTCCTCCAGGCCGGGAGCAGAGCAGATCCCATGCCACTGTTCCACCATGCCTTCCGCCCGGACGGTTGCGTCTTGATACAGTGACTTCAGAGCGCCCAGCTCAGACGAGCTGGCCGCAGCAATCGGCACGTGCACGATGGAATAGAGCGTGTTCTCAAGATGATCATAGATCCACAGCTCTTCCAGCCGCATGAAGAGATAGTCCGGAAACCCGGGGTCATCCTGGGCAAGCACAGGGAGCTGCTCCAGAGAGCGGACTACATCATAGCTGAGGAACCCCGCACAGCCTCCACGGAACGGGGGCAGGCCGGCAACCTGCAGTTTGGGCGAGGTGAAGCCGCTCATCCAGTTTTGCAGCACTTTCAGCGGCTCTCCCTGCAGCTCCACAGCTTGCGGCACAGGTTCATTCGTTCCCGCTGCCTCCGGGGACAAGCTGAGCACCTCGGCATCCCCGCCTTTTCCTCTTAGTACTGAAACGGGCTGCAACCCCAAGTATGTGTATCGTCCGCCTTTGCCGCTCTCCAGCACCACTGAATAGGGGGAGGCCAGCTGCCAGGCCTTCATCCAGGAAGAGGGCAAGCCCTCCTTTTCCTGCGTTGATTTTATGATTAAAGGGAGGAGGCTCCAGTCCTCTTGTGCCCACTGCTCCCAATCCTGCCAAGCCGTTATGATTTCCAAAGCCATCCTCCTAAAAGTTTTGTGAAGCCTGCGCTTCTTGAAATTGCTTCGTAACAAAACTTGCTTCGTAAGCATTCGCTTAAGTTTTGTGAAGCCTGCGCTTCTTAGCATTAAGCAATCTAAAGTTTATTGCCTGTCAGTATACTGTACTTCGTGCTGCTTTGAAAAGCCTGAACCATGAATTTTCTGAAAAAACCCGTTTCAACTGACTCCAGCCTCATCTGCTGTGGAAGCACAGGAAAGATTGTATCTTTCATCATGCACAAAAAAGAGCCTTCGTTATCCCTGTCTTAGCGGATGCGAGGACTCTTAGTCATTTGCTTTGACAGCAATTATGCTTCGAAGTTATACAGCGGTGTGCTCAAGTAGCGTTCGCCGTTACTTGGGATGATCACAACTACTTTTTTGCCTGCGCCCAGTTCCTTAGCTACTTTAAGAGCCGCGAATACAGCTGCACCGGAAGAAATACCGGACAACACGCCTTCCTCTTTAGCCACGCGACGGGCAGTTTCAAATGCTTCATCGTTCTCTACGTGAATGATCTCATCGTAAATGTCCTGGTTGAGGATTTCAGGAATGAAGTTTGCGCCAATCCCCTGAATTTTGTGAGGTCCCGGTTTGCCGCCGGCCAGAATTGGCGAAGCAGCTGGTTCTACCGCATAAATCTTCACATCAGGATATTGACCCTTCAACACTTCACCTGCCCCGGAGATAGTTCCCCCTGTACCCACACCAGCGATGAAAGCATCCAGCGGTCCACCAATGGATTCAATGGCTTCCACGATTTCCGGGCCGGTTGTTTCAAGGTGGATTTTCAAGTTGGCTTTGTTCTTGAATTGTTCAGCCAGGAAGAAGCTTGGGTTCTCGCTTAAGATCTGCTCCGCTTTCTTAACCGCACCGTTCATACCTTCCGATCCTGGAGTCAGCACCAGCTCTGCGCCGTAAGCACGCAGCAGATTGCGGCGCTCAAGGCTCATCGTTTCCGGCATAACAATAATAGCCTTATAACCTTTGGCTGCAGCTACAAGCGCAAGGCCAATACCTGTATTGCCGCTGGTTGCTTCTACAATCGTGCCGCCTGGTTTCAGAAGACCTTCCTTCTCAGCCTCTTCTACAATACTGAGGGCAATGCGGTCTTTAACGCTGGAGCCCGGGTTTTGGTATTCCAGCTTCAAATAAATTTCCGCTGATCCTTCAGGAACAATACGATTGAGACGAACGAGCGGTGTGCCTCCGATCAAATCTGTTACACTGTTGACGACTTTAGCCATGAGTAAAAACCTCCTTGGAATGATAAATGATATATATGGGTGCATAACTTGTGACATACATAAGTCTTCAGCTTGTAATTCCGGGTGTGCACCAGGAGATTCAATACCGCAGCGCCAAGTTATAGCGCTGTTCCGCGGCCAATATGATCTGCCGCCATCTATTTCCGACTAAAACAGTAGGTTTTCCATTTAATTTCATATTATCAATCTTGCAGGCTGTTGTCAATATATATCGCTGTATCATATTTAGCGCGCAAATCACTCTCCACCTGCTGTAATGGAGCCGCCTGCTCCAGTGCCAGCTCCCGGCGAACCTGCTCACGGATTTCCGTCTGATCCTGGCTTTTGGGATCAATCATTTTCTCCAGCCGGATAATGGCATAATCATCGCCCGTCTGCAGGGGACCTGCGATATCCCCTTCGTCCAGCTGCGCTGCCGTCTTCAGCAGATCCTCCGGCCAAAAGGGATCCTCCTCCTCCACCGTTCCGATGCTGCCGCCGCGCCCCCTGCTTTCCTCATCTATGGATAATTCCTTGGCAAGTGTAGCAAAGTCCTCCCCTTGCTCCAGCCGGTCCATTACACGCTCAGCTTCGCTGTAGGTGGCCACTTTAATTATTGAGAGCTGCATTTCTTTCCTCGGTGTGAACCGCTCGGAATTCTCCGCTAAATAATTATCAATTTCCGCATCAGTAATTGTAATGCCTGCAGTTGCAACTGCCTGAAGAGTCAGACGATACACCGCTTCTTCACGCACTTCCTGACGGGAAAGCCCCAGCTCCGACTGCATCTGGGTATAGTATTGCTCTTCCGAACCGTAACCGGTCATGCTGCGCTTCAATTCCTGCTCAATCTCCTCATCTGTCACAGCAACACCAAGAGCCTTGGCCTCTTTGTCGACTACAATATGATTAAGCATGCCCAGCAGCACATCATTACCGTACTTTTTTTTGAGTTCATCCACCCAGGCTTGATCCGTTACCGGTTGGCCTCCCGCAGAGGCGATGTCCGAGGACTCGCCGTCCGCCGGCTCTCCTTTAAGAATGGACATCGCCCGCAAACTCCAGAATAAAAGACCTCCGAGCATCAAAGTCGCGACAGCCAGTAGAATAACGGCATTGCGCAGCGCGCGCTCCTGTCTTGTCATCATCCTCAGCCCTACGATTTCGCTTGATCCAGGATAACCTGCAATTCATCCTTATTAAAAACATAGGCTTCGTTGCAAAAATGGCAGACAACCTCAGCCTGATCATCTTCTTCAATCAAACGTTCCAGCTCTTTCTCACCCAAGCTGACCAGTGTCTGCTCCACCCGTTCACGCGAGCATTGGCAGACAAAATTGATATCCAGCTCATCCATAATCACTGCATCCGGTAAAAGATAACGGAGCATCTCTTCGGGTTCCAGCCCCTCCTCCAGTAAAGCGGTTACTGAAGGCAGCGACCCTACCGCCCGCTCAATCTCAGTGATCTCTTCATCCGTAAGCCCTGGAAGCAGTTGTACAATAAATCCTCCGGCTACGCGCACGGAGTTATCGGTTTCAACCAGCACACCAAGACCCACCGCAGCCGGTGTTTGTTCGGAAACTGCAAAATAATACGTGAAATCATCGCCGAGCTCACCGGAAATAATCGGCACACTTCCCCGGTAGGGCTCCTTCATGCCTAAATCCTTACTGATATCAATAAACCCTTCCGTACCCACGGCGCCTGCGACATCCAGCTTGCCAAGACTATTGCTCGGCAGATGAACATGCGGGTTGGTCACATAACCGCGTACCTCTCCAAAAGCATTTGATTCTGCAGTAATCTGTCCGATCGGTCCATTGCCTTTGACCATCACGGCGAGTTTCTCCTGACCTTTGAGCATTGCGCCCATCATGGCTGCAGCGGTAACTGTACGGCCCAGTGCGGCTGTAGCCGTTGGATACGTATCATGTCTGCGCCGCAATTCATCAACCAGCGCTGTCGTGCGCACAGCAAAAGCTCTGACTCTGCCATCCAGCGCCGTTCCCCGGACCAGCCGGTCCTTTTTGTTATCCATCGGGTGCATACTCCTCCTATCTCTTGCCCTTTTAAGGCTTCTTTATTTTATTTGTTGCGGTCATAAATAATACGCAGACCTTCCAGCGTCAGCATTGGATTCACTTCATCAATACAATCCGTTTCACCGGCAATGAGCGGGGCAAGTCCACCCGTAGCGATGACCTTCAGCACCGGCGCATTCATTTCCAGCTTAATGCGCCTTACAATCCCTTCAACCTGCCCGGCATAGCCGAAAATAATCCCTGCCTGCATAGCGTGGACCGTGTTCCGTCCGATTACCTTCTTCGGCTTCTCCAGCTCAATCCGTGGCAGTTTGGAAGCCCGCTGATATAAAGCCTCGGTAGAAATGCCGAGTCCCGGCACAATCGCCCCGCCAAGATAATTGGCACCTGCGTCAATGCAATCGAAGGTAGTCGCAGTTCCGAAATCAACAACAACGAGCGGACATTTATATTGCTCAATGGCAGCAACCGCATTAACAATCCGGTCAGCGCCTACCTCACGCGGATTCTCATAGCGCAGGTTAAGCCCAGTCTTGATTCCTGGACCTACCAGCAGCGGATCCTTGCCAATATATTTCACACACATCTCCACGATGACCTGAACAAGCGGCGGCACTACCGAGGAGATAATAACCCCTTCGATATCCTTCACCGAAAGGCCCGACATGCTGAATAAGTTATGGATCAGAACTCCATACTCATCCACGGTAGACTGGCGTGCGGTATTGAGCCTGAAGTGGTGCAGCAGCTCACGCTGCCGGTACACACCGAGGACAATATTGGTATTGCCGATATCGACGGCGAGCATCATGACAGCGGGCCCTCCTTCTTCGCATTCAGATCCAGACTGATGTCCAGACTGGAGAAAGAATAGGTGAGACGGCCCACTGAAATTACATCAACGCCGGACTCCGCAATACGGCGAACCGTTTCCAAAGATACATTACCCGATGCTTCAGTCTTGACATGAGGCGATTTCGCCTTAATTCTTCTCACAGCTTCCTTCATCAGTTCAGGAGACATATTATCAAGCATGATGATATCGGCTCCGGCAACAAGTGCTTCCTCCACCTGCTCAAGGTTTTCCGTCTCTACTTCAATCGTCATTGTATGCGGAATATTAGCCCGTGCACGTCCTACAGCCTGACGGATTCCACCAGCGCCTTTGATATGATTATCCTTAATCATTACCGCATCATATAATCCGAATCGGTGATTCGCTCCACCACCGACCCGTACAGCGTATTTCTCCAGCATCCGGTGACCGGGTGTTGTCTTGCGCGTATCCACCAGACGCGTTGGCAAGCCCTGCAGCTCCTGAACAAAGGAGGCGGTACGTGAAGCCACACCGGACAACCGCTGCATCAAATTAAGTGCCAGCCGTTCCCCGGTGAGGATCGCATGCGTGCTGCCTTCAACTTCTGCGATGACCGTTCCCTTGGACACACTCTGGCCTTCTTGCACCAGTCCCGTGAACACAAGCGACGGATCTACAATCTCAAACACAAGCTCCGCTACAGGGATTCCGCAGATAATGCCGTCCTCTTTGGCATGAATAATACCCTTGGACTCATGGCCTGCAGGTATCGTCGTACGGGTCGTTATATCCCCGGAGCCCACATCCTCCTGCAGCCAGCCTTTAATTGCCTGTACCAGCTCTTCATTATATCCATTAAACATCATCACTTAATTCCTCCACTATTCCCAGTTCGCGAATCTGTAGCAGATGTTTCTGCCACTCTGCATCATTCCGCAGCGGATAGTCTTCACGGTAATGTGCTCCGCGGCTCTCCTCCCGTGCCAAAGCCGATTCCGTAATCAGCAGGCAGCAGGTCAGCATATTGGCGAACTCGTACTCCTCACGTTTGGTCAGCGCCGAAGCAAAAATCGGCAGCTGCCGTTTCAATTCC
This sequence comes from Paenibacillus sp. FSL H3-0321, assembly GCF_038002865.1. Lineage (NCBI taxonomy): Bacteria > Bacillati > Bacillota > Bacilli > Caryophanales > Paenibacillaceae > Paenibacillus > Paenibacillus sp. FSL H3-0321. Next base: position 4,261,895 of record NZ_JBBODH010000001.1, on the reverse strand, counting down.
TCCAGTCCCTTGGACAACATCTCCTCATTCCGCCGCAATCCGGCGTAACGGACCATTACCTTCTGCAGCTTAAGCCGCCGCTCCACAATAGCTTGTGTAGGAGACTCAACACGGCCTTGCTGACTGACTGCCGAAATCGTCTCCCGCCGGAGCGGAGGAAGCTGGCGAATGCGTTCAATAATCCGCCGCCCGAACACAATGGCCTCGGACAAAGAATTGCTCGCCAAGCGGTTGGCTCCATGCACCCCGGTGGAAGACACCTCACCGCAGGCGAATAAACGGGAGATATTGCTCTCTCCGTTGAGATCGGTCTTAATGCCCCCCATCATATAATGCGCAGCAGGAGCCACGGGAATCCAGTCCGTTGTAATATCCAGTCCGTAGCCCATACATGTCTCATATATCGTGGGAAAACGATGTTTGACCATATCGGCCGATTCATGCGTAATATCCAAATAGACAAAGGTCGACTTGGTCAGCTCCATCTCACTGACAATGGCCCGGGCCACGATATCGCGGGGTGCCAGTTCCAGCAGCTCGTGATAACGTTCCATGAACCGCTCTCCATTGATATTACGCAGCACGGCTCCCTCGCCGCGTACCGCTTCCGAGATCAGAAACCTCGGGGCTCCCGGATAACTAAGCGCCGTCGGATGGAATTGGATAAATTCCATGTCGCGCACATGGGCTCCGGCCCGGTAAGCGATGGCTACGCCGTCTCCGGTCGCAACTTCCGGATTAGTAGTATAGCGGTACAATTGTCCCGCCCCCCCGGAGCATAGAATCGTTGCATCGGCCTGCAGGAACAATCTGCCTCCGCCCGGCCGCTGTACCAGCGCCCCAAGGCATTCGCCGCCTTCGGTAACGAGATCAATGACATAATGATCATCCCATACCTCTATATTGTCATGTTCAGTAACCTGTTCAGAGAGTGCACGCACAATTTCAAAGCCCGTAGCATCCCCGTTGGCATGCAGAATCCGGCGGTGGCTGTGTGCTCCTTCTTGAGTCAAAGCCAATATGCCATCTTCCTTGTCAAATACGGTGCCGAGCCGGATCAGCTCATGCACCCCGCCCGGTCCTTCATTCACCAATACATCAACAGCAGCCGAGGAGCAGAGCCCTGCACCAGCCATTAGTGTATCCTGCCGGTGATATGCCGGAGAGTCATCTTCGGCTATTACAGCGGCAATTCCTCCCTGAGCATATCTAGTATTGCTCTCCATCAGCGATTTCTTAGTAATCATAATGACATGCCGGTCTTCACTCGCTTTAATAGCCGTGAACAATCCGGCGATACCTGAACCGATAACAATGCAATCCGTCTTTACTGTAGGAAGCTCGCGAAGGTCGAAATCAACCAAATACTGTGGAATCATGACCGCTTTTCACCTGTTTCAACGAAAGAGTAGCGCATGCTACCGGACTTGTAGCATGCGCTCTAGGGAAGTTCTGGCTTTGTCGGCGACAGCGGGCGGTACGTAAATCTGCGGCTTCATCGTCTCCAGGCATTTGACCAGTTTCTTTAAATTATTGACTTTCATATTAGGGCATACAAGAAATTTTGTTGCAAAATGGAATTCCTTATCCGGACTATCCAAGCGGAGCTGGTATCCGGTACCGTCTTCTGTCCCAACAATGAACTGCCGGCGGTCCGATTTCCGGCAATATTCAAGAATCGAGGTGGTGCTGCCTACATAATCGCCCATGGCAACCACTTCAGGACGGCATTCCGGATGCACCACAAACTCGGCTTCCGGATATTTTGCTTTCATTTCCACTACATCTTTAACGGTAAGCATATCATGAGTGTTGCAATAGCCTTCCCAGATAATCAGCTTCTTGCCCGTCTGATCCTGGACATATTGGCCCAGATTCTTATCCGGCACCCAGATAATTTCTTCCGCATCGAGTGATTCGATGACCTTCACAGCGTTGGCAGAGGTACAACAAATATCAGTCTCTGCTTTAATTTCAGCCGACGAGTTGATATAAGTCACCACTTTAGCATTCGGATGCTGTGCTTTCAGCTTGCGCAAGCCATCCACATTGACCATATCAGCCATCGGACAACCGGCGCGTTCATCAGGAATAAGCACAGTTTTGTTAGGCGCCAGAATCTTAGCGCTTTCCCCCATGAAATGAACACCGCAGAAGACAATCACTTCCGCGTCCGTCTCTGCTGCTTTTTGAGCGAGTAAAAAAGAGTCGCCCCGGAAATCGGCAACCTCCTGAATTTCATCACGCTGATAATAATGAGCCAAAATGATTGCATTCCGTTCTTTTTTCAGCTGTTCGAGGCGCACACGAAGTTCGCGATTTTGTTCCTGCTTGCGCTCAAGCGCCAGAGCTTCCACGGTTAGTTCTCCCCCTTATTTCTTCACGGCGTAAGCCGGCTCTACATTCGAATAGATTATATGTTCCTTGCGGATCTGCACAGCCACTCAGCTCTGCTATAGATAGTTATCCATTAATTAATATTTAATCACTAATGTACACAAGGTTCCACCCTCTGTCAATGTAACCGGGAGTCAATCAAGCTGTACGGTATGAAGCCTAAAGGCGAAAAAAATCCGGAGAACTTTAAGGTTCTCCGGACGAGCTTGCGTAGCTTCATTCAGTTAAGCGGCTCTTTAGACGAGGCCTCCGCCGCCGTCTTTATTGCCGTCGTTAGAATCATTTCCATCCCCGGACTCCGGATTATTCGGAATATCCTTGGTCAGATCAGGAATTGTGGAAGAGGTGTCGTCCTTGCCTTGAATGCGGACACGCACATCACCGATAGAATCAATAACTGGTTCGCCGGCTTCGTGTGTCACACCCGGAGTCTCTTCCGGTTTACCGTCTTCAGTCAGATAGCCTTGCTCGATCAATTCTCTAATCTGATCCAGTTCCAGCGTTTCTTTCTCAAGCAAGGTGTTAGCAATGAGGTGCATTTCCTTAGAGTGCTTGGTAAGCAGCTCCCGGCAGCGTTCATAGCTGCTGCGGATAAAGTTCTGCATCTCCTGGTCGATTTCATAAGCGATGGAATCACTGTAGTTCTGCTCATGCCCGATATCGCGGCCCAGGAAGACCTGGCCTTGGGATGTACCGAACTGCATAGGTCCCAGCTTATCACTCATACCGTATTCCATAATCATGCTGCGGACAATACGCGTAGCCTGTTGGAAGTCGCTGTATGCGCCTGTGCCAATTTCACCGATGAACATCTCTTCGGCAACACGTCCACCGAGGAGTCCGGTTACTTTATCAAGCAATTCCTGCTTCGTAACAAGCATGCGATCTTCTTTAGGAAGCATAATGACGTATCCGCCTGCGCGCCCGCGCGGGATGATCGTAACTTTGTGAACCATGTCTGCATGTTCCAGGAAGTAACCGACAATCGTATGACCGGCTTCGTGGTAAGCTACAATACGCTTCTCACGGTCGCTGATCACGCGGCTGCGCTTCTCGGTACCTACAATTACACGGTCAATCGCTTCATCAACCTCACGCATGGTAATATCCTTGCGGTTGCGGCGTGCAGCGAGCAGAGCCGCTTCATTCAGCAGGTTCTCCAGATCGGCACCGGTAAATCCGGTAGTGCGTTTGGCGATAACATCAAGTCTTACATCTTTCGTAAGCGGCTTGTTGCGGGAGTGAACTTTAAGTACAGCTTCACGGCCTTTAACATCTGGGCGGTCAACCGTAATTTGACGGTCGAAACGTCCCGGACGAAGCAATGCCGGGTCAAGTATATCTGCACGGTTGGTAGCTGCGACAATAATAATGCCTTCGTTGCCGCCGAAACCGTCCATTTCTACAAGCAATTGGTTAAGTGTCTGTTCGCGTTCATCATGTCCGCCACCAAGTCCGGCGCCGCGCTGACGACCCACTGCATCGATCTCATCAATAAAGATGATACATGGTGCATTCTTCTTGGCATTTTCGAACAAGTCACGTACACGGGAAGCACCGACACCTACGAACATTTCCACAAAGTCGGAACCGGAAATACTGAAGAACGGAACTCCTGCTTCACCGGCAACTGCACGGGCCAGCAAGGTTTTACCGGTCCCTGGAGGACCTACAAGGAGAACCCCTTTAGGAATACGTGCGCCTACAGCTGCGAATTTACGCGGATCCTTGAGGAATTCCACAACTTCCACCAGTTCTTGCTTCTCTTCATCAGCGCCTGCAACATCCTCAAAGCTGATTTTCTTCTTCTCTTCATTATATAACCGGGCCTTGCTCTTGCCGAAATTCATTACTTTGCCGCCGCCACCCTGTGCCTGATTGAACAGGAAGAAGAACAGGATGAACATAATAACCAGCGGAATGATGGAAGAAAGGAATGTCAGCCAAATGCTGTCACCTTCCATTTTTTTGGTAACCAGCTCTACACCGTTGACTTCGCTGGCTCCAATAAGCTCATCAAGGGCCTTGTCTGTAGGAGGAACAAATGTGGAGAAATTTTTCGATTTGGCATCTGACGGCTGCTCTCTATATTCACCAGTAACGGCAAAAGCATTGCCTTCAAACTGAACCGTCATACTCTTCACATTATTGTCTTTCAATTCCTGCCTTAATTCATCGTATCTAGGGAAATCGGCGGATTCATTTCCATTGCTCACAAACTGGACAATGCCCACCACGACTAAAAATAAAATCAAATAAAAACCAGAATTCCGGATGAACCGATTCATCCCCTACCTCCTCTCACAACGCTCAAGTTATTGTACCATAGCCTGCCCAGAGTCCTCAAATGCTCAGAGGTCCGGAAATCTGATCCGTGGATCTAAGGCTGTCGATTAGCTCATTTGGAATAAATTTCAGGCTTCAGTACACCGACGTAAGGGAGGTTCCGATACAGTTCGGCATAGTCGAGTCCGTAGCCGACTACGAAAGCGTCAGGAATCACAAAGCCAGTATAGGCAGCTTCGAGATTAACGGTGCGTCCTGTCGGTTTATCAAACAGGGTAACCACAGAAATGGAAGCAGCATTGCGTCCTTGAAGCATTTCAATTAAATAACTGAGTGTAAGACCGCTGTCGATGATGTCTTCGACGATCAGAACATCGCGTCCTTCAACTGACGCATCCAAATCTTTGATGATTTTGACCACACCGGAAGATTTGGTGGATGCCCCATAGCTGGATACAGCCATGAAATCCATCTCAACAGGTACTGTAATGACTTTAACCAAATCTGCCATAAAGATAAACGCGCCTTTCAGCACACAAATTACCAATGGCGTACGTCCTGCATATTCTGCGCTCAGCTGGGCGCCGAGCTCCCTGATTCTTTGTTGGATTTCTTCTTCGCTGATCAAGATTTCTTGAATATCGTTCTGCAACTTGCGAACCTCCTAAGTTATACTATGAAAGACTTACTTCGACCATTACGCTTCTTCGTGCTGCTCCATGTCCTCCAGAGACAAGAGAAGAACCGAGGCCGTGTGCCGCCCTACTGCGGCATGCATCGAGCGCCTTACGCCCGGAATCCAGACGATATTGCCCAAACCATCACAAACGAGGGGAATCTCAGAGCGTTCGGAAGAAGGTATTTTATCATCAATGTAAATATCTTTTACCTTTTTGCTTCCGTTTAATCCCATAACCCTTATGGTATCTCCAGGCAATCGGGAACGAATGGTCAGCGGCAGGACCAGCTCATCGCTGTCAAACCAAGCCGACATCTTCCCATAGTCCTCCCCCTGTACTAAAAAAGTTTCTTTCTCCAGCACCGTCATCGTCATTACTTTTCCTATTTCCGTCAGCAAAAGCCGGGAATGAGGTAAAGACAGCCGATATGTATAACTTACCTTCCGCTGCGGAGGCTTGGACGAGAACAAAATTGTATCATATTGCCGCACACAGATCAGACCTCCACCCAAATCCAAACTCCATACGGTGGGGTGTTCCTGCAGCGTCCCCCGGCGTACAGCCTCGATCTTGGAAAAATCCAGGGTCGATGAATCCGCCGACAGATAATTTAATATTAGTTTAATCAAACGCCGTTGTAAAGCGGAGGGTATGGCCGCGAACAAAGCTCTCTTAAAGGTGTATTTTCCATGCTTCATCAAAACCAGCTCATCGAAGCATTTTGCTGCGTTCGCCTCCATAAATTCATCTTCGGCTCCGACAATTTCGGACAATTGCAGAAGCGACTGTTTGACTTTCGGGTTGTACTTTTCCAGTGAAGGTAGCACCTCCAGCCGGATGACATTCCGCTTATATTTGGTCAGCAGATTGCTGGCATCTTCGGCGTAGGGAAACCCTTCATCCCGGCATAACCCGACAAGAGCCGTTTTGTTAATACGCAGGAAGGGGCGGATGAGTTCCACCTTTTTTTCAGTCCTCTTCCAGCGCATTCCGGCCAGACCGGAAGGTCCGCTGCCCCGCAACAGCCGCATAAGCACCGTCTCCGCCTGATCATCGGCATGATGTGCCAGTGCAACGGAGCGTGCGCCATAGCGGTGCGCGGTCTCGATCAGAAACTGATAGCGTTTCTCGCGTGCCGTCCCCTCGGGGCCAAGCCCGCTGCCTTTGGCGAGAGAAGGGATATCAAATTCGGCCAGCTCAAAAGGCACCCCCAGCTCCCCGGCCATTTTCCGGACGAACTCCGCCTCCTCAACCGACTCGGCTCTGAACCCGTGGTTCACGTGGGCGCATACCAGGTTTAGCGGTATCCGGTTCACGGATATTTCATGCAGAATACGCAAAAGAGCCACAGAGTCCGGCCCTCCGGAAACTGCGACTACTATGGTGTCATGGGGCGCCCACAGCCCGTGCTCGTCTGCAGACTCCAATACGGATTCCACAAGCTCATTCATTTGCTCCATACGGTGCTCCCTTTCTTGCCCTATCATTTACACAATCTTTGACCGGCATGACCAGCATTCCGGTATATGTATGAGATCAAAAACGCAATACCCAATAAATCGTAAAAGCCAGCACAAATAACGATAACCCAAACGCACTTTTTAGCCAGCGCGGCGTCGCCATGGCATCCTTCGGCTGTTTGCGCGTTCCGTATATATGAATCTTCCAGATCTCAGCAGCCTGCGCGGAACCGGGAAATCCGCCTTTTAGTGCAAGACACAGCCAAGAGGAGAGCTTCCTGTCGGGCAAACTTTTGGCCAGCTTAATCAGTTCATCGACGCTTCTTGTCTGCGGGAGCTGCTGGGCAGCGGCTTTCAGCCCGTCTTCATTAAGTAAACGAAGGCAGAGAACGGCAAAAGCAAACAGATCATAATTCTCGTCGCCGGTGCGGCTGCCTGCATTCCAGAATCCGCGGTCATGCCATTCGGTAAATTGCTTCACACTGCGTCCCATGGGACTTGCGCCGCCATAGTCGATCAGTTCGGCTTCGCCGTAATCGGATACCATTACATTCTCGGGCTTGAGATCACCAAACACAAAACCGCATTCATGCAGCGTCTGCAGCTTCTCTAACAGCTTCAGTCCCACCAGACCCAGCCAGGAGATCCCGTTTTTGGCCAAAAAATGGTGCAGCTGTTTACCTTCAACGTAGCGCATCACATAAAAAGGGGTATGCTCTCCATCTTTGAAATCATCGGACTCCAGCAGGTAGGAGGACAGCGCGGATTCACGGCGGGCGCGAAACTCACTTCGCTTCCGGCAGGATTGCAGCGAGGTCAGCACGTTGATTTCCGACTGCAGCTCAAGCGTATCGTTTCCGATCTTGAGCGCATACCGCTCCCGTCTGCCTTCTCTTTGCACGAGATATACGGTTCCATTGGCCCCTCTTCCCAGCATCCGTTCAATGACATAACGGTTTCCCCGCCATTTGCCGCTAATAACGGTGCCGACAGGGTAGGGCGGATTAGACGACATACCCACCAATCATCCCTTCTCTTTCATCGTGATCCCTGCCCGGAAGGCGGTCACGGTGTTCATCCAGTGTATCACAACGGTAATGTTCGAGCACCTTGAAAATAGCCGGTCCTGTAGGCGTGGCTCCCCTCATTTTCAGCTTGGAGAACAGCGAGCGGACCTCCGACACATTGCTCGTCCAGTCCATATCCAGCATGGCCTCCTCACTGCTCGAGCGCCCGGGAAAATGGAACACGGAAATCTCACTGCTTCCTTCTCGCGCTTCCAGGCTGAGGGCCAAATCACGGATGGCATCCTCTACGGCACCCAGTTTAGGCTTCATACTTGCGCTTGCGTCAATCAGCAGTGCGATGCGCAGCGGCGAGGTTTCTGTCAGCTCATCTACGACGGTAACGACCTGCGAACGTTTCAATGGCGGCAGCTCTTCCAGCGAGCCTTCGCCGAGTATTTTTTTCACCTCTTTATTAACCGCCTGCTGAATGGTCTGAACCACAGTTTTGCGGGTCATCATCTGGATGGTCTGCGCCAGCTGCGGCGTTCCGACAATCCGGCTCAGTCCGCCCCCTGCTTTGGCAATATCAGAAATCTCCCGGCTTCCCAGCTCGCCAATGGTTCCGTAATCGACCACGCCAACTACGTTAACGGTGATTCCCTCCTGCCGGGCATGCGCCGCAGCCATCACCGGACTCTCCCCCACATTGGAACATCCGTCCGTAATGAGCAGAATTTGCTTCATGACCGTTCACTCCCCTTTGCCTTGTTATCTGTTTCTAGCATATCCAAGGTTGAGAGATTTCAAACGCCGCTTAGCAGGAAAAACAGAGATTTAAAAAGTTGTTGAAAATGCGCCACTCCGAGGAACTTTTGGGCTTCCGATCGCTGTTGTCCTCAGATTTCTTGATTAGAACCGCATTTGCGGTTGAAATCGGAGGACAAAGGCGAACGCTAACGCTTCTCCAGCTCCAAAATTCCTCTCCGTTCCGTATTTCACTCTAGTAAAAATCTGTGATTAAGCCTGCTGAGCCAGCAGCTTTTGAAACGGGGCGGTGCAAAGGGCGGCAGGTAAATAAGGCCCCGCCGAATTAGGATCCTCCATCGCTTCCATATATAGCTCACGAAAGAATAACGTGAGTTAGATGATAGATTACCTTACTAGCTGACCGTGCGCGGCCGCTCCATCCGGCCGATACCTGGCATATGCAGGCTGGACCACTCCGGATGATAATGATCAACCCGGCTGATGACAATGGTCATGTCATCATGGATTTCATTGCCTTGATAACGGATAACCTTTTCCAGCAGACTGTCGGCCATATCCTGAGGATCATCTCCCTCCAGCTCCTGGATTAACCGCTTCATCCATATTTCTTTATTAACGGCATATCCGGGCGCATCATAAATACCATCGGTCATCATAATGAGAATATCGCCCGGACGCAGCTGCATGCTGATCAGATCCACCTCAATGTCTTTTATGATTCCGATCGGAAGATTGCTCGAAGTAATCGGGATGACTTCGCTGCCCCGGCGGATAAAGGAGGGCGCAGACGCGATTTTCATAAAAGTGGTGTGCGCCGAATACTGGTCGATCAGTGCCATATCTACCGTCGCATAAAACTCATCCGGAGAACGCAGCAGCAGAATGGAATTGACGGACTTTACCGCCAGCTTCTCGTCCATGCCGGACTGCAGCAGCTTCTCCAGCATGGACAACGCGGCACTGCTCTCCATCCGGGCCCGCTCTCCGTTACCCATCCCGTCGCTGATGGACACAGCAAATGTGCCATTTCCAAGCTCTACGGTACTGAAGCTGTCACCGGAGAACATATCGCCTCCTTTGGCCGCCCCTGCCACCCCGGTATTCACCTCATAAGCTTTGGCAGATCCAAAGGTGACCATCGACAGTCCCTCGCGGGGATGCACCGCGGTTTCACTTACAACTGCAATATTCTCCTCCAGAATATCGGATAACAGCGGCGCAACCATCTTGCGGCACTCATCAAAGCCGCGGGTATAAGCATGAACCACTTCTATTTCCACCCGGCCGGGATCGAGGCTTAAAATCTCAATCGAATGAATGGACAACCCCAGTTTTTCCAGCGCCTCACGGATCTGGGCCTCCTGCCGGTACATTGCCTGGCCTTCACGTTTGATCTCCTTCGCCAGGTCCTCCATCACCTGTGAGACGCCCGAAAGCTGCTCGGCAACAAATTGGCGGCTGTCGTATATTTGTCTTTTCCAGCGCATATCATGCTGGTATAGCTCATATTGGCCCTTCATTACTTCCAGCACCTCCCCTGTCTTGCCGCAGATCCGGCTCCACTCGGGCGGTAGCTGGGCTGCGGTGACATCCGGGCATTCTTCTACGGTCGTCATCATATCTGTCATATACCTGTACGTCTGATAAAACTTCGTGTCCCAGCAGTGCGAACGCCGGATACAGCCGGCGCAGGCGCCCTCAGTTACAGTACTCATGAAGTCTTCCATTTCACGTTCACTTTTACCGGCTTCTCCAGCCCGGGGAATCTGCCCAAAGCTGCTCGACAGCTGCTGGAACACCTGCGAGAACTGGGTTACCCGGTCTGCTGTAATATCTCTCACTCTTCGGGCATATTCATGCTGTGACCGGCTGTGATCCGGTGTGCCCGGCACATATTTGGCGATGGCAGAAATAATCCCCTTTGGTGTTAGAAGAAACAACAGCACTGCAGCGCAAGTCTCCCAAGTTGAGGTCATCACATCACCCGGGCCCAGAAAGTAGACTGAAAGTATAGTCGAGCCCAGCAGCATTCCGATCGAGACTGCCCCTTTGCGCCCGGACTGCATCATCCCGGCCAGCATTCCGGAGAAAGCCAGGAGACTCATCTGATAAATGGCTCCGATATCAGCTAGGCTGAGGATCAGCCCAGTGACTACCCCGACGGCAGCACCGAGCGGAGCTCCCCCGGCGAGAGCAAACAACAGAATAAGAAAGCGTGACAGAATATGTTCCAGCGACAAGCCGTTTATGGTCCAGCCCACAAGGCCGGTCATGACGGAAGCCAGCAGAATAATCAAGCACAGAACTTCTTCATTCCGCAGCGCCCGGCTCCTTTGCTTGTAAGTAAACAAAGGAAGCGCCTGCAAAAATACCAGTGTAAGCACAAAACCAAGCAGCGCATCGAGTGTCGCCATCATCAGCGGGTACCAGGTAAGGGAGGGACCCATGATAATCCGGAACAGTCCGACCATAAATGAGGATACAAATACCATCAGCGGCGCGTAGGATAGATCAATCCGCTGGAAGCTCTCAAAACCTTTGTACAGCAGGTAAAAGATAATTAGCTCTGCGGCAATCACTATAGCTCCGGGGAACGGGGTGAACAGACTGCCGAGGATCGTGGCTGCAGCCACCGGAAGTATGGAGTCTTTACGCATAAACACAATGACAGCAAAGTAAGCTACAGCAAAGGGTGACAGCTCGTCCAAAATCATTGCCCGGCCCAGCATAAAGCCCATTAAGCTCAACAGCAGCATCCATTTCTTCACTGTTAAAAACTGAAGCAGCGGTTGATTCATTCCCCAGCTCTTTACACGCATGCCCCAGGCTTCCTTCTGCTCCTTGTCTTTGCTTCCCGCTTTTGTCCACTCCGGCAAATTGACCACATTGCTTTTATTCATTCCTCTGCACCACCCGTTTAAGAATTTATGGTTCTCATTATATAGCGGGGGTCTTAAGAAAGTTTGTCAGAAACAGAGAGCGAACTGTAAAAAATTTCCGACAAAAAAGCCTGTCCCGACAAAGCACCCGCGAAGCCTCTCTATCCCATGCGGGGCATTGGATTGATAGACTCGATCAGCGGATTGCCGCAAGACTGTGCAGAGGCCAGCAGCAGATTTTCGTCAGCGATTGCTCTGGTGTTATGTGAGAATGAGATAGATGCTGTCGGCAATTTGCCGGGCACCGACAAAAAAACCGCAAGGGCGAAAGCCCCTGCGGTTATTTATGATGTGCAAGTAGATTATACGCGTTTGGCTCCACGGCCTCCGCGCTTTCCTTCTGTGTTCTTCTTGATCGAAGATATCCGTTCTTCGCTGTCTTTCAGGAAGCGTGACATTTTATCCTCGAATGAAGGTTTACCGGCTGCAGGCTTGAATGGACGCCCTCCCCGTTCACGATTGAAACCACCACCGCCGCCGCCTCCACCACTGCCGCCACCGCCGCCGAAACGGTCTCCACCGCTTGGACGTTCTGGTCTTGGAGCTCTAGGGGGACGTACTTCCGATGCCGGCTTATCTACAGCCTGCTTGATGGAAAGCCCGATCTTGCCGTCCTTGTCAACGTTGATCACCTTGACAGTTACTACATCACCAATCTTTAAATGATCGTTAACATCCTTGACGTAGTTATCGGCGATTTCCGAAATGTGAACGAGACCTGTGACACCTCCTGACAGATCCACAAATGCTCCGAAATGCGTGATGCCTGTCACCTTGCCTTCTAACTTGGTGCCCACTTCAATTGCCATAGAATAAAATGATCCTCCCTTAAAAATATACAGACGAATATAAAGTCCATCCAGTCTGCGGTGATTTGATTATACAGTAAAGAGCAAAGCAAGGCAACACAGCGAAAGCCTCTTTTGGCCTGCTTTATTGCCCTGATTGCTCGGGACGAATAGGCTGTTCCCCTAACGGATACATATTGTACCATTTACGCGCCAATTGGCCGATATACTCGTCATCGTTAAGTCGCGACACTTCGTATTTCAGTTGATTGAGAGAAGCCGTAACTCCCTCGCTGCTCGCCTGCTTCTTAGCCAGTTGTTCACTCTTGTCCGCAATTGCCGCACTCTGGGCAAAGAAAATATAACCGGCCCAGCCAAAAAACACTGTAACCATGACCGCCCATATGAATCTTCTTCTCTTCGCGCCTGCAGCCAAACCTTTGTTATTGCTACTCTTCTCTTCTGCAGAAAATCTGTTCATGCAGCCTACCCCCAGTTCAATCTCAGCGTTTCCACCATGCGGTCAACCACTCAGACAATCTCACCATCCAGGCACTGTGATAGAGCCGGGACAAAGGCGGAGAGATCCATCTTACTGGAAGTACCCAAATTGGCTTCGTTAGACGCAGCAGCAGCTTCAGGATAAATAACAGGATCCGGCCCAAGAGCAGCAGCGTCCCCCTCAGGAGGCGCCAAAGCCAGCGAAGCGGCATGCCTATTATAATTTCTACAGCTCTCCATAGCAGCCTGCACGTATACTGAATCGACTGAATTAACATTACCACAAAATGCCGCACCGTAACACTGAAGAGTAAAAAATAAATCCATACGCCTAGAAAGAGGCCCAGAAAGACATAAAACCTCAATTGTCCCTGATTTCCGGCATAAAGCATCCGGAAGACGAGGAGTGCCGCCCACAGCCAATACAGCAGATCCAGCAGCGCATTCAGCCATTTGGGAAAGCTTAATTTCAGCGACAGCACCCGGTAGCTGTCATAGGCCAGTCCCATGGCTGTGCCGGCCAGCATCATGTAAAGCAGGGTGATCCACTGAATCGCGGGATTCATTTAAACAGTTTGCCGAGGATGCCTTTGTTTTTACTCTGCGCTCCGGGATCAAGGTAAATCAGGGAATGGACGTTGCCCTCCAGAGACAAAAGCCCATTCTCCAGACTTAGATTCTTGATATGTAAATGATTTCCGCGAATGGTGAGATGGCCAAGTTCCGTGCGGAGCAGAAACTCCTCGCTGTCGAAGCTCTCCACATTCTGCACGCCTGTTAGCTCCAATTGCTTGCGACTGCGCATGTGCAGATCGTGCTGTTTATTGACTTTGACTGGCTCGATCATAGCATGTACCCCTCCTTCTTGTTTCTAATCTATGGTGGGAGGAGAGGTTATAGAACAGAGGCTTTTAGAATTTCAAATGACCGATAGAGCTCATGCACGAAGCCAACGGAGTTCTATTTTATTAAAAACTAAGAGGGTGTTCCAGCCATTTCTGGCTTCAGGAACACCCTCTTGTTTGTGATCTGCTTATCCTTACAGCGCTTTTACCAGTCGAGACCGCTGCTTTTGGCAACAGGCTCTTCACGGAGCAGCGTATACATGCCGGCGGCCTCGTCCTTGCGGGTCGTTTCCACCAGTTTCTCCACTTTGACCGTTACTAGCTTTTGACCGAATTGCACTGTAATCTCGTCGCCGATCTTTACCGTACTGCTCGGTTTCGATTCCTTCCCGTTAATCAGCACCCGGCCCTGTTCGGACACATCTTTGGCCACAGTGCGGCGCTTAATCAAACGGGATACCTTCAGGAATTTGTCCAGGCGCATTAGTTGACGGCTTCTTTAAGCTTGTTGCCAGCCTTGAAGGCCGGTACAGTGGATTCAGGAATTTCAATAGGTGTGCCCGATTGCGGGTTGCGGCCGGTGCGGCCGGATCGTTTGCGGGTTTCGAAAGTACCGAAGCCGATCAATTGGACCTTATCGCCTTTGGACAGAGCATCTGTAATTTCGCCCAGCACGCCGTTCAATACGGTTTCTACATCTTTCTTTGCCAATCCGCTTTTTTCGGAAATGTTGTTTACCAAATCTGTCTTGTTCATAATTTGAAGTTCCTCCTAGGATACAAAAAAATAAATGAAACGCGATAAGCTGCTAAGATATGCCGCGAATCGTCATTTCGTCTTTAAGATATTCTGGATGCCGCCCGAAATTCCTGCCGCAAACACTCGATTTTAAAAAAATTAAGAGAGCAGTCCAGGCTCAGGCACTATTACATTATAAACCTCTCACCGTATTCCAAACCAGAGAGTTAAGCCCCATTCACATCATTGCCTGTTCTTACGGCCCCTATACTGCAAAAGGCGGAGAAAGCATCCTCTAATATATTAGAGGATGGTCAGAATCTATTGTTTTCGCTCCTTGACCTTAGCCTCCTGCCACAACGCTTCCATCTCTGCTAGACTGCTGTCCAATAGACGGGTATTTCGGCTTAGCAGCTGCTGCTCAATATATTGGAATCTAGACACAAACTTGCGGTTGGTGCGGGTCAACGCCTCTTCCGGATCCGCTCCGATGAAGCGTGCGGCATTGGTCGCGGCGAACAGCAGATCCCCCAGCTCCAGCATTTGCTCCTCCGCCGGTGCGCCGGATTCGATAGCCTCCTGAAGCTCATCAATCTCTTCGCGGATTTTAGCCAGCACATCGCCAACGTTGTCCCAATCGAATCCTACTTTGGAGGCCTTTTTCTGCAGTTTGTAGGCCTTCATCAGCGCAGGCAAATCACGGGGAACACCGCTCAGCGCGGATTCTGCTTCCGGTGTTACGCCTTTAAGCCGTTTTTCCTCGGCCTTCATGCCCTCCCAGTTCTGGAGCGCTTCCTCGGCATCTGCAGCATTCTTGTCGCCGAAGACATGCGGATGGCGGAAGATCAGCTTGTCATTCAATCCTTCAATGACATCATAGACATTAAAGGTGCCCTGCTCCTCCTCCATCTGGGAATGAAGCATGATCTGCAGCAGCAGGTCGCCCAGCTCCTCCTTCATATGGTCCGGATCATCCTCATCGATCGTTTCCAGAACCTCATAGGTTTCCTCAATCAGATTTTTGCGCAGTGATTCATGCGTCTGCTCCCGGTCCCATGGGCACCCTTCCGGACTGCGCAACGTATCGACAATTTCATGCAAGCGGGCAAATGTGCGTTTTCGTGCACTTTCCGCGCGGTTTGCCGGAACATAAATCAGCGAGAGATTGCCGTACCCTTCCAGACGGTCCAGCTCATACAGCGGTACCCGGAGAATACGTTCTTCCTTATCCACTCCAAGAGCATGCCCTACGATTACCTCATACTCCGGCGGATAACAATCCATCAGACAGAGCTTGGTTTCGGAAGCCGTGAAGCTGTCGTAGACCTGGCCGATCAGCGTATGCAGCTCCGGCTGAAGCTGGGAACTGCGGATACCGGAAGCATCCAGAAGCTGAAACCCTTCAATCGGGTCGAAGCCAAGCCGTACAAATGCCTCATCGAGAAAGCTCTCCCCGCCGAGAATGTGCAGTTCTACTCCCGCGCCCGGGCAGCGCTCCCGCAGCAGGGATACCGCCGATTCTGCAACCATGGGATGCCCCGGGACAGCATAGACAATTTCCGTACCCTGCGGTGCGGAACGCGCTTCCTCGATTAATTTCGCCGTAATGGCTTCATACACCTCAGGAAACGAGGACAGCGATTCATACAGCCCGTCAAAGGACTGGGAAGCTATTTCAAGCTCTGTTAAAGCCGCCATCACCGGATGCTCTGCGGTCCGGACATAAACGGCGGATGCGGATTGCAGCTTCTTGATAATGCCCAGGGTCAGCCGGTCGGGATTGCCGGAACCGAGGCCAACCACGGTTAATGTTGCGCTCATACCTGTCTCCACTCCTTCTGCACTGCCTTGCCGCTGTGGCTAAGGCAGCTTTGTATGTACTGCAATATAGTAATCTCATGCTTAAGAGATAACGGTTGGAACACCTAGCTGCGCCTTAAGGGAACAGGCGCAGCTTCTTCAGCTTGTCCGCAAGCCGCGGGCCAAAGCCCGGAAGCTGGCGCAGCTCGCTTTCGCTGAGCAGCCGCAGGGCAACAGCGCCGGCGGCGAAGACGGCGCAGCCTGCCAGCACGCCGAGCAGGCTCTGCGCCAGGGCTGCGGTTCGCCCGCCGCCGAAGCCGGCGGCTGCGGCCGCACTGCCAACGCCGAGGCTTACGGCTGCGGCGGCCAGGCCAAGGCCCGCGAGCAGCAGCGCGGGCTTCACCAGGGCATCTGCGAAGCGCAGCCGCAGATGGCCCATACGGTGCAGCAGCAGCACATTCAGCGCTGCTGCGAAGAGATGCGCGGCCACGCTGGCGATGGCTGCGCCGGTAATGCCCTGCTGCGGAATCAGCAGCAGGTTAAGGGCCGCCTTGAGCACCGCGGCGGCCAAGAGGTGTATCGCCGGCGCGCGCACGGCGCCCAGGCCCTGCAGCAGCGCGGCGGAGATGATGCTGACCGTACCGCCAGCGGCGGTAAAGGCCAGCCAGGTCATCGTGCCGCTGCCGGCAGCATCACCGTACAGAGCCACATTGATCGGCTCTGCAAGGACAGCCAGGCCAACCGAAGCGGCCAGGCCCAGCAGCCAGAACCAGCGCAGCGATAGGCTGCAGCGGGTCTGGATCAGCCCAAAATCTCCGCGGTGCTTTGCCTCCGCGAGTGCCGGGATGAAGACCACTGATAACGAAGTGGCCAGCATTGTTACCATCTGAACAAGCGGCAGGCCGCGATTGTAGATGCCGAACTGCGCCATCGCCGCCGCTTCGCTGACAGTTGACGACAGCAACCGGGGGACGGTAAATACATCGACCAGCCCGATAAGCGGTATCGCCAGCGTTCCGAGCATGACTGGAATGCCATAGCCCAGCAGCTTGCGGGCCTTGGCTCCTGTCTGCTCCCGGACAGCGTCCGCAGCAGAACTCCGGGTCCAGGCGGTTTCGGAGGCAGCTGATATCGCCAGCTCAGCCGTCTGCTGCGCTACGCTCACACGGCGGCGGTAATTCTGCCAATACAGCAGCATGACAATCAGACCGGCCGCTCCGCCGCCAGCCGAGCCAACCAGCGCACCCGCCGCGATGGTGGCCGCATCTGCTCCCTTCCCGGTCAGATACAGCAGCAGTGCGATCATGACAGCTACCCGCACCGACTGCTCGACAACCTGCGACACCGCGGTAGGGACCATATTATGCAGTCCCTGAAAATAACCGCGCAATGCGGCCATAAGCGGAACAACAGCAAGCCCTAATGCGCTGCAGCGCAGCGCGGGAATCACATGGGAGTTGCCGACCCACCCGGCGATAACCGGAGCCCCAAGATAGGCAAGGGCCCCAATCACAAGGCCGCTGATGACTGTAATGGCCGCTGACAGCAGCAGAACCCTCCGGCCTTCGCTTTCATCTCTGTCAGCCGAGGACTCGGCCACGAATCTGGCGATTGCAGACGGCAGACCCAGCATCGCTATCGTTATAAGCATCGTGTACAGGGGATTAACCGTGTTGTATATGCCGAACACGGCGTCTCCACCCAGATTTTGCAGCGGAATTTTCTGCAGCGTACCAATCAGTTTGGAGAGAATGGCTGCTGCGCTTAGAATAAATGCGCCTTGCAGTAATTTAGAGCCTTGTGTACCAGATTTCATAAAAGTACCTGCTTCTACAGCGATAACTGCCATAATGGGATGAATTTCTATATTATAACGCATGGAGGCGCGTAAGTAGAAACGGTTTTGCTTGCATTTACACGTACGGCTGCATTTTTCTGCAATCCGCATCTTCTTATCTTTTCCAAAATGGAACGCTAAAACCCCGCCCTCCCTTTGTATCATACCAAAAGGAAAGCGGGGTCCATAGTATCAAAGCTGTTACTGCTCCATCTGCTTGCCCAAAAAAGCGGCTGCCGTTTCGGCCATTTTGATTTCCATTTGCGCCATTTTCACCGAATCATCCTTGTTCAGAAGCACTACACAACCGATGGGGTCCCCGCCGGAGATGATGGGAGCGGCTACATAGCTCGATATTAATTCTGCATGATCTTTACCGATGTCATAGCTGCCTGCATTCGTTTCGAGCACGGTCTTGCGGCTGTCCATTACCTTCTCCAGGAGCACACCCACCTGTTTCTCGAGATAATCCTTTTTGGAACCTCCGGCAAGGGCGATAAAAGTGTCCCTGTCAGTAATCATTGTAATATGCCCTGTGCCTTCATAAAGCGACTCTGCATATTCCTTGGCGAAATCACCCAGCTCACCAATCGGGGAATACTTCTTCAGTATGACTTCACCGTCGCGATCGACGAAAATTTCCAACGGATCCCCTTCACGAATACGTAGTGTGCGTCTGATCTCTTTAGGGATAACAACTCGACCGAGGTCATCAATACGGCGTACAATTCCAGTAGCTTTCATTTCACATGTTGCCCCGCTTTCTTAAGAAGTATGGTCCAACTACTGTCCATTATGGGAATGGATAATCCCAGTGATTTATCGTAATATCTGACCATAGTATTCATCTCTTCCCAGTTCCTTATACATCCTCTGGAAGGTATAACATTAAATATCCTTAATCCGCAGACTTCCAGCGCACCCCTCCCCGTTATGCGCTATTTTTAACATAATTATACATTATAATTTACAAAATAAAGCCATCCCGCGCTTTGAAGCGTCAGGATGGCTTGTCCGTGCAAATGGTTTATTTGGCTTCTTTTGTAGCCGCTGGTGAGGCACTTGGAGCTTCCGTAGCAGCTGGTGAGGCGCCTGGAGCTTCTGTAGCTTTAGTTCCACTGTTTGTTCCGGACTCAGCGGCAGCAGCGGAGCTTTTCGGCAGATTGATTTTGATCTCAAGAGGTCCTAGATCATTCTCCAGGAAAGATTCCAGTTTCTGGGATGTCGTCGAGCTTTTCACAGCCTCTTTCTGTTCATCGGTCAGCTTATCAAAGGTTGCTTCCGTACGGGACTCCACCTTCAAAATATGATACCCGAATACGGTAAGAACCGGCTCACTGACTGTATTCAGCGGCAGCGTTTGCGCTGCTACCTTGAACTCTTCAACATAATTGCCCAGCAATACGTCCTTCAGCTGGCCGCCAGCTTCCTTTGACGCGGTATCATCGGTGTATTGCTTGGCGATTTCCGCAAAGTCCGCTCCACCGTCAAGTTTAGCCTTTACTTCATTGGCAAGCTTTAGTGCGTCTTCCTTTGTACGCTCCTTACCGTCAGCACCGGTCAAACCAATCAATACATGACGCAGCGTAGCCGTGGTGAAATCGCCCTTTACCGTTTCGAAGTGCGTCTTCACTTCGTCATCAGTTGTTTTTAGCAGCATATCCTGATAAACCGTAAGCACACGTACCATATAATCATGGACATCGTCTTCCTTCAGACTCTGCTCCTTTAGTGAGCTTTCATAGGTGTCACCCAAACGGCTCTTAAGATCAGCTAATTGCACATCGGCTTCCTTCTCGGCCTGCTTCTTAGCCTCATCTGTTGCCTTGCCGGCCTGATATTCAAATGCCGCTTGCTGGTTCAGGATCGACTCTTTGAAGGTATCAAGCTCCATGAACTGGGCCTGCTGCGGGGAAAGGAATTTCATGACACGGGTATCCATATCATACTCCTTCTCAGTAATGGTTCCCCCTTTATAGGTAGCGTACGCTGTGCTGCTATCATCAGCTGCATTTTTATTATTATTGTTATTACTGCAAGCAGAAAGCATAGAGAAGGAAAGAGCCGCTGCCAGTGAGACCAGCAGCACTTTCCAGGATTTTGTTTTATTTAACGACATCATGTAGTTCTCCCTTCAATTTTAGAGACTGTTTGGCCGCAGCCAGAAACTGCTCCAACAGATCAAGCAGCGCCTTATCGTCAAGATCCTTCGACTTTATGCGGATACTGGCTTTAGCATCCCTATCAAATTGTACACGTCTTTCGAAACTATTTCCAACTTTGGCAAGCTTGGCCGTATCAAAGGCCCCGGTGCTGCCTTCATGGAAGTTCAACGAAACATCGTCGCCACGACGGATCATCGATTCCAATCCGTAGAGCTTTCCGTATACCTTGAGACGGGCTACGGACAGCAGATTGACTACGGCCTCCGGCAATTCTCCGAAGCGGTCAAGCAGCTCATCCTCCAGTTCCACAGCGTCCTCAAAAGTGGAAACCGCCGCAACCTTCTTGTAAATCTCGATCTTCTGGATGCTGTCGTAAATATACTCAGATGGAAGATACGCGTCAATTGACAAATCAATGACCGTATTGCCCTGCTTCAGCGAAGTATCCTCTTCTCCCAGTACAGTAACCTTACGCTTACGGATTTCTTCCGCCAGCATTTGCGAATACAGATCGAAACCAACGGAAGCGATAAACCCGTGCTGCTCCGCACCAAGCAGATTGCCCGCTCCGCGAATGGAAAGGTCGCGCATGGCAATTTTGAAGCCGGAGCCAAGCTCCGTAAATTCCTTGATAGACTGCAGCCGCTTCTCCGCGACCTCAGTCAGCACCTTGTCCCGCTGGTACGTGAAATAGGCATAGGCAATCCGGTTGGAACGTCCTACACGTCCACGCAGCTGATAGAGCTGCGATAGCCCCATTTTGTCGGCATCATGGACAATAAGCGTATTGACGTTCGGAATATCTACCCCAGTTTCAATGATACTTGTACTCACCAGCACATCGTATTCTCCGTCAAGGAAATCGAGTATGGTCTTCTCCAGCTCCGACTCCGACATTTGGCCGTGGCCAATGCCGACCCTTGCTTCCGGAACGAGCATGGAGATTTGCGCGGCCATTTCCTGAATGCCCTGAACGCGGTTGTAGAGATAATAGACCTGTCCTCCACGGGCCAGCTCACGTTCCACCGCTTCCCGGGTAAGCGTCTGACTATGTTCAACCACATACGTCTGCACGGGAAAGCGGTTCTCCGGTGGTGTCTCAATGACTGACAAATCCCGCACGCCAAGCATCGACATATGCAAGGTCCGTGGAATAGGTGTTGCAGTCAAGGTGAGCACATCGACATTGGTCTTGAGCTTCTTGAGTTTTTCTTTATGGGTTACACCAAAGCGCTGCTCTTCATCAACAATTAAAAGACCGAGATCCTTAAAGACCATATCCTGCGACAACAGCCTGTGTGTGCCGATTACTACGTCTATTGTTCCCTGCCGGACACCCTTAATGGTCTCATTCTGCTCTTTGCGGCTGCGGAAGCGGCTCAGCACCTGAATGTTCAGCGGATAATTGGCAAACCGCTCACGGAAGGTTTCATAATGCTGCTGCGCGAGGATTGTGGTCGGCACCAGCACGGCAACCTGCTTGCCTTCAATCGCTGATTTGAAAGCTGCCCGGATCGCCACTTCCGTCTTGCCATAGCCTACATCTCCGCATAGCAGCCGGTCCATCGGACGGTTCTGCTCCATATCCTTCTTGATCTCTTCGATAGCGCGCAGCTGATCGCGGGTTTCGTCATACGGGAACATTTCCTCGAATTCACGCTGCTCCTGCGTATCCTTCTCAAAACCATAACCCAGAGCACTTTGGCGCTCGGCGTACAGCTTAATCAGATCATCTGCGATATCCTGAACAGAAGAACGCACTTTATTGGTGACTCGCGTCCACTCGTTTCCGCCAAGCTTGTATACCTTCGGTTCTTTATCTTCCGATCCGACATATTTCTGAATCAGGTCTATCTGGTCAATCGGTACGGACAGCTTATCGCCACCGGCATATAGAATATGCATATAATCCCGGTGAATTCCGCTGACCTCAAGCGTGCCAATCCCCATATATTTGCCGATACCGTGATTCTGGTGTACCACGTAATCGCCGATTTTGAGCTCGGTATAGCTCTTGATCCGTTCTGCATTGTCAATTCCTTTGGAAACCTTGCGCGCCTTGCGCTGCTTCTGGGAGAACATCTCTCCTTCAGTGATCACAGCAAGATGAATGGAAGGCAGCTCAAAACCGGAGCCCAGATTCCCGTGGACAATAGTAGGCTCTTCGATGCCATAATCGTACAGCACCCGGCGGACCCGTTCCATCCGCTCCTCGCTGCTCGCCAGCATCACAACCTGCACACCCGACTTATGCCAGCGCTCCATCTCCGATTTCAGCACATTCATCTGGCCGTGGAAATCCTGCATGCCGCGGCTGATAAATCCAAGGATGTTCTGCGGCTGGATATGTGGAACCTGGCGCAGAAAAATCGACATGAACAGGCTCTGGAATGGGCGGCGGTACATGATAGCTTCATTGTCTACGGAAAGATGAAGATCAGGCAGGTTTTTGCCGTTCTGCAGCAAATGCAGGTTCCATTCCGACTCGTCCCGCTCCAGCTGTTTCGCCGTTTCCAGCAGTCTGGCCGGCTCATCCATAATAAGGAGGGTGTCCTGTGCCATATAATCATATAAATGGCAGCGTTCAGGATATAAGAGACTGATATATTTATAGACTTCAGGGAAATAGGTTCCCTGCCGCAACATCTCCAGCTCCCGGCCCATTTCCTCACGCAAACGCAGCTTTGCCTGCCGGTCGGTCATTTTCTCCAGCTGGCGTTCCAGCATCGCTGCCGCTTCAGAGGCTGCCGAATCCTGGCGGGACTGGTCTGCGATGATCTCCTTAGCCGGCGTGATCTTCACACTGCGCACCTTGTCGATGGATCGCTGGTCTGCAGGATCAAAGGTTCGAATCGAATCGATCTCATCATCAAACAGCTCTACCCGGTAAGCCAGCGATGAGGTCATTGGATAGAAATCGACAATGCCCCCCCGCACACTAAGCTCACCACGGTTCTCTACCCGTTCAACCCGTTCATAACCCATCATAATCATAGACATCAGAAAATCATCCAGAGAGAGGGTTCCATCCTGTGAAACGGTTAATTGTGCCTCTGCCATCACATGCGGCGACGGAAGCAGACGCCGGACGCCAGAATAAGGCACAACCACAACGCCACGGAAGCCCTGGGCACATTTGGTCAGGACATCTATCCGCTGAGCAAGCGTCTCAGGGCTGGAGACAGCCGCTTCAGCGGCAACCAGCTCATTGGCAGGGTAAAGCAGCACGCGATCCGGAGAAAGCGCTTCCTGCAAATCCTCAGCCATCTTCTGGGCCGAGAACATATTATGGGTGACTATAAGCAGCGGCCGTTCGGTTTCTTCATGCAGCGCCGCCAGCATAATTTGTCTGGCCGAACCGGACAAACCTGAAATTAGCTGCTCCTTCATCCCTGCGGCAACACCGCGGGTGACAGACTGAAAATCAGGATCTTTGGAAAAAGCTTCTATAAGACCTTGTAACAACAAAGGACACCTCTCTTACTGAACAGGCTGACGGCAGCCTAAGGCCGCCGCACCTATTATGATTAGAATCGAAAACAAGCCTCAGCGATAAGGCCAAGGCTTGCGGATGACGATAGAGACAGGCGCTTCCACCTTACTGAAGCGGACTGGCCAGCAGGCTGAGCTCAGGGTTGTTCTCCAAGGCCTGCTTGCAGTAATCGCAAGTAACCTTTACCGTGATCTCACCTTCTGAATCATACGCTATGATATCTCTGCGCTCCGCAGGGGTCAAAGAATGCAGACCAAGCTGCGCTTCTGTGATATTACTTCTATTGATGCTTCCCAGAAATGTCCGGCAGTGCCTGCATACGTAGTGTATTGCCATCTATATGCCTCCTGAAGGTAGTATATACCCTTCAGTATGCCCCGCTCCGGTCGTATTTAGCCTTAAGATGCGGGCGGGAGCGGGCCGTTAGCCATTGAATTTGGCCATGGTCTGTTCAAAGGTATGCTGCAGGCTGAACTCCAGGGCATCACAGGTATCTAGGATCATGGTCTTCAGCCTGTCTCCGTCTTTCTTGGGAAAGGCAGAAAGCACATAATCTACAATAGCAAAGCCCGGTTCAGGACGGGAGATCCCCATCCGCACACGGTTGAAGCTTTGCGTGCCTGTATGCTGTATGATCGACTTGATTCCGTTATGGCCTCCGGCACTTCCCTGATAACGCAGCCGGATTTTGCCGATTTCCGTATCAAGATCATCATAGACAACGATCATATCCTCTAAATTCACTTTATAATATTCCATATATGCACGAACCGCTTCTCCGGACAGGTTCATAAAGGTCATGGGTTTGATCAGAACTGTCTTGACTCCCCCGATGACGCCCTCACCGATTACGGACTTGCACTTATTCTGGTTAAAGGTGATTCCGTTTCTGGCCGCTAGCTCGTCAAGCGCCATAAAACCGACGTTATGCCTGGTTTTGGCGTACTGCGGTCCCGGATTTCCGAGTCCAACAATCCATTTCATGATGGCCTATCCTTTCCATCCGGTTCTCTTAAGCAGAAGAGTTCCGTTTTTGGTACAATGAATTTTATTAGGCTTACTTCTAGAGCAGCCGAGGGCCACTTTACTCCAAAGACAGGTGATGAACGATGCCACATCAGGGCGACATCTTAACGCTTCAGCGCCATTTCCAGTACCACATCCAATATGCTGTGCCTGTCGAAATTTACAGAGACAATGTGCACGTAGCCATCGGTGTAGTTACAGCGGCGGATGAAGGCTTTGTTGAGCTGCAGGGTACTCTTTACAACCGCAGCCTGTTCACCTTTATCTCCCGGCCAGGGTATTGATGCCGCAGCAAAGCTGGAGGCCATCACGCCGACAAGGGTTACATCTTCCGTTACGGAGGTGTAACCCTTTTTGAATCCAGGCGGGACCAGCAGTCATATCTCTACAAGAGCACTACCCGAATACTATTCGATTTCGAACAATTTGCTGATGGACAGCTCCTCATGAACACGAATAATCGCCTCACCCATAAGTGGAGCCACGGACAACACTTTGAGCTTCGAGGTCGGATTGTTGCTGCGGATTGGAATGGTATCCGTCACGATAATTTCCTTAATTGGTGAATTTTCCAGACGTTCATGCGCAGGTCCGGACAATACCGGGTGGGTACAGCAAGCATAAACTTCCTTCACGCCGCCTTCCATCAAGGCATTGGCTCCCAGTACAATCGTTCCGGCCGTGTCGATAATATCATCGATCAGAATCGCTGTTTTGCCTTCGATGTTACCGATAATATTCATGACTTCGCTGACATTCGGTTCCGGACGGCGTTTGTCGATGATCGCCAGAGGTGCGTTAAGGAAATCGGCAAGCTTTCTAGCCCGCACAACACCGCCATGGTCCGGGGAGACCACAACCGGATTCTGGATCTGCTTCGAACGGAAATACTGGGCAAGAATCGGAACACCCAGCAGATGATCCACCGGAATATCAAAAAAGCCTTGAATTTGCATCGCATGAAGGTCCATGGTGATAACACGGTGAGCTCCTGCTTTTTCGATCAGGTTCGCTACCAGCTTGGCCGTAATTGGATCACGGGAACGCGCCTTGCGGTCTTGACGAGCGTATCCGTAATAAGGAATAACCACATTGATGCTTTTCGCGGAAGCGCGTTTGAGCGCGTCTACCATAACCAGAAGCTCCATCAAATTGTCGTTAACCGGACCACAAGTCGACTGTACGATATAGACATGGCAGCCCCGGACACTCTCAGACAGCTTGACCTGAATCTCCCCGTCGCTGAAGCTTGTGGTATGTGATTCACCCATCGGAATTCCGATATAATCGGCAATTTGACTAGCCAGCTTAGGATTGGAGTTACAGGTGAAAATCTTTAATTTGGAATCGCAATAAGTCATAAAATATAAACCCTCCGTGACGGAATTTAGCTTCCAAGCAGCGCCGGTAAAGAGATCTCAGCTCGATCCGGCGCTTTGGCAGTGGCCCTTACGATTGACTCGACTGGTCTTTCTTTGCTTTGGCCCGGGAGCGGATCTTCTCGGCATACCCCGGCTTGTTCTCCTGTCTTACTCTGGCAATAGCCAAATCATTCTCCGAAACAGATCTTGTGATTGTCGATCCTGCAACAACAAAAGCTCCTTTGCCTACGGTGACCGGTGCAATCAGATTCACATTGCTGCCGATGAAGGCATCATCTTCAATTGTCGTCTTGGATTTATTAAATCCGTCATAATTGGCAGTAATTGCACCACAGCCAACATTTACATTCTTACCTACAGAGGCATCGCCGACATAGCTCAAATGCGATACTTTGGAGCCGTCACCGATCACTGCATTCTTAATTTCCACGAAATCACCGATTTTGACTTCCTCACCGAGTACAGTGCCCGGACGCAAATAGGCAAAAGGCCCAACGGTAGTCCGTGCGCCGACTTGTGCCTGATTCAGTACGGAATGCTTCACCTCAGCGCCGTCCATAATCACGCAGTCTTCGATTTCACTGGAAGGCCCGATCACGCAATCTTCACCAATGACGGTTTTGCCTTTCAGCTGGGTACCCGGATATAGCACAGTATCTGATCCAATGATGACATCGGCTCCTATATAGGTGGAAGCCGGATCAATGATGGTTACACCGTTCAGCATATGCTGGCGGTTGATACGCTGGCGCATATAACCTTCCGCTTCGGATAAAGCCAAACGGTCGTTAACGCCGATAGACTCCGCAGCGTCATGAGCCTGATATCCCAGAACGATATCCCCCTGTGCCCGGAGTATGCCGATTACATCGGTTAAATAATATTCCTGCTGGTTATTGCTGTTGGTGACCTTCTCCAGCGCCGCGAACAGCTTGGCATTATCAAAACAGTAAGTACCTGTATTAATTTCGCCTACAGCTGCTTCCTCAGCGGTGCAATCCTTCTGCTCCACAATCTTCAGTACAGCGCCGTCTTCCCCGCGGATAACCCGTCCATAGCCTGCAGGCTGATCCATCACAGCAGTCAGTACAGTTGCTGCCGCATGCTGCCCTTCGTGCAGTGCCATAAGCCCTTCCAGCGTTTCCGCCATGACCAGCGGTGTATCGCCGCAAATCACGATGGTTGTGCCTTCCTCGCCGCCGATAAGATCCTTAGCCTGTTTGACGGCATGCCCGGTACCCAGTTGGGTTTCCTGCAGCACATATTCCGCATCCTGGCCTATATGGGCTTTTACTTGCTCTGCGCCATGTCCGACAATAACGACGGTACGCTGGCTTCCGGTCGCTTTAACTGTATCAAGTACGTGCCCTACCATCGGTTTGCCACAGACGGGGTGCAGCACTTTATATAATTTAGATTTCATGCGCTTGCCTTGACCTGCGGCAAGTACAACAGCCATTCTTTTCAAGAATGCCAACCTCCCACTTCTTGAGCTCACTACTGAATATATCTCATATCGGGAAAAAAGAAAAGAGAACCATGTGAGCATGGTTCCCTTTTCTTCGAACCCCAATTAAAAACGGCTTGACCTTACGCCGCCCTGGGAGGGCAGCTGGACATCAGAGTCAGCTTAAGGCTTAAGCTCCCTCTTCGATGACCTCTTCTTCTTCCGTAGCGGCGCGATCGTACTCGGCCAGAACCGCAGATTGAATCTTCTCGCGTGTTCCCGAAGAAATCGGGTGTGCGATATCGCGGAATTCGCCGTCCGGTGTACGCTTGCTGGGCATAGCAACGAACATCCCGTTATTACCGTCGATGACTCGAATGTCATGAACAACAAACTCGTTGTCGATTGTAATGGATGCGATTGCTTTCATTCTCCCCTCAGAGTTGACGCGGCGGAGTCTGACATCCGTAATTTGCATGTGTGTGTTCACCACCTTTTTCCATCAGAGACTTGGTGTATAATTCCACACAGCAAAGCGAATTCCTTCTTTTTGATTCCAAAAAATACCTGATAATGAAGATTATTTTTGCGCAACCATTGATTTCGACACCATTCGCGGGGTTTTCTAATAATCCCTTACGATTTCGACATTTTACTGTTCTTTAGCGCAAAGTGACTGTCCAGCTCAGGAGGAGAAATAATTACCCGGATACGCTGAAATCCGCCGCACCTTGGAATCCACCTCATTCAGCTTCACCAGAGATACATAGTCATGCAGCAGACGCTCTTCCGTCTCCACCGCACCTGATTCCACGAGTACACCTACACCGGCCACTTCGGCATTGAACTCGCCAAGCAGATCGACCATACCGCGTACGGTACCGCCAGCCTTCATGAAATCATCCACGATCAGCACCCGCGACTTCTCACGCAGCGCCCTTCTCGACAGCGACATCGTATGTATGCTCTTATGTGAGCCCGATACATAGTTGATGCTAACGGCAGAGCCCTCAGTCACCTGATGGTCACGGCGCACCAGCACCACCGGCAGCCCGAGCTGTGCAGCTGTAGCATAAGCCAGCGGAATGCCTTTGGTTTCCACGGTCATCACTACATCAATCTCTACCCCGTAGAAGGCCGTTGCAATGATCTTTCCGGCCTGTTCCATCAGAGAAGGCAGCCCCAGCAGGTCAGACATATATAAATAACCGCCGGGCAGAATCCGGTCGCTCTGCTCCAGCTGTCCGCACAAACGGTTAACGAAGGCCAGCGCCATCTCTGTTGGCATTCTAGGAATATAACGCACCCCGCCTGCCGCACCGGCCAGTGTCTGCAGCTCACCCATGCCTTCGCCTTCAAATACTTCTTTTATAATAGCCAAATCTTCGCTGATGGATGACTTTGCCGCGCCATACCGCTCTGCAAATGTTGACAGCGACAGCAGGTCATGCGGTTTCTCAAGCAAAAATTGGGTCATGTCTACCAAACGTTGGCTTCTTTTAAGTTTTTTCACGGAATGCTCCTCGCCAAAACCGAATATTATTATAAAATAATATCACTTTTGTACGGATTTACACAAGAAGAAACGGCTGCTCTGCCTTTGACAGGGCTAGCCGTTTCTCTGGAAGCTCTTCAGCTCAGCGAACGTACCGCGTAAACTTCCTTACAGAATCCGCGCAGTCCATTGTAAATTCTGGCTACCTTGGACTGTTTGGATACCAGACCGAAGACGGTCGGTCCGCTGCCGGACATCAGCACTCCATCTGCACCCAGCTTCATCATTGCTTCCTTCAGCTGCTGCACCTCGGGATGGAGCTTCAGCGTCACATCCTCCAGCACGTTGCCCAGCCCCGCACAGACTGCGTTGAAGTCGCCCGCTGCGATGGCCTCCTGCATCCGCGTTGCCGACGGATGCACCACAATGTCATTCGCTCGTACGCGTCCGTACACCTCAGCCGTCGATACATTAATCGGCGGCTTCGCCAGGACGACCCAGCACTGCGGCGGATTCTCGATCGGAGTCAACCGCTCGCCTCTGCCCGTAGCCAGGGCAGTGCCTCCTGTGACGCAGAACGGCACGTCCGAGCCCAGCTCGGCGCCCAGTTCCTGCAGCTCCTGCGCCGGGATACCAAGGCGCCAGAGCCTGTTCAGGCCGCGCAGCGTAGCTGCGGCATCGCTGCTGCCGCCGGCAAGGCCGGCAGCGACCGGAATTCTTTTGTCCAGATGGATATGTACACCGCTCTTCACGTTATAACGGTCTTTAATAAGCCTCGCCGCCTGAAAGGCAAGGTTCTTCTCGTCGAGCGGAATATATCCCGCCTGGCTTGATATAATAATCGAGTCTCTCTTCATCTCTGATAGCTCCAAACGGTCCGCCAGATCCACCATGGTCATAATCATTTCCACTTCGTGAAATCCGTCAGGCCGCTTGTGGAGCACATCCAGCATCAAATTGATCTTGGCCGGCGCTTTCTCATACATTTTCAAGGCGTTCACCCACCTTCAGCTTTTCCCGTAAAAACAACTTAACATATTATATGAGAAACTTGTAACGAAGTCCATTATCAAAAGTTTGGACAGGCCGAAAAGGGGACCGCCGCAAGGACGGTTCCCCTTTTTTATAACCGTTTTTCAGCACAAAAGCGGTTAAGACTTCCGGGCAGCCTGCTCGGCAAGCTGAATGGCCCTTTTCACCATATTCCCTGCATCCTGGGCCCGGATTCCACCCCAGCCGTCCCGCTCTACCGTTTCGTAGAATCCAAGCTCCTTGGCCAATTCCGTCTTCAGTTCCTCCGACATCATGCCTCGTTTTCTGCGGCTCATTAGCGGAATTCCTCCTTAGGGTAGTAGATGATAAGCTTATTGCTCCTTTAGTATGCTGTACCGGGGCAATGATCATTCAACCCGCGTAGAAACCGTCCATACCGTTGTTATATTCAAAAAACAAAAAAACAGCCCCCATAGGAGACTGTCCGTAACACTTAAGCCTTAATATACATAATCCGCATTTGCCCATCGTCTTCGCAAACTGTGATCTCCACAGACTCCGTAAGAATATCGGCATAGCTATAGGAGACACGCTTGAAGGTTTGCTGCTCCTGATCCAGTTTGACAATAAATACAGAAGGGTACGTTTCTTCCAGGACACCGGTGCGTTCAACGGTCTTACGACGTCCACCGTTTGCACGCAACGTGATCTTATGACCGACGTGAGCTTCGAGACTGCGTTTAATTTCCAACAGCGCGTTATTAGCCATTACCTGACGACCACCTCTTTCCTTGTCCATTATACAACTTTTCACAAACATTGTCAAAGCAAATAAATAATTATAGATGATGCCAAAATAGTTGTCAACGGAATTTTTTTGGAACGAAAGAGTGCCGACCGAGGCGCCTTGTTATCGGTAATAATATACCGGAGGCTGTCACCTGCTTGTCCGGCTTCTACAACAAAAAAAGGAAAAGAAAAGCGTTATGCTTATCCTTTCCTTTTTTTATTCCTGCCATTCTGGAAATTTATTGCGTACGGCCTTTCCGGGGCCACGATATTATATCGCCGACGGGGTAACTTTCAGCGCGGAAAGATTCTGCAGGCGAGGCATTCCGATCCGGAAGCTGCCGCGTGTCTCTATCCCGCCCATTCCCTGGTTGCCGCTGATGGTATGATTCAATACATCGCCTAGACTCACTGTGTCACGGATCGAGGTAAAAGAGGCTTTGGCCGCTATATAGACCGGATCCAGCGCATGAATCAGGATTCTCCCCGGTGAACTGGCAAAATTGGCCCCCGCCCCCAGCAGTGCCTCAAAATGCGACTGGCAGGCTCCCGCCACAATGGTCAGGGCATCAAAATTCCGTTCATATTCCCTTGCAACCCCAATAGCTGCCACAAAGTTCTGCGAATTTTTGTAGCTGCTGAGACTGTAGAGATCATAAGTATGCGGCTGTTTCAGCACCCCGTCGTGGCCAGTAATAACTACGATATCCGGACGCACACGGGGCAGAAGCCGGTATAACGTCTCTGCCATTTTGGACTCATGAACATGATGTCCTTCTGCGGGAATCCGCAGCTGTTCATACAAGCTAAGACTTTTGTTCAAATAAAGCGCATCGCCGTCCAAATGCAGCACTTTGCCCGGCACCTCGAAATAAGCCGCCTCCTTGGGGGATTGCGGCCAGCTTCCGGCAACAGTCTCTCCGCTGCGCTGGCTCTGTTCCTGACGGTCCTTACGCAACCTTGTCAATGATTCCTTCGCTTTGATCTGTGCCTGCTGTCCCCGTTCTGTAATACGGGTAGGCGGCACTTGAACCAAGTCGTCCAGGGGAGCATCCGCCAAC
This sequence comes from Paenibacillus sp. FSL H3-0321, assembly GCF_038002865.1. Lineage (NCBI taxonomy): Bacteria > Bacillati > Bacillota > Bacilli > Caryophanales > Paenibacillaceae > Paenibacillus > Paenibacillus sp. FSL H3-0321. The sequence continues at coordinate 4,229,998 of NZ_JBBODH010000001.1, read as the reverse complement.
AGGCGGAATTCTGTGCCTTTGATTACGGCTCCACTCTGCACGATGTTCTCCACCCGGAAAGTTACATCTCCACCATAAGATTTGCGAACGACCAAGTCTCCTAAATTCATGACAACACCACCTCTACCCCCATCGTATGGGCAAAGGTCATGGTTGGTTCTTAACCAGCCGCATTTTTACAAGATAAAGCGCGATGTTTCACGCTGCATACTCTAGGCGATTCCTGCCGCCAGCAGCACAGCGCTAAGCCGGGCGTACTCCGCAAGGCTCAGCGTCTCCCCGCGGCGGGTTGGCTCTATGCCAGCCTCAGCCAGCAGCGCCTCCAGACGCTCACGTCCCTCTCCCGGGAAGAAGCGGGCCTTGAGATTGTTTGCAATTGTCTTGCGCCGCTGGGTGAAGGAAGCCTGGACCACCTCAAAGAAATGCTTCTCATCAGCCACATCAACCGGTGGACGTTCTCTGACCTTCAGCCGGATTACAGCAGATTCCACATTTGGCTGCGGGATGAAGACCGTACGCGGCACAATACAGACCAGCTCAGGCTCGCTGTAGTACTGCACGGCTATGCTGAGGCTTCCATATTCTTTGCCGCCCGGAGAGGCCGCCATACGCTCAGCAACCTCCTTCTGGATCATTACCACGATATTATCCAGCGGAAGTTTCTCCTCCAGCAGTTTCATCAGTATAGGGGTTGTCACATAATACGGCAGGTTGGCAACCACACTTATTTTGTCGACGGTTGCAAAATCCTCTGTGAAGAGTTCCTGCAGGTTTACCTTCAGCACATCATCATTGCGGATTTTGACATGCGGGTACGGAGACAATAAATCCCGGAGAATCGGAATTAGTCTGCGGTCGATCTCTACAGCAGTCACCGCACCCGCAGCCATGGCCAGCCGTTCAGTAAGCGCCCCGATACCCGGACCAATCTCCAGGGCTCCCGAAGAGTCGGTTAATTCTGCTGCGTCCACTATTTTATCAAGGATATTCTGGTCGATCAGAAAGTTCTGTCCCAGACTTTTTTTGAACGAAAAACCGTAGCGCTGAATAATTTCTTTGGTCCGTACTGGCGATGAGATCTTGTTATTGCCACTCATGAAGTAATGCCTCCCTGATCAATTTGTGCGAGAGCTCCGGAGAATTCTTCCCGCGTGATGCCAAACATAGCCAGCCGCTTGTATAGCTGTTTGCCGTTGCAATACCCGATGCCCAGCACGTTGCCCAGCGCCATCCTGCGCTCAGCCGCTCGCGGATGCACCAGCATGCCCGCCGCCATAAGATCCTCCAGCCCAATTAGGGCAGGGGTCCCTTCAAAGGAGGTATGTACATGCTGCAGCGCATGACGGATCGCTTCCGGCGATGCATTCTCAACACCGATATCCCCCTTGCGTGTAGCATCCTTCTCCGGGATGAATGCATGCTTGCAGCCTGGCACCTTGGAGGAGACAATCTTGCGGATGCGTTCACCGGCATGATCGGGATCCGTAAGGATGATCACGCCTCTGCGTTCCATTGCCAGCGCTATCTTGGCGATAACCTTGCGGTCTACCGCTGAACCGCCAGTCTCTATCGTATCGGCCTCCACCGCCCGCTTGACGGCAACCGTATCACTCTTGCCTTCCACCACAATTAATTCCTTAATCATACACGTTGCTCCTTCCTGTAAAACACAAAAAGAAGAGGATTCGCTCCCCTTCTTTTTGGCTAAAGAATGTATAAGTGATGAGCGGCAGCCCGTTCTGTCAGTGCTACCCTCACTATAGCTTATAAACCGTTAATTTGCAAAAGCGGACCACGTTAATTCAGCTCCGGCTTCACTGGACCGATCACATAAATAGTCCGGGACTTGCGGCCGAAATTACGGGCATGGCTCAGTGAATCGTAATAAACATCCAACTTGTTGCCTTTGATGGCACCGCCGGTATCCTCTGCTCGGCGAAACCCTAATCCCTCAATGTACACCCACCAGCCGATAGGAATTACATTCGGGTCCACAGCTATTGTCCGGCCTTCTGTTACGCGTGTGCCAGAAGCCGTGCGGGTCCCAATGCCTGGCTCTTCCGAAGAATAGGCTGTCATCGACACATTTTTAATCATCTTCTTGTATTGGAAATCTACGCCTGCCTTGTGCACGACGTTACTGCTTTTTGCGGAAACTTTGGTTGTTTTGGATGCTGTACTTTTTTTGGAAGTTGTCACAGCAGCTACAACGGGCTTTGGCAGGGGCTTCGTACCAACATAAACAATTTTATGTTTGGTAACCGTCTGTACTTCCTTGCCAATCATGCGCATAGAGACCAGTTCTCCATCTTGGTAGACCTTCTCGATATGCTGGACCATGACGCCTGGTGCGCCTAACTGTGCCACTTTTACGGTTCCCTTGTTCAGGGAAGGATCTGAGGTCTTAATGACCTGGAATGGCAAATTTTGCTTCCGCTCTACAATCTGCTTGTTGATGCGGACAATTTTAATTCCCATGCCGGCCGATACTGTGGTGTCAAGCGAAGGATATATCTTGTCATTGCTTTTCAGGCTTAAACCCAGTTTGCTAATGGCGTCACCGATAGTGTCTTCGGTGGTGTACAGCGTTTTTGTTGCTCCATCCGCAGTGAGACTAAACTTCTGCGCACGATTGATCACGACACGGTCGCCGTCCTGTATCTCATCACTAAGGCCAATAGATAATTCATCATGCGGCTGCAGCGAAATTTGTTCCTTAGCCAGCACATCACTGAGCAGCGCTTCGCGCGTTTCCAGCGTCTGAGCTTTCCCGTCTATTACTAAAAATATCTCTTTCTTGCTCTGACCGTGTACGTACAGCAGAATGAGCAGCGCGATAACGATTGATACCGCACCTGCAAGCGAAAGTAAGCGAGGATTCACTTGCTTCCACCGTAATGCGAAAGACCTGCTGGATGATTGCGAATCATGGGATACTTCTGGTTGGAATACGCCCACTCTCTCCATCCTCCTTACATAGCCCCGTCGTCAAGTTGTATATCAAGGTGACTGTATCATTGCTGACGAAACTAGGTTTGAGATTGCAACAGGATACGCCCGCATTGCTTCAGCGTTTCCTGCTCATGGATCGCCTGCCCGGCATAATTACTCCAGATACCTGTTATATAACAGTATGCTGGTAACATTCGCATTATTCAAAACAAAAAAAGCCCAAAAAAGAGTTCACAGAGGACTCTTTCGTGGCTTCTCCGGATGTCAGAATACGCGGGAATGTTTATGCACGAGGTTTCCTCTCTTACTTGCGCTTACGGGGTTAGCTGTCGGGTTCGGGCATAAGAGAGACGCCCTATCTTAGGTCACCCGCTCACGGCGGTTGCCCTCAAATTCACCCCAAAGACCACGTGAAGAAATCAAATAAATTCTGCGGCATTTCTGTGTTGTACTCTATGTACGGACATGCGGCAGGCATTATTGGTTCCCCCGTTCTCCATACGGAGACTCAGCGAGACGATCCATGATTCAGTGACTGTCACAGTAACAACAGCTCACTGCACTGAAAAGATGATATCCTGTTTTGATGCATGTTGTAAAGGACGATTCAACCACGTTTACGCAAAAAAATGATTAAAATATTGTAATATTCAGCCGTTTTTAAATTAAAAAAGTTTAATATATCGGCTATACTTCATTTTTCACCGCTTTTACTCCCGATTTCAGACAATCCCAAATCGTTCCAGTGCGTTCGCATACGTAATTTCCGCCAATTCCTGTAAATCAATCCCTTTTATTTCCGCGGCAGCCTCTGCTACTAATCTCACATGTGCACTCTCATTTCGCTTGCCCCGGAAAGGGTGCGGTGTCAAATAAGGCGAGTCCGTTTCAATCAGCAGCCGGTCCAGCGGAGTCTGGGCCAGCACCTCTTTTGGCACTCTGGCGTTCTTGAATGTAATCGGGCCGCCGAAGGACAGGTGAAAGCCTAAATCCAGGCACATTTTGGCTATTTCCCAGCTGCCGGAGAAGGAGTGCATCACCCCGCCTATTTCATCAGCCTTCTCTTCACGGAGAATCCGCACCACATCTTCATGAGCATCACGGTTATGAATACAAATCGGCATTTTCAGTTCACGGGCTAGTCCGATTTGTTTGCGGAACACTTCATGCTGTACCTCTTTGGGGGAGGTATCCCAGTAGTAATCCAACCCAATTTCTCCGATGGCGACTACTTTTTTATGACTGCACAGTGAGGCGATCCACTCGAGATCCCCGTCCCTCATATCAATGGCATCCTGCGGATGCCAGCCGACGGCTGCATAAATATAATCATAGGTTTCAGCAAGCTTCATGGTTGTTGGGATTGTTTCCCTATTAAAGCCAATATTAATCATTTTGGTAACTCCTGCCTCGAGTGCATTGGCGATTACCTTTTCGCGGTCCTCGTCGAATTGTGGAGCATCCAGATGGGTGTGCGTGTCGAACAATTGCATGTTACATCCCCTTTTCTGTCATAATTTCTATGATGAATTCCAAGTATTTTTGGATTACTTTGCAAAGATTTCTGCGATTGAAGAAGGCAGCATTGGAAGGGCTTTCTGCAGCTTATCCTGTGGAAAATACAGGTGATAACGGCCGCGGTGAATTCCGCTGATGGAGCGTACGATATCTGAAACTTCAGAGATCTCCCTCAGTTTGTCATGGCGGTCAAGCAGCAGGATTTGCTTGCTGTCGAAGCCTTGTCCCGGACGAAACACATCATAGGGCAAATCTGTCGGAAAATCAATTTCCAGATCATAATCGGCATCTAGCCCTGCCACGGCAAAGCTGCGGCGTATTTCGTCAATCGTCTCGGAATCAAGGTTCTCCATCTCTACATATTTATACAGTTTACGATGAATAAACCGGCTGCACAAGTCGCTTAACAACTCATCCTTCTCCAAAGTCCACTGCATGAAGGCGGTCTGTATCATAGCTTCGTCCAGCAGCAGATATTGCTCCACCGTAACCTCTCCGCGGAACAAATCACCTAAAGGATCAATCATGAACCGGAATTCATAACCGCTCTGGTACAGCTCTTTGGCTCTGCGGAAAATTTGCCGCAAAATAATTTCGGAACTGCGTGTGACCGGGTGAAAATATACCTGCCAGTACATTTGATAGCGCGACATTAAGTAATCCTCGATAGCGTGCATCCCTGACTCCTTAACCACTACTCTTCCATGGTACGGACGCAGCATTCTTAGGATCCTGTCAATATCGATCGTCCCATAGTTTACTCCCGTGTAGTATGCATCGCGGAGCAGATAATCCATGCGGTCAGCATCCAGAGGGCCGGAAACCAAGTTGACTACAATTTCATGCTCATAAGTTTTGGAGATTACCGAAGCTACCTTGCCGGGAAAATCCTCTGCCACATCCCGCAGAATCGCGGTGATCTCCGTGTCCTCCAGAATGATCCGGCAGGTCCAGTCTTCATGGTTCATTTCAAAGGCTTCTTCTATAGAATGGGAGAACGGGCCATGCCCCAAATCATGCAGCAGCGCTGCACATAGAGTGAGCAGGCTCTCCTCCGGCATCCAATCCTTATACCCGCTTCGCTCGAACTGCGAAATGATACGGCGTGTAATTTCGTAGACACCAAGAGAATGTGAAAATCGGCTATGCTCTGCACCATGAAAGGTTAGATAGGAGGTGCCAAGCTGACGGATGCGCCGCAGACGCTGAAATTCCTTAGTATTGATCAATCGCCAGATAATTGTGTCCTGCACGTGAATATAGTTATGAACCGGATCTTTGAAAACCTTCTCTTCTGTCAGCGGTTGCTTCATGTGTTCAACTCCTTCGAATAATATAATTAGAAATTAGAGGTAATAGGTAGTATAATAATGAATTATGTCGCACTTTGTCGAACTATGTCATTTTAACGTTTTACAAATCGACAATTTAATTTTATCTGCATTTGCATGAATTTATGTGTAATGTAGGCGATATAAAAGTTTTATTAAAAAATTCCTTAAAATTAGCCTCAAAAAAGGTTGACTGTTTTGGGAATGGTTGGTATTATAAATATCATAAAACGGTGAACAATGTCGAATAATGACGCTTTTGAACATTGAGAGGAGCAACGATTGTAATGATGAAATCAACAGGAATTGTAAGAAAAGTAGACGAGCTTGGACGGGTTGTTATTCCGATCGAATTGCGCCGTACACTGGGCATTGGAGAAAAAGATGCGCTCGAAATTTACGTGGACGGTGAGCGGATCATGCTTAAAAAATACGAGCCAGCTTGCATTTTCTGCGGCAATGCTGAGAATGTAACCTATTTTAAAGGAAAAATTGTTTGTCATGAATGCATTTCTGCTATCCCTACCCCTGTGACAAACTAGAACAAATAGGTTATAATAGGAACTAATCAAATTGTTAATTCTAACCTTTTTATATCTCCTTGGCCTCCCGTTGATGCGGGAGGTATTTTTTATGCTTTTTTATGCTTTTTCACCCTCCCAAACCCTCCCTACAGGGAGGGCCCCAAGGGCCCCGGCCCTCTGGACACCCGGAAGCTTGTCTAATTTGTGGCCACGCGTAAAGGAGTAACTGTGACGGTGGACCGGCCCTCTTTCGGGCACGCCCTCAGGGCCTTGCCATGCGAGGGATTTCGCCATAGGCCGTGCGCCTATGGCGGCTGCGCGAAGGCGCTCCCATGCAACGTTTGGGCGATAAAGCCGCTCTCCCTACGGGAATCGCTATACGGTGGCACGGCTCAGTGACTTTAGCGGTTGCTGGCTGGTGAGCTGCTTTTTCTGCTTTTGCCCGCTCTCCCTGTGGGAATCGCTTTACGAAAAAAAATTCCCTTTACTCCCTGTCCAATAATGCATTGTAAATATCGCGTTTGGCCAAGCCACGGTCTGCGGCGGCTTTTTTCATAGCTTCCTTCCGTGCCATTCCTGCGTTTTCATAGTGAGCGACATGCAGCTCAATACTGAGCTCGCGCCACCAGGAGGATTCAGCAATCTCAGCTTCTTCTTTGCTTTCCCCTTCAACAACAATTACATATTCGCCAAGCGGCGGATGTTCGGACATCCAAGCAGAACATTCCTCAATCGTGCCGCGCAGAAACTCCTCATAACGTTTTGTCAGTTCACGGGCCAGCACCACCCGGCGGTTGCCGAATGCCTCCTGCAGATGAACCAAGGTTTTGGCTACCCGGTGCGGAGATTCATAGAATAGCAAAGTCCCCTGCACAGAACGAACAGCGGATAATACATTACGGATATCCTTACGCTCCCTGGGCAGGAACCCGACAAAGGTAAAGCTTGTGGTCGGCAAGCCGGAGGCGATCAAAGCTGACAAAGCTGCGTTAGCTCCGGGGATCGGAATAACCGGAATATGGTGGCTGACGGCCAGTGCTACAAGATCTGCTCCAGGGTCGGAAATTGCCGGCAGACCGGCGTCGCTGACAAGCGCCAAATTTTTACCTTCTATTATATAGCGGATCAGTTCCGGTCCACTGGCAGCCTTATTATGCTCATGATAACTGAACAGCATGGAGGGCGTAATTTCAAAATGGCTCAGTAACTTACGCGTCTGTCTTGTATCCTCGGCGGCAATAATATCACATTCTTTTAAAGTGCGGACTGCACGGTAAGTCATATCCTCCAGATTGCCGATCGGTGTAGCGACCAGATAAAGACAACCGCATCCTGGCGGTTTAATTCCATCATTGTTGTTTTGAAAGCTGCTTTGGCATGTTATAGTCATCATTTACCCTCTTTGTTTCCATAATAAATATCCATAATTTCCGGACAGTATTGATTGTCCTCATTATATACGATCAGCGGCGGTTGTAAACGCACCTCAGGCTTTCCATCGCGTGCAGCTTCAATCAATACCATATTGGCTTCCAAATGCGCTCTTGGATGCACGAAACGAATCAGCTTCGGCTCCAGTCTGTTTTGTCTCATCAGGCTGATAATATCCACCAGACGTTGTGGCTTGTGTACCATACTTACCTTGCCTCCGGTACGGACCAGTCTTACACATGCCTGAATCACCTCTTCCAGCGTGCAGCCAAGCTCATGGCGGGCCATCGCCTGATGTGAATTCAGCTTGAGATCGCTTCCGTTAAGCGGCATGTACGGCGGATTAACAGTAATCGCATCGTATACACCGTATCCAGCCTCATTATGCAGTTCGCGTAAATCCCCTTCATGTATCTTGATCCGCTCCTGCAGGCCGTTTAAGGCTACACTACGGCGGGCCATATCCGCCAAACGGGGCTGAATTTCAATACCTTCTATAGAAGCTTTGGTTCGTGTAGTGAGCAGTATCGGAATAACTCCATTGCCAGTACAAAGATCAAGCACTCTGCCGCGTGGCGGTATACCCGCAAACCGGGCCAGCAGTACGGCATCCATCGAGAAGCTGAACACTTCATCACTCTGAATAATCCGCAGATCATGAGTCAATAAATCATCCACCCGCTCCGTTGGCAGTAAAGGAACAGATATTTCGTTAGAAAAATTCGTCATTGTAATCTCCTAAAAGTTTTGTTGAGCATATGCTTCAATGAAATTCTTCGAAACAAAACTTGCTTCGGAAGCATACGCTTAGTTTTGCCTGAACCTATGCACGCTTTCATCAGTCTACGCCCATAAATTCAAAAAAAACCGTAGGCGTAAATCTCCTACGGCTGGATATCCTCATTTATTAAGAAAAGAAAGACAGAACAGACAATCACCTTCTGTGCGCAAATGGCCGAAATAGACATTGCAGATGTGAAAGCCTTCATGATACAGCCGGGCCAGATTGTCATAACCTTCCCCAACTACCTCTTCTGTTCCCTCTCTGGCGGCCAAAAGAGCTTCCGCCTCCGCAGTATCAACGGCAGGGTCCAAAGGTGCGTCCCTCTTCAATATTTTGCGGAGCTGTTCATTCTCCAGACTAAGCCTTTGATTGGTTTCCATCAGTTCCTTAACCGTCTGTTTCCAATCTCCGAGACTTGCGCGCATGCTTTCCATCTGCGCTTCCATCTCCTGCATGTGTGCAAATATATTTATCTTCTCCAAGTTTCCACCCCGAAAGTAACCTTATATGGTTTACTTGACGACAACATCATCCATTGGAAGTTCCTTAACTTTGCCCACTTCAAACAGCTGTACATGAACCGTGCGGGTTCCGGCATTAATTCCTACCACCTTGCCGTCACCGAGTGAGGTTACGACAATCTTGCCTACCGCCGGCATTTCTTCCTTCGTGCTTTCGTAATTATCATGCTCAAACTTCAGGCAACACATCAGCCGTCCGCACAGACCCGAGATCTTTGTCGGATTAAGCGAAAGGTTCTGATCCTTAGCCATCTTGATCGATACCGGCTCGAAATCTCCAAGCCAGGAAGAGCAGCACAACACTCGTCCGCAAGGCCCCAGACCACCCAACATCTTAGCCTCATCACGCACACCAATCTGCCGCAGCTCGATCCGGGTACGGAAAATACTTGCCAGGTCCTTGACCAATTCGCGGAAATCGACGCGGCCCTCGGCAGTGAAATAAAAAATAATCTTATTGCGGTCAAACGTGAATTCCACATCCACAAGCTTCATTTTGAGGGCATGATCGCGAATTTTATTTAAACAGGTGGTAAAAGCGTCCTTGGCTGCACCTTTGTTCTCTTCAACCACACGTGCGTCGGTTTCTCCGGCAATACGCATGACCTTCTTGAGAGGCAATACAACATCCGCTTCCTGCACCTCTTTTTTGCCAACGACAACTCTACCGTATTCGACCCCTCTTGCCGTCTCAACAATAACGCATTGATCGCGTTCAATCGGGAAATCAAGCGGATCAAAATAATATATTTTACCCGCTTTTTTGAAGCGGACACCTACTACGCTGTACAAAAATTAACCCCCTTGTTTGCCGGTAAAGGAACCCTTAAGCAAGTCCGCTCTCTGGTGATCCATGCTTGTCCTTCCTTATCCGTTAAACCCATACTTCCAGGCTGAAGCGACATATAGAGGATATATCATAACTAACCCTTTAACTTTCCAGTCGGATTAAGAACTGCTCCAGACACAGTTGGGCATTGGCATTGGACCGGAGCCTCCGCTTGCTCTCCGCCGCGAATTCCATATAAGCCACCCATTGTTCCGTACTCCGCTGACGGGCATGTCTGGAAATAAAGTCTAACTGATCTATGAAAACGATGCTTTCGTGTCTTCGGTACAGGAAGTAAAGCATATCTTTAAACCAAAGGTGGAACATGCTGAAAAGAATATCCAAATGTTCACCGAGCCCGGCCTTGAACAGCTTCTGCCCTACGGTTGCTACCGCAGTGCTGCCTTTGCCCAAAGACTCCTTAGCTAATTGTAACACTAGATTTCTCATTTCTGCAAACCAATTCTGTGCCAAAAGTTCCCTGCAGCCATCAAGACCTGAAGTCAGCGACACTGCACACCGGGCTAGCGGCACGGGAACCCCCTCGCCGGATAACGCCTGGAGCATAATATCCGGATGCAGCGGACTAAACGGAATACGCTGAGTCCTTGACTGGATCGTTGGAAGCAGGGAACTGCTATTGTCGGAGATTAAAATGCCTACTGCCGGAGCAGGTGGCTCCTCCAAAAATTTGAGCAGACTGTTGGCGGCTTGCACCGTCATTTTATCCGCTCCTTCTATAATATAAACCTTCGGGTTAATTCCTTCCGAGCGGTAAGAAAAAACACGCTGCAGCTCACGGATCTGATCGATCTTAAGGCTCGCCCCTTCGGGCTTCAGCAGGGTTAAATCCGGATGGTTGCCATGCTCAACCTTGCGGCATTCCAGACATTCCCCACAGGCATCGTCCTTGAGCGCGGTGCAAAATATGGCTTGCGCGAATATCAGCGCTGTCTTCATTTGTCCGCTCCCCGAAGGTCCGGTGAACAGATAGGCATGACTGACCGCTTCTTTGCGCAATGCATTTTGCAGCAGGCGTTTGGCATCCTCCTGGCCTAATATATCATGAAAAGGCATAAATTCCTCCAACTCTTTTAAAAAGCAAGATTAATCAGCATTCCGCGGATCTCTCCAACCCGTCCCAGCAGATCAATACGGCCATGCTCACTTTCCAGCAAGTCATCCGCCAAGTTCAGCAGCGCAGCATCGATCTCCTCCAGCAGTTTATATCTTTTACTCCTGCCGCGACGGTCCCAGCCCTTCGTATCCTTCAGAATAACTCCGCGGCGCGCAGTCTCCTCCAGAAACTTTTTGATCATATTGCGGTAAATCGCCAGCTCGCGGACCGTCATGGATTTGGATAGCCGATCGCCCTGCTGCTGGATATCTTTAATCTGGCGGTTAAGCTCATCTATCGTTTTCTGCTCACCCTGCTGATGGAATACATCAGTGAATGATTTTTGCTGAATGGGCCTTCTACCTTCTTCGTTAGTCGGCAGCTCGCTTTTTAGGGGCCTGTAGCCCGGATTGATTTTCAAAGATATCTACCGTCCTTATCATGGGATTGCACCGGTATTATGCTCAATAATGCTCAAAACGATCAACAGGAAGCACGAATACTGTTGCTCCGCCTACCTGTACCTCTACAGGAAGTGGTAAATATGAATCCGTCGTACCGCTCATAGGAGTTACCGGAGTAACAAGCTGCTCACGCACTTTGCAGCTATTGCGGATAACACTAAGTACAGCATCTACCTGAGTATCGTCTACACCAATCATAAATGTGGTATTCCCTGCGCGCAGAAATCCGCCTGTACTGGCCAGCTTGGTTGCACGGAAGTTTGCCTTGACCAGCTCACTGGACAACCGGTTACTGTCTTTATCCTGGATAATTGCGATGATTAAATTCATCTTCGTTCCCTCCTAAAAGTTTTGTAGGCGATACATTGGAGAGTTACCTCTCCAAGGGTGATGTGAAAAGTTCACACCTAAGTAATATTAGACAAAGCGCCTTAAAAATCCTTTAAAATGCGCTCCTGCAGCGTACGAACGATATCCTGTTCAACCATATGAATCGGACGATTGGCATCGAGGACAACAATCCGCTGAGGATCTGATGCAATAACGAGCTGATACCCTTCACGAACCTTTTGGTGAAAAGCCAGGTTTTCCAAATCAAGGCGGTTCACTTCCCGTTCCTGATTGGCGGCGATCCGTGAAAGCCCTACCTCCGGGTCCACATCCAGATAGAAGGTTAGATCCGGCATCCGGCTGCCAATGGCAAAGCGGTTAATGCTCCAGACCTCTTCAATGCCAAGTCCTCTCGCATAACCCTGATACACGAGACTGCTGTCTACGAACCGGTCACAGAGTACGGTAATCCCGTCCTTGAGTGCAGGCTCAACTACTTCCGCCAGATGCTGGCTTCTTGCCGCTGCATACAGCAGCGCTTCCGTCCGGGCATCCATAGCAGTATGGGCGGGATCCAGAATGATGGATCGGATCTTCTCGGCGATTTCAATCCCCCCGGGTTCACGCGTAATCCGGTAGGGCATGGAGTGATTCTGCAAATATGCCGCCACCCGGCCCAGTACTGTTGTTTTTCCCGAGCCATCGCCTCCCTCCAAAGTAATGAAGAAACCTTCTCGTGCCACTTATACTTCTCCGCCCTTCTGAATGTTGTATACCTTGATATGCTGTAAGACCGGATCAGCGCAGGCCTGAAATTTGGCTCCGCCTTTACTGAGACCACTCAGCCGGTTGCATATGGCTTCGGTTATTGCTTCGCCCGGATAGAGCAGTGGAATGCCCGGCGGATAAGGAATAACCATCTCTGCCGCCACTCTTCCTATACTATATTCCAAGCGGATACTTTCTGTTTCACTTTCAAGCACCGGCCGTAAAGAGAACGGAACCCGAGCTGAAATCAGAGACGTGGTGAAATTGTTCCACGTGGAATTATTGCTGTGAGGAGATTCGCTTCTCTCTGCCTGGCTGTCAGCCAAGGCTGCTGCGGGTGCAGGACCAGCAGTAGCCCCAGATGCCTGCGGCACCGGGCATGGCATGTCCGCATCAATCTCCTGCAGCGCGCTCAGCAGCGCTGCGGCATCTTCAGCCTTCGAGCCGAGGCTGAAGGCCAGCACTACGTGCCGGGCATCGCTCATCTCCGGCACGATGCCCTTCTCCTCGAGCCTGCGCTGCAGCTCGAAGCCCCCCAGGACCCCGGCGGCGTCATAAATGACGGCCTTAAAAGGGTCCTGCATGCTGTACGCCGCCCCGCTCTGCGGCGGCGTTCCCGTGCCGGCGGCTGCGCCTGCGCCGCCGGAAGGCTGCAGCGGCACCGCTGGCTGCAGCAGCCTATAGCGCGGCAGCTGCGCCAGGCCGCGCCGCAGGACGTCTACGGCGGCGAGCCCCGCCGTGAAGGCAGCGGCGCGCTGGCTGTGCACCAGCCGCCGGGCCAGATCGAGCGAAGCCATCACGGGGTAGGATGGGCTGGAGCTCTGCACCATCGCGAGCCGCTGCCTAAGCAGGGTGCGGTCAAGCCGCGGGCCCTGCACATGCAGCATGGCGCCCATGGTGAGCGCCGGCAGCATCTTGTGCGTGGACTGCACTACGCCGTCCGCGCCGCACATTAGCGCCCCGGCCGGCAGCGCGGGGTGCTGTCCGTAATGCGCCCCGTGCGCTTCGTCAACCAACAGCGGAACGCTGCTGTCGTGACAGATCTGCGCGAGGGACGCCAGGTCGCTGCCCATGCCGTAGTAATTCGGCATGGTGACCAGCACAGCTGCGGCTTCCGGGTAGGCTGCCAAGGCAGCCTGCACCGTCTCAGCCGCAGGAGCGACCGCAAGGCCGCTGTCCGTATCCAGCAGCGGCTCCAGAAAAACTGCCTGGACACCCGCCAGCATTAGTCCATGAATGACCGATTTATGCACATTGCGCTGCAGAATCATGATCATTTCCGGCTGGGGGCATACCGTCAGGATGAGGGCAAGATTACCGGCAGTGCTGCCGCCAACGAGAAAAAAACTCTCTTCCGCCCCAAAACAATCCGCTGCCAGCTCCTGTGCTTCCTTAATCACCCCTTCAGGATGATGAAGATCATCTGTTCCGGAAATCTCTGTGACATCGTATTTCATGATCTCATCCAGATATCCTGCGCCCCCGAATCCGCTATAAGCCTCACCATTCTTATGGCCCGGCACATGATAAGATATATTACCCTTTACTCTATATTGTTCCAACATTTCGTATACAGGTGCCCTGCCAGGCTGTAAATTGTTCATGATCTATTCCTTCCCTGGGGGTTACCTTCTATTTTAACGCAAATATGTGCAAACGCCTATTATTCTGCACAAAAGCCTCTTCACGACAACAAAACGGCTCCTCCCGCCCTTTAAGACGGGGAAGCCGTTATATTGAAGCCTTCTTATGCAGCCAACGCGACACATAACCACCGCCTGCTCTTTTTACCCCATCTTCATTCCATACCTGTGTTCTGCTCAAGCGTTCTTCTGTAATCCAATCTTCTTCATCCGTCCAATAAAAAAACGGTATTTGGCATCTTCTGCCTCTGTATGCACCATTTCACTCTCACAATCCTCACAAATGAAATGCGAGACAATCACAATACCTTCCTCTTTCACTTGTCCGCAAATGATGCAGGGCTGTCCGGGTTGCTGTTCCATTACCATCCCACCTTGACTCTTTTAAGAACAGTATGTTACACCTTCTATCATTTTAAACCTTTTCATAGTTTTTTCCTATCCTTCAAGGCTTATAATATATATATTCCGTCATTTATCTAAAGGTGAACCTGATGCTGAAGTTTAATAAATTGCTGCCATTCGCCGATATTAGTAACATGAGAACTAAGTGAGGAGGTCAAACCTTTCTTTATGGAACCTAACACCAAAGGCGCAGCCACATTCTATCAATACAAGCTTATCAAAAAGATTAATCTCACGCCTGTTAAGCTGCGGATATATATTGCGCTCCCCCTCTTTTTCGTAGTGCTGGAAACAGTGTTCCTTTCCTGGTGGAGTATCCTGTTCATGATTATTGCCGCACCAGTTGTGATATGGATTCAATATGTAATCTCGCGGTCAGTTCTGGTCATTACCGGGCATCCCATCGCCAAGCGGTGGAGATTATCCTTTCGCCTGCCATGGCTTGGTTATATGCCTGATCAATACATCAGTTATGGCATCTTCCGTAAAGTGCAGATGCATAACTTCTGGATCGGCCTGTGCATCGCCGCGCTGTTTATTGTATGGTCTCCGCCGGCATTTACAGTATCCTTGATCATCTGTCATCTATGGGTGCTCTTCCCCCGTCTTTATACGCTGCTGAGACTAAATCGTGAAGAGAAAAATGGTATGCTTAAGTTCACATCCACTGATGTTTCCTATTACTCTCAGTAATCAACAAGCCACATACATACAGCGATGAAATGCTCACCCTACAATAAATAACCGCCGTCCTAATAGACGGCGGTTATTTATTTACTCTCCAGTTCTTTAACTATGTTTTCTTCTCCTTCGGAATCATCACAATGAAATAGTCATCATGGATCGTTAGGTGAACTGTGAGTCCATCCTTCTCAAAGACTCGGGAGCTTCCTGAATCATCATCCTGTTGTTCTTCCCATCCCCAAGCCTTGATAGCTTCCAAATAAGGCTCTGCAACGCCTTCCTTTTCTTTAAGTCCGGGCAATGAATAACGAACATAATCCATAGCGACATTGGTAGTGGTCCGATCAGGAGAGCTAGCATCCTTAGGTACCGGAAAGCTTTTTTCGTTAAGTGCACCCTCAAAGGCATCCCAGGCAGGCTCTTTCGTACCGCAACCAACCAGCATTACACAAACTATAGAAACAATAAATAATATCCACAAGGGCCGGGTTCGCTTCATACCTTAAATCCTCCTTACCTCTACCATGCATCTAAAGACGCAAGAAAATTCAAATTTAGAATTTATCAGTAGTTCATTCGTATTAAGGTTCTTCTTAATATTTGCACATTTCTATTATACTTTGATCTGCTGTGGCGTCGGTAACAAAAATGTCACTCCATTGTAAGCGTTTTATAAATTCATGCTCCTCTATACCTATCTCTTACACTCTAAATAACAAAAAAGCCACTGTTGAGAAACTCAACAATGGCTTTATGTGCTTGGCGGCGTCCTACTCTCCCAGGACCCTTCGGTCCAAGTACCATCGGCGCTGGAGGGCTTAACGGTCGTGTTCGGGATGGGTACGCGTGGAACCCCTCCGCTATCGCCACCAAACGGGCATTTACAGCGTAAATGCTTCAGGAACCTTAATTCCTGAAAACTGAATCCGAAACGAATCTGCGTCTTACTTTTTGGATAAGCCCTCGACCGATTAGTATTGGTCAGCTCCATGCATTGCTGCACTTCCACCTCCAACCTATCTACCTCGTCGTCTTCAAGGGGTCTTACTAATTGGGAAATCTCATCTTGAGGGGGGCTTCACGCTTAGATGCTTTCAGCGCTTATCCCGTCCGTACGTAGCTACTCAGCCATGCTCCTGGCGGAACAACTGATGCACCAGCGGTACGTCCATCCCGGTCCTCTCGTACTAAGGACAGCTCCTCTCAAATTTCCTGCGCCCACGACAGATAGGGACCGAACTGTCTCACGACGTTCTGAACCCAGCTCGCGTACCGCTTTAATGGGCGAACAGCCCAACCCTTGGGACCTACTTCAGCCCCAGGATGCGATGAGCCGACATCGAGGTGCCAAACCTCCCCGTCGATGTGGACTCTTGGGGGAGATAAGCCTGTTATCCCCAGGGTAGCTTTTATCCGTTGAGCGATGGCCCTTCCATGCGGTACCACCGGATCACTAAGTCCGACTTTCGTCCCTGCTCGACTTGTTGGTCTCGCAGTCAAGCTCCCTTATGCCTTTGCACTCTTCGAATGATTTCCAACCATTCTGAGGGAACCTTTGAACGCCTCCGTTACTCTTTAGGAGGCGACCGCCCCAGTCAAACTGCCCGCCTGACACGGTCCCCGTACCCGATTAGGGCACTAGGTTAGAACCTAGATACGATCAGGGTGGTATCCCAACGGCGCCTCCGCAGAAGCTTGCGCTCCTGCCTCTACGGCTCCCACCTATCCTGTACAGATCGTACCCAAATTCAATATCAAGCTGCAGTAAAGCTCCATGGGGTCTTTCCGTCTTGTCGCGGGTAACCTGCATCTTCACAGGTATTAAAATTTCACCGGATCTCTCGTTGAGACAGCGCCCAAGTCGTTACGCCATTCGTGCGGGTCAGAATTTACCTGACAAGGAATTTCGCTACCTTAGGACCGTTATAGTTACGGCCGCCGTTTACTGGGGCTTCGGTTCACAGCTTCGGATTGCTCCTAACCGCTCCCCTTAACCTTCCAGCACCGGGCAGGCGTCAGCCCGTATACTTCGCCTTGCGGCTTCGCACAGACCTGTGTTTTTGCTAAACAGTCGCTTGGGCCTTTTCACTGCGGCCCCCTCGGGCTATTCACCCTACCGAGGCACCCCTTCTCCCGAAGTTACGGGGTCATTTTGCCGAGTTCCTTAACGAGAGTTCTTCCGCGCGCCTTAGAATTCTCTTCTCGCCTACCTGTGTCGGTTTGCGGTACGGGCACCTTCTCCTGGCTAGAGGCTTTTCTTGGCAGTGTGAGATCATGACCTTCGCTACTATAATTTTCGCTCCCCATCACAGCCCAGCCTTAATGATGTGCGGATTTGCCTACACACCAGCCTCACTGCTTAGACGGACATCCATCAGTCCGCGTCACTACCCTCCTGCGTCACCCCATCGCTCATAGCGGATTACGGTGGTACAGTAATTTCAAACTGTTGTCCTTCGACTACGCCTTTCGGCCTCGCCTTAGGTCCCGACTTACCCTGAGCGGACGAGCCTTCCTCAGGAAACCTTGGGCTTTCGGCGGATCAGATTCTCACTGATCTTTTCGTTACTCATACCGGCATTCTCACTTGTATGCTGTCCAGCGCTCCTTACGGTACACCTTCAACCTGCATACAACGCTCCCCTACCCCAGATACATAGTATCTAGCCATAGCTTCGGTGGTGTGTTTAGCCCCGTTACATTTTCGGCGCAGAGTCACTCGACCAGTGAGCTATTACGCACTCTTTCAATGGTGGCTGCTTCTAAGCCAACATCCTGGTTGTCTGTGCAACTCCACATCCTTTCCCACTTAACACACACTTGGGGACCTTAGCTGATGGTCTGGGCTGTTTCCCTTTTGACAATGGATCTTAGCACTCACTGTCTGACTCCCGGCAAGAAGTTAATGGCATTCGGAGTTTGACTGAGCTTGGTAACCCTTGCGGGCCCCGCACCCAATCAGTGCTCTACCTCCACCACTCCATTCACCGAGGCTAGCCCTAAAGCTATTTCGGGGAGAACCAGCTATCTCCGAGTTCGATTGGAATTTCTCCGCTACCCCCACCTCATCCCCGCATTTTTCAACATACGTGGGTTCGGGCCTCCAGTGCGTGTTACCGCACCTTCACCCTGGACAGGGGTAGATCACACGGTTTCGGGTCTACGTCCACATACTCAGTCGCCCTATTCAGACTCGCTTTCGCTGCGGCTCCGGCTTCTCACCTTAACCTTGCATGTTAAACGTAACTCGCCGGTTCATTCTACAAAAGGCACGCCATCACCCATAGATCGGGCTCTGACTTTTTGTAAGCACACGGTTTCAGGTTCTATTTCACTCCCCTTCCGGGGTGCTTTTCACCTTTCCCTCACGGTACTGTTTCACTATCGGTCGCCAGGTAGTATTTAGCCTTAGCAGATGGTCCTGCTGGATTCATACGGGGTTTCACGTGCCCCGCACTACTCGGGATCCGTCTCGGAGAGAACACAGTTTAGGCTACAGGGCTTTTACCTCTATCGCGGGCCTTTCCAGACCTCTTCGCCTACCATATTCCTTTGTAACTCCATGTGAGACGTCCCACAACCCCAAGAGGCAAGCCCCTTGGTTTAGGCTGTTCCGCGTTCGCTCGCCGCTACTGACGGAATCACTATTGTTTTCTCTTCCTCAGGGTACTTAGATGTTTCAGTTCCCCTGGTCTGCCTCTATCTCCCCTATGTATTCAGAGAGAAGTAACTGCGAATTACCACAGCTGGGTTTCCCCATTCGGACACCCCCGGATCAAAGCTTGCTTACAGCTCCCCGAGGCAGTTTCGTTGTTCGCCACGTCCTTCGTCGGCTCCTGGCGCCTAGGCATCCTCCGTGTGCTCTTATTAGCTTAACCAATGCGTTTTTCCAGAAGGAAAAACGCTAGCATCGCTATAATTAAAACTTGTTCACACAAGTTTCAGCTAAAAGATGTTCTAAAACGCAAATTCGTTTCGGTATCCAGTTTTCAAGGATCAAGGTATTACTGAGAGCTTAAACTCTCAAAACTGACCAACGAGTGAGTAACAGGCCTAAACCTGAGTTTTGGAAGACATGCTTCCGATTTGAATGTTTCCGTTGCAGGAAACGATTCTCCATAGAAAGGAGGTGATCCAGCCGCACCTTCCGATACGGCTACCTTGTTACGACTTCACCCCAATCATCTACCCCACCTTCGGCGGCTGGCTCCCTTGCGGGTTACCCCACCGACTTCGGGTGTTGTAAACTCTCGTGGTGTGACGGGCGGTGTGTACAAGACCCGGGAACGTATTCACCGCGGCATGCTGATCCGCGATTACTAGCAATTCCGACTTCATGCAGGCGAGTTGCAGCCTGCAATCCGAACTGAGACCGGCTTTGCTGGGATTGGCTCCACCTCGCGGCTTCGCTTCCCGTTGTACCGGCCATTGTAGTACGTGTGTAGCCCAGGTCATAAGGGGCATGATGATTTGACGTCATCCCCACCTTCCTCCGGTTTGTCACCGGCAGTCACTCTAGAGTGCCCAGCACTACCTGCTGGCAACTAAAGTCAAGGGTTGCGCTCGTTGCGGGACTTAACCCAACATCTCACGACACGAGCTGACGACAACCATGCACCACCTGTCTCCTCTGTCCCGAAGGCCGCCACTATCTCTAGTGGATTCAGAGGGATGTCAAGACCTGGTAAGGTTCTTCGCGTTGCTTCGAATTAAACCACATACTCCACTGCTTGTGCGGGTCCCCGTCAATTCCTTTGAGTTTCAGTCTTGCGACCGTACTCCCCAGGCGGAGTGCTTACTGTGTTAACTTCGGCACCAAGGGTATCGAAACCCCTAACACCTAGCACTCATCGTTTACGGCGTGGACTACCAGGGTATCTAATCCTGTTTGCTCCCCACGCTTTCGCGCCTCAGCGTCAGTTACAGCCCAGAAAGTCGCCTTCGCCACTGGTGTTCCTCCACATATCTACGCATTTCACCGCTACACGTGGAATTCCACTTTCCTCTTCTGTACTCAAGCCACCCAGTTTCCAGTGCGACCTCAGGTTGAGCCCAAGGTTTAAACACCAGACTTAAATAGCCGCCTGCGCGCGCTTTACGCCCAATAATTCCGGACAACGCTTGCCCCCTACGTATTACCGCGGCTGCTGGCACGTAGTTAGCCGGGGCTTTCTTCTCAGGTACCGTCACTCCGGTAGCAGTTACTCTACCGGACGTTCTTCCCTGGCAACAGAGCTTTACGATCCGAAAACCTTCATCACTCACGCGGCGTTGCTCCGTCAGGCTTTCGCCCATTGCGGAAGATTCCCTACTGCTGCCTCCCGTAGGAGTCTGGGCCGTGTCTCAGTCCCAGTGTGGCCGTTCACCCTCTCAGGTCGGCTACGCATCGTCGCCTTGGTGAGCCGTTACCCCACCAACTAGCTAATGCGCCGCAGGCCCATCTCTTTGTAGCAGATTGCTCCGCCTTTCATCCTTCGTCCATGTGAACAAAGGAATTATCCGGTATTAGCTACCGTTTCCGGTAGTTATCCCAGTCAAAGAGGTAGGTTGCCTACGTGTTACTCACCCGTCCGCCGCTAAGTTAATCCGGAGCAAGCTCCTTCATAACTCCGCTCGACTTGCATGTATTAGGCACGCCGCCAGCGTTCGTCCTGAGCCAGGATCAAACTCTCCAAATTGGTATTTAGAAAGAGCGATTGCTCAATTTGAAACATCTGACGAGAATTTACATTCTCTAATTTTGGATCTCACTTGCGTGATTTCCATACTCACTCGTTGTTCAGTTTTCAAAGATCAAGCTCGTTGTCAGTGTCGATTATCTCGTCACCAGCAACTCTTATAATATATCACATCCAACCGATCAATGCAAGCTCTTTTTTTAACTTCTTTTTCGAGCCCGGCGTTGATGTTTCGCGGCCAGAAATAGAATATATCATGTATGGTTCTGCATTGCAAGCATTATTTATAAAATTCTTTCTAAAGTAAACAGCTTGTATCGCCCCCTACTGCAAAGGCACCAGCATAAAGGGCGATAACAAAGCTTTCGTTGGACTCATCCCTTGGGTTAGGCAATGATCTCCTGAATGTATAGCTCACGTTCCATCATCAGGTTGACGATCTTTCCCTCCACCTGCACCATAGGGCGGGTAGGGTTGCTGCGGTCTGTAAAGATAATCTCTCCATGACGCCCGTCGCTTAATCGTATTCTTGTGCCATTGTAGAGATCCGTTGTTTTCTGAATAAAGGTTTGAACGATAACCGGATCCAGCTTACCGAAGCTTTCAGTCTGTAGCTGCTCCAATACCAGATAAGGCGACTGAGCCTTTCTGTAAGCCTTCTCCAGGGTCATAGCGTGAAAGATATCAGCCACAGCAACGATCTTGGCGTAGACATGAATTTGGCTGCCCTCCAGATGGAGCGGATAACCAGTACCGTCTATTTTTTCGTGATGCTGAAGTGCCGCAAGTCTAACCCCTTCGTTAATAGCTGTAACATTTCTCAGCAGCTGGTATCCATAAGTGGTATGTCTGCGGACTTCTTCTAATTCCGCTCCATTCAGCGGGGTCGGCTTGTGCAGCAGTGCCCCATCTACTTTAACGTTACCGATATCATGCAGCAAACCGGCAAATGCAGCCTGCATCCAATCTTTCTGCGGATATCCGCACCACTGGGCGATTTTATAACAGGTTAATGCCGACAGCACTGCATTGTGATAGTTATAATCTTCATCATGCAGAATCCGTGGAGCAAACTTCAAGACATGATAATCTTTTAAATTGCCGATCAATGCTTCCAACTGACTCCGTAATTCAAAAATGGGTATCGAGGCAGCAGCAACAGAACCGTAGCTCTGCTTAATCAAAATCAGCATCTTCTCATATTCATCATGTAAAGAGGAATTGCTTTTGGCCAGCACTGACTCATTTATGAGTGTTCCTGCCTTGACTGGCAACGTCTTCGCGGCTGTTTTAACATTTTCAGCAGGTACGGCCTCTCCCTGGTTGCCTTCAATCTCCACATGTTGAATTAAAAAAGCCTGCAGAATCTCAACGTCGCGTGGCAGTATTATTTTTCCTTTGGGAAATAATACTCCTCCTAAAGGGGTAACTACATCTTTAATAACTTTTGAACCTGGTTTAACTTCTGCTACGGATATATTTGGCATCCACTCAGCCCCTCTACTTCATGACACTTGCGCTCAGGAATGCTGCTCTATATAGAGACTGAACATTACCGGCTAACTGGTGTGCCGCCAGGCAGCACCGGAGTATTTGATTCTCTAATTATAGTATGGATAGTTGCAAGCGGCTAGATAGTGTATCGGCAATCCATAAAAATTATATTAGAAAGCAAAAAAAGAGCACGGGCTTCTTATAAGAAACCTGTGCTCTCTTTATAGGGTGCTATTCGAGAATATCCTCGTCATTGCCGGCGTCCATTTCAGGCTCAGCGGCTTCAGTAGTTTCAGCAGTTTCATCTATTGCTGTAACCTGGCCCTCTTCGCCGTCCTCGAGCTCGGACAATTCGTCTTCCTCATTCTTATCGGCTCTGCAAAGGGTGGCTACTGCATCATCCTCACGGATATTAATCAGCTTAACGCCCTGCGCATAACGGCCCATGGTAGAAATCCCATCCATACTCGTACGAATCAAGGTCCCGCTCGTTGTAATGATCATCAGGTCTTCGTCTTTCTTAACAACCTTCAAGCCAACAACCGGTCCATTCTTATCCGTAAGATTAATGGTCTTGATTCCCTTACCGCCACGGGTTTGTGAACGATAGTCGCTGGCAGGTGTACGTTTGCCGTAACCCTTAGTCGTTACGATCAACACCTCAAGCTCCTTGTCCACGCAGTCCATTCCGATCACATGGTCATTGTCGTCCAAGTTAATCCCTTTGACCCCTGTTGCACTGCGGCCCATAGAACGTACATCGTTCTCGGAGAAGGTAATCGACATGCCGCGGGCAGTACCGATAATCAGATTCTGCTCTCCGTCTGTCAGCTTAACTTCGATCAAGGAGTCTTCCTCACGAAGATTAATGGCAATCAATCCGCCTTTGCGGATGTTGTTATAATCTTCAAGCGGCGTTTTCTTCACGATTCCTTCGCGGGTAGCAAAGAACAGGTATTTGTCGCTATCCGCTTCCTCTACCTGGATGACTGCACTGATCTTCTCACCCTGTTCAATTTGAATCAGGTTGATGATCGGCGTCCCCCGTGCAGTACGTCCGAGCTCAGGAATCTCATACGCCTTGATCCGGTACACTTTGCCCTTATCGGTAAAGAACATGAGGTAATTATGGGAATTACTCACGAAGAGATGCTCCACGAAATCCTCATCCTTGGTATCCATCCCGATCACACCGCGGCCTCCACGCTTCTGGCTGCGATATGTGCTCACCGGCAGACGTTTGATATAACCGGTATGCGTAATCGTAATGACAACCTCTTCACGCGGGATCAGATCCTCGTCAAGAATGCTTTCTTCGCCGACAGTGATTTCGGTGCGGCGGTCATCCGAAAATTTATCACGGATTTCCTGAAGCTCGTTGCTGATGATATCCAGCACGAGATGCTCATTGGCCAGAATTTCCTTATACTCGGCAATCTTGACTAGCAATTCATTATACTCGTTCTCAATTTTTTCCCGTTCCAATCCGGTCAGGCGCTGCATCCGCATATCGAGAATTGCTTGAGCCTGCTCAATACTGAGGCTGAATGTTTCCATCAAGCCTTCACGGGCGATATCCGTCGTACGGGAAGCTCTGATCAGCGCAATAACCTCATCCAGATGATCCAGTGCAATACGCAGACCTTCCAGAATATGCGCCCGTGCCTCAGCCTTCTTCAGATCAAAGATCGTACGCCGGCGGATAACTTCGATTTGATGCTGTAAGTAGTGATACAGCACGTCGCGAAGATTCAGGATCTTCGGCTCGTTGCCTACGATAGCCAGCATATTGATACCGAATGTAGATTGCATGGCAGTATGTTTGTACAAGTTATTGAGTACGACACTTGGATTGACATCACGCCGCATCTCAATTACAACGCGCATACCGTTACGGTCGGACTCATCACGAAGATCGGTTATTCCCTCGATCCGTTTCTCGCGTACCAATTCTGCAATCTTTTCAACCAATCTCGCTTTGTTGACCTGATAAGGCAGTTCATGCACAATGATCCGCGCTTTACCATTGTTCTCCTCAATGGTTGCTTTAGCACGCATCGTAACCGATCCGCGTCCTGTACGGTAAGCTTGGCGAATACCTTCACGGCCCAAAATATAGCCCGCTGTAGGGAAATCCGGCCCTTGAATATATTCCATAAGCTCCATAGGTGTGATCTCTGGATTCTTGATCATCGCCTGTACGCCATCAATGACTTCACCCAGATTATGCGGAGGAATGTTGGTAGCCATCCCTACAGCGATCCCGGATACCCCGTTAACGAGCAGGTTAGGATAACGCGCAGGCAAAACTACAGGTTCATTCTCTTCACCGTCATAGTTAGGTGCGAAATCAACTGTTTCCTTGTTGAGATCGCGAAGCATTTCTCCGGCGATTTTGGACAGGCGTGCCTCGGTATACCGCATTGCTGCCGCCATATCTCCGTCAATGGAACCGAAGTTCCCATGGCCGTCTACGAGCATGTAGCGCATGGAGAAATCCTGCGCCATCCGTACCATCGTCTCATAAACAGCGGAGTCCCCGTGAGGATGATACTTACCGATAACCTCACCGACGATTCTCGCTGACTTCTTGTGAGGTTTATCCGGAGACATTCCAAGTTCCGACATCGCAAACAAAATGCGTCGGTGAACAGGCTTGAGTCCGTCCCGCACATCTGGCAAAGCCCGGCTTACAATGATGCTCATTGCGTAATCCATAAAGGATTCGCGCATTTCCTCACCAATGTCCCGATCTTTGATTTGCGGGTTATTTTGTTCAGCCATGAGTTGCTGGACCTCCTTCAGTTAAAAACCGCTACCCTTTATTATATTACTTTCACAAAAGCAGCACAATTAAACACTATAGATTTATATCTTCTATATTCATTTCTTTTGGCACAGTCAGGGGTAAATGCCCTTTCCGCCAATGTCTTCGTTACATAGACTGTAAAGACAAGAAGATTGGTTATATGGCCCTGGTTTTGTCCAAAATGACATAACCCCATATCCTTATATTATAACATTGTTTAGTTAGCTTGTCCTAAAATTTCAGCTTTCCAGATTCATCATTCAGATCAACCCACAAAACTTTAAGTTTATACTTTCGAAGCAAGTTTTGTACGAGGAGAATTCAATGCTGTTACGCTCACAAAACTTTTAAGGAGGAAGATAATGAGGATTCAACGGGTCTCCAGCAAATGGGCAAAAACTAAAGTTATCCTGCAAAACCGCCTACTGGCAATCTTCATCCCTGAAACACGAAAGTACAGTTTGGCCGCTCTTAACGAATTGCTCGGAACCTACGGGACGGTATATATAAAACCTGACCGCGGGACTTATGGGAATGGTGTGATGCGAGCCGAGCAGCGTACGGTGAATTTAAGTCCCAGCGGACAGCAGCCGGTCAACGGAGATTACGGTACTGGAAGCAGTGAAGCCGCGGTTGAACAAAAAATAATGTATATCTTGCGTCATGGTTTGGAGGCAGAAGCATTCTCCACAACGGAGGAGCTGCATAATGCTTTGAAGCCGAAGATTAAAGGACGCTCCTACTTAATCCAACAGGGAATTGATTTGCTCCGGCATGCTGACCGGCCGTTTGATTTGCGGGTACTGACGCAAAAAAGACCGGATGGAGGGTGGGAAACAACCGGAATGCTGGGCAGAGTCGCCGCTCCGCAAAAGATTGTGACCAATTATCATAACGGGGGAAGTGTCTTTACCGTCAATGCGTTGTTTAAAGAACATATGGGCCCGGCAGAGATGGCATCCACGCTTCAGTCGTTAAAATCCCTGGGTGTAAAAATCGCCATGCAGCTTGAAACAGCCTACCCTGGGCTTAAAGAGATCGGGCTTGATATCGCCCTGGATCAGCATCATGATGTATGGCTGCTTGAAGTGAACACCCTTCCCTCCATCATTGCCTTTAAATTAATTCACGACAAATCTATTTATCGCAAAATTCATCGTTATGCTGTGGCGTATGGACGGTTAAAGAGAAGAAAAACAGCAGTCTCCCGCCGGTAACCCCTCTCCTGAGCAAAAGATTGCCCTAAACTAAAAGAACCTCCGGTTTCTATTCGCCAAGGAATAGAAAACTGGAGGTTCTTTGCTAAGAACATATGCTTCAGCCCTGTATGAGGGCCGGAGTACGCATATGATTAAATATCAAGGTTCCGAACAGATTGGGCATGTTCCTGAATGAACTCGCGACGCGGCTCGACGTTGTCGCCCATCAGCGTATCGAAAATTCCGTCAGCCAAGATGGCATCATCAATCGTTACCTGCAGCATCATGCGGCTCTCAGGATCCATGGTGGTATCCCAAAGCTGGGTGGCGTTCATTTCTCCCAGACCTTTGTAGCGCTGAACATTTACCTTAACATTCTCACCAAAGGTAGCAATGATCTCATCACGTTCTCTCTCACTTTGAGCATAGCGGATGACTTTGTTGCGCTCAATTTTGAACAGCGGCGGCTGGGCAATATAAATATAGCCAGCTTCGATAATCTTCCGCATGTAGCGGTAGAAGAAGGTCAACAGCAGAGTCCGGATATGGGCTCCGTCGACGTCGGCATCAGTCATAATAACAACCTTGTGATAACGCGCCTTGGACAGATCGAAGTCCTCGCTGATCCCGGTTCCCAGAGCAGTAATAATCGCCCGGATTTCGGCATTGGATAGGATACGGTCAAGCCGTGCTTTCTCTACGTTCAGGATTTTACCGCGCAGCGGCAGAATCGCCTGGAAGTGACGGTCCCGGCCCTGCTTGGCTGATCCACCGGCAGAGTCACCTTCGACGATATACAGCTCACTGATCGAAGCATCCTTGGATGAGCAGTCTGCCAGCTTACCCGGCAAGGCACTGACTTCAAGGGCGCTCTTGCGGCGGGTCAGTTCACGGGCTTTGCGGGCAGCCTCACGGGCACGTGAAGCCTGCAGTGACTTCTCGAGCACCCGCCGGGAAACCGCAGGGTTCTCTTCCAGGAATTCCTGCAGCTTCTCACCGAACAAGGACTCTACAATCCCGCGGACTTCACTGTTGCCGAGCTTGGTCTTCGTTTGCCCTTCGAATTGCGGCTCAGGAATTTTCACGGAAATAATCGCCGTCAATCCTTCACGAACGTCATCTCCGGTCAGATTGTTGCTGCTGTCCTTGATCACGCCGGTCTTGCGGGCATAATCATTGATGATCCGTGTCAATGCACTCTTAAAGCCGGATTCATGCGTTCCGCCTTCATGCGTATTGATATTGTTGGCAAAAGAGTAAATGTTCTCTGTGTACGAATCGTTATATTGCAGAGCTACTTCAACCGCAATCATATCCCGTGAGCCTTCCACGTAGATCGGATCCTCATGAAGTGCCTCTTTTTTCTCGTTCAGATATTTCACATATTCCACGATACCGCCATCGTATTTGAAAGTATTGGAAACGCCAGTCCGCTCATCCAGCAATGAAAGCTCGATTCCCTTGTTAAGGAACGCCAGCTCGCGGATACGGGTAAGGAGCGTGTTGTATTCGAAGACTATCGTTTCGGTGAAAATCTCCGAGTCTGGATGAAAGGTTGTAGTGGTACCCGTCTCGTCGGAATCTCCGATAATCTTGATATCATATTGCGGTGCACCGCGTCTGTATTCCTGCTGGTAGACGTGGCCGTCACGTTTGACGGTTACAACTACCTTCTCGGATAATGCGTTCACAACCGATATCCCTACACCGTGAAGACCGCCCGAAACCTTATATCCGCCACCGCCGAATTTACCACCTGCATGCAGGACAGTCATTACAACCTCAAGCGTCGATTTCTTCAGCTTCACGTTCTCACCGACAGGGATACCCCGTCCGTTATCAATAACGGTCACACTGTTATCCTCATGAATAATCACTTGAATCCGGTCGCAAAAACCTGCCAGCGCCTCATCGATACTATTATCGACGACCTCCCAAACCAAATGATGCAGACCTTTAGCGCTAGTGGAGCCAATGTACATGCCGGGACGTTTCCGAACAGCTTCCAGCCCTTCCAGTACCTGAATCTGGCTCTCATCATATGTCGGTTGATTCATTGACATGCCTTCACCTACTTCTTTCTGATTATCTCTTGTAACCTGAAAAGCTTATATTTCCAACAAGATTTTGGCTCTTTTTTTTAGAGTGGAGGAGGAAATAGGGGAGTAGTACACAGTATTTTTGGTCACGACAATGGACTTCGCTTCCTCTTCACCGATTCGTTCCAGTTTTTTATCCTGCTGGGAATGAACAATGAACTGCTTCGACACCTTCGAGGATTTCTCAATCGATATATCAAATATAGCAATCAGCTCTGAGGATCGAATAATCTTTTCTCCGCCCAAATGAATATACATTCTCTTCCTCCGCTCTTTATAACTCCACTTTTCCATCATGAACATGGTATAGGCTTGCGCCTTTTAATTTATCGGCACTTAAACTTTCCACACCGGTGGCAGTGATGAAGGTTTGTACCTTGCTTTGAAAGGTTTCTATAAGCTGAGTCTGGCGGTAAGGGTCAAGCTCGGACAAAACATCATCAAGAAGCAGCACAGGATACTCCCCGATTTCTTCATGGATCAGCTCGATTTCCGCCAGCTTGAGCGATAAAGCTGCCGTGCGCTGCTGCCCCTGAGAACCGTAGACCTGAGCTTCTCTTCCGTTGATAAAAAAGGACAGGTCATCCCGATGGGGACCCGTCAGCGTCATGCCGCGCCTAATTTCCTGATCTCTTGTTTGTGATAACTTTAACATAAATTTGTCTAATAAGACAGCTTCATCTTCCTCGTCACGCTCGCCGAAAGAGGGGACGTACAGCAATTTCAGCTCTTCCCCGCCGTTCGTAATGCCCCGGTGAATGCTTTCTGCCCAGATTTGCAGCTTCTTTATGAATTGTTTCCTTTTTTTGACGATTTTAACACCATGCTCTATAAGTTGGGCATCCCATATTTCCAACAGCTCCTTGCCTGCTGCTTCTTTGCCCCATAGCTGCTTCAGCAGATTGCCTCTTTGCAGGAGCACCTTCTGGTATTGCTGCAGATGGAAAAGATAACTTGGCTGTACCTGGCCAATCTCCATATCAAGAAACCGGCGCCGTATTCCAGGTGTCCCTTTGACGATCTCCAAATCTTCCGGAGCGAACATCACCACGTTGAGCGATCCGACGAATTCACTGAGCCGGCGCTGTTCCAGCCCGTTGATTCTGGCTTTTTTGCCTTGGGCGGACAAGGTCAGCTCCAGCTTCAAGTCGCCATATTTACGTTCCACCTCGGCAACAATTTGCGCGGATCCTCCGGGAGCATCGAAAGAAATGAGTTCCCGGTCCTTCGAGGTACGGTGGCTCTTGGTCATCGCCAGGACGAACAGAGCCTCCATGAGGTTTGTTTTGCCCTGGGCATTCTGACCGAGAATCAGGTTCACATCGCCCAGGCTCTCCAGACGCAGCAGCCCGTAGTTACGGTAATGCTGCAGACCGATATTTTTAACAAACACGAACCTCTGCCTCCTTGGGTGAACTACTCTTTTATTCCGCCGCCTTCAATCTCGAATGCGCCGTTGTCCTGAACCTCTATTGTATCACCCGGATAAAGCTTTCTGCCACGTCGTTCTTCTTTTTCTCCGTTAACCTTCACGTAGCCTTCCTGCAGCAGCGCCTTCGCCATGCCGCCTGTGGATACGCAATCCGAAAGCTTCAAGAACTGATCCAGCTTAATATATCCACTGTGGATAAGTATTTTTTTCATGTTTTTTATCCTTCCCACCACTTATCCACAGGTCCGTGAACAGCGGCGTTTAATTTGTTGTTCGGTACGGCAGAATGACATACAAACTGCGGCTGTCATCCAGCGGTTTAAGAATAATCGGACTCATCATACCGGTGAAGGCGATGACGAGCTGCTCGCTTTCGACAACTTTCAGGACATCGAGCATATATTTGGAGTTGAAGGAGATTTTGAGCGGTTCGCCTTTGAAATCAAGCACTTCAAGTTCTTCACGGACCTTTCCCAGCTCTGACGAGCTGGAAGAGATCTCAACATCGCCGTTCTCCAGTGTCTGCATACGCACAATGTTTGTTTTTTCTTCACGGGACAGCAAATAAGCGCGGTCAATCGATTCGCTGAGTTTTTTTGTATCCAAAGTTAGTTCTGTTTTGTAGTTGGTCGGAATAATTCTAGAAGTATCCGGATAAATTCCATCCAGAATCCGCGAATAGAACAGCACTTTGTCGATTTTGAAGAGCACCTGATTATCGGCCACGACAATATCCACCAGCATATTCTGGTCCGGTATGATTTTGCTTAGCTCATTCAGCGTTTTGCCGGCAATGACAATGTTGGCGAATTGGACACTCTCGGTCCCTTCCAGATGTGCAGCTCTTGTGGCCAGACGGTGGCGGTCGGTAGCTGTAAATTTAAATTCGTTCTCACTCAGATTCCACAGAATCCCTGTCAGAATCGGCGTTGTCTCTTGGGTGGAGATGGAGAAAGCGGTTTGTTTAATCATATTTTTCAGCAAATCACCTGGAATTGAGATCGTTTCGTTCTCCTCGATGCTCGGCAGCACTGGGAATTCCTCGGGGTCAAGACCTACGATCTGAATTTCCGTGGAGCCGGAAGAGATATAGGTTTGAAAGCCCTCTTTGACTTCCATGTGGATTTCTTTGGAGGGAAGCTTCTTGATGATCTCGACGAAAAACTTGGCTGGAAGCACAACGCTGCCTGGCTGTTCCACTTTTACGATGGTATGGCTATCATTCTCTGCAGGTATGAAGGACTGGATGGAAATGTCCGTATCACTTGCAGTCAGGGTAACGCCTTGATGGCTTACCTCCAGCTTAATGCCGGTCAGAATGGGGATCGTGGTTCTGCTGGAGATTGCCTTGGATACGTGCCCGATTGATTCGTTGAGTTCATTTTTAAGAATGCTGATTTTCATGATTTCACTCCTAGCTGAAAAATTGGGAAATAGGTGTACGTAATTCCTCTTCGAAACCTGCTCTTAGAAGATGAATTATTATAGTTATTTAATAGTATTAGTAGTAGGGGCGCCGTTTATGTGGATAACCCCGGAAACAGCATAAAATTAAGCCTATCCACATGTGTATAGATTGTGCATAGGCTCTTTGTTCCTCTTAGGAAGGATTTTTAATTTTCTCCGCAAGATTATTTACCACTTTGTACAACTCCTGGTCTACCTTTAATTGCTGCGTAA
Source organism: Paenibacillus sp. FSL H3-0321 (assembly GCF_038002865.1). Classification (NCBI taxonomy): domain Bacteria; kingdom Bacillati; phylum Bacillota; class Bacilli; order Caryophanales; family Paenibacillaceae; genus Paenibacillus; species Paenibacillus sp. FSL H3-0321. Next base: position 4,198,306 of record NZ_JBBODH010000001.1, on the reverse strand, counting down.
TCTTCTCATGGGCATGTATAACTGTCGTATGGTCACGTCCCCCGAAAGCTTCTCCGATTTTGGGAAGCGAATAATCCGTTAATTCACGGGAGAGATACATAGCGATTTGACGTGGAAAAGCTACGGCTTTGGTGCGTTTGCGCGCCTTGAAATCTTCCATGCGCAAATTGTAATATTCGCCGACCTTTTGCTGAATATCATTCATGGTGATCATCTTCGGCCGGCTGGAAGGGATGATATCCTTCAGTGCTTCGGCTGCCAGATGAGTGGTTACGTCCTGGTTGGTAAGCGATGAGTAGGCAACAACCCGGATCAATGCGCCCTCAAGCTCGCGAATGTTCGTATCGATCTGGTTGGCGATGTACATCATGGCCTCATTGGGGATATCCAGGTTCTCCGCCTTGGCTTTTTTGCGCAAAATGGCAATCCGCGTCTCCAGATCAGGCGGTTGAATATCGGTAATGAGTCCCCATTCAAAACGGGAACGAAGCCGTTCTTCCAGAGTGGGAATTTCCTTTGGGGGACGGTCGCTGGAGATAATAATTTGCTTGCGTTCTTCATGAAGAGCGTTAAACGTATGGAAAAATTCCTCCTGCGTTGACTCTTTGCCGGCCAGGAATTGAATATCGTCAATCAGCAGAATGTCAACGTTGCGGTATTTGTTACGGAAGCTTTCACCGCGGTTGTCACGGATGGAGTTGATGAATTCATTCGTGAATTTCTCGGACGAGATGTAGATAACCTTATTGTTAGGGTTATGTTCCAGGACGTAGTGTCCGATGGCATGCATTAGATGAGTCTTCCCGAGACCCACCCCGCCGTACAAAAACAAGGGGTTATACGCTTTGGCAGGCGCTTCCGCTACAGCCAGAGAGGCTGCATGCGCAAACCGGTTGCCGGAGCCGATAACGAACGTATCGAAAGTGTATTTGGGATTAAGCAAATGAGTCTGCGCTTCTTCACGCGATACTGCGGGAGAAGGCGTCATCTGCTGGATTACAGGCTCTATGGGCTTGTTCTCCTCAATCACAAATTTGACGTCAACCTGTTGTCCGGTAACTTCATAAACCGTAGCTCCTACCAATTTGGTGTAACGACTTTCCAGCCATTCTACGGCAAACGTTGTAGGTGCCGAGATGATAATGGCGTGCTGGCTAAGAGTTAATGCCTTCGTAGCCTTAAACCATGTATCGAAGCTCGGTTTGCTTAATTTGGTTTGAATAATCGATAATATTTGCTGCCATAATTCGGAAGTATGGCTGTCCACAGACTGTCACTCCTTTAAATCTTCCAAATGTGGCATCAGCCATGAAGTGGAAATGTCGAAGAAAATGGGTTAGTGCTGAATCTTATCCCCAATATGCAATATCAAGAGACAAAAAAATATGGATAAATTTGAATTGTTCACAACTTTATCCACAGCTTGTTGATAATATATAGAACAAACAAATCTATTCACATTCAAAAGTAATACCATCATAGCAAATGCCCCCTTACTTTTCAATGAGCGACACCATTTTATCCACAAATTCAAGCACTTGTGTATAATTTTTAAGAACAACACTACATATTGTTGATAATTTGTTTACCGTTCGACAGTTTCCGTCATGACTTCGATTTTTTTATACACAGGTTGTGCGCATGTGTGATTAGTCGACTTCATTTTTTGCGCACAGGTGGATAACTGTAAAACGCTGTGGATTAAATTTTTGGATCGGTGGATTGTGGATAAGCGGATTTAGATGAGGGGGAGTAAGGTTGGAGAGACAAGGTTGACTTTTTCGCACATTATGTGTTTAAATATATAAAGGTGTTTTCTGTGAGGATATGTCTTCAAATTATAATGACAATACTTGTAGATACTGTCCCTACTCAAAAGAGCGGCTTAGTCCGTTTCTGCTAATATGACAGTAATTAAGTTCCTGTAAGGGAGGTGCAATACATGAGACCGACGTTCAAACCGAATGTGAGCAAACGCAAGAAGGTGCATGGTTTCCGCAAAAGAATGAGCACGAAAAACGGCCGCAAAGTGCTGGCAGCCCGCCGCTTGAAAGGCAGAAAAGTTTTGAGTGCGTAAGTTAGGCCACTTAAGGACCACTGCGGTGGTCCTTTTTTAAATATAAGGGGGCTGGACAGGTGGATCATCTGATTCGCTTCCTTATATAGCCTGAGAAACGGATATCGCCCTTTATAATGGAGGAGGTTCCGTTTTTCACGAGTGCATGAATATTTGTTAAGCTCTGCAGAGGATGTTGGCTACACTTTGCGGGGCTTTTTAATGTATGCGGATGTAAATGAAGGAATAAGCCATATGTCCGGACTCAACCGTTTATGGCGGCAGCCGGATGACTATACTAATTAGAAGAAAAATTCCGGAGCTCATCGTGTCCGGTCTTTGAATAGGAGATTCCCGTGCACAAAAGATTACGATTACGAAACCGTGCCGACTTCAGTCGCGTATATCGCCATGGGAAGTCATTTGCGAATCATCAATTTGTAGTGTATTGGTTCAGCAGAAAAGAGGTGGAGCGGTTCCGGTTGGGTGTGTCGGTTAGCAAAAAGGTCGGAAACGCCGTTGTCCGTAACCGGATGAGACGACTGGTGAAGGAAATTATCCGTCATCATGAACCGGAAATTGCCGGCGGGCTGGACATGGTCTTCATCGTTCGTAAAGGAGCACTTTCCATGGATTACGCCGAGCTGGAGAAAAGTGCGCTTCATGTGCTGCGCAAAGCCAAGCTGCTCAAGGCTTCACGCAAGTAAGGGGCTTGTTTATTTGTATTCATAATTATGGTATGATTTACGGTGCAATGGAATGTTTATGAGAGGGGTTTTGAAGTGTCTCTATTGAAGACTAGACGAGGAAAACAATTTCTTCTCCTCGGCCTAATGGTACTGATGATTGCTGTTCTGTCAGGGTGCGCTCCATCATCAGCGGTTACGCACACTACGGAGGATTTGAAGAACGGAAGCTTTTGGCAAAGTAATGTCGTTTATTATTTCGCCATAGCGCTCGATACTTTCGCAAAATGGTTTGATGGACAGTATGGACTAGCCGTACTTGTAATGGTTTTGATCGTCCGCACATTAATTTTGCCGCTTACCATGAAGCAGGTAAGGAGCTCGCGTGCGATGCAGGCCATTCAACCGGAACTCCAAAAGATCCAGAAAAAATATAAAGATCAGCCTGAAAAAGTACAGCAAGAAACGATGCGCCTGTTCCAGGAGAATAAGGTGAATCCGATTTCCGGCTGTCTGCCGCTGATTGTGCAAATGCCGATTTTTATCGCTCTTTACAACTCGATCTATTACAACCCTGCTCTGCGGGAGCATTCGTTCTTGTGGCTCCAGCTCGGCAAACCCGATCATCTGTTCATCCTGCCGTTGCTGGCTGCCGCTACTACATTCCTGCAGACCAGAATGATGACCAAGATGAATCCGGTTCAACAGCAGGGCCCTATGCAGTTCATGATGATGGTATATCCGGTTCTGATTTTCATCATGTCCTACAATTTCCCTTCAGCACTTCCACTGTACTGGTTCTACAGTAACCTTTACACCATTATTCAGAACTACTTCTTATACCGCAACAACGATAAGACCAAATTGGCTGTTGCAGGTGCCGGTAGCAGCAGTGAAGTTAACCTTGTGAAGAGCAAGAATCCTGCTTCCGTTACGAAAAGCAATGGAAGCAAAGGATCGAAGGGGGCCAAAAAGTCAAAATGAGCAAAATCGTCGCAACAGGGAAAACCATTGAAGAAGCTGTAGAACGGGGACTTAACCAGCTTGGAGTTCAAAAGGACCGGGTCACGGTCAACGTACTTGAACAGCCGTCAAGAGGATTCCTTGGATTGATCGGTGCGAAGGATGCCAAGGTTGAATTAACCTTAATTGCCGAGGCCGCACCGGCATCAGCGGCGAGTGCTCCGTCAATGCCTCAGCAGTCATCTAGAGAGAGCAAACAGGAGGCTGTCGGCGGCGTGCCGCGCCAAGATTCCGGACAACCGGTGGAGGAAGCATACCAAGAAGCCGTTCATTTCATCGTGGATGTCGCCAAGAGTATGGGGCTTGAGGTAGAAGTGGAAATCGTTCATACAAAGGAATCGACCATTCTGCAAATTTCCGGTCCGGATCTGGGGCTGCTGATCGGCAGAAGAGGACAAACTCTCGATGCTTTGCAGTATTTGGCTAATATTGTGGCCAACCGTTATTCTGACAGTTTCATCCGGCTGGTGCTGGATGCGGAGAATTTCCGCGAACGCCGCAAAAAGACATTGGAAGAGCTGGCTGACCGGCTTGCGGGACGGGTAGTTCGAACCCGTAAAGAGGTTGTGCTGGAGCCGATGTCACCGCAGGAACGGAAGATTATACATGCCAGACTGCAGGATCACCGGCAGGTTAACACCCTTAGTAAGGGTGAAGAACCGAATCGCCGTGTCGTTATAACATTGAAGTAGAGACTAATATTGCCGCAATGACTCCTTGACCAATGTAAGGGGTCATTGCTTTTTTTAAAATAGAAGAAAGTATAGATTATATCGAGGTGAATAACAGCATGCTTAGTGACACCATCGCTGCCGTATCGACGGCATTAGGCGAAGGGGGAATTGCGATCATCCGGGTGAGCGGCCCACAGGCCATCTCCCAGGTCGCACCCTTATTCCGCAGCCGGGTCCCGCTGACCGAAGCGGAATCGCATACCGTTCATTACGGTCATATTATAAGTCCGGCTGACGGTGAACGAATGGAAGAAGTACTGGTAACCGTGATGAAGGGGCCGCGTTCTTTTACAACAGAGGATGTAGTGGAGATCAGTGCCCATGGCGGGGTGATTTCGGTTAGAAGAGTGATGGATCTGCTGTTACAGCAGGATATCCGATTAGCTGAGCCGGGTGAATTCACCAAGCGTGCTTTTTTGGGCGGACGAATTGACCTTTCCCAGGCAGAAGCGGTAATTGATTTGATTCGTTCCAAGTCGGACCGTGCTTTTTCCGTTGCGCTGAAGCAGGTTAGCGGTTCTTTGTCCCAGCGTATCGACTCCCTGCGCCATACCCTTATCGAGACGCTGGCGCATATTGAAGTGAATATTGATTATCCCGAACATGATGTGGAATCCTTAACCGCCGAGTTTATTAAAGACAAGAGCAGTGAAGTAATGGACGGCATTAATAAGCTGCTCAAGACTGCTAATGAAGGTAAAATTTTGCGCGAAGGCATTACGACAGCTATTGTGGGCCGTCCCAATGTCGGTAAATCATCCCTGCTGAACGCACTGGCTCGCGATAACAAAGCGATTGTAACGGATATTCCTGGAACAACGCGTGATGTCATAGAGGAAATTGTAACGATTAATAATATACCGTTGAAGCTGCTGGATACAGCAGGTATTCGTGAAACCATGGATGTGGTGGAAAGAATCGGGGTAGAGCGTTCCAAAGCAGCTTTTAGTGATGCTGACCTGATTCTGCTGGTGCTGAATGCAAATGAAGAGCTTCATGAAGATGAGCTGGAACTTATGGAACAAATCCACGGTAGACAAGCGTTAGTCATCATGAATAAAATGGACTTACCGGCACGCCTGGATAAAGCCAAGCTGCACGAATATTTTAGCGAGGCCAGCATTGTCCCGATGTCGGTACTGGAAGAGGAAGGTCTGGATAAACTGGAAGAAGCTATTTCGGAGCTCTTTTTTGGCGGCAAGCTTGAATCGGGCGATTTGACTTATGTAAGTAATGTACGCCATATCGCTCTGCTCAAAAAAGCGCATAGGTCGCTTCAGGATGCGTACGAGGCTGCGGAGATGCATATTCCAATTGATATGATCCAGATCGATGTAAGGTTGGCTTGGGAGCAGCTTGGAGAAATTATCGGGGATACTGCTGCCGATTCTTTGCTGGATCAAATTTTCTCGCAATTCTGTTTAGGCAAATAGCATGCTTCTTGCGAATGATTCATTAATGAGTTATTGCAGATCATGTTCATCATATTACTGCGATTGAAACGCAGCCTTTGGGGAGGAACAAGACATGAGTTATGAAGGAGGCAGCTATGACGTTGTTGTCATAGGCGCCGGACATGCCGGTTGCGAGGCTGCTCTGGCGGCTGCACGCATGGGCTGCAATACGTTGATGATTACGATAAACCTGGATATGGTAGCGTTTATGCCCTGCAATCCGTCCATTGGCGGACCAGCTAAGGGCCATGTAGTGCGCGAAATTGATGCCCTCGGCGGTGAAATGGGCCGCAACATTGATAAGACATACATTCAATTGCGTATGCTTAACACAGGCAAAGGACCCGCAGTCCATGCCTTGCGCGCGCAAGCGGATAAATTCCTGTATCAGCATGCGATGAAGGAAACGATGGAGAAAACGCCTAACCTAACGCTGCGCCAGGGCATGGTGGAGGAGCTTATCGTTGAAGACGGCCGCTGTGTAGGTGTAATTACGAAGACAGGTACGGTGTACCGCAGCAAGACGGTAATTCTGACGACTGGAACTTATTTGCGGGGCAAAGTGATTATGGGTGAGCTGACATATGAGAGCGGGCCGAATAATCAGCAGCCTTCAGTACGGTTGTCCGAAAATTTGCGTGAGCTTGGTTTTGATCTGGTGCGCTTTAAGACGGGGACACCCCCACGTGTGCATAAGGATACGATTGATTTTTCCAAAACGGAAATTCAGCCGGGTGACGACAAACCCAAGTTCTTCTCATTTGAAACGAAGTCGTCGCAGAATGAGCAGCTTCCTTGCTGGCTCACCTATACCTCTGAAGTGACTCATCAGATCATTAATGACAATCTTCACCGGGCGCCGATGTTTACTGGAATAATTGAAGGAACAGGACCCCGTTATTGCCCTTCTATAGAAGATAAAGTTGTCCGTTTCAGCGATAAATCCAAACATCAGATATTCCTTGAACCGGAAGGAAAAAACACATCGGAATACTATGTACAAGGACTTTCCACCAGTCTTCCTGAAGATGTTCAGCTGGCGGTTCTCCGTTCGATTCCAGGGATGGAGAAGGTCGAAATGATGCGTAATGGTTATGCGATTGAATATGATGCCATGGTTCCTACACAGTTATGGCCTTCACTGGAAACCAAACGTTTGCCTGGGCTGTTCACTGCCGGTCAAATCAATGGAACCTCCGGCTATGAAGAGGCAGCAGGGCAGGGGGTTATGGCAGGCATTAATGCAGCGCGGAAAGTTCAGGATAAAGAACCGGTTGTACTTGATCGGTCACAAGGTTATATTGGCGTACTGATTGATGATCTGGTGACCAAAGGAACTAATGAACCATATCGTCTGCTTACCTCGCGTGCGGAATACCGTCTGCTGCTTCGCCATGATAATGCTGACCTGCGTCTGACGCCTATCGGACATGATATTGGTCTGATCCCAGAGCAGCGGTATGCGGCTTTCCTGGATAAGAAAGAGCGTGTTGAACGTGAAATCGTCCGGCTCCAGGAAACTAAGGTGAAACCAGTGGAGGTCAATGATGCGCTTGCGGGTTATGAGTCTGCCCCAATCGTAGATGGAAGCAACATGCTTACTCTGATGCGCCGCCCTGAGCTTACGTATAGTTTCGTGGACCAGGTTTCTCCTTCTCCTGAAGCACTGGACGAAGAGATGAAGGAGCAGGTTGAAATTCAGATTAAATATGCCGGATATATCGAGAAACAGCTGCAGCATGTGGAAAAACTGCAAAAGATGGAGAAGAAGAAGATTCCTGAGAGTATCAACTATAACGAAATTCATGGATTGGCAATGGAAGCGCGGCAGAAGCTGACTAAGATTGCTCCAATCTCAATCGGGCAGGCTTCGCGGATAGCTGGGGTAACACCAGCAGATATTTCGATTCTTCTTGTACATTTGGAGCATTTCAATCGTGTGACGGCAGCGAAAGGATAATCTATGGATAATACTGTAGCACAGTTTGCGGCTCTACTTCAGGAACAGGGAATCAAGCTGAACCCGGAGCAGCTTAAGCAATTTGAGCTTTATTATCAGGAACTGGTTTCCTGGAATGAAAAAATGAATCTCACCGGAATTACCGAACGGGATCAGGTATATACCAAACACTTTTATGATTCCCTTTCACTTGCTTTCTATTTAAAGATGGATGATGCGAAAAGCCTGGCTGATATCGGATCAGGAGCCGGCTTCCCAGGAATTCCGCTTAAGATTTGTTTCCCGCATTTGAAGCTGACAATTGTTGATTCACTAAGCAAACGAATTTCCTTTCTCCAGCATGTATGCGATACACTGGGTTTAGAAAATGTTCAATTGATTCATGGCCGGGCAGAGGATGTATCCCGACAATTTGTTCATCGCGATGCCTATGATATAGTTACGGCCCGGGCGGTTGCCCGTTTATCCCTGCTGAATGAATTCTGTCTTCCGTTTACGAAAAAAGAGGGTGTGTTTGCAGCAATGAAGGGCAGTGATCCTGCTGAGGAACTAAAGGAGGCGAAGTTCAGTTTCAAGGAGCTTCGCGCTGAACTGCAAAAGGTTGAATCCTTCAGTTTACCCGTAGAGGAATCTGCGAGACATATCGTTATTATTCGTAAGACAGGAGCCACACCAGCAAAATATCCGCGTAAAGCGGGAATTCCGGCCAAATCTCCTTTGATCTGATTGTTTCACGTGAAACATCGTTTGAGAGAATGAATGCTGTAAAGATCAAGTCCTTATTCCTTAGGGCTTGATCTTTTTTTATGTTTCTCCATAGCTATATTCGTGGCATACATTGCAGGAAAAATAGGTCCATATGGAGAATAGGATTATGAGCGAAAAAGTGATAGAATAATATAGTAAGACTTTTAGGAAGGGTTGCACTCCCGATTTTGCAGATTTTTCATCTAGAAAGAGATTTTTGCGCCGGGAACCGCCACCGAAAGAACTGCAATATCTTTTGGAATGAAGTCAATAGAAGCTTTCTTTTTGCTGTACGATACGATAAGCTTTTCGCTAGACAGGGTCAAGGCGATCGTACTATAACGAAATTAGGTGGTAATGAACGGAATGAAAGAACAATTCACCAAGCTTTTTGGATTTACCGAGCGGAGCAGCGGAGAAGAGATCAAACAAATCCCGGTTCATGAGGTCATCAGCAGTCCTTATCAGCCACGGACTATTTTTGATGACGACAAGATAGACGAGCTTTGTCAGACTATCAAAACTCACGGTGTGATCCAGCCTATTGTCGTGCGGATGCGCGATTCCCAGTATGAGATTATCGCAGGTGAACGTCGCTGGCGGGCTGTGAAGAAGCTTGGTCTGGAGACAATTCCGGCTATTGTTCGTGAGTTCAATGATTCGCAGGCTGCATCTATTGCCTTAATCGAGAATTTGCAGCGTGAAGGTTTGACCTCAATTGAAGAAGCTATCGCCTATCAGAAATTGATTGATCTTCACCAATTGACTCAAGAAAGCTTGGCACAGCGTCTCGGTAAAAGCCAGTCAACAATCGCGAATAAAATCCGCTTGCTGCAATTACCTGAACAGGTTAAAACTGCACTTATGGAACGCCAAATTACAGAACGGCATGCCCGTTCCTTATTATCTCTAGACAGTGTGGAAATGCAGTTGAAGGTGCTCGCGGAGATTATTTCTAAAGGTCTAAATGTTAAGCAGACAGAGGCAAGGATCGCATTTTATAAAGCTGTGAATCAAACCAAAAAATCCAAACGGGTTTCCTATACAAAGGATGTCCGGCTCGCTCTAAATACAATTCGTCAATCCATAGATATGGTATCAGGTTCTGGAATGGAGATTAAAACCTCGGAAAATGACCGCGGTGACCATTACGAGATCGTGATTCAAATCCCAAAAAGATAATTCGTTTTAAAAGCTGAAGGCGGCCCTGAGGTGATTGGCCGCCTTTTCTGTGACTTGAACCGGAGTATATCACATAAGACAGAAATGAAATGATACTTGTATATTTGTCTATATTTCTCGCAAAAAGTGATGCCGTATTCAATTTACGATTGCGCCGTAAAACAACTCACGACCTACAAGATGATTTTTCCTAACAATTCGAGGTGAAATAAGTGTCCAAGATTATTGCCATAGCAAATCAAAAAGGTGGAGTCGGTAAAACGACAACCTCTGTGAACCTTGGTGCCGGTATGGCTACTTTAGGGAAAAGAGTGCTTCTTGTCGATATTGATCCGCAAGGCAACACTACAAGCGGCGTTGGCGTCAACAAAGCGGATGTAGCAAATTGCATTTATGATATTCTTATTAATGAAGTGAATCCTCAGGAAACGATATTGGAAACACAAATTGAGGGGCTTCATATTATCCCGGCAACGATTCAATTGGCAGGTGCGGAGATTGAATTGGTATCTACAATTTCCAGAGAGCTGAAGCTGAAGAAGGCGCTTAATGCGGTGAAGAGCAATTATGATTATATTATCATTGATTGTCCTCCATCATTGGGCATCCTTACCATTAATTCGCTGACGGCTGCGGATTCAGTGATTATTCCTATCCAGTGTGAATATTATGCCCTTGAAGGATTAAGCCAGCTGCTTAACACTGTACGGCTCGTGCAAAAGAACCTCAACCCGCATTTAAAGATTGAAGGGGTATTGTTAACCATGCTTGATGCCCGGACTAATCTGGGGATCCAAGTCATTGAAGAAGTGAAAAAGTATTTCCAGGAAAAGGTTTACAAAACGATTATTCCACGTAATGTACGATTGAGTGAAGCGCCTTCCCATGGGCAATCCATTATTACTTATGATACCCGTTCCAAAGGAGCGGAAGTGTACTTAGAGTTGGCAAAGGAAGTGATCTCTTATGAGTAAGCGTTTAGGGAAAGGTCTCGATGCGTTAATTCCATCCTTGTCTATTAATGAAGACGATAAGGTTGTGGAGATACCTTTAGGGCAATTGCGCGCTAACCCTTATCAGCCCCGTAAGGACTTTAATGAGGAAGCCATACAGGAGTTGGCTGAATCCATAAGACAACATGGTGTAATCCAACCGATTATTGTTCGCGCTGTGCTAAAAGGTTATGAAATCATCGCTGGTGAACGCAGATTCCGAGCTTCACAATATTGTGGAAAAGCAACCATTCCTGCTGTTGTGCGAAGTCTTAGCGATCAGCAAGTTATGGAAATTGCCCTGATTGAAAATCTGCAGCGGGAAAATTTAAACGCGATGGAAATCGCAGTTGCTTATCAAGGGTTAATGGATCAATTTTCGCTTACCCAAGAGGAGCTTTCACTGAAGGTAGGTAAATCAAGATCGCATATCGCTAATTTCTTACGACTGCTGACTTTACCGGAAGAAGTGAAGGAATATGTTTCACGTGGAACAATTTCCATGGGACATGCTCGGGCAATCGTTGCCTTGAAAGATCCGGAGACGGTGAAACAGTTAGCGGATCAATGTGTGGAACAGCAGTGGAATGTCAGACAGTTAGAAGAGGTCGTAAAGAACCTGGACCGTAAACCTGCCAATGGCATAAAAGCGAAAGTTGTTAAACGTGATCCATACATTGATAATGTTGAGGAAGGGTTGCGCGAGCGATTCAAAACAACAGTGAAGATTAAACAAGGTAAAGAAAAAGGCAAAATTGAAATCAATTATTACAGTGCCCAAGACCTGGAAAGATTACTGGAACTATTGGGAAACTGATTTGGATATCTGTGCCCGAAAACATATCCTGAGATATCCTTTAGCGGATATGGAGGGGTGTGTTTTTTAAATGAGAAAAAGTGAGGGTGGAGAGATGGAGGAATTGATTTATTTAGATCATGCGGCAACTTCATGGCCTAAGCCCCCTGAGGTGGCTGCCGCGATGCTGGATGCCCTGCAACACTCCGGCGCGAATGCCGGCCGTGGTAATCACTCGCTGGCCATTGGGACAGGCAGGGTACTGGTGAGAGCGCGAAGCATGCTTGCTGAACTTTTTTCTATCTCCAACGCACAGGATATTGCCTTTACCTACAATACAACAATGGGGCTAAATATGGCCATTAAGGGTACACTGCAACGGGGGGATCATGTCATCTCAACGATGACGGAACATAATTCCGTTCGTAGGCCGCTGGAATATTTACGCCGGACTTTAGAAGTGGAAGTAGATTATTTACGCGTCGATTCTAAAGGCCAGGTCGATTTGCTGGAACTTCAAAAATCATTAAGACGCAATACTAAAATGGTGATCTGCAATCATAGTTCCAATCTGCTGGGCAGTATTCTACCGATCGGGGAAATTGGCGACATCGCAAAGTCTCACGGGGCGGTATTCCTGGTTGATGCTGCGCAAAGTGCCGGGACGCTGGAAATAGATGTAGCCCAAATGAATATTGATTTGCTTGCATTTCCTGGTCATAAAGGGCTGCTTGGACCGCAGGGGACAGGAGGACTATATATTGCTCCAAACCTTGATTTAGAGCCATTGATGCATGGAGGGACAGGTAGTCAGTCTGAAATCAGTGAGCAGCCTACTGTTCGGCCTGACCGGTATGAAGCGGGGACACAAAACGCTGTGGGGATAGCCGGGCTGCTTGCAGGCTTGAAAAAGATTAAGTCTTTAGGCCCGGCGAATATTCACCGGCAGGAATGGCTGCTGACACAGGAACTAATGGAAGGCTTGTCCGGCATTCCTGGTATGAGGTTGCTTGGGCCTGAAATTGGTGTTTCGCGCAGCGGAATTGTTTCGTTTACAATAGAAGGGCAGGAGTCGGCAGAGATTGCACATCGGCTGGACCGGGAGTATAACATTGCTGTGCGTGCCGGTATGCACTGTACTCCGTTGGCCCATAAAGCGGCGGAGACACTGGAGAGCGGTGCTGTACGGGCAAGTGTAGGAGTCAGCTCCACAGAACATGATATAAACAGAATGCTGGTCGCCATGGAGGAACTATATGGCATTGCCCGCAGCAGATAAATACGAAGGATGGTCCATATATGTCAGAATTGAATCAGTTAATAAATGAGCAATTATCCTGGTTTGTTATTGCGTTCACCGTTGTGGTTATAATAATGGCTATAGTGTTGATTCTTCAGGGCAGCAAGCTTGGCAAGATGCGGCGCAGATATGAAACGATGATGAGCGGTAGTGGTGTGGAAGATCTGGAAAGCTTGTTAATTGATCTTAAGAATCAAGGCGATATGCTGGAAGAGGAGCAGAAGGAGCACAAGGCTTTGATTGAAGCTGCTCAGGCTAAAATGCGCGGCATGAAGTCAAAAATGGCAATGAAGCGATATAATGCCTTCGGTGAACGCGGAAATGACCTGAGCTTTTCGCTGGCAATAGTGGATGATAATCGCAGCGGAATTGTGCTCACCAGTCTTCATAATCGTGAGAACTCCTATATCTATTCCAAACCGCTTGAAGCGGGAGAATCCCAATATCCTTTGTCTCCGGAAGAGAAGGAAGTTATTGCTCTCGCGTTGCAGCAGATTTAGCGTGAAGATTCCACTGTTTCAAGGCAGAATAGAGGCTGACAGCAATAATATCAGATAACCGCATTACAAGGCTCAATCTTGTGTTTTGTAATACGAAGTACTCCATAAAGCCGCCTACATTAACGATGCCAGTCAGATGGATATCGCCAACAGGAGGGAGTTGCTTGTTAACGCCCGCTCCGGGCTTTAAAGGTCCATCCACGACCTGAATACAGCCGACACTCGTAGAATGGCCCAGGCAGGCATCTATACCAATAATAAAAGGGTTATTATACTTCTCTCGGATGAGAGTAAGTGTTTCTTCCAGATTAACGGCATGCACAGGCTCGTCCAGTGTTCCATACAGGTGGAACAGAGGGCTGTGGAACCGTGCCAGGGCTGTTCCAACCAACGGGCCAAGTGAATCTCCGGTTGAACGGTCCGTGCCTATACAGACGATTACAATCGGTGTATCGGGACGGGTGCGGGAAAAGTGAAAAAGCAGACGGTGAGTAATAGCAGAATAGATATTGGGATCGGCATGTGATATTTTTAAACAGGATGGTTCTTGCAGTGGTGCAGCTTTAGAAGAAGAGTTCATATAATCTTCCTTTCTGAGGGGGACTCTACGAAAATATCAGCAGGCTTGTCTTTCAGTTGAAGGGTTGCTGATGATCCTAGTATATGGATGAAAGAGATTTTTTATACTACAGGGGCAAGAGATAGGACGTTTAACCCAGAGGGAGGCGTGGAGATGGAGGAAGAGCTGCTGATTGCTTTTGATTCTACGCAGCAGGCGCTGCGCGCCGAAATGCTGCTGGAATACGCGGAAATCGAAATTGATATCTTCCCGACTCCCAAAGAGATTACAGCAGGCTGTGCAATGTCTATTCAGTTCTTTCGGGGAGCAATCGGGGAAGTCCGGAAGATTATAGCGGAGCAGGACGTTGAAATCCGCGGGATCTATGGTAAGGACAATAAAGGAAGAGGTTATACACTTATCACCGAAGGGGAGGGAGTAGATGAATAATTGGACGTTGAATGCAGAAGCACCTACAGATCCATTGAAAGCTGCATATACTCTTAGTGATAAGGTGTGGGAGTTTTTCACCAACACGGAAATGTGGGCCAATGTATTGTTTTCAGGCTTGCGGATTCTTATCATCTTCATCCTGACCCGGGTCATTATAAAAGTGGTATCCAAGATCATTGACCGTTCAATGGAACGGGAGACCCGTGGCAGAATACTGGTGAACAGCCGCCGGTTCTCAACCGTTGGAGGACTGCTGAAGAATGTGGTTACGTTTATCTGTAATTTTGTAATGATCATGATAATTCTCGCTGAATTTAATTTTAATTTGGGCCCGCTGCTGGCAGGAGCCGGGGTAGTGGGGCTTGCTATTGGTTTTGGAGCGCAGAGTTTGGTCAAAGATGTAATTACCGGATTCTTTATCATTTTTGAGGATCAGTTCGCGGTAGGTGATGTAATCCAGACCGGTACTTATAAAGGGACTGTAGAGATGATCGGTCTCAGAACGACAAGACTGCTGAGCACTACCGGTGAGGTTCATATCATCCCGAATGGCACCATTATCAATGTGACCAACTATTCCCTTGCCAACGCTTTGGCGGTGGTGGATGTTCCGGTGAAAATAGAGCGGGGGCTTGAAGCCACTCTTTCATTGATTGGTGAAGCGCTTATGGGGATCGAGGAACGTAATTCAAATGTACTGGCGTACCCGAATATACTGGGGATTCAGTCCATGAGCACTTCAGAATATGTGATTCGTGTGGCGGCGAACTGTCTCCCTAACGCCAGAGATTCGGCAGAACGGCAAATCCAGAGCGATATCAAACAGGCGCTGGAGAAGCAGACTAGTCTGGAGGCGGCTAAGGCCGAGCAGGAAGCGCGTGAGCTGGCGGAACGCGAGGCTCGGGCGGCAGCGGAAGCCGAAGCGCTTGAAGCGGCACGGAGAGCCCGGGAAACCGAGGGGAATAACCCGAGAAGGCAAATCGCTGCGGCCCAGGAAAGAGAAGGCGAAGAGGGGGAAGAGTGATGGAACGGAAGGTTTTCCAGTTGGGTGATGTTGTGCAGATGAAGAAGCCGCATCCTTGCGGCACTAATGAAATGGAGATTATCCGCATGGGTATGGATATCCGCATTAAGTGCACCGGGTGCCAACATAGTGTCCTGGTTCCCCGTGCAAAGTTCGAGAAGAACATGAAAAAGGTTCTGCGTGCAGCGGAAAGCGGACTTGAATAATTAAGCTTGCAAAGCAAGCTGCATCATGATACAATAAATCTTGCTGCGGAGAGGTACCCAAGAGGCCCAAGGGGGCTGACTCGAAATCAGTTAGGCGTGTCACAGCGTGCGTGGGTTCGAATCCCACCCTCTCCGTTTTCCTAAAAACACGCTAGTATCAACGGTTTCAGTACGATATGTGTGCGGAAACTACACGATAACGACGCTAGATGATTCCGAGATACCTTACTGATTACACGATGCTCTCTACGTTAATATGACGTAGGGGGCTTTTTTGTATGGATAAACGCTCGGGCAAGCCGACATTAACGGAGCGGACGCCGATTGCAGACGTAGCATTGCCGGGTTACTCAATGGAAGACGCGATTGATTTCGTAGTGAAGGTTAAGCGCGCTAAAAATCTAAAGGATAAAACCATCGACGGGTACATTCAGAACCTGCGCTATTTCACCGAATGGTTAACGGAGAATGTCGGGGATATCGCGGTAGACGAGGTTACAACGGATCATCTGCGCAATTACATACTGTGGTGTTCGGATGAGAAGGAATACTACGGAG
The DNA here is from genome assembly GCF_038002865.1 of Paenibacillus sp. FSL H3-0321. Lineage (NCBI taxonomy): Bacteria > Bacillati > Bacillota > Bacilli > Caryophanales > Paenibacillaceae > Paenibacillus > Paenibacillus sp. FSL H3-0321. The sequence continues at coordinate 4,182,076 of NZ_JBBODH010000001.1, read as the reverse complement.
GCCATCCGTTTAAGTCGGAGGTTGACCGGGATCGACGCGGCATATCTCCGGCCTCTGTAAACGTCCGTATTCGCGTTCTAAGAACGTTCTTCAATACGCTATACGAAGAGGAGGCCATTAGCGTTAATCCCGCTAAAAAGGTCTCTCTATTGCGCCAGGACGAAGATACGGTAATGCCGCTGACTGACGACGAGCTTAAACGGTTTATGAGAGCGCCGGATCAGCGTCAGTGGGCGCAATGGAGGGATTACGTTATCATGACGTTAATCTTAGACGCCGGCTGCCGCCTGAATGAGATATGCGCGTTGGAGAAGGCGGAGGTTAGTTTCGTTAAGAAGCATATCGCGCTGCCGGCTTCGAAAAACAAGAACCGCAAATCGAGAATAATGCCTCTGTCTACGGAAACGCTGCGGCTGCTTAAGCAATTGATAGCGGAGTCCGAGCAGCACTTTAATACGTCTCACGTGTTTACAACAAATTATGGTGAACAACTCAGCGAGAAGACGATACAGAAGGCGTTCGATAAGTACGCGGAGAAGGCGAAGCTCGGCCGGTCTGTTTCCCCGCATGTGCTGCGTCATAATTTCGCAACTATGGCGGCTGAGAACGGTATGTCGATATTCCACCTGCAGAAGATCATGGGACACGCGGACATAGCTACAACGCGGAAATACGTGCAGATCAGCGAGAGCAGTATAGCGGAGGAACACCGGAAACACTCGCCATTATCACGCCTAATGAATCGTAAGGGTGGCGCGAATTAATGACGACAAAACAGCGTAAGTCTGGCATTGTCCGCGTATCTAAGCGCGATAGCTCCTACACGATACTCGATCCGTATTTCTTATCGGACGAGCGCTTAACGTGGAAATCGAAGGGGTTACTCGGTTATCTATTATCGAAGCCGTCAAACTGGCGCGTCTATATCTCCGATCTCGTTAAGCGGTCAAAAGACGGCAAAGATGCGGTTTATTCGGCATTGCGTGAATTAGAGGCCGCCGGTTATATCGACCGTAAGCAAACGCGGGAGAATGGCCGTATAACCGGCTATGAAACGATCGTATACGAACGGCCTATCGTAGAGTATAACGAACCACTTGTGGAACCGAACGCGACTTTTCCACTTACGGAAAATCCGGATATGGGCGAATCGGATGCGGAAGAACCTACCCAAGTTATTAATGATTTAAATAATAATGACTTAAAGAGAAAGATAAATAAGAGCGCGCATATACCCGATGAAGACGAAGCGGTTCTCCACACATTGACCGCCGCGCTGACTAAACTACCGCTCAACGATACCGCCAGCCTCTACGATCACTACTTCGAGGATATTTACGCTATGCTGACGCGGAGATTTGGCGACCGCCTAGAGCCGGAGGTCATTGCGTTAGCTGCCGATCGGTATTTCGATAAAGCGGTCGATTTACGGACAGGACTGCCGAAGGACAGCGTATACTCTCCGGTCGGTCTGTTTCACGATGTTTATACGGAGGCACTAGCGGAGTGGAAGGCGCTGCGGTACAAGCGGAGTGCTGGCGGTTAGTATTGTATTTACATTATGTTCCTAATCCTTGATAATAAGCATAAAAGGGAATAAATGGGGGGTTATGGGATGTTTCGAGCAGTTAAACGGGCAGGTACTACATTGATACTTGTTCTTATATTATCGGCATGTACCTCAGCGAAAGACAGAGAGTTCAGCGACCTCATAGAGCAGGCTAGAGTGCATGTGTCAAACTTTGAATATCAGGCTGCTGCAGACGTGTACAGCAAGGCATTAGAAGTTAAGGAGGATGCGACTGTTAGGTCCGAGCTTATCAAAATCAACGCAGATATAAAAGAGGTGCGGGAAGTCAAAGAGATGACCAGCGATTTGCAGGCATATGCAGGTACATATAAGAACGTTATCTCATCATCAGACTTAATAGAAATGTGTGATGAATTAACGAAAGTAGTTAATAGTATTGATAGCTTTGATGCGAGTAGAAATAGCCCTGCTGCAAAGTATATTCAGGATATGCGGAAGTCCAATAGGTACTTTGATTTTACTTCTAGCATTGAGATGGCGCGGATATACCGCTTAGTGGAGGGTCAAGAAGGCCACGATACATTCACGGATGCCAAGGCTATCAGCGACAGTCTCGACGCGTTGCTGGCGTCTGTACCCGTCCCGTCGGAGTTTGGTGCGATTAATTAGAATAACGAAAAAAGGCGCAGTCTTAGCGGAGAGTATCCGTTATGGCTTCGCCTTTTTTCGTTTATAAACCGGTAATTCCAACTGCTGAAAAATCAGCACCTGAACAAATTCCACGTGCTTCATTTGAAGCACGTGGAAAAATTTCAACTGTAACGAATGAACCAGTTGAAAACGTAGAGTCAGCGCAATATTGTTCAACTGATCAAAAATTAACAGTTAGAAAAATGTTCAGGTGGTTCACATGGACCAGTTGCACTCCTTACGTCAAACCGCGCCGGCGCCCTACGTATATCGACCGATCAGCCTGCGTACGCCCTTGATATAGCCGCGCTAGAGCCGTCCGAGGGTAAACGTAAAGGTGCGGGCGTAAGGCGCTAATTTAACGGTGATTCTACGTAAAAGACCGCTACCTATTCGGCGCGGCCTGTGTTCGTATCTTCTATGAACTCAACAACTTCCTCGATCCGGCACTCCAAATCCTCACAAATTCGTGCAATCACGCTGAGAGCAACATACTCGCCATTTGACATTTTAGCAATAGTAGCGGGAGACAGTCCTAACGTATTTCGAAGATACGTTTTAGATTTGTCTCGCCGTATAAGTGTGATCTCCATCGGCTTATAGCTTGGCCGAAGTTTCATATGTATTCCTCCTAGAAATCTATACCTAGATTGTACCTTTCGCAAACGTTAAGTACAATAACGCAAACTTTATGTATGCTAAGTGTTGACAAGTTGTTTTTGATGGCGTACTATAGGTTCATGATCTTAAACATTTAGTACGTACAAATATACAGGAGGTTTCAAAAATGCCGAATTTAATTACGATCGCAGCCGCTACTATAGAAGTCCCCTCGTACCCATCTCGCACAACCGGCCGTAGCGCCATAAAGAAACGCCGCTCAGCCCTTAAAGGTGCTCTATGGCCGTTCGCTAAGGCGTCCGTAATTCTCCTGGGCATATTCGTCCGCGAAGTATTCCTATAACAACGATAAAAAACCGGCCGGCGGGCATACGCGGGAGGAATAACGATGGATAAACAAACGACCATGAAGATATTGGTGGCTTTAGGAGAACAACTTGATCGCCTTATCGCCACGCAGCGCGGATACGCTGAGCGTGGCAGCGCAAACTTAGCGGAAATGTATCTCAATCAAATCGGTGGTGTTTCGGCAAGCATCGACCTCGTACGTAAACTAGCGAGTATCAATTTTGAGGAGTACATCGATGCTCTTGTTGCTGCGGAGGAGGCGGATGAAGCTGCGCAAAAGAGAAGTAAACAACACGGGGCTGCGGCCCCTCTAATCTATAGCCGAAGGGCTTTAACCATGGAGAGTGACATGAACAAAATTGAGACTGAAAGAGCTGTCAAAGCTGCCGAGAAATTCAAGAAGCGGTTTCAGACAGATGCACTTGCGGAACTGTTGGAATATTGCGAAGAAGCTACCGACGAATTGCAAGAGAAGATAGACCGGATCGAATCCATGGATAATATCGGAGATACGCTTCAAGAGAGATTGGATACATATAACCTCCGCATGGAAGCGATGGAAACGATGAAGGAACAACTCGAAGCGATACAAGATGCTTTCTCTGATTTTGAGGATGCAGCTACAGACTTGGAAAATACAATTTAACCGCCTGACGAGCGCTTATGCGCCTTGGGCCCGCAGCGGTGCGGGTTGAAACAAGGGAGTAGCTTTAACCGACGCCCTTGTCGCGGGACTACCGCGCAATACTAAATAGATATTTACGGGAGGGTTTCATCGCATGAACGAAATCGGATTCTGCATCTGCAACCGCAGCGGCAACTTTATCGTGACTTGGATCAATGCGCCAGGTCGCACGCAGCAAATCGTCGTCCTCACTCGTGTATTTCTCCGCAATTTCCCCGCAACAAATCGCCGCACCATCAGTGGCACGCACTACGCAACGAATACGCAACTCGTAGATTTGGGCTTTTTTGTACCGCAAATAAAAACGGAGGCCGTCGCCTATGACCAACTCATCCCGGCCTAAGTACCCGCGTGTTAAAATCCGCTGGATTCCAGGCGGCGAAAATCACGGCATGGAACCGGAAACGTTTCGCGGCATTCTCCTCCCTGGTGGCGCGCTTTACCGTGTGCAAGACGGCAATGCAGCGCTCGGCATCGTGGAACCTACGGATGAACCCGGCGTGTATCGGCTTGTAGGCGCAGACATTACGTTATTGAATAAAGGCTCTTTGTCCAAACTTGCGCAGCGCCTTACGGATATGACCGCGCTGCAGCTATTGCTCAGTATCGTACCGCATGTGAATTGTCCGGAAGAATTACCAATCTAATACTCGGAGGTTACTTATGTACTACCCACGGAAAGATGTACTGAGAATCAGAACGCGTCATGCGATTCTTGTCCGCTCACATAACGGAGAATGGGCGCGTATCCGGATCGACGCCGGCCTGCGCTGTGTACGTTTGGGTTAACGTTATTCCTTCGATGATGGCGCTCGAACGCCGGAGAAGACGATTAGTATCCATTAAACGGATAGTTTGATTCCGACCGTCTTCGCGCCAACGTTGACGTCCGTAGGGTGTCACCAACTTTGGGGAGACCGCCTCCGCGCCTACCGGTTGCTGCCGGAGGAACTCGACGCGAATAATCTTCCCAACTAGCTGGGAAAGCCGCCCCATCCCGTACCGTGCGCTAACACGGACCGTCATGCGGGATTGTAACAACCTATCAGCGCCGCCGACCGCTAAGCCAACGTTATGAGACCTGTCCGTGTCCTGCGGTTGCTGACGCAGGAGTCGCCACGCGGTACGCTTCACCGGATTGCGCTAACAGTTCGGGTAACAACGTGGATTATGGCTGTGATGCGCCAACGTCACCAATAGTCTGCGGAACACTGCTCCGGTCACTCAGCTAAGGACACGCCAATGTCCAATGTGTGGCCGGATTTCATAACGCCAATTACTGTACTCTGCGTGCTTGGCCGCGCGCAGGCTACGTTCATATACAGCGGATGGCTACCGCGTTGTACTGCGGGCAGCTTCGACCGGGAAACCGGGAATCGGGCAACGGGGCTGTCCTTGTTTTGTTTTATACCGAGTAATACGGGGGAGGGGAACAAACGTTTCGTTTTATCTCAAAAAAATAAAAAACAAAACAGAAAAAAACTATTGCACATCAAAATATGTGTGGTATACTGAGATTTGACCCACACTATTTTTGGCTATAGTTATCCATATTATTCTTATGTTCACACCTTAAGTATAAAGGGATTTCACTTAATTGTCAATAGTAAAGTGTGCGGCCAAAATAAACTTTTTTGGAGGGCTTGCTATGAAGGCAAAAGGCGACGAATTGCAAGAAAATATCCTCACTATTACAGAAGAGATACTCCAGCTAAAGAAGGGTATTGACGACTCCATATTTCAGATAGGAGAACGACTGAAACGCGTTCGAGACGAAGACCTAGCGCGTGGTCAGTGGTACGCATGGCTAGGCAGTGTCGGCTATACTCCTAGCACTGCAACGAGGTATATCCAGACGTTTGAGCAGTTCGGTAGTTGCTCGGAGGCAAAGGATATCCCTATCGGAAAATTGTTCGAAATTATACGGTTACCGGAAGAGGTTGACCGCGCTGAATTTTTAAGCATAGCGCATACGGTTCCATCGACTGGCGAGCAAAAGCGGGTAGGAGAAATGACGGTCAAGGAAGCGCGCGAGGTTGTGGCGGTCCGTCGTGGGGGAGAAGCTTCGCCGTCGAAGCGAGGAGCTGCAGCAACTGTCGGCGCTACGCCTTATATGCAGGGGATTATAACCTCTCTCACGCGTATCACTCCGGACATATCGGCGCTTGTTGAGTCCGGGGCCATCCCGCTCGAAACGGCAATTCAGATAGGGAACGATCTGTCCGGAGAAAGCCAAAGAGTGCTTTCGCGCGTCTGCAGTGAGTACGGTGGCGATGAGCAATTCGGCCGCTACCTGGATTTCATTGTCGGATGCTTAAAAGACGGGGCCGCTTACGAAACGGTTTGTCTTATTTTCGACGTGGACGATCTCGTTGGTGACTTAGTGCGGGATTATCCAGAGTCGGAAACCGAGATCAAGGCTATTGAGAGAGCGCTAAACGACATTCAGAATCCGAGCAACGCCACAATAGCGAGCGCCTTGCTGTCCGCGATAGAGAGAATCGAAGGTATTCGCGCGCGCTGCGAAGCGGTCCGGCGCAGTAAGGAAGTCAGGGACCGCCGAAGTGAGTTCGTGTACAACTTCCTATATACGGAGTACTTGCGTGTTTTGGGATTATCGGCCGGCGCGACGTTTGGTGAAGTCAGAAGCGCATACCGCACTCTATCGAAACTGTACCATCCGGACATAAGAGAAACCGGCGACGCGCACAAGTTTAGACGAGTGAAGGACACTTACGAGTCGCTAGAACAGGCGATGAAAGCCAGCGCATAGAGCGTGCGACGTCGTACGGTAGGAGAGCCGCGAGCTAGGGGTTGACCTTCCGCGAAAAATGCACAAAAACTCTATAAGTACATCTTACCGAGAAAATGTGCAATTCCGAGTATTCAGACATATTCGGCGAACGTTAGTGAGTCGGGCGTGACCGAGTTATGGTCGCGTCAGCCGTTGACCTTTAAGTGCTGGCCTACGGGGAATACCGCCCCTTGTCCCGGCTCCGCCAAAAACCGGCGTATCCGAATATGTAGGGAACATCGCCCAATCACTAACTGCGCGACAAGTTTATCGGGTAAGACCATGACGCCTAATCAAGAAGCGCGCTCATGTAGGCAGACCAAAGAAACGGAGGAGAGCGGATGAGTACGGAGTTATTTGTCGGTAGTACACCTGTATTAACCTCGCAAAGAAACGAAGTGACAGACGGATTCAAGGCGCTATTACTAGCTCGCGGTCATGAGGTGGGCGCCGTAGACTTAGCGTTTGCATCGGGAATGGTGGCCGCTTGGAATGCGCCAGATGATATGGATTATCCCGTAGTTTTCGCGGCTGAGTGCGGATTCGGAAAGTCTACACTACTGGAGGTCTACCTCCGCCATATGACCGCAACCGACCCGCATTTCGGCGCGATTATCGTCAAGCAGAAGAGGGACGAAGTCGAAGCGCTGACCAACGCTATTAACCAAAACGATACAGCGGAAGGGCGCGTAGGCGTGCGGCATCGTCGTGCGTTTGCTATCCGTGGATTTGATCCGGCCGTTACTTCCTACGAATCCCACCGCCGGCAATTTAACAGGCAGGCGTATTATCCGGTGGTAGTCATGACCGCAGAAATGTTTGCCCGTCAATCGACAATGCGCGTGCTCGATCGGTTCTCCTCGTTTTATGACCGGGATGAACAACGTAGGCCTCGCCGCCTCCTTGTCATTGACGAGCGGCCAGTCTTAACGCGTACACACTCCGTATCCGTGGAGGACGTGAGTCGCCTTATCGAAGACGTACGGCTAATCACCCATCAAACTAAACAACGATCCGGGTCGACTACTCGCCGGGAAATTAACAGCGATTACCGCGAGTTTTTAGCATTTGCGCAGCAGCTCCGGGGAGAGCTCGAAGCGTGCGACGTGCCTAAACGCTTAATGCCGATTGACTTTGATTATGTACTCCCTGACGGCTTACGTAGATTATGGTCCGACCTCTACGACGGGGAATCCTTCGACGCCCTGGCAACGTTCGAGAGTACCGTCAGGCTTGGTGGGATGGTCTACCTGCGGCGGGGAGTTACGCCAGTGGTTACGGTTTCACACCGCGTTTATTACGAATGGACGGCCTTTCGTCCGTTCATACTGGATGCAACTGCAGCTACAGACCCGTACTATGCGGCAGGGAATTTCATTGTATTGGAGTCCCCTAACCCGCACGCCTACGGCAATGTGCAATTCCATGTCTGCACAGGTGAAAATCTATCAAAGTCCTTTTTCGAGAACCATCACCAATCCTTTGAAGAGGTCGCTAGCATGGTACGTGAAATTGCAGAGAAGCATCATAAGACAATGGTTGTTTTCTACAAAGAGCACCTACCGCAGCTTGAGAGCTACTTAGCCGAGGATATTCAGTCCGGCCGGGTGGTGACTAAGCATTTTGATAGCGGGCGCGCTTCCAACGACTATAAAGACTGTGACGCGGCAGTTTTTCTCGGCTGGCTATTAAAGGGAGAGGCATATTACCCTCAGGTTGCGAGCGCGATCTACGATGAACTGCTTTCATATGAGAGCTGGGTAGATATGACCGGAGTTCACTATAGGGACGCCCGCGTCGAATCGTTTAAAGTCGGGGAGTTGGTAACAGAACGTATCCAGGACGTTCACCGTATCCGGCCACGCTCAAGTGATTATCCCGTTAGTGTGTATCTGTTCCACCGTGACGAGCAGGTTCTCGGTAAGATTATCGGCAGCTTTCCGGGAGCACATCGCCGGGAGTTCATTCCGCGACGGCAGCTTAAAGGACCGAGCAAAAACGTGAGCACTCTTATCGAGTTCTTCCGCTCAATGGCGCCCGGTAGTCGCGTTAAGTCAAAGGAAATATACGAGAGTCTCGGAATACACCGCAACACCTTCGCGAGCCTCCAGGCGGACGGAGACGTGATAGAAGCCCTGAAAGAGCTCGGAGTATATCGGGAAAGGACCTTCTATATAAAGAGACTACACAATGAGGAGGTGGCCGCATGATAGGGATGTTTGAAAAGGAGGATACCGCTATGCAAAGCACAGCCTATAAACTCACAGACGGTCAGCGCCCGCACTTAACCTTAATCACACCGCAACTCCGCGTAAATGACTTCTCCGCTGTACAAGAGCCATCCGGCCCCGCTAGCGACGCATTCCCGAATCGGAAGCGCGCTGATTTCCGCAGATACGCAGACCATCCGCTTAAACTCCGGATTCGTTCAGCGGGCCGGATGGCTGCGGCTATCCTTGCGTATCATCACGCGCAGCATGTCGGAGGTGACGGGCGCTTCCTTACAGGTGCGGAAAAGCAGCGCCTTGAACGGATGGCTGACTACATACTCGCGGAGGATCACGCGCTCGGCCTGACTATCCTGCGCGATCCATACGACAAACCGCGCGATGAGGATGTTATTATTCCGCCGGGTGAGGGCGCTCTTGCTTTTATGGAAGAACGCGGTATCAGCATTTATTGCCTGGCTGACGCAGAGGCGCTAGCGGACGGTGTACGGATTAAAGTCTGCCGGACGTGCGAGTATCCGTTTGAAGACCGCAGCCCCGCGCGGAATAAACGAGATTGCGGAGATAGTTGCCGTACGTTCGCGAAGAAGCTGTCCGCGCGGCGGGGGCGGTACGGATCGGAGGACTTAATAGGCGAGCGCAGTCGGATGCGCCTACCTTACCCGTTCTACAATCCGCAGGAAATGTACGAAATAGAGAACCGTTCGGAACGCGCTTATGGAGGTTACGAAAAGATTAGCGGGATAGCAGCGGCGAAGGAGCGCAAAGAGTCGCATGGTAAAAAGAATACGGTTCAGCTCGTAGACAAAAAGGGAACGGAGGATAACGGGTACCTCGACGGGCGGTATGGCTGGCAGAGCGATCGGAACTCGTGGAAGGGAAAAACGTCGCCTATATGGTGGGGGCCAGTTGTGTCGTATAACCTGCGAGATAGAGAGCTGACGGAAAGTTTCGTAGACTGCGAATCCTCGTACACTGTCCACATCTCCGCCTAAGAAGGGAGAGGAACACAATCCCAACTATTCTATTTATTACGTTTGCGTTATCTCTAATAGATTAAGGGGGTTTGTGATATGGACGGAGAGGGTGTCCGTGGTATTCGGATAATGGCCGGCATGACGCAGGCTACATTCGCTGATACGTTGGGCGTTAGTCAGGCGCTTGTGTCCGATGTGGAGTGCGGACGCCGTGCGGTGTCGAGAGACTTGCGTATAAAGATCGCGCAGGTCTTCGGCACTGGTGACGACGTGCTCACGGCAATTCAGCGCGCGAAGGAATCCGGTAAGTTGGCGCTCTAGGGCGCTTTTATTTTGATTAAAGGCTTTAGCGCTTTTAAGCGTTAAACAACGTCGTACAGGCGGACTATAAACGCCCGGGAGCACCGCGCAGGCACAAATACACGGCAAACTGCTAGGCCAACGAAGGACGTTACACAATGGAAAATGCAATATGGCGGCTGGATTCCGATAATCTGGCTGCGTACACAGAAGATCACGAAGTCATGGCGAAAATACGCCGCTCCTATCCGGACTTTATCGTAATGGCAACGTACCGGCAGGACGGGAAGCTCCTCGCGAAGCAGTACCGTGTCCCATCCGCACGCAAACGCTCAGCTCGGCATTTATTCGGCGTCCGCTTATCGTAGAAATAGCGTGTTTTAAGCGTGTTTATAACCTGGACGAACAAAGTATCACCGGGCATATTTGTGCGCCTTAAATCAAGCATACGAAGGCAATAGCGTACCGAATATGCGCCTATTTTACGCGAGGGAGGCTAACAGCGGTGGAAGATTACACGATTGAGTACGGAGCCAAGCGCCCGCTCAAATTCAGCGAGTACGTTGTCGATAGTTTAGCAACGGAGGAACTTTTAGAAGAGATCGTCTATTTCGTAGGCCGCGAGGTTAACGTCGATACATACCGGAAGATGGACGCTGTTAAGGCGTGCCGGCTTATCGAAAGGCTCGCAATCATGGTATGCAAAGCGGAGTCACCTACGAAATTGTACGGGATCACGAAGGCACAGGTTAGACACGCGATATTAATGGCGCTTGAAATATTCGGAGGAGGCCGGCCACCGTGGGAGAGAGAATCCGCGTCGTTTCTATAACTCCGCTTGAATTTTACCAGCGAGTAGTTCGCATGGTCAACGAAGACACCGGCCAGCAGCGCGAAATAGTCTACGGCGAGTCCGTGTCTGACCGCTGGATACGTCGCCGAGCGCCCATGGCATGGAAACGTGCAACAACAATCCAAACACGATAAGGAGCAACAAAGATGTCACTTTACCCAAAAGCAAACATATTCACGCTCAGCCCCGCAGAGCAGGCGGTTCTTGACGGATTTATCGGGCCGAGTCTCGGTAAAAGCCGTGTGAGCGATAAGCCGCGCCGCAAGCCGCGCCAGCCAAGCGGTCGAATGAGCGGTTATATTAAGCTCTATGACATTACGCGGGCCTTCGGCTTTATTCGTGTCGGCCGCGACGAGTACTTTTTCCACCGGTCAGCGCTCGGTCCCGGCCTTGAGTACCTGGTAACGGGCGAAATGGTGCAGTTTGACCTCGGCACTGACCGGCAAGGCCGCCCCGTCGCGCTAAACGTCACGCTAGTATGATGCGCCCGCTAATCATCGTCGAGACGGCCGCCGTTGAATCGGCGAAGTTTCTGTCCGCGCAGCTATTCGACAGCGCCGGACACTTACTTGATTCGCTCATCTACCCGTGGCCGGACTTTGCGACGCCAGAGATAGCGGTCCAGGCGGCGCAAGAACTGGCCGCGGCACACCGGATTGATGTGGTAGAGCTTTGGACGTCGGACATCGCACTATATGCGGCTTGCCTGTCCGTCGCGGGCGTAGGTGCAGCGATTAAGCATCCGTCAGATACCGTATCAGCGCGCCGGGCCGTTGAGGATATTCGCGAGGTACTGATTGAACTGCACGGAATCAAGCGGGATATACCGGATGAACCCCTGCCGTCACTGCCGCCGTTACCACGTTGGCGCGCATGGCTGGCGAAATATATCCGAACATTACTAACCAAAATTGAAGGAGCCGGTAAATATGGAATTTACTAAAATTAAGCAGTTTATCGAGGAACGGGCGAACATGTCCGTTAAGCAGGCAGTCGTTAAACAGGAACGGGATTCAGCGCTCGAAGAAGTCCAGGCGCTTAAAGCTGAGTTTGAAGCGACAATGCGGCGCTCACTTGAAACAGGCCAGGACGCAGGAAAGGCGCTCGACGCACTGTCTGTCCGGATCGAAGAAGCGGAACGCACATTCAAACGTAAGGAACGCGAGGCGCAGGTAGCCGCCGCTGTCTTCCAGCCGAAAATGACCTCCGATGACATCATTACGGCGTGGAATACGGAGTTCAAGCCGGCGTTTAAAAAGGAGAAGTTTGACCCGGCAGCCGAGGCGCTGCTTGCGGCAAAAAAGGCGTACATTGTGGCGGTGCAGCAGTACAAGGCAGTAGTGCAGGAGTACGGCAGTATCCGCAGTATGGCTGCGTTTGAACTCGGGCCGGGCGGCAACCATAGTCGCTACATCTACAGGATGACGGACGTTGACTTTCAATCTACTAGAGATACAGACGTGTACTTCTTAAAAGACTCTGACCTGTACGACCTTAACGTAGGCCGGGCGGTTAGAAGCCTCGCCGGAAAGGTGGGCGCTTAATATGAAGTACGCCAAGCTCGAAGAAATGAAGAAGCTCGCCGCCGGCCATCCGCACAAGATTGCAGCCTATTCCGCAGCCAAGCGTGAGTACAACGATACGATCGCTACCATGTTTACCGAAGACGCCCCGTTCAAGTACGTAGGCAGTCCGACGGAATCTTATGTACAGGAAGCGGAAGCACACGCGTCAAAGACCGGCGATGCCGACGACCTGGCGCGGGCAGCGATCCTGCGTGACCGGTTCGATTATTACGACGGTCTGAGCGACGCGGGGTTCGAGTTGCGTACGGCTGCGACAAGCCTGCGCGCTAAACTGGAAAGCGGCGATCCTCTCTCTGCAAAGGACGTACGGGACGCGCACAGGCTCGCCAAGCTTACGTCGTCAGCGGATAACATTGCGCTTTATTCCCGGATTAAGCACGGACACGAAAACCCATCCGAACGACCGGCCCGTACTGAACCGGAAGATTCAAAAGTTACGGCCGAAGATGTAGAAGCAGCGAGAACAGCGGCGCAGGCAAATCCATCCGCGCAGAATATCGCCCGCTTCTCGATCGCGAAAAGGGAATACGCAGCACAGACGGAAGCCTCTGAGTAATCGGGGGCTTCATAATTAAACAAGGGAGATGGTCTAATGAGTCTATGCGTATCAATTTATTCGGTCGGTCAAATCTACGTATTCGCGGACGGGAGAATTTCCGCAAACAGTAACGGAGTTGACTACCTAGTAACTGACACCTATCCGAAAGCGCGCTGCATCGGTGATAAGGTCATTTTTACAACGGGAATGGTGGCAATCGCTGAACAGTTTTTCCAGAACGTAAAGCCGACCAGTACCCTCCGCGAAATCGAGCGAATCGCGAGACGAGTATACAACGGGTTCAAGAGTGAGAATGAAGGCCGGGCGGAGTACAAGGCGCTTGAACACGGTATCGAGTTCGGCGTTGCTGTCCACGATATCACAGCGGGTAAGGCGAGGTATACGCAGCTTTCGTACTACAACGATTTCAAAGCCGATACGAGGATTCCGATTGAGACTGACGTATTTGCGTGGGGCGCTAATTCCGACTGCGTTCTTCCGGAGATTGAACGGTTGTTCCAGATCGGCGGAGATATCACTGAAATCGTTAAGGAGGCGTTTGGGCGCGTGTCTGACGTCCATGTCGGCGGCAAGCTGCACGCGTTCTTCTTTGATGGGCGCAACATCATCGTCCCAAAAGACCCGCTGTGGATACGGAGTAAAACGCAGTACCCTGCGTGGCCTAGTGATAAGGTTCCGAGTACGGCGGACATGGCAGGTAACGTAGTCGCGCGCTCAATTAAGCTTACTGGTGAAATGACGGACAGTGAAGTTATTTCGACCGTTATCCGCGCGAGTCGGATCATTGGAAATGAGATCGAGGGCGGGACGATTACCGGAACAAAGATACAGACGTCTGACTCCGTGTACCCGCGCGTGGTGATCGATCCGGCGAGCGTGGCGTTCGGTGTTTATTCTAGTCCTAATGACGGTATATTGATACCGGCGTATGAGGATGGAGTAAGTAAAATACGCTTTCTTGCGAATGGTAACGAGTCCACAATATATAACTCGCCGGGCGTAGGTTTAGCTATTAGCGCGTTTGGAAATGCGACGATCACAGGATCAAATATTGATCTACAACCAACTAGCGGACGTGTTCGGCTTTCTTCATGGGATAAAATCGCTGACGCTTCAGGAACAACGTTACAGAGTGAATTAAATGCTCTATGGTCAGCGATAGCAGGAAAAGCAAGCGCGTCGCACAGCCACACAGTAACTATTCCGTCGCATAATCATGGGAACCCCGCTAACGCAAACAGTGGAGGGGGAACCTTCACAGCATCTTAACGTAATGGTACTATTAGGAAAATACTATTACGGAGGCTATCATATGAAAAAGTTTGTATCAGGTGTAATCGTCGGAGCGCTGCTATTTGGTGGCGCTTCTGCATTTGCAGGATCAGCGAGTTTAATAGGGCAGAAGGTACAAGGCTTATTTACAGTAGAAAAGAACGGAGCAAAAGTAGCCGATGCTATTATCATAAATGGGTCTGCCTACGCGCCTATTCGTGCGGTTTCTGAGGCGACGGGAACGAAATTAACAATAGAGGGGAAAAAGATAATTATGGGCGATGCGACTGCTAATCAAGTCTCTGACACAACAAACAATGTATCTAATAGTTTAGTAGAGCTACAATCACAAAGAGAGTCACTTATTGCTAATATAGAGAAGAAAAAGACCCACATTAAGAACTACGGAGAAAATCAATTACACATTTGGGAATCTCTCATTAAGGAAAATCCCAATTCCACTACTGTTCCGCAGTGGAAAGAAGCACTGGAACGAGATAAGGTTGTATTAGAGGAACTAAAAGCCGAACTCGCTACACTCGAAGCGCAATTAATAGAGATCGACGCTAAGATTGCCGCATTTAACGAATAACATACGCACATATAACGGCCGTCCTATATGGGCGGTTTTTATTACGAAAGGGGACGCTTAATTATGAAAAAACGCTGCTTACTCGAATTTACGGTAGATGTCACAACGGCCGCCGCAGACCTTACGGAAATGATTACGGCGGTACTGGCGGTCAATCCCGGCCGAGAACTCGAAATACTCCGCGCGCTAGACGTAGAGATTGGTGTCGCACTGGCCGCAGCGGAAGGAGGTGGAGACGTTGGCGCTAACTAATGCAGAATTGCAGACGGACATCCAGCGGTTAGCGGAGACAATTCGCGCGATCCGCGTCAGACAAGGACTGCCGGCCGATCCGTTGCCTCTGCCTCGAACCGTAGAGGAGCCGCTAGCCGGCGCACTCATTAAGCGGCTGGAACCGTTTAGAGCGATCGCGGTCAAGTATGCGTCTCTGCTCGCGGATGGGCGAATCGCTCACGTTGACATCAGTAAGCTTGAACGATACCGGGAATACGGCCGGATGCTGATATATGCGCGCGGCATTTGGAGTTCGTTCTACGGGACAGCGGTAAACGGCATCTTTCAACAGCTCGATAAGATAAGCGCGGCCGTTGAGTCCGGAGAGGCTGCAGAGGTTGATACTAACCGAATGATGCGTACCTTTCATTTGCTGCTGGAAACGTTCATGAAAGCGGACGGTAATAGCTGGGATATGTTTACAGCATACGGAGGCTATTCGGATGAGCGCCGGGCAGCAGAGGCGGAACTTAAACGCTTGATTGCGGATGACGAGGCGTTCCAGACTGCATATGACGAAGCACTAGCGCAATTACCTACGAAAGAGGAGGACGATTTATATGAGTAACAACGCGAGACAACGTAAGGTACTGGAGGCGCAATTAACACCGCAGCAACAGAAGGCCGCGCAGCTTATCGTAACAAACGAGTGGGCGGAGTTGCTGACGGATGACGGAAAGAAGAAGACAGCGCAGGAGTTAGCGGACGAGATCGGTATCGCGCGGAGTACGTTCTTCGAATGGAAAGCGCAGGAGGTATTCGGTGCTTACGTTAACTACCTTACGGACATGCAGCTTAGCGCTATGAGATCGGAGGTTAACACCGCGCTCATGAAAGCGATCCGAGGCGGAGCGAACGGAGTACCTAGCGTTAAGGCGCTCGACCTGTACTTCCGCAGATACGGATTGCTCACCGATCGGACCGTCGTTGAGGATACGCGTCAGACCGTCGAGGACAGACGCAGAACTGACGAAGAGATTCGCACGAGCCTTAGCGAATTGGATGCGATGGTTAACGGCAGCACAGACGCAGAGAGTGCGTAGTATCGTAGAGGCGTACGCCGACTATTCCGGACTAAAAGCGCGTTTCACCTGCACGGTGCTCGCGGTGGACGGCCGCCCTAAAACTCGGGGGTCACCGCTGCATAAACGCTGCATAAACGCTGCATGAACGTATGTATAAACGTGTGATTGACGTATGTATAAAGCACAGCGGCTACGGCTGACCTGCGTATGAGCCCGTAAATCCTTGATACATAAGGGTTTGCGGGCTTTTTCTTTTGTCTGCGAATAGCTACGTGATTACAAATCAGCTAGGTTAGCGAGTGTATAAAAATACATATTCTTGTTTCCGCAGGGCGTTACCCCCAAGGCCCCTAGCGCCAGGACCGCATTCTGCTGTATGTACAGTCCGACAATAAATTTTTACCCGAGGGTCACATTCTGCGTTTGTCTACGCGTATCCGATATGCTATTATAATAGGTAGATAATCGAATAAACGTAGAAGTATCGGAATCAGTCCGGTATGTGATCGTAAACTAAACGTTGATGCTGCGGGCTTTTTCGTACATTAGCGGGCAAATACGTGACTCGAAATCAGTTAGGCGTGTCACAGCGTGCGTGGGTTCGAATCCCACCCTCTCCGCCACTACAGCACTTTATAATCGTTAATCCAACCTTCGCTGATCGGCGGAGGTTTTTTTATTTGTACTTAATCAACAACAAAAAGAGGAACCCTTTCGGGTCCCTCTCCAGAGGCAGTACATCAATGATGTTCGGAATTTCTCTGTGTAAAGCCGCTAAAGTGATTGGGTTGTGCTGAGACTGTGCTTTTTTTAGGAGCCCAGCCCTTACTCTTCCCGGGTTACAATAGTTGCTGAATCAGAATCCCAGTGATTGTGTTCGTCTACGACGTCCAACGGAACCACACCTCTCTTTTGTACTGCCTGAGTTTATTATGGGACAGGATCGACTCTTTTATACATGGTGCTCAAAAATTAATGGACCCGTGCTTTTTCGACCTTTTTCCATTTGCGGTTTTTGTTGGTGGTTTCGGGGAAGGTATCACCCTTTTCCATTTCAATCCGTTTCGGATTACTGATCTGTGTATGGAAGCTGCGTGCTTCGCCTACTTCCATGTAGACACCGGGGTTAGGTGCTTTGTCGCCTTTTTCATATTCCGTCTGTTCGCCCATGATATCCCTCCTTCTCTTGAGTGGTGAATACAGTTATATTGTGCGCACTCGTGGGGTTGTTCATGTAGCTAAAAAGTACCTGGAACTGGCATTGATTAATATTGCTTGCACTCGTCAGAACTATTTGGTATATTAATATGGTGCGAGTCTATGTTTGTGCTCGTTCCTTGCTCCTGACGTGATCAGGGGCCGCAGACCATAAGGAGGTGAAAATTATGCGCAAATATGAAGTCATGTACATTATTCGTCCTGACATTGAACAAGAAGCCGTTCAAGCAGCAGTCGAAAAATTCCAAGGCATCATCTCCAACGGCGGAGAAATTACAAAGCACGATGTGCAAGGTAAACGCCGTCTTGCGTATGAGATCAAGAAATTCCGTGATGGCGTTTATGTTTTGGTTAACTTCAATGCAGAACCTGCAGTAGTTACCGAATTGGAACGTCTCATGAAGATTTCCGACGAAGTAATTCGTTATCTCATTACGAACGACGTTGCCTAAGATGTTGACAAGCTTTGTAATTGATCGCGTTAAAGGAGGGGATTGAATTGTTGAACCGTATCATTCTGATCGGTCGGTTGACCCGTGACCCGGAACTTCGTTATACTCCCGCTGGTGTTGCCGTAACGCAGTTTACACTTGCTGTAGACCGCAACTTTACGGGCCAGAACGGTGAACGCGAGGCGGACTTCATCCCGGTAGTAACCTGGAGACAGCTGGCTGAGACCTGTGCCAATTACTTGCGCAAAGGACGACTGGCAGCCGTGGAAGGACGCATCCAAGTACGGAATTACGAGAATAACGAAGGTAAACGTGTATACGTAACCGAAGTCATTGCCGATAATGTCCGTTTCCTGGAATCTTCGCAGAACCGTGAAGGCGGAAATACACCAAGTGGTGCAGGTACTCCTGAAGAACCAGCCTATGGCGGTGGCGGCGGTAACAGTGGACGCGGAAATAGCAATAATTTCACGCGTAACAACAACAATAATCAAGATCCTTTTTCGGGCGATGGAAAACCGATCGATATATCGGACGATGATTTGCCATTTTAATAAGGAAGGACTGAACTGAACATGGCTTTCAAACAAAGAGAAGGCGGAGACAACGACAAAAGACCGGCACGTCGTGGTGGACGCAACAAGCGCAAAAAAGTGTGCTACTTCACTGTGAACAAAATTACTCACATTGATTATAAAGACACTGAGCTTCTTAAGAAGTTCATCAGCGAACGCGGAAAGATTTTGCCGCGTCGTGTAACAGGTACAAGTGCAAAATACCAACGCGCTCTGACCATTGCTGTAAAACGCTCGCGTCAAATCGCGCTGCTGCCTTACACAACGGAATAGGACGTTTTATACAAAGCAGCCGGGCAACCGGCTGCTTTTTTATTTGCTCCTAAACGACACCCTCCCGCAATAACCGGACTCAGCTAAATAGAAGAAAGACGGATAAAACCAAATGATAGCAGGACGGCTGCGGTCAAAGTATGCCCGCTTGGTCATAAATACTTAATTGTATATAATGAGTAAGAAATGACGGAAGCTGAACAGCCGCATAATTTAATTCTTGGAGGCATGATGATGGTCAGTGCAAGCCCCTTTGTAGTTATTGAGAATGTACAGGAATCGGTAGAATATTATCAGAGCGTGTTTGGCGGGGAAATTAAGATTTTGAATGAGCATAAAGGAAAGTGGCTGCATGCAGAGCTGCATCTGGGCCAGAGTCTGATCCATTTCTCCGATGATTACGGGAAAGGCGCCAAGACGGAAAATGTCAGCATTATTATGGGGCTGGACAGTGAGGAACAGCTGCGCGGCATTTATGACAAACTGATTGCTGATGGCGGTCAAGTCCTGGTTGAGCTGCAAAAGACTTTCTTCGGCGCTCTTCATGGACAAGTTGCAGATAGTAAGAATAGAATTAGTTGGGTATTGAACTGTTTTGTTGCCAATTGACGGATGTCACAGAATGTAGTAAATTACAGTTATCCTAAACTAAAGGGGAAATTTTGATGTTGGTGAGCGTTCTTAACTAAGCAATTTCATATTACCTGAACAATTAGCTGCGCCAGGTATCGGATTAGGCGATACGTGTGCTCTGTTTGAGTCTGTCCCGCGACATGCTCTGGTTGTTGAAGGTGAATGATTTAGTTAAGAACACACGAAGCGTCACGATGGCCTCTTTACGGCTGTTGTTCTCTTTGTAATTAACCGTGCTCTTGCAGCACGGTTTTTTCTGTTTTCAGAGACAACACCATATAAATGAGGGCAAGGACTGCCGTAGTGGCAGTCTTTGCCCTTTTTTGCGTTAGGAACAATCACGCCTGATACATTCAGGTCGACAATAGAGGAGGAGAAACATTGAATCTGCAAAGTTTGAATACGCTTGAATACGAAGAGATCAAACAGGATTTGGCACGGCATGCAGTATCCTATGAAGGAAGAAGATATGTAAATGAGCTGGCACCGATGACTTACCTGCCGGCAATCCACCGGGCAATGGATGAAACGGATGAAGCCTATGAGCTGCTGGGAAGAGGGGCAAGTGTTCCGTTGCCTTCTCTGGAGGGAATCGAGTCGATCATGTCACTGCTGGGTACCGGATATATGTATAACGAGCAGGATCTTATGTCGGTATGCACCTTTCTGAACAGCTGCAGTCAGCTGCGCAAGTATATGGCCTCCAAGGAGCAAAGTGCGCCGCGAATCGCCGCCTATGGAGCTTCTCTGCAGGAATTGAGGCATGTCAGAGAGGAAATTGAACGCTGTATCCGGTTTGGGGTCATAGAAGACCAGGCGAGTAAAGGGCTGGAGAGAGTGCGCAAGCGTCTGGCAGTGGCTAAAGAGCGGCTGAACAGGAAGCTGGAGAGCATTATGTCCAAGCACCAGTCTATCCTCCAGGAGAATCTGGTCAGCATGCGCGGCGGGCGTTATGTTATTCCTGTAAAACGCGAATATCACAAACAGGTGAAAGGCTCAGTGCTGGATCAATCCACCAGCGGACAGACCGTCTTCGTCGAGCCTTATGATATAGCCGCCCTGCAGGGAGAGCTGGAGCTGCTGGCTGCTGACGAGGCACGGGAAGAGGGAATGATTCTAAGCATGCTCAGCGGCATGGTGGAACAGGAGCAGGAAGCCTTGCGGGTAAATATTGATGTGACGGGCACGTATGATTTCATCTTTGCCAAAGCTAAGTACGCCCGCACACTTGGGGCGAGGAGAGTTGCTTTGAATGACCGTGGTTACCTGAGGATGAACGGCGGCAGGCATCCGAAGCTGAAGGATATGGTGCCGGTCAGCCTAGAGTTTGGCAAGGGCTATAGGTCTTTGATTGTAACAGGCCCCAATACTGGGGGGAAAACAGTTGTGCTCAAAACGCTGGGCCTACTGACCTTAATGGTGCATTCCGGAATGCTGGTTCCTGTAGAGGAGGACTGTGACTTCGCTGTATTCAGCGATGTAATCAGTGTTATTGGAGACGGACAGAGCCTGACGCAGTCGCTGAGCACCTTTTCTGCCCAGATGAAGAGCATTGAGGGAATGCTGCAGGATGCAGGCAAAGGGGTACTGCTGCTGATTGATGAGCTGGCGGCAGGGACAGATCCCGGTGAAGGTTTTGCTCTCTCGATAGCTATTCTTGAGGAACTGAACCGCAAAGGGGCGAATATCATTGTCACTACCCATTTTAATGAGCTAAAAGTGTTTGCTGCTTCCACCCCGGGATTCCAGAATGCGCGGATGGAGTTCGATAAGGAGACACTCCGGCCGCTCTACAAGCTGACCATTGGCGAGGCGGGTGAAAGCTACGCGCTGCAAATCGCCGAGAAGCTGGGTATCCCGGGCAATGTCATTCAGCGCTCGCAGCAGCTTGTAGCCCAGCAGCGGGAACAACAGGGCGGGAGAGAGAACTGGAGCAGTCCTAATGCCGGGTACACAGGGCATAAGACTGAAGGATTGAGACTGTCCGTTGAATCGAATGAAGAGGACAAAGAGCGGACTCAAGAAGGCGGAGAACAGAATGACTCTGCGGAGGAAGCAGGCAGTAAGAAGCAGGCCGTAAATTTTGAGGTAGGGGATGCGGTGTATGTCAGCTCCCTTGGAAGAACGGGAATTGTGTATGAGAAGCGAAATGACCTGGGAATGGTTGGGGTCATGATTCAAAAGCAAAAAATGCAAATAAATCATAAACGCCTGAAACCCTACCTCTCCAAAGCGGAGCTGTATCCTGACGATTATGATTTTGATATTATTTTCGAGAGCAAGGATACCCGTAAAAAGCGCAAACTGATGCGAAAAAGACATGTTGAAGGCGTGACGATCATCCATACGGACGAGGAGCAATAGGCATAAATTCTGAACGGAGGTCTGCCCCGAAAAGGCAGGCCTTTTTGTGTCCGCAGCACAAAGGTTACAAATATGGTCTTTTCTTTACGGAGAATATTGTATATCCTCTATAATGTGGTTTATCAAAACCGTGTTTTAAAAATTTTACACATTATATGATATATATAGCTTAAATTGGAATGACAACTAAATTTTAATAATAAATTCAGTAAAATAAACATTAGAAAACGCTTCCATATAGGGTTAGAGGAACAGAAGAAAGGAAGGAATACATGCATAAACGTAAACTTGGCGGAATGCTGATGCTCATGGCTTTTCTACTTTCAGCATGCAGCGGTTTAGGCTTAAGCAATAATTCAAATACAATATCCTTCAGCAAAACGGCTGATGAAGCGAAGGCAGGAGGTACCGTTACCTATGGCTACACCTCACCGTTCCAGGGATTGTTTGAACCCGCTTTTTTTGAAGGAGATGATGATTCCAATGTTCTTGATTTCATTACGGAGGCTATGTTTACCGTCGAGGATGACCTGACAACCGTACCGAATATTGCTTCCTGGCAGGAATCCGAAGATCATACCGTGTTCACATTCAGCATTAAACCCGGTGTCCGCTGGCATAACGGCGATGAGCTGACGGTGGAAGACTGGAAATTTGCACTTGAGACAATTGCCAGCCCCGACTACACAGGTTCAAGGTATTACAGCGTGGAAATGATTAAGGGAGTAGAAGATTATCACAGCGGAAAAGCGAAGGAAATCTCCGGAATCAAAGTCATTGATCCTTACCGGCTGAGAATTACGGTAAATGCCGCACGCGTGAATACAATTGACAATTTGTGGCCTTATCCGATGAACAAGAAATATTATAGCGGAGTGGCTGTTAAAGATATGCCGGAAAGTGATCAGGTGCGGAAAAACCCAATTGGCATTGGCCCTTTCGAGGTAACTCAAATTCAGCCGGGGCAGCTTGTGGAAATGAAGCGATTTGACCATTATCACCGGGGAAAGGCGTTGCTTGACGCTGTTGTATATAAGGTAGTGGATCCTGAGAGCCTTTCTCCCCAGTTCGAGGAAGGCATGATCGATATTGGAACGGTTCCGCGGGATAACTTTGCAGCCATAAAGGACTTGGATAATATTGAAGTTCTGCAGTCACCGGAGCTGTCCTACGAATACATAGGCTTCAAATTTGGACATTGGGATGATGAAACACAGCAAAATGTCATGGATAACCCCAAGTTTGCAGACAAGCGCTTGCGCAAAGCTATGTATTACGCACTGGACCGTCAAGGTATTATCAATAAATTCTCCAATGGGCTGGGAACGCTGATTGAAACTCCGGTCCCCAGTACAAGCTGGGCCAAAATTGCCGATACAGAAATTAATACCTATCCCTATCACCCTGAACTTGCCAAGTCATTGCTTGATGAAGCGGGATATGTGGATGTGGATGGCGACGGCTTGCGCGAGGACCCCAAGGGAGCTAAATTCATCATTCACTATGATGCCATGAACGGCAGCAAGACCTCAGCGCCGCGCACGCAGGCGATTCTGCAGAATTGGCGGGAGGTCGGCCTAGATGTACAGCTAAACGGCGGAAGTCTGAAAGAGCTGAATACGTTCTACGAAGCGGTAGAGAATGATGATCCTTCGGTCGAGCTGTTTAACGGGGTATGGGGACTAGCCAGTGACCCGGATCCGTCAGGCTTGTGGCGCTCATCGGATCTGTGGAATTATTCTCGCTGGTATTCAACCCGCAGCGAAGAACTGATCCGTGAGGGTGTGGGCACCAAGTCGTATGACAAGGAGCATCGCAAGCAGGTGTATTATGAGTGGCAGAAGCTGATTAACGAAGAGGTTCCGATGATCTTTTTTGCCGAACGGGCCAATATTACTGCTGTTAATCATCGACTGCAGGGCGTAAGAGTGAATGCTATAAGCAATATTGTGGAGCCGCAGAAGTGGTGGATTAAGGATATCGATTAGACATTTGAGACCGCAAAAACCGCATCCCAAGAGATCGTGGGGGTTGCGGTCTTTTTGTATTAAAGCCTAAGCTGTCAGCAGGTTTTTAAATATTTATTTGTCAAGCTGCATAACAAAATAGAGTTTTGCTCGTCATATACTTTATGGATTACAAGTAGCTGCAGCACAAATGATGTCGGTATTTGTTGTTTCTTTTTATGCGTCAAGTGATTACAATAGAAATATTGTTTCTGTGTCAAAGTTGTTTTCCAGGTTTATTCAACAATTAGAATGACCCTAATTCCTGAAAGGGGGAACACTAAGACTGAATAGGGCAGAGAGCATGTTCAACAACAAAAGAAACACAGTCATGACTGTCTGGTAAGCAGCAGGCAAGCATTATAAATAGATCTTCAAGCAATCCTGTGTATATTCCACCATAAAGAAGGAATCTAATGATGAAGAAGAAAAAAATGAAAAAAAGGTATATTGCCCTTATAGCACTTGTAGTCGTCCTTGCGGGAGGTTTTTTGTTTCAAAAACAGCTGGCTGTATTGGCTTTTGATCTTTTCCTGTCAGACCGGGTCGAAAAAACATTGGCGGAAGAATCTTATCAGCCGCTGAACGACAACAAAGTCAAACCGGAGCCGGTTGTTTATAAAAGCGACCCGTTCTCTCTTATGCTTCTGGGTACAGACCAGCGTGACAATGAAACGGCGCGTTCCGATACGATGATCTATGCGGTCATTCGTCCAGAGGATTATAAGATGCTGCTCATTTCCATACCGCGTGATACGTACACCGAAATCATCGGGCATAATGACAACAAGAAAGACAAAATCACACATGCGTACGCATTTGGCGGCCAGCAAATGGCAAAGGATACGCTGGAGGCGCTGTTGGGGCACGATATTCAATATTATGCCACAATTAATTTCCAAGGCCTCAAGGATGCGGTGAATGCCATTGGAGGCGTACCGCTGCCAATTAAGAAGGATATCGTAAACAAAGGCAAGGATCATGAGAAATTTACGATTGAGGGCGGCAAACCGAACTACGATGGTGAAGAGGCGCTCAATTACACCCGTTACCGGGAGGACAGTGATTTTAACCGGACCAAACGGCAGCAGGTCTTTATTGATGTGGTTGCGAATAAAATGTTATCAATCAGTCAAATCGGCAAGATCCCTGAGCTGCTGGACATTATGGGTGAAAATTTCAAGACCGATATCGAGCCGTCCACCATTATTAGCCTGGCCAAGAAATTCATGAGCGGCAAAGACATGGATATCTCCAGCTTTACCGTGATGGGTGAAGGGGAGCGTATCAACGGATTGTATTACGATATCATTGATGAAGAAGACTTGAAGGAAGCGAAGGCCTTGATCGACAATTGGATGAGTGCCAGCACACCGGTTGATCAGCTGATTGAGCCGGGCAAAGCCGAGAACGCGCTGGAGCCTAAGGCTACAGCTCAAGCACAATAGAACGGTCAGGACGAATATCATATCCTTAAAAAAGCAGCAGCCATGTGCAAGGTTAGTGGCTGCTGCTTACTGTCTTCATGGTATAATGAGATGGAACTTATTGCTCGCTGAGGCGTATAACTACAATGGCCCTATAACAAGGGGAAGGTAAGTGTTAATTCCTTCGGAACTCTTTGAGGAGGATCAAGAGATGAATATTGCGTTTTTTTTACTTCCGAAGCTGGAGGTCGCGTGCGTGACACTGGATTCAACGCTGCGGCAGACTCTGGAACGGATGGAATTTCACCGCTATACTGCTGTACCGATCCTGAACCGGAACGGGGAATATGCCGGAACTGTAACAGAAGGCGATTTGCTCTGGTACATGAAGGACTCGGGCGGGGCGGTTACGTTTGAAAATGCTTCAAAATATTTGCTTAAAGATGTGCCGCTGCGGATGAACAATCTGCCGGTATCGATCGATGCCGATATGGAGGATTTGATTAATCTGGCCAAGGTGCAGAACTTTGTGCCGGTGGTCGACGATATGAACCGATTTATCGGTATTGTCCGCCGGAGTCAAATTATTGAATATTGTGAGAAGGTTGTTTCGCGGCAATCGCAGGAATCGTTATAATTTATTGATGCATCAGATGCAAATGCAGCAAGGCCTGTATTTCCGGCAACAAACGGAATGCGGGCCTTTTTTGAAGAGGGATGGCCCGTAGAAGCGGTGTTAACGGGCCTATTGTCTGAAGACAAGCAGGGCTCTTTCCGGGGGGCTGACGTCCCGTGTGGCTGGGAAATATTTATGCTATAATGGAGAATAATGCTTTTTGCCGGAGGTTAAGAGACATGCCCAATGTGCCGAAGGATTTGGATGTGGCCAAACGCGCCAAGGTAATTGAGTGGTTAAAAACCGAAGTAATTGATCAAGTCTCAAGGCTGTTCAAGGCATTGTGGGAAGGCAGCACCGCCCGTGTGGGCGACAGTCTGGCCAGCCTGATTATGAGCTCATATATTCTGGGGCGCAGACTGGGTATTCCCTATCGAGAGCTGGATGATTTATTAATCGAAAAGCTTAGAAAGCACAGGCAGGAAGGGCATCAGCTTGAAGAATGGTACCAGGATATATCTGCGTTAGAAGAACATATGCGTAAGAGGTGAATACTGTTGAAATTTCGCTGGACATCTGTGGCATGGAGCATCGTCTACTTGCTGCTGCTGCTATCCTTATCAACCCCGCTGCTCATTATCACTACCCTTTTCTTGATTATTCCGGCTGTAGTGCTATTCACTACTCTGAGTACTAAACAGTTTATTGTGCATCTGCTGCCAGTACTGCTGATTGTAGGCCTGATTACACCTGTTTACGTAGTGTTAGCGCTCTATTTCTTAATCCCGGCAATAGTTATGGGACGATGGTATAAGAAACGCGCTTCGGCGCTGTCCACCATCCTTGCGGGAACCGTTACGATTTTAGGCGAGTTTCTGCTGCTGCTGGTGATCGGTACGGCGCTGTTCAATTTTGATCTCTCCAGTTATGTCAATGATATGATGCAGATGGTTACGTCCCCGCTCTCTGATCTGGGCACGGGCAATCCGCTGATGACCGAGTTCAATCTTACATCTGAGGATGTAAATACGATCAGTCATATGACCATACAGGTTATTCCTATGACGCTGATTCTGAGCTCATTTATGATGGCTGTAATCACCCACTCCATTGTCCGCCCCATCCTTAACAGCATGGAATATGCGGTTCCTAAGCTGAAGCCTGCGCGTGAATGGAGACTTTCAAGATCATTTATCTGGTACTATCTGTTGGGAGTCGTAATTAACCTGCTGTTTGGCAATTCAGACAACAGCTTTATGCTGATGATCTCGGCCAATCTGCTGCCATTGCTGCAAATTGTATTTAAAATCCAGACTATCGGATTCCTGTTCTTCGTGGTCTACGAGCGTAAATGGTGCAAGATTGTGGCGATACTGCTGGCACTGCCGGTTATTTGGCTGCCGGGATTATGGATTATCGGTATTATCGATATGGCGTTCCCACTGCGAGAGCTAGTGAAGAAATCGAAACGATAGGGTGAGAGCTCATGCCTAAATTTCTGCAAAGACGCTGGCACGGCTATCATACCGTATGGGCGTTCCTGCTGCTGCTGGTCCTTATTATAGTCGTCAGTATCTATAACTGGGCTCTGGGGATTGCCAGCCTGTTCCTGGCCGGCACTTTATGTTTCTCCATGCTGCAAGCGGAGATCTCATTCCGGCGCAACCTGGTGGAATATATCAACGGGCTTTCTTTCCGCATCAAGCGGGTGGAAGGTGAAGCGGTCAGCATGCTTCCGCTCGGCATTATCCTGTATAGCGAAGACCGCACGGTGGAGTGGAACAACCGCAATGCCGGGGATATCTTCTCCCGGAAGTCCCTGGTAGGCGAAGCGCTGCAGGAGCTGCTGCCTGAGGTGATGTCCTCTCTGACGGGAAATGTGCCGGTCAAGCGGGACCCGGCCAAAGAGGGCGTGCTGAAGGACATCAGACAGGAAATTTCAGTGGATGACCGGTATTATCAGGTTGTGGCTATACCCAGCGAGCGTCTGCTCTATTTGTATGACATTACCGAGCTTGTGGTTCTGCGGGAAAGGTATGAAGAAGAGAAGCTGGCCATCGGTATTGTGATGATGGACAATCTGGATGAAGCAGCCCAAGGCATGGACGATCAGCAGCGCACTTCGCTGATCGCCAAGGTAGCCAGTGAGATTACGGAGTGGAGCAAGCAGTTTGAAGTATACTTGCGGCGGTTGTCCTCAGAGCGCTACTTGATGCTGCTGAATCACCGTAGCCTTCAGGCGCTGGAAGAGAGCCGGTTCGTTGTACTCGACGAAGTGCGCGAAATGACGGCCGACCTCAAGGTGCCGATGACGCTGAGCATAGGCCTTGCCTATGGTTCAGAGTCCGCCAGTGAGCTCGGAGCGCTGGCGCAATCCAGTCTGGACATGGCGCTGGGCCGCGGCGGGGATCAGGCAGCCGTTAAGGCGGGCCAGAGGCTCTCCTTCTATGGAGGCAAGAGCAACGCGGCGGAGAAGCGCACGAGAGTCCGGGCGCGGGTCATTGCGCATGCGCTGCGTGACCTGATGCAGGAGAGCGACAGAGTGCTGATTATGGGTCACCGGGTCCCCGATATCGATGCCGTAGGGGCTGCTATTGGGCTGCTTAAGGCGGCACAGATGTACAATGTGGAAGCAAACATCGTGATGGAGACGCCTAATCCGTCCATCACTAGGATGATGGAGCAGATCCGCCGCGATGATGAGCTGTACAAAACCTTTGTTACTACAGAGCAGGCACTCCAGATGATGACTGAACATACGCTGCTGATTGTCGTGGATACGCACAAGGCTTCCATGACGATGGAGCCGCGTCTCGTGCAGTACGCCAGCCGCATTGTTGTTGTCGACCATCATCGCCGGGGTGAGGAGTTCATTAATGATGCGGTGCTGGTCTATCTGGAGCCCTATGCCTCCTCTACCTGCGAGCTGGTAACAGAGCTGCTGCAGTACATTCATGACAAGATTAAGCTCAGCCCGCTGGAGGCTACCATGCTGCTCGCGGGGATTACAGTCGACACGAAGCATTTTGCGTTGCATACCGGCTCGCGAACCTTTGAAGCGGCAGGGTTTCTGCGGCGGATCGGCGCGGACACGATCCTTATCCAGCGTATGCTGAAAGAGGATTTGCAGGAGTACATTTCCAAAGCGGAAATTATCAAACATGCCCGGATGGTGTATGATCATATTGCACTCGTTGTAACCTCACCGGGAATGAAAATTCCACAGCTCTTAATTGCCCAGACAGCGGACACGCTGCTTGGAATGACGAATGTGGTGGCTTCATTCGTGATCAGTGAGCGGCCTGACGGCCTCATCGGCATCAGTGCCCGGTCACTCGGACGAATGAATGTGCAGGTGGTAATGGAGAAGCTCGGCGGCGGAGGACATTTGTCCAACGCAGCGGTGCAGCTCGAGGGAACATGCAAGCAAGCAGAAGCCAGACTAATGGAAGTTCTGGCTGAAATTGAAGCGAAAGAGGGGCTATTCGAATGAAGGTCATTTTTATAAAGGATGTTAAAGGTCAAGGCAAGAAGGGGCAAGTGAAAGAGGTATCGGAAGGCTATGCAGCGAACTTCCTGCTGCCGCGCGGCTTGGTCCGCCCGGCCACAGACGGCAATGTGAAAACTCTGGAGAATCAGGCAGCAGCCGAGCAGCGCCGCAAGGACCAGGAGAAAGAGGAAGCCCAGCAGCTGGGTAAGAAGCTGGACGAGCTGACGCTGACCCTGAAAGCAAAATCGGGTGAAGGCGGCCGTCTCTTCGGCGCTATTACAAGCAAGCAGATCGCCGAAACTTTGGTGGAAACACAAGGGATCGTAATCGACAAGCGCAAAATTGAGCTGAGTGATCCCATTCGCCATGTAGGTACGTTTCAGGTAAGTGTGAAGCTGCATACTGAAGTAAAGGCTAACCTTACGGTTCAGGTAACGGAGGAGTAAGATGGGTGGAGATCTCTTTTTCGATCGGATTCCCCCGCAGAACCTGGAGGCAGAGCAGGCTGTAATCGGTGCTGTTCTGCTGCAGGATGAAGCGCTGGTTACCGCGATGGAGCGGGTGAATACCGAAGACTTCTACGATAAACCGCATCAAATGATTTTTGAGGCGATGGTGCAGCTCGGAGAAGAGAGCCAGCCGATTGATCTGGTTACGCTGACGTCCAGACTGCAGGACAAGGGACAGCTTGAGGATATCGGCGGTGTCAGCTATTTGGCTAAGCTGGCCCATGCAGTGCCGACTGCGGCCAACGTGGAATATTATGCGCAGATTATTGAAGAGAAGGCGATGCTGCGGCGGCTGATCCGTACAGCGACGCAGATCGTGAGTGAAGGGTACACCGGCGGTGAGGATGTAGCCGATATGCTGAGCGATGCTGAGCGGCGGATTCTGGAGATCTCCAACCGCCGGAGCGGCAGCGGCTTTATCGCCATCCGCGATGTGCTCATGCAGGTCTTCGACCGTGTGGAGCTGCTTCATCAGAATAAGGGGGGCACCTCCGGGATTCCAACCGGCTTTGCCGACCTTGATCATATGACCAACGGTTTCCAGCGTAATGACCTGATTATTGTGGCGGCCCGTCCATCCGTAGGGAAGACGGCATTCGCACTGAATATTGCCCAGAATGTAGCGGTCCGTGCCAAAGAGACCGTAGCCATCTTCAGTCTGGAAATGTCGGCGCCGCAGCTGGTACAGCGTATGATCTGCGCGGAAGCCAACCTCGATGCCAACATTATGCGTACCGGTGATTTCAAAAGTGATGATGATTGGTCGAAGCTTACGATGGGGATTCAGTCCTTATCTGAAGCAGAAATCTATATTGATGATACTCCCGGGATCACGGTTACAGATATCCGGGCGAAATGCCGCAGGCTCAAGAAGGAAAAAGGCCTCGGCATGATCGTCATCGACTACTTGCAGCTGATTCAGGGCCGCGGCAAGGGCGGGGAGAACCGCCAGCAGGAAGTCTCCGAGATTTCCCGTACCCTGAAGCAGATTGCCCGTGAGCTTGATGTTCCGGTTATTGCCCTTTCCCAGCTCAGCCGGGGTGTGGAGCAGCGGCAGGATAAGCGCCCGATGATGAGTGACCTTCGGGAATCCGGTTCCATCGAGCAGGATGCCGATATCGTAGCCTTCCTGTATCGTGATGACTACTATAACCAGGATACCGAAAAGAAAAATATCATTGAAATTATTATTGCCAAACAGCGTAACGGCCCTGTCGGCACTGTAGAGCTTGTGTTCCTGAAAAATTTCAACAAGTTCGTCAACTACGAGCGGGCACACTCTGAACCTTTTGCAGGGTAGATCATTTATTCACAATTCCCGAACGATTGCACATTTCCTTGTGTGATCGTTCGTTTTTATTTGACTTTAAAAAGTACCACTGTTACACTGGTTATTGTGCTTTAGCGGGTTAAAACTGCTTTGGCGTCCGGAGGGCTGCGTACATAAGAACGCTGTACAGAGCCCATATTATGAAAAATAATGGTGCTAGCTTGCACCTACGGAGGAATGAATATGTCAACGGTAGTCGTCGTGGGAACACAATGGGGAGACGAAGGCAAAGGGAAGATCACGGATTTTCTGGCAGAGAGCGCAGATGTGGTCGCCCGGTATCAGGGGGGTAACAATGCCGGTCACACGATTCTGATTGACGGAAAGAAATTCAAGCTGAGCTTGATTCCATCAGGTGTATTTTATAAAGAAAAGACTTGTGTAATCGGTAACGGAATGGTTATTAATCCGGAAGCCCTGATCCAAGAAATTAATTATATTCATGAGAACGGATTTGACACCAAAAATCTGGTGATCAGTGATCGTGCCCATGTCATTATGCCATATCATATGCTGCTTGATGCCTTGGAAGAAGACCGTAAAGGCCCGAACAAAATCGGTACTACACGCAAGGGAATTGGCCCGGCGTATATGGATAAAGCGGCACGCAACGGAATCCGGATCGCCGATCTGATGGATGCCGAGGAATTTGAGCTGAGACTGCGCCAATTAATGGAGGAAAAGAATCAGGTCATTACCCAGGTATATGGAGCGGAAGCTTTGAACGTGGAAGAAATTCTGGTCAAATATCTGGAGTATGCAGAAGTGCTTCGCGGTTATGTGACTGATACTTCAGTGGTTCTGAATGATGCTATAGATGCTGATTCCAGAGTACTGTTTGAAGGTGCACAAGGTGTAATGCTGGATATCGATCAAGGGACTTATCCGTTTGTTACATCGTCGAACCCTTCGGCTGGCGGTGTGTGTATCGGTTCTGGCGTGGGCCCTTCGAAGATCAAGCAGGTTATCGGGGTTGCCAAGGCCTACACTACCCGTGTTGGCGATGGTCCGTTCCCTACCGAGCTGAACGATGCTACGGGTGATTACATCCGTGAAACAGGCCATGAATATGGTACTGTAACCGGACGTGCACGCCGTGTGGGCTGGTTCGACAGTGTGGTTGTCCGTCATGCCCGCCGGGTCAGCGGAATTACCGGTCTGTCGCTCAACTCGCTGGATGTGCTTAGCGGCCTTGAGACGGTAAAGATTTGCACCGGCTATAAATTCCGCGGCGAGGTGATTACTCACTATCCGGCCAGCCTCAAAATGCTGGCTGAATGCGAAGCCGTCTATGAGGAGCTTCCAGGCTGGAGCGAAGACATCACCGCAGCGAAGACACTGGAGGATCTGCCGGCTAATACACGCAGATATGTGGAGCGGGTATCGGAGCTTACAGGCATTCCGATTGCCATCTTCTCCGTGGGACGCAACCGTGAGCAGACCAATCAGGTTCTGCCTATCTATATCTAAGTGATTCCTGTGAGTAAAGGGGCCCTATGTGGGGCTCTTTTTTTTGCGCTTCAACAATTATGTAATATTTTGGTTTCCCGGAGCCGGTTCTAGTCAATACTGGGAGGATGAAAGCAATAACGCACTGATCCTCCGGAGATTGAATATGAACAGGGCGCAAGGGAGTGATGAAGATGAAGATAGTAAGACGTGCACTTGGAGTCTGCCTGATTGTCGTACTGGCCAGCGCACTTTCGGTTCTGACCACGGCATTCGTCGTCAATACTTATATACAGTCGGTGTTGGCCAGTTTTGATATAAAGCTGGAGGGGCCGTCACCGGGAATCGGCGGTTTTATCAAGAGCCTCACGGGAATGGGAGCCACGGATAACGCCAAAAATGTAGCTGAGGATGTTAAAGATGCCCCCGATGCAAAGAAAGACAGTAAAAGTGAAACGGTGGACACACCAGAACAAAAAAAGGAGAAGTCCGTGGAGGAAAAGGTACCTGAGGATGCTTTGGCTGTAATGGGAGAGGCTTCCGGAGAGGAAGAACAAAGTGACAGTGCACTGGACCAGCAGCTGGTGATGACACCGGAAGCGATGGGTGAGCTCAAGGACAGTTTGCCCATGGATGAGAAATCCAATATTTTCAATATCCTGATGACCAAGCTTCCGCAGGAGGAGATGCAGAAAATCTCAACGGCGATGGAGGGTGGGTTGACGGAGAATGAAGTGAAGGAACTGCAGCAAGTCATTGCCAAGTATGTGAATCCTGATGAATATGACACATTAATGAAAATGCTTACACCAAATTCAACTGAGGGTACTACAAACTAAAAATTGTCATTTTTTGGACACGTTCTTGATGTTGAAATGTCAAAATCATGGAAGAAACCCGCGATTATCGCGGGTTTTGTCTTTGGGGTAAAGTTGAAATTTTTCTGCCGTCTATGGTACAGTAAAAAAGGACTATAAGGGGTTAATTTTTTGTAACCTTTTTAAATATAAGAAAAGTACGAATTTTACCTCATACTTTATGCTTATATTTTGGACGGAAACGAAATGCAAGTACACTAACGCACATAGCAAATAGATGCAGCAGCATATATAAAAGGGGTCGAATAACAAGGTTGGCCGCTTCTAAGCGGACTGAAAGGGAGAGTTTCATGAAAGGATTTAAGTTCATGCGCGGGATGGGGAAACTGCGGGACAAAGCAGAGACATCCGCAGAATTCAGCGCAGAAAGTCAAAAGGGCAGTTCTGCCTCTAGCGAAACTAACGTCTTTTATCAAGAAACCAAACCTCGGAGATTCCGGCGGTCCTGGATAGCAGCTTCTGCCGGTCTGGTGCTTCTGGCGACCTTTTTAATCGGGGCAGAGAAGAAATATGTGACCGCGAACACGGTAACCTATTATAAGGTGCTGGTTAAGGGTGAGGAAATCGGAAAGATCAGCGAGGAAACGGAGCTGGATCGGCTGTTCGAAGAGAAGCAGCAGGAATACCAGCTCAAGTATCCCGATTCAGTGATGGTGCTGCAGACAAGCGGCATTACGACAGAGGCGGAAAAAGCGTATAAACCGGAGATAGACAGTGCGGCTACGCTGGACAAGCTGGATGGCATGCTTAAAGCTTATGCAGTGGGTGTGCAGCTGACGGTGGATGGCAAAGCTGTGGGGATTGTCAAGGATCAGGAGACAGCGAATGCCGTCCTGCAGGGCGTGAAAGAACACTACGTTCCGGCTGCCGCGGTTTCAACGGGCGCCCAGCTCAAGAGGACAGCAGCTACGCGTTCTGCGAAGGCGGCTGCACCGGCAAATGCAGACAAGGTAGAATCGGTTGCCATTCAGGAGGACGTTGCCGTTGTTCCTGTCAAGGCGGACCCCACCCAGGTGCTGAGCGTCGAGGAAGCGGTTGAGGTGCTCACCGAAGGGAAAGAGGAGCCGCTTGTTTATGCGGTTCAGGAAGGCGACACCGTTTCTGGGATTGCCAAACGTTTTGAGATTACGCAGGCTGATATTTTCCGCAACAATCCGTCGGTGAAAGAGCTGACCCTGCAAATTGGAGACGAGCTGCAATTGACCGTACCACAGCCAGAGCTTACTGTAGTAACCGTAGAGCAGGTATCGGAGCAGCTTGTCACTGAACCGGAAGTGATTGTCCGCAAGAGCGATGAGCTGGCAGCAGGCAAGAGCAAGGTGGTCCGGGCAGGACAGACCGGCCTGAAACAGATGCAGTACCGGGTGACCAAGGAAAATGGTCTCGTAGTGAAGGAAGAATGGATGGGCCAGAAGGTTCTGAAGGCTTCCTTGCCTGAGGTGGTCTATCGCGGCACGAAGGTAGTCGGCGAAGGAACGGGCATGTTCGCCTGGCCGGTCAGCGGGGCAAGCCTCTCCAGCAGCTTTGGCCAGCGCTGGGGACGAAGCCATAAAGGAGTCGATCTCGTATCCGGCAACCGGACCATAACAGCTGCGGATGCCGGGACGGTTACTTTTGCAGGTGTACAGAGCGGCTACGGCAATGTGGTCATTGTGGATCACAAAAACGGATATGTCACCTACTACGGCCATCTGAGAAGCATCTCAGTATCTGTCGGCCAGCGGCTGGAGCAGGGAGCCAGCATTGGTGTTATGGGCAACACGGGGCGTTCAACCGGTACCCACCTGCATTTTGAGATCCGCAAGAACGGCACAGCGGTCAATCCGCTTAGATATTTGAAATAATCCATAGGTTATAATCAGCCGTCCGAGTTTTCGGGCGGCTTTATCTTTTAAAGCTAAAAATATATTGATGAACTGGATGAAAGTACATTTCTATCCCCACTTCGTAGGATGTGACGCCAGTGCAGGTATGTTAAAATAAGAGAATGAGTGATTAGTACGCTTAGAAAGGTGAAGCTGAGCATATGCAGATGGGAACGATTCTGGTAGTAGACGATGAACAGCCTATTGCTGATATATTAAAGTTTAATCTCGAAAAAGAGGGCTATGAGGTAATCTGTGCCTTTGACGGCAACAGCGCTGTGGAGCTGGCTCTGTCCAGACGGCCCGATCTGATGCTGCTTGATCTGATGCTTCCCGGCAAGGATGGCATGGATGTCTGCCGCGAAGTGCGCTCAGCGCATTTGGACATCCCGATCATTATGCTGACAGCCAAAGACGGTGAGATCGACAAAGTGCTGGGTCTGGAATTGGGTGCGGATGATTATGTAACCAAGCCTTTCAGCACGCGCGAGCTGCTGGCCAGAGTCAAAGCTCAAATGCGGCGCCAGCATAAGCCATCGCCGTCCGAAATGCTCAGTGAAAGAGCGGAGAGCAAACAGGGTGTCAATCATTTCGGCCTGTTCGTTGATACCGACATGTACATGGTTTATAAAGACGGAGAGCCGCTCGATTTAACACATCGTGAGTATGAGCTGCTCTATTATATGATTCGCCACGCCGGCAAAGTAATGACCCGGGAGCATCTGCTTCAGGCGGTATGGGGCTTCGAATACTTCGGGGATGTGCGGACCGTGGATGTCACGATCCGCCGCCTGAGAGAAAAAATTGAGGAGAATCCCAGCAAGCCGGAATATATCTTCACCCGGCGCGGACTCGGTTATTTGATGCATAGCCCCAAAAGCGGGGGGTTGTGATGAAAGGGCGGTCCTTTTTCCGGACGATTCAGGCCAAGCTTATCATTATTTACGTGCTGCTGATTCTGATCGCGATGCAGCTGATCGGTGTATATTTTGTCAGCTCGATGAAGAATTCACTGACTGATAACTTCACCAAAGATTTAAAGGCACGGGCAGAAATGTTGTCGATCCTTACGGCAGATAAACTAGGCAGCGAAGCCGGAACAGCCGGTGAAGAGACTGCGGTGGAGAGTCTGCGCGGAATGGTCAATAATCTGTATATCAGCGGAGCTGAAATTCAGGTACTGGATGCGAGCGGTAAAATTATTACGACATCTGTCCCTTCGCAAAATGATTATGTCGGGCAGCGGAACACACAAACTGTGGTCAGCCGTGCCCTGCAAGGCATCAGCGATAATGAGGAATATATCATTGCCGATGATAATGTGCGCAAGAAGGTGGTCGCCAAGCCGGTTCTCTCCGGCGACAAAGTGGTAGGGGCGATTTATATTGCTGCCGATATGAAAGATTTATACGCCACGATGAGCCGGATTAATAGCGTGTTCCTCTCCGGTCTGCTGCTGGCGCTCGCCCTGACGGCCGTTCTGTGTGTCATTCTCGCCCATACGATCACGCATCCTATCAAGGAGATGACCCGGCATGCCACAGCGGTTGCTGAGGGCCGGTTCAACCGTAAGATGCCTGTATTCGGCAATGATGAAATTGGGCAGCTCAGTCAGGCGTTCAACTACATGACAGGAAGGCTCCGCGAAGCGCTGTCGCAGAATGAAGAGGAGAAGGAGAAGCTTGCTTCCATCCTGACCAATATGAGTGACGGCGTGGTTGCTACTGATGAAAGCGGCGTGGTGATTCTGATGAATACCCGGGCAGCAGATATGCTGGGAGCGGAAGGCCCGCTTCCGGAAGGGGCACCGCTCGATGAGCTGCTCGGTCTCGATCATGAGCAGTCGGGGTCGCTGGCGCAAGGTAATGCCCAATCAGCAATGCTTCATCTCTCGCCAATAGGCGGAGGCGATCCCAATATCGTCCGGGTGACCTTCACCCCGATTCACCGCCGTGAAGGCGGAGGAATCGCCGGAACCATTGCGGTGCTGCAGGATGTTACCGAGCAGGAGAATTTGGAGGAATCGCGGCGGGAGTTCGTGGCGAATGTCTCGCATGAGCTGCGGACTCCACTGACGACGATCAAGAGCTATGTTGAAGCGCTTGATGATGGTGCGCTCGATGATCCGCAGCTTGCTGCGCGGTTTGTCGGAGTCATCCGCAATGAGACAGAACGGATGATCCGGCTTGTTACGGATCTGCTGCATCTCTCGCGGCTGGATTCGAGGGAATCGAGCCTGCGCATTCAGCAGACGGATATCTCCGAGATGCTGGAGGATGTGGCCGACCGCTTCTCCTTCCAGATTCGCCAAAAACGAATTCATATCAGTACAAGAGTGCGCAAGGAAGTCGCCACGGCCTGGCTGGACCGCGATCAAATTGATCAGGTGCTGGGCAATTTGGTCTCCAATGCGCTGAAATATACGCCGGAAGGCGGAACCATTCAATTGGAGGCACTAAAAACCGAAGATGGAATGCTGGCCGTTTCTGTACGTGATTCCGGGATTGGGATTCCCAAGAAGGATATCGAACGGATTTTTGAACGTTTTTACCGGGTTGATAAAGCCCGCTCCCGCAATATGGGCGGCACCGGACTCGGGCTGTCCATTGCCCGGGAAATTGTCAAAGCGCATGGCGGGTCAATTTCCCTGCAGTCAGAGCTTAATGAAGGCTCGCTGGTAACCTTCACACTGCCTCTGAAAGAGCAAAGGGGGAATGTATTGTGAAGGAAACAATCAAGTCATGGATTCTTGCCCTGCTCGTTTGCGGAAGTCTTGTAGAGAGCTATTATCTGATCTACCGGCTGCCGGGGAGCGACTCCGCGGTGATGTCGGAGAAGCTATATGTGAAGACAGATAATATGGGGCCCGAAGAGAAAGTTGAGAATCTGCTCTACCCTGATAAAATGATCATTCATATGGGGGAGGACAAGCATACGCTGTTTTATCCCGGCTCCACCTTCTATGACCTGATCATGAACCGGCTGAAAGGACGCGGGTTTGAGAGCTTTCAGCGGCGCTCGGTGCAGGATTTCGATTGGGACAAGATCCGCAGTGAGAATTCGGGCATTGAGCTGTCCTTCGGTGCCGGCATTCCGGTAACCTTGCTGCAGCGGGTAATGCAGCTTGCTCCCGATTCGCTGTTCCAGGGAGAAAGCATTGACCGGATCTGGATTTACAATATTAAAAATGATTCCAAGGCACATGCCGTCTTTTTCAGCACCAGAGGTGATATCGTATATGAAGCGGCTAAGGCTGATTTGACCGTTCAGGACGTGCAGCAGCATGTGGATTTCGGTATGAATTGGACGCCATATACCGCAGTGAATGGCGATTATTATGTGCCGGAAGAAAAAATATCGCTGGTTGAGGTGGAAATTCCCTCCGGCATGTACACCATTGAACAAATGCAGAACAATCTATTCTTTGATGCCGGTAGCACCAGATATATTCCAGAGAAGGATGGCTCAAAGATTTATACAGACAGCAAACGCAGCCTGCAGGTTGATCAGGAACAGAACTGGATGAGCTATAGCGATCCGGCTGCACTTCCTGCGGGTGAGAGTACACCTGCGAAGGATGCCCTGGAAGCGGTGGATTTTGTCAACAAGCATGGTGGATGGAACGGTACATACCGTCTGGCATCAACGGAGGAAGGCAACCAGGAGCGGACCGTTTCCTTCCAGCAGTACTACGGTTCTTATCCGATTATGAGCAAGCCGAAGCTGCAGTATGGCGTTATTAACCTGGAGTTGCAGCAGGGCACAGTATCCTCCTATGAGCGATCGCTGATGTATACAGAAGAGGGAAAAGCCGTTAAACAGGTTGTGGAGCTTCCCGGTGGCGATGAGCTGCGGGCTAAGCTGGCCCAATTCAGTGAAGCTTCGCCTGTGAAGGATTTGACCCCGGCCTATGTTGCTTCAGTAAACGGGGAGAAGCTGAAGCTCCTGCCGGTATGGCGGGTAACGCTCCGTGACGGTACTTTCCTTACACTGAACTAGAGTAATAGACACGCGGGAATTCACTCGACGAGGCAGAATCAACGAAGCTAATGCTCACAAACAAAGCGGATGCTTCCGAAGCTAGTTTGTTCGAGGTAGATTCAATGAAGTTAATGCTCACAAACGAAGCGGATGCTTCCGAAGCTAGTTTTGTTCGAAGCAGAATCAACGAAGTGAATGCTCACAAAACTTTGAGGAGGAGCGGTATGGACTGGGGAAGAGCCAAAAATGTGCTGATTTACGCCTTTCTGGTATTGAATCTGCTGCTTTGTTATCAGCTCTGGATGGACTTGCGCGATCAGGCCAGTGCCAATCTGGATTTCACTTCCCTGTCCGCAGAAACGCAGGCGGTGATGGAACAGAAGGGGATTCGTGTGTTGTGTCCCATTCCGGCTGCCACTCCGCAGCTGCCCGACATCACTTACCGCTACTCCGGGGAGGAGCAGAATGAGGAGCCGGTTGAACTGAAGGTGCCTATAGACAGCAAGCTGATTTATTCATCATTTGCCGAACTGAGCAGCTCACTGGCAGGCCAGATCACAGACATCGCCAATTATCGCTTTGATTCGCAGGAGAGCGAGGTCGGCAAATTTGTACTTCATCCACTGGTCGACCATAAATGGTCTTTGTTCAGAGTGCGGCTTGAGCTGATCAACAGCGATCAAAAAATTGTGGCTTACCGTTGGCCGAAGATTGAAATCGGAGCTACAAGCAGTGACGAAGATATCCAGAAGGTGCTTCCGGCCTCACAGGCACTCAGCAGCCTGATTGAGAAATATTTTCCGGCGGATTCGGTAGTTAAAGAGATTGAGCTTGGCTATTATGGGGAATTGTTCAACTCTGAAAGCCAGGTGGCTTCGCCAATGTGGCGCTTTATGCTGGAGAACGGCAACGCCTATTACGTCGATGCCATCAGTGCGGACATCATCAGTCCGAAGACAACAGAGTAGAAGGAGCAGGAGAGAGATATGGGGATTTCATTTACGGTACTGTCCAGCGGTTCTACCGGCAACGTAACAGTGGTGCGAAACGGGGAAACGGCGCTTATGATCGACGCGGGCCTCAGCGCCAAACGGATCGACGAGCTGCTCGCGATGCGTGAGATGACAGGCAAGGAGATAGACGGAATACTGGTTACGCATGAGCACTCGGACCATATCAAGGGACTTGGAGCCATGGCCCGCAAATACGATCTTCCGATCTACGCCAACTCCAATACCTGGGGGGCGATTGAGAAGGGGATCGGCACTATTGCCGAGCATAACCGGATTATTATGGAGACCGGACAGCACAGGGATTTCGGCAGTCTGCGGGTAGAGTCATTTGCAATCTCCCATGATGCGGCTGAACCGGTAGGGTACAATTTTTATGACGGCAAGGAGAAGCTTTGTGTTGCTACGGATCTTGGGTATGTCAGTGATAAAGTGCGGACGGCGATTGCCGATTCGGATGTGCTGGTACTGGAGGCCAACCACGATATAGAGATGCTGAGAATGGGGCGTTATCCGTGGAATACGAAACGGCGAATTCTGGGCGATTTAGGCCATCTCTCCAATGAGGCGGCGGGAGCGGCACTAAGCGAGATTCTTACCGGACGGACCAAACGGACCTATCTGGCTCACTTAAGCCGGGATCACAATATGATGGATTTGGCCAAAATGTCGGTGCGCGGGGCAATGGAAGACCGGGGCTGCTTCTTCAGAGACAGTGAGTTCAGATTGTGCGATACCTATTATGACCAGCCTACGCCGTGGGATAAGGTGAGCCAGTCATAAGCTGGTCTACCTCCGTAATTTTACGTTCCAATTCTTGGCGTGAGAAAAGCCCTTTATCAATCAGCAGCTCGATCAGGGCGCTTTGAACCAGGATCAGATGATAGTGTTCATCCTTCAGGTCACCGAGTTTGCCGATAAATTGCACCAGATCCATACTTGTTGAAAAAGATTCCATATTTATTCCTCCTTTTGGGCTAAACGAAAGCTGATCTGTAAAAAATTTGTAGGGTTTTTGCGTCAGAAAAAACGTGGGTGCCAGCCCCGCCTGTGATACAATCATAAAGAGCAGAATTAAGCCTGAGTTTAAATAGTACTTCTATTATTGTAGTCTTTTAAGTTGGAAAATATTCCGGATTGAAGCTTATCCTTTTTTAATATGTTGTAAGAATAGGAGACCCCTTGCGCTTATAACACACACATTTGTGGTGAATGAATGAAGTGAAACCTTTTAGAGCTTTCAGGAGTCTAAGAGATAAAGCGGAAAGCTCGGGCGTGGTTGCTTGGCGTTCAGGTCATGGATGCAGTGGCAATAGAGGGGAGAGGATGTAACGGTGGGACTGTTTGATGATGATTTTTATTCAACCAAGGTACCGCGGCGCGAAGGCAGAGAGCAGGAACCCTCTAAGGTCTTAACGAGCCGGAATTGGTCTGCCCGCAAATCACGGCGGAGTCTGGCAACTTGGCAGGTGTCTGTCATTAGCTCAGTGATCAGTGCGGTGGTTGCAGTGCTTCTGTTCAGTCTGGCTACAGGCCAGTTGACACAGGAGAAGGCGGAGCAGCCGAAAGTGATTGAGAAGGTGACTGCAAGCAGCGGTGACCCGTTTGAGCGGATTGTTCAGGCTGCGGCTCTTGTCCGACCGGCCGTTGTGAGCATAATTAATCATAAAGAAGATAACAAGGAACTTAACATTCTCGACGAGTCGGCACTTGGCTCGGGAGTGATCTATAAGAAGGATGATAACAAGGCCTTTATTATTACTAATAATCATGTGATTGAGGACTTCGGCAAGCTGGAAGTCGTTATGGTGAATGGTGAGACACGCAAGGCGACACTTGTGGGTACGGATAAAGTAAGTGATATCGCAGTGCTCTCCATTGATGCCAAAGGTATTACTACAGTTGCCCAGATTGGTGATTCCTCTAAGCTGCGGTTTGGGGAGACAGTCATTGCTATCGGCAATCCGCTGGGACTTGGCGATAGCTTAACCTCGGGGATTGTCAGCTACACAGAACGGACCATTCCCGTATCACTGAACCAGGACGGTGTCTATGATTGGGAACAGGAAGTCATTCAGACGGATGCTGCAATTAACGAGGGCAACAGCGGAGGTGCGCTGGTCGATCTGGACGGCAAGGTGATTGGTATTAATACAATGAAGATTTCCGATACAGGCGTGGAGGGACTTGGCTTTGCCATCCCGGCCAATCATGTTATGGAAACGGCGGGTGAGCTTGAGGCAAACGGGAAGATTGCCCGCTCTTATCTGGGAGTGTATTCCGTGGATCTGAATAACCCTTATGTGCCGCTCGCGGAAGACCAGCGCAAGGAGCTTAATCTGCCAACCACCGTTAAAGACGGAGTAGTTGTGCTGGATGCGGTAGGGCCGGCCAAGGATGCAGGACTGCAGTTCAATGATGTGATTACCAAGTTTGACAATGAACCAATCACATCGACCCTTTCGCTGCGCAAGTATCTGTATGATCACACCAAAATCGGAGATGATCTGAAGATTACTTATTACCGCAACGGAGAGGTAAAACAGGTGACGGTGAAACTTCTTGAAAAACAAAAGGAATAAAAGCGGCATCAGCCGTATATAATAATGTGGCAGTCAAGATAAGCGAGACGGCCCAGCCGTCCTTATTATAAAATTAAGGACGGCATCCGTTTCGAAGTCAAATCATCTGGGTATATTACTTAATATGGATGCAAATCCCCCTTTTTATAAAGACTGGTAGCCCTTACATTGGGAACAGCACCTTATAAGGGGAAATACGGATATATTCGGATGTTGGCTTGCCTTTGTAACTCCGGTGTGGTAACATGAGATTAATCATACATTTGATACCTAATTCTCGTATTGAAAAGGGCTGTCAATGCTAATACAACCTTTTTCAATGTGTGAATTTTTTCTTTGTTTGAAGATAAAAAGAACATATTAATTTAAATTTGTGGAGGTAACACACATGCAAACAGGTACAGTTAAATGGTTCAACGCAGAAAAAGGATTCGGTTTCATCGAAGTTGAAGGCGGAAGCGACGTATTCGTTCACTTCAGCGCAATCACTGGCGACGGCTTCAAAACTTTGGACGAAGGCCAACGCGTTGAATTCAA
Organism: Paenibacillus sp. FSL H3-0321; assembly: GCF_038002865.1. Taxonomy (NCBI): domain Bacteria; kingdom Bacillati; phylum Bacillota; class Bacilli; order Caryophanales; family Paenibacillaceae; genus Paenibacillus; species Paenibacillus sp. FSL H3-0321. Next base: position 4,138,547 of record NZ_JBBODH010000001.1, on the reverse strand, counting down.
CGTTGTTCAAGGCAACCGCGGACCACAAGCCGAAAACGTTGTAAAACTGTAATAATAGAAGCACCGTCCCCGCTTTTGCAAGTTGGGACGGTCTTTTTTTATAAGATCAACTGCTATATCATCATGAAACTAACAACATGATCTTGAAGTAGAGCAACTGCAAATGAAGGATTTGTAAGCATCTTAGAAAGAGTATAATTGGATGCTTTTTTACTTGTTTCTCAACTTGTAACATAAAGGAAGGGAGGAACGGCAATGAACTACCGGAAGAAGCCTTTAGAGGAAGTACCGGAAGAAAATACCGCAATTTGGGCCTGTACCAATGATGGATGCAACGGATGGATGAGGGATAATTTCGCATTTGAACATGCGCCTTCTTGCCGTCTCTGTCATGCCCCAATGGTTCGCAGCATGAAGATGCTGCCGCAATTGCTTAATTCTAATGGCGATCTCAAATCGCTGAAGAAGGGTATTTCGATTACCTAACCAATGCCTTTATGAGTCAAGCTTTCTATAGAACGACGAACAAATCCAAGACGGTAAAACCGTCTTATTTTTTTTGCTTTCTGAACGTAATATTGTGATATTTGTCACAAATTTATTGTTTTTTAGCCTGAATCCGGGTGTATAATGTGATAATTATCACACTTTAGCCCTTAAATTTTTGACAGAATAGACATAACGAATGGGGAGAAGAAAGGGGAAGAAACATGGATACAGTTATGCTGTCGCGTATACAATTTGCGTCGACGACGATCTTTCATTACTTCTTTGTACCGGTATCTATTGGACTTGCACTCTTGATCGCGATCATGGAGACGATGTATGTCCGAAAAGGCAACGATGAGTACAAAAGAATGGCGCAGTTTTGGGGAAAGCTTTTTCTCATTAACTTCGCAGTAGGGGTAGTAACAGGGATATTGCAGGAATTCCAGTTCGGAATGAACTGGTCCGATTATTCCCGCTTTGTCGGGGATGTATTTGGGGCTCCACTTGCGATTGAAGCGCTGCTGGCGTTTTTCCTGGAGTCTACTTTTATCGGCTTATGGATTTTTGGCTGGGACAAAGTCTCCAAGAAGATTCATTTACTGTCCATCTGGATGGTAGCGCTGGGAACGATGTTATCGGCATTCTGGATTCTCGCAGCCAATTCTTTTATGCAGCACCCTGTTGGTTTTGCGATGAATAATGGCCGGGCCGAAATGAATGACTTTCTGGCTTTGATTACAAACGGACAATTGCTGGTGGAATTCCCGCATACGGTGCTCGCGGCTTACGCTACAGGGGCATTTCTGGTAACGGGTATCAGTGCCTATAAAATGCTCAAGAAGCAGGATGTGCCTTTCTTTAGAAAATCGTTCGAAATTGCGGCGATTGTCGGCATTGTCTCCTCCATGGGGGTAGCCGTTGCAGGTCATGCCCAAGCGCAGTATCTGGTAGAGACGCAGCCGATGAAGATGGCAGCTACGGAAGCCCTTTGGGAGGACAGTGGTGACCCTGCGGCTTGGACAGCCAGTGCTTTTATTGATCCTGACAATAAATCAAACTCCGGGGAAATCAAGATTCCTTATATGCTGAGTTTCTTGTCCTACAGTAAGTTCTCCGGTGAAGTTAAAGGGATGAACACGCTGCAGGCGGAATATGAACAAAAGTACGGCCCGGGGGATTATATCCCGCCTGTGCGTACGACGTTCTGGAGCTTCCGGATCATGGTGGTCGCAGGCACACTGATGATTGTGCTCGGTATGTATGCGATGTATCTGATGTGGCGCAAAAAGATGGAACGTCCGAACACCTGGTTTATGCGGTTCATGTTCTGGGGGCTGCTGCTTCCGCCAATTGCCAATACTGCAGGCTGGATCATGACAGAGATCGGACGTCAGCCTTGGACGGTATTCGGATTAATGACGACAGAAGACAGTGTGTCTCCTAATATATCGGCTGGACAGGTGCTGTTCTCGGTGATCTCCTTTACGGCGATCTACGCTATTCTGGGAGCGGTACTGATCGGATTGTTCATCAAAGTTATCAAAAAAGGCCCTTATGCCATGGATAACGATCACGGTGAGTCGCATGATCCATATAATAAGGAGGGATCGCATGCTTTCTCTTAATGAATTGTGGTTTGTGCTGATTGCGGTATTATTTATCGGATTTTTCTTCCTGGAAGGCTTCGACTTCGGCGTAGGAATGGAAACGCAGTTCCTGGCCAAGAATGATACGGAACGCCGGGTGCTGATCAATTCAATCGGACCGTTCTGGGATGCGAATGAGGTATGGCTGTTGACGGGTGCGGGCGCGATGTTCGCTGCTTTCCCCAACTGGTACGCAACGCTGTTCAGCGGATTCTATATTCCGTTTGTCTTTGCCCTGCTGGCGCTGATTGCCCGCGGTGTCGCCTTTGAATTCAGAGGCAAACGCGATTCACTGGCTTGGAAAAGAACCTGGGACGCCTGCATCTTCTTCGGCAGCTTCCTTCCGCCGTTCCTGCTGGCAGTAGTGTTCGCGAGCTTCATTAAAGGGTTGCCGATTGACGGTGACATGCAGATGTATGCCGGATTCTTCGACATCGTGAATGTGTATACCGTAGTCGCAGGGATTACTGTAGTGCTGCTTTGCCTGGTGCATGGCCTGATGTTCACGACGCTCCGTACGGTTGGCGATCTGCAGGTTCGTGCGCGCAAGCTGGCGCAGAAGCTATTGTTCCCGCTGGCTGCGCTGCTGGTTGCTTTTGTAATTATGACTTACTATATGACAGATGTGTTTGAACAACGTGGTGCACTGCTGCTGGTATTAGTGATTCTAGGCATTGCCGCCTTCGTTCTGTCCGGCTATTTCATGACCAAGAAGAAAGACAGCTGGGCGTTCGGGATGACCGGAGCGGTTATGGCCTTGTCGGTGCTGTCGATATTTGTGGGCCTGTTCCCACGGGTTATGATCAGCTCTATTGATGAGGCGTTTAATCTGACGATCACCAATGCGGCTTCGGGCCAGTATTCACTGAAGGTGATGTCGATTGTGGCGCTGACGCTGCTGCCGTTCGTGCTCGGTTATCAGATCTGGAGTTATTTCATCTTCCACAAACGGGTTCACGAGAAGGAGCATCTTGAATACTAATGGATAAAAATTTGCTTGGGTACAAAGGAGTTAAGCCGGTCTTTCTGATCGTAGGCTTCCTTACCCTGGTGCAAAGCCTGTCCATTCTTCTGCTGGCCAAGTCGCTGGCAGAAGTAGTCTCTGCGCTGTTTGCGGGAGAACCGCTGAAGGAACAAGGGGCGACAATGCTCTTGTTCCTTCTTGCGTTTCTTGTACGCCATGCCTGCGCCATGCTGATGAGCCGCGTCTCTTACCGCTTCGCGGAGAACACCGGCAGCAGCATGCGGAGACAAATGATGGACAAGCTGTTCCAGCTGGGACCGAGGCTGGCGGGCGACCGGGGCACGGGAAATCTGGTTACGCTTGTGCTTGAAGGAGTAACGAAGTTCCGCACCTATATAGAGCTTATTATTCCGCGGATGGTAGGGATGGCGGTAACACCGGTCTTGCTTCTGGTATACATCTATACTCTGGATACGTCGAGCGGTGTTATTCTGACCCTGACGATGCCGATTATTATCGTCTTTATGATTCTGATCGGAATGACCGCCCGCAAGCAAATGGACCGCCAGCTGAAATCTTACCGGACGCTGTCCAATCATTTTGTCGATTCGCTGCGCGGGCTGGAGACGCTGAAGTTTCTCGGGCGCAGCCGCAGTCATAGTGACAGTATTGCCGAAGTCAGTGACCGCTACCGTTCGGCTACAATGCGTACGCTGCGTGTAGCTTTTCTGTCTTCCTTCGCGATGGACTTCTTCACGATGTTATCCGTGGCCTCAGTAGCGGTAAGCCTGGGCCTGCGGCTGGTCAATGAGCAGATGACCCTGGTTACCGGGTTAACCATTCTGATCCTGGCGCCGGAATATTTCCTGCCGGTCCGGCTGGTCGGAGCGGATTTCCATGCTACATTGGATGGCAAGGAAGCTGGTGAAGCGATGAAGGACATTATCGACCGGGATACGGTAACAGCGGAGGTATTGGAGGCTGGGGGAACGGAAATCTCTACAGCCGCGCCGTCTTCTGCCGCTGTGTTTACTTGGCGGCAGGATAGTGTGCTAAAGCTGGAGCAGGTTGGCGTTAGATATGAAGCAGACGGGATTGCCTCGCTGGAGGGCGTTAACCTGGAGTTCAAGGGTTCTGCGAAGATTGGAATTATCGGAGAGAGTGGCGCAGGTAAATCCACATTAGTCGATATCCTGGGCGGCTTTCTGCATCCTACCTCAGGGAGCATAAGCATTAACGGGAATCGTGTCAGTGCGCTTACCGATGAGGAGTGGCGCAAGCAGACCTCATATATTCCGCAGCGGCCGTATATTTTCAGCGGCACGCTGGCAGATAATGTACGTTTCTATTATCCGGAAGCTTCGACGGAAGCTGTGGCTTCGGTGATGGCCGCCGCAGGATTATCCAAGCTGGTGGAGTCGCTGCCAAGCGGGCTGGATGAAATGATCGGCGGAGGCGGCCGCTCGCTCAGCGGCGGTCAGGAACAGCGCGTCGCGCTGGCCCGTGCACTGCTGAGCAGCCGTCCGGTCATGCTGCTCGACGAGCCGACCGCCCATCTCGACATTGAGACGGAATACGAACTGAAGCAAACGATGCTGCCGCTATTTGCAGGGAAACTTGTGTTTCTCGCCACCCACCGCCTGCACTGGATGATTGATATGGATCTGATTGTCGTGATGCAGCAGGGACAGGTGGCCGAGGTTGGCACTCATCCGGAGCTAGTTGCCCGGCGCGGTGCTTATTATGAGCTTATTCAAAGTCAATTGGAGGGAATCCATTGAAACGTGAAGGATGGTTTACTCCCTATGTCTCCCCTTATTTCTGGCGGTTCCTGCTGATTATCGTGCTGGGTGCGTTGACGATTTTTTCAGCTTCGTCCCTGATGTACACCTCGGGATTTCTGATCTCAAAGGCGTCCATACCGCCAGAAAATATACTGATGATCTATGTGCCGATTGTCGGCGTGCGCACGTTCGGGACGAGCCGGGCGGTCATCCACTATGCGGAACGCCTGGTCTCGCATGATACGATCCTGCGGATTCTCTCGAAGATGCGGATCCGGCTGTACAATATCCTGGAGCCGCAGGCGCTGTTTCTATCTTCGCGGTTCCGTACCGGGGATATTCTCGGCATGCTGGCCGACGATATTGAATATTTGCAGAATGTGTATCTGCGCACTGTATTCCCAAGCATTATTGCCCTCCTGATCTACGCGGCGGCGGTGATTTCCATCGGCACGTTTGATGTGGCTTTTGCCCTGCTGATGGGACTCTATATGCTGGTGCTGGTAGTTGTGCTGCCGCTGATTTCCCTGCTGCTGACGCAAAAACGCCAGCGGCAGGTGAAGCAGGAGCGCAACCGCCTCTACCAGAAGCTGACGGATGCTGTGCTGGGGATGGGCGACTGGGTGATCAGCGGACGGCAGGGGCAATTCGTGGAAACCTACGAGGCCGATGAGAGAGCTGTCGCCCGCACCGACGGAGCGCTGCGTCGCTGGGCGCGCCTGCGCATGTTCATCGGGCAGGCGGTTGTTGGCATCGGCGTGCTGTCGATGCTGTACTGGGCCGCCGGCCAATTCGCGGACGGGGCCATTGCCGGAACGCTGATTGCAGCGTTTGTACTGGTGGTGTTTCCGGTAGCAGATGCTTTCCTGCCGGTCTCGGAAGCGGTGGAGAAGATCCCGCAATACCGCAATTCGCTGGAGCGCCTGTCCGGGGTGGAAGCCGCGGAAGGAAATATGGCGGGGGCAGCACCGGATTCGGGGAAGGCTGACACTGCCCGCCATGTGGATGCTGCGGTCAAGGCGATCAAGGAAACAGGGCAGGCGCCTATCCGGCTGGAGAATGCCGGTTACCGCTATGCTGCGGGAGATGACTGGTCGATCCGCAATCTGACGCTCGATATTCCGCAAGGCCGGAAGGTTGCTGTTATCGGGCGCAGCGGGGCAGGGAAATCAACACTGCTGAAGGTGATTCAAGGCGTCATTACGCCTTCCGTCGGTTCGGCCACGATTAAGGGCATTGAAGCTTCCGCTTATGGCGAGAGAATTCCGCAGCTTATTGCCGTGCTGAACCAGAGCCCGCACTTGTTCGACACTACCGTAGCCAATAATATCCGGCTTGGTAATCCCGATGCGTCTGATGAGGACATAAAGCAGGCCGCCAAGCTGGCCAAGCTGGATACACTGATCTCATCGCTGCCGGAAGGCTATAACACAGCGGTGCGCGAGGCGGGCCAGCGCTTCTCCGGCGGGGAACGCCAGCGGATTGCCCTGGCGCGGATTCTGCTGCAGAATACACCGGTAGTTGTGCTCGACGAGCCAACCGTCGGGCTTGACCCGCGTACAGAGCGGGACCTGCTGGCTACTATGTTCGAGGCCATGGAGGGCAAGACGCTGATCTGGGTCACCCACCATCTTGTCGGTGCAGAGCAGATGGATGAAGTAATCTTTATGGAGAACGGGTTCGTGGAAATGCGCGGCACCCATGCCGAGCTGATGGACAAGGAACCGCGCTACCGCAAGCTGTATGAGCTGGACCGGCCAAGCGGGTTCGTGAACACGGCACCAGGAGAATAGAGATGTATACGAAAAGGCTCTTTCCACCCGATTGGGGGAAAGAGCCTTTTTTAAAAACATAAGAATTTATATGCTTCGCGCTATTGGCGGTTCACGATTACCTACAGCCGGTGCAGCTACTCCGCCTGAGGCACTTCCGCTTCCTCTCCAAACCGCTCCTTCACCCATTCTGTAAACATCACGAAGTCTTTCTCCACCTGGGTGGCATAACCGTAAGCCCATTGGGAAATATAGCGGGCAAAAGCATCAGGGTCGGGGCCCATCGCTTTGGCAATTTCCTTCTCGCTGTGGTAGGAGAGGATTCCTTGGTCCACATCTGCGTCGGCTCTGGCATGCATTTTGGCCGTTAGGCTGCCCATGACTTCAACAACCTGGAGCATATCGTCTACAGTTGCGATGTCTTTGAGCTTCAGGCTTTTTTTATACGGGGAGCGTTCGCGGACATAAAAATCCCGGCCATCCATCGTCAGAAAGCCCAGATAGGGATCAGCTTTGTGATGCATCGCCTGCTGTGTGGCCGCCACACGTTTCCCTTGATGTCCGAAGGTGCTCCAGAAAGATTCCGAATAAGGCATGAAATAAGCCGGGACTGGCACACGAACCTCTTTTACTTCCAAAATGGTATCGTCGGTATCTTCTTGACTGCTTCCGCCTTCGATCAATATATAGTAACGGTCCAGCCCGATGGATGCAGTGCCCGAGCCATGTTTGACAGCAATGTCCTTCATCCGGTAATGATCGTCGTTCCAGCTGCGGGCAACAATGGTCTGCATATAGAAGCTCCAGGCCTTCTCCAGCAACGCTTGCTCCGCTACCTCAGGGACAGCCAGTTCGGAGTTCTCCAGAAATACTCTGCCGCTCTGCATTTGGGACGTGACCTTTTCCAGAAAATGACCCTGGCGGCGTTTCTCCAGCTTGCGGAGCAGCTTCTTCACCGGCCCTTTGGCCCCGTTCTCATTCATTACGAAGTTGCCGGGGTTGTCCTTGCCTTGGCTGAACCGGCGGATCCCTCTGGAATAGGCCTGCACAAAACTCCCGATCACGTCAAGCTGCTCTGCCTCCCCGTACCCCAGCTGCCGCCCGACAAGCGCAATACTGCCTGCCATACGCAATATATCGTACAGATAGGAGCCGACATAACCCTCATCGAAATCATTGACGTCATATACGATAGAGCCATCTTCGCTGCGGAAAGCCCCGAAATTCTCGAAATGCAGGTCCCCTTGAATCCAGGTCGGGCGCTCCGCCGAAGTGTGGTAGGGAAAGTATTGTCTTGTGGCGTCAAAATAGAACAGATAAGAGCTGCCCCGGTAGAATGAAAAAGGGCTAAGCGACATCTTCAGGTACTTTTCTGCCCGCTTCGCGGGAGTCAGGCCCATAATGGTGCCGTCGAATTCATCAAAAATGGAGATTAGCAGATCTTTACGGAGTTTCGTACGGGTACGAATGACACCCTCAGTTATGGATTCATTGATCATGATAGGTACTCCTTTGCGGGAATAAATAGAATTAAACTTATCATAACGCATTAACCCTGATATTTCCTGATGATCTTAGTGAAGAGCGGCCATCTCCCTTTCCGTGAACCGTTGTTAGTGTGTTATGTCCAGTTATTTACCGCATATTTCACCATGAAGAAGCGTGATATACTTGAATGAATTTCTTGTAAAACATCGGAAGAGGTGGAAGCATGTGAGTTGCAACCGCAGGATAGAGAGTTCAGAAATTTCATTCAACTATACGCAGCCCGCTATATGTATTTATGGCTGGTTGCCGGGATACGTATAACTTCAGCTGCGTTTATGATAAGGAGATAAATGTAAATGGACTTAACATGGGACCTGGAGAGCCTGTACCCCTCATTCCAGTCAGGTCAATTTCAAGAGGACCTTAAACTTGCGGAGACCCTTGCCAGCGGCCTCAAGGCATGGGCGGCTCTTCATTTAAAGGATAACGATAATGCGGCCAAACAAACGGAAGAGTTCCTGGAGCGTTACAACGCGTTCAAAAGAGTATATCTCTGCCTGTTCAGTTATGCGGAGCTGGTCTTCAGCAGTGACAGCGGCAATGCAGAAGCAGTGAATAGCATGGATGAACTGGAGGATACCGCAGCCGGTGCCGGCGAAGCGTTGGTAAGCTTCAGCAAATGGCTGGCCCAAGTGAGCGCGGAGGATCTGGAGAACATCATACAATCTAGCGATTATCTTGCCGGACATGCCTTTTATCTGCGCCAGCTTCAGCGGCAGTCACAGTATTTGCTCAGTGAAGAGGCTGAGACGGTCATTGCCCGGATGCAGAATACCGGTGCCAAGGCTTGGGAAAGACTGTATATGAGAACCTTGTCTACATTGCGCGCGGATGTGGAAATGGAAGGTGCGATTCGTAGTCTGTCTCTATCGGAACTGCGAAATCTGGTCTATGACAATGATCCACGGGTTAGAAAAGCAGCGTATGAAGCTGAGGCCGGCGCTTGCCGGAGCGTGGCGGAACAGAGTGCGGCCTGCCTCAATGCCGTGTGCGGAGAAGCGGCAGCAGTCTATGAGCTGAGAGGGTATGCCTCGCCGCTGCATAAGGTGCTGGCAGCTTCGCGCATGGATCAAGAGACGCTTGAAGTCATGCTTCAGGCTATAGAGGAAAGCCTGCCGGTCTTCGGGCAGTACTATCTCCAAAAAGCAAAGCTCCTGGGCCACACGGGCCCGCTGCCATTCTATGATATCTTTGCTCCGGTTGGCGGGGAGTCCTCTGCCAGAATCACCTATCCGCAGGCACAGGAGCTTATCGTAGCCGGGTTCAGCACGTTCAGTGCAGAACTGGGAGAGTTTGCCCGCAAAGTATTCGACCGCCGCTGGATTGATGCTGAGCCAAGATCGGGGAAGGGGAATTTCGGCATGTGCGTCGATATTTTCCCGATCGGAGAGAGCCGGATTATGACGAGTTTTACCGGAAGTTATATGGATGTCAGTGTGCTGGCGCATGAGATTGGGCATGCGTATCACAGCAGCTGCCTCGCCGGGGAGACGATGGTCAATACCGATTATCCGATACCGGTTGCCGAGACGGCATCGATCTTTTGCGAGAGTCTGATTAATCAGAAGCTGCTTCAGTCCGCCCCGGAGGGGGAAGTCTTAGCTATCCTGGAACGAAGCCTCTCCGATGCCGGTTATTACATCGTTGATTTCTACGCCCGCTACCTGTTCGAAAGCCGGCTATATAATAGAAGGAAATCAGGAGCGTTAACTGTTGAGGAGCTTAACAGTCTGATGCTGGAGGCAATGACTGCCGCTTATGGCGACAGTGTCGCTCCGGAATCAATTCATCCTTACCAGTGGATCAGCAAAGCCGGATATTATATGACAGGCAACGAGTTTCTGAATTTCCCTTATTCGTTCGGGCTGCTGTTCTCCAAAGGACTATATGCACAGTATAAGAAGCGGGGCGGGGATTTTGTGAACCAGTATCAATCCTTCCTGGCAGCCAGCAGCAGAACTACCATCGCGGATGCCGCAGAACTGATGGACATTGATGTGCATTCACTGGAGTTCTGGCGGGATGCGCTGGCTCTCATTGCAGAGGATATCCTGCAGTTTGGGACAGGTAGTTCCTTTTTGCCGGGAAGTGTGGTAGAACAATAGAAGGAGTATACGCCGCAGCGGCACAGAAAGGGATGCTTGATTGAATGTACGTAGTGTGTAAGGAACATGTGGAGCTGGCCATCGACAAGTTTGTGGACGAGTACGAGGATGCACCGGATATTGTGGATCTGAAGGAAACCGAGTTCTCGGACTGGGACCCGCCGGCGAAATGTGCGGAATGCGAGAAAAATGCGGAGTATTTGGTGGTCTAGGGACCTTCAATAAGTAATCAGGCAAGAGTAGAAAGCACCGGGCTGCTGTAGTTACAAGCGGTCCGGTGCTTTTTTGTGGAAATATAGGGAATTAAGCATCTGCCAGTTGTCCGGTCCGGCTGCTACGGCGGTACATAAAGGCTGAAAGAATAGCAATTCCTGCGGCCAGTGAAAGTCCCCAGTAGATGTTGGAGTAAGCGGACGAAAGCGATAATCCGCGCTGCCACTCCAGGGCGCTGGCTGCCAGAGCTACGCTGAATGCCCCGCTGAAGAATTGAAGCAGCTGAAACAATCCCATACCGGAGCCGATCTGGGCAGAAGGGAGAATTCGCGAGATTTCATTAGATACGCTGCTGGACAACGCCGTAAAGGACAGGCTCATGATCATATAGGTCAACATGACCGCAATCCAGGAGTGCGCGGCGAGCAAAGCAAACAGGACGGTGGCGGTTAGCACAAGGAGCGGCGCATATCGCAGAATGCCGCCATTGCCATATCGGTCAATAATCCGTCCTACCCCCCGGGAGACGATAATCGCCAGCAGTGACCCCGGAAAGATAACCAGCCCGGCGTGGCTTGCACTGAAGCCGAAGCGGTGGGTCAGAATCTGCGGCAGCAGAAACAAGGTGGCAAAGCTGCATAAATAAGAAGCGATTCCGACCAGTGACAGGACCAGATAAGAGCGGTCACGGAACAGTGCAGGCATTACGAACGGATCGGGAGTGCTGCCAATGCGGCGGATGAACAGGGCAAGGGAGGCCACTCCGGCGATCAGCGCAATCCAGTATCCGCCGGTCAGAAACAGCAGAAGGCCGGTCGTTCCAATGCCGAGAAACAGTCCGCCGAGCGCGTCGAATGAACCGCGGCGGGGCACTTCTCTGGGCAACAGCACCAGAAACAGCGGCACCAGAAGCAGGATGGCGGCCGTAACGGCGAACAGCCAGTGCCAGCCGAGATATTCGACGATACTTCCGCCGGCCACCGGACCGAGACCCAGGCCAAGCGAAACCGCAGACATGATGGTCGCCATTGCTTTGCCGCGGCGGGCCAGCGGGACATAGCGGGTGAACAGCACGAGTGACAGGGACATCACTGCGCCTGCACCGGAGGCCTGCGCAATACGTACAATCAGCAGAAATACGAAATTCGAACTGAAGAAGCCGGCAATCGCCGCCAGGCCAAGCGTCAGCAGACCTATTGTAAGCAGCCTGCGAATCGGCAGGAAGTCGGAGAGCCGGCTGAATGTGATGGAGGCAATGGAGAACATGATCGAATACCCGGTTACGATCCAGGAAGCAGATGCAGCCGTGATGCCGAATGTTTCAGTCACATCGGGCAATGCCAGGTTGAACATGGCGGTATTCATTATAACGAGTACAATGGCGACACTGAACAGAACGGTCAGCAGCCCTTCCCGTGGAAGAGTGGCTTCCACCGAAGGGGCTGAGCTGTCCACTGCAGGTGGATATGTAGAGCTTGAGCTCATGTGAGGGCCACTCCTTTATTGTTTGATAGTTCGATTACTTACGAACAATTGAAATATAGCATGCAGTAAGGTAAAATGCAATTAGGGATTTTAAAATATTTTGCACCCATCTGTACCACAAAGGGGATATTTATCTATGAAGATACTGTATCATCCGGACCGTAAAGACATTCAGCTTGCTTCCGTATTGTATGCGCTCAGCGATCCTCTTCGATTATATGTTGTTTCGGAAATCCGCAAGCATGGTGAACAGGCCTGCAACAGCTTCAATGTCCCTATCGCCAAATCGACCATGTCGCATCATGCCCGCACGCTGCGCGAGGCGGGAGTCGTCCACACCCGTGCCCAGGGAACACAGCGCCTGCTGTCGCTACGCTCCGATGACCTGGAAGAGCGGTTCCCCGGCCTTCTTGATTCTATATTGGAGGCCTATGAATCGGCTGGTGAGTCAAAGCTGTTGTTTATGGAGAAGACGGAAGAGCACTAGACGGCAAGCTTTCGGATTCTTTTGCACAACAAATGAAAAAGAGGACGTCATAGCACGTCCTTTTGCGGTTTCTATAGAAGGAAAAAGAACCCTGCCATCAGCAGGGTCCAGTTCGTACTATGCAGATTAAGGTTGCTTGCCTCAGGCGTATCCTATCATGTTCATTCTTCTTTTCCTGAGCCGTTATCGGTTTGCAGCGGCCTTGCCGGTTACAGTCTGGCCCTTCAGCGGATTTAAATTGTCCTTCCACCGGATATGGAGGGACCGGGAGCCGAACAGGTCGGCTCCGTCCGATACCTGGTAATGCAGATGCGGCTCGCTGGAGTTGCCGGAATTGCCAAGCTTCCCGATGATATCGCCCGTTTTGACTGAATCGCCTTTTTTTACGGTGACCGAACCTTGCTTCAGATGGGCCAAAAAGCTGTATTCCCCGCCATGGTCAATCACGACCAGATTGCCTGGGGGTTCTTTTTCATTCATCACGCCCACAGGGGTATTATCGGGGATATCATTTATGACTTCGGTGACGGTTCCGTCAGCAGGGGCGGTGACATTCTTTCCAAAAGCATGGTAGCTCTCATTGCGCAGCGGATCTCCTTCGTATGAAAGTCCATTCACCTCCTGCACGAAATCATAGGCGTAGCGCTGGCTTTCGTACTCATAATGATAATTGTTCAGCACGTTGTTGCCGCCCCAGAATACAAACCAATCCCCTTGGAACGGCAGCGTCATGGCAGTCCGGGTCAATGCCTTATCCGTCTCGGGATAGGTGGTCAGCTCCGTGATGTTCAGGCCGTGAATGACGCCCGCTTCATCAAAAACAGCAATAATCCCCTTGTCGCCATCATCGCTTGTCCATATCCGGTGTTCGGCGCCGTTCAGCCTCATCATAGTGGAAGGCTCAAAGGCAGTGACCCCTTGAATAAACGCCGAACCCATCTCCTTGACCTCATCTTCACTGATTTGCTGCTTGAATTCAGGGCTGAACCGCTCATAAATCCCGCTGAAATTGCTGCTTAACAGGGCCCCGGCCAAATTCTCCGGCTGTACGGGCTGTTGTCCGCTTTCGCTGATTTCAGGGGATGCGGAAGGTGTAACTTGTGCTACCTCCTCTGTGGGGCTGGCAGATGCTGATGCCTCCGGACTGTTATTCATCGAATTCTCTCCTCCACAGGCTGATAATAAGACGGCCAAGATCGTCGTACCGGCCATCATTTTGCTGATGCTTCGCATATGTTGTTCCTCCCGGCAGTGCTGTTGTCCTATCGTCTCTTTATTGTAGCTAGTCAGTATTTCCGCCAGTATAACACTGCATTAACGGTTGCTTAACTTTGAACAACGGTTTTGGCAGACGAATTAAGCTATTGTTAAGGTTGTGCGGCCAGCCTGGCGGAGCCAATCATGTTATGATAGTTGCGATTACTAGATCGAAAGGGGAACTGGCATGAACCATGCTGCCATTCTGCTCGTTGATGACGAGGCGTCCATTGTTGAGCTGATTAAGACGGTACTTTATAAAGAAGGATTCACGGATATAGATTCGGCGGGTACGGGTGAAGCTGCTATTCTAGCCTGCCAGAGCAAGGTGTATGACCTGATTGTGCTGGATGTGATGCTGCCGGGGCGCAGCGGGATTGATATCTGCCCTTTCCTGCGGCAGACGACGAATGCGCCGGTGCTGTTTTTGTCTGCGCGTATTTCGGATTTTGACAAGCTTACCGGCTTTGCGGTCGGCGGCGATGATTATATCACGAAACCGTTCAATCCGCTGGAGCTGGTGGCCCGGATCCGTTCGCAGCTTCGCCGTTATCTGGGTGACGCGGGCGGGCCGGAGCCTGTTCAAAATAAAGAGGGGCAACACGGACAGCCTCCCCAGGGAAATGCCAGGCAGGAGCGGCAGCCGGTTCAGCAGAACATTAGCTATGATTTCGGAAGATTCCAGGTGGATGAGACGGCGGGCGAGCTGAGAGTGGAGGGCGAAGTGGTCACCTGTCCGGCGCTGGTGTTTCAATTGCTGTTATTTTTCTGCAAGCATCCGAACCGGCTGTTCACCAAAAGCGAGCTGTACGAGCGGGTATGGGGTGAGGCCGCGCTTAGCGACGACAATACAGTTATGGTACATATTCACCGGATCCGCGAACGGATTGAAATGGAGCCTGCCAATCCCGTGTATCTGGTCAATGTTAGAGGACTGGGGTATAAGCTGGTACAGCGCAGCGGGAAGGAAAAGGGACAGGCATGAAGATGAAAAGGCGTCTGACCCTCCGGTTCGTGCTGCATTCGGCCATCGCCGGATTGGTTGTGCTGCTTATTGCGGCAATCACCGTTATGTGGGTGCTGCTGCGGCTTTCGGAGATCAATCTCACCGATAATTTTGTTTCTGTGGGTTTGGAAAGGCTGGTTGAGTCCTCCGAGTTCGGAGCGGACGGCATTATCTTCGACCCGAAGCTGCTGGAGCAGGTCAAGCAAAATAAAGGCTGGCTGCAAAGCCTGGATGAGAACGGAAAAGTAGAGAAGTCCTATAACACACCTTCTGATGTTCCCGCGCAGTATAATCCGGGAGAGCTGGCCGCCTATTGGCAGCAGCAGCAGGATTTCCCGTATGATGTCTACCTCTGGATTCAGGAGAAACACGGCAAAATGTACACACTTCTCTATGGGGTGCCTGAGGTGCTTAAGCCGCTATTGCAAGCGGTCAGCGAAGAACCTTCCTCCTATGCGGAGGGGAAGCTGCTGCTTTCAGCTAAGACAGAAAGCCGGATCCAGGCGCTTGGCGGTTATGTGCAGCTGCTTAATCCGGAGGGCAATGAGGTGGCGGCGTTTAACCGGCCGGATTCTGCTCCAGCCAAATATACTGTACAAGAGCTTGCCTTGCGCTCGAAGTATGAGGGAAGATATGGATACCGTATGGCTTTTGACTATAATGAAGATACCGGCCAGACCTGGGTGGTAAGCTTGCCCAATGATGTGGCGAAGCCATCGGCCAAGGCCCCCCTGATCTCCGCAGAAATGCGTATTGTACTGACTGGAATTGCCGGGATGCTGGGGGCGACGCTGCTGATCTTTGCGCTGCTGTCCTTCTTGAACGCGCGCCGCTTCGGCGCTCCGATGTTCCATATGCTGGCCTGGCTCGATATGCTCGGGCAGGGCTCTTATGACGAACCGGTGGACCGCAAAGGCCGTCCGCGCAGCCGGCTGAAGTCAGGCAAGTGGAAGCGGCGTTATTCTATCTTTGCCGATGTCATGCTGTCATTGGACCAGCTGACTGAGATTCTGCGGCATGACGAGGACCGGCGGCAGCGGACAGAGACCCTGCGGGAAGAATGGATTACCGGCATTACCCATGATTTGAAAACCCCGCTCTCCTCCATTAAAGGCTACGCCCATTTGCTCGCCGAGGATACTTATGACTGGTCCTCTGAAGAAGTCCGCAAGTTCTCTGCAATCATGCTGGAGAAGTCGGCGCATATGGATACGCTGATCAGCGATTTGGCCATTACCTACCGGTTGAGATCGGGTATTCATGTCCCGCAGACCGAGGCCGTGGAGATGAGAGCCTGGCTTGGCAATGCGCTGGAACAGGCCGCGGCCAACCCGGAGTATGGAGAGGGGCGGATCATTTATCAATCCCCTGACACAGAAATTACCGCCAGGATCTATCGGCCTTGGATGGAGAGGGTCGTCGGCAATTTAACGGCCAATGCGCTGCTGCATAATTCTTCGGATACGCAGCTTACCGTAACGCTGAGCGCGATGGATACCGGCAGGCTGGTTATTATTTTCCGCGACAATGGCCAGGGGATGGATGAGCAGACGGCGGCGAATTTATTCGAGCGGTATTACCGCGGGGGAGATACGGCTTCCACAACCAACGGTTCCGGTCTCGGCATGGCGATCTCCAAAGGACTGGTTGAAGCGATGGGTGGACAGATTACCGTGAGTTCCGCCCCCGGCAAAGGAACGGAAATCCGGCTTATTTGGGATGGTCTGTTGGCCACTATTTCCGGCTAACGTTTCCGCCAATGGTTCCAAGCTTAATTTCACCATTCCCGGTCTGAGAGATCACGGCATCGCCCGTAATATGATCCATATCCAGTGAACCGTCTCCGACAGCAACCTCGGCCGAACCTTCTACTTGGGTTACCACAACATGTCCATTGATATTATCGATATCAACATCGGTACCAATATTGCGCACGGTGATATCGCCGTCCCGGCTGGAGAGTGTTACCGGACCTTTGGTGTCGATAACCTCCAGATCTCCGTTCACGTTGTCCACCTCCAGCGGAGCCGAGAGATCAGCAACCTTAAGTTTGCCGTCTCTATGCGAGTCCAGCTCCACAGCGAGTTCACGCGGAAGTGTAATCTCCAGATCCACGGCCCCGGAACCCATAGCCAGCATCTGGCCGCCAAAGGAAGCATCCAAATAAGCAGTAGCCTCTTCTGCCCGCAGCTTCAGCTTCAATTTATCCATACTTATGCCTTTGGCGGTGACCACGGCGGTGACTTCAATCGTATCCGTGTCTGCACCGTTTACTTCAATTTCTCCGTTGCGGTTATCTATAACCAGCTTCGTCAACTTGTCAGCCTCCAGTTCAAGCTTCTGAGTTGACGATGTTTCTTCGCCCTTGCTACAAGCGGTTACTAGCAGCAGGCAACCTACGATTAATAATCTCCATGTCCAGCGCATTGGAATTCCCCTTTTCTAAATTTAATATGGAAGAGCATTGTGTACCGTTATGAGACATCGCGTTTGACGAACAGGGTGTGCGAAAGAAGATGCATGACTGCCAGATGAAGTCCTATAAAAGCCAGAGAGAAGCCGAGCGTCATGCCTTTCACTGCCGGATCCCCCAAGAAATAACCGCTAAGGTCGGAATGGGAGAAAATAAAGAAACGGGTCCACGTCCAGCCGTTCATAGCGATGGAAATAACAAATCCGGCCACGGAGACGAACAAGGGAATGACGATAGCAAAGATAGGACTGCGAAAACCAGCAGATATCATAAAAGCCAGTGTAACTGAAATCAACAGAAACGGCAGATGGAACAAGTAACTGCCAAGAATTGAAAGCAGTATGGGCGTTTGGTGCACTGTATGATCCCGCACATACATATAGCTGTCTCCAAGACCGCCCCAGCCGAACATGATTCCCCCGAACAGCAGGGAGAGCAGAAGGCCGAGCAGCGTCAACCCCAGTCCGAACAGGATCGCGGCAATATATTTGGCGGTATACACCTCTGTCCGGCTGGCCGAGCGGGTCAGCAGCAGCTTGATCGTGCCGGACACAAATTCGGCAGCTGCAATCTCTCCGGCAATAATGATTGAGATCAGCGAGACGGCAAAAACAATGTTTCCTGAAAGATCCCCCGCAAAGCTCCAGGCATTCGTCTCAGGCGGCAAATTATGCTGCAGGGAGTACTCGTTCAGCAAAATGTTTTTCTCCGCCTGCCGTATTTCAATCTGCAACGCATCCGGTTCGGCAGCTTCCTCTGCCAGCCGGTGATTCTCCTGCTCAAGCTGCGACCTCCAGTCTGCCGCAGCGGTACCCCCATCTCCAGCACGCACATTGATGATCTGAAGGATGACGAAGACTGCAACGAGAGCAATGAGCACCCAGGTGCGTTTTCTTTTGTAAATCTTCATATTCTCATTTCGGATATAGTTGATCAGCTTCAATGTCCTTGCCCTCCAGTAATCTCAAGGTATTTGTCTTCAAGCGTCCGCTTCACCGTGTTCACCCCGTATACGTTGATGCCTGAATCCAGCAGCTTTTGGCTGATTTCGGGAATGCGGTTCTTGGGTAGGCGTACACGAAGCTGGTTGTGGCCGGCAGTAATTTCCGCGCCTGACAGGAACGCTTGCAGTACTTGCATCGCCAGCTCCGGCCGGTCAACCTCGAACTGGACGAGAGCGTCATCCTCCTGAACCAGCTCCGACAAACGATGCACTCCGATCAGCTTGCCTTGCTGGAGCACGGCAACGCGGTCGCACATCATCTCCATTTCGGACATCAGATGGCTGGAGATCAGAATGCCGACATTCTCCTGGCGGGCCAGATTCTTCAGATGCTCCCGCAGCTCGTGGATGCCCGCCGGATCAAGGCCATTGGTCGGTTCATCCAACAGCAGCAGAGAGGGCTTATGCATCAGCGCTACAGCCAGGCCGAGACGTTGCCGCATCCCCAGCGAGTAGGTACTGACTTTTGCAGAAATGCTCAGCTCCAGTCCTACAAGCTGGATAATCTCCTTCAGCCGGTCCTCGGTGACGCCCGGACTCATTCTTGAGAAGAGGATCAGATTGTCATATCCGGATAAATATTTGTACAGATCGGGCTGTTCCACGATAACGCCAACCTTGCCCATAGCTGCAGAGAATTGCTGCCGGGTGTCGATTCCGTCAATAATGACCTGTCCTTCCGATTTGGAGACGAGTCCCACGATCATGCGGATTGTCGTTGTTTTTCCAGCTCCGTTGGGGCCCAGCAGGCCCATGATTTCTCCTTTTTCCATTTCCAGTGATACATGGTCTACAAGAGTTTTGCGGCCAATGACCTTGGTCAGATCCCGTATTTGAAGCAGCGGCAAAGCTACCCCTCCCTTTTCCAAAAGATTGTAGTAGGATATAATTCTGCATATCGCTTAGCTGAATCCCGCTGCCCATAACCTACCAAGCGGACTGTCATATTGAACAGTTACTGCGTGTCATATGCTGGATGTGACAACAGATCAAGCTGAATTGGAGATGCTGATTGATGCAAAAAAATAAAGCCCGGCGGGCGTGGCAAAATCTAACCGTTCTGCTCTTACGCCTGTTATGGAGCATAGCGGTCGTTATATTGATGTATCTGGATAAGCCGGATTTCCCGCTCTGGCTAGTGCTGCCAGCGGTATTGCTGGGCGGCTTAATTCCTTCATGGGTTGGACGGGATTTCAAGACGCGGTATATTCTTCTGGAATTTATATTCGCAGGCGGGGTCGCGTTCGCGCTGGCGTACTATTTTGGCTTAACGCGATTATTCCTGCCTGCTGTAATGATGCTTGCCTTCCATACCCGGGACAAGGCGCACTTATATACGCTTCCAATCACCTTATTGCTGTACAGCTTAAGCGCCGGACCCGCCATAGGGGAAGGACTGTCGCACCCGCTGATCTGGAAGAGCCTCTCGGATGGGTTGTTCGTCTACGCAGCCGGATATGGATTGCAGATGGGAGCGAAGTCAATCAACGCGATCCGGCAAAAGCTGACGCTAGTCAACGAGCAATATACCATTCTGGAGCAGTATTCCTCTCAGATTGAACGCATGACCCTGCTGGAGGAACGTTACCGGATGGCCGGGGAAGTGCATGATACGATTGGACACAGCTATACTTCGATGATTCTGGGTCTGGAAACGCTGAGGCCGCATGTAGCCACGCAGGAAGGAGAGCATAAGCTTCAGGGTGTTCTGGAGCTAGCCCGCAAAGGGCTGGAAGATGTGAGGCGGCAGGTCCATCAGATGGACCCGCTGGAGGAGCCGGTGACCTTGGACCGGGCTTTGATGCAGATTGCCGGGCAGTTCGAATCCAATACGGGGGTCGCATTGTCGTTCCGCACGATGGGCGAGCCTTATGCGGTGATTAAGCAGGCCAAACATACGTTATGCCGTTCGCTGCAGGAGGCACTGACCAATGCCAGCAGGCATGGGCAGGCGAGTGCCATCCGGGTGGTCCTGCAATATGATCCGGCCCAGCTCATGCTGCAGATTCAGGATAACGGCAAGGGAACTGCACAGCTTCGCTACGGCTTCGGCCTCACCGGTATGAAGGAGCGTCTTGCGGCATTACAGGGCAAGCTATACATTGATTCCCAGGAAAATGACGGCACGCTAGTAACCTGTATGATTCCGAATCAGACGCAGGAAGGGGAGCGGCGGATTGATATCCTGCTGGCTGACGATCAGCCGCTGGTCCGCGAGAGTCTGAGGCTGCTGCTTGGAGAGGAGAAGGATTTCCGGATCCGTACTGCCGCGAGTGGCAAGCAGGCGCTGGAGCAATGCGCCGCCGAGCAGCCGGATATTGTCCTGATGGATATTCACATGCCGGAAATGGACGGCCTGGAGGCTACCCGGCAGCTTAAGGAGAAGTGGCCGGAGATCCGGGTCATTATCATTACAACCTTCGAGGAGATTACCTATGCGGCGGAAGCGCTGCGGCTTGGCGCTGAGGGCTATCTGCTAAAGGCGCTCCATCCGAAGGAATTGGCGGCGACGATCCGCCTGGTCTACGGAGGCGGGACGATGATCTCGCAGGAGGTGGCCCAGCAGCTGTTCCAGGATCAGCAGTTGGAAGCTTCGCTGAATCCGTATGACCTGACCGAGCGGGAGCTGGAGGTTCTGCAAGAATTAACGGAAGGGCTGCGCAATAAGCAGATTGCCCAAAAGCTGCATCTGTCAGAGGGAACCGTCCGAAACTATATTTCGGCGATTTATTTGAAGCTTCAGGTGGGCGACCGCGACGAGGCCGTAGAGAAGAGCAGGAAAGAGCAGCTGGTGCAGCCTCGGGCATAGAATTGATTTAAGATTGATAGCTGGCGGATGCCTTGCTAATCATACAACGAAGAATACAGCAGCCGGCCCGGAGGCCGGCATATGGAGGATATTATGTTAATTCAAATTATAGGCGTGGGCAAATTGAAGGAGAAATACCTGATCGACGGTATCGCAGAGTATGCCAAGCGGCTGACGCCGTACCTCAAGCTCCAGCTTATCGAAGTAGCCGATGAGAAAGCACCCGACAACCTAAGCGCCGCAGAGGTTGTTCAGGTTAAGGCACGCGAGGGCGAACGCATCCTCGCGCACATCAAGAGCGAGGCGCATGTTATTGCGCTCGCGATCGACGGCAAGCTCTGGAGCTCCGAGGAGCTTGCCGCAGAGATCGACCGGCTCGGCACCTACGGGACGAGCCATGTCGCCTTCGTCATCGGAGGCAGCCACGGGCTGTCCGATGAAGTCCTGCGCCGCGCCCAGCAGCGCATGAGCTTCGGCCGCATGACGCTGCCCCACCAGCTCATGCGGCTGGTGCTGGTGGAGCAGGTGTATCGGGTGGTGAAGATAAACCGGGGGGAACCGTATCATAAGTAGGGCGAACTATTGAAGAATTCAGATGTTAGAGCCTAAATGGAGGATTTAAATATCAAGTAGCATTGAGATAAAGAACTGCTGACCTGAACCGAAGAATATATTTCCTTAAGGGTTGCTGCTGGTCTAAGCCCAAAAGATTTGGCAGGCTCGACAATAGCCCTTCAAAACAGCCTCTTTATTGTTACTTTGAGGGAAGCTGATAAGCTAGTTGGAATGGGTAGAATTATTGGAGATGGCGGCTGTTTTTTTTCATATTGTTGATATTGCAGTCGATCCGATCCATTAAGGAAAAGGGCTTGGTAAACGGATTATGTCCGAGCTAATAAAATATTTGGACGAGAAGGCTCCGAAGGGTTCCTATGTTAGTTTAATCGCCGATATACCAGCAGATAATCTATATAAGAAATACGGGTTTGAATACACATATCCAAAATCAGTTGGTATGTAAAAGGTATTGAGTTAATGAGAAACTCAAGCCGACACAGGAGCAAATTAGCCGATGGTATCTCAAAGGCCAGCATGACGCTACCGACGCGCCTCCTATCGTCCAGCCTGATTAACACAAGCAAGCCGAGATGAACGGTTTTAGGTTTGTCTCCTGTGCATGGATCTGTCTTTGGATCTCGTAACCATTTAATGGTATTATCACATGCGCTGGAATATCAATCCACTCTTGTAAACAATTCCATTTTATTTAAAGGACTGAGCTATTAGAGGAGAATACAATGAGGAAAAAAACAGCTAAAAATAATATAACGCTTCCCGATAGATTAAATCATTTAGAACCGAATGAGTATCCGCTCAAGGAAGCTTATGCATATGAAAAAATAATTAAAAGCCTCCGAGAATTTGGTCTTAACGAAAGCGGTTGGACAAATGCAACTCCTTCAGCCGTTCTTCGGCCAGTATCGTAAGAAGAGTGAGCGAAGCAACTAGCAGCCATTATATGGAAATATTCTCAAGCATGGTCAACCTTCATAATTTGCCCGAAATTTTGAGAGGTCTCAGAAATGATGGGCTTCATTTTGGTGAACTTGGATATGACTATTTATCAGATAAGATTTACAAAGAACTAACTACTCTTCCTGAAATGGCGTTAAGCTAACTGGGAACGTTGGTTAAATAATTAGGGAGCAGATCGCCGTGGCAGGCAGCAGCTCCCTTTTTCGTTGAAGTAACTGGAGTTTAATTCTATTACGCATAATATTAGTTTGACTGAATGTGTACTGGTGATGTCCTGCAATAATCTATCTTGAAATTAGCTGATCTGCAGCTCTACGCAGGGTTTCTGCTCATGGAGACGTTATCATCATCCGTTCTAACAATGCCCAAATCTGTTCTGCCATAACTGAAGCTGGATATGGAATCGAATTGGTAATCCACCATTCGAAAGAGCTTATTATAGCTGACGCTAGAAATTGTACTGTTATTTCTTTATTAAAATCTGGCCCGAAAGAGATTAAATCAAATTGTTTACTGAGACTTTGTTGGGCAATAAGAAGTAAGCGATTCCTAAAGACAGGTATTCCTCTATTTTTCAGCATAGTTGAATACAAATTGGAGTTCTGTTCTAAATATTCAAAAACTCGAAGCAATGTGGATTTCGAAGTGAATTTATCTGTGACCTCATCGGGAGCACACTTTTCTAATAATTGATTAATTTGTTCTTCTAAATATTGATCAAGCAGGTCATATTTATCTAGAAAATGTAAATATACCGTTCCACGATTTACATTTGCTAAATCAGCAATTTTATTTATTGTGATATTTTCAATGTCCATTTCCGACAATAGCTCTATAAAAGCATCCATGATAGCCTTTTTGGATTTTTGAATACGTCTGTCCATTTATTTCTCCTTCGGAGTCAGAATATTAAACATTCCTTAGGTGTTTGTTGATTATTCAACAATTATAATCGTTTTAGCGATTGAACATTCCTTTGATTTTTTATATTGTGATTTTATCAAACAAACGTTGAATTTTCAACGAGTGTTAAATAATCTAATTGGAGGAAAATACTATGAAAGCTATTGCTCTAACCGGTTTTGGTATCCCTGAATCTTTTGAAGAGTGTCAAATTTCAATTCCTGAGTTAACAGATACACAAGTTCTTGTGGAGGTGTATGCCTCATCTATAAACCCTGGCGATAATCATTTACGTTCCGGCGATCTAATGCAGAGTGCAGTAGGAGATCAATTTAAAATTCATTTCCCTCATTTTCTTGGGGGTGATGTTGCAGGAATTGTAAGGGGGGTTGGAAAGGAGGTACACCATCTTAAACTTGGTGATCGTGTTATGGGTATGGTTCGTGGCGGCTCATATATGGATTATGTGGCAGTAGAAGAGAATACCTTGACGACAATACCGGAAAATGTATCCTTTGAAGAAGCCAGTGCCGCACCCACAATAGCCTTGACGGCCTGGCAAGCACTTTTTAAGCACGGCAACCTTCAGGCAGGTCAACGTATTTTTATCAATGGTGGTGCAGGTGGTGTAGGACATGTAGCCATTCAGTTGGCAAAACAGCACGGTGCTTATGTAATTACAACTGCAAGAGAGCATAATCGCGAATTTGTCATGGGTTTAGGTGCTGATGAGTTTATTGACTTTACAAAAATTGACTTCACTAAAAGTATATCAGAGCCTGTAGATATTGTTCTTGATACAGCTATGTTGGAAAAAAAACAATTAGAAACAGGACTGCCAGGAGAGTTTGGAGATAATAGCTATGCTATTTTGAAGGATGCTGGAAAGTATATTTCAATCATATCATTCGGTATTGGAATATCTCCAAGAGTTCGTAACATTGAACCGATCTTTTTCCAAGCAAATCCTAATCGGTTCGACCTGAACGAAATTTCCATTAAAATGCAAGAAGAAAAGCTCAAGATTCATGTAGATCAAATATATCCATTTACTGCTAATGGTTTGTTCGATGCCTACCGTAAAAGTGAACAACAACCCAAACGAGGAAAAATTGTGATTTTAAAGGGAGAATAATTTCTTTATTGAATTTACATAAGATAGCAGAATCGCTTGAAGTTAATTTAGTTCAGCTATTTGCATATCAGAATGAAGAGTTTATGGTTACTTCAGCTGAGAGCGATATTCAGGATATTGTAAGTATGCTTCGTGACGCTAATGACGAGAAGATACGCGTGGCGAAAAATGTACTTAAAGAATTATTATGAGATACGTCCTTCAGAGCAAATGAGGTCATTGAAAGTAAACGCACAAGCCACTGGCTTGTGCGTTTTGCTGTAGCTTAAGTAATAGTTCTTATTTTATGATTAATGGCAATAGTCTGAAATTTGATTTTCTAATAATCTTATTAATTTACTAAGGAGCAGCCAAGACATTATTTATCGGATTTATAGTAGTTATTATCGTATTATCCATCTTAACCGGAATGATGCAGGGGACTAAGAAGATTAAGATGTCTTATAAAGACTTGTACCAACATAGAAAGTAATCCTTTTATTGAGCAATGTTTTTAAAAATGTAGAGATATCCGAATTACTTGCTTAAAAACATGTCGAGATAAAGATTTTTGCTTGATATGACCATCAGTAACGACCTAACATATGAGCTGATATACTTAGTCTATAAAGAGATGAACATGGAGTGATTAGGGGATGATGAATTTATATGGAGCGGAGCATCACTTGATGGTGGTGTCAGACGCTATTGATGCGGAAGAACACCGGCATTCCTTTTTACAGGTGACGATCTCATTAACAGGAGAATTTGATATTGATGTAGCGGGGCAAAGCTTGAGTTGTCCAGGAATCATTATCAATTCGAACGTCGTTCATCGCTTAAAAGAGGCGGGACACCCGTTGATGCTTCTTCTGATAGATAGCACCTCTGAGATGGCTGCAAGCTTTAGGCGGTATCTGGAGGGGCAGCAGTATTATGTGTTTCCGCAAGGAATGATGAAGAGCATTCGCGAATTTGTGCAAAAAGAGTATGCTGGCGTTAAGGACCCGGACAGCTATCGTTCTTTTCTGGGACAACTCATGATGCTATTGGGCGTAGAACAGGTGAATACAGCTATTGTTGATCCGAGAATAAGAGAGTTTATTCAGCTCATAAAAGATTGCACGAACTCCGAACACTCCGTAAGTCAATACGCCCGGCAATTTGGTTTATCCAACAGCAGAATGTCGCACCTCTTTAAAGAAAATACAGGCATTTCGCTTAGCGGGTACATGGTGCTGCACAAGCTGCAGAAGGCAACCTATTTAATTTTTGAGGGGCTCAGCATTACGGATGCGGCTATGGCAGCAGGATTTGACAGTCCGTCACATTTAGCCGCCACCAGCAAGCAGTTGCTGGGAATGACGGCGAAGGGTATTCGCAAAGATAGCGTCTTTTTAAAAGTTTCTTGCCTGTATTAACCTTACAATGGGTGCAGGAGGTGTGTTCCATGAGTGCATACTTGAAGGAAACCGAATTACTAAACTATTCTCACCCATTGATCCAGCAAATTGTTCACAGCCGCCAGTGGGATTCGATGTCCAGGAGGGAACAAATTCTTGGCATATATAACTACGTGCGTGACGAAATCCGGTTCGGCTATAACCGGGCAGATGATATTCCGGCAGCGGAAGTATTACAGGATGGCTACGGTCAGTGTAATACAAAGGGTGTGCTTTTTATGGCGTTGCTAAGGGCTGTGGGAGTGCCATGCCGTATGCATGGATTTGCCATTGATAAGAAGCTGCAAAAGGGGGCAATGAAAGGGTGGTATTACCAACTGTCTCCCCAGGAGATCATTCATAGCTGGGTTGAAGTGCTATATGAAGGCAAGTGGTTGAATATCGAAGGATTTATA
This sequence comes from Paenibacillus sp. FSL H3-0321, assembly GCF_038002865.1. Lineage (NCBI taxonomy): Bacteria > Bacillati > Bacillota > Bacilli > Caryophanales > Paenibacillaceae > Paenibacillus > Paenibacillus sp. FSL H3-0321. Next base: position 4,112,095 of record NZ_JBBODH010000001.1, on the reverse strand, counting down.
CTGGATATTCCCTATTTGACCAAGCTTCAGCAAAAATTTGAACAGTGTACGGGTTCATTTTGCGGTTATGGCGTTGCAACCGATAATTTTCAAAAGCCGGATATACATTGGAACGAAAATGATACCTACGTGCAAAAAGAAGGAATCGTTCAGGATTTCGGGATTTATGACAGCCCTGATGCCTTCTTCACGGGTCATCCGCAAGGGCTCAGTCCATTCAAGAAAATAATCTATAGCAGGGTGGTTCGGCATCTTATGAACCGGAACGTCGATCACATAAGGCAGGGGTAGCTAACTGATTCTAGATGTGAATAAAGAATTATTATGAGGCAAGCCTCTCAGGGCAAATAAGGTCGTTAGAATCAAAAGCACATTTATTCCAGCTAAACTGTTAAATGCAGCAAGAAGAGATATTGTACTGGGCTTATATGACTTAAAGCTTAACAGCCAGAAGAAAAGAACCAAGGTTTTGAAAGCAAAAGAAAAAATAAGCTTTGCTCCTGTAAAGCCATACCTTACGGCCTCTGTAACGACTAAGGAACAGTACGATGCTTGCGTGAGCTGTGGAATTAAGGAAATCTATTTTGAAAACGTTGTGAGAAGAAATCAGAATGATTATAAGGAACAAGAAGGGCAGCTGCTAATCGGAGGATATGGCGGTATTTATCACTACAGAGAAACAAATCCGTTTGTTACCGACTATTCTCTAAATGTTATTAATGCTACCAGCTGCTATGAATTATATAAATTAGGTGCAAAACGAGTCACTTTATCTTATGAATTAAATAAGGGCCAAATTGAAGATTTAATGACGAAGAGCTATGAGTTAAAAGATGAGCACGGAACGTTCCCTATCATTTCCCATAATGATTGTACAACGACTCTCCTTAATGGGAAGACGCTTAATCTTTTAGATGAGCTACCAAACATCAAAGGAATCGAGGCGCTCAGATTAAACTTCACAGTTGAATCTAAAGAGCAAGTTGTGAAAGTCATTAATATGGCGTCAGGTAAATTAAATGGCTCAATGAATAATGCTGTCTTTAATCAGGAAACAGACACAAGAGGACATTTTAATAAAGAGATTGTGTAGTCGTGGAATTCATTAAATGTCCAAAATCTTGGGAAATACTACAAGTAAATCTGGGACAGATGCAATTCAATCCAATCATAAGGATGACCTTCAGATGAAAATATTATTAGTTGAAGATGATAAGACGATCGCGTCGGGACTGGAATATTCGCTGCAGCAAGAGGGTTATTGGACCGTTCTCTGCCATGATGCCGCTTCAGCCCGAAAGGTGCTCGCCGAAGACATCGATCAGTTCACTTTGTGCCTGTTCGATTTACAGCTTCCAGACGGAACTGGTTATGAATTATGCAAGATGGTGAAGGAACGACGGGATATTCCGGTCATTTTCTTAACGGTGATTGATGATGAGGTCAATGTCGTGATGGGACTCGATATGGGAGCCGATGATTACATTACCAAACCTTTTCGGGTTCGCGAGCTTCTCTCCAGGATCAAATCCGTCTTGCGGAGATACCAGAAGCTGTCCCACGCCGGAGCGGTCATCGACATTGACAATGTGCGCATCCATACGCTGGAAGGCAAAGTATATAAAAACGGTGCCGAAATTTCGCTAACCGCCTTGGAATACCGCTTATTGCTGATCTTTGGCAACCACGTTGGACAGGTCCTCACCAGGAATCAGCTCTTGGAGCAAATCTGGGACGTGGCCGGCGACTTCGTGAATGACAACACGTTAACGGTCTATATCAAAAGGCTAAGGGGAAAGCTGGAGGATAATCCAGAGCAGCCGGCTCTGATCAAAACGGTACGCGGTTTAGGCTATAAGGTTGGTGATTAGATGCTGCGCAATCGGGAAAATCAAATATTATTACTCGTCATGGGCTCGATCAGCTTATCGGCGATCGTCATTGCTGCTTTCATTTCGTCCGTCGCCGCAGCCCTGGTTATTATTGTATCCGTGCTGCTTACCGGCACAGCTTTATTATTCACAAAACGGAGATATTACGAGCTAGAGAAGCTGTCCGTCTATTTGCGGGAGATTAGCAGCGGCCAGGCCTCCCTTGACCCTCGCGATAATCAAGAAGGTGAGCTTAGCATCTTAAAGAATGATATTTACAAGGTTACACGCATGCTCTCCGAGCATCGTTCGCTATTGCAGCGGGATAAGCTTCAACTGACCGATGCCATCTCCGATATTTCACATCAGCTCAAAACACCGATCACCTCTATGACAGTCATGGCAGATCTGTTAAGCGCCCCTGATCTGCCTCCACTCAAAAGAACGGAGTTCACCCATCATATTCGCATTCAGCTTGAACGGATCGATTGGCTTGTTTCATCCTTATTAAAGCTAGCGAAAATGGAAGCGGGAACTATCCCGTTCAAAAAAGATCGAATACACATGGAAACCCTAATCCAAAAGGCACTGGAGCCGGTGATGATTCCGATGGATATTAAGGGACAGACCGTTTCCATCACAGGGGATGACAACGTCTCTTTTGCCGGCGATTTCCATTGGACTGCTGAAGCGGTTATCAATATTTTGAAAAATGGAGTGGAGCATACACCTGAGGGCGGTGCGATTACCATCACATTTTCCGACAACGTGCTATTTACGGAAATCGTTATTGCTGACAACGGAAAGGGCATTCCGAAAGAGGATTTGCCTTATATTTTCAAACGTTTTTATAAAGGAAAAAATGCTAATGAAGGAAGCATCGGTATAGGGCTTGCGATGGCTCACAGCATCATTGCAAGCCAGAACGGCGTGATTGATGTAACGAGCGACAGCGGGACTGGTACAGAGTTTCGGATCAAATTTTATAAGCATGTGATTTAACAGCACTCCGTAAGTGACTGAACTGTCACCTCCAACGTCACTGTAAAGTCATTTTGGACAGATAAAATGATATTCATCAGATGAACGATGGAGGTACAACCATGCAAGTGAAGCAGCAGCGCAAGATTACTTTTATTATCACGATAGGCTACACCCTGATTATTCTTTATTTTATGCTTTTTGCTTTCGGCAGAGCGGATAAGGTAGATCAAATCAGTCAGTACACCTTTATTTTTTTGCCGGACGGTTTTTTTAGGGTGCCGGGTCTTTCCGATCTTCTACATCCGACACTGATGGACTTGGTGGGTATTGGAAACTTTGCAGCCTTCATACCTTTTGGCATACTGTTTCCGTTGTTATACCGCACCAGCTTTGTTCGCTTCATGACAGGGTTTATCCTGTCCATTCTTGTGGTGGAGACCATCCAGGCACTAACATTCCTCGGCAGCTTTGACACGAACGACGTCATACAGAACTCATTGGGCGCTGCTATTGGATTCGGGGCGTACAAGATTGGCTTCCGTACAAAAAACTACTGGAGAAATATCGCTGCTACGGGAATTGCCAGTGCTGTCTTAATGCTCGGCGTGTGGGGGGTCTTCGGAGTAGTTGATCAAGTGTTCACCAAAGAGGTGGGCCCTTTTGTAGCGATAAACGAATGGAAAGATAGTAACGGAAATCGATTAACGGGAACCAAACAGGACAGTCTTAAGATTGGCGGTCAAGACGTGACACCCCAATATAATGTGTATGGCATCGAAGGTAAAAAGAAGGAAACATATACGTATTCGCTAGGCAATAAGGGAGAGTTGTATCTTAGCTTGAATTATGGAATTCCTGATCATAAGGATTTTCAGGGCAGCATTAAGGTTACGGTTGACGGGCATGAGCTCCTGTCTGTATCTGCAGAAGATCAGCTCCATGAGCCGGATATGAGGATCCTTTATCTCACCCGGGCTAATGAGCTTAAGATAACCATTGAGGGGAATGAAACCCTTTGGGATGTTGGATATAGAGAGATGGTATATACCTGGAATTGAGCATCTAGGGAAGGGGGGATGACAATGGAGATTTTAACAATTGAAAATTTGTCCAAAATATACGGCACAGGCGAATCGGCGGTGAAGGCGCTTGATGATGTTTCCTTTTCGGTCCAAAAAGGTGAATTCGTCGCAATTATCGGACCTTCCGGATCGGGAAAATCGACACTCCTTCATATGCTGGGCGGTGTGGATCGACCGACTGGCGGGAAAGTGTATGTTCAGGATACGGATATGTATACCTTGGACGAAACGCAGCTGGCCATCTTTAGACGCAGGCAAATCGGGCTGATCTACCAGTTTTTCAATCTGATTCCCGTCCTGACGGTGGAAGAGAATATTACGCTGCCGCTCTTGCTGGATCAACAAAAGGTAGATCAAAAGCAATTGGCTGATCTTGTGAATACGTTGAATTTGCAGCATCGATTAAACCATCTGCCGAATCAGCTATCCGGCGGACAGCAGCAGCGTGTCTCGATTGGCAGGGCGATCATCGGCAATCCTGCGATCATGCTGGCCGACGAACCCACCGGGAATCTGGACAGCAGGAATAGCAGCGAGATCGTCGATTTATTGAAAATGCTGAATAAGACCTATCATCAGACACTGATCGTAATCACGCATGACGAACGGGTCGCCCTGCAAGCCGACAGAATCATTTCAATCGAAGATGGGAGGATTGCCAAAGACGAGGTGATAAGGCGATGAATATTGTCAATACATTAACCATCCGGCATCTGAAGCAGAACAAGAGACGAACACTTGTGACTATTCTTGGCGTAATTATTTCGGTATCCATGATGACCGCTGTCATTACGCTTGTTTTTTCCTTTGCGGATTTAATGATCAGACAAACTATCACAGATACAGGGGAGTGGCATATTCAGTATCAAGATATAACCAAGGAACAGCTTGCGGCGATACAGGGCGATGATGCAACCAAAACGGTTGCAATCACAAGAGACCTTGGGTATGCCCCATTAGAAGGGGGACAAAATTCCAATAAGCCGTACTTGTTCATTAAGGAATATGATGTGCAAGGGTTCACACAATTTCAGATTGAAATAAGCAAGGGGCGTCTTCCGCACACGGACAAGGAGGTTGTGATCTCCGAGTCTGTTGCAACAAATGGCAAAGTGAAGTACGAAATCGGCGACCGTCTAACGCTTCGCGTCGGCGACCGATTCGAACAAGGGGGCGATCATCCCCTGGATCAGACGGAACCGCTGCGCAGGGAAGACGGCACATTGACCGAGACATTACAGCATAGCATAATTAGGGATTATACGGTGGTAGGCTTCATTAAACGTCCGGTGTCGGAAACGGCTTGGGCCCCGGGTTATACGATCATTAGCTATGTCGATGATCATATCATCGGGGGGGACGATCGGGTCGATGCGTCGGTGGTCTTGCAGCAGGTCAATCCGTTCTTGTTCGCACATGCGGAGAAGCTGGCTGAGAAAAACCAAATTGACACTGTCCAATATAATAACGATTTGCTTCGTTATTATGGCTTGTCCAGCAGCGGAGCCTCATCCAGCATGATGTTCTCATTATCGGCAATCATTATGGGGGCCATTATAATTGGCTCGGTTGGGCTCATCTATAACGCTTTTGCGATATCCGTCTCGGAACGTTCCCGCCATTTAGGGATGCTCGCGAGCGTGGGGGCGACGAAAAGGCAGAAGCGAAATTCCGTATTTTTTGAAGGTATCGTCATTGGTTTGATCAGCATTCCCATTGGCATCTTATGCGGTCTTGCCGGAATCGGAATCACCTTTTCGTTCATGAACACAATGATTGAAGGGGCATTATGGACTAGTGAAAAGCTGAGGCTTATCGTCACGCCGTTATTGCTCTTGATTACTTGTCTTGTTTCGATGCTGACGATTTTCGTTTCGGCGTATCTCCCGGCGGTTAAAGCATCCAGGGTATCTCCCATGGACGCGATTCGCCAAACCACTGACGTAAAGCTTACGGCCAAAGCAGTGAAGACGTCGAAGATCATTCGTAAGCTCTTCGGAATCGAAGCAGAAATCGGGCTGAAAAACTTAAAAAGGAACAAACGAAGACATCATGTTATTCTTTTTTCGCTTGTCATCAGCATCGTTTTGTTTTTGACGATATCGTTTTTCACGACTGGCCTGACACAATCTCTGGCATTGTCGCTGGAAGGCATCAATTACGATATTGAAGTGTCGTCCAGTAATGGAAAAAGACTAGATGACCGGTTGATGCAATCGCTTGTATCTCTGGATGGCGTCACGGAATACAACGTGAGTCATGAGTTAGTCGGGAACGCTTGGGTCGATGCAGCAAGCATCGCCGACGAGTTGCAAGAGAAGGTTAAGCAGGATAAGAGTATGCTGCAAGACGGGAAATACCCTTACGAAATTAAACTCTATGCACTGAATGATTCGAGCCTGCAAGCCTATGCCAGAGCGGTTGGCGCAGATTACGAACAGCTTACGGATCTGGATCATCCCGCCGCAATCGTGATGGATACGATTCATTACAAAGATATAGATACGGGGAAATATATTCAGACGAAGTCCATATATGCGAATATCGGTCAACATATCGAGCTAACGAGTTTTATTAATGAGAGCGGGGAAGAAACGAAGGCAAATAAAGTGATATTTGCCGCATTGACGGATAAGGCACCGATGGGGATGAGCCCGGTAGGCGTAGGCGGGTTAAATATGATCGTGTCGGAACGCGTCATGAATCGGCTGGCAGACGGCGAGGAGCTGGCTAACGCTTCGATGTACCTCCATTTGAAAAGCACGGAACCGGTGAAAACGCAGCAGGAAATTGAAGCGATGAATGAGACCAATCTGAATGTCTACAATGTATATCAATCCAGAATAAGCGAAGAACAACAGATTCTGCTGATGAACGTCTTTTCTTACGGTTTTATCGTATTAATCTCTGCGATTTCCGTTGCGAACATCTTTAATACGATCTCAACAGGGCTGGCTCTTCGCAAACGGGAATTTGCGATGCTGAAATCCGTAGGCGCGACGCCAAGGGGGTTTGCAAAAATGCTGAACTATGAGAGTGTTTTTTATGGGGTCAAGTCGCTCTTGTATGGGCTTCCTGTCAGTTTCGCCGTGATGGTTCTAATCTATAAAGCATTTGCGAACAAATTCAGCTATGGGTTCACCCTGCCCTGGATGAGCATTCTGTCTGTCATTGTGTGTGTATTTGTCATTGTCAGCTCTGCGGTTGTTTATTCCGGAGCTAAAGTAAAAAAGGAGAATATTATTGATGCATTAAAGCAAGAGAATATATGATTCACTTACTTCACCCAGAGGAGGAGACGTTACCCGACGTCACACACAATCATGCGAGTCAATCGATTGCTCTCCATGCTGCTGATCATCTCCGGTAAAGGTACGGTAACGGGCAAGGAGCTTGCCGAGCATTTCGAGGTATCCTTGCGGACGATCTACCGGGATATCGAAAAAATAGGAGAAGCCGGCATACCGGTTGCATCGTCCAGCGGCAAGGGCGGAGGATACTATATTATGGACAGCTATAATATAACCAGCCTCTTTTTAAACCAGGATGAAGCTCATACGTTTGTAGCTGTAATGAAGAATTTACACGGCTTGTTTGGCAGGAACGAAGCTTTTAATGACATCATGCTAAAGGTTGAGCATACCTATAAGCAGGAGCAAGGTAAGCACAAACTGACTCTGGATATGTCCCATTTCAGCATGGAGCAGGAAATTAAAGAGTACATGGGGATCATAAGCAAGGCCATCACGGATAACAGGCTGCTGGTGTTCGACTATATCAACAGGGATATGGAATACCTGGAGCGAACGGTAGAGCCAAGCTGGATTGACTTTCGCCACGGCCATTGGTACGTGATAGGTTTTTGCCGGGTCAGAGAGGACTACCGCAGATTCAAGCTCGTGCGGATCAAGCAACTGAAGCAGGGACCGCCTTTTGCAAAAAGAGAGCTGCCCGATGACCGAATCGCCGAGGTCATTGAGCACAGCTATTCGCAGCGGGACATACAGGTTGTGCTCAGATTCACTTCGCGAATTGGCGCGCAGCTTACTGAGTACTTTCAGAAAGAGAAAATTAGCCGGGGTGAAGATGGCTTCTATCTCGTTAGGGATACTTTTCCTCATGAGGAGGGCCTGCTGAAATTCATTCTAAGCTTCGGCAAGGAGTGCGAGCTGCTGGAGCCTCGTGAATTACGGGCGGAGCTTCAGCAATATATGCAAAATATGCTTCTATCCTACAATGACTGACGCCCTGGTGTCAGTCATTGTGTTCTATAGTGGGGATATCGGCGGAAAGAATACATACCGCCCGCTATAACTAGGCTAGGAGTGAACCGACTAAATGAAAGCCAGCATTTTGGACGATGATTTCAATGAATGGGGTACGGAGGACACACGAACAGAACTGATACGGAAGCTGCAAAGATTGGAGGAGGCACGTTATATCCTGCGTGAGGGAGAAAGGTTACAAGACTTTACCTGTCTGATGCTGCGGCATATTGGCGATCCGGAGCCTGTGCTCCGTGAGCATATCTATTCGATTTTTTACATATGGCTGAAGCGCGATAATAAGTTCTCCTGTGAGGAAATGCGGAAACTTTTGGCTGTTCTAATGGATGACCGGCATTTGTTCTATCGGATTGGAAGCGAGGGTGACCAAAGTGTGCTTACCAGGGCGTTCTCGGTTCTGCCTGTCGCTCTTATTGTGCAGCGGGACAGGAACAATCCATTCTTGACTCCGGATGAGTTCCAGCATCTAAAGCATTCGCTGCTTCGCTACTACCAGGAGGAGAAGGACCTGCGCGGTTATCTGGCAGTCGAAGGCTGGGCTCATGCTGCGGCTCATGGGGCAGATGCCCTGGAGGAGCTGATCCGCTGTCGGGAAAGCGATAATGTGTTGCAGCGCGAGGTGCTGGAGGCGGTTAAAGGGATGCTGCATAACGGTGTGCGGATTTTTGACGAGGAGGAAGACGAGCGCATGGCCAGCATTGTGGACACGATGATTAGCGAAGCACTGCTTCCGCAGCAGGAGATTGCCGACTGGATTCATTGCTTGTCGAAGTGTACGGAATGGCCGGATACGCGCACGCAGAGAATCGCCAGAGTAAACGGGAAAAATTTCGTACGCAGCCTGTATTTCAGAACAAGGGTCCGGAATGACGGAAATAATCTTATTCTTAACGGCGCCATGCTGACGGCTGAAGCTAAATTAAACCGTTTTAATGAGGCTAATTAAGAAGTGCGCTAGAAATAATACATATGGAGGTAATTAAGTTTGAGTACCCACTACTATTTCAGTTGGTTTAATGAATTTTTTCCAGAGAAGCTGGTCCATTGTTTGCAGGAGGATATACAAGACAGACAATCGCTTGTTATGATTAGCGCTGACCCGTCTGGTTATACAGATGAGCCAATTAACTTTGATGATATCTCTGAATGGACATGGCTGAATCAGGCTAATATTATTTTTGATGAATATCATTTCATTGATTACCGCATGCAGAAGGAAGATGCCCGGCGATTCATTCAGAACGCTTCCGTCATTTTTTTATGCGGCGGGTATCCTGGTTTGCAGAAGGATTTCTTGGCGGATTATGAATTAGCGGACATTATTAAGAACAGCAATGCCATTATACTGGGTGCCAGCGCCGGTGCGCTAAACATGTCTGCTCAATGGTTAAGCTTGAATGACACGGACCATGAAGTTGAAACAGGTACTATTTATGAAGGTATGGGCTTTGATCAATTTGCCTATGAATCTCATTCTAAACGGGGCTACGACACGTTTGTTCAAGGCTACCTGTTCCCCTTGTCTGAAGAGATTGATGTCTATGCGGCAGAACAGGAGAGCGCTATACGGGTAAAGGACGGCAAAATCGAAACAATGGGTCCTATATATTTAATTTCCCGCTCAAAGATTCAGAAATTGGTTGAGACGCTCAATACTTGTATAACAACATTCCTAGCAATCTACCGGCTGACACAGTGCAAGCCGCGATGATGCTGAATAGAGTCGCTTAGCAAGCAAAACATAGAAGGACAATAAGGGCACCCTAAGAGGGTGCTTCTTGATTTCGCGCTATTAAAAATACATAGAAAAAACAACAAATGATTTCGCGTTAGAGATGATACGGTGAACCATATCACAAGTAACGGCGAAAAAATTGTGAATTGGTTGGATATGGGAAAAATACAACCTTTGAAATCAAAGTCTAGCAACTGAAGTGCCTCAGCTTGATCTGGAGCCCCTGGCGAATCTAGAAAAACATGTGAGATGGGCAATGTATCGACACCTGACCATATTCACACACCACCTTACCCAACACTTTAACAAGCCACACAAAGGAGAATGTCCATCGTAGGTGTTCTCTTTTTCATTACGCATGATATTCTATTGCCTCTCTTGCTACTTGCTGTGCATAGGCTTTACCCGAGCCGATAGATTGGTAATACGCCGCGCGTCAAAGTATCAATAAGCTCGATCACTACATCATGCTGTCCAACGCCAACGGTGACGGCTTCCTTAATCGATTCTTTGAAAGCTGCTCCGTTATCACTATGGCTCAACCGCTTCTGTATTCGCTTTACAGTCTGACTCACATACATCTATTCCATCTTATCTTCACCACCGTTTTTGAAATTGTATTGGTCTATTGGCATGCTCAATCAATTCATGGCCTCCATCTGCCAGTATGCTTCACCTAGGCCAATTGAATCATAGTAAGCCTGCGTCACATCCTCCATGCGCTGGGTCACAGCATCATGCTGCTCCATCGGGATAAACTCAAGGATAGCTATGGTGATGCAGCTCCATGTTACGGAGAACGTATCACAAGTAACTACAAATTTTATTTAATTTATGGGTCATAAGGAGGAAAAAATGACTGAATTACTAGCTCCAGCAGGAAATATGGAGGCTTTAAAGGCTGCAATTTCTAATGGTTGTGATGCAATATACTTAGGAATGCAAAAATTTGGTGCACGTGCATACTCATCTAATTTTGATTTAGAATCGTTAAAAGAGGCTGTTACGTATGCACACCTGAGGGACGTTAAACTCTATGTTACAATGAATACCATCGTTTTTGAAAACGAAGTTGAAGAGATGAAAGAGCAGATCCACGAATTAAATAAAATCGGTGTTGATGGCATTATCGTACAGGACCTGACTGCTTTCGATTATATCGTCAAAAACTTTCTTGATATGGAAGCACATTGTTCAACTCAAATGGGAATAGACGATTTAGACGGAACTTTATTATTTAAAGAACTTGGTGCTAAAAGAGTTGTTCTGTCCCGTGAGGTTGAGATTGAAAAAGTAAAAGAGATCAAAAGAATAGCTGAGATACCTTTAGAAATTTTCGTTCACGGTGCTTTATGTGTATCTTACTCGGGAAACTGTCTAATGTCAGGATTAATCGGCTATCGATGCGCAAATCGCGGAAGATGTGTGGGTTCATGCCGTAAGGAGTATGAACTAATGGATAAGACAACAGATACGTCTTTAGGGAAAAATTATATTCTATCTACTAAGGACTTAAACACAATCGATTATATCCATGATTTAAAAGAAATCGATTCTTTAAAAATAGAAGGTCGAATGAAAGTGCCTACGTATGTTGCTAATGTTGTATCCAAATATCGCATGGCCTTAGATCATAAAATAACCGAAGAAGATAAAGAAAATCTGAAAAAAACATTCAATAGAACATTTACTAAAGGGTATTTGTTTCACGAAGATAGGAGAAATATTACAAACATCTTAAGACCTAATAACTTTGGTTATGAAATTGGAACAATCAGCAAGATTATTAAAGATACGTATGAAATAACACTTACACGTCCTTTAAATCAGAACGATACCATTCGAATAAGTCACAACAATGAAGATGTTAATTTAACGGTTGCCAAACTGTACGATAAAGAGGGCGAATTAATCAACAAAGCAGATGATGTCTGCTATATCAAAATCAAAGAAAAGATGTCTAAGGGAGATTTAGTATATAAAACGAAGGATTATTTCTATAACAAAGAATTAGAATCATCACTGGAAAAAGAATTTAAGCGGTTTAACCTCGATATTAGAGTATATGCATGTCCAGATGCAAAGCTTTTCATAGATGCGGAGGGCTTAGGCTTTAATTATTCATATGAAAGCGAGGAAATACTAGGCGAAGCCATTAATAATCCAACAACGAAAGACCAAGTAATCAAGCAATTTTCAAGATTAAATGATACGATATTCGAACTTAATCATGTGGATTTTGAGGAATGCAATGCATTTATTCCAGCTAAACTGTTAAATGCAGCAAGAAGAGATATTGTACTGGGCTTATATGACTTAAAGCTTAACAGCCAAAAGAAAAGAACCAAGGCTTTAAAAGCAAAAGAAAAAATAAGCTTTGCCCCTGAAAAACCATACCTTACGGCCGCTGTAACGACTAAGGAGCAGTACGATGCTTGCGTGAGCTGTGGAATTAAGGAAATCTATTTTAAAAACGTTGTTAGAAGAAATCAGATTGATTATAAGGAAAAAGAAGGGCAGCTACTCATCGGAGGATATGGTGGAATTTATCACTACCGAGAAACTAATCCGTTTGTTACGGACTATTCTCTAAATGTTGTTAATGCTACTAGTTGCTATGAATTATATAAATTAGGTGCAAAACGAGTCACTTTATCCTATGAATTGAATAAGAGCCAAATTGAAGATTTAATGAATGCTTATTATGAAGAAAATGACGGCTATCCTGCACTGGAAATGATTGTATATGGTAAGGTTCCTTTGATGTTTACAAAATATTGTCCGATGAAAAAAATGAATCAATGCAGAATTTGCAAAACGAAGAGCTATGAGTTAAAAGATGAGCACGGAACGTTCCCTATCATTTCCCATAATGATTGTACAACGACTCTCCTTAATGGGAAGACGCTTAATCTTTTAGATGAGCTACCAAACATCAAAGGAATCGAGGCGTTGAGATTAAACTTCACAGTTGAATCAAAAGAGCAGGTTGTGAAAGTCATTAATATGGCGTCAGGTAAATTAAAGGGCTCAATGAATAATGCTGTCTTTAATCAGGAAACAGACACAAGAGGACATTTTAATAAAGAGATTGTGTAGGTAGCCAAAGGGATGGTTCTGGCGATATGATGGCGGGAGCGAAACCAACAGCGGCAGCGGTCAGATTATGGCGTACATAAATGCCCGGACGGCAGACTCTGCGATTGGGGTAGGTAGTGAGCAGTATCTGAGAATTGGTCAAGGAGATCATCGCTCCATCAATACACGTTTACTTGGGGTGAGACCGCCATTGAACCAAAATCAAAAAATAACGGTGAAGGGATAGCCTCCCTTACGCCGTTATTTTTCTAGTTGAAATTTTCTTCTCGCTGAAGAGCTGCCTTCAACTCAAGATAGAATAAGCAACCCCTCTGCGGTGTTACGATTATGACTTTTCTTAATCCGTATAGTAGCCTAAGACAAGGTCAACTACGTCCTGGATATCTTGTTTAGTAGACATAGGCGTTCCAAAAGGATTGTTTTTGGCCTCCTGATAGGCCGATTCAAGGGCAGATAAGACCTCACTTAAGTTCGAAGCTGTCACTCCGGTTATACCAGCTAGAGCGAATACTTCTTCGTTAGGAGTAGATCCTTCACTGAAAGGATTCAAATAATCATAGATTGCAGCTAAGATAATTGCCTGATTAGTCTCGTCAACAATCGCTTGAATTTGAGACAATGTTCTTGGAAGTGGTGTTAATCCGGTTTCCAATGCGTATTCGTAGGAGGAAAGGTCCTCTAATGTGACGCCCGTAATACCTGCATTGGCAAAAGTCGTCACATCAACATTCGTCCATGAACCCGAAGCCGATGCAGCATTGATCAAATCCAGTGCCGCTTGCTTCGTAATACCGTCAATAACCGCATTGACGATGGCTTGAATTTCTGAAACCGTCCACGGAGAGCTTCCATCAGAGTCAAGTGCATCTTGAACAGCTGATACATTGGATGTCGTTACGCCTGTAATACCGGCTTCAGCAAAAGTCGTCACATCAACATTGATCCATGTCCCAACAGATGCATTAATCATATCTAGTGCGACATTGGATGGCGCCGGTGTTGGTGTTGGTGTTGGTGTTGGTGTCGGTGTCGGCGTCGGTGTTGGTGTCGGTGTTGGTGTCGGTGTTGGTGTCGGCGTCGGCGTTGGTGTCGGTGTCGGTGTTGGTGTTGGTGTTGGTGTTGGTGTTGGTGTTGGTGTTGGTGTTGGTGTTGGTGTTGGTGTCGGCGTCGGTGTTGGCGATGGTGTCGGCGTCGGTGTTGGTGTTGGTGTTGGTGTTGGTGTTGGTGTCGGTGTCGGTGTTGGTGTCGGTGTCGGTGTTGGTGTTGGTGTTGGTGTCGGCGTCGGCGTCGGTGTTGGTGTTGGTGTCGGCGTCGGCTCCGGCGTTGGTGTCGGCGTTGGTGTCGGTGTCGGCGTCGGCGTCGGTGTTGGTGTTGGTGTTGGCGATGGTGTTGGTGCTGGTGCTGGTGCTGGTGTCGGTGTTGGTGTTGGTGTTGGTGTCGGTGTTGGTGTCGGTGTCGGCGCTATATATTGTGATTTCGCTTCGTAGGCACCGGTAAGCAGCAAATCGCGCGTAGCATTTGCTTTGCCGCCAAACGTACCATCAGCGCCATTGGATAACAATTTAAGCTCCAATGCCTCGGACACATAACCCTGCGCCCATTTGGATACGGTTGTATCGGTACCAGTTTTCGCTTTTGCTTCCGCGTCCTTGCCTAGCACTCGAACCAAGAACGTAGCCAACTGCTCTTTGGTCACTTTGCCAGCCGGATTGTATGTACCTTCGCCATAGCCGTCCGTTACGCCAGCAGTTTTAAGTGCTTCAATGTAGGGCAGCGCATAACCATTGGCGGCATCATTCGCCTTGACGTCACTGAAACTGGACATCTTCAGATCTTTATTGACTTCAATACCCGTAATCAATGCCGCAACCTTTGCGAACTGGGCGCGGTTCATCTCCTCTTTGAGCCCAAACGTCGTATCACTGACGCCATCGAAAATCCCAGCGCTAATCATTGCATCAAACTTTGCCTTCGTCGCCGCATCCAAATCCTTTAGATCAGTGAAGTCTGCCGAAGTCTTCGCCTCAGCATAAACCGTACTGCCAGACGCGCACATTAATAAAACCAGAAATGAAACAAGCCATTTTTTTCTCATAAATCCTTCTCCTCCTTAGACTCTACCGTCTGGGTTAATCGTAAATGCCCCTTCAGACTCATACTTTTCTTGTAACAAGATAATTATCGGCAGAATATCCCCTTATTTTTATATAAAATTTGTTGGGAATTGCGGGTGTACGCTCCCTATATCCGCTGGTTCACCACACTTCCAACACACTGTACACAACAAAAAAACCTGCCAAGCGACTCTCGCACAAGCAGGTTTCCGTAAATAAACAATTGCTTGTATTATCGCAGTATCTTTTTCCGGAAAACAGCAAAATTCCCTCGATTGATTAGGATGAGGAGGTACCAATATTTGTTTTGCCATTATTTTAGGAGTAGGATTATTAAGAACTCGTCATTTATATATAGCTTTTAATGCATTTGGTCCTAAGGAAAACGGAGGTATTGGAAATGGATATCAGGGATAAGGTCGAAAAGTTAAGACAGCTAATGAGAACAAATCAAATGGATGCTTATATCATTCCCAGCTTTGATGCACATCAGAGTGAATATGTAGCAGAGCATTGGAAATGTAGAGAGTGGATATCAGGATTTACAGGGTCTGCAGGTACAGTAGTTATTACCTTAGAGGATGCTGGGTTATGGACAGATGGTAGATACTATATTCAAGCAGAAAAGCAGCTTAAGGGCTCAGGAATCAGATTATTTCGAATGGTGGATCCAGGGGTACCCTTTTATTCGGAATGGTTAGCAGATGTTCTTAATGAAGGAAGCGTTGTGGGCTTTGATGGAAATGTTTTTTCAATTACTATGGTTAAAAGGATGGAAAAAGATCTAAAAGCAAAAAGAATCGGATTAAAAATGAATCAAGATTTAATTGGTGATCTGTGGGAAGATCGACCGGAGATTCCTAAAGGATCAATGTTTACTCATGACGTAAAATATGCAGGCAAATCACGTGTGGAAAAATTAAATGAAGTAAGAAAAGAAATGAAAAATATAGGAGCAAATTATTATATTTTAACCTCCTTAGATGACATTGCATGGCTTTTGAATATAAGAGGGGCCGATGTGCCTAACAATCCAGTTGTAATTAGTAATGTAATCGTAGCAGAACATAAATGTTATTTATTTATTGATTCCTGCAAGATTCCCCCTTTGGTTCAATTAGAACTGGAGGCTGAAGGAATCGAGTTAAAAGCGTATGATGAAATACATATGTTCTTGGGAAATCTTTCGAGCGGAGATACCATTATTTTAGATGCGAATAAAACAAATAGCAGATTATATAACGCCATTAACAGTAATACAAATAAAATTGAAAGTCCGGACATCACAACTAATTTAAAAGCTATAAAAAATGAAGTTGAGATAAAAAATGTGAAATGGTGTGAAATCAAAGACGGTTTAGCCATGGTGAAATTTATAAAATGGTTAAAAAACGTTGTAGATAAAATAGAAATTACAGAGATTACTGCAGAAGAAAGATTAGAAGATTTCAGAAGGGCACAGGAAGGATATGTTGGGCCTAGCTTTGATACGATAGCAGGTTATAGAGAACATGCTGCGTTGATGCATTATAAAGCCAATAAAGAAACGCAATTTACACTTAAGAATGAAGGCCTTTTTCTAGTTGATTCAGGCGGACAGTATTATGATGGAACAACAGATATTACACGAACGATTGTTTTAGGAAAACTTACCGATGAGCAAAAAAGAGATTTTACTTTGGTGTTAAAAGGGTTTATTGCATTAAGCTCAGTGAAATATTTATATGGGGCTACAGGTTCTAACTTAGATGTTTTAGCAAGACAACCAATATGGCAATATGGTCTAGACTATAAGTGCGGGACAGGCCATGGGGTAGGTTTTTTCTTGAATGTTCATGAGGGACCACAAAGCATAAGGAATAATACTAATAATGTTATATTAGAAAAAGGCATGATCATTACGAATGAACCGGGGATATACCTTGAAGGTAAGTATGGAATTAGAACTGAAAATATGATGTTAGTAGTTGACGACGAGAAAACAGAGTTTGGTCAATTTATGAAGTTTGAAACCATTACGTGTTGTCCAATTGATCTAGCTGGTATCAATACAGATATGTTAACAGAGAGTGAAAAGCAATGGTTAAACAATTATCATCAAGAGGTCTATACGAAGCTGGCTCCTTATTTAAATGATGAAGAGAGCGCATGGCTGAGGGAAGAAACTAGGGAAATATAAATGCCCTGCTTTGTTTTGATGATTCTCAATTCTACAATTGACCATTCTTCGGGGAAAGATTCAATTTGTAACAGATCATTTCAATCATGGGTATAACGGCGGAAAAAAGGGAGTGTGCGGACACTCCCTTTGAGCTAACATTGTCTGTTATCAAATAATATGCAAAATATAGAAACCACATAGACCACTTAATTTGCCGTCTTATTGACAAAATCAATCTCATTTCTGATCCCTTTATGGGCGTCATTCCACAGGCCATTTGTCAGGCGAATGCGCAGCAGGCATGTGTTAGGGTCTTCGTCGTTATTGGCTTCGTTATACCACTCGGCGAATATTATGCGCAGCTTTGTCATCATCTCCGCGTTTTTCTCGTCACATACCCAGCCCAGGTTTTCACCGATACCATCGGCCGTAAAGTTTTCGACGATGATACAAACGGCGACTTCGGGGTTTTGGGCGATCTGCTGCATCTTGCCTGAGGTCGCGTAAGTGACGGTGTAGAACGCACCGTCCTCATAATAGGCGTCCACAATGCGGGCGGCGGGACGGCTTTTGCCATTGGCCCCCGGTTCCAGCGCGATGGTGGACAGAGAGATCAGGCCGTCCTTGTTACCCACTTGTTCTTCCAGCAGCTTCATGGCTTCGTCGTACTTGCTCATTATATTACCTCCTAAAGTGTCGTAAGGCATACATTATTAAGCCTATCATTGTAAAATCTTAGTGCATGTGAAGAATAATACGATAAAATATTAAATCGCTATCATAGTCCTCTGTCGACTTAGGTATGGTTCAACTGATAGAGTCTTAAAATAGTACACTTAGCTGTAGTATAAGGTACTCGAGCAGGTGCCCTTCGATTTCGTTCTATAGATGTTACGGTGAACCGTATCATAAGTAGTGGTAAAGCAGCGGCAAGAAATTTCTATTGAAGGGGTCGGGAGATTAACTTGGCTAAAAGCATTCGATACAGTTGAAATTGAAAGTTCATTTTCTGATTTTGTTGAACTTAAGGGTCGAGCGTTTTCCTTTACTATTGAAGATGGTGTTACACAAGTAGAAGATATACACCGAAGATATCGGGAAATAAAGTTTTTTGATAGAATGATTATAGGGGAACGGTGTTTTTTCGGTAACCATACACCTTATATCTTTTGTCCAAATAGGTGTTGACACTCCACTTTGGTTTTTGCTTGCACGTTCTGAATGCTTATGCCGTGGTAACTCTATTTTATAATGAGGTGTTTAATGAATAATCACAATGTAGTAGAAATTGAAACCAAAGAAGATGAAGTTAATGCACTTGAAACGATAACAACACCAGATATTGCTTCTCGAAAAGATATGGAGATGAAATCAACTATTAAAGACAATAAAAATGGAAGGAGACTTATGTCTATAGAAAAAGTTAATATTTTAACAACATGTATATTTTCATTATTGTTGGTTATCGTGGGTATTGCACAGTATTCTACATACAACAGACAAGCTGATATAGCTGCAAATGCAAATAAATTATCCCAATATCAATATAGATTTGAATTTTATGAAAAATTGGAAAATATACAAAAAACTACTGCTATAATAAAGAAAGAGCCGCAACTAGATTTAGAAGAATTTTCTGAGTTGAATTTTGAAATATTATCTCTACTTAGAGAGTCAGAACTGCTTTTTAACAAAGATATATCTCAGAATATAAAAAAAATTTTAACGGAACATATGGACTTTTTAGTAAAGCTAAGCAATGAAGGAATGTATCATGATGACTATACAAAGGAAATGTTTAAATTGAATACGGACTATGGGGATTTTTTAAATAGCGTTAGTTTTAAAAAGTATTTAGATATCAATATAATAGAATGATATGACTATCAGCTAAAACATATATAATTAAAATTTACTGTTGTAAAAAACAACATTGACTAAGATCAATAAACACATTAAATAATAAAGCAATTCTGTGTGTCTAAGATTCAGTTTAGTATCTTGAAAATAGATGAATGCTTTATGTAATAATGAACTGCATTCCCCAAGTTGGCTGAGGACGCGATGCGGCTTGTTCGGTCTGCTATGGGGTTATAAGGGGCGAGAATATAAGGAGTTAAGATAAAGTGTACAATACTAAATAAAATAAGAGTGGTACGTAGGCCAGCAATGCCTCACGTCCCGCTCTTATTTGCTGACTTAGTCTTTATTTTGAATATTCTCATATTCACTCTCTATTATCTTAAAAAAGTCAGAGGGCCGTATATGGAGGGGCGGCCCGAAGCAGCAAATTCATTAGTACTTTCATATAGAACTGACGAGCGAGATCAAAGAAGGGCCATCCCGTGAAGGATGGCCTTAAAACATGCCGCTTCAACCATCTCGGAGAACCTTATCATAAGTAGGGCAAGTTTTCTCAAAAGATTGAACTTAATATAATAGATAATCGAGTTCATCCTTCTTATAAAATCAAATAAATCGTATAATATTCTTAGCATTAATTTTCCATGAAGGGGAAAGATAAATAAAACTGATATAACTTTTGCTGCAAATTAAAAGGCGCAATCTATAAAACAGGCAGAAACTAAAAAGACGCCTTTAGCCAAAATCGTTGATTTAGCATCAATTCGGAGAAAAGAGAGGATTCAAGCGAGGAACATGTGCTTAGGATCTATTACCGGCTCGCAATGCTTGAATATAGGAAATGACTGGGGGGTAAAGATTTGGATCTTGATATTTTTATTGAACAAGCGGAATATATTGCATCAAGTGAATTTCAAAAGTGGAGCGTTGAACATCCGGAGGAAGAGGATATCATTAGAAAACTATCTCATGGTGGAGCTAAACTTTTAGTGGGTCCGAGAGGATCGGGGAAAACTACTTTGATGTTAAAGACATACTACAAATTGTCAGCTAACGGAAATGTGAGTAATCCCAAATCCTCCTTTCCTGTTTACGTTAACTTTAAATCATCACTAAAAATTGAGCCTTTATATAAGCTAAATGCAAATGCTGTATATTGGTTTAATCAATGGATGTTATTTAAGGTTTACCTTGGTTTATACCAATCATTAGAAGATTTTAAAATCGATAGCTTAGGGATGTTAAAATATACAAAGAGTAATGTTGAAAAAATCATTAGTAATATTGAGTTTAGACATGTGGAATTAGTCCAAGATGAAGTGCTTATTACTGTTGAACAAATAGAAGAAGAGATATCCAAGATATTACAAGCTCTAAATAAATCACACTGTGTACTCTTGCTGGACGATGCAGCTCATGCTTTTTCAGCTGAGCAACAAAGAGACTTCTTCGAATTTTTTAGAACAATTAAAAGTAGGATAGTATCTCCAAAAGCTGCTGTTTATCCAGGTGTTACAGTATACTCACCAACCTTCCATATAGGTCACGATGCAGAGGAGATTGATGTTTGGATAAAGCCAGATTCTATAGGATATATTGAATTTATGTTAGGATTATTAGAAAGAAGACTTCCCGAGAATGTTTTCAATGAGTTTTATAAGAAACGGGATCTATTAGAAGTCGTTTGTTATGCTTCATTTGGTATGCCGAGGGCACTGCTTAATATGATTAGAAATTTCTATAAAATTGCTGAAGAAGATGACGATGATTTTACTTATTCTTTTAACAGGAAGGCTGTTAATAGTGCAATTAGCAACAATTTGAAGCAAACATTGGGAGTCTACTCATCTCTAAGGGTTAAACTTCCAACTTATGCTGAATTTATTACAAAAGGTGAGCAATTATTTGTAAAAATGACAGAGCTAATTAAAGACTATAATAAGGATAAAGAAGCAACTTCTCAAAGCGTATCAATAGCAATAAGCAAGTCTTATCCAGTAGAGTTCGGGAAAGTACTAGGGTTTTATCAGTATGCAGGTTTGGTGATGCCTAAAGGAGAAGTAAGTAAAGGACGTGAAGAAGGAGTCTATGAACTTTTTACCATCCATTACGCATCGTTAATTGATAGAAATGCATTTATCGGTAAAAAAAATATAAAAGTTCAGGACTTAGCTCTGTCATTAAGTAAAAGAAGCTCACACTTATTTAAAAAAGTAACACCTCAAGTTCTGCTTGGAACTGAGAAAGTAGGGGATATGTTCCCTCTCTCACTCCCACCATGTCATAACTGTAAAGCCCCTAGGACAGATGAGAATGCAAAATTTTGTCCTAATTGTGGAACTATGTTAAAAAGTGTTTCTATATTTGAAGCTCTAATCTCAAATGATATTGATAAGTTACCTTTAACAACACGGCGGGTAGAGAATATAAAGCTCAATTCAAATATAAGAACTATCAAAGATATATTAATGGATACTGATAATAGTGAGTTGCGTAAAGTACCACGAATTGGACCGGGTTGGACAAAAAAAATATATTCCTACGCAGAGGAATTCATAGTATGAATAGTACTGAGTGGTATAACTCCATTAACCAAGTAACCGGTACACAGAAGATTGAAAATATATTTAATTATATTGTCGAAGAAACATATCCCTTCCCATCGCCCATTGATAGCTATTACTTTTCTCTAAGAGAATTACTTAGGGTTGGGTCTAGGGAAGTACTTGATAAGAACAAGACCCTGGGTCCATTGCTCTTAGTGGGAATAATCTCAGCCACAGAAAATTATTTTAGAGATATATTAGCTAATATCATTAGGATATGTCCATCTGCTCAGGAATCTGCATCTAAGCAAAATATAAACTTAGGCTCAGTAGTTTGGCATGGTACTAGCAATTTCGAAAGAAGTGCTTTTGAGAATACATCCTTTGCTGGTGTTGATGGAATCACAACTGCGTGTAAAAATTTCATAAAGTTTGAATTGAAAAATAATAGCTTAATTTCAGGAATACTTGAGGATTTTGGTCACATTTGTGAGATGCGTCATGGAATTGTACACTCAAATTCTATTCTTTCGGGAAAAAACGCAATAAAACTAGGGGTTCCAAGGAAATTAGGGTCTGTTAAGCTTAAAGTTAGTTATAAAGAATTTCAAGAGTGCGCATCCATCTGTACAGTGCTAGTCGCTAGTTTTAACATAGAGCTTTTTAAGGAGATGGCTAAGAGATGGGCAATTGATTGGAGAAGAAAAATAAGCGTTGATGAATCAAATGAGAAGGAACTTTTTAAGCAGATTTGGGACTTGTTTCTATCTAATATTGATGCCAATGAGAGTAATGTGGCGGTAAAACTAACTATGGAAGAATGTATTGAATCAATAAAAACCCAATTCCAAATATGAACGTTCCTTTCGATAGGAGGATTAATTAGCTTAGTTAATGAGATGATAATTCACAGTGTTAATAAATTATTTCAGTAAGTATTGTAAAGAGGGGAACCTGTGCCCCTCTTTACATCTCTTTTTAAAAGTTGCTTACTCTGAATATGTTTCAGTTCAGAGATAAATCAAAGTATATCTTTATTACTGCTGCTCACCATTTTTAAATATCCCCATAGCAGCAATCACTTCCCGCACCACCCGAGTGATTGCTGCTATTTCTTCTGCACTCTTATTGCTAATCAAAGTCATATGCTCATCGAGCGCCTTTCGGTGCTCGGTCTCATCATCGAAACGAAAAACTTCAATGGCGGGAACTTGAAACGCTGCAATGATTTTTTCCAGCGTCTCTAAAGAAATGTTTCGATCTCCCCGCTCGACACCGCCTATGTAACTGTAGTGAAGCGATGCTGCTTCAGCCAGTTGTTCTTGAGTCCATCCTTTTGCTTTTCTAAGCTCACGTATGCGATTGCCGACGTTTTCTGGTAAATTCATAGGATCACCTCTACATTAAGGTTAGAAGAGGGGAGTCAACCGTTACAGACTACTATAATCAAAAAGAAAATTAATTAAAAAGTACTTATGAGTACTTTTTATATTGACCCTCTGAATCCTGAAATATACAATGAAGGTATAAATGGATAAAAAAGGAGGGTTTTCGCATGCATCTCTCTATCCTCAAAGCCTTTAACCCGGATATTCTTGTTGAAATGCTGAAAACCGCGTATTCGTTTGAAGAATGGAATAAGTTGCTTTATACGGCGGATATCCTGCATAACTATGCTCAGCGTATTTATGAAGAGGGGCAGTATTGCAAGGCGATGGGGCTGACTAGAACCCTAATTAAGATGCAGCATCCGATTGTTTATTATTTTGGGTTTAGTCAGCAGATGCGGGGAATTGCATATCAACAGCTAGGGGATTACGAGCAGGCCAAAGATAGCATTTACAGATACGCAGAACTTGGCTGGTTGGAGGATTTGGGGAAAGAAGGCCTAGAGATCGCTCGTGAATTTCGGTTTTTAGCAAAAGTGAATTTATACGCCGTAGAGATTCTGTCAGGAAAAACAGAACTCCTGAACGACTATGTGCGCTTTGTTCAGACCTATCCGAAGGGAATTCCGGATGGACTGGTTGTAATTATGCAAACTGCGCTGTGTTATGATTTAAATGTGGACGAGCAACTGCGTCTCTTAACTGATGAAATAACAGGAATCAAGTCTGAACAGGATGGAGACGTGCAGTCGAAGTACAGAAGATTTTGTTATCTCAGGGGTTTATATAATAGGAGGACGGCGAAAAATTTTGTTACGGAAAGTTGTAGAGTGTTGTAGAGATTCGGAATAGTTCGACAGAGGGTGTCCCAAAAGGCACTCACGAGGGTGCCCTTTTTGATTTCGCAGAATGGATGTTACGGTGAACCGTATCATTAGCCTAGCAATTGCGCAATGCCGTTCTCCTTTTCCACAAGGGTTTGTGAAATTGCTTTGCATCCTTGATAAGTTCAGCTTATATAGCCTACTTTTTTTGGAGAAAAATTATTGTCTACTGTATTGATTTGGAGTATAGTATATTCCCATGTTGGAAGGGAGAGGTTACTATGAAAAATAGGATTGAATCATTTAGAGGCTCCGAGCATTTTCGGCTGAATTATATCGCTGATAGTGTAATTGCAGCGATTGCAGTTCCGGGTACCGGTTCTTTGGGGAATGCAGCAATCATTGATCTAGGCGATATAACTCTTGTCGTGGATACATTCTCGACAATACAGGCTGCAGAGGATTTGAAAGCTGCTGCAGAGTACCTCACGGGAAACCCTGTATCCTATGTAATCAACACGCATTGGCACAGTGATCATACCTCTGGAAATCAAGTGTTTTTACCTGCGGCTAATATTATTTCAACATCAACTACTCGTGAGATTATGAATACTTTTGCCAGAGACAGGTTAGCCCAATATCGGGAAAACACGGTGCAGATGTATCAGGCTATCAAAGAATTTGAAGAGCAAATACAACAAGAGACGGATGAAAAGTTAAAAAGGGAAATGGCATGGGAAAGTGCTAGTGACCGTGAGTTTATGAAGATGCTACCCAATCTAGTACATTCGCTGCCGACAATAACTTTTGATCAGCAGATGACCATACATGGCAGTAATCGTAGCATTCAACTCATTACCTTTGGTGGGGGACACACGCAAAGTGATGCAATCGTGTACATTCCGGAAGACAAAATTGTCGTAATAGGGGATCTGGTGCTCTCAAAACATCACCCGGTTTTGGCGTATGCAAATCCTCAGGAATGGCTGAATATTTTGGAGCAGGTCGAACTGCTGGATGTAGAAACTATCGTACCGGGACATGGCGAAGTATGCTCTTTGCAAGAACTTCACGAAGTGAAGGGATATATAACCGATATAATGGCAATTGTGGCAGAAGCCGTTCAAAGTAAGAAAAGCATTGATGAGATTGAAGTGCCGGAATTGTATCATAACTGGTACTTTACTACATACTTTAAGACGAATTTGAGTAAGGTGTATGACATGATCACTAAATTAGAGGGTTAACGAAGAATATTCTTTATTGGAAGTGGTTTGATCGTTATTTTAAAATGATATCGCAATATAACGACAAGAGCGGAACACAGGTCAACAGCCTTATGTCCCGCTCTTATTTACATTCACTCGTTCTCTCGCGCTTTCTCATACTCCACCTCAACCATTTTGAAAAAGTCGGATGGCTGGATTTTTAGCCCTTTGCAAAGGTCAAAAATTTTTTTGACGGAAGGTTCGTTTCTGCCAACCTCAATCATGGAAATATAGGATCGGTCGACATTGCATTCATGCGCTAGATCTTCTTGGCTTAAGCCTTGTTTGATACGTATCGCTTTCACCGTTTTACCGATAATTTGCTTAATGATATTGGACGGATCGCTCAAGGAAATTTACCCCTTTTAAGTCCATTATCAATCTGATATAATGGCCACAACAGATAAAGTATTCAACAAAAAGTAAAATATATACAATTTATATAACAATCAACCCGGATGTCATTGTGGAGATGTTAGAGATGGCTTGCCGCCTGGAGAAGTGGAACAAGGTGAAAGAGACGGCGGAGATTTTGTACGAATGCGTGCAGTGCTTGTACCAGGAGCAGCAGTACCGGAAGGCTAAGTCCTTGCCACTGTTGACATTCGAGCTGGAGCATCCAATGGTCTATTACTACGGCTTCAGTCATTTGATGAGGGGAATGGCTTGCCAGGAGAAGGGACAGTATGAGGAATCGCGTGCGTACATTGATAAGTATGCCGAACTGGGATGGCTGGAGGATCTGGGTGAGGATGGGCTGGAGGTTGTAGAGGAGTTCCGATCCCTGGCCCAAGCGAATGGGCATGCGCTGGAGCTGCTGTCTGGCCATGTGGAGGTGCTGGCTGCCTATACCGATTTTTTGCGGGAGAATCCCGAAGAAGTGTTACCGGGGCTGGATACAATTCTGCGGGCCGCGCTGCGGCATGGACTGAATGTGGATGAGCTGCTGGAGACATTTTCGGACCAGACGGCTGAATTCGGTACATATGAGGATGAGGGCAATCTCGCGCACTATTACAGCTTCAGCCATCACCTGGCGTTGTATCTGAAGCGGGCGAGAAGAACGGAGGAGGCACTGGAGCAGGTACTGCAAGCCGTAAGGCTAGCCCATAGGTCGGGGAACGACAGTTATTTTACAAGAAGTCTGGCGCTCTTCGAATCGCTGCGGGATTGGGCGACGGCAGAGCAGGTGCGGGAGGTTCAGAGGAAGATTAAGGAACGATGACCTAAGGGGCGTGTTTGCCCTGAATCAACTGCGGGAGTCAGTATGCGTACTTGTCGAAGTCATGCCGCCGGATGAGATCAATACCGAAATCGCCCTGCGTTTGAATCGGGTGGAATCTCCGGGGAGTTAATTGAAGCGTTGAGCCGGGATTAAGATTACTATCACCAAGAGAATAGAAGAGAAGTAAGGAGAGGGACTATGTACACAATAGGTCAGATCGCTAACATCATGGGAATTTCCAAGGATAAGTTAAGATATTATGAAGAAAAAGAGATTTTGACACCAATACAAAATGATGAAAATAATTATAGACAATATGATTTTAAAGATATAGATACTGTATTGGCAATAGAGTTCTATAGATCATTGGATTTGGAATTTAAGGCTATTCAGAAGCTATGCAAAGAAAGTGATATAAAAGATATGCAAGGTATTTTGGATGAAAAACACAATGAAATAATTCAAAATATAGCCAGATTAAATACTATAGCCCATAGAATTGAAAAGGCTAAAAAGGATTGCAACGATATTGAAAAACACTTAAATAATTATTCGATTAGGCCCATGGCACCTATAAAAATATTGGGGGAAATATCAGATTTCAGAGCTTATAAGGAATTTGAAGTTATACATAATAACAGAGATCAATTAGCTGAGGAACCAATTTTCAAGAGTTTAAAACGGTATATCATTTTTAATGAAGAGGGAATACAATCCAATACAATGCTGGTTACGAAAGATATAGAGGCTGATAATGCTGTAGGGGAAAAGGATATTTTAGACTATGAAAAATGTATATATACGATTGTTGAAGATGGAGTACAGTATGAAGACGTGATGGAGGATAACTTTATAAAGGGTGAGAAGTGGATGGATGCCAATAATTATAAACATAAAGGCATAGTAATTATAGGGATGTTATTAGTAGGCTACCACGAAGGAATATTAAAGTCATATTTAGAAGTTTATATCCCCATTGAATAAGGTTGTTTAAGTAATTTATTGACCTTGGGATGGCCCCATAGTTTAAGTTATAGAAGAATTAAATTATGGGGGGAACAGGATATGAATAATGAAAATGAGATCAGAAGCATATGGAAGCTTATAATACTTCACTTATTTCCAGGAATAGCGTTAAGTCTATTTTATATATTTTTATTAAAAGCGGGCAGTTTAACAGAATATCCTAAAATTGTTACGCTAGGCATAGCCGGTTTTTTCTCAGTATTTCCTATAGAACTGGGATATTTATTTTATGTCGCCAAAAAGGAAACGGGGAATTTCAATATCTTTAAGGTACTGGGCCTAAAAAGTAAGATGAAGGTTGAAGAATATGTAGTCTACACTCTTCTATTGCTTACAGTGGCAGGAATACTTATGAAGGCATTACAGCCATTTTCAAATTACATATTAAATACAGTATTTCATTGGCTTCCAAGTGAGTACAATTATGTCCAGGACATGAGCCTATTCAGTAAAAATTTTATCATAATCGCAATAATAGTAAGCTTTTTCTTTATTACACTTATACTACCCATAACGGAGGAACTCTATTTTCGAGGATTTCTACTGGCGCGTATGAAATGGATGGGCAAGTATAGTGTACTGGTCAATCTCGTATTATTTGCAGTTTATCATTTCTGGTCTCCTTGGCTTATAGTCTCAAGAATTGTGGCATTTTCACCATTATTTTATTTGGTATACAAAAAAGATTCTTTGAAATTGGGAATATTCGTACATTGCTTGGCTAACTTTACAGATGTAATAGCTTTAGTGATGTTATTGTGAACCGTACTGTAATCCCGTTAAAAAAGGATTATCACTATTCGGGGATCAGGGATGTGTGGCGCTGGCTTAGCTCTCATGTCGTTCTGCGTCTTGAACCAATTGACTTTGAAAAAACCTCATGATACATTGTGTATACACGGAATACACAATTTGTTGAGGAGGTATGGTATGCTGGCATTAGATATTAGAAATTTAAATAAAAGATATCCTCACTTTCAGATCAAAGATGTATCATTTCAATTGGAGAAGGGTTATATTATGGGTTTTATCGGGGTCAATGGCGCGGGAAAAACGACCACGATAAAATCAATCTTGAACATGGTTCAAGCCGATAGTGGCGAGATCAGCATTTTTGGCAAGAACATCGCTGAACATGAAATCGAATTGAAGCAGGAAATTGGATGCGCATTCGGTGATATCGATTTCTATACACGCAGCAAGATAAAAACGCTAACCAATATTACAAAGAAGTTCTATAAGAATTGGAATGATGAAACTTACTACAACTATCTAAAAAGATTCAAATTGGATGAAAATAAAAAAATAGCGGAACTGTCTACAGGAATGAAAGTAAAGTACAGCTTGACCCTTGCTTTATCGCATGGCGCAAAGCTGCTTATCCTTGATGAACCGACCAGTGGACTCGATCCTGTCTCAAGAGACGATCTTCTAGATATCTTTCAGGAGCTTATCATTGGCGGCGAGATCAGTATTCTTTTCTCTACCCATATTACATCCGACTTGGAAAGATGTGCGGATTATATAACCTTCATTGAACACGGGCAAATCGTCGCCAGTTCCGAGAAAAACGAGTTTAAGGAGTCCTATCGTTTAATCAGCGGCAGCGAGGCCCAATTGAGCGAAGTAAAGGAATATTTGATTTCCTACAAAATCAACTCGTTCGGCTTTACCGGATTGATTCATGCCAATGATTTCGATCCATCCTCCAACCTAAGGGCAACCACGCCCAGCCTCGATGAAATCATGATCTACTTCGCGAAAAAGGAGGATGTATATGTATAATTTGGTGATGAAGGATTTGAAATTAGGAGTAAATCCCTGGTTCTTCGTATTACCCTTAATTCTGGGTGGCCTAATGCTTATTCCCGGTTGGGTCTACTTTCTTGTCCCGCTATATTTCTGCTTCATAACTGTACCGAACATGTTTGGCGGATTTAAAAGTCAGAACGATTTGATGTTTAGTACGATGATGCCAGTGGCCAAAACAGATATCGTGAAGTCCAGGATAGCCGTTGTTGTCATTCTTGAACTAATGCATCTTCTTGTTGCGATGATCTTCAGTATATTTACGTTTCTCTTATACCCTCATCTGACTTACATTTTCTATGCACCACACATGGGTTTTTGGGGATTATGCTTTATCATGCTTGCGATCTTCAACATCATATTTATATCCATGTACTACAAGACGGCGTATAAGTATGGCGCGGCAACGACCGCATCCACTACGGCCGCTATACTTTTTGCCGGAGTGGCCCAATGGGCCGGAATCCAAAGTCCTTGGATGAACGACATTTTCTATGGCTCCGGGACGGATAATAAAGCGCTGCAGCTATCCATTCTGATCGCGGGCCTCGTAATTTTTATTTCATTCACCCTGATTGCCTATCGGATTGCGGTAAAGAGATTCCTAAGAGTGGAGATATTATGAACGTAACGATTTCGAGCACATCCGAGAAACCGATTTATCAGCAGCTTTACGAACAGATCAGCGCACAAATTCTGAAAGGTGAGCTGGAAAGCGGCTATTGTTTACCGCCCATTCGTCAGGCAGCCCTGGAACTTCATGTTAGTGTTATCACCGTAAAGAAAGCGTGGGAAGAACTTGAGCGAAGCGGTTTGATCAATACGGTAACAGGTAAAGGATGTTTTGTAGCCGAATTCTCGCCCGATGAGATGCTGCGGATACGCAACGAAATGATCCTGAAGCAAATGGACAGCGACACATCATATTACAAGTCCTTTGGCCTCACCCTTGATGAAGTGATTGGGCTGCTGAACAAGATTTATTAACAGTACAGAAAAATGAAATAAGGTATCATGAAAAAGCTCGCAGGAGCCTGTATTTATGCTGCAGATTAATGATTTACCTTGAAGGGACTTTTACAGGTCCTGGGTGGGTCTTTGGTATGGTCGAAACAAGCGGCCGACTGAGACTATGCGACGATTTTTTTCCGAAATGCGTTTGGGATGTTGTCATGGCGGGGGTGGCCGGGTAATAGACATGATTAGAACTTTCAAATTTGGCTGAATTTGGAGTAGGAGCCAAGGAAACGGAGGGGAAGATCATGGCGACACAGATGGTATCAGGCATCAGCCCGGTACAGGCCATTACAGCTTACGGTGGCACACAAAGCGATGTCAGTTCCCTGGAGAAGCAGCGGAACCGGTTGCTGATGGAACTGGACAAGGTGAATGCAGCGCAGGGCGGAGAGATGCAGACTCCTTATCGCCGGGAGCAGCTGCAGCGGCAAATTCGACTGATGGAGGCCCAACTGGTGCAGAAAAGTGGGAGTAGCACCCCGGTCGATTTTGTACTGGCTCCTCCGCTTCAAGACCATCTCCCGCTCTGGCGGACTGAAGGAAAGGGAGACCTCAAGGGCGTCGGTCTGACCGATCCCCGGACGGCGACGGTCAACTCAGAGGGCCATTTCAACGCGTTGATTTAGACAAAAAAGCGAAGGTGCGAAAAGCGTCCGGTGATGAACCGGCTTCTCGCACCTTCTTTTTTTTAAGAGGCCGCAGAACTCCAAGGTTGGCTGATCTGGCTGTTATATAACTTCTACTGTACCAAACTATCCAATTCCGGCTGCAATTTGTTCCGCAGAACATACAGCATGACGGCACCGACAAGGAATGCGGCGGCATCCGCAATGACAATCGACCAGACCACCCCGTGGAAGCCGTTCATTTGATTGGCGATATAAAGCACAGGAATCAGCGTAACTCCTTGAATAATTGACATAATAAACGCGGCCGTTCCTTGCGCTGTTGCCTGGAAGACCCCGGTAAACAGAGTGGTCATTCCTGTAATGAACAAGGATAAGAACGTCACATGCAGAATGTAGCTGCCCATTTCAATTAATTGCGGGTCATTTGTAAAAAGACCAATTAAATGGTCGGAAACTAAATAGACGATGATGCCGAATACGGCTGCTAACCCCACAATCACTTTGATCGTAAATCCAATGGTATTCTTCATGCGCAATTTATCCGCTGTAAAAGAGAAGGCAATGAGCGGCACGACTCCCTCGCATAAGCCCATCAGAATAAACTCAGGAAATTGCAATAAACGTGATGAAATTCCGTAAGCCGCTACGGCCGAATCTCCGTATTCGACAAGAAAATGGTTGAAGATAAGCGACATTGCCCCCAAAAAGATGCTCATAATAAAGACGGGAACCCCGATTTTGAATACATTGCCCAGAATGTCTTTGGTAGCCTTGAACCATTTTACGGAGACAGTTAAGAATTGGCTTTTATATCCCATATGGAAGGCGTAGTATACACTCGCAACCAAATTAGAAATGACCGTAGCTGACGCAACGCCGATCACGTCCCAGTGGAACACAAAGATGACGAGCGCATCGAGAATGATATTTACAACAACACTGAGAATCATACCGATCATTGACGTGATGGCTGCACCCTCCGAGCGCACGATATTCTCCAGCGTGAAAAATAACACGACGAACGGTGAACCGATAAGCATAACCGTGACATAGTCCTTCGTGAATCCGAAGGAGTCAGGCGTTGCCCCCAGGCCATGAACGATGGGATCGATCAACGGGAGACCCGCGGCCATCACGAGAAGACCGAGAACTAAGCTGCTGTAAAAAGCGAATGAAGACACATGCTTTACGTCATCATACTTTTTCTCTCCTAACATACGGGAGATGTAGGTACCGCTGCCCATGCCAATCAAGTTGCCCAGCGCCATAATGATTGCGAATAGCGGCAAGGTTAGCGCGAGTGCGGTTAACATAGCAGTATTATGGAGTGTACCAAGGAAATAGGCATTCAAGATGGAGTATATGACATTCATTGATGTGCCTAGCATCATCGGTACAGCGAAGTGAGCTACGGCCTTTGCGACCGGTGCTTTCTCAAAATAATAAAGGTTTTCTGCATCCATGTTGGATCACCACTTTCTTTATTTTATCCAATCTAACGGCGTTAGATTGAACCTTACAGTGTTAGATGATATCATGAAGCTATAAACCTGTAAAGCATAAACTTACACTGTTAGATAAAGGGCGGATAACGATGAAAAAGCAGCAGCCTCAAATTTCGGAGGACAGGATTCTGGAAGCCTCGTGGGAGCTTCTTGGAGAGGAGGACATCGAGAAATTCAGCATGAGACGATTGGCCGACAGGCTGGGGATTCAGGCTCCCTCCCTGTACTGGTACTTCAAGAGCAAACAGAATCTTTACCAGCGCCTGGCCAATCAGGTATCGAAGGTGATTCTGGAGGAGTTCCACTCCGAGGGAGATTGGAAGGAGCAACTGACAGGGCTTGCGGTAACAGTACGGAGCGTGCTCAGCCGATATCCCTGCTCTACGCAGCTCATGATGATGACGCTGCCCCACGAACCAGACATCATCCGGTTCACCAACCGTATGCTGCTCTGCGTGGAATCGACGCCGCTTGCGCAAGCGCAGAAAATGCAAGTGATTACTACGCTTGTGAACTATGTCTACTACTTCGTCCTAGACGATTATCAGCATGAGCGCAATGTCTCCGCTATCCTTAAGGAGGACCCGGGAGCAGCTCCGGGTGAGGAGATGATTCGCCTTCTGGATTCCATGAGCGAGACGGATACGGGCCTGTTCAGGAGGATGTTTACGAACGGGCTGTTCGAGCTAATGGGGACCGACGGGGCGTTTGAGTTCGGCCTGAAGCTGATTCTGCTCGGGATTGAGCAGGTGATAAAGGAGCAGGAGAAGTAGAATGTCATCTGGAGAGTTTGACATGCTCAAGGAGTTGCGTTCTGAACTAATCGGTTATTGTTATCGGATGACGGGGTCCATTTTTGAAGCGGAAGACGCGGTACAGGATACCATGCTCTGCGCTTGGCAGAACTGGGACCAGTACGATTGAATTATGCCTACCAGCAAGAGGTTGCAGTCTTCTATGAACAGGATGCGGGGCAGGCGTTTACCGTTATGGAGCAGGGGCTCTTATCGAAAGGGAGCGAAGCGATTTCAGAAAATAACAGATGATCTGGGCCTCTATAAGAATATTAAGCGGAGGATCTTCGCAAAGTAACCGTAGGCAGATTCTCGCCTTTGCTCGCGAAGCTGTGCAGCCCTGTGCCTGAGGTGGACCAGCTTGAGCAGAAGATCCGTAAAGTCTGTACCCGAATCGTTGAAGAGAGGGGATCCTCGTTATTTCCTTTGAATAAAGAAAATAATCTCAATATACAACTCTGTCATTTCTTTAGGGGTTTTATCTAAACCATTTCGAATCCATTGTTCAATTAATCCTAAAAAAGCAGAGGTTATAAAGGATAAAAAGTATTCCATTGGGACCTTTAAATTTGCATAGAAGCTTTCATGCTTTTCTAAATTAAAACGTACCTTTTCTGAAAAGGCATCATTAAATCGAATGTGAAAACCCGCTCTACCATGATTGCTTAAAAATATCTTTAAAATTGGCTCATTGATTTCGATAAAACTGAACAATGAATCAGCTAATTGTTTTTGTTCTATATCGAACGTACGAGTAGGCAAATAGCGAGATTGTAATTCATCAATATGATTTCCTATATCTGAAAATAACTGCTCTTCCATTTGATCCAGTAAATCGAATTTATCTAAATAATGCAAATAAAATGTCCCGCGATTGATTTGTGCTATTTTCGTAATGTCCCCTATCGTAGTCGATTCAAATTTCTTTTTTTCTAAAACTTGGAGAAATGATTTTTGAATAAGATATTTTGTTTTTTGTTTCTTCTCTTTATATATACTCATTAAAAATCACCTTCTTCTTTAAATACAACAATTTCCCTACTTCTGTTTATTGCTTATGCTATTCCCAGATTATAAGATAATCACATGCTGAAAATCAACGTATTGAAAAATGAGAAGGATAAAATTTATTGAAATTATTTATAGAAAAATTAGCATGGGCCGCTCCCGTTACTGTTATTTTAATCATCGCTTTATTTGGTAAACTTACTCGTTCAAGGAGATCCAAAAGCAACAAACCTACCATGTGCGTGATTCTTGGTTTCTAACAATTTCACAATTTCTGCAAACGATGACAAATAGTACTTCATGTTACCTCGAGAGAGACTAGATGGGAGTGAGGCATAATGAGAGGGAAGAAGTTCATGATGACGATCAGGAACAAAGTAATTCTAACGGTCGTCGTTACTGTAATCACCAGCCTTGTGATCGGAGGCGCTGGGATTTACAATTTGAAGCGGGTGCAATCCTCGCTTGAGGAGAGCCTCAGTGTCAGAGCGGAAGTCATCGATATCATTCGTACAGCGGACGTCGACCTATATCAGATGCTGTTGGCAGAACGTTCGCTGTATAGTTATGAACCAGGGTCGGAACAATTTTTAGAGCAACTGGAGGATTATGGAAAACAGAAGGAGTCGGCGAAGAAGAGACTTAATAAGTATAAGTCAATCGGAACTATTTTTGATAATGAGGAAAAGTTGATTCAAGACCACGAAGCAGCGGTTGTAGCGTATGAATCGGTCTCCAAGAGAGTGATTGACGGATTATCGTCAAAGGATTCAACTGTCCGTGAAAGGGCGAATCTTCTTTCGTATCAGGAGGGCAGCGAAAAGTTTGACCAGATGGAAGACACGTTGGATGACATAGGCGATCTGTACTACGATGATAATCAAATCATGTTGGAAAGCACACAAAAACAATACAGCTTCCTGCGATTGATCACTATCCTCTTAACATTGGCAGGCTTGATCGCTTCATCGTTGCTTGGTTATTTGA
Organism: Paenibacillus sp. FSL H3-0321; assembly: GCF_038002865.1. Lineage (NCBI taxonomy): Bacteria > Bacillati > Bacillota > Bacilli > Caryophanales > Paenibacillaceae > Paenibacillus > Paenibacillus sp. FSL H3-0321. Next base: position 4,076,874 of record NZ_JBBODH010000001.1, on the reverse strand, counting down.
TCATCCGATCCATCCATCATCCGATCCGTTATTTGCGCGGACGTGTCCGAGAGATGGCGGAGGGCAATCTGGCCGTCGATATACGTACCTTCTCCCAGGATGAGCTTGGGGAATTAACCGCTGATTTTAATATAATGGCATCTCATATGAAAGAACTCATTTCGATAGTAAGCCAATCGATTGGCGATGTAAATACTTCCGCTCATGAACTTACCTCTATTGCGGAACAAACAACGGCAACCGGCGAGGAAATGACATTGGGCATTAATGAAATTGCATTTGGTGCTTCCGAGCAGGCGTCCTTGGCAGAGACAACGAGCCGTGAAGCGATGGCGCTATCGGACACGATTGAAAAGGTAAATGTAAGGAACAAAAAAATGACCAGCTTGTCTTCGGAGGCGGAAATCGTCTTAAGAGGCGGCATGGATAAAGTAAAGAAATTGCAGGATCACAATCTCCAAACGACAGAAGCAAACCAACTGGTCGTACAGCATATTGAAGGCCTGGCAGGACAGATGCTTACGATTTCCACAATCGTACAAACGATTAATGAAGTATCCGAGCAAACGAAGCTCCTCGCATTAAATGCGAGCATAGAAGCGGCGCGTGCCGGCGACTCCGGAAAAGGATTTGCAGTCGTCGCTACAGAGATTCGCAAGCTGTCGACCATGACTTATGACTCAACAGAGAGAATTAACACAACTATTGCACGCCTCAAGGAAGAAGTTTCTCAAACGTTGCAGGTCATGAATCAGACAGAGGTGGTTATCTCCGAACAATCTCTTATTGTTCAGGAGTCGGGAACGGTATTTGAATCGATTACGGATATGCTAAAGGAAATCATCTGCTCGATTCAAGAGATGGATGGGGATATAGGGCAGATGAATGTTAACAGGGAACAGGTGGTCTCATCCATTATCAAGATATCCGATGTAGCTCGAGATGCAGCGTCTGCCACAGAAGAGATCAGTTCGGCTTCTAACGATCAGAGTCAAGCGTATTCCCATCTGCATAGTGCAGCTGAACAATTGAAACAATCAAGCCAACAAGTGAGCGAAATGATCAGCAGGTTTCGAATTGTACAAAAATAATTAGTACTGAGAATAAGAAAAGGAGCTATCTGACTACGCTTTGGACAAAAATTAATAATATAACACTCATTGCGTTAGCAGCAATCACTTCTCGGGTTAGCCGGGTGATTGCTGCTATTTTTTCTGCACTTTTATTGCTAATCAAAGTCGTTGAAGTACAGAAGATTTTGTTATCTCAGGGGTTTATATAATAGAAGGAAGGCTCAATACAATGTTCTGCCTTATTTAGTTTGACTATTCCCAACCCCCATAATATTCTTACTATGAAGCATATAACAAGGCCAAAGCATGGCCGTGACCTGACCATTCAGAGGCGTATCCCCCCGGAAAGGGGAGAACCGCCTCTTTTTAACATTGTTTCATTAATAGTTTCAAAACTCTACTACGCTCTCTGCGCAGTTTCGCTGTTCGGGTGCGGAGGGATTTAGAAAGGTTGGATTCAAATGCTGTTGACGACTGAGGACCAATTAGTCAACGAAATCGCGGACTGGCTGAAAAAGCATTTTTCGGCTGAGTTGCTGTCCGCCGAGCGTGTTAAGCGTGGGCTATTGAACGAGAAGTGGATTGTCGAGACGAACAAGGGGTGGCTGTTCGCCAAAAGCTATCACCCTGAGCGGTTTAAGATGCATGATCCGGAATTTCGCGGCAAGATTGAAAATGCGCTGCAACTGCAACTTCTTTTTTACCAGTCGGGAGGACCGTGTCCTGAGCCGCTGACTTTGGATGGGCGCTGCATGCACATTCTGCCGTGCGGAAGGTACATGACCGTCATGACGTGTTGTCCGGGCGCTATGGTGCCTGCTGGCAAGATCGGTGAGCATAGGATGCACGCACTCGGACGGGCTGCCGCGGATATGCATACCGTCTGGGATTCCGCGATGGCATCAGGCCTCGGAGCAGCAGTGCCGCCAGAGGAACCTGTTTGGCGGTTGTCTCGCGAGGAGCTGGAGCGCACCTGGGAGGTAAGTTGGGAGGCGGCTCGTAACTCGTCTGAGCGCGTCCGGAACGCATTGCAATTACAGAAGGCGATTGTTGATTCCCTTGGAGATGATGACTTTAAGCCTCTGACTGCCGGCTGGGCTCACCTCGATCTGTGGGCAGACAATTTGCTTTTCGAAGGAGATGCTCTGGCAGCCATCGTTGATTTCGACCGGGCACGCTACTCGTTTCCGGCGCTGGACCTCGGGCGGGCTGTCCTTTCCGGCACGCTCAGCGAGCGCGGATTCCACAAGGATGCAGTGGTCGCTTTCACTGAAGGCTACCGTAGTGTGCGGCGGCTACCGCCGGGCTCGCTTTTGAGGGCAATCAAGTACGACTGGTGTATCGAATCGCTTTGGTGGATTCAGCCGTCGTTCGAATCGTCCAGCATGGTCCCTGTCCGTTTTGCCGAAGAAATGATCCACACTGCGGAGCGGTGGGAGCAACTCGACGCTCTTCTTGGGGACATCTAACTGGATGTACACTAACCTAATGCACGGATACGGTAGTTGAATAAAGCGATTTTCGAAGAAAGGGGACTGATCAACAGGTCGCCTTGTCCCAAAAGAAAAACATTATACTTCGTCGTTCGAATCGTCCAGCGTAGTTCTTGTCCGCTTTGCCGACGCTTTTCTGTGTGATCTCCCCTGAAAATTTACTAAATCTTTAAACGTTCTTTAAAGGAACTTAGAAACTGCTGTTTATACTAAGTACATTCACCAAGAACACAACCAAAAAAATATTGGAGGGATGTACAATGAACAACAATCAGGATGGTAATAAGACAACGAAGAATGCAAGGAAAAAGTGGGTAGTGGGTACAGCGATAGCAGCAATATCATTAATGGCGATGGGAACCTCAGCGTTAGCTTCAACAGATAAGGCTGTTTTCAAAGAGTTTTTCAATGGAAATACCGAAATTTCTAGGGAATCTGCGACTTTGATTAATCAGTCTAAAGTAACGGCAGGGATTAAAACAACGGTAGAAGAAAGCATTATTGGAGAAAATAGTGCGATGATCATCGTTTCTTTTGAGAACGAAGACGGCACGGTTTTCCCTCAAGATGCGGCCATTGCTACGCCTGAACTAAATTGGGCAAAGGATGCTAGTTACATGGTGGAGCAACGAGTGACAGAGGATGGTAAAAAGATCATCGCCATGTTTGATGTCGACACACCAAGTCCTTTGAAAGGAAAGAAAGTTACGATTAAGGCGGATGCAGTAGTGAATAATACAGGAGCTGTTATTGCTAAAGGTCCATTCCAAAATACATTTACAGCACAAGAGAGCAGTACATCGTACAATATCGGAATTGATCAGACCCTTTCACAGCAACAAGAAAAGCTGTCCATTCAAACCATTAATATTTCTACGATTGGGATTGGCATTGAAGGTAATCGTTTAGATGGGCAAACGGATCAATTACCGAAATATAACCCCAAAGTTAGCATATCGACGTCAGATGGCAAGGATACTGAACTTCATTTAGGCTCGGCAAGCACATTAGATCAAGGGTTTAAATGGAACTATAATTTAGACCGAGAGGGAAAAAAAGTCTTCTTAAATACAGCGAAGATCACAAGTATATCGATCGATGGTCATATCATTCCGGTTACTAAATAATGATGGATTGATAAAATGGGGCTGTTTCAATCAGTCCCATTTTTTCTTGTCAAAATTAATGAAAGACAGTCACCTAAATTAGGAGGAAATAACGTGGAACAATCCATTGTGTTTACGATTCAATCAACATATTTTCTGGTACCCTTATTCTTATTAGTTCTTCTGTATCTGATTGTAGGTGCTCCGTGGAAAGAAAGAAAACTAAATGTAGGCCAATATTTTATAGTAATAACGTTTAGTATTTACTTACTGTGTGTCATCCAGTTAGTGTTCTTCCCCATCGATGTGAATATTGGCAAATATGCTAATCTAACTCCTTGGTACAAAACGATTAATTTCATTCCAATATTAACGATCGACGTAAAAACCTTTGTATTAAATATCATAATGTTGATGCCTTTTGGTGTGTATCTGCCACTGCTCAATAGAAAGTTTGACTCCTTAAAAAACGTAGCTTATCACGGATTCTTTTTAAGTTTATTCATTGAGGTATTTCAGATGATGATTAGAATTATTTTTGGCAACGGCAGGAGCACAGATATTAATGATCTTATTGCCAATACTGTTGGAGCGATTTTGGGATATATAGTAATAAACGGACTATTAAAGAGAAGCAATGGGAATAATTTATTTAATAAGATAAGATTATGATAGGGGGACGTTGGACATGGTTTTGAAGGGGGGAATATATGACTACCGAAATACTTATTGTAGACGATGATAAAGAGATTGCCGAGTTAATTGGGGTGTATTTGCGCAATGAAAGCTATCAAATTTATACAGTGCAGGATGGACTTGAAGCACTTCAATTCATGGAGCGTCACTCTATTGACCTCGTGATATTAGATATTATGATGCCCAAAATGAATGGACTGGATGTTTGTAGAGAAATTCGAAAAGAGCATGAAATTCCAGTCTTGATGTTAAGTGCAAAAGCAGAAGACATGGATAAAATTGTTGGTTTGATGACAGGTGCTGATGATTATATGATTAAGCCTTTTAATCCATTGGAATTAACAGCGAGAGTAAAGGCATTACTACGCAGAGCTAATTATCAACCAACGGTTAAAGATCCAGATAGCATCTATATTCACTCCTTGAAAATTGATAAACAAAGCCATGCTGTTCATGCTCAGGGACAAGAAATAAGGTTGACAGCTATTGAATTTGATATTTTATATTTGTTAGCCAAAAATCGCGGAAGAGTGTTCGGCTCAGAAGAGATTTTTGAAAAGGTATGGAATGAAATAGGATCAGGATCTAATAAGACCGTTATGGTTCATATTAGTAACCTAAGAGACAAAATTGCTGCTGCAACAGGAGAGACGATTATTCAAACGGTTTGGGGAGTTGGTTATAAAATTGAAAAATAATACGTTTTTCATTATAAAAACAATCCCAGTTTGGAAAGCAATTCTCTATGCTCTGCTATCGCTAATAGCATCAACGATAACGGTAGCTATGCTACTTCCTTCGATTTATTATTATGAGCAGCAGTATAGTGCGTTAGATTTCATAGCGAGTATCCTTTTTTCTCTAATGGGAAAGAGTATACTTGTACTTTTGTTTGTCTTGATTCTCTGTTTCTATCTGTTCTTGTTCTATCGAATGGAAAAGAAGCGCTATATTTCAACTGAATTTAATCGTATGATACGTGAAGTTGAGCTTATTGCTAACGGTTACTTTGATTATAGAATAGAAGAGAGAGCGGAAGCTGGTTTAGATGAACTTGCTGCCCACATTAATAATGTCGTAATTCAAGCCCAGAAGGCCATTGAGGAAGAGCGAAGATCAGAACAGATTAAAAATGATTTGGTGACGAATGTTGCCCATGACCTTAGATCACCTCTAACCTCTATCATCGGATACTTGAATCTTATAAATGAAGATGAATATAGGGACGAAGTGGAGCTTCGAGGTTATATACAGATTGTGTATGCAAAGGTCGAACGCTTACATCATTTAATAAATGATTTGTTTGAATATACCTATGTTCAAAACAAAGAAACCCTTATAAGCGATCAATTTATTAATATTGAAGAAATGATTAATCAATTAGTTGTACAACACAGGATTCAGATGCAAGAAGCGGGCATGCAGATGAGGACATTCATAACGACTGATAGTCCTGTCATAGTAGGAGATGGCAATAAAATTGCCAGGGTGTTTGAAAACCTTATTCAAAACGCTATGAGATATGGAAAAGAAGGAAAATACATTGATCTTATAGTAAGTGACTCGAGGCAAACCGTTGAAGTTGAAGTGAAAAATTATGGAAAAGCAATACCAAGTGTGGATCTCCCCTATATTTTTGAGAGATTTTATAGAGTAGAAAAGTCACGTTCTGAATACACGGGTGGATCAGGCCTAGGACTTGCTATTGCTAAAAGTATCGTTAAATTACATGGCGGGGAAATTGAGGCAAAAAGTTCGATGGGGAAAACCTCCTTTGTCGTTACATTATTGAAAAAACCATAAAATAATAGCACTTTACGTATAAGATGAAGCGTAATGGTTGGATTGCAATACTAGATGGTAAAAGTGAACCGTCAGCCCGCTGGGGAGGGAACCCGAAATCGGATTTACGAGGAAGCCGAAAAAATGCTAAAACGCTACTGACATCACGTTGTCAGTAGCGTTTTTATATATTAGGAGTATGCGAATTTCGCAGTGTTTTGGAGATAGGGCGACCTTTCTCAGAATCTTATCATAAAGGTGGAATTTATTCATGAGCAATGTCAATTGGGAAGTAGATCCGGACCACAGCTCCGTTGAGTTTTCGGTGACGCATTTAATGATCAATAAAATAAAAGGAGTATTCGAGCATTTCCAAGCGGCCTTAAGCTTTGACCCCAACGATTTAACAACCATGGGGATACAGGCTTCCATAGACGCAAATAGTCTCACAACTCGCCAACGGCAACGGGACGAACACCTGAGGAGCGACGACTTCTTTCATGCAGCTAAGTATCCAGCCATTACGTTTCAAAGCACCAGCTGCGTCCTAGCTGGCGAACGGCAATATGAACTTACGGGCAATTTAACTCTGCATGGAGTCACAAAGCCCATCACTTTTCATACCGTTTTTGAAGGGCTAAATAAAGACCCTCGTGGCCGGGAGCGTGCAGGTTTTCATTCAATAGCCAGTATCGAACGCAACGAATTTGGTTTGTCATTTAACTCGCCGCTGGAAACGGGTGGTATAATCGTCGGAAATGAAGTGAAGATCGAGCTTTATATCGAGGCAATTAGAATAGATTAGCGATATGAATATAGATCATTACGCTCAGAATCAAATAGAAGGAGTTAGAGAACAGTATACCTAAGGAGTGGTGAATATGGCGCGTGTCTTATTTATTAATGGCGGATCAGAGGGACATATCAATCCAACGATTGGAGTTGTGCAAGAGCTTATTCTGCGTGGAGAAGAGGTGGTGTACTTTTGTATAGAAGCTTTTCGGGAACGTATGGAGAAGACGGGGGCTTCGGTACGAACATTTGACGATCAAAAATTTATAAAAGCCTTTATCTCAGGCGGAAGAGACTATTTACCCGAGAGAATCAACGGTCTTTTACTTACGGCAGATATCGTCATACCAAGCGTTCTTGAACAGATCGAAGGAGAGCATTTCGATTACATCATCCATGATTCCATGTTTGGCTGCGGACATTTGCTTGCTCAAATTCTTAAGCTTCCTGCAGTCAACTCTTGCACTTCTTTTGCGCAGACAAAAGATTCATTCGATAAAATGCTGGAACCGTTTTTCATAGAAGTATCTACAGAAATAGCTAAACCTATAAACGATAAATTTCAAAGCCTGACGGCAAGGATGAAAGAAAAATACGATGTGGACATCCAATCTCCGTACGAAGTGTTTTGTAATCCTGCGCCGCTTACAATCGTTTATACAACAAGGGAGTTTCAACCGGATGGAGAAGCATTCGACCAAACTTATAAATTTGTAGGTCCATCCATCTCTTCGAGATTTACTCAAGAAAACTTCGACTTTCCTGCAATCAAGGAGAACAACCTCATTTACATTTCACTGGGTACGGTCTTTAACCAAGCCATTGATTTTTATAGGCTTTGTTTTGAGGCATTTAAGAACACAGATCATCCTATTGTCATGGCAATTGGGAATAAAGTTCAAATTTCAGATTTAGGGGAAATTCCTAAAAACTTCATCGTGAAAAATTACGTTCCACAAACCGATGTCCTGCAATACGCGAAATTATTCATTACCCATGGCGGAATGAACAGTACCCTTGAAAGTCTCTATTATGGGGTTCCGCTAATTGTAATCCCACAAAGCGCGGATCAGCCGGTCATTGCCAGGCAAGTCGCCAATATCGGAGCAGGCATTCAATTACAAATGCAGAGCTTGACCGCAAATCAACTCCGTGAGGCTGTAGATCATGTGATAGGCCTCTCATCTTTTAAGAAAGCTGCCGCAAAACTTAGGGAATCCTTTCGAAAAGCAGGCGGGTATCATCAAGCCGTTGACGAGATATTAGACTTTAAAAGTCAATATCACATCTAAATGTAACGCGGTATCAGGAGCGCAACCAGGATGGTGCTACATTGTAACGATTGTTCAGAAAGTGTTTATGCTGATGGCCATCATATGGTATCCGGTATGTTACCAAGAGTATTCGATGTGAACACCGTCAATAATGTTGCCACTTTTGCTGGAGCGGTTGGTATAAATGTAAAGGATGCGGAGAATCAGGATCAACATGACTTAAAACTGATTATCATAGAGAGAAGGAATACGTCTACTCACTATCCTTGAAAGCTTTATATGATGAGAAAAGGCAAATATGGAGTATTGATGAGGCGAATAAATACATTATCACGAGTGCGAAAAAATAGAATTGTACACGAACTAAGAATGGCCACAAATAATCTGCGTGGCCATTCTTGGTTTTTGTACACATTAATTGCTTCCGGTTTGAGCCGGCATCCCACGTTTTGTACACATATTATAGAGATACCCCACTACCAAGTTAGACTTTTGTACAGTTCTATACTTCGTCAAATACCTCTTTTAAAATATTGAGTGCTTTCTTTTGTTCCTTAGCACTTCTTTTTAACAGCAAAGCATGAATTGCCATAATATCTTCGCTTTCTTGTTTGCTTCCTAAATTCATTAGTTCAAAGAATTCTATATTCAGGGCGGTCGAAATCTTTATGATAGTTTCTATTGTTATGTTACTTTCACCGCGCTCAACTCTGCCCACAAAGGAGAAGGATGAGCCTATTTCATCTGCTATTTCCTGCTGGGTTAAACTCTTTTCAGTTCGTAACTTCCTTACAATAGCACCAATTTGTTCAGCAATAGTTTGATTCATATAAGTTATCTACTCCCTTACTAAGAAGTGTAGACAATAGACGGAATGTAGTGTAGCCATTAAAAGATTCAAAATAATAAAATGTTGTCCGTGTATGTATCGTGAGGTATACTGTAAATATCTTCAAAAGGACAGTGTTCTGTTGATATTTAGTTTAATGATTAATCTCAATGCTATTGGGATTTGACTGATGGGGAACACATTGGTTATATTTGTAATAATTTAGATAATATTTCTATAACTACACCTAAGAGGCTCCTTTTTAGTGAAAAATATATTTTACGGAGGCGTTGGTAGTGGGGAACGATATAGACAATGATGTTTATCTGCTTTCAGAGCATATACATGCCCTGGATAAAGGGTTCGACTTATTCCGACTGAGCTATAGACAGAACAATTGGGACGAAGCGGATCGTATTGCTAATCAAATTTTATCCTTGGCTGAACATTTGTATGAAAATAAGAAAAAATGGGGCGAAATTGTTAGTCCTTTGAACCAAATGATCAAGCGCCCTTTGATATTTTATTTTGGCTACGGGTATTTAGCGAAGTCTATAGTTTATCAGAAGCAAGGTCTTTTTGATCGGGCTAGAGAATACATAGCTAAATATGCGGATTTGGGATGGTATGAGAATGCTACAAATGAGGACATAGAGGAAATCGAGCGTTTTAAAGGATTTTCGAAGGCCAACGGGTATGCCGTTGATTTGTTGTCTGGCAAGAGGGGATTATTGAAAGAATATATTGATTTTATACAAGATAATGATGAAGAAACACTGCCCGGACTGATTACAATTTTTGAGGCTGCAAACTTGAATGAATGGAATATAGACGATTATTACTATAGCTCTATTCCTGAACAACTAGATGCTTTTTCCGAGCTTGAAGACCTTGGAAATCGGGTGTATTACGTAAAATTACTGAATCAACTTGCCGCCTATAGTTTGAACCAGCGGCGGAACGATATCGCAATAAATTATATGCTTGATTATATGCAAATAGCAGTTACAATGGACTTATACAGGGAATTTTTTACAATTATAACCATGTTTGAAAACGTTCGTCCACTCGCTACAACGGAGCAGCTGAGTAAGTACAAAAATATTTTACAGGAGGTGCATCATGAAAAAAGCATTAGTAGCTACATTTATGCTGATGACATTTCTTAGTATTTTAATTCCGGTATCCACTTCACCTTCAAATGCAAAAATCACTCCATTCAATCATGGTGTTAACGGGTAATGAAAGGCCACTTGCAATATGCAGGTGGCCTTTCATTTTTTGTATCTTGTCAATGTGTAGCGTTATTTCTCGATTTAGTCTGTGATGCTAAAAGCCAATATGGATCGGAATTGATACTAAAGAATAGATGATAAATGACAAATTGAAAATTGTCTTATGCTGAAAAGTCTGTGCTTGGATATGGTCACAAGATAGGTACATAAGTAATGCCGAAACAAAAACATATTTGTTAAATTTTTTTTGCTTGTACTGATCCGCAGGATTACCGCATGAAGCCACGATACAAAAGATAGAATGGCTATAGTAAATACCGTTGCCATCTCTTGATGCTCTCTTCTAGTGATATTATACCCATTATGTAAAAGTTCTAGCCCTGTACACATATTATCGGCTGCAGATCGGCGGGTCGAGGTTAACCGCTGAAGGAAGTGCGCCGTTACAGTGTTGCGGTAAACCATATCACAAATAAACACAAAGTAGAGGCATGGCTTACTGATTATAGTAATATTCCATCACAACCAACTTGGAAGACATTTGCTGATACTTTATACGCTTCAAAGATATATGAGTAGGTAAAAACAACCAAGCATTGCCCCAGGGCATCGCTTGGTTGTTTGCATTCCGCTTAATCAGCTCATCCCGCCTAAATCCCTACTCCGGAACTCCCTGTGTCACTCCATGCACATACGTCTGCCAAGGCGTGTCGAGCGCTCCTTGCCCCGGGTTGTAGGTGAAGGAGTATTCCACTGTATCCCCTTGCTGCAGGTTGAGGAGCGGGTAGGTGAAGTTGCCGTTCCCTGTAGAGGTCATGGCAACGTTGATCTGGCCGCCGCCATTGATCTTGTAGTGCAGGTCGGCGAAGGTCGCGCCGTTAACGTAGAATTGCAGGTTGTTGGCGGTCTTCTTCAGGCCGCGCACGCTGTCACCGATGACGACGGTACCGGGGGACGGCGTGACGACGGTGATAGTGCTGGCGGCCGTTTTGCTGCCGTCAGCGGTTGTGGCTGTTACGGTGACAACGCCCGGCGCGAGGCCGGCTACGCTGCCGGTTGCGTTGACGGAGGCGATGCCGGGATTGGAGACTGACCAGTTGACCGCTTTGTTGGTAGCGTTCGAAGGCGCTACGCCCGCAGTTAACTGGACGCTCTTGCCTACCTCTACTTGGGAAGAGGACGGTGTGACGGTGACTCCGCTAACTGGAACGTTGCCGGGATTTTCGCCGCCTGTGCCTTCTTTGTACACCCGTACATAATCCACCTGCATTGTAGCCGGGATACTGGATGGGTCCGGTATGCGGCCACCGTCGAAATGGCCGCCGACTGCCAGGTTCATGATGAGGTAGAACGGCTGATCGAACGGTGCGTCGGGATTGTTCGGCGCGGCGACAGAATACCATTGCTCACGGCTTACTTTGAAGAAGAATTTGCCGTCTACATACCATTTGATGTTGTCATCTTCCCACACCATAGAATAGACGTGGTAATCGTTCGCGAACGTCTGCCCTTGCGGGAAGTGATACTCACCGGCGATATAGCGGTTCACCGGCCATTGGCCGCCGAAATGGATAGCGCCGCTGGTGGTGCCGGGCAGCCGCCCTTTGGCTTCCATGATGTCGATTTCACCGGATGCAGCCCAGGCTCCATATACGGAATTCTCCGGCAGCATCCAGAGCGCCGGCCAGATGCCGTCGCCGGTAGGCAGCTTGGCGCGGATGTCCACCCGGCCGTATTCAAGTGACATATGAGCCTTGGTGTTGATTTTGCCGGAGGAATACTCCGCGTACCGGTTCGGGTCCTGCGGGAACGAACGGTGATCGTTCAAGGCCCGGATGTTCAGCTGTCCGCCAGTCACGAATACGTTCTGTGTGCTGTTCGTGTAGTGCTGCATTTCTGCATTGCCCCAGCCCCAGCTGTTAGCATCATCGCTGATGTAATAGCCTGTTTCATAATTCCATTTGCTTGTATCGAGTGCGGTGCCGCTGAATTCATCCTGCCAGATGAGGTTCATGCCGGCGATCGCCGAATCACTTGGCGTCCCGATGGCAATGTCTCCCTGGTCGGTTTCATCGGGACGCGGTGCATTGGGGTTGCCAATAAAGTTGTAATACACATAGTTGCTGCCGACGTTTCCGCCGGACTGCCCGTTTAACGGGTAGCCGATACGGATTTCCATGTTCTCCTGAATCGGCTGGAACCAGAGGCCGTAGACGTAGTCTGCCCAGTATCCCCACTGGTTGGCGGCGGACATGTTATTGTATCCATTGCCCGAGTAGATGAATCTGCTCTGGCCGGAGTTGCTGAGATCGACCCATTGCCCGCCTATTTTAATCTGATACACGAAGTTGCCTAGTTCGCTGCCAATCGGTGCGCCTCCGTCAATCTTAGGTAACGGGAAGCCGATGGCGCCGCTCTTGTCCGCCGTGTAGGTGGTACCGTCGTAAGCGGAGAGGAGGAATGAATTGCGGACAGGCTGATTGAAGGTAATGGTGTAGATGAGGCTGGCGGAAGAGGTCTTCGACTCCAGCTTGACGTTGATCGATTCTGTTACCTTAAACCAGTAACCGCCGCCCCCTTCAGTAAATTGGCCGAAATTGCTGTCATAGATCCAGCCGCTGGCCGCATTGTTGTCGATGTTAATCCACTGGCTGCTGCTAACAGGCTTGACGGACAGCTTCAGATCGTGAGCTACTGCATCATAGATGAGGCCCGGATTGTTGTTGAAGATGGGATACGTAAAACCTGCGCTGCCGGTGAAGTCCGCCGTAAGCGCCGGCCCTTGCGTCGGCGTCATCGACGTGATGGTTGCGGTGTTAACGTTCTGGAACACAAGCGTGTAATCCAGTGTAACTCCGCTATTGGCCTTGGAGTATAGCTGAATTTCTGTGGTGGCCGTTAGCGTGAACCAGTAGCCATTCGCGCCGCCGTCGCTCCAGTGTCCCCAGTTCTGGTTATAGACATAACCGCCTGCGCTGTCGATGTCTACCCAATTGCCACTTTTCTTCACCTTAACGCCCACATCGCCGGAAACGTCACTCCAGCTGGCGGCGCCTCCATTGAAGACCGGCATAACAAACCCGAAGCTGGCTTGCCCCACTCCGGATTTGGAGATGACCGGCCCGTCTGCTGCCGAGAAATAAGCCATGGACGTTACAGTGTTGCCCGCCGCCTGAACCCTGGAAGCTGGTAACAAGCCGATGCCCGACAGCATCACCAGCGCGAGGAACAGGCTCCATACTTTGCGTGTAAACCTAATCTCAGCCTTGAACATTCGTTTCATACTTGCCCTCCTTTAGAATCGTTTGGCACAATAGAAAACGCTTACAGATTATTACATCTATATTTTAACCAATGGAATAATTCGGTTAAAGGTACAGGATTTTATATGAAGGCCCATTATTTTGGCTTTAGGCAGGATGAACCCAAAAAATCCCCCATAAAGGGGGATCGGCACACTTATTTCCGCCGGATCATCTGTCTGTATTCCGTGGGCTGCATGCCCATGACTTCGCGGAAGGCCCGGGTGAAGCTTTTGTAGCTTTCATACCCGACCAGCGGCGTGATCTCGACGATTTTATATTCCGTCTCGGCCAGCAGCCGCCGGGCTTTATCCAGCCGCACATCACGCAAGTATTCAGCGAACCCTTTACCGACATTCTTTTTGAACAGGTTGGAGAAATAGGCGTAGTTCAGCGACACATGGTTGGAAACCATGGCGAGATCAAGCGGCTTGTGGTAATTTTCGTGGATGAAGCGGATCGCTTCGTTCAGGTCCTGCGAGTTACGGTAGCTGCACTTAAACTCGTAATAGAAATGGTTGAGACGCAGCATCTGTTGCTGCAGCGCCTGAATATAATCACGGATACCCGGATAGTCATACAGGTTACGCAGCGATTCAATATCGAGCGCATCCTCCCCCATGTAAGGGCGTATCACCCACTCGTACTCCTCCAGCATCTGCACCACAGCCCGGCATAACCGATCGGTATATTGAATGTGATAACGCTGCAGCACATCTTTGTGAAAAAGCATCGAGATGCCCTCGGCGATTTTGCCGTCGTTGTCAGCTCCAATGAAACGGAACAAAGCGTACAGCTCCTCATGGGGAAGCTGCCACTGCTGCATAAGCCCCGCGGTGTTCTCCGGCAGCAAGCAGCGCAGCTCGGGGAATAAATAGCTGTGCCGGTATAACTCCTGGACCTCGGTGTAGGCGCAGGGAAGCGCCTTTAACCCTTGCTGCGGCCCGGTCATGACGGCTGTAGCGCCAATCTGTGCGGTCTTGAGAGCGGCGGGCAGCTTGTCGGTCGGAACAGAGGCATCAACGGCTAATATCAGGTGCGGCCGGTGCTGAAGGCAGATGCAGCCCTCACTGCCATACACGCGGTAGGCGATGGATTCCATGCTGTGGGCGCTGCTGGCACCCGGCTGGTTAATCCGCCGCTCCTCGCGCAGCAGGCAGAGCCGGTAGCTGCGCCATAGCTCCGCATTTTGCTGCTCCGTCTCGCCCACCCACACCTCATCGCTTACCGAGCCCTGCATGTATAGGCTGAGTTCCTTGCGGTCCGTCTCCCGGGCGAGCCGGGATAGCTGCTCCATGTTGCGCGAAAGCGCCTGCCGGGTCCGGATTTCCTGCCACACATGCTCAACCGAGGCTTGCAGATCCTCACGGTTCACCGGCTTGAGCAAATAGCCCTTCGCCCCCAGTTCGATCGCCTTCTGGGCATAAGCAAAATCGCCGTATCCGCTAATGATCAGGTAATCAGCTGTGATGTGCTCTTCCCGTGCGTGCGCCATCAGCGTCAGTCCGTCCATATCGGGCATGCGGATATCGGTAATGACGAGCTGGATGCTGTTCTGGCGAAGCAGCTGCAGCGCCTCTATGCCATTCCCCGCGCAGTAAATGCTGTCCGGCTGGAGCGGGAATTGGCGCACCATAGCCTGCAGGCCGTCGCGGATATGCTTCTGATCGTCCACAATCAGCAGATTAATCAACTTTTACCATCCCCCCAGATTGACTTGTTCCCAAGGCAACCGTATCGTGACGCATGTATAGACGCCCGGTATGCTATCAATTGAAAGGCCGCTGCCCTTGCCGTAGTGCAGCTGCAGCCGTTTGTGCACATTCTCTAATCCTAGGCCGTTTTGGCTGGCGACAATCGGGTTATCCGACTCATCCTCCAGCGCCTCTTGCAGATTGCTGAGCGTCTGAGAATTGATGCCGGCTCCGTTGTCGCGGATTTCAATCAGAAGCATGAGGTTGTTCTCCACGGTTACGTTAATTTCGATGATCACGCTGCCCCCCTGGGGCGCCGCATGATGTACGGCGTTTTCCACAATGGGCTGCATGCACATTTTCGGAATAGGGTAGCGCAGCACCTCAGGCGGGAGGTCCGCCCGCAATTCGAAGCAGCTGCCTTCCATAAAGTTAATGAAGCGGATATAGCTCTGAATATTGGCTAGCTCATCCCCGAGACTGACGGTATCGCCCCGCCACTGCATGCTGTAACGCAGCAGCGAACCGAGTGACACCAACGCACCGGCGATAGCTGGCTGCCGTTCCACTTCCGCATGCATCCGGATCGACTCCAGTGCGTTGTAGAGGAAGTGGGAATTAATCTGCGAATGGAGCGAATGGAGCTGTGCGTTTTTGGCGATCAGCTGCTTATCAACGACCTGGGTCATCAGGCGCTGGATTTCATCAAGCATGTTGTTGTAGCTGACGGCGACATAGTCGATTTCATCGCCGGGTTCATTGTCGCCAAGACCTGTATGGATCTTGGCATCAAGCTGGCCTCTGCGCACCTTGCGCATGGAAGCCAGTACCATCTCCAGACGGCGGAAAATGCGCCGGGTCATATATGAAACTAACAGCAGCATCATCAGCAGCACGCAGGATGTAATGGCCACGACGAGCAGGTACCAGCTTCGCGGCCCCTTCATCAGATCATGGCGGGAAGCGATATCAATGACATAGGCATCCAGCGGCGCGATGTAACGGTATAGCGCATAATAGGTCTGATCACCGGCCCGGACCTCGACGGGATTGTTATGCTGCAGTACGTCGAGCTGCCCGTGAACGCGGGTAAGGATCTCATCCAGCTGCCCGCCTGCGTCCAGGGCAAAAGCATGCGAGGTATTATAAACATGGCGTGAAGGAGCGGTCCCATCCATGACAACAGAGAAGAAATTACCGCCTGTCTCCTCCTCCAAAAGATTGCTGAAAAAGATGCTGTGCCGGGTCCGGATTTCCATGATGGTAGGCCGCTTGTACTGTTGTCCCTGAAGGCGCACCAATCTGTAGTAGGATAACGTATGCTCCCCGTCCTGAAGGGAGAACAAGCGGTAAGCGGCTCCGTTCTCTCCACGCAGTGACATCCAGTAGTCCTGCGGCCAGAACCGGTCGTAATGATAGATTTCCGGCCAGATCTCGTACAGGTTCGGGTTATCGACATAGAAGCTTAGCTCGCTAACCATGTCGTAGCTTTGAATAATATTATGCATTTGCTCGTATTGATTCTGCCTGAACTTGACGAGCCGCAGACCGTCGGCCCGCATATCGGAATGAATGAAGTCCACAAATGCTTTCTGTGTCAGAGCTGTTGAGGAAGCGTTCTCAAGCATATCCATGCGGCTGCGCAGCTGTTCCTCCAGGCGCGAGACGTGGCTGCTGCCGGTGGCCATGGCGTCCTTGTAGAGCTGGGTTTCCTGCGCCCGGATAAACAGGAAGGATACCACAATGGCAGGAATGGCAATCATCAGGCTGAAAGCCAGAAATAATTTTTGTGATATACGGGAATTGCGGTAAAGCTTCCTTATTTTCATCCATACAGCCTTCATTCCCATACCTCCCTACATTTGTAATATACCATGGATTACAAACCTTCAGGCAGGTAAACAGGAGAATGGGCGAACTTGCTGAAACCCCTGCGTAAGCAGACAAGACCGGCTGCCCCTCAGGCAGCCGGCAGTGCTGTTAATCGGCCATTTTCGCTTTCCGCACATCCAGCTCGGTCTGGCGGAACTCCATTACCTGCTGGAAGCCGTAACTGTCACGGCGCTCAAGGAAGCTTGCGAAGATTTTGTCAAACGCAGCCTCATCCTTGGCTGTAATCAGCTCCGGCAGCACTTCCTCCCAGTTCTGTGAAATCCGTGACCAGGCTACTGCAACCTCGGAATCGCCCAGCGGGTCCAGCCCCTTGTAAATGCCGCTGTCAATATCGGCCTGAGCGTTGGCGAAGTCCTCCATCTGCTTGATCACAGGTGCTTTCTCCGGTCTCCACTGGTTAACGATAACCGGGTTACGCATCATCCAGTACGTATCGAGCACGCCATACTGTTTCTCCAGCGTCTCAATATCGCTCTCAATCAGGTTCAGCATATCAGCCTTGAGCTGAGGCTTGCCGTCCACCGTCTCCCACGTTTCTCCTTCTTTGCCGAGGAACAGATCGTGCTGCCCTTCTTCGCTGGAGAGATAGGTCAGGAAGCGGATGGCCCGTTCCGGATTTTTCGTCGACTTGCTGATCATTGTCACCATCCAGCCGTCCATATTGCCGGGGAACAGCTTGGCGCTGTCGCCGCTGCTGTTCTGCGGTCCATCCACAGCGATATAATACGAATCGGGATTGGTGCCGGCAGCCAGCATCGGATTCACGGCCGTCATACCGGACCATTCACGGATCATCATGAAATAGCGCGCGTTATTCGTTTTCTCCTCCACCTGCGTATCGGAATCCACCAGGAAGTCTACGTTGATCAGCCCGCGCTCGTAAGCGGTGCGGAATGTTTTCAGCCAGGCAATATATTCGGGATCGGTTACGCGGTCATATACTTTTCCGTCCTTCTCGTGCGGTATGGCCAACAGATTATGCAGATATTCAGTCATGCCGTATGGCACATTGCCTTGGGCGAAGAAGGGGCTCATCGGCTGGCCCTTATATTTCGAATATTTATCCTTGAACAGTTGCAGCGCGTTCAGAAAGCCCTCCGGGGTGCTGAGGTCTGGACTGCCCATTTCTTCATACAGATCCTTCCGTACAAGGAACGTCTGGTTGGCCGCCGTCATACCCGTTTCATGCATCAGGTTCGGGCTGTAGGAGTCGTTCGGAATGCCATAGGTGTTGCCGTTTTCCTGCCGGTACCATTTCAGGGTCCCGTCACCCGCCACCTTGTAGAAGTAAGGGTCATACTGGTCAGCCAGTTCGTTTAAGGCATAGACATGGTCGCCTTCCCACAGTTTTTTGACAGCAGTTTCCCATGATCCCATGGAGATAAGGTCCGGCAGCTGGCCGGAGGTCATCATTAAGGTGATATGCTCGTTCGCTTCGCCGGAAGGGACTTCGAGCTTAACATTGACGCCTGTTTTCTCTGTAATGTACTTGGAGGTCAAGCTTTCGCCCCAGGAGTGGGCGTACCAGTTGGCACCGACGAACCAGGTTAAATCGATTGGACTCGTATCCAGTTTCCATGCGGGCTCATCGGGATTCAGCGTTGCTTCGTTCTGCGGCGCTTGTGTAGAGTCTGCGGGCTGTGCGGTCGGGGCGCTTTCATTATTGCCGGAATTGCCGCTGCACGCGGCCAGAGCCAGCGACAGCATCAAGGCCAGCATGATAGTCAGACTTCTTTTAACGGGTTTACGCTTCATAAGAAGATCATCCTTTCGGTTTTTTGTAAGTTACTGATTAGGGAATCCGGTTCACCCCTTAATAGCGCCGATCATAACCCCTTTGACCAGATAACGCTGAATGAAGGGATAGAACACCAGAATTGGCAGGGTAGCCACCATCATGGAGGCGAACTTTATGGAGTTGCCGGGCAGTCTTGCCCCGAACTGGGCCATCGCCTGCTGCTGCATGAAGGACATGGAGTTTTCGGCAATGATTTTGTACAAAATGGTCTGCAAAGGCAGAATCTCCTGCGAGCGGATATAGATAACGCCCTGATAATAATCGTTCCAGTGATAGACTGCCGAGAACAGCGAGATGGTAGCGATCACAGCCATGCTGTTAGGCAGTACAATCCGGAACAGCACGCCGTAATCTGATGCCCCGTCTACCTTGGCCGATTCCTCGAGACTGTCTGGAATGGTGCGGAAAAAGCTCATGAAGATGACCATATTAAAAAAGCTGTACATGCCGGGAATGACGAATACCCAGAAGTTGTCGTACAGGCCCAGCTTCGTCATCAGGATAAACGTTGGAATGAGTCCGCCTGAAAAGAGCATGGTAATCAGGGCGATTTTCATATACAGCTTGCGGCCGATCAGCGTCGTCTTGCTCATGCCGTAAGCTATTATGGCGGTAAAAAAGACATGTGCAGCCGACCCGATTACGGTGCGCAGGGTTGTAATTACGAACCCGTTCATCATTGTCTTGTCGTTAAATACGACGCTGTAGCTGGCCAGCGAGAACTGCTCCGGGAACCAGTTGACGGTGCCCAGCAACGCCTGCTCCGGCGCATTAAGCGAGTTAATAAGCACGAACCACATGGGGTACAGCGTCAGAAAGCATACCCCTAGCATCAGGAGGGTGTTGCAGACTTCAAATACTCCGATGCTCCTTAGTCCTGAGCGTCTTTTCACCGGTTGGCCCCCTTTCTAGAAAATGCCGTCGCCAGTCAATTTTTTGGATGTCTGATTCGCCATAAACAGCAGCCCCAGCGCCACGATGGAACGGGCAAATAAAACGGCTGTTGAGAAAGAATGGCGTCCCGACACAAGTCCCATGTTATAGATATAGAGATCGAGACTCTCGGCCATCTTCATGTTCATATTGTTTTTTAACATAAAGATCTGCTCAAAGTTACTGCCGAGAATGCCGCTGACGGCGAGGATGAACAGAATAGCGATGGTCGGACGGATGCTCTGCACGGTAATGTGCCACATGCGCTGCCAGCGGCCCGCTCCGTCAAGCTCTGCGGCCTCGTACAGACCAGGGTCGATGCCGGATATAGCCGCGATGTAGATGATGGCGCTCCAGCCTGTTTCCTTCAGCGTATCGGTAAAAAAGGTAATCCACCAGAAATATTTCGGGTCACTGTTAAAGAGAATTTCGCGGTTCTGCAGTCCGAGTGTGATCATCAGCTGGTTGACCACACCACCTTCGCCCAGCCAGTTGAGCGCGATGCCGCCGAAGATCGTCCAGGCGATAAAGTGCGGCAGGTACGAAATGGTCTGCACAGTGCGCTTGAAGCGCAGGCTGCGGATTTCGCCCAGCAGCAGAGCAAACAAAATCGGAATCGGAAACCCCAGCACAAGCTTGATGCTGCTCATCCCCAGCGTATTACGGATCGAACGCCAGAACCGGTCGTCCGTCACAAAATCCTGAAAGTGCTTCAGTCCGACAAACGGCGACTCTAGCATAGGCTTCGCGATACTATAGTCCATAAAGCCGATAATGAGCCACAGCATCGGAAAATAACAAAAGATCAACATCCAGATGATTCCCGGAATGACCATGCTTTGCATCTGCCACTGTCTAAAAAACGCTTTCATTTGTTTCGTTTGAAATTGAAACATGTCTCGTGTCCCCCCCTTCCTTTTCATCGTAAGAAAAAAGACCCAGGAAAAAAAGGGCATGATTTTTGACCCTATCCCATTTTTTTGGATTCATTCGGGCCGGGCACTGAAATGCATTATGCTGTGGTTAAATGGAAAGGAGAGTGTCTTGGATGAGTAAGCTGATATGGGAGCAGGATTTTGTGAACGGCGGAGGTGATTTGAGTCTCTGGAACATCCGTATAGGCAACGATCTGCTTGATAATAACGATAATCCCATCTATGCCGGTTGGGGGAACGGCGAGCAGCAGTTCTATACGGATCACCCGAACAATCTCTATTTCGATGAGTACGGCTTAAACCTGCGCGCGTGTCTTGAAACAGTTGAGAAGGATGGAAGGAGCTTTGCGTATACATCGGCCCGTTTAGATACAAGGAATCACTTCTCTTTCTGCTACGGTAAGCTTGTCATACGCGCCAAGCTGCCGGTAGGGCAGGGTCTATGGCCTGCCATCTGGCTGCTGCCGCAGGATCTGGCATACGGGCCTTGGCCAGCCTCCGGAGAGCTCGACATTCTAGAGGCCAAGGGCCGCCTTCCCCGGCAGATCGCCGGCACGCTGCACTACGGAAAGGACCTTGACAGCAAAGTGGTTGAGGAATTCACCCACGAGCTTGAAGACGGAATCATCAATGAGTTCCGCGATTATACGCTGGAATGGGATGCGGGTTCTATTCGCTGGCTGGTAGACGGGTATTGCTTCGCGCAGCGCCAGCTGGAGCCGGGCATCATGCCGTTCGACCAGCCCTTCTATCTGCTGCTTAACCTGGCCGTGGGCGGATGGTACGACAACGTGGAGGTGGACGAGGCAGTGCTGCCCGGGTTGATGACGGTGGCGGGGGTTTGGCTTTATGCGTAGGATGAAATTGACTATTTAGATTGAACTTGAGAATATACATTTAGGGAAAAGAAATCGAAACCTAACAGCGGTTGGAAGTCCAAACATTCTCTGTAGTCACGGCCAATAATCCCAAAATAGAAGAATTATAAGTTCAATCTATATAGCAATGAATCAATTATGCTCAGGTGTCTTTTTGATAAACCAACCGAGCACCAAAATAAGTATTGCAAGAATAAATTCAATCCAAAAAACCGTTTGTAGACCGGAAACCATGCTTTGTGTCTTCTCATGCATTGCAGTGGGATCGAGCGAATGGTGAAGATAACGAGTGGCTCCAGACGACATGATGCCGACGAACAATGCAATGCCAATTCCACCTGCAATCTGTTGAAGCGTATTGTATATGGCTGTGCCATGAGGGACCAGGTGACGTGGAAGTTGATTCAATCCTGCCGTCTGAGCCGGCATGACGACGAATGACATGCCTACGAATAAGAGGACATGATTGAACAGCACAGAACCTTGTGTTGTATCACTGTCGATGCCGGCAAACAGCCACAACGATATGGCGATCAGGAGCAGACCGGGCACAATTACGCGTCTCGGCCCGAATTTATCGAATAATTTCCCCGACACCGGCATCAGGATCCCGTTCAAAATGCTACCTGGCATAAGAAGTAAGCCTGTCGCGAATGCTGTCAACTTCATCACATCCTGCATATAGAACGGCAGCAATGTTGTTGTGGAGAATAGAACCATCATCAGAATAACAATCAATACCGCAACGAGAGAAAAAGTATGATGCCGGAATACTGAAAGATCGATCAACGGCTCTTTGATCTTGAGCTGTCGCCATACTAGCAAGAGCAAGAAAAGGCTGCCTATTGCAATCAATCCGTAACCTTTAGGCCCAAGAGAGACACTTGTTTGGCTGAAGCCGTAGGTGACGCAGCCGAAACCGGCGGTTGACATCACAATGGACACAAGATCGACCCTTGGCTTGGTCAGTTCTGTCACATTCTTTAAGTAGATGAATGCATAAATCATCGAAAACAGTGCGACAGGAATCACCATGTAGAACAGCCAGCGCCAGTGTAAGGTATCGATAATCAAACCAGACAAAGTCGGCCCGATGACAGGGGCAAGCATGATGACCAGCCCCATGAGACCCATGGCGGCACCCCGGCGTTCTGGAGGATAGAGGGCGAGAATCGTATTCATCATCAACGGGATCAATAATCCTGTACCGCAAGCCTGAATAACCCTGCCCGTCAGCAAGATTCCGAATCCCGGGGATACTGCACACAAGCAGGTACCGGCCAAAAATAATGCCATCGCAGACATAAACATCTGGCGAGTTGTGAACCATTGCTGCAGTAATGCGGTCACCGGCACGAGTACACCGATAACGAGCATATAACCTGTCGATAACCACTGTATGGTCGCGGCAGCAACATTGAATTCCCGCATCAATCCAGGAAGCGCATTAGCAAGCAAATTTTCGTTAAGAAAGGCAACAAATGCACCGATGAGTAGTGCGGTTAACATCGGCCCTCTCTTCATTCCACTTGCCTCTTGAATCCGGTTGTCCATTTTCTACCTCCCGAATAGTTATTTCGTAGTGCCTTGATACCAAACCGCCAGCTTGCCGTGCAGATTACCCCACACCATCACTTTCTAACAAGGAGTAAAAATTATCGCGGTCTTCGTTATCGAATTTGCCAAGCGTCCGCACCCTGATAAATTCATGTCCGCCATACATGTCTATTTCCTCGCCATACCTGTTATAGAGCGCGATCATATTGCCATCCCGATTCAACTCCATGTACCCGTAACAATCTGCTTCAGGTGCTTCGCCGTAAAAGAGCGTAAATTTGATTTTGATCACTTTGTGCATGCAGAGCCTCCTTTTCCCCATCAACCTGAAGTAAATTTTACGTGAAACCGGATGAATTGGAAAAAGCGATATCGCTCTTCCTACCCGGAAATTCATTCATATTTCGAAAGCATGAGGGGGATACCCCGCTACGCCGCTAATTCACACATTATCTCTTGACGGGATGAGATTAGGGGAGTATTATAACGTGCCAGTTAACTCTGCAAGATAAATCAAACGAAAGAGTATGCCGCGGCCGCTCCTTTAGCAATCAGCTTACGGGAGACAATAGTAGACTGATGATGAGGAGAGAGTAGAACATGTTCCTTTTTAAGAAAAATAAAGGTATCACTCAAGAGGAGCTGCAGGCCACAGTTGAAGGCTTGGAGCAGGCTTATATGGATAAGGATGAACAAGGTTTGATCAAAAGATTTCATCCGGATAAGAGGGGGATGTCCTTCTTAAATCACTTTCAACTGATGCTGACATTTCAAATCTATAATATAAAATCTGAAATCCTCAAATTTGAATTACTGTCGGTAGACGCCAATAAAGCAGTCTTTACTTACACCCGGAAGCACATGCATACCTGTGTCAATCCCGCCGATGAACGTGAGGAAAAAAGAAATCAAATTAACAGTTATTACGTTGAGGCTGTGAAGGAGAACGGTTCAATTTGGATTACGAGGTACAGCTCTTATAGCACGATTTATGTAGATAAGCAGGGTGAACTCCTTATGGGCGTGGATGCGGTCATTCCTCCTGGTGAAGAGATCGACCCAAGCATTGCCCGGTTCATCCCGTATTTTCAGCTTGATAGCTATGTACCTGCAACATTCCATGTTTACAGTAACAGTCAATTTATCGGATATTATCCGCTGGGCGAATACCATCGGTACCAGCCTTCGTGTACGTTCACGATTAATTATTTTGATGAGATGGAGGCTGCCTCTGTAGAAAAGCATACAGCAGATTATGTCTCCCAAGAGACCATAGTGGCTGCTCAAGTACTGCATCAGACGGATTGCAGCTCTATAGTTGAGACGCAAATAATGAACAATAATGTATTAGAGCATGAACTTGTTACCAGCCTGCTTACCAAGGATGGGTTCTACATGGTTAGATTTCTGTATGATAAAGGGCTTCTTGTGAACATGACCCTATAAGATCAGCTCCGCAAGACGATGGATTCCCTGCTCAATCGATGCTTCATCTACTTTTGCAAACCCCAACACCCAGCCCTTCCTTTTGCTTTCCAAACAATAAGGTCCAAGAGGGTATACACGTATTCCCTGTTGAAGGGCTAACTTTGTCACGGTTTCTTCGTCGTATGATTCTTCAGCTTCAAGTAACATATGCAATCCCGTTTCTACTCCACTTAGTGTGAAGCGTTCCCCTAAACCGCTAGCCATAATAGCCTTTGTCATAGCTTCGTGTCTTCGCCGGTACACATTTCTGACTCTTCGCATATGGCGCATAAAATGCCCATTCTTGATGAAGTGGGTTAGTGTGAGCTGATCCATAATCGGAAGATGACGGTAAGTCAGTTCCTGTACCCTGGCAAGTTGAGCAATTGCCCGGGCAGATCCAACGATAGCCGAAATACGGATGCCTGGAGCAATCATTTTAGAAAAACTCATGAGGTACAAGGTATTATTAGATGCCTGACTAAAGAGTGTGGGAAGCGGGTCCCCACGATATCGAAATTCACTGTCATAATCGTCCTCAATGATCCAAAATTGTTCTTGCACGGCCTTATGCAGCAATTGTTGCCTGCGCGGCTCCGACATAACAACCCCGACCGCGCACTGGTGCGAGGGAGTCGCAAAGATCAGTTTGGATTGTGGATGAATACGGTCAACTACAAGACCATGCGCATCAACGGGGACGGGCACCACATTCATACGCCGATAGTTCATCGCCATCCAGGAAGCTGGAAAACCGGGATCTTCTACAGAGACAGTGTCCCCATCAGATAAAAGCGATTGTGCGATTAAGTCAATGCTATGCTGAGCTCCTGAGGTCAACAGAATCTGATTTGTTTGGATATGGATACCTCGTTCAAGTGATAAATAACGCTGAATTTGCTCACGTAATGGTGTGAGGCCATAGGGGTTGCCGTAAGCCCAGTTTGATAAGTCCATTGCAGCGGATGCGTGGAGAAACGATTGTCGCCAGTTCTTTTGAAAATGTCCATCCAAATAAGGTTCGTGGGGACTAAAATCAATATCCGCTTCTCCATGTTCTTTGCCTCTGAACCAGTCCTGTAATTGATCGACCGCCGAGTCCAACAAGGGAAGTGAGGGAGGCAGAGGGCCATTTGCTATGATTTCCTTCGTTGACTCAGTGATTTGATTCCATTTACTAACCCGCGTTCCTCCTCGTCGGGATGTAACCGTATAGCCTCGACTTAGCAATTCCTCATAGACGATCTGTATAGTAGAGCGAGAGACGCCTATCTGGTGAGCGAGTTCGCGGGAAGGAATCAGCAATTCTCCTGGAGCCCAGATTCCACTTGTAATATTATGAATGGCTTGATCAAGCAATTGCTGCCAGATCGGTCTCTTATCATTACGAATTACTTTCATCATCGTGTATACCTCCAAATAGTAGCTCCAACCATAAAATATTAAGTAATTATGGATTGCTCATAACCTTGATGTTTGGATCTTAAAAGGCACTCCATTCACTGATATACTACCGTAATAACGCTGGTATTTGCAATCTGAGTCGTTGCCGCACTCTAGAAGAGTATCGGAGTTCAAACTATTGGAGTGGGATGAATATCTCATGAGTGAAAGGAGAGATTTCGAAATGGATCCAGTTCGTTACAAGACCAGGGAATGCAAGGATCAGGAGAAAATTGAAAGCTTCCTGCAGCAAGCGAGAATTGGATATCTTGGGTTGGTTGATGGGAACCTCCCTTATGTTGTACCGCTAAATTATGTATGGTCTGAGGGGAAGCTCTATATTCACGGGGCTGGCGATGGAAGACGTAATCAGGTCATGAGCGAAAATCCAGAGGTGTGTTTTACGGTGTGTGAGGAATACGGGACCATTACGGATCCGGTACCTGCTAAAACGGATACGGCTTATATGAGCGTAATGATATTTGGACAAGCAGAGCCGATCACAGATTTGGACGAAGCCACTCATGTACTTCAGGGATTGATCAATAAATACGTACCCGGCTATTATAACCGCCCTTTGTCCAAGCAACATGTGGACAAGTATAGGTCGGCTGTATTCGGCGGACCGGTTCAAGTTTACCGGGTTATTCCGCACCATATGACAGCAAAAGAAAGTCCTATTGAAGCAGAAAAAATGTATAGAACGGACACGATTGTGCGAGAGATTTAACGACAAGATATGCTTTCATATTTCTTCAAAATTTAGCGCGAATGCCCTATGACTATGTGATATAGTTTTAGGGTATTTTTTCGGTATAAATTTTAATTATTTTGATTGAATTCAACAGGTTAAGCTGAACATTTTTGAAGTGAAATCCGATAAAGGTAAGGAATGGCACTTATTCAATGTGCTTGAAAAGGAGAGTGTATATGCCTGCTAAGCTAATGAAAAATATCATCGTGATTTGTTTGGTTCTCGTATTCTTACCGGCAACATCCATTTGGGCCGCATCCGTCATTACAGACCCGGCTTTGGCGAAAGCCGTTCGCGCGGAATTAGAGCTGCCGGCTAAGAAAGAGCTGAAGGCAGTTGATTTGAAGAAGTTGGAATCTTTGTATCCTAGCGAATCTAAGGCTAAAATCACCAGTTTACAGGGTCTTGAATATGCGGTTAACATGGAGAGCTTATTTCTGCCCGGCCAAAAGATAAAGAATATTAACCCGCTAAGCAGGTTGAAAAAGTTAACGTTCTTAGCAGTTGAGGAGAATCAGATTACGGATCTTTCACCGATTTCCGGGTTAAGTTCTCTAGAGAAGCTGGTTGTTGACGGTAACAAGATAAAAAGTCTAGTGCCGTTAAAAAATCTAAATAAGCTGACCGATCTTCTTGCCAGCAACAATCAGGTGGAAGACCTAAGTCCCATTAAAAAATTGAAGTTAGAATGGCTCTTACTGAGCGGAAATAAAATTCAAGATTTGACGCCGTTAAAAAATCATCCAACATTGGAACATCTCTATCTAGACGATAACCTCATCCAGGATATTGAAGTGCTCGAAACGTTGCCCCAATTACAAGAAGTATCTTTGGCAAACAACCCGCTGAATGAACAAGCGGAGCAGGTTATCCAAGAGCTGGAGAACAATGGTGTCATAGTAAATTTGGAAGATAACAGGGATACTCAGCCAGAGTAGCTTGAAAGCGAGGAAGTGAAGCAATACGTCGATCTGAACCGGATTTGCCTGAGCCCGCAATGCGGCTTTGCTTTCACGGAAGAGGGCAACTAATCGAGAATTTAACGTTGGATCAAAGAAAAGTTATTAAAGCAAAAAATAGTGAGGGGGTGTACCAAGCCATTTGAGGGCTATTGGGACACCCCCTAAAAGCTTGGCGTTACAGACAGCTATTTTTTTCATTGGAGGGACCCCCAGATTGATGAAGGTTATCCGGTTTTTTTTCATTCTCACTTTTCTTTTCATTGTCGGATGCAATAACAGTAATTCGTCAGATGATGAGATCCTTTCCTTTGTTCTTAAATACAGCGATTTAAACGAAACTACAGTAAAACTAAAGGATTGGCCTGATACAAATGAAGACGAAGAACAATTAAGCGATCCTATTTATTTTGTTGTAGTCGAAAAAAGACCAGATAATAAAAGTAATGAGGTAGATCAAAGGGATTATTACAGTATTTACTTTGGTGAGAATTATGGGGATCATATTGCCAGGTCCTTACGGATATTTGTAAAATATGATCTGAGCGAGATTGTCTTATCCGAAGCTGGATATTTTGATGAACAGACGGAAGTTATCTATCCGTAGGTAGTAAAGAGTCACTTCCGAACACATTTTCGCGAGGAAAGAAGGTGCTCCCGTTGGCAAAATGGGATAATATGCTATCCATGCTTTGGATGCTACGCTCCGGTAGGAAACTCACCGCCGCTCAGATCGCGGACAGTTTGGAGATCAGCATCCGCACCGTATACCGGTATATCGACGCATTATGCGCCAGCGGTGTGCCAGTCATTGCGGAATCGGGCCATGACGGCGGCATTCACATTCTGGAAAGCTTCAGGGAGACTCCATTGTTCTTCAATTCCGTAGAGCTGAAGGCACTTGTGGATGCGTTTAAATTTGCGCAAGGTGCCGGCTATCCGTATACGGAAGAATTGGAAAGCGCATTGGAGAAAGTGAAGAATGGGCTGCACGAAGAGCAGCGCGACGATCTGTCCCGTCAGACGAGTGGCTTGGATGTGATTTCTCCGGTGCGTCCGCCTTCCGGTGTTCTGTTGTTGCGGGACCTGGAGCAGGCGGCGAAGGATGGGCGAACGGTCTGCATCGCCTATCGTAAGGAGCACGCGGGACAGGCCGACGAACGTAAAGTCGATCCATACGGGTTGGCTTACGACCGGAACGAATGGTACGTCGTCGCGTTTTGCCATCGGTCGCTGGCAATGCGGACGTTCCGCGTAGATCGTATCGCGCGGTTGGAGTCAACCGAAGCGCGGTTCGAAAAGCCGGAGCATTTCTCCGCGTCTGCCTATTTCCACGACCAGTCTAAGCGGGAACGGGAGGCGGACGGACCGCTAACGGTCATCCGTATCGAGGGGGAGCCCGACACGTTGAACGCGGTTTGCCGCCACTGGCATCTACGCCACTATTTGACGGAAAGGACCGATCGTGAGGCGCGGTTTCTGCTCGACGTTCCGACGATGAACAAGTACCTTCCGATGTATCTGCTGACGTTTGGTCCGGCCATTTGTATACGGGAGCCGCTGGAGCTGAAGCGTCAGATTCAGGAAATGGCTTACGGAATCGCAAAACATTACGAAGACGATCCCGATTGAACTCCGCTGACAACGGTTGTCAGCGAACCCGGCATACGATAGAGATAAGGCTGCGGCAGTGGCGGCCAAACGACGATGAATAAAGGAAAGGTGGATTCATACATGCTTCAACATCCGCAGCAATTATACGAATATCATGTTTGGGCGAATGACCAGCTATTCACCCATCTGGAGCAGCTTCCGAAGGATGTTTTCCATGCGGAAGTGACGAGTGTGTTCCCGTCCGTGTCGAAAACGTTTGGGCACATGTATTTGTACGAAAAGCTCTATATGTCCGTACTGGCGGAAGCTCCGAACGAGGAGATTTTCCCGAAAATCCCGGGCTGGGCGGAAGAAGCACAGGGCAAAACCGTGGACGAGATGCGGCGGCTGTTCGCTGGCGTCGCCGAACAGTTTCGCGATTTGCTGCGGCGTACGCCAGACCCGGACAAGGCGATGACGATCGAGCATCCGAAGTACGGTCGTCTCGATACGCATTTCTCCGGCATCCTGCAGCATGTGGTCAACCATGGGACATATCACCGGGGCAATGTGACCGCGATGCTGAGGCAGCAGGGGTACGCCGGGGTCCCGACCGATTATTTGTTCTATTTAATAGAACGGCAGGAAGGTCAGCGGTAAGCTGGGCGGCACGTATGGCGGGGCCATTATGAAATAAAACAGAATTTTGAGAGTGGAGGCGGGGCTGCGGCATGGACATCAATGATCTTATGGTTTCTTGGAATCACGCGAATTGCAAAGTCATAGATATTCGCCGCACCACGATTAGCACTGGCGAATCCATTCGTTCCTATTCTGTACCCTCAAACCTGTTTCTCATGTCGGTTCGCGGCAAGGCTACAGCTTATCTGGGAGAGCAATTTCATCGCCTGCAGCGGTTTACAGTGCTTCATACAGGTAAAGGCGATGTGCTCAACATGGTCGCGGGCAGCGAAGGCATGGATTATTATAGCGTTTATTATAAAGTGAGTATGAATCCTCCGGTACCCGCAGAGCTTGCCGCATTATTAGATCCGGCTCGTTCCTTTGATCATTCGTACAGTATAACGCCGGACAATCCGGTAGCGCTGCATCGGATATTGAGTGAAATGTTCAAGGAGTGGGAGAAACAGAAACCACTTGTGCATCTGCGCGTTCGGACCTTACTCTATCAGTTTGTGCATGATCTGCTTCATCAAATGCAGGTGCACGGTGTAAGCCCGGCGAAACGTGATTTGGCAGCTCAGGTCGCCGCTATTATCCATGAACATTATGCGGAGTCTATTACGCTGGAATCACTGGCGGAAAGCGTGAATTACAGCATTCCCCATTTATCCTCTTATTTTAAAATCCGTACAGGACTTAGCCCAATTGACTACTTAATCAAGGTGCGCATGGATAAGGCAGCGGCACTGCTGCTTGAAACAGATGCTACGCTGAAGGAAATTGCAGAGGGCATCGGCTATCAAGACCCAAGCTATTTGGGCAGGCTGTTCAAAAAATACAAGGGTGTTTCTCCAATTCGCTATAGAGAAGTGCATGCCGGCAAGAAGATACTAGAAGATTGTCCTGCCATAACCATGGAATCCTCCATTGTCCCTCCTGAACCATTTAACTATACTAATATCATTGATAACGATTATCAGTATCATGGCATCAGAGAGGGAGATTCATTCATGTTTAAACATTCAAGGCCTACGCTGGCATCAGTATTGCTGCTAAGCTTTATTCTGATGCTGAGCGCATGCGGCACGAATGATGCTGTGGAGCAGCCGCAGACCAAAATCGTTACAACAGTTAACGGTGATGTGGAGGTACCGCTTCATCCGAAACGAATCGTTGCGGGGGAGTATCTTGGTAGTCTTATTGCGCTTGGCATTACACCCATCGGAACATCCGATCATCATATTAAAAATCCTTACTTTCAGGAATATTTGAAAGACGTTGATAATATAGGGGACGGGAATGGCAACGTAGAGAAAATCTTATCGCTTGAACCGGACTTGATTATTATGGACGACTTCTATCCTGAGCTGAATGAGCAGATGTCGAAAATTGCGCCTACTGTCGTCATTCCGTACGCTTCCTTAAAAACGGTACATGAGGAGGTCGCTTATTTCGGCGAGCTGCTTGGCCAAGAAGAAAAGGCGAAAGCCTGGCTTGCCGATTATGACACCCGTACCGCCAGTGCCAAAGAAGACGTATTGAAGGTTATACCTGCGGACAGCACATTTTCAGTTATTGAAATGAGTGAAAAAAGCTTGATGGCTGTCGGAACCGGCTTCGGTAAAGGCGGACAGCCGGTATACAATGGATTCGGCTTTAAGCCTCCAGCGGCTGTCGCAGCCGAAATGACCGATCCCGGCTGGGCTTCATTTTCTGCGGAAGTACTGCCAAAGTATGCGGGAGATTATATTATACTGACCTCCGATTCGGAAACGCTGGATGAACTCAAAGCAGACCCGATCTGGGGGGCGCTTCCAGCAGTCAAAAATGATCATGTGTTTTTATGGACAAGCGATCGCTCCGGCTACTGGGACCCGATAGCTATTCTGAGCCAGACCGAAGAATTGGCAGACTGGCTGACAAGCCTCTAAATTCCTTTGCACAGCCAATGTCTGCCGCTCCACACTCCTGTTCCAAACGTTAGGGCATCCAATCGGGTGCCCTATAATTTTGCCTTGCAAATGTTTCGGTGAACCTTATCATAAGTAGGGGCAAGTAATCTCATTTTAGAGAAGGAACACTCTTGAAGTTGTCGCAGCGTCAAGTGCTATTATAACTTTGAGAGCTCGGAAAGGAGACCAGGATGAACAGATCTGTTGCAATCAATAAATTGTCGGAGCAGATGGGACTGACGAGTCGCACATTGCGCCACTGGGAATCAGAGGGACTATTTAAAAGTTCAAGGGATACCTCCTCTGGCTGGAGAATTTATGATGAAAATGCACTCTTATGTATACGAATTACTGCAGTACTTCGCAAAATGGATATTTCGATAAAGGATATAAAATCTGTTATCGCAAACAAGTCCCCTTCACTCCTGCCCATAACCATCCCCGCCTCTAGTAGAAACAGGAATGCTCATAGTTACCTTCCCTCCACTGGAGGAGGACATATTTGCGATAGTTAAGCTCCCTCCATGCTGCTGGGCGGCGGACTCGGCAATGTACAGTCCCATCCCGTGATGATTGCCGGAGCTTCGGCTCTGGTCCCCTCTGTAGAACTGAGTGGCGGCTTCTTTCAGATCGGTTGACGAGAAGCCGTTTCCCGTATCCGTAACCGTGAAATGGACAGCAGCGTCATCTCCCCTGACTAGCAAAGCAACACTCCCCTGCGCAGGCGTATGCTCGACCGCATTGGCGATCACATTGATGATTCCCCGCTGAAACAGCTCCTTATCTATAAAAAGAAATGCTGGAAAGGTATCCTTCTGGACAAGCGTATGCAGGTCCTTGCCGGAGGACAGAGCCTTCATCTGCAGCTCTAATTCTCCAAGAATCTCCGCTGTACTTACCAGCGATTTCTGACGAACAAAGCTGGCCTGCATGCTGGACAGATCAATAACCTCTTGTACGAAGGCTTCAATATCCTCGGCGCTGCGAAGAATGTATCCGTTATATTCCAGCTGGGCAGCATTCTGTGTCGTCTCCTGCAGCAGCTCCGCATTTCCCCGAATGACGGTAAGCGGGGTTTTGATATCGTGGGCCAGCGCGGAAATCTGCTCTCTGCGGGAACGCTCCAGCTCCCACTGCCGCTTAAGTGAAGTGTGCAGGGCTTCTTTCATCCGGTCCAGTGAGACCAGCACATCGTCGATTTCGCGGATACCGCTGGGCTTGACGGTAAACTCAAGATTCTCGCGCTGGATGTTCTCTGTCGCTTCCTGTAATCCTGCCATTTTCTCCGTGAGTTTTCTGCCGAACCGGGCGGCAAGCAAGGCCGCTTGGAGCAAAATTCCCAAGATGAAGAGCAGCACTCCCAGCAGCTGAGGATTCGGCAGATAGCTGCGCAGCAAGGAAGATGCATACTGCGGTGTTAAGCTATACCGGAATATCCAGATCTCCTGTCCGTGCTGGGCGGTTGTATAGAAATGAGAGTCCTGAGTATTGCCTTGCTGTATAATCTCCCAGGCATGTGCTGCTTCACTCCGGCTCAGATTACCGGCGAGAAGTTCTCCTTCCTGGGTGAAAACCGTATAATCTACCATTCCCGGAACGCTATCGGGCGTTACTGTTCTGCTTGAGGCAAGACGCTCCTTGAACGCAGCAATCTCCTTCTCGGCATAGTTAGCAGGCAGTATAACATTGGAGGAAAACGCCAGTGTGAACAAGCCAAGCACAAGTATCAGCAGCAGAATGGTCCCCGCGCTTAAGAACAGGAGGTATTGCAGGAAAAAGGTGCGAAGCCGCACTGTTTTGATTCGTTTCACAGATTCCACTTATATCCAATCCCCCAGATGGTCTCAATCGCGTCGATCCCGTATTTGCTCAGCTTGGCGCGGATGTTCTTGATATGCTCTGTAATGGCGCTGCGGTCGCTTTCTCCGTCAAACCCGAAGACCGTTTCATAAATATGTTCTTTGGAGAAGACCTGTCCGCGGCTGCGGGCCAGAAATTCGCAAATTTCATATTCGCTTTTGGTCAGAGGCACTTTGTCCTCTTGGACCAACAGTTCTTTACCGGAGAGGTTGAAGTGTACATTCTCCAGATATAGAACATTCCGCCGCTCCCTGCTTTCCCGCCTGAGATGGGCGCCAATCCGTGCCCGCAGCGCACCTATGCCAAAGGGCTTCACAATATAATCATCTGCCCCCAGTCCCAGGCCGTACATCAGATCGCTTTCCAGTGTTTTGGCCGTTAAAAAAAGGATCGGGCAATCCACCGCCGCACGTATCTCCCGGCAAAGTGTAAAGCCGTCCACACCCGGCATCATCACATCCAGCAAAATAAGATCATACGCGCCAAGGTCGTTCCGGCACACCTGTGTAGAATCGGAGATCGTTGTCACCAGATGATTGTCAGTAATAAGTGCGTTGCGGATCAGCGACAGGATGGCGGGTTCATCGTCTACCACGAGTATTTTTGCCATATTCGTTCCCTCGATTGTAAGTTGTATGTCTAATTATCGGCTGAGCGTCCCTCCCACCGCTGGAACCATGCAGCGCACAGAAGGGCAGCCAGTATTGTTCCCAGCAGCCAGACCGTAATTCCGGCGCTCAGCCCCGATACAGCGGGGGATAGCATGGTACCGGAAGCGTGGATTGTCCACAGAGAGATGAAGCGGACGCCCCATGCGAAGGGAATATACGGCCAGATGGTATCGCCTAGCCCGGTAAGCATTAAGGCAGCCACCAGACTCCCCACAATCCCCACCCCGATGGAAGCGCCTCTTCCGAAGCGCAGGCTGGCTGTCAGATGAAGAAGATAGAGAAACATATTGCTCGTGAACAGAATAACCGCTCCGGTGATGTAAAAGGGCATTCCCAGTCTGTCCTGCTGCAGAATCCCGCCGAACCCCAGGCCAAAAAGGGTGTAAGCAAACAGGACGGCTCCAAAGCCAAACAACAGTAGGAGAAGCAGCTTACTTATAAAGGTTGTGATTTTATTTGCGGGAATGGCAAGCATACCTTGAAATTGTCCTGCATTCGCCTCCTGTTCCACCGACATGGAGCAGACCAGCCCGATCAGGGTAGGAAATGCGCATCCTAGAGACTGAATAAACGCCAGTGCTTTGTCGTTTGCACTCCATGGGGAGTACGAATAGTACGCCAAGAATACGCCAACTCCGATAAGAGGAGCCAGCAGATGAATTAGCAGAAACGGCGTATGCCGGCTTTTGAGCAGATCCGCTCTCAGCAATCCCAGTAGTGAAGCCATGTTACTTCGCCTCCTGTTTACGGAACCATAGCGCAGTAAGGAGGGAAAGCAATCCGAACCAGGCCAGGGAGATCAGGGCATCCGGAAGAATCATTTCCGTGCTTCTCAGCGGACTGTCCACCGGTACGCTGAGACCGTTCGGCAGGATAGACAGAACTGGGCACATGAGCCTGGCAGTAATAGTATAAGGCACAAAATCCCACAGTCCTCCGGTATCGAAGGCAACGACACCCATGACATTACCGAATATATTAAGCAGAACAGCAGCGAATAATCCGAGTCGTGCAGCCAGGAACAGACACAATGGAATCTGCCACAGAAACGTGACGAAGATCAGGAAGCTGCCAGCCATGCTGTTCAGCGGCGGAATGGTTTGGCCGAACAGTATTCCGCCGAAAGTAATGCCAACCAGGAACAGGAGGATAGTGACTAATAGCCATTCTGCGCAGGCAATTATTTTCCCGGTCCAGAGTGTCTTCAGATCAACGGGCAGAGCCAGCAGTCCATGGTATTTCATCTTGGCGTCCTTATGCAGAGCCAGTGAACAGGTAAGGGTCAGTGCTCCGGGCAAGAGCATCGTGTACCACCAGTTGTAAGCCCCCATTTGAAATAAGGCTCCGCCCGTTAAAATAGCGCAAAGGAGCAGCGTGAACACAGGTGCTAGCCAGACAAGCTTGGGGATAGCCGTGCCCCGCCATTTTAAACGTTCAGCCCTAATATGACAAAGCATGTTATTCACCAGCCCTTCGGTTGGCTGCGGCGACCTGCATGAATAAGGCTTCCAGCTCTTGCCCGTGGGGAACGGCTCCCTGATACCCCAGAACACCCCCGGCGATAATTCCGATCTGGTCCACTACCTGTTCGACCTCGGAGAGAATATGACTCGACAGAATAACGGTGATTCCTTGCCCGGGAAAAGAACGGATCAGCTCCCGCAGCTCCTGAATCCCGATGGGGTCCAGCCCGTTGGTCGGTTCGTCCAGAATCAGCAGCTTCGGCTGGTTTAAGAGTGCAATCGCGATTCCCAGCCGCTGCTTCATGCCCATGGAGAACTGTCCGGCACGTTTCTTTCCGGTATCGGTTAAATCCACAACGGAGAGGGTCTCCTCGATCCGGGACTGCGGCAGTCCGAGGGCAAGCGTACGCACCTTAAGATTCTCTCTGGCAGTCAGATTCTCATAGAGCGGTGGCGCCTCAATTAATACGCCAATCTCGCCTAAATCCTTCCGGGTCCATTCATGCCCATGAATACGAATACTCCCGGAATCGGGGCGCAGCATGCCTGCGATCATTTTGAGCGTTGTCGATTTGCCTGCACCATTTGGTCCTAAGAGCCCATAGATCGAGTTACTCGGTACTGCTAACGATACTTTGTTGACGGCTGGTTGATGTTTGAAGCTTTTGCAAAGATTCTGGGTTTCTAAAATATTGTCCCGCATATTATATCATCCTTTCCACTTCCACAGTGTAAGGGGAGATTCTAAGGATTCTGTAAGGATAATGGGGGATACACCCGAAGAATTAAGAGGTAATCTATAAATAGGGCAAGATTGACATGGAGAGGTGAATACCGTAATGGATAAGGAAATCTTAAAGCTCGTAGGAACCCGTATTCGTGCTCTTCGGAAAGAGCGGGGCTTGTCTCAGGAAGCCCTTGGTGAGAAAGGCGGATTTCATTTTTCATACATAGGGCAGATTGAACGTGGGGAGAAAAACGTATCTTTGCTGAATTTAAATAAGATTGCGGAATCCCTTGAAGTGAATTTAATACAGTTGTTTGCATATCTGGATGAAGATTTCATCGTTACATCAGCAGAGAGCGATATTCAAGACATTGTGGCTTTACTTCGTGATGCCAATGATGAGAAGATACGGCTGGCTAAAAATGTACTAAAAGAATTATTATGAAACAAAAGTATGGCCGCGGCCTAACCAGCTGTTAAATTACGAATAAGGAAAGGGTGACGATATGGTTTTATCTTCAAAAGCCGAAAAGACTCCGACCTCTGTAGGCGGAGAGGAATCGGCGGTTTTCAACTATTCAGCGAACATACGTGCTATACTGTAAGAAAATACTACAAATGGGGGTGTCGCACATGATCGTTCATCAAGCCTATAAATACCGCATCTACCCGAATACCGGGCAACAGCAACTCATTCGTCGAATGTTTGGCTGCTGCCGCTTTGTGTTCAATCATTTCCTGGAAGAGTGGAATCAAACCTATGCCGAGACAGGCAAAGGTTTGTCCTATCAGACCTGTGCGACACAGCTCCCCGTCCTAAAAACACAATATGACTGGCTCAAAGAAGTCGATAGTATTGCTTTACAGTCCGCCGTTCGGCATGTGGCAGATAGCTTTGACCGCTTTTTCAAAAAGCAAAATCAAGCGCCTCGCTTCAAAAGCCGGAAGCATCCAGTACAAAGCTACACCACGAAATTCACGAACGGAAATATCGCCATTGAAGGCAACCGATTGAAGCTTCCCAAGCTCGGCTGGATGCGTTTCGCCAACTCCCGGAAGCTGGAGGGTCGTATACTGTCCGCTACGGTACGGCAAAACGCCAGCGATAAGTATTTTGTCTCCCTGGTTTGCGAGGTCGAAAAGACCCCACTCCCACAAGCAGATGCACATATCGGCATTGACTTGGGGCTTAAGGAATATGCTGTGTGCTCCAACGGCGAACATTTTGCCAACCCCAGGTTTTACCGTCAATACGAGAAAAAGCTTGCGCTGTGGCAGCGGCGTTTGGCGAGACGCACACCAGGGGGCTCCAACTGGAAGAAAGCCAAGAAACACATTGCTTGTATTCACGAACACATTGCAAATTCCCGGAAGGATTTTCTCCACAAGATGACAACGAAGCTGATCCGTGAGTGCCAAACGATCAGTATCGAACATCTGCATGTGGCGAATATGATACAAAATCCCAAACTCTCCAAGTCCATCGCTGATGCGTCCTGGGGCGAATGGGTGCGTCAACTGACGTATAAAGCATCCTGGTATGGACGAACCCTCCGGGTTGCCGACACCTTCGAGCCGACCAGTCAGCAGTGCCACGTATGCGGCACAATCCATCCCGAAGTGAAGAACCTCTCGATTCGAGAATGGACATGTGTAACTTGCGGAACACACCATGATCGGGATGAAAATGCGGCTTATAATATCAAACAGGTAGCGGTATAGCTATTACCTATAAAAATAAACGTAGAACTGCGAGAACGCAGGGATCGCTTGCCCATAAGAGGAGGTTGCTCCTCTGTTCGCAAGAATCCACCCCTTCAAGCGTCAGCTAAGTGGTGGAGATTCAACAAAAAGAGCTTGTGATTATCTTGCACACTCCGAATGGAAAGACTCTGTTAAGGATGAGAAGGAGATAATCAATGCTTTTCAAGCGGCAACAATCATACCTACAGCTCAGTTAATAGATTTCCAGACAAGATTCGGCGGATTAATCGTAATGGAACCGGAGGATGATATCGTCATACGCCACTTTAATTGTGCAGATACGTTGTATCAAGAGATATTTTCAATTGATGAGCAAGGCAGATATTATGAGGGATACGACTTGAAATGCAACAATTTTGAGACCCATATAGAGAGTTCAGCCATGCTGAATCAGGTCAACAAAGGGAAATGGCAGACCGTTTTTAAATATGAGTTAGACGCATATAGGGACTACTATGAGATTGTGGATGAGAACAAGTATGGTGAATTAGTCAAACTGCTGGGGCTAAAAAAGGTGGAAGATTTCCCTGAGGATATTATTAGTTGGGATACGAATGGAGAAATTCTTGTCTGGAAAAGGGCCGATTCCGTGGTTGTACTTAGTGAAAACGGAATTAAGCCCCGGGAACTAGAGGGAATTAAGGCGATTTTCCAAGAAGAGTAGGGTAACTAGGGGGGATATTCTATGGATTATACGAAGTGTTTTAAGGAAGTCTTACTGAAGTATTCTTTTATTGACCCTTTCGTGGAATTGATCCGTCATAACGAGAACATCACATACAAGGTCACAGAAAAGTATTCTGGAGACACTTATTTGTTGCGGATGCATAAACCCATTACAAAAAACATGCAGGGTGTACATAATACGCGTGGGGCTGTTCAATCGGAGTTGGATTATCTGTTAGCTTGGTCTTCTCATTCCGAATTACCTGTTCAAATCCCTGTTCCGAATTTAAACGGTGAACTGGTAACAACTGTTGTCATTGAACACGAAGAAGTGCACTGTTCCGTCTTAAAATGGATTTTTGGGGAAATCATGTCCAAGCAAGACTTGAACAGTGAGGGAACAGTTCGTACCTTTGGGACGCGTATTGCCTACTTGCATCAGTTTTCAATGCGCTATCAACAGGGCTCAAGTTTTATTAGACCCGAATATGAAATAGAGTGGACAAATACCATACTGGCCAAATTGCGATCCGGTGAAGAAATGGGTATTATCGCTACCAAGGATTTTTATATTCTTGAAAATACATTTTCGTTGATCAATGATCGTATTAAAATATTGAGCAAAACGATGGAGACATGGGGATTCATCCATGCAGACATCAACTATAGTAACTTAATCCTCACACCAAAGGGGACTTCGTTCATCGACTTTGGCTTGTCGGGTTCTGGATATTACGCGATGGATATCGCTATGGGTGCCCTTTTGACTGAAGGAGAATTGCGAAACGCTCTACTAGCCGGCTACACTACTATCATTTCCAGAAAAATAGACACTGAGCAGCTAGAGGGTTTCATGTTTTTGGTGATATTTGCCTACTACGCTTTTCTGGTAAGTAACCAAGATAAGCATATGTGGATACGTAAACAAATGCCGGATTTGATTGAGAATTATTGCAAACCCTTCCTAAACGGTGAAGCGGTTTTCTACAGTTTTTAATTCAATCGAAGCAATCCATTCTTAATTAAAGTGGTGATCTTAATGCAGAACGTTTATCAAGGAATAGACAACGTTTTGGAGAAAATGCAATCAGCTTTAGAGAAGACAAGGCAGCAAAACCCCGATTTTTACGCGAAGTATCCGATGCAGCTGCTAACCGATCAATCTATTTATTTACGGTGCCAAGGACTTGGTTGAAGGCCAATCGGGCTACAATTATAATCCCGTTACGGAAGAGGTCATTACCGATTGGCCGCGCGATTATCTCGTTATTGCGTCGGATGAAGGAGATCCGTATTGCCTGGATCTCTCCAGAGGAGATACCGTGATTTATACTGCAAGGCATGGAGAGGGTTCTTGGGATTTCTCCGTTGCTTATGATAATCTTACCGAATTTCTTCGCAGCGTCTTACTTCCTAGGGGGATTGAGGAGGAAGGGGAGATGGGCGAAGACGAGCAGTTGGATTACTACAAAGTGTTCATTACAGGCCCGGGCGCCGACAAAATAAAAATATTGGTGTTTATCAAAAAGGTATTCTCCTGCGATTATGCGCTGGCAAAAACTTATCTGGAGGCGGCACCTCTACTGGTGTATAAGGGCATTGCCCGGGGTTCCGCTAAAATAGAGGATCAATTAAAAAGCATCGGCGCGGAGTATGAGTTACAGCAAATCAGTGTGGATGAATTTTTGAAGCAATAGATTTATGAGGCGGGCAGATTGGAGCGGAATTTCCACGTGGAACATTTGAATAGCATAAAAAACCACCGGATTCCAGCGAACACCGAAAGGGCCGCATCAGGAAGGCTATTCTGGAAATAGAGGTAAAAATCGACTATCATATAGGCTATAGAACATCTAAATGACAGGCGATTAAGGATAATACAAGGAGAAAAAATGGATAATTCAATAAATATTCTCGTGGCCGAGGACGACAATGACATTAGCCGGCTGCTGTGCAGCATTATTCGAAAAAGCGGTTATGTGCCACAGCCTGCCTTTTCCGGAACGGAGGCGCTACTCTATCTGGAGC
The DNA here is from genome assembly GCF_038002865.1 of Paenibacillus sp. FSL H3-0321. Classification (NCBI taxonomy): domain Bacteria; kingdom Bacillati; phylum Bacillota; class Bacilli; order Caryophanales; family Paenibacillaceae; genus Paenibacillus; species Paenibacillus sp. FSL H3-0321. The sequence goes on along the minus strand of NZ_JBBODH010000001.1, from coordinate 4,035,573 downwards.
AACGGGAATGGAGCATGGTACTGCTAGATTTGATGCTGCCGGGAATGACGGGCGAGGAGCTGCTTAAATGGATCCGCTTGCGGGGAGGCGTGCCAGTCATTATCATTTCGGCCAAGGGTGAGCAGCAGACCAAGGTGTCAGCGCTGCGCGGGGGTGCGGACGACTTCATTACGAAACCTTTCGATATCGAGGAAGTCTCGGCGCGAATCGATTCCCATCTGCGCCGGTTTGCGCAGATTGCTCCGCCGGCTGTGCTGAGTGTGCTGCAGCATAAGGGACTTGTGCTCGACCACGATTCCAAAACGGTGACGGCAGAGGGGATAGAGGTTGCGCTGACCGCCCGGGAGTATGAGATTCTCACATTGCTTCTGTCGGCACCGAAAAAGGTATTCACAAAAGCAAATCTATACGAAAGCGTATGGGATGAGCCATATTACGGAGACGACAATACGGTCAACGTTCATATGAGCAATTTGCGGAGCAAGCTTGCGAAGGCTGCGCCCGGCAGCGAATTTATCGAGACGGTATGGGGCATGGGCTATCGGCTAAAGCCTTAAGACATTCTTAAGGATTGGCTTTAGCTCCTCTTAAGTTTTCGTTTCTATACTTGGTCTATCACATAAGGGAGGCCAAGACTACAATGAGTGAATATGTATTGCAGACGAATCAATTGTCTAAGAAGTTCAAAGGCAGCGTAGCGCTGGATAAAGTGAATTTATCTATCCGCAAAGGCTCCATATATGGCTTTATTGGGCAGAACGGAGCCGGAAAATCGACGCTGATGCGCATCGTTACCGGACTAGCTTTTCCGTCTGGCGGAAGTATTGCGCTGTTCGGCGCGAGCGACGAGCGGGCGTTGACCCAGGCCCGTAAGCGGATGGGGCTGATTATCGAGAGCCCCTCGTTGTTCCCCCACATGACCGCCGCCGAGAATCTGGAGGTGAACCGGCTCCTCCGGGGCATCCCCGGCAAAGACTGCGTCCCAAGGATGCTGGAATTGGTCAGACTGCAGGGAACAGGCAGGAAGAAAGTGAAGAATTTCTCGCTTGGCATGAAGCAGCGGCTGGGTCTGGCAATCGCCATGCTAAGCGATCCGGAATTTCTAATTCTGGACGAGCCGACCAATGGGCTCGATCCGATGAGCGTCATCGAAATGCGCGAGCTGCTCAAGCAGCTTAACCACGAACGAGGGATAACGATTCTGATCTCCAGCCACATTCTGAGCGAACTGCATTTGCTGGCAAGCCATTACGGCATCATTCATAACGGCAAGTTGCTGGAGCAGCTCACTGCTCAGGAATTGAATGATAAATGCCAGCAATACGTGTTTATTAAAGCGGATGATCCGGACAAGGCGGCAACGGTTATTCAGAACGAACTCCACACCAACGATTTCGAAGTGATGCCCGATGGCGCGATCAAGCTGTTTGGCCGCATCGAACAGCCAGGTAAAGTATCTTCGACGCTATTCTCCGCAGGTCTGGAAATTGAGCAGTTTATGCCGATGGGCGAAGACCTGGAGAGCTATTTCATGAAGCGGATCGGGGGTGCCGGGCATGTATAATCTGATTAGATCCGAGCTGTTCAAGCTGCGTAAGGATAGGTCGTTCCGCGTGCTGCTGCTAATCTCCGCCATTCTTTCACTGGTCTATCCACTGCTCTACTACTTTGACCATAAGTCGAGTGGAGAGCCGCAGTTCACGGGAGCCGAATTTCTGATTCAATTTATTGCAAGCAATGGCTATGTGATCAAATTCGGCGTAGCAGCGCTGGCCGGATTCTTCATCGCCAATGAATATGCGACGGGTGTCATGAAGACGATCGCATCGTCGGGCAACGATAGAGGGCGGCTGTTCACCGCCAAACTGATCGGATTCTCGGTCGGAGCCATGGCTATCTCTCTCGTATTCCCGATCGTAAGCACGACCGAAGTTTCCCTGCTTTCAGGTTTCGGCCATTTGCCGGAGGGGTTTGACGCGTCCTTCATACCGCGGGCCCTCGGACTAACACTGCTGTATACTGCAGGCTACGCGGCGATCGGGGCGCTGTTGACTGCCGTGTTCACCGAAAGCGGCAAGACGATCGGCTTCTCGATGATTTTCTTCCTAATGATTGATACGATTTTGGGGGGCTTGGGTGAGTACATCCCTTTCTTTACTACAGTGTATGATTATTCTATCTTCAAGCTGATGAACGATATCGGCAAGCCCAGTATTGACAGCGGCGATCTGCCAGCGCTCCTGCTCGTGCCAGTGCTGACGATTGTTGTATCCGCGCTACTCGGTATTCTCGTGTTCCGCAGAAAAGAAATTAAATAATAATGAGAGGGGCGGGAGAGTCTTGCTTATCATAACGCTCATATCGGTTACGGTGGCGGCTCTCCTGCTTGCCCATCTGCTGCTGATGAGGCGGGAGCTGGGGCGGATGACGGAGCAGCTGCGCCACTATAATGAACGGACAACCGGCAAAAAAATAGACGTGACTCTATTCGACCAGAGGCTCGAAACGCTTGCAGGTCAAATTAATCGCCAGTCCGATCTCGTAGTCGACGCGGAGGCCCGCAGAAGACGAACCGAGAATGAGCTGCGGCAGGCGATTGCGAACATTTCCCATGATATCCGTACTCCGCTCACCTCCATATTTGGCTATATTCAACTGCTGGAAGCAGAGCCTATTACGCCTGAGGAGAAGCACGAATACCTCACCATTGTTAAAAATCGCACGAGACGGCTGCAAGCACTATTGAACGACTTCTTCGAGTTATCCCTAATTGAATCTTCCGATTATCAGCTTAAGACTGAGCGGATCGGAATGACTGTCCTCCTGTCAGACATCCTGGTCGGTTTCTACGACCGGTTTAACGAACGGGACATTACGCCGGACATTCGGATGCCGGAGGGAGAGGTAGCCGTATATGCCGACGAATCAGCCGTGCGGAGGGTCGTTGAGAATTTGCTTACCAATACTATCAAGCATGCTATCGGTCATGTGAAAATTTGCTTCCAGCAACAGCCTGAGATTGCCGAGTTTACGATCATTAACGAAGCGAAGGAATTATCCGATATTGATGTGAGGCTGCTATTTGACCGCTTCTACACGGTCGACCGCACCCGATCCGGCCAAGGATCGGGACTTGGTCTTTCTATCGCCAAAAGTCTAATGGACAAGATGAACGGCACGCTGACCGCGGAGCTGCACGGGGGCAACTTAAAGATGACCTGCCGCTGGAAGCTGTGATCACGGGACACCGATTTAGCCAATCAATGGGGAATTCAGTTAGTCGTTTATGCCACTTTACTTACAGTTTCTTGAAATATTCTATTTCTCTTGCATAAAAATCAACTGCCTTACCCTTTGTGATTTCCCAATTACTTTCCAATTGTTCGATAATTTCTTGAAGCTTCTCAATAGCTTTATCATATTCTCCTTGAATCTCATATATATGTGAAATTGCTATCAATGCATCTATATATTTGGGATTGGGTTGTAGTTCGTATCCTTTTGTGTAATATTCGATGGCTTCGTCGTATTTGCACAGTTTCGCCATGCAGTCTCCCCTAAAGGACCACGTACGCCATTCATCAGGATACAGATCCGTCATCTGCTCCCAAAGAACTAATGCCTGAGAAAGGTTGCTTTCTTCCTTGCAGATCAGTCCTCCATATAATTGATATAAATAACCTGGATGGATTTTGTTCAATCCTTCTAGAGTTTCTTTAGCTTCAGCGCATCTGCCATCTGCAAGTAAGTGGTTCATAAGCCATACGTAACCCTGCCAGTAATCTGGATGATTTGGCACGAAATTTTTATAATACTCTATAAGTTTATGATGATTTGAATAGTTCCAGTCAAAAATGACTCCATTCTCCGCATCCCGTAAAGCATTATGATTACTTTTTTTATGTGGATCTAATAACAGGGCCTCCTTGGCATAATGGGAAGCTAATTCACGGTGCTCCTCTGAACGATGAATGTGTAACTGAGCCAGCAATGTGAGACATGGGGCCTTTTTTTCGTCATTAGTTAGCCTTTCTTTGAGAAATTGTTCAGCATAATTAAAATCATCTTTGGAAATAAAATGTTCGGTACTAATCATATTTTCAATACGCTCTAGATGTGTGTCATCAGTTAATGCAAATAGCTCATCAATTGTAACCCCTAAAATCACAGATAACTCAGGGAGAATTTGAATATCTGGCATGGTTACGTTGTTTTCCCACTTGGATATGGCTTGGGATGACATATTCAGTTTTGTTGCTAGTTCTTCCTGAGTCATTCCTTTTTGTAAACGTAGGGTTTTGATTTTTTTTCCGATCTCAATATTCATTTGAATACCCTCCAATTTTTATCAGTTCGACTAGTCCCTTGAATTATAACTTGTGGTTTAAAATCTCCTCAATGACCGCGTGGTTAAACGAATTAACTTATCAGTTACATTAGCAGCCACAAGGCACGAAGCCTCCCTTTTGAACATTCGATTCATCAAGTGTGCATTTTTGCTTTCAATGATATTAACAATGTGTTATTATCAAGTTGAAAGTAAGAGTGAACTAACTTTATGGTGCACAAATCGGATGAAAGCAGAGGGGATGCAAGTGAATAAATCATGGGGCGATTGGAACCTGTTTGAGTTGACCTGGCTGGTTTTGTTTACCTCAATTGCTGTTGGGTTTACGGTGATTTCTAAGGATTCTTTATTCGGATTTACGGTCTTTATCACCGGGGTGCTGTGTGTGGTGCTCGCGGCGAAGGGAAATCTGATGAGTTATGTGTTTGGCATGTACAATACCATTGGTTATGCGTACTTGGCTTACGTCAACGGTTTGTTTGGAGAGGTTATGCTAAATCTGCTGTTCTTTGTTCCTATGAATGTGGTCGGCTTCTATATGTGGAAAAATAACCGGACTGATGGCAAGCTGTCCATGCGTCAGCTGGAGCTCAAGCGTCTGCTCCTTGTGGGGGCGGTCTGCGTATTAGGCAGCCTGCTGCTGGGCCTGGGTCTATCGTTCATACCGGGGCAGAATTCGCCTTATATTGATGCCATTACGACGGTGTTGTCCGTTGTCGCCACTCTATTAATGGTTCGAAGATTCAAGGAACAATGGCTGGTCTATATTGTCCTCAATATGTTCACGGTTCTGCTGTGGGTAATTCGAATGCTAGAGGGGAGCGGTGAAGGCCTGCTGATGATCGTCATGTGGAGCGCGTATCTGGTTAACGCTGTATACGGCTACTACAATTGGAACAAGGGCGCTAGGGAGGTATCAGCATGAAGAGATTAGGCTTAACGCTCGGAAAGTTTGCCCCGCTGCATAAAGGGCATCAGTTCATGTTCGAGACGGCGCTGCAAGAGGTCGACGAACTGATTGTAGTGATCTATGAGACGACGGTGACCCCGATCCCGCTGCAAATCCGGGCCAACTGGATTCGCAAGCTCTACCCGGCGGTGCGGGTGATTGAAGCCTGGGACGGTCCGGACGGGTATTCGAACGACCGGGAGCATGAGATAAGGGAGGAGCAATATATTCTGGGGTTACTGAAAGGCGAGCAAGTGACGCATTTCTACTCCAGCGAGTTTTACGGAGAGCATATGAGCATCGCTTTGGGCGCAGTAGACCGGCGGGTGGATGAAGCTCGCGGGCAGGTACCGGTTTCAGCTACCATGGTCCGTTCGGATCCTTACAAGTACCGGCAATATGTGAGCGATAGCGTGTATCGGGATTTAATAACAAAAGTGGTTTTTGTGGGAGCGATGTCTACCGGCAAATCCACGATCACCGAAGCGTTGGCCCGGCGGTATCGCACAACCTATGCGAGCGAATACGGGCGCGACTATTGGACGGAGCATCAGGTGGACCGCCGAATTGGCTTGGAGGCGTTCGATGAAATTGCTGTCGGCCATATGGAGCGGGAAGAGCGGGCTTTACTGCAAGCGGATAAATATCTTTTTGTCGATACCAATGCGATCACGACTTATATGTTTGCCCTGGATTACCACGGCCGGGCCCCTGAACGCTTAACCCGGATCGCCCTGGAAAATGCACAGCGGTATGACCTTTTTTTCCTGTGCGACGACGACATTCCTTACGAGGATACATGGGACCGCAGCGGGAATCAGAAGCGGCATATTTTCCATAAGCAAATTATTGCGGATTTGAAGGCGCGGCGGATTCCCTACATCACACTTCGGGGAAGCCTGGAGGAACGAATGGGTAAGGTAGACGAAGTGCTGGCAACGTTCAAGCCCTATCATAATTATTTTGGCGAAGCACGGTGGTAATTAATGTTATTGACAAAACTTTTGACTATGATTAGTATTGAAAAATATTTAAATGAAGTTATGATCCTATAATCAAATAATTTCTAAGCTATGAATGCTATGGATCACACTATAGCAGGAGCAGCTTCTGGAGAGACCGTGGGGATTCCCCGGCGCCGAAGGGTTCACAATCTCAGGCAAAAGGACAGAAGAGTACTGGATAATTCATTTGTTATTCTGATAAGCGTCAGAATGATGAATGTATTTTATTTAATATTCTTATGACCGTGAGATTGGAGCGCATCCAGTCTCTTTTTTTATTGTCATTTTTACTTGTTCATCATTTCACAAAGAAATATTTAGATTTAGAGGGGGAGTTTCACATGGCACCACAAGAACTAAAGAGAGATTTAGAGAATCGGCATGTTCAGCTCATTGCAATTGGCGGCACCATCGGGACCGGATTGTTTTTAGGATCAGGTAAAGCTATACAACTCGCAGGACCATCCATCATCTTTGCTTATTTAATCGTCGGTATTGCCGTGTTTTTTGTTATGAGGGCCTTGGGAGAACTTCTGTTGTCAAAAGCGGGTTATCAATCTTTTACAGACATCGCTGAAGATTATCTTGGACCGCGCGCAGCATTTGTAACCGGATGGACCTATTGGTTTTGTTGGATCATGACGGCTATGGCGGATATTATAGCTGTTGGCGTATATGTACAATATTGGTTTGATATCCCGCAATGGATCCCTGCCGTCATTTGTTTGATCATTTTATTAGGACTCAATTTATTAACTGTAAAAAGTTTTGGCGAATTGGAGTTTTGGTTTGCATTAATCAAGGTAGTGACTATTCTGGCGTTGATTGTTATCGGGGCAATCCTGCTGGTGATTGGATTCAAAACGGCTAACGGAACGGTTACTGTCAGTAATATTTGGGCACATGGGGGGATATTCCCGAACGGGGTTTCAGGGTTCCTACTTTCCTTCCAAATGGTTGTGTTTGCCTTTGTCGGTGTGGAATTGGTGGGGGTATCGGCAGCCGAAACATCCAATCCAGAAAAAACCATCCCATCGGCTATTAATAAAATTCCTTTAAGAATTCTATTTTTCTACGTGGGTGCCATTATCGCCTTGTTATGCATCAACGCATGGACGGAACTAAATCCGGCAGAAAGTCCTTTTGTTAAAACGTTTAGTTTGGTGGGGATACCGATTGCTGCTGGAATTATTAACTTTGTCGTATTGACTTCAGCCGCGTCTGCCTGTAACAGCGGAATGTTCTCAACAAGCCGGATTCTATATAATTTGAGCAGGAATGACCAGGCTCCAGCCAATTTTGCAAAGCTGAATAGAAATCATGTCCCAAGCAATGCGCTCTTCATCTCCACGCTTGTGTTATCTGTGGGAGCTCTTTTGAGTAAGCTGATTCCGGAGACTGCTTTTGGAATCGTGACAACCATCAGTGCCATTTGTTTCATCTGGGTTTGGGGTATCGTTCTGATCTGTCATTTGCGGTATAAGAAAACAAAGCCGGAATTGCAGGCGAAGTCAAAATTCAAAGCCCCGTTCACCCCATTTATTAATTATGTAGTCCTAGCGTTGTTTGCAATCATACTCATTATTATGCTGTTTGCTGAAGAAACACGTCCGGCCTTATTATTGACGCCGTTATGGTTTATTTTATTATTTGTTTTGTATTCGACGAATCGGAGAAAGCGGGAAAGAAGCAGCAAAATAATCAGTACAGAATCACATCCCATGGATGCCTGACCCGATCATTCTTTTAATAGAAAAGGGGATTGCCTCAGGCCTTAGTTATTTTTTAGGCAAAAAAATTGAAATTCTTCAATATCACCTTTCAAGAAGCAATTCCGGCAGTTATTCTTATAAATGAAAATGGACATAATTTTGTTTATAAGGAGGAATAACTATGGCGGGGCAAATATGGATCAATCTACCAGTTAAAGATATCAACAAATCAAAAGATTTTTTCACGGAGATTGGATTTTCTTTGAATCAAGGACCTGGAAATGCTGATGATAAAGCTAGTCTAGTCATCGGAGACAAGAATGTTATTGTGATGCTATTTACGGAGTCCACGTTCGAAAGATTTACAGGAAATGATATTGCAGATACAACGAAAGGCACTGAAGTATTGTTTACAATTGGTGCAGATCGCAAGGAAGAAGTGGATGAAATGGTAACGAAGGTGGTAAAGGCTGGCGGTAGCATCTACGGCTAGCCCCATGACCAGGGTTGGATGTATGGTGCAGGTTTTGCTGATTTGGATGGTCATCGCTGGAATGTGCTGTATATGGATATGAGCAAATTCCCTGCTGAGTAAAAATAGAGGCAGTCTAGAACTATGAGATGCATTCAAATGCTATCTTGAATTTACATTGTTAATTTTACAAAGGCTTAGTTGTCCGTTAATACTTCTTTTACACTCATCTTCTATAGTTAAGCAATTACTAACAATAGAGGGGAACATTGAACATCAATGAAAACATGGGAAACTGTACTATCTACGCTGCTCCTTGCAGGCGCTCTACTTCCTGCCGCAACAACTAACGCAGCATCCGCCTCAGACCTAAAAGGATATGAACCTCTGCGCAAGCACATGGATGGGATCGGAGCAACTATCACATGGGATAGCGACGATAAGTCGGCACTGGTCAAGCTGAAGAACGGATTCGCAGGCACGTTCACGGCAGGCGATAAGGAATATCGTCTAGCGGGTAAAGCAGGCGAGCTTCCAGCGGAGGTCAAATTAGTCGATGGCAAGATGTACATTCCTTCCAAGCTGCTTCAAGCTATTCTGGCGGAAAATGCAAAGTTTATCAATTCCGCAGATATCATCACCCCTTATTCGGTAACCGCTCAGGTAGAGACGGCAGCCGTTGAAGATGGCGAGGATGCAGCCGATGACCCGGCCATTTGGCTCGATTCTGCGAACCCGGCGAATTCCAAAATCATTGCCACGAACAAAGGCGGAGGTGTCCTCGTCTATGATTTGCACGGCAAGGAGCTTCAAAATTATAAAGTAGGAAAAATGAATAATATTGATATACGTTATGATTTTCTGCTTGGCGATAAAAAAGTAGATATTGTTGGCGCGACGAACCGTTCTACGAACACGATCGATATTTTTGCTATGGATGGGGCAACCGGGAAGTTGACTGACATTGTAGCAGAGCCCATTAAAGCGAAGATGGAAGAGGTATACGGATTCAGCCTTTACCATAGCCTGAAATCGGATGAGTATTACGCTCTGGTTCTGGGTAAAGAAGGCGAATTTGAGCAATATGAGCTGACTGACAACGGGAAGGGCAAAGTTTCAGGTAAGCTCGTTCGCGAGTTTAAGCTGGCTACGCAATCAGAAGGTATGGTAGCTGATGATGAGTATGGCATGATGTATATAGCGGAAGAGGATTACGCGATATACAAATATAATGCGGAGCCGGACAGCGGCACAAAACCTCTATCCACTGTCGATATTGCGGACGGACGCCGATTGCAGGATGATATTGAAGGGTTGACTCTCTATTACGGTGCCGACGGCAAAGGTTATTTAATCGCCTCCAGCCAAGGCAGTGACAGCTACGCAATATATGACCGTGAAGGCAATAACGCTTACCTTACTAGCTTCAATATCGCCGATGGCGCATTGACCGATGGCACCTCAGTAACTGATGGTATTGATGTACTCGGGTTCGGACTGGGCGAACAGTTCCCTTATGGCATTTTCATCGCACAGGATGATTCCAACATTAACAATGGCAAAGAGCTTAACCAAAACTTTAAAGTGGTAGCCTGGGATCAAATTGCTAAAGGTGCAAAGACTCCGCTTCTGATGGACAACAAAGTGGATCCTCGTAAACTTGTGGACCGCAGCGCGAAGTAATATTAGTTAACAGCTAATGTGCAAGCTTTAAAGTAAAGAACATTTTCTCATAAGCAGCCTCCAACTCCACATTTCAGGGGTCTTAGGGGCTGCTTTGATTTTTTCAGCAAGGAAGGTATTTCCTTATGGGGCTGCAGAAGCTGCACGGCTTGCAAAAAGGCAACGGTTATGCAACCCTAAATAAAGACAACATTTAACGGGGGGCCGTATATGGCTAAAACAATTGTAGAAAAGCTAAATATGCACAAATTCAAAAAGGTTGCTGTATTGTACAGACCAGAGAATGACGACAGTTTAGCGGGATTAGCAGAGCATGATACTGAATTAACAGCCAGCAGTTATGATCTGATTTTTGCTTATGTGCTCAATATGGAATCGCTACAGGATCTCGTCCATAAAGTGATTGATCACAACTATTTAAATAAAGGCGGCTATTTGTTCGCTGCGTATCCCAAAAAAGGGAATAAGGTTTATTCGGCCTACATTCACAGAGACAGTCTTTTTGAAGGGGTAGGAGCCGATGAGGACGGTTATATTGGCACAAGCAACCTGAAGTTTGCACGTATGGTGGGCTTAAATGATGTGTTTACCGTTGTCGGATTCAAAGAGGAGGCGCGGAAGAACAAGGATGCATCTTCAAAGCCAAGTCAACGTGTGGACGATTACACCTCTATGATCCCTGCTGTGGAGCAGGATCTGACGGATAGTGCGGAGCAGCTGGCTTTTTACCAATCCCTTACGCCCGGCTACCGAAAGGATTGGGCCCGTTATGTATACAGCGCTGTACAAGAGGAGACTAGAGAAAAACGGAGGGCGGAAATGAAGAAGATTCTGGGTGAAGGGTATAAAAGCATTGATATTTACCGGAGAGACAAGCCGTAAATGGAATGGCCCTCCGTTGAATAAACAATAAGCCTTCTCAAGCGGGATCTAGGGTTATAAATAATGGTGATAAGGGGCCATCCTGCAATAGATGGCCTTGAAACGAAACGAAATTGCCCTCATTTCAACTGAAACTGAAAGTACTCCGTGCGTAAAGGTTTACTGTCCGCTACACCCTCGCCAGCGTAGAAACTGATTTCCATACTGCAGTCTTTCGTGTTATATAAATTATGCCATAAAGTTCGGTGGGGATAAGATTCTGGAAGACAAACATGAGCACAGGAAAGAATGTGCTTCATAGCTTCCTCTGTATAATGAGATTTCTCGCTTAACTTCTTCTGTAAGGTGAGGAACCGTTGGTACATTCCCTGTGGCTTGGGATCGTCCGGGAGACTGTCTCCGGATAAATAGCGGTACAACAAGAAATTCGTGACCACTTGTGGTTTGTGATCTCCGTTTAGGATGTAATAGCGATTTGCAGTATAGGAATTCTCCCAGACGAAAGATTGCCCATAACGATCCCCGATAATATAATGCAGCGGCAATTGCGCGTAGCTGTGTTTTAGAGACAGCAGCGCTTCTTTGGCTTCGTCAACATTACGGCACCGGTCCAACAAATAACGCATGATTTGCAATTCGTGAAGACCCACATACAACCCGCCGTTTGGCTCTGCAGGATGGGTTATAAAGCTCTCGTCATCTGCCAATACGGCCACGGTCAATCCCTCGGAATTGATTCCATCCAGCACTCCGCTGACCAGTTCGAAGCTGCACAAATATAGCGAAGGGTATCCCTTATCCGGGTAGATTTCAAAAATATAAGGTTCATTTACAGCCATCACCGGAAAATCGAAATTTCTGCTGAGCATTGCCGCCCCAGAAGAGGTCGTATGGTTGGGAAAGTAAATAGAAGAACATCCGATTGATTGTTTCTGATACATAATACCGCTGCAATCATACAAGCCTTCATCTAACTGAACGTCAAAAGCCTTGGCAATTCCCTTCATTCGTTCGTAGTGCTCGGGATAGTTCGTTTTCAAGTACTTATGTTGATTTCGAATCCTTATCGGGTCATCACCGGGGATCTGACGATGCAAGGTGTACCGGTCGAGTGCCATTTGTCCAATATAGTTTCCAATATCATGATTAGTGCCTTGAAGTACAATATGTCTGACTGTAAGGCCGTTATCCGAAGCGTGGACGGTGGTTTCGTTATGAGATAAGCTCACTGCGCGTTCCCTCCTTAAGGTTATTTCTGTAAATAATTATATAACTGACCAGTCAATTAATCAACGAAAAGAAATAAATATGGTAAGATAAACCCGAGGTGAGTAATGCTTATGGCTCGTAAAATTAATGAAGAACTCCGACAGGAGAAAAGAGCTGCAATTTGTGATGCTGCGAAAAGGCTATTTGCCGCGAATGGCTTCAACTTAACTACCATTTCAAACATTGCAAAGGAAGCAGGAGTTAGTCACGCTTCTGTATTTACATACTTTTCGAGCAAGGAAGAGCTAATCCATTCGTTAGTGCTGGAGCCGTTAGAGGAGAGCCTTTTGTTCTACGAGTCCATCATTTGTGAAGATAATCAACCCACCGAGTCGTTAAGAAGGCTGATCGAGGTTCAAATCCGAATGGTTGTCGAGCAAGGCACATATCTGCGTTTGCTCCAGCAGGTGTTAGGGCAGCCGAACCAGTTCCCTGAATTGACCAAAGCTTTGACGGAGTTTGGAGAGAAGTTTGTAAATTTACTTGAGCCGCTCATTCGAAAAGGACAAGAATTGGGAGAGTTAAGTGAAGGGGATGCGAAAGTCATCGGTTGGACCTATTTTGCTTATTTTAATGGGGCAGGATTAATTTATCTTGATTTGCATGAGGGATTGACTCAATTCACAGTTGAATGCGCTATGCGTATTTTTGGATTGCGGACATAATAGAATCGAAGCCACTCCGCATAAAGAGTGGCTTCGATTCTTCATATACTGATATTTCCAGCTCATGCGTGTTACAACAGAGGTTCTTCCTTGTTGACTACGTTTGCTTTCTTTTCAATCATGAGCTTGTTTTTCATGGGCATAAATAATGTGATAACAAGTGCGGCAATGGATAAAATCATCATAAAGTAATAGGCGTCACTTGCTCCTAAAATTGATGTGAGGGATTTAAGGAGCTCAGCAGTAGTAGAAGGATTGTATTGGAGCACTGTAGCTGCATGGCTTGTTGCCTGCACTGTATAAATCGTAATCACGACAGCCGTACCAATCGCCCCGGCAATTTGGCGGACGGTATTATTCACTGCTGTACCATGTGTACCGAGTTGCTTGGGCAGCGCATTTAGTCCCGCCGTATTGAGTGGCATGGTAATGAAGCTTAATCCAATTCGCAGGCAAATCGTACGAATCATTAAATACATATACGTTGTCGATTCAGACAGATCTGTTACCGCCCACATGGATGGAATAATAAACAGTAAACCAATGATGAACAACGGCTTCGCACCGAAACGGTCGTATAATTTACCGGTGACGGGTGACATGAACGCATTTACAAGCGCACCCGGCAATAATAGAAGGCCTGCATCAAATGCTGTAAATCCACGGCCATTCTGTAGATAGATAGGCAATAAAATCATATCTGCGTACATCATCATCGTGATTAGCACGTTAATTAGAGACGTTAACGTAAAGACTTTATTTTTGAAGACAGACAGGTTTAACAGCGGGTCAGCGGACTTGATTTGCCGAGTACAGAATATGGCCGTTACAACGATCCTAATCCCTAAGGACAGGATCACCACTACATCGCCCCAGCCTTTACTGCCTGCACTGCTGAAACCGTACAAGATTAAGCCAAATCCGATTGTTGATAAAAGAACACTTACTACATCGAGCTTCGACTTAGACGTTTCGGATACATTCACTAAATATTTGAAGGCCAACGCTATAACAATGACGACAAGTGGGATGAGGCCAATAAATAACCAGCGCCAAGAATGATATTCGACGATAAATCCCGAGAGAGTCGGTCCAATGGCAGGAGCGAAAATCATCGCCAGTCCAAGCAGCCCCATAGCGCTGCCGCGTTTCTCAATGGGGAAGATAGCGAGCACAACACTCATCATGAGCGGCATAATAATGCCTGCACCGGCGGCTTGGATCATACGTCCTATTAAGAGCACAATAAAGCTTGGTGCCGCTGCACAAATGATCGAACCCATTAATAAAAATAACATGGCGCTTAGAAATAACTGCCGCGTTGTAAAGCGTTTCATTAAGTAGGCTGTAATCGGAATTAATATCCCGTTGACCAGCATAAAGCCCGTTGAAATCCATTGTACGGTCGTTGCCGTCACATGAAATACATTCATTAAATTACTTAAGGCGACATTTAATAGCGTCTGATTGAGTGTGGATAAGAAACAACCCAAAATTAAGATGGTTAATAAGATCCCTTTATTTATTTTCTTAATGTCTTCTTGCACGGTGTAATCCCCTCTTCATTGCTTTTTCGACACAGTGTCAATAAAATGAATCATATCAGTAATTAATAATTATTCCTATTTACAATTTTATTGAAAATGTTGACTAATCGACAGAACGGTTGGATTAGTAGATGAAGTGACAAATAAACGATAATAGAGGGATGAAATGTCTGCACAAAAGAGAGTAGATCCACGAGCCATTCGCTCGAAAAAGATGCTGAAGAATGCCGTTTTTTCATTATTGGAAGAAAATTCGGATATTTCGCAGCTGACCGTCCAAAAAATCGCCAACCGGGCAGAACTGAATCGTGCAACGTTTTATTTGCATTATGAGGATATTAACGATTTGTTGCGCCAGATCGTACATGAAATCTTTGACGACCTGTCCATGAAAGTTGAACCGCTATTACAAGTGAAGAGCAGCAATGAACAGGAGCAGTTGGTTACATTCTTAAATTATTTTTATGAATACCGGAAGGTCTTTGCTGTATTCGTTGAGCATAAAGGCTTCAAAAATCACTTGTCCAACCTGTTGAAAAATACGATAGAAACACGAAGAAACGCGAGAAGACTAGATTCCACAAAGGAGGTTGTTTCAGTCGATATTGTGGTATCATCACTGCTGGGGATTATTATGTGGTGGATTAAGGATGGCGTCCAATATAATTCTGAATACATAGCAGCGCAAATTACCTTGATGCATAGAAGAAGGTTATTGTAACCGGTTAGGTCCGCATATAGCAAGAGGGTTCAGCTCAATAAAAAAACCACTCATAGGAGTGGCTGTGTCTTGCTATAAAGTCTCTTTCACTTTGATTAATAACTTCAAGAAGGCCGCGCTTTCTTCTTCGGTAAGGCCTTGGGTAACACATCGTTCTACTTCCTTGAATATATCGTGGAATTCCTCGACGAGGTCGGCCCCTTTTTGCAATAAATATATTTTTTTCTGCCGTTCATTATCTTCCGGAATCACCCGCTTGATATACCCTTTTTTCTCCAACCCCTGAAGCATGCTTGTGATGGTGGCTCCCTTACGGTTGAAACGCTCGGCCAAATCCTTCTGGATCACACCTTTGTCCTGATGTTCAAAAATATAGCCCATCATCTGCCCTTGCTGCGCATTCAGTCCCAGTTCCGATAATCTGACATTGGCCATACCTCTGATTTTCAATCCAATCTCCCGGATTAAATCGGAGTAGGGGGTAAGCAAAGCTTGCTTCGTCATCCTGTGCCTGACTCCCTTGCTATAGTTTGAATTCTAATTATAAGAACATCTTAATTTTCGCTCCCTAAATTGTCAAATTCAAATGGTTAGACTTCATTTAATTTTACGATTGACAGTTAGAAGTCTAACTGTTATATTCCAATCAATAACAAACACTATCCCATTATAGGAGGTATCACAATGATTACAGCAATCACCAATGCGTGCATATTTGACGGCGAGAACGTGATCAGAGCCACGACGGTCCTGATTGAAGGCGAACAGATCCTATCGGTAGGCGGGGGAATACCGGCACATGCGATCACCATTGATGCGAAAGGAGGGACTTTACTGCCGGGTCTGATCGATGCCCACGTTCACACTTCCGTAGAGGGCCTGCGTGACGCACTGAAATTCGGTGTGACGACTGAACTGGAAATGATGGGCGGGTTTACGAAAAACGGCCGCGAGGCACAGCTCCAGGGGATTGAGGATATTGCCGACGTGCGGTCTGCCGGAATGGGGGTCACACCTCCTGGAGGGCATCCCGATGAACTTATGCCTGGGGATGGGGAAATCCCGGATTTTGTACTGAAGGAATTGGAGAAAATGAGCGAGGAAGATCGCAACGCTATGCTGGCTGCTCATGCCCATGATCACGATCACGGAGAAGCGGCTGCGGTATCGAACAGGGACGAGGCGTTGGCATTTGTAGGCGAACAAGTCAGGGAGGGAGCCGACTATATTAAGATTATGATTGAGGAAGGGACGGTACTGGCCGCCCCCGGATTGCCTGTCTTAAGCCAAGATATTCTAAGTGCAGCCGTAGGGGAAGCGCACCGGTACGGCAAGATCGTGATTGCCCATGTGTTGACTGCGGAATCCTCCCGGCAAGCCATCGAAGTCGGGGTCGATGGTCTGGCCCATTTATTCATCGACCGCCCGGACAATACTTCGGATCTGGTGAGAATGATCGCAGAGTCCGGTGCTTTCGTTACACCGTGTCTGGTTTTGAACTCTTCCATTATCGGTAACTCCGCAGCGGAATTGGCCAAGGATCACCGTGTGAGTTCCAGGCTCAGTCCGGAATGGTTGGATACGCTGAATGCCAGCTTCCATACCTACCCGCAAGGCAGCATGGAAGACAACTACCGGAATGTGATGGATCTTCATCATGCAGGTGTAGACATCCTGGTGGGTACGGATGTCTCCGTGCCGGTTCCATCGCTTGGCGGGCTTGCCCATGGCGCTAGTGTACACCATGAAATGCAGCTATTGGTGGAAGCGGGATTCACGCCCGTAGAAGCTCTTCAGTCCGCTACTTCAAAAACAGCCCGCCGGTTCGGCCTGAACGACCGCGGGCGTATCATTCAGGGGGCAAGAGCAGACTTGGTCTTGGTCGACGGCGACCCGACCACGACTATTTCCGATACGTTATCCATCCGTAGAATATGGCTGCGCGGCATTCAGAAAGTAGAAGAAGTGTGAAACTACGCTGGCGCTTGATTTTTTAATAATGAGGAAGTCCATCCTAAGGGGGATGGGCTTTTTTTAATATACAGACAAATGAACGTTCGGGCGGTGCTATTCGTACTATAGTTATTCTACGGGAAGAGCGTATGGGAAAAAACGCATTGAAAGGGTGAAAGGGCATGCTTACAATCAAACATTTTACCAAAAGCTATAAGGGTGGTAAAAAGGCAGTAAATGACTTGAATTTGGTGGTGGAGCAAGGCGATATCTACGGCTTTATCGGACATAACGGAGCAGGTAAAACAACAACCATTCGGGCAGTAGTGGGCGTGCTTGATTTTGAAGAAGGGGATATTGAAATTGACGGTATCTCCATTAAAAAAGATCCGGTAGCGTGCAAGGCGAGGATTGCGTATATTCCGGATAACCCGGATTTGTATGATCATCTTACCGGCATTCAGTACTTGAATTTTATCGGTGATCTCTTTAGTGTATCCAAAGCGGATCGTGAGCAGCTTATTAAAAAATACAGCGATGCTTTTCAAATTACGGTCCATTTGGGTGATATGATCTCATCGTATTCCCATGGGATGAAGCAGAAGCTTGCGATTATCTCTGCACTTATTCATAAACCAAAGTTGTTAGTGTTAGACGAACCCTTTGTTGGCCTTGATCCAAAAGCCGCTCACATGCTAAAGACAATTATGGTAGAGCTGTGCAGCAACGGCAGTGCCATCTTTTTCTCCACGCATGTGCTGGATGTGGCAGAGAAGCTCTGCAATAAGATAGCGATCATAAAGGGGGGCCAATTAATAGTCCATGGCAAGACAGAAGAAGTAAAGGGCGAAAATAGCCTGGAAGCATTATTCATGGAGCTGATCGACAATGATTAATATCTGGAGATTAACGAAGCTGCAGTTGTTTTCTTCATTTGGGTTGAATAAAGCTTTACATACAAAAGATGTTAAAGAAAAACGCAAATCGCTTCTACTCGCCTTTGGTATTCTTGTGGGAGTGCTTATGATAGCAGTAGTTTCATTTGGATACAGCTTCATGTTGGCTGTGACTTTTGAACAAATGGGGCGAATGGATCTATTACTGGCGATTATGATGGCTGTTACTTCTATTGTAGGGTTCTTCACCACGGTCTATAAGGCAAGCGGTGTATTATTCAGCTATAAGGACTACGATTTGGTGATGTCGCTGCCGATCAAGACGAGTCATGTTGTGGCAAGCCGTGTTCTTCAGCTCTATGTGCTGAATTTGTTCTTTTCTTTGATGGTCATGCTGCCAGCAGGTGTGGTGTATGCTATAAAAGTGAATCCGGGGACGTTATTTTATCTGTTTTTTCTAATGACCCTTTTATTTATCCCATTACTGCCGATTATTGCGGCAACGATTATTGGTTCATGCATCAGCTGGATCTCTTCCCGGTTTAAAGCGAGCCGGATGATCAGTCTTGTATTAACTTTTGCCATTGTGATTGTACTTATGGTCGGTTCATTTACACTCAATGGAAACGAGCAGGCACTTGCTGATATGGGGGCTGAGCTGGCCGATATGATATTTAAGCTGTATCCTCTTGCAGCGATGTATGTCGATGCGGTCTGCTCGTATCAGGTAGGCTCATTGTTATTATTTATTGCGTTATCCGTACTTTCATTTATAATATTTGCCACTGTATTAAGTACAAAATATAAAGCGATTCATACAGGTCTAATGACCAGTCATGCAGGCAGCAAATATACCATGAAGCCGTTAGAAGCCTCCTCTCCATTTCGTGCACTGTATAAGAAGGAGTTGCGCCGATATTTTGGCTCTTCTGTTTATGTGCTGAACACAAGTATAGGCATGATTCTATTACTGGTGATGTCGGTTGCCTTATTGTTTGTCAGTTCGGAGAAGCTGGGGGAAATGATTGAAATTCCACAATTATCCCATTATCTGAGTACGCTGGCTCCTATCCTGCTTTCCTTATTTGTAGTGTTAAGCTGCACAACGTCAAGTTCCATTTCGCTTGAAGGCAACAATTTATGGATACTAAAAAGCTCACCCGTATCGAAACAAGCGATATGGCTTAGCAAAGTTGCCGTGAATCTGACCATCACCTTACCGGTCCTGAGTATTAGTAGTGTAATGCTTATGATATCGTTGCGCACGGGGTGGATGGAAAGCTTATTATTGCTTGTTATCCCTTTGATCTATGCTTGTTATTCCGCGCTGATGGGCATTATTGTTAACCTGAAATTACCTAACCTGGAGTGGAAAAGCGAAGTTACGGTAATCAAACAGAGTGCAGCAGTTCTTGTATCTATGCTCATAGGGATCATCAGTTTATTAGTTCCCTTGGGACTATCCCTTCTTCTGACGCAGGTAAATGCAAATCTCCTCTTGTTAGGGGTTGGCATGATTATGATAGCGGCATGCCTAGCAATGTATAGATATATGCAGACAAAAGGGGAGCAGTTGTTTCAGCGGCTTTAAACAGCCGGCTGTCGGTTCCATCCCGGCAACTGGCTGCTTAGCGTTTCAATAGGTCTCGAGATTTTAATTATGATAATATTCTGCCAATGCATTTGCCGCAATGATGGCCTGGTATACGTCATCAGGAGTTACGGGATGTGGCATATTGCCCATCGTGTCTCCTTCGGCACATGCATCTTCCGCCACTTTCCGCCATTCTTCCTCTCTAAACTGATCCAGACCGAGATCTTTTAATGTTAAGGGTAAGCCCACTTCTTTGATGAAGTTGATGACCGTTTCCACTTCTTCTTTGGGTGCACTTTCTAAAACAAGCTGTGTTAATAAACCAAACACTACTTTTTCGCCATGCTGTGCATGATGCAGTGATGGAACAGCGGTCATTCCGTTATGAATGGCATGAGCAGCGGCTAAACCGCCGGATTCAGCCCCCACACCACTTAAATAGATGGTGGCCTCAATTGTTTTTTCAACGGCAGGAGTGGAAACTTTATGATCAACCGCTATCTTCGCTTGAAGGCCATATTCCAGAACAGTGTCATAGCACATCTTGGCGATACCTAATCCGGCAAGCGAGGGTTTCAAATTGACCAGATTATCACCATTTTTCTGGTAGCAGGCGCGTGCTTCGAAATAGGTGGCGAGCGCATCTCCAATTCCAGCGACAAAAAAACGGGTTGGAGCACTTGCTAAAATATTTGTATCTGCCAAGACCACATCCGGATTGGTTGGCAGGAACAGATAGCGGTCAAACGAGCCGTCTGTTTTGTAGATGACAGAAAGTGCGGTGCAGGGGGCATCAGTTGAAGCGATGGTTGGGAAGATAACCACAGGCAAATGTACATAATAAGCGGTGGCTTTAGCAGTATCTAATGTTTTCCCGCCGCCAATACCCACAATCACATTAGCTCCTGATTTTTTAACCGCTTCACAATGCCTATCGATTTCTTCCTGAGTAATTTGCAGATTAAATTTCACGAACTCACTCTGCTGTCCAGCTTCTTCAAAGGATTGACCCGCCTCTTTCGCTGCACGATCCAGAATGAATTCGTCACAAATTACATAAGCATGGTCACCATAAGTAGTGGTATACGTAGATAGTTCGTTTAATAAGTGGTGACCTACTATAAATTTCTTGGGGGACGTGACTGATTTTACCGATCGTTTCAATTTAACCACTCTCCTTGTTTTTAGAAATTATCTACTGCAGGTGAGCTGATTATGCATTCAATGATTGGGTTTGTTCCCTGAAAAAGAAAACAGCCCCTCAGATTGAGGAGCCTTCATAAGAATCACGTTAGGTTAAGTTGCAGGAATTTCAAGGCCCCTGGCAATTAAAAACCCCGGCAAATCTGCCGGGGCTAAATATGTATAAATGGAGTTGTGCACACAGAGGTATTATGATATGATTGGAGAATTACTAATCATTTATTTTGCGAATCGCCTAATAATCCTATCCTATTTACAACTTAATCTTACCACACAGTAATACGGGTTGTCAAACTTTCATTTTACAAATTCGAATGAAGGAGTGTATGCAGGAAGATGATAAGTGCGGAGGATTGGAAGCAAGAACAGGAACGGCTGAAGCGGGTTATGGAAAAGCTGCAAGCAAGGATCAGCGAACTGGAGCCGGAGGTGGCCGGGCTGCATGACCAAGTGGTGGACATCCGCAAGCTATTCTGGGAAGAAGTAACTGTAAACACAAGCACTAGCGAAGATTTTGAAGAGACCTTCTACAGTATCAGGCAGCAGGAAGCTTTATTGTCCGAACGGGAGCGAAGCCAGCGGTTGCGCGCGCAGCAATGGAAAAACATGAAACGGCTGCTGTCCTCTCCCTACTTCGGACGCATCGATTTTCATGAGGATGGCTTGAACACTGCCGAGCAAGTCTACATCGGTGTGTCATCCTTCATTGACTCAGATGGCATGAGTTTTCTGGTGTATGACTGGCGTACTCCGATCGCTAGTATGTATTACGATTATTCACCGGGCGCGGCCGGATATGACACGCCGGGTGGAGCTATCGCTGGACTGATGCAGCTGAAGCGGCAGTATCAGATTCGCGGAGATCAACTGCAGAATGTGTTCGACACGAGCTTAACGATTGGCGATGAATTGCTGCAGCAGGTGCTTGGCAAGGGTGCGGACAATCAGATGAAGAGCATCGTCGCGACGATCCAGAAGGAACAGAATGCCATTATCCGCGATGACAACAGCCGGATGCTGATCGTGCAGGGGGCGGCTGGCAGCGGGAAAACCTCGGCTGCCCTGCAGCGGGTGGCGTACCTGCTGTATAAACACCGCGAACGGCTGAGGGCTGACCAAATTGTGCTATTCTCACCTAATCCGATGTTTAACAGTTATGTATCTACCGTTCTTCCTGAACTCGGTGAAGAGAACATGCAGCAGACGACCTTCCATGAATATCTCGATTACTGGCTTGGCAGGACGTTTCGTTTAGAGGATCCCTTTGACCAGATTGAATATGTGCTGGAAGAACAATCTGACCGCGGGTATGAAGCCCGGCTGAAAGGAATCCAATACAAGGCATCTGTGGACTTTCTTCAAGCGCTCCAGAAGTATGCGCAGGGGTTGGAGGGGAAGGGCATGCGATTCATAAGCATACGCTTCCGGGATCGCGATTTGATCACAGCTAAGCAAATGGAATCGAAATTTTACAGCTATGATTCTTCCATTCGCTTATCCAACCGCATCACTTTGCTGCAGGAGTGGCTGCTGCGTGAGCTTTCTCTGCTGGAAGACAAGGAACGTGAGGCGTTCTGGGTGCAGGAGGAGCTAGATTATCTTGACAACGATCAGTACGCCGAAGTGTTTAATGAACTGCATAAAGACAGGGGAGTGTTTGACTTTGCCGAACAATATGAAGAAGCCCGCGAAATGCAGCGCGGCAAGCGCAGGCTGGACGAGGGCGATTTCGATTATGCTGAGCGGGAGGAAGCACTGCTGCGCCGGATGGTCGTGAAGGAGCAAATTAAACCGCTGAAGCGAAGTGTGAAGCGGATGTTGTTCATAGACATGATCCGGCTGTACATCCAGTTCTTTGAAGAAGAGAATGCTTTGGCGAAGATGACGAATGAAGCTGGAGTTTCCCTGCTCTGGCCGGAAATCTGTCAGCAAACCAAGGAGAAGCTTAGCCGGTCCGAACTCTTCTATGAAGATGCGACACCGTACCTGTACCTGAAAGAGCTCATCGAGGGCGTTCGGGTGAACACGGAGATCCGGCATGTATTCGTCGATGAGGGTCAGGATTATTCGATGTTTCAGTATGAGTTCCTCAAAAAAATGTTTCCCCGTGCCCGCATGACGGTGCTTGGCGATTTCGGTCAGGCTATCTTTGCTCAGGCCACAGAACTGCACGGCGAAGATTCACCGCTCATCGGATTGTATGGCGAATCTGAAACGAGCTTATTCCGTCTGGTTCGCAGTTACCGGTCAACACGTGAGATTGTGGAATTCACGAAGTCTTTATTGCCTAACGCCAAGGAGATTGTAGCCTTTGAACGCAAGGGCAGGAAACCGCTCCTCTCTCAGATGGGCAGCGGCGGGCAGCGGGCAGCAAGAATAGCTGAGCATCTTGCGGCGCTTCAGGCGGAAGGCTTGGTCTCCATCGGGATCATCACCAAGACAGCGGCCGAAAGCAAAGCTGCTTATGATCTCCTTACAGCTCAGGGCTGCCAGGGGTTGAAGCTTGTGACGAAGAGTACGCCCAACTTTGAGAAGGGAACCCTGATCCTCCCCGTATATCTCGCCAAGGGCGTTGAATTCGATGCCGTTCTAATCTACGACGCATCTTCGCAGACGTATCATCTGGAGAGCGAGCGCAAGTTATTCTATACCGCATGCACGCGTGCTATGCACCGGCTTTTGCTCTACACAACGGGAGAGTGGACCCCATTCCTTCCGGCATCGGATAAGTCCTTGTATGAGGTAGAGCAAATTCAGTGATGAATACTAACCAAGGATCTCTCTTCATAAACATGACAGTCAGATGTCGAGTTTCTCCATGTATACTTTGGAGAAAGGAGAGGATTCAACCATGAACACTTATACGACCCACAAGCCCAAGCTGATCATTACTGGAGTGGCTGTACGTACAACAAACGCTGAAGAAACGGGACCGGACGGACGATTGCCACAACTTTGGGACACCTACTTTCAGAGCAATCTTGTTTCTGCCGCGGGGGTCAGAAATCCTCAATTCCTATACTCGTTGTATACGGATTATGAAAGCGACGTGAACGGAGCCTATACAGTTGTAATTGGACATGAAACAGATAATGAATTCGTCCAGGATGATAATAATCATGCGGTTGTAGAAATACCCGAAAGTAAGTACATCGTATTCACGGCAAAGAAGGGACCTATGTATGAAGTGGTGCCTGAGGCGTGGCGGGAGATATGGACCTATTTCAAGCAATCGCCGGAGGTGAGAACCTATACGGGCGATTTTGAGCTTTATGATTCCAGGAATTCGGATCCAGCAAACACAGAAGTGCAGATTTATATAGCCATTAAATAGCTGGATAGCATGTTAAAACGCTACTGACATAAGGCTGTCAGTAGCGTTTTTGTATACTTAGATCAATAGATGATGTAGACAAGTACCCATTAGTATCTTTGTGATGAAGAATTGACAGTCTGGAAAGCAATGCTATAATCAAATAAATAGAAAATAATGCAATTATTTTTTCTTTTTGGAACCTGCATCCAGACAAACTTCACTAATCACTGTTTGGAAAATGGGGGTAAAGAGATGGGAGAGCTCAAAGCGCCTTTCGTAACCAATGTAGAGGATATGAGTTGGATCAGGCGCACTTCTGACTGCTATTTTATCATTGATGAGACTGGGAAAGTCTTACAATGGAGCGCGGAGCTTGGTACGCTGCTTGGTATTTCGGCCACACAAGCGGTCGGCAAGGCCTGCCGTTCCCTTGATCTCTTCAGTGATTCTACCGGGAACAGCCTCTGTAAAACCTGCCAGGTTCTAAGTGCTGCAGAACATATGAACAATTGCAACGGATCACGCAGGGTATTTGTTCAACGTGGTTCGGTCCGGGTTCCTTTCCTGAAGAATATACGGGCCAGCAGCTACGATAAAAGGTTAATCTGGGTGACCCTCGAACAGGCCGCGATTTTTTCCCTGATGGAAAAGCTGACTTCTCAAGAAAATAAAGTGCTGGGCCTATTATCCAGAGGCCATACAACGCAGCAGATTGCTATAGAGCTACACATTTCTTATACTACGGTACGAACCCATATCCGTAATCTTTTGAGCAAGCTTGGGGTACACAACCAAAAGGAAGCCGTTTCTCTCTTTTTTGCCGAGCTGCTTAAATAATAATTAGTGAGTAATAGAAAAGGATCATCTCCCGGTAGTTGACTGAGGGGGTGATCCTTTTTGCGGCTTAATATCCAAATTATATTATAAAAATACCTCAAATGTACGATCCTTCTTCTTCTAATATATGTTAATTTAGTAGCACATATTGAAAGCCGGGAGTAAACAGTCCCGGTGAGGGAGGGAAATATGAGTAATATTGCAGCAATACAGGATCAGTTCAAAGCTCCGTTCTACCTGGTCTGGGAGATTACACTTTTGTGCAACGCCAGTTGTGTGCATTGCTATTCAGGCGCAGGCCGCCGGCACCCCGACGAACTAGACGCAGAAGAGGCTCTTTCCGTAGTCGATCAATTAGCTGAGGCCGGTGTCCTCCTGCTTGGACTCTCTGGGGGAGAAGCTCTGCTCAGGCCCGATTGGATGGACATAGCCTCCCGTGCTTCGTCGAAGGGGATGATGGTTTCGATCGGCACCAATGGAGCCGTGATTGATGATGAGATGTGCCGCCGGATCATCGAGGCAGGAGTGTCCGGGATTTGTGTCAGTATTGATGGAGCAACGGCGGAAGTGCATGAGCAGGTGCGCGGTGTCAAAGGACTGTATGACAAAGCTGTTAGCGCTATAGAAACATTAGTGAAGCATGGGATTAATGTAACTGTTGGGTATACGCCGACCCGGCTTAATTTCAGGGATGGCCGAAAGGTCGTAGAATTGGCCGCCCGACTCGGTGCAAATGGAGTGAATTTATCTGAGTTCATTCCCACAGGACGGGGAGATCAGGCATTGGCGCTTACGCCAAATGAGCTTCGCGATGTGATTGTGGAGTGGATCTCCATGCAGCAGGAGTACGCCGGAAAGCTGAAGATATACTGGCATGACTGCCGTGTTGCACTGATGCTGCCGCCAGAGCAGGCAGCACAATATATAGGCTGTGGTGCAGGTTATGTTACCGCCCGTATCACGGTTAACGGTGATGTCACCCCTTGCGTGACTTTACCGCTCACAGCAGGCAATTTGCGTGAGCAGAGCTTCCAGGACATCTGGAGCTACTCGCCGGTCCTAGCGAATATACGGGATAGGACGACAAGAAACGAAGGGAATTGTGGCACTTGTGAGCATAAGTTCATCTGCGGAGGATGCCGCTCTGCGGCATTAGCCTATCATAACGATGCTTCAATGGGCGATCCTTATTGCTGGGTGGTTCCTGAAGCAGTTCAAGTGTAGAAGGAGAGGATAAGATGCCAAATTTAACTTCGGATACGGTACTAACACTCGCATCCAATATTGTTACCCGCAAAGAGGAAAATAGCAAATACGTGGTGTACAACCCGGCTACGGACGAGCTCCATGTGTTGTCACGTCTGGCCTATACCATATTGAAGCTGTGTGAGCAGCCCGCCCGGGTTGCCGAGATTACGGGGCTTGTTGAGGAATCCATTCCAGCCTTCCAGTGTGACCAGGGACGCGGGGAAGTGAACGGATTACTTCAGAAGCTATTGAAACGAGGCTTGCTCCAGGCAGCCTGACCAGCCCTATAGAGAGGAGGTGAGGAAATGGAAGCAACCAGAGAACTGCTGTGGGACATCGCCCGTGACAATATGGCGGAAATGGAAGACGCTGATTTGCTGGCAGCCATTCAAGAACTGGATATTGTAGATTTAGGGGAATTATCTGTTATTGCCTGGAGAGTAATTTAGC
This sequence comes from Paenibacillus sp. FSL H3-0321, assembly GCF_038002865.1. Classification (NCBI taxonomy): domain Bacteria; kingdom Bacillati; phylum Bacillota; class Bacilli; order Caryophanales; family Paenibacillaceae; genus Paenibacillus; species Paenibacillus sp. FSL H3-0321. The sequence continues at coordinate 4,008,824 of NZ_JBBODH010000001.1, read as the reverse complement.
AAGCAAGGAGCCTCGGGCGCTGCCGGAGGTTCTTTTTACAAGGAGGCAGCCAATGGATCAGAGCAGAACAACCTGCCGGAGGTTAAGCAGTGGATTGGAAATTATTCATCTTCCGTTAGCCGGTATGAACACGGTATCGCTGGGTCTGCTTTCGGGTGCGGGTGCAAGGCTGGAAGCAGAAGATGAAATAGGCAGTTCGCGGATTCTCGAACATTGGATATGGCGAAGAGAACAGAAGGAAGAAGATCTCAATGATATTTTGGCGGATTTCGGAGCTAATTTGAAAACCTCATCCAATATAGAATGGACACGCCACTGGACTACAGTGCTTTGTGATCAATTTGAGCCGGTCTTCAAACTGTTTTTGCATGATATTCTGGAGTTTGATTTGTGCCCTGAGACCTTTGCGGCCAGCAAGGAGTATGCAGCAGTTCTTTCAAGTAAACGCCGGAAGGAACCAAATGCGTACGTAATGGATGTATTGCGTGAAAAAATGTCCGGCGGTAAAACGATCGGACGGTCAGCTGTAGGCCGGGTTGAAGATATAACGAAGCTGGATTTCCCCAAGGTGAAGAGCGTCTATGAACGTCTTTATGTGCCAAATAATTGTGTGGTTGTTGTAGTTGGAGGCATTTCAAAGGAAAGACTGGGGAAGCTGCTGGATGAAATCGGTGAAGCCGGCGCTGAACAGGATTCACTGATCGTTCCCCGGGAAGAACCCCCTTATTGGCAATCCTGTGCGTATTCCATCGAACAGGAAGGCAGACTCGTTCATCTGGCAGCAGCGTTGCCCTGTGTATCCTGCAGACATCCTGATTTTTTCTCATTTGCTGTGTTGTCACAGGTGCTGGGTGGAGGAGACGGTTCCAGACTTTTTGAAAGTATCCGGCAGAGAAAAGGGTTGGCCTATCAAGTGCGGAGCAGCTTGATGTCCTTCAGGGACACGGGACTCATGACCTTTTATCTGGCCACCGGACCGAATTCCGTATCCTGGGCGGCATCTGCTATCGTTCAAGAAATGGAGCAAATCAGGAATAACGGAATGAGCAGGGAGGAGGTCAAGGCCGCCCAAAACCAGCTTTTAAACCAGATGGTCCTAAGGTCAGAGAGTACAGCTTCCAGAATGAACACGCTGTTGACCGCCTCATGGTATCCGGGATACCCCGGGACGTTAACGGCCATGAAAGAAGCCATAAGTGCAGTTACTCCGGAGGCTATTCAGTCCGCATTACAGAACGCCGTCCCGGCTGCAGAAATGGGTCTGGTGACGTTGGGTCCGGTATCCGCTTCAGCGTTAGTATTGAATCATTAGGAGGACGTTATGGCCCACTCGCAGTGGAAGTATCCAAATGGTCTGAACGTAATCACGGAGGATATGCCTTCAATGGCAAGTGTGACGGCCGGATTTTTTGTACTGAGCGGGGCAAGACATGAGTCCCCGAAACAGACAGGTATAGCACATGCGCTGGAGCATCTGCTTTTTCGGGGGTCGCTGCTCTATCCGAAGGGAGCCATGAGTCCCGAGTTCACTCAAATGACAGGGACTATGAATGCTTTTACCACCTGGGAATATACTTGCTTCTACAGCCGTTCCACCCCTGAAGAATTGCCCGGAATCTTTTTTCCATTAATGGATATGATTCGTCAGCCTCTATTGCGGGAAGAAGATTTTGGTCTGGAACAGAATATTATCCGCAAGGAATTATCAAGACAATTAGAGGAACCGCGGAGCAGACTTACTCATGCGCTTCATCAATACGTGTATCCGGGACGTCTCGGCAAACTGCTGATTGGTCTCGATGAAGATATTCTAAAACTGAGCGCTCTGGAGCTTAGAGAATTTCACCTGCGGCATTACATTCCCTCCAATATTCTGCTGGTGATTTCCGGCAGCCTTGAGAAATGCAGCGGACTGGAGTCCTGCCTGCAAGCTTTACAGGATTGGGAGGAGCCTATGCTTCCGGTCGGGCTTGAACAGCCTCTAATGGCACAACCTGTGGTGGTTAACCTTTCGCAAAAGCGTGCAGATCTATGTTACTCAGTGTGGGCCTGGAGTCTCCCGCCGCTTGAAGATAAAGAACATTACGCAGTCCATTTACTATGCACCTTGCTGGGCGACGATAATTATATCGGCTCAAGACTTTATAATGTGATCGTTGCCCCTGGATTCGCCCAGCAGATCACCTGTGTATACTCCGTATTGGGCGGCAAAGGACTGTTCAAAATCTATGGTTTGGCAAGGTCAGCTCAGCTGGAGGGGATCCGAGAAAAGATGCTGGCCGAGCTGCGCCAGATGGAGGCTGGAAGGATCACACCACGCGAATACAACCGTGCCAAGCAAAAAGTAAAAACACAAATGGCCCTGGATGCTTCCGTATCCCACAGCCGTTCGGTCTCAATTGCCCAGGCCTGGATGCGTCATAGACGTATGGTTCCTCTGGACGAACTCCTGACATTCATTGATCAGATCAGTATAGGTGACCTTCAAAATATAATTGCGCAGTACTTTAACAACCAGGAGTGCTTTGAAATATACGGATAATCACAAGAAACGGAGCTGGTCTAAACATGGTGGAGGAATGGTTCCGCTATCCTGTACATATGGTCTGGTCGGTTACTAATTTGTGTAATGCCCACTGCATACATTGCTCGTCAAGCTCTGGAACCTGTCTTCCGGGAGAACTGGATCAGGCGCGGGCTTTGCAGTTAATTGACGAGCTGGCGGATATGGGTTGTATTGATTTGGCCTTATCTGGCGGAGAGCCGCTGCTTCGGGCGGATATCGAACAGATCATCGAGCATGCCGTTCATCATCATATGCAGGTGGGTCTGGGAACCAACGGCTGGGGTCTGAATCTGAAAAGAGCGAAGGAATTAAGAGGATTAGGACTTCAGCGCATCCAGATCAGCCTCGATGGCATAGGCCAGACGCATGATGAAGTGAGAGGGCTGAAGGGGCTGTTTAATCGTGTGGAACGTGCCATTGATGCTTCTCTGGAGTCAGGACTCCAGACACATATCTGCTTTACTCCCCACAAGGAAAATGTGCATCATACCGAGCAGGTCATTGAATTTGCCTTATCCAAAGGAGTCCATCTATTCAATCTGTCCCAGTTCGTGCCTGTAGGCCGGGGAAGTCAAAGCATGGACTTGCTTCCCGAGCAATGGAAATCATTGGCGATGCTGTGGGTGAACAAGAGGGAGCAGCTTAAAGGGCGTATGAAGTTCAGCAGCCACTTGGCGCAAATGGCTTTGGTTGATCCCACTTTAGCCTGCCAGGAGGGCTTCCGAGGCTGCCAAGCCGGTATGGCGCAAGGGTATATTTCTGCAGATGGTTGGGTCACTCCCTGTGTTATGCTTCCGGTACATTTAGGCAATGTCCATGAGCGTCCCTTAAAAGAGATTTGGGACAGCTCTCCTGTTATCCAGCAATTGCGTGACCGGAGCAACCTGGGCGGAAACTGCGGACAATGCGGAATTCGGGAAAAATGCGGGGGCTGCCGCGGGGTTGCTTATGGCCTGTATCACGACTATTTAGCTGATGATACGCACTGCTGGCTGCATTCCGCACCGGAGTCTGCAGATCGGATCACAGTCTAATAAAAAAGGGGAATGTACAAATGAGCTATGTTACCAGAGATGAAGATATTCGTTATGTTATTTTGCTCAGCCATGCAACGAATGAAAAAATGAGTCTTGAACTCATTCGCGCCCATGTGAACCATTTACGGGAGCTTGACCGGGAGGGGAAGCTGGTATTGTGCGGGCCGTTTACGGATTATGCCGGCGGTATGGTCATTATCCGCGCTGCGTCCAGAGAAGAAGCGGTGCAGATAGCAGAGCGTGATCCTTATGTCCTTTCGGGCAAAGAGAATTATGAATTGCGCACCTGGGAGTTGTCGCTTGAGAGTAACGGACATATGGGCATTGTTGAATAGAATGAAGAGAGGTTGATTCTTTCATGCGGCTTACGTTTTCTTATTTTAGACGACATGACCCCATACTATGGATTCGAGTGTTTGGAACCGGATTATGTGCATTAACTACATTTATGATCCGGCCTTTTCTCATTTTTTATATTTCGGATAAGCTTGGTGGAACTGTGCTGATGCCTTTGCTGGTTGTAGGTCTTCAACCGCTGGCGGGAATTATGCTCAGCTTCTGGGGCGGGGGGCTGGCTGACCGTTACGGGCGCAAGCCGGTTATGCTTGTATCATTGGCTATTCAGGCTTTGTCCATGTTTGGTTTTATATTTGCCGATACCCTGTGGATGCTGATTCTGATTTCTGTACTTGGGGGTATGGGGATGCCGATGTTTCTGCCAGCAGCCAATGCCCAGATTTCTGACATTGTTCCCGAGGAGAAACGTGCGGAAGCATTTGCCCTTATTCATGGTGCAGTCAATGTTGGCGGTGCGCTGGGGCCTTTGCTGGGCTTGGCCGTGTATCTATTGAACCAGAGTGTTATCTTTGTGATTTGTTCGGCTTCTTTTGTTTTGTTTGCTTTGCTCATTTGGTGGAAGGTGCCGGAAACACGACCGGAAGAGATCCTGCAGCCCGATAAGCTGGCGGCCCATTCGACCAGACTTCCATACCGGGAACATAGATTGTTGTACCTGTTGACCTTGTTCGCGCTTCCTGTGGGATTACTGTACTCACAGGTGGAAACCACTCTTCCGCTGCATCTGAAAACAAACTTTTCTAACGCATCCTCCATCTTTGCCGGACTTATGACGATTAATTCTATTGTTGTGATTCTGCTCATGGTCTGGCTGCCAAAGAAGACGGAAAACAAATCACCGCAGTCCATGATATTGATAAGTTATGTGCTGTTTGCCATCGTAAGTCTGGGTTATGGATTTGCTGCATCTTTCCTCGTATTAGTGGTCACGGAGCTGATTTTTACCGTAGGCGAAATTATAGGTATCATCCATTTGCAAAAATATGTTTCCATTGCTGCCCCTGCAGGTATGAGAGGAAGATATAACTCTATCTTTGGCTTATATATGCAAATCCCCAAAATCCTCGGCCCCATTTGCTTCGGACTGATCTTTGAGCATTTTGGCGGGGGAATGATGTTTTCGCTTGTCGCTGGTCTGCTGGTTCTCTGTGGAGTGGCCATCTATCAACTAATCCGTAATGCACAGAATCAGAAAGTCGCTCTAATGCAAAAGGAGCTGCAGACGGATACAGCGGTTTAAGGAGAGTGGAATCAGAATGCAAATCTGTTCTGTGAACATTGGAAAAGCCGGATGGATTGAATGTGAAGGGAAACGCGTATTGTCTGCGATCACGAAGATACCAACAAAAGACCAGGTGTTCTTATCCGCTCTAGGTTTGCAAGGAGATGAACAGGCGAATAAAATCAGACATGGTGGACTAGACAAAGCGGTTTGCGCTTATCCTGAAGAATATTACGATGACTGGGAACAGGAGCTATGCATGGAGCTTCCCTTTGGTTCCTTCGGAGAAAATCTAACAGTACAGGGTATGAGGGAATCGGAAGTACATATCGGCGATATTTTTATGTGGGGGGAGGCGTTGCTTGAGGTTACCCAGCCCCGCCCCCCATGTCATAAGCTGGCTAAAAAGTTTGGCAAACCTCAACTGCCGCTCCTTTTTCAAAATCTGGGGAGAACCGGTTTTCTCATGCGTGTTCTGCAGGAAGGGTGGGTTAGCATGGAGAGCCAATTCGTTTGCTCCAAAACTCATCCCTCTCAAATCTCCATTGCAAGGGTCAATGATGTTATGTATAAGGATATCCGGAATAAAGAGCTGCTCACGGCTATTTTACAGGTGGAGGCCTTGTCGCCAAGCGTTAGAACCACTTTCAAGTTAAGGCTGGCAGGGCATTATGAGGATTCTACGAACAGGCTGCAAGGGATGTAAATTGAGAAGCTGCTTCGATCACACAAAAAACGCCTTCACAGTTAGAGCTGCGAAGGCGTTTTTTGTGTGAAATTTTCAACATTAAATCATGTGCGAGGGCGGGAAAGGATTTTTGACGATAATTGTCGAAACTTGTTGTATAGGTTTTTCGAGGCGTATCCGGTTGAAGGGTATGGAAGATTGCCCGGAAATTATTCGGGTAATAGTAGCATAATGCGGCTAGACTGCCCGTTTTTTATAAGCGGGTCTGAATATGGAGAGAGCAGGGAGGGGGAATGGACAAGTGCCCAACTTTGAACGAAGGCCTCAAGAGACGGGAATTCCATTTCATAAGGAAACAAGTGATGTTCGATGCTAAGGATTGTCTTACTGGATGATGAGAAGCCTGCGTTGAACGTGCTGAACAAAGTGATCGGGGGAAGAGACGATGTGCAGGTGGTCGGCGCATATATGGACCCTTCGGAGCTGCTCAAGGATATAAAGGGACTCAGGCCTGATCTGGTTTTTCTGGATATCGAGATGCCGGAGATGAATGGGTTGGAGCTGGCCGCCCGTTTGCTGGAGCTGCAGGAAGACATCGAGGTCGTGTTTGTTACCGCCTATCGTGAATATGCCCTGGAGGCTTTCGGGGTGAATGCGCTGGATTATTTATTAAAGCCGGTGGTGCCGGACTTGCTGCATCGTACCATAGACAGAGTATTGAAAAGAAGGACAGGGACAGCCCCCGCAAAAGCGGCAACAGCTGCTTCCCGGATTGTATGTTTCGGAGGCTTTGAAATATACAAAGCGGATCATGCGGAACCCATTCGCTTCCCTACTGCAAAGGCGGAAGAGCTATTTGCCTATTTGCTGGTACACCGGAATATGTATATTTCCAAATGGACGCTGTGCGACAGTCTGTGGCCGGAAGTTCACTCGCCGGAGAAAAGCGATCATAATCTGCATACGGCAGTGTACCGGATGAAGAAGACGCTGCGGGATACCGGAATTGGAGTACGTATTTCCTCCCAGCGTGGGTCCTACCGGATGGAATGCGAGGATATTTGTGATTACGTCATGTTTGAGCAAGCCGTTACCCATACGCTTAAGATGGACAACGGCAATATTGAAGCCTTAACGAAGGCGGTTCAGCTCTATAAAGGATCGCTCTTCGGAAACAGGGATTATCCTTGGTGCGAGGCGGAGCGGGAGAGGATGTCCCGGTATTTTGCCAGCCTCTCTAAAAAGTTGGCGAAATTGCATTTGGAAAAACGCCAATATCACGAGGCGGTTGAAGTCCTCCAATCCGTGCTCAGCTATGTACCCTTTGATGGTGAGGCGCATGAAATTCTTCTAAGGACTTATATACATTTACATGATAGAACAGCATTCTTTGCACACTATGAGAAAATGGAAAAAAGCTTCAAAGGGGAGTTGGGCGTAGAACTTCCGGAAGTGTTGAGACAATTATATGCGGATTTGCTATGAAATTCAGGATTTCGGACCTCAAAAAGAGGACGAAATCCTTTTTTGTTGTCGAACAATGTCTGTTAGTGTTTTGTGAGAATGGATTGTTACAATTTTTTTACAACTAAGGAGGGGATCACTGGAAGATGAATGAAAAAATAATGAAAAAACTATCCGTTGTTATCGCTGTTATATTTGTTACGGTGACGATGCTGTCTTCACTCGCATGGTTGCCAAGCGCAGTCAAAGCAGCGGGTGCAGGTACGGGGACAGCGGCTGATCCGTATATCATTACGACGGCGGCACAGCTTAACAATGTACGTAACGGCTTGAGTTCTTATTATAAGCTTGGTAGTGATATCAATCTAAGCAGTTATGGAAACTGGATACCGGTCGGGAATAACAACAGCAACTTCAGAGGCGGCTTTGATGGGAACGGCTATACGATTACAGGTTTAACCATTAATAGGCCTGCTGAATCCTATATCGGATTATTCGGTTATGTAAGTACAGTCGGGCAGATTCGCAATGTTCATTTGTCAGGCGTAAATATAATCGGGTATGACTATACCGGAAGTTTAGTGGGATATATCAATTATGGCAAGGTGGAGAATAGCAGCGCTAGCGGTACGATGACGGGCTATCGTCATGTCGGCGGTCTGGTAGGGAAATCTGAAAATTCAGCTGTCGTGAACGGAAGCTCTGCAAATGTAACGGTCCAAGGATATGCCAACCTTGGCGGTCTGATTGGACAGTACGCCAGTTGGGCTCCTATGGCTGACAACGCTGCCAGTGGTAACGTGACAGGAACCGGAGCTAATATTGGCGGTTTGATCGGGTACCTTGACTGGGGAGGCAACGTCACGAACAGCCACGCCAGCGGCGATGTAAGGGGAACAAACAACAATAGTTTTTATCTTGGCGGCTTAATTGGCAGCAGTAACTCAAACCTTATTGAATACAGTTATGCAACAGGCGATGTATTTTCTAAGGACGGTACTCACGTTGGCGGCCTGCTAGGGGCTGGGGGAGGAATTATTGAGAAGAGTTATGCCAGCGGCCATATCACCGTTGAAGGAGGCAGTTTTCCGTATGCCGGCGGTTTGGTAGGCAGATTTGACTCTGGAAAAATTATCAATAGTTATGCAAATGTTCAGATCACAGGGAACGCTACCAGCACGCTTTTTGGCGGCCTGGTAGGGAGTAATTCAGGCGAAATTAAAAACAGCTACGCGGCCGGACAAGTATCAGGGAACGGAAACGGCAGCAATGGCCCTCTGGTGGGTATGGACGGCTGGAAAAAGGTCACCGGCAGTTACTATAACTCGGACATCGCCGGACAAATCGACAATGGAATGGGCGAGCCGAAGACAACGGCTGAACTGATGAGTGCTGCTACTTTTAGCGGATGGGATTTTAATTCTGTCTGGTTAATCAATGAGGGTATGGAATACCCGAAACTCCGTCCGTATGTACGGTCCTATACCGTCACGTATGAGGGTAATGGAAGTACGACAGGGGGAGTACCTACAGACAGCAGCCGTTATCTGGACAACAGTATAGTTACGGTATTGGGCAATGATGGAGGTCTTGTGAGGGACGGGTATACCTTCGCGGGGTGGAGTATGGACGCTGCTGGGAATGGGGCGGTTTATAAAGCCGGTGATACCTTCAATATAGGGACGGCTAATGCCAAGCTCTATGCAAAGTGGACCGCACTGACGTATACAATCGGCACACTGGGGAATCAGACGTTGGCGGGGTTAACGGCAGGCTATGCACCGGGAACCCAGGAAACAGGGACCATAACCGTTACCAGAACAGGTACGGGGGATTTGACGAATTTGGCTGCGAGCTTGAGCGGAGCCGATGCAGGCAACTTCGAGATTGCCGGACCGGCGGCAACTACGTTGAACGACGGAACGCCTGCAACTACGTTTACCGTTAAGGCGATTGATGGTTTGCCTTTGGGAACCTACAACGCAACAGTTACCGTAACGGCGGATCATATGGCGGGTAAGACCTTCACTGTTAAGCAGGTGGTTGCTAAAGTGATCATCAAGGGCGATGCCAATGGGGATGGACTGATTACTCCCGCAGACGCCCTGATGATTACGCAATATCTGACAGGCAAGATCACGCTGACACCCGAGCAATTTAATGCTCTGGATATGAATAACGATGGGGTTCTCAACAACACTGATATACAAAAGATTATGGCGATTTACCTGGGAGGAGCGAAATCATGATAAACCGCATCAATGGGACGGCAAGCTATATCAGACAAACCTTTTCACTAGTCCTGGTCTTATGCTTGCTGCTGGTTCCCTTCGGTTCCATCGTTCAAGCGACTCCTGCTACTCCGGTCTCGGCCAAGGTTGCCAGTGTCTCCGGGGCTCCGGGGGATACGGTGGATGTGGCGGTTACAGTGGATCCGGGAGACTATTCAGTATTGCAGTATATGATGCAATTATCTTATGATCCGAATGTCCTTGAACCGGTATTTGCAAATCCGGTGACAGATAAAGCAGCCTCTATGTTTTTTAATGCTGACGCAAATATTAGCGGGACGATTAATGTATATGCCGGATATTTCGGGGGATCGTTTTTTCTTTCGGTAAAGCAAGAGGTCTTCGTCATGCATTTCAAAATCAAAGAGACGGCAGGCACTATAAACTCAGATGTAAAAATTGTCTCCGGCACTTATACGGAAGATGATGATTTGTGGAGCAATATTACGAGCGTGACACCTGGTACAGTGAGTGTGGCTCCTATTTCAGAAACCATAAAAGTTGGAATTGGAACTGCATCCGGAATTCCAGGAGAAACGGTAGATGTACCGGTGACCGTTCTGGAATCCTCGGGGTCTGCTGGAGCTTACGGGTTACAGCTTGATTATGATTCGGCTGCGCTTGAAGTAGAGAACATTGTTGGAACATCCGGCGATTTTTTCATGTATACCCAAAATGACGAAGAAGGCTGGCTAAAAGCAGCATGGGCAGATATCAGCGGCGGCGATAATGCGGTTAAAGCTGGTGATAGTTTGTTTATTGTTTCTTTCAAAATTAAGGAGAATGCGTCAATAGGCGACAAGACTGTCACCGTGAGCAGTCCAAATGATCTGCAGCATTTCACCTTTGTGGATACACGTATAGTTGAAATGGAGAAAACCTTTGTTCCCGGCAAGGTAACCGTCAATGAGCCAACGAATGCGGAAGCCCCGGCAATCTCCGGGCAGCCGGAAGACCGGACGGCGAGCGTAGGCGGCACAGCTGAGCTAAGCGTTACGGCAACAGCTGGTGGCACGCTGAGCTACCAATGGTACAGCAATACAGAGAACAGCACGGCAGATGGCACGCCGCTGGCGGGCGAAACGCATGCATCGTTCTCTGCGCCGACGAACATGGTCGGCACAGCCTATTACTATGTTGTGGTGAAGAACACGGATAATAGCAAGACAGGTGTGAAGACGGCGTCGACTACAAGTTCCGTAGCCAAGGTGACCGTTAACTCCCTGACGAACGCAGAAGCCCCGGCGATTTCCGGGCAGCCGGAAGACCGGACGGCGAGCGTGGGCGGCACAGCTGACCTAAGCGTTACGGCAACAGCTGGTGGCACGCTGAGCTACCAGTGGTACAGCAATACGGAGAACAGCACGGCAGACGGCACGCCACTGGCGGGCGAAACGCACGCGTCGTTCTCTGCGCCGACGAACATGGTCGGCACAACCCACTACTATGTCGTGGTGAAGAACACGGATAATAGCAAGACAGGTGTGAAGACGGCGTCGACTACAAGTTCCGTAGCCAAGGTGACCGTTAACTCCCTGACGAACGCAGAAGCCCCGGCGATCTCTGGACAGCCGGAAGACCGGACGGTGAGCGTGGGCGGCACAGCCGATTTAAGCGTTACGGCAACGGCAAACGGTACTTTGAGTTACCAATGGTACAGCAATACGGAGAACAGCACAGCAGACGGCACACTGCTGGCGGGCGAAACGCACGCGTCGTTCTCTGCGCCGACGAATATGGTCGGCACAACCTACTACTATGTCGTGGTGAAGAACACAGATAATAGCAAGACAGGTGTGAAGACGGCTTTGACTACGAGTTCCGTAGCCAAGGTGACCGTTAACTCCCTGACGAACGCGGAAGCACCGTCAATCTCTGGACAGCCGGAAGACCGGACGGTGAGCGTGGGCGGCACAGCCGAGCTAAGCGTTACGGCAACAGCTGGTGGGAAGCTGAGCTATCAATGGTACAGCAATACCGAGAACAGCACGGCAGACGGCACGCCGCTGGCGGGCGAAACGTATGCGTCGTTCTCTGCGCCGACGAACATGGTCGGCAATTTGTACTACTACGTTGTAGTGACCAACACAGACAACAGCAAGACAGGTGTGAAGACGGCATCGACTACGAGTTCCGTAGCGAAGGTGACTATCAACTCCCTGACAAACGCAGAAGCCCCGGCGATCTCCGGACAGCCGGAAGACCGGATGGTGAGCGTGGGCGGCACAGCCGATCTAAGCGTTACGGCAACAGCTGGTGGCACGCTGAGCTACCAATGGTACAGCAATACGGAGAACAGCATGACAGGCGGCACGCCGCTGGCGGGCGAAACGCACGCGTCGTTCTCTGCACCGACGAACATGGTAGGCACAACCTATTACTATGTCGTGGTAAAGAACACGGATAACAGTAAGACAGGTGTGAAGACGGCTTTGACTACGAGTTCCGTAGCGAAGGTGACCGTCAACTCCCTGACGAACGCCGAAACCCCGGTGATTTCGGCCCAACTGGATGACCGGACGGTAAGTGTGGGTGAGGCCGTTTATCTGAATGTTACGGCAACAGCCAGCGGCACGCTGAGCTATCAATGGTACAGCAATACGGAGAACAGCACGACAGGCGGCACGTCGCTTACTGACGAGACGCACGCGACATTCTCCGCGCCAACGAATGTTGAAGGCACAACCTATTACTACGTCGTAGTGACTAATACAGACAACAGCAAGACTGGCGAGAGAACGGCGTCGGCAACGAGCAACGTGGCTAAAGTGGCTGTCAACTCTCTGACGAACGCCGAAGCTCCGGCGATTTCGGCCCAACTAGAAGACCGGACAGTGAGCGTAGGCGGCATAGCCGATCTAAGCGTTACGGCGATAGCGGACGGTACGTTGAGCTACCAATGGTACAGCAATGCGGCGAACAGCACGACAGGCGGCACGCCGCTGACGGGCGAAACGAGCGCGGCGTTCACCGCGCCAACGAGTGCTGTAGGCACAACCTACTACTACGTTGTGGTGACCAACACAGATAACAGCAAGACAGGCGAGAAAACGGCATCGGTAACGAGCTCCACCGCTAAAGTGACCGTTGTAGAGCCAGCTCCATCAACGTCTGCACCAACTGAAACAGCACCTTCTGTACCTACTGCCACTTCTGCCCCAAATACGGGTGTTGACGTGTTGGTTAACGGTGTTGCTGAGCGGGCGGGCATCGCAGTGACAAGTCAGATCGGCGATTTGAAAGTGATTACCGTGACGATCGACCAGAAAAAACTGGAGGATAAACTGGCGGCGGAAGGCAGGGGCGCGACCGTAATCGTTCCGGTCAATGCGGAAGCCAACATTGTGATCGGTGAGCTGAATGGCCAAATGATCAAAAACATGGAGAACCAGCAGGCGAAGCTCGTCATCCAGACGAAAAACGCTTCTTACACTCTACCGGCCATTCAAATCAACATCGATGCTGTATCTCAACTGATTGGCAGCGAGGTTTCTCTGCAGGATATTAAGGTGCAGGTCAAAATTGCCACACCTGCCGCAGAGATGGCTAAGCTTGTGCAGTCAGAGTCGGAGAAAGGGGCATTTGAACTGGTTGCTCCTCCAATTGATTTTACCGTCACGGCCACATATGGCGGAGAGACGGTGGATGTCGCCAAGTTCAATGCTTATGTGGAACGGACCATAGCCATTCCTGAAGGGGTGGATCCTAACCGAGTGACTACAGCCGTTGTCATTGACCCGGATGGAACGGTTCGCCATGTGCCTACACAAGTCATTCTCAATGGCGGGACGTATTACGCGAAGATCAACAGCTTAACGAACAGTACGTATTCTGTTATCTGGCACCCTATTTCCTACAAGGACGTTGAGCACCACTGGGCGAAAGAGGCCGTCAATGATATGGGATCCCGGATGATCATTAACGGGATTGGGAATGGAGATTTTGATCCCGACCAAGACATTACTCGCGCAGAATTTGCAGCGATTATCGTTCGCGGACTGGGATTGAAGACGGACAATAGTACGATTCCATTCTCGGATGTGAAGTCGGCCGATTGGTATAGCAGCTTTATTAGTACAGCGCATTCGTATAATCTGATTAACGGCTTTGAGGACGGAACCTTCCGTCCGTTGGAGAAGATAACGCGGGAGCAAGCGATGGTTATTTTGGCCAAAGCGATAAAAATTACAGGACTGAAGTCAAATCTTCAGACTAATAACGGGGAAGAGCTGCTGAGTTCTTTCGTGGATTCAAGCCATGTATCAGCCTGGGCAGCGACAAGCATTACCGACATTTTGCAAGCGGGAATTGTGTTGGGACGAAGCGATCACCAGCTCGTACCTGAAGCGCCTATATCAAGAGCAGAGGTTGCAGTCACGGTGAAGCGGCTGCTGCAAAAATCCGGTCTAATATAAGAGGCGAGAATCTTATCAGAGGTATCCATGAGGCTATGTTACATAGCCTCACGGATACCTTTTTTTATTGGGAGGAACGAGGTAGGGGCCCGGCGGTGAAATGTGGTTCTAAATGTTCCGGATAGACAATTAATATTGCAGGCATTTCAAACCCTCCAGTAAGACACCACCCAATAGATCATTTGTTATAGTTACGTCCTAAGATTTATTTAGGAGGTTAGAACATGGTATTAAAGGTTGGAAATTTGACCGTTACATACGGTCAGAAAAAGGCAGTCGATCACATTAGCTTTCAAGTAAAGTCTGGGCAGGTATTTGGATTACTAGGTGCAAATGGGGCAGGGAAATCTTCAACCCTTGCTGCAGTGCTTGGTATTGAAAAGAGCACTCATGATGAGCTTGTCATCGTTGGTAAATCACCGGTACGCAATCGAAAGGAGATATTTGAACAAGTAGGGGTGCAGTTTCAAGAAACCAATTTTCAAGATAAACTAACCGTTTCCGATGCATGTGAACAGTGGCGATCACTCTATAAAAAAACGGCTAACGTACCTGCTTTACTACAATCCTTTGGGTTGGCAGATAAGGAAAAGCAACTTGTTAAATTACTTTCTGGTGGGGAGCGTCAGCGACTGGCCGTACTTCTTGCCCTAATTCCCGAACCGAAACTTGTGTTTTTAGATGAACTGACAACAGGGCTTGATACAAAGGCACGCCGTATGCTGTGGAAGCAGCTCGTAACAATGAAAGAAAATGGTTTGGCGATTGTTTTAACATCACATTACATGGATGAGGTTGAAGCGTTATGTGATGAGATATTAATTCTGCGCGAGGGTCAAACCGTCTTTTATGGAACAATTCAGGAAGCGTTAGTCGCTAGCGGGAAAACAACGTTTGAAGACGCATATTTACATTTTGCCGGAGAGGAGGAATACTGGGGATGAGTACAATGTTTGCACTCTTAAAAATAGAAGGTAAGCTGGTATGGAGAGGTATTGATATTTTAATTTTCGGTATATGTTTTCCGATCATTTTGGCGACCTTGTTTGGTTACGTGCTTAGTAAAGATGCATCGGCAGGTTCATCTAATTTTGAATTATCCTACGCAGCCGTTATAACTATTGGTGTGCTTGCAACAGGTGTAATGGGTCTACCATTAACCATTGCTGATTATCGACATCGGGGTATTCTGAAACGGTTCCAAGTGACGCCGGTATCACCTTTACAGATTTTATTCGCCCAAGCTATAATTCAGCTTTCCTCTGCTCTTGTTTCATTTATTGGTGTTACTCTCGTATATTATTTATTTTTTGATTATCAAATAGTAGGCTCCTGGCTTATATTTTTGAGCGTATATGCTTTTGTTATTTTTGCCATGTACAGTATTGGCACTTTTATTGGCAGTGTCGTACCTGATCAAAAGGCAGCGAATATGTGGAGTTCTATCGCTTACTTTACGATGTTATTATTCTCAGGTGCGACAATTCCATATGAAGTGATGCCACGCTTCGTTCAATGGATAATGGATATATTACCCTTGTCACATGGAATCCATTTATTAAAGCTGGTAAGTACAGGTAGAGAAACAGAGGGGATGACAGTGCCGTTTTTGATGTTAGGCATTGTTACTGTGATCAGCTTGATTGGAGCATTCAAATTTTTTAAGTGGAAGTAGGGCTGAGGGATGTACCAAACCAAAGAAATCGCAGCCTTTGTTGGGGTACATCCCAACACTGTACGGATTTATGAAGAATGGAGATATATCTCAGCTGTTCCGAGAGGTGACAATGGCTACCGCATTTATTCCGAAGTGCATTTATTTCAACTGAAAATAGCTAGAATCGCTTTTCGTTGTGAAATTGTTCAAGGACTCATTCGGGCAAAGGCTAGAGTCATTGTTGAAGCTAGCGGCAAAGAGGATTTCAATCAAGCACTAGAACATACGCAAGCATATCTGTCCCATCTAGAAAAAGAATATGATCGAGCGCTAGAAGCTATTGAACTTTCGGAGCAGCTGATGTGTGGAAAAACATCCACATCTATTGGAACCTATACACGAAAAGAGGCAGCTCAAGTTCTGGACCTCTCACCTGAAGTTGTCCGAAATTGGGAACGCAATGGATTAATAACAGTCCCTAGACTTTCAAACGGAGCTCGTGCATATACAGAAAATGAAATAAACCAATTGAAAATTATTCGTACTTTAAGGACAGCGCATTATTCGATAAGTGCAATCCTTCGGTTGATGAATCAAGCAGGAGGAATTAGGGGAATTAATCTTAATATCAAGAAAGTGCTCGACACACCTGAAGATCATGAAGACATTATTTCAGTGACAGATCGCTTAACCTATTCATTGGAACAAGCCATGGAGTCTGCAAAGGAGCTTATATTGTTACTAAGGGCAAAGCTGTATTTAGGGATATAACAATTCAGCTTTGAGGCTAGAAGTACATTTACAAAGCCACGCTTCAGCCAAAGCGGAGAATCGTATCATAAACAGCCGGGAAAGGGTGCAGCCGCATGAACAAAACGGATCGTTTGTTAGCCATAGTGCTTGAGCTGCAGCGTAATAAGGTGCTGCGGGCCGAGGATTTGGCCGCTACCTTTGAAACAAGCGTGAGAACCATTTATAGGGATATTCAAGCTTTAAGTGAAGCTGGTGTATCCATGATAGGGGCGCCAGGACAGGGATACTCCTTAATGGAGGGGTATTTCCTGCCGCCAGTCAGCTTTACGGTAGAAGAAGCTGTGACGTTACTCATCGGAACGGATTTTATCGAGCAGTGGTTTGATGTCCACTATGGCCGTAAGTCTCGTACTTCCAGAGGAAAGATTGAGGCCATCCTCCCGGAACCGGTCCGCAGTGAGGCTGCCCGGATACGTAAGAGCATTCGGTTGCGTACGTCCGCTGAAGATGTATCACGAATACAAGAGAAGGCATACCTGGAAGCGATTCGTCAGGCGATCCTGGAGGAACGAAAAATAAGCTTCCACTATTCCAAAAAAATCGCCGAAGCCGATGGAAACCGTCAAAGCGTTCGTACGGTTGCTCCTTATGGGCTTGTGCTCCTTCATGGGGCATGGGTACTCATCGCATGGTGTGAATTGCGTCAAGACATCCGTCATTTCCGGTTGTCCCGGATGACGGAGCTTATTGAACTGGAAGCTGGATTCAAGCTTCCAGCAGATTTTAATTTGGAGGCATACCGGCCTCCAGATGACCGCAACATCCGTGTGCGCATCCGGGTCCAGCCTGACATTGCCGATAAGGTAAGGGAGTCGAACAACTTCTATATAGATACGATAGAGGATCAACCGGAAGGCTTGCTGGTAACCTTTCGTGTTAGGCAGGCGGAGGAATTGCTGCAATCCGTGCTCGGCTGGGGAGCCGGAGTGGTTGTACTGGAGCCGGAATCCTTCCGGAATCGGGTTAGAGACGAACTGGAGAACATGTTGAAACGCTACTGACATAAGGGTGTCAGTAGCGTTTTTGTATACTTAGAACAAAAGATGATTAAAGGAGCTAATACATGATGGTTACAACCAAGGAAGCCTTACAACGTTTTGAGGAAACTGTGGCACATTATATTGATGAACTGGATCCATTCAGTATGGAGCAGCTGAAGCAAAAACCAAGCGACAATGAGTGGTCTATCGGACAGATGGTTCAACATCTTATTAACTCGGCGCTGTATATGCAGCTTCGCAATGTAGATCAATGCCTTGTGCCAAGCGAAGATTCCCTGATATCTCAAGCGGGAAAAACCGAAGCAGGTGAGGCAATATTCGCTCAAGGAAGTTTCCCGCCGATTCGTGTTCAGGTTCCGCCTTCTCCCCAATATACGCCGCAGCAGCCGGAAAGCAAAGAGCAGCTAATTCAAGGGCTGCACACGGTCAACCAGAGAATGAAGGAGATTGAACCGACCCTAGAGCAAGCGTCCAAACAAAATACAGTGCCCCATCCGCGATTCGGTGGACTGTGCGCAGAGGAATGGTTTCTGCTTGTTGAAATGCACTACCGTCATCATCTTCTGCAGCTGGACCGCTTAAAACAAGGTTTGGTTCATGTTCATGAATGAACAAGCCAACAACGCCTCTTCTGAATAGGTAGAAAGGTATGGAGTTGAAGCTCGCACAGCTGCTGCGGGCTTTTATTGTGCGAAAAAGATCGAATTTCCAAATGCATTCTATAGTAACCGCTTTCATTTCATTGTAGAATAGATAAAAATGAAGGTATTCCATTGACACGGTTACAAGGGAGCATGCCCATGGAGAGGTTCTGGTTCAGGAAAAAGTATATTCCGTTCACCTACAAGATGATGATTCCGTATCTCATTCTTGTATTGCTGACAGATATACTGGTCGGCTATATCGCATATACGATGCTCATTCAATCCAGGACAGAGATGGCGGAAACGAATATCAGGACCGCTCTGAAGCAGACAAGGAACAACATCGAATACCAGACGGATGAAATCAAACGAATGAGCAATTCGCTGTTTCTCAATTTCAACTTTCAGAATGCTCTTCAGTTTAGGGGGGAGCCTTTGGATAACATGCTTAAGATGAGAGACGACATCGTTCCTTATATGAAGGCCCCTCTGCAATTGTACGGGAACAAGCTGAGACTTGCGCTCTATACCGTGAATGAGACGATGCTTGAAATTACCGGTGACGATATGTCGATGCCGATTGGTAGAAGCGATTATTATGTTCTTCCTTACCGGACGATCGAAAATACGGAGTGGTTTCAGTCGATCGTCACGGATAGCAAAGACAGCCTGTGGCTTCAGGCAGACACCGATCGCGAGCTGGGCAACATTTCGTATGTCCGCAAGCTCGTTTCTTCAAATGGTCCGGCCATTATCGGTTATATTCGTGTCACGGCGAGAATTGACGAGCTTTTTGGCAATTTCGATACCTTTCCGATTGAACAGGGGCTTGACCTTCGTTTAATGGATAGGACACAAGGATCAACTATATATGAACAGGGTATTGTAGATGAACATGCGAAGCAAGACTCTTATTTGATTATTAGCGAAGATGTTCCGATACCGGGATATGCCATCGAGGCAAGGGTACCGCACACTTATTTGAACAAAGACGCCAGCAGAATGCAGAAGGTGATTGGCACTGTCTGTTCCATCAGCTTTTTGGTTATGGCTGTTATCGGCTTCCTGGTTGCCCGAATCTCCGGCAAAAAAATTAAACGGATCGTATATTTGGTCCAGTCGTTTCAGGAAGGGAATTTTTACAAAAGAATCGGGTTTTCAGGAAATGATGAATTTGTCTACATTGCCAATAGCTTTAATCAAATGGCCACGAGCATCCAGGAACTGATCCGCGACGTCTACGAGCAGGGCATCCAGAAAAAACAAGCTGAGCTGGATGTGCTGCAAGCCCAAATCAGTCCGCATTTTTTGTACAATACACTGTCGACGATTGGCAGTTTGGCCAATTTGGGGGAAGTTGAGAAGGTTACAAGGATGGTACAAGGCCTTTCCAAATTTTATCGGCTCACCTTAAACGAAGGGCATGTGTATATCTCTCTGGAAAAGGAGTTGGAGCAGGTAAGGACCTATCTTGAAATCCAGAGAGTAAAGTATGCGGATGCCTTCAAGGTATATTATGATATCGATCCGGAAATTTTACAGATTCCCATTATTAAGCTGATTTTACAGCCGTTTGTCGAGAATATATTCAAGCACGCCTGGTTCGGTGAGACGATTGCGATCCGTATTACCGGAAAGCGGCTTGGCGACCGGATTGAACTTAAGGTCATTGATAACGGGATCGGTATGCGGCCGGATACCCTTAGAACAATGCGGTCGAACCCGCTTCATTCTGACAGCTATGGTCTGAGAAACGTGGAAGAACGAATTAAACTGAGATACGGCAATGATTTCGGCATTCAGATTGGCAGCCATTTTGGGGCGGGAACGACAGTTCAAATTATTTTACCGGTGGATAATGCGGAAATCCGGGAAGATTTGGGGGAGTAGGGGGATATGGCGATGGAGATTAACGTTCTGCTGGTGGATGACGAAGTGGTTGATTTGGAATGGCTCAGACGGCGTGTGGCGGGCAATGAGCATTTGCCTTTGCATAATGTTAGAACGGCCGCGAGCGGGTTTGCCGCTCTCAAAATGATGGAGCAGTATCCTGTTGACATCATTCTCTCCGATATCCGTATGCCCATCATGTCAGGAATGGAATTTGCGCGGAAAGCGAAGGAGATCAACCCCGAGGTCCATATTGTTTTTATTAGCGGGCATCAGGATTTCAGCTATGCCAAAGAAGCGATTCAATTGAGCGCATCCGGTTATTTGCTTAAGCCCGTCGATGACGACGAGCTAAACCATATGCTGAGCGGACTCTGCGCCAAGATTGAGAAAGAGCGGAAGCAGCATACTTCCTTGTCGGAGACACTGACGCTTGTGAATCAGGAACTGCTGCTGCGCTGGTTTAACGAGGCCACTCCGGGTCAGGTCGAGACGCATATTCAGAGTTTTCTTGTGCCCTATTTACAAGATGCGTCCGCGGTAGCCATCGTTGAGATCGACGACATGGCGTGGAAAATAGAGTCATGGACTGAAGAGAAGCGGAGTGTATGGAGCAGCAGCGCTAATCATTTCATCCGGAAGTTCGCTCACGATCAAAATTTAGGCATGGTCATCACCACCTATGACTATCACTTTGTGATCTTGGCTGCAGTTCAGGAACAATATTTCACCGCTTTGATGGAAGAGCTGATTCGGGCGTTTTATCAGGAATTTTCCTTTTCCATTACTATCGGCCGGGGGATGTACACAACCGAACTCGACAAGCTGCATAAGTCCTACCGGCAGGCTCAGGCCGCTTTAAGCATCAAATGGATTGTCGGGAAAAACAGGCTCATCCAAGACGCCTCCGAGTGGCACCCAAAGGAAAAGATCGCTGCGGATGTAGAGGTTATTGTTGACCGGATGCTTAAGGCTATGCTCGACTACGACCTTACAACCATTGACGATTGCTTGCTGCAGCTGTTTGCCGGAGACAGCCCGATCTCCCAGAAAAACGACATTTACGACATCATCATTCGGATTACCTCCAAGCTTCATGCCGATCTGCGGCAAATGGATGAGCATTTGTACGAGATTTTGAATTGGGATTCCCATCATCCTTTTGTGCTCTTTCAGTTCGAAACGGTGCATGATATCCTTTCGTGGCTGAGAAGAAGGTTCTTTGAACTGTCGGAGCTGCTGTATTTGAAGCGGCAAAGACAAAAGCGGAAGCTAATTGATGAAATTACGGAATATGTGAAAGGAAGATTGGAGCAAAAAGTAACGCTGAACGAAGTTGCCGCTCATTTCGATTTTACGCCCAACTATCTGGGTCATCTGTTTAAAGTCGAAACCAACAGTCTATTCAGCGATTTCCTGGGTGAATTGCGAATGAAGCGGGTATGCGAGCTGCTGGGAGATCCGACTAAGAAAATATATGAAATTGCGGAGCAAGCCGGATATAAAAATATTATTTATTTCAATAGGCAGTTCAAGCAGTACATGGGCATGTCGCCCGGCGAGTACCGGAAGAGAAACAAAATTTGAATCTATTCGTGAGGCTCTTGTTCCGGACGGGACAGGGGCTTATTTTTTGTCGAATCGTTGAATTAGTATTAGGTTTAGTTGTTTCGCTGAATTATGTCACCGCACCCGCCCTATTATAATCAGAGATATAGAGAAGAGAGGGGTGCAAAGATGAAAGGGCATACATTTTGGAGTGATTTGAAAAACTATAGGGTTCTCTTATTGATGCTGGCACCAGCGGTTGCATTTTTTCTCCTGTTTGCCTATATCCCGATGGCAGGCATCATTATTGCCTTCAAGCATTATGATTACGCCGGCGGTATTTTTGGGAGTGCCTGGAACGGACTCGACAACTTCCGCTTTTTCTTTGAATCGGGAGATGCCTGGCGGGTCACACGAAATACAGCATTGTATAACATTGCGTTTATTATCGTGAACAACTCGTTGCAAATATTTGCAGCAATCATGTTGTTTGAGGTCGGCGGCAAATGGTTCCGGAAAATTACACAATCGGCGCTGTTTCTTCCTTACTTTATTTCATGGGTCGTTGTCGGGGCGATTGCCTATAACCTGCTCAACTATGATATCGGCACTGTGAATGCTCTGCTTAGAGGCTTAGGACTGGAGCCTGTCGATATTTACAATACACCTTCCTATTGGCCGTATATCCTGGTTCTCGTTTCCGCCTGGAAAGGTCTTGGATACGGAACGGTGATGTACCTGGCCGCGATTACGGGCATAGATACCGAGATGTACGAAGCGGCTGAAATCGATGGTGCCAACATTTTTCAGCGGATCATGAAAGTGACGATTCCCAATCTTTATCCGACGATTATTATTCTGGTGCTGCTGGCGGTCGGGAATATCTTCCGCGGTGACTTCGGGATGTTCTATAACATGATCGGCAACAACGGTTTGTTGTTCTCTTCGACAGATGTTATCGACACTTTCGTTTTCAGATCGCTGATTACTTCGAATGACATCGGCATGTCGGCTGCGGCTGGCGTTTTCCAATCCGTTCTTGGATTTGTGACGATCATGACCGTGAACTTTGCTGTCCGTAAATACGACAAAGACCGCGCCCTGTTCTAAGCGCATAAGGAGTTTAGTTTTTCAAAATGGAGGTAACGATATGAAGCAGCTTGATCGTAAAATATTCTCAGGTATTGGTTATGTATCCCTGATTTTTCTCGCGATTCTATGTATTCTTCCCTTTGTGCTTGTCGTATCGTCATCCTTTACGGAAGAAAATAAAATCATAACGGAAGGCTATCAATTTATACCGACTGCATTTTCTACGGAAGCCTACAGCATTTTGTTTAAGTATCCCGAGCAAATGATTCAGGCCTACTTGGTAACGATAGGGGTTACGATAATAGGCACGCTGTTGGGCTTGTTTCTGACCTCGATGACCGCTTATGCGCTGTCCAGAAAAGATTTCAAGTGGCGCAACAAATTTTCCTTCTTCTTTTTCTTTACAACTTTGTTTAGTGGCGGGCTGGTCCCATGGTATCTGCTTATGGTCAACTACCTGGATATGAAGGATACTCTGGCGGCCTTAGTGATTCCAATGATGCTCAACGTCTTCTATATCATTGTCATGAAGTCTTTTATGGGCAGCATTCCGGAAGCGATTGTAGAATCGGCCAAAATTGACGGCGCAGGCGACTTCAAGATCTATGCTCGTCTAATCCTGCCGCTCTCAAAACCGGCGCTTGCTACAATCGGATTGTTCCTTGCACTTGCCTATTGGAACGACTGGTACAATGCGCTGCTATTTATATCCAATGAAAACCTGATGCCGCTCCAATATTATTTATATAAAATGCTTGGCAATATGGATGGCATGCGAAAAGCTATGATGGGTGCGGGAGCCGTCGTTACCACTTCGATTCCGACCGAAGGCTTGAAGATGGCGATGACGGTCGTAGCAACCGGTCCAATTCTGCTAGCTTATCCGTTCGTACAGAAGTACTTCGTCCAAGGCTTGACGATTGGTGCTGTGAAAGGGTGAACCCGGGGAAATCCGGTTAATCAATATATTTAAACATGAGGGGGAAGGTTTGAAATGCTGAAGAAAAATAGATTGATCATGTTGGCGCTCGTTTTAACCTTCGTAATGATTTTGAGTGCATGCGGCGGCGGAAAGAACAATGCCAATGCACCTGCTCAGGCTACTAACAATGCATCAGAGTCAGCAGAGCCAGGAAGCGATACGACAGGCAGCTCAGACACCTCAGGCGCCATTGATACCTCCAAAGAAGTGAAGCTGAAAATGATTTTTGTAGGTCCCAAACCTGTAGACTATGATATCGTTTTTGCTGAGATTAATAAAAAGCTGAAAGAAAAAATCAATGCCACGGTCGAAGGTGAATTCCTGGACTGGTCTGACTGGGCGCAAAAGTATCCACTGAAGCTGGCGGCAGATGAAGATTTTGACCTCATCTATTCAGCAAACTGGGCCGGCTACAATGATCAGGCGCTGAAAGGCGGCTTCCTGGAATTGACTGATGAGCTGCTTACCAAATATATGCCGCAAACGATGGCTGCCATGTCTGATGTGAGCTGGGATCAGGCGAAAGTAAACGGAAAACTGTACATGGTTCCGCAAAACAGAGGGGAGTCGGTCGAAAAGCTGATTTTGTATCGTGAAGATTTGCGTAAGAAACATAATCTTCCAGAAATCAACAGCCCGGAAACCTATGCTACTTATTTGAAAGCGATAGCACAAAACGAGAAGGGCGTATCGCCTTTCACTCCGGAAACAGGGGACTGGAAATTTCACAATTTGGACCGCGTCTTGCTGAAACAGCAAAATGAATGGAATATGTTTGATCTCGACCTTCCGTTTGCCTTTAAATTGACGGATGAAAAAGGGCAAATCTTTAACGTATATGAAACGCAAGAGTTCAAAGATCTGCTCGTGTATTACAAGGATCTTGCCGATAACAATGCATGGTCGAAGAACGTTCTGAACAGCAAAAACGATCATCAGGCGGATTTTAAAGCAGGCAAAACGGCATCAATTACACACAACAACGGAACGCTTGGAGCCCTCATGGCTTTAATGCGCCAAGAAAATTCTCCTTATGAAGTGGCACTGGCCGACATCAACCAAGGCAAGAAAAAATCGGTAGCTATTTCTACACAAAACGGTACGTCGGTCCATGCAACTTCCGAGAATCCGGAACGTTCCCTGATGTTAATCGATCTGATGCAAAATGATAAAGAACTGCATGATCTGATGATGTACGGCGTAAGCGGTGTACACTATGAAGCGGTGGGCGACGACAAATATAAAGCAACCGATAAAAATGCGAACTTTACCGGCTTCTCGAACTGGAGCTTCAACTCGCCGCTCAACCGTGACAATGAAGCCTTCCCGCAAGAAATTTCCGATCTGGTGAATGGCTGGGAAGCAAAGGACGTCTATCATTATCCGCTTGAAACGTTTGTATTCGACAACAGCAAAGTGAAAACGCAAATCGCCAACATAGGCAATGTGATGCTCCGCTATGCGGTTCCGCTTGAGTACGGCGTAATTGATGATATCGACAAAGGCCTTGCAGAGCTGAACAAGCAACTGAAATCGGCTGGCATTGATAAAATCCAAGCTGAACTGCAAGCTCAAATTGATGCTTTCTTGGCAAACAAGTAAACAGCTCTAATGAGCAAAACCTCCGCCCCAAAGGGAGGTCACTGAAAAAGTCCATTAAGATCTCAAAAAGACATTCTCCTCATTTTTCTAAGGAGAATGTCTTTTTTTTCGAAAGATAAGAATTTATATGTTTCACGCTATAAATTATCCTTCTATTTCTCGCTGAAACGGATACCGTCCTTTTGAGGACGGCGAAGCCGTTTCCACTTGGTATAATTAAAGTATCAAACCAAAGGCTGGTGGTATCCATGCTCCCTGAGCAGCCTGATCATTAAAATAGCACTTTCCTTAATCCCTTCATTCGCAGCAGCTTTTTACTAGTATTTTATTCCCATATGGTCATATAAATGGTATGCTATTGTAAAGTTGTGCAAACGATTTCCTGAATTGAGTAGGGGGAACTGTATGATGAAGATTTAGATATTATAATCTTTGAAACCGTTGAAGATTTGTGTAACTGTGTTTTTAATTAACAGAAGTGGCTCATTATTCTAATCAGATTGGAGATTATGAGTATGACTTTAATTTTACCTTTTATTCATCCAAACAAAGATAATTATTTACTTGATCAGGTGAATTGTCTAGAAAAAACGTTATTAATTGTTGCAGAGGGGAAAAGGAGTTACTTTTCAAACTATTATCTAATTCTTCAGAAATGTTTTGAGTTATATCATAGTTCGAATTTAAAAATTGATTTTAACCAGTTTTGTAAGAACACTGAAGAAGTTATGAGTCTTTTAGGTCTAAAGTTACATTATTTCCCCCTGTGCAAAGATATACATACGATTATTAGGGAACAAATAACTCTCCAAAGACCAGTTCTAGTCTTCGGCAACTTGAAAACGCTCTATTACAGTCATCATTATAATGTATCTGATTGGATGCATTTATTTTTAATTAAAGGGTACAATGCCACAACAGGGGTTTATTATATTATGGACAGTGCACAAAAGAAAAATGAAGGTTATAAATATGATGAATTTGTTATCACTACGGAAATGTTAGAAAGTTTGGCGACATCCTCTCATGAAACATATAATACAGAATGCTTTTTTTCAATTGAAAGCTTACATATAGAACCCCTGGAATCAGAATTACTTATTACCTGTATAAACGAGATCCTAAATGCACCGATAAATAATGAGATTATAGCAATGGAACAGCACCAAGAGAACAACAGCGGAATAACTACTGAATACATTGGCACCAAGTTATTAGGAATGGTTAAATCAAAGGAAGTCCTTAACGCAGAATTAGTGATACAATTTAAGCGTTTTTCAGTAAATAGTACCTTAATAGAAAAAATAGAGGAGACATCGGCACAACTTATTAGAGAATGGAAAACAGTTATTTCGGTTTATTTAAAAAGCTTAATTACAGAAAACCGATCCTTTAGTGTACAAGTGAACTCAGAAAAAGCAATAATACTAGAGAATTCCTTGAAAACTTATTTAAAAGAAGTTTTAATTATGCTTTATTCATTACGGGGAATACAACAGAATGAAATGCCTGAAATGAAATGGAACGCAGAAAATAATGAAGAAGGTATTATACAGTCTGACGAAGATATTATTAAGTTTTGCATTCAAACTGATAAAGAATATGATTACAATAATTCTCCTAAATTTATGTATCATATAAAGCCTAATCAAAATTTTATATATAATGTACAGATTTCTATTGCACAAGAACCTAAAGTGTCTGCATATCAAGCGGGTATTATCTTTAGAACAAAACTTGGTGAGACATATATTTGGGGTATTTTTAACAATGAAAAAGTTGTTTTATCCAAATCTATTGATCCGATATTTAGTTATAATGTAGCTCGGAATGTTGAGATATTACAAGTGAGACTTGAGAATAATGGAGATTATGTATTTTCTGTTGCTGATCAAGATACATCCATTGTAGAAGTTTACAGAACAAATATGCTTTCCGATTTAAGTGCGATTGGAATTGGATTCAGGAATTGGTATTCTGTAAATTCGTTGCAACTAGACTTGAAATCACATATTGAATTAATAGAGTAACTGACGACATTCATTCGCCAAGCTGCGAATGAATGTCGTCTTTTTCTGATGTTCTTGCTTTCCGCCAATCCGATATAACAACAAGGAAAAGCTACTTGGCTCTGTCTCTCCTTCATAACGCCACCAGTTTGACAAATACCAAGAAGCTCTCGGACTAATTAGAGATATGATTCCAATGACCGTGAAAACAACAATAAAAATCCACATTCTATATCCTCCTTTATAATTATAACGATACTCGCCAGTGATAAGGAGCCCGATTTGATGCTATGATTAATGAAGGTCTATCTCTAGTACGGAAGGATGATTCAATTGCTTTTTAAAAAGTGCCTGATAAACGAGGTACAGCATCTCATTCAAGATTATATCCATACATTGTCATCGCCATTTGATTCCTTCTTGGAGGAACATATTCTAACATCAACTTTTTATGTGATCCTTGATGAATTAAATGAAGTCGGCTATTATGCGATCCATCAGGATCAGTTACTAACTCAATTTTACATCCAGCCATCGTATCTAAGGCATGCCCAAGAGCTTTTTAGACAAGTGATTGAGAATCATGACGTGAAGTCTCTATTTGTACCGACCTGTGATGAGCTATTTGTAAGCTTAGCTTTAGATAAAGACCTTCACATCACCAAGCAAGCTTATTTTTTTCAAGATAGTCATTTAAATATACCGGAGAATAATTCACTAAAAGACGACATAGTTGTTCCCGCAACATTAGATGATCTCTTACCCATACAACAGATGTGCGGGGATTTTCTTGATCATTATGAAAAAAGGATTGCGAATGGAGAACTCTTCTCGTACTATCGGGGTTCTGTCTTGCTTGGAATAGGAGTTCTTGAAAAGAGTAAAATGTTTAATGGATTGGCGAGTATAGGCATGTTTACGAATGAGGCGTATCGCAAGCAGGGAATTGGGAGGACCATTATTCTCAATTTGAAAAAATGGTGTTATAACCACGAATTAACGCCGATTTGTGGATGCTGGTATTATAACGAGGCGTCAAAATGGACGCTAGAAAGTGCGGGGATGATTACAAAAACCCGACTGTTAAACATTAAAGTAAAATGCACTTGATGTAACGTGCTACTATCTAGCAAAGGGCCATTCCGCAAGGGATGGCCCTAAAACTTGTCGCTTAGGCTAGCGCGGTGAAGCGTATCATTTGTAGGCCGAGTTCTTCTTTGCCCCACAGAACTAGTGAACAGGAGCGAGAACTAAAGCCTTCAGATTTAGTTCCTGGTCTTTATCCATACCCAGGAAGTTGGCAGCATAGTAAAGACCGTTCTGCTCCCAGAAGTAATAAGTTTGAGTTTTTATCTTTGTTTTGTCTGAGCCGCTGCCAGCATAGAAAGGGCCAGAGTAAACGTGAGCGTTATCAGCATAAGCTGAAATTTCGATGCCGTTAATCTCCAGTTTCCGAATGAACGAGAGCTTGGACGCATTGAACAGTGGAGCTTTGCTCTGATAAAGCGAAAGTACATCGTTCATATCATAGATTTTGGAATCGTAAGGTGCCCGATAGTCATTCCACAGGGCATCCGAGGTCTGTTTGAACGAGAACCCTGTATTCTGGTCTCCAGCTTTCAGCAATATCGAGTCGGCCAGCGTAAGCTGGGTGTCAGGCAAGCCGAACGGGAACTTCACGTTAAAGCCGAGAATATTCTTCGCTTCGAGCAAATCTTTTTCGTCGTATAGAGGAAAAGAATTTCCCTCCCCATCGTAGCGGACATGCTGGGTCTGCTGCGGGGAAACAAAGGATTGCACGATTTTCGATAGCTCCTCTTGTGTGAACTGGCTATCGAAATTGACCGCATATTCTATATCCTTGTCTTGCCAGATGTAGCTTATGCCCGTCCCCGGCTTACGCCCGTTGACTCGTTTTGCCGTGAATAGAGTGCCTTGGATATTGCCCATCTCAACCACATCCTGCCGGTAAGAAGGAGAGGTTGTAGCCTCTTGGGAATATGGAGCGCCCCACAATAAATTGTGCTCCAGCATATTACCCTTGCCTTTGGAGGCGCGCATCTCGAACTGCTTCTCGTCTTCTTGTCCGAAATGGGATACATAAGTAATGGTTACTGTATCAATTAGGTCAACTTTGTTCGCTTTGGAGAATAGCTTACTCAATTCCACATTCTCAAGCTGGTAACCTTTGGGCAGATAGTCAGGTACTTTAAAGTCGAATTTGGAAAAAACGATCGCCCGGTCTAGACGGTTTGGACCTCCGTCAAGAAAGTGGACACTAAAAAATGAAATTAGGCTGCTTTTCGTTTGAATCTAGCTGCAAACTGAACCGGCGATACGTAGCCCAGAGCACCATGGATTCGCTTGCGGTTATAAAAAAATTCAATGTACTGGTAGATGCCATCATAGGCTTGTTTCTTCGTTTTGAATCGGGTACAGTACACAAACTCTTTTTTCAATAGGCTGTGAAAAGATTCAATGCAAGCATTGTCGTAGCAGTTGCCTTTGCGGCTCATGCTGGCCTTCATGCGGTATTTCACCAAACGTTTACGGTAGTCGGCTGAGGCATACTGTGAGCCTCGATCCGAATGGTGAATGAGACCTTTCTTTGGGCGTTTGGCCTTGTAGGCGTCTTCTAGAGCGCTCATTACCAGATCTGTGGTCATCCGGTCGTCCAGCCGCCAGCCTACGATTTCCCGGGTGCATAGGTCAAGCACGCTGGCGAGGTACATCCGTCCTTCCCGGCAGGGAATGTAAGTGATATCCGCGACCCATGTTTGATTTGGTTTTTCGGTGAAGAATTGTTGGTTTAGCAGATTAGGTGCAACCGGTAAGGTGTGGTTGGAGTCGGTCGTGTTTACGCGGAATTTCTTTGCTACACAGGAGCGCAAGCCCAGCTCTCTCATGTATTTCCCTACGGTACGCTCACTGATCTTGTGGCCTTCGCGCTGGAGAAGAATCGTGATTTTAGGACTGCCGTAGCAGCCTCCTGTATCGTTAAATTGATAGGTGATTCGCTGAAGAAGCAACGCCTTTCGGGTCGCTTGTGGGCTTGGTTTTGCCGTTCTCCATTTGTAATAGCCGCTCCGCGATACCTCAAGGACACTGCACATCTTCTCCACACGAAACCGGGAGCGATGATCTTCGATGAACTGAAATCTCAGTTCTTTGGATTGCTGAAGATGTGCACTGCTTTTTTTACGATGGCCATTTCCTCCGCCATATCGGCTAGTTGCTGTTCTTTTTCCCGCAACTGTCGTTCCAGTTCTCGTACCCTCTCGGCGCTGGCCACGGGCTCGTCTGGGAACTGCCGGAACTTGCCCAGCCATTGATGCAGGGTTTTAGCGGGGATGTCCAGCTCGTGGGCCAGTTCCGCCACCGTCTTGGTCTGCTCCTGGATGTACTTTACCGTCTGTTTTTTAAATTCATCATTGTAGCTTTTTCGTGTTCCACTCATGTGGACACCTCCTCGTTATTCTCATTATTCCTGTTCTCTTAACGAGTGTCCACTTTTAACTCTAACAGCAGTTAAACCATTTGAACGAGTCAATCGGTCTGACGATCCTGAATGAAGAAACAGTTTGCTTCTGGGAGTCTGTTGCATGGGTATTCACATCCGGCCGGGTGCCATTTGCATCTTGTGCTCCATTGGTGAGCAAGACGATGCTCAAGGCAAGAACCAAGAGAATAGCGGCGGCGGATAGCTTGTACGAACCTTTTTTGAACTTGGCGATCATCGTCACTCTCCGTTTCGTTTCATTCTGGTGCTCAAAGAAATGCGAAAGATTGACCCGCGGGGCAGAGGTTCTGGAAAATAAGCGCGATAGCATAAGAAGGGTCATACCGTATGACGAAGCTTCCTTTTCACCCAGCACCTCGAGCACGCCTGCATCGCAGGCGGCCTCCCGATCGGCATTCATTTTTTTCATGGCCAGCCAAACCAGCGGATTGTACCAATGGAGCCAGACTGCTAACGTCCACAGGGAATTGAACCATAAGTCTTTGCGTTGATAGTGGGTCAGCTCATGCAGCAGAATATGTGTGAGCTGCCTTGTATCGGCAATCGCGACGATATCTTCGGGCAAATAAATTCTGGGCTTCATTAAACCATAGAGACACGGGCTGCGAAGACTGCTCGTTTCATAGACGGGAATAGTTTGGCGGATGCCTAATTTCTCTAGGCACGCCGCGAGAACGGAGAGCACCTCCGGGTTGTCCGACTGGCGGGAGGTTCCGACCCTGCTTCTGAATTTGAGCGTGAAGAACAGGGAGTATGAAGCGAAAAAAAGGAGTCCTCCAAGCCAAACCAGCGTGCTTACTGCTAACCCGCTCAGCCCATCGCGAACTTTCTCAGAGATGTTCTCTTGAGGAGACGGCTGTGCAATAGACGAACCTTGTTCTCCCGAACGGATCGGGGCAGTGTCTGGACGCACGGTTTTTTCTCCACTATCCGTTACTGTCACCTTCGTACTGGAGTCGGATTCGGAAGAAAGCATCGGTAGGGTATTCTTTTGATCCAGACTCCATTCCACAGGCAACGCTTGCGGTATTAGATTGAATAGGCTGACAGGGCTTTGCGGAGCGAAGGGAACCAGCAGCTTAATCAAAACGATAAACCACAATGCATGCAGGGTTCTAGGGCTAAGGCGCTTGAGGAACAGCTTCCGGGTCAAGAGCAACAATAGCAGGATGACCGTTGAAGCCAGGGACGCGGCCAGGAAGAGGAGGAAAAGGGTGTCGAATGATTTCATGAGTTCTTCTTTTTCTCCAAAAGTTGTTGAAGCTCCTCAATTTCTTTCTCCGAGAGGTTCTCTTCTTCGAGAAATTTCGCGCATAACATACCGACGGCCCCTTTATAAACCCTGTCCAGGAAAGAACGATTTTCGGTTTTTAAGTATTCATCGTGTGAAACCAGCGGGTAGTAGAGATAGTTCCGGCCGGACTTCTCGAATGCAATAGCCTTTTTCTTGTGCAGCCGGTTCAGAAAGGTTTTAATCGTCTGATCCGACCACTGCATCTGCTGCGTCAGCTTGGAAATAATCTCATTAGCAGACAAAGGCTCTTTTTGCCAGAGGAGCTTCATCACTTCGCTTTCGGCCTCGGTAATGCGTGGGGACTCCTGCATTGTCTTCACCTTTTTTCAATAATTTTTGTTTACGTCTGTAAACGATAGTTATAGTTTACAAGTGTAAACGTAAGGGGTCAAGCCTAAAGCGAATAATCGGGTATTCCCATATCAAACATCTGCATATAAATGTCATACGGATTGTGCAAACTTTTGATTTTTTATTTGCTTCAAATTGTATATAATTATCTGATAACAGCCGATAACGTTTTTAATAGTATTCCTGAGTGGAGCCTTGCCTCTTACAGTCCCTAAGCAGTCGGTCTGGCTCTTTTTTGCAAATATAAAAGAGATAAGGAAGGTTTTTTATGAGCAGCGAACAGAAAAAAACAGACATTATCTTAATTGGTGCCGGAGTCATGAGTGCGACTTTGGGAGCTTTGCTGAAAGAGTTAGCACCGGAATGGGAAATTAAAGTGTTTGAGAAGCTTGCAGGCGCGGGAGAAGAAAGCTCTAACGAATGGAACAATGCGGGTACGGGTCATGCGGCACTGTGTGAGCTCAACTATACTTCCGAGAAGTACGACGGATCCATAGATATCAGCAAAGCTGTAAAAATCAATGAACAGTTCCAGCTTTCCAGACAGTTCTGGTCTTATCTGGTGGAACGCAACTTGATTCGTCATCCGCAGGACTTCATTATGCCGCTTCCGCACATGAGTTGGGTGCAAGGGGAAAAGGATGTCTCTTATTTGAACAGGCGATTTAAAGCGCTATCAAAAAATCCTCTGTTTCAAGGGATGGAGTATTCCGATGATCCTGCGAAGCTGAAGGAATGGATTCCGCTGATGATGGAAGGCCGTACATCGAATGAACCGGTAGCTGCAACCAAGATCGACTCCGGAACAGATGTCAACTTTGGCGCCTTGACGCGCCTGTTGTTTGATCATCTAAAAAGCCAAAACGTCGAAATCAACTATAAGCATGGGATCAAGGATATTAAACGGACCAGCGACGGCATGTGGAAAGTTAAAGTGCATAATCTGGATAACGGTAAAATCGAATACCATACCGCCAAATTCGTCTTTATCGGGGCTGGAGGCGGTAGCCTATCCTTACTGCAAAAAACCGGCATTCCAGAGTCCAAACATATTGGCGGATTTCCGGTAAGCGGATTATTTATGGTCTGTCACAATCCGGAAGTGGTCGCACAGCATCATGCAAAAGTATACGGTAAAGCCAAGCTTGGGGCTCCGCCAATGTCTGTCCCGCATCTCGATACCCGGTATATCGGCAACCAAAAAGCACTGCTGTTCGGACCGTTTGCCGGCTTCTCGCCAAAGTTCCTGAAAACGGGTTCGAATTTGGATTTGATCGGTTCCGTAAAACCGAATAATCTCCTCACCATGCTGGCGGCAGGTGTAAAAGAAATGTCCTTGACCAAATACCTGATCCAGCAGCTGATGTTATCGAATGAACAACGCATGGATGAAATACGCGAGTTTATTCCGAACGCCAAAAGTGCAGACTGGAGTATGGTGGCAGCAGGCCAACGTGTGCAGGTGATCAAAGATACGGAGGGTGGTAAAGGAACGCTCCAATTTGGTACCGAAGTAGTGAGTGCCGCCGATGGGTCGGTAGCTGCGCTGCTGGGCGCTTCTCCAGGTGCTTCTACTGCCGTTCACGTGATGCTGGAAGTACTGGAGAAATGCTTCCCGCAGCATATCAAGCAATGGGAGCCGAAGATAAAAGAAATGATTCCTTCTTACGGCGTTTCACTGGAGGACAACCCGGAATTGCTCCAGGAGATTCTGGCTTCCCTAACGCAGACACTTGGTCTAAGTGAAAAAGAACCGCAAACAACCCCATAAACCATCCTTGAGTTGAACCGTTTCGTACGGTTCAACTTTTTGTATACAGTAGGGTAAAGGCTCTATCCCGGCTATAAGTTCTTATCCTCGAATGGAAACAATCCGGTTGCGGCCTTGATCTTTAGCTTCGTATAAGGCTTCGTCCACCGATTTGAACAAATCACTTAAGTAGGCAGCCGCATCCCTTGGCTGCCGGGCCGTGAAATCATTGATACTTAGAAGACCCATACTAATGGTGACCGACACAGGCTGGTCTACATTTTCGATACTCATCTTATTGAATTCTATGTTCGCTTTGAGCTGTTCGGCCAGGAGCAGTGCCTGTGACTCATCCGTATCCGGTAAATAAATAATGAATTCCTCTCCGCCATATCGGGCTAAGATGTCATCTTGCCGAAGCGTTTGCTGCAGGATCTCTACCGTACCGCAAATCACTGCATCTCCGGCCAAATGACCGTAACGATCATTGACCGCTTTAAAGAAATCAATATCTATCAGGAT
The DNA here is from genome assembly GCF_038002865.1 of Paenibacillus sp. FSL H3-0321. Taxonomy (NCBI): domain Bacteria; kingdom Bacillati; phylum Bacillota; class Bacilli; order Caryophanales; family Paenibacillaceae; genus Paenibacillus; species Paenibacillus sp. FSL H3-0321. The sequence goes on along the minus strand of NZ_JBBODH010000001.1, from coordinate 3,974,109 downwards.
AAGTGTCGAAGGGGCTCGGTATTCCCGGTTCTTGGTCACTTCACTCTCCAGCTGTTGGGTCAAATAGTGACGATTATAGCATCCTGTCAAGCTGTCGGTGATCGCCATCTTCGTAAGCTTGCGGTTGGTCTGAAACAACTCCTCCTGGACCTTGATTAAAGATTCGTTTCTTTCCTGCAGAATGCTGTTCTGATGATTAGTCTCCTCAATGAGACGGCGAAGTTCGCTCATATCCTGGAACGTGATGATCCGCCCCACCCTGACAGCATTAACCATAATGGGCGCGGCATGAATGTGGATATATAGCTGGACGTCAGGCTGCCAGAGCTCAATCTCAGCTACCTCATCGGGACATTCCCGGTAACGAAGCAGGAAGTTTGCGTTCTCTACGGTGCTGCCGGGCAAGATGCCGGACATGTCGAACAGGTCACCGGCTTCCATTAGCAGGAGGGGGTGCAGAGCCTGATTGATTTCCACCACCTTTTCATGATCATCAAGCACTAGAATCCCATACTCCAACGTATCTATAATATCCTGGTGGGCGATGGTCACAATATCAAACACTTTATCCTGATGGATTGTAATCACAAAGAAAATAGCTGAGATCACAATACCCAAAGAGGTGAACCCCGGGATGACGGGCAAATAATCATCTAGTACAACATTCAGGAAGATATCGAGCATAAGAAATACGGTCACTGCCAGTATCCCTTTCAGCATGTACATGACCTGGTGTTTAATCCGGGGCGCCTGATCGGAGACCAGGGCTACATAAATGATATATAGGGATACGATGGCATGGATAACGAGGATTGAAATATTGATCCAAAAAATAGGACCATAGATTCTTTCGACATATCCGCCGTTTACCGGGAGAACAAACCAGCCATTGGGATTCAGCACCACACCGAGCGATGAGATGATTGCCGGGATGAACAGGAGCATTAATATTTTCCGCTTGAGAAATTGCGATTGGCCCGAGATAAGAATGGTGAAGAAGATCCAGCCGGCAGTCAGCAGAGAAGCATCCACAAAGGCAAGCTTCACATAAAACAATTGGTAAATGGGGTCCTGGGCGGATCTGATGGCGAACTGGCAGTAAGGCCATATCATCATGGAAAAATGAAATGCCAAATATACTTTATGCAGATTTGTAATCGTGACCGAAGCAAATATGTATACGAACAAAAGAAATAAAATGAAGCAAAGTATCAAATCAATCCACGACTCCAAAGCCAATAGGTGCACCCTCTTGCTATTATTAGTAATTTGAATCTATGTGGGTCTAGAGTCTTATATATTGATTTTAATATATAATCAGCATGGAAAGATTACAAGATATTAAGGGGATTAATACAGGAAAGTACCATTCGGCTGTTGAATATATCCGAAACCGTACTATTGAATAGTAGGCGTATCCAGATACGCCCTAGCCGCAGGAGGAGAACAATATGAAGTCGATCACCGTTCAAAGCCTTACGGAAAAGTTTCATTTGGAGGTGCTTGCGGGTTCCAGCCGTATGGACCGTTTAATTACCCGTCCGCGGACGCATAGACCGGGGCTTGAGTTTGTGGGGTATTTTGATTTCTTTCCCATGGAGCGGGTGCAAGTGCTCGGGCGCAAGGAAATTAATTATTTATTGACGCTAAGCGTAGAAGAACGCAGGCTGCATATCGGGAATATCGTCAAATATCATCCGCCGTGTTTCATTGTGACGACAGGCCAGCAGGAGATCCCTTATCTGACCCTGTTCTGCGACCAGGAGGGCATTCCCCTGCTGCGGACAGCAGATACGACAACCGAGTTCATCGCCAAGCTGGACAGCTATCTGGTGAAGACACTGGCGCCCGAGCTGTCGATCCATGGCGTATGTGTCAACGTATCGGGCATAGGTATTCTGCTCAGGGGCAAGTCCGGGATCGGCAAAAGCGAAACCGCACACACGCTTATTAGAAGAGGCCACCGCTTCGTGGCGGACGATATAGTGGTGCTTAAGAAGTTGGGGCCGGCTACGCTGCTCGGGACGCATAATGAGACAACACGCGAGTTCCTGGCGCTGCGGAGCATCGGGCTGATTAATGTCGTACGCCAATACGGGCGCAGGGCTTTTCAGGACGAGACGCGAATCGTACTCGACATTGAGCTGTCCCCATGGCGGGAAAATTCTCTGAATAATGAGCTGGAGCTGGTTCCTCAGTTCACCGAATATCTTGGTGTCCAAATTCCGCATATCGAGGTCCAGCTTCAGCCGGGCCGTGATGTTGCCGGTCTGATCGAGGCAGCCGCTAACAATTGGTACCTGAAGCAGCTCGGCTACAGCGCCGTTGAAGATTTCATGAAGCGGATCGAAGATGGGATGCAGCCGTGAGCCTAGGGAATAGGGTAGAAAGACAGACTGCGAAGGATACCCTTGGCAGTCTGTCTTCTTTTTTATGGAATGTCTGCGCTTTATGTTTCTGACCGAAAGGTTTTACCGAGCTGATGACCCAGGCCGAAATAATGACGGAAATTATAGATTAACGGACTCCATTTTTGCGGATCGATATGATCTCCTTCAAGGATAATTTCTTTATGCGCATGTACATGCACAGCTTGGGTCTCAATAATAGCAAAGTCCGGAGAATGCTCAGGAATTCGAATGTTTTTTACGCGAGCTTCAATTTGTAGCGGGCATTCCATAATTCGTGCAGGTTGTACCGCTATAGACTGGGCAGGAGTCAATCCACTTATAGCATATTTATCTTTTTGATAGGAAAATCCATATTTCTGTTTATGTTCTGGAACGGGATTTTTGCCGGTATAAGGCGCTAATTGTTCTACATTCTCCCAAAGGGAAGGGCTCGGAATATTAATTACACACTCAGGAAGCCGCTCTAAATTTTCAAGCGCTTTCCCCTCCACTCCAACCCCTAGTACAATACAATCTCCCAATGCCCATGATGAAGAAATAGGACTAATATTTACTGTTCCATCTTCATTTAATGTATTTAGCAAAATGACCGGAGTTCCATAATAGAGAATTTTAGGTGTAATCACTTCTGTCTGTGGCATCTGGTTCGTATTGTTCATTAGTTGTTCTCCTCCTATTTGTATACATCCTCCCTAATTGTATAATATAAATAGTTCAATCATCATCGAAGTGTGGAATGCAAAAATGGAGGGCGAAAATGAAAGCAAATTCGAATGTAGCTGTGATTGCTTCTCTGGTGAGCGAAACTTCCCGTGCAGCAATATTAACTGTTTTACTGGATGGAAGGTTTCATGCAGCAAGTGAGTTAGCCTATATGGCAGGCATCCAGCCTCAAACAGCAAGTTTCCATTTAGCAAAAATGGTCAATGCTAACGTAGTTGCCGTTGAGAAACAAGGGAGACACCGGTACTATGGGATTCGAAATCAAGAAGTAGCCCAGGTGATGGAATCCTTGTTATCACTCGCTCCACCCGCTCAAATTAAGTCTTTAAGACAAGCTTCAGAGGATAAAGCACTGCGTTACGCAAGAACTTGTTATGATCATCTCGCCGGGAGTATAGGGGTTCAATTAACCAATGCCCTCCTTAGAGCAGGTATTCTGCGTGAAGATAAGGAAGGGTTTGCTGTAACTGAAGACGGGGAGGATTTTTTTGCAAGCTTTCAAATAGACCTTGAACAGGTTAAGAAAAAACGCCGCTCATTTTCACACAAATGTCTGGATTGGAGTGAAAGACGGCATCACCTTGCCGGAGCATTAGGGAATGCTCTTCTGGAGAAGCTGTTAGAGGTGAATTGGGTGCAGCGTCTGCCGAATACACGAGCCATAAAGATTACTTCTGAGGGCAAAAGGGGCTTCAAGGAAGTCTTTTCATTGGATGTTGAGGATGAACAGGGATAACTCTCAGGCCTTCAGGGTATGTTAGGGTAAAGACATCAAGGGAGTGCATGAGGATGGCCAGAAGAAATAGAAGATATGCCGTGCCAGGGGCTGCGCAGGGGATGCAGACGTTCAAAGCAGATGTGATGAAGAGCGAAGGTTATGCCGTTGATCCCAACCACCCGGACGACGTAAAATACGAAGTGGCCAAAGAGCTGGGTATCCCTTTGCAGCCAGGTAATAATGGCGGTCTGACTACCGAATCAGCCGGGCATATTGGCGGAAAAATCGGCGGCGCGATGGTCCGGGAAATGGTCCGTCTTGCCCAGGAGCAGCTTGCGAACAAAGACCAAACCTAGGGTGGGATGAAGCTGCAGCAGCAGCTATATAGGCTTCCGTGCTTACCGTGAATAGAAGTGAAATCAAGACATCATTCTTAATGTAGCTAACTCCGTCCCTCTGGGGACGGTTTTTTGCGTTCACAAGCAGCAGCCCGAGTGCTGTATTCATCAGGACTCGGGCTGCATGTACGTTACAGTGAGAATAAAGTGCGCAAAAGGCCGCGCTTTCTGGGTGGAGCCTGAAGCTTGGCGGTGGCAATAGCGCGCATCTCTTCAGAGGACGATGTTTTGCTGGTTGGTTTCTGGATCGTTTCTATGGATACAGCCAATTGCTGGATCATCTGGCGCAGGTCCTCGAGTTCTTCACGCTGCCGGAGCAGTTGAACCGAGACCACTTCGTCGGCTTTCTGGTCAAGGGAGTGTTCAATATGAACGATGCGGGATAACAGCTCTTCCATAGGCTTATCCGGTGTGTGCAGGCGGCGCATATCCTGCAGCGGCTCTGCCGGCTCAGGTTGTTTGTTACCCGCCAGATTAATACTATCCAAGGTCTCCCCATGCTCGATTCGCTCTTTAATAGATTTTAGCAGGCCGATTTCCTGCCCGGTGAAGATGTAGTGCCCAAATCGGTCCTTTGGAAAGAAATTAGGGAACATGGCGGCCCAACGTTTGATTGTCGTCTGGCTAACGGACAGCAGTTCTGCGGCTTCCTTTGTTTTTAACATTTCCATTTCGATTCCTCCGCTTCGGGGTGTTTGCTATAACCAATTCGTTGTCCTTAAGCGACTCCCTGCAAGGGTGACAAAGGAGGTGCCTATTCGCTAAACAAAGTGCTATTACGAGCAAACCTACGGTTAGATGAAGGATACTGTTCTACAAAAAAGGCCATTTCGTGCAGTCAAAGTCGATGATAGATTAATAGGTTATTGCTGCTTATTATATACCCAAGCCCCTTCACAGCTTGTGCATAAAATATAAAGAGACTCCATTCACCGAGTTTCAAAGATTGCAGATTTTAAGAGTGAGGAGGATGGTTATGAAAGGATTAATCTTATGTGCCGGCAAGGGAACGAGACTTCGGCCTTCGACTTATACCAAACCCAAATGCTTGTTGCCTGTTAACGGGGAGTATATTCTTGTCTCCATCATTAAGAAGCTTGTTGCGGCCGGTATTACCGATATTGGAATCGTAGTGAACGCTACACAAGGGGAGATCCGGGAAACGATCGGGGATGGGGAGCGGTGGAACGCCTCTTTAACCTTTCTGCTGCAAGATGAAGCTAAGGGTCTGGCGGATGCGGTCAAAAGTGCAAAGTCTTTTATGGCGGATTCTCCTTTTGTATTGATGCTTGGCGATAATTTATATGAGGGGGATATAGAGCCCTTGATCCGCTCACTGGACGCGGATCATTCTGAGGCTTCGATATTGCTTCAGCGGGTCGAGGACCCCAGTCAATTTGGTGTTGCTGTGATTGAGGATCAGCAAATTGTCAGTCTGGAGGAGAAGCCGAAATCTCCGAAATCCAACTTGGCTATTGTCGGCGTCTATGCTTTAACTGCGGCAATCTGGCCGGTCATTGAGAGACTTACACCTTCTCCCCGCGGAGAGTATGAGTTGACCGATGCCATTCAAATGATCATCTCACAAGGCGGGCATGTGGCGTACAGTGTGACGGAAGCGCCATTTTTTGATATCGGTACCCATGAACGCTGGCTTGAGGCGAATCGCTATAAGATGGATCATGATCCAAAGAACTTTGCAGACCGCTCTGATCCGGACAGTAAGGTTCAGTGGATTCCTCCCGTCATTGTTGATCCAACCGCCCTCATAATGAACAGTGTGATTGGACCCCATGTGTATATTGGGCCGAATTGTGTCGTCGAAGATAGCATTCTGACCAATAGTATTTTGACGGATGAGGTGCGGTTGTCCCATGTTCATGCGGCGGGAAGTGTGTTTGGATCACATGTTCATCTGGCCGAACAGGAAATTCAGGAGCAGCCGGCGCGTCATATACTGGGTGATCGTTCAACGGTCACAAGACTCCATTCTGACCCGCAAAACGACGATTCAAAATAAATTAGATACGTACTGGGGAATAGTCCAATCCAGACACAGGGATAAACATACACTTAAAGTAGTCTAATGCATCAGACAAATGTGCAGAAGTATACTTTTAAGGGCAGGTGATCCTTGAGAATGATTGAGCTGGTTTTGACGATCAATGACAAAGACGGGAGCTATACCGAACATGCGGGTGTTGTACTTGCATCAATCTTTTCCAATACCCAGCAACCGATCAATGTGCACATTGTGCACGATGATACCTTAAGCGAAGAAAACAAGTGGAAGCTTACCCAGCTGGTGGAAACATTCTATCACAACATTTATTTTTATCATGTTACTGTTCCTGAGGACTTGAAAGAGGTTGCGTCCGGTGTGCAAAAAATCGACTATTGGACGATAGCCAGTATGTACCGTTTGTTGTTTCCGCTAATTCTTCAGGTTGACAGGGTTATTTATCTGGACTGCGACATTTTGGTCAATATGGATATTAACGAATTGTGGAGCGTCGATCTGGGAGAACGCTATTTGGGCGCAGTACTGGATCAGGGCGAAAATATGCTGGAGTACTTTATTTCACTTGGATTAAATGCGGAGGTGTATTTCAACTCGGGAGTCATTCTGTTCCAACTGGACAATATCCGCAAGCATCCGAACTGGTATGGAGAAATGCTTCATTTCTTGCGCTATTATCCAACGATGACCATGCCTGATCAGGATGTTCTGAATGCCGTGTACAGCTCCAACTTTTTGCAAATGGATCTGCGGTTTAATACGTTTGCCCATGATGAACTGGATTTAAATAATAAAATTGTTCATTTCGCCGGAGACACCAAATGGTGGGAGCCGGAGTCTCCCGCATCACCGCTGTACAATAGGTTCCTTTCCATGACTCCCTGGTCTAAAGAATTCACACCAGAGCCAGTTTATGAACCGGAGCCGGTCTACATCGCCCCTGAGCCACCCGCTCAGGAAATCCATCATGTAGAAGAAATCCATCATGTAGAAGAGGTACAGCATGTGGAAGAGGTGCATCAGCCTGCAGAAATACTGCTTCCACCGCCGCCGCCACCGCCACCGCCACCACCACCGCCGCCACCGCCACCACCACTAGTCCCTGAGGTGGCCCCACCGGCTCCCGTAAAGCGGCACAGACTGAAACGCCGCAGAGTGTTACGGTTAAAGTTAAGACTGAGAAGAAAAAGATTGATCCGTCTCAAATTCCGCTCTCTCAAGCGGGTAAGGCTGATTAAAGGACATCGTGCAAAGAAGAGAAAAGCACGCAAATTGGCAATGAGAAGACAACGTTTGGCCAGAAAAAAGAGAATTCATGTGATAAGAAGAAAACGTTCGTTAAAGCGTACCTCATAAGGACCTGTGCCAAGGATCTGTCCAGTGATCCGGTATCTAAAGAAACCACTCCGCTCAGGAGTGGTTTCTTTAAGGATTGCCAATAGGGAAGGATTATGGGACTATATAGAAAAACAGCAAATGGGGAACAACAATACTATGTCGTATTTACCAAAATGTCCAAAATGTAATTCGGAATACACTTACGAGGATGGCAGCTTGCTCGTATGCCCGGAATGTGCCCATGAATGGAGTCTGGAAGCAGAAGCCGGGGACAGCGAAGATCAAAAGATTGTTAAAGACTCCAATGGAAATGTCCTGAACGATGGCGACACGATAACAGTGATTAAAGACCTGAAAGTTAAAGGGACGTCTTTGGTCGTGAAAATAGGCACAAAAGTAAAAAATATTCGTCTGATTGACGGAGATCATGATATTGACTGCAAAATTGACGGGTTTGGGGCCATGAAATTAAAATCGGAGTTTGTGAAAAAGGTATAAAAAGACAAAAGCGGCTTCAGCGATAACATTCGCTGGCCGCTTTTGTGCATCTTCCAACCCTTAATTATCTTGAATGCGGATCTCTTTAGCAAGAAGTTCACGGAATTCGTCCACATTGCTGAAAATGCCATCCGGCGAAACATCGTAGACCAGGCTCTGGAAAGTGGATAACCAGCGGACACCGTAAGTGCGCAGTCCGGCAGCCTTGCCTGCGAGGATGTCTGCATTGCTGTCACCTACGAATACAGCTTCTGCCGGATCAAGGCCCAGTATGTTCAAAGCTTTATGTATACCTTCGGGGTCTGGCTTGGGTCTATCCACGTCATCCCCTGTAATCGTGATATCAAAAAAGTCCGTCATGTTCAAAGCCCCGGTTGATATCTCAAACGCGCGTCTGCTTTTCCCCGTGATTACAGCAAGCTTCACACCTTGTCCCTTCAATAAATGAAGCAGATCCATAATTCCCTGATCGGGTTGGAAATCTTCTTCAAAATGCCCCTTCTCATATAACGAGTAATAATCGTGAATACCTTGCAGAACGGAGGCTTTATCTTTGAAGTTGCCACCAATGATATCTTCCTCTGTCGGGCCAAACATGGCAACCAGTTCGTCATTCGTAACCTCTCGATTATCGTATTGCTTAAACACGGCTTTAAAGGCACTGAAGGATACCGGCAAAGTATCGGCAAGCGTCCCATCAAAATCAAATAACACGGCTTGAATTGACATATAAAGAGCACCCCATAAATTAGTATAGGAAATAAAATACATTATATCAGAATCAATCGCTCCGTTGGATATACTCCAGAAATTCAATGATGATTTCAGAAACAGCATCTTCTTTGGGCATGTGAATGAATTTGCTTATATTTACTATATCTTCTTTATAGAGCTGAATAAGCTGCAGCATCGCCTCCGGGTCCTTTTGCCTGACAGCCTGCATTAATTCCAGGATCTGGCGGTCAGTGATCATTTCTGCATCATCTTTGTTTTCCATAGTGAATTTCCCCTCTAGTTGAGCTATAAATAGGAACTTGTGTTCGCATATTAACATAATTTAAATCATTATTCAATATTTTGGGTGGTCGCGGATTGCTTTACCCTGTTCCTCGACCCATGTGATTTAGGGTGAATTAAAGTGATATAATAGTGCCAGCTTCTAGCCGAATGACATGAAAGGAGGTTTCTTGTGCACCTATCTGTGTTTTACAATCATATTGTGAGGGCAAGCGAGCAAACCGGGCTGACATTGGAGGAAGTACTGAATAGAGTACATGAGTTTGGCATCAGTGCGGTAGAGCTGGATCTGGAAGAGGCCTTAGGCTGCGGCAAGGAGGTCATGAAGAAACGGCTGGAAAAAGCGGGTATTTCGGTCGCGTCGATGTATGGCTTTTTTGATTTTGGAAATGACCCCGATACCAAGCCAGGGTTTGAATTTATCGACACGGCGGAATATTTGGGAGCGGGGAAAGTGCTCATTATCCCCGGATTCGTGGATGAAACAGCAAGTGCCGAGGAGCGCAATACGGCGTTGCAGAAGATGGCCGGGACCTTGAACATTATTTGCGATTATGCCGAACGTAAGCGCATTCTTGTGACGATGGAGGACTTCGATGACATTCGCGCGCCGTTCTCCGGCTCGGATGAACTGCTCTGGTTCCTGGAGCAGGTGCCCAAGCTGCACATCACTTTTGATACAGGGAATTTCATTTACCGTGGCGAGGATGAACTGGAAGCCTATGAGAAGCTTAAGCACAGAATCGTCCATGTCCACTGCAAAGACCGCTCACTGGATGAACAGAATGGGGGCATGCCGAAGCTGGCCATGAGTGGAGCCCGGCTGTTCCCATCGCCCGCCGGGTACGGCTTCATCCCGATTGAAGAGATTCTGACCCGGCTGAAGGCAGGCGGTTACGATGATACGCTGGCTATTGAGCATTTTGATGCAGTGGACCATTTGGGCTACATGGAACAATCGGCGGAGTGGCTTCGTTCCAGCTGGGCTAAGAAGCCGGTCTAAAAACTCAAACACAACATAAGAATGACCATTTTACTTTGCAATCTTTTCATCTTCTCACCCCTTCAATCAAAGTTGAGCCGCTTATCAAAAGCAGTTATACTCAGTGAAACGCAGGATATTGAGAGTTGGATCACAGGGTGAGAAAACTTTTTGCGAAAAATTGAATGAATGAGTGTAGAGGAACGCTGGGAAAAAGGAGGACTGGGATTGTTTGATACAGCTGACGATGGGCAATTGATTGAGCGCATAATGCAAAAAGACCCGGATGCCCTCGAAAGGCTTTACGACCGATATGAACAGGTGATCTATAGCTTTGCCTACCGGATAGTAAAGGACTCGATGGCGGCCGAGGAAGTGATGCAGGAGCTGTTCCTGCGTATTTGGAAGAATGCAGAGCACTTTGATGCGGCCAAGGGGAAGCTCACCACCTGGATGTTCACGGTGACCCGCAATATTGCCATAGACCATCTTCGCAAGCGGAGCACAAGGGTTCCGCAGCAAGCCGGATCGGAGAGTCTGGAGCTGATCCAGGATCAGGCGACGATGACCGAGGAAACGGCCAGGCTGCTGATGGCCGGGGAGCAGGTAAGGGCAGCACTGAGAGAGCTGAGCAGGGATCAGCAGCAGGTTCTGGATATGATCTATTATCAGGGCTTAACCCAGCAGGAGGCAGCAGACCTTGCATCCATTCCGCCGGGCACGGTCAAGAGCAGGGTAAGATTGGCAATGAAACAGCTCCAGAAGCGATTGAGCCATTGGGGAAGGAGGGAGCATGTTCATGACTGAAGAGACGAACGATAGATGTGAACTGGTTGAATTGTATGTTCTGGAAGCCTTGCCTGAAGATGAAATGCAGAAATTCGAAGCTCATTTAATGGAGTGCGCAGATTGTAGCAAGCGGGTGAAGGAATATCGCAGCGTGATGGACCTGCTTCCTCTTGCCTCCGAGCCTGTTCAGCCGCCCTCGGGAATGAAGTCACGGATAATGTCGCGGGTACTGGTAGCGGATGCTCCGGCACAGGTCAAACGTTCAATAGAAGAGGAGCCGGTCCAGGCACTTCCTGTAGAACGGGAAGTGAAGACAGTGCCCCCGGCAGCGCCCGCCAAAAAAATCCCGTTCTGGCGGTACGTAAGCCTGGGTCTTGCCGCAGCGGTGCTGATTATGATGATCTATGCGGGACAGCTGCGGCAGGATGTGGACCAGCTCCAGCAGCAGCTTTCCGGCGGCACAAAGCCGGCACAGGAGCTTAAGGTTGATGAGTCGGTCGCGCTGAGTCCGGCGGCCAAGGATATTGTGGCCAGCGGTTTGGCAACGATCGTCGTTGACAGCAGCGGCACACATCTTGTCGTTCAAGCGGAGAATCTGCCGGAGCTGACAGGAACGGAAGTGTATCAGGTATGGCTGATCAAGGGAGATACCCCGCAGAATGCAGGAACCTTTGTATCTAGTGAGGGGAGTGGCGCGCTCTATTATTCATTCAAACCGCAGGAATACGATACAGTGGCGATCACCCTTGAGCCAGATGCCGGTGGAGAAACACCACGGGGGCAGATGGTCCTTACCTCACCGATAAAAAAAGGGTAACAGGGAAGGAATAGGAATTAAATCCCTGCATACCGAAGAAGACAATGGGCCATCCAAGCGGATGGCCCTTGTTCAAAATATAAGTTAGTTTACGGATCAAGACGTGGGATTCGCTTGGAACAGACTGTTTTTGTACTGAATCAGCGGTGCCAGCCACACCATACCCGTGCCCCGGTATACATTGACCAGACCCTCGCCGGAGGCCGCAGAGCCCATCCGGGTTTTGCCGGATTTCTCGACGGTGAAGTCCAGGGAATTGGACCACATTAACGCAAAGTTTCCATCCACCTTCAGTACATCATTCTGCAATTCGATGACGACGGCTTCTTCGGAAGGAATTGGTGCTTCCAGTGCCAGGATGCCTTTTCCTTTGGCGCTTAGATTAAACAGTCCTTCTCCTCCGAGTACGGCAGAGGATGCGTTCTTACGCGCAGTGACAGCAATGTCCAGTGTCGACTCGCAAGCCAGGAACATGCCATCGTCAATGACGATATGGTCGTTGTCGACATCAATCAGCCATAAATATTTATAGGTGGTCTCCAGCAGAATCGTTCCCGTACCTTTGTAAAGCGGTTTGATTGCCGTGGTGCCGGTCACCGCACTGGAGACGATGTTTCTCATGAGCCCTCCAACACCCTTAACCCCGGAGGTCATTTCAATATTGCCAATCATATATTGCATCGCCCCTGCGCTCAGCATAACCTCGCTGTTGCTCAGTTCAATCATAAGCTGCTTGTTGCGCATATTGCTTTTGCTCATGAAGAAGTTGGTTTGGGCTTCCAGCAGTGTGGTGCTGCTCAGATCCTCTTTATATTCGATGACCGTAAATCCGCCAAGCTGCTCCTTAATCACCACATTGCTGTTATCTTTCAGATTATTAATCGTGTAAGCCATAATATACACTCCTCCACCCTCGCAGATATTGTGACAATACGCAGTTGCCTTCAAGGCATAGGTATTCGACAAGAAAGGGCAGTATCCTTGCTTTTCACTCTTGAATAATAACAATACGAAATATATAATATGGAGAATCTGACAAATGAGGTGAATGGATGTCTTTCCGTATCGTTCCGAGGAACTAGTAATCGGGCTGGGTAACACGCGTACCAGCTATCAAGGGGGCGGTCTGTCTCTTTGATCGACTATTACTAGCATTCGGAATGGTGTCGGGCAGTCATTTTACGGAGCCGGGACACTAAGCGGTTTAACTTTGGGCCACACATTTTTGAATTGTGGGGGTTCTCTGGAGTTGAACGGCGAGGGAAGTCCCGGCTTTTTTATATACTTCATTTGAAAGATTGGGGATATCTGTGATGTTGAGAAAATGTCTTGTCCATCTGAAAGGGTGGATTGTGCTGTATATCAGTTTAGGTTTTGCCATTCAATTCTTAAGCAGTCTGGGGATTGTGGTCTTTCAGGAGATCCTGGATAGGGCTGTGGAAGGAACATCTTTAGGAGAAATATCGGGTTTTATTGTGAGCTATGGGGTACTGCTGGGCCTGGTGGTCGTCCTTAACTATGTAGATGAATATCCAAGCGCCCATCTGTCGAACAGCATCACGGAGCGATTGAAGATCCTGGCACTGTCCAAAATATCCAAAATCGATTATCTGGCCTATCAGGAGATGGGTACAGGCCAAATGATCAAAGTGATTGAGAACGGCGCAGCGGCCGGCAACAGCATTATATACTCCTTTTTCCTCAAAACCCTGCATGAGCTGCTGCCCACGATAATCTTCAGCCTGATCTTCATCAGCTTCTACGATATGCGGATCATGCTGGTGATTGCTGCCGGCTATGTCGTGATCTTCCTGATCACAAACGTATTGCTCAAAGTTTTGTACCGGATCAAGTCGACCATACTTCAAGAGCAAGAAGCGATGTCCAGATATTCCATTCGTGGATTTATGGAGCTGGTCGTCTTCCGGACGAACAGAAAGTATGAGCAGGAGATCCGCAAAATAAGTGATACCGCAAGAAATATCATTCATAAAAGCGCTCAGCTGCAAATGATTCATGAGTCCTTTTTTGCAATCTTCGAACTGTTTATTACTGTCATCAAAGTGATTGTGCTGATCTACGGGGTGAGGAACGTGGTGTCAGGTCAGGCTTCCCTTGGGGTGATGGTCGCATTGTTTATGTTTATTGATAAAATTTATACGCCGATTGCCATTTTCAATGTGCTGTTCGTGAATTATCGGCTGAATAAGGTAACCTACCAGCGGTTTGAGCAGTTCATCAACGCGCCGGAGGACCGGAATCTGGAGGCCGGAACAGCAATTACGGAGCTGCGGGGTGCTTTTGAATTCAGAGATGTGTCTTTTGGATATGGAGAGGTTCCGGTTCTGCGGCAATTATCCTTTTCGATTGCGCCCGGAACATCGGTTGCTCTGGTGGGACTGAGCGGAAGCGGGAAATCGACGATCATCAAATTAATGGCCGGACTGTTGAAAAAGAGCGGAGGCCAGCTGCTGCTCGACGGCATGGAGTTGGATCAAGTTTGCCTGAACAGCTATTACGAACATATCTCCTATCTCTCCCAGGACAGTCCGATTTTTGACGATTCGATCCGGGGGAATATGGTGTTCGAGCAGAGCCTTCCGGATGAAGAGCTGTATGCTGTACTGGACAAAGTTCATTTGAAGGAGAAGGTGCTGCAGCTGCCGGAGAAGCTGGACACCCTGGTAGGGGAGAAAGGCCTCAAATTGTCGGGAGGCGAAAGACAGCGGTTAGCCTTTGCCCGGGCTATTTTGCAGAAGAGAAATGTTGTCATTCTGGATGAACCGGTATCAGCCCTCGATAATATTACGGAGAAAAGCATCATGGAAACGGTCTTCCGCGAATTTCAGCACAAAACGGTGATCATTATAGCCCATAGGCTGAATTTTATTAAAGAGGTCGACAAGATTCTTGTGATGGAGAACGGCTGTCTTGCGGGCGAAGGAGATTTCGAGTCCTTAATGGAACAGTGCGCTCCCTTCAGGGCCTTGTGGAATAATGGCAGGGGAATTGTGGAGTAAAAGGATCGAAGAAACGGCTACCGTTCTTATTAGAACAGTAGCCGTTTCTCTCTAATAACACTGGATTCTTCCGCCAGCATGATGCTGCCGGGTATCTAACCAAACTCTTCCCTTTGCGAGATCTTGAACAGTGCAGCAAAAATGGCGGTGGCAATGGATAAGGTGATCAGATAGGGCTGTGACATCGTCAACTCCGCAAACCAATACTCCCCGGCCAGCAGGAAGATAACATAAGCCAGACCCAGACCGAAGAGAAAGGAGCTTATTTCCCCGGCATCTCTTTTGATGTTCAATTTCCGGGTAATCAGTGACAAAACTACGGACAGATCATACGCGATCACCATAAGCATACCGGCAGTATAGTAGGTGCGGTCCTCCATCGGAGCAACCCCTTGGTCGATAATACCTGCAAAAAACTTTGCTATAAGCATGGCCACGATCCAGGCGATCAGGTGGGAAGCTGTCTCTATAAGAAGATTTTTCAAATAGCTTCCTGCAGTGAACTGCGCCCGTTTCTCCCAATAGGAATAGATGAGGATATACAGGGCAAGTCCGATGCAGCATGTATATAAATATCCGGGTAATTCCCCTGAAAACAGTTCTGTCAGAAGTTTAATGCCTGTCTTTAATACTTCTCTAATGATGGAAAACAAATTACAGCCTCCCCAAACCTATGCCGTATAAGAAACTATTGGTCAAATTTCAGATTTTGCGGTTCCGGCGGAAAGACTTCTGCATCCACCAGACCATCCGTTACCGGGATATCCTTGCCTACTTCTTCAAATTCACAATCTCCCAGCCATACCTTC
Source organism: Paenibacillus sp. FSL H3-0321 (assembly GCF_038002865.1). Taxonomy (NCBI): domain Bacteria; kingdom Bacillati; phylum Bacillota; class Bacilli; order Caryophanales; family Paenibacillaceae; genus Paenibacillus; species Paenibacillus sp. FSL H3-0321. The sequence continues at coordinate 3,958,569 of NZ_JBBODH010000001.1, read as the reverse complement.
CCGGGGCCTGTCAACAGGATTCCGATATTGATACATACGGCTTCGGGAGGTACATCCAGCACACAAGCGTAATGGTTCCATTCCGTGGTCCCCCGAATGCTTCTGTGCTGCATGTTGTCGAAGGCTAACAGGTTCTGCAGCTTATCATCAATCCGCATCCATAAACCGCACCAGTCGGTGACACTCTCCGTACTGACAAAGCCGGAAAACCGCATCCGCTTTCCCGCATACGGCTGGGCTTGGAATTGCTGCATCACCGTACCGAAATCATTGAACTCAAATGTTTCTCCGGCCGTAGACTGCAGACAGACAGAGGGGGTGGTCTTATAGTGGATTCGGGTATCCAGCGTCACCTTATACTTCTCCGGAGTCGTTCCGGTAACTTTCCAGCCTTTAATTTCTGACATTGTGTAGACCTCTCTTTCCTGAATCAGCAGTTTCATCTGCGCTCTATATTGGGCAGGCGGTAAAGCATAGATTTCTTTAAAAGCTCTGGTAAAGGCTTCCTGGCTCTCAAATCCATATTGCAGTGCGATGTCAAGAATGCGTTCCTCCGAATAAAGCAGGAGATTTGCCGCACAGCTTAGCCTGCGGGTGCGGATATGATCATACACACTTTTGCCGACATATTTACGAAAAATCCGGTGGAAGTGATACTTGGAGAACCCCGCTTCTTGTGCAATCCGTTCCAGGCTGAGCTCCTCTTCGAGATGCTGTTCAATATACTCAATGCTCGTATGGATCAAATGGTAGTACAGTGTGTTCACCCCTTCCGGCAAGTAATACTATATAACATACATCTGAACCGATTTTGATAATTCTTGCTATGATTTAAACATCATCTTGTGCGTCTTCCGGTGCAGCATAAAGTTCCACTTCGTCCTTGGTTGGCTGGAATCAGGCTGGAAATGGTATAATTCCTATAGGTAGTAGTTATCGAACTGGGAGGCATAAATAATGAGTGAAAATCTGTTGGAACAACTGGAATTGTGGCATGAAGAAGATGAGATTCAGGAGATCGTCGATGCGATTGAAGAGATTGATCCGGAGGAACGGGATTATGTGCTGAATAGCCACTTGGGCAGAGCGCTGAATAATCTCGGACGTTATGAAGAGGCACTGGAGCTTTTTGAGGAAATCGCCGAAGAGGGTGAAGAGGATCCGCTGTGGCATTTCCGCGTAGGCTTCTGCCATTACTATCTGAAGCAATATGATGAAGCCATCAGAGAGTTTGAAATCGCTGACAAGCTGGACCCTGAAGATGAAGATACCCTGGAGTTTCTGGCACTCAGCCGCCGTAAAGCCGCTAAGAAGAAGTCCACTGTCAAGAAGCCTGTACAGAAATTCGACTTCTCGAACTTTTGGGATGACAGCGAGTATGCACTCGATACCTACGTATCAGAGCCGCCTTCGGATGAGCTGATTGCTTCCGTAGAGGAAGAATTGGTCTTCAAACTGCCGGCGTTCTATACTTCCATGATGAAATTACATAACGGAGGAATTCCACACAACACTCGTGTTCCTTTAGGACAAGAGGATCTCGAAATTTCCGGGTTTCTGGGCATTGGACGGGATAAGAGTCAATCGCTGTGCGGAGCTGCGGGCAGCCGGGTTAGGATTGAAGAGGGCGGATACCCTGAGATTGGCGTAGTCATTTGCGACACCCCTGCCGCAGAGCATGAAGTAGTAATGCTGGATTACCGCTCATCCGGCAATGACGGCGAACCGGAGGTTGTTCATGTGGACAAGGATAATAACTACAAGATCACGAAGCTGGCCAATAACTTTGAGGCCTTTATTCGCGGACTGGTGAGTGCGGAGAACTGAGTTGCCGCGGATAGAATCGTGCAGTTCAGTGTAATGACGTCATGCTGAATAGTTTCAATGCAAAGGCTCTCTATAAGGAGGGCCTTTTTGCAACTGATAAGAAGGGACATATATAGATTGAACTTGGAAAATAAAAAAAGGTGGAAGTGACGGAGGGGAAGTTTGGAACTGTAGGAGCGATAGCGTCCGCCTGAAAGCTTTCCGTAGGAAAGCTCTCTTCGAAAGCATAGGCAGTCTGTGGATTTCAACCGCTTAGAGCGGAATAAAACCAAGAAATCTGCAGACAACAGCGGCCGGAAGTCCAAACATTCACCGCAGTTACGATAATAACCCAAAATAAAAGATCTAAAGTTCAAACTATATAGCCGGTTCTTCTGGACAGTAGACAAAAATTATAGCTGAACTCTGCCTAAACGGGTGGATTAAACTTTGATATGATGACGGGGCAAGGCTTACACAACGGGAGGAAATAAAATGTTGAATGTGTTTGATGTTGCCAAGACGCTTGTACATCAAATTGAAAAAGTCTATTCCGAAGATATCGCGCTGGTTGCTTATTACGGGTCATATGCTCAAGGGACGGCTACTAAACGCTCGGACCTGGACTTCTTTTTCATTCCGGCTACGCCTGAAGGTTACGGGGCAAGCATTCAGTTTATTATTGATGACATCAGTTTCGACTTTTGGCCAATCAGTTGGGAACGTGCGGCAAGCATGGCCTCATTTGAGGAATTCAAAACTTCGATTATCGCTGACTGCAAGCTGCTGTGCGTGCGCTCAGAGGAAGACCGGGAAAGATTCATGAAGCTGCGTGAACCTATTTCCAGCATGCAATCCCCGGAAAATAGACGCAACAGGGTCGGAAAAGCAGAAGCCGAGTTCTGCAATGTATACACACATTTGTATAAACTTTGCCGCGCCGGTGCATCCGAGAATATAGCGTATTACAGAACAGAAGCGTACGGCTTATTAACGATGGGGCTGCAAAGCCTGGCGTTGCTGAATGGAACATATTATAAAAGCGGCTTCGGTAAGAACCGGGAGCAAGTTCTCAGTCTTCCGTTACAACCGCCCGGCCTGGAGCCGCTGATGGAAACCATTATGCGCAGCAGCGTAACAAGCGAGATTGTAGAAGCTTGTGAGGAACTGGTAGCGGGTATATTTGCTATTCTGTCAGCGGAGCAGGAAATGGGTTATGACGCACCTTCTTACCCCGACCGCATGAAGGGTTGTTATGAAGAGGTGAAGGGCGTTCTGGACAAAATCATTACCGCTTGCGAAAGGAATGATTATGATACGGCATTCTTTTCCGCCATACAGGCACAGGAGGAGATCGCCAGTTTTTTATTTCTTGCCGAGACGGGAATCTGGCCCAGCGATTTGATGCTTCATTCGGCTTATGAGAACGTATACCGGCGGTTGGGATTCCCGGAGCTGGCTGGATTGCTGAACCCGGATGACCTATCACCGTTACAAACCGCTGTGGAACGGTTAAACGCTGATTTGGAAGGGCTTTTCCGCTCCAAGGGAGTGGAGATCAACCGCTTCGCGGATATTGAAGAATTTGAAGCATTTCTAAAGGGGAAATACGCAACAGCATAATTTATTCTGCGGGAGCAAAGCACTCATCCTTAAAGGGATGGGTGCTTTTTGTGTCTTTTTAAAGTCATAATCTATTTCGCTGTATAGAAAATATGGTAATTCTGCGATTTAATCCGCATTTCCATCTTCACAGTCTTTTTACATTCATCGGTATGCGTGAAAGGGTCAATGCCGCTACCAGCAGGGCAAGAGCCACGAATACGCCGGACTCGCCCGTCCATAATAGCGCTTGATCCCCTTCAGAGAAGGTATCAAAGACATTTTGGATCACTGCATTCCAAGAAGCATGCAGGAAGATTGCAGGCCAGACGCTGCCGGTAGTGAGGCGCAGACGTCCAATGATATATCCGAATGAGGTTACCGTAACCATAAATAATATGATGGAGAGAGCGAGATAGGGGCCGGAATAATAGAGTCCAGCAATTATTAAGGGAAGATGCCATAGTCCCCAGATGATCCCGCTCGTCAATATCGGGTAAGGAACACGCGCGTCGATCAGCCGTGTCAGCATATAACCCCGCCAGCCCAATTCCTCGCCGATGCTGCCGATCAGCCCCATTGCGGTACCGGCGACCATTTGCACCAGAAGAAGTGCCGTGAAGACTACAGCAGGGGGAGCCTTAATATAGGTTTCAGGCGTAACATATTGCACCAGTCCAGTGATCCAGGCAATACCGTAGGCCACCAGGCCAATGAAGACGGGAAACAGAAGTACAAAAGGTAGTCTCTTTAACGATCGGCGTCCGCCTACTCTTAAGGAGATATCAGCGATCCCTTCGCGCAGGATCAACCGGGCGAAGATTGAGGCAAGGCCCGGTGCCCACATCAGAAGCAGTATAAAAGCGGGGTTTTTCATGCCCAGAATATAACCAATGACAGAGATGGGAATGAGCAGGGTGAAAAAAAGGAGAAGTCCCCGACGGGCAAATCGCATTCGTTCTTCCTGTCCGCCCGAAGCGGAGACAGGTGTGCTGGCCAGTTTGCTTTTCATGAATAACCCCTCTTTTTCCAATGTATGTATATCCATGGAATAGTATAGCAATCCCTCCACCCTGAGCTGAACCAACCTCCGCCCAGTCTTTCGACTGGTCTGAGGCCCAGTAGAAATCGGGGTAAGAGTCTAGGCAGGCATGCTAATGTTGGTGTTGGAGAGCTTCTGCGAGCTATAGAGGGGTTAATTTGTGATGTTGGAATCAGTACAATCGGCGGGTCAATGCCCAGAAGAGCAGGGCCAATGCACTGACAACTGCGCCCAGCAAGCATACTCCGTTCCAGCCCATGTGCTCATAGATCGTGGTCGATGCAATGGACCCGGTGGCGCTGCCGATGGAATAAAAAATCATGTAACCGGCGGTAAGCCGGCTTCGCGCTTCAGGCCGCACAGAGAGAATCATGCTCTGGTTGGTGACATGTACCGCTTGCACTGCCAGATCAAGCAGGAGGATACCAGCGATTAAGGCCCAAAGCGAATGTTCGGTATAACTGATAGGCAGCCATGACACAAGCAGCAGAATCAGTGCCGCGCCGGTGGTCCGCTGTCCTAATCCCCGATCCGCAAGCCGCCCTGCCCGCGCTGCCGCTAACGCACCGGCAGCTCCAGCTAGGCCAAACGCTCCAATTGCAGTGTGTGAAAGAGAAAGCGGCGGAGCACTAAGCGGCAGCACAAGCGAGGTCCATAGGATACTGAAAGCAGTGAAAATCATCAGGGCGAGGGCAGCACGAATGCGCAGGACTCGTTCCTGCAAGAACAAGGTGAGTGTAGAGCGCAGCAGCTGTAGATAGGATAATGACTCTCTTTCGTGCTCATCATGAGGCAGTACCCGGAACAATACGCCAGCCATAAACAGCGATAGTCCGGCAGAGACTATGTAAACAGAGCGCCAGCCGGCTAAATCCGTCAATAGGCCGGCAAACGTCCGTGCAAGCAGAATGCCGATGACGATTCCACTGGTTACGAGACCGACGACACGTCCGCGCTCGGCTGGCGCCGCAAGGGTTGCCGCGAACGCAACGAGCGTCTGCGTCACTACGGCGAGCAGGCCAACCGTGGCCATTCCTATGAACAACACGATGCTGGAAGAGGCAGTCCCCACCAGAATCAAAGCCAGGACGGATAAAAGCATCTGTCCGGCGATCAGCGAGCGCCGGTTCAGAAGATCACCGAGCGGCACCAGCAGCAGCAGTCCCAGGGCGTAACATGCTTGTGTGATTGTAATAACGATTCCGGCGGATGAATGAGGGATGCGGAACTCATCCGCAATAGCGTCAAGCAAAGGCTGTGCGTAATAAATATTGGCGACAGCGAGTCCACAGGCGATGGCAAACAAGAGCGGCACATAATGGGGGATTGCAGAGCGGGGTGCTTCTGCTTGAGTTGGCTCCAATCCGGTGCCTGTATCCTCTACTGCAATGAACTTCGTTTCTGCATCAAGCTTCTTCAAAGCTAATACCTCCATGAATTTAGTATTGAGTAATTTGATAATAACATACTGATTGGTACATAATTAGTCTTAGAAAATATACTACTATAAAATGCTGTCTGTCAAGGAGTTGAGTCAAAATTATGTGGGAATTGAGCTAAAAAATGTGGATATTTGATAAGCGATCTGTGGTATTATAAATGAATAACATACCGTTCGATACGTAAAGGGGTGCATTATGGCTAGGCTTCGCGAATTTAATGAGGAAAAGGCACTGGATGCAGCTATGCAGCTATTTTGGGAAAAGGGGTTCGAAGCGACCTCATTAAGCGATTTAACATCTGCTATGGGCATTCAGCGGCCAAGCATCTATTCGGCCTTTGGAGATAAAAAAGGACTATTTGAGGCAGCTTTGCGGAAATACACAAGTGCCCACGCTTCTGATGTTCGTGCCAGCCTTCAAAAGAATGTAACGGTTAGAGAGGCATTCCGTGATTTTTTTGATGCTCTGGTGGCAAAAGAATATGGAAACGGCGCGAATTGGGGATGTTTTTGCATCAATTCAATGGTGGAGCTTGCACCTCATGATGAGAAGTTTGAAATCCTGACGAGGGAGCACCAGATGTATCTCTCGGTAATATTTCAGGAAACGATTGAACGAGGGGTGCGTTCAGGCGAGCTGGATGTCTCTATTAACGCCAAAAGTTTGGCACAGACACTGGTCGTTTCACTGATAGGACTCACGGTAATGCTGAAATCCCGTCCTGAACGGTCATTCGTCGATAATTTTGTGAAAGAGATCCTTACATTGCTTAAATAATCAACCAGGTCCCACTGCGCATTCTCAAGCCCTGCTGTTTCTTTTGAACCCGTTTGGAAATAATGGGGGGAGGAGGCTTGAAGATGAACTATGTAGAAATTCTAATGCGGACCATTCTCGCAGTGGGACTGCTGCTGCTCATTCCCCGAATCTTAGGCAAGCAGACCCTTTCGAGCATGACATCGAACGATTTCGTGACCAGCATTACGCTGGGCTCCCTGGCGGCCAACCTGGCCTTTAATATTAGCCTAAAATCCTCATATCTTGTCCTGTCTCTGGTTGTGATTACAGCCATCTCGTTCCTGCTCTCCTTCATTGCGCTCAAAAGCCGCAGCCTGCGCAGCTGGATCTCCGGCTCCCCCACCGTACTGATCGAGGACGGCAAAATCATGGAGGCCAACATGCGTAAGATCCACTATACGCTGGATTCGCTGGACCAGGCGCTGAGAGAGAAGGATATTTTTAATATCGAAGAGGTCGAATATGCGGTGCTTGAGGATAACGGACAGGTCTCTGTTCTGAAGAAGGAAGCGTATCAGTTCGTCACGAAGCAGGATCTGGGGCTGCAGCTGCAATCGCAGGTTTTTCCCGTGGAGCTGATTATGGATGGCGTGCTGGTGGAGGACAATCTGAAGCGGAACGGGCTGACCCGGGAGTGGCTGGAGAATGAGCTGAGGCAGAAGCAGAAAGGGAAGTCGCTGGCCGATGTGTTCTATGCGGTAAGAGGCACGCGGCAGCAGGTGGTGTTCGATTTCTATGAGGACGGGATACAGCAGCCGCTGGATCAGGAGTAGGGTCACACAATTAGAAAGTTATAACCTTGAGGTTCTTTGGAAACTGGTAATACTCGGGTGACCGAGACACATATATTTTTTTCATGTAAGACCTCGAGTGCAAAGAGACCCTAACTGCCAAGTAAGGGTCTTTTTACTGTGTATGAGTCCTTTTTATTTGACCTCAAAAGCTCCCTTAACCTCTCTAACTATCCTTTTCATCGTATCAATCTGCCTAACACTCAACTCACTAACAGTAACCGCATATTCATCAATTGCTCTACGCTGTGCGGCCTCTATCTCACTCAAATCATCATGATTTTGAAATAACTCTGTAGGTTGAATTTTTAGTGCTGTAACTATCTTCTCCAATGTATCAATTGAAAAATTCCGTTCGCCACGCTCTACTGCCCCTATGTATGCATCATCCAGGTTGGATAGTTCCGCTAACTGTTGTTGTGTTAATCCCTTTGCTTTTCTTATAGCCCGAATTCTATCTCCGACTGTATTCCGTAAGTCTGTCATGGTAATCACCTCTCCTAAAGGTTAGGAGAGTATGGGCACAAATAGCAGGGTTATAAAGGCGGTAAAATATATTGATAATACTACTTTATAGTAGTATATTTGATTTATTGTACTACTTCTTGGCTAATATATAAAGAAAAAAGGAGGCATACCGTGTACCCTTCCATTATGAAATCACTGAATCCGGATATTATCGTTGAGATGCTGGAATTGGCTTATCGCTTCGAGGATTGGGACAAGATGCTGAATACGACGGGTATTCTGTACAGCTATGCACAGTGTATCTATGAGGAGCGGCAGTATTGCAAGGCTAAGAAGCTTCCGGTACAGATTCTGGATACGGAGCGCCCTCTGGTATATTATTTCGGGTTCAGTCATCTGATGCGGGGCATCGTGTGTCAGAAGCAGGGGAAGTATGAGGAGGCTAGAAATTCCATATTCTGTTATGCCGAGCTTGGCTGGATGGAGGACCTTGGTGAGGACGGAATTGAAATAGCCGAGGAGTTCAGATACCTAGCCCGTGCCAACCTGTATATCGTGGAGATTCTGTCTGGCAAGACAGAATTACTGGAGGGGTATGCCCGTTTCTTGCAGGAGAATCCCGAAGAGCTGCTGCCAGGATTAGATACAATATTACAGGCTGCGATACAGTACGGGCTTGATGTAGATGGTTTGCTGCACACGTTCGCGGAACAGAGTGCCGGATTTGGGGACTATGAGGATGCAGACAATATCTCGCATTATTACAGCTATTGTTATCACTTGGCGTTATATCATAAGCGGGAAGACAGAGTACCGGAGGCGCTTGACTGGACTATGAATTGCCTGGAATTGTTTCACCGTTCAGGCCATGATAGAAACTTCAAAAAATGTCTGGCACTGTTCGAGTTGCTGCGAGTTGCAGCGACGGATGAGCAGATTCAGCGTTATCAGAATATTATGATGCAATTCTTACCTTTTTCTCCTGTTCACTAGCGACTTGGCTGGACATGACCTGCAAAGCATTTCACAGCATCTTAAGTCATGTGCGGTATATGATGTTCTCAACATAGAGACCCACTTTCAAATGAGTAACAGAAAGCCCTTCTTCACCCTGTTGCTGATTCTGAGTTGTCTGATTTCGACGGGGCCGCAATTTATTTTGCCTGATTTGTATAATACGATTACGGGTCAGGTCCCCTCGTGGCATTCCACAGATGGCATCGCCGGACATGGGGCATCGGAAATCGCTTGGGAATTCCGGTATTAGAGGTATTTGTTCTTGGGCAGTCTTTCTTTGCGAACTTTGGACAAGTTCTTCATCTCGTGTCTATGCTTAGTGTCGTCCCGTTTATGCTATTATGGCGCAAAGATATTGAGTCCACCCTGCTGCATCTTCTGGAACGCAAAGAGCTCAATTCTGTGCCTTTCTTCAAAAAAATCCCTACCGTCCTGCTGCTTTTATTGCTGCTAATGAACGTCTGCGGTACCTTCAAAGCGATCATGTTAACCCATACATATGCGGGGCCGATTATCGAGCGAATTGATCCGCCTCTGGGAACAGCGATTACACAAATTCCTGATCATATTCGCATCACCTTCCGAGCGGTTCCGGTACAACACTCAGAACAATTGATAACCACCTCCATAAACTACGAAACCAAAGAACCTCCCGCCATTAGCGCGAACTGGCTGGATGAACGGACGATGGAGATTTCCTTGTCCAGACCGTTTCAGGAAAAAGAAACCTTGAAGCTTGAGTATTTACTTAAATTTGTCATAGAGGATAGACTCTGGTTCAATGAGGTGGCGGGCGTAGAGTATAAATGAATCCATTTCTACTAGGCTCGCTTGGCTGTCCGTCGCCGGTGGTATATAGTAGAGGGACATTTTCCAAGGTAGAGGAGCGAACAGGGAATGATTGCATTAATCTTGGCTGCGGGGTATGCGACCCGCCTCTATCCCTTAACCAGGGATACGCCGAAGCCGCTGCTTCCGGTTCAAGGAAACCGTACGATTCTGGATCTGCTGGTTGACCGACTGGAGGTACTGGAGGAGATTACGGAGATTCTGATTGTGACGAACGACCGCTTTTTTCATGCTTTTGAGCAGTGGCATCAGCAGTACAACGGGCCGAAGCCGATTCGTATTCTGAATGACGGAACCTCTTCCCCAGAGGGGCGGTTAGGAGCGATTGGCGATATCCAGTTTGTCATCGGACGGGAACAGCTGCAGGATGATTTGCTGGTGCTGGCGGGCGACAACGTGCTCGGCTTTGGCCTTGAGGGGTATCTGGATTATTTTCAAAAAGTGGATACAGACTGCATTCTGGTCCGGACAGTGGACGATATCGAGGAACTGCAGAGTGTTGGCGTGGCGGAGCTGGATGCACAGAGGCGTGTCCTTTCTTTAGAAGAAAAGCCGCAGTCACCCAAGACGAACATTGGTGTATTTGCACTCTATATCTACAAGCGATCTACATTGCCGTTATTCTCCCGTTATCTTGCCGAAGGTGGCAACCCGGATGCGCCGAGTTATTTTCCCGAGTGGCTGCATTCCCGCCAAGAGATGCGGGCCTACTATACGGAGGGTACGATTGATGATGTGGGCACCCCGGAAGCTTATGCCCAGATGCGGGCTAGACTGGGGAACGCCCAAGAGAAGCAAGGTTAATCTTCAAGCTGTAAGCAGTTCATCCTGTAGGGGATGGACTGCTTTTTTTCGTACGCCCAGTATGGGCGTCAGCTCTAGGGGGAAGTCCCGAACAGGGGCTTACCGCTTATCGCGGATTTACTTTTACCTGCGAGCCTTTGCCGCTGGTTTGGATGCCGCTTTCCTTCAATCCGGCTTCCTTCAAATCGCCCAGCAGCCGCTCCAGCACTGCCTTGGCTGCTGCTGCCTCCTTCGCTCCGTTCGCCTTCACGACCAGCTGCACCGGCTTGCCGGAGCGCAGATGCTTGTCTGCCTGGCGCAGCTTGGTATCGTAGTCATGCTCTTCGATGTGAGCTGTGAAACGAAGCTCCTTGACCTTCCCGCTGCCGCTTTGGCTTCCGGCATGTCCAGCGCCCGCTTTGCGGGACGCGGCTTCCTTCTGCGCAGCAGATTTTCCCTTGCCCTTAGCGATCAGGCTGCAGGGAGGGGGGCTGCTCATCAGCGAGGTGCAGACGAGGTCTGCACCGGCAGAGCGGGCCATCGCCAGCGCTTCCGCTCGCGATAACGTGCCGAGCTTCTCCCCCTTGAGGCCGGTCAGCACCACCTCGGATGCTTTGATTTGCTCGTTGATGAATACGGCCATGGAAATGGGCCCTCCTTTGTAAACAATGTTAAACCTATTTTATACGAAATGAGGCTGCGGTTCACCTATACGCTAAGGTTGATTTTATTATCTAAACGGTTAGAGTAGAATTAAACACTTCTATGCGGGAGGAACAGCCATGTCTGAACAAACTGTAGCCCAGAGATTAGAGTTATTGGGGATCGTGTTGCCTAATGTCAGTGAGCCGGCCGCTAAATACGCAAACTATGTCAAAGTGAATAATCTGTTGTTTGTGTCAGGGAAGGGCCCTGCCGGGAACCCCAAGGGTAAACTTGGCGATACCTTTACTACCGTGGAAGGCTATCAATTCGCCAGGCAGGCCGGGCTTGAGGTTCTGGCCGTGCTGTCGTCGGCTTTGGAATCCCTGGAGCTTGTGCGAAGAGTGGTCAAGATTCAGGGGTTCGTCAATGCCACACCGGAGTTCGAAGAGCATCCTAAGGTTCTGAATGGCTGCTCTGATTTAATGCTTGAGGTCTTTGGTGACCGGGGAATGCATGCGCGATCAGTATTTGGTGCGGTATCCGTGAGAGAGAATCTACCGATTATCATTGATTCCATTTTTGAAATAGCAGAATAATCCGGGAGGCTAAACTATGGACAATCATTGGATGAACCAACTAACGCTTTGGCACGAGGCGGATGAATATCAACAAATCGTCGACAGCATTATAGAGATTCCTGCACAAGACAGAGATTATGCGGTCATCGGCCAATTGGCGAGAGCGCTGAATAATCTGGAGCGATACGAAGAGGCGCTGGAACAGCTTTCGGCTATTGCCGGGCAGGGAGCCAATGATCCGATATGGCATTTTCGTGCGGGATATTCCTACTACTATTTAAAACAATATGAGGAAGCTGCCAGAGCTTTTAAAAAGGCCGACGAACTGGACCCCGGAGACCAGGATACGCTAATGCTATTCAATTGGAGCGTGCGCGGCGCCGGGAAGCAGAAAAGGGAGCAGAAGCGTTTTGCGGCTGCACAAATGGCCAAGGAACAGAGCGGTGATAGCAGCTCCTTTGAGCCAGCGGATTTCTCGGATTTTTGGGAGAACAGCGATTATGCTATAAAAGAATATGTATCCGAGCCGCCGACGGAGGAGATGATTGCCTCAGTGGAGCAGGAGCTGGGTTACAAGCTGCCGGCCTCCTATATTGAACTGATGAAGCTGCAGAATGGGGGGATCCCGCAAAACACCTGTTTTCCTACCGGGGAAGCGACGTCATGGGCGGAAGACCATATTTCCATTTCAAGTATTATGGGAATCGGGCGGGAGAAAAGCTATTCACTGTGCGGAGATTTGGGCAGCCGCTTTATGATTGAAGAGTGGGGGTATCCGGACATTGGGGTGGTGATTTGCGACTGCCCATCTGCCGGCCATGATGTAGTGATGCTGGATTACCGTTTATGCGGCAGAGAAGGCGAACCTGCGGTTATTCATGTCGATCAGGAAGGCGATTATGAAATTACGTTTCTGGCTGGCAGCTTTGATGCCTTTATCCGCGGATTGGTGAATGATGAGGAATATGATTATGATGTGTCTGAGGATGACAGGGATGATGGGCTTACTCAGGAGGCAATTGAAGGAGGAGAGCAGTTGAAACCCTTTATTCTGGTAGAGCAGGACAACGGCGGCATGTCAGTCATCTTAAACGCAGGCTCTTATAAAGCAGAACTATTTCAGATACGGGAAGACGAGGGCTTCGAAGGGAGCGGCTATGACTGGGCTTCCCTAGCCACTGTCTTTCTGGAAGAGAAGATGCCCGAGCTCGCGGACAGCATCCATTTTGACCCCGAAGCGGATATGTTCTGCGCGTATTCCAGCAATAGAGAAGCTGTGCAGAGCTTTGCGGCGGGCTTCAAAGCAGCTTGTGAGGACGACGCTCTTATCCGTGACTTATTCTCCCGTGCAGAACTCGATTAGCTAAACTACTATTAAGAAGGAATGAGAGCCGCTGCCAAGCGGCTTTTTTATTTATATCAGTTGAACTAGAGCATGTCTTCAAACTGGAAGAACTCTGGGGAAGCAAGGATTTAGTATTGAAAGTAGGGTCCCTAAAAGCCTGCAGCGGGTTCGTTCGCTCGTAAAGGACTCAGGAGGCGCTATGGAGAGTAAAACCCCTGTTTATTCTCTTTTGCGGACCCAGGCGACCTTATCTGCTCTGCATTCTATCTAAAAATGGCCAGCAGGGAGAAATAACTGCGCTGGAGTCCGTTTTCCTCCTGTAACAGGCTAAAATCCCCAAATAAGTGCAACTCGGTCCGTCCATGCTCAGAGCCAGGAATACACTTTCCGGACGCATACACGCCTTCGGAAGAAGAGCGAAGTCTCAAAAACACCGAGACGTAAACCTCCACCGAAAAAACTACCTAGTGGCGAAATGCCTTTCTCCGCATGTGATCAGAAAATGCTACTGTACCTATCATTCCTTAGGGCATACAGCAGCAGGTTTTGGCGGGTGAAGCGGTTTGAAGACACGCCCTAAAGAACTACCTATGTAGATTCAACTTGAAAAATTGAGATAAGGAAAGGGAGGAACGGAGGGGGAACTGGAGGAGCGGTAGAGTCCGCCTGAAAGCTTTCCGTAGGAAAGCTCGCATCGGAAGCATAACCAGTCTACGGATTTCAACCACTAAGAGCGGTATTCATCAAGAAATCTGTAGACAACAGCGGCCGGAAGTCCAAACATTTACCGCAGTTGCATACTATGCCGGATCGGTAAGTCTAAAGTTCGACTTATCTAGTTAAGAATTCTATACCTGCTTGGTTTTGCCAGCTGTTGCGCTTTTTGCTGCTGCATTCCGCAAGATGTTTGTGGGATGACGAAGGGTGCTTTTCGGTGTAAAACCTAAAAATATGAATTATGATTAGTCCATAAGAAAAATAATACGGCCCAAAAGTTACATAAGACGGCGAGGAGAGATGAATGGTGCTTGGACTATCCTTCGGGAACGGGATCACGCTGATACACTTCGAACAGCAGAAACCCAGGTTGTTCACTGCCGGTGATCATCTGGATTGCAGGTATATCAGAGCCTTCTTCAAAAGACAAGGCATGACGGCGACTCAATATATCGAACCTAATCTATCTAACATATATGATACAACTGCAGATATTGCTGCAATGGGGAATGAAATTATTGCACTTCATGTAACACCGTCAAATTACCGGTTATGTAAGCGGTTGACCTCCACCCTTAAGGAGCAGGAGGGGCGGAACCGGGTCATCTGGTTTGGTAATCTGGCAGCGGTTCTCGGTGAGGAAGTGTTCGGGGAAACAGAAGTGGACGGTTTGGTAAGGTGGAGCCCTGAGCGGACGCTCTCCCGGCTGGTGAATACAGAGGTAGAGGGCTGGTCTGCTGTGAATGGATTTACATCCCGGACCATGCTTGGCAGAAAGCCTGGTGGAGATTCGCTGGCCCTTCCCGCGGAGGAGGAAGCCGCGGCTGCAGCAGGCGTCATGGAGCTGGATGAGCTGACCGGGGTATGGGAGGACACGTCAGACCGGAGGCAGGCGGCGATGCTGTCAGTGAAATGTGCGGATCAGCTCGGCAATCCTCAGCATGTTGCCCAAGGGATACGGAGGCATTCTCCGGAGCGGCTGCAGCGTGATCTGGAGCTTGCGGTTCGGACATCCAGACAGATGGCGCCCGTCTTTACTATTGAGGGATTCGACCTGATCCGGGATGAGGCGCAGAGAGAGCAGATTCTGGAGGTTCTGGAAGAAGCGGAGTTCAAGGCTGGCTATAAGCTGACTGTTCCGCTGGAAGCCTGCACATATTCAATGCTGGAGCGATTTAAGCAGTGCGGCGTAGAACAACTTCAGATCAAGGTTCCGCTGGGTATCACGCCGGATGCCTTCCCGAAAGAAGAAGCAATTAATTATATGATATGGCAAAGGCAAACCAGTCAGCCGATGACCTTCTCCGTTACGCTCACCGATGACGGAAACCGGGAAGAAGACCCCAGCCTTACGGCGGAGCTGCTGCACAGATGGATCACTGAAGGAGTGATTGAGGCGGTATCTGTACGCGCAGAACCGATGGACCGGGCCAAAGCCATTCAGCCCGTCATTCTCCCGGAAGCCTTAGCCGCTGTAATGCTTGAGCATCTTACCACAGAGCAGCCTCGGGCCTTATTAAACGAATATACCGCCTATATGACCGGATATTATCCGCAGCAGGCGATCGGTGGTGGGGTCAAGCATATCGGGCTCACAGAACCGCTAGAGGAAGAAGTGCCAAGTAATTATTTTGGGGAGTACACAGTCCTCAATAGCGCACTCATATACGAATATAACCAAGTATACAGGGAAGACAAACCAAGCTATATCTATTATGATTCCGATGGGGTATGGAAGCGCAGCAACCGGAGATTTGAGGAATTGTCGGAGGCTGCTGACAAAGAAGAATACTATTTATCCAATGCTCACCAGGTGGTGCAGACGGAAGGAACTGAATATATTCTGCAGCTGAATGATTTTCTTCAGGTGGAGCCGATCCACATCCGGCAAATGGGCTATTCAGAAGCGGCAACCAGGGAACAGGATAAGAACAACTTGGAGTTCCAGATGCTAAGGATAACAACCATAGAAGATCTGGAGGCCTATCTGGAGGATGTGGACCATTTCAGCCGAACAGGGACCTTCCGGCACGGATATGAAATCCAGTCGTATCTGGTGGATAGCTGCCGCTGGTCGGGAGCCCAAGGTTGCACAGTGAAGCAGCTTCCGAGGCTGTTTGTAGACGGCAATCAGGCGGTATCCGGGTGCAGAGGCTGCGGCGCTATCGGCACTCTGGATGATTCTATGGATAGGTTGCTGCTGCAGACTGCGGTGGTCTCGGATCGGGAGCAGCTAGTAAGAGGCTGCGCGACTTGTGAAATTAACGCTTCCTGCACCAAATGCAGTTTCCTGCCCGCCTACATGAACCGCCAGCAATATTGTAATATCCGCAAAAAACATAACACAATGCACTTATATATGCAGACCATTGAATTGCTCAAAGGGCTTAACAAATACTCGCAGGCTTTAGACGGTCTTAGTGTGGACAATTTTCGGGTGTCGCTGCCAACCTGTACACACAAATACCCCTATGAGCGAAGAGGAAATGTCCACTCGGCAGTCGCAGATACCGTATTTCTGTTCTTCATCGGGGAAACTCCGACGGTCTACCAGACTGCCAGCCAGAAGTTACTGAAGCTGAGCGAGCCTATGGCACTGCTGCTGGAAGGAATGATGGCGGGCGCCAATCGCTTTGAATTGAAGCAGGCCCTTAGGGACCGCTACCAAGTCGAAGAAGAACAAGCCGACCATATCATATCCCAGGCTACAGATTTATTTATGCGGGAGGGATGCCTGAAACATCCTGTCGCAGTTTCGTGAACGTATCTTGCCACCTCACCTGCCTACAGCCCTATGGCTGTAGGCTTTCATAAATCCGAAAATAACAGTTTCTTAGTTATACATATATGGACTAACAAATATAGAGACGGGCCTGCCGGAAATCGGATATGTTCTGCTCTGCCACTTAACCCGAATTAAATTGATGTAATGGAGGAAACAGCATGGGACTACAGATTAATGGATTAATGAAGCAATATGGGAACAACCGGGTCATTCACGATATTACCCTTGAGGCACCTACCGGCAAGGCTTTCGGACTTCTGGGAGGGAACGGGGCAGGTAAAACAACGACCATCCGTTCCATCCTCGGATTAGTGGATTATAATGCGGGAAGCATTCTGTGGGAAGGGAAACCGATCCTGGAGAACCGTCCGAGCATTGGATATTTGCCGGAGGAACGGGGCCTCTATCCTAAGGAAAAGGTTAGTGAACAGCTGGTTTATTTCGCCAGACTGGAGGGCATGTCACGGCTGGCGGCTATAAAGGCCATGAAGCATTGGCTGGAGCGGCTCGGGGTCACAGAACATGAACATAGACGCGTAGAGCAGCTGTCCAAAGGGAACCAGCAGAAGGTGCAGATTATCTCTGCCCTTCTGCATGACCCCGAGCTGATCATTCTCGATGAGCCATTCAGCGGCCTCGATCCCATTAACTCGGATATGCTTGCGACGATCGTGAAGGAGCAGTTGTCGCTGGGAAAGACCATGATTTTCTCCAGCCATCAGATGGGGCATGTAGAACAGTTCTGCGAGGATATATGCATTCTTAAGCGTGGAAGAATGATAGTATCGGGCAGCATAGCAGACATTAAACGCTCCTATGAGCGCTGCAACGTGCTGCTGCGAAGTGATGAAGATCTCAGCCGGCATCTGGTGGCAACACATCTTCAGCCGCTTACCGCAGATGCAAAGGAATGGCAGATGAAGGTGCGGGATGAGGATGAGGCCAATGAGCTATTGCTGCGCTTGACCCAGATGGGCATCCGGCTGCTGAAATTCGAGATTAAAGAGCCAACACTGCATGAGATATTCGTAGAAAAGGTAGGTGAAGTGTCATGAGGAATTTTGGTCTGGTATTTGCTTACTCCTTCAAGGAACGCTTGCGTTCCAAGGCCTTTACCTATTTGACACTGATTATGATTGTGGCCATGGCTGCACTTGTACTGGTTCCAAAATTAACTCAGGATGACGGGAATTCCGCGAAGGGCGAAATTGATGTGCTGGATAGGACAGGTGCCATCCCGAACGCAGATAGTTTCAAGGAGAACGTATCAGCTTCCTATGACTGGCGGATGATCACCGAGAATGAAAGGGCTAGTGAGCTGAAGCGTCTGGAGGAGAAGGAATCACTTCTTGGGATTGTTCAGATTGAGAATCAAGGCAGCCAGCCGGTTCTTTCCTTAACCGTAAACAAGGCGGATGATGCTCCTTATATCCGCGAACTGAACAGCTACGTTCAGAATCAGTATACGATGTTTCAAATTCACCAACTGGGCCTGGGACAGGAGCAGCAGGAGCAGCTGACCTCAGCGGTTCAGATGCAAGTACAGGAGATGGAGGCCGGAAACAAATCCTTAACTACCACGTATTGGCCGGTCTATATGGTGACGTTCATGCTGTATCTTCTAATTTACATGTTCGGAAGCAATGTAGCAGTATCTGTATCCGTAGAGAAGGGCTCCCGGGTCAAGGAGATCCTGATTACGAAGGTTAAGCCGGTACAGCTTCTTTTCGGCAAGGTGTTTGGCGTCGGCCTGGCAGGCATTCTGCAGTTTGCCATTATTGTTGGTGCGGTTTACCTCATCCTGACGGTGTCGGGTACAGGCGGGGTGCTGGAGCTGTTCGGCATGCCAGTGGATTTCTCCATTCTGGGCGGAACCACAATTATGCTGTTAACTCTCTTTTTCATTCTCGGTTATTTCTTCTTTGCTGCCTTGTTCGCGGCAACTGGATCGATGGTTAGCCGCAGCGAGGAAATCAACCAGGTGACGCTGCCCATCTCGATTTTGCTTATGGCAGGACTCATTGTTGCTATGCTAGCTATGCTGAACCCTGACGGTACACTGGCGGTGGTAGGCTCATACATTCCTTTTTTTACCCCGTTCGTTATGTTCGCAAGAATTGGTGCCTCAGATCTGACAGTCTTGGAGATTGTAATTCCGACGCTGATCCTGTTCGTATCTACTCTGGCTGCTTGCTGGCTGTCGGCGAAGATTTATCAGGTGGGTGTCCTCCTGTATGGACAGAAGCTGAATCCTAAACTGCTCTACAAAGCTATAAAGGCCTTATAGAGGGGGGGGATGAGATGATGGGAAATGCAATGAAACCGGAGAAGCTGAAACCCGGCAAGGCACAGTGGAAAGAACGTCCGATCCGTGCCGTTGAAGGCAAGAAGCTGCTTGGACAATGGGCAATGGTGACTGGTGCCGGAAGCGGGATAGGGGCGGAAATCGCTGAGCATTTTGCAGAGTCCGGCGCTTCTATAGTGCTCACGGAGCTGCCCGAATCTCTGGAGAATGCGGAGATTGAGGCTGAACGGCTTCAGCGGTTGTACGGTGTTGAGGTGCTGTGCAAGCCCCTTGACCTGCGCAGCGTGGAGGACATCGAGCGGTGTGTGCGTTCTATCGAAGAACAGGTGGAGAGCATCGATATTCTGATCAACAATGCAGGCGTGAACCTGCTGTCGCCTGCGCTGAGTCTGAGCGAGGAGCAATGGGATTTCGTCGTAGATATTAATCTCAAGGGCACGTTCTTCCTGACCAGAGAGGTCGCGAAGACGATGGTCCGCCATAAGCGGGGCTCCATCATCATGATTGCTTCCCATGACGGCGTAGTAGGCAGTGAGAACCATGCGCCCTACAGCGCCAGCAAGGCAGGCCTGATTCATCTAACACGTTCCCTGGCTGCTGAATGGGCGAAACACGGGATTAGAGTCAATGCGGTATCCCCAACCTTTGTCATTACCGATGCCAATGAGCAGGTGATGGATGATCCTCAGTTCCGGCGAACGAACCTGCCGCGTATTCCGCTTCGCAAGTTTGCGGTACCGGAGGATATTGCGAATTCAGTACTGTTTCTCGCCACAGATTCCGCAAGCATGATCACCGGGCACAATCTGGTGGTCGATGGCGGTTGGACCGTAGTTTAATCTGTGGTTATCCTGGACGCTCGTCAGCGCCTGATCTCTACTCCATCCTTTTCAATCAGACTCCAGGACCAAATCTATTACAAGGATGTGTTAAGAATGCAGGTTAAATCTATGGATTGGCGGTCGGAGCATGAACTTGAGGAAGAGCAGATGGCGCTGAAGTATCATTCCAATTCCAATGTGAATCCGCAGCTTGAGGTGTTGACCCGCTCGCGGATGAAAATGCTGAATCAACTGTTTGCCCAGAGGAATGTTGAGGTGAAGCACGCAAAATGTTATTTCTCTTCCCCTTCCTTCGGACTGCGGAAGAGTGAGCTGGCAGAGCATCCGTTCATGATGAAGTTGCTTGTCCATCTGCAGGAGCTTCAGGTCCAGTCCAGACCGTTTCTGGATTATGAACCCTTAAGGGAGCTGGGCGGGGCCAAGCTGGACGGTCCGGAGCTGTATATCTTTTCGAGAAGCCCGGTATCCGGCAGGCATGAGCTGTTCTACTGCAATCCGGCAAAAATGGTGGTTCAGCGAGTGAAGGAGACAGACCCCGGCATTTGGAACCAGCTGTTCCATTCCGATCTGATCCAGGGAACGGCGGAGGCAGCCGTATTTGTAACGGCCAACATCCAAAGCTCTATGAAGTTGTTCGGAGAACGGGGGTACCGGCTCAGCTTGCTGGAAGGCGGGCGGCTAACAGAGCGTTTATCACAGTGCACCCATAAATTCGGATGGAAGTTCCAGCCGGTTGCCACTTTTTATGACCGGGCCGTTCAGGAGCTGCTGGAAATAGACGGGCATTCTGAAGTGGTGCTTTCCTGTATGATTCTAGAGGAGGTGCAATAGATGTACCAATACAAATTTGTCAAAGTCGATTTAAAGGGAATCCTGCAAAGCAAGCCTGAGGAGGATTATCACGAACTTATTCATGAGCATGCCCGTGAGGGGTGGAGGCTGTTTCAAATTTTTGCTCCGAACACCTATGGCTTTGGAACTGCCGCCTTTTTGGAATTGATTTTTGAACGTTCGATCACTGACTATCACTGAAGCTTTGAGGTATATTCCTGAACCGGTAATCCGGTTTACGGGCTTGCCGATAATGGCTGGGTCTTATTGTTCGACAGCGGAATTAGAGCGATGTTGACAAGAATACCCCATGTTATACCACTCAGAAGAAGGAAATACTAAGAGAATATAGAATACCCTTCTATTAGAGGAATCTGCTTGACGCGCGGCAACTTTGGCGTACCCCGTGATGCGTTTAGGAGACCGAAATTGATTGGGGGCTTCTGAGGATGGATGGCTGTGCAGAAATGATAGAGCTGGAAATCAGAGCGGGATTGCGGTCGTTTTTTACCGTGCCGCATTTATTGGAGCAAGGAACAGCCTGTGTAGAAGAGAAACTGCGGGAATCACTGCTGTTCAGCAGAATGACAGTGCTTCATTACCGGGCGTTTGGCGGAAGCGGTAAGGCGATTTACCGGGCCGCCGCCGCTGTAGAGCTGATGATCCTGAGCCTGGATATCATTGATGATCTGCAGGACAAGGATAACAAAGAAACGGTATGGAGCCGGATGAGTCCGGAAATCGCCCTGAATATTGCCCTTGGGCTGTTGACGCTTTCCCAGCAGATGCTGTTGACCAGCGATTTCCCGGAGGAGCGGGCAAGCGATGCCGCGCGGCTGATGAATGAGCAGGTGCTCTCTGCCATTAATGGCCAAACAACAGATCTGCTGAACGATATTGAGAGCGAAGAGGAATACATAGAGATGGTAAGGCAGAAATCTGCCGGTCTGCTTGTAGCGGCCTGTATGATTGGAACACTGCTGGCAACCGGCGAAATCCATGAAGAGGTAAGGAAGTATGCGGAGGAGCTCGGAATAGCAGCTCAAATGAAAAATGATATCCGTGACCTGCTGAACTGGGACAACAAAAATGATTTCTGGAACCGCAAAAAGACACTGCCGACACTGTATCTGCTTCAGTCCATCCCGGAGGGGGAGGGCTGGATCACCGATTATTTTGAGGCACGCCTGGAATTGGAGGAGGTGGCCCACCGCAAAGAAGAGATTGAGCGTATTATCGAGCAATCGGGAACGTTCCTGTATTCTTCTATCCGAATGAGAACTCACTATTATAATTATCTGGATTTAGTAGGCAAGCTTGGGCTTGCCCCCGTCTGGCAGGAACAGATGCTTGCGATGGCAGACTGAGCCAGAGGGTACCGTAAAGCCCGCTACAAACCGCCACAAACCACCGCAAAAGCCCGCAATCACCCCGCAATTACATTTGCGGAAAGTACTAGTATGGTTGTCGTTTCCAGTTGGGACAACACCTGGTATATTGAAT
Organism: Paenibacillus sp. FSL H3-0321; assembly: GCF_038002865.1. Lineage (NCBI taxonomy): Bacteria > Bacillati > Bacillota > Bacilli > Caryophanales > Paenibacillaceae > Paenibacillus > Paenibacillus sp. FSL H3-0321. The sequence continues at coordinate 3,936,420 of NZ_JBBODH010000001.1, read as the reverse complement.
TCAAGAGGAAGATCTCTTATAAACCGATTGGGGGAATGTTAAATGTTGAAGGAAATGGTTCAAAAGTTGATGGCAGATCCAAGTGCTTGGACTCGTGTACAGACTGGACAACTTCAATTGGCGGGAATGAGTGAAAATGAACATAGAGCATTTATTGACGTGCTGGGCAGCAGAGAAGGCAAAGCTGAACCCCGCATGGCATTTTATTGGAGCTAATCTAGCTTTATTTGGAGGAAACCGGATTGTCGAGAAGAATGAACGTTGCCGCTTTCTCAGTCATTGTCATCATCCTTGCCGTCTATCTATCTCAGAGCATACTGCAGCAGAGAATGATTGGGACCGATATCGAAAGGGATGGCCAGGGACGTTACGTGGCAGCAGATACAACTGCTGGTTACTGGGGATATGGAAAGATTCTTCCAGGCGATATTATAGAGGAAATAGATGGAAGCTCCGCCTCTGCATTTCATTCGGTTAAGCGATTTGATGTAATAGAAGGGGCTTCCACCATCACTCTGAGCCGGAATCAGCCTAATGGCGTTCAGGAGAGAATCACGCTTGTTGTAGCGAAAGGAATTGGGTCTGAGAATCTGCTGCTGGAATTTATTTTGCCGTTATGCTCCTTGTTGTTATTCGCCGGATTCTCACTGTTTGTTTATAAGCGCAAGAAAGAAGACAAAGCAGCTATATATCTGATCCTGTTTTTCTTATCGACGGGTTTTGCCTATTTCAGCGCTGCTTCTTCGGGGAGAACTGACAGCTTGGGCAACATAATCTTTACTGCCTCCTTCTCGTTGGTCCCGGTATTTTTCCTGCAATTTCTCAACCGGTATTTGAAACAGTATCAAGAGCCTTTCGTTCCCAAAAGCGTATTTATTGGCTTTTATTGTATTACAGGTGCGATTATCCTTGTGCAGATCATCACAATATTAACGGGATATAACTTGCTTTTCTTCTTAGTAGCAAGGCCTTCGTTACCCTTTTTTATCTTTACAAATCTCTACACTATTTATAAATTGATTCAGAAATTTGTGGTACACCGCCGGGATTCGCTGCGAAATTTATTTAAGCTGACCTTGCTGGGTCATTTGCTTGGGTTTATGCCGTTTATCCTGTTATTTGGCGTGCCGAGATTATTTGGTATAACCCTGATTACTCCGCAGGTGGCCTCGATTTTTCTATTGGCAATTCCCGTAGTGTACTTGTATATGTTCACTACAAGACAGCTGTTTGATATTGATTTTGTTCTGAGCCGTTTTCTTTACCATATTATTATCGCCTTTATCCCAACTTCGCTAATTACCACCTTCGGGGCTCTGATTACCCAGCAGCACAATTATACGTGGGTTCGATGGGTACAGTTATTTCTGATGGTGTATTTTATTGTTACGATTCTGTTATTCAGCAAGGAGTATGCCGATTTTCGGTTCAGACCAAGTTTTAACAAGAACCTGTACAGCTTCCAGGGAAGCCTGGACCGGTTCTCTACCCGTATTTCACGGGTGATGAAGCGGGCCGACCTGGAGCGGTTGCTGGTACAGGAGGTCCTCTCCATATTACTGGTCAAGAAAGTGGCCTTTCTGGAGGTGAACCGAGAATCGGGTCCCCGGGGGAGCTCGAAGTCAGATTCCGGTGAGGTGCCTATCTCCGTAATATCTGCCCTGCGGGATGCTGCTCATAAACTGGCTGTTGGAGAGACTGTGGCCGTTCCTTCAGGATTATGCGTTGTTATGGGACAGAAAGGCTCTACCTTTCACGTCCTCTGGCTGGCGGATAAGGAGAATCGTACCAAATATAATCTGGATGAATTGAGCTGGCTGAAAACCTTGGCTAATTACAGTGCCATCGTGTACGAGAATCTATATTTAATTGAAAATTTGATTGAAGATCTTGAACAGGAATTTCAGAAGCAAAAAGGAGCTTCACCGTGGGTGATGCGTCTGATCTTTAATCTCTCGGAGACGGAACGGCGACGGCTGGCTGCTGACCTGCATGATTCGGCGCTGCAGGACCAGCTGATCTGGTACCGCAAGCTGGAAACGGTCATGCTCGACCATCAGATGCCGGAGGATATCTATCACGAGCTTGAGACTGTACGGGAAGGTCTGCTGGATGTTATCCACCAGATTCGCGAGACCTGCAATGAGATGAGACCGCCGCTGCTTAAGGAAATGGGGATTGTCGAAGCGCTCGGGCAATTGTTCGAGCAGGCTCAGATCCGTTCGAATTATGTGATCAATTTCCAGGTGACGGATCATATAACAGAATTAAGCGATGAACAGACATTGGCGCTGTTCCGCATCGTTCAGGAACTGCTGCGCAACGCCAATAAGCATGCCAAAGCTACAGTGGTTGAGATCGGAATTGAGCAACGGGATTCGATCCGGCTGATGTATAAAGATAACGGGGTTGGCATGGAATTGGGTGAATTGAATGATTCCTACCAGCATATGGGTCTGTCAGGCATTAAGGAGAGAGTGCGCAGTCTGGAGGGCGAAATCTTCTTCCAATCGGTAGTGGGTGAAGGACTTGAGGTCTGCATCACGCTGCCGCTGGAGTCAGCAAGTATGACAAGAGAGGGTGGGGACGATTTAGATGATAAAAATCTTGCTGGTTGATGACCATCCTTCCGTGGGTGAAGGAACCAAAAATATGATTGAGCAGGACCCGGAGATGAAAGTCACGGTGATTCTCTCAGCGATGGAGGCACTGGAGCTGGTCAAGTCGGAGAGCTTCGATGTCATGCTGTTTGATCTGAATATGCCGGTGATCAGCGGTCTTGAGCTGACCAAGCGGATGATGAGCGTCCAGCCCGAGAGCCGGGTGTTAATCTATACAGGGTATGAGATCAGCCCCAACTTCAACTTGCTGATTGACTCCGGCGTATCCGGCTTCGTGAGCAAGACGGTTACCCGCGAGCAGCTCCTTAACGCGATCCGCTGCGTTCTCCGGGATGAAGCAATCATCCCGGTCTCCCTGCTGCGGCAGCTGCGGCGCAGGGATATCCGTCTCAATGAGTCCAAGGAAGAGAAAATGCTGGAGGAAGTATCCATTAACGAACGGGAGCAGGAGATACTGCAGGAAGTGTCCAACGGGAACAGCAACAAGGATATCGCTTCCAAGATGCTGATGAGCCAGCGGACGGTAGAATATAACCTGACGCGTATCTTTGAGAAGCTGGGCGTCCGTTCCCGCGCCGAGGCGGTAGTGGAGGCCCGGCGGCTGAAGCTGATCAATTTCAATGATTTTATGTAAGGAGATCATCCCTCAGCGGAACGAGTCCAATCCACCTCTTCAATGAATTCGATGATCTCCCCGTTTGGGCTGTGAACGAGCGCGTTTCGCACAATGAGCGGCGGTTCACCGAGCGACAATTGGTCGGGCTCTATACAGGCCTTTGCTCCATGAGCAAGGGCTTTTTGATATGTTTCCCGGGCATTGTCGACATAGAAGGCCAGATGCAGCAGCGCACCGTGAGCAACATCCTCTTCACGCTTCGCTTTTTTTCCTTGAGCCGCAATCACTGCTTCATCGTCAAAAAGCTCAATGCAGGTTCTTTGATCCGGTGAGAGCAGCATGCAAGCCTCGTTGATCTTGAAAGCAGGCAGACTCCAATGATGCGCCACCTTGAATTCTAACACTTCTGTATAAAAAGCAAGTGTTGCCTGATAATCCTTGGCTTGGATTGCCACATGGGCAAGGCCTTTAATACTCACGTCTAATCCCCCCCCTAACTAAGATGTAATTAATTATAGGGAAAAGAAACATTGAATTACATACGAATAATAAGGGGTTTATAGTAAAATGATTATTTATTATAAGGTTTTTCAGCTGGAAAGCGTTACTTTGTTTGCAAATTTCCATTCAACTCGGTATATACGTATCCACTGCTTTCATACGGTTATTTAAGACTGGCTAATGGATGTTTAGAAAAGTTGTTTTCAAATGATTTGTGCTACAATATACCAAAAAAAGCGGGTGAAATATTGGATGGGAATTGATGAAATTATAAGTGTGCTTCCATACGATGAAAAGTGGAATGAATTATTTCAAAACGAAAAGGCGAATCTTTTGAAGGCCTTCGGAGATGATGTTATTGATATACAGCACTTCGGCAGCACCTCTGTACAAGGAATGATTGCAAAACCGATTATTGATATCTTAATTGGCGTAAACACGCTTGAGTTGAATAGTTCTGTTACTAACAATTTAATAGAACAGGGTTATGAAGGATTCGGAGAAATTGGTGTGGGGAGATTATACTTTCGGAAACGGCAAGAATATGCCTTTAATCTTGCAGTCGTTATTTGGAACGGTGAGCAATGGGTAAATAATCTTCTCATAAGAAATTATTTAAGGGATAATCCAGATGTAGCCAAACATTACTCAGAAAAAAAGCTCAAATCTATAAATAATGGATACACTACATTACTCTCTTATTCGGATGAAAAAGCCGATTTCGTATACAATTTACTCGAACAAGCAAAGAAAAGCTTTGGATAGGACAGACAGAATCGCTTATACTGCGGCGGTTCTGTATTCGTTATTAATAGCAACAATATTTACGGAAACAGCCTATTTTATTAAAACTTGCTCAGGAGGTGCCTATATGGAGTATCCAATGGATGAAACTGATAAACAGATTATGCAGTTGCTGCAGCGCAACGCGCGAATGCCCGTGTCCCAGATCAGTAAAGAAATTTCCATGTCCCAACCCTCCGTAAAAGAAAGGATCATCAAGCTGGAAGAGCGGAACATCATTTCCGGGTATACTGCGGCATTAAATTTAAATAAGCTGAACCGGGGCACGACTACATTCATCCTGCTCAAAACAGAATATTGCCAGGAACTCGTTGATTTTTGCGAACAAGCCTGGGAGGTGACGGACTTGTTCCGCATCAGCGGAGAATACAACTACCTTATCAAAGTGCAGACGGCATCCATCGGCGAACTGGCGGAATTCCAGGACTCCCTGATGAAGCTTGGACCCTCCAAGTCGCATATCAGCCTGAAAAATATTTTGGAAAACCGGATTCTGCTCTAGATCATGTCTTCAAACTGGAAGTGCTCTGGGGAAGCAGGGATTTATAGTATTGAAAGTAGGGTCCCTAAAAGCCCGCAGCGGGTTTGTTTACTCGTAACGGACTCAGGAGGCGCTATAGAGAGTAAAACACCTGTTTATTCTCTTATGCGGACCCAGGTGACCTTATCTGCTCTGCATTCTATCTAAAAACGGCCAGCAGGGAGAAATAACTGCGCTGGAGTCCGGTGTTGTACTGTAACAGGCTAAAATCCCCAAATAAGTGCAACTCGGTCCGTTCGTGCTCAGAGCCAGGAATACACTTTCCGGACGCACACACGCCTTCGGAAAAAGAGCGAAGTCTTTAAAACACCGAGACGTAAGCCTCCACCGAAAAAACTACCTAGTGGCGAGACGCCCTAGATCAGCCTCTGAGTAAATATTTCTTTGCTATACAGAATGAACTTGGAAAATAAAAAAAAGGGTGGAAGTGACGGAGGGGAAGTTTGGATACTTACGGAGCGATAGCGTCCGCCTTTGTCTGTGGATTTCAACCGCAAACAGCGGAATAAAATCAAGAAATCTGCAGACAACAGCGGCCGGAAGTCCAAACATTCTCCGCAGTTACGACAATAACCCAAACCAGAAAGATATTAAGTTCAAACTATATAGTTGCGATCTGCGACAATCTGTTGTCCGATATCACCCTATATAATCGGTGTATCTTGTATAGGGAGATGACAATTAGATGAGCGAAATCGTTAGACTTGATGTAAATGAAGAGTATGCCTATTCGGGCATTGTTGAGGCGGGGGATTTTATCTTTCTCAGCTTCTGTGTCGGCAATGTGGGCGGTTCGCCAGCGGAGCAGGTTGAAGGGGCACTGAATGATATGAGCCGGAGATTGCAGCAGGTGAATTTGCAGCTGGATGCTGTCGTAAAGGTGGATATCCTGCTTAGGGATGTATGGGATATTCCGGTCATGGAAGAGGTGTTCAAACGCAGGTTCAAAGGTAAATACCCGGCCAGAAAAACCATTTCCACCGAGTTTGCCCATGTGGGGGGTCCGGATGGACTCAAGGTGCAGATAGACGCAGTGGCCTATAACCCCCGCAAGCAGTGAAATATCGACGTACAAACGGCGGTCCAGCCCGGGATAAACCGGGTGGGCCGCCGTTTGCGGTCAACTACTCCTGGGAATGAGCTGCTTCGTCCTTAACTTCCGCGCGGAAGCCCCGGATGCTTTCCTTGCGCCGTTCATTCTTTTCTTCAATCTGGCTCCGTTCTTCACTGCTGATTTCCGAAGCAAACTCGTTTAAATAGCCTTCGGCTTCTTCAAGGTTCTGCTCTGTATTCTGAATGCTCTGCTGTAAATGCTCTACATTGTCTGCACGGTTATCCGGTTTTGCCATAGGTTGATCGCCTCCTGTTATTAACGCGCCCCGTAAGAACGCTAACCAGTAGGTTGACCTTTACCGGATGATTTCATGCATGGGAAGCTAAAAAATCGGACCACTGACATAAAGGGATAATCGTAGTCTATGTTTCTTCTAAGACAGCTGGACATAAAATGTAGTGGATTCTCCCATCACACTTCGGGCGTAAATTTTGCCCTTATGCTGCTGCTCGACAATGGATTTGGCAATGGCCAGGCCAAGCCCGTAGCCGCCTTGCTTGCGCGCCCGGGAAGCATCGGTGCGGTAGAACCGGTCGAAGATCCGCGGGAGATGCTCCGGGGCGATGCCCTCGCCGGTATTGGTAACGGCCAGCACCACATCATTATGCTGTTTGCGCAAGGATAGGCTCACCTCACCTTTCGGGCCGGTATATTTCACAGCGTTGTCCAGCAGAATCATGACCACTTGCTTGATCTGCTCACTGTTGCCCTGAACGGTCAGATGAGGCTCAATATCATACTCCAGAGCAACGTTCTTCTCGAAGATTACAGCTTCCATCGTCAGAATGATATTCTCGACCGCTTCGCTGATATCAAAAGGGGTATGGATCATGCCCGTCCGCGAATCATCTATTTCTGTTAAATAGAGCAAGTCATTCGTCAGCTTGGCCATCCGCTCTGTCTCCGACTTGATATAGTGCAGCCACTTCGACTGCTGGTCAATCGTGTCCTCCCCATTAGAGAGCAGCACATCGGTATTGGTACTAATGATGGCAAGCGGTGTCTTCAGCTCATGGGAGGCATCGGCGATGAACTGTTTCTGCTTATCAAAGGCTTCTTTGACCGGCTGGATTGAGCGGTTGGCAAAATACCGGCTGGTGAAATAGAGAATAATCAGCATGACCACGCCTACGATAGTAAAGGTATAGTTGAGATTGGTCAGAATCTCCTGCCGGGCGGTGATGTCGAGGAAGACCAGCATATGCCCGTTAGTGGTTGGCTGTATCTCAAAAGTCCAGTCGCTGCCGTCGAGGGTGAAGCGCCCGGTATTTTTGCCTGTGGATACCGCTTCCTGCAGCGCCTGCTGATAGAACTCGTCTTCCATGGTGAATTGTGATTTTGGCGTCCCTGTTTGGTTCCACTGATCATCCGTTTCAATCATGAAGGACACGGAACGTTCCGGCGGGGGATTTCCGCCGCCCATGCTGCCCATGTCCCCGCCATCCGGCAGCGGCATTCCGGTGACAGTCCCGTTATCCCGCGGCCCGTCAGAATTGTTGCCCTTCCGTTTCTGGTACAACTCTACACTCCGGTGCAGCTCCATTTCATTCTTAGCCTGCACATCCAGGTAGGAAATGATGTAGATGGCGGCGAAGGCGGCAAGCATCATCACGGAGATAGTGACCAGATTGACGATCAGGAACCGGTTTCTGAGCTTTTTGAACATCAGGTATTCACCTCTAATACATAGCCGACGTTCCGGATTGTGCTGATGCGTATAGCGGAACCCAGGAACGTGAGCTTTTTGCGCAGAAAAGAGATATAGACCTCCACATTGTTATGCTCCGCCTCGGAATCGAATCCCCACAGCTTCTCAATAATCTGCTCCTTGGAGGTTACGGATTGTTTCCGTATGATCAGCAGCTCCAGCAGCTCGCTTTCCTTAAGGTTCAGCTTCATTTCCTTGCCGTTCACCGTAAGCCGCAGATTGGTCGTATTCAGCTCCAAATCTCCGAACTTCAGCGCATCATCCGGCAGAACCTCGCCTTTGCGCCGCAGCACCGCCCGTATCCGGGCCAGCAATTCCTCTGATGAAAAAGGTTTGGCGATATAGTCATCAGCCCCATAATCGAGCCCAGTTACCATATCCGTAATTTCGCCTTTGGCAGTCAGAAAAATGACAGGTGTAGCCACTTCCTTATTCCGGAGCGCCCTCAGCACGCTGATTCCATCCATCTCCGGCATCATGATGTCGAGCAGCAGCAAATCATAGATCCCGCTTAACGCGTAATCAAGTCCCGATCTGCCGTCATGCACGGCGTCTACCGAATAATTATGTTTCTTCAAGATTTGCGTGACGGCCTCCGCCAGATGCACCTCGTCTTCTACTATTAATATTCTCATAGGGTTAAACATCCTCTGCATAAATTGTGTGCTTGCTGCTTACGCCATTATAACAAGATTACCTTTAGCGAACCTTAATGGAATCTCTTTCTTCATATATAGCAAACGCCGCTATGTACCCTTTTGTTAAGCCTGTGTAAAAAAATCAAACCTGTGTAAAACCATTTAAGCTTCACTAAAGGTTCGGGGACTAAGATACATTCATAAGCAAGCGGGACACACGAAATACTCGAATAAGAAAGGATCTGACCCCCATGGCGATCGAAGTTTTCAACCGATATGAGAACAAGTATTTGTTCGACAATGAAGCCTACCTCCACCTTTACAATGAATTGCTTCAATATATGGAGCCTGACGATTACAACAAGCAGCATGAATATTACTCCATCACCAATCTGTATTATGACACGGCGCACCATACGCTGATCCGCAACAGCCTGGCTAAACCGAAATACAAGGAAAAGCTTAGGTTAAGAGCTTACGGGATACCAAGTGGAGAGACGAAGGTGTATCTGGAGATTAAGAAAAAGGTGTTCGGCCTGGTCAACAAAAGAAGAACTTCGCTGACACTGCACGAGGCATATGATTTTGTCCGCACAGGAGTCGAACCGGAATACAAGGATTACATGAACAAGCAGGTTATTGAGGAAATCAAATACTTCCTGACACGATATGATCTGCAGCCCATGGTGTATCTGTCCTATGACCGCAAAGCGATGTTCTGCAAAAATAACCGCGATCTCCGCATCACGTTCGACACGAATATCCGCAGCCGGCGTTACGATCTCAAGATGGAGCATGGCACTCACGGCGAACCGCTGATGGAACCGGGCCAATGGCTGATGGAAGTGAAGGCGGAAAAAACGATCCCGGTCTGGCTCTCCAAAATGCTCTCTGAGCACCAAATGTACCGCACGAGCTTCTCCAAATACGGCAATGAATATAAAAAAATGCTGAGAAACAGTAAAACAGAAAGTGAGAGTGTCCTGTATGCTTGATAACCTCTTTTCGGCGGCTCTGACGAGTACAGAATTAACGTTCACAAACGCCATTTTAACCATCCTGACCGCTATCGCCCTAGGCGCGATTATTAGTCTGACCTATATGAAAACAAGCCCGACGGGATATTCGCAAAGCTTCACGCTCACGATGGTGCTGTTGCCGGTCATTGTGGCTATCATCATCCTGCTGATCGGCAGCAATGTCGCCAGAGCCTTCAGCTTGGCCGGGGCGTTCTCGATCATCCGCTTCCGAAGCGCGCCAGGTGATCCTAAGGATATCACCTTTGTCCTGTTCACCATGGCCTCCGGCCTTGCCTGCGGCGTAGGCGCATTCGGTTACGCTGCACTATTTACCATTATTCTCTGCATTATTATGTCTATCCTGAACCGCACAGGTTTTGGTGTTAGAAAAACAATGCAAAAAACGCTGAAAGTGACCATTCCCGAGAACCTGGGTTACGAGGAAGCTTTCGCAGAGGTTTTTGCCAAATTCAATGTCGCTTATGAACTGAAAAAGATCCGTACCACTGAGCTTGGCAGCTTATATGAACTGGTCTACGCCGTGACGATTGATGAGCACACGAGCCAGAAGGAACTGCTGGATGCAATCCGCTGCCGCAACGGCAACCTGGATCTGTCACTGACGATGAGCCCGACTCTCACAGAATACTAAAAGAATGAAGGGATTGATTGATATGAATAAATTTATCATGGGAAGTAAAGTAGGGCTGGTGCTGTTGCTCGCTGCTGTAATGTCCGCTTGCGGCACAACCAGTTCCGCAACACAATCGGCCTCGACCCCTGCAACATCAGCAGCCGTAACGACGGCATCCGCGCAGAGCACAACGGCTTCCAGTGTACAGCTGGCAAGTGTCAAGGCAGCGGATCAGGTTACCTTTGACGAAGAAGATACCGCTATAGCATGGAGCGCGGACAGCTCCACCGCGATAGCGCTGAATGGAACGGGCGCAACCGTTAGCGGTTCAGGCGCAGCAGCCTCCGGGGGAATAGTGACCATTACAGCGGCAGGTACTTATGTTGTCAGCGGAACGCTGAATGAAGGGCAAATCATTATTGATGTTCAGGATAAAGGAAGTGTTCATCTGGTGCTGAACGGCGTTACGCTTCACAACAGCAGCAGCGCACCGGTCTACATTAAGGAAGCAGGCAAGGTCATTATGACCCTGCAGGACGGTACGGATAACAAGATTACCGACGGCACGACCTATATCTTGGCTGATGACACTACCGACGAGCCAAGTGCGGCTATCTTCAGCAAGGCAGATCTGACGATTAACGGAACAGGCAAGCTGTCGGTTACCGCCAGCTACAAGGACGGAATCACCAGCAAGGATGACCTGAAGATTGTGTCGGGCACGATTGAAGTGCAGGCAGCCGATGACGGAATTGTCGGCAAAGATCTGATCGCCATTCAAGACGGCACGATTACTATTAATGCCGAGGGTGACGGGATCAAATCCACTAACGATGAGGATGCCGACAAAGGATTCATTGCCATTACGGCCGGAACGTTTGATATTGTGGCCGGCAACGACGGAATCCAGGCCGAGACAACGCTGGTTGCTGATGGAGGGACATTTAACCTTCTGACGGGCGGCGGCAATGCTAACGCCGAAGTGAAGACAGGAGACCAAGGAGGAGGCATGGGAATGGGCGGCGGCCGTGGCGGTATGAGAGGTACTCAGGCTCCCGCAGCCGGTACGGGTTCGGGTCAGGCACCGGCAGATCAGGCAACGGAACCTGCTGCAACCGCTAGAACCGCTGCGACTACTGCAACGACTGCAACGAGTGACACGTCAGCGGCATCCGCTGATACGGCAGCTGCAACAGAAACCGAATCCACGAGCGCTAAAGGGCTGAAAGCCGGAGGAGATCTTACGGTGAACGGCGGAAGCTTCACGATTGATTCCGCCGATGATGCGGTGCACAGTAACAGCAATGTCTCCATCACAGATGGAGAACTCCAGATTGCTGCAGGAGATGACGGTATTCATGCGGACAGCCTGACAAGCCTGTCGGGTGGAACCGTTAATATTACAAAGAGCTATGAAGGAATTGAAGGTGCGAATATCACCATTTCAGGCGGTGAGATTGATGTGACTGCGTCCGATGACGGTGTGAATGTTGCCGGAGGCAATGACGATAATTCTGCGGAAGGAACACAGAGACAGGATCAGTTCACCAGCTCCGGCAACAACCTGCTCACGATTAGCGGAGGCACACTAACCGTTGATGCTGCAGGGGACGGATTGGATTCGAACGGATCGGTCGTGATGACAGGAGGTACTGTGATCACCAATGGTCCAACTGCTGATGGCAATGGCTCTTTGGATTATGACGGAACCTTCGAGATCACCGGCGGTTATCTGGTAGTAGCGGGAAGTGCGGGTATGCTTCAGGCTCCAAGTGATGCATCCAGCCAATACTCGATCGCCATGACGTTCACGGATTCGCAGGAGGCTAGCCAACTGGTTCATCTGCAGGACAGCGACGGCAATACGATTGCTACGTTCGCTCCATCGAAGAGCTACAGATCAGTAGTCATCAGCTCGCCGGATCTTAAAGAAGGCGGGTCGTATACCCTCTCCACCGGCGGAAGCTCGACAGGTACGGCAGTCGATGGCCTGTACACTGACGGCACTTATAGCGGAGGTACCGAAGTGGTATCCTTCGACATCTCCAGCAGCGTAACCTGGTTGAATGAATCCGGAGTAACCACTGCCACGAGCGGTATGGGCGGCGGCATGGGTGGCGGCCGAGGCGGCGGAACGAGACCTGAAGGCGGATTTGGCGGAGGAGGTACTCCACCGGCCGGAGCTGAGGGCGAAGTTCAGCAGTAAAAGCAGGTAGTACAATGCAGCAAGCAGCACGTCTCCGGTCAGCGGAGGCGTGCTGCTTGCTGTTCCCCCTACATGAAATCGAAGAAATATCGGATGACATGGAAGAAGACCGGCGAGGTGTAAGTCAGGCTGTCGACCCGGCTTAAATAGCTTTTTTTGAGCGCATCGAACTTGTCATCATCTCCGATCAGCAAATCCCGTTTCAGCACAGAAACCGTTAAGCTGCCGAAGTAACCGCTGAGACTGATCAGCATGCCGGACAAAAGTCCGAAGGTCGGGTTAAGCGGCGTCAGGTAGGGATAGATCAGATAGGATACCCCTGTTGTTACCACAAATGCGCAGATGAACCCTTCCCAGGTCAGGTTGGGGTTGGCGGTCGGAACCACCTTGTGTTTGCCGAAATAGATCGAGGCCAGATAATGTATGACATCATTAAGCTGGGTTAATACGACCAGGAACAGGACGAGTCCGGCTCCGTATTCCGGGGTGGCAAATTGAAAGTAGGCCAGATGGCTAAGTCCGAACACCATCAGCATAAGTCCCCATTGGGTAGAACTGACGCTGCGCAGAAAGCCGAGCGTGCCTTTGTTGATCAGCCGCGGGAGCGGCAGGAGCAGAAATACATACACGGGAATGAAGACGATAAACATCCCGTACCACTCAATATAAATCCAATAGAACTGCAAAGGAATCGCCAGGTATGCCCAGAGGAACAGCCGGCGGTCGGCTTTTCGGGTCCGGATCATCGAGAAATATTCCTTTAGGGCGAAGAAAGTGAGCGCCATCAGCGACAGCAGCGAGACGACCGGATTGAACAAGGTGGCCAGGCAGAAGATAAGGAGCATGCCCCACCAGGTTTTGATGCGGAAGCCGATGCCGGTATAGTCCTTGTTCTTCTGGAGTCTGCTCACTACAACATAAATTAAATGGATGGCCGAAAGGGCAGCGAAAATAAGCACTAATGTTAATAAGGAGCGGTCTATAGCTATCACCAACTTGTCGCAGGGTAGGATTCCATTAAAGGAATCATATGTTATTATGAAGGAAACTTCCAAACTTGATAAGGGGAAATTTTGTAAATGACAGGTAATCAATCGGTCTTTATCCTGCTTACGAATACCGGCACGTTATTTACGAAGCTCATTCAAGGCTACACGAAAGCGCCGTATAATCACGCCTCGATTGCTTTTGACCGCGGGCTTTCGGAAATGTACAGCTTCGGGAGAAAACATCCAAGCAATCCCCTGAACGGCGGATTTGTGAAGGAGGATATTCAGACAGGCACATTCAGCAAATATCCGAATACAACATGCGTCATCTACGAGCTTCAGGTCACGGACCGCGAGGTGGAGAAAATGAAACGCGTGCTGCACATCTTTATCCGCAGCCAGCAGAAGTATCTATATAATATCCTCGGTGTTATCGGTATTGCGCTGAAGGAGCCGGTCGAATTCAGCAACTCCTACTTTTGCTCACAATTTGTTGCGGAAATTCTGGACCGTTCCGGCATCAAGCTATGGAACAAGCTTCCAGCGCTCGTTACGCCCGATGATTTTCGGCAGAGCGACCGGCTGCAGTTGATTTACGAAGGGAAATTAAACCAGTATAAGCCTGGAGTATGAGGAGGGGGAGAGGGTATTTCCCCTGGGAGTGTCCGCTACTCCTCTTCAGGCACGATTACCTGAACATAACGGGGAAGAGTGCTTAACCGGATCGGCAGAGCCGGGCCCTCTTCGCCATCCACATTGGTCCGGACGGGGGCGGGCGAGCTTACGGTGACATGGCTGGCCGTGAAATAAATGACATCCTTATGATCCTTCAGGTTGCCCAGCAGCAAAGAGATGCTGACTGTAAGCGTATTGAAGATATTGAGGTCTTTGATGATAAAGCAGTGAAGCAGGCCATCGTCAACTTGAGCACCCGGCGCCAGCTTTTCGAATCCGCCTACGGAGTTGGTAAGTGCGGCGACGAACAGCGGAGATTCGCCTTCCCATATCCCGCCATCATACTGGATGGTCAAGGAATGAGCCGGGTTGCCGCTTCCGGCAAGCTCTTTGAAGCCTTCCTTGAAATAGGCAAAGGCTCCCAGCCTTGATTTGTCATCTGACGATACGCCTGACAGCGTTTCGGCGAGTGAACCGGCGGCGACGACGTTTCCGAATAACCGGTCATTTAGGCGGCCGGCATCGACTGGTTGAATCCTGGAGGATGTGAGTGCAGCGATGGCCTGTCCGGGATCCAGGGGAACCTGCAAGGCGCGGGCAAAATCATTGACCGTTCCAAGCGGAACTATACCCAGCCGCGGGCGGTGCTCCTGATCAATCATACCGTTAATGACTTCATGGAGCGTGCCGTCGCCGCCGATGGAAACGACCAGCTCATAACCTTCCCGGCATGCAGTAATGCAGAAGCGTGTAGCGTCGCCTTCTTTTGCCGTCTCATTGACCGTAACCATGTATCCGTTATTCTGTAGAATTTCTTCTGCCTGACTAATATATTCGAGCGCGTCCTCCTTGCCGGAGGAGGGATTAATGATAATCATAGCCTGCTGCATGCACAACATCCTTTCTGTCCAGCTGATATAGGATTCGTTGCATACCTTTACCCGAAAATACCGGCTTTGATCCTACGCTCAAATCATTTATTTCCGCATGGCTACAGCAGCTTGGAGTTAAGCCAGGGAAGCAGGATGGACAGGACGTGTGACGCCTGCATGGCCCCGGTATGGTCGAGCTCCGGCAGCACCGATACCTTCCAGCCCAGCGCTTCGAGTTCTTCACGCTCCCGGAGAAAAGGCCCGGCGATGTCGACCCTCACACCTCCCCAGCGTTCATCATAATCAATAGTATCGGCAGCACCCGCAAAGCACATCCGGGGACAGCTGAGCGCGATTTGCGCGGCACGGTCATCGAATGGCTGCAGTGCCTTATACAACGTGACGAATTGCCGCGTCTGGGCTTCGGTCAGGGTGACTTCCACCGTGGACCAGTCGAAGTCATCCCAGGTTTCGCTCTGGCTCTCCGGCGAAGGGGCCGGATGCTGATGTGAGGCTTGAGACAGCTCATGCGTAGCCTTCGTTACCCGTAGCATCTCCTTGTAGGGTCCGCCGATGGGAGGGAACCCTCCCATGACAAGCGCGGTGATGCGGTCTGTACGAAGAGCCAGCTGCAGTCCGCTAAGCGCCAGCCAAGAGTAGCCGTAATAGGCGAAATGCGGCGCTTGCGCAGCATCGGCAATGGACAGAAAGTCCTTGGCAATGTTGGCGGGTGTCAGCGTATCCGGCTTCGGCTTGCTCTGGACATGCCCTTCATAGTCAAAGGCAATAACCCGGTATTTACCGCTGCTGAGCGCGTCGATCAGTGAACGTCCCAATGCCGGATCGGCCCCCCATTTGAGCATTTTCGCTGCCTGGGGACCTACAACAGGATACGGATTAACCGGCAGCAGCAGGTTCGGTCCTTCACCCGTAATTACGACCTCAATTTCACTTCCATCATGCAATTTTGCTGTAAGCATGATCAGCCCTCCATTTCAGCTATTTGTTACTGCATAATCTATTACACCAACCAATATACAACATTGATGCAAGAGAGAAGCTTTAGCAGAAGGCCCCTTGCCCCCATAGGTTAAATTATTCCCGAAGGCTATCAGAGCACTTTAAGGTTATGATTGAAGGTTTGCCATCACAGGAGTGTTTTGCTACTGTTACAATTATCAGGTATGCAGAGAGGTGAACGGCAGATGGTTATTTACAAACCGGCTGAAATTGCCAAGGCGCTTGGCATCAGCACCAGTGCATTAAGACATTACGAGGCTTGGGGCGTGGTTCCGCCACCGGAACGGGCTCCGAACGGCTACCGGTTGTACACCGGGCTGCATATGGCGTATTTCCGTTGTCTTCGGTCCATGGTTCCCGGCTTTGGCTACCCGCTGACCTATGAGGTGCTTCGCCATATTCAGAAAGGGGAGCTGGACACTGCCTTATGGCTGGTAAGCGCCGAGCAGGCCCGGTTGCAGGAAGAGAAAGTCACCGCGGGCAGAACGCTTGCTTTGCTGCAGGATCCCGGACTCCATCCGGTTATGGGCAAAGGAATGAAGCATAAGATGAGCATCGGAGAAGTGGCGGCTATCACGAATGTGCAGACCTCCGCCATCCGGCATTGGGAGAAGGAAGGTCTGCTGTCCCCGGAGAGAAATCCGGAGAACGGCTACCGCCTGTACACTCCGGTACACGCAAGGCAAATCATGCTGATTCGAACGCTTAGAACCACGGTGTATTATTTGGATAAGATGAAAGAGCTGGTGCAAGCCCTGGAGCAGAACAGTGTGGAGAAGCTGAAGGAGGTTACAGTGGAAGCAATGGTCAAAATTGACCGGCGCAACCGTCAGCAATATAACGGAGTGCATAAACTGGTGGAGTTATGTGTAGAGGCCGGATTCATGGACGGGAGCGAGGTTTCGCTCACGCTGACCAGGCCAACTTACAATAAAGATCATTAAGGAATAAATAGAAGCGCCGAAGCCCCAAAGGGTGTCTCTGACGCTTCTTTGTGCTTTGTTGTAGAGGGCACAGATTTATAATTCCCTGCTGCGTCTCTGAAGGGAATCAGCATAGGCGGTGCGGCGGTAACCGGGATGGACGCCGGACAGATCCTCGATGGCATTTACCGCTTGCGCAGCAAGGCCGGACGGGTGTAACTCATTATCAGGAAGAGCACCTGATGAATTCGTCTCTTTCATGTTCGTAGTCCCTCCTCGTATCATTTCACGGTCTAATCAGCCTCTCAATTATTACCACATTATTTTTTTTCTTAAACCCGGAGCAGCTTATCAAGCATGATGTCTTTCATTCTTGTACACATGATTGGGATCGGTAGAGCTTAATAATTAAAAAAAAACTAATGAAAATTCGATATATTAAAAGTAAGGATGAATAAAGCTTGGGAGCAGTATTTGTATTGAGCCCGGGTCTAGCAATTAGGGGGATATAGAAAATGAATAAGGTGGATTCACTTGAGAATATTGTAGCGTTAATTCCGGTGCTCAAAGCGGCCGTTCCGGCGGACCTGTCTATCGCAATATGCGATCTGGAGAAATTCATTGCTTATTGGCCGGGGGAGGATATTAATCTGAATATTAAAGTAGGGCAATCTTTGCATCCGGAAGAGCCGCTGACGGGGGTTATTCAGAGCAATATCCCGCTGAGAGCCGAGGTGCCTGCGGAGTTTTACGGGTTTGAGTTCACGGGGACGGCTACGCCGCTTCATGACCGGGAGGGACAGGTCATCGGGGGGATAGCCGTGCAGCTGAGGCGTCAGAGTGAGCTGAGAAAGATATCGGATCAAATCTCAAGCTCGCTCACCCAGGCCGCCGCAAGGCTTAGTGAGGTAGCGGAAAGTTCCAATGAGCTGGCGGGTTTCACCCAAAAGCTGCTGGGGCTTGCACTCCGCACCGGGGAGCAGGTGAACGAGACTGATCAGGTGGTCTCCATTATCAAGAATGTTGCCAGCCAGACGAACCTGCTCGGCATTAATGCGGCTATCGAAGCCGCCCATGCCGGAGATAAAGGCAGAGGATTCGGTGTTGTCGCGGGTGAAATTCGCAAGCTGTCGAATGAAACCGTGAATTCTACCAAACGGATTCAAGGCACATTGCTGTCGTTCAAAGAGGCAACGTCGCAAATGGGAACTTCCATTGAACGAATTGCCTCAATTATTCAGGAGCAGGCGGAGTCCTCCGAGCAGATGTCCGCGTTCATTGATGAGATTCAGGGAATGTCCGAGAAGCTGAATGAGTTCGCCAAGAAACTGTAGGCTTTAGGGGGACAGCATCTTACATATGGCTTAAGGAAGTGATCGCATTCTCTAACCCATACAGGATTCTTTTCCCGCTCTCCTTGGCAATCAGCACCATTTCATCAGCGCCTTGGGAAGGCCCGCCAATCCGCAGGACGGCATCGCAATGGCCGAGCAGCCGCACGGAGGAAGGGTGGAACATCTCATTGAACACCTCGTCGCCGATGGCTGTTGAGCCTGCCGCCTCCATCAGCGGCAATGCATACCACTCGCCCAGCACCGGCAGATGGCCGAGCCTGTACACCAGCAAGGCAGCTTCATTCATGGCTTGCAGATTAGCTGCAATTAATGCCGGATCGTCTCCGGTTCCCGAGCGATAGGGACCGGCAATGAGGATGTGCAGAGGTTTCGGCTCCTCCGGTTCGACCAGCCGGTGAAGCTTCGCATGCTGCAGCAAAAGAATGGTCTTGGCATCCCTGATCTCACCGCTCTCCACCAGCTCCATCGCTTTGGCAAAAGGAAGTTCCAGCACTTCGATGTTCTCCTGTTCCTCATCCAGTCCGCCGCCCCGCCCCGTCTTCATCTCGTCGGAATATTCCGCGACGAATAAATGCAGCATCTCCGTTACCGAGCCCGGTGACATATACACTCCGCCGATGCTGTGCACCTCCGACAGGCGGTATCCGGTTTCCTCCTCGGCTTCGCGCTGGATGCATTCTTCCGGGCTGTCCTGATCCAGCAGTCCGGCGCAGGCTTCGATCAGCATGCCGGATGCATTACCGTTAATATAGGTAGGCAGACGGAATTGCCGGGTCAGGACAACCGTCTGCTTCTTGCGGTTGTAGAGCAGAATGGCCGCGCCGTTGCCGCGGTCATAAGCCTCGCGCTGCTGCTCTTCCCAGGTGCCGTCGCCGCTACGGTAATCCAGGGTGTATTTCTTCAATGTATACCAGTTATCTGATAGCAGGTCAATTTGCTTGATTCGCACGTTAGGGTTCATAGGTGAAGCCTCCTTTTTTTGTTGGATCCAGCCGCTCCGTCATAGTTTGCGGCATGTAAACACGCCCATATCCTTGGCAATCACCAGGCTTCCCTGGTCCGCCATCTTACGCTCTACAAAAGCCATAAATTGTTCCAATGTCTCACCCTTCAGCACCTTGCCCGCATTCATGGGCGTAGAGGTCATATAGCTGATCAGCGGACCGGTTTCCGTCACAACAAGAGAATCAGGATAACGTTCAACCCGTGCAGCCGGGAACCAGGGCTGCAATAGCTCTGCGCCATTATCCAGGTTGAATTGTTCCAGCGTGTCATCCAGTACCCGGAGGGCTGGATCGAATTCGCGGGCGAGTTCTTCCATCTCCCGCAAGTGCCGGCTGCTCATCGTGGAGGCGAAGAAGCTTCCCCGGGGGCTAAGCACTCTGGAAATTTCCGCAAATGCCGGCGTCAATTGCTCCACATGGTACAGCATGTGATTGGCAATCACGATCTGAAATTCGTTATCCGCAAAAGGCATGGCCATAACATCGGCCTGGCGGAACTGAAATTTTCCGGCAGCTGCCCCAAGTGCGCTGCGCGCAGCTTCCAGCATCCCCGGGGAGGCATCAGCAAGCGAGATCTCCATGCGGGGCGGAATCCGCTCCCGGTTTCGAACCCAAAGAGCCGCATCGCCGCAGCCGATATCCAGCACCCGCAAAGGACGGGTAGAGGATGAACGCAGTTCCTGTGTTGCCTCCAGCATGTATTCAAAGAACCAGCTGTGCCACCCTTGCGGATTCGTACTGAACTCATCATACAGCCGGGTTCGCGCCTGCAGCCGGGCGGCATTCTGATACTGCCGGCCCCAATCCCTTTCCGTGCGGAGCATGTGGATGATCCGGGCCAGCTCTTCCCAGTCCGCTGCCTGCTCTTGTTGCTCCATATAGTCCATGGAGGCGTCGATGGCCTGGACCACGCTCTCCATATGATGTATTTTCTGGCGGATAAGCTGCTTCTGGAGCTGTAGAGCGCTGCGCAGATCACTTCCGCTGCCGATCTCCATCACGGTGCTCATTTCTTCCAGGGAAAGCCCAATGAATTTAAGCACCGAGAGCTTCTGGAGCCTGGCGATATCCTCCTCGTTATACAGGCGGGTATCTCCTTCGAAATGGGAGGGCTTCAGCAGTCCGATCCGGTCATAATACCGCAGCGCCCTGACGGTCACGCCGGTTATCCGGGAGATTTGTCCGGTGGTTAAGCCTTTGTGCATCCTGTCTATCACCTCAACTTTGCGGCTGAATAACAATCATTACTTCAAGTATAACGGGTGACGCAACGTCACCTGCAAGAGATAAATTCATTTGGAATGAAGAAAATGGCTGGAATGGTGCCACCCACAGTCTTGATTTAGCAGCTGTAAAGCTTCTGTAAAGGCGCTTTTTGTTGTATAAATTGTGCAATCTGAAAGGTTGTAGATAAACTTGGTGATACGTAGGCGCGTTGTCTTTCTGCTCGCGTTATGGTGAACCTGTGAGGAATACTGCACGAAAAGTAACCTTACATCCGCTACAAGTTGCTAAAGCGGAATGAAGGGTAAAGATGCACATGAATTGGCCGTATGCGGGCCAGTTGGCGGAATGAGAGGTAGATGCACTTGAGTTCACCATATGCGGGCTAGAGGATAATAAGTGGTTGAATGATAATAGAGGTCCCGCTGGCGTGATCTCAAGTGAACGCGAACCAGCTTATTCGCCCCTTAGGGGGCTTTGTTCGCTTAGTGCTGCGAACGGCCGGAAAGACAACAACCCCTCAAAGGGCGCGTAAGGATCTAATTCATGCGCCTTGGAGGGGTTGTTAATTGTTCTATAGAATTCTGCGGGCAGTTACAAACCGTTTTCTCCACTGGCCGTCAAAGGCTTCAACGTGAACATTCAGGTCTTTGGAATAGGTATGCAAAATCTGATTGTTTCCGGCATAGATGGCCACATGGCCGATATCGAGGCCGCGTGCGCTGAAGAACAGCAAATCACCTTTACGCAAGGAGTCGATGCCGACTTTCTTGCCCTCTTTGGCCTGGTCGTAGGATACGCGCGGAAGCTCAATGGACAGGGTGTCCCCGAATAATCGCTTCACAAACGAAGAGCAGTCAAAGGTTTTCGTCTGATCCGGAGAAGCCCCGAATTCATACGGGGTGCCTAGATAGGTCTTTCCGTAAGATATCAGCGCATCGGCCTGCTTATCCAGCAGAGAAGCACTGGTATAATCGCTGTATTTCGGTTTCGCCGATATGTACCCTCTTTGGTTGTCTCCGGTCCGCACTTCCAGCCATAAAGCGTTAACCTCACGGATCACATGAACCTTCGCACCGCTGGGCAGCATTTCTGACTGGACGGAGCCGCTTTGGGCGTCCGGGGCACTCCGCAAGTTGACACCCCAGAGGATGGAGGTCTCATAGGTTATTGGAGAAAAGATCCGCACTGACTGGGTAACCGGCTCCCATGTTACGCTGCTTCCGAGGGCTTCGCTGACGAAGCGCAGTGGAATCAAAGTGTAGCCATCTGTAATTTGACCGGGAACATCCAGCTGGAGCGATTGCCCGTTCAACTGGGCGGTGGTATCCCCGATGCGGTAGGTTAGCTTCTTGTCACCCTTGGTGGCAGTAACGATCTTTGCCGTGTTATTCCAATTCAGCTTAGCCCCTTGTTCTTCGAACAGTCCGCGCATTGGAACCAGCACAGCGCCACGTAGGCTGACCGGCGGAACCTCGGCTTGGAGCTGCCTGTCATCCAAATAGATGGAGATCTTCTTCGGCGTGATTTGCGTCTGGGTCACCGTGTCTGCATGAGCAGAAGCCGAGTAGAAGAGGGACAGGCCCAATAAAGAGAATAGTACAGTTCTGCTTTTCGTCATGTATTCATCACCTTACTGATAGATTTGATTCTATACAGTTGGACGATGACAAGCCGAAATGGTTTTGTGTTAAATGTTGGTAACGAAACTTCCGCTCAATAAAATACTTTCTCCTGCAGCAGATCGAGCGCGTGCTCGATCTCTTTGCGTTCCTCTGCTGTAACATGTGCGAGGCGGTCAGCAAACCGGACGGCGATGTGCAGGAAGGCCTCGTTCATCATGGTTTCGCCTTCAGGAGAGAGGGTGATGCCCTGCTTGCGCCGGTCGGCGGGATCGGTGATTTTGTGACATAGATGTTTTTCGCTTAATTTCTTCAGCTCACGGCTCGTGTTGGGCATGGACATATGCATGCATTCGCTAATTTCGCTGAGCGTGACGGGCTGGCTGACGGCAATGTATTCAAGAATTTTATACTGAACAGGCGTTAGCGCCTCGGATTTCACGTCTTTGGAAATATCGCTTGTTATTTGATGGACAGCGGTGGTGAAAGTCACGAATTTCTGGAATAAATTATTCTGGTCCATAGGATCACCTCTACATGACACCATAGCAAAATAATTATCAATATACAATTATCATTTGACAACTAAAATCAGGATGTGTTACCCTTTTGTTATCAAATGATAAGTAAAGGGGCAGCGTATATGAACACACTGGTTATTTATACACATCCGAATCACAAGAGCCTCAGCTATGCTTTTTTGCAGGAAGTGATCCGGGGGAGCAAGGAGAATGGCAAGATCAAGGAAATTAAGGTGCTGGATTTATATGAGGAGGGTTTTGACCCGGTGCTGGTCTTTAATGAGCACAAACGCAGGAGGGATATGCACAGTGATCCGGCATTGGCGAAGTATAGGGAACAGCTGATCTGGGCGGACCAAATCGTGCTGGTCTACCCGATCTGGTGGGGACGGCCTCCCGCAATGCTCATGGGCTATATTGATCAGATGTTTGCTTCGGGATTTGCATACAAGGATAAGGGCGGGCTTCTGCCGGAAGGGCTGCTGAAGGGGAAATCGGTGGTATGTGTATCCAGCATGAAAGGTCCGGCGCATTATCCGCTGCTGTGGCTGAATAATTCGCACAAAGCCCTGATGCGTAAAGCGCTGTTTAACTACGTGGGTATCCGCAAGGTGAAATTCTTCGAGTTCGGCAGCATGGAGAGCCCGCGGGGCAAGCACGCGAAGAAGCTTCAGCAGGTGTACCGCTATTTCAAAACGGTCAGTGCATAATCCGCTCTCCGTTCTAAAAGATTACTCCCCGTGCCCGCCGGTCATTTGGCGGGCACGGGAGCCGGGCGATTAATCAATCGCCCGCAAACTCCAGTGATTGTCCGCGTCCTTCATGAAATAGTAGAACGAATTAGGCTCTTTTATTTCACCGCCGTCTTTAACTTTCCCTCTAATTTCTACGATTACTCTTCCTTCTTTATCTTGCTCAACGGTACCTATGGTATCAAAGTAATAATCTCTCCCGAACAAATACATAAATGCATCCGCGGACTGACTGTCTTTGAACACGCTGCGGAAGGCCTCCTCCTTTTTATTAGCCAAGGCTTCCAATGTTGTATTCAATAGATTCTTAATCTCCTTGTTAAATAAGGGATCTTCGATCGTATCTAAATCTAGAAACACACCTGTAGTAAAAGTCCCCTGACTGGGCTGAGGGGTAGTTGCGGGCTGATCAGTCGCTTGTGCGGTTGGTTGAGCCGTTGCCTGAGGGGATGCCGAAATCTCAGTTTCAGCATTCACCGCTGGCGATGCAGCATTTGTGCCGGATTTATCTCCACAAGATGCCATAATTCCAATTGTTAAGATTCCAGCCAACGAATAAACAATCAGCTTGTTCATGAATAACCTCCTATAAGTTTTGTGAGCATAACATCCTTGAATCGGCTTCGTACAAAACTCACTTCGAAAGCATTAGTCTTCGGTATTTATTTATACAGACGCTATAAAAGCGGAGTAGTTCCCTTTTTTTTGCAAATAATAAAGGTTGGAAACAATATATTTGACATTTCGCCTACATGTAACTACAATGGTTACAGGATCAATGGAACTTCAACACAGCATGAAATACAGTATGGCATTCAAATAAATATATCCAAATGGAGGAATTGACATGACAATCGCATTAACAGGAGCAACAGGACAATTTGGTTCGATCGTGGCAGAAACCTTGCTGAAATCCGTACCGGCTGAGAAGATTGTAGCCAGTGTAAGAAACCCGGAGAAGGCTGAGAGCCTGCGCGCTCGTGGAGTCGACGTCCGTCATGGTGATTTCGACCAGCCCGAGACGCTGGATGCGGCGTTTGCCGGTGTGGACCGTCTGCTGATCGTATCAGCAGACGGCGACAATGATACCCGGATCCGCCAGCACAAGGCAGCAGTTGATGCCGCTGTGCGGGCAGGTGTAGGTTACATCGTGTACACCAGCGTTGGCCATGCCGACAATAGTACCCTGTTCCTCGCTCCGGTGCACCGTGCAACGGAACAATTCATTATTGAGTCAGGCATTCCTTATGCCTTCCTGCGCAACAACTGGTATCTGGAGAATGAGATCGGCTCCATTCAAGCCGTTCAAGCCGGAGCCCCTTGGCTGACCTCGGCCGGCGAAGGCAAGGTTGGCTGGGCTACCCGCCGCGACTATGCAGAGGCAGCAGCCGTTGTTTTGGCTGGCGAAGGTACAGAGAACGCCGTGTACGAATTGTCCGGCAAGCCGGCAACCCAGGCAGAGCTGGCTGCAACAGTCGGCAGCGTGCTGGGCAAGGACGTTGCTGTGCAGCAGGTGGATGATGCCACCTACTCCAGTGTTATGGCCGGAGCGGGCGTGCCGGAAGCAGCGCTCCCGATTGTGGTCGCGATTCAAGCCGCGATCCGCGAAGGTGCTTTGGACATCGAGAGCGACGATTTCGGGAAGCTGCTGCAGCGTCCGCTCACGACGCTTAGCGAAGGCGTAAGTGAAATGTTGAACGGTGCGAAGGCGTAAACACTGGCCTGAACCGCACAAAGCCAGCCTGTCAATGATCAGGCTGGCTGAATATAAGAAGAGTCTGCCCTCGCCGGTCATAACCGGAGGGCAGACTCTTTTTTGAATACAGGGCTGCAATGCCATGCCGTATACCTGCATAGTTAGTTAACTCAACAGTTCATCGAAATCTGGCCAAATAAGCTACCCTTCTTTTAGCAGGCTTGATTTGGATAATATGTGGCGGATTTGCAATTCTGCGAATGACGATTACAAGTGCAATGAACAAGGCAATCCCGGTAAAAACCATTACCCAGACGGGGTTAATCAGGCCCAGTAAATAATAAAGAACACGAACCCTAGCTTTCAAAATGCGACCTTCCTCAATAGGTTCAGTTTGAGCATTGATTGAAAGTTGAGTCATAACAGCCCCTACCCCCAGAATTATTAGCACATAAAATAAGGGCTTTAAGGAAGCTGTGACGCTTGTTAGCTGCTTTTTGTTAAATTTATATTCACTACCCATATGTATGTGTAATAACCTGATGAAATCTTCGCGAATGTCGGGATCCGTAATTACGATAAAGTCAGTCTCTGTTTTTCCGAAACTAGATCTAGTTACAATATTCGTAAACATTCCCTTTTTGTTCGAGGACACGGATTCAATATCCCCGATTGAAAATATTTTTCCATGACGGACTTCTGCCGGAAAATCCTCTCCTCTCGCAAGTGCTTGGACGACAAGTGCTTCATGCTCTTTCCCAATCTCTGAATAGATGTACTCTGGTGTCAAAATATGAAATTCTTCCGCATTGCTCTCGAACAGCTTAAAATCCTGGAAAAAATCGCTCATACCAACCTCCTAAATAATGTAATACATTATTTAATCGGAAGTTATTATAATAATTGTTAGTTTCTGTATCTGTGTATTCCTTCTCAAGGAACTATTTCATAGTAGTGGCTGCCTGCATATCCATCAGTATGATTATCGTGGCCTTTCCTTCCTCATCATAGACTGTTGAAATCATATGTATGCCTCTGAGCGCTTCCCCCGAGAGCGAATTCAACTCCTGTACAGAACTTTTCACAAGTTGACGTGTTTCTGTATCGTAGTAATAATCCATATAATTCTCAGCATTCTCTATCGCGTATTTCTCTCCATATAACTTTTTAATACCCGCATGGCTCATGCCGGCTTCAGCTCCCCGGGCAGTTCTATATACCCCTTGAGATTCTTTCCGCAGCGCTATGGATACGACCTTATCATCCCTGTAGATCACGCTCACTCCAGGATCATATGTATACGAATTCGGAATCCCTTTATTTCCGGTCCCCAGCACCTTCTCCGCATTCTTGCGGCTCATGCCGTAGCTGACGCGTTCCTTGCTGTTAACCGCCTTGTAGATGGCCATGTCCTGCTTGGAGAAAGTATCCGGCTCCATAGTGACGGGTTCGGCATTGCCGCTGCTGCATCCTGCCAGTAGAAGAAGTAGAAGAGTTGCTGCTAGTAAGGTATAAGTTCTTTTGAGATTCAATTGTTTTCCTCCTATAGATTGAATTTAAGATTTCCCATTTTGGCGAGGACGTAACTGCTGAAATCGTACGAATCTCGATATGCACTCCGACGATTACATTCAGCCGTTTTTGTTACAGCCCGAAATAATTCTCCAGCAGCTCACGCACTGCCCCGCGAAGAGACGATTGATGCTCTGGATGAAGCAACTCCTGGGGAAGAAGGATGTAGCTGCCGGAATTGCTTTTTAAATAGCTGTAGATGATTTGAGCTTCGTCAATTTTATGGCGGTTGACCGCTTCCGGCGGTTCCGGTGTCAACTGGGTGAAGGTCTCGGCAATAGCGGATTGGATGCCGGCCTGCAGCTGCGCCATATCCGGATGTCCGGTTTCCAGCTTGGCCCGGAAGAGAATGCGGCTGCCTTTAATCAGAATAAGCTTTAGAAGTTGTTCGTTTACCGGTTCCAGAACGACGATGTTCTGATTCTCTGACGTGAAGCGGGTAACCTTCTCCTTCTGCAGCAGGGACTGGACAGCTCCGACATAGTCGCGATATTTGGCCGCCGTCTCGAAATCATATCTCTCGGCCGCCTCATCCATTCGCCGCTCCAGATCCTCAAGGATAGCCGTGTCCTCTCCATTCAGCAGGGCGATGATCCGGTCGATAATGCCATTGTATTTCTCCAGCGCTTCTCCGCCTCCACACATCCCGATACATAGGCCCAGAGAATGGTTGAGACAGAGCGTTCGTTTGGCATGCGGACTGCTGCAGAGGATCTTCTGACATTCCTTAATGCCTTGCACCGCCCGTTCCACCGTGCTTCTGCTGGTAAAGGGACCAAAGGATAGGCTGTTCTCAGCCTCTCCTGGATCATAGCCCACTTCGAGCTGCCGGTAGGCGGTATCATTGCGAATGGTGATATAGGTGTAGGCGAGCGGATTTTTCATTTTTTTATTGTACATCGGCTTAATTTCCTTAATGAGCTGGCACTCCAGCATAAAGGCTTCAAATTCCGTATCGGTCACCCTATATTCAAGATCCCTGATGTTGCTGACCAGCCGGTTTACCTTGGGCGAATGCCCCTTGGAATTGTAGAAGTAGGACTGCACCCTTTTCCTCAACTGCTTGGCTTTGCCGACATAGATGATATGGCCGAGGCTGTCCTTCATCAGATAGACTCCGGGCGATAAAGGGAGGGCTGCCACCTTTTCTGTTAGATTCATAGGCATGAAATCTCCTCCGCTGATTGCGTTCTCTAGTAGATTCTAGTATAAACGATGCTATTGGCGGCGGCGACTGGAAAAGTCCGATGTTCCGCTCTGCGTGTGAGAAATATGGCGATGTGATATAACCCACAAAGGCTCCCGTCAAAACCCCTTATCATTAAGGATATAAAATATAAATTTCGACAAAACTGGGGGGATTTCATGAAATATTCAATCGGGGAGTTCGCATCCATTCTGGGGATAACGGCTGATACGCTGCGGCTGTATGAGAAGCATGATATTGTCAGACCAATGAAGGATCATCATAACAACTACCGTTATTTCGATGATTTGGATGCCCGGAATCTGTTGTCCAGCCGGTGGTACCGCAGTATGCAGATTCCGCTTCAGGATGTCGCCGAGCTGATTAATGATGCGCCTTCGGAGCAGGTAGTGGAGTCGATCGCCGCCGCGCAGCTGCAATTGGAGGCGGAAATCAGGCGCAGCACGATGCTGCTGAACAAGATCAATGAGATCCATAAGGAACTGAAGGTGATCGGCCATTCTTTCTATAAGTGCCGGATCAAGCATCTTCCGGGAATATACAGAATCCAACAGACGAACAAAAATCATTTGCTGCAGAAGGATTGCCTGAAAAGAACGGTCCAAGCCTGGATGGAGCTGCTGCCCTTTACGTTCTATTCCTTCCGGATTGAAAATACGGAGAATATCTACGGGAGCGCGGAGCTGGATTACAGCTGGGGCTTGGCTTTGCTGGAGGACGATCAGGAGAAGCTTGAGGTCGGCCTGAATGAAAGTGTTGAATATCTTCAGCCGGCGACCTGCATATCTTCGGTGATTGCTACCTCTTGTGAAGAGTACATCGAGCGGAGTGCTTTTCAATTCATGCTGGATTATGCCGAAGAGCACCGCTATGCTATCACGGGTGATATTATCGGAAAAATTCTGTTTACGGAACGAAGGAGCGGAACGAACAAAACCTATCTGGAGATTAATATTCCTATCTAAACCTGCCCATTGGATGACAACCTGACTGCTGCGTCAAAAAGCAGAGGGTTGCCCGTTCTATCCCCCCACTTTGAGAAAAGTTTCACATATAATTCATTGACCTTGGTGCTGCACCAAGGTTTACACTCTGGACATACGCATGGGCGGTCCGAGAAGAGAGAAATAAGGACGGCCACTAAACTATACTGGGGGCAAATAAGCAATGCGCAAGTTATCCATCACCAAAATGTTCATGTTATCGCTGTGCCTGGTTATGATCCTGTCGATTATCGGAGGCTGCAGCGGCAATTCGAGTGAGCCGGCCGCTTCGGAGCAGCCGTCTGCATCACCTGAAGCGACGCAGCCAACAGCCGATTCGAATGAAATCCCGGCTTCTTTCAAAGCGGGAACGTACAAGGCGGAAGCTGATGGCAAAGACGGCAAGGTTCAGGTGGAAGTTACACTGGACGCAGCTCAAAAGATTACGGACATTCAGGTCGTAAGCCAGAATGAGACGGCAGGCATCGGCGTTGAAGCTATCAATAAAGTGAAGGAAGAAATCATAGCCGGCCAAACCTTGGCCATTGATGCCGTCAGCGGCGCTTCCGAATCCAGCACAGCGATTCTGACCGCTGTTGAGGATGCGCTGAAGCAGGCAGGCGGAAATGTGGAAGCCTTCAAATCCAGAACTGTGGCCAAAGCCGGCGAAGGCAAAACAGAACAGCTGGCCGCCGATGTTGTCGTTGTGGGCGCGGGAGCCTCTGGCGTGTCTGCGGCGGTATCCGCAGCGGATAAAGGTGCAAAGGTCATTATTATCGAGAAGACGGCAACGATCGGCGGAGCGAGCAATTTATCCTGGGCGGGTAAATTTTACAATTCTTCGGCTGCCGTCAGCAGCGGGCTTAAGATCAGTGTGGAGAAAGAAATTTCCGACTGGATCGTCAATAACCATTGGCGTGTGGACGCGGCGGCCATCCGCCAGTATGTGACGAAGTCCGGGGATACCTATGATTGGCTGAATCAAAAAGGCTACAAAACCACCTTTATCAATTTCGCAGGTGAACAGCTGCATATGCTTCCGGCCTACGAGACCCGCCAGGACCTGCTCCGGGCTATGCTCGCAGAATCGGTGGAGAAAAAAGGCGGACAGGTGATCACAGAAACTACGGCCAAGAAGCTGATTACAGGCAGTAATGGAGAAGTGACCGGTGTAGTAGCCGAGAAGGCAGACGGTACAACGCTGGAGATTACCGGAAAAAGCATTGTGATGGCCACCGGCGGTTATGCCGCCAACAAGGAAATGGTTAAGGAAGCCTTCGGGTTTGAGGGCGTAAACGGCGGACTCGGCCAGAATATCGGCGAAGGCCTGGAAATGTCCTGGGCTGCCGGGGCCAAGGTTCCTGATAACTTCGGCGGACAAATGCTGCACCAGACGCTGGCCAGAGCAACAGAGAAGCTGAAGACACAATATGAGCCGTTTGAGGCCAGCTATCCGCTGATGCTCTCCTACCTGCCGAACTTCATGAATGTAGGCTCGTCCGGGGCGAGATTCAGAGACGAAGCGGCTACGCTTACCGCAGTGGCAGCTGCCAATACGAGTGCATTTAACGGCGCTTATCATTATGTGATTGTCTCCAAGTCACAGATCGACGCTTTGAAGGCTAAAGGGATGAATGGTGTAAAAGCACCTAGTCTGCCGGGAATGCCGCCGGAATTCTACGCAACATTTGCGAAGCAGTTCACGCTGGAGAACCCTTGGAAGGATGCGGACAAAGTCTTTGACTCCATGGTAGAGAATGGAGATGGCTATAAAGGCAGCACTATTGAAGAGTTGGCTAAAAATTCCGGAATGGACGCGGCTGTATTCGCAGATGCCTTCAGCAAATACCAGGAAGCGACCAAGACAGGCGTGGATACTGAATTCGGCAAAGCGAAGGACTATCTGCTTCCTATGGGAGAAAGCGGTCCGTACTATGCCGTTATTGCCGAGATCAACAACTTGGGCTCTGTCGGCGGATTGCTCGTCAATACCCAATTCCAGGTGTTGAACGACAAACGTGTGCCTGTTAAAGGTCTGTACGCTGTCGGACTGGAGTCGGAAGGCGTGTTGTTCAACGATACCTATGTGGGTAACGGTGTCGGCATCGGCTATTCATTCACTTCCGGCCGTCTTGGCGGTGAAGATGCTGCCAGCAGCGCCTTGGGGAAATGAGTTTCCACAATACTTTTCTGAATTAACCATTTCGGCTAACCGCCGGGGTGGTTTTTTTTTGCGGATTCAGCGCAGTTACGACTGGACTGTTGGGGATTCTTTTAGATTTTGCGCGGAGCTTGCACGGTTTAATAACTCTTTCTTATGCGCCGATAAATAGGGTATAGTGCATTGTTTATGCAGGAAGGAGGAATGCTGAATGAACATTTCAATATCCAGAGTTCAGCGAAGCTCAATAAAAAGACCGCCGCAGTCCAAGATCAGGGATACCGCAGCAGCGCCCTCCCTTGGCTTCTCTGAAACCTTGGCTTCAGTTACGGCTATGACTGAGGAACAGGCGCAGAAGATTAGGGATATTTACGACTTTACAGTCAGTATCGAAACCATTCCGGCAGATGATAAGGACATTACCAAGCGAGGTACAAGCGGCAGCCTGCAGGAAGTGGTGGTGGCACCGAACATTCTGCATCTAATGAGCAAGGACCCTTCCATAAAGAAAAGGGTTTACGGTTATATTGATAGCTATATCCATGAAGATTTGAAGAGTCTGGCCCAGATGGAAGAGATGCATGGGGTCACGGTGACAGGGCACAGTCTGATTATACACAAAGATGGTACATATACGGTTTGGTCTGCATCAGTAGCTTCTCCCGGGGAAGTGGAGAAAGGCAGACGAATCGAGGCAGATAAGCTGAAGGAAAAAGCGGAGCAGGCACATATTGCTGCAGTAGCGCGGAATGAAACCGAATTGGTCATGGCGGAGGGTTGCGGGAAGCAGCCTGTTACCCAGCCAGGGGAGCCGGCGCTTCCTGCTGCCATCAGAGCTTTGTCCTCCAGGGATTTGCTAAAGCTAAGATTGCTGATCAGAAACAGCAAGTCAGACAAGGTGTAGTAGAACAATAGCCCAATCCTCCGCATAGCATATAGCACCATCTTGCTTGAGGAGGAAAGGGGGCGCCAAAGATGATGAGCATTCAGTTATCCGCGGTTCACTGGGTGTATCTGGTCTTTATTGTGTTTATTATGACGCTGCTGATCAGGCGGCGCGATACAACGATGATTTGTGTGACCGGAATTTTTGCCCTGGGGCTGCTTGCAACAAGTACGCTCAGCGGTTCGGTGTCAGGAATCTTCAATTCATTTGTCTATGCGACCAAAGAGCTGATGAGCACAATTATGATCATCTCCATTATTGTGGCCATGAGCCGGATTCTGATGGTTACAGGCATTAATGAAACGATGGTGGCTCCGCTTACCCGGTTCCTGCGCACGCCAGCCATGGCCTACTGGGGGATCGGGCTGATTATGATGGTTACCTCGCTTTTCTTCTGGCCTTCACCTGCGGTGGCGCTGGTCGGGGCGGTACTGCTCCCGGTGGCTGTCCGGGTGGGTCTGCCCGCGCTTGGCGCAGCGATGGCGATGAATCTGTTCGGCCACGGGATTGCCTTGTCCGGTGATTATATAATTCAGGGGGCACCGAAGCTGACCGCAGATGCCGCAGGCCTTCCGGTGTCCAGTGTTATGGAGGCGAGCCTGCCGCTTGTTATAGTGATGGGACTGGTCACTACGGTCACGGCGTTCTGGATGATGCGCAGAGATCAGAGAAATGGAACCTGGAGAGACGGGCTGGTGTCGGTCAAAGGTTCTTCAGGTCCGTTGTCAGCAGGAGCGGAGGATACAGCTCCGGTATTGATGAGCCACGGTCTGAAAAAAGGGCTGGCTATCGCCATCCCCCTGCTGTTCCTGCTCGATGTAGTGGCGATGTTTATCCTTGACCTGCAGGGTGGAGATGCTACGGCCCTGGTTGGCGGAACCGCCGTGCTGATCCTGATTACGATCACTTTGCTGGCCCATCATAACCAGGGGCTGGAGAAAATCACCTCTTATCTGATCGAGGGATTTGTCTTTGGTTTTAAAGTATTTGGCCCGGTCATCCCCATCGCGGCCTTCTTTTATCTCGGTGATTCGGCCTTCACCGAGCTGTTTGGGAACACGCTGCCCGGCGGCTCGCACGGCATCGTGAATGATCTTGGCGTCGCCCTTGCAGATCACGTTCCGCTGAATGGCGCGGTAGGAGCCGTAACATTAACGGCGATCGGCGCGATCACCGGCCTTGACGGCTCCGGCTTTTCCGGCATCTCGCTGGTCGGCCCGATTGCCCAGATGTTTGCCGCCGCGATCCATTCCGGCGCG
This sequence comes from Paenibacillus sp. FSL H3-0321, assembly GCF_038002865.1. Classification (NCBI taxonomy): domain Bacteria; kingdom Bacillati; phylum Bacillota; class Bacilli; order Caryophanales; family Paenibacillaceae; genus Paenibacillus; species Paenibacillus sp. FSL H3-0321. The sequence goes on along the minus strand of NZ_JBBODH010000001.1, from coordinate 3,903,237 downwards.
GCGACCTTGACCGCCCTTGGACAGGTGGCCGCCATCTGGGTCGGCGGCGGCACGCTGATTCCGTGGGCGCTCATTCCGGCAGCCGCCATCTGCGGCGTCAGCCCATTCGAGCTGGCCCGGCGGAACCTGAAGCCGGTGCTGCTGGGCCTCTCGGCGACGACGATTGTCGCCATGTTCCTGATGTAGATATTGTGCATAAGAAAACCTCCCCTTATCCATGCTAAAGAGGATCGGAAAGCGTGACAGAAGGGGGAGTATTCAACTTATGAGGCACTATGAATCCAGTTTGCGGACGAACAGCACGGTGGACCAGGCACAAGATTCTGTGACCAAGCTGCATAACTCAGCAACGCAGGCTTTAAGCCATCCGAATGAACAGACTCTTGCCCAGGCCGAGAATAGCCTGGAGCATGCCGAAAATGCAGTCCGGCATGCCCCGGAGGGCTCGGTGGGCGGCCATGGTGTTGATCTAACTGAGGAAAGACTAAAGGATGAGAAGGAAAGGCTAGCCGCTCTGGAAGAGCAGCAGAGCCGGATTAAGGATTAGGAGCCCAGCTCAATGATGGTGTTTCCCAGGCAGTATGTGCAGCCGCAGGCATTTCCGGTGACTCTCCGGAAATGCCTGTTTGGCATGACCCGGGAAACGAATAGTAGGATGAGGGCAATCAATAGCCGTAAATTCGGTTATAAAGTTAAGAGGCGGTCTGTCACACTCAGACTTGCTCGGTCCTATGCGAAACCGACAGCTCTCCTGGGCCGTAGAACTTCCAAAGTGAATAATTTTAAATTAAGGCGTAACTATACCCAATGTATAAACCAGTGAAGAAACGCTCACAAAACTAAGCGTATGCTTTCGAAGCAAGCTTTGTACGAAGTGAACTCAGTGAAGAAACGCTCACAAAACTTTTAGGAGGTTACCCTATGCCGGAAATTGCTGAAGGCTTGCCGCGCTTTGAAACGGCTGCGGAGCTGCAGGCCGCGCTTGCCATAATTGTGAAATGGGAAAAAGAGCAGAACAAGCTGATGATTTGGGACCGGATCACCCGCTTGCCGTTCAAGCTATTGGACAAAATCACACCAAAGGTGATACACGAGAAGCTGGGCAAGCTGCTGGATGAACTGGGCAGTTATATCCAGAACGGGGGCAACTATCTGGTGGCTGGACGTAAGGTGGGCTCGCTCCTGGAGTCGTCCAGCCGGGCTGCCGGGGGAAGCGAGAAGGGACCGTTTCCGCTCGCTGTTATGGATGAAGCCGCACTGAAGCTGAGTCAGAGCAGCCGGAATGTAGCAACGGCACAAGGGGCTACAACCGGGTTCGGGGGTTTCTTCACGCTTGCTGCCGATATTCCCGCTATTTTGGGCCTGTCGCTGAAGGTCATTCAGGAAATCGGTCTATGCTATGGCTATAATCCTACGGACAAGGCAGAACGGATCTTTACGGTGAAGGTGATGCAGTTCGCGTCTTCGGATATTGTGGGGAAACGGACAATTTTGCAGGAGCTGAATCTGCAGGCCGGAGGCAACGGCGATATCACCCCCGGAACGAATGCTGCCGTCTCCAAGATCCAAGGCTGGAAGGAAGTTATTACGGTATACCGCGATAACTGGGGCTGGAAAAAGATGCTGCAGGCCGTTCCCGTCGCCGGGATGTTTTTTGGCGCATATCTTAACCGGAAGGCGCTGGAGGATGTGGCTGAGGCCGCGCGGATGCTGTACCGCAAGCGTAGAATTATCGCCAGGCTGGCTGAAATGGAATAGATCAATGGCTATAGATATTTTTTGAATAGCTGAGTCGGGATAACGCTAAAAAGGCAATGAATGCGGCCGCTGCAGGCTACGCTTATTGCCTTTTATATTCTTCACTAAAGGTTCGTCTGCGTTTAATTAAACGACAGCCCTTTGCCGCCTACAGGCTTGAGCTTTGTGGACTCCACACCGGCAATCAGCGGCATAGCGCGCTGGATAGCCGCTTTGGTAGCTTCCAGGCTGAGCGAGGCTGCATGCGCCTCCGGATTGCTCCATACCTCGGTAACCCAGAGAATATCCGGTTCGGTCTCCGAGAAATTGATGATGTAAAGCTCACACTCCTCGACAGTCTCAGCCGCCGCCGCGCTTTCCAGCAAGATTTCTGCCAAAGCATCGCGTTTGCCGGGTTGTGCAGTGAATTTAGCATACATCCCATATTTGCTCATATGTATCACTCCAGATTCCTTTTTTAACCACTAGTTGTAAAAATTACCTATATCTTCTATCTTTTTTATAATTGCCGCTGCATCCGAGGTGAATAAAATATAAATGTTGGACTGTGTTTTAATGACAACCCTGTCCGTTGTGCCGTAAGGAGTGCCGATTCGAATGGCATTTTTTTCGGAACCGCCATAAGTATCGTCTTGTGTAACCTCCACAATCTCTGAAAGAGGTATTTCAAACTTTGACAGCTGCCACTTGATCACGAGGTTTTCATCCGATTGTGTAACATTAATTCCTAACATATAGCTTGCTCCCCTCTCCTGAAATCTACATAATGCTAACTGAAGGTTCCATACTATAATATACAAAATTAGGTTTTTTTTCAGTTTATATTTTTATGGGCTGACTGGTCTCCGGCATATAAGCATTCAAAGGATCGCCTGAGTCTCCTTGTCCACAGCCTGTCCGATTCTTGCTTATTCCCGCAGGAGTTACTATGATTATGCTATTAACTTCAGGGACACAGGAATACAAATTCATCCCGCTTTGAGAAAAATATCACGAACATCCGGCAGAACCGGATCAAGCAAGGGAGTGGACGGTATGGGGAATAATGACTGCGGAGTTTTGCGCGAAGACTTAATAGATCAGGCCGAATCGTTCATCCGGTTATGCTACGGGGAGCTGGAGAAATCCGAGCCTGAGATCCTTGAACGGGTGTCGGCCATACGTGAAGAAGTGCTGCAAAGCGGTACCTATAGGCATACCGAAGAAGAGCTGACACATGGAGCAAGGATGGCGTGGCGGCATAACAGCCGCTGCATCGGGCGTCTGTTCTGGCATTCGCTCGAGGTGATTGACGCACGCGGGAAGGAAACTGCAGAGGAGGTGGCCGAAGCGCTGCTGGCCCACATGGAGCGGGCCAATAACGGAGGACGTATCCGTCCGGTGATGACCGTGTTCCGCAGCGGTGAAGATCCTGCGAAAGTGATCCGTATCTGGAATCATCAACTGATCCGTTATGCCGGGTATCCCGGGAATGCAGAAGATCCGCGCGCTGGCGACCCAGCGTCTGATCCCTTTACCTCGCTCTGCCTGAAGCTAGGCTGGCAAGGGACCGGCGGCGACTTCGATGTGCTGCCGCTCGTAATCAGTATCGGCGATGAACAGCCGTGCCTGTTCCCTATTCCTAAGGGAATCGTGCAGGAGGTTCCGCTAACCCATCCGGAAATCGAACGTTTCCCGGAGCTTGGACTGCGCTGGTATTCGGTGCCGATCGTTTCGGACATGCAGCTGGAAATTGGCGGGATCCGGTATACAGCAGCTCCTTTTAACGGCTGGTATATGGAAACAGAGATCGGTTCCCGCAATCTTGGTGATACCGGTCGCTATAACCGGCTGCCGGCTGTAGCGGATCTGCTTGGACTGGACCGTTCGACCAATACGTCACTGTGGAAGGATAGGGCGCTGCTGGAGCTTAACCGTGCCGTATTGCATTCCTACAAGCTGGCCGGAGTAAGCATAGTGGATCATCATACCGCTGCCGATCAGTTCGTCCGCTTTCAGGAGCAGGAGAAGCAGCGGGGGCGGGAAGTATCCGGCAAATGGCATTGGCTGATCCCGCCGATGTCACCCTCGGCTACGCCAATCTGGAATGACAACAAGCTGAAAGAGCTTAACCTCAGTCCGCGCCTGGTCTACCAAAGTTCTGCTTATGCAGGGTGGCTGGAGGAAGCGGATGTTATGCAAAAAGGTATGCTGGAAGATGTGCAGGAGGGCACGCAGGGAGTAGCGCTGGAAGGTACGCGAGAAGGTACCCAAGGAGGTACGTATGAGGGGGCACTGGAAGGTGCGCGAGAAAGTGCTCAGGAGGGTATGCAAGAAGGTGCGCAGGAAGGTAGGCGAGATGGCGCAGGGCATACCAGTTCTGCCGCTGCGGCGGGCTTGGACATCACGGAGCATCAGCGCGAAGAAACTCCTGCTGAACCTGGACATGCAGCGGCGGAGATGGCCTGCCCTTTTCACCACCAGCAATAATTCCGACGGGCTATCAGTTTCCTGGTTACTTTAACTGCATTTCATACACCTAAAAATCAGCATTTTGGAGCAGTATAGGAGATAGCTGTATTCTGTACAATTATTTAGGCGTGATTTGGGCAAAACGTTGCTTTTCGCCAATTTTAGTTGTAAGAAATACATCTATCTCTAAAATAGCTTTATTGTATCCCTGGATAGTTGCAGTAAATACATTTATTTTGAAAGGGGCACCATAAGCTGATTCAGCGTTCATTCGCAAGTGTGGTATCGGACAGAATGCTCAGGGGAAATCCCAAGCGTAACAATAATTCGAAGAAGACTTGCGGACAATATCCTAAACGGCACTCTGGCTGCAAGTGATACGGACGTTTCCATCCAGTCCTGCATCCCTGCTGAGGACGACAGCCACGTGATTGTAAAGGTGGAACAGTCGGCTAGGCGTTTAAAATACGGGCTTGATTATTTAAGAAGTGGAGTATATACTTCTAACCAAGAAAGTGATTGATCAATAACCAACTGTTGAGGCGTGAATTACTTTATCTACTTCATCTGAAAAGGAGGCATAAGGCCATCATGAACAAACAATCCAGTACGGTCCGGTCTAAGACAGATGAAGCGACCTCCGTTAACCGGCGGGAGCAGATTTTGGAGGCGGCGGTTGTGGTTTTTGCCGAACTTGGTTACTACCGGGCGACCACTGCACAGGTAGCGGAGAGAGTGGGTATCTCCCAGCCGTATATTTTCAAGCTGTTCAAGAACAAGGAGGAACTGTTTGTAGCCGCACTGGACCGTGCCTTTGAGCGGATTATCCGCACCTTTAAGAGTGTTGAGGCTCCTGTAGATCAGCTGCTTGCGGAAACAATCCGGGTATATGAGCAATTGATGGAGACCCATCCTAATGAGATTCTTCTGCAAGTGCAGGCATTGGGCATACGTGATGAAATGATCCTCCGTGCGATGCAGAAGGGAATGCTTGAAGTCACCAGTCTGGTTAAGGGGAAATTTGTGGCTGCCGGAATGGAGCATCCGGAGGTTGAGGTCAGCACCTTTATGGCCAACGGCATGCTTTGCAATATCTCAATGGCGCTGGGAATGCCGGAATTAAAGCCAAAGCATCTGTAAGCACCAGCGAGTACTAGGGGGAGTTTGGCTAGTGAGCAGGATCTAAGGGCGGAGTCCCTTAGATATTAATGAGTTTTAGTTAGTGATTAGCCAATAACAAAAGTGCCCTGTTAGAAACTAAAGTACTAAGGAGCAACGGTATCTTGAGCAGCTCATCAACTGGTTAAATAGTCAATCGCCAAGCAATAGTGTCCATCGGTATGCCGTATAGCCATATGGTTAAGTACCCAATCGCCGTAAGGCCAATTTGATAGCCTATCGCTAATCCGAATCGCCGTAACGCCGATCTCATAGCCTATCGCTAATCCGAATCGCCGCCGTAACGCCAATTTGATAGCCTACTACTAATCCGAATCGCCCTAACGCCGACTCATAGCCTATCGCTAATCCGAATCGCCGTAACGCCAATTTGATAGCCTACTACTAATCCGAATCGCCCTAACGCCAATCTAATAGTCTATCGCTAATCCGAATCGCCGTAACGCCGATCTCATAGCCTATCGCTAATCCGAATCGCCGTAACGCCAATTTGATAGCCTACTGCTAATCCGTTTCGTCCTAACGCCTATCTGACAGCCTATCGCTAATCCGAATCGCCGTAACGCCGATCTCATAGCCTATTGCTAAAGCCGATTCGCTATATCGCTAATCCATATCACCTTAAAGCCAATCCGATTTCCTGATGGTTAATCCGTATCTCGTTCCGGACACCAGAGCTCTTATTTCGGAGAAATTGCCTGTTTGCGGCTGTGAACGGACCTCAGTGCAGCTATTGTTCACAATCGCACTCAATTTGTTGATTTTCACACTCAATAAGTGCATCTGGGTCCGAATGGAAGTCAAATAGACTCCGATCAGCAAGATAACGTCTCTCCAGTCCGTGACAGTCAGAAACGCGAAATTGTTTAGTTAGTGATCAATCACTATTGTATCTGGCGAAACCCAAAGCCAAAATCGCAAAGCTGAAGGCCAAGAGCCAAGAGCCAAGAGCCAAGAGCCAAGAGCCAAGAGCCAAGAGCCAAGAGCCAAGAGCCAAGAGCCAAGAGCCAAAAGCCAAAAGCCAAAAGCCAAGAGCCAAGAGCCAAGAGCCAAGAGCCAAAAGCCAAGAGCTAAAAGCCAAGAGCCAAAAGCCAAGAGCTAAAAGCTAAAAGCCAAGAGCCAAGAGCCAAAAGCCAAGAGCCAAGAGCCAAAAGCCAAGAGCCAAGAGCCAAGAGCCAAGAGCCAAGAGCCAAGAGCTAGGGGCCCAAACCCAAACCCAAACCCACTAATCAGGAGGAAATTAAAATGTTAAACAAAGCTGTCGTGTTAGGTGCAACCGGAGGAACAGGAATGGTCATTATTGCCGAGCTGCTGAAAAGAGGGGTGGAAACGGTTGCCTTTGGGCGATCCCTGCCAAAGCTGGAGCAGCTTGCAGCGAAGCTGGGGAATCCAACAGGACTCCGCTTGAAGACCGGCGACGTATTTAAGGCGGGCGATGTACTGGAGGCCGCGCAGGGGGGGGATGTTATTTTCCACTGTGCTTCGGTGCCTTATCACGAGATGAGCACCAAGCTGCTGCCGATGGGGGAAGCGGTCTTGGAGGCGGCAAGCAAGCTAGGGACCCGGGTTGTTGCGGTGGACGGCATTTATCCATACGGCAAAAGACGGAATGAGCAGCCGATCAGCGAGGATTATCCGAAGAATCCGCATACCCAAAAGGGAAAGGTCAAGCTTGAATTTGAGCGGATGTTCTTCAGCCCGCGCTGGAATCGGGCCAAAAGAATGATCGTCCGCTTGCCCGATTATTACGGTCCTACCGCCAATGAGGCATCGTATCTGGGCTCTACGCTGGAGGCGATTGCCACCGGGAAACCGGCGATGTTCATCGGAAATATGAGCGTTCCGCGTGAATACGTTTATCTCCCGGATGCCGCAGTGATGATGGTGGAGCTGGCGGGCAGGGAGGAAGCGTACGGACAGAATTGGAACATTCCAGGTGCGGGCATCATCTCGGGTAAAGAGATCGTCCGGATAGCCCGGGCGGCTAGCGGATCATCAAAACCGGTTATACCCGTCGGTGCCGCCGCCTTGTCGCTGCTGGGACTGTTCGTCCCGGTCATGAAGGAGATTGTCGAGATGCTCTATTTAACGAAGGAGCCCCTTATTTTAAGCGGCAGCAAATATGAACGTACCGTTGGGCCGATTCCGGCCACACCGTTTGAACAGGGAATTACGGAAACGATCCGCGTGCTTAAGGCCCGGCAGGATAAATCTTTGTGAACACGCTTATAAAATACATCAAAGCCGCAGAAGATAGAAATAGTCAGGCCACTTGATCTGTGATACTATTTATTTCTATATACAAGAGGGAAGTGAGCACGAATGATCAGCATTACCATCCCGGCACCGGATGTTACGATTACCAAGCAGGAGAATCCTGTGCTGAGCCATATTTACGGATTTACGGATTTCCACCTGATTACGCGTGAAGCCGGCGGCATCTTTATGTTCTATAACGACAACGACGAGCTGTTGTTTGTAGGCAAGGCCAGAAAGCTGAGACCCAGAATCAAAAAGCATTTTGAAGATAACGTATCCGTAATGAAGCCCCATCGCGACGAAGTCACCAAGATTGAGGTATGCCTCGTTGAGGATCCGGTCGACAGAGAGATTTACGAAACCTACATTGTGAACAAGCTGAAAGCCAAGTACAATGTGGAGAAAGTCCTGTATAAATAGTGAATTTAGTGCAAAAGGCGTGGTCCAATGGGGCCGCGTTTTTTTTTGCGAAAAGTTTGGAAACCGCGGAAATCCGGCCTATCGGCGTGGTTAATCCTTTCTGGGGCAGAAAACTGGGTCTTTAGATGTATTTAGGAAAGTTAGATATTAAGGCTCACTTACATCCAGGACAAATCATCTATAATAAACTCGTATATGCTCGACATTTTTTGACATTTATAATGAGGTGATATATAGATGGCTGCTCCTTTTTTTAAGAAAAGAGACGCGGTGGACAAGACGCCGAAGCCGGGCATGGTTCAAAAGGTACAATTGGCGGAAAGTCCTCCTGAAGATTCGGAAAGCTATGAAAAGAGTGACAGCCAGAACAGCCTGATTTCGACGGGCAAAGCACAGCTGGACAAGAAATCACTGGATTTAATTTTTGCGGTTGAACAGATGATTCAGGACCGGACGCATGCCGAGACGAATAACCGTGAGCTTCAGGACCGGCTTGCGCATTCCAGCGGACATGTGGAGCGGTTGAATAAGGATCTCAAGAACCTCAATAAGGTGATTGAAGACCGAGAGAAGAACATTATGGAGCTGGAGCAGAAGCTGGTAGAGCGTAATCTGAAGGTGGATCAGGTGCTGGAGGATTACCGCGAGCTTCATATCACTTTTTCTGCAGAAATGGACGAACTCAAGAGCACCATTGACCTGGAGCAGCAAAAATACGTTAACCTTGTGCAGAAGCACAATGAGGCCCACGCGGAGAAGCTCAAGAAAATGAATGAGCTGGAAGAGAAGATCGGACGCCTGGAGACGGAAAATGGCCATCTTCGACAGAAATACGAAACGGTCCGGCAGGAGAAAGCCTACCTCTCCAGCATGATCAGTGATTTCACCAACCGGATGACAGCACCTTTTGGCGGCAGCAGCCTGCCTGCAGAGCGCAGTGATGAGAATGGGGATACATAATATTTATGCCAGTTGAGGAAAAAAGCGCCGCTCTGATGATAGAGTTGCTGTCGCTTGAGCACGGGCAGGACGGTTATCGCATGGAGGTAGGTCTAACCCGCAGCGGTGCCTTTACCAGACAAATGGTCCACATAGATGAGCTTACATATCTGCAAATGAACGCACTCCCCCCTTTTGAAGGACAGCGGATTCGGCTGTCACTGTACGCGAAGTGGGATCCCTTCCGCCAGACACATTTCAGCTCACTTATCAAAATGAACCGGACTTTCAGCGAAACGCTGTATTTCGCCTGCTCCGAAGAATATATCTCCTTGCTTCATCGCTTGAAGCAGCCGGAATGGGTGGGTGCTGAACAGGTAAAGGAGAAGGAGAAGGAAGAGGCCGCGGTGATTCCCTCCCCGGCGGTAGCGGCAGTACCGAAACCGGTTAAGCGCAGCAGTTCCAGGGCTGGAGCCCGGTCGATTGCCCTGCGGGGACTTGTGTTGAGCCTTCTGCTGATCGTATTCTTGCTGCGTATGGACGATGGACTATTCTCGGACAGTGCCGAAGCGAAGGTGGAAGTCACCCAGTCTGAGGCTGGTGCTCATAGTTCCGAGCAAGATGACACCTTGTCCGCTCCTTATACCCCTGTGGTGCGGCTGACTTCACTTGAGAGCAGTATAGCCGAGGCAGCCACGGTGCCAGTAGTGGATGAGAAAGAAGTGCAGAAGCTGCTGTACGAGGAGCTTGAGCTTGGCGGAGACAGCTATGAATACGCCTTGCCCAAGGGATATGTGGCGCTCTCCTTCGATGATGGCCCCTCGAAGTATACCAAGGAGATCGTGGATATTCTGCAGGCGGAAGGCATTGCGGCCAATTTTTTATTTATTGGACAGAATGTGCTCCACTACCCTGAGGCAGTAATCTATGCCGATGCGCAGGGCATGGCGGTCGGCAATCATTCGTGGGATCACAGCGTCATGACCAGGAACAGCGGTGAAGAGAACCGGAACAATCTAAGTCAAGTTAACCATGCGCTGGCACAGCTCATCCAGTCTCCGGTAACGGTCTTCCGTCCTCCGTATGGAGCGGTAAATGAAGAGCTGGCGGCTGAAGTCGGCAGACAGCATATGAAGGTGCTGCTCTGGAACCGTGACCCTGAGGATTGGAAGGCGGACAGCCCGGAGGAGATTCTTCATTATTTCCGCGCAACCGATCCGTCGGGCGGCATCTATCTTTTGCATGAAAAAAGCATAACCGTAAAGATCCTCCCTGAAATCATCCAATATCTTAAGAGCAAAGGCTTGAAATTCGCCATCTTTAAATAATTTGCAGGGTTAGAGCGTATCCATCGTAAATGGATACGCTTTTTATATACCCTATAGCTAACTTCATATGTTGTTAGGAGAATTAATGAGATTCGCTGTTTTAGACTCCGGGAAATTACCGAAGGCAATGACCGCCAAGGCTGTCTGGATATAATGTGCATAGCCGGCTGCATACTGCTCCAGCTGTGTATCGGTAACTTCACGGATACGTGGCAGCAGGCAGGGATTTCCCTTGTTTTAATATACGAAATTTGAGACAATAAGTAGATGTTGTTGGAAGAGTCCTGTCAAGGTAGAATAGATTGAACTTTAAAGTTTTGAAAAGAGGATATGAAATGAATAAAGAATCCATTTATGGATTAACATTGGATCAACTGGCGTCATGGCTATCGGAGCGCGGTCACAAAAAGTCCCGTGCAGCCCGGGTCTGGGACTGGATTTACCGCAAGCGGATTACGGATTTCACGGAGATGTCCGATCTGAATAAGGATTGTGTGCAGCTGCTGTCCGAGCATTATGTATTTCAAACGATGGATGAGCATGTGAAACAGGAATCGGCTGACGGTACGATCAAGTTCCTGTTCCGTCTAAAGGACGGCAATCTGATCGAAACGGTACTGATGCGGCAGAAATACGGCTTGTCCGTCTGCGTCACCACTCAAGTCGGATGCAATATCGGCTGCAGCTTCTGTGCGAGCGGACTGCTGGCGAAGAGCCGTGATCTGTCCAGCGGCGAGATTGTGGAGCAGATTATGAAGGTGCAGCAGCATCTCGATCAGGCCGGACTGGGACAGAGGGTCAGCCATGTAGTAGTGATGGGGATCGGCGAGCCGTTCGATAACTTTGAACATCTGCTGAATTTCCTGACAATCATCAAGGACCACAAAGGGCTGGCGATTGCCGGCAAGGGCATTACCGTCTCCACAAGCGGTCTGGCTGACAAGATCAGAGAATTTGCCGATGCCAATATGCAGGTCAACCTGGCGATTTCTTTACATGCGCCGAATAATGAGCTGCGGACACAGATTATGAAGATCAACCGAGCCATTCCTATAGAGAAATTAATGCCGGCGATTGATTACTATCTGGATAAGACGAACCGGAGAATTACGCTGGAGTACATTCTGCTGAAGGACATCAATGACCGCGAGGAGCATGCGCTGGAGCTGGCAGAACTGATCGGCGACCGGCGTCAGCTGGCCAACGTCAACCTGATCCCGTACAACCCGGTGGATGAACACAGTCAGTACCAGCGGAGCGAGCGGGAGTCGGTACGGGCCTTTTTTGACACGCTGAAGAAGCAGGGAGTCAGCGTCAGCACCCGGCTGGAGCATGGCACGGACATTGATGCCGCCTGCGGCCAGCTGCGCAGCAAGCAGATTAAGAAGACCAAAGACAGCAGCGCGGATAAGAACGGGGTAGTTGCCGGGTAAGGCTGGAGACCATTTCAGCGGTTTGCCGACGGCCTGGTTAGCAGGACGTAACCCCTTCCATCACCTGCTAAGGATTTTTGTGATACAATAGCTTGGCAGTGATTAGGAAAGAAGGTATGCGTTGTGCTGACATTTACAAGCTACACCGTGGAAAATTTAAGAGACCCATTCGGTATTTTAAGCGGCAAGCGATATGAGTTCATGATTAACCTGGATGTGCCGGAAGAAGATGAACTGTACGAAGAGAACGGGGTATCGGCCCGCGTGATTTTCAAAGTTGAGGAAGAGAAGAGCGCCATCGTCAGTTACGATCTGCTGGAAACGACGACAGGCCGCGTTTTGGATTTCGATATGGAAGAGGACGAGGAAGCAGCACTGGCCTTGTTCTGTACAGAACATCTGCCGGAGTAAGGAAGTATGCACGAGAACCCGGGTGGTTATGTGAGGCAGTAAGACGGGTTCTGCATAGGAAAGGGGGGGCTTCCAGCTATGGCAGCTCCCCTTTTTGCAACATTATAACGACTATAGGCAGCCGCTGACATAATAATGAATCTGTTTGTTCCACCAAGGCCAGTCATGGTTCACATCGTGGCCCCAATAGTCAAACCGGGCAGGGATCTTCTTGCGCTGCAGCAGTTCCTGCAACAGGCGGGTTTCATGAAGCATTTCGTCCTCATAATCGCCCTGGCCGACACAAATGATGATGTTGCTGTTACGATATTGCTGCAGATAATAATCATCCTGAAGTCCCGGCAAATAGTGGAGCGGAGAGTTGAGATAGACGTTGTCGCTCATATAGTCGCCAAAGAAATAATAGGTGGAATAGACGCCGCTCAGGGCGATCAAGGTATCGAAATATTGCGGATAACGGAAAAAGAAGCTGGCACTGTAGTAAGCGCCCATGGAGCAGCCGGAGATGAGAATGCGCTGGTCACTGCCGCCATTGTTCCATTTGCTCTGGTGGAGAATGCCGGGGATCAGCTCCTGCGTGATGTATTTGTCATACTGCTCATGCCGTTGCACTTTGTCCTCGTGATTCCAGTGGGCAGAGAAGAAGGTCTCCTCATCAATGCTGTCGCAGGCCCAAATCTGCAGCTTGCCGGCCTCAATGAATTCCGAGAGCGTCTGGATCATGCCTGAATCCTCGTATTGATAGAATCTGCCGAGTGACGTAGGGAAGACCAGCATCGGTTTGCCGGCGTGGCCGTATATTTTATACTCCATTTCCCTGTGCAAGTTATGGCTGTACTCCTTATGGTAGCTTGTCCTCATCCGTTAACACATCCTATCCCTCTTCTTGTTGAATATAGTTCACGATGTCTCTGACATCCTCTAATGCGGCGGAACGGAATTGATAGGCGCTGTTCCCCATGGCTCTGCTGAATACCTCTTCGATCTCGGCATAATTCACGATCTTGTCGCCATAGGTGCGGTTGATGTCTTCATGGCTGTGGGTGTAATGCTTATGCTTCTTGCGGCTGGCATAGCCGGTATAATATTTGCCTTCATAGGGTCCGCCAACCTCGTTATGTGCGATCATGCTGGCCCATTCCTTATAGATGTCCACGTCGTATGAGAAGTTTATGGCATCAGTCATCCAGGCGCCGGGTGGACGCATATTTACTTCTAGAGCGATAATCCGGCCATCTTTATTCGACTTGAACAGCTCGATGTGGAAGAAACGCTCTTTGATGTCAAAAGCCTTCAGAATGCTTCTGCCCGCCGCCTCAACCTCCGGACTAATCTCCCGCAGACAGAAATAATACAGATGGTTATCGGTGTTGACGACCTCCATCACGCTGTTCTCGAACAGATGGCTTACGGCAAAGCGCACTTCACCATGGATATCGACCAGTCCGTCATAGGTCAGAATGACCCCGTCAATGAACTCTTCGATAATAAAGGGGACCTCAGCGGGTTTGGTGTCAAAAAATTGCTGCAGCTCATCCTCGTTATTGATCTTGTAAGTCATGCTGGCCCCGGAGCCGAGATCGGGCTTCACAACAAGCGGAAAGCCGGCTTCACGGATGAACGCATCGACGCTCTCCCGGGTGGTTCCGGTGGAGAACTGCACGGTGTTGACGCCGCTTTTGCGGAAAAATTCCTTCATCTTGGACTTCTGCTTCAGATTGTAGACGAAATCGGTCTTGGTGCCGTAAATGTTGAAGTCACTGCGGATGGCGGCATCCTGCTCCAGCCAATATTCGTTCAGTGACTCGAACCGGTCAATCTTGCCGTATTTATGTGTGAAATAGCCTACCGCCCGCAAGATCTCCTCGTAATTTTCCAGATCATTCACTTTGTAATACTCCGTCAGCGCGAGCTGCAGCTTGTCCTCCAAGTGTGCATATTCGGCATCACCAATCCCGAGCACCAGCACACCCTGACGCTGCAGCTGAGTACAGAAATCGGCGCTGTTCCTCGGGAAATGAGGGGAAAAGAAAATAAAGTTCACGGCGATCAACCCCTTTGGCTGGAATATAATTCCGAGTTAAATTGTGTGATTAATTTAATTTAATTTATCAGGTCCATCCCTATCCGTCAATGTTTTTGGAGAGTTAAGAGGGATTCACACTTCTTCGGCTTTGGCATCTTCGCATTTGTGCCGGGTAAAGGAGGAGGAGGTAATTTTCTTTTCTTCTTCGCATGTTTACGCAATATGGGGTAAAATACAATAAAGCAGGCAAAAATAGGAGTTGTAGAACATGTCTAAGTCCAATGAAGAAGTATTCTTGACTAAAGAAGGATTGGCTAAGTTAGAGGAAGAGCTTAGGGATCTGAAGACAGTAAAACGCAAGGAACTGGCAGCCCGCCTTAAGCTGGCGATCAGCTACGGGGACTTGAAGGAGAACAGTGAGTACCACTCGGCCAAGGAAGATCAATCGTTCATGGAAACCCGGATTATGATCCTGGAGAAAATGCTGACGAAAGCCCAGATCGTTGATTCGAGCAAAATGGATCTGAGTGCAGTCAGTGTAGGTTGCATCGTGATCCTGAATGATGTGGAATACTCCGAAAAAATCGAATATAGAGTGGTGGGCCCGGCTGAGGCTGATGTGCTCGACAACAAGATTTCTTATGAAAGTCCGCTGGGCAAAGAGCTGATCGGCAAAAAAGTGGGCGACATCATCAGCGTCAATGCCCCGATGGGCATCATAAAATATGAGCTGCTTGAAATCAAAATGCTGTAACAAACAAAATCCTCATCCCCTTGTCATTTCGCTGGGGATGAGGATTTTTGTTGTAGACAGGTGAGCGCATCTCCGGAATGACGGCATTACGGCGTAACGGCCGCCCGGGGGGAATGACGGAACGCAGCTTCCGGGTCTGCGGCTCTTTCAGATCAGGCTATGGCCGCCGTCGATATGAAGTACCGTGCCTGTGGTGAATCCGTTATGGATCAGGTAAAGCACGCCCTCAGCCACGTCCGCCGCGGTGCCTACACGCTGTACCGGCAGCTTGGCAGCTGTGCTGCTGTAAAAGGAATTCCGGGACTCCTCCGCCATCCCTGCCCGGGAAGGCGTGTCAATAATGCCCGGAGAGACGACGTTCACCCGCAGAGGGGCCAGCTCCAGGGCCAAGGTTCGGCCAAGATTTGCGACAGCAGCATTCACTGCGCCCAGCATGGAGGAGCCGATCATGGATTTGAACGCTACAACCCCCGAGAAGAGGGTAATGGAGCCATTGGGGGTCAGCATCGGAGCCGCATATTTGGCGGCATAATATTGGCCCCAGAATTTATTCTCGAACAGCGAGCGGGCAGTGCTTGTCGGCGTTGCCAGGAAAGGCCCGCCGCTTGTTTCGGCCGCACTGACAACCAGATGATCAAAAGTCCCGGTCTGCTCGAAGAACAGCCGCATCTGCTCCTCATCTGTCACATCCAGTATGTGTGAAGTTACTTTCGCCCCTGTACCGATGGCAGACTTGGCCTGTTCCAGCTTATGCCGGGAACGGCTGGCAATTACAATCTCCGCACCTTCCGCGGCGGCCCGTCTGGCCGTTTCCAAACCGATTCCCGAGCTTCCGCCGACAATAACTACTTTTTGTCCTGTTAACATCTCTTTTCCTCCTCAAAGGTTTATGGAGCATTACTTTCAGACATCCGCCGCAATAAAACTCGCTTCGGAAGCATCGCTAAGCATGTTGTGCTCTGTGAGGAGAGTATATGTCTATAACTTCCTTTTGGGAAGTAGTTACCTTATTGTTATACAGTTTCCAAAAGTATAGTTTTGTGTGGTGGAAGGGTTGCCGGATTAAAGTTTTTTAGAGCGTGAGTCCGTATCGTTTAAGCTCGATAAAAATTCCTTCCAGCTGTTCCCCCTTCGTGGTCAGGGTATATTCTACGCGCGGCGGCACCTCCGGATATACTGTACGTTCCAGAATGCCATGGTTCTCCAGCTCACGGAGCCGCAGCGAGAGCGTCTTCGGGCTGATTCCCTCCAGGGATTTCAGCAGATCGCTGAAGCGCATCGTGCCTTCGATCAGCAGATCACGGATAATGAGAAAGGTCCATTTGGTTCCAATAATATCGAGCGTTTTGGCAATGGGACAGGGCTCGCCGGGAGTACCCTTGGTTATAATGACAGGCTCTGAATGGTTCATATTCAACTAGCCTCCTGAGTAAATAGCGAGTTTTCTTAATCATATCACAATACTATCTTTTGGGAAGTTATGTGCAGCCATAGGCAGTTTCTATTAAGCATATTGTTTCCATATCTTAGACGGGCCTTGCTTCAGCAGGTATAGTAGGGAGTAACTATAGAACAGAGGAGTCCTGGCCCGTGATTGAGACTGTGTTGTCGACGTTATTTAAGGTCATAGTGCCGCTGTCCATTCCGGTCATCGCCGGAGCGCTGCTGGGCCGGTTCAAGAACCTAGATACGAAACCGCTGTTAATGCTCTATTTGTACTTTTTGAGTCCGGCGATCATTCTCGATACGCTGGCTACTGCAGAAATTTCCTTCGACGACGTCTATAAGACACTGTCGTTCTCCTTGCTGAATCTGTTTCTCTTATGGGGCCTGGCCAATGTGCTCGGGCGAATACTGAAGCTGGCTCCGGCGGAAGCCGCCGGACTGACACTGGTCTCCACGTTTACGAACAGCGTCAATTACGGGCTTCCGCTGGTGCTGCTGGCCTTCGGCCAGCTTGGCCTCGATAAAGCATCGGTCTATGTCGTTGGCCAGATGGTAATCGTTAATACCATCGGCGTTTATTTCGCTGCGAGATCACAGTTCTCGGTGCGCAGCGCCGTTAAATCCGTGTTTTCGCTGCCGGCCATCTATGCGGCAATTCTGGCCTTGATGCTACGGGCGCTCGGCCTGCATATGCCGGATGAACTGGCATCCGGGGTCTCGATGGTGGCCGGGGCGTATTCGCCCGTGGTGCTTGCGATTCTGGGCGCACAGATGGTGAAGGTCAAAGCGGCCCAGACAGAGCGCAATGTGCAGCTTGCCTTCTGGACCGGGATCACGGTCCGCCTTCTGCTGGCTCCGCTGCTTGCCGCACTCGTTTTGCTCCTGCTGAATATTACCGGCACCTTATTTTCGGTGCTGCTCATTCTGGCGTCCATGCCTGTCGCCGTCAATTCCG
This sequence comes from Paenibacillus sp. FSL H3-0321, assembly GCF_038002865.1. Taxonomy (NCBI): domain Bacteria; kingdom Bacillati; phylum Bacillota; class Bacilli; order Caryophanales; family Paenibacillaceae; genus Paenibacillus; species Paenibacillus sp. FSL H3-0321. Next base: position 3,885,878 of record NZ_JBBODH010000001.1, on the reverse strand, counting down.
TCGTGCTGGCCGAACGGTTCAGCAGTTCTCCCTCCCTGGTATCCCGCTGCATTGTATGGACAACGCTAGCTTCTTTCCTGGTGCTGCCGGTGCTTATTGTGGTGGTCGGCGGCGTGTAACGAGCCTGCGCTTCTGCCGCTCCTTTGCTACATTGATTTGTATATATTTAGCTAGATAAGGTACATGAAAGCCGATTCTATAATTGGAGTAACTATGGATTCCCAAAAAACTTTATTTTAACCTATATATCTTTAATAATTCCGATTGTTGGAAAATCCATTAATAAATATAATAGTAGCAAATATAGTTATAGCCAGGAAGGGGAAGCTTAAATGATTCCATTAGATGACGTAGACAAATGCTACCCATTAATAAATGAGCGGGCACAACGTTTTTTGAGTGAGCAAGAACTGAAACAATATCTCTCCCTCCCGCAAAACGAGGTTGAACACCAGCTTAAACTGTTGCTGGAAAGTCCGATTGCCCAATTTACCGTTGTAAATGAAGTCTACTTCAGAGCACGTTGGGCGGAGGTTTTTGAAGCACTGCAGTTGGGAGATGAACTGACATTATTGGAGGTGGCTTCCGGCGATGCAGATATGGTTCCCCAGGTCATGGCACGAACCCATCCGAACAGTACATACATAACGGCCAATATGAATAAAAGCCTCACCACCAGTTTGCTGCAGAAAACGCTGGGCCTTCCCCTGCATATGAAAGTCATAGAGGACGATGCAGCTTATCTCGAACAACATCTGTCTTCCGGGTCAGTGGATCTTATCGTTTTTCAGCATGCGGTCAATGATATCATCCAGGCGATATTGTGTGGACAGGCTGGAATCGACACCATACATACAGATTGGATGGAAACTCTGCCGGCCATGATCAAACTTCTTCATCAGGAGGTTGCCTCAGGTACACTCGAAGTTCATGCCATGCAGCCTTTTATCACCTTGATCCACACTTTATTGATTTTTTTGCGAACAGATGGCATTATCGCTATGAATCATTATATGTTCCAATTAGACCTTGACTGGGGCTACCCGTTAGATTTGTTTGAGAATATCATCCCCCTGACCAGACGCTGGCTGAACGGGATTCAGGGTTGCGAAGAGATTTTTATTCCCGGTTTTGACCGGCAATGGTGGATCTTTTTGCAAAAAAGATAAGGATGTTTCACAATCGCGGTGAACCGTATCACAAGTAGGGGCAAGTTTTTCAGACAAAACGAAGCACTTTCGAACAGGAATTCTTTCAGCCGTTCTTCTAGACTGAATAATGAAAGGAGATGAGAGCGAGTGGAAACGCTTCGGTTGCTTCGGCAGGCGATTGATTACGTAGAAGAGAATTTGCAATCGAACATTGAGATCGACGATATCGCAAGGTCCGCGATGTCTTCGAAGTACCATTTTCAGCGGATATTCCATGCCTTGACGGGCTTTACGGTGACCGAGTATATGCGTAACCGAAGGCTCACGCTTGCGGCGGAAGATCTGGCAGGATCGGATAGTAAGGTCATTGATATTGCGCTGAAATATGGTTACGAGAGTCCTGAAGCATTTGCCAAAGCATTTCAACGGATGCATGGCGTAACACCACTTGCGGCAAAGAAAAAGAATGTGAAGCTCAAAGCGTTTTCTCGAATCTCCTTTCAAATTCAGATTAAAGGAGAAACAGAAATGAACTATCGTATTGTCGAGGAAAAGGCTTCAACAGCAATCGGCAAGGTCGTCATCATCAAGAAAGACCCTTTCACGGAGATACCGGCTTTCGTAGAGGTAATTTGGAAGAATGGCACGCATGACCAGATTAACGAGACTGTTGGCAGGCCTGCAGGTTCTCTGTTAAACGGATATTACTTTGATTTCAGCGAGGATGGTACTAAGAGCTATATGACGGGTGTCGAGTTGCCAGAAGGAAGAGGAGTACCAGATGGGCTGAACATCCTTCAGATTCCTAATCAAAGCTACGCGGTGTTCGATAGTCGAGAATCGATTCCAGACGACATGGAGATCGGGTTAGAAATCCTAAACGTCTGGAAACGAATTTATTCGGAGTGGTTCCCATCCTCGAATTTTGAACAAGTTGAAGGACCATGTATGGAGAAGTACTATTGGGCAAATGATGATCACACCGAATCGATTTGCGAAGTATGGATCCCGGTTAGAAGAAAGTCGTAATTTAAGTTTAGGCCGCCATTATGGCGGTCTTCATTATATAAAAGATACTTGCCGTTACAGACAGCGCGGTGAACCGTATCACAAGTAGGGGTGAGTTTTTTGAAGAAAAGCTCGCAGGAGCCAGTATTAGCATCATGCGGACCAAAGGAGCAGGGTGGGTAACACTCTGGTCGGAACGGTGCTAAACAGACTTCTGAGAGTTTTATTTGCGCTACAGAGTAATGGCTGGTATCCGTTATAGTAAAGCGTAACTCCGTTTGAAAGGAAATAAAAGCGGTTACTATTCTCCGCGATGATCCTGGCAGTTGAATTGGCCAGACATGCAGAAAGAGTAATCCAGGGTACCACCAAAAGGCACTGTAACCATCACGGCAGCGGGCGGCAGAATGCGATCGGGACCATTTTGGGAGAGGAGCGGCATTATCCGGTGTAAAAGTTGAAGTGAAAGATTGTTGCCCTTATCGTATAAACGTATAATTATGAGTGATTAAATGAGCACCCGTCAGGCGGAAGCTTGATCTACAAAAGAAAGGGTCATCCTGTGAAGGGTGGCCCTTTTCAAAACTGCCTTGCATACAGGAACTGTTGTAACTTACGAATATAAATTATATACATACTATCGTAATGGAAAACAAAGAAAACCTGGATATAGTCAACAGGAGGGTTCAAATATGTGGTTTGGGAAGAAAGAAACGCAGCTGGATCGAATAAAAAACAAATTGAATCAAGCCATGCGCAAAGACACGGCTTTCTCGGAGTTTGGATCATCCTCACATCAATACAGGGTTAATGGGAAGCTTACAGCAAAAGAGCTGGCGGACTGGCAAGCACACAATCAGGTCACACTTCCTGAGCCTTTCGCGCAGTTTTTAACGAAAATCGGCAACGGAGGCGCCGGACCCTATTATGGAATTTATTCGATCGAAAAGGCAGCTTCCTATACCGAGCGCCAGGCGCTCCTTGCAGAATCCGTTCTGCATCCCGGGATGACCAAAGAGGAATGGAACCATCTGACGGAGCCCTTGACCAACGACGAGGACATCCCCGATGAGGAATACGACGACGCCCGTAATAAGGTGCTGGGTGGCATGTTGTGCATAGGCACCCAAGGCTGCGAATACGATATGTATCTCGTGCTTGAAGGGAAACACAGGGGGAGAATTGTGTACACCTCTGATTTTCATCCCGATCATCCCTTTTTCTTTGTCTATGAAGACAACTTTCTGGACTGGTATGAGCGCTGGCTGGATGAAATTATTCTGGATTATGATAACGGGTGGTTTGGCAGTCGTATGCCGGGTGATGAGAATGCGCTGATCCAGATTTATCAGAGCGCTCCAACCGAAGAAATCCAGGCCAAAGCGCTGGATGGAATGTTCAAGTTTAAGAAAATCTCTCAGCCAACCCTTGGTTTTTTGAAAAATATTGCGGAGCAAAGCCCAAAAAATCGGACCACAGCAATTTGGCTAATCTGCAAAACTTCTTTTGATGCGGGTAGAAAATATCTTCTGGAGCTGTTGCAATCGGATAGGCATGAGGGTTTTCTGCAAGCTTTAGAGATTCTGCATGCTTCCAGTAAAACTGTGGATTTAACGGAATTTATTCCAGTGATCTTGCAAAGGTTTGACAGGATTCACGACCCGGAAACGTTGCGTTATGCAGGGTATATCCTGGAAGATTACGGTGCGATTACTCTCCTGAACTTTGCGCCTTTCTTGTGTCACGCCGACCCGAAGATGCAAACCACTGCCATCTATGCCGCGCGCAGTTGCGAGAACAAGCAGGGAAGCTGGCAGATCATTGAACAGATGTTGATGGGGGGCGGCCCGCAGGTTCTGAATAACTCGATTTTATACTGGGGCATTATTCCACATGAGAAGTTGCTGCCTTACTATAAGGCGGTATGGCCGGAGTATAAAAGCAATCCGAATTTCAGAGAGAAATTTATCGGTTGTTTGCGGGAACTGCATTTGCCAGATGATTATTTCGACAAAAACGAATCGTGAGAATCGTAATCCATATCGAAATAGAGAATGTCAGTTCAATCTTTCCATGAAGAGGCCATCCCGTGCAAGGGAGGGTCCTTTCTTGCTGTTTGGACCCACTTGTCACTGTCTCCGGCAACACAAGTGCAACCAATCCTACGAACTTTCTACTATATAGATAAGAGGGATAAGATTTGTAAAGGAGAATACCGGATGGAAGATCAGGGAATAGTTCGCCTGTACTTACAGCGTTCGCAGCAAGCGATTATAGAGACTAAGAATAAATATGGGGCATACTGCAGAGTGATTGCAAGAAACACACTTTCCAGTTATTCGGATATTGAAGAGTGTGAGAACGATACATACTTAGGAGCATGGAATGCAATACCCCCTAATAAGCCTAGAAAGTTGCCTGTATTTCTAGGGAGGATCACACGTAATATTGCGCTTGATAAACATGGTTATAATACAGCGAAAAAGCGTAATCGTGAGTTTGAAGTTATTTTAACTGAATTAGAAGAATGTTTAGCTTCCCCTGATACTGTAGAAACAGAGTATGAAGCAAGTGAGATAGCCAATTTAATCAATCAATTTTTATATGCCTTAGATGAGCAGGCAAGAAATTTATTTATTGGGAGGTACTGGTACTCCTATTCAATAAAAGATCTTTCTATGAGATTTAATATGAGTAGTAGTAAAGTAAAGTCCATTTTATTTAGGCTAAGAAATAAACTTAAAGTTCACCTGGAGAAAGAGGGGGTTAACCTATGAAAAGAGAAGAGTTATATAGAGAAATCGGATTAATTGATGAGAACTTAATTGAAGCGGTCGGGCACAGTGGAACAGAGAAAAGGAAAAAAAGTATTTCTAAAAAGTGGGTTGTTTTGGTTGCCTGCCTTATCCTTTATAGTTCAACCGCTTCAGCTTTATTAGCAACAGAATATTATAAAAATCAAAATTCAGAGCCTTATATACGTTATTTAAGAGCTGAAGACATGGAGTTAGCACCTGTTACTCAATATGATGCGGAAAAATTTCTGCACGCTTTAAAAAGTGATAATGAGGAACATGTATATATTGCTATTAATAGGCTAGTAGAATGCTTTAATGATCAAAAGCTGAGAGAGAAAGCGTTAAAGGAACTCCAGCCATTTTTAGAAAATGATAATCAAAAAATCGCCGATGCGGCCGCTTTCGCCATAGATATTCTGTCAAAAAGTTACCGGAGCCCTCTTATTTTTAAGTTGGCAGACGGAAGTATATTGTTTACGTTATTTAATAATTATTCGGATTATGGAAGTCAAAATGTCCTCTGGAGAATAAAAGACAATGTGCTTAAAGAATATTCAAGTTTTTCTCCACCATCTATGTATATTACAGATATTATTCCTTCACCCAATAAGAAGTTAGTTGCGATAGTGACATGCTCTAATAAAAGTGAATTCGTTCAAATTATTAATATTGAAGAGGGAATGACAAGTCCAGAGTTAGTAGAATCTGCAAGAGTCAAATATGGTGCACAAAAAGAATTAGATACATGGATTCGCACAGATTATGAGAATTATAGCTATGCAGATAAAATAGTGTGGAAAGACAATGATACTTTAGAGTTTGAGGGTTCTCTTGCCTATCAGGATACTGCGATTATAGAAAATGTTACTGTAGCGTATCAGTTTAGTAAAAAAGTAATAGAAGTAAAGGGACTTAGTGAGTCTAGATGAGAAGTTAACGGTTAATTCCGGCAGACAGAAGCGGGAATAGGGTCAGATAATATCCGCTTCTGTCTGCCGTTTGGTTACCATGCTTTTGACCACATTTCCCGGTGGCAGGCGGTTTCAAAACCAATTTTGGGATAAAAGTCGGGGGCACCTCCGAAACAATATGTAGCCCCCAGTTGTTCAGTGCGTTTCATTAGCTCGGTTACTGCTACAGTTGCAAGCCCTAAACTGCGATATCGCGGAGCTGTAGCGAGTGGTTCAAGATAGGCAAAATCGTTCACACCATCAACCCACATTCCGGCAAAACAGGCGTACTCTCCATTGGGGGCTTTTATTATTGCGGTAAGGTCCTTTCTGAAATGTGGACCACTCTGCATGAGCAATCTGGAATCAAGGTCATCGTCAGGCTCGTCTCCATGGTTGAATCCCCGCCACAATACATCGTTAATTTTACGCAGGTCATTTTCATTTTCTAAAGTTATGAAAGTGAATCCCTCGGGTAATGTGCGCGTGGAAAAACCCGAAACGTAATTGTAAACTCGGATTGGCTCACTGTATACCTTGTGATATCCTTTTTGGACAAGCAATTTCATAAGATGTTCTTCATAATCGTATACCCTAATATCGAGGCTGTATTGGTCAGCTGATCTCTTAGACAGCTCTGTCTCTGCATATTCAACCATTTCATGTTTTAAAAAATCATATCCTTCTTTGGTTGAAAAGTAGCATTCGCCAACGTCCATTTCATAGCAAGCTACACCTACAACTTCTTTGTTCTCCTCCCAAATACCGAATCGATGTGTTAGAGAATGATTAAAATAAGGGTGTGTATGCGCATACTCCCAAAAAGGCTGCGGGACATTACCACCCAACTGATACTTCTTGAAGTTTAATCTCATGAACTGAGAGACTCTTTCGAAATCGGAAAGTAATCTATACCTTCTTAACGTAATCTTCATGTTATGACCTCCTCCGTCGTTATATGAAATAAGGTATCATGAGATTTTTTTATAATCTATGCAGAGAACATATTAAACAAAACTTGCCGCTTGAGATCGTAAAGTTTTTCAAGGAGAAGGAGATGCAAATGAATAACAACCAATTTTTAGAGACGATAGAACAGTCAGAGATAGCACGCCATAAAGAGTATCTGCTCCAAGTTGTGAGACCAGCAATTGATATAGTTAAGAATAACGATGTTGAACCACGATTGGGCTGTAGCCGTTTTGGAGGAGCGCCTGATTTACCAGTTGGCAGCGAATGGCCTACATATGAAGGCAATCCATATCGTTTCCTGGGCCAAATCAATTTTGCGGAAATCTCATTAACTGGAGCAGACTTGCCATCCACAGGACTCCTAAGTCTTTTTGTAGCGGATGATCCCGAGGGTGAGGGTTGCCTGGAGGCTTTTGAGGACGGGTATGTTCATGCTATATATATTCCTGAATCCATAGATCTGGAGGAGATATCGCCGCCCAATTCCGATAATGGCAAGACCACTGTGATTGAATTTATCCCGGCGATGGATATTCCTTATGACGAATACCAGGTGAAGGATTGGCCTTTCGGGGAAGAAGAGAACGACATATACACGGAAATACGAGATTCTTTGCATAAAAGCTCAGACTACCTTCTAGGTTATCCTTCTCATTGTACACTGGCATATGATCCATCGCCGGGAGCAGGGTGGATCTCTCTGTTAACCATTGCCTCCGATGATGATCTTGAATGGTGTTGGCATGATGGCGACAATTTGATGATATTTATTGAAACAGAACGGCTTAAGAATTTGGACTTTAGTGCGCTTAAGTCTGATGCCGGTTAATGTTCTGGAGAAGAGAGGACAAAAAGAGCCATCCGCAAAGGATGGCTCATTATGGGAAGATTGACCTACAGATTCGCCACAAGAACAGCCAGAATAGCCACAAAGGCCGGGAGGCCCTGAACCCATAAAATCGACTTCTTGGCAGTGACGCTGCCATAAATCGCTGCCACACCGACACAGATCAGAAAAAATAGCTGAAGCTGAAATCCGGTCGTTTCATTCGGATGAAGCAATCCCCATAATAAACCAGCGGCCAGGAAGCCATTATACAGTCCTTGGTTAGCGGCTAGTGACTTTGTATCCTGCGCAAACTGCTTGCTGGTTCCAAACGCTTTCTGCGCTCTTGGAGTAGTCCACATAAACATTTCCAAAACCAAAATATATACATGCTCAAGCGCAACCAGTGCTACGAGTATCGTACTCAAAATCATCATTACAATCTCCTCCATTCCATCCTAAATTAGTAGTCATCTAAATTATATTTTGCAAAATATAATATTACGAAATTAAATATATCTAATATCCGAATTTTTGTCAATTGTTTATGAAAGTGAGCGCTCCTAATTGCCTCTTCCTGGTACAAAGCCCCTCAGAAAATTGTCTTTTTACATATTAACTCTTGAACCTCCTGTTACAGGAGGTTTTATTGTCTGTCTACGGCAGATTCAAGCCACAGAAATATTTAAGGGGGTTTTCAGGAGATGAGATTATTTGAGGCAATATTTATCGTATTTAATGTAATGCTGCTTATAGGGTTGCTGCTTGGCACCAAAAAGTCACGGCCTATGCTATGGGCAGCTGTTACTGTATCGGGTGCTTTGTTTGTAATTCATTGGCTGCTTGAAGGCTTGCGATGGCCGCTAATCCCAGCGTATGTATTGATTGTTTCACCGTTAATTGTCTTGCTATGGAGACGGATTACAGGTGCAAGGAAAGCCGGAGGCTTTCAAGGAAGCAGTGAAGCAACCAAACCCCGCTTGCTTTTTCGGGTAGTGGTTTGGCTGGGTGTGGTGTGCTATGGAGGAATTAGCGTAGCCATGCCGCTATTATTTCCTATTTTCACTTTTGATAAGCCAGAGGGAGCCTACGGTATAGGAACTGATTCCGATTCTTTTTGTGGGTGCGCTGTTTGTACTTATGATTATGGTCATGATGTTCAGCAGCAGCTCGGATTCAGAGGGGAATTACGGGGGCGGTGGATGGGGGAGCGGGATTATTTCTCAGCTCGGGGAATCTGAGATTCCAGCGGAGTATATTCCAATCTACCAAGCTGCCGCACAGAAATATGGAGTCCCTTGGAATCTGTTAGCTGCGGTCCACCGCATTGAAACCCGGTTCTCTACGTTAGATCCTATGATTTCATCCGTTGGAGCAGAAGGTCATATGCAGTTCATGCCTTGTACTTTTATCGGATGGGGGCATAGCTCCTGTAATGGTGCAGGAAAGGGAGATTTCAGCGCTGAGGAAAAGATCAGTTTGGCCGTAATCTCCCAATATGGCGGCTATGGCGTAGATGCGAATGGTGATGGTAAAGCGGATATGTGGGATTTAGAGGATGCAGTCTTTTCCGCAGCAAATTACCTGGGGAAGAACGGCGCAGTGTCAGGTAACGTTGAAGCTGCGTTGTACCAATACAACCACAGCCAGGAATACATTTCCGAAGTCATGAAATACGCTACGCTTTACGTAACGGAAGGGTACGATGCGATTGCAATACCACAACCGGGTAAAGCAGGGTTCAGTCGTCCGGTCAGCGGTCAGGTTACGTCCGGATTTGGCCCACGTACACATCCGGTGACTGGCGAAGTAGGCAAACCCCATGAAAGCGTAGACTTTGCCTGTTCCCTTGGACAGCCGATACCATCATCGAAAGCCGGTAAGGTTATTATGGCCGGTTGGCAAGATGCGAGTAATCCAAGTAAGGGTTACGGCCAATATGTGCGTGTGGATCATGGGGGGCGGGTATGTGACCACCTATGCCCATTTGTCTTCGATCAATGCTCGGGTAGGGGATCAAGTATCTGCGGGAACTGTGATTGGAGGATGTGGATCGACCGGCACTAGCACCGGGAACCATCTACATTTCGAGATCATTATCAACGACAGAAAGGTAAACCCGTTGCCGTTTGTAGGGGGATAAAAACGTGCTGAATGAAAAGATATTGTACAGGTAAGGGATAACGTACCAGGATACGAGGGCAAGACTGTAGGTTTTGCCAGACAAGGTGATGTTTTAATTTTCCGGAATCCACTAGGTAATTTGAGTGATGCTGAATACCTGACATGCTACAAGCTGGGTAGGATTGACTTTGTAGAGCCGTTCAAGCGCTCTACAGGCTTCAGTGGATTGAGCTGGAAGGGCATTAGTAAGATATTTGAGATTAGGGCCGGACACAGCTCCATAGAAACAGACTCTATATATTTCAAAACAGACGATTCAATTTTCTAGCATGGGTGCTTATGAGGGGGAGAATGGATGTTCAAGGCATATAGATTTATAGAGCGTGGGGGGAAGTATCTTTCACCTGATTCGGTAGAGACAGCCGAGGACGTATACCAATATGTCCAAGCTCATAAAGAGCATTATCCGGAAGTTCGCATTACTGCCGATCATGACAATTATATTACTGTTCAAGCGTTCAACGGAATTATTACGTTTCCGAAAAAGTGGGCTTTGCTGGAGGTCAAATTGAAATACATCAATGAACCCGTAAGTTTCAACTCAGACGCTTTTAAACAGGCTTTGGAGCAGTCGGGGTTCCCTGCCGAATCAAATATAGACTTTTACTGTTCTTTCTGCACAGCACTATTTAACGGAGTTGTATCGGAGTTGTATGAAAGCATAGAAGGTGAAGATTAAAGCATGAGCGCCTGCATGGGGGATGCTACCAGCTCTAAGGCGGCACACGCCGCCGCCCAAGAACCGATACGCACCGCTGCGAGGGCCAATTGTTTTGGCATGTGTGAAGTCTTTGCTACAAGTCGGATTTCTAACGTTCTATTTGCAGGGATACCGTTTATTTTATCGCCGGTACCAGCTTGATACTGCTCATGCTGGTATTTCGTTTATGTACTCGCCTTACATCTGGGCCTAGATTGGATTTAACGCATTTTAGTCCAAGCATATATAAAAAAAGCAGCAGCTCATAATGAGCCACTGCTTTTTTATACTGTATTAGTTTTCGTAAATATTACCAGATCCAGTGCCTAGACCGCCATTAGAACTAATTCTAATTTTGGCGTTAGAAATTCTATTAGTGCTTAGATTTATGATTTCATAGTATTGTGGATTACTCGTATAGTGTTGACCATATATTGTTTTTTGACCATACCATTGAACAGAACCGCCAATCTGAGTTATGATTTCATATTTGACGTACCAACTGTCTGTTGAACCAACCCAATTACTAACTTCTTGATATCCCATAATAGAAACCCAATCATTGGATGTATTGAACGTATCAGAACCGATCAGAGTGTTTCCGGCCCAGTTATAGAAGCTGTAGTAATCTAACATTGTGGCACGTGCAGTTATCAATCCAGAGTTATCTATATACTGTGTGTTTTCATCAAGCGGTTTAACTTTTCCGTAGTCAGGTGAACCCTGATCAGCATTAACCTCATGAGGAATCAAGACTACTTTCCACTCATTGTCGATTTTTTTCACTTCGTAAGGTAACGGCGGAAGAACTGTATCTACTGTCGTGAACTGAACAGACAAATCAACTTCAGAATTACTAACTTCTGTTGAGTTAACGATTTCAAAATCAACAACTGGAGTATCGGTTTCTGTTTGTAGTATATAAGCAGACCTACGTTCTGTATCATTTGCATAACTAGGTTCAACAGATTTTTGAATCCGTCCTTCAATATCTTTAGAGATATAGGATTTAAAGTAGTCTGTAGCTACCTGTGTTGCTTCTTCTAATACCTGGGAAGATGACTGGGAAGGAGAGGCACTAGCGGCGGGAACGACTGTAACCATTAAAAGCAAAGACATTGTTAAAATCTTTACTTTTTTCAATAACTTCAAAATAATCCCTCCATTACTATAATTTTTCATTACAAAGTATAGTATAAACGGTAACTTTATTTTTTAAAAGGAAATTAAATTCATTTATTAATTATTAATCCATAAATTGCATAGCGTGAATCGGCGTACCTTTAGTGACTTCACCTGTCGCTGTGTTGATTTCTAATGGCTCTACTAAAACCTTCCATCCATTTTCGCTTTTAAAAACTTTAAATGGGAGTGGTGGTGACTGTTCATAGCTTTGTCCTGCATACTTTTGAACTACATAAAGTTGAACTTCACTACTGCTGATCTGCTTGCTTTTCACAATTTCATATCCAGTAGTAGGATTGGTTTTGAAATCTTTTACATATCCTTCTTCACGACTTTTCTCATCCAGATAGTTTGTATCTTTTGAATAAAACATCATTCCCTCTGCATCCTTAGCGATGTAAGCATCAAAGTAGCTAGTTGCTGCATCCATTGGAGTTTGGGCAACGCCCTTTTCTGCCGTTGTAGTGGATGCCACTAAAATTGAACCAGCAACAACTCCAGCCAGTAAAAGTGATACTATTTTTTTTCCCTTCATGAATAAAAGCTCCTTTTCAAGGTTATACTTCCTGAATTTTCTTTAGGTCTAGTAAATATAACGTGACTAACAACATGGATGAACGACGAATCTTGTTTAATTCTATCCCTCCTAATTTCCTTGGATTTAGAAGGTCATTCGAAGTGACCTCACCTCACTATTATACCAATTTTTACTCATTTTGTAATACTATAGTTAAATGTTCCTTCAAGCTTCTTACTCTATTTGTAAAGGTATATCTTTGCAAGCTGCCAAATAAAGCCCGAAAAACAGTCCTTAAAGGTATTGATGAAAACTTATAAACGGTTATAATTTTTAGTATTACCTTTGTAAACGGTTGGAGGGTTTTATGAGGACATTTTCAAGAGAATATGGCTATGCTAGGGTATCTACGAAAGACCAAAATGAGGATCGTCAGATTTCAGCGTTACGTGAACAGGGGATTCCAGACGAGTACATTTGCAGGTTTAGAGCCTCTGTCATGCTGAGCTCTCCTGAAATCATTTTGCGTATATCTTCAAGGCTGAAATTAACATAGCGCAAGGTTCCAATAAGCTCCAATGTCCATAAATCTGCAGCAGAGTATAGCCGATGCCCTCCTTCAGTGCGTTTTGAAGGCTGCAGCAGGCCAATTTCATCATAATAATGAAGGGTTTTAACAGTAGTGTTAACCATGGAAGCAGCCTGCCCGATGGTGTAGGTAGGTTGATGCTCGGTAGGGGTCATTGCAATTCACCTCATATGTTATCATACACGCCCCATTCGTTAGGCATTATTTGGCGGATTATTCCCGGCATCCGAAGGAGAAATATAAAACGACGGCAGTCTAGGACTTTATTCTTGTCCATGGCTGCCGTCGTTTCTTTATTGTAGCGATTCTAGCGTGGTGTCTGCTTAGAAATCAAAGTTATCGGGATCCGGACCGACCCGCTCATCGCGGTTCAGCCCGTCAATCCGGCTCATGTCTTCATCGCTGAGCTGGAAGTCGAACAAAGCGGCATTCTCGATAATCCGCTGTTCCTTCGTTGACTTCGGAATCGTGATAATGCCATGCTGCATATCCCAGCGCAGGATAACCTGTGCTACGGATTTGCCGTATGCGGCGGCGATTTCTTTCAGTACAGGCTGCTCCAGCAGCTGTCCCTGCATGAGTGGCGACCAGGCTTCGATCTGGATGCCCTGCTCCTTGCTGAAGGTTCTCAGGGGCTGCTGGGACAAGTAAGGATGCAGCTCCACCTGATTGACCATCGGCTTTATTACGGCATCCTTCATCACATCCTCCAGATGATGAATCTGGAAGTTGCTGACGCCGATCGCTTTGACCCGGCCCGCTGTGTACAACGTTTCCAGCGCCCGCCAGGACTCTTTGTATTTGCCCTCTACCGGCCAATGGATGAGATACAAATCCAGATATTCCAGGCCCAGCTTCTCCAGACTGGCCTCATAGGCGGCAAGTGTTGCATCGTAGCCGAGATCAGCGTTCCAGACCTTGGAGGTGATGAACAGATCTTCACGGTTCAGTCCGTTATCCTTCATAGCCTCGGCTATCGCCTGGCCAACGCCCCGTTCGTTCTGATAAGCAGCAGCGGTATCAATGCTGCGGTAGCCATGGGCAATGGCCTGCTTCACGGACAGTACCAGTTCCTCCCCGTCGGCGACCTTAAAGACTCCCAATCCTAGCCAGGGCATCTTCACGCCGTTCTGCAGTGTAGTCGTATCCTGTAAATGCTGTGCCATCATATAATAACCTCCAGAATGTAATGTGATTAGTGATTTGCAGTTTGTACTTTGTGTATTTGAAACAGGATTGAATGGAGCGACAGGTGATCAGGCGGCTTCAGTCTGAGGTGTAAGCTCGTCTTTTCGTTCCAGCGCACGGCTCCAGGCGGTAAGGATTACTGCCCCAAATACCATGATTGATCCTACCCATGTGGTATGAATCAAGCCCATATGATCGGTGACAAGCCCTCCAAGGTATGCTCCGATGGCAATGCCGGCGTTAAAGGCAGCAATATTGACAGCAGAGGCGATATCTCTGGCGCTTGGCGCATACCGGTCGGCGAGCATTACGACAAAAACCTGCAGGCCCGGTACGTTCATGAATGCGAGCAGCCCCATGAAAAAGATGGTGACCAGTGCTGCGGCCTTAAAGGGTGCCGTGAAGGCCAAGACCAGCAGAACGACGGCCTGCAGGGCGAACATATAGAACAAGGCATTCATCGGCTTGCGGTTGGCTGCCTTGCCGCCAATCACATTGCCGATGGCGATGGCGATGCCGTACACCAGCAGAATGACGGCAACCGTCTTTTCCTTGAAGCCGCTGATATCATGCAGCAGAGGCGATAAATAGGTGAAGACGACAAAGGTGCCGCCGTATCCCAAAGCTGTAATTGCAAAAGCGAGCAGCAAGCGGCCATTCGTCACCAGCTTGACCTGGTCGCGCAAAGGCGTCTTCGTGCCTTTGCGCAGACCGGAGGGAACGAGAACCAGGTTCCCGATCAGCGCGGCGATGCCGGTAATGACTATGGCGATAAAGGCAGCCCGCCAGCCAAGCTGCTGCCCGAGGAACGTACCGAGCGGCACTCCGGTTACGGTAGCAACCGTAAGTCCGGTGAACATCACCGAAATGGCGCTGGCCCTGCGGTCCTCGGGCACGAGATCGGCAGCAATGGTTGAGGCAATGGACATAAACAGGCCATGGGAGAGGGCCGAAATGACCCGTGCAGTCAGCAGCATGGCAATTCCGTCAGCGGCAGCGGCCAGACTGTTGCCGGCGATGAACAGAACCATCAGCGCCAGCAGCAGGGTTTTGCGCGAGACCGCCGTGGTCAGCGACGTTAACACAGGTGCGCCAAAGGTAACACCCAGCGCATATAGAGTGACAGTCAATCCCGCTGTAGTTACGGATATATGCAGGTCATCAGCAATGAGCGGCAGCAGGCCGACACTGACAAACTCGGTTGTTCCTATCGCAAAGGCGCTGATCGCCAAAGCCAGCAGCGCCAGGGTACTTCTTCTTTTATCTAAGGACATGTTTTCCACTCCTACAGTATGGTAATCACCGGCCGGTAAGTGCTATTATGGATTACCAGGACGTTAAAGGATAGTACGTACTTTTTAGTGCTATAGGTACTAAAAAGTACCCGCAGATGTGTTTGAAGACAAAGCCCACCAAACTTTTCAGGAGGAATCCTCATGGCTAAAAAATATAATATATCCGTGGAAGCGACGCTGGAGGTGATCGGCGGCAAATGGAAATGCGTCATCCTCTGCCACCTGACCCACGGCAAGATGCGGACAAGTGATTTGAAGCGCCATATGCCGAATATTACGCAGAAAATGCTTACCCAGCAGCTCCGGGAGCTGGAGCAGGACGGCATCGTCAACCGGATCAGCTACAACCAGGTGCCGCCTAAAGTGGAATATGAGCTCAGCGAATACGGCTTGTCGCTGCGGTCGATTCTGGATTCCCTCTGCGCTTGGGGGGAGCGGCATATCATCAGGGAATATGGCGATAAATTTGCCGTTCTGGAGGACAATGTGCTGAACCACAAAAAGGCAGACTGAACAGCCCCGGCTCTGTGCGGAAATGACGCATTGAGCCGGGGCTGTCCTACGTTCCAATAGCAGCAGATGAACTGCAACTTTTTATAATCGGCTCCGTCTGGTAGAAAGAAGGCACAATCAAGCAAGTAAAACTACCGCGAGGTGAGTAGACATGAATAATCATAGATTCAAACAGCTTGTGCTGTCCGCAGCGGCAGTGCTGACATTGACTTTTGCCGGGCAGAGCTTTGCAGCCGCTGCTTCTTTTCAAGATCTGGTCGATATCCCGGCTAAAGTAAAAATTGAAGAGCTGCAGCAGAAGGGGATCATTCACGGGGTCACTGACAGTAAATTCCTGCCGAATGCTCCAGTTACTGCTGCCCAAGGCATTCAACTAATCGTCAACGCCCTGGATCTGAATATCGACATGGTTCGCTTCATCAAGGCCCCGCAGGCGACGGACTATTTCCCGAATGCCAGCAATACAGCCTGGTATGCCGATGCGCTGATTATCGCTGCCAATAACAATATTGGCCTGCTGGCAGATTTGGACCCTGCGGAGAACTGGACGCGGGAAGAATTCACCCATCAGCTGATGCTGGCGATTGAGAAGCACAGCAGCCTTCCGATGATCAAGCTCATGCCGGTGGATATTGCCGACGCAGCTGATTTTACAAGCGGTTACGACGGCTCCATTCAGCGGGCGCTTGCCCTTGGAATCGCCAGTCTGGACACCGCGGGCAAATTCCATCCGGCCAAGGAGATTACCCGCGCAGAAGCAGCGGAGCTGATCTACAATGCCCTGGAATATATCGCTGCCCATCCGGCTCCTTCCGGTGGATACGGTGAATAAGTAAGCGCAGGATAACGGGATCGCACTCTCTTTTACAACCATAGAGCCTGCCAGACTGACAGAAAAAACCGCAAGCCTCCAAGGAATGGAGTGATTGCGGTTTTTTCTGTGTTCCCATAAGCGGACTAATCCGGCTGGCCTTCGGTAACCTGAATGGTGAAAATGAATACGGCGCCCTGTTCGATGCCCGGTTTGGCATAGATAGTGCCGCCCATGAGTTCAACCAGCATTTTGCAGATGGACAGCCCGAGGCCGGTGCCGCCGAACTTGCGGTTGATGGTCGCGCCGATCTGTGTGAAGGGCTGAAATAAATAACCCATTTTATCCGCCGGAATGCCGATGCCCGTATCTTCAACCACAAACTCCAGCTGCAGGACCCCATCCAGCGATTGTCTGAGACGGGTATGTACCTTCACACCGCCGCTAGCAGTGAACTTGATGGCATTGCCAATCAGATTGTTCAGGACCTGTCTAAGACGGTTCGGATCGCCAACCAGCAGCGCGGGAATCGCCGGGTCGATATCCATTTCCATACTTAGGTTGCGTTCTTTGGCGAGCGCCCTGAACAGATCCATCGTTTCTTTCAGGCAGGCATGCAGGTTGAACAGCTCGTAGTCCAGCTCCATTTTGCCTGATTCAATCTTTGTGAAATCGAGAATGTGATTAATTACGGACAGGAGTGCATGACCGCTGGTATGAATAATTTCGGCCATTTCCAAATCGTCTGTCTCCAGCTCTGAAGTTCTGAGCACATCCGACATGGCGATAATTCCATTCAAGGGGGTGCGGATTTCATGGCTCATCATGGCCAGAAACCCGCTCTTGATCCTCAGGGCAACCTCGGCAGTCTCCTTCAATTCAGTAAGGACGACATTTGCCGCTTCCAGCTCCTGCGATTTGATCTGCAGTTCCTTATGGGTCTGATACAGGCGGACAAAGCCGTCTATTTTGCTTTTCAGGACAATAGGGTGGAAGGGCTTGGTCAGAAAATCAATCGCTCCCGCCGTGTACGCCATCATATAATTCTCCAGCTCGGAGGTTAGTGCGGTTAGAAATATAATGGGGATATCCCGCGATTTCTGGCGCGTTTTAATCCGCTTGGCCGTTTCGAAACCATCCATGTCCGGCATCAGTACATCCATAATAATAAGGGCGAATTCCTGCTCCAGCAGGCATTTCAAGGCATCCATACCGGAGCTGGCGCCAATCAGACGATAAGGAGTGTCTGCAAGCAGCGCCTGAACGGACAGAAATTCATCCGGACGGTCATCAACAAGTAAAATATTTACAGGATAATCCATATTTCCTCCCACAGCGAGTTGAAATTTCTAAAATGTGAAGTCTGTCTGGTAATTATTGAATTAACCACACCTTCAGTACAGTAACCAGCTGGGTGGTATTAATCGGTTTGGAGATATAATCGGAAGCGCCGGCCTGCAGACATTTAAGCCTGTCTTCTTCCAGAGCCCGGGCGGTCAGGGCAATAATCACAAGCTGGTCATACTCCGGCATGGCGCGGATATGCTTCATCGTCTCGTACCCGTCCATCTCCGGCATCATAATATCCATAAATACAAGCTGGGTCCCGGGATGCTGCTCCAGATGCTGTAACGCCTCTTTGCCGTTCTGCGCAAAACTGATATCCATATTATAACCTTCCAGGACACTTGATAACGCAAAGATATTGCGCATATCATCATCCACGAGCAGGATGCTCTTCCCGGCAAAAGCCGCTTCCGGATTATGCAGCTTCTCGATCAGGCGCTGCTTGTCCGGCGGCAGATCGGCATGCTTGCGGTGCAGGTACAGCGCGGTTTCGTCGTACAGCCGCTCCATGGAGCGCACGTTCTTGATGACAATGCTCTCGGCATAATGCTTCAGACGTTGTTCATCGCCCTTGCTGAGGTCCTTGCCCGTGTAGATGATGACCGGCAGGGTTTGCAGTTTGCGGTTGGTTTTGACCTGCTCCAGCAAATCGAAGCCGCTGATATCCGACAGGCCCAGATCAAGGACCATGCAGTCAAAATGATGGCTCACCAGCTGCTCCAATGCTTCCCGTCCTGTCCCCACTGCGACAATACGTACATCGGGATGCCCGATGAACTCTACAAGGCTGCTGCGCAGATCCTTGTTGTCCTCAACAATTAGCAGGCTTTTCACCGGCCTTCTGATATAGGTTTCAATCTGCAGGAAGGCAGCCTCCAGCTCGGTCTGATCGCTGGGCTTCTTCCAGAAGGAGAGTGCGCCCATGGCCAGGCTCTGCTGATTCTCTTCCGCGGTCGAGATCACATGCACCGGAATATGACGCAGCTCCGGCCGGCTCTTCAGGCGGCTGATGATTGACCAGCCGTCAAGGACGGGAAGATGCAGGTCGAGCAGGATGGCATCCGGCTTGTAGGCATGTGCCAGAGCCAGACCTTGATCGCCCTGAAAGGCGACGATCGCCTTGAAGCCTCTGCTGCGAGCGAGCTGCAGCAGAATGGCCGCGAACTCGGCATCTTCTTCAATGATCAGGAGCAGCGTGTCATCGCTGAGCAGATTCCCCCGGTCATCCTCCATTTCTGCGAACTGCAGCAGCTTCGGATTGGATATGGAAATATCGGGTACGAAGGATTCCCGGAAGGCAGTATTCTCCCGGCTGCTGGTGTCCGGATTGAGAAGCTCACTGCTGGCGGCAGCTGCGAACGTCGCAGCTGCCTGCGCAAGAGCGTCACCCTCCGGCTCAACAGCGGGAATAGTCAGGGAGAAGGTACTGCCTTTGCCTACTGTGGATTCAACTACAATTCTTCCACCCAGCATAGTGGAGAGCTCGCGGCAGATGGTCAGGCCAAGACCGGTTCCCCCATATTTGCGGCTGGTTGTGCCGTCCGCCTGCTGAAAGGCCTCAAAGATGCTCTCCAGCTTGGATTCGGGAATCCCGATACCGGTGTCGCTGACGGAGAAGACCGCCTCATTTCCGCTCATGCGCATAGATAAAGAGACAGAGCCCTGCTCCGGAGTGAATTTAACGGCATTTGATAACAGGTTGTTGATGATTTGCTGCAGCCTGTGGCCGTCGGTCATAAGATGGTCAGGCAGCCTGCTGTCACAATGGACATCAAAGCGGATATTCTTTTTCTTGGCCTGCTGCTCAAAGTGGCGGAACAGGTGGTTGCTTAGATCATGCAAGGAGACCGGTTCAAGGACAGCGGTCATCTTGCCTACCTCAAGCTTGGCCAAATCGAGAATTTCGTCGATCAGCTGCAGCAGATCTTTGCCTGCGGAGAAAATGGTATGCACATATTCAAGCTGCTTAGGGCCAAGATTGCCTTCTTTGTTCTCGGCAAGAATCTGCGACAGAATCAGCAGGCTGTTCAGCGGAGTGCGCAGCTCATGCGATACATTGGCCAGAAATTCTGATTTGTACTGGGCGGCCATGAAGATTTCTTCCGCCTGGGTTTTGATCTCCTCTTTTTGCTGCTCGGTAAGTTCGATTTGCTGCTGCAGGTGAATATTTGCGGCCGAGATCTCTTCTGTCTGCGCCTGAAGCTCTTCCGTCTGCGCTTGAAGTTCTTCGGTTTGTGCCAGCAGCTCGTCGGCTTGTGCTTGTATTTCTTCCTTTTGCCGTCCGGAAATCTCCATCTGCTTCTGTAAATCCTGGTTAGAGGCAAAAAGTTCTTCCGTCTGCAGCTTTAATTCATCGGCTTGGGCTTCAATTTCGGCTTTTTGCTCTTCCGTCAATTCCATCTGCAGCTGCAGCTGCTCATTCGAGGTCAGCAGGCTGTCTGCCTGCATCTGCAGTTCTTCTCCCTGCGCCTGCAATTGCCCGGTCTGTGAACGCAGCTCATCGGTCTGTGCCAGCAGCTCTTCGGTTTGCGCTTCGAGCTCCTGCGTCTGGGCCTGCAGCTCCTCCGTCTGGGCTTCCAGCTCTTCCTTCTGCAGCTGGGTTTCACCCAGCAACTCTTCGATTCTGGCCACGTCTGCCAAAGTATTGATCAGCACGCCCATGTTCTGGCCGGTCCGTTTAATCAATTCGTACTCTTTGTCAGCCAATGTGTTCAGGGTAGCCAGCTCGACCACGGCGACAACATCCTGCTCATAAATGACAGGAACCAGGATGAGCGTAGTGGGGGCAGCTTCACCCAGTCCGGAATGCACGCGGATGTAATGCTCCGGCAGATCATGCAGCACGACCATCTTCTGATCGAGTGCGCATTGTCCAACCAGTCCGCTGCCAAGTGCAAAGGGTTCGCGGCGGCCAGCTGCTTCATCGAAGGCATAACCGGCGGTGAAGTGCAGCTTGTCCACTTGCTTCAGATAGACCGCTCCGTAGGTTCCGCCGACAGCGGCGCTCAGCTTGCCGATAAAAACCCTAGCTGCGGTCTCTAAATGTACCGATCCCTGAAGCATCAGGGCCATTTCTGTAACTTGGGTATTGATCCAGGCCTGCTCTTCGGCTTGGAGCCGCAGGCTGCGTTCTTCTGTGGTCTTGTGCTCCAGATTAACGGCTAAAGCGTGAAAGGAATGTGCCAACTGCCCGAAATCATCTCCAGCTTCGGGGCTGATTGCGGAGGAATCGAGGGTGCCTTGCGCAATATCTACGGATATCTTCATAATCCTATCCAGACCCCGGCGGATGTTCCGCTGGATACTCATCATGAGTCCACTTCCAAGAATAATTCCGGCTGCACCGAATGCTAAAGACAGGAGTAAAGGAACCCCTTCAAGATAAATTATAGATACAGCAATCATGCTGCTGAGAAAAAGGATAAAGGCAGATGATGCTAACCAAACCCGTTGTTTTATTGTCATGCTCGCCCGTCCTTTGTCTAGTTAGTATCACGAATCACCTTTAATTATACTTTTAATAGAGAGGAGGCGATAGGGGAAGGCGAGAGAAAACGCCGGCAAATCCGCAAAAAAACAGGATTTACTGGCGTTATTCTCAGATTACTCTATGAATTGCGGACGAAAGTTAACGGGACCGTCTTTTTCCCTGGCGGCGCTTGGCTGAACCTTTGTTCAGGGCATGGCCTCCTGCGCCCCCGCCGACCGCCTGCTGCTGGCGTGTATAGGGGCTGTCGATGGCAGAGTTAGTTCCGCCTGTACTGTATGTTCCGCCGCCGCTGCCTACCTGTGTCGCCGATGAACTCATGCTGCCTTTAGGGAGCTTGACCGTCTGGTTGTTGATGACAACGACGATCTCCTTGCCGCGCGGACAAATCAAAGGGAGAGGATGTTTGCCGCCGTTTCGTCCTTTGCTCCCCAGGTTAGCGGCATCTCCTCCTGCGCCGACGCTCTGCTGCTGGCGTGTATAAGGGGAAGCAATGGCCGCATTGCTGCCGGCTGCGCTGCTTCGTCCCGCGCCGCTGGCAATTTGGGTGGTATTGGCTGCGTTGGTGTATTGATTATTGATGACAAATACGAGCCGGTCTACTCCCGCCAGCGGCGTCCGTGTAATAATCCGCCGTTTTCCTTTTTGAATAATAACGACAATCCGGTCCTTTTGTTTGGCCACCCGTATCGTTCCTCTCTGAGTAGTTTTCCTTATCATAAATGCATGGGGGCGGAAATCGTGAGCAATACGGGCGGAGTGTGCTTAGAAACAAACGCTTGCCTAATAGGCCGATTGAAAACATATGTATTTCATGAAAATATGTCATAAATGGATGAAATAATGCTTAAAATTTTGCTTGTAAGGTTCGGACAGAGCGTGTAAGATATACAAGGTATTTACTACGACTTTTCATAAACAACTCATATAATCCTTGGGAATATGGCCCATAAGTTTCTACCGGATAACCACTGTAATTATCCGACTATGAGTGAAATAGCGCATCTAGGGTTCCGTTTTTTATGCCGCGGCATAAGAAGGGCTGGTCCAAGCGATGCGGACACTGCTTATGTGTTACACCACTTAGGGACAAAAACCCAGAGGGACAGATTCACTTGAGAAACACTCAAGGGGATCTGTCTTTTTTATTTAAAGATAAGAATTTATCGTTTCCACTTGTCACGATTCAAAGAATTCATCAGATCATATCAAAGGAGCGATCACCCGCAGTAATGAAAATATTAGAGGAACGAATCAGAGAAGAGGGCTTGATTCTGTCGGATACGGTGCTGAAAGTAGACTCGTTTCTGAACCATCAGGTGGATACGGAGCTTGCGCTGCAGATCGGGCAGGAATTCAAGATGATCTTCGGGCATCTCCCGGTTACGAAGGTGTTGACGGTTGAGGCCAGCGGAATTCAGTTTGCGATGGCGGCAGGCATTGCCTTAAAGGTGCCATTCATCTATGCCAAGAAGAAGAAAGCCATCACGCAGTCGGAGGACGTCTATTCGGCCCCGGTACATTCCTTTACCCGTCAAGAGCATTACCGGATCAGCATCTCGCAAAAATATCTGGGCCCGGGCGACAAAGTGCTGATCGTCGATGATTTCCTGGCTACGGGCGCTGCTTTGGTGGGACTGGCTGATATCGTGGAGGAATCCGGTGCAGAGCTGCTTGGCGTGGGCTGCGTGATCGAGAAGAGCTTTCAGGAAGGACGCAGTTTGCTGGAGAAAAGAGGAATCCCGGTGCATGCCTTGGCACGAATCGCTTCCATGGCGCCGGGAGAAATTCATTTCATAGACAATACTGCTGATATTGAAGAAATGATCAAGGAGAGTGCAGGATGTTAAGCAAACAAAAAGTCTTCGCATTAGGACTCCAGCATGTGCTGGCCATGTATGCCGGCGCGGTCATTGTGCCGCTTGTTGTCGGAGGGGCGCTGAACCTGAATGGAACACAAATGGCCTACCTCATTGCTGCGGATTTGTTCACTTGCGGACTGGCCACGCTGCTGCAGGTCATGGGCAGCAAATATTTCGGCAGCGGCCTGCCGGTGGTGCTGGGCTGCACCTTCACTGCGGTCAGTCCCATTATTGCCATCGCCTTGGATTCCAATCTGGCAACAGCCTATGGTGCGATTATTATATCGGGATTGTTCGTTGTGTTTGCCGCCCCGGTCTATGGGAAGCTGCTGAAGTTCTTCCCGACCGTGGTAACCGGTTCTGTGGTGACCATTATCGGGCTGTCGCTCATTCCGGTTGCTATGAATAATGTGGCCGGCGGGCAGGGACAACCTGATTTCGGAGAACCCCGCAATTTGCTTCTGGCCTTGATTACACTGCTGGTGATTCTCGCTGTGAACCGGCTGACAACCGGGTTCCTGCGTTCCGTTTCTGTACTGGTAGGTCTGGTTGTCGGGACGGCTATCGGCTATTTTATGGGCATTGTACATTTCTCCACTGTCGGTTCTGCCTCTTGGATCAGCGTGGCCCAGCCGTTCTACTTTGGCTGGCCCGAGTTTAATATTACGGCCATTTTCACGATGATTATCGTAAATATCGTATCCATGGTGGAATCGACCGGCGTTTACTTTGCCGTAGGCAAGGCTACAGACCAGAAGGTCGAGCAGAAGCAGATTGTCAACGGCCTCCGCTCTGAAGGTCTCGCCATAATGCTTGGAGGGCTGTTTAATGCCTTCCCGTATACCGCATTCTCCCAGAACGTCGGACTGCTGTCACTGACCCGTGTCAAGACGCGGAATGTGATTTTTGCCGCCGGCGGTATCATGGTTGTGCTGGGACTGTTGCCTAAATTGGCTGCGTTAACCACAATCGTGCCGAATGCGGTACTCGGCGGGGCAATGATCGTAATGTTCGGTTCGGTCGCGGCTTCCGGAATGTCGATCCTCTCCGAGGTCGATCTGCGCAAGGATGGCAACCTGCTGATTACCGCCTGCAGCATCGCTGTCGGCCTGGGCTCGGCGGTATTGCCCTCCATGTTCGACCAACTGCCGGAGTTTGCCAGAATGCTGCTGCAGAATGGTATTGTTTCCGGGTCGCTCACTGCGATCATTCTGAATCTGTTCTTATCCAAAACACAGGATAATACAGCTCCTGCCGCCGTGCAGGATGCACAGTAATTCCAATATGCACCTCTAATAAGAATTACCGCCGGTTCCGAAATAAATGGAATCGGCTTTTTTTAGAAAGGGGGAGGAAATATGCTGAAATATTGGCAGCGTATTCTCGGGAGTCTGCTGCTGGTATCCCTATTGCCGCTGCTTTCGGTCCTTCATCTTTTTACGGGCCAGCAAGATATGCCGGTCTCCCGCCAAGGGGTCATGGATCTTCGGGCTTGGGATTTCCGCCATGACGGCGTGGTGAAGCTGAACGGGGAATGGGAATTATACCGCGATGCGCTGCTAACGCCGGGGGATTTCAGCCAAGCTGATCCGGGCGGGGAGGGAGTGACGGCTTCTACCATAATCGAGGTGCCGGAGAAATGGAACCGATATCTGTCAGATTCCGGCAGCCCAGAAGCCAGAGGTTATGCCACCTATCGGCTGCAGGCCATGATTCCCTATGGAGAGGATGTTATTTACGGCCTTCGGACGGCTAATATCCGCACGGCAAGCAAGGTGTTTGTGAACGGACAGGAGATCGGCAGCAGTGGAAGTCCGTCTGCCTCCTCTTCTGAGGGGCGGCAAGAAAACTACCCCTACATGGGATTCGCAGCCGTATCCGGCGACAAGCTGGAGATTATTGTCCAGGTGGCCAATTACAGCTACTCTTCCGGCGGAATTGTTCTCCCGGTCGTGATTGGCTATCAGGCCGACATTTTGAAGCACCGTGAATTCGCTCTTTTTGTGGACGGTGCAACGCTGTTTGGTTTTTTTGCCCTCTCCTTATTTCTGCTGATGTTCTCCAGAGTAAAGGAAAGCCGGGGCATCACTTTAAATCTGGGATTATTTTGCACAGCGGCCTTTGTCTATGTACTGACCCACGGGGAGAAGCTGATTTCCTTCGCGCTTCCGGGCCTGCCTTATGAAATTGTACTCAAGCTGCAGCTGGCTTCATCCACGCTGGTTTATTTTTATCTGCTCAGATATGTTGCCCACTCGGTAAACTATCCAATGCCTCCGGCGGTCATCAAGACCTCTAAGGTGATCACTGTCGTCCTGCTGCTTATCGCTATATTTGTGCCTGCTTACTGGTTCAGCTATCTTGAGGGGCTGCTCTTGACCTGGGGCTCCATAAGTTTGAGCTTTGTCCTCTATTCCATGGTTAAAGGTACGAAACAAAACACGCAAAACATGTTCTTCATGATGGTCAGTATTGAGAGCTTAAGCATCGTCATTTTATGTTACCTGCTTACGTTTACCGGCCTTGCCCTCAGCTATGTTATTACCTCCTACGAGATCATTCTGTTCGGATTCTTTCAAGCTGCGCTAATGACCCGCAAATACGCTGCCTCCTTCCTGGAAGTGGAGCAGCTGTCACGCAGGCTGCTGACGCTCGACGGACTGAAGGACGACTTTATGGCAGATACCTCGCAGGAGCTGCGGAAGCCGCTGCAGGGCATTGTAAACATTGCACAGACGCTGGCCGAGGGTGCAGCCGGGGCTTTAACTCCTGAGCAAACCGGTCAATTGTCCATGATAGTCTCTACCGGCAGGCGGCTGTCTGCATTAATTAATGATATGTCGGATTTCGCCAGGCTGAATCACGGGGATTTCTTTCTGCGGCGGCAGGCGGTGGACCTGCGGAGGGTAGCTTCTTCCGTAATGGAGGTTACCCGCCATGTATCGGGCAATTCCCGTCTGGTCTTCAAGCTGAACCTGCCGGAGTCTCTCCCGCTGCTAGAAACAGATGAGCAGCGGCTGTCGCAAATCTTATTCAACCTGTTGTCAAATGCTGTGAATAATACCCCTCAGGGTGTGATAACCCTGTCTGCCGAGGTTAAAGAAGAGTATGTTGCTATCCTTGTAGCGGATACTGGCTTAGGGGTCGCTCCAGAGCGCCTGCGTACCATTTTTGACGCGTACGATCCGCAAGGGGCGGCCGCCCAAAAAACCTACAGGGAAAACGGCCTTGGCCTCAGCATCACCCAAAAGCTGGTAGAGTTGAACGGGGGGAGAATTGAAGCCGAGTCTGAACCGGGTCAAGGCTCGGTATTCCGCTTCACGATGCCGATACTGCAGAAACGAACAGCGTTTCTGGATCAGGACTATCTGGAGATTACCGGCTGGGAGTCGGCAGCGGCTTTGGAGTCTCCAGGAGAAGAGCCTGCGCTTCCCCTTGAAGGGGAATGCTGCTACATCCTTGTTGTCGACAATGATCCGGTCAATCTCCAGGTGCTGGCCAATGCGCTGCAGCTGGAGCAGCATAAAGTGATTACCGCAGGCAGCGGGCCTGATGCGATTATACAAATGCAGAATCATCCCGAACTGGACCTGATCATTATGGATTGGGTAATGCCTGAAATGCCGGGGCTGGTGTTATGCAAGGCGATTCGCGAGCGGTTTGTTTTATCCGAACTGCCGATCCTAGTACTGACAGGCAGCAGCCGCCCGGAAGATATTCAGGCTGTTTTTGAGGCGGGGGCCAATGATTACTTAAGCAAGCCGGTAGAGCTGCGGGAATTCAGGGCACGCGTGAAGACGCTGCTGGATATGCGCAAGTCCATCCGTACGTCGGTACAGACGGAAATTGCCTTCCTGCAGGCCCAGATCAAACCTCATTTTCTGTACAACGCGCTTAATGCCATTATCTCAGTTTGTTCCGATGATCCGGATAAAGCGACCGATCTGCTGCTTGATCTCAGCCAATACTTGCGCAGCAGCTTTGATTTCCAGAACCGCGGGCAGACGGTGCCGATCGGGAAGGAACTGGAGCTGGTGAGGTCCTATCTTGCGCTGGAGAAGGCGAGATTCGATGAGCGGCTGAATATCGAGTTGGATGTGCCGGAAGGTCTCCGCGAACTGGTCCCTCCGCTCAGCATCCAGCCGCTGGTGGAGAATGCGATCAACCACGGACTGATGCGGAAAATGGCCGGAGGGACCGTCAATCTGTCCGTTAAGCTGCTGGCCGGGCAGCTAGTTGTTGCGGTATCTGACAATGGGGTGGGCATCACTCCGGAGCGGATTGAACAAGTGTTGTCCGACACGCACTCCGAAGGAGGCATCGGCCTGAGGAATATCCAGAGGCGGCTGCTCAAAATATACGGAACCGGTCTGATGATTGTGAGTACGCCGGGCAGGGGAACTACGATCTCTTACACCATCCCCAGAGGGAATCCATCCATAGACAGAGCAAAATAGGCATCCATCCGGACTGCCAATGAATAGCCGGGTTCGGAACATATTGTGAACAGACTTCCTTTCACGTATTTCCGATTGCCAATATTATTCCAATACCCTAGAATTTACTTGGACCCTAACAGATAAAATAGATAGGGATGGACTGCGGGCTCATGAAACGAAATTGTGCTTACAGCGTATCAGAAGCATAAACAGTTATCAGGAAAGAAGGGTAATAAGTGGATAATGGAATGAAGGTCATCCTGTTTGAAAAAATGCCGGAAGGCGATCTGCGTGTCATCGAGGAACGTACCTGGAGCATGAATATGATTACTGCCCTGGAACATGTCAATTATATTGTAGTGGGCAGCCGGGAGTATGAGGCAGTGGAAGGACGGCTGAACGTGGACGAGGGGAAGCTGGAGCTTTTGCTGGTTCCGATGCGTGCTGAAGGATAAATTGTCAGGAAAGGAGGGGCCCATGTTGGGAAAAGATGAAAATACTAAAGAACCCGCCGTGTCCAAATTGTTCAATGCGGAAGGCAAGCCGCTGCGGGTATTGTCCACCTCGCTAGGGATTGCACTGCTGGCCAATGCACTGTTTGTACCGGGCGGGGCTGGTGCCAGCGGCAGCTCGGGAGAAGAGCCGAAGCTTGTCTCCTGGTCCACCGAAGAGGTCAAAGCCTATTTTGATAAAAATGTAGACTGGAATATTCCGTACCCGGAAGAAAATGTGGAAGAGACCGTGCAGGAGGGCAGCGGGGTAGTAACCTCCGGCGGGACAACCGTCATTAACAATTACGGCGGCTACAGCTCGGGTTTCGGCTGGGATGATATGCTGCTGTACCACATGCTGTTTAACAGCGGCTCGTTCTACTCCTCCAGAGGCTGGTACAATGACCGGCCGACCTATTACGGAGGAACCCGGACTACCTACAAGCCGCCGACCTACAGCAGCGGCAGCTTCCAGAACAAAAAGGTAGCCGGATCTGTGGCAAAACCGAAAACCTCTACTTCCTCCACCGGCTCCATCACGAGAAGAGGGACATCCTCGAAGAAAGGCGGCATTGGGGGCACATCCAGCGGTTTAGGCTCCGGCAGTAAATCAAGCTCCTCATCGTCAAAATCAAGCGCTGGCAAAAGCTCCAGCAGCAAGAGCGGTTTCGGCGGATGAGTTCTGCAGAGAGTGTCTTTCAATTTGTGGATCAATCGGGCTTGGAACGGGCACCAAGGGTGGAGAAGCTGCATGAGCTTGGCTTCACCTGGGCAGACCTGGAGGATGAAGAATACTGGCTTGATGCCGTTGTGGTGATGCGCGGCGAGACTTACCAGGAACTTGAAGAAGCCTCGGTCAAGCTGTGGGCTATACTGGACAAAACAGTCCGCTATGTCCACCGTAGACATGATCTATATGATTTGCTCGGCATTCCCCCCGTCCTGTGGCAGATGCTTGATGAATGCCCGCTGCCGGAGCCGGGCCGCATCAGCCTTTATGCCCGGTTCGATTTCGCCGTGGCGGACAACGGGGCGATTAAGCTGCTGGAATTGAATGCCGATACACCTACCGGTTATGTGGAGGCCTCCATCGCTACGCCCTGGATCTGCGAGCAGGCGGGAATCGCCAGCCCCAATGGAGCGATGAAGGGACTTCTTGCGGCGGCTTGGGGCACAGAACGGCCGGACACGGCAGCTTGTGTCGCCTACGGTTCCCATCAGGAGGACTCCGGCACGATTGAGGCGCTTGTGAAGCACAGCGGCCTGGATATCAAGTGCGTGGATTGTCTTGATCTATGGATTGATGAAGGGACTGTACGGGATGGAGAGGACCGGGTTATTCAGCGGATGTTCGCCCTCTATCCCAAGGAATGGATGGCGGTAGACGAAGGCGGCGATGCGCTCGCCTACGCCGTAGAGAGTGGACAGCTGGAGTTATTCAACGGACCGCACAGCATCCTGCTGCAGTCCAAGGGATTGATTGCGGCGGTATGGGGGATGTATGAGCTGGGGCTGCTGTTTAGTGAGGAAGAGCGCGAGGCGATCTCCCGCTATATTTTGCCGACCTACAATAAGCCGGTATTCTCCGGGAGCTTTGTCTCGAAGTCTGTATTCGGCCGTGAAGGCGGTTCTGTACGTCTCTTCGATGACAACGGCACACTTGAGCTGCAGGACGAGGAAGGTTTTGACAGCAGTACACTATTCCCCACCGTCTATCAGAAAAGAGCCGAATTGGCCCGGATTCAGACAGCGGAAGGGGAGTTTCATCTGCTCACCGGCATGTTCGTCATTAACGGGAAACCTTGTGGCCTGCTCGGGCGGGCAGGCGGACCGATTACAGGCAATGCCAGTCATTTTATCGCGCTAGGAGTGAGGGAACTTGGAGATGAGTAAGAGTAGAAGGGTGCGGACCGGGCGCTTCGGGGTAATTCGGTTGAGCGCGATCCTTGGAATACTGCTGTTGTCGGTGCTGCTGAGCGCATGCTCAAGCAATGAGGACAGTGTGTTTCATACAGGTACTCCTGCAGCGGAAACAACGGACAGTGTATCCCGTGTGCCGTGGGATTACCGGGTAGTGGAGAGCACAGTGGGTGATTTGATCGGCAGCGACATGACGGTTTTGCCGGATAACGAGCTGCTCCCGAACGATGGCAACTATGCCACCGGGGATAAGATCTGGACATTGCAGTTCATGGATGCCGAGCTGGTTACGGATGCTGACCAGAAGAATGAGATCCGCCTGTCCGCCTGGTCCACGCTTAAATCGTATGGAGACCAGAAGACGGCTGCAGAGGATCTGAAGAATCTAAAGGTATCCATTACCACCGATGTGGATCTTGTCGGAGTCTATAAGACCAAGTTCAAGGAGAAGACAAGAAACTTCGCCGTGCTCGAGCTGCCTTCCGGCAACCGGATCAAGCAGCCGATTGACGACAAGCGTTATACGGCGCTGGAGAAAGAAAAGACAGCCTCCGTGGTGCTGGAGGAAGTGCATGATTTTGCCGATTATGATTCGGCTTATGCGAAATTTCGGGGGTGGGCCAATTGACGATTGTTATTAATTTGATAGTCAGCGTTCTGACTATTATTCTGCTTCAGGTGCTTGGCATGGTTGTATTCGGCTTGATGACTCCGTTCAAGGATATGGAGGAATTGAAGAAAGGCAATGTGGCGGTAGCTTTGGCGCTGGGAGGCAAATTTCTGGCCACAGCGATCGTACTGGGCGTAGCGGCATATACGAATACTTCTATCTGGCACATGATGTTATGGTTTGCGGTAGGTTACGTCTGCCTGATCGCCGCTTACTGGATATTTGAACTGTTTACCCCCAATTTCAGGATTTCCGAACAGCTGGAGCAAGGGAATGTGGCCGTAGGCACAATGCTCTGCCTGGTATTCATCGGAACTGCCTTTGCCGTCAGCAGTCTGATCATTTAATTCAGCGGGCTCCCTCCAGGGGCCGGCAGACTAAGGCTGCGCGTGCCGGGCCACGGTGCGGCAGCCCTATTTAACATCGGAAGCGGGGCGGAAGGGTGCATTTTTTACTCAGAATATCCGGAAAGCTGATGCGTCTAAAGAAGAAGTCGATTGGGCTGATAATCCTTTTTTTTATTGTTCTGAGCGCAACCATCGCGTTTGTTCTGGAGCCGGGTACGTTTCATAACTGGTTCAACGCCTTCTATTGGGTCATGACTACGATGGCCACCGTTGGATACGGTGACTTTTTTGCGACTTCGGTAATGGGGAAGCTGTTCACCATATTTTTGTACGTGTTCGGCATCGGCCTGCTCAGCTTGGTCATCGGAAAGATTGTTGAGGCCATGGGAGAGGTGCAGAGAAGGAGAGGAGCGGGAACCTTGAGCTTTCACGCCGCAGATCATATTGTATTGATTAATTGGAGCCGCAAAACGCAGGCAGCCGTCGAAGAGATTCTATGCTACACACCGAAATGCAAGATCGTCATTATTGACGAATCAGGGCGTCATCCGCTGGAGCATATGGAACAGGTTCATTTTATCAGCGGCGATGCATCCAGTGATGAAATTCTGCAGAAGGCCAACATTCATGAAGCAAGGGCAGCCATTGTGTTCGGTGACAACCGGATCGACGAAGCTTCGCTGATTGACGGCAAGTCGCTGCTGATCGCTTCGAGCATTGAGCGGATCGCCCCGCAGGTACATACTACTGTAGAGATTATGCAGGAGAAGAATATTCAGAATTTCCGGCATGTCCAGGTGAATGAGTTCGTGCTGTCACATGATGCCATCTCCAGATTGGCTGTGCGTTCCGCCCTGCAGGAGGGGAATTCGGAAGTGATCACCCAGCTGCTCAGCCGCCAGCATGGCGACGACATTTATGAGATCCCGCGGAATCCCGCTTGGCAAACCTACGGAGATGCCTTTCAGGATCTGCTCTCGCGGGGGGCAACCCTGTTGTCC
Source organism: Paenibacillus sp. FSL H3-0321 (assembly GCF_038002865.1). Taxonomy (NCBI): domain Bacteria; kingdom Bacillati; phylum Bacillota; class Bacilli; order Caryophanales; family Paenibacillaceae; genus Paenibacillus; species Paenibacillus sp. FSL H3-0321. The sequence continues at coordinate 3,853,627 of NZ_JBBODH010000001.1, read as the reverse complement.
GACCACAGCGACCTGAGCATCAACCGCAAGCTTAATCAGCCCATTCCGCAAAATGCCAGATTATATATTGTGTCGGATGAGGAGACGTACCGGAGAATTAAAGGATAGAGCCATTATATGCATAAAAATGAAGCTGCCCGGGCCGGTAAATGCCCTGTAGGGCGGCTTTTGTCTATTCGGCACACAAAATGTAAATATTTAGATATTTTTTATTGATTTGACACATAATGATCAACATTAATCTACATTTAGTGACTTATATTACCGTTATAATAGTATCGAAACCTTAATGCTATCTCTAAAGGAAGTGATAGATTGGGAAATAAAAGCGTTCAAGCCGCGGCTATTATGCTGTCTCTATGTTTATTGGCCTCCTGCAAGAGCAATGGGGAGCAGCCGATATCTTCCCCGGAGACCAGCACGGGTTCTTTGCCTTCATCCCCTACTCCCTTGAAGAGCCAACCAGCCGTCCATATAGATAAAGAGGAACAAGAGTTGTACACATTCATTGCAAAACAGCTTTCAGGTCCTTATGGCGTCTATACAAATATGCAGGACACTGACCAGTCGGCAGAAGCAGCCACTGGCCACGAAGTACTAAGCGAGTCTGCTTCACTCATGATGAGGATCGCCGTACTGAGCGGCAATAAGGAGCTGTTCTCCTCAGAATGGGCAAAGGCGAAGCAAACGTTCAGTACAGAGGGCGGTTTCAGCTATCGTTATAGTCCGAAACTCCAAAAACAATACCCCCTTAATGCCGCCGTTGATGATTTACGCTTGATCGGCGCGCTATATGCAGCAGGAGACACCTTTGCCAACAAGGAATACACGAACGAAGCAGCCGAATATTCTAAGACTTTTTACCGCAATAATGTAAAAGATGGGTATATGTACGATTTCTATGACAATGATTTCCGGGTAACCAATGACTTTGTTACTTTATGTTATATTAATCTGAATGTCTTGCAAAATTTGTCGATAAATGACGAAATTTGCGGAATTTTATTACACAACATGAACGCAATTCTCGAGGATGGGTATTTGTCAGATGAGTTCCCGTTCTATGAAACGAGATTTAATTATAAGACAGGAAACTATAGCTCGGAAAAGATCAATACGGTGGAATCACTGCTGAGTATTCTGAATTTGGCTGAGGTGGACCGGCAGAAACCACAGAGTGTCCGCTATATCAAGGAGCAGGTAGAGGCGGGAACGCTGTACGGGCAATACACCAGGGACGGCCAGCCGGCCAATGATATCCGCTCCACGGCAATTTATGCCCTTACGGCAATGATTGGCGCAGAGATCGGCGACGACTCTCTTTATAGCAGAAGTATAGAAAGAATGAACGAATTTAGAGTTACGGATACAGGGAGTGTCCTATACGGCGGGTTCGGAAATCCTGAGACGGGACAAGCCTATTCTTTTGACAATCTTATGGCCTTACTCGCTTATTCCTACTAATTTAATCTAATAGTAACGAAGGTGAACCCGCATGGATGACAATACAATGAAAATACCTTTGCGCAGAGGTTTAATCTCTGTTAATTTAACGGTAACCCCTGCTCTGACAGCGGCCATTGGCGTACTGATCATTACAGTCTTCGCCCTGTTTACGGCTCCCTATGTGGGGATGGCCGATAACGGCGACTTTTTCCGCATTATTTATAGCAACGGCCTCTACTTCAACTTGCCGGATTATGACAGCCAGTATTTTGGCTATTTTGTTAAACAGTTCGGCATCTATCAATATTATAATGAGAACAGCTCCATGCTGGTCTCCTCCCAATCCCTCTTTATTAAGCTGGCGATTGGCGTCAATAAGCTGTTCTTCAGCAAAGAGGTCTTTGATATCCGTTTTCAGGCAGCCATTTATCTGATTCTTTATGTCGCAGCTGTTTATCTGTTAATAGAGGCTGTTACTTGCCGTATGTCCCGCAGACGGGGGATGGTCACCGCGGTCATTGCGATTGTTATCTTCGGAGATACCGGCTATACGGCGTATTTCAATTCCTTCTTTGGCGAGAGCATTGTGATGATTACTATGCTGTTCATGTTCGCCTCATGGCTGCTTCTCTACCGCGGAAGATACAATGATTATGCCATGCTGGCGGTGTTTCTGATCAGTACGCTGATCCTGACGACCTCCAAGCAGCAGAATGCTCCGGTGGGCATGGTGATTTCCCTGTTCGCGCTTTCGCTTATCTGGATTCGGAAGGAACGTCTCTTCCGCTGGCTTACTATTGCTGCTGCGGCGCTGATGATGATCACGGGTGTTGCAACCTATTTGAACATCTCCAAGGAGTTCGTGAATATTAACCAATATCATGCCATGACCCGCGGTGTGATGATGCAATCCGACAATCCGGAAACGGCCCTGAAGTCCTTTGGTATCAACGAGCAATACGCGATTCTAAGGGAAAATACGTATTACGACCAATACGGCACAGTTGATGTGAAATCGGACATTCTGGAGAAGGACTTCTACAGCCAGTACGGCTTTGTCTCGGTCCTGAAATATTATCTGGCCAATCCTGCCCAGATGGGCTCTATACTGGATACTGCCGCGAAAAGCGCCTATACCATCAAGCCTGCGGCGATGGGCAACTACGAGAAAGCAGTAGGTAAGGAATTTCGTGCGCAAAGCCATTTCTTCACCCTTTACAGTATGCTTAAAGAAAAGCTGGCCCCGCGAACCTTCGCCTTTATTCTCTTATGGATGGCGGTTATTATAGGGATTTTTACGCCGTCCTTTGTGACGGCAGCGAAAGCCGGGAATTTCAGAGGCCTGCAGAGACTGCTGCTGATTATAGCGACGATGCTGGTGGGGCTGTCCGGTATCTTTGTATCTATTATCGGAGCGGGCGATGCCGACATTGCCAAGCATGAATTCCTGTTTACGTTGTCGTTTGACTTGGTGACCTTCTTTACCGTATCAAGTGTCATTGGACGGGGGCTCTTCTTGAAAAAGAAAATCTCAACCGCGACTCCCGCGAGCCCTGCCGCCCCTGCAGGCGAATATCCCGTAGCCGAAAAGGGTGTGAGTGCTTGAACCGCAAGAGGATCATAGGCTTGCTGCTGGTTATATTCGCACTGCTGCTTCCGGCTCCGGTTCCCGTACATTCCGCTCCCGCTCCGCAGCAGACCCTGCTGCTATACGACAGCTTGGCGAAAGGAACGCCCCGGGATGGCAATATCACGGAGCTTCAGCGGCTGCTGGCCGCCTACAGCACCAAAGTTACACTACTGAGTCTGGATGAATACAAGCAAGGCACACTGGCATCGTACTCCAGCGTGATAACAGTCATAAACAGTGAAGATCTTGCCATTACGAATAAGGCGTATTTAGAAGATGTGGATAATTATCCGGGGAAGGTTCTGCATGTTGGTTACAACATCCCAGTCAAGATGAAGCAGACGCTGCAGCTATCCACGGCTGTATTTCACGGGCAATATGCCAGCCTTTCTATAGAAGAGTTCTCCGGAGTCAGCCTGAATGTGTCAGACATGCCCTATATTGCGGCGAGCAAGGCAACGCATGCCTACGGCAGTTTTTCATTTCAGGGCGGCAGTCTGCAGGCGCCTTATGCCGTGAGCCGGGGACAATATACTTATGTACCCTATTTGGAGAAAGGCAATTTCAGTACTATCGCAATGGCTTATGTACTGAAGGATTGGCTTCCGTCTTCTGCGGTACCTCAAACCTATCTGGTGCTGAAGGAGATTTATCCGTTCTCGGATTTTGAGCTGCTGGAGAAGACAGCAGACCGGCTCTATCAGAACGGAATTCCGTTCATTGCCAGTGTCCGGCCGGTGTTTGGAAACACCGGCTTCCCGGCGATGGAGCGTTATTTGGAGGCGCTGAGAATTGTGCAATCCCGCAACGGCAGTATTGTGGTGAATGCCCCTGCGGTAAGACCGCCTATCAGCTTGAGCGACCGCTCACTGAAGGGCAAGATGAACGGGTTCATCAATGTGCTGGTGGCGGGCGGTATAGCACCGCTGGGTATTGGAGCGGAAGGATACTGGACCTACGACAAAGAGTATGCGGGGGCAGGAATGGGCTTTTTCGACTCAGCTGTGCTGTATCCGGATGAAGAAGCCCGGTATATGGAGCAGACCGACACTTCGGCGGTTTTTGCCTCCAGCCTGTACAGTGTGACGCCGGAGTTCCTCCTGAGTTTGCGGCATACCGGAAAGGCCTTGCCCCAGTTACCGCTGGATACCGCGGTTGTTGTCGATCTTCCGGAGGACGACGAAGGACTGGAATCCATGCTGCGCACGGTGGAGCAGAGCTGGATCTCTTTTGCCGATTATAAGCAGGGAGCCCATAAGGTAGTTACCGATACGAACACTATTGCCTCCGTAGACGGGGTCATCAGAATGGGCGGCAAGGCACTTAATGTCGGGTATGCCCCGGAAGTGGTGGACAGCGATTACCAGTATCAGAAGGAGCAGGTCAAAAGCTTCACCCGGCTGTTCAGTGCGCAAAATCAGTTTTTTATTGTGGTCATCATCATCTCTCTGCTCGTGTTCGGCAGCCTGTTGGTTGTCGGTTACAGGATGTACCGGAGAAAATATTTGAAATAAAGAAAATTTATCAATAGTAGGAGAACAATATGACGATATCGGATGTGCTGATGGTGATCGCGGTGATCTGCATCTGGTCGCTGCTGCTTGTGAATGTGGCTTTAATCATCGCGGGATATTTATATTACATCACAACGGAAAATGAAGATGTCCCCGAGATTAAGGGCGAGTATCCCTTTGTCAGCATCATGGTTCCCGCACACAATGAGGGAGTGGTCATCAGCAAGACCGTAGAGTCGCTCCTGGCCCTCGATTACCCGCATGACCGTTATGAGATTATTGTCATTAATGATAACTCCTCGGATAATAGTGCATTGCTGCTGGGGAGCATTCAGAAAAGACATCCGCAGCGCAATCTGATGATCATTAACACGGATGCGGTCACGGGCGGCAAAGGCAAATCCAATGCGCTAAATATAGGTTTTGCCCGCAGCAAGGGCGAATTGATCGCCATTTATGATGCTGACAATACACCGGAAAGAACGGCGCTGCGCTATCTGGTGGCGGAGATTATTAACGACTCCACACTTGGCGCGGTAATCGGAAAATTCAGAACCCGCAACCGTGATGCGAGCCTGCTCACCCGGTTTATTAATATTGAGACGTTGTCTTTTCAGTGGATGGCCCAGGCGGGACGGTGGAAGCTGTTCAAGCTTTGCACCATTCCCGGCACCAACTTTATTATGCGCAGGTCTATTGTAGAGAGTATCGGCGGCTGGGATGTCAAAGCAATCGCTGAGGACACCGAGATCAGCTTCCGGATTTACATGATGGGCTACCGGATCAAGTTCCAGCCGAAATCGGTGACCTGGGAGCAGGAGCCGCAGACGGTGAAGGTCTGGTTCAAGCAGCGGACACGCTGGGCGAAAGGCAACATCTATGTAATCGTCAAGAACATTCCGCTGCTCTTCAATAAGTCGGCTGCCAAAATACGCTTCGATATCCTGTATTACTTGTCGATCTATTTCCTGCTCCTGATCTCGCTTGTGACATCGGATATCTTGCTGGTTCTCCATGCGATGGGTTATGTTCATACTACGATTGCCGGACTCAGCAGCTTCTTGTGGCTGCTTGCAATCATCCTGTTCGTGGTTGGAATCTTCGTCACGCTGACGACGGAGAAGGGCGAGATGAGCCTGTCTAATCTATGGATCATTCTGCTGATGTATGTTTCGTATTGCCAGCTCTGGATGGTTGTCGCCGCTTACGGTTTATACAACTATCTTAAGGACGTCATTTTCAAACGGGAAGCCAAATGGTACAAAACCGAACGCTATTAAAGCGCCGGGGCAAGAGAAATAAGATGCACAGGAGATACGGAATATGATAAAAAAACAGATGTTGTTATGGGTGCTCTGCTTCTCCCTGCTCCTGATTCAGCTCCCTGCGGCTTCTGCCGCGCCGGCACTTCCCGGAGATGGCAGGCTGACTTATGAGACATCCTTTACCGCAACGGATACTGCCCTTTCGGGAACCAGCTCCATGCAGCAGAATTTCACAATAATGGATTATTGGAATGTAGATGAGCTTAAGATCAATCTGCATTTTCAAGTTTCGCAAATTACAGCGGAGCAGATTTCGAGTGTCACCCTGTCGCTTAACGGCAGTCCATTCTACTCGTTCAGGCCGTCACTGCAGAATAACGGGGAGCAGAGATTAAGCCTTAGTGCACCTAAAGGGTTCCTGAGAGAGGGCAGCAACGTACTGAGCATTCAAGGGAATCTGCGGACTACGACAGCAGATGACCAAATATGCTATGTGGACAACAAGCAGGGCAGCTGGCTGCATCTGTTCAACACCTCCAGTATTGCAGTGGTGTACACCCCGAAAGCACTAACCGGAGGCATCAGTGACTTCACGGAAAGATTCTCCGGGATTGATACGTTAAACAGCAATAAGAGTCTTATTGCTTTACCGGAGAATGCCAGCGGCTCTGAGCTCGAGTCTGCCACCTATGCTTTGTCGGGATTGGTAAAGGGGAATACGCTGGAAGACCGGACAATTCCGCTGCTGCCCTACCGGCAGGATACGATCAAGGACAAGGGTTTCGTGGTCGTGGTGGCGATGTACGACCATGTTCCCGCCGGACTGAAGAAGCTCCTAAGCTCCACTGAGGATCTCAGCACCCATGCCCTCATTCAGCTGGTCCAGAAGGATACCCGCCCAACGCTGGTGGTAACCTCGAAGGACGAAAGCCTGCTGATCAAAGCCGGACGGCTGCTCGCAAGCCAGGAGCTGCTCAGCCAGATCAGCAGTGATGTGAAGGCGGTTGATGATGCCACCGAAGTGGCCGATCCGGCCTATTCCATCAGTTCGAATGTAACCTTTGCCGAAGCGGGGGACAAGCTGACCGGACCCAATCATCAGGAACGGACTTATTTTGTTTCCTTGCCCTCTAACCGTTCCATTGCCGATTCCGGTAAAATCAGTCTGGATTTCCGCTATGCCCAGAATCTTGATTTTGAGCGGTCCCTGGTTACAGTGAGTATTAACAATACGCCAATTGGCAGCAAGAAGCTGACGAAGGAGCTGGCTAATGGTGATACCCTGAATGTATCAGTGCCGCAAAGCCTGAATATTTCCGGAAACTTCTCTGTCACGGTCGCTTTTGATCTGGAAATGGCAAGTGCCGTCTGCACGCCGAATACAGAGCAAATGCCTTGGGCCTATATAGGCAAGGAATCAGCGATGCATTTGAATACAAAGGACCGCACGGAACTGCTGTTCAATAACTATCCGTATCCATTCCTGCGCGATGAAATTTATAACCATGTTGCCGTTGTGCTGCCTGCTGAGATGGATGATTACTCCTATCAAAGTCTGGGCAATGTCTTCAATCTGCTTGGGCGGTATGCCGGCGGCAATACTGGAGATATCCACTACTATACGGATGATGTAAGTGCCGATAATCTGAAGAATAACAATATCATTGCCATAGGTTCCTACAAGAATAATAAGGTAATCCGGGACAATAACGACAAGCTCTATTTCCGCTACAATACGGACGGTTCAACGCTCCTCTCGAATGAGAAGATGAGTATTGAAGAGAAGTATGGTGCAGAAATCGGAACCTTGCAGCTTGTCGATTCCCCGTATGAGAATGGGCGCGGGCTGCTGGCAGTAACCGGGGTCAACTCGGAGGATTATTACATGGCCTCCAAGCTGATTTCTACCGAGAAGGATAAGTGGAAGGTGTACGGCGACGGGGTCATCCTTGATAAAGACGGCAACGTCGGCGCTTACCGCTTCAAGACGATTACCGGTGCGGCCAAGGATTCGGTGTTGAAGCAAATTACAGCCCGCAGCGATGTACTGGGCTTTGTGGTGGCAGTCGTGCTTGTGGTCACATTGGTGCTTGTGGCGCTGCTTCTGCTGCTTCGCAAACATTTCAAGAAACGTGGTGATCAGCGTGAGACGTAACCGCAGCGGACTGATATCCGACCTGGGCTTTCTGGCCTTCCTGGTGCTGATATTCATATGTATCGTATTTATCTCCGGTTCGCCGGATCACTATATCCAGAATATCATCATTCTGAATCTTGCGTTTCTGCTGGCGCTGGTCACCTATTTCACCACGGTAACCGCCGGGCTCACGCTGAATCTCGCCTTCATCTTCGGCTATGGTTTCTTTATCGTCTACCAGACGGTATCGCAGGGGGAAACGATCGGTGTAGACACCTATTTCTGGCTGATCATGACACCGCTGCTTACCGTAGTGTTATGGGTCTTCACTACAAGCAGCCGCGAGCTGCAGGCAGAGAACGAGCGGCTGATGAAGAAATCCGCCAATTTGGCCACGGTTGACGAGAATACCGATTTGCGGAACAGCGTGTCTTTCCAGAAGGATGCCAGCCTCTTTACAGGCATCTCCACCCGTTACAAGATCCCGCTTACGCTGCTTGTGATTAAGGTGAAATATTGGAGCGAGATCCGCCGGCTGATTCCGGATGATCAACTGTCCGAGGCTATCTATGATGTATCCCAGCTCAGCCAGTCCAGCATCCGTACCAATGATGCGCTGTATTTACTGGATAAGGACGATGCTACCTGGGGGCTGCTGCTGTTTACCGACCGGGAAGGCGCTAAGATTGTCATTGAACGGATCAAATTTAAGCTTCAGGAATTAAACGATACGGAGTTCTCCACCAAATACAAGGTAAATCTGGGACTGAAGATTGGTGCCGTGGAATATGAGGCCGAAACCATCGAGAATCCGTTTGATTTCATTGTTCAGGCCAAGAAGCAGCTGGAATATGACGTTTAATTTAATAGGTTAATTATGGACAAGATTATACTATAGGAAATCTATATAGAATGAATTTAAAAACTACACAAAAGGGCAAAAGTAACGGAGGGGGATTTTGGAACTGTAGGAGCGATAGCGAACGCCTTTGTCACCGGATTTCCACCGCATATAGCGGGCTAAATCAAGAAATCAGGAGACAACAGCGGCCGGAAGTCCAAATATTCACCGTAGTTACGTCCTCGCCCAAATGGGTTAATCTTAAATTCAATCTACATAGCAGGGAGGAAGAAGCATGGATTTGGGTCTGAACGGAAAATCGGTATTTGTGGCGGCGGCGAGCAAGGGACTGGGACTGGCAACTGCTCTGGAATTTGCGCGAGAGGGAGCAAAGGTGACCATTTCCAGCCGAAACCGCCAGCAGCTTCTTGCGGCCCGGGACAAAATTGAGGAGGCGACCGGTCAGCAGGTTGCCATACTGGAAATGGATGTGACGAGCCCGGAGGATATCCGGCGGGCGGTTCAGGCTGCGGCTGAGGAGGCTGGGGGCCTTGATGTGCTGGTCACCAATGCCGGGGGACCGCCAGGTGGAGGGTTTGCCGATATGGCGGATGCCGACTGGAACAGCGGCTTTGAGCTTACGCTGATGAGTACGGTGCGCCTGATCCGGGAAGCACTGCCGTATTTGCGCGCAGCGGGTGGCGGACGTATCGTTGGCATAAGTTCCGTTTCAATTAAACAACCGATCCAGGGGCTGATTTTGTCCAATGTGTTCAGGGCCGGTGTGAACGCACTGACCAAAAGCCTGGCGACCGAGCTTGCCCCGGAGGGAATTCTGATTAACTCAGTTGCACCTGGGCGCATCGGAACAGACCGGATCATGCAGCTTGACGGCAAACGCGCCGAAGCCCGGGCTGTCCCGCTGGAGCAAGTTCAGCAGGAGGCCCTTAGCCAGATTCCGCTTGGGAGAACAGGCACTCCGGAGGAGTTCGCAAAGGCCGCCGTATTCATGGGGTCCTTCGCGAATACCTACATAACCGGACAATGTCTTCTGGTTGACGGCGGCATGGTAAAGTCGCTGTAGAATCCGTAGAAACTGAAGGAATAGTATGCCATTTACCGCAAGAGGATAGGAATAAAAATGGGACAAAGGATTGACTCCGGGGGCGGGATCGCGTATGATGGAGTGGCGTAATTTGATCGTTTAAATTACGCATTTCCCTTCGTCTAAGTATCTTTGCTTAAATAGACCTAGAGATGGCTTCATGTTACCATAGAGCATTATTTACCCGGGAAGGAGGTTATTGCAATGAGAGAAGGCATACACCCGAAATACAACCAGGTTATCTTTCTGGATGCCAGCGTAGGCTTTAAATTCCTGAGCGCTTCTACCAAGTCATCCGGTGAAACAATGGAATGGGAAGATGGCAACACGTATCCGGTGATTCGTGTGGACGCAAGTTCCGCATCGCACCCGTTCTATACAGGTAAACAAAGAGATGCAGAAACTGGCGGCCGCGTGGACAAGTTCAAACAGCGTCTGGCACAGAAGAAATAACATTCTTCAGACAAACAGGGAGATTACGGAAGTCATGCAGATGGCGGACCGGGATCTCTTTTTTTTGTCATTTATTGTTTTGCCGCCGCTGGGAGCGGGTAATAATAAGCAGGTGGGAAGTGGAAGGTATCAATTAACGGATGGAACGGCATGTGAATGTGTATTCCGAAAGGTAGTTGATTAACCCATGTACTATCTAAAAGGGAAGACCAAATCGAGATTGCGTCGATTGTTTTCTGGAGCAGCACCCTAGCAATTGGAAACTGGCATAATTAAAAATTCGCTTCTCACCTTTTGAAGACTCTACGGGCTGCCCGTAGGGTCTTCCTGTATGTTGGCCTGCCCTCTGCAGTAACCGGCACACTTGCCGATTGGACATTCAGTTTCCACAATCCCGAAAAGAAAGTAATTTTTTCAAGGAGTGATTCATTTGTGCGAAATAGTAGGATATAATAAGGCAAAGCTATCTCAAAATTAGGAGAAATATGACATGCCATGGATGCAGGGTTATCCGTATTATTTACTAATGGGCAGTGTTCTAAGTCTCTACATGGGCGTCAGTTCATACAAGCACCGTAACACACCTGGAAGACGCTATTTATGGATTTTAATGTTGCTTGTCAGCGCAATCTTCGCGGCTACTGCCGGAGAAATCCTCTCCCTTTCTTTTCAGGCCAAGCTATTTTGGAAAAATGCTCAGCAGGCTCCGTTGTTTTTGAGCACGATATTTACTTACGCGGCGATTAAAGAGTATGTGTCGCGTTCTTCGGAAGGGCTTGACCGGCGGCTTGCCTTCTTTTGCGTTCCGGTTGTGCTGGATGTTGTGCTGATTTTCACGGACTCCGCTCATCACCTGATGCGCAGTGAAGTTGGCATAACCACTGTAGCGGGGATAAGCGGAATAATGGTTGAACCGACGGTTCTGAGTATGATCCTCATAGCCTACGACCAGCTCTTTGGTTTATATGCCGTCTATCTGCTGGCCCTATCTCTGCTGAATGCACCTAAGTATTTTTTTAAAAGGAATCTGCTCTTGCTGGCCGGACTTATAATTCCGGTAATTTCTGTTTTCTTCCTCCCGCTCCTCAAAATTTCGGTTACAGGCTTTACAGCATTTACATATCTGCCTCCGGTACTGGCGGCGTACCTGTCCTTGTTCCGCGATCCTCGGCTTTCCCTATATCCGCTGGCCAAGAATAAGATCTTTGAGAATATGAAGGATGGCATCGTGCTGACGGACCGTTATGACTGCATTATCGACGTCAATAAAGTCGCGGAGACCATGTTATCGGCTTTGATTGGAGAGCAGGCAAGCAGCTGGGAAGGCCGGAGCATCCATCATTTGCTGGAGCATTACGGTGACATCGCCAGTTATTACAGACAACGGGTTGAAGGGCAGTTCGAAGTCGAGGCCCCCGGCACCATGGACGTCTGTTACGGGGTGTCGCTAATTGCTTCAGGGCGCAGAGAGACGGGGCCTTCCGGCATGCTTATTGTGGTCAGCGATCTCAGTGAGAAGAAACGGTACGAGCGGGAGCTGCTCTATCAGGCAACGGTTGATGATCTGACCGGGCTGTACAACCGCAGGCATTTCATGCGGCTGGTGCAGAAGTACACGATTCGCGAAGGGGCAGGGATGGCCCTGCTGCTGTTCGACATAGATGATTTCAAATTAATCAATGATACATACGGGCACATAGCGGGTGATCAGGCTCTGGTCGATCTCTCCGGTAAAATACTTGCGGTGTACAAGGATAACGGCATTGCCGGCAGAGTGGGCGGTGAGGAGTTTGCCGTATGCTTTTTTACCGGCAGTGAGAGGGCAGCGCTGGCGGAAGCTGAGAACTTCCGCGCCATAATGAGCGAGCATATTGTCCAGCTGGACGGCGGACACAGTATCCAGCTCACCGTAAGCATCGGGATTGCATTTACAGAGCACAGCGATATCACCTTTGAGGATTTATACCGTGAGGCTGACGAGGCGTTGTATTTATCGAAGGCTGCCGGCAAGAATAGAGTGACGCTGGGCCGCAAGCCTATAATCAGAGAGGCAATTAAGGGATAAGGTCTCTTAAGGAATATACAGAAGACCACGCTTTCTGCAAAGGCAGTCAGCGTGGTCTTCTGTATAAATTATCTTTGTGTCGCTCTGCCCAATTATTCCTGGACTGTCTCTACAACGACCTTCAGGGCTGTGCCGATCGGCGGCAGGCTTTTGGTCATTAAGGGGCTATAGAATCCGATAACCTTGGCACCTTGAACCAGTGTGCTTGCCTCTACAGCCTCGCCGCTTTCATTAACAAGTGCGGTATCTTCAGCCAGACGAAGCACAACCTCGCTTGGCGATTGCTCGCTAAGGGCAGTGCCTTTAATCCGGATGCTGAGCGAGCCGTCTTCGGCTTTGATCACTTCTTCCACAGTACCTTGCGTCGCCAGCGTAGTGCCTTGCTTTTTCGAGTCTTGTACAGTGATCTTGTAAGCAGGGGTTTGCGGCGGCAGACTCAGGGTGGCGAACATGGCATGCTCTGCTTCCACAGTCATGCCGAGCTGAAGATCGGTAAATGCAAGCTTTGTGCCGTCAGCCATTTGGATAACGGTATCCTTACCCACATTGAGCACAATACCTGCGGTGCCCGTACCTTTGATTTGTACAGACTGGAACTTACCGTCATTGCGAAGGGCGGTGATGACGCCGCTCTCATTCTGATGTTCTACGGCTGGAGTAATCACGATTTGTTTTCCCTCCACGGAGATGGTTTGGTGCAGCACCTGGCTTACAAAGGAAGCCGGTACATACAGCTGGTTCCCTTTCGTCTGTGGTGCTGTTCCGAGTGTTGTATACATTTTATTGATGGCATAGCGGTCTTCACCGTTCTTCACGGTTGTAAAGATGTTGCCCTTATTCAGATCAACGGCTCTGGTATCTGTATTCCATGTGACGGTAAACCCAAGCGCCGCAGCAACGGTGCGAAGGGGAATCAAGGGTTCTTTGGCACTGGAAGGCTGAAATCCGGTATCAGAAAGGGTTGAACCGTTGATTTTAATAGTGAAATTTTTAGCCGCCGTGCTGGCGGATGCCTGTGGCATTTTGTTGTTTTTGATGGAGGTTGTGGCTGGTGCGGCCGATACGACTCCTGCAGTAAGGGCCAATGACAATGTTAAGAGGGCAACGCTTGTTTTCAGTGACTTGTTCATGTGTGTAGTCTCCTTTAGTTGAGTAATGTGTCAGGTGTGCGTCATCTTCTTAACGGTGATCATTTTGCTTTTGTTGCAATTTTTATGAATTGAATCTAAAAGTACTCTATATAGATTGAATTCTCTGTAGACACGACCAATCCCAAATAGAAAAATAGAAGAATTCTTGGTTCAATTTATATAGTTATAGTAAACTGAAAATATGAATTCTATCCGGCATTCTAACTGCGGTGGGCCGGACACAAACGAAATAAGGGGGCATTTTTATGTATCAAACCTATATTTTTGATCTGTACGGTACGCTGATTGATATTGAAACCGATGAAGAACGTCCCGAGGTATGGGAACGGCTGGCGCTCCACTTTAGTTATCACGGTATGAACATCACGGGAACAGAGCTGCAGGAAAGGTTCCTGGCGGAGCGGGACATCCAGCTTGCCGCTGCTGCACAGAGCTGTGAGTTTCCCGATTTCGTTATGGAGGAAGTCTTCCGGGTGGTGGCACGTGATTTGGGCGGAAGTCCGAACGAGGATTGGCTGCATGAAACGGTGAGATGGGTGCGGACGTTATCCATGATTCATATCTCCCTGTACGACGGAGTGGCAGAAATTCTCCAGAGCTTAAGAGCCGGCGGCAAAAAAGTGTTCCTGCTGTCCAACGGACAGAAAACCTTCGTCGAGGCTGAACTGACTATGCTTGGCATTCTGCATTTGTTTGATGGGGTGGCTATCTCCTCGGAGGCGGGGGTGAGTAAGCCGGATCCGTTGTTTTACCGCTATTTGACGGACACCTACGGTGCGGACTTAAGCTCAGCAATTATGATTGGCAACGATCCGCGTACAGATATTGCCGGGGCTGCAGAAGTAGGGATTGACTCCTGTTATATTCAGACGGCATCTTCTCCCCGGGATGTTCCGGTGAAGAGCACCGTGCAGATCTGGGATGGAGATTTGCGCAAAATCCCCGGTTGGAGCCTGTAGCCGAAACGAAGCGCCGGCAGGTTGACTTGTGCTACAATAATGGAGCATAAATGCCTGAGGAGCTGACTAACGATTATGAGCGATAAAGTAAATGAGCAGGAATTGTTGGAGGTGCTGTCCGCCCAAACGAAGGTTGATCCGAAGCTGATCAAACTGGTGCTGCAGCATGAGCAGAACTTTATCAACAATGCCAAAGCCAACAGCAAAGGCGAAGTTGATATAGACAACGATGACCTGGTTGATTATGTCACTGCCCAGCGTGATGTGAAGCTGGACGAACTGACAGTCGAGAATATTCTCGATGCAGAAATGGACTATCTGATGGACAAGGGGCTTGCAGGGTATATTGATTAGAAACCTTGCGGCTGGAAGCGGCTCATGGTTCACTCCGGTTGAATCGTGGGCAGCTGCCCCAAAAATAGTTTGCCGTTTTCTTTGCTTTCGATAAATTAATGTGCTACAATGAAGTCAATCATAAATTTAACCCTTAATTCACATATTGTAAAAGGTTATCATTTGTGCGTATGAATCCTTTTCCAATGTGTGAATTTTTATTTGTTCGTACAATACGTAGGAATAAAAGGACATGTGTTAAATAAAATATTGGAGGTAATATTATGCAAACAGGTACAGTGAAATGGTTTAACGCAGACAAAGGTTTCGGTTTTATCGAGGTTGAAGGTGGAAGCGACGTATTCGTACACTTCTCCGCAATCACTGGTGAAGGATTCAAATCTTTGGATGAAGGCCAACGCGTAGAGTTCAACGTAACTCAAGGCGCTCGTGGACCACAAGCCGAAAACGTTGTAAAACTGTAATTTCTAAATCAAAGCTGTCCTTAACACAAGTTGAGGGCAGCTTTTTTTATTACGCATACCTGTCCTAACGTTCCTGAAAAGGTAATGAATCGTATGGATACGAACTAAGGAGGGGTACTTATGTATTTTCGTAAAAAAGCGCTGGAGGATCTTCCGCAGGAAGACACAGCCATTTGGTCCTGCACCAAAGAAGGTTGCACCGGTTGGATGCGCGATAATTTCGCTTTTCAATATGTGCCTACCTGCTGGCAATGCAATTCACCAATGACCCGAAGCATGAAGATCCTGCCTATGCTTGTCAACACGAATCATGAGATGAAGGAAATAAAGAAGGGAATTACAATTAGGTAGTTTTCTCTTCCTGGTTGATTTGACCGGTTTTCTTCTAACGTCGATACCCTTAAGCTCCCTTGAATCCGGGACTTGCTTAAGGGTTTTTTGTTGTTTTGGAGTGCCCCCAATGACAATAGGTCTTGACCAAGCGGCAGCACTTCTGGAGAATAGATCTGGAAGCGCTGTCAGGAAGGAGGGGCCAAAGTGTACGGAAGATTCAAAGAGCTGAATACGCTGCGCAATCAAATCTTTATCGGATTTCTGCTTGTGATGCTGATCATTATTGTCGTTTCGGGAGCATTTGTGTATGACCGGGTCTCTTCGCTGCTGAAAAATAATTCCGAGCGGCATATCCAGCAGACTGCGGTTCAGGCCAACGGAAGACTAGACGCACTGATCGGCCAGATAGACAGTCTCACAGAGCAGGTGGCCAATCATCCGACGGTCCAGCAGCTGCTGCTTGAAGAGCTGAACGGCCAGAAAGTGTCCTTTAACCAGCGGCAGTCGCTGCTGAAAATTGTATCCAGCTATCAGGCTTACATGCCGAGCGTCGGCTCCCTTGAGCTGTATACGGCCGATTACCGGCTGTTGTTCCCGATTAAAGACGGCAGCTTGAGTACAAGGATTAACGGCAGCTATATTAGCGAAGCCAATGTGCAAAAGGGCAGACTGGTCTGGATCGGCGTCGATCCGAATGATGACCAGAGTCTGCTGGCGATCCGCCAGGTCAGCCTGATGGACCGCTGGTTCTCAAGGGGCGGCTATCTCATGGCGCGGATCCAGCGGAGCTACTTTCAGCTGAATGATCCGCTCTCGGGCAGCGACGGCGGTGAGTCGATTCTGCTTGTCAGTGATGACGGCCAGCTGCTGGGCAGCAGCGAAGCGCCGGTGGGTAATCTGCTGCCGCTGCTCCACAGCAAGGACCAGACCGTCAGTTTCCAGGACAAAGAATATGTGCAGGTCAAGCTACGCTCGGACAAGACCAATTGGACGCTGCTGGTGCTTACGCCTGTGAGTTATGTGACGAAGGGGATCTCTGTGCTGCGGACGGTGCTGCTGGTTTCCGGGGCGCTCGGAACGGTGCTGTTTTTGATTATGTCGTTTGTGCTGTCTACCATGATTACGCGGCCGATCATGCATCTGATCCGGGCGATGCGCAAATCGCGGCTCGGGGTGCTGACCCCTAATTTCCAGTCTGTATCTACGATGGAGCTTCGTGAGCTGAACAACACATACAATGGTATGATCGCCAATATGAACGACTTAATCCGGGTAGTTTATGAAAAAGAAGTGCTGCAAAGCCGCACAGAGCTCAAAGCGCTGCAGGCGCAAATCAATCCCCATTTTCTGTTCAACACCTTGGAGGCGTTCAACTGGTCGCTGGAGGAGAAGGGGGAAGAGGAGCTGGCCGGTCTGGTGGTAGTGATGTCGCGGCTGTTCCGTTATATCATCGGTAATCCGAACATGGATGAATGGGTAACACTTGGAGAAGAGATGGAACAGGTCCGGCGGTATTTGCAGATTATGGAGATGCGGATGGGCGAACGTCTGACCTGGAATGTCGAGCTGGCTCCGCAGGCGGCGGCTGTTCCGGTGCCGAAGCTGCTGATCCAGCCGATTGCCGAAAATGCGATTCTGCACGGAGTCGAGAGCCGTGTCGGCAGCGGGTTGGTCAGCGTTGTTGTCCAGCCTTCACCCCGGCAGGGCTGGACAACAATAACCGTAAGCGATAATGGTCCCGGAATGGATGCAGACACGTTGCAGGCGCTCTACAATTCGCTGGATGGCGGTCCTTCCATCTCTTCCAAGGGAAACGGTGTGGGCCTCGTAAATGTTCAGCGGCGGCTTAAGCTCTACTATGGCCGGGAAAGTGCGGATCTCCAAGGAATGATGATCGACAGCAAACCGTCCCAAGGGACGGCCATTACCTTTGAAATACCGAACAATGGGGGATATACCTATGAGCCTGGGCAACAAAATGATTCTGGTCGTGGACGATGAGCCGCGGACCCGGCAGGGCATTAAGCAGACGCTGGAAGTATGGGCAGCAGGGAGATATACCGTGGAAACCGCAGATAATGGGATTGAAGCCCGTGAACGGCTGCTGCGCGGGCGGGTGCATCTGCTGATAACCGATGTTCGGATGCCGGAGGTCAGCGGGCTGGATCTGATCCGCTCGCTGGAGGGGCAGACGCGTAAGCCGGTGGTGATCGTCATTTCCGGCTATGCTGAATTTGAATATGTACAGCAGGCGCTGCAGCTGGGGGCAGTCAATTATCTGCTCAAGCCGCTGGACAAGGGTGAACTGCTGCAGGTGGTTGAAGCTGCCCTGAAGCGTGAGGAGGAAGAGCAGCGGCGCGAGAAGCTGGAGAAGCTGGTTGATCACAAACTGCTGGAGATGGATCCGGAGCGCAGCGGCATGGGAGAACCGGTGAAAGAAGCGCTTGTCTACGTGGAGCAGCATCTGCAAGAGCAGCTAGGTATGGCAGAGGTGGCCGGGCTGATCCACCTGAACGCGAGTTACTTCAGTGTGCTGTTCAAGGAACAGACGGGGGTTCCCTTCAGCGAATATGTGTCGCGGCTGAGGGTTCAGCGGGCCAAGGAAATGCTGCTGCAGACGCGAATGTCCATCGGCGAAATCGGCGAGCGTGTAGGCTACCGCACGGACAAATATTTTATCAAGGTATTCAAATCACTTGAAGGCATAAGCCCAAGCCGCTACCGCCAGCAGATGGGGGATAAGCAGACGGAAATCCAATAAAAGTGGAAGTTTTGCCAATGAGTGTGATCTTATAAACCTCCGGTTGCAATGTTAGAATTTGTTTGAGAGCGGTTACAGAATCCGCACAACTGAAAAAATGGAGGTTATAGCAATGCCAAGGAACAAGTTGACTAGAGGCCTGCTTTTGACTTTTACGCTGGCGCTGATTCTCTCAGGCTGCGGCGGGACGAAGAATAATAACGCCGCAAGTGGCAGTGAGGCGGGAGCGGGGAACACAGAAGCGGCTACCGATGCTCCTGCACAGAAAGTCACGATTAATATGATGCACTTATGGCCAGCGGGCAGCTCAGCGCAGCAGAATAAACTGGTCGGACAGATTATAGACGAATACCAGAAGGAGCATCCGAACGTTACTATCAAGCAGGAGGTGCTTGAGAACGAGCAGTATAAGAATAAGCTCAAGGTGCTGTCCGCTTCCAACGAGCTTCCCGATGTCGGAATTACATGGGCGGCAGGCTTCATGGAGCCATATGTAAAAGGCGGCTTGTTCGCTCCGCTGGATGATATCCTGGGCGGGGCACAGCTGAAGGATAAATTCGTCGCAGGGACTACGGAGGCTTATGCAGTGGACGGCAAAACCTACGCGCTGCCGATTGAGCTGAACATTTCACCGATTTACTACAACAAAGACATCTTCGCCAAACATAATCTGCAAGTACCGGCCACCTACGAGGAATTCAAGCAAGTTGTGAAAACGCTATCCGATAATGGAGTGGCACCGATTGCCCTCGGCAACAAAGACCGCTGGACCGGCTCACTGTGGTATATGTATCTGGCCGACCGGATTGCCGGCAGTGACACGCTGAAGAAAGCTACGAACGGTACAGGCTCCTTCGATGATCCGGGCCTCATTCAGGCGGCGGCCGAAGTGCAGACTCTGGTTGACATGAATGCCTTTAACAAGGGCTTCAACGGCTTGTCCAACGATGAAGGCAAGTCCGAATTCATGAATGAAAAAGCGGCTATGTACCTGATGGGCACCTGGGAGCTTCCGAACTTTACGACAAACCCTGATATTCCGCAGGAATTCAAGGACAAGGTAGGCTTCTTCAAATTCCCGACCGTTGATGGCGGCAAGGGCAACATCAACAGCTGGGTGGGCGGTCCCGGTGTCGGCCTGTTCGTAGCCGAGTCCTCCAAGGTGAAGGAAGAGGCCAAAGCGTTTGTGGAGTACTTTGTCTCCAAGTGGGGAGAGGAATCCGTAACCACTGCCGGTGTAATCCCGGCTACCAAGGTTGATACAGCAAACAGCAATTTGCCTCAGCTGTATGTTGACCTGCTGAATGAGCTGAACAATGCCAGCAGCATCACGCTGTTTGCCGATGTGCAAATGAAACCGGGTGCTGCACAAGTCCACCTGGATATGATTCAGGCGCTGTTCGGCAAGGCGGTAACCCCCGAACAATTCGCCGCCAAACATAAAGAGGCTGTAGAGAAAGGCAATTAACAATAGAGCGTGGAGCGGAAGCCTCAGGTTGGCTGCGGGGACTTCCGCCCCTTTTAATACGAGTATTTCAGTGAGAAAAGGAGGGATTGTGCCATGGCGAAAGTGATGTCCAACAAGCTGGTGATCGCACTGTATGTGCTGCCTTCCCTGCTGCTCATCATGGGCATTATTTATATTCCGATTGTCCTGACCGGTTATTATGGACTGAACCAGTGGGACGGCATCGGCAAGATGGTATTCATCGGACTGGACAATTATAAGGAGCTGGTGCGGGACAACGCCTTCTGGCAAAGCGCACTGCATTCCCTGCTGCTCGCTTTATTCTCGGGCATCAGCCTCATCGGTTATCTAGGGATTGCTCTGGTCTTATCCGGCAAAATCAAGGGCGCAAACCTGCTGCGCAAAATCTACCTGATCCCCATGCTGCTGTCTTCCGTAGCCATCGCGCAGTTGTGGATGAAGATCTATCATCCCACCAATGGTGTGCTGAACAGCCTGCTGACTTCTCTCGGGGTCGACAATCCGCCGTCCTGGCTGGCTGAGCCCTCCATTGTGCTGATTGCTTTGTTTATCCCGATTATTTGGCAATATGCCGGTTTTTATATTCTGATTTATTATGCTGCCTTAAAGAACATTCCCGAATCGCTGATGGAAGCTGCGCGGATAGACGGGGCTAATCCTTGGCAGATCGCCACCCGGATCAAGCTGCCGCTGATCAGTGAGGTGATTAAGGTGACGGTGGTACTGTCGGTAGTGGGGTCGCTGAAATATTTTGATCTCATTTATGTCATGACTGACGGGGGTCCGAACGGGGCAAGTGAAGTTATGGCATCTTATATGTATCACAAGGCCTTCCGCAGCTTTGACTTCGGATATGGCAGCGCGGTAGGGTTCTTCCTGCTGCTCATCTGTCTGGTGGCCACTTATCTGATCCGTAAGGCGACTGCTTCGAAAGATACGATCCAGTATTCGTGATTAAATATTGCCCGCCTTGAAAGGAGGAGCCTATCATGAGAACTCAAGCTGCTGCGGGCTACCCGCCGATTCGGCAGCGCAGCGGGGTACCGCTCTTGCACAGAACCGGTTATGGCGTCATGTACCTCGCCCTTACCGCCGTAGCTGTGATCCAGGTGCTGCCGCTAGTCTGGCTGCTCATCTTCTCGCTGAAGAACAATCAGGAAGTATTCAACATGGCTCCATTCGCCATTCCGGCGCATCCGCACTGGAGCAATTATGAAAATGTATGGGTCAACGGAAATATAGGACAGTATTTTCTGAACAGCGTCTGGATCACGGCGGTTGCACTGGTGCTTACGGTGTTGCTGGCCAGCTTCGTCACCTTTGCCGTGACCCGCATGATCTGGAAGGGCAGATCACTGGTGCTGGGCCTGTTTATGGTCGGGCTGATGATCCCTGTCCATTCCACATTGATTCCGCTGTTCAGTATGTTTCTGAAGCTGCATTTAACGGATAATCCGCTGTCGATCATTCTGTCGTATGTGGCGTTCAACCTGCCCACAACGATTATGATTCTGCTTGGCTTCTACTATGCACTGCCGAAGGAAGTGGAGGAGGCGGCAATTATTGACGGCTGCTCGGTGAACAGAATGTTCTTCAAGATTGTGCTGCCAATGACTTCGTCCGTGCTGGCGACAACAGCCATTATCAATATGATCTACAACTGGAACGAGTTCATCTTCGTCAACACATTCATCAGCTCCGACAAATACAAGACGCTAACTGTCGGGGTCCAGAATTTTATCGGCCAGTATACTACAGACTGGGGGGCGATCGGTGCTACGCTGATGATCAGCATTCTGCCGATTCTGCTGGTGTTCCTGATTATGAGTGAACGGATTGTCGAGGGCATTGCCGCCGGTTCTGTTAAAGGCTGACGCGTGTGCAGGAGAAGCAGTATAATTCTTCATCCTCAATCGTAATCCTGTCAAAACCATGCTGGACAGCCAGCTCTATCAGAGCCTGATCCGGAGGAATCGGTTCACGCGTGCTGCTGTAGCCAATCCGCGCATGATGCTCTTTAAGTCCCTGCCTGGTCCTGGAATGGGCAATCATAAATGTGCCGCCGGGATTCAGACTGCGCTCCGCATTGACGAACAGCATCTCCAGATTTACGAAATGGGGAATACTGTTATAGATCAGCACATAATCAAAGCCGGATTCGCAAATGAAGGGATTTTCGAAATCAACACACTGCGTCTCTGCTTCAGGATAGCCTTCCCGCAGCGCTTCAAGCATCGCGCCGGAGATGTCGAGGGCGAGGTAGCGGCCTGGGCGGATGCTGAGCTTGTGCAGCGCAGCGGGTATGACACCGGTGCCGGAAGCTACGTCCAGCAGGCTCTGCCCTGCTTTTATGCCCAGAGCTTGGACAACTTTCTGGGCCAGTGCAACGGATTCCTCGCTGTTGTTCCATCCGGCGGCCAGGGCATTGAAATGTTCAATTTCACTTTCTTTCGGTGAATGTGTGGTCATATGCGGCCTCGTCTCCTGTTATGTATTTTTATGGAATCCATTATAAATGAAAAAAGGCGGTTCGTCAGGTCGAAAAGACCTTGGCGAACCGCCTTCTTCAAGATATAAGCTGTTTCATCTTGCGGAATACTTAATGTGCTGCAGAAGGGGAGGGGCTAACCGGTGTCTCTGCATCATGCTGGATCAGCCCGTGTTTCTCCCAGGCTCTGCTCTTCCAGCGGAAATACATAATCACGGCTCTTACCCATTCGTCAAAAGCGGTGGCCAGCCATACCCCGGCCAGGCCGAGATCAAGCGTGAACACCAGGAAATAGCCAAGCGGCAGACTCATGCAGACCATGGAGATCAGCCCCATATAAACAGGGAACTTAGCGTCGCCCGAGGCCCGCAGAGAGTTAATGATCACCAGGTTGCAGGTGCGTCCCGTCTCCAGGAAGAAGCTGAGCAGGATGACCTGGGCACCCATCCGGACAATGCTCTCATTGTCGGTGAACAGTCCGAACAGCGGCACACGGAAGGCGATAACAATGACATCCATAATTACGGTGACAAGCAGAGCCCACTTCACACTGGAGAATACCCGCGAATAGGCTTCCTCGGGACGTTTTGCACCGACCAAATGTCCAACAATGATCGAGGTACCCATGGATACTGCGACGCTGAACAAGAAAATATAACTCGAGATATTCAGCGCGTATTGGCGCGTGGCCATCGCTTCAGCGCCCAAGTACGTAATATACAGCGTAAATACCAGCTGGCAGGATTGATAGGTAATGGATTCAAAAGCAGACGGAATGCCGATTTTGAGAATCTGCAGCACGTACTTTTTGGAGAGGTGGATGTAGTAGGTCCATTTGACCCGTACCTCCACGATCCGGTACAGCAGCAGGAAGAACAGTACCAGCGTGATCAGCCGGCTCAGCACTGTGGAAATGGCCGCACCCTGCACTCCCATTGCAGGCAAGCCAAAATGTCCGAAGATCAGAATGTAGTTGCCGGCCACATGAATGATATTCATGAGCAGGGAGACCATCATCGTCTGCTTCGTGAAGCCGTGCGTGCGGATCGTAGTCGCCAGGGCGTTAAGCAGTGCCTGCAGAAAAATACCGCCTCCGACAATGTTCATATACATTCTGGCATAGACGAGGATATCGCCCTGCACATTCAACGCAGTCAGCAGGCTTCCGCCGAACAGCAGCAGAACCGCGCTTAGAATGAGGCCTACGGCCAGATTGAGCGTAATTGCATTTCCGGTTACATTAGCCGCTTCCTGCGGTTTCTTCGAACCGAGATATTGGGAGACGACGATGGCTGCGCCGTTTCCGATTACACTGAGTACTAGAATAGCTATAGCTATAATCTGATTCGCTGCACCCACACCGGATACGGCATCGTCCGATACCGAACTGATCATAAACGTATCGACGCTGCCCATAAGCATGAACAGGAACAGCTCCAGGAAAATTGGCCAGGTCAGCTTAATCAGGTTGAACTCTTGATGTTTTGCTTGCTCCATAATACACCTTCTTATTATTATTGCCCGTACTAATGTAAATGCTTTAGTCCCAAACAAAATGTATGTTAGCACAGCTTTTATGAAAATGCAGTATTTTTACGAAAATAATGAAAAATTGGATGATTTTCTTTCAAAATTGGCATCATTTAAGCCTCTGCGCAGCACAATAGTATCCTCGAGGTAACTACATCACAATAAAGTGCCTACTTCCCTTTTGGGCTGTATGAACTTACACTTAGTGCAACACTTACAAAAATACACTAAAGAGGAGATTTATCATATGAAGCTGCAATTAGCACTAGATCTTGTGGATATCGCCGGAGCCAAGGAAATCGTCTCGGAGGTGGCCGAATTTATTGATGTTGTGGAAATCGGCACACCGATTGTTATTAATGAAGGACTGCACGCGGTGAAGGCCATTAAAGAA
Organism: Paenibacillus sp. FSL H3-0321; assembly: GCF_038002865.1. NCBI lineage: Bacteria > Bacillati > Bacillota > Bacilli > Caryophanales > Paenibacillaceae > Paenibacillus > Paenibacillus sp. FSL H3-0321. Next base: position 3,829,248 of record NZ_JBBODH010000001.1, on the reverse strand, counting down.
GCTTTCCCGGCGCTGACCGTACTGGCTGATCTGAAAATTATGGATGCAGGCGGTTATGAAGTGATGAAGGCCGTTGAGGCGGGTGCGGATATCGTTACCGTGCTGGGTGTTTCCGATGATTCGACGATTAGAGGCGCCGTTGAGGAAGCCAAGAAGACGAATAAAGAGATTCTGGTCGACCTGATCAACGTCAAGGATATCAAGGCAAGAGCCGCTGAAGTGGACGCACTGGGTGTGGATTATGTGTGTGTACACTCCGGTTATGATCATCAGGCCGAAGGCAAAAATTCCTTCGCCGATCTCCATGCGATCAAGAGCGTAGTAAAGCGGGCCAAAACTGCGATTGCCGGGGGGATTAAGCTGAGCACACTGCCGGAAGTCATTGCAGCCGGACCTGACCTCGTTATCGTTGGCGGCGGCATCACCGGTGAAAGTGACCAGAAGGCAGCGGCGGCAGAAATGAAACGCCTTGTGAGCCAGGCTTAAGGCTCGTATGGATACCGTTAGCTACGCACAGGAAATAGTGAAGGAGCTGCAGCGCTCGGCAGCGCAGCTTGATGCAGCAGAAGCTGAGGAATTTGCAGCGCTGCTGCTGCGCTCCGGCAAGGTGTTCGTCGCCGGGGCGGGCCGGTCGGGGCTGATGGGCCGGGCCTTTGCTATGCGGCTGATGCATGCCGGCAAAGAGGCCTATATAGTCGGCGAGACTGTGACGCCGGGAATCGAAGCGGGCGATGTTCTGGTGCTTGGTTCGGGATCAGGTGAAACGAAGAGTCTGCTCGTGATGGCGGAGAAAGCCAAAGGGCTTGGCGCAGCGGTTGCCGCTGTGACCATTGCGCCGGAGTCGACGATCGGTAAGCTGGCTGATTATACAGTGAAGCTGCCGGGCTCTCCGAAGGAACAGAACGGAGGAGAGCGTGCCACCATCCAGCCTATGGCCTCATTGTTTGAACAGACCCTGCTCGTCTTCTATGATGCGGTGATTTTGCGGATGATGGAGCAGACCGGCCAGACCACTACGCAGATGTTCGGCAAGCATGCCAACTTGGAATAAAACAAACCACGCCTGTCCGGGTAACCGGACAGGCGTGGTTTGTTTAGGTGTAATTTGCCGCTGAACCAATGGAAGCAGCCTAGCGCTTAAGCAGATCTTCACGGATAGGAGTGAAGACATCGAGCAGCGCTGAATCTGCCTCCAGTGCAGTCACGCCATGCTTGGCATTTCCCGGTATAGCAATGCTCTGGCCTGCTCCTATGCAGTACTCCTTGCCATCAATGCGGAACACAAAGCTTCCACGCAGACAGTAACTCATCTGCTCATGCGGATGGCTGTGCTCATAGCCCTCGGCTCCCTCTTCGAAATGAACCTCCATCATCATCAGACTGGCTGCCGCATTCAGGATGCAGCGTTTGACGCCCGGCTCCGCCGGTTCCCATACTCCAAGATTGCTCATGTCTATTTCCTCCTTAGGGTAGTTGAATTTGCAATACAATTGCTGCCTGACAAGAGCAGTAATTGAGGCAGCAACGCCGGATGCTTAGGATGATTGTATTTCATGCAACAGCATAGGTATTTGACTGCGGTAAAACTCGATCTGTTGTATTTCATGCAGCTGATTTCGGATGTATTGGATGAAATAGTCCTTTTTTTAAGAATCTGTTGCACGAAGTGCAGGAGATTCAGTTTTTAGGCCAAGTTATGGTCTTTCTGCTGTATCAAGTGCAATTGATGGGCCTCGCGGTCTTAACGTGAAGATGAATAGATAGGGGTCAGACCCGTTCAAATCCTTTTAGAACGGCAATCTGAATTGTTCCAGGCTCAAGGTACAGGATGTCAGCTTCCGAGTCCTCGGGAACTGTCAGCCCAGCCTGCGAATGCCGGGCTTCCGCGGCTTGGGCCGCTGTGTAACCAGCCTCTGCCCCTCCAGCCAAAGCCGTTTCTGCTGTGCCAAGCAGCCTGAGCGGGACGCCGCCGGGAACGCGGATGCGGCGGGTCATTGTGGAGCCGTTGATGGCGGCGACACACCAAGCGCCGTCTGCGCGGGCGATCTTATACAAGCGGACGCCTTCTCCGGCTTCTTCGCACTCCAACGGCTCCAGCCGGAGTGCAGGAGCCGCTGCTGCCCGGGGATGCAGCAGCACCACGTAGTCCTCACCAGCGTTGCCGTGCACACGGAAATGCTGCTGTGCGGCCAGCGGGTACGCTCCGCCTACGGCACCCTCTCCGGTCGTAATGACCGGAAGGGCAGGCTCGGCGATATGCGCGCTCAGCCGCATGCCGCCCAAACCAACGGCGTCAATGGTCTGCTCCGTGACCTCAGCCTCCGTGCTCAGCGTATGCAGATTCCAGACACTGTCTGCCCCACCCTCAATCCGGTCCCAGACCAGATAAGCGTCAAAACCCGCTTTGATGAACAAGAAATTCCGCTCATATTCTCCGGACCGTGCATCGGGAATAAGGCTTTTTGCATAATCCAGCTCCTCCGAGAAGCGGACCTCCCGGCAGACGCTCTGCAGCGGGCCGTCCAGAAGGTCTCCCGTTTCACCGGTGAACTGAACGACGTTATGCGCGGCTCCGGACACATACCAGTGGCGGTCCCCGTTGTAATAGCCGCCGGTTCCGGCATCCAGCGTCAGAGGAACCCCATCTGCCCAGATGGAGAAATGGCCTTCATCATGATGGGCGTGATAGGTCAGCGGCGAAGTCTCGTAAATGGCGTAATGCTGCAGGTTCTGCTCTCCGCCGCGGAAGATGACATAGCCGATGCCTGGATAATGTACGGAGCGGAGAGCAGGCTGCCGCTCCGGGAGATCCGGCTGCGGATACAGCAGCGCGACCAGCGGCAGCGGGAAGGCTCCGGTATCCTGGACGGGCGCGCCGCCGTGCTTCCAGGTCCAGATCATTTCCGCTGCCAGCTGCGGATCTTCCTCTACATAGAATCGGGCCGCGTAGCCGAGCAGGCGGAACCATTGTTCCTGCACATTGGCATCGCCGACAGCCGGAGTAAGCAGAACGGGCGGACCGGAAGGGCCGCCTTGAATAATGTCCTCCGCTGTCACGATGCCTATCAGGAAGCGGTACATCGCCTTTACCTTGGGCTGCCGGAAATAATCAATTCCCCTCAGGCGCTTCAGCAGAGCAAAGAAAAGGAAATAACGGTGCAGAACGGCCCCGTGATAGCGCACATTTTCCGGCCATGCGCCCTCTGCATCAACCACTTCCGCGAGCTGCCAGTCGATCACGGAGCGGGCATGCTCCAGGTATGCTCCGCTTTCGGCCTCGTGCGGGAAGAGGAGCGCATAGACCCCGAGCCCGGTCGCCCGGTCGGCATTCCAGTTGCTGCGCTTGCCGCCCTTCTCGTCCGGGAAGGTCGTAAGGTCGAACCGGTAGTAGGCGGTATCCATCATCATCGCCGCGATATAGCGGAAATCGGCGAGCAGCGCCGCCGTTTCCCCGGCAGCGAGCACTCCGCTGCCTGCAATCTGGTCATAGATGACCGAGGTGGCGGCCAGCCCCCGGCCGATATGCACTGCGCCGTAGGTGTCGTCGTCATGCCAGCCGTCCCGGCGGAAAATATCCATGCCAATCCGCATATCGGCAAGCATGTATTGCAGCTTGCGCTTGGCCAGCCCGGCATACTGCTCTTCACCCGAGACCATATAAAGGTTGGCATCCGCACCGGCAGCCTCCAGCAGATACGCCCAGTTGGTCAGCGTGGGCCGGTTGAAAAGCGGGGACAGCCGCTCCAGTCCAAGCGGTTGTCCTGCGGAATCGAGAAAAGTAACCCCGGTGTATATGCCGCCGTTAACAAGAGGGGCTTCCAGACTAAGCTCTGTCTGGATACCGTAAAAATCGCCTGCGCATACAGGCAGGAGCTCCTCATAACGTAGAACCGTCCATTCTGCCTCCGCTGTATTGCTGATTCGTACGCTCCGCACAGGGTCCTCCGGCACGTCGCCAGCCGGAGTCACCCCGGAAGGCTGCAGGCCGCTGCCGCTGCCGGACAGTTGCTCCAGCACAATGGTACTGCCGCTTCCCGGCATTTGGGTCCAGCTGTTCAGCGCCTCCCCGAAGCTGCCGTTTATCAATGCCACCGGCAGTCCAAGCTGGGAATGTGTTAGGCGCACGCCGCAGGTACGGGCAACGCCCTGTCCCCGGACATGAACAGCCAGCTTCAGGAAGGCGGCCCCGGCGGGAACTTTGAAGACGAAGGGTTCCACCCGGAATACACCGAGGCCGCTAAGCGGAACGGCTGCCTCGCGGGCGGCAAATTGTCCGGACAGCTGCTGCTGTCTTGCGTATTCCTGCGCAATCGCGGGAAGTTGTTCAATTCTGCTGCGGATTTCCCCCAGTTGTTCCCGGTCATAGCAGCCGAAGGGGCGGGCTTCGGCGGCGCCGTTATATGCTGAATTCATTGGTAGAATCAAACCTCCCTGTGAAGTTGTAATCCTGTTCTGTTATTTACTTTCTTCTTTAATTATAGCTGTCCCGGGAGCGAATCAGGGATGGATAAAAACAGGAAGCAGAGGGGACAAAGCGACTGAAAACTGCCCGGCAAAGTGAGGTCTTGACCTCGGAGCTTATTTTAAATGAAATAGTGAAATTCTCCCCCTTAGCGCAGTCGGTTTCTCCCTAACTGTGTATGCACAGAGGGACGTATGATTAGGACAGAAGCGCAAGTCCAATGACAGGAGGAACAATCAATGAATGAAACGAAACGTCAAATAAACGCCTGGACCTTTGTAGCGCCAAGCTTGATTCTGACGCTGATTTTTGGGGTGTACCCTATCTTTTGGGCTTTAAAGTACATGTTCTACGATTATCAGGGCTTCGGCACACCGCTCTTCATCGGCCTGGATAATTTCGAGCGGCTGTTCCGCGATAAGGATTTCTGGCAGTCCGTGGTCAACACCTTCGTCTATGCAGGCGGCAAGCTTGTGATTACCATCCCGCTGTCGTTTGTGCTGGCGGTAATTCTCAACCGCGCCTTGAAGGGGCGCCAGCTGCTGCGGGCGATTTATTTCATGCCTACCGTGATCAGTGCTTCGGTGATGGCGATTGTGTTCTACGTTATTTTCAACTCTTACAACGGAATGGTGAATCAGCTGCTCATGGGCGCCGGAATTGTATCCGCTCCCATAGACTGGCTGGGCGCCAAACACGCCTTAATCACGGCGATTATTATCGCAATCTGGGGTGCCGTCGGCAACTATATGCTGCTCTTTATTGCCGGGCTGCAGAATATTCCGGAGGATCTTTATGAAGCCGCTTCCCTGGACGGCGCGGGGCCGCTGCGGAAGATGTGGAGCATTACCGTTCCGATGCTGGGACCTGTGCTGCAAATGATCATCATGCTGGCCATTACCGTCTCTCTGAAAGGCTACGAGAGCATTATGGTGCTGACCGAGGGCGGGCCGTACGGCAAGACGGAAGTCATGTATCTGTATCTCTATAAACTGTTTTTCCCTGTATCGAGCGGAGGATCAAGCATCCAGCAGTTTGGTTACGGGAGCGCGGTCGGGTTCACCACTGCGGTTATCGTCGGTCTGATCACTCTGGTTTACTTTTATGTATCCAAAAAGCTGAATGATATCTATTAAAAGAGAGGAGAATGTACAGTGAGCACATTGCATGCGGAAACGAAAATGACTCCGGCACAAGCTGATCGTTCGGTTAAGACCAAAGCGCTGCTGTCCAAGGTACTGCTGTGGATTTTCCTGCTTCTGGTGGCGGCTTTTGCGGTGTTCCCGATTGTTCTGGCCTTTTTCGGGTCGCTTAAGTCCAATCTGGAGCTGACTACAGGAACAACCCTGCTGCCGAAGGAATGGAAATTCGATAACTATTCGCAGGCCTGGACTTCAGCGAATTTCGCACGCTTCACCTGGAACAGCGTATTTATCAGCACATTTACTACTATAGGAACTCTATTGATAGGAACGATGGCTGCATATGCAGTAGCAAGGGTTGATTTCTACGGGAAACGGCTGTATGTGATCATTCAGTCCTGCACCCTGTTTATTTCTATCGGTGCTGTTGTGCTGCGTCCCCAGTTTGATCTTATGGTATCGCTTCATCTGCAAAAATCGCTCTGGGGCGTCATCATCATTCTGATCAGTGCCCATGCGACCGCATTCTTTATGCTGATCGGTTTTGTGCGGGCGATCCCGAAGGAGCTTGACGAGGCGGCGTTTATTGACGGCTGCAACTTCTATAGCGTATACTTTCGTGTTATCTTGCCGCTCCTGACGCCCGCGCTGGGGGTGACTGCGCTCTGGACCTTCCGCGGCGCATGGAATGAATATATTCTGCCGCTGGTATTTACCATGACGCAGCCTGCCTTGCAGACACTGACCGTAGGTTTGGCCGGGCTGAAATACGGTATCGGGGATGCGGCGCAGCCCCAGTTAATGCTTGCCGGCGCATGCTTGTCCATGCTGCCGATGATTATTGTCTATATTTTTGCCAACAAATCATTCATGCAGATGACGGCTGGCTCTGTAAAGGGCTGAGGCTAACGCAGCGATTCTCCGGGCGGCCGGTCAATAAAGGATGTGTAACCATGCTGAAGGCCTGGCTTTACCGGACCTCGCTGAAGAAAAGAATATGGCTGTCGTTTACTGCACTGACGGTCTTTTGCATCTCTATTACCGGCCTGTGGGCCTACTCGATTGCTTCGCGGGCTATGGAGCGCAACTCCATCGACCTGAACCGCAATGTGCTGAACCAGTCGGTCAACGTGCTGGACCAGAAGCTGAAGCAGATTATTGTGGCTTCCTCCACCATGATGCTGAGTGAAGCGTACAAGCAGACCATAAGGGACATACAAGCGCATAACACAGACCGGTTTTTCGCCAATTTCTCCTTGCTGCAAGGCCCCTTTACACAGGCGGAGCTGACGGAGAACTCCATTGAATCTATACTGATCAGTACGCCGGACGGGGATTTCTATTCCGCCGGCAATCTGCGCAGAACAGCGACTCCATTTATGGAGTCTTTGCTGTATAAGCGGATCAAGGACAATCCGGAATCGAACTGGGTGGAGAGCCACCAGGACGAGCTGTTCGCCGGAAAGCATCAGGTCATTTCCCTGCTGCTGCAGCCGCTTACGGAGAATTATGTGCCGGATGTCTTTTTGACGGTCAATGTAAAGGAGGACATCCTGGAAGATACGGTCAGCGGAGGTGCGAGCCTTGGCAGCGCAAAGTTTCTGCTGATCAACAAGACGGGGGCAAGTGTCTTCGGAGACAAGGAGCGGCCGGAATGGTCACGCTCGGCGGCATTTATGGACAAGCTGCTTGAAGCAAAAAGCGGCAATTTCGAGTATTCCGCCGGTGACGGGCCGATGCTGGTCAGCTATGCCGAATCACGGTATGCGGACGACTGGCTGCTGGTCAGCTACCAGTCGAAGAAGGAGCTGCTCCAGCCTGTGCGCAGCATTCAGTGGCTGGTGCTGATGATCATGGCTGTCTGTATTGTGATCGCGCTGCTGCTGGCGAGATATTTGTCTGCACTGCTGCTTGGGCCGCTGCTGAAGCTGCAGAAGACGATGTCGCGGGTGGAGCAGGAGGATCTGGGCGCCCGTTTCCAGAGTCCTTTTCAGGATGAGATCGGGGAAGCGGGCCGTAAATTCAACCAGATGCTGGACCGGATCGGAGAGCTGATTCTTGAAGTCAAGGATACGGAAAAAGAAAAGCGGAAAGCGGAGATCAAAGCGCTGCAGGCGCAGATTGAGCCCCATTTTTTATATAACACACTGAATACAATCTTCTGGAAATGCGAAATGGATGAATATGAAGATGTGAAGCAGATGGTGATTTCTCTGTCCGCCCTGTTCCGGCTGGGCCTGAACAACGGGCAGGAAATTACGACTCTGGGCAGGGAGCTGGAGCATGTCCGCCAGTACCTGAACCTCCAGCAGCAATGCTACGAGGGATTGTTCGAATATACGATAACCGCAGGGCCGGAGCTGCTGGAGCTTCCCGTGCTGAAGATTATCATTCAGCCTCTCGTGGAGAATTCCATTCTGCATGGGCTGAAGGAGCTGCGGAACGGGGGGAGGATTCGGATCTCCGTGGCAGCGGAGGCGCACAATCTTGTAATCCGGGTAACCGACAACGGGGCGGGCATGGATGCGGAGAAGCTGAATGCCCGGCTGAAGGAGCCTGTCGGCAGCGGAGGGTACGCCCTGTCCAATATTTGCAGCCGGTTGCAGCTGTATTACGGCAAGGAGGCCGGATTATCCTTCTGCAGCCGTCCACTTATCGAAACCGAAGCGGTTCTCTCATTTCCAATGGAAGGTGGAGTTTATCCTGAATCACGCTGAACCTATTAAAATATGCATTGTTGACGATATCCCGGCCGTTGTCCGGGGCTTGTCGCAGCGAATCCCGTGGGAGGAGCATGGCATTGTAGTTGCAGCAACAGCGGCCGACGGAGAAGAAGGGCTAATGCAGATCCGCAAGCACCGGCCTGATATTGTGTTGACCGACATCCGCATGCCGTTTACCGACGGGCTGGAGATGATGCGGATCATTCAGGCGGAGCAGCCGGACATCAAGCTGATTTTCCTGACGGGTTACTCCGATTTCACATATGCCCAGGAAGCGGTGAAGCTTGGGGCCTTTGACCTGATCGTCAAGCCTTTTACCAAGCCTCAGGTGCTTGAATCGGTTCTGAAGGCCAAAGAGATGCTGGAGCGGGAACGCTCCCAGGCCGAACAGATGCGGGGGATGGAGCAGAAGCTGCGGGAGAGCATGCCTTATTTGCGCCAGGAGTATATGCGTCTGCTCATCCGCTATGGCAGCAGGCAGCAGCACCTTAGCCAGCAGTGGGATTTCTATGCCATTACAATGAACAGCCGCGACTTTTGTGTGCTGGTGGCGGAAATAGACTTTTTTGCAGAGCGCACGGCCGCCCTGCCAGTATCCGAGGTCGAGCTGATCCGTTTTGCGGTGCAGAATATTCTGGAAGAGACGGTTGCTGCCTATACGCAAGGTCTTGTCTTCCGCGAGCACGTCAATCAATTCGTCATCGTCATGAATCCCCCGGCGGAGCTGGATACGGAGCAGCTCGCGGAGAAATGCCGGGAAAACGTATGCCGTCATACGTACCAGACGGTGTCGATCGGACTCGGCGGAGAGGTCGAGGAGGCCGGCCAGTTGTCCGTGTCCTACGCCCAGGCGTTGTCTGCGCTGGCGAATACGTTTCTGACCGGCGGGAACAGCGTATACCGTTATGTGGAATCGCTGGAGGGGGATGCCGCCCTGCCCAGGTACTCTTATGACAAAGAGAAGGAACTGCTCTACTGCCTGCGTTCGGCCAATCTGGCCAAAGCGGAGGAGCAACTAGGCGACATCTGGAATGAATGGCTGAGCGCTCCTGCCCTGCCGGGCCCGGCAATCGTCAAGACAATGTGTCTTGAACTGGCCCATTCGATCCACCGTGTCTTTTCCGACAAGGCTTCAGACTCGGAGGTCAAGACGCTGGAGAAAAAGCTGGCCGACATGAATGGAGCCGCCTCCTTCGAGGAGCTGCGCAGGCAGATCCGGGAATTTTGCCGCCAGGGCTGTGCGTACGTGCAAATCCGCCAGTCCAGCGATGCGCGTGTGCTGGTGGAGCGGGCCATTGCCCATATCAATGGGAATCTGCACCGCAACCTTTCCGTAGCTGATTGTGCCAGAGAGGTTCATCTCAGCCCGAGCTATTTCTCCAATCTGTTCAAAAAGGAGATGGGGATGACGCTCGCCCAATACATTATCAGCCGCAGAATGGAGAAGGCCAAGGAACTGGTGCTGGAGGGCATGCAGGTTCAGGATATCGCCGTTTCGCTGGGCTATGAGGACCGTCCCTATTTTACTGAACTCTTCAAAAAATATACCGGCATGACGCCTACGGACTTCCGCTCCAAATACGCTTCGGTCACGCAGCGCGGAAACAGTGATTTCGTCTCCCATGAATAGTTGTTTTCTCCTTCACTTAGAATCGGGCGGACATTCTATAATTTTTATATGAAATGAATGCGATTACAAAAAGAAAAGGGAGGCAATTTAGATGAAAAGAAATAAATGGATGCTGACTGGAGTTTCGCTGCTGCTGGCCGGTTCGCTGGTCGCGTGCTCCTCGTCCAATACAAATAAGGAGGCAGAGGGCAATAATACAGCTGCTGAGAAAACAAAACTGGTCTACTGGACCATCGACCGTCATGATTCTGACTTTATAGAGCAGAAAATCAGTGAGTATGAGGGCCTTAATCCTGATGTCGATATTGAAATGAAGGTGATGGCTGAGAACTACGCCCAATCGGTGGATATTGCCTTCTCCAGTAAACAAGCACCGGATATTCTGCGCGTGGATACGGGGAACGTGCCAACCTGGGTGAAGAAAGGCTACCTGGAGTCCTTCGACAGTTATATTACACCGGAAATGAAAAGCCGGTTCGAGAAGGTACTCATTAATGAGAAGAACACCGTGGACGGAAAAATCTACACCCTGCCGAATATCGGCCAGTTCTGGCGCCTGATCTATAACGTCGATCTGTTCGAGAAGGCCGGCATTACCGAGCCGCCGACCACGCTGGCGGAAATGGTGGAGGATGCCAAGAAGATTACCGAGGCGGGTAAAACCAGCGGTGCTTATGGCTTCGCCGGAAATTTCAAAAGTGCAAGCGGCTTTGAACGTATCGCTTATCCGATCACGACCCTCAGCAAAACGGCAGGTACAGAGGGTTTCAACTTCCAGACCGGCCAGTTCGACTTCAGCATGTATAAGGAAGCGCTTGAAGCACTGCGGCAGATCACGATGGACGGAAGCATGATGCCGGGTTCGGAATCGCTGGATATTGACCCGCTGCGTGCGCAATTCGCCCAGGGTAAAATCGGGATGTACTTCAACCATTCTGTCGAGCCGAGCGTATACAAAACCCAGTTCCCGACTGATATCCGCTGGGCCGCAGCGCTTCCTCCGACAGTAGACGGCCAGCAAAATGGTGCCAGTCAGGTTATCTCCGGCAGCTACCTGGCGATGAGCAAGGATTCGGAGTAGAAGGAAGCGGCCTGGAAATTTATCGAGTGGATGTACAGCGATGAGGTGCAAATTGCCTATCAGGAAGGCGGATACGGGGTTTCGGTTATTCCTTCCGTTGCTGCTGCAGCGAAAGCTCCGGATATTCCGGGAATCGAGAACTTCCTGCCAACGAAATTTGATGCCATCTATCCGGCAACTCCGCTGGTAACTACCGAAGGACGCCTGGAAGGAACGAAGAAAGTCGATGTCTTCAACAAATATATTTTTGACGGCGGAGATTTGGACAAGGAGCTTCAGGATCTGAATACCCGCTATAATGCAGCACTGGAAAAAGCCAAAGCAGCGGGGGACACCACGGTTGAAGCGCAGCCGGACTTCAGCTCAGCCAGCCTGCAGGGAAGCCTGGCCAGCAAATAAAACACATACGCAGCATACAGACCGCAGGCCGAGCCTGCGGTCTGTATGCGTACATAGGGAATATGGCCCCGGTGCGCCTGCCGGAGATGTGCGGCCCCCGGGTGTTTTGTAGTATGATGTTAAAGAACGAAAGGGGGCCGCATACCTTGGCGACGGATATTAAAGACCGTATCAATCTGAAGGAAATCAACTGTGAGAAGGAGCTTACGCTTGCCGTTATCGGCGGTAAATGGAAGCTGATCATCTTATGGCACTTGGGCCTTGAAGGAACCAAACGTTTCAGTGAGCTGAAGAAGCTTATTCCTCATATTACGCAAAAAATGCTGACTAATCAGCTTCGTGAGCTGGAGGAAGACCAGCTTGTGCTGAGAAAGGTGTATGCTGAGGTCCCGCCGAGAGTAGAATACTCTTTGACGGAATACGGGCAGAGCCTGCTGCCTGTACTGCGTATGATGTACGATTGGGGCAAGAACTACGGGAATAATGTCATCTGGAAGGATATACCTGAGGGAGATAGATAACGTTAGTTTGCAATAGATTACAGACTGCCGGTCCAAGCTGCAAGCGTGGAGCCAGTAGCACTAAGTATATAATGGAGGGAAATCAAAGATGTCTACAGATTATAGTCCACTGCTGGAATCCTACCGGTTCGAAAACGGGATTTCATTAAAAAATCGTGTCGTTATGGCACCGATGACCAACTTTTCTTCCAACGAGGACGGTACGGTATCCGGTCCCGAATTGCAATATTATGCCCGCCGCTCCAAAGGTGCGGGACTGGTGATTACGGCCTGTGTATATGTCACGCGGGGCGGTAAAGGTTTTGCCGGCGAATTCGGTGCAGATCGTGATGAACTGATTCCAAGCCTGCGCGAGCTGGCTGAAGCAATCAAGGGGGCAGGCGCGAAGGCAGTTCTGCAGATCTTTCACGGCGGCCGCCAGTGTCCTCCAGAGCTGCTTCCGGACGGCCAGACGGTCAGCGCGGGCAATGTTCCGGCTGAGCTGCCGCGCGGAGGTCACGGTCCTGTTCCTCGTGCGCTGAGCGAAGAAGAAATTACCGGTATTATTGCCGACTTCGGCGCGGCTACACGCCGGGCCATCGAGGCCGGCTTCGACGGTGTGGAGATTCATGGTGCGAACGGCTATTTGCTGCAGCAATTTTTCTCCCCGCATTCCAACACACGCGAAGACCGCTGGGGTGGCAGCCTGGAGAAACGGCTGACCTTCCCGCTCGCCGTTCTGCGTGAGGTCAAACATGCGGTGAAGGAGCATGCTTCATCGCCGTTTCTGGTCGGCTACCGCTTCTCGCCCGAGGAGCCGGAAACACCGGGGATTACGATGGCCGAGACCTTTGCGCTGATTGATGCGCTGAAGGAGGAGGGGCTGGATTATCTGCATGTTTCGCAGCAGGATCTGTGGTCCAAGCCTCACCGCGGCACGGACGACAGCCGTCCACGGATTGAGCAGATTGTGGACCGTGCAGGAGATGGTGTTCCGGTTATTGGTGTCGGCTCCCTGTATAAGGCCGATGATGCGCTGAAGAGCCTGGAGACCGGAATCAGCCTGGTAGCCCTGGGCCGCCCGCTGCTGATTGATCCGGACTGGGTGCAGAAGGTTGCCGAAGGGCGAGCTGCTGACATTAAGACGGAGCTTGATCCTTCAGCCCAGGCGGAGCTTGTAATACCGGACCCGCTATGGGGCGCATTAATCCATACGCCGGGCTGGATGCCGATCAAAGCCTAAATCTGAACCAGTGGAGCGTTGGCGTGGTGAAACTGCCGCTTGCGGATTATGGGCGCATTAATCCATACGCCAGGCTGGATGCCGATCAAAGCCTAAACCCGATCCAGCAAAGCGTTGGAGAGGTAAAACTGCCGCCTGCGGATTAATTGGGGCCGCTGCCGCTCCGTTTGGTTTGGTTCATCTCAGACGGAGCCGTTACAGCTAAGTTAGAGGTGTTGCCACGGCCGCGGACCGGGGAGACCTTATTTTCTCTGTAGAGTGCATTTTACGGGACTAACGGACCGTAGTGCGCTTATTACCGTTTCGGCAGCCAAATTTCAGGCCAATTTTCGTGCATAAGTGCATTGGGGTCCGATAGCTTGCCGGAATGATCCTCCAGTTGAAAATAAGAGCTGCTGGGTCCGTTGCGAGCCCGGGGTCTATTCTGGCAGTGGAGGAACGATTTCCAGAAAATCCGCGTCCTATACTGATTGCTGTCCGGCTGCCGCCGGATGCTCTCACCAAGCAAAAACCCTCTGACTCCCGCATTGCGGCGGTCAGAGGGTTTTATTTTTGCACAGTTTGCGCAGGTAATAAAAGCGGATAAGCCGCAGGAGCTTCACTACCTGCGCAAAGAGGCCTGCCCGGTCAGAGCAATTGCTTTTGACCGGGCAGGCCGAATTGTTGCAGCGGGTTGTGCAGCCGCAAGGGGAAACCTTAGGCTATGCCTTTTGCTCAAACAGCTTGGCAATCTCAACGATAACCTGTACGGATTTCAGCATAACATCTACAGAAGCGTACTCGAATTTGCCGTGGAAATTTTCGCCCCCGGTAAAAATGTTCGGAGTCGGGAGTCCCATGTAGGAGAGCTGTGAACCGTCTGTCCCGCCGCGGATCGGGCGAATCACCGGTGTTATGCCGAGGTTCTCCATCGCTTCGTGGGCAATATCGACGATATGGCGGACCGGCTCGATTTTTTCACGCATATTATAATATTGGTCATTCAATTCCAGCACAATGTTCTCATCGCCATAAGTGGATTTGAATTCATCTACAATCGCAGAAATATTCGCTTTGCGGTTCTCGAACTGGGTACGGTCAAAGTCACGGATAATGTAATGCAGCTTGCTGTGCTCCGCCGATCCCTGCATGGAGATCAAATGGTAGAACCCTTCATAGCCGTCCGTAAATTCAGGAGCTTCGCCGGATGGCAGCCGGAGGTGGAAGGCCATGGCGATTTTGGCCGAATGGATCATTTTGCCTTTGGCGGTGCCGGGATGCACGTTGACGCCTTTGAAGCTGATTTTGGCGGCAGCAGCATTAAAGCTCTCATATTCCAGTTCTCCCAGAGGCCCTCCGTCAACGGTGTAGGCATAGGAAGCGCCGAAGGCGGCGACATCGAATTTATGCGGCCCGCGTCCGATTTCCTCATCGGGGGTGAAGGCAACTCTAATCTTGCCATGCTTAATTTCCGGATGCTCCAGAAGATACGCCATCGCAGTCATAATCTCGGCGATTCCGGCCTTATTGTCTGCTCCCAGCAGCGTTGTGCCGTCTGTCGTAATCAGGGTATGTCCCTTATACCCGGGCAGCTCAGGGAAACTCTCCGTGGAGAGGACCACATTCAGCGCCTTGTTCAGCACAATGTCGTTCCCGTCATAATTCTCTACAATTTGCGGCTTCACACCGGCACCGGTGAAATCTGTTGCGGTATCCAAATGCGCCAGGAAGCCGATCGTCGGAACTTCCTTGTCGCTGTTGGCGGGAAGGGTAGCCATGACATAACCATGCTCGTCCACCGTAACCTCCGCAAGTCCCAGTTCACCGAGCTCGTCAACTAGCTTACGGGCCAGCACCATCTGCCCCGGAGTGGAAGGACAGGTGTCACTGTCTTCATCCGATTGGGTATCCATCTCAGCATAAGACACAAAACGTTTGATCAGCTCTTCTTTCAAAATGGTTCATCTCCTCTTTTTCTTCCGGTCGTATGTCTATATTATCACTTTCTATAGAAGGTCTCATCCTTAGCGTTGTGGCGTGCATATGTTATTCCGCTTCGCGGGACAGCGGCTCCTGCCGGAGCAATGACGCCGAGAGCAGGTAACGGTCAGGCGCAGAGCCGACGTAGGAGAAAGGATAGCAGGTGATCAAGGTGAGCACCGGTGTATCACTCTGCTTAATCGCCCCCCGTTCATCGCCGTCTACAATGAGACTGCCGGTAACTTCATAAATGAATTTTCCTTCGGCGGTCTCCAGCTCGATCAGATCATGGACTTCCAGATTGCCAAGGCCGCGAAACACTGTATCGCGATGGCCGGCCAGCACGCTGTTGCCGATAGCGCCAATCGCTGCGCTCCCTTCATAATGCCCTGCGCCTTTTTTCAATTGAGGGCGCTCCGTTCCTTCCAGAATCGCCACCCGTTTATCCAGCCTCGGAAAATAAATCTCTCCAATAACTTCGCCCCCGGTATAATCGGTTCTGGAAATGCCTTTCTCTCCAGAGAGGTTGACCATTCCTGCGGGCAGCGGAGTTTCTTCTTCCAGCACCTGGAGACTGACGGCTTCCTCCCTCTTTTTGTCCCAATCGTTTAGGGCATGGCGGGCTTCAGCGGGTGCTTTTAAGATTTGCACTACAGAATAGATCAGCACACACAAAGAGAGTATGAAGATCAGCTTCACGGCAATGGATAGCCCGGAACGCTTCTTCATACTCTCACCTCCAACCTTTGGCTAATTCAGCTTATTTTTTCGAATTCAGTCTGCGAAGTACGATAATACTGAGTATGGCAACGGCCAAACTGATCAGAATCAGGTTATACCAAGGTTCTGCTGTATCCGGCAATTTGTCGCCCTCTTCCGGTCCGGAGAGCGGAATCTCATCATCATCTATAATGACGTCGTCACTTGGTGCCGGAGACGGTTTAGGTGTCGGCGTGGCCGAACCTTCCGGTGTTCCATTGTTTGTGCCGCCCATTGGCACAGGTTCATCCGTTACAGTCACTACAGCGGTTCCCGGTGAAGCTGTCACGGCTGGGGATCCGGTTGGAGCCGCCGATGTTCCCGGTGTGGCAGTAATACCTGGGGACGCTGTCGGCCCGCTGCTAGGTGCGCTTGTTGGATTACCCGACGGCTCCGTTGAAGCGGAGGCGGCCGGTGTCGCGCCAGGATCAACGGTTGGACCCGGTGTCACGGTAGCAGTTGATGTCGGACTAGGCTCACTGGTCGGTACCGGTGTCACAGTAGCGGTTGGTGTTGCGCTAGGTTCAGCTGTTGGATCCGGTGAGGCTGAAGCGGAGAAGATGAAGTCGACGCTTGTTGTCTTCCCTTGATATTCATTTCCCGCTTCCAGCGGAAAGGACACATCCATCTGGAGCACTTCCTGCGAGCCTCCGGTAAGTGTACCTATGGCTACCCTGCCTTCTGCCTCGCTCATTACTCCTGAATAGAGGATTACTCCCTCTTTTTGCAGGGTCATTTGCAGTATATTGTACAATTCCTCGTCTCCGGAGGTGAATTTGAAATCAACAAAATAATTAAACCGTTCACGACCCTCATTGATCACCGTATAATCTGAGGTCGTTGCGTCGCCCGGCTGCATATTGCTCATAATCTCGGTGCTCGTCGTATGGGAATTGACCCGGAGCTTAATCGTCTCTTCTGCGCTTACACCCCCGGCATGCCAGATGACCCCTGCCAGAATGATCAGAATGTAGGCGCCTATAAAGCCGGCCTGAACTCTCTTCTTCACTTTCCACGCTCCTTTCTACCGGAAAGTAATCCTGCCCTCAGCGTACTCTCGACAAATCCTTACTTTAACCCTGATGTTTCTTCAACTTTTGTCATAAAGAGTAGTTTTATGGAGGACTACTACATAATAAGGCGATAGCGTCCTGAAAACAGCGGTCAGAGTTTTATAGCCATATGTATGTTCGTTATAACGAATATCTACAGTATAATCAAAATTGTAAATAAAGAAAAACGGAACAAAACATATTCATTGGCTGAAATCACTCGTTTTGAAGGTGTAATAACCGATTATCGTTTAATTACTTCAATTTACTCATTATTTATCCATATCATTGTTAATGATAGCGTTTTATAAAGAACGACTCGGGATGAGCATACAAAAAAACAAGGCGGTTACAAGGAAGGGAAGCTGATGCTTTCCAACCTAATAATCGCCTTGCTTAGCTATGTGCCGGATGGCGGAATCTAGTTCTCCTTAAAAAGCTGGGCTATGAGCTCATAGGAATGCAACTGGGCCGAATGGTCGAAAATTTGCGATGCGATGATGAACTCATCGGCATCGGTCTCTTCCACAATCTGTAGAAGCCGTTCTTGCAGAGCGGAGGGATCACCCGCTATAGAGTAATTCTGCTTGTTCTGCAGAATGGCTTTTTCCTGCATGGACCATAGGCCATCCATGCTGTCTACCGGAGGCTGGAGCATACCGGTGCGTCCACGGATAATGTTCAGAAATTGCTGCTGCTGAGAGGTAGCAAGTCTTCGGGCTTCCTCTACGGTGTCAGCGGCGGTAGCTCCAAGCCCGACCATGACATGAGGCTTGGATAGGGCAGCCGATGGCTTGAAGCTGCTGCGGTACAGTTGCAGGGCAGGCAGCAGATAATCCGGTGCAAAGTGGCTGGCAAATGCAAACGGCAGGCCCAACTGCCCCGCCAGTTGGGCGCTAAAGCCGCTCGAACCCAGCAGCCAGATCGGAATGTTCAGGCCTTCGCCGGGAACAGCGCGCACTCCGAGTGGCCGCGAGCCAGCGCCGTTTGGATCAAAGTAAGCCCGGAGCTCGCTCAGCTGCTCGGGGAATTCGCTGCCGTCGCTGCCCAGGCCGCGCCGCAGCGCTCTGGAGGCTGCCTGGTCAGAGCCCGGAGCTCTTCCCAGCCCCAGATCTATGCGTCCAGGATACAGGGACTCCAGTGTGCCGAATTGCTCTGCAATCATGAGCGGCGCATGGTTGGAGAGCATGATGCCTCCGGAGCCTACACGGATACTGTGTGTACCAGCGGCCACATGACTGATGACAAGCGAAGTGGCGGAGCTGGCGACGCCAGCCATATTATGATGTTCCGCCAGCCAGTAGCGCTTATAGCCCCACTCTTCGGCATGACGGGCCAAATCCAGTGTGTTATGAAATGAATCCGCTGCTGTACTGCCCTCTTTAATCGGAGCGAGATCCAGCACGGAGATGGGAATGTCCCGCAGTTGCTTCACTTTAATCCCTCCAGTTATGATGCTTTAAGCATCTTATAGCAGTATTTACAGCTATGAAATGAACTACCCGATAATTATAACATGAAATAATATTATTTACACACTTTAAGTAAGTGTTAATGCAAGCAAACCGAAGTGATAACGGATGTTCTAGGCTCTGATGGAACTGCAAAAACGGCTGTAGCCTATGGGCACAGCCGTTTCTGCAGTGTTGTACTGATTCGGGGTTGAGCTTAATGAGCCTGTGCCGCTGCTGCGGCCAATTTATCAATGTCTGCAGCAGGGACTTTCATGAATGATGAGACAATAGTCTGCTGATCCTCAAGCGTCGGTACGCCGGTGAATCCCACTTTGTAGATTACGCCTTGATCCTGCCAGAAATAACTGAGGAAATCCGGCTCGGTAGGCTTGCTGAGCTCTCCGTCGATTTTGTAAGGCTCCGTAACCAGCACCTCTTGTCCATTTACATGAGCGGCGGTAAGGGGAACGGCAAACTTTTCTCCGTCAATCCGGAAAAAAAAGACTTGTCCTTCCTCTTTGAAGGTTTCATATAAGCCTTGATTCTGCATTTGCAAAAAGGTGACATCAGGATTGGAGTATGCTGTCCAAAACACTGTTCGGGACATTCCCAGTCCGTCTAGAGGATAACTGAATTCAATGCTTGAGGTGAGCATGGCCCTATTCATGGCAAAGCCGGACTCTTCTATAGGGAACTTAGGCACAAAGCCCATAATATCGGCAGCCATCCGTAAATCCTTCACATCAATGACATCTACATTAAATAACTTTTTATTCACGAAGCTGCGTTTCATTTGTTCATCCGGATATTTGATAGAGGTCATGAGTGAAGCGATTTCTTGCTGGGATAGGGTACCGCTGCCTATATATAGTTTATATACAATCCCATCCCGCTCCCAAATATAAAATAATTTCTGTACATACTGATTGACATGCACATTGACATGGATAGCGTTTATACCGCCAATGGTAGTGGGTTTCCGGTCAACCGGAAGAGGTGTCCCGCCGTCGCCGCGCGAGGATTCACTAAGTTCAAGAGCCGTATAAATCTGCTCAACGCTGCTATCCTTGTAAGCTTCCAGCGAAAATTGCCCGGTATGGATATCCCCGTCGTATCGTTCATAATAGAGAGTAACTTGTTCAATCTCATTATCTTCCGACTTCGCAGTAGCAGTTGCAGCTTGAGGCGGAGTGACTGCAAGGTAAGCCCTCTCCAGAATGAAATCCGGGGGCAGCACGGACGGGGCCTGGAAGGCAAAACCCGCTTCCTCCACGGCTCTGTCCAGGCGATTATAATTTCTATTCTTGTACAGATTGATCAAATCATCGTTAACAGCTGTGTTGTCAGTTTTTGAATCGCCGGAGGCATTCGTTAGTGTCACCACGCTCAGCAGAATCAGGAGCAGCACGGCTGCCGCTGATATCCGGTAAGAGCCTTTTTTAAATGAGTGAATCATAGAGACCCTCCTTGTAATCTGCTGACGGTGCTGCGATCCGAAGAAATAAAGCACTTCGCGGTCGGTCCGTCCTTTAGAAAACTGCTTGAGAAATTCAACGAGCGTTAATCCGTACGCCGCAGCTTCTTCTTCTCCCAGCACATCCAATACGTATGCGTCACAGGCCAGCTCCCGGTCGGTTTTCATTTTGTGCAGTCCGAGCCAAGATAAAGGATTGGGCCAGTGAATAGCCGCGGCCGCACTGCCCAGCAGATTCCACAGGGTATCCCGGCGTTTATAGTGAGCAAGCTCATGGGCCAGAATGTGCAGCAGCTGCGGTGACGTTAACTCCTGAAGCGCCAGTTCCGGGACGTATATCCAAGGACGGAACACGCCGCTCAGGAAAGGGCTTTTGGCCCGGGAGCCGGTGTAGAGCGGGATCTTCCTTTTCACTCCGAACCGGTTCAGAGCGTCCTCAAGCACCGCAATTGGCCGGGGATCAGTAACCCGTCTCAGCCGCTTCCGCCCGCGGAGCTGCCTGCTCATGATGCCAAGTCCGTTCAGAAAAAGAAAGACTGCGCCGCCGAACCAGATTATAGCAGCGGCCTTCAGCCAGGGAGAGTAGATACCAGCAGCACTGGAATGTCGGCCACCCGGCGCCTGCCCGTCCGCTTGTTGTAGGTGTCCCGCATTAATGCTGTCTCCGGTTCCGGGAGTGCCTGATTGCGGATCAGAATCAGAGTCCAGCCCCTGATTGCTTGGAGCAGCAGCTTGCAGATTCGGCAATGGGGCTGTATCAGCGGCCTGTCCCGTGAGAGCGCTCTTTATTCCTTCTCCAAACTGAAGCACATGGAACATGCTGAGCGGACTGTCCGGGATCACCGGAAGCAGCATTCGGATAATGACCAGCAGCCACAGCAGGTAACGGACCCTGGCGCTGATGACCTTTTGCAGGATGGCATGAATTGCGATTACAACCAGAATCACCAGGCTCGCGGCTAGTGTATCATCCAGGAAATCGGCAAACAGGCTGTAGATCACATTCATTCCTGTGTACCTGGATCTTTGTGTGCTCCTTGTGCTTTCTTCTCCTGAAGCAACTGTTCCAACTGCTCAATTTCCTGGGCGGATAACGTAACTTCTTCCAAAAAGTTGGTGACCATCAGGTTGGCGGCTCCCCCGAAGACCCGCTTCAGAAAAGACTGGCTTTCTGCTTGTACACATTCCCGCTCGGAGAGCAGCGGATAATAAAGATAACTTCGCCCGGATTTCTCGAAGCCAATGGCTTTCTTCTTAAGCAGCCGTGTGATAAAGGTGCGTACCGTCTGATCGCTCCATTCAATAGACCCCGGCAGGTGCTGGACAATTTGTTCAGCTGTAACCGGATGGTTGCCCCAGATGACTTTCATGATCTCCCATTCAGCCTCTGAAATTTTGGGGATGCTCTTCATATAATCGACTCCTCGCAGTTTCATGAACATTCAATCTACAAGTGTAGTTTTAATCTCCTGGTTGATATTACACTTGTAGATCTAAATTGTCAAACGCAGAAAACCCCCGTTCTGCTTGCTTACAGCAGAGCGGGGGTTAGCGTTTGGCAGGTGCCGTAATTTACACTGCAGCCTGATCGGGGAAGATTTTCTCCGGGGTAGTTGCAATTTGTACAACTAAAAATTCATGCTTTGGATTTTACGCATACTCAAGTTGTAGCGCCTTCCTCCAGCTCAACCGGCAATATGTATTCTGCGTGGACGGCACCGCCGTGGACCTGCTGAATGATCAAATCAACGGCAAGTTTGCCCATCTCTTCAATGGGCTGGCGGATGGTGCTGAGCGGCAGAGCCAGCAGGCTGCGCAGGGCAATGCCGTCATATCCTACAATCCGCACATCCTCAGGCACCCGCAATCCCCGCTCCCGGCAAGCCTTAAGCGCATAAGCTGCAATCAAATCGCTGCCTGCAAAGATGCCGTCCACATCTGGCTGTTCGTTGAACAGCTGCGCAAGCAGCCGCTCATAAGCTCCGACATCAAAGCTGTTGTTATCCGTATGCAGCAAGGTGTGCGGGAGGTTATGCTGCCGGGCGGTATCCGCAAAGGCCTCGGATCTTAGCACAGACAGAATGTTCAGCTCGGGATGCCCACCGATATGGGCGAGCCTGAGGCAGCCTTTATTAATCAATAAGGTAGTAGCCAGCACCCCGCCCCGATAGTTATCGGAGCAGACATAAGGGATTTCCGGCGATATTCTGCGGTCAAAGGTGACGAGCGGCAGATTCATTTGCCGGTAGGCCTCAACTTCCAGGGTGTGACTGCCCATAATAATGCCGTCGACCCGGCTTGCGCGAAGCATATCGATATATTCGAGTTCTTTGTGTTTGTCCTGTTGCGAGTTGCAGAGCAGCAGCTTATAGCCGTTCCGGTAGGCATGCTCCTCGATATGGCTGGTCAATTCCCCAAAGAACGGATGAGAGACATGAGGGATGATCAGCCCGATAATATTTGATTTGGAGCGGCTGAGCGAGCGGGCGAGTTCGTTTGGCCGGTAGTTGAGGTCATTCATCGCGCTGTAGACCTTTTTCTTCAGATCCTCGCTTAAGTACCCCCTGTTGTTCAGCACCCGGGAGACGGTTGTCACCGAAACGCCTGCCTTCAGCGCAACGTCTTTAATTGTAGGCATGTGGAACCTCCTGTCTTGGCGGGTCTTTGCACACTCATTCTAACTTGGATGCAAGGGACTGTCCATGAAGGGATGAACCTTCTATTTATGTTTCAAAAATTAGACTTTCCCCATATAATAAGAAGAAAAACGTCATAAATTGTAATTAATTTTATTTACTATATAGATTGAACTTAAAAACTTGAGATAAAGGAAAGGAGCAACGGAGGGGGATTTTGGAACTGGAGGAACGGTAGTGTCCGCCTTTGTCTTCAGATTTCTACCGCGAATAGCAGTTAAAATCAAGAAATCTGAAGACAACAGCGGCCGGAAGTCCAAATATTCACCGTAGTTGCGACTGATCTTGTACTCTAAAACCTTAAGTTCAGTCTATATATTTACTCTATTAAGCTTATAAGTAAATAGCAAAGCCCAATCATAATGGATCCATACGCTTTTAATAGAAATTATCGAATTTCCCCGTTTCTGATTTTGGGATGTTTGGGATAGATGAATGGGAGTGTGCTAATGGGCAAGGGGAAAATTCAGCGCAGGTTACGGTATGGCTTGTTTTTGCTTTTATTTATTATGCTCAGCACGGCATTGTATCAGCCGGTGTCCGCCAGCAGCGAAGAACGGCGCGCTCAGAATGTGCTTGTCCTGCATTCCTATCAGAAGGGCTTTGCCTGGACAGATGACCAGGGTGCGGGCATTGAAGAGCAGCTTAAAGGAGCAGCTAATCCGCCGGTTATCTACACGGAGTATATGGACTGGAAACGATTCCCCAGCAATGACAACCTCGAGCACTTCTACCAGATGATCAAGTTCAAATATCAAGCTCTTCATATCGATGCGATTATCGTTACGGACGATGCTGCCATGAACTTCGCTATTAAGTACCGCAAGGAAATCCTGAACGATGCACCCATCGTGTTCAGCGGGATTAATCAGCTCGGTGTGGACAGTATAGCGGACAAGCGCAACATCACCGGAGTCATCGAAAAGATCGATCCTACAGAAACGATACGAATGGCGCTGAAGATCAATCCATCGCTCCGTAAGGTGTACATCGTATTCGACAATTCCGAAAGCGGGCTCTCCACGGGTAAAATGGTCAGTGAACAGATCCTGTCTCTGGAGCGGGGGCTCCAGGTCTTCCCGATGAACAGCCTCTCCAATGAACAAATCATAGATCAAGTATCCACCCTTTCATCAGACAGCATGGTTCTTATGACTACATACTACAGTGATACAACGGGAAGAATTACTGAATTTGACCGGTTCTCAAGCGAGCTTAGCGAGAGCAGCAGTGTGCCGGTATATCATATTTATGATTTTAGCCTGAATCACGGGGCCTTCGGCGGAAATCTGATTAGCGGCAAAATTCAGGGGCAAACTGCAGCCAGCCTGGCTCTGCAAATTCTGGAAGGAGAAAATGCGGGAGAAATCCCTATTGTCTCGGACAGCGCTGTGAGAAAGGTTTTTGACTATAAGGAATTGCAGCATTTCAACGTTTCCCTGAAGCAGCTACCGGAAGGCAGCGAAGTCATTAACAAGCCCTTTTCCTTCTATCAATCCTATAAAAAGCTTGTACTGAGCATTGTCGCGGCATTCGCCGTTCTGCTGGCCTTTATTCTCATCCTCCTATTCTACGTGCAATTGGTCAAGCGAATCCGAAGCAACCTGGAAAAAAGCAATGAACGCTTCAGTTTGGCTGCCTATGGTGCGGATGCGGTAATCTGGGATGTGGACATGACCACGATGATCTACTACTTCTCGGACAGCTGGTATGAGCTGCTCGGCTATGAGCGGGATGAAGCGGACGAGAGCCATGGAGGTTGGAGAACTCTTATCCATCCAGAGGACGCAGAACATGAGAACCGCCTGCGCACTGAGCATCTGCAGGGCAAAAGCTCCTACTATTACTGCGAATACCGGATGCAGAGCAAATCAGGCGAATATAAATGGTTTCAGGCCCGGGGCAAGGTGCTGCGCAATGCGGACGGCGGTTTTGTCCGTTTTTCCGGCTCTATGGTTGATGTTACGGACCGCAAAGGTTATGAGAGCAAGCTCCAAATGAGCTATCAGGAACTGGAGTCGACCTATGAGGAGCTTACGGCACTGCAGGATGAGCTGCTGGAGCAATATAACAAAGTGGTCGAGAATCAGGCACTGCTGCAGACCAGCGAAGAGAAATACCGGCTGCTGGCCTATAACGATGTCTTAAGCGGTCTGCCGAACCGGCTGTCCCTTTCCGAGGAGCTGCAGAAGTTTATCAAGGAACACGCAGGAGGGCATGCAGCCTTGTTCTTTCTGGATATTGATAATTTCAAATATATAAATGATACGATGGGTCACACGTTTGGCGACGAGCTGCTGGTCAAGGTCGGTGAACGGCTGCTGGGCTTGTCGGACGGACGCAGCAAGTATTTCCGTTTCGGGGGCGACGAGTTTGTGATACTGTTCGAGAATATCAAGGGATCGGATGAGGTCATCTCCTATGCACAAGCGCTTGTGCAGGGTTTTAAGGAGCCCTTCCAGCTGAATGCCAGCGTCGTTCACATCTCGACCAGTATTGGTATTGCCCAGTATCCGGAGAATGGGATCAATGCTGAAGAGCTTTTGAAAAATGCCGATATTGCCATGTATAAAGCGAAGGAAGCCGGCAAAGGGACGTATGTATTATACGGACAGGCGATGCAGCAGCATTTTGACGAACGGATGATCATTGAGAAGCACTTGAGAAATGCCATTTCGAATAATGAGCTTTCGCTTCATTATCAGCCGCTGGTGGATACCGCCTCAGGCGGAATCTGGGGCTTCGAGGCTCTGATCCGCTGGAACAGTCCGGTGCTTGGTTTTGTATCGCCGCTTTCGTTCATCAAAATCGCTGAAGACTGCCGGTTGATTGTCCCGATCGGTGAATGGGTGCTCCGGGCGGCCTGCCGGTTCATTAAAGAGCTGCATACAGAAGGTTATGAGGGCTACCATATCTCGGTGAATATATCGGTGATCCAGCTGATGCTGGATGATTTCACCGATATGGTGCTGGGGATTCTGAAGGAGACCGGATTGCCGCCGGAATATTTGGAGCTGGAGATTACCGAGTCGATCTTCATGGAATCCTTCGAGGCGATCAGTTCGAAGCTGGAATCGCTGAAAGAACGGGGAATCGGCATTGCCCTGGATGACTTCGGAACAGGATATTCCTCGCTTAGCTATTTGAAGCAGCTGCCGATCACTACGCTGAAGATTGATAAGTCGTTTATTGACAGCATTGATACACCGAACAATATGTCACTGGCCCGATCCATCGTAACCATCGGTCATGATATGGGGCTGAAGGTGACCGCAGAAGGGGTGGAAACCCGGGAGCAGCTGGCTTTTCTGGAGCGTACAAGCTGTGACAAGATCCAGGGCTACTTCATCAGCAGACCCATACCGGAAAAAGACGTAGCCAGTTGGGTGGAGGGCAGAAGAGCGGGGTAATGGAGCGAAGGATACCGGTCCCCGAACAGGGCGGTATCCTTTTCTGCTGTCTTTTGCCAATCGCTGCACTCTATTTCAGCAATCTCCGCGCCAGCTTGACCTTATTGCCGTATGGCGGATAGACAACCCCGAGGTCAAGCTTTGTCCCTCTTTTTACAATGCTCTTGCGGTGGGAAAAGAGATCAAAGCTATGCTTGCCGTGATATCCGCCGATGCCGGAGCCTCCCACTCCTCCAAATGGCAGATGTGTGCTGGCTACATGGGTAATCGTATCATTGATGCAGCCTCCGCCGAATGAAACTCTGGCCAGCACCTCCTGTTCAGCCTGTTTGTCTTCGGTGAACAGATAGAGGGCGAGCGGCTTGGGACGCTCATTGATGCTGCGGATGGCTTCGTCCAGCAGGGTATATTCCATAATGGGAAGTATAGGCCCGAAAATCTCGTCCTCCATGGCCGCATCCTTCCAATCCGCAGGATAGAGCAGTGTAGGTTCTATGTACAGATCCTCCGGCACAACGGTGCCGCCCATAATGACCTTCGATTGGTCCCGCTGAATCATTCCGGCAATTCTGCGCAGCTGGCGGTCATTCACAATCCGCCCGTAATCCGGATTCTGCTGAGCATCCTGGCCATAAAACTCCTGAATATAACGTTTCATTAAGGTGATCAGCTGGGATGCCACATCGTTGTGGACGAGCAGATAATCCGGGGCAATACAGGTCTGGCCCACATTGATAAGCTTACCCCAGACAATTCGTTTGGCTGCTATCTCCAGATTGGCGCTTTTATCGACAATGACCGGACTTTTACCGCCCAGCTCCAGTGTTACCGGCACCAGATTTTTGGCTGCGGCTTCCATGACTATTTTGCCGACAGGGACACTTCCGGTGAAGAAAATATAATCGAATTTGGCATGAATCAGCAGATTGGTGGCTTCTTTCTCGCCTTGAATCACACGGATATAGGCGGGTTCAAAGGTTTCCCTGATCATTTCCTCAATAACGGCGGTAATGGCCGGGGTACTCTCCGAGGGCTTCAGTACGGCGCAGTTGCCGGCGGCAATGGCCCCGATGAGCGGCTCGATCAGCAGCTGAAACGGATAATTGAAGGGGCCGATAATGAGCACGGTTCCGTAGGGCTCGCTGAGGATCCGGCTTTTGGCCGGAAATATATGCAGCGGGGATTTAACCTTGACCGGCTTCATCCAACGTTTCAGATGCTTCATCATATATCCAATGCTGTCCAGCGTGAAGCCGATTTCCGTCGCATAGGCTTCAAATTCGCTCTTGCGCAGATCCTGATGCAGGGCCGCGATAATTTTCGTTTCATTGCGGCGGATGGCATCTTTCAGCTTCTGCAGCTGGCGAATCCGGAAGGCAAGCTCCTTCGTAGCCCCGCTGTGAAACCACTCACTGTGCCCGGCCAGCATCTGTTCAACGCTTTGGGCTGTTAACTCCGACATAAGTGAACCCTCCAATACATGATGTGTAGATATAGATGTGTTCGTGTATCCCCGAGAATAGCTTCCGGCAGGAATTACTTATCCTGGCCGGGAGCCGAAGGGACGGTGCGGATGTAGTCGTTCATAGCCATCATATTCAGCAGCGTAATGCTGCTGCCTTTGAAATGAATCCAGCCGGTATCGCGCAGATAGCCCATTTCACGGGATAGTGACGGGCGGGCCGTATTCAAATGCTCCGCCCATTCTTTTCTGCTGAAGGGCAGCCGGATGACCTCGGAGGCTTGCTGAGCTGCTTGCTCCAACAAAAAGCTGATCACCCGCCGCCGCAGAGGGCCGGCTGACAATATTTCGATCTTCCGGTTGACCAGCACCAGGCGCTCCGACAGATTCTCAATGAAACGTGTGAGCATGTCCGTGTCTGTGGTGAACAACCGGAGCAGCTCCTGCTTGCCGATAAACATGACGGAGCAGGGGCCTGTGGCTGTAACAGTAGCCGGAACTATATTTTCTCTGCGGAACAACACCGCTTCGCCAATGGTCTGTCCCTGATTTAGATGGGCAATGGTTACACTGCTGCCGGTAGGATGGGTTTTCTGAACCTCAATCCGTCCTTCAAGCACAATGCCGAGTTTGTCCGCAGTATCACCTTCCGCCAAGATCAGTGAATTCTTATGAAAGCTGCTTACGGTATAGGTTATTTTTTGCAGCACCGCTTCGATTTCCTTCACGGTTTTCCCGCGGAACAGCAGGCAGGATTGCAGTACGGCGGGCTCCGGTTTCATAGCATTTCCTCCAAATTTATAGCATCTGGTAACATCCGTTACCGATTGTATGGCGAAAGTCTACTACAATTAGCCTTAACTGTAAAGGCGGGGCGAACGGAGTCCTGTTGGTAGCCTATACCTATTAAAGGAGTGAACGTGCAATGAGCAATATGTTTTGTTTTCAATGTCAGGAAGCGGCTAAAGGATCGGGCTGTACAATTCAGGGAGTCTGCGGGAAAACTAGCGATGTGGCAAATCTTCAGGATCTGCTGATCTACACATTGAAGGGGATTTCTATCTTTGCACGCCGGGGCCGGGAGCTTGGAATGACTGACTCTACCACGGAGAAATTTATTATAGAGAGTATGTTCGCTACAATAACCAATGCTAATTTCATGCCTGAAGCTTTCATTGCCAGAATCGAAGAGGGGTTGATCCTTCGCGGCCAGTGGAGCGGTAAATTGCAGGCAGCCGGAGTAGAGGTTCCTTATGCCGGGCATGATGCAGCTCTTTGGACAGCAGATACCGATGAGGCACTGCAGGTGAAGGCGGAGACGGTAGGAGTTCTGTCCACGGAGAATGAGGATATCCGTTCCCTGCGTGAACTGCTGACCTACGGGCTGAAGGGAATGGCGGCGTATATGGAGCATGCCGCAGTGCTGGGCTATTACGACGAAGGCGCACATGCTTTTATGGAAAAAGGTCTGGTGGCGACTCTGGATGATACACTCACGGCGGATGAACTGACTGCACTTGTGATGGAGTGCGGCAAGCTGGGTGTCGATGTGATGGCTTTGCTTGACCGGGCTAATACAACGACCTATGGCAACCCGGAAATCACCAAGGTGAATATCGGTGTAGGCCGGAATCCGGGGATTCTGATCAGCGGGCATGACTTGAAGGATATGGAAGCGCTGCTGAAGCAGACCGATGGCACCGGAGTGGATGTGTATACACACAGCGAGATGCTGCCGGCACATTATTATCCTGCTTTTAAGAAATACAGCCATTTCGTGGGCAACTACGGCAATGCCTGGTGGAAACAGGCGGAGGAATTTGAAAGCTTCAACGGACCGATTCTCATGACGACGAACTGCATTGTGCCGCCGAAGGAGAGTTATATCGGCCGTTTGTATACTACGGGCAATACCGGTTTCCCGGGAGTGCAGCATATTTCGGCGGATGCCAATGGAGCGAAGGACTTCTCCGCTATCATTGAGCAGGCCAAAGGCTGTGCGGTTCCGGAAGAGATCGAAACCGGCGAGATTGTCGGCGGATTTGCCCACGCGGCCGTAATGAATGTAGCCGATCAGGTGGTTGAGGCCGTTCAGACCGGTGCCATCAAGCAGTTCTTCGTAATGGCCGGCTGTGACGGCCGGATGAAGAGCCGCAATTATTATACCGATTTCGCTGCCGAACTGCCGGGAGACACCGTGATTCTTACGGCAGGCTGTGCGAAGTACAAGTATAATAAGCTTGCGCTTGGCGACATCGGAGGGATTCCGCGTGTACTGGATGCCGGCCAATGCAATGATTCCTACTCGCTTGTCGTGATTGCCCTGAAGCTCAAGGAAGTATTCGGACTTGAGGATATTAACGATCTGCCTATCTCCTACAATATTGCCTGGTATGAGCAGAAGGCGGTAATTGTACTCTTGGCACTGCTGTATCTGGGTGTGAAGGATATTCACCTCGGACCTACACTTCCGGCCTTCCTGTCACCGAATGTAGCCAAGGTGCTAGTCGATACTTTTGGTATCAGCGGCATTACAACTGTACAAGAAGATATGGAGAAATTTATCGCAGCTGTATAACTGGATGGCCATTTGTGCCATATGAAAATAGGGGTACTTCTCATTGCTATGAGAAGTACCCCCATTCTGTTTATTTACGGATAACTGCTATGGCAGGCGGTACACCGCGAACGGCTCGCCGCTGCGGAAGGTGCCGCTGGCCTGATCCAGCTTGTCCATGAGCTCAGCATCCGGCTGGAGGGCAACGCTTTGCAGATTCTGCTGCACCTGCTCCACACGGGTGGCTCCGACAATCACCGTGGATACAGCCGGTTTGCTCATCAGCCAGGCCAGGGACAGTGCAGCCATAGAGGCGCCGGTTTCTTCGGCAATCCGGCCGACCCGGTTCCCCAGCTCAATCCGGCCGGGGGTAAGGAAGCGGCCGAAGTTTGGATCGGTTTCGGCTCTGGAGCCTTCCGGCGGTGCGCCTTCACCGGCATATTTGCCGGTAAGAATGCCCCCGGCAAGCGGGAAGTAGGGGATAATCCCGAGTCCTTGATCCAGGCAGAGTGGAACCAGTTCGGCCTCCGGCGTCCGGTCAGCCAGGGAGTAGCTGCACTGAATCGAGGTATACTTGACCAGATTCCGCGCCTCGCTGATGCCCAGCGCCTTCATTAACTCCCAGGCTGCATAATTGGAGGCCCCGATATAGCGGACTTTGCCCGCGGATACCATATCATCAAGGGTCCGCAGCGTTTCCTCCAGCGGTGTATAGGGATCAAAGGTATGGATCTGATATAAGTCTACATAATCGGTCTTCAGGCGGCGCAGGCTGCCTTCCAGCTCCAGCATCAGGTGATGGCGGGAAGAGCCGCTGCCGTTAGGACCTTCGTGTCTCGGAAGGCCTGCTTTGGTAGCGAGAACAGCGCTTTGACGTCTGCCCTCCAGCGCCAGTCCGATGATCCGCTCCGATTCGGTGCCGGCATAAATATTGGCGGTATCGATAAAGTTAATGCCTTGATCGAGCGCGGCATGGACGATATCTATGGAGGTCTCCTGATCGGCTCTTTTGCCAAAGGAATTGGTCCCCAGACCCAGTGCGGAGACCTGCAGCCCGCTGTTACCCAAACGGTGATATTTCAAGTGGTTCACTCCTCTTGTTCAGCATAGTGGTGTACTTCGTCAAAGCACAGACAGTTCTGCCCCGGAGAACAGCTGCAGTGCAGTGTCCATAAATAAGCGGACGGCAATCGAGGTCTCCTCCAGTGTATGGACGGCGAGATGGATATCCCGGTAAGCATCGGGGGCCAGCTCCTTTATGATCACATTCGGCGGCGGAGACAGCAGGGACAGCTGCGACATGACACCAACAGCCAGCCCCTCCTTAACCATATTGAGTGCGGTCATGTAGCTGTTCACTTCGTATTTCACATTCAGCTTACTACCTCCCCGCTGGAATAAATCAACGACCGGAGGCTCATAACCTGCCCGGCAGATCAGCATCGGCTCGTCTTCCAGATCCTTGACACAGATGACATGCTTCTCACGGAGCGGATGATCGCCAGGAAGCACTGCGTACAGTTTCTCCCGGTAGAGCGGAATTGTGGCAAACTCTTCTTGCGGGGGAATAATGAAGCCGACATCAATAAACCGGGTCTCCAGCCATTCCTTGACCTCGGCAACCGAACCTTCATAGAGAACAATCTCAATCTCGGGATATTTCTCGGTAATGGAACGGATGATTTTGGGGACAAAATAAGCAGACGCCACCGGAAAGGCCCCAATGCGGATGAGCCCCTTCTCCAGGCCCTTCTCAGCGGAGATTTCCTGCTCAACCTTGTCAAACCCATTTAGAATTTCCCGAAAAATAATCAGAACGCGCTTGCCGATATCAGTGAGCATCAGCCCACTGCGCCGGTCGCGCAGCAGCAGCTTCACTGCAAGCTCAGACTCTAGCGCGGAGATGGCCCGGCTGACCGCAGGCTGGGTCATGTTCAGTGCCAGCCCGGCTTTGGTGAAGCTGCCGCTCTCAGCGATTTTGACGAATAGACGAATTTGATTGTTGTTCATATCGAATCTGGTATGCCCCTCATGAATATAATTCATTTCAATTATGACTGTGCTTATTGTATCATTTGGAATGAAAATAGAACAAGGGGTGATGAGATGCAGCAGCGGAAGAAAAACATTGCTTTGCTTATATTTCTGGTTATTGTCTGGGGGATCAATTGGCCGCTGTCCAAGATTGCTCTAGCCTACGCTCCGCCCTTGTTGTTTGCCGGAATCCGTACGGTTATTGCCGGGGTGATCCTCATTGTTGCTGCGCTTCCTAAAAGGAAGGCCCTTCATTTCAGCAAGCTTTGGCCGGTCTATCTGACTTCGGCCTTTCTCAGCATCGTTTTCTATTACGGGTTCCAGACGATCGGCCTGCAGTATATGCCCTCAGGGCTGTTCTCGGCCATCGTCTTTCTGCAGCCTGTGCTGCTCGGTATCTTTGCCTGGATCTGGCTGGGTGAGCGTATGTATGGAATGAAGATGTTCGGCTTGCTGCTTGGTTTTCTCGGGGTAGCTGCGCTCAGCATTGGCGGCTTTACCGGAAGCATCTCCGCCTTGGGCGTAGGGCTTGCCCTGGCCAGCGCGCTAAGCTGGGCCTTGGCGACGGTGTATACGAAACGAAATGCGGTGCGGGTAGATATGCTGTGGATGACGGCAATGCAGATCATGATTGGGGGTGTCATTTTGCTGGCTGCCGGTTCGGCTGTGGAGAGCTGGTCCGATATTACGTGGAACAGCGCCTTTATCGTGAACACATTGTTCATTTCGGTGTTCGTCATTGCGCTGGGTTGGATGGTTTATTTCAAGCTGATCAATGAAGGAGAGGCCAGCAAGGTCGGTTCATTCACCTTCCTGATTCCGCTGATCTCAATCGGGTCAAGTGTAGTATTATTAAATGAGCGCATTACGCTGAATCTGGTAGTGGGTATGCTGCTGATCGTAAGCAGCATTATTCTGGTGAATGTTAAGATAGGCCGGGCCGCACGGCGGCTGACAAGTTAAGACAGGGGGATAATCATGTATATTCAGACGGATGGACAAACAGCACATGATAATTATAAGCTGCTGATCGGCAGCATTGTGCCCAGGCCGATTGCCTTTGTAACCTCGGTGGATGAAGCGGGGATCGTGAATGCCGCCCCGTTCAGCTTTTTTAATATTGTAAATGATGATCCGCCTATGGTCATGTTCTCCTGTGTCCGCAAAGCAGACGGAGAAATGAAGCATACGCCGCGCAATATAGCCGCGAATAAGGAATTTGTGGTCCATATCGTCGATGAGGATAATATCGCTGCAGTCAACCATACCTCAATCAATGCACCCGGCGGAATCAGCGAACTTGAGCTGGCCGGGCTGACGGCGGTACCCGGACAAGCTGTCAAGGTCCCGCGCGTACAGGAATGCAAGATTGCGATGGAATGCCGGCTGGTGCAGCTTGTGGAGCTCGGGCATTGCGATATGGTTATCGGCGAAGTTCTAGGTTTTCATGTAGAGGATGAGCTGATTCATAACGGCCGAATTGATGTCGGCAAGCTGAAGCCGGTCAGCCGTCTGGCCGGCGCGTCTTATGCAGCAATTGGCCGGACGTTCGAGCTGGACAGACCTCAGTATGAACCTTGATTAGGCTGGGTATTAGCAGCTAGATCAGATATTTTGGGGTAGAGGAAGGCTAATGCGCCTGATTTCTTAACCGCAGGCTTTGGGCAGTGAAGACAAGTTCTTCATCTGTCCCGTCGATCTTGGCGGTGTATTCTCCAATCGTCACTTCGCTGTTGCAGATTTTGCGGACTGTAATATTATTGCCGGCGGTAAGCACCGATTTCTCGGAGGACTGCTTCCCTACAGTCTGTGCGCTGATGGAGCCTGCCGCCTCGACTGAGGAGTCCGTGCACTCCGCTTCGTTCATTACGAAACGGACATCGCCGGAAGAGAACAGCTGGCTGTGCAGAATCCCCTCCTTATGAACATGGAGATCTCCGCCGGATTTAATAATGCTATGCTGTGACGAGGCAATGTCGATCCGTGTATTCTCCTCCTGCATCCCGGATATGGCGTCATGCAAATCCTGCAACAGCCTCAGAAAGGTGCTTAGAACAGCATCCGTGAAGAAATCGGTGAACTGCCCCGGGTGCAGGAATACCTCCAGCATATGTCTTAATTGCCCGGTGTCGATAGGATAATCGGGATTCATCCCGGCAATAACATTCTGAAGATCAGTGATCAGGCCGGGGAGATGGTCATATTTGCTTTCCAGCAGCAGCATAACCACCAGACCGTATTTTACGGTTTGCTGGCGTGATTGGACGGTATTCGCCAACTGCTGCGACGCTTTTCTCAGACTGGTCATTTCCTTCATCAAGAGAGCGGAGTACATGCAGAGGCGGTTATGTCTCGCTCCATAATGACCGGAGTACAATTGGCTGCTGACAACCTTGCCCTGGACAAAAATGCTTCCTGTAGCAGTGATTGTCGCATGTGTAACGTCGCCGTATATGTATACATTTCCCAACGCCTCAAGGATGGTCTGGTTTCCGATATCATTGGTGGCGACCACATCACCCGGGAACATCATTTTGGCGGCGTCGGGGTTCGTGTCCCCGGGAACAAGATATGTCTGGGGGAAATCAAAAACCTTGCGGTTCAGACCGCATCCCGTTAAGCGGGGCCTTCCCTGGCGGAGGGAGACGATCCCGCCGTCCGCCAGCAGGGTTGTACATTCTTTAGTGACCAGCTGAATGTCTTGCGGTGGCGGGGAGGGAATAATTCCGCCATACACGTCGATGCCGGGCACTCCCTCTTCCGCAGGCAGCTTACGGGCAATGACCTCTCCCTTCTGGACAAAGGGAACCCTTGGATGGTTCAGGAAATCTGCAGGATCGGCAGTCCGAATGAATTCATATTCCCTGTCCTCAGCAAATAACAGCTCCAGCCGGGCATTCTTGCCGGGAATAGGGGCTTTACCCTCTGCGATGCAGACCGGGAGATAGGTAGGGTTGTTCAGCTCTGCATAAAGAGCCGGAATGTTGAGATCGCGCATAATGGAGCTTTTCTTGAAGCCGGCGATAATCTGGTCCACCGTAAGGGTGGACAGCAGCAGGCCGCAATTCGGTTCCGCCCGGACTGTGACATCTGCTGCAGCCGGGGAGCTAGCGAGCTTCCAGGCGTACTTTTCTGCACGGTAGAGCGTGAAGTAGACCTTCAGTTTATCTTCGGATACGGTGATCTGATACTGCGGCTTCTCGCAAATTTCCCAGGTGATACGGTCTGTGGGGGTTACTTCCGTAGGATCTGTCACCGTCTTCCGGTTAATATTCAACACCACAGGGTGAACGGAAGAAATGACAGCGGGTTTGCCGCCTGGCAGAGGAGGAGTAATGAATATTTGGTTGTTCTGTACGATAATACGTCCGTTCTTTTCCTCATCTCCCCCACGGAGCGGCTTAGCCTGCACAGCGGGCAGAGCCGGAAGATCGGGGTTCCCGATTGGCGTTGTGGTATGAAATACATGCCTGAATTTCTCGATGATATGCTGTGGCATTACTCTAACCTCGCTTCTTCGTATAATCAATGGTATCTGTACAGAAAAGAGCATCATGGACTATGATAGATTGTTTTAATCTACCAGTACCCAAGTCACATCTCAATTGGCAGCCTGGCGACCATGAATGGATAGTCTCACATTCTTAGGCCCATCGCTTTGCGTCCTGCCCTTTCGGGAAGTTTGCCTTTAAAAAAATAGATCAATGATATACATTCAGCATGAGGTCATTTAATCGACTCAAATCGACAGGGAATGTTCAATACTGGAGTGGTTGCCAAAATAAATCTACAAACAAGCTTAATTCTAGTACTTTAGTATTAATTTTTCAACTTATTAATAATAAATCTCTCTGGTATCCCTTTAAAAGGGACGGCTTTGAGTTCAAGCGATATTACAAGCAAAAACGACCCTGCCTTTTTCTCAAAGGACAGGGTCGTTTCTGCGAAAAAAGGACGCTCCCAAGCTTAAAGCTTGTGGGAGAGCCCTCTTTTGACAAGGTGCACGGCGCGTGCGCTTCCGGCCCGGACGGAGACTGGTGCCGGTATAATAATCGTGGCTGCATAATCGGCCCGTTCAATTTCCTCCAGCACCCGGTTAAGATGGGAGAAGACGGCTCCGAGATCACGGACTGCTGTCAATGAGCATTGACCCTGCAGCTCGGAGAACCAGGCGAACTGCAGATCCCGGGCGCGGCGCAGCGCTTCGGGGAGCGAACGGGTGCATTCGGCATCGGACAAAGTCTTGGTTCCATACAGGGCGATGCAGTCTGCGGTTGCCGTTACGACCTCTGTCATCCAGTCAGCTGCGGCATAATGTGCAGGCAGGAGGGAAATCTCCTCGGCGATCTCCTTGACGTAGCGGTGAACCTTTTGCAGATGAGAGGTTGCCTGTGTCAATGACCGCAACCCGCTGCGGCATTGATAATGGGATAACGTATAGTGCAGCTCTTTCTGCTGCTTGTCGCTCTTCGCCAGCAGTTGTCCGGAACGCACCAGCCTCTCCGGAGCCTGCTTAGAACTGCTGCTCTCTGCGGCGAGTCCGGTCAAGGCATCGGCCAGCAGCAGGGTTCCTTCCAGTGCCAGGCGTTTAACCTTGACGAACCCCCCCGGGGGAACGATAATCATATTTATTATTAAGGCAATCAGCACGCCGATTAAGGTCTCCGCGACTCTCCACACGATATAAGGGTCCTGATAAAAGGTCAATGCCAGCACGGAGGTCACACCGACCTGGGAAACGGCTTGAATGTTAATCCGGCAGGCGGTGGCCACACCGATGCCGATCAGCAGCATCAGCAGAATAGACAGTGCCCCCACGTCGAAGAAATGGCCCACGAGCAGGCTGACAATTCCACCGAGCACAACGCCCATCAGACGGTAAATCCCTTTTTCCAGCGAAGCCTTGACGCTTCCTTGGGTGATAAGAATTGCGGCAAGCGGTGCAAAGTATAAATAACTGTCGCCGTGCAGGCTGTGAACCGCAAGCCAGGAGAGTGAAGCAGCAATCGTAACGCGTATCATATATAGAGATAATCCGAATTTTTCAAGGCGGTCCTGTAACCCCTCGTTCATGTTAGTCATCTTCTTTCACATCAATAAGAGAACATTTTTAGGTTTTCAGCAATTTTCATTATAGCACTCAAAAACAACAATAACGGGGTACAGTTTTTACGAACTTGTTAAGTTTCTGCGCTGCATTTAACATTGTAAGCTATCGCATATATTGCATTAATCCTATATGCTATATATATTGAAGTGTGTCGAAGGAAGGGAGGAATTGTCGCTTATCAGCGCTGAGCATGCCACTTTAGATTGTTCCCTGCGAGAAGCGGGTAAAATAGGTTGTACTACATAAGGTAAGGGAGGTCGTTAGCCATAACTACCCTGGAAGGCACTATTATTTCTTTTGACCAGGTTACCAAACAATACGACGATGAAGAAGCCGTGTTAAAAGGAGTCAGCTTCGAGATCGAACGCGGCAAATTCTATACACTGCTGGGACCCTCGGGCTGCGGAAAGACGACAATCCTCCGTCTGATCGCCGGGTTCGCTGAACCAACGGGTGGTTCCATTTATTTGAACGGCAAAATCATCAACCACATTCCCGCCAACGAACGGCAGGTCAATACGGTATTTCAGGACTATGCCTTGTTTCCGCACCTGAACGTATTTGAGAATGTGGCCTTTGGACTGCGGATCAAGAAGCTTAAGAAAGAGGTCATCACGCAAAAGGTGCAGGAAGCGCTGCGCTTCGTCAACCTTGTAGGCTACGATCAGCGGGCCATTAATGAAATGTCCGGCGGACAGAGGCAGCGTGTAGCGATTGCCCGGGCCATCGTCAATGAACCGCAGGTGCTGCTGCTCGACGAGCCTCTTTCGGCACTTGATCTTAAGCTGCGCACGGAAATGCAGTACATTCTGCGGGAAATGCAGCAGCGGCTGGGCATCACCTTTATCTTCGTTACCCATGACCAGGAGGAAGCGCTGGCCATGTCCGACTGGATTTTTGTCATGAACGGCGGACGCATTGAGCAGAGCGGAACGCCTAACGATATTTATGATGAGCCGATCAACCGCTTCGTGGCTGATTTCATCGGCGAGTCGAACATTGTGCCCGGTGTGATGATTGAGGATTATATCGTTGAATTTAACGGCCACCGCTTTGAATGTGTGGATGCGGGGCTGAAGCCGAATGAAGCGGTGGAGATCGTGATCCGTCCGGAGGATCTGGAGATTGCTGCCGTTGAACAAGGCAAACTGCGCGTCCGCGTGGATTCCCAGCTGTTCCGCGGCGTACATTACGAGATCAGCTGCTACGACGGGTCCGGCCACGAATGGCTGGTTCATTCCACGCGCAAGGCGGAGGTCGGCAGCGAGATCGGGCTGTATTTCGATCCGGAAGCGATTCATGTTATGCGTTTCGGGGAAACGGAGGAAGAATTCGACAGACGTCTGGAAGCTTACGCCGAGGTGGAGAACCATGAAGAGTAAGGGCCGCTCGTATTTCCTCATCCCTTATTACTTATGGATCGCCCTGTTCGTCATAGCGCCGGTGCTGCTGGTTGTCTACTACTCCCTGTTTGATCTGGACGGGCATCTTACACTGGACAACTACGTGAACTTCTTTACACCGGTATATATGAAAATGATGCTCAACTCCTTCTGGTACGCGATCCTGATTACGCTGTTCTCGCTGCTGGTGGCTTATCCGGCGGCGTATCTGCTGACCCGGACGAAGCATAAGCAGCTGTGGCTGCTGCTGATTATCCTGCCGACATGGATTAATCTGCTGCTGAAGACGTATGCCTTTATCGGTATCTTTGGGACCTTCGGGCCGGTCAACAATGTCTTTGACGTGCTGGGCATTGGAGAGCAGCAAATCCTCTTTACGGGTTTCAGCTTTGTCTTTGTCTCGGTATATATCTTTATCCCGTTCATGATCCTGCCGATCTTCAGCGCTCTGGACGAGCTGAACCTGTCCCTTGTAGATGCGGCCCGCGATCTGGGTGCCTCCGGGTGGACGACGTTCCGGCGGGTCATTTTCCCGCTGACCATCTCCGGCGTGCGCTCCGGCTGCATGGCGGTATTTATTCCGGCGCTGTCGCTGTTTATGATTACCCGCCTTATCGCCGGCAACCGGGTCATTACGCTGGGCACCGCCATTGAGCAGCATTTTCTGGTCACTCAGGACTGGGGAATGGGCTCTACAGTTGCCGTCTTCCTGATTGTTATCATGGCGCTGTTCATGATTCTGTCGGGCAGCTCGCGGAAAGGGGTGCGGCATGAGAAGTAATAAGAATGGGATTTCAAATCTGTACCTGGTGCTGGTCTTTGCCGTGCTGTACGCACCTATCTTCTACCTGATGTACTATTCCTTCAACAGCGGCGGGACGATGCATGGCTTCGAAGGCTTTACGCTGGATTATTACCGTGAGGTTGTGCAGGATACGCGGCTGATGATTATTATGATTAACACGTTGGTGATCGCCTTGCTGTCTTCGGCGATTGCTACGCTGATTGCGATCATCGGGGCGCTGGCCATTCAGCGCATCCGCAGCCGGAGGGCTAAGAATACACTGCTCTCACTGAACAATGTGCTGATTGTCAGCCCCGATGTCATTATCGGTGCGTCTTTCCTGATCCTGTTCACGATTGCCGGGATCAAGCTCGGCTTCGTGTCGGTCCTGCTCTCGCATGTCGCATTCAGCGTGCCGATTGCCGTGCTGATGATCCTGCCGCATTTGCAGGACATGAGCCCGACGCTGACCGATGCTGCGCGTGATCTCGGGGCCAGCCGCCGCGATGTGCTGACCAAGGTGATTCTGCCGATTATTAAACCCGGGATCTTCAGCGGCTTCTTTATGGCCCTTACCTATTCACTGGATGATTTCGCGGTGACATTCTTCGTGACAGGCAACGGGTATTCGACGCTTTCGGTGGAAATCTATTCCCGCGCGCGGCAAGGTGTATCCCTGTCGATTAACGCGTTGTCCACGCTGATCTTCCTCTTCACCATCTTGCTTGTCGTCGGTTATTATTTCCTGAACCGCCGGAAGCAACGCCCGGCGGTTCATATTGCAGAGCCGGCCGCTGAAGTGGGGGTGCCTAGATGAAACAGCTGGTGAATGCTTTTCTGGCGATTCTCATCGTCGCATTTGGGCTAATGTTCCTGGCTTCCAGGCTGAATTCGGCTGAGGGCTATACGGGCGGCAATACGCTGACCATCTATAACTGGGGCGATTATATCGAACCTGAACTGCTGAAGCAGTTCGAGGAAGAGACCGGGATTACGGTCATTTACCAGACCTTTGATTCCAATGAGGCGATGCTGACCAAGGTCGAGCAAGGCGGGACAACCTTTGATGTTGTTGTGCCTTCAGACTATGCT
Organism: Paenibacillus sp. FSL H3-0321; assembly: GCF_038002865.1. Taxonomy (NCBI): domain Bacteria; kingdom Bacillati; phylum Bacillota; class Bacilli; order Caryophanales; family Paenibacillaceae; genus Paenibacillus; species Paenibacillus sp. FSL H3-0321. The sequence goes on along the minus strand of NZ_JBBODH010000001.1, from coordinate 3,788,822 downwards.
ATCGCCAAGATGCGGGAAGAGAAGCTGCTGCTTCCGTTGGATCACAGCAAGATTCCGAATCTGGCCAATATTGACCCGCAGTTCATGGATCTTTCCTTCGATCCGGGAAATCTGTATTCGGTGCCGTATTTCTGGGGAACAGTAGGCATTATCTACAATCCGGAAATGACGGAGGGGATTGATTTCAGCAGCTGGGATTCCCTGTGGGACAGCAGACTGAACAATAGTATCTTCCTGGTTGACGGGGCCCGCGAGGTCATGGGGATGGCGCTGAACAGCCTGCATTATTCCGTCAACGACCGGAATGAGGATCACCTGCAGGAAGCGCTGGCCAAGCTGAACAAGCTGTCTCCCAATGTGAAGGCTATTGTCGGTGACGAGGTCAAAATGCTGCTGGCGAACGAAGAAGCAGCCGTCGGGATCGTATGGTCCGGCGACGCCTCGGAAATTATGGATGAGAACGACAAGCTCGATTATGTGGTGCCGGAGGAAGGTTCGAACAAATGGTTCGACAACATGGTCATTCCGCGCACAGCAGCCAATGTGGAAGGGGCGCATAAGTTCATCGACTTCATGCTCCGTCCCGATGTGGCGGCGAAGAATGCAGAGTATGTCGGTTATTCTACACCTAACGTTCCGGGGCTTGCGCTGCTGCCGGAGGATATTTCCGGAGATACCCGCTTCTATCCGCCGGCTGAAATTACCGACCGGCTGGAGGTTTACGACAACCTCGGCAAGCGGATGCTCGCCCATTACAACGAGCTGTTCCTGAAGTTCAAGATGAACAAGAAATAAGCTGGTGGCATAACCATAACATGCCAGTTAGTCATAGCCAGTAGAAAGCGCCCAAATGCGGAGTTTCCGTATTTGGGCGCTTTTTTGTTGGGACGTGAAAAGATGGGAGACTTAAATTGAAGAGAAAATGCACACTGATAAACTCAGAAATCAGTTTTTTGGGTTCTATATAGAGCAGATAGCTGTATCATGCATTATTTGATCCCGACTCTCATCCGGTAGCTGATGTGTACCGGCAGGGTCCGGCCCTGGAAATACTGCTCTACCGCCACGGAGAAATCGGAAATAAGCTGCTCCAGTGCGGAAGATCTGAGCTTCAGAACGGTTTGAATGCCGCCTTGACTGAGTGCCAGCCCGACATAACGTTCGGCATCACATTCTTCTGTATTATGAAAAACGATTTCCCGAGCAAAGGAGAAGCAGCCGCTGGCCTCTATCCGGCCCAGATGTCCCTCTTTATCCCATTTATGCGCCTGTTCGGCGGCTGGCTGGAGTACATCAAGCAGTTCATCGGCGGCGGATATCAGCTGTTTGTAGCGGGTTTCAATATCCGCCTGTAATACGAGCGGCCAATCGCAGTCATAAGCGGCGAACACCCCGCCTTGGCGCAGGCAGCGGGAGATTTCCTGCAGTGTGCTTACCGGCTCCATCCAGTGGAACGACTGGGAGCAGGTGATGATATCAACACTGCCAGAGTCAAAGGGCAGCTGGTTGGAGTATCCTTGGATAAAGGACAGGGATTGTTGCTGTCCTTGCCGGGCAAGCTTGTCAAGCGCTTTGGCCAGCATGTCGGGGTTAGGTTCTATGCCGACTACAGAGCCGGCACTCTCTCTCCACAGAAAGGTGGACAGTCCTGTTCCGCAGCCTATGTCGGCCACGAGGGCAGGGCGGCTGCCCAAGTAATTCGTCAACAATTCAGTAACCAATGGCGGGGCCTCCGGGCGGTAACGGTCGTATTCGTCCTGAAATCCCAAGAAGCGGTCGATGTTTTGCTTGCTGTTGCCTGCAGGAATCATTGAATCCTCTCCCATCACTGATCTTTAGCTTCATTGTAAATTTAAAAGCTTCCGAAGTCATCTGTTTCATGCTCTAACGAAGCAGCTCAGGAGCAACGGCGGGCACGAGACCCTCGGCCGCGGCGCGGTTCAGCAGAGCAGAGATTGCTGCGTAGCCGTCCTCCCCGAGATTCATCGAGAATTCATTCACGTAAAGATCAATATGTGATTTGGCGACTTCCGGAGACAGCTCCTGGGCGTGGTCCAGGACATAATCTCTGCTTGCTGTAGGATGATCCCAGGCGTACTGCAGTGAACTGCGTATCCAGCCGGAGATGGCTTCGCTGTCCAGATCGCGGCGGGCGATAATTGCCCCAAGCGGTATAGGCAGTCCGGTATCACTTTCCCACCAGTTGCCAAGATCGGTCAGCATGTGGAGACCGTAGGAAGGATAAGTGAACCGGGCTTCGTGAATCACCAGTCCGGCATCAATCTGCCCGTCACGCACAGCAGGCATAATCTCATCGAAAGGCATGACGACGATTTCGGATGGACCGCCCGGAACCTGCTGCGCAGCCCACAGCCGGAACAGCAGATAGGCGGTGGAGCGCTCGCTGGGTACAGCGATTCTGCGGCCCGACAGCTCCTTGGGATGCTTGACCGCGCCCGGCCCTTTGCGGGTCAGCACCAGCGGGCCGCAGCCCCGGCCAAGTGCGCCGCCGCAAGGCAGCAGCTTGTACCGCTCCAGCACCCAGGGAAGGGCAGCATAGGAGATTTTGAGCACCTCAGGCCCGGCACCATCAGCAGCCAGACCGTTCGTAATATCAATATCTGCAAAGGTAACATTCAGCTTGGGTGCATTCTCTACTAGCCCATGCGCCCAGGCATGGAACACAAAGGTGTCATTGGGACAAGGGGAAAAGGCAATATTCAGTTCGGTTGTCATTACAGCACCTCCAGTAGTATCGCAGCCGCGGCCGCGAGGGCATCCATGGCTTCATTGATTTTCCACGCCGCCCGGTCACGCGGGCCGACCGGGTTCGAGATCGCGCGCAGCTCCAGCGCCGCGATCCCGAAGTGCCGGGCGGCCACGGCAACCCCGTGGCCTTCCATCGCCTCCGCGACGGCACCGGGATGCCGCGCGGCCAGAGCGGCGGCCGTCCCGGCGGTGCCGGTCGCCGTTGACACGGTAAGCACAGGGCCTGTGCTTACCGTAAGCCCGGCCGCTGCGAGCGCGGCCGCAACTGCCTGCACCGTGCCGGAGTGGGCCGGCACGGACACGCGGCCGAAGCCGAGCTCGGCCGCGCTGCGGAAGCCCTCCGGCGTCTCCGCCCCGAGGTCGGCGGCAATCATCTCGCTGGCGAGGGCCAGCGAGCCTACGGGCGCCCGCCCGGGGAACCCGCCGCCGATCCCGGCGCTGATGACGCAGCCGTAGCTTCCGGCTGCCAGAGCGGCGGCGGTGCCCGCCGCTGCAGCCGCGGTGCCGGCACCCGCGGCAATGACGTGGAACCTGCTGCTGCCCCTCAGGCCGCGCAGGACCGCCTCCCGCTCGGCTTCGACAGCGGTTACGATCAGCACGCGCGGCAGGGCTTCCTCCACGGCTTCGCCGGTAGAGGTTGAAGTATGATCTGTCTTCATGGCTCAGCCTCCTTCTCTATAGATGAACTTGAAATAGCACAAATAAACCGCTGGTTGCGGCCTGATCTTTTATTGTTCCTGCTCACTTTTGAAAGTCTACGCCGTTTTAGGAGGCAGGTCAAATTCGCCGGGGAATTCTTAGACAGGTTAGCTGAAATCAAAATGATTTGAAATGCTATATAGAATGAACTTAAAAACTTGAGATAAGGGAAAGGAGCAACGGAGGGGGATTTTGGAACTGTAGGAGCGATAGCGACCGCCTGAAAGCTTTCCGCAGGAAAGCTCACTTCGGAAGCATGGGCAAGGTTTGGATTTCTACCGCGATTCGCGGTTAATTCAGGAAATCCAAACCTAACAGCGGCCGGAAGTCCAAACATTCTCTGCAGTCACGACCAATCCCAAAATTGAAGAATTATAAGTTCAGTCTATATAGTAAGCGTATTTTCGAGGATTAGTGTTAAAATAAAGGGGAAAAGGAAGATTTTATACCCTGAAAATCCGGCAAATTAGCTGTGAGCAGAATAACCGGATCTCAAGTTAATCAAGAGGTGTGATGAAATGGAGCATATACTGATTGTCGAAGATGAGAAAGAAATAAACGGATTGCTTCACAGCTTTATATCCGGACATGGTTATTTAACGACCTCTACATATGATGGATTAGAAGCCTTGCAGCTTATTCAAACGGAAACCTTTGATTTAATATTGTTAGACCTGATGTTGCCGTATAAAAGCGGTGATCAGATTCTGCTTGAACTGCGCAAACATTCTGCAGTTCCGGTGATAGTGATTTCTGCCAAAGATACAACGCAAACCAAGATAGATCTTTTACGTATCGGAGCAGATGATTACATCACAAAACCCTTTGATCTCGACGAGACTTTAGCCCGGATCGAAAGTAATTTGCGGCGTAATAAAATGCAGATGAATACTGCCGGTTCCAAATGTCTGATCTATAAAGATATTGAGCTGGATGATATTAATCATCTTGTGAAGGTTGCCGGGCGCGAACTTGCACTTACTGCCAAAGAATATGGGATTTTGGCGCTGCTTATGAGGCATCCGGACAAAATATATTCAAAAGCAAATTTATTCAGGAGTATATGGAACGAAGAATATATGAGCGAGGATAATACGCTTAATGTCCATATTAGCAACATACGCAATAAGTTGAAGGTCATCAACCCGGACCAGCAATACATAGAGACTGTCTGGGGAATTGGCTATCGCTTGTATAAGACTACATAAACTAAATTTAATCATAGTCACGAACAAAGACTTTATGGATTCTTTAAGATACGCTGGTTTAATTTAAGAATTTATTTAAGGTTTTATTCTAAAATAGGCAGCAACCACAAGCTTCTGTACTTTAGCTTATTTTATATAAGGAGTGTGACAGAGATGAATGATACCATCCTTATGACCAAAAACCTCACCAAGAAATACAATCATGTTTTGGCCTTGGATAATATTAATTTAAGTATTGAACGGGGAAAAATTTATGGCTTCATGGGTCAGAACGGAGCAGGAAAAACAACGTTGATTCGCTTGATTGCAGGGTTATCCTTTCCCACAAGCGGCGAGCTGTACCTTTTTGGAAAAACAGGAAAACAGGCTCTGCAAGAGCAGCGTAAACGAATAGGCTGTATGGTCGAAACACCCGCGCTTTACCCCAATATGACTGCTGTACAGAATTTGGAGGTTCAGCGTATTCAGCGTGGCATACCTGATAAACAGGTAATCAAGGAAACTTTGGAACTGGTCGGTCTGAATGACAATAGTATAGGAAGGAAGGCTGTCCGTAATTTTTCTTTGGGAATGAGGCAGCGCTTGGGTATTGCAATTGCATTACTTCATGATCCTGAATTACTCATTTTAGATGAACCCATTAATGGCCTTGACCCCATGGGGATTGCTGAAATGCGGATTTTACTGAAGCGCTTGAATGAGGAACGCGGTACAACGATATTAATATCCAGTCATATTCTTAATGAGCTTTACCAAACGGTGTCGCAATACATATTGATTAATAAAGGTACCCTAATAGAAGAATTAACGCAAAATCAGCTGAATGAAAAGTGTAAACGCCATATTGCGCTGCAAACCAATAAGGTTGAGAATGCATTGCTCGCATTAGAGAGTCAGCTGGGCATAAAAGAGTATCAGGTAATGCCTGATGGAACTATTAAATTGTACGATCACTTGGATGACATGGAGGCTATCTCTGCGGTGCTTATGAAGGAAGGTGTACTGATAACCGGAATGGCACTGGCTGGTGATACGCTGGAAAGTTACTTCCTCCACCGTATTGGGGGAGAAAATAATGTATTGTCTCATTAAAGCTGAAATGTACAAGCTGAAGCATGATAGAAGTTTTTTCGTCCTGCTGGGACTGTCAATAGTCCTCGGAAGTTTCCTTATGCTTGATCAAGGGGAACTAAGCGGATATGAAAGTATCTTTGCATCTTTGTATAACGCGCCCATATTAATGCTGTTGACAAGTGTATTCGGAGCTCTTTATATCGGAAAAGATCTTGCCGACCATACACTTTACCAGACAATATGTGCAGGGCATAAACGCTATCATGTGTTTTTTAGCAAAGCCATAGTATTTATAGCCGGATCAAACATCATTTTATTAATGCAACCGGTTCTGATCATTTCTATAAACACGTTTATTCACGGATGGGGACATTCTTCATTCTGGTCAGATCTGGATTATCTAATTTCTATATTTTTTACAACAGCTGTACTAAATGCTGCGATGTGCGGAGTTTCTCTAATAGCAGCCTTTACATGTAAAGATGTCGGGAACACATTATCAATCCCGGCGTTGCTATATTTTCTAACTATATTCCTGCTGAATGGTCCACATGCAAAAGAGATTGCAAGGTTTATTCCTTTGGGACAGTTGAGACTTTTAATAGAGCATTCTTCATCATTAGGAGCAGCGCTGCTTGTCGGGATGATTTTTCTTGCGGTTTTGTGTTTCGCTGCAAGCAAGATTTTCAATCGTTCAGAGTTACATTAAAGGGGGATACAATGAATAATCTTATGCAAATGGAATGGTACCGTTTAAAATATAACAAATTTTTTATCGGTTGTTCGCTGCTAAGTATAATTTATGGAGTATTCGCCAGCAAAGGTTATGTTGCCGATTTGACTACACGTGTAGATGCTATAGGTATCTTCACTGCAATGGTCTATGATTCCACCATTTGGCTGGTTTTGTTCTCTGCTATCGTAGCTTTGCTGATTGGACAGGATTTCACCAATCGAACGATACATTTGGAGGTTGTAGCAGGTCATTCCAGAAAGAAAATCTTTATTAGTAAATGTCTCATTTATTTAGCCGTTTTCAACATTTTAATGCTGATAAGTCCCATTGTGGGAAGCATACGAATGTCTTTTCTGCTGGGATGGGGAGATTCTTGGAATAATGATGTATTGTATATCCTGCAGGTGGTTGGTTTTTCTGTATTACTTAATAGTGCGGTGTTTTCTATTTGCATTTTTTTTGCATTCATATTCCGGGACTCGGCTAGAACCGTTTCTGTCTCTATGATTGTTCTTTTTGTAAGTGCCATGTGCATCGCCTATGCCGGACCTATGGGGTGGTATGATTCGTTGCCTTGGTTGCGTTTTTTACCTATGAATCAAATTAGAACATCATTGGCCTATTCGCTTTCTACAGCACAAGTTTCAGAAATTTTACTCTCGGGGCTGGTATATCTGCTTTTTTTCATCTCACTTTCATTTCAGAGATTCAATACATGTGAATTAAAATAAGACGGGGAAAGGGGCGCTATAATAGATGCTGTATATTATTATCCTATTAGCGATAATGCTTGTAACACTTATGTTCCGCCTCTTTTCGCTTAGAAAGCAAATACGCAATATCACAAAACAATTGATAGAACTGTCAGCCGGAAATATGGATAAGAAGCTGGACATTTCATTGATTGATAAGGATGTCACCCTGCTGGCTGCAGAAATTAATAAGAATCTGACCAAGCAGCGCGAACTTCGGATTAATATGATCAGAAGCGGAAAACACTTGAAAGAATCCATAGCGAATATCTCCCACGATCTGCGGACACCGCTAACCTCAATGATCGGCTACCTTCAGCTTTTGCAAAAAGGCCGTGTAACTTTAGAGCAGCGTGAGCAAATCGTCATTACTTTACGAAAAGCAAATCATTTACAAACCTTGATCAAGTCATTTTATGAATTGGCTGTACTTGATTCTGAGCATATTCAACCGGAGTTTCGAAATGTTAATTACTCTAATGTCATCATGGATACCGTTGCAGAATGTGCAACGATGTTTGAGCAGAGGGGCTTGCATCCGCAGATATCACTCCCGGAAGAAAGCGTATTTGTTTGGACTGACGAAGAGATGCTGCGGCGTATTTTACAGAATTTGCTCGACAATGCGGCGCGGCATGCCATGAGTGATATCAGGATCACCCTTCTGAATAATGGTAGAACAGAATTGATTTTGACAAATGCAATATCCAGTTCACAAGACCTTAATCCGGCGCGGTTATTTGACCGCTTCTATACTTCAGATGTATCACGAAGCGCGGGAAGTACAGGATTAGGATTGTCGATAGTCAAAATACTGACAGATAAATTACGCGGAACGGTCAGTGCCGAGTTAATAGGAGATCATCTGCAGATCAAGATTGTTTTATAGAGTTGAAGGAAATAAAAACTGTTGACAAATTTCCCGCGCAGGATTATATTTATCTTAACTTAAAGATAATTAACTTAAAGATAAATGCGATATGCATTGGAGGTGTACAATATGAGTGACTACAATGAGTTGATCAGCAAGACGGCTGGCGCATCGGATCAGGAGCAGGCTTCATCACTGAAATTGTTCGTGGTCTTGTCCAAAGCTTATAAGAGCCTGATGGATCTGGCAGTAAAGGATATGAAGAGCCATGGTTTAGCTTCTGCCGAGTTTATGATCCTTGAGGTGCTCTATCATAGAACGCGGATTCCGCTGCAGCAGATCGGAGAGAAGATTCTCGTTACCAGCGGGAGCATCACTTACAATATCGACAAGCTGGAGAAGAGAGGACTGCTGAAGCGCGTTCCCTGCAGCGATGACCGGCGCGTAACTTATGCGGAGATTACCGAAGCGGGCCGCGAGCTGTTTGACGATATTTTCCCCCGCCATGTTTCTTCTATTCACGGGATGATGGGCGGTTTGAATCAGGAAGAGAAGGAACAGGCAATAGAATTACTAAAGAAGCTTGGTAAAGGCATTTAGGTTAGCGGCGTTCTCCTAAGAACGGGGTGTGAAGCTTGCTTATCAGCGTTTACCAGGCCAGCAGCAAGTACAAGGTTCAACTATATTTTTTTAGCTAATATCTTAAGGTTAAGATAATTAAATTCAAGAGAATGGAGAGGGTATAAAATGGTTAGTGTAGGGTTGTTATTGATAAGATTGGTGATCGGGATTGCTTTTATCGGACATGGGGCACAGAAGCTGTTTGGCTGGTTCGGAGGATACGGTCCAAAGGGTACTGGCGGTTGGATGGAATCCATCGGCATTAAGCCGGGGGTCGCGATGGCCGTGCTGGCAGGAATGCTGGAGCTTGTCGGAGGCTTGCTGTTCGCAGCCGGACTCCTGACTCCTGTAGCCGCAGTATTGATTGCCGCAACGATGCTCGGCGCGATTATCAAGGTTCATGCTCCGAACGGATTTTGGTCGACGGCCAACGGAATCGAGTTTCCATTAACGGTGCTCGTAGTCGCAGTAGGTGTGGCTTTGACCGGAGCAGGTTCGATTTCGCTGGATGCCCTGTTTTTTAACTAAATCGGATTATACGCCAGATGTTCATCTATTCAAACTTATCATCTAAAAAAACCTTAGGGAGATGACTTATAATGACACTTCAAACTGCAGGGATTCACCATATTACAGCTTTTGTCGGAGATGCTCAGCGCAATGCCGATTTCTATGCCGGAATTCTCGGCCTGCGGCTTGTAAAAAAGACAATTAACTTTGACGCCCCCGAGGTTTACCACCTCTATTTCGGGAATGAGCAGGGTGCACCGGGCACCATTATTACCTTCTTTCCTTGGTCGACAGGGCGCAAAGGCCGGATTGGCGGCGGGCAGGTTGGCGTAACCACTTACGCGATTCCGGTTGGTTCGATGGCTTTCTGGGAGCAGCGGCTTGCCGCATATCAGATTCCGGTTACCCGTGTAACCCGGATCTCTGAGTCTTACCTGTCTTTCAGCGATTACGATGGACTGCGGATTGAGCTTGTGGAACGCGAAGCAGGTCCGCGGAGTACCTGGTCCTTTGCCGGAGTGACTGCGGAGCATGCCATTAAAGGTTTTGGCGGGGCTGTGCTCTACAGTACAAATCCCGAAAAAACGGCCGATACACTTACCCGTACACTCGGAATGGAGCTGATCGCCAAGGGAGACGGTTATATCCGTTACGGCTCTACTGCCGATCTCGGCAATATTATAGATCTTAAAGACTCGCCGGTGCCGCAAGGAGCCGGAGGCTCGGGAACCGTTCATCATATCGCCTGGCGCGCTAAAGATGATGCCGAGCAGCTGGAATGGGGACGCCATGTGCAAAGCCACGGCTACCAGCCCACTCCGGTACAGGACCGCCAATACTTCAATGCCATCTACTTCCGTGAAGAAGGCGGAATCCTGTTCGAGATTGCTACCGATCCTCCAGGGTTCGCCAATGACGAGGCTCCGGATGCGCTGGGCCAGAAGCTGATGCTTCCGGCATGGTTTGAACCGCACCGTGCCCTGATCGAAGAGAATTTGAGCCCTTTTGAAATCCGGGAAATTGAGGTGAAGCAGGGATGATTCATGTCTATCGCAAAGGAACAGACGCTAACCAACCAACACTAGTATTATTCCATGGCACAGGTGGAAACGAGCAGGATTTGCTGCCGCTGGCGGAGCTGCTGGCTCCCGGCGCTTCTGTACTGGGTATCCGGGGAAATGTGCTGGAGAACGGCATGCCGCGTTACTTCCGCCGTCTGGCTGAAGGTGTCTTTGATGAAGAGGACCTGATCTTCCGCACCCATGAGCTGAAGCAGTTCCTGGATGTAGCTGCGGCGCAGTACGGTTTCGATGCAGACAATCTCGTAGCCGTCGGCTACTCCAATGGAGCGAATATCGCCGGCAGCCTGCTTTTTCATTACGGAAACCTGTTCCGTTCGGCAGTGCTGCTGCATCCGATGGTGCCGCTCCGGGGTCTTGCGATCCCTTCGCTTAACGGCGTTTCGGTCTTCATCGGTGCGGGCACCAATGACCCGCTGATCCGGGCAGAAGAAACGCGGGAGCTGGAGCTGCTGCTGCAGGAGGCGGGGGCTGAAGTTACCTCCCACTGGGGTAATCAGGGACACCGTCTGAGCGCGGCCGAGGCTGAAGCAGCCCGTGATTGGCTGAACCGGAACAGCAAATAATTTCAGGAAGGCTACAACTACAACCGCCTGCGGGGCCGCTGATAAGTGACGTAATGTCGCTTAGAAGCCCCTGCGGGCGGTTTTTGCTGTCATGATATTGCGCAAGCCAGCCTGCTAGAGCATGTCTTCAAACTGGAAGGGCTCTGGGGAAGCAGGGATTTAGTACAGAAATAGGGTCCCTTAAAAGCCCTCAGCGGGTTCGTTTACTCGTACCGGACTCAGGAGACGCTAAGGAGAGTAAAACCCCTGTTTATTTTCTTTTTCGGACCCAGTGGACCTTATCTGCTCTGCATTCTATCTAAAAACGGCCATCAGGGAGAAATAACTGCACTGGAGTCCGTTTCCCTACTGTAACAGGCTAAAAGCCCAAAATAAGTGCAACTCGGTCCGTTTATGCTGAGAGCCAGGAATACACTTTCCGGACACGGACGCACACACGTGTGTTCCTTTATGATGTTCTGTCTAAATCCATCTAATCCTCCGGCAGCGTTCTAGTTTTTGCTTGCAGATAGCAAAGGGTGTAGCAAATTCCTCCGGTTTTTGGTACGATGGACTTTAATCGTAATTGTTACTATTTAATATTATGAATGTAAGGAGTCTACCCAACGTGAACAGCAGCAAAAAGAATAGCAACCCCGCCCGGCTGCCCCGGGCCAAGGGATTGGATATGGCAACCGTATATACACCAAAGGAATGCGGCCGCAAGGTGCGGCGCATCATTCTGAACGGGGTGAACCGGACCATTGTGGATGAATTTATTACGATCCAGGGCATGAAAGAAAGATTTGAGGCAGAGGATGTGCCTATGTCGAGCAAAATGGTGATGTTCGGTCCTCCCGGCACCGGCAAAACGCTGACCGCATTTTATATCGCGCACCGCCTGGAGCTTCCGCTTGTTCTGGTCCGCCTGGATACCATTATACACAGCCATCTTGGTGAGACAGGAAGCAATGTGCGGAAGGTATTTGACTATGCCAATGCTGCGCCTTGTGTGCTGTTTCTGGACGAATTCGATGTGCTGGGCCGAATGCGTGATTCCGGCGATGAGGTGAAGGAGATGGCACGGGTGGTTAACACGCTGCTGCAATACCTGGATGAGTTTCATGGCGAAAGTATTTTTGTTGCCGCTACCAACCTGGAGGAAGAGCTGGACCCCGCGGTGTGGCGGCGGTTTGATACAAAAATGACGTATTCGCTGCCGACGGAGGAAGACCGGCTTCAGTATATTAGGCTGTTTGTCGGTTCTGAACCGGAGGCCCAGGAGCTGTCCCGCCGGATGGCTGAACTGCTGGCGGGCTGCAGCCTTGCCGATATCGAGCAAATTGTATTGAAAGCCAAACGCAAAGCGATCATCGAGGATGCCCCGCTGGATTACAGACACATAACCGGAGCCTATGCCGAATACAACCCGCACCGGAAAGCCGTTGCTTCTGAGGTACATAGATAATGCAGGACTGCTCATTATGGGCGGGTGACCTGTACATGCACTGAAAGTCCAATGGGATAAATAGGGAAAAACATTGAACAACACGTCCCGCATCAGGTAGTATGAAGAATACAAAAAACTTGCCTGAGGGCTGCTGCGGAAAGGTTGACGATAATTTACCATGATCAAAATACAAAACGATAAGAATTCGCTGGCCGCAGAAGGCCCATCGCGGAAACAGCGACTTCAGCTTGCTGTCATTCTGGGGGCTATTGCCACCATTGGTCCGCTGTCCATCGATATGTATTTGCCTGCGCTTCCCGCGCTTGGCGAACATTTCGGCACTAGCGCAGCGCTGGTGCAGCTCAGTCTGACCTTCTTTTTGCTGGGGCTGGCCTTGGGGCAGCTTGTGGCAGGGCCTCTGAGTGATGTCCACGGGCGCCGCCGTCCGCTGCTCATCGGCATGCTGATTTATGCGGTATCCTCGCTGCTCTGCGCCTTCAGCCCCTCGATCGGGCTGTTGGTCGGGCTGCGCTTTATCCAGGGCCTGGCCGGCTCGGTAGGGGTGGTCATCTCCCGGGCGGCGGTCCGCGATCTGTACAGCGGCTCCGAACTCACGAAGTTTTTCTCCCTGCTGATGATCGTCAATGGTCTGGGGCCCATATTCGCTCCCGTTATCGGCGGGCAACTGCTAAGAGTAACGACCTGGCAGGGCGTATTCATTGTATTATTTGCAGCCGGGCTGCTCTTTTGCGCCACCATTCTGCTGCGGCTGCCGGAGACGCTGCCGAAGGAGCGGCGCGTAAAAAGCGGGCTGCTAGGCACGCTGCGCACCTTCCGTGATCTGCTCCGCAACAGGAAGTTTATAGGTTATGCGCTCTCTCAAGGGTTTGTTACAGCGGCGATGTTCGCTTATATTTCCGGCTCTTCATTTGTGCTGCAAAATATTTTTGGAGTGTCTCCGCAAATGTACAGTCTGATCTTTGCCGTTAACGGGCTGGGGATTATTATGTCCGGCCAGATTGCCGGAAGATTGTCCGGACGGCTGGGCGAAGCGAAGCTGCTGGCCAGCGGCCTCCTGCTCTGTACACTGGGAGGTGTTGTGCTGCTGATCACTATTCTGGCGGGAGGCGGTCTTCTTCCCATCCTGATCTGCCTGTTCGCTGTGGTTTCCAGTGTGGGAATGGTGGGTACTACCAGCTTCTCGCTGGCGATGCAGGATCAGGGAGAAACCGCAGGCAGCGCTTCAGCACTGCTGGGTCTGCTGCCGCTGCTGCTTGGCGGCTGTGTCGCTCCGCTGGTCGGTCTTGGGGGTGACGAAACGGCGCTGCCGATGGCAATCGTGATCGCGGGTGCCGGGGTTTGTTCTATCCTGTCCTATCTGCTGCTCTGCAAGAGAGGGGAGAAGAAATGAGCCGTAAGGATTTCTCCATTCTTTTGCTGTTGGCCTTTTCCTGGGGCGCTTCCTTTCTGTTTATGAGAATTGCCTCTCCCGAATTGGGGCCTGTTGTTACGACAGAGCTGCGCGTTACGCTGGCAGCTGCAACCTTGCTGCTCTTTGCAGCGGTCACCAAGCGGAAGCTGGGGATCTGGCAGCATTGGAAGCAGTTCCTTGTGCTGGGCTCCATTAATGCCGCGCTGCCCTTCACACTGATCTGCATGGCCGAGCTGCATCTTAGCGCTTCGCTGGCAGCCATCCTCAATGCCACCACACCTATGTTCGCGGCACTTGCAGCTTGGGGAACGCAACAGGAGAAGCCGGGACTGTCCAAGTCTATAGGGCTCGTGATCGGCTTGCTCGGCGTAGCTGTGCTGGTCGGATGGAGTCCGGTGCCGCTCTCCGGCAAGGTTCTGTTGTCCGTGTTCTTCTCTCTCGGCGCTGCACTTGCCTACGGCTTTGGGGGATTATACGCTGCGCGCGTGGGCCGTGGCCTTGCGCCATTGGCGCTTGCTGCAGGCCAGCAACTCGGGGCGGCTGTAGTGCTGCTGCCGCTGGCGGTAATTTTTGCCCCCCGGGAGCTGCCGTCTTCGGCAGCGGTTTTTTCCGTACTCGGGTTGTCATTCATTTGCACTTCCGTGGCGTATCTCTTGTATTTTCACCTGATCCAGAGTGTCGGCGCGGTCAAGACCGTCAGCGTTACCTTTCTGGTCCCCGTGTTCGGGCTGATATGGGGTGTAATCTTCCTGAATGAACCGGTCTATGCCAATACGCTTGCCGGTCTGGCGATTATTCTGCTTAGCGTAACGCTGGTCAACCGCAAAATCCGGCCAAAAACGGCTCAGGCAGTGGATGAGAGTGGTTAGGGCAAGGTCTAATCCAATTCATAGCTTCGAATACTTTCAGCAAACTTTCAGCGCATTTTAACGTTCCTTTCGGGTGGAAGGATTATAGTGTAGAGGTGAAAGGAGGAACGTGAATGAATATTTCATCCGCATCATCTACATCTTCCGCTTCCTATACTGCTTCCAGTGCTACCGATACAAGTGCGCTGGAGAAGCAAAAAGCGAAGCTGCAAGCCGACCTGGAGAAGATCGGGGCCAGCAAGGACGACGAGAAGACAAAGGAAACCAAGACCAAGCAAATTGAGCAGCAGATCAAGCAGATTGATGCGCAAATTGCCCAGAAATCCAAGAACAGCTCCGCTTCCGCAAACAGCAGCAGCACACCGCCTGAGAAACCTGCAAACAGCAATACGCTTGCTGCGGCAAGCGTGCAGGAGATCGCTGCTGCCACTACGGACAGCGAAGGAAGATTTGACATCCGCGTATAAGTACGCAGCCGAAGCCAAGTAAACAGCATACCCAAAAAGAGGACATCCTTGCCGTGAGGGAGTCCTCTTTTTGGGTGCAGAAATAGCCGTCACCGGCGTATTGAAAATCCCCCTAAGGTGGGCTCTGCGTCTATACAGCATGGTCTATAGATGTTAATATTAGTATGTGAAAAAAATAACTAACTAAACCTTTGCTCTTATTTAGATCTTATTAAGATTGCAGAATAAGCAATCTTAAGTATCCATCATCACTTGGATGGCTCCTGTTTCCGCAGGCGCCATCTTTTTTAAAATAATGAAGGGGAGGGACATCAGATGGGAATTCCGGTTATGGATATTATCGAGAAGCGTAAATCTGTACGGACTTATGAAGCCACACCGATCGGGGAGGCCGTCCATGCTTCCATAATGGATTATCTGAGCCAGGAGGATAATCTGCACGGGCCGTTTGGCGGAAAGCCGGGAATTGAGTGGGTCTGGGCCAAAAGCGGGACAGAGGACGGAAAGATCGTGAAGCTGGGGGCTTACGGTATCATCCAGAATCCGCAGGCGTATCTGGTCGGCAAGGTCAAGAACGATAAACTGGCGCTGCTGGAATTCGGGTATGTGTTTCATAGGCTGATTCTTTATGCCACCAGCCTGGGACTTGGCACCTGCTGGCTTGGCGGAACGTTCAACCGCAAGACCTTTGCCCGCGAAATCGAGCTTGCCCAAGGCGAGATTATTCCTTGCATCACACCGCTGGGGTATGCACGGGAGAAGCAGCGGCTGCTGGATGCCACGATGCGCTATGTCGTCAAAGCCGATCAGAAGAAGCCTTGGCGGGATCTCTTCTACGACACCGAATTTGGCAACATGCTCGCTCCCGAGTCAGCCGGGAAGCTTGCGCCCCCGCTGGAAATGGTCCGGCTCGGCCCTTCCGCTTCAAATAAACAGCCTTGGAGAGTGGTAGTCTCTCCGGACCGGAAGCAGGCCCATTTCTACCTGCAGCATACGCCGAATTACAGCGGCAACAAGCTGGGCTTTGAGATGCAGCGGATTGATATCGGGATTGCCGCCTGCAATTTCGGGCTTGCCTGCCGTGAACTGGACATTGCGGGGGAATGGACTGTTAATGATCCGCAGCTTGATCTTGACGGACCGCTTACAGAATATATGCTGAGCTATAAACTCAGTTGATCCGGGACGTCAACGTATATAGTAAAGAGGTGAACTAACGGCTGCCGGTACGGCGCGTAGTTCACCTCTTTTATTAAATAGATGTTTTATGCCGGATCGGGTTCCTTGTCGCCGTTATCGGGCAGAGCCCAGACAGAGACACTTCCGCCGTTTACCGGGAAAACCGCCCAGCCATCCTCACCGATGGTTATATTGTCCTCACGGTTATGGGTGAAATCCTTCCAAACTTCGCCTGCGCGTTCCTCGCCGAGGAACATCCGCTTCTCCCCCTGATCTCCATTGGAGATGACTACGGCACAGCCGGAGCCTTCGATTTCTTCCACACCGCGCCGCACCCAGCCAATCGTATTGGGGTGGTCGAAATAATCATCCTGCTCTCCGTATGCCTTATGGTACCGGGTGTAGAGCAGCGGATCAATGGCGGCTTTCTTGCCTTCCACCGGAGTTGGTCCGCCGATGCCATAATAATCACCGTAGAAGACAACCGGGTATCCATCACGCCGCAGCAGGATCAGGGCATAGGCGCTTTGCTTGAACCAGTCGCCGATCCAGGATTCCAGCGCTTCATGGGGCTGCGAATCATGATTGTCAACAAAAGTTACGGCATTGCCGGGATGGGTCTGGACGAGCGTATCGTTAAAGATTTGGGTCAGATCAAAGTCCCTGCCCTCCAGTGCAGCCGAATACAGCTTGTAGTGAAGCGATACATCGAACAGGTCGATTTGATAATCTACCGTGTTGAGGAATTCCCGGCAGGCTTCGAGATTCGAGTTCCAGAATTCGCCGACAATGTAGAAGTCCTCACCGCGTTTTTTACCCATTTCGGCAGCGAATTCTTTGATGAATTCATGATTGATATGCTTGATGGCATCCAGCCGGTATCCGCTGCACTGCAGCGTGTCGACCAGCCATTTGCCCCATTCCAGCATCTCATGCTTAACTTCCTCATGGCTGTAGTCGATGTTGGCGAACATCAGATAATCATAGTTGCCGAACTCGTCATCCACATTCGGGTTCCAGCTCTTGTTGTCGGAGGCAAGCTTGAATACGCCGGTCCGGCTTTCCTTGGCATCGAAATCGGTGCCGTTAAAATGAGTGTGGTTCCATTTAAAGGCGGAGTACTGGTCTCCACGTCCGGGAAAGGTGAATTTGGTCCAGCCTTCAATCTCGAACGGTTTCGAAATCTCCTTGTTGCGGTCGTTCGGGTCAACCTCGATCACCTGGAACACTTCGGTTTCGTCGGCGCCCGCTTTATGATTCATCACCAGATCCACATAAACGGCGATGCCGTTCTTTTGGCATTCGGCAATCGCCTCCACCAGTTCCAATTTGGTGCCGTATTTGGTCCGGATGGTCCCCTTCTGGTCGAATTCGCCCAGATCGTATAGATCATAGACACCATAACCTGTATCCTCGCCAGAGACAGCCTTGGTTACCGGCGGTACCCAGACAGAATCAATATAGGCGGCCTTCAGCCCGGTGGCAGCATCAGTCAGCCGTTTCCAGTGGTTCCCGTCCGCGGCGACATGCCATTCGAAAAACTGCATCATCGTATGGTTTCTCTTCATTCCCGTTTGGCCTCCTTTAAAATTATGATATGAATGGATAAGTGCGATTGGTGTCGTGCTTCAGTAAGGAGCAGAAGAGAGGATATGTACACATCTGGTGCTCATGAAAATAAGTCCAGCTGACGCGGGGCCAGTCCGCCGTCGATTCCGAGCAGCGCTTGCAGCTCTTTGGCGTTATCGGTGGCGTCACCACCGGAGTTATTGTTGAAGACCACGTACAGCTCCCGGCAGGACTGCTCCAGCGCAAGCAGCCGGTCCCGCCACTCGGTCAGCTCCTCTGTGCTGTAGCGGTACAAGTAGCGCAGACTCCGCCAATTCGGATGGCTGCTCTGGCTCCAGCCCTGGGCGTTGCGGCCATGCAGCCGCACGTAGGTGATATCCGGCGATGTGGCCACCGGCACAATCGGAACAGAGCCTGATCCGGCCTGGGGTTCATCAGCCACCGTATGAATCCAGCCCTCCTGCTCCAGAAACTGCAGGGTTTTGGCCTGCATTTCCGGACTGTACCAGGAGTCATTGCGGAATTCGATGGCGGAAGGCACATCCAGCATCCGCTGCTTGGCCTCACGCAGAAACTGCACGTTCTCTTTGGTGCAGTCGAACCACGGCGGAAACTGGAAGAGGGCCATCGCAAGCTTCCCGGCTGCCCGGACTGGCTCAATAGAGGTATGGAAGGCCTGATACATTTCCTCCGGAGTGTCGTAATAATTCTTTTTCTCGCGTAAATGTCCGGTCATTCCCTGATAGGCTTTAACGATAAACCGGAAGGCATCCGGCGTCTGGCTCACCCATTTGGCGTAATTTCTGACTGGCTGCACGGCATAAAAGGAGCTGTCAATCTCCACAATCGGAAAATGCGCGCTATAGGTAGGGAGCCGGTCAGCGGGCTTGATTTTGCCGTAAAGCTCTTCATGGTCACCGAAGCCGGTTAGCCCGATCTTAATCATGGAATCTCCTCCTTGTCAGTATATCCGTACCTGACCCGAACAGATCAGCTAACTCTTATTAAACTTAAAACCCTCTATAGCAAACAAGGGCTGTTGATTAATGTCCGTAATTGAGGCAACATGAAGATTAAAGATGGCCTGAAACGAACGAGGCCGGAAATACCGCTACTGGTGCTGTTATCACCAAAAGAACGTCCGGATATACTTTGTTGTCCGGCCTATTTTCAGTCAGATGTATATTGCAAGGGGGAGCACGAGATGGAGCACAAGTTCGAGCAGCTTAGCCGTCATATTCTGATTATGCATCCGGAGCATGACACGGATCGTCCGGTATTGGCAGCAATTACAGGGGAACGGCGTACACTTCTGATGGATGCCGGCAATTCGCCGGCCCACGCAGCGCTGTTTCGGGAAGAACTGGCCAGACGCGGCTGCAGGCAGCCAGACATGCTGATTCTGACCCATTGGCACTGGGATCACACCTTCGGACTCTCATCCTGGAAGTCCCCAGCTATTGCCCATGAAGAGACGGCGAAAGTGCTGGAGAGCCTGACCGGGCTGAACTGGGGAGAAGAAGGCTTGGAGAAGCTTGTAAAGAGTGGCACGATCAGTGAAGAAAGTGCGGAACATATCCGCCTGGAGTACGGCGAGGCAAGAGAGGTAACTGTCGTCAAGCCGGATATTGTGTTTACCGGCAGCCTCACGGTCGATTTGGGCGGAGTTGTCTGTGAAGTGGTCCATGTGGGCGGCGACCATTCGCCGGATTCCTGTGTGCTTTACGTTAAGGAAGACAAGGTGCTTTTTCTGGGCGATGCTCTAGGCCCTGCTGTGTATGGCGGACCGCGCCAATACAGCAGCACCGGGTTCTTAAGATTGCTGGACATTGCCTACCGCTATGATGCGGACTGGTATGTGGAGTCGCATGGGCTGCCGATGACCAGGCAGGAGTTCCGGGAGGATCTGGCCCCCTGGGAACGGCTGGCCCGGATCGTCGATGTGTTCGGACACAACCGGGAACGGGTGGTGCTGGAGCTGAAGACCTATCTGCAGCTTGAAGAGCTGCCCGGAGATTTGCTGCAGGGTGTGGAATATTTCATGGCAGGCGCGAAGCGGCGTTAACTGCAATATTCATATTTCCTATTGATTATATTCAGACCCTGCCACGCACTGGCGGGGTCATTGTGTTGCAGAATGATGAGATAACAGCCCTGTTCTCTAATCGGCTTCGTGCCGGAGAACAGGGCTGTTCGTTTAAACAGGTGTCAAGGGGGTGATCGAACCTCCGCTAGATAAATGTACGGTATTGCGTCCGTTGCGTTTGGAGCTGTAGAGCGCATGATCCGCTTCGGAGAGCAGCTCTTCAAGCGATATAGGTTCCCTGAACGCCTCCGCCACCCCGAAGCTTGCCGTTACATGGATCGGACCGGATGAGGTGTAGACTTCGCTGTGCTCAATGCTGTCACGGATAGCTTCGGAGAGCAGAGCCGCCTGCTTCAAGGAAGTGTCAGGCAGACAAATGACGAATTCTTCGCCTCCGTAACGTCCGAAAATATCCCCTTCGCGCACATGCTTACTGCATACACCGACAATATGCTGGAGCGCCGTATCGCCATATTGATGTCCGTAGCGGTCATTGATGCTCTTGAAAAAGTCGATATCGAGCAGAATGATGGACAAGGGGCGCTTGCTGCCAACTGCTTCCTCCAGCAGAGACCGGCTCCGCTCCATGAAGTGCGTACGGTTATAGATGCCGGTCAGGCTGTCGACAGTGGCAAGCTGCAGCAGCTTGGCCTGAAGCAGCGTCCGCTCTGTCACATCGATCAGCATAATCATCCGCCCGGCCAGGTGACCGTCATGCTTCTGCACCGGAGAGGATCTGACCTGGTAATAGCTGGTCTCCCCGTTGATATTCCAGGCCAGCTCACTTTCCTCGCTGAGCAGAGGGTCGGAGTTCATTACATAATCTACAGCGTCTTTGCCCGCAGTCAGGAACAGCTGGGCGAGCGGTCTGCCGATGGCCGATGAATCCAGGCCTTCCAGCATTTCTGTGGCAGCACGGTTATAGTCGACGAGCGTATCTTTGCGGTCCGTGACCAGCACTCCGTCACGCATGCTCTCGAACAAATTCTCCCGGGCGATGGGGGCCGCGGTAAGCATGCCCCTGGAAAGAATCGCCCAAATATAGAGGGTCGAAGTCACGCTCATAATCACCGGCACAGGGTCCATTCCATAAGGGGTCATGTTCATTAAATAGAGGAAGGCTCCCAGAGCCGGGAGGAACTGTCCGATGAAGATCGTCAGCATCTGCCGGCGGTAGACCCGCTTCATCCGGTTCCACTGCCAGAGAATGAGACACATTCCCGCAAGCATGCAGCCGAAGGTCAAACTGCCCTGCACAATATACCAAGGTCCCATCACGATGTCGATCAGCGGGGTGGGGGCACCCTCCCGGAAATGCATCGACTGATAGAACAGATGGTGATAATCGTTGGTCCATACGAGCACGGTAGAGATAAAGGGGATGGAGTACAGCGCGGTCAGCAGCCCTTTCTTAACCAGCCGGTCCAGGCCGACGAAATGCATGATCATAATCAGGCTGGAAGGAGCGATATAGGGCATTCCCAGATACTCCACCTTGACCCAAAAGCCAATCTCCTGCATGGTGCTGCCCGACAATTCCAGCGCGAAGCCAAAGGTATAGATCGCGGAAGTGATGGAGCTGAGGATAAAGGCATTGATTCCGGAGAAATCCGTTCTTCTGTAATAGGCGAACAGCGCGAGAAGTGCGCTCAGCACACCGGAGATGGAGACAATGATAATATAATTCGAGATCATAGATTCCATCGGCCGGGCCTCCAGGTAGTGTGGGCTGCCGAGGTTGGCCATGAGAGCAGGGACAACGGGGCATATAGCCATGAGGCGTTATTATAAGCATTAAACATCACGTATTGTCTCCTGTTTCAGCAAGAATATAGTTAAATAGTACCACATATCTTCATGGATAACATTCGGGATTGAACGCAGTGAAGCGTGAATACCGCTACCTTCTTTTATCGGCAGATTTCTTCATTATTAACAATGAAAGCGCCTCTCCTAGACAAAGTGACGGAATTTCACAGATGCAATTTTACTATTTGTCTAATGAGTGTACCGGAAGCAAAGTGTACCATGTTAGTTAATACTACATTTCGAAAAGAAATCCAGCGTTTCATGAGAATTTGCGTTATGTTAATTAACATTAATCGATCAGATTCAGGGATGAAGGGGGAGCTGGAAATGTCATTAGTAGCGGCGAGAATTCCTGAAATACAGCTGGAAAACGTTGAAATGCGTTATATGGCGGAGACTGCCGACGTACTTGCACTGCATCAGGTGAGCCTTGATATTGCCAAAGGAGAATTCGTCTCCCTGCTAGGTCCATCGGGGTGCGGCAAAACTACACTGCTGAGATTGATGGCAGATCTTATTACACCAACCGGCGGAAACATTACGGTGGCTGGCAAGAGCGCCAAGGAAGCCAGACTGGCCCAAAAGTACGGCATAGTTTTCCAGAGTCCGGTACTTTATGACTGGCGCAAGGTGAAACACAACATTACCCTGCCGCTGGAGCTGATGGGCGTCAAGAAGTCGATCCGTGAGGATAAGGCGCTGGAGCTGCTGGATCTCGTCGGGCTGCAAGGCTTCGCGGACAAATATCCCTGGCAGCTTAGCGGCGGCATGCAGCAACGGGTTGCGATTGCCAGAGCGCTGTCGATGGAGCCGGAGATTCTGCTCATGGATGAACCGTTCTCCGCACTGGATGAGTTTACCCGCGAGCGCCTGAATGAAGAGCTGCTGTCTGTCTGGAGCAAGGTGCAGAGCACCATTGTTTTTGTCACCCACAGCATTCCTGAATCCATTTTTCTGTCTGACCGTGTATTCGTGCTTTCTCCGCATCCGGGAAGGCTGTCGGCCATTGTTGATATTCCGCTGCCGCGTCCGCGTACGGCGGAAATGAGAAACAGCCCGCAGTTTTTTGAACTGATCGCCACAATCCGCGACAGCTTTGAAGGGGTATAACGATGAAGGGGAACAGTACGTTTATGCGCAGCCGCGTGCTGCCGCTGTCCGTCTGGCTCCTTGGGCTGCTGATGGTGTGGGAGGCTGGCTCCTGGATGCTGCTCCATGTGGCACAAACGCCGCTGGCCCAGTCGAAGCTGCCTTATGTTCATGAAGTGGCGGCTACCTTATGGAAGTATAGCGGCACACTGGTTAAGGAGGGGGGAGCCACCTTTGGCAATGCGGGAGTCGGGTTTCTGATCGGGGCCTCTGCGGGTGTGGTTCTCGCTGTGCTGATGAGTCTGTCGAAGACGATCGAGCAGCTTGCCTTTCCGTATGCCATTGCTTCGCAGATGATCCCGATTCTGGGGCTTGCGCCCATTATTTACGGTATTGTACGTGATGAGCAGGTGTCCCGGATCATTATTTCCGGATACATTACCTTTTTCCCGGTTGCGCTCAACATGCTGCGCGGTCTGCGCAGCGTCGATCTGCCGGCGCTGGAGCTGATGCATTCTTATGCTGCCAAACCTTGGGCGGTGTACTGGAAGCTGCGCTTTCCGGCTGCACTGCCGGCACTGTTCAGCGGCCTCAAGGTCGCAGCCCCGCTTGCCGTGACCGGTGCGATTCTGGTAGAGCTTATGGGGGCGCAGCACGGCATTGGTGTGATCATGCTGCGCAATCTCTATTATGGTCCTTCCCATACGTATATGTTCTGGTCCACGGTAATTGTCGGCGCTCTGCTCGGAGTGGCGAGCTACGGACTGATGAGCCTCGCCGAACGCCTGGTTGCGCCATGGCAGCCTGAATTCCGTCCGAAGGGGGGCCGCCGCTAATGGAGGGAAATACTGTGCGTGAAGCAACGTTGATAACTGCTGCAGGGAATGAGGGAGCTACACCATCTCGTATAACAACGAAGAATAGCGCATTTACTGGACGGAGCAAGCGGAAGCTTGGACGCCGCTCTGTGAAATGGCTGAACGCTGGCGTGATTCTGCCTCTGCTGGCCGGTGTGCTTTTTCTGGTTCTCTGGGAAGCACAAATATTCCACAAGCTGTTCGATCTGAAAAAATACCAGCTGCCGCTGCCTTCGGCCATAGCGGAGGCGATAAGGGATAATTTCAGCCTGCTCTTGTCCTATACCGGCTATACGCTGACTGAGGCTGTGGTGGGAATGCTGATCGGTTCGGCCTGCGGCTTCCTGATCGCCCTGATCGCAACGGCCTGGCCCCGCTGGGGCGGTGGCAGCCTGACACTGGTCGCTGCACTGAATGCTGTGCCGATTGTTGCGCTGGCACCGATTATGAATCTGTGGTTCGGCGACGGGATCGGCTCGCGTGCGGCAATCGTTACGGCAACGACCATGGCGGCGATGGCTATCAATGCCTATAAAGGGATGGTATCAGTCGATCCGCTGGCGCTGGATTTAATGCATTCCTACGCAGCCGGCAAGCCGGCGGTGTTCCGCTATCTGCGGATTCAGAACAGTCTGCCGTATGTGTTCACTGCGCTGAAGATCAACGCTACCGCAAGTATGATCGGAGCGATTGTCGGAGAGTTTTTCTTCTCCTCCAGAGGGCTTGGCTACCTGCTATCCAACTCGATCAAGGTGGCCAAGATGCCGCTGGGCTGGTCCTGCATCGTACTTGCAGCTATAGCCGGAGTCATCTTCTATCTGGTAGTGGAGCGGCTGGAGAAGGTATTCATCAAGTGGCATTCCTCCCAGCGTGCGTCATCTTAAATCTGTTACACCAAACTACAAATTCAAATGGGTAGGGGGAGCTGCGTGATGAAAGGGAACAAAGGAAAATTTCACGGTGGGCTGTTGATGGCGGTAATGATCATGGCAATCTCTTTGCTGGCAGGTTGTGGAGGTAACAACAATAATAATGCTCCGGCGGCTGAAGCGACGGCAGGCACGGGAGAAGCTTCGGCTTCACCGGAAACGGCGGCCACAGAACCGGCTGCGGAGCCGGTGACGGTCAAGCTCCAGCTGAAATGGGTGCCGCAGGCCCAATTTGCCGGATACTTTCTGGCCCAGGACAAGGGGTACTATGCTGAAGAAGGTCTTAATGTGGAGATCCTGCCCGGCGGCCCGGATATAGTACCTGAACAACAGGTCGCGGGCGGCTCAGCCGATATCGGCGTGGATTGGGTGGCGAGTCTGCTGACCAGCCAGGAACAGGAAATGCCGCTGGTGCAGATTGCGCAAATCTACCAGAAGAGCGGACTCGTGCTGGTATCCAAGAAGGAGGCGGGAATCAGCAGTGCAGCGGATCTGAAAGGCAAAAAAGTCGGCAACTGGATGGGCGGCAACGAGTTTGAAATCCTTGCGCTTTTTGATAAATACAAGCTGGATTCCAATAAGGACCTGAACTTCACGAAGCAGGGCTTCACGATGGACCAATTCCTTGGCGGCGAAATCGACGCGGCTTCGGCGATGACGTATAACGAATATCAGGTTGTGCTGGAATCGGGCATCAAGGCCGAAGAGCTGAATGTGATTGATATGAATGATGAAGGCGTAGCGATGCTCGAAGACAATCTGTTCGCCAATAAAGAATGGCTTGCAGACAATAAGGAGACAGCGGCCAAATTCGTCCGTGCTTCCTTGAAGGGCTGGAAGGATGCCATCGCCGATCCTGAGGCGGCTGTGGATAGTGTTATGAAGCTCGCTGAAGAAGGCAGCACTTCAAGGGAGCATCAGCTCACGATGATGACGGAGGTTGCCAAGCTGATCCAGCCGGAGGGCTTTGACGTTTCCAAGCTGGGGTATACCGATGCAGCTGCATTCCAGCAGACGGCAGACATCGCGCTCAAATTCGGTGTAATCAAAGAGGCGGCCAACGTGGAAGAAGCCTATACGAACGAGATTGTTGAAATGGCGGCAAAATAAGCGGTTTCCCTCATATTGATGATAGATGGCCGCCCGTTCTGGCGGTCATCTGTTATCATCGGCATCCAGAAACAGTGAAAGAGGTGCGGGCTATGTCTCTGCTGGCGAAGCAGACTGAAAAAGTCAGGAATTATATAAACGGGGTTTGGGTGGCGTCATCATCCGGGCGGGAGGAGGAAGTGTTCAACCCGGCAACCGGAGAAGTGATTGCTTATGTGCCGATTTCCAGCCGCGAAGAGCTGGATGCTGCGGTGCAAGCTGCGGCAGAGGCATTTCATTCATGGAAAAGGGTTGCCGTTCCGCGGAGGGCCCGCTATTTCTTCCAGTACCAGCAGCTGCTGGTGCAGCACTGGAATGAGCTGGCTGAGCTGATTACGCTGGAGAACGGCAAAAGCCTGGAGGAAGCGCTGGGCGAAGTGCAGCGCGGTATTGAATGTGTGGAGTTTGCCTCCGGCATCCCCACACTGATGATGGGCAGCCAGCTGCCGGATATTGCCACCGGAATTGAATCAGGCATGTACCGCTACCCCCTGGGGGTGATCGGCGGGATCGCGCCCTTTAACTTCCCGATGATGGTGCCCTGCTGGATGTTTCCGCTGGCAGTGGCCTGCGGCAATACCTTTGTGCTGAAGCCTTCCGAACGGACGCCGCTGCTGATGAACCGGCTGGCGGAGCTGTTTGCGGAAGCGGGGTTTCCGCCGGGTGTGCTGAATGTGGTGCATGGAGCACATGATGTGGTGGGTGGATTACTTGAACACGACGAGGTGAAGGCGATTTCCTTTGTCGGCTCACAGCCGGTAGCAGAATATGTGTATAAGCAAGGAACTGCACACGGCAAGCGGGTGCAGGCACTGGCCGGAGCCAAAAACCATTCGATTGTGCTTCAAGATGCCGATCTGGGCAATGCGGTGAAGAATATTATCGCTGCGGCCTTCGGGTCGGCGGGCGAGCGTTGCATGGCCTGTTCGGTGGTCGTCGTGCAGGAGACGATTGCCGACGAACTGGTGCGCCGTCTCCTTGAGGCGGCCGACGGGCTGAAGATCGGCGACGGCAGGGAGGCCGGAGTATTTCTCGGGCCGGTCATCCGCCAGTCGAACAAGGACCGCACGCTGGCTTATATTGAGGCAGGTGTACAGGAGAAGGCGGAGCTGGTGCGGGACGGCCGGAAAGATGCGGCGGCGGGAGGTAAGGGCTACTTTCTCGGGCCGACCATCTTCGACCGTGTAGAGCCGGGAATGACGATCTGGCGCGATGAGATTTTCGCTCCGCTGCTGTCTGTGGTGCGTGTCAAGGATCTGGCGGAGGCGATAAACGTAACGAATCAGTCCCCGTTTGCTAATGGAGCCTGCATTTATACGGACAGCGCCAAGGCGGTCCGGGAATTCCGGGAAGAGATTGATGCCGGAATGCTTGGCGTGAATCTCGGTGTGCCTGCGCCGATGGCCTTCTTCCCTTTCTCGGGCTATAAGAAATCGTTCTATGGAGACCTGCACGCCAACGGCCGTGACGGTGTGGAATTCTACACCCGCAAGAAAATGATCACTGCGCGTTATTGACCACAATGGAATGTTGAGAGGAGAGATTGCGGTGCAGAGCCTGGAGAACGAAAGTGAGCTGGCCGTCAAGAAAGATCAGCAGTATCTATGGCATAACATTACCCCTTACAGTGAGAGCCATCCGCCGATGATCGCGGCGACGGCAAACGGATCATGGGTTACCGATATTGACGGGAATAAATTTCTGGACGGGATGTCCGGGCTGTGGTGCGTCAATGTCGGATATGGGCGCAAGGAGCTGGCAGATGCGGCCTATCAGCAGCTGCTCACCCTGCCTTATTTTCCGCTCACGCAGAGCCATAGGCCGGCTATCGCGCTTGCCGAGAAGTTGAATGAATGGCTGGGCGACGACTATGTCATTTTCTTCTCCAACAGCGGATCGGAAGCGAACGAAGCGGCCTTCAAAATGGCCCGCCAATACCAGCAGCAAATCGGCCAGCATTACCGGCATAAATTCATTGCCCGCTACCGCGGTTATCATGGCAGCTCGCTCGGCGCCCTGTCAGCGACCGGCCAGGCGCAGCGCAAATATAAATATGAGCCGCTGACCGGCGGATTCCTCCATGTGGCACCGCCCGACAGCTACCGCCGTCCTGACGGCTTGACTGTGGAGACGTTCAACCTCCAATGTGCGCAGGCCATTGAGGATACGATTGTCTGGGAGGGAGCAGAAACGGTTGCGGCGGTAATTATGGAGCCGGTGATTACCGGAGGCGGAGTCATTGTGCCGCATCAGGTGTATATGGACCGGGTGCAGGAAATCTGCCGCAAGCATGGAGTGCTGCTGATTATTGATGAGGTCATCTGCGGCTTCGGGCGTTCCGGCCGCAACTTCGGCCATCACAATTTCGGCATCAAACCTGATATAGTGACGATGGCCAAAGGGCTGACCAGCGCCTATCTTCCGTTGTCGGCAACGGCGGTGCGCAAGGATATTTATGAGGTCTTTAAGGACAACAGTGATGATTACGGATATTTCCGCCATGTGAATACGTTCGGCGGCAATCCTGCGGCTTGTGCGCTTGCGCTGCGCAATCTGGAGATTCTGGAGCAGGAGCATTTGGTGGAGCGTGCTGAAATCCTCGGGCAAAGGCTGGCAGGTGCATTCTCCGGGCTGCGGGATCACAAGCTGGTAGGAGATGTCCGCAGCTTTGGACTGGTCATCGGCATTGAGCTGGTGGCAGATAAAGCCACCAAGCAGCCTGCCGATCTGGCTGTCGTCAAAGGCATTATTGCCGAATGCAAATCCAAAGGGCTGATCATCGGCAAAAACGGAGATACGGTGGCGGGCTTCAACAATGTGCTTACCTTCGCACCGCCGTTATCCTCCACCGATGAGGATGTGCAGTTTATAATCGACACGTTCAAAGCTGTGCTGAACGGGAGCTGGGCAGAGTGAATTTCTCCGGGTACAGGAACTGGTAGGCACGCAGGGCGACCTGAATGGAGATGCGGTTCTCCGGCAGCATGAAGTCTTCGCCCAGCAGTTCAGTGATTTTGTCCAGCCGGTAATAGAGCGACTGTCTGACGATAAACAAATTGCGGGCGGCGATTTGCTTTGAGCCGTCATGGTCGAGATAGACGCGCAGCGTCAGCAGGAGCTCGCTCCCTTTGGACTGGTCGTGATCGATCAGCGGGCCGAGATAGCTGCGGATGAAATTCTCCAGCGTCTTGCCATCATTCAGGTTCAGCAGCAGCTGGAATACGCCGAGCTCTTCGTAGAACAACACAGACTTCTGGTAACAAGTATAGAGAGACAGTGCTTGTACGGCTTCCTGATAACCGGCATAGGCATGTTTCAGGCCCCTGTGGGACTTGCTGACTCCAATAACGAGCTGCAGGTCCTTCAATTTCTCGTCGGAGCGGATATGCAGCAGGGAATCAAGCGCCTGCTGCAGCCGCAGCTTGCCGGGCAGCTTGGACTGGATATCCAGCGCGATGACAGTGAGCCGGTTGTTCTTGAGTGTGATCAGCGGGCGCAGCGAGTATTTCTCGAAGATGGAGCGGAGAATGAGCGACAGATGGAAGGTGATGGATTCCCAATCATTCTCCGAGCTGTTCCATTTAACATCGCGGGGATTCTCGATTTCAATCAGGCATACGCGGTACGGCAGCTCATTCACGACATTGAAGTCGGGCCCCGCCAGTCCCTTGAGCCGGTTGTCATCCTGGGTGCGGCCGCTGATCAGCTCATCCACCCACAGGTTCTCGGAGAACAGCTTGCGTTCCTCCATATACCGTGTGCGCAGCAGCTCCTGGGCAATCGACAGGGAGGCGGAATCCAACAGCAGGCAGTCGAACTCCTGGGGTTTGTGGCTGCTGACCATCAGGATATAAGCCCAGGTCTGGTCGAGCGCGCCCACCGGCTTCAGCGCGATCAGCTTATGGCCGTATTCGCGGATGTAAGGTGCGGCATCGGGCTGTACGCCCTCCATCTCTTCACTGAAGGCTTCGAAGAACTGAAGCAATGGGGCCTGATCCTCGGGCGGCAGCGCCGGGAAGAATAGGGGTTTGCCCTGCAGCTGCATATATACAATTTGCGTGCGGGTGCTTTTACATAATAGCTGCAGAACCTTAAGGGTCCCTTGGGAAGTCAGCGTCAGGCGGTGGAATTCACGGGAGATGCTCTCCAGCTCCTGCAGCATGCGGTGATGGCGGTTGATGATGAGGGAATGCAGATCAAGCGTGATATCCACGAAACGTACCGTACGGGTGAAAATAATCAGCGGGAAGTCGTGGCTGTTCGCCAGGTCGATCATCTCCTGGGGGATTTTACAGAAATACTCTCCCAGCTCGATGCACAAACAGGCGGCATTCTTATCAATCAAATTGTGCATAAACGATAAGGAGGAAGGCAAATCAACACTTACACCCATCCCCGTAGTCAATATCATCTCTTCCCCGTGGATCAGCCTTTCAAAACTGGCGCTTTCCAGTACATGCACCCAGCGAATCGCCCGGTTCAGGCCGTTTTTTCCGCCGATAAGCTCTGCTTCCGCAAACAGCGGTCTTTTCAATGCATCGCGGACCGTAAATACAAGTTCCCAATCCATAAGCTTCCCCCTCGCTATGTCGTCAGGCAGGTAAAAAATACACTTTTGAAATTAGACAATGTGTCTAATGTAACGAAAAATCAAAATGACTATAGTTTGAATATAATATGTGAGGAAATATAACTCGTTCAGAAAGAAAATAGAATGGATTCTTTGGTTTATTGTCCATTTTACTACATTAAGCCCGATAAGTAAGTAAAATATTAAGGCGGTCATTGAAATAATGTTATATTATATAACACAAAGATAATTTCGATGATGAAAATGTTTATTTTTTATCCGGCAATACCTGGGAACACCACTCGTCCAGAAGGAGGGAGATCTGATGGAGCATTCTTCTCCGTTAACCACGTTTACGCCTGATATGTTCATGCGCAACTTCGCCGAGGCTGAGCCGGGTTTAACCCGCAAAGGTGCAATCGAAGAATCCAACCGTTGTCTGTATTGTTATGACGCCCCCTGTATTAAAGCCTGTCCGACTAGCATTAATATTCCTTCCTTTATTAAGCGGATCGCCACCGACAATTTAAAAGGCGCGGCGCAGACGATCATGGACTCCAATCCTGTAGGCGCCAGTTGCGCCCGTGTCTGTCCAACCGCGGAGTTGTGCGAAGGCGCATGCGTTCTGAATGATGCTTCGGCACCGATCCAGATCGGACTGCTGCAGCGTTATGCCACAGACTGGGCTATAAACAGCGGTGTTCAGTTATTCAAAGCTGGTGCTCCTAATGACAAAAAGGTCGCTGTCATCGGGAGCGGTCCTGCCGGGCTTTCTGCGGCTAGAGAACTGGCGCGTGAAGGCTTCCAGGTGGTGATCTATGAGGCGAAGCCGCTCGCCGGCGGGCTGGATACGCATGGTATTGTCTCTTTCCGGCTGCCGCAGTCTATATCGCTGTGGGAAGTGGAGCAGGTGGAGAAGCTGGGCGTGGAGATCCGCACCGGAACGAAGGTTGGCGTTGACGTCTCCGTGGAGGAGCTGAAGGTGGAGTATGATGCCATTGTGCTGGCTGCAGGGATGGGGTATGTTCCTCCGCTTGGCATTGAAGGCGAGAAGCTGTCCGGGGTATACGATGCGATAGAGCTGGTGGAAACCACCAAGACAGGCATTCCGACACTGGAGCTGATGGGCCGGCGCGTCGCTGTCATCGGCGCAGGCAATACGGCCATTGATGCGGCAACCTGCTCGGTGCGGCTGGGGACATCGAATGTGAAGATGGTCTACCGCCGTACGCGCTCGGAGATGACGGCCTACGATTTCGAATATGAATTTGCCAAGCAGGAAGGTGTGGAATTCAACTGGCTGACTTTGCCGAAGCGTATTGTCGGGGACGAGCTCGGCAATGTTACCGCACTGGAGTGCGTGCAGATGAAGCTGACCGGGGAGACCGGCAAAGACGGCCGCCTTGCGCCGATGCCTGTTGATGGCTCTGAATTCCTGATACCGGTGGATGCGGTTGTGGTGGCGATCGGACAGAAGCGGCGGTTGGACCTGATTGAAGCGCTCGGTCTTGAGCACAACTATGGGGTTGTCAAAATTGATGAGAAGACCGGACGGACGTCCGATCCGCAGATTTATGCCGCCGGTGATATTGTGTTTGGTTCCGGCAAAGGCGAAGCGATGGTCGTATCCGCCGCCCAGCAGGGCAAAGATGCTGCTTATGCCATTGTGAAGCAATTGTCGGGCCTGCAGGACAGGGTGGCAGGTTCTGCTGTCTAAACGGGGAGTGCCAGGCAATACAAGACCGGCGGCTTCAACCGGACTTTATATGACAGGGAGGGAACATCAATGGCAGATTTGAGTATTGATCTTGCAGGTATCAAGTCACCTAATCCATTCTGGCTGGCGTCTGCGCCGCCTACCAATACAGGTTATCAAGTGCAGCGGGCGTTCGAGGCCGGCTGGGGAGGGGCGGTGTGGAAGACACTCGGTGATCCGATTATTAACACCTCCTCCCGGTTTGCGGCCGTGCATTTCAACGGTCAGCGTGTGGCGGGCTTCAACAATATCGAGCTGATTACGGACCGCCCGCTTGAGGTGAACCTGAAGGAGATCTATGAAACGAAGAAAAAGTTTCCGGGTCATGCGATTATTGCCTCCCTCATGGTCGAACCGAGGCAGGACAAATGGCATGAAATCGTCAAACGGGTAGAGGCTGTCGGCGTAGACGGCCTGGAGCTTAACTTTGGCTGCCCGCACGGGATGGCGGAACGCGGTATGGGCGCAGCCTCCGGCCAGCAGCCCGACCTCGTACAGGCGCAGACGACCTGGGTCAAAGAAGTCGCAACCACGCCGGTCATTGTGAAACTGACCCCGAATATAACGGATATTACAGTCGTTGCCCGCCATGCCGTTAAAGGCGGAGCCGATGCGATCAGCCTGATTAATACGATCAACAGCCTGGCCGGCGTGGACATTCACAGCTGGAACACGATTCCGAATGTCGGCGGCCAAGGCGCGCATGGCGGTTATTGCGGCCCGGCGGTGAAGTCGATTGCGCTCAGCATGGTGGCCGAATGTGCCCGCGACCGCGGGGTTGGCGTGCCGATCTCCGGAATTGGCGGCATCTCCACCTGGCAGGATGTGGTCGAGTTCATGCTGATGGGCTCTACGGGCATTCAGGTCTGCACGGCAGTCATGCATCACGGCTTCCGGATCGTCGAGGAGATGATCGACGGCCTGAACAATTATCTGGATGATAAAGGGCTGGCTTCGGTCACTGAGCTGACCGGTAAATCGGTGTCTAAGTACTCCAATTGGGGTGATCTGGACCTCAACTATAAAGTCGTTGCACGGATTAACGAGGAGAATTGCATCAACTGCAACAAATGCCATATTGCCTGTGAGGATGCTTCGCATCAATGTATCGACATGTTAACGGATGCCGCAGGAAAGGCGATTCTGCAAGTGCGTGAAGAAGACTGTGTGGGCTGCAATTTGTGCTCCATTGTCTGCCCGGCAGACGGAGCCATTGATATGGTTGCCCTGGACAGCGGCGCGGCACCTCTGACCTGGAATCAGCGTCAGAAGGTCATCAGCGGCTTGAACGGCTCGTATTCAGAAGCGGAGGTGATCTAGCATGAAGAAGATAATCAAAAATGGTATTATCGTTACCGCAGCGGATACTTATACGGGAGATGTGCTATTTGAGGACGGCATTATTACCGGAATAGGGCTGAATCTGGAAGCGCCGGGTGCGGAGATTATTGACGCTTCCGGCTGTTATGTCTTTCCGGGAGGGATAGATCCCCATACGCATCTGGATATGCCTTTCGGGGGAACCGTGACGGCTGATGACTTCGAGACCGGCACGATTGCCGCCGCCTATGGCGGAACGACAACGGTCATCGACTTTTGCCTGACGACCAAAGGCCAGCCGCTTCAGCAGGCTGTCGATACCTGGCATAACAAATCACAGGATAAAGCGGTGATTGACTACAGCTTTCACCTGATGGTTTCGGAGCTGAATGACAAGGTGCTGGGCGAGCTGCCGCAAATTATTGAAGACGAAGGCATCACTTCGCTGAAGGTGTTCATGGCCTACAAGAACACTTTTCAGGCCGATGACGGCGTACTGTATAAGACTCTGCAGGCGGCCAAGCGGGAAGGTGCACTCGTTATGGTCCATGCCGAGAACGGGGATGTGATCGAATATCTGGTGGAGCAGGCTCTGGCCGCAGGCAACACCGATCCGATCTACCATGCGCTAACCCGCCCTCCAGAGCTGGAGGGCGAAGCCACGGGCCGGGCCGCCTACCTGACGGAGCTGACCGATTCGCAGCTCTATGTCGTACATGTCACCTGCGCCGAAGCGGCCTGGAAGATTGCCGAAGCCCGCAAGAAAGGGCTGCGTGTCTACGGTGAAACCTGCCCGCAATATCTGGTGCTGGATCAGACCGCGCTTGCGAAGCCTGATTTTGAAGGCGCTAAATATGTCTGGTCTCCGCCGCTGCGTGAGCAGTGGAACCAGGAGGTGCTGTGGGATGCGCTGTGGAGCGGCACGCTGCAAACGATCGGTTCCGATCAGTGCTCCTTTGACTTCAAGGGGCAGAAGGATCTGGGTCTGGGCGACTTCTCCAAGATCCCGAACGGCGGGCCGACGATTGAAGACCGGTTCAGCCTGCTCTACTCCGAAGGGGTACAGAAGGGGCGGATTTCGCTTAATAAATTCGTGGATATCATCTCGACCTCCAGCGCCAAGCTGTTCGGCCTATTTCCGCAAAAGGGCACCATAGCTGTAGGCAGCGACGCCGACATCGTGATTTTCGATCCGACGGTGGAAAGAACACTGTCTGCTGAAACCCATCATATGAATGTTGATTACAACGCGTTTGAGGGCTTTGAGGTCAAAGGCGAACCGGTATCCGTACTCAGCCGGGGGGAATTCGTGATCCGCGACAAGCAGTTTGTCGGCCGGGCGGGTTCCGGCAAATACCTGCACCGCAAACGGTTTGCAGCGGAAGCGCCGCGTCCGGCCAAAGCGGAAATCAGCGGAGGAGTGGTCTGAGATGTCTGCATTTGATGAGTTTGACCAAGAGCGGCAGGAGATTAACGCTTTGCTGCTGCAAGGCTACTCCATCGTCAGTATTGAAGAGGATTTGGACGGTGCCAGGGTAAAATTTATTCACAGCAGCCTGGGCAGGGTGCCGGTGGAGCTGCAGCTGTTGACGGCGGATGCGCGCAAGCATGTGACGACGGTGGTTATATCGGGTCAGAGACCGGCCACCCCCATAGAAACGCATACGTAAGGCGCGACAATTCTAAGATACAGGGTCCGCGTGTCAAAAAAAAACTGCCGGTAGGCCAAGAAACATTGGCTCCTATCGGGCAGTTTTTTTGTGCAGTCAGGAAGATTTATGTAGAGAACTTGCCCTGCTAAAGGCTGCAGAGGGAATTGGCGCCAAGAAGATTATGCCTTTAGCGGCAGCTTGTCCAAATACTCGGACCGCAGAATCGACATGATGTGCAGCGACTCAAAAGAATCCCCAGTCTTTATACTGTCCCTAAGGGTGCCTTCCAGTGTGAACCCTGCACCTTCATAGACATGACGGGCTCTGGAGTTATGTTCTTTAACGTTCAGCCACAGCCGGTGGGTTTCGGAATTGGCGCCAAGAAGATTATGCCTTTAGCGGCAGCTTGTCCAAATACTCGGACCGCAGAATCGACATGATGTGCAGCGACTCAAAAGAATCCCCAGTCTTTATACTGTCCCTAAGGGTGCCTTCCAGTGTGAACCCTGCGCCTTCATAGACATGACGGGCTCTGGAGTTATGTTCTTTAACGTTCAGCCACAGCCGGTGGGTTTCGGTTTGGGCGAAGATCCAATCCGTCAGCAGTGAGAGGGT
Organism: Paenibacillus sp. FSL H3-0321; assembly: GCF_038002865.1. Taxonomy (NCBI): domain Bacteria; kingdom Bacillati; phylum Bacillota; class Bacilli; order Caryophanales; family Paenibacillaceae; genus Paenibacillus; species Paenibacillus sp. FSL H3-0321. The sequence continues at coordinate 3,753,160 of NZ_JBBODH010000001.1, read as the reverse complement.
TGTTTTTCCGTAGCCTCGTTCCTTAGCCTGTATGACAAGCCGCTTAATGCAGACACTAAGATTAGGGTCCTGCAGCCCCGTTATAATCACATAGCCCACTTGTTTCCCGGATTTATCCTGGGTGATGAGATGCAGAATATCCCCGTCCTGTAGTGCTGCATCATGCTGTTCCCTGCTCCATTGTCCGATAAAGCGGCGATTAGATTCGGCCTGCTCAGCAGCCAGGACGAAATCCAAATCTTGAAGCACAGTTTTCCGTATATCCAGCAGTCCCGATGGCATTAACATGAATCTCTCCCCTTTACATTGATAATCATAGCAACATAGTACAAGAAGAACGGGATGCTGCCAACAGAAAAGGCAATCCTACGCAAATGTATTGTATAATTGAGGCTCGGCGCCACAAATTATACAGACTCAAATTTAGCAAGGATGAGGAGTGCGGGAGGGTATGTACTTTCTGGATACGGTATCATGGCTGACAGAGGAACGTCTGCGGCTGTTGCTGGAGCAGTACCGCTCGCTCGGGCCGCTGCCCGGGATCGGGCTGACTTTTATGAAATCTTTTGTACCGCCGCTGCCTACGATTGCGATTGTGGGATTAAACGGTGCGGTTTATGGCTTATGGCTCGGATTCCTGTATTCCTGGATCGGGCTGGTTGCCGGTTGTGTGACCACGTTTATGATTATCCGCAAAATTGCGTCCCACCGCTATCTGCGGAAGTGGGCGCAGCGGCCAAAAGTAGCGAGAAGCATGACGTGGGTCCGCCAGAGCGGGTTCAGTTATGTCTTCCTGCTCAGTATATTTCCGGTAGGGCCTTTCGTGGTCATCAATATGGCAGCCGGTCTTGCCGGCATGCGCCTGCGGTCTTATCTGCTCGCTTTGTGTGCAGGCAAAGCCATCATGGTGTTTGCAGTTTCCTATATCGGAAATGACTTGGATCGGTTTATCCGCAATCCGTGGGAGATCATCTATGTGCTGCTGTTCATCGGTGTTTCCCTATGGTGCGTCAAGGCCATAGAGGCCCGGTTTGCCCGGGCGGCGCGGGGACAGGAGAAGCCGCTTGCCGCAGGGAATTCTTCACACCACGAATAGTCCGCTGATGTCAGCATCGGTCTCATGGTTTCCGCTGACATGAACCCAGCTGTTTGTAGAGGCGTTATAGCGGTAATCCTGTCTCCATTCCTCTATATGGCGGACAATGCTCTGCACTGCAGAGATGATCGTTTGGACATCGCGGTCTGTCATGATGGGGTGCAGCGAAAGGCGGGTCCAACCCGGCTTCAAAGACTGGTCTCCGGCCTGAATCGCCTGAATGAAATGCTGGGAATGCTTGGCGTCAAGTCCAAGCAGATAATGTCCGTAGGGGCCGGCGCAGGAGCAGCCTCCGCGGGCCTGAATGCCAAAACGGTCATTCAGCAGCTTAACGGCCAGGTTGTAATGGATGTCCTTCAAGATAAAGGATACGATGCCGTGGCGTTTGTTATGATCACCCGCCAGGATGTAACATCCGGGGATTCCGGCAAGCCCGGTCAGAAGCTGGCGGCACAGTTCCTGTTCCCTCCGCATCATGAACTGCCCGTCGCCATTCATCTTCTCCTTCAGTTTCAGGCAGAGCGCTGTGCGGAAGGCCTGCAGGAACCCCGGTGTTCCACCGTCCTCGCGGACCTCCACTTCATCTATGTAGCGGCGTCCGCCCCAGGGATTGACCCAGACCACCGTGCCGCCGCCGGGCTCATCCGGGAGCTGGCCCCTGCAAAGCGTGGCATCGAATACCAGCACCCCGCTTGAACCGGGGCCTCCAAGGAATTTATGGGGAGAGAAGAAGATGGCATCGAGCCTCTCCAGCGGGGAGGCAGGATGCATGTCGATCTCTTCATAAGCCGCGCTGGCGGCAAAATCGACAAAACAGAGGCCTCCGTGCCGGTGCATCGCCGCAGCGAGCTTGTGGTACGGGGTCTGTATGCCGGTTACGTTGGAGCAGGCGGTAAAGGAGCCGATCTTGAAGCGGCGGTTCCGGTAGCGGATCAGCAGCTCCTCCAACTGCCGGAGGTCCATGCTTCCATCCGCTCCGGCCGGTACGGTGACCACGTCGCCGATGCCCTCCTGCCAAGGCAGCAGGTTGGAATGATGCTCCATGTGGCTGATGAAGATAACCGGGCGTTCCTCTGGAAGACAGAGGTAATGATCCCGCATCCATTCCGGCAGCTTTAGGCCCATCAGCCGCAGCAGCTTGTTCACTGCTCCGGTTGTGCCGTTGCCGCAGAAGAGCAGGGCGTCTCCCGGCCCGGCATGAACATGCCGCTTAATGATGTTCTGCGCCTCGGCATAGGCCAGTGTTATAGTTAAACCGGTCGTATTGGACTCGGTATGCGGATTGCTGACATAGGGGCCGAACGTCTCCTGCATTTTGCGCTCAATCGGCTCATACAAGCGCCCGCTGGCGGTCCAGTCGGCATACAGCAGCGGCTGCCGTCCATAAGGCGTGGAGATAGAATGCCGGTTGCCGATGGTATGCTCGCGAAACGTTGCGAAATGCTCTTGCAGTGAAGCGGGCTCCTCCGCAGAAGAAGCGTGGTTAATGCTCAGCACAGACAATCCCTCCAGCCCGGTAGATTTCTCGCAAGATACGGATCATGCCCTCTCACAAAGGACGCACGGCCGTTTCTTCTTGCTAATTAAGAGTGGGGTTATATTCCCAGGCTTAGTATATGCCCGGTGGAGGCAATGGGTTAAAGCCTATTGTCTGCATTCATTGAGGAGCTCCTCTAAATAAATAGCTGCATGTCGCTTTCCAGCGCATCCTTCAGATAGGTGGCCGCATCAATGATCTCCACCTCAGGCAGAAACTCCTCCGGCTTAAAGCCCATGATCTCTACGGACAGCTTGCAGGCGTAGAATTTAATGTTTTTTTTGCGGGCGCCCTTGAGAAAATGAATCAGCTTCGGCGCACCCTGATCCTCCATCATTTCCTCCAGCATCATCCGTCCAAGGCCGCTGAAGTTCATCCGCGAAAGCGGGAGGTGCTGAGGTCCCTTCGGTGTAATGACATCCATCAGCTTTTCATAAATTGTCTTATCCTCAAGTGTCATCTTCTCCGGGTCGCGGACCAGAAAAAGGCCCCAAAAGGCGAAAAACATTGTGACCTCAACCTCAATATCCCTTGCGGTATTGGCCAGGATCAACCCGGCCATTGCTTTGTCATATTCCCCGCTGAACATCAGCAGATTCATCTTTTTGCCCATCGCTGCATTCCTCCGTCACTTCATAGAATGACCTTAGTATGGTTACCGCGAGGAGAAGTATGCCTGCTGTCACAGGATGTTCCAAATGCCGCTAGGCGTATAGGGGATTGACTCGATTGGATCTATCCTGTGACTGTCCTGCGAGGGGATGTGCTATGGCTGGTTGGATTTCCCGGCATATATCCGCAGCAAAACGGCAGGCCCGTTAATCCGGGTCTGCCGTAAGATGAATCACTTGGTTCATTCAACTGTTATTCCATCCTGCCTGTTATCGCTGCTGCGGGAGCTACGCCAGACGATACAGTACTGCGCCATGCGGAGCAATCTCGCAAGCGAGCTCGTCTTGCACGGGGCCAACCTCCGCCCCGCTCCAAAGCTCCTTGGCAGTGACTGGTCTCTCAAGGCCCAGCTCTGCGAGAGTTACGCTGACCTTCTGGGTGTTTTCACCGGTATTAAACATCGCGGCATAGCGGCACCCGGAGTCTCCTTCCGCCGTCCAGACCACGCGGTCTCCTGCCCGGCTGATGAGGCGTGCGCCATTGCTGTTGCGGTGCATCTCCAGTACATCTGGGTTGGTCAGCAAGGAAAGGGTCCAATCGTCGTTATCTCGAAGTTCGCCGCCAAAGAACAGGGGCGAGCGGAAGATGCTCCACAAGGTCATCATGGTGACCTGCTCATCAGGCGTGAAGCGAGTCCAGCGGTCAGCGCCGCCGCCGTCTACGGAGCGGATGCCGATATGGCCCAGCGGCAGCATGTCGCAATCCGGCCAGCTGCCGGCTTCGGCTTTGCCTGCCCACGCCTCACAGCGGTCAAACATATCCAGGAGCAGGTCCCAATGATCCCAGAAGTCATCGGTGATCCGCCACATATTGGCGTGTTGGCCGAGGAAATCTCCGTAAGAAACCGGTGCCGGTCCCGGGGAGAGGCTTAGGACCATCGGGCGTCCGCAGTGCCGGATCGCATTCTGGATCAGCTCAATCTCGGGCTGGTGTGTATCATACAGTCTGGACGCAGCAATATCATCCACCTTCACAAAGTCTACGCCCCATTCGGCATACAGCTCAAAGAGGGAATTGTAGTACGCCTGGGCGCCTTCCTTGGCAGCATCAACCCCATACATATCGGTGTTCCAGGGACAGATGGAGTTGGGGTGGGCGATGTCCCGGGCGGTCGCCGCTGATCCTTTGACCGGGGTGGCGGCATGCGCCGCCTGTCTTGGAATTCCGCGCATCAGATGAATGCCGAATTTAAGGCCCAGACTGTGTACATAATCAGACAAAGGGAGAAACCCCTTGCCGCCTTCTGCCGAGGGGAAACGGTTCACTGCCGGCATCAGCCGGGAATATTCGTCCATTTCCAGCGGAACAAAAGGACGGTACTGCGAAGAAATTGCCCCCGGCTCATACCACTGAATATCCACAACGACATATTCCCAGCCGAAGGACTTCAGGTTCGCCGCCATATATTCAGCATTTCCGCGGATTTCCTGTTCCGTAACTGCAGCTCCATAGCAATCCCAGCTGTTCCAGCCCATAGGCGGTGTTTTCGCATACTGTAAGTGACTCATTATGATGATCTCGCTCCTTAAACCCCCGGAAGGGGTTGTAGAATAAACTTGCTCTAACAGATCCATCATAAAACACTTTCAAAACCCATTTCTACAGTAAAATAGTTGTCTCGATAGCACAAAATTGCGCATGTCGGGAATTTAGCTGAAGAACAAACGGTTATACTGGAGACTGCCGTTTCCGGTGCGGAAATTGCCAGGCGTTTGTCCCGTCAGCTTGTGAAACACTTTGATGAAATAGCTTCCGGTGGAATATCCGACCTGAACCGCGATGGCCTCAATACTGTGGTCTGTTGTCCGCAGCAGGTCCACCGCCCGCTCGATGCGGATGCGGTTCAGGTATTCATTGGGTGTTACACCGACATATTTGCTGAATGTCCGCAGCAGATGGAATTTGGAAAGTCCGAGCTTCTCCGCAAGCTCTTCCTGGCCAATCATGGAGTTGTAATGGCCTTCGATAAAATTAACGGCATCCCTAACCGCCGCCGGCCATTCCGTTTCATGGCGCGGCCCGCTGGAGGACAGTCTGCCGAGCTCCATCATGAATTGATACAGCAGCGAGGAGGCAATGTATGGATCGGTAATTTTTCCGCTATGGGCTTCCCGGGTAATATCCCGCAGCATGCGGATGGGCAGGCTTCCCGCGTCGATGACCGGAGCCGGACCGAGCTTGGCCTTGATCTCCTCCCAGAGGGGCTGTACCAGCTGCGGCCTGAAGAGCAGGAAATAAAACTCCCACGGCTGGGAACCGCCGGGGTAATAATAGCTGTGGATGCTGGGGATTTCCGCCAGAAATGCCCGCCCGGAGCTGATTTTGAAACTCTCGTGTTCCGTACTGAATCCCCCTGCGCCATCAACTGTATATTGGAAGAGTAACAGGGGCCCGTCACGGCGCTCCATTCCATTCCAGTGGTAAGAAGGATCACTCACAATCTCATGCCCGACTGCAAAGAGGTTGCAGAGCGGCAACTGCTCCGGCTCGCTAAAGCGGAAGCCATACACCCCTAAGGCCTTTTCATTTTTCACAGAATCCCACCTCCGGTAGTGCTTACTTATTATATATAGTACAGAAAAAGCTCCCCGAAGGGAGCCTAAGACATACGGTACAGCATCTTCCCGGGCAACGTCAGGAAGCAAGCTTGAAGATCTCATCCGCAGGAAGCGGAGGGAAATAAAGAAATCCCTGGATATAAGGGCAGTCATGCTTAATCAGGAACTGGGCCTGTTCAGGCGTCTCTACGCCTTCCGCAATCAGGTCATAACCAAGCTGGGAGGCGACATAAACAATGGACTTAATAATCGTCTCATCAATGGAGCTGACACCAATGCCGGTGATGAAGGTGCGGTCAATCTTGATCTTGTTGACAGGAAAATGCTTCAAATAGTTCAGTGAAGAATATTTGGTGCCAAAGTCGTCAATCGAAACGACAATCCCATGGTCGCGCATCTGCTGCAGCAGCGGATAATGCTCCTCCAGCAGAGCGGTGCTTTCCGTGATCTCGAATTCCAGCATATTTGTCTCCAGCCCATATTGCTCAAGCACGCCAAGCAGGTTCTCTATCAGATTCCGGTTATAGAACCAGCTGTTGGAGATATTGATGGATGTCCGCAGCAGCGGCATGCCCATCGTTCTCCATTCGCAGAGCTGGCGGCATACTTCCTGCAGCACCCAGTCGGTGAGCTGAATCATTAGCCCGGCGTCTTCCACAGCGGCGATGAAGGCTCCGGGCCCGATCAGCCCCTTCTCCGGATGATTCCAGCGGATCAAGGCCTCCATACCAACCATTTGGCCGGTCACGGCATTGATCTGCGGCTGATAATGGAGCACAAATTCTTCACGCTCCAGCGCGGAATGCAGGTACTTGGAGATCATCGTCTTCTGCTCCAGCTTCTCGCGCAGCTCCCAGTCGAACACAAAATAATTGCTGTCTTCCTGCGACTTTGCCTGATACATGGACATGTCGGCGAATTTCAGTAAATCCTCCTTGTGGAGGGAATGCTCCGGATAGAGAGAGATCCCTATGCTGGTCGATAGACTTAAATATGCCCCGGCAATTAGCAGCGTTTCCGAGATCAGCAGGCTGATATGCCCGGCAATTTCCGGGATCTGCTCCCGCGGCAAATCGGAGAAGATCATCACGAATTCATCGCCGCCGGTGCGCGCGAACAGCTTAAAGGGCAGGCCGCTGTCCTTCAGCCGGCTGGCCAGTGTCTTGATGACCTGATCGCCCGTGGAGTGGCCGAGAGTATCATTGATCTCCTTAAACCGGTTCAGATCAAAAAAGAACAGCGTATAGGTCTGCGTAGGCTCGGCGCATTGCAGCAGCCGCCCGAATTCATCCATGAAGTAACGCCGGTTCGGAATTTCCGTCAAACTGTCGTAATGGGCAAGTTTTTCATACAGCCGTTTGGATATTCGTAGATCCCGGGTGCGGATACTGACCACACGCTCCAGTTCACGGTTGAACCGGCCCTGATGCCAGAAGATATACAGAATAAAAGCCATAACGAGCAGAAAGGAAATGTCGATCCACAGAACGCTGCGGAAGATCTCCCATTTCTTGTGCGAAGAAAAAGGGATTCCCATCAGCCAATGCTGATTTTTAATTTCAATGGGGACCGTGACCTGCTCTTCGTTCCCATGAGCTTGATTGCCAAACAAAAAGGTATGATCTTCATCAGTTACGTACATGGGGGAGTCTTTAAGCAGCAGCTGGTTCTCAATATCATCGATCTTCAGTGTGACGGAAACGATGCCGGAGAATGAGTTGCCGTTATAAATAGCTTGCCTGATCACCATGCCGGGGGCGCCCTGGGCAAGTATCCGGGGACCGTCCACCGTAATGCCCCGGGAAGTGATCGTTTCTTGAATCAAACCGGGCGAGGACAAGTTGGGATCGAGCAGGAGACTTTTATTAAGAATCGCTGTATTGCCTGAGAGAGGATAGAGATAACGGATGAGGCCGTCCGGAGCGATCATAATATTCATAATATTGCTTGAATTGTTATAAGCCTTCATTAAATATTGATTAATAAGCGCTGGTTCAGCATCAAAGCCGACCGTTTGAATAAAAGAACTAACACCTTTGACAATCGAAACCTTCTCTTCAATGTTCGATGATAACATGACTGCCTTTGAGGACAAGTCGGCTTTTTCAGCCCGGTATTCCCGGTTCACTGATAAGGAGTAATAATAGAACAGAGAGAGCTGCAGCGCGACTAAGAAGCCGAGGATGATCGTTAAAGGCTTTTTATTAAAGAAAGCCATGGAATGCCTCCGATACCCGAAATTCAACATTATATTTATAATTCATTAGAAGCTGTTCCAGCACTGCAGAAAAATGTCGAGATATGTCGTGGGTGTTTCTTTAGCATGTCATTTTTATTGCCTTTGTGCAAGGAAAAACCTAACAAGAACCCTATAAAATCCAAAACGGATAAATACGTTCCGCCTAAAGGCAGCCTGTATTTATCCGTTGCTCTAGAAATGAGTACATTATGGACTTTGTGCAAGTGAAGAGACGGGATTATTTCTTGAAAATACCCAGCGGTGCGCCGATTGGCAGGAACGTGCGGCCGAAATGAGCGTTGAGCACGGATGCGCCGCAGCCGTACAGTGATACGATACCAATGGCCAGTTCCGATACGGCAGCCAGCTTGTGGAAGAATTCCGCAGCCACTCCGAACGCATCAAAGGTCAAGCCGAGAAACAGGAAATCGATCAGTATAAAAATAACAAGCAGCACTCTATTGGCTTCCACAGCGCCGAGGGTCATGAACAGCGTGAAGACCAAATAACCCGCAAAAACAAAGCCGAGCTGCTTGGGATCAACGCCTTCCGCCAGAACCGTACCGAATACACCCAGCTTGATCAGCCAGCTTGCGGCCATACCGAACCAGAAGAACGCATAAGCGCCAAAAGCGGTCATTCCGAAGGTGTTGTTGTGCTTGGCATCCTGGATAGAAGCGAACAGCTGGGCGAAGGCTCCGAGGAATATAGCCCATGGAATACAGTAGCTGAGACCTGTTGTAATTTCGAGCTTTTGTGAAGAAGCGACCAAGGTGACGATAGCCAATCCGAACAAGCCGATGGCGCTGGGGTCGGCAGTGACGATTTTGACGGATTGTGTTTGCGGTTGCGCTGACATAGCAATTAAAGCCTCCAATTTTCATAAGTGTTCGCATAGGATCGCAGCACCCGGAAATGGGTGCTGTGATCAGCTTGCCTATCATATCATATCGTTTTGAGCTTGCCTACAAAAAAGAGTGCTCATTTACTGTGGTAAAGGAGATTATTTTGCGTTAAAAAGTCAGGGATCTCCTGGGATTTTACCGGCCTGCTGATATAGTAGCCCTGCAGCTCATCACTGCCCAGGTGGCGCAGCATGTCGAACTGCTCTTCCAGCTCGATCCCTTCGGAGACTACCTGCAGCCCAAGGGTATGGCTAAGCTCAATAATGGCCTTGATCAGCACGTCACCCTGCGGGCCGAGTGTCATCTCGGAAACAAAAGAACGGTCGATTTTGATTACATCAACGGGAAAGCGCCGCAGGTAACTGAGGGAAGAGAAACCTGTACCAAAGTCGTCCAGGGAAATGCGGAACCCGTGTCCCCTGAGCTGTTGCAGCGAATGGAAAATGCTGTCGCCTGACACCAGCACGCTCTCCGTAATCTCCAGCTCCAGGCTTGAGCTGGGCAACCCGTATTCATGGAGCAGCTCCAGCAGCAGCTCAGACAGTCCCGGCTGCATCAGCTGCATGGCGGAAATGTTGACCGCTACGGTCAGCTCCAGCCCATTCTGCCGGAAAGTACGCAGATCGGAGCAGACTTGCCGCAGCACCCAGCTCCCGATGTTTACAATAGAGCCGCTGGTTTCGGCGAGCGGGATAAACTCACCGGGAGAGATAGGGCCGTATGCAGGACTTGTCCAGCGCAGCAGCGCCTCCAGCTTCGAAACCTTCAGGTTGCCGGAGCTGAGGATCGGCTGATAATGGACTTCAAATTCATGATTAACGGCTGCGGACAGCAGCAGCTGAGAGAGTACTTTTTTGCGGCGGATACTTTCTTCAAGATCCTCAGAGTATTGAAAAATATTGTTGCGGCCTGTTTCTTTGACATGGAACATGGCCAGATCAGCCTGTTTGACCAGAAAGTCGGCGTCTTCACCGTTCTGCGGATAGATGCTTACGCCGATGCTGGCCGTATTGTAGAGGAGATGTCCCTGTATGCGGTGGGGCAGCGATAGCGTCTCCCGTATGCGCAGCAGCTGCTCGGAAATGCTGTCCGAATCGGGGATGTCGGCGAGCAGGATCGTGAACTCATCGCCGCCCAGACGGGACACCACATCATAACGTCCGATAACTTGGGAAATCCGCAAAGCGATTTCTTTCAGCATGGCATCACCGAAGTCGTGGCCGAGTGTATCGTTTACGGTCTTGAAGTGATCCAGATCAATAAATACCAGCCCGATCTGTCTGCCGGTTCCCTTAATTGAAGCAATCGCTTCATTAAGCTTCGCGAAGAACAGCGAACGGTTGGGCAGCTGAGTCAGAGGGTCAAGCATCGCTTGCAGCTGCAGCTCTTCCTGCGCCTGTTCCAAGGAATCAATCATCCGGTTGAACTCATGCTCCACATCGCTGAATTCGTCTTTGCCGGAAGAGCCGATCCGGATGGATAAATCCTTGCTGTTGCCGATAGCCCGGATATTCCGGGTCAGCAAGGACATTCTTCCGAGGATAGAGCGATTGACGAAGAGGAGACTGGCCACACACATCAGCATAGTGACGGCAAAGAAACACCGCTGGAAGCTGGTGATCGACTGCAGGCCGCTTAAGTAAATCTGCCGCGGATGCTTGAGGGTGAGAACCACACCGGGGTTGCCGAACAGGTCATATATAGTTGTGTGAATGGACATCACGTTGTTCGAGGCAGGGCTCATCCAGATATTGCTGCTTTTGCTCTCCGCGAGTCTGCCGGGGTTCACTGGAGTGATCTGGATGGTGGACGGTGTCTCGTTCCAGATTTGTGTGACCTGCTCCTGCAGCAGCATTCTGCCGGCTACAGCAGTTCCAATAACCGGTTTCGTTTTGTCGCTGTTCACAATAGGGGTGAGGGTGATCAGCATAGGCCCTTTATCCAGTAATACAATGCCGCTTGTGCTGTCCTCTGCGCCCGAAAATTCCGGCAGCCGTTGATGAATATCCCTGAATAAGGCGAGGATCTCCGTTGTTAGCGGAGTTATACTGCGGGAGTCCTGATTGTAAGTGCCACCGTACAAGGGGGTGCCCGAAGGGTTCAGCAGGGCCATCATATCAAAATGGTTAATCTCATAAGTTGTCCGGCTATAGTTACTGCTTAGGTAGGCATCACTAATAGAGTCTGCGGGGTCCGTGGATTCCGCAAACCGGTAGGTTTCATCCCAAACCGAATATTTGAGCAACTGGGTCTTCATATTCTGCAGCTCATTCTGATAAGAAGAGACGGCATTCTCCAGCTTGTACCGAAGTGCGGCTTCATCCAGCTTCTCGAAGCGGCCCAGCATTATCAGGTGCAGGAGCAGATAAGTCAGCCCTAAGCCGGATAGGGCAACAACACAGATGAAGATCACTAATTTTTTGCGCAGCTTCATGTTGTTCCCCTTAGTATCTTTAGACTTGATAGGAAATAAGTACCATTAAAACCAGTGTACCATGATTAGGGAATATTTTGCAGCGCTTTTCTACCCTAGTTGTCGAAATTTGATGTATAATATAAAAACAATAATAATTATCACATTATAATAGAAGGGGATCAGCTTGGTTATGAACAAATGGATATTTTTTAAGAAAGCTACACGGTTTGGAACCATCCCAGTTATGCTCATACCGGTTGTCTTGGGAACTGTCGGGGCATATGTATGGGGAGGAGAGTTCCATCCGTTTTTGTTTGTTATAACGATCATCGGTGCAATATCTGCGCATCTGTTCTCCAACATGGTGAATGATTTATGGGACTTTCGCAACGGGACCGATATGGAGGCAAAAAATACACCGGGGATGATTTCCACAAACTCCGGTTTTTTGTCCGGAGGTCTGCTCTCGGAGACCGTTTTCGCAGTATTGACCTGGAGCTTGCTTGCAGTCGCCGTGCTTTGCGGCGCGGTGCTCAGTATTTATAGCGGCTGGGAGATTCTCTGGTTTGTAGCGGCAGGGGCACTTATCGCCTATTTCTATGTCGCTCCACCGCTACGTTTTGGGTACCGGGGCAAGGGCTACAGTGAATTCGCCATCTTCGTTGCGTTTGGCATTATGCCTGTACTCGGCTCTTATTTCGTGCAGACCGGCGAATTCAGCCTGAAGCCGGTACTGCTTTCGGTTCCGGTGGGGCTTCTGACGACGCTGCTGCTGTTCAACCATCATTTTCTGCACTGGAAAGCGGACGAGCAGGCAGGCAAGCGTACGCTTGTTGTCGTCTGGGGAGAGCGCAAGTCGCTGATCTTCTCACGTGTGCTGCTTTATATTTCCTACGTTTCTCTGATCATCTGCGTGGGCTTTGGCGTGCTTCCGGTTTATGCGCTGCTCGCACTGCTCACTGCGATTGCTCCTGTGCATGTATACCGTGGCCTGCAGCCGCAAAATGCCTCACCAGCCTATCTGCCGCTGATGGGCGCCTCGCAGCAGGCCTCCGTGCGCTGCGGTGCAATTATGGCGGTAGCACTGCTGATTCAAGGCTTAATGTAATAAATTGCTGAAGATTAGATGATAGAAAGAGAGTGAACCCCATGGACAAGAATAAAACAAGCAGTGAAGATACACAGGCTGCACAGAATAACCCGGTCGTACTCGGAGACTTTCATACTATATTGTCGGAGGGCAAGGTCTGGAAGACCGGAGGGTTCGCCTTGCCGGACGGCTCTTTCTGGGCATACCGTGAGCCGGAGGCTGTTGTGATTGTACGCAATGGCTACCTGTATGTGCGGGCCCAGCTGTCCCGCCAGAACAACCAGGTGCAGATTCTCGACAATGCCAAGCATATGTATTATTCGGCTCAGCCGGTCGAGGTGCCGGAGAGCGGAGAGATCAGCTTCGAGCTGCAGATTCGCGCCCGCACACAGGGTACGGCACCCGGAGATCTGTATGACGGTTATGTTTCGCTGAATCTGCTTGATTTCACGACGGGGGCAGCGCTTGATTTCTTTGCCGGAAACGACAAATATGCCAGCGTCTACGGAGTTCTGCCTTTCCCGGGCGTGCAGGTTCCTGAAACCGGCGGCACAAAATACTTCTGCATTTTTAAGGAAGATACGGACTTCAAACCGCGTGAATTCAACACGTATAAGATTACCTATAACCGCGGGAACGATGAGGCTGTGTTCTATGTCAACGGCAAAGAGGTGCGGCGCGAGCAGCATGTGCCAATCAAATTCAACAGCTTCACTGTAGCGCTGGGCATTATGACCGAGAAAGACCTCACGCCCGAAGGCAGTGTGTCCGCCCATGGCCAGACAGTCATCGCCGAGTGGTCTCCGCTGACCATAACAACATCCGCACAATAACCGTGCTTATTTGACAGATGAGGGTGGATCGCCTTGAATGTAAAAAGTTTTCTGAGATTTGTAGAGCTGCCGACCAAGGTGGCTAGTGTTATCCCGTTTCTGCTTGGGTCATTGTATGCCCTGTACCGGTTTGAGGATTTTTATCTTCTGCGTTTTGCGCTCATGTTCGTGTCCCTGCTGAGCTTCGATATGGCGACAACGGCAATTAACAACTATTACGATTTCAAAAAAGCGGCCAAAACCCACGGCTACGGCTATGAGACCCATAATGCCATTGTTCATTACAAGCTCAAAGAAAGCACTGTGGTGGCGACGATTATCATCCTGCTGGTGCTGGCGGTCGGGGGCGGGATTGCGCTTGTCTCCCAGACCGGTCTGATCATATTTCTGCTCGGCGGATTATCCTTCCTGATCGGGATCTTGTATTCATTCGGGCCGATACCGATCTCGCGGATGCCGCTGGGTGAGCTGTTCTCCGGCCTGTTTATGGGCTTTGTCATCATCTTCATTTCGGCTTACATCCATTCCGAGCAGAGTGTTGTTACCCTGCTGTTCCGGGAAGGCTGGATTGATCTGCATATCAACTTTGTGGAGGTCCTGTATCTATTCTGGTTTTCGGTGCCGGCGATTCTGGGAATTGCCGGAATCATGCTGGCGAACAACATCTGCGACATTGAGGATGATATGGAGAACCGCAGGTATACACTGCCCGTCTACATCGGCCGCGGCAATGCGCTGCTGCTATTTAAGCTTCTCTACTATGTCTCCTTTCTGGATTTGATCGTGCTGCTGCTGCTTGGCGTCCATCCTGTTCTGGTTGTGCTGCTGCTGCTGACACTGATCCCGCTGCGCCGCAATATTGCCCTGTTTTATGAGAAGCAGGAGAAGGCGACGACCTTTATCCTGGCGGTCAAAAATTTCGTGCTGATGAGCATGGCCCGCGTTATTGTGCTTGGACTGGCCGTTGTGCTGGATATTTGGATCACCTCATAACATCATCCTACCTCTGTAAATAGAGATAAACCTTATTCTATGATATGGTGTCTATAGGTATAAGTAGACAATCTAATACAAGGAAGGTGTACATCTATGGCGCAGAAACTTCGTTGGGGAATTATGGGATGTGCCCAGATTGCCACAAATTCCGTCATGCCGGCAATTCAGGAATCGGAATCCGGCATCATCGCAGCAGTAGCGAGCCGTGGACTGGAGAAAAGCAGTGCCGTGGCTGCCGAGTTTGGAATAGAGAAGGCCTACGGTAGTTATGAGGAGCTGCTTGCGGACCAGGAGATTGATGCGGTCTATATTCCGCTTCCGAATCATCTTCACCGGGAATGGGTCATCCGTGCTGCGGAAGCTGGCAAGCATGTGCTCTGTGAGAAGCCTATTGCGCTTAACAGTGCTGAGGCGGCAGAGATGGTAGAGGCATGCCGGAAGGCCGGTGTTCATCTGGCTGAGGCCTACATGTACCGGCATCATCCGCGGATTGCCGAGCTGCAGGATATTATAGCCCGGGGAGAAATCGGTGAACTGCGTTCGATCCGCGGAACATTTACATATAATGATGCCGGGGATACGACAAATATCCGGTTTAAATCGGCTTGGGGCGGGGGCTCTTTGTACGATGTCGGCTGTTACCCGCTCAGCGCGGCGCGTATGCTGTTCGCTGCGGAGCCGGAAGCGGTAACGGTACAAGCGATTTTCTCCCCGGAGCATGACAATGTGGATATGATGGCTTCGGGTCTGGTTGAGTTTCCAGGCGGAGTAAGCCTGATCTTCGACTGCGGGATGTGGGCCTACAACCGCCAGCTGCTGGAGGTACTCGGCACGGAAGGCCGGATTGAAGTTCAGATGCCGTTCAATGCGAGATTTGAGGATGCGGAATTCATCCTGCATACGGGCGGCGAAGCGAAGGTGATCGAAGCCACCGGCGCGAATCCTTATGTCTGGCAGGCCGATAATTTTGCGGCCGCCGTTTCCGGGGTTAAACCCAGAGTAGCTGCAGATGATCCGGTGCTGAATATGCGGCTGATTGAGACCTGCCTCGATTCTGCCCGCCGGCGGGAACGGATTCTGCTGTAAGTTTTGTTGTAAACACAAACGGCTGTGCTGTCCTCTTCGAGGACGGCGCAGCCGTTTTTTTGGAAAGATATTTATATGTTTCACGCTATAATTTATCCTTCTATTTCTCGCTGAAACGGATACCGCAGGCAGTGAATTATACGGCGGATGCAATAAGCTCATCTTCGTCGTTGTCGTTATTGAAGGCATCCCGGTCGAACTCCCCTTCGGAGTTGGCTACCAACAGGGCGGTGACGGTTGTACCGGTAGCATTTACAGCTGTGCGGCCCATATCGATCAGTGCTTCCACACCGGCGACGATTGCGATACCTTCAAGCGGCAGGCCTAGTGCGGTAAGTACGACGGTTGTCGAGATCACTGCGGGTCCGGGCACACCGGCAACTCCGATGGAGGAAATAATGCTGACAAAGACTAGCAGAATATAGTCGGTCAAGCCAAGATCTATTCCGAATACCTGTGCAGTGAAGACAGCGACAATGGCCGGCCAGATCCCGCCGCAGCCGTTGAAGTTGACTGACGCCCCGAGGGGAGCGACAAAGCTGGCGATCCGGGGAGAAACATGCAGCCGTTTTGTAATAACCTCAAGATTAACCGGAAGTACAGCGTAGCTGCTTCTGGTCGTAAAGGCCACGGCAACGGTCGGATATATTTTGCGGAAGAAGCGCAGCGGATTGACTTTGGCCACAAAAAATACGAGCCCGCCAAACACCAGCACAAAATGGATAATAAGTGCGACGTAGGAGGTTATAATTACACTTCCCAGCTCCTGCAGCGTTTCCCAGCCGTAGCGGGCAGTGATGCCGGCGATGAGTGCAAATACACCGTAAGGCGTCAGCCGGATGATGAATTTAACGACCTGATGCAGCACCAGTGTCAGCGATTGAATGAGGTCACGCACAGGCTTCACGGACTCTGCATTTTTCGATCCGATCTTGATGATGGCCACTGCAAGGAAGATTGCAAAGATAAGCACTGGCACAACCTTGCCTTCAGCCGCTTCATTGATCGGGTTGGAAGGTACAAGGTCAAGAATGACCTGGGAGAAGGTCGGAATTTCACGGGCGGTGAAGTCGGCGGGCACATCCTGCTGAATGCCGCTTCCCGGGTTGAACAGCAGTGCAACCAGTAGACCTATTATTGAAGCAATACCCGTTGTTCCAAGGAACCAGGCAAAGGTCTTGAACCCGATTTTACGCAAATACTCCAGATTGGTCAGCGATGCAATACTGTTAAGCACCAGAACGAAGACCAACGGGACGACCAGCATGCGGATCAGGCTGACATAGATGCTGCCGAAGGTGGTGATAGCCTTGGTGTCAAACTCCAGATTCTGAAAAAGAATGCCGACGACCAGACCAATTGCCAGGGCTACAATGACCCGCGTACCAAACCCGACGCGCTTGCGGGCCAAAAGGAAGAGTACCCCGAATACAAAAATCGATACAACAAAGCCATACCAGTTGCTTTCGATGGCGGTGATCAAGTTGTTGTCGATAGACATTTTTAATAATCCCCCTAATCCAATTAGTTATGTAAGAATTAATGTGGGATAAATATACTGGAAGTTCCGCTGTACTGTCAATCCTTTTCTAAAAGATAAGAATTGTAAATTTACGTTGTTTCGAAGTCCTAATATCCCCCAGTTTTCCTTGGTTAAGCTATTGTATTCGAGGTGGTAATGTTTAATTCCAACAAAAACGATGAGAAAAATATAATTTAGGGATTGACAAGAATGTGATCCCTTATTAACATGATATCAATCACATCACAGGATAACTTTTTGCTGTTGGAGATTTGCAGACGGGAATCGACTGGACGACCAGAGGTTCAATCAGTGCTTGCTATTGCACTGTATTGAAGCTCTATTTTTTTTGCCAAAAATCTATAGAAAGGTAATAAGCGATAGGTGTATCCAATTCGATAGTCCAACATTAGAACAGGCCAAGGGGCGGGCGTATGAACTTAAGTACACTGCACCGGGCCAGAGAAAAGGATGGTTACCATTTATGAAAAAGCTCACTGTATCCGTAGTAGCAGCAACTTTGATTTTCTCAGCTCTGACTTATGCGGCTGTGACAGCGAAGCAAGACAATAGTGCTGAGGCGGCAGCAGCACCGGCTGTTGTGAAAACAGCGGCTGACAGTAGTGTGGCTCAGGCCGCTGCACCGGCAGCGACCGGGCCTGCTCAGTCTGTAGAGACGGCAGCTGCCACGGCAGCACCGGTTCAAGCGGCAGCTGCAGACAAGGCTGCAGGCGGAGCTGCCGATACAGCGCAGGCCGCAGCGACAGCAGCACCGGCGGCTGAGCCGGCAGCAACTGAAGCGGGTAAGCCGTCCGCTCCGGCCAAGGCGCAAGAGGTAGTTCAGGCCAAGGCGGAGGTTGTTCAAGCTAAGGCGACTGCTGCTCCTGCGGCTAAAGAGCCGCAGCCCCAGGCAACTGCCAAGGCTGAAGCCAACACCGTAGCTGCTGCTCCTAAAGCGGCCGCAGCTCCAAAGGCAACTGCGGCTCCGCAAGCAACTGCAGCGCCCAAGGCCGAAACGGTGAAACCGGCTGCTGAAGTACAGGCTGCAGCTACAGCCGCTCCGGCTGCTGAACAGCCTGCCGCGAAGAAGGTGACATTCTCGACAACTGAGGTAGTCAAGGCGAACACAACTGCTCCGGCGTCAGAAGCTGCTGCCGGCACATCCTCATCCCAAGCGGCCAGCGCACCGGCAGCAGCACCGGCTGTGAGCAATCCTGCGCCTGCCCCGGCTGCTGAAGAGGAAGTTTGCCCTTAAGCTGTTTTTTTCTTTTAGACTCCTGAAGCTTGGTATTGCAAGTACAGAAAAAGATAAAGTTGAGGTGCGCTAATGAAAAGACAGCAAACACTGAAAAAAATCCTTACGCCGCTTTTGGCGGCTGCGTTGCTCGTCTTGCCGGTTAACCCCGGCAAGGCAGGGGCTGAAGTGGTTCTTCCGCTCAGCGGTTCCGGAACGGTCAGCACATATAATTATTTTTATGAGAATTATCCCCGCCTGAATGACCGTAATCATGTGTACAAGACCGCTACATATGAAGATATCGTCAATCTGTTTGAGAGTGAGGGTACTTATGCTGTGCTGGTTGGCGGCACTTGGAGCGAGGAGACCCAGGCCAATATCGGGTTCATTAATGAGGTAGCCAAGGAAACCGGGATCAACGTTCCCACGATCTATAATTTTGACACCAAGCTGGACGGGGCCACTCTTGATATCGCAGACAGCAATAATCCGTATGCCTATAAATACGTTGATCTGGTCAACAAATATTTGAAGAATCTTTCGCTGTATGACAAAACCGACCGGGAACACAACGTCAGCTATGTGAATGCAGCTGGCGAGACTGTTTCTGCCAACAAGATTGATGCTCCGTTCTTGTTCCTGTACAACAAGGATCATAAGGATGGACAAGGCAACAGCGCGCCTATTGTTTCCTATCTGAAAGACGGTGGGTCTTGGGAACAATTTCAGACAAGCGGCCAGCTTGATCCAGCCAAGGTCGATGCTTATAAAAACTCTGTCAGACAGGTGTTTAAGGCTGCTTCCACTTACAGTGTGATCAATGAATCCGAGTATATTAAATCGGCATTTAACCGGAATTATGCCGGTGAGAACAATGGGAATATTATTTTTACTCCGGAGGACAAAAATCTGGTGCTTGAGCATGTGACCTATCATCAGCTGAAGCAGATTCTGGCCAGTGACGGCAATTATGCCCTGCTGTTTGGGGGTTCATGGTGCCCGAATACCCAGGCAATCATCAAATATATCAATGAACAAGCGATCGCGCACCATATAGACAAGATCTATTTCTTTGATACGAAGCTCGATTCGGGGCTGACGGTAGCTGAGTCCGGTAATAATACGGGAACCAACGGACGGGCCAATCCGCATAATAACAATGAGCTGCAGATTAGAACGAGCAATCATCCGTATGCCAATCTCTACGTGGATCTGGTGGATACCTATCTCACCAATATCAAGACAGAAAATAATCAGGCGGCTAAACCCTCTGTGATCAGTTATGTTAATGATCTGAACGAGACAGTCACAGGCGACAGACTTCAAGTGCCGTATCTCTTCACGTACAATAAAGACAACAAAGATGCGGCTGGAGCAAAGGCTCCTATT
This sequence comes from Paenibacillus sp. FSL H3-0321, assembly GCF_038002865.1. Lineage (NCBI taxonomy): Bacteria > Bacillati > Bacillota > Bacilli > Caryophanales > Paenibacillaceae > Paenibacillus > Paenibacillus sp. FSL H3-0321. The sequence goes on along the minus strand of NZ_JBBODH010000001.1, from coordinate 3,733,584 downwards.
CTGGGGCACGTGGAGCTGATGTACTCCTGGACGAACATCCAGCCGGGTTATGTAAGCAGCGGTTATTCCGACGGCTCCAGGTACAAAAATACCATTCAAGCTTTGAATACTTTGTACTCCCGATTGGAGGCTGTGCCTGCCGGATTGTACGGCACCGCAGACGGCACCATCAGAGGAGCCAACAGCCAGCTGGAATACAAATACAAAAGTGTGCAGGATTCCGTCTATGAATATCAATCTGCCGCAGGCGGTACGATTTCGGGACTGGAGCCGGGAACTTATCTGGTAAGATATAAAGCCACTGCGGGTTTCCAAGGTCCTATTATTAAGCCGGAAGGAACCACGGCCATTCCATACGCTGCGGGAGAAGCGGTAGAAGTGGTTGTGCCCTTGCCCGGAGAGCAGGCCGCCCCTGCAGGATTAAAGGGATTGCCGCCGACAACTGCGGCGAACGCCGATGGACAGATCAGCGGTGCCAAAGGAGCGCTGAGCGCGGAAGAGCTGCAATCGCTGGAATACAGACTGGCAACGGTTACGGAATATACGTATGCCAAGGATGTATCGCCTGTACATCTTATACCGGGTATCTATCAGGTAAGATATGCGGCTAAGGAAGGAAATGCGGCAAGCCCTGAGGCTAGTGTTGCCGTTCCGGCCTTTACAGACAGACAGGCGGCACCTACCGGCCTGGCAGGAGTGAAGCCGACTACCTGGGAGAATAAAGACGGGAAGATCACAGGGACCACCAAGCAATTGCAGATCAAGCTGTCCACCGTTACGGAATATGTCTATGCGGGAGACGGAGAAACCACCGGGTTGATACCGGGCGTGTACAACGTAAGATATCCGGCCAAAGAGGGTTATGCAGCAAGCCCGGCGGCCGATGTAGTTGTCCCCGGCAACCTTCAGGAACAGGCTGCGCCAACCGGTCTGGCCGGCATAGCGCCTACCTCCTCCGAGAACAAGAACGGAGTGATTACAGGCACAACGACAGCCCTGGAATACAAGCTGTCAACGGCATCCGTCTACATTCCGGCAACCGATAAAGAAATCACGGGTCTGGCCGCTGGAACCTATAACGTCAGAACTGCTGGCAAGCTGGGCTATAAGCCAAGCCCGGATACCAATGTTGTCGTACCAGCCTATGTGCCGGCAACAGGTTCGGGCGGCGGGAGCGGCGGTGGAACACCGGTTGTTCCGGTACCAAGCGCGAGTCCAGCTCCGTCTGCGACAACATCCGGAGATACAGTGACTACAGTTGCAACCGCATCGGTTAAAACTGACGATGCTACTGGCGTGACCACAGCTGCTGTTACCGCCGATGCGGTGGCAGGCCTTGTCAGCAGCGCCAAGGCTGCGGAAGCGCAAGGAAAGAAGGCTGTTCTGGAAATCAAGATTGCAGCAGGTACGGGTACCAAGACCACTGAACTCAGCATTCCAAGAAGCGCATTTAATGAAGTAGCTTCCGGCACGAATGCCAGACTTACGATTAATGTCGAGAACGTTGGGCAGATCACCTTTGATTCCACTGCGGTGGCAAGCATCAGCACAGCCGCCGATGCCGGGACCATTGTCATCAGAATTGCCAAAGTATCCTTAACCGAGGAAGGTAAGGCTGTGCTCGGCGACAGACCGGTGTATGATCTGACAGTTCAAGCAGGAGACAGCAAGGTGGCTGTCTTCGGCGGAGGCAAAGTGCAGCTCAGCCTTCCTTACAAGCTGCAGGCAGGCGAAGAAGCAAGCTCCATTATTGTTTACAACATCACCAGTGCCGGTGGTCTGGATATTGTCCGGGGCAAATACAATGCGGCTGCGGGAGCGGTGGAATTTGTGACCACCCATTTCTCGCAATATATCATTGCCTATAACAAGGTCAGTTTTGCCGATATTGCTGCCACCGCCTGGTATAACAATGCTGTAAGCTTCTTGGCAGCAAGAGAAATCACTTCAGGTACTGCCGGCAACAGCTACAGCCCGAATGACAACATCACCAGAGGCCAGTTTATCGTTCTGCTGCTTAAGGCTTACGGCATTGCGCCGGAAGCGGGAGCTGAAGGCAATTTCAGCGATGCAGGGAAGACGTACTACAGCGACTATCTGGCCGCTGCCAAACGGCTGGGCATTGCCTCCGGTTCCGGCAACAACGAGTTCAAACCGGATAGCTATATCACGCGTCAGGAGCTGTTCACGCTGCTGTACCGCGCCCTTGATGCTCTGGGAGAGCTTCCCGGGAAGAACTCAGGCAAGGAGCTGACCGGCTTCAGCGATGCAGCTGATGTTGCAGGCTACGCTAAGGAAGCACTGAATGCACTAGTGGAACGCGGCATTGTCGAGGGGGCTAACGGAAGAATCCATCCGCTCGACCCTTCGACCCGGGCGCAAGCGGCGCAGGTTATTTATAATCTGCTGTCCAAGTAGAAAGACTGCGCTGCAATAGAAAACCGGAATCGGTTAATGTCCTATTCTGCTAGCATAAATACGAGTCATTATAAGGGGCGGCCCTGTAGCCGCTCCTTTTTTTCGTGAATGTATAAGTTTTCAGGGCCCCGCAAAGGTGCTGTGTTGCTTTCAAAGCCAAAACCCTACTTTGTAGGGTTAGTTTGTTGCGATTGCTCACATGAGGAACGTTGTAAAATTTGATAGAATAGGAATAGTATTGAAAGTTTGTCTTGATGATTTAAAGGACAGCCGATTCGAAAGGAGATTAACAATGGGGCTATTGGAAGAGCCGGTCATCTCAATATCCGGCTTATGGATGAATTACAGTGACAGAATGGTGCTGCGGGGAATCGATCTGGAGGTTCACCGGGGGCAAATCATTGGCTATATCGGACCCAACGGGGCGGGCAAGAGCACCACGGTCAAGATCATGCTCGGACTGGTAGAGGGTTACAACGGTACGGTGAAAATTTTTGGCCGAGACATCGCTGACGGAGATACTGCCTACAAAAGGCGGATCGGCTATGTGCCGGAGGTCGCAGAGCTGTATGACAGCCTGACCGCCAGGGAGTACCTGACATTCATCGGCGAACTGTACGGCATGAAGCAGAAGGATGCTGATGAGAAAGCGGAAAGGCTGATGGGTCTTTTAAACCTGGAGAGGGCTTACGACATGCGCATTGCCTCCTACTCTAAAGGGATGAAGCAAAAGGTGCTGCTGATTTCCAGCATGCTGCATGATCCCGACATCTTATTTCTTGATGAACCGCTCAGCGGGCTGGATGCCAACAGTGTAATGATCGTTAAGGAAATCTTCGCCTCACTTGCGGCACGGGGCAAGACCATCTTCTATTCCTCGCACATTATGGATGTGGTAGAGAAGATCAGCAGCCGGATCATCCTGATCGACGGGGGAGATATCGTAGCAGACGGCAGCTTCTCGCAGTTGAAGGAGCAGAACAGGGAAGGCTCGCTGGAGGAGATTTTCAATCAGCTGACCGGATTTGACCAGTACCGGGATATCGCCGGTGAATTTGTAGCGGTCATTGCTGAGGGTGCTCCGCATGAATGATTTCTTTGTATTGAAGCTGCTTGACCGGCTGCAGGGAGGCTTCAAGAGAATCGGTGTCGATTATGGTATGCTGCGCAACATTCTTCAAGTAAAGCTGACCATGGACGGAAGGCGGACGCCGACGGTATTTGCGGGATCACAGAACAATAAGCAGGAGACCGAGGGGTCGCCGTTCCGGGTGCAGTGGTTTTATTTACTGATCGGTTTGATGATGATTTTCATCGTTATTCCCAAGGGGAATTATATCCTGATGATGAGTATGCTGTTTAGTGTGGTTATGTTCATGATTATGACAACACTGATCTCCGACTTCTCCTCGGTCATGCTGGATCTTCGCGATAAGAATATTTTGTTCTCCAAGCCGGTGAACCGCCGGACCTTAAGCATGGCGAAGAGCCTGCATATTCTCATTTATTTGCTGACAGTCACGCTGACGTTTACGGGACCGTCACTGATCGTTTCGATATTTATCCAGGGAGTTCCTTTCTTCCTGCTGTACGCTGCTGCAGTCATTCTGATGGACTGCTTTATCCTTGTGTTTACCGCGCTGCTCTATTTATTGATCCTAAGGGTCTTTGACGGGGAAAAGCTCAAGGACATCATCAACTATGTCCAGATCATTTTATCCATTGGAGTTACCGTGGGCGCCCAGCTGATTTCCCGCTTGTTCAACATCACTGAGCTGGGCGTTACTTTTAAAGCGGCCTGGTGGAATTTTCTGTTCGCCCCGATCTGGTTCTCTGCTCCGTTTGAGCTGCTGATTGCCGGGAAAAAGAGTGCCCATCTTGCAGAGTTGGCACTGCTTGGCCTTGTGGTGCCGCTGGTGCTGCTTGCGGCATACATCAAGCTGATGCCGACATTCGAACGGAGCCTGCAGAAGCTGGCGGAGCAGGGTGCTGCGGGCAAAGATAATGGACGCTTGTCCCGGCGGTTGTCTGCGATCGTATGCCGGAACAAGGAAGAGGGGATGTTCTTCCGTTTTACCTGGTCCATGATGAAAAACGAACGGGATTTCAAGCTGAAGGTATACCCGTCCATAGGGTTGTCGCTGGTTTTGCCCTTTATCTTTATATTCAACCAGGTGTGGAGCGGGGACATGGAGGCAGTCAGAGGCTCCAAAGCCTACCTGTTTTTTTACTTCAGCGCAATGCTGGTGCTGACTGCCGTGCAAATGCTGCGTTATTCGGCCAGCTATAAGGGCGCATGGATTTATAAAGCTATTCCACTGCCTGGGACGGCCGCGGTGTACCGCGGGATGCTAAAGGCGGTGCTGCTGCGGCTGCTGCTGCCATTGTTTGTCTTGGAAGGAGCGGTATTCGTCTGGCTGTTCGGAGGCCAGATCATTGTGGATTTGTTCGCTGTGCTGCTGGCCTCGCTGCTGTATACCGTCATCTGCTATCGCATGATGCCGCAGGCGCTGCCCTTCTCCGAGAAATATGAAGCCGCCAAGCAGAGTGATTACAAAGGGATTTCCATTGCTCTGCTGTTTATATTAATGGGGTTTGCCGGGGTTCATTATGTGTTCACCTTGTTCTTTCCGGGGATTTACATCTATTTGGTAATTTTGACAGCTCTAAATTGGTGGGTTTGGCATGTTTCCTTCCCCCAAGCCGCTCCGCGGAACGGGAAGCTCCCAACTCTCGGCGCTTGAGGCAGCAGGCAAATATGGACATTTTTTGCCATCCTTAAAAAAGGGGTTCAAGTTCCAGTATTTACTTAGACAGATTTCCAAATAAAAGGTAGAATACACCTAAAGTTAGTTCTCAGGGATCACCTATAATCTTTACACACTCTTCCGTTTATCTGATACTCGTATATTGATTTTATACTTGAGAATACATGACAGCGATAATGATAATATAACCGGTGAAGAGGTCAACTATGGATCAAATGGGAATCCACTATAACATTTGGATTGTTTTGCTATCTTTCGCGCTGGCGGCAACCGCGGCCTATTCAGCGCTTAATCTGATTTCACAGGTTTCCCATTCTACGGGCAAGATCCGGCGTTTGTGGCTGCTGTCGGGGGCATGTGTGCTAGGCAGCGGAATCTGGGCGATGCATTTTGTCGGCATTATGGCCAGCCGCCTGCCGTTTGAAGTCGGTTATCATCCGGGCAGAGCGGTGTTGTCCCTGCTGATCAGCATCCTTTCCAGTTTTCTGGCCCTGGGGATTGCGGTAGCATCCCGCCAGCGGCTGCTTAGACTGCTGGCCTCCGGCTTCATTCTGGGCGGCGGAATTTCCGCCATGCATTATGTCGGAATGTCCTCTATGGAGATGGACGGCAGACTTCACTATGAGCCAATGGCTCAGGGCATATCTATGATGATTGCTCTTCTGGCTTCTTACATCGCTGTATTTCTGTTTCGCAAGTTTAAGGATTACACCGGCTTCAGTGCCTGGAAGCTCTGCTCCTCGCTGTTCATCGGGTTTGCGGTAACCGGAATGCATTATATCAGCCTGAGTACAAGCCGCTTCGAGCTCAACAGCTGGCTTGGGGCTAAGCCCTTTCTGATGGAGACGGATTTCATTCTGTTGACAGGGGTATCGCTGGTAACTCTGTTTATGCTCGCTATTTCTGGAGGCGCCGTGTTTCTGGACCGGCATGTTCTGGAAAAGATGGCCTATCATGACCCTTTAACCGAGCTGCCGAACCGGCATGGACTGGAGCGTTACTTTCTGGATGAGTTCTTTGGGGTGAACTCGGGTGCGGTGTTTTTTGTCGATCTGGACCGGTTCAAGTCGATTAACGACACGCTGGGACATGACATCGGCGATGAGCTGCTGCAGGAGGTTGCAGACAGGCTGATGTGTTGTGTAGGCTGCCAAGGCAAGGTTTTTCGGATGGGTGGCGATGAATTTCTGATTGCGCTGCCGGATTGTACATTAGAGAATGCTCAGGACATGGCAGAGCATGTATTGCGGGAGGTTAAGAAGTCCTACAGCATTAAGGGCAATGAGCTGTATGTTACAGCGAGTGTCGGAATCAGCCTGGCTCCCGTACATGGCACGGACCGCTCTGCGCTGATGAAAGCCGCGGATACCGCGCTGTACACCTCCAAGGACTCCGGCAAAAATAAATTCAGTGTGTTCGACCAGGAGATGAACCGCCACCAGCTTCGGCGGATGTCACTGGAGAAGGATTTGCGCAAGGCGCTGGCCCGCTCGGAATTTATGGTGGTTTATCAGCCGAAGTGGGATTCATTTATGAACGTCACTGTTGGACTGGAGGCGCTGCTGCGCTGGAGGCATCCGGAGCATGGGATCATCTCTCCGGCAGAGTTTATACCGATTGCCGAAGAGACGGGCCTTATCGTGCCGATTACGTACTGGATGCTGCATGATGTATGCGGCCAGAATATGCTGTGGCACAGGGCTGAGGTAGCGAATGTTCCTGTATCCATCAATATGTCTGCCCGGATGTTTGAAGGAGGAGGCCTGTATGATGTGGTGGAGGAGGCGCTTACGGGTTCTGGTCTGGAGCCGCATTTCCTCGAACTGGAGATCACGGAATCCATTGCAATGAACAATATGGAGGAGACGGTAGCACAGCTCTCCAAGCTGCGGAATCTCGGGGTGCGTGTATCGCTTGATGATTTCGGTACAGGGTTCTCTTCACTCGGTAATCTGGATGAGATTCCGGTCAATACGCTTAAGATTGATCAGGTCTTTATCCGCAAAAGTAAAATGCATTCGAAAAAAGCGATTATCAGCAATATTATTGCGATTGCCAGCAACCTCAATATGGAGGTTGTAGCTGAAGGCGTAGAAACAACCGAACAGATAGAACTGCTGCAATCCCTCGGCTGCCGGGTAATGCAGGGTTTCTATTACGGCCGTCCGATGCCAGTTCATGAACTGGGTCAATGGTTTATAGAAAATACAGCTTAGACGCTACATAACGTTTATATCGCTCGATGTATTATACAAGAGGCTGGTCATCACTGAGAAACAGGATGACCAGCCTCTTGTTCAAAGATAAGAATTTATATGCTTCACGCTATAAATTATCCTTCTATCTCTCGCTGAAACGGATACCGTCCTTTGAGGACGGTATCCGTTTCCACTTGTTTAGTCTGTAGCATTAAAAAAGCAGCGAAGTCTCTTGTTGAGACTTGCTGCTTTTTTAGAATTAGATTTTGAAGTTCTCCACCAGCACCTGCAGCTTCTCAGCAAGTGAAGAAAGGAACGCAGCGGAGGACTCAACCTCTTGCATAGCTGCAAGCTGCTCCTGGGAGGAGGCGGATAACGTCTCGGCGCCTTCAGCAGTCTGATTCGATACTGCAACAATATTCTGGATTGCGGTCACGAGCCCGTCGGAGATCAGCGCCAGTTCACGGACGGTCTCCGAAATCTGCTGGCTTTGAGAAGACATATCAGAGACGGAAACCTCTATCTCGGAGAAGGATTGCCCGGCAGACATAATCATTTCTCTGCCCTGCTGCATTTCATCCGTGGAACGTCTCATGGTTTCTCCGGCCTTGTCCATCTGATTTACAATGAGACTGACCAAATCGCCAATTTGACCGGCTGATTTAGCTGAGCGTTCAGCAAGCTTGCGGACGGATCCGGCAACTACGGCAAAGCCGCGGCCCTCTTCACCGGCACGGGCGGCTTCTATCGCTGCATTCAATGACAGCAGGTTGGTTTCTTCAGCGATGCTGGCGATCGTACTGACGATACTCTCAATTTCCTTGGAATGACTGGCCAGCGTATCAATAATAGCAGACAAATTGGTAATGCTTCCGCTGACTACCTGCATCTGCGAGGTGGTGGAATCCATCGCTTCCCGGCCTGTCCGGGCCTTCAGTGCATTGCTGGCAGCATTATTCATGGCACTGTCCGCATTGTCGGCAATCTCGGTAATAAAACGGGACATGTCCTGCACAGCTTTATAGCTTCCTTCCAAATTGTCCAGCTGCGTATGGGCCCCATCGGCAAGCTCAAGGGTGACATTGACACTGTACTCTCCGGCCCGGTTCGTTTCCTGCGCGCTTGATGAGAGTTCCTGGGAGGAAGAGGCCACCAGCATGGAGGTGTCATTGACCTGGGTGATGAGGTAGCGCAGGCTCGACGTCATTTCGTTAAAGTCACGGGCCAAGGTGCCGATTTCATCCTTGCTCTTGAACAGGAGCGGCTCACGGGTCAAGTCGCCCTTAGCCACGTTGTTAACTGAACTGGATAGTTTGGTGAGCGGTCTAACCATGCGCCGGATGGCCAAATACGCGGCAATAATAGCTACTACCAGTATGGATGCGCCGATAATGAAAGGCTGAACGATGATGTCCCTCGTACGCGTCTGAATCAGCGGGCCGTCAAAATTGATGGCCATAAGTGCGATAATGGGCTTCGTGGGGTCATGATCCTGATAAATGGGGCCGTACCCGGTTTTGAGGGAGGTGCCTTGATATGTATAAACTTTGGAGTATGCGGAATGCTTCATGGTAGTAATCATTTCTTTATCTTTATCCGAAAAATAGAAAGTGTCACCGGCTTTATAGCCTCTTTCTTTGAAGCTTTTGTCTGCGGCAAGCACAGTACCGTCCAAGGATAGGATGAATGCTTCCTTGAAAATCGGTTTATGGTTAATAATCCAGCTGATCCGGTCTTCTACAGCGGCCACCTTGCTGCTGTCACCTGACACCAGTGCCGATATGTCAGCGGGATCTACTAGACCGGTAGTAATGTTCGCACAACCTACCAGTTCGATACCTGCAGCTTCATCCACTTGTCTGTAAGCCGCGCGGTATCCGAAGAACCCGATGGATGATCCGACAAGAAGTAACACAATGAGCATCATCCAAGTTAATTTTGTTGCCAATTTCATGACTCGTACCACCAGCCCTGACTAAATGTATTCAGTGAATTACTGTTCACTGCTACGATTATAGCGTATCGCGGCTCTTAGAGCAGTAGCTAGAATGTAGTATTTTTGTGTCGAAAAATGCAGAGTTTTCCTAAAAAAATCACTTTTGCAATGACTCTGATCATGTCCAAAAAGACAAAAGCATTGAATCATCACCTTCCGAAATGGTACGCTTAAGTCAGGACTAACGGACTGGGAGCTGAAAGGGATGCCGCAACAAATCGATCCGTTGATTGAAGCCTTAGGATTGTCTATGTGGAGGGTGCAGCGTAAAATCACTTCACAGATGTCATTGCATAAAGAAATTGGTCTAACCGTGCCGCAATTCGGACTTTTGCGCATGATCGCACAGGAGAAAAAAGCACGGGTGATCCAACTGGCTGATAAGCTTGAGGTGAAGTCCAGTGCGGTTACAGTTATGCTGGACCGGTTAGAAGCGCTGGGACTTATCGCACGCGAGCCGGATGAGAATGACCGTAGAGCAGTTATTGTGACTCTTACAGCCAAAGGACAGGAGCTGCTGGAGGAAGCGCAGTACCGTTCGCTGCTGCTGCTTGCCGAGCATTTATCAATCCTGAAGCCGGAGGAACTGCGGAACTTCGCGGACTATTACCGGCTCCTTGAGCAGCAGGAACGATAACGGTGATTGGCCTGAGGGATACAGAAAGAGCCGCGCTCCAAATGGGAGCGCGGCTCTTTCTGTACTGCTGCTTAATCCGCCTGTGTTATTCTGCGGCGGTCTTTTTATCCGGCAATTGGGTCACATAGCTGTCCGACAGCTGGCGCAACCGCAAAGCATTGGTATATTCATCTTCGGTACCGGCAGGAGGTTTCCCTCCGGCGGCCAGTTTATATTGCGTATTGTCTTCAAAGCTGTTCCCGGGAATCAATAGCCCGGAGCTGGCGATGAAGGAGCCGGTTGGCAAATAATAACGCTGCGGCAGCAGATTGTATGTCTGGCTGAGCAAGTCCTGGCCAAAGTGGATATTGTTCGCCATGGAGACACCCAGCAGGCTGGCAGCCGTTGGCATAATATCAATTTCTCCGCCAACTTGTTCCAGAGTTTGTGGCTTGAGGCTGTCTCCCGCATGAATGATTAGCGGAATATTGAGCATATCGGAATATTCATATTCATGTCCGTATATTTCAGTCATCAGTTCTTTGTCATCATGGTCCAGTGAATAAATCGGCAGTCCCATATGGTCTCCGTAGATCATGATCAGACTGTTGTCCCAGACGCCACTTGCTTTGAGCTCTTCAACAAATTGTCCGAAAGCATAGTCGGCATAATTCTGCGAACGGATATAGTCTCCGACAAAGGTGCCCTCATAACGCTCAGGCAGTTTCATTTGATATTTCTCTGCCGGAATGGTGAACGGATGGTGCGCTGACATGGAAATGACCTGAGCATAAAACGGCTTGCTGCTGTCATCCATTTCTTTCAGCTTCTCGGCAGACCGGCGGTAGAGCACTTCATCGGAAGAACCGAAGAAGAAGGTATCTTCATCGCCGAAGAACTTATGGTCGTAATATTGCTCCCAGCCCAGTGAACTATAGAGCTCACCGCGGTTCCAGAATTCCACATCATTCGTATGGAAGGTGGCTGTCTGATATCCGTTGGCCTGCAGCAATTTCGGCAGACTTGGCAGATCCTTGTCGACATACGCCATCGTAGCCGCACCTTGCGGCGGAATATAGTAAGAAGAGTTAACAACGAACTCCGCATCCGAGGTATTTCCCTGCCCCACCATCTGGTAGAAGTTAGGGAAATAAAGGCTGTCATCCATTAAACGGTTCAGGTTCGGCGTAATTTCAAGGCCGTCCACTTTTAGCCCCATCAGAAAGCTCTGGAAGGACTCGAGCTGAATGATGATCAGGTTCTTGCCTTTAGCAGCACCCTGAAGCGGGGAGACAGCTGCGGAATCAATTCCCTTTAGCTTGTTGATAGCATCCTGCGTAATCTCACTGGCGTTCACAAGCTCGGTTTTATCTTGAGCAAAAATGGTATAAGCCTCATAATTGAGGATACCCATCTCCTGCGCTTTCTTGATCTCATTCATACTGGCCTTATTGGGCAGTATATTGAACAAGCAGAGTGCGAAGGAAACGGCGAACAGCACACTGAAGGAAAGTTTGCCGTTGCGGCGGTGGTCACAGCGGTTAATATTATCCTTTTTATACGTCCGGCCCTTCTTATTGAAGAAGAAATAGATGCCCAGGATGATAATGTCGGCAAATATCAGCAGATAGTACGGGTCCATCAGTGAAAATACGCTGTTGCGGACAGCAGTGACTTGGTTCACCTGCTCTGCCGCATGGTAAGTTACAATAACTCCGTAATATTTAAAGTACATAATAGCGGCGAAAAAGATCGCGGTAACGAGCAGATTGACGGTCATATAATAACCAAGCTTCCGTTTGGAGGCAAAACGCTCAATAAGGCAAAAAAGCGCCCAGACAAAAGGAATTTCAGTTAATATTGTTTTCCAAGGCAATAAATCTCCAAAGATTACACCCCAAGCCAGACAGCTTTTGAGAATGAAGATGATAGTGAAGAATACAAATGGTTTAACCAACCACCGTTTAATAGTAAGGGATGACACAGCTTCGCCTTCTTTCTGCAAGATGAAACGCCGTTTCCCGGCTAGGAGGACGCAGCGCATAGACAAAAGAATTCCATATTAATAGAACTTATTATGCAGTGCTGGTGGAGGAATGTCAAAAATCAGAATCGTCGTATAACCACCATGGACCGCGTAAAGCGATATGCGCAGGAATGAAGCCGAGATTATAGCACTCAGATCAGTTTATATCATGGAAAAAGGACGAAAACGGCCACCGATGCTAAAAAGGGGCTCGGGAAATAATGGGGGTGGGCATACATGGAATATGCGGAAATAGTTCTTTCAGTGAGATCCCTCGTGGAATATGTCTTTAGCAGCGGCAGTCTGGAGCCGGGATTCCGCAGTGGAGCAGCGATGGTGGAGGGTACGCGTATTCATCAGCAGATTCAGAAGCAATATAAGGAGGGAGACCGTAAAGAAGTCTACCTGAAGACAGAAATTGCCCATGAAGGCCTTATATTTATGATCGACGGACGCTGCGACGGCCTGCTCACCGGGGAGGACGGAAGTGTAACGGTCGAAGAGATCAAATCAACTGCCGGTCCGCTCGACCCTGCTTTCGAAGGCCGGGAGGTGCATTGGGCGCAGGCATACATGTACGCCTATATGATATGTCTAGCACAGGAGCTTACTTCTATTGAGGTCAAGCTCACCTATGTCCGGCGGGGCGGTGAAGAGCAGCGGAGCCTCTACAGGCAGTTGTCCAAAGAAGAGCTGATTGCCTTTGCCGTTGATACGGTAGCGAAGTATGCCCCTTATGCTGAGCTGATGGTCAGGCATGAGGCGCAGAAGGAAGCCAGCATCCGCGGGCTGGCGTTTCCCTTTGCCGAATACCGGCAGGGGCAGCGGCATTTTGCGGCTGCGGTCTATAAATCAGTCACGGAGGGCGTCAATCTGTTCGCGCAGGCCCCGACCGGTATCGGCAAAACGATGTCCACCCTCTTTCCTGCGCTCAAGGCATTGGGAGAAGGCCAGACTGCCGGGCTGTTCTATTTGACCGCTAAGACGGTTAACCGGTTCGCCGCCCAGGAGGCAATAGCCATGCTGCTGAAAGGCGGGCTTCATATGCATGCTATTACGCTTACGGCAAAGGAGAAAGCCTGTTTTCGTGATGAGGGGCTGTGCACCAAAGACTTCTGTCCCTTTGCTGACGGATATTATGACCGGATCAATAACGCGCTGCTGGACATGCTGGAGCACGAGACGCTAATGACACAGGACGTGATTGCCAGGTATGCCAAGAGACATCAGGTATGCCCGTTTGAATTTTCGCTGGATGCTGCCTATGCCTGTGATGCCGTTATATGTGATTACAATTATATTTATGATCCCCGTATCAGCTTAAAGCGGCTGCCGGAGGAACGGAAGAAGAAGACGGTGCTGCTGGTGGATGAGGCACATAATCTGGTGGACCGGGGACGGGAGATGTACTCGGCCAGTCTGGCGAAGGCTCCGTTCCTCTCGCTGCAGCGGAAGTACAAGACGGTTAACCGCTCACTCGGCGTTGCCGCCAAAGCGGTGAATGCTTTTTTCATTGCCCTGCGCAAACGCTGCAGTGAAGAAGGGGCAGGTGAATGGACGATGTACCCGGAGGAGCTGCCTGCCCTGCTGGAGAGTTTTGCCGCAGAAGCAGAGCTTGAGCTGCTCAGCCCTTCGCCTATCTCGCTGGTTGCACAGGAGGGCGAAGAAGACGGTGAAGGCGGGCTTTTGGATACTTATTATGCGGTGCAGGGGATGCTGCGTACGTTCAAAACCTATGATGAACGGTATGTCACCTACGCGGAAGTCCAGCGCGGGGATGTGGTGCTGAAGCTGTTCAATCTGGACCCCTCCTTTTTGCTGCAGCAAATGGGCAAGAGCTACCGCAGCCAGATCTTCTTCTCGGCTACGCTATCGCCGCTTTCCTTTTACAGAGACATGATCGGCGCGGGCGAGGAAGACTACAGCCTGAGTGTGCCCTCTCCCTTTCATAAGGAGCAGTGGCAGGTGTCTGTGCTGCCAGTCTCCACCCGTTACCGCGACCGGGCCGACTCTCTGCTTCCGCTGAGTGATGCGCTGAAAGGATTGGTCTCCCGGAAAGGCAACTATCTGGTGTTTTTTCCTTCGTATGTCTATTTGCAGAATGTTTATGAGATATTCGCGGACAAATATCCGGAGGTCCCCACGCTGGTGCAGAGCAGCGGCATGAGTGAACCCGAGCGGGAGCAATTCCTCTCCTCCTTTCGCCCGGATAACCCGGAAACGCTGCTTGGCTTCGCCGTGCTGGGGGGGATATTCTCGGAAGGTGTGGATTTGCCCGGTGACCGCCTGAACGGTGTGATGGTTGTAGGGGTAGGTTTGCCGCAGGTAGGGCTGGAGCGTAATCTGCTGCGTGAATATTTCCAGTCCCGGGGCAAGAACGGTTTTGATTACGCCTATGTCTATCCCGGAATGTGCAAGGTGTTGCAGGCCGGGGGCAGGCTGATCCGCAGCGAGAATGACAGCGGAAGCATTGTGCTCGCAGATGACCGGTTCCTGCAATATCCATACCAGCAGCTGCTCCCCGGGGAATGGAGAAACTACCTTGTACTGGCTTAAACGCTTATAATCTAATTGTACTTCTATGAAAAGATGCTCTTCACTAGAGCGCTACAGGAGGGAATTAAATGACACTTAATATCGGAATCGTAGGAACAGGCTGGTTCTCCAAGGTGCATGCCGATTTGCTCACAGGCATGGAGGATGTGTCTCTGAAAGCCATCTGCGGCAGCAGCAAGCAGAAGGGTGAAGATATGGCCCGTCCGTATGGAGCGGAGGGTTATGGTGAAATAACAGAGATGCTGGAAGCCCATAAGCTGGATGCCGTGTACATTTGTGTGCCTCCACAATCGCATGGAGCAATAGAGCGGGCGCTGATTAAGAGAGAGATTCCTTTCTTTATCGAGAAACCGCTGGGGTCAAGCACGGAAATTCCGGCAAGTCTGCTGCAGGATATTAAAGAACATAATTTGCTGACCTCGGTTGGCTATCATTTCCGTTATCAGGAGAACATAACGCGGCTGAAACAATCCCTGAGTGGAGATAAGGTAGGGATGATTGTCGGACAATGGATGGGAGGGATGCCCGGCGTAGCCTGGTGGCGCAACCAGGAACAATCCGGCGGACAATTCACGGAACAGACGACCCATATCGTCGATCTGCTGCGTTATCTGGCCGGCGAGGTGACAGAAGTATACGGCATGTTCGGCAACCGGATCATGCATGAGCAGCATGAGAATGTAACGGTAGCCGATGTGGGCACAGTATCGCTGAAGCTGGCGAACGGCGTAGTTGCGAACATTTCCAATACCTGTGTGCTGCCGGGCGAGGTTGGCCGTGTCGGACTCAGCTTCTACAATGACAACGGGCTGCTGGACTGGAATCCGGAACGTCTGCTGGAGGTGCGCAGCGGCGACAGCAAGGAATTCGTCAATGCAGGCAATCCTTACGCAGTGGAGACCGAAGCTTTCCTGTATGCAGTGCGGACCGGAGACCGCTCACGGATTCTCAGCGATTATGAGGACGGCTACAAAACACTGAAAGTAACCTGCGCGGCATATGAGTCGGCTCAGCGCGGCCTGCCGGTGAAACTTTAGGAATAGCCGCTTTTGGCATTAAGTAAAAAAGAGACCTGCCGGATCGGTTAAATGATCGGCAGGTCTTTGGCCCAAGCCGGGTCGGCCTAGTGGAGGAATACCGCGAGAAGTGCCGGTGCAAGTCCGATCGAGAACAGCGCCGTCAGAATCATCGAGATACTGGAGATGGTACCGGTCAGGGAGCTCAGCTCAAAGGCCTTGGATGTCCCTGTGCCGTGTGCGGCGGTTCCCAGCGATACACCGCGCGCAATTTCGTTGTCAATGCGGAAGAGGCGGAGTACGGTTGGCCCCATCAATGTTCCCAGCACGCCGGTGAGAATTACGAAAACAGCCGTAATGCTCGGGACGCCGCCAATGCTTTGCGAGATGCTCATGGCAATCGGTGTCGTCACCGAACGGGGTACCAGGCTGGTCGCCAGTTCCCCGCTTAAATGCAGCCACTTTGCCAGCAGCATCGAGGAGAGCACTGCAATTACTGTACCCGAGAACACGCCCGCCGCAATTTCGGCGGCGTGTTTTTTGAGTACTTTGAAGTTTTTATGGAGTGGGATCGCAAAGGCGATGGTCGCCGGCTGCAGCAGATCTGTAAGCCATTTGCCTCCCGCATTGTAAGATTCATAAGGGATGCCCATCAATAGCAGAAAGAGGATCATCGCCAAAGGTGTTATGATGAGCGGAGAAGCATACATCTTGGTGCTGGAGGCATAAATACGTTTGGAGATGAGATACACAGCAATGGTGAGACCTAGCAGCAGCAGTCCTGTAATCATCAGCTTTTACGCTCCTTCACTTTATAGATGGCTCCAGTAAGCAGGCCCGAACCGGCCATTACCGCAAATGTGCCGACAAGCACAACTGCCAGCACTTGAAGGCCGTCTGCTTCAAGCAGACTCGAATATTTCATCACTCCGATAGCGGAAGGGATAAAGAACAGCAAGAGCTCGGCAAGCAGCCAAGAGGCACCGACTTCCACCCAGTTCAGGCGGATGACGCCGGATTCCAACAGCAGGAACAAGAGGATCATCCCGATAATGCTTCCGGGAATAGGTATATGAAGTAGTGGAGTCAATGTATTGATAAGCATTGAGAATATTGTAAGTCCGGCTACCTGCAGCAAGCCTAGGGATAACTTTTTCATAAGGCTTCGCTCCTTTCATGATAATGAAAGTTTACATCAATTATTTTCATAGGTAAAATGAATAGATCGAATAAATGACATTCCTTTTGTCTATGCATGGGAGGCGATAAGCGATGGATATCCGCCAATTACAGTACTTTGTCCAGGCGGCCAGGTTGAACAGCTTTTCCAGAGCGGCGGAGTCGCTCTATATCTCACAGCCCACGATCAGCAAAATGATCCGCAACCTCGAGAATGAGCTGGGTGCGGACCTCTTTTACCGTGAAGGCAAGAGCATAAGGCTGACAGATGCAGGGGAGATTCTGCTCTCCAAGGCGCAAAATATAGTGGAGTCGTTCGCCAGCCTCTCCTCCGAGCTGGACAGCCTGCGCAACCTGAAGCGCGGACATATCCGCATCGGCCTGCCGCCCATGGTGGGCGCCAGCTTCTTCCCGGCCGTCATCGGAGAATTTCACCGGCGGTATCCCGAGGTTACCATCCGGCTGCATGAGGACGGAGCCAAAAAAGTGGAGGATGATGTGGAAACGGGGCTGCTTGATATCGGGGCGATTGTGCTGCCCGTGGATACGGCAAAGTTTCATTGCTTTACTTTTGTAGAGGAGAAGCTGGAGCTTCTGGTGCCGATAGGACACCGGCTGACCGGCACAGACAGTGTTCCTCTGAAAGAACTGGCGGAAGAGGAGTTTGTGCTGTTTCGCGAGGATTTTGCCCTGCATGACCGGATCATAACAGAATGTGTAAAAGCCGGATTTCAGCCCAGAGTTGTATATGAGAGTTCACAGTGGGACCTGATTAGCCGGATGGTGGCTGCCGGGATGGGCATCGCACTGCTGCCGGAGACCATCTGCCGTGACATGGACCGTTCCAGAATTTCTGTGATTCCTTTAACAGAACCTGTTATTCCCTGGCAGCTGGGGATGATCTGGCGCAGAGACCGGTATTTGTCCTTTGCCGCGCGGGAATGGATAACTTTTGCCATGGGAGTCCTTGGCCAGCGTTACAGTCCCCCGGGAATGTCGATTCAGAGGAATGAATGAAAATTTACAAATGTAATATGATCGACATATTTTTCTTTTTTTTCAAAATATGTTTTTTGGCATCATGAATTATGATAAGGTAGAAGTTGATAGAGAGCAGGTGACTGATCGTGAACTTATACCAGGCTTCCCACGAGGATCATAGAAGAGATTACAGAGAAGACGAGTTGTTTTTAACTATAGAGAGCCTTAGAAGTCAATTGCTGGAGGTGGCGCAGGAGCGCAGTCTGAGCGACCATACGGTCGTTGAACTCAGCCAGCGTCTGGACGGCTACATTGTAATGGCTCAGAAGCAAATGATGGAAGGCCTGCGCAGCCGCAATAATGCAGCTTCCGCTTTCGGCAAAGTTACCAAGAGCCAAAGGGTAAGAAGCAAGGCAGCACTGCAGCAGTAGTTCCGCCCGGCTTCTAACAACAGGATAGGTGCTGACAGAAGAGCCTGCTGCTTTTCTTCTGAAGTTGTTGGAACAATAATTTCATAAATAATCAGCTGCCCGCTGAAAGGAAAGGTCCCGCGTTGCGGGGCCATTTTGTTGTGCTTTCCACAGGCTTCACCTATAATGTCAATTAATAGCAGCACTATTTCAACATGACCGGGGGAGGTGCCGAGTGGAGGCGAAACTGACAACATTACGCTCTGAAATTGAGGACAATCTGTCCCGCTCGGGTCATAATCTAGCCTCGTTCGCGAAAGTTTCCGGCCTGAACCGCGGCAGTCTTAGTGCCATTCTTCATGGCAATCCGCCTAAGCCGATTTCTTTGAGGCAGCTGGATGCGTTCAACCGAGCCTTCGGACTTCCGGAAGGGTGTTTATATTCGCTTTATGTGGATGAATGCTTTAGTGAAGAGAAGGTCTCGCGCCGCAGGGTGGAGCCTTTTTTAATTCGCTGCGCCGAAAACGGCAAGCAGCATTGTATTGATGAAGTGTTAAGCAGAATGATGGAATACCCCAAACCGCTCGATATTGTCTATTCGGTAGCCGAGAAACTGTTCACCGCCGGCAAGATGCAGGAGGCGACGGTTTTTTATAAAATTGTAGTGGACAATGAACAAGATAGTTACTCCGAACGGCTGGCGATCAGTCAGTACCGTATTTTCAAATCGCTGATGTCGGTTGTGAATTGGGAGGAGAAGCTGCGGGCAGTGATCGCCTTTGAACCGTTCCGCGGACGCCTTCCCGAGAATCTGCAGCTAGATGGTCTGCTGAAGCTGGCCCAGGTCACCTATACCCTGCATAAGTACAAAGAAATGGAGAAGTATACCGATGAACTGAGGGCACTGGCCAGTGCGATGTACCGGGAACAGCTGCAGAAGAAGGCGGGCAGGCGGGGTGAAGAATTGAAACTGGAGCGCCCGCTTGTTTTTTATTATGCCCATGGCTATTTGCTGAAGGCGACCTCACTTACGAAACAGGGGAGATATGAGGAAGCCAAGAAATATACCGCCGGCTATGCCGATTTAAGCTGGTTTCAATTTCTTGATGATGAAGGCCGGTCTGAGGTTGAAGCCTTTCGTTTATTTGCCATAGCGAACAGCTTTACCCTGGAAATGCTGGTGG
Source organism: Paenibacillus sp. FSL H3-0321 (assembly GCF_038002865.1). Taxonomy (NCBI): domain Bacteria; kingdom Bacillati; phylum Bacillota; class Bacilli; order Caryophanales; family Paenibacillaceae; genus Paenibacillus; species Paenibacillus sp. FSL H3-0321. The sequence goes on along the minus strand of NZ_JBBODH010000001.1, from coordinate 3,714,236 downwards.
GCAATTACGCAGTACTGCCGGCATATACAGCTTTTCTGGTGGAACATCCCGGGGAGATTCTGCCTGGCCTGGTCATTATTATAGAGGCGGCCAACCGGTTCGGATTCGCTGTAGACGATGTGCTGGAACAGTTTTCAGTGGAGATGGCTCATTGTGTGCTGTATCAGGACCCGATGAATATTGACCGTGTATACAGGCTCAGCTATCAGCTGGCCATCTACCATATAGACCGGGGACAGTATATGTCTGGAGTGGACAACATTCTGCAGTGTCTCACGCTCGCTGTTGAGCTGAACAGTGCGAAGGACTTGATTGATTGTGTAACTTTATTCGAGACAAGCAGGGATTACGCTACCGATGACCAGCAGAAGAAGTATAGAGAACTCATACAAGAGTTAAGGAAAAATGATGAAAACGCAGTAAACGTAGTTCAGCAATCCGGTATTGTACAGATGCCTCATCTTACAAATCCTATACTATGAATATTCCTCCTCCGCCTTCGGGCGGGGGAGTTTTGGTTTCGCAGCAGTTGCAGTGCTGATGTTCTTCATTCCGTAATAATTGATAGCGCCTTCAATGTTTGACAAACAATTATAGTGAAAATATAATTAGGTAGCCTAATTAATATAGTGTTTAATTATTAGTAAACCTAACTAAAGACAGAGGTGAGCAGCATTGGGATAAACCATGAAGAAAATCCAGTCGCGCACAGGCTGTTTGCCGCATTGCGGCAGCTGCGAAAAGTTCATTGGCAGCACACTGTGGAAGGCCACAAGCCAAGTGAGATGACTTTATTAATATGTCTTGCCAAGCGGTCTCATTCCCTGGATGAAGGACTTAAGGTTTCGGAACTGAGCCGATTCCTGGGGCTGATGCCGCCAACCGTTACCCAGCTGATCAACAGTCTTGAAGCCAAAGACATGGTTCTCAGGGTGGCCGATCCCTCCGACCGGAGAGTCGTCCGTATTAAGCTGACGGAGCAGGGGAAAGTAATCACACGCAAAGCCAAACATCATATGGATGCATCGCTGAACAAACTGGCGGAACATTTGGGCGAAGAAGAGTGCAACCATCTGGCAGACCTTCTGCTGAAGGTCCACGCATTCGTAGAAGATAATCCGCCGCCTAATCTAGACCTGCTACAAATGAACGGAGATGAGAAACTTGATTAAACTATTAAAAAACCTGAGCCCTTTTAAGCTGGCTGTCGCCGCTGTGTTAATCCTTATCTTTCTGCAGTCTCTGGGCGACTTGTACCTCCCTACGCTGATGTCCGATATCGTGGATAAAGGGATCGTGCAGGGCGACCGCGATTATATCTGGAAAATCGGCGGGTTTATGCTGCTGGTGGCGGGCGGAGGAGCCATATGCTCTATCGTTGCCAGTTATTTATCAGCAAAGGTTGCTGCCGGCTTCGGTAAAAATATCCGCTCGCGGATGTTCAATCATGTGGAGAACTTTACGCTGCATGAATTCGACAAGCTGGGTACTGCCTCGCTGATTACGCGTACTACTAATGATATTACACAAGTACAAACCGTACTTACTATGATGCTGCGCATGATGGTCGGCGCTCCGATGATGATGATCGGCGGGATTATCATGGCGGTATCGGAAGATGCCAAGCTTTCCCTTATTTTTGTAGTCGTAATTCCTGTGCTTGTAGGAGCGATATTCTTTATCGGAATGAAGGGCCTGCCGCTGTTCAAAGCGATTCAGGTTAAGCTGGACAAATTAAACCGCGTGCTGCGCGAGCATTTGACCGGTATCCGTGTCATTCGTTCCTTTAACCGGATTGATCATGAGAACAGAAGGTTTACTGAAGCGAACAAGGATCTTACGGAAACGGCGATCAAAGTCAACAAGGTGATGGCCGGCCTGATGCCGATTATGATGCTCGTGATGAACTTTTCGATGATTGCCATTCTGTACTACGGCGGAATCCGGATTGGTGATGGCGATCTGCAGGTAGGTTCATTGATGGCATTTATTCAATATGCAATGCAGATAATGTTCTCTTTAATCATGGTGTCGATGATGTTCGTGCTTATTCCGCGGGCCTCTGCCTCCGCACTGCGTATCAATGAAGTGCTGGATATGCAGCCTGAGATTACAGATCCTACGGCGTCCGAGCTTCAGAACACGGCTGCAGTAACGAAGAAAGATGGCCGGGATGTTATGCATGGGTTTGTTGAATTTGACAATGTTTCCTTCTCCTATCCCGGTGCGGAGCAGCCTGCGCTGTCCGGAATCAGCTTCAGCGCGCGGCCCGGTGAGATTACGGCGATCATCGGCGGTACAGGCTCAGGTAAATCGACCCTGCTGAGCCTGATCCCGAGATTCTATGACGCGATTGAAGGCGCCGTGCGTGTGGATGGTGTTGATGTGCGCGAGATGACGCAGGAAGAGCTGCGGAGCAAGATCGGGTATATTCCGCAGAAGGCGGTGCTCTTCTCCGGTACGATCAACGAGAATATCCGCTACGGTAAAGAAGATGCTACGGATGAGGAGATCATTCATGCGGCCAAGGTAGCACAGGCCTATGATTTCGTCTCTGCGATGAAGGAAGGCTTCAACTCCGAGATTGCCCAGGGCGGGAACAACGTGTCCGGCGGCCAGAAGCAGCGGCTGTCGATTGCCCGTGCACTGATAAGAAGACCGGAAGTGTACCTGTTCGACGATAGCTTCTCGGCGCTTGATTTCAAGACCGATGCCAAGCTGCGCGCCGCGCTCAAAGACGAAACAACGGAATCAACGGTTCTGATCGTTGCCCAGCGGGTCAGCACGGTGATGGATGCTGACCGGATTATTGTGCTGGATGACGGCGTGATTGCCGGCATCGGCAACCATCGTGAACTGATGGAGAACAGCGAAGTGTACCGCGAGATCGTATCCTCGCAGTTGTCAGAGGAGGAAATAGCATGAGTGAAGCGAATAAAGGAACCAAAATGCCCAAACCTCCACGGGGACATGGCGGTGGACCCGGCGGACCGCCCGGAATGAGCATGCCGGTGGAGAAAGCCAAGGATTTTAAAGGTACGCTCAAACGGCTGATCCGCTACCTGCGTCCGCGGCAGGTGCAGCTGCTGATTGTGTTCATAATGGCTATCGCCAGCACCGTATTCAGTATTTTCAGCCCGAAGGTGATGGGGAAGGCGACAACCAAGCTGTTCGAGGGCGCATACGGCATACTGAAGGGCGTTCCGGGAGCCGCGATTGATTTTGATTATGTGAACAAAATTCTGCTTATTCTGGCGGGTCTGTACCTGTTCAGCTCCTTGTTCAGCTATGTGCAGCAGTATGTAATGGCCGGCGTGGCCCAGAAAGTTGTTTTCGATATGCGCGAGCAGATCAACAACAAGCTGGAGCGTCTGCCGCTGAAATATTTTGACTCCCGGACGCATGGGGAAATTCTTAGCCGTGCGACCAATGACGTAGATAATATCAGTACGACGCTGCAGCAGAGCTTAACTCAGCTGATCACGTCCATCGTAACTATCATTGGTGTCATTGTCATGATGCTCACCATCAGCCCATGGCTGACCTTAATTACAGTTATCACCCTGCCGCTAAGCTTTGTCGTGATTATTGCGATCTCCAAGCGTTCGCAAAGATATTTCATTGGCCAGCAGAAATCACTGGGTGAGCTGAACGGCCATGTAGAGGAAATGTACACAGGTCACCGTATTATCAAGGCCTTTGGCCGCGAGAAGCAATCGCTTAAAGAGTTCAACAGCATTAATGATGATCTGTACAATTCCGGCTGGCGGTCCCAATTCATCTCGGGGATCATTATGCCGCTGATGATGTTCATCGGCAACCTGGGATATGTGCTGGTCTGTGTGGTCGGCGGGATCTTCGTGACCAAGAAAACGATTGAGGTCGGTGATATTCAGGCGTTTATCCAGTATTCCCGCCAGTTCACCATGCCAATTACACAAACGGCCAATATCGCCAACATTATTCAATCCACCATAGCTTCCGCAGAGCGCGTGTTCGAGCTGCTGGATGAAGAAGAGGAAATTCCGGAAGTTACTGCTGCTCAGGCTAAGCGTACTGCAGTTGCCGAAGAAGGTTCAGTCGAATTCCGTCATGTGAAATTCGGCTACAAAGAGGATGCTATTCTTATTGAAGATATGAACATTGAAGTCAGTCCGGGTCAGACCATAGCAATTGTAGGACCAACCGGTGCCGGCAAAACCACGCTGATCAACCTGCTGATGCGCTTCTATGAGATCAGCGGAGGCGAGATTGTCATTGACGGCGTCAACATCACCGACATGAAGCGCAGCGAGCTGCGCAGTAAATTCGGTATGGTGCTGCAGGATACATGGCTCTTTAACGGAACGATCCGCGACAACATTGCTTACGGCCGCGAAGGTGCAACAGAGGCGGATGTGGTGCGTGCGGCCAAGGCGGCGCATGCCGATCACTTTATCCGCACGCTTCCGCTTGGCTACGACACAATCTTGAACGAAGAAGCCTCGAATATCTCGCAGGGGCAGAAGCAGCTGCTGACTATTGCCCGGGCAATTCTGGCCGATCCTTCGATCCTGATTCTTGATGAAGCGACCAGCAGTGTCGATACACGGACGGAAGTGCAGATTCAGAAGGCGATGAATACGCTGATGAACGGCAGAACAAGCTTTGTAATTGCGCATCGCCTGTCAACGATTCGTGACGCAGATCTGATTCTGGTGATGAACCAAGGCAGCGTTATTGAAAAAGGCACCCATGTGGAGCTGCTGGAGCAAGGCGGATTCTATGCCGACCTGTATAACAGCCAATTTTCCGGTGACGATCTGCCGGATGTGGGCTAAACCGCAAGCAGAAGCAGCAAATATCATCTGAATATATTCATCAAATATCACCCCTCTGTCTACAGCAGACTACTATTGCTGTGAGCAGAGGGGTGTTTTGCATGAAGGGAATAGCTTATGGCAAAGAATAAAATATAAAAAAGATTTGATTAAAAATTTCAGGGTATATATGATAAGGTTAATAAAATGACCCGCGGCTCATTTTTCAGGGAAGCCGGGGTTGAAGAGAGGATGAAGGGAATGTCAGGCTACGGAAAATGGGTGGCTGGCCGTAAAACAAAGTGGATAACGCTTGCGGTCTGGATCGTAATTGTGGGTGCTCTTACAATTCTTTGGCCTTCTGTAAACTCACAGGTAGTGAATAATGCGCAGAATCTGCCTGATGATTCGCAGTCGGTCCGGGCGGCGGCGGTTGCGGAACAGGAGTTTCCAGCAGGGAGCGGCGTACCGGCACTTCTTGTATGGCATAAGGAGGGCGGGCTGTCCGATGAGGATTTGATACATATCATTGCTGTATACGGCAAGCTTGAGCAGCAGCCGTTGCCGCACCAGAACTATATTCCGCCGCTGGGACAGCTGCCGCCGCAGGCGCTGCAGGCTTCCCTGTCTGAGGACCGCAGCACACTGGTCACACCGGTGCTCTTCGACAAGTCCGCAGACAGTGATCAGCTCGGTGAGGCCGTAACGCAAATGAAGGAATTGATCTCTGCGGAAACCGGCGGTGATCCTGCTGCGGCCAAGGTGGACAGCAGTGAGCTGAGCCTGCGGGTTTCCGGTCCTGTGGGCATCTCCATTGATGCGACAGGGCTGTTCAAGGATGCGGACGTTTCCCTGCTCATCGCGACCGTAATTCTTGTGCTGGTGTTCCTGCTGCTGATTTACCGTTCGCCGATTCTGGCTTTGATTCCGCTCGTGGCGGTAGGATTTGCTTATGGGGTTACCAGTCCGGTGATTGGGAAGATGGCCCAGGAGGGCTGGATTACAGTGGATTCACAGGCTATCTCAATCATGACCGTGCTGCTGTTCGGCGCAGGCACAGATTACTGCCTGTTCCTGATCTCCCGGTTCCGCCAGATGCTGAAGGTGGAGGAGAGCAAGGGCCGTGCACTGCTGAGCGCAATCACCCATTCCTCGGGTGCTATTGCAATGAGCGGATTTACAGTAGTGCTGGCACTGTTCGCGCTGCTCCTGGCCAAATATGGAGCGTACCACCGCTTTGCGGTTCCTTTCAGCGTCTCCATTCTTATTATGGGCATCGCCAGTCTGACCCTGGTACCGGCGCTGCTGGCCATCTTCGGGCGGACTTCATTCTTCCCGTTTGTTCCACGCACTCCGCTGATGGAGGCGGAGCGGGCCAGAGCCAAAGGCAAGCCGGCTCCGCAGCCAAAACCTGCCCGTAACAAAGGAATCGGCAACTTTGTCGTTTCCCGTCCTTGGGCGATTGTAGGAGTAACCGTGGTGCTTCTGGGTGTGCTGGCTTCCTTCTCCGGGGGCATTAAGTTCACTTATGATATCCTATCGTCCTTTCCGGAGGATATGGAGTCGCGCGAAGGTTTTGACCTGATAGGCAATCAGTTCTCCCCAGGGGAGCTGGCTCCCGCCAAGCTGATGATAGATACCGAGGGCAAAGCGGATGGTGAGGATCTTAAGGTGATCCTGGGCGGCCTTTCATACGTGGATGTTGTATCGGATCCCCAGCAAGGTGCGGTCAATAAGAATATTCTCGGTTATGATATTGAATTTAAGAATAACCCGTATTCTCTGGAGGCGATGAGTCACATACCGGCGCTTCAGGATACTGCGGAGCAGGCGCTGATTGATGTAGGAGTGGCCGAACCCGGCGACAAGGTATGGGTCAGCGGGCAGACGGCAACCCAGCATGATACTAAAGAGCTGGGTGAACGGGATACCGATTTGATTATACCGGTAGTCATCGGGTTGATTACTTTGCTGCTGCTGATCTACTTGCGTTCTGTAGTGGCAACCGTTTATTTGGTGGCTACAGTCATTCTGTCCTTTTTCTCGGCCCTTGGTTTAGGGTGGATTATTATTCATTACGTGCTGGGTGCAGATGCCATTCAGGGCGCGATTCCGCTGTATTCCTTCGTCTTCCTGGTGGCGCTGGGAGAGGACTACAACATCTTTATGATTTCAAACATTTGGAAAAAGCGCAAGCGGATGCCGCTGAAGCAGGCCGTCGCTGAGGGTGTGAACGAGACTGGATCGGTGATTACGTCCGCCGGGCTCATTCTGGCCGGAACCTTTGCTGTACTCGCGAGCCTGCCGATACAGGTGCTGGTGCAGTTCGGGATCATTACCGCGATTGGCGTGCTGCTGGATACCTTCATCGTCCGGCCGTTTCTGGTGCCGGCAATCACAGTGCTGCTGGGCCGCTGGTCGTTCTGGCCCGGCAAACATCAGGAGCTGGAAAAGGCATTGCCGGCAGTTGATGAGCATTAAGCCAGAGCTTGCTACAGGCAGATAATAAACAGGGACGCCCTACTAAGCCATCAAGCTTAGTAGGGCGTCCCTGTTTTATTTGCAGTGATTTGCGCCGCCGGACGGAATTGACACGCCCTAGCGCAGACGTATGAGCAGTACGGGACCTGCGCCCCTCTACCTGATTATTCCCCCGGTGTACGGCTGATCAGCAGCTCATACTTATCAAGCGACGCGCCAAGGATGGCTTCATTTCCGCCTGCCCCACGGTGCGATTCGCGGAAGGAAGGACTGGCAGTCTACCCTTTAAAGGCCTCTTCGTTCTCCCACACGGTACAGATTTTCAGCTCTTCCACGCCCTCTTTAGCTGCGCTGTGCCATACCTCCATACGTACAAAGCCGGGCATATCCTGTACGCCGCCCGCTCCGCCAAAACGCTGGGCAAGGGTTTCTCCATGCCCTTCCTTAACCTTAATGGTGTTTGTTACTACCAGCATGCTGATTCCTCCCTCGAAAGACTCTGCAATTTATTGTGGATTGGTAGTCCAGATTCCCGCCGTCTTCAAGAAGACGCGGTCCGGCAGCTTCAGGGCTGCCAGGGTCAGCTCAGCCACATCCTCCGGCTGCATCATCCGGTCTTCATCGCCGATCTTCAGGCCGGCATTCTCGGCAAGCCCGGTATTGACGGTGCTTGGTGTCAGGGCCACTACGCGGATATTATGCTTGCGCACTTCTTGAGCCAGCGCTTCCGTCATGCCCATCAGGGCGAATTTGGAGGCGCAGTAGGCCGAGCCGGTAGCGAAGCCGCGCTCACCGGCTGTAGAGGAAATATTGATGATATTTCCGCCGCTGCGCTCAATCATTGCCGGCAGTGCTGCCCGGGTTACATAATAGGTGCCGAACAGATTGATCTGCATGTGGCGCTCCCAATCTGCCGGGTCCATTTCCAGGAAAGTGCCGAATTTGGCAATTCCGGCGTTGTTGATCAGCGCATCGAAGGTGCCGAGATCATTCTGAAGCGCGACAACCGCCCGCTCCGCTTCTTCGCGTACAGCGATATCGGCTACAGCAATGCTGACCTTCACGTCATAGACCTCCGTCAAAGCCGATTTCAGCGCCTCCAGATCACCTGAAGTTCTGGAGATCAGGCCCAGATTAGCGCCTTCTTTCGCCAGTGCCATGGCCAAGGCTTTGCCGATCCCTTTGCCTGCACCTGTAATCACAATGCTTTTTCCTCTCAAATCCATAACCTGCCGTCACGCTCCCTCTGAATTTATTGATAATAAAAATATTCAGCTCCTATTATACCTGAGCGTGGGCGGACAATCACGCCGGAGCCGCTTGGAGCTGTCCCAAGCCGCTGGGTTGCTTCAAGAGACAGACAAACGCGACTGCTCAGACAAACCCGTCGCGGCTTTAATCCGTCTCCGCCGCAAGCTTCGTCAGCGGTACCGTAGCGGGACCCTCAAGTACAGCTCCCTCATAGGAGTAACGCGAGCCATGGCAAGGACAGTCCCAGGAGCGTTCTCCATCATTCCATTCACACTCGCAGCCCATATGGGTACAGGTTCTGTCTACCAGATGCAGCTTGCCATCCGTGTCACGGTAGGCCCCGACACGTTTGCCGTCATGAAAGACAACCGCGCCTTCATCAGGCTCCAGATCACGGGTTTTCTTATGGACAATCTCCACCTTGCCGGCAACCAGCTCCTTGGCGACATTGGTATTCTGCACAATGAAATTTTTGATGGATGGGTTGGCTATAAAACGCGAGGGATCATAGAGTTCACTGTAGGGACTATGCTTGCGCAGAATTTGATCCGTGATCATACGCGCGGCCAGTGTTCCGCTGGTCATGCCCCATTTGCGATAGCCGGTGGCAATATAGATTTCCTCCTCCCCGGAAACCTTGCCGATATAAGGCACTCTGTCCAGGGTAATGAGGTCCTGCGCTGACCAGCGGTACGGAATAGCCTTAATGCCCAGCAATTCACCTGCGAACAGCTCCAGGTTCTCATAATGGCCGAAGGTGCAGATGCCTTGGCCTGTCTTGTGATTGTCCCCGCCGACAATGACTAGCCTCTGGCCGCCCCATTCGACGGCGCGCAGAGAGCGTGTAGGTTCTCCGGCGCTCAAATACATGCCGCCCTCATAATCGGTTTCCGGCTGAACCGCCAGACAGTAGGAACGTTCTGCATGCAGGCGCGAGAAGTAGAGGGCTCCGCCATCATAGAAAGGAAAGTGGGAGGCCGAGATGGCATGGCGGCACTTAATTTTCAGCTGCTCTCCTTCAGTGTAAAGCGTGAGGCCGTTGTCCTTGTCTACCTTTTCTCCAATCATCGTGTGCTCATAGACAGTTCCGCCCTTGTCCAGAATCACTTGGAGCAAGCCTTGCAGGTATTGAAGCGGGTGGAAGCGGGCCTGTCCCGGCAGCTTGATGGCACCTCCGGCCATCAGCGGCAAGGAGACGTTGTCCAGCCATTGCCCGGGGAGTCCCAGCTTTTCGTAAGCTTTAAACTCCGCCTCCAGTTGTTTGAGCGTCTTATCGTCGCTGTTATCAGCATAGAGCAAGGCGTCTTCACGTGTTATTCCGCAGGACAGGTTCAGTTCCTCCGCAGTAGCGATAATCCACTCCATCGCCTCACTGTTCGACTGGAAATAGAGCTTGGCCTGTTCTTCCCCGAAATGCTTCAGCAAATCATCGTAGATCATCCCGTGCTGGGCGGAAATTTTGGCGCTTGTGAATCCAGTGGTGCCGGCAAAAATTTCTCCCGCCTCCAGCAAAGTGACTTTATACCCTGCGTTTGCCAGCAAATAACCTGCAGTAATGCCGGTAATGCCGGCCCCGACAATTGCGACATCTGTAACTAGATCTTCCGCTAGCTTCGGAAACGAAGGCAGGTCGGTGCTGTCTCTCCATAACGATTGCGGAAATTGCGGAAGACCCTGAGATACATCGTGCGTTGAACTCATCTTAACATCCCTCCATCGGTCCATATTCATCTCATTTATTACCACAGTCCCGCCAAAAGAAACTCCTCAAAGGTCCAGGTGCATGAAATTGGGGACCTAGTGCCAAAATAAGTTAGATTCGATAGGCAGACGATTAGATTGACGCTGGAACAATCAAGACTTATACTTGATCTAAAAATAAGTTAGAGGATGATGAAGATGAGGAACCTGAATTTGACCTCCCAGCGTCAAGCCGTTTATGATATCGTCCGCCAGTCACATGATCATCCTACCGCCGCAGAAGTGATGAACCGGCTGGTAGAACAGGGACATAACCTGGCCTATGGCACCGTGTACAATTCACTGCGTTATCTTGCCGATAAAGAAATGATCCGCGAGCTGAAGCTTGGCGAAGCAGCCAGCAGATATGATGCGCGTATGGACGATCACCAGCATATTATTTGTGAGGTGTGCGGTGCGGTGGATGAGGTAATGAGTCATGTGCCCCAGGAGTGGATGGATACGGTGGCTAAGGATACCGGATACTCCATTTCACATGCCCATGTCGTATTCGGCGGAGTATGCCCGGCTTGCAGGAACAAAGTTGTGAATTAGTTTAAGAAGGGCCTAAACCCCTGACCAAGGGTCTGACATATGAATAGATATATAATAAAAGACCGTTTTCAAATAAACGGTCTTTTTGCTGTTTTATCAGCAAATTTATTAAGAAAGTCTTGAAATTCATGGGAAATTTCAGAATAAAAGAGGGATTCCATACCCGGTATATAATTATATACCTATATAGATTGAACTTGAGAATTACATATAGGGAAAAGTGGCGGAGGGGAAGTTTGGAACTGTAGGAGCGACAGCGTCCGCCTGAAAGCTTTCCGCAGGAAAGCTCGCTTCGGAAGCATGGGCAAGGTTTGGATTTCTACCGCGATTCGCGGTTATTTCAGGAAATCCAAACCTAACAGCGGCCGGAAGTCCAAACATTCTCTGTAGTCACGGCCAATCCCAAAGTAGAAGAATTATAAGTTCAATCTATATATGCCATAAATAATCATACTTAAGACCTAATAAGAAGGAGAGATGGATTTCACCCATGAATAAAAGCACCCGCTTAACCATCCGCATGAAGCTTATTCTTACATATCTGCTTGTACTTCTCGCTCCCAGCCTTATCATCGGCTGGCAGACCTATCAATCGGCCAGTCATAAGGTGGAGGACCAGCTGATGAATAACGCCGCTGAAAGTGTGATGGCGGCCAACGAGATCATTAATGCGAACATTCAGTCCAAAATCGACGCGGTTAGTTATTTTGCCGGGCAAATTTCCTCCGGGTCAGTGAATGGGGAGGCTGGAGGGGAAGGTGCGGCTGATGTAAAAGCCAGATTGCAGGAATATGCCGCGCTGCATCCCGATATTCTGGATATTTACGTCGGAACCAGCGGGGCAAAGTCTGTTCATGCTTCCGATGACCAGCAGCAGGACGGCTATGATCCGCGCAAGGAGAACTTTTATGTGAATGCGCTGAAGCAGGGGAAGGGGACGGTAATCTCCCCTGCTTTTAAAACGGTAAATAATGAAACGGCCATCGCCATTTCGGGAGTGCTTGCGGATGGCAGCGGAGTCATAGGGCTCGACCTGAACTTGTCCGCCCTGGCTGATCTTACGAACATTAAGCTGGGCAAGGAAGGATACATAATGATTCTGGACAGCAGCAAGAAGTTTCTGGTTCATCCCACTGAGACGATAGCTGAGGAATCTTCGCTGAATTTTGTGAAGCAGATGTTCGAGGGAGAAGCAGATTCCTTTGATTATGTCTATAAGGATACTGCCAGAAAGCTGACCTTCATGGTCAATGAGCTTACCGGCTGGAGAATCGGGGGCACCATCAGCAAGCAAGAGGTTGCTGATGCTACAGCTGATATCCGTGATAAAGTAGTTCTAGTGATTGCTGTTTCTGTATTGCTCGCGCTCGTATTGATCTATTTCAATGTGTCCTCCATCGTGCGGCCGCTGATCCGTCTGCGCAAAGCTACAGCGGCTATAGCGAAAGGCGACCTGTCTGAAGATATCGGGGTATTCCGCAGGGACGAAATCGGCCTATTGGCCGACAATTTCCGCACGATGGTAGCTGATCTGCGCGGCATGATTCTCGGTGTTCAGCAGATGACGGGTAATCTGTCCGCTTCGGCCAAAGAGCTGACAAGCGGGGCTGAGCAGTCGACTACGGCGATCAGGCATGTGACGGAAGCGATTCAGGAAGTCGCGGCAGGCACAGAACGGCAGGTAGGCAGTGTGCAAAAAGGGCTGGAGAGCGCCGCGGCGACCACCCATGAAGTTCAGCATATTTCCGGGTTCATGGAGCAGGTGTCAGCCATGATGGATAAGACCTCGCTGTCTGCAGCCGAGGGAAATGATTCGGTCATCAGTGTGGTTGACAAAATTAACGGAATTCATGAGACGGTGGAGGAGCTTGGCAACATGATTGACAAGCTGAATGAGCGCACCGGACAAATTCAGGGCATTGTCGGTGTGATCACAGGTATTGCGAGGCAGACCAATCTGCTGGCCCTGAATGCTTCCATTGAAGCAGCCAGAGCGGGCGAGCAGGGGCGCGGCTTTGCCGTTGTCGCCTCGGAGGTCCGCAAGCTGGCCGAGGAATCAGAGAAATCGGCGCGGATGATCTCGGAGCAGATTTCCTCCATCAACGGGGAAATGCAGCAGGCAACAGTGACGATGGAGGATGCCAAAGAGAAGGTGTCGGCAGGCATCCTGGCAGTAGATACTACAGGCCGCTCCTTATCGCGGATCCGCAGGGCGGTCAAAGGTGCGGCAGAGAAAATTGAAGCGATGGACGGAGCCGTACACACGCTGTCGGCAGAAGCAGCCAGTATGGAAAAGGCAATCGGGGAGCTGCAGGGCATTTCCCAGGAGGCTGCAGGCAATACGGAGACGATTTCAGCTGCTGCACAGGAGCAGCTTGCTTCCGTTGAAGAAATAGCCTCTTCCACGGCTGGCTTAAGCCAGCTTGCCGGAGAGCTGCAGAAGCTGGCAGGCCGCTTCAAGCTTCACCCGGGGCAGCAGGTTTCCTTTGAAACTCCTGTTCCGCAGGAAGCGGATCTTCAGAAGGGAGCGGAAAATTCCTGATTACGGATTTGATTAAGCTACTTTTCTTTTCCCGGGCTTTGCAAGTATACTGATAAGCAATAATGCAGGGCTAACTAGGGGGAATATTTATGGCAGAGCAGTTAAAGGGGATTACCGTAGCCCTTGCCGGTCCGCGAAAATCGGAGGAAATGGCCAAACTGGTACAGAATATGGGGGGGACGGCGCTGCATCGGCCTGCCCAGGGCACGGTATTTCTCGACGGCGAGGCATTACGCGAAGCGCTCGTAGCCTGGACCCAGCATCCGCCGGATCTGGCCATTCTGACTACAGGCATGGGGCTTGATGCACTGTTCGAAATGGCCGGGGAAATAGGGCTTGCCGAACGGTTTCAGGAGGTCCTCTCGTCCTCTCCGATTGCTGCCCGGGGCTATAAAACGGTGAATGCCCTGAAGAAGCGGGGACTGGTGCCGGAGGTGCGCGATGACGATGGCAGCACTACAGGACTGATCCGCGGGCTTGCGGATTGGGACTTGCGGGGCAAGGAGGTCGTGCTGCAGCTGCATGGCGATCGCTCCCCCCGTCTCGTTGCCTGGCTTACGGAAGCCGGAGCTGTTGTCCGCGAAGTGCAGCCATACCTTCACACCCCGCCCGAGCCGAGTTCGCTTGCCAGGCTGCTGGCGGAAATCACGGAGGGATTGGTGGATGCCGTAGCATTTACGAGCGGACCGCAATTCCGCTTCCTGGCAGGGTACGCCCGGGAACAAGGCAAGCTTGGGGAACTGGTGCAAGCCTTTGAAACTAAAGTGCTGGCGGTTTCCGTGGGCAAGATTACCTCTGAGTCCCTGAAGGAGGAAGGCGTCAAGCGGATTGTGATGCCGGAGCATGAACGAATGGGGAGCATGTTCGTTGAGCTTGGCCGTTATGTCGCGGCAAACCGCTGATTTTTCAGCCGGGTTCCGCTGCGATTTTCTGCGGGGGATCTGCAAGACGGTTATCCTGCTCCGTTCGTGGGCGGGATTTGTTTTTTTAAAAGATAAGAATTTATAGGCTTCGCGCTATAAATTATCCTTCTATTTCTCGCTGAAACGGATACCGTCCTTTTGAGGAGCTGTTTCCACTTGTGAGAAATTGCGTAGCAACCACGGTCCTGAACCAGCCTGAAGCAAGGCTCCGGTAACAGACATTTAACCTGCCGGTAATGGACATCCGCTGCACTTTTACTTAGAATAATAGCAACGTGCCACAATCCAAGATAGAGACAAGGAGGAGGATACCTATGGACAAGAGAAAATGTTTGCTGCTGGGCGATTACACGCATCCCCGGTTCCATCCGCTGCAGGGTGTAGACAAACAAATCAGCGAGATTCTGAATGATCTGCTGATCGTTCAGTGCTCGGAGAATAAAAAGCTGCTGCTCAGCGAGCATCTGGCCGGTTACGATTTATGCATCGCCTATAATGAACTATGGAACGAAACGGTTTCCCCCCAGCAGACAGCGGGTCTGCTCAGCTATGTGAGCGGAGGGGGAGGCCTGATCGTGCTGCATACGGGGGTTTCCCTGGCCAAGCGCTATGAACTGGCCCATCTGATCGGCGGTAGATTCACCGGACATCCGCCCTATGCTCCGCTGAACTTCAAAGTAATGGAGCATGATATTACAGAGGGAATGGAAGACTTCCAGCTCGATGAAGAGCCATACCGGTTTGAATTCGATCCTTTTACCGAGAAGACCATTCTGCTGGAGTATGAATATGAGGGCGAAAGATTGCCGGCAGCCTGGTGCCACAGCTATGGACTGGGACGGGTTGTCTATATTATGCCCGGACATCATGAGCCTTCGTTCCGGCATCCGGCGGTCCGTGAATTGATTCTGCGGGCGGCAACCTGGGCGGCACGTATTCCCAGATAATTTGAAATTGCAATAAAATGATACCCCTTGCGGCTGCTTCCTTTGTGAAATGCTCCGACAAGGGGTATACTTTATCCATAACTGGAATCTTTGGGGGGAAAGTACTATGAGTGATTTGTTCAAAAAAGCAATCTCTTTAGGAGTGGGCCTCACCATTGTGAGCAAGGAAAAGGTGGAAAAGGTAGTTGAGGAGCTGGTAAAACGGGGAGAGCTTGCGCCCTCGGAATCCAAAGCGCTTGTCGACCGGCTCGTGGAGCGGGGCGATGAGGAACGCGGAGTCTTCAAGAATGCCGTACAGGAGCAGGTTCAGCGTGTGCTGAAGGATCTTAAAGTTCCCGTGCAAAGCGATATCGCCACACTGGAAACTCGAATTGCCGTTTTGGAGCGCCGTGTGGCTGAGCTGGAGGGTGCCTCTGCCCAGAAGGAAGCTCTGCCGGAAACGCGTACGGAATAAATGGCTGTACGCATCAGACATGCCGGACGGTACCGGACCATTGCCATGGCGCTTATGCGCCATGGCTTCGGTTATATGGTGGAGGAACTGGGTCTCTACCATATTCTTTCCCTTCCGCGCCGGATGTTGACACAGGAGACTCACGCAAGCCTTACACTCGGGGAACGGATTCGCCAGGTGCTGGAGGATTTAGGGCCAACCTTTGTCAAATTGGGCCAGCTGGCCAGTACCCGTTCCGATCTGCTGCCTGATTCAATCATTCAGGAACTGGTGAAGCTGCAGGACAGTGTGCCGCCATTCTCAGCGGAAACTGCACGCAATATTGTCGAGCAGGAGCTTGACCAGCATCTGGATGAAACCTTCGAATATTTCGAGAATACACCGCTTGCTGCGGCTTCGATCGGCCAAGTGCATCGTGCTGTACTGCATGGAGGCAAGCAGGTTGCGGTTAAGATACAGCGTCCCGGTGTCATGCGGACCATGACCCGTGATTTGGAAATTCTTCAGGATCTAAGCGCGCTTGCCGAAAGAAGATTGGACTGGGCGAAGCAATACGGGCTGATCCGGATGGTGGAGGAGTTCTCCCGGGCGCTGCTGGCTGAACTGGACTACGGCCAGGAAGGCCGCAACGCCGAGCGTATTGCCAGCCAGCAGACAGCACATGATAAAGTATATATTCCGGCAATCTATTGGGACTACAGCTCGGCGCGTGTGCTGACGATGGAATATGTGGAGGGCATTACACTCAACCACCGGGATGAGCTTCTGGAGCGGGGCGTCAAGCTAAAAACTGTAGCCCAGCAGCTTGTGGAGATGATGCTGGATCAGATCTTTATCCACGGCTTCTTTCATGCCGATCCCCATCCGGGCAATGTGATGCTGCTGGACAACAACAAGCTGGCGCTGATTGATTTTGGCATGGTCGGGCGGCTCAGTGAGGAGATGAAGGACAGTCTGTCCGCGCTCGTCATCGCGCTGATGCGCAGAAATACCGATTCTATGGTACGGGCGATTCTGCGGTTGGGAGTAATTCCCGAAGAAGCTGACCGTGCTGCACTTCATGATGATATGGACCGGCTTCGGGAGTCCTATTATGATATCCCGTTCCATCAGATCAGCATCGGCAAGGCGCTGAACGATCTGTTCGGTATCGCCCGCAAGCACCGGCTGGTCATTCCGCCGGATCTGGCGATGCTGGGCAAAACGATGCTGACGCTGGAGGGGGTTGTTGCCAACCTTGACCCATCCTTTAGCATCGTGCAGATGGCCGAGCCTTTCGGCAGGCAGCTGGTGAAGCAGCGCTTCAGCGGCAGCCGCATGCGGCGCAAGCTTATCGGGGGAGTCGCCGATCTGGCGGAAAGTCTGGTCGAGCTTCCCTCTCAGGCCCGGCAGCTGTCGGCGCTAATCAGCAGAGGCAAGCTTAAGGTAGAGGTCGGGCTGCCAGAACTGAAAAATTTAGAGCATAAGTTCAGCCGTGTCGGCAATCGCCTCTCCTTCAGCATTGTACTGCTGGCCTTCAGCATTATTATGGCCGGACTGATTATTGGTTCATCGCTGCGTGGCGAGCCTTCGCTGCTGTGGGATTTTCCAACGGTGGAGATTGGCTCAGTGATTGCGCTGCTAATGATTCTGTGGCTGCTCTTCTCGATTTTTAAATCGGGCCGCTTCTAGCCTTACAGGGAAGAATAATTATTCTTCGCCAGTTGCACACAAACGCCCCAGGATCAAGTACAATATAAAGATAACTTTCTAAGGTCACTGTTCTGCCCCTTAAGGCAGGACAGGCTATCGTATAGTATGTAATGGAACGCAAATGGAGTGCCGTCTGAATGTCCGGTGGATCGCTGCTGCCCCTGAAACCGACTTGGACCGCACGTCTGCAGGGCCAGAATCGGCAAGTGGGACGGAAGGACTCCGGTGACGGGGTTCTTCCGCTTTTGTTTGAAAATATGCCGTTTTCGCCTGAAATAAGCTTGTGCCGCCACTCCGGCGGAGGCCGTATGGATGCGTACATTACTCCCGAAAATGGATGACTATAAGTTATGCTGCACAGTAAAGCAAATTAGAGAATTAGTGAGGTGGAGAAATTGCCGGGTTTTAAGGAATTAGGAGTTTCTGAATTATTGAATGATCTGCTCAAAGGACAAGGCATTGTAAAACCAACGCCGGTGCAGGAGGAAGCCATTCCGCCGGTAGTGCAGGGTCTGGATGTTATCGCCAGAGCGAAGACGGGAACGGGGAAGACGCTCGCTTTCCTGCTGCCGATTATGGACAAAATCCGGGTGGAGGCGGCTTATCCGCAGGCGCTGGTCCTCGCGCCGACGCGTGAGCTGGCCCTGCAAATTACGGAAGAGGCACGCAAGCTGGCACGGCATACGGGTGTGAAGATTCTGGCTGTCTACGGAGGCCAGGATGTAGAGAAGCAGCTTCGCAAGCTGGAGGGCGGAAGACATCTCATTATCGGAACCCCGGGCAGACTGCTTGACCACCTGCGGCGGGAAACGCTGGATCTTGGGGGCGTGAAGATGCTCGTCCTGGATGAAGCGGACCAGATGCTGCATATGGGCTTCCTGGAGGATGTGGAGACGATTATTACGGCTGTTCCTTACCGCCGTCAGACGATGCTCTTCTCCGCCACAATGCCGGATCCCATTAAACGTCTCGCCGCCAACTACATGAAGGAACCGCTGGACATCGTGATCAAGAGCGGCTCGCCGATTCCGCTGGACAATATCCGCCAGCAGGTCGTAGAGTGCTCTGACCGCAACAAAGAAGAAGCGCTGCAGGCGCTGATCGAACGCGACCGCCCGTATTTGGCGATTATCTTCTGCCGGACCAAACGGCGGGTATCGAAGCTGAACGAAGCGCTGCAGGCAGCGGGTTATGACTGCGACGAGCTGCACGGCGATTTGTCCCAGGGCAAACGCGAAGCAGTGATGAAGCGGTTCCGCGATGCGAAGCTGCAGCTGCTGGTAGCTACGGATGTTGCCGCGCGAGGTCTGGACGTTGAAGGGATTACCCATGTCTTCAACTACGACCTGCCGCTGGATGCGGACAGCTACATTCACCGGATCGGGCGGACCGGACGCGCCGGAGGCAAAGGCCTCGCGATCACTTTCTCCTCGCCGCGCGAACGCGCCGGGCTTGAGCTGATCGAGCACGGCATTTCCCAGCGGCTGGACCGCCGCCGCTACGAGAAGGATGAATTCGGCATAGGCGAATTCACCTCCGTGCAAGGCGGCGGCTCCCCGCGCGGCGGACGCCAGAACGCAGCGCCTGAAGCGGCGCGTGCCGGCCGCGGCGGGCGCGGGCAAGGGCGCAGCGGCGGAGCACCACGCGCCGAAGCCGGAGCACGGCCGGGCGGCCGCGGCCGAGGCGGCAACAAGGAAGCAGGCGGCTGGGGCGCGCCTGCCGAGAAGACCAGCCGCAGTGCAGCGGCTGGGGGCAAGCGCAGCGCCTATGAGGCGGCAGCGCCCAGAGGCGGCGATTCCGCCGGCAAGAGCGCGGGGAAGCCAAGACCGGGCGGCGGCTACGGTGCCTTTGACCCTAGAAGCGCCAGCCCGGCTGCAGCTTACGGGGCAGGCGGCAATGCCGCCGGCGGACGTGGCGGCAGCAGAACGGCCGCCCCATCTAAAGGCGGCCCGAGCAGCGGCTACAGCTCCAACGTCACCAGAGGAATGGAAGCTGGTGGCTTCAGCTATGGCGCTTCCAAAGGCGCAGGCTCCGGAAGCGGCTATAATCCGGGCGGTGCGCAAGCCAGCCCTAAACACAGAGCCAATGTAGCCCGCAGCAGTGAAGCAGGCGGCTACAATGCGGCAGCTCCCAAAGGTGCGCGCGGCGGCTCCAAGGGCGGCAAAGGCGGGTACAGCTCCGGCGGACGGAACAGCGGCGGCGGTGGCGGTGCATCGCGCGGCGGGCGTGGCAAGAGCTCCGGCGGCGGTTCACGCGGCGGACGCGGCTCATCCAGATAAAGGCGCTCGACAGCTATAGATGAAACTTGTTACCATAGGGCAGTTGGCGTATCCGCCAACGACCTGTGGTAACATTTGTTTTATACGACTGAAACTTTTTTGCCCTTTAGCCTGTCTAATAGATAAATAGAGTACCAGCTGCAGGAGTGCAGAGAATGAGGCAACTGTTGGTTTCGTACAGACGGATCAGAAGCAGGATGCCAACAAGTATAGGAGGAAACATACATCATATGTCCAAGACCGCCAAAATAGTTATTTTGTTCGTTGTCGTGATTGCGATCGGTTGGGGAATCGGGAAATATACGTCGGCTCCATCCGCTTCAGAGGAAGAAGGAACAGTAGTAAGCGAGGGCAGTGCCCTTCAGGGCCAGCCGGATGCAAGTGCAGAACCTTCGCCTGTTGCCAGTGTAAACCCGGACGAGCAGGACCAGGGGACTTCTGGAAACAACATGGGAGCCGAAGGGGCTCCGGCTGCCACGGCTGATCCGGAAGAGAACGATAGTGAGGATACGGCTCCCAATCCAACTTCTGTTGTTACAAATAAGCCGGGCACGCAGGACTCAGGCAATAATGCAGCCGAACTGACTGCCGCAGAGCCCGAAAGCATGTCAGTCATGGTCAACAAGCAGTACAAGCTGCCGGATAAGTATAAACCTTCGGATCTGGTATATCCGAATGTGCGGTTCCTCTTCTCGGAGAAGATTGAGAAGCGGATGATGCGCCGCACTGCAGCTGGTGCGCTTGAGGAAATGTTCGCAGGGGCGAAGAAGGACGGCATACAGCTGGCCGGTGTTTCGGCCTACCGTTCCGAGAAAACCCAGACCAGGCTATTCAACAACTATGTAGACAGAGACGGGGAAGAGAAAGCCCGCACCTACAGCGCGGTTCCCGGCCATAGTGAGCATCAGACGGGCCTGGCGATTGACATTTCCGGCAGTGACGGCAAATGCGCCGCCGAGAGCTGCTTTGCGGGTACGCCTGAAGCTGATTGGCTCGCTAGCCATGCTGCGGAGTACGGCTTCATTATCCGTTATCCGGAAGGTAAGCAGTCGATTACCGGTTATAAGTACGAGCCTTGGCATGTCCGCTATGTAGGCAAGGAGATCGCCGCCTCCATTGCAGAGAAAGGTATTACGTTGGAAGAGTACTTTGATGCTGTTCCCGTATCGAATTAACCGGCTGCAAGCCATTGTATTAAAAAGCAGGCTCACTATACGTTTAGCAACAGCTCCATCAGCGGTCCCGGAAGAATGGGGCCGCTTTTTTGATTGGCCAATGCGTAACGTCTGCATCCCGCTATGCATGGTTCAGCTATGCGGCCGATGGTTAAGTAGTGGGAAACTAATTAGTTTTCATAAGGAGGCGCATCACGTGTCCGAACATAACCATGTGGTAAGCAAGGATGGAAGTGTAACCATGAACCGTGTCAATGACGCCCTGGACCGGATTGAACCTGAGCAGAAAGAGGTTATTCTGAACAATTTTCAGGAGTTTAAGAGCTATTTAAGTAAGCGGATTCATCTTGCCCGAAAAATCGGGCTCAGCGATGAGCAGCTGGCCCTAGCAGCCGAGAAAATCGCTGATTATCTGGCGGCTTATGAAGAACCCCGCAACAGCGAGGAGAAATTGCTGCTGGAGCTGTGGAAGGTTGGCAGCAAGGAAGAGCGGCATCGTCTGGCGCACATGCTGGTCAAGCTGGTTCAGGAGTAATTCAAAGCTTGCCCACAGGCTGGTTAAGCGGGTATGCAGCTCTACCGGTGCATGCGCTGGTATATAGCGAGGTAAAGTCCTTCTCCGGTTCGCAGGAGAAGGGCTTTTGCTGCTGGGGAATAGGTACATAGGGAACGTTCAGGATATAATGGAGGAAGTATCCGGATATCTCAAATCTTATCATTGGAGTGGCTTGGAATATGAAATTAAGCATATTGGATCAGTCTCCGGTCTCCGAGGGCAGCTCCCCCGCCGAGGCCTTGGCCCAAACGTCCATGCTCGCCCGGGAGGCGGAGAGGCTGGGGTATCACCGTTTCTGGGTATCGGAGCATCATGCGGCTCCCGGACTGGCCGGGTCCAGCCCGGAAGTGCTCATGGCCCATCTGGCTGCTGTGACCTCTTCCATTAGGATTGGCTCCGGTGCCGTTCTGCTCCCGCATTACAGCGCCTTTAAGGTAGCTGAGAATTTCCGCGTGCTGGAAGGGCTGTATCCCGGACGAATTGACCTTGGGCTGGGCAAGGCAGCGGGAGGTGCGGCTTTGGCTGTGCGCGCCCTGCAAGAGAACCGGATGGACGACATAAGCCGTTATGAGGAGCAGGTTAAGGATCTCATAGCCTATTTGCACGGCACAGTGAATTCCGGGCACCGTTTTGCCGGACTGCAGGCCACTCCGGCCGTCCGTACAGCGCCGGAGATCTGGCTGCTCGGCTCAAGCAGAGACAGTGCCGAACTCTCCTCGAAGCTTGGGACCGGCTTCGCCTTCGCCCAATTTATTAACGGCAACGGAGGCTCAGAAGCGGTAAGTGCCTACCGGCAGAGCTTCAGGCCGTCTCCCGCTGCCGCGAAGCCGCGGGCGCTGGTTTCTGTATTTGCTGTGTGTGCAGAAACCGCTGAAGAGGCAGACCGGCTGGCAACCAGCATGGATCTTTCGCTTGTACTGCTGGAGAAAGGACATGTTTCCACAGGCACGCCTTCCGTCGAAGCCGCGCTGCGCTATAATTATGCTCCGTATGACCGGTTTCGTATTGAGGAGAACCGCAGGCGGATGGTTGTGGGGGCACCGGAGGATATCCGACGCCAGTTCCAGGCTCTTGCCGAACAATATCAATGTGAAGAGATTATGTTTGCAAGTTTTATGCATAGCTTTGAGGACCGGCTGAAATCCCTCCGGCTTATCGCTGAGGCTTGCGGGTTGTCCCCGCGGGGCTCAGACGCTGGATAATAATCTGCTGAGTTTTGTTTTCCGTTTCCGATGAGGTAAGATGGGAAATGAAATGCAAAGTCCCAGTCTGGGCATTTCGCTGCAATGCCGGTCATTTATTAACATACACCCGAAAGGAAGGGATGCAGGATGTCTATTTACAGTTTTGCCGGAGTAACGCCTTCCGGTAAAGAAGTGCCGCTTAAGGATTATGAAGGCAAAGTGCTGCTGATCGCCAACACGGCCAGCAAATGCGGACTTACCCCGCAATACGGAGATCTACAGAATCTTTATGAGCAATATGGCGGCCAAGGTCTTGTCGTGCTGGGTTTTCCCTGCAACCAATTTGCCGGCCAGGAGCCGGGAACGAGTGAAGAAGCGGAGGAGTTCTGCCAGATTAATTATGGCGTCAAATTTCCGGTCTTCGCCAAAGTGGATGTCAATGGACCGGATGCAAGCCTGCTCTTTCAATATCTGAAGGGCCAGCAGCCAGGTACAGCCGAGAGCAGTGACATCCAGTGGAACTTCACCAAGTTCCTGGTTGACCGCAGCGGTAAGGTTGTGGCCCGCGTGGAGCCGAAGGAATCCCCTGAAACGATGAAGGGACTCATAGAATCTTTGCTGTAAACAGCATTTGTAAACCCGGACCAAGTCCGCCTTAGTGCAAATTCAGTGTCCTCCCGAAACCCGGTGCAAACCGCATTTTGGGAGGGCTTTTATTTGATTAGCCTCAGCTGATCTCTGGTGAAAGCAGGCACTGAATCCTTTGCCACGGCTTGCGCTGTGAAATATACTATGAAAATAATCCTTGACGCTTTTCAGAGACGCTGTATCCTTTGAAGAGAGCAACATCATCGTTGTCCATACATAAAACACATTAAGCGCATAATGCGCAGTACGAAGCAGGATAATAACGGCAGGAGGGTTTTATAAGGGCATGAGGTTAATAACAGAGGTAGCATCGGCAGCAGGGATTAGTGAAGAGCATCTGGAGCTGTACGGCAAATATAAAAGCAAGCTGGCGCCAACGCTATGGGATGAGCTGAAGCACAAGCCCGATGGCAAGCTGGTTCTGGTTACTGCGGTTAATCCTACACCGGCAGGTGAAGGCAAGACTTTAACAACCATTGGACTATCCCAGGCGCTGAATGCAGCGGGGGTGAAGACAGTAGCGGCACTGCGTGAGCCTTCGCTGGGGCCATGCCTTGGCATGAAAGGCGGGGCAACCGGCGGAGGCAAGGCACAGATCGTTCCGGCTGATGAGATTAATCTGCACTTTACAGGAGATATTCATGCAGTCACTTCAGCGCATAATCTGCTGTCTGCGATGATCGACAATCATATGTTCCAAGGGAATGTGCTGGGCCTCGATCCGCAGCGCATCGTCTGGAAGCGGGTTATGGATATGAATGACCGCAGTCTGCGCAGCATTGTGACGGGGCTGGGCGACGGCAATGGAACGGTTAGGGAGAGCGGCTTCCAGATTACAACAGCATCGGAGATTATGGCTGTGCTGTGCCTCTGCGATAACCTTGCTGACCTTAAGCTGCGTTTAGGCCGTATGCTGGTCGGATATGACCAGTTGGGGCAGCCGGTAACGGCCAAGGATCTCGGGGCGGTGGAAGCGATGACCGCGCTGCTTAAGGAAGCGGTGAAGCCCAACCTTGTGCAGACACTGGAGGGGACACCGGTCATTGTACACGGTGGACCTTTTGCGAATATTGCCCATGGCTGCAGCAGTGTCATCGGGACCCGTTATGCGCTGAAGCTGGGTGACGTGGTTGTAACCGAAGCGGGGTTTGGCGCTGATCTCGGCGCGGAGAAGTTTATGGATATCAAATGCCGTCAGGCCGGGCTTGCCCCTTCTGCGGCTGTGCTGGTCGTGACGGTGAAATCGCTGAAATATAACGGCGGTGTCCGTAAAGAAGAGCTGTATGCAGGCAACCGGGCGGCACTGCTCTCGGGGCTGTCCAATATGGAACGCCATATTGAGAATTTGGGCAAATTCGGCGTACCTGTGCTTGTTGCGCTCAACCACTTTGAAGGTGATGCGCCATCGGAGATTGAAGAGGTGCTGAACGCCTGCAGCCGCCTTGGCGTGCCTGCGGCCGTTTCCAAGGTATGGGCAGAAGGCAGTGCCGGTGGACTCGAGCTGGCAGCGGAGCTGAAGAAACTGCTGGATCGTGAAGATGCAGGGAGATATGCCCCACTGTATGAAGAGAATTTGGATATTCCGTCCAAAATCAATAAAATCGTCACCGAAATTTACCGTGGTGCGGAAGTCGTGTTCTCCCCTGCGGCCAAACGCAGTTTGGCCATTATCGAACGGCTGGGCTTACAGCAGCTTCAGGTGTGCATGGCCAAAACACCGTATTCCTTCTCAGATCAGCCAAGACTGCTGGGTGCGCCGGAAGGCTTCACGATGGGTGTGCGTGATATTACATTGTCGCTGGGCGCAGGCTTCGCTGTTGTGATTACCGGTAATATTGTGACCATGCCGGGGCTCCCGGCCAAGCCGGCCGCCGAAGGGCTTTCCGTCGACGAAGACGGTGTAATTCACGGCTTGGAGTAGTCTCTATATCTTTTAGTATGGCCGAAACCCCGGACCCGCTGCGTAATTTGCGCGGGCTCCGGGTTTTTTTGCGTGATGGGTTTCCTGGATTGATATTATCCTGCTGCGCTGCTGCTGTTATCCTAGGCTGGCTGCTGCTTCCTGCATTTTTAAGACATAATGTCTTGCCGCCAGGGAAAAGCTAAAGGAAGCCGCAGAGCGCCGAAAAACGGCGTAGTTTATACATTTCAATTGTGAACAATATGAGAAGATGTACCAAAGGGCTTGCAATGTGATATTAATCACAATATAATCAGTATATAAAGTGAAATATATCACAAACAAAGAGACAAAAATATGCTTGCCAATTTGGAGGAGGAAGAAATCATGAAAGTAGCAGTCATTGGATGTACCCATGCCGGAACCGCCGCAATTGTTAATACCGCCCAGCTTTACCCGGATGCCGAAATTACGGTGTACGAACGCAATGATAATATTTCCTTCCTGTCGTGCGGCATTGCTCTATATGTCGGCGGAGTGGTTAAAGATCCGCAAGGCCTGTTTTATTCTTCGCCTGAGAAGCTCGCTGAACTGGGTGTCAATACAAAGATGCGCCATGAAGTGATCAATGTGGATACAGCCCGCAAAACCTTAAAAGCCCGTAATCTGGCAAACGGCCAGGAATTTGAAGATACGTACGACAAACTCATTATGACTACCGGCTCGTGGCCGATTGTGCCAAAGCTGGAAGGCATGGAGCTGGATGGCATCCTGCTCTCGAAGAACTACAATCACTCCAACACCATTATCGAAAAAGCGCAGCAGGTGGACAGAATCACCGTTGTCGGAGCCGGTTATATCGGTGTCGAGCTGGTGGAGGCTTTTCAAATGAACGGCAAGCAGGTTACGCTGATCGATGGTGAGGACCGGATCCTGAGCAAATATCTGGATGAAGAATTCACTACACCGATCCAGCAGACACTGGAGGATCACGGCATCAAGCTGGCGCTCGGTGAGAAGGTCAGCTCGTTTACGGGAGAGAACGGTAAAGTGACCAAGGTGATCACAAGCAAAGGGGAGCATGAGACCGACCTGGTTATCCTCTGCATCGGTTTCCGTCCGAATACAGAACTGCTGAAAGGGCAAGTGGATATGCTGCCTAACGGGGCGATTATCGTCAATGATTATATGCAGACCAGCCTCCCGGATGTCTATGCCGCTGGCGACAGCTGTGCGATTCATTATAACCCAACCGGCAAACATGCCTATATTCCGCTGGCTACGAATGCCGTACGTATGGGAACACTGGTAGCGCGCAACCTGGTGGCGAATACGATCCCATACATGGGTACGCAGGGAACATCGGGGATTAAGATTTATGAGGATAACATCGCCGGAACAGGACTGACGGAAGACGCGGCCAAAGCCGAAGGCATGGATATCGAGAGCGTGCTGCTGATCGACAACTACCGTCCGGAGTTTATGCCGACCTTTGAGCAGGTTCAGTTAAAAGTAGTATTTGACCGCGCCACCCGCCGGGTTCTCGGAGCGCAGATTATGTCCAAGATGGATCTGACACAGTCGATCAATACCGTGTCTGTCTGCATCCAGAACAAAATGACGGTGGATCAGCTGGCCTTCATTGATTTCTTCTTCCAGCCGCATTACAACAAGCCGTGGAACTTTCTGAACACTGCCGGCCTTCAGGCTTTGCCAAAGAGTGTGACACATAAAGAAACAGTGACGGTATAACAGATAAGAAAATACGCCCTGTCCAATCCTTCGAAAAGGTTGGCAGGGCGTATTTTTTTTAGCATGGTTTATTGGTCATTGGTAGTCGATATCCTCATGGAAATCAATGACATTCAGCCGGGCGCGGATACGTTCGATTTCTGTTGAGGTTAACGGAGCCGCGGGAGTCAGCTTGTAGTTTCTCCCTGTGATGTAGCTTATATCGTCCGCCGCTCCATTGGACGTATATGGAAGCTTAGTAACAGGCGATCTGGAGTAATCGGTGAAGTCAATGATGCTCCAGAGGGGGTCTCCGTCTCTTTTGGCAAGGACAATACGCTCTGTTGCAGTTTCTGTCCACAGATACCTTAAATCCCCCGGAGAATTCTCTCCGCTGACCGTGGTATATCCAGCCCCCCGGAACATCAGGGTGAATTCTGAATGTTCATTGCTGTGGGCTGTTTTTGTTTTGTAGATCTCTGCCAGTCCATGAACACCCAATATTTCAACGCCGGCATCTTTCGGGAACCTGCTGATGAAGTCCTGCCAGGTTGCGAATAGGTTGGGTGACCTCATCACCCAGTTGGTACCAATTACCAGGGAGAGGTAATTGACCGTATTTCTGTTCTGAAAAGGATTGTTGAGATACTGAGAGGCCAGATGCAGCTGAGGTTCTGCCTTCGTATCGCTTACAAATGGATCCGCCGGATGCAGTGTCCATCTGGATGCCCCTGTAATATAGCGGGAGCCGATGGGATCAATGCTTAGGGCATTCATAAATACATTGTTACTGTTAGTAGCAGCATCCTGTGCGGGCAGCATCGGATTAGCGATATGTGCCCAGTATGGCATCAGCGGTGATCCTTCAGCAGACAATTGGCCTACATTATACTGTGTTGCAGCCCAGCCCATGAACGCATCGATCCGGAAGTTGTCTTTTAACCAGGCAGCCTGTTCGGGGTTGATGGCATAGGTGGACAGTGACTTGGGACGATACTTGTCAGGAATACTCTCCCATACGGAGCTATCTCCGTTGGTGCCCCCCTGGTGCAGGGAATTGAGCGCATTATATCTGTACATGTACAGCCACGAGTTCATCTCTACAATCCATTGGGCCAGGTTGAAATTATCATTCGGATAGCCGGATGCGATCCCTACCTCATCTCCGTATAGATCCACGTAGTTAAGCACCTGTTGCAATTGAGGGCGCTGTGCATCATCGAACACAAACCGGCTGTCCATGGCCCAGGTTACCCGCAAATCGGGATCAATAGTTGCCAGTGTATTCCGCATGGTTTGCATTTCGGCAACTGTTGTAGCGTTTGCTCCTGTATCTTCCAGCAACAAGGATACAGTGAAATAAGCTGTTGAATTGTATTGAGGCGATAGTACCTCAAGTTCGAAGTTGCTGATGATGCTAAAGTCGGCGACCTCGGAACTGAGCAGGATTCGACCATGGATCATAGTTCCAGGCTTCGGGATGTTATAAAAGTTTGCTACCGTCCCATCCTCTGCCAGTACAGAGTAATCATCAGTAACCAGCACTTTGAGGTCTGGCGGCAAATGCTCCGGCATGATTTCGCTACCGTATACATCCAAGGTCACATAAGCCAGCTTCCAATCTTCCATAGATACATTAAACGAAGCGTCAATTGTATCGGTGGTTACCTGTACAGAATCCACTGCCTCATATACTGGCGGAACCGGTGTTGAAGCCGGTGAAGCGGATGGCACCGTTGTTGAAGCCGGTGGCACCGTTGTTGGATTCGGTGAAGCGGATGGCACCGGTGTTGGAGCCGGTGAAGCGGATGGCACCGGTGTTGGAGCCGGTGAAGCCGATGGCACCGGTGTTGGAACCGGTGAAGCGGATGGCGCCGGTGTTGGATTCGGTGAAGCCGATGGCACCAGTGTTGGAACCGGTGAAGCTGATGGCACCGGTGTTGGATTCGGTGAAGCGGATGGCACCGTTGTTGGAGCCGGTGAAGCGGATGGCACCGTTGTTGGATTCGGTGAAGCCGATGACACCGTTGTTGGAGCCGGTGAAGCGGATGGCACCGTTGTTGGATTCGGTGAAGCGGATGGCACCGTTGTTGGAGCCGGTGAAGCGGATGGCGCCGTTGTTGGATTCGGTGAAACCGATGGAACCTTTGGTGGCAGCGGTAAAACCGATGGAACCTTTGGTGGAACTGGTGAAGCGGATGGCACCGGTGTTGGATTCGGCGAAGCCGATGGCACCGTTGTTGGAGCCGGTGAAGCGGATGGCACCGTTGTTGGAGCCGGTGAAGCGGATGGCACCGTTGTTGGATTCGGCGAAGCCGATGGCACCGTTGTTGGAGCCGGTGAAGCCGATGGCACCGTTGTTGGATTCGGCGAAGCCGATGGCACCGTTGTTGGAGCCGGTGAAGCGGATGGCCCCGGTGTTGGAGCTGGTGAAGCCGATGGAACCGGCGTTGGATTCGGTGAAGCCGATGGAACCATTGTTGGAACCTGTGAAGCGGATGGACCCAGCGTTGGATCCGGTGAAGCCGGTGGAACTGGTGTTACGAGATCTGTAGAAGAAGCGTTTGGATAAGCGATCTCGCTATCTTCTAAAGGTGCGCCTTTGGGGACTTCAGGATAATCAGGCAAGTCACTACCAGGCTCAAGCAAATCTTGTATACGGTTGGCATCCTCAAGCAGAAGACATGCACGAGCAGTTACCATAGCTGCGCTTTGACGGTCAACGGACTGCTTTGGGTTAAACCGCTGATATTCATCTCCTTGGAACAGCCCGAGCTGCTGGGCTGCCCAGACGCTTGTTCGGGCTTTTTCCGAGATAGAATGACTATCCTTAAACGCGGGCATATCGCCTTGTTTTTGGACCTGGTCATACACTCCAAAGGCCCGGATATACCATACTGCCAAGCTCTCTCGTGTTAATTCACCTCTCCATGCTATTGTCTGGTCTTGTATAATGCCTGCAGACAAAAGCGAGCGTATGGAGGGAATGGCCCAATTCGGTGCCGCTTCCGTTGTTAGCGGATAGTCCGAACTAGGAATGGGAATGGATAAAGCCCTTGACATCATGGTGCCCATCTCTGCAATAGTAATCGGCTGATAGGGTCTGAACGTTGCGTTGCCATAGCCTTGAACGATCCCTCTGGAGAACAGCTGTGCAATTTCTTGATGGGCATAGCTGCGCTCAGTATCCACAAATGGAGCGCTATTTGCCCTTGCAGCTGGAGTGACAGCAGCAGTTCCGATTAGGATCAGACATAGCAGTGCCAGGCTGACACGCCTCAGGTTGTCTATCAATATGTATGTGCTTTTTCCTGTGTTTACGGGAACACGATCACCACCTCTTTTACTCCACTATCGGTACAATCGGCCCGAATATTTAGCGTGATATGGGATGTATGGTGAGAAATGTTTTTGTGATTAAGTTAATCTGAATTGTGTAGATAAGGTAAATTTGACATGTCAGTGAAAACTTTCACTTAGTTTTCCTGGACGTGACTTTTATCACGTAAATGTGATTGCGATCACGCTACAATGGCATAAAGGAACAAATTTTAAGTATTAAAAGGGGATAGGAATCATGGCTTATAACAAACCGCAGCAGATTGCCGAGGTAACGGTAGAGAACGGAATCAAGAAGGCTCACAACCCGCTTGCCACCGTACTTATTCTCGGTTTTCTGGGGGGAGCGTTTATTGCGCTCGGATTTTTACTGGATATTCGTGTCATTGCCGGTGCTCCGGCGGAATGGGGCTCCATCGCAAACTTTATCGGGGCATCGGTGTTCCCGGTAGGACTGATCCTGGTGCTGCTGGCCGGCGGGGAACTGCTGACAGGCAATATGATGGCCGTGCCGCTGGCATTTATTGCGAAAAAGATTTCCTTCTGGGAAGTCATCAAGAACCTTGTGCTGATCACGCTCAGCAACCTGGCAGGCGCGTTGTTCGTTGCTTATTTCTTCGGCCACGTTGTCGGCCTCACCGCAGACGGAGTGTATCTCGATAAACTGGTCGATATGGCTGAACATAAGATTGATGCAACCTTCCTGCAGGCCTTTGTCTCCGGGATCGGCTGTAACTGGCTGGTGGCTCTGGCCGTGTGGCTCTCATACGGGGCGGATAATTTCAGCGGCAAAATCCTCGGTATCTGGTTCCCGACCATGGCATTTGTGGCCATCGGATTCCAGCACGTTGTAGCCAACATGTTTCTTATTCCTGCTGCTATATTTGAGGGGCATTTTACCTGGGCACAATATTTCGGCAACTTTGCCCCGGTATGGCTGGGCAACCTTACGGGCGGAGCCATCTTCGTAGCCGCAGCCTATTATGTGGCTTACCTTCGCAAAGGGCCGGCGGCTGTGCAATCCGTAGAAGGTGTATCCTCTGTCGGAGTGAAGAAACACGCTTAATCCTTACTAATTAAATGCCGTGTTAAACGGCAATAGACACTCCTTGTAACCTTCTCTCTTCCAGCTAACGGCTCAAGAGGGAAGGTTCCCGGGGTGTTTTTTTGTGAGGTGAAATAGGGGTGCACAACACAAAATTCGCCGTGCATATCCGACTCGGGGGAACGAAATCGGGCTCACGGCGAATTAATAGGGAGTGTTTCATATGCTCTATTACCCGGGCAAACGAAGAACGAATCAGTCTTTGTTCAGCAATTTTATTTACGCATGGTGGCAGCAGTTATAAAATATAAAGATCCGATTGGACAGGCTTTTCACTGCTGGGCCTGGATAGGCCTTGGTCAAGAATCATGGGGGATGTTGTGTTTGAGTGACGCGATAATGCGTCAGTGTGAATGCTTGCTCTTCGTCCTGTTTTGGGATGATACTGGATGGAATTAATGACACATATATTACAGGGGTTGAAAGACAAGTCATGAGGTTTTTACAAGCTTATCCAAAGGAAGTCAAAGTATTTCTGATTGCCAGTCTCATTAATGCAACAGGCAGCGCGCTGATGTGGCCGCTTGTCACGATGTATGTATTTGATGAACTGGGCCGCAGTATGACAGATGCCGCACTCGTTATTGTTATTCAATCCCTCGGAGGCATATTCGGACAACTGCTGGGTGGATCACTCTATCATAAAGTTGGTGTCAAACGCCTGATCGTCGGCGCGCTGGCCATGAATGCCCTAGCCTTGTTTACCTTGCCGGCGGCAAGCGTGAACTGGAATATGTTCATGCTGGTGATGGGGCTGGTGGGTCTGTTCAATTCGTTGTCATTGCCGGCCATTCAGGCCTTTATAGGTTTCCGCTTCGCAGAACAGCGCGGAGAGCTTTTTAATGTAATTTATGTCGCCAATAATATTGGGGTAGCGCTGGGCACGATGCTGGCTGGTTTTCTGGCCGATATTTCCTATCTGCTGAGTTTTGTGCTTAATGGGCTGACCTCAGCCGTGTTTGCCGCATTTTTCTTTGTGTATTTGCGGAAGGTTGACACAGAGCCGGCCCATGCCGAGCCGCATAGGAGAAACGGCCCCGGAGAGCTGTCAAACTGGAAGCTTATAGGCCACACCCGAATCTATCTGTATATGGCCTTAGGCTCGATGTTTTTATTGATCGGCAACTCGATCTGGAATACGGGAGTTTCTCCGTTTATTATTTCGGAAGGCTGGGCTAAGAGCACTTACAGCCTTCTTTGGACGCTCAACGGGATTCTGATCTTCGCCGCGCAGCCGCTGGTAAGCTTGATCAAACGCTGGTTCGCGGAGACCTCGACGGCGCAGATGACGGCAAGCGCTGTTTTTTACCTGAGTGGATATGCAGTGATCTTGTTAATGCCAAGCTATCCTGGCCTGGTGCTGGCGATGCTGCTGACCACGCTGGGGGAGATGCTTATTTCTCCGGCGATGCCTTCATTTATTTCCGATCATGCGGACCGCAGTGCGCCCTTCTATCTCGGGCTTAGCGGTGGGATCGGCGCGGTCGGCAGAGTTCTCGGCCCCTATATGATGGGCAGCCTGTATGACCGGGGAGGCCTTGCGCCGACAGGCTGGCTGGCTTGCGGAATGGCATTGCTGGCGGTGGGATTCTTCGCGGTCCATGCCTTCATCAACCGTTCTGGCCGTGCACTGGAACAAAATGGGGTATAATGGTCTGTAGAAGAATCACTTAAAGGTAAGTCAAGGAGTGCAAAGAGCTATGCAACAAATTATTAGAGGCTCGCTCACGATTCGTCCCTCGGAGTTCAAGGATACCCGTGAGCTGATTATTCTCGATAACATGATTTGGACAGAGGAGACCACACCGGGTCCATTAATGTGGTGTTCCCGTGAGGATTATCTGCTCCATGCCCCTCCCGGTTCCCAGCTTGTAGCCTTGCAGGAAGGAGAACTATGCGGGTATGTCGGTTTCGGCTGTCCCAGCGGGATGGAGAGCAACCGCCATGTGTGCGAGGTGAACATCGCTGTCCATCCGAAGTTCCAGCGGCTTGGCATCGGCGGACAGCTGATCGAGGCGATCAAGCAGCATGCCGGAGAGAACGGGATACGCAAACTCCGCTTGCGGGTACTGTCCAGCAATACTCCTGCGCTCTCGTTCTACCGGAAATGCGGATTTGAGGAAGAGGGCCGGCTCAGGGAAGAGTTTTATCTTGGCGGACATTATGTAGATGAGGTATTTATGAGCTGTATGCTGACTGGAGGGAAGGGAAATGGAGGTCATTTCGCTTAATGTAGGCAAACCTGTAACGGTAGATTACCGTGGTAAGCCGCTGGAAACGGGGATTTATAAAATGCCGGCGGCTGGACCGGTACAGCTTCATCTTGAGGGATTCGCCGGTGACGGGCAAGCGGACCTGGTGAACCATGGGGGCCCGGACAAAGCGGTCTGTGTGTATCCGATTGAGCATTATGCCTTTTGGGAGGAGCAGCTCGGCAAGAAACTGGAGTTCTCCGCCTTCGGCGAGAATATCACAGTCAGCGGGCTGCTGGAGACCGAGGTCTGCATCGGTGATGTGTATGAGATCGGTTCGACTCTGCTGCAGGTCAGCCAGCCGCGGTTTCCTTGCTTTAAGCTCTCGCAGAAGCATGGCCCGGCTGATATGCCGGCCAAAGTGCTGGCTACCGGATACAGCGGATTTTATTTCCGTGTACTGCGTGAAGGTCAGATTACAGCCGGTGATCGAATCGTCAAGAAGGAACCCGGTGCGGGAGGCTACCCTGTAAAGCGGGTGCTCTACCTGATGGAGCATGGCCGTAAGGACAAGAGCGGTCTGGCCGAGCTATCGGAACTGGACAGCCTGGCGTCGGGAACCCGGATGAAGTTCCGGAGCTGGCTTGAGGCTGCGGAGAGCTAACGACTGCTGATATCCAAAATCGGTGAATTTGATGGTATGCCAAGTCCCCCCGGACGCCTGTTACGGGGGGCTTGGTTTGTTATAAAAGATCTAAAATTCCGTTACATCCGGCCGGGTTGTATATTTCCCACTGTTTAGCTCAGCAGCTTCCATTCACTGCGCAGCAGGCCGTATACCGCATGATTCACATAGCCCTCGGGCAGCTTCTCTGCCTGGCGCAGAACCCCTTCGAATACGAAGCCCAGCCGCTCGGGAATCGCCCGGCTGGGCTTGTTGCCCGTGGCGCAGCGGATTTCAATGCGGTTCAGCTCCATTTCCAGCAGCGCATAATCTACGAAAACCCGGCAGGCGCTGGTCATGTAGCCTTTGCCTTCATATCCTTCGCCAAGCCAATAGCCGATTCCGACAGAGCGGCTCTGCCAGTCTATCTCATGATAGCCGATAATGCCGGCCAGTTCTCCCCGGACCCACAGTCCGGCGGTGAAGCCGCCGTTGTCGCTGCCCTGCTTGACGGCATTTTTGATAAATGTGGCGATGTGGTCCTGTTCGGTGACTCCGTCAACCCAAGGCAGCCACTGCCTGAGCCTGCTCCGCGAGCGCTCTACCAGCGCGAACATGTGGCGGGCCTGCTCCGGCATCAACAGTTTCAGTACAAGCTCTTCATCAATGACATAATTAAACAAGCGGCTGCCTCCTCTGTGCCACTAGGGCCGGATGTACTGATTAACGTTTCTTCCATTCCAGAGCGTAAATATCTTCTTCCAGCGACTGCATCCGCTGTCCTACAAGGGCGCGGCAATCGCTCAGCGCTCCATTGTATAGGGCAGGTCCTAGCTCCTTAAGGAAGAAATCCAGCAAATTGTCGGCTGCGAGATGGCCGATGGTCTCTCCGCGTTCGGCTTCGAAGTAAGTGCGGATGTTCTCTGTAATAATGTCGCGCTGCTCTTTAGGCAGTTTCATCGGTTTCATAAGAATGAGTCCCCCATTGTTAAGTTATTCATTAATCATGCCTTATAATTTCCATGCTACTCTATCGCCGGGAGAGAAGTCAAAGCGTCCGGCAAGGATGAGTGAGTCACCCATTTTATTGAACATTCTACGGTTAACGGGTATATTAGTAGGAAACATGTTCATACAAGGAAGTAGAACAATACAGAACGAGAGGTTGATAGCTGTGGAGAACCGTGGAACACCCTCCAATTTTATTAAGAATGTCATTACTGAAGATCTGAGCTCGGGGAAGGTTAAGGAGATCGTCACCCGTTTTCCGCCGGAGCCGAACGGTTACTTACATATCGGACATGCCAAGGCGATCTGGATTAACTTTACGCTGGCTGATGAGTTCGGCGGAAAGACTAATCTGAGATTTGATGACACCAATCCGCTTAAAGAGGATACAGAATATGTGAATTCCATTCAAGAGGATGTAAAGTGGCTCGGCTATGAATGGGATGAACTGCGTTTTGCCTCCGATTATTTCGGAGAAATGTACGAGCGGGCAGAACTGCTTATCCAAAAGGGCAAAGCCTATGTCGATGACCTCAGCGCCGACGAAATCCGCCAGCTGCGCGGTACGCTGACCCAGCCGGGGCAGAACAGCCCGCACCGTGAGCGCGGAATCGAAGAGAACCTGGATCTGTTCCGCCGTATGCGGGCTGGGGAATTCAAGGACGGCGAAAAGGTGCTTCGTGCCAAAATTGACATGTCCTCGCCGAATATCAACCTGCGTGATCCGGTCATTTACCGTATTTCCCACTCGCATCATCATAATACAGGCGATGCATGGTGCATCTATCCGATGTATACCTTTGCACATCCTCTGGAAGATGCTATTGAGAGTGTAACTCACTCCCTCTGCTCATTGGAATTTGAAGATCAGCGCCCGTTCTATGATTGGGTGGTAGCAGAATGCGAGATGCCGGCTGTGCCGCATCAGTATGAATTCGGCCGGCTCAACCTGGCCCAGACGGTAACGAGCAAGCGCAAGCTGAAACTGCTGGTGGATGAAGGCCATGTGGACGGCTGGGATGATCCCCGTATGCCGACGATTTCCGGGCTGCGCCGCCGCGGGTACACTCCCGAAGCGATCCGCAGCTTTGTGCACGAAACAGGCATTTCCAAAAGCCAGGGTCTGGTGGACCTGCAAATGCTGGAGCATTTCATCCGTGAAGACCTGAAGCTGACCGTTCCCCGGACGATGGCCGTGCTGCGGCCGCTGAAAGTGGTCATTACCAACTATCCGGAAGGCCAGACCGAATACTTCGAGATTGAGAACAACGTGGAGAATCCGGAAATGGGCAACCGGCAGATTCCGTTTTCCCGTGAAATCTACATCGAGCGCGATGACTTCATGGAGATTCCGCCGAACAAATATTTCCGTCTTTTTCCCGGCAACGAAGTGCGCTTGAAGAACGCCTATTTCATTAAGTGCAACGAGTTCATCAAGGATGAGAACGGCGAGGTTGTGGAGCTGCACTGCACGTATGATCCCGAGACGAAGAGCGGCAGCGGATTTACCGGCCGCAAGGTCAAGGGAACACTGCACTGGGTGGATGCCAGCCAGGCGGTACCGGCGGAATTCCGCCTCTATGAGCCGCTGATTTCCGCTGAAGAAGCGGATGCGGAGGCTGAGATCGAAGGAATGGAGCCCGTGGCCGACAAACCGGAGCCGAGTTTCCTCGATCAGCTGAACCCGCAATCCATTGAGATTCTGCAGGGCTTTGTGGAGCCGGGTCTGAAGGACAGCGTGCCGCAGGACAAGTTCCAATTCTTCCGCCATGGCTATTTTAACGTGGACAGCAAATACTCCGCGCCGGGACATCTTGTGTTCAATCTTGTGGTATCCCTCAAAAGCTCATTCCAGCCGCCTAAACAGGGATAATTCATTGAATTGTAATCTGGCGGGCTAACACAAAAGCAGGCTTGGCTTCCTTATCGGGAAGTCCAAGCCTGCTTTTGTGTTATGTCCTAGGGGGTGTATCCGCTGCTTATGAGGCTATTATTCGTGGCCCGCCAGCTCTTCCTCCTGCTCCGCCGGGTTCAGGTAGTCGCCGCGGCTGACGAACAGCCACATTAAGCCGAAGCCAAGCGTTCCAATGAACGAGAGGAATACACCGGACTGGTACATGCTCTGGGCCCCGAGGTTCTGATACAGCCAACCGCCGAGAACACCGCCCAGAATCCCGGAGATGCCGCTCCAGGCCAGAGTGTAGAGGGCTTGTCCAGAGGAACGGTAGGGGCGTGGAACCAGCAGCATGGTCAGCTGCGTTCCCACATAGAAGAAGCCGCCAAACGTAATGCAGTGCAGAATTTGAATAAAAGCCACCTGAAGCGGTGTTGTCGCACCGGCCATCAGCCACCAGCGCAGGACAAATAAGACGCTTACGAGTGCCAGCCAGCCCAGCAGCACCGAGACCTTGCGTTTCAGGAAACGGTTGCACAGCAGCAGCACTCCTACCTCCAGGATGGAGGAGAGGAATACGGCAAGGCCGATCATTGTTTTGCTGCCCCCAAGCTCTGTAATGTAGAGCGACACGAAGGTGTTGTTCATCGTATTGGGGATGGAGACCAGAATGCCGAAGAAGATAAAACATAGAAAAAACGGATTATAAAAGATTTTTTGGAAGCCCTTGAACGGCAATGGCGCAACGCCTATGGAATGATCGAGCCTCGGCAGGGCAACCAGCGAGAGCATAGCTGCGCAGAGCAGTGCAGCAAAGAGATAAGACAAGATAGATACGCCGGCCCACTCAATAACGGGCCCGGCCAGGATCGCGGTCAGCGCCCATCCGAGTGAGCCCCAGAGCCGGAAAGAGCCGAACTTGTGATTCGTGCCGTCAATATAGCTAAGAATCATCGTGTTGCTCTGGGCGAACAGCGGACCCTGGAAGAAATAGAAGAAAAGGATGGAAACATAAATCATTTCATATGTATGCGCCTGAAATACAAGCTGAGACAATACCAGTGTTCCCGTCAGCATGACGAGGACAATCCGCCGCATATTCTGATAACGGTCACTCCATATGCCCCAGAAAGGATTGGCAATAATTGAAACGAGTGCGCCTACCGACATTAAGCTCCCGATCTCCAACTTGTTCATTCCTACATCCTGCAGATATAGTGGGAAGAAGCTGGTGAAGAGGACCACGGTTCCATACACGAAGAAATTGAACCATTTCAGAGAGCTGAAGGATGGATGCTTATTAAGGTACTCCCGCAAATTGGGCACTCCTTTCCCGCCAGATGTCTTGCATTCCTTGCTTCAGCCTAAAAATAGGCCGTTTCTAACACTGTAACACTTGTTGAAAAGGGATACAAACCAAGTTTTGAATGATTTTCCAGCCAGCTGTCTAATTTCTGCTCCCGCCAGCTTGTTAAGCGGAAAAAAGCCGATATCCTGGGATATCGGCGAGGAATTTAGCTTAGATATGGAAATGGTCAAAGTCCGCAAAGCCCCCGGACTGGACCGGGGCAAAGGAAGCTGCGAACAGGCCAACTTTGGCTCCGACCCACCGTCCTTCGGCAATCGTGAACGGCTCACCGAAATCGGTGTATTGTGAACCGTCCTTACTGAAGCTGAACCGGCAAAGGCAATCTTCCCCTAAGCTGAACCTTAAGTGCAGGCTGTCTGCACCGGTGAGTATCTCAGCTTTTTTAATATCCCCGGCTTCCGTGAGGTTCTCTGTAACACCACTGCTCTCATACTGGGTCAGCCGGAGCGCTCCGTCCTGGTCCATAGACAAGGCCAGATAGAAGGCCCGCTGTCCCAAGACCACGAGGCCCGCCCGTTCTTCGGAGGTGGCAAAGCTGGGCGTAATCTGTGCGGCTGCCGAAAAAACGGGAGCGGCGAACTTCTGCATGAGCAGCTGCGGGGCGTCATAAAGAGTGCGGCAGCCCTCTGGAAGTGCTGCGGCATACAGTCTCAAGCCGCCCCAGGGATTCAGGCTGTACCAGCCGGTGGCCGGATTGGCCTGCCACTGCCATTGCAGGCCGAGCGACGGTCCGCGGAAGTCATCTGCAGTTTGGGGAACGGCAATTTCTCCGGCGGCACGGATATTGGGCTTGCTCCAGAGCTCTACCGGCTCTCCG
This sequence comes from Paenibacillus sp. FSL H3-0321, assembly GCF_038002865.1. Lineage (NCBI taxonomy): Bacteria > Bacillati > Bacillota > Bacilli > Caryophanales > Paenibacillaceae > Paenibacillus > Paenibacillus sp. FSL H3-0321. Next base: position 3,674,991 of record NZ_JBBODH010000001.1, on the reverse strand, counting down.
GTGTCCTGCCCGGGTGCAAGCCGGCCCATCAGCGGCCAATCCTCCTGCCATTCCATGGGCTGCAAATGGACGATCCGCCCGTGGGCGCCTTTATCCTGGAAATGAATAAACCAGGATTCGCCGGACGAAAGCTCAACCCATCCTCCCTGATGCGGGCCGTTCACCGGGGTATCCCCTTGATGCAGCACGATTTTATCCTCATAAGGCCCTTCGATGGAGCTGGAGCGGAAGACGGCCTGCCAGCCTGTGGGCACTCCGCCCGCCGGTGCAAAGATATAATAATAGCCATTTCTTTTGTACAGCTTCGGACCTTCCAGTGTAGGATGCTTTACTGTCCCGTCGATGATAATCCGGCCTTCATCCAGCAGGCTTCTGCCGTCCGGGGACATCCTGCAGAGGCTCAGAATATGCTTCAGGCCGGAACGGCTATGGGCAAAGGCATGGACCAGATAGGCCTGCCCGTCTTCATCCCAGAAAGGGCAGGGGTCGATCCAGCCTTTGGCGGCCTTCACCAGATGCGGCGGTTCCCAGGCACCAAACGGGTTATCCGTCTTGGTCATGAAGATGCCTTCGTCGGGTGTTGCGTAGAAGATCCAGAATTGCCCGTCATGAAAGCGCAGGCTGGGCGCCCACACGCCTTTGCCATGCTGCACGCGCTCATAGCCGGGAAGCTCCAGCTGCGGCAGCGCATGATTGACGAGGCTCCAGTTGACCAGATCCCGGGAATGAAGGATCGGCAGACCTGGCGTATGCGCAAAGCTGGAGGCGGTCATAAAGAAATCATCGCCTGCACGGATAACATCGGGATCAGAGTAATCGGCATAGATGATCGGATTTCTGTAAGTTCCGTCTCCCTGATCGGGAATCCAGCGTCCGGAACCTGTAACAGCATGAGTATTCATTCCAGCCCTCCCATTCGCGGCGGCGTATTATTTTTGAGTCTGATCATAGGACTGTTTCTCTGCCTCAAGCAGTTTAGCCCATTCGTCCAGCATTTCCGTTCCGGTCATTTTTTTAGCCATCACCTTTTGAATCATAGGCTCAATCTTTTTCTGGATATTGCTGTAGCCCGGTAGATAATACGGAGTGCCGGCAAAATGCGTATCGGCTGAACTCAGCAGCTCCGAAGCGGATTTCATATAAGGAATGTCCTGAATCCAGGCATCGGCGGCCGCCTCCTGATTGGCAGGGATTTCACCATAAAGCTTGGCGTACTGGCTGTTGATGTCATGGGACAGGTAGAAGGTCATGAATTTCCATACCGCGTCTTTGTTTTCGGCGGTTTTGGTCATGGTCAGACCCAGCGGCATGAGGCCGGGGTGTTCACGATAGCCGTTGACACCCTTCGGAAACGGTACGGCTTCAAATTTGGTATAGTCTCCGTTGAATGCTTTTTCATGGGAGCTTGCCGAGCCAAGGTTATGCACAACAACAGCCGCTTTGTCCGATTGGAAGGTGGCGGCGAGCTCGCTCCAGCCCTTGTTGAGATCATCCTCTGGAGTATAGACATTATACGCGCCTAAATATTTGTCCAGAAACTCTGCGTGCAGCGGATCATTGATCGTTGCTTTTCCTTCAGGCGTAAAATAATCGGCAATTCCGGAGTAGGAATACATCAGCATTTCCAGCGTATTGGCACTTCCGGCACCACCGCGGATACTGAGCCCGTAGCGGTCTTTGGATTTATCGGTAAGCTTGGCGACATCCTCGAAGAATTGATCCCAGGTATCGGGGAGCGCAAGGCCGGCTTCTTTGAACCAGTCAGGGCGCAGCCAGAGATTCCAGGTCTGGGAGCTGTATGGTAGCGCATACAATTTTCCTTCTTTGGTATCCAGCTTGCGGTTGCTGGCAATCAGCTCAGCGGAAATCAGATCCTTGTCGGCCCAGCTGTCATAATAGGCATCGAGGGGCTCCAGCACATCTCTGGCGAGCAGGTCGGCCTTGAAATCATTCATGATATCCGGTGCCTGTTCTGCGGAGATCGCGACATTTACCTTTTGCTCGTAAGCGGACAAATCGCCGGGAACCCCGAGATAATCCACCTTAATGTCCGGGTTCTCTTCCTCAAACTGCTTGATGATCTTCTCGAAAAAAGCGTTGCGCTCCGTAGTCACCGCAGCTGCCCAGAAGCTGATGGTTGTCTGCTTAGCCTTATCCCCGTTCTTGCTGCCTTCGCCTGATGAGGCGGAGTTCGTTGTCTTGTTCGAACCGCAGCCGGTCAATGCCAGCAGAAGCGAGGCGCCTACCAATACGGAACTCCGTAATTTTCTTGTCTTCATAAATCTTTAGACCTCCCTGAAAGTTATATTGTTGTATATATTAAGGACGTTTCCGGGAAAAGCCGGCCCGGCCCCGTCCTTAATGACTGGAGCCGGATTCAGCCCTTGACGGCACCGCCGAGGCCTTCCACCAAATAACGCTGGATGTACATGAACAGCAGCACAGGAGGGATCAGCCCGATAATGCTTCCCGCTGCCAGTGAGGCATACTGTACACTGAATTCACCGATCATAAATTTCAGCCCGATAGGAATTGTGAAGCGGTCCGGCGTTGTGATAAACGAGAACGCGACCAGGAATTCATTCCAGACGCCGATGAATGCGAAGGCGCTGGTTGCCACGATGCCCGGAAGCACGATCGGCGCAATAATGGCGAAGATAATGCGGAATCTTCCCGCACCGTCGACCATGGCCGCTTCGTCAATCTCCTTCGGAGTGGAGGCGATGAAGCCGCGCATCAATATCGTATTGAACGGGACCTGCAGCACGATATAGAACAGGACTAGCGAGTAAGGCGTGTTGATTAGCCCGAGGTTCTTGAAAATCAGGAACAGCGGAATTACAAACAGGATGACGGGCATCATCTGTGTAGCCAGCAGGATCAGCATAAAGGCGCTTTTTCCCTTGAACTTGAACCGGCTCATCGCATAACCGTTCATCACCGACAGCAGTGTAATGACGATCACCGACAGGATGGAGACCAGCACACTGTTGAGGAAATATTGCGAGAAATTATTATCGTTCCACACATTGATATAATTCTCGAAAGTCAGCGGAGACGGAAGATATTGAATCGTCGAGCTCATAATGTCCGTTTCTTTTTTTAGAGAGGTGGAGATAGCCCATAGAAAAGGAACGAGTACAAAGATCAGCGTTAAGGCCAGCGGAATGTAAAAGAGCAGCCTGCTGCCTATTTTGCGGCCGGTAGTCTTATTCATCCTGCATTCCTCCCCGGTTGAGTCTCAGGTACAGAATGACAAAGAACATCAGGAACAGGAAGGTGACGACGCCAAGCGCTGAGCCGTATCCGTAGTTGCCCTCAAGGATCGAGGTCTTCATCATATAAATCGGCAGCGTTGTCGTCATATCCATCGGGCCGCCGTTCGTCATCGTAAAGATCATGTCGATGGAGTTGAATTCCCAGATGGCTCTGAGCAGGGTGGCGAAAATAATGCTCTCCTTCAGATATGGAAGAGTGATATGAAACAGCTTCTTCAGGGGCCCGGCACCGTCCACCTCGCAGGATTCGTACACTTCGTGCGGAATGGTCTGCAGTGCGGCGAGCAGGGTGATCGCAAAGAACGGAATACCCCGCCACAGCTCGGCGAAGACTACGGAGCCGAACACAGTGCTCGGATTAGCCAGCCAGGCGATGGCTTCATCAATGATGCCAAGCTTCATCAGGATGTCGTTGATGATCCCGATATGCTGGTTGAACATGAGCGACCACAGCATGGTCGTTAGCACGCCGGATACGGCCCAGGGAACCAGCACCAGCGAGCGGACCAGGCCGCGCAGCCGGAAGGACTGGTTCAGCAGCAGAGCAACAATCAGCCCGAAGACCAGCTGAAGGGCCACCTCGGAAAACACCCATTTCAGCGTAGTGACCAGTGTGGTGTAGAACAAATCGTCTTCCGTGAAGATATGGCGGAAATTCTCCAGTCCGATATAGCCTGCTTCCTGCAGACGGGTGAAATCGTAGCTTTGAACACTCAGGTCGAATACCCGGAATATCGGAAAGATCAGGATGCCCGCAATGAGCAGGACTGTGGGGGCGATAAGTAAATAGGGAAGCCACCCGTCCCCTTTGATGCGTTTTCTTTTTCCCGGTTTGGATAAGGCAAGCTTGCCCCCGGTTTGTCGCGTAATATCCATAACTGCACCTCCAAAACAATCGTAATTCAGATAGCGGATCAGCTGAATAAGATATATTTCAAAGGTTGTTTGTTTTCTTTAACAGTTTGCGTATAAGTTAGCGGCTGCCGGCTTAACCCTGCTGAGCCTTACGGTAGTCCGAAGGGGACATGCCGAAGTGCTTTTTGAACAGCACGCTGAAGTATTGAGGATTAGGGTAGCCTACCTTTTCGCTAATTTCATAGGATTTGTAATCTGTCTGCTTCAGCAGCTCCGCCGCCTTTTCCATCCGGATACCGGCGATATATTCGATTACGTTGATCTCTCTGTATTTTTTGAAGAGAGTGCTTACGTACGATGGTGAGATATGAACTTCACCGGCAATTGCCGCGAGACTCAGCTTCTCATCAGCGTAATGTTTGATAATATACTGCTCCATTTGCTTCAGCAGCATGTGATGCGAATGCTGTGAATGGCGCATTTCATCACAGAAGAACAGGCCGGGTTCGCCGGCAACATCCTTCATATGCGCAGCCGTCAGGGCTTTATTGTAGGAGTAGGGGATCTGGGCGAAACCTTCGCACACGCTGCCTACACCGATGCTAACCGGAATTTTAAGACAGGCCTCAATCGTATTCCTCATCTCCTCCAGCAATTGGGCAAAGGAACCGTCTGGTTGATCCGCCTCGCCCGGTTTCTCCAGGTTAAAGAGAATATTGATTCTGTGATTGTAATGGACGAAAAAAGGCTTTGGAGCCCGGCCGCTGAACTGTTCAACGCCTATATTACGGATGGAGAACAGCAGCAGCTCGGCGTTCTCCTCAATGCCGGGCCGGGAGAAGCGCCGCAGATCTTCGGGCTGGATCACCGCGACCCGGAAGTAGTTCCCCTCCCAGCGGATGCCGAGGAGATCCATTTCGCGGCGTGCCCAGTCGATGCTGGGAACACCGGACAGCAGATCGGAGAAGAACTTGTTTTCAATCAGGGTTTGGCTTTTTTGAGCCTTCTCAGATTCCCGCAGCTCCTGCAGCAGACTGCGCCCGGCCGCAGCCACGGACTTCAGGATGGTATCATTGTCCTCGTATTTCAGAATGTAGTCGGAAGCCTGCAGGTGGAGAGCTTTCTTGGCATAGGAGAAATCATCATAGCCGGTCAGGAAAATAATCCGGGTCAGCGGATACGCCCTGTTCACCATCTCCGCCAGCTGGAGCCCGTCCAGCAGGGGCATCTGAATATCGGTCAGCAGGATATCCGGACGGAGCTGCTGAACAAGCAGCCAGCCCTCTTCCCCGTTCGCGGCGGTTCCGGTCACCTCGATGTCTTCAGTACTCCATTTCACATTGGCCCGTATGCCTTCCCGGATCCATTTATCATCATCCACAATCAGCAGTTTCAGCATTATAATCGTTCTCCTTTCGTATCGCCTGTATAGGGGAGGTACACCTTTACCTGTGTGTACAGGCCCTCTTCACTGTCGAGCGTTAATCCATAGCGGCTGCCGAAATGCAGGACAATCCTGCGGTGGGCGTTCCACAGCCCGTAGGTGATGGCTTCATGTCCTACCGTCTCTGATTCCAGCGAGGCGCGGAGCTGTGAGAGCTTGTCCCGGCTGATCCCGTGCCCGTTGTCATACACTTCAAAGACAGCATAGTCCCCCTCACGGCGGCCGGAAATGGAGAGGAAGCCGTGGCCGTGCTTGTTTTTGATTCCATGGTAAATGGCATTCTCCACCAGCGGCTGCAGCGTAAGCTTCAGAATGGGTAGCTCAAGCAGCTCGTCTTCGACTTCAATCTCGAAGTCAAATTCCTGGCTGTACCGGATGTTCAGTATCATCAGATAGCTGCGCACATGCTCCATCTCCTCACGGACCGGAATAATCTCGCGGCCTTTGCTGATGCTGATCCGGAAATAGGAGGTCAATGCGCTGACCATGGTGGAAGCGCGCTGCCGCTCATTCATATCAATCAGATGTTTGATGGAGCTTAGCGTGTTGTAGAGAAAATGGGGCTGGATCTGGGCCTGCATAGCCTGCAGCTCGATCTGGCGTTTCTTCTCCTGCTCACTGCGTACTGTCTCGAGCAGCTGGGCTACCGAAGCCACCAGGCCGGAGAGCCCGCGGGCCAACACGCCGATTTCATTATGCTGGTCCAGCTCAAAGCTGACGCCGAGGTCTCCCCGCTCGAAGCGTTTAACCTGCTTGGACAGGTAGCGGAGCGGGTTGCTGAGATTGCGGGCGACAACCGCGGCAGCCACGATGAACACAATTAGGATAAACAAGATCAGAACCAGGGAGATGTATTTGATGCGGGTTGCTCCCTCCAGAATATCCTTCTCCGGCACAACCGCTGCAAGCACCCAATGATTGAGCGGCAGGGTATTGTAGGCAATGGCCATTTTCCGGCCCGCCTTGCTGTCGGCTGTCAGGCTGCCGCTGTCCTGTGATCCGTTTCTTAGTGCGTTAATGGTTTCCCCGCTGAGTTCATATTCGGCATCCAAGGTCTTGGAGTAGAGCTCACCCTCCGGGCTGATCAGCATCAGCGTCCCGCCCGGACTGATCTTTACATTCTCCATAATCTCGAGAAAATAGCTTTCACGTAAATTAATAAGGACAATGCCGCTGGCCGGGGAATGTTCGGTGCCGATCATTTTGAAGCTGCTCATAACTCTCCGCTGCTCCACCGTCTCAAAGATCGTATCCTTATGGCTGTTCAGCCAATAGTAGCCTTTCTGCGAGGTATTATAGCGTCTGAGCCAATCGTTCAGATCAATATGGACCTGCCGGGGGACATATTCCTGCTGCAGGTTGAAGGATCTTCCGTTATTGAACGCGACGAAGATGGAATCGATCATCTGGAAATAGGAATGGTACACATCGTCAAGCTGGTCGTGCAGCTTAATGAGATCGTCATACCGGTTCTGGTCGGCCGCCTGGCCTTCTCCCGAGAGAATGCTCTGCAGGGCATCATTATCCTCCAGGCGCACCAGCTGTTCGAAGATTGTGAGAAACTTGTCGTTCATGAACAGGGCTGTCTGATGAGTGGTGTCGGCGAGGGCGTAGAAAGCGTTTTCTTTTAATTGCCGACTGGACGAAAGATAGGAGAAGAATCCGGTCAGCACGACGGATAAGACCAAAATGGGCAAAAAACAGATTAACAGCTTCGATTGGATAGGCCTGTCTACGAGGTAACGTTTCATGGGATAACTCCTTTTTGCAGATAAGATTTCCATAATGTTTACGTGAACATTTATGGAATGAGCCTCGCTTATCCTTAGGCAGCTGCCGGAACCGGCGCTTAGGAGGCCTTGAATTTAGAGTCTAGCACAGACCTCTGCAAAATCAACCAGTGTCTATATTTTTTCGAATTTTGAAAAAGTTCGCCCGCGTAATAAATTTCATTTCTTTCCTGCAGCAAAGGATATTTGAAGTGATAACTCGTCAGACTTGCTGTTTTCGCGCTGTAAAGTTTGATACGATACCCATAGAGAACAGGAGATTTCAGCGGGAGGGAAAAATGACACAATACACGGGAATTATTCTGACAGGGGGGGCTTCGAGGCGGATGGGCAGCGATAAAGCGCTGCTTACACTTGCCGGAGAACCTGTGATTGCCCGGCTGGCGGACGAGTTGGCCAAGCTCGCCGAAAGTACGGTCATTGCCTGCGGCCCCCGGGAGCGCAGGGAGTACGACTTCTTGCAGCTTCCCCAGATCACGGACCATTATCAAGGCTGCGGTCCTCTGGCCGGTCTTCATGCGGCGCTCAGCCATTCACCGACGGAATGGAATCTGGTGACGGCTTGCGACCTGCCGTTTGCTTCGGCGATATTTCTGCAGTACATACTCAGCTGCCATGCGGCAGCGTATCCCGAGACAGTGAGGTATAGAGCCGATTTGGGCGCGTCTGCCGCTGTTCCGGTGTCCGCCTCCGGCCGGACGCAGCCCCTGCTAGGGCTGTACCATAAGCGGACACTTCCGGCGCTGGAAGCAGCGCTGAGCGGTGGAAGGTTCAAAGTCATGGAGTGCCTGGAGTCGCTGGACGTTCTATATGTTTCAGAATCCGGCTTTACGCCTAGCCAGCCGGCGCCCTCCCCTTTGTACAATATGAATACAACGGATGATTATTTGGCTGCCGTCAAGCTGCTGCCACAGTTCAAGGGTCCTTGCTGAGAGCACAAATTTTTCCTTCGTTTAACTTCAGTTTACAAAGCGGCGTTAATGTGGAGAGGAAGGCGGACAGGAGCGGGACAGCTCCGAGATCTATCCGTCAGAAAAGAGGAAGTTCTATGAATAAATCCAAATCTTCACGGAAGCAGGGAGCGTCCTTGAAGCCGTTCCTGAAGCTGCTGCATGAGACTAAACCCTCCTACGGGCTGCTGGCTCTGGCGGTAGGGCTTAGTATGATATCGACGCTGGTGGGTCTGGTCATTCCTATGTTCACCAAGAATCTGGTGGACGGATTCTCGCTGGCCTCCATCAGCAAGCTGCAGATTGCGGGAATTGCCGGAGCTTTTGTAGCCCAGACGATTGCCGGAGGCGTCTCCATTTATTTGCTGAACTACGTAGGGCAGAAGATTGTTGCGGGACTGCGCGACCGGCTGTGGCGCAAATTTCTTGTGCTGCCGGTGGCCTACTACAATGATAACCGCACAGGTGAAAGCGTCAGCCGGATGACGAACGATACCGGAATTCTCAAGACGCTGATCTCCGAGCATTTGGCCAGCTTGTTTACCGGGGTAATCTCCATCGTCGGTTCGATATCGGTGCTGCTGTATCTGAACTGGAAAATGACGCTGGTGCTGTTCACGGTGCTTCCGCTGTCCGCACTCATTCTGGTGCCGCTGGGCCGGCAGATGTACAAAATCTCCAAGGGCACTCAGGATGAAACAGCATCCTTTACCGCTACACTGAGCGGTGTGTTGTCCGAAATCCGGCTGGTGAAATCTTCGGGCGCGGAGCAAAAGGAATATGAAGCCGGGCGGACCGGAATTATGAATCTGCTGTCCTTCGGCATCCGGGAGGGCAAAATCAGTGCGATGATCAGTCCGCTAGTCTCGTTTGTGTTCATGATGCTGCTGGTCGTCATTATCGGCTATGGCGGCATGCAGGTGTCCTCGGGTGCCTTGACTGCAGGTGAATTGGTAGCCTTTATTCTGTATTTGATCCAGATCGTAATGCCGCTCACCCAGCTGACCCAATTCTTCACCCAGGTGCAGAAGGCCAAAGGTGCCTCGGAACGGATCATTGAAACACTGGCTGCGGAAGAGGAGATTTACGAAGGGGCAGAGGAAGCGGATGGATTGCAGGGACCGATTGCTATAGAGGATTTAAGCTTTGGCTATAAAACAGGTGAGCAGGTGCTGGACAAGGTCAGCTTCTCCATGCTGCCGGGTCAGGTTACGGCGATTGTCGGACCAAGCGGAGGCGGCAAAACGACGTTATTCTCAATGCTGGAACGGTTCTATGAACCGCAGCATGGCGTCATCAAGCTGGGCGGTAAGCCAGTGTCGGTGTTTTCCCTGCGTTCCTGGCGCAAGCTGATCGGGTATGTCTCCCAGGAAAGCCCGCTGCTCTCCGGCACGATTGCCGATAATCTCGGCTATGGGCTGGACCGGAAGATCAGCGAGGAGGAGATGCGCCGTGCTGCAGCCATGGCCTATGCCGACGGCTTTATCCGTGAGCTTCCGGACGGCTATCAGACGGATGTGGGGGAACGGGGCGTGAAGCTGTCCGGCGGACAGCGCCAGCGGATTGCCATTGCGAGGGCGTTGCTGCGTGATCCGAAGATTCTGATGCTGGACGAAGCTACCTCCAGTCTCGACAGTCAATCCGAAGCAGTGGTGCAGAGTGCGTTATCGAACCTTATGCAAGGCCGGACCACGATTGTGATTGCTCACAGACTGGCAACCGTGGTAAATGCGGATCAGATTATCTTTATAGAGAAAGGCCGGATCACCGGCAAAGGAACGCACGAAGAGCTGCTGCGCAGTCACGAGTTGTACCGGGAATTTGCGGAACAGCAGCTGCAAATGAACACACCGCAGCTTTTGGAGGGCGGCAAAGAGGAGGCTACAGCAGAATATGGCCAAAATACTGGTAGTGGACGACGATCCGCACATCCGCGAATTGGTGGAGCTGTTTCTGAGAGCTGAGGGGATGGATGAGGTCTACGGCGCTTCCGATGGGGTGGAGGCGCTGCGGCTGCTTGAGGACAACAGCGTGGATCTGGCAATCATTGATGTGATGATGCCGAAGATGGATGGCTGGGAGCTGTGCCGCGCGCTGCGGGAAAGCTATGATTTTCCTATTCTGATGTTGACAGCCAAAGGGGAAACCTCACAAATTGTTAAAGGCTTCGAGCTGGGCACGGACGATTATCTGGTGAAGCCGTTTGAACCGCTGGTGCTGATCGCCAGAGTTAAAGCGTTGCTGAAGCGGTACCAGATTTCCTCCGCACAGAGTGTAAACGTCGGAAATTTGCGGATGAACCGCAAGACTTATGAAGCCTCCTCGGAGTTTGGGGAAATCACGCTGCCGCTGAAGGAATTCGAGCTGCTGTTCAAGCTGGCAAGCTATCCCGGGCAGACATTAACGCGCGACAGGCTGATTGAAGAAATCTGGGGTTATGATTTTGGGGGCAATGAACGGACGCTGGATGTGCATGTGGGCCGTCTGCGCGAACGTTTCCCCCGGGAAAAATATGGCTTCAATATCCGTACCATCCGTGGGCTGGGCTACCGTCTGGAGGTGGTTAATGGATGAGAAGACTTGGTAGGATTGTGAGAGAGATCCTTGGAATGGGGATATTGATCGCTGCCCTCTATGTTTCCTGGAATGGAGGATATTACGGAGTAAAGCTGCTGTCGGGACATTTTGAATGGTCTCTGTCCCCTTATGGATCGGGGCTGCTTGTTATGGCGCTGCAGTTTCTCATTCTTTTCGTTGTGGGCGGTAGCGTAGCTCTTATCGGACATGCCAGGGGGGATGAGAGAGCTTTCTATATTCCCATCCTGACAGCAATGCGGCAAATTTCCAAAGGCAATTTCAAGGTGGAGCTGGAAAACAGCAAGCGTTACGGGCAGTTTGGCGGAATCGTGGAGGGGATTAATGAAATGGCCAGCGAGCTGGGCCGGATGGAGATTATGCGCCAGGATTTCATCTCCAACGTCTCACATGAGATCCAGTCGCCGCTGACCTCGATTCGCGGGTTCGCCCGTGCGCTGCGGGAAGAGGGCCTTAGTGCAGACAACCGGAGACATTATCTGGACATCATCGAAGCAGAGGGCAGCCGGCTCTCCGGGCTCAGCGACAATCTGCTGAAGCTGTCGGCATTGGAGGCGGGCAGCTTTCCGTTTGAAGTGAAGTCATACCGGCTGGACAAACAGCTGCAAGATATGATTCTGGCCTCGGAGCCGCAGTGGCTGGATAAAGAGATCGAGTTGGAAGCCGAGCTGGAGGAGATTTCGGTGGACGCTGTGCAGGATCTGATGAGCCAGGTATGGACCAATCTGCTGCATAACAGCATCAAGTTTACCCCTGAGGGCGGGCATATCACCATACGTGTGCATCACGCAGAGGGTCAAGCCATTGTGGAAATCAGGGACAGCGGCATAGGCATCGCCGAGGAGGAGCTGCCCCGCATCTTCGAACGATTCTACAAGGCCGATAAAGCAAGAAGCGCCAGCGGAGGCGGGAGCGGACTGGGATTGTCACTGGTGAAGAAAATCGTAGATTTGCATAACGGGACGATAAACGTAACAAGCCGTCCCGGTGAGGGGACGGCTTGTACGGTGAGCCTGCCATTGCGGCTTAAATAAATCCGCCGTTTACGCGCAGCGTTTGTCCGGTAATCCACTTGGACTCTTCCCCGGCGAGGAAGCTGACGGCTCCGGCAATATCCTCAGGCTGGCCCAGGCGGCCAAAAGCATTGGCTTTCTTCAGCCCTTCAAGCTGTGCCTCGGATTTGCCTTCCAGGAATAAATCCGTGGCAACCGGCCCCGGCGCAACTGCGTTGATCGTAATGCCTTTGGCCCCGAATTCCTTGGCGAGCTGGCGGGTGAATTGTTCTACTGCACCTTTCGTTCCGGCATAGATGCTGTAAGCCGGGAACATTTGGCCATTGACCGAGGTGGAGAAATTAATGACCCGGCCGCCCTCTTCCAGATGGAAGAAAGCCTGCTGGCAGGAGAAGTAGGTCCCTTTGACATTGATAGCAAACTGCTTGTCGAATTCCTCCTCAGTAGCTGCGCCGATGAGGCTGTTTATCATGATTCCGGCGTTGTTGACCACGATATCAATCTTGCCGAACAGCTCCTTGGTATCCTTGAACAACTGCTCAATCTGCGCGGGTTTGCTGATGTCGGCCTGAAGGGCGGCTGCCTTTCCGCCTTTTCCCTGAATACCCTGCACCACAGCCTCAGCTTGTTTAGGACTGCTGGAATAGTTAATGATTACAGCGGCCCCTTGCTCCGCCAATCTCTCCGCAACGCTCCGTCCGATCCCTCTAGAGGACCCCGTAATGATAGCTACCTTACCCTGCAGGTTTTGATTCATGAATTGTTCCTCCTCAAAGTTTTGTTAGCATCACATCATAAGAATTTGCTTCGGACAAAACTGGCTTCGGAAGCATTCGCTTAGTTTTGTTAGCGTTACTTCATAAGAATTTGCTTCGGACAAAACTGACATCGGAAGCATTCGCTTAGTTTTGTATAAGATACCGGGTTTAACTGGTGACAGCCGCGAGGCCTCTGGCAAGTATTGTCCAGAGCTGTTCAAATTCCTGTCCGATGCTTCCGCTATGCCATTCATAGGCATGGGAAGGATGGTGGAACCGTGCCGTCGCGTAAAAAAGTGAACGGGCAATCGTCTCCGTAACGGCGATTGGCGTAATCATGCCTTCCTGAATGCCTTTGTCGATTACACTGCCCATCTGGCTGATAATCCGCTGAATATGAGTGTCAATGAGCTCGGAGGCTTCTTCCGTAACAGATGCATACATCTTGAACATTTCGCTGTCCTGCTCGGCGTAGTGATGTTTAAGCTCGATCAGCTTCGCGATATATTTCCTTAGCTGCTCCAGAGCATTTCCGGCTGCTGCAGCTGCCGCGATTTCTGTCAGAGGGGCAAGAATCAACTCGTCCAGCCATCTTTCCGTTACAGCCTCCCGCAATGCCGCTTTGCTGGGAAAATGCCGGTACAAGGTACCATGGCTGACGCCCAGCAGCTTGGCTACATCGGTCACTGAGGTTTTGTCAGGGCCGAACCTGCGCAAGGTCTGTTCAGCGGCGTCCAATATTTCCGTCTTGCTTAAAAAAGCGCTTGGTTTGTTCACGGGTGGATTCTCCCTTCGGTAGGTACAGCTTAACATGGAAGATGACAAATGACAAATATTAATTTATGTCATTTGATTAATTATGATATTTGCCAAGGCTGCTATTCCGTGCTCCATCTCATCCTCAGAGGCATAGGCGAAGGACAGGCGGAGATGTCTGCTGTCGCTGCGGTCATACAGATCCCCTGTATTCAGGAGTACTCCAGCCTGTAGTGCAGCCTTGAAGAGCCGGCGCAGCGAAAGAGTTCCATTCAGGGAGAGCCAGATGTAGAAACCTCCGGCCGGAATGCTCCAGGAAGCCAGCCCCGCAAAATGGATATCAAGCAGCTGCAGCATGAAATCGCGCCGCCGCCGCAGTTTTCCGCGTAACAGGATGAGATGCTGCTCATGATAACCGCCTTCCAGCCAGCGCGCGGCGGCGAGCTGCGACAGGGAGCTTGCGCCGTAATCGGTCTGCATCTTGATATCGGCCAGCCGGCGGACTACCGGCTCCGGGCCGACAATCCAGCCGATGCGCAGGCCGGGGCTTGCCGCCTTCGACAGCGTGCCCAGGTGGAGCACTCTTCCCTCGCGGTCCCGGGCTTTCAGGGGGTTGGGCGGGCGATCATCCAGCCATAGATCCTGATAAGCCCCATCCTCGAGAATGGGCAGTCCAAGTCCGCCTGCAATGTCCATTAAGGCGTCCCGTCGTCCCGCATCCATCAGAATTCCGGTGGGATTATGGAAGCTGGGGATGGTATAGAGCATGGCCGCCTTGCTCCGGATGGCTGCGGCTGCCAGCTGATCCGGTAAGAGGCCGTCTTTGTCCATCGGCAGGCCGCTGAATTTCACCCCCGCCGACTGGAAGGCGTGAATGGAATACAGGTAGGAGGGCTTCTCCAGCAGCACCGTCGAGCCGCGCGGCAGCAGGCCCAGCGCAATGAGCTGCAGACCCTGCAGCGCGCCCGAGGTAATGAGGATGGAAGACGGATCGGCCGCTATTCCGTTCTTCGACAGCTCCTGGCTGACCGCTCTGCGAAGGCTAAGGCTGCCAAGCGGCTCCTCGTAGGAGAGTGGCGGAAGCGGGTTCTGTGCCAGCTCGAGCAGCACCTGGCGCATCGACTCGCCGGGCAGCAGCCCGGGCGCAGGCTCACCGGTGCCGAGACGGATCAGCCCCGCTTCATATTCAAGCCTGTTGATGGCTTGTACCGCAGGCAGGTTAGGGTAGTGGATGCCTTCCTCCACGTAGTCATTCCAGTTGCCGCCAAGCTGGCCCGCAGCTCCAGTGGAGCGGGCCGCTGCATCCGGCCCGGAGGCTCCAGCCCTGCTTGAAGCGGCAACCCGGGTTCCTCCGCCCCGGCTGCCTTCGATCAGGCCGAGTGCAGCCAGCTGCCCGAGCGCGGTGACAACTGTGCTGCGGTTGACGCCAAGCTGACGGCATAGCTCGCGCTGCGGGACAAGCCGCATGCCGGGAGGCCAGGCGCCGCTGGAGATTTTGCCGATGAAATAGGCCGAGATTTGTCTGTGCAGCGGCAGCGGTGAAGAGGGGTCCGGCTTCCAATGGCCGCTTAAGCTTGCAGAATCATCAAGGGAAGCCGATTGGACAGGGGGAACTGCTGAGGGTGAGGCTGTAAGTGGATGGTCTGATTGGCGTTGGCGCGTCAAAGGACTAGCTCCTTTTTATAGGGTATAAATGCTGTTGGAACAAGAGTTTTGTTACTTGGAGTATATCACGCTTCGTCCGGGCTTCTATATTTGGTTGGGTAGTATTCTATGGATTTGGATGGTTACCTGAGCCGTTAGTGGGAGTAGGATCAATAGTGCAGCGAAGGACGTGTATGCTGCTGCCATACGTTGATTTGAAATAGACAGCAGGCTGGAAGGAGCCGGATGATGGCGGAAGCAATAGTGCATGGAATAATATTGGCTTTTGGGCTTATTTTACCGCTGGGGGTACAAAATATATTCGTCTTTAATCAAGGGGCACTGCATCCGAAATTTCGAAGTGCCCTGCCCGTTATTCTGACGGCTGCCCTGTGCGATAGTCTGCTTATTGCTGCTGCTGTCGGCGGGGTGTCGCTGGTTCTGCTCTCACTGGATTGGCTGACGCCGGTCGTCTTGGGGGCGGGCATCCTATTTCTTTGCTTTATGGGCTGGAAAATATGGTCCGCCGCTCCGGCAAAAGGAGAAGCAAAACGGCTATCGCTGAAAGGGCAGGTGGGTTATACCTTATCGGTGTCCCTGTTGAATCCGCATGCTCTGATGGACACGGTTGGTGTTATCGGCACCAATGCACTGCAATATGCCGGGAGTGAACGCTGGGTGTTCGCGGCAGCTGCCGCAGGGGTATCCTGGGTATGGTTCATCGGACTAGCGGCGGCAGGGAGAATGCTCGGGAAAGCCGACTCCTCCGGCAAGGCGGTCAGGCTGATGAACAAGGCTTCGGCGTTGCTGATCTGGGGAATTGCCCTCTATATGGCCTTTCAATTGTGGGAAAGCTTTTAGCTCCGATTCTGCTATTGTGAGTTGTTTTCTCGAAAAAAAACGGATACCCTGCTGCCTGCAGGGTATCCGTTTTGACTTGCAATCATAAAGGCTAGCCGCCGATTTGCGACATGCGGCGAACCGTCGGAGTATGGCTCTGCGCCTTTTTCTCCAGCGCCAGCGCCATCTCATGGTTATGCGGCTTGTTGCCGAGCGCCTGGCGGAACAGGGCTTGAACCGCTGCCGGATCAGCGGTCAGAGGCCGTACGTTATACTCATCCGCCCAATACAGGCAGGCTTTGATATGACCGTCCGCAGTGAGCCGCAGCCGGTTGCAGTTATCGCAGAAATGCTCGCTGACAGGGTGGATCAGCCCGAAGGTTCCCTGCGCTCCGACCACACGCCGGTTCTGGGATGGGCCGTTGCCCGAGGGCATCTCCGCTTCCTCGGTTGCCCAGCCTGCTTCGGTACAGGCTTCTACGACCGTCTCCAGCGGCAAATAAGTCTGGCGCCAGGAATCGCTTGCGCTGCCGATCGGCATATATTCGATGAACCGCACATTCAGCGGGCTGTGCAGGGTCAGCGAGATGAAATCCTTAATTTCATCATCATTGATGCCTTTCATCAGCACAACATTCAGCTTGATCGGGGAGAGCCCCGCCGCTTCAGCGGCTTCTATGCCTTTCAGCACCTTGGCGACATCTCCGCCGCGGGTAATCATCGCGAAGCGCTCCTGTTTGAGCGAATCGAGGCTGATATTCACCCGCGACAAGCCTGCCTGTTTTAGCAGTGCAGCTTTAGCCGGCAGCATGAGACCATTCGTGGTTAATGATATATCTTTAATACCCGGTATGGCAGAAATCATGGAGACAAGCTTCTCCAGATCCTTGCGGACCAGCGGTTCTCCCCCGGTCAGCCGGACTTTGCTCAGTCCCAGGGGCGCCAGCGCCTCCACCACAGCGGTAATTTCTTCATAGCTCATAATCTCGTCCTGCGGTTGGAATTGCATTCCTTCCGCCGGCATACAATAAATGCAGCGCAGGTTGCAGCGGTCTGTAACCGAAATGCGGATATAGTCATGTAAACGTCCAAAAGGGTCCGTCAGCGGTTCCATAGCGTTGCTCCCTTCATTTGTGTATCTTATTTAAATTTTAAAGATTGCTTCCGCTGCCGTCAATGGTGCCGTACATTGTTAGCTTTCTCGATACGCTCTGTGGGAGTATAACGGTTGTACGGCAGGCAAAAAGAACAACCTAAATAATAGGGGACAAAAGAGGAACGGCAAAGTCTAAATTTGACAATAGTACGACAATTACGGGGAATGGTCATAAAATGCTCACTGAAAGCGCTTTACAATTTCGATATAATTTAGGTGTGAAAGATTCGTCTCTATTCTATGTTCACTTTTGCGCAGCTCACAGCTATGATACCGGGGCATGCACGTGGCAATAACAGCGGGTGCGGCATCCGGTCAAACCAAGTAGGGAGGATTTGCAAAATGACGATAACAACAGTTCCATCACTTGTCGTGCCGGAGGCATTTAGCCGCTGGCTGGAGAGCCGGGGATTAATATATCAGATTTTAGTTGATTTTTACGGGAGAAAACCAACGCTTTCGCTGGTTGCCCAGTGGAGCCGCAACCGCCAAATGAGCGTAGCCGCGGAAATGACGGAGGGCGGAAGAGAGCTGAAGCGTTATCTGTGCAGCCAGGAGCCTGCCCAGCTTCCGCTGATCTGCGAGAAGGAGAACCGCGAATACAAACGGCTGATGAACGAACTGCCGCGTGAAGCTGCCCAACTGGGCCGTGAGCAAGAATTCTGCAACGTGCTCTCCGATGTGTACGCTTCGGCGGGGATCGTGTTCAAGAAATGCGGCGGCGAAGCCGATGACCATATCGCTATTGAGCTGGAATTTATGGCCGTGCTGCATGAACGGATGCTGTATAACAGCTTCTCGGTGAGAAGCGCCATGGAATTGCTGGAAATCCAGGAGAACTTCCTGGAAGAGCACTTACTGAGATGGACACCACAATTCTGCGAAAGACTGAATGCAGCTACAGACAGTCCTTTATATCTGGGGCTCAGCCATATGCTGGAGGAATTTCTGCCGCAGGATCTCCAGATGCTGCGCGCCTGGAAGTCTTCGCTGGAGAGCAGCGCGGCAGCCATGGTTTAGCCTGGATCAAGTAACGGTAACCGGCTGCTATCTATAGACTATGTTTACTTTCATATTAAGCACAAACAAAAGGCGCCTCTCCAATTGTGGAAAGGCGCCTTATTTATGAACTTTTGGTTAGTGTTCTTGAGTTCTATTCAATAACCTTTTTGCTGCGGAATTTCATCAGGAATTCATAGACTACAGGTACAACGACCAGTGTCAGCAGGGTGGAGCTGATCAGACCGCCAATAACGGTCACGCCAAGTCCTTTAGAGATAATGCCGGCGCTGTTCTCAAGTCCTGTAACCAGCGGCAGCAAAGCGCCAATCGTGGCGAGAGCCGTCATTAGTATTGGACGCAAGCGGGTGCCTCCGGCTTCAAGCAGTGCCTGACGGGTAGACATCCCTTCTTTTTCCTTGTGAATTACCCGGTCAATCAGTACGATCGCATTCGTTACGACGATACCGATCAGCATCAGTGCCCCCATCAGTGAAGAGACGTTCAGGGTTTCTCCTGCCAGCAACAGAGCGACGAGTGCTCCGATCACAGTGAATGGCAGTGAGAACAGGATCGCGAACGGTGCCAGACCGCCGCCGAAAGTAACAACAAGCACAAAATATACAATGGCAATAGCGGCCGCCATCGCAAGTCCGAGCTGGCCGAAGGTTTCATTGATTTGTTCGGTAACGCCGCCGAAGGAGATGGTAACTCCGTCAGGCAGCTCCAGGGCTTCGATCTTTTCCTTCACGTCATTTGAAGCGCTGTTTACATCGGTAGCAATGATTTCAGCGGTCACATTAACGCTCATTTTACCGTCAATGCGGGTAATCGAGTCCGGCGATGTGCCGTTCTCAATCTTCGCTACTTCGCCGATCGGCACTGTAAAGCCCAGCGGTGAGGTCAGCGTAGCCTCTTCCATTTCCTGAATACTGCTGTACGTATGAGTGTCGGCTTCAATATAGACATTATAGTTTTTGCCATCCACTTCCACCTCTGTCATTACAGGGCGGGCATTAACCGGACTCAGCTTCATGGCAATCTGTCCGGCAGTGAGGCCAAGCGAACTTAGCTTCGCTTGATCGGCAACCACGGTGTATTGTTCGTAACCTTCAGCAAGGCTGGTTTCCCCATCCTTGAAATTAGCGGTATCTGCATTCACGATGCCTGCTATCTCATCGGCTACCGGTTTCAACTGATCCAGGGTGTCGCCAAAAATATTCACGGTCAGCGTATTGCCGCCAAGGCCTCCGCCCATCATGCCGGACATATCGCCCCACACGCCTTCCGGCACCTCTTTGGTCAGCCCTTCAATCAGATTTTCCTTAACTGTGTCGAAATCTGGAGTATCACTGTCATAGGTAATATAGAAGAGACCTGAATTGCTGGAGCCCATTCCCATAAATCCACCGCCACCGATGGAGTATTGCATGTTGTCGATATGCTCTTGGGCCAGAATGTACTTCTCAGCCTTCAGTCCTTGTTCCTGGACATCTTCAGCGGTTTGTCCGGCTTTAGGTGCATAGGTCATGATGACACTCTTATCTTCCTGTGAAGGCATGAAGCTTACCCCGATTGGTTTGATCAGGAACAAGCTGCCAACCAGTAACAGAACCGCGACCCCGAAAGTAACCAGCTTATGGGAAAGGCACCAGTTCAGAATCTTCTGATAACCCAGAGCCATTTTGCCCGGTTTCTCTTCATGGTTTTTCTTGCCTTTCTTCAGTCCGTTACGGAACAGCGTATGCGCCAGTGCCGGCACAAGTGTAATCGCCACAACCAGAGAAGCGAGCAGGGAGAATACCATGGTCAGTGCAAACGGCAGGAACAGTTCGCCCACCATGCCGCTGACAAAAGCAAGCGGAAGGAATACGGCGATCGTTACAATTGTAGAAGACATAATCGGCACGAACATTTCGCTTGTAGCCGCGCTGATCAGCTCCCGGCCGCGCAGCTTCTCACCCGACAACGTCATACGCCGGTATATATTCTCAATGACGACAATCGAGTCATCGACAACCCGCCCGATGGCGACGGTCATCGCTCCCAGCGTCATCATATTGAGCGTGATATCCATTTGCCGCAGGCATAGAACAGCGATAAGCAGCGACAAGGGGATAGAAATGATCGAGATAATAGTTGAACGGATATTCCGCAGGAACAGCAGAATGATCAGTACGGCGAACAGAGCGCCAAAGACTGCCTTGGACAACATAGTATTTACGGAATCCTCAATCGGCTTGCCCTGGTCAAGCAGAACCGTAAGATCCATAGATTTATACTGCTGCTTTAATTCTTTCGTTGTATCTTTAACGCTGTTTACAACTTCAACGGTGTTGGCGTCATTGGACTTAACAATTTGAATCCCGATAGATTCTTTGCCGTTGGTACGGGAGATGGATTCGGACTTGCCGATAACCTCAATGGAGGCAAGCTCACCCAGCTTCACCGTCGGCAGGCCTGTTGGTACTGCAGCACCTGCGCCCGCGCCTGTTCCAGCGGCACCAGTACCAGTACCGGCTGCACCGGCACCACCGGCAACAGCACCACCACCGGCACTAGCAGCACCACCAGCAGCACCTGAACCTGCTTGTGCACCCGCAGCTGAAGGCACAAGCGGAATCGTCAAATTCTTAAGATCGTCTACTGTGGTAATATTGCCGTCTACAACAACGGCCTTTTGTGATTTCTCCATTTCGAACAGTCCCAGCGGAACACGCAGAGAGGAGGCTTGAACGAGGCCTTTAATGGTATCCTCTGTCAGCCCGTATTGCTTCAGTTTTTCCTGGTTGAATTTCAGGGAGACTTCCTTGACGTATTGTCCGGAAATCTGCACGGAAGCAACACCTTCGATATCCTCCAGGGCAGGACGGATATCATTCTCCGCGATGCGGGTCAGCTCTTCCAGATCCCCGGACTTGTCATCGGACAGACTCAGCGAGATAACCGGCAGTGAGCTAAGGCTGAAGCGGGAAATGGTCGGCTTCTGGGCATCATCCGGCAGAGCGACATCGTTCAGGGCTTCACGAACGGCTGCTGTGGCATTATCCAGATTCGCGCCGTAATCAAACTCGATTTGGATGTTGGAAGCATTCTCGAGCGAGGTGGAAGTGATCATCTTGACGCCATCCACATTGCGGAGCTTCTGCTCCAGCGGCTTGCTGACATCATTCACAACACCCTCCGGTGCTGCACCTGGATAAATCGTTGTTACACTGAGATAAGGTATACTGATATTAGGCAGGGTTTCCTGCTTCATGGTCAGGCCGCTGTACAAACCGGCGAATACGATAATAATGGTTAGCAGCCATATCGCGAATTTGTTCTTAAGCGAGAAATTAATTAAGCTTTTCATAAGTAGTGTTTCTGCTCCTCTCGGACTTTCCTATGGAAAGCCTCTATTTATAATTTACTGGTACTGCCTATCCGGACTTCCTCTCTCTGTTTCCACTTCCTTTGGTCTTAAGGGTTAATATAAACCGCATGTGTTCTGCATGTAAGGAGAAATCAGCTTATTCAAATCCTGCAGTTCCTTGTCCAGTACAGGGTAGCTCTGCAGGTTGGTCAGCATTCCCCGGATAATTGCCTTACGTGGGTGTGGCATGAGAATCTCACTTTCCAGAATCCCCAGAGATTCAAGCCCTTCTTCCAGACTTTGCGTGTCTACGGGAGTAGCGCTGAGCAACACCTTCATTTCTTTAATCAGCTGCAGCGGACTTTTGCGCGGGTTGTCCCCATGTTCCTCGAGCCACTGTGTGAGGTAGGCAGAGGAGATCAGGGGATCAGGCTTATCGGCGAGCAGGCCCGAGACGACGATGTCCAGCAGATCCACAAGATGGTCGGCCATACGTGCGATTGATACAGTTGACCCTTGATTGAAAATAACCCGGATATAGGAGTGGATCATCCCGCTCCCAAGCAGGCTTAGGTCTCCTGTGTAAGCCAGAATATCGGGCCCATACAGGGTTTCGAGTTTATTCTGGAACCAGGTCAGCAGGGGAGCGTTGCTCTTGCGCAGCCATTCCGGCACTTCCATTACGCCTTTTCCGGCAAATTCCTGAATTTGACGCTGCAAAAACTCGCGAAGCTCGTATACATGATTAAGCAGGATCTCGACCTGGTTGCGCAGTTTCTCCCGCGGGCTTCTCCGGCTCTCCAATTCCTCGCGCTGCAGGGGATCACGAATCATGCGGAAGCAATATATGTAAATGCTGCGTTCCAGCTCTTCCTTGGACTTGAACACCAGGTACAGGCTGCCCTTGGAGATTCCGCATAGCTCAGCAATTTCCTGCATGGAGGTGGAGGATGAGCCTTTTACAGCGAATAGCTGCATGGCTGTTTTGATAATCTGTTCTTTTTTGTTTGCGTTTTTGTCAATCACAAAGAGGTATAACTCCTTTCCTGACTATTGGGTTCTGTAAATGACTCTAAGGTCAAGGCGATTATATTATATATTTTGCGGCAATACAAATTTTTGTATGGAGAGTTTAGCTTATTATTGTAATTTTTGTTTTGCGGACGATTCCAGTAGGAAGAAAGAGATTATTCATGTAATATATAAATGTGTCATTTTAGTGATGTACGGAAGAAAGAGAAGGTAGGTTGCATATGAGAAGAGGATTGCAGGCGATAATCATTATCGGGGCTTTGCTGGCATTTTATTATTTTGGTTTTGGTTTACTTGGAAGTACCGCCGGTACGATCATCAGTATTTTCTCCACGTTGACCGTCATCTCGATCGGGCTGGGGATTTTTATGGAGAATCGCAACCCCTCCACAACGATGGCCTGGATTCTGCTGCTTGCGCTGATTCCGGTAGTGGGACTCGTCTTTTATTTCCTGTTCGGACAAAATGTGTTCAAACGGCGTAAATATGATAAGAAGGCCCAGCGTGACCTCATGGCTTATGAACGGATTGAAAATGATGCCCTGCGCATGCACCAGGACTGGTCGGTCTTTGATCCTGCCCACCAGAAGCTGCTGGGATTATCACAAAGGCTCGCGCGGACGCCGGTTTCTTTTAATTCAGAAACGCGGATTCTTACCAATGGGGAAGAAACCTTCGGCACCCTGCTGCTGGAGCTGCGGCAGGCTCAGCATCATATTCATATGGAATATTATATTTTTCGGGCCGACCATATCGGCACCCGCATTCAGCAGATTCTGATCGAGAAGGCCCGTGCGGGCGTTGCGGTCAGATTCATGTACGACGCCGTAGGAAGTATTCAGCTTTCCAAAGCGTTTCTTAAGGAACTAAGCGATGCAGGAGTGCAGGTTGCCTCATACGGCAATTCCACCTCTTTTTTCTCCAGCAGGGTTAATTACCGGAATCACCGCAAAATTGTTGTCATAGACGGCGATGTCGGATTTATGGGCGGGCTTAATGTTGGTGATGAATACTTAAGCCGCAGCAAAACGTACGGCTTCTGGCGCGATACCCACATGCTGCTCAGAGGCGAGGCAGTACGTACGATGCAGATTATCTTTCTGCAGGACTGGATGCATACAACGGGTGAGAAAATACTGGAGCAGGACTATCTCTCGCCGCAGCTGCGGTTCACAGCCGGGGATGGAGCTGTGCAGATTATTGCCAGCGGACCGGATAACGAACGGCGTGCGCTGAAGAATATCTTCTTCTCCATGATTACTTCCGCCGAGAAATCGGTCTGGATTGCCAGCCCTTACTTTATTCCGGATGAGGATATTCTGACGGCGATACGCGTGGCTGCAATGTCCGGGCTTGATGTTCGGCTGCTGTTCCCCGCCAAACCGGATAAATGGCTGCCGTTTCTGGCGTCACATTCCTATTTCCCGGCCTTGCTGGAATCGGGTGTGAAGATCTATGAATACGAGAAGGGCTTCATTCACTCCAAGCTGCTGATTACCGATGGCGAGATAGCCACAATTGGTACTGCAAACATGGACATGCGCAGCTTTCACTTGAACTTCGAGGTCAATGCGCTGCTGCTGCAGACAGAGAGTGTCTCCCGGATCGTTGCTGATTTTGAACGCGATCTGCTGTCTACCCGCCAGATTGTACATGAGACCTTCATGAATAAACGGCTCCTGGAGCGGATGCTGGAATCTGCAGCCCGGCTGATGTCGCCGCTGCTCTGAGCACGGAAAGATAACGGACAAGTAAAAACCGCCGGAAGAAGCTGATTGCAGCTTTCCGGCGGTTTTTGATATGCGGTGAACCTTGCTGCACTGCATCAGTTAACAGGAACTGCTTCATGTTTCTGTAAATCAGAATGTTGTCAGACCCAAGCGGGTCTGCATACGGTAAATAATATATTTGAGCCAGGTCACATCGCTTTGGTAATCCTCCAAGGGCAGACTGTATTCCGCTCCCTCATTGTTCCAAAGTGTGTTGAAGTAGCTCTCCATCTCCGCATAGAGCGGCTGATCCTGCGGCACGGATACCCAAAGATTATTCTCCAGATTGTAATCGTCCAGGTTGCGGGCCGTGAAGTTGGTGGAGCCGCCCAGAACGATTGAGTTGCCGGTCGCTTTGGCAATGAACATGAGTTTGGCATGATACTGCTCTTTGCCCGTATTGTACCAGCGGATGGCAATGTTGCCATCCGAACGCCGGTTCAATTCCCAGGCCACCGGACGGTTCGGGATACCGATTTTATCACGGCCGAAGGCGTTTTGGTTCGGGTCCAGCAGGAGGCGCACCTTTGCGCCGCGTGCGGATGCTTCCTGCAGTGCATCAATAATGGTGTCGTCGGCAAGATAGAACATGCCCATCCAGAGGATGTCGCCCTTCTGGGCCGCACGGATTCCTTCAAGGGCATATTTGTTGACCTTGCCCTCGGTTAAATATCGCACCTCCAGCGTACCGCCTGCGGCAGTTTCACTCCCCGTGAGTACGGGTTCTTTGCCAAGCAGCGGACCTGCTCCGGACAGGTCTGCCGCGGCCTGCTCAGTCTTCAGGATATCGGCAATAACGGGACCGCTTACCTCCAGCGCGATATTGGAATGGTAAGCACTGGCATCGTGGACATTGCCGGAGGAGATCAAAGCTGTATTCTCGCTGACTACAACTTTGCGGTGATTGGCCTTTACATTCAGCAGCTTCATATATGAGCGGGCTGTGATATCAGGCCCTCCGCTGGCCATAAGATTAGGAATCCAGCCTGTACCGGTCTGCCCAAACCACTGCATAAAGGTCCGCCATACGGCAGAGTAGGCAGGAGTGGAGTCGCGCAGCGCGTTTACATCAGTCAGAATGACTTTGATTCCCGCGGCTTTCATCTCTTCCAGCAGAGGATTGGGGGCAGAGCCGTAATTAGTGTTGACCTCATCGGTGATAAAGACAACATCCATAGCGGGGTACGCTATTTTCTGCGCGATAAGCTTATCAGAAAGCTCCCGGCTGACCGCAGGAAACTGCTGATCCTTATGGGTATACCCATTGAACAGAAATAAGTCAACGACCAGAAACTCCCGCGATTCTTCGATAATTTGCAGCATCCTTGGCAGGATCTGCTCTTCCCGGTGCTGCGACCCATTGCCGCCCTGGTAGGTCAAATCATGCCATAAGTGCACATTTTGAACCTTGTACACCGGGCTTTCAGAAGAAAGGCCCGGAGGCAGCGGTTTATGGGTCTGGTAAATCATTACACCGGCTAACCATAACACGAGCACAGCAGCAGCAAGCAGCCATAAGCGACGGCGTGGGAGGAGGCGTTTTTTTGCAGCAAAGGATGAGTCCAATTCCATATTATAAGTAGATTGAAGGGTTCCGGGCATAATGGGATGTTTGCGTCGATTCATGGGTTAATCCTCCTGAGTATGCCGCAGTGTCAAGCCAGTCTTGTAGCCTGCGTTGGCATTGTAACAACCTATTAACGCCCGTGGGGGAGAAGTGAAGCAGCAGCTGCGAAATCGACCAATTTATAGTTTGGATGAACCTCTGATACCTTATGCCATTGTCCTGACGATATACAAGGGGGGACCCCTTTCTGTAAATTGCTCTGCGGCGATGCTATAATGAAGCATGCTATGGAAATGGAGGGAGTCAGGATGAATCTTATGCCGCAGGATGAAGGGCCCCGGCTAGTAAAGGAACGGTTCAGCCCGGAGCCTGGCGGAGATCCGCAGACTGCAGACAGTGCAGGGCATACATCTCTGCTGCCTTCATCCACAACGGGTGAGCGCAAAATTGAGCATGTGCGCCTCTGCCTGAACGAGGAGGTCGGCGGCACCGGGATAACGAGCGGTTTCGAGCATTACCGGTTCCGGCATAATGCGCTTCCGGAGCTGAACTTTGACGATATCGCGCTGCGTACGACCTTCTTGGGGAGGGAGCTGCGTACACCGCTGCTGATCAGCTCCATGACCGGCGGGAGCAAGGCTACCGGGGCAATCAATGCCCGGCTGGCGGAAGCAGCCGAGCGCCGGGGCTGGGCGCTAGGTGTAGGTTCGGTGCGTGCGGCTGTGGAACGCTCCGAGCTGGCCGGGACCTTTCATGTACGCAGCATAGCCCCGGGAATTCCGGTCATCGCCAATATTGGCGCTGTGCAGCTAAGCTATGGCTTTGGCGTGGAAGAATGCCGCCGGGCGGTGGAGATTGCCGGCGCCGACTGGCTGGTGCTGCACCTGAACGGGCTGCAGGAGGTGTTCCAGCCGGAAGGCAACACGGGTTTTGCTTCCCTGCTTCAAGAGATCGAGAAGGTATGCCGGACGCTTGAGGTGCCGGTAGGCGTGAAAGAAGTCGGCTGGGGTATCGATGGCGATACAGCGGTCCGGCTGTACAATGCCGGTGCGGCTTTTATCGATGTGGCCGGTGCAGGCGGCACCTCCTGGAGCCAGGTCGAGAAGTTCCGCAGCAGCGATCCGGTACGGCGCGCGGCGGCGGAGGCCTTCGCCGACTGGGGAATCCCCACTGCCGAATGCATTGCCGAGGTGCGGGCGGCTTCACCGCAGGGCGCGCTTATCGGCAGCGGCGGGCTGAGGCATGGGGTGGACGCAGCGAAGGCGCTGGCGCTTGGCGCTGATCTGGCCGGCTTCGGCCGGAATCTGCTGGGCCCGGCGGTGCAGTCCGAGGAAGCGCTGGACCATGCGCTGGCACAGGTGGAGCTGGAGCTAAGGACGGCGATGTTCGGCATTGGCGCGCCGGATCTTGCAGCTCTGCGCAGCAACCCGCGCCTGATCCGCAAGTAGGGGCGAGCGAAGATTATGGAGTAAGGAAGGATTACAAATCATGATTACATTAGTCCAAATGGACGAAAGTGCTTTTCAATTTTTCTGGAGTCAATCGACCCGCGATTATGCGGAGGATAAGATCAAAGCGGGGGCATGGGATGCCGAGACTGCGCTCAGGCAGTCTCAGGAAGAGATGGTGCGTTTCCTGCCCAAAGGACTTCACACCGAAGGGGCCTATCTGTATTCTGTTATGGAAACAGAAAGCAATACTCAGGCCGGTTATATCTGGTTTAATGTAACGGAAGCACGCACGGGACGGGAAGCTTTCATCTATGATATTTATATTTTTGAGCCGTATCAGGGCAAAGGTTATGGTAAACAGGCACTGCTTGCGCTTGATGAGTCCGCCCGGGAGATGGGTGTTTCCAAAATCGGCCTGCATGTCTTCGGACAGAACAACCGCGCTTTCGAGTTGTACAAAAAGATGGGCTACCTCGTTACGGACATCACCATGTCCAAAACGCTTTGAGAAGCCCGGCTCATCGCAGCACACAGAGACCTCGTAAAGGGGTCTTTTTGGCATTCCCCAGAACGCTTTGGATTAGAAAAATGTGACTTATCTGATTTAATTCGGATGAAAAGGAAAATATGATTGTCTTTATAGGGAGAGATAACTTATGCAAAAGACAATTCATTCTAACAGAGCAACGGTATGTTCAAGCCTTATTCTCTTATTGGCCTTGACCGGCTGTAATGGCGGGAATTCGGGCAATCCGGATGGTGCTGCCGCGTATTCTGATTCAGGATCCGGTTCCGGCACCGCGGCGGCAGAGGTTGCGGCTGCACCTTCAGCGGTGCCGGCTACCGCACTTTCGGCCGAATCCACCTTAACAAAGGAGCAGAAGCATGAGGATTTTGAATACATGTACAAGATTCTGCAGGAAAACTATCCGTTTTTTGAAGTGAACAAGCGGGCAAATGGTGTAGACTGGCTGGCGGACAAAGATAAGTATTTGGAGAAAGTTGAAGGAACTCCGACGGACCTTCAGTTCTATGGAGCATTAAATGAAATCCTCGCGGATTTGCACAATGGACATACCTATATGCTGGAAAGAGAAATGTACCATTATTACCGGCAGATCTTTGATGGCAATCCTGTCTATAAACCATGGAGCGATATCTTGGAGCAGAAACAGGTAAAAGCACGTTACGGAGCTGCCGAAGCTGCGGCCACACCTGAGGAGAGCAGCAGCGGAAGTCAGGCTGAACTCACACAATCCTTAAACCTTTTCCACCGAATCCTTGAACCCGGGAAATCGGCTTATTTGCAGGTGGAAAGTTTCGGGACAGAATACACAGAACAGGATGGGCCGGCCATTGCGGATTTTTTAACCAAGATCAAGGACTATCCAACGCTTATCCTCGACATACGGGGCAACGGTGGTGGAGATCAGTGGTACTGGATGAGCAATATTGTAGCGAAGCTTACGGATAAAAAACTGCCGTATAAAGAATATTTGCTCTTTAGAGGCGGAGATTATGAGCAGCCGTTTCTGGCAAGCAGAGGGTTTGGGGAGGTGCCCGTTAAGGGACTGGAGCAGGAAAAGCTGCCGAAGCTTCCACCTGAAGCTATGACGGATTTCAAATCTTATTTTGTGAATACCTATGATATTACTCCCGACCCTGTAGGGTTTAAAGGCGAGATCTATTTGCTCGTTGACAGGAATGTTTACTCCTCATCGGAGAGCTTTGCGACCTTTGCCAAAAGCACGGGGTTTGCTACCCTGGTGGGCGAGAAAACGGGCGGGGACGGGATCGGGGCCACACCGCTTATCGCCGCTCTGCCCAATAGCGGATTTGTACTCAACTTTCCGGTGGTGCTCGGTCTGACGGCAGATGGATCACCAAATGATGAATTCAAGACCTTGCCTGATGCTGTTGTGAATGCCGAAAAAAACAGAGAATGGCACAAAGACGAAGCGATCCAGAAGGCACTGGAGCTGGCTGCCTCACGGCAATAAGCACGGCTATCTAATGCCAGCCGTCTAACCGCCATGCGCAGGTAAAGGCCTGCTGCTTCCGCCCTTTATCTGACACATCCCCCGGACATCCGCTGTTGCTGGAGATTTTGTTCTAATATATAATGGTTTAGATCATGTCAGTAATTTATGCGGGCGATCAATACAACCGAAAATAGGAGTTGTCATATAAATGGCTTTGAAAGCTGGAATCGTCGGACTGCCAAACGTTGGTAAATCCACTTTGTTTAATGCAATCACGCAAGCGGGTGCAGAATCCGCTAACTATCCTTTCTGTACAATCGACCCTAACGTCGGTGTGGTAGAAGTACCGGACGAACGTCTGGATAAGCTGACCGAGCTGGTGCAGCCGAACAAGACCGTTCCGACGGCTTTTGAATTTGTGGATATTGCCGGACTCGTGCGCGGCGCGAGCAAAGGTGAAGGCCTGGGCAACAAGTTCCTGGCCCACATTCGTGAAGTGGATGCGATTGTCCATGTGGTTCGCTGCTTTGTAGACGAGAATGTAACGCATGTAGACGGCAAGGTTAACCCGATCAGCGATATCCAGACGATCAACTTGGAGCTGATTCTGGCCGATCTGGAAAGCCTTGAGAAACGGATTGAGCGGTCCCGCAAAAATATCAAGGGCGGCGACAAGAAGTATGCCCAGGAAGTTGAACTGCTGGAACGGATCAAGGAAGCCCTGTACGAAGATAAACCGGCACGCAGTGTAGAATTGTCTGATGATGAGCTCCTGATCGTGCGCGATCTGCATCTGCTGACCTTGAAGCCGGTGCTGTATGCGGCGAATGTGGGCGAAGATGAAGTGTCCAGTGCCGACAATAACCCGTATGTCCAACAGGTCCGTGAGTTTGCCGCTGCCGAGAATGCAGAGGTTGTGCCTATCAGCGCCAAAGTGGAAGCGGAAATTGCCGAGCTGGAAGGTGAAGACAAGGCGATGTTCCTTGAAGAGCTGGGCCTGCAGGAATCCGGCCTGAACCGCCTGATCAAAGCAGCCTACAAGCTGCTGGGATTGTATACGTATTTCACAGCTGGCGTGCAAGAGGTTCGTGCCTGGACCATCCGCCGCGGAACAAAAGCACCTGGCGCAGCCGGTGTCATTCATACCGACTTCGAGCGCGGCTTCATCCGGGCGGAAGTTGTAGCGTATGCTGATTTGGTAGCCGCAGGTTCGATGAACGGTGCCAAGGAACGCGGACAGCTGCGTCTGGAAGGTAAGGAATATCTGGTACAGGACGGCGATGTCATGCATTTCCGTTTCAACGTATAAAACGTATAAACAGTCTTTGCTTTGTGTTTAAACGTCAAGAAGGGGAGCCATTTCGGGGTGAATGTTCACCTTCGGATGGCTCCTTTTTATAAAAAATAGAAGTGTTTATATGCTTCAAGCTATAAATTATCCTTCTATTTCTCGCTGGAACGGCAGAATAACCTCACCGCAGGTTCTGCATAATAAGGTGCGGGAGCTCTGTGTTAAAAAATCCCTCAAATCTATACGGGGGCAATGTAGCCAATTGGCATAATCGGTGGTATAATATAAAGTCGTATATCTATTTTTATTGTATCTAATAATGCAAACATTATTTATTGAATATGAAATTGAATCAGGAGAGGTGAATTCCCTTGTTGGACCGATTGCAATCCCTGGCGGACCGCTATGAGAAACTCAGTGAACTGCTTTGTGACCCGGATGTTGCAAACGACAGTAAGAAACTGAGGGACTATTCCAAAGAACAATCTGATTTGCAGCCTGCTTTTGAGGCTTATACCGAATATAAGAATGTAATGGAAGAGCTGGAAGCGGCAAAGATGATGCAGGCTGAGAAGCTCGATGATGAAATGAAGGAAATGGTCAAGATGGAAATCGACGACCTGTCCTCACGCCAGACCGTGCTGGAGGAGAAGATCCGCCTTCTGCTGCTGCCTAAAGATCCTAATGATGAGAAGAACGTAATTGTGGAAATCCGCGGCGCTGCCGGCGGAGATGAAGCAGCTCTGTTTGCTTCCGATCTCTACCGCATGTATACCCGTTATGCAGACGCACAAGGCTGGCGCGTAGAGCTGATGGATGTGAATACAAATGACCTGGGCGGCTTCAAGGAGGTCATCTTCCTTATTAACGGCCGTGGTGCTTACAGCAAGATGAAATTCGAAAGCGGAGCACACCGTGTGCAGCGCATTCCAACGACGGAATCAGGCGGACGTATCCATACGTCTACTTCTACCGTTGCAGTTATGCCTGAAGCTGAAGAATTTGAGATCGAAATTCATGATAAAGACATCCGTGTCGACACCTTCTGCTCCAGTGGTGCGGGCGGACAGTCCGTTAATACTACCAAGTCTGCCGTACGCGTAACCCATGTGCCTACAGGCATCGTGGCTACCTGTCAGGATGGTAAATCGCAGAACTCCAATAAGGAAAAAGCGCTGCAAGTGTTGCGTGCCCGGATCTCAGACTTGAAACGCCAGGAAGAGGAAGCTAAATATTCCGGCGAGCGGAAGAGCAAGGTCGGCACAGGTGACCGCAGTGAGCGTATCCGTACGTACAACTTCCCGCAGAGCCGGGTTACCGATCACCGGATCGGACTTACGCTGCACCGTCTGGAACAAGTAATGAACGGAGATATTACCGAAATTATCTCAGCACTGTCTATTGCGGAACAAGCGGAATTGATGGAAAAAGGAGAATAATGCTTTGAAACACGACTCTTATGTCATGCCTTACGTGCAAAGCATCCGGGAAGCCTTTGCGGAGGCTTCTTCTTTTTTGGCCGGACATGGGTGCGTTGAGCCGCAGCGCAGTGCGCAGCTTCTGCTGGAGCATGTGCTGGGCCTGACCGGGGCGGCGTATTATATGGCGCTGGCTGATCCTTTTCCGGCAGCGGTGAAGGATGCCTGGGAAGCCGGAGTTACCCGCCGTGCAGCTGGGGAACCGGTGCAGTATATTATTGGCGAGCAGGAATTTTACGGACGGGCCTTTGAGGTGACGCCGGATGTGCTAATCCCCCGGCCGGAGACGGAGCTGCTCGTCGAAGCCATTCTGCGCTACGCTGCGGAGCTGTGGCCGGACGGGATGGTGAATGCAGGAGCGGGAGAAGCGCAGGGAGCTGCGGACAGCTCCGTGCATACAGGCAGTGCAGCCGGAGCTGAAGCGGCTGCACCCAGCACAGAGGCAGGCGGCAAGGAAGCCAGCCCCGCCAGCGGCGCAGGGGAAGCACGCGCCGCCCGTCCGCTGACCGCCGTCGATATCGGCGCCGGCAGCGGAGCGATCTCCGTCACGCTGGCGGCGGAAGCGCCGGCGTGGGTGGTCTGCGCCGGCGATATCTCGCCGGGCGCACTGGCGGTGGCCGCGCGCAACGCGTTGCGGCACGGCGCGGCAGTGGACCTGCGGCTCGGCGATCTGCTCGAGCCGTTTGCGGGGATGGAGACGGATATTCTCGTCTCCAACCCGCCGTATATTCCCGGCGGCGACATCGCCGGGCTGCAGCGCGAAGTGCGCGACCATGAGCCGCGCACCGCGCTGGATGGCGGCGATGACGGGCTTGACCCTTACCGCCGCATGATGGAGCAGCTGCCGATGCTCCCGGCCCCGCCGCGGCTGGTCGGCTTTGAGCTCGGCCAAGGCCAGGCCGGGCAGGTGGCCGCGCTGCTTGCGGCGGCGGGCCACTGGAACGAGATCGTGACCGTTGACGATCTCGCCGGAATTCCGCGCCATGTGCTGGGCATCGCAAGATAGGAAGCAGGAAAGTTAAGTGTTAGAAGATGGAATTTTATTTTTGCTGCCCCTTCCTTTACAATAGATTTTGACGGAACTTCCCTGCAGGCATGAATCTGGAGGAACCAGTACAGAGTAAGGAGACAGAATATGCTTCAGAAGATTAAAAAGATTGACGGCGTCATCGTAATAATTCTAGTGCTGTTGATGGTCGTCAGCATTTTTTCCATATACAGCGTCACGCATGGAAGGGAAAAACTGGACGGGGCACATCTCCGGATGATCAAATTTTATGTGCTCGGCATTATTGCTTTTGTCGGACTGACGTTTGTGGATTACCGGATACTTGTTAAATACGCTTTGTATATTTATATAACAGGGATCGGAATTCTGGTTCTGGTCAGCTTTGTGGGCGCAGAGCAGAATGGCGCCCAGGGCTGGATTAAGTTCGGAGGATTCAGTTTACAGCCGGCAGAGCTGTTCAAGCTGATCCTGATTCTTTTTCTAGCGGCCGTGCTTGTCCGCAAGAAGAGAAACAAACTCCGCTTCTGGAGTGATGTCGTACCATTGGGCCTGCTTACATTACTGCCGTTTATGATCGTCATCAGCCAGAATGACCTGGGTAACGCGCTCTCTTATCTTGTGATTCTGGTGGGGCTGTTATGGATCGGCAATATCAAATTCTCACATGCGCTCATTGGACTGCTCGTAATTGCCAGCGCTGCTACCGCTGGGATTATGAGCTATATTCACTATCACGATGAAATTAAGGGGTTCCTTGACGATATTGGGCGTTCACACTGGATTGAACGGTTTGATCCTTGGCTTGTGCCCGATAAAGCAACGGCCAAAGCGAGCTATCATACCAAAAACGCCAAATTGGCAATTGCCTCGGGCGGCATGAGCGGCGAAGGGTATATGCAGGGGACTTCCGTACAGACGGACCGTGTGCCGTACACCTATTCCGACTCCATCTTTGTTGCGATTGCCGAGGAATTCGGCTTTGTCGGCTCGGCGCTGCTGCTGCTGCTTTATTTTATTCTGATTCACCGGATGATCCTGATTGCGCTGGAGTGCAAAGACCGGGGCGGGCCTTTCCTGATTGTAGGGATTGTCGCAATGATGCTATATCAAATCTTCGAGAATATCGGGGCTTTTATCGGTTTAATGCCGCTTACCGGAATCACCCTGCCGTTTGTCAGCTACGGGGGCACCTCGCTTATGATTAATATGGCCAGTATTGGCCTCGTCATGAGCGTGCGGCTGCATGGACAGGATATTGAGGAGGATTTGCCGACATCTACTTTATACCCTTCCCCTGCCAAGCAAGGATAGTTTCGCTACTAAATAACAAACCGCTGGAGAACATCTATGCAGATGAACTCCGGCGGTTTTTTTCTATGATTAGGTTTGAAATGGGAGTGTGAGTGATCAGGAAGATTATGGGCCTAAGCTATAAAATTGTATCCGGGCTGTAAAATGTTTTACAATGGGAATAAGTGGCTGCTATACTGTGCGGTTATGTTGTACATAAGTCCAAAATCCGGATAACTTAAGGAGTTCGCCCTATGCTGCAAAGGCTCAAAAAAATTGACGGCGTCATCATTGTTATTCTGCTCTTGCTGATGTGTATCAGTATCTTTTCTATATATAGCGTCACTCAGGGAAGAGAAGGCATGGGCGGAATGCATATTCGAATGATCAAATATTATGGGGTGGGTTTTGTTGGCTTTGCCGTGCTGATGATATTTGATTACCGGCTGCTCGTTAAATATGCGCTGTTTATTTATATTATGGGCATTGGGATCCTGCTGATGGTCAGCTTCTTTGGAAAGGTGAAGAACGGGGGCCAGGGGTGGATCGGAGTCGGTGAATTAAGCTTTCAGCCGGCCGAGCTATTTAAGCTGATTTTGATTATTTTTCTGGCTGCCGTGCTGGTACGCAAAAATAAAAATCAGCTGCTGTTCTGGCGGGATGTCGTGCCGCTCAGTCTGATCGCACTGGTTCCCTTTCTTCTCGTCATCAGCCAGAATGACCTTGGCAATGCGCTGAGCTATCTCATCATTCTGCTGGGCGTCCTGTGGATTGGCCATATTAAATTTTCGCATGCCCTGATTGGGCTGCTTATTATCGGAGGCTCCGCGACTGGCTTTATTTTGACCTATATTAACTATCATGATCAAGCAGTAGTTTTTATTAAAGAAACTCTGGGGCGCGATCATTTTATCAGACGCTTCGATCCTTGGCTCGTTCCTGATGTGGCGAGCAAGGATGCGAGTTATCAGACCCGGAATGCCAAGATTGCCATTGCTTCCGGAGGGATGAACGGAGAGGGGTACTTGGAGGGAAGTTCCGTGCAGAACAATATGGTGCCTTATTTGTATTCGGAATCAATTTTTGTGCAGATCGCGGAGGAATTTGGATTTGTTGGATCGGCAGTACTGCTGCTGCTCTATTTTATCCTGATT
Organism: Paenibacillus sp. FSL H3-0321; assembly: GCF_038002865.1. NCBI lineage: Bacteria > Bacillati > Bacillota > Bacilli > Caryophanales > Paenibacillaceae > Paenibacillus > Paenibacillus sp. FSL H3-0321. Next base: position 3,639,535 of record NZ_JBBODH010000001.1, on the reverse strand, counting down.
CACCGGTTGATTCTGATAGCCCTTGTCAGCAGGGACCGGGCAGGACCGTTTCTCATCGTAGGGATTGTAGCCATGCTGCTGTATCAGATTCTGGAGAATATCGGGGCTTATATCGGTTTAATGCCGCTGACGGGAATTACCCTGCCCTTTATCAGCTATGGAGGAACTTCGATTCTGATTAATATGGCCAGTATGGGCATTGCCATGAGTGTGCTTTTATACGGACAGGATATGGAAGAGGATCTGCCGATGCTTGCCGCTCCCTCAGCCCCTGCCGGCAAATTCAGCAGCATGATTCCGTTTGTGAAATAGCGGATATCGAACTGCTAATTATATATTAATAGATTGCTAGGTTTGCAGCCTCTCTTCCCTGGACATACTAGGGACATAAGAGTTTCATAGGGAGAGGGGCTGCAGGAGATGGATGTCAATAAACCGGGAATACAGGATTCCTTGCGCGTAACCGTTAAGTATACTGCCATTTTAGTTTGTTTTTTTATGATCCTGATGATGGCCTGGGAAGGGCAAAAAAGCGATGCGGCGATAGCGGAGGTAACCATTCCTCAGGATTCGATCCGTTTGCGCATTCTGGCGAACTCGGATATGACGGGCGATCAGCTGGTCAAACGCCAGATCCGGGACTCCATTGTTGAACAAATGAACCAGTGGGTAGCGGAACTGGAAGATCCCCAGAGCCTGGAGCAGGCGCGGACATTGATCCGGGGTCATCTGCCGGAGCTGAATGCGCTTGTCGCGGACGAATTGGAAAAGCGGGGGATTGAGTACACCTATAAGGTGGAACTGGGTGTGGTTCCTTTCCCGACTAAAATGTACGGTGGTACGGTGTATCCGGCCGGGGAATATGAAGCGGTACGGGTTACGCTCGGTGCAGGCAAAGGGCAGAACTGGTGGTGCGTACTGTTTCCGCCGTTATGCTTCATTGATGCAGGCTCGGGAGATGCGGCTGCCTCCTCCAAAGGAGCAAAGACCGTTTCCGCTGCTGGAGCGGAGGATGGAGCCAAGGTGAAGGCTGCGGAAGCGGGCAAGGTGACAACCGTTTCGGCTGAGAATGGCAATGGGGATGAACAAGCTTCGGCTCCGAAAGTGCGGTTCTTTATCTGGGAACTGCTGCACAATCTCTGGAGCTGGATCAGCGGATTATGGTCTTGAGCAGATATTAGTCTTTCTGGCTCGTGGTTGCGAGATATGTTACGATATAGGATGAACTTGAGCGGATTTGCTGCGGCCCCACCTGGTGGGGCCGTTTTTGAGATTTAAAGAGATGATAAGGTGATGAAAAATGACAGAGCAGAAAGATTACCCGTTCGCGGCCCAGCGCCGGAGCGGAAACGTAAAGAATATGGTTTACTGGGAACTGGATTCCGTAAAGGAAACTGGAGATCACCCGGCTGCGGCTCCGGTGCTGCGGAGTGAGGCGGATGAGCGTGCGATCACAGCGGCTGCAGCCATGCTGCGCGAAGGAGGAACGGTCGCATTTCCGACCGAAACGGTGTACGGGCTTGGCGCGGATGCCCGGAATACCTCTGCAGTAGAGGCGGTTTTTGCGGCCAAAGGGCGCCCTTCCGACAATCCTCTAATCGTGCATATTGCGCAGCGGGCGGATCTGGATGACCTTGTGACGGAAGTGCATCCGGTGGGCGCGGCATTGATCGACGCATTTTGGCCCGGTCCGCTGACGCTCGTACTCCCGGTTCGGCCCGGCGTGTTGTCTCCGCTGGTGACGGCCGGGCTTGATACAGTCGGCGTGCGTATGCCTGACCACCCGCTTGCGCTCGCGCTGCTGAGCGCAGCCGGCTGCCCGGTTGCCGCGCCCAGCGCCAACCGTTCCGGGCGGCCAAGTCCGACACTGGCCGCCCATGTGATGGAAGACCTCGCCGGATACATCGGCGGGGTTCTGGACGGCGGCGCCGCCGGGGTCGGCCTGGAGTCGACCGTCGTGCAGGTGCAGCCGGACGGGACGGTCGCTGTGCTCCGTCCGGGCGGCATTACCGCCGAGCAGCTGGCGGCGGTTGCGGGTGCCGGGGCTGTGGACACCGCCCCGGCCGCTGCCGTGGACTTTGCCGCCGGTGCAGCCGGCCCGTCCACGGCCCTAGTGGATGCGGACGCCGGTACCGGCTCCGCATCCGGCCAGCCTGCCGGCGCGGCGCAGGCCGCCGGTAATAGCAGCCCGGCGCCGCGCGCGCCGGGCATGAAGTACACGCACTACGCTCCGCGCGGCTGGCTAGGCGTAGTGCGCGGCGTTTCCCCGCAGCGCGTGGCGGGGACCGCCGCAGATCTGCTGCAGGCGGCGCAGCGGAACGGCGAAGTGACGGGCCTGCTCCTCTTCGAGGAACACCGGGCCCTGTATCCCGCCGTTCCGGCCGCCTGCGTCGTTTCCCTCGGCTCGCTGGACTCGCCGGAGGAAGGGGCGCGCTCCCTGTATGCCGCGTTGCGGCGCTTCGATGAAGCGGGAGCGACCTACATCCTGGCCGAGGCTTGCCCGGAGGCCGGTCTCGGCGCAGCCATCATGAACCGGCTGATGAAAGCAGCCGGTGGTTCCGTGATCGACGCCGGATAATTTCCGGCTCCGCTCACACAGTGCCCTGCGTTGAGGCCCCGCAGGGCACCCCGACCAGGGCAATGCCGGTCGAGTCCCTCCCGGCCGCCTGAATTTTAACCAAAATCCTTTCACCCAGCGGTTTCCCCGTCTCCGGCCTCTCCCGCTCAGTCATGATTGCCGTCTTGTCCGCATATCGTTGTTGTACAAGACTATCGGACTTTGGGGGTATAGGCATGGGCATAGCAGGGGAATATGCTGGCTGGGGCCAGCTTGTAACGATTGCCATTATGGCAATCGCACTCGGGATGGACGCATTTTCGCTCGGTGTAGGAATCGGGATGAAAGGCATCCGTCTTTTGCATGTGCTGCATCTCAGCCTGCTTATTGCTTTTTTTCATGTGCTGATGCCGCTGCTTGGCTTGTTTACCGGCAGCTATGTGGGACATCTGCTTGGCCAGGTAACAACTTTCGCAGCCGGGGGGCTGTTAATTCTGCTCGGCGGACATATGGTGTTCAACTCTTTCCGGGCCGGTCATGATGGAACACGGTCTATGGATCACCAGACCTTCTGGGGCATGCTGCTTATCTCACTGAGTGTAAGCGTGGACTCTTTTTCTGTTGGGGTATCGCTTGGTATGTTTGTGAATAGCATAGTTTTAACTGTTCTAGCTTTTGGCGCCTGCGGGGGACTTATGGCGATTACCGGTCTGCTGCTGGGCAGGCGGGTCAGCCGTGGACTGGGCGATTACGGGGAGGCGCTGGGCGGAGCGATCCTGCTGGCGTTTGGATTGCTGTTCATCTTCTGATACAATAACGGCAAAAGAAATTTATTTTATATTTTATTTGGAGGTGGAAAGCATGCTGCATATTTTATTCGTCTGCACCGGGAATACATGCCGCAGTCCTATGGCTGAAGGGCTTCTGCGGAAACTTGCGAAGGAACGCGGAATCGAGCTGGAAGTGCGGTCTGCAGGCGTATCTGCCATTTCCGGCACTTCCATATCCAGACACGCTGGAGCAATCTTGCGGGAAGAGGGCATTAATGATCAGATTATCTCCTCACAGCTGAACGCAGAGATGGTGTCCTGGGCGGATCTGGTGCTGACCCTGACGGGGGGGCATAAACGGCATTTGCTGCAATATTTTCCTAGCGCGGTTACGAAGACGTATACCTTGAAAGAATATGTCCATGATGAAGAGGCGGTTAATAGCGATATTCAGGAGCTGGACAGCTTGTATGCAGATGCGGAACTAAGCATAGCACTGGGCGGAGAGCCGAAGGCGACCGATTTGCAGCGGATAATCGAGATCCGCCAGCGGATTCCAAGCTTTGATATTACCGACCCTTATGGCGGTTCCCGTGAGGATTATGAGCTGGCAGCAGCGGAAATCCGTACCGCTCTTTACAATCTGCTTGATAAATTGGAATCCTTACGCCGTTTGTAAAGAAGGTTGATTTTTCGCAGCCTTTCCTTTAAGATGAAATAAATATTATCCGGTTCCGGTGTAACTGGCGACAAATGTGGATCAAACCACGATGGAGCACTGGAATAAACGGCCGGTCGCCTGGGCAAAAGAGCACATCCGCAGCTTCCTGCGGACTGCTCTTTTTTGTTTAAAATGTATGTAAGATTAAGCTGCGCTTTATCTTTCAGCGTTCATTCCCTGCTGTGGCGCAGCGGTACCTCTGCAGTAAAAACACGGTTTGGTTTGAACTGAGTTGCAGTCAACGTTGAGGAGGCAGAAGTGATGGATGAAGTCATGAAGCAGGACTCTTGGGAAGAACGCGCTCCCGGCAGTCCGGCTGCGGAAGTGGTAGAACCGGGGGGGACTGAGCTTACCTTGGCTGCTGCCACCGCAGCAGTCGTAGGCGAACTGGCGGAAGCCGGCAAGCTGGGGCCGGGAAAAATCCTGGTCGTCGGAGTCAGTACAAGCGAAGTAGCCGGCGTCCGGATTGGAACCGGCGGGGCGCTTGAAGTGGCAGAGCAACTGCTGCAGGGTGTTCGCCAGGTTGCTGATAAATGGGGGTTTCATCCCGTATACCAATGCTGTGAGCATTTGAACCGTTCGCTTGTCATGGAGCGTTCTTTGCTGGAGTCGCTCGGACTGAGGGAGGTTTCGGCGGTGCCGATACCGGGAGCCGGCGGTTCAATGGCTGCCGCAGCGTATCGCTCGATGTCCGACCCTGTTTTGGCTGAAACGGTGGAAGCCCATGCCGGGATTGACATTGGTGAGACGCTGATCGGCATGCATCTGCGCCGGGTAGCGGTTCCGTTTCGCCCGAGCTTGCGCTATATTGGTTCGGCTAGAGTCAATGCGGCCTGGAGCAGACCGCCTCTTATCGGCGGCGAACGTGCGGTATACCGTACACCGGAAACCAGTGGTGCACAGCTCTGCGATTAAGCAGGGCAGCGGCTTTTAGGCAATACATTAACAATCAGGGATTAAATAAGTACAACATAAACTAAAGCACTAGGGAGGAAATCAAAAATTATGGAACAATTGCGTAAGAGTGACCCTGCAGTACTGGAAGCCATGGGACTGGAACTAAGCCGCCAGCGTGCCAACATTGAGCTTATCGCTTCGGAAAATATCGTCAGTGAAGCAGTAATGGAGGCCATGGGCTCCGTACTCACGAATAAATACGCCGAAGGTTATCCTGGCAAACGTTACTATGGCGGTTGTGAAGATGTGGATATCGTGGAGAATCTGGCCCGCGACCGTGCCAAACAACTGTTTGGTGCCGAACATGTCAATGTGCAGCCACATTCCGGCGCTCAGGCCAATATGGCAGTTTATCTTGCCGCGTTGAATCCTGGCGATACTGTACTGGGGATGAACCTGGCGCATGGCGGCCATTTGACACACGGCAGTCCTGTGAATGCCTCCGGCTTGCTTTATAACTTTGTTGCTTATGGTGTGCAGGAAGACACATTCCTGATCGATTATGATGAAGTGCGCAAAGCCGCCTTCAAACACCGTCCTAAATTGATTGTAGCCGGTGCAAGTGCGTATCCGCGGACGATTGATTTTGCAGCACTCGGTTCCATTGCGAATGACGTAGGTGCACTGTTCATGGTCGATATGGCTCATATCGCAGGGCTGGTTGCTGCGGGTGTTCATCCGAGTCCGGTTCCGCATGCCCACTTTGTCACTACAACAACGCACAAAACCTTGCGTGGTCCGCGCGGAGGCATGATTCTCTGCAGACAGCCATGGGCCGCGGCCATTGATAAAGCTGTATTCCCTGGTTCCCAAGGCGGACCGCTGATGCATGTGATTGCCTCCAAAGCGGTTTCCTTCGGTGAAGCATTGCAGCCATCCTTCAAGACCTATGCCGAGAATGTGGTGAAGAACGCTAAAGTACTTGCGGAGACGCTGATCGGAGAAGGAGTTAACATCGTTTCCGGCGGTACGGACAACCATCTGATGCTGCTGGATACCCGCAATCTGAGCATTACCGGAAAAGATGCGGAGAAAGTACTGGATTCCATCGGTATTACCGTGAACAAAAATGCAATCCCGTTTGATCCTACCAGCCCATTTGTAACCAGCGGCATCCGGATCGGAACACCTGCGGTTACTTCGCGCGGCATGGACGAGCAGGCTATGGTAACAATCGGCCGCATTATCGCAAACGTGCTGAAGAATCCGAAGGATGAAGCTAAATTGACTGAAGCGGCCCGTGAGGTCGCCCAGCTTACAGATCAATACCCGATTTATCCGGGTCTTCAGTACTAAATATCCACTTTGCGGCCAGACTATTCCGAGCTTAAAATCTTTCGCCTCCGTTGCGCCGGTATCCCGGCTGCTTCGGGGTTTTTTTTGGGAGATGATATAAAGAAGCGAGGTCTTCATGTGACATAATGTTCACATTTTAAAATTGAAAACAGACTGATGTTGTCGTGAAATATTCATGAAAGTTCATGGAGTTTTCATTAAAATAAGTGAAAAAAATGTGAATAGTATTAAATGCATCAAATAGAACAAACTAAAGCGCACTCTATTTCCAAAGTACTCGGGATTTTCCTGACTGTACTGGAAGGAATAGCTTGCCTTTGTTTATGCTTCCGCGAAAAGGACTAAGTCATCGTAGGTGAAAAGAGCCTCCGGTGATGATATAATAGACAGGATTTAGCCACGGAAGAAGCAAAAGCGCTTTCTATGGCGAACAAGACTCACAATTACCGGAGGGACAGAAATGGGAAAATTGGTGATTTGCGATCATCCTTTGATTCAGCACAAACTAACATTTATTCGCGATGTGCGGACCAACACGAAAGAATTCAGAGAGCATGTCGATGAAGTTGCTACACTGATGGCTTACGAAATCACGCGGGATATTCCGCTGGAGACAATTACTGTGCAGACGCCGGTGGCCGAAACACAGGGCAAGGTTATCTCAGGAAGAATGCTGGGCTTGGTACCGATCCTGCGGGCCGGGCTGGGGATGCTTGAAGGCGTTCTGAAGCTGCTTCCGGCAGCTAAAGTAGGACATGTCGGCTTGTTCCGTGATCCGGAGACCCTTCAGCCTGTCGAATATTACATTAAGCTTCCTACGGATGTGCAGGAACGGGAATTGATCGTTATCGACCCGATGCTGGCAACAGGCGGCTCTGCAATTGCAGCAATCACTTCTTTGAAGAACCGCGGCTGTACCCAAATTAAGATGATGAATCTGATTGCCGCCCCTGAAGGTGTTGCCGCTGTACAAGCAGCCCATCCTGATGTGGATATCTATGTGGCAGCACTGGATGACCATCTGAATGAACACGGGTATATCATTCCGGGGCTTGGCGATGCCGGAGACCGGTTATATGGAACCAAATAATCTCTAGAGAAGTAATATAGAATAAACGTAAAACAAGCATCTATTTTAGAAGAGAGGGTGGGGGTTATGTCCAAAATTAAAGTAATGACGATTTTCGGAGTGCGCCCCGAGGCGATCAAGATGGCGCCTCTGGTCCTGGAACTGAACAGGCATCCCGAGCACATCGAATCTGTTGTATGTGTGACCGCGCAGCACCGTGAGCTGCTGGATCAGGTGCTGGAGGTCTTTAAAATCACTCCTGACTACGATCTGGATGTGATGAAGGACCGCCAGACGTTGAATGAAATCACCATTCGGGTGCTGGAAGGACTTGAACCTGTACTGCGTGAGGCCAAACCTGATCTCGTGCTGGTGCATGGAGATACACTGACGACTTTTCTGGCCAGTTATGCCTCTTTCCTGCAGCAAATTCAAGTAGGACATGTTGAGGCGGGACTTCGGACCTGGAATAAATTGTCCCCGTATCCTGAGGAAATGAACCGCCAGCTTACGGGAGTCCTCGCGGATCTGCACTTTGCTCCGACAGATTTGTCGGCAGGGAATTTGAGACACGAGAACAAAAAAGAGTCAAGCATTTATATCACAGGCAATACAGTTACCGATGTGTTTCAATATACCGTACAGCCGGACTACCGGCATCCTGTACTGGATTTTGCTTCAGGAAAAAGACTAATTTTAATGACGGCGCACCGCAGAGAATCTCAAGGCGAACCGCACCGTCATATTTTCCGTGCTGTCAAAAGAATCGCTGATGAATTTGAAGATGTAGCCATTGTTTATCCTGTGCATCCGAGTCCGGCAGTTAAGGAACCGGCGCATGAGATATTGGGCGGACACCCGAGAATCAAGCTGATTGATCCGCTGGATGTCGTTGATCTGCATAATTTTTATCCGCATACCCACCTGATTTTGACCGACTCCGGCGGCCTGCAGGAGGAAGCTCCCTCCTTTGGGGTTCCTGTGCTTGTGCTGCGTGATACAACCGAGCGCCCGGAAGGGATCGAAGCCGGAACATTGGAGCTTGTGGGAACGGACGAGGAGAAGGTGTATCAACGGACACATGCTCTTTTGACCGATCAGAATCTGTATCAGTCGATGAGCCGGGCCGCCAACCCGTATGGAGACGGCAAAGCCTCCGAGAGAATTGTCAATGCGATTTTGCACCATTTTGGAGCCGTTGAAGAGCGTCCTGAGGAATTTCACAGAATGTTCACAACTAATAATTAATGGCACAACGACTAATATACTAAAGTGAATAAAAACAGCATACAGTGAAACTGTACGGTTTATATGGTTTTGGTAGGCTTTGCTGTGATTATTTTCATGTTTTCAAGCACTTTTGAGCAATTTTCAATGAATTGACAAAGAGTCTGGATATTCAGTAAAATTAGTTGGGATTGTAGCCTATGAAGGAACAAAAGGACGAAGCCGGACTGGGACGGACCGCTTTAGTCATCGGAAGTGCAGGCACTTTGCTTGCCGCTTACATTATTATAGGTTTTTTTGCGGCAAGATGGCTGCAAAATCAGATGGACGGCCCCAAATCCTGGCTGGCCATCGGTACAATCACCGGGATGCTTCTCGGGATCGTTAACGTCGTCCTGCTAATCAAAAAATTTCTGGGGGAGCAAAATGGATAATATGACTCCCATGATCAATTCCGTTACCAGGATTACTCTCGTTGTGATGTCCGGATTGTTAATGGGATGGGCACTTCATCATGAGACCCGTACCGTGACACTGGGAATGGCGCTTGGTTTGTTAGCGGGATTGGTCAACTTTCGTTATCTTGCCGCCAAAGTAAGGCGGGTAACAAAGTCGGCTGCAAACCACGAGGGGAAGGCATTCAGCCTTGGTTTTCTTACACGGATCTGTTTTGCGATTCTGGTCACCATGTTTTCGGTCAAGATCGAGCATTTCTCGCTGGAGGCAACCATTGCCGGCCTGTTCATTCCCCAGCTTCTCTCTATTCCTGTGGGGATATATTTAGGTATTAGGAATAAGTTGTAGCCAGATTAAAGAGAAAGGGGGATGATACTATGCATGAAATGCCATTAATCTATTTCGGCGGAATACCGATTGATTTATCCGCTGTTCTGATGCTTTTAATCAGTTCGCTGGTAGTGTTCATATTGGTGATGATGTCTGTCCGCAACCTGTCCGTTGAGAATCCGTCCAAACTTCAGAACTTTATGGAGTGGGTGGTGGAATTTGTACAGGGAGTCATCAGCAGTGCCATGGACCTGAAGAAAGGGAAACCTTACATTTCACTGGGGTTGACGCTGATATTGTTTATCTTTGTCTCCAATCTCCTGGGTCTGCCGTTTTCCTTCATCACTGAAGCTGATAAACCGGTGTACATCTTCGGACATGTAATCGAAGCGACCAAAAACTTGGCGCATGGCGAGCATGCGGAGATCTTGTGGTATAAATCGCCGACTGCCGATATCAATGTCACCGCAGGGCTGGCGATCATCGTGTTTGTATTGATGAACTACCTCGGCGTTAAGCTGAATGGCAAACATTATTTCAAACACTACATTGAGCCGTTTCCAATTTTCTTGCCGCTGAACATTATTGAGAACCTGTCAAAGCCGGTGGCGCTTGCCATCCGTCTATTTGCCAACATTTTTGCCGGTGAGGTTTTGATCACGGTTATTCTGAAGCTGGGATTCCTCGGTATTCCATTCTTGGCAGTCTGGCAAGGCTTCAGTATCTTTATAGGAGCGCTTCAGGCATTTATCTTTACGATTCTGACGATGGTGTACATCGCGCAGATGACGATCCACGAGGAAGAAGCACATTAATGAACTGCCGTGAGGAAAGCGGCAGCCGCCGGAACACTCTTCGCGGGAGATTTTTATATCATTAAACAAATACTAAATGATTCAAAATTAAAGGAGGATATTTACAAATGGAATTTTTGGCAGCAGCAATCGCGGTTGGTTTGGGCGCACTCGGTGCAGGTCTTGGTAACGGTATGATCGTCAGCAAAACGGTAGAATCCATCGCTCGTCAACCGGAAGCACGTAACGCACTGCAGACAACAATGTTTATCGGTGTAGGTATCGTCGAAGTAATTCCGTTGGCCGCAACAGTTATTGCATTCCTGATCATGTTTACTTAATAAACCGTTCTTACGGTTTGGCGGGGAGGGCAAGTGCCATCCGCGCCTTACTTTTGTATATGTCCGCACACCGCGGTAACGGAAAGGAGTGACCACAGTGACTATAGTTTGGACGAATATAGTTTTTTCAATTGCCGCATTTGTACTTCTCTACTTCCTGCTCAGCAAATTTGCATTCAGCAAATTATTCGCAGTTATGGAGAAACGCCGTGAACTGGTGATGCAGCAGATGGATGAAGCAGCTAAGACCAGAGAGCAGGCGGTCGCTTATGTAGAAGAACAGAAGCAGGCTCTGCAGCAGGCGCGTCAAGAGGCACAACAGATCATTCAACAATCCCAGGCCACAAGCAGCAATCAGGCAGACCGGCTTATGGATCAAGCTAAAGCTGAGGCTGCACGTCTTAAGGACGAGGCTGTCCGCGATATTTCCAATGAAAAGAACAAGGCTGTGGAAGCCCTGCGCAGCGAGCTTGGAACGGCTTCGGTCCGCATTGCTTCCAAGCTGCTTGAAAAAGAAGTCAAGGCTGACGGCGAGCAGGAACAGCTTGTCGATCAATACCTCAAAGAGGTAGGAGGCCGCTCATGAGCCGCGATACGGTAGTTGCTGGGCGCTACGCCAGAGCATTGTACGGTGCAGCGGTGGAGAAAGGCATTACGCTTGAAGTGGAAGAACAGCTGAAGACAGTGGTCGAGGTGCTGCATCTTGATCAAGAGGTGAAACGGTTCATTCATGCACCGCGCATCTCCAAGTCCGATAAGCTGAAGGTGCTTCGCACAGCATTTCAGGATAAGCTCTCTCCAACGGTGATGAACATGGTGGAATTGCTGGTTGAGCGGGGCAGAACCGATATTTTTGCTGAGCTGCTGGAAACATACATCAAAATTGAAGGAGACGCCCTCGGTATCGGCGATGCTACTGTGTACTCTGCTTATGCGCTTAGTCAAGAAGAGCAGGATACTGTGGCCGCAGAATTCAGCGAGCTTACTAAACGCAAGATTCGTGTTACGAATCTCGTGGATAAGAGCCTGCTGGGCGGACTTAAGGTCGTAATCGGCGATACGCTGTATGACGGCAGTTTGTCCGGCAAGCTGGAGCGTCTCGAGAAATCTTTTAACGATAAGCATAGAAGATAGGGGTGAGGATATTGGGCATCAGACCTGAAGAGATCAGCACTTTGATCAAAAGTCAAATTGAGCAATATAAAGCCGATATCGAAGTGGCCGAAATTGGCACCGTCATTCAAGTCGGAGACGGTATCGCCCGTGTCTACGGTCTGGAAAACGCAATGGCAGGCGAGTTGCTGGAGTTCTCCAACGGAGTAGTGGGCATGGCTCTCAATCTGGAAGAAAGCAACGTCGGTGTTGTTATTCTGGGTGAGTATACGGCGATTCGTGAAGGCGATCAAGTTAAACGTACGGGACAAATTATGCAGGTACCGGTGGGCGAAGCCCTGCTGGGCCGTGTAGTAAATGCCCTCGGCCAGCCGCTGGACGGCAAAGGTCCGATTGATACGACGGAATTCCGTCCGGTAGAGAACAATGCACCGGGTGTTATCGACCGTAAATCGGTTCATGAGCCGATGCAGACCGGTCTTAAAGCAATTGACGCGATGGTACCGATTGGCCGCGGACAACGCGAGCTTATCATTGGTGACCGTCAAACCGGTAAAACAGCTATCGCAATTGATGCGATCATCAACCAAAAGGGCAACGGCATGAAATGTATCTATGTTGCCATTGGTCAAAAACAATCCACAGTGGCGCAGGTTGTAGAAACACTCCGCCGCCATGGTGCTTTGGAGTATACAATTATTGTAACCGCGTCGGCCTCCGAGCCGTCCCCACTGCTGTATATCGCTCCATACTCAGGTTGTGCAATGGGTGAGTACTTCATGTACAAAGGCGAGCATGTCCTTGTCATTTATGATGACCTTTCGAAGCAAGCCTCCGCTTACCGCGAATTGTCCCTGCTGCTCCGTCGTCCACCAGGCCGCGAAGCATTCCCGGGTGACGTTTTCTATCTGCACTCCCGTCTTTTGGAACGTGCGGCTAAGCTCAGCGATGAGCTAGGTGGTGGTTCATTAACCGCACTGCCTTTCATTGAAACCCAAGCCTCTGACGTTTCGGCCTACATTCCTACGAATGTAATTTCGATTACAGACGGCCAAATCTTCCTTGAATCCGATCTGTTCAACTCTGGTCAGCGTCCGGCGATCAACGTCGGTATCTCTGTATCCCGTGTAGGGGGATCAGCGCAGATCAAAGCTATGAAGAAGGTTGCCGGCTCACTCCGTCTGGATCTGGCCCAATACCGCGAACTTCAGGCATTCTCCCAGTTTGGTTCCGATCTCGATAAATCTACGCAAGCCCGTCTGAACCGCGGTGCCCGTATGATGGAGATTCTGAAACAGGGCGTAAACCAGCCGTTGTCTGTTGAGCATCAGGTGCTCAGCTTGTATACCGCTGTTAAAGGCCACCTGGATGATATTCCTGTCAAGGACGTAAAACGCTTCGAGAAGGAATTCCTGGCGTTCATCGACAGCAGCGCTGCCGGCATTATTAAATCCATCACTGATACAAAGGATTTGACGGCAGACAACGAGACAGCACTGAAAGAAGCGATCGAGAAGTTCAAAAGAGGCTTCGCGACCAGCTAATCGCAAATAACTGTCTACCCATGCTTTGAAACGGGCTTTGGCTCTGCCAAAGCTCTGATATATGCTTACGAAGTTAACTTTGACTTCTTCAAAGCTCAGTTTATGCTTACGAGGTCAGCTTTGACTTCGTCAAAGCTTTAAGGTGGTGAAATCATGGCAAGAAGTATGCGTGATATTAAACGTCAAATCAAGAGCGTTCAAAACACCAGACAGATCACTAAAGCAATGGAGATGGTAGCCGCCTCCAAGCTGCGCAAAGCGCAGGAGAAAGCGGAAGCTGCCCGTCCGTACTCACAGAAGCTGAAAGAGGTCGTATCGAGTATTGCTGCCGGTACACAGGACTTGCAGCATCCGATGCTGGTCAGCCGTCCCGTGAAGAAGACCGCCTATATTATTGTTACTTCCGATAGAGGTCTCGCGGGTGGATACAATGCCAATATCCTGCGTAAAGTGACGATGCTTCTGGCAGAGCGGCATAATTCCAAGGACGAATATGCGCTCTTCGTCATCGGCCGTAAGGGCCGTGATTTCTTGCGGCGCCGTGAATACCCGATTGTAGAGGAAGTTACCGAGCTGTCCGATACACCGAAATTCTCTGATATTAAGTCGATCGCCTACTCGGCGGTTCAGCAGTTTGAGACAGGTGTATATGATGAGCTTTATATCTGCTATAACCGGTTTCTGAATGCTATCAGCCAAGTGCCAACCGTTGACCGTCTGCTCCCAATGGATGCAGTGGGTGAGGGGCACACAGGCGCAAGTGCAGCCTATGAATACGAACCTTCACCGGAAGGCGTACTGCAAGTGCTGCTTCCGAAATATGCCGAAACTTTGATTTATAGCGCAATTCTGGACGGTAAAGCCAGTGAGCTGGGTGCGAAGATGACAGCGATGGGCAGTGCCACTAAGAACGCGTCGAAAATGATCGGAGACCTTAGACTTACGTACAACCGTGCCCGTCAGGCGGCGATTACGCAGGAAATTACTGAGATCGTTGCCGGAGCAAATGCGCAGTCTTGATCTATAAGAAACGGGTGCCGTAGAGCGATACAACGTACCGCTCGCTTCAGGGGCATAGACTCCTGAAGACAGCACTGCCGTTTCTTCTCAATGTAACAGCTTTCGAGGAGGGAAATGAAGATGAACAAAGGACGCGTTGTAAGCATTATGGGTCCGGTTGTTGATATTGAATTCGAACGCGGCCAGTTGCCCGAGATTTTCAACGCTATCAAGATTGAAACCAGCTTGGAGAACGGCCGCATTATTGATCTGACGCTTGAAGTTTCCAATCACCTGGGTGACAATCTGGTCCGTTGTATCGCCATGTCGTCCACGGATGGTCTGGTTCGCGGATTGGACGCGCTTGACCAGGGTGGACCGATTTCGGTTCCCGTTGGCGCAGCTACACTCGGCCGGGTATTTAATGTACTTGGCAACCCTATTGATAACGGTGCTGAGGTTGTCGCAGAGAAGAATCCGATTCACCGTCTTGCCCCGACTTATGATGAACTGTCGACCCAAGCGGAAATTCTGGAAACCGGGATCAAGGTTATCGACCTGCTGGCCCCATACGCCAAAGGCGGTAAAATCGGCCTCTTCGGCGGTGCCGGTGTAGGTAAAACGGTAACTATCCAGGAACTGATCAACAACATCGCTCAAGAGCACGGCGGTATTTCCGTATTCGCCGGTGTTGGTGAACGGACCCGTGAAGGTAATGACCTTTATCATGAAATGACCGACTCCGGCGTTATCAAGAAGACGGCCATGGTGTTTGGACAAATGAATGAGCCGCCGGGCGCACGTCTTCGTGTAGCCTTGACCGGTCTGACCATGGCGGAGTATTTCCGTGATGTGGAAGGCCGCGATACGCTGCTCTTTATCGATAATATATTCCGCTTTACCCAAGCAGGTTCCGAAGTATCAGCCCTGCTCGGCCGTATGCCTTCAGCGGTAGGTTACCAGCCAACGCTGGCAACAGAAATGGGCCAATTGCAGGAGCGCATCACTTCCACCAAAAAAGGCTCCGTTACCTCCATTCAAGCGATCTACGTACCGGCGGACGATTACACTGACCCGGCTCCGGCAACGGCATTTGCCCACTTGGATGCAACGACCAACCTGGAGCGTAAAATCTCCGAAAAGGGGATTTTCCCTGCGGTAGATCCACTGGCTTCCAGTTCGCGTATGCTGGCTCCCGAAATTGTCGGCGAAGAGCATTACAACGTCGCACAAGGCGTTAAGCAATTGCTGCAGCGCTACACTGAGCTTCAGGACATCATCGCCATCCTGGGGATGGATGAACTGAGTGAAGAAGATAAGGTTATTGTAGCCCGTGCCCGTAAAGTTGAACGCTTCCTGTCCCAGCCTTTCCATGTGGCAGAGCAGTTTACCGGCTTTAAAGGCAAATATGTGCCGATCAAAGAAACTGTGCGCAGTTTCAAAGAGATTCTGGAAGGCAAGCACGATGATCTTCCGGAGGCAGCTTTCCTGTTTGTAGGTACGATTGAAGAAGCGGTCGAAAAAGCGAAATCCATGTAATTCTGAGCTTTAGATCATGCTTTCGATGCGAGCTTTACTGGGTAAAGCTTTGAGGAGGAATGGAAGTGAATACCTTTTTGTTGGAAATTGTCACGCCGGAGCGTCTTGTCTACTCCAAACAGGTTAACAGCCTGACAGTACGGGGAGCCAATGGCGAGCTGGGCATTTTGCCGGGACACATTCCGCTTGTGACTCCACTTCAGGTTGCTCCGCTCACTGTAAAATCGGACGGTGTTTCCGTCACTATCGCCGTTCATGGCGGGTTCGTAGAAGTGCATAAAGACAAGGTGACAGTTCTGGCTGAAAGTGCCGAGCTGCCTAAGGATATCGATGTTGAACGCGCCGAAGCGGCTAAAGAACGGGCACAACGCCGTCTTCAGACCCGCAGCAAACAGGATGAGATTGATCACCGCCGTGCGGAGCTGGCGCTGCAACGCGCCGTTACACGGATTAAAGTGTCCACCGGAAAAGGACAACAGTAGCACGAAATGCAGTCAAGCCTATAGCTTGGCTGCATTTTTTTTGGAATAAAAAACCTGTAAAAAATGAACATATTGTCATGAACCTGGGGCTTAATGGGCGAAATGTTTAAAAATTCGTAAAAGTACTGGATTCTTTTCATCTGCGCAAGTATGATATAAGAGTCGATTTCCAAGTAACATTCACACGGGAGGTAACATGGAACAAATGATCTACGATGATTTATCCAGCGCGATCGGTACCAGCGGTTTGGTTTCGATGATCGTTTCTTTGCTCTGTGTCGTATTATCTTGGTGGGCACTTCAGAACCTTAAGCTCGATTTGGTCATAAGATATCCCAAGAGCCCTCAAGGAAGACTGCTCCATCTGTTGCTGGCTATCGTCCTCGGTCATTTCGTGGCTGGGTTTCTGCTGGATTACCTGGGCTGGAGCGGGCTGCTCCGCAATGTGTTTTAATGCAAGTGGGTTTGGTTATATCTGTATAGGTCTATGGATGCGAAAAAGGTGTCGAATAATAAGGTTTTATTATGTCAACACTGAAGTTTAAGGAACGTGCCCGCACATCGGGCGCACAGACGGAATATCCGATATTTTAACAAATGAATCTTAAATTCAAAATTATTTCAGAAATATGGACGCGGAGGGAAACCGAAATGAGCAAATTTATCGTCCGCGGTGGCAACAGATTGACCGGGAGCGTGAAAGTAAGCGGCGCAAAAAATTCCGTACTACCGATCATAGCCGCCTCTCTATTGGCAGAAGAAGGAGTTAGCGTCATTGTGGACGCACCTCCGCTAGACGATGTAATGACTATCAGCAAAGTGCTGGAATCTCTGGGTGCAGGTGTTACATACCAGAACGATATCATCGAGGTTGATGCTAGAAACATCACATCCTGTGAAGCGCCTTATGAATGGGTGCGGAAAATGCGGGCTTCTTTTTTGGTGATGGGTCCTTTATTGTCCCGTATGGGTCATACACGCATTTCTCTGCCCGGCGGCTGCGCCATCGGTACAAGGCCGATTGACCAGCATCTGAAGGGATTTGAAGCGCTTGGTGCCGAGATTAGCTTGGGCCAAGGCTACATTGAAGCGAAATCAAACGGTCGACTGCGTGGAGCCAAGGTGTATCTGGATGTGGCCAGCGTGGGCGCGACTGAAAATATAATGATGGCCGCAGCACTCGCCGAAGGCGTGACTGTGATTGAGAATGCCGCGAAAGAGCCGGAAATTGTCGATTTGGCTAACTACCTGAACGGGATGGGCGGCATTGTACGTGGAGCTGGGACCGGCGTCATTCGTATCGAGGGCGTAGAACGGCTTCATGGTGTAAAACATCATGTGATTCCTGACCGGATTGAAGCAGGTACCTACATGGCAGCTGCAGCGATCACAGGCGGGGATGTATATGTTGAAGGTGCGATTGCTGATCATCTCGGACCTGTAATTGCCAAGATGGAGGAAATGGGCGTTACGATCATTCCTGATGAGAATGGCGTGCGCGTCATCAGCGACAAGCCACTGAAGGCTGTTGATTTGAAGACATTGCCGTATCCGGGTTTCCCTACCGATATGCAGTCGCAAATGATGGCGCTGCTGCTTCGCTCCGTAGGTACCAGTGTCGTAACGGAGACCGTTTTCGAGAACCGGTTTATGCATGTGGATGAATTCCACAACATGAACGCCGAGATCAAGATTGAGGGCCGTTCAGCGATTGTGACCGGCAATGCTCAGCTTGTCGGCGCTAAAGTGTGCGCTACGGACCTGCGTGCAGGCGCTGCGCTTATTTTGGCGGGACTTGTTGCCGAAGGGACTACGGAAGTGAGTGGTACGCATCACATTGACCGCGGGTATGTGAATCTGGCCGAGAAGCTGTCGGGACTTGGTGCAGACATTTGGCGGATTTCCATGGAAGAGTCGGTTGTAGCGGCATCCAAAGAAGAAATCGCCAAACCGGAAGCTACCAAAAGCGAATCATTCAAAAGTGATGAGCTGAAGCCGCGCTTTCAGATTCAGCCAACCTGGGTATAATCGTAAATAATATAAATGGAATAAGCTGCTCCGCATTTGCGGTGCGGCTTTTTTTTAATATAAAAATTTCTATGCTTCACGCTATAAATTATCCTTCTATTTCTCGCTGAAACGGATACCGTCCTTTTGGGGACGGCAAAGCTGTTTCCACTTGTGCTGATTGAAATTTTGCTAACTTCACGGCAATTTGATTCTCTCACTCTCAGAATAGCGTTCTAGCAGTTGTGGAAAACTCATATCTATAAGAATCACCGGTGACTTACGGAAGGAGCCATAGAGATGAAAGATTTCCACTACCTGCGGCGCAAATTCAAACGCCGTTACGCACGCACCCGGCGCGGAGCGCCCCGTATCCAGCGGCTGGTCCCGGCCGCCTGGCTCGCAGCGCCGCTGCTGGCGGCGCTACTGCTGCCGCTGGCGATTGTCCCGCTGCGCGGAGGCGGGCAGCCGGTGCCCAAGGCCATGCCACAGGCCACGGAACGGCCTGTGCTGCCTGAGGCGGCTGCGGGAGAGGCCCCGCAGCCGGAAGTGCATGTCTATTTGTCGCAGAGCGGACAAATAGAGACCCTGCCGCTGGAGGAGTACGTCAGCGGCGTGCTGGCGGCCGAGATGCCGGCGGACTTTGAGCTCGAAGCGCTCAAAGCGCAGGCCGTGGCCGCCCGCACGTTCATTATGCGCCGCCTGGTGGCCGGCGACAGCAGTGGCGTGCCCGTTCCGGGCGCGGATGTGACCGATACGGTAAGCCATCAGGCTTACGTCTCGCAGGCGGCGCTGGAACGGGATTGGGTGCGCGGCGGAAAAAGCGCCGGGCTGGCCAAACTCCGCCGCGCGGTCCGCGAAACGCGCGGCGTCATTATGACCTATAAGGGGCAGCCGATCACCGCCTCCTTTTTCGCCTCCAGTGGAGGCTATACGGAAAATTCAGAAGACTACTGGAATGCCGCCGTGCCTTATTTGCGCAGTGTAGCCAGCCCCTGGGAGCAGGAGATTACACCGAATCTCGCGGCAACATATACCTTTAGTATTTCAGAGCTGATAGGCAAGCTGGGGTTAAGCGGCAAGGCTTTGCCTGCTTCCAAGGATCTTGCAGCTTCCGGTCGGGCGAAGCCGGTCTCCTCTTCCTCTGCACAGATGCCTGTGAAAGTGCTGTCGCTGACTGCGGGACACCGGGTCAAGGAAATCTCGATTGGAGGAACCGTATTTACCGGACGGGAAGTGCGTGAGAAGCTGGGGCTGCGCTCCAGCCAGTTTACCTGGAAGCGAAAGGGCAGCGAGATTATAATTACAACTTACGGGAATGGACACGGAGTCGGTATGAGCCAGTGGGGGGCAAACGGCATGGCCAAGGAAGGCAGCACAGCGACACAAATTCTCAAACACTATTACAGCGGTATCTCATTTGTTCAAGTCTCAACTCTTCTGAAAAAATAACTTGAAAGATACGTATAAAAGCGAAGCGCCCGGTAACACTGGTTACTGAGGTGATAAACATATGAATGAACAAGAAAAAAACAAATCAACCCATGATGAATCTCTCAAAAACAAGCAGGGAGATTCAGGCGCTAAGCCTTCTTCATGGAACAGGCTGTTTTCCAAACGGTGGGTATTCCCGGCAGTCTACACGGCGGCAGCGGCTATTATACTAACCTTGGTGTGGGTCTATCAGGATGCCGGCCAGAAGCCGCTGAACTCCGACACCAACGCAGTCGTTTCACAGGATTCCGCTAAACCCAGCAAAGAAGCCGGTGCAGCAAACGACCCTGAGGCTTTGGAAGTTGTCGCTTCGGCAGAAACTCTGACCTGGCCTGTAGCCAGCCCCGGAGAAGTGGAAGTGGTAAAACCGTTCTATGATGAGAATGGGACAGAAGAGAATCATGTAGCGGCTATGGTGCAGTACAATGACACCTTCGTGCCGAATGTCGGAATCGACATCGCACGTGAGGACAACAAGACGTTTGATGTCAAGGCAGCGCTTAGCGGTGAAGTAACACGGGTTGAAGATGTTGCAGTGTTCGGCAAGGTTGTAGAGATTACCCATCCGAACAATCTGAAGACGGTATATCAGAGCCTCGGCGACACCAAAGTGAAGCAAGGCGATGAAGTAAAGCAAGGCGACACGCTGGCAACGGCCGGACGCAGTGAAATTGAGAAAAATCTTGGCAATCATGTGCACTTTGAAGTGTACGAGGATGGCAAGGTAGTCAATCCTTCGGATCTGCTGCCGCAGCGTTAAGCATAACTTTTAGACAGGAGGCGAATGCCTCCTGTTTTTTTGTTGCTGTGTTCTGCGGAGCATAGCAGGACAGAAGTAAGCTGTTTTCCGCCGAAATGGGCCCTTCTTACGGTTGTCCAGGAAATAAAATGAGCCTTCCAGGGCTTGTCATCCCCTGAAAGCGCGAATATATAGGCCCGCCCCTCATATAATGTACCAAACTATCCACAGTTGGGAGGCGGGAGCGTGCACGATTACATCAAAGAACGTACGATCAAAATCGGACGCTGCATCGTGGAAACCAGGCATACAGTCCGGACCATTGCCAAGGAATTTGGCGTTTCAAAGAGCACGGTGCATAAAGACTTAACCGAGCGTTTGCCGGAGATCAACCCTGATTTGGCCGATCAGGTGAAGCACATTCTCGAATATCACAAATCAATCCGTCATTTGCGGGGGGGAGAAGCCACAAAAATTAAATATAAGAAAACGACCGGTAAAAAACGTGAGGTTGCCGTAGCCGCAAAGCCATGATATTTTCGGAATTTTAAGCAATAATTCAGGTTTATTACATTGTGTATATCCCCTAAAGTATGGTATTTTTAAATTTGGTACTCACTAACTAATCTCATTTAAAATAACACTTTGGGGGCTCTTTCATTATGCTTAGCAAGGATATCGGAATCGATCTCGGTACGGCCAATGTGCTCATTCATGTTAAAGGGAGGGGAGTCGTTCTGGATGAACCCTCCGTGGTCACACTTGAAAGTGATACGAAGAAAGTCCTTGCGGTAGGTGAACAGGCGCGTCGCATGGTAGGACGGACACCTGGCAACATTACAACCATTCGTCCTCTTAGGGATGGCGTTATTGCTGATTTTGCCGTTACGGAAATGATGTTGAAATATTTCATCGACCGCGTTGGCGGCCGTACCTGGTACGCTAAGCCCCGCATTTTGATCTGTGCCCCCACGAATATTACATCAGTTGAACAGAAATCGATCCGTGAAGCGGCGGAACGCAGCGGGGCCAAGGATGTTTATATGGAAGAAGAACCCAAGGCCGCGGCAATTGGAGCGGGTATGGATATTTATCAACCAAGCGGAAATATGGTCGTCGATATCGGCGGCGGAACGACGGATGTAGCTGTCCTGTCCATGGGCGACGTCGTTACCGCCTCCTCCATCAAAATTGCAGGGGACAAGTTCGACGATGCCATTTTAAAATATATCAAACAGAAATATAAACTGCTCATCGGTGAGCGCACGGCTGAGGATATTAAAGTGACCATCGGAACAGTCCGGCCGGGCGGCATGCAGGCGGAAATGGATATTCGCGGCCGGGATATGGTCAGCGGACTTCCACAAACACTGACCATTAACTCCGGTGAGGTTAAAGAAGCATTATGGGATCCGGTTTCCTCTATTGTCGCTGCGGCAAAATCAGTGCTCGAGCGTACACCGCCGGAGCTGTCGGCCGACATTATCGACCGCGGGGTTGTACTGACCGGCGGCGGCGCGCTGCTTAACGGGCTGGACGAGCTGCTCTCGGAGCAGCTGCATGTTCCTGTCTGGGTAGCTGAGGATCCGATGCACTGTGTGGTCAAGGGAACGGGGATTATGCTGGATCATTTGGACAAGGTCGTTAAGAAAAAGTTCTAAGCTGCCGATAATAAAGGATAATAGCAGATTCAGGAAGGAGAATTGCCCTCATGATTAGAGGATTATATACGGCCGCTGCCGGGATGGTCACGCAGCAGCGCAGACATGATACGGCGACGCAAAACATTGCCAATCTGAATACAACGGGGTACAAGCAGGTCGATAGTGTCAGCCATGCCTTTCCCGATGTATTGATTTCAGCCATGAGTGGCGGCACCACGAAGCCGGTAGGCCGCCTCAACACAGGGGTTTTTGCAGAACAATCTGTTTCCCAATATTTGCAGGGCGATCTGATTGAAAGCGGAAAGTCGATTGACTTTGCCTTATCTACTGACTTACAGGTCGCGGACCCTGCTACCGGAGACAACATAGCTTTTGACGGGTCGGGCAAATATGTAACTCCTGAAGGCGAGGTTATCTACCGGCCGCAGGCATTTTTTACCGTTCAAGATAACGAAGGCAATAATTTATATACACGCAACGGAAGCTTCAGCGTTAGCGCGACCGGACAGGTGCTCAGCGCCGGAGGTTTTAATGTTCTAGATGCTAACGGCAACCCGCTGGTCTTGACAGGCCCGCAGGATAATCTTAAAGTGGACGGGCAGGGTAATCTGATCAATACGGCTACAGGGCTTCCTTCTGGAACCAAAATTGGTGTCAGTGTAATCACGAGACCGCAGGAACTAGTGCGCGACGGTAACGGTGTCTTCCATGCCGATGATATTGAGGCTGCGGAAATCCGCTATGCTAACGCAGGAGATAACCTGCAGGTGCGTCAGGGATATTTGGAGAATTCCAATGTGGACCCTACCCAGGTAACGGTTGATATGAATGCTGCATACCGGGCGTATGAGGCGAACCAGAAAGTCATTCAATTCTACGACACCAGTCTGCAGAAGACCGTCAATGAAGTCGGTAGAGTATAGAGGGGGGATTAATCCATGAACAATTCGGCAATCAGCGCTTCTGTCTCGATGTCCAGCCTTCAGCAGCGTCTGGATATTATCGCGGATAACGTTGCTAATATGAGTACCAATGGCTATAAGAGCAAAGAAGGTTCGTTTGAGGACGTTCTGACCCGTGTTCAGCAGCAGTCCAAAGACTACGATCAGCCCGGCCGCAGCATGCCGCTTGGCTTCAATATCGGCTTTGGGGTCCGTGTGCCTGGGGTCTCGACCAACTGGGAAGAGGGTCCGCTTCAAGAAACAGGGAATCCGACGGATCTGGCGCTGCAAGGTAACGGGTTATTCGGGGTTCAGGTGAATGGAGCTACCGCTTATACACGTCAAGGGGATTTTCATTTTACACCGGATGCCTCCAACCCCGATAATATGATGTTGGTAGATAATACAGGCAATCCTGTATTGAATACAGACGGCAACCCTTTAACAGTACCTGCGAATGTAAGTGCCGCTATTGATGAGAGCGGCCGGGTGCTCACGAAGACCAGCGAGAATGCGCCGGCCCGGGTAGCGGGTACAATTATGATTGTAGAACCGCTAAGCAAGAGTGCGATGCAGGCAGTCGACGGTAATTTTTACGTGCTTGCTGACGGAGTCACAGTGCAGCAGGCCTTCCTCCAAAGAGCACCGGGTGAAGCCTCAGCAGTAGGAGTGCGTTCCGGATATCTGGAACAGTCCAACGTTGACCTCAGCAAGGAAATAACGGAAATGATGCAGATTCAGCGCACCTATCAGCTTGTCTCACGGGCACTTTCCTCCAGTGACCAGATGCTTGGCCTGGCCAATTCTATGCGCGGGTAGGTGAAGGAATGAGTCGTCAGGACAATAGGAAACCGGAAGAAGATCAACGGCAGCCGGTGAAGAAGCGGAGAGTATCCACATGGGCCATTATCCAGTGGATTATGATTCCCTTGCTGCTTGTAGCTGCGCTTGCGAGTGGTCTTGTGGTCGGTTACGTCGTTCTAGGCAAAAAGGAATTCAGTGATGTGCTTCTGTGGAGTACCTGGAAGCATGTATATGATTTGGTGTTCGCACCTTAAATATGAGGTGTTTTAAAGCTCCCTGGTTGTCTAAGGGAGTTTTCTTTTTTATACTGGAAAATGTATAATGATTGGGGACCAAGGAACGCCAAAAAGGGCCCTCTCCGCCATGCTGCCGCGTGCGGTGGAGAAAGCCCCTTATCTTAACCTCCACTGCTGCAGGTGGTGAAGGATAATTATAGTTTTTACCGAAGCCGCCAATATTTATGCAGACTTTGTAAAAGAATAAAATCAAAGTACTGCCCAGCGGATTGTTTAAACACGCGGTTACATCCGAAAGGAGCTTTGCGACAATGCTGGATATCAATCAAATTCAAGAAATAATACCCCATCGGCCTCCATTTCTGCTGGTGGACAAAATTACAGAAATAGAAATGGGCAAACGGGCTGTCGGCATCAAAAATGTTACGGTAAATGAACCGTTCTTCACCGGTCACTTTCCGGGTTATCCGGTAATGCCCGGCGTTCTGATTACAGAAGCTCTGGCACAGGTAGGCGCCGTAGCTATTCTGGGACTTGAAGCCAACCGGGGCAAAATCGGTTTTCTGGCCGGACTGGACGGTTTCCGTTTCCGTGGCCAGGTAGTGCCGGGAGATACGCTAACGCTTGAGGTGGAGATTACCCGGCTTAAAGGCAGCATCGGAAAAGGCCAAGCCACCGCGAAGGTGGAGGGCAAGATTGTAGCCTCTGGCGAAATTATGTTCGCGCTCAGCTAGCACCTGTTATACAATCATATATCATAATATGGATAAGGAGAGATTCATATGACTGAATTAAGCCCGAAAGCGCTTGAAACATTGACACGTTGGCTGCAGGACCCTTCTGTGGATGAGAACACGAAGGCAGAACTGAACCTTCTTGCGAATGAAAAACAGGAACTGGAAGAACGCTTTTATAGAGATTTGGAGTTTGGCACAGGCGGATTGCGCGGGGTTATCGGCGCAGGCAGCAACCGGATCAACCGATATACAGTAGGCCGGGCCACCCAAGGTTTCGCTAATTATATACTGGAGCAGCATACTGGAGAAGGCAGACCTTCCGTAGTCATCGCGCATGACTCCCGCCGCTTCTCACCCGAATTTACGCTGGAGGCAGCTCTTGTGCTGGCCGGCAACGGTATTGAGGCGCATCTGTTTCCATCCCTGCGTTCGACGCCGCAGCTTTCCTTTACTGTCCGTCATTTGAAGGCGTCAGGTGGCGTTGTTATCACAGCAAGCCATAACCCGCCGGAATACAACGGCTATAAAGTTTATAATGCTGAAGGTGGACAGCTGGTGCCGGACGAGGCGGAGAAAGTCATTTCCTCCATATTGGAGGTTGATTCCTTCAATGGTGTAAAGCGGATTTCCCGTGAAGATGCAGAAAGTCAAGGCTTGCTGCATTGGCTGGGAGAGAAAGAAGACGAAGCCTTTACAGATACAGTAGCTGCTGTGAGTGTTGCCCGTGAAGAGATCGCTTCTACTCTTGGCAAAGATTTCAAGATTGTGTACACTCCGCTGCATGGAACGGGCAATTTGCCGGTCCGCAGTGTACTGAAGAAGATCGGCTTTACGCAGGTCCATGTGGTGCCGGAGCAGGAGCAGCCGGATTCTGAGTTCTCGACGGTGAAATCACCGAATCCCGAGGAGCGGGAAGCCTTTACCCTGGCTATAAAACTTGGCGAAGAATTGAATGCCGACCTGCTGATCGGTACCGACCCTGATGCAGACCGGATGGGGGCCGTCGTGCGGGACAATGAAGGGAACTTCGTTGTTTTATCTGGTAACCAGTCCGGGGCCCTGATGATCCATTACTACCTGAGCCGTTTGCAGGAACAAGGCAAGCTGCCGAAAAACGGTGCTGTTGTCAAGACAATTGTGACGAGTGAAATGGGCGCAGCGGTTGCCGAGCATTATGGCGCTACTGTATTCAATACGCTGACCGGCTTCAAATATATCGGGGAGAAAATGACCCAGTTCGAACAGTCCGGGGAATACACGTACCTCTTCGGTTACGAAGAGAGCTATGGTTATCTTGCCGGCAATTATGCCCGGGACAAGGATGCCGTTCTGGCTTCTATGCTGATTGCAGAAGCTGGGGCATATTACAAAGCACAAGGCAAGACGCTTTATGATGTGCTTCAGGAGCTGTACAGCAAGTTCGGGTTCTTCCTGGAAAGTCTGGAATCACGGACGTTGAAGGGTAAAGACGGTGTGGCCCAGATTCAGGCAATTATGAATGACTGGCGCAGCAATCCCCCGCAGGAAATCGCAGGTGCTTCTGTAAGCGAGGTTCTGGATTACTCTCTGGGGCTGAATGGCCTGCCTAAGGAAAATGTGCTGAAGTATCTGTTATCCGACGGCTCCTGGTTCTGCCTGCGGCCTTCCGGTACAGAGCCGAAGATCAAGGTGTATTTTGCGGTTCGCGGTGAATCGCTCCAGAATGCCAAGGATAAGGTTGCTGCACTTACGCAGCAGGTTATGGCCCGCGTTGACGGGAAATAATACGAGATAGCTAACTTCCCGCAGAAACGGATACTGCTCCTAACCGGATGCACATCCGTTTCTGCTTGAGTTTAGAGCGATTTTAATTAATATGTAGCTTGGCAGTGAAGACTGTTTTATAAACGGTACTAGGCTTCAAAGTGAAAGAGGAGGTACTTTTGGTGCAGCAGAAATGGCAACGATGGAATATAGCTTCGCGAAAGTGGTTGTGGATTATCGTAATAATTGGTGTCTTGGCTGCTCTCCCGGTTGTTTATGACCGGCTGCAGACGGAGAAATCATCCAAAACGGTTGAATTTGTATTTGATTACCGCGATCTGGTTGAAGTGGCCAGCTACCGCTCTAATCCGAAGGATTATATTTCCGACCAGCTTGACCGTTTAAAGGATGCCGGCGTTCAGAGCATGGCAATTTATGAAAGTACGCTTGAGGATTACCGTAAGGCCCGCCGTTTGATGTTATGGGGAGCGGCTGATATCGCTAATCTTACCGACACTGTGATTCCGGAGAATGAGAACTATACATATGTCCTCTTTACGAGCGCAGATAATAGTGATGCACTCTCGGCAATGATACGTGAAGCGTTCAGCGGTCTTGACATTGGAACGGAGGACTGGAGTTTCCGCGGACAGCAGGGTCTGATCATCAAGACTCCGATTGAAGATGCTACAATGAAACCGTTACAGCCGGATCCGATGACGCTGGACATGCTGCATGGCAAAGGGTTCAACATTGTCCCACGTCTAGTGGACTCCTTAAAGTATAACCAGGAAGCAGTACAGAAACTGCTGGACCGCTATGAGGAACTCGGGGTCAAGCGGATTCTTTTCGAAGGCGAGTCGGTCAAGGGATATAATGATGACGCTGACTTAAAGAGTTTAGACGCCTTTGGAAAACTTATGAAGGAACGCGGAATGGGGATTGCTGCAATTGAGAATATTAAGGCCCAGCAAAAAGGTTTTAATAAACTCGCCTATGAGCTCGATTATAACGTCGCACGGTTGTATTCTCTCAGTGAAAAAGATTCCGGCTTGTCACCGGAAATCATTGCTGACCGTTTCGCGCTTGCAACCAAAGACCGTAATATCCGGATGATTTATCTCAATACGATTCCGGCAAGAAACACCGCTAAAGCTCAGGTGACCGACACGTTGGATAACCTCATAACGAGTCTAAGCGATCCCGGGGGTGCTGTAGATAAAATTGAGGATAACGGTTTTACCCTGGGACAAGCTACGGCTTTTGAAGTCGTAGACTCCTCCTATCAGCGGTATTTCAAGCTTGGGGCTGTGATTGGTGCGGTATCCATGGTTGCTTTGCTTGTTTCTTTTTTCATTCCATGGCTCACACTTCCTGCCTGGGTACTGGGATTGCTGGGAAGTGCCGGACTGCTTGTAGTAAAGCCTCAGCTTTTTGAACAGGCGTTGGCACTTGCGGTAGCTATCAGCGCCCCGACTGTGGCGACAGTAATGGCGATCCGCAAAATCAATGAACAGGGACCGCCGCTTCGAACCAATAAACTAACCTATACGGTCATGAGTCCCAAGCGGCGTTTGGTGCACAGTCTTGTACTTTATGTGAAGACAGCACTGATCTCGCTTAGTGCCGTACCGTTTGTAATTGCACTTCTGAACAACATTACGTACAGCCTTGTGCTCAATCAGTTCCGTGGTGTCAGCCTGCTGCACTTGGCGCCGATTGCCTTGACTGCGCTGTATGTGCTTCTGTACCGTGGTGAATTCACTTTTAACAAGACAGGCCAGCTGCTGCGTACTCCCATTACACTCATAATGGTTATCGCTGCCGGCGTTCTGGCGATCATGGGCTGGTATTACTTAACCCGGACCGGCAACAGCGGCAGTGTAAGTCCATTGGAGATGACTCTCCGGACCTTCCTGGAGAATACAGTTAATATCCGGCCGCGCAATAAAGAATTCCTGCTGGCACATCCGCTGTTCATTTTAGGTGCTTTCATGGCCTATAAATACCGGAATGCTGCGTTTATTATGATTATTGCGGTTATCGGCCAGCTTTCGATGGTGGATACCTTTGCCCATATCCATTCTCCTGTGTTGATCTCCCTGATCCGCGGATTGCTTGGGCTGGGGATTGGTCTGATTATCGGGCTCATCGCCGTTGGCGTATGGCAGATTGCAGAAGGGTGTTGGAAACGATGGTCGCCGCTGCTCAAAAAATAATCCTCTCCGGCTATTATGGCTTCCGCAACAGCGGGGATGAGGCAGTGCTGCAGTCTATTCTAGATGCGCTGCAGAAGCATTCACAAGCTGCCGGCATACCGGTTGAACCTGTTGTATTATCCATTGATCCGGAGTGGACAACAGCTACTTATGGTGTAAAAGCTGTCCACCGGATGAAGCTGGGTGAGGTACGCCAGGCCATTTACGAGAGTGCAGGTCTCATCAGCGGCGGCGGAAGCCTGCTGCAGGACGTGACGGGCAGCAAGAGTATTCCCTATTACCTGGGGATTATAAAGCTGGCTCAATGGATGAGAAAGCCGACATTTATTTATGCCCAGGGCATCGGTCCGGTAAACCGGAAGCTGTTCCATCCGCTGATCAAATCCGTTTTCCGCAAATGCAGCTATGTGTCTGTGCGGGATGAGCAATCTCGCCAGCTGCTGCAGACTATGGGGCTTGGCCGGGAACTTGTTGAGGTTGTTCCTGATCCTGTGATGGGACTCTCTCTTCCCGAGGGTTCCCAACCCCTAGAGGAGATTACCCCCGACACTGCATTGAAGACCGTTGGGATATCGGTGCGTTACTGGGAGCAGTCCCGTAAGGAATTGGATGCCATTGCGCAAGGCCTGCTAAAAGCCTGTGGGCAAGTTCCGCTGCATCTGCGCTTCCTGCCTTTCCATCATTCCTCAGATAATGAGGCTTCCCGTTATGTGATGCAGAAACTGGAGGAAGGTATTGCGCGTCAGGGCGGCAGGATCAGCATCTGTGAAGATGCGCTCCATCCCCGGCAGATGTTGCGCGAGGTAGGAGAATGCGATATGCTGATCGGGATGCGGCTGCACAGTCTCATCTATGCTGCCGGAAGGCGTGTGCCGCTGATGGGGATCTCCTATGATCCTAAGATAGATCACTTTCTTGAGCGGATCGACTGTCGGCCCATCGGTTCTACGACTTCGCTGGACGGCGGAGAAGTTGCTGCTGAAGTCCTTCATCTTCTGGAAGCAGGAGACGATTGGAAACGTAAGCGTGAGCCGCTAATTGCTGCCTTAGTAGAAGAAGCCGAGGCTCCTGCCCGGCAAATTGTTGAATATTTCCACCGCAAAGGATGATTGATAGTGAAAGCAGAAAGTCCGGTACCTACAGTTCCAATTTTTGGCATAAGGGTGTCTAAAATCGATATGAAAGCCACAGTCGCTTATTTGACAGAAGCTGTCCGCAACCGTGAACCGCATCAGGTAATTACTGCTAATCCGATCATGGTTATGACCGCGCTGGAGAATCCCGCTTACATGGAGATCATGAAATCGGCGGAGCTGGTGGTGCCTGATGGGACAGGCGTCGTGTGGGCTGCGGAATATTGCCATGAACCCGTAGCGGAGCGTGTGGCCGGATTTGATCTTTTACATGAATTGCTGCGCCAAGGCGAAAGATATACATGGAAGGTCTATCTGCTGGGCTCTACCCCGGAAGTGATTCACGAGACGTCTTCCCGGTTACAAACTCAGTATCCCGGGATCATAATCTCGGGATATCATGATGGTTTTTTTGGACCCGACGACGACGAAAAGATTATTTCTGGAATTCTGGAGGCACAGCCGGATCTGCTCTTTGTTGCCAGAGGCGCTGACAGCCAGGAACCTTGGATTGCCAAGTACAAATCCAGACTGAACATTCCGGTGATGATGGGGGTCGGAGGGAGCTTTGATGTGATCTCGGGCAAGACCAAACGGGCTCCCATAGCCTTCCAGAAACTTAGAGCGGAATGGTTATATCGTCTTCTTAAAGAACCGACACGCTATAAAAGAATGCTTGCGCTGCCGAAATTCGCAGTAAAAGTGATGCGTGAGAAAGATAAAGTGACAAAAGCTCAGTAAAATGCGGATATTCACCGTGAAAATAAGAATAGCAGCCCAAAAACGGAATTGGAATTTGTATTTAGTTCAGCGTATAATTCAATGCGGTAGAGAAATGGGGGTCGACTGATCAAATGTTAATCATATACATCGCCGGATTTATTGTGTGCATGGGACTCGCCTTACTCTTGACGCCGCTGGTGAAGAAATTCGCTATTAAGATTGGCGCTACAGATGTGCCGAATGCCCGTAAAGTGCATACGAAGATTATGCCCCGCCTTGGCGGACTTGGTATTTTTCTGGCGTTTGTGTTGGGCCTGCTTGCCGTATTGCCAATTATTCCTTATGACTTCACTCCGCGGGAGGTAAGCTTCATCAAAGCGCTGCTGTGTGGCGGCGGAATGATTGTTCTGATCGGCGGTTTGGATGACCGGTTCGAACTTTCGGCAAAGGTGAAGCTGCTGGGCCAGATTGCGGCTGCCTGCATAGTAGTCTTCGGTTTTGGTATTACTGTTGATTTCGTAAATATTCCTTTTCATAATACGTATTCTTCGCTGGAAAGCTGGATTGCTATTCCACTGACTATTTTCTGGATTGTGGGTGTCACGAATGCCGTTAACTTGATTGACGGGTTGGACGGGCTTGCTGCCGGGGTATCCGGTATCGCAATTGCCACCATTGCAGTGATGGCCTTCTTGATGGGAAATACAATGGTTGCACTCCTGTGCCTCTTGCTGCTGGGCAGCATCATAGGATTTCTGTTCTTTAATTTTCACCCCGCCAAAATTTTTATGGGTGATACAGGTTCACTGTTCTTAGGTTTTTGCTTGGCTCTGCTTGCACTTCTTGGGTTTAAGCAAATTGCCGTCGTTTCTTTTATTACACCGCTCCTCATTATCGGAGTGCCTTTGTCTGATACCTTTTTTGCCATCGTACGCCGCAAGCTGCAGAAGAAACCAATATTCGCACCGGATAAAGGCCACCTGCATCATTGCCTGCGCGAACTGGGGTTCAGCCACCGTCAAACGGTACTGATCATTTATGGAATTGCTACATTTTTCGGTGTATTGGCTGTTATCCAGACATCAGCATCTCTTTACGAAGCTAACTGGGTTACTTTTGTAGTCATTTGCGTAATGCTGTTCTTCCTGCAAATTGGTGCGGAGATTACCGGTGTCATCAGTAAGACCAAACGTCCTGTGATTGACTTCTTCCTGAGAATGCGAATGAAGGTTAGTCAGGAACGAGGCTCTAAGCTGTAGGATTTGTTTATAGATTTATATTGCTATTAATATATATTTTTTTGAAAAGCTCATCCTGATGTAGGGTGGGCTTTTTGTATTCCAGGGGTATTATTGAAGGAATCTGATGCTGCACGAATTATAAGTGTATAGAAAATTCAACGAATTCCTTCAAATTATCTTCTGTAGGACCGATAAAATAATTAACATCATCAAAAGGGAGAGATTAATGACATGCAGCGCATGAGAAAGCCATTTGTATGGACGCTTCTGTTCGCCTTAATTGTATCTTTAATTCCAACTGGACTTATGAATACTGCAGTGGCTGCAGATACGCTTAAGCCTACCAGTTATTTTACGCCAGATAATACGAAATTGAGAAACACTGTTGACCTGACATTACTGCCTCCAATAGAAAAACAAATCTCAAGAACCAATGTATTGCAAGTAACGGATGCTAATTTACCAGTTACAGGAACGTTTACAAAAGTTACGAGTTCTACTCTGGGGGCAAATGTACAACGTTTGAACTGGGATGATGGGAAATGGGTAGAGGATGCTACACATGTAACGCCGGGTGTTGTCCAGCTGGATATTGACAGTCCTGACAACCGCTTTAGCGCAAATCTGACATTGTTTCCAGGCATGAACAAGATTACTCTTACAGGGTCACAGGGAAGCAATGATCGCTCTGAGGCTTTTTATGTACTATTTGATCAGGTTCCTTATGTCGAGAGACTTCAAGTTCTGGGTGGCTCAGAGAAGCTTAATTTGAACGAAGGAGCACAATTGGTCGTAGCCACCAAAGAAATTACACTTGAAGGTAAAGCGTTAAATGCAACAAAGGTTACTGCTGCCATTAATAATGAAAGTGCATCAAATACCTCTTTACTGCAGGATGGAACGTTCTTCTCGCAGCGTATGGCGCTTAATCCGGGTGTCAATAATCTGAAATTAGTCGTGCAGAATGGCTCAGATACGTTGAGCTTTGAATATACGCTTTTTTATTATGATGAGAAGAATCCTATAGTTAAAATGTATTTGGTTGATTCGCACAGTCAGGGTCAGGACCTGCTGGGTGGTCAGCCGGTGATGACAGAAAATTCAGATACTGCAAAATTAATGGTTCAAATGATGGTTGAGGATACTGCGGGAGTCCCTTTTGCGGGTTCGGCAGTAGTGAAAATGAATGGAGCAGTATCAACGCCTACCTATGGGAGCGGTATAACATTGGACAGCGCTGGTCTTATCGCTTTGAACGCGGGAGATGAGGTTTTGGTACCCTCTCCTATCAAGAATGCACCGTCCTATCGGCTGGTTTCTTTTGAGATGCCGCTGACCCTAAACAAAGACAATGCAACGCCAGCGAACAGATTAGAGACACAAACACATAATCTTTCGGTAGCTTACGGAACTAAAACTATAAATCGTTCTTTTGATTTTCAGTATATGAAAGATAGAATCGTAATCACGGATATGAAATATCTTGCAGGGTACGATGGAACGGGCGATATTCCACCCGGGGTAGCTCTGAATGGGGCTAAGGTGGATGCCAGTGAGTTCTACATCTCGGTTAAAACAAATACAGCAGTGACTAGTCCGGCCAAATTGATTGCGAAATATTTACCTATTTCCACTGCTGGACTGACACCGGAGTTGGTAACTTCTGTTTCAGGTACACAGCATATCTTTAAAATAAAGGATTTCCAAAACGGGAACCAGACCGTTAGATTTAACATTGAGGGTTCCTCTGCATATAAGGATGTTAATATTTCCTTTGCCTCTAAAAGCTATATTTATGTATCCAACCTTACAGATGGACAGACTATTGTTATTGATTCCGAGGCTGGCAAGACCCTTGCTGTTAAGGGGCAATATATTGATTTCAATTCAAACTCCGATTACTTCGTGGCTGAAATGTATGTGAATGGAACAAAAGAAAGATCAACCGGCTTAGATAAAACTTGGTTTAAAAGTGCCGCAGGCGGATTTGAGGTTAGTTTAGGTATTAATGCGACTACGGGGCCATTAGTGTTTGGAGAGAATAAAATTGTCTTTACAGGCACAGGTACAGATGAAAAGGGGCAAACCCGGGAAGTCCGCAAGGAATTGCGCATTTACATTCTCGATGAGAATGTATCAACCATAAGTAAGTTTCAACCCGCTGTGGGTACTGCTAGAAGTACGTTTCCTGATCGGGAGTTTGGACCAACGGATGAACTGCTGACCAAAC
Source organism: Paenibacillus sp. FSL H3-0321 (assembly GCF_038002865.1). Classification (NCBI taxonomy): domain Bacteria; kingdom Bacillati; phylum Bacillota; class Bacilli; order Caryophanales; family Paenibacillaceae; genus Paenibacillus; species Paenibacillus sp. FSL H3-0321. The sequence goes on along the minus strand of NZ_JBBODH010000001.1, from coordinate 3,605,429 downwards.
TATTTAACTTAACTCCTGATTTTATATATAAGGATAATCAGTATACTACCAGCTTGAAAACTTATGATCTGGTACTTAGAGGAAGCGGTGCGGTAAAGCTCAATTTGAATATGGGAACAAAAAATATCCTGTCACTTGATATTCCTGCCATTCCGAATCCAATAATTACTCCCAGCCCGAGTTTTGCAGATAAACGCTATACCACCAGTTTTGCCGGGAGTCAAAAAGACTTTGTAATGCGGATTCAGGATCTTGTGAATGATACGCCAGGAACGTATATTTACACTCTTGAGCTGATAAATAGTACAGGAGCCAAAACCAGTCAGAAGCTGGAGATTGTTAGAGAAGTTAGTGCCTATCGTATTCTCTCTCCTCAGCCTTCTGTAGGTACTCAATATGTTGTTAATAAAAACTTTGTTCATTTTGATATTGAAGCTGAAGGGGCTACAGATGTCATCATAGACAAAGAAAAAGCAGTCAAACGTACGGATTTGGGGCCAGGGAGATTTGCACTGGACTATGTAGGGTTGAAGGCGGATAAAGCTAACAGCATCAAAATTCAAATTGTTCGCGGTGCTACGACAAGTACAGACACTATTTCAATATTCTATACCGGTACAGTAGCAGTCGATGCACAATACATGTCACCTAAAACAGCAGACAAATACAGTGTGTTTAACAAAGCAGTGGAATTAACCTTCCCTAAAGGAACGGTAATGCAAAGTACGGATACACGTAATTTGACGAAGTACTATCCTAATAACAAGCTGCGGTTTGGGATTGCAGACCCATCCACAGGTGTTGTAGAACGGCGTAACGATTATGGGAACGTCATCGGCTTCCCTGAAACCTTTAAAGAGAGTGGCATACCAACTTGGACGATTCCAGATGAATTTACGCTCCGGTTCAATTCTCCTTACGAGAGCAGCAATTTTGGACGTATATCGGAAGTGTATTGGATCAGCGGAGGATTGGGTGAACTTGGAACCACATCAACGCCAGGGCATATTCCAGCTACGAATGGTTTAGCTCCTTATTCTGTAGATGGATTGTTTGGAGATCCACAGACTCCTGCGGAACGTATCATTACACCGTCTAAGCGGGGGAAATTGACATTGGCCTTTGACCCGAATGTTGTACAAGACGCGGGAACTATTGTTACGGTCTTCAAATACAACAGTAAAAGGGAATGGGAGAATATTGGCGGTACTGTAGATACCAATAAGCACACGATCTCCGTTCCTTTTGATGAATTTGGGTATTATAAGGTAATGAAAATGAGCCGAGGATACAATGACGTCACGAATCATCAATGGGCCAGAAATATTTTGAACGCTCTTTACTCAAAGGGTATTATGAAAAATCTTCGGTTTGAGCAATTTGGAACAGACGATCAAGCGACACGAGGTGAATTCGCGACACTTCTGGTTAAAGGGTTGAATCTTCCACTTAACTATGATGACAACAAGACGTATTCCGATCTGGTGCCTGGAGCAAGTTCAATCACATGGGACTATGCCCATATTGAAACTGCGTCGAGAGCAGGCATAGTGACTGGACTTACCGATGGAGTATTTGCTCCGGATCAGCCAATTACTCGTGAGCAGGCAGCTGTAATGATTGCCAGAGCCCTGAAATTGAAATTGGCAGCTAACGATCAGAAATTAAAGGATTCAGTCGCCAAGTCGTTTTTGGATTCCGGTAAAATAGAATCTTACGCCTTGTCGGCAGTCCAAGCGGTTTCGAAGGCGAAAATTATGAATGGCGCTGAAGTAAGCATAGCTGGTCAAAAGAAGGCTTCTTACAACTTTAATCCTAAGTCTAATATGACCAGAGCTGAGGCAGGAAAGATCGCTGTGGAACTGTTAAAGAAGAGCACCACCATCTTCCCTAAAACCCTGAGCTAGATACATTTTAATTTGTTATGATATTACGGAGGGCTGGTTACTTGCCCTCCGTTTTGTATGCAAATGAATATGTAAAGGGTATGCCTTTATAAATCAATTCTCTTTGGGTATAATAAGAAACGAACTATATATAGCTCTTCGGAGAAGCTGTGACTTTATGCAGGTTGAATTTCCATTTAGATAACTTTGTAATCTGCTCCCATTTACGGTACAATAAATTAGAAAATAATATTTTCTGAAAGGTGAAAGCCATCCATGAAACCGATTTTAGCAAAAGCACAATTGGATTATATGAAAGCAAAGAATATGTTTGAGAATAGAGCGAAAATCCTGGAAAAGGAAATCACAGCAAAAAGAGCGTTGCAGGAAATTTCACAGGATCTAATGGAGGAACTTGTACAAGCTACAGGATTCCATGATGCATATAATGATCTTGTTATTGCGGAGAATGCATTAATTGAGTGGTCTCATACTACAATTAAGCATGAGAAGAGCTATCGGGAGAACCGCACGGCGATTGACGCGATGTACGAGAATGTCAATTCAAGCCCTGAGAAGCGGCAGGAATTGATTCAGCTATCGATGAAGATCCGTTAGTTATATGCTTTAAAGTGAAAGCGCCGGTTACGGCGCTTTTTTGTTTTGGCTGATAAAGAAATTTCCGGGTTTGAAAAAAGGTGATTATGTTTATTAACTTAACAAATATTGTTTAATGACGTTTCGAAAGTTCATGTGCTATACTGTTTCCCGTAGTCACCCATGATTAGCAATAGTTAGTAGAACTACATATGCTCTTCTATTGGAGCGGCATCGGGATGCCAAAAAAACTTTTTTTGAGTAAGGCGCAACTTTTCCAGAACTTCTGCGTTTAAAGTGTAGAGTCATTTGCACCAGACATTTGGGATCACCCAAATTAATGAAGGCGCAGTGATTGGAAAAATTAGCTTTACGTGACTTGAGGCACATTGTATAATACTTAGGTAGAATTAGGAATCTAGTATTGTCATGCCTTAAACCGGTTTACCAGTTTCTGTGATACCCGTCACAGACATTATTTATACTTAATATGCTCAACTCGGGAAAGGGGGTGCATCGGCTAATGAGTGACATGAGCTACCCAACTAAAGAAAAATCTCAGTTCATGAACGTCCAAGGAGGAGAAAAAAAGGTTATGAAGAAAATTTTATCCGTAGCATTATCTACAGCAATGGCATTCTCGATGTTTGCCTCTGTAGCATTTGGTGAAACTGCAACAACTCCACAAGCGAAATTTGATGCTTTGGCAGCGAAAGGTATTCTTGAAGGGTACCCAGACGGTCAAGCTCATCTTGAAAAAGATCTGACTCGCGCTGAATTCGCGAAGATCGTGACTAAATTGTTTGATCTTCCAGAAGTAGCTCCTACAACATTGTCTTACAAAGACAAAGGTTACACTAAAACTATGTGGGCAGTGCCTTACATTGAAGCTGCAACTGCAGCTGGATACATGAAGGGAACTGACACTGTAAAAGGTCTCTTTAACTTCAATGGTAAAGTTACAGTGCAAGAAATTGCAGCTGTACTGCACCGTGCTTTGAAACTTGAAACTCCTACTACAACTGACAACAATGCAGCTGTATGGGCTAAAGGTTATGCACAAGCAGTTGTTGAAGCTGGTCTGGTTGCAAAGGGTGTTGATTTCAAATCCAACGCTACCCGCTCTTTGGTAGTAGAAGCAGCTTATGCTGCTGCTAACTACTCGAAAGCTCCTACAGTAGTTTCGGGTGAAGCTTTGAACCCAACTAGCGTATTGGTGACTTTCTCTGATAAATCTACAACAACTGTAACTCTGACTACCGCTTTGGTAGAAGGCGTTGAAACTACAGTTCCTTTCAAACACAACAACGTTGACTACAGCGTGAAGGTTACTCTTGCAGCTCCTAAGGTTGTTTCTGTAAATGCTCCAAACGCTAAGCAATTGCAAGTAACATTCAACCGTGCAATTGATACTTCAACTTTAGTTTCTAACGATAAGCTTAAATCCGGTGTTATCAGAGTAATTCCTTTGAATAACCAGCCTGCTATTACTGTAGATGGTTCTGAAGTGAGCGTTAACGCTGCTGGAACTGAAGCAATTGTTACGTTCCCAGGTCTTGAATTCCTTAAAGGCCAATACACTGTTGTTGTAACAGATGCAGTTAAGACAACTGCTGGAACAGCTCTTGCTAATTACAGCGCTTTGTTGACTGCTGCTGATACAGTAGCTCCAACAGTTGCAAGCGTAACTGCTGTAGCTAAGGATACTACCAATAAAGTGCTTGTGAAGTTCAGTGAGCCAGTTAAACCAGCTGGAATCATTGCTAGCGTAAACGGTGTGTCTGCTTCAGTAACTCGTGAAACTTACGACACCTTCAGCTTGACTGCAGGTACATTGAAGACTGGTACAACTTATGATGTATCCTTGTTGAATGTTAGTGACTTTGCTGGCAACCTGATAAGTCCTAATCCGATCAAAACAAGCGTAGCTGTAACTTCTGATACTGCTGCTCCTACAATTACTTCTGTTACTGCAACAGGTGATAGCCTTATCACTGTCAAGTTCAACAAGAAAGTTAACTATCAGTCCCTGATTGGTAACGTTAAATTCTTGAATACTTATGGAGAGTCTCAAGGAACACTTAGTGTCGAAGCAACTGCTGACAGCGACACTATTAAGTTTAAAGTTCCTGCTGGATTCAAACTGCCGGATTCCGGTTCTTACACTGGATCACTTGTTTTCGGAGCGACTGTTAAAGACACATTGGGCAACACGCTTGGTACTCCAGTGACTCAACCGATCACACTTGTGAAGGATACTACGGCTCCTGTAGCTTCTAATGCATCATTCAGCACTGATAAAGGTCTGGTTGTACCATACTCCGAAGATGTTACGCTGGTAGGTGGAACACCAACATTGATTAGCGACTCTACTGGTCTAGTAGTAACTGGTGTTGATTTCAGTGGTGCTAAGATTGTTGACGGTACTAAGCTCACATATCCAAATGTGAAGGGTCTTAGCGGAACTTATACTCTGCGTCTTCCTGCTGGTTTAGTAACAGATTTGGCACTTGCTAAGAACAAGTCAGTTGGCACTACTATTAATGTTAGTGCAGCAGCTGCAACTACAACTGACACTGAAAGACCTGTAGTTACAAGCATCACTTACTCTGAGGGTGTTAAAGCTGATACTGAAGTTGTCTTCACCGTAACAGTTAAAGACAACGTTGGTCTGAATGTGGTGTCCCTGCGTGATGTTAACAGTTATACTTTGGGCAGCAAAGCACTTCCTACAAATTCCTACGCTCAGCTATTGAGATCTGATGGAACTGCAACAGCTCCTACAGTAGCAGTAGTTGAAGTACGCGTTCCTAAAAATGCAATCAGTAAAACTGAAGCAATTGAATTTATTGCATCCGGTATTACAGATACTGCAGGAAATGGTACTTACGGCGCTACTATTAAGCCAGTATTGGCAGACGGTGTTAAACCAACCTTGGATTCAGCAGCTGTTTCTTCTGGAGATACTTCACTTCTGCAATTGACATTCTCCGAGCCGATTGATGCTGCTACTCTTAAGGCTAGCGACTTCGTAATTATTGTGAACAACAACACGACGACTCCAGCAGCAATTACTGGTGGTTTCATCGCCGGTGTTGGTAACGATGCAGGTAAATACTATGTTAGACTTGCAGGATATTCTGACCTCAATGCTAACAACGTAAACAATATTACTGTTAGAGTTATCGATGGTGCAACTGCTACAGATAAAGCAGGTAACACTATCGTTGGTGATAAGACAGTAAACGCTAAGTAATCTCCGATTACCGAAGCACAGAATAGCCTCTTCGGAGGCTATTCTTTTTTTTAGATTTTTTATGTAATAGGGCTTACAATCCCAGTACATTGGAGGTTAGTATGAAACCAACTTATAAAATAATGACAGCAGCTGTGCTTATTACAGGCAGTCTGTGGGGTGGATCCCTCTTTTTTGGTGAAGCTGACGGCGCCAGTGTAGGCAACCAGCCAGGAACGTCTGAAGATCCTGTAGTAACCAAAAGCTATGTGGATCAACAGATTCAAAAAGCGCTACAGGGTGGAACTATTGCTACACAGGCTCCAACGGCCACGCCAACGCCTGCAGCGACCCCTACGCCTACAACAACACCTAGCCAGAATAAAGGCGATGAAGTTGAGATCGTTGATGTGAAAGCAGGTCAGACTCTGATTGCCGGAGCGGGTGCCGAATTTATCGTTCGCGCCGGAAAGGCGGCTATTTATTCTCAGGACAGTAATGGTGTTGCTGATTTAACTGATGGAGCGGATCTGGTTAACGGTACTGCTGCACCATCCAATCATCTGTTATCTTTCCCTCGTGCCGGACGGGGCATAGTGGTACAAGACGGTCAGACTGGTGGGCTGGTGGTTATGGTGCGCGGAGCCTATACATTGAAATAGGCTCGAATATAAATAGGATGTCCTAATATCGGATTCGTCATACTTCGGCACAGTTTACCACTGTTGACAAACATTGAGGCGATTGAGGCCCTGGTAAAGAGCACACAATACTTCCTGTAATCTTAAAAAAATTCAGGAGGTGCTGTAACATGGCACGTACTAACCGCACAGTTGTACCGGAGAGCCGGGCAATGCTTAAACAGATGCAATACGAGATCGCTGCTGAATTTGGACTATATGGAGCTTCTTACGGTGGCGGGGCTGACACAGAGTTTGCTTCCGAACTGGGAGCTTTGGGTGGAACAGGGGGAATCGGGCGAAGTCAGTACCTCGGACATATTACATCCAGAGACAACGGATCTGTAGGTGGGGAAATTACAAAGAGACTGGTCAAACAAGCCGAGCAGTCTTTGTTTACTTAATACCCGAACCACTCTAGGGTTTGCTTGCGGGGGATCACTGTTTTGTTAAATAAGCTAGTACCTTACGCTATGACAGGTAACACTGGCTATAATTGACACCATCCGGCAAATAAGATAATATGACTTTTGAGGAAAGCCATAAACCTTTTCCATGCGGAAAAGGTTCATTTTTTTAAGATATGCGGTATTCCGATATTTATACTATACTTATTTTATGTGGCCTGTTATTTGTTAAGGAGCCCCCTTATACAGTGTCAGACTATCCATATGGGAGGTTATTGTACATGTCGATTAAAGGACGTCATTTATTTACTTCCGAGTCCGTAACGGAGGGGCATCCGGATAAGATCTGTGATCAGATCTCTGATGCGGTACTGGATGCTTTTCTGGCTAATGATCCAAACGCACGTGTCGCCTGTGAGGTAGCGGTAGCAACGGGTCTTGTGCTCGTCATTGGCGAAATTAGTACAAAGTCGGAGTATGTAGATATACCGGCCATTGTACGTAATACGATTAAGGAAATTGGCTATACACGGGCGAAATATGGCTTTGATTATAATACTTGTGCCGTTCTCAGCTCGCTGAATGAGCAGTCTGCAGATATTGCCCAAGGTGTAAATGCTGCGCTGGAGAACCGCGACCCTGCACAGGTTGCTGAAGAAACCGCCAACATTGGTGCCGGTGATCAGGGGTTGATGTTCGGGTTTGCTACGAATGAAACGCCTGAATTGATGCCGTTACCCATTGCTTTATCCCACCGTATTGCCCGGCGCCTGTCTGAGGTCCGCAAGAATGGCACTTTGGAATATTTGCGTCCTGATGGCAAGACACAGGTGACCATTGAATATGATGGTGAAAAACCGGTACGTGTAGATACTGTAGTGGTATCCACACAGCATGCTGAAGAAATTTCGCTTGAGCAAATTCAGGCTGATATTAAAGAACATGTTATTTTGCCGGTTGTTCCTGCCGAATTGCTAGATGAGAATACTAAATATTTCATTAATCCGACAGGCCGTTTCGTTATTGGCGGTCCGCAAGGTGATGCAGGCTTGACTGGGCGCAAGATTATTGTCGATACTTATGGCGGATATGCCCGTCATGGTGGAGGGGCATTCTCAGGGAAGGATCCGACTAAGGTCGACCGTTCCGCAGCTTACGCCGCCCGTTATGTCGCCAAGAATTTGGTGGCCGCTGGTCTTGCCGACAAATGCGAGATTCAACTGGCCTATGCCATTGGCGTTGCTAATCCTGTCTCGATTAATGTAGATACATACGGAACAGGTAAAATCAGTGAGGAAAAAATGGCTCAGTTAATCAGCAGCAACTTCGATTTGCGGCCGGCCGGAATCATTTCCATGCTGGATCTGCGCAAGCCGATTTATAGACAAACTGCAGCTTACGGTCATTTTGGACGTACAGATATTGATCTTCCTTGGGAACGTGTGGACAAGGCAGAAATGCTTAAAGACCAGGCTGGGATATAAATTATAGCTTTAGAATCAGGCCCGTAAAGGCAATTCTTCGGTTCAAGGAAGAACTGCTTTTACGGGCTTTTTTGTATGTGTATGCTGAAACTATATATAAGTGAACTTATCTTATAGAGGAACTCTTCTAAACTTTGGAAGCCTTTTAGCCGAAATATAAGAATATATGTAAAGACGAAAGTATGGCTTGAGAGGAGTCTATCACCGCATGAAAAGGAAAATTTCAATATTAGTAGCACTCATTCTGGCAGGGGATCTGCTGCTCAGTGCAGGGTATTCGTCAATCGGTCCCGGGAATTCAGCAGTTTATGCTGCAAGCGAATTCAGCATGGTGACTTCGCCAACAGCAGGTGAGGTCAATGTAAATGTATCGTCCTCCATTAAGCTGAAATTCGATCGTCAGGTGTATCCGCAGAGTGGAGATATCACCCTTACTACGCGAGACGCAGGCACGCCATATGTGACGGTGCCTATCGGCAGTTCTGGGCTAATAAGCAATTCTACGGAATACGAAGTTAAATTAGGCAAGCAGCTGGAGAAGAACAAAACCTATACTGTCACTGTTCCCAGAGGACTATTTAAGGACGGGGCAGGTGCTGACTCAGCGGCTGCTTCATGGACATTTACCACATCACCTGAAATGAACCTGAATATTGGGGCAAGCGAATTCAATCCGGCGAACTATTCACGGGTAGATTCCACAACACTGACTCAGCTTAGCTTTAAGCTGAACAAGAAGCTGCAAAAGAGCGGTGGATCCATTAGACTCATTTCCTCGGCAGACAATTCGGTTGTTCAGGAATTCAAGGTTAATGATGGAGATTATTCAGTCAATTTGCAAAGCGATGAATCTTCCACGATAGTGAGATTGAATCTTGCGAGTAGACTTACGGCCGGAAAAAGTTATTATGTTCTAATCGATCCTTACGCCTTTAAGGATGATGAGAATAAAACCTTCGCTGGAATAACCAGTGGGAACATCTGGAGTTTTTCCACAAAGGGAACAGGCGCTGCGGTAAATGTATCCCCAGCCAGTGGTGCTACTGCCGTATCCCCAGCCGGCAACATTCAGCTGAACTTTGACCAGCCGATGACGCCGGTTAATGGAGTGATCACATTATCTTCCACTAATGCAGCGGATACAAGATACTTTGATGTGAACTCCTCGGCTGTTACCGGTGGTGGGACCAGAACTATAACGGTAGCATCGACATCGGTGACGAGTCCGCTGATGAATAATACTATTTACACAGTCACTATTCCTGCAGGCGCGTTTAATGACCAAGATGGCAATGCTTTTCCTGCCTCAGGAACACCGTATGTATGGAGTTTTACAACCACTTCACAGACAGGGTACGCTGTAGACTCGCTCAGCCCGGCAGACCGTAGTGAATCTGCGGCGCTTGATCAGCCCATTAAGATTACCTTCAATCGTCCAAGTAAATATATTGAGACGAATCCTGTGAGCCTGTATAAGAGTAATGGAACTAAATTAGGATCAAAAGTAATCGTAAATAACGACACTGAATTCGTAATCGTGCCTTCAAATACGCTCGAAAACGATACGGTTTATTACGTTGATGTTCCTCCAGGTGCTTTTGTTGAAAAAAATAATCCAAATTCATATGAGGGACTCAGCGGGAAAAACTCTTGGAGTTTCCGGACGGTAGCATTAGATAAGAGGGCACCGGTTCTGGTGTCTACACAGCTTGAAAGTAACCGCACAATCCGGCTGAAGTATGATGAAGCAATTCGTCCGGCAGTTGCTCTGCTGTCTTCCAGCTTTAATGTAACGGTCAACGATGAGAGAAGGACAGTAGAGAGTGTATATATCCAAGGCGACAGTGTGTATGTAACCCTTAGTACGGGTGTAGCAGTAGGCCAAGTTGTCAAAATAGCCTATACGGGTGGCCTTAGAACGATTCAGGATGCCGCCGGCAATGCAGCATCTACGTTTTCACTACGACAGGTAACGAATACAGTCCAAACGGCACTTCCTGCACCTAAGGACGGAATTTTGTCAGGCAAGACTTTGACACTGAATTTCAATGATACGCTTAAAGCGATTTCCACCAACGCCTTCAGCCAGTTTTCTGTTTATGCAGATGGTGTTTCACTTGGAGTGGTTTCCTCCACTTCCAGTGGCTCCACGGTCGTCCTGGGGCTAAGTAGTGATGCACCGAATGGACAGACGATTCGCCTAGCCTATTATGCCGGATCTTATCCTGTCCAAGATCAATATAGCCAGAATATAGCGAATTTCAACGATTTTTATATCCGTAATACCAGTGATTCAACTGCACCTGTTTATCAAAGCGCTTCAGGCTCTGGAAATAAGATTGTGCTTACATATAATGAGGGATTGTCTACGGCCAATTTGCCGATGAACAGCCAATTCTCCGTACTTGTGGGGAATACACCTAATTATGTGACAAACGTAGAAGTAAGCGGGAATCTGGTAACCTTGACGCTAGCGAGTGCCTTGAACACGAATAACTCCACTACGATTTCTTATGTACCGGGAACGGCCGGAATCAGTGATCTGAACGGCAACCGGGCCGCTTACATTAACCTGCAGCCAGTGTCGGTTTCAGGCACCAGCAGTAACAGTAACGGTACAACAACAGTGCCGTTTATTAATTCAGCGACCATCTCCGGTGATGAGCTTATTGTAAACTTCAGCAAAAATATGCAGGCGTCCTCAAGCTTGTACACCAACCAATTTGGCGTGAGAGCAGATGGAAGCAGTGTGGGTGTACAATCGTATACTGTATCGGGAAGTACATTGAAGCTGCTGTTGTCCACGGTAGTCAAACCCGGACAAGCTGTAAATTTATCCTATATGTCCGGTTCCGGTAATATTCTGGATCTGAACGGCAGTGCGCTTGCCTCATTCAGCTCACTTTATGTTCAGAATCTCACCGGTGTAGGCACATCCACAACCGGGCGTCCTTCGTATCTGGGAACTCTGGCAGCAAGTGAATTTGGCAAAGAGTATCCGCTATTGAAAGGGGACTCCGCAGCTTCTGCGGAAGATCGTTCCTTATATAACCAGTCGGTAAAAAGATATACCCTTACGGCTGACCGATTGACTGCCAGCTATGATTATCTCAATAAAACGGGCAGTCCGTCTCTGGCATTCGAAGTCCCTTCCACGGAATTGGGGGCCTATGTAGTTGTACCGCTGAAGCCCCTGCTAGAAGCAGTGAAACGCGACAGTAAGGCAACCTTTGCTATACGTTATGGTGACAGCCTGTACAATCTTGCACTAAATGACATGGATTTGACCGGCCTTGCGTCCAAGTTAACTACAGACAGCAGCAATATCTCGCTGGTGCTAAGACTTGAAAAGGTACCTTTCGGCACATTTGGGCCACTTGAGGCAACGCTTAAAACTCAGGGAATGCAGAGTGTAACCAGCCTTGTGGATATCCGTTTGACCGCTGCGGTCAGCGGCAATTATTCCAATAGTACGGTTCTAAATGTTCCGGGTGAATATACGGCCCGTACAACTTCTTCTTTAGTCAGTGACCAGACTTTAGCAGCCAGACTAGACCTTGTCTATTCTGAAGCAGCATATCTGCCTAGCAAAATCAGCGGGGCAGGAAGCTATACCTTCATTCAGGCGAAGGTGGTAGGGAATCAGGTGGTAGGAACGTTCCTGTCTACCCGGGGCTTTTCAGATATGAGCAGGCACTGGAGCAAATCAAGTGTAGCTTTGCTGGCAGCCAAAAACATTATAGACAACAGCTACGGCAGCACCTTTAAGCCGGAGCAGAAGATTACCCGTGCCGAGTTCGCGGTGATGCTAAGCAGAGGACTTGGGCTGCTTGGTGACCGTGAGACAGCACAGCGCTTCAGTGATGTTCAAGCTTCTACCCAAATCGGAGATGCTATAGGCGCAGCGGCCAAGGCCGGAATTATAACCGGCAATACGGATGGTACATTCCGTCCAAATGCCAATATTACCCGTGAGCATATGGCGACAATGATGATTCGGGCTATGGAATACACCAAAAATCCGATTACGCTTAGCGGCACAACCACATCCGTACTTTCGGCCTTTAAAGATAAGAGCAAGGTTTCGGGTCAAAGCGCCGAATTTGTGGCCAAAGCTGTGCAGGAAGGAATTATTCTGGGTATGCCTGGCGCCCAGTTTCAGCCTCAAGGCAATGCCACCCGCTCTCAAGCGGCAGTAATGCTGCAGCGGATGCTGACAAAGGCCGGTTTCTTGTAAAAAGATAAGAATTTATATTCTTCACGCTATAAATTATCCTTCTACTTCTCGCTGAAACAGATACCGTCCTTTTGAGAATGGCGAAGTCGTTTCCACTTGCAAGCGGTATGAGTACCTAAGTGTGCCATTTCTACCGACAATAGTTGTAGGTCCGCTCTCAAGCGTCCGGTTTTGCGCCGGGCGCTTTTTGTCAGTTCAAATTGATGAATCTAGTAATATTCGCAACTTTTTCCCATAAATTCAGTCTATTAAAGGTATAACGGGAACATAGAAAACGGTTTATAGATTTTTGAAAATAGATGTGAACCTATGGGGAAGTTTAAATTTTTAACAATGAGATGGGAGAGTTACGCTGAAATGAATGAAGTATTCAAGGACAAGAATAGCAGAGCAGATTTACGGGGAATGAAAATGTCGCCAGCTAAAAGATGGATCGCCGCTTCATTGGCAGGAGTGCTGTGGATCATGCCGGTAATCGGCAGTGAAGGGTTGCCGCATTTCGGGCCGGGAACCGCATCGTTGGCTCAAGCAGCAGCCTCTATCAAAGTAACCAAATTGGGTGAAGAGGTAATCACTTCAGGGGCAGTGATGATGAAATATAAATTCTCCACCACCCGCTCCGGCAAAAATGCGACAGGGCTCGCGGATGTAATTCGTGTAGATCTGAGCAACCCCTACGTATCTCTAGACGTTATGACCGGCAAAGGCGGCAACTTGACTACGCGCCAAAGCACAGGCGGTATGGCTGCGGAAACCGGAGCAGTGGCGGCAGTTAATGGAGACTATTTCAATACAAATGGTGAAGGCGCGCCTATCGGTGGACAGGTAACGGGCGGCGTCGTTGTTTCAACGCCGTCGCAGCTTAATGGAATGTACGCCTTTGCTGTTACCAAGGACCGCAAGCCTGTGATCGACGAATATACGTTTGAAGGGCTGGTGACGGCGGAGGATGGTTCACAATTCCCGTTATCCGGCATCAACAAAGGAGCCTATACTCCGGATGGAGGCGGTTCCACATACAGCCATGCCAATGCAGCCTATGTTTATACGGATGCCTGGACAGCACGGGAGCGGCCAAAGGACAGCTCGGCCAGCCCCACAGAGGTTCTGGTTGAAAATGATATCATTACCCAGATTTCAGAAGCCGGTAAACCTCTGGCAATAGCAGTTCCTAAAGGTGCCTATATTCTGCGGACACATGGACTAGCTTCGCAGTTTGTTACGGGGCACCTGGCTGTAGGGCAAAAGCTGGTCACAGACTATACGCTACGCTCCAAAACAACGCAGCAGGAGCTCGATCCCGCCAATCTGCAGATGATGATAGGTGGACATACGATACTGGTCAATGGCGGCCAAGCTGCGACCTTCTCGCGCTCAACCAGCAGTCTTGGCGGTTACCGTGCCCGCACAGCACTGGGGTATTCACAGGATGGACAGTATGCCTATGTTATTGCAGCCGAGAAAAATGACAACAGTGCCGGAATGTCGCTGGCAGAGCTGCAATCCTTCATGACGAACATCGGTGTCTGGAAGGGGCTCAATCTGGACGGAGGCGGCTCTACAACGATGGTAGACCGGCCTTTGGCCGAAACCTCCACCACTCTTACGTTTAATACAGAGTATGGCAAAGAGCAGCGCAGCATTGTCAACGGGCTTGGAGTATTTACATCTGCTCCAAAAGGCGAAGTGAAAGGGATTAAAATCAGCGGCAGCCCGGTGCTTCTGATCGGACAAAAGGCAAGCTATTCTTTAAAGGGCTATGATACGTACTATAATCCAATTGATGTAGCTGCAGCAAACCCGGCTTGGGTAGCAAGCAATGGCAGTGCAAGTGTAAGTACGGGGGAAGTGACCGGAGTGAAACCGGGGACAGTCACCTTGACAGCGACCAGCGGTACGGCCAGCGCGTCTACTAAGGTCACTGTTCTGGGTGGTGAAGATCTGAACGGTTTGTCTGTTGGAACGGCTACAGCGCCTCTTATGGCCGGTGCATCGGTATCCGTGCCTGTGACGGCAGCTGCCAAGAGCGGAGCAACAATTTCAGTGCCGAATTCAGCACTTAAATGGGAGTTTGTCGGTTTTAAGGGCAGTGTGCAGGATGGCAAGCTCACAGTTGATTCTGTCAATCCTGGTGTGACTACCGGATATGCGATCGCCCGTTATGACGGCTTCAGCACTGCAGTTGTATTGTCGGCAGCGGCTGCTTCTACCTGGGAAGACTTTGAGAATGTAACTTATCCGATTGCCTTTACTTCCAATGTCAACACTGTAACAGGAACTGCGGGGGTTACGGCCGGCAGTGCTGAACGGGCAGGCTCCAAGGTGCTGTCGCTCAGCTATGACATGACGGCCGGCAGTGGCAAAATGTATGCCTACGCCCAATTCAATGGTACGAGCGGTAAAAGCATCCCGGCAGCAGCGGCCTCAATGTCGATTGATGTCATGGGCGATATGAGTTTGAATTGGCTGCGGGCTGAAGTAGTGGACAGCAGCGGAACTACAGCTTATATTGATTTGGCCAAAGTTATCGACTGGAACGGCTGGAAAAGCTTGAATATTGATTTGTCAGGCTCCGGAATTAAATTCCCTGCTTCCTTAAAGAGATTGTATGTGGTGAATGTAGAGGAAGGACAAGACGAGCGGGCCAAAACCGGCACCGTTGCTTTTGACAATATTTCCTTTGTGATGCCGTCGCTTTCCAGTGAAGCTGGGCTCCCGAAGGGAACCGCTGTAATGAAAATCGGTTCCAAATCCATGGCGCTGAACGGAACGGATAAACCCATTGACGTAGCTCCGGTTGTTAAGGGGGAGAGTACTTATGTGCCGATTAAATATGTGATGGACGCGTTTGGCGGCAGTGCGGGTTGGAATTCAAGCACCAAGAAGATCTTGGTTTTGCGCGGTGCAAAAGTTATGGAACTTACTGTGAATAGCAAGGAATATGTGTTGAATGGGAAACGGCAGAGTGCTGAAGTAGCCCCTTTGATCCTACAGGGCAGGACTTTAGTACCTCTAAGATTGGTCTCAGAACAGCTAGGTTTGACCGTAAAATGGGAACAGAACACGAAGACCGTAACTATCGAATCGTGATATGTTAGTATAAAGGAAAGCCTTTAATACGATTCGATAGAAATGGGGCAAGCATCCGTGGAATTTCAGGCCGATGCGATAGATCGCGTCATTAAGAATACCATCGACGTGATGGAGAGCAGCAAGTATCAGATATTTGAAATATTGCAGGTTGCACGGGATGAGCTTGTTGCACTCACCAAAGAACTGCAGCGCGTTATGGAAGAAACGGATGAAACATTGCAAAAGGTAGACAAACTGGAGCTGCAGTACCACCGCTCCCGCATCCGGCTGACTGAGGTTAGCCGGGATTTTGTCCGCTACTCGGAGAAGGATATCCGGATTGCGTATGAGAAGGCGACAGAGCTTCAGCTTGAGCTCATGATGACAAGGGAAAGGGAAACCTATCTCCGGAGCAGACGGGATGAACTGCAACAGCGGGTTCGAAGTGTGGAGAACTCAGTGGAACGTGCCGAATCGATTGGTTCGCAAATGAGCGTTGTCCTGGAATATTTGTCCGGAGAACTAGGACAAGTGACTAGAATTGTCGAAACTGCGAAGAACAGGCAGATGATCGGACTAAAAATAATCCTGGCTCAAGAAGAGGAACGGAAGAGAATTGCCCGGGAAATTCATGACGGTCCCGCTCAAATGCTGGCGAATTTAGTCCTTAGGACGGAAATTGTAGAAAGAATGCTGGTAAAGCAGGAATTTGCCCTGGTGCAGGACGAAGTAATAGACTTAAAGGGACAGGTTCGATACAGCCTCGAAGAAATGCGCAAGGTGATTTTTAATTTACGTCCGATGGCTCTCGATGATTTGGGGCTGATCCCGACACTCCGTAAATACGTTCATGATTATGAGGAGAAGACGAAGATCAGAACCTCCTTTGAAACGAGGGGTAAGGAGCACAGGCTGTCTTCTGCTATGGAGGCGGCGGTGTACCGCCTGGTTCAGGAAGGTTTGTCCAATGCGGCCAAGCATGCCTTTCCCAGCTATGTGCTAGTAGAGATCACTTATCAGGCGCAGCTGATTAAGATCGTCGTAAAGGATAATGGATTAGGCTTTAATGTTAAGAAGGTAAGCGAGCAGAGCAACCGTGAAAGCTTTGGACTGGTAGGCATGCGGGAGCGGGTGGAACTGCTTGAAGGAAGAATGGAAATTTTGTCAGCAGAGAATCAGGGCACAACAATTGTAATCCACATTCCGACGAATGTGGATAAGGGAAAGGAGTAATGTGATGGAGAACCAAAGTTCTGGCAAATCGCCCATTAAGGTTCTTTTGGCCGATGATCATCAATTGTTTCGTGAAGGGCTGAAACGTATTTTAAATATGGAGGATGACATTGAAGTCATTGGCGAATGCGGTGACGGCATCCAGGTGTTGGAGTTTTGCAATGTCAATAAACCGGATATCGTGCTTATGGATATCAATATGCCTATCGAGAACGGTGTGGAGGCTACTCAAAAGCTGCGTGAAATGTTCCCCGAAGTCAAGGTTATTATTTTGTCGATTCATGATGATGAAAGCTATGTATTTGAAACACTGCGCAAGGGTGCCAATGGCTATTTGCTGAAGGATATGGAGGCAGAGTCGCTTATTAACGCCATTCGTTCCGTCTGTGAAGGCCATGCATTTATCCATCCCAAGGTTACGGGCAAGCTGATTAATCAGCTGCGGCGCATGACCTATCTCAATGAGACGGGAGCAATGACCGAAACAGCCGTTAAGGAAGCAGGGGTCAAATTCGTTGCAGGCGACAACAATCCATTGACCCGGCGCGAGGCAGAGGTACTGCGGCTGATGGCCGAAGGCAAGAGCAATAAGATGATCGGAGAATACCTCTTTATCAGCGAGAAAACTGTTAAGAACCATGTCAGCAGTATTTTGCAAAAAATGGAAGTCGACGACCGTACTCAAGCAGTCATTAATTCCATCAAATACGGCTGGGTAACCCTATAATAGGCTTAACCTTAACTGAACGTTTTGGAGAATCCCAATGATCCGGAACAACATTACATAACAGACTGCAGCGATTCTGCTGTAATCAAACGTATTGTTTCAGTGCGCAGTTATATTCGATTTGGCAAAAATCTGATGTAAATATGTACCCGGCTATACCCAGTCTTGTTGGAACCATGGGCAGGCACCGACCTTTTAACTCCGGCATATAGTGTCGGTATACAGAGGAGGTGCATCTCCATGGTAGCCCAGTTAATCTGGATTGCGGTTATATACGGATCCGCAGTTGTCCTTGTTCATATTTTGCGCAACCGGGAACTGACCCGGCAGACGGCACGTTCTGGGAAGCGGCTGCATTATATTCTTATTACCCGTAATCATGAAGCTGTTGTCGAGTGGTATATCCGGGTAATCGGTATTCATGCTTTTCTGACCGGAAAGTTATTTCGGGTGACAGTAATGGACGATGATTCAAGTGATGATACAATAGCTGTGGCTTCCAGATTGGCTTGCAGCGGTTCTTCCATTGATGTTGCCCGGTTCATGCACAATCGTAGCTTACAGGCAGAAAGCCCGTTACAGCAGGGTATATTGGTCGATTTGCGGTTTCCCGGCACTACTGCTCCGCTGCCGTTTATGCGGATGCCGGAAAGCGGGGGATATCAATCAGAGCGCGGCGAATGAGAACTAAATACGCAAGAATCGGGTGAAGCACACTCTCCATGAATGGAGTGGTGTGCTTTTTTGTGTCTCAGGATAAATTAAGGAGGGATTGCAGATGAGGCTTGCCCTATATGCTGTGAAGGATAAGGAACGCTGGCACCTGTGGGTTTCGCTGAATATCCAGGTAGACAATGTCTGGTGGAGCGGGGTTGGAGGTGAAGGCTGGAACGGACAGTCTGCGGACAAACTGGTATTGCTTTCTGCGGATCTACCGCTCGGTTGGGCAGTCAAACTTCGTGACAATGTCAAACCTGTGAAGGGTATGCAGGAATGGACGGAAGAACATTGGGCTGGCTATCTGGCTAATCTATTGCAGGCTGAGATTAATGAGGAGCGGGAAGCGGGGGGCGAATGGAAGAACAGTACCCAGGTTCATCCAACCGCCAGTTTTAAGGAGCGGACTGAGCGTTTTGCACTCAGCGCGCAGGCGGATCGCTTAGTGGAGGTGCTGTCCGGCCGGTCTTTGCTGCAGTCTGAAGTTGAAGCCCTGCTGGAGGAGAAGGATCCGGAACTGGCAAACACTTGGCAAGCTGCAGCGCAGCTCGCACATTTGCAGGGGCGGCTGAAGCTTGAGGCCGCTTGCAGCAGGGCTGAAGAGAGCCAGGGGAAACTGCGGCGATGGAGCTCGGGGGTAGGAAAGAGAGCTAAGCAGACTGAGAGCTTACAGAAGGCTGCAAGTGAGGCAAGGAGAGAGCGGGGAAGTAGGGAAGTAGGTGGCGATACATTGAGAGAGAGCGAAGGCGGGGATTTCCGTGCGCGGCTGCCCAGCGCAGGCGGCCTCCTGCGTGCGGCGGCGCTTCGCCTGCCGCGGCTCCGCTTGCCCCTGCGCGGCGCTGTCGCCCGCCGCGCGGACATGCGCTGCCTGCGCTGCGGCAGCGTCGCCACCGGCCGCACGGCCTGCGCCGCGTGCGGCCTCGCCGGCTGCGCCTACTGCGAGGCCTGCCTCGCGCTCGGGCGCAGCCGGGCCTGCGCGCTACTGCTGCGCAGCGCGGCTCTTCCGGCCGTACGGTGTACGGCCGGTGTCAGTCCCACCGTAGCAGCGCGCCGGTGGGGGTTGAGCAGCGCGCAGGCGGGAGCCGCCGGCGCTGCACTGGGGTTCCTGGCGGAGCCGCGCCAGCGCTCCGCCGCCCAGGGCCCAGAGCGGTTCCTGCTCTGGGCGGTTACAGGAGCGGGAAAGACGGAGATCACTTTCCCGCTCCTGGAGGCGGTGCTGCTCGCCGGGGGACGCGTGCTGATAGCGACGCCGCGCCGCGACGTCGTACTGGAGCTGGCTCCCCGGCTGGGCCGGGCGTTCCCGGACAGGACGCTCTCCGTGCTATACGGCGGCAGTCCCGACCGCTGGGGCCAGAGCCAGATGGTGCTGGCGACCACGCACCAGCTGCTGCGTTTTCATCAGAGCTTTGATCTGGTCATTATTGACGAGCTGGATGCATTCCCCTACGTCAATGATCCAATGCTGGCCTTTGCTGCCGAGCATGCGTGCAAGCCGGACGGCCGTTTTATCTATTTGTCGGCGACGCCGCCACCGGAGCTGCAGCGCCAAGCACATAGCGGCAGACTTCCGCATGCCAGAGTTCCTGTGCGTTTTCATGGCCATCCCCTGCCCGTGCCACAGCATTTGACCATGGCGCCGGTGCAGCTATGCCTGAAGCGCAGAACTCTGCCCGGGAAGTTTAAGAAGGCGCTGGGCAGGTCTTTTGCCCGGGAAGCGCAGATATTTGTGTTTGTGTCGCGGATTTCCCATATTGCCGGACTGCTGTCGCTTCTGCGGCGGAGTTTTCCGGGTAAAACCATTGAAGGCACCTCATCCCAGGACCCCGAAAGAGCAGAGAAGGTGGCGGGATTCCGCAGCCGGGCAATCTCCCTGCTGGTGACAACTACGATTCTTGAACGGGGAGTAACAGTCCCGCGAAGCGATGTGTTTATTCTGGATGCTGACAGTGGTCTGTTCGATGAGGCCTCACTTGTCCAGATGGCAGGCCGGGCCGGGAGGTCGAAGGACGATCCAGACGGATCGGTGATCTTCTTATCTCCGCAGTGGACAAGGTCACAGCGCGGAGCCATTTCGCAGATTCGGACAATGAATGCCATTGCCCGCAGGCAAGGGTTGATAAGCAAGGAGAGATGGATATGAAATTCTCACTCTTAAAGCTGGCAAATGTTCGATCCTTATTTGCCCCTTCCCTGCAGCAGTGCCTGATCTGCGGGAAACACAGTCAGCCCGCAACAGAACTGCCTGGAATCTGTGCGGGCTGTGAAGCGGCAATTCCCTGGATTCGCTGTCCACGCTGCAGTAAATGCGGACGCCATGTCGGCTGTCCCGATTGTACCCGCAGCAGCGAGCCAGGTCCTATCGTGTGTAACCGCAGTGCGGTTGCTTATACGAGTGTGATGCGTGAGCTTCTGGGACGGTACAAATATCGCGGCGATGAGAAGCTGGCTTCAATGCTTGGCCTGATGCTGGACAGGGCATATTCCATTCTGAAGGAAGAACGGGAGCAGCTAATGCACAGCAGCCGTCCGGTGCAGAGCAGATTCTCAAACATCATTCTTCCTGCCAGAAAAAACGAGCGGAATCGCTTCTGGGCGGCCGACTTGCTGGTTCCTGTACCTGTCAGTGACTCCCGGCTCGTGGAGAGAGGATTCAACCAGGCCGAGCGGCTGGCGGAGATTATATCCCGGCGCAGAGGGATACCACAGCTCCCGCTGCTGATCCGTACCCATCATACCGGCAAACAGAGCTTTAAGACCCGGGCAGAGCGGCTGGCAGATATGAAGCACGCTTTTGCCGCTAGCCGAGATTCTAAAGTTCTATCAAGTTTTGAAGATCTGTTGGAATCATTGAATCCGCAGGACCGGCCTTTGCAGATTATCATTGTCGATGATATCTATACCACAGGAAGCACCATCCGTGCGTGCGCGGAAACGATAATCCGGCTAAGCGCGAGTTTGGGCTGCACTGCGGAAATATACAGCTTGACCTGGGCCAGATCTTAGAACGGTCATTTTACTTCCATTTTGAAGGTATGCATGAGCAGCGCAGTCAGCGAGACCGGGAACACAATTACAATCAGCATTACGATCTTTCCGGTCTCGATGTTACCAATATCGGATACATATGGGGCAGCCACCACGGAAAAAGGCGAATACCAAAAATATTTGCTGCCGCTGACTCCAAGACTCAGATTAGCAATCGTAGCGGCCACTGCCACCAGCACGGGTACAAGCAGGGAGCGGCTGATCTGGCTAAATAGAGCAAAGAGCGGCAGAACCGCAAGCTGACCCAGCAGGAACAGCCCTGCGCGTGCTAATTGATCGTTCAACAGTTCTGCAGGTAACGGCTCTCCTTTAAAAATCCAAATGGTAATATACAATCCTATAAATTCAATAAACTGGCTGACCAATAAAATCAGGGAAGCTATGAATAGTTTGGTGAATATAATCGACATTCTGGAGCGTGGATAAGTGTATAACACGGAAGCCGTAAAATCTGTATATTCCTTGGAGATGATCTGACTAGCTATTAGAGCAATCCAAAGGGTTACCGTCATGAATGGATACATCAGCTTTTCATTCGAGAGATAACCTTCCCAGGACATGGGCTCTCCAAGGCGCATTACCATAAACAACAATGGGCCAAACAGGCTTACTGCGGGGAGAGCCCAGAAAAGCGGTGATTTTCGGAACTTGAGCCATTCACAGTATAGCATCTTAGTTCAGCTCCTTTTGGCTGGTGACATGGATGAAAAAATCCTCGAGTGAGTCGGCGCGGATGGCCAGCTCTTTCACTTCAATCCCGTGCACCACCAACTGGCGGTTGATTTCACCGCTGTTGTCGAAGCCCTCATACAAACGGAGCACTCCCTTTTCCCATACCTGGAACCTGTGAATTCCAAGCTGGCGCTCCAATAGCACGGCCGTCTGCTGATCATCATTCACCTTAAGCTCAAGATAGTGGCGGTTTTTGCCCTGGATTTCTTCGTAATCCAACTGCTCAATGAGTCTGCCTTTATGCATAATACCGATCCGGTTGGCCATAAGCTCGATTTCGCCCAAAATATGACTGGAGATCAGCACGGTCAATTCCCGCTTCTTCTGCAGGTCTACAATAAGCTCGCGGGTATCCTTAATGCCAAGGGGGTCAAGCCCATTAATCGGCTCATCCAGGATGAGCATGTCCGGGCGATGCATGAGTGAACGGGCAATACCGAGGCGCTGGCGCATGCCGAGTGAGAGCTGTTTTGCTTTTTTATGTGCGGCCTGCTGCAGACCGACCAGCTTCAGATGCTCCATCACGGATTCCCTCTCGGGAATGCCGCTCATCCGGCGGTGAATTTCAAGATTCTCGGCGGCTGTCAGATGTGGATAGAATCCCGGAGTTTCGATAATAGAGCCAATCCGGCTGTAAAGCGTTCTGTGCAGCGGATTACCAAGCCATTCGATGCTGCCGGAGGTAGGCTGGATTAATCCCAAAATCATGCGCAGGGTCGTAGTTTTGCCGGCTCCGTTCTGGCCGAGAAGACCATAAATATCACCTTGGCGCACGGTCAGGTTCAAATTTTCAACTACGGCCGAGTTTCGGTAGTGCTTGTTTAAGTCACGGGTTTGCAGAATAGGAATCATTGATTGTCTCTCCTCAGTAAAGGTATGGACTCAGCTTAGAGGAATACCCTTACTTAACTATGACTTAATTCTTACTTTTTCTTTAATATTCCACAATTCAGCAAGAGGAAGCCTTAGGCAGCTGCAAAATAAAAGAGGTGCGTTCCCCCGGTATCGAAGCGGCATGGAGACTTCCCCCCAGCTTGAGCGCCAGCTGTCTGGCTATCGTGAGTCCCAAGCCGCTGCCGCTGCTGCCGGATGTACGGGCAGGTTCAAGCGTGTACATTCTTTCGAAAATAAGCTTCAAATTCCCTGGCGAAATCCCTGGTCCGTTATCCCAGATTTCAAGCGAAATGTGATCCTCCGTTTCGGTGAGTCGCGCCCCGATTATTCCGGAGGAAGCCCCGTGCCGCAAGCTGTTGGACAGCAAATTGCCTACGATGCGTTCCACAGCCATGCTGTCACCAAGCGCATACAAGCGTTTTTGCGGAATCTCCACAACAGGCTCCAGGGACAGGTTGAGAAAAATAGGATAGAGGCCGACCAGCATTTCCTTGGTTAATCTGTTCATGTCTATGGGGACGTTTTGCAGGGGGAGATCCCCGGCTTCAATCTTCGCCAATTGAAAAAACTGATCCAGCAGCTCATACATCGAGCGGGATTTCTTATAAGCGATGTTCATGAATTGTTTCTGCTCCGCACCACTCAGATTCTCATCCGTTTGCAGTACCTCCAAATAGCCCATCACAGAGGTCAAAGGGGTACGTAAATCATGCGAGATATTCGATACCAGCCGTTTGTGCGCGTCCTCTGCTTGCCTTGTACGGGATTCAGCATTTTGCAGACGGTCCAGAACACTGTTAATGCCGGAAGCTAACCTGCGAAGTATAGGATTTTCGCTAAAGACACGAACCCGCTCATTAGGCAGAGACTGTCCGGGTTCTGTGAAGGCAGTCTTGTTCAATAAAAACTCATGGACATGATTCAGTTCACGATGAAGCCGCAGTAAGCGGAAGGTAAGGACAATGGCCAACAGGACAGCAAGAATTAGGCTGATAAGAAGGAAAAGAACTGTCATGCTTCACCCCATTTGTAGCCCATTCCCCAGACTGTGATGATATGCCGGGGGAGAGAAGGGTCCTCTTCAATTTTGGAGCGCAATCTGCGAATGTGTACAGAAATGGTGTTTTCCGCACCCGCACCTGCATAATCTTCACCCCAGATTCGGGTATATAGATTTTCCCGGGTGAACACTTTTTTGGGATGAGAGGCCAGCAAATAGACGATTTGAAATTCCGTGGCCGTCAGACCGAGGGAGACACCGTTTTGCAGGACTGAGCATTGCTCTGGATCAATTAAAAGATCGCCACAGGAGATATATGGATTGCTCTGTTCAAGGAGAGGATCGGCTGAAAAATCAATATACCGCCGGATAAGCGCCTTTGCACGGGCTATTAATTCAAAGATACTGAAAGGCTTAATGATATAGTCATCAGCTCCGCTGCCGAGACCGATGATTTTATCCGTTTCCCCGTCTTTGGCGGTCATAATCAGCACGGGCACGTAGCTGACCGCACGGATTCTTCGCAGTACCTCCAGTCCATCCATACCTGGCAGCATCAGATCAAGCAGTACAAGCTGGAAGGGGCCGTTGTTCTCAAAGGCTGCCTTTGCCTCAAGACCGTTCCCGATCCGTATGCATTCCATGCCTTCCTTATGAAAATATCGTTCGAGCAGCCCGGAAATTTCCTGATCATCTTCAACGACAAGAATACGAATCATGTGATTTCTCCTTTGATATGACCGTTTAGCATATTTTTTGCTATTATAATATAATTAAAGCGATTTTTTAGCCGATACTAATCATAGACGGAATTTCAGCTATCATGTAATCTAGAGCATAAGACGTGAATTCACTGTAAAGAATGTAAGAAGGGAGCCGCTGCCGAAATGAATTTAGACAATTGTCCAAAGTGCGGCCGGTTATATGTCAAAAATATCATGGACCTGTGCCAGCCCTGTCTCAAAGAGCTTGAACATCAATATGAAATCTGCGTAGAATATCTGCGCAAAAACAGAGGCACCAATATTCAGGAGCTGTCCGATGCTACGGAGATTCCGATCAAGGAAATCACCCGTTTTATTCGCGAAGGCCGAATTTCCATAGCAAATGCGCCTAATATGATGCTGCCGTGCGAAGTGTGTGGAACCTTGATCCGTGAAGGTCATATGTGCGACAGCTGCCGCTCCCGTCTGACGAAAGATCTTGCAAATGCTGCTAAAGAAAGCGCTGCTGCGGAACCTGTTAAGAAGTCATCTGAGGGTGCCTACCGGGCAGTCGATAAGCTCCGCGGTATATAAATTCTGTAAAAAAACGTTTGCAGCTATAAAGAATGTTTCAACGTAGGCCGATAAACTTAGTAAAGATTATCGGCTTTTTTATATCAAAAGGAAGGTGGAAGTTATGAAAATTAACGAGACCGGACGAATTAATGCGATTAATCCGTATCAACGCAGTGCGGAATCGCAAAGGCAGGAACAAATGAAGAAGAGTACGCGTAAAGATGAGGTTTCTATTTCCGACGAAGCTATTAAGCTCTTGCAAGCCCAGAACAGCGGCAAGGTTGATGCAGAACGCGCACTTAAGATTGACAGCTTGAAGCAACAGGTCTCCGCAGGTACCTATGAAGTAGACGCAGCCAAACTCGCAGAGAAACTCGCCCCTTATTTTAAGCAATCCTCCGAGAATTAGGTGAACCCATCCATGGCATTGACGAAATTGCTTGAATTGCTTGAGCGGCTGGACGAAGCGCATCTTCAGATGCTGGATCTGGCCGCTGTCAAGAAACAGACGATTATGGACAACAAGGTGGATGGTCTTATTGACATCATGAACCGTGAGTCCAAATTAATGAAGCTGATTGGACAGCTTGAAGAGCAGCGCACGGAGGCTGCGTATGCCTTTTTGCAGCATGTGGGCATACGCTCCAACCTGAATCTGAATCTGACAGAGCTGTCCCGGCTTGTATTTGACCCTGAAGACAAATTACGGCTGCTGCAAATTCAGCAGAAGCTTTCAGACACAGTGCGTCGCTTGAAGAAAGCCAATGAGCTGAACCAGAAGCTGATTGAGCAGTCGCTTACCTTTATAGATTATTCCCTGGATTTGCTTGTCGGAAGACCGAACCAGGACTTTACCTATCATCATCCATCCGACAAGGGCAACAGCGCAGCACGGCCGGGCCTTTTTGACACCCGCGGATAAAATTGTATTTATTACTGGCTGTTTTGCCGGAGCAATCACAAGGGAGGACCAAGTAGCATGACATCGACATTTCACTCAATTGAGACCGCAAGACGAAGCCTTTTTACGCAGACTGCTGCGCTCAATACAACCGGACACAACATTGCCAATGCAAATACGGAGGGCTATACCCGCCAGCGCGTGAATATGAAAGCAGCTTCACCTATTGAGGCGTATGGACTCACTAATTCTACCGTTCCCGGCCAGCTGGGTACCGGTGTAGAATTCACCTCCATCGAACGGATCCGGGAAATGTTCCTGGATGACCAATACCGTGGAGAAAGTGCCGCCAGCGGCAACTGGACCATCCAATCGGATACCCTTGATAAGCTGGAGGCTATTGTGAATGAACCTTCAGATACAGGTATCCGGACCGTACTCGATAACTTCTGGAAGTCCTGGTCGGATTTGAGCAAGAATCCAGAGGACCCAACGGCCCGTAAGATTGTAGTGCAGACCACACAATCGCTTACTGATGCAATTAATTATATGAGCACCCAATTAAATAATCTTGACCGTGATCTTACCTCCAATATTGATGTAAAGGGGAAGGAAATTCAAACCTACCTCAGTTCTATCGTCGACCTGAACCAATCCATTGCTAAGATTGAAGGCATGGGGGATCAAGCCAATGATCTGCGGGATCAACGTGACCTGTTGACGGACAAGCTCTCTAAGATTGCTAATATTACGGTGGTAGATACGGACGCCGGATATAACATCTCATTGGGGGGACGGAATCTTGTGCAGGGAGCAGCGCTCAGCGCAACGGTAGACAGCGCGTTCCTTAATGCTGCTTATGACTCTGGAGATCTGAAGGCTGGAGAAGCTTACGGGATGATATTTTCCAACAGAACTTATGTCGCAGATTACAAGAAACAGCTTGATACTTTGGCTAATACGATTGCCAACGGAGAGGTGCAGGTTACGATTCCGGCAGGCTCTACCGTACCCGCAGGAACTACAGTACTCAAAGACTCAGAAATCATAAATGTAGACGGGACTAAGACCACACTGCTTGCAGGTGCTGCAATTCCTATTCCTCTAACCGGCGATCTAAAAACTACTGTTAAAGGTCTGAACGGCTTGCATCAGTTGGGATTTGGTATGGATGGCAGCTCAGGCCGCGCATTCTTTACCCCTGCTGTCGCAGGTGAAGCTATCACTGCCGGCAATATTCGGTTGAATCCGGAGATTGCAGCCGATCCAAGCCTATTTGCCACTTCGATGCGTGCAACTACTGATACCGCTGGCAAGGTTTCAGTGATCAAAGGCAATAATACCTTGGCCCTGATGTTCAGCAATCTCAAAGATAATAATACATTTACTACAGCAAGCGGCTCTACAACAGGCACTGTCGGGTCCTATCTCAGCTCTATGGTCGGCCAGCTTGGTATCCAATCACAAGAGGCTGCCCGCCAGGCAAGCAATTCGGACTTTCTGGTCGAGCAAGTGGATTCCCGCCGCCAGTCTGTAAGCGGCGTATCACTGGATGAAGAAATGTCGAATATGCTGGTATTCCAGCATGCTTACAGTGCCGCTGCGCGTTTTATGACGACTTTTGATGAAATGCTCGATAAATTGATTAATTCTACCGGCACCGTCGGCAGATAGAGGAGGAAGAGCATATGTTGAGGGTAACCTCCAATATGATGAATTCACAGCTGCTGCTTAACTTGAACCGCAATGCGCGTACAATGAACGATACACAGCTGCAGCTGGCCAGCGGGCGGAAGATCAACAAGCCCTCCGACGACCCTGTAGGAATTACATATTCTTTGCGCTACCGTGCGGAGCTTTCGTCAAATGAACAATATACCAGGAACGTAGACGGTGCTCTCTCTTGGCTGGACTATAATGATACTGTGCTGGGCCAGGCAGGAGATGTTGTGCAGCGTCTGCGGGAGCTTACCGTGAAGGCATCGACAGGAAGCAATCCCCAATCGGCGTTGGATAGCATCAACGAAGAGGTCTTGCAGCTCAAAGAACAACTCGTGGATATCTCCAACAGCAAGCTCAACGGCAAATACATCTTTAATGGTGAGAAATATGATACTAAGCCATATGATTTTGCCAAAGGGACAGATGGGTCCTATGACACTTCCATGCCGGTCACTACAGATTCTGGACAAATTCAGTATATTGTGGGTGAGGGTGTGCAGATGCCTATTAATATGACTGGTAATGATGTATTTGGTCATACTGGGGATTCTGATAATCTATTCTCAATTATTAATAGCATTTCTGCTGCCTTGGAAAAAGGTGATTTAAAAGCCATATCAGGTCAACTGGACAATATCGATACACGGGTTGAAACCATCTTATCTGCCCGCGCAGAGATTGGTGCGAAGACTAATCGTGTGGAACTAATGCAGGATAGGCTTAGCGATCTCAACATCAATCTGACAGATCTGCAAGCGAAGACGGAAGATGCTGATTACGAGGAGCTTATTATGAAGTCCAAAATTCAAGAGAATATCTACAATGCCTCTTTGTCGGTAGGTGCTAAGATTATATCTACCACACTCGTGGACTTTATCAGATAACGGAGGTGAAGCTCGCTTATGCAGTCCATTCTGCAAATTCGACAGACACCGGCAATAATTGGTATTGATGCTGATCCCGGAACATTTTCTATGTCACAGCCCAAAGCAGAGGTAAACGTAACGACTACGCCAGGCGAGTTGACGGTTCAATCTTCCAGGCCGGAGTTAACCATTGATCAGACGAGGGCACACGCCGCCTATAACGGAGGCAGTGTATTGGATATGAACAAACGTATCTATTCCGGGATTCAGCAGTTGTATCTTCAAGCGATTGCCCGCAGAATGGAGCAAGGAACAAGGATGGCTGAGTTTTTTAAGCCTGGTAATACAATAGCTGAAGTATATGGCATGGATACCGAGCCGAATTCCTTCCCTGAGCCTTGTGGCCCTGCCTCCTATGATAACGTGGATATCCATTTTGAGACGAGAGCTCCTCAAATTAGCTTTCGGGCAGCAGAGGTTGATATTCAAGTCGAGAGACATCGTCCGGAAACTGAATATACTCGCGGCAAGCTGAATATTTACATGCAGCAGTATGCATCGATTCAGTTTATTCCACCCGAAGTGAATGTTCAATTGTAGCTTGTTAAGCTATAGATGTGCCTAGAGCACCTCTATAGCTTTTGTACTTTTCTAATAATATTATATTATGCCTAAGGAATAGTTTTGCATTGCAGAACTTTTAAGGAGTGAACAACTTGATTATTGAAACGCTATCTTGGGGTAAACTAGAAATAGACGAAGAACAGATCTATCATTTCTCTAAAGGATTGCCCGGCTTCGATGAGGAGACTGATTTTGCTCTGATACCGATGGCTGAAACTCCGTTTTGGGTACTACAGTCTGTAAAAAACATAGGTCTATCTTTCTTATTAGGTGATCCATTTGTCTTTTACCCCACCTTTGAATTTGAGTTGCCAGATGATGAAGCTGAAGAGTTAGGGATTGGCAAAGATGTCGTTGTCCGCTGCATTATTACATTAAAAGAGCAATTAGATCAATCAACGATTAATCTACTCGCTCCCGTTGTACTCAATCCTACAGGCCTATCCGGCAAACAGATTGTTTTGCACAAGGCCCCTTATCATACGAAGCATAGCTTGCTGCAGGAACAGTCGGCTATAGACGGAAAGGATGGTGGATAACATGCTTGTACTGTCCCGCAGAAAAGGGGAGTCCATCGTGATACAGGACCAGATTGAACTGACCATCCTAAGTGTGGATGGGGATACAGTTAAAGTGGGGATCTCTGCACCGAAACATGTTGATATTTTCCGCAAAGAAGTCTATCTCTCCATCCAGGAGTCGAACCGTGAATCCGTTGCTCCTCAGCAGTCTGATTTGAATGCGCTGATTGATCGGCTGCGCGGCTCAAATGCCAATAATTAAATATTCGGGACTGTTTAACCAACCTGAGCAGCAATAAGCTGCTCGGGTTTTTTTGTCGATTGGAGAAGAAAATTAAAAGAAAATAAAAAAACTTTAAAAAACTCTAAACAGTTGGGGACATGCAGACGATATATGTATTAGACGCTGATCCGGCAGGGCGGCCGACCTTAATGGTTCGGCGTTTACCACATGGATGTGGAACTAACTTAATTTCAGGGAGGAAATATCAAATGATTATTAACCACAATATCCCGGCGTTGAATACTCACCGCCAACTGTCCATTAACACTGCTAACACTAACAAAAATATCGAGAAATTGTCTTCCGGTCTTCGCATCAACCGTGCCGGTGACGATGCTGCCGGTTTGGCAATCTCCGAAAAAATGCGCGGTCAAATCCGCGGCTTAGATCAAGCTTCCCGTAATGCTCAAGATGGTATCTCGTTGATTCAAACCGCTGAAGGTGCATTGAACGAAACTCACTCCATCCTTCAACGTCAACGCGAAATCGCTAACCAATCCGCTAACGGAACAAACACTGATTCCGATCGTCAAGCTCTGCAAGACGAAATGAACCAATTGACTTCCGAAATCAACCGTATCGGTAACACTACTGAGTTCAATACTCAGAAATTGCTGCAAGGTGATGGAAAAGCATCTTTAAAGGGAACGGGCGCATTTACAGATACTCTATTAGGTACTGGTGCTGGGACTGTAGGTGCAACTGTAAATACTGAAGCTACACAAACATTGGCTCTTACTGCTGGAACAGCAGCGGTAGCTGGACAAGATGTTAAGTTCACTTTGAATGGACAAGAAATCACTATTAAATTCGCTGCTGCTGGAGCAAATGGTAAAACTGGCGCGGATGGTGACCGTCAAGTATTTGATGTGACTTCTAATTCGGCGACTATTACACTTGATGGAACTACTCCTGGTAACAATACTGGTACTAACGCAGCATTGGATATTGCAAAAGCTTTGCAATCAGTAATTGATGCAAATGAAACTTTAAAGGGTAATTTTACATCTAGTGGAGCGACAGCTAATTCGGTTGTAGTAAAAGCAGTATCTAAGGACAATGGTGGAGCACTGTACGGTTCTAAGGGGAATATTGCCGCAACGACTGGTACTCTTGCTGCTGTTGCTACCGCAGGTGCTGATGATGTAGGGGTTACCTCGTATACTCAAGCTACAGGCGTTATTACATTCGCTGCCGGAAACGCAGCTGAACAGGCTAAGCTTGTAGGAACAGGACTAACAATTAATGATCAACAAATTGAGTTCTATGATGCTACTAAAGGTGCTTATACTGGTAAAGCGCTTGGCGTAAATATCAGTGGTGCAGCAGATGCAACTGCTGTTGCGAAAGCTATCGTAGATACACTTGGTGATAAGCTGGACGGAGTTAAGCTGACTAATACCGCCGGAGCCCTAACTATTACTGCAACTGATGCAAAAGGCGAAGCTGGTAACGGCATTAAAGTTACCAACGGTGGAGTTCAAAAAGACTTCGAAACTTCTTTCCAAATCGGTGCTAACAAAGGTCAATCCATGAGCCTGTCGATCAAAGACGTTCGCTCAAACGCTCTTGGTATCACAGGTAAAGCTGGCGATGTTGGTTTCACTACTAGCAACACAGTAACTAACGGAACTAATGATGTTAAAGGCGAAGCTGCTCTGAACATTGCTACTAAAGAAGGCGCATCTGCTGCTATCGCAGTTCTGGACAAAGCAACTGCATTCGTATCCAGCGAACGTTCTAAACTGGGTGCCGTTCAAAACCGTTTGGAACACACCATCAACAACTTGGGAACAGCTTCCGAGAACCTGACTGCTGCTGAATCCCGTGTACGTGACGTTGACATGGCTAAAGAAATGATGCAACAAACTAAGAACAACATCCTTGCTCAGGCTGCACAAGCTATGTTGGCGCAAGCTAACCAACAGCCGCAAGGCGTTCTGCAATTGCTTCGTTAAGATTTACGCGCTTCACGCTAGGCCCCGGGGAAACCCGGGGCCTTTTTTCTTTTTTTACTTGACTTGAACAAAATCCTAAATTATCCCTGAAACTAACCGATATATAAAGTATTAAAGTGTATAGTGGAGGTCGGGGTTAATGAATGTACAGTTTTCACTTACTGCTAGTTCTACAACAAGCGGACAGGGTAGAGCCGAATCAACAACAGCATCGGGCGGTGGACCGGTATCACCCGTAAATCAAGTCTCTGCGATCCGTAATACCAAGGAGATGAGCTTGAAAGAAAAGCAGGGCGTGAATGTAACCGTTGCTGAGGAACAGTTGATCCGCACCATTGAACGGGCCGTTCAATCTCTGCAAGGACCCCAGACCACGCTGGAGATCAGCATCCATGAGAAGACACATGATATTATGGTGAAGGTGCTTAACAAAGATACCGGTGAATTAATACGCGAAGTTCCCCCAGAGAAGACTTTAGACCTTGTAGCTAGTATGATGGAAATTGCAGGTATTCTTGTAGACGAAAAAATATAACCTTTGGAGGTGTCAACTTGGTAACACGTGTAAATGGTTTCTCAGGCATGGACATTGATAGCATGGTCAAGAGTATGATGGCCGCCAAACGGGTGCCCCTAGATAAGCTTACCCAAGATAAACAGATCCTGCAGTGGACGCGGGAAAGCTACCGGGAGCTGAACAGTAAACTCTACGATTTCCGGCAAAATAAATTGATTGTGAAATATGGCGGGAATGCGGCTCTAAATGCGAATAAGGCAATTACTACTGGAAATACAGATGCCGTAAAAGCAGAGGCTCTGGCTTCCGCCAATGGCATTAACATGGAGGTAAGTGTTAGTCAGTTGGCTGCCCGGACAACGCTGCAGATGAATACAGGATTAGGACAAGGGGTATCAAGTTCTACTTCGCTGGCTACGCTCGATGGTGTTGATTTATTTAGTCTTTCAGAGGATGCCCGAACTGAGTATCTGAAGAAGGGTTTTGATGTTGCCATTAATGGGGTGGAATTTAAGGACAAGGATGGCAAATCCCTGTTCAATGGTCTTACTTCTATATCAACGATGGTGGCAACCATTAATTCGCACCCGACTGCCAATGCTATTGCAAGCTATGATGAGATTACAGGGAAATTAAGTATTGCCTCTAAGACCAGTGGAGATCCTAATCCAGCTTCTGGATACAAAGCAACAAGGGATGTAAAGGTAGGGAACGGAAGTACCTTATTGGCTTTATTCACCAAGAGAACTGTTACGGAAGTAGAGACCATTGGGGCCGGAACCAGCGATGGTACCAAAACATTGGCCCACCTCCAAAATCTGCTGGATACGACAATCGAGGCAGATGCCGAGAAGTTGAAATACAAATTCAGCGTCAATGGTGAATCCTTCTCCTTTGACGGAACCAAATCTATTAATGATGTTGTAGCTGAGATTAACGCGAAGTCAGGTACAACTAAAGTACAGGCAGAATTTACCGGTGGCAAATTGAAGCTGACTGCGGACTCTGGAAGCGAAGTAAAGCTAGGGGGTGATTCCTTCGAGCTGCTGCAGTTGTTCAAAGGTGTAAAGCCTGCTGTAGGGAGTCCCAGTGATTACAATGTTAAGAATGGACAGAACGCCATCGTTTCTATTAATGGTGAACTCATTAAAGATACGAACGACAATGTTTTCACAATTAATGGCGTCCAACTGACGCTGCTGAAGGAAACGGTTATAAGAGGTCCTGTTGATCCTGCAAATCCAACCGCTCCACCTCCAATAACAGGTGACAATACGATCAAAATTATAACCCAATCTGACCCGGATAAAGCTATAGAGTCCATTAAAGGCTTTATAGAAGACTACAACAGCTTGATCAAAACGCTGAATTCCAAAATTGATGAAGTTAAATATCGTGATTTCAGGCCACTGACGGATGAGCAGAAGAAGGAATTAAAAGAAGCAGATATTAAGACCTGGACAGAGAAGGCACAAAGTGGTCTTCTAAAGAATAATGACATTATAAAAAATGTCCTATCCCAAATGCGTGGAGTTATAACGGAGAAGCTGGGTCCGCTTAGTACGCTTGGGATTACCACAGGGAATTATGCCTCAGACGGCATGTTGGTGATTGAGAACGAAACGAAGCTGAAGGCTGCCATCAGTGCAAATCCTCAGCTTGCTCTTGACCTGTTCCAGGGTCCGGGAAATGCTGTAAATGACGGTATTTTTGATAAGATGGCAGATAAGATAAGTGCTGCACTTAGCAATATTGCTGAACGCGCAGGAACAAACAAAAACTCAATGGACCTATCCAGCACCTTTAAAGAACAAAGTGTAATGGGTAAGACGATGAAGGGGTACAATAGTCGAATTCTTCTCATGCAGAGAAACCTGGCAAATACGGAGAATCGCTACTACAAGCAGTTCACTGCGATGGAAACGGCAATGAGTAAGATGCAATCCCAGTCTTCCAGTCTGCTATCCAGCATGGGTCTATCATCATAACAGTTAAAGGGTGAGATCATTGATTAATTCTCCATACGATAAATACCGCCAGTCTTCCGTTCAGACGTCTACACCTGCCCAACTGGTGATCATGCTCTATGACGGGGCCATCCGCTTCATCCGGGCAGGGCTGGACGGTCTGAAACAGAACGATCTTGAAAAAACCAATATTAATCTCGGGAAGGCGCAAACTATCGTCAGTGAGCTGATGAGTACGCTTGATCGTAGCTACGAGGTGTCTGAAGGACTATATTCACTCTACGAGTATACGAGTTTCCTGCTCGTAGAAGCGAATATCCGCAAGGATGCAGTGAAAGCTGAGGAAGCGGTAGGCTACTTAACCGAACTGCGGGAGACCTGGCTGCAGGCCTCCAAAATTGCGGCTGGCCAGGGCGGCCAGGCGCCGTTACCGACGGAAAGCGCGCATGGATGAGCTGATTGCGCAACTGCAGCTGTTGACGAAAGACATCCTGGAGCGGCTGAACGATGCTGATTATGAGGAACTTGAAGTTTTTGTGGAGGAGCGTCAGCAACTGATAGACGACATGACTCGCCAGCTTTCGTCTAATCCTGCACGAGAGTCGCAAAAGGTCGAAATCGAACGAATCCTGCATCACGATCCAGATATCACTGCCCGCATGAACGTCCTCCGCCTGGAAGCTCAAGACTGGCTTCAGAAACGGAACCAGGCTAAAGCACAGCGCAATGCCTACGAGGCCGGATACACCCCAGACAGCTTTTTAATGGACCGGAAAAAATAATAATTTCCTGATGATTCATCTCAGGAGCAGGCGGGTATTAAATAGCGTCTGCTCCTTTTTTGATGAAAAATATCACAAGGTTGACGACTTTATATTAAATTTAGGGATGGTAATTTATTGAAAGAAAACATTTACTATTCCAATTGACAATAAAGAAGCAGCGGTGGTATAGTCGACTTGTGAGCAAGACTCACGTTCATCTGATGACGAAGGGAATGTTTAATCAATGGAAGGTAAAGTTAAATGGTTTAACGCAGAAAAAGGTTATGGCTTCATCGAAACTGCCGATGGTGGCGACGTATTTGTACACTTCTCCGCGATTCAAACTGACGGTTTCAAGACTTTGGATGAAGGACAATCCGTAGAGTTTGATATCGTAGAAGGCGCACGCGGACCACAAGCAGCTAACGTCATCAAATTATAATCATCCGGCGAAGCCGACCTACATATATGGTAGATGGTTAGCAATTGAGACTACGCTAGCGCGGACCTTGGGATTACTCCCGGGGTCCTTTTTTGTTGTTCAGGTAATTAACAGAGTAGCAAAATAAGAAAGAATGAGCGTAGGTTAAATCAACAGTTCCCAACATTTTACCAATTTTTTGTTAGATTCACCCTTGTAGAGGGTAATGTAAGACGTTGGGCTCTCAATGTGCCTCGACATACACAACTATGGCGTATGCTTCCGGGAGGATGTGGAAGAAGCGATGAGTGAAGCCTATGCCCATCAAACACTCAGGAGGATGAACAGCTGAATGAAGAAAACATGGCGTGGATTTATGACCGTACTACTTGGAGTTAGCATGTTGTTCGGGGCTCTGGGCAGTGTTTCTGCCGCTTCTGTGCCAAAGGATATTAAGGGACACTGGGCACAAAGCCAACTGCAGAACTGGCTGGACAATGGATATTTGGGTGGATACCCTGATGGTACGGTTAAGCCCAATAAGGTGATTACCCGGGGCGAATACGTTGCTTTTGTAAACCGTCTCTTTGGATTTACGGATACGGCGGCTATCAGCTTCAAGGATCTTCAAAAATCCAACTGGGCTTACAATGAAGTAGCGAAAGCTGTAAAAGCCGGATATATCGCCGGTTTTAGCGACAAAACCTTTCGCCCTTTAAGCCCGCTGACAAGACAGGAAGCAGCGGCAATTACTGCCAGATTACTTAGTCTGAACACAGGCAGCACTACACTTGCATTCAAGGATAGTGCCCAGATTTCTGTGTGGGCACGGGGATCCGTTGCTGCGGTAGCCAATAAGAAGATTATCAACGGGTACACAGACGGAACCTTCGGTCCTAAGAAATCGCTGACAAGAGCCGAAGCGGTTACCATCATCGGAAATTCGGTAGCTAACCGGCCGGGTGGCTCTGGTGGAACTGTAACACCTACCCCTACGCCAACAACAGCGCCAACCGCGACACCTGCACCTTCGGCAACACCTGCACCAACACCAATTCCAACTAGCGGTACAGGCGGAGGCAGCGGTGGTGGAGGGGGCAATGGTGGTGGTGGTGGCATCACTGTTCCATCTGTAAGTGGTGTAACCTACGGACATGTTGGTGTTGTTACAGCAGAAGTGTATCTTACACCTTCAGTGACCGGTGATGTCTATTATGTTGTAGCACCTTACAGCAGTACTGTATCGGCACCGAGCGCTTTGCAGATTAGAGACGGCCTGACTAGTGCCGGAACAGCTGGTGTCAATAGCGGAAAGACAGCAGCGACGGGCAATACAACGGTATCTTTCTCTGTGTATGGATTGCAGGCGGGTACTGAGTATGCAGCCTATGTAACGCTTGCTGATTCTTACGGAAACTGGTCAGTAGTATCGACACTGCGTTTAACCACTGCTGCAAGCAGTGCAACTTCCATTACTGCTGTTAAACCAGGGGAGATAGGTACGGTTACAGCAGATGTGTATGTCACCTACGGGCAAGCAAGTGGGACTAATGTACCGGTAAGATATGTAGTGTTGCCGGCTAATGCAGCTGATCCGAGTGCAGCTCAAATTGCCCAGGGAAAAGATAGTGCAGGAATAGCGCTGTCAGCTCCTTGGACGGGTTTAATCAGTCCTGCCCCTGCTCCTGGAGTAAGACAGACGCTGGGGCTTACCGGCCTGACTGCGAATACCAGCTACAAGGTATATCTCATTACCGGCAGTGAAAACACATGGTCACCGGTGGAGATTCTGCGCATTCATACTAAGTAGAAGTAACTGACTTTGGTCCGGAAGAGGGTGATTAAAAACAACCCTTTCCGGGCCAATTGTGTATTTTCGGGGAAATCATAGCATCTTATGTTAGCTAAATGTAAAGGCTGTCATGATTTGTTTTTTACTTAGCGCTGACAATTTGGTATAATGAAAATGTAAACAAAGGAGGAGTGCCCATGCAATTCAGCATTCGAGGTCAACAAATTGAAGTGACCGACGCTTTGAGAGAATATGTTGATAAGAAGCTCAGCAGACTTGAGAAGTATTTCGATGCACCCCCTACCTCAGAAGGATATGTGACGCTTGGCGTTGTCCGCGGCCTTCATACGGTGGAGGTAACCATTCCACTGGCAGGTGTGACGCTTCGTGCCGAAGACCGCAGTGATGACATGTACGCTTCCATTGATGCTGTTGTGGACAAGCTGGAACGCCAAATCCGCAAGCACAAGACCAAACTTAATCGTAAGTTCCGCCAGGAAGGAAGCCTGAAGACGCTGTTTGTAGAAGGATCCCCTAGTGCTGTTGCCGTAGAGGAACAGGATTATGATGATTTGGAAGTTGTGCGTAACAAGCGGTTTACCTTGAAGCCTATGGATGTCGAGGAAGCGATCCTGCAAATGAACATGGTTGGACATAATTTCTTTGTGTTCTCCAACATCGACACTTCTGAAGTGAGTGTTGTTTACAAACGAAATGATGGAAAGTATGGCTTGATTGAACAGAACTAGATTCTGAAAATCAAGAAGGCAATAGCTGAGGCAGCGTTATTCGTCTCAGTCTGACGTAGAAAATTAACCGAGCCCCTATTCGTGTGAATCGAATAGGGCTCTTGTGCGTATATAAACGGAGACAGAAAAAAGGGCAACATTGCCCTCCAAAGGTACAGCGGCATTTCAGTGAAAATATGAAGTTAAAACGCGACTGAACTTTTTTTGTAAAATAAGGTTGCGGCCTGCTCGTATTGCGGCATCTCTTACAAACTGTTACAATTTATGAAGCAGCGGAATCGAAATAATATATGGCCCTTTCAATTTTGTGGGATGGGCTCGATTCCACCATCTGTGTTGCATGAAAGGGGTTAACCATGCTAGGACTTGTAAAGAAAATATTCGGCGACACCAATGAACGGGATGTCAAACGTCTAATGAAGACGGTCGAAGTAATTAATGGACTGGAGCCGGATTTTGTGGCGCTTTCGGATGAAGCGCTCAAAGCTAAGACTGAAGAATTCCGCGCCCGTATTGAGAAGGGCGAAACCTTGGAAGAGATTCTTCCCGAGGCCTTTGCAACCGTACGCGAAGCTTCCAAACGGACGCTGGGCATGCGGCATTTTGACGTACAGCTGGTTGGGGGAATGGCGCTGCATGAAGGCCGGATCTCCGAGATGAAGACAGGTGAAGGTAAGACACTGGTAGGAACGCTGCCGGTATATTTGAATGCATTGCTGGGTAAAGGCGTGCATGTTGTAACTGTAAATGACTATCTCGCTCAGCGCGACAGTGCGCAAATGGCACAAATCTATAACTTCCTGGGCTTGACCGTCGGGGTGAACCTGAACGGTATGGACCATGCTGATAAACAAAGCGCTTATGCCTGCGATATTACGTATGGCACGAACAATGAATTCGGCTTCGACTACCTGCGTGACAACATGGTGCTCTACAAGGAGCAAATGGTACAACGCCCGCTATACTTCTGTATTATTGATGAGGTTGACTCCATCTTGATTGATGAAGCCCGTACCCCTCTTATTATTTCCGGACAGGCTGAGAAATCGACAGAGTTGTATT
Source organism: Paenibacillus sp. FSL H3-0321 (assembly GCF_038002865.1). Lineage (NCBI taxonomy): Bacteria > Bacillati > Bacillota > Bacilli > Caryophanales > Paenibacillaceae > Paenibacillus > Paenibacillus sp. FSL H3-0321. Next base: position 3,566,056 of record NZ_JBBODH010000001.1, on the reverse strand, counting down.
ACGCCGCAGACCGTTTCGTGAAGAAGCTGACTGCTGAAGAGGACTACACGATTGATATTAAAGTGAAGTCCGTGGCTTTGACCGAGAAGGGTGTCGCTACGGCAGAACGTGCTTTTGGCATTGAGAATCTATATGACCATGCCCATGTAACCTTGAATCATCATATCGTACAAGCCCTCAAGGCCAATGCTATTATGCGCCGCGATGTGGATTATGTAGTAAATGATGAAGAGGTTGTTATTGTCGATGAATTCACGGGCCGTCTGATGGCCGGACGCCGTTATAGTGACGGGCTGCATCAAGCGATTGAAGCCAAGGAAGAGATTCAGGTACAGAATGAGAGCATGACGCTCGCTACAATTACGTTCCAGAACTACTTCCGTATGTACCGCAAGCTGGGTGGTATGACAGGTACTGCGAAGACGGAAGAAGAGGAATTCAAGAAGATCTACGGGCTGGAAGTTCTCCAGGTGCCGACCAATAAACCTAACAAACGTGATGATATGCCAGACGTCGTGTACAAGAGCGAAAATGGCAAATTCAACGCTGTAGTAGCGGAGATTGTAGAGCGCCATAAAAAGAACCAGCCAGTACTGGTAGGTACAGTATCCATCGAGAATTCCGAACGCGTATCTGAAATGCTGAAACGCAAGGGTGTTAGACACCAGGTGCTGAACGCCAAACATCACGAGGCGGAAGCAGAAATTATCTCTCATGCCGGACAACCGGGAACAGTAACTATCGCTACGAATATGGCTGGCCGTGGTACGGATATTGTACTGGGTGAAGGTGTGACCGATCTTGGTGGCCTGCATATTATTGGTACGGAGCGGCATGAATCCCGGCGGATTGATAACCAGCTGCGTGGACGCGCGGGACGTCAAGGCGACCCGGGCTCAACTCAATTTTATCTGTCGCTTGGCGATGAACTGATGAAACGCTTCGGAGCGGATAATGTCCTGAATATGATGGACCGTCTCGGATTCGAAGAAGATCAGCCGATTGAGAGCCGTATGATTACCCGTGCAGTGGAATCTGCCCAGAAGCGGGTAGAAGGCAACAACTTTGATATCCGTAAGGTTGTATTGCAATATGATGACGTAATGAATCAGCAGCGTGAGATTATCTACAAACAACGCCGCGAAATTCTGGAGTCTGACAACATTAAAGATATCGTAGTGGAAATGATCAAACCTGTCATTGACCGTGTGGTTAACGCCCACTGCAGTGATGATATTCCGGAAAACTGGGAGCTTCAAGAGGTTGCTGATTATGTAAACAGCAAACTGTTGGAAGAAGGCGTTTTGACACGTGACGATCTCTGGGGCAAGGAAGTTGAAGAGATCATCGAGTACATCTTCACCCGTGTGCTGGAGAAATATGCAGCCCGTGAAGAACGTCTGGGTGCCGAGCTGGTACGCGAATTCGAGAAGGTTATCGTACTTCGTTCCGTAGACAGCAAATGGATGGATCATATTGATGCGATGGATCAGCTTCGTCAAGGGATTCACCTGCGTGCTTACGGCGGTACCGATCCGCTTCGCGAATATCAATTCGAAGGCTTTGAAATGTTCAATGCCATGACCGCCAGCATTCAGGAGGAAGTAGCGACCTACATTATGAAGGCGCACATTGAGACGAATCAGGAACGCCAGTCGGTAGTGGAAGAGGACAAAATCTCCACAAATGCTGAGCCTGCCGAGAAACGTCCGGTGCATGTGGAGTCTGCGATTGGCCGTAACGACCCTTGCCCTTGCGGAAGCGGCAAAAAGTACAAGAACTGCCACGGACAGAACGCGTAAGACATAGTTAGTACTTGATTTTATGATTCTGTTAAAATAGTGAGCAAGTACGAAGTGGCGAGTGCATTTTAATGCTTCGCGCTTTAGGTCTTGTCCATTGCTTCAAAGGTTATAATGACAATAAAAAGCGGCTGGGCCCGGGGGACTCCCCCCGTTTTGCGGCCCGGCCGCTTTTTTGGACTTTGGGATCTTTTGGTGACATGAAGCGGAGCAGAAGGAACTGTTCTTGAGAACTTAACCATGAAGGTGAGAGTAACGGAGGGGAAGTTTGGAACTGTAGGAGCGCTAGCGTCCGCCTTTGTCTTCGGATTTCTACCGCCAATAGCGGATAAAATCAAGAAATCTGAAGACAACAGCGGCCGGAAGTCCAAACATTCCCCGCAGTTACGGGCATCACCGAATAATACGCTTTGTTCTGAAGAACAATTCCGCCAGCGAAGCGCGTTGGACTCCAGAAATGCCTAAGTCCAATCAGCCGCCCGGCGCAAACACTTATTTTTGAAAGGTGAAGTGAACCATATGATCGATGCTAACGTGAAACAAGACCTGCGTGAAATAGGCAAGAAACTAACCAACCTTAGGGGGTCTCTTTGACTTAGATCTGAAGCAGGAGATGATCGCAAACTTTGAGGAGAAAATGGCTGCTCCCGGATTTTGGGATGATCCCGAGAAAGCGCAAGGTGTGATCGGCGAGATGAACGCGGTAAAGTCCAGCGTGGATCAGTATGAGAAGCTGCAGCAGGATTATGAAGATGCCGCAATGATGGCTGAGCTTGCCGATGAAGAAGGCGACGACGCCCTGGCAGCAGAGATTGCCGGAACTATCCGCAGTGTTGGCAGTAAAGTCGATGAGTTCGAGCTTCAGCTGTTGCTGAACCAGCCGTATGACAAGCTGAATGCAATTCTGGAGCTGCACCCGGGTGCTGGCGGAACGGAATCCCAGGATTGGGGACAGATGCTGCTGCGGATGTATACGCGGTGGGCGGAAAAGAACGGATTTAAAGTAGAGGTGCTCGATTATCTGCCGGGTGATGAAGCGGGGATTAAGAGTGTTACGCTGCTGATCAAGGGTTTTAATGCCTATGGCTATTTAAAGACTGAAAAAGGGGTCCACCGGCTGGTGCGCATCTCTCCGTTCGACTCTTCCGGAAGACGCCATACTTCTTTTGTCTCCTGCGATGTCGTTCCAGAAATATCCGATGACGTAGAGGTGGAGATCCGTACAGAGGATCTGAAGATCGATACGTACCGGGCCAGCGGCGCAGGCGGTCAGCATATCAATACAACCGACTCTGCCGTGCGGATTACCCACTTGCCGACAGGTGTAGTGGTAACCTGCCAGAACGAGCGCTCGCAGATCAAAAACCGGGAACAGGCAATGAAAATGCTCCGTTCCAAGCTGTATGAGCGCAAACTGCAGGAACAACAGCAGCATCTGGATGAGATCCGCGGCGAGCAATCTGAAATTGCCTGGGGAAGCCAGATTCGCTCTTATGTATTCCATCCCTATAGCATGGTAAAGGATCACCGCACTTCCGTGGAAACCGGAAATGTCGGAGCGGTCATGGACGGCGATTTGGATCTGTTCATTGACGGGTACTTGCGGAGCCAAATCAAAACAGAGGTTGAATAAGCGGAACTGTATTCCTACGCGTCTTCGGAGGTGTAGGAATTTTTGTGATGTAAGAATGAAATGCCTGTAATTCCCGCAAAGTAGTTGAAATGCTCTGGAACAACAACTTGACTTGGTGGCGATATATAAGCAAGATCACATCTTAAGGAGAAAAGGCATACATGCAAAAAATCAATTCACGCAACAAGCCCCCGTTGATCCCGCTGAACGGGCCGCTGCGCCATACCGTAGATATTGTGCTCATCCTGGTCGGGTCGCTGATTACCGCGCTTGCTTTTAATCTGTTTTTCTTGCCGAACCAGATTGCATCCGGCGGGGTTTCGGGATTGTCCGTACTTGCCGAAGCCTGGTTTCATGCGGAGCCGGCATTTACGCAGTGGGCGCTGAATATCCCGCTGTTTGTGCTGGGGATCATCTTTCTCGGCAAGCAATATGGAATCCGCTCCTTGCTGGGGAGCTTTGTGCTGCCGCTGTTTATTTTCCTGACCAAAGATGGGCCTGTTCCTACAACAAACCCGCTGCTGGCTTCCATCTATGGTGGTATCGGCGTGGGTCTGGGTCTGGGTCTGGTTTTCCGCGGGCGCGGTTCGACAGGTGGTTTGACCATTCTGGCGCAGATTATCCAGAAGATCACCGGGTTCAGCTTCTCACTCTCCGTTGTGCTGCTGGACGGTACGGTCATTACGCTGGCTGCTTTTGTACTGGGGATGGAGCAGGCGATGTACGCATTGATCGGGCTGTTCGTTACAGGCAAAGTAATCAACGCGCTTGAGGTAGGCTTTAGTACGACCAAGGTTGCGTATATTATTTCAGACCAGACGGAAGAGATATCGCAGGCGATCTTAAACGACCTGGACCGTGGTCTGACTAAGCTGAAGGCTGAGGGCGGATATACTGGCGACAATCGTACGGTTCTCATGGCAGTTGTCGGACAGAACGAGATTACAAGGCTGAAGGCCATTGTCCGCTCGGTCGATCCGGGGGCGTTTGTCATTATAACGGAGGCTCATGAAGTATTGGGCGAAGGCTTTAAAAGAGAAGCATAGATTTTTCCTTAGGGGAAGCTCAAAGCTTCTCTTTTTTCTTAGATATCGGGTCACGGGCTGCGGTGGAAATCTAAAAATGCTTGGAATAAAGTTGACGCAACGTGTTGTATTTATATTAATTCGGACGTATAATAATACATATTTGCTGGACGGTATTCATTCAATTCATGAAGCAGGAAGTGGGGATGACAGTGGAAGGCAAGCTGAGAGCGGCAATTGTCGGATCAACGGGTTATGGAGGCGTGGAGCTGATTAGGCTGCTGCAGAACCACCCTGATATAGAGGTTACGTCAGTGATCTCCTCATCGAGTGCGGGCGAGCCCATTGAGAATGGATTCCCCCACTTAACGGGAATTATCCAGCGCAATCTGGATGGTGTAGACCCGGCAGAGATCGCCGGAAGGGCGGATGTCGTGTTCACGGCTACGCCGTCGGGAGTCAGTGCGAAGCTGGTGCCGCAATTGCTGGAGGCAGGACTGAAGGTCGTCGATTTATCGGGTGACTTCCGGCTAAAAGACGGTGCGGAGTATGAACAGTGGTATAAGCATCCGGCTCCCCCTCAAGCTTACCTGGAGCAGGCGGTCTACGGCTTATGTGAGGTATTCGGGGAACGTGCCGCCGGCGTGGATTTTATCTCTAATCCGGGCTGTTATCCTACGGCAACACTGCTGGGGCTGATTCCGGCGCTGAAGGCAGGCTGGATTAAGCATGACAGTATCATTATTGATGCAAAATCGGGAGTTTCCGGGGCAGGGCGCGGAACGAGTCTGATGGTCCATTTTGCCGAGATCAATGAGAACCTCAAAGCCTATAAAATCAACAAACACCAGCATATTCCCGAAATTGAGCAGGTGCTCACGGAGATTGCCGGAGAGAAGGTAACCGTAACGTTCACCACGCATTTGGTTCCAATGAACCGGGGGATCATGAGTACGATGTATGCCGGGATGAACGGAAATTATAGCGAGCAGGATTTTGTGGAATTATACCGTGAGTATTATGAAGGCAGACCGTTTGTCCGCGTCCGCGGGGCTGGCGTTGTTCCGGCGACGAAAGAAGTCAGCGGCTCCAACTACTGCGATATCGGGTTTGCCACAGATGCCCGTACAGGCCGGGTTACCATAGTGTCCGTGATTGACAACATCGTTAAAGGCGCAGCAGGGCAAGCGATTCAGAACCTGAATTTGATGATGGGATGGGAGGAAACCCGTGGCCTTGGCTACACGCCTGTGTATCCGTAAGGTTCAGCGGTCAAACATACAATGAATGAGATTAAAGCTTATACCGTCTTGGAAGGCGGAAGTATAACTGCACCGAAGGGATTTACCTCTGGAGGGCTGCACTGCGGCCTCAAAAAAACCGACCGCAATGACCTTGCGGCCATCCTTTGCGAGGTACCTGCCACGGCTGCTGCTGTCTATACGACCAATGTATTTCAGGCTGCTCCGCTGAAGGTGACACGGGAAAGTCTGGCGAACGGGGTATTGCAGGCGGTAATTGTAAACAGCGGAAACGCCAATGCCTGCACCGGTGAACAGGGAGAAGCCGATGCCTACGAAATGCGTGCCGCTGCTGCACGTCATCTCGGTGTGAATGAGCTGGATGTTGCGGTTGCTTCTACCGGGGTAATCGGTGAGCTGCTGAAGATGGATTGTGTACGCAGCGGAATTGCCGGACTTCCGGAGAAGCTGGATGGGGGAGCGGCTGGTGCGGAGGAATTCTGCCAGGCTATTTTGACTACCGATCTGGTGAAAAAAGAATGCTGCGTGAAGGTGCTGGTCGGCGGCGAGGAAGTTACAATTGCCGGAGCGGCTAAAGGTTCGGGAATGATTCATCCCAATATGGCCACGATGCTGGGCTTCATGACCACGGATGCGGTCATTGATGGGGAAGCTCTGCTGACCCTGCTGCGCATGGCTACCAATTCAACATTTAATATGATCACGGTGGATGGAGATACGAGCACCAATGATATGCTGGTAGCGATGGCCAGTGGTCTGGCCGGCAATGAGAAGCTGACGCGGCTTCATCCGGATTGGGACGCTTTTGCTGCTGCGTTTATACATGTCTGCAAGACGTTGGCCAAGGCAATTGCCCGTGACGGCGAAGGTGCAACGAAGCTTATTGAAGTGCAGATCAGCGGGGCAGTCCATGATGAGGCTGCAGGTGCAATTGCCAAAACGGTGGTCGGCTCCAGTCTGGTCAAATCGGCGATATTCGGTGCGGATGCCAACTGGGGACGAATCATTGCTGCGGTGGGACGCGCGGGAGTGCCTGTATCACCAGAGCGTGTAGACATTTCGCTGGGAGAGATTGAGGTGCTGAAGCAGTCGCGTCCGGTTGCTTTTGATGAAGAGAAGGCACTTCACTATTTGCAAAAGAGCGATACGATATTGATTACCGTAGCTTTATCTGATGGGGATGGTACGGCTACAGCCTGGGGCTGTGATCTCACTTATGATTATGTGCGGATCAATGCGGCCTACCGTACCTGACCAACCTGTTGCATAAGTCCATGGGAAGGATACCGATACTATGACCGATGAACGTATAGAGAAGAATAAGGCCGGCGGGCTGTTCGTGATGAAATGCGGCGGCAGTACGCTGGCGGCATTGCCTGACTCTTTTTTTGAGGATTTAAAAGAGTTGCAGAGCAGCGGTGTGAAGCCTGTGATCGTTCACGGCGGTGGCCCGGCGATCTCTGGAAATTTGGCGAAGCTAGGTATTGAGAGCCGTTTCGTGAATGGCCTGCGGGTGACGACCGAGGAAGTGCTGGATGTGGTGGAGATGACCTTGGCCGGGAGTATCAACAAGGCGATTGTCCGAAGAATTCAGGGCAGCGGCGGGCAGGCAATTGGCCTATCCGGTGTCGACGGGAATCTCATCATGGCCAAACCGGTAGCGAACAGCGATGAAGTGGGCCAGGTCGGTGAAGTAACCGGGGTCAAAGCAGAGATTATCAAGGGTATTCTTGATTTGGGCTATATTCCTGTAATTGCTCCTATCGGTGTGGATGCAGCAGGCCAGCGCTACAATATTAATGCGGATACAGCAGCCGGAGCGGTGGCTTCTTTTGTGGAGTCGCCCAAAATGATTGTAGTGACGGATGTTCCGGGCATTATGCGTACAGTGGAAGGACAGAAGATTGTGCTTCCGTCGGTGACGGTGGCGGAGATTGAAGAATTGATCGAAAGCGGCGAAATCTACGGCGGGATGATTCCTAAAGTGCGGGCCGCGATGGACTGCATTCAGGGCAGTGTGTCGGAGGTCGTTATTGTGGACGGCAAGGAGCCGAAAGTACTCAGCCGTGTGCTGCAGGGCGAATCGCTGGGAACGAGCATTATTTCTTCCTAATATAAGTTGAACAAAAGAACTACCTAGAGGCAAAAGCAGCGGAGGGGAAGTTTGGAACTGTAGGAGCGACAGCGACCGCCTTTGTCTACGGATTTCTACCGCTAAGAGCGGTATTGTTCAAGAAATCTGTAGACAACAGCGGCCGGAAGTCCAAACATTCACCGCAGTTGCGTTCTATGCCGGATCGGTAAATCTAAAGTTCAACTTATGTAGCTGAATTTGATAGAATGCAAGAGAAGATGTACTGCACAGCCGCATTCTGATTGGAATCACAAAATTACAGCGCTGCCGGAGTACCGGAAGCAGCATGGTGGGAGAGTGACTAAGAATGAGTAAGCTAACGCAAGCGGAAAAGGATTCTTTGACAGGGGCAACGGAAAACCGTTCAGCGGAACTGGAGGATCAGGGGGCTGCTCCTGCCAAGCTGGGTGCGGTATTCCCGTCCTACGCCAGATATGACATCAGTCTGGTCAAGGGCAAAGGCAGCTGGGTATGGGATGATCAGGGCAATAAATATCTCGATTTCATGTGTGGTCTGGCTGTGACCAGTCTGGGGCACGCTCCGGAGAAGGTTGGCGCGAAGCTGAAGGCGCAGATTGATACGCTATGGCATGTGTCGAACCTGTTCCACATTCCGGGCCAGGACCGGGTAGCTGCGCTGCTTACGGGCAACAGCTGTGCGGATCAGGTGTTCTTTTGCAACAGTGGAGCAGAAGCGAATGAGGCTGCGATCAAGCTGGCCCGCCGCTATCACCAGAAGGTAAAGGGCACGGGGCGTTATGAGGTTATCACGTTCGAACAATCCTTCCATGGCCGCACATTGGCGACACTTACGGCTACCGGCCAGCAGAAGGTTAAAGAAGGCTTCCTGCCGCTTCCGGCAGGCTTTAAGACGGTGCCTTTGCATGATCTTCCGGCGCTTAAGGAAGCGATCTCCGAGAATACCGCAGCCATTATGCTGGAGATGGTGCTGGCGGAAGGCGGCGTGCTTGAGGTGCAGCAGGAGTTCCTGGACGCAGTGGTGGAACTGTGCAAGGAGCATGGTCTGCTGCTGATCGTCGATGAAGTGCAGACCGGCATGGGCCGTACCGGCAAGCTGTTTGCACATCAGCATTACGGCATTGAGCCGGATATTTTCACTTTGGCCAAAGGTGTGGCCAGCGGTTTTCCGGCGGGGGTTATGCTGGGCAAAGGCTATTTGCGCGAAGCCTTCAGCCCGGGCAGCCATGCGAGCACCTTCGGGGGCACGCCGCTTGCCGCAGCGGTAATGGAAGCGACCATCGAGACGATGCTCGAAGATGAGCTGCCGCAGCGCGCAGCCGAAATGGGCCGGTACCTCACCGGATTGCTGGGAGAGAAGCTGGCAGATACGCCGTTTGTGAAGGAGATTCGCGGCAAAGGCTTGTTGATCGGCATCGAATGCCAGTCGCCGGTAAGCGATATTGTGCTGGCCGGACAGAAGCAGGGATTGCTGTTCGTACAGGCCGGACCGAATGTGATTCGGCTGCTGCCTAATTTATATGTAAGCAAAGAGGAGATCCACCAGGCGGTGGACATCCTTTCCGAACTAATTCATACTTATGCTAACAAAGAAAACGGGGAGGCAGGTTCATGAGCCAGGGTGTACAAAACGCTGCGAATACAATCGCACAGCAGCTCAAAGGCCGTGATTTACTGGAGCTGAACGATTACAGTCCGGAAGAAATCACGTATTTGATCGATTTGGCCATCGAGCTGAAACAGAAGCAAAAGAACGGCGAGGTCTACCAGCCGCTAAAGGGCAAGACGATCGGGCTGATCTTCGAGAAATCCTCGACCCGCACACGGGTTTCATTTGAAGTGGGAATGTATCAGCTGGGCGGACATGCGCTTTTCTTAAGCAAAAATGACATTCAGCTTGGACGCGGAGAAACGGTCGGGGATACGGCGCAGGTAATGTCCCGTTATCTTGACGGCATCATGATCCGTACCTTTGGCCATGATAAAGTGGAGGATCTGGCGCGTTATGCCTCAGTCCCTGTAATCAACGGACTAAGCGACCTGGCTCATCCTTGCCAGGTGCTGGCGGATTACCAGACGGTCTATGAGCACAAGGGCAAGCTTAAAGGGCTGAAGCTGGCATATATCGGCGACGGCAACAACATGGCGCATTCCCTGCTGATCGGCGGAGCCAAGTTGGGTGTGCATGTCTCCATCGCCGGACCGGAAGGCTATGAGCCGGATGCCGCTGTCGTCGCGGAAGCGCGGGAGATCGCCAAGGGGACCGGCTCTGTCATCGTCATCACCCGCAGCCCGCAGGAAGCGGTACAGGATGCCGATGTCATCTACACGGACGTGTGGGCGAGCATGGGCTTTGAGGCCGAGCAGCTGGCCCGCGAAGCGGCGTTCAAGGACTACCAGGTCAATGAGGAACTGGTCAAAGGCGCGAAGAGCGACTACCTGTTCCTGCATTGCCTGCCGGCCCACCGCGAGGAAGAGGTCAGTAGCGGTGTAATCGACGGTCCGAATTCGGTCATTTTTGACCAGGCCGAGAACCGCCTGCATGCGCAGAAGGCCCTGATGGCCGCGCTTATGGGCTAATTAATTTAGCCTTAGGTTTAGAGTGAATAAAGATTGATCTTGCAAGGGGCTTGCTTGGTCTTATACTATATAAAACACTATATAGGTTGAACTTAATAAACAGCGTTAGAATTCCGGTGCGGAGCAACGGAGTGAAAGTTTGGAACTGTAGGAGCGATAGCGTCCGCCTTTATAATCAGATTTCATCTGCGAACGCAGACTGAAATTATAGAAATCTGATTATAACAGCGGCCGAAAGTCTAAACATTTCACGCAGTTGCGCCTGATCACCGGAGTTCTATAAGCGAATTTTTGAAGTTCATCCTATACCCCCCCACACGAAAGGAAGTTGCTTCTTCATGGCTAAAGAAAAAATTGTACTCGCCTATTCCGGCGGACTGGATACCTCGGTCATTCTAAAGTGGCTGAAAGAAACCTATGACGCGGAGATCATTGCTTTTACAGCCGATATCGGCCAGAAGGAAGAGCTGGATGGTCTGGAGGAAAAAGCACTGGCGACCGGCGCCTCCAAAGTCTACATTGATGATCTGCGCGACGAGTTCGCGAATGACTTCATCTACCCGATGTTCCAATCGGGCGCACTTTATGAAGGACAGTACCTGCTGGGCACCAGCATTGCCCGTCCGCTGATCGCCAAGCGGATGGTGGACATTGCGATCGCTGAAGGCGCTACGGCCATTGCCCATGGCGCAACAGGCAAAGGCAACGACCAGGTACGCTTTGAGCTGGGTGTAGCTGCACTGGCTCCGAACATCAACGTTATCGCACCTTGGCGGCTCGAAGAGTTCCGCAACCAGTTCCCGGGCCGTGCAGAAATGATCGCTTATGCGGAAGCCAACGGAATTCCGGTACAGGCCTCAGCGGCAAAACCGTATTCCATGGACCGCAATCTGCTGCATATCAGCTATGAGAGCGGCGTGCTGGAGGATCCTTGGTTTGATCCAAGCGCACCGGAGAACAAGGGAATGTTCCTGCTCAGCAACGCGCCGGAGGATGCTCCGGACGAGGCGGAATATTTGGAGCTTGATTTCCTCAAAGGAGATTGTGTTGCGCTGAATGGCGAAGCTTTGACCCCGCTGCAAGTCATGGAGAAACTCAATGAACTGGGCGGCAAGCACGGTATTGGTCGCGTAGATATGGTGGAGAACCGTTTTGTCGGTATGAAGAGCCGCGGTGTGTATGAAACTCCGGGCGGAACGATCCTGTTCACGGCACACCGCAAGATGGAGTCCATCACCATGGACCGTGAAGTGATGAACCTGCGCGACAGCCTCATTACCCGTTACAGCACTTTGGTATATAACGGCTTCTGGTTTGCGCCTGAACGTCTTGCTCTACAGGCTCTGGTCAAAGAAAGCCAGCAGAACGTGACTGGTACGGTGCGTCTCAAGCTCTACAAAGGCAATATCATCGGTGCCGGCGTCAAGAGTCCGGTCAGCCTGTACAACCCGGATATCGCGACGATGGAAGCTGATCCTACACAAGCTTATGACCAAGGCGATGCCACAGGATTTATCCGTCTGAATGCCCTGCGTTTGAAGGTTTCAGCAGGTGTAGCGGAATCCAAGAAGTAGAGTATTTTAACCGCGCGGCGGTATTAGTCAAGAAATAAGTTCAGCTTAATTAAGCAGACATCCGAAGGCCGTTCCTCCCGTCAGGACAGGAGCGGCCCTTCTGGCGTCAACAGAGGAGGAAAAAACAGGTGAGCAAGCTTTGGGGCGGACGTTTTACCAAAGGAACAAACAAGCTGGTGGAGGAATATACGGCTTCCATCGGGTTCGATAAGGCTTTGGCCGAAGAGGATGTGCAGGGCAGTCTGGCCCATGTCACAATGCTGGGCAAATGCGGGATTTTGCCGAAGGACGATGTAGAAACGATCAAGGCGGGTCTGAATAAGGTGCTGGATAAGGTTCGGGCGGGAGAGATTGTTTTTTCCGTAGCGGATGAAGACATTCATATGAATATCGAAAAGAACCTGATTGAGGAAATCGGTCCAGTCGGCGGGAAGCTGCACACCGGACGCAGCCGCAACGATCAGGTGGCGACCGACATGCATCTATACTTGCGCAATCGGGTAGTAGAGCTGGTTGGGCTGCTGCATGAACTGCAGGAAGCGCTGATCGGCCAGGCGAAGGATAATGTGGAGACGATTGTTCCCGGTTATACACATTTGCAGCGGGCACAGCCAATCCTGTTCGCCCATCACCTGCTGGCTTATGTGTCGATGTTCCGCCGGGATGCGGAGCGCCTGACGGACAGCTATAAGCGGATCAATGTACTGCCGTTGGGAGCGGGCGCGCTGGCGGGAACTACATTCCCGATTGACCGCCATTTTGTAGCGGAACAGCTTGGCTTCGACAGTGTGTACGAGAACAGCCTGGATGCAGTCAGCGACCGTGACTTTATCGTTGAGTTTCTGGCGAACGCCTCGTTGATCATGACCCACCTGTCCCGGCTAAGCGAGGAGCTGGTGCTGTGGAGCAGCACGGAATTCAGCTTCGTGGAGCTGGATGATGCCTTCTGTACCGGCAGCAGTATTATGCCGCAGAAGAAGAATCCGGATGTGCCGGAACTGGTGCGGGGCAAAACCGGCCGCGTCTACGGCAACCTGATTGGCCTCCTGACCGTACTGAAGTCTCTGCCGCTGGCTTACAACAAGGATATGCAGGAAGACAAGGAAGGCATGTTCGATACAGTAGCCACTCTTACAGGGGCGCTGCAGCTGTTTGCACCAATGATCTCCACCATGAAGGTGAATAAGGGGCGGATGCGTGAAGCGGTGAATACCGACTTCTCCAACGCGACCGATATTGCAGACTTCCTGGTCGGCAAAGGCTTGCCTTTCCGCCAGGCCCATGAAGTCATTGGCAAAACCGTACTGTTCTGCATTAACGAAGGGAAATTCCTGCTCGATCTGACGCTGGAGGAATTCAAGCAATTCTCGCCGCTGTTCGACGAGCAGATCTATGCAGTCTTGCAGCCGGAAGCAGTGGTGGATGCGCGCAACGTGTACGGCGGCACAGCCACTGTGCAGGTGAAAGCAGCGATTGGACGGGCAGAGGCTTCCTTGCTTGAGGCCAATAAATGGGTAGTGCAGCATGGGAACGCCGCTGAATAGTTAACTTTTGGCCAACGCATCATCGAAAGAGCTTAAATCAAGAAAGACTGTCTTCAGCCGTATCTTAGGATGCGGGAGGACAGTCTTTTTTCTATACTAGGGGAATGTCTCTGCATTGGCAGAGAAAAGCCTATTTCGATAATGGCAGCCAGGCCAGCACATCGCGGATCTTGGTGTCCCAGTAGCCCCATTCATGTTCACCCGGGCCTTCCTCATAAGTGAGGGGCAATGACGTCTTGCTGCAGGCTTCACGGAAGGCCTGATTATCCTCGTACAGGAAATCCTCGGTGCCGCAGCACTGGTAGAGCAGCGGTTTGGGTCCCTTCGAGCCGTCAACTTCTTGAAGCAGCCACAATAAGTTATCCGGAGTGCCTGCGATGTCTTTTTTGCCAAAGATCAGCTCGTACTCTTTACTTTTCTTCGAGGCATCTTCCGAGTTCAAGAAATGATGGGCCATATCGAGTGCCCCCGACAGACTTGCAGCAGCGGCAAAAACCTCCGGCTTGCGCAGACCCAGCTTGATCGCCCCATAACCACCCATTGAGAGGCCAGCCACGAAGTTATCCTCACGTTTCGCTGACAACGGGAAAAAGGAGCGCGCCAGCGCAGGCAATTCCTCACTGATAAACGTCCAGTAATTGCCCCCTGAGGCCATATCCGTATAAAAGCTGCGATGTACCTGCGGCATAACCACAGCAATCCCCAGTTTCGCTACATACCGTTCGATTGAAGTCCGGCGCAGCCAGATGGAGTCATCATCAGACAAGCCATGCAGCAAAAACAGCGTCGGGTGAAGATCACCCCGTTTTACATTGCTGAGCCCGATCTGTGTAGTGGTTTGCTGCGGCAAAATGACAGTCATCGAAGTGTTCAGTCCCAATACTTCCGAATAAAATTTGCAATCTATTAAAGCCATTTATTCACTCCTCCTCTCAGCCAAATAATACCATAGTGCAAATCCGATATACATCCTCGGCGGAGCTTTTTTTGTGCTTGCCGGACATAAATCCGTTTTCATAAGAAGCGGGATTGGGTATTTTAGCTTACGGGACACCGTAAGCTATAAAGCAGCTATCGCTGCAATGGAAGCATTTGAGCTCTGCTAATTTTTAAAGACAATGAAGGAGGCGTTTAAAGGATGAATAAGAAGTGGATGATCGGTTCATTAGCTCTCTCCCTGGGGCTGTTATCTGCGGGAAGCGGGGCACTGGCGGCTTCACCGCCGCTCTCGAATACAGGAGTAAAAAGCGTAGCCGCAGTGGCACCGGGAAAAGAGGGGCCGGCATTGGTCAATAATTTAACAGTCAATAGCGTGGTTCCGCTGGTGGCCCATGCCAAAGCTTTGTATACGTATACGCATCGCGGAGGAAGTGCATATATGCCGGAGCTTTTTCAGTATAATGCTATGGAATACCGGTTTCTTTCCAGTGATCTCGGAACGAAGCAGAAACTGCTCAGTTACATAAAACGTGCGTATACCCACAAGGCGGCAGCTTATTATGTACAGAATCAATTTCTGGAGTATAAGGGGAGAATGGCGCAGGTGAATGCCGACATGGGCAATTTGCTGCAATATGAGAAGGCTAAGGCCAGAATGATCTCAAAAGACACAGCCTCGGCGGTGTTCGAGCTTAGTGTGCCTTATCCCGAGGGCCAGGGACCAAATGAGACTGTAATAGTCAACCTGAAGAAAGTGAACGGGTACTGGAGGATTGACACGTCACCGGACATTCTTTTCTAAGAGGCAGTGAAGTGGGTTTGCTATTCGGGCTGAGGTAGATCTGAAGGGTAGACAACACCGGCGAACTTGCCGTTGCTCGTAATAATAATGCAATCATTTCTCATAGGCTCGGGGCGGTTCATTGCTTCAGCCCGCACGTTGTCTGGGGAGGCGGAGATGTCTGTAATCAGCGGCTTGCAGTTCATCAGCTTGGTTATAGATTCTCTGTAGAAATGATCCATGCCCAAACGTCCGGTGGCTTTCAAAAAGAAGCGCTCGCACATCAGCAGGCCAACAGGTTCATTCACGGAGTTGCAGACGACAATGCATTTGGATTCTGGATGCTGAAACATGACACGCAGCGTTTCACGGCAGGTGCGGGAGGCGTAGACGGCAGGAGCGCTGCGGACGACGGAGGGCAGCCCGGATGCAAGTATTGTGCTCATAGTAATTCATCCTTTCCGATGTTAGTTTACTTTCAGTGTAACGTCTTACCATTAACTGTGGTGGCGCTGTAGATTATCAGAGTGTAAAATGGATATAAACGGGCGTGCAACGAATGCTTCCTTATACTTCCCAAAAAGACGGTCAGAGCATCCGCTGCTGACCGTCTTTTTCGAATTTCCGTAATGTCCGCCAGTAAAGGGAAGGCTCACTGCTGTTGACTGCTGCGTACGCCATCCTCAACCAGTTGCTTTTTGGGTGATTCCGGCAGGGTGGATCTGCTCATGCCGCCGCGGTTGATGGCGATGACCCGTTTTTGCGCCGGATAGACATCGCGTGAGAGCTTTGTCTTCTCTACGGCTTTGCCGTCCTCATAGCGGGTAATATAGGTCTCAACCACATAGCCGGTTTTGCCGTTCTGCAGTACCCGTGTTCCGCCGGGAGGCAGCGAGGAGTCGCCTACATACTTATCGGTCGGCGGCAGCACCTCCACAGTCTGGGAGTGGACAGAATAGGAAACGTTCTTCGGGAACGTTCCGAACAGCTTTACAGTTAAGGTGCGCCCCTGTACCGCAGCTTTAATAATCAAGTATTTACCGGTGTTGTTGCGGAAGCGGAAATTGATGTAGCCCTGGGCGAAAGTTGCATCCTGTCCCTTGGGCAGATAGCTGACCGGCAGCGAATGATTGCGCCGCTCCACAATTTCCAGCCCCGAGCGGAGTGCGGCGTTGTAGAGGGTGCTGGAGACCTGGCAGATTCCACCGCCAGTGCCGGGCTGCAGCTTTCCGTTCACAATGACCGGTGCTTCACGGAAGCCGTATTCAACCTGAGCTTTTTCAATCGCTTTACCGTAATCGAACACAGCGCCCGGCGGGAGCATTGTACCGTTGACGGCTTTGGCGGCGGCTTCTACGTTAAAGGACCGCCCGGGTCCGCTTGTACCGAGTGAAGTGCTGAATTGGGTGATTTTCCGTTCAATCCCCTGGTCTTTCAAAGCCCTAAGTGTGACTGCAGGCTCCTGGACGGCCAACGGCACTTCAAGAGTGATTCCCTTGCCCTGCAAAGAATCTACGGTACTGAGTCTGGTTGGCAGGGCTGCCCGGAGGGCAAGCTCCAGTCCGTGCCAATCCACCTCGTAGGAGGTCTTCTCTGGTGTATAGACTACCCGGTCATCCTCAGTAATCCGCCGCGTGGCGTCAACGGGAATGCCAAAAGACTCTCTTTCCCAGGCCGGGCTTAAGCTGTTCTGGAGTTGGCTGATCTCCAGATGGGCACCGAAGCTCCAGCTGCGGGGGAAACTCCGGCGGGCGCGCACCCGGTCCAAGAGTCTTCCTTCTGTCAGCTCCTTCAGTCCCCGGAGGAAATGTTCCGCTTCGTAGGTCATTCCCGCTTGCTTCAGCGTGAGGGTCAACTCCGTATTACCCTCCGCCTTCAGGATAAGAGGGACCGCCTCCAGCGCCTCCAGCCGTGTATTTAATCCGTTGCGGACCTCGCCGATGTCCATTCCGCCGATGTTCCAGCCTGCCAAATAGGTGTCCTCCGGAAGGGTTTTCTGGCTCCCATATAAATGAAGCGCTCCGGCGAAAAGAGAAGCGGCAAGGATGAGCCCGATCAAAGCGATAAGCGCAGCGTGGATTTTTTTCATGAAAATTCTCCTTCTGGGGGCGGATTGGCGCTTGAAGCGGCGCGGGCCATAGTAACAATGCTAGTAGTAACAATGCTTAAAGAACGGTTTCTTTAACCGATATATATGTACAGGGGACAACAATCACGCTTTTATATATGTATATGTGCGGCTCCGGCAAAACTTTCGGGTACTCAATCGGTTACGGATTTGTTACAATAGATACGCCTGCGATAATAATGCAGTTTATGGAAGCTCCCGCTGTTTACTGTCGAAAGGCAGGGGCCGGAGCAATATGTCAGAATCGGGAAGTGATAAGATGATCGAAATGCAGGACGTATGGAAGACCTACCCGAACGGAACCCATGCCCTTCAAGGTGTATCCGTTAAGATCGATCGCAATGAATTCGTTTATATCGTCGGACCGTCCGGCGCAGGGAAATCAACGTTCATGAAATTAATTTATAGAGAAGAAACTCCGACCAAAGGACAGATATCTGTAGGCGGGTTTAATATAGGTAAGCTCAAGCCGCGCAAGATCCCTTATGTCCGCCGTAATATCGGCGTTGTGTTTCAGGATTTTCGCCTGCTGCCCAGGCTGACAGCTTACGAGAATGTCGCTTTTGCTATGGAGGTTATTGAAGCACCGAAGAAGATCATTAAGAAACGTGTCAATGAAGTGCTCGACCTGGTAGGTCTCCGCAGCAAAGCGGGCCGTGAGCCTTCGCAGCTGTCGGGCGGGGAGCAGCAGCGGATCGCGATTGCCCGGGCCATCGTCAACAATCCTTCCGTTATTATTGCGGACGAGCCTACCGGCAATCTGGATCCCGAGACCTCATGGGGAATTATGCAGCTTCTTGACGAGATTAATTTTCGCGGCACGACCATTGTAATGGCTACCCACAACAGAGATATTGTCAACAAAATGCGTAAGCGGGTGCTGGCTATAGAGAACGGTAACATTGTTCGAGACCAGGTGAGAGGGGAATACGGTTATGAGTTTTAAGACCTTCTTGCGGCATGTGCGGGAAGGCTTCAAAAACGTATTCCGCAACGGTTGGATGTCGGTGGCTTCCATCACATCCATTGTCGTCTCTCTCTTCGTCCTAGGCGTATTTATATTGCTAGTGCTTAATGTTAATTCCGTCGCAGACAAGGCGGACAGCCAGGTGCAGATCAATGTGCATTTAGCGCTGAATACGGATCAGAAGATGCGTGAAACGGTGGAGAACGAAATCGGCAGCATGCCGGAAGTCAGCAAGGTTGAGTTCGTCTCCAAGGAGCAGGGGCTAAAGGAATTCCGCGAAGATATGGGCCCGGATGCCGCCGAGCTTTTGGAAGGTTTTGATGTAGATAATAATCCGCTGCCGGACAAGCTGCTGGTGGAAGTTATCGAACCCAAAACCGTTCCTTTTGTCTCCGGAAAGATTGAAGCACTCAACAAGACCCACAAAGAGCAGCCAATCTTTAAAGTAAACTATGGCAAAGGATCGGTAGAGACGCTGTTCAAAGTAACGCGTGCTGTGCGTAACATCGGCTTTATTTTTGTGGCAGGGCTTGCGCTGATGTCGATGTTCCTGATCTCCAATACGATCCGGGTGACCATTCTTGCCCGCCGCAAGGAGATTGGCATCATGAAGCTGGTGGGTGCGACGAATTATTTTATCCGCTGGCCGTTCTTTATTGAAGGTGCGCTCATTGGTCTGATCGGATCGCTGGTTACCTCAGGTGCCCTCTACGTCGGTTACACTGGTCTCGTGGCTTCCGTACAGGGAGATCCGATGCTTGGGCTGAAACTTGTTCCCTTTGAGGATATTTGGTTGATGCTCTGCGGGCTGCTGGTTGGCCTGGGAGTGCTGATCGGTGTGTGGGGAAGTACCGTGTCGATACGCAAGTTTTTGAAAGTATAAGTCTTCATTCAATACTACTAAAATTACGAAACGATAATATTTGAGAATAAAGGATGGGGAGTGCGAGTTGAAGAAGATTGCCGCCGGATTAGCCGCTGCACTGCTGGTTGTCACTTTAGTAGGACCCTCTGACGGATATGCCAAGAAGACAAGTGTCGCTGAAATTGACAAGCAATTGAAGAAGCTGCAGCAAGAGGTGCAGACGGCCAAGGCTGCACAGGAAAAAGCGGAATCACGCAATCAGGAAGCCCAGCACTATAAGAACAAGACAACGCTTAATCTCCAGAATGTGCTGGAGCAAATAGAACAAGTGAAAGGCGAAATGAAGACCACCTCCGGCAAAATCGCCAGCACCGAAGAGTCGCTTAATGTTACCGCGGCCGAGCTGGATGAAGCAGAAGCGCGTGTAGCTTCCCGGGAGAAATTGCTGGAATCGCGCGTTCGGCTGATGTATACAGATGGGGCGGTATCGTACCTTGATGTGCTGCTGTCTTCAAAGAGCTTTGCGGATTTTCTCGACCGGGCCGATTCGCTGAAGATGATTGTGGATCAGGATCAGGATTTGCTGGTGCAGCACAAAGTGGACAAGCAGACCGTTATTGTGAAAAAGCAGGAGCTTGAAGGGCAATATGCCCAGGCCAAGCAGTTGTACACGAATCTGGAATCCCAGCGCAGCGTGCTTAAGGAAAGAGAAGCGCAGAGACAGGAACTTATTGCTTATTATGACAAGGAAATACAAGACACGGATGATATCAGTGAAGAGCAGAACGCCAAGCTAGTGCAGCTTGCCAGTGAACGTTCCGCTTTGGAAGTGCAGAAGGATAAGATTAAGGCTGAAGAAGCGGCACGCAGGGCAGCAGCAGCGAAAGCGGAGGCGGCCCGCAGAGCGGCGGCAGCGGCAGCTAGAGCTAAGGAGGCTGCGAGCGCTAGCAGCTCCAGTTCTAGCTCTAGTTCCAGTTCTTCAGAATATGTTGGAGGCAGTGGTCCTTTCCTGATGCCGGTAGGCCAGGCACGTATTTCTTCTCCTTTTGGTCCTCGTACCCATCCGGTGACAGGAGAGGTTGGTAAAATGCATACGGGTGTGGATTTTGCAGTTCCGCAGGGGACGAGCATCCATGCAGCGGACTCCGGCACCGTTATTATTGCAGAATGGTGGAGCGGTTACGGAAACTGCGTAATTATTGACCACGGCGGCGGTGTCTGGACATTGTATGGACATATCCGCGAAGGCGGCATTAAGGTGAGAGAAGGCGAAAAGGTAGAACGAGGCCAAGTAATTGCTGAATCGGGATCGACAGGTCGTTCAACGGGGCCCCATCTGCATTTTGAAGTCCGGATTGATCAAAAAGCGGTTAATCCAATGCCTTATCTCTAATTTTTAGCACTAATAAATATAAATTCGTTATACGGCATATACTGGGAGAGATACCGTTCTTTCCTGGACGGACTAATGTGGGTTTTACGAGATGGACAAGAAGGGACGGTGGGAACGTTATGTTAAAGAAAAGCACAGCGGCCTTTATGATCGTCGCCGCCTTGCTGTGCGGCAGCCTGCTGACCTTAGGCGTAACCGGATATGTGCAAGTATTTGGACAAGCCGCAGGCGAAGGCCTGGCGGCGTCGGTGCGGCCGACCGGTGGCCTGGAGGACAAGGAGTCACAGAAGCTTGGAACCGCTCTGAGTTTGATTGAGGGCAATTATTACGAGACTGTGGACCGGGAAAAGCTGATAGATGGTGCGGTCAACGGTATGATGGAAGCCCTGGGCGACCCTTATTCCAACTATATGGGCAAGGAAACGGCAGAGAAGTTCGAGGAGAGTATCGAAGGCTCCTTCTCGGGAATCGGTGCGGAAGTTTCCTCAGACAACGGCAAGGTAGTGGTGGTGTCCCCAATTAAGGGCTCACCTGCCGAAAAAGCCGGAATTCAGGCCAAGGATGTTATCCTGTCGGTGAACGGAGAGTCGCTGGAGGGGTTGGAGCTGAATGCAGCTGTAGCCAAGATACGCGGCCCGAAAGGCAGCGAAGCCACGCTTCAAATCCAGCGGGCAGGTTCTGCAGTGCCGCTGAAATTTGTAATTACCCGTGCTGACGTGAAGCTGGAGACTGTGTATGCGACCATGGAGAAGAACGGGGTGGGTGTTATCGAGGTGACCCAGTTCTCCATGAATACCGCTGAGCGCTTCAAGACAGAGCTGGCTAATCTGGAGAAGCAGGGCATGAAGGGACTTGTCCTTGATGTCCGCAACGATCCCGGGGGTGTACTGCAAAGGGTCATTGAGATGGCAGAGCAGTTCGTACCGTCCGGCAAAACGATTGTCCAGGTCGAGAATAAGGACAAAACGCGCGAGGTCAGTACCTCAAAGGGCTCAAGCAAGAAATACCCGGTAGTCGTGCTGATGAACAAAGGCAGTGCAAGCGCATCGGAGATTCTTGCCGGGGCATTGCAGCAATCGGCCGGGGCCAAGCTGATCGGTGAAAATTCATTCGGCAAGGGCACGGTGCAGACCAGTTTTGAAAAGGAACTCGGGGATGGCAGTCTGCTCAAGATTACCATTGCCAAGTGGCTGACGCCGGATGGCACCTGGATTCACGGCAAAGGAATTAAGCCGGATATCGCGGTATCCCAGCCTGATTACTTCTCGGTGGCGCCTATTAACAAAAGTGTGGCACTGCAATACAACATGAACAGTTCCGATGTGAAAAGCGCACAGACGATGCTGGAGGGTCTGGGCTACAAGCCGGGCCGCAAAGATGGATATTTTGATGCAGGCACGAAGGAAGCAGTCAAGAAATTCCAAAGCACGGCGAAGCTGAAATCGACAGGTGTCATTGACGCCAAGACAGCAGAAGCCATGGAGCTGGCGCTGATCAAGGTTATTCAGGACCCGGTCAATGATAACCAGCGGAACAAGGCAATCGAAGAGATTCAGAAGGAAATTAAGGCAACAGCGTCGAAAAAGTAAGAAGGCTGAATTCAGCCTTCTTTTTTTCTATGACGGGTAGATGATACTGAATTACACTGCAATAGGAGTCAAGCCAGGGAGATAAGGAGTGTGACGAAGTCTTTGAATGTGATGACGGAACTGCTTACAAGCTGGGGGAATGCGGTCATACATCTGCTTCTTCAGCCTTACTACTATATCGCACTTATATTTATAGCACTGTATTACCGCAGGCAGGTTGCACTGGAGCGGAAGCTGATTCATGTGAAGCAGCATAGCTGGGGGCGGGAAACATGGCGGACGATCTGGAGCGGGCTGGTCATGGGGCTGCTCGTCTCGCTTGCCGCGATCGCGCTGGGCATTTCACTGCCCGGGGCTGCGGTAGCCCTCATCTGGGTGGTCAGTCTGGTATTGATGTTGTTCCGTGTGCGGTTTTTATGCTTCGCCTATTCCATAGGCTTGCTGGGAGTTGCGCAATTTGTGCTCTCCTTCTTCCCGGATAGCCTGCAGAGCGGAGGCTTAAGCACCTTCGCCACGGCGCTGCGGGATATGGATATCCCGGCGCTGCTGGTGCTGGCCGCGTTGCTTCATCTCGCGGAAGCGCTGTTGGCGCGCTGGCAGGGCGCGCGCCTGGCAACCCCGCTCTTCCTGGCAGGGAAGCGCGGCAAGGTCGTCGGCGGCTATCAGCTGCAAGCCTTCTGGCCGCTGCCGTTGTTCCTGCTGATTCCCTCAGGCGCGGGAATCGGCGACCTGCCCTGGCAGCCGCTGCTGGGCGGCGGCCTTGGGCTGGTCTCGCTGCCGGTGATCATCGGCTTCAGCGAGATGACCCAGAGCATGCTGCCCGGGCGCAAGGCGGCCCGCACGGCAGGACGGCTGCTGTTATACAGCATCGTCCTGCTGGGCATCAGCCTGCTTGCGGCCTGGTGGAGCCCGCTGACCGTGCTCGCGGCGCTCGCCGCTGTTCTGCTGCACGAAGGCTTAAGCTGGTACAGCGCTCTGGAGGAGCGCAGTACCAGTCCCATCTTCGTGCATCCCCCGGCCGGCCGCAAGGTGCTTGCCGTGCTGCCGGACAGCCCCGCGCAGGAGATGGGCATCCTGCCGGGCGAGATTCTGCTGAAGGTCAACGGGGTCCTGTTGACCGAAGCGGCGCAGCTGCATGAAGCGCTGCGCATGAACCCGGCGTTCTGCAAGCTGGAGGTCAAGAACCGGGAAGGCGAGAGCAAATATCTGCAGCGGGCGATATATGACGGCGACCATCACCAGCTCGGGATGATTTTGGTGCCGGAGCCGGATGAATTGCGTACTGCTGAGGCCAAACCTTCCAGCATCTTCAGCATCATCGGAATGAAGACCGGAACCCGTCGCCGCAGCCTTCCGGCAGATAGACTCAAGCGGACCAAACCTGCCGGAGCTGAACCCAAACAGGAAAACGCCGGAGGCTGACCTGCTGCAGAATTCGCAAGTGGTTGCATCCACACCATCAACTAAACCAATAAAAAGGCCTGCATTCCCGCGTAACTGCGGGAGGCAGGCCTTTTTCTAATTGTACTGAGTATATCTATGTATTCCTATCCATAGAGAAAGCCGGGAACAACTTTCTGTCTGCGAACTACTTCTCCGTTCCACAACCGTTCTCTGTAACGTAATCCCGGCTGGCCATCACTTCTCCTGCTGGTTTTTCAAATAGAATATTGCAATCTGTGTCCGGTCGCGCAGTCCGAGCTTACTGAGAATATCGGTAATGTAGTTTTTCACGGTACCTTCACTTAAGAACAGCTTGGCGGCAATTTCTTTATTGGTAAGACCTTCGGCAATGGAAGCAACGACGGCCAGCTCTGCTTTGGTTAGGCCGAAGGATTCCAACGGCCGGCCCTGTACGGCTTCTGTACGTGAGGCGGGCTGCAGAAATCCGGCCATTTTGCGGGCGATGTCGGGATGGATCAGCATGTTGCCTTCATGCACCGTCTTAATGCCCTGGATGATGCGGTCCGGCGGGATGTTCTTGAGCAGATAGCCGCTGGCGCCGTTACGGAGTGCCTCAATGATATATTCATCATCATCAAAGGTGGTCAGCATGAGTACGGAGATATTGGGATAAGTCTCCTTGACGAGACGGGTGCCCTCCACGCCGGAGCAATTCGGCATTCGGATATCCATTAGTACCACATCTGTTTGCGGCAGCGACTGCAGCAAGGCTAATGCTTCATTGCCATCACCTGCTGCGCCAACAACCGCAATGTCGGGGTCCAGACCTACCAGCACTTTAAGGCTTTCACGGATAAAAGAGTCATCGTCAACAATTACTACATTAATCATAGCGGGCAAACTCCTTATCTCTAATTTATGATCCTACGGTTCTTCATGCAACGTTACCTAATCTCCGCCTGCCTATAAACCGGCAGACGGGTAATTGCGGTGAATTGCGGCTCCGTACGCAGCTCCAGTGTTCCGCCAATCAGGTTTGTCCGCTCGGTCATGCCTTTCAGGCCCATGCCGCCGCTGCCCTGCATTCTTCGCAGCTGGTCGCCTTCGGGCCGTTTGCCATTATTGCCAACCTCCATCTTAACCTCTTGCTCACTATAGGACAGTGTGATCCATACTGCCGCTGCTTTTCCGTGCCTTAGGGCGTTCGTGATGGCCTCCTGGGCATTTCTATAAAGTACGACCTGGGTACTTGGGTACAGCGGATAAGGATACCCATGAATGGAATACGTAGTTTCAATACCCGTATCCCGCCCGATTTCTTCCAGCAGGCGGTCCAGGGCATAAGCTCCTTCAAGCTGCGGCGCATAATTAATCCGTCTTACGGCAGCGCGCATATCGTCCATGCTGGCCGCGAGCTGATCGCGGATCTGGTCCATCATCTTCATTCCGGATTCAGGAGCAGCCGGCAAGGTATGAATGGCAGCTTCAACCATCATTTTGACCCGGATCAGCCTGTGGCCGATATCATCATGAAGCTGGCGGGAAATCCGTACCCGTTCCTCCGATTGTGCGGCATTCTCTACCTGAGAGGTGAACTGCAGCAGCCGGCTACGGGCTTCTTCCAGCTCAAAATGCTTGCGGCGCAGCTCATCATAGAGAAACTGCGTTTCCTCGCGGCCGCGGCCGGTCCGCAGCAGCAGCACATTGAGAAAAACGGCCAGCAGGAAAGTAAGATTCATCACTCCCCATTCGACAGGTGTTGATTGACTGAAGGCGATATTCAGGACAGCCAAATGAACGTAGGTGAACACGACGGATACCGCCTTTGACTGTTGACGTGAATAATGCAGCAGCGCTGAGATGGCCGGGAAAATCATCAGTGTACCGTACTGGCGGCATAGCCAGGCCGTGAAGAGCAGTTCTATACAGGACAGCAGCGGCAGTGATTTCGGCAGCCGGTACTCAAGCGTCACCACAAGCAGCAGCAGCAGGAAATGCAGGGTGAATAATTCATAGTCGGCATAGTCGTAGACGTATATAGTGATCGCCGCAGGGAGCAGAATGAGGCCGTAACGCAAAGAGTTCAGTTCTTTAATCAATAGAAGTCATCCTTTTTTTCAATGGAATGCCCGAATCTATCATGCTATTTGTTCTTATATTTATCTTAGCATATTCCCCGGCCATTTCAGGAGATGACTTTAGTCACCCCAGAAGATGACCTTTCGTACCTTCGGTGATGTTGTTGGCGCGTTACAATAAGAGCATAGAGATTGAGGAACAGGGGAGATGAAGAGATGACACTTGCGGTACTCAGTAATGTAGTGAAACGGTACGACCAGAAATTAACGGTAGATCATGTGAATCTGAACATCGAGGAAGGCGAAATTTTCGGTTTGCTCGGCCCAAACGGCGCCGGGAAAAGCACAACCATCAGTATGATTTGCGGCTTGCTGAAGCCTGACGGCGGCGAGATTATCATCGACGGGCTGTCAGTGGCAGCAGCTCCGCTAGAGGTGAAAAAAAGAATCGGTCTGGTTCCGCAGGAACTGGCCTTGTATGAAACGATGACGGCTGAGGAAAATGTGAGATTTTTTGGCAAGCTGTATGGCCTGCGCGGCAAGCTGCTGAAAGAACGGGTGGAAGAGGCGCTGGAATTCACCGGACTAAGCGACCGGACGAAGGATAAACCGGCCACCTTCTCCGGGGGAATGAAACGGCGGCTGAACATTGCCTGCGCGATTATGCACCGCCCGAAGCTGATCATTATGGATGAGCCTACGGTAGGTATTGATCCCCAATCGCGCAATCATATCCTCGAGTCGGTTAAGACGCTGAACAAGCTGGGGTCGACCATCATTTACACCAGCCATTACATGGAGGAAGTCGAAGCGATTTGCGACCGTGTAGCAATCATGGATAAAGGTCATGTTATTGCCTGCGGCACAGAGAAAGAACTGCGGGAGAAGGTTGCCCATGAAGAGAAAATTGTCATCAAGGCTGTCAATATCTCGGCTGCCCTGATTAAAGAGCTTAGTCTTCACCCGCGGATTAACCGCGTCAAGGAAGTGGAGCAGGCGGTGGAGCTGTACCTTCCATCCTCACAGAGTGAGCTGCAGGACATTTTGTTTATCTTTTCCAAGCATGAGGGGATTATTGTCTCCCTGCATATCGAAGAGCCGGATCTGGAGATGCTGTTTCTGAGCCTGACCGGACGGACCTTGCGCGATTAAAGGAGGGGGAACCTGAAATGAACATTTTGATAATTGCGGTGTACGAACTGCGCAGGTTGACCCGTTCACGGTGGGTGCTGATGATTTTGTTCCTGCTGCCGCTGGTGCTGATCTTCCTGCTTGGCGCGTCGCTCTCCGGGGTAGTGGGAGACAAAGAGGCTGAAACTATCGACCCGGTTAAGGTAGCTGTAGTGAATGGTGGTGGGACAGGAAGTTCCAAGATGATCAAGACTTTTCTGGATTCAGCCGAAATCAAGGATTATATTATTCCCCAAGAGGCCAAAACCAGACAGGAAGCAGAGAGCGGGCTGCGGTCCGGGATCTACGGCTATGCGGTGATTGTGCCGAAAGAATTTGACAGTGGAGTACAGCGCGGGGGAAAGGCTGAACTGGAGTTCATTCTTGGTAAAGACCGGATGGATAACACCGTTGCCGGAACAGCCTTTGACAATTTTCTCAGCATCATGAATTACAAGCAGGCTGCAGCGATGACCCTAGGCCCGGAAGCAGTTGCCGCCGCAGCTGATTCTCATCAAGAAGGGACAGCCGTAAAGCTTGGGGATTTGAGTAAAGGGGGAAGAACTTACACAGCCTCGCAATTTTATGCAGCCTCAATGCTGTTGATGTTTCTGCTGTATAGCGGCCTTACGGTGACTCATTCGCTGTTCAGCGAGAAGGACAATCACACGCTTTACAGAATCAACTCCATGCCGGTTAAAGGGTCGGATTTGTTTATAGGAAAAATGCTGGGCATTGCGATTGTCACCATGCTTCAATGTGCGGCCATCATTCTGTTGTCTTATTGGCTGTTCGGTGTGTATTGGGGCAATCGTCCGGGTCTGCTGGCGCTGTTCTGCCTGCTGATAATCCTCGCTTCCCTGACCATTTCTGTAATTGCGTGCATGTTCAGCAAAAAAGAGACGGAAGCCACGAGTATCATCAATGTCATTACAGTAGGCATGACCTTTCTTAGCGGAGGCATGGTTCCGCTTCCTGATTCCTGGGTGAACAGTATTGGTGCGTTTACGCTTAATCATTGGACGCTGCAAGCCGTAATCCGAATGATGCTGCATTCAGATTTAGAGCAGATTCTGCCGAATTTATGGATGATGCTGCTGATCTGCCTGATTCTATTCAGTGCGGCAATTCTCTCATACCGGAAGGTGGGGTACCATGAATAACATATTTACGATTGGCCGGAATATGGTCAAGCGAACGATAGGTTCCCACAAAGGGCTGCTGCTGCATATCCTGTTGCCCTCTTTAGTGGTAGCCGGTATTGTCTCCGTTACCGGCGGCATGGAAGATAGCGCGGCGGTTCTGCTGTATACCAGCAAGGATACCGGAGCAGCCGGGAATCATCTGATTGTTGAACTGGAGAATAGCGGGGATTACAAGCTTGTTGAGCGCAGCGATGAGGCTGATTTGAAGGAAGGTGTCACCTCGCAGGACGGTGCGGCCGGATTGTGGATTCCGGAGGGCTTTACCTCGGGAATTCTGCAGGGGAAAGCGCCGCAGCTCACCGTATATGAGCTGAAGACGACAGAGGATTCTATACTAATCAAGATGAAAACCGATGCTATCGCTGTAGAAATGCTGTCAACCGCAGCTACGGTGAGAAAGGCTTCTGCAACCGGGAGTACGGATTCGGAGGAGAGATTCACCGCGATTCTGAAGCAGGCGGAAGAGCATAATGTAGGCAGTATCCGAACCGACTATAATCTGTACCCGCGGCAGACACTGGGTGTTATTACAGGTATGACACTGATGTTTCTGATGAGCCTCGTGACCAGCAGCGTGTCGCTGATTATGGCGGACCGCAGAGGGCGGACGATGATGCGGATGTTCAGCGCACCGGTACGATCCTATGAAATTGCGCTCGGCAATTTCCTCGGCAGCTTTATGGTAGGGCTGATCCAGATCGCTGCTGTGCTTGCACTGGGCAAGTGGGTGCTCCGTTACGACTATGAGGTGCCGATGTATTTATATTTCCTGGTCCTCGCTGCATTCATGCTCGTATCCATGGGAATTGCCGGTACTGTGGCGGGGCTGATCCGCAACCCGAACAATACCGGGATGCTGAATACGCTGATCCTTACACCGACCTGCATGCTGGGCGGCTGCTTCTGGCCACTGTCCATCATGCCGGATTACATGCAGAAGGCGGCCAATTTCACGCCGCAGAAATGGGCGATTCAAGCGGTGGACATCGCCGCAGCCGGTGGAGGTTGGGATGAGCTGTGGCTGCCCTTTGCCA
This sequence comes from Paenibacillus sp. FSL H3-0321, assembly GCF_038002865.1. Lineage (NCBI taxonomy): Bacteria > Bacillati > Bacillota > Bacilli > Caryophanales > Paenibacillaceae > Paenibacillus > Paenibacillus sp. FSL H3-0321. The sequence goes on along the minus strand of NZ_JBBODH010000001.1, from coordinate 3,536,970 downwards.
TTCTGGGCCTGATGGCCGTTATTCTGCTGGCCATCGGCTCCGCGATTCTTCGCCCTAATGAAGCGGGGATCAACGCGTAGGAAGAATGAACTGTAACACAAAGCCTTTATTTCTCACAGCAGCAGAAGAGGGACTGCTGCTGGCGGGGGATAAAGGCTTTTCGTTCTAAAGAATCCTTTGATTACCCAATATTCCCCATAAAAAGAGTTGCTAAAGTTATGATGGAAGCGGTATCATTAAATCTTGCGAAGCAAGTTTTATCCGAAGTGGATTCAATGAAGTAATGCTAACAAAACTTTTGGGAGGTCGGGAAGATGAGCAGCAACAAGTTGGCTTGGACCTGGAAGGTGAAGGAAGAGTACCTGGAGGAATATGTGCAGATGCACCTGAACCCTTGGCCGGAAATCCTTGAGGAGCACAGCAAAGCGGGAATCAGCAATTATTCGATCTTCCAGAACGGCAATCAGTTCTTCTACTGCTTTGAATGTGATGACAAAGAGGCGGCTTTTGCTTACATTGCCCAGAGCGATGCCTGCAACCGGTGGAACGCCATTACCTCTAAAATGGTTGAGGGCTCCTTTGATTTTAACGAAGAAACACCGATGGAACCGCTCCGCGAGGTATTTTATTTGAAATAGTACGGTTGCCCATATAAATATTTTCTTGATCAACCGAATATTTGTTTGAATTTGATGAAGCCTGTCCATATAGGCTTCTTTTTTGTTTTTTTATGGAAAGCTTGTACTGGCGGTTTGGGGCAGAGCGAGTGGATTATTTAGGTTTATATTGTGTTGCTTCGGCCGGGCTTCGGCTTATCTGGAGGAGCTCCATCCCGGGAATGGGATCACCTCCGCCTCGGGACTGAGCACGAAACCCTTCGTTGGGCGGTTTTGACTTTGGCCAAAAGCTACTACACTAAAGCAGGAAAGCAATGCTTGATACATAAGGGATCAGTCTTAAAGAGAGCAATCAATAATGGAGTGGAAGGGGAAAAAAAGAATGACATGGTTAACGAAATGGTCGTTTGGCAATAAGGGGGCGGTAGGTCTTCTAGTTGTTATGGCACTGGTGGTGGGGATAATGAGCTACACCTCGCTGCCGATGGAATTCATGCCGGAGGCCGATAATCCACAGATCACGGTTACAGTGCTTGGACCCGGACAGGATGCGCATTCGATGGAAACCTCGGTTACCAAGCCGATTGAGGCGGCGACCTCTCAGGTGAAGGGCAAGACCGAACAAATGTCTACCTCCGGAGACGGATATGCCAAGGTAGACATATATTTTGACGGTAAGTCTGATATGAAGGAGGCGGCGCAGGAAGTCGAGAAAGCTGTGGGTACACTGCAGTTTCCCGAAGGTGTGATGGACCCGTTCATCATTCAGCTGAACACCTCAATGATTCCTGTCTCCCAGCTTACGCTGTCGTTCGATGATGGGCTCACCAAAGATAACCTTGAGATTGCCGAGAATACCATTATCCCTGAGCTGCAGAAGATCGAAGGGGTAGCCAGCGTAGCTTTGTATGGCAAGACAGCTCCTCAAGTTAGAGTGAAGCTTGATCCGAAGGCGATGGCCGCAAAAGGGGTAACCACTGCGCAGGTATTGGGGCTGCTTCAGGGGCGCAATGTTTCCGCCTCCATCGGCGAGCAGACGATCGGCGGCCAGACGGGGAATGTGAATGTAATCTCTTCGATAGACAGTATAGATACCTTGAAGCAGCTGCCGGTCGGGGCTGGAGCAAAGCTGCAGGATATTGCCGCTGTTGAGGCCAAGATAGACCAGGAGAGCGTCAGCCGCTCCAATGGTAAAGATGTGCTGTTCGTCGTAATTACCAAGGAAGCGAATGCCAATGCAGTAGATGTCGGCGATAAGGTGCGCAGCGCTGCAGACGATATCAATGACAGAATTAAAAATGCCGAGGCCTCCGTCATTTTCAGCACCTCTGATATGGTGGTCACCTCCGTCAACAGCATGATGCGTGAAGTCCTGCTCGGTGCGTTGTTTGCGACAATCGTAATCCTGCTGTTCCTGCGTAACATCCGGGCTACGCTGATCACGGCGATATCCATTCCGCTGTCCCTGGCGGTTACCCTTTACCTGCTTAAGGTATCGGGAATTACCCTGAACATCGTTACCTTGGGCGGGGTTGCCGTTGCTGTCGGACGGCTGGTGGATGACAGCATCGTGGTCATTGAGAATATTTACCGGCGTATGCAGAAGGAACCCTTGTCCCGTGATATGGTGATCAGCGCAACCCGCGAGGTGGCCAGAGCCATAACCAGCTCAACGCTTGCTACGGTGGCGGTATTCCTGCCGATGGGGCTGCTGCGCGGCGGACTGCAGGCTTTCTTGCTTCCGTTTGCCTTGACGGTAACTTACTCCTTGCTGACTTCGCTTGTTGTGGCGCTGACTGTCGTTCCGCTGCTAAGCTCCTGGCTGCTGCGCGGCTCTTCCCTGAAGGAACATGAGCCCGCCGGATGGTTCACCCGTTTTCTCGATTGGAATCTGCAGCGCAAATGGCTCACGCTGAGCCTGGGGCTGGTGCTGTTAGTCGGCTCTATTGGCGCTTATATTGCTATGCCGAAGGCCGCGCTGGATGCTAGCGATGCCAGCAATGTATCCGTTCAACTGGTATATCCGAATGATGTTCCGGTCGCGGAGGTGTTGAAGAATGGCAAGTTGCTGGAGCAGGAGCTGATGAACCAGCCGCAGGCCCAGACGGTCATCATGCAATCCGGGAACAGTGCCGATTCGGCGAAATGGGGCAGTGTTACCTCGCTGACCCAGGTGGATTATACAGTAATGATCAAAGAAGGAACGGATGCGCAGGTGTTTTTGGATCAAGTCCGCAGTCTTCAGGCTTCCTATACGGGGGCAACGCTGACCGCAAATGAAGCCAGCATGATGGGCTCAAGCTCCACCAGTGAATATGTCGATATTGTCGGCAATGATGTCGCAGCTATCAATACAATTGCTGAAGAGGTCGCCGCCAAGGTGAAGAGTATAGAAGGTGTGCAAAAGGTCAGCAGCAACATGGAGGATACCAAGCCGGTATTTGCCTTCAAGGTGAATCCTGCTGAAGCTAACGCCCAAGAAATCTCCATGCAGCTGGGGGCGATGCTCAATCCGGTTCCGCTGGGACAGATCGAGTTGGACGGTTCTCCTGCCGGCGTTATCCTTGAACCTGTTATTCAGGCGGAATCACAGGAAGACCTGAAGAATATGACCATCATGACCGCCGCTGGTCCGCAGCCATTGTCGCAAGTGGCAGCCCTTGAGGTCACGGATCAGCCAGCTATGCTGTACCATAAGGACGGCAAGCCTTATGTGCGGATTACCGCAGAAGTGGATCCGAAGAAGGTATCGGCCATCGGTGCCGATATTAAAAAGCAGACAGACGGCATAACGCTGCCGGACGGTGTAACTCTGTTCGCAGGCGGAGCATCGGCAGACCAGGCCGGGGACTTCGGTGACCTTGGAATGACGGCGCTGATCTCAATCGGCCTAGTGTACCTGATTATGGTGCTCACCTTTAAGACGCTGCGTGCACCACTGGCAATTATGTTCTCATTGCCGCTTGCAGCCATCGGAGCGATTGTAGCCCTGATCATATCCGGGGTAACCCCTGACTTCACCGCGTTGTTCGGTGCATTGATGCTGATTGGCATCGTGGTCACAAATGCGGTGGTGCTGATCGACCGCATCAAACAGAATGAAGCGCATATGTCGATCCGCGAGTCCATTCTCGAAGCAACCGGCACACGGATGCGCCCGATTCTAATGACGGCGATTGCCACTGTCTGCGCCATGTTACCGCTGCTCTTCGGACATTCCGAGCAGGGCAGCATTGTCTCGCAGAGTCTGGCCATCGTAGTAATCGGCGGATTAACCGCAGCCACTCTGCTGACGCTGCTGGTCGTGCCGGCCATCTACGAGCTGCTGTACTTCCGCAAATCTGCCAAGGAACGTAAAAAGGCGGCAAAATCTGCGGTTGCAGCATAGGCCGAAAAAGGCAGGGAAGGCTTGTATCAGTGACAATTGAATAGTATCCGGGCAGGTGACGTATTGGAGCTTTTAAACTCCTGAGGTTAATCCTGCAAAAAAAGTCTTAGCCTGTGTTCCACACTTCCATTACGGAACGTGGAGTTCATGAGCTAAGACTTTTTCATTTATTCTTACAAAATATTTACAATCAATAATATACATATAAAAACAAAATTTCCTACTGAATTATGTAAAATAATATGATATTTTGTGTAAATATATAGTTTTAACACATATTAATATATAAAATACTTGTTTTTCCATGGTAATATATGTATGATTAATCTTGTAATAAATTAATAGGCGAGGGGGGAAGTTGTTCTTTTCGCTACACAATTTTTATCGCCCGGTTTAGTAGTGTTCTTGTTAGTAGCAAGGATATAGTGAAGGATTCATTCCAACTCAATTACTAAAAGGAGATGTTTAATTGTGAAAAAAATTCAAAAGTCAGCAATTGCCGCACTTTCTACTATGGCCATGCTCTTAGGATCTGTACCGGCTGCGTTCGCCGATGAAGCCGTTACTCCTGCTGCTGCTCCTGCGGCACAGGAAGTTCAGGCAGCGAGCGGAGTTGTTACACCGCTGGCATTAGCTTATGGAAATGTAGGGGATCCTACTACGTATTATTATTTCGGCGGTACTACTACTGTTAATGTTTATGGCGTACCTGGAGGTGTTTACACAGTGTATGCTATCGACCAAAATGGTTCTTATATCGACATAGGCCTTGGTCAAATCACTTATCAAGGTTCTGTAAGCAGACAATTATGGGGCTATCACAAAATTTACGTATCTAGCAGTTTCCCAGGAACATTTTCCTTTAACTATTAATAATTATTGATTGATTTTAACGTAATCGTAATTACTATCTTCATATAAACGTCAAAACCCCACCGGCCCAAATGGACAAGTGGGGTTTTTAGTATTTACATTCTGGTCTTTAATAATCAGTCCGCTCTTTGCGGCTCAATTCCCCGTACTTTCATAACGCGATAGTCCGAAACGGAAAATGCCATAGGCCGCAACTGCGCTTCCTATCGCAGCTACCGGGGCCAGCATCCACCAGCCGGACCATTCGCTTTTGCCAAAAATATATGTCGCCGGATAAAAGCTGATAAACGCATATGGAAGCACGGTGGAGATGAATATGCGGACAGCCTGCGGGAACAGCGTGATCGGATATTTGGCCAGGTCGGCCAAATTATGGACCATCAAGGGAAAGGCATTGCCGGCATTACGGATCCAGAAGGCTGCCGAATTGCCGGCCAGATTGATCGACACGCGGATAACTACTGCTGTCACAAGGAGCAGGGCAATAATTATGATTTTGCCAAAGGTCCAGTGGAGATGGGTGTGGACCAGCGATTGCCAGACAATTACGCCGCCGATCAGCAGATTTCCGAGGCCGTTAATGCCGATGCCTGTACAGAACACCTGAAGCACGACAGGCACCGGCCGCAGCAGATAACGGTCCATTTCTCCCATGTTGACCAATCTGCCCATACGCCAGGCCCCCTCGAAGAACAGGGAGGCAATGCCTTCGGTCAGAAAGATCATCGCGTACATAAAGGTGACTTCCCAGAACTGCCAGCCGTTGATGTCGGGAATCCGGTCATAGATGACCCAGAGGAAGACGAATCCCAGCACCTGCGTTAATGTGGCAGAACACATTAAGATATAGAAATCCTTATTGTATTCCATGATGGCTTTTAACTGCTGTATGTAGAGCCTTTTGTATAGATAGAACATGCGTGATAACTTCATGCTTCGCTCTCCTTCCGCCTAACCTCCATGAATCGTTACCTGACGTACTGCCCAGTTCCACATGCATTTTCCGGCAATCCAGAGTGCAATCCCCCAGAAGAATTGCAGGCCGATCAGCCTGACGCTCTCCCAAGTGTCCGCCTGTTCCAGAAAGATCATCGTCGGTGTGTGAATAATGCTCTGAAAAGGCAGGAACAGTGCGAGCTTTTCCAGCCAATCCGGGAAAAAGGCCAAGGGTACCAGCGCTCCGGATAGCAAGTTGGTCAGGGCGATTCTTGTCCAGACAATACCCATGGAACCGGTCGACCAGAAGCATAATAATGCCGCAAGATAGACAACGCCGAACTTTACCAGGATCGCTCCGAGCAGACTGATTGCGAACAGCAGATAGACCAGCGCCGACTGCGGGAAGGTTACACCGGTCAGGAAGGTGGCGAACAGAACGAGCAACACCGTGCTCATTCCTCCCTCAAGCAGGCTGGAGCCCAAGGTTTCCGCAAATCTTGCACTTTGAAAATCAATGGGCTTAAGCAAATCTACGGCAACGCTCCCGTCGAGGATTTTGCCGGAAATAGATGTTTCGGAATACCAGGACAACACAGAGTTGGCCAGAAAGGTAACGAGCAAGTAGGTTTTCATCTGGTCCCAGGAATACCCGCCTACGATATCGCGGCCGCTATAAATGCCCTGCCACAAAAAGTAGATCGCCAGCAGATTGATCGAATTGGCCAGAAAGGTGATCACGTAAGAAGTCCGGTAAGCGAGAACATTTTGCAAGGACCGGTTGGCAATACTTCTGTATTTCTTAAGATTGGGTACAGGCATGACTGCGTTCGCTCCTCCTTATGCACCGGTTTCGTTCAGGTTCAGATTTCCGTCGTATACGGCTTTGATGACTTGCTCGATATTGGCATCCTCCATCCGGAAGTCAATCACCTCGCCATGTTTCATCACCCGGCTGACCACTTCGCTGGCGGTATATTCATAACGGTCAAAGGATACGGAGAACTCTTGATCATTCTGCAAGTCCAGCTTCATTCCCGGAGTCTGTGAGAGCTGCTGGTACAGCTCGGGCAATGGCGAGCCCACCTGGAAAAAGATCACCCGGTTTCTGGCGAAACGGGATTTGACTTCACTTAAGCTACCGTCATAGATAATGGAGCCGTGGTCGATGATAATCAGCCGTTTGCACAGGTCCTCAATATCACCCAGATCGTGGGTGGTCAACATAACTGTAGTCTGCTGCTCTTGGTTGATCTTTTTGATGAATTCGCGGATTTTCTGCTTCACGGAGACGTCGAGGCCAATCGTCGGTTCATCCAGATACACAATCGGCGGGTTATGTAATAAAGCAGCAGCCAGATCCGCTCGCATACGCTGGCCGAGGGAGAGCTTCCGGGCGGATAAGTGAATAAATTCACGCATACCCAGCATCTCAATAAACATCTCCAAGTTGGTCTTGTACACAGCATCGGGGATCTGATAAATATCCTTCAGCAGGGAAAAGGACTCCACAATCGGAATATCCCACCACAGCTGCGTGCGCTGCCCGAACACCGCTCCGATCTGGGCGGCATTTTCCATTCTTTTCCGGTACGGGTTGATACCGTTTACAGAAATACTGCCCGCGGTAGGCATCAGTATGCCGGTCAGCATTTTGATCGTGGTGGACTTGCCTGCACCGTTCGGCCCGACATAGGCCACCGTCTCACCTGCCTCGATGCTAAGGTCCAGCGACTGCACCGCCATCTTCTCAATATGCCTGGGGATCAGCAGATGCTTGACCGCGCCTTTGAGGCCGGGCTCCTTCACCGCCTGCATAAACGACTTGCTCAGTCCTTTAGCTTCAATAATACTCAAGGGTCATCCTCCTTCAGTGTTGATATTCTATAAAAAGGCGTGTTCCGTTAATATAGCACTGCTGTAATGTCGAAAACTATCACAATAAATCGAAAGAATAATTTTTTTATTAGTTTATGACGAATCCTGCAAAAAGACCTCTGTCTGATGAACATGCGGATTTTATAGTGGAGCTTTATTTGTCCATAATAGACAATCTAATGATGCATGTTCTTAATTCTCTGATTTATGTTATAATACGTTTTTCTAAAATCGATTATAATAGATTATGGTAAAAATGGAGGTGGAGCTATTTGAGTATCTTTGACAAGACGAGAGTCTGGTGCCTGCCCGGGGACTTGAAAGAGGAGCAACTTAAATTATTCCAGCCAGTCGCCAAACAAGAAGGAGCAATACCTGCTGAATTGACAGCGGTTTCTTCGAATGAAAAATGCAAAAACCGTATTTATCATACAGCAATGATTGCTTCCATCCGCAACGAAATGAAAAAAATCAGCCAGTTTATCTCCATTCCCTATGTTGTGTTCTTAACTGGCAAGGAGGGCGTCATTCTGGAGCTGGTATCTTCCTCTCCGGATCTTCAAGCGGATATGCTTCAGGCCGGTATGGGTGTCGGTGTCAGCCTAGGAGGGCAATATTCTGGTTTAAATGCGGTCTCGTTGGCTATGGAAATGAACTGTATTGGTGTAGTGAGAGGCGAGGAACATTCCAATATTGTATTTAAAGGGTGGAATTGCGTATGTGCTCCGCTGCAGAGGGATGGCAAAGTGTATGGTTATGTGGATATTTCCTTCAATAAAAATGAACAGATTGAATTTGCCATCCCCTTCGTGCAGCAGATGGCTGAGAACATTTCGGAGAAGTGGATGGAGCAGCACCCGGAGATGCAGCAGTACCGGCTGGAGGCCAGTTTTCAGGAATTTAGACTGACTGCGCGCGAACAAGATGTGTCCCGGTTATGGCTCATGGAGAAAAGTGCGCTGCACATTGCCAACGAGCTGGGGATCAGCGAAGGCACAGTGCGTAACATGGTCAAGAACATCTACAGTAAAATGCGTGTAAATGACCGGTGGCAGTTCACCAAAAAGCTTGCGCATTAACAGATTTTTATACATATAAAAAGAGCCGGCCCGCGATAATTGGTATCCAGGGCCGGCTCTTATTCAATTCTTATAGAGCCGGTTTAGGGATAATCAGCTTTAACCGCAAGAGCAATTCAGTACTGGCTTGCGTGCGGCCTGCGTTTCATCCAGACGGCTGATCTCCGTAGTGTGCGGAGCATTAATGACGATTTCTGGAGTCTCCTGGGCTTCCTTGACGATTTGAATCATCGTTTCGATGAAGCCATCAAGCGTTTCCTTGCTTTCGGTTTCGGTTGGCTCAATCATCATGCACTCTTCCACAGTCAGCGGGAAGTAGACCGTTGGCGGGTGGTAGCCGAAGTCGAGCAGGCGTTTGGCTACGTCCAGCGTGCGCACGCCGTATTGCTTCAGGTTCTTGCCGGACATCACAAACTCGTGCTTGCAGACACCCGGATACGGAATTTCAAAATACGGTGCCAGCCGGTGCATCATATAGTTGGCATTCAGCACGGCGTTTTCGGAAACCTCGCGCAAGCCGTCCGGCCCGTAGGTACGGATATAGGCATAGGCACGGACGAGAATTCCAAAGTTGCCGTAAAAGGCCTTGACCCGCCCGATGGATTCCGGGCCGCCATAGTTCAGCGAGAAGCTGTCATCTTCATTCTTGACCACCGTAGGCTGCGGAAGAAAAGGAATCAGCTTCGCTTTCACGCCGACAGGTCCGGCTCCCGGACCGCCGCCGCCATGCGGGGTGCTCATCGTCTTGTGCAAATTCAAATGCACCACATCGAAGCCCATATCGCCGGGACGGGTAATGCCCATAATGGCATTGGAGTTGGCTCCATCGTAATAGAGCAGTCCGCCCGCTTCATGTACAATTGCAGCAATCTCCACAATCTGCGTTTCGAACAGGCCGAGTGTGCTGGGGTTGGTCAGCATCAGCGCGGCGGTATCGCTGCCGACAGCTGCCTTCAGCGCTTCAAGATCAACCATTCCTTTATTATTGGAAGGAATCGTCACCGTATCAAGTCCGGCTGCTGCGGCGCTGGCCGGGTTGGTGCCATGCGAGGAGTCCGGCACAATCACCTTCGTGCGGGTCTCGCCGCGGCTCTCATGGTAGGCGCGGATCATCATCAGGCCAGTCCATTCACCATGTGCGCCTGCGGCAGGCTGCAGGGAGACGGCATCCATGCCGGTCAAAGCGGAAAGATCATTTTGCAGGGTGTACATCAGTTCCAGAGCTCCCTGAATGCTTTCTTCCGGCTGGTAAGGATGAATCTTGGCCAGTCCCGGGAAGCGGGCAACATCTTCGTTGATCTTCGGATTGTATTTCATCGTACAGGAGCCGAGCGGATAGAATCCGTTGTCGACGCCGAAGTTGCGCCGGGACAGCGCGGTGTAGTGGCGGATGACATCCACTTCGGATACTTCCGGCAGCACGACCGGTTCGCTGCGCAGAAGTCCTGCAGGGATCAGTGCATCAAGGTTCTCATCCTGCGGAACATCACACTGCGGCAGGGAGTAGGCCGAGCGGCCGGGACGGCTAAGCTCGAAGATCAGACTTTGTTCCGGTTTCATAAACAGCCCTCCAGTGCGCTGGCGAATTGGTCAATTTCGGTTTTGCTTCTTTTCTCCGTGACGGCAACCAGCATATGTCCGGCAAGCTCCGGATAATCACGGCCCAGATCGTAACCGCCGAGATAACCTTCTTTTATGAGCTTGGAATTAATCTCGCTCACTTCACTTCCTTCGGGAAGCTTCAGGACGAATTCGTTAAAGTAAGGAGCTGAGAACGCAGCCGCAGCACCGTTAATATCGCCGAGTTTGCCGGCGGCATAGTGGCTCTTGCGGATGTTCAGCTCGCCAACCTCGCGCATGCCTTCTTTGCCCATCACGGACAAATAGACGGAAGCGCATAGCGCCAGCAGCGCCTGGTTGGAGCAAATGTTCGAAGTGGCTTTTTCACGGCGGATATGCTGCTCGCGGGCCTGCAACGTCAGCACGAAGCCGCGTTTGCCGTTCCGGTCAACGGTCTGGCCGACAATCCGGCCCGGCATGCGGCGCATCAGATGCTCCGCTACGGCGAAGAATCCGCAGGTTGGGCCGCCCAGCGAAGCCGGAATGCCCAGCGGCTGCGCATCACCGACGACAATGTCGGCGCCGAGCTTACCCGGCGTTTCCAGTACGCCGAGCGCCAGCGGGTTGGCGCTGACGATGAACAGGCCTTTGACGCCGTGGATCAGCGGCTCGATGGCACCGAGATCTTCTATCGCGCCGAAGAAGTTCGGTGACTGCACCAGGACAGCCGCCGTGTCGCCGTCGATGGCTGAGGCAAGCTTTGCTTGGTCGGTTACACCGTCTTTATAGTCAATCTCTACGACATCGAGGCCCCAGGCCCCTGCCGAAGTGCGCAGCACCTGGCGGGCCTCAGGATGCACGGTGCGGGAGACAATCAGCTTTTTGCGTTTGGTGGCACCAGCTGCAAGTACTGCCGCTTCCGAGAAAGCCGTAGCACCATCGTACATGCTGGCGTTGGCCACCTTCATGCCGGTCAGCTCACAGATGTAGGACTGGAATTCAAAGATCGCCTGCAGCTCGCCTTGGCTGATTTCCGGCTGGTAAGGGGTATAGGCAGTATAGAATTCCGAACGGGAGATGACATGATTGATGACGACAGGGATATGATGGTCATACAGGCCGGCGCCGAGGAAGCTGGCGTGGGTATCGAAATTGGCATTTTTGTCGGCCAGCTCTTTCATATGGCGCAGCAAGGCGTATTCATCCAGCGCCTCCGACATCGGCATAGTTCCCTGATAACGGACGGCCTCGGGGATATCGGAGAACAGCTCCTCCATGGACTGAATTCCGACTGCTTCCATCATTTCGTTGCGGTCTTGTTCAGTCATTGGCAGATAACGGTGCTTCATTGCGGCTTCACTCCCTGGCTCTTTTTGTAGAATGGCGCTTTGACCACGACAGCCTTGAGCTGCTTGCCGCGGATCTCTACGTTTACCTCTGTGCCTATTTCACTGTAAGCTGCATCCAGCAGCGCAAGTCCGAGATTGCGTTTGAGTGTCGGTGACTGGGTGCCGGTGGTCACTTCACCGATCTTTACTCCATCCCCGTATACAGGGTAGTGGGAACGCGGAATGCCGCGGTCGATCATTTCCAGACCGACGAGGCGGCGGGGCAGACCGTCAGCCTTCTGCTTCACCAGCACATCACGGCCGATGAAATCTTCTTTGTCCAGCTTCACGAAGAACTGCACGCCTGCTTCCAGCGGCGTAATATCCGCCGACAGCTCCTGGCCGTACAGCGGCAGCTTGGCTTCAAAGCGCAGCGTGTCGCGTGCGCCAAGACCGGCTGGTGTCAAGCCGTGCGGAGACCCCGCTTCCAGCAGGCCGTTCCACAGCGCAGCCGCTGTATCCGGCGGCGCGTAGAGCTCGAATCCGTCCTCGCCGGTATATCCGGTGCGGGAGAGCAGAACGTTCACGCCGCACACCTCGGCGTTCTCGATGAAGTGGAAAGGCTTCAGCTCAGCAATGGGAGCCGCTGTAACTTTGGAGAGGATGGCCTCAGCCAGCGGGCCCTGCAGGGCGAGTAGAAGAGTCTCATCCGAGATGTTGCTCAGGCTGACGCCGCTGAATTCTGCGGTGAGATGCTTCTGCAGCCATTGAAAGTCCTTGTCGATGTTGGAGGCGTTCACGACAAGCATGTAACGCTCTTCGCCGAGGCGGTATACGAGCAAATCATCGACAACACCGCCGTTTGGATATAGAAGCAGCGTGTACTGCGCTCCACCGTCTGCCAGCTTGCTGACATCATTGGTCGTCATTTTTTGCAGGAAGGCTTCGGAGCCGCTGCCGCTAACCATGAATTCACCCATATGCGACACATCGAACAGTCCGGCTTGCCCGCGGACGGCCTCATGCTCCTTGACGATTCCTGTAAACTGCACCGGCAGCTCCCAGCCGCCGAAGTCAATGCATCTGGACTCCGCATAAGCAGAATAAAGGTCATAAAAAGGCGTTCTTTTCAAAGCGTTCATGTGCTCACTCCCTTGGTCTGATTACATGCAAGCCTAACGGGATTTCCTTTGCCGGCAGGGACGGAGTCCGTTTCTGCCCATTAAAAAAAAGGACAGGCGGAAGCCAAATATGCGCACGCGCATATTTGGCTTCCGCTCTGTCCTTTGTACCTGAGAGTTACCCTGCTGTGAACCCGGCAGGTTTCCCCGTTGGTGACCAGTACGCTGCAATAGCAGGGCCTGATGCTCTCCAGAGATGCGTCCGGCAAAGGTCCTTTTGCCTGAGAGATTCACCCCTTAGAGGGCTTACTCCTTCGGCGCCGTCTTCAAGAGACGGTCTCTCCCTATGCCATCATTCGCAAACCGTATAATTTTCTGCTGTCTCCATTAAACCGGGTATGGAGGTCCACTGTCAACAAAAAAACGTCAAAAAGATGACAAATTTAAATTTCCTGTCAGTTATATTGACATTGAGCAGGACGATAACTTAGTCTATAACTAAATTTACAACTCCAATTCGGAAATGAGGCGGCTTGAAATGAGTGAAGTGCTAGATAACCTGCTGTACAGCGAAGAGCATGAATGGGCGCAGCAGGGCGAAGGACGTTTAATACGTGTTGGGATTACGGATCATGCCCAGCATTTACTAGGCGATATCGTATTTGTGGAATTTCCTGAAGTTGGATCGGCTATTTCTGCCGGGGACAGCGTGGGCAGCATTGAATCCGTGAAGACGGTTTCCGAATTATATTCACCGGTATCGGGAACGGTGACCAAGATTAACGATGCACTGGAGAACAGTCCGGAGCTGATTAACGATCAGCCGTACAGCGGGGGCTGGATTTTTGAACTGGAGATCGAAGGCGAGTATGCCGAAGCCGTATCGGGACTGCTGGACGCAGCCGCTTACCGTGAACGGGTTGGGGAATAGCAATTGGTTTTGTGAAAAATTTATTAAAGACGGATTTCGCGCATTAGCTGCACTAATGTGAGAAGTCTGTCTTTTTGCGCTTTCAGCGGCTTGGAAAATCTGCAAGTCCCGGATAAAAATGTGGAGCCATCCGCCACAAGAGGGGCAGCAGTGCAAGGCTAATCAGGACGAATAAACAGCATAAAAGGATAAATCTGTAGATTTTGCGAGGGGGTGCAGCCGGTCTGAGCACAAAGTAATAAACGCCGATAGAGTAAAAGGGATACAGCAGGACAGCTGCCATGGCCATGCAGACAAAAAAGGTCATCTCACCGGCTGAGCTGGGGATCATTGTGTCCGGGTAATACACGGGATCAAGCTGCAAAAAGATAACCAAAAGTGGCACATAAGCGAAAAACAGGTGCAGAAAAAAGCAGCGGATGCGTCCGTTGTCGGCCAGACCGTAGAGCATCCACCAGACTCCCAGCCAGGGCAAGGCAAAAGCGCCGCCCGCAAGCAAAAAACGAACGGCGATTTGAATCAGCTTGCTTAGCGGATACACATTGGCTTGTTCGCCCCAGAAAAGGGAGTACGACGAGAGTAAAAGGAAATAAGCCATGCCCCCAACGAAGAACGTAATGATTCCCTGGAGAAACGTGGTAACCAATAGCGAGACTAGTAGACGCAGATTTTTTAAAAATCGGGCGGGATCAGGTGGTGTTCCGTTTAGAGTTTCCATACCTATTCAGACTCCTTTAGAAGCAAATGTAACCTTTCATCATCTGCTGTTCTGGGCTGATAGGCGGAATTATTCTTCGTCTTGAAGCTGCCGCAGCACGATTAGCTCGACGCGGCGGTTTTTCTGTTTTCCAAGCAGCGTAGTATTGTCGGCAGCAGGCCGGGTATCGGCATAGCCGGCATACTGGAAGGTATCCGGATCCAGTCTTTCATTGTCGAGGAAGAAACGCAGGATGGAGAGTGCCCGCGCGCCTGACAGCTCCCAGTTGTCGTTATAGCGCGAGCCAACCGACACCGGGGTATTGTCGGTATGTCCCTCGATGCTGATGGATGCGCCTATGCCGCGGAACAGGCCTGAGAGCTGGCGGAGTGCAGGGAATGCAGGTGCTTTCAGCTCGGCTTTGCCGGCATCGAACAGGAACCGGTCGCTAAGCGTAATGGCAATGCCCTGTGGTTTATCTGCAACAAAGATCTGATCTCCGAGGTTGTTGTCTTCAACATATTTGGTGATGACGCCCATCAATGAGGCCAGCTTCGCTTCCTGTTCCTTGAAAGCCAGTTCACGTGAAGAAGGCGGCTGTGCCGTCTCTCCGGCATTGGCCGTGCCTGCAACTTTGCTTCCTGTTCCATTATCTTGACTGCCTTCGCCAGCGACAATTGCAGAATTGCTTCCTTGTTTCTGACTGTTTGCTGAGCCGCTGTTTTCCGTTTCTTGTTGGCTCTCCAGAATGCCATCGCCACCTTCAAGCACGGGGTTGCCGCTCCTGAACGTTTCCGAAAGGGAACCTGTGACAATCTTGTATTTCTGCACGTCCAGACTGCTCATGGCGAACATAATGACGAAAAATATAAGTAAAAGTGTAATGAGATCGGCATAAGTGATCATCCAGCGGTCATTGCTCTCCCGGCTTTCGGCGTGCTGCTCACGCCGGTTTCTCTGCCTCATAGCAGCCCTCTTGCATACTCACGCTCACGGCTTCCGGCAGAATCCGCAGTGAAGGAGCTAAGCTTCTTGCGCACCAGCTGCGGATGATCCCCGTTCTGCAGGGCCAGAATGCCGACCAGCAGCATCTCCATGCCAGCCAGCTCGGTTTGGCTGCGGGATTTGATCTTGGAGGCAATGGGTAAAAATATTAGATTAGCGCTGGCTACACCGTAAAGCGTCGCTGTAAAAGCGACTGCGATGGATGCTCCCAGATTGGAAGGATCGGTCAGATTGCTGAGTACATGGATCAGTCCCATGACCGTCCCGATAATCCCCATCGTTGGTGCGTAGCCTCCGGCCGCCTCAAATATTTTGGCGTAGCCGTTGTACTTCAATTCTTTGGCGTCCATGTCCAGCTCCAGAATCTGGCGAACCTCGTCAGCATCTGTGCCGTCGACGATCAGCAGCAATCCTTCACGGGTAAAGGGATTGGGATGTTCTTCGGCTTTTTGCTCCAGCAGGAGCACACCGCCGCGCCGGGTAATAGCAGCCATGGAGATCAGCTCCTCCGCGTTCTGCTCACTCAGGTCCGGATGCCTGCCGAAGGCCATGCGCAGTGCAGCAGGGATGTGGCGCAGTTTAGATGCGGGAAAGCTGATGAGAACAGCGGCCAATGTGCCGCCAAAGACAATTAGTGCGGCATTAGGCTGCAGCAATCCGGAGAGATTGCCGCCTTCCCAAAAGAAGCCGCCGATCATAGCGGCCAGTCCAGCCAGGAGGCCGATAATTGCGGTGATATCCATAGGTTATGACTCCTTACTTTTCTATATATTATGGTTTGCATGAATGTAGGCAACACTGTATAATAAACGGGAACAAGTATTCTTATCTTCCATATTTTTCAGGATTGTATGGAGAGCCAGTACTTAGGGCCACAATTATACTATACTACTATATTTTAGACGATAGAGGGGAGACGGGCAAATGAGCGATATTGTCGTCAGTACGAAGACTTTTGAACTGGAGTCCGAATACACACCCCAGGGCGATCAGCCTCATGCCATTGAGGAATTATTGGACGGCATCCGGCAGGGCAAGAAGCACCAGACGCTGCTGGGAGCGACGGGCACAGGTAAGACATTCACCGTCGCACAAGTGATTTCCAAGTTAAACCGCCCCACGCTGGTAATAGCGCACAATAAGACACTTGCTGCGCAGCTGGCGAGTGAATTCAAAGAGTTTTTCCCGAACAATTCGGTAGATTACTTCGTCAGTTACTACGATTACTACCAGCCAGAGGCTTACATTCCCTCCTCCGACACCTACATCGAGAAAGATTCCAGCATCAATGAAGAGATAGATAAGCTGCGCCACTCCGCGACCAGTTCATTGTTTGAACGGCGCGATGTTATTATTGTAGCGAGCGTATCTTGCATTTACGGCCTCGGTTCGCCGAAGGAATACGGAAGCCTCCTGCTCTCGCTGCGGGTAGGGATGGAGAAGCCACGCAACCAGATCTTAAGCAGACTAGTAGATATCCAGTATCAGCGCAATGACATGAATTTTGTCCGCGGTACATTCCGTGTGCGCGGTGATGTGGTTGAGATCTTCCCGGCTTCCCAGGGAGAACATGCCATCCGGGTAGAACTGTTCGGCGACGAGATTGAACGGATTACCGAGATTGACGTGCTGACCGGAGAATTAATCGGTGAACGTGAGCACATCGCGATCTTTCCGGCATCTCACTTTGTAACCCAGGAAGAAACGATGAAGGTTGCGATCGTCAACATTGAACGTGAACTGGAGGAACGGCTGGCCGTTCTTCGCGACGCAGGCAAGCTGCTGGAAGCCCAGCGGCTGGAGCAGCGGACGCGTTATGACATCGAGATGATGAAGGAGGTCGGCTTCTGCTCCGGGATTGAGAACTATTCCGGACCGCTCACCTTCCGTGAGCCGGGAGCAACCCCTTATACCTTGATGGACTACTTCCCGGATGACATGCTGATTGTTATTGATGAATCTCATGTTACCCTTCCGCAGATTAGGGCCATGTATAACGGTGACCGTGCGCGGAAGACCGTTCTGGTAGAGCATGGGTTCCGCTTGCCGTCAGCGCTGGATAACCGGCCGCTTCAGTTTGAAGAGTTCGAAGACAAGGTAAGCCAGATCGTCTATGTATCCGCCACGCCAGGTCCATACGAAATGGAACACTGCGATACGATGGTGCAGCAGATTATCCGCCCTACCGGTCTGCTTGATCCGATTATTGAGGTGCGTCCGACAGAAGGCCAGATCGATGATCTGATTAGTGAAATCCGCGAACGTGTGGAACGCGATGAACGGGTACTGGTAACGACACTTACGAAGAAAATGTCCGAGGATCTGACCGATTACTTCAAGGAGATCGGGATCAAGGTCCGATATATGCACTCTGATATCAAGACGCTGGAGCGGATGGCGATTCTGCGTGATCTGCGTCTCGGTACGTTCCATGTCCTCGTGGGTATCAACTTATTAAGAGAAGGACTGGACTTGCCAGAGGTATCCCTTGTCGCGATTCTCGACGCCGACAAGGAAGGTTTCCTCCGTTCTGAACGCTCACTGATTCAGACTATCGGCCGTGCCGCCCGTAACTCAGGCGGCCGCGTCATTATGTATGGTGACCGTATTACGGATTCCATGGAGAAAGCTATGAGCGAAACTGAACGCCGCCGGGCGATTCAGATTGCCTATAATGAGAAGCATGGAATCACCCCGACGACGATCAACAAGAAAATCCGCGAAATCATCGAGGCGACCAAGGTCGCCGAATCCAAGGCCGAATATCTCACCGGCGTGGGCGGCAAGATGAACAAGAAGGACCGCCAAAGCCTGATGAAGCGTCTGGAGGCCGAGATGAAGGACGCCGCAAAGAACCTGCAATTCGAGCGCGCCGCCGAACTGCGTGATGCTTTGCTGGAGCTGCGGGCCGAGTAAATATTTAAGCGAGTACTGGAACGGCGCTTCCCAGGCCGTTCTTTTTAGATAAACTGCTCCGTTGTCTTGTTGCCTGTTGTCAGCGCATCCCGCAGGGACAGCCGCCCTGACGGGTTTCCGGTTTTAGCGCATCCCGCAGGGGCAGCTGTCCTGGCGGGTTTACGGTTTTAGTGCATCCCGTAGGGACAGCCGTCCTGGCGGGTTTCCGGTTTTAGCGCATCCCGCAGGGACAGCCGCCCTGACGGTTTTCAGTTTTAGCGCATCCCGCAGGGAGAGCCGTCCTGGCAGTTTCCGGTTTTAGCGCATCCGTAGGGACAGCGTCCCGGCACGCAGCAGCATGCAGCGTGCCGACCAGCGGAGCACGGACGTTGAAGCGGTCCCTTTAGGGACAAGCGCTCCGAGCACCATAACAGCTAAGTACAGCCCCATCCATCTCCTTCGCCAACCTTGCGGGTGTCCAGAGGGCGCAGCCCTTGGGGCCCTCCCTTGGAAGGGAGGGTTTGGGAGGGATCGGAAATATTTTGAAATGTGGCTTTTAAATAAAGCTTTGAACTAGTTTTGAACTAAATGATGTATATAAAGGAGAGGTACCGTTGGCGAACGAAAATATAGTAATCAAAGGCGCGAGGGCGCATAATCTCAAGAACATTGACGTAACGATTCCGCGGGACCGCTTCGTCGTGCTTACGGGACTTAGCGGCTCCGGCAAATCGTCGCTGGCGTTCGATACGATCTACGCGGAGGGACAGCGCCGTTATGTCGAGTCCCTGTCGGCGTATGCCCGCCAGTTCCTGGGCCAGATGGAGAAGCCGGACGTTGATTCCATCGACGGATTATCTCCGGCAATATCGATCGACCAGAAGACTACAAGCCGCAATCCGCGCTCAACGGTAGGTACGGTTACGGAGATTTATGACTATTTGCGGCTGCTGTTTGCCCGGGTCGGCCATCCTCATTGCCCGGATCACGGGATCGAAATTACATCACAGACCGTCGAACAGATGGTGGACCGGATTATGCAGTATCCCGAGAAGACGCGGCTGCAGATTCTGGCACCGGTTATTTCCGGGCGCAAGGGTGAACACAAGGGGTTGTTCTCGGACATCTCTAAGCAGGGATTTGTCCGTGTGCGCGTTGACGGCGAGCTGCGGGAAGTCACTGAAGATATTCAGCTGGAGAAGAACAAGAAGCATACCATCGAGGTCGTGGTTGACCGTATCGTCATCAAGGATGATATGGAGACTCGTCTGACCGACTCGCTTGAAACAGCCCTGAAGCTCTCAGGTGGACAGATTCTGGTTGATGTTATCGGCCAGGAAGAACTTCTGTTCAGTTCGAATTTTGCTTGTCCGGTATGCGGATTTAGTATTGAAGAGCTGGCACCGCGGATGTTCTCCTTCAACAGCCCTTTCGGCGCTTGTCCAGAGTGTGATGGACTTGGTGTGAATATGGTTGTCGATCCCGATCTATTAATTCCGGATTCCGAGAAATCTATTGAAGAAGGAGCATTTCTGGCCTGGACCGGCAGCACATCGAATTACTACCCGCAGTTTCTGAAATCGGTCTGTGAGCACTTTAAGATTCCGCAAAATGTTCCTGTAAGCAGTCTGACTCCCGAACACATGAGCAAGCTGCTCCACGGTACAGGCAGCGAGAAGATCCGGTTCCGGTATGAAAATGACTTTGGCCAGAAAAAAGATGCGCTGGTTGCCTTTGAAGGAATTATTCCGAATCTGGAACGACGTTACCGCGATACGGCATCGGATGGAATCCGTGAGTTTATCGAAGGTTTTATGAGCGCCAAGCCTTGTAATGTGTGCAAGGGCAAACGGCTGAAGAAAGAAATTCTTGCGGTCACAATTAATGAGCAGAATGTAGCGGATGTTACGGATCTCTCGATTGGCGACTGTTTGGACTTCTTTGATAAACTGGTGCTTAGCGAGAAGGAAACAGCCATTGCCCATCTTATTCTGAAAGAGATTAGCAGCAGACTTGGCTTCCTGGTGAATGTGGGTCTGAATTATTTGACGCTCAGTCGTGCGGCAGGTTCACTCTCCGGCGGTGAGGCGCAGCGGATCAGGCTGGCGACGCAGATTGGCTCCAGCTTGATGGGCGTTCTGTACATCCTGGACGAGCCTAGTATTGGTCTGCATCAACGAGATAATGACCGGCTGATCGCCACACTGGGGCATATGCGCGATCTCGGCAACACATTAATTGTGGTTGAGCATGATGAAGATACGATGATGGCGGCAGACTATATTATTGATATCGGACCGGGTGCCGGTATCCACGGCGGACAGGTTATTGCCCAAGGGACGCCGCAGGAAATCATGAAAGACCCGAATTCCTTGACCGGAGAGTACTTAAGCGGACGCAAGTTTATTCCGGTTACGTCCAAACGGCGGCCAACCGATGACCGCTGGCTGGAAATTCGCGGAGCCAAAGAGAATAACCTGAAGAACGTAAATGTCAAGATTCCGCTGGGCGTCTTTACTGCAGTGACTGGAGTTTCCGGTTCCGGCAAATCGTCGCTGGTTAATGAAATCCTCTATAAGAGCCTGGCCCGTCAGTTGAATAAGGCCGTTAAGGTCCGTCCCGGCCTGCATAAGGAAATTCGCGGTCTGGACAATTTGGACAAGGTCATAGAGATCGACCAATCGCCGATCGGCCGCACGCCGCGTTCCAATCCGGCTACCTATACCGGGGTGTTCGATGATATTCGTGATCTGTTCTCCAAAACCAATGAAGCCAAGGTGCGCGGATTCCAGAAGGGCCGCTTCAGCTTCAACGTCAAAGGCGGCCGTTGCGAGGCCTGCCGTGGAGACGGAATTATCAAGATTGAAATGCACTTCCTGCCGGATGTCTATGTTCCTTGCGAAGTATGCAAAGGCAAACGATACAACCGCGAAACACTGGAAGTGAAATACAAAGGCAAAAACATCTCTGATGTGCTGGAAATGACGGTAGAGGATGCAACCGGGTTCTTCCAGAACATCCCGCGCATCCACCGCAAAATGCAGACCTTGCTGGATGTGGGTCTTGGGTACATCAAGATTGGCCAGCCGGGAACGACGTTGTCCGGGGGTGAAGCACAGCGCGTGAAGCTGGCTTCCGAGCTATACCGCCGCAGTACCGGCAAGACATTGTACATTCTGGATGAACCGACAACAGGGCTGCATGTGGATGACATCGGCCGCCTGCTGGAGGTGCTGCACCGCCTGGTAGATTCCGGCGAATCGGTTCTGGTTATCGAACATAACCTCGATGTGATCAAGACGGCCGATTATGTTATTGATATGGGACCGGAAGGCGGCAGCGGCGGGGGAACGGTACTGGCTACAGGGACACCGGAGAAGTTAATCACCGTTGCGGAGTCCTATACCGGTAAATATCTGAAGCCGATTCTGATCCGCGATACGGAGCGGACTGAAGCTCTGCAGCTGCAGACGTCGGAGACAGTATAACTGCACTTCATGAAGAACAAAAGAGCCACAGCATTTTCGCCGTGGTTCTTTTAGTTTTTGGGTGAAAGCCATTATAGAAATAAGGACAGCTTAATAGTTGAATCAGGCATATCGGAAGCATGTCCGCAGTAAGATTCAAAGAGAAGGATTTGCGTTGAATGATTAGCAGAGATGGAAAAAAGCCTTACATATAATTTGCTCTTTGAAAAATCAATAAAAAACAAGGTGTCAATGAAAAATATCATGATTATTATCCCGAATCCGGCGCTAAAAAAATATTTATCGTGACTTTTACATAAAATTTATGCAATTCCTATTGCGTCACTGAAATGGTAGCGATAACATAGAGGGAGATATGGATTAGATGAACTTGCTTGACAACACTTTCGAGGAGGTAATGCCATGCTGCTTGCAGAAGCTGCTGCGCAAGAACCGTCTAAATTTCATACCTTCGATGTATTTATGATCGCCTTTACCATCCTGATACTCATCGGGGTCATCCGGCTGCTGCGGGCTCCGCAGAAGAACAAATTTGCGATTGGCTTCGGAGTGGTGAGCTTGCTGGTATTTGCGGTTTCGGACTACGCGATGCTTATGCACTGGTTAAGCTGACACAGGAACGCTGCCCTGCTTCAAATTCAAGTCAAAACAATTGCAGATTTAAGTTTACCCAAAGACACCTTTAATCGCCGTCAGGCGTGACTAAAGGCGTCTTTTTCAAATTTCGCACTTCTTCATATGAGTTGACTGCATTATGTACAACCTGGAACAAGGTCAGAGAGAGCGCCCGGCGAAGGCTGGGGAAATGGGGGAAGAATATGGTTAAGAAAAGCCTCGGACTGTTGCTGTGCGGAGTATTGCTGACAGGAATAGGAGGCGGATCGCTTTCTGCGCAGGGGGCGCCGTTTCTAGATGGCTTGCAGACTGCGGGGAATGTATCGTCTTCAGGAAAGATCAAAGAAATAGGAAGTACCCTGACCGGCAGCAAAAAGAGTGCAGCCTCGATAACCGATCCGGTACCGCAAATTATCAAAGAGGTTTCCCCGTCGGTAGTAGGAATTATCGGCAAATATTCAGAAGATCGCTCTCATGCACCCAATGACCGTTTTAATCTGTCCCATGGATCAGGTATCATCGTCAGGGCAAACGGCTGGATTATTACGAATGCGCATGTGATGAAGGGACTGCAGAATGCTGTGGTCGTTACATCGGACGCGAAGTCCTACAGCATCACAAATACGTATCTGGATGAGGTTAGTGACCTGGCACTGATCAAGATCAATGCCAAGGCATTAAAGCCTGCGAAGTTTGCCCAATCTGCTGCCAGCCTTCAGGTTGGCGACAAAGTGATTGCCATCGGTACACCCATTTCCTTCTCACTGCGAAATTCTGCCACGGTAGGGGTGGTCAGCGGTCTTAACCGTTCAGTGGATGCTGCCTATCGGCTCATCCAGAGTGATACAGCGATTAATCCAGGCAACAGCGGCGGTCCGCTCGTCAGCATGAAAGGCGAGGTACTGGGCGTAAACAGTCTGAAATTTGCCGCAGTAGGCGTAGAGAATATGGGATTTTCTATCCCGTCTGATACTGTACAGTACATTATGAACCAGCTGTTCAAGTATGGAGAGGTAAAACATCCAAGTCTTGGCCTGGAGCTGGAGGAAAGCTGGTCTGCCTTAGTGGGCCTACCCTCACAAGATCCCTTAACAGTTACGAAGGTCATCTCTGCGGAAGCAGACAAGGCAGGGATTCTTGAAGGGGATGTTTTATACGCGATTAACGGCCACCGTGTCGGTTCCTTAGTGGATGTTAATGAACTTTTTAAAAGCTACGCACCGGGTGCGGTGGTAAATCTGCTTATGCAGAGCGACGGCGATATTGTTACCCGAAAGCTCACGCTTGGCCAGGGCGATCCCCTGATAAACAATGAAGAAGCTGATGTGGAGGGTGCTGCTGATGGACAAGCGGAAGAGTAAAGGGGTACTGGGAAGAGAAGGGCGGAAGAGGGACCGCAGATATACTTATCGTGGTCTATGTACAGCGATGCTTGCACTGGTGCTGCTGTTGACTGTGCTCCCGGCCACAGAGGTGCACGCGGCGGAGAAAGCCGAGCTACAGCTCACCCTTAAAGTCGGCAGTCCGGCTGCAACGGTGAATGGCAAAAAAATTACGATTAAGCAGCCTTTTATGAAGAATGGTACCGTCATGGTGCCGCTCGGCGTGTTCAAGAAAACATTTGGCAGCACGGTTTCCCTCGAACCCGGCGATGTGGTCAAGGTGATGTACGGACGGCATACGGGAACGATGGTGATAGGCAGCAGCACCGCGTGGAAGGACGGCGTCAAAATTAAACTTGCTGCACCGCCGCATATGGTCTCCGGGGTTTTGATGGTCCCGCTGAGGTTCGTGGCAGGAGTGCTGGACGCACGTGTAACTTCCGGCAGCAACGGTGAGCTGGTAGTGTCGCTTGTGCCATCAGTCACTGAAGAAGAGGCGCCCGGGGATAGCGGCATTGACAGCGATGTCGGTAAGACCCGGATAGGGAACAGCCATTTTCAGTGGAGCATGAATTATCCTCCCGGACTGGTGGTTGGCGACAGCGGCGGCAATGAAGGCGTGGCTACCTTTATGAATTCAGAGAATCAGTATTATCTGGAGGTTCATGCCTCACCGCAGGAGAACCCGGCAGACCCGGAACAATTGCTGGATGGGCTGCTCCGCTCGGCTGAAGAAGGCGGGGAAACGATTTTGGACCGGGAAACTTATCCGAATGCCGTTGTTCCCTACGCGCGAATTGTCAGCAAGGATTCCAGCGGCGCACTGTGGGAGAACAGGCAATATAATGCCGGAGGGAGATTGTATGAGCTGTATCTGACCGATGACAATGCAGCGAACTATAAGGATTTTGATAAATATGCAGTGCTGTTGAACTCCTTCCGGCCAACCTTTGACCCGAATGATAAAAGCCAACGTGATCTCTCCACAGTGAAAAACGGGCTGCATGAAGGGTACAATGAGGACTACGGCATTGCGCTGCAGGTCCCTGCAGACTGGAGTATGGATGACCAGCATCTGTATTATGAGAGCAAACAAGGGAGCTATTTGCGCGTGAAAGTGACAGCTGCTCCGTCCGGTTCTACGCTGGAAACCTGGAGCAAGGAGTTGGAGGCGCAGATTCGAGCTAACTATGTGGACGGGGCTTATACGATTAAAGAAAGCACGTCTGCAAAAGTTTCCGGTCAACCGGCGCGGGTCATTGAAAGTCTGCTGAATCCGGGCAGCGGCTGGATTACGAAATATCAAACCCTGCTGTTGAAGAATGGGCACCGCTATTACGTAGAATATGTGGCAGTTGCCGGTCAGGATGAGGACAAGGCACGGTTCAAGGATATTTTAAGCTCAATCGATATTGATTTTGAATTAATAAAAGAGAACTTCGGGCGGCTGGAAACAGATGACTATCCGGTACTTTACGCTAAAACAGTCAACAAAAGCTCCAACACCTATGGCTACAGCATTCAGATTCCGTCATTATGGACAGCGGTCCAGGATGTCTTTGAAACCCAGAACATAGAATACCGCTTCACCGGAGGGCGTTTCCAAATCACTGTGAGCCCCGAAGGTTCAGCCGAGTACACTGTGAGCCAGCTCCAAAGCTACTATCAGAACACGAAGAATGACCCCAAAGGCCCGAAGGTCGAACGTGTGGAGGACATCACCTTTGCCGAAGTTCCAGCCACAAGCCTTACTGTGCACCAGAGCAAAAACGGCATTCCTTACCGCACCCAGCTCATTGTTTTTAGCAAAAATGAACGGGTCTATACCCTCACTGTCACGCTAAACGATGCTAACGCAACGCCTGAGCAGCAGACTCTAATAGACAAGACGTTGAAGTCTTTTGTGTTGGCGGGGGAGAAAAAATAGGTAGGACATGTTGAGGAATAAATAGTATTATTGCAGACGAAGAACGTCCCAAGTTGCCAATTTTGGCTGGGGCGTTCTTTTTTTATGAAGAAATGAGTTTGGCTAGAGGACATCTATATGCCTAAAGGTTCTGCTGCAAAATGTCTGGTGGCCACTTTTGGCCTGGAATGTGATGGTTACCAGAGTCATGTCAAAGATATGGACAGAGAGATTCAGTTACTCTTTGAACCGGGATGCTTTTTTATCAGGGATGGGTTGGAGAGTCATTCATTTCTCCTTCGACGATGTACAAAGGCGGAAGGGATAGGTTAGGTATAAGTTCGGTTTAAATAATCCGCTTAAAGCCCTTTCCCTGTATAATTTCTGGCAAATCAATGGCGCAAGGCTGTGATATTTGATACAATTAATAAGTTGAAGAGATGGAAATGACCCGTCCATATGACGGTTTGGGAGGATATAAATGAACGAGCAAGGAATACGCAGGGAAGACGTGGAGCTGTTGGCTCCGGCAGGTGACTGGGAGTGCATGCGTGCAGCGGTGGCGAACGGGGCGGATGCTGTCTTTTTTGGCGTAGAGAAATTTAATGCACGGGCCAGAGCAAACAACTTCCGCTCGGAGGAGCTGCCGGAGATTATGGCATTCCTGCACAGCTATGGCGTGAAGGGGTTTCTGACCTTTAATATACTGGTGTTTGAGAACGAGCTGGCAGATGCAAAAGAATTGATTGATGCCTGTGTAGATGCGGGTGTGGATGCGGTGATTGTACAGGATTTGGGGCTCGTCAAAATGATCCGTGAGATTTCTCCGGACTTTCCCATTCACGGCTCGACGCAAATGACGATTACTTCACCGGAGGCGGTGGAGTTTACGAAACCCTTCGGGCTGGAGCGTGTAGTGCTCGGCCGTGAGAACAATCTGAAGCAGATCCGCACGATCGGGGAGCAGGCCCGCCTGCCGATGGAAGTTTTCGTGCATGGAGCACTTTGTGTGTCCTATTCAGGGCAATGCCTGACCTCGGAAATGTGGGGTGGACGTTCCGCGAACCGCGGGGAGTGTGCCCAGGCCTGCCGTTTGCCGTATGACCTGATGGTCGACGGTGAAGTGAAGCCGATGGGTGATGTAACCTATCTGCTGTCTCCTAAGGATCTGGCGGCCATTGATCTGATGCCGGAGCTGATCGAAGCGGGTGTGACCTCTTTCAAAATAGAAGGCCGTCTCAAAACACCGGAGTACGTGGCAAACGTGGTGAGCAAGTACCGTAAGGCTATTGACCGGTATTTTGACGGAAACTGGTCTCCGACTTCTAAAGAAGATATCCGTGAGCTGCAGCAGAGCTTTTCCCGCGGTTTTACGCATGGCTTCCTTGAGGGAACAAACAACAAGAAGCTGGTTGACGGGACTTTCCCGAAAAGCCGTGGTGTGTATATGGGCACGGTGGAGCAAATTCTCCGTGATGGCGTAGTCTGCCGCATTCATGCTCCGCTTAAACGCGGAGACGGCATCGTGTTCGACGCCGGTGATCCGACCAAGAAGGAAGAAGGCGGACGCGTGTATGACCTGCGCCGCAAAGGCGTGAAACTTGAGGGCGAGGCCGGAGAAGGCTGGATCATCGACATTGTGCCTGGGCGCAACGATGTGGATTTGCGCCGCCTGCATGTCGGCGACCGCATCTGGAAGACCAATGATCCTGCGCTCGACAAGGCGCTGCGCCAGAGCTACGAAACCGAGAAGCCGTACCGCGTCTTCCCGGTTCATGTCAAGGTGGAAGGCCGCGCCGGAGAGAAGCTGGCTACATGGTGGACGGACGTGCAGAAGGACGTGACTGTCCGTGTGGACTCGGAGCTGCTGCTGGAGACCGCGCAAAAGCGCCCGATGGACGCCGCCCTGCTGGAAGAACAATTCGGCCGCCTGGGCGGGACCGTGTTCCAGCTTGAGGCGCTTACGTCGCAATTAGAAGGCGACGTGATCGTGCCTATGCGCGAGCTGAACAGCATCCGCCGCCAAGCGGTGGAGCTGCTTGCCGGCGAGCGCCCGAAACCGCCCGTCTACGTGAAACGGGCGGTAGAGATCTATAGCGACGCCTCCCGCAGGGACGTCGCTGCAAGCGGTGATGCGGAGCTCACCGCGCTGTGCCGCAGCCTGCCTCAAGTGCAGGCTGCCCTCGAAGCCGGCGTAAGAAGCATTTACGCCGACTTCGAATTTATCAAGCAGTTCCCGGCAGCGGTAGACGCTGTCCGGGCTGCGGGGGCCAGCATCACGCTGGCCACGCCACGTATCCATATGCCGGGCGAGAACGGCTATCACGCCAATATACTGCGCCTGCAGCCGGATGCTGTGCTGGTGCGCAATACCGGCGCGCTGTATTATTATCTGCGCCGCCGCATGGAGCAGCCGGATGCTGTGCATCCACGGCTGATTGGCGACTTTTCGCTGAATATCGCCAATCATAAGGCGGTGGATCTGTTCCTGGAAGCGGGCTGCGATGTTGTCACGCCTTCTTATGACCTGAACATTCAGCAAATGGTCGATCTTCTGGGCCGCAGCGACACCTCGCGGATGGAGGTTGTGATCCATCAGCATCTGCCGATGTTCCACACCGAGCACTGCGTGTACTGCACCTTCATGAGTGAAGGCACAGACTATACGAACTGCGGACGCCCTTGCGAGGAGCAGCGTGCATCTCTGCAGGACCGGATCGGCATGTCCCATCCTGTCCGCGTGGATGAAGGCTGCCGCAATACCGTATACAATGCGGTTGAACAGTCAGGCGCGGAATACTTGAATAATTTCCGCGAACTGGGCGTTTCTTCTTTCCGCGTCGAATTTCTGGAAGAAACACCGGAGCAGGTTGCCGAGGTCATTAGTCTCTACTCCCGTGCGCTCCGTGGGGAAATCTCCGGCACGCAGGTATGGAAGAGCCTGAAAGCCACCAACCAGCTTGGGGTTACACGCGGACAACTCGTCAACGCAAAATAAAGAAGAGAGGGACTGGCTTACCCATCCCATGGTAATTAGTCCCTAGCTCCGAATCTATGCAGAGCCAGTGTGGCAAAGGAGGATTGATGAATCCTCCATGCCGCACTGGCTCTTTTTGTCTGCAGGATTATTCTTACTGGAGGGTTAACCATATAACTGCCAAAAATCATCCATAACTGCTATAATTAAATTAATTATGCATTTTACCATGTCATCTAAAATCGGAAAAAGAAAAGAATACGAAGGAGCTATATGATGAAGATCCGTAAAGCGATTATTCCCGCTGCCGGTCTCGGAACCCGTTTTTTGCCCGCGACCAAAGCGATGCCCAAAGAAATGCTGCCGATTGTAGACAAACCAACGATTCAATATATTGTAGAGGAAGCCGTTGCCTCCGGCATTGAGGACATCATCATCGTGACGGGTAAAGGCAAGCGCGCGATTGAAGACCATTTTGACAACTCATTTGAGCTGGAGTTCAACCTGGCTGAGAAACAGAAGTGGGAGCTGCTGGAATCTGTGCGGAAATCCTCCGAAATGGCCGATATTCACTATATCCGGCAAAAGGAACCGCGTGGACTAGGACATGCTATCTGGTGTGCCCGCAAATTCATCGGGAATGAACCGTTTGCTGTATTGCTCGGAGACGATATTGTTGAAGCGGACAAACCTTGCCTTAGACAGATGATCGAAGTTTACGATCAATATAAATCCTCCATAGTCGGAGTTCAGCCGGTGCCTTGGGAAGAGGTATCCCGATATGGTCTTGTAGATGGTACACCCTTGGCTGAACGTGTCTACAAAGCTAACCGCCTTGTTGAGAAGCCAAAGAGAGAAGAGGCTCCTTCCAACCTGGCGATCTTGGGACGTTATATACTGACTCCGCGTATTTTCGATATGCTCGGAGAACAACAGGTTGGAGTAGGCGGCGAAATCCAGCTTACGGATGCCATTGCCCGTTTAAGCGAAGTGGAGCGGATCATCGCTTACGACTTTGAAGGCAAACGCCATGACGTCGGCGAGAAGATGGGTTTCATCCAGACGACGATTCACTATGCGCTCCAGCATGAGGAGCTTAAGGAAGGCTTGCTGCAGTACCTCCAGGAAGTGCTCCAGAGCGAGGCTCAGAAAGTCAGTAATTAACTGAGCGCCGGTACCCTTATATCTGCGCACGGCATCTGCCATAACATAAAATAAATAAGAGCGCTCCGCTGTCTACAACTGCGGGGCGCTCTTATTTATTTTTCCAACTAAAGATTTATAAGACGATCATATGTTCATAGTTCTTATTGCAGCGGGCGCTGGTTCCATATACAATATCGCCCGTTGCCTTGCTATCCTGTTAACTACTCTTGAAATGATGTGCTTGCAATTTCAGTAATCTTTTCAATTTCCGCAGGATCAGCAGCGATTAGCTTATTATATACATCCTGATCGAGAGCGGTGTTGGCCTTTTGTTGAGCAGCGAGGTACCAACGGGCAATTTCGCGGTTAGTAGCATCAGTATAATCCTCACTCAATCCAAGCTTCAATGTTGCGGCAGCAACCTGAGTTTGACCTGCCATGAACTGAATTCGGCCTGCATTCAAAGTGATCGCTGAAGGAATGGCCTGGCCCTGCAAGTCTGTAGTTACCTGACGATAGGCTTCGAGGCCGATCTTGAGATTAAGCTGTTTACTATCGTCATTCTTTTGAGTGAAAGCCTGCTGAGCCAGCTCGTAGGAACGGCTGATAAGCGCGCTATACCAGTTCGTGTCCCAGAGAGTTGTACTGTTTACGATATCAGTATAGTTGTCGTTAAAGCCTAGTTTTAACGTTGCTGCCGCAGCATCATTTTCTCCTGCCAGCAACTGCATTCTGCCGATATTTAACGCAATGTTTGGTGTGATCGAGAATGGACGGCCTTGCAGCTGCTCAGGAGGCAAAGTTTTCAGGTGTTCCACTCCATCAACCACATGCTTGTAGGCATCAAAGCCACTAGTCAGGTATTCCTGCTTTTTAGCTTCATCCTTTTGTGCACTTGCTGCATTTGCAAGCGCTTGGGACCGGCTGATTATTGTCTCATACCAATCAATGTCCCACACAAATTTATCGGCATTATCAAGGTAGACGCCCAGGGCAAGATCGCTCTGCCCCTTAAGGTCATAATATCCGACTAATTGCTTCAACAAATCCTTATTATAAGGCTCGTCCTTAAGTGCGCGAGAAATTACGCTGTAAGCTTCCTCAAGATACTGCTCATCTTGGGTTTGGCTAAAGACTTGCTGATCCATGGACGATAAGTATATCGCCGATTCCGGGTGGAATGGACGGTCTTTCAGGGCATCTACCAAAGGTGTTTTAATTTCCTCATAAGATTGGCTGACGCCGATCAGTTTTTTTGCTTTCATTGCGTCATTGCTGGAACCGATATAGCTTATCGACATAAAGACCAGATAGATGGTGCCGATGGTGAGTACAGCCAAGTAGCCGATACGCAGTCCGGGTTTACTCCAGCCACGGCGAAGCGGTTTGCTGTCCATGACAGCGGCCATTCCAGCCAGTCCAAGGAAAACAAGGATTCCCATAAAGGCATAGCTTAGGTTGAAATCCAGCAAGCTGTGGACAAGAATGGACAAAGCGATAATAAGGAAGAAGAATCCATTATCAAATTCATCTTTCTCCCGTTTCACATAACTGCGGATATATTTATAGAAAATGTATCCGATAAAGCCCATAAATACGATGAATCCGACAATTCCAACCTCAATCAGATATTGGAGGAAGAAATTATGCGCCTGGCGGCTGGTATAAGGGTTATTCTGATAGTGTTCATAGAGAGAAGCCCAGCCTCCGCCACCCGCACCCAGAATCGGATAATCTTTAACAACCTTAAGAGCATCTTTATAGAAAGTGAACCGCTCTAGTACACTGTGCTGCTTGAAGTTGATATTCTCCAGCCGCGTTTCAATATTATCCGGCAGAACACTGCGGACGCTTGTACCAATGAGCAGGAAAGCCGCAATTCCAACAAGCACGATCGATACCAGTGGAAGCCACAGCCCGGAAAACTTACGGGAAGACATGCCGGATAGCTTTGCTTCCAGCCAAGGGGCAACATAACGCTGAACCGCCCACCCAAGAGCAGCAACGATAGCAGAGGCCCCAAGCAGGTACGCCCAAGCTTTAAGAGCAGCCCCTGAAGTGAAGCTGGTATTCAGTTCTAGTCCCAGCGTAGTCAGGGGATTTGTAACGAGCAGAGCTGCAAGGCCGGAAATGGCAATGTGGATAATCCAGAGAATTTGCTGAGCAGGTTTCAGGAACAGCAGCAGCAGGATGAATACCACAGGCAGCATGACGAGCCCGCCACGGGACAACGTCAACAGCAGCGATACAATAATGGGCACAAGCATAAATCCGTGAGTCAGCGTACCGTACCATTTTTTAGAGCGGACCAAAGCAAATACAGCTACAAACAGAAAAGCCATCAGGAAGGCAGCATAGGTATTGGCGTATTGGAATATGGAAGTCAGCCGCAGACCGTTGGAGTCGGTCATAACAGCATCTAAATATTTACCATCCCGCACAGTGTTGGAGAACCAGCCAACCAGAGTACCGGCAAATTTCGAGCTGCCAAGCCAATTTAACAGTCCAAATCCTACAATAAAGTAAGCAACCGCAAGGACAGCGTTTTGGATGACAAGATTTACTTGCTTTTGCTTCAAGAGATATAACGCTATAATGAATATTGCAATGTACATGCTCTGAATTAACAGCAGGTTCATCGCCATATAATGCGAGGCTGCACC
Organism: Paenibacillus sp. FSL H3-0321; assembly: GCF_038002865.1. NCBI lineage: Bacteria > Bacillati > Bacillota > Bacilli > Caryophanales > Paenibacillaceae > Paenibacillus > Paenibacillus sp. FSL H3-0321. The sequence continues at coordinate 3,504,485 of NZ_JBBODH010000001.1, read as the reverse complement.
AAAGAGTGACAAAGCATACGTTATTGGAAGCAGCAGTGAGGCGACAGCCAGCAGATCGCGCTGCTCCTCAAGCTTGAATTTGTTGAAGTAGAGGCCCATCCACACCAATAACATCAGGCCGCTAAGCAGAGCAGACACATAGACCGGTTTTTCAAAATCAATCTGTTGTCCATTAAACACCCCCACCTGAAACGGGGTCCAAACCAAAAACACAATAAAAGCAACAACTAATGCCCATATAGGGCTGGATATCTTTTCAACATTTCTCGACTGAACAGCATTTTTTCCGTATACTGGTTTAGACACGTATTAATCTCCTTTTTTCTCTGATTGTAAACCAGATGTGGCATACATTTAGTATTTTACTACAAGATAAGTAGACCTGTAACTGGTATTCCTAAACAATACCAAAGGCTTATCAATAAATCATTAATGAATGAGGGGATTTAACTTGAAAGGCATAATATTAGCAGGTGGTTCTGGTACAAGATTGTACCCTTTAACAAGAGCTGTATCCAAGCAAATGCTTCCAATTTATGATAAGCCTATGATTTATTATCCATTGTCTGTTTTAATGCTTGCTGGTATAAAAGAAGTTCTGATAATTTCAACTCCTAGAGATTTACCCTTTTTTGAAGGATTACTTGGAGACGGATCAGCGATAGGAATGAAGCTAAAGTATAAAATCCAAAATGAGCCCAATGGTCTTGCAGAAGCTTTCATTTTAGGTGCTGACTTTATTGATGGAGATGCTGTCTCTCTAGTATTAGGAGATAATATTTTTTATGGTCTGAATTTCTCCAAAATACTACAGCAGGCATCAAAACTAGAAGAAGGGGCACTAATATTCGGGTGTTATGTAAATGATCCAAAAGCTTATGGGGTAGTTGAATTTGATCAAAATAAGAAGGTTATTTCGATTGAAGAAAAACCCAAAAAACCACGCTCCAATTTTGCTGTTCCTGGTCTGTATTTTTTTGATAAAGATGTTGTAGAAATTGCGCGATGTGTTGAACCTTCTGCAAGAGGTGAATTGGAGATCACCTCTGTGATTGAAAGATATCTTGTGAGTAATAAACTGAATGTGGAATTGATGGGAAGAGGCATGGCTTGGCTTGATACAGGAACACATGATTCTTTGCTGCAAGCTTCTAATTTTGTAGAAGCGATTCAAAAAAGACAGGGACTTTATATATCTTGCATTGAAGAAATAGCCTTTCGCATGAACTATATTGATAAAGAACAGTTAATAGCATTGGCTGAACCGCTTTTGAAAACGGAATATGGAAAATATTTAATTGATGTTGCAGAAGGTAACGTATGAAATTATCTATATAATTAGCAGAGGAGCCTTAATGGTGGGGTTTAAAAAAAAGAGTATTATGAAATTTGGTATTGTTGGCGTAATCGCCTTGATGTTTTTTTATGTAGTGCTTTATTTTTTTATCCAACCCTCAAATAAAATGCAGTTAAGCATTGTTGTAAAGGGTGCAGAAAAGGATTACTACCAAGTTTATTATTTGAAAGACAATGATGGGGAATTAAGTGAAGAACAATCAGTTGTAGCAAATTACAACAATGCAGGAGAATTTGAGAAACTGAAATTTCCTTTAGATAATGATATAAAAAGTCTGCGGCTTGATTTAGGCACTAAACCAGGGCAAGTAATAATTAGCGGGATATCTATAGGATCAATATTAAACTCGTACGAAATATATATTGAGAATGTTAGCCTTGAAGACAGTCACCAAATTGAAAATGTGAAAAATGATCAAGAATCCCTAACTGCATTGATTACAGGAACTGATCCTTATTTTAAACTGGTGCCGCCAGATGAGATCACAGCAAAGGTGATTAAAGATAATCAATTAGTTCAAAAACTTCTTGTTGCAGGAATAGCGCTCTTAACAGATATTATATTTTTAATTATCTTGAAATTGCGACATGATATTAAATTTTTGTTCCGGGAGTTATATCAAAATAAAAAATTGTTGTATTTTTTATCTGTAAATGATTTCAAAACCAAATACGCTGGCTCATATTTAGGAGTGATTTGGGCATTTGTACAGCCGGTAATAACAGTATTAATATATTGGTTTGTTTTTGAAGTGGGTTTTAAATCAGGTTCAGTACATAGTGTTCCCTTTATACTATGGCTAGTAGCTGGTATTGTTCCGTGGTTCTTTTTTGCAGAATCCTGGGGTAGCGCAACAAATGTTATGCTGGAGTATAGTTACTTGGTTAAGAAAATTGTCTTCCAAGTTAGATTACTGCCTCTGGTGAAAGTTACCTCATCCTTCTTTGTGCATTTGTTTTTTATTATCCTGACTTTTATCATCTTTCTACTATATGGAGTTAATCCTTCACTATATGCTACGCAAGTGATTTATTATTCTTTGTGTACAATTTGTTTCGTGTTCAGTATTTCTCTTATTTCAAGTTCTCTTATTGTTTTCTTTAAAGATTTAGGACAAATAATCAGTCTGCTATTACAATTCGGTATGTGGTTAACGCCCATCTTGTGGAGTTCTACAATGCTCCCTGCCTCTTACAGGTGGATACTTAAAGTCAATCCGGTCTATTATTTAGTTGAAGGCTACCGGGATGCTTTGATTAATAAGGTTTGGTTCTGGGAAAGGTACAATCAATCCATTTATTTCTGGTTGCTCACAACAATACTGTTTCTAGTTGGGATAACTCTTATGAAGAAAATGAAACCACATTTTGCGGATGTACTTTAGAAAAGGTGAGGGTTATGAGCAAAGAGCTAGCTATAAGAGCGGAGAATATTACAAAAGTCTACAAGCTTTACGAGAAACCTATTGATCGCTTGAAAGAGTCCTTAAGCCTCCGGAAGAGGAACTATCACCGCCCCTTTTTTGCACTTAATGATGTTAGTATGGAAATTAACAGGGGGGAAGTTGTTGGCATAATTGGTAAGAATGGTTCAGGCAAGTCCACTATTCTGAAAATCATCACGGGTGTGTCCTCACCTAGCGCTGGGGAAGTTTATGTGAATGGAAAAGTCTCAGCGCTATTAGAACTGGGCGCAGGATTTAATTTGGAATATACGGGGATAGAGAATATTTATTTGAATGGCATGATGATGGGGTTTAACCGAGAGGAAATGGATGGGAAATTAAATAGTGTTTTAGAATTCGCTGATATTGGTGATTTTGTTTATCAGCCAGTTAAAGCATATTCAAGTGGGATGTTTGCAAGACTTGCCTTTTCGGTTGCTATAAATGTAGATCCAGATATATTAATCGTGGATGAGGCATTGGCCGTGGGTGATCTGAAGTTTCAAATTAAATGTATGGAAAAATTCAGTGAATTTAGAGATAAGGGTAAAACTATTTTGTTCGTGTCACATGATATAAATAGTATAAAACGATATTGCAACAGAGCAATTTGGTTGAATGCAGGGAGAATTGAAGCACAGGGTGATACTGACCTAATATGTGATCGATACACTGACTATCTAAAGTATGGAGAGTCTGCTTCTAAGAAGAAAGATGACAAGGAAGAAGATAGAGGGTTGTCCTTAAACAAGGACATTATTGGTGTTATAGAAAGCTTTGAAATTCAGGATACCCAAGGGAATGATTTGAATGATATTACCTATAATTCCGACTTTAGAGTAAAAATACAATTTGAAATGAATACAGAAGATCTAGAGATTGTGATTGGAGTAGCTATACATTCTATCGATGACACATACGTATGTGGAATAAACACTTTATTGGATAAAGAAGAAATAAAATATAAAAAAGGTGTTAACGCTATTTATCTGGACTATAACTCCTTTAACTTATTAGGTGGAAGTTATTATTTTGACGTTGCAATATTTGAAAAGAACGCACATATTCCTATTGATTACAAAGCAAAAGTGAAGGAGTTTTTTGTGAGATCCACTTATGTAGCTGAAGGGATTTGTGTTTTACCACATAAATGGAGAATGGAGAATGATTGATGATGAAGTATGATTTTGATTTGGATCTTTCATCAAAGAATTCTGTCTCTTTAATCATAAGTAAAATTAAAGATGGTTCTACTGTTTTAGAATTTGGACCTGCTGCTGGACGAATGACAAGATATCTAAAGGAAGAAAAGAATTGTACGGTTTATATTGTGGAAATTGATGAGGACGCTGCTAAAAAGGCATCTAAATATGCAGAAGAGTGTGTCATTGGTAACATAGAAGAGTTTACTTGGTTTGATAAGTTCAAACATATTAGTTTTGATCATATTGTTTTTGCTGATGTTTTGGAGCATTTATATAATCCTCGATTAGTCCTGGGAAAATGTGTAGAGCTATTAAGTGAGAGTGGAACTGTGGTTACTTCTGTTCCTAATGTAGCACATAACAGCATTATTATCGATCTTCTTCATAACAAGTTTGAATACAGAAAGACAGGGCTGCTAGATGATACACATATCCGATTTTTCACGTATGAATCTTTGATCGATACGGTTCATTCTTGTAATTTGGAAGTTAATTGGGAGGACGCTATTGTTAAAAGCGTGGGACATACAGAATTTGGTAATTATTTCGATGGGCTTCCCAAAGGCGTAGCTAAGTTTTTGAAAAAACGTCCATCAGGAGATGTTTATCAATTTGTTTTGGAGCTCAAATTACAATCTGCTTATCCAGAAAGTTCATCTAAGAGAAGCAATATCGTTACGACAGGAGAGTATTATTTCTCCCAACTATACATTGATTGTGGAGATGGATTTACTGAAAGTCAAAGTATACGTATAAAGACCGCAAATAATACCGAATGTTGTTGTAAGTTTGATACTACTGGATTTGAAAATATTAAATCACTGCGCTTAGATCCTTTAAATACAAATTGTCTGCTGAAAATTAAAAATATATCTTGTATAGATATGAATAATGAAGAACACATCATTGATGATTTTAGTAGTAATGCTGATTATATTTCTGGTGATATCTACTTATTTGACAATGATGATCCACAAATCATTTTCAATCCGGTCTGTACTGAATTGAAAGAGGTTAGAATTCATTTTGGTATTATTAATTATGAAACCGAAAATGAAAATTGGTTTTTGGAAATTCTCAATGAAAAAAATGCTCAATCAGAGGGATTACTGAATGAACTATCTTTAATAATCGACCGATTAAACGTAGAAATTAAAGAGGGTCAAAAACAGCTTGAACTTAAAGAACAAGACTTGATAAAAGAAAGTGATGCAGCGAAAATTGAATTTAGTCGGCTTCAGGATGAAATAAGAAGTAAAGATGAAGCGTTGAAAAGTAAAATGGATGAACTGGAGTCTGCTGATAGACAATTAAGACTTTTGGATAACCAACTGTCAAAAATCTATTCTTCTAGGCCTTGGAAGGTGTACTCTAGATTATTTAAAAAAAATGATTGATTGGTGTGATGGAAGTGAATGAAGTGGAAGAGATCATTAGAAATGTAATTGAACAAAATAAGCTGAAAAAGGGCTTATTCCGACATACAACTCAAATAGAATCAATTGAATTGAAAAATACAATAGTACAAGAGGATGGCTTTTTAACATCTGATGAGACCGGAATTGCGAGCTTGCAATTGAATTTAAAGAAAACTGGAGAATTCCTTAAAATTATATATAACTTCCAGAGTGATGGGAATGAAGGTGAAGTGAATATTGTTACTAAAGGAGAGGATAAACAAGAAAAATATCCTTTAGGAAGGTTTTACGGAGAAAGTATTGTTTATTTTCTGAAGAATTCTTTTGATGTTAAAAGCTTATTAATAGAGGTCACTACAAGCAGTGCTTTTAAGGTGGCTCAACTAGAGGTTATTTCTATCAGTTATTCGGAATATAAGTTCAATAAGTTAAAGCAGTATTCACAAAAGTTAAGCAGTTTGATAAGTAAACAACCGCATCTGAAAAAGAAATTCATTGCTCAGTTGAGAACTGACGGATTACGTAAGACACTCCAGAAAACGCAGCAAAAGCTGCATCAAGCAAATGAGAGTCACAATAATATACAAATTATATCCGGGGTTCCCAATATTCATTCGATTGAACATAACAACTCTATTCTGTTTGTATGCCACGATGCTCAAAATGCAGGGGCTTCAATATTATCTTTGAACTTAGTCAAAACGTTACATGAAACGTTCAATAAAGATGTCGTTGTATTTCTTTTAAAAGGTGGACCTTTAGAGAAGGAATTTCTCAAGTATTCAACGGTTATAAATTTTAATCAGAGCTCCCTTTCGTATTTGGAAAACCAAAACGAAGTTGAACGTATAGTTAAAGAATTTAAACAAAAGGGCTTTGATTTTTGTATTTCGAATTCGATTGTATCAAATATTTTGACAAAGGTTTTATATGACCATGACATCAAAGTCATATCTTTGATTCATGAATTGCCAACCTCAATATTTACTTATAATTTTTTGGAAGCGGCAAAGTATGTATGTAACTACTCGGATAAGATAGTTTTTCCTAATGAATTTGTAAAAAAGTCTTTCAAAGAGAAGTTTGATTTTAAAGAAGAACGTGCTGTGGTGAGACCTCAAGGGATTTATAAAAAAAGAACTCTTGAGATAAATAAGGAAGCTGCAAAAATAGAACTTTGTAAAACCCTGGGGATCTCGGAGAGATCAATCATCCTTCTAGGTGGGGGCTACGGTGATATTCGCAAAGGATTTGATCTATTCTTTTCACTTGCAAGCAATATTTTGAAAGACGACCAAAAGAAAGAATACCATTTTGTTTGGGCTGGGGAAGTGGAAACTGTCCTTGGGAACTGGATGCAACATGATTCACGTGTCTTGGGAGTTGAATCACATATTCATTTAATGGGTTTTCAATCTGACCTTCTTCCAATTCTTCAGGGAGCCGACATATTTTTATTGCCATCTAGAGAAGATCCCTTTCCATCGATAGCATTAGAGGCCATTGATAATGGAACACCAACTGTTACATTTGCAGAAAGTGGAGGGATGGCAGAATTCATCCAAAAGATAGGAGTGGTTCCTTCAAAGTATCTAGATATAGAAGATATGAAACAAGAGATTTATAGAATAATTGGAGATAATAACCTGTACAACTCGTTGAGTCAAGTAGGACGGGAATTGATTGAAAAGGAATTTGGGTTTTCTGATTATGTGCATGATTTATTGAAAATGAGAGAAAAGGCCCAACCTAAAAACGAATATCGCATTTCTGTTATTATTCCAAACTATAATTATGAGAACTACTTGGAGGAACGGCTTAAATCTATTATTTACCAAACTATACAACCCGCTGAAATTATATTTCTCGATGATCTGTCTACAGACGGCAGTATTTCTGTAGCTGAAAGAATTCTAAGTAATTCCAATATCCCATATCGGATTATAAAAAATGAAAAGAATGTAGGCTGTTTCGGACAATGGATTAAGGGTATAAAGGAAGCTACAGGTGATTTAATTTGGATTGCAGAAGCTGATGATGTATGTAAATTGGATACATTAGAGCAATTAACAAAGTTCTTTGAAGATGATGAGGTGAATCTTGCTTACTGTCAGTCTGAAATTATTGACAGCAATTCAAAAAAAGTTGGATTTATTTACAACGAGTATACCAATGATCTCTCAAGTACAAAATGGGAAAGTTCGTATATTTTAGATGGAAAGCAAGAAGTGGTCCAAGGGTTAGGAATTAAGAATACTATTCCTAATGCTAGTGCTGTATTATTCAGAGCTACTGCACTTGTTGGAATCGAAAAAGAGCTCACTAATTATAAAATTGGCGGAGACTGGCTTGCTTACCTTTATACCCTGAAAGTAGGGAGAATTGCATTTTGTCCATTGACTTTAAACTATCATCGTAGGCATTCAAGTAGTATTGTAAGCAGAAATGAACAGAAGGTAGAATATTATCAGGAAATGATAGCAATTAAGAAGTATATTCTTCAAAATTTCGAAATTCCACAATTCCTGGTTCCGAAATTTTTAGAGCATGTTTCGAATGAATATAAACGACTGGGTTGTAAAGGGTATGATAGTACAAATATTCTGGATAATAATATAATATCCGGATTGTATCAAGATCTTATAGATATGACTGAGACTAAGGTTACTTCATCTAATTACTTGCAAAATAGTAAAAATATATTGTTTGTTGCGCCTGATTTCGAAGTGGGCGGCGGACAGATGTTAGTAATAAGATTAGCGAATTTCTTCTCAGTAAGTCAAAAAGTATATATCTATAATGCACGGCCATGGCTAACTACAGATCCAGTAATAGCCAAAATGATTTCTGAGGCCGTCACTGTTCTTGACAGTACGGGGAATCCAGATGAACTTAAGGAGTTAATTACCGAACTTGATATTGATGTTGTGAATTCACATATATGGTGGTCAGACAAGATCTCATACAGAGCTCTTAAAGGCAATCAGAAGGTGAAATGGATTTTATCCATGCATGGATGTTACGAAGGCTTGAAAGCAAATCCTGACTGGGATGGTGAATTCGCGAACCTCGTAAGTCCCATGTTAAATACCGCAGATCATGTTATATATGCTACAAACAAAAATCTTGAGATATTTGATGTTGTCAAGCTCGAAGATTCATCCAAATTGCACAAGATTTACTACGGTTATGAACTACAGAGTATACCTCCAAAAAATAGGGAAGAGTTAGGTATGAAGCAGGGGGAATTTCTATTTGGCTTAGTGTCCCGTGCAATAAAAGAAAAGGGCTGGGAGGAAAGCATAAAAGCAATTATTGAGTTGAATGAGAAAGAGGAAAGTAATGCCCATCTAGCTCTGATTGGACAGAGCGAATATGCAAATAAGTTGAAAGAGAAATACAAGGACTACAAGTATATCCATTTTATTATGAATTTGAAAAAACCTTCAGAGTGGATTGGGTGGGTAAAAGTTTTCAATGCCGCATTACTTCCCAGCTATTTTATTTCTGAAAGCTTGCCTAACTCCATTATTGAATACTTAGCCTATAATAAGCCTGTTATATCTACACGTATTGGTGAGATTCCTGAGATGCTCTATTCAGAAAAGAACGAAAAGTATGCAGGGATATTGCTGGATCTAAATTTAAATCGAGAAGTAGATGTTGAAGACTTAGTTGTAGCTATGCGGACTATAGTATCAGATAGAATTGCCTTTGAGAATTATAGTAATAATACTGAATTGTTATTTGAACAGTTTAGTATGAAAACGTTCGGTTCTAAGTACTACGAGTTATTCTTGTAATAAATGAGGGGGAGTCACCGAAATTATGAATATTCTTTTGCTAGGTGGTGCGGGATTTATCGGTGTAAATCTAATTAAGAGATTGCGTCAGGATAGATATAACGTTACTGTATACGACAGATCTCTCGATAGTAAGGTCTTGCCGGGATCCAACCTTAATCTTATTGAAGGTGATTACCTATCGGAGAATAATTTTGATAGGATTTTAGAAAATCAAGATGTTATTGTACATTTGATTAGTACAGTATCTCCAGCCTCTTCTATGCAAAACATCTCAAATTCGTATAAAGATGATGTAGTGAAAACTTTGGAATTACTTGAGCTGGCTAAGAACAAAGGAATAAAAAGAATGGTATTTATATCATCTGGTGGAACTGTATATGGCAACTCGCCTAACTCGGATTTATTGCATGAGGATATGGAATCATATCCTCTAAATCATTATGGTATTATGAAGTACACCATTGAAAAAATACTCTTGATGTACAATCAACTGTATAATATGGAAAATGTAATCTTGAGAGTGGCCAACCCCTATGGGCCAGGTCAAAATCCTCAGAAAAAAATTGGAGCAGTATCAGTGTTTTTGGACAGTATATTGAAAGGTAATGCGCTAACACTCTATGGTGATGGAGCTACTGTAAGAGACTACATCGAGATATCGGATGTCTGCGAAGCCATTGTCCGTGCCATTGAGTATCATAGCTCAAGTAGCATTAAACCTATATTTAATGTGGGAACTGGAGTTGGAACCAGCATTATGGATGTAATTAGAACTATTGAGCAAATAATTGATATTAAGGCTACCATTAATTTTGAGAAAATGAGAGATATTGATGTTAAAAGAAATGTTTTGGACCCTAGACGCTCTCGTGAGTATTTAGGTTTTAATTATCAGATTACTGTTAATGAAGGAATTCAAAGACTCCTAATAGAACATGATAAACTCATAGGACAATAATATGAAAGTTTCAATCGTTATTCCTAACTATAATGGTGAAAGATATTTGGAAGAGTGCTTGGTTTCTTTAAAAGCTCAAACCTTTACTGAATTTGAAACAATACTGGTCGACAATGCTTCGAACGATAGAAGTATAATAGTTGCCCGCGAAATAATTCCTGACATTATTTGTATTGAACTTAAAACCAATACAGGGTTCAGCGCAGCAGTAAATTGTGGTATTAGAAAATCCATAGGAGAGTACGTAGTTCTACTAAATAACGATACTCTACTAAATGCATTATGGTTAGAAGAATTGGTTTCTTGTATTGAGAACCATCCGAAGGCTTTTTCGTGTGCTAGTAAAATGATTCAATATCATCAACGTGATCTTATAGATAACGTAGGTGACACAATGACTCTTTTCGGGTGGGCATATCAAGAGGGGCATGGGAGACAAACAAATCTGTACAACCATAATAGAACTATTTTTACAGCTTGTGCGGGTGCTGCTATATACCGCAAGGAAATATTTGAGGAAATCGGATATTTTGACGAGCTTTTTTTCGCATACTTAGAAGATGTAGATATTGGTTATAGAGCCCGTATTATGGGATACACAAATATATTTTGTGCAAATGCTATTGTATATCACATTGGTAGTGCTACCACTGGTAACGGATACAATGAGTTAAAGGTTAGATGGTCTGCAAGGAATAATATCTACTTAATATATAAAAATATGACGTGTGTACAGATAGTGCTTAATTTTCCGTTTTTGGTGCTTGGTCATGTTTTCAAATATTCTTTTTACAAGAAGCTTGGCTTTCATGGGGATTATTCCGCTGGAATACGACAAGGCATCGCTGGTAGGAAGGATATAGTGAAGACTGACTTTAAATTGAGAAACATTAATAATTATATAAAAATCCAATATTGGCTTGTTAAAAAAGGCATACAGTACGGACTTGCTAAAGTCAGAAAGGTGTTAGTAAATGAAGGGTGATTTAACCTTTTTAATTTTGATTTTATCTAATGCAGAGAAGGAAGGTGGGGGGGAATGAGTATCAAATTAAAACCACAGCATATATTTCTTCTGTTAGCATCAATATTCGGGCTATTGTGGGTGCTGCTTGTTCCTCCGTTTCAATCAGCTGATGAATTTGCCCATTTTTATCGAGCATATGAAATCTCAGAACGTAACTTGGTAACTGAAAACATTGATGGACAGATTGGCAATTATCTTCCTTCAGCAATTCGAGATTTTGAAGCAGCTGTCGGAGGGGGAACTATCACACGTAATTATGAAAACAAAGCATCTATAGACATTTTAAAGGATGCTGCGAAAATTCATGTGACTCCAGGGGAAAACGATTTTTTTCTTTTTCCAAGTTCCGCAGTCTATCATCCAATTGTATACTTACCACAAGCAATTGGAATCAAAATCGGAAGTTTGCTGGATACTAATTTGTTAGTTACCTTCTATTTAGGTCGCTTTTTCAATTTGTTTGCATATATAGCGATGACATATTTCGCTATTAAATTGATTCCAAAATTAAAATATACTCTTTTATTACTCTCAATTATGCCAATGACTTTAAATCAGGCAGCGTCGCTTAGTGCAGATGCGTTAACTAATGGCGCCTTGTTTTTATTTTTTGCTTATCTTATGTATTTGATATTTAATATTGAAATTAAACATATTAATCGAAAACAAGTTTTTATTTTGTTGGTTCTAACTTGTTTGGTAGCGGCGTCTAAAAATGCTTATTTTTTGTTTTGTCTTCTGGTTGTATTATTGCCCAAAGAAAAAACAAAAGGGTTCAAACAATATATTACCTATGTATCTGCTATAATTGCTTCAGGGTTATTGGTTGTAATATCTTGGATGATAGTCTTAAAGTATATTCATGTCACATTTCCGATCGATCCTAAGGCTCAGCTACTCACAGTTTTCCAGCACCCATTCCAGTTTACTGAAAAATTAATAAATACATTTGTTGAGTTTGATTACTTATATATTCAATTTGTTGGTGTTTTTGGCTGGGGAGAGACTTCTGTTCATTATTTAAGCGGTATTATTTTCTTGTGCTTGCTGACAGTATCAGTAATTATTGAAATGAAGAATACAGATCATCCGCTTAATGATATAAAGAGAGGTTTTATTCTGTTTGCAGCGTCAATTTTAACTGTAATAATTATAGCTTCGACGTTGTATCTTACATGGACACAAGAAGCAGGGAACGTTATATATGGTATACAGGGAAGGTATTTTATTCCTGTTTCCATAATTTTTCTGTATTCCATTTATTTGCTGACACCGCTGATTAAGAGAATACGACAACAATACGTTTATTCAATTTTGATTATAGTTGTTTTATTATTATCTTTGCAAAAAATTGTGCACCGATTTTGGCCTGTATAGTAGGCCTTTTAGTCCAGATGATTAATTTTATATTTATGAAGGAGTATCATGAATAATAAAAAAATATTATTGGTAATTCCTGCTTATAATGAAGAGGATAATATTCGGCGACTCTTAAACAATATTAAAGCAATTAATATTCCGAACTCAGAGATATTAGTTATCAATGATTGTTCACTAGATACTACTAGCCGTATATGCAAAAACTTGGGTGTTGCAGTTGTGGATCTACCATGTAATCTTGGGATTGGTGGGGCTGTTCAAACAGGCTATAAATATGCTCATACTTTTGGCTTTGACATAGCCATCCAAGTAGATGGAGACGGTCAACATGATCCTAAGTATATTTTCAAATTGATCGAACCGCTTTTAAACGATGAAGCTGACATGGTAATTGGTTCTCGCTATATTGAAAAAATAGGTTTCCAGAGCTCGCTGATAAGAAGAATTGGTATTAATTATTTCTCACATCTTTTATTGCTTCTTACAAAACAAGTAATTACTGATCCGACATCTGGATTTCGTGCATGTAATAAGAGCGTGATTGAACTTTTCTCAAAAAGATACCCTACAGATTATCCAGAACCTGAATCAATAATGTATTTAAAAAGAAAAGGATTTACTCTAAAGGAAATCCCTGTGGAAATGAAATCCCGTGAGGGAGGTAAGTCCTCTATTACAAAACTGAAATCAATATATTATATGTTGAAAGTCTCTCTGGCCATACTTATTGATAAGATGAGAAAGCAAATTGTATGAGAAGGAAGTAATATATGATATCTTTTAAGCTTCAAGTTATTTTGTTAATAGGCTCTATTCTGTGTTTTATTCTTCTCATTAATATGATTCGTAAATATCGTATTGAACTAAAGTACTCAATGCTATGGTTTTGTATAATGTTTTTCATCCTGATCCTTTCTATATTCCCAAGCCTATTTGAAATAATCGCTAGCCTTATGGGAATAGAATTACCTGTAAATGCTCTATTCTTGCTTTCTATATTTGGTATAAACTTAATGCTATTCTCATTAACTTTAGTGATCTCAAAATCTACGATAAAAGTGAAGGAATTATCCCAGGAAATCGGGCTGCTCAAATATGAAGTGGAAGAACTAAAACGAACAATCAATAGTGGGAAATGAGGTGATAGTACGTTACGTTCATCTGGTGTGGTTAATATGGTGTTGCTTTTATTAAATATAATAATGCTGGCTTCAGGTCAAATTTTGTTCAAATTAGGATTGGGGAAAATGGGGGGCGTTAGTTTAGATAATGCATGGAAAGCATTATTTAATTTATACATTATCGCAGGCCTTTTTTTATATGTATTCGCTACCTTGATTTGGTTTGTAGTATTATCTAGAATCCCCTTAAGTGTTGCTTACCCAGTACAAAGTATAGCTTACGTTCTCGGTTTACTTGCAGCCTTATTTATATTTAATGAACCTGTGACACTTATTAAATGGGTAGGTATGGCTGTGATTATGGTTGGCGTTTTAATAATCGCAGTTGATTAATAATAAGAAGGTTTTGTTTCCATGTGCATCAACCAGGGTATACCGTGCATGAATTGTGATTGAACTGTCACATAGTACAGGGATACAAGGTCAGGCATGAACAGGGAGCCTTTCTGCAGTTTTTTAAACTCCGATGCTACTGCTAAGTCCATTCCTTAAAACAAATATTTCAGTTATGCATATAATATTCGTAATGAATGACAAATGTTTTTCAGTAGGGCTGGCGGATGGCACTGCAAAGGGTTGATTGAACTTAAATTATATAAATGAGGAGGGGAATTAGTTATGAAGGTCATTCCTCTACAATTACAGGGTGCATGCATCCTTGAGCCGGTGGTTCATGGCGACAACCGGGGTTTTTTTATGGAGAGCTATAATGAGGAATTAATGCATAAGGCAGGAGTGAACTATAAGTTCATCCAAGACAATCAATCCCTCTCTTCTGAGGTTGGAGTACTTAGAGGATTGCACTATCAATTGAATCCGAAAGCGCAGACCAAGCTTATTCGAGTTCTATCGGGTGTAATTTATGACGTTATTGTTGATATTCGCCGTAATTCTCCAACATTCGGACAGTGGGTTGGGGTAATTCTCAGTGAATATAATAAACGTCAGTTGCTGGTGCCAAAGGGCTTTGCGCATGGGTTTTGTACGCTGGTGCCGAACACCCAAGTGTTATACAAGGTGGACCAATATTATTCCCCCGAGAACGACCGCGGCATATTATGGAGTGATCCGGCACTTGGCATTGACTGGCCGGTGTCAACTCCAGTCCTGTCGGACAAAGATGGGCGCCATCCTTTGCTTAAGGATGCGGAGCTCAATTTCGATTAAATACTATTCAATGAATAAAAGGTGGGCTAACATATGAAACTGCTCGTTACCGGCGGGGCCGGATTTATCGGCAGCAATTTTGTAATATACATGCTGCAGCAGCACCCGGATTACCAGATAGTGAACGTGGATGCGCTGACGTATGCGGGGAATTTGGAGAATTTGAAGTCGGTGGAGGGCAATCCGAATTATACGTTTGCTAAAGCGGACATTACGGATGTAGAGGCGATGGACACACTGTTCAGCCAGGGAGTCGATATCGTAGTCAACTTCGCGGCGGAATCACATGTGGACCGGAGTATTCTGGAGCCGGATGTGTTTGTAAAGACAAATGTGCTCGGCACACAGGTGCTGTTGGATGCAGCAAAGAAATATAGTGTGACCAAATTTGTTCAAGTGTCTACAGATGAGGTGTATGGAACGTTAGGAGCTACGGGACTCTTTACTGAAGAAACTCCACTCACTCCAAACAGTCCTTATTCCGCCAGCAAAGCGGGCGGAGATTTGCTTGTGCGCGCCTACCACGAAACCTTTGGGTTGCCGGTTAATATCACCCGCTGTTCTAACAACTACGGGCCATACCAATTTCCGGAGAAGCTGATCCCGCTTATGATTTCCCGTGCGCTTGCTGACCAGGCACTGCCGGTTTATGGTGATGGAATGAACATCCGTGACTGGTTGTATGTAGAAGATCACTGCAGCGCAATTGATCTGGTTATTCACGAAGGGGTAAACGGTGAGGTCTATAATATTGGCGGCAATAATGAGCGCACAAATGTGCATATCGTGAATACTGTGCTGCAGGAACTGGGCAAACCGGATTCTCTGATTACTTACGTGCAGGATCGTCCCGGACATGACCGCCGCTATGGCATCGACCCAACTAAGATTACGAACGAGTTAGGCTGGAAGCCAAAGCATACATTTGAAACGGGCATTAAAGAAACCATTCAATGGTATTTGAACAATAAAGAGTGGTGGGCCCGTATTCAATCCGGCGAATACCAGAAATTTGCCGAACTTCAGTATGGCAGCCGATTGGGGGATTCCCTGTAATGTCGAAGATGAAGGTATTGGTTACGGGTTCCGCTGGACAGTTGGGGCAGGACCTTGTACTTTTGTTGCAGCAGCAAGGACATGAGGTTCTAGGCTGTGACCGTCAGGAGATGGATATTACAGATCTCGATCAATGTACTGAGGTCATCAGCGGGTTCGGTCCGGATGCTGTCATTCATTGTGCCGCCCATACAGCGGTGGATGTTGCGGAAACCGATGTGGATGCCGCCTATTTGATTAATGCCACCGGAAGCCGCAATGTAGCACTGGCTGCGGAGAAATCCGGAGCCAAGCTGGTATACATTAGTACGGATTATGTTTTTGATGGTATGGGAACTCAGCCTTATCATGAATATGATAATATGGATCCGCAAAGTATTTATGGCAAGTCGAAGCGGGCAGGAGAAATCCTAGTGCAGTCTTTGTCCTCGAAATTTTTCATCGTACGTACATCATGGGTGTATGGCAAGTACGGCAACAACTTCGTAAAAACGATGCTGAAGCTGGGACAGGAGAAGCCGCTGCTGCAGGTGGTAGACGACCAGCAAGGCTCACCTACCTACACCGTAGATTTGGCCCGTTTCCTGCTTGAGCTGATTCAAACGGAGAAGTACGGAATTTATCATGCCTCTAACAGTGAGTCCTGTACCTGGTATGAGTTTACACAGGCGATTTTCGCTGAGGCAGAAGATATTCTGGGTCTGAAATTCACAGCAAAGCTAGAGCCGTGTGCTACAGAACATTTTCCACGCCCGGCACCACGTCCGCGCAATTCGGTAATGGAGCATCTGTCTATCCGCACGAACGGGTTTGAAGATATCCGGCCTTGGCGGGCTGGATTGAGGGACTTTTTGCTGGAACTGAAATAGATAAGCGCAAACTAAGCTCCTGAACCGTCATCGACGGTCGGGAGCTTTTTGCTGCAGTAACGACTGTTCATATTAACACATTACAAAGTGCTGACACCATGGCTAAAATTCCACTTTTTATTCCTTCTCCAAGGGATGTCATCATTCCAGGGTAACGTAGCCGCAACCTGTTGTTTTCGTTATAATAATGTTTAACAGCTTCAGAACCAAAATGAATTCAAGAATCCGAGGATATTTATGAATAACAAAACAGTCAGTGTACATATTGTTACCTTTAACAGTGCGGATGATATTATTGATTGTCTGACGGCAGTACTCGCCCAGGATTATCCGGTGAAGCAGATTGTGGTGGTGGATAATGCCTCAACAGACGGATGCGTGGATAGAGTGAAGGAGTTTTATCAAAAGATCGAAGAGGCCGGGGTTCCTTCCCTTGTTCTCATAGAAAATAAGATCAATACTGGCTTCGCCCCCGCCCATAACCAGGCCCTGGCGGCAACGGATACAGATTATGTACTCGTGCTTAACCCGGATCTGACGCTTGAGAACAGTTATATTTCCAGGCTTATCTTGCAGATGGAATCAAATCTGCGTATTGGCAGCACTACCGGCAAGCTTTTGCTCAAAGCTGATCACTCCCTTGTGGACAGCACAGGGCTGCGGATGAATAGAGCCCGGCGTGCCTTTGACCGTGGTGCAGGAGATCCCTCCACAGACTGGTCGGAATCTGGTTTCGTATTTGGCGTATCCGGCGCTGCAGCGATGTATTCGCGCCGGATGATTGAAGATATCAGCGTTGAGGGGGAGTTCTTTGATGCGGATTTCTTCGCCTATAAGGAGGATGTGGACGTGGCATGGCGGGCTGGGCTGTTCGGCTGGTTGGCTTACTTTGAAGCAGAAGCCATAGGCTACCACGAACGTGGCTGGAAACCTTCCGGCAGGGACAGCAAACCGATGTTCATTAGGCGGATTTCGTATATTAACCGCTACAAGATGATTTACAAGAACGAACCTGCCGGCACGCTGCTTCTCACTTTGCTGTATTCACTGCCGTATGAACTTGCCGCACACGGTTATACACTGCTTAAGGAACGCCAATTGCTAAAGGCCTGGTCTGCTTTTTTTCAACAATGGAGACATCTTAAACAGAAACGGCGATATATACAAAATAAAGCATCCAGGAAACCGGACGAGTAAGGTAATTTACCGGCACAGTAAATCTGTAAAAACCTCCCTAATTAGGCTGCGCCTATCAGGGAGGTTTTTATGTTATAATAGTTGTCGGTAGATTACTATATTAGTCAGGAGCGTAGTGAAGTGAATATAGATGTCAGTATATTAATCTTAAATTACAACACATGCGGCCTGACGATGGACTGTATTAGGTCGGTATATGACTCGGTAACTAATTATTCCTATGAGATCATTTTAATAGATAATAATTCCCGTGATCATTCTGTCGAGTCGATCAGCAAGGAATTCCCGGATGTGCTGCTGATTGCCAACTCTGAGAATGTTGGTTTCGCCCGGGGTAATAATCAGGGGATGGAGGCGGCCTCCGGACGTTATGTGCTGCTGCTCAATTCCGACACGGTAGTGCGGAAGGATACGCTGGAGACGATGGTTTCCTTTATGGACAGCCGGCCGGATCTTGGCGCTTCGGGCTGCAAGGTGATTTTGCCGGATGGATCGCTGGACAAGGCCTGCAAGCGAGGATTTCCGACGCCTTCGGCATCCTTTTATTATGCTTTTGGTTTCAGTAAGCTGTTTCCCGACCGTCCCAGATTCAACGGCTACCAGTTAGGTTATTTGGATCCGGATCTGGATTACCCGGTAGACTGTCTAGTCGGGGCTTTTATGCTGGTGCGGCGGGCGACGATCGAGCAGGTCGGCGGTCTGGATGAAGAGTTCTTTATGTATGGTGAAGACTTGGATTGGTGCTTCCGGATTAAAGAAGCCGGGTGGGGGATTTATTACTATCCGCAGACCTCCATCGTGCATCTAAAAGGCGGCAGTGCGCGGCGCAGGCCATTTAAAATTGTCTATGAGTTTCACAGAGCGATGATTTTATTTCATCGCAAGCATTATAGCAAGAGGTACAACAGTATGATTAATGGAGCGGTGTATGCCGGAGTCGGGGTAAAGTTCACCCTTTCGCTTGTCCGCAATATGTTAAAGTCTTCACGCGTGGTTTCTTCACCGGCACAGAGCCTTGCGGATTCCGGAGAAGCAGGTCCACGCAATGAAACGAATGCTGAGGTGAGATTATGATTCGCCGTAATCAGAGGTTTTTAACACAACTCTATATGGTTGCCGACTTCCTGATTATCCAAATCTCCTTTCTGGGGGCCTGGTGGCTGAAGTTCAAGAGTGGCTGGCTGGAATCCTATAATACGCTTCCGGTTGAATCCTATGCCTATTGGAGCCTTATTTATGGTGTGATATCCGTATTTATAGGAATTGTGCTTTCCCTGTATTTGCCGAAGCGTAAGAAACGTTTTGTCGATGAATTCCTCAAAATATTTCAGGTGCATATCATGGCAGTCTTTATCCTGCTTGGCCTGATGTTCTTCCTGAAGGAAATCGACGTTTCCCGTCAGTATCTGGCCATATATATGGGTTTTAATATTCTCTCCATCATGCTTTACCGTTATGTGCTGAAGACGATGCTGAAATCACTCCGTGAAAAAGGCTTTAACCGTCAATTCGTGCTGATTATCGGTGCAGGCTCGCTCGGCAAACGATTCTACAACAATTTGGTGCAGTACCCGGAGCTGGGATATGAGACCATTGGTTTTCTTGATGATTTTCAGGAATGGGATGGGATAGAGGAGCGGCGCTTTAAGCCAATACTCGGCAAGGTGGATGAACTGGCTGGAATGCTGGAGCTGCTGCCGGTAGACGAGGTGATTCTGGCGCTTCCGCTTGATGCCCACTCCAAGTATCCTGCCATTATTGCCGCCTGCGAAAAGGCTGGGGTACGGACGCTGATTATTCCGGATTTCTTCGACTACCTGCCGGCGCGTCCTTATTTTGATAATTTTGCCGGAATGCCAATGATTAATGTCCGTGATATTCCTCTGGATATGACTGGGAATAAGCTGGCCAAGCGACTGTTTGATATTATTTTTTCGCTGTTCGCAATTATTGTAATGTCGCCTGTAATGCTCATAGTGGCCCTTGGTGTTCGCCTGACTTCTCCTGGCCCGGTCATCTTCAAGCAGGAACGTGTAGGACTTAACCGGCATAATTTCATGATGTATAAGTTCCGCTCGATGAAAATGCAGCAGGACGGCGAAGAAGATACAGGCTGGAGTACGCGGGAGGATCCGCGGCGCACCCGCTTCGGAAGTTTTATCCGCAAGACCAGTCTAGATGAGCTACCGCAATTTTTTAATGTGCTGCTGGGGCATATGAGTGTGGTAGGGCCCCGCCCGGAACGGCCGTTCTACGTGCAGCAGTTCCGGGGAGAGATCCCTAAGTATATGGTGAAGCATCATGTGCGTCCGGGTATTACCGGATGGGCACAGAGCAATGGTCTGCGTGGGGATACCTCGATTGAAGAACGGATTAAGCATGATATTTTCTATATTGAAAATTGGTCATTGCTGTTTGATATCCGGATTATTGTCAGAACGATTCGCAACGGATTTAAAAATGCCTACTAATTTCACATAGAAACGGTTGTTATCCTTACCCAAGGCCACAGCCGTTTTTTGTTTTTATACTCCAACTTTTGCAAAGGAAACCTACTATAATGGATAACAAAAAGAGTACTGCATCAGTCATCATGGTTATAGCAATAGTACTTTTGCTTGCGATTACGCTGATACCGGAAGATAAAGAGCCGGTCGCCGGCTTTGCAGCCCACCGGGTTGTTGCCCATGCAATGGGTGGCATCAACGGGCATGCCTATACCAATGCTGTTGAAGGTTTTATCGCCAATTATGAGCAGGGAACACGTGTATTTGAAGCCGATCTGCTGTTCACGGGGGATCAGAAACTAGTGGCCCGTCATGAGTGGTCAAAGGATATGACTAAGCAGTTAGGACAGCAGGAAGTGCTTCCTGCTGACAAGCAAGGGGAAGTACTGGATTATGCCGAATTTATGGACAGTCCGATTCTGGGCCTATACTCGCCGGCTGATATTGAGAAGATCATGGATTTGATGATGGCTTATCCGGATGCCTATATCGTAACCGATACGAAGGAGGTTGAAGCGGAGCTGGTCACACAGCAATTCGAAATGATTGTCGAGGCAGCTGAGCGCAGGGATCCATCGCTGCTGAAGCGGATTGTGCCGCAGATTTACAGTCGTGAGATGTTGGATATGATCTGTAAGGTGCATGTCTTCCCCAAAGTCATTTATACTTTATATCAATCGGAGGACAGTGATGAAGTGGTGACTCAATTCGTCAAGGAAACCGGGGCGGACATCACCATGTCTGACGACAGGGCCACCAAGAGCTTTGTGCAAAAGCTGAAAGGGGCCGGTGCCCGCGTCTATGTGCATACGATTAATGATGAGAAAGAAATCGTCCAGCTGTCCCGTTTGGGTGTGGACGGGTTCTATACCGATTTCGTTTCTGAAGATGACATGGACAGACTCAGAGGTCTGGGGCGAAACTAGCAGCCGGCAGTGGTGATGATGAGCAATCATTGTTCGATGAACGCTGCACTTAAGCATAGTTTCTGCCAGAAAGATAAGACTGATCTATAGCATACAACAATGAATTCTTATATTATAAAAAGGCGAAAAAATGTTCGCATTTTTTCGCTCTTTAAATTGACACTCCCCTTAGCACTGGCATAGACTAGAGTTACGGCTTTTTGCGGTAGCGGGAGTGTATTTGGCTTGCTAGATGAATGATGGAGATGGACGATTGATGAATATGATGCGGCAACTGATACAGCCTTGGCGGCATGTTTTTAAGCTCGATCCGGACCGTGAGCTCGGAGACCTTGAGCTGGAGGCCATTTGCCTGTCCGGAACCGATGCGATTTTGGTTGGGGGCTCCACCGGTGTGACTTATGAGAATACTATTGATCTGCTGAACCGGCTGCGGCGTTATGAGCTGCCTTGCGCACTGGAGATTTCGGATCTGGAGGCAGTCGTTCCCGGCTTTGATTTGTATATGATTCCTATGGTGCTTAATACGCCAGACACGGCCTGGATTATTGGCCAACACCGCAAAGCCATTCAACGTTACGGAAGTCTGATTCCGTGGGAACTGCTGCTGGCCGAAGGATATATTGTCCTGAATGGAGATTCTTCCGTAGCACGCCTTACGGGTGCAGACCATTCGCTTAGTGCCGAGGGGGCTGCGGCATATGCCCAGATTGCGGACAAGCTGATGCAGCTTCCGGTAGTGTATCTTGAATACAGCGGCATGTTCGGTGATATGAAGACGGTTCGTTCGGTAAGAGAGATGGTGGAGAACAGCCAGCTGTTTTACGGGGGGGGGATTACCGGCGAGGCTGAGGCTGAGCAGGCAGCTGCCCTCTGCGACACCGTAGTGGTCGGGAATATTATTTACCAGGATATACAGCAAGCACTGCTCACCGTGCAGGCGGTAAAGAAGACCCAGCAGATGCATTGGGAGTAGCAAGTTTGAGATAGCGCTGCTCTTGACATTCTAAGCTTAAACTGAGAAAGGAGCATGTCACACATGCAACTTGTTAACATACAGGAAGCCGTAAGCCGGCTTAATCCTCCACAGCGCCAGGCTGTAGAAGCTACTGAAGGGCCCTTACTGATTATGGCCGGCGCGGGCAGCGGCAAGACCCGGGTGCTTACCCACCGCATTGCCTGGTTGATTGCGAACCGCAAGGCTCCGCCGTGGGCAATTCTGGCGATTACCTTTACGAATAAGGCGGCCCGGGAGATGCAGGACCGTGTCTCCAAGCTGGTTGGATCAGAAGGACGGGATATATGGGTATCCACCTTTCACTCGATGTGTGTACGGATTCTGCGCAAGGATATTGAACGGATTGGCTTCACCTCCAATTTCTCAATTCTCGATTCTACAGACCAGTTGTCCGTCATCCGCAACTGTATGAAAGACCTGAATATCGATACGAAGAAATTTGAGCCAAAGGCTGTCCAGGCCGTCATCAGCACAAACAAAAATGAGCTGATTACTCCGGCGCAGTACGAGCAGAAGATTGGCGATTATTTTGAAGGTCTTGTTGCTAAAGTGTACACCAAGTACCAGCATCGGCTGAGAAGCAACAACTCGCTGGATTTTGACGATTTAATTATGAAGACGATCCAATTGTTCAAGGAAGTGCCTGAGGTACTTGATTTCTACCAGAAGAAATTTAAATACATTCATGTGGATGAGTATCAGGATACAAACCGTGCGCAGTACATGCTTTGCCGCATGCTGGCGGAAAGCCATCACCGGATTTGCGTAGTTGGTGACAGCGACCAGTCGATTTACCGCTGGCGCGGAGCAGACATTACGAATATCCTTAATTTCGAAGAAGACTATCCGGAAGCGAAGACGATTCTGCTGGAGCAGAATTACCGTTCAACCTCCAATATACTAAATGCAGCCAACGGCGTAATTGCGCTGAACTCCGGACGTAAACCGAAGAAGCTATGGACCGATTCAGAGGAAGGTCCGAAGATCAAAGTGTTCCGCGGCGACTCCGAGCATGACGAAGGTTATTTTGTAACCGGAGAGATCAGCAAGAATGCCAAGCAGGGCCAGGCTTACCAGAATCATGCCATCCTGTACCGCACGAATGCACAGTCTCGCGTAATAGAAGAAATTTTGATCAAATCGGACATTCCCTATCAGATCGTAGGCGGGATTAAGTTCTATGACCGTAAAGAAATCAAGGATCTGCTGGCGTACCTGCGCCTGCTCTCCAATCCGGATGATGACATCAGTCTCACGCGCATTATCAATGTGCCAAAGCGGGGGCTGGGTGATACTACTGTGGGCAAGCTGGCTGTAGCAGCAGCAGAACGTGGGGTATCCATCTTCCGTGTGCTGCAGACGGTGGACGATCTGGGCTTTGCCGGACGGACGCGCAATACGCTGGTGGAGTTCTATGATATGATCGAAGCGCTGCACCGGATGGTCGAATTCCTCTCGGTAACGGAGCTGACGGAGAAGATTCTGGAGCTCTCGCAATACCGGCTGGAGCTGCAGAATGAGAATACGCTAGAATCCCGCTCACGGCTGGAGAACATTGATGAGTTCCTGTCCGTGACGATGGAATTCGAAAAGAATAACGAAGACAAGTCGCTGGTCTCCTTCCTCACGGATCTGGCGCTGATCGCTGACATCGACAGTGTGAATGACGATGAGGAGGAACGCGACGATGCTGTAGTGCTGATGACCATGCACAGCGCGAAGGGGCTGGAATTCCCGACCGTGTTTATTATCGGGATGGAAGAGGGCGTATTCCCGCACAGCCGCGCCTTCCAGGACAATGACGAACTGGAAGAAGAACGGCGGCTGGCGTATGTAGGCATTACGCGTGCGGAGAAACAGCTGTTCCTCAGCTGTGCCCGCAGCCGCACGCTATTCGGACGGACGACGGCCAACCCGCCGTCCCGCTTCCTGGAGGAGATTCCGGAGGAGCTGAAGGAAGATACCGGCTCTGCTTCGGACCGCTTCCGGCGCGGTGGCGCGGAGGTTGGCGGTGCCTATGGCGGCCGTGGCTTCACCGGCGGCGCCCGGGGGAACTTCGGCAGCCGCGGAGGCGCTGCCGGGGATGCGCCGGCAGGCGGCGGGGCCGCCGGCTTTGGCGGCAGCACAGCGTCAGCGGCCGGAGCAGGCCGCGTGACCGTAACCTCCGGAAGCGGCGCACAGCGCGCATCAGGAGCGGGGGCCGCGGCGCCAGGCGATTATAAAGCCGGCGACAAGGTAGCCCACGGCAAATGGGGCACCGGCACCATTGTGTCCGTGAAAGGCAGCGGCAACGACACGGAGCTGCAGATTGCTTTTCCGGCACCGGTCGGTGTGAAACGGCTGCTTGCGGGTTTTGCCCCGATTACCAAAGTCGAATAATCCGGGGACGGTTAACAAATGCGTTTTTAGAATATAAAGATAAAGTAGAAGTATCATTCACATGCTTTACATTATCCTTATGACGGAGGGATACGCCCGGATGGACGTTATGCATACGATGGAAAAGCTTGTGGCTGAGCTGAATCAATACAATTACCATTATTACACGCTGGATGCACCGCAGGTCAGCGACAAGGAATATGATGTGCTTTACGATAAGCTGGTTGCCCTGGAAGCGGAGAGCGGCATTGTGCTGCCGGATTCCCCTACCCAGCGTGTGGGAGGGGAACTGCTGAAAGGCTTTACCCCGCACCGTCACCTTGCTCCGCTATGGAGTTTGGACAAAGCGCAGAATATTGAGCAGCTGCGGAGCTGGAATGCCCGTGTGCTGCGTCTCGTGAACGACTACAACACGAAGAATCCGGATACACCTCTGCCCGAGCCTTGTTATGCCGTCGAACTGAAATTCGACGGCCTGACCCTGAACCTGACCTACCGTGACGGTGTGCTAGTGCAGGCGGCGACAAGAGGAAATGGAGTGACGGGTGAAGGCATACTGGCTCAGGTGAAGACGATCAAGTCCGTTCCGTTGACGATTCCGTTCAAGGAAGGTCTTATCGAAGTGCAGGGCGAGGGGATTATGAACCTTTCGGTGCTGGCCGACTACAATACACGGGCTGCCGAACCGCTGAAGAATGCACGCAATGGCGCTGCCGGAGCGCTGCGCAACCTTAATCCTAAGACTACGGCGAACCGCAGGCTAAATGCTTTCTTTTATAACGTGGGTTATGCTGAAGGGGTGCAGTTTGCCGATCATCAGGAGATGATGAATTTCCTGCGGACCAACCAGTTTAAGGTGAATCCGTACCTCACCTACTTCGCTAACTTTGACGAGGTTACAGAGCAGCTGGCGGAGATTGAAGAGAGCCGTTCCGGTCTGGACTATCTGATTGACGGTGCGGTAATCAAGGTTACCGATTTCCGTATCCGTGAAGCACTGGGTTATACCGATAAGTTTCCGCGCTGGGCGGTTGCCTACAAGTTTGAAGCTGAAGAAACGACGACCATATTGGAGTCAGTCAGCTGGAATGTAGGCCGCACAGGCAAAGTCACACCTCTGGCCCGTGTGGAGGCGGTAGAACTGGCTGGAGTTACTGTCCAGAACTGCACGCTGAACAACGTCGGAGATATTGAACGCAAGAATCTGAAGCATGCGCTGGGCACGCGGGTGTTTATCCGCCGCTCCAATGATGTCATTCCAGAGATACTTGGCAAGGTGACGGAAGAAAGCGACGGCGGGGAAATTGTATTCCCCGAGAATTGTCCGTCATGTGGTTTCCCGCTCGAAATGCGCGGAGCGCATCTTTTCTGCAACAACAAGCTGGATTGCAAGCCGCAGATTATCGGACGGATCACCCATTTCGCTTCCCGTGATGCGATGGACATTGAGACCTTCAGCGACAAGACGGCCGGGCAGCTGCACGAAGAGCTGAATGTGCGGGAGCCTGCCGATTTATATGAACTGAACTTTGAACAGCTGGTCAAGCTCGATCGCTTCGGTGAAAAGAAAGCGGACAATTTGCTGAAGGCGCTGGAAGAGAGCAAAGGGCGTGATCTAGCCTCGTTCCTCTTTGCCCTAGGCATTCCGAATACCGGCAAAGCAACCACACGGATGCTGGCCGATCATTACCGCAGTCTGGAGGCGGTAATGTCCGCAACTGCAGAGGAACTATCTGGATTGCCGGATATCGGTGGGATTGTGGCAGAGAGCATCGTGGGCTTTTTCGCTGATCCTTTTGTGGTAACGGGTATTAACCGTATGCTTGCACTGGGTGTAGAAGCGAAGGCACCTGAGGCTCCACGGCCGGTCAGTACGGATTCCTTCTTCAGCGGTAAGACCGTAGTGTTAACCGGCTCGCTGCAGAAGCTTACCCGTGAGGAAGCTGCGGAACGTCTCGAGGCGCTTGGCGCCAAAGTATCGGGCAGTGTCTCCAAGAAAACCGATCTGGTCATCGCCGGCGAAAAAGCGGGCAGCAAGCTGGCCAAAGCACAGCAATTGGGTATTCAGGTCATTGAGGATGAGGAAGAATTGATCCGGCTGCTGGAGATTTAAGATTGTTTTACGATAGTACTGAATATCAATGTACAGCAAGATACAGAGTCCTGTGATCATTTCGCTTCCTGCGAAAGGTCACAGGGCTTTTTGAAATTTAAGGATATACAATTCTACGTTTACATCTGCAACAGCAGGATCATCCCTGTCGAGGAGAAGCTTTTCTTTCGAGTTGTGGTGGAAAGAGAAGTGCAGTGTTGAATGGAAAATTAATCCTGACGGCGAATCGTTTTTATGCTAAAATGAATGAATAATAATATATTCATTCACATAAGCCTTGTTGTAGCTGCATATTTATCAATTGCCTTGGTCAAGCATACGCCTCAGTGTAACGGTCCATGGAAGGAGGACTAAAGATGAATAAAGCCATGACGGCCCAGTCTGTTCACTATGGGATGGGTACAGAGATGATCCACAAAGTTTTCAGCGATCATGGGGAAGAAGCACTCAGAGCTGTCGAGTATGAAGCTGAAAGGCTTGAAAACCTACTAAGCCGCTTTATACCCGATAGCGAGATTAGCAGGGTCAACAGGTCAGCGGGGATGAAATGTGAGAAGTTGAGTCCGGATACCTATGAGGTGCTGTCGCTTGCTGCTGAGTTTTCAAATTATAGTGATGGATGTTTTGATGTCACTATCGGCCCCTTAGTAGATCTATGGAATTATAAGAATTCATCTGAAATTCCCGATGAGGTAAGAATCACAGAGGTTCTTCGTGTGGTGAATGCTGCAGATTTGATGTTAGATCCTCATGAAAAGACTGCTGGACTTCAAAAAGTGGGGCAGTCCGTTGATTTAGGGGGGATAGGCAAAGGATATGCCAGCGATAAGTTTGTAGAGCTGTTTAAGAAATTTGGTATCTCATCGGCTTTCACAAACATTGGCGGAAATGTGGCAGCTGTGGGAGTGAAGCCGGATGGTTCCCCTTGGCGTGTAGGTATCCGTCACCCCAGGCAGAATAATCGATTGATTGGAGCTGTGCTTGTAGCGGACAAAGCTGTGGTTACCTCCGGGGATTATCAGCGATTCTTCATCGATCGTAAGGGGAAAAGGCGTCATCATATCCTGAATCCGCATACCGGATATCCGGCGGAATCAGGTTTGATCAGCGTGACCATTGTTGCTGATAACGCTACGCTTGCGGATACGTTGTCTACTTTGATATTTGTAGCCGGGATGAATAAGGGGATTCAGCTTCTTACAAGCTTCCCTGGAACCGAAGCGGTTCTCGTGGATACGGACTTGCAGGTTCATGTTACCCGAGGTCTCAACAACTGCTTTCAGCCGGAGATGGGGATAAGAGCGAATATCTTAGGATAAAAGACGGGAGTAGATTGCAATGAAACGAAAGGGGAGAAACAAAATGCTAATCGCAGTTATCGTACTGGTGGTACTCGTTGCGGGAGGTGCAGGGGGAGCGTTACTCTTTACTGCTGGGGAACGGCGTGAAGCTAAAAACCTCCCGATCAGAGCACTGGATTTTAAGCAGATTAAGAATGGCACATATGTTGGGGAATATAAGGGAGGTATGTACAAATGGAGGGCCAATAAAGTTCAAGTGACCGTGAGCTCCAGCAAAGTTACAGACATCAAGGTGTTAGAGCAAGCAGAGAAAAAACCGGCTGAGTTCACAGATGAGTTGTTCGGCAGGGTAATCCGGGAGCAGTCGCTGCAGGTAGATACCATAAGTGGTGCAACGCTCACCTGCAAAGCTTTTCTCAAAGCGATAGAAAATGCGCTGGATTAATCAAGGAAATCATTACAAGGAATCGAGAGGAGCATCCGATGATATTTTACTTTTCGGGAACCGGGAACTCGTTATATGCTGCTAAAAATATAGCCCTTCATACGGGTGAAGAGTTAATTTCCATATCTGCCGCAGAGAACACAGGCAATGAATGCAATGAATATAATCTGAAGGATCATGAAATTATTGGATTTGTCCATCCTACTTATTCGTGGGGACCGCCTGGAATTGTCCTTGAATTTATTAGAAAGCTTAAGCTGAACAATTACCAGGGGAACTACGTTTTTTCCGTCGCAACCTGCGGAGGCAGCATCGGCAATTCAATGAAAGTAATGAAAGATTGTCTGAGCAGAAAAAAGATAAAATTAAACAGCGGATTTTCTATCAAAATGCCAAATAATTTTATCATCATGGGCGATGTAGATTCCAAAGAAGTGGAGCACCACAAGCTATCTGCGGCAGAGGAGGCTCTAAAACAAATCAACCATGACATTGAGCAAAGAACAACAGGAGCATTCAGGATAGATAAAGGCAAGTTTCCGTGGGTATTAACCGGTATTATAAATCCGATGTTTGCTAAAAAGGCCATTGATCCGACCAAGTTTCAGGCAGATGATAGTTGTATCGGCTGTGGTACCTGTGAGCAGGTCTGTAACTGCAATAACATTCAAGTTTCTGAAAAACCGCAGTGGGGGAAAAATTGTACGCTATGTTTGGCGTGTATTCATTATTGCCCCGTCAAAGCCATTCAATATGGCCAAAAAACCGAAAACAAAGGAAGATATACAAATCCCCATATAACTATTGCTGAATTTATAAATGAAAGATGATTGTACAAAAAACGTTACTAGCCCTCATCTTGGTGACAAGGTGTGGGTTCTTTTGTGTCCCGGTGATATATGAACAGTTGATAATTTAATACAACCCCTGACTACAGTTGACAATTGGTTAACCTTTCGAAGGTAAGATTGGTTAAAGATCTTTATAACAAGGAAGGGGTTTATAATGAAAAAGCTGATGAAGAGTGTGGTAATTGGAGGATTGGCAGCAGCTGTAGTTTCAGGAGCTACACTGGCCGGAGCGGCACAAAGTGCCAAAACTTCTGGGGGAGCTGCAAAAGCCCAGTCCAAAAATCTTATCGTACTAATTGGTGACGGCATGGGTCCGGCCCAAATTTCTGCCGCAAGATATTTTCAGCAATACACCAAGGGAGTCAGCCATCTTAATCTTGATCCGTACTACGTGGGACAAGCGACTACATATGCAGACCGTGGTGAGGACGGCGGGAAAATCGTTTCGGGGATCGTTACAGATTCCGCCTCAGCCGGTACTGCATTTGCTACAGGCCACAAAACATACAACGCAGGCATCAGCGTTTCCAATGAAGATGTATCCAAACCGTTTGCCTCCATTATTGAGGCTGCGGAAACGAGCGGCAAAGCAACAGGACTTGTTACCACAGCCCGGATTACTCACGCGACGCCAGCTGTCTACGCCTCGCATGTCCGCAGCCGTGATAATGAATCGGCGATTGCCTCGCAATACCTGGAGAGCGGTGTAGATGTTCTGATGGGCGGGGGCAAGCAGTTTTTTGTAACCAAAGATGAAAAGGGCAAACGGACGGATAAGAACATCCTCCCTGATTTTAAAGCCGAAGGCTACACTGTAGTTGAAAATAAAACAGCCTTAAATGCGCTTACCTCCAAAAACAGCAAGGTGCTGGGCCTGTTCGGCAGTTCCCATGTGGCTTATGTTCCGGACCGTACAGCGGAAATTCCCAGCCTGGCGACAATGACCTCCAAAGCGCTGAATATTTTATCAGCGGATAAAGAGGGTTTTGTAATGATGATTGAAGGCGGACGGATTGACCATGCCGGTCATGCCAACGATCTGCCGACACTTGTCCAGGAGGCACTCGACTTCGATGCCGCGGTCAAGACAGCGATTGATTTCGCGAAGAAAAACGGCAACACCTCCGTTGTGGTTACAGCCGACCATGAAACGGGTGGACTGTCCCTCTCCCGCGACAACATTTACGAAATCAATATCGACCTGTGGGATAAGCAAAAACATTCCTCGGAAAGCCTGGCTGCCGCTCTGGAAGCAGCACAGACACCGGAAGAGATCCGCAGCATCGTAACAGCCAATACATGGATTACCGATCTTACAGACGAAGAGGTTGCACAAATTATGGAAGGCGACGGGTCTTCGTATAAACGTGAAGGAGCCTACAATGCAGTGGTTTCCAAACGTCTGCTCGTGGGCTGGTCAGGCCATGGCCATTCCGCAGTAGATGTGGGTGTCTGGGCTTATGGTCCGATTGCGGAGCAGGTAAAAGGACAGGTGGACAACACCGAGATCGCGAAGGCGGGTGCCAGCATACTGGGCCTTGATTTGAACAAACGTTCCGCAGAGCTGCAATCCCAATACGTTTATCCGAAGTTCAAAATCAGCCGCGACAACAAAGTACTTTATCCTGCTGAAGCTTTGATCAAGGCGCTGGGAGGCACTTACAAAGGGGATGCTGCTGCTGCGAAGCTGACATTGCAGAAAAATGTAATTGATGTGAATCTGACAGACAAAACCGCTAAGCTGAACGGCAAGGCTGCTTCTTATATCGTTGATATCGATAACGGCGTATTGTACCTGCCGCTTAGTGCATTCAGCCAGCTGAAGGGCACAACCTTGACTTGGGATGCCTTGTCCGAACGTATTAAATTGAGATAGGAGTGGCTCTGTTGCTCCAAATTCACGATTTGAAAAAGCAATTTCGTGTAGACGGAAGAAATGTGCCGATACTGGATATTCCTGAATGGAGTGTTGAAAAAGGAGAGAACGTAGCGATTACCGGACCCAGCGGGTCCGGTAAAAGCACTCTTTTGCATCTGATCAGCGGAATTCTGCTGGCCGACAGCGGCGGGATTGTCGTGGACGGCAAGCCGTTACGCGAGCTCACAGAGGCGAAGCGTGATGCTTTCAGGGCTTCCAATATCGGGTATGTGCTGCAGGATTTCCATCTGATCCCCTCATTGACGGCAAGGCAGAATGTGGAGATCGCTATGACCGCAAAGCTTCCGCTTAAGGAGAAAAGAAGGGTAGTCGACGATTGGCTGGATCAGGTAGGTCTGGCAGACCGGGGCCGGCATCTTCCCTCCCAGCTTTCCCGCGGGCAGCAGCAGAGGGTAGCGATTGTGCGGGCGCTGGTGAATGAGCCGCCGCTTGTGCTGGCGGATGAACCCACCGGCAGTCTGGACTGGGAAACGGCAGATGAAATTGCCTCGCTTTTACTGGATCTCAGCGTCGCTCATGGACATACCTTAATTGTTGTAACGCATGATCTCAATATGGCGAACCGTTTTCCCCGCTGTCTGAACATTCAAGAGATTAACCGGATACGCCGGGAATCAGCGCCCAAACTCCAGAGCAGCCGGGAGAAACGGAAGAGGGAATTGTATGAGTCTCTTTAAATTAACACTGCGTAATTTGCTGCATCGGCGGTTTCTGTCGCTGTTGACGGTATGTGCGGTCGCAGTTACGGTTGCTTTTATCGTCCTGCTATCCTTGTCCCGGCAAAGCGTTGAGCAAGGCGCCAAAAAAGGGTATGGCCCCTTCGATCTCGTAATTGGCGCAGCCGGCAGTGAAACCCAGCTTGTGCTGAATACCTTTTATCATATCGGTGCTCCGACAGGCAATATCCCGCTTGCTGTTCTGGATCAAGTGGAGCAGGATCAGGATGTGGATAAGGCCTTTGCGATGACAACGGGAGATAATTATAAAGGGTTTCCGATCGTCGGCATGGACTCCGGATATTTTGTTACCCGTTACGGCGACCGTAACCTTCAGGACGGGAATTTATATGCGCACACCGGTGAGACCATTATTGGATCGTATGTGGCGGAATCTCTGGGTCTGCACATTGGTGATACATTTACGGGCGCACATGGACTTGTTCAGGGAGACAGCCATGAAACTGCGGAGGCGGAACACACAGAGGAGCATGAGGAGGAGCATGAGGAAGACCATGCTGCCGAGGCGGCCGGAGATTCGCCGGACGAAGCACATGACGAAGAACATGGCGAAGAACACGCACATGAAAGCTTCCAGTATACCGTTGTGGGCATTCTTCCGGCCCTCAATACCCCTGATGACCGCGCAGTATTTACGACCGTAGATTATGCCTGGGCCGTACATGGCTTGCCTCCTGAGGAGCGGGAGATTACAGCCGTGCTGGTTAAACCGGCCAGTCTGCTTGGGGCCCATGATTTGAAAGAGGTGCTGGATGGCAGTAATGGAGTTCAGGCTGCCTATACAAGCCAGGCGGTTTCCGACGTGCTGAACGCTGTTGATCAGGGAGCACAGCTATTGAGTGTGCTCACGGCATTATGCGTAATTCTGGCAGCGATAGCGATCCTGCTGTCTTTGATTGCCGCAGTCGGGGAACGTACCAAGGATGTGGGGCTATTGCGTCTTCTCGGCAAATCCAGAGCCTATGTATGGTTGACCTTAACGAGCGAAGGTCTGCTGGTGACAGCTACCGGACTTATCGCCGGACTGCTGCTGGGTCATCTTGGCGCTTTCCTGTTGAAGGATGCACTGTTCGCCCAAGCTG
The DNA here is from genome assembly GCF_038002865.1 of Paenibacillus sp. FSL H3-0321. Taxonomy (NCBI): domain Bacteria; kingdom Bacillati; phylum Bacillota; class Bacilli; order Caryophanales; family Paenibacillaceae; genus Paenibacillus; species Paenibacillus sp. FSL H3-0321. The sequence continues at coordinate 3,471,122 of NZ_JBBODH010000001.1, read as the reverse complement.
GCATTCAAATTGAACCTTATCAGTGGACACCTGATCATTGGCTTATTGCTGCAGGGGCGCTTTCCATTGGTCTGCTGTCTTCGCTGGGGCCTGCATTCCGGATGTACCGGATGCATCCTCTTGCTTTGTTCAAATCCTAGGAGGTACATTCACTTGATAACATTAAAGGGTAGGTTGATCCTGATGACGGCTGCTATTACAAGCATGGTGCTGCTTCAAGCATGCGGCCAGAACAGTGCAGCTGATGGCGGTGGAGAGTCCTTTGCTGCTGCGGTGGAGGCGGACAGTCCGGTAACAGAGGATGTGGCACAATCACCCGAAGCTACACAAGTACCCATAGTTCCAAAAGAATCACCGGCAGCTTCGCCAACCGTGGAGCGCTCTCCAGAAGCCGCCACGGCCACAGCTGGACCTTCACCGGAACCCGAACTGGCTGCGGCGCCATCCATCGCACCAAGTACATCCAAACCTTTGCCGAAACCTTCTGCTCCAGCAGCAGTTATTCAGGATACATCGAAGAAGACTGTAGGCTCCAGCAAGAGTAATAGCAAGAGCCCGGCATCTACAGCACCTGAAACGAAGTCAAAGGCTAAAACAGGTGAAGCAGACAAGAACGGTGGAAAGAGCAGCGCTGTATCTCCGTCTCCACAAGCCAGCTCTCTCCCTGAGGTCAGCCCTGCCCCAACCGCAACCGCAGTGGCCCAATTGAAGACTTCCTCCACAGGCCACACTGCCATTGATTGGAACGGCTTCTTTGACGGCAGCGACCAGACCCGCCCCTCGGAGCAGTTTTGGGATCTCAGCGGCAGCGAGGTTACGATTAAGGGCTTTATGGGCGAAGTCCTCTCCTTTGAGAAGAACTGGTTTCTGCTGATTCCAGAGCCCGGAGCGGAGTGTCCCTTTGATAATGGGGATGAGACCTACTGGAACAAGATTATGATTGTCTTTGTGCCTGAAGGCAGCAAGCTCCGGCATACCTCCGGCCCACTGCAAATTACCGGACGTCTGGACGTGGGCATCAAGATTGACGAGTCGGGCTACAAAACGATGTTCCGGCTTTATGATGCCTCCTTCAAGAGTATTTAAAGGAACTAATAAAATGAGTAATACCAGCCTTTGTATACCTTATGGGGATACGGGGCTTTTTTTGGGTTTATAGATTGGATAATTTCTAATATATTAGAAGGTAGATTACCACTTATGGAATGGAAAGGATACCTACCTGTGAGACAAGAAACAATATTGCTAGTGGACGATGAGCGGGAGATCGTTAACCTGATGGATATTTATTTCTGCAACGAGGGTTATCGGCTGCTCAAAGCCTTTGACGGACAGGAAGCGCTGGAATATTTAAAAGAGGAGAAGGTGGACCTCATTATTATGGATGTGATGATGCCCAAGATGGACGGGATAGAAGCCTGCATGAAAATCCGTGAAGAGCAAAATATGCCGATCATCATGCTGTCCGCCAAAAATTCGGATATGGATAAAATTCTTGGACTCAGTATAGGTGCCGACGATTATGTCGGAAAGCCGTTTAATCCGCTGGAGCTTGTGGCCCGGGCCAAATCACAGCTGCGCCGCTATCATAAATTCAACAAGGATACCCAACCAAGGATGAATGACAATGAGCTGATCTTCGAGGATCTGGTCATCGACATATTGAAACACGAGGTTTGTGTGGATGGACGTAAGGTAAGGCTGACACCCCGTGAATTTTCTATTTTGGAGCTGCTGGCAAGACATCAGGGTCAGGTGCTCAGCATGGAGCAGATTTACAGGAATATCTGGAATGAGCCTTTTCTGGACGGAGGCAGCACGGTTATGGTACATATCCGCAATATCCGCGAGAAAATTGAGCTGGATCCGAAGCAGCCCCGTTATGTGCAAACTGTATGGGGGATCGGGTATAAATTGGACGGGCCATCCTGAGAACTTGAGGTGATAATGCTGTGAATGCAAAATATATAAGTACTATCCGCTGGAAATTCATTTGGGCGTTTATTCTCAGCATGTTGTCAGGAGCCATCCTGTTATGGGGAGGTTACCGGCTGGTGAATTCTCTGCTTCACATGAACACGAGTTCACCGTCGGCACCCTATTCCCTGGTTTTGAAATGGATTATTAACCATATTGGCTCAGTGCCGGTAATGACAGCCGTAGGCATTATCAGCTTTTTGGTGTTCTTTTTTTTGTACACGCGAAAAGTAGTATCCTATCTCGAAGAGATCACACAGGGGATTCAGCAAATCACCAAACTGGGAGAGTCACACCGGATTGAAGTGCGGACCAGTGATGAGCTAGGTGTACTAGCAGAGAATATTAATATTATGTCTGAACGGCTGCAGCAGTCCCTGCTTGAAGAGCGTAAGGCGATCCAGGCCAAAAATGAGCTGATTACCGGGGTCTCTCATGATTTGCGCACTCCGCTGACCTCGGTTTTGGGTTATCTGGATTATATTGAGCAGGACCGCTGCCGGGAAGAGACAGAGGTGCGCTATTATGTAGGCATTGCTTATCAGAAAGCACTGGTGCTGCGTAAGCTGATTGATGATCTGTTCGAATATACCCGTGTCAACAGTGGAGGACTGCCGCTTGCAGCAGAACAGCTGGACCTCAAGGCGTTCATCCGGCAGCTGGCGGAAGAGGCGGTTCCAGAGCTTGCCCGGGCAGGCATGGCCTATGAGCTGGTGGACCATACAGAATCCTTATGGATTCAGGGAGCGCCTTACGAGTTGCTGCGCGCTTATGAAAATTTGATTACCAATGCCATCCGTTACGGGCGTGAAGGGAAAAAACTGGAGATCGTACTCACCCGGGAAGGGGATGAAGCGGTCGTGCGGATCAGCAATTTTGGAGAAATGATTGCCGAAAGCGACCTCCCGCATATTTTTGAACGATTCTACCGGGCTGAACGCTCACGTTCCCGGCATACCGGAGGTTCGGGGCTGGGACTTGCTATAGCCAAAGGGATTGTGGAACGCCACCATGGAGAAATTACAGCCCAAAGCGATGTGAACCGTACCGACTTTATCACCCGCTTCCCGTTGTCTCCAGAGGAGTCTTTAGAGAATCTTTAGAACTTGTGCGGGAGGTTCTTAAGAACTTGCCGGTATTCTATGTGTCATGGAGTAGTAAATGCACAGATACCGGGAGGGGATAAACTTGAGAAGACTAAATACGGTACGAACCGGATATTTGTATGTTATTGGAGGAAGCTTGCTGCTCAGCGGTGGTGTTGTTATGGTGCTACAGGCGGTGGTTTCCTTTCTATATTCGCGGCATAGCGCGGATTCCGGGGCTTTTACAGTCCGCTTATTGCATTGGATGATCAATCATATCGGCAGGTTGCCTTTGGCTGTAATTCTTTTTACCGCTCTTTCCGGCAGTTTTTTTCTGCTGCGTTCGCAAAAATTATCCGATGATTTCAAGGCGCTGCTTCGGGCATCGGATGAGCTTGCGGCGAATGGGTTCTTTAAGGAACTAGAGGTATCCACCGGAGGAGAGCTGGGCAGGCTGGCTGCTAATCTGCGGAAACTGAACAAAGGCCAGCAAACAAAACTCACCGGTACAGCAGAGATTGGATCGGCAGATGCAGAAGAAGCGGGATGGAGCAGTGAAGAGAGTATGGCCCTCATACTAAGGATGAAGACGCTGCTGCGCTTGCTGGATGAGCTGAAGGCTGCAGAAGGAGAGGCCGTTCAGGTGGATGCGATGAAACGTGAAGCGGCGGGCTTGGAGCGGTTCCTTGTGAACCTGATTGCAAAGTGCTGAGCAGAGGGAATACTGGCACCCGGCTCACCCGGCGAAAACTGCTGCGTGTTTTTTATACCGGATTTGATCTTGCGGTAATTGGCGTGTTACTGCTGCTGGCAATGCTGTTTTATGTCCGTGTATATGGAGAGACTGTGGTAAGCCGTCAGGCCGGGAAGCTGGTTTTAGATCAATCAAGCGTCATTACCGACTCAGAGGGGAATGTGCTGCGCCGAATTCCACTGCCGGAATCGGGATATCGGACGATGGCTCAGCTGGAAGAAATGCCGGCGCTGCTGATCGACACTTTTTTGGCAGTCGAGGACCGCCGGTTCTACAGCCATCAGGGACTGGATTATACGGGAATCCTGCGTGCCGCCATTAACAATACCGTGAACTTCAGAGTAACAGAGGGAGGCAGCAGCATCACCCAGCAGTTAGCCCGCAATCTCTATTTAAACAGAGATAAAAATATGCTACGCAAGCTTAACGAGGCCTCCATTGCTACAGCTTTGGAGAAACGGTTGTCAAAGCGGGATATTTTGCAGCTTTATCTGAACCAAATCTATATGGGCCGGGGGCAGTATGGAATAAAGGCGGCAGCAGAGTACTATTTCGGTGTAAGTGACCTCAAAAAGCTGGAGATTTCGCAAATCGCTGCTTTAGCGGCTATCCCGAAAGGTCCTTCCATCTATAATCCTGCGGAGAACAACGCGGTTTCCGAGGGGAGGAGGGAGCTTGTTCTGGGAATCATGCAGCAGCGGGGGCTGATCAGCCCACAGCAAATGGTTGCCGCGCGCAAACAAAAATACCAGCCTCCGGAAGAAGCTGAGACTGAGGTTGCAGGTGCTTCCTATATTGACGCTGTGCTGAAAGAAGCCTCCCGGCTTACCGGTAAATCGAGGGAAGAGCTGCAAACAGGCGGTTACAGGATTAAGACAGGGATGAATACAGACATCCAGAAGACACTGGAGCAAGCATTTCGTAACACAGATGTCTTTCCTCCCGATGGGAAAAACCAGCAGGTCGAGGCGGCCATGGTGATACTCAATCATCACACCGGGGAGATTGCCGCCATGATGGGAGGGCGCAATCCCCAAACGGGCAGCCTTAATCGGGCGATTATTGACGCACGCCAGCCGGGTTCCGCCTTTAAGCCGATTATTGATTACGGGCCTGCGCTGGAAAGCGGCAACTTTACTCCATCGAGTATAGTTCCCGACCGTAAGCAGTCTTACGGGAGTTACAGCCCGGGTAATCTGAATGGCGTATACCGTGGCCAAGTTAGCCTGAACCAGGCGCTCCAGCAATCCATCAATGCTCCGGCCGTATGGCTGCTGAAGCAGGTGGGAATCTGCAGCGCCCGTCAATTTGCCGGAAAGCTGGGGTTAGAACTGCCGCAGGAGGATAATAATCTGTCCATTGCGCTCGGCGGGCTCCACAATGGGGTATCTCATCTGAAAATGGCCCAGGCCTACAGTGTGTTTGCGAGCGGGGGGATGTTTAATGAAGCTCATACCATTAGCAGCATAACCAATGCGCACGGTCGGGTTCTATACAAGCATGTCTCCAGCCAGCGTCAAGTGATCTCGGCGCGAACTGCGGAAAGCATGACGTTCATGCTCCGCAATGCAGTAAATCAAGGAACCGGGAAAAAAGCGCGGATGAACATACCGGTTGCCGGCAAGACCGGAACGACTCAGGCAGCGCTTCCCGGTGTCGACAGCAAGGCTAATCGGGATCTTTGGTTTGTCGGCTACACACTGGATTGGACAGCCGCTATATGGATGGGTTTTGACCGTACCGATAAGGATAACTATATGACTGCGGGCAGCGGGATGGCGGCCGCTTTATTCTCCTCAGTGATGAACAAAGCAATAGCCGTTCGGAATTGAAAGAGGCGCTGGCCGCAGTTATACACGATTTGCTCCAGGCAGCCAGGCGTCTTTGTCGTACCCCCGCTGTTCCCAATAGCCGACATGGTCCTCAGCAATGAGTTCAATCCGGTTGAGCCATTTTACCGATTTATAGGCATACATTTGCGGAGTGACCAAACGTACAGGCCCGCCCAGCTGATTCGGAATCGGCTTACCGTCATGCATGACGGCAACCATAACATCCTCCATTCGCGCCTGTGCGAGTGTCAGGGAGTCCGTATAGACGCCGTCGCCGGAATACAGCTTGACCATCACCGCCTGGCTTTTTACTCCGGCAAGATCAAGCAGTTTGGAGAGGGGCAGACCCTCCCAGGTATTTTTGTAGACAGACCAGCCAGTGACGCAGTGGAAATCACTGACCTGCACCTCGCGCTGCAGCTTGACGAATTCCTCCCAGTTCCAGGTGAACTTCTTGTCCACCAGCCCGTCAATCGTAAATGACCAGCTCGAATTATCGAATGCTGGAATATCGGTTACAGTATATACGCGGAAGTTCCCTTCCGCTCCTCCACCAATCGGTGGTGCTGAATCTGCCAGCGGAATAGGGTCGGGAATTAGTGTGTTGGCATTGTTTGCTGCATAATCCGCGGTGCCGGGCAACTGAAAAGATTTGCCGATCCAGCGGACAAAGGTCGGTCCGAGCGTTACCGCAAGTCCGGCACCCACAGCGACTTTAATGAAACCGCGGCGGGTATACATCGGCTGCTGGACATGGGCTGCTCCCGGCTGTTTCTGCTCATCATTAGAAGCAGATGCTCCATTAGCCGATGTTACCGGTTCTGGTACAATAGAGCGTTTCTTCGGTTCTTTGAGCCATTTGACTCTGGTAATAGAGTGGTAGATAATAACCGGAAGTCCAACCCAAGTCAGAAGATCATGTATAAATAGTGCGGTATTTGCTGCTCTTGGCCCGGCAAGCCTGAATTGCCAGAGTACGACACCCGACACAATCCACCCGATCAATAGGGCCAGCACAAAAATCACATTAGCTTTTTGCCCATTTTTCCCCTTGAGCCTTTTCCAGTGTTTTGCAGCAAGCAGTAAATAATAAATGACCGGAATCAGCAGCACCAGTCCAAACGCGATATGTGCCCATTTTAGCCACACCCTGCCCTCACCCAGAAGCTCCCGCCAGAAACCGCCGACCAGCAATAATCCGCTGAGTGCCAGAAACAGGACCAGCCAGGCATTCCACATATGGATGGAGACAAGCTTCTTCCCGTATCCTTTACGAATGTTCGTGAGTGCTTTCTTCAATTGCCATTCCTCCTCAGCCTTCCGCGCTATGACAATTAGTTCAACTTTTAATTAATTGTACCCTAAAAAAGGGCGGTTGGATAATTCTGCTGGTTGTTAAGAGCTTATATCTTCTGCTGTGAAAAAAGCCCACCCTACTCTAATAGAGAAGGATGGACCCTTATGGACTTATATAGATATAGAAGAGAGACGAAGCGATGAAATCATGCTGCTTATTCAGCGGCCCATTTCTCCAGCGTCTTATCATTGGGTAACAGCAGGGCAAGCAGGCCAAGCAGCGGGAGGAAGCCGCAAGCTATGAACACAGTCGCAATTCCGATCCGGTCGATCAGGTCGCCGATAACTACCGAGCCGATCCCGCCAAGCCCAAAAGCCAGTCCAGTAATCAGTCCCGAGACGGTTCCGATATTGCCCGGATAGAGCATTTGTGCATAAATGACTGTTACTGAGAAGCTGGACAGCAGGACAAATCCGGAGATGATTAGCAGAACAGCGGCCCAGAAATGGTTTACAAAAGGCAGCGCCAGCGCAAAAGGCACAGTACTCACCATAGAGATCAGGATGAGATTACGCCGTCCGAAACGGTCGGCTAGCGGGCCCCCGAAGAAGGTTCCAACTGCACCGGCCGCCAAATACATAAAGATGTATATTTGAGCGTCATCGAGCTTCATTCCGTATTTATCCATTAAGTAGAAGGCATAATAGCCGCCGATGGAGGCGCTGTACCAGGAGCGTACAAACACGATAAAGACCAGGATCACGGTTGCGGTCAGAATGCTTTTGCTGCGAGCAGGGTCAAGCGTGCGTCCAGTCGATTTTTTGCGGAACGTATAGCCTGCATTAAGCATTTCTTGGTACCATTTGGCCACATAGGTCTGTACGGCAATTCCGGCGGCAGCGATTACGGTGAACCCAAGTGCGCCCATCTGCCCAAAGGGAATGAATACCCATTTCATCAAAAGAGGACCCAGCGATTGTCCGGCGTTGCCTCCCACTTGGAAGATGGATTGCGACAATCCCTTGCGCTGACCTGCAGCCATATGAGCTACACGCATGCCCTCCGGGTGGAACGCAGCCGAACCGAAGCCGACAAGCATAACAGAGAAGATGACCAATACGTAATTTCCGGCAAAAGCGAGCAGGAACACTCCGGCGAACGTGCAGCACATCCCCAGAGGGAGCAGGATCGGTCGGGGTTTACGGTCAGCGGCATAGCCGATTATCGGCTGAATCACCGAAGAAGTGATGTTCAGGGCGAAGGATATCCATCCGACCTGTGCATAGGAGAGCAGCATGTTTTCCTTTAAGATAGGAAACATCGCCGGGATAAGCGCCTGAATGGAATCATTGAATAAATGCACAAAGCTAACGGCGAGTAAAATCCGGTAAATAGTATCCTGCTGCAGATTGCGTTGTTCCCGGTCTTTTGCAACTAAAGAGGGAGCAGCGGGTATAGAATTCTTATTCATCTGAGCTCCTTTCAAACGGGTTAATGGGTGAGCATATATATGGAAATACGATAAATCCTATTTTAGCCACAATCGAAGCGTTATGGGAATCAATTTGTACTCGAGTCGATCCAATTATGCGTTATTTTATTATTTTATAAAAAAGGGTTGCAAACATTCCTTCAGCATGATATATTATCTCTTGTGCTTATGAGGCATCGACGCTGAACTTGATCAGCGAAGAAGAAATAAGTTGACAAGAAATACAGAAACATGATATGATCTAATTCCTGCGCAAGAGACATAACGTTGAAAGCCGGGAGCAAGTTCTTTGAAAACTGAACAAATGGAACGCGTTAATTTTTAAAGATTCATTTAATGAATCGTCAGTTTCAAAATGAGCAATCGCTCTTTTCAATATCTTTTTCGGATGGTTATTTTCTCGAAGTGATTCGGGTGAAGTAACCGCTCGAAAAAACCAATTTGGAGAGTTTGATCCTGGCTCAGGACGAACGCTGGCGGCGTGCCTAATACATGCAAGTCGAGCGGAGTTATGAAGGAGCTTGCTCCCGATTAACTTAGCGGCGGACGGGTGAGTAACACGTAGGCAACCTACCTCTTTGACTGGGATAACTACCGGAAACGGTAGCTAATACCGGATAATTCCTTTGTTCACATGGACGGAGGATGAAAGGCGGAGCAATCTGCTACAAGGAGATGGGCCTGCGGCGCATTAGCTAGTTGGTGGGGTAACGGCTCACCAAGGCGACGATGCGTAGCCGACCTGAGAGGGTGAACGGCCACACTGGGACTGAGACACGGCCCAGACTCCTACGGGAGGCAGCAGTAGGGAATCTTCCGCAATGGGCGAAAGCCTGACGGAGCAACGCCGCGTGAGTGATGAAGGTTTTCGGATCGTAAAGCTCTGTTGCCAGGGAAGAACGTCCGGTAGAGTAACTGCTACCGGAGTGACGGTACCTGAGAAGAAAGCCCCGGCTAACTACGTGCCAGCAGCCGCGGTAATACGTAGGGGGCAAGCGTTGTCCGGAATTATTGGGCGTAAAGCGCGCGCAGGCGGCTATTTAAGTCTGGTGTTTAAACCTTGGGCTCAACCTGAGGTCGCACTGGAAACTGGGTGGCTTGAGTACAGAAGAGGAAAGTGGAATTCCACGTGTAGCGGTGAAATGCGTAGATATGTGGAGGAACACCAGTGGCGAAGGCGACTTTCTGGGCTGTAACTGACGCTGAGGCGCGAAAGCGTGGGGAGCAAACAGGATTAGATACCCTGGTAGTCCACGCCGTAAACGATGAGTGCTAGGTGTTAGGGGTTTCGATACCCTTGGTGCCGAAGTTAACACAGTAAGCACTCCGCCTGGGGAGTACGGTCGCAAGACTGAAACTCAAAGGAATTGACGGGGACCCGCACAAGCAGTGGAGTATGTGGTTTAATTCGAAGCAACGCGAAGAACCTTACCAGGTCTTGACATCCCTCTGAATCCACTAGAGATAGTGGCGGCCTTCGGGACAGAGGAGACAGGTGGTGCATGGTTGTCGTCAGCTCGTGTCGTGAGATGTTGGGTTAAGTCCCGCAACGAGCGCAACCCTTGACTTTAGTTGCCAGCAGGTAAGGCTGGGCACTCTAGAGTGACTGCCGGTGACAAACCGGAGGAAGGTGGGGATGACGTCAAATCATCATGCCCCTTATGACCTGGGCTACACACGTACTACAATGGCCGGTACAACGGGAAGCGAAGCCGCGAGGTGGAGCCAATCCCAGCAAAGCCGGTCTCAGTTCGGATTGCAGGCTGCAACTCGCCTGCATGAAGTCGGAATTGCTAGTAATCGCGGATCAGCATGCCGCGGTGAATACGTTCCCGGGTCTTGTACACACCGCCCGTCACACCACGAGAGTTTACAACACCCGAAGTCGGTGGGGTAACCCGCAAGGGAGCCAGCCGCCGAAGGTGGGGTAGATGATTGGGGTGAAGTCGTAACAAGGTAGCCGTATCGGAAGGTGCGGCTGGATCACCTCCTTTCTATGGAGAATCGTCACCTGCAACGGTGACATTCAAATCGGAAGCTTAGCTTCCAAGATACTTAACGCGTATCCATTTGTTCGGTTTTGATGGAATTTGCGGGGCCATAGCTCAGCTGGGAGAGCGCCTGCCTTGCAAGCAGGAGGTCAGCGGTTCGATCCCGCTTGGCTCCACCAACAAACTTCATCAATAGTAGTACCTTGATCCTTGAAAACTGGATACCGAAACGAATTTGCGTTTTAGAACATCTTTTAGCTGAAACTTGTGTAAACAAGTTTTAATTAATAGTGATACTAAGCGAAGGTTTTGGATTGTGAGCGACTTTTGGCTTTAAACAGACTGGCGGACAGAGTGATCTGGAAGCGCTGTTTAAAACAAGATGAGCGAATAAACCAAATACCAGAGCGATTGGTTAAGCTAATAAGAGCACACGGAGGATGCCTAGGCGCCAGGAGCCGACGAAGGACGTGGCGAACAACGAAACTGCCTCGGGGAGCTGTAAGCAAGCTTTGATCCGGGGGTGTCCGAATGGGGAAACCCAGCTGTGGTAATTCGCAGTTACTTCTCTCTGAATACATAGGGGAGATAGAGGCAGACCAGGGGAACTGAAACATCTAAGTACCCTGAGGAAGAGAAAACAATAGTGATTCCGTCAGTAGCGGCGAGCGAACGCGGAACAGCCTAAACCAAGGGGCTTGCCCCTTGGGGTTGTGGGACGTCTCACATGGAGTTACAAAGGAATATGGTAGGTGAAGAGGTCTGGAAAGGCCCGCGATAGAGGTAAAAGCCCTGTAGCCTAAACTGTGTTCTCTCCGAGACGGATCCCGAGTAGTGCGGGGCACGTGAAACCCCGTATGAATCCAGCAGGACCATCTGCTAAGGCTAAATACTACCTGGCGACCGATAGTGAAACAGTACCGTGAGGGAAAGGTGAAAAGCACCCCGGAAGGGGAGTGAAATAGAACCTGAAACCGTGTGCTTACAAAAAGTCAGAGCCCGATCTATGGGTGATGGCGTGCCTTTTGTAGAATGAACCGGCGAGTTACGTTTAACATGCAAGGTTAAGGTGAGAAGCCGGAGCCGCAGCGAAAGCGAGTCTGAATAGGGCGATTTAGTATGTGGACGTAGACCCGAAACCGTGTGATCTACCCCTGTCCAGGGTGAAGGTGCGGTAACACGCACTGGAGGCCCGAACCCACGTATGTTGAAAAATGCGGGGATGAGGTGGGGGTAGCGGAGAAATTCCAATCGAACTCGGAGATAGCTGGTTCTCCCCGAAATAGCTTTAGGGCTAGCCTCGGTGAATGGAGTGGTGGAGGTAGAGCACTGATTGGGTGCGGGGCCCGCAAGGGTTACCAAGCTCAGTCAAACTCCGAATGCCATTAACTTCTTGCCGGGAGTCAGACAGTGAGTGCTAAGATCCATTGTCAAAAGGGAAACAGCCCAGACCATCAGCTAAGGTCCCCAAGTGTGTGTTAAGTGGGAAAGGATGTGGAGTTGCACAGACAACCAGGATGTTGGCTTAGAAGCAGCCACCATTGAAAGAGTGCGTAATAGCTCACTGGTCGAGTGACTCTGCGCCGAAAATGTAACGGGGCTAAACACACCACCGAAGCTATGGCTAGATGCTTTGCATCTGGGGTAGGGGAGCGTTGTATGCAGGTTGAAGGTGTACCGTAAGGAGCGCTGGACAGCATACAAGTGAGAATGCCGGTATGAGTAACGAAAAGATCAGTGAGAATCTGATCCGCCGAAAGCCCAAGGTTTCCTGAGGAAGGCTCGTCCGCTCAGGGTAAGTCGGGACCTAAGGCGAGGCCGAAAGGCGTAGTCGAAGGACAACAGTTTGAAATTACTGTACCACCGTAATCCGCTATGAGCGATGGGGTGACGCAGGAGGGTAGTGACGCGGACTGATGGATGTCCGTCTAAGCAGTGAGGCTGGTGTGTAGGCAAATCCGCACACCATTAAGGCTGGGCTGTGATGGGGAGCGAAAATTATAGTAGCGAAGGTCATGATCTCACACTGCCAAGAAAAGCCTCTAGCCAGGAGAAGGTGCCCGTACCGCAAACCGACACAGGTAGGCGAGAAGAGAATTCTAAGGCGCGCGGAAGAACTCTCGTTAAGGAACTCGGCAAAATGACCCCGTAACTTCGGGAGAAGGGGTGCCTCGGTAGGGTGAATAGCCCGAGGGGGCCGCAGTGAAAAGGCCCAAGCGACTGTTTAGCAAAAACACAGGTCTGTGCGAAGCCGCAAGGCGAAGTATACGGGCTGACGCCTGCCCGGTGCTGGAAGGTTAAGGGGAGCGGTTAGGAGCAATCCGAAGCTGTGAACCGAAGCCCCAGTAAACGGCGGCCGTAACTATAACGGTCCTAAGGTAGCGAAATTCCTTGTCAGGTAAATTCTGACCCGCACGAATGGCGTAACGACTTGGGCGCTGTCTCAACGAGAGATCCGGTGAAATTTTAATACCTGTGAAGATGCAGGTTACCCGCGACAAGACGGAAAGACCCCATGGAGCTTTACTGCAGCTTGATATTGAATTTGGGTACGATCTGTACAGGATAGGTGGGAGCCGTAGAGGCAGGAGCGCAAGCTTCTGCGGAGGCGCCGTTGGGATACCACCCTGATCGTATCTAGGTTCTAACCTGGTACCCTAATCGGGTACGGGGACCGTGTCAGGCGGGCAGTTTGACTGGGGCGGTCGCCTCCTAAAGAGTAACGGAGGCGTTCAAAGGTTCCCTCAGAATGGTTGGAAATCATTCGAAGAGTGCAAAGGCATAAGGGAGCTTGACTGCGAGACCAACAAGTCGAGCAGGGACGAAAGTCGGACTTAGTGATCCGGTGGTACCGCATGGAAGGGCCATCGCTCAACGGATAAAAGCTACCCTGGGGATAACAGGCTTATCTCCCCCAAGAGTCCACATCGACGGGGAGGTTTGGCACCTCGATGTCGGCTCATCGCATCCTGGGGCTGAAGTAGGTCCCAAGGGTTGGGCTGTTCGCCCATTAAAGCGGTACGCGAGCTGGGTTCAGAACGTCGTGAGACAGTTCGGTCCCTATCTGTCGTGGGCGCAGGAAATTTGAGAGGAGCTGTCCTTAGTACGAGAGGACCGGGATGGACGTACCGCTGGTGCATCAGTTGTTCCGCCAGGAGCATGGCTGAGTAGCTACGTACGGACGGGATAAGCGCTGAAAGCATCTAAGCGTGAAGCCCCCCTCAAGATGAGATTTCCCAATTAGTAAGACCCCTTGAAGACGACGAGGTAGATAGGTTGGAGGTGGAAGTGCAGCAATGCATGGAGCTGACCAATACTAATCGGTCGAGGGCTTATCCAACTAGTTAAGACGCAGATTTGTTTCGGATTCAGTTTTCAGGAATTAAGGTTCCTGAAGCATTTACGCTGTAAATGCCTGTTTGGTGGCGATAGCGGAGGGGTTCCACGCGTACCCATCCCGAACACGACCGTTAAGCCCTCCAGCGCCGATGGTACTTGGACCGAAGGGTCCTGGGAGAGTAGGACGCCGCCAAGCACACAAAGCCATTGTTGATTCATTGACAGTGGCTTTTTTGTGTTTGTGCAGGGCTGTGGAAATGTTGTGGATAATTTTCAGCAAGCGCAGAAAACTTACACACATGTGGATACAATATTTGATAGGGAACTATCCCTAAATGATGTGGATGAAAGACATATTGTTGGGGATTCGTCAAGAGAAAATCCAAGTAATACACGGGTTTTGTGGATAATATGTGGAATTTGTGGATAGAGACTGTGGAATCGTGGATAACTATTTTTTACCGGAAAGATATTCTTTCCGGTTCTTTGTGCTGCTGTGTATAAGTTGTGGATAACCATTGGATTCTTTATAATCTTTCTTGGCGGATTCGCGTACCTTTTTTGGACTTGATATACTCTTGATAAGCACTATTCTATTTGATAATGAGGTGAAGGTATTGGAGATCAGGCAATTGCAGCTAGAGGATTTTGAGGCAAGCCTTGGCTTGTCCGAGTACGCTTTTCAATTCAAACTTAACGGTGACGACAGAGTAAAATCCAAACGGAAGTTCAAGCCGGAAAGAGTCTGGGGCATCTTTGAGGAAGGGGAGCTAAGTGCAGAGCTGACGCTGCTGCCTCTTCAGGTGTATGTGCAAGGCAAAGCCGTCTCCATGGGTGGGATTGCCGGAGTGGCGACATGGCCGGAGAACCGCAGACAGGGACTTGTGGCCAAGCTTTTGTCCCACACGCTGCAAACAATGAACGAATCAGGTCATACGCTTTCCTTCCTGCATCCCTTCTTGATTCCTTTTTACCGCAGGTTCGGGTGGGAGATCTACTGTGAATATAAGAAGTACACGATACCGGTGGGCAAGTTTCCGCGGAAGGCCGAAATGGAGGGGCGTGTAGAGCGCGATAAAGCAAATATTGAAGTAATGGAGCAGTTATACGGGCGCTTTGCTTCCGGGTATAACGGTACGCTGCTGCGTGATCGTGAATGGTGGGAGAACAGCGTAGTGGATGAGGATACACATCATTGTGTGTTTTATTCTGCAGCGGGTGAACCGGGAGGTTATGTGCTCTATAAAATAGAGAACAAAGAACTGGTTATTGATGAATTCATTTTTATGGACGAAGAAGCCCGCCGGGGATTGTGGACTTTTCTCGCCAACCATGATTCGATGGTCACCGCTGCGAAGTTAAACCTGGTGCCAGCAGATGATATGCTGCCGTTTTTGCTTCCGGATCCCCGTATTCCGCAGGAGAATTATCCTTATTTTATGGCGCGTATTGTTAATGCCAAAGCCTTTGTGGAAGGACTCACCTTTAAGGAACAGAGCGAGCTGCAAAAGCGCATGTTGTATATTGAGGATGAGCATGCCCCGTGGAACGAGGGGCTGTGGGAGTGGAAGGTCAATCAGCAAGGTGAGGCATCTTTAATACAAGTAAAGGATACCGGAGAGCAGGCGGATTTGCGCTGCGGCATTGGAACATTGACGGTGCTGCTGCTTGGATACAAACATCCGGAAGAATTGCATCGCTGTGGGCAATTAAGCGGCAGTCTAGAAGCTGTGGAGTGGCTGAAAGGGATTATGCCGCAGGCACGGACCGCATTATTTGATTTCTTTTAATCGTAAGCAGCTCTTCCGCGCTGAATGAAGCAGGGAGAGCTTTTTATTTTTTCATATAAAAATGCATGTTGATCCAAGGGTTACTCCGAATACAATGGCAGCAATAAGTAAAAAATAAGACTAACCACTTGGAATTCAGTGAGAATATGTTATAATATGAAAAAAGTCAAAGAAAGTCAAAGTCAACGCATCTCGAAAGCAGTCTCTCCTAAGTGTAATGGTCTGAAAGGCAGGACATTGTGTCCGATTCGCCATCAGGTGCTTGGGTTAAGTTCTTAAGAGATCACCGCCGGACGGGTGTACAGCAAGAATTACCCTAACGATTTGAACACTGGAGGATGAGTGATGCGTAATATCTCCGATATTATCGAACAATATCTGAAGAATATTTTGCATGAAAGTCCCGAAGGTACGGTGGAAATTCAGCGTAATGATCTGGCGGACCAGTTCTCCTGTGTACCGTCGCAGATCAATTATGTCATCAGTACGCGCTTTACTTTGGAGAAGGGCTATGTGGTCGAGAGCAAACGTGGAGGCGGAGGTTACATCCGGATTCAGCGCTTTGAGCTTCCTCAGAATGTGGCGCTTTACGCACATCTCAAATCCACGATAGGCAATGATATTGACCAGAATTCCGCCGAAGGGCTGATTTACCAGCTTGAGGAGGCCCTGTTCTTAACCAAGCGTGAAGCGTGTCTCATGCGCGCCGCTGTTTCCCGGGATTGTCTGACGATTAATCTGCCCTACCGGGATGAGATTCGTGCCAAGATTATGAAAGCCATGCTGATTTCTTTGCTTGGTAAATAATACGAATGGTAAGGGGGACACCGCTTATGCTTTGCCAGGAATGCGGCGTCAAACCGGCTACCCTTCATTTCACCAAAATTGTGAGTGGAGAGAAGACGGAATTTCATATTTGTGAAAGCTGTGCGCGGGAGAAGGGGGAGTTAATTCCCGGAACCGCGGGCGGGTTCTCCATTCACAGCCTGCTCTCCGGTTTACTGGATCTGGAAGGCTCCGGCAAGGAGAAATCCGCGGCAACCCAAAATGCACAGGGTCTGAAATGCGAGAATTGCGGCATGACGTATTCCCAGTTCAGCAAACTTGGACGGTTCGGCTGCAGCTCCTGCTATAAATATTTTGACAGCACGCTGGATCCGCTGTTCCGAAGAGTGCACGGCAGCACCGCTCATGTAGGCAAGCTGCCGAAACGTGCAGGGGCACAAATTATGTGCAAACGGCAAATTGATGAACTGAAGTTGGAATTGCAGCAAAGCATTATGCAAGAGGAGTTTGAAACTGCAGCCGAGCTGCGGGATCAGATCCGCCGACTTGAAAAAGAAATGGCACAAGAGTAAAGTCTTTCATATATAGGGGGGATGCGGCATGTCAAGTCTCCGGTTTACCGAACAAGCGCTTAGTGACTGGATGCGCTGCGGTGGCAGCCATTCCGAGATTGTAATCAGCAGCCGTATGCGTATCGCCCGCAATCTGGAGCACCTGCCTTTTCCTTTGCTGGCATCTGCCGAGCAGGCGGAAGAGGCGCTGGAGCAGCTGGCACCCGTGTTTCAGGGAGAAGCTGCAGCGGACTTTGGTACCTTTCAACTGCTGAAGCTGGATGAGCTGGATGAGCTGGATAAAAAAGTGCTGGTGGAGAAACATCTGATCAGTCCAAATCTAGCCAATGATTCACGGGGTGGAGCGGTCATTTTGAACGAGGATGAGTCGGTCAGCATTATGATCAATGAGGAAGACCACCTCCGGATTCAATGTCTGTTTCCCGGCCTGCAGGTTAAAGAGGCTTGGGTAAGGGCAACGGCCATCGACGATATTTTTGAGGCTTCTGTCAATTATGCCTTTGATGATAGAAGAGGGTACTTAACGAGTTGTCCCACCAATGTAGGAACCGGGCTAAGAGCTTCGGTGATGCTGCATTTGCCGGCATTGGTTATGACCCATCAGATCAACCGGATTCTATCCGCTGTAAATCAGGTGGGACTGACCGTAAGAGGGATTTATGGTGAGGGCAGCGAAGCAGTAGGAAACATCTTTCAGATATCCAACCAGATTACACTGGGACAGACCGAAAGTGAGATCATTGAGAATCTTCACAGTGTGGTCACCCAGATTATAGAGCATGAACGGAATGCCCGTGAACGCCTGCTGGTTGATTCCGCACTGCGGATTACCGACCGGATTAAACGCTCTTACGGCATTTTGTCCTATGCGGCAGTGATGGAGCTAAAAGAGTCGGCCCAGCGGTTATCCGATTTGCGGCTTGGAGTCGATTTGGGGATACTGGAAGGGCCTTCGATTTCAGTGCTGAATGAGCTGAATGTCAAGACACAGCCCGGATTTTTGCAAAAGCTGTTCGGCGATGAGCTCACGGCTACTGAACGTGATATGTACCGGGCGAAGCTGCTCCGGGAAACACTGGGATCACAACATTAATTATAGATATTTATTATTCGTGGAGGTGCAGGAGATATGATGTTTGGAAGATTTACGGAACGCGCACAAAAAGTGCTGGCGCTGGCGCAAGAAGAAGCTGTTCGTTTGGGACACAACAACATTGGGACAGAACATATTTTGCTCGGACTGATTCGTGAAGGAGACGGCATAGCCGCGAAAGCTCTAATCGGACTTGGTCTGGGTCTTGAGAAAATTCAGGATGAAGTGGAAACACTGATCGGCAGAGGACAGGAGCAGCCAACAAACATCGCGTATACTCCTCGTGCCAAAAAAGTTATCGAGTTGTCGATGGACGAAGCCCGTAAGCTGGGGCACACTTACGTCGGCACTGAGCATATTCTGCTCGGGCTTATCCGTGAAGGCGAGGGTGTAGCTGCCCGTGTACTCAACAACCTGGGGATCAGCCTTAACAAGGCCCGCCAGCAAGTGCTGCAGCTGCTCGGCAGCAGCGAAGCTACTTCCAGCCACAGCGGTGCGCCTGCTAATGTCAGCACACCAACGCTGGATGGTCTGGCCCGTGACCTTACCGCCTATGCCAAGGATGGCAACCTGGATCCCGTTATCGGCCGCAGTAAGGAAATTGAACGTGTCATTCAGGTGCTGAGCCGCCGGACGAAGAATAATCCGGTGCTGATCGGTGAGCCTGGGGTTGGTAAAACAGCCATTGCCGAAGGTCTGGCCCAAAAGATCATCAATAATGAAATTCCGGAAACGCTGCGCGACAAACGCGTAATGACTCTGGATATGGGTTCTGTAGTAGCCGGAACTAAATACCGCGGTGAGTTTGAAGACCGCCTTAAGAAGATTATGGATGAGATTCGCCAGGCAGGAAACATCGTGCTCTTCATTGACGAGCTGCACACCTTGATCGGTGCAGGCGGTGCGGAAGGTGCCATTGACGCCTCTAACATCCTGAAGCCGGCTCTGGCCCGTGGAGAGCTGCAATGCATCGGTGCCACTACGCTGGATGAATACCGCAAATATATTGAGAAAGACGCAGCCTTGGAACGCCGCTTCCAGCCAATTACGGTGGATCAGCCATCTCCTGAGGAAGCTGTACAGATTCTTTACGGACTACGTGACCGTTACGAAGCCCATCACCGGGTGAAGATCACGGATGAAGCCATCGTAGAGGCTGTAAAACTGTCCGACCGTTACATTCCTGACCGGTTCCTTCCGGACAAAGCAATTGACCTGATTGATGAAGCCGGCTCCAAGGTAAGATTGAACTCTTATACGATTCCACCAAATCTGAAGGAACTGGAAATGCGTCTGGATGATATCCGCAAGGAGAAGGATTCAGCCGTACAGAGCCAGGAATTCGAGAAGGCTGCCGCACTGCGGGATACGGAGCAAAAGATCCGCGAGGAACTGGACACGACTAAGAACCAGTGGAAAGAGAAGCAAGGCCGCACCGACTCACAGGTTACACCGGAGGATATCGCTCAAGTGGTTGCCAGCTGGACCGGCATACCGGTCAGCAAGCTGAAGGAAGAGGAAACCGACCGTCTGCTTAATATGGAGTCTATCCTGCATGAACGGGTAATCGGCCAGGATGAAGCCGTCAAGGCAGTCAGCCGGGCCCTCCGCCGGGCACGTGCAGGACTTAAGGATCCTAAACGCCCTATGGGTTCCTTCATCTTCCTCGGTCCTACCGGGGTCGGTAAAACCGAGCTGGCACGGGCGCTTGCTGAAGCAATGTTCGGCGATGAGAATGCGGTGGTCCGGATTGATATGTCGGAGTACATGGAGAAACACTCCACTTCCCGACTGGTAGGAGCGCCTCCAGGTTATGTGGGTTATGAAGAAGGCGGACAATTGACCGAGAAGGTACGCCGTAAACCATATTCCGTAGTACTGCTGGACGAAATTGAGAAGGCCCATCCGGAAGTATTCAACATCCTGCTGCAGGTGCTGGAAGACGGCCGTCTGACCGATTCCAAAGGCCGCGTGGTCGATTTCCGCAACACTCTGATCATTCTTACCTCCAATGTAGGAGCGCAGGCGATCAAGAAGAATTCGACGCTGGGCTTCACAGCGGTGCAGGATGCGGGAGCAGACTACACCAATATGAAGGGCAAGGTTATGGATGAGCTGAAGAAGAGCTTCCGTCCCGAGTTCCTGAACCGGATCGATGAGATCATTGTCTTCCACTCCCTGGAAGAAAAGCATATTGCAGAAATTGTTACGCTGATGTCCGATGAGCTGCGCAAGCGGCTGCGTGAGTACGATGTGGACTTTGAGCTGACAGAGGGAGGCAAAGCCTTCCTGGCTAAAGAGGGCTATGATCCAGCCTTCGGCGCACGTCCGCTTCGCCGGGCGATCCAGAAGCATATTGAGGACCGGCTGTCCGAAGAACTGCTGAAGGGCAACATCAAAAAAGGTGATTCCCTCAAGATTGATGAGGTGAACGGTGAGCTTGTCGTAACTACCGTTGAGCCGCCAGCAGCTTCCCTGGAAAAAGAAGTAGAAACTGAGAAATAATATCCATCTGTGAAACATAGCTCCCGCTCCTCCGTATAGAGGGGCGGGGGCTTTTTGTTGCTGTGCAGACCCTTTTGGTGATAATTCACCCGAATTTCAGGAAAGTTAATGGGATACTCCTCAAAAGTAGCTCTGAACTGACCTTTCGTTCAAGGTGCAGAAATGGTAAACTTTGAATAAGAGAAAATTATCCGCAATTTAAGCAGTTCGGACGGTAAGGAGTACACATGGCTAAACCAAAAACTAAATTTTTCTGCACCGAATGCGGCTACGAATCGCCGAAGTGGTTCGGCAAATGCCCGGGCTGCCAGGCATGGAACTCCATGGTTGAGGAGACCGAAAGCGTAGTCAAAACACAAGGAATGAATGCACCTATTTTTCAGAGTAAAGAAAAGGCGCAATCGATCATAAATATAGAAAGTGACAAAGAGCCCCGTATATTGACAGGCATCGGTGAGCTTAACCGGGTTCTCGGCGGAGGTATTGTGCCGGGATCGCTGGTGCTGGTCGGAGGCGACCCCGGCATCGGGAAATCAACCCTGCTGCTGCAGACCTCGCATGCATTGACTACTCAAGGTTTACGCGTACTGTACATCTCGGGAGAAGAATCGGTTCGGCAGACGAAACTCCGTGCCGATCGCCTCGGGGCGTTATCGGCAGAGCTGTATGTACTGTGCGAGACGAATATGGAAAGCATCGAGGAAGCCATTGAACAGATCAAACCTCAGTTCCTCGTCATTGACTCCATCCAGACGGTATTCATGCCGGAAGTGACCAGTGCACCCGGCAGCGTGACACAGGTTCGGGAATGTACGACAAGATTTATGCGAATCGCCAAAATCCGCGGGATCGCAACGGTACTTGTAGGTCATGTCACTAAGGAAGGCGCGATTGCCGGGCCCCGAATGCTGGAGCATATGGTGGATTGCGTGCTCTATTTTGAAGGAGAGCGGCATCATACGTACCGGTTGCTGCGGGCAGTCAAGAACCGCTTCGGTTCAACCAATGAGATCGGTATCTTTGAGATGGGGGAGATCGGGCTTACAGAAGTGGAGAATCCCTCCGAGCTATTCTTGTCCGAACGTCCGCTAGGTGTAGCAGGTTCCGCAGTAGTGGCGAGTATGGAAGGAACCAGACCGGTGCTTGTTGAGCTTCAGGCGCTTGTCGCTGCAACTCATTTCCCTTCCCCCCGCCGGATGTGCACAGGTATGGACCACCAGCGGATGGCGCTAATTATTGCAGTCCTGGAAAAACGGATGGGGATGTTCCTGCAGAACCAGGATGCTTATCTGAACGTTGCCGGTGGGGTAAAGCTGGATGAACCGGCAGTAGATTTGGCTGTAGCTATCAGCATTGCTTCCAGCTTCCGCGATATATCAACCAAGCCTTATGATGTCTTCTTTGGTGAAGTCGGTCTCACCGGTGAGGTCAGGGGGGTCTCACGCGCGGAAATGCGGGTGAAGGAAGCGTCTAAGCTTGGCTTCCGGAGAGTGATTATGCCAGAGAAGAGCATGAAAGGCTGGAAACATCCGCAGGATATCCAGATTATTGGCGTCAGTACCGTAGCAGATGCACTATCGGTCGCGTTAGATTAGGGGGCATAGGAAGATGAAAGAATATAATCAATTAGATAATATGAATGATCTGCTGAGGATGGCGGCACCCGGAACTCCCTTCCGGGAAGGTCTGGAGAATGTGCTGCGTGCAAAGACAGGAGCTTTGATTGTTGTCGGATACAGCCCGGAGGTGATGGAAGTTGTCGATGGGGGATTCTCCATTAACTGCGATTTTTCACCCAATTATTTATATGAATTAGCCAAAATGGACGGAGCCATTATTCTGAGCGAGGATTTGAAACGGATACTGTACGCAAATACGCAGCTCATTCCCGACTCCTCCATCTCCTCCATTGAGACAGGGATCCGCCACCGTACTGCAGAGCGTGTCGCCAAGCAGACGGGCAAGCTGGTAGTATCCATTTCCCAGCGGCGGAACATCATTACCTTGTATCAAGGTTCCATCCGTTATGCGCTTAAGGAGATTGGGGCAATTCTGGCCAAAGCTAACCAGGCCATACAAACCCTGGAGAAGTACAAAGCAGTACTTACCCAGGGCTTAACGAACCTTTCCGCTTCTGAATATGAAGGCATCGTTACCGTGGCCGAAGTAGTCGGGGTGATCCAGCGTGTGGAGATGGTGCTGCGCATTAAAATGGAAATCAAGCGCTATATCAACGAACTCGGCAACGAAGGGCGCTTGATCAGCATGCAGATGGAAGAACTGGTCGGAAATACAGAGGAAGAAGCATGGCTTCTGTACAGAGACTATGCAAGAGAGGAACAGGAGGACAAAATCCGCGAAATTATTGCCGGCCTCAAACGTTCCAGCGACGATGAGCTGATGGATGACAATCATATTGCCCGTCTGCTCGGCTATTCCTCTACAGCAATTGCCTCCGAGGAAGTTGTTACTCCGCGCGGGTACCGGCTGCTTAATAAGATTCCACGCCTGCCGAATGTGATCATCCACAATCTGGTGGAGCGCTTCGAAATGCTGCCGAATCTGATGACCGCGAGCATCGCGGAACTCGATGAGGTGGATGGAATCGGAGAGGTTCGGGCACGAAATATCCAAGACGGACTTAAACGCCTGCAGAAACAAGTTCTTATTGACAGGCAAATGTAAATAACATACAATCACGTAATATTGAAGAAGTTAGGCTCAAAGTAATAAAATAGAGGTGAAGAAATGATACAAAAATCAATTCCGAGTCTTTTTACCATTGGTAACCTGATGCTTGGAATGTTTGGTATCATGATGGCGTTTGACGGCAAGCTTAGCATGGCCGCTATCATGGTGATTATCGCTATGCTGCTTGACGGACTAGATGGCCGTGTAGCGCGGGCGCTGGGCTGCGAGAGTGAATTTGGCAAAGAGCTGGATTCCCTATCCGATGTCGTATCCTTTGGTGTGGCACCTGCGCTAATTATGTATCTTACAAGCCTGCAGGATTTGAGTTCTGCGCTCGGCTGGACTGTAACAGCAATATTCCCGGTATTCGGGGCGCTGCGGTTGGCCCGTTTTAATGTCCGCCCGGGAATCCCCGGATATTTTGTCGGTTTGCCTATTCCTGCTGCAGGTGGCGTGCTCGCCACACTGGCCCTTTTTCATAAAGATGTTTCCGCTCCATTCATGATTGTTGCCACTTTGCTCTTATCTTATCTGATGGTCAGTACAGTCAAATACCCTAACTTCAAGAAGATCGGACTGCCCAAAAAAGCGGTCGTTGGTGCGCCGTTAGTGATTATTGTGGCGGTAGCAGTAGCAGTTGTGTTCCCGGAGCAGATTGCCAAGATGATCTTTGGACTGCTCGCACTGTATGCTTTGTACGGATTTAAGCATAATATTGACCGGCTCACGGCACGTCGCCGTCACCGCCGCAGAAGACGTTCGGAAGACAAGATCTATCACTCCAAGAACGGGTAGCATGCAAGTTATTCCTCTAGATGATAATTCCTTTATATATACCAAAAAGGCTTTGCCCTCCCTGACCTCAGTGGACGGCAAAGCCTTTTTCGGCTGAACGTATGAAGAAAGCATACAAGAGCGTCTGCAGTCATGATTAGGATAGGTTGAACAAACCGAGCGTAGCGCATTTCTGCGATTCCTTCACCACAACCTCGTCCATATTAATGTCAAGCAGATTGCACAGTGCGGACATATAGAACAATTCCCGCCCCAGCTCGGAAGCGACAACTTCACGGCAGTTCTCGCACAGCTGGCCCTCAAGATGAGTTCCTGCGAGTTCCTTGGCTTGTTCAAGTCCCAAAGCGGGCTCGAACACCTGTTTGGTGGCATGCAGCTGAATACAGCCGCATTCGGTAATGGCCTTGACAACGGCACGGTTGACGGATGCGCTGCTCTGCCCGTTCTTGGACATTACATCCAGAAGACTACGGTGACGGAGCAGCAGTTCGGAGACTTGATCCTGAAAGGCCTGTAAACTTGGTGCGCTCATTTTTCATTCACCCCTGGGTTCGTAATTGAGTTCATTATATGCCAGGGCCCCCCTGTTTTCAACGGGAATAGGAGTTCCTGGGAATCTTTACAGAAGCGGTAAGGTAAAAGTATGAGAAAAAATAAGCAACCCCCGATTACCGTCCTGAAAATTGGAACATACTGGTGAGGTATAGATCATTTTAGGATGAATAAAAGGAGGTGCTTAAGGTTATGTGGAAAAAAGTGATGTTGACGCTTGCCGGGTTATGCGGAGCCTGGTCCGGTTTTTCGCTATACCATACGGCAGAAAAAGGGTTCCCTGAGGGAATGGGAAAGCTGGGGGGAAATCTGCCTGTGGAAGGAAGCATTTTATTTACGGTGCTGGGTGCCATTATTTTTTTGTTTGCGGGGACTTTATGCGCGGAGTGGGCAGGTTCAAAGCTGCGTGAGGCGGTGCTGTACTGCTCACGAATTCCGATGAATGAATTGGCCGCAGGTGCCGCAGGACTTACGGGAGGGCTGCTGTTGTCCCTGCTGCTCCATCCGGCCATGGACTGGCTGGGGAAGGCAGGTGAGCTGGTGCAGGTGGCTGCCACGCTAGCTCTGGGTTATATGGGGCTGCGTATTGGTCTGGAGAAGAAAGAGGAGTTGGCCTCGCTTTGGACAACCGGGCGCTGGGGGCAATCGGCTGAACCGGAGGGCCGCGGACTGGAGGAGCATAAAATTCTCGATACCAGCGTCATTATTGACGGGCGGATTGCCGACATCTGCAAAACGGGATTTATCGAAGGGACGATTGTCATCCCTGAGTTTGTTCTGGAAGAGCTTCAGCACATCGCCGATTCTTCCGATCTGCTGAAACGCAACCGTGGTCGGCGCGGTCTAGATATTCTCAATAAGATCCAGAAAGAACTGGATGTGAAGGTGCTGATCTACGAGGGCGATTTCGAAGAGATCTCCGAGGTGGACAGCAAGCTGGTCAAGCTCGCCAAAGTGCTGCGCGGCAAGGTAGTAACCAATGATTTCAATCTCAATAAGGTCTGTGAGCTGCAGGGGGTTTCCGTACTTAATATCAACGATCTGGCAAATGCGGTAAAACCGGTTGTTCTGCCGGGAGAGGAGATTATCGTACAGGTCATTAAAGACGGCAAGGAGCATGGACAAGGGGTAGCCTATCTCGATGATGGAACAATGATTGTCGTTGAAGGCGGACGCGAGTACATCGGCACGACGATGGAGGTTTTAGTTACAAGTGTGCTGCAGACCTCAGCCGGCAGAATGATTTTCGCCAAACCGAAACTGCTGGAAAAAGCGCAATAAGCAAGAAGCCATATCGCAAAATGTCTTTTGGGTTGGAAATGACCGCCAAACACGTTATGATGGGGATATACGTGAAAGACAGGAGCAAAAAGAATGTCGAACAGTGTGGGCGCCGTGATTGTGGCGGCAGGCAGAGGAACACGGATGGGGACCGCCGAGAGCAAGCAATATTTGCTGCTTCAAGGCAAACCCATTATCGTGCATACGCTGGAGGTGTTCCAGCAGCATGAGCTTATCTCTGAAATTGTGCTGGTCACTGGCCAGGAGGACATAGAACGCTGCCGGGAATGGGTAGAGGCCTATAAGCTGGATAAAGTGAAGGCTGTCGTTCCCGGAGGCTCCGAACGCCAACACTCCGTGCATTTGGGGCTAAAGCAGCTGGACACCAACTGGGTCATGGTGCATGACGGTGTACGTCCATTCGTGCAGGAGAGTGAGATTGATGCTTGCTACGAACGGGCCAGAGCGATCGGCGCGTCCGTACTTGCAGTGCCGGTAAAGGATACGATCAAGCAGGTGGACGGTAATGGCAAGGTGCTGTCTACGCCGGATCGGCGAAGTCTGTGGGCGATTCAGACCCCGCAGACTTTTCGTCTGTCTGATTTGCTTGCGGCGTATGCCGCGGCGGAGCAGGAAGGATTTATTGGCACCGATGACTCCAGTCTGGCCGAGCGCAGCGGGATTCCGGTATCTGTGGTGGAGGGAAGCTACAGGAACATAAAGATTACAACGCCGGAAGACCTGGATTTTGCCGAATTTACAGAAAGAAACAGGGGAGAGGGTTAAGCATGATAGCTGTAGGACAAGGTTTTGATGTACACCAGCTGGTAGAGGGAAGACCGTGTATTATTGGCGGAGTCACCATCCCTTATGAAAAAGGGCTGCTGGGGCACTCCGATGCGGATGTGCTGCTGCACGCGGTAAGTGATGCTATTCTGGGGGCGCTTGGGCTCGGCGATATCGGCAGGCATTTTCCCGACACCGATCCGGCCTTCAAGGATGCGGACAGCCTGAAGCTGCTGGAGCAGGTATGGAGTCTTGCCCGCGAGCGTGGCTATAAGCTCGGCAATATCGACTCAACCATTATTGCCCAGAAGCCAAAGATGGCTCCGTACATCCCGCAGATGACCGAGATCATTGCCCGCGCGCTGGGAGCGGAAACCTCGAAGGTAAATGTAAAAGCGACCACTACCGAACAGCTCGGTTTTGCCGGACGCGGAGAAGGAATTGCGGCACAATCTATTGTCTGCCTGCTCCAAGATGTGATATCATCTTGAGATGGCTGCAAGTGACCTAATTTTAACCATTATGAAGCGGAGGGAATACTATGGCGGATCAAGTCCGGGTGCGTTACGCACCGAGCCCTACGGGACATTTACATATCGGAAATGCCAGAACAGCACTGTTTAACTATTTATTTGCCCGTAATCTGGGCGGGAAATTCATTATCCGGATCGAAGATACGGATGTAAAGCGCAATGTCGCCGGCGGGGAAGAAAGCCAGCTGAAATATTTGAAATGGCTGGGAGTAGACTGGGACGAGAGCGTCGACGTTGGCGGAGAGTACGGCCCTTACCGCCAAACCGAACGCCTTGATTTGTATCGTATCTACTGGCAGGATTTGCTGGACCGCGGTCTGGCTTACCGCTGCTATTGCACCGAAGAGGAGCTGGAAGCGGAACGTGAGGAACAGACGGCCCGCGGCGAAACTCCGCGTTATTCGGGCAAGCACCGCGATTTGACAGAGGAACAACGCCTCGCGTTTGAAGCGGAAGGACGTATTGCCAGTATCCGCTTCCGGGTGCCGGAAGATCGCACATATACCTTTGAGGACATCGTAAAAGGCAGCATTTCTTTTACTACTAAAGAAATGGGCGATTTTGTAATCGTGAAGAAGGACGGAATTCCGACCTATAACTTTGCTGTAGCGATAGATGATCATCTGATGGAAATCTCCCACGTGCTGCGCGGGGAAGACCATATCTCCAATACGCCGCGCCAGCTGATGATTTACGAATCACTTGGCTGGGAACCGCCGCTCTTTGGCCATATGACGCTGATTGTCGGCGATGACCACAAGAAGCTGAGCAAACGGAACGAATCCATTATTCAATTCATCGAGCAGTATGATCAGCTAGGCTATCTGCCGGAAGCTCTCTTTAACTTCATCTCCTTGCTTGGCTGGTCTCCGGAAGGTGAAGAGGAAATCTTTAATAAAGAAGAGCTGATCTCGATCTTTACCGCTGACCGCCTGTCCAAGAGTCCTGCTGTATTCGACACGAACAAGCTGGCTCATTTGAACAATCACTACATTAAGCATGCGGATCCGAAGCGGATTGCAGCGCTGGCCATTCCTCATCTGCAAAAGGCGGGAAGACTGCCGGCTCAGCTTAATGATGAACAGCAGACCTGGGCGGAAACACTCGTTGCACTGTATCAGGAGCAGCTGACGGCTGCATCGGATATTGTCGGGCTTTCCGAAATGTTCTTCCGCAGCCATGTGGAGCTCGAAACGGAAGCGGCTCAGATTCTGGCTGAGAGCCAGGTTTCTGAAGTTCTCTCCGCTTTTCTGGCCAAGGTGGAAGGTGCTGAAGATTTCACTGCCAGCAATATGGCTGTTCTGATTAAAGAAGTGCAGAAAGAGACGGGCCATAAAGGAAAAGCGCTGTTTATGCCAATCCGTGTCGCTTTAACAGGTCAGACGCATGGCCGTGATCTGAATGTGACGATTGCCCTGCTGGGCCGGAACCGTGTCATTGAACGTTTGAAATCACAAATCAAAGGGGCCTAAGCTTTGATGGCCTGGGGGCAAACCTCTTGTCAGTCCCTTATCTTTTCGCTAAGATAGAAGAATATTGTAATAGCTGTGATCAGGAAAAGTACGCGCATAAGGACAATTGCCAGAGAGAATAACCTCGTAAGGAACTTCCTTAAGAGGCTGGAAGTTATTCATTTGTCCGCCGCTGAACATGCGCCTGTGAGCTGCAGGGTTGAGCGTTCCTTTGAGGGACGTTAGACTATGCCGGGAACGTTGCCGTTAACGACGCAAGAGGGATGTTGCATCCAGAGGCCGGAATGCTGGGCTGGGGAATATGCAATCATCCAAGCAGAGTGGAACCGCGGTTACACGCCTCTGCAGCTTTAAGCTGCAGAGGCGTTTTTTGTTGAAATGGGAGAGCAGATTCTTTGGATATAAAGATGGATTTCTGACCAGGCCAAAGCTCGCGGCAAACGTGTAGAGAGATAGATAGTGGGCTGCGCCAATACCTTCCTTATGCGTACCTGTAAACAGGAGGCGGGGAAGCCAAGAAGAGGGGAACCGTGATGTTTAAGCATATCAAGTCGGACATTCGGGCAGTATTCGACAACGATCCCGCAGCCCGCAGCAGATTCGAGGTTGTCTTCACTTATGCCGGACTTCACGCTATTTGGGGTCATCGGATGGCCCACTCTTTTTACAAACGGCGCTGGTTTACGCTGGCGCGCATCGTTTCACAGATCAGCAGGTTTATGACCGGTGTCGAAATTCATCCCGGCGCCCGTATCGGGGATCGGTTGTTTATCGACCATGGCATGGGGATAGTCATTGGCGAAACTTGTGAAATCGGTGATGATGTTATTATCTATCAAGGAGTTACGCTTGGGGGAACCGGTAAGGAAAAAGGAAAACGCCATCCTACTGTCGGCAATAATGTTGTAATTGGTTCCGGTGCGAAAGTACTGGGATCGTTCCGGATCGGCGATAATTCCAATATCGGCTCCAACGCGGTCGTACTGCGTGAAGTGCCCAATAACAGCACTGTGGTAGGCAATCCCGGCCGAGTGGTCAAGCGCAACGGGGAACGGGTATCCGACCGTCTCGATCATACCAAGATGCCGGATCCGCTGGTAGATTCCCTGCGTTTCCTGCAGAAGGAGATTGAGGAAATCCGGGAACAGCTCGGGAATGAGGATAAGCAGAAAGCCGAGCAGCGGCGGCTGGAGAGCCAGCAATATATAGGGGACTATGAAATTTAAGCATCCCGGTATTCCAGTGAATGCCGGAACATCAGAAAGGATTGGGAACAGCATGGCTTTGCAAATCTACAACACAATGAGTCGCAGCAAGGAGCAGTTTGTGCCTCTGAAGTCAGGGGAGGTAAAAATGTACGTATGCGGACCAACCGTCTACGGCTATATGCATATCGGAAATGCCAGACCTGTTATCGTTTTTGATACGGTCCGCAATTATTTAGAGGCAATCGGCAATGAGGTACGATATATTACCAATTTCACCGATGTCGATGACAAGCTGATCCGCAAAGCGGAGGAAATGAATACTACAGTAGCTGAAGTCGCTGAAATTTTTATCGCTGCCTACGGTGAAGATCTTGCCGGTCTTGGTGTAAAGCCGGCGACGATGAATCCGCGGGTTACACAAAGTATGGATCTGATTATTGAGCTCATCAAGGAGCTTGAAGACAAAGGTTATGCTTATGAGAACGGCGGCGATGTGTATTACCGCACGGGCAAATTTGCCGATTACGGCAAGCTGTCCCGCCAGAATCTCGAGGAACTGCAATTTGGGATTCGTGTGGAAGTAGATTCGCGCAAGGAGAAGCCCGAGGATTTTGTGCTGTGGAAAGCGGCCAAACCGGGTGAAATCCATTGGCATAGCCCTTGGGGGAATGGACGTCCCGGCTGGCATATCGAGTGCTCGGCCATGGTCCGTGAATATTTGGGCGATACTATTGATATCCACGGCGGGGGGCAGGATCTACAGTTCCCGCATCATGAATGCGAATGCGCACAAACGGAAGTGCTGACCGGCAAGCCGCTGTCGAACTATTGGATGCACAACGGATTTCTCAACATCGGAGACGAGAAAATGTCGAAATCGCTCGGCAACGGGCTGCTGGTCAAGGATATCCGCCAGCGTTTCAAAGCCGGAACGATCCGCTATTTCATGCTCTCCACCCATTACCGCAATCCGCTGAACTTTTCGGAAGAAGCGCTGCTGTCTGCCGAGAAAAGCGCCGAGCGGATCGCGCTGGCAGAGAGTAATGTGAAGCATCGTCTGGAACTTGCTCCTGAAGGGGCTGGGGAAGCAGCGAGCGGAGAGACCGTGGATCGCCTGGCGAATATACTGGAGACTTTCCATGCTAAAATGCAGGATGATTTCAATACCCCGGATGCGATCACTGCCGTATTCGACTGGGTAAGCCTTGCGAATCTTACGCTTGCGAACAACGAGGCGAAATCTGCGGATCTTGCGGCACTGCTGAAGGCTTTTGCGGAGATGAATGATGTTCTGCGCCTTGCTCCCGAGCTTGAAGAAGAGGTCGCAAGTGAAGATGTGGAGCGGCTGATCGCAGAGCGGGCAGAAGCGCGCAAGAATAAGAACTGGGGACGGTCCGATGAAATCCGCGACGAGTTGAACAGTTTGGGCATCCTGCTTGAAGACACTCCACAAGGAATGCGGTGGCGTCGTAAATGAGCGGGGAGTTCAATGTGAACAACGCTTGGTTCCCGTACGAACCCTCCAAGCCGGTCCGGCAGCTCTCGCCAATCGTGCTCGCCTATGCGGGAGACGCGATTTATGAAGTGGCTGTCCGCCAATATCTGATCTCGCTGCCGAATCTTCGTCCGAATCACTTGCACCGCACGGCAACCGGACTGGTCTCGGCTAAGGCACAAAGCACCATTCTTGCCTTTCTTGACCCGATGCTCACGGATGAGGAGAAGGATGTCGCCCGGCAAGGGCGGAACGCTAAGTCAGGGACGATCCCCAAAAATGCGGATGTGCTAGAATACCGCCATGCCACCGCTTTTGAATGCCTGATCGGACACCTGTATTACACTGGGCAGCAGGAGAGAATCCAAGAACTCGTCCACAGCAGTATAGAGTACATGATGAACCGGCCCAAGTGAGGCCATAAAACTTATAGAACAGGAGGCATGAACATGGAAGAAGAAATAAAGACAGAAGAAGAAATACTGGCCGGTAAGCATTCGGTGCTTGAAGCGCTTCGTGCCGGCCGTACACTGAACAAGATATGGATCGCCGAAACGGCGCAAAAGCATTTAACTGCACCGATCGTTGCTGAAGCACGCAAAGCGGGGATTGTGATCCAGCATGTAGACAAGCGGAAGCTGGACCAGCTTGCACCCGGAGTGCAGCATCAGGGAGTAGTGGCTCAGGCTGCGCCGTTCGCTTATGCGGAAGTTGCCGATATTCTGGCTGCGGCCGAGGCCAAAGGGGAACCGCCTTTTCTTATCCTGTTGGATGAGATTGAAGATCCGCATAATTTGGGCTCCATTCTGCGGACAGCTGATTGCACCGGCGTACACGGGGTAATTGTGCCCAAACGGCGTTCTGCGCAAATTACGGCCACCGTGTCCAAAACCTCAGCCGGAGCTGTAGAATATGTCCCCGTAGCGCGGGTCACCAATCTTGGCCAGACTATAGACCGGCTTAAGGAGCTGGGCGTCTGGGTGGTCGGAACAGATGTTGCTACAGATCAGAACCTGTATGAATCGGATATTTTCACCGGTCCGGTAGCTGTTGTTATTGGCAATGAGAACAAGGGAATGGGCCGCTTGATCCGTGAAAAATGCGATGTACTGCTGAAGCTGCCAATGGCCGGTAAGATCAACTCTTTGAATGCCTCAGTTGCGGCCGGCGTCATTATGTATGAGGTATTGCGGCGCCGGCAAGTACAGGGATAGCTATGGCAGATTGGCGCGATGTGCTGCTTGTGGATGGATACAACATGATCGGCGGCTGGCCGGAACTTTCGGCACTGTCGGAGACAGGCATGCAGGGAGCACGCGACCGGCTGCTGGATATGCTGGCCGATTATCAGGCATTCACGGGGCGGCGCGTCATTGCCGTATTCGATGCTTACCGTGTTCCGGGACTTGGCCGTTCCTTTGTGCAGGGGAAGGTACAGGTCTTTTTCACTAAGGAAAAAGAAACCGCGGACGAATGCATTGAGCGGCTGGTTGGAGAATTCGCTCACCGCCGCCGGCAGATTTATGTGGCAACCAGCGATTTTGTGGAGCAGCATGTAATCTTTGCCCAAGGGGCGTTGCGGATTTCTGCCAGAGAGCTGCGGCTGGAGATCGAAGAAAATCAAAAGCAGGTTAAGAAAGCTATCGAGCCGCAGGGTATCAGCTCCCAGCGCCATTCCCTGGAAGAAAAACTTCCACCGGAGATGCGGAAACGCCTGGAGGATTGGCGGCGGCAATGAAAGCATCCGGAAACCCGCAATCATTTGATTAAATGCCAAAAATTGTTATAGAAGATTGTTTTTGGACAAATGCGGTTGACGGTGTAAGGTAACATAATATATACTGATCCTATATTTCGAGAAGTGACGATGTGTCTTGCGTTGCAGCCGGGGGGATTCTTGGTGAGTGTCGACCTCAAGGAATTAATGCTGTCTGAGTATGATTTCATAAGTGATGAAGAAATTGTCGAGATCTTCCGTGGTGGCGACAGTGGCGCATTGGAGCATTTGATTAACAAGTACCGTAATTTCGTACGTGCCAAGGCCCGTTCTTATTTTCTGATTGGAGCGGATCGTGAAGATATCGTACAGGAAGGCATGATTGGCCTTTATAAGGCAATTCGTGACTTCAAGGGCGATAAGCTGTCTTCGTTTAAGGCCTTTGCCGAACTCTGTATTACCCGTCAGATTATAACTGCCATTAAGACGGCTACCCGCCAGAAGCATATCCCGCTTAATTCGTATGTCTCTTTGGACAAGCCTATATACGATGAAGATTCCGACCGGACGCTGATGGATGTCATTTGCGGAACCCAGGTGCTGGATCCGGAAGAACTGATTATTAACCAGGAGGAATTTATCGGCCTGGAGGATAAGATGGCGGAGATCCTCAGTGATCTCGAACGCAAAGTTCTGATGCTGTATCTGGACGGCAGGTCCTATCAGGAGATTGCGGAAGATTTGAAGCGGCATGTGAAGTCGATTGACAATGCTCTGCAGCGAGTGAAACGTAAATTGGAAAGATATCTGGAAGTGCGTGACAATTAATGATATAATGGACAGGAAAGGCTCGGTCATCGAGTCTT
Organism: Paenibacillus sp. FSL H3-0321; assembly: GCF_038002865.1. Lineage (NCBI taxonomy): Bacteria > Bacillati > Bacillota > Bacilli > Caryophanales > Paenibacillaceae > Paenibacillus > Paenibacillus sp. FSL H3-0321. The sequence continues at coordinate 3,437,213 of NZ_JBBODH010000001.1, read as the reverse complement.
TTTTTAGTGTTTATGCAAGTTTTGATGGATAAGATAGGATTTTAGTTGATTGCCGTTGCTAAGAGGTTTATTCACAGTCGGATTGCTCCATAATGGTAAGAATAGTGCCTATCGATGTTCTATCGAGGAATTCCGTCCGTGATGTCATTCATGACGACCTTGCACAAGGCAGCGAACAGCTGGGAAAGACAAGAACAAGACAATGAATGGAACACGGCTACATTACCCGAAATTACCCAGTGCGATGGGGAATTCTTTCGTTGACACAGAGCTTGACATTATGCTAAAGTGTTTTAGGTAGGCCTAAATTCGCGGGTTTTTTTAGGATCAATATTTGCGTCTTCTAATTATAAGATTAGAAGTACGTCTTCGGGAGGTGCATATCATGCGGGTAATTATCACTTTGGCTTGTACAAGTTGCAAACAAAGAAACTATGCGACAACCAAAAACAAGCGAAATCACCCCGACCGCTTGGAGATGAAGAAATTTTGCAAGTTCTGTAACGAGCAAACTCCTCATCGCGAAACCAGATAGTCTTTGGAGGTGTAGTCGGCGTGAAACGTAGTTTCAAGTCATTGTTTTCCTTTTTCACTGAGAGCTGGAGCGAGCTCAAAAAAGTTCGCTGGCCTAGCCGTAAAGAGTTGAAAAACTATTCATTGATCGTTCTCGGTACAATTGTAGTTATGGCGCTTTACTTCTGGGTTCTGGACATCGGTATTTCCGCTCTGATCGAAACGATTATTTAGAGAGGTCCCAGGTGGCTTGTATGGAAAAAAGATGGTATGTTGTTCATACCTATTCCGGGTATGAGAATAAGGTTAAGGCCAATTTGGAAAAACGCGTTGAGTCCATGGGCATGGAAGACAAAATATTCCGTGTTCTTGTTCCTATGGAAGAAGAACTGGTAAACAAGGATGGCAAGAAAAAAACTGTCATGCGTAAAGTTTATCCTGGTTATGTTTTGGTCGAAATGGTTCAGACTGATGATTCTTGGTATGTTGTCCGCAATACGCCGGGCGTTACCGGGTTTGTCGGTTCGACAGGTTCCGGATCCAAACCTACCGCTCTGCTTCCGGAAGAAGTTGAACAAATTCTGAAGCATATGGGCATGGTTGAACCTAAAGCGAAGATTGATTTCGAAATTAAGGAATCCGTACGTATTATGGTTGGTCCCTTTGCGAATTTTGTGGGCTCCGTGGAAGAGATTTTGGCTGACAAGAGCAAGATCAAAGTGCATGTTAACATGTTTGGACGGGAAACCCCGCTGGAGTTGGATTTCACTCAAGTGGAGAAAATATAACAGTGTCAAGGGTTTCTTGTGGGAGAACGCTTTAAGCGTTCGAATACCACTATTTACGCAAGGAGGTGTCACTCATGGCTAAAAAAGTTATTAAAATGGTGAAACTGCAGATTCCTGCAGGGAAAGCGAATCCAGCGCCTCCAGTAGGTCCGGCGTTAGGTCAAGCAGGTGTCAACATCATGGCATTCTGTAAGGAATTCAACGCTCGTACTGCCGACCAGGCTGGCCTGATCATCCCGGTTGAAATTACAGTATTTGAAGACCGTTCGTTTACCTTCATCACTAAAACTCCTCCGGCTGCCGTTCTGCTTCGCATCGCTGCTAAAGTAGAAAAAGGATCCGGTGAACCAAACAAGAAAAAAGTAGCGAAGCTCGGCCGCGCAGCGGTTCGTGAAATCGCTGAAACAAAAATGCCCGACCTGAACGCTGCATCTATCGAAGCTGCAATGCGCATGGTTGAAGGTACTGCCCGCAGTATGGGTATCACAATCGAAGACTAATATGTATTCGATGCACCGGTCATTCATGACCGCAATATGTGGGAGGAATTTCCGCTAACACCACAAAGGAGGAACATTTTCATGGCTAAACATGGTAAGAAATACCTGGAATCTGCTAAGCTGATCAATAGCGAAGCAACTTACGAGCCTTCAGAAGCTGTAGAGCTTGTGAAAAAGGCGGCAACTGCCAAATTCGACGAAACCGTTGAAGCAGCAGTTCGTCTGGGTGTAGACCCGCGTAAACAAGACCAAGCGGTTCGTGGTGTTGTTGTCCTGCCTCACGGCACAGGCAAAACGCAACGCGTGCTTGTATTTGCAAAAGGTGAAAAAGCGAAAGAGGCTGAAGCTGCTGGCGCGGATTTTGTAGGTGATCAGGATATGATCAACAAGATCCAACAGGGCTGGTTTGAATTTGATGTCTGCGTAGCTACACCTGATATGATGAGTGAAGTTGGTAAACTGGGTCGTCTGCTCGGTGGTAAAGGCCTCATGCCTAACCCTAAAGCTGGCACAGTTACTTTCGACGTTACCAAGGCTGTGCAAGAAATCAAAGCCGGTAAAATCGAATACCGTCTTGATAAAGCCGGTCAAATTCACGCGCCTATCGGCAAAGTTTCCTTTAATGCTGAACAATTGAACGAAAACCTTAAATCCCTCATTGACGCTCTGAACCGTGCGAAACCGGCTGCTGCTAAAGGTGTTTACCTGAAGAGCATTGCTATTTCGTCCACTATGGGACCGAGTGCTCGTGTAAACACAACTTCTTACAGATAATAGGGGTTGACTCCTAGAGTCATCTTTGATAATCTATAACAGTTGTGAACTTTAAGGTGATCATTCTTCAACTTGAATATGCTTACCGTAGACAGTAGGTGCCGTAGGGCTTAATTTCCTACCGAGGTGTTGTGATAGAAACAAGAAGTGCCGGGTGCATGCCTGTGTAACTTACGTTTTATCAAGCCTTCGTGAATCTGCGGAGGCTTTTCTAATGCCTGCGTAGGAACGACGAGAATTTTCCGGAAGAATCGTCGTCACATAAATTTTCAGGAGGTGTATACAATTGGCAAATGCAAAAGTAATCCAAGCTAAACAGGAAGCGGTTGATGTTGTAACAAGCAAACTGCAGAACAGTGTTTCCACTGTTGTTGCGGACTACCGTGGATTGAACGTTTCGCAAGTGACCGAACTGCGTAAGCAGCTTCGTGAAGCTGGCGTTGATTTTCAAGTCCTGAAGAACTCTTTGGTGCGTCGTGCAACTGCGGCGTCTGAGTTGACTGAGTTGGACGCAGTTCTGACTGGTCCTACAGCAGTAGCATTCAGTGAAACTGATGCGGTAGTAGCAGCCAAGATTTTGAACGACTTCGCTAAGAAGAACGACGCTCTGAAACTGAAGGGCGGCGTTGTAGAAGGTAAAGTTATCGACGCAGATCAGCTGAAAGCACTGGCTGAGCTTCCATCCCGCGATGGTTTGCTGTCCATGCTGCTTAGCGTGCTTCAAGCTCCAATCCGCAACTTCGCCCTTGCAGTTAAGGCTGTTGCTGAGAAAGAAGAACAAAGCGCGTAAGCCTTTGTCTCTAGCATCATAATCAATACCACAAACAAATTTAAATATAAAATGGAGGTTCAATCATGAGCAAAGAAACAATTTTGGAAGAAATTAAAGGCATGAGCGTATTGGAACTGAACGACCTGGTTAAAGCAATCGAAGAAGAATTCGGCGTAACTGCAGCAGCTCCAGTAGCAGCTGGCGGAGCAGTAGCAGCAGTAGAAGAAGAGCAATCCGAATTCGACGTAATTTTGACAGGCGCTGGCGCTTCCAAAATCAACGTTATCAAAATCGTTCGCGAAATCACAGGCCTGGGCTTGAAAGAAGCTAAAGACCTCGTAGACAACGCTCCAAAAGCAATCAAAGAAAAAGTAAGCAAAGAAGAAGCCGAAACTACCAAAGCAAAATTGGAAGAAGCAGGCGCAGCTGTAGAAGTGAAGTAATTTGCTTCAATAAGGTAATGCCCCGGGAAGAAACTTTTCCTCCCGGTTCTTGCAACCCCCTTGAACTTGTTCAAGGGGGTTGCTGTATACAATTAGGAAGAGCAAAATGAAAGGGAGGATCTTATGTCGCAGCATTATTACTCGCAGCAGCCGGAAGTGCGTCATGACAGACGTACCTTAAGCACGGTTCTAAGAGGGAAAACCCTGCGGTTTACCAGCGACGCCGGTGTTTTTTCCAAAGGAGATATCGACCATGGCAGCCGTGTACTAATTGAGGCTATGGACATTCCGGATGGATCTGCAGTGCTTGACGTAGGCTGCGGGTACGGACCGATTGGCATTAGTGCAGCGTTTCTGGCCCCGGGCGGCCATGTGACGATGATTGATATTAACAGCCGTGCGGTCGAGCTGGCTCGCGAGAATGCCCATCATAATGGAATCCGCAATGTTACGGTTATGGAAAGCGATGTGTTGTCTGCAGTAAAGGGACAGAAGTATGATGTCATACTTACCAATCCTCCGATACGTGCCGGCAAAGCGGTAGTGCATCGTATTTTTGAAGAGGCGTATGAGCATTTGAATGAGGGTGGAAGTCTGTGGATTGTAATACAGAAGAAACAGGGGGCACCTTCAGCGGCAGCCAAACTCGAAAGCTTATTTCCGGTTGTGGAAGAAGTGGGGAAAGACAAAGGCTATCGTATTATCAGAGCGCAAAAAAATAGTTGATTAGTTATTGACTTGTGATATCGATAGTGGTATTATTATAAAATGTCAGTATTAAGCTAGGCTCCATGTCTTTAGTTTGCTGAAATGTCAAGTAATATATTGTCGCCCGGCAAGCGCATGCCGTACGGCAAGTTTGTGCGAATTCAGTTCTCTATGTTACTGCCACGGCGAAGGTCGCCGGGGAAATAGATAATAGCGCATAAACTGTTGCTTGGTGACGTATAATACGTACGTTTTGGGCAAATCTACTGGATAAGGAGTATTTTGGTCATGGATAGATGCGCTCTTTTTTCGAAAGATTTCGATAAGGGCTTTTCTCTATTTGTGGCTGAATCCTTGTGTTATGGTTCCATTATAATGGTCCAAACAAGGGTTCGCAATCAATTTTTAAGTGAGTAGACATGAGGGGTGAGTAAAGTTGGCAGGACATCTTGTTCAGTATGGTCGACGCACTCGGCGGAGCTATGCGAGAATTAACGAGGTACTCGAGGTCCCGAACCTGATCGAGATCCAACAAAAATCTTATGATTGGTTTTTGGAGGAAGGATTGCGGGAAATGTTTCAGGACATCTCGCCGATCCAGGATTTCACAGGGAATTTGGTGCTTGAGTTCATTGATTACAGCCTGGGTGAACCGAAATATACGGTTGACGACGCTAAAGAGCGGGACGTAACATATGCGGCTCCTCTGCGGGTGAAAGTACGGCTCATTAATAAGGAGACCGGTGAGGTCAAAGAGCAGGAAGTGTTCATGGGAGATTTCCCGCTGATGACGGAGACCGGCACTTTTATTATCAATGGTGCGGAACGGGTTATTGTCAGCCAGTTGGTTCGCTCTCCAAGCGTCTATTTCAGCACAAAAGTGGATAAGAACGGTAAAAAAACCTACACCGCCACAGTAATTCCTAACCGCGGAGCCTGGCTGGAACTTGAGACCGACGCTAAGGACATTATGTATGTCCGCATCGACCGGACTCGTAAGATCCCGGTTACCGTGCTTCTGCGTGCTCTTGGGTTCGGCAGTGATGCTGAGATTCTGGAACTGCTTGGCAATGATGAATATATTCGCAATACGCTGGATAAAGACAACACGGACTCTACGGAAAAGGCGCTTATCGAAATCTACGAGCGTCTGCGTCCGGGCGAACCGCCGACACTTGATAATGCCAAGAGCCTTTTGGTCGCACGTTTCTTTGATCCGAAGCGCTATGATTTGGCCAATGTAGGCCGCTACAAGATCAACAAAAAGCTGCACATTAAGAATCGTCTGTTCAATCAGCGTTTGGCTCAACCTCTGGTTGATGAGTCCACAGGTGAAATCCTGGCGGAATCCGGCCAAATGGTTGACCGTCGTCTGCTTGATGAGCTGATTCCTTATTTCGAGAAAAATGTTGCCTCCAAAAACTACCGTGTAAGCGGTGGGGTTATGGACAGTATTGATATCCCTCTGCAAACGATCGACGTGTTCTCGCCGATTGAAGAAGGACGGGTTATCAAACTGATTGCCAATGGCAATATCGACAAATCAGTGAAGCATATTACTCAGGCTGATATTATCTCCTCAATCAGCTACTTTATTAATTTGCTGCACGGCATCGGCAACACCGATGATATCGACCACTTAGGTAACCGTCGCTTGCGTTCTGTAGGTGAACTGCTGCAGAACCAATTCCGTATCGGGTTGTCCCGTATGGAACGCGTAGTGCGTGAGAGAATGTCGATTCAGGATGCTAATGCGATTACGCCACAGGCTTTGATCAACATTCGTCCGGTTATCGCGTCGATTAAAGAGTTCTTCGGTAGTTCGCAGCTGTCCCAATTTATGGACCAGACGAACCCGTTGGCTGAACTGACGCATAAACGCCGTCTATCGGCACTCGGACCCGGTGGTCTGACTCGTGAACGCGCGGGCTTTGAGGTTCGTGACGTCCATCACAGTCACTACGGCCGTATGTGTCCAATTGAAACGCCGGAAGGTCCGAATATCGGACTGATCAACTCCTTGTCCACCTTTGCCCGCATCAATGAATACGGCTTTATTGAAGCGCCGTACCGTTGGGTGGATCCGAAGACTGGCAAGGTGACCGAGCAGATCGATTACCTGACTGCCGATGAAGAAGATAACTATGTAGTTGCTCAGGCTAACGTACTGATCGACGAAGAGGGCTCCTTCAAAGAAGACATGGTTATCGTTCGTTACAACAAAGATTCAGACAACATTACAACAATGCCAAGTAATCGCGTGGATTACATGGATGTATCGCCGAAACAGGTTGTATCGGTCGCTACGGCGCTCATTCCGTTCCTTGAGAACGATGACTCCAACCGCGCACTGATGGGATCGAACATGCAGCGTCAGGCCGTTCCGCTTCTAATTCCTAAAGCGCCGCTTGTCGGCACAGGAATGGAACATAAATCCGCTAAGGATTCGGGCGTATGTATTGTTTCCAAGTATGACGGTATTATTGAACGCTCGTCGGCCAACGAAATTTGGCTGCGCCGCGTTGAAGCTGTCGAAGGCAAGGAAGTTAAAGGCGATATCGTTAAATATAAATTACACAAATTTATGCGTTCGAACCAGGGTACCTGCATTAATCAACGTCCGCTGGCTAAAAGAGGCGACATTGTTAAGAAAGGTGACATTCTGGCAGATGGACCATCTACGGAAATGGGCGAACTTGCTCTTGGCCGCAACGTAGTTGTTGCGTTCATGACTTGGGAAGGCTACAACTACGAGGATGCGATCCTGCTGAGTGAGAAACTGGTTAAGGAAGATGTATACACTTCGATTCATATCGAGGAATACGAATCCGAAGCTCGCGACACCAAGCTGGGACCTGAAGAGATTACGCGTGATATTCCGAATGTCGGTGAAGAAGCGTTGCGCAATCTTGATGAGCGCGGCATTATCCGCATCGGTGCGGAAATTAACGCTGGTGATATTCTGGTAGGTAAAGTTACTCCGAAGGGTGTAACTGAACTGACTGCTGAAGAACGCCTGCTGCACGCTATCTTTGGTGAGAAGGCCCGCGAAGTGCGCGATACTTCGCTGCGCGTTCCTCATGGTAGTGATGGTATTATCGTTGACGTTAAAGTATTTACACGCGAGAACGGCGATGAGCTGCCTCCGGGTGTGAATCAGCTGGTTCGTGTCTACATCGCTCAGAAACGTAAGATTTCTGAAGGTGACAAGATGGCCGGACGTCACGGTAACAAGGGTGTCGTTGCCCGGATACTGCCTGAAGAAGATATGCCATTCCTTCCTGACGGTACACCGGTGCAGGTTGTCCTGAACCCTCTGGGCGTTCCTTCCCGTATGAACATCGGCCAGGTGCTCGAAGTTCATATCGGTATGGCTGCCCTGCAGCTCGGTATTCACGTAGCTACTCCAGTATTTGATGGAGCGCGTGAGAACGACGTGTTTGACACGATGGAAGAAGCCGGCATGCAGCGTAATGGTAAGACTGTGCTTTATGACGGCCGTACAGGTGAACGCTTCGAGCGTGAAGTTACTGTCGGCGTTATGCACATGATCAAACTGGCGCACATGGTTGACGATAAGATTCATGCCCGTTCCACAGGACCTTACTCTCTCGTTACACAGCAGCCACTCGGCGGTAAAGCCCAGTTCGGCGGACAGCGTTTCGGGGAGATGGAAGTTTGGGCGCTTGAAGCTTACGGTGCTGCATATACACTTCAAGAGATTTTAACTGTGAAGTCCGATGACGTGGTAGGCCGTGTCAAGACGTACGAATCCATTGTCAAAGGCGAGAATGTTCCAGAACCAGGTGTTCCGGAATCGTTCAAAGTACTTATCAAGGAACTGCAGTCGCTTGGTATGGATGTTAAGATCCTCAGCGGCGACGAGCAGGAAATTGAAATGAAGGAACTGGATGATGAGGATGAGACGTCAGGCGACAAGCTGAGCCTCAATTTGGAAGGCGCAGAAGTCGGAATAGAGTAATTAAAGCTGTAAGAATCAATTTCATTTAAAAAGGACCGTGCCCTCTTTTGATCTAACCATCAAGGGAGGGCCTCCGGTACTAAATCAGGATATAGGTTAAGGAGGGTTGCTCCTTGTTGGACGTTAACAATTTTGAATTCATGAAAATCGGGCTTGCTTCTCCGGAGAAGATTCGTTCTTGGTCCCGCGGAGAAGTAAAAAAACCGGAAACCATTAACTATCGTACATTGAAGCCGGAAAAAGAAGGTCTTTTCTGCGAACGTATCTTCGGACCGCAAAAGGACTGGGAATGTCACTGTGGTAAATACAAACGCGTCCGTTATAAGGGCGTAGTGTGCGACCGATGCGGCGTGGAAGTTACCCGCGCTAAAGTTCGCCGCGAACGTATGGGCCACATTGAACTGGCGGCTCCTGTATCTCATATCTGGTATTTCAAAGGTATTCCAAGCCGTATGGGTCTGGCACTCGATATGTCCCCGAGATCGCTTGAAGAGATCATCTACTTTGCATCTTATGTTGTAACCGATCCAGGTGAAACGCCACTGGAGAAGAAACAACTGCTGTCCGAGAAAGAATACCGCAGCTACCGTGAGAAATACGGCTACGGTTTCCAAGCCGGCATGGGTGCCGAAGCGGTGAAAAAGCTACTTCAGGATATCGACATTGAGAAGGAATTGGAATTCCTCAAGGAAGAGCTGCGTACCGCCCAAGGCCAACGCCGCAACCGGGCAATCAAACGTCTGGAAGTTATTGAAGCCTTCCGCAACTCCGGCAACAAGCCTGATTGGATGATCATGGATGTGCTTCCGGTTATTCCTCCGGAGCTTCGTCCGATGGTTCAATTGGATGGTGGCCGTTTTGCTACGTCTGACCTTAACGATCTCTATCGTCGCGTAATCAACCGGAACAACCGTCTGAAGAGACTACTTGATCTGGGTGCTCCTGATATTATCGTGCAGAATGAGAAACGGATGCTTCAGGAAGCTGTCGATGCACTTATCGACAACGGCCGTCGCGGCCGCCCTGTAACGGGTCCTGGTAACCGTCCGCTCAAATCGCTCAGCCATATGCTGAAAGGTAAACAAGGACGTTTCCGTCAGAACTTGCTCGGTAAACGGGTTGACTATTCCGGACGTTCCGTTATCGTTGTAGGACCGTATCTCAAAATGTACCAATGCGGACTTCCAAAGAAAATGGCGCTTGAACTCTTCAAACCGTTTGTTATGAAAGAATTGGTGAACAAGGGCTTGGCCCATAACATCAAGAGCGCAAAACGTAAAGTTGAGCGTGTAAGTCCTGAAGTATGGGATGTGCTTGAAGAAGTAATCAGAGAGCATCCGGTTCTGCTGAACCGTGCCCCTACACTTCACCGTCTCGGTATTCAAGCGTTTGAACCGATTCTGGTAGAAGGTCATGCTATCCGTCTTCACCCGCTCGTATGTACGGCTTACAATGCCGACTTTGACGGTGACCAAATGGCGGTGCACGTTCCTCTGTCTGCAGAAGCTCAAGCGGAAGCACGTCTGCTCATGCTGGCCTCCGGTAACATCCTGAACCCTAAGGACGGCAAACCGGTTGTTACCCCTTCCCAGGATATGGTCCTCGGTACGTTCTACCTGACCATGGACAACAAGGAAGAAAAGGGTACGGGTATGATTCTGCGCACCGTGAACGAAGCTGTTTCAGCTTACCAGCGTGGAACCGCAGGTCTGCACGCCCGTGTAGCTATTCCTGTTAAGGCTCTGGGTAAAACCTGCTTTACAGAACAGCAACAAGGCGCAATGCTGATTACTACGGTCGGAAAGATCATCTTTAACGAGATCTATCCTAGCAGCTTCCCTTATATCAATGAAGCGACCAAAACAAACCTGCTGCAAGGCACACCAGAGAAATACTTTATCTATGAAAAAGGCGCGGACATCCGTGAGCTGATTATGAATGCTCCGGAAGCAAGTGCTGTAGGTAAGGAATACCTGGGTCTGATTATTGCCCGCTGCTTCGAAACCTATCACACGACCAAAACGTCTGTGATTTTGGATAAAATCAAGCAACTCGGCTTTACGTACTCCACACGTTCCGGTGTTACGGTTGCCGTATCGGACGTTATCGTTCCGGAGGAAAAAGCTACAATCCTGAAAGAGTCCGAGGCTAAGGTCGATGTGGTTGCCAACCAATATCGCCGTGGTCTGATCACCAATGACGAACGGTATGACCGTGTTATTGAGATCTGGTCGAAGACGAAGGATGATCTTACCAACGTGTTGTTGAAATCGATGGACCGTTTCAATTCCATCATGCTCATGGTTGACTCCAAAGCGCGTGGTAACAAATCGCAGATTACCCAGCTGGGTGGTATGCGCGGACTGATGGCTACACCATCGGGACGGATTTTCGAATTGCCAATCAAAGCGAACTTCCGTGAAGGTCTGACCGTCCTCGAGTACTTTATCTCCACTCACGGAGCGCGTAAAGGTCTGGCCGATACAGCGCTGCGTACAGCCGACTCCGGATACTTGACCCGTCGTCTCGTTGACGTTGCCCAAGACGTTATTGTCCGTGAAGAAGACTGTGGTACCGATAAAGGCTTCACCGTCAGCCGTATTCAAGATGGCAAGGAAGTTATCGAAGATCTGTACGACCGTATTGAAGGCCGCTACTCCTTTGAAACTGTACGTCATCCGGAAACGAAGGAAATCCTCGTTCACCGCAACGATCTGATTGACTCCGACAAAGCTGAGGCGATTGTTAACGCTGGTGTGACCAAACTGCAGATCCGTTCTGTGCTGAGCTGCCGTGCGCGTCACGGTGTCTGCAAGAAATGCTACGGACGTAACCTGGCAACAGGTAAATTCGTGGAAATCGGTGAAGCTGTCGGTATTATCGCGGCACAATCCATCGGTGAGCCGGGAACCCAGCTTACAATGCGTACGTTCCATACCGGGGGTGTTGCCGGTGATGACATCACGCAAGGTTTGCCGCGTATCCAGGAGTTGTTTGAAGCCCGTAACCCTAAAGGTCAGGCTACAATCAGTGAAATTGACGGGGTAATCAAGGAAATCCGCGAAACCAAGGACCGCCGCGAAATAGAGGTTCAAGGTGAAGCTGAATCTAAGACTTATTCCATCACCTACGGTTCGCGTCTGCGTGTCAGTGAAGGCCAGGAGATTGAAGCTGGCGATGAGCTGACTGACGGTTCGATCGACCCTAAAGAAATGTTGCGCATCAAAGGGATCCGCGGGGTACAAAACTACATTCTGCAAGAAGTACAGCGTGTATACCGTAACCAAGGCGTTGAGATCAATGATAAGCACATTGAAGTTATGATTAAGCAGATGCTGCGCAAAATCCGTATTATCGATGCTGGTGATACGAATCTCTTGCCAGGTGCATTTGCTGACATTCATGAATACGAAGCTGCGAATAAGGAAGCCATTCTTTCTGGTAATGAGCCTGCAGTTGCCAAACCGGTACTGCTCGGTATTACTAAGGCATCCCTGGAGACAGATTCCTTCCTGTCTGCGGCCTCCTTCCAAGAAACTACCCGCGTCTTGACTGATGCTGCAATTAAGGGTAAAGTAGATAAGTTGCTTGGACTCAAAGAAAATGTTATTATCGGTAAGTTGATTCCTGCAGGTACTGGCATGAATCGTTACCGTAATGTGAAGCTGAGTGATCCGAATGTCGAAAGCTCGCAAGAAGCTTTAGAAACGGTTCCTGCTGAATAGTTAAATAATCATGGCGGGCAGTTGATTATGCCACGGCTATTTATAGACGTGGCGCTGCTGCCTGCTGTGAATATTAATAAATTTATTGCCGATTCTCTTGACATCATCTACTGATAATGCTAATATGTCTAAGGTGCGTGAGTAGCCTGGTTATTCTTGTTCATTGGAGGTAATGATTTATCATGACTGATGATAGAGGACTGCAGGATGCTCAGGTCAAGATCGGTACCAAACAAACCGTCAAGGCGGTAGAGTTGGGCCAAGCCGCAGAAGTCTATGTGGCAGAGGACGGAGATCAACGGCTTACTTCCAGAATTGTTATGCTTTGTAACAAACAAGGTGTGAAGGTCTCTTATGTGGACACGATGCTGAATTTGGGCAAAGCTTGCGGTATAGAAGTTGGTGCTGCTATGGCAGCCGTCTTAAAACAATAGCACGAGAAGCGTTTTTGTACCGGGGTACACTTCGGCAACAAAGACTTTTCATTTGTCTTTTTATGAACCGCCTGGGTCTGTGGACTTAATGTTCGTAAATAGATTACTATTTCAGGAAGGGGGTGGCACAACAATGCCAACTATTAATCAACTGGTTCGTAAAGGCCGTCAAGCCAAAATCGAAAAATCCAAATCTCCCGCTCTTCAAAAAGGGTTCAACGCCCTCAAGCGTGAGACTACAAATTTGAGCGCCCCGCAAAAACGCGGTGTGTGCACTCGTGTAGGCACAATGACTCCACGTAAACCAAACTCCGCGCTTCGTAAGTATGCCCGTGTTCGTTTGACGAACCGTCTTGAGGTGACTGCTTACATTCCGGGTATTGGACATAACCTTCAAGAGCACAGTGTTGTATTGCTGCGCGGAGGTAAAGTTAAGGACCTTGCAGGAGTTCGTTATCACATCGTTCGTGGCGCTTTGGATACAGCAGGCGTTGCTAACCGTATGCAAGCTCGTTCCAAGTATGGTGCAAAACGTCCTAAAGCAAAGAAATAAGTTAAGAATATCTGAATAATAAACATTGAGAAAGGGGGATATCCATGCCACGCAAAGGTCCAGTTACTAAGAGAGATGTATTGCCAGATCCATTGTATAATAGCAAGTTGGTTACTCGTTTGATCAACCGTATTATGCTGGGTGGTAAAAGAGGTGTCGCTCAAAGCATTCTGTACAATTCGTTCAAGTTGATTCAAGAACGCACAGGCAAAGATCCGATGGAAGTTTTCGAAGCTGCCATCAAGAATATTATGCCGGTATTGGAAGTTAAAGCTCGTCGTGTCGGCGGTGCTAACTACCAAGTGCCTATCGAGGTTAAACCTGAAAGACGTACTGCTTTGGGATTACGTTGGCTCGTGAACTACTCACGCAACCGCGGTGAGAAGACGATGGAAGAGCGTTTGGCGGCTGAGATCATCGACGCTTCCAACAACACAGGCGCTTCCGTTAAGAAACGTGAAGACACGCACAAAATGGCTGAAGCAAACAAAGCGTTTGCTCACTACCGCTGGTAGGATTTAAGGCCGTTCAAATAACTTATATTTTGAAGGGAGATCCAATTCATGGCAAGAGAGTTCTCCTTAAAAAATACACGTAACATCGGGATCATGGCGCATATTGATGCTGGTAAGACTACTACCACTGAGCGGATTCTATTCTATACAGGCCGTACGCACAAAATCGGTGAAGTTCACGAGGGTGCTGCTACAATGGACTGGATGGAGCAAGAACAAGAGCGCGGGATTACTATTACTTCCGCTGCTACAACTGCTGCATGGAAAGGTCACCGCATCAATATCATTGATACCCCTGGACACGTTGACTTCACAGTTGAAGTTGAACGTTCCCTTCGTGTATTGGATGGGGCAGTAGGCGTTTTCAGTGCGAAAGAGGGCGTTGAGCCTCAGTCTGAAACCGTATGGAGACAGGCTGACCGTTATGGCGTTCCCCGGATCGCATATGTAAATAAAATGGATATCATCGGTGCGGATTTCCTAAACGTTATCGACAGCATGCGTGATCGCTTGCAAGCCAATGCAGTTGCTATTCAACTGCCAATTGGTGCCGAAAACGACTTCATTGGTATTATTGACCTGGTTGAGCAAAAAGCTCATATGTTTAAAGACGATCTGGGCCAAAATATTGAAGTAACGGACATTCCGGCTGAATATCTGGAACAAGTTGAGGGGCTGCGTCTTGAGTTGATCGAGAAAGTAGCAGAACTTGACGAAGATCTGACTATGAAGTACCTGGAAGGCGAAGAAATTTCAGTTGATGAGATCAAAGCTGCTCTGCGCAAAGGCGTTGTAGAAGTTAAGATCTTCCCTGTAATTGTCGGATCCTCCTACCGTAACAAAGGTGTCCAACTGATGATGGACGCTGTCGTTGATTACCTGCCATCCCCACTGGATGTACCGGCTATTCAAGGTCATCTGGATGACGGAACTGAAGCGGTTCGCCACTCTTCGGACGAAGAACCATTCTCAGCACTGGCATTTAAAATCATGACAGACCCTTATGTAGGTAAACTCACGTTCTTCCGCGTGTATTCCGGTATTCTGGAATCCGGTTCTTATGTAGTTAACGCTACTAAGAACAAACGCGAGCGTATCGGCCGTATCCTGCAAATGCATGCGAACAGCCGCCAAGAAATCTCCATCGTTTACGCTGGTGATATCGCGGCAGCCGTTGGTCTGAAGGACACAAGTACTGGCGATACACTTTGTGATGAGAAACATCCGGTTATTCTGGAGTCCATGAACTTCCCTGATCCGGTTATCGAAATCGCAGTTGAACCAAAAACCAAAGCTGACCAAGATAAACTGGGTGTTGCTCTCGGTAAGTTGACTGAAGAGGATCCAACTCTTCGTGCTCACACTGATGAAGAAACAGGCCAAACGATCCTGGCAGGTATGGGTGAGCTTCACCTTGATATTATCATCGACCGTATGCGCCGCGAATTCAAAGTAGAAACCAATGTGGGTAAACCACAGGTTGCTTACCGCGAAACATTCAAAGCACCAGCTCGTGTCGAAGGTAAATTCGTTCGCCAATCCGGCGGTCGCGGTCAGTATGGTCACGTATGGGTTGAATTTGAACCTCTCGAGCCAGGTACTGGCAGCAAGTTCGAAAGTAAAGTAGTCGGTGGCTCTGTTCCTAGAGAGTATATCGCTCCTGCACTTGCCGGTATTGAAGAGCAAATGAAAAACGGCGTTATTGCAGGCTTCCCGCTTGTTGACGTTAAGGCTACCATCGTTGATGGTTCTTATCATGATGTTGACTCCAACGAAATGGCGTTCAAAATTGCCGGATCGATGGCACTCAAAGCAGCTAAAGACAAGTGTAAGCCTGTCCTGCTTGAGCCAATCATGAAAGTGGAAGTAACTGTTCCTGAGGAATATATGGGTGATGTAATGGGTATGCTGAACTCCCGTCGCGGTCGGATCGAAGGTATGGATTCCCGTGGTGGAGCGCAAATTATCCGTGCGAAGGTGCCTCTTTCCGAAATGTTCGGATACTCCACAACACTCCGTTCTGGTACTCAAGGACGCGGCGTATTCTCCATGGAGCTTTCTCACTATGAAGAAGTTCCTAAATCCATTGCGGAAGAGATCGTTGCTAAGAACAAAGGCGGAGAATAATTAACTGTTTTAACTTGCTGTCCGGGTACACGATCAGTCATCCTAGATAAGCAACTAGCCCGGCGGCTCAAATATAAGGAACCCCACAATAAGGAGGAACTGTTCAAATGGCAAAGGCAAAGTTTGAACGTAACAAACCACACGTTAACATCGGTACTATTGGTCACGTCGACCATGGTAAAACAACTCTGACTGCTGCAATCACTACTGTATTGTCCAAAAAATACGGTGGCGCTGCTGTAGCATTCGACCAAATCGATAAGGCTCCTGAAGAACGCGAACGTGGTATCACTATCTCCACAGCTCACGTTGAATATGAAACTCCTAACCGTCACTACGCACACGTAGACTGCCCTGGTCACGCCGACTATGTTAAAAACATGATCACTGGCGCAGCGCAAATGGACGGAGCTATCCTGGTTGTATCCGCAGCTGACGGCCCTATGCCACAAACTCGCGAACACATCCTGCTGTCCCGTCAAGTAGGCGTTCCTTACATCGTTGTATTCTTGAACAAATGCGACATGGTTGAAGACGAAGAGTTGCTTGAACTGGTTGAAATGGAAGTTCGCGACTTGCTGAGCGAATATGATTTCCCAGGCGATGATACTCCAATCATCCGTGGATCTGCTCGTGAAGCTCTTCAAAACCCTGATGGCGATTATGCACAAAAAATCGTTGAGATGTTCGAAACGATTGATACGTACATTCCGCTTCCAGAGCGTCAAACTGACAAGCCTTTCTTGATGCCTGTCGAAGATGTATTCTCCATTACTGGCCGCGGTACTGTGGCAACTGGTCGCGTAGAACGCGGAACAGTTAAAGTCGGAGAAGAAATCGAAATCGTTGGTATTCATGAAGAAACTAAGAAATCCGTAGTTACGGGCGTAGAAATGTTCCGTAAATTGCTGGATTCCGCTCAAGCAGGCGACAACATCGGCGCACTTCTGCGTGGTGTTGACCGTAACATGATCGAGCGCGGCCAAGTAATTGCTAAGCCGAACTCCGTTAAACCACACACTGAGTTCACTGCTCAGATCTACGTTCTGACTAAAGAAGAAGGCGGACGTCACAAACCATTCTTCACTGGTTACCGTCCACAGTTCTACTTCCGTACAACTGACGTAACTGGCATCATCAACCTGCCAGAAGGTACTGAAATGGTTATGCCTGGTGACAACATCACAGTAACTGTTTCCCTGATCTCCCCAATCGCTATTGAAGAAGGTACTAAATTCTCCATTCGCGAAGGCGGACGTACAGTTGGAGCAGGTAGCGTAGCTTCCATCCAAAAATAATTCGGTTCTATCCGTTAGGATAGTGCTGAATCATAAAGGCAGGGATTCTTCTCCGGAAGACTCCCTGTTTTTTTGCATAAAAAAAACTCTATTTCCTTATAAAGACCCGGAAATAGAGTTGAATTCAAAAGAAACGATTAGGATATTTCTTGGGTGTACGCTGGGCCTGGAACTTTGGATATTACCACATGCAAACTTGCAGGCTGATGACCATTGTTACAGTAGGAAAAGGATTCATCACCGGCGAGGTGGATAACATCACCTTCAGCTAGATCCTGCTCTACATCGTTAACATTAATGATGCCGTTTCCCTTCAGAGCAAGGATGAATACATCTGCTCCGGGATGCTTATGCGCTGGAAGCTGTTGGTCTGGCATGAAATTAAGCATAAACATTACACTATCGCCTTTTTGAAACAGGATTTTTTTTGTAAACCGTTCCTCCTGATATTGAATTGCCTCTACTAATGTCTTTTTCTCCATCATTAATCCCAACCTTCGTTTTTATTATTGTTTTAAAGTTTAACTTCATACTCACAATGCTCATGACCTGCAGCATTGCATTTTACTTCTCTGACGGATATCCGTCTTCCCATGATTTTGGATAAAGCCCCTTCCAGAATAGCTCCTTCCAAATCACAAATCAGCTTCTCTTCCTCCAGCGTCGGGAGACCTTTACAAAAGCAGTCCTCCACCGCGATGTTGATCTTGCGGTCATCCTCATGCAGGATGCGTGGAATCCCTATTTTCAAATCCTCGAATAGTTGTAGTAACTCCTCGAGTGTGTTCACTGGTAGACTCTCACCGATTTTTCGGCCAACAGTAAGTGTAGTTCCTTTACCGCCAAGGGGGAGACCCTGGTTCATTCCGATAAGGCGGATGGTGCGGAATAATTCAAGCGGAACCATGTTGCCAAGCACAGATCTGTCCATACTTTTCATATCTTCGAAGGTATATTGCAGCATAGATACTCCATCTCCTTTAGATCTCTCTATAGGACCTATTGTGACGGATATTGATAATATATTCCTTGATGCAGATCAAGTTTTTTAAAAAAAGTTGTGAGGGCAGTCACTGGGTAGCACTAGGATCCTTGTTATGGTGATAATAGCGGAAAGGATGGTGAGTGAATGGAATGCACAGTATGCAATTCTCATTCTTGTGTTTCTCAGGTGCCCGTATTCAAGAATCTATCAGATGAAGAATTGGTAATGGTAGAAGCGATAGTAGAATCGAGCCATTATGCTAAGGGAAGTCTTGTATTCCGAGAGGGAGAAGAATCAGATTCACTTTTTGTAGTGAAGAGTGGCCTCATTAAGCTCACGCAGAGCAATAAAGAAGGCAAGCAGCATATCTTCCGATTCCTGTTCCCCGGCGACTATTTCGGACAGTTTGCTTTGCTGCACCACAAACAAAATTATGTAACAGCCGAAGTTGTAGAGAGTGGAAGTGTATGCCGGATGCACCGCAAACAATTTGTTCCTTTATTGGAGAACAACGCGGCGCTTGCATTCAGCTTTTTAATGTCAATGAGCGAACAGTTGCATCAAGCCGAAGAGCTGGCTGGTGCAATGCATATATATGATGTAGAAAAACGCCTCGCCCGGTTGCTGCTTTATCTGCATAACAGAAATCAATCGGAGGATTCCTCCCGTGTACAAGGTAACAGCATTGATTTGCCGGCTGCCAAAAAAGAGTTCGCCGCTATGATTGGAGCCACTGCCGAAACACTTAGCCGCAAGCTGAATTATCTGGAAAGTATGGGGATTATCACGGTCCGTAAAAGAACGGTAGACATTTTAGATCTAAAAGCACTGAATCAAATGGCAGAAATGAACGAATAGAATCTAGAAACGACAATATACGACAAAATAACGGTCCGAATAACTTATTTTTCAACATTATTCAACAAAATATTACTTAAAATTCTTTACAATTATTCTATCCATAGAGTAAAATATTTCTATATCAGCGATGTTATTTTCAGGAAATTCAGGGAGAGTGGAAGTATGGGGAAATGTCCTTTTTCTTTTATGCATGGTTTAACATCACGTAACACAAGCGAGGAATCTCCCGAAGTGCACTCAATGGACAGCAAGAATCTTGTACCCACTGCCACACAGTTTTTTCATACCCTTGACGGGCATGAGGAACTCAATGAACAGATGCGAATGATTGACTTGACTGAGGAAGATCTTACGCTTCTGCGTCTATTGAAACCGGTTGTAGAAAGAGATATCGACATCATAACCGACCAGTTTTACAAGACGGTGCTTGGAGTCGGTAAACTGGAAGCGATTATTCTTGAACACAGCAGTATTGAACGGTTAAAAAAGACTTTAAAGCAGCATATTATTGAAATCTTCGATGGAAACGTTGATGAACACTACATTGCCAAACGTCTCAGCATTGCGAAGATTCATAAGAGAGTCGGACTGGAGCCGAAATGGTATTTGTCGGCTTTTCAAAACCTGCAGAATGTATTTATTACAGCTGTATATAATCAATCCCTGAAAGAAAACGAGACCTTAAAAGTGGTTCAGACCATAACCAAACTGCTGAATTTGGAACAACAGCTAGTACTGGAAGCGTATGAGAAGGAAAACACCAGAGAGAAGGAAGAGCAGTACTTAATTGTAAAAAATGAACTGAAGCAAAAAATCGTAGAATTCAGCGGTGAGCTAATAGATCTCAGTATGGATACTAACGCTGCTGTAGAGCAGCTGGTGGCAAGCAGTAACGAAGTGAGTAGTACGTTCCAACGAACTGCAAGTTCGGCTAAGGAGTCTCAGGGGATGGCTAGGGACGGGCATGAGCACTTGGACAGCCTTACCGGTCAAATTCATCTGATTTATGAAAGCACCAATGAAATGGAACGGTCGGTGGATGAACTAAGCAGCTCATCTCGGCAGATCCAGAAGATTGTTGCAGCTGTTCAGGAAATTGCTGATCAGACCAAAATCCTTTCACTCAATGCTACTATAGAAGCTGCGAGGGCTGGAGAGCATGGTAGAGGCTTCAGCGTAGTTGCGCAGGAGGTCAACCGGCTAGCCGAGGATACCAAGAATACAGTTGTACGCATCGGCGAGCTAACCGATCTATCAGGGAGGCTGACCTCTCAGGTTGTTGAAGAGATCCGCAAGGTACAGGAACTGACTAAGAGCGGTAAACATCAATCGCTTGAGACCAGCCGGCTGTTTAGTGAAATCGTGGATTCCATGCAGACCAGCACCCAGGAAATTGTGACCGTAGAACAAGAGATAAGAGTGTTGATTCAAACTATCGAAGGAATCGGCTCTACAACGGCACAATCTGCCGCCTCAGCGGAGTATTTCCGATCAGCTACAGAGGGTCTTTAATTAGGAACGACTACATATGTGCCATATATATAGAAAGAAAACAACTTGTGAAAAAAATCATGAGTTGTTTTGTATTTTCGCTTGCAAAGTGTCCGCCTATTATATATAATAATAAATGTTGTTCTGAGACGTTGCGATGATGTGAGAGGTTACTGACACACCCGGCCCCTTTGCCATGAGGTCGACGTCAGAAAATTTTCACGGAGTATGTCCGATAATAAATTGGGCGATAGAAGGAGGGACTAAAATGGCAAAGCAAAAAATTCGTATCCGCTTGAAAGCATACGACCACAGAATTCTTGATCAATCCGCAGAGAAAATCGTTGAAACAGCAAAACGTTCGGGTGCTGGTGTATCCGGGCCGATCCCGCTGCCAACTGAGAAGCAAATCATTACTATTCTCCGTGCGGTACACAAGTACAAGGATTCCCGTGAACAGTTTGAACAACGGACTCACAAACGTTTGATCGATATTGTGAACCCAACACCACAAACTGTGGATGCCTTGATGCGCTTGGATCTACCGTCCGGTGTAGATATCGAAATCAAATTGTAATACTATCTATTAAAGCAACTAGGAAAAGAAAAGAGGTGTCAACATTGAAAGGTATCTTAGGAAAAAAACTCGGTATGACTCAAGTGTTTACTCCAGAAGGTAACGTAATCGCGGTTACGGTTATCGAAGCTGGTCCTTGTGTGGTACTGCAAAAGAAAGACCTGAATATCGACGGATATGAAGCAGTGCAGTTGGGCTTTTCCGACAAGAAGGAAAGTCGCTCCAACAAGCCTGAACAGGGTCACGCCAAAAAGGCAAATGCAACACCTAAGCGCTACGTTCGCGAAATTCGCGGTGTTGACCTCGGGGCACTCGAGGTTGGACAAGAGCTGAAGGCTGATATCTTCGCTGAAGGCGAATTTGTTGACGTAACAGGTACATCTAAGGGTAAAGGTTTCCAAGGTGTTATCAAACGCTGGGGACAAAGCCGCGGACCAATGGCACACGGATCGCGTTACCACAGAAGACCAGGTTCCATGGGTTCCATCCAAGCTAACCGTGTTCCAAAGGGCAAACGCCTGCCAGGACATATGGGTCACACGACCGTAACGGTTCAAAAGCTTGAAATCATCAGAGTAGACGTTGAACGTAACGTATTGCTGGTTAAAGGCGCTATTCCAGGTCCTAAAAACAGCTTTGTGAAAGTTAAACAAACCGTTAAGAAATAATTACTGAAGAAAGGAGGAACATGAAATGCCAAAAGTAACACTTTTTAATATTAGTGGTAACGAAGTTGGCGAAGTTGAATTGAGCGATACAGTGTTCGGTATTGAACCGAATGTGCATGTTCTGCACGAAGCTGCGCTTATGCAAAGAGCTTCCCTTCGTCGTGGTACACATAAAGTAAAAGGACGTTCTGAAGTGCGTGGCGGCGGACGTAAGCCTTGGAAACAAAAAGGTACAGGTCGTGCTCGTCAAGGCTCCATTCGTTCTCCACAATGGAAAGGCGGCGGCGTAGTCTTCGGACCAACACCACGCAGCTATTCCTGGAAACTGCCTAAGAAAGTTCGCCGTTTGGCCATCAAATCCGCGTTGTCCTCGAAAGTACTCGGGAATGACATCATCGTATTGGATAGCTTGACAATGAATGCTCCGAAGACGAAGGAATTCGCGGCGATTCTGAACAATCTTAAAGTAGGCAGCAAAGCCCTGATCGTAGCTCCTAGCTATGATGACAATGTGGCACTTTCCGCTCGTAACATCCCTGGGGTGAAATTCGTAGCGGCTGACGGCATCAATGTTCTTGACGTACTGACGTACGACAAACTGATCATCACTAAAGAAGCAGTTCTGAAGGTAGAGGAGGTGTTCGCGTAATGAAAGATCCTCGTGATATTATCAAACGTCCGGTGATTACGGAACGCACATCCGAATACATGAGCGAATTGAAATACGCTTTTGAAGTGGATATCCGTGCTAACAAGACCGAAATCAAAAAAGCTGTCGAGGCTATTTTCAAAGTTAAAGTAGTTAGTGTGAACACAATGCGCGTACCTGGCAAATTGAAACGTTACGGCAAATACTCCGGATATACTCCAGAGTGGAAAAAAGCCATCGTGAAGCTCAGCCCGGACAGCAAACCGCTCGAATTCTTTGAAGCGGTAGAATAATACTCTGTAAAGTAAGGAGGGAATACAGTGCCAATCAAAAAGTACAAACCGACATCTCCGGCCAGACGTAACATGTCCGTGTCTACGTTTGAAGAAATTACAACAAATGAGCCAGAGAAATCTTTGCTTGCGCCGCTGTTCAAACATGCGGGCCGTAACAACCAAGGTAAAATTACAGTTCGTCACCATGGCGGCGGACACAAACGTAAATACCGTATCATCGACTTCAAACGTACAAAAGACGGCATACCAGGTAGCGTTGCTACGATCGAGTATGACCCGAACCGTACATCAAATATTGCTTTGATCCACTATGCCGATGGAGAGAAACGTTACATCCTCGCTCCTCAAGGCCTTAAAGTTGGGGATAAGATTGAGTCCGGCCCTGCGGCTGACATCAAAATTGGTAACAGCCTTCCGCTGGCGAACATTCCAGTCGGTACAGTTATCCACAACATTGAACTTAAACCAGGCAAAGGCGGCCAGTTGGTACGCGCTGCCGGTACAGAAGCTCAATTGCTGGGTAAAGAAGAAAAATACGTTTCTGTTCGTTTGACTTCCGGTGAAGTTCGCAGAATCCTCAGCGTATGCCGTGCAACGATCGGATCCGTAGGTAACGGTGATCATGAACTGATCAAGATTGGTAAAGCCGGACGCAGTCGCTGGCTGGGCAAACGTCCTGAAGTACGCGGTGTTGTAATGAACCCTAACGATCACCCACACGGTGGTGGTGAAGGCCGCGCTCCAATCGGACGGAAATCGCCTATGTCACCTTGGGGTAAACCAACCCTCGGCTACAAAACGCGTAAGAAAAACAAGGCATCTGATAAATATATCGTTCGCCGCCGCACGAAATAAGACGCTTCTGGCAAGTTAGCTTAACGCGAAGCGTCGATTCGCGGTTTGAAGAACCGGATGAAGGGAGGATTCACACATGGGTCGCAGTTTAAAGAAGGGGCCGTTCATCGATGGCTACCTGCTGAAAAAAGTTGAGGAATTGAACGAGGCAGATAAGAAGGTCGTTGTTAAAACCTGGTCCCGTCGCTCTACCATTTTCCCTCAGTTTATCGGACATACGTTTGGTGTATATGACGGCCGTAAACACGTGCCAGTATACGTAACGGAAGATATGGTAGGTCACAAGTTGGGCGAGTTCGCGCCAACACGTACTTACAAAGGCCACGCGGGTGACGATAAGAAAACAAGAAGATAATTAAGGTCTTCGTTTGAGAGGAGGGAAAACAATGGAAGCAAAAGCACATGCAAGATCGGTGCGGATTTCCGCTCGCAAAGCGAAACTGGTTGTTGACTTGATTCGCGGCAAGCAAGTGGGGGAAGCGATTGCAATTCTTCGCCACACTCCAAAATCCGCTTCTCCAGTAGTTGAAAAGTTGCTTAACTCGGCGATCGCCAATGCTGAGCATAACTACTCTATGGACGTGAACAGTTTGTTCGTTAGCGAAGTTTTCGTTAACCAGGGTCCTACGATGAAGCGTTTCCGTCCACGCGCCATGGGCCGTGCAAGTCGGATCAATAAACGTACCAGCCACATTACTTTGGTGGTATCTGAGAAATAAGGAGGGATAACACGTGGGTCAAAAGGTAAATCCAGTCGGTCTCCGAGTCGGGATTATTCGCGATTGGGAATCTAAATGGTATGCAGGCAAAGATTTCGGTACTCTTTTAATGGAAGACGTCAAAATCCGGGAATACCTTAAAGGTAAGTTGAAGGATTCCGCTGTTTCCCGCATCGAGATCGAAAGAGCGGCAAGCCGCGTGAACGTTACAATTCACACTGCTAAACCAGGTATGGTAATTGGTAAAGGCGGAGCAGAAGTAGAAGTACTTCGCAGCGCAGTTACAACTATCGCTGGTGGCAAAAAGGTTCACATCAACATCAACGAAATTAAGCACCCTGAACTGGATGCAATTCTTGTTGCTGAAAGCATTGCACAACAATTGGAACGTCGTGTATCGTTCCGTCGTGCTCTGAAACAAGCGATTCAAAGAACTATGCGTTCCGGTGCAAAGGGAATTAAAACTCAAGTTGGCGGACGTCTTGGCGGCGCTGAGATTGCCCGTTCAGAAGGTTATAGCGAAGGAACAGTTCCACTTCATACGCTTCGTGCCGATATCGATTACGGAACGGCTGAAGCACATACTACTTACGGCCGTATCGGTGTAAAAGTATGGATCTACCGTGGAGAAGTTCTTCCCCCAGCTAAGAAACAAGCTGCTCAGGAAGGAGGCAACTAATCATGTTGGTACCAAAACGCGTTAAACACCGCAAGCAACAACGCGGTCACATGAAGGGTATGGCAAAAGGCGGTACCGAATTGAACTTCGGCGAATTCGGCTTGCAAGCTTTGGAGCCGTCTTGGATCACTAACCGTCAGATCGAAGCTGCCCGTATCGCAATGACACGTTACATCAAACGTGGCGGTCAAGTTTGGATCAAGATTTTCCCAGATAAGCCTATTACTCAAAAACCTCTTGAGGTTCGTATGGGTAGTGGTAAAGGTAACGTTGAGAAATGGGTAGCCGTAGTTAAACCGGGCAAGATTATGTTCGAACTCGGAGGCGTGTCGGAAGAAATCGCTCGTGAAGCGATGCGTCTTGCCGCTCACAAGCTGCCTATCAAGACTAAGTTTGTGAAACGTGAAGAATTGGGTGGTGAAGCAAATGAAAGCTAATGAACTTCGCAACTTAACCACTGCCGAGATTGAACAAAAGATCGCAGGATTCAAAGAAGAACTTTTCAATCTCCGTTTTCAATTGGCAACTGGCCAATTGGATAACCCGACTCGGATTCGTGATGTGCGTAAGGAAATAGCTCGTGCTAAAACCGTTATCCATCAAAGAGTACTCGGGATCAGCTAAGTGAGGGCGGATTAATGATCCGTAATCAGGAAGGAGGCTAACTATGAGCGAAGAACGTAATGCACGCAAAGTGCTGATCGGTAAAGTAGTCAGTGACAAAATGGATAAAACCATCGTAATTGCTGTTGAAACCTATAAGAAACATAATTTGTATCACAAACGCATCAAGTCTACGAATAAATTCAAAGCACATGATGAGGAAAACGTTGCTAAAATCGGTGATACTGTAAAAATCATGGAAACTCGTCCTTTGTCTAAAGACAAACGTTGGAGACTTGTTGAAGTGGTTGAAAAAGCGGTTATCATCTAAGATAGTGAGCAGACCCTTTCCGGAAGGAGGAAATTAATAATGATTCAACCATTTACACGTTTGCATGTGGCTGATAACTCTGGTGCGAAGGAACTGATGTGTATCCGCGTACTGGGTGGTACTGGACGCCGTACAGCAGCAATCGGTGATCTGATCGTTTGTTCCGTTAAACAAGCAACACCAGGCGGCGTTGTCAAAAAGGGTGATGTTGTTAAAGCGGTGGTTGTTCGTACTAAACGTTCTGTGCGCCGTAAAGACGGTTCTTACATCGCATTTGACGAAAATGCAGCTGTTGTTGTTAAAGACGACAGAAGCCCACGCGGAACACGTATCTTCGGACCAGTTGCTCGCGAACTTCGCGATAAAGACTACATGAAGATCGTTTCCTTGGCACCGGAAGTAATCTAATAAAGTTACCCATAAAGTAACGTGAAGTTCTGAGAAGGTTAGTCATAGGAGGTGTAATAAATGCCTAGAGTGAAAAAAGTTCTGGAATCCCATAACAATAAACTGCATGTGAAGAAAGATGATGTGGTACTTGTGATCAGCGGGAAAGACAAAGGTAAAAAAGGCCGTGTCATCGCTGCTTATCCTCGTGAAAACCGCGTCCTGGTAGAAGGCGTGAACATGGTGAAAAAACACCAGAAGCCTAACCAGTTGAATCCGCAAGGCGGAATCATCGAACAAGAAGCTTCGATTCATGTGTCCAACGTAATGCACATTGATCCGAAGAGCGGTAAAGTTACTCGTATCGGTTACAAAGTACTCGATAACGGTAAGAAGGTTCGGGTAGCAAAGAGATCCGGAGAGATTATCGACTAATACAGTTCTAAAGAAAGGAGGTAAATCTTCATGGCAGCAAGAATGAAAGAACGTTATTTGAATGAAATAACACCTGCTCTGATGCAGAAGTTTAACTATACAACTGTTATGCAAGTACCTAAGATCGAGAAGGTTGTCATCAACATGGGTGTGGGTGACGCTGTTCAGAACTCCAAAGTACTTGATGCTGCAGTTAATGACTTGCAACTGATCGCTGGTCAAAAGCCAGTAATCACTAAAGCTAAAAAATCCATCGCCGGTTTCAAACTGCGCGAAAATATGCCGATTGGGGTTAAAGTAACACTGCGCGGCGAGCGTATGTATTACTTCCTGGACAAATTGTTCAACGTAACGCTTCCACGCGTACGTGACTTCCGCGGTGTTCCCACTAAAGCCTTTGACGGCCGTGGTAACTACACGCTTGGTCTTAAAGAACAACTGATCTTCCCAGAAATCGAGTATGACAAAGTGGATAAGGTCCGCGGTATGGACATCGTTATCGTAACGACTGCAAAGACGGATGAGGAATCCCGTGAGCTGCTGAATCAGCTGGGAATGCCTTTCGCTAAGTAAGAATCATCCATTTCTCCGAAACTGTTTAGGAGGTGTCAGGCTAAAGTGGCAAAAACTTCGATGAAAGTTAAACAACAACGCGAGCCTAAGTTCAAAGTACGTGCATATACACGTTGTGAGCGTTGCGGTCGTCCACATTCGGTACTGCAAAAGTTCAAAATTTGCAGAATTTGTTTCCGTGAGTTAGCTTATAAAGGCCAGATCCCTGGCGTGAAAAAAGCAAGTTGGTAAGAAGTTTATAAACGGGAAGGAGGTTTACACACATGACTATGTCTGATCCTATTGCAGATATGCTTACTCGTATTCGTAACGCCAACACTGTGCGTCACGAGACAGTAGAAATGCCTGCTTCTACTATGAAAAAACAAATCGCGGACATCTTGAAGCGTGAAGGTTTCATCCGTGATGCGGAATTCGTTGAAGATAGCAAACAAGGGATTATCCGTATCTTCTTGAAATACGGCCCTAACCAAGAGCGTGTTATCTCTGGTCTGAAAAGAATCAGTAAACCAGGCCTTCGCGTTTACACGAAGAGCAATGAAGTGCCTCGTGTACTCGGCGGCCTAGGAATCGCGATTATCTCCACATCTAAGGGAGTTATGACCGACAAAGAAGCTCGTCAATCAAAATCGGGCGGAGAAGTTGTCTGCTACATTTGGTAATAAACGTCACAAGATAAGGAGGTGCAACACATGTCTCGTATTGGTCGCAAACCAATCGCAGTACCTAGCGGTGTAGATGTCACTTTGGACAACGCCGTTATTACAGTAAAAGGTCCTAAGGGCACTTTGACTCGTGAGCTTCATAAAGACATGAAGGTTACAGTTGAAAATAACGAAATCACCGTTGTTCGCCCGTCGGACAACAAATTGCATCGTTCACTTCACGGCACAACCCGCTCCGTTGTCAACAACATGGTGAGCGGTGTGACTGAAGGTTTCTCGAAATCTCTGGAGCTGGTTGGGGTCGGATATCGTGCAAGCAAATCCGGAGATAAAATCGTTCTGAACGTTGGTTACTCCCACCCGGTTGAAATTACACCGGAAGCGGGCATCGAGTTCGAAGTTCCTGCGAACACGAAGATCATCGTTAAAGGTATCGATAAAGAACGCGTTGGCGCTTATGCTGCCAAAATCCGTTCCGTACGTGAACCAGAACCGTATAAAGGTAAAGGTATCAAATATGAAGGCGAGCGTATCATCCGCAAGGAAGGTAAAGCCGGTAAGAAGAAATAATCGGCTTACTCTTCATTGTAAGATACCCCGTGCATCTTAAAGTGAAGCTGTTTACGGCAAACTGAAGGGAGTGAAAGGGAAGTCATGATTACAAAAGAGGATAAAAACAAGGCTCGTCTCAAAAGACACCTGCGTGTTCGTAAAAAAATCCAGGGAACTACTGAGCGTCCACGTTTGAACGTGTTTCGTTCTTCGAAACACATCTACGCTCAATTGATTGATGACGTGACAGGCGCTACAATCGTATCTGCCTCGACACTTGATAAAGATCTGAGCGCTACAATCGGCAATGGCGGCAGCGTTGAAGCTGCAAGCAAAGTAGGTCAATTGATCGCTGAGCGTGCTAAAGCTAAAGGTTATGCAGTGGTTGTATTTGACCGCGGTGGATACTTGTACCATGGACGAATTCAGGCTTTGGCTGATGCAGCTCGCGAAGCTGGTCTTGAATTCTAGAATATTTCTTAAAAGGAGGTTAACGACTTGCGTGTAGATCCGAACAGTTTAGAGCTGACAGAAAGAGTTGTACACATTAACCGTGTAGCAAAAGTTGTAAAAGGCGGACGCCGTTTCAGCTTTAGCGCACTTGTTGTTGTGGGCGATGGCAACGGCTACGTTGGTGCTGGTATCGGTAAAGCCGGCGAAGTTCCGGATGCCATCCGTAAAGGCATTGAAGACGCCAAGAAAAACCTGATTCACATTCCAATCGTAGGAACTTCGATTCCCCATCTGGTTACTGGACATTTCGGCGCAGGACGCGTGCTGCTGAAACCAGCATCGGAAGGTACTGGCGTTATTGCCGGCGGTCCAGTTCGTGCGGTATTGGAATTGGCAGGCGTTGGCGACATCTTGACAAAATCTTTGGGTTCTTCGAATTCCATGAACATGGTCAATGCAACTTTAGAGGGTCTTTCCCGTCTGAAACGCATTGAAGAGGTCGCGAAACTTCGCGGCAAATCTGTCGAAGAATTGCGCGGTTAAGGAGGGGAACGTCAATGGCAAAATTGCAAATTACCCTCGTACGCAGCGTAATTGGACGTCCAGAAACACAACGTGTTACTGTTAAGACGCTCGGCCTGCGTAAGACTAACTCGTCCGTGGTTCACAATGACACTCCTGCAATTCGCGGAATGATCAACAAAGTGAGCCACTTGCTGTCCGTTACAGAAATCGAAGGCTAAACGCCTCGCATAAATTAACAAACATAAGGAGGTGCAAACGATGAAGTTACATGAACTTGCTCCAGCTCCGGGTTCCCGCAAAGAACGCAACCGCGTTGGTCGCGGACCTAGTAGCGGTAACGGAAAAACTTCCGGTCGCGGTCATAAGGGTCAAAACTCCCGTTCCGGCGGTGGTGTTCGTCCCGGCTTCGAGGGTGGACAAAACCCGCTCTATCGTCGTCTGCCTAAACGTGGTTTCGTCAATCCTACCCGTAAAGAGTATGCGATTGTGAACCTGGAAGATCTGAATAGCTTTGCTGAAGGAACTGAAGTGACTCCACAGTTGCTGATTGAAACTGGTGTTGTAAAGAATTCCAAAAGCGGCATTAAGATTCTCGGTAACGGCGAATTAGCCGTTAAATTGACTGTACAAGCAAATAAGTTCTCTCAATCTGCGGTAGAGAAAATCGAAGCTGCCGGCGGTAAAACCGAGGTGATCTAATGTTCAAGACGCTTAAGAATATATGGCATATTGAAGATTTGCGCAAAAAGATCCTGTTTACCCTGTTCGTTCTGATCATCTACCGACTCGGTTCGTTTGTACCGGTTCCTGGTGTGAACAAAGAAGTACTGGAAACAACAAATCAAAGCGGCGACGCTTTGATGGGTCTTCTGAACACCTTCTCGGGCGGAGCGCTCAAAAACTTCTCGATTTTTGCGATTAGTATTTACCCGTACATTACCGCATCGATCATCGTGCAATTGCTGTCGATGGATGTTATTCCTAAGTTTGCTGAATGGGCAAAACAAGGGGAGCACGGGAAAAAGCAACTGGCGCAAGTCACCCGTTACGGCACAGTAGTGCTCGGTCTGATTCAAGCGTTTGCGACTTCAATCGGATTCAACCGGATCTACAGCACTGAGATGATCCCGAATGCAACCTTTGCGGATTATCTGCTTATCGCGATCATTCTGACTGCAGGTACATCGTTCCTGATGTGGCTGGGTGAGCAGATCACGGAAAAGGGAATAGGAAACGGGATTTCGATCCTGATTTTTGCGGGAATCGTCGCTGCCATACCGGGACATATCACGGCTACGGCTCAATCCAGCTTTATACAGCCGGATCAGATGTTCCTGAATATTCTTAAAGTCGTTATCGTGTTGATCTTGGTTGCGGCGATTATTGTTGGAGTAATCTTCGTACAGCAAGGGATTCGTAAGATTCCTGTGCAATATGCCAAACGCGTAGTCGGCAACAAGATGTATGGTGGACAGAATACGCATATTCCGCTGAAGATTAACGCAGCAGGCGTTATTCCTGTCATTTTCGCTGTTTCTCTACTGCAATTCCCGGTTGTACTCTCCAGCTTCTGGTCAACACATGAGTGGGCGAAATGGGTTGCTGGCAACCTGAAGTTTAATGAGCCTCTCGGTATGGTTCTGTATGTGCTGATGATTATTGGATTTACGTTCTTCTATACGTTTGTTCAGATGAATCCACAGCAGATGGCCGATAACATGAAGAAGAATGGCGGTTATATCCCGGGTATCCGTCCTGGTAAAGCAACGGAAAAATATCTCACCAAGGTAATGTCCCGTCTGACTATGTCCGGCGCGCTGTTCTTGGCGTTTATATCCGTACTTCCTGTATTCTTCGGGAAGCTCTCCGGTCTACCTGATTCGGTTCAGATTGGTGGTACATCCATCCTGATCGTAATTGGTGTGGCATTGGATACCATGAAGCAGATCGAGAGCCAATTGATCAAACGCCATTACAAAGGCTTCATCAATAAATAGTGGATAGGTTCCGGCGAAGCATGTGATTTACAGACTTCCCGGCACCTATTGTGCTGTTTCTTGCTTGGTGGCGAACTTTTGGGGGGAGAGAGAAATCGTGAACATTCTATTCATGGGCCCTCCTGGGGCAGGCAAGGGGACACAAGCAGCAGTTATCGTTAAAGAGCTTGGCATTCCGCATATTTCGACAGGTGACGCCTTCCGCTTGGCAATCAAGCAGGGTACTCCGGTTGGACTGAAGGCCAAATCTTACACCGAGCAAGGCTTGCTTGTACCTGATGATGTGACTATTGGGATCGTTGAAGAACGGCTTCAGCAGTCCGATTGCGAAAAAGGTTTCTTATTGGATGGCTTTCCAAGAACCCTTTCGCAAGCGGAAGCGCTGGAAGATATCTTAAGCCGCCTCAATATTTCATTGGATCATGTAATCAACTTGAATGTAGACCGTGGACTGCTGATGGCGCGTCTTACGGGACGTAGAATCTGCAGAGTTTGCGGAGCATCCTACCATTTAATTTTCAACCCGCCGAAGCAAGAAGGCATTTGCGACATTGATGGCGGTGAGTTGTATCAACGTCCGGATGACAACGAAGAGAGCGTAGGCAAGCGTCTGGATGAGTATGATAACAAGACAGCACCGCTGCTTGCGTTTTATGAGAATAAAGGTCTTTTGCGTCAGGTAAACGGAGAAAACGAAATCAATGTCGTTACTTCCGAAATCGTATCTTTGTTGCGAGGTTAATGTAATGATCATTTGTAAATCCGAGCAGGAACTTGCCTTTATGAGGGAAGCTGGTCGAATTGTTGCCGAGAGTCACCGGTTGATCGCTGAGGCTATCCAGCCTGGCATCACAACCGGAGAGCTCGACAGAATCGCCGATCAATACATTCGCAGTCAAGGTGCTGTGCCGTCTTTCAAAGGTTACAACGGTTTTCCTGCCAGCATTTGCGCTTCAGTCAACGAACAATTGGTGCATGGATTTCCGGGTAAACGCAAATTGATGGAAGGCGATATAATAACGCTTGATATCGGTGCAGAGTACCGCGGTTATCACGGTGATTCCGCTTGGACCTACGGAGTGGGCAGCATTTCCGAAGAAGCTCAGCGCTTGCTGGACGTCACGGAAGGCTCCTTGTACGCAGGACTGGCGTTAGTCAAACCGGATGTGCGCTTGTTTACAATCTCCCATGCGATCCAGCAAACTATTGAAGACGCCGGATTCTCCGTCGTACGAGAGTATGTGGGTCACGGCATCGGGGCAAAACTGCATGAAGAACCGCAAATTCCGAACTATGGCATAGCGGACCGCGGACCACGTCTGAAACCGGGTATGGTACTCGCGATTGAGCCGATGGTGAACGTAGGGGACAGATATGTCAGAACGCTGGAAGATAACTGGACGGTCGTTACGGTAGACGGTTCATTGTGCGCTCACTTCGAGCATACAGTAGCAGTTACACCGGACGGCATGGAAATTTTCACAAAACTGAATGCGTAGGTGATCTTGATGAATACTCAGAGCAGCCCGCAGATTGGTCAATTGGTGAGAATTCTCAAAGGCAAAGATGCCGGAGAGGCTGCCGTGGTTATCGCAGTTGTGGATAGCAGATTTGTATATATTGCCGATGGGGACAAACGGAAGTTTGATGGGCCGAAGAAGAAGAACATTCAACATCTGGAGCTCATACCCTTTATCAGCAATGAGGTTGTGAACAGTTTGGAAGAAACCGGCCGGGTTACCAACGGAAAGCTGCGTTTTGCAGTGATGAAGTATGGCGGACCTGCTGGAATAAGTGCAGATGAGAAAGGAGACTAACTGTGGCTAAAGAAGATGTCATTGAAGTCGAAGGTACGGTCATTGAGCCGTTGCCGAATGCAACGTTTAAGGTAGAGCTTGAGAATGGTCATCAAATACTTGCCCATGTGTCCGGGAAATTGCGGATGCACTTTATCCGTATCCTAACCGGAGACAAAGTGGTCGTGCAGTTATCGCCTTACGATTTATCTAAAGGTCGTATAACTTACCGTAAATAGGTGGGAACTACAACAAAAGTTTTGCTTCGCAAAACTTTGAGGAGGTAATTAACATGAAGGTAAGACCTTCTGTGAAGCCCATGTGCGAGAAATGCAAAGTCATCCGCCGCAAAGGGACTGTTATGGTAATTTGCGAAAATCCGAAACACAAACAAAAACAAGGTTAAGAAGGGGGTGTAGCGTAAAATGGCTCGTATAGCTGGAGTGGATTTGCCACGTGATAAACGCGTTGAGATCGCCTTGACTTATATTTTCGGAATCGGTAAAACGACTTCCCAGAAAATTCTTAATGAAACAGGCATTGACGTTAACACACGTGTCCGTGATTTGACGGAAGATGAAGTCAGCAAACTGCGTGAAATGATCGACAAATCGGTTAAGGTTGAAGGTGACCTGCGTCGTGAAATTTCCTTGAATATTAAGCGTCTTACTGAGATCGGCTGTTACCGCGGTGTTCGCCACCGTCGTGGATTGCCTGTTCGCGGTCAACGCACTAAAACGAATGCCCGTACCCGGAAAGGCCCGCGTCGTACGGTAGCAAACAAAAAGAAATAATAAGGGGGGATAAGAGACAATGGCTAAACCGAAAAAAGTCGTACGTACCAAACGTCGCGACCGGAAGAATATCGAGAGCGGCGTGGCACATATTCGTTCCACGTTCAACAACACTATCGTTACGATCACGGATCCTCACGGAAATGCAATTTCCTGGGCTAGCTCCGGCGGTCAAGGATTCAAAGGTTCCCGTAAATCGACTCCATTTGCAGCGCAAATGGCAGCCGAAAGTGCTGCTAAAGCAGCGATGGAACACGGCATGAAGTCCGTTGAAGTTATGGTTAAAGGACCGGGCGCGGGCCGCGAAGCAGCCATCCGTTCCCTTCAAGCCGCAGGGCTTGAAGTAAACCTCATTAAAGACGTAACTCCGGTTCCTCACAATGGATGCCGTCCGCCGAAACGTCGTCGCGTATAGTGAAATCAGAATTGTGATTGTGGTATAATTCTGACGCATCTGCTAATAATAGGTGTTTAGGCATACTACATGATGCACCTGATGGGGTGACAGTTTCATATAGGAGCGACGTTTGAAGGAGGGGTACACTCGTGATAGAAATCGAAAAGCCGAAGATTGAGACCGTAGAAGCCAATGATGAAGGAACCTATGGGAAATTCGTAGTTGAACCGCTGGAACGTGGATATGGCACGACTCTGGGGAACTCGCTTCGCCGGATTCTGCTTTCCTCCCTTCCGGGAGCCGCAGTAACATCGGTCCAAATTGACGGCGTTTTGCATGAGTTCTCGACCGTTCCTGGCGTAATGGAAGATGTGACGGAAATCATTCTGAACCTTAAAGCTCTTTCTCTGAAGATCCATTCAGATGAAGAGAAAGTGTTCGAGATTGATGCTGAGGGTGAAGGCATCGTTACCGCAGGTGATATCCGTGCGGATAGCGATGTTGAGATCCTCAATCCGGATCTTCATATTGCAACGCTGGGACCTGGCGCGAGACTTCACATGCGTATTTTTGCAGGCCGTGGTCGCGGCTATGTCCAAGCAGACCGGAACAAACGCGACGACCAGCCAATCGGTGTTATTCCGGTTGATTCCATCTACACTCCTATTTCCCGCGTGAATTACGGCATTGATAACACTCGTGTCGGTCAAGTGACGAACTATGACAAGTTGACGCTGGAAATTTGGACGGATGGCAGTATCAGACCGGAAGAGGCTGTAAGCCTCGGAGCCAAAATTTTGAACGAGCACCTCGTATTGTTCGTAGGACTTACGGACGAAGCGAAAGACGCCGAAATTATGGTTGAAAAAGAAGAAGACAAAAAAGAAAAAGTGCTTGAGATGACAATCGAAGAACTTGATCTTTCTGTCCGTTCCTACAACTGCCTCAAACGTGCCGGTATTAATACCGTACAAGAGCTGACTACGAAAACTGAAGAAGATATGATGAAGGTTCGTAACTTGGGCCGCAAATCTTTGGAAGAAGTTCAAGAGAAGCTCGAGGAACTTGGTTTGGGTCTCCGCACAGAAGAATAGTTAACAGATTGCTTGAGTACTTGAGTGAAGGAGGGAAAACAAATGGCATACCAAAAATTGGGCCGTGATTCCAGTGCGCGTAAAGCGTTGTTCCGCGACATGGTAACGGATCTGTTCCTTTACGAGCGCATCCAGACAACGGAAGCCAAAGCGAAGGAAGTTCGTTCCATCGCTGAGAAACTGATCACTAAAGCGAAAAAGGGCGATCTTCATGCTCGTCGTCAAGTAGCTGCATTTGTTCGTCGTGAAACTGTTGACGGTGAACAAGATGCAATCCAAAAACTGTTCTCTGATATTGCTCCTCGTTACACAGAGCGTCCAGGCGGATACACTCGTATCCTGAAGCTGGGACCTCGCCGTGGCGATGCTGCGCCTATGGTTTATCTTGAACTGGTAGACCGCGCGTAGTAACGCAAGTAATGATTTCCGGAATTATCCCTTTCCCCCATGATCCTCGGAGCATGGGTAGGAAAGTATTAAACGTTATTGTGCTGCAGGGGCGATAAGGCCCTGCCGTACAACTAACCGCGGGAATCACCTTGTATAGAGTAGAAGGAGCTCCCGCCGGGGCTCTTTTTTTTTGAAAACCAAGTATGGACTGACAGGAGAACGGAATGCGCAATCTATTGATGAAAGTCAATTATGACGGGACCCATTATGATGGCTTTCAGACCCAGCCTCAGGGCAATACGATTCAGGACCGGCTGGAACAGGCCATACTCCATCTGACGGGCGAGGCGCTCAAAATAACCGCCTCTGGACGGACAGACGCGGGTGTGCATGCTTATGGACAGCCGTTTAACTTCATGACCTCCTCTCAAATCCCGCTTGAACGCTGGTGCCTGGCCCTGAATGCCCGGTTGCCGCAAGATATCGTGGTTACCGAGGCGAGGGAGGTTCCGCTATCGTTCCACTCTCGTAGAGGAGCAAAGCGCAAAACCTATCGGTACACAATTAATGGCAACCGGTTTCCGGATCCGTTTCAGCGGCGCTGGCAGCATCACCACCCGGTGAAACTCGATATACCGGCTATGCAGAAAGGTCTTACACATTTACTGGGTACCCATGACTTCACCTCGTTCGCATCACGGAAGTCCACGAAGACTTCCCATGTCCGGACGATCTTTGAGGCTCATATGGAGATTGACCGCAGTATGTGTCGACCTGACTCTGTAGACCAGGGTGTCATTCACACTTATATTACGGGCAGCGGATTTCTGCAGCATATGGTTCGCATTATTATGGGGACGCTGATTCATGTGGGTGAAGGCAAATACCATGCGGATAAGGTTGCGGATATTCTAGCCGCATGCGATCGGGCGGCGGCAGGACCAACGGCCGTATCCAAGGGCTTGGCGCTGTGGAGTGTTGAATATGACGAGGATGGAATTTAGGCGAGAGCGTTCTATACTTTTTTAATAAAAATTATAGTCAAATAGCTTAAAAATCACTTGCACTTGTCATGTTTATGCTGTAATATAAAAGTTGTGTTTTCTTGATGGCTATCCCACAGCCCCGATCAAGAAGATGCCGACAAATAAGCTTTTTTTAACTCACATAATCGTAATCCAATGAGAAACAAGATATACGAAACAGATGATTTTCGTACGAGAACAAGGAGGAAACATTCATGCGTACCACCTATATGGCGAAACCAAACGAAGTTGAACGCACTTGGCACATCATTGATGCCGAAGGCAAGACACTTGGTCGTTTGGCCAGCGAAGCCGCTGCATTGATCCGTGGCAAACACAAACCGCAATTCACTCCACATGTTGATACTGGAGATTTCGTAATTGTTATCAACGCTGAGAAGATTCACCTTACAGGCAAGAAAATGCAAAACAAGAAATACTACCGTCACTCGATGCACCCAGGTGGCTTGAAAGTCACTGTTGCAGAAGACCTGATCAAGACTAAACCTGAACGCATGATCGAATTTGCAGTTCACGGTATGATTCCTAAGACTCGTCAAGGGGATCACATGAAGCTGAGATTGAAAGTCTATGCAGGCGCCGAGCATCCACATGCAGCACAAAAACCTGAAGTTTACGAACTTCGCGGATAAGAATAAAGGAGGACAGTTTCATGGCACAAGTACAATACTATGGGACAGGTCGTCGTAAACATTCGGTAGCACGTGTTCGCCTTGTACCGGGTGAAGGACGCATTGTCATTAACAAACGCGAGATGGACGAATATTTCGGTGTGGAAACACTGAAGATGATCGTGAAACAACCTTTGAACCTGACTGAAACACTGGGCAACTACGATGTAATCGTTCTTGCACATGGCGGCGGCATTTCTGGTCAAGCTGGAGCAATCCGTCACGGTATCTCCCGTGCATTGCTCAAAGTGGACCCTGAATATCGCGGTGCGCTGAAGAAAGCCGGCTTCCTGACTCGTGACCCACGTATGAAGGAACGTAAGAAATACGGCCTCAAAGCAGCACGTCGTGCTCCACAGTTCTCGAAACGTTAATATCCCTTGGTTTCAAGGATATCAAGCCTCTGGCCTTTATGGCCAGGGGCTTTTTGTATTGGTATTTTAACGGAAGGTTCATGCTTATACTAATTAAACTTCTCTAAAGATCTTCGATCTGTTTCGAGGAGTTGAACGATATCCCTCATATGAAGTACAAAATTTCTTTTGGAATATCCACACCTGTAGACAAGTTGGTGCACTTGGAGTGTTAATTGTCCATCAAAACAAATTAAGTCTCCACTTATTGTTGATTCCACAACGATATCATTTAAGGCCTCTAGTTCAATTTCTTGAAACCGTTCATCCATAGGAATAACAATTTCATATTGTGTAGTTAAAGTCTTATAATCTAAACAAACAATTAGTTGGTCTGGCCCATCAAAATTGCTGTAGGGGTCATAATATGCCAATACTTTTGTCTCTTTAACATGATTGCTGTGTGTGTTTGGGTTTTTCTTGAATTTATTATGCAATGTTCTGCCAGATAATAATTCGCCTTCATATTCACGGCGTAAGATTTGATCAAACCTTAACTTAGCCATTTCTCTAGGGACTCCGAAGATGCTCGAGAGTTGATGGATTGCCTGATTGTAATCATCAGATAAAACGTATGCTCTTATCATGAAATACGGCATTGTCGCATAGAGTACAAATTTGTGAGCGTCTTCTTCCTGAGCTTTAACAAATTGATTGGGAAGTACGATCTGATTACCAACGTGGCGAAGCATGTGACAGAGCTCATGTAAGAAATCAAAGCGTTGTCTGATTGGAGATATCCGGCTATCCAGAAGAATACATCGCATACCTGAGACTGACTCATAAGCACGGCTACTGATAGGGGAATATTGTACATTTATATTTAGTTTAATGGAAAGATCATGAATTGTAATTTGCTCTGGGCTCGTAATGTGGTGATCTAAATAAATATGTTCAATGAATTGCTCTAAATGAGTTTTTTTGTAATGTATAAACATAATGGGCCTCCGTTATGAGAATGTATGTTCGTATATATGGATGCGTGAAACCAGCTCGTCGGCTGGCACCACGATTATGTGTGATTATGTGTATTAGTTGTTATTACTGATCATTTGCTTTTTTCTTCTCCAGGTCTTTAATAAAATTCCAGAAGGTAAGCATTTCCCGTTTTCTTTCTTCTGGAGCACCCAGGTAGTCTTTAAAGAATAGGCTGTGTTCAGGATTGTTAATAAAAGCTTCAAACTCAGCAAGCTCGTGAATCGAGTGGGAAACAACTTCTTCATCAGGTCTAAATGCCAAACGATCCATTTCTTCAGTTGTAATTCCTAGAGCACGGCATACTTTGATGACATTATCTACTGAAGCACCACCTACCCCGCGCATTAACATTGATCTGAGCGTAGTATAAGGAATCCCCGCTTTCTCAGCAAATGCTTTTGTGTTCAGGCCGGTTTCCTCGATCAGTTTCTTTAAGACTTCAGCCCTCCGCACTGTCAAGTCCTCCTCATATCATCAGAATGTTCTTTCTACTAAGATGTATTTCATTATAGAGGTTTTTTTTTTGCAAGTAAATGCTCAATATCGTATTTATTCGCAATAATCAATTGACTAAATACGAAAATGAGTATACCATTGATAAAAAATACGATATTGAGTATTGGGAATCATATTTATTTAAATTGTTTGATATATGAACAAAGCGCATTTATACAATAATAAGTGCTTAATTGATTCGTATAACAACGTTACTAATACATAATATGATTAATTCCCCTCACAAAAGGAGCATAAGGATGACTACAGTACGGAGTGGAAAACCAGCCCTGCCGTATACCAGGGAACTTGAGGGCATGCTTTCAGATTATCAGGATACTTTGAAGGTAGCCGAATGTGCTTATGTGAACGCTGATGCTGATGACCGGAAAATCATTTCTGGAATGGTCAGTGACTGCAAATACATAATTGAGTGGCTGACCACAGGGAGGCGTCCGGGAAATAGAAGGGGGATAGAGCGTCGTGCCGGATATGAACGTGAAATATTACTGGAACCGTTACGAATGCAGTTGTTTACCAGTAGCGATGCTATTAATCGAAGTGACTCGATTACAAATGATCGGCGTTCATTGCTTGATTTTGCTTTAGAGCCATTGAGTAAAAGGGAGCGAGAATGCTATATGATGGCGCATGGAGAAGGATTTTCCCATGCTTGTATAGCTGAGATGCTTGGAATTTCAGCCGGTAGCGTAAGTGAGTACATTCAACGGGCTCAAAGAAAAATAAGCCCTCTTGTTAATGAAATAAGAGAGTTTGTCTAGCAAATGCCCTGTATGTATAGAAAGACATTTTAAAGCATGTGCTTAACCGGCTTGGCTGGTAAGGAGGTGGAAGTTGATATGACTACTAAAGCTAATCTGTTCTAAAGGGTATGAAAATAAATTCATAATAATCGGGCAGTGCTTATGAGTGGAAGTGTTTACCGAAAGGGGAAATGATGTGACGATATTTTTGTTGATCAAGGCGATTCAAACCTTTTTGGAAAATGAGCTGGTTGATGATGCATTTGCGGTTCCAAATGTATATTTAGGTGATTTGCCGCCGAATTCTGCAGATAGTCAGGAGGATCCCGAATATCCGTTCATTATCATCCGACCATTTGAGGGGGAGGGAGGTAAGGATAACATACAATCCCAGATTAAACTCCTTTTTAGGACTCGGCCGCGGGATAATTCAGGATTTATTGATTTATTAAACCTGATGGAGCGGGTACGTATACTGCTTATGCGGCAAGGTATCCTGGAAAAGAAATTCGCTATTAATGATAGCTGGAAATGGAAACTTATTGAGGAACAGCCAATGCTCGAATGGGTTGGTGAAGTCATTACCACATGGACTTTACCGCAAATTAAACGGGAGGTAAAAATATGAGTCGAACTAAAAATAATGTTAAATTGCAGGAGGAGCAAGTGGTAACGGTGAAAGAAAATTTGGATTCAGTAAAAATCTATCTTGGTCCGAACTTGCCGGGTGGAAGCTTGCTGCAGTCAACTGTCTTTCGGACCGGTATTCCTGCTTATTTGCAGCCACTGATTGCGGAACAGCCGGATGTAGAAGAACTTATCGTACCGGTTAATGGGATGAATGCAGTGCAGGAACGTATTGTTCAGTCCGGTACAGCAGAGTATGCAGCATATCAAAGGCTTTTAGGAAAGGGGAATTAATTAATGGCCTATAAACATGGTGTAACAATTATCGAACAACCAACATCAGTCCTGGCACCCACAGAGGCAATGAGCGGAATTCCGTTTGCAGTAGGGACGGCTCCTGTTTATCTGGCTTCGACAGCTGCACCGGTGAATACTCCAGTGCTGGCTTATACTTATGCTGAGGCTGTAGCCGCACTTGGCTATAGCGATGATTGGAAGAACTATACTCTTTGCGAACTTATCTACTCACATTTCGTGTTATACAAGAAAGCCCCGTTGATTATGGTTAATGTCCTGGATCCCGCTGTGCATAAGACGACGGTGCCACCGGAGGCGGTCACTGTAAATAACCGTACAGTTACGCTGACGTCTGAGGGGATACTGTTGCCAACGCTCACAGTCAAATCGTCTGACGGAACATCAACATACGTAGCTGGTGTCGACTTTAATGCCGCATTTAATGATAACGGCCATGTAGTGATCTCGGTGAAAGCTGGTGGAAACATTTCAGCTAATGTAGCACAGCTCTCTGTAGGGTATGACCGGATTAATCCAAGTGCCGTAGACTTGGTTGATGTGATCGGTGGTCTTACATCATCTGGGGAATACACCGGCTTTGAGTTGATTAACCAAGTGTATCCGCGTTTCGGGATTCTCCCAGATTTACTGCTTGCACCTGGATGGTCTCATTTCCCTTCAGTAGCAGCAGTTATGAGAGCCAAAGCCAGCAACATTAACGGCAACTTCAAGGCAATGGCGCTGACAGATATTGATCCGGCTCAGGCTTATAGCGATGCCGGAACCTGGAAGTCCGAGAATAGCTATAATGGAACTCTCCAAATTGCCTCCTACCCCATGCTTACAATGGGAGATAAGCAGTATCATTTTTCCACCCAGCTGGCAGGGTTAATCGCAGCAACAGATGCGAACTACGGTGGAGTACCTTTTGTATCGCCATCTAATAAAGCACTTCAAGCCGATGGCACTGCGCTTTCAAATGGGACGAGCTTGTATTTGGGGATCGATCAAGTGAGCTATATGAACAGTCTCGGAATTATGACAGCCCTTAATCTTGGCACGAGCGGATGGAAAGCCTGGGGAAACAACACATGTTCGTTCCCGGGGACGACCGATCCGAAAGACAGCTTTATTCCGGCTCGCCGAATGTTTAATTGGATCGGGAACAGCTTGATTCTGACCTATATGCAAAAGGTTGATGATCCGATGAACAAGCGGCTGATTGCTGCGGTCACGGACTCGGTAAATATTTGGCTGAACGGTCTCGTGGCATCCGGTGCGCTGCTGGGCGGCCGTGTGGAATTTAATGCTTCCGAAAATCAGGCCACGGACCTGATGTCCGGTAAAATTACTTTCCATTTATATATCACTCCACCAGGTCCTGCACAGGAGATCTCATTCCTGCTTGAATACGACACAACTTATTTGGCTGCATTGACAGCCTAAAGGAGGAAAAACATGCCTAATAGATCAGAACGTATTATCGATTATTCAGTCTTCTTGAGTGATCAAGATAGATATTTGGGTACAGCTACTGCTACGTTGCCAGAAATTACTTATCTGGTGGAAACGATCAAAGGTGGAGGAATCTCGGGCGAAATCGAGGCTCCTTCTCCAGGACATACCGGTGTAATGAATCTGTCCCTCAAATGGCGTACGATGGAAAAGGAAGCAGTTGAACTAATGGCTCCTAAGGTTCATATGCTAACCCTGCGCGCATCAATTCAGACGTTTAATACCTCCACTGCTGAATATAATGAATCCGCGCTAAAGATCACAGTACGTGCAAGACCACTGGGGCTGTCACTAGGCAATCTTGAACCTGCGACAACTATGGAGACTACGAATAATTTCTCGGTTAGTTATCTGATGGTGGAGCTCAACGGTGAGCGTATATTGGAGATCGACAAATATAACTATGTCCACAGAGTGTTTGACAAAGATTATCTTGAAATTACTAAAAGAAATTTGGCATTGTGATAAGGGAGGGCTAAACAATGGAAAATGAAACAATCGAGGAGGACTTGGCGGAAGTATATACTTTCGCCCGGCCTGTAACTTTTGAAGGAAATACTGTAGAAACTTTGACCATTGATTTCGACAAGTTGACCGGCGTGGATATTCTTGCCTGTGACCGTCAATACCAAGCAGAAGCGGCAAGACACGGTGGCACTGAATTGGTTAAGGAGACGAATAAAGCCTATCAGGCCTACATTGTAGCAAAGGCCGCCGGCGTTCATGTCGGATTAATCCGCGCGCTTCCGGCAAAGGATTTCACTAAGCTGACTTTGCGGGCACAAAGTTTTTTGCTGCTGTAGGCTGTGGGGGTGGCGAGGAGGTCAAGGATCTCGCCGCCCTTCTGGCCATGTTTACCTACACACCCATTCCGTATTTTCTTTCGCTGCCCCTTTGCGAAATGGTGGAATGGGTGGAGCGGGTTACCCGGATTAAGGGAAGGAGGAAATAATTCGTGGCAGGGTCGAGTGGTGCAATTAATAGTTATAATATTGTTTATCAATTGAATGCCGTTGTATCTGCCTCCTTTCGCCGGTCGGTGGGAGAAGCAGAGGACAGTATAGAAGATGTTGCAAGGGTTCTTCGGGAGTTATCACGAATTTCAGGTTTTGATAATGTGCGGCGAAATGCGGACGCGGCGGAAGATTCAGTTGGAGAATTAGGCGAGAGTGCTTCTAAACTTGGCCGCATTTTGGAAGGCATGAAGGGACAGAAGGAACTATTCTCTGAATTGAAATCAGGTATCGAACCGCTTAAGAAAATTATGAGCGGAATCAATGAATCCGCTGATGCTATGGCCCAATTGCAGGCATCAACAGGAATGACAACAGAGCAGATGGAGGATATGGAGGAAATCTCTAACAGTCTCTATCGCCAGAACTATGGTAAAGGCTTTGAGGATTTAGGTGACTCTCTGGCGCTGGTTAAAAAAGTATTGCAGCAAAGTGGGGATGAGCTTGAGAAAACTACGGAGAATGCGATTACCTACCGGGATGTTTTTAAAGGAGAGCTGCCTGATTCCTTAAAAGCAGTGGATGCGATGATGCAGCGGTTTGGCATTAACTCCGAGCAAGCTTATAACTTGATGGCTCAAGGGGCACAGAAGGGCTTGGACCAATCTGGTGAACTACTTGATACGACAAGTGAGTACAGTGTGTATTTTGACAAAATGGGCTATTCAGCCAATGAGATGTTCAGCCTCTTCAGTGCAGGGATCGAAAATGGGGCCTCTTCGCTTGGAGGTGTAGCTGATGCTGTGAAAGAGTTCAGTACAGCAATAATGAGTGACTCTGACTCAGTAAGCGCCTCTATATACGAGTTGTTTGCGCCAGAGCAGTTGGACAAGTTCAGCGCAGCGCTTGTAAAGGGCGGTGCAGGTTCGGCTGAATACGCCCAACTTCTGAAAGTGGCAGGAAAGACTGTAGCTGACACCCTGACAAAAGATTTAAAAGCGGGCGGAGATTCCGCGAAGAAAGCCATGCTGGAGCTGCAGAAAACACTTGGCAGCGGAGAGAAGATTTTCAAGGGGCTGTCGAACGGTTCACTTACCGGCAAGCAAGCGATGGAGCAAGTGAT
Source organism: Paenibacillus sp. FSL H3-0321 (assembly GCF_038002865.1). Classification (NCBI taxonomy): domain Bacteria; kingdom Bacillati; phylum Bacillota; class Bacilli; order Caryophanales; family Paenibacillaceae; genus Paenibacillus; species Paenibacillus sp. FSL H3-0321. Next base: position 3,392,427 of record NZ_JBBODH010000001.1, on the reverse strand, counting down.
TCAGAAGCTAAAAGAAATTAAAGATCCTGTAAAACAAGCACAACTTGCTGGAGAGCTATTCGGCAGTCAGTTCTCGGCTATTGGCAGCGAAGCCATTCTTGCGCTCGGGAGCACCCGAAGTCAATTCGACATGACCAAGCAGACTATGGAAGAAGTTGCTGCTGTAAAATACAGTACGTTGACACAGCAGTTCCAGGCAGTCGGCCGTGAAATGATGACCGAACTGATCGTTCCGCTTGGAGAGAAGTTGATGCCGCTGCTTCAGGGTCTGGTTCAATGGATGGGGAACAATAAAGAGCTCATGATGGTCATTGGCCTTGGAGCTCCCGCGGCGGCAATCGGAGTGAATACTCTCAAGATTGTTCAGGGATTCCTGAAAATCGGAAGTGCTGCTGGCGGTGCAGGCGGAGCGGCTGGCGGGTTTGCCGGAGCGCTGGGACTGCTGACGAATCCAGTGGGGGTTGCTGTGGGTGCACTGGGATTAGTGACAGCTGGGGTGGTCGCTTATAAACATCATCAGGAAGAAGCTAGGATAAATCTTCTGAATATGGGTGATGCGTTAGGCGAGGCATATAACAATTATGAGGAGATTGACCAAGCAAGCAAAAGAAATCAGGACCTGATAACTGAATACGACCGACTGACTAAAAAAATAAACGATGCTAAAACTCCTGCGGATGAATTAACCGAGGCAAGAAGGAAACTTAAGGATGTCGAACAAGAATTAATCGCTATGAATCCGGATATTTTATCCGCTGAAGGCTCAAAAAATAGCAAGTTTCGAGAGCAACTGGATCTTGTCGAGGATGTTTATGAATCAAGAAAGGATATGAGTAAGCGGGAGATTGAGCATGATGCGCTTGAAGCCAAAGGCAAAATGCCGGAGCTTGAGGACCAATATTCAGAGCTAACTGAAAAGCTTGAGAAGCATAGCGAAGCTTATGAAAAAGCGAAAGTGTCCTATCGAGATTATCTCGAATACATGAATCAGCTCGATAAAATTAATGATAGTGATGCAACCTATGAGCAAAAAAATCAACAACGGGATATATTAGCTGCACAAATCCAGAAATCTACAGGAAAAGATTACAGCCACAACTGGGCCAACTTGCAAGGCGAATATGAGGATATTGAAAAGTCATTTAATAAATATAATTCGAAGATTGAAAAAACTCAAAATGAAATGAAAGAAGCTGAAGAAAGCTTCGCCTCTTATTACGATCTCCAGAAGCGCTTGATTGAGCTTGACCTTGGAGGCTCACTGGCAGAAAAGGCTCCCAAGTATAATGAAATGTCTGATGCTCAAAAAGAACAATTTGATCAAGCAGTGAGCGACATGGCTATACTTAATCAGGAAGTAGATATGTTGCCCGATGAAAAAAAAATAGATGTTATGCTGATATGGGAGCAAACAGGGCAAGTCCCTGATTTTAGTCTTACAGAAGATGACTGGATAGAAATTGATAAGACAATGAAGAATGGCGGTAAGCCTGATTTACGGACTTCAGCGGGTCAAAAATATAACCGTTTGCAGCAACGTGATCCTGGTTTTGAGGGTTATGCGGGTTATGCGGATGGAGGCATAGCTTTACGTCCTTCTATATTTGGAGAAGCAGGCCCTGAAATTGCAATTCCGCTCAATAATAAACCGCGTTCCCGCTCCCTTCTGGATAAAGCAAATGACTTAATGGGTTACACCAGTTCAACCAGCTTAACGGAGGGGAATATACAGGTCAACTGGGCGCCGCAAGTTACGATTCAAGGAGGGACGCCGTCTATTGCAGCTGAAGTAGCCAAGGCCATCCAGGATCAACAACCAGCATTTGAACAACGGTTTCAGCAAATGATCCAGCAGCAAAGGCGGGTGAGTTTCTAATGATCTACAGGACAGTACAAGGTGACACTTGGGATAGTGTCGCCTTTCAGGTGTATGGAGACGAGCAATTAATGACAATGCTCATGAATGCAAATCCCAACCATACGGAAACAGTCATCTTTTCTAGAAATATCGCCATAAACGTGCCTGATAAGCCAGTTATCACTTCAGATATGCTTCCGCCTTGGCGAAGGGAGGATTAACCTTGGATTTGCCCCAAAACGCCCGAAGGGCAATGCTGGTACTTCAGTATAACGGAAAGGATGTAAGCAAGGATATTGCAAAATCGCTGACAGGTTTTCAGTACAACGATGCCGCTTCCGGTTCACTTGATGACATTTCTATCTCACTGGAGGATACAGGGCGTAATTGGCAGGGGGCCTGGGTTCCAAGCGAAGGGGATCGAATCCATGCCACAATACGCACTATAAATTGGGATGCTCCAAATGAAATTAAGAAGCTGCCACTTGGGACATTTGAAGTAGACAGCATTGAATTTAACGGACCGCCGGATACGGTGGCAATTAAGGCAGTGTCGCTTCCAATCAGTTCGGAAATTCGAATGCAGCAAAGCTCGCGAGCCTGGGAGAAAACGAATCTAAATACGGTGGCTGCTGAGGTTGCCAAACGGGCAAAGCTAAAGCTGCTTTATAGGGCTGAAGAAAACCCCTCCTATGATCATTTGGAACAGACAGAGCAATCGGATTTAAGCTTTTTGTTGGAGACAGCGACCAGAGAAGGAATTGCCATTAAAGTATCAAACGGCACTCTGGTAATGTTTGATGAATCTGTATATGAAAAAAAGTCACCAATCGCGACTATAACACGTGGTGAGGACAATGTGAAGGGATATGGATTTTCAATCAATACGGCATACTCGGCATACCGTGCCTGTACGATTACGTATACACCACCTAAAAGGAAAGAACCGGTACAAGCAACGTACACGCCTGCTGGTGCTCCGAAGACTGGTCCTATACTAAAGATAAACGAACAGGTAGATGATCAAGCTGCGGCCATACAACTGGCTCGTAAAAGGCTGAGGGAGCGCAATAAAGAAGGCGGAAAAGGCTCATTATCTCTCATGGGAGATATCCGCATGGCAGCTGGCCTGACTATTAATATTGTGGGCTGGAAGCGGTTTGACGGTAAATACATTATTGAGTCTGCAAGACATGTTATCGGAAGCGGAGGCTATACAACTGATTTGGAAATAAGAAAGGTATTAGGGTGGTAATCATGAACTTTATTGGACAAGTTTCTACGGCAGACCCGGGATCCGGCAGCGTGAGGGTTACCTTTCCTGACCGGGACAATATGGTATCAGCTCCGCTGCCGGTTATTACACCAGGGGGATGGGGACGTACAAATGCTGCTTTTCCGGAGCCTGGGGATACCGTTCTTTGTGCATTTTTGGATAATGACCGATCTGCAGGTTTTTGCCTGGGGACCTACTATGGTTCAGAGGATGCTCCGCCTGGTTATGTCCATCAACAGGGTGTGTGGTTTGAGGATGGCAGCTTTGTCTTTTATGACCGCAGTACCCGTATGTTAAATATTAAGGCAGTCGGCGGTATCAAAATTGAAGGGGATTTGACCGTTACCGGGAATATTACAAGTTCAGGAGGCGTATTATGAGCGGAGAAGCAGAAGCGGATATCTATACTGTCGGCGCCCTTGGGCCTATCGTATTTTCTGTTTCCGAAGCATACATTCTAACGCTCCAGGATTTAGTGCGAAGCAGCACGGGGCGCTGGGCGCAACATGATATTATCGGGCAAAAGCCTAAAAAAGAGTGGCTGGGACCTGGAGTGGACACAGTGACCTTTTCTATACGCTTTTCTTGGGAGTATGGCCTCAACCCCAGGAAAGCAGTGGACAGGTTAACAGAACTGGAACGGGCCGGCAAAGCACTCCCTCTAGTTATTGGAAATAAGGGTGTAGGAACAGGGCTATGGGTAATCACTAATATGACACAAGCCTGGGAGCAGCTTGACAACAGGGGGAATGTCCGTGTAGCAAAAGTTGATCTTACATTGGAGGAATATGTAAAGTGATCTATACCGTAGATACTACCCAGCAGTCAAACATAGATTTTGCACCGGAAACAATAGCGGAAGAAATTGCCCAAAACGTTCGGACGATTCTCATGACACCGCAGGGCAGTGCACCGCTGGCACGAAATATCGGACTGGATTATGGAATAGTGGACGAGCCCTATTCCTTCGCAAAGACACGTATTATAAGCGAGATTATGTCTGCTGTGGCTGAACAGGAGCCACGAGCGCAAATAACGGAAATATTTTTTAAGGATGACCTGATTGATGCTTTGACAGGCCGGTTATTAGCAGTAGTGAAATATAGTTTAAATGAGGAGGTGATGTGATTTGGTGCTATATGCAGATTTGCCTGAAATACAATTCGTGGCCGAAGAAGCTGCGGATATCCAGCGAAACGTGATTGCTATTTACGAGGGCCTAACCGGCCGTACCCTGCAGCCTGCCGATCCGGTGAGGCTGTTTTTGTCTTCATTGGCTGTTCTGATTGTTCAACAACGAGTACTTATTAACCAGACGGCAAAGGGCAATTTGTTACGGTATGCATCGGGAGTTCTGTTGGATCATATGGGTGCATTTCAGGGTTCGGAGCGATTGCCTGCGTCTTCGGCAATCACCACGCTGCAATTTACATTGTCCATCCCTTTGTCAGCGGTCACTTCGATTCCTGCGGGTATCCGTGTCGGTATACTAGGAGGTGATGGCTCTATATATTTTGCGACAACAGAGTATGTAGAGATACCAGCCGGAGCAACCACTGGCACCGTTACAGCGATTTGCTCATCGCTCGGTGCTGGCGGCAATGGTTTCTTACCGGGGCAGATTAATGTTCTCATAGATCAATTACCGTTTGTTCAGTCTGTTATCAATTCTACAACGAGCAGTGGAGGTTCTGCAGAGGAGACGGATGAAGCCTTTCGGGATCGTATCCGGGCAGCTCCGGATTCGTATAGTACAGCTGGTCCGCAGGGGGCATATGAGTTTTGGGCAAAGTCCACATCTGCAGCAATTCTAGATGTGCATGCCTATTCCCCAAATGATGGTAAGGTGACAATAGTCCCTTTGCTTGTTGGTGGACAGATTCCAGGCCAGGATATCCTTGATGCCGTCGGCGAGATATTGGATGATCGCGGTATTCGGCCATTGACGGATCAGGTGAAGGTAATTGCCCCGACAGCTGAATCTTATAATACTACTGTGACCTACTATGTTAGCCGCAGTCGGGCTTCGGAAGTATCTAGCATTCAGGCGGCGGTAACAACCGCAATCGCTGATTATCAGCTCTGGCAAAAGTCCAAGCTTGGTCGACATATCAATCCTTCTGAATTGATTGCCCGTGTCATGGAAGCGGGTGCGCTGCGCGTAGTGCCGACAGCACCAGTGTATACGGCTTTGACAATGACCCAAATTGCACAGGAGGGTACAACAACAATCACCTATGGAGGTCTTGTCGATGATTAATATTCAAACGGTAAGCCTGCTTGATCTCCTTCCGCATTCGATCCGAAACGATCCGGCTATCACTGCCGCCGCCACTGCACTGGATGAACAACTTCAAGTAACAACGGATATGATAACATCGCTAAATATATTTAGCCGCTCGACAGAATGGACAAATGAAGAAACTGATCAATTGGCACTTCAGTACCGTCCGCCCTATTATGATCCGGAATTATCCGTGGGACAAAAGCGACTCCTGGTTAACAACGCCATTTCGTTTCACCGGCATAAAGGAACAGCTGGTGCTGTTGAAAATTTGATAAAGATTCTATTTGGGGAGGGTTCAGTTGAGGAGTGGTGGGAATATGGCGGTGATCCTTATCATTTTCGAGTGGTTACTAATAATGCGGATGTTACTACCACACGTGCACAAGAGTTTATAGAAGCCGTGAATGCAATTAAACGTCTTTCTACTGTACTGGATAGCGTCACCATATCACAAGCTGAAACACTGCCATTGTATATAGGTGGGTTTATACACGTTGGAGAACGAATTATTATTTAAGGAGGGGCTTTTGTGGCAGTATTTGGTGGCATGACAATAACGACAAAAGGTATTGCACTTCAGGGCAAGGCGCAGGCGGGAGCGGCACTTAACTACACGCGTATTGCGGTCGGAGATGGAACACTTAGTGGGCAGTCTATTTCAGCGCTAAATGGGCTGATTTCTCAAAAAAAGAATTTGCCGATTACAAGACTGAAGACTCAACTGCCTAATAAGGCGGTAATTGGAGCAGTTTTATCAAATGCAGAAATTACAACGGGCTTTTATTTTCGAGAGGTCGGGGTTTTCGCACAAGATCCGGATGTAGGGGAAGTTCTTTATGCTTACGCCAACTCCGGCGTAACAGCAGATTATATTGCCCCCGCCGATAGTACCGACATCATAGAAAAGTCATTTGACTGTATTGTTGTAGTCGGCACTGCAGCAAACATAACGGCAGTAATCGATGAATCGCTGGTTTATGCTTTACGGTCTGATCTGGATGCTGTAGCAGCAACCAAGGTGGACAAGGTGGGCGGAAAACAACTAAGCACCGAAGATTATACCACGGCTGAAAAGACTAAGCTGGGAGGGATGACGGCGGGTGCCGGTGGAGCAGGATCAGCATCAGACAATGTCATCGGGAATCGAACGATAAGCGACAGCACCGCACCCACTGGCGAAACTGGCACGCTGACCACTTTGCTGGGTTGGCTGGCTAATATGATTAAGGGAATCACGGGTAAATCCTCCTGGCGGACAGCGCCAGCTACAACATTAGAGGCAGCTAAAGTCCACGCGGATGATGCCACCCGCCACATCACTGCCGCAGAGCGAACAACCTGGAATGCTAAGGAGACTACTAGTGGAGCACAGGCAAAAGCTGATGTTGCCAAAGACGCAGCTATCAATGCAGCTGGCTTAGATGCTACAGCAAAAGCTAATGCGGCAGCCGACGCAGCAGAGGCAGCGGCAAAGGCTGCGTCAATCCCGACAACCCAAAAGGGCGCGGCGAATGGTGTAGCAGCACTGAATGAAATAGGCCAAGTAATGGGAAGCGGGTTGAGTTTGGGTGGAAATAAATTAGGAGAAAGTGTATTTACATTCTCTTTCGCTCATGGTGTCCCAAATCAAAAGATAAACCTAGTTCACACGGGGTTAACCGCTGGTTTTGTAGAAGTTACAGTGGCGAGTACATGGAGCAATGGCAATGCGGCGGGGAAATTAACGAAACGCTATGACATTATAACAGATAGCTCTGGCACTTTAAGTTACCAAACTGATGCTTATACAGAGGTAACCGGACCGATACAAGATAATATATCTATTTCCCCAATTTCGTGGGACTCTAGTAATTCGACTTGGAAGATTTCCATTGAAGCGCGGACGAGCAACGGAAACGATTATGTTGTTAGTATTAAACAGATGTCTCCTCATGGTTATGTTGCGTGGAGTAAAGGTGCTGTATACACTGGTGCTGCCACAACATTACCTAGGGCAGTACAAACTATACCAGATGATACAGTTACGCGAAGTGGATATTTGATTCAAAAACACCGATTAACAACACCAACTGGAACAGTAATTAACCTTTCTACTGGATATAACTTAAATGATTTGACAGTAAACGGTTTTTATGACGGAGAAAATTTTGTGAATGCTCCTAATAACATAACGGATTGGTTTTATATTGAGTCTTATGTTCATTCTAACAATCAGTGGGACTACCGCTTCCAACGTGCTACTACTTTAAACGGGTCACCTACACGAAAGCCTTCTACATTTGAGCGTATTCAGGTCGGGGGAGTATGGGGAGCTTGGTCTGAAGTAGCGGCAGGCGATTCTGTATTTAAAATTAACGGGCTCGTAGATAAGGATTATAATCTAATTGTTAAACCAGGAACGTATCAAATTTATGGAAGTGTATTCCCTAATGGCCCAGCATTAACAGCACCTTGGGGCATTCTTAACGTCTATCTGGGAAGTAACAGTTACGTTGTACAAGAAGTTACCCAAACAACGGGTGCATTCGAAAGATGGTATCGGGCGGCGACAGAAACAACATGGAGTCCATGGAGAAAAGTTGTTACTGATGCAGATACTCCAGCATTCGCAAAGGCAGGACGTTTTGTTACTTTTGGCGGGGCAATGACGGGCGTAACGACTGCTGAGTTTATAATTATGCTTAATAATATGGGAGCACACTCCCCAGAGGGAGGGTATTGGGTAGGACGGGGTGACTGGTCTTATGGTACTAATGCCTATATTACAGATTCCGGCTTTGGCAAGATACACCTCGCTGGGGCAGTTGTGGAAGTTATAGGCTCCCTTGTTGATGATAAGTATACAATCCGCGTTACGACCCCGCCGACGAATGGTGTAGATGCCGATACAACCAATAGTGAGTTTACCTATGTTAACAATGGGGTAGGTTATTACCCGGCGTGGCGGAGAAGCCTAAACACTGCAAATACGTCAGGCTTGTTCGGAGTTGGAAATACTGTAAGTAATGCCAATAGGTTAGTATACAATGGTTCATATGTTGTTACTGCAGCATGGACGGGTAGCCCATGGGCTGGGACAGACGGAAGTAATCAGGGCTATCTTACGCATACTAGCTGGAACGCTGACAATTCTTATGCCATGCAAACGTTCATGCCCATCAATGCTACTGACGTCAATAGAACAGGAATGTGGTACAGAAGAAAATTAGCGGGTGTTTGGGGCACATGGACTAGAACGTACAGTGCCGATAATGATGTTGGCCTTTTTAAAGAAAGGGGAGGCGTACCTGCTGGGTCAGATTTAAATGACTACCACGGCAACGGATCTTACATGCTCTTAAGTGACTGGTACGCAACTTATGTTCACCGTCCGCCGGTGGACTCATACTACGTCTTGACAGTTTCGAGAGCCCAGTCCAGTGGCGGTTTCGTCAAGCAAACGGCTACTCAGGTATTTGGATCTTTTGAGTACTACCGCACTCGTACGGATCAGGGGTTTTGGAGTCCATGGGTAGAAGTAATGACTAGTGAATCAGGCAACTCATTTGTTAAACGTGGAGCCCCCTCCGCCGGCGAGGACCTAAATAATAAAACTGCATTGGGTATGTACTTATTGGGAGCCAGCACCGATTATGTCAACGGACCTGGTATGGACTGGTGCATAATGAACGTGTATGCCAATACGGCGGGCTATATCGTCCAAGAAGTTACGAATATGGGGTTGGAGCCTCGAAAGAGGTATAGAACGAGAACTGAACTAGGTGTGTGGAGTCGATGGGTTGACGTTGTTTCCACAGATGCTACCGGGAAAATTGCGAATGTAGCCAATAATAGATATGTAGGCAAATCCGTGTATCTTAGCACCACTTCTGCACAAACAGTTGCGAATTATACAACTGGTGCTACAACTACTGCTGTAACTATTAAAACAAGTTTGATTACTGATGCCGTAAGAACTGTGTATATTTTTATATCATATATAGATTCGCTCGGCCGGGATCAAACTTATACAGTTTTGCCACCTACACAGATGGCCGTTGGAGATTATCAATTCATATCACCAACCCTTATCTGCAGAAACGCCAGTGCTGTTACTGTAGTTGGACAAACACCATCAGCTGGTGGCAACGCGTGGGTGTCAGCTGTAATTACAGAGGAGGGTTAATTAATGGTTTTATATATACCAGGCACAGCTGATCCGCAGCATGTATTAACTGGACAAAGATTTAGTTCAAAAACAAATTATTTTGCGCTGGGCGAGATGCCCTTAAAAAATGCTTCAAATGGTGACGGAGCAGGTGTAAACCACCACCTAGCCAAACAAACATCTGCGGTCCCTGGTACGATCTATTTAAGACCTGTTAATCCGACTGACCCTATTACAGCTTTTCAAGGGGATGTATGGATAAGGAAAGACGACGCGAACTTTAATCCCGCATATTGGAGATCAGATGTAACTATGTTTGGCCTGCGGGGAGTTATGCCAAACAGAAGCGCGGAAAATATCCACTTACCTGCCGCTGCAGTAACGGTATGGGCTAATGATAGAGTGTTTTTGCAGCCCCCACAGGGTTACTATGATGGGTCCACGTGGGTTACTACTGCTGCTCCACAATTTAATGCTTCAAATATTCGTAATGGAGTGAACCTTCTTGGAATCACGGGAACTATGGTAGAGGGCAGACGCACGGCTACCGGAACATTCGTCCACAATGGTGCACAAACTTCTACCATAAACGGACTCGGATTTACGCCCTCAACAGTAGAGACGGGCTTTTTTAATACTGTTAACTATGTCCGTATAGGCTACTCACTTGGACAGTGGTATGGTAGCGCGTTGACCGGAAATCAAACCCAGCCGCTGTCTACAACCTTTCATCAAAGTTCTATTTTTGCCGGGGGTTTTACCATTGAGATACCGTTTGCAAGTGGGTATACAATAACATGGCGGGCGACAGAATAAAAAATAGGAGGATATTAATATGGAAATCGGAAGAAAAATTTATTTTGATAAAGTGACAGGAAATGTAATTCTTGATACTGGTGAAAGAGTTGGTGATGTTGTTAAAACAACTCGCGAGCAGGATTTTGCATCTTTCAAGGTGCTTAATGAACGTGTAGAGGAAACGTTAGGAATGATTGAATTAGAGTTCGGTCAATATAATGTTGAGTTTCGCGAGTCTTGGGGACGATTTCGCGTGAATTTAGAGACAGAAGAATTGGAGTTTTTATATACAAACCCAGAAGCTCCAGAAGAACCTACGGAACCAGTCTACCAGAAGCCCTTAACCGAGCAAATCAAGGGCCTGACAACAGAGCTATCCAGCACACAGATGGCGCTCGCTGATAATTATGAGCAGTTACTCTCTGCACAAAAAGAGGCTGTAAGTGCGCAATTGGCGTTAACCGAGCTGTACGAGCTGGTATTGCCCTTGACTGGAGGTGCTAAGTAAATGACACAAGTATATACAAGCTTGATCCGCGAGGGACTTAAAAAGCTGGAACAAGTACCGGCTGTAATCCGCGAGGATGTTGCCGCGCTGCTGGAAGATAATGCCTAAATGATTGGCAGGGCTGCTGGTGTCCGGCGGTCTACGTCTCATGAAGGGAGGTGACACAATGTCTGTTATTTATGCCTTGTTGATTATTAAGGGGCTGAAAACTTATGCTCAAGTGCCAGCCAAACTGCAGCCTGAGGTTAAGACCTACCTGGCAGCGTCTGATCTGGATGAAAACGGAGAACCATTACCAGCTAAATAAATTTAAGGATGCGCCCAATGAGGCGTTTTTATTTTGCCCTCGGAGCCGATCCGGGGGCTCTTTTTATACAACAACTAGATAAAGGGGTACGTCATGATGGCAGACGCGGGTGCAGATGTAAGAGGAGGGGTTCAGGATGTAATGCCATTACAACAACGTCTTGAAGAGGTAGAAGCGGGATTGAATACTCTGACCAGTGAGTTTGCCCGAATAGCTGCCGAAAACGTTACGGCAAACACTAAGTTACGGTTACTGGAAGAGAATGACCATCGTCAGGATGAAAGTATTAAGGAGATTAAAAGCTCAACCATCAAAATGGAGATTCAGTTCAGTGCAATTATGGCTAAGTTCGACAGCCTCGAAAGCAAAATTTTCTCGTTGCTTCAGCAAGCTAACAAGGACAGTGGGGCAGAGCGGAAACTTTGGATGGACATGATTAAATACATTGTTTTGATTGCTCTTGGAGCAGCAGCAGGCAATCAATTTTTAGGGAAATAGGGAGTGATGTGATGCTTATATTAGAGCAGGTAAAACTTAAATCCCATAAACGTCTGATCGGGCTGCATCCTGTTGTTGTAGCGGCTACGTTGGCTCTCATTGAACGGAGTTACGCCCGGGGAGTCAATATAGTCATTACCCAAGGGCTCCGGACCATTGAAGAGCAGGACGCCCTGTACGCTCAGGGTCGTACGAAGCCTGGGCCTATTGTGACCAATGCCAAGGGGGGGACGAGTTACCACAACTTTGGACTTGCAGTCGACTTTGCGTTGCTCTTGCCAGATGAAAAACAGGTATCTTGGGACTTGAAACGCGATGGTGATGCAGACGGAATGGGAGATTGGACAGAGGTGGTGCAGGAGGCCAAAGCGCTCGGGTTTGAGTGGGGTGGGGATTTTATCTCCATCAAGGATGCACCACACTTCCAAATGGCCTTCGGTCTTACAACGTCTCAGTTACGTGCTGGCAAGGAACCAACAGCATCCCAGGTGGCAGCGGCATATATCAAAATTGGTAAATGTACGAAGGAGGATTCAGAAGTGAAGAAAGATGTAATCGTATCAGTAATCGTGGATGGCCTGAAGGTGGCTGACGGTGTAGCGGACGAAGGGGTAACCTATACGCCAGCAAGAGCCATAGCAGAGGCTCTGGGAGCTACAGTGTCGTATGATGCCAAGAGCAAAACAGTGACAATCAATAGTAAGGAGGCCAAATAGTGAGAAGCAAATGGAGAAACTATGGATTATGGGTATCCTTGGCGGCAGCAGTACTGCTGGGGGTGCAGACCGTTGGCATGATCTTTGACGTGCAATTCACATCGGAGAAATTTGAAGAAGTAATGGCAGCAGTAAATGCTGTACTCGGCGTGCTGGTGGTGCTGGGGATCGTGAGTAATCCAGAGGCTGGCAAAGGTTATACAGATAATATGTGAAAAATTCGATAGGTTAAAAACGATCACGCCCTACCACGGAAGCGGCGGGGCAAGATTTCGCTAGGGGAGTACATGTGTGTAACTCTGATTAATGGAGAGTTTTTTTGATGACTATATATCTCGACCTAATTTACAACCAAACTAATCGGAATTAATCGGAACTCTTGAAAAGAAACTTCCTATTATATATGGCTATCTGAACTAATCGAAATTAATTGTCGCGCTCCACAGTTCTCGAAACGTTAATATCCCTTGGTTATCAAGGATATCAAGCCTCTGGCCTTTATGGCCAGGGGCTTTTATTTTTGCCATAATGACGCTGTGACCATGGCAATGGCTTATTTTATCTAACACTAAAGCCATGCAATATGGATCTCCAGAGATGATCATTATCATGGAACATGTCCGGGACTTCTGGGATTTGTAAGGCGCAAACATTGTTAAAGGGCCAAGGAGTTTCGATGATTCCTTGTACGGGTGCATGATTAATAACAAGCAGGTTAAATGTTCCTTGAACCATCCCGTTTAACACATCCAGCAGTTCAGCGGTTTCATGTATTGTTGCTTCGGTGCGAATAAATAATACCTTGTCAGCGACCCTGAGGGTCTCGAGGAATCGCGGAATGCGGCGCTGTAGTTTTTCTTTTAATTTTGGATAGCTGACAAGCTGCTCCGGTGTATTTTCACTCAGTGGAAAATCATGGTGAGAAAAAGCATGGTACGCTGCGTCCCTAACAATAAAACATTCCGCTTTATGATTAATTCCCGTAATACTAAGATTAGGAAAATCCATGAAATGGGCGAACCGATTTCGCAATAGATTGCTTACACCTGCCAAAACGGGGGTCTCCACCCAATCAATCACCCCACCTACCTTTCGTAATAGAGTGCGGGATAATTGATCTGCAGCGAGGCAGTTATGTCCTAAACTGAAAATAACGTCATAGGTACCCTTGATCTCATTCAATATCATGCGGATCCCCCCCGGATAATTTACTATATTAAATTAATGTCAGGAGAAAAGCGTTTGGACGATCATACATATTTAATTTGAAACAGGCACTTACTTATATCGAGACAAGGCATGGCCTCATAATCTATAAAGTATTAAGTATAGTTGAGGCGGTGCGAGTAATGGTGAAAATATCGGTTTTGTTGCCTGTATACAACTCATCTCTTTATATTGAGGAGTCAATTCAGAGTATCCTTCAGCAATCGTATCCGGATTTTGAACTACTGATTATAGATGATGGGTCTGTTGATGGAACCTTGGGAAGAATAAGGGGGATTCATGACAGCCGTATAAAGGTGATTTCTCATGCCGTAAACATCGGGCTTATCAGAACATTGAACGAAGGCCTTTCGTTATGTACTGGTGAATATATTGCCCGAATGGATGGGGATGACATCGCATTGCCGCACCGTTTGGCACGTCAGGTGGCCTTTATGGATGCGAATCCGCATATAGGGGTTTGCGGTAGCCAAGCAGAATATATCGGCATAACCGGGACTACGGCTAAACCACTAATTCATGACGAAATAAGGTGTTGGCAGTTTTTTCACTGTACGATTGTGCATCCTACTGTCATGCTTAGAAAATCCATTCTGGATAATCATGGAGTCAAATATTGGGATTACCCCCATGCGGAAGATTTTGAGCTGTGGAACCGCTTGGGGGAGGTAACCCAATTGACCAATCTGCCTGAAGTGCTGCTAAAGTACAGGGTGCATACTAACCAGATATCTTACGTCCATGAAACTATGCAAGAACAGATGGCTGAGAGGATCATCAGGCAACAATTTGGGCAAATCGGGCTCAATCCCACCTATGAGGAGTATCAGCTGCATAAGGATTTCTGCCATTTTAGGATTCAGGTTCATGATTTCAATCAATACAACAGAGCGTTAGCATGGGCTAATAAAATCTTGGAGGCGAATAATCGGGTCCGAAAATACAATCATGAGGTTTTGAATTCGGTATTATCCCAATGTTTTACCTTCTCTCAATAAACTTACGGCGGTTTTCTTTAAACTGGTATTTCTCTGGTCCTAAAACACCCGTTGACTTTGTGAACAATGCTCTATTAGGCGCATTCACGAGTTGGAGGCCTTTTTAAAGTAGAAGTTATGGTTTGGTAATTCAGAGTTTCTGACTATATATTCTTCTTATTACAGCATATCTCTCGGTTTTTAAGGATATCAGGCCTCTAGCCTTTATGGACAGGGGCTTTTGGCTTTTTATGGTGCTATAAATGCTATAAAATGCATTGACTTCCTCAGGGAAAGTTATATACTATTCCATATAAAAATAGTTGGAATTGTCGTCATAAGTTCAGCATTATCTTTAAGCTGCATAACTAGGATGGAGGAATACCGTAATGAATCTGCTTGAGAAAGAAGATTTGATTAAAGTTAAGGCTGAGGAACTGGAAAATGCCTCACCTGAAGAGATTATTCGTTGGGCAGTAGAAACTTTCCCGAACATCACCTTTGCCTGCAGTTTCGGAGCCGAAGATGTAGTACTTGTTGATATGCTGCAGAAGGTTAGTCCGTCAACGGATGTTTTTTATCTGGATACGGATTATCATTTCAAAGAAACCTATGAGACAAGAGATATTATGGCTGATAAATATGGAATGGAGTTCGTGCGTGTGTCGCCGCAGATATCTACGCAGGAACAAGCACTTCAATACGGTGATGCGCTATGGAGTGTCGATCCTAACCAATGCTGTGCGATCCGCAAGGTAGAGCCGCTTACCCGCATTCTTTCCCAATATGATGCCTGGATTACCGGGATTCGCCGTGATCAGGCGCCAACTCGCGCCAATTCCAAAAAGGTAGAGTACGATTATAAATTCGGACTGGTCAAATTTAATCCGATTGCGCACTGGACGACTGAGGATGTATGGAATTACATCCGCGAAAATGATGTTGTATATAATCCGCTCCATGACCGCAATTTCCCGAGCATCGGCTGCGAGCAATGCACCCGTGCTGTTATGCCTGGTGAAGATCCGCGTGCCGGAAGATGGTCCGGTTCGGAAAAAACGGAATGTGGACTGCATAAATAAGCAAGGCACGAGAAGCGAGACACAGGAGGAGAGAAATTAGATGACGTCAATACTTCCACATGGAGGAACACTGATTCAGCGTACAGTGGAGGGAGCGCAGAGGGAAGAATTGCTGCAGCAAGCTTCGGACTATAAATCAATCGCAATTAATACATGGACTATCTCTGATCTGGATTTGATTGCCGTGGGAGCCTTCTCACCGCTTACCGGTTTTTTAAATGAAGAAGATTACCGTTCTGTCGTGAAAAGCATGAGACTTGCGGATGGCACCGTATGGAGTATTCCCATCACACTTGCTGTTGAGGATGAGGTGGCCTCAGGTCTGGCTGTTGGTGATACCGTGTCTTTGATCGGTGAAGAAGATGGTGTGATTTATGGTTTGCTTGATGTGCAGAGCATTTACAGCGTAGATCAGCAGCTTGAAGCACAGAACGTCTTCAGAACGACAGATCCGGAGCACCCTGGCGTCAGCAAATTGCTGGCCCGTCCGGCAACCTATGTAGGAGGACCTATAACGGTCTTGAATCGTCCGCAGCCGGAGAAGTTTGGGGAGTTCTACTTTGATCCGGCCAAGACGCGGCAAATATTCGCTGATAAGGGCTGGAGAACGGTTGTTGGCTTTCAGACCCGAAATCCCGTTCACCGTGCGCATGAATACATTCAGAAGTGTGCAATGGAGGTTGTAGACGCTCTGTTCCTCAATCCTCTGGTCGGCGAGACCAAATCCGATGATGTGCCGGCCAATGTGCGGATGAAGAGTTATCTGGCACTGCTGGAAAATTACTACCCGGCAGACCGTACGTTCCTTGGAGTGTTCCCGGCAGCTATGCGTTACGCGGGTCCAAGAGAAGCGATATTCCATGCCATGGTCCGCAAAAATTACGGCTGCACCCATTTCATCGTGGGCCGTGACCATGCCGGTGTAGGTGACTACTATGGAACTTACGAAGCACAAGAGATTTTTTCTAACTTCACTGCTGAGGAGTTGGGGATTACACCGCTATTTTTTGAACACAGCTTCTTCTGCATCAAATGCGGAAATATGGCCTCCAGCAAGACCTGCCCTCATCCGGGTGATCAGCATCTGACACTATCCGGTACGAAGGTGCGTGCGCTGCTGCGGGATGGCCAGTGCCCGCCTCCGGAATTTACGCGGCCTGAGGTTGCGCAAATTTTGATTGAGGGAATGTCTCAGGAAGTTAACGCCTAAATACGAAGAGCCAGTACTATTTGGCCCTCTTGTCCCATATAGATGAGTAGAATCTATCGGGACGAGGGGGTCTTTGTTATGTCTGGCCGAAAGCAGCGGAAAGTCTCGGTCTGGATCTCATGGAACAGTATTAAAAAAGGCATGCTGGGCGCAGTGCTGCTTGCTGTGATGATCGGCATCATTGCCTATGATATGCCTACCGCCAAAACGCTGAACTATTGGAGCCTGCCATTGTCCGGTAAGATTATAGCCATCGATGCCGGCCATGGCGGACCGGACGGAGGGGCAGTCAGCCGTGAGGGACTGATCGAGAAGGATATTAACCTCTCGGTGTCGCTGTATCTGCGCGACTATTTGCAGCAGGCGGGGGCGATTGTAGTTATGACGCGTGAAGGTGATTATGACCTGGCCCAGGAGGGCACCAAAGGATATTCCAAGCGCAAGACAGAGGATCTGAAGCAAAGGGTAAGGACTATTGAAGAGAAAGGCGCGGACCTCTTTATCAGCGTCCATATGAACAGTGTCCCTTCCGGCCGCTGGAGCGGAGCGCAAACCTTCTATTATCCCAACAACGAAGGGAATAAAGCGTTGGCGGGCTTTGTGCAGGATGAGCTCAAGGCTACACTGGAGAATACCGATCGTGTAGCTAAAACTGTGAATACAGTGTATCTGTTAAAAGCATTGAAAATGCCGGCTGTGCTTGTGGAGGTAGGCTTTCTGTCACATCCGCAGGAGTCGGCTTTGCTTGGAGACGATGTCTATCAGCGGAAGGTGGCAACGAGCATTTACCGCGGGATTATGCGGTATGCTTCAGAGCAGCAGTGAGGAGGGACTACTCATCCGCAGAGGGGGAATGCTATAATAGACAAAAATACCGGAACCTTATCCGTCCGGAAGGAACAGAGGTGCTTTCCATGCTGACCAGGGAACAAATTCAGGAACTATTGCAGTCGCTTACAGACCCGGAATCCGGAAAAAGCCTTGTGGAGCTGCAGCTGATTCGCGATATTATGATCAAGGAAGACCGCATATCCTTATCTCTTGTATGTCTGGACCAAGATGAGAAGAGCCGTATGGAGTTGGAGCAGCAGGTGCGTGATCTGCTTACAGCGGGCGGAGCCGGCAATGTGCATATCCGGCTGCGTGATGCCACCGACTATGAGCGCTCTATCTTGCGCGGAGAGAGCGTGGACGATGTGCCGGAAGATCGTCAAGGGGACAAGCTTAAAGGGCATGCAGCGGGTCTTGAGGGCCATGAGCTGATTGGTGAGAACTCCGGCGTGAACTTCATCGCTATCGCCAGCGGCAAGGGCGGGGTCGGCAAATCAACCGTGACGGTAAATCTGGCAGTGGCACTCGCCCGAAAAGGGAAGAAGGTCGGATTGATTGATGCTGATATTTATGGCTTCAGTATTCCGGACATGATGGGGATTGAAGAGGGCCCGATTGTCGAAGAAGGCACCATTATACCTGTAGAACGTTTCGGAGTGAAGGTCATGTCCATGGGCTTTTTCATCCGTGAGAATAGTCCTGTCATCTGGAGAGGACCCATGCTTGGCAAGATGCTCCGCCAGTTCTTCAGCGACGTAGGTTGGGGAGAGCTTGACTACATGCTGCTTGACTTGCCTCCAGGTACGGGTGATGTGGCGCTGGATGTGCATCAGATGCTGCCGCACAGCAAGGAAATCATCGTAACTACGCCCCATGCAACAGCAGCCTTTGTAGCGGCTAGAGCAGGTTCAATGGCTTTGCAGACAGAGCATGAGATTCTTGGGGTCATTGAGAATATGGCCTACTATGAATGCTCGGAATGCGGCAAAAAGGACTATATTTTCGGCCGCGGCGGCGGGGCGAGACTAGCAGAGACACTGCATACGGAGCTGCTGGCCCAGGTGCCGCTTGGCGCACCGGATAATCATATCTCCGAACCGGATTTCTCACCGTCCGTATATAAACCCGAAACAGCTACCGCACAGCTGTTTGCGGAGATTGCCGATAAATTGATTGCGAAGTATGAGCAGTAATTCAGATTGGCATTAAAAAGAGGCCGTCCCAATTGTAAGTGGGACAAGGCCTCTTTTTATTTAGGAACCGGAATCATCGCCGCCTTCTTGCTTCTGGCTGTCCCCGCCGCTTCCTTGATCCCCGCCGCCTTTTTCCCCGCCTTTCTTTTCAACCTTCGGTTGAAGTTCATCCTGGACTACCGTTTTAAGCAAACCAAGCACTTCCATGCGGAATAGGGGATTTTGCATCGCTTCCTGCATAATGGTCATGGATTGCTTGCGGTAATCTGAAGTTTTAGTAAGGTCTAGGAACATTTTCATCATTTCGGGCGACTTCATGATCTCTTCAATTGATTTTTGATACGTTGGGTCTTTGATCAGCTGAAGATGCAGCTCCTTGCTCTGGGTATTGATCGCTTTGGCAAATTCACCGGCAAATTGCGGATCGGTCATAATTTTTTCAATTTCTTTTTGATACTCCGGAGCTGTAATTGTGTCCTTGACGGCAATCCGGATTTGCTCCGTCGTTTGGAGCGGCATCATTTTCATGCTCAGCCCGCCGCCGCTTCCTTCGGAGCCGGAGCTTGGACTGGAGAGTGCCTCCTCTACGGCTTTCTTTCCCTCATCGCTTTTCAATATATCAACAACCATGGTCTTCATTTCCTTGTATCCCATCTGCCCGGATGATGAACTGCTCTGTTCTCCTCCGCAGGCCGTTAAAGCCATAATTAAGCTTAAAGCCAGGCCTCCGGACCATAAACTCCTCCATTTCATTGGCGCTGCCCCTCCTTTGTAGGATTCCTGACTGTAGTATGCCGCGCGGACACACATTTATGTTGCAGTATAATGGTTTTTTGACGGTAAGCTTGGTAAAATAAATCTGACACGGGGAGGTGAACTGGCTGAGTATAAGGAAATGGTTTTATTTGTTCTGGACCACACTTCTGATCGGTGCGGGCGGAGCGGTAGTAGCTGGACTTGCACTGCAGGCTGTGAATGGCCGAATCGAGTTCAAAAGCACTGCCGATCTCTTCATTTACCCCCTGATCCTTTTTGGCTATGGCATGCTTGTCAGCGTTTACTCGCAGCTCGGCTTCTTTGCGTATCTGATTCTCAACTATATGGGAACAGGTGTGTTTCGGCGAAAGGTCTGGCAGTACATACAACTGGTGCTGGCTGTGCTTGCCCTGCTCGAGCTGATCTTTCTGCGAACTTTTGTAGGAGGAGAACGAAACGTCGTCTCTGATTTGATTCTGGGCATCGTTATATTGCTTACAGCCATTATTGTGTCCTACTTTAAAGTACGAAGCACGAATAGTTCAGCCTGGATTCCGACATTTTTCTTTATGACAGCCATCACGATAGTGGAGACGATTGGTGTGCTCCGCATAGGAGTGGACAGCGCTACCGTATTTATTGTAATTCCGCTTATTGCAAGCAATGCATTCCAAATTCTGATGCTGCACCGTATTCTGAAACCACGAACAGGATAATTATGAAAATACAAAGAACCCCGTTCTCCAGATGAGAAGCAGGGTTCTTTGTGATTCCTCCAGCCGGCGATTAAAATCAGGAGGAGGAGGTTAATCTTAAAGACATACTACATATTTTAAAGATGCGGCTGTTCATGCTCACAAAACTTTGAGGAGGGGAATATATGAACATCAAGCGCTATATGATAAAAGACACAAACGAAACACTCCTGAGCAAGCTTGATCCGAACGAAAGCGGCGACTTAACCAAGGAGGAAGCCGAGGGCAAGATGAAGGAGCTTAAAGAACGTCTCACCGAGCTGCAGGATATTCTATTTGCCCAGAAAAAGCATTCCCTGCTTGTCATCCTGCAAGGGATGGACTCCAGCGGGAAAGACGGCACGGTAAAGCATATTTTCTCCGGGATCAACCCTCAGGGTTTTATCGTCACCAGCTTTAAAAAACCGTCTCTCGAGGAAGAAGCCCATGATTTCCTGTGGAGAGTGCATATGAAGACGCCGCCCAAGGGCTACATTGCCGCGTTCAACCGCTCGCATTATGAGGATGTCTTGGTTCCCCGCGTGCACGGCAGTCTGCAAAAAGATGAGATGAAACGCCGGTTTCGTTATATCCGCCAGTTTGAAGAAATGCTGGTGGAGGAAGGGACAACGATCATCAAACTCTTTTTGCATATCTCCAAGGAGAAGCAGCTTGAGAAAATTCAGGAGCGGCTGCAGGACCCGGCGAAACATTGGAAGTTTGACGCCAGTGACCTGCAGGAGCGGGAATTTTGGGATGATTATCAGGAGGCTTATCAAGATGTATTTAAAGAAAGCAGTTCAAAAAACGCGCCCTGGTATTGGATTCCGGCCAATCGCCGCTGGTACCGCAATTATCTCGCGTTGGCCATTGTGGTGAAGACGCTGGAAGGGCTGAACTTAAGTTATCCGAAGCTGAACACTCCAACGCCCGATATATCAGAGCTGATATCACCACGCCATTAAAAATTACAGAAGAAGCAGGAGAGAGTGGCGGGTTAGCCTACATTCCGGCAGCGTCTTCAATTCCATCGTCCAGCCAAGCGGAATCACGTACTTCCTTGCCCTCGGCGCTGCCTTGGCTGATTAACTCGGACACAGTAACAAATTCGTAGCCCTGGCTGCGCAGCTTGTCAATGATAAGCGGAAGAGCCTCGTGAGTTTGTTTACAGGAATCGCTGGCATGCAAAAGCACAATATCTCCGGGATGAGCCTTTGTCGTTACTCGATTTACGATATTGTCTACACCGATGTTCTTCCAGTCTAAAGAATCGGTATCCCACTGAATGACCTTATAACCCAGGTCGCTGGCCACCTGAAGCACTCTTTTGTCGAAATCGCCGTTTGGCATGCGGATCAGATTCGGTTCCTTGCCAGTCAATTCGGTAAGCACGGTATGTGCTGTCGAAATTTGGGTGCGGATTTCCTCGTTGCTCAGCGCGCTGTAGTTTACATGCTTGTGACCATGGCTGCCGATCTCATATCCTGAATCTTTAATGCTTGTTACAATTTCCGGATGAGTTTTGCTCCAGGGTGACGACAGGAAGAAGGTGGCCTTATCCACTTTTTTCTCTTCCAGCACCTTGAGGATCGGTTCGGGCCTTTTTTCTCCCCAGCTAATATCAAAAGTTAAAGCGATCAGCTTCTTCTCCGTCGGCACACTGTATATCGCAGAAGGGGCCGTTTCGGAAAAAACGGTAATATTGCCCCTCTCGACATAAACGACACCGGCGGCAAGAAGCGCAGCGGCAAAAATGTAAATGAACCGTTTTATCTTCTTGCCGCTGAATACATAAAAAGAATTCATACTGACAGCGCTCCTCTCCTATGCGAAATGCTTGTTTGTTCTAAATGTATGCTCGTACCCACCGCTTATGACCTCCTCTAGGACAGAAATCATAGTTAAGGCTTTTGAAGCGGTGACGTCAAAACTTCCAGGAGGTGTCTATGTTATCCTTTTTTACGTTTGCCAAAGATTTAACCACGATCCGCAAAGCCTTAATACTGGCAGCCATTCTATTCATCGCAGGGGGTGTGATTGGCTGGATAGGCACCGGCGCTATGCAAAAATTGATTGAACAGCAGCTGCAGGGTCTCAGTAATATCAGTAAAGATCTTAAAGAGTCCGACCATCCACAGTGGAGTTTTTTCAAATTTATATTTCTGAACAATAGTATCAAGAGTGTGCTCATTATTTTCCTCGGTGCCTTCTTTGGGATACTTCCCGCATTTTTTCTGCTCATCAACGGTGCGGTTATCGGATATTTAATCCACTTGTCGGTGCTTCAGGAACAGGATTTGTTTACGCTTATCGTTAAGGGGCTCCTGCCGCACGGGATCATTGAAATTCCGGCAATCATTATCGCCTGTGCTTTTGGACTGCAGTTCGGCGGTAAAATATTCGCAGGTATATTCGGTACAGCCGCCAATAAAGAAAAGCGGAGCAACGCTTGGCCGGTCTTTATGCGGCAAACATTAACGGCATCGGTTTGGATTGTGATCCTTTTATTGATCGCCGCAATAATTGAAAGCACGATTACATTTTCACTTTTATCATAAAAAACCCGGGAATTGAGCATAACATTAAAGCCATACGATTTTGGGGTTTCCTGACAACCGGTGCTATGTATTTGCGGCAAGACCATAGAGGTGATTTTTTCGTAATTATGGTTATAGATACTGCGCTCCGGTTAATCTAGTGTAAACGGATAAACAGGTACAGCTTCCCGTCATCCATGGACTATCTTCTATCACACAAGCAGCGGCATTTGAGGTTTCTGTAAATATTAAATTTCATGAAGGAGGCCAAGCATATGTTGGGAATGTTGTTCAACGAGAAGGAATGTAAGGAGCTGGACTATGTTTTGCGTAAAGAGCTTGATGAGATGCTTCTGGATTTAAGTGATCAACGCTTGGACCAAAATATCAGGCATGCCATTGCCAATCGATATAAAACAGTATTTCGTATGTACGCACGTTTTGCTCCTCAGAAAGAGCTGTCTAAATATGCGTGGGGCGGCCGGTCATCCCAATTTAAACATTAAAATTAGAGGGCTGATACTTAGGGTTCAATCGCTTGTCCATGAAATTAACTAAATAGGTTGACTAAAAGGGAGCCGCTATGATACATTATATCTCGCGCTCCTTTTCTATGTATTGAAAAGCAGCTGCAGGCAAGGAAAAACGAAAAAAACTTTTTTTCAAAAAAAGACTTGCCAAAATGATAAACACTGTGATATATTATAAAGGTCGCCGCTGAGACGCGGTGAAGAGTTAAAAAGAGACATTGATCTTTGAAAACTGAACAACGAGTGAGTGGGAAATCACGCAAGTGAGATCCAAAACTGATGAGTTTCACAGCGTATTTATACGCTTTAGAAATTTCATCGTGAGAATGTAAATTCTCGTCAGATGTTTCAAAATGAGCAATCGCTCTTTCTGGATACCAATTTGGAGAGTTTGATCCTGGCTCAGGACGAACGCTGGCGGCGTGCCTAATACATGCAAGTCGAGCGGAGTTATGAAGGAGCTTGCTCCGGATTAACTTAGCGGCGGACGGGTGAGTAACACGTAGGCAACCTACCTCTTTGACTGGGATAACTACCGGAAACGGTAGCTAATACCGGATAATTCCTTTGTTCACATGGACGAAGGATGAAAGGCGGAGCAATCTGCTACAAGGAGATGGGCCTGCGGCGCATTAGCTAGTTGGTGGGGTAACGGCTCACCAAGGCGACGATGCGTAGCCGACCTGAGAGGGTGAACGGCCACACTGGGACTGAGACACGGCCCAGACTCCTACGGGAGGCAGCAGTAGGGAATCTTCCGCAATGGGCGAAAGCCTGACGGAGCAACGCCGCGTGAGTGATGAAGGTTTTCGGATCGTAAAGCTCTGTTGCCAGGGAAGAACGTCCGGTAGAGTAACTGCTACCGGAGTGACGGTACCTGAGAAGAAAGCCCCGGCTAACTACGTGCCAGCAGCCGCGGTAATACGTAGGGGGCAAGCGTTGTCCGGAATTATTGGGCGTAAAGCGCGCGCAGGCGGCTATTTAAGTCTGGTGTTTAAACCTTGGGCTCAACCTGAGGTCGCACTGGAAACTGGGTGGCTTGAGTACAGAAGAGGAAAGTGGAATTCCACGTGTAGCGGTGAAATGCGTAGATATGTGGAGGAACACCAGTGGCGAAGGCGACTTTCTGGGCTGTAACTGACGCTGAGGCGCGAAAGCGTGGGGAGCAAACAGGATTAGATACCCTGGTAGTCCACGCCGTAAACGATGAGTGCTAGGTGTTAGGGGTTTCGATACCCTTGGTGCCGAAGTTAACACAGTAAGCACTCCGCCTGGGGAGTACGGTCGCAAGACTGAAACTCAAAGGAATTGACGGGGACCCGCACAAGCAGTGGAGTATGTGGTTTAATTCGAAGCAACGCGAAGAACCTTACCAGGTCTTGACATCCCTCTGAATCCACTAGAGATAGTGGCGGCCTTCGGGACAGAGGAGACAGGTGGTGCATGGTTGTCGTCAGCTCGTGTCGTGAGATGTTGGGTTAAGTCCCGCAACGAGCGCAACCCTTGACTTTAGTTGCCAGCAGGTAAGGCTGGGCACTCTAGAGTGACTGCCGGTGACAAACCGGAGGAAGGTGGGGATGACGTCAAATCATCATGCCCCTTATGACCTGGGCTACACACGTACTACAATGGCCGGTACAACGGGAAGCGAAGCCGCGAGGTGGAGCCAATCCCAGCAAAGCCGGTCTCAGTTCGGATTGCAGGCTGCAACTCGCCTGCATGAAGTCGGAATTGCTAGTAATCGCGGATCAGCATGCCGCGGTGAATACGTTCCCGGGTCTTGTACACACCGCCCGTCACACCACGAGAGTTTACAACACCCGAAGTCGGTGGGGTAACCCGCAAGGGAGCCAGCCGCCGAAGGTGGGGTAGATGATTGGGGTGAAGTCGTAACAAGGTAGCCGTATCGGAAGGTGCGGCTGGATCACCTCCTTTCTATGGAGAATCGTCACCTGCAACGGTGACATTCAAATCGGAAGCTTAGCTTCCAAAACACTCACTCGTGTTCAGTTTTGAAAGAGCAAGTCTCTTTCGTATGCGTTTGGTGGCGATAGCGGAGGGGTTCCACACGTACCCATCCCGAACACGACCGTTAAGTCCTCCAGCGCCAATGGTACTTGGACCGAAGGGTCCTGGGAGAGTAGGACGCTGCCAAGCGGACAACCAATCCTTTGGTTGACTCAATGTTATGTTATATGGGCTTTTAGCTCAGTTGGTTAGAGCGCACCTCTGATAAGGGTGAGGTCGGTGGTTCGAGTCCACCAAGGCCCACCATATAACATTTAACAGGATAGTACTTTTATGGGGCCATAGCTCAGCTGGGAGAGCGCCTGCCTTGCAAGCAGGAGGTCAGCGGTTCGATCCCGCTTGGCTCCACCAAAATGATTTAAACTCAATACTTCTTTAAACTTGATCCTTGAAAACTGGATACCGAAACGAATTTGCGTTTTAGAACATCTTTTAGCTGAAACTTGTGTGAACAAGTTTTAATTAATAGTGATACTAAGCGAAGGTTTTGGATTGTGAGCGACTTTTGGCTTTAAACAGACTGGCGGACAGAGTGATCTGGAAGCGCTGTTTAAAACAAGATGAGCGAATAAGCCAATACCAGAGCGATTGGTTAAGCTAATAAGAGCACACGGAGGATGCCTAGGCGCCAGGAGCCGACGAAGGACGTGGCGAACAACGAAACTGCCTCGGGGAGCTGTAAGCAAGCTTTGATCCGGGGGTGTCCGAATGGGGAAACCCAGCTGTGGTAATTCGCAGTTACTTCTCTCTGAATACATAGGGGAGATAGAGGCAGACCAGGGGAACTGAAACATCTAAGTACCCTGAGGAAGAGAAAACAATAGTGATTCCGTCAGTAGCGGCGAGCGAACGCGGAACAGCCTAAACCAAGGGGCTTGCCCCTTGGGGTTGTGGGACGTCTCACATGGAGTTACAAAGGAATATGGTAGGCGAAGAGGTCTGGAAAGGCCCGCGATAGAGGTAAAAGCCCTGTAGCCTAAACTGTGTTCTCTCCGAGACGGATCCCGAGTAGTGCGGGGCACGTGAAACCCCGTATGAATCCAGCAGGACCATCTGCTAAGGCTAAATACTACCTGGCGACCGATAGTGAAACAGTACCGTGAGGGAAAGGTGAAAAGCACCCCGGAAGGGGAGTGAAATAGAACCTGAAACCGTGTGCTTACAAAAAGTCAGAGCCCTATTCATGGGTGATGGCGTGCCTTTTGTAGAATGAACCGGCGAGTTACGTTTAACATGCAAGGTTAAGGTGAGAAGCCGGAGCCGCAGCGAAAGCGAGTCTGAATAGGGCGACTTAAGTATGTGGACGTAGACCCGAAACCGTGTGATCTACCCCTGTCCAGGGTGAAGGTGCGGTAACACGCACTGGAGGCCCGAACCCACGTATGTTGAAAAATGCGGGGATGAGGTGGGGGTAGCGGAGAAATTCCAATCGAACTCGGAGATAGCTGGTTCTCCCCGAAATAGCTTTAGGGCTAGCCTCGGTGAATGGAGTGGTGGAGGTAGAGCACTGATTGGGTGCGGGGCCCGCAAGGGTTACCAAGCTCAGTCAAACTCCGAATGCCATTAACTTCTTGCCGGGAGTCAGACAGTGAGTGCTAAGATCCATTGTCAAAAGGGAAACAGCCCAGACCATCAGCTAAGGTCCCCAAGTGTGTGTTAAGTGGGAAAGGATGTGGAGTTGCACAGACAACCAGGATGTTGGCTTAGAAGCAGCCACCATTGAAAGAGTGCGTAATAGCTCACTGGTCGAGTGACTCTGCGCCGAAAATGTAACGGGGCTAAACACACCACCGAAGCTATGGCTAGATACTATGTATCTGGGGTAGGGGAGCGTTGTATGCAGGTTGAAGGTGTACCGTAAGGAGCGCTGGACAGCATACAAGTGAGAATGCCGGTATGAGTAACGAAAAGATCAGTGAGAATCTGATCCGCCGAAAGCCCAAGGTTTCCTGAGGAAGGCTCGTCCGCTCAGGGTAAGTCGGGACCTAAGGCGAGGCCGAAAGGCGTAGTCGAAGGACAACAGTTTGAAATTACTGTACCACCGTAATCCGCTATGAGCGATGGGGTGACGCAGGAGGGTAGTGACGCGGACTGATGGATGTCCGTCTAAGCAGTGAGGCTGGTGTGTAGGCAAATCCGCACACCATTAAGGCTGGGCTGTGATGGGGAGCGAAAATTATAGTAGCGAAGGTCATGATCTCACACTGCCAAGAAAAGCCTCTAGTCAGGAGAAGGTGCCCGTACCGCAAACCGACACAGGTAGGCGAGAAGAGAATTCTAAGGCGCGCGGAAGAACTCTCGTTAAGGAACTCGGCAAAATGACCCCGTAACTTCGGGAGAAGGGGTGCCTCGGTAGGGTGAATAGCCCGAGGGGGCCGCAGTGAAAAGGCCCAAGCGACTGTTTAGCAAAAACACAGGTCTGTGCGAAGCCGCAAGGCGAAGTATACGGGCTGACGCCTGCCCGGTGCTGGAAGGTTAAGGGGAGCGGTTAGGAGCAATCCGAAGCTGTGAACCGAAGCCCCAGTAAACGGCGGCCGTAACTATAACGGTCCTAAGGTAGCGAAATTCCTTGTCAGGTAAATTCTGACCCGCACGAATGGCGTAACGACTTGGGCGCTGTCTCAACGAGAGATCCGGTGAAATTTTAATACCTGTGAAGATGCAGGTTACCCGCGACAAGACGGAAAGACCCCATGGAGCTTTACTGCAGCTTGATATTGAATTTGGGTACGATCTGTACAGGATAGGTGGGAGCCGTAGAGGCAGGAGCGCAAGCTTCTGCGGAGGCGCCGTTGGGATACCACCCTGATCGTATCTAGGTTCTAACCTGGTGCCCTAAACGGGTACGGGGACCGTGTCAGGCGGGCAGTTTGACTGGGGCGGTCGCCTCCTAAAGAGTAACGGAGGCGTTCAAAGGTTCCCTCAGAATGGTTGGAAATCATTCGAAGAGTGCAAAGGCATAAGGGAGCTTGACTGCGAGACCAACAAGTCGAGCAGGGACGAAAGTCGGACTTAGTGATCCGGTGGTACCGCATGGAAGGGCCATCGCTCAACGGATAAAAGCTACCCTGGGGATAACAGGCTTATCTCCCCCAAGAGTCCACATCGACGGGGAGGTTTGGCACCTCGATGTCGGCTCATCGCATCCTGGGGCTGAAGTAGGTCCCAAGGGTTGGGCTGTTCGCCCATTAAAGCGGTACGCGAGCTGGGTTCAGAACGTCGTGAGACAGTTCGGTCCCTATCTGTCGTGGGCGCAGGAAATTTGAGAGGAGCTGTCCTTAGTACGAGAGGACCGGGATGGACGTACCGCTGGTGCATCAGTTGTTCCGCCAGGAGCATGGCTGAGTAGCTACGTACGGACGGGATAAGCGCTGAAAGCATCTAAGCGTGAAGCCCCCCTCAAGATGAGATTTCCCAATTAGTAAGACCCCTTGAAGACGACGAGGTAGATAGGTTGGAGGTGGAAGTGCAGCAATGCATGGAGCTGACCAATACTAATCGGTCGAGGGCTTATCCAAAAACTACCCCAAAAAGTGAAGAAGAGGCTGACGAAGCCGATTCCGAATACTTTCCGGGGGCCCCGAAGAGATGAAGGGCAGACGCAATTTTCGTTTCGGATTCAGTTTTCAGGAATTAAGGTTCCTGAAGCATTTACGCTGTAAATGCCCGTTTGGTGGCGATAGCGGAGGGGTTCCACGCGTACCCATCCCGAACACGACCGTTAAGCCCTCCAGCGCCGATGGTACTTGGACCGAAGGGTCCTGGGAGAGTAGGACGCCGCCAAGCGGATATTCCCTGATAGCTCAGTTGGTAGAGCACTCGACTGTTAATCGAGTTGTCACAGGTTCGAGTCCTGTTCGGGGAGCCATGCTCTCATAGCTCAGTAGGTAGAGTGCTTCCATGGTAAGGAAGAGGTCACCGGTTCGAATCCGGTTGAGAGCTCCACAGATTTACATGGCCCGTTGGTCAAGGGGTTAAGACACCTCCCTTTCACGGAGGTAACATGGGTTCGAATCCCATACGGGTCACCAACAATACTTATCATTACCCTTTGAAGGCATACATATGGAGGCTTAGCTCAGCTGGGAGAGCATCTGCCTTACAAGCAGAGGGTCGGGGGTTCGATCCCCTCAGCCTCCACCATAAACTTCTTGATATTTATAGAAATTATGGGCATTATAAAGGTATCCATCATAGGGGATTCGCCAAGCGGTAAGGCAACGGACTCTGACTCCGTCATCATAGGTTCGAATCCTATATCCCCTGCCAAATGCGAGCCATTAGCTCAGTTGGTAGAGCACCTGACTTTTAATCAGGGTGTCGAAGGTTCGAGTCCTTCATGGCTCACTTTTATTAGTATTATGCGCGTGTGGCGGAATGGCAGACGCACCAGACTTAGGATCTGGCGTCTTACGACGTGGGGGTTCAAGTCCCTTCACGCGCACCACTTATTTGCGGACGTGGCTCAGCGGTAGAGCATCGCCTTGCCAAGGCGAGGGTCGCGGGTTCGATTCCCGTCGTCCGCTCCATAATTTTTGCGCCCTTAGCTCAGCTGGATAGAGCGTTTGACTACGAATCAAAAGGCCGGGAGTTCGAATCTCTCAGGGCGCGCCATTTTTAATATTAACGGGATGTAGCTCAGCTTGGTAGAGCACCTGGTTTGGGACCAGGGGGTCGCATGTTCAAATCGTGTCATCCCGATTGTACACCTATGCGGGTGTAGTTCAATGGTAGAACTTCAGCCTTCCAAGCTGATAGCGTGGGTTCGATTCCCATCACCCGCTCCATAGTTTCGGGATGTAGCTCAGCTTGGTAGAGCACCTGGTTTGGGACCAGGGGGTCGCATGTTCAAATCGTGTCATCCCGATACTCAGCTAACCAGCTGACATTTAACTCTTACTCCGGTAGGAGTTTTTTGTTTACTTAAGTGAATGATAGAGTGATAATGAAGCTCTCCATAACCCAAGTGGGTTTTATGCGCGCTTTGGACGGGAAGGACCTAACATCCGCTTGATGTGGCAGGAGAACTCGCTCAAGGCTCTCTGACCGTGCTTTATGATAGGTTTAGGTATTTGGAAGGTTAGGCAATCCAAGCCGTTCTGTTCGATTGAACAGGGCCTGGTTATTAGAATGCTAGGGCGTCAGGAAGTCCTCATAATGCCACGAAATGAAAACCCCCAATTTTAATGGTCCTTTATATGAATAGATTATATAAATTTATGCCAGCCATTGTCTTTACATAAATACCCTGTTAGTCAGCCAATATAATAAGTATTTTATGACTGTATAAAACGCCAAATTGGTGTATAATCGTAATTACTGCGACGCTTTACAGCGCAATAAGTTGAAGATTTCCGGGCGGTTTTATTGTATGATATGTGGAAAGCTTCAAATAGACAATGTTAAGAACATTGATCCGGAAGAGGATGGGGGGAGCAGCATGACCGAACTTACGACTACCGTTAGCAAAAGCAACTCCAACAATCTGCTGCGGCGGGACGTACGGTTCCTGGGGAATATTCTGGGCGAAGTCTTGGTTCATCAAGGCGGTAACGAATTGCTGGAAATCGTGGAGAAGATCCGCGAGACCAGTAAATCGCTGCGCTCATTGTTTTTGCCTGAACTGCACAATGAATTTAAGGAGCTAATTAATTCACTGGATCCTGAGAATCGCCACCTGGTGATACGGGCATTCGCCATCTATTTTCAATTGGTGAATATCGCCGAACAGAATCACCGCATTCGCCGAAAACGCGACTATGAACGTTCAGCCGGAGAGACTGTACAGCCCGGGTCCATAGAAAGCGCTATTCAGGAGCTACGCGAGCGTGACTTCTCCCATGAGGATGTCCATGAAATCATGAATGGCCTCTCACTAGAGCTGGTCATGACGGCTCACCCTACGGAAGCTATGCGCCGGGCGATCCTTGATATTCATAAACGGATTTCCGACGATGTAATGGGATTGGATAATCCTACCTTGACCTTCCGGGAACGTGAACAGTTGCGCGAGAAGCTGCTGAACGAGGTCATCACGTTGTGGCAGACCGATGAGCTGCGTGACCGCAAGCCTACGGTACTCGATGAAGTGCGTAATGGAATGTATTATTTCCATGAGACGATTTTTCAAGTATTGCCGGATGTGTACCAAGAGCTTGAGCGATGTCTGAGCAAATACTATCCAGGCCAGAACTGGCATGTACCGACGTATCTGCGTTTTGGCTCATGGATCGGCGGGGACCGCGACGGCAATCCTTCGGTGACTGCTGCAGTTACGCTGCAGACGCTGCGCTTGCAGCGCAAGCTGGCGATCCGGGAATACCAGCGTATCATGCGCGAACTCATGCAGTACCTGAGCTTTAGTACAAGCATCGTCGAGGTGACGCAGGAACTGGTGGATTCCATTGAACAGGACCGCAACATTATCAATCTTAACCGGGTTGATGCCTGGCGCAATGACAACGAGCCTTACCGGATTAAACTCAGTTACATGATCTCCAAGATACAGAACGTGCTGGATGATGAGAAAAAGGGTACGCCTGAGCGCTACTCCTCACCAGAACGATTTATAGATGATTTGAACGTGATAGACCGCAGTCTGCGTCATCACTATGCGGATTATGTAGCGGATACCTACATTAAGAAGCTGATCCGCCAGGTGGAGCTGTTTGGCTTCCACACGGCTACACTGGATGTTCGCCAGCACAGTCAGGAGCATGAAAATGCGATGACAGAAATTTTGGCCAAAATGAACATCACGCAGGATTACGCTAAATTAGAAGAAAATGAAAAAATTCAAATTCTGGAGAATTTGCTGAATGATCCGCGTCCGCTGACTTCACCTTACCAGACTTACAGTGAGAGCACAGAGGAATGTCTTGCGGTGTACCGCACGATCTTCACTGCGCAGGAGGAATACGGCAAGCAGTGCATCACCAGTTATTTGATCAGTATGGCTGAAGCAGCGAGCGACATCTTAGAGGTTATGGTGTTCGCGAAGGAAGTCGGCTTGTTCCGTAAAGATAATGATGGAACTGTCGTATGTACACTGCAGGCAGTGCCGCTGTTTGAGACCATTGATGATTTACATGATGCGCCACAAATTATGCATACACTGCTTAGTATGCCGATCTACCGTGATGCCGTTAGTGCGATGAGCGATGTGCAGGAAATTATGCTTGGCTATTCGGACAGCAACAAAGACGGCGGGGTAGTTACCGCGAACTGGGAATTGCGCGTTGCATTGAAGCAAATTACGGCTACTGCAGAGGAATTCGGGATTAAGCTGAAATTCTTCCACGGACGTGGTGGTGCGCTCGGACGCGGCGGGATGCCGCTGAACCGCAGTATTCTTGCTCAACCGGCCTCAACCATTGGCGGTGGCATCAAGATTACGGAACAGGGAGAGGTTATTTCTTCCCGGTATTCGATGCAAGGTATTGCTTACCGCAGCTTGGAGCAGGCAACCTCGGCGCTTGTGACGGCAGCTATTAATGCCAGAATGCCTGAGGCTGATCTGTACGAAAGCAAGTGGGAAGAGATTGTGGCCCGGATTTCCGAAGTTTCGCTTAATAAATATCAGGATCTGATCTTCCGTGATCCGGATTTCTTTGCTTATTTCAAAGAATCAACACCGCTGCCTGAGGTTGGAGAACTCAATATCGGTTCCCGTCCTTCGAAGCGTAAGAATAGTGACCGTTTTGAGGATCTGCGCGCCATTCCATGGGTGTTTGCGTGGACGCAGAGCCGTTATCTGCTCCCGGCCTGGTACGCCGCTGGAACAGGGCTGCAGAGCTTCTATGAGGATAAGGAAGAGAACCTGAAGATCATGCAGCATATGTATGAGAATTTCTCCTTCTTTACTACGCTCATTGACACCCTGCAAATGGCTATTGCCAAGGCCGATCTGATTATCGCCAAGGAATACGCAAGCATGGGTAAGAATGAGGAAGCGCGTCAGCGGATATTCGGCCAGATCGAAGCCGAATTCAAGCTGACCTCAGAACTCATTCTCAAAATCACCGGCCAGCAGGATATTTTGGATAACGTTCCTGTGATCCAGGAATCTATCCGGCTGCGCAATCCATACGTTGACCCACTCAGCTACCTGCAGGTGCAGTTGTTGTCCGAGCTGAGAGCTCTTCGCGAGGTTGAAGGCGATGACGCCGAGCTGCTGCGTGAGGTGCTGCTCACGATCAATGGTATTGCCGCCGGTCTGCGGAACACGGGCTGATACTCTGATCTGACTTGATGGTTTGCAATTTTTGATCTTCAAAAAGTGAATTTTTGAAATTGATTTACTGTAGTTAATATTCATGATGTTCTCTCTAAGTTGTTGATTTTTTGAAGCCGGCAAAGCCGCTTTCTTCAAACCCGTCCGCCTCTGGTATGGAGGCCGACGGGTTTTTGTGTTTCTATGTAGCCGGCCTTAATGACCCGGCAAGGGAACCGGATCTTGTTACTTTACATTAGCTGAAGGTGCCGTTACTGAGCAGCTTCCAGCCCCATGACTCTCAGCATTTGTTGCTGAAATGTAATTTGGGCTGAATCATATGGCATGCCAATGCCGGTGATGGAGCAGCGAAGAGGAAATTTGGAACTGGAGGAGCGGTAGCGTTCGCCTTTATTGTCGGATTCCTACCGCTGCCAGCGGTTCAAATCAGGGAATCTGACAATAACAGCGACCGGAAGTCCAAATGTTTCCCGCAGCTGCGATTAATCACCGCTCACAATGCGTGGATTTTGCCCAATATACCTATAGGTAACAATACAATCCTTGATTTTTGCCGGAACATGAATTACGATTTAAATGCTTGTACCGTGGACATTCAAGAGATGAAATACCAAGGGCGGCAAGTCTGGGGGAGTTAACAGGTGGAGAATTTGGAAGGCAGATTGACAAAGCTCGCCTTGAAAGGCGACCAAAGGGCATTTGCCGAGCTTGTGGAACTATATAAAGACAAGATATATCATCTGGCTTACCGGATGCTGAACAACCGCCATGAAGCGGAGGATATCGTTCAGGAGACTTTTTTGCGTGTGTATCGAAATTTGGACCGTTATGATGATAAGCAGAAGTTCTCAACCTGGATTTACCGGATTGGCACGAACCTCTGCATTGATAGGCTGCGCAAGCGCAAACCAACGTATTCGCTGGATGCCGAGATGAATGATCAGGAAGGTATTGACGGCTATTCGATGATCCCCAGCGACAATGTGACACCGGAGACAGAGCTTTTGCTCTCTGAGACACAGTCGCTGATTTATGAGGCTATCGACAGTTTGCCCGTCAAATACAGGTCCGTGATGATTCTGCGTTATTTGCAGGATTTGTCGCTTCAGGAGATCAGTGATGTGCTGGATATGCCCGTAACGACGATCAAGACACGGGTTCACCGCGGACGTGAATTTTTACGTAAAAAATTAGGCCCTAAAATGTAAAAATAGATTTATTTTTATGAAACGTCCTTCAGGGAGCGACGTATGTAAGTTAAGCAAGTCTTATGCGCCCTGTCTCTTTGTTTTGAAATAATTAAATAGCACTCATGAAAGGATTGGCTCCTATGGAATGCAAACTGGCCGTCTCTATGATGCACGACTACCTGGATGACGACTTGCCCGAACTGCAGCAGAGGGAATTGAAGGAGCATCTTCTATCCTGTCCGGATTGCCGTGCGAAGTTCAAAGAATTGGAACAGACCGATATGCTGATGTTCTCGCTGATGCACCAGAACCCTGTAGCCTCGGAGGATCTTGTAGGCCGGATTATGAATTCATTACCGAAATCCAAGAAGGAAAGAGCTTTTATCACCTGGATCAAGCGACATCCCGCGCTTACTGCGGCGTCCTTGTTTATTTTTGTGATGTTGATGAGCTCCGTTACTTTTTGGAATCAGGATAGACAGCTTGTAGTCAGAGGAAGCGACCTCGATCAGGTTGTCATCAAAGGAGATACGGTTATCGTACCTTCCGGCAAAATCATTTCCGGCGATCTTACGGTGGAGAACGGTAAAACTCAAGTATATGGGGAAGTAAACGGCAATGTGACTGTGATCGACGGCACTCTGTACAAGGCTTCAACCGCTCATATTTCCGGGCAAGTCAAAAGCATAGACCAAGCGGTAAGTTGGCTCTGGTATAAAGTGACGAACATGTTCTCTGAAGTTGCCTACCGTTAATTAGATATGGTTGCTTTTAGCAGAAAACTCATTTGCGCCTCTTTTTCCGGAAAGATGGCGCTTTTTTGTTGTCTTTAAACGTCTGAAACATAAAACCCCAACGACCTAAACTTGCAACCTGAGCGTGAACGTTATAACCTAGATATTGATACAGAACTTACAGACATTTTACATAAACCCAGCTAATATGAAATGACGGGGGTTTTAGGCAATGAGTTATTTTACTGACCTTACATGGAAAGAGTCCATTAAAGATATAATCGATATCCTGATTGTCAGTTATATTATTTATAAAGTGCTCAATATGGTTCGCGGAACGCGGGCGGTTCAACTCCTGAAGGGGATATTGGTGCTGGTCATTATTTGGGCGCTGAGCACCCTGCTGGATTTGTATACCTTGAAATGGCTGATGAATCAGATTTATACCTTTGGGATCTTTGCGATCTTTATTATCTTTCAGCCTGAACTGCGAAGGGGACTGGAGCAGCTTGGACGGGGCAAATTTTTTGGACGAACCGCGGAGAATGATGAGGAAGTCAGTAAATTAATCGGCGAAGTCATTAAAGCCATGAATTATTTATCCCAGCGAAAGATAGGGGCCTTAATTGTCTTCGAAAGGGCGACTGGACTTAATGAATTTACTGAATCCGGCATTCCGATGCGTTCTGTTGTCAGCTCTGAGCTGCTGATCAATATTTTCATTCCCAACACCCCGCTGCATGACGGTGCGCTAATTATGCAGGATGGTCAAATCGCCGCCGCTGCCTGTTATTTGCCGTTGTCGGAGAATCCGTTCATCAGCAAGGAGCTGGGGACACGCCACCGGGCGGCCATTGGGATCAGCGAAGTCGCGGATTCTGTGTCTGTTGTGGTCTCTGAAGAAACCGGGCAAATTTCGCTGGCGATTAACGGGCAAATTGTGAGGGACATTAAGGAAGAATCGCTCATCTCGAAGCTGCACCAGGAGCTTAGTGCGACTTCCCCGCTGAAGGAGAAAAGTTCTGCTTTCTGGAAACGGAGAGGGGGCAAGAGCAATGGATAAGTGGATGAAGAACAATAACTTCAACAAAATTCTTGCGCTTGTCTTCGGTGTTATTTTATGGACCATTGTACATGTGGATACGGAGCCTACGAACCAGACTACGGTTAATACTGAATCGAAAATCATTGAGAATGTTAAGATAGCGAGAAGCGGATTTGATGACGAAAAGTATATCTACACCATGGACGTTGACAGCGTAAGGCTGGAGGTTCGGGGCAAAAGATCCGACCTTAACTTTAAGTTGTCGGATGCCTATAAGGTTTCGGTGGATTTAAGCGGATTACAGCCGGGGGATACAACGCTGCCGCTAAATTATTCGCTGCCCAGCGGGGTGATGTATGAATCCATGGAGCCTAAACAAGTGAACGTGCATGTGGAACTGCGGACTACAAAGTCATTTCCGGTCACAATAAGTACGAAGGGCGAGCCGGCGGCGGGCTATCAGGTCGGCACCCCGGTGATTCAGCCGGAGACGGCTGAGGTTACGCTGGCTGACAGTGAGCTGAGCAGGGTGGCTAAGGTGCAGGGGATCATCGAGCTGGATGGCGAAAGTGAAACCTTCAAAGAGAAAAAACTAAAGTTGTATGCCTATGACAGCAGCGGCAAGGAAATAGAAGATGCAGTGATTGAGCCTGCTTCCGTATCTGTGGAACTGCCGATCACCCTGCCTTTCAAAAGCTTGCCGCTAGATATCAGCTTCAGCGGTCAGCTTCCCGGCTCCCTCGTCGTATCCAGGGTAACTCCTGAGGTCGATGCGGTGAATGTGTTTGGGAACAAGGAGGTGCTGGCAGGGCTGTCCTCCTATGAGGTGACCCTGGATTTAAGTTCTATCACTTCTGCGGGTACACAGCAGCTGCCACTGGAGCTTAAGCCTCCTGAGGGAGCCACGAAGGTCGATCCGGGAACGGTGAAGGTGTCGGTGACGACCGCAGAAATTGCCCAGCGGACGATTGAGGCGGTTCCCATAAAGCTGGAAGGGGTGGCCAACGGACTTACAGCCCTGATGACAGATCCATCCAGCAAAACTGTATCATTGACTGTATCCGGGGCACCTACCCTGCTGGATCAACTAGATAAGGACAATATCAGTGTGGTCGCGGATGTCGGCGGTTATGCCGCAGGCATTCATCAGGTACCCCTTCAGGTCTCACTGCCAAGGTTTATAGCGCTGGTGAATTCCGCCCAGCCGCTTACAGCAACAGTGGATCTGCAAGTACCTTCAACGCCAGAAAGTTCGGAGGCACCGGATACCGAGACGGCAGTCACCCCGGAGCCAAGTTCTGAGCCTGCTGCCGGTGAAGAAATTACTGCCGAGCCCTCCCCCTCTAACAACGGGGATAGTGCAGCCACGGCCACACCAACCCCGACTGAAAGCACGGCAGAGAGCAGCAGTACCCCCACTGGCAACGGGAATAGCAATAATGCCGGAAGCACAGGCGGAACGTAACTTTTTAAACAGGAATACGTCTATTTAGATGTATTTCGGTACACGGAATAATTAAACTTTCATACAATAATTCATTAAGCTGAAGCAGCGTAATCAAAGGAGAAATAAAGATGGGTAAGTATTTCGGAACAGATGGTGTACGCGGAGTTGCAAACCGGGAATTAACAGCAGAAATGGCCTACAGTATTGGCCGCTGCGGAGGGTATGTGCTTGCGGGTAACGTAGAGAAGCCTAAGGTAGTCATAGGGATGGATACACGGATTTCCGGTCCATTGCTGGAATCGGCGCTTGTAGCCGGCCTGTTGTCCATTGGGGCCCATGTTATACGTCTGGGTGTAGTGAGTACACCTGCTGTTGCATATATTGCAAGATTGCTTAAGGCCGATGCGGGCGTCATGATTTCTGCGTCGCATAATCCCGTGGAGGATAACGGCATTAAATTTTTTGGCGGTGACGGCTTCAAGCTGACTGACGAGACGGAACTGCGGATTGAAGAACTGATGGATGCGGAGCAGGATGAGCTGCCCCGTCCTGTTGGATCTGGTTTAGGTACAGTTACGGTAGATAACGATGCTAAATATCTTTATCTGGAATATTTGAAGACAACCATTTCCCAAAGCTTCAAAGGAATCAAAGTGGTGCTTGATTGCGCACACGGTGCAGCGTATGAGCTGGCCCCGCGGCTATTCAGAGAGCTTGGCGCCGAGGTCATTGCCATTGGAGCAGAGCCTGACGGGCTAAACATTAATGATGGCTTCGGTTCCACCCACCCTGAAACCTTGCGTGAGGAAGTACTGCGCCAAGGTGCGGATTTAGGACTTGCCTTTGACGGCGATGCCGACCGTCTAATTGCCATCGACGAGAAGGGCGACGAGGTTGACGGTGACTTTATCCTTTGCATCTGCGGAGATGCCATGAACCGTGCAGGTAAGCTGAAGGATGGAACTATTGTCTCTACAGTAATGAGCAACATCGGTTTCTACAAAGCGACTGAGAAATTATCGCTGAATACAGCCAAGACAGCTGTCGGCGACCGTTATGTGATGGAAGAAATGCGCCGCGGAGGATACAACCTGGGCGGAGAGCAGTCCGGGCATGTCATTTTCCTCGATTATAATACAACCGGAGACGGCATCCTCACAGCGATTCAGCTGGTGGATACGATGAAGGCCTCAGGGAAGAAGCTAAGTGCGCTGAAATCAATGATGACCAAATATCCGCAGGTGCTTGTGAATGTACGTGTGCAGGATAAGACCAACTACCCTAACAATCCGGCAATTGAAGCGGCGATAAATGAGGTGGAAGGCAAGCTTGGCGATAATGGCCGTGTGCTGGTACGTCCTTCTGGAACCGAACCGCTGATCCGTGTAATGGCGGAAGGACCGGATAAGGCTGAACTGGATCTTTTTGTCGGTCAGATTGTTGATGTAGTACAGCGCGAATTGGTCTAATTTGTTATTTATACTGGCAGCCGGTGGATGCAATCGACAGATTTATTCACCGGCTTCCTGATCAATATACCCAGTTTCTTGAAGTGTTCCAAAAGGTTTCACGAGTTATAGCATTGCCAAAGTGATGTAAGGTGCATATAATGATTAAGTGTCATTCCAGAAGGAAAGCGGGGATAGTAAGGTTACAGCAATAGCAAGCGCCAGAGCTTGATCTTGCGCGGGGGAGAAGGGAAAGCCTGCAAGATGCCAATCAGGGCAAGGCTTGAACGGATCACGGCAGATGTAAGCTGACGAGGTGGAGGCGTTCGAAATGTTCGGCGGGGACCTCCCGGTGATGCACCAGAGCCGTAAATGGAAGCGGAAAATGAGCGGGCGACCACTCTTACAACGCGACTATGGGTGCAAATTAGAAATGTTATTTCATGGGTATGCGCTATCTGGAAAGTAAACAGAGGTCTGCTGCGGCAGAGGAGAAGACTGTGCATTTCATGAACACCTAGCAGGTGACAGGTTTATTTTGTTGGACTTATGACTACAACAGAATATTTGCTTTTTCTCAAGTAACATGCCGCACGGCACGTTTCTTTCCTTATGCCGCCCACATTACGATAAAATGGACGGAGGAAAATATAATGTGTGGTATTGTAGGATATATTGGTAATCAGAATTCGCAGGGGATCTTGGTTGAAGGATTGAAGAAGCTGGAGTACCGTGGTTATGATTCGGCAGGTATTGCCGTATTTACCAAGGAAGGACTGCAGGTCGTGAAGGCTCAGGGCCGTATGGCAAACCTGGAGTCGAGACTTGAAACCACTCCGCTGACAGGAAGTGCCGGAATCGGGCACACCCGCTGGGCGACTCATGGTAAACCTTCTGATGAGAACTCCCATCCTCACACCGATGAAAGCCAGAAGTTCTCGGTAGTTCACAACGGGATTGTCGAAAACTACCTGGACCTTAAAGAAGAGCTGATTGCCGGCGGATGCCACTTCACTTCCGAAACAGATACAGAGGTTATTTCCCACCTGATCGCCCGTGAATATGAAGGAGATATCGTAAAAGCTGTTCAAAAAGCGATCACTTTCATGCGCGGTGCGTTTGCACTGGGTGTTCTGACTGAATATGAGCCGGATAAACTAGTAGCTGTGCGTCAAGCCAGCCCGCTGATTATCGGCCTTGGCGAAGGCGAAAACTTTATCGGGTCCGATATTCCGGCACTGCTGGAATACACCCGCAACGTATATATTTTGAACGACGGCGAAATGGCTGTATTGACACGGGATGCTGTCGAACTGATGACGATTGAAGGCAACTTTATTTCTCGGGAAATGATTACTGTCGATTGGGATGCAGTTACCGCAGAAAAAGGCGGTTATGAGCATTTCATGCTGAAAGAAATTCACGAGCAGCCTAAGGCTTACCGCGATACTATGCGCGGCCGTATGAATGCGGAAGGCAACAAGGTTATTCTGCCGGAGCTGAACCTGACCGTTGAGCAAATCAAGAATATCCGCAACATCCAGATCGTGGCTTGCGGTACAGCCTACAATGCGGGTCTGGTTGGACGCAGCTTGATTGAATCCCTGGTTCGTATCCCAGTTGAGAACGATATCGCTTCGGAATACCGTTACCGCTCACCAATCGTAACACCGGAAACACTGGTCATCGTTGTCAGCCAATCCGGTGAGACTGCTGATACACTGGCTGCTTTGCGTGAAGGTCAAGCAAACGGTGCGCATGTACTCGCAATCACCAACGTTGTGGGCAGCTCCATCGCCCGTGAAGCCAATGACGTGCTTGTGACACTGGCTGGACCGGAAATCGCTGTAGCGTCCACTAAGGCATATACTTCGCAGATTATCGCGTTCACTTTGTTTGGTCTGTATCTGGCTGAAGTACGCGAAACACAAAGCGAAGCACAGGTTGCCGAGATTCTCGCGGCTATGCAGTCACTGCCTGAGCAAGTGGAAGAAATTCTGGCACAGAAAGAAGCCATCAAAACCTATGCTGAGCAAATCTCCGAGCACAAACACCTGTTCTTCATCGGCCGCGGCGTAGACTATGCGGTAGCTCAGGAAGGCTCGCTGAAGCTGAAAGAAATCTCCTACATTCACTCCGAAGCTTATGCTGCGGGTGAACTGAAGCATGGTACCCTGGCACTGATCGAAGAAGGCGTTCCAGTCATTGCCTTGGCCACCCAGGAATCCGTTCTGGAGAAAACCGTCAGCAACATCAAAGAAGTGAAAGCCCGCGGCGCAGACGTGCTGGCAATCACTCATGAAGAGCATGTAACCGACCTGCTGAGATCGGTAGATCAGGCATTCGTGATTCCTAAGACCCTGCCGCTGCTGACATCTGCTTTGTCCGTAGTAACGCTGCAATTGCTGGCTTACTACGCTTCGCTGGCTCTGGGCCACGATGTGGATAAACCACGTAACCTGGCGAAGAGCGTTACGGTGGAGTAATAGAGGGTTTGATAAGAATTCTTGTTCAGTTGTTTAGAAACAATATAGTTATGAAGTTGACATTAGAGTTATGAAGAAGACATTAAAGTTTTGAAGTGAACATTAAAGTTATGAAGTGATCTGACAATAAAAATTGGTACAACAACGCAGACATAATGGGTCGTCCTGAAATTTCAGGACGGCTTTATTTTTTTGGAATGGATATTAAGGTGAGGTGTTAAAATTAATTATTATATTTAAAAAGAAAGTAAAGCATTTGACTGAGAAATAAAGTGTTAGTGTTAAAAGAAATAAAGTATTAGACTAAAACAATAAAATTGTATACTAT
This sequence comes from Paenibacillus sp. FSL H3-0321, assembly GCF_038002865.1. Classification (NCBI taxonomy): domain Bacteria; kingdom Bacillati; phylum Bacillota; class Bacilli; order Caryophanales; family Paenibacillaceae; genus Paenibacillus; species Paenibacillus sp. FSL H3-0321. Next base: position 3,350,016 of record NZ_JBBODH010000001.1, on the reverse strand, counting down.
AAGAGCGTTTGGTTACAAAAACATAAAAGTTATACTTTTTATATAAGTTATTACTTTTGTGTTTAGTTTGACAAAATGGTCTTTTTATGCTATGATAACAGTATAAATTGTAAGGGGGTGATTCCATGAAGGTAACCATAGACCGTAACATATATTTAATAAAATTAGAGAGTTCGTTGCTGGATTAAAGTAAGACCCAAAGAGGGTAACCAGGTGTGATTGCAATAGATACAAGAAAAATTTCAATTGTTGATTTGGTGCTTTATATGGGAAGGAACAAGGCAATTTCATCTACTTACGCGCCTGCTGAAGAATCTATTAAAATAACGCGCGCTATGAAACAAACAAAGATACTAAGGATAAGGTTTCCCGCGCTACACAAGGGAGAATTTAATAACATGAGAATAGGTAGATTAATTGGTGAATCAGGGAAGGTAACAGGAAAAGGAATGGTTATTATACCCAAAGAAGTACGTAATACATTGAAAATAGAAGAGAATGACAAAATTCAGTTCACTCTGGTAGGAGATGATGTGGTATTAAGAGTGGTCAAGAGTAGTAAGTCTTTGCTTGATGTCTTTGGCAGCTTTACACCCAATAAACCCGTAGTTGATGTTAAAGATCTTAGAGATCAATTCCGAAAGGAGCTGATCGCTGATGATTTGGCGCGTCAGGAAAAGTAGGAGGAAAAAAAGTAATGATGAAGAAAATGTTAGGCGATACAAATATCGCAATTCGCTTGCTGGTTGGAGACAAGGATATTGAACTGTCGGAAGGTAAGGAACAGGTAAAAGTAATGGTAGAAGAAACCCGGAAAATTGCAGAGAAGGTAACCCATGGTCAACTGGTCTTAGAGATTCCAGATACAGTGGTTGCGGAGATGGTTTATGTGCTGCATAGTTACTACAAAGTCGAAAGAGCAGAAATATCCCGGCTGATACTTGGGCTGCTTGAAGTAGATGGGGTAGAGTCCAGCACTATTATGAAAACGGCGGTACGGGAATATGCCACGAACAATTTAGATATCGTGGATATTCAGCTGGCTGTACTGAGCCGACAATATGAACTCCCTGTCCTGACCTGGGACAGCGGATTTGAGCGACTTGACTGCGACTATAAAACGCCTAGCGATTTTAATAATTCCGATCATACCTAGTAGATTTACAAAAAGGCTTGTCCTATGCAGCACGGCGCAGCATGCAAAGGACAAGCCTTTTGCCCATTATAAGAGGGGGAGACTGACTGGATCTGCAGCGAATAAGCAACGGATCTGCAGGCGTAAAAATTGGAGTTCTTCCGGATGAAGCTAGGCTTCCCGTTAGGCCCGGCCGGCGTGAGTTCCTGGTTCTCTTTAGAAGCGCCAGGCAGTGGACCGTCAGACGGTTATCTCGACCAACTGCTTCGCCAGCCCTCCCCTTAGAAGCAAACTAAATTTAATAGCTTCTAAAGGGAGGTTTTATTACGTTTTACCAACTACTTTTAAGATGGGGCACTAGCGATAAGCTACCATTGTTCTTGTGCTGTGTTATCTGCTTAATTTGCGTTGTCCGCCGCTAATCTGCAATATTATGCTATTCGTATAATGTAAGCTTATCGCTTCCTACAACAGCCGTTGCGCCTTCACAGCACCCAATGCTCCAACTCGTAATGATCTTCAAACGATCGCGCTTGCTCGGAGCCCGACTCGATAAGCTGATGTCGATTAGCTTCAAGCAACCGACCAATTTCGTCATCGGTAATACGCAATTTGCGCAGCGTGTTGCCAACTATCTTGTTTGTTAACGTCATTCTCGGCGGATTATGCTCATATACCAAGGTAATAAGTGTTTTAAAATTGTCGAGCCGTTGTCCATGCTTCTCAGCGTCGGCAAGAGAGGCTTTTGCTTGCTGCTCAGCATAATTCATATACTTCAAGCAAGTCTCTACGACTTCATGGTCGATGCTCATTCTAGAGCACAACTGGCCCAATACAACATCACTTTCAAATAGCTCTAACAAATCCTCTCTATCATCACACTGGTATTGCACAGCTTCAATATTCTCTGCGATAAATGTGAAAAATTGCTGTCGCTCCTCCTCTGAGCTATGGGCAAGCAGCAAATCCCACATTTGTTTATTACTTTGGTTGTTTGTTGCTGTAACCGTCAGCAACTGACTAAACAACGCCTGTCGTTGAGCGGGATTAGCGACCATCCTCGTATACACTGCCATACTGTCTTCAAATCGGGGAATATCATGATTGTAAAGGGCATCTATAAATTCCCGCAATGCGATATCGAAGCAGCGTCCCTCTTGTGGTCGCCCCAATACCTCCACGATAACACGATTCCATAACTTTTCGTTATGACCATGATAGCCATTCCACCATAACGGCTGCGGGTAACCGCATTGGACGTTGAGGCAGCATTCCAGCAGTCCCTTTGCCAACAACCGATCCACTATAACGCCAATCTCTTGTTCAAATAAGACCTCGCTCAAAATCGCAATTTGCACTTCATCAGGAACAGCGCGGCGATTCAGTGCAACTCCACGCAACCAGCGAGCATCTTCTCGTTCCGATTGCAAAACTTCTATTAGCCTTGCTCGTTCGATACTTGACAACAAGGGCCAGTGGTCTATCAATTTACCAATCGTAACCGTGAGCAAACTAGTTTGCCGAACCTCCAGCAGTTCTCGGAGCAGCTCCACTCTAACTTCAGCAGCTTGTCCTGTTCCTTTCAGCAAGTAATCCGCAACACTCATGCCATAATCCTCCGGTAGATGATGCTCGCTATAATGATGCAGCCAACGATGCCAAGAGCTTGCCAATTGGACAATCCGCGCCAAATCATCAACATAGGCCAGAGACTTTCTGGCTGCGTTCACCATATGCGCTTCATTCATCTTCATAAATTTAGATGGAAAATGGTTCAGCAACGCAATAAACACATCGTACCAAACAAGCCATAGTTCGCAGGTCTCCTCGACTGAGAGCTTATCCCAGGCTAGTCCATCCCTCGAATACTGATCCTCGAAATATTCTAAAAAACGTTTGGAGCGCAGCGCAACAGACATGATTGTAAGTGAGTTCCTAAAATAGTTTAAAATGTCCGATTTGGCTTGCTGAGAATAGCAGCTCCAACTGGACAAAGCACCGCGAAACAGCTTATAAATATACTCCGGATGTTCTTGTGGCTCCAAGTAGCTTGTAATATTCTCGAACGTATAAGCGAACTGTTGAAACAGGCGTTCTACCGCTTTCGCTCGAATAAAGCTTTCATCACAAGCTAGCGCTAGCCGAATAATGTGTAGCAGATCCGCGGGTTCCATTTTGTCAACAACGCGAACTGCTAGCATATACTGTATTTCTTCAGCACTAAGCGGCTCGCTTGCCGCCAATTTTTGCAGACTTGCTGCATATCTGTCCTCATCCCATTCCAGCCAGTAGAAACTGAACCGACGCTCCGTTGCTGTATTAAAATACGGTTCGCCCTTATGCCACAAAATGTCATTGTCGTTCATCGTGTTTTGAACTTTTGCAGCACGCACAAACGCCTTCTGCTCCTGATCGTCCAACTCATTCAGCCGACTATTGAAATACATAATGACCCGATCCTTCACAGACGGAAACAACGAATGTAGACTTCTTAACAGTAATACCTTGACTCGCTGTTTAAGCATAGCATCTTGTGTCTCGGCATACTGCCACTCTGCCATCATAAGCGCACATAGGTTTCCGTCTTTAGATGGTGAAGCCAGACTTCGACCTAACATGCGGAAGTTGCTATCCTTGTCGGCAAAAACGTCCTCCAGATTCGTTTGGAGTAATATTTTGCTCGCGTGGTAGTAAATCGGATGGGTAAACACAATCGTTTTATAAAACGAATCAACTTTGATATAACCACGGTCGCGTAAATCTCGAAGCGCTTCTCTATCGTTGACCGTAATCTCATACGTTGACTGGTAGGCTGGATATGGCGGTGTCTCCGCAACTTTACCCCCCATATGATAGGCAACCGACTCTTCAGACTGGGAACTAAGTGCGGGCTCCTCCGTAGATTCACTTAAGAGAAACGCTAAATCGTAAAGTTTGGCCGCTCGATAGGTGTTGCAGCTTAAACCAAGCGCTATAAACACACGTTTGCTGTACTGCCCCTGCTCGTCAATTTGCCGTGCTAATCGATTAGAGTCGATCCGTGCTTCATTAACGATTACTGACTCCGCCCATTGCTCAAGCACACCCAGATCAGGCTGCGCATAATAAAGATGCACAATTTGTCCTGGTTGCAAGACGCTTGTATGTTCATTACGCTCCAGCCAGTCCCGCAGGCGTAGAAACAATGCCGCAGAAGAAGTCGACACACCATAATAGCGCATCCAGATCTGCTCTCCGAGCGCAGCCTCATTAGCCGTCAAATCATGCCATAAATGTGCCTTAATTCGGCATTCCGCAATTGAGTCCCGACGTAAAGTATGAAGCAAAATATCGCTGCGTGTTGTCACGATTAGTTTGCGATGTGGACCGCAGGCTTCCAGCAGCCGTTCGACTTTAGAGACAAGCTCTGCCTTTTGTGGATAAGTGGTCATGGAGCCAAACGGGTCCTCCAATACGAGCAATCGTTCCTCATGGCTCACATGCCGCAAAAAAGCGAGCGCACCGCTATCCCCATCTAGCTCACTTGTTATTTTCACTCTAAAGCCAGACTCCTGATAACGTTGGGCAATCTCCTTCGCCAAATACGTTTTGCCACAGAAGGATACCCCAGTCAACAACAGCACATGGGATGCTTCTAAAACTTCACTGCAGACGGACATTTCGGCGCGCGGTACGAGCTTCTCATCATAGGGGAATACTCGATCGCCGTTGTAAGCAGCAAGCAGTCTAACAACATCCTCCGTGATGGATTGCCCGGAATCGCGTCCTTGCCGAACTAGCTCATCCAGCTTACTAATGACGTCATTTGTTTGGCTTTGCGGAACGGCGTATTTTCTATTAAGCAACCGTGCTAGCCGTTCATAAACAGTATCCCAGTCCATAGACTCCCAGACGCGGTTCTTTTTTAAAATCTTCCTAAGCTGAATTTTTGAGTTATTTCTAAAAAACTGCTGCAAAAAACGCCGACGTCCCTGCCCAGTAGGAGTTGCATCTGTGTAGTGAGCCAACACATTTGTTTTGACCCGATCCAATAAGTCGTTGCCCATCCCTGCCGTTAACGGCAGATAAACCTCATTGGAATCTACAAAGAGGCTCACGTCGTCCTGGCAGCGGGCATTAGTTACAAATAATACAAAGCGATTGGCGTCCTGCTTTAATTTCTCCAGTAAGTTCATATCTCGGCTATGCTTGTCAAAATGGCTAATCCAACTCGAAAACTCCGCCAAATCAATTTGATCAGAGCGATCCTTCACTTGCACGTCCAAAATATAAGGATTGCCCGCGGCCTGAAAGGTAATACGCGAATCTTCACCATCCGCACATTCGATATAGATGCCAACATTTTCTTGATCCAGCAGCTTCAGCGCCACATAAGCAGAAACGAGATACTGGTACTCATAGCCTCGAACTCCTGCGATTTCAACGGTCATCCTGTCACCCCTCATCTAGTCAGCCTGAATAGACCAAAAGCCATATTGCAGCTCTTATGGTTCTGTTACCCATCATTGTAGTTCTATCCCTATCCTTAATTCCCCTCCTGTAAGTGGTGAATTTACAGCAAAATTTACAGAATTATAGAATGAAGGAAGCGAAAAAAAGAATAAGACCACCGCAAGAATAAACGTTTGAGCAATTAGAGCTGTCACTGTGAGCTTACCATCAAAGCAAAAAAGTTACTTTTCATTATGCTGGACGAAAAGGAAGAATAGGTACAGTAGCCGCAGGTAACTTACTTATTCTAGGGCTAAGTGGCACATTTGACGAAGCCATCGTAGCCCAAATAGCCATGAAATCCGCAATTCCTCGTAAGTTTTTTGTAGGAACGATAGTTAGTAGCTATCTCTCAATGAAGAAGACAATCCTTATTATCACATACAAAATATAGACAATAATTTAAAATAAATGAATAAACATTAGATATGGAGTGGTTTTATTGTTTGGAATTCAGGTATCCGTCCTTATTGTAGCGGTTTTCACAGCATTTATAGGCTATCAATTCAGAATTAGAGAAAAGAAAAGAGATTTAGCTCATTCAGAAATAACAAAAAGCTATAATGAGGTTTATTCTCCAGTTAAGTTTCTACTTAAAGAGATCAACGAGGAGCCTAGCAAAGAAGAAAAATTAGTACTCATTGATAATTTTTTTAATAAACATGGTTTGAGTGGTTCAAAGGGGCAATTAATTGGAGCTTCTGAAATATTAAATAAATACTTTGAATTGAATGCTTTGTATAAAGCATTCAAGCATGATCAAAGTGCTTACGAAGATAAATTCATCCAGAGCCTGAAAAGTTTCGAAGTGCAAATAACAAATGAATTTTGGGATGCTCATGACATTATCTATAAAGAACATATTAGATACAAAAAACATCATTTTAATCCGGTAAGATCTCTATTCTTAGATCTTCTAGCAACGATCAAGTTTATGACAGAACTAGCGACAAGTATTGTATTTATTGCATGGGTAGCAATACTAACAGACATTGTATTAAAGTTACATATTTTTAATGAAAAATCAGTAGCTGTTATATTAGTATTAACCGTTATGGTGGCTTTGTTTTATGCTATGACATTCATCTACTATAAAACATTTTATAAACCAACTAACAATCGTTATAAGATGAAATGATTTGTATTAATTCTTAATTTAGCTTTACCTTTCTACAACTATTATAGATTCACTTTGATCGTATTCTAGAATGAGGATGTCTGCATATGGATAATATTCTAAAGATACTTCTAGCTAGTAGTAGCGTGATTGCATTAAATTTTATTTAAGACTATAACTTCTAATGACTTTGATAAATTGCTAATTCCCAAATACCAAAAAATGCTGCAGGTGGTTTGTGCATTTATACTTCTAATTGCTCTTTTCATTGGGTATGGAGTGTTATTCGCGTTCCTTATGAATCAAGTCAAAGAAAATAGATATACAGATTTTGTGATAGGTATCCTATTACTTGTATATATTATTGCGTTAATAATCATTGGTTGTATCTGTATATCAAAAAAACAAAAAGAAAAAAAGACAGGTAGGGAAATCAATTACTCTGAGAAAAAAGTTGAATATTTAACCATAGGTATGATTTTTTTAAATCTTATTATTTATGCATACTTTTTAAACGAGTCCTACTTAAAACCGGTGAAAAATGGAGCGTATTACTGGGATCTTATTTCATGTATTAGTGTGTTTTTTATGATTACGTATCTTTTAATGAAAGCACAACTTTACTTACAAGGCTTTAAGAGAAGACGCTGGAGTTACGTATTATCTCCGACTCCTGAGAAAATAGAAGAGCGATATTTACATGTTTTATATGCAATATCAGCCACACAACTTGTTCTTTCTGAAGATGGAAATTCCCAGTACCGTCGCCATCACGATCAAGCTTTCGAGAGTCTCCAGAAGATCCTTTTTGCCATTCGTGAAGAGGTAGGAAATAAATATCCGGTAAGGTAGGTGTATCTACAACAGATTATACGGAGAAAGGGTTATATCCGGAAGAGTTAGCGCACATTCTTATGGGGGGGAACCGATTAAAATGCTATCCATGCATTATTGATGGGATAACCCCTTTGAGACTAAAAGATATATATGGCACTTATCAAGTACCTCACACATAGCAGTCATTTATCAGCATGTACAAGTACCTGTTATACTTGTAGGAAACATTCACTCGTAGTTTAGCGGACCGTATTCTTGAGATCGCTTGGCTGATATTATTACCATTGGTCGCCCGTTACAGATCCCGATTACGGGAAAAGCTCACTGAGTGAGAGTCAATCCTTTGAGGGTAATTCGATGCAAAGAAAACAATTATTTACATCAATATGAATGCTTGTTTTTTTGTAGTGATACCCCTTGTACGCTAACATAGTCTAGCCTTGCTCCTACCTGTCGGGAGGCGAAGAAGCTGTTGAATCAGTTCCGGTACTCGAGATCCAGAACATGTTCAGTATCCTGTACCCGGCAATAACTTGGAGAATACCACATCCAGGATCTAAATTCGTATTTAAGAAGCTACGGTCAAATCTTTACTGGAATACTTAAACTTAGCGGACAGGGTATTAAAAATCAGCAAGGAAGTCGCAGCAGACCTTTTTACAGCACTCCTTTGACTATGTACATACACTTTTTCCTTTGCTGCGCAACTAGGAAAAGTAATTGGGTAGTTGAATATGAAATGTTATTGTGAGATAATAATTAAGGGAACATAAGTTCTTTAATTTGCTTATAGGACTGTGATGTATGGGGAAAGCAATTGATGCAATTAATGCTGGTTTGACGTATCAGAATCTGTATTTTTGGTTATTTGCTTCTGAGTTGCTCCATAATGATACCAATATTAAGGAAGTATCATACGAAGATGATCGAATTAAATCTCTTGATGATGTTGTAGTTGAATATATTGAACCTATAAGGGGGGATTACAGCGTCGACGATGAAGTTACTATGGACTTTTATCAGGTGAAATTTCATGTAAAGAATTCGCAACAGATAGAATTATTAGACCTCATTGATCCTTCATTTATTAATGCCTCTACACACTCCTTCTTAAATCGCGTACACGATGCTCTGAAACAAGGATATACTAAAGCCCGCTTTCATTTAATTACACCATGGAACATTAAAAAAGGCGATCCATTAGAAGTTTTATTGGACAATCATCATAACAAATTACAATTGAATGCCTTATTTGATGGAAGGCAAAGGACTAAAATGGCCTTAGCTCGAAAATCAATGATGCAACATCTAAAGTTAGATAATGAGGCGGAACTATATGCCGTTTTAAGCAGCATTCGCATTCAACATAGTAAACCGGGGATTTCCTTGTTAATCAAGGAACAACTCAATTCTAAATTAATGCTTGCAGGACTTAAACCCCTTGATTTCAGAGTCCTTGTAAATCCTTATAATGATTTGATAGTAAACTGTGCAAGTAAAGGGAGTAAGCGCTTTAATAAAGATTCCCTTATAAAGCTCTGTCGCGCAGAACGGTTGTATACAGGCCAACCATTGTTGTACAAAGATGATATTCCTGTAGGAATTCGAAGTTTTCTTCCATATACGGAAAATTTAGAGGAAGAAACAAATCATCTGTTGTGTCTTAGTGACCACTTTGACGGACGATTACTTAAATCAGAAAAAAGTTGGAATGGAGATATTTACGCTAGATTAGTAGAGTTTACCCAGAAAATCTTTTCTCCAGGTAATGCATATCTCATTCAGTTCAATACTCATCTTTCTATAACATTTGCTGTAGGTTTAATCCTTAATCCAAAATCAGGCGTTAAAGCCTTTCCTGTTCAGCGTGGAGATGGATTAATTGCATGGATTCCGGGTGTACATTATGAAACAACTCCAGATTATCCAATGTTCAATGAAGAAAGCATAGATAACCCTGTAGCTGAAGGGGATACAGTTGTTGCTATCAGTATAACTCGGAATGTTAAATCTCACGTTGAGTGGTACATTGAGGATAGCGGATTATCAATAAAATCGTTTTATCATTTTTGTTTGCCTTTAGAGGGCACTAAGGCAATACAGGATGGTACACATGCCTGGTTATTAGCAGAACAGGTCATCCGGATTTTAGATAGGCGCAATCCGAGACAGAGAAAAGGCAAGGTTCATTTCTTCTTTGCTGCTCCTGGTGGTTTTGTTTTTTTTCTTGCTCAACAAGCAGCCAATATCCCAGAGATCATTTTATACGAACATGATTTCTCTGGCGATGGATCATATTCACCTTCGCTCATACTACCACTCTAAAAATTCGGAGGTATTATTGTGAATATTCCTACTTACTTTGCCAGATTCCTTAAAGAAATTCGTTTAACGGATAATCAAGTCGATGATCTAATCAAAGGACATACTACGTTAAGAAAAAGATTAAATGAAGACGAAGATATGTCTAAGATTATTGTAAGTACGTTCCTGCAAGGAAGTTACCGAAGATCTACAGCTGTTTGCCCAAAAGGGGATAGTCGTTCGGATGTGGATGTCATTGTGGTGACAAAGTTAAGTATGGAGGAATACAGCAATCCAGAAGATGCTATCAAGGTTTTCGAACCATTTATGGAGAAACATTATGCAGGAAAGTATCAGATCCAGGGTCGTTCCATAGGAATTTCTCTGAGTTATGTTGACTTAGATGTAGTCATAACAGCTGCTCCCTCAGAGAGTGAGGAAGGTATTCTGGAATCAACAAGTGTTACCGACATGCGCCCACTGGAAGATATTGAAACATGGTCATTAAAGGGATCATGGAAAGTTCTGAATGAAACATTTGAAGCAAGCTCTATTTTTAAGACGTATTCCAATGCTAATGAGCCAGAGTGGAAAACAGTTCCTCTTTGGATTCCGGATAGGGAAGCCGAGGAATGGAAACAAACAGATCCTCTGGCACAAATTAAATGGACACAAGAAAAAAATAAATCATGTAACCGGCATTACGTCAACGTAGTGAAGGCACTAAAGTGGTGGAGAAGAATAAACAACGTGCCAAAACATCCAAAGGGATATCCATTAGAGCATCTCATTGGTTTATGTTGTCCAGATGGAATACAAAGCGTTGGCCAAGGTGTAACTGAGGTTCTGGAGGCCATAGTGAATAACTATTCAACAAAGCCGTTTATGGCAGACCACGGTGTACCGGAACATGATGTAATGGGCAGAGTTACTGATGAAGAATACGATGAGTTTTATGAGTTGGTTAAAAAAGCAGCAGAAATTGCTAGAAAAGCTTCAGATGCCACCACTGTTAAAGAAAGTGCAGAAGAATGGAACAAACTCTTCGGTTCGAAATTTCGGACATCTGAGGCTACAACTACTAATCAGAGTAGTTCTGGAGTCTTTTCAAAAAGAGAAAACCCAACTGGCTCAGATATTGTAGGTGGACGGTTTGGATAATCCTTTAATACCTGAAAGCATAATAATTGGGTGCACCCAATTAGAAATTGTTGCAGGACATCAGCAACTTCAAGACCTTTATTGGTCTGAAAGTTTTAAAAATTGGATTCTTCGGTTTAGTATAAATGTATCAGGGATAGATGAACGTTCTATCCCCCATACTACGAATTGGTATATGTTAATAGATCCTCTTTATCCAAGAGGGTCTATTGGTATATACCCCGACAAAGTAAATAGTATTACTCAAACCTATCAGCACATGAATGAAAACAAACTGGTAGAGCATTTTCCTTGGCGGCTAGGAAAAATATGTACTGATTGGGATAATGGTCAGCTTGAGTTATTATCGGATACTGAGGAACAGATGGATTCAGATCAACGTATTTCATGGCATGTTGAGCGATTAAAAAAATGGTTGCTTGCTGCTTCAAACAATTCTCTGGTGAACTCCGGGGATTATTTCGAATTGCCACATTCATATTATGATGGAGAACTGTTCATTGCTTTCGCAGAAGAACAAAAGCATCTTATACAGTGGAATGGAATGAAAAGTAGATCCGGTTTGGTATCTCTTAAAGAGATACCAGAATATAAGAACGCTTTATTTGTTTCTGACTTTTTTGATAGGAAATCGAATATGATACAAACATATAGCTGGGGGAAACTAATCGGAACTAGCTTTGAACCCATTCTTTACTACGGGGTATGGGTTTTGCTCCCGTTCTTGCCCATTTCCCATCCCTGGACTTATCCCAAAACAATAAAGGAATTAGAAGCTATTTGTAAGAAACATCATTTTGATATCTGGCGAGAAATATATGGGCACATGCATGTTTTCAGAGAACAGGAACGACACAATTACCTATTGATTGGATTTCAAATTCCCCAATCAGTTGGAGAAGAAAATGTAATTGTGCATTGGATAAGTATTGAAATTGCGAAATTAACTAAAAAAGTAAATAAGATTACAGGATTCAGAAGAGCAAATGACTTTTATTTTCAACGAGATCGCATAAACCATCTACATCCGGAAAAAAGCTTAAAGTATGTTCGTACAGAAAACTGGAGTAAAGAATCAGTGCTTAGCCGCGGAAGGTTAAATGAAAAAGTGCATCATGATAGTGTGTTTTTAATCGGTGCGGGAGCTCTTGGTTCAGCCATAGGGGAACTACTTTCTCGTACAGGTATTTCTAAAATAATTGTTTGTGATAATGATATTTTAAAAGTTGGTAACTTATCTCGGCATACGCTCGGTATTAATCACTTATCCATGAATAAAGCTGAAGCATTATCGTATAGAATTAATTACAATAATGTACACACTTGGTCTGTAGCCATCACCAGTGCTTTTCCTAATTTGAGTGAAGATGAAGTAGAGGTATTGGAGAGTCAAGATGTCATTATTGATACAACAGGAAGCGACGCAGTTATTGACTTTTTATATTCTTTTGACTGGACACTTCCGAAAAGGTTTGTTTCAGTGTCACTTGGATTCGGCGCAAAACGGATGTTTGTTTTTTTGTCTAACAAACACCCATTTCCACGCCAGTCCTTCTATAACTTTCTCAGACCGTGGATTGAATTGGAGCGCGAAGAGAATAAAGACATTATCTTACCTAGAGAAGGTATAGGATGTTACCATCCTTTATTTCCTGCTCGCTCAGATGACATTTGGATGATGGCTGGACTAGCGATAAAAGAAATTGAAGCATGGTGGATCCAACCATTTGGCTCCAACATATTTGCTGTGTATGAACAACAACATATAAATGGATTGCCAGCTGGCGTTTTACTAAAGCGGCGAGAGGTGTTTTAATGCTTGTTCATAGATATAGAGATATTGAAAGCAAGCTTGAAGTTGAATTTAGTGATGATGTATTAACATTTATGTTAGCGCAATGTACCTTAAGTGGAGAATTAGAGACAGGTGGTATTCTAGCCGGCTACTATGATGATGAGAGGAATAGGGCTGTTATAATAAAGAGTAGTGCTGCTCCTGCTGATTCGAAACAAACAAGAACTAGATTTTATAGAGGAGTGCAGGGACTCAAAGATTGGCTTAATACTTTGTGGAAGATAGACAAGGCCTATTATGTGGGGGAGTGGCATTTTCATCCGTTTGCATCAAGTAGAATGAGTATGATTGATTCTAAACAAATGAACTCAATATCTAAAAATAAGTCAATGAACTGTCCAGAACCTATATTGTTTATCATTGGAGGGAACCCTCGGAAAAACTATTCTGTTTCAATCAGCATTTTCATGAAAAACAAGAAGCCGATAGAGCTTAGTGAGTATTTACTTGAAATAATCTAGAAATAGATGTTTAAAATAAGTTTTGAAAAGCGAACCTAAATAAAGGGCCCGATTGGGAGCCCTTTATTTAGGTTCATTATAATGTTTAAGTTGGTAGTTTTTCTTGAAACGTATGAATTAAGGAGAGGTGGAGATAATAGAGATAAGAAACCTAGTGAGGTATTTAGTAATGAATTATGATGACGTTTATAAGCTGCATCTACAATTACTGAGCATATACGAAAAAAATGAGCGATATTCACGGAATCACCAAATACAGATAGATTACTATAAAAGGCAGTTGATCATGTTTACTGAAGATAATGTTCAACGTATTTTTGTTTTAAATCAACTGCTAAAAATTCATGAAAAGACTCGTGAAGATCTCGTCAATCGTTGCGCAAACCATTATTTTTCAAAGGATGTTAATGCTGATTCCAGTATATAGAGTGAAAAAGCTCAATAATAAAAAGTGGAGACAGTTTTGTTTGAGAAGAGTCAGCTGAGGTTAATGGGGTACATATACTGCAGCCAGAGACGCATAACTAATTAGTTATGCGTCTTCTATGTTTTAAGAGGAGGATGAGATAGTGTCAAATCCTGTTTATAAGACTCATGCAAATCGGATTAAGGATGGAAGAGGGCAAGGAAGAGGAGCCGACTATATTCCTTTTATTCAGGCAAATGATAATAAAGTGGCGTCAGAGGGATGGTTAACCCGTACTCCAGGGTGGCATTCCAATCGAATACATCATACATTGTCCAAATATGAGTATCAATATTTGCTTGTACAAGATTGGGCAGACAAAGTTATAGATATCCGAGAACAATATCCCCTTCCAATTGAAGAAACACAAAGAATAGCGAAAAAATTAAATATAATTCATGCGAATTTAAAGGGACAAGATGTAGTTCAGACTTCTGATTTTATGTTAACCGTTCCAAAGGGTGAGAATGGAACAATGGAAGAAGCCAGAACTTTTAAACCAACAAATAATTTGACTAAAAGGACGCTTGAATTATTTGAAATTGAAAGACGGTATTACCAAGAAATCGGTATTCAATGGAAAGTGGTGTTTGATGTAGGAAGACCCATTAATTTCATAAAAAATATTGATTGGTTGCACGATGCAAAGCGGCCAGACGTGCGGCCGGGTATGGATAGCGAAATGGTCAATATCATTGCTGAACCTATATTTAAATTGTTGAAAAAGAATGATCAAAAGAAATGTTAGTGTTTCCTAGATGGCGTATCCATCAGATAACACCATATTCAAGCATTGGGGTTATCGTCCCTCGGTCTGCCAGAGGGATTTCGGAATTCTAACGGGTACCGATAGTTGAATGACAGAAAAAAGCAGACCAAGAACTGTATTGTTTCAGTATTGGCCTGCTTTTTTGTGATGCTCCCTCAAAAGATTACATTGAATACATGTAAACAATGTGCAGAGTCTTATACTTCAAGGTTCTTTAACACGCTCGTTTAGATAACGTTAAAAAATATACGCTAAGCCTTCGGATGTGACCGGCTTAGCGTTTTTTCTTACTCGCGCGCCTAGCCAAACTAGGCACAACTAGCCGGTGAAAGTCCGGTCGGGGAGTCAAGTCGCCTCATAGCTGGCGGGCAACTGGTGGAGAGATCCTAAGGTTGAAGCCCCGTGACAAAGTAGCACCTATGGAGCGCGAACAAATCAGCAGGCCGTAACATCAAGTGAATCCTGCCGCACGTCAAAAAGAACCCGAACAGGGACAAGAGAGAGTCGAGCCCCGGAGTTATGGGTGAAGACCACGGAACGCGTGAAGCCCTTGGAAGACAGCGCGGAAGAACTCTCCGATGTAAGGGGAACGACATGTTGAGAAAGTTGTGTCTGGAACTAGGGAGCCCCTGCACGACGAACGTCGTAAAGAGCAAACCCATAAGCCCGAAAAGTGAAGTGGTGAGCTGCAGGAAGGGAGTCGGAGGGGGGACATATTACCGAGAAGTGAGGACAACAAAACCCCATGGAGGGAAGGGCGGCGAAAGCCAATACCCTACTTTGTCCATGTGCCAGAGGAGGTGAAAGTCAGTGAATGCAGTTAAATCTGCTAACTACGCCAAAGTAAAAGCTCGACAACTCCAAAACGCACTATACCTCGCGTCCAACGGGAATCCAAGGCGGCGGTTTCACGCGCTGTACGACAAAGTGCACCGCGGGCGTATACTTTGGGAAGCATGGAAACGGGTCAAATGGAATGGTGAAGGCTGCGTAGATGGCAACGGGGCTCAACGAAAACGGGAATGGCCTCCTACGAGAATTCTTCCCCAAGGGTCAGACTTTGCAGATGTTACGGAAGAACATCGGGCTGATTAATAATCGTCCCCGCAAATGTCTCGGCTGGAAGTCGGCTCACGAAACTTTCATGGATGAGGTGTCGCACTTAGCTTGACAAACCGTCTTTTTAAAAACAATGGCTAGTTAAAGTTCTAAACAATAAGAACTTCAACTAGCCAATTACTTTATGGCGTTACAAGCTCATGGTGATGCCCATTCAGCTCGATTCTATAAATTCCAATCGTTTTTTTTCTTTCATCAGAGCTTAGACCGCCAAAGCGTTGATAGCCAAATGTAGTAATGCCATTATCAGTAATTGGCCAATTATAGACCTTAGCTAATGTGTCAAAACCATAATAAAATCCAGGCATACCTAAATAATCAGTAGACCATTGTCCATTGTTAAATGTTGCAGATTTTAAATTGCTTGTTTCTTGAGGATTGGGAATACCACGCCCATATCTAATCAAATAATAGACATCGTTTAAATATGTTTTTACCGCCTCTATCGGTGCTTTTTCAATCGCTACCCTTGTAATCTCTTCTCCTTCCACACGGTATAAAATAAACTCCTGCGTTGTGTCCCAGGCATAATTCAAATAAAAATTGCCCATATCTGTATTAAACCATATATTCCCCAGTCGAACTAAGTTTTTATCCTCGATCAAATCTTGATAAACAAAAGGCTCGAATTGATTAAAAGTATTGCTAAATAATAATTGACCGTTT
This sequence comes from Paenibacillus sp. FSL H3-0321, assembly GCF_038002865.1. NCBI lineage: Bacteria > Bacillati > Bacillota > Bacilli > Caryophanales > Paenibacillaceae > Paenibacillus > Paenibacillus sp. FSL H3-0321. Next base: position 3,333,635 of record NZ_JBBODH010000001.1, on the reverse strand, counting down.
TCTTTAATGACTGCCATAAAACGATCACTATAGACAATGGACTTTCCTTGGTACAGTAATTTTAAAACAGGGATAAGATTAAGGTTTTCGATTGCTGTGGCGTTAACATCCCTAATTATAATCAAGCCATAGGGTTGAATCTGTGCATTTTTTAAATACAAGACTCTTTTATTAAATGCCTCACCCATATATCTTAAAGGAATATACGTTGTATTGTTATAAATGCTTGCAGCCACGTCCATTACGCTTGATTTACCGTTTATAGTAATATTTTTATTTCCTATTTTCAAGAAAACGGTATTCGTAGCGTACTTCATGGTAATGGACTGTTCTTTTGTATTAAAATCTACCTTGGCACCAAATCCTTCAGAAATAAAACGAAGGGGTACTAGTGTACGTCCATCTTTCACAATCGGCTTAACGGCTGATACTTTCTGCCCATTAATAAATGCCATGGAGCTTTCAGGAGAAAGAATCATACTATTTTTCAAGTCGGATTCTGTTACATCTTCATAATAGTCATGAAGATTTTCCGCGTGTGCCGCAGAACCAAAAGCCAGGAATAATGTAAAAGTAAATAATGTGATGATAATTTTCAATTTCATTACTACACCTCTCAATAATGAATTTTTAAAGATACATATATGTAAAATTTACAAATATATGTTATATCCATATTGTACACTTTTCCGTCAGGGGTTGCTACCCCACTGCAAAAGAAGTTGGTCCCCCAAAAGAACTTTGGGGAACCAATATAGATTTTTTATTTATAGATTTTTTACAGATGCATATACGTCAGCATTACCAATCCATGTCTTATCCACAATGTACTTTTTTCCGTCAGGGGTTGCTACCCCTAATGGCCATTCTTCTGTCGATACATTACTACCTGTTGTAAAGGCAACCCAATTACCATTACTATCTTTATATTTCATTTCATAAGCTCTCACTTGATCATGTAGAACACTCCATGGATCTAGTGGTGGAGTATACCCTGTATCTTGACTAGAAGCAAAGACTAGCCGTGCAGCGTTCGTAATAGGATCGAGCTTTTTACTGAAAACTTTTAAAGTAGAACCATTTACCTTGAATTCGGCCAAGCCATCTGCGTTTTTTTCAATTGAGATTGTGACAGTAGCACCGTCAGCGTATAAGTTGCCATAGGTTGTGGCGCCATCCCCATTCATAAAAACACGCCACTTTAAAACACCATTCTCTTTCCAAGCAGTTTGGTTTCTACATGATATGCCGCATTCATAACCATTAATGCCAACATAGAAATTAATATAATCCCATTGTCTTGGTAAAGTTTTATTGGCCGGTAATGTTAATGTTGCTTTGAACCCTTTGTCATTAAGATGACCGTTTTTGATTCTTACAAGCTTTGAATATTCATTATAAGCTGACATAGTTAACTACTTCCTCTCATTTTGTTTTTTATTGATATTTTTTATAACTCAGTTGGGGCTTCGAGTGGTTCCCCAATGCCACTCGATTTCTATTTTACTGGGTTATATATAGTAAAGTGTGATCTAAGAGCGGAAAAACAACCTATTTATTTGTTTTTTAATATGAAGTTTCAGAGTCTAGCCGGAAAGTTATTTAACAAAAAAACACATCCCATTGTTAGGACGTGTTCACTTCATACGATTTAGATTAATCATGCTAACCCTTGTTTGCAGCAGTATCTCGACAAAAAAGATGTAAAATCCGGACTATTTGTCAGATCGTACGAAAGAATTTTTTTAATCATGGTTTCAACGATAACTTGCTCTAGGTCATCTTGACGATCGGCGGCAACATTCATGCGTTGGCTCCGAATAGCAGGAAAAAAGGATTGAATAATTGCTTCTAATGCTTTATGGTCTCCCTTTTGTGCGAGTTGAACTAAATCAAAAAGGTCATCCCTCATAATTTCCCTCACTTTGTTATTTTTGTTTGTGGATAATAGCATCGATTAATTGAGAAATGCTTTCGGTTAGTTTATCGAGTTTCTTTTCAAATCGCGTAAGAAGATACCCAGTAATTACAATTGGAAAACCAACCTGACTAATTGCCGTAAGTAAGTATGTTAATGGTTGCTGCCCCTCCCCCATATAATCACCCCCTTCTTTGCATTGCTTTACGAAGTTTATCTAGTGCAGAGACTCGAATTTTACGGATCGCTTGTGGTGAAACCCCGCAAATTTTAGATACCTCGTTGTCTTGGTAATTCATTGCGTAAACCAATGTAGTCACATATTTTTGTTTATCTGTTAACGACGAGAAGGCTTTAGCGAGGTTCTCATTCGAGATAGTTTCTTGAAAATGTGATGGGTTGGTAAAGGATTCTTCTTTAGGCATTTCTGCGAATTTATATTGGATTAATTCACCCAAATTTGATCCTTCGGCTTCTTCTGAAAGTGGTTGATCGAAGATGACTTGATTGCGCTGCTCGTATTTCCGGTTAATTCTCATATGATCAATTGAACAATACTTAATGGTGTTGGAAAGATATTTAACAAGCCGGATTCTAAAAAAATGTCTTCGGAAATTATCATCTAGCAACTTTCGAGCATCATGATCCCCTTCAATTGATTCAAGTAATAGGAGAATATTGTCCTCGATTTGGAAAAATCCAGTAATAACTTGATCAGAGAATAGTGATTTATTAATGGCTTTGTAATGACAGAATTTCTTTTTTTGGATGTCAGAAAGACTCATTCATATCACTCCTTAGATTAAATAATCCCTCACTGTTAAAGTGTTAAATATATACAATAAAACAACCTATATGAGAACAAATGTTCTGTTACTAGCCGTAAAAAATGATCCTTCGCAAATTTCGAAGAGATCACATGTTCTTTTTATGGTAATATTATACTATATTTTCCAAAGGTTTTGCCGACAATTTTCGGGTCAAAAGAATAATTATTTTCGCGATTTTCGGAACGTAATGCCGCTTAAGCGCAGACGAATCGAGGAGAACCAGAAGTAGAGCTCCGCGCCATTTCTCCAGCCACCGCCGTGGCTGTCTACCGCGCTTCATCGTATGCTAGAGCCTACAGGAGAAGCATTTTGCAAATGGTTTTGAACAGCAGGAGACCTATAAGATGACGGGAAAGGGAATCAAGGAATTCATCATCCAAAACGGTAGAGTGAATCAAGATACTCTCATTCGAAACTATTATGGCGCTGAGAGAGTGATGGAATCGGAATAATTTGTTCATACTACGATAACGGAGACGATAGCACAATAAACTACACCACGAGGCTGCCGCAGAATGAACGGCAGTCCATTACGCTCCCTCAAAACATTAGTTTAATAATATCAGCGGCAGTCTAATACTTTATTTTCACCGAACAACAGGAATTGAACTTCAGACGAAAGCTCCGCCCTATGGAGTGACCATCAATTATTCAAATGAATGACGCTTCGGATGTGACAGAGGGTTGAGCAATAAGCGGAGAAGCTTTCTATCGCAATTCGGTTCTGCTCCTTGGCCTGATTGATAACATAGGTATGATGCTTTATCTGGAAGAACACAAAGAAGGGAGTAAGGAATGATGTGAAATTCTGTACCGGCAAGTTACCGGTTAGTGATCCAACTTCCATACGCATTTCATGACAATTTTGATTCTCGAGTAATTCTGCGGTCAGCTCTCCGTTCATTTTGACCATTTGGCTTTTGGCAATTGCTAATCCGAGCCCTGTTCCTTTGCCCGATCGGGAGTGGTTTCATAATTACTCCTTCCATTAATCGATATGATGTATAATGGCGGCATATAAAAATTCGGCTAAATCTTCATCGCTATGTTCGAGATAATAATTTGAAATCCCGAGGGTGATCCTATTAAAATTTCCATCGAAGAAATCAGCAGAGATCAAGAAGAGGAGATCCGCATCAGGTGTCATGAAGTGGATGACGAAATAAACGAGATTGTAAATAAGCTGACAACAGAAGCTCTCGTTATACTGGGATATCAGGATGACAGTGTGAGCCGTATTAATCTCAGTGATATCTATTATTTCGAGGCTGTTGACGGAAAGGTGTTTGTGTACAGCAAGAACAAGGTGTATGAAGTCAAACAAAAGCTGTATGAGCTAGAGGAATTATGCAGTGAAAAGAACTGTTTTCGTGCATCCAAATCTACGATTTTGAATATTGCCAGGATTGCAAGTATTCATCCGTCCATAAGCGGCCGGTTCGTAGCATTGCTTGATAATGGGGAACGTGTAGTTATCTCAAGACAGTATGTACCCGTGCTCAAAAACAGACTTGGATTATAAGGGGAGATCGACATGAGGTTTTCTGAATTTGTAAAAGAGACCATTAGGGAGTTCTTGATGATCTTCGCATCCGTAGTCATTATAATTACAATTTTACGGCAAATTTTTGCTCCCGATATAGCCTTTGATTTGAAGTCGATATATATCCTTATGGCCTTTTCATTTTTGAGTGCATTAACGGGAATTATTTTGTATGCTCCTCATGGGATAAGTGAGAAGAGAATGCGTGTCCGAATTGTCGTCCATTTCTTCACCTTAGAGATCCTTTTGATTTCTCTTGGCAGCTTAATTGGTGCTGTAAGTAGTGTATCCGGCGCACTCACTCTTGCAATCGAAATTGCAGTGGTTTATGCCATAGTTCGTCTATTGTCCTATGAGAATGATAAAAAGGAAGCAGGCAGGATCAACGAAAGACTAAAGGCAGTTAAGAAAGGAACTTACGAGTAGTCTATACAATCATAAAGCAGCATTTAAGGCTCTTTAAAAGAAGGCGGTAAGCTCTATGCTTACTGCTTTTTTGCATCTTATTGGTTCGTGGATACAGCTTATCGTTTTTCTATATACACCCTTTTCGCAGTTTTTTATGATGAGTTCAGTACTCCCTTTTTATGCCTGAAGAACCTTGTTATATCAAGGACTGGGATTTATGAAATTGATTCATTTACTTGTTTTATGGAGGATGTGCGTACGATAATCGAAGTTTCAGACGTGGTCAAAAAATACAATAATCTCGATGTGTTGAAAGGGATTAATCTGAGCATACGTGAAGGTGAGATATTTGGGTTGCTAGGACCTAATGGGGCTGGGAAGTCTACGTTGATGAATACGATATTAGGACTTTTACGTTTTAACAGTGGCTCAGTGAAGATACTCGGCAAAGACTTTTCAACACATGCAACAGAAATCAAACGTGAAATTGGTTACGTTCCTCAGGAAATTGCTGTATTTGAAACGTTAAATGCGATAGATAATGTCACTTATTGGGGCAGATTGTATGGTCTGCGAAGAAATGAGTTAGCACAAATGGTTAAGCAGGCACTGGAGTTTACTGGTCTGTGGGACAGAAGGAAATCGAATGTGAGTACCTTTTCAGGCGGCATGAAGCGAAGGCTCAATATTGCTTGTGCGATTGTGCATAAACCGCGTGTTCTATTTATGGACGAACCGACGGTTGGGGTTGATCCGCAAACACGCAATCATATCTTGGAATCTATCCGATTAATGAACAAAGAAGGCACGACGGTCATTTATACGACTCACTATATGGAAGAAATTGAAGCAATCTGTGACCGTGTTGCTATCATGGATTTTGGTCAGTTAATTGCACTTGGGTCAATTGACGAATTAATTGCAGACCATATCCACGAACAGTGCCTAAGATTGGAATTCACTGCTAATACAGCGGAATCTGTCAAAGTAATCGAGTCCTTTGATGGAGTTTTGTCCTTTAGTGTTAACAAAGAGATATTAGAAATTAAACTAGACAAAGATGACAGTTGTATTCCTCTTATATTGGAACAATTAATCAAGCAACACTTTAATATAAAATATATGGCAGTAGAAAAACCGGATTTGGAAACTGTTTTCCTCCAATTAACAGGTAAAAAGTTGCGTGATTAAATCTGAAAAGAGGATATGCAATGAATATTTTGTTCCAGATGTTCTATACGGTTAAACGGATGATCATGAATCCAAAAGCAATTTTGATTAATTTGCTTACTTATACTATCATTATTCTCATTTTGGGTTCGGTATTCGGTAGTACATATGATATACAAAAGTCATTGGGGAAGGTCACAATAGCTTATGCAAACCTTGATTCAGGCAGGTATGGCGCTATTTTTGATGCTGTTTTACATTCAAATGATGTTACTCAGCTTGCGGAACTAAAGCCGGTTACGTCATTAGATGATGGCAAAGTTCTTATTAATAAGGATAAAGCAGATGCCATTATTTATATTCCTGATAATTTCTCTGACGATAGAGATCTCCCCCATGTCGTCCATGTCTACTTATCAACAGATTACGGTGTACCTACGCTGGTTGTTAAGAACATTGTAAGTAGTCTAACCAATTTGATGAATACGTCTAGCGTTATTTACAACATATCAGGACAAACAGAAGTCGATGCGATGGGTTCCGAGCCGCAGAAGAATAATGAAGAGAATGTCAATGAACAATCCTTATCAAGTTCAAATTTGCAAGCGACGACAGCGATGGGGTATTACAGCATAGCGATGATACTGATGCTATTATTATACGGGCAAGAATACGGTATTTTTATGGCGTCAGAAGACTATTTGGGCACTTTAGGTAATCGAATGCGCTTGTCTGCTGTGAAACCGTATGTACAATATATTGGCAAAGGACTTGGTTTGTCATTGGTGACATTTTTCCAAGCGGTCATCTTACTCTTGCTTACAAAGTACGTATATGGTGTGGATTGGGGAAATCATATTATAGTTGTACTTCTTACTTTGTTTATATTATCCATACTCGTTACACTACTTGGGATGATGCTGGTTATTATTACACGTAGCATTCAAAAAGCACAATCATTATCCAATTTCATTACGCTGGGGGGGACTTTCATCGTTGGCGGTTTTGTAATCGTGGACTTTGGATCACTTGCCTATCTATCACCAAGCTATTACGCTAAGACTGCTCTTTTCAATGTCATATATGGGAATCAAGTGGAACAGGCACTTATTAATATAGGCGTAATGATTTTGATTTGTGTCGGATTTGTGCTTGTAAGCCTGGTTGCTTCGAGGAGGACGGTAGAATGACAATATTTCTTAATTGTATTAGACGTGTTATTCAGAAGGGTTGGAGTTTGTTGTTTATTTTTGTTATACCGATTTTACTGATTGTTTTTTTGATTGTGGTAACATCCCAGGAAGTTCAATATAAAATTGGGATAATAGATGAAGACAATACCTTGTTCACTCAAGATTTTATAGAACAATTGAAGGGGCAGTACGAAATTATCAGTCTTACGAGCAATGATGATGTCAAAAGCATGGTTATTAATTCAGAACTAGACGGTGGATTGCTTTTTCAGCAGGGCTTCACCGAAAGCTTGTTGAATGGTGAGGACGTCTCTGTATTAAACTATGATTTAGCAGGTACTGACATCTTTGGGCCTGTAAAAGTGTATGTGTCAAGCTATGTAGCTTCTGCAAAACAAATTGCAAGAGCGTCTGGAGGTGATGAGAAGATTTTTTACCAAGGCATGGATCATTACAAGAACAGCGCGTTTAAGGTTACATATGAAAGTACGCTTAAGTATGCGGGTTCAGAACGAGACGTCAGCAATGCGGTAAAATCATTAGGATTTATTGCTTGTGGTATGATATTTCTCATGACATTCTCCACCAGTTTAATCTTGCAAGATAAATTATCAGGTGTGTATGATCGTATTGCAGTTACGCCCATTTCAAGATTTAGTTATCTCATACAAAACATGCTGGCATGTTTTGTGATCGCTGCTATTCAATCAGTATTGTTACTGAGCATTATATCTAGCATAGTAGATTTTCCATTTGGGCAGACCTCTGGGCAGAAACAAGAAGTGTTGCTCGTGTGCTTGGCTTTCTCCCTTGTTTGTGTCGCTCTAGGTGTAGCAATCAGCAGATTCTCGAACACCCGCCTAATGGCTGGTTCGCTCTCGACTTTAATTTACTTTCCTATGCTAATGCTTGGGGGTTGTTTTTGGCCGCGGGAGATTATGCCTAAATTTGCGCAGCAGATCGGAAATTTTTTTCCGACGACATGGTTTTTGCAAGCAGGTAGAGATGTTATAGCCGGGAAAGGTATTGCTGCTTCTTCACAGCAACTGATATATTTGTTTAGCTTTGCAGCTCTACTTATATTTGTTTCCTTTATCGTAAGGAATGAAAAGGTAAGGACGTGAATGAACATAGAAACAATTGTGGTAGATCAAAAAAGTGCTGATGCTGTCAGAATTGTGCGTAAACGGGGAGAGTTGATGTAAGAGTAAGTATTATTGTGAAATAATCTTCATTTATCTTAATTGGAAAAGAGGTTTTGAATCAATGAATAGCAATATTATTTGGGGGATAGCATTATTAGCGCTGAGTTTGTTTTTTAAACCATTATTGGCGATTGTGGGGCTGAATGAAAGGTTGTTCGGATTGTACTGGCAAGGTGAAACTGTGTTTTCATTGAGTCCATTCTTAGTTCGGATTATTCTAGCAGTAATTGGGATTATCATGCTTATCATCGGCGGTATGCAAGTTGTAAAGCAGAAGAATACATAGTTGAAAGGAGCTTCGCAGCACTTAATTGGCAAACAAGCTTCGATGTAGCTGAGGCAACATGCATTGCTGGATTTGACTGAATTAGAGTCTGGATAAAAGAGCAGCTTTGCGCGTTTATCAAAGAAAACAAGCTGGTCTGCGAAAGTTCAGTTAATTAAATTAGTTTCACGGATTTTCATCACCATTTGAATAAGTGGAAAAGCAACACAGATATCAAGCGCCGTCCTGAAATCCCAGGGTGGCTATTTTTTTTTGTAAATGGAAGTGTAAGGAGAAAATAATATTTTAGACTGAGAAAATAAAGTATTAGACCGTCGAGGGGATTAAACGAACGGGCAGGATAGCTCAATAATTTCGCGAATACTCTACATAGAGTTATTTACGAAGTTCGTAAATAAGACGTTATGCGAAAGTGCCGTAAATCTTATTAAGGAGGAATCCTCTTGATAGGCCCGATATATCTTAGGGAAGGACTAGTTACAAAGTTTAAAGATCATATTTCAAGCACCCCTTATTGCATAATAATTCACAACGATGAAACCCATTCAATAAAAAAACCAAAGAATCTAACGACCGACGAGGTTAATTCAATCGTTTTCAATTTTATTAGTGCAAAGTATCCTATTGTTTGTTCAGCAGGAAGCAAAAGTACAATTCCTTTTTGGGACTATCATGTTGCCCTGAATTGTGGAGATAGTGATAAAGATGTTTTTATTTCTGAATTATTAGTTAGAGAACCAGTGCACGAAAATATGATAAAAGGAATATTAATGGCATATTTTATGGTAATCAACAACAAAAATAACTACGAAAGACTAGTTGTACCAATTGAATTGGAAAAGATTGAGGGATATGAAAATATAACAATTGAATATGACCACCTAAAAAAAGTTAGCTTTATTAAATAATGAAAGGAGTTAAGAATGAAAAGATATATTGAATTTTCTTTTTATCTACCGTTTTTTGATTTGATAGATGACACGTTTGAGGTATTTAGTTTAGAAGAATTAATGAGACAATTAAATATAAGATTTAATTTCATGGAATTATGTGACCAGTATTTATCATATGGCGAAGGACCTAGCAGAGCAGGAAAGGGAGATGTTTTTGTATTTTTTACGAAAGACGATAGGGATAGTTTTATATTAATAGATTTGTTTAATGACTTTACTGATCAGCATAATATGGTGAAATTAGGAGTCCGCTGTGAAATTAAACATGATAACGATAAGCGGGTAAGGAATATACTTAATAATATACACTCAAGGGCAGAGATTAAAAGTAAAATAAAAGAGAGTAATGATGATTTACTGAAGTTAGAGATCAACAGCGAAGAGTATCCAAAAGAGATTCGTTATGGGGATCAAAAATACATGAAGAACATTTATTATAACACCATATAGACCTTATGCCAGTAGTTCAAGAAAGCAGATACATCATATAACAACGTATTCACGCTGCGGGCCTGATGTCCCTTGGTCTGCATGAGGCATTTCAAGGAAGTGGACTCCAGCAGATAACCCTGCACTGGCTAAGTCCGTCGGACCTGGGGCTACGCCCCTTAAGCCAGGAGGGTTCGTGAATACAACAACGTTAGGCGAAATATTGCAATACTTAATAAATACAGTAAGAAGTGGGGTGAGTCATGATGATATTTTCAAAGACAGATAATCTAAATAGATTATCATTTGACATGGAAATGAAGAAAAGAAAAGTCTACAAAAATATAACAAGAGTAAAAGGACGAATGGTTCCTGTTATTGATTGGCAGATTTCCTTATATATAAACGGCAATAAACTAGATGAAGATGAAGTGTTTGTAGAAGATGTTTTTTTCAACTCGTTACTTTATTCTGGGAAGTATCCCATGTTTACTTGCACTTGTGGTATTTTCGGATGTGGAGGGTATTATGTAGATGTTGTACATAACAATGAACGATGATTTGGATAACTGAACAATCACCGTTTACGGATAGAACAATTAAGAGTTCTATATAAATAATATTGAATTGTACATGCTGACAGTGAAGTGCTACTGCAAATGAGGGAGACGTATCCGACTTCTTGCTGGCCAAATTTGATTTGGCTCTGGTGAAACCACGGAACGGTGATTTGGAGATAACACAAAGTTGAGTCAAATAATAAAAATATTATTAGAATGATCGATACGAAACTAGACGAGCCAATTACATAAGACAACCGATTTGTAGTTTGTAGTGCTGCGTTTTCTCGATCAGTTATTTCGTTCGCTCTATTCGCGGCTCAAGAACATATGTCTTTCTAATCAATACAATCATCAAAACAACCGGCTGCTCCTCGCCGGTTGTTTTGATTTTATAAAAATACAATTGCTTTTTTTTATCATGAATACCATTTTTAGTTTCTATGTTCTTAAGGTCCGGATGCCAGTGACACGCAGCAGCGTATTTATCAAATTGATTTAGCAATCCTTTTCGTACGTAAAGTGGGAACTCAGGAAGATTGTAATTTAATTCTTCCGATAAGTCGGAGAATACTTCCAGCTTTGCGTTCATAGTTGCATCTCCTTAAATTAAATACGATTTTGATAAAATTATAACCAGTGTAACAATCTGCCCCGGGGTCACCATCGGTGAAAATACGGTTATTGGTGCCGGGAGTGTAGTAACCAAAGATATTCCGGCAAACTCCGTAGCCGTTGGCAATCCATGCAAAGTAATGCGCACGATTGATGAACATGACCGGAAATATTATTACAAAGACAGAGAAATTACAAAAGAAGATTTGGATGAAGAAGCCAGCCTAAGATAAAGCAATAATGAATCCTGTCTATTTGCCGCTATTATCTCTCTAATTTTTTTCGCGATTTCCTTATTATTTCCAGAAAAACTAATGCATTTTTTTACGCAGGATGAAGAATTAATTAGATACGGAGCAAATTTTCTTCATACGATTTCCTTTTCCTACCTTGCAATGGGCTTCACTCAAATGTTTCTCGGCGTGATAAGAAGTATGGAAAAGGCAAAATTAAGCGCCTTAATTAGTTCTTCCGGCTTACTTTTGAACATACTTTTGAATGCTTTATGTGTATTTGTTCTTTACCCAAATATGCCAGAAAAAGCAATTACGGCAGTGGCGCTTGCAACAGTTGTTGCTCGTTTCTTCGAACTGGGATGGTGTTATATATATTCCATTACACGAGGGGCAGTCCGTTTTCAATTACCTAAGCGTGATGACGCTCAACGAAAATTGCTAAAGGATTATATGAGGTACACAACACCTGTACAAGGTAACTATATCGTGTGGGGCGGCGCTTTGACTGCAACCGCCGCAATCATTGGACATGTAAATGCTGATATGGTCGCAGCCAACTCCGTTGCATCAGTGGTGAAAAATTTGGCTGTTGTATTATGTGGGGGTATTGCGACTGGGGGATCAGTACTTGTAGGAAAATATTTAGGCAACAACGAAATTGAGATGGCAAAAAAAGCAGGGGGCCGTATGATCTGGTATGCACTGATATTTGGTGCTCTTTCCGGCGTGCTCATTTTATTAATGAAACCGCTAGTATTCTATGCGGTTGATTTGAACCAAAACGCACAAGAGTATCTTCACGGCATGCTATATATATGTATTTATTATTGTATTGCTAAGTCGATGAACGCAACAACCATTGCTGGTTTATTTGTTGCAGGAGGAGATTCTAAATTTGGCTTCTGGTGTGATACGATAGTAATGTGGGGAATTATTTTACCTTTAAGTTACATCAGCGCTTTTGTGTGGCATTTACCACCTATTGCTCTATATGCCGTATTCAGTTTAGATGAAGTTGTTAAAATGCCAGCTGCCTTAATACGGTATCGCCGATTTAAATGGCTGAAGAATATAACGAGAAATTTCACCGAAACAGAATAAGTGAATTAATAGTATTGACTTATATAAGCCGCAATTAAGTTTATAACCTGACCAGGAGATGATCTATAGAAAAGGCTGTTGAAAGAATCTGACATTACCGGCAACAACATCTCCTAAAAAACCTTGTTCTAAAGATTTGAAAGTTTCCGTTGACCAATTACTAACCTGCTTATGAATCTGACGGCTCCAATGCGATCATTTTGTGCTCCAATGGGATATCTAATAAAGTCCAAAAAAGAAGGGTCTGCGCACAATAACTGCAGGCTCTTCTTTTATTGGGCAGGCGGCGCAGCCGTTTCTGCTTGTACCATTGACATTACAGAAGGCAAAAGATAAGATACAAGTTATTATTCGTAATAATTACTATTAAATATCGAGGTGGTTGTAGAATCTTCATAAACAGCAGCTTCAATTCATGATTAGGATTCAAGCCGGCAGTACAAAGCAGCCTGATCTTGGGTTATAATGAGAATGATTCTCAATTAAAAATGATGCGTTGTATAATTGTATATATGAAAGAGGTGAAAGCGATATGAAGGTGGGGGAAGCAGATTGGTATGACATTGAAAGCCTGCAGCCCAGGCATAATGCACTCGCGGAAGGACTGAACGGCTTATATCGTCCGCATTCGACAAAGAGCAGTCTACAGATTCCGGAGCAGTTCGGTCAAGGTTACTGGGAGCGGATCAGGGTCAGTTCTGCTATTGAGATTACTGTGTGTGAGTTGTGCTTCCTTGAGAACGTCGAGATGCGCAGCAGCGAACAGAAGGGCTCCTTCAAATGGAGCTACTGCCTGGGTGCGCCGATTGAGTGGCAGGTCCGGACATCGAACCGTGATTATCGCCTTAACCACGGGGAACTGTCTGTATTCGGGCATCAGCCGGCGGATTGTGTGGGGATGTATCAGGCAGGAATACCGTATTACGGAATTACCGTCAAGGCAGACCCGTATTTATTCGAACCAGTGCGCCAACTCAGTAGTCAGGCTGGCCGGCAGGAGCCTTTTCAGACGTATACCGCTACTCCGCTAATGCAGCAGATCTTCCAGGAGATGCTCCGCTGCAGCTTTGAAGACAGCCTCAAGCGGATCTATCTTGAAGGGAAGGTTATGGAGCTGACCGCTGTATATATGCATGAAGCGCTGGGCAGACCTGCGGTGCGTGCAGCTCTGTCCAGAACCGATATCGATTCGCTCCTTAGGGCCAAAGAGATTCTGGATCATGACCTGCTTGCTGCTCCCGGCATCCAGGAGCTCTCTAAGCGGGTGTGTCTTAACGAAAACAAACTGAAAAAGGGCTTCAAGCAGCTTTTTGGCATGCCGGTTCATGCTTATATTATCGATAGCAGACTGAAGGCTGCGTATCGACTGCTCGAAAACGGCTCATCCACAGTAACTGCTGCAGCGGTCATGACGGGCTTTAGCAATCCCAGTTTTTTTGCCGAGAAGTTCCGCCAGAAGTATGGATCCGTCCCCTCCCGTTACTTCGGCAGGGCCTAGCTGTATCAGAATAATCCGTTTCTGTATGCCAATCCTCCCGATTCGGGTGTCGGATAAAGTTGTTTTATGCGATAGTTACAATTGATAATGATTATCAATTAACCGCAGGGAGAGATTCGAAATGATCAAAGCAAAAAGACTTCAAACCAAGGATTACATACTGATCGGTATCTTCAGCATTCTGATTTATGCGGTCAATGCCATTGTTGGCTCCATATTGACCCCTGTAATAGGAGCGGCGGCTATGCCGCTCATTGCTGGTTTTTGTCTCTTTTTCTCAGCGGTTGTGTATCTGGTCATGGCGATGAAGGTTGCCAAAAGAGGGGCTCTGCTAGTGCAAAGCATTGTTAACGGACTGGTGTATACCCTGATGGGAGTTCCGCTGATGCTGGTATTCTTCGCACTGGCCGGGCTGTTCGGTGAAGCTGTTCTGTTCCGGGGAGAAGGAACCCAGTACAGAAGACTAACCAGACAGTCGCTTGCGTACGCGGTCTACGGCTGCTTCTATGGCATGGGCACCTCGGTAACCATTTATGTCTACGGCAGCGCTTATCTCTCCGGCATGTTTGATGCAGATACGCTGGATAGAATGTTGTACTTCGCTTACTCTCCGGCATGGATTTCTGCAAGCATTATGTTTGCCTTCGGAATGACGCTGCTCGGCAGCGGCTTCGCCTCCAGGCTGCTGAACAAGCATTTCATTAAAGCGGGTGTCATCCGATGAAAGGTAATTCCGAGGCGCTGGGACTGCTGAAGACTGTAGCCGGCAAAAAAGGGCTGCTGGTTACAGCCAGCATCTTCACCACACTCTCCAGTCTACTGCAGGTCGTTCCCTTTGCAGCGGTATACCGCATCATCGAGGAGCTGCTGCTTCATGCCCGGGATATTGGCGGAATCAACAAGAACCTGATTGTGCAGTGCGGGATTATCGCCCTACTGTCGCTGCTGGGCTCCTTAATTACCCTCTATATCGGAGGGATGTGTTCGCATATCGCCGCATTCAACATTCTTTATGAGCTGCGGGTACGGCTGTCCGACCATGTGGCCAAAGTGCCGATGGGTTATCATACCCGGACAGCTACTGGAGAGCTGAAGAAGATTATTGAGACCAGTGTAGAAAAAATAGAGAAGTTTATCGCCCACCAACTGCCCGATCTTGTAACAGCGGTGATTGTCCCGCTGCTGCTTCTGGGGTATTTGTTCTGGCTGGATTGGGTTATGGCACTGGTGCTGCTGCTGCCGATCGGGGCAGGCTTCTGGCTGCAGGCCAGAGTGTTCGGGAGTGAAGGCGGACAAAAGGCGTACCGGGAGTTCCAATATGCTGTAGAAGAGATGAATGCAACGGGTGTGGAGTATGTGAGAGGCATGCCTGCTGTCAAGGTATTTGGTATTGCTGCAGATTCCTTCCTGACCTTCCGGGACGCGGTGACCCGCTACCGCGATATTTCCCTGCGGATTACGAACCTGTGCAAAATCTCGTACAGTCTGTTTTTTGTTATTATTGGTTCGTTGTTTGTCTTCGCAGTACCTGCAGGCATTCTGCTGGCCAGCGGAGAGGCTGGCAGCCAGTCGTTCGCTGTTACGATGATCCTGTTCCTGCTCATCAGTCCAAGTCTGTCAGCTCCGCTGCTGAAGCTGCTCTATCTGGGTGGGGGCATGAGAGAAATCGTTGAAGGCAACAAGCGAATCGAGGCGGTGTTTGCCGAGAAGCCGGTAAGTGAACCGGAGTCGCCGAGGCTTCCCTCCGGATATGATATCGCCTTCGAGGACGTGTCCTTCGCCTATGAACCGGAGGACAGTATGAATTACAAGCAAATCCTGTCGGGGATCAGCTTCACGGCCAGAGCCGGCGAAATGACAGCGCTGGTGGGGCCGTCAGGGGGAGGCAAGTCGACGATTGCCAGTCTGCTGCTGCGTTTCTGGGATGTGCAGCAGGGCCGGATAATAATCGGCGGCGTGCCTGTTCAGGAGATGGGCACTGAGAAGCTGATGGATACAGTCTCCTTCGTATTCCAGGATGTGCACCTGTTCTACGATACGATTGAGGAGAATATCCGCATGGGCAATACCAGGGCAACGAAAGAAGAGGTTATCGCTGCAGCCCAGACAGCCTGCTGCCATGAATTTATCGGGCGGCTGGAGTCCGGCTACGATACCAGAATCGGGGAAGGCGGCACCTATCTGTCGGGCGGAGAAGCCCAGCGGGTGGCCATCGCCCGCGCGCTGCTCAAGAATGCCCCGATTCTTGTGCTGGATGAAGCAACGGCCTATGCCGATGCCGAGAATGAACGGAAGATTCAGCGGGGGCTGGCAGAGCTGGTCAAAGGCAAGACGGTGCTGATTATCGCCCACCGCCTGTCTACGATCCAGGGGGCTGAACAGATCCTTGTAGTGAAACAAGGTCAAATCACAGAACGGGGAACCCATGAAGAGCTGCGGGCGCACAAAGGCCTGTACGAACAGATGTGGCAGTCGCATATCGCTGCCGCCAAGTGGAGACTGGGGGAGGAGACAAAGGGATGAACCATTATTTCCATAATATTTCGGGCGGAAATACGCGCAGCCTGCTGCCTTCCGCACTTGCTGCCATTCTGGACGGCATCGCCAAGGTTGTACCTGCCGCTCTGCTGGCAGATATCTTCAACACGATCTATCTCTCCTTCGCTGAGCCGGAAACCGGCCTGAACCTTGGCCGGATGTGGACCGTAAGCGTGATTCTGCTAATCTGGCTGGTTGTGGAGTATGCGGCCTATTCCTATCTGTACGACAAAACCTATAAAGCAGCCTACGGCCTGGCTGCTTCCGGCCGGTTGAGCCTGGCGGAGCACATCCGTCATCTGTCCCTGGGCTTCTTCGGGCGGCGGGACCCGGGAGATATTACGAACCTGCTCTTAAGCGATTATGGACAGGTGGAGCAGACCATTTCGCACAATGTGCCGCAGCTGATCAGTGCGGTCATGCTGCCGGTGCTCGCGCTGGCCGGCCTGCTCTTCGTGGATTGGCGGATGGCACTGGCGATGTTCGCAGCCATGCCGTTCGGTGTTCTGCTGCTCTGGCTGACCGATTCACTGCAGGCTCGCCTAAGCGAGAATCATGTACGGGCCAAGAATGAAGCGGCCAGCCGTCTGCAGGAATACCTGTCGGGAATACGCGAGATCAAAGCCCACAATATGGGCGGCAAGCGTTTTGAGCGGCTGCGCCTGTCCTTTGATGAACTGAAACGGGCGTCTATCCGGCTGGAAGGCATCATGGGCCCGATGATTATGGGGGCGATGCTGCTCACCCGCTCCGGCCTCACGCTAATGATCGTGACCGGGAGCTATTCGCTGGCCGGGGGCAAGCTGACACTGCCTGTCTTTCTGCTGTTTCTGCTGGTCGGGACCAAAATCTTCGAGCCGCTTACGGTTGTGCTGATGAATTACGGCGAGATACGTTATTCGGCCTACAGTGCGCGGCGGATTATGGACGTCCGGCAGGAGCAGCCTCTGCAGGGAAGCGGAAGTATTCCTTCGGGTGCGCCGATTGTATTTGAGCATGTGACCTTCGGATATGATGCACGGAAACCTGTGCTGAAGGACCTCTCTTTTACGATTCAACCGCATACGATTACGGCACTGGTAGGACCGTCAGGCAGCGGGAAAAGCACGGTTACCCGTCTGATTGCCAGGTTCTGGGAAATTCAGGAAGGCACAATCTCTATTGGGAGTCAGCCGCTTAGCGGCGCTGATCCGGAGCAGCTGCTGTCCGAAATATCAATGGTGTTCCAGGATGTGTACCTGTTCCAGGACACGATCGGCAACAATATCCGGATCGGTAATATGAAGGCTACCCAGGCAGAGATTGAAGCTGCGGCCATGCGGGCCTGCTGCCATGAGTTCATCACCGCACTGCCGCAGGGCTATGACACTCCTGTAGGTGAGGGCGGCTCCACTTTATCGGGAGGCGAGAAGCAGCGTGTATCCATTGCCCGTGCACTGCTGAAGGATGCATCGATTGTACTGCTGGATGAAGCTACGGCTTCGCTGGACCCGGAGAATGAGACGGCTGTGCAGCAGGCGATCAATGAACTGGTGGCGGATAAGACCGTCATTCTGATTGCCCACCGGCTGAAGACGATACGCAATGCAGACAAAATTATTGTTCTCGATCAGGGGGAACTGGCGGAAGAAGGGACACATGAAGAGCTGCTGGAGCATCACGGATTGTATGAGAAGCTGTGGGATACCCAGCAGGGAGCTGAAGGATGGAGAGTGAAATAGCCGATGCGTGCAATTTTTGACCCGCGCACACAATTGCTTGTAGTGCTGGTTACGAGCGTGGCTGTCTTTTGGGCCGATATGGATAAGGTCTGGATGGTTACCATCTTCATGGCCGCCTACCTGCTGGTACAAGGCGTGTATGCACCGGTGGTGAAATATCTGGTTCTTGCTGCCCTGCTGATCGGGCTGCAGGAACTGCTGAACCGGGACGGAAGCGGGGCATGGAGCTCGCTGCGGTTCCTGACTTATCTGGGACTGCGGTTTATGCCGGTAATGATGGGGGCAGGGTCGCTGGGCAGGGTCCCCTCCAGCAAGCTGATATCGGCGCTGGCATCACTTCGTCTGCCCAGAGGACTGCTTATTTCGTTAGCTGTCTGCTTCCGGTTCATGCCGGTGATCAGACTGGAGTATGAAGCGATCCAGGTATCTGCCAAGTTAAGGGGAGTGTCCTTTACCTCACCTGTGAACTGGCTGCGTCCCTTGCGTACCTACGAATATACAATAATGCCGCTGCTCATGAGGAGCTTGAAGATATCGGATGAGCTGGCAGCCTCGGCAGCGGTGAAGGGAATAGATGATCCAGGCCCAAAAACAAGTATTCACCGCATTGCATTCGGGCTGCAGGATTACCTCGTGCTGGCGGCTTATGCCTGCTTATTGGCTGCAGTATTCTAGGACGGGGGAAAAGAATGGGTATACAAACGATAATTGAGCTGAATAACGTATCTTTTCAATACAATGATTCCTATGAACAATTAAGCGGGGTAGATCTGACAGTTGCCGAAGGTGAATGTGTTGTCATCACCGGACCGTCCGGAAGCGGGAAAACCACATTAACCCGGATGCTGAACGGACTGATTCCTAATTTCTATGAAGGTAATCTTACAGGCAGCGTCAAACTCAAAGGCAGGGATATCCATGAGATCGAGCCTTGGAGCTTCGGGAGGACGTCAGGCAGCGTATTTCAGGATTCCAGAAGCCAATTCTTCACTTCGGTTGTGGCTGACGAGATTGCCTTCAGCGGTGAGAACTACGGTCTGGATCCGGCGCTGATTCTTGAACGGGTAACAGAGCTGGCAGAGGAATTCCGCATCACAGGGCTGCTGTCCCGCGGGCTCCACAGGCTATCCAGCGGAGAGAAGCAAAAGACG
The DNA here is from genome assembly GCF_038002865.1 of Paenibacillus sp. FSL H3-0321. Classification (NCBI taxonomy): domain Bacteria; kingdom Bacillati; phylum Bacillota; class Bacilli; order Caryophanales; family Paenibacillaceae; genus Paenibacillus; species Paenibacillus sp. FSL H3-0321. Next base: position 3,314,280 of record NZ_JBBODH010000001.1, on the reverse strand, counting down.
GCCTTCGCTTCCGCCCGCCTCACCGATCCGGAGCTATTCGTAATGGATGAGCCCTCGGCCAATCTGGATATGGCAGCGACCAGGGAACTGGCCGGAATGCTGTCAGCCCTGAAGGCCAGGGGTAAAACCATCGTTATTGCCGAGCACCGGCTGTATTACCTCCTGCCGCTGGCGGACCGGATTATCTACATGGCCGGTGGACAGATTACCGCAGAATGGACCCGGGCCGGACTGCTTGCCCTGACTTCCGGACAATTGGACGCGTATGGTCTGCGTTCACCTGTAGTTCCTGAAGGCGTGGATAACTTCACAGTACGGCAGGCGGAGGATCAGGGAAGGGGAAGCCGGCAGCAGCACCAAGAGCATATCACTGTACAGCATGCGAATATTGCCCCTGGAAGATTTAAGCCTGCGGTTCTGGAGGACCTGAGCTTCGCACTGAACAGAGGGGAAATTGCGGCACTCACCGGACCTAACGGTGCAGGCAAAACCACATTAGCCAGAACGCTGTGCGGCCTGCTCAAGGAACGGGAAGGGTTGATCCGGATTAACGGGCAGCCGTGCAAGCCCAATCAGCGTCTGCGCAAAATGTGGTTTGTGATGCAGGACAGCGATTACCAGCTGTTCTCAGACAGTGTGCTGAACGAGTTGCTGATGACTCATGAGGATGAGCCGGGTGCAACCGGACGGGCGGAACGGTTATTAAAGGAACTGGATTTGTGGGAATATCGTGAACATCACCCGGCTTCGCTGTCAGGCGGGCAGAAGCAGCGCCTAACCTTTGCGGTTGGATTGATGAACAGGCCGGACATGATCATTTTGGACGAGCCCACCTCCGGATTGGATGGAAGAAATATGCGCCGTGTAGTAAAACTAATCTGGGAGATGGCTGAATCCGGAGTAACTGTGCTCGTAATCACTCATGATTATGAGCTGGTATGCGGTGCCTGCGATCGGCTACTTCTCCTTGATAACGGAAAGCTGCAGGTGGATCTGGCGATTACTCCTGCTACGGTACCGGAGGTAATCCGGCTGATGCAAGCGGGGAAATAAAAAGAGCAGAGCCTACGGACAATGTCTGCAGGCTCTGCTCTTTTTAATGGCTGCTGCTTTTTTGTCGCACGATACCCGAGATCCGTCGTCCATACTTAATTTCTGATTACCTAACGATAATTCACTAAATAAGTCCGCATAAATTGAACATATCCAGTCCAAAACTTTATTTTTCTTGAACACAAACATAAGCCATGCGAGGGGAATCGGCGCATGGCTTTCATAATTATATATATATTATTATTGAAAATTAATAGCCGGGTAGTTGGATTCCGCGCCAGCCGCTTACCTCGCATTGGCCATATTGATTATCACCTACAGCAACTACTGTGCCGTCCGATTTAAGCCCGATGGTATGAGCGCAACCCGCTGCAACCGCCACAATATCGCGCCAGCCACTTATGTTGCATTGGCCATGCTCATTCCAACCCACAGCCGCCACCGTACCGTCTGATTTAAGGCCGATGGTATGATTACTACCCGCCGCTATCGCCACAATACCGCGCCAGCCGCTTACATCACATTGGTTACGCTTATTCCAACCCACAGCCGCCACCGTACCGTCTGATTTTAGCCCGACGGTATGAAGGTAACCTCCCGCAACCGCCAGCATATCACGCCAGTCACTTACATTGCATTGGCCATACCGATTATTACCCACAGTAGTCACCGTGCCGTCCGATTTAATCCCGACGGTATGCCAGTCACCTGCCGCAACCGCCGCCATATCACGCCAGCCGCTTACATTGCATTGGCCTTCATTATTTCGACCGACAGCCACCACCGTGCCATCAGATTTAAGCCCGACGGTACGGCGCCAACCCGCCGCAACCGCCACAATATCGCACCAGCCGCTTACCTCGCATTGGTCATGTTTATTCCAACCCGCGGCCACCACCGTGCCATCCGATTTAAGACCGATGGTATGAGCATTACCCGTATGAGCATTACCCGCGGCAACCGCCACAATATCGCGCCAGCCGCTTACCTCGCATTGGCCATATTGATTATCACCTACAGCCGTCACCGTGCCGTCTGATTTAAGCGCGACGGTATGGCGATAACCCGCCGCGATGGCGGCCGGCGCGCCGACCAGTGTGTCATATCTTTTAGGCGCAACGGTTTCCATAATCGAATCCCCCGTAATTCATAATTTTATAGATAGTATTGCAGAATCTTCACGAATTTTCAACGATTCAGTGTGGCCGGTCACCGCACAGCTCGCCTCGGGCAACCGTCTGTTCTGGGAGACCTGATGGTGAATTCCTCATATCTAAAGTCATAGATTATTTGAAGTAGACTTCTTTTTCAATGTTAATAACAAAATCAGTCCGATGATACATGCTGTGCCAATCCATTGGAAAAATCCAAAGGGTTCTTTTAACCAAAATACAGTTGTTAATATAGCGGCTAGTGGCTCCAAACTACCTAGAAGGCTTGTTTCTTTTGCTGAAAGACTCTTTAAACTTTCTATATAGAACCAGAATGCTATCATTGTGCCGAATAGAATAACGAAGATTAAGTATAAATAGGTTTCTAGCGTCCAGTTTTTAAAGTCTGACTGCCAAGGTGGATGGATAAAGCTTAATCCGAAACCACCGATTATCATAGCCCAACCAACAATGACGAGGGAATCGTACTGCTTCAAGAGAGGAATTGCGTATAGGGTATAAAAAGCTAGGGCTATTCCTGATAAAAGCCCCCAAACTATTGAGATTTTTGGCACGGATAGTTGAGAGATCGAGCCGTTTGTTAGTAAGAAGAAACAACCAATTAAAGCAAGGCAAATAGTTACCAAATCATTTCGTGTTAAGACAATGTGTTTGCGAAGAATTAAATAGATGATAATCATTATAGGGGCTAAACACTGGAGTAGTGTTGCAACAGCAGCATTACCGGATTTGATTGATGCCATGTACGTGTATTGAACGGAGAGCATACCAACCAAACCGAAGACAAGGAGTTGGCAAGCGGTCTTTCTATTTTTCCATACACTGAATAGTTGTGAACGGTCTTTTATGAAAAACTGAACGGTCAAGAGTAAAGCACCAGCAATGAGCAAACGTGTTGCTACAAGCCAATTTACATCAATTGTGAATTGCTGAAAGAGTTTTTTTGAGACGGTACCACTAATCCCCCAAAATATAGCTCCTGTTATAACAAGAAACAATCCTGTTCTTCTGGCTGATCTATCCATGATGATTCCCCACCTTAAAATATAATAATAGTGTTATAATAGGTGAAAAATCTTTTTAATTATATCTATATTGGATGTTAAAGTATAAATATATTGAGGTTGTGGTCATTTGCAAATTAAAAATTTCATGATTGATCAAAACTTAAAAGAGCTCACTGAGCATCGAACGGTCGTATTACCTGTTGCATGTTACGAAACAACGATTAATCAAAATATAAATGGATATATACCGCTTCATTGGCATGATGAAATTCAGTTTGTTCTGGTTATAAAAGGGGAAGCAATCTTTCAAATAAATGAAGATAAATTAGTAGTACCACAAGGTAATGGGGTATTTATAAATAGTGGCTGCCTACACATGGCCGAAGAAAAGAATAAATCGGGTTGCGTCTATATCTGTTTAAATGTTTCTCCTCATTTCGTTTTATCACAAGAGCTGTATACAACCTATGTAACCCCTTATATTCAAGCGACTAATTTACCCTATTTATTTATAGATGCTGATAAGCCTTGGGGGAAAAATATATTAGATGCCATTGTGAAAATAAATCAATGGATTCAACAAAAATCCCCCTGCTTTGAAATTGATATTACCATGCACCTGGCACTAATTTGGAAAAACTTAATCATCAATGGCTTTCAATTAGAGTACGACCAGATGGAAATGGTAAAGAGCCATCGGATGAAGCAAATGTTGAGTTGGATATACTTGCATTACGCTGAAAAAATCACTTTGGATGATATTGCAAGAGCAGGCCAACTGAGCCGTTCTGAATGCTGCCGATATTTTAAACGAATGTTAAAGATAACTCCGTTGAATTATGTTATGGATTATCGAATACAAAAAAGCTTAGTCTTACTGCAACAAGCAGACTCTAATGTTACAGAAGTTGCCTATAAGGTTGGATTCAACAGCACCAGCTATTTTATAGAAAGATTCAGAAAGGAGATGAATATGACACCCTTAGCCTACAAAAAATCAAAAACGGATAATTGCTAATGTATTAAATGAATTTTTATTTTAGGGGGGCATGACATGGAAGTTTTTGCAGAATATTTAGCGCAAATTGATAACCCGGAACATCGGGACCGAGTGGAAGAGGTTTTGGCTTGGGTAAACAATAAATTTCCAAACCTAATGCCGAAGATTGGCTGGAACCAGCCTATGTTCACCGATCATGGAACATACATTATTGGCTTTAGCGTAGCCAAACATCATATGGCTGTTGCCCCTGAAATTGCAGGGATTAATCATTTTTCTGCTGAAATTGTGCAGGCTGGCTATGATCATACCAAGCAGTTGGTACGTATCCGTTGGGATAGTCCGGTTGATTTCTCATTGCTTGAGAAAATGATCGAGTTTAATATTTTGGATAAGGCAGATTGTTCAAGCTTTTGGCGGAAATAAAGTCGTCAAGATATGAGCGCGTTGCTTGAATTTTATTATATTAAAAGTGAGGTGCTGGATGAAATAGCGCTTCACTTTTTTTATGGAAATTTGATGTCGTTTGGTATTAAAAACCGATTGATGATTGTATAATATAACAGAATATGTAAGCGTTTACTGAGTATGAGATTTCATAAGACACACCATATGTTATGTGTCTTAATCATATCCGCTATGCTAGAACGATAATTTTTCCTAGATCTGATGATCTAGCCGCCTCCATATGCTCTGTATATGCTAATGCACCTCCATAATGCCTATCGACTACACCCTAACGATTAGATAACTACCATCCCTCAAGCCATTCCTTTCACCCTTTTACATTGTTAATGAAACACCAAGACATACCCCATAGATTTGCAAACTTGGTGAAGGGGGGGATGAATCTTTTCGGAAAATAGAGCACGGGAATATGCAGCAAACCATTTAAGGAGGTAGCTTTATATGTTCAAAAAAATGTTTACGGTTTTTTGTGCATTAATTATCACCTTCATGACCGTATCTTTCGTCCCCCCGCAAAAGGTGAATGCCGAAGCTAATTCAGTCGTAGCCCAAAATGGCCAACTGCGAGTTTCTGGGAACCAATTAGTGAATCAGGCGGGAGAAGCGATCCAATTAAAGGGGATGAGTTCCCATGGTTTGCAGTGGTTTGGGCAGTACGTGAATTATGATAGCCTGAAATGGATGAGAGACAATTGGGGAATAACTATATTCCGGCCAGCTATGTATACGCAAGATGGCGGCTATGTCAATGATCCTTCGCAAAAAAATAAGGTGAAAGAAGCTGTACAGGCCGCGATTGATCTGGGAATCTATGTGATTATTGATTGGCATGTGCTGGGTGAAAAGGATCCGAATATTTATAAAGAACAGGCAAAAGGTTTTTTTGCAGAAATGGCCAATTTGTATAAGGATTATCCGAATGTGATCTATGAAATCGCCAATGAGCCTAATGGGTATGCTACGTGGAATGGCCACATTAAGCCATATGCAGAGGAAATGATCCCGGTCATCCGATCCATTGATACGAATGGGATCATTATCGTAGGAACCGGAACATGGAGCCAGGATGTACATGATGCCGCCAACAACCCTATCGCCCAAAGCAACATTATGTATACAACACATTTCTATGCCGGGACTCACGGTTCATTGCTGAGAGATCGTATTGATTATGCTAGGAGCAAAGGTGTGGCCGTATTTATCACAGAGTGGGGAACGAGTGACGCTTCTGGAGACGGTGGTCCTTTCCTTGCCGAATCTAAAGTATGGACGGATTTTATGAAAGACAGAAAACTGAGTTGGACCAACTGGTCGTTATGTGATAAAACGGAAGCCTCCGCTGCACTGGCGCCTGGCGCAAGCCCTTATGGAGGATGGTCTGACGCGCAGTTAACGGCATCCGGTAAATTTGTCAGAGAGCAGATAAAGTCAGCAACGCCACCTCCGAGTGATGGTATCGTTTCTGGTAAAACCTACAAAATGGTTAACGTAGGCAGCGGTAAAGCATTGGACGCAGCTGCTGCAGGCACTGCAAACGGCACAAATGTACAGATCTGGGACGATAACGGAACGGGTGCCCAGCAGTGGATAATCACAGATGTTGGCGGAGGTTTGTATAAGGTTATTAACGTCAATAGCAATACAGGTTTGGATGTAGCCGAGATGGGGACTGCCAATGGATCGAATGTGCAATTATGGAGTTATGGCGGCGGTTCCAATCAGAAGTGGAGCATTGTTAAAGTTGGAAGTACTTATAAATTGATTGCCAGCAACAGTGGGAAAGCTCTGGATGTTGCTGCTGCTGGTACTGAAAATGGAACCAACGTTCAAATTTGGGATGACAATGGTACAAACGCGCAAAAGTGGAATCTGTATCAACTAAACTAGCAGGGGAGGTTTGAAGAAGACTCCCGGATTGAATTTATCTCTGCTCAATGTTAATCTAACTAATAGAGATGCATACAAAGGAGCGTTAACCTGATCATGTGGATTACTCTGTAAAGATTAACAATGCGAAAGGATGCCTGTAATAGTGATTACACTATTTTATTCGGCATGCTTTTCTTTAATCTTACAGGGTATGCAGGGAAAGGTGTAATGTAAACCCATTCTGCGGATACCTTAGGGTATCCGCTTTTAATGTTGTGGGAAACCGCATCTCTATCGCTCCTAACCTACATATCCTCCTACTAATGATTGGAGGGATTTTATTATGAAACCGAAGTTAGTCTTGATTGAGGGATTACCAGGATTCGGGAAAACAACAACGGCTCAATTAGTTCATGAAATTCTTACGGAAATGAACCTTAAACCTCAGCTGTTTTTAGAAGGGGATTTGGAGCATCCAGCGGATTATGAGGGAGTCGCCTATTTGGAGAAAAATGAATTCGATGAATTATTGAATACCCATGTGAAGTATCGAGATTTGTTGAATAATCGTGTGATTAAACAAGGGAACCATTATTTCCTGGAATATCGAAAAATCGCAAATGAATATGGGCCCGATTTTCCAGATGAATTATTGCAGACAGTTGCCAAAAGTGATGTTTATGAATTGTCGCTAGCTCAAAACAGGAAACTGATAACAGAGCGTTGGAAGGGATTTGCGGCGAGTGTTTTAAATGGCTCAGACACCTTTATTTTTGATTGTTGTTTTATACAAAACCCTGTAACCATTGGGATGATTAAATATGGTGCACAGAAGGAAGACGTTATAAATTATGTTCTGGAACTGGCAGCGATTGTGGAGCGGCTGAATCCATTGCTGCTTTACGTAGAGCAGAATGATCTTGATCATTCTTTCAGAAAGGCCGTTACGGAAAGACCTAAAGAATGGTCGGAGGGATTTATTGAATATTATACTAACCAAGGGTATGGAAAAAAACAGGGTTATACAGGGTTAGAAGGAACCTTGGAGGTACTGAAGGCAAGAAGGGAATTAGAAGAAGAAATATTTAACGGCATAAACATAGCCAAGAAAAAAGTAAATAACTCTTCTTATGACTTAAATGATTATAAGCAAGTTTTGGTGGGGATTTTATCAGAATATTTTAGTTCAGCAAATTAAGCACAAATGACAAGCCGAGTTGATTTCAGGCATTCACTCCTGATTTCACTCGGTTTTTTTGCTTAAGTATTATATATTGACGTGATATATATTGGTCTGATATATTAATAAGTGTAATATGTAGATGTTTTTAAATAAGGAGGAGCTATTCTTGAACAGTCAGGATGTTATTTTAGGCTTGCTCATGAAAGAAGCGTTGACTGGCTACGAAATAAAGCAGTTATTGGAGAATGTGTTGTCTAATTTCTATAGCTCTAGTTATGGCACGATTTATCCTACGCTTGCCCGAATGGAGAAGGAAGAATTAATAACCAAGGAAATTGTGCCCCAGAAAGGTAAGCCAAACAAGAATGTTTATAACATAACGGCTAAAGGGCGAGATTGTTTTAACGACTATTTACTAGCGCCACTAGAGGGAGACAGTAGTAAGAAATCCGATTTTATGATGAGGCTTTATTTTGGCCGATTTGTGGGGTATGACAAGGTGATTTTCTGGTTGAAGCAAGTACAAGAGGAATCACAAAAAAAGTTAGATCAGTTATTAGAGCAGTATTCACATTATAAAGATGAAATGCACCCGGCCCAGATCATTTGCATCCAGATTGGGATAGCAGAATATAAAGCTAAACTTGCAACCATTGCCGGGGGATTGTTAAGCATGGAGCAGTTAGAGGAAGAGAAGAGCAGCATTTAGCGAATTCAGATACTTTTAGGAGGAATTTTAATGAAAACAATATTCATCACGGGTGCTTCATCTGGCATTGGGAGAGCTACTGTAAAACATTTTGCTGAAAGAGGATGGAACGTAGTAGCCACGATGCGTGCACCTGAAAAAGAAACTGAATTCATTACATTGGACAATGTATTGGTGTTGCGGTTAGATGTTGAGAAAACAGATACCATTCAATCTGCATTGGCTGAAGCTATTCAGCGGTTTGGTAAAATTGACGTTCTCCTGAATAATGCCGGATATGGGTCAATGGGGCTTATAGAAGTAGCTACGGATGAGCAGATCCGCAGACAATTTGAAGTGAATGTTTTTGGTCTTATTAGTATGACTAAAGCCATGCTGCCTCATTTTAGATCTAATCAGGAAGGGTTGCTAATCAACATCTCTTCAATGGGAGGGATCGTGACCTTTCCTACGATGTCTCTGTATCACTCCACTAAATTCGCGGTAGAAGGTTTTTCTGAATCCGTATCTTTTGAATTAGCATCCCAAAACATCAAAGTAAAGTTGATTGAACCAGGAGCCATTAGCACGGACTTTGGCGGAAGATCGATGGAGTTCTTTTTTAATGATGGCTTAACGGATTATAAATCATTCACTACTGCCTTTCTGGGTAAATTAGGGGAAATGGAAAAAGCTCCAGACTATGCCTCGGCACCAGAACTTGTAGCTGACACTATTTATCAAGCGGCCACAGACGGTACAAGCAAATTCCGTTATGTAGTGGGAGAAGATGCGGAAATGCTCATAAGTATGAAGAAAAATACGGTTGAGGAAGAGTATCTAAGTAATATAGCTCAGCATTTTTCATAAAAAGAGGACAGGTTTATCCAAAGCTCTATTAAGAGCACCGTTGACAATTGCTGGATTTCTCTGTAACTTAAACATAACTAAATAAGAAACCACTAGGGGAGCCTGAATAGGCTGAGACGGGAAAAATGCATTCCTGGACCCTTGAACCTGATCTGGATCATACCAGCGTAGGAAAGTGGAGTCGGACCTTTATTTCATTGTTGGCGTTAGCCTTATATGGATATTTGAGCCGCTCCATGTGGAGCGGCTTTTTTGCGCGCACTCTTATTTATTTAAACCTTAAGGAGGAAACAAGATGCCGAATCAAGAGAAGAAACATGAGGTCGATCTGTGTGCTTTTCCGGGAAGTCACAAGGTGTATGTGGAGGGCTCACGGCCTGATATTCAAGTTCCAATGCGCGAGATTACATTAAGCCGAACCTCGGGTACGGCCGGAGAAGCGGAGAATGCTCCTGTCCATGTCTATGATACAAGCGGGCCTTATACTAATGATGAAGCCTATAGCGATATCCGCAAGGGGTTAACGCCTCACAGGCTTCAGTGGATCGCGGAGCGGGGAGATGCCGAATCTTACGAAGGAAGAACGGTCAAGCCGGAGGATAACGGGAATCTCACGGAGAAGTCGGCGGCAGAGGTGTTTCCGGGATTGCAGCGTCGGCCCTTGAGAGCCAGAGAAGGCGGCAATGTCAGCCAGCTGCATTATGCGCGCAGAGGCCTGATTACGTCGGAGATGGAATTTATCGCAATCCGGGAAAATGTAACCCCTGAGTTTGTTAGAGAGGAAGTAGCCAGCGGCCGTGCGATCATTCCAGCGAATATTAACCATCCTGAGAGTGAACCGATGATTATCGGGCGGAATTTCCTGGTGAAGATCAATGCCAATATCGGGAATTCGGCGGTGTCCTCTTCCATTGATGAAGAAGTAGAGAAGATGAGATGGGCTACCCGCTGGGGAGCGGATAATATTATGGATCTGTCGACAGGCAAAAATATTCACACCACCCGTGAATGGATTATCCGCAACTCTCCGGTACCTATCGGGACAGTGCCTATCTATCAGGCTTTGGAAAAAGTAAACGGCAAGGCCGAGGATTTAACTTGGGAGGTATACCGGGACACTCTGATCGAGCAGGCGGAGCAAGGAGTGGATTATTTCACCATTCACGCCGGGGTACTGCTGCGTTACATCCCATTAACGGCCAAAAGAATGACGGGTATCGTCTCCAGAGGGGGTTCGATTATGGCGGCCTGGTGCCTGGCCCATCATCAGGAGAACTTTCTCTATACACATTTCGAGGATATTTGTGAAATCATGAAGGCTTATGATGTTGCGTTCTCTTTAGGTGACGGGCTGCGGCCAGGCTCCATTGCCGATGCTAATGATGAAGCCCAGTTTGCCGAGCTGGAGACGTTGGGGGAATTAACCTCGCTTGCCTGGAAGCATGATGTTCAGGTGATGGTGGAAGGCCCGGGCCATGTACCGATGCATCTGATCAAAGAGAATATGGATAAACAGCTTGAGCTCTGCCATGGCGCTCCTTTTTACACACTGGGTCCGCTGACTACGGATATTGCACCCGGCTATGATCATATCACCTCGGCTATTGGAGCGGCGATGATCGGCTGGTTCGGCACGGCGATGTTGTGTTATGTTACCCCGAAGGAGCATTTAGGATTGCCTAACAAAAATGATGTGCGGGAAGGCGTCATCACCTATAAAATTGCCGCCCATGCAGCCGACTTGGCCAAAGGACACAAGGGGGCGCAGGATCGGGATAACGCACTCTCCAAAGCGCGCTTCGAGTTCCGTTGGCGGGACCAGTTCCATTTGTCGCTCGACCCGGAACGGGCGCTGGAATATCATGATGAGACTCTTCCGGCGGAAGGGGCCAAAACGGCTCATTTCTGCTCTATGTGTGGACCCAAGTTCTGCAGTATGCGCATTTCTCATGGTATCCGCGATACGGCGAGGTTGCAGGATGGACAAGAAGAACCGGAGCAAGAGATGATTACCGCTGGGATGCGGTACAAAGCAGAAGAGTTTAAGGAAGGCGGAGGTCTGATCTATAAATAAACTGTCGGCCGGGTACTATAGCCTAATCGCCCTCCTCCCTCTCAATTGACAGTCTCCGGGCGTATACCTATAATGTAAATCAGATTATGAAAGCTGTTTCATTTCTGATAGATAAGTTTGTTTCGGTGAGATGGAACCCCTTAATCAAGCGGGTTTCATTTTGTTTTTTAGTGTATTTTTGTTCCCAAAAAGGAGAAGCCATGGACACAACGTTCTGCAAAATATTGGTGGTGGACGATGAAATGCTGGTACGGCAGGGGATAATCCATCTGCTGGACTGGGAAGGGGAAGGGTTTCAGATTGCGGGCGAGGCCTCCAACGGAAGAGAGGCTTTTGAATTAATTGAATTACAGCGTCCGCATATCATCCTGACCGATATCGTTATGCCTGTGATGGACGGGGAAGAGCTGATCCGGCTCGTCAAGGGGGTGTATCCGGAAATTGAGGTGATCGTGCTTAGCAGCTTCAGTGAGTTCGAATATGTGCGTTCGACCTTCCAAAGCGGGGTTGCCGACTATATCCTGAAGCCCAGACTGGAGGCCGCTTCCCTGCTTGCCGTTCTGAAAAAGACCGCGCAGCGGATTCCGCTGCTTCAGCATGTGGACTGGAGAAGCGACAAGCGGCAATCCGCGGACTATATTCTGGACAAACTGCTTTCCGGCTTTCCAGTGGAGTACGACGAGGAAGCGCTGCGGGTGATGTTCCCCTTTCCGGGCTTCGTGCTGCTAATTGCTGATACGGGCGACGAACCCGCTGCGAATAGCCGCAAAGAGGAGTGGCTGGAGAACAGTATTCGTTCTCTGCTGCAAAGCAGCGGCAGCAGGGTAACCTTCCGCCGGCTGTCTCCGCTGGAGGGGCATGTCCGCCTGTTGTTTAATCTGGAGGAGGCTGGGTATGAGGCGCTCGTCCGTCTTGCAGATCAGGTATTCACCGCGGGCATTCGTGCAAATATGTTCCTGAATCTCGCGGTCAGCCGGGCTTTCACTGAGCTGAGTGAACTGCATACGATCTATACGGATGATCTGATGAAGCTGCTGGACCGCCGCTTCTTTCTCCCGGATCACTGTTTACTGGTAGATAACGGCGAGGAGGGGGGGCAGGGTCCCGCTTTCGATCAGGATGCCTTCGGCGCAGAGCTGAACCGGCAGGAGTTCGATTTGGCTTTCGGCCGCTTGAGCGCATATGTTGCGTCCATGTCTGGCCGGAGAGATACAGGGATGTTCGAGTTCAAATCGTTTTTATGCCACAGTATGTTTCAGATCATCGGAATGCTGCTGCATTTCCATTACGAGGCCCGCGCCTTGGACGAAAGCAAATATGAGTTCTTCCGCTCCATTCATGAGGCACGGCATATCGGTGAAACGGAGATACGGCTTGAGCAGTTTTTGCAAGCTGCGACGGAATGTGTAACCAAGAACCGCGGCGGAGTACCAGCCATTCAAAAAATTTTACTATATATCGACGAGCATTATTCACGCCAGCTTACGCTGACCGAAGTGGCAAGGCAGTTTCATTTCAACCCGTCCTATCTGTCTAATTATTTTGCGCTACATAACAAAGAGGGCTTCAACGAATATTTAAACCGGGTGCGGATTGAAAAGGCGTGTCTGCTGCTGAAAGAAAATGCCGGTCTATCCATTTCCGAAATCAGCAGTCTTGTGGGCTACTCAGACCACAGCTATTTCACCAGAGTATTCCGCAAGCTGATGGGAATCTCGCCCAGTCAATACCGGAAAGGCTAATGCAGCGGGAAGGAGCCCGAAATGGGACTAACGGAGAAATGGCTCACAAAGCTCAAGGATCAAAGCCTGTTCAGTAAAATATTCGCCGTCATGGTCATCAGCATCATTCTGGTTACCGTCCTGATTACCGGAGTGACCGTACAAATGTCCCAAAAGCTGTTCGTGCAAACCTTCAGCATCACCAATTCCAAGATTATCGACCAGATCAAAAGTGCGCTGGAGAACTCCCATTATGCAACCGTCAACAGCGCTATTGAAGTCGGGCAGAGCGGCGTGATCAGAAGCTTCATGACGGAGAAGGATATCAATTCACTGGCGAACTTCAAGCGGTATTACAGTATGCGGGATCAAATGGACCGCATTCAGTCCGGTATCGGAGGGACCAATATCGGCCTCTCCATTCTGGGTGTGAACGGAAGAAGCTACACCAGCGATGTTACCTACTGGTCGGGCTCCTCAGAAGAGTTGAAGAACAATCCCATTACAAAGGCCGCTCAGGAACGCAATGGGCAGCTCTTCTACAGCTTTATGGACGCCAGCCCGTTCAATTCACAAAGCCGTTATCTGGTCGCCGCCAAGGCGTTGACCGCCCCGGGTCTATCCAAGCCGTACGGCACGTTGTATATGTTCACCCGTGAAAGTGATTTCCGCAAGAACTACGCCAGCTTTACGAGTCAGGGAAACGATGTAATGTTTCTGGATAAATCGGGCCAGATCGTGTCCAGTAATCGGACGGAGCAAATCGGCAGCATGTCTCCCGACCTGCTGGAAAGCGCGCAGCAGATCGCTGAGGTGGGCCTGTCCAGTCAGGAGCTCTCCATCGGCGGGCGGGAGGTCATCGTGCTGGCGGACTATTTGCCTTCGTACAATCTATATATTGTGAATCTGATTGATAAGAAACAGACAATCGGCACGCTGCTGGACAAAAAGGCGATTTTTCTGATCGTTGCAGCAATCGCCGCCGTAGCCGTACTCGTCATCTATTTTCTGACGAAGAGGCTGACGCAGTCTCTGCGCACCCTGGTCAAAAAAATGTCCAATGTGACCAAAAAAAGTTTCCATAACTACATGTCGGTCACCGGCACTTATGAGACAAGGCAGCTCAGCACCGCATACAACTATATGCTTAAAGAGCTGAACGATTATGTGGGTCAGCTTGTGGAGACCCAAAAGGAGCAGCGGAAGGCGGAATTGGCCGCACTTCAACAGCAGATCAATCCCCATTTTCTATACAACACGCTGGCGTCAGTCAATATTCTGGTGCAGAGAGGAAGCAAGGAACAGGCGACCGAGACGATTCATGCGCTGATTTCCCTGCTCCAGAACACCATCAGCAATGTGAACGAGACGATTACAGTGGAAGAGGAGCTTATTAACCTGAAGCATTATGTATATATTAATCAGGTTCGCAACGGCAACCGCATTAAGGTGGATTACTTCGTTTCACCGGACTGCATGTCTGCTAAAGTGCCCAAGCTGGTTCTTCAGCCTTTTATCGAAAATGCCTTCTTTCACGCGTTCAATATCAAAACCTCCGGCTATATCTATGTCACCATAATGAAGGACAGGGATACGCTGCACTGCGAGGTGGTTGATACGGGAGATGGGATGGATCTGGACAACAAAGATTCGATTCCCGCCTCGTCCGTCAGCAGGCAGCTGTTCAGCGGCATCGGCATCCGCAACGTTCATGACCGCCTGACATTGCTGTACGGTGAGCCTTACGGCGTATCCATCTCCAGCACACCGGGGCAGGGGACGAAGGTTTCTATCAAAATTCCCTGCTGACTACGGATTGAACCGGTGTTTTTGCAGCATACTATCCAAGCCACGCCATGAACCGGCGCCTTATAAACGGCGCCGGTTTTTTGTATGTGCGATGTTTGTTGGACGGGGATTTACCTAAAAAAAGTGCGAAAGGAGAAAATAAATGCTAATTCACTCTCCGTGGAAGCGGATACAAAGACAATATTATCACTATTTTAACTAAATTAATTTCTAACGAAATGAAGGACCAGGATGATATTCTTGATAAAGAAAGCACTTTCAAATATACGTTAGGGGGATATACATCATGAAGAAAAAAGCTACTGCTCTTCTGCTCGCCGGCTTTATGCTGCTGACAGCCTGCTCCAGTAACGCCAATAACCAGGCAAATACCAACAATGGGGAAGCTACAGGCACCTCCAAGGAGATCACGGTTTGGGCATGGGACAAAAACTTTAATATCGCCGCAATGAATCTGGCGAAGGATGCGTATGTGAAAGACCATGCGGATGCTAAAATCAACGTTATCGAATATGCCCAGGATGATATTATTCAGAAGCTGAACACCGGCCTCAACTCGGGAAGCGCATCGGGTCTGCCGAATATCGTTCTGATTGAAGATTACCGTGCTCAAAGCTTTTTGCAAACGTATCCAGACTCATTTCAGGAGCTCGGTGATGCTATTAAACCCGCTGATTTCGCCGACTATAAGATCGGACCAACCAGCTTTAACGGCAAGCAATATGGCGTTCCTTTCGACTCCGGGGTTGTAGGCCTGTATGTCCGCACAGACTATTTGCAGGAAGCGGGCTACACAGTTGACGATCTGCAGGATATCGACTGGCAGAAGTACATTGAGATCGGCAAAGCGGTAAAAGCTAAAACTGGCAAAGATATGCTGACCCAGGACCCGAACGATCTGGGGCTGATCCGGATGATGATCCAATCCGCCGGCTCCTGGTATCTGAAGAGCGATGGTACAACACCTGACCTGAAGGACAATGCTGTACTGAAGGAAGCGTTCGAAAGCTATAAAGAGCTGATGTCTGCGGATATCGTTAAGGTTAACTCCGACTGGAGCTCGTTCCTCGCCGGCTTCAACAGCGGTGCCGTTGCATCCGTTCCAACAGGCAACTGGATTACACCATCGGTGAAATCGGCAGCTGACCAGTCCGGCAAATGGGCGGTTGTACCATTCCCTAAATTGAAAAATGCGACAGGCTCCGTGCATGCCTCCAACCTGGGCGGCAGCTCCTGGTATGTACTTAACAACGACGGCAAAGAAGCGGCAATTGAATTCCTGGGCGCAACACTCGGCTCCGACACTGACCTGTACCAGAAGCTTGTGACCGACGTTGGCGTTATCGGAACCTATAAACCGGCTGCTGAAGGCGAAGCTTACACTGCCGCAGACAACTACTTTGGCGGACAAAAGGTCATTTCCGACTTCGCAAAATGGACTGCGGAAATTCCGAATGTTAACTACGGCATGCACACCTATGCTATCGAGGATATCCTCAAGGTTGAAATGCAGAATTACCTGAACGGTACGGATATAAATAAAGCGCTCGGCGATGCTCAGTCCCAAGCGGAGTCTCAAATCCAGTAACCCCTTGTAGGACCTGATTGCTCCGCTGTCCCCCCGTACCGGCCGATTTGAGCCTTGGCGGGGGGACGGCGGCTTATCCATTTTTCGATTCACGCCTGTATAGAGAAAGGATTGAGAGCTGTGAACCATACCATGCGCAACCGCGCTAAGCTTACCGGCTGGTTATTTATTGCTGTGGCCGTCCTCATGATTTGTTTGTTCTACTTTTATCCGATGATTCAGGCTTTGCTGCTCTCCTTCAAAACGGGCGCAGGAGCCAATCTTCATTTTGACGGATTAAGCAACTATAAACGGCTGCTCAGCGACAAAACCTTCTTTACCGCCGTAAAGAATACCTTTCTGTTCCTGATTGTGCAAGTACCGCTCATGATCACTTTTGCGATGATTATTTCGGTGCTCCTTAATGACAGCAAGCTGCGCTTCAAAGGGTTTTTCCGTACCGCTATTTTCCTGCCTTGCGTAACCTCGCTTGTGGCATACTCCGTCGTATTCAAATATCTGTTTGGTAATGACGGACTGGTGAATCTGGCTTTAATGAACATGCATTTGTTATCCGAACCGATTCAGTGGATCTCCGATCCCTTCTGGGCAAAGGTCACGATTATTATCGCAATTACTTGGCGGTGGACAGGATACAACATGATCTTCTTCCTCTCGTCGCTGCAGAACATCGACAACTCCATTTATGAAGCCGCGCGGATTGACGGCGCCTCGGGGGTCAGACAATTTTTCTCGATCACCGCACCGCTGCTTAAGCCGATTATTCTCTTTACGTCGATCACCTCGACTATCGGGACGCTGCAATTGTTCGATGAAATCATGAATATTACTAAGGGAGGTCCCGGCAACGCGACGCTCTCCATTTCACAATATATTTATAACCTTTCGTTCAAGTACACCCCTGACTTTGGATACGCAGCTACTGTGTCTTATTCCATCGTTGTCATGATTATTGTACTGTCCTTCCTTCAAATCAAATTGGCAGGTGATGATAAGTAATGAGAACCTTACGCCGCGCACCTATTTATGTGTTTCTGTCCATTGTAGCGATCGTTTCGATCTTCCCGTTTTTGTGGATGATTATTAGCGCGACAAACCTTTCGGTAGATGTAACTCAGGGAAGAATGCTTCCAGGAAGTCATTTGATCGAGAATATCAAGAACCTGACGGATTCAATCAATCTTGTGCCTGCTCTGTGGAACACGCTCAAAATCTCTGTGACGACAACGATTCTGGCCTTGCTGATCTCATCACTGGCCGGATACGGATTTGAAATTTATCGCAGCAAAGCAAAGGATATCGTCTTCAATTTGTTATTATTATCCATGATGATTCCTTTCGCCGCGTTGATGGTACCGCTCTATCAAATGTTCTCAAAGCTGTCCGCTACAGCTCCGCTCATTGGAGTCAACACGATGGCTGCGGTCATTCTTCCGACCTTCACAACGGCGTTTCTGATCTTCTTTTTCCGTCAGAGCTCCAAGATGTTCCCGCGGGAACTTCTGGAAGCCGGCCGGATGGACGGATTGTCGGAGCTGGGGTTGTTCTTCCGAATTTATGTCCCGACCATGAAGACAACTTATTCGGCTGCCGCCATTATTACGTTCATGTCCAGCTGGAATAATTACCTCTGGCCGCTGATTGTGCTGCAGACCCCGGAGAAACGGACAATACCGCTGCTGATCTCCAATCTGGGTTCCAGTTATTCGCCGGATTTCGGCGTGATTATGGCCGCGGTTGTCATCTCTACGCTTCCGACGGCACTTGTCTTCTTCCTGATGCAGAAGCAGTTCGTTGCCGGTATGGTTGGTTCCGTGAAATAACAATGACTAATAAGCTGAACATAAGAATGAAGCAGCTAACATTCTTATGTTCATGTTCTAAAGGAGGAAATGAAATTGGCAGTTACCCCAAGTTTGAGCTGGCTGGAGGACCCCGGTGTATTCAAGGTGAACCGGCTGGAGGCCCATTCGGACCACCGTTATTATTCAGACATGGCTAAGGCAGAGGCGGGTGCGCCGATGGATATGCGCTATAGCCTGAACGGCAGCTGGAAATTTAGCTATGCGCCGAATCCGGCCAGCCGTGTAGAGTCATTTTTTGCGGAATCCTATAATTGCTCCGCATGGGACAACATCCAGGTTCCCGGACATATTCAGCTGCAGGGCTTCGGCCGGCCACAATATGTTAATACGATGTATCCGTGGGATGGACTAAGTGATGTCCGCCCGCCGCATATCCCGCAGGAGCATAACCCGGTCGGCAGCTATGTGAAGGAATTCCGTCTCCCGGCGAACCTGGAGGACGGACCGCTCTATATCTCCTTCCAAGGGGTGGAGTCGGCTTTTTATGTCTGGCTTAACGGGGAATTTGTCGGTTATGCTGAGGATAGCTTTACACCGTCGGAATTTGATCTGACCCCGTATGTGCGTACAGGCAAAAACAAGCTGGCCGTCGAGGTATACCAGCGCAGTACCGGAGGCTGGCTGGAGGATCAGGATTTCTGGCGGTTCTCGGGTATTTTCCGCGACGTCTATTTGTATACTGTTCCGAAGCAGCATATCCGGGATCTCGCGGTGCGGGCGGAGCTTGACGATACTTATACGCAAGGAAGCCTGAGTGTTCAAATGCAGCTGCTGGATACTCCGCAGGAGAACGTTAGCGCAAGAATTGAGCTCAAGGATAAAGCAGGACAGGTCCGTCTGAGTGCGGAGGGCGGGTTCAGCGGACGTGAACTGACCTTGTCTGGAGACATTGCGGATGTTCTGACGTGGAGTGCAGAGAATCCGTATCTGTATTCACTCTGCATTTCGCTGCTCGATGCACAGGGGAAGCTCATTGAAGCGATTGTCCAGAAGGCGGGGTTCCGCCGGTTCGAGCTGAAGAACAAGCTGATGTGCATTAACGGCAAGCGGATTGTATTCAAAGGCGTCAACCGGCATGAATTCAACTGCCGCACCGGCCGGACGATTACCCGTGAGGACATGCTGTGGGATATCCGTACGCTGAAGCGCAGCAACATTAACGCCGTACGTACGTCGCATTATCCCAACCAAACACTATGGTATGAGCTGTGCGATGAATACGGCATTTACGTCATCGACGAAATGAATCTGGAAACCCATGGCTCGTGGCAAAAGATGGGGGCTGTTGAGCCTTCGTGGAACATTCCCGGCAACGATCCGAATTGGCGCGATATCGTGCTGGACCGGGCAGAGTCTATGCTGGAACGGGATAAGAATCATCCATCCATTCTAATCTGGTCCTGCGGCAACGAGTCGTATGCGGGTCAGGTCATTCTGGATGTGGCGAATTGGTTCCGCAGCCGCGATAATAGCCGTCTTGTCCATTATGAAGGTGTGTTCTATGACCGTAATTACAATGCCACGAGCGATATGGAGAGCCGGATGTATGCCAAACCGGCGGATATCGAAGAGTATTTGAACAGCAATCCGGACAAGCCTTATCTCAGCTGCGAATACATGCATGCGATGGGCAATTCGGTGGGTGGCATGCATAAGTACACGGAGCTGGAGAATAAGTACCCGATGTACCAGGGTGGCTTCATTTGGGATTATATCGATCAGTCGATTATTACTAAGGATCGCTACGGCCGCGAGTATTTTGCTTACGGCGGCGATTTCCAGGACCGTCCGACGGATTACAGCTTCTGTGGCAATGGCATTGTCTACGCCGACCGGCAGTGGACGCCGAAAATGCAGGAGGTTAAATTCCTGTACCAGAACTACAAGCTGGAGCCTGGTAAAACAGGCATTCGGCTCATTAATGAAAGCTTGTTTGCAGGAACCGGACATTTGGCATTGGAATACCGGCTGTATCGTGAAGGAGAGCTGCTCGGCGCTTGGACAACTGACGTCAATGCCGCACCGCAAAGCGAAGTGCTGGTGCCGTTCGAGCTGCCGCAAGCAGACGGGAACCCGGGCGAATACAGCATTCAGGCCTCATTGCTGCTGAAGGATGCGGAGCTCTGGGCTGAGGCCGGATATGAAATTGCCTTTGGAGAGTCCATCTTCGTAGTGCAAGAGGAAGCTGAAGCGGAGCAGCCAGCCGGCCAACTGAAGGTTGTGGAAGGGGATGTACAGATCGGCGTCCTCGGCGAGGGCTTCACCGTGCTGTTCTCTAAACAGGTTGGTTCTCTGGTGTCCTTGAACATCCACGGCCGCGAAATGATTGCGGCTCCTCCGGCTCCGCTGTTCTGGCGGGCGGCGACCGACAACGATAAAGGAACCAATCTCGGCTACAATGCCGGATGCTGGTATGCTGCAAGTCTGTCGCGTAAATGTGTAGAGGTGAGCCTTGCACAGGAGGAAGGTGCAGTCACAGTGAGCTTTGATTACCGGTTCAGCATCCATTCCGGGCTGTCGGTTCAAACCGCCTATACGGTCTACGGCGACGGAAAGGTACGGGTGCATACCCGCTACAACGGCGCTGCGGGGCTTCCGGATCTGCCGATCCTGGCATTGTCCTTCAAAATGCCGGCAGACTACGACCAGACGGAATGGTATGCGATGGGACCAGAAGAGAATTATATCGACCGTGCGTACGGTGCCAGACTTGGCGTGTTCAGCCGGAGCGTACAGGAGCTGCCGTCCCGCTACCTTGTTCCGCAGGAATCTGGTAACCGCACCGGTGTACGCCGCGTGAAGATTACCGATAAATCGGGAGTGGGCCTGCAAATCTCGGCCCCTGCAACCGCTCCTGTGGAATGTAATTTGTCGCCGTATACCGCGTTCGAGCTGGAGCATGCCAGCCATGCGTTTGAGCTTCCGGCGGTTCATTACACCGTAGTGACAGTAGCAGGAAGACAAATGGGCGTAGGCGGAGACGATAGCTGGGGCGCGCCAGTATATAAGGAATACACCATTCCTGCAGAGCAAAGTCTTGAATATGAGTTTTTCATTTCAAGCGTGGGAACGGAAGAGAAATAGCACGTTAGGCTTATTAAAGCCGTAAACCGGCCTTTGTCCTGAATTCATGGACCAAGGCCGGTTGTGTTTTTTTCTGGAAGAGAGGAGTTCAATGAAGGCGGAGGTCTGAGCTATAAATAAACCGCCGGTCCGGGACTGTAGCCTAATCGCCCTCCACTGAATACATTTGAACGATAAGATGATTCAGGAGAGGATGTTGGCCGTGCAAGCTGTTCCTCATGATTTTGTTCAAGGGTGGATTGCCTACACGTCAGAACGCGCCGGAACGTTCGACATTTGGCTGTACCGACCGCAGGACGGTTTTAATTTTCAACTTACCAAGGGACTGGGTACAGAGTTTTCCGTTCCTTATTGGTCTCCTGACAGCAGGAGAGTCGCTTTCATTGGCGTTGGCAACGTGGTCTACCTAATAGATACCGTCACGTTTAGGGTTGCCCGGATCGATCAAATCGAACCCTACTCGCTGCTGGGCTGGTCCCCCGACAGCAAGTTTCTGGCGTATGTCAAAAACGGGCGAATCGTCATCTATGATACATTCTCACATAACAGCAATACCATCATGGAGCCGGGCGCCAGTGATGTCCAATGGTTCCCTTCGGGCACGGAGCTTTTGTTTGCTGCTCCGGATTCCACCGGCAACACCCAGCTTTACCGCATCCGGCCAGATGGTACAGACAAGAGACAAATCACGCAGAATACGGAGGGGCCGCTGCATGATGTTCGGCTTTCCCCGGACGGAGCCTTCGCGCTTTATACGTTTCCCGGCAGCAGCATCTCAATCATTTCCACGGTAGATCTGGCCACCGGCACCATCTACACGCTGGAAGGGGGGCCGCTCGCCAAAAACTATTTTCCAGCATGGTCTCCGGACTCGCGAACCATCGCTTATAGCGCAAGCGATTATAAGGCACCGAATTATTATTCTCTCATCCAAATGGACAGCCGTACCGGTCAGCAGCAGAAGACTATAGCGGCTTCGGACTGTTTCGCCACTCCTGTCAGCTGGTCACCGGAAGGCAGCAGAATCGCCTATTTATCGGGATGCACTGATGCAGGAAGAGCAACTCAACTCTGGATTGTCGATATCCGAGCGGCGATGCCGGTGAATGTCCTCAGCGGTAGTCATATTACCGCCCTGCAATGGTCTCCTCGTATCAGGGTGCCGAAAAGCATCTACACAAACTCCGTGTACCGGGTGTCCTTTCCGTATCCCTCGGACTGGCGCCCGGTCAGCGAAGTGAGGTACGAAGGGCCCGGCGGTTTTTTTCAGGTATCCGCCATTTCAGCAGGCAACCAGATTGCCGAGGTATGCAGCTCCGAAGCCTTTCATCCGTTGAGGCCTTACGGAACTTCTCCCCAGATTGTCATGACGACGATACAAAAGCAGGAGGCCTGCTTCATTTTTCCGTCAGCGGATCAACCCGCGGAGATGAACAAACAGGCTGCCCTCATCGTAAGATACCCCCGCCCAGTCCAAATCGGGGGAACGTTCTACAATTATTTTATTTTGTGGGCCGACGCAAACCATATCCGCCAATTTGGCGGGCGGCTGTCGTTCCAATAGCCAACCTTGCAGCGAACCAGCCCATTGTATGTTCCTTTTCGGTGGATTGGGGAAGGGATTAAGGCAAATGTGGTATGGGATGCGCCAACAAAAACTGTAGTTATTTATCAAAGAAAGCCGATTCATCCCCACCCTATATAGGTTGGGGATGAATCGGTGTTTTTTTGCAAAGAAAACGAACGTATGTGCTATAATATCCCTATATACTTCGTCGAAAGAGGTTGTGTTGGCATGCTCATTCATAAAGCCTATAAGTATCGTATCTTTCCTACAAATGAACAACAGCAACTCATTCATCAGATGTTCGGGTGTTGCCGTTTTGTGTTCAATCATTTTTTAGGCTTATGGAATGATACCTATAAGGCGAAGGGCAAAGGCTTATCCTACAATCGTTGTGCCACACAACTTCCTGCACTCAAACAACAGTTCGAATGGTTGAAAACCGTGGATAGTATTGCTTTGCAATCATCGGTTCGTAACGTGGCAGATAGTTTTGATCGGTTCTTCAAAAAACAGAATCAAGCTCCACGTTTCAAAAGCCGTAAACATCCTGTTCAAAGCTACACAACGAAGTATACGAACGGCAACATTGCTGTGGAAGAACGTCAACTCAAACTTCCCAAGCTGGGATGGATGCCCTTTGCCAATTCCAGAGCCTTAGAGGGACGCATTCTGTCTGCAACCGTTCGCCGTAATGCGTCAGGCAAATATTTCGTATCCATCGTCTGTGCAGTTGACGTTAAGCCCCTGCCTCAAGCCAGCAAAGAGATTGGGGTTGACCTTGGCCTTAAAGAGTTTGCCGTCTGCTCCGATGGATTTCGGGTTCAAAATCCCAAGTGGTATCGCCATTTCGAGAAGAAGTTAGCCTATTGGCAACGCCGTATGGCTCGCCGTACCAAAGGCGGCTCTAACTGGTATAAAGCCAAGCAAAAGGTTGCTTCCATTCATGAGAAGATCGCCAATTGCCGCCATGATTTTCTGCATCAGCTCACAATCAAACTGATTCGTGAAAACCAAACGATCAGTATAGAAAACCTTCGTGTGGCGAATATGCTCAAAAATCACAAACTGGCAAAGTCTATCGCCGATGCGTCCTGGAGTGAGTTCGAACGCCAAATCTCCTACAAGGCGAAATGGTACGGCCGCACGGTTAAGATCGCGGATGCCTTTGCCCCCACCAGCCAAACCTGTTCTGTATGTGGCTTCATCAACCCCGAAGTGAAAAATCTTTCAGTGCGGCAATGGGTCTGTCCAGGTTGTGATACGACTCATGATCGTGATGAAAATGCCGCACAGAATATCATAATGATGGCGGTTTAACTGTCTTGCAAAGAACTGTGGGAACCACAGGAATCGCTTGGTGTACGACTTTTCACATTTGAGAAAATCGATACATTTTGCTTCAAGGGAAGCAATGACCCAAGAATCCCCCACCTTTACAGGTGGCGGGAGTGTTCAAAAGACGAGTCAAGAGTTGTTGAAGGATTCGGTCTGTGCTGAGCTGGTCAAGTCCAGAAATGCAGCGCTTGATTTGCCGCGTATTACGCTGCAGGATGAACTAATCCCGAATCAAGAAGGCGGAGCGGGCGGAACTTATTATTTTCAATATGGGAAAAGCAACAGCTTTATTTATGAATGCAGAGGTATCTCCACCTACTACAAAGTCATCAATGGAGAGGAGTGGGGAACCCGTCCTGATTGCAGCGGGAAGGTCAATTATTTCATGGATCTGTGGAAAATGGAGGAAGTGAAATACGGTACGTTTGACGAAGCGGGTAATGTGATTTTTAGTGCTTCCAAATCTTTTTCGGCTGGAACTAAGGATTTTATCTCGGAAATTCCCGGGGAACAATAAGATTAAGCCGTATATTTTTGAAGCGGTCCGAACATTGTTCGAGTGGATGTTAAGCCGGCAGGAAGGGAAGTACAAGGAGCTATTGGAAGAGTACAATAAAGTAAATAACACGGATTTTGAAAATTGATAGATTTGACTATATCCTTGCACGGAGTGAATGCCGATGGAATTTCAGGAGATAAAGAAAGACTTGTTTTCAATGCCGGAAGAATACTGTCTGGCCCATTGTATTTCAGCGGATGCTAAGATGGGGCTGGAATTGCTGTACAGTTTCGGAAAAGATTCAAGCTTGCCTGAAATTGGCTGTGGCCTGGATAAATTGCAATGGGAAAAAGTAAAAGAGATCATAATGAAAGAATTTAAGGACACCCCTATACAAATCACTGTTTGCAGATTGTAGATTGATTCCGTAGGCGGCTGATAAGGATGGATTCTTATACCCATTCTCGGCATATCATAAAGTTTTGTTCTCTCCTACAATAAGCGTAACAACGGTTCAATGGAGGCTGAGAGCATGACGATTTCATTTAAGGCTTACACCGGGATAGCCGGATTCACTCCGGAGTTTCATCGTGTGCATGAGTTTCTAATCCGGCTGAATCATCCGAAGGTCATCAACGAGGGATTCTTATGGGGACGCTGGGAGTGGATGTTTTCTTTATCCCTGCTGGACCTTTCCAATCTGCACAACATTGGGATCTGGGAGGACGATGGGGAGATCGTTGCTCTGGCTACATATGAACAGACGGTCGGGAATGTATGGTTTGTTGTTGATCCGGGGTATACGTTTCTGAAAGAGGAAATGCTGCTGTACTCCATAGAAAAGCTGGGCAAAGACGGAAACATCAGTGTGTTGATCCGTGATTCCGACAGTGATTGTCAGGAGATTGCTGCGGGGCTGGATTTTAAACCGACGCAGGGATGTGAGCGCAATGCGGTAATTTCGATTGAGGAAGCCTTCACGCAATATACCTTGCCGGAGGGATACTGCATCGTCAGCCTTGCAGATGAAATGGATCTGAACAAATACAACAGAGTGTTATGGCGCGGCTTCAATCATGAGGGGGATGCTCCTGAAACACCTGATTCCCTGCAGAGCAGGAGAGTCGAGCTATCCGGGCCGCATGTGAACTTAAACTTAAAAATTGCAGTGGCGGCTCCGAATGATGAGTTTGTCGCTTACTGCGGCATGTGGTATCTTCCCGGGAGCGATTACGCATTGGTAGAGCCTGTAGCAACTGATCCGGCATACCGGATGATGGGGCTGGGCAAGGCGGCGGTTCTGGAAGGGGTTAGACGCTGCGGGCAATTGGGGGCAAAGCAAGCGTTCGTTGGTTCCTCCCAGCAGTTTTATTACAATATCGGCTTTCGTCCTTATTCTACAGAAACGTGGTGGGCGCGCAGTTCTTGCCATAAAGTGAATGAAGATACGGAAACAGCACTTGAGTAGTTTTTGGAGTATATCTTGAAAAAAGGGATGTCTGGGCGGCCACGTATTTCCTGGCTTGCCGGACATCCCTTTTGTATGGGAACTTATTAGGATTGACTTAGCCGCGGGCAAGCTCCTTGCGCACGATTGGCGCAACCTTGGTGCCGAGCAGCTCGATGGCGCGCATGACCTCACGGTGCGGCATGGTGCCGACATTGACGTGAAGGAAGAAACGTGTAACGCCCAGATTCTTATGCAGCAAAATAATCTTCTCGGCGACATATTCGGAGTCACCGACATATAGAGCTCCACGCAGGCTGCGGGCATCATCATAAGCTGCGCGGTTGTACGGCTGGCTCCAGCCCCGTTCACGGCCAATGACGTTCATTTGCGCCTGGGTGGAAGGATAGAACAAGGCTGCGGCCTGCTCGGTGGTTTCCCCGACAAAGCCGTGTGAATGTGTGGCAATCTGCAGCTTGCTAGGATCATGTCCGGCGCGTGCGGCGGCATCTTTGTAAAGCTTCACTAGCGGAGCAAACCGCTCCGGCATTCCGCCAATGATGGCGAAAGCGACCGGAAGCCCCAGCGTCCCTGCGCGGATCGCCGACTCCGGATTCCCCCCGGTGGCGATCCAGACCGGCAGCGGGTCCTGAACGGAGCGGGGGTATACTGCAAGATTATCGATAGCAGGACGATGGCCGCCGCGCCAGGTTACCTTCTCTGATGCGCGGATTGCCAGCAGCAGTTCCAGATTCTCTTCAAATAATTCGTCATAATCCTCCAGGCTGTAGCCGAACAAGGGGAAGGATTCAATAAACGACCCCCGGCCTGCCATAATCTCCGCTCTTCCGTTCGAAATGCCATCCAGGGTAGAAAAGGCCTGATAGACGCGAACCGGATCATCTGAAGACAGAACGGTAACAGCACTGGTCAATCTGATCTGCTTCGTCATAGCCGCAGCTGCCGCGAGTACAACTGCGGGAGAGCTGCCTGCGTAATCTGCACGGTGATGCTCACCTATCCCATATACATCAAGGCCGACCTGATCGGCGAGAACAATTTCTTCGACTGCTTCGCGCAGTCTTTCCGCATGGCTCATCACCTTGCCGGTCACCGGGTCGGGCGTAGTTTCCAAAAAGGTGCTAATTCCTATCTCCATACTATTATCCATTTGGGCCATTTAAATCCGCCTCCTTCGTCTTTTTATATTACTATACTTTTTAATGTTTCTCAACTTTAGTAAGTGAAAATATAGTGTTGCCGAGAAGCTTGTCCGGTGTCCGGCAGATTGTTATCAGAAAAAAAGCCTGCTGCCCCAGTAATACCCCGGGCAGCAAGCGGATTCAGGAGTGCATTTCTTTAGAATTTCCCCTTCTTGACGGCGAGCTGTACGATCATAATGACAAGAACGAGCAGTGCAATGAGCTGATCTGTACTCATGAGTCCGACCTCCATTCCTGTGAAAGAATGGCTCTTCGGACCGGCATCTCCTCTCCAAGATGCTGCTTCGCTCCCCGTTATCAGAATATGAGCTCCTACACGCTGTTAGTACTTCACAAAATAAATAATTCATACAGTAACTTTGGCTAATAAACATTGAAAGCAACAGAAGCTTCGCAACAGTCAACGAAACTTTTTCCATAATCAACACGTCTAT
Organism: Paenibacillus sp. FSL H3-0321; assembly: GCF_038002865.1. NCBI lineage: Bacteria > Bacillati > Bacillota > Bacilli > Caryophanales > Paenibacillaceae > Paenibacillus > Paenibacillus sp. FSL H3-0321. The sequence continues at coordinate 3,286,324 of NZ_JBBODH010000001.1, read as the reverse complement.
ATATTAGGTAAAATAAGGAAGTGGAGGCTTTCAGACATGTTCAAAAGAATCGGAATGGCATTATTGACTTTGAGTCTTACTACCGCAATTGCGGGAACCGGATGGGCAGCTCCTTCTCCGGCACAGATTGATGTCTCCCAAACGTCGTTTGACTTTGATACCGCCAAGCCAAACAGTGATGCAGAGTTTCATCATGGGCTGTTGCTTTCAGTGCAGGCCGATGGAGATCTTGTTTATTATGACCGGACCGGCAAACAGGCTTTTGTCCTCCCGGAGGGGATAGTGCCTGTAACAGACTTTGCTGAGCAGCGGGCTGTTGTGAAGGATTCGGCAACCGGACGGTATGGCTATATTAACACTAAGGGAGTTTTAGCCATTCCCTGCCAATATGCATCCGCCGGAAATCTGTCAGGTGGTGTAGCCCATGTGGTGCTGGCAGAGGGTGCGGGCGAAGCCCTTATTGACCGGGCAGGCAAGGTGGTTACTACACTAACGGAGAAATATAGCTCGGAATTTTATTTTTCGGACGGACTGGCATTAGCTTACGCGCCAAAGGGCGGGAAGATCGGATTTATCAATACTTCCGGCAAACTGGTTATTCCCTATCAATACACTGAAGCGAGAGGATACTCCCAAGGGTTGGCTCTTGTAAAGAACAATGCGGGGCTGTACGGATATATCAATACGGCAGGGAAAACAGTGATTCCGTTTAAGTACAAAGAGGGAAGCGACTTCTCAGAAGGACTGGCGTCCGTGAAGAATGCAAAGGGCAAATGGGGATTTATTAACAAGCAGGGCAAGCTCAGCCTTCCTTTTCAATATGAGAATACCGGTGATTTCAGTGAAGGCCTAGCCAGCGTATACAATTCTGCAGGTAAAGTTGGCTTCATCAATAAACAAGGCAAGCTGGTCATCGGCTACCAGAAATACAATAGAGCTTTTTCGTTCAAAGAAGGCATAGCTTTAGTTGGCATCAGCAATCCGGCCGACAATTCCAAAGACAAATATGGTTACATCAACACCAAGGGCGAACTGCTGACCAAGCTTATCTATACGGGAGAATCCTCATCGTTCAGTGGCGGCTATGCCGTGGGGATGACTGCTCAAGGAACAGGTTATATTCTGACCAAACAAGGATTAGCCAAATAAAATCATCAATCTGCATAATAAGGAACGGCCTGGACAGCATTGTCCTAGCCGTTCCTTATTTGTTGTTACTCCTCGCGTTTCGGGAATCCGTAGCCCGGATATTCCACCACAGGCCATTTCACCTTACGCAGCGCATTCAGCAGCGCCGGCCCGGCATTCAGATTGCTGCCTACCAGCTGATGGGGAGTCAGGGCCATCCACTGGTTCAGGGAGACGTCGGCGAAGCGGTCGCTTTTGAACATTTCCAGAAACCAGAGACTGTCTGTGCCGGTATTCTGGATATAATGTCCATAAGCAAAAGGGACATAACCGACGTCTCCGGCTCTATAATTGAAGGTACGGGCTGCGCCGTTTCCCCCGAAGACGGTCATCCGTCCTTGCCCGGCAAGATAATATTGCCACTCATCATTATTCGGGTGCCAGTGCAGTTCCCGCATGGCCCCGGGTTCAATCTCCACCAGTGCTGCGGCAATGGTCCGGGAGATCGGGAAATTGGAGGAGTCGACGATTCTTACACTTCCTCCCGGGGTCTTCAGCGGGGGCTGGGCCAATAATTGATGTTTAAAGCTCAGCGGAATATCCCCATAAGGCGATTGCACCTTTTGACTCTGTATTGTACCAGGCACTTCATCCTGATAGATGTAGACCTGATCGTTCGGTATGCAGTCAAAGGCGGCAGCGGGCACGCCGAAATTCGCCGTCAGGACTTCCTTGGGCGTATGCGCGAACCAATCGGAGATCGACAGTGTATTTAAATCGGAGAAGCTGCCGTCATCAAAAACGAGCAGGAATTCGCAGCCTTCGGCAAGCCCTTGAATGGAATGCGGAATACCTGGAGGGAAATACCATAGATCTCCGGGGCCGATGTCGGCAATGAAGTTGCGGCCGTTCTGATCCACGGAGGTGATCCGCGCGCTCCCGATCAGCATATAAGACCATTCCGCCTGCTGATGCCAGTGCAGCTCCCGTACTCCGCCGGGCGTAAGGCTCATATTGACCGCTGCCAGAGTCGTGGCGACAGGCAGCTCCCTTACCGTAACTTCCCGTGACCAGCCGCCGCAGTTCAGCTGCATATGGGCATCGGAGAAGGAAAACTTCAGATTCGGAATCAGTCCGTTGTCCGTGGGGGGAGGAACGAACATATCCGGATTCTCGCGGTCCCGCATAATATCGCGCGGCCCGCGGTCGATATTGCCTGCGCCGTCGCTTCTTATCGGCTGGGGTATTTTCATTGTTCCGGCTGAATCCTGTTCAGTGGAATCCATAGATTAAGCTCCTTTCCATATCCGAAAATACATCAATGGGAATATATATGCCGGAAGCCGATTTTTATGAATGGCAGCGGAATGTGGGACACTGGACATGATATTGGATATAATTATTAATATTCAACAAGAATTATAGAGAGCAGGTTTAGAGAACATGACGAATAGCGAACAACAACGCTACCGCTTTAGTGAAGCGCCGATTTGGGAGCTGCAGCGGTCATATTACGAAGAATTGGGTTTGCAAGCCTGGAAAAATGACCAGGTTCCGCAATATATTACGAGCAACCCGATGATCGGGACAGCCTATGCTGAGATGATCTTCGGCTTCTTGCAAGACCGTTATGCACTTGGCCAGACCGATGAGCCGGTTATTATTCTGGAAATGGGTGCGGGTGCAGGCAGACTAGCCTTCCAGGTGCTGCAGAAGCTGAGTGAATTGATCGACTATGCGGGGATTAAGCTGCCTCCATTCCAATATGTAATGAGCGATCTGCCTGTCAAAAATATTGCCGGCTGGCAGCAGCATCCCGGCCTGATCCCTTTTGTTCAGCAGGGAATCCTTGATTTCGCGCGCTTTGACGCGGTCCATGATACCGAGCTGCATCTGACGCACAGCGGAAATGTGATCCATGTAGGTGGACTGAAGCAGCCGCTGCTGGTAATCGCCAATTATTTCTTTGACAGCATTCAGCAAGAACTGCTCTATATCGACGAAGGCAAAATTTATGAATGCGAGGTTTCCCTAAAGTATCCGGAGGAAGCCGAGTCGATGGGAACTTCAGAGGTGCTGAAGGGGATCATTCCGGAATATCATTACAGCCGTGCAGCCGGGTATGAAGAGAAGTCGTATCCGTATCACGTGGTGGCGGACTACTACCGGAAGAAGCTGGAGGATACCCATATTCTGTTCCCGGCTACGGCGCTGGCTTGTATGGAACGGCTGGACAGTCTGTCCCAAGCGGGCTTTCTGCTGTTGACCGCCGACAAGGGCGATCACCGGCTGGAGAACTGGGAGTTTGCAGAGCCCCCTAAGCTGATGCATCACGGAAGTATCTCCTTAACGGCCAATTATCACGCGATGCAGTACTTTTTTGAGCAGAAGGGTGCACTTTCGCTGTTCACCCCGCATCATTATAAGAACCTGAACGTTGGCTGTATTCTGAAGCTTAAAGATCCGGCGAGCCATGTGCATACCCGGCTGGCTTACCGGAGATTTGTCGACCGGTTCGGACCGGATGACTTCTTCAGCCTGAAGGTATGGGTGGATCAGAACTTCGATAGCATCGGGCTGCAGCAAATTCTCGCTTTCTGGCGACTCGGCGGATATGATGCTGAGCTGTTCATCCAGAGCGCTGAGCGTATTTCCAGCCTGCTGGAGGATGCGAATGACGAAGAACTGCTGGATCTCCAGCATGGCATACAGCAGATGTGGGCAGGATATTACCCGATGCCCCAGAGGTATGATCTGGCGCTGGATAGCGGACTGCTGCTGTTTGAAATGGATATGTACCGCGATGCCCGCATGTTCCTGGAACGCTCGCTCCATGAGAGTGAGGAAGAGCCGGTAATTACAGTGCTCTATTGCCTCGCGATTTGCAGCTATGAGCTTGAGGATATGGAGGCGGCACTGGATTATACATGCAAGGCACTGGTCCTGGAGCCGGAACATGAGGAAGCCTTGGACCTGCTGGCCGCGCTCAGTGAGGGGTAAGCCGCCCCTTTACAGGGGCAGGGATTGTTTGGTATTCTATACAAAATAATGACACGCGATGATGAGAAGAGTAGATAATTTCATTCCTTCACAGAGAGCCCCGGATGCTGAAAAGGGGCAGGGAATGTATTGTTGAAACAAGCCTCTGAGCGGCGTATCGGAACCGGCAGCCGGGGATGGTACGACAGGTGCTCCTGTTACAGAGCTAGAGTATAAGCCTTGCTTTCAGCAATGCCGTACTTGATGAGTTTAATATGGCGACATATTAATAAACATGGGGTGGTACCGCGAGAATCTCGTCCCCAAGACGCAAAGTCTTGGAGGTGAGGTTCTTTTTTGTTGCGCAGAATTACTGTTTAGGAGCGGTTATTGCACACACACAGGAGGGTTTAGCTATGAGTAATGTAAATGAGATGCCAGAAGAGAAGAATGAAGAGAACTATATGGAGAAACTGATCAGGGAAGATGTGGAAGGCGGCGTCTACAGCAGAGCGGTCTGCACAAGGTTTCCGCCGGAGCCGAACGGGTATCTTCATATCGGCAGTGCGTTTGCGATTCATACAAACTATGACATGGCCCGCAGATTCAATGGAGTATTTAATCTGCGCTTTGATGATACCAACCCGCTGAAAGAAGATATGGAATATGTGAAGGCCATCATAGAAGATATCGAGTGGCTGGGCTGCAGCCCGGGTGAGCATATTTATTACGGCTCTGACTATTCGGAGCAAATCTACAGCAGCGCGGTGGCCTTGATCCGTAAGGGCAAAGCCTATGTTTGTGATTTGTCTCATGAGGAGGTCACCGCCTTCAGGGGGACTTTAACCGAACCGGGAACGAACAGCCCTTACCGGGAGCGCACGGTGGAAGAGAATCTGAGCCTGTTCAGCGGAATGAGAAACGGGGAGTATCCTTCCGGGTCCAGGGTGCTGCGGGCCAAAATAGATATGGGCTCGCCCAACATCAATCTGAGGGACCCCATACTGTACAGAATCATTCATGCCGAACATTACCGGACAGGGGAGGCGTGGTGCATTTATCCGCTGTATGATTTTGCCCATCCCATTCAAGACGCTATTGAAGGAGTAACACATTCCTTGTGCTCTCTGGAATTCAAGGATCACCGGCCGTTGTACGAATGGGTACTGAATGAGCTGGAGACCCCCGAGGCGCCCAAACAAAGGGAATTCGGCAGGGTTAACCTGACCGGTGTTGTCACCAGCAAACGTTATCTCCGGCAGCTGGTTGCCGGCAATTATGTGGAAGGCTGGGATGATCCAAGATTGCCCACGCTTCGCGGACTGCGGAGAAGAGGGTTTACGCCGGAGAGCATCAAGAGCTTTGTGATGGGGATTGGCATGGTCAGAAATCAGACAATGGTTGACTTCTCGATGCTGGAGCATAGCCTGAGACAGGATTTGAAAGCCAAAGCGCCTAGTGTAATGGCGGTGCTTGATCCTTTAAAGGTTGTGATCACCAATTATGCAGGGCAAGCCGGAGAGAATTTTGAGCTGCTGGATATAGATAACAACAGTGAGAATCCAGAGCTAGGCACAAGAAAGGTCCCTTTTTCCGGAGTCTTATATATTGAGCGGGAGGATTTCATGGAAGAACCGTCTCCGGGCTTTCGCCGTCTGACGATAGGCGGAGAGGTGCGGCTGAAGGGGGCTTACATTATCAAATGCAATGAAGTGGTCAAGGACATGGCAACGGGGGAGATCACTGAGCTGCGCTGTACCTATGACATTGAAACGAAGAGCGGAAGCGGCTTTAACGGGCGGAAAGTGAAAGGAACGCTCCACTGGGTATCTGCCGGTCACGGCATTCGGGCTGATGTATATCTGTACGAGAAGCTGCTCAAAGACAACGAGGGTCCTAAGGGCGATACCGGGACATGGGGAGATGTCATTAACCCGGATTCGGTGAAGCTTCTGAAGAATTGCCTGTTGGAGCCATTTGTGGAAGGGGCATTGCCGGAAGCGAAATTCCAATTTATGCGCCATGGATATTTCTGTGCCGACAGCAAGCACAGCGGCGAAGACCGGCTGGTATTCAACAGAATTGTTCCACTGAAGGATAGCTGGAAGGGGAAGAAATAGCTATTTGAGGAAGCGGGCAAGAACAGGGAATTTCATCCTGAATCTTGCCCGTTTTTTTAAAATTTAAGAATTTATATGCTTCACGCTATAAATTATCCTTCTACTTCTCGCTGAAACGGATACCGTCCTTTTGAGGACGGGGAAGCCGTTTCCACTTGTGGAGTCTTATGTTGTGGAGGCTCACTTACTGGGCTTATGGTACATATGATTAACTATGATTGCCGGACATTAATTTGAGTTAAGAATAAGTGATGGTTTTATCGGAAAATTCCATGAAAATTACATTTACATTTTTCATTAAGCAGATTATAATAAAAATAAGTTAAATGTTGCACCAGGGAAACTTTCATGTGTGAGAACAACTTTTTCCGGGCAAGAGGAGGGTTTGAAATGATCGAGCAAAACGTGGTGGAAACACCCAAAATGATAAATAATCCGAAGCACAAGAATACAATTTCAGCACAAGCTGTACTTAACGGGGACGTCAAAGGATTGAAGAGACTCCTTCCGTTTCTGGGCCCGGCCTTTATTGCCTCAGTAGCGTATCTGGACCCCGGGAATTTCGCCACGAACATTACGGCCGGATCGAAATACGGTTACCTGTTGTTATGGGTCATTGCCGCATCGAATTTAATGGCCGTGCTGATACAGTCCTTATCCGCCAAGCTTGGCATAGCTACCGGAAAGAATCTGCCGGAAGTGGCGCGCGAACGCTTCCCGAAGGGCGCTTCCATTTTTTTATGGATACAAAGCGAACTGGTCATTATTGCCACGGACCTGGCGGAGTTTATCGGGGCAGCCCTTGGACTATATCTGCTATTCGGGATACCGATGCTGCCTGCCGCAATAATTACCGCTGTCGGTTCATTCGCTATTCTTGAGCTGCAGCGGCGTGGTTACCGGACGCTTGAGGCCGGGATTGCTTCGATGGTGCTGATCGTCGTCTTAGCCTTTGCTTTCCAGGTCATTATGGCTAAGCCGGATGCGGGAGCAGTAATCGCCGGAATATTCACCCCTGCATTCGAGGGTGTGGACAGCATCCTGCTGGCAGCAGGGATTCTCGGGGCAACGGTCATGCCGCATGCGATTTATCTTCATTCTTCACTGACACAGAGCCGTGTGGTCGGGATTGACGAAAAAGAGAAAAAACAGATTTTCAAGCTGGAAATGATCGATATCGTCATTGCGATGGTTATTGCTGGTGCTGTGAATATGGCGATGGTAATCGTTGCCGCTGCCCTTTTCTTTAAGAACGGGCTTGTAGTTGAAGACTTGGATGTGGCCTTCCAGCAGTTCCGCCATCTGGCTGGTCCGGTAACGGCAGTTTCGTTCGGCCTTGGACTCTTGATCGCAGGACTGTCGAGTTCTTCGGTTGGGACAATGGCCGGTGATGTGGTTATGCAGGGATTCATTAATAAGAGAATCAACCTGTATCTGCGGCGGGCGATTACGATTATTCCTCCGCTGGCGATTATCGCCTTTGGCATCAATCCGACCCGCGCACTGGTGATGAGCCAGGTAGTATTGTCCTTCGGGATAGCCTTTGCTTTGATCCCGCTTGTTATTTTCACCAGCAACCGCCAGATTATGAAGGGGCTGGTCAACCACCGGATTACTACGGTCCTGGGCTGGATCATCTCTGCGCTGGTCGTATCACTCAATCTGTTCCTGATTGTTGAAATGTTCATCTAAAAGGCAGAATCAGACAAAACCCCGCTCCCCCGGTGACTGTCAGGTATAACCTGACAGCACACCGGAAGGCGGGGCTTTTTGTACATAAGGATGTATAAGCTTTGCACTGATTATTGCTTCACGATATCCTGTACGGATTTATCCAGTTTTTCCAGGAGCTGATCGTGGTTAATTTGTCCGCCGAGATATTCCTGCATCGCAGCGCCGAAGCCCTGAGTTACCCCGTCAGGGAACATATCCCAGTTCCAGCCGAGTGCAGTTGCGGATTTTTCTTGGACAGCAACGGCAACCTGGCCGATATCTTCTGCAGCTGTTTCAATATCAGTTTCAGCCGGAATAAACTTGAACTCCTTGGTCAAATATTGTTTGCCGGTCTCCGAGGATACGAGCCAGTTCAGGAACGCTTTGGCTTCTTCCGGATGCGCGGATTTGCTGTTTACAACATAGTTATTAGGTACTCCTACCAGAATGGTGCCTTCTTCGTCACTGATCGGGAGCGGGAGCAGGCCAAGGTTCAGTGCAGGGTCAATCTTGTCGATATCACCCTGAGTCCAGTTGCCCTGCATCATCATTGCCGCTTTGCCGGAGGCGAAATCAGCAACCTGAGTCGCATAGTCAGTAGTCATTTTGTTATCTTGGGCGTTGCCGAAGATTACATCCACCAGATCAAGCCATTGTTCGAACACGGCATTGCCTTTAAAGGTTTGCGTACCGGCTTTGACATCATCGACAAATTTCTTCGGATCAGGCTGGTGGGCAAGACCAACATTCACAAGGTGCATCCCCATGGACCACCATTCGTTGGTTGCTTCAAATGGAGTGATGCCGGCAGCTTTCAGCTTCGCGGCAGCGTCCTTAAGCTGGGACAGTGTTTTTGGTTCTTCAGTAATACCAGCTTTGGTAAACAGATCCTTGTTATAGATAAGGCCATAGCCCTCGACGTTCATCGGCATGCCGTAAAGCTTGCCGTCCACAGTAGCAGGAGTTTTGGAGGTAGGGATCAGTTTTGCGGCCCAAGGCTGGTCTGACAAGTCGGTAGCGCGGTCCATGTAAGGAACCAGAGCGGTGTAGCCGCCGTTATTGAAAATTTCCGGTTCCGAGCCTGAGGCAATTTCCGCTTTGAGCAAAGCGCCGTAATCTTCGCCGCCGCCATGCGTTTCGACTTCAACCTTGACTCCGGTTTCTTTCTCATACAGTTCAGCCAATGTGTTCAGCTGTTCGGCAATTTCGACCTTGAACTGGAACATTTTGATCGTCACATCTTTGGCAGGAGCTTTTGTCGCCTCAGTTGCTGCTGACTCTTTCGGCGCATTGGTAGCGGTTCCATTGTTCCCGGAATTAGTATTGCCGCCATTGCCGCAACCTGCGATAATGAGTGTGCAAACGGTTGCGATAACAAACGCGAACTTTCTTTTCATAGAATAACCTCCCTGGTCTGTGGTTCCTACAACTTGATCGTAATGCATATGACCTTACACTTACACTTAATATTTTGCTCGAAAAAGTGGATATTGTTGCAACCCTTTTATCCCTTGACGGATCCTGAAGTTACTCCTTCAACAATATACCGCTGCAGCGTCAGGAAGAACAGGAGGATCGGTGTAATGGCCATGACCAGTCCTGCGAGCGCAAGATCCCACTTCTTAGTGTACTGCCCGAAGAATTTGGTTACAGCTACCGGCAGTGTAGTCAGATCCTTATTACCGCCGATGACCAGCACAGGCAGCAGGTAGTCATTCCAGATCCAAAGGGTGTTGAGAATAATTACAGTAACAATAATTGGCATCAGCAGCGGGAAGACGATTTTGAAGAAAACGCCGTAAGGATTGGAGCCGTCGACCCGGGCCGCTTCCTCCAGCTCAAAGGGCACGGTTTTGATAAAGCCGTGGAACAGGAAGACTGACAGAGGCATCCCGAACCCCAGATAGCAAGCCACAATACCGTAAAGTTCTCCGCGCAGCTCCAGGATACTGGTTACCCGGACCAATTGCAGCATCAGCGACTGGAAGGGAATAATCATCGCCGAGATGAGCAGCAGGAAGACAAAGGAATTGAAGCGCGACGGCTTTCTAACGATCTGATAAGCGGCCATGGAGCTGAACAGAACAATGAAGATAACGCTCAGGATGGTAATCTGCAGAGAGTTCCAGAAAGCCTGCGGGAAGTCTATGGCGTCCCAGACCTTAGAATAATTGCTCCACACAAAAACCTGCGGAAACGATGCAGCATCAGTCAGAATTTCCTTAAGCCCTTTAACAGAGTTGCTAAGCACCAGGTAGAACGGAGACAGGAAGACAAGGGCCAGGAGTATGGCGGCAATTTCCAGAATGAAATTTCTGGGACGGTATCTGCTGCTGTTCATTATGCCGACACCTCTTTTCTCTTAGTGATCCATACCTGAGTAACGGTGATCAGTGATACAGCAGCGAAGAAGAGCAGCGCTTTGGCTGTGCCAAGACCGTACCGGTTGTTGATTAGCGCTTCCGCATAAATGTTATAGGCGAGCGACTGGGTGGAGGTTCCCGGTCCGCCCTTGGTCAGCGACAGGTTAAGGTCGAACATTTTAAAGGCATTGGATGTGGTCAGGAACAGGCAGATTGTGATGGCCGGCATGATCAAAGGCACATAGACGCTTTTGAACAGCTGGGGTGCGCGGGCGCCATCGATCTTGGCCGCTTCAATCAAATCCTTCGGAATCCCGGCGAGTGAGGCAATATAGATAACCATCATATACCCGGCAGTCTGCCACACAAATACGATGACAAGGCCCCAGAAGCCAGTGCTGGGCGTACCGAGCCAAGGCAGCTGGAAGAAGGAGATTCCGGTGATTTCGCCGATTGTCCCGAAGCCCTTGGTGAAGATAAACTGCCAGATGTATCCTAGCAGAATACCGCCGATTACATTGGGCATAAAGAAGATGGTACGCAGCAATTTCTTGGTCTTCAGTGTCGTCATCAGCAGGAAGGCCAGCAGAAGTGCCAGCACATTCGCGGCAATTACGGACACTATAGTGAAGCGAAGGGTAAAGAGCAGGGATTCCCAGAACTTATCATCATTCAGAAAAATCCGTTTCCAGTTGGCGGCGCCTGTCCAGACCGCTTTGTCCAGATCCAGCCCGTTCCAGTCAGTGGAAGAATAATAAAAGCCGAGAAAGAAGGGTGTGACCACAATGGTCAGGAAGAAGAGCAGGCAGGGGCCGAGGAAAACGATTTGCTGTCCCCAGCCTTTTTGCAAACGCAGAGCTTTTCTCATATGGAATCTCCTTTGTATAGTTTTTCAACGGGTTCATACCCTCATTATAGGAAGAGGCAGGAGTCATCAACACTCAATTTGATGATTATAAAAGTGGATTATATTGCAGGAGGAAAAGGGCATGTTCAGAAACAGTATCCGGACCCGGCTGATGGCGCTAGTGCTGCTGGCCTCAGTGATTCCGTCGGGGATATCCGTAACGTTCTCATATCTCTATACCAAGAAATCGGTAACCGAACAGTCAGTGAAGCAGAATACGAAGCTGCTGACACTTGGGGAGGCTAATCTCAGTAGTTACTTCAGCGGAGTGAATCAGCAGGCGATGTCCCTATACAGCGGAATCAATGTCCCCAGCTCCTTCTATACGAGCCTGCTTACGGCCAAACATCCGGATAATGCTCCTGAAAACTCCGTCTTGCCGGATAACCGGGCGATCATCTCAACACAGCTCTATAACCTGTTCCTCTCCGACCGGAACACCTTTCAGATTCACCTGTATGTCCGGGCGGCCAGGCAGTCGAATCTGGTGCTCGGCGGGCTATTCCGCCGGGAGAATAATGATGATTACGCCCCGGTGATCCAAACGGAGGAAACGTACCGGCCTTATATTGAGGTTACGCATATGGATCATCAATACGGGATGAAGTCCGGATTCCCTAATTTGAAATCGGGTACTGTGCCGGTTTTTACTGCTCATTTCCCCATGTACCGAACGCCGAGCGATGATGTTCTGGCCGATCTGTCGATTGATTTCCGTTTGGGGGAGCTGGAGGGAATCGTCAAATCCATGTACAATTCGGATACAGAACGGCTTTATATCTTGAATGAACAGGGGCAGGCCTTGTTTGCTTCTGATTCCGATTGGATCGGCAAACCGGTCACTGCAGGCTGGAGCCAGTTGCCGGAGAAGGATGACAGTGGCCATTTCACCTGGAAGAAGGATGGTTTCGAGGGTATTGTAATGTATCGCCACATTGAGAATACGTTGTTCAAGGGCAGCATCATCAAGCTGGTTCCCTATGAAGATCTGTATGGCGATGCCAGAACTATCACCCGGTTCAACACCGGAATCGGTGTGCTGTTCCTGATCCTTGGCGGACTCAGCGCGGTATTAATCTCCGTCGGATTCACAAGGCCGATCAAGAAGCTGATCTCCTTCACCCAGAAAGTGCAGATTGGTCAGCTTGATGCGCATATGGATGCCGAACGGGAGGATGAATTCGGCCTCCTGACACGCAAAATCACCGGCATGACCCGGACGATCAACGATCTTATCTTAAAGGAATACAAACTTGAGCTGGCCAACAAGACCAATCAGCTGAAGGCGCTGCAGGCCCAGGTCAATCCTCATTTCCTGTATAATGCCCTGCAGTCCATTGCCAGTCTGTCCTTGCGCTACAATGCACCCAAGGTGTATGATCTCATCTATTCGCTTGGCAGTATGATGCGCTATTCCATGAACACGGAGCGGACGCAGGTCCCGCTTCGTGATGAACTGGAGCATGTGCAGAATTATGTGATCCTGCAGACGGAACGTTTCGGGGAAGAGAACTTAAGGCTGGATATTGATGCAGAGGAAGCTGCTCTGGAGATTGCCGTGCCCAAGATGATTCTGCAGCCCATTGTTGAGAATATATTCAAGCATGGTTTTACGGACGGGATCCGCGAGGCTGTAATCTCCATCACCTGTGCTCTGGATGCGAACGGCAGCCTGCGGCTTGCCGTCAAGGACAACGGCAAAGGAATCACTGCGGAACGGCTGGAGGAAATTACAGCCGGACTTCAGCAGAGCGGCCGGACAGAGCACGAAGAGATTGGGCTGCATAACGTACTGGCGCGTGTGCGGCTGCAGATGAGCAGCGGGGCAGAGCTATTGCTGCAGAGTGTCGAAGGCGGCGGGGTTAAGGTGACGCTTATTATTCCGCTGGATATGATGGACCCAACAAATTAAGGGAGTGCAATGGACCCAAAGGAGCGGCAAGTGAGATGAAGGTGCTGATTGTAGACGATGAGAAGCATGTGCGTGAGGCGATCCGCTATTTTGTACCGTGGGAAAAATATCAGATTTCAGAGATTTTTGAGGCGACCAACGGGCAGGAAGCTACGCTGATAATGCAGGAGCAACAGCCGGCGATTGTCTTCACGGATATGCGGATGCCGCTGATGGACGGTGCGGAGCTGCTGGAATGGCTGCATCATCATTTCCCGAATACGAAGACAATTGTCATTAGCGGGTATCAGGACTTCAATTATGTAAAGCCGGCAATCGTCTACGGAGGGACAGATTATTTGCTGAAGCCCCTGAACAGTAAACAACTGATTGCCGCAGCCGAGCATGCCTTCAAGCTGTGGTTGGAGGAAGAGGAGGAGCGGCAGCAGAGTCACCGGCAGAATATGCAGCTTAATGTGCTGCGGCCGCTGTACTGGGACAAGATGCTCTCGGATCTGGTCTCCGGCCATGCTTCATTTCAGGAGCTGAAGCCTTCCTTGTGCGAAGAGCTGGGGTTGCAGGGGGATGCGGCAAGCTGCAGAGTTGCCGTAATCTCGCTCCAGCGTGCAAACTGCCGCCTGCTGGAGCGGTTTCATGGCGATGTGACGCTGACCTCCTTCGTGCTGGCGAACGTCTGCAATGAGGTGATCTCCCCCGGGAGAAGCGGCTTTGCCTTTCGCAGCTGGCAGGCCGGCACCGATATTGTCATTCTTTTCTGGACGGCGGCTCTGGATGTGGAAGTGTGGGTGCGGCTTATCAATGAATCGATGAAACAGACTTATGGGGTACAGGTGGATATTGGACTCAGCCGGCCCGTGGCTTTTCCCGAAGGACTGCAAAACGCCTTCCGTCAGGCGCGTCAAGGCCTGAGTGAGCGCAATCTCCTTCAGCGGGAAGGGCGCATTTATCATTACAGGGAGCTGACGGAGGAGAGTGGGTCTGTGGAAGACCACGTGCTGGAATCACTGCTGGACAAGCTCAGAGTGGCCGTATTATCGGGGGATCTGCAGAGAATGGAACGGGTGGTTGATGAATGGGCCGATCAGCTTTCAGGGCTGTCGCTGCTCACCGAGAATAACTTTCTGCACCAGCAGGAAGAGATCCGCGCCGTTCTGATGCGCTGGCGGCAGAATGAGGAGATTGCCTTTGAGCTGTGTTATGACGAAGAGGGGATGTTCTCCGTTGAGAACTGGCGGAATCAGTTTAAGACTATGCTGCAGCGATTGTGGAAAGGGAATTCCCAGACACCGGACAGCCGGCTTGTTCAGGAAATCCGGGAATACCTCAATCAGAACTACGCCAAGGACATGACGCTTCAGCATATCGCCGAGCGCTTTTTTATCAGCAGGGAGAATGTCTCACGCAAGTTCAAACAGATCAGCGGGGAGAATCTGTCCGATTATTTAACTGCACTGAGAATAGACAAGGCCAAGACGCTGCTGCAAAATACAAACCTGCGGCTGTCGCAGATTTCAGAGCTGGTCGGCTATGAGGATGAGAAGTATTTCAGCCGGGTTTTTAAGAAATCGACCGGGCAGACTCCTCGTGAATACCGCAAGCAGGAGGACTCTCTGTAGCGAAATAACCACTCCACAATGGACAAAAAATGGAGCCGTCCTACAAATTTCAGAATTCCCCATCTTTTACCGATAATAGTCATACGGATATCGCACATCATTTTATCGGTTAAATGGGAGGGTTGGTATGGTATGGATAGTTATTTAGGCAGAATCCTCAAAAATGATCTGATCAATGCGTACGGTGTAACTGTAATACCTGCAAGAAGCGTATTGAACGCAGAGCATTTGGAACTCATCCGCAAGCAAAGAATCAATACATTGGATATCGTATTCACCGATGAACAACCACAGACGCCGGCCTGCCGCGAGATGGTCAACGGTGTCGTGGAAGTGTCGAAGGATTTATTTAATTCTTTCAGATTAACCCGCAAAGTACCATTGGCGGATATAAGAAAGGATGTTGTACCGGTTGTTCAGGAGATTTCACTCCTTCCCGATATTTTTGCGCTGTTCGAAGCGATTCAGGGGAAGGACGATTATACATACCAGCACAATATTGGCGTAGGTGTGTTATCCACATTGATTGGCAGATGGATGAATATGGGGCAGGCGGAGCTGTCGGTGCTTTCCCTAGCTGCAACCTTGCATGATATCGGCAAGCTCAAAATCCCCTCCGAGTTGTTGAATAAACCGGATAAGCTGACCGCTGAAGAATTCGCCATGGTCCGAAAGCACACGATCTATGGCTATGAGATGCTCAAGGAGACAACGGGGGCGAATTCCCATATCACCTTGACCGCGCTCCAGCATCATGAGCGAAATGATGGCAAGGGTTATCCGCTGGGGCTGAAGGAGGAGCAGATTGATTCCTACAGCAAAATCGTTGCCGTTGCCGACATCTTTCATGCGATGTCCTCCAAGCGGCCCTATCATGAGGCCATGCCGTTTCATTCCATTGTGGAGCAGATGAGGAGAGGCAGCTTTGGGGCGCTTGACCCGCATGTGGTCTCTGTGTTCCTGGAGAATATTGTGAAACGGACCGTCGGGCGCGATGTGATCTTAACCGACGGCCGTGTCGGTGAAATTGTCTACTTGAATCCCCATAACATCGAAACGCCCTTAATCAAGATAGATGGTGAATATATCGACCTTGGCAAAATGAGGGATCTCAAGATCAAAGAAATCAGTATATAGCCGTTTCGCCATTAACCTTTAAAATAGTCTGCGAGCCCCTCGGCAATTGCCTTGGCGGCTTTTTTCTGATAGGCAGATGTGCGGACGACCGCTTCATCGTTCCGGTTGCTTAGGAACCCGAGCTCCACCAGTGCTGCCGGAAGGTTGTTCTCCCGCAGAATATGGTAGTTGCCGAAGGATACCCCGTTGCTCTTCAGTCCGATGCCCTGCCCGAGCCGGTTCTCAATGGAGCGTGCCAGGCGCAGATCATCCGATTCCGAGTAATAAAAAGTCAGCGTGCCGCTTACATTCTTCGGGGAGGAGTTGTAATGTATGCTGACAAAAGCGTCCGCCCCCACAGACTGCCCGATCTGCACTCTCCTGGCGAGAGAAGGGCGCTGGTCTTGGGTGCGTGTCAGCTCCACACGGGCTCCCTTGGCTGTCAGATAGTCGCGGACATACAATGCCGTCTGCAGATTCAGATCCTTCTCCAAAGTGTCAAAGGATGTGCCGAGCATGCCCGGGTCGCTGCCGCCATGACCCGGATCAATGACGATCCGCTTGCCATTGATCCCGCCAGTCTGCCTAAGGCTGCCAGTCGTTCGGCTCCCGCTTCCCGTGCTCGCGGAGCTTCCGCTGGCAATATATTGTGCAGAGACCCAGCCGGTCTCCCCGCTGGCGGTGCGGATCCGCACCCAACCGTTCTGCCGCAGCAGAACAGTTACGGAGTCCTCTGCCTTTAACGCCCCGAGTATCTTATAACCGGTTCCCGGACCTCCACGGATGCGCAGGGAGTCGGCTGTAACCATTGCTGTGCTGCTGCCGCTTCCGGAGGTCTTGGCGGATGTGGATACAGCAACTGCTGCACGGGCTTCACCACCTGTCCCGCTCACTTTTATGAGATAATACCCCGCAACCCAGCCGGAGATTGAACCGGACCGCACTTTTGCCCAGCCATGCTGCTCATCGGTAACGGTCACCTGTGCGCCGCTTTTTAAGGAGCCTGTGACAGCCGCATTGGCTGCCGGCTCGCTGCGTACATTCAGGGAGCTTGCACTCACTTTTGCTGTATAGGCTCCTGCAGCGGAACTGGTTGCAGTCTGCAGCATGCTTCCAGTGAGCAAGCAGGCTGCCAGCACTGCGGTATGTATAAATTTGTTCATAAATTTCCTCTCTTCCCGGATGGATAAATGTCTATTACCCGTTTCATCGGTCAAAGAAAAGGATTTGGTTAAAATTTAATAGAAATTAAACCTCTGTTCCAAAGCGGCAAAGCACTGTATAATTGTTTCATATTGGAAAAGTTTGTAAAGGAGTGCCGTCGTGACCAGACCCAAACTATTCATCGGATCATCCAGGGAATCCATCCGTTACGCCCGGGCGATCCACGAACAGCTAAAGCGAGAAGCCGAGGTTAATCCTTGGTATGCCAATGCCTTCCGTGCGAATGAATATACGATGGAGGCGCTGGAGAGACATCTGGATGAAAGCGATTTTGCCGTATTCGTCTTTTCACCTGATGATGTGGCTCAAATCCGCGGCAAATATTATTATGTAACCCGTGATAATACACAGTTCGAAATGGGGCTGTTCTGGGCCAGGCTGCGGCGCAGACGTGTCTTTTGCCTGCTTCCGGACCGGGTAACCCCGCGTACGGATTTGATTCCCGGCAAGAATATCGAAGAGTATCATCTCTTATCCGATCTCTCCGGGCTCACCCCGCTGGAGTATGAATGGCAGCATGATAATCCGGTGGCAGCCGTTGATGTCAGCTGCGGGAAGATCCTGGACATTATTCAGGAGCAGGGGAGCTACCGCGATCCCCTGAAGGAATTGGAACATTTGGGCTTGGAGCTTAGGCGCAAGGAAAGTATCCTTCATTTCTTCTGGCAATATAATAGTAATGTGGCCGGAGCTCAGGGTGGAGAGAAATACCAGGCGCTCAGCGAGGCTATCCGCAATTCCTTTCTGCCGCCCGGACAATGCCGGGTGATTGGCGCCGCGCTCTGGCGGGAAAGTGAGAAGGAAGGTCTGATACAGGTAGGCGGAAATGTGGGCCGTGGGCATTGTTACCCTTTTTCATTAAGTGAAGACAAAGGGAAGCGGCCCGGTGTGCTCGATGCTTATCTGAGCAAGGAATGGACCTTTTTTCAGCGTACTGAAGTTGCCGAGGTATATATCCTATGCTATCCTTTAGGTGAGCAGCATGTCCTTTCTGTGCATTTCTCGGGAGACGACGGGCTGTCTGCGGAGGATCTTACCACAGTGGTTGCTTACAACCGCGATTTGTTCCGTACCGTCAATTATTTAGTGGGAGGGGACTAGGAGCATGAAGAATATGAAGGGTGTAGTCAGTTTGTCCAGTGCGGTCCGCCGATCCGCAGGCGGCAACGGCAGCAGTTCCGGAGGGACACGGCGCTCTAAGGGCAAGGCAAGTGCAGGCCGGGCAGCAAAGCCAGCTTCTTCGGCAGGCCACGTATATATTGCGCCATCGCTGGATGGCGGAGATGAGGAATACAAGAAGCTTATCAGCGGGAAGGTCGACAACAGCAAGCCTTCATTCGCCTAAATAGTTAAGGGGTCCCCGGCATCAGCCGGAGACCCCTTTTTTGTAAATATAAGCGATTTATATGCTTCACGCTATAAATTATCCTTCTATTTCTCGCTGAACGATACCGTCCTGCAAAAAAAGCAGTTTCCACTTGGGTACGCCCAGTTTCTTAGATTTCCTGGTGCGAAGACCGGCTGCTACGCTTCTTGGCAATTTCCCGCCGCACGACCGGTGCCACCTCGGTGGCTAGCAGCTCAATAGCCGTCGCTACCTTGTTGAAGGGGAGTCCGCCGATGTCCAGCTGGGTCATGAAGCGGTTATGTCCGAACAGCTCATGCTGGTACAGGATTTTCTCAATAATCTGTTGCGGACTGCCAACGGCAAGCGTGTTAACAGGAGAGACGAAACGCCCGAAATCGCTGCGGGATACTCCGTATTCCTGGCCCGGATGCGGACTGATGGCATTGCGGTAGCTGTAATAGTAAGGGTAGTACTCGTCCAGCGCCTGCTGGGACGTCTTCGCAATATATCCGTGGCTGGTGATGGCGATCTTTAAGTCCTCTGGAGCATGACCGGCTTTGGCTCCGCTTCTGCGGTAGGTTTCGGCAAGATTCTGAAAGGGTTCAGGACTGCCGCTGAGAATGGCGATAGCCATCCCAATACCAAGCGTACCAGCTCTTTCGGCACTTTCGGCCGAACCGCCAATGCCGACCCAGAGCGGGAGCTTCCGCTGCAAAGGCCGCGGGGCGATCTCGGCATTCTTCAGCGGGGAGCGGAAGGTTCCCTTCCAGTTCATGACTTCATGCTGATTGAGCTCCAGCAGCAGATCTAGGTTCTCCGCGAACAGCTTCTTGTAATCTTCCAGCTCGTATCCGAACAGGGGGAAGGATTCCAGAAAAGCACCGCGTCCGGAGATAATCTCCGCCCGGCCATCCGACAGCAGATCAAGTGTGGCGAAGTCTTCGAAGACCCGCACCGGATCTATAGTGCTCAGCACCGTTGTGGCGCTTGTCAGCTTGATCCGTTTCGTGGCCTGCGAAATTGCCGCGAGTACAACCGGCACCGAGGAGATGACAAAATCAAGCCGGTGATGCTCACCGACACCGAACACGTCCAGCCCCGCCTCATCAGCCAGCTTAGCCGCTGCGATGACTTCATGGAGACGCTGCCGGGGGCTGATGGTCTGACCTGTATGGCAATCGGTTACGATATCACCGAGTGTGTAAATACCAAATTCAAACTCCGGCACGTTTTCCTGTGGAACGCTGTTATTCATAAATGCTGACCCCTTATTCAATAGAATGTAAAATATAGTAAATGGTAACTGGTCCGGTGTGAGAAGGAATATTGATGATTATAACATAACTGCTTACAAAATGTAAGTATATGAGTAAATGATAAATGTTATGTGAACCGTGGAGGGCTTTCAGTCGAGTATCTTCACGAGTATCTTCAGAAGAAGCCTATTCAATGCATTTGCTTGAATTAATGTACTTAAGTAAATAGCGTTTTCGCTGTAAACGAAATGTGTATTTTTGTTGACAGACCTGTAGATAGATGATATTTTAAATTTACAAATTCCAATAGTTTTACTTTGAATTATTAATTGCCGACTGTTCAGACAGAGGTGCCCGTGTTATTTCACACGAGGTCCCTCTGTTTTTTTTGTGTAGATTTTGGGTTTGCCAATTGGAAGGAGGAACATGAATGGGTGAAGCTTTGCTGTCTATTACGCATTTGAACAAGAGCTTTGATACAGCGGGCGGGCAGGTACAGGCACTGCATGAGGTTGATCTGCATGTAGAGGAAGGCGAATTTATTACAGTGATTGGACCCAGCGGCTGCGGCAAAAGCACGCTGCTGCGCATCGTCGCCGGTCTGGATAGCGGTTATACCGGCAGTGTGACTCTCGAAGGTGAGGAGATTGGCGGTCCGGGTATTGATAAGGGGTTTATCTTTCAGGAGCACCGCCTGTTTCCTTGGCTTACCGTGGAGAAGAATATCGCCTCCGACCTGCCGCTTGGCAGGCCGGACATCCGGCAGAAGGTGGATGAGCTGATTGAACTGGTGAAACTGACCGGCTTCGAAAAGTCCTATCCCCGCGAACTGTCCGGAGGGATGGCCCAGCGTGTGGCGATTGCCCGGGCGCTGCTGCGGAATCCAAAGATCCTGCTGCTCGACGAGCCGTTTGGCGCTCTGGATGCATTTACCCGGGCGCATATGCAGACGGTGCTGCTGGACATTTGGCGGCGGAACCGGACCACGATGATTTTTGTAACCCATGACATTGATGAAGCTGTCTTTCTGGGCAACCGGGTAGTCATTCTGGAGCCGCGCCCGGGCAAAATCCGCAAGGTCGTTCCGGTCGATCTGCCTTATCCGCGCAAGAAGACGACTACCTCTTTTCAAGAGCTGCGTCTGAAGGTGCTGAATTATTTCGAGAAGGTGGATGAGCTTGAGCTGACTGACGGGGCAGGGATTTAAGGTTGTCTTTACTGAAACGATTTTATAGAAACAAGGGATTCGTGTTGTCCTTTATCCGACTTAGACGATGTGAATTATATGATAAAAGGAGGGATATTTATGAGCAATCGGGCCATCGCGGCCAGAACCCCCGGAAGACCCGGAAAAGCGGCCATTGCAGGGCTTGGTATGCTGCTGCCGGGAAGCGTGCTGATTCTGTGGCAGACCCTTGGACATTATGGAATGATCTCGGAGATGCTGTTCCCGACCCCTTATACCATTGCCCAGTCGTTCATCTCGCTCGCTTCCACCGGAGACCTCTGGAGCAACCTCCGGATCAGCGTGATCCGGGCATTGTCAGGATTTCTGCTCGGCGGCGGTCTTGGCCTGCTGTTCGGCGTACTGGTCGGGCTGTTCCGCAGATCGGAGAAGCTGCTGGATCCCTCCCTGCAAATGATCCGGATGATACCGAGTCTGGCCGTAGTGCCGTTGTTCATCCTGTGGTTTGGCATCGGTGAAGAATCCAAGGTGCTGCTGATTGCCAAAGGAGCTTTTTTTCCGGTATACATCAATACGTTTATGGGCATCCGCGGGACTGACAACAAGCTGTTTGAAGTGTCCAGGGTGCTTGGCTTCAGCCGGCTGCAGCAGATTCTCCGGCTGGTGCTGCCGGCGGCGGTCCCGAACATAATGCTTGGCGTCCGCCTGTCGCTGGGCTTGTCCTGGCTGGGACTGGTAGTGGCTGAGCTGATTGCTTCCACTTCAGGAATCGGATACATGATGTCCGACGCCCGCCAATTTGCAGACACACCTGTAGTGTTCGTGGGAATTATTATTTTTGCCGCTGCCGGCCTGCTGAGTGATACCATTGTCCGTCTGATCGAACGGCGGCTGCTGAGATGGCGGGACAGCTATCAAGGATAGGAGGAGAACAACATCATGAGCGATGGAATAGAGGCGGTAGTCAAGGCTGCCAAAGGGGCAAGGGAGGCGCGTGATTATAGCGGTACGGCACCTATTACTGCGCGTAATAATGCGGGAAGACTCCCTTCCTTCCGCTTGAAATCCCTTCTTGCAGATTGGGGAACCGGAGCCGCAATTCCGGTGGCGGTCTTAGCCGTTTGGCAGATTGCCGGAAGCACCGGACTGGTTTCATCGGAATTTCTGCCGGCGCCGCTGTCGATTCTTTCGGCCTTTGCGGGCCTTGCGGGTACCGGGGAGCTTACCCAACATTTGGGTGTCAGTATCGGGAGGGCGGGTCTCGGTTTTCTGATTGGCGGCCTTCTAGGTCTGCTATTCGGGGTGTTGACCGGGCTGTTCCGCAGTGCAGAGTACCTGCTGGACCCGAGTGTCCAGGTGCTGCGGCTGGTTCCGCATCTGGCGATTGCGCCGCTGATTATTCTCTGGTTCGGCTTTGGCGAAGTCTCGAAGACCGTCATTATTATGAGCGGCTCATTTTTTCCGCTCTATATCAATACTTTTATGGGCATCCGGGGTGTGGACAACAAGCTGTTTGAGGTCGCACGGGTACTGGGCTTCAGCCATATGCAGAGGTTGCGGCGGCTCATTCTGCCTGCGGCGCTGCCCGGTATTCTGCTCGGCCTGCGTCTTTCAATGGCGGTGGCCTGGATTGGCCTTGTCGTCGCCGAGCTGATCGGCTCGCAGTCGGGGGTGGGATTTCTGATTAATGAGGCGAAGCAGAACTCCAATACGGAAGTCATTTTTGTAGGCATTATCATTTTTGCGGTGGTTGGCAAGCTGATCGACTCTTTGTTCCGCGCGATTGAGCGCAAATTCCTGTACTGGCGTGACAGCTATCAAGGCTAATGAATCTATAGGGGGCTAGGACAATGAATCAAATTTCGGCAATAAAGGACTCTTTGAATCTGACGGCGGATGTACTGGTGATCGGCGGAGGTCCCGCAGGAACATGGGCGGCCCTAACGGCTGCGGCTAAAGGGGCGAAGGTCATTCTTGCCGATAAGGGCTATTGCGGCTCCAGCGGGGCAACCGCCCCGTCAGGTACAGGGGTCTGGTATGTGCAGCCGGACGCCGTGCTGCGTGAAGAGGCGAAGGCCAGCCGCTATTCCATGGGCGGAAAGCTGGCGGAGCACCGCTGGATGGACCGGGTGCTGGACCGCACCTACGACAATATGAACCGGCTGGGCATTTCGGGGTATCCCTTCCCGCTGGATGAACAGGGCAACCCATACCGCAGAAGCCTGCAGGGGCCGGAATATATGCGGCTAATGCGCAAGCTGGTCAAGAGAGCGGGTGTGAAGATTCTGGACCATAGCCCGGTGCTGGAGCTGTTGGCCGACGGGCACGGTGTAGCCGGAGCAGCCGGAGTGCATACCCAGAGCGGGGAGACCTGGAGCGTTCAGGCGGGGGCAGTGGTGATCGCGACCGGCGGCTGCGCCTTCCTGAGCAAAGCGCTGGGCTGCAACGTCCTCACCGGTGACGGCTATTTATTCGCCGCCGAGGCCGGAGCGAGCCTCTCAGGCATGGAATTCTCCAATGCCTATGCCATCTGCCCGACCTTCTCGTCAGTGACGAAGACGGCCTATTACAGCTATGCAAGCTTCTATTATGAGGACGGCAGCGTAGTGGAAGGGGCAGGCTCCAAGAAAGGCCGCTCGGTTATTGCCCGGAATCTGCTGGCGGGCCGCCAGGTATTCGCCAAGCTGGACGGGGCCTCAGAGGATCTGAGACCGCTGCTGAGAGTCGCGCAGACGAATTTCTTCCTGCCTTTTGACCGCCGGGGAATCGATCCCTTCAAGGACGCTTTTCCGGTGACACTGCGGCTGGAAGGTACAGTCCGCGGCACAGGCGGCATCCGCATTACGGATGAGAACTGCAGCACCGGCGTTCCGGGATTATATGCCGCAGGGGATGCGGCTACCCGCGAGCTGATCTGCGGCGGCTTCACCGGAGGCGGCAGTCACAATGCTGCCTGGGCCATGTCTTCCGGCTCCTTCGCCGGAGAAGGGGCGGCGGCTTATGCGCTGGAGCTTGGGAAACATGCAGCGCACCGCACACCAGTAGGGCTGTCGTCCTCGCCGCTGGTTCACCAGCAGGTGAAGCCGGGAGCGGCAGCCAGAACGGCTGAGGCGGTGGCCGCTGTACAGGCTGAGGTCAAGCCCTACGACATCAATTTGTTCCGTACCGAGCAGGGGCTGACCTCTTCGCTGGAACGCTTGGACGGACTGTGGAAAGAGCAGCGGAGCCGGGAAATCCAGCGTACGCCGGAGGGGGTTAAAGCGCGCGAAGCGGAAGCGATGACGGCGACGGCGCGCTGGATGTACAGCTCCGCACTTGCCCGGACGGAGACCCGGGGGATGCACAAGCGGGAGGATTACAAGGAAACGGATAACGGTCAGCATCACCGGCTGATCAGCGGGGGATTGGATCAGGTCTGGGTGAAAACAGAAGAGGTTGCGAAGGAGAGTGTACTGTTGTGATTGAAGTCATCAGCGCTGCCAGGTGTGTAGAGTGCAATCAATGTGTGTCTGTCTGTCCGACGAACGTCTTTGACCGGGTGGAGAACGGAATTCCCGTCATTGCCCGGCAGAGCGATTGTCAGACCTGCTTCATGTGTGAGCTGTATTGCCCTACAGATGCTTTATATGTAGCGCCGGATTCCGAAGAGCTTACCGGTGTGACAGAGGCGGAACTGGAGCAGCAGGGGCTGCTTGGCGGTTACCGCGAGAAGGTCGGTTGGGGCAAGGGCAGACAGCCGGTGGCAAGTCATGACTTTATGTATAAACTGGCGGCCAGAGCGGGGTTCTGAGAATCCTGCGGAAGAAACAGCACGAATAAAATCATTCAGCAGAAGACTGAGGGGAGATCAGGACAATGAAAACGTATAGAGAGATTCAAGGCGGTTGGGGAAGAGGGATTCGCTTCACACTTATCGCAAGTGTGGTTATGGTCATGCTGGTGCTTCAGGCTTGCGGAAATAATGCAGGCTCCGGCAAGGAGGCTTCTTCGGCAGCAGGAGGCGGCACTAATACTGCAGAGGCGGCGGGTGGTGAGACAGCCGGTAATGCGCCTGCTGTGCTGAGTTTCGGCTTTATCGGCTCGAATAAGCTGAACGTTCCGGGCGGCGCGGAAGGTTGGGGGTTCCATAAAGGCATTATCCAGGAGGAATTGAAGAAATACGGCATTACCGAAGTGAAGCTGACCGGCTTCCCGAACGGACCGGACCAGACGGAATCGCTGATTAGCGGCAGGCTGGATTTCGGCAGTCTAGGGGACACTCCGGCTATTATAGCTTATGCCTCCGGTGCAAAAACACGCCTGATCTCACAATCCTCAGCCCATACCGTCGGCTACCTGATCGGCAAGAAGGACGGTCCCAAGACCGTCAAGGATCTTCAGGGCAAAACCATCGCTATTCAAAAAGGCTCCTTCATGCACCGCTATGTGGTCGGCCTGCTCCAGCAGGAGGGCGTCACCGGCTATAAGCTGGTTCATATGCTGATTCCCGATGCTACGGCTGCACTTGCACGGGGAGATGTGGATGCTACGACCAATCTCGGTGTTCCGGCATTGAAGCTGATTGATGAAGGCTACACCCATCTGGATGATGCTTCGAAGCATCCTGATCTGCTGGGCTCCAGCGCTACTGTTGTGTCGGAGGAATATCTGGAAAAATTCCCGGAATTCCCGAAGGTTTGGAATGCGGCGCGGGAGAAGGCATTGGCCGATCTCAAGCAGCATGAAGAGGAGTATTACGAATTCCTGGCCGAAATCGGCGATACCACACCCGAGCTGGCGAAGCAGGTGAATCCGATCAGCGATATCAAGGATACCGCCTTCACCGAAGAAGGCTTGAAGCTGCTCCAGGGTACGAAGAACTTCCTGGTGGAGGAGAAGCTGGCTAAAAAAGATTTCAATATCAGCGATTGGCAGCTCCAATAAATTCTTATATGGAGGAGGTTACGTATGGGAAAGGAAACTTTGACGATTGAACGTTTCAAGCTGCCGCTGGATAACGGTCTTTATCTGGAGGGCGAAGTAAGGGTTCCTCCCGGTGAGTTATTGAAGCCTGTTGTCCTGATCAGCCACGGCTTCCGGGGTCATAAGGATTGGGCATTCTGGCCGGAGGTTTCCGGCAGGCTTGCGGAAAGCGGCTTCTACACCGTCAGCTTCAACTTCTCACGTATTGCTGCCCGCAGCGCAACAGGGATCGGACCGCAAGAACTCGCGGAAACAGCTACGCTGAGCCGGGAACTGGAAGACCTGGAGCAGGTGCTGGGCAGTCTGCAGGAGGGCAGACTGCCGCTGGCGGAGCAGGCCAACCTTAAGCGGCTGGCCCTTCTAGGGCACAGCCGTGCGGGCGGCGGCAATATTGTGTTCGCTGCCGAGCATCCGGAAGTGCAGGCGCTGGTGGTCTGGAACGGCGGTTCTGCGCCAGCCCGTTCTCAGGCTGACGGGGGGCCGGCACTGACTCCGCAGGACTATGCCGTTCAGGAAGATGTGGAGCGGAATAAGGGACGTTTTAATTTGGAGGAGGCTCTAAGATTGCTACCTGCTACTGCGCTGATCATCCAGGGCGACCAGGACAGGGAATCGCTGCTGCAGCAGAATGCAGGCTTCCGGGAGCAGGCACCGCAGCACCGTTATTATTCGGTAAGAGGTGCTGACCACACCTTCAACACCGTAGATCCTTACGAAGGCCCGACCCCGGAGTTGAATGAAGCCGTGGCGGTGACACTGGGATTTTTGCATGAACAACTTGGCTAGAGCAGGCCGGAAATGATCAAGTGAAACTTTTGGGAGGTAATTGAAATGCCGCAGCAGCAGCAAATAACAACGGATGTGCTTGTGCTGGGCGGAGGTCCAGCCGGGGCATGGGCGGCATGGAATGCAGCCTCACTGGGAGCGCAGGTCATCCTGGCGGATAAAGGGTATCTGGGAACGAGCGGCGCCACAGCTCCGGGCGGCACCACGCTGCTCGTGATCCCGCCGGTAGCTGAGCTGCGTGAAGCGGCGGTTCAGGCCAGGCTTAAAGCCGGAGGGTACCTCTCGGAGAATGCCTGGATACACCGTGTGCTGGATCAGGTGGAGCAGAGTCTGGAACGGGTTGAGGCTTGGGGGTATCCCTTTCCCAAGGATGAAGCGGGAAATCCGCTGCGGACCCATCTCCACGGCCCGGAGTATATGAAGATTATGCGGCGGGTAGTCCGTAAGGCGGGAGTGAAGATCTGGGATCAGTCTCCCGCTTTGGAACTGCTGCATGATGAACATGGAGTGGGCGGCGCGCGGGGGATCAACCGCCTGACCGGCGAAGCCTGGGAGGTACGGGCGAACGCCGTGGTGATGGCTACCGGCGGCTGCGCCTTCCTCAGCAAAGGTCTGGGCTGCAACGTGCTCACAGGCGAAGGATTGCTGATGTCGGCCGAAGCCGGTGCCGAGCTGTCGGGCATGGAATTCAGCCGGCAGTATGCGCCAAGCTTTGAAGGCGGAACGGTGACGCGCGGGCGGATGCTGGCTTGGGCGACGCTGTATGATGCGGCGGGCAAGCCGCTGCACCAGGGCGACCGCAATTTTGGCAGCATCCCGGAACTGATGCAGAAGGGTCCGGTCTATGCTTCGCTGGATTTGGCCGACACAGCGGAGAAACGCGAATTTCTGCGCCGTGCCCACCCGATCTTCTTCATGCCGCTGGAGCGGGCGGGGATTGATCCGTTCAAGGATAAATTCCCGCTCACGCTCCGCTATGAAGGCACGATGCGCGGTACGGGCGGCCTGCGCCTGACGGGCACCGACTGTGCGACAACGGTACCCGGCCTGTATGCGGCCGGGGATGCCGCATCCCGCGAGAAGGTAACCGGCGCCATTTCCGGCGGCGGGGCCTACAACGCTTCCTGGGCCATTTGCAGCGGAAGCTGGGCCGGCCAGGGAGCCGCGCGGCACGCGCTGTCCCAGCCGCGGCAGGCGGACACCCGGCAGCTTACCGCGGCAGGCCGCTATGGTCTGCCGGCTGGCGCCGATGCCCCGGAAACGCTGGAGGCAAGACCGCTGATCGCGGCCGTCCAGCGTGAAATTCTGCCGCTGCAGATTAACTATTTCCGCAGCGAGCCCGTCGTTGCCGCAGCCTTGAAGCGGCTGGACAGCCTGATGCCCTATTTGGCCGGGCGGCCTCCCGCCACGGTGCAGGGCATAGTGCAGTCGCGGGAAGCAGCCGCCATGCTGAATGTCGGCCGCTGGATATACACCGCTGCGCTGGCCCGCAAGGAAAGCCGGGGCCTCCAGCGGCTGGCTGAATATCCGGAGCTGGATATCCGCCAGACCCACCGGCTGATTCTGTCCGGCATAGACCGAATCGGCATCAGCACGGAAAGAGTGCCGCATGCCCATGAGCTGAATGTGCGCAGAGAGGGGCAGGCGATATGATCGAACTGGTCAGCAAGGACCGCTGCATCGGCTGCAGGTTATGCGTCAAGGTATGCCCGACGAATGTATTCGAGATGGAGGGCAAGCTTGCGGTCATCGCCAGGCAGGAGGACTGCCAGACCTGCTTCATGTGCGAGGCTTATTGTCCGGCGGATGCGCTCTATGTAGCGCCCCAAGGAGATGAGCAGGTTGCGGTGGATGAGCAGGAGCTGATTGCTTCCGGGCTGCTCGGAAGCTGGCGGGCGGAGATTGGCTGGAGCCCCGGGGTACAGGATACAATGGCGGAAAGGGACACTACGCCGTTCTTTGAAGTGTTCACTGAAACGTACCGTGGCAAGTGAAACAAGCCATTCGATTCTTTTGTAAGCATAAAGAGGGTGTTCCAGAAGCCGTGAATGAAAGGCTTCCGGGACGCCCTCTTGTCGTATCCATATATTAGCAGGCAATATGCAACTGAACTATTTTACAGCAGTTCTTGAATAGCCGGCTCAATGTCCAGCGGATCGCTGTAGGATTCAAAACGTTTCACAACTTGGCCTTTACGGTCAATAAGAAACTTGGTGAAATTCCATTTCACTTCGTCGTCAGCCAGTGTTGCAGGCTCACGCTCCTGAAGCATGGCATGCAGCAGCTTCCCGCTGGCATTGCTTTCATCAAAGCCTTCAAAGCCCGCCTGACCGGTCAGATAGTGAAACAGGGGATGTTTATTTTCGCCTTTCACATCAACCTTCTCAAATAGGGGGAAGCTAACTCCGTAGTTAATTTGACAGAAGACGTCTACTTCTTCGTTGGTTCCGGGTTCCTCCCCGAACTGGTTGCTGGGAAATCCCAGAATTTGAAATCCGTCATCCTGATATTTCTCATAGAGCTTCTGAAGGTCGGAATATTGCGGAGTGAACCCGCATTTGCTGGCGGTATTTACAATCAGCAGGACTTTATCCTTGTATTGTTCAAGGCTGGTTTCCTTGCCCCGAATGTTGCGCGCGGTATATTGATATATGCTCATTGCTGAATCATCCTTCCGCAATATGTAATGAAATGTTATTATTCATTAAATTGTATACAATTTAATTTCGCGTGTCAAATTGTGCAATGATTTTTTTGTGTGTACGAAGCTGGCTGTTGAGATTATACTAAGGTGTACGAACCGTTCTTCAGCAGGCGGAGAGTCTCCCCATACAGTTAGACACAGACAAAAGAATATAATGCTGGAGGAAATTTGATGAGCACTACAGAACTTACTAGCCAACTTTCCAGTTACACAGGAAGACTGCTGAGAGAGCGCTTCGGGAAAGGGCCCGAATCCATTCATGCTTCTATCGGAGAGCAATGCATCGCCATGCATATCCGCAATTTTATCGGGCCTGTGGAGAGATTTTTGTTAAACAAGGAAGAGGAGCAGGCGTTCCGCTACACGCGGGAGCTCCTGATGAAATCACTGCTTCCCGAGCTTTCGGCTTACCTGAAGGACAAGATGGCTATTGAGGTCAGCGAGATTTTTTATGATTGGGGCATACATAACGCGTCAGGAATGATCGTTGCACTCATCAAGCACAGCGGAGTGGCTGTCGACGATTATGCCGGGCGTGAAGAAGTCCATGCCCAGATCAATGAAGTGAGCAGGAAAGTGCAGAAGGAACCGGAATTTACCGACTCCTGGTGGCTTGGCCCGCGCACTCTGATCATCAAGCGTGAGGGAATTCTGATTCCTCTGGAGAAGGAACTGATTGGCCTCGGCTATGAGAATACACTCAAAACAACGAAACGCAAAATGGAAAAACGTTATTTGGAGGATACCACCACAATTGCGCCGATGCTTGGCAAGGAGCTGTCTGACATTTATGTGGATTGGGATTTCGACAAGGATACCAGTGTGATAGCATATACTTTTCAATAAACATCATAGATGAGGTGGAAATGGGTCGGACATGCAAATGAGCCGAACATGAGCCGGAGAAGGGGGAGATGACCCTTTCTTCGGCTTTTTTATTTTCTCTGACTAGGTATATTGCGCATTAAACATTTAGGGGGACTTGATGAATGGGGGCATACAAGCAGACGGTGCTCTATGTAGAAGATAATGAGCTCAACATGGATTTAATGCATCATATTTTCAAAAGAAATCTGCCCTCCGTATTACTGCTGAAAGCTGATACGGCGGAGCTTGGTCTGCAGATTGCCAGGCAGAAGCTGCCGGATCTGATTATTTTGGATATCGGCTTGCCCGACCTGAGTGGTTATGAGGCATTGGAATCTTTGAAGTCGAAAGAGGAGACCCGGCATATCCCGGTTTTGGCGATTAGCGCCTTTGCCCAGAGATTGGATATTGAGCGGGCCAAAGGTGCAGGTTTTGCCGGGTATATTACGAAGCCCTTTCAGGTCAAAGCCGTTACGGAAACTGTTGAAGCTTTGTTAACAGGGGGTTCCTGACACCGGACCGGGATTAGAGCAAGGGTGTACAGTCAAAGGTGGGGCACTGGGGAGAACTCCGCCGGAAGGCCGGTTTGCCGGCAAAAAGCCGTTCTATAAGGATTATTACGAAGCCGCTTTGTTAAGGGCTTCTTTGTATTTAACTGTTCTTGCCCGCGTATCCGGGATTAAACCTATGATAAACTAAAAGGAAAATGCAGGAACGGTGATTATATTATGGAATCTGAATTTGTGGACGATTTGATGCATCATGCAGAAGAAGTGCTTGCGCTTTATTCTATCTCAGAACCAGCAATTGAATTTATTAGACATAATGAAAATATGACGTTTAAGGTAACAGATACAAGCGACGACAAACAGTATTTGCTGCGCATACATAAACCTGCAACAGCAGGTCTGTTTGGTATACAACATACGCTTGAAGGCTTAAAGTCAGAAATGTACTTACTTCAGGGATTATCCCAAAAGAACAGCCTGCGGGTGCAGAAACCCTCTGTTAACCGTGCGGGCCAGTTTGTTTCAGAATATACAGCCAATGAATTTGGCTCCTGTTACGCAACCTTACTGGAGTGGATAGAGGGTTCAACGCTTACTTTGCAGGAAGACAACATAGGGCAGATTGTTTTTGCATTAGGGGAGAAGCTGGCGGATCTACATCATTTTTCACGGGAATCCGCACTGCCGGCGCTAACCAGACCTGTATATGATGCAGCAAGAATAGATAGTGCGATTGAGGAACTTAAATATGGAATTGAAGCCAGCCTGTACAGTCAAGAGCACTATGAGATCATTAGGGAGGTTCTGGAATATGTAAAGGGACAACTGAGGGATTTGGATGCTCAACAAGAGTGGGGGCTCATACATGCCGATGTTCAACTTGGGAATGTCATTATTACGAATGAGGGTCCCTGTTATATAGACTTTGGATTGTTCGGTTATGGCTATTACCTATTTGACCTGGGCAGCGCATCTTCCATCCTTCCAAGCGAATTAAGGCAAACCCTATTGCTGGGTTATGCTTCAAGGTCCACTTTCACTTTTGATCAGGTACGGTATATTGAAGGATTGATTTTTATGGATATATTCATCAGCTATCTATTTTTTATTCATGACTTTGACCGGAATGGCTGGATTAAAGAGGATGCAGCAAAAGTATGCGATACCCTGTGCAGGGATTTTCTTGCCGGAAAAGAAGTTTACTATTCATTCTAAGACCTGCGGAAAGTGAATATCTAATGCCTTGAATTTTATAGCTGAAAAAGCGGGAATAACATTTGACTTTCGCCCGATTATACAAGATATTTATATTGAAGTTTTAAAATAAGTGAATTTCACTCAATACTCCACAAACGGGCGGTGGATCAGATGTTAAGACAGCATGCGGAGGTATATTCCCGCTTTGGACAGGCGTACAAAACGGGAAAGGTTGGAGTAGCTTTTCTTTCTATGGATGAGAAATGGACCCGTATAAATCCCGCGGTAGTCTTGATGCTGGGATATTCGGAGGAACAGCTCCTGGAGCGTGAATTCGGTGAGTTTCTGCATAATGATTCTTTGGCGGTATATAAAAAGATGATGGGGGCTCTGCAAGCAGGAGAGGCCCCCTTTTTTGAATGTGAAATTAAGCTGACCCGTGCCGCCGGCACACCGGTCCGGCTGCTTCTGCATGCTGTGCTTGTCAGCGATCCTTGTACGGGGGAGAAGCTGCATTATTTAATTCATTTGGCTGAGATTCCGGAGGGGAATACCTCCGAAATTGCCCCTCCTCCTAGTGATGAACTCTACCGGTTGATCGCCGCGAACATAAGGGATATTGTGTATTATTCCACTTTGGACAACATTTGCCTGTATTGTTCACCTTCGATTCAGGAGGTGCTTGGGTACGAGCCGGAGAAGCTGATTGGACGCGATATCCGCGGGCTGATTCACCATGAGGATCTTTCCGTTTTGGAGCTCTCTGAGCCCATGGAGTTTCAGAGCATCCAGCTGCGAATCCGCCATGCCGACGGGCGATACCTCTGGATTGAATTCACCCTGCGTTTAATTGAGGATGGGAATAGCATGAGCGTGCTTGCGGTAGGCCGTGATGTAACAGAGCGCAAAGCCGTAGAGACGATGCTGCAGGAATCCATTGAGCGGTATACCTCCCTGAAAAAATATAATCATGATGCGATTATTTCCCTGGATCTGCAGGGCAATATCATAAACGGAAATGAAC
This sequence comes from Paenibacillus sp. FSL H3-0321, assembly GCF_038002865.1. Lineage (NCBI taxonomy): Bacteria > Bacillati > Bacillota > Bacilli > Caryophanales > Paenibacillaceae > Paenibacillus > Paenibacillus sp. FSL H3-0321. Next base: position 3,253,407 of record NZ_JBBODH010000001.1, on the reverse strand, counting down.
AAGCCTGCCAGTTGACAGGCTACACTATCCCTGAAATGGTCGGAATGAGTGTGAGTCTGATTATCGGCGCCCATCATCTGCATGATGTAATCGGTTATTGCAATGAGAACAACAGCAAGGAGCGGAACATCAATCTGATCTGGCATAAAGACGGCCATACCGTCGAAGTGCTGACAACGATCGCCCCTATCATCATCAACGAGGAGCGGGTCGGATTCTATATTATCGTGAAGGATATTACCGAGCAGAAGAAGCTGCTCATTGCCAAGGAGATTGCTGAGAATACGAACAAGGCCAAAAGCGAGTTTCTGGCGATGATGAGCCATGAGATCCGCACGCCGATGAATGGGGTTCTGGGGATGACCGATCTGCTGTTGGACATGAGTGAACCGGGCTCCGTGCAGCGCGAGTATCTCGATATTATCCGGCAGAGCGGTCATACGCTGCTGAATATCATCAATGATATTCTGGATTTCTCCAAGAATGAAGCGGGCAAAACAGCCCTGCACGAAGAGCCGTTTGTGCTGAAGAATTGCATGGACTCCGCGCTCGAACTGCTGCTCCTTAAGGCGGAGGCGAAGGGGTTGTACATTGAGGTTACGACGGGCGCAGAAGTGCCGGAGCATTTGATAGGTGACGCAGACCGGCTGAAGCAGATTCTGCTCAATCTGGTCGGCAATGCAGTGAAGTTCACCTATACCGGAGGTGTCACAATACAGGTCCGGACTGCGGCAAAAGCCGCAAATGGCATTACGCTGCAATTCACTGTTGCTGATACCGGGATTGGTATCCCGGAAGACTCCCGGAGCCGGCTGTTTGAGCCGTTTTATCAGCTTGAGCAATTTATGGGCCGGCGTCATGAAGGAACAGGCCTGGGCCTGGCCATTACCAAACAGCTTGTTGAACTGATGGGCGGCAGCATTGCACTGGATAGCGGCACAGAGATTGGTGCGGCCTTTGTATTCACTGTGGTGCTGCGCGAGGAGGACAAAGGTTCAGACGGAGAACCGGGTACCGAGTTGCCGACCCTGGGTCCGGTTGGCCGGGAGCTGCGTATATTAGTGGCCGAAGACAATGAAATTAACCGAATCGTGTTGCGCAAAATATTGGAGAAGCGGGGCTACGCTGTCGATGTTGCGGTAGACGGACTGCAGGTAGTGGAGATGGCCGGCAGCAAGGACTATGATATTATATTCATGGATGTGCAGATGCCCGGGATGAATGGGCTGGAAGCTACCAGGGTTATTAAACAGACGCTTCCGCAGGAGAAGCTTCCGGTAATTATTGCGGTTACGGCAAATGCGCTGAAGGGCGACCGTGAGCTTTGTCTCGAGGCCGGGATGGAGGAATATATCAGCAAGCCGCTCAGAAGCGAAGCTATTTCGAATATCATCGGGAAATTTTTCTGAGGCGAAAAAATAGGCTTGGGCGCTTAATCTTATTAAAGGATATTTTAGTTGATTAAAGCTGTGAAGCGGCACATTGATGTCTTGCATCAGAGGATCTTATTGATTAAGATAGCATCAACCGGCGCAGAAGAAGCGCCGGCATATAACACAAATGACAATGACGAAGAGAGTAAGCGCTAGAAGCAGATCTTAACAGGGAAGGTGTGCCGGAGACTGAGAGCACCCTCATGAGACGATTAGCGCCGAAGTTCACTTCTGAGTCGGCCCCTGAAGTATTTGCTGCAGCAACTATGGGTAGGGAGGCCCGCGCCCCGCGTTATCGGGTGTAAGATAGGGTTAATCCCGGGCAGGAAATGAGCTTTCATTTTTTGTGCCGGCGGTTGTTTTTGATTAATCCTAAATAAGGGTGGTACCACGGCTCCTCGTCCCTTGCGACGGGGGGCCTTTTTGCGTTCATAGGTTGAATTAATCGAGAAGAGGGAGTGGAAGGTAATGAGCAACGTGGAATTGGATGGGCTGAGAGCCCGCCTGGATGAAATTAATGAGCAGCTGCTGGAGCTGATCTCCGAGCGTGCCCAGGTAGTTCAGGAAATTGGTGTAGTTAAAGAAAAGCAAGGCGTGCCGAAGTTCGATCCGGAACGGGAAAAACAGATGCTGGAGAAGCTGGTAGCGGGCAACAAAGGACCTTTCACAAGCGGAACGATCCGCAGCCTCTTCAAGCAAATCTTCTCCGCTTCTCTGGATTTGCAGTCTGCCGAGCACAAGAAAAGCATGCTTGTCAGCCGCAAGAGCCACAAAGAGGACACCGTTATTGTCCTGCCGGGCGATGTGACCGTCGGCGGCTTGTCGTCGCTGATGGTAGCAGGCCCTTGCTCCGTAGAAAGCGAACTGCAGACCCGTACGGTGGCAGCGGCGCTGCAAAAAGCCGGTATCCGCGTAATGCGCGGTGGAGCGTTCAAGCCCCGGACTTCGCCGTATGATTTCCAGGGTCTTGGCATGGATGGGCTGCGGATTCTCCGTGAGGCGGCTGATGAATACGGCCTGTTGACGATTAGTGAAATCGTTGATCCGGCACATCTGGAGCCGGCACTGGATTATGTGGATATTATCCAAATCGGCGCACGCAATATGCAGAACTTTGAGCTTCTCAAGGCGGCTGGAGAACTGAATAAACCGGTTCTGCTGAAACGCGGGCTTGCTGCAACGATGGAAGAATTCCTCCATGCAGCTGAGTACATCATGTCACGCGGAAATACCCAGGTCATGCTGATCGAACGCGGTATCCGCACTTACGAGAAATGGACGCGTAATACACTGGACATCTCGGCCGTGCCGATCCTGAAGCAGGAGAGCCATTTGCCGGTGCTGGTCGATGTGACCCACTCCACCGGACGCAAGGATATCCTGATCCCTTGCGCCAAAGCGGCACTCGCCGCCGGAGCCGACGGCATCATGGTGGAGGTTCATCCCGATCCGGCGACTGCATTGTCGGATGCTGCGCAGCAGCTTAATATCGAGGAATTCAATACCTTCTTCAATGAGGTTAAGGCTTCAGGACTGTACCGGTAATTTAAAACTATTGAATGGATTTGATTTTCGCAGCATACGCGAGAAAAAGACGGAAATAAACGCTTACAAGTACAGGCTGCACTTTTGTGGAGGTTATGGCGGGTCAGGTACAATAGGAAACATTGGCGTTGCACCGGCCCGGACTGTTCGGAACAGTCCAAGCAACCATAACAGAAACAGGAGGAAACAGAAGCTTGAAGCAGCTAAAATTAAATAACGGGTGGTTTTCCAATACACGGAGCGATGTTCTTTCCGGAATGACGGTGGCGATTGCACTCATTCCCGAAGCGATTGCGTTCTCGATCCTTGCCGGAGTAAGCCCGATGGTCGGTCTGTATGCCTCCTTCTGCATCGCAATTGTAACATCGTTTGCCGGAGGCAGACCGGGCATGATCTCGGCAGCCACTGGCGCAATGGCGCTGCTGGTCGGCAGTCTGGTAATCCAGCACGGAATTGAGTATCTGTTCGCAGCTACCGTATTAGCCGGAGTTTTCCAAATCGTGATGGGGATGCTCAAGCTGGGGAGATTTATTACCTTTCTGCCGCAGCCGGTCATGACCGGCTTTGTCAATGCGCTGGCTATTCTGATCTTTATGGCACAGCTTACGCATTTCAAGGGCCAAGGCTGGGTGATGTATGCCCTTGTAGCCTTGACTCTGCTCATCATCTATACGGTTCCGCGTTTCACCAAGGCGGTGCCTTCGGCGCTTGTGGCAATTATTATCGTTTCAGTGCTCAGCATTGTGCTTGATCTGGATGTGAGGACCGTGGGGGATATGGGAGAAATAACATCGGCATTGCCGCTGTTCCATCTGCCTCAGCTGCCATTTACACTGGATACGCTGCTCATTATATTGCCATATTCACTGTCACTCGCTGTGGTCGGGCTGCTGGAATCGCTGATGACGGCAACTTTAATTGACGATATAACCGGCACCGGAAGCGACAAGAACCGTGAAGCGAAGGGGCAAGGATTGGCGAACATCGTCACGGGCTTTTTCGGAGGCATGGCAGGCTGTGCGATGATCGGCCAATCGATGGTCAACATGAAATCGGGTGGACGCACCCGGCTATCCACCTTTGTGTCGGGGATGTTCCTCTTGTTCCTCATCCTTGTTCTCGGTGATATCGTTAAGCAAATTCCAATGGGAGCGCTGGTAGGCGTCATGATCATGGTGTGCATCAGCACCTTTGAATGGGGCTCGCTGAAGACGCTGGCCCGCGTACCGCTAAGCGATGCGCTGGTAATGATTGTAACGGTTGTTACGGTCGTGCTAACGGATAATCTGTCCATCGGGGTGTTGTTCGGTGTTCTGCTCAGTGCCCTGACGTTTGCCTGGAAAATAGCCTCGATTTCGCTGAGCGTCCAGACATCCGCCGATATGGCCACATATGTCGTTTCCGGCCAGCTGTTTTTCGGTACGACAAGCCACTTTATTCATGAGTTTAATTATGAGGGCGATCCGGAGAACATCAGGATCGACTTCACACATTCCCATGTATGGGACCAGTCAGCGGCTGGCGCCATTGCAAAGACGATCAGCAAGTATGCGGCGTATGGCAAAACGGTTACGATTACCGGATTAAACGAGGAAAGCACACAGCTGGTAAAACGGGTTGGCTTGTCCTTATCCGGCGGACATTTGTAATTCATATGATTAATAATCATCTTTTTAGCAGCTTTCTCTATGGAGAAGGCTGCTATTTATCATCAAAAGCCGAAAAGACTCCGACCTCTATAGGCGGAGATGAATCGGCGGTTTTCAACTATTCAGCGAACATACGTGCTATACTGTAAGAAAATACTATAAAAGGGGGTGTCGCACATGATCGTTCATCAAGCCTATAAATACCGCATCTACCCGAATACCGAGCAACAGCAACTCATTCGTCGAATGTTTGGCTGCTGCCGCTTTGTGTTCAATCATTTCCTGGAAGAGTGGAACCAAACCTATGCCGAGACAGGCAAAGGGTTGTCATATCAGACCTGTGCGACACAGCTCCCCGTCCTAAAAACACAATATGACTGGCTCAAAGAAGTCGATAGTATTGCTTTACAGTCCGCCGTTCGGCATGTGGCAGATAGCTTTGACCGCTTTTTCAAAAAGCAAAATCAAGCGCCTCGCTTCAAAAGTCGGAAGCATCCAGTACAAAGCTACACCACGAAATTCACGAACGGAAATATCGCCATTGAAGGCAACCGATTGAAGCTTCCCAAGCTCGGTTGGATGCGTTTCGCCAACTCTCGGAAGCTGGAGGGTCGTATACTGTCCGCTACGGTACGGCAAAACGCCAGCGATAAGTATTTTGTCTCCCTGGTTTGCGAGGTCGAAAAGATCCCACTCCCACAAGCAGATGCACATATCGGCATTGACTTGGGGCTTAAGGAATACGCTGTGTGCTCCAACGGCGAACATTTTGCCAACCCCAGGTTTTACCGTCAATACGAGAAAAAGCTTGCGCTGTGGCAGCGGCGTTTGGCAAGACGCACACCAGGGGGCTCCAACTGGAAGAAAGCCAAGCAACACATTGCTCGTATTCACGAACACATTGCAAATTCCCGGAACGATTTTCTCCACAAGATGACAACGAAGCTGATCCGTGAGTGCCAAACGATCAGCATCGAACATCTGCGAGTGGCGAATATGATTCAAAATCCCAAACTCTCCAAGTCCATCGCTGATGCGTCCTGGGGCGAATGGGTGCGTCAACTGACGTATAAAGCATCCTGGTATGGACGAACCCTCCGGGTTGCTGACACCTTCGAGCCGACCAGTCAGCAGTGCCACGTATGCGGCACAATCCATCCCGAAGTGAAGAACCTCTCGATTCGAGAATGGACATGTGTAGCTTGTGGAACACACCATGATCGGGATGAAAATGCGGCTCATAATATCAAAGAGGTAGCGGTATAGCAATTACCTATAAAAATAAAACGTAGAACTGCGAGAACGCAGGGATCGCTTGCCCATAAGAGGAGGTTGCTCCTCTGTTCGCAAGAATCCACCCCTTCAAGCGTCAGCTAAGTGGTGGAGATTCAAATATTATAGAAGAACGGTGACATTCCCGGCAGAAGAGGAGTGGAGAATTGAATCTCATCCTGAAAAAAATAACCGCAGTGCTGCTTGTGCCGCTGCTGACATTGGCATCCGGCTGCAGCCGTCCTTCTCCCTAATACAATATAGAATACTTCCCTGCAAAAAATTCCTTGCGACCGCTGGTGCTGCACCACCGTATAAAAGGTTAACAATACCAAGCAGAGCATAATTAGGGAGGTTTCAACAATCATGGAGATTAATCCGAAATTGAAGCAGACTAGGCCAGGCAAACTCATAGGCATCACGGCAGCGGTATTGGTTCTGGGGCTAATCGCCGCCAACTCATTTGCTACCGTAGAGTACGGGCATGTAGGTTTGTACAAAACCTTCGGCAAACTGAACAACAATATGCTGACACCGGGCATTCATTTGAAAATCCCCTTCTTCCAGAGTGTGATTCAGGTTAACACGCAGGTAACCAAAGCGGAGACGGACACTACGGCATCGTCCAAGGACCTTCAGCCCGTATCTACCCATGTAGCCGTTAACTATTCCGTCAATAAAGACTCTGCCTATAATCTGATGAATAATATTGGAGGCAATTTTGATGCGGTGATCATCAATCCGGCGATTCAGGAGATTGTGAAGGAGGTAACGGCTAAATACCCCGCAGAAGATTTGATTACACGGCGTGATGCCGTGGCGGGAGAAATCAGTGGTCTGCTCACTGCACGGCTGGCCAAATATGATCTAGTCGTTAATGACATCAACATAGTCAATTTCAAATTCTCCGATGCCTTCAACCAATCGATTGAAGCGAAGCAGGTCGCCCAGCAGCAGGCGCTGAAGGCGGAGAATGATCTCCGGCGGGTCGAGATAGAAGCTAAACAGAAGATTGCCCAGGCACAGGCGGAGGCCGAATCCTTAAGATTGAAGAAGCAGGAGGTTACACCTGAGCTGGTGCAGCTGAAGCAAATTGAGGTCCAGGAGAAAGCACTGGAGAAATGGAACGGCGTACTGCCGTCCGTAACGGGTGGGGCCACGCCATTTGTGGATATTGATTCGCTGACGCAAAAGTAACCATTGCCTTTGGCATAAAGAAGAGCCTTGCTCCAGAATGAGAGCAAGGCTCTTTGCATGATTGTAAGAAGATAGCTTGTCCGGTTTCCCGTTAATCAGTATTGGAAGAGCATCGTCGGAATTTGCCAGCCGGCGCCTACGGACCAGAAGAAGACATAGTCCCCGCGTTTGATCCGTCCATCCTCGACTCCACGCTGAAAGGCGATAAATGGACTGCTTGTGGCAGTATAGCCGAATTCGTCGCCAACATAGATGAATTTCTCTTCACTAAGGCCGAGCCCCTCTTGAATCAGCTCAATGTTTTTGAGTGAGAATTGGGACAGGCAGAAGGCGGAGATATCATCGGTAGTCAGGCCGTTGCGGCTCAGCAGCTCTTTAATATCGGCTATGGCCGCATCTACGCATACGGTACCGTCAAACGGCGTCCAGCGGATTCGAATCTGCTCTGCTGTTATATCTTCGCGATAGATGTTAGACAATCCGCATGCTGGAAACATAATGTTCTCGCAGCCTTCGGAATCTGTGTAGTACAAGGAATCTGTAAATCCCCCAGCTTCACTGCTCCGCTCCAGAATAACGGCAGCCGCCGCATCTCCAAAGTTAGGATAGGTAATTTCATCATCCGTATTGCAGTTGACCGAGCTGTAGTCGCTCCCTGTGATCAGCGCATAACGGATGCTTGGGTTCGACTGCATGTAACGGCTTGCCTGTTCAACAGCCGCTACCATACCGGCGCAATTGGCATTGGAATCCAGAGTAATGGTGCGATGCTTGCATTGCAGTTTGTTGTGCAGCAGCAGGGCATTGGTAGGATAAGTATACTCCGGTGTCTGTGAAGCGAACACAATCATATCGAGATCTTCACTTTGCAGACCGGCATCCTCAAGCACCTTCTGTGCCGCCTTTAATCCCATCGTCAGCGAATTTTCGTTTTCGTCCTTGATAATGTATCTATTCTTGCGGCCCATCACTTCGAGGAACCGCTTGATGTCTTTCCCCATTTGCGCGAAATGATCAAGGTAATAATCATTGCCAACAATGTGCTGTGGATGGTAGTACGCGGCATTGCGGATTCTAATGTTTTCTCCGGTATGTTTCATCAGGTTCACCTACACTTCGATAATTTCATAGTTTGCCAGTTTTGTGGAGCGGGCCACGCGGCTAAGCTGCATTTTCAGCACCGGACTTTTGGCGATCGTGAAGACTACTTTTTTGAACCCGGATTGTTGGTACAGAATATAGCATTGCTCCAGCATAGGCAGCACATCCGGGGAAGAAACATTCAGCGCAGTGCAGTCCAGGACAATCTCATATTCAGCCGGGTCAAACTTGCTTACGGTTTGATTATATTCCTGAATAAACCGTCCTGCGTCCTCCTCTGACATGGTTCCTTCGACTTGTACATCCAGTTTGTGCTCTTTGGTGTTCGTTGCGAATTTAAAACTACCCATCTGTCCAAACATCTCCTTCTACAAATTAATTGTTTAATCAAGCAAGAAAAATATGGAAACCAATAATTCCATATAATTATTATCGTTGTTTTGAAAAGGATTATTTAGCATAATTAAACTTTTTATTTTTTTATATTTATAAAATAGGGGTTAATCCATTCCGTGCAGAGGTACATAAGCATAATGAAAGGTGTAGAACGTTCTCCTTTGCCTTTCCAAAGCGTTCTTCTATTGGTATGATTACAGGGTGTGAGAATATCTACTGCTATGGAGGAATTAACAATGAGTGAAATTACACTATCCGGGATCATTGATCATACGCTGCTGAAGGCGGATGCACGGAAAGAAGATATCATTAAGTTGGCGGAAGAGGCCAAAGCCTATAAGTTCGCCTCGGTCTGCGTAAATCCAGCATGGGTATCAGTTGCCCATGCAGTCTTGAAAGATACGCCTGAGGTAAAAGTATGCACGGTTATCGGCTTCCCCTTAGGCTCTTCAACACCGGAAACTAAGGCCTTTGAAACAACCGATGCAATAGCAAAAGGCGCAGGTGAAGTCGATATGGTGATCAACATCGGCGCTTTGAAGGATGGCAATGATGAATTGGTGAAGCGTGATATCTCTGCTGTTGTTGATGCAGCCCGCGGCAAAGCCTTAACCAAAGTCATTATCGAGACTTGCCTGCTGAGTGATGAGGAGAAAGTCCGTGCCTGCAAGCTGGCCGTGGAAGCCGGAGCGGACTTTGTAAAGACATCCACCGGATTCTCTACCGGAGGAGCCACCAAGGAAGATATCGCACTGATGCGTGCGGCAGTCGGTCCGGACATCGGCGTCAAAGCATCCGGCGGTGTGCGCAGCGCAGAGGATGCCCTTGTTATGGTTGGAGCCGGAGCGACAAGAATCGGCACCAGCGGCGGCGTGGCTATTGCCAAAGGCGAGCAGAGCCAAAGCAGCTATTAAAGTTCATGCAGTCCAGCTACTCCAGCTACAAAAAACCGGCTGCGCCATCCTTGTATATAGGACGGCGCAGCCGGTTTTTTTTCTAAAGGCAGGACTCCATTATATAATTCACATCATTATAACTAGGGTAGTGTTTTCCGCTGCAATGTCCATGGAAGGAAAGTACAGCAGGTGCAGCTGTGATTAGACAAGTCCTTTGTCCATCGCTTTGCTGATCAGGGTGGCGAACAGGCTGTTGGACCAGGCGAACCACTCGCGCGAGAAATCGGCGGGATCGTCAGGGTGGAAGCCTTCATGCATATATCCGGTATCCGCATCCGTCCGTATAAGCATATCAATCAGTTCTTTGATCTCCTCATCATTGTCTGCCGTCAGCGCCTGCATGGACAGCGCCATATGCCAAACATAACCTCCCGGCGTATGCGGACTGCCGATCCCTTTGGCATGTTTGCCTTCGAAATAGAAGGGGTTCTCGAAGCTGAGAGCAAACCGGCGGGTGTTCTGATAAATTTCATCCTCCACGCCCACATAACCAATATAAGGAATGGACATCAGTCCCGGTGTGCCGGCATCATCCATCAGGGAATAATTGCCGTAGCCGTCCGTTTCATAGGCGTAGATTCTGCCGTATTTCGGGTGGTTTACAATTCCGTAGGTACGGATGCCGAAGTCAATTTCCTTGCGCAGCTTTGCAGCCCGGGCCGCCAGTCTTTCGTCCTTGTACACCTCGCTTGCGATCTCACGGATATACCCTAGAATCACCACGGCGAACATATTTGAGGGAATATTGTAGCCGAATTCGCAGCTGTCATCGCTTGAACGGAAGCCGGACCAGCTCATGCCGGTGTAATTGACGGGCATGCCGCGTCCGTTGTTGTACAAAGTCTCCGTATCCTGAAGCGTCTGCCGGATGAAATAGTACGGCGATTTCTCCCCGTGATGCTGCTCCGTTTCTATAACGTTCACGATGGAGGTCAGCGCCTGGCAGCAGGCGGTATCGAAGATATCGGTCTGCTCCGCTTCCTTCCAGTACATATAAGCCAGTTGTACGACGAAGCAGAGGGAGTCCAGCTCGTATTTGCGCTCCCACATCCACGGATTCAGATTGCAGTCGTCGGTGTCCCGGTAATGCTTGTCGCTTGCTGTTTCGTTGAAGGCATTGGTATACGGATCGATATTGACATAGAACATCTGCCGGGCAATCAGGCCGCGGAGAATCCGCTGAAGCTCAGGATCATTTTTGGCAAAAGGAATATAATGGCGCACCTGTTCAGTGGAATCACGCAGCCACATGGCCGGAATATCCCCCGTGAATACGAAGGTAGTGCCGTCATCAAGCAGTCTGGTTGTGGTTTCCAGCGTATTCGGAAAACAGTTACGGAACAGTTTTTGCAATTTCGGATGGTGAGCGAGCCGTTCGTCGGCTTCATTCAGATACTGGGTAATGGAAGCTGGCAAGTTCATAGTCTAACTCCTCCTGGTATGGTTGATATTAGGGTTGTAAAGGTTGCAGCGCATAGGTGACAATTTGGGCTTTGCTGACGGAACTGCGAAGGATTCCTTCGTCGGATGCTTCCCTGTGGTTCCGCCGCTCCAGAATATCACTGGCGTATGCAGCCTGTACGGGAAAATGAGCCTTAAGCGTAAAATCCTGCTCCCTGTGCGCCAGATTATACCACCGCAGGACAACGTCCTCATTGTCTTCGGACATTTTGAATGCGGAGAGGGCCAGTGTGCGGCCTTGCCACTCCAGCGGCTGATACTCGGCAGGCAAGGAGCCCTGCTGCCAGCCGGTCTGGGCAGTGAACCATGGGGCCTGATATTGATAGGCCCAGGCAAAAGCCTCCGGCTCGGCGGCATCTCCGGCATAAGGACGAACCGCAAATTCTACGGTATGCTCACCCAGGCACTGGGCTTCCGGTGTAGGGAACACACCCCAGTCTCCCAGCTCCGACACGCTGCGCAGCAGGGTCACAGCAATGGTATTCCTCCCGTCGCGCAGGACCTCGTATTCATTCAGTCCTTTGTTGGCGATCATAAGTCCGGCGCTGCCATCCGACACACTGACAAAAGCCTGCTGATGCTGGGCGTTGCTTGGATTAATCCAGTCGGGAGCCGGATCAATATCGCGCTCCGCCGCTTCAAATATGGAATCAGCCAGAAGGGTGGAGGCGGTAAGTCCGGTAGGGAAAAGGACGCGCAGCCGGTGGTCCATAGCCTGATTATTAAACTTAGCAGAGATCTGAATGGAGGTCCCTGCAGCCTCAAGGCTAATCCGGGTCACGATCCGCAGCGGCACTTGCTCCGAGGAACGTCCTGCCTTGCGCTGCCGGAACGGAACCATTTTGCGTTTCTCTTCCGCGAACGCAGCATCGGCGGAAGCCGGGATTTCCCATTCGTGGACGATTTCGTAGGTAATGCGGTAAGGCTCATGCTCGGCAAGAGAGATTCGGGCCGTGAGGCCACGGGTAGTCAGCGGAACATCGCCCTCCGGCTGACGGAACACATACTCATTCCCCAAATCGCCGCAGTTCTCATAGACGCCGAGTCCCTTAAAGACTTTACCGGTATGTTTGTCCGTTACATCATAGGAGCCGTCCTCCCGGATCCCAATAACGAGGAAGTCGTTGGCCATTCCCTGTTCCATGAGTCTCAGTGGACTGGCAGCAGCTTCGGTACGGACATCCGGTGACTGTATCCAGGCGTATGTTTTGTAGCCGAGCGGCGGTACCTGTGCGGCCTCGAAGGTCAGACGGAGTTTGCGGGCCATATAAGGCTTACGGAACTGGTCGTCCGGCAGCTCATAGCCGAACTGGGTGCCCAGATCTTCCGCCCGGCAGGAAATGGTCTGCCCTTCACTGTCCAGCAGCCGGCCGTTGTCCAGATCAAGCGGCAGCCGGTCCAGCGCCTCGGCAATCGCCGCCGGGTTCGGCCCTTCCTTGAAATAGCGCTTGGCGACAATGACATCCACGCTTACCGTACCGCTGCGTTCCCAGCCTGTGGTATTGAAGACCGCTGCCGGAACGGCGGATTCCCCCCAGGAAGCCGTGTTTGCAGTACCGATCACTCCGGTTATGGTCTTCAGGCTTTCTTCAATAATGGCTTCACCCACATGTCTGCTCTTCTCGAAGCGTCCAATCATTTCGCGGTGAACCTCATCCACGCTGCAGCCGCAGATGCTGTCATGCGGATGATTCTGCATCAGGGTCTTCCAGGCGTAGGTTAGCAATGCATGGGGATAAGCCTTCCCGCTGACCAGATAAGCCAGTGTAGCCAGAGGCTCGGCGCCCTTCTCCAGCAGGGTCTGACCCCGCTGGTTCATCTGCTTCAGGTAGACGCGGGCGGAAGCGGTGTTCACAAGCGTCCCCCAGCCGTCGGTGTGCTGGCTGCGCAGCTCGCCGTTCACGGTCACGAGATCTTCAGGCAGCGAGGGCTTAAGCGCCTGCAAATACTGCTCGAAGCTGGAATGGACGAAATCCACATCCGGATACAGTTTCCTGGCGGTCTCCAGGGCATCGGCGAGATTGCGCTGCACAGGCTGATGATCACAGCCGTTCATGAATAGCAGCTCCGGGGTGGATGCATATTTACCGGCATCGGCAAGCTTTTTGTCCCAGAAGGACGTGGCTTCCTGCGCCTCCACAGGCACCTCGTTACCGTTGCTGTACCAGTTCGCGAAGAGCAGTCCGAGCACGCTTGAGCCGTCGGGAGACTCCCAGAGCATTTCGGAATAAGGCGATTCATAGCTTGCACTGTTCAGCTCACCGACCATATTGTCAAAGCCGGTCGGCTTCACACCGCGTCCGAACACTGCAGTCTCAATATCTGCCTGCCGGAGCAGCTGCGGCGCTTGTCCCATATTGCCAAAGGAATCCGGGAAATAGCCCAGCTTGGAGATGACGCCATACTTGGCCGCATCCTGATGGCCGATCAGCAGATTGCGGACATTGGCTTCCGAGCTCGTCAGGAATTCATCCTGCAGCACATACCAGGGTCCGATGACAATGCGTCCTTCACGGATGAATTGCTCCAGGATTTCTCTTTTCTCAGGATGAACCTGAAGATAGTCTTCAATAATAATGGTCTGTCCGTCCAGGTGGAAATAACGGTAGCGTTCGTCCTTCTCCAGGGTCTCCAGGAGTTCATTCATCAGCTTCGCCAGCAGAGCATGATGACGCTCGTAAGGCATGTACCATTCCCGGTCCCAATGCGTGTGGGAGATCAGGTGGGCGGTTGTACGGGTCATAACAGAAACCTCCTATATCGTCAGTCAATCCTTTAGTCAGGCATTCGTAGCAAATGTTTGCATACCTGTCCTGTGATCACAATATGTAACTTTTGCAGCCCGGAGGGAGGTTCATAATTCACACATTTCAGGCGGTGGTCCATATGAAGGTGACAATGGCAGAGCAGGCCGGAAAGTGCCGTAGCAGCGCGGTTTTACACTCCCTTAACATGACAATGCAGAACCTACATATTTACGATGTCAGCTTAGTTTCACTACAATTTGTGTTGTAAGCGTTAGCAAGAGTTGCATTGTGAAGAATGCGAAGCAGCTACACGACTTAATGTTACGTAAACTAACATAGAGAGGAGTGAAAGAATGAAGGGGAGTAACGCTGCGGTATCCGGAAGTCCTTCATTGAAGAACAAGTCCCTTGGCAAAAGGATCTGGAAAAACTGGGAGCTTTATCTGTTCATGCTTCCCGCATTACTGTATTTCTTCGTTTTTCATTATGGTCCGATGTACGGCATCCAGATTGCTTTTAAGAACTTCGTGCCTTCCAAAGGAATCACGGGCAGTGAATGGGTTGGTTTTGATCATTTCGAACGGTTCTTCAATTCCTATTTTTTCTGGGATCTGCTCTGGAATACCTTCAGCATCAGCTTCTATGAACTTGCGATCGGGTTTCCGCTGCCGATTATTCTGGCGCTGGCCTTCAATGAGGTCCGCAACGGTCCGTTCAAAAAAACGGTCCAAACGGTCACCTATGCACCGCATTTCATTTCTGTAGTTGTCATGGCGGGGATGATCATTACCTTTTTATCACCCTCCATCGGAATGATTGTGCGGGTCATTGAGTTCCTCGGATTTCAGCCTGCACAGTTTCTGACCGATCCGGCCTGGTTCAAGACGGTGTATGTCTTCTCGGGTGTCTGGCAGAGCACGGGGTGGGGGACCATTATTTATCTTGCGGCCCTCTCGGGCGTAGACCCCCAGCTGCATGAAGCGGCTATAGTGGATGGAGCGAGCCGGCTCAAACGGGTGCTGCATATCAATCTGCCGACAATTGTGCCGACGATTACGATCATGCTGATCTTGAATATGGGTAATATTCTCGGCCTTGGCTTCGAGAAAATCCTGCTGCTGCAGAACTCGCTCAATATGGAGGCTTCCGATGTAATCTCCACCTATGTATATCGCGCCGGCCTGGTGAACGCCCAATACAGTTTCTCAACGGCTGTCGGATTGTTCAACTCGGCGGTCAACGTCATTCTGCTGGTTACCGTCAACCGGATTGCCAAACGCACCAGTGAGAACAGCCTCTGGTAGAAAGGAGTTGAAGTCTATGGTTACTGCAATGAAAGAATCCAGGGGGGATAAGCTGTTTCTGATCAGCACCTATATTTATTTATGTCTTGCGCTGGTGGTTGTCCTTTATCCGCTGATCTATATTCTCAGCGCTTCAATCAGCTCCCCGCAGGACGTCAATTCGGGGGCCATGTGGCTGTTTCCGAAGAATGTGACTCTGGACGGCTACAAGCTTGTTTTTGAAAACCCTAAGATATGGAATGGTTATTTGAACACAATTATCTACACGGCGGCAGGGACCCTGCTCAATCTCGCCGTTACCCTGCCGGCCTCTTATGCGCTCAGCAGATCTGATTTTGTCGGACGCCAGCTGTTTATGGGCATCATTCTGTTCACGATGTTCTTCAGCGGCGGACTGGTGCCGACGTATCTGCTGGTCAAGAACCTGGGCCTCATTAATAGTATGGGTGCTTTGATACTGCCGGTGGCCGCTTCAGTCTGGAACATTGTCGTGGCCCGCACATTTTTTCAGACGACCATCCCTAAGGAGCTGCAGGAAGCGGCGCACATTGACGGCTGTACCAATCTGAAGCTGTTCATCCGCATTATTTTGCCGCTATCCGCACCGATTGTAGCCGTTATGGCCTTGTTCTATGGTGTAGGCCACTGGAACAGCTATTTTCCGTCCCTGATCTATTTGAATGATGAAGCCAAGTATCCGCTGCAGATGGTTCTGCGCCAGATCCTTGTCCTTCAGGAAATGTCGGCCGAAACCACGGGTGCCGCGATTAACAGCGAGGTGGCGATGGCCATGAATTCGAAGGCAGAAACGGCATCGCTGATCAAATATGGAGTCATTGTCGTCTCCACCCTGCCCATTGTGGCTGTCTATCCGTTCCTGCAGCGTTACTTTGTCCAAGGGGTCATGATTGGCTCTGTCAAAGGGTAAGTGTATAAAATGTAATGATAATAAGGGAGGAATCATCTATGCAGACCACACGCAAACCATGGAAGCTTCTGCTGTCTTCGGCTGTGATCCTGACACTGCTGGCAGGCTGCGGCAATTCGAAAGAAGGGGCAGCGAACAGCGGTACCTCAGAAGTCACTGTGAGTAAGGAAGGATTTCCGATTGTAAGTGGACCCGTTACGTTAACGATGCTGGCACCGGATGTAGGGATTCAAAACTGGGAGAACATGGCTGTGCTTCAGCAGATGCAGGAGCTTACCGGCATTACGCTGGAATACCAGAATGCGCCGAAGGACAGCTTTGAGACCAAAAAGAATCTGGTGTTTGCGAGCGGGGATTACCCGGATATTTTTTATGCTGCCGGTCTGACGACTGCAGAACAGATGAATTATGGAGAACAGGGTATCCTGATTCCCCTGGAGGATCTGATTGATGAATATGCCCCGAACTTCAAGGCGCTGCTGGAGGAGAATCCCGATGTCCGCAAGTCGATTACAGCACCGGACGGGCATATCTATTCCTTGCCTGTGGTGGAGCTCAGCCAGCACTGGTACCGCAACCCGATGTGGTATAACGGGGATTTCCTGAAGGCGCTGAATATTGACAAGCTTCCTGAAACGACCGAAGAGCTGTATACCTATCTGAAGCGTGTGAAGGAGGAAGATCCGAACGGCAACGGCGTCGCAGATGAAATTCCCATCTCCTCGGTGACGACAACCGCAGCGAATCTCCGCGATATCCGCACATGGCTGCTGGGCGCTTTCGGCATCTATGAGGAAGAAATCTACGTGGATGACAACGACACGGTGCATTATACACCGCTTGAGGCAGGCTTTAAGGAGTATTTGACCTATATGAACCGTCTGTGGTCCGAAGAACTGCTGGATCAAGAGAGCTTCTCGCAGACCGCAGAGCAGAAAAAGGCTAAGGCGCAGGACAACCGTGTTGCCCTGTTCTCCGACTGGCATGCTTATATGACTAAAGGCGGAGAGCCTTCGACGGCAGATCCGATGTTTGCGCCCGTTCACAGCGAATCGGTTGCCGCCCCGGCGATTGCCAAGAACAGAGGGATTACTACCGGCGCGTTCGCCATCTCTGAGAGCAACCCGCAGCCTGAAGCCTCCATCCGTTGGGTAGATTATCTGTATTCCTATGAAGGTGCGCTGTTCTTCAATAAAGGGCCGGAGGGAACACTCTGGAATTACACTGATAAAGAAAATAGAGTCAAGGAGTACCTGCCTGTACCAGACGGCAAGGAAATGGAAGATTACCGGGCGACCTTGACGCCTAACTACGGCATCCCGGCCCCAACCCTCTCCATGGATGATATCAACAAGGGTCTGAAGACGGACTTTGACCTTTGGGTGGAGCAGGAGACTAAGCAAAAGCTTCTCGATAAGGGAGCGCGGATTCCGTTCCCGGCCTTGTTCCTCACCGTAGAAGAGCAAACCGAAATCAGCAGTCTGAATTCGGATCTGAGCACGTATGTGAAGCAGATGGAAGCGAAGTTCATCACCGGTGCCGAGCCGCTCTCCGGCTGGGATAATTATGTGGCGACTGTCAAGAAAATGGGCGGTGAGCGTGTGGCCGAGATCAATCAGGCTGCATATGACCGCTGGAAATCCAACTAATTCAGGTCTCTATCCTGAAATAACAGTGTCCATACTAAGGACATTGTTATGGAAGCCTCGAATTTGGCGAAGCCAAATTGAGGGCTATCTTCTTCGAAATTTCATCCTCTGAAGTGCCGCCAAAGAGCGGCATGATTGTCTATTGCAGAAAGGTGCTGTAGAAATGATCTATAAGGATAAAACAAGCCCTGTGGCGGATCGGGTACAGGACCTGTTGCAGCGAATGACACTTGGAGAGAAGGCTGGGCAATTAGTCCAGCCTTTCGGGTGGCAATGTTATGAGAAGCGTCCGGACGGAACCACGGGTATGACGGAAGCCTTCAAACGACAGGTCGCAAGCGGAGGCGTTGGCTCTTTGTATGGAACTCTGCGTGCAGATCCATGGACTGGCGTCACACTGGAGACGGGCTTGTCCCCGAAGGAGGGGGCGGAGGCGGTTAATGCCATTCAGGCTTATGCCATGAAGGAGAGCCGTCTTGGCATTCCGATCCTGTTCGGCGAGGAATGCTCACACGGGCATATGGCTATTGGTGCGACTGTATTTCCAGTGCCGCTGGCCCTGGGTAGTATGTGGAATCCCGAATTGTACCGGGAGATGTGCCGGGTAGTGGCACTCGAGACCCGCAGCCAGGGCGGAGCGGCGACCTATTCGCCGGTGCTGGATGTGGTGCGGGACCCGCGTTGGGGGCGGACAGAGGAGACTTTTGGCGAAGACCCGTTCCTGATTGCCACGATGGGAGTGGAGGCGGTAAAGGGATTGCAGGGCGACCGGCTGGATGCAGATGACTCCGTTCTGGCGACTCTGAAGCATTTCGCCGCCTATGGCAGCTCGGAAGGCGGACGGAATTCCGCGCCTGTGCATATGGGGCTCCGCGAGCTGCATGAGGTGGATCTGCTGCCCTTCCGTAAAGCGGTGGAAGCCGGAGCTTTATCTATTATGACTGCTTACAATGAAATTGACGGTGTTCCTTGCACGACGAACCGTTATCTTCTGCAGGATGTGCTGCGGGAACAATGGGGCTTTGACGGGTTCGTGATCACGGATTGCGGAGCGCTGGGCATGCTGACGAACGGGCATAACACAGCGGACAGCGGGGAAGCGGCGGTGGCCCAGGCGCTGCTGGCCGGAATCGATATGGAGATGTCGGGGGAGATGTTCGAGAAGCATATTTCCAGCGCTATCCATCATGGACGGCTGCAGGAGTCCGACCTGGATCGCGCTGCTGCCCGGATTCTGGAGCTGAAGTTCAAGCTCGGGCTGTTCGACCGTCCCTTTGCCGATCCTGAGCAGGCCGAGCGGACGATAGGCAAGCCGGAGCACCGTGAACTGGCGCGGCGTATTGCCGGCGAGAGCATTGTTATGCTGAAGAATGAGGGCGGAACGCTGCCGCTAAGCAAGGTGATCGGGAAGCTCGCAGTTATAGGACCCAATGCGGATGCATCGTACAATCAGCTGGGCGATTATACCTCGCCTCAGCCCAAAGGCGCTATTGTCACTGTGCTGGACGGGATTCGAAATGCGCTGGACGGCGGGCTGGACAGAGTGCTGTATGCTCCCGGCTGCCGGATTAAAGGCGATTCCCGGGAAGGCTTCGCGCATGCGCTGGCCTGTGCAGCCGAGGCGGATGCTGTTGTGATGGCGATTGGCGGATCAAGTAGCCGAGACTTTGGCGAAGGGACGATTGATCTGCTCACCGGTGCTTCTGTCGTGACCGAACATTCCTGGAGCGATATGGAGTGCGGCGAGGGCATTGACCGTGCCACACTGAATCTGATGGGCGTGCAGCTTGAGCTGGTGCAGGAAATCCAGAAGCTGGGTAAGCCGCTGATTGTGGTCTATATCAATGGCCGTCCAATTGCCGAGCCATGGATTGTAGAGCATGCCGATGCCATTCTGGAAGCCTGGTACCCCGGTCAGGAAGGCGGGCATGCCATTGCCGACATTCTCTTCGGCGCAGTGAACCCTTCCGGGCGGCTGACCATCAGTATTCCGAAGCATGCCGGTCAGCTCCCCGTGTATTACTACAAGCGGCGGACAAGAGGCAAGCGGTACCTGGAGACGGACTTTAATGCCGAGTATCCGTTCGGCTACGGACTTAGCTTCAGCGAATTCAAATACAGCAACTTGAAGGTGGAGCCCGCCGTCATTTCTGCAGATGATGAAGCGCGTGTATCCGTTGATGTAACCAATTCTAGTGCCCGGGCGGGGAGCGAGGTGGTTCAGCTGTATATTTCAGACCTGGCCTCCAGCATAACCCGTCCTGAGAAGCAGCTTAAGGCCTTCCGCAAGATCAGCCTCCAGCCGGGAGACACACAGACGGTTACGTTCAGGGTCGGCAGGGAGCAGCTGGAATACGTATCGGCAGATTTAACGCGGATCGTGGAGCCAGGGGAATTTACGATCATGGCGGGACCTCACTCTGCAGAATATTTGACGGCACCGCTCCATGTCAGGGAGGAGGGCTGAGCCATGAAGCGTATGAACCGTTTTATCGGCTGGCTGGCCAAGAGGCAGTGGGCGGAGAAGATAGAACTTAAGGAATGGAGTATGCGCAAATCCTGCTACATTTCACCCGGCGTATACGAGCACGAAGAGGAGCTTCATCAGAATTACAAGATTTCACGGCTCGACGGAGGCTATGGTACCACGTATTTCCTTCAGCATCAGGTCGCGGTTCCGGAAGGCTGGCCGCGCGAAGAGACTGCACTGCTCTATTTGGGCCGCGGGGAAGGCCTCCTGAGTATTAATGGAGTGCCGCACCATGGCCTGGACAGCAATCATTGGTTCATTCCTCTGCCTCCCGGCGCTGCAGGAGATGAGCTTCAGCTCGGCATCGAGCTGTATGATCCGGTGCCTGAGCCGGAGGACCCCCTGAACCGCCAGGCGGTGATTAAGCCGCCGCTGACCGGGATTGAAATCACACTCGTGCGTGTAAATCCTCCCGTATACAGCCTGCTGCATACGGTGAAGACGGCGCATGAAGCGGCCCTGCTGCTGCCTGCAGAGGACGGGCGCCGCATACGTATCCTGAAGGCGCTGGAGCGGGCGATGGACACGCTCTACATGAAGGAGCATCTGCTCCATGACGGCAATACCGTCGCAGGTGCTGAACAGCAGCTGCGGGCGGAGGTAGCGGCGGAAAGGCCAGAAGGGCTGTCCGCCGGAAAGATGCATATGGTCGGCCAGTCTCATATTGATATTGCCTGGCTGTGGCCGGTCCGGGAAACGGTACGCAAGGTCAGCCGGACCTTCTCTACGGTCTGCGCATTGATGGATAAGTATCCGGACTTCCGCTACTCCCAGAGCCAGCCACAGCTGTATGCCTTTGCTAAGGCGAACTATCCGCAGCTGTACGAACGGATTAAGGAACGGATTGCCGAGGGGCGGTGGGAATTGGTCGGAGGTATGTGGGTGGAACCGGATTTGAACATCCCCAGCGGGGAATCACTGGTGCGGCAGATGCTGTATGGTCAGGGCTTCTATATGAAGGAATTCGGCAAGCGGTCCACGATTGAATGGCTGCCTGATACCTTCGGCTATTGCGCTTCTCTGCCACAACTGTTGAAGCAGGCTGGAATTGATTATTTCATGACTACCAAGCTTGGCTGGAATGATACCAATCCCTTCCCGCATACGCTGTTCCACTGGGTCGGCATTGACGGAACGAAGATCGTGGCCTATCAGAACCACGGGGTAAACGAGCATACCCATCCGAAGGATGTCCAGGAGCACTGGCAGGCCTATGCCCAGAAGGACCGGCATGATGAGCTGATGCTGCTTTATGGCCACGGTGACGGCGGAGGAGGGGTCACCCATGAAATGCTGGAATACGTGGCCCGTACCGGCCTGACGCCGGGCCAGCCAGTCAGCAGATTCTCTACTGCGGAGGCTTTTTTCTCGGAGATCAGCTTGCGCCAGCCGGAGCTTCCCGCGTGGCACGGCGACCTCTATCTGGAGCTTCACCGGGGAACGTTCACTACACATGCCTTTAATAAACGCAGCAACCGCAAAGCGGAGGTCCTGTACCGGCAAGCAGAGATCTGGAGTGTGCTCGCGGAAAAGAGCGGGCTTCTGAAGCATCTGGAACCGGAATATCCGGAGCTTGCCGAAGGATGGAAGCTGCTGCTGCTTAATCAGTTCCATGACATCATCCCGGGTACTTCAATTCCGGAAGTGTACACCACCTCGCGGGAGCAATACGCGGAAATATTCAGCCTGGGCCAGCAGGTGCTGGACACTTCACTCCGTGCATTGGCAAGCGGAGTGGATACTTCGGGAGAGGGCCGTCCCTATGTGGTCTTTAACAGCCTGGGCTGGGAGCGGACGGAGCTGATCCGGCTTGAGGGGGACAGCAGTCTGACTGCGGTGCAGGCGTTCGATGAAGACGGCTTGCTGGATAGCGAATGCTGGAACACGGATGGAGCCGGCGGCAGCTATACGCTGGCAGTCCGGGTCCGCAGGGTCCCCGCCTTTGGCTGCCGGACATTCTGGCTGCGGGAAGCGGAACAAGCCGGCGGACGGCATGAGCCTCAGGGACAACTCAGCGCCGGAGAAGCCTTCCCGGAGCAATGGGAGACAGAGCATTATATTCTTAAGTTTAATGAAGACGGGGAAATCAGCCGCTGGTACGACAAGAGTGCCAGCCGGGAGTTGCTTCAGCCCGGGCAGACCGGCAACCAGCTGCAGTTCTATCATGATACTCCCCCTCTATGGGATGCCTGGGACCTGGACCCGCGTTATGAGCAGCAGCCTGCAGGCCGGGCGAAGCTGCTGGTCCGGCAGGTCCTGGTCAGCGGACCTGCACTGACGGTGCTGAAATTCCGCTGGCAGCTGAATGAATCCCTGATTGAGCAGGAGATCATTCTGCCCCGGCACAGCCGCAGGGTAGATTTTCAGACCCGCGTAAGCTGGAAAGAGGAGCACAAAGTGCTGAAGGCTGCTTTTCCGGTGGATATTGTGGCCGCAAAGGCTACGTATGAGATTCCGTTCGGGGCACTGGAGCGTCCGACTCACCGCAACACCAGCTGGGAGCAGGCACAATTCGAGGTCTGCGGCCACCGCTGGGCGGATTTGTCCGAGGGAGGCTATGGCGTCAGTCTGCTGAATGACTGCAAATACGGCTATGACATCCATGACGGAGTGCTGCGCCTCTCGCTGCTGCGCGCCCCCCGCTGGCCGGACCGCTATGCGGATCAGGGGGAACATGAATTTACGTATTCTCTGTATCCCCACGCTGGCGAATGGCGTCAGAGTGCTGTTGTGCGGGAAGCTGCGGAGTTGAACGAACACTTGCTGGCGGTCAGCGAAGAGTCTCATCCCGGCAGCTATCCGGGTACCTATGCCTGGCTTGGTTTTCAGAGCGGGCATGTGGTGCTCGATACGATCAAGAGTGCAGAGGACGGCAGCGGGACCATTGTCCGGCTGTATGAATCCGCAGGCAGCAGAGATACGGCTGTGCTGAACTGGAAGGCTGATGATATCCGCGCCTGCCGGGTGAATCTGCTGGAGACTGAGACGGGTCCCGTGGAGTCTTCCGGCGGAGTTATCCCGCTTTCTTTTAAACCCTATGAGGTTCAAACAATCAAACTATACCATGAACATTATTCGCAGGAGGAATAGACATGCAAATCACAAGACATCCGAATAATCCGATCGTCGTCCCTGGCGGTTATGAATGGCGAAAGGTTACGGTCTTCAATCCTGCGGTCATCATCGATAACGGGAAATTCTATATGATCGAGCGCACCGCAGGCTCCCTGACCCCGTGCAAGAACTTTCTGGGCCTGCTGGAGAGCGAGGACGGCGTGAACTTTACCCACGTGAAGGATGAGCCGATAGTGACGCCCGATATGCTGGGATTTCCTTACGGCAGTGTGCAGGACCCGCGGATTGTCAAAATCGACGGAACCTTTTATCTGAACTATGCCCTGCGCCCCTGCGCCATGAGCTATTATCCTACCGGGGCGGGTGTCCCGGAGCGCTCCATTCCGGAATACCCGGATGGCTGGGGGGAAGAGGAGGGGCATTGGCTGACCCGGTCATCCATTCTGAAATCGGATAATCTGCTGGACTGGGAGTTTGTTGCGGACACGACACCGCTGGATATCAATGACCGGGATAATATTCTGTTCCCTGAGAAAATAGGCGGCAAATTCGTGCTGCTGCGCCGTCCCGAGGAATACGTGGGTGAAGCCTACGGAACCGAGAAGGCGGCCATGTGGATTACCTACTCCGAGGATCTTATCCATTGGGAAGAACCCAAGCTGCTTGCCACAGCCGGGAATCTATCCTGGGAATCGCGGAAGATCGGAGGCTCTACACCTCCGGTACGTACGGACAAGGGCTGGCTGGTGCTTTATCACGGCGTCGATGAGGACATTGTCTACCGTGTAGGAGCCATGCTGCTGGATTTGGAGCAGCCGGAGAAGGTCATTGCCCGGACACATAATTTCATTATGGAGCCGGAGACGTATTATGAGAAATTCGGTTTTCAGATCCCCAATGTCATCTTCCCGACTGGAAATGTAGTCAAAGACGGGCTGCTTTACATCTATTACGGGGTAACGGACACGGCGATTGCGCTCGCGACCGTTCCACTGGATGAGCTGGTAGAGCATATCCTGAAGGAAGCACAGTAGCAAAATAACCCCACAAAGTGGGGCCTTAGCTTCAAATATAAGAATTTATATGCTTCGCATTGTAAATTATCCTTCTATTTCTCGCTGAAACGATACCGTCCTACAAAAAGGACGGCAAAGCAGTTTCCACTTGGGTGTTTACTCACGTGCTTTGCGGGGCCCCAAAACATATAAAGAAAGGGCGGAAGCTTCGCCAATTTAAACCGGTCTTTTCGCAGCAGTTCCCTTCAAGGCATGGTCCTTGCGGTACTGTCCCGGCGTCAGACCGGTTTCTTTTTTGAACTTGCGGATAAAATTCGGCGCATCCAGATAACCCACCTGCTCAATGATTTCCTTAAGCGGTGCGCTCGTATTCTCCAGCAGCCGGATGACCTCATCCACCCGCCGCTGCCAGATATACTGTGAGAAATTGCTGCCAGTCTTCTCTTTGAAGCTCCGGCTTAAATAAGAGGTCGATATGGCGAACTTCAGTGCCACATGCTCCAGGCTGAGTGTATAATCCGCGAACTGCTGGTCTACGTAAGCAAGTATGTCGTCCATTAATGTGGACTCACCTGTCTCCGTATTTCGCTCAACCTGCTCACAGATGGCGGTGGCCAGAGAGCGCAGGCGGCTCTCCAGCTCTTCGAGAGTCTCGAAGGAGGTCAGTCCCGGCATATCTGCGAACACTTCGTCCATACCAAGCTCGGAGGCTGTGCGCAGAAAAGCGTTCAGCAGATCGAAACAGATGCAGCGCAGCAGACCAGCCTGCAGCGGCTCATCCTTAATTGTGTCGATGGTGTCAGCAATCATTTGCCGGGCAACGGATTCATTGCCCTGCTTAAGGCTCTGCTCCAGCTTCAGCATGGATTTGCGCGGAATCCAGAAGTTCTCGGCGGCAGGCGGATTCGGCTCGGTCAGCTGCTCAAAGTAGGTCACTTGCCCGCTGCGCCGGATCATCCGGTGCTCCAGCGCTGCAGCGGCTTCGATGAAGGATTGATTGAGCCGCGCCAAGTCCCTGTAGGCCATGCCGACACCGATGCTCAGCGCCAGCTGCGAGTGCTCGCGAATCACAGCTTGAACAGCTTCAATAACCTGCTCCATGCGGCTCTGAACCGGTCCGTCCTCATCGCCGGGAAGTGAAATAATCAGGGCAAACTGGTCCTTGGCTGAGAATTCAACACCGAAAATCTGGGCATCAGGACCGGGCAGGCATATATTGCTGAGCATCTCCTGCAGCAGATGGCGTTCATGCGAGGAGCTGGCGCCCGGCACAGTGTTATCCCAGGACAGGATGGCCGAGAAATAGAGGTCTTGTCCTTGCGGATGCCTAAGGCCGGCGCTAAGAATCATCTGTTCAATCTCGGGATCATCCGGCTTGCCGTGCTTGAGCAGCAGCAGCATACACTGATTGCGGACAAACGGCTCCTGCAGATCAATTCTGGCACTGTACTCATGAAGCGTTTGCCGGATCCATTCCCATTCGTTACGGAGCTTGAGAGACTCGTTGCCGCTGCCTCTCAGCTTGGCGAACTCCATCAGATCCTTGATCGGATGGTACTGCCGTTTGGCCAGCAGCAGTGCAGCCGCTATGCCGGTGATGACCGTAATACAGAAGACGAGCAGGATCAGCGTCTGGACATGGGCAACGCGGCTAAAAAATTGGAAGCTTGGCATCGTGGTCACGTAGGTCCAGCCATTTTCTTCGGATTGTACAGAGACGACAGAATACTGTTCACCGTCCAGCTCGAGACTATGTATGCCCGGCTCAAGTGTAGACAAGGTGTTCAGTTCCTCCTTGGGCAGGTTGACGCCGTGGCTGTTCGCGGTCAGCACCTCACCGGTGGCGCTGAAGATATAGCTGCTTCCCGAGAAATTCCTGAGAATCGAATCCATGACGCCGGTCAGCTTCGATTCTTTCATCAGGTACACAACGGTCCCGTAGGGGAACGGATCATTCGGTTTAACCGGAACGAGCATGACCAGCATGGATTCCTTGCGGGAGTTGACAGTCACATTCTCCGCCGGACGCATCAACGGCTGTCTGGTCTCGTTAAGCGCCTGACGTATGTTTTCCGGGCTCCAGTGCTCAAATTGGTAGAGGGTATTGAACGCAACATTAAGATCGGCCAGCCCGCGGTAAGAATAGATGTTGGAATCATCATGAAAATAGAGAAAGAGGTCTTCCGCAATGCTGCTGCTGGCTTTGTAGTTCGCCAGCACCTGGATCGCCTCCAGGCTGTAGTAAGGATGTCTTACCATGTAGGGAGTGAGATGTCTATCATAGGCAATTCTGCCCGAAATTTCCTGAAGCTCGACCATACGGGTATCTATAGTGTTCTTCACCTGGTTGAGCTGGTTGACATTGGATTGCTCAATTTCGACACGGAGGCCCTTTACAGCGTTTTCATAGACGAAGATAGTTACGGCGGTTAAAGGAATAAGGAACATGAGGATATAGGATAAAGCATACTTCATCAGCAGTTTGGATTTGAGATGATTCCAGTTTAACCGGAATCTGGCGAGCAAGGATGACTTGAGTGCAGATTTTGCCATTATGCGTCCCTCCAGCGTTAAGATGTTCAAATTAGAATTATTTAAATGATAAATCACTGTTCTCTTCTTGATCAAACTTATGCTAATATAAACATTATAACATTATAATCTTTAATATGGAGCAGCAAGTTAAGTTTAAATTCAAATATGCTGCTATCCGGGTTGAAGAAGGAGATGGGAAGAGTGGGCACAGAGAATGTGCTGCGCAATTTGCAGCTTGTTGACGGGCGAATGGTTGATATCGCCATCCGGGACGGGATCATCAGCGCCATTACACCGCCAGGCCAGGCTGAAGGAGAGGCCGGGCTGGACTGTTCAGGGTTATATGGATCCAGCGGATGGATTGATTTGCATGTACATGCCGTGCCTGAGCTTGATCCCTATGGCGATGACATCGATGATATTGGTGTGAAGCAGGGGGTAACGACGCTGGTGGATGCCGGAAGCTGCGGTTCAGACCGGATCGGGGCTTTTTATACTGAGAGTCTGAAGGCTGCAACACGAGTGTTTGCGTTGTTGAATATTTCACGGATTGGGCTCGAACGGACAGATGAGCTGTCGCAGCTGGAATGGATTGACCGGGCCAAGGCCCTGGAGGCGGTAGCGGCGTATCCTGGATTCATTGTCGGTCTGAAAGCCCGCATCAGCCAAAGTGTCGTCAAAGACAGCGGCATAGAGCCGCTCAAGCTGGCACGCAGACTGTCGGAAGAAACGAAGCTTCCGCTCATGGTGCATATCGGTTCCTCTCCGCCGGCTATTTCCGAAGTGCTGGAGCTGCTGCGGCCGGGTGATGTGATCACCCATTATCTTAACGGTAAGTCCAATAATTTGTTCCATGCGGACGGCACACCGCTGCATGGGCTGCTGGATGCAGCCGCCCGCGGGGTTCATCTGGATGTGGGGCATGGCACCGCGAGCTTCTCCTTCCGGATTGCAGAGCAGGCCAAGGCGGCAGGCATTGCGCTGAATACAATCAGCACAGATATCTACCGGGGCAACCGTCTGAACGGGCCGGTGTACAGCATGTCGAACGTGCTGACGAAATTTCTGTATCTCGGCTACGGTCTGGAAGAGGTCATCCGCGCAGTCACAAGCAGCGCAGCGGAGTGGCTGGGCAAGCCGGAGCTTGGGCAGATCAGAGTAGGCCAGCAGGCGAACCTGACCTTGTTTGCCCTGGAGGCCGGCGAGAAGCAGCTTAAGGACTCGGAAGGCGATGTCCGGGTCGCGCACCACTATATTGAGGCTAAAGGAGTCTTTGCAAATGGGTCACTCATTACATGCTAGCTATGGATTGAAGCGCGTAATTAATGCCAGTGGAAGAATGAGCATCCTTGGTGTATCCGCACCAACAGATACGGTGATGGAGGCGATGAAGCAGGGCGGACAGAAGTACGTGGAAATTGCGGATCTTGTGGACAAATCCGGAGATTACATTGCCCGGCTGCTAGGTTCCGAAGGTGCGGTTGTCGTGAATTCGGCATCCAGCGGCATCGCGCTGTCGGTGGCAGCCGTTGTGACCGGCGGAGATCCGCGGCTCAGCCTCCGGCTGCATCAGGAGCCGGTACTGAAGAACGAGATTATTATGCTGAAGGGTCATAATGTGCAGTACGGAGCTCCGGTCGAAACCATGGTATTCCTTGGCGGAGGCCGGGTGGTGGAGGCCGGATACGCCAATGAAGGCCGCAAAGAGCATATTGAGCAGGCGATCTGTGAGCGCACCGCAGCCATTCTCTATGTTAAATCCCATCACACCGTCCAGAAGAATATGATTTCCGTGGAAGAGGCCTGGGAGGTTGCTGGGCGCAGAGGGGTACCTCTAATCGTTGATGCGGCAGCGGAAGAGGATCTGCTGAAGTATGTTCAATATTCCGATCTTGCCATTTACAGCGGCTCGAAGGCAATTGAAGGTCCGACCTCAGGCATTGTCGCCGGCAAAAAGAAATATGTCGAGTGGCTAAAGGTACAACTGCACGGGATCGGCCGCAGCATGAAGGTTGGCAAAGAGACAACCTTCGGGCTGCTCCAGGCCCTGAATGAATATCAGGTCAAGGCCGACAGCAGCGAATTGGAGAAAAAGGCTCTGGAGGGCCTTCAGCCGTTGGCCGAGATGCCCGGAGTTTCGGTCCGCATCGTGCAGGATGAAGCGGGCAGAGCCATATTCCGTGGACGCATCCAGATTGAGTCCTCCGCAGCGGGGGTGGACGCCAAGACCGTCAATGACGGGCTGCGTGAAGGTGAGATTGCGGTGTATACCCGGGATTATGGTGTGAAGCAGGGATATTTCGATATCGATCCAAGGTCTCTGCAAGGGGATGATCTTCAGGTCATCGTAAGCAGAATAAGTGAAATCGTGGGGGGTAAACCGAATGAGTAATATCCAGCAGCGCTTCTATAAGAACAGAGCCGCACTTAATGTCTTGGCAGGCAGCATTGAGAACGCCAAGGAGATTTATGCGGCAGCGGAGGGGCATGTCCTGGTAGGTGTGCTCTCCAAAAATTACGCCACGGCGGAGGAAGCGGCAGCTGCTATGACCGAATATGGTCAAGCTATTCAAGATGCCGTATCCATCGGCCTGGGAGCCGGAGACAACCGGCAGGCGGCAGTTGTGGCGGAGATTGCCAAAAGCTATCCGGGCAGCCACATCAATCAGGTATTTCCGGCAGTGGGGGCGACCCGCGCCAATCTGGGAGCCCAAGGCAGCTGGATCAACAGCCTGGTCTCTCCCTGCGGAAAGCCGGGCTATGTAAATATATCGACCGGTCCCATCAGCTCGGGGAACGAGCCGCAAGCCATTGTGCCGGTTCATGCCGCCATTGCACTGGTTCGTGACATGGGTGGCAATGCGCTCAAATATTATCCGATGCAGGGGCTGAAGCTGGAAGAGGAGTACCGTGCGGTTGCCAAGGCCTGCGGGGAAGCCGGCTTTGCTCTGGAGCCTACGGGTGGAATCGACATGGACAACTTTGGCCCCATCCTGGAGATTGCGCTGCAGGCAGGCGTGCCGCAGGTCATCCCGCATGTCTATTCCTCGATTATTGACCCGCAGACCGGGAATACGAACGTAGAGGATGTCCGCAGACTGCTCGAAACTATGAAATCGCTGGTGGATCAGTATGCCTAGGATTGCTGCTTTTGGCGAAGTGATGATGCGGCTGCAGGTTCCTGGCTATGAAACGCTGGTTCAGAGCAGCAGGCTGGAGTACTCTTTTTCCGGAAGCGGGGTTAATGTAACGGCAGCACTGGCCAGATACGGCCATAACGGTGCTATCATAACCACCTTGCCGGAAACTCCGGTGGGTGAAGCTGCGATCGCTTATCTGCGCAAGCTTGGGGTGGATACGTCACTGATCAGCCGGGGCGGCAAGCAGCTTGGGATGTACTTTCTGGAAAATGGCTTTGGAGCCCGCCCCGGCAGAGTCACTTACACAGACCGGCCGGGCAGCAGCTTCAATACCGCCGAGGCGGGATATTATGATATGGCAGCTCTTGCCTCCCGTGTAGACGTCCTTCATTTGTGCGGCATTACGCTGGCTATGAATGAAGGAGTGCGCAAGCAGATGAAACAGCTTGCTGCGGAGGTAAAAAGCGCCGGAGGCAAGGTTGTCTTTGACTGCAATTACCGCCCGGGGCTATGGGGTGCGGATGGCTATGCCAAGGCCCGCCCGCATTATGAAGATCTGCTGGAGCTGGCGGATACGGTGATGATGAATGAGAAGGACGCGCAGTTTATTCTTGGCATCGGAACTGGAGAATATGATAGAATAACACAGTTGAAGCAAGCAATTCCTGAGGTGGCGAAGCGATTCGGAATCGGAACGGCAGCGGGAACCCACCGTGAGATTAATGCTGACAATACGCATTCCTTAACCGGATATATCTATCATCAAGGTACATTCGAATTCTCCCGTAAGCTGACCTTCCCTGTGTTTGACCGGATTGGCGCCGGTGATGCTTTTGCCAGTGCCATCATCCATGGGGAATTGCAGCAGTACCCGTGGCAGCAAACTGTTAATATGGCAGCAGCGGCGGCGATGCTGGCCCACACCACCCAAGGCGACACCGCACTTTTTACCGAGGGTGAGGTGCTCCGGGCGTTGTCAGACCATACCTTAGATGTTGAAAGGTAGTGAACGGCGCGTGTCCCTGAAACGCAAGCAAGGTCCTTTATATCAGCAAATTCAAAAAATCCTCAGAGACCGGATTCTGCACGGTGTATATCCTCTGGGGAGCATCATTCCCTCCGAGCCGCAGCTGGAAAAGGAATTCGGTGTCAGTAAAATGACGGTCCGCGGCGCGGTCCAGGAGCTGTCCCAGGAGGGGTATGTACAAAAGAAAAGCGGCGTTGGAACCATTGTGATGCGCAATACCTCCTATCAGAAACTCTCCAAGGGCAAAAAATTTACAGAGCTTCTCGTAGAAGAGGGACATAAGCTGGAAAAAAGACTGCTGGTGTCTGAGCTCATTACGAATGATGCCGGTACAGAGGAATACCATCGCCACGGTCCGTATTGCCAGCGGATCGAACGTCTCTACATTCTGAATGGACAGCCTTATATTCATCTGATACACTTCCTGACAGCAGACGCGCTGCCCGGCGGAGGTGCCAAAGAAATGGGTGCGGATATCCAGTCGCTGTATGACTCTTTGGAGGAGAACGACATTGTGCTGGAGAACTTCAAGGACCGTTTTTTTGTGGAGCCGGCACCTCCTGAGGTCTGTCTGCTGCTGAAGCTTCCACCGGGGACGCATGTGCTCAAGCGCCTGCGCAACTCCTACGATGGGGAAGGCAGGCTGATCGAACACAGCGTCGGCTGCTATAACACAGAGCTTCATCATTATCTGGTCAGTTATGACACTTGATTAGTTCCTCTCAGACTTTCGTTGCTTGCAGCGGGAGTCTTTTTTCTATGCGGGAAATACTTCATAACAAAAACCTGATGGTCCATAAGCGCTGAGTAATATGATAGAATGATAGGCAAAGTTCCAGCGAATTTGGTGCAGCAAGTGAGTGCGAAGGAGAGAGATCGTTGACGAAGATGAATTACCCGGTCATTGAAACAGACAGGTTGAAGTTAAGATTGCTGACGATTGAAGATCGTGAGGCGGTATTCCGCCATTTCTCGGAGGAAGAAGTAACGCGTTATATGGATATTCCGCCCTGCGGGGACATTAGCGAAGCGGATGAAATTATCCAGTTTCACATCGACGATTCGGGCTGCCGCTGGGGAGTATTCGATAAGCAGCAGGATCAATTGGCAGGGACCTGCGGCTATCATTGCTGGACAACCGGACCTGAGGGCAAAGCAGAAATCGGCTTTGATCTGTCCAGAGACTTCTGGGGCAGGGGACTGATGACCGAAGCACTCCTTCCGGTGATCACCTTTGGTTATGAAGAGATGGGGCTTGAGGTCATTGAAGCTACAGTTGATCCGGGGAACGATAGATCCCTTCGCCTGCTGACAGCGTTGGGGTTTTGTAGAGGTGAGGAGCTGGTAGACAATCTGGTATACTTCTATATGCGGCGAAATCAATTTGCCGGCTAGACACTATTGCCGCTTACGATTGAAGTCCGATACATAGCGATAAAGTCTGATATATAGTGAAAATTGAAAGCGTTATCCATTGGGAGGAAGTGCGATTAAATCAACAGTTCCTCTATACAAAATAAAACACAGTGGAATAATGAGATATTTTTCTTTTCAAATGACATGGTTTGTGAGAGAATAGTTTCAATTCTTAATTAAATTGTTAACGTTTGCCAATTATGAATGGGAGGAAATACCAATGTCAGAAGACCGCAAGCTGTCGTTTGAAACTTTAGCCGTTCATGCAGGACAAGAGATCGATCCAACTACTTTATCGCGTGCCGTACCGTTGTATCAGACCACTTCCTACGGGTTCCGTGATGCGGAACATGCAGCTAATTTGTTCGCGCTCAAGGAATTCGGCAATATCTATACCCGTTTGATGAACCCGACCACCGATGTGTTCGAGCAGCGGATTGCCGCGCTTGAGGGCGGGGCAGGGGCGCTTGCCACAGCTTCAGGGGCAGCGGCGATTTCCTTCTCCGTGCTGAATATTGCCGGGGCCGGCGATGAAATTGTATCTTCCGCCAGTCTGTATGGAGGCACTTATAACCTATTCTCTACTACCTTGCCCAAGCTGGGCATCAAGGTTCATTTTGTGGATTCGGATAATCCTGAGAACTTCCGCAGTGCGATTACAGATAAGACAAAGGCACTCTACGCCGAAACGATCGGCAATCCACAGGGAAATGTACTCGATATTGAAGCCGTGGCGGCCATTGCCCATGAGCATGGTATCCCACTGATCGTAGACAATACGTTCCCGAGTCCGTATTTACTTCGTCCAATTGAATATGGAGCGGATATCGTAGTGCATTCCGCCACCAAATTCATCGGGGGTCATGGCACCTCGATCGGCGGGGTTATTGTGGACGGCGGCAAGTTTGACTGGAAAGCCAGCGGCAAATTCCCGGGGCTGACCGAGCCGGACCCAAGCTATCATGGCGTAGTTTATACGGAAGCTGTAGGACCGATTGCCTATATTATCAAAGCCCGCGTGCAGCTGCTGCGTGATTTGGGCGCTGCAATTTCGCCGTTTAACTCCTGGCTGCTGCTGCAAGGGCTGGAGACTTTACATTTGCGTCTTGAGCGTCACAGCCAGAATGCGCTGAAGGTTGCACAGTATCTGGAAGCCCATGAGAATGTGGAATGGGTCAGCTATGCCGGATTGCCGAGCCATCCTTCCTATACACTTGCCCAAAAGTATTTGCCAAAGGGGCAAGGCGCAATCCTCACCTTCGGAATCAAGGGCGGAGCCGCAGCGGGTGTCAAGCTGATAGAGAATGTGAAGCTGTTCTCCCATTTGGCCAATGTCGGTGATTCCAAGTCACTGATTATTCATCCGGCGAGCACTACACATCAGCAGCTTTCTGCCGAAGAGCAGACAACAGCAGGTGTAACCCCTGAATTGCTGCGTTTGTCGATTGGTACGGAATCCATTGACGATATTCTGTATGATCTGGAGCAGGCGATTGCCGCCAGCCAGCAATAAAGACAGCACAGCAGTTGTACGAAAATAGTCACGGCCTGCAGCGCTTCGCTGCAGGCTATCAAGGCCTTTGCCATTATGCGGAGCCGTTTCCTTCATAATTATGAATCAGATTAATTCTAGGTGATTGTTCGCCTGCGTGATCCTGTTCATACTGTGACTGGATGGCGCATGAGGCAGATGGCCTTTTTGCATAGCTGAAGGAATGCAGAATATCGTTTCCCCTCAAAGCATATGCCTTACAAAAGGGACCGACGAGTGATTTCACGCTTCTGCAAACTCCGTTAAGAACTTACTCATTTGACAACGCTTGCATATTTCATGGCCCATTCCCGTATTTATAAAAAGAAGCAGCGTAACATGCCGGTATCAACCTGTCCCTAAAACGGCGGCCGGCAGCAATCCAATGCCAAAAAGGTGGGTGCGGTGATGAAGGGTGAACAACAGCAGGATCATGTTCGGAGTAATGAGGAGCGCCCGTTCAAGTATAACGCCGGTGATCGGGCTATAGGAGTGGAGATGAGCCAGGCTGCATCCGTGGCTTCCGCTGCTGCGGAATTTATAGACGAAGGGGAGCGGCAAAAGGGAATGGGTCCATTAAACCGTGCTTATTTCAAGCGTCCGGGGGAACGTCCGGCCTTTCTGGTGCTGCGTGACGGCTGTGAGGATCGCCCGCTCTTCCGGGAGGATGCCGGAACGGCTCCGGTGGGCCCTTGTCTGATCCGGAGCGAAGAGTGGCTCAATACTCCCGAGCTAGCCGAGCTGTATGACAGCTGGTTGACCGGTGAGGATGAAGTCCAGACGGAACGGACTTTGCAGCGGATCTATTACCGGCTGCGGGCCGCATCCTTGGCACTGCTGGAATCAGCAGACGGGGCCTGGACCGCAGTCACTCTGCTGTGTACCCCAGAGCTTGCCGCGTTGCCTGCAAGGCTGGCCGTGCTTCAGGATGCGCAGCTCGAAGCGCTGTTCTCCGCCGTGGCGGAGAGCCAGCGGCTGGGCAGCGACTGCCGCGTGGATCTGCTGGCGCCTTACCCCGCCAGCGCGCCCGAATTCGCGGTGATGCGCGAATTCATCGAGGACGTGGCCGAACAGACACTCGGCCACGCTTATGCGGCGGCTTGCCGCATCGGGGCGCTGATCGCGCCCGGTGCGCATTACGCCGCCGGGGAAATCGCGCGTATCGCCGATTTCCTTGTGCTGGACGGCGCGGCCTGCGGGCGCGCGCCGGAAGCCAGCTCCGCCGAGGGCTTTGCCCGTGCGGCGGGAGAGATGCTGGCCGCCGTGCGGCGCGTGAAGCCGGCGGCGGTGGTGCTCGCCGCGGGGGCACCGGCGGCGGCCGCGCTTGCCGATCTGTATGCGATCGGCATGAGCGGGATCTTTTGCAGCGCTGGCCAGCGGACCGAAGCGCTGCTCAGGGCAGCCTGCCTAACCTGGATGGCCCGGCAGGACCATAACGTAGACCCAGCCGCTGGTGGTTGGCTGTAGGATTTCCGGGCGCCCTCCCGCTCTGGCAATAGCCGGCGACCGGGCGCCTGTCCAGCGAATATCCGCCATTTCATGCGGCGGCTCGCTTATCTGTTATCATTGGTGTGCCTGTTCAAATGATTTCTGGTATGCCGGGCATCTGTACAACGATTAGCCCGCATCCGGGCATAAGACTAACTTCCCTGGCAGCTATTTAGCTTGATACTGGCTAGGTGGTAGGAGTCCCTGCAATTTAGTCGAATGATGATGAGGCCTCGGGGGATAATTGCACTTTGTACATCTATTTCATTACTTTATTAGCTTTATTGAGCTATAGTTGCATTCAATACAGCTATAAAAAGCAAAATTGGCCCGCAGAGGAGCAATCGGCTATTTTTAACTGTATGAACTACAACTATTTCACCAAAACGTTTGTATCTGCCGTGAATAGTTGCAGTATATACAGACCTGTTGATTAACCAGAAAAAGGTAGAAAAAAGGCCGCTCATTCGGTAAAGTGTTTGTACCCCTACAAACATCCGAAACGAGGCGACCTCATGAAAAAGTCTACTTCATTATCAAATATTCTGCAATTGGTGATTCCCGAAGAAAAAATGCTCCCATTCTTGGAAGAACTAAAGTATATCGACGTGGCGCGAAAGTTTACTGTCTATGATTTATTTCTATTTTTGGCCGAAGCCGCCTTCCAGCAGTGGGAGGGGTATCGGGACGGAGAACAGCGAATGGCCCTTTGTGGGCAGCGTTCTGTGGATCACTCAACCCTCTCGAAAAAAGCCAAAGACGTTCCTTTTCAATTATTCAAGCGTTTGCTAGATCTCATGATTGGGCTGTGCAATCGAAAGACTCGGCGTGTACTCGGTATTCCGAAGGAGCTGCTAATCGTTGATTCCACTACGATTACGGTAGGTCTGGGACGGTTGACTTGGGCTCCGCACAAAGGCCAAAAAGCAGGCGTTAAGCTACACGTGGGGATCATTGGAGACCAAGGCGAATTGCACAAAGTTACCGAAACGACTGGATATGAGCCTGATTTGAAGAGTTGCCCTGACCTGCTGGACAGAAGATTTATTTTGGTGGCAGACCGGTCTTATGGTAAACACAAGCTGTTTGACAGTTACCAAGAGCAGGAAAACCGGCAGTATTTTGTGATTCGGCTTCGGGATAATACAACCTTTACGAATCCAATCTCACGATGTCGAAAGCGTCCCTTTTCGGGAAGTATTAAGCAAGATTTGACCTGCCAATTGGGAAAGAACATGGCACTCTCCCAGAACAGATTTCGGGTGGTCATCCTAGAGGATCCCAAAGGAAATCCCGTTATTCTCGCCACAAATCTGCACTGGTATTCCCCCGAAGGGATTGCAGAAATCTATAAAAAACGGTGGCAGATTGAAGTCTTTTTTCGTTGGATTAAGCAGCATCTAAACATTCCAAAATTATTCGGAACAACACCAAATGCAGTGTATGGACAGCTGTACACAGCTTTACTGATTTATGTTTTGCTTAAGTTCCTGTTTGAGCAGGGAAATGCTGCGGTGCATCCGAGTGCTAAATTAACATTCGTCGACTTTGACCGGTTATTTACTTTGGAAACTTTACCACCGGAATGGAGGATTTATTTAGCCAATGTAGTGTTTACAACTTCCATAATTTAGCTAATCAACAGACCTGCAGTATATACACTTATGTCTGTCGGATAGCAGGCAACGCACTCGTATCCAATTGGTTCAGCCAATCATCCTTCCATGATTCTTAAGGTAATTGAAAATGTGGTAACCGATGCATCCCCGTGTTCCGCATTGCTGCGGTAAACATGGGGGATGTTTGCGTTCGAAGGGAGGGGGAGCACTGATAGTAAAGATGCAATCAAGGGTGGATACTCAAGTGCTCATTTTATTAAGTTTCTTTAGACCCTGCGTTTCTCATGTTGCCCTCGTACACCTTTGCTCCCAATGCCCGCGATGTTGAGGTTACCTCAATCCCACGATTTGATTTCCCCGTGACCCCATTTGCCCTAGTGCATTGTTGCTCCCAATGCCCGCGATGTTGAGGTTACCTCAATCCCACGATTTGATTTCCCCGTGACCCCATTTGCCCTAGTGTATTGTTGCTCCCAATGCCCGCGATGTTGAGGCTACTTCAATCCCACGATTTGATTTCCCCGTGACCCCATTTGCCCTAGTGCATTGTTGCTCCCAATGCCCGCGATGTTGAGGTTACTTCAATCCCACGATTTGATTTCCCCGTGACCCCATTTGCCCACGTACACTGTTGCTCCCAATGCTTGCGATGCTAAGGTTACCGTCAAGCCTTGATATCCACGATCTTCCAGTTACCCATGTGCACTGTGCTCATGATCCCCGCGTTGCTGATCCTACCCTTGTTCTCTTGATTCTTACGTTACCCAATGTCCAAGTTACGCCGTTGCTCACAATACCCAGTTACCCCAAGTACGCAACCCACACTCATCATTCATTCACCCACCCACCCACATTGCAATCGTCATCCCCGAAACCCCCTCAAAAAAAAGGCTAGTCTCCGGGTTTACATTCGAACGGAAAGTGGTATAGTATTACTGTAAGTTGCACTGAGGAAATATATTTGCATTATTGCAACAATGATTATCATTCTCATTTACCATGCTGTCCCGGCTGAGCCGGGGCAGCATGTGTCATTTTAAGGGCTTTAATAATGGCTCTCATTCTCAGTTGGCTGCTCTTCATCTTGTCAGGGACAGAATGCCAATGCTCCTAAACCAATCAGGAAGGTGATTTTTCATGCAAGCAACATCCAAACAAATGCCAAAACCAATAGCGCGCCAAGGCAACGCGCAGCAGCCCCGGACACCGGAGCCGCGACGTTTCGATCCGAAGGCTATGCTGGGCAATTCCGAAATGCAGGCTGCCCTGGGCAGCGGATTACTTATGCTGATTGCTTGGGCAACCAGCGGCTGGTCGGAAATCCTCTCAGTGCTGCTCTACGTGATCTCTTACACGGTAGGCGGCTGGATTAAAGCGAAGGAAGGCGTGGAGACACTGGTCAAGGAACGTGACCTCGATGTCAACCTGCTGATGATCGCTGCCGCTCTGGGCGCCGCTTCAATCGGCTACTGGAACGAAGGTGCGATGCTGATCTTCATCTTTGCACTGAGCGGCGCTCTGGAGAGTTATACCATGGAGCGCAGCAAAAAGGACATCTCCTCCCTGATGGCTCTGAAGCCGGCCACGGCGGTGCGCATTGAGCAAGGGGCGATGAACGAGGTTGCGATTGATCTTTTGGCCATCGGAGATTTGCTGCTGGTGCGGCCTGGTGAACTGATTCCCGCTGACGGTAAAGTGTGCCGGGGCGAATCGGCCGTCAATCAGGCTTCGATCACAGGCGAATCATTGCCGGTAGAGAAAACAGCCGGAAGTGAAGTATTCGCCGGGACCGTCAACGGGGAAGGCCCGCTCTATATCGAAGTTACCAAGGCTGCAGAGAACACCCTTTTTGCCAAGATTATTAAGATGGTGGAAGAGGCGGAGAGCGAAGTGCCGGATTCACAGCGGTTTATTAAACGGCTGGAGTCGATTTATGCCCGGGTGGTTGTGGCTGCAACGGTTGCATTGATTGTATTGCCTCCTTATCTGTTGGACTGGAGCTGGAGTGATACTTTTTATAAAGCGATGGTCTTTCTGGTGGTGGCTTCACCGT
This sequence comes from Paenibacillus sp. FSL H3-0321, assembly GCF_038002865.1. Lineage (NCBI taxonomy): Bacteria > Bacillati > Bacillota > Bacilli > Caryophanales > Paenibacillaceae > Paenibacillus > Paenibacillus sp. FSL H3-0321. The sequence goes on along the minus strand of NZ_JBBODH010000001.1, from coordinate 3,214,339 downwards.
GCGCGCTGGTCTCATCCATCATGCCTGCCATGCTGTCGGCTATTTCCAAAAGTGCGCGCAAAGGCATCCTGTTCAAAGGTGGAGTGCACCTGGAGAATATGGCGCGGACGTCCGTGGTTGCTTTTGACAAGACCGGAACGTTGACTGAGGGGATTCCGCAGGTGACGGATTTTATCGCCGGAGAGGGATACGACCGGAGGGAGTTGCTGGCAGTCAGCGCATCCATTGAGAAATTGTCACGCCATCCGCTGGCGGAAGCGATTGTCCGCATGGCTGAGGAGGAGCAGGTGGAGCTGTGCAATATCCAGGAGAGCAAATCCGTAACCGGCTGGGGGATTGAAGGCACGTTTCAAGGCCAATTATGGAGAGTCGGCAAATCCAATCTTTTGGATGAGCCGGAAGTTCAGAGGGATGACGAACCAGTACAACACTGGAAAACCTTGCGGCAGCAGTTCGAGGCTGAAGGAAAGACCGTGTCGCTGATTCTGGCCGGTGACAAAATCGCCGGGATGATTGCGCTGCAGGATACGGTGCGTCCTCAGGCGGAAGTTGCTGTGCGCAAGCTGCAGAAGCTGGGAATTAAGGTGGCTATGCTGACCGGGGACCGGGCAGAGGCGGCGCAGGCGATGGCAGCAAGAACGGGAGTGGACATGGTATTTGCCGATCTTTTGCCGGAAGATAAAGTAAGTCATATTAAAGCGCTCCGTGAGCAATATGGACATGTGATTATGGTTGGTGATGGGGTCAATGATGCTCCGGCTCTGGCAACGGCCACCGTTGGCATGGGGATGGGCATGAAGGGCAGCGGCGCGGCACTTGAGATTGCCGATGTAGTACTGATGAACGATAATATTGAAGAGATTTCTTCGACCATTGCGCTGGCCCGCCGGTCGCAGCGTATTGTGAAGCAGAATATGATTTTTGCTGTTACCGTGATCGTCAGCCTGATGCTGGGCAACTTTTTGCAGGGGATCGCACTCCCCTTCGGTGTTGTTGGTCATGAAGGCAGCACAATTCTCGTGATCCTGAACGGATTAAGACTTTTACGCTAATAAAAGCTGAATTCGACAAACCTATCGGGTATTCCGGAAATTTAATTGCTTAAAATTGAATTGTTCACAAAATGGGTACGATTACAGCGTGTCTGGCATATTGACAACTCCTTCTTGGGTGATCATAATAAGTATTACATTATAATAATTTTAATTAAGGATTGACGCTTAACCGTCCATCTCAAGGAGGATATAGTCATGTACAAATCCATTATCGTTGGTACCGGACCGGCCGGACTGACTGCTGCTATCTATTTGGCCCGCGCCAACCTGAGTCCGCTGGTGATTGAAGGTCCGCAACCGGGTGGTCAGCTTACCACTACAACGGAAATTGAGAATTTCCCCGGATTCCCTGAAGGTATTATGGGTCCTGAACTCATGGACAATATGCGTAAGCAGGCTGAGCGTTTCGGAGCAAAGTTTATTACAGGCTGGGTGAACAGCGTAGAGCTGGGAGATCGTCCGTTCAAGCTGAACGTTGAAGGTATGGGAACATTGACTACAGATACACTGATCCTATCGACAGGTGCTACGGCAAAATACCTCGGCATTCCCGGTGAGCAGGACAACATCGGACGCGGTGTCAGCACTTGTGCGACTTGTGACGGATTTTTCTTCCGCGGCAAAGAGATCGTCGTTGTCGGCGGCGGTGATTCCGCCCTTGAGGAAGCTGGCTTCCTGACCCGCTTTGCTTCGAAAGTTACCCTTGTGCACCGCCGTGAAGAGCTGCGCGCTTCCAAAATTATGCAGGATCGTGTCCGCGATAATGCCAAGGTGACCTGGGGGCTGAACCGTACTCCACTGGAAGTGACTTCCGGCGAAAAAGGCGTGAACGGTCTGAAGGTTCTTAATAATGAAACCGGCGAAGAGGAATTCATTGAAGCCAGCGGTGTATTTGTAGCTGTCGGCCATCATCCGAATACTTCCTTCCTGGGTGGTCAAATTACAACGGATGCAAACGGGTATATCGTGACCAATCCGGGCACCTCCGAAACCAATATTCCCGGCGTATTTGCTTGCGGCGACGTTCAGGATACCCGTTACAGACAAGCCATTACGGCAGCGGGCAGTGGTTGCATGGCAGCTATGGATGCTGAGAAATACATCGAAAGCCTGGAGCACAGTGCGGTTATTTTGTAACCCTCTATTTGGAATAAAAGGCACTCCGGTGCTACAATAGATACTACCCTGATCTATACTGTTTATATAAAATTAAGGAGGAAATCAACTATGGAAAATGTCATTGTATACACTTCAACCAATTGCCCGCATTGCCGTCAGGTGAAGAGCTTCCTGAGCGAGAAGGGTGTATCCTACGAGGAACGCAACATCGAGCAGAATGATGATTACGCGCAGCAGGTTTGGGATATGGGTATGAGAGCTGTACCTGTAACCGTCATCGGCGATTTCAAAATCGTAGGCATGAACAAAACGCAATTCGACAAGGCTTTGGCAACTGTATAATATAGCCTTGCTCTTGAATAAGAGGATACCGGCCGCTTCCGAGATGGGGGCGGTCTTTGCGTTACCGGGCTTGTATCCGTCCGAATCGTTCAATGTACATATGGATCTCTAACCGATGAAAGGATGCTGCGAACCTTGTTAATGAATTTAAAGGACTACAAGGATTATGGTGATGTAAAACGTTTGCTGGCCGAGTGCATGTGGGCTGCCGATGAGGAGCTTGATGAGAAAGTCGAGCAGGTGCTTGCGGGATATATTGCAAATGATTGTACAGAATTACTGGGCTGCTATGAGAATGGACGGTTGGCAGGGATCATCGGATTCATGCGGCATTCCAGGAAAGCGGCGGAGATCAGGCATCTTGCAGTTCAGGAGCAGTGGCGCGGGAAAGGGATCGGCAGAAAGATGGTAGAGGAACTCCGCAGAACTGCTGAATATGACACGATAACCGCGGAGACAGACCATGACGCCGTTGGGTTCTACAGGAATAACGGATTTGCAGTTAAGAGTCTGGGGGAGAAATATCCCGGAGTCGAGCGTTTCATCTGCAGTCTTTCTCTAAATGACGCAGAACGCAGCTGAGGCAGTCCGGGGAGCAGGTTTCCGTACAAAAAATAGTCTGCTTTGTGATGCCGGCTAGTTTTTGTACGGCAGGAGCAAAGGGTTCGAAGCTCTCGCTTAAGCTTGGGTAAAGGACATGATTACTTGAAAAATAGCGTATACAACAACACCGCTGATAATAAGCATGAATCCCGATTTCTTCCTCGATTGGAACAGACGCAGTACACCGAGACTGACTAAAGGAGCAATGATGAGCAGCAGCAGCAGCACAGTGATGAACATCTGCGCTGAAAGATCAGACGTATCAACATAGGTCATAGACTCACTCTCGCTTTCAGAAAAAGGGGTGATGGTGACATATGTCACACAGTTATGACCTAATTATAAAGGATTGCCCTGCTTATTGCTGCACTTTGGGCTGCTTCAAATGCGGCAAATTTACGTCAATTTGTCTACAGGGTTACCCTGATATTGCCGAGAAAATGCATCACGGCCGAAAAGCCCGCACCGATCATGGTACCGCGGCTGCCCAGCTTGGAAAAAGTGATCTCCAGCTGCTGCTTATGGTAGGGCAGTGTACGCTTAGCCACTACGCTGCGCAGCGGTTCGCCCAGCCAAGGCTCAGCCTCGGACAGGGCTCCTCCGATAACAATCAGCTCCGGATTGAAGCTGTTGATCAGATTCGTGACGCCAATGCCCAGATATTCGCCCATGGTTGAGAAGTGGCGCAGCGTATCCTCCTGCCCGTCCAGCGCATGGCGGACCAGTTCTGTGGTAGTGCGGGCAGGCAATGACAAGTTTGAGTTGTCATAGGTCTTCTCGGAGGCATACAGCTCCCAGCATCCCCGGCTTCCGCAGCTGCAGGGTTTGCCTTCCGCTTCAATGGTCATATGCCCGGTTTCTCCGGCATATCCGCGGGCGCCCTTGTACAACTCTCCCCCGATGATGATTCCCGATCCGATCCCTGAACCGGCACTGATATACAGCAGGTGGCGAACGCCCCGGGCCGCTCCGAAATTAAGCTCTCCCTGTGCACCCGCATTAGCTTCATTGTCTATCGTGACAGGAACAGCGAAAGTATCCTCCAGAATGGAACGTAAATCCACCATCTCCCAGCCAAGGTTGGGGGCGAACAGCACCACGCCGTTCTCATCGACCATCCCCGGCACACCTACTCCGATTCCTACGATACCGTAAGGCGACGCGGGGGATTTGGTGATCAGTTCTGCAATGATCGCCTTCATCTGATTCACAACATAAGGGAAATCATGGGCATCCAGCCGGCAATCCCGCTCGTGAAGCACGCCGCCGTCCAGATCGCAGAGTACTGCCGTGAGCTGCTTTACACGCAGCTCGATGCCGATGACGCTTCCCGCCATTTTGTTAAAATGCAGCATGAGCGGTTTGCGTCCGCCGCTGGATTCCCCGGGGCCGGCTTCAGTCACAAGCTCCTGTCCGCAAAGCTCGGCGACAAGGTTGGACACGGTTGCTTTATTAAGGCCGGTCATCTCGGAGACTTTGGCCCGGGAGACCGGAGAATGCGTGCGGATCGTATGTAAAATAATCGACTTATTGATTTTTTTGACCAGCGCCTGGTCACCGGTAACTTTCACGAAGTACACTTCCTTTTTTGACAACGTTCTCATTAGAGTAGTATGCCACTTAGTCTAGAGTGATGTGCGGAAAAATGCAACAGGAGGTGACGGAAGAAAGCGCGGGAAAGAGAACTGATCTTTCAATATATCAGAGGGAATTCAGGCTTTTTCACATGCTGTTCTGAGGCTTGCCAGCATTGTGTTCAAACGAATGGTAACGCATAGGCGATGCTGTCAAAGGGTACTTTATGGTCATGTTAAACGATAGAGCGGGCAGGGGACGGGTCTTTGGCCCTGCTCGCGGAGGACAAGAAATAGACAAATAAAAAGTTGTTTAAAACTTTGTTTAACCAATATACAAAGTTCTGAAGATGTGTTAAGATGATGCTGTAAACGCTTGCGGGCGAAGCAAAATATCGAGGAGGATTTTACAAATGGCTTATTTTGAAACAGTGAGCAAGATCTCTTACGAGGGAAGCCGTTCCACCAACCCATTCGCATTCAAATTCTACAATCCTAAAGAAATCGTAGCCGGCAAAACCATGGAAGAGCACCTGAAGTTTGCAATGGCATATTGGCATACATTAACTGCTGGCGGTTCCGATCCGTTCGGCGCAGAAACTGCAATCCGCAGCTGGAATCACCTGAGTGGCCTGGATAAGGCTAAAGCCCGCGCAGAAGCGGCTTTTGAATTCATGGAGAAGATGGACCTGCCTTACTACTGCTTCCATGATGTGGACATCGCTCCTGAAGGCGCATCTTTGCGTGAGTTCTATAGCAACATTGATACCATCGTAGATATCCTTGAACAAGGCATGAAGACTTCCGGCAAGAAATTGCTGTGGAACACAGCCAACATGTTCACTAACCCGCGTTATATGCACGGTGCAGGCTCCACTCCTAATGCTGATGTCTTCGCACATGCGGCTGCACAAGTGAAGAAGGGTCTGGAAGTTGGTAAACGTCTGGGCGCACAAAACTATGTATTCTGGGGTGGCCGTGAAGGCTACGAAGAATTGCTTAACACAGATATGGGTCTTGAGCAGGATAACATTGCACGTCTGTTCAGCCTGGCTGTAGATTACGCTAAGGAAATCGGCTTCGACGGTCAATTCCTGATCGAGCCTAAACCAAAAGAGCCTACCAAACATCAATATGACTTCGATGCAGCAACAACAATTGCGTTCCTGCAGAAATATAACCTCGACAAGCACTTCAAGCTGAACCTTGAAGCTAACCATGCAACACTTGCCGGTCATACTTTTGAGCATGAACTGCGTGTAGCACGCACTAACGGCATGCTTGGATCGCTTGACGCAAACCAAGGCGATACATTGCTGGGCTGGGATACCGATGAATTCCCGGTTAACATTTACGATGCAACTCTTACGCTTTATGAAGTACTCAAGAATGACGGACTTGGCAAAGGCGGAATCAACTTTGACTCCAAAGTACGCCGTCCTTCCTTCGAAGCTGAGGATCTGTTCCTGGCGCACATCGCCGGTATGGACACTTATGCCAAAGGCCTTAAAGTTGCCGCTAAATTGCTTGAAGACCGCGTATTTGAAGACTTCATCGCGAAACGTTACAGCAGCTTTAATGAAGGCGTAGGAGCAGATATCGTTTCCGGCAAAGCAACACTGGCTTCGCTTGCCGAATACGCGCTGAACAACGAAAATCCGCGCCGCAATGAGTCCGGACGTCAAGAACTGCTCAGAGCTACTTTGAACCAATACATCCTGGCTGAGTAGGATTAGGGCTTGAGCTTACGGCTCAGACTTTAGTTCAGCCGATATTAACGCAACGGGGGTTGCTGAAGAGAGCATTCTTCGGCAGCCCCTTTTCTTGTAAATGGTGTTTCTTCATTAACTTTTAGGAGGATCAATATGAAATATGTAATCGGTGTAGACCTGGGAACCAGTGCGGTAAAGACTGTATTGGTTGATCCGCAGGGAAAGGTGGCCTTCGAGCATTCCGAAGCCTACCCGCTTAGCAGACCCCAGCCGAACTGGAGTGAACAGAATCCCGAGGACTGGGTGAAAGGAACGCTGGTTAGCCTCCGCCGTCTGATCGAGGTGTCTGGTGTAGATCCTTCGCAAGTGGACGGCATCAGCTTTTCGGGGCAAATGCATGGTCTGGTGCTGGTGGACAGCGAAGGTAATGTGCTGCGTCCGGCAATACTCTGGAATGACACCCGCACTACGGCACAGTGCCGTACAATCGAGAAGAAACTGGGAACAAAGCTGATCAGCATTGCCAGAAACCGCGCCTTGGAAGGGTTCACTCTGCCCAAAATCCTGTGGGTTCAGGAGAATGAGCCAGAGGTGCTGGCGCAAGCGCACCAGTTCCTTCTGCCGAAGGATTACGTGCGTTTCCGTCTAACCGGTGATTATGCTATGGATTATTCCGACGCGGCAGGTACATTGCTGCTGGACGTAGGTGCGAAGCAGTGGAGTGCGGAAATTGCCGAAGCTTTCTCACTGCCGGTCTCGCTGTGCCCTAGACTGGTAGAGTCCTTCGAACTGACGGGAACGCTGCTGCCTGAGATTGCTGAAGCCTCCGGCCTTCTGACATCCACTAAGGTATTTGCCGGCGGTGCGGATAACGCCTGCGGCGCGCTCGGCGCTGGTATTCTGGGTGAAGGCCGGACAATGTGCAGCATCGGCACTTCCGGTGTGGTCCTCTCCTACGAGAGCAACAAGGATCTTAATCTGGAAGGTAAGGTCCATTTCTTTAATCACGGGGAGAAGGATGCCTACTATATTATGGGCGTTACTCTTGCTGCGGGCCATAGTCTTACCTGGTTCAAAGAAACCTTTGCAGCGGAGAAGAGCTTTGACGAATTGCTTCAAGGTGTAAACGATGTGCCGGCCGGAAGCGGCGGGCTGTTGTTCACACCGTACATTGTTGGTGAACGCACGCCGCATCCGGACGCAAATATCCGCGGCAGCTTCATCGGCATGGATTCCGGCCATACCTTGTCCCACTTCACCCGTTCGGTCTTGGAAGGAATTACGTTCTCCCTGCGCGAGTCGATTGAGATTGTGCGTGAATCGGGTAAGGAAATTACAGAGATTGTGGCGATCGGCGGCGGTGCGAAGAATGAGGCTTGGCTGCAAATGCAGGCTGATATTTTCAATGCGTCGATTATCAAGCTGGAGAGTGAACAGGGCCCGGCTATGGGTGCGGCAATGCTGGCTGCCTACGGCAGCGGCTGGTTCCCTTCCCTTGGTGCATGTGCAGAAGCTTTCATCCGTCCTGCAGAAGTTTTTAAGCCGAATGCCGGGCAAGTGGCGGTCTATGATGGGTTATTCAGTATTTACCAGGACGTATACGGCCAGACCCGTGAATTGAATGATAAGCTGGCTGCATACCGGAAATAACTGGGCTTGCAAGAATGGGGCTGACGATCTGCCCGCGATACCCGTTAGGGCAGCGCTTGAGCTGTCCTTGCGGAATTACGCTTCTTAGGGGCTGAAGACTAATGATAAAAGTGCTGATTGTAGATGACGAGCCCAAGCTGAGGGAAGGGATGCGTACACTGATCTCTTGGGAAGAGCTGGGTTACACCGTAGTGGCGACGGCGGCAAACGGATTCGAGGCGCTTGATAAGTTCCATAGCTTTGCTCCCAAGCTGATTGTCGCAGATATTCGCATGCCGGGAATGGACGGTCTGGAGCTGATTAATGAGCTGCGCAAAGAAAACGCTAACTGCCATGTGATTATTCTTAGCGGTCATGCTGACTTCGAATATGCCAAACGGGCGATCTCCTATCATATTGACGGATATTTGCTGAAGCCGGTCGACGAAGAGGAATTGATCTCCTATCTTCATGATCTGCGTGTCACGATAAGTCAGGAGGAGCAATTGAGCCAGCTTCAGACAGATTTCCCGGTACGAAGCAATGAAGTGCTGCTGCGCGAGCTGCTTCAGCCGCGCGAGAATGGTTTTGACACGGCAGAATCAGCAGCCGGGCTGGGGCTTACGGGGTGGAGCTGTGAAATTGTACTGCTGGAGCTGAAACGGGCGCAGAAAGGCGAAGACGGAAGTGAAGATCGTGTGCGCAGCTTGCTGGAGCAGCATTGGCCGGCAGAGGAAGCATTGTTCTTCACCTTGCCTCCATATATGGGAATCCTGTTGAAGGAACCGCTCAAGGACGGGGATGCCCGCACAGCATTGTGGAATGACCTCAATAGAGTTATTTCCAAAGAGGGATTGGATTTTCATGCCGCTTCCGGAGGCGGAGTTGCCGATCCGGAGCTGGCAAGCCAGTCTTTTTCCGCAGCCCGCGAGCTGCTGGAGTCAGCTTTTTTCGGACGCAGAGAGATTCTTCTGAGCGGACAGCCAGATGAATGGCTGGTTCGGATCGATGAGACTGAGGACATTGAGGAATCGGAACGCGATGAAGAGATGGAGCTGCTGCTTGCGATTGAAACCGGGAGTAATGAAGCCATTAAGGCACTGGTCGGGCAGATCATCCGCAAACTTGTTGCTATAAAACGCAATGAGACGTATATCAAAGATAATCTGATCCGGATCATGAGCAGTACGATTGCCCGCCTGGAGGCAGCTACCCCAGACATCCGTTCCTTTATTGCGGGCAATCCTTCTCCCACGGGGGAAGTATACAGCAGTTATTATCTGAGCGATATCGAGAATATGGCAGGGATTTACCTGGAGCAAATTTCGAAGCAGATGAACAGTGGCGGAAAGGGCGATGAGATTAAACGGATCACCGATTTGATCCAGCGCCGCTACAATGAGAACTTGAAGCTGGGGATGCTTGCGCAAATATTTAATTATAACAGCGCCTATCTGGGTAAAATGTTCAAGAACCAGATGGGCGAGCATTTTAATACCTATCTGGACAAGGTGAGAATTGAGAAAGCGAAGCAGTTTCTGACACAGGGCATGAAGGTGTATGAAGTTGCTGAAAGAGTCGGGTATATGAATTCCGATTATTTTAACGCCAAATTCCGCAAATACGTCGGGGTATCCCCAACCGCCTACCGCAAGGATAATTAATCTTGGCCAGCGCACTTGCCGAACGGTTAACGTGAGCATTATGATAGACAGGCTGTTCCCTATCTGCGGCAGATGAGGGAGCGGCCTGTTTGCCATGATTCGGGTGAACAGATTAGGGGAGGAGGGAACGTTATGAAAAATCTGGTGCGGATGATCAATAACATGAAGCTGAAATATAAGTTCATTCTGTTCTACATTGTAGTCGTTATGATTCCTGTACTGATTATAGGCATTGCCCTAACCGGGTATTTTCGCGGGGCTGCCTTGGACAGAGCCATTGATCAGGCAACCAATAATTTGGAGAAAATCAAAAGTCAAATGTCGAGCAAGCTTCGTGTGCCTACAGATATTTCGAATCTGCTTTATTTTGACAAGGATTTCAAGACTCTCGTCACAACGAAATATCCCGATATTTTGGAGCTGACGAAGGCTTATATAAACTTTACAGATTTCAAGGATTATATATTGCAGTATCGCGAACTCTCCAACATCCGTTTCTTTATTGATAACCAGACGCTGGTTGATAATATGTCCATCGCACCCCTGACTCCGGAGATTGAATCCAGATCATGGTATCAGAAGGTTGTCGGGACCAAAGGAATACACTGGCTGTACATCCCTGATAAAGAGGAATATAAAACCAGTGAAAAAGGAACGATTAATAAGTTAAGTCTCATCCGGCAGGTCCCTTATTCAGAGTACAAAAAACCCGGTGTATTAATGGTGCAGGTAAACCCCGATGAGCTGAACGGAATGCTGTACCAGGAGCCCTTTGAAACGATAATCATAGATGAGCAGGGGTACATTACTGCCGCCAAGAACCGGGAGCTCGTAGGGACTACGCTGGATGCCTTTGATATCGATATAGACTTGAGTACGAAAACTAAAGGCGTGTTTAGAACAATGGTGAAGGGTGAAGACTCCTATGTTATTGTCGATGAGATGACTCCTTCGTTTAGCATCAGTCAACTGAAGGTGATTACCGTATTTGAGCGAAACAGCATTCTTAGCAATGCGAATAAAGTGAGTGTTCTGGGGCTGCTGATCATCGTCGGAGTGCTGCTTGTTGCGCTGGTGCTTGTCTATACCATTTCTTTATTGACGACCAACCGCCTGCTCCGGCTCAGCCGCCAACTGAATCAGGTGGCCTTAGGCAATCTGAACGTAGTCTCCCATATCGACGGGACGGACGAAATCGGACAGCTGTCACGGCAGTTTAACTATATGGTGGGAAGCATAAACCGGCTGATTGCCCAAGTTATGGAGAGCAATGAGAAGAATAATAAACTGGAAATCGCCCAGAGAGAAATTAAATTGAAAATGATGGCCAGTCAGATTCACCCGCATTTCCTGTTCAATGCCCTGGAGTCCATCCGGATGAATGCCCATCTTAAGGGAGAGAAGGAGATCGCCAATATCGTCAGACTTCTCGGAAAGCTTATGCGCAAAAATCTGGAGGTAGGCAGAGAACGTGCGCCGATGAAGGAAGAGATTGAAATGATCCGCTCCTATTTGGAGATTCAGAAATTCCGGTATGAGGACAGGCTGATGTTTGAAATAGATTTTGACGCCCAAGCCTCCGATATCCTGATTCCGCCGCTGATCATCCAGCCGCTGGTGGAGAATTCCGTTGTCCACGGACTGGAGAATAAAGAAGGAACGGTTAACGTGCGGGTGAGTGTCGTTTTGTCTGATGGTGCAATACAAGTGCTTGTGTCAGATGACGGTGCAGGGATGACAGAGAAGCGGTTATCCGAAATTTTGACGGTAATTGCCCAAGCTGAGGAAGAGCAGCGAAGCCGGATCGGTCTGCGCAATGTGCACCAGAGACTGGTCTTGTATTACGGGGAGAAGCATGGACTGAATATCGAAAGCGAAGAAGGAAAGGGCACAACAATATCCTTTTCCATCCCGCGTGATAGCGATTTCAGACAGTAGGTTGTTGAATGTCTAATTTACACAGGATTTTACGTGAAATCTGTCGGGTATTCGCTTACATTTGGGTGCGGTATGATATGAATATAAAAACGAAGGGGGAATAATGGACGTGAAAGCGCTCACTGAAAACGGTGTTACAGCAAATGAAAGCGTAACCCCCCACCCACCTAAGAAGCGGAAAAACGGATTTTGGAGTAGCGTACTGCAGCAAAAGTACTTGTATCTGATGTCTCTTCCTTTCGTGATCTGGGTATTCATTTTCAGCTATGTGCCCTTATGGGGATGGTTGATGGCATTTCAGAAATATAAACCGGCCAAGTCGTTTGGGGATCAGAAGTGGGTTGGATTGGATAACTTCAAAGAACTCTTCCACGATGAACGCTTCTACCTTGTGCTAAGAAACACACTTGCAATGAGTGGTCTAGGATTGGTGTTTGGTTTCGTTGTTCCGATCTTGTTCGCCGTACTGCTCAATGAGCTGCGGGGAAACGTCTTTAAAAGAACGGTCCAGACCGTATCTTACCTGCCTCACTTTGTATCCTGGGTTGTTGTAGGCGGGATTGTCTACAAGACACTCGCGATCGACGGAGGGATCGTGAACGATTTGCTGATCTGGCTTAATGTCATTGATGAGCCGATCCAGTTCATGGCTAAAGGTAAATATTTCTGGGGAATTTTAACTGCAGCCGATATATGGAAAGAAACTGGCTGGAATGCAATCATCTATTTGGCAGCGATTACAGGGATCGATAAAGAGCTGTATGAAGCGGCAAAAGTGGACGGGGCCGGAAGAATCAAGCAAATGTTCAATATTACATTGCCGGGTATCCGCACGACAATCACGGTTCTCCTGATTATGTCCATTGGACACCTTGTCGGTATCGGCTTTGAGAAACAGTTCCAGCTGCAGAACAACCTTGTTACCGATTATTCGGAAGTACTGGATTTGTATGCGCTTAAATATGGTATTCAAATAGGACGCTTCTCCTATGGTACCGCAATCAGTATGTTCACCTCAGTAGTCAGTGTGATCTTGCTGCTTGTCGCTAACGGTGTAATGAAGAAAATTACTAAAGAAAGCATCATGTAAGGAGGGGATCTTAAGTGAGCAGCAAAGCTTTTCAAATGTCAAAGTCTGAACGTGTATTCGACATCTTCTTGTACATCTTTCTAGGGTTGGTCATGATTGTGACTCTATATCCCTTCCTGAACGTGCTGGCGATTTCCTTCAATGAATCTACAGACACCGTTCGAGGCGGCATATATATTTTCCCGAGAGCCTGGACGCTTGAGAACTACGAACGGATCTTCAGTTATACAGGTCTGATTCAGGGTTTCAAAATCTCGATATTGCGGACCGTTTCCGGTACAATTCTCGGACTTGCAAGCTCAGCCATGCTGGCGTTTACGCTCAGCCGTCCGGATTTCCGGGCAAGAAAATTTGTTTCGGTATTCCTGGCACTGACAATGTACTTCTCCGGCGGTATGGTGCCTATGTACATTCTGATGAAAGATTTAAATCTGATCGGAACGTTCTGGATCTACATTTTGCCGGGTGCGGTTTCCGCGTTCAACGTATTCGTCATCCGTTCCTTTATGGATGGTCTGCCATACGCCCTGCAAGAGTCCGCTAAGCTGGACGGAGCCAATGACTTCCTGATTTTCTACAAAATCATCTTGCCGCTCTGTAAGCCGGTACTTGCAACAATCGCACTCTTCCTGTCGGTAGGACAATGGAATGAATGGTTCACAACCTATCTGTATAATGGTAACAAGCCGCATCTAACGACACTCCAGTATGAACTGATGAAGGTGCTGTCGAGTACGAACCAGGGCAGCGGCATGGCCAATGCCAACGATTTGGCCCAGCAAATGGCGCAAATTTCACCAGAGTCCATCAAGATGGCTATCACCATTGTAGTAACGGTACCTATTCTTGTAGTGTATCCTTTCCTGCAGAAGTATTTCGTAAATGGTATGACACTGGGAGCTGTAAAAGCCTAATCCCTGCTAGACAGGGCTAGGATAAGAGGGACGTATTTCTGGCAGGAAAATTGCCAAGCAGAATTACGTCCTGGCTTATCCGTTAAATGAAAGCGCTGGATTGGATTTATTATTATATCGCATTTGCAAGCGCTAACAATGGTATATACAGGTTTAACCTGATATGCATAGATGAACTAATACAAATTATCAAGGGGGATACACAAATGAAAAGCAAGAGCATTAAGACTGCTTTTACGCTCATGCTCATGAGCTCTATGCTGATCGCAGGCTGTGGCGGCGGCAACAACAACAAAAATGTTATCAACACTCCTGCCGACAATGGGGCAAAAAACACCGGCAACAATGCTGCTGACGATACTGCTATGGATACAAGCCCTTTTACTATCTCATTCTTTGGTGGGGATGCCAGTCCAAACTGGAACAAAATGCAGGATGATGTGGGTAAAGTAATTACTGAGAAAACTGGTGTAACGATTAATGCAGAGTTTGATGTAGGCAGCGGCGGCGGCGATCAAAAAATCCCTATGATGGCTGCCAGCGAAGATGTTCCTGATTTGATCTTCGCCAAAGGAAATCTTAGTATCCTGGTGGATGCCGGTCTGGTTATTGATCTGACCGACCTAATTGATAAATATGCTCCGAACCTGAAAAAAGTATATGGCGATAACATGAACCGTCTGAAATACAGCCTGGATGACCAGAGTATCTATCAAATTCCTACAAACATGGGCGTCGGCCAGCAATCCTTCGACGCAACAGGAGGATTTGAAATTCAACACCGCGTACTGAAGGAATTGGGCTATCCTGAAGTGAAGACCTTGGCCGACTATGAAAAAGTGCTGAAGGATTATGTGGCGCTGCATCCGGAAACCGATGGACAGCCTACGATTCCGCTTACGCTGAATGCCGATGACTGGAAGATCATGATCACGGTTACAAACCCTGCCTTCACTACAACAGGTGCACCGGATGATGGTGAATATTATGTCGATCCGGAAACTTACGAAGCAAAACTTCACTACAAACGCCCTGAAGAAAAAGAATATTTCCGTTGGTTGAACGGCATGTACGCTCAAGGTCTGCTTGATAAAGATGCCTTCGTACAAAAAGACGACCAATATAAAGCCAAAGTGGCCAGCGGCCGTGTGCTTGGTCTGATCTCCCAGGAATGGGAATATTCCGATGGTGAAAATGCTCTGAAAGCAGCCGGTAAAGATGAGTACACTTATGCTCACTTCCCTGTAACCCTGTCTGAAGAGTATAAAGATCATTCATTCATGTCAACAGGTATCGACGGCTATGGTCTTGCGATTACAACTGCAGCTAAAGATCCTGTCCGGATCATCAAATGGCTGGACTGGATGTCTTCCGATGAAGGCCAGGTTTTGAGAAGCTGGGGGGTTGAAGGCAAGCATTACACTGTAAATGCAGATGGCAAGCGTGAAGTTCCAGCTGAAATTTCAAACAGAAAAGCCAATGATGCCGCTAACTTTGCTAAAGAAACTGGTATCGGGCAATATCTGATCTTCGGTGCACGTTATGGCGATGGTGTGAAGGATTCTACTGACAACTATTACACTGCAACCTTCCCGGAAGAAATCGTAGCTGCTTACTCCGAAGCTGAGAAGGAATCGCTCAAAGGCTACAACGCTACAACATGGAAAGATCTGTTCCCTAAAGAAGATGAATTCCCAGTCAAAGATACCGGCGCTTTGTACAACATGCCTGTTCCAACTGACGGTCAATACCAAGTAATCTTTAATAAGACTCGAGATATCGTGCGCAAACGTATTCCAGAAGCGATCCTGTCTAAACCGGCTGACTTCGATAAAGTATACGATGCATTCCTTGTTGAACTGGACAAAGCCGGTGCTCAGGATATGGAAAAAGAGTTTACAGAACTCGTGAAAAAGAGAGTATCCCTGTGGACTGGAAAAGATTTGTAAACAGCAATTCTCCTTGTAAACAAAACTAATGCAACAGCAAGGACCCGACATTTGTCAGGGTCTTTTGCTGTATTTTAAACTCTTAGGGAGGCGGGAAAATGAACAAAGAGACTCAGGAGCATCCTTGGAAATTAATATACAACCAGCCTGCGGCAATCTGGGAAGAAGCACTGCCGCTTGGCAACGGACACATGGGTGCTATGGTATTCGGAGGCACAGCCAGGGAACAAATTCAGCTGAATGAGGACACGTTATGGTCCGGCTTTCCCCGGGATACCAACAATTATGAAGCGCTCCGATATTTGAAAAGAGTGCGCGGTCTGGTGACGGAAGGCCGTTATGCGGAAGCTGAAGAAACCATTAACGCCCGCATGCTAGGCGTAAATACGCAGGCCTATCTGCCGCTGGGAGATCTTTACCTGGAGCATGACGGTGCGGAGAATTTCAGCCACTATCAGCGTGAGCTGGATCTGGACAGCGGGATTGCCAAAGTATCCTATCACACGAAGACTGGGGAATTTACCCGCGAAGCCTGGATTAGTGCACCTGACGGCGTTTGTGTCATTCAGGCCAAGAGCAGTGTTAAGGGGGGCCTTCAGCTTGCACTCTCTTTGGACAGCCTGCTGAAGCACTCCGTAGAGCTAAAAGGAGGAAACGGGCTTGTCCTTAAGGGCAACTGTCCTACACATATTGCGGATAATTATCATAAGGATCATCCGGGTGCCATTCTGTATGAGGATGGGCTGGGTCTAACGTTTGAGCTTCACCTGCAGGTAATTCTCACAGGAGGAAGCGTAGAGTACACAGATGGCAAACTTGTTATATCAGGGGCGGATAGTGCGCAGCTGCTTCTTGCTGCCGGCACCGATTATGAAGAGCTGAGAAGCAGAGCATCCCATCTCAAGAAGCGCAGTACCGCAAAGAATGGAAACAATCTCAGCCTGGCAGAGAGCTGCGAAGCAAGACTGGCGGCGGCAGCAGCCAAGTCCTATGAAGAACTGCGGGATCGTCATACAGAGGATCACAAACGAATCTTCCGCCGGGTCGACATGGATCTCGGCGGGCGGGAGAGAGACGGATTACCCACTGATGAGAGGCTCATGAAGTATAAGGCGGGACAGGAAGACCCTGCACTTGAAGCGCTGCTGTTTCAATATGGCCGCTATCTGCTGATGGGAAGCTCCCGTACCGGCACGCAGGCTGCTAATTTACAGGGGATTTGGAACCACCATTTGACACCGCCATGGAATAGCAATTATACAACCAATATCAATACCCAAATGAATTATTGGCTGGCCGAGGTTGGCAATTTAAGCGAACTCCATGAACCTCTGATCGATATGATCCGGGAGGTCAGTGAAACGGGAGCCCGGACGGCGGCAGTTCATTACGGAGCCCGTGGCTGGGTAGCCCACCATAATGTTGATCTGTGGCGCAGTTCTTCTCCTTCAGGCGGAGATGCCAGCTGGGCATTCTGGCCGATGGGCGGCGTGTGGCTGTGCCGCCATTTGTGGGAGCATTACAGCTTTAATCCTGACGCTGCTTATCTGGCAGAGACTGCTTACCCGCTCATGAAAGGGGCAGCATTGTTCTGCCTTGACTGGCTGGTGGAAGGTCCGGACGGTCTTCTGGTAACGAATCCGTCCACTTCGCCGGAAAACCGGTTTATGACGAAAGATGGCCAGCCGTGCAGTGTCTCAATGGGCTCCGCGATGGATATGAGCTTAATCCGCGAACTGTTTGAGCATTGCCTCCATGCTGTGCGGATTCTGGGCGTGGATTCCGAATTTCAGCAGCAGCTGGAAGAAGCGCTCTCCCGGCTGTCTCCGCTCAAGATCAGCAATGACGGACGCCTGCAGGAGTGGAACGAGGATTTCGCCGAATCGGAACCGGGACACCGTCATGTATCGCATTTGTATGGACTATATCCGGGAGAGTTCATCAATGGGCGGGATACTCCAGAGCTGTTGGAGGCAAGCCGTTTATCACTGCAGAAACGGATCACCTCGGGAGGCGGACACACCGGCTGGAGCTGCGCTTGGCTGATTAACCTTTATGCACGGTTGAAGGATGGGGAGGCCGCTTACGGCTTTGTCCGCACGCTTCTGTCCCGCTCGGCTTATCCTAACCTGTTTGATGCCCATCCGCCTTTTCAGATTGACGGGAATTTCGGCGCGGCTGCCGGCATCGCAGAAATGCTGCTGCAGAGTCATCTGGGTGAAATCAGCTTGCTTCCCGCACTGCCGGACGCTTGGAAGAACGGCAGCGTCAAAGGACTTAAGGCCCGGGGCGGCTATGAGCTGGATATCGAATGGCAGAACCATAAACTGGTTTCTGCAGTCATTGCTGCCAGCCGGGATGGAATTTGCCGCTTGAATTATCAGCAGCAGGAACTTAAGGTACAGCGTTCTGACGGCACCCTATTGCCGGCAGGGAATGCCCTGGAAATGAAAGCGGGAGAAGTGTACCTGGTAACGGTTTGACGATCCATGACCCAATGATGCATAATAATAAATTGAATCGAAGAGACACTGCCCCCTGGCAGAGATTATCTGCGGGGGCAGTTTTTTTGCGTGCATCTATATAAGATGAACTTGAAAATCTAATGTTCAACTTATATAGGAGCTTTCACTCCAAAAAAGCCTTATCCTCCGGGTGTGTCGGGCCGATAATAGTGAATATGAAGCTTTTTGGCGGAATAAATTAAGCTAACGTGGGGTTTAAGGTTGTGCGGAGTAAATGTTCAGCATCTACTATAAAAGTATAAACCAATAAGTGGGCTATTACTTACAGCAGGGGGCACAGAAGCGATATGGGAAAGAAGAAACAACTGCCGTTGATGAAGGCTATTCTTGGAGGAATGCTGGTTTTTGCTGCGTTGCCGCCTGGTCTCTATTGGAGCTGGGGGCAGGCTTATGCTGCCGCTGATTCAGCATCGCTGCGCTCGGTAACTGAAATGACGCAGAAGCTGACCGCTGCGATGAATAACCGCAGAGAGACCATAACCTTTGCTTATCAGGGGAAGACATCCAAGTTGAAGGCCCAGGTACAAAGTGCGATAGATCAGGCGATGGGCAGCGACCCTTATCTATACTACACCATTGACAGTTACGCATTTTCCTACCGGGGGAGCAGCAGCTCGGCTAATGTGACGGTACAGGTGGAATACCGCGAGACGCTGCAGCAGACAGCTTTTGTAAATAAACAGGTAAAAGAGATCTTGAAGCAGATCATACTGCCGGGAATGAATAATCACCAGAAGATAAAGGCTATTCATGATTGGGTCGTGCTGCATCTGAAGTATGATAACTCCTACAGCAAATACACCGCATATGAAGGACTTCAGAGCGGCAGTGCGGTATGCCAGGGGTATTCGCTCCTGACGTATAAACTATTGCTGGGCGCGGGGATACCCAATAAAATCGTTGAAGGAACGGCGAAGGCGGAAGGGAGAGCTGCCCAGTCGCATGCCTGGAATCTGGTGCAGCTGGAAGGGCGCTGGTACCACCTGGATACCACCTGGGATGATCCGACGCCAAATAAGGAAGGCGCTCTCAGCACGGCTTACTATATGAGAACCGATGCTCAGATGCGCCTTGACCACAAGTGGACCAAGTCATACCCTGCTTCATCTGTCGGCTATGCTCAAACGTTGTCTGAGCTGATCAGCCGCGGGGGCCCAAACGTGGCTGTATATCAGGAGCTTGAGCGGAAGCTTGACTACAGTCTGTATCAGGAGGATTTGATTGTCAGCTCCGGCTCAGAGCTAATGCTGCTTGCCAAACAGGCCATTGCCTCCGGCCAGGCGTCCTTGTTGTTCCGCTACGACGGCAGCGAGAAATCGCTGAAGGCTGATCTTCAGGAGCTGTATGCGCTTGAAATGGACCATCTTTCGTACAACAGCTCACCCTTCGACAACACGGGGGATCTGAAGGTATATGTGACTTGGGAATAATAATTACAGAAAAGGGATGCCCCTCGCCATTTGGCGAAAGAGGCATCCCTTTGTTGCGTGAATAGGCGGTAACAGGTAGAATCCGCATAAATCGAGAAAGGATTCTACTCTGCGTGTGTGCTGAGATCGCATTTGTCGAGAGGGATGAGGCTGCTCTTTCTGAACCAGCCATAGCCCAGCCAAATCAAGAGGAATAGTGGCAGGCTGATATAAGAGACCAGAATACCGTACCAGTCGATCGAATCGCCTGTGAAGGCGCCCATATTCTGTCCGAATACGGCAATCAGACATAACGCGAAGGCAAACAGCGGGCCGAACGGGAACCATCTGGCCCGGTAAGGCAGCTCATCGAGTGAATGTCCCTGCTTCACAAAGGCGCGGCGGAAGCGGTAGTGGCAGACGGCAATCCCCAGCCAGTTGATAAATCCGCACATCCCCGAGGCGTTAAGCAGCCAGTTGTACACAGCGCCGTCGCCGAAGAATGAGGCGAGGAAAGCCAGCATACCGACGGCGGTGGTTACGAGAAGGGCACCTACAGGCACGCCGCGGCGGTTCAGCTTGCCGAGGGCGCGCGGAGCCATGCCATCCTTGGCCATAGCGTACAGGACGCGGGTGGAGGCGTACATCCCGGAGTTTCCGGCAGACAACACGGAGCTCAAGATGACAGCGTTCATGACGGAAGCGGCAATGGCCAGCCCTGCTTTATTGAAGACGATAGTGAAGGGGCTGACACCGATATCATCAATGCCGCCACGCAGCAGATCGGGATTCGTGTAAGGAATCAGCAGGCCGATCACGAGAATGGCGAAGATGTAGAAAATCAGAATGCGCCAGAATACCTGACGGATGGCGAGTGGAACATTGCGGCGCGGATTCTCGCTCTCTCCCGCGGCAACACCGACCAGCTCCGTGCCCTGGAAGGAGAATCCAGCGGCCATAAACACACCGACAAAGGCGAAGAAGCCGCCGTGGAACGAGCTGCCTCCGAGCTGGAAGTTGCTGAAGCCTAC
Organism: Paenibacillus sp. FSL H3-0321; assembly: GCF_038002865.1. Taxonomy (NCBI): domain Bacteria; kingdom Bacillati; phylum Bacillota; class Bacilli; order Caryophanales; family Paenibacillaceae; genus Paenibacillus; species Paenibacillus sp. FSL H3-0321. The sequence continues at coordinate 3,193,785 of NZ_JBBODH010000001.1, read as the reverse complement.
GGCTTCACCGCCCATGATGCCGAAGATCATGAGTACACCGACCCCCAGGAAGACAATGACCGTGATGATCTTGATAATCGCAAACCAATATTCTGATTCGCCGTAGCCCCGCGAAGAAAGGAAGTTCAGGCCGAACATCAGCAGCAGGAACAGGAGACTCCAGAGCATCGAGGAACTCTCGGGGAACCAGTATTTAATGATGACGGTTGCTGCAGACAGCTCGGCGGCAATCGTAACCGCCCAGTTATACCAGAAATTCCAGCCAATGGCGAAGCCGAAGGCAGGGCTGACGAACCGGGTGCCGTAGGTGCTGAAAGAACCGGAATCCGGCAGATAGGTGGCCAGCTCTCCAAGGCTGGTCATTAGGAAATAAACCATAATACCAACCGCTGTATAGGCCAGAAGCGCTCCGCCCGGGCCGGATGAGGCGATGGCACCGCCGCTGGCCAGGAACAGACCTGTACCGATTGAGCCGCCTAAGGCGATCATTGTTAAATGCCTTGCCTTGAATGTTTTGCGCAGTGCCGTGGGGGCAGTGGAGCTGCCGTGACCCGCAGTCTGCTGCTTATCTCGCTTAGCTTGCATGAATAGGACACTCCTTCAGATGATCATGTTTCTGTTCATGAATAGGGAGTGCTGAGTCGCCGCCTTCCCTTTATAAGGAAGGGGCATCCTGAAAGCGCAAAAAAAACCGCAGACGGATTCTGCGGTTTCCTGTATTACAGCTCCGCATCATACTCCCTGTTAAGATAGCGCAACACAGTGGCGGCCCGCGGTTTCTGACCGGCGGTGCACTGTGACAGTTCCGTGCCTTTCGGCGACGGCCCCAGTCTTGCAGCTGACAAGAGCGGCTGCAGAGACTTCGGCGGATATTCCTTTCGGCGGCGTTTCACAGACGGCTCTTTAACGTCTCCACGCGCGTACTCTTAATATTCGCGACCTCTACCTCATCTTAGGTATGATGAGGCTATCTTTATACTATGAACACAACAGGAATTAGTATAATGCAACTTGGCATCGCAAGCAATGACAAATATAGGGATGTTGGCGTCAGTTGCGGCGGCGCTCCGACATCTGCTGCCAGACGGTTCCGGCAGCTTCTTCACCGGAGGAGATGCGTTCCAGCGCCATTCTGGCCTGGAGGCCCACCTCGAACTCCGGATCGTCCGCTGCTGCCTTCAGTGCCTCTTCGGCTTCAGCTGTGCCGACCTCGTAGAGGAAACGTGCAGCCCGCCAGCGGACAAGCTTGCTGGCATCTGTCAGCGACGCCGTCATCACCGGCGTCGCTGCCGGATCGCCGATGTCGGAGAGCGTATCGCCGGCCGTGCGCCGCACCGCCGGGGCGCTGTCTCTCATCGCCTCGTACAGCAGCTCCATCGCCTCGGGCGTGCGAAGGTCGCCCAGGTACACGACCGCAAGCCTGCGGAGCTGCAGCTTGGGGTCGTGCAGCGCCGTGCGCAGCTCCGGCAGGAGCTCTGCCGTAGGCAGAAGGTCCTCCAGCGCGGCGTAGCGCACGCGCCAATCCTCATGCTTCAGGTCTCGCAGCAGCTCGGCCTGATCCTTCTTCTGCCGCTGCTCGATGAACTCGCCGGCGGTCCCGTGCGCGATGGCCTGCTGCACGAGCGAGTCGAGGCGTTCCTGCGGATACGCCGCTTCCAGCTCCTGCTCCACCTCGCGCGCAATGTCGGCCGGCTCGCCGTAACGCACGCCGTAATCGGTGAGCTTGCGCTCCTTGATCATCACGGCGCTGGCCACATCCGTTACCGCCTGCGTGAAACGGGCGGCAAGGGCAATGCGCTCCTCACTCGCGCCCGTCTTGACGCGGATCTGAATCGGGATGCCGCGGAACATCTGCACGAATACCTGTGATTCTCCGAAATGGGCACCTGCATTCTCATCGGCGAGGTCGAAATCCGCGCTTAGGCCGTCAGTGCCGAAACGGCTCTGCACCTCGCGGAGGATGGCCGCCCAATCGGCGCTGCCTTTGCGTTCAAGCGCGGCGAAATCGGCAGCATGATAAATGCTGGTGACGCCTGGAATGCTCAGCATATCCCGTGCCCAGGAGGGCGCGGTGCGCTGGCTTTCCGGTGTATAGGTCCGGCGTATTCCGGGCTCCAGGCTTTCATCCAGATGAAGCTTCATCGTATTTGGACTTGGAGTCGGTTCAATAAATGTGATCTTCATACGTTAGGCTTCCCCCTTGAACGGCATTCGTGCCGTGTTCTTTACCCGCATTTTACATCATTTCATGCCTCAAATCCAAAAGGGTTACCGGGGCAGCCGCTTAAGTCCAGGCGGAAGTGGGTAAAATTTGTACTAAATGTAAGGGCGTCTGGCCGGACACGCAGAGGTTCATCGCTGCATTCAAGGTGACTGCAGCCCTACTTTGCCTTTGGAATTTTGCAAATGACTATGCGGAATCATATAGTAAAGCTATTGAGCTTGCCCTGTAGTTCTTCCGGCAAGCCTTTTAAGGAGAGGTGCTGGAATGGCTAAAATCCGATACAATAACGTCGATAATGTCAGTACAGACAAAACGCTTAAGGAATTCCGCCAGTGGCGCGAGGAGCGCCGCCGCAAGAAGAAGGATTATACCTATAAAGTGCCAAACCATCCGCCGCAGGTATCTTATCTGGCCGGGAACCGGCTGGAGACCACGATTACCTGGATCGGGCACTCGACTTTTTTTCTGCAATATGAAGGGATGAACATTATTACCGACCCGATATGGGCGCGGCGGCTCGGCTTTGAGAAACGGATCGGCCAGCCGGGCATCCCGCTGGGTGAGGTTCCGCCGGTTGATCTGATTCTGATCTCCCACTCTCACTACGACCACCTCCATATTGCCTCCATCCGCAAATTATACCGGGCAGGTACAACGCTCGTAGTACCTGTGGGCCTGAAGCGGAAGATGCTGCGCAAAGGTTTCGCCAACTGCCTGGAAATGCAGTGGTGGGAGGAGCTCACGCTGGGGGCGGTTAAACTTACATTCGTACCGACCCAGCACTGGACCCGGCGGACGCCCTTCGATACGAATTCGTCTCATTGGGGCGGCTATGTGCTGGAGCCTGCCGACCCCGGCAAACACCCGAAAGGGGAGGGGGACGGAGCAAAGCCGAAGCTTCCGCCGAATCTATATTTTGCCGGGGACAGCGGCTTCTTTCCGGGCTTTAAGGAGATAGGCAGCCGGTTTAAGCTCCATGTCGCCCTGATGCCGATCGGGGCCTACGAGCCGGAGTGGTTTATGAATTCACAGCATGTGAATCCCGAAGAGGCGGTTCAGGCCTTTATAGATGTAGGAGCAGAATTGATGATCCCGATGCATTTCGGCACCTTCCGGCTGGCTGACGATACGGCGCGGGAAGCGCTGGACCGGATGGAGCTGGCCCGCGAGGCTCAAGGAATCCGTGCAGAGCGTATCCGCACATTGGGTTACGGTGAAACATTGGTGGTGCATCCCGAAGAGCGTGATTCCCGCCAATAGCCCGGCCGGGCAAGCGGCGAGCGCGGATTTTCCCGCAATTCGGCCTATTTGATGTTGGACGCTATACGGATCTCTGTATTTTGCCCGGAAACGGCCAGTTTGCTCTAAAAAGACGGCAAAGCAGTTCCTTCTTGGGCCTCTTTTGCTTGATTTTATGCTATAATGAGCCGAAACCCTAAGTGAAAAGGATGGTAATGCTTAATGATTAGCACAAGCGGCGTAACACTCCGCTACGGAAAACGCGCACTATTTGAGGATGTAAACATAAAATTCACACCCGGTAACTGCTACGGTTTGATCGGAGCGAACGGGGCCGGCAAATCGACGTTCCTGAAAATTTTGTCCGGTGAAATTGAAGCAAATATCGGGGACGTGCATATCACCCCCGGTGAACGACTGGCGATACTGAAGCAGAACCATTTCGAGTACGATGAATTTTTGGTGCTGGAAACGGTAATTATGGGGCATACCCGTCTTTATGAGATCATGAAGGAGAAGGATGCGCTGTACGCCAAAAGTGATTTCACAGAGGCTGACGGACTGCGCGCCGGTGAGCTTGAAGGCGAATTTGCCGAGCTGAACGGCTGGGATGCCGAGCCGGATGCGGCGGCCATGCTGATCGGTCTGGGCATTATGCGTGAACTGCATGACAAGAAAATGGCCGAACTCAGCGGCAATGAGAAGGTACGGGTATTGCTTGCACAAGCCCTGTTCGGACGCCCGAATAACCTGCTGCTCGATGAGCCTACCAACCACTTGGATCTTGAGTCCATCGGCTGGCTGGAGAACTTCCTCATGGATTACGAAGGCACCGTCATCGTCGTATCCCATGACCGTCACTTCCTGAACAAGGTATGTACACATATTGCGGACATCGACTTTGGCAAAATTCAAATGTATGTCGGCAACTACGACTTCTGGTATGAGTCCAGCCAATTGGCCCAGGCCCTGCAGCGCGACTCGAACAAGAAGAAGGAAGACAAGATGAAGGAGCTGCAGGCATTTATCCAGCGTTTCTCGGCCAATGCCTCCAAGTCCAAACAAGCGACTTCGCGTAAGAAGCAGCTGGAGAAAATTACTTTGGACGACATACGTCCCTCCAACCGGAAATATCCGTTCCTCAACTTCAAGCCGGAACGTGAAGCAGGCAAGCAGCTGCTTACCATCAGCGGGCTGAGCAAATCCGTTGAAGGCGAGAAGCTGCTCGATGAAATCAGCTTTGTGGTGAACAAAGGGGATAAGATCGCTTTTGTAGGTCCATATTCACAGCCTAAATCACTGCTGTTTGATGTCATCATGGGTGAGAAGGAAGCGGATGCCGGTGAATATGCATGGGGAGTAACAACAACCCAGGCCTATTTCCCGAAAGACAACTCCAGCTATTTCGACGGGGTAAACATGAACCTGGTAGAATGGCTGCGCCAATATTCCAAGGATCAGGATGAAACCTTCCTCCGCGGATTCCTCGGCCGGATGCTGTTTGCCGGTGAAGAAGCGCTGAAGAAAGCAAGCGTCCTGTCCGGAGGCGAGAAGGTCCGCTGTATGCTGGCCAAAATGATGCTGAACGGTGCGAATGTGTTAGTGTTTGATGAGCCTACCAACCACTTGGATCTGGAGTCTATCACGGCACTGAATAACGGGCTGATTGATTTCGACGGAACCATTTTGTTCACTTCGCATGACCATCAGTTCATCCAGACGATTGCCAACCGCATCATCGAGATTACCCCTACCGGAGTTATCGACCGCTCGATGAGCTATGATGAATATCTGGAGAACCCGGAAATTAAGGAAATGCGCCAGCGCATGTATCCTGTGGAAGCTTAAGAGATAACTGAAAGAATGAACAGTAATTCGTTCATAGCAAAACGGCTGCGTTACCCCTTATGAGGGATAACGCAGCCGTTTATGTTCAAATATAGTGTGAAATGCGACTTGCACATGCCAGAATTCCTAAGAACCACCTGTGCGGCGGCGCTGATTGTTTGGCTTCTTGTTATTTTGACTCTTTAGCGGCTTCGCTGAACCGGCTTGAAAGGAAGAACCCGGTTTAGCGGATGACTGCTGTTTCTTCTGTTCCAGCTTCTGGCGGATGGCATCAGCCAGGTTGATCTTTGGTTTATCATTACTTTCGCTCATTATGTTAACCCCCTTATAAAGCAAGTCCTTTACTTTATTCTAATTGTTTTTAAATGCAGTCACAAGGGCAAGAATAAATCAAAGCATGATTTACCGGAGGGGCAGTAAAGAAACCGGGTATAGGGGGGACAGGAATTGGCCGATATTTATGAAGATATACGCAAAGGTGAACGGGGGGCCTTGATCAGCATTATTGCTTATCTTATTCTGTCCGCCTTAAAGCTGGTCAGCGGGTACTTGTTCGCTTCCAGCGCGCTGCTTGCAGACGGATTCAATAATCTGACGGACATTGTCGCTTCACTTGCGGTACTAATCGGGCTGCGCATCTCGCGGAAGCCGCCTGACTCGGATCATACGTACGGGCATTTCCGCGCCGAGACCGTAGCTGCATTGCTGGCATCCTTTATTATGGCTATGGTCGGAATTCAGGTTATTGTAGAAGCGGTCCGGTCTTTATTCGAAGGAGCCAAGGAGGTGCCGCAGCTTTGGTCAGCAGGTGTGGCGGTACTGTGTGCGGTTGCCATGATGGGGGTCTATATCTATAACAAGCGGCTGGCGAAGCAGATTAACAACAGTGCACTCATGGCTGCGGCTAAGGACAATTTTTCCGATGCAATGGTGAGTATCGGTGCTGCTGTTGGGATCGTTGGCGCACAGTTCGGACTGCCGTGGATCGACTCCGCTGCTGCGGTTGCTGTCGGTCTGCTGATTTCCAAGACAGCTTGGGATATTTTTCGTGATTCGACATACCGGTTGACTGACGGCTTTGATGAAGATAAGCTGCTGGATTTGCGCAGCACGATTGCCCGGACGCCGGGTGTGGAAGGGATCAAGGACCTCAAGGCCCGTGTTCATGGAAATCATGTGCTGGTGGATGTTGTCGTGGAAGTGGATGCCGAAATTACCGTATTGGAAGGTCATGAGATCAGCGATTCCATTGAAGATAGAATGAGCAAATTGCATAATATAATGAATGTGCAGGTCCATGTAGAACCTAAAGGTTAAAAATTCTTAATTTCTTCTAGTTATCTGTAATTTCCACCAAATCCAAGGAGAATTCAAGACTATAGACCTGGTACTTACCATAAAGTGGCAAGCTTTTTTGTGAAATTTGGAGCATGTTCCAATTCCCGGCTAAGCCTATAATGAGGGCAGAAAGCAACAAACGTAGCGCGCGCCGTTGTTGATTTTCTCATTTTGCTAAGCGGGGGAACGCTATGATCACATCACATAAGCAGATTGCAGCAACGTTACTGGTCTCAGCATCACTTGCAGTATCATTGGGAGTTTTCAGCCCGCAAAAGGTGCAAGCAGCTTCGGTTTCTTCAGATTTCGCAGTGACAGCAACATCTGGATTAACCGGTACTATACAATCTTCAGTTCGTCTGCGCACGAGCGCTTCCACAAGCGGTAGTGTGCTTCGTTATTTAAACGAAGGTGAACAGGTAACAATTGTGGAACAAACGAACAGCTATTGGTACAAAGTCAGAACTTCGGATGGAACCGTTGGTTATACCAGCGCGGGAGAGCAGTATATTCGAGTGGGTTCGGGATCTGGAAATACATCTTCCGGACAGACAGGGGTTATACAAGCTTCGGTCCGTCTTCGGGAACTGCCTTCTACAAGCGGAAAAGTACTGGGGTATTTAAATAGAGGCGATCAAGTAGCTATTCTGGAACAAACGAACAGTTACTGGTACAAAGTAAAAGCTGCAGACGGAACTGTAGGCTATACAAGTGCTGCAGACCAATATATCTCGGTAGGTGGCGAAACGTCTACTCCAGCACCAACACCAGTGCCGACACCAGCACCGAATCCAACACCAGCGCCAGCGCCAGATCCAACGGCTCCGTCACAATCAGCAGTGATTGAACGGGTCATTGCCGCGGGCATGGGTTATCTTGGAACTCCTTATGAGTTCGGATCAAGCAGAAGCAACACGAGCACTTTCGATTGCTCCGACTTTATCCGGCAGATCTTCATAGATGCAGCTAATTTGAAACTGCCTGCTGATTCACGTCAACAGGGAGCCTGGGTACAGCAGAACAGCAACACTGTCACAGATATTTCAGGCCTGAAACGCGGGGATCTGATGTTCTTCATGGATTATAAAGGAAATTCAGCTTCTGCTTATGCAGGCATCGACAAATCTGCGGCAAGAATTTCACATGTAGCCATGTATCTGGGTGACGGACAAATGCTGCAAACGTATTCCGTATCTTCAGGCGGGGTACGGGTAGATAAATTAAGCGCTTCTTGGGTGAACCGTTTCCTTTACGGAGGTTCGGTCATCCGCTAAATATAAATGTATACAGGAAGCGACAGCATCGCAAGTTTGTGACGGGTGAACTAGGGCGGATGTTTTGTGGGGCTATCCCATCAGTAGAATTTTCTGCTGAGGGATAGCCTTTCCTGTGTTTAGGGCATGCAAGAAAAAAAGCCTGTCAGGACTTTTGGATGTCCGCAGGCTGTTTTACTATACACCCTCGTATGGGCGTATCTATACTAAAAAGGCAAGTCCCCGCATGGCTATGTATGAGTTTGGGAGCGGGGCGCTGCTCGTAAAACTGATTTATGGAGTGATTACATAAGCGGAGGCGGGAACCTTAATCCAGCGCATGCCCAACCAGGTGTATATCTCTCTCCATTCATTGCCGTTTGAGTCAACCAGGATATTTCCTGTAGTGTCAAGGGTTTGAGCGCCGAGAAAACCCGTGGCAACGGGGCTGTTCATGGAAGCGTAGAAAGGTGTTGCTTTTGTCAAAATAATCTGAGGAGTTGCTGGTCTAAGGTCTGATTGTGTGATTACTGTCTCAAACCGGGGGCTGTAAGTCGTTTCCGTTACAGTTGTTGTGTTGGTTACTTCTGCAGCTGAAGCCGTTGCGGCTATGGAAGCCATAAGACCCATTGCTACTGTTAAGCTGGCTAATTTTTTCATTGTGATTCCTCCCAGAGTTGGTTTTGGTTTTGCGTATATTTACCATGTTTGCGATGTGTTAATAAGCATGTAAACAAAAAGTGGATACAATGAACCAACCCCTTTATTTTTTATGAAAACTATCGTGAACAGAGGAATGAAGGCGACTTACGGGTGACAATCCGTGTGGAAAGGCCTATACTTTCTGCATGGTGAATATGATGTATGGAGGAAAAAGGGAGGGAGGAATCTCTGGCATAATCATACAGCGGCAACCGCTATACATAAATCAGACCCGAACTCCTTTTCGGAGTCCGGGTCCTTTAGCACCTGTAATGTGATGTGGTTTTTAATGTTCTTTTACAGTTACAATGATCTTCCTCTGCGTCCTGTAAAGAGCGAAACTATGAACAGCACGAGGAAGATAAAGAACAATACTTTAGCGATTCCTACTGCCGCCCCTACGATATTAAAGAAACCGAATACACCGGCAATCAATGCAATTACCAGCAGAATTACTGACCATTTCAACATGTGATGTCATCCTTTCTGTATGGTGATGTAGTCATTGTTTAAACGGGTCTCTCCCCTTTGAAACAAAATAGGAGAGGTAGTCTTTAAGTCGCTTGACAAGCTGTTTCGGCCAAAGTAAGTAAGGGTAACTATGCAGTATCAAGGCAGAGCAAGCCGACATTTATGATTTGGAAGGGGTTTTCGTAATGATCATTGAACTTAGCGTTGCACTTGTTGCGATTGCATTCACCGTACTCGTTTTCTTTTTAATTAAAACCTTAAAATCAGCGAAAGAATCCCTCGACAAGGTCAGCCAGACTCTGCAGGAGGTCCAAAAGACGGTAGATGAGCTTACTTATGAAGTGAAAACAACCGTCAGACATGCCAATGATATTACGGCCGACGTCCAGGGCAAGATTCAAAAGATCGATCCTATTATGGATTCAGTGAAAAATCTTGGCGATGTAATGAACGAATTGACGCTTACCGTGAAGCAGGTATCCGTGACTGTGATTGAGAAGTACCGGAAATCACGCGAGCTTAAGGAGAAAGCCAAAGCCGTCTCTGTAGAAGATGCTCCGCTGACACCTGCCGAAGAACGTACAGTAAAATCCTATGATGCCGCATATGCCAAAAAAGGTCCGGGGAAAATAGGAATGGCGCTTAAAGGCGTAGACGCTGCAGCTGCTATATGGCAAAAATTTCGACATTAACTAAGTAGGCGGCAGTGAGAAAGGCGGGATGATTTCATGAACATTGTCATTCTTTTGCTAAGTCTTCTCTCTCCATATTTAACACCGTCTCCGCAGAAGGAACATGTTCCTGCCGCCCTTTTTTACATGCAGCCGCCAGTGGTGCTGGCCATTGAACGCAGTATGGGGGTAAGCCCTTATATCAGCAGCTTTAATTCTTTGGCGGGGGCATCCCTTTATATGTCGGAGGAAGAACTGCTGCTGGCTAAAGGTTCGCCGCTTAGTATTGCTCCTGATCCCTGGCAGGAATGCCTGGAGTATCAATACGCCGATATGTCGGCAGGAGTTTGTGAAGGGGCCGTGCTGTATGTTCACGTAACGCCGGCACAGGCCGGGCAATACGGGTTGCAGCTGAATGAAGAAAAACTGGATCCGGCGCGAAACAATTTTCAAGAGCTGCTGGGAACCCCTGATTTTGTAGCTGAAGACGGCGATGTCTATTTAAGAGGAAGCGCTGCGCTGAAGATTTACCGCAATCCGCAGACAGGGGAATGGGAGGGTATTGATTTATTTGATGGAAATTCCTCCTGACCTGTTTCACGGTCCGTTATTAAGGTTAATGAAGGAACAGTTGTCTTATCAGGCATTATCCTCATTAATCTAACCATAGGAGCGTGATTTCATGGATTCAATCGGTACACAGGCGTATGCCAAGCTGCTGGAAAATGGTGTTCAGGCGATCGAAGAAGTGAATCGGCTGCGCAGCAGCGGCTATTCCAGAGATGACATTTATGTCATTAGCCACGATCAGGACCGTGAGGGCCGTATCGTTGATGCTGCAGATACTAATGAGGTAAGTCTCAGTGAAGAAGGGTTATTTGGCGCGATCGCCAATCTTTTCCGTTCGCGGGGGGATGCGCTCCGTTTCAAAATTACTTCGCTGGGTTTTAGCAGCGCAGAAGCTGGCTTCTACGAGAAAGAGCTTGATTCAGGCAAGGTTCTCGTCATCGCTAAAAGAAACCCGCAATAAACGCCGGTTTGTTGTATGAGAACCTATAGCCCGATAGCGTAACCTCCAGCTCCACTATAATTAGTGGGGCTGGAGGTTACTTTGTTGAATGCTGATACAATATATTACTCTCCTGGTAGGTTGTTGATAATTGGAAAGACGGCGTTCAAATATCGTATGATAGAATTATAGATGTAAGGGATTTGTACGGCTCTAATACTAATCGTGCGAGGTGAAGATGCTTGAGAATTTTAATCGTAGATGACAACCCGACTAACGTAATCATTATCCGTGAAATCCTGAAAAAAGAAGACTATCGAAATTTCATAACAGCATCATCCGCCAAAGAAATGCTGAAACTGCTTGGCATTGGAGGCGAAAAGAAAGGACCGCAGCAGTCGGATATCGATTTAATTCTGCTGGATATGATGATGCCAGAGATGGATGGAATCGAGGCTTGCCGTGTGGTTCAACAATATGAGCATCTAAGGGATATTCCGATTATTATGGTTACCGCTGTGGGGGATTCCAAGAAATTGGCGGAGGCACTGGATGCCGGAGCTGTGGATTATGTTACGAAACCGATTAACAAGGTTGAACTTATGGCGCGTATCCGGCTGGCGCTCCGCCTCAAGCGGGAGAAGGATTGGCATAAAGAGCGGGATCAGCGGATGCAGGATGAATTGAAGCTTGCAGCACTTGTGCAGAATGCTGTACTCAGTTTGCCAATTACGGATGAGGTTTTGGAGGCGCATGCCATCTATCAGCCTTCCGCTGAACTGGCCGGTGACCTGTATGCCTGGTATCCGCTGGGAGACGGCAGGTATGCTGTGATCCTGCTGGATATGATGGGACACGGGATCTCCTCGTCGCTTTTCTGTATGTTTCTGGCCTCTGTGCTTAAGGATACTGTGACTACGTACGTGGAGCCGGAGAAGGTAATTCAAGAGCTGAACCGGCGGTTTAACCAGCTCTATATCGAGAAACAGCTGGTCCAGTATTACTTTACCGCGATTTATCTTGTGATTGATACGCGAATGAAGCGAATTGACTATGTAAATGCCGGACATCCGCCGGCGCTGCTCTTTGAAGGCAACGCCAAGAAACCAGTGCTGCTGGAGAGCAACTGCCATCCGGTCGGGTTGTTCGACCGAATTGATATTCAGCCGCAGAGTTTGAGTTTCGAAGAGGAAGGGCATCTGGTAATGTACACTGACGGTCTGCTGGAAATGGCCCCGGGTGAACAGGAAGAGCAACTGGACTTTATGATCGGGAATCTGAACGGGGACCACGAATGGCGTGAAGAGGTTATGCAGGAGGCTTTTTTCACAGATGAAGCGGACCAGGAACGTGATGACGACAAATGCCTGGTGTGGATCACGCTGAAGAAAGGAACGGATAAGGAATGAAGATAAAGGCCAAGCTGCTGATCGGCTTCAGCGCGATGCTGGCAATTATGTTGGCACTTACGCTGATTGGATACGATCGGCTTAATTATATGAGCAACCAGCTAGACGGCTTTCAGGACAGATACAGCAAGGGGCGTGCGATTTCCGGACTTCGGGGCGAAGTCAATGATATGGCGCGGATCCTGACCACATCGATGCTGAATGCCGATACGCTGTCTGTGGGTGCCCAGAAAACTGAGATAGACGGCAAAGTCATCAAGGCGGAAGGGTATTTGAAGACCATAGAAGCTTCGATGAGTGCTGCGGAAGAAATGGAGTTTTTGAGCCGGATTAAGAAAGCTAATTCCGCTTACCTGAACTATCAGAATAAAGCGTTGGAGATGCTTACAGCCGGTTATTTTCAGAATGCCAACACTTACCGCAATACAGACGGACAGGTCATCCAGAACGAGGTGCTGGACAGTCTGAATGCCCTCGCTGATTATAATGCCTATCAGATGACCGAAGAAAATGCCACCGCGCAGAAAGCTTATGAAAGATCCATTCAAATGGTAACGCTGATTATGATTGTGGGGCTGCTGCTTGGACTTGGTGTCGTCCTTTGGGTGATTCCAAGCATTACGCGCGGTCTTAATGTCGTTTCCATGATGATTACGAGCTTCGGAAACGGCAAGATGCGGGCGATCCGCAGGCTCAAGGTAGTCTCTAAGGATGAAATCGGTGATGTAGCCCGAGTATTTCAGGAGATGGCGGAGGACATCGAACAAAAGCAGCAGCTGGAAAAAGCTTATGCGCAGGCTCAGAGCGATCAGGCCTGGCTGAATGCGAATATCGCACAGGTAACAGAACTGCTGCGCGGCGTCAGTTCACTTGATCAGGTGTCGCAGACCTTTATCAACGAATTCACTCCTGTGCTGGGAGCCCAATACGGCGCGGTTTATTTGAAGGATAGCAACAATCCTAATCTGCTCACTGCAAGCGGCTATTATGCCGGTGAAGGTGGCGACAAGCCGAAGGAAGGGTTTGAAATCGGCCAAGGGCTTGTCGGACAAAGCGCCCTGGATAAGAAGCCGATCAAACTGACAGAGGCTCCGGACGATTATATTTCCATTTCTTCAGGGTTTGGCGATTCCCATCCTCAACATATATCTATTTATCCGTTGTTGTTTGAGGATGAACTGCTTGGCGTTGTTGAATTTGCCTCCTTTACGCCATTCACCGCGCTGCAGAATGAATTGCTGCATCAACTGACGAATAATCTCGGTGTCATCCTGAACAATATCAGCCGCAGACTCGTGGTGGAGGAGCTGCTGCGCGAATCACAGGCGCTCACGGAAGAACTGCAGTGCCAGTCGGAGGAGCTCCAGACCCAGCAGGAAGAACTTCGCCGCTCCAACGAGAATCTGGAGGAGCAGACCGATGCACTTAAACGTTCGGAGGAGCTGCTGCAGCGGCAGCAGGGAGAACTGGAGCACTACAATAGTGAACTGGTATCCAAAACCCGCGCGCTGGAGGATCAGGTCCAGGAGGTTGAAGAGAAAAAGGATGAGATTGAGCACGCCCGTGTCCAGTTGGAGAAGCAGGCGATGCAGCTTGCTGTAACGAGCAAATACAAATCGGAGTTCCTGGCCAACATGTCCCATGAGCTGCGGACTCCGCTGAACAGTCTGCTTATCCTTTCACAGCTGCTTACCGAGAATAAAGAGGGTAACCTGTCGGAAAAGCAGGTTGAATTCGCGCACACGATCTATATGTCCGGTGCGGATCTCCTGAAGATGATTGATGAAATTCTTGATCTTTCCAAGGTTGATGCAGGTAAGATGGAGCTGAATTATGAAGAAGTTCCGCTGACGGAGCTCAAAACCTTTGTGAAACAGAATTTTGCTCCTCAAGCCCTTAAGAAAGGGCTGTCTCTGCGTCTTTCCTTTAATGAGCCACTGCCGGACAGTTTATTTATAGACAGTCATCGCCTGAAGCAAATTCTGCGCAATCTGTTGTCTAATGCCTTTAAATTTACCAGCGAGGGTTATGTGGGATTTGAGGTAAGCCGTGCAGTACCTGCTCAATTACCGTCCTTCCTTCCGCCGGAGTATGAGTATATTTCCATAGCTGTGAAAGACAGCGGTATCGGGATTCCTGCAGACAAGACAGATATCGTATTTGAGGCGTTCCAACAAGTGGATGGGACGACCAGCCGCAAATATGGCGGCACCGGTCTTGGATTGTCGATCAGCCGTGAGTTAGCACGGTTGATGGGCGGTGCCATCGGGCTGGAGTCGCGTGAGGGACAAGGTAGCACGTTTACGCTGTATCTGCCGGTCCAAGGGAATTACAGCCTGCTTCCAGGAGCAGTTGAGGCGGCCGCGGCCCAAGAGGCGGCGACGCTGGCAGAATACGTGGAGGAACTACAACCTGCTAAATCCGGAGATGTCATTCCTGCCCCGCTTAATCCAGTGATGGTGGAGGATGACCGTGAGAATTTGACGGCAAACGATAAGGTTCTGCTTATTGTTGAGGATGATGAGAGCTTTGCCAAAATATTGCTCGATATGGCCCGCGGACGCGGCTTCAAGGGATTGGTGGCGCTGCAGGGGGATATCGGGCTGCAAATGGCCAAATCCCACCTGCCGGATGCGATTATTCTGGACATCCAGCTGCCGGTTATGGATGGCTGGGCGATACTCAGAGAGCTTAAGGGCGCATCACAAACGCGGCATATTCCTGTTCACGTTATCTCTGTGAATGATGAGATGAAGCAGGGCCTAATGATGGGCGCGATGGCTTACTTGAGAAAACCTTCGACCCGGCAGGCACTGGAGCGGGCATTCTCACAAATCGAGAGCTACACAGCCAGTACCCTGAAGCATCTGCTGATTGTCGAGGATGATGAAACTCAGCGCCGTTCCATTATGGAGCTTATCGGCCATGATGATGTCGCCATTACGGCGGTTTCAACCGGACAAGAAGCGCTCGGTGAACTGCGTAAACAGAAATACGACTGCATGGTTCTCGACCTGATGCTTGACGATATGAACGGCTTCGAACTGCTTGATCAGATCCGCGATGATGAGGAACTGAATGATCTGCCGATCATTATCTACACAGGCAAGGACCTGGACAGCAAGGAAGAGACACAGCTGCGGAAATATGCCGAGTCGATCATTATCAAGGATGTGCGCTCGCCGGAGAGACTGCTGGATGAGACTACGTTGTTCCTCCACCGGGTGGAAGCCAATCTTCCGGAGGATAAGCGTAAAATTCTGCAAAAGCTGCACAATAAAGAAGAGCTGTTTGAGGGAAAGAAGATTTTACTCGTGGATGATGATATCCGCAACGTATTTGCCCTCTCCAGCGTACTGGAAGAATACCACATGGAAGTGAAGTTCGCAGAGAATGGCCGGGAAGCACTCGATATGCTGGTCGAACAGGAAGATTTTGATCTGGTGCTCATGGATATGATGATGCCGGAAATGGACGGGTATGAGGCGATGCGCCGGATTCGCCAGATGCCGCAGTATCATAAATTGCCAATAATCGCGCTTACGGCCAAGGCAATGAAGGAAGACCGGGCCAAGTGTATTGAAGCGGGAGCTTCGGATTATATGAAGAAACCGATCGGTACCGATCAGCTACTTTCTTTAATGCGCGTTTGGTTGTATTCGTAAGCGTAAATTTGGGGTAATAGCATTACAGCACCAACAAACAACAGACCGGAAATACGGCAAATGCAAGGGAGCCTTGATAACATGACAGCTATGGAACGGGGATATGATGAGGAGCTCACCCAATCGGGAAGCAAGCAGGAGCTGGAGCAGATTGAAATTGAGCTGCTTCTGAGCGGCGTGCATCGCTTGTACGGATATGATTTCAGAAATTACGCCATGCCTTCTTTGAAACGGCGTATCTGGCATCACGTCCATGCCGAGAATGTGCCGAGCATATCCGCGCTGCAGGAGAAGGTGCTGCATGACCGAGCCTGCTTTGAACGGTTCGTCTACAGCCTTTCCATCCCCGTGACGGAAATGTTTCGGGATCCAGGCCTCTTTTTAACTTTCCGCCAAAAGGTGATCCCGCTGCTGAGGACTTATCCTTATATCAGGATCTGGCATGCAGGCTGCTCCACTGGCGAAGAGGTATACTCCATGGCGATTCTGCTGCACGAAGAAGGGCTCTACGACAAGGCGCGCATCTATGCCACTGATATGAACGAACGCTCGCTGCAGCAGGCTAAGGAAGGCGTATATGAGATCGGTAAGATGAAGCAGTATACCAAGAATTATATGGAGGCGGGCGGGACCCGCGCATTCTCTGAATATTATACAGCGAAATACAATTCAGTTATTCTACAGCCGTACTTGCGTAAAAATATTATCTTTGCAGAGCATAATCTGGCAACAGACACCTCATTCAACGAATTTAATGTCATCTTTTGCCGGAATGTCATGATCTATTTCAATGATGAACTTCGCGACCATGTGCACGGCTTGTTTTATGAGAGCCTCAGCCGGTTCGGAGTACTGGTGCTCGGTTCCAAAGAATCTATTCACTTCACCAGGTATAGCGACAGCTACGAGCCACTGGATAGAGTAGAAAAAATCTATCGTAAGAACAATTAGCGGGATAGGAGGGGCCTATGGGGGTTCAAGAACCAATTCATATATTGCTGGTTGACGACCGTCCTGAAAATCTGCTGGCGCTTGAAGCTGTGCTTGAGAGTCAACACTATAAGCTTGTCAAAGCCAATTCCGGTGAAGAAGCGCTGAGATGTCTGTTAAGATATGAGTTTGCGGTGATTGTGCTGGACGTGCAAATGCCGGGTATGGATGGTATTGAAACCGCCAAATTAATCAAAGCCAGAGAAAAGACGAAGGATATTCCAATTATTTTTATCTCTGCCAACAGTAAAGAGGCGGAGCATCTGTTCGCGGGATATTCTGCCGGGGCTATTGATTATATGGTCAAACCCTTCATTCCGCAGATCTTGAAGTCCAAGATTGAGGGCTTCGTTAACATGCACTTAACTAACAAGAAACATCAGATGCAGTCTATGCTGCTGCAGCAAAAGACGCAGGAGCTGGAGAAAATCAACGGAGAGCTGGTTAAGGCTAAGGAAGCGGCAGAAATTGCTGCTAATGCCAAAACCGAGTTCCTGGCTATGATGAGCCATGAGATTCGCACGCCGATGAACGGTGTGGTGGGTATGATTGACCTGCTGATGGAAACTGAGCTGGCTCCGGAGCAGAAGGAGTATACGGAGATTATCCGCAAAAGCGCCGATACCCTGATTACGGTCATTAACGATATCCTTGATTTCACGAAGATGGAATCCGGCAAGATGGAAATGGAAGAGCAGTTATTTGAGCTACAGACCACTGTTCAGGAGGTATTTAGCTTGTTTTCTGCCGAAGCGGGCAAGAAAAACCTGGAGTTGGCCTATTTCATTGATCAGAATCTTCCAAAGCTGATCTACGGAGATATGGCCCGTTTGCGTCAAGTCCTAATCAATTTAGTCGCCAATGCGGTGAAGTTTACCAATCAAGGCGGAGTTTACCTTGTTGCATCCGGCCTGCCAACAGCTGATAATAAACTGGTAGTTGAATTTACCGTGAAGGATACAGGCATCGGGATTTCTCCGGAAAAATGTGACCGGCTGTTCAAGCCTTTTTCCCAGCTTGATTCTTCTATGACACGCAAATACGGTGGAACCGGTCTCGGGCTGGCAATCTGCAAATCCCTTGTCGGGATGATGGGCGGCGACATACGCGTAGAATCGATGGAGGAGAAAGGGGCGACCTTTGTATTCACGATTGAGGCAGCGAAGCCTGAGGATGAGCTGGCAAGGGGATTTCAAGAGGTGGAGCCGTATGAAGACGTGGACAGCCAGAGATGGCGGAGAAAAGTCCTTGTTGTAGACGACCACCCGATTAATCAGCGGCTTATGGTCAGCATGCTGGATAAGCTGGGTTATGACGCCGACGTCGCCGAGGACGGCAGCCAGGCAGTGGAGCTGGCAATGAAATATGCTTATGATTTTATTTTTATGGATCTGCAGATGCCTGTCATGGACGGTCTGACGGCGACCTCCAAAATCCGGATCAGCGATGGGCCATCCGCCGAGAAGGCAGTCATCATCGCGATGACGGCCAATGTCATGGAGGGTATCCAGAACCGTTGCATGGCTTCAGGCATGGACGGTTATATCAGCAAGCCGCTGAAGCTCAGCAGCATTAAACAAATTATTGCCCGTTATTCAAGACAGGATAGTCACGTCAATGGACGGAATACAACCCTTTTCAAAACATGAACCAGTATTTGCCTATGATGTAGAATTAGTTTTTTTGTTTCAAACCTAGGTCTTTAGGGTTATTGGTAAAGAAAACATTTAATCAGGAGAGTTGTCTATGAATACACATAAAAGCGAAAAATTCCATGCAAAAACCGAAACTGAAGGCAGCGTTTGTACGGTTTCCCTGATTGGAGAACTAGATTTGTCTGTTGCTCCCGATTTCCGTTTGGTCATGGAGCCGCTTGTGGGAGATACGGGGCTTGACCTCGTTATTAATCTGAAAGACTTGAGATATATTGACAGCACCGGTATTGGAATCCTGCTCTCGATCCTCAAAGCAAGACACGGGATGGACGTTAAGTTTACCGTTGAAGAAGTTCCGCCGCAAATCCAGAAGCTGTTTGATATGACCGGTATTTCTAAGTTTTTTGCCCCCCAAGAGAATTCCCACTAGGAAAGGATCGAACTAAGGATGAGTGATGACGTGCAAAAAGTAGTTCTTCAGTTACCTGCGAGCGCAGAATATGTCGATATCGTTAGACTGAATTTATATGGCATTGCCTCAAAAATGGGTTTTACCTATGAAGATATTGAGGATATGAAGGTAGCAGTTTCGGAAGCCTGTAATAACTCTGTATTATATGCGTACGGCCAAGAAGATGGTTTGGTCGATGTAATCTTTGAAGTAGGAACAAGTGCCTTGTCCATCACCGTCAAAGATGAAGGGGAGAGCTTTGACGGATTGGATTCGCCCGACGGACGCATAACGCTGCATGATAAAGAGCTGAGTGATGTTCAGGTTGGCGGACTGGGATTTTATTTAATGCAAGCGCTCATGGATGACGTAAGCGTCGTGAGTGAAGCAGGGAGAGGGACAGTCGTTACCCTGACTAAGCGGCTTAATTTCAGCGAGGAGAAAGTATGAGCGATAAAGTGACTCCCCCAGAGTCCATGAACGAAGCAGTAAGTTTGATCTGGGAATATCAGCAGACCAAGGATAATGAAATTGCCACCGTGCTGATCAAGAAATATGAGCCGATGGTGAAGATGGCTGCCGGGAAAATTGCCCGCAACCGTCCGGATCTTTATGAAGATCTGTATCAGGTGGGGCAGATGGCGCTTATCCGGCTGCTGCAGCAATACGATATCAGCTTGGGCATCCCGTTTGAGCCTTATGCGATGAAGAGCATGATCGGGCATATGAAAAATTTCCTGCGGGATAAATCCTGGTACATACAGGTTCCAAGACGGATTAAAGAGAAAGGCGCCCTTGTGCAGCAGGCCATTGATGAACTTACCATCAGGCTGGAACGTTCTCCTGCTGTGGAAGAGATCGCCCATTATCTTGATCTTACCGTGGAAGAAACTGTAGAAGTACTGGCCGGCAGGGAATGTTATCATTACGTATCACTGGATTCGCCCCTCTCGCAAGAGGAGACGGGCGCTACTCTCGGCGAGCTGATCAGCTCCGAAGCCAACGATTACGAGACTGTGGAGAAACGTATGGATCTCCAGCAGGCGCTGGGCCAGCTTAAGGAGCAAGAGCAGCAGGTGCTGCTGCTGGCGTTCCAGGACGGCCAGTCGCAGCGTGCCATCGCGCAGAAGCTCGGCGTATCACAAATGAGCGTCTCACGGATCCAGAAGCGGGCCACCGAGAAGCTGAAACAGATCATGGCGAACTCCTCCTATTGATTCTTATCGCTAGTCCCCAAGATTAGGACATGCCTTATCCCCGCCGGGGAAGGGTATGTCTTTTTTAAAATATAAGCATTTATATGCTTCACGCTATAAATTATCCTTCTATTTCTCGCTGAAACGGATACCGTCCTTTTGAGGACGGCGAAGCCGTTTCTGCTTGTTTGCATTAAACCTGAAGCGGACATACACAACCACCCCGCTAAGCAGTCTGTTCAGCAGACTGCTTAGCGGGGTGGATAACGATGCTATCAACTGTTGGCATCAATATACTTTTTGATTTCTCCAAGATATTCACCGATAACGGGTACATCAAGAAACAGGCTGAGAATGTAACCCAATAAGCCGAGTATCACGAATGTACCGAGTGAAAGCCCAAGACCCCGGGATATCCCGGCCATAAGGTTCGTAATAATCCGCTTTTTGGGATCCGTATAATTCTCAAGGATATCCTTGAATTCGGATTTTTCCAGTGAATCGGCAATTTTGTCGAGCCTTGCGTTCAGCCGTTTGACTTCATGCCGCAATTCAAAGGGATGCTCTTCGACTTCGTAGGTTTTGGTCTTGCTGCCTGCATCTCCCATAAGGCGTCCCTGCTTTCTTTAGCCGTATAAGGGCTTTGATAAAAATGCAGCTTCATTCAAGAAGAAGCTGCATTCCTCATAACAACAGCCAGCTGCGGTGAGCTGGCTGTTCTCAAATTTAGATCAAGCCGTGATTCACCGTAGTTTAGTAAGAAGACTTGTAAGAGGCTTTTACTTCGTCTTTGGCATCCTTGGCTTCATCGGCTATCTCTTTAGAGGATGCTTTGGCCTCATCGGCTACATTCTTAGCTTCCTCTGCTACATCTTTAGACGCATCTTTTACGTCAGAAGCAACATTTTCGGAGACTTCACTGATGGAATCGCCCAGTTTTTTGCCTGTTTCCGCCAATGTGGCAGCAATTTGCTGTTTACTGTCGCTTACGGTAGTGAAGATGTCGGAGGCTTTGGCCGATACAGTGCTTGCGAGATCGGTTGCTTTTTCCCCAACAGTAGTCGCAATTGTTTTAGTCTTGTCCGTTACGACACCTGCAACCTCTTTGGTTTTGTCTGTAGCCAGCGTAAGCTTATCAGACAAGTCACTGCGCATTTCACGGCCGGGCTTAGGGGCGAACAACAGCGCAGCGGCAGCGCCGAGCAAACCACCAATAAAGATTCCTTTGAAAAAAGTGCTTCCGCTTTCTACCGGATGTTCCGTTTCTGCTTTATTCATGACTAATCACTCCTCATTAGATTATGGTATTCCGAAATTAGGCGGCTGCCGTCATTCGAATTCAGGATAGCCTGAAGTATCTTACTTCGTATATAAACGTTGGCGTATAGGCTGAAACAGCAGACAAGTATGGAGAAGAATGGGAGAGACTAGAGCAGGATACGTGAACAAAGGAAGATTTTCCTATTAAAAACAACGAAATATGGAGCTTTACAAATATCCTCATGCGGAAATACGAAAGTTCACACTTGATAGTAATAATCATTAATGATTGACCGGGAAAGGAACAGGGTAAGAAATACTTAATTAAAGCGCCTATAACAATTTAAATCGAGGAGCGGTTTCGACCCGTTAAGCACGGAGAAGGTTCCAACATCTTTGGAGGTGCATGGTTATGATAAAAGTAGTTACGTCAGCAGAAAGACATACTTCGAATAGAGAATGGATTCACAGTGAGTTCAGTTTTTCCTTTGCCGATTATGATGATCCCAGCAATGCGCACTTTGGTGCGCTGCTCGCACACAATGACAATGAACTGAAACCGGGACAAGGGATGCATGAGCATCCGCATCATGATCTGGAGATTATCACCTATGTTGTTTCCGGAGTACTGAAGCATCAGGATGACCTCGGCAATCACGCGGATATTCAGGCAGGAACGGTTCAGGTCATGAGTGCGGGGACCGGGGTTAACCATTCGGAGACGAATCCTTCGGAAAGCGACAATGTGCGGTTTCTGCAAATCTGGCTGCTTCCTAGCACACCGGGGCTTGCACCGAAATGGGATGCAAAGTTTTTCCCGCGTGAGTTCAAGGGCAACACGCTGCTGCCTGTCGTTTCGGGGAGTGGTGAGGAAGGCACATTGAAGGTGAATGAGGATGCAACTCTTTATCTATCGGTGCTGGACACGAACAGGGAGCTTCATTATGCGCAAAAAGAAGACAGGCGGACGCACATCTTCCTTATTTCCGGGGATGCAGAAATTTCTTGCTCAGATGGCACTTTTCAGCTGAAGCCAGGCGATGCCGCGCGTATCCGCAAGGGTTGTGACTTGACGATCAAAAGCATTGGCAGTGAAGGCGAAGCGGAACTTATACTGATTGATTTGCCGTAAGCATTAAATCTTGCCCGTTGCATTGTACTTGTAAGCATAATAAATCCTAAAGGAGCTCCTTGCCTGACGGCCATCCGCGCGGATGGAATCGTAGGCAAGGAGCTCCTGTGCATGCATGACAGGTTATTTGAAAAATATAAGAATTTATATGCTTCGCGCTATAAATTATCCTTCTATTTCTTGCTGAAACGGATCCCGCCCTTTTGAGGACGGCGAAGCCGTTTCCACTTGTTTCTATTTCTTACGCAGGCGTCCAAGCTCGGAGACAAGCGCCTCCACCTGCGAGATGCTGAGCCGGTCGCTGCTCATGGCAACTTCATAAATATCAAGAATATCCTCATAGTTGTTCACCGAGAAAGCAGAAGCCTGCATGGCTGCGGCGCTGGCCATCTTCAGCTTGCTCTTAATGCCCTCGATCATATATTCCACATTTTCCTGGCTGGGCTGCGATAAATCCATGGGGTTAAACAGTCCTCTCTGTGTTTGGATTCAAATATTCTATCATGATTGGGCAAGGAAACACCATTTTTTTGTTGGCTTCATCTAAATCATGTTAAATTAAAAGAAATAAACGAAGGGTTCTATATAAGATGAACTAAAGAACTACCTAGAGGCAAAAGCATCGGAGGGGAAGTTTGGAACTGTAGGAGCGATAGCGACCGCCTTTGTCAACGGATTTCAACCGCAAATAGCGGTATAAATCAAGAAATCTGTGGACAACAGCGGCCGGAAGTCCAAATATTCACCGCAGTTGCGTTCTATGCCGGCTCGGTAAATCTAAAGTTCAATTTATATAGAACAGGAGGGAGTCAGGGAATTGGCGATCAGGGAGCAGGAGAGCAGAAAACGGGTAAAAAAAGACGCGGCCGGGCTGGTTACCTTCTTCCAAAGCATTGCCGAACATCACTCGGCAGAGCAGGTCACATTCTTGTGCATCGGTACCGACCGCTCCACAGGGGATGCCCTTGGACCGCTGACCGGAAGCAGTCTGGTGGAGCATGGCTTCCCGAATGTTGTAGGCACGCTTCCATCGCCTTGCGATGCGGATACTCTCGTCAACCGGATATCGGGGATTCCCGCCGGGCAGATTATTATTGCCATTGATGCTTGTCTTGGACCGCCGGCGGCACTGGGCTGTTATTTTGCAGCCAGTGAGCCGCTGCGGCCAGCGCAGTCGGTCGGTGTGAGTCTGCCGGCAGTCGGGCATTATAGTCTTGCGGCAATTGTCGATATTAACGGGCCCCGCCCTTACCGGACCCTGCAGACGACGCCGCTGCACAGGGTAATGGTTATGGCTGGAGAGATTGCCGCAGCTGCGGCAGAAGGCTTTGGGTTGAAATAGAGGAGACAAGTTTCAAGACGGGCGGTTCTGCTTAAATAATTAAGACAAGCAAATGGCATTCCATTTAATTGCAGACTCATCCGCATACCTTGTATAGCTACTACATAGAAAGAAGGAATCAGCCCATGGAAAATGTTCGATGCGATGGAACCAATATTTGTTACAGTGATCAAGGCGAAGGCGACGTTATTGTACTGCTGCACGGCTTTTGCGGTAGCTCCGGATATTGGGAGCAGGTCATCCCTTATCTTAGCGGAAGCTACCGGGTGATCGCACCGGATTTGCGCGGCCACGGAGTTTCGGATGCTCCACTCGGAGCGTACAGCATCGATCAGATGGCCGATGATGTTCTTTCCCTGCTGAATGCGCTGGAAATCCCTGAATGTTACTTGCTGGGTCATTCGCTTGGCGGCTACATAACGCTGTCCTTCGCCCAGCGGCATGCCTCACGTTTGAAGGGATTCGGACTGATTCACTCCACGGGTTATCCTGACAGTGAAGAAGCCAGGGAGAAACGCCTGAAAAGTGTCAATACGATCCAGAACGATGGAATTACTACGTTTGTGGACGGACTGGTGCCTGGACTCTTCGCTCCTGCTGCAGCACCGCAGCTGTTGCAGCGGGCGAAGGAAATCGGCTATAGAACACCTCCGCAAGGCGCGGCCGGTGCCGCACTGGCCATGCGCGAGCGCCCTGACCGCCGTGATGTCATTTCGGCTACCGCACTGCCGGTGTTGCTCGTTGCCGGCGCGGAAGACGGTCTGATTCCTGCCGGGCGGACCTTCACGTCCGATAAGCCGAATGTAACCAAGGCAACGATTTCCGGAGCAGGCCACATGAGTATGTATGAAGCGCCGGAACGTTTATCAGAAATTATTAAAGACTTCGTGCTTGCGCAAGTTAAGAAATAACCGATACTTGAGATCTCATAAATAACGGGTGAAGAAAACACTTCACTTACATAAAAAGGCAGCATCCGTCTATTGACGCGGTGCTGCCTTTTTATAAAACTCTCTTTCACGCTGGAAATGTTTAATTGAACTTGCGGATTGCAGGAACACATAGAACAAGAGCGATACAGGCCATGCCAAGTCCGGAGAAAATGGCAATCGTAGCTACACCGCCTATAAGATCGGCGAGCCAGCCTACAAGGATGTAGCCGACGGGCAGCAAGGCGAAGGAGCCGAATAGATCAAGACTGGCTACACGTCCGAAGGCTTCTTGCGGAACGAGCTCCTGCAGGCTGATCTCCCAGATGAGGATAAAGACCATGAGGCCGAATCCCTCCAGGGCGAACAAGGCAATAGCTGCCGCAGGGCTAGTAACGAACGGCAGGATAAGCAACGCGAGGCCGCCTAGAAATGCTCCTCCGTAGGCGATGATGCCGCGGTGGTTCCATCTCTGCTTCATGCCGATGATCAGTCCGCCTAGAATGGCTCCGACACCGGAGAATGTACCGGCAAGCCCGTATACATATGGCTCCCAGCCATGATGAACTTTGAAAAGCCATGGCACAAGAATGCTGGTGACGCCGGCGTAACAAATATTGATGAAGCAGAAGGCGAGGATGGTGATCCATAACCAGGGGTTGCTGCGCAATACAGCAATGCCTTCTTTGAAATCCTCTTTCCAGTCGTTATGAGGAGAGGCTGCCGCAGCTGCGGCGGTTTCTAGTGCCTGAGGTGACGAGGCTGCAGACACTGCAGCCTGTGTTCTAGGCATCAGCGCTTTGCGCAAATAGACGAGACAGACCAGGGAGAACAGGTAAGTAAAAGCATCGAGCCCAAAACCAACCCCAGCCGAGAGATAGGTGATAAGCAGCCCTCCGAGTGAAGGGCCGATTAAACGAACCATCTGTATAGTCATTTGCGACAGTGAGTTGGCGGCAACCCGGATTTCCGGAGTGAATACCGAGGCCTGGACTGCAGCGTAGGCGGGACGGAACAGACCGTCAAACAGACCGTAAGCACCTACAAATATACAGAGAAGCGGAACGGTCAATAGACCGGTCAAAGCCAGCAGGGCTGTGATGATCATGACGGCAAAGCGGGCGATATCGGCAATCATCATAATCCTGACCCGGTCGTAGCGGTCTACAATATGCCCGGAAATCGGCAGCATGATCACATTGGGCAGCATATAAATTGCCATTACGAAGCCCATGGTTGTTGTTGATCCAGTCAGGGAGTAGACCATAACCGGGAGAATAACCATGGTCACCGAGCTGCCCAGGACGGAAATCAAATTTCCCAGCCATAAAAAAGGGAAAGTCCGTGATTTGGCAAAGGGTTCGGCAAATCGGCGCAGCGGATTGTTTTTGGTATGTTCGGGTGCAGCAGTAGGGATCATCTAGGGACCATCCTCCGGTTCTATAAGGGAATCTGTATGCAGGCGGCCGATAATGACATCGATACCGTATTCCTCTCCTTGGGTGACTTTCGATTCCCAGGCGGAAATGAACATCATCATCTCCTGCTGGAAAGCCTTCAGCTCAGCTGGGGACAAGGATAGTCTTGTAACGAAATGCTCCACTGTATCCTCTTTGCGGAATTGGAAGCCGCTGAAGTTCTCGGAGCGGAAGAAGGTAGCTTTGGAGCGGTAAAATTTCTGGATAATGCCTCCGGCTGTTTCCGTACGGACAAGCTCCAGCAGACCGCCATCGAACAGCTTGATGATATGGTAGTGGATATTGCCGGGTGTCTTGTGCAGCTTCTCGGCAACCTGCTTGGAGGTTAGCGGTTCATCTGCCAGCGCATGCATAATCTTGATTCGCAGCGCACTTTCCAGCAGCTTGTTCTGCTCTGGTGTAACCTGCAGAGGTTGGATAGAGTCTGCTTCCTGCTGCTGTTCCTGATCTTTGTCCCGGTCTTGACGAACCGGCAGTTGTTCCACGCAGTTCTCCGTTTCCGGTTGACTATGCCCGGTATTGTCTTCATTCATGTCTATTCCTCCTGCCCGTGCAATCTCAATTTCTCTGCAATCCATTCAATGCTCTTCATTCTGTATTTTAGATTGATCTGGAATCCAGATCAGTAAGACCAGTGAGGTTATTATAGGGTAGCCTTTGTTTTTTTGTCAAGGAATTCCAAGGCGTGGGTACGGAGTGGTGGCACGGAGCGGTGGAATGGTTTAAGATTGTTTTAAAATAACTGTAGTCATCATTGGTTTAACTTGCTGAGGAATTGTGGCAGGAAAGTATTGGAGAGGGGTGTGCAGGATGTTCCGAAGAGATTATATCGTCCGGATGATCGAGGATATGTCGGCAATGGTTGCCAAGGTGCTCACATTGAAGCAGGAGAAGAAGACCACAGAGGCATTATGGGAAGTGGATGAGCTGCTGAACCGGCATTTTCGCCTGAACTCCCGCCTTTTAAACTCATTGTCCGTAGAGGATATTATAGATATGTTTCGCCTGGGCGGCGTAATTGAGTCCGACAAGCTTCAAGGCGTGGCGCGGCTATTAAAAGAAGAAGGCGGCATCTACAGTGCCGGCGGCAATAAGGATGCTGCATTGTTCAGGTTTATACGGTCGCTGCATCTGTTTTTGTACGCCGATCAATACGGTGCTGATCGGGAGCTGCTGCAGATGACGAAGGAAATAGATGAACTTTTACAGGAAACCGAAGGTTATCTTCTTCCGGTGAAGACAGAACGGCTGCTCCTGCCCTATATGGAATCAATAGGACGTTACGGCAAGGCTGAGGACAGTCTGTACAGATTGTGGGAACAGGGAATAGATGTTGCAGCTGAGGGAAGAGAGCTGTACAGCCGGTTGTTGCTGCTGCTACCTGAAGCTTTGGAGCTTGGTGATCTTCCAATGGCAGAGGTTAGGCAAGGGCAGGAGGAGTGGAATAAACTTACTGCTGAAGCGGCAAAGGAGATGAAACCTTCTTGAATACCCTTCTATTTATTGTAGACGCCTTTGCGGACAAGGCGTTCACGGGAAACCCTGCGGCCGTCTGCCTGCTGGGAAATCCCGCAGATGAGGCCTTCATGGCCAAAACGGCTGCGGAAATGAATCTGTCCGAAACGGCCTTTCTGTGGCCGGAGCAGGACGGCTACCGTCTGCGCTGGTTTACGCCTGCGGTGGAGGTGAAGCTGTGCGGTCATGCCACTATGGCCAGTGCGCATGTCCTGTGGGAAACCGGTCGGCTGGGTTCTCACGAAGAAGCGAGGTTCCACACACGCAGCGGGGTGCTGCGGGCAACGAAATCAGAAGAGGTGATTTCACTCTATTTTCCTCCATATGAAATTACGGCTGCACCTCCGATAGCCGGGCTGGCGGCAGCGCTGGGGCTTGAGGAGGCACATGTGCTGGAAACCGTGCGGTATGCCGACAACGTGCTGGTGCGTCTGGATCATGAGACAAGGGTGTGCGGGCTCTGCCCGGATTTTGTCCAGGTGGCCAAGCTCCAGCCAAGGGCTGTCGCGGTTACCGCAGAATGCGCTGCGGATGGCATTGATTTTGTATCGCGTTTTTTTGCCCCGGGCATTGGTGTCAATGAAGATCCCGTTACCGGCTCGCTGCATACCGCTCTGGCTCCCTATTGGGCCGGCCGGTTAAACCGCACACAATTGACTGCATATCAGGCTTCAGCGCGTGGCGGGATGCTGCAGCTTGAAGTGAGTCAGGATCTCGTGACTTTATCGGGCCGGGCCGTGACCATGGTTAGCGGACAGTTTCATGTACCTGCCGGAGCAGTTGGCGAGCTACTATGATATCGTATAGCAGGACATGCTATAATGTAGTGATATTCAGGAGAGCCTGCTCTCCATTTTGATTGCGAAAGTGAGATGTACCCTGTGGAATCTTTGAGAACTCTGATTGATCAAGTGATAAATGGCCGTACCCTGATTACGGCAACCTTAAGCCAACTGCGCAGCAAAGGCGAAGTTGCATACAGCAAGGTGCAGATTAAACCTGTTGAGCTAAAAGGCAAGCTGCATTATCAGTTTGCCTATACCATCGGCCCCAAAGTGGAACACCGCAATATTCCGGCAGACACTGCTGCGGAAGAAATGATGTCACTCTTGAGAGCTACCTTCCGGCAAGCGCTGATCTGCACTGTGGAAGCTGATTACCAGGTGCTGATCAGTAAAAAATACAAGGTTTCTATTCTTACCAAATCGGCCAGCAAGCAGGAGGCGCCAGACTTGGCCCACAACCGCCGCAAACGTTATGTTCTGGACGAGGGAGAGCCAGTCCCGTTCCTGGTGGAGCTTGGAATTATGAACAGCGAAGGCAAGGTACTGGCCAAAAAATACGACAAGTTCCGCCAGATCAACCGCTTCCTGGAGATGGTTGAGGATGTGCTGGGTGATCTACCAACCGGCCGGCCGCTGACGATTGTTGATTTTGGCTGCGGCAAATCCTATTTGACGTTTGCGCTGTATCATTATTTGGCTGTCCGCGAGCGGCGGGAGCTGAATATTGTCGGACTTGACCTGAAAGCCGATGTCATCGAACATTGCGGAGCGCTGGCGTCGAGGCTGGGTTACGATAAACTGCGTTTCCTGGTCGGTGATATAGCCGATTACAACGAGCTGGACCAGGTGGACATGGTTGTGACGCTGCATGCCTGCGATACGGCAACGGATGCTGCACTGGAAAAAGCGGTACGCTGGGGCGCATCGGTTATTCTCTCGGTGCCTTGCTGCCAGCATGAGCTATTTGGGCAGGTGGAGAACGAGGTGCTCAGCCCGCTGCTCTCGCACGGAATTCTGAAGGAACGTTTCTCTGCACTCGCCACTGACGCCATCCGGGCGAAGCTGCTTGATTTGATGGGTTACCGCAGCCAGCTGCTGGAGTTCATCGACATGGAGCATACACCGAAGAACATCCTGATCCGGGCCGTGAAAAGCACAAGCGGCGACAATGCCGTCAAATGGCGCGAATACAGCGCATTCCGTGATTTCCTGGGTGCTAAGCCGTACCTTGAACGCGTCTGCGCCGACCTGCTGCCTGCGGAAGCTCTTGCGCAGGGATAAACCGGGCATTAAGAGCTGTATTCAGCTGAAGCCTGCCAATAGGCAAATCGGAAGAATGTGAGCTGTTGACCGAATGGCATATGTCTGAAATCAATACATTACGGTGATACCAAATGGTATCACCGTAATGCTTTCATTGCAGAATCTGCAATAGAATGAGCTGGAATTGCCCCGAAATGGCCATCTGTTGCACTTTCTACACTGGAATCCGGTAAATGTTGCGGATATGGCGAGATTCTGCTCTTCTGACTGCAGAAACTGCAATAGAATCTGATTTCGTTCGCCCAATTACAAATACTAATGTACGAAATACAATCACCAATGAATTTGGAGAATTTTTGCTGAACATACATCGCATATGTTCTGAAGGTCATTAACGGTATTAACATCATCACAGGATTAATGCCATTAACGTCATAACGGCATTAACGATATAACCGCGATAAATAAGCAGGACGGTGAGTCTCCATGTGGAGTCAGCCGTCCTGTTTTGTGTTTTCCTTTTGGTTCAGGACAAATCTGGAAAGACTAAAGAGAACTTGAATTCTACGGAGGAAGTTGAAATGCATAGTGGCATGGCTGAGCGGCGTTTGGTGGCGGCAATGGTATTTGTTGGTGCAGGTTTGGTGCTGGCTGCTGTTACGGCGGGTGTGTTGCTGCGCGGGTTATTCTTTGCAGGGGAAATGTATCCGTTTCTGATGGTATGGTATGTCATATGTGCTGTATTCCTGGGGTTATGGCTGGCTGCAGCAGGTCTGCGCGGACCTTCTGCCAGCCTGCTTAGCATTTACGGGAATAGCAGAGCCAATAGAAGTGCAGCAGCGCTGCTGTTGATCTGTCCGCTTGCCATCCTTGCGCTTTACGGTATTCACTGGCACCGCGGATCTTTATCAGCCCAGGGGAATCTGAATGAGCTGCTGCGCTGGGGCCTGTACGCCAGCTTTGCTTTTTGCGCTTATTATTGTGCAGGCCATCGTTGGGGAGCACGTTTTCTTAACGCAGTGTGGAGCTTGCTGGGCATGTTTATTAGTATAAGTGCCTTGTTAGCCGTCTGTGGAGGGCTGAATCTTCCTTTTGCGATAGCTTACAGCACATCACCGGAGGTCAGTGCTACAGGTGCCCGACTGGGGGGATTGCTAGAGTATCCTAATGCTTTCGGTACAGTAATGGCTGTTTTTTTGCTGGAGCGTCTGTTTGCGCTCGCTGTCTGCCGGGGTGCAGCGGAAACGGACAAGAAGCGCGGGAAAGTGCAAGGGCAGGATGACGGCATTGCCGTAAGGGGAGCGCCAGTGCTCCATAAGGAAGCCTATGCGGGCTTGGGAAATACGCAAGGGGAGCGGGAGACGCGGTGTGAATCAGAGGATGGGAGAATTAGTTCCAGTCGTGGCAGAGCCTACGGAGATGAGATGCGGGAGGAACAGCATGTATCGGAGGGTGCGAGAACAAGATGCTGGTTTGGTAGAAGCTATACAGAAGTGGAGCGGGAGGAGAGATGTGAAACTGAGGAGGGGAGAACCAGATCCAGTCGTGGCAGAGCCTACGGAGAAGTGGAGCAGGAGAAGTGGCGTGAAGAAGGTGAGCAGACGCTGGCGAGTACAGTAGCTTTTGCGGAGCAAGAACACGGTGAGCCTGCTGCAATAAGCAACGCGAAGCTGCTGCTGCGGATGCTGCCGCTGTTTCCGTACGCCGCCGCGCTGCTGCTCAGCGAGTCGCGCGGCGCTTGGCTTGCTGCGGCTTGCGCCAGCGCCGCCGTCCTGCTCTGGAAGCGGCGGCTCCTCGCGCCGCTGCTTACCGCCGGCGCCGCGCCTCTGGCTGCCGCGGCGCTGCTCTACCGCCAGCTGGCCCGTGCCGGGCTGGCGGTAGAGCCCTTACCCGGCCTGCTGCTGCTGGCCGGACTCTGGGCCGGCGCGCTGCTGGCCGGCCTGTGGCTGTACCGCCGCAGCAACAGCGCGGCGGGTGGGGGCCGCGCCGCCATGCTGGTGCTGGCGGCGGCAGGCTGGACGGCGGCGGGCACCGCCGTCCTTGTCCAGGTAAGCGAGCGGATCACCGGACCGTCTATGACGGTCGCCGCTCGCGGACTTTATTACCGCGATGCCTGGAAGCTCGCGGCGGAAGCGCCCTGGCTGGGGCGCGGGGGCGAGACTTGGCGGTACTCGTACCTCGCCGCCCAGTCCCGTCCCTATGTAGGCAGCCAGGTGCATAGCGGTTATCTCGACTTCCTGCTGAATCTGGGAATTGTCGGCCTGGCAGCAGTCCTGTTTCTGCTGCTGGCGGCAGGTTGGGTGGTAGGAGCAGCCGCTCCAAGGCTGCTCCCGTCACTGCTGGTCATCGCCTTGCATGGGGCGGTTGATTTTGACTGGAGTTATGGGCTTACTTGGCTGCTGCTGTTTCTGCTGCCGGCGCTCGCGTTTGCTGAGGTCCGGCAGGAGGCGGATAACTCGTCCGGCACTACTGCAGTCAAGGCCGCTCCAGGAATAGCTGTTATCCCTTCGGCAGACCGCATTCCGTCAAATGCCGCAGTCAATGAGCGTGTAACGGTATCCGAATCTGGAACAATGGCATCTTTCTCTGCGGTCACCACCGGACCGGATGCATTCATTCAGGCACTAGACTTTCTTCCTGCTGCTGCCCATGCCAACAGTCCCGGTACTAAGCGTTTTCCTCGCTTGTTGAGCAGAGCTCAGCGGCTCGGCTTGCGGCTTTGCCACTTCGTTTTGAAACGAAGGGTAAGGGCTGCTACTGCTGCGGTCTGCACCGGGTGCCTTTGCTTGGTGCTAAGTCTGCTATCCTTTCAGCTAATGAAGGGGGCCGAATTACATAGGGGGGCTGCCCGTGAACCGGACCCTGCAAGGAGAATTGCGCTGCTCCGGCAATCGCTGGAATGGAATCCCCGTGAGCCCCGGGCAGTTGTTAATCTATCAAGGCTGCTCCCGGACCGGGAGGCAAAGGATCTGCTGACCGGAAGCTTGGCCTACGCGCCAGAAGACGCTTCGGTGCAATGGGAGATAGCGGAGAGGTCGATGAACGGGAGTAATCCGGGAGAGGCACTGCACTGGATACGCAGAAGTTTGATGGCGGATGTCTATAATACCGCCAAAAGGGTAAAAGCGATTGATGGAATGCTGGACATGAGTCAGCGCAGGTTGACGGCGGGGGATAGGGCGGGAGGAACAGCGAGTGCGGCTGCGGGTCTCGATCTGCTGCATCAGTTCCGCCTGCAGGCGGACAGCGAGTGCCGCAAAGGACAACAGCACAATGACCGGCGGTTTGGATTCACAGCAGAAGCCGAAGCATTGGAGCTTCGGCTCAAAAAGGTGTTGGCTGCGGCACACAGCCCGGAAGCAGAAGAACGCCGCGTCAGCGTCCAGACGCCAACAGCAGCGTATTGATCAGCAGGTATCAGAAAAGTCCGTCTGCCGCTCCAAATTACTGCAAGCAGCTACACTATATGGAATGCAGCCGGCAGGCCTACTCTCATGCCTTCATCCGCTGAGAGGTGAACCAGGAGTAGACGTACGGGATGATGGTCGCGATCAGCAAGGCCGCGATAATCATACTGATGGACAGGATTTTTGGCATAAATGCGCCAAGTGCAATCAGCAGCCCGCCCAGCATCCACATGAACCCTGAGAAACGGTGAGTTTTCCGCCATACCTCCGGACTGGCCAGCGTCCATGGGGTGCGGATGCCGGTGAAATAGTTATCTTTAACTTGCGGCATGTAATTTCCAATAACAATGAACAGCAGGCCAACTGCTACCATAGTTAATTTGCTGACCGGAATATTTTGGTCAAGACTGCTGGCTACGGTTAGGACAAGTACAGTATCGGCGAGCACCGCGATAGCCAGGCGGATCATTTTATAAGCACCTTCGAATTTCCGGTAATTCTCTTTCTTGGGATCGATATTCCGTATGAACTGCATTCCAATGGGAAATGCCAGGCCCATGAATGCCAGCAGTGCAATCGCCGACCCTTTGCTCCCGTACCGGTTAACCTCTCCAGTAATGCCGAACTGGACAGGGAGCTGATCAGGCAGTTTGCCATAATTAATGAGCGCATAACCAAGAGAAAGAAGCCCCAAAATGACTATTAGTGTGTCCTGCCACTTCCATTTGAAATTTTTCATCTTTACTCAACCTCCGAGTTAGAATGGTTGTGTTGCCTTTTGCCGTCTTCTGCAGGTAAATGATCTGGTGCACTTCCTTTTCCCGTGCCGGTCAATTCCAGGAACCATCCAAGCACCTCTTCAAGCACAGTGGTATCCAGGGAATAAATAATGAACTGTCCCTTCCGTTCATCCTGCACCAGACCGGCATGCTTCAGTGCGCTGAGATGATGCGAAATGCTTGGTTTTGACATCTGAAAATAATCGGCGATTTCTCCGGCAGTGCGGTCTTTTTCCCGCAGCAGCCGGATGATCTGCCGCCGGGTAGGATCGGCAAGCGCTTTGAAGGATTCATTCATTTTCGATCCGACCTTTCGATATTTAAATAATTATCTAAATGTATAATTGCACTGATTTCATAAATTGTCAATCTGTTGAATGCCATAGATTCCATCTTCGTAAGTAGAAGTCGTAAGGCCGCATATGCTAGAATAGGCTAGAAGAAGCTGGATACATAGAGCGGAAGCGTTGTTCGTCTGAGCCTGAAGGGCGCTAAGCCTAATTCCGCAAATACGGGAGGAGGAGCTGCATTGCATTTTTTTTCTGATCTGGTCTCGCAGTTGTTTGAGTGGATTCAGAGTCTTGGGTATTTCGGGATTATGATCGGACTCATGATTGAAGTAATACCGAGTGAGATTGTGCTTGCTTTTGGCGGATACTTGGTTTCGCAAGGGCAGATTAACTTTTTTGGCGCAGTTCTTTTTGGAACGGTGGGTGGGGTCATTGCCCAGATCTTTGTGTATTGGATCGGCCGTTATGGCGGCAGACCTGTGCTGGAGAAATACGGGAAGTATATTTTTATCAAGAAGAAGCATATTGATCATTCCGAGGAATGGTTCAACAAGTACGGTACCGGTGTTATTTTTACGGCCCGCTTCATTCCGATTGTCCGCCATGCCATTTCCGTGCCGGCAGGGATATCACGTATGCCGTTAGGCAAATTCACTCTGCTGACCACTCTCGCAGTTATTCCATGGAGCGCACTGTTTGTCTACCTGGGCTACACTCTGGGTGACAAATGGGAGACGATTGACGAGGTTGCGGCCAAGTATACCCATGAGCTGATTCTCGTTGCAATAGCCATTATCGTTATATATTTTCTGTTCAAGTGGTACAAATCCAAGAAGAAAGGTAGTGCAGTATGAAGCAGAATGTAGCCCATAAATTTGGTCAAGGTCTTACTCCGCGCCAGTTCGTGGAAGCGATGACGAAGAATCAGCAGGCATTTGAGTCCTGGTATGAGAAGTTTGCCTGGGATAACGAAAGCGACCGGGAATACTTTGAGAGCCTGAACCATCGTGATGATTTGCGGGTGCTGATCTTGGCTGCCGATTGGTGCGGTGACGTAGTGCGTAATGTGCCGGTTGTATTCCGCATTCTTGAGACAGCGGGGATTAAGACTGAAGTGCTGATTCTGGAAGAGAATCAGGATGTCATGGATGATTTCCTGACGATGGGCGGCAGATCGGTGCCGATTGTCATCTTTGCTGATACTGGAGGTTATGTGCTCGGTCATTGGGGTCCACGTCCCGAGCATGTACAGTCTCTGATGGCTGCATTCAAACAGGAGAATCCCGACCGCGAAGCCGCGGATTACGAGAGCAAGATTGCCGAAGTACGCAAGGCGATGGGACAAGCCTACGGGGAAGGAACGGAATCGCACGCAGTTATCGCGGGAGAGCTGCGCAGCCTGATCTCCGGCTTTTAAATTATGCTTAATATACGTTCCTATAATCTAGGGCCGCTCCAGACCAATGCGTATTTATTGACCGGGGCAGATCCGGGGCGTGGCATCATCATCGATCCCGGTATGAACCCCGCCGGTCTTGTGCGGGCTATAGAAGGCATGGAGATTGAAGCGATTTTGCTGACACATGCCCATTTTGATCATATCGGCGGCGTAGATGAAATACGCAAAGCCAAGAAATGTCCTGTCTATGTTCATCCTCTGGAGAGTGAATGGCTGAGCAGTCCCAAGCTGAACGGCTCACTGATGTGGCCGGAAGCCTCGCCTCCGATTAGTACAGATCCTGCAGAGTATGATCTGGAAGAAGGACAGATTCTGCAGCTGCTGGGCCTCACCTTCCGGGTGATGCATACCCCCGGGCATTCTCCGGGAAGTGTAAGCTTCCTGTGTGGAAATGATCTGTTCTCCGGGGATGTGCTGTTTAAGCTGGGGGTCGGACGTACCGATCTGCCCGGCGGCAGAGAGCGGGATTTAATTGACTCCATCCGCGGGAAGCTGTACCGGCTGGATGAAGAAGTGAAGGTGTATCCGGGACATGGTCCGCGGACAACCATCGGCTTTGAACGTCTCCGCAATCCTTACGTTCCCATGCAGTGACCTTATTCTCTTGGATGCGACATGAACCGGGAAAATAGAGATGGACATAAAGATACAAAGTTGCTACAATAATGTTAATTAAATGTAACATTTACCTCGCGAAGCACGCAGACTGTGGAATAATCCCGGTTTGCGTTCTTTTTTTTGTCTACATAATAGGTTGAATTGCATGGGAGGAAGCGGCTTGAAGAACGATATACATTACCAGATGGACGATGGAAAGCCAGATACAGCAAGTGAAATCTTCGCAGTCGGTAAAGGGGAAGAAACGGAGCTTTCTGCTCTCGGCAGAACTCCAGACGGTTTGGAGCGGACTTTATTCTGGCATTTCCCTGGAGGGAAAGGTGCAGTTCAGCCTTGGCGGCGGAGACTTTGGGAGCTGCAAAATAATTTGGATCACGAATGAACGAATTGATATAGCTATTCGTATTACGGTGTGAATGAAGGAAGCATGGAGGGATCAATGAGCGACGTGATGCTGGAGAGAATCAAGCTGGCACAGCAGGGCGATGCTTCGGCGCTTGCGTTACTGCTGCGGGAGCATTACAGCTTTTTGTACAAATACCTAATCAAGGTCACCATGGACCCATTGCTCGCCGAGGAGCTTGCCCAGGATACTATGGTCAGATGCATGGAGAAGATTAGAAGCTACGATGGTTCCTCTTCTTTTTCTTCATGGTTGATCACGATCGCTACCCGTCTATATATCGACCGGAAGCGGAGATGGAAACGTGAAGCGGAGTGGCGGCGCCAGGAGCAGGGCGTGTTGTCCATCCGCTGGCGGTTTGAGAGCCGGAATATAGAATGGAGCGATCTGCTTGATGCGCTTTCCCGGATTCCCTCACCTCAGCGGATAGCGGTACTGTTGAAGCATTATTACGGTTACAGCTATGAAGAAATCGGTGTGATTCTGCAAGTCCCATCGGGCACAGTCAAATCACGTGTGTCTGCCGGCCTTAACCACCTGCGAAAGGAGCTGAATGAGGATGAAACCTGATGATGAAGAACTGCTGGTCCAGTTGAACGCAGAATTGAATATTTTGGATGCGCAATTTGATGACATTTCGCCGCCATCCTTGTTGGTTATGGAAGAACTCATTGCCGCCGAGACCCTCCGCAGGCGCCGTAAGAGCCGCAATGAGCTGCTGCTGTTTTTGTGCCTGGCTCTGATTGTGCTCAGTATCATTCTGAGTGCATTGGGATCAGCCCCTGTATTTTATTGGGTACTGCAGGCGGTATTCCCCCTCGCGGCACTTGGCAGTCTGGGGGTTTCGCGGATCAGACTGCGGCGGGAGGATACGGAAGAGTGAGTGAACTGAAGGATGTGCCTTTATGGTTGTGGATTTGCTTAGCTGCCGTGTTGATGCTGCAGGGGACATGGATATTCCGGGATGCGCAGAAGAGAGGCGAAGGTGGCATGGCATGGTTCTGGGGAGTCTGGGGTCTTACCGGAATACCCACGCCGGCAGTTTGCTACCTGTTGTTTGTGATTCTGCCAGATAGACGAAGAAGAAAGCGGGATTAATCAATACAGGGTGTCAGGAATGTTCCTTCTGTATGCGATGAATAG
This sequence comes from Paenibacillus sp. FSL H3-0321, assembly GCF_038002865.1. Classification (NCBI taxonomy): domain Bacteria; kingdom Bacillati; phylum Bacillota; class Bacilli; order Caryophanales; family Paenibacillaceae; genus Paenibacillus; species Paenibacillus sp. FSL H3-0321. The sequence goes on along the minus strand of NZ_JBBODH010000001.1, from coordinate 3,155,861 downwards.
AACGGGGGATGCTGGGATGGACAAAGTGAATTGGGGTTTGGTTTGGCCGTTGCTTGCACTTCAGATCTTGCTGGCCATTGTCGGATTGATATCTTTGGCCAGAGCGGAGAAAGTGCGGGGTCCGAAATGGATGTGGATTATTATAATAGTGTTTGGCAATCTGTTGGGCAGTATCGCTTATTTTACAGCAGGAAGGAATGAGAACTGATGCCGCTGCTTAAGGTTGCCGATCTGCATAAACGGTATGGCAGACATATCTCTGTAGATGGTATAAGCTTTGAGATCGAATCCGGGCGCTGTGTCGCCTTGCTGGGACCAAACGGAGCAGGCAAGACCACAACGCTGCGCATGCTTGCGGGCCTGCTACCGCCTACGTCGGGGGAGATATCCTTTGCCGGCAATCGTCCGGGAGCAGATTACCGCAAAGCACTGGGGTATTTGCCGCAATCCCCGGCTTTTTACAACTGGATGAGCGGACAGGAATATGTTGTCTTTGCCGCGAAGCTGAGCGGCATGCGCTCCAGAGAAGCAGCCGAGAGGTCGGCCGCCGCACTGAAGCGGGTAGGTCTCAGCGAGTCGGCGCGCCGCCGGATTTCCGGGTATTCAGGCGGAATGAAGCAGCGGCTCGGTCTTGCGCAGGCACTGGTGCACCGCCCACGGCTGCTGCTGCTTGACGAGCCGGTCTCGGCGCTTGATCCGATTGGACGGCGGGAAGTGATGGAACTGCTGCGGGAGATCCGTGAAGAGACGACGGTCATCTTTTCTACACATGTGCTGCATGATGCCGAAGAGATATGCGATGATATCATATTAATGAACCGTGGTGTGATAGCCGAGCAGGGGACATTATCCTATCTCCGTTCACAGTACAGTCTTCCTATTATCAGACTATATACAGAGAAAGAGGATAAGGCATTCCGGTGGCTGGAGGGCCTTGTGCATAAACCTTTTATTGTTCAGTCGCAGATTACTGCAGGTAAAGCCATTTTTAATGTGAGCGATGTAGAACTGGCACGGCGGGAGATTCTGCAGGAAGCTGGCAAACTGGATATTCCGCTGCTGCAATTCGAAGCAGGCTCTTCCACGCTGGAAGACCTGTTCATGAAAGTGGTGGGCTCATGAGAAGTTTCTGGACTTTATACTCGAAAGAAATGCTCGAGACGCTGCGAAGCTACAAACTGATCTGGATACCGATTGTATTTATCATCTTGGGCATTATGCAGCCGCTTGTGACCTATTACATGCGCGATATTCTGGAAGCTTCCGCAAATGTGCCGGCGGGGATGCTGGAGAGCTTTGAAATGCCGGAGGCAGCTGCGGTAATGGCGCAAGCGCTTGGCCAATATGGAACGATTGGCATACTGGTTCTGGCGCTTGGGACCATGAATGCACTGGCGGGAGAACGGAGCAGCGGAACGGCTGAGCTGCTGATGGCCAAGCCGGTTACTCCGATGGTCATTATCATCGCCAAATGGACTGCGCAGCTGACCCTGCTTGTGACTGCGCTTGGACTGGGCGCGGCGGGGGCAGGGTATTACACGGAAGCACTGATGGGTCCGCTTGCCTGGGGTGAGGTTGCAGCCGCAACCGGAATCTATGGGCTATGGCTGCTCTGCGGCGTCTCACTGACACTGTTGTTCAGCTCCTTCCTTCGTGGACCTGCCGCTGTGTTTCTTGCCCTGGCGCTCGTGGCAGGGGTATCGCTTGCCTATAGTCTGCTGCCAACCCAGCTTGCTTGGACGATGGCTGCGCTGCCTGGATTGTCTGCCGGAGTCCTTATAGACAGCGGCACAGCTGGAGTAGGCCCTTTTCTCTCAGCAGCCGTGCTGATTGCGCTGTGCATTGCCGGGTCTGCTCTGTTAACGTCCAGGAATAAACTCCCAGTTTGACGGAAAAATAAGAAAAATGTTGCTTTTTCTCGACATTTCTGAAAATTTCAAGGAAAATTTCATTGAACTCTCCTCCTGCTGCTGGACAGCTCTATCTTTTTTTAGTAGACTGTTGAAACAAGTAGAACCATGATAGATTTTGGCTCAGGAGGTAGGACGATGCTGCGTTTAGGAGAGAAAATTGTCATTGTTGCAGACGCTTTTGAGCAGAGTCTTCCTATTGGAGACTACGGCTACCTGATTGCTTACGACCGCAATCCTGACAATGCGTTTGATTATGTCATTCGTGTCCCTCAGGCAAACAGGAATTTTTATGTTACGGCAGAGGATATTGAGGCGGAAGAACAATTGCTGGTGGTAGAGGCTGAGAGAGCAACGCATGAAGCATTGATCGACTATGCTTTGTCGACATACAATGAGAAGCTGTTTCATCATTTGATGAACGGCGAAGACATGGAAGCAGAAGAGGCGGAAACGACGTCTACGGAAAGTATGTCCCAGGCGGAATTCATCAAACAGGTGAATCTTCGCGCTTGGATTTAGGTAAGGCCGGCGCAAGCCGGCTTTTTTGAAATAGAAGAATTTATATGTTCCACGCCATAAATGATCCTTCTATTATTCGCAGAAGCGGCTGCCAGTCCTAAGAGGACTGCAAGTCCGTTTCTTCTTAAAATGTAAGAATCTATAGGGTGCACGTAATGCTTTATCCTTATATTTCTGCAGAAACGGCTGCCGTCCCTATTAGGACGCCATAGCCGTTTTTTCTTGTTTCATGTACCCACAACCTGTAGCGCCACTAGCTGTTGTTCGAATTGCAGCTTTATGAACATGACAAGCTCATTGAATTGTCCAGGCTTCTACAATATAATTAAAAACGTTATCCGGGCGCTTTAGCCCTTTAAACAGGAGGGATATTTCTTATGAGCATTACCGTCAAAGATGTGCAGCATGTGGCCAAGCTGGCCCGCCTGCAGTTAAGCCCGGAAGAAGAGGCTACTTTTACTGAACAAATGAATGCTATTTTACAATATGCGGAGAAATTGAACGAACTTGACACGGAGCATGTGAAGCCGACAACGCATGTGCTGCAGGTCAGCAATGTGATGCGGGACGATGTCGTAAAGGAGAGCCTTTCCCAAGAAGAAGCTCTGCTTAACGCACCTGAACATGAAGACGGACATTTCAAAGTACCGGCAGTTCTGGAATAACGACAATAGAGAGGAGGAAGAAAGTTGAGCCTGTTTCAATATCGACTACCCGAAGTACATAACATGCTGCACAGCAAAGAGATTTCGGTCAGCGAACTGACGGAAGAATCATTGGCTGCCATTACCGAGCGTGACGGGAAGGTGCATGCATTTTTAACTTTAAATGAGGAGGGCGCGCGGCTGTCTGCACGTGCTCTGGACGACAAGCTGGCTTCCGGTGCAGCGCGCGGTTTGCTGTTTGGTCTTCCTGCAGGAATTAAAGATAATATTGTGACCAAAGGACTGCGCACGACCTGTGCCAGCCAGTTTCTGGACAATTTTCAGCCGATTTATGATGCAACAGTTGTTTCCAAACTGCGTCAGGCCGATGCTGTAACCATCGGCAAGCTGAACATGGACGAGTTCGCTATGGGCGGCTCCAATGAGAATTCTAGCTACGGGGCTGTACGTAATCCTTGGGATCTGGAACGTGTTCCCGGGGGCTCCAGCGGCGGCTCGGCAGCTGCGGTAGCTGCCGGTGAAGTCTTCTTTGCACTTGGCTCCGATACCGGCGGTTCTATCCGCCAGCCTGCCTCGTATTGCGGTGTGGTAGGACTTAAACCGACTTATGGTCTGGTTTCGCGTTACGGCCTGGTGGCATTTGCTTCTTCGCTCGATCAGATTGGTCCGCTTACCCGGACGGTGGAGGATTCCGCTTATGTGCTGCAGGCCATTGCCGGATACGACGCCCAGGATTCCACCTCGGCCAAAGTGAATATCCCCGATTACTTAAGCGCACTTACCGGTGATATTTCCGGGCTGCGCATCGCTGTGCCGAAGGAGTATATCGGAGAAGGTGTTGATGCCTCCGTCCGTGAGAGTGTGCTGTCTGCACTTAAGGTGCTGGAAGGTCTGGGTGCGGTCTGGGAAGAGGTTTCTCTTCCGCATACCGAATATGCTGTGGCGGCGTATTATTTGCTCTCTTCTTCGGAGGCGTCTTCCAACCTGGCCCGTTTTGACGGGGTGCGTTACGGTGCGCGTATAGATAACGGCGGCGGATTGCTTGATTTGTACCATAATTCCCGCAGCCACGGGTTTGGGCCGGAAGTTAAACGCCGGATTATGCTCGGCACTTATGCGCTCAGCTCCGGTTATTATGATGCTTATTACTTGAAGGCGCAGAAAGTGCGCACCTTGATCAAGCAGGATTTCGACGAAGTATTTAAAAAATATGATGTCGTCATCGGACCTACTGCGCCAACTACAGCTTTCAAGCTGGGCTCGCAGACGGAAGATCCGCTCACGATGTATTTGAATGATATTTTGACCATTCCGGTCAGTCTCGCCGGCATTCCTGCCGTCAGCATCCCTTGCGGTTTTGCCGAAGGCCTGCCTGTAGGTCTGCAAATTATCGGTAAGGAATTTGATGAGAGCACGGTACTGCGTGTTGCACACGCTTTTGAACAACATACAGATCATCATAAAGTACAGCCACAACTATAATTGCGGTCTTCGAAGCTTAGGCTCACAAAACTTTTAAGGGATGAGATCATTTATGTCTAAATACGAAACGGTCATCGGGCTGGAAGTTCATGTGGAGCTTCATACCAAGTCCAAAATCTTTTGCGGCTGCTCCACAGAATTTGGCGCTCCGCCCAATACGCACACCTGTCCCGTCTGTCTTGGTCATCCCGGCGTGCTGCCGGTGTTGAACCGCCAGGCGGTGGAATATGCGATGAAAGCAGCCATGGCGCTGAACTGCACCATCGGCGATGTCAGCAAGTTCGACCGCAAGAACTATTTTTACCCCGATTCGCCCAAAGCGTATCAGATCTCGCAATATGACCAGCCGATCGGTCTGAACGGCTGGATCGATATCGAAGTGAACGGTGAAACCAAACGGATCGGTATCACCCGCCTGCACCTGGAGGAAGATGCGGGCAAGCTGACTCATGTAGACGGCGGATTTGCTTCCCTCGTCGATTTCAACCGGGTAGGCACACCGCTGATCGAAATTGTCTCTGAACCGGATCTGCGCTCTCCTGAAGAGGCGCGCGCTTATCTGGAGAAGATTCGGGCCATTATGCAATATTGTGACGTATCCGATGTGAAGATGGAAGAAGGCTCCATGCGCTGCGACGCGAACATAAGCCTGCGGCCGGCAGGTCAGGAAGAGTTCGGCATCCGTGCGGAGCTTAAGAACATGAACTCCTTCCGGGGTGTGCTGCGCGGTCTGGAGTACGAGCAATTCCGCCAAGGGGAAATCCTGGATGATGGCGGTATCGTCGTGCAGGAGACCCGCCGCTGGGATGAAGCGCAGGGCAAGACGTTATCCATGCGCGGCAAGGAAGAAGCTCACGATTACCGCTACTTTCCAGATCCGGATCTCATTGTCCTGCATATTGATGATGCTTGGAAAGAGTCCATCCGGGCTACGATTCCGGAGCTCCCGGATGCCCTCCAGCTGCGGTACAGTGAGGAATATGGCCTTACCGCTTATGATGCGGGTGTGCTGACCTCCTCGAAACCGCTGGCCGATTTCTTTGAAGGCTGCCTTGCGTACACAAAGGATGCCAAGGCTGTGGCCAACTGGATGATGGGCGATTTGCTGGGTTATCTGAACGGCAGCAATCTGGAATTGTCCCAGGTGAAGATTACGCCGCAGGGTCTGGGTGAAATGATCGGCCTGATTTCAGGCGGAACGATCAGCAGCAAGATTGCCAAGACCGTCTTCAAGGAAATGCTGGAAAGCGGAAAGCTGCCGGGTGCAATCGTTGAGGAGAAGGGACTTGTCCAGATCAGCGACGAAGGCGCAATCAAAAAAATCGTTGAGGATGTAGTGGCTGCAAATCCGCAATCGGTGGAGGATTACAAGGCTGGCAAGCAGAAGGCAATCGGATTCCTGGTAGGTCAGGTTATGAAAGAAAGCAAAGGCAAAGCCAACCCGGGTCTGGTAAATACATTGCTGGCTGAAGTTTTGAACAGCTAGATCCCGCTTTTGGGTAATAGTAGACTATAGGATTATTAGCTCAGGGCTTGTCGGCAACGGCAGGCCCTAAGCGGCATATAAGGGGACTGTGCGGATGAACACAATTATCAAGCTTGATCTGCAGGATGAGATCATTCTTAGTGAGCTATGGAGCCTTCAGCATAAAGCTTACCGGCTGGAAGCGGAGATGATCGGATTCCATGAAATCCCGCCATTGCTGGAGACCAGAGATATGCTGAGCCAGTCTCAGGAGGATTTCTACGGCCGTTTCGACAGCAGCGGGGATCTGATGGGGGCTGTTGCCGTGCTGGAAGAGTCACCGGGCAAGCTGACTGTGACCCGAATGATGGTGAGTCCTGAGTATTTCCGCCAAGGGGTGGCCGGAAGCCTGCTGGAATTTATCTTTGCCCATTATCCGGGAATGGAGCGGTTTATTGTATCTACAGGGAAGCTCAATATTCCTGCGGTTACACTGTATACCAAACATGGCTTTATTCCAGCCGGACTAGAGGAAGTAGCACCGGGTGTGGAACTGATTGAATTTTATCGGAGTGGTATGCTTTGAAAGTAATACAATTCTTTATGGAAGGAGGAGCCCGAAATGAGTCCTGAACAGAAAGATGATTCCGCCAAGCTCCCGACAGAGGAAGGAATATATGATACAACTGCACAGGAGCAAGATGACGGGATAGAGCAGAAGAAGCCCTCAATCCCGCCCCGTCCAAAACGCCGTCCCCATCGTAAACGCAAATTTATTGCCGGACTGCTGTCCGCAATAATTCCGGGGACGGGACATCTATATTTCGGGCTTCTCCGCAAAGGGATTTCTTTCATCTTTCTTATCCTGCTTGATATTGCGGCGCTGCTGTATTTTTCGTCCATCGGTATGCAGATCAACGTTCCGCTGCTGATTTTGCTGGCCCTGATGATTCCGGTGCTGTATTTCTACAATGTGTTTGATGCCCTGCAGTCTGCTGACCGGATTTTGCGCTTTCCCGGGGAAGAGGACACTGAAACGCCAACCCCTTCAAAATATGTCAAACGCCGTACCCTGGTGAGTGAGCCGGGAATCTCGTTTGGCCTGATGCTGCTCTTTGGCGGAGTGCTGCTGTTCCTGTTCCGGCAGAAGCCGGCCTGGCTGCAAATGTTCATTCAGGATTATGCGGGAACGGTAATTGCCGCGGTGCTGATCGTCGGCGGTTTTTTACTGGGAGTCCGTGAGGTTGCGAAGGGATTATCCAGGAGCAGAGGCAATGAGCGGCGCATCCGCCGTGTCGGCAGATATACGGCTGCAGTCCTGCTTGCCAGTGTCGGCGTTCTTTTGCTGATGGATGCAAGAGATGGAACACATAATATGCTGCTGCTGTTAAAATGGTGGCCCGTTATACCGGTGCTGTGGGGTGCTGAATACCTGCTCATTTACTTTTTCTCAGGCCGCAGAGGTCAGACTGCCTATGGTTCAAGAGCCCGGATGGATTTGCGCGGGCTGTTCTCATCCGTTATTTTGGCCGCCAGTGTATTTATCGTGGCAGAGCAGGAGCATTATTTGCATTTATGGAACCGGGTCAGCCTTAACCTTACCGCTGCAGCAGTGGATTACGGCGAAGCCAAGGGCAGCCATTTTCAAAAGCCCCCATTAATCGTACCGGTTGAGCTGGGCACCTCCAAACTAACTGTTGATGCCATCAACGGCGACATTATGATCCACCGAGCCCCGGTAGAGGATATTGAAATCACGGCTACAGTATGGGTGGATCAGCTTGATGGTGCAGTGGCAGAGGCGATATCGGAGCAGTCCTTTGTGGAGGTCATTGAGGGTTCTAACATCAAAGTCACCCCAAAAACTAAGACTTATGGAGACTCCGGGAAACGCCAGCCGCGCATGGATCTTGACATTTCGCTTCCGGAGGACCGCCGCTTTAATCTGGAGGTGCGGACGATGAATGGCGGAATTACGCTGCAGAATGTGGAAGCCATTGAGGATATCTCTCTGGAGACCGGCAACGGCGCGATTGTTCTATACCGCATATACGGAAATGTAAAAGGAAAGACACTAAACGGGGAAGCACGCGCCAGAACGGTTCAAGGGGACGTTGAGATGTCAACGAGCGGCGGAAATATGGCGGCTTGGGATGTTACAGGGGCATTGAAGCTGTCGACCGCTGTAGGCAATATAACGGCATCCGGCAACGGTGGCGAAGTGGATCTGTCCAGCAAGAATGGCAATCTGGCAATTGACGGTGCGATGACTAAACTGCATGCTGAATCCCTAAATGGCAAAATTAATGCCCGATCGGAGTTCGTCGGCGGTGACTGGGATATTTACAGCGCAGTTGGCGACATTGATCTTTACGTGCCTTTATTCGGCGATTATAAGGTGGATGGATCCAGCGGTTATGGAGATATCGACACCGACCTGCCAGAGCTGACTATCGACAAAAAGACAATTTCCGGCAAAATCGGCAATGGCGAGTTCAAACTGCGCGTAGAAGGAAACAGCAACCTAAATGTGAGGAAATATTGAAAAAAGTAATTTTTATTATATAATAATGAATATAATGTATCGACTCCGTTGACAACATCGAAAGTCCGGTCTTACAATTACTTTATAGCTTTATTATGTTTTTATTTTAAAGGCGGTGGAATTGATGGGTAGTGGCGTACAGCATGCATTGGAACAACTGAAGACTACCGGTGTCCGTATTACGCCTCAGCGTCATGCGATTCTTACGTATCTGATGGAAGCGTTGAATCATCCTACGGCAGACGATATTTACCGTGCGCTTGAGCCGCAGTTTCCGAGCATGAGTGTGGCAACTGTATACAACAATCTAAAGATGTTCATGGAAGCCGGTATGGTTCGCGAGTTGACTTATGGTGACAATTCAAGCCGTTTTGATGCAAATGTATCCGATCATTATCATGTCATCTGCCAGGTGTGCGGGAAGATCGAAGATTTCAGCTACGCCTCGCTGCATGAAGTGGAGCAGGCTGCCGAACAGGCTACAGAGTTTAAAATCCATGGTTTGCGGATGGAATTGTACGGTGTATGCAAATGCTGCAGCGACAAGAAGCATTGAGATAACAGATTAGAATAACATTATGGGTATAATCGACTGCGATGTTTCGGACTGCAGGAGATTTGCCGGTTTTTCCAAAACGTGCGGAATCCGGAAGCGGAGGCTGCACGTTTTTTTGATAATTCTGCTATGGCTTACTTAATCTATGAATAACTTCCAGTAGATTTTCGCAACCAAAGAGACTCACATAGCGTATACTTAAGATTGGTTATACGCGCACTCAAAAATTAACTAAATATGTGGAGGATACATTTTGGACAGAAGACAGAGACAAAGACGCACCAAGAAGCGTGGAGGTCTTTTTCGCCGTTTATTAGGGCTCGTCATAATAGCCGCCGCTGCTTACTGGATTGTATTTTATGTACTGCCGAATCGGCAGCATATTGATCCTGACTGGAAAGGGATGGAACACCCCATTTTTGTCAAAGGAGAGTTTACAGGTTTTAACGCTAACGGTACAGGAGAGAGTCTGCTGCTGCCGCTGCCGCTTTTGCAGAAGTATGTGGATTCTTCCATTCGTTATGAAGAGGAGAGCAAATCAGCCATTCTTTCAACTGAGAGCGAACTTCTATATATGCAAGAGAATTCAACCTCCGCCAGCCTGAACAACCAGCCGATTCAGCTTCGGCTTGCTCCTGAAGAAAAGGATGGAGTGACCTATCTTCCGGCCGACACCCTCGAAGATCTATATGGTTTTGAGGTAGAAGAGGATAGTGATACCGGAGCTGTACTGCTGATGACTGCCGGGGAGACGGTTCCGCTGGGCAAAGTGAAGGGTGAGGAAGGCGACAGAACGAAGGCACTGCGCAGCGAGGCGTCGATTCATGCCCCCATTATCGCGGATATGCCTCCGGGAGCCGTGGTGAGAATCTGGAAGGCCGACAACCCGGACTGGCTGTATGTGCAGCTGAGCAGTGGTTACACGGGATATGCCAAAGCCGGTGACATTCTGTCAGACGGGCAAAAAACTGTAGAAGAAAAAACTTCCACACCGTCGAGAGCAGAACGCAACTGGAAGGGCAAACCGGTAAATCTGTTCTGGGAAGCAGTATACGAGCGTAAACCGGATCCCGCTAAGTTCGGTGAACTGCCTGGAGTCAATGTGGTCAGCCCTACGTGGTTCGAGATTGTAGACGTGCAGGGCAATGTGCGCAGTAAAGCGGACAAGGCTTACGTGCAGTGGGCGCACAAGCAGGGCATGGAAGTCTGGGCTCTGCTCAGCAACAGCTTTGATGCCGATCTGACGACTGAGGCCTTAGCGAGCTATGAGAAGCGGATGAATACGATTGTACAAATGCTGGAGTTTGCAGATTTATACGATCTGGATGGTATCAATATCGACTTTGAGAATGTACACACCAAAGACGGTGAGAATGTTACGCAGTTTATGCGGGAGCTGAAGCCAATGGCTCAAGCCAAAAATCTCATTGTCTCCATTGATGTGACGCCTAAATCAAAGAGTGAAATGTGGTCTTTGTTTCTGGACCGGCGTGCACTCGGTACAGTCGTTGATTTCATGATGGTCATGGCGTACGATGAGCACTGGGCATCCAGTCCAAAGTCGGGCTCTGTTTCCTCGCTGCCTTGGGTGGAGAGCTCCATTAGCCGCATTATCGAGGAAGACGAGGTGCCTGCCGAGAAATTGATTCTCGGTGTGCCGCTGTATACCCGTATCTGGTCGGAAACAACAGAAAAGGGTAAAACCAAGGTGAGCTCCAAGGCCGTGAGCATGAATGCGGTTCAGGAGATTCTTACTGAGAAGAAGCTGACACCAAAGCTTGATAAGGATGCGGGACAGAATTACGTTGAGTACAAGGAAGACGGAATTCTCCGCAAAATATGGATAGAGGATAAGCTTTCACTACAAGGGAGAGTTAAACTTGCCAAATCGTTTGGACTTGGCGGAGTGGCCTCCTGGACACGCAGCCTGGGCAATCAGGAAGCCTGGGAGACCCTGCAAACTATTCATCAATAATATAATCTGTCAGTAAGATAACAAAGGGGCTCCCCGTCTGGGAGCCCCTTGTTTGTATGATTCATTCATCGGCTGTCGTTATTGCTTGAGTTGCTGAGTTTCGAGCTGCTCTGCAGTTATCGTAGCCTGCTCCGGATCCCTTGTCAGAAGGGTATGGCAGAACATGCAGCGGTCTGTTTTCCCGAGCATCTTGGTCAGTTTGTGGCATTCCGGACATTCCAGCTGGACTGCGCTGGTCGATAGCATGCCTGCCCAGAAATAGATGGCGAGACTTGCCATCATGGAGATCAGGCCGATGACCAGACCGATTGCAGCGAATACTTTGCCTGCAGATCCCCAGAATACGATGCCTGCCGTTCCCAGAATCATGAGTCCCATTCCGAGCATGGTGAGCAGCAGTCCCCAGGTGCGAAAAGCATTGATTTTAGCCGATTTTAGCTTCATGAGTATTTACTCCTAACTAAAATATAGTTCGGTCGTCCAGGAGGAACTGATATGAATATGTAGAATATTATTATTTAAGAGGATTATAACTGACTGGACGCAAAATCGCCAAATTTGATGGAGGGAAGTATGGAACTATCCAATTTGACCCTGTTGAGTGGAGAAACGTTTGATGAGAATGTTCTGGGAGCTGTCACTTTGAGGCGGAAGGGTAATGCTCCGTTTCAGAGTGCGCTTCTTCATGACTTCGATATGGTAGTGCTGATGCTGCATGAAGATGAAGAGAAAGAACGCACTATAACCCATACCATTGCCGGTGACCGGCGCACGCAGTCTGTGCATGTAGGCTTATCTGCCTTGGAGCGGGCTGTAATGGCGGGTGATAACAATGAACTTCTTACCAGCTTAATTGCTGGAGATGTGATTTGGGACCCTAAGGGAATATTAGGGGATATGCGCAGGGAGATCATGCAATTCCAGGGCACGCTAAGAGAGCGGGTACTGTTTATGGAATTTGCCCGCTTTCTGCATATGTATGTTAAATCCAAACGATATCTGGAAGCAAACTGTACCATGGATGCCTACAACTGTGTTTTGATTGCTTTGTATCATTGGGCGCGGATTGAAGTCAGTGAAGCGGGTTTTTTCCCCGACCCTGCAGTATGGGAACAAGTCAAGAGTCTAAACACCCCTGTTCACAAGCTGTATGAAGAGCTTACGGTGAGTACCGAAACTCTGGATCAACGAGTCGAACTGATTCTGCTTGCTTGTGAATTTGCCCTAATGTCGAAGATGTCTGATTGTTGCGGATTGCTTTTGAATATCTTGGGCAGCCGAAAGGAATCATGGAGTATCAAAGAATTACTGCAGCATTCGGGCCTCAGCCAATTGGAAGCTGAACTGCCGCTTGTATTGCGCAAGCTTGTTTCCCGTTCACTAATAAGAGAGATTACTTCCTGGGCGGATGATGCCGGTGACGGTCATGCGGTGCGTTACACCCGGTAAAGTTAAAGAGCAGGATAGAGTGGCTATCCATAACGGGATTTTCCACTCGACCAAAGAGCATATGCTGTAGGATAGGGAGAGGCCGGGCGCTCTCTTTTTTTATTTGTACAGTTTCTGAATGAGAAGATAAACGCAGGGAATATTTATAGTTGACTCTTATGTTAATGGTGTGTTAAATTATAACTCGGCCCTCAGACACAATGACAAGCTGCAAAGCAAGCGTAAATCAACCGAAAAAAGAAATTAAAAAAAAGGTTGACTAAAACGAGGTCGCCGTGATATATTATAAAGGTCGCTGCTGACAAGCGCCGACAACGAAAAACAAGAACTTGATCTTTGAAAACTGAACAACGAGTGAGTGGGAAATCACGCAAGTGAGATCCAAAACTGATGAGTTTCACAGCGTATTTATACGCTTTGGAAATTTCATCGTGAGAATGTAAATTCTCGTCAGATGTTTCAAAATGAGCAATCGCTCTTTCTAAATACCAATTTGGAGAGTTTGATCCTGGCTCAGGACGAACGCTGGCGGCGTGCCTAATACATGCAAGTCGAGCGGAGTTATGAAGGAGCTTGCTCCGGATTAACTTAGCGGCGGACGGGTGAGTAACACGTAGGCAACCTACCTCTTTGACTGGGATAACTACCGGAAACGGTAGCTAATACCGGATAATTCCTTTGTTCACATGGACGAAGGATGAAAGGCGGAGCAATCTGCTACAAAGAGATGGGCCTGCGGCGCATTAGCTAGTTGGTGGGGTAACGGCTCACCAAGGCGACGATGCGTAGCCGACCTGAGAGGGTGAACGGCCACACTGGGACTGAGACACGGCCCAGACTCCTACGGGAGGCAGCAGTAGGGAATCTTCCGCAATGGGCGAAAGCCTGACGGAGCAACGCCGCGTGAGTGATGAAGGTTTTCGGATCGTAAAGCTCTGTTGCCAGGGAAGAACGTCCGGTAGAGTAACTGCTACCGGAGTGACGGTACCTGAGAAGAAAGCCCCGGCTAACTACGTGCCAGCAGCCGCGGTAATACGTAGGGGGCAAGCGTTGTCCGGAATTATTGGGCGTAAAGCGCGCGCAGGCGGCTATTTAAGTCTGGTGTTTAAACCTTGGGCTCAACCTGAGGTCGCACTGGAAACTGGGTGGCTTGAGTACAGAAGAGGAAAGTGGAATTCCACGTGTAGCGGTGAAATGCGTAGATATGTGGAGGAACACCAGTGGCGAAGGCGACTTTCTGGGCTGTAACTGACGCTGAGGCGCGAAAGCGTGGGGAGCAAACAGGATTAGATACCCTGGTAGTCCACGCCGTAAACGATGAGTGCTAGGTGTTAGGGGTTTCGATACCCTTGGTGCCGAAGTTAACACAGTAAGCACTCCGCCTGGGGAGTACGGTCGCAAGACTGAAACTCAAAGGAATTGACGGGGACCCGCACAAGCAGTGGAGTATGTGGTTTAATTCGAAGCAACGCGAAGAACCTTACCAGGTCTTGACATCCCTCTGAATCCACTAGAGATAGTGGCGGCCTTCGGGACAGAGGAGACAGGTGGTGCATGGTTGTCGTCAGCTCGTGTCGTGAGATGTTGGGTTAAGTCCCGCAACGAGCGCAACCCTTGACTTTAGTTGCCAGCAGGTTAAGCTGGGCACTCTAGAGTGACTGCCGGTGACAAACCGGAGGAAGGTGGGGATGACGTCAAATCATCATGCCCCTTATGACCTGGGCTACACACGTACTACAATGGCCGGTACAACGGGAAGCGAAGCCGCGAGGTGGAGCCAATCCCAGCAAAGCCGGTCTCAGTTCGGATTGCAGGCTGCAACTCGCCTGCATGAAGTCGGAATTGCTAGTAATCGCGGATCAGCATGCCGCGGTGAATACGTTCCCGGGTCTTGTACACACCGCCCGTCACACCACGAGAGTTTACAACACCCGAAGTCGGTGGGGTAACCCGCAAGGGAGCCAGCCGCCGAAGGTGGGGTAGATGATTGGGGTGAAGTCGTAACAAGGTAGCCGTATCGGAAGGTGCGGCTGGATCACCTCCTTTCTATGGAGAATCGTTTCCTGCAACGGAAACATTCAAATCGGAAGCTTAGCTTCCAAAACTCAGGTTTAGGCCTGTTACTCACTCGTTGGTCAGTTTTGAGAGTTTAAGCTCTCAAGTAGTACCTTGATCCTTGAAAACTGGATACCGAAACGAATTTGCGTTTTAGAACATCTTTTAGCTGAAACTTGTGTGAACAAGTTTTAATTAATAGTGATGCTAGCGGTTTTCCTTCTGGAAAAACGCATTGGTTAAGCTAATAAGAGCACACGGAGGATGCCTAGGCGCCAGGAGCCGACGAAGGACGTGGCGAACAACGAAACTGCCTCGGGGAGCTGTAAGCAAGCTTTGATCCGGGGGTGTCCGAATGGGGAAACCCAGCTGTGGTAATTCGCAGTTACTTCTCTCTGAATACATAGGGGAGATAGAGGCAGACCAGGGGAACTGAAACATCTAAGTACCCTGAGGAAGAGAAAACAATAGTGATTCCGTCAGTAGCGGCGAGCGAACGCGGAACAGCCTAAACCAAGGGGCTTGCCCCTTGGGGTTGTGGGACGTCTCACATGGAGTTACAAAGGAATATGGTAGGCGAAGAGGTCTGGAAAGGCCCGCGATAGAGGTAAAAGCCCTGTAGCCTAAACTGTGTTCTCTCCGAGACGGATCCCGAGTAGTGCGGGGCACGTGAAACCCCGTATGAATCCAGCAGGACCATCTGCTAAGGCTAAATACTACCTGGCGACCGATAGTGAAACAGTACCGTGAGGGAAAGGTGAAAAGCACCCCGGAAGGGGAGTGAAATAGAACCTGAAACCGTGTGCTTACAAAAAGTCAGAGCCCTATTCATGGGTGATGGCGTGCCTTTTGTAGAATGAACCGGCGAGTTACGTTTAACATGCAAGGTTAAGGTGAGAAGCCGGAGCCGCAGCGAAAGCGAGTCTGAATAGGGCGATTTAGTATGTGGACGTAGACCCGAAACCGTGTGATCTACCCCTGTCCAGGGTGAAGGTGCGGTAACACGCACTGGAGGCCCGAACCCACGTATGTTGAAAAATGCGGGGATGAGGTGGGGGTAGCGGAGAAATTCCAATCGAACTCGGAGATAGCTGGTTCTCCCCGAAATAGCTTTAGGGCTAGCCTCGGTGAATGGAGTGGTGGAGGTAGAGCACTGATTGGGTGCGGGGCCCGCAAGGGTTACCAAGCTCAGTCAAACTCCGAATGCCATTAACTTCTTGCCGGGAGTCAGACAGTGAGTGCTAAGATCCATTGTCAAAAGGGAAACAGCCCAGACCATCAGCTAAGGTCCCCAAGTGTGTGTTAAGTGGGAAAGGATGTGGAGTTGCACAGACAACCAGGATGTTGGCTTAGAAGCAGCCACCATTGAAAGAGTGCGTAATAGCTCACTGGTCGAGTGACTCTGCGCCGAAAATGTAACGGGGCTAAACACACCACCGAAGCTATGGCTAGATGCTTTGCATCTGGGGTAGGGGAGCGTTGTATGCAGGTTGAAGGTGTACCGTAAGGAGCGCTGGACAGCATACAAGTGAGAATGCCGGTATGAGTAACGAAAAGATCAGTGAGAATCTGATCCGCCGAAAGCCCAAGGTTTCCTGAGGAAGGCTCGTCCGCTCAGGGTAAGTCGGGACCTAAGGCGAGGCCGAAAGGCGTAGTCGAAGGACAACAGTTTGAAATTACTGTACCACCGTAATCCGCTATGAGCGATGGGGTGACGCAGGAGGGTAGTGACGCGGACTGATGGATGTCCGTCTAAGCAGTGAGGCTGGTGTGTAGGCAAATCCGCACACCATTAAGGCTGGGCTGTGATGGGGAGCGAAAATTATAGTAGCGAAGGTCATGATCTCACACTGCCAAGAAAAGCCTCTAGTCAGGAGAAGGTGCCCGTACCGCAAACCGACACAGGTAGGCGAGAAGAGAATTCTAAGGCGCGCGGAAGAACTCTCGTTAAGGAACTCGGCAAAATGACCCCGTAACTTCGGGAGAAGGGGTGCCTCGGTAGGGTGAATAGCCCGAGGGGGCCGCAGTGAAAAGGCCCAAGCGACTGTTTAGCAAAAACACAGGTCTGTGCGAAGCCGCAAGGCGAAGTATACGGGCTGACGCCTGCCCGGTGCTGGAAGGTTAAGGGGAGCGGTTAGGAGCAATCCGAAGCTGTGAACCGAAGCCCCAGTAAACGGCGGCCGTAACTATAACGGTCCTAAGGTAGCGAAATTCCTTGTCAGGTAAATTCTGACCCGCACGAATGGCGTAACGACTTGGGCGCTGTCTCAACGAGAGATCCGGTGAAATTTTAATACCTGTGAAGATGCAGGTTACCCGCGACAAGACGGAAAGACCCCATGGAGCTTTACTGCAGCTTGATATTGAATTTGGGTACGATCTGTACAGGATAGGTGGGAGCCGTAGAGGCAGGAGCGCAAGCTTCTGCGGAGGCGCCGTTGGGATACCACCCTGATCGTATCTAGGTTCTAACCTGGTACCCTAAACGGGTACGGGGACCGTGTCAGGCGGGCAGTTTGACTGGGGCGGTCGCCTCCTAAAGAGTAACGGAGGCGTTCAAAGGTTCCCTCAGAATGGTTGGAAATCATTCGAAGAGTGCAAAGGCATAAGGGAGCTTGACTGCGAGACCAACAAGTCGAGCAGGGACGAAAGTCGGACTTAGTGATCCGGTGGTACCGCATGGAAGGGCCATCGCTCAACGGATAAAAGCTACCCTGGGGATAACAGGCTTATCTCCCCCAAGAGTCCACATCGACGGGGAGGTTTGGCACCTCGATGTCGGCTCATCGCATCCTGGGGCTGAAGTAGGTCCCAAGGGTTGGGCTGTTCGCCCATTAAAGCGGTACGCGAGCTGGGTTCAGAACGTCGTGAGACAGTTCGGTCCCTATCTGTCGTGGGCGCAGGAAATTTGAGAGGAGCTGTCCTTAGTACGAGAGGACCGGGATGGACGTACCGCTGGTGCATCAGTTGTTCCGCCAGGAGCATGGCTGAGTAGCTACGTACGGACGGGATAAGCGCTGAAAGCATCTAAGCGTGAAGCCCCCCTCAAGATGAGATTTCCCAATTAGTAAGACCCCTTGAAGACGACGAGGTAGATAGGTTGGAGGTGGAAGTGCAGCAATGCATGGAGCTGACCAATACTAATCGGTCGAGGGCTTATCCAACAAGTAAGACGCAGATTCGTTTCGGATTCAGTTTTCAGGCGATCAAGCCTGATATGTAATATTCCCTGATAGCTCAGTTGGTAGAGCACTCGACTGTTAATCGAGTTGTCACAGGTTCGAGTCCTGTTCGGGGAGCCATATGGAGAGGTGTCCGAGTTTGGCCGAAGGAGCACGATTGGAAATCGTGTAGGCGCCACAAGCGTCTCGAGGGTTCGAATCCCTCTCTCTCCGCCACAATTTTTTACAGGTATGGCCCGTTGGTCAAGGGGTTAAGACACCTCCCTTTCACGGAGGTAACATGGGTTCGAATCCCATACGGGTCACCATTTCTTCACTTGATTTCATCTAGTGGAATTGATACAATAACAATTGTCCGTTTATGGAGGCTTAGCTCAGCTGGGAGAGCATCTGCCTTACAAGCAGAGGGTCGGGGGTTCGATCCCCTCAGCCTCCACCATTTTAACTTTAAATGAATATTTTTCTTACTGACGCGGGGTGGAGCAGCCCGGTAGCTCGTCGGGCTCATAACCCGAAGGCCGCAGGTTCAAATCCTGCCCCCGCAACCAATTTGGAACCGTGGTGTAGTTGGCCTAACATGCCTGCCTGTCACGCAGGAGATCGCGGGTTCGAATCCCGTCGGTTCCGCCATCAATACCTTAACAAACTTATATGGCTCGGTAGCTCAGTCGGTAGAGCAAAGGACTGAAAATCCTTGTGTCGGGGGTTCGATTCCCTCCCGCGCCACCATTTTATTTAACTGAATATGCCGGTGTAGCTCAATTGGTAGAGCAACTGACTTGTAATCAGTAGGTTGGGGGTTCAAGTCCTCTCGCCGGCACCATCTGTGGAGGCTTAGCGAAGTGGCCAAACGCATCAGACTGTAAATCTGCTCACGTACGTGTTCGGTGGTTCGAATCCATCAGCCTCCACCATCTTTAGGGGCATAGTTTAAAGGTAGAACAACGGTCTCCAAAACCGTTGGTGTGGGTTCAATTCCTGCTGCCCCTGCCAATGAAAATTTTAAAGCTTAATATGGCGACCGTGGCGAAGGGGTTAACGCACCGGATTGTGGTTCCGGCATTCGTGGGTTCGAGACCCATCGGTCGCCCCATTTCTTTAAAACAGGATTGGCAAATTGTTAGTAACAGCTTAATATGGCGACTGTGGCGAAGGGGTTAACGCACCGGATTGTGGTTCCGGCATTCGTGGGTTCGAGACCCATCAGTCGCCCCATTTTTTTCTAAAATGTTATTGGGGATTAGCCAAGCGGTAAGGCAACGGACTTTGACTCCGTCATGCATAGGTTCAAATCCTATATCCCCAGCCATTTTGCGGACGTGGCTCAGCGGTAGAGCATCGCCTTGCCAAGGCGAGGGTCGCGGGTTCGATTCCCGTCGTCCGCTCCATTTTTGTGGCGCCATAGCCAAGTGGTAAGGCAAAGCTCTGCAAAAGCTTTATCCCCAGTTCGAGTCTGGGTGGCGCCTCCATTATTTTTTAGAACTGATTCTTTTTACATCTATACGCCGGCGTGGCGGAATGGCAGACGCGCTCGACTCAAAATCGAGTGGGAAACCGTGGAGGTTCGAGTCCTCTCGCCGGTACCAACTACAACCTTTAGAAGTCCATTGATATTATATCAATGGGCTTTTTTGTGTATTTATAAAGTGCAAAATCGAACTAAACAGCTGCCTCGCTGTGTATATACTATGATAGTTATTCAACAAGCCATATTTCGAAGCCGTTTTATAACCTTTTTTTCTCTTGCAGGTGGCCTGCTATCATACCCGATCCTCCTTCGGTTAGCAGCCCACAACCCTACCATTTATACTAAATTACAGCATATTAAAACATTAATTCAATGCGTTAAAGTGTTGAAGTTATTTGTCATATCTAATTGCTGCGAATACATCAATGATCGGAGGTAGGCAATAATTTGAATTTTGGGTATCTTGTATGCTCGTCCGATTTTAAAGTGAGGGATTCGATTCGCTTGTAAAATTTTGTAGGCACTTTTGGAACTAATGCCACCAAGCATTTCGCATAGTTACGGAATATTAACAACGTCGGATATTGTTCAAACATGGACGTAAGGAGATGTGTCTTGTCCGAGAGTAATGGAATACATTGTTCTGGCATATAACATAGCTTCAACGTTATGACGAAGCTCTCCCTCATCCGAGCGGGCTGCCCCCAATACCGTGACGTTGGCCGGGCAGAAGTATCATAATCCCCTACTCTGGTTATGGCGATTCATCCGACCACAGGATGATTTTAGCCGGAGCAGTGGTCGCTCAAGCCCCGTTTTGGGACTGTCACAGCGCTTCCGCTTCGTCGCTTCTGGTTTTCATATGATGATTGCTTCCTGTTATATAAATGGGGATTAGGAGAGAAAAGGGCAACTGTTTCCTGAAAATTTTCTCTAAATAGATTAAAATAGAGTGTGTGAAAACAAGAACTGGCCCTGTGTAGTAAGATACACAGAGCCAGTCCCTTTTTTATGCGTAGTGACTAAGATCTAAGCGACGAACTACCATGATCTAGGCAATCGTCATCTGCTGTTTGCACGCTGGTTCCATTTCGTTTTGCGTACTTAATAATAACTGGCTCATAACGAGCAATTAAATGCTGATAACCTCCATCAGAATAGGCTTTAAATTGGGCTGGGAAATTCGTATATTGGCTAGCAACGCTCTCTAATTTGTCTGAGCTCGCTTTCTGCAAGTGATGCGAAGGCAGCGGCGAAGCCTTCTTACTTGGCTCGAAGCTGGCGCAGCACAAGCACACCAAAGTGCGTGCCTGTATACTTGTCTTTCATGTTAGAATGAATGTGAATCTTGTGTTTAAGTCCTGTATATCATGGACTTACTTCGCAGAACCAACAAATTGATTTCTAGCCGCACCTAGACCAACGATACCGAGTAGAGCGGAAGCGCCAACCAATATCAGGAGTGGAACGCTCCAACTATGACTGGCATCATGCAAGTATCCAATCAGCGCTGGGCCAATTGCTGCTAGTAGATATCCGATGGATTGGGCCATGCCCGATAATTCAGCCGCCTGATGGGCACTTTGGGTACGCAAGCCGAAAAACATCATGGACAAGCCAAAGGCAAAGCCCGCTCCAATTCCAAGAATAATAACCCAAAACAGAACCAGATGGATACTGCTATAGAGAAGTCCAAGTGTTCCGATCAAAAGTAGAATTGTTGTAATAACCACTAACAACCGTTGGTTAGACATGCGACCAGCCATAACTGGAACGATAAATGCAAAGGGGAGCGAAGCCATAATCAGAACCGAGAGAAACCAGCCGGATTGACTTGAACTGATGCCTTGATCTTTTAGTATTTCAGGCAGCCATGCCACCAGCACATAAAAAATGGCCGATTGTATTCCCATAAAAAGAGTCACCTGCCAAGCCAATGGAGAGCGCCATATATTGACCTGATGGTTGTTACCTGCGCTGTTGGCAACAGCGGCTGGTTTCGCTGGAGCCTTGAGTTGTGGTACCCAAAAGAGAATGGAGATGACGCTAAGTATCCCCCATACTCCCAAGGCACCTTGCCAGTTCAAGCCTGCCCCCACAGCTAAGGGAACACTAATACCGGAAGCAATCGCCCCGCATAGATTCATGGAAACAGAATAAACCCCTGTCATAGTACCCATTTGCTGCGGAAATTCCCGTTTAATCAGGCTAGGTAGTAATACATTACATATGGTAATAGCAAACCCCAGAACTGCAGTTCCAACATACAAGGTTACTGCTCCGGATAACGAGCGAACAGCAATACCGATGACCAAAAAAATAAGGGAAATCAGGATAATACGTTCTACACCATATTTACGTCCTAATTTTGGTACAAAAGGTGATAACAATGCAAATGCAATTAGTGGAACTGTGGTAATCAGGCCTGCTAAGGTATTCGAAATATGCACGTTCTCTCGAATAAGACTGACTAATGGTCCCACCGATGTGAGGGGAGCACGCAAATTCGCTGCGATAAAAATAATTCCTACGATCATGAACCAGAGTGTCGCTTGCTTGCGAATGCCGGTACTGGATATTCCATCCTGTTTTTTTAACAATTGTTCTGGTGAACTCATAAGGGATTCTCCTACGTTTTAAGTTAATTAATCGTCAATTTCATCCATGTGGAGGAAGTACCCTTAAGAGGGAATGTATTGTATTGTATATCACCAAACTGTGGGTGATAAAAAGACTGTAATGTCCAACAGCGGCAAGCAATGCTTCGTGCTTTCCTTGTTCTTCATCTGCTCTCTTTATGGTTGCCAGACGGTGAGCAATCATCAAAGTTGTTCTTCTCGCTGAAAGCTCAGCAAGAGAATGCTGAATTGAAGTTTCCGTTTCGGTATCCAGTGCAGAGGTGGTCTCGTCCAGGATCAGGATTGGCGAGTTCTTGAGGAACATCCGTAAATAGCCAGTCACTGTTTTTGTCCCCCGGACAATCTACCCCACGTTCTCCGTTCACTGTATCCATCCCTTCAGGTTGTGCATGGATAAAGGCCTCTAGTTAAGCCCGGTGAGCGGCTTCCCAGATTTCGTCATAAGCGATATTCTTACGGATGCTTCTGGAAAATAAATAGACATCCTGTTGGACAATCCCGATATTGCTCCAAGGCAGGAAAGGCTAATATCGGTGATGTTCATTTCATCAATTCGTATGTTGCCTTGTGTAACTTCATAAAAGCGTGGCAGTATGTTGATAAACTTCAAACCTGTTTTTCATGGGACTAGTCGTGTCCGTGCACTTGAATGCTTCATTTAGCACAGTGTTGCACGGGCCTTTTCAATGTATAAACGAACAGCCTCCTCGGCTTGGTGGCAATCCTGATTGGCAATGGCTTGATAAAGCAGGTCATGAGAGTCGAGATAAAAAGCCGCATTTTTGAAGTCCTTTGTTTCCAAAACCATGTTTTGCAGCGCCTCGGAAATATGATTGTACAAATTCGCCATCAATTGGTTATGTGAAGCAGCAATCACCATTTTGTGAAACTCGACATCCCAGTGAGCATAAGCTTTGAGATCCTGCTGGCTGGCTGCTTGTCTGCATTGGTCCAAGCATGTCCGAATCGCCTCCAAATCTTCTTCGCCTCTCCTGAGCGTAGCCAGGGCAGCAGCCTCTCTTTCCAATGCATATCGGACCTCCAGGCTCTCAAGCTTATCGGTATGCTGAATCACTTTTTTAATCACTGACCCCAAAACACTTGAGGAGCAGACATAGGTCCCATCCCCTTGTCTGGTCTTCAGCAGACCCGCATACGTTAAAGCCCGAATAGCTTCCCTCAAGGTATTACGGCTGACTTGAAGCTGTTCCATTAGCTCGGGCTCTGGAGGAATACGCATCCCTACTTGCCATTCGCTATTTTCGATCTTCCCCTGGATCTGGTAGGCCACCTGTTCCACCAAGGTTAAACGTTGAGTTTGAGTTAACAACAGCATCACTCCTTTGCGAAACGTAGGATGTTTGGTATTTTGGTGTTATTATATCAGATTGACTTTGACTTGGAAAGATGAAATTGATAATGATTATCATCAAGCTTTTTCAAGGAATCCAATTGAAAGGTAGAAATAACTGGCTCATAACGAGTGATCAACGTGGCTTCTGCCTCTTTGTCACCATTCTGCGCTAAATGGAGCAGAGTAGAAGTACTATTCATGTTTATCCTCCTTTTATCATCCAATTGCAAAATATCAGCGTTGTATGATAAAGCGGGAGAACTGCGACAAGCAAACGAGCCTTTACTTCTCCATGATGCTTTTAAGCTTCACCAGAACTTTTGATTTCATTTTGGAAACAGCTTGTCTGCTGGTTCCTAAAAGTTGAGCAATTTCCTTGTCTGTTTTATCTTCGTAATACTTAAGTTACAAAAGTCTTTGTTCTTTTGACGTTAGATACGATATTTCAGAAATTAGAGAAAGAACAGGAACGTTATGAGGCTCCGGTATGTTGTGGTGACGAACTAAAAAGTTGATATCGATCTCGAAAGTGACAGTATCCAAAGGAACAACATAAGCCGAATCACGCATCAGTTTCTCAAAATAATCTTTTTGAGCGTGCCGGAGACATGCTTTAACATAACTGCTGAATGTTCTTTCAAGTAAATCATTAACGTCAACTCCCGATGTAATAAGTTTCCATCTCCTCTCTGTACCTAAATGGGAAAGACCACCTTGCCGTTAGGGTACAACAGAGGCGCGTGAGCTCGCACGACCAAAAGCCAGACGGTGCGAAGGGCGTCTAGCGACCAGGCGGAGGAGCGAAAGAAATGAACCAAAGGTTCGTTACACCGGAGCGAAACGGATAAATCCAGGATAATGGAGATGAGACCCAACTGGTCGGAACGCAGCATGAGGCCGATGACAATGACAACGAACCAATGAAAAGCGCCTCCAGGATTGCTTCACACTGAACATAATTGATATTGATTATCAATATCAATTATGTTAATATAATTTTGTTCACAAGTAAACAAAAAGAAAAACAATTTATTGCTGATACTGAACTTGGTCTGCAACTACTACAAGAGAGGGGAGATTGCGAAATTGGAGTTTCAAAATCATTTTAAAGGTCATCTTTACGAGCAATATATTAGAATGCTGCATCTGAATGAGCTGTATACTGAACAAGAATTTAACTCGTTTCGGCAACAGGCCAGAAAGTACCAGATTGACATGCTCTCCAACAATATTACTAGTGTACACGTTATTGATTGCATTGGTGATTATGAACCGATAAATCATACCGGGATTGTGGAGAAGATGGGGTTGTCCAAAGCTGGCATTACTAAAATTAGTGCAAAGCTGCTGGAAATGGGCTTCATTATGAGAAGTCAACTGAACAACAATCGTAAGGAGATTTACTTTAGTTTAACGGATAAGGGAAGACACGTTTATCGTTTGCATAAAGAGCTGCACAAAGAAAAAGAAGAAAGGTTTTACCAATTCATTGAATCCTATTCAGAGGCTGAGCTGCAGACTATTGGAAAATTCATGAGTGATTTGGTGGCGCGTGCCGAAGAATACTCCGAAGGGAAGTTTACGATAAATGACGACATTAAAGATTGAGGAATTAAGATCCAAGATTGAAGGGAAAGAAATTTTAAAAGGGCTCACACTGGAGATTCATGGCGGAGAGATTCATGCGATTATGGGGCCTAATGGGACGGGGAAAAGTACGTTGGCTTCAGCTTTAATGGGCCATCCCAAATATGAGGTTACCGGCGGCAAGGTGACATTGGACAATGAAGACCTTTTGGAGATGGAGGTGGATGAGCGTGCCCAGGCAGGCTTGTTCCTCGCTATGCAATACCCAAGTGAAATTGCCGGCGTGACCAACTCGGACTTTCTCAGAAGTGCCATCAATGCACGGCGTGAAGAAGGCGATGAGATATCCTTAATCCGTTTTATCCGTGAAATGGAGAGCAAAATGAAGGGGCTGGAGATGAACCCGGAATTTGCGCATCGTTATTTGAATGAGGGATTCTCCGGCGGTGAAAAAAAGCGGAATGAGATTTTGCAAATGATGCTGCTTGAACCCAAGTTTGTGATTTTGGACGAAGTAGATTCCGGGCTTGATATTGATGCACTGCGTATTGTAGCCAATGGTGTAAATGAGCTGCGCAGTCCAGACAGAGGATTTATCATCATTACCCATTATCAGCGCCTGCTGAACTATATTACCCCGGATTTTGTGCATGTCATGATGCAAGGTCGGATTGTCAAATCTGGCGGCCCGGAGCTTGCCCACCGTTTAGAGGCAGAAGGGTACGATTGGGTAAAAGAAGAGCTTGGGATTACGGATGAGACGGTCGGCGAGGAAGTTTGAAAGCTGAAGAGGAGGAAAAGCAAGTGGGTATACAAGCAAAAAATTCAATGAATGCGAACGCTTTATGCGCTTGGTCAAGTGCTAAGGATGAACCTCGTTGGTTGCTTGAACGCCGGATTCGGGCACTCGAGCTGGCAGGGACGCTGGAGCTGCCTAAAGTGGAGAAAATCAAGCTTGAAAAATGGGATATCTACGAAAGTGGTGATTACAAAGCTGAGAATGCGTGGTCAGGTTTGGAAGATGCGCCGGAGGTTGTTCGAGGTTTGGTTGCCTCTCCGGTGGAAGGCGGACTCATCGTTCAGTTCAATTCGGATGTAGTGTATACGAAATTGTCCGAGAGCTTAGCCGCCCAGGGAGTAATTTTAACGGACCTGCATACTGCGGCAAAAGAGCATGAGGAGTTGGTTCAACGTTATCTCTTTCAGGCAGTGAAGCCGGAAGAGCACAGATTGTCTGCTGTGCACAGTGCCTTATGGAGTGGTGGCGTTTTTCTATATGTCCCAGACGGTATAGAGGTTGAAGTTCCCATTCAAGCGATCTTTTATAGCGATACGAGCGGGGCGCGTTTTGCTCCTCACATCTTGATTGTGACTGGTAACAACAGCAAGATCAGCTATGTGGATCATTGTATATCGAGAAGAGATGATATCGAGGTTTTGCATAATGGTGTGGTAGAGGTGTTTGCAGGGCCAGGCTCCAAGGTGCAGGTCGCTTCTGTTCATCAGCTTGCTGCAGCAACAACGGACTTCACCCAGCGGCGTGCGATTGTGCTTGCGGATGGCGGTGTAGAATGGATTGTCGGCGAGATGAATAATGGCTATACCGCCAGTGATACCAAGACATTACTCCAGGGCAACGGGTCCATCTCTGACGCTAAGGTGATTGCGATAGGCTCTGGGGACCAGAAATTGAGTTATACTACGCAAGCCCAGCATTTTGGCAGAAGCTCGGTGAGCCAAATGATCACACGCGCAGTAATGCGTGAAGAAGCTACGGCCATTATCAACGGGATTACAAAAATTGAAAAAGGTGCAACCAATTGTGATGGTCAGCAAACAGAACGTGTACTGATGTTAAGTCCAAATGCGCGCGGTGATGCCAATCCGATCCTGCTGATAGATGAGGATGATGTAACCGCCGGTCATGCTGCATCCGTGGGGCAAGTAAATGCGGAACAAATCTATTATCTGATGTCGCGCGGGATCTCACGGAGTGAAGCCGAATATCTTGTTATTCTCGGATTCCTCGCTCCTGTCATTTCGGAGATCCCGCTGGAGGGAGTGCGTAGCCGCCTGCAGGATGTAGTGGAGAAAAAACTTGGCAGATCATAGGGAATCAGAGCCAATCAAAGTGAGTCTTATGAAGGTTAAAAGGAGCGATACTAATGGCTAAAAAAGCGCCGGATATGGGTGAATATAAATATGGGTTTCGCGATGAGCACCAGTCTATTTTTCAATCTGGAAAAGGTCTGACTGAAGAGATTGTCCGAGAAATTTCCCGAATCAAGGAAGAGCCGGAGTGGATGCTCGATTTTCGGCTGAAAGCTTTGAAGCAATTCTACAAAATGCCGATGCCTGGGTGGGGAGCGGATTTGTCCGGACTAAATCTTGATAACATCCAATATTACGTTCGCCCTTCCGAAAAACAGGGAAAGACCTGGGAGGAGGTTCCCTCCGAGATTAAAGCAACCTTTGACAAGCTAGGGATTCCTGAAGCGGAGCAAAAGTTTCTGGCAGGCGTATCCGCTCAATACGAGTCGGAAGTAGTCTATCACAGTATGCGGAAGGAACTGGAGGATCAGGGCGTTGTTTTCCTTGATACGGATACTGCTTTAAAGCAATATCCTGAAGTGTTCAAGCAACATTTTGGAACGATCATCCCTCCCGCCGACAATAAATTTGCGGCGCTTAACAGTGCGGTTTGGTCAGGCGGCAGCTTTGTATACATTCCGAGGGGCGTTCAATGTGAGGTTCCTATACAAGGGTATTTTCGTATTAATTCTGAAAATATGGGCCAATTCGAGCGGACATTAATTATTGCTGAAGAGGGTAGCTTTGTCCATTATGTTGAAGGATGTACAGCACCTATTTATAGTACCAGTTCTCTGCATAGCGGAGTTATTGAAATTATTTGCCGGAAAGATTCCCGTGTCCGATACACGACAATCCAGAATTGGGCTCCTAATATCTATAACTTGGTAACCCAAAGGGCTGTGGCAGAGGAAAATGCCACAATGGAATGGGTGGACGGAAACATCGGCTCCAAGGTAACCATGAAGTATCCGGCTGTAATATTGAAAGGAAGGGGAGCCAAGGGGTCCATCCTGTCTATTGCCGTAGCCGGTAAAGGTCAGCATCAAGATGCCGGCGCGAAAGTAATTCACCTTGCTCCCGAGACAACATCTACGATTATATCCAAATCCATCAGCAAGCAGGGTGGCAAAGTAAACTACCGGGGATTGTCAAGCTTCAGCCGCGATTCCGCAGGATCCAAGTCCAATATTAAGTGTGATACGTTGATTTTGGACAACCTGTCAACATCAGATACGATTCCGTACAATGAAATTAAAAACGATCAGATTACTTTGGAGCACGAGGCAACAGTATCCAAAGTGTCCGAGGAACAATTGTTTTACTTAATGAGCCGCGGGCTTACAGAACAAGATGCCACACAAATGATTGTAATGGGCTTTATTGAGCCGTTTACCAAAGAATTGCCGATGGAATATGCCGTTGAAATGAATCGGCTGATTCAATTTGAAATGGAAGGAAGCATCGGTTGATTCAATAATTTAATAGATCAAACCTTTATCACTCTTTAAAGAAGTACGAGGTGTTAGTAATGAAGAAAAATAATTCGGACAATTCAGAACTAGCTCAAATTACCCGAGAGATACGGAAACTTCAGTTCTACTTCAATATGCTGTCAGGATTGAGCGCAAGTTGTGGTGTGATGATACCTTTAGACTCTATTTATACGCTTATAAGGGAACTTTCGGATCAAGAGGCCATTCTTAGGCAAAAAGCAAAGGATCACTCAGACATCTAGGGTGAAAAAAGGCATGAATTGACTGTTAGTAAAACAATGAGAGGAGCTGGCATAATGGAGGAGAATGGAATTTTATTCGATGAAGTATCGGAAGTGCTTCTCAAACTACGTCCTTTCTTACTGCGTGACGGTGGAGATGCTGAACTGGTCGAGGTTGAGAACGGTATAGCCAGATTAAGATTTTTGGGAGCTTGCAACGGTTGCCCAAGTGCTACGATTACGTTAAAGGCTGCTATTGAGCGCGCAATTCTTGAGGAAATCGATGATATTAAAGAAGTTGTACAAGTATTCTAAATTCCTTTTAACTGAAACATAGAAGGTAACAGGAATCAAAAAGTACGAATGATTTTAGGAACTTCTGCTCATGTCGCAATAGCATGTGCGACTCAAAATCGAGTGGTAAACCGTGGAGGTTCGAGTCCTCTCGCCGGTACCAACTACAACCTTTAGAAGTCCATTGATATAATATCAATGGGCTTTTTTGTGTATTTATTAAGTGCAAAATCGAACTAAACAGCTGCCTCGCTGTGTATATACAATGACAGTATTTCAACAAGCCATATTTCGGAGGAGGGGTGAGATGAAAACACAAATAACAGAAGAGAAATTAACCGAGCTATTCAATGAGCATTCCGCTTATGTATACCGCACAGCTTTATTGTTAACCCGCTCTGAGGCGCTGGCTGATGATATTACTCAGGAGACCTTTATTAAAGTGATGAAAAAATACGATTTGTATGATGAAGGGCGGCCCTTTCGTCCCTGGATAAACCGGATCACGGTGAACATTACGCGCAATATGCTGCGCAAGCAAACATGGCTCAAGCTGTTTGGCCAGCATATGCCGGAGGCGGTTGATACAGCAGGGGGACAAGGATTTGTACCGGATAGCAGCCAAGAGGTGTGGCAGCATGTCGCCAAGCTGTCATTAAAATGCCGTGAGGTTATCGTACTGCATTATTATCAGGATTTATCCTTGGAGGAGGCGGCGCAAGTTTTGGGTATTCCGCTGGGGACATGCAAATCAAGGTTGAATTACGCGTTAAGCAAACTCAGGATTGTGATGAAACAGGATAGCGATAATGCACTTTTTCAAGGAGGCAAACTATATGAAAGATAATGTGCAGACCCGGATTTCACATGCGCTGAAGGATTCGGTGGAAAATAAAAACACCTCGTTGAGTGCGGCACAAATTTGGCATGAATCAAGGGGCAAGCGGACAATCGGTAAGCGGAGGATGGCGATAGTTGCGATGGCTGTGGTGCTATTCCTGGGCATTGTGCCTGCTGTTGGTTACTCCTATGTGAAGAACTATCTGGATTGGGGAAGTCAGGATTTCACGGTTCGAACCCCGCAAGACGATATCGTTTCAGACGTGATAGGAGAGGAGACAAATTGGGAATCGCCGGTGGATATCTATAACCAGATCTTTAAGGAGAAAGACAAATTAACGGCTGCCGAGGTACAGAAGCTTGCGTATTATCCGCTGAGGTCGCTTGATCAGCTTGAAGGCTGGCACAAGACGAAAAGTGCAGGGTTTGTAAAAAATCACTATTCTTATGCAGACAACTCTGGCAAGGACGAGGTTGTGACGCCGCTCGCACCAACCTTTGTGGAAATTTTCGAAAATGACAGCCAGCAACACATCGTTGTGGTGCAGGATACAGATTATAATATCGTTCAGGAGAGGAAATCTCCGTTGTTTAACAAGCCCGTGCCGCGCAAGAAGTCGGATCGCATGTCTTATTCTTATCCGGCCAGCTGGAAGTTTGTAGAAGGGTTTGGAGAGGATGTTGCCTTGATCAGAGCGCACAATTCGGGGTGGAAAGAGATCCATCTTTATCATGAAGAAAAAAATAAGACAGTGACAATTTTCGAATTCCACGGGATGGAGGAGCAATTGCTGATTGATTTGGCCCACCGTTATTTGTCACTGGCGGAATAGCAAGCTATTGTGTCATTTAAAGCGGCTTTTAAAATCAGAATTTCGAATATATAGATTGAACTTAAAAAGTCTTCGGATTTCTACCGCTAATTGTGGTTAAAACCAAGAAATTCTTACGACAACAGCGGCCGGAAGTCCAAATATTCGCCGTAGTTGCGACTGATCCTGAACTCTAAAACCTTAACTTCAATCTATATAGTGTAATACTATCTCCTGATCTGCGTATATACACTCCAGCTATTTACAAAGTGGCCGATGGAGAATATAAGGGCAGGGACAACAAAGAGATAAGAGTGCAGCCAATATGCCAGAAGGATAAAATACAGCATTGGGAAGAGGGCCATTGGTATTGGTATAGGACCTAAGGGTTTAAACAATAATGAAAACTCTCGGCCGCCCCCAAAAAAGCGAATCCAGCACAGGTAGTAAATTATGAGGCAGATCCCTATTAGTAGTGTTATATAGTCTATAGGTTGCTCTGCAATCTTTCGCCCATAGAGGATAGGCAGAACAAAACAAGTGATTTGGCCAATCCGTTCGAATACCGTAAAGAGAATAGAGGTAGAGGTTAATTTGGGAATAGATCGTGGTGCAAAGCGTAATAAAAGAATATTTGGCAACAAAATCAGAAGCGATATCAGAAACCCCTTATAGTGTAACCCCATCTGCAAGCTCCGTTCTACTTATCCTTTAGAAATAAAATATCCCAGTGCATGAAAAAGGTCAATTAGATTATGTACGCTGTTGATCCGCATGATAATATCAGAAAGGTTGTTAATACCAAAAAGTACTCCGGTGGCCTTAAGCGGCTTCTGGAGTACTCTTTGTTTACAGGTGTTCTTAAGCTATCGCTGGTCCAGAAATGGGACAAGTTAAGGAAGCTTGTTGCCCGCTGCACGATAAATCTCGTACCATTCCTGACGGGTCAGCGTGATATCCGACGCTTTGGCAATATCAAGCAGGCGCTGGGTATTGGTCGTGCCCACGATCGGCTGCATGTTGGCCGGGTGTCTGAGCAGCCAGGCAATCGCGATGGCGGTGTCGGCAACTTCTTTCTCAGCGGCCAGGCGGCCAATGACTTCATTCAATTCAGGGAACTTCTCATTGCCCAGGAATACACCTTCAAAGAAGCCGTATTGGAACGGCGACCAAGGCTGGATGGTCATATCATGCAGGCGGCTGTACTCCAGAATGCCTCCATCATGTACAACTGAACCGGAGTTGGTCATGTTGACGTTGAAGCCGGCGTCAATCATGCCTGAGACCATAATGCTAAGCTGCAGCTGGTTGAAGAGCAGGGGTTGTTTTACATTTTTTTTGAGCAGCTCGATTTGCAGCGGGTTGAGGTTGCTGACACCGAAGTGCTTAACCATGCCTTTTTGCTCCAGGAGATCAAAGGCTTCAGCCACTTCCTCAGGCTCCATCAGCGTGTCGGGGCGGTGCAGCAGGAGCACGTCTACATAATCGGTCTTCAGGCGCTTCAGGCTCTTCTCCACCGACTGGACAATATGCTCCTTGGAGAAGTCGAAAAAGCCTTGGCGGATTCCGCATTTCGTCTGGAGCATCAGCTGATCGCGCATGCCCGGGCTGGCGGCCAGTACGTCGCCAAATACTTCTTCAGCTTTACCGGCGGCATAAATATCCGCATGGTCAAAAAAGTCTATTCCAGCCTCCAGGGCACTGTGAATATGCACGTCCGCTTCTTGTGGAGACAGATCGGCAATGCGCATGCAGCCTAAAGAAATCTGAGCGACCTCAAGCTGGCTGTTGCCCGCTTTAATTTTTTTTACCATTGTTTGCTCACTCCTCAAATGTAAGGTTCCTAGTAAAGTGTAGACCTTAGAGTTAACTGTAAGTCAATAGATTTTTAAAGCGCTTTTAATAGAACGCGAATGGTGTTACTTTAGAGATGGAGCCATTGCCAAACGGCAGAAGGGAGCTGTTATCATGGGATACAGCATCAAAACCATATCACAAAAAAGCGGTCTGAGCCAATATACGTTACGTTATTACGAAAGAGAGGGCGTACTGCCCGTGGTTGCCAGGGATGAGAACGGAAACCGTTGTTTTCATGATGAGGATCTGGAGCTGATTTCGTTAATTTGCTGCCTGAAGGATACCGGGATGCCGATCGCCGATATCAAACAGTTTATCTCGCTCTCCAAGGAAGGACATAGCTCACTATCCGAGCAGCGGAAATTGCTGCAGGCTCATAAGCTGCATATTGATGAGAAGATTAAGTTTTTCCAGACCTTTGCGCAAAAGGTAGATCATAAAATTGCTTATTTTGCCTCGCTTGAGGAGGAGGCTAAGGCGGATTGCAAGTAATCTTACAAAGGTAGTCAGCGTCAGCGATGACTGCGTATTAAGGGATGAGGAGATGTACTCATTCGGGTGGGGGATCGGCATCTAAAGTTCAACCTATAGAGATCCATAGCCACTATCCGTTAGCTACGGATAGTGGCTTGTTTGCTTGCTGCGGCTATCCACATGGATACCCGCCCATCCGCAGCAGTGCGTTTCATCAGGAGAAGCGCTGGCGGTATTGCCGCGGAGAGATCCCTTCCAGCTTCATGAAGCTGGAGCTGAAATAGGGAGCCTGGTTGAAGCCGACTTCTTCAGCAATCCGCGCGATGGGGAAGCTGGTCTGCATCAGCAGCAGCTTGCTCTGTTCAATGCGGTAGCGGAGCAGGTATTCCATTGGAGAGCAGCCGTACTCCCTGTTCATACAGCGGGCAATATAGACCGGATGAAAATTCAGGCTGTCTCCCAGCATGCCCGTCGTGATCTCCTCGCGGTAATGGGCACGCAGATAAGAGGCGGCTTGCTCGGCGCAAGCGGTGGTCAACGAGACGGTCTGCTCCCGGTGCATGGAGGCGGAGAGCTGCTGCAGAACCTCCTGGAACAGAATCTGCTGCTTGAAGCGGACTGAATCCAGGTGGGCATTGACCTTCAGCTGCTCCAGCTGGGCCAGCAGCTCTTCCATCCTGGCGGGCTGGAGCAGTGTCATGTACTGCGATAACGACAAGTTGAAGGTGCGGACATCAAACAGGGCGGAATGAGAGCACTCATCAACCGTGTCCTCTGCCTTTAACGAGGCCGAAGGAACGGTAACCGGACTCCAGGTGCCGGAGGTCTGGAAGTGGAGCCAATAGTAGGAGGTGTCCTCCCGGCAGCCTTCGGTTCCAAAGTGATGGCAGTCCGGGCGGAGAATCAGCGCTTCTCCTGCCCGGACCTCGTATCTGCGGTCCTCCTCGCCGAGATAAAGGCAGCCCTCCCTGACGAACAGCAGATCAAACACCTGAATATGCTGGCGGTTCATATGGATATATCCCGGCAGGAAATAGGCAAGACCGCTGATGATGTAATGAGGTACGGGTGGACCGGTAAATTGAAGCAGGCTCATTAAGGACCCCCTTGATGTAGGTTTGAAAAATGAAAGTTTAGGTTTGGAATTTGCTACATTTCCCAGAGTATATCACCTATAATTTACTTCTAGCAAGGTGATCTATAAGCTTGTTGCAGCTGAAAGTTATGAGTGCAACCGGTGAGGGGAGAGTTGAATTAGTGAAATCTGGAAGTGGAAGAGTTGGGCTGTGGATGCTGGCCTGGCCGATTTTTATAGAGATTTTTCTACAGACGCTGCTTGGCACGGTGGATACGATCATGGTCAGCCGGATCTCCGATGATGCGGTTGCAGTAGTTGGGATTTCAAACCAGCTGTTTGGTGCACTGACCACACTCTTCACAACCTTTGCGGGCGGGGCGGGCATTCTGATTGCCCAGCGTATCGGCTCGGGACGCCATGAGGATGCGCGCAAGATAGCGATCATGGGAGTTACGGCCAGCAGTGTGCTGGGGTTTGCGGTCAGCATCCTCCTGTTCCTGTTCTCGGACCCGATTGCGCGTGCACTTCATATCTCCGGCGGTCTGATTCCACTCGCACATGTCTATCTTACTTATGTCGGTGGAGGACTGTTTCTCGTCGGAATGACCGCTTCGCTCGGCTCGGCGATCCGCAATACCGGCAATACACGCGGGCCGATGTATACGGGAGTGGCCGTCAATGTGATCCACATTATTCTGAATTATATCCTGATCTTCGGAATGTTCGGGCTGCCCGAGATGGGGCTCGGCGGAATTGCCGTATCCAACGTAGTCAGCAGACTGCTTGGTGTCGTGGTGCTGCTGTATATGTTCAGCGGTGCTTTTGAACGCACAATCAGGCTGCGGGATTTCCGCACCTTTAGCAAGAAATTGTTCGGGGAGATTGTTAGAATCAGCTGGCCGCTGGGCCTGAACTCCTCTTCATGGGTGTTGTCACAGCTGGCGATCTATTCATTTCTGGCCTTGCTCGGGGCCAAGGAGCTGGCGGCCCGTACCTATCTGAATACGCTGGAATCCTTCTGCTTCACGCTGGGATATGCCATAGCCATGGCGGGGCAAATTCAGATTGCCCACCTCTTTGGCGCCCGGCAGATGAAGGAGGCATACCGGGGGGCGTACCGCACGCTTTATATCGGGCTTGCCATTGTAAGTGCCAATGTGCTGCTGCTGTTTCTGTTCGGCAGAACGCTGCTGGGCTTCTTCACTGCTGACCAGGAGATTATCTCGATTGGCGTATCACTGCTTGCCTTGAATCTGATTCTGCAGCCCTGCAAAATGCTCAATATGGCCATGGGCAACTGCCTCAATGCCATAGGAGACACCCGTTATACCATGGTAGTCTCCATCATCTCCATGTCGCTGATCGGAGTTGGCGGCTCTTACCTGTTTGGGATCAGCGCCGGATGGGGGCTGGTGGGCATTTATTGCTGCATGATTGCCGATGAAGCGGCAAGAGGGCTGCTGGTGCTGCGGCGCTGGCGGGGACAGAAGGTGCTGCGTGAGGCTGAAGCGCAAGCCGCCGGGGGACAGCCGGTACGCAGCGGGAAGCGGAGCAAGGTTCTTTTTAAGATGGAGGGATAAAAGGTTCAAGCTGCTGAAGACGCGATTCCCCCGGTTCTATCTTCAATCCGAAGAGGAGCCGGGGGTTATTTGTGTGCTCACGAAGCTGCCGGAAAGGTCCGAATTCTCACAATTCTGCACAAAAGTCTGAAATGTACACTGCACGGTTAGCAACATAATGCAGGAATACCCTCAAGCTGCACTGTTCGCCGGAAGGGGGGGCTCCTATACTTGGGTCATACATTGGACGGAGCCGCTAAACGCAGCTGGAGTGTCCAAGCGGAGGCGGGAAATCGGGCGCCGCTGCAACTTATATATAGGTATAGGAGAGTGAAGGCTTTGAGACAGCGCAAACGCAAGAATGGAATGCCGCTAGCCATTGAGCTTCCCTTAAAGGGAACGGGTCAGCTGTCATCACAGATGGGGGCCGGCATGAAAAAGAAGAAAAAAGGATTTCTGCATGAGCTAATCCATAACCGGGTTCTTTTTCTGATGCTGCTTCCGACACTGCTGTTTTTTCTGGTGAATTCGTATTTTCCGATGGTCGGAGTCTATTATGCATTTACCCAATTTGATTTCAATTCCGGACTGTTCGATGCACCGTTCGTAGGCCTCAAAAACTTTGAGTTTCTCTGGAAATCCGGGACATTGGTGAAGCTTACGCTCAATACGATCGGTTACAATCTGGCGTTTATCCTGCTGGGCAACGTACTGGCGATTGTCTGTGCCATTCTGCTCAGCGAGCTGCGTGTCAAATGGTTCAAGAAGCTTACCCAGTCGATCATGTTCCTGCCGTATTTTGTCTCCTTCGTGATCCTGAGCGTTATCGTCTACAATGTGTTCAATTATGATAACGGTTTCTTGAATACCCTGCTTGCCCAGTTCGGAGCCGGTCCAGTGGATGTCTACAATAAACCGGTCGTCTGGATTTTTCTCATCATCTTGTTCTATCTCTGGAAAAACCTTGGCTATAGCATGGTAATCTACCTCGCGGCCATTACGGGGATCAGTGATGAGTACTATGAAGCGGCCAAAATTGACGGAGCGCATATTTTCCAGCGGATCTGGTATATCACGGTGCCCATGCTGAAATCGACCTTTGTTGTGCTGCTGCTGTTCTCGCTGGGCAGCATTATGAAAGGGCAGTTTGACCTCTTTTATCAGCTGATCGGCAACAATGGTGTGCTCTACAATACCACGGACATTCTGGATACGTATGTATTCCGGTCACTCAAGGTTACCTTTGATATCGGAATGGCGACTTCTGCGGGGCTGTACCAATCCCTGTTCGGCTTTATCCTGATCATGACGGTGAACTACATTATCCGCAGAATCAATGATGACTACGCTTTGTTCTAAAAGGTGCAATAGGAGGAAAAGAGCATGCATATCAAAGACGACCATTATACAAGAATGCTGCAGGGGCTGGCTTACACCGTAATCATATTAGGTTCACTGGCCTGCCTGATTCCATTCCTGCTGATTATTTCGGCTTCCTTGACTGCCAATGATTCTATCATTAAGGATGGGTATCATTTTATACCGGCGCAATTCTCGCTGGAAGGCTACAAGACGGTGTTCACGTTCCCGGATGAGGTACTGCGGGCTTATGGCGTTACGCTGTTTACGACGGTGACGGGTACGGTGCTGGGGCTGTTTTTTATGACGATGGCCGGGTATGTGCTGGCACGTAAAGACTTCAAATACCGCAATACGTTTTCCTTCTACATCTATTTCACAACCCTGTTCGGCGGGGGGCTGGTGCCTTGGTACATCATGATGACCAAATATCTGCATCTGACTGATTCGTATGGTGCGCTGATTTTTCCGGGGCTGATGACCCCGTTCCTGATTATTCTGATGAAGAATTTTATCCGTTCGGCCGTTCCTGAGGAGCTGTTCGAATCCGCCAAAATTGATGGGGCCGGTGATTTCAAAATCTACTGGCGGATCGTGCTCCAGCTGTCGATGCCCGGCATCGCCACGGTAGGCCTGTTTCTTGCCTTGGCTTATTGGAATGACTGGTTCTCGTCTTCGCTGTTCATTAATGATCCGCATAAGTATCAGCTGCAGTTCCATCTGTACAATGTAATCAACTCAGCGGCATTCATTGCCAACATGGGCGCCGGTACGGGTGTCAGCCTGGGAGCCGACCTGCCCACCGAGTCGACCAAGATGGCGATGGCGATTGTCGTTACCGGACCTATTCTGTTTCTGTATCCGTTCATCCAGCGTTATTTTGTAAAAGGCTTGACGATCGGGGCTGTAAAAGGTTAGAACCGTATGGTGGAGCACGCCATTACGGTGTGCCTGTTATCCGGCTAACATAGCGTCATATTCTGATAGATGTGCTGACAAACAAAACTTTAGGAGGGTTCATCATGAAAAAGAAAGCAGGCAGAAGATCACTGGTAACGCTTACGACAGCTGCGCTGGCTCTTTCGCTGCTCGCGGGATGTGGCGGCAATAACAGCGGCAACAACAGCACAAGCAGTGAAACAGACGGTAATGCAGGCACAGCCGTGAAAACAGACAGCAGCACGGCTGCCCCGGCAGATACCGGAATTGACACTTCGAAGAAGGTGGAGCTGCAGTTCTATATGCTTGGGGATGCCCCTAAGGATCTGCCGGTGATTCAAGAGGAAATTAACAAGATGGCTCAGGAAGAACTGAATGCTACCGTTAAATTCAACTATACGAGCTGGACGGATTGGGACCAGAAATATAAGCTGCTGCTGTCTTCCGGCCAGGCGATTGATCTGATTTTTACAGCGGACTGGACCCAGTACCAATCTTATGCGAAACGCGGCGCGTTCCTGGCCATTGATGAATTGCTGCCAAAGGCGGCCCCGGAGCTGCAGAAATTTGTACCTGAGTCCATGTGGGAAGATGTGAAGGTGGATGGTAAAATCTATACGGTTCCTGCGACTTATAAAGAGTATGTGACCAACGGTTTCGTATGGCGGGAGGATCTGCGCAAGAAATACAATCTTCCACAGCCCACCGATCTGGCCAGCTATGAGGCCTATATGGACGGCATTGCCAAGAACGAGCCGGATATGATGCCAATGTCCCTCAACAGCGATATCGGCAATAATCTGCACTACATTTATACTGAACTGAACAAAATGGTTGGAGCGCTGCCTTATGGTATGGGTGTGAAGTATGAATCTCCTGCTACCGTATACACCTACTGGGGTTCCGATGAGCAAAAAGAAGAGCTGAAAACGATGAAACGCTGGGCAGACAAAGGCTTCATTCCTAAAAACGTGCTGAATATCAAAGACACGATGCAGGACCCGGTCACCTCCGGCAAAGCGGCCAGCATGTTCGGGGATAACCCGACACGCTATAATGACATGAAGATGAAGATCAGCACGACACATCCCGATTGGGAGCTGGGCTATTATCCGTTCGGGAAAACCACAGGTTATGCTACACCGGTACATCCGATACACAATGGTTTTGCCATTCCGAAGAACAGCAAAAATCCGGAAAGAGCACTTGCTTTCTATCAGAAGCTGGTCCTGGACAAACGGTATAACCAGTTGACGGAATACGGTATTGAAGGCAAGAATTACACCGTGGAAGACGGCTACTACAAACTGGTCGGCACGAGCCAATCCAATGGCTTCTCCCGTGAGGGGATGAACGGCTGGGCGTGGAGAAATCCGGAATTCATGCTGTTCGACAAAGGTTTTGATGGTGTGAAGGCTATCTTCGAAGAGCTGGACAAAATTCAGAAGCCTGACCTGTTCCTGGGCTTTGCGGAAGACTATTCCTCATATCAGGCGGAAAAAGCGGCACTGGAGCAAGTGGAGAAGCAATACCTCTTCCCGCTTGAGGCAGGTCTAGTGGATGATATTGATAAAGGGCTGGAAACCTTTATGCAGAAGGCTAAGCAAGCCGGGCTGGAGAAGATCCAGGCCGAATGGACAAAGCAGTGGAACGCTTATGTGGCGGAGAAAGGTATTAAGTAGTGCAGAGGTGCCCCGAAAGCCTATGGCTGGCGGGGCTTTTTGCTGTGCTTTGCTCAGGGGGAAGGGCATTTTGGTGCTGGGCAGCTGCGTGGAATGTTTGGACTTTCGGCCGCTGGCGCTCCTACAGTTCCAAACTTCCCCTCCGCTGCTTTCACCTTAATGGTGGTTCTCCAAGTACAGCTGGCAAAAGCCCCCTGCCAACGGCTTTCGGGGCAAGGGGGAGGAGAGTAGAGGAGGCGGCCACTGCCGATATTACCTCGGGCTCGCCCAAATCAGATGAACCATGTTAAGCCAGTAGCTTTCCACTTTATTAATTTTGAGACCCGACTCTGTGATCAGTCCTAAAATGTTCCTAGTATAGTGACAGCCATAAGTACGATATAACAGCGGATTAAGTGCTTTTTGGACAACAGAAACCGCAGGGTTAGAGCTGATCCCATGCTCCATGAGAAGAATTTGCCCATTCGGTCTGCACCAGCGGTTGATCTTATTCAACACCATTAATGGATTATCATAACTGCAGAAGGATAACGTAGAAACAATGGTGTCGAATGAATGATCGGAGAAGCTCATTTCTTCAATATCCGAACAAATAAAAGTACCCGCAATATGGTGATGTTGTGCCGCCCGTTTTGCTTTCTCTAGCATCGCTTCACTAAAGTCAGTTGCGGTAACCTTTATGTCTGGAGGATAAAACGGGAAATTCGCACCTGCCCCCACGGCAAGCTCAAGCACCTCGCCCTTCGCATGACTTAAAAGCTGTTGGCGCCAACGTTTTTGTTGCGGATCTTCTCTTTTGTTATCATATTGGTTTGCCTGCTTATCAAAGATACGTATTAGCTTCTGCTTCTCCACCGATCTCCCACCTTGCAATGTAGTAAGTTCAGAAATGAATCGCCAATTCTCCGTCAGCTCCATCTATTTTTGCGGCACATACGTTAAATGGACAATACTGCTGTTAGTTTGCTTCTCACTCCATTCAGTATAGGCCAGTTCGCTGCCCGAAGGGCTCCAAACAGTTGTCAGATTTTTGAGATCACCCGCAATCTGAGTGGACTTACCGGTTAACAGATCGTAGAGATAAAGGCTGTAAACAGTTGTGCCGTTCACCTCGGGTTTCAGGCTGTAGGCAATCATCTGCTGATCCGGTGACCATGAAATGCCGCCAAGCTCAGTGCCTTCTGCGATGTTTTTTTGATTTCCCCCGTCTGCGTCGCAAAGGATCAGTGTTTGTTGGGATTCTTTATATTGTAACACCAGCATTTGCTTTCCGTCCGGCGACGGGAATATTCCGCTGACCTGATCCGGGTTCAAGCTTGCCTTTTCCTTTGTATTTAGATCCAGTACTTGTAATGATCCATCGGAGCTGGGAATGTAATAAATTTTATCCTTCATTTTTTGAACACTAAACAGGGTTTCCCCCTCTAACCCAGGCACCGCCGCGATCTCCCCAGAGGTACTTGCTGTAAAGGCACCGCCGCTGTAGGCAGGGCCAATAACTGTTTCATTCTCGTCCCAGCGGGCGCTAAGAGCCCCTCCGATTGGCTCGCCCGTGATGCCGAAGGAATCCAAAGTATCCAGGTCCATCACATGAAAGACAGGATCGCCTAAGGAGAATTCGCTATATAGCAGATGCTTCTTATCGGAGGATAAGACAGCGTCGCCCAGGAACGTATCCTTCTTTTCTTTTAACAATTCGTATTGCTTGGTCTTCAAATGGTATAGATACAAGCTTTTGGGGTAGGAATCTGACAGCTCTTCCAGGCTCATTTTGCCCAAATTTTCGTTTTCTTTTGAAATAACAACAGTATCTTCATCCAGCCAGCCGGAGATGGCTATATTCTCATAGCGGTCAATTTTTGCCACGGAAACAGCAGGCCAGCTTGCTTCTTTATCGGCATCGTCACTGACTGTTGGAGTATTCACCGGCTCTTGGAGGACATCTCTGTTTCCAGCCTGATC
Organism: Paenibacillus sp. FSL H3-0321; assembly: GCF_038002865.1. Taxonomy (NCBI): domain Bacteria; kingdom Bacillati; phylum Bacillota; class Bacilli; order Caryophanales; family Paenibacillaceae; genus Paenibacillus; species Paenibacillus sp. FSL H3-0321. The sequence goes on along the minus strand of NZ_JBBODH010000001.1, from coordinate 3,114,343 downwards.
TGTATTGCAGGTAGCGAGAGTCATCAGCAACGCCGGAACAATGGCCAGCTTAATGATCAGGATTTTCTTCATTTGAATCGCCTCCTAGAGTTCTGGTTACAATCAGGAATGGAACCCCGTTACATTAAAGACGTATACTGGAAGCGATTTGTTGCGTGATACTGCACGTTATAAAAGTTGAACTAAAGAACTACCTAGAGGCAAAAGCAGCGGAGGGGAAGTTTGGAACTGTAGGAGCGATAGTGACCGCCTTTGTCTACGGATTTCAACCGCAAATAGCGGTATAAATCAAGAAATCTGTAGACAACAGCGGCCGGAAGTCCAAACATTCACCGCAGTTGCATTCTATGCCGTTCAGTAAGTCTAAAGTTCAACTTATATAGTTTAATGATGCGTGCAGGACCAGCCCCTTTTTTCACGCGTTTTTGGAACGCCGGTAATCGGTGGGGGTGGTGCCGAAGGTGCGCTTGAACATCCGGTGCAGGTAGGAGCTGCTGGTAAAGCCGCAGCGCTCGGCGATGATAGTTACCGGGAGATCGGTACTCTCCAGCAGACTGCATACTTCACGCATGCGCACCTCCAGAATGATGTCCACGATGCTGGACATGGTCTGCTGCTTGTATAGCCGGCTGATATAGATCGGGGACATATCAAGCTCGTCCGCGATCTGGTTCAGGCTAAGGTTCGGCTCCATATAATTCTCGTTTATTTTCTGATTAATCAGAAGGATCAGATCATGCTGCTTTGAGCTTTTTTTCTCAGCGAGCTGCTCCCGCATTTCACTGAACAGCACGAAGAAGGCTTCTTCCAGCTCAGCAACGGTTTCTACGGAATCCAGAGCGGGCAGCCCTGATGTCCCATCACATTGTAAACGGTTACGTTTTTGGACGGTACTGATGATTTCTTTGATCGTCACACTAAGCCTGGACAACGCTAACTGCACGGTGTGGAACGGATAAGATTCCGCTTCACGGAGGATGGCGCTAAAATGCTCCTGGGCGTCCTCCACTTTTCCGCTCATCAGAGCGTCGATAAGTTTCTTTTCCTTCTCGGTCGGATAGTGGTAGGTATTGGCCTGAAGACTGCTAACGGCCTGGGCGCTGATGATGCAGCCATGCCCGTAGAACAGACGGTGATTTGAAGCTTCCCGGACCTGCTTGTAAAGCTGATGCAGCTGCAGGGCATTCCGGTCAATATGGCTGTAGGTAAGAGTGAGGCTCACCTTCAGATAATCGGAGCAGGCCTGCTGAATCTGCCGCAGCAGCGTCTCGATCAGTCCTGTATCGGTATATTCTACAGGATCAATGATATTCAGCAGCACCAGTATGCCGTCATCATTCATATCCACGGTCTCCACACGGTAGGTCTGGCCGCAGATTTCCGAAGCGATGTTCATAATGGCAAATTTGTAGGCCAGCAAATAAGAGGATCTGGCTTCCCTGAATTCATTGTAGTTGTCAATCCGCAGCAGGATGAGGCGGTAATCGTCATTGAACGTGAAATGAATGCCAAGCTGCCTCAGCTTCTCCACCTGTTGCATGGATTGCAGCGGCTTTAACCCCAGCACCAGATCGCGCACCGTATTTTGCCTAATCATAAACATGCTGTCACGTTTTTCGCTTTCGAGAATATTCATCTCGCTGACGATCCGGTGAATGGGCAGATACAGCCTTTTCGACATGATCCAGGACAGCCCGATGCCTCCCACCAGAATAATGACTGCAATGAGCAGGGTAGCGTTCCGGATGTTGTCGGTCTGCTCGGTGATGATGTCATACGGCGTGATCCGCACATACTGCCAGCTTAAAGCATCCGGGGCGGTATAAGAAATCAGTGAGTTCTCTCCAGCAAATTTGCCGATAAAATAACCTGCGGAATCGCCCTTGACTTTTTGCTCGATCCAGCGGGTTTCCTCCGGGGAAAGCTCCTGCTGCTCCAGGCTGTTGCTAGACAGGAAGGCGCCATGGTCTGCCAGGATAAAGGTCGAGCTTTTGGAATCTACAGGACTGGTAATCTCTTTGTTGATCCAGGGTGCGGAGATGTTCACAATCACTGCTGAATTAATCGCCCGGTCCCAGCCGATGGCATCAAAGCATAGAAAGGTATAAGCCCGGACCTGATCGTCCTCCTCGGCACCATTGGAATAGACCCGCGGAATCGGCATAAACGGCTTATATTCCTCATAGTGGTTCAGGATGTCCAGAATGTTCTTATCCACCAGTTCCTGCTCGGTAAATACACCGTTTTGTCCGCTGGAGGAGGCAATGTAGAGTTTTTCGCTTTTCGGATTATAGACATAAATGGACTCGATGTATGGCATCGAACTTAAATAATTACCAAGCTCGGACATGGCGGCCGTGACGTCGTAAATATCCGGCTTGTCGTAAAGTACAATTTTGGAGACAGTGCTGTTACGGTAGATTTGAAAGGAAAGCGATTGTGCAGCATCGTTCATGTTTACAACCTCTCTGCTTGTTTTGGTGAGGTCGCTAAGGTCGGAGCGGAAGGCCTGCGTCTTTTCGACGCCAATATAGTAGTTGTAATAAATGATCGTGGAGACGAGGAAGGTTAAGGACACGCATAACGTCATACTGACTAATATTTTGCTGTACAGTGCTCTTTTGTTGCCAATCTTATTCAGTCTCATTGACATCCCCCTGACTTCATTGTCTGTACTGGCGATAATAAGCCCTCTCTATATTGTTCACAGTATAATTATAAACTTCACCCTATGAACAGAACAGTAGAGCAAGATTACAATAGTGAACAGGATGAATTCCCGAGGAGTGAACAAATCCAATATCTGTGTACAAAAGCTACCTCGACACGGCGGTTGTGCAACTAAAGGAGCTGGGTTACGGGGAGTGACCGTTACACCCTGTAAAGGTGCTTGCGTTCCATCAGACCAAAAGACCAGACGAGAGGAAGCTAAATCGCTTCCTCTCGTCTGGTCTTTATTTCATTTACTCTTCTTCCGGAAGGTCCGGGGGGAGAGGCCAACCTCTCTTTTGAACATATTGCAGAATTGGGCATCGTTTACAAACCCTGCAGCAGCTGAAACCTCAGCGATTTGCATTTGGGTATGAAGCAGCAGTGATTTCGCATAATTAATCCGCTTTAACAGAAGATAACGGAGCGGAGAATGTCCGAATCTTTCCTTGAATAAATGCCGGAACCTGTCATAGCTGTAGCCGGACATTTCTGCGAGCGATTGAACCGAAAGCTTATGGCGGTAATGCTCGTCCATATAGTTCAGAACATACTGCATCTGGTCCTCTGAAGGAGATGGCGTATGTCCCGTGCCAAGCAGCCGCAGCAGATGAACGATGATCTCACTCATCTGCAGATTCATAAGCTCAGTGTAGCCATCCCGTTTGCGGGAGAACTCCTCTTTCATCCGCAGCATGATCTGCAGCACGGTCTGATCCTTGTCGTCGTCATAGACTCCGGCTAAAGCGCGGAGATTCGGATGGCTGCAGATAAACCCTACGAACAGAACATCCGCCTCAGGCGTGTGTTTCTCATCATGCTTAAAGTTGGGCGGGATCAGCGCGAATGAATAGGGCCGGAAATGATAGTTGCGGGTCCCCACATTCGAGGAACCAAGCCCCTGGATGTAATAAATCAGTTCGAAGCATTCATGCTGATGCGGTGGGATATAAGTATTAGCTTCATGATCTGCACTTACAATATATAGGACTCGATCCATTGTGATCCTCCGTTATTCTGTCATTTAGCCGAATCGTGCAAAAACCTGACCGAATCCATATAAATATTTGCTGCCTTATTTGTTATGATCGTATCAATTAAACCGAAGATTCGCAACCAGACTGGCCATCTCGTTCGGGAATTGCCCGGTTTTTCAAGATTTATATCCATGTAATGTTTGCTTTTGAAAGTAATTCACTAATTTTCATAGTTTTTATGAATTTGCCGAAACTCAACGGGGTCATCGCTATAACACAAAACGTGCAATTGGGACATTCAGCCATTTCTTTAAGTTAAACCAACTACAAACAGGGGTGTGAACAAAAAAATGAAAAAGAACGTTCTTGCTTTATTGTTGCTCATGGTAATGGTACTTGTCACGGCTTGCGGAAATAATACGTCCGGCAATGGAAATACAGCAAATTCTGCAAATGATGCAGAAGGCGGAGAAGCGGCTGCAGGGGACAAGCTCAAGGTCGTGCTGCTGATTCCGGGAACGCTTGGAGATAAATCATTTTTTGATGCGGCCAATAATGGTCTGCAGAAGGTGAAGGATGAGCTTGGTGCGGAAACCAAGGTTGTAGAAATGGGAACCGACAAGACGAAATGGGAGCCTACGTTTAACGATATCGCCGCCGAGGATTGGGATGTTGTTATTTCGGGCGGATCGGAAATTACAGAGATGTTCAATGCAACGGCTGAAGCCAATCCGGATAAAAAATTCATCAACTATGACACGGACATCGAAGAAGCACCTGCCAATATGTACAACATGTCCTATTCCACCAATGAAGTATCCTTCTTGGCTGGTGCGGCAGCAGCATTGGCTACGCAATCCGATATGCCGAATGCGAATAAGGAGAACATCATCGGGTTTGTAGGCGGAATGGATATTCCCGGAATCAATGCTTTTCTGGTAGGTTACATTCAGGGCGCGCAATATGTTGATCCTGAGGTGAAGGTGGCAGTATCCTATGCGGGCGATTTCGTGAACCCGGCAAAAGGGAAAGAGCTGTCGCTGATTCAATACAACTCCGGCGTGGACATTATCTTCAACGTAGCGGGCGGAACTGGTCTTGGAATCTTCGATGCTGCCAAAGAGAAGACCAAATATGCCATCGGCGTCGATTCCGACCAAGCGATGCTGCTGAAAGATACAGACAACGACAAAGCCAACCTGATTGTTACATCCGCGATAAAAAAGATCGACAGTGCCATTCTTGGAGCAGTGAAGAAGCTGCAGGACGGAACGCTTGAAATGGGCAAACGTGATGTGCTCGGCTTTGTGGAAGACGGCGTGGGCATTGCAGAGAACGAGATCTATAAAAGCGTCTACCCGGCTGACCTGCAGGCCAAAGTTGAAGAAGTGAAGCAGAAGCTCATCAACAAAGAGATTACTGTAGACAATGCAATGGGCATGGAAACCTCGGAAGTTGAAGCTATCCGTAATGCCGTTAAACCTTAATCGTATTTATGATTTAACATGTTAACTCATGCAGTTGGAATTCTTCCGCAAGAAGATTTCCAGCTGCCTATTTTTGCAGACACCTAAGTTGAAAGGCGTTGATGACCCATGCAGAACGCTCTGCTGGAAATGCGGGGAATTACCAAAGTATATCCAAATGGCGTCGTTGCAAACAAAGACGTTCACTTTTCTCTGCGTGAAGGAGAGATCCATGCGATTGCGGGAGAGAATGGGGCCGGCAAATCGACCCTGATGAAGATTATGTTCGGGATGGAAGAGCCGAGTGAAGGCGAGATCTACATCAGGGGTGAAAAGGTGAAGCTGCAATCCCCCCAGGACGCCATTGACCGGGGCATTGGCATGGTCCATCAGCATTTCATGCTGGTGCCTTCCTTTACAGTAGCCGAGAATATGGTGCTTGGCATGGAGCCGCGCAAAGGCGTGAGCTTCAACTACAACGAAGCCGTGCGGTTGACCGAAGAGACGGCGCGTAAATATAACCTTGCGGTGAATGCCAAAGCCAAGGTCGAGGATCTTACCGTCGGCATGAAGCAGAAGGTGGAGATTCTGAAGGCACTGGTGCGCGGTGCCAAAATCCTGATTCTGGACGAGCCGACAGCGGTTCTGACTCCGCAGGAAACGGAAGAGCTGTTCCATGAGCTGCAGCAGCTTAGGGAGCAGGGTCATACGATTGTGTTTATTTCACACAAGCTGAAGGAGGTCAAAGCGATCTGCGACCGGATTTCGATCATGCGCGGCGGCAGAAGCGAAGGTGTCTTTCAGACGAAGGATGTAACGGAGCAGGAAATTTCACGGCTGATGGTGGGCCGGGATGTGGTCTTGAAATATGACAAGGACAACGTGGCTCTTGGGAACTCCGTGCTTTCGGTAGAAAGCCTGGGTGTCCATGACAGTCAGGGCAAGGCGCTGCTGTCGGACGTCAATTTCTCTGTCCGCGCAGGGCAGATTGTCGGAATTGCCGGTGTGGAAGGCAATGGGCAGTCGCAGCTGATTGAGGCTCTGACTGGCGGACTTCGCGGGGTGTCTTGTACCGGATCAGTCAAGGTGAAAGGGACGGAGATCCGTGAATCAGATATCCGTGACATTCGCGGACTGGGTGTCTCTTATATTCCAGAGGACCGGATGCGGCAGGGCTCAGCCGGGGAGGCCAGCATTTCCGATAACCTGATCTCTACCCGTTACCGCTCCAAGGATATGAATAAAGGGCCTCTTCTGCATGGCTCCAGAATTGCCAGCCTGGCCGCTTCATTGGTAGAGGAGTTCAAAGTGCGCTGCTCAGGACCGCAGCAGCCGATTGCCATGCTGTCGGGAGGAAATATGCAGAAGGTTGTAGTGGCGCGGGAATGTTCGACCGGGCCGGAGCTGCTGATTGCCGAGCAGCCGACCCGGGGCGTGGATATCGGCGCGGCCCAGTTCATTCACCAGAAGCTGCTGGAGCTGCGTTCCGGCAGCTGTGCCATTGTACTGGTGTCGGCGGACTTGAATGAAATTCTGGAGCTGAGCGATCAGTTACTCGTGATGTATGAAGGTCAGATTGTTGCCTGCTTCGATGAGCCTTCTAAGGTCAGCGAAGAGGAGCTCGGACTATATATGCTGGGGATCAACCGGCAGGACAAGCAGCACACCGGGAGGGCCGAAAACCATGTTTAAAGTCAAATATTTTGAGGCAATCCGGACAACAGCGGTCATATTGATTGCCCTGGTCATCGCCTTTATGATCATCTCGCTGGTCAGTGACCAGCCGCTCAAGACGATTGGCATTTTCTTATGGGAGCCTATATCCACGAAAGGGCATATCGGCAACGTGATCGAGATGGCCATTCCGCTGATGTTCACGGGTCTGGCCGTCTCCCTGCTGTTCCGGGCCAATATGTTCAACCTTGGTGCGGAAGGAATCTTTTATTTCTCCGGGGTAGTGACCTCGGTGCTGGCGATCCATTTGACCCTGAACAGCTGGATTCATCCGCTTGTGGCGATTGCAGCCGGTTCGATTGTAGGCGCTTTGCTGTCGGCGATTCCCGGAATTCTCAAGGCCAAGTGGAATGCCAACGAACTCGTTACCTCTTTAATGTTCAACAATATCCTGTTCGGGATTGGCCTGTATCTGCTCAACTATCATCTTCGTGATGCCAAGGCATTCGCCAACGTTTCTTTTAAATTCGAGAAGACGGCGCAGCTGGATAAAATCTTTCAGGGAACCCGGATTCATACCGGTCTTATTATCGTGCTGGTGCTTATTGTGCTCGCCCATCTGTTCCTCTACAAAACCAAGTGGGGCTATGAGCTGCGGATGACCGGTGTGAACCGGGAGTTTGCCCGCTACTCGGGAATGAAGACCGCCAAGGTCATCATCCTCGTCCACCTGATTGCAGGATTTATCGCCGGAATGGGCGGATCGGTGGAGGTGCTGGGGATGTACAACCGGTTCCAGTGGACCTCACTGCCGGGTTACGGCATGGACGGTGCACTTGTTGCGATGCTGGCCAAAAATAACCCGCTGTCCGTGATCGCCTCGGCGCTTTTCCTTGCGTATATCCGTATTGGAGCGGATCTGATGGCACGCCTGTCCGATGTGCCTTCCGAGATGATCTCGATCATCCAGGCTGTCATTATTCTGCTGATTTCCGCTGAACAGTTCCTGAAATTCTGGAAGAACCGGATGCTGCTGAAGGAGGCGAAAAATAACGTATGAACAGCCTGCTGGATGTTATTTTTACCACGGACTTTGCGTTCTCTCTGCTGCGTGTAACGACGCCAATTCTGTTCGCCGCGCTGGGTGCGCTGATCTCAAACCGGGCGGGTATTATCAATATCGGGATGGAAGGGATCATGCTGGTGTCCGCCTTGGCCGGTGTTATTGTAAGTGCCTATAGCCATAGTGCCTGGATAGGGCTGCTCGGTGCGGTGCTGTCGGGGACGATCATCGCCGGAATTCTGGCTTTTTTCACCCTGAGATTCAAGACGCATATCATTCTCGGCGGTGTGGCGATCAACATGTTCGCATCCGGAGGGACGGTATTTATCCTGTATCTGCTCAGCGGGGACAAGGGTTCTTCCACCTCCCTGGCGAGCAAGGTGCTGCCGAGTGTGCAGATTCCGCTGCTGAAGGATATTCCGGTGCTTGGCCCAATCCTCTCGGGGCACCATATTCTGACCTATTTCTCTATACTGTCTGTGCTGATCGTCTATTACCTGCTGAACCGTACACCGCTTGGCCTGCGCATCCGTTCCGTAGGGGAGAATCCGCATGCAGCCCAGTCGGTTGGTGTCAGTGTGATCAAGATTCAATATGCGGCTCTGCTGCTTAGCGGTTTTTTTGCCAGCCTGGGCGGCGCTTATATGTCGATGGGTTATCTGTCACTCTTTACCCGCGATATGATTGCAGGCCGGGGCTGGATTGCTATTGCGGCAGAATCAATGGGCCGGAGCACAACGGTCGGAACGGCGCTTACCTCACTCCTGTTCGGGGCCGCTGATGCGCTATCCAATGCGCTCCAGGTGCTGAAGATCCCGGCGGAGCTGATTGCGACGCTACCTTATGTGGCAACGGTCATCGGCCTGGTGATTTACGCGGTCTCCGAGACCCGGAAGAAGAACCGCAAAATAAAAACTACGACCACGAAATAATTCGGAATTCAGATACACACACAAGGGAGCGAACGTTATGCCAACACCTATAATTATTGACTGCGATCCGGGGCATGATGACGCGATTGCCATTCTGCTCGCGCTGGCTCATCCGGAGCAGCTGGAGATCCGGGGAATTACGACGGTTGGGGGCAACCAGATTCTGGACAAAATTACCGACAACGCGTTGAAGGTGCTCAGCTTTGTAAATGCCGACATTCCTGTGGCCAAAGGAGCAGTAGGTCCGCTGCTTGGCAAGCTGGTTACGGGCGCAGAAGCGCATGGGGAATCCGGGATGGACGGCCCGGCACTTCCGGCCAGCAAATTCAAGCCTGTAGATCAGGGGGCGGTAGAATTTATGCTGGATATTATCCGCTCTTCGGAGGAGAAGATTACACTTGTGCCGATGGCGCCTTTAACGAATATTGCCCTGCTGATCACCGCTTACCCAGAGGTGAAGGAAAGAATTGAGAAAATTTCACTGATGGGCGGCGGCTTGGCATACGGAAATGTAACAGTGACCGCAGAGTTCAACATTTATGTTGACCCGGAGGCAGCCCGGATCGTCTATGAATCCGGTATTCCGATTGTGATGAGCGGTCTGGATGTGACCGATCAGGCGGCTATATTTGAGGATGAAATTCTCGAACTGAAACGCCGGGGACCGGTCTCCGTCATGGTAGGGGAGCTGCTTGATTTCTATTCGATATATGGCAAAAAAATGGGCTATGTCGGCAACGCGCTGCATGATCCGTGTGCCGTGGCCTGGCTGCTGCACCCGGAGCTATTCGAATCACAGCATTTGTATGTCACGGTGGAGACGGAAGGCAAGCTGACCCGTGGGATGACCGTGGCCGACAGAAGGAAGAAACCGGACCGCGCCGCGAACACGGAGGTGCTGCTGGGGATCGACCGGGAAGCATTCATGAAGCTGCTGTTTGATTCGCTGGACAGACTTGACGGTGAGCTTCTGCTTGCGTCCGGGGGGAACTAGCGGATGGCTGGATGGGAACAGCTTCAGGAGACGGTCCGGCTGGAACTGCTGCAGCGGATGGAAGAAGGCTGCCAGGCCGGCAGTCTGACAGACAAGCTTGCCGCCGCCGGAAGCGATGAAATGAAGCTTATGGAGGTATACCGCGAGCTGATGGAGCTCAAGGTAGGTGAGGATTTCCCGTACCGGGAGCCGTCGGGTCTTGCGGAAATCCGCAGCCTGCGCCCGGATGGACCGCGGAAGCTTGACGCCCGGTGGAGTCCTGCGGAGTGGAGGGACAAGTTCTACGGGGCTTGGTTGGGCAGAAGTGTCGGCTGTGCGCTGGGTAAGCCGCTGGAATATTGGGATTACCTGTATGGCAAAGACGGCCGGCCGGGCTGGCAGAATATTGAGCTGTGGTTCCAGGGTGCTGACGCGTGGCCGATTACCGGCTATACCCCGGAGCATTCACGGGCGGAGAAGGAATACGGTCTGGGCTTAAGCGGCTGGTCCTTTACCAGTACCCGGGAGACCATCCGGTACATGGAGAGTGACGACGATATCCGCTATACGGTCCTCGGTCTGATGCTGCTGGAGCAGAAAGGCCTGGACTGGGATTCGTGGGATGTCGGTAAGCTGTGGCATGGAAATCTGACGTATAGCCAGGTCTGCACAGCAGAGACCCAGGCTTACATGAATTTTGCCCGGGAAACTTCCCATATGCATGGAGAAAAGCCGGCGGATTGGCCGCAGCGGCAGGAACGTGTGCGCATGTTTCTCAATCCGTACCGTGAATGGATCGGCGCCGCAATACGTGCGGACGGTTTGGCCTACGGGGCGGCCGGGTATCCGGAGCTCGCGGCGGAGCTGGGCTGGCGGGACGCCTCCTTCTCGCATGTGAAGAACGGAATCTATGGGGAGATGCTGAATGCCGCGATGATATCCGCCGCCTTCGCCGAGCAGGATAACGAGCGCATCCTGGAGATCGGGCTCAGCGAGATCCCAAGCACAAGCCGTCTGGCCAGTGATGTGAAACGCGGAATCGATATTGGCCGGAAGGCCAAAAGCGAACGTGAGCTGGTGAGCACAATCTGGGATCAATTCAGCCATTATGATCCGGTGCACACCAATAATAATGCTGCGCTGGTCGCCGCCTCACTTGTCTACGGCGGCAATGATTTCGAGAAGGCCGTAGTCACCTCTGTATACGGCGGGATGGATACGGATTGCAACGGTGCCACGGTCGGCTCGATTATGGGAGCGAAGCTTGGCGCGAAGGAGCTGCCGGCGAGCTGGACAGCGCCGCTGAATGACACACTATACGCCGATCTGCCCGGCTTCCATCCGATAGCCATATCGGAATGCGCCGAACGGAGTTATCAGGTATTTCTGAAGATCCGCAAGGAGCTTGAGACACAAGAACAGCAAGTTTGAGTGAAACATAGGGATGTTCCACAGCCTTGTAAAGAAGGCCGGGGAACATCCCTTTTTGTATCCGAAAGATCTGCGGCTTCTGCGGGAGTACCTTGGTTAATGCCTGTAATTTACTGAAATGGGAAGTTATCTTGGATACAGTATTTATGCCCAGGACCTATTCCATAACTTAGTCTATCTGTGTTAGCATGATCTATAGTAATTTTGCTAACGTATCTCTCTATAAAAAAAGGATATGAAGGAGCGAGACTCATGCTGAAGGTCATGCTTGTTGACGATGAACCGTGGGTTCTTGAAGGTCTGAGAACGATGGTGAATTGGGGGAAGTTCGGTTTCGAGATATGCGGGGAAGCCCTGAACGGCCCGGATGCGCTCAGGCTTATCCAGGAGCAGAAGCCGGATTTAGTATTAACGGATATCAATATGCCCGTATTCAATGGTCTCGAATTGATTGCCAAGCTAAATGTAAGTATGGCCAAGCCGCCAAAGTTTGTCATTCTAAGCGGTTATGACGATTTCCAGTATGCCCGGACCGCGCTCCGCCAGCGGGTGGATCAATACCTGCTGAAGCCGATCGACGACGAAGAAATCGAGTCCTTGCTGGGCAAGATGCAAACGATCATTCAAAATGAAATCGCTTCCAATATGGATCGTCAGAAAAAGCGGGCATTTATCGTAAATAATCTGATCACTCGTCTGATTCAGGGTGAGCATAGTGAAGAGCTGCGGGTTATGGCGGTCAATCTGCTGAACCTGCAGCCGGATACGGAGCTGGTATGCATTCTTATCGCCCCGCCTTATACCGCCGTCGATATCGACCAGCGCCTAAATGATTATTTCCCCTGGGAATCCACTTGTTTCTTTCAGGATGCGGCGGGCCGGTCGGGCATGATGATTCAGTCGGCTTCGATCAGCTGCGATAGTCTGGCGGAGAATGCCAGAAGGCTCCAGAAAGCACTTGCGGAACAGCTGCTTGAGCCGGCAGCCATCATGATCAGTGACAGAATGAACGGGATAGAGTCCATGCGGGAAATTTATTCGCAGACGCTTGAAGTATGGAAGCTGAAGTACCACCGGGAGAAGGGCGGAGTCTTTTTTTATAGTGACCTCAAGAGAATGAGTACAGGGGCGGAGCTTCAGAATGACAATCTGGAGAGGCTGCTGGAGAAGGTTAAGGCTAACGATACGGCTGGAATTGAGCCCAGTATCAGGGAACTATTCTCTTCTTTTGCAGAACAGCTGCTGACTGTTGAAGCGGTACAGGCTCAGGTGGCTCACCTGGAGATGACGTTATGCCGGCTGCTGGCGGAGATGAACGGGGACCCGGCTACCCTTATGAATGAGCTTCAGAAGGAATATGGAGAACTCGGCAGTCTCGGTGATTATTTTATGCTGGGCAAATACGCGGATGGACTATGCAGGCAGACAGCTGTCTATCTGGCAGAGCTGCACAGCGCCAATGAAGGGAATACGATTTTTAACGTTATCCAGTATGTCGATCTTGAATTCCGCAACAAGCTGCAGCTTCAGGAGCTGGCGAGACAATTCCACATGAATTCCGCTTATTTGGGACAACTGTTCCGTAAAGAGACAGGCCGCAGCTTCAGCGAGTATTTGAATGAGAAACGCATTGAAGCCGCGAAAGGACTTCTTAAGCGGACGCAGCTGAAAATCTCCGATATTGCCCTTCAAGTTGGGTTCTCCAATACGGATTATTTTATCGATAAATTCAAGCTGATCGTGGGTGTTGTGCCCTCGGTCTATAAAAATGCCAAAAAGAATAAGCAGCTCTAAGAAAGCCGGGTGCATGAGGCATGGAAACCAAAAAAGTAAGAAGATTCGGAAATATCGTCAACGACATTCCCCTGAATTATAAGTTCATCCTCATTTACATCGTGGGTGTGCTGTTGCCGATTATGGTAATCAATCTGGTCTTTCTGGACCGGATCTCGGATTTGATCAAATCAAGGGAGCAGCAGAACCTGGAGATTTCTTTGGAGCGGGCGCGAAAGGACGTTCATGATTTTATCGAAGGTGGCGTAGCTGTCAGCTACACGCTGTCTGCGGATAAGAGTCTGTATGAAATGCTGGACCGGACGTATAAGGACTCGATTGACTTTTACAATACCTATGATGAGCAGCTGCGGGACCGGCTCAACAGCTATATGCCGGTGAATAATCAGATCGAGCGGATCAGTGTATTCACCAATAATACATCGATTGTGTCCGGCGGCAACTATCAGGTCATGAACCAGAAGGTCTGGAAGAGCGAATGGTACAAGCAGACGAGAGCATCTGGCAACCGGGTTGTTGTCACCGCTTACAGGAACAGCGAGAACGAGCTCGGCACCTCTTCCATTCCCATGCTCAGCGTGGTTGAGCAGATGGATAATTACAGCTCACTGAATAAATTTGATAAGCTGCTGCGGATTGATCTGGATCTTAGTGAAATTTACGACATCATTGTCAGGGAAAAAGACTATCTGAGCCTGTACCTGGTCAATGAGCAGAATCAGATCGTCATGTCAGCGGACGGCGGTTACCAGCGGGTGACAGATGAGCCGTATCCGCTGTTAGAACAGCTGGATGACGGCCAGCAGGAGGACGTTCATGTTGTGGCTGTAGGCACAGCCAACTACCTCAAGGGCTGGAGAATTATCGGAATTACCCAGGGAGAGCGGCTTACCCAGGCCATTCTGGATATGCAGCTGTATGCGGCAGTTCTGGCGACAACAGTCACCCTGCTGACCTCCTGCTTTATCTACGTGATGTTAAGATCCTATAATTACCGCGTGAAACGGCTGTCCAGACATATGCAGAAGGTATCGAACGAAAAGTTTGAGCTGATCCGCATCGACGAGGGCCGGGATGAGATCGGCGGCCTGATCCATAATTTCAACCGGATGACCTCCAGGATCAATTCGTTGATTAATGATGTGTATAAGCTGGAGATTCAGAGCAAGAATCTGGAGATGGAGCGGGTCAGGGCGGAGCTCAATTTCCTGCAAAGCCAGATGAACCCGCATTTTCTGTTCAATACCTTAAATGCAATTCTTGTTGTCTGCACCAAAAACAACTACTCCGATGTGACAGATATTGTGAAGAGCTTGTCGAAGCTGCTGCGCAGGCTGCTCAGCTGGAAGGAGGATGTGGTGTCGGTGCAGGAGGAAATGTCGTTTATTGAGATGTATCTGAAGATTGAAAAGTTTAGGTTCAGGGATAAATTTGACTATCAGTTTGACATTGATGAGCAGGCGCTGCGGTACAAGATTCCGAAGCTGAGCATGCAGCCGCTTGTGGAGAATTCCTGCAAGCACGGCCTGCAGACCATAGAGGGGCTTGGCATTATTAGGGTGAGGGCAGCGGTTCAGGATAACCGCCTGCAGATCACGGTTTCGGATAACGGCAAAGGGATGGAAGCCGCGAAGCTGAAAGGGCTGTTGTCCGCGATCTCCACGGAGGACTCCTCTCGAGCGAACATCGGACTCCGCAACGTGTACCGCAGACTGGAGCTGAATTATGCGGATCAGGTACGCTTTGAGATTGTCAGTGCGCCGAACCAGGGGACGGTAGTTTCCTTCGGTATCCCGCTTAAGCTGCTTGAACAAATTAGTCCGCCGGGAAATGAGGGGAACTTATGAAGTATAAAGTGCTGTTGATTGATGATGAACCGAGTGCCCTGGAGGGTATGCTGCTATGGATTGATTGGCAGGAGCTGGGGTTCGAAGTGTGCGGAACCAGCAGCAATGGCAGGCAAGGGCTGCAGCAGATGAAGGAGCTAGAGCCGGATCTGGTCATTACGGATGTGAATATGCCGTTGCTGAACGGGCTGGAGATGATTGCCGCCTGGCAGCGGGAGGGCCAAAGAGAGATTAAATTTGCCATATTGAGCGGCTACAGCGAGTTCGAATATGCCCAGACAGCTATCCGGTACGGCATTAACCATTATCTGCTCAAACCGGTATTTCCGGAAGAGGCGGCGGAGGAATTGCGGGAAATACACCAGGAGCTGAAGCAGGAGACCCGCAGCCGGATGATGAATCTGATCGCGACGTCGGAGGAGAGTAGCACTCTTATTAAGGAACTGCTGAATGAAAATCCGGTAGACAAGACCTATACTGCGCTGTATGCCAGGCTGTCGGAGGGCATCAGCTACTGGAACCTGTGCCTGATTCAAAGTGCGCCGGAAATGTACGCAGAGGTAAGAGAAAAGGCGGCATCCCTGCTGACCGGGAAAGCTGTGATGTATTTGATTGATCTGGACGCCGGAAGCTTCGGCATTGTGTATGCGAGTTCCCCGCATGCCGTGGAGGGCGACGGCATTCATGAGCTGACGCTTGCCTTGCGGGAGGCGTACCCTGGCCAGCCCTTATTTATTGCGGGTGGAGACCATGAAGAATCCTTGTGCTGTATAGCGAACTGTTACCGGACGGCCAAAGAAGCGCTTATGCATTATTTCTACCAGCCGGAGAATTCCGGATTGTTGGCCTATCGGGAGATCCGGGAGCAGACATTCAGCTATCACTATGATCCTATCCGGCTGATCGATGCCTTGCTCAGCCCGGTCAATACATTGGATATTGCCGGTTACCGCCAGGCTGTGGATGAGGCAGCCCGCGGCTTTCGGGAGAAGCGGGTCGCCCCGGAGGTAGTGAAGAAGTTTGCAATTCATATTATGTACCGCATACAGGAGCTGACCCCTGAAGCGGGGGGAGAACATGGGGAGAATGCAGCCAAGGCCTTTAAGCTTCCTGAAATTCAGCATTCCATGATGAGTTTGAGCGGGTTAATGGACCACCTGCGGACCTTCGGCGAGAGCAGTATTGAACTGCTTCTGCAGGAGCAGGACGAGTGCTCGCACGGAATCGTGCGGGAGATCAATCAGTATATCCAGCAGCATTACCGTGAAAGCCTGAGCATTCAGAAGCTGGCAGAAGTCTTTTTCCTGCACCCGGTTTATCTGGGACAGCTGCTAATGAAGAAGAACGGAATCAACTTCAATGAGCAGCTTCATAACCTGCGGATCGCGGAGGCCACGGTGCTGCTGCGTGAGCATAAATTAAAGCTTTCAGAAATTGCCGAGCAGGTGGGCTATGCCAATTATGGACAGTTTCTGAAGCAATTTGAGAAGAAAATGCATATGGGACCGAATGAATACCGGAATGCAAAGTTCTAAACTTTTTGGGGATACACCTTTAATTCAGTCGTATTTTACAGGCATTATCACCTCTATAATTTATAAATGTAAGTGCTTACAAGATGCGGCGTCAAAAAATTATGGAGGTGCTTTATGGGGGGCAAGTCTAAAACAACGTTTAAGTTTTCCCTGATTATGCTGTTATCCCTGAGCTTTACCCTCGCCGGATGCGGCGGGAACAACAACACCAAGAACAAGGCTAAAGTGGAAGAGACCGGTGGAGCACAAACTACGGCGGCTGCAACTTCAGGCGACAAAGTCGAGCCGTTCAACATTAGCATCTTCCTCGGCGAAGCCGGACAGCAGCCGACGCCGGACAATAAGATTTACAAGAAAATCAAAGAAGAAACGGGTGCCAGCTTCAATTTTGAATTTTTGGCGGGCGACATCAACCAGAAGCTGGGTGTTATGATTGCCGGCCAGGATTACCCGGATATGATGACGGGCAATACGAAGCTGACGGCTGCAGGCGCCTACATTCCGCTTGAAGATTTGATTGAACAATACGCACCGAATTTGAAAGCGCATTACGCCGATTACTGGAACATGATGAAAGACCCGAATGACGGACATATTTATATCCTGCCAAATTACGGGGTGTACAACGGTAAGGTCAATAGTGCCTATTATTCGGGTCCTGCCTTCTGGATTCAAAAGGCAATTCTCAAGGAGTTCGGTTATCCAAAGGTCAAGACGCTTGATGAATATTTCGATCTGATTGAAAAATATAAGGAGAAATATCCAAAGATTGACGGAAGCCCGACCATCGGGTTCGAAATTCTTAACTCTGACTGGAGAAACTGGGGTCTGTTCAATGCGCCGCAGCATCTGATCGGCCATCCGAACGATGGCGGTGTAGTTGTAAATGACGGCGTGGCCGAAATTTTCGCAGACAAAGATTATGCCAAGCAATACTACCAGAAACTGAACGAAGTCAATCAGAAGGGCCTGATTGACAAAGAGACCTTTGTTCAGAACTATGACCAGTATATGGCGAAGCTGTCCAGCGGTACGGTTCTGGGGATGTTTGACCAGCACTGGAACTTTGGCTCTGCCGAAGAATCGCTGACCACGCAGAATAAAATCGAGCGTACTTACGTAGGTCTTCCGCTTGTATACGATACGGCTACTAAAGACTACTATCGCGATAGAGCGGCTTTGAACCTGAACAACGGCTTCGGTATCAGCATCAACGCTAAAGATCCGGTGAAGATTATCAAACTGTTGGATACACTGATCAGCGAAGACTGGCAGAAGACGTTTGCCTGGGGGATTGAAGGCGAGGATTACATCGTGAACGAGAAAGGCCGCTTCATGAGAACACAGGAGCAGCGCGATAAAGCTACAGATGCGACATGGCAGCTTGCCAACAAGGCCAAATCGCTGTACAGCTGGATGCCTAAAATTGAGGGCAGCTTCAACGACGGCAATGCCACCGGCGTATCCGAGCAGCCTGAAGAATATCAAGCCGGCTTAAAACCTTTTGACAAGGAGTTCCTGGATGCTTATGGCTTTAACAGCTATGTCGATTTCTTCAGCGAACCCCCTGCTAACCCTGTCTATTACCCGGCCTGGTCCATCGATTTGGTGGAAGGCTCGGATGCCAAAATCGCCAACACCAAGCTGAATGAATTGTCGACAAAGTTCCTGCCTAAAGCCATCCTTGCCAGCCCGGCAGAATTTGATTCCGTCTGGGGCGATTATGTCGGAGAGGTTAAGAAGGCCAATGTAAAGGCTTATGAAGACAAGATCAATGAGCAGATTAAATGGAGAATTGATAACTGGAGTAAATAACGAAGCATAGGTGGGGGGCCGGTTCCGGCCTTCCACCTGCTAAATTAAAATGATTGAGTGGGGAGACAACTACTATGGATGAGACCCTAGAAATAGATACCGTCGTCCGGCATCCCAAGAAAAAGAAGAAGAAGAAGAAGCGGCCCGTCACCTGGTCGTTGATCAAAAGCCAGAATCAGCTCATATGGATGTCTGTACCTCTAATGCTCTATATTATTCTTTTTGCCTATGTCCCCGTCTGGGGCTGGACAATGGCTTTCCAGAATTACAAGCCGGCCAAGTCCTTCAGCGAACAGGAATGGGTAGGATTGAAGCAATTCAAGTTTCTGTTTACCGATGATAATTTCCTCCGGGTGCTGCGCAATACATTGGCGATGGGGATTATCAATCTTGTGCTTGGTTTTGTTACGGCCATCGTACTCGCGCTGCTGCTGAATGAAATCAAGAAGGTGTTCTGGAAAAGAACCGTGCAGACGATTTCCTATCTGCCGCACTTTTTGTCCTGGATTATTGTTACCGGCATTGTGGCCACCTCGCTGTCCATCAATGACGGGATTGTCAACATCGTTCTGATGAAGCTGCATCTGATTAAAGAGCCGATTCTATGGCTCAGTGAAGGCAAGTATTTCTGGGGAATAGTAGGCGCCTCGCATGTCTGGAAGGAAGTCGGCTGGAATACGATTATTTATCTCGCGGCCATTGCCTCCATTGATCCAGCACTTTATGAAGCCGCCGAAATTGACGGCGCGAACCGCTACAAGAAAATGATGTTTGTAACTTTGCCTGGTATTAAAGCAACGATCGTAATTCTGATGATTATGTCCATAGGGCATGTCCTGGAAGCGGGCTTTGAGGTTCAGTACCTGCTCGGCAACGGGCTTGTTGTGGACTGGGCGGAAACGATAGATATATTCGTGCTTAAATACGGGCTTGCCCAAGGGAATTATTCACTCGCGACTGCTGGCGGGATTTTTAAAACCGTCGTCAGCGTAACATTGCTGCTTATGGCTAACGGAATTTCTAAGCGGCTTGGGGAAGAGAGGCTGTTATAACCATGGATAACCGACAGATTAGCCCTCAGAAAAAAGCAGGCTTCACGATGAAAAAGAGCTTAGGCACCGGCAGGCTTGAACCGATTCTATTCACTTCGTTCAATACGGTCTTTATGATCTGCCTGGTGCTTGTGACATTATATCCGTTCCTTAATACCATTGCTGTTTCGTTCAACGCGGGCAATGATACGATCCGCGGCGGCATTTACTTATGGCCGAGAGTCTGGACTGTTCAGAACTACAAGGCGATCTTTGCCTCAGGGACAATTTATGACGCATTTCTGATATCAGTGGCGCGCACAGTGATTTCAACGATTCTAAACATTTTCCTGACGACCATGCTTGCCTACACATTAAGCCGGAAGGAATATGTATTCCGCAAGCCGATTACTGTGATCTTTGTACTCACCATGTATTTCAGCGCCGGTTTGATTCCAGGGTATTTCCTGATCAAGGATCTGCACCTGCTGAACAGCTTCTGGGTATATATTCTCCCGTCCATGATCAGCGCATTTAATATGATCGTCATCCGTACGTACATCGGCACGATTCCGGAAAGTCTGCTGGAATCGGCGAGAATCGACGGTGCAGGGGATTTCAGAATTTTCATGAAGGTTGTTTTCCCTTTGTGCAAGCCGGTGCTCGCTACCATTGCCCTGTTTGTGGCTGTCGGCGCGTGGAACTCCTGGTTTGATGCCTTTATCTATACCTCTTCCAGACAGAATCTTAGTACCCTGCAATATGAGCTGATGAAGCTGTTATCTTCAACGATGAATTCCAACAGCAATCCGAACGTTTCCGCCGGGGTAGGGATGGATCAGGAATCGGCCAGAGCGTTGGTGACGCCGTTGTCGATCCGGGCCGCTATTACCGTAGTGGCTTCGGTACCTATCTTGCTCGTCTATCCGTTCATGCAGAAATATTTTGTTGTGGGCCTGAATGTGGGCAGTGTGAAGGAATAACGCAATCGTAATTACTGATACAGAAAGGTTGTCTGCAGGCTATGAACCCGTCTTCAACACAATACGCGAACCCGGTTCTTCCGGGCTTCTATCCCGATCCGAGCATAACCCGGGCTGGGGAAGATTATTATCTCGTGTGCAGCTCCTTTGAATATTTTCCGGGAGTGCCGATTTTTCACAGCCGGGATCTGATTCACTGGAAACAGATCGGCCATGTGCTGGACCGGATCAGCCAGTTGGATATCCGCGGCTGCGGCAGCTCCGACGGCATTTATGCACCAACGATCCGCTATCATGAAGGAACCTTCTATATGATTACAACGGATGTGCGGGGAAGAGGCAACTTTTACGTTACAGCAACCGATCCTGCGGGGCCCTGGTCAGATCCGATCATTGTCCCGTTCGGGGGGATCGACCCTTCCTTGATGTTTGACGAGGATGGCAAAGTTTATGTGACCACTCAGCAGGGAGCTAATTATGATTCCCATGTCATCCAGTATGAGATTAATATCACTACCGGAGAGGCGTTGTCCGAACCGGTTGTGATCTGGACCGGTGACGGCGGGCCTTGGACGGAAGGTCCGCATTTATACAAGATAAACGGATTGTATTATATTATGGCGGCTTCAGGCGGGACGGCCAAGGAACACCGTGAGATTATCGGGCGCAGCAGTTCCCCGTACGGGCCGTTCGAGCGGCTGCCGCAGCCCATTCTGACACACAGAGGGATTGATCACCCGATTCAGTATTTGGGCCATGCCGATCTGATTGAGGGGCCGGACGGGAACTGGTGGGCTGTCTTTCTGGGTGTGAGGCTTGGAGAACACGGCTATGGAGTGCTCGGACGGGAGACGTATCTTGCACCGGTGCACTGGAATGAAGACGGCTGGCCGATGATTGATAATAATGAAGGAACAGTTGAGCTGGAGATGAAGGTGCCGCGTCCGTCAAAAGGTTCGCCGCAGCCTGTTGAATATAACGGGCGGCATGAATTTGCAGACAGCGTACTGCCGTATGCACTGACCTTTCTGCGCAATCCGGCAGAGGGCAGCTGGTCTTTGCAGGCACGGCCAGGCTGGCTGGCGCTGCGCGGACAGCCGGGAAGTCTGAACGAGATCGGCCAGGTGGCTTTCGCCGGCAGAAGGCAGCAGCATGTGGCTGCGGAATGGAGCACCCTGCTGGAGCTGGATAGCGGGGCGGACGGTGAAGAAGCCGGTCTATGCGCCCGTATGAATGAGCAGGCGCATTATGAAATTGGCCTGGCACAAAAAGACGGCCAAAGAGTGATATCCGCCTATTTGACGGTGAAAGGACATACACAGCTTGCGGCGGAGGTTCCTGCCCCAACCGGCAAAGCCTACCTGAAAATTGCAGCCGATGCTGCCGAATATTATCTTCTCTATTCCTTGGACGGTGAGAAATGGATCAAGCTGGCTTCGGGAGCCGCCTATGCCTTGTCGCCGCAGGCGGTAGAAGGCAACGGTTTTACCGGTGTGGTAATCGGCCTGTACGCTACAGGCCATGGCAAAACAGCGGAAGCGACGGCTTACTTCGACTGGTTTGATTACCGCTCATTATAGGCTAACAAAACTTAAGTCTATGCTAACAAAACTTTTAGGAGGGCAACATGAGGGGCATTAACAGCTTTACCGAGCCTGCGCTAAAGGCAGTGTTCGCGGACGATTTCAAGATTGGAGCGGCGGTGAATCCGCGGACGATAGTGTCGCAGGAACATTTGCTTGCCTATCATTTTAATAGCATTACCGCTGAGAATGAAATGAAATTTGAGAGCTTGCATCCTGCAGAGGATGTGTATGATTTCAGTGAGGCGGACAAGCTGGTTGCCTTTGCCCGGAAGCATCAGCTGGCGGTGCGCGGCCATACCCTGGTCTGGCATAATCAGACGACCGACTGGCTGTTCCAGGACAAGGCAGGGAGTCCGGTTAGCAAGGAGACGCTGCTGGCCCGGTTGAAGTCGCATATTGATACGGTTGTCGGACGTTACAGAAATGATATTTATGCCTGGGACGTAGTCAATGAAGTGATTGCCGATGAAGGGGAAGCGCTGCTCCGTCCGTCCAAGTGGCTCGATATTTCCGGGCCGGAGTTTATTTCCAAGGCGTTTCAGTTTGCCCATGAAGCGGACCCTAAGGCTCTGCTGTTCTATAACGACTACAATGAATCGCATCCGCATAAACGCGATAAAATCTATGCTCTGCTGAAGTCGCTGCTGGAGCAGGATGTGCCGGTGCATGGTGTTGGTCTGCAGGCACACTGGAATTTATACGATCCGGCGCTGGATGATGTCCGCGCAGCGATCGAGAAGTATGCTGCACTTGGGCTTCAACTGCAGCTAACCGAGCTGGATATGTCACTCTTCCGCTTTGACGACAAACGGACGGATCTGAAATCGCCTCCCGCAGAGCTGCTTGAGCAGCAGGCAGAGCGTTATGATGTGATGTTCCGGCTGTTGAAGGAATACCGTGAGGTAATTACCTCGGTGACCTTCTGGGGAGCGGCGGACGATTATACCTGGTTGGATGATTTCCCGGTCCGCGGGCGGAAGAATTGGCCGTTTCTGTTTGACGAGCAGCATGCTCCGAAGCCTGCTTATAACCGGCTTGCTGTTCGGAACAGCTGAGACTGGAGTGCGTGAGAGGATTTTTGAAGAGAGGTTGGCAAGGAAAGAGAGAACCCGAAAGTTCGGGAGTATCTGGACAGCTTCTCGATTATCGTCGAGGATATGGTGTAGGCTCGGCGTATGCAAGCTAACCCATGACTGGGTTAGCTATTTTGTTCATTCATGATAGAAAAAGAACATTTCAACTACTATAACAAGTTTCATGTACATCGAAGTTCTGAGGGGAATTAGCGGTATTCAAGGAATTCAACAAGGTAATTTCATAAGAAATTCAGAGTTGCTCCCTAACTTACCCAAATTTTCAAAACCATATTTTTCAAAATAATTCATGGTTGTACTTGCTTCTGTCCATAATGAACCGGGAATATTTAGGTTCCCTTGAATTTGCAGAAATGCCTCCATCAACTTTTCCCCTTCCCCTTTACGGTATGAATGGATATGAAGTAAATCTACAATTTGTGGAGAGTCGTAGTGCTCTAGAAACCTTTTATCTGTTCTATTCAGAGCAACGAACATAACGGCGTTCAAGTTCTTGGACATTAATCCAACTGAAGGCTCATTTGGATTAAAGGTAGGAACGATGTAGAAATTCTGTTCACCTTGTTTCATGATTTCTTTAATAAAGTTGGCTTCGAGAACTGATATTTTTTTTGTACTAAGCGTTTTTTTAAATTCAGTCATCATTACATTTGTAATTTCATCAGCCTTATCTCGGGTCAATCCTTTTAATACAGTCTTAAATCTAGCGTGTGACGTTGATGCCTGTGACATAGTAAGTCTCCTTTTGAAATGTTAAGTTTATATCAGTAATTCATATATTCGCGTTTAGGTAAAATTATCCTCTGTTTGCTCTTAACTTTATCTTGTTTGACCACGAAACCCCACCACCCACTAAAAGCCCAAGCGACCGGCGAAAAACCTGCCGTTCCATTGGGCTTTTTTGCTGCGCAACCATGGGTACCCGGTGGCGCGGAAGGGCAAACCCAAGTCTATTGCAACAACTGCAGCAGATTCTCTCCGGTTAATCTGATAATAGCAATCTGTTGTATTTCATGCAGCAGAATTACTCTCTTTTCCGTTAATCAGAGGTTTCTGCCTCTATCTGCTGTATGAAATACAGTAGATCATCCGTTTGAGCAACTGGCAAGCAGATCAGCTGTACAAAGTGCAACAGATGGGACTAAGAAGTTTATTAAAGGTACAGCATAATTCCGGCGTTGTCGTGCATCCTTATAATGTTGTTTTCTTCCATGCCGCTGATATATCATTTTGAGAAAAATGATGACACAGACGACGAAATACCTTATTATTTAAAGAGATTTTTAATGAAACAGATTTTAAATAATTATAGTACACTGTTTGAGGCGATAAAAGGCTATAGTATAGGCGTTCTGGAGAGGGGGGCTTACATATTCTATCGCTGAGTGGGGTGAGTAAAAGCTTCAAGTTGAAGGAAGGCAGCTATCATGCTGTCCGGCAGGTATCGCTTGAGGTGAAGACAGGAGCTGTCCATGGCATCATCGGGGCCAGCGGGGCCGGCAAATCGACGCTGCTGCGGCTGATCAATCTGCTGGAGCGGCCGGATGAGGGGAATGTTACGGTTGACGGCAAGAAGCTTACCGGAATGGCGGAAAAGGCTCTGCGTGAGGAGAGGCAGAAGATCGGTATGATCTTCCAGCAGTTTAATCTGCTCGGCAATGGTACAGTCAGCCGGAATGTCGCCATTCCGCTGGAGCTGGCCGGTATGCCGCGGAGCGGAATGATGAAGCGGGTGGAGGAATGCCTGCAATTCGTCGGACTTGCGGACAAGGCGCAGCAGTATCCCGCCCAGCTCAGCGGCGGGCAGCGGCAGCGGGTAGCCATCGCCCGGGCGCTGGCGAACAGCCCGAAGCTGCTGCTCTGCGATGAGCCGACCTCGGCGCTTGATCCGGGAACAACGGCGGATATACTTGCTGTGCTGAAAGAGATTAACAGCACACTCGGCGTCACGATTGTTATCGTCACCCATGAGCTGGATGTTGTCCGCAGCATCTGCAGTGATGTATCTGTGATGGAAGAGGGCAGAATCGTGGATTCCTTCTCCCGCGGGGAGATTGGTTTTACAGCGCCTGTCGGCTATACCGGTTCCTACCGTGAGCAAATTACCGGCAAAGCGGGGGAAGCCTATGTTTGAGGATATGCTGAAATATCAGGATCAAATGTGGCAATCAATAGGGGAAACCTTTGTAATGGTAGGCATTTCGGTAGGCGCAGCCGTACTGCTGGGGCTCCCGCTGGGGACGCTGCTTTATTTTTGCCGCAAAGGCCAGCTGTATGAGAATCAGCTGCTGTCTCTTATCCTCAACAGCATCGTTAACGTTGTCCGTTCGTTTCCGTTCCTGCTGCTTGTCGTGGCGCTGATTCCCGTCACCCGCTTCCTCGTGGGGTCGGCGATTGGTACGGTAGCGGCTACTGTGCCGTTGTCTATTGTTGCAATTGCCTATTACTCGCGGCTGGTAGAACAATCGCTGCTGGAGGTTCCGAAGGGGACGATTGAAGCGGCCTTATCTATGGGAGCTTCAAAGGTTTCGCTGATTTTCAAGTTTCTTTATGTGGAGGCCCGTTCCGGTCTGGTGCTTGGATTGACTGCTTCTACGATTAGCTTTATCTCGTTCTCAACTGTAATGGGCGTTGTCGGCGGGGGCGGAGTAGGCGATTTCGCCATCCGTTACGGGTACCAGCGCTTTGAGACGGAAGTGATGATCTATGCGATTGTCGTGATGATTGTGCTCGTGCAGGTGATTCAGTTTACAGGCAGCACTGCGGCGAGACTGCTGGATAAACGCTGAGGAATTTGCAAGCATCTATGACCTTGAAATCAAAATATAAATTGGGGGTTAGTTATACTTATGAAAAAAACAATGCTATTCGCGCTTACACTGCTTGTATTGATCGTTGCCGGTTGTGGAAATAACAAGGAGAATACAGAGGCGCCCGCTGCAGACAGCAAAGAGCCTGTAAAGATTAAAGTGGCTTCGCTGATTCCGCCGATGACGGATATTCTTGATATTGTGAAACCGCTGCTGCTGGAAGACGGTGTGGATATGGAGGTTGTGGTGCTGTCCGACAATGTGCAGCCGAACGAAGCGCTGGCGAACAAAGAAGTGGATGCGAACTTCTTCCAGCATGTTCCTTACATGGAGCAGTTTAATGCCAGCAAAGGCTCCAAGCTGGTCGCTGTACAGCCTGTATATGATGCCATTTACGGCGGATATTCCAAACGTTACAAGGCGATCAGCGAACTGCCGGAAGGTGCAACACTGGTAATGGCCAACGACCCGTCGAACATTGGACGTTCCCTGCAAATGTTCGCGGACGCTGGACTCATCAAGCTTAAGGAAGGCGTAGGCATTAAGGCTACACAGGCCGACATCACCGAAAATGCCAAGAACTACAAGTTCGAGGAAGTGGACCTGCTGATGCTGGCCCGGATGCTGGACGACGCCGATCTGGTAGCGATGACTCCGGCTTATGCCAGTCCGCTGGGCCTGACGCCGAAGAAGGATGCACTGATTACAGAACGCGAAGATTCCGAATTCACCATCACCCTGGTAGCACGCGAAGATAACCAGGCTTCGGATGCCATCCAAAAGCTGGCGAAGCGCATCAGCGGACCTGAAGTGAAGAAGTTCCTTGAAGATAACTATGCGGAGATTGCTTTGCCTGCGTTTTGAGGCAAGGTAGCCGCAGCAAGCTCTGCTATGTGTTAATCCGGCCTAGCGACTATTGATATAAATGGTATGATGCCAACATGCAAAAGCAGCCTTCACCACTAACGGGAGAAGGCTGCTTTTTGTTATAGCTGTTTTGTCAATGTAACCGGATGTTCCGGGCATCGCCAAGGTATTAGCTGCGTACATTTAAGGATGTAACCACCTCGTACTGCGCCGATTCAATCCAGCTCCCCGTAGTGAAATTCCGTCCCTTTATAAGGACTTTGTCGGTATAGACTTCCACATAATACCCTTGGCTGCCGGTCTTGTGTTCATCCGCATTCGTCCAGAGGTAAGCAACAGAAGCACTATTGAACATGGTTGCCGTCTCGCCGTTGCCGGGGTACATCGTGTTGTCCACTTCAAGCTCCCAATGTGTATGGCCTGTAAAAAGAAGTGTCTGAGGGTATTTGGACAGGATGGAGCGCAGCTCCTTATCTTGAGTGACGCCATACCACTCTTGTGACTCCAAAGATCCGGCTACAGTGTCCTTCAGCGGCTGATGCAGGAAGAGAAAAACAGGCTGCTCAGGCTTCGAGTGTCCGTCCACCAGCTTTTCCCCAAGCTTACGGTCCAGCCATCGAAGCTGCTCCTCTGACAGTTTACAGAACGTTGGCAGACCTTCCTCTGTTCCCAGAAAAATAAAATGATATCCGCCGATCCAGTGGTCATGATAGGGGCCGGGCATTCCCATGCGGGAAGTGTACATTGCCAGGCGGGATTCCCAGTGGCCGAGGCCAACGTCATGGTTCCCCAAGGTGTAACGGATCTCCGGGAGTGCTGCCTGATGCAGCTGCAGGATGCGGTGGACTTCCTCGTATTCTTCCAGTAAGCCATGATCCGTAATGTCGCCAATATGCATAATTCCGCTGCTGCCCTGGGCATGGTGAGCCAGATCGTGCAGCGCCCGCTCGAAATTCAGATTATACTCATGGGATGGATCGGCAGTAACATGAGTATCGGTGATAATTTGGAAGGTGAGCAGCGGCTGTGGTCCGCCTGGTTCATTTGTACTCATTTGCGAGAGAGCCTCCTTGGATTGCATGGTATTAAACTGAATGCAAAGTTTATGAATAGAACTTTGTTAATGCCCCTTGGCACTAATGTTCAAGCCCACTATTCCGGCCACAATCACAGTCACCCATAATAGGGAAGACAGTGTCAGCCGCTCCCCGAAATACACCGCCCCCACGACGGAGATCAGGATGATTCCTGCACCTGACCATACCGCATAAGCTACCCCGACCTTGATCGAGGTGAGCGCCACATTCAGCGAGGTGAAGCTGATCCCATAGAACAGGAACATCAGCACGGAGGGCCAGAGCCGGGTGAAACCGTGGGATATTTTCATGGAGATGGTTCCCGAGAGCTCGAACAGAATCGCCAGCGCGAGAAAAACCCAGGCCCACACCCCTTCGGCCCTCACCTTGTATTCCTTCCAATACTTAGTTCTGCATAGGACTGCACCAGAGAATCTGCATCCGGCAAAAGACCGCGCACTGATATATCCGCTGCGCCGGCAATCCCGACGGCTACAGCTGCCCCGGCGGCCTTAGCCATCCGCATATCGCCGTTTGTATCGCCAATCACGGCGGCCCCGGCAGGTTGTACCCCAAGCCGCTCACAGGCGAGCAGCGCCATATCGGGGAACGGTTTGCCCCGCTCGACCTGATCCGTACCGATCACGGCAGAGAAATAATGTTGGATACCGAGCCAGCGGAGGTGATTTTCGGCCGCCGCTGTTTCATCGGCGGTCACTACAGCCAGAGCAATGCCCTTGGCTATGCAGTCGTCAAGGAACCGGAGCAGGCCGGGAAGCGGGAGCACCGGGCGGCTGCGCTCCAGCATTACATCTGCTTCCTGACGGCAGAGCTCTACCAGTTCCTTGGACTCGGCCCAGGATAAGCCTAGCAGGTAACCCTGCCAGGACAGAATGGCGTAAAGGTCGCTCATCGTCCCCATGGCCAAGGGACCATTCCGGTCATAGTCTGTAATTCTACCCTCAGCATCGTGAACGGTTCCCAGCAGGGAGGCCAGATACTGAACCGGGAATTTGAGGCCGCGTTGTTCCAGCTGCCGGGTGAACTGTCCCAGGAAACACTCGCCCCAGCTTCCCCAGAGGGAAACGAACTGCAGCAGTGTGCCGTCCTTGTCGAACAGAATCGCGGATATGGAATGTTCCCCTTGCGGAGTGATGAGCTCAGGCATGCTGCCGCCCCCTCAGATTTAATAATTCACGTCCTATTTCTCGCTGAAACGGATAGCGTCCTTTTAAGGACGGCGAAGCCGTTTCCCTTGATACGATATACCGCTTATTTTACTTTATCAAGAGCGGCCTGGGCAGTTTGCTGCGCTTCCTTCAGGGCCTCAGCCGCAGGGATATTTTCAATCTGCACCTTGTCCGCAGCAATGGTCAGCGCATCATTGATTTTGCCGCCGGTAGGGTCCTGGAAGGGGGCGGAGGCGTGGGACGCCTGCATTAACGGGATTTTGATCTGCGGATTGGTCTCGCTGAAGGAGACGAATGCCGGATCTTCAAGCGCAGACTGGCGGACGGAAATATATCCGGTGTTGATTGACCAGAAGGCGGTATTCTCGGAGTTCGTGAAGTAGGTCAGCCATTTCATCGCTGCCAGCTTCTCGTCATCCCCGGCTTTGGCAGGAATACCGGCCATGATCGCTTGTGCCACAGGCTTGCCTTCGCCAACTCCGGCCCAGCCCGGCTGCTCCATTGCGGAGACGATGCTGAAATCCAGATCACCCTGATCTCCGCTGGAGCCAATATAGCCTGCCGCTTGGCCTTTCATCACATCGTCAATGGTCTTGTACCAGTACTCCCAGCCTTGTCCGCCGGAGTGGATGCGCATGGTCTTGTCCTCGTGAATCCATTTGCGGAACAGATCCCAGGTTTCAATCCACTCAGGGGAGTCGATCGTTACTTTGGTGCCATCCTCGCTAAGAACGCTGCCGCCCTTGCTGAGCACGGCATCGATCATGTTGCCGGAGCCCCACATCGGCTCCCATCCGAAGAAGGTTGTTTTGCCGCCGTCTTTAACGGCCATTTTCCCAGCGGCTGCCGCCAGGTCTTCCCAGGTCTTCAACTGGCTGGCATCGATACCGCTTTTCTCAAAAGCATCCTTGCGGTAATACATAATCTGTGTCGTTCCGTACATCGGAAGGAAATACTGCTTGCCGTCAACCTGGCCCTGGTTCAGAAAGGTCTGGACAAAATCCTCTTTATTAAAATCCGGCTGCTGGGTGATCAGCTCATCCATCGGAGAGAAATATCCCTTACGCGCCCAGTCCATATTGGAGGAGAGCACGGCTGCAGGAACCTGTCCGGTAGCAATGGCCGCCTGAAGCTTCTGTTCGGTTTCGCTGTAGTCTGCCTGCACGATGCCTTTGACGATGACCTCCTGCTGCGAGGTGTTGAACTTTTGGATGAGTGATTCCATATTCTCGCCAAGCTTGCCGCCAAGTCCATACCAGAATTCAATGGTTACCGGTTCGCTTTGGGCTGGAGGGGCGTCTGCCGCTGGAGCTGCGGAGGCACCGCCTCCCGCCGTAACGTTGTCCGAAGCGGAATTTCCGCCGCAAGCCGTGAGCACTGTGAATCCGGCAATCATAGATACCGCCGACAACCTTTTTAATACGTTCATCATCATTCTCCTCTTTGTTCAAAAATGTAAGATTCAGCCTTTACTGGAGCCTGCCGTCATATTGACACTTTGCATAATCGTTTTCTGCGCCAGCAGGAAGACAAGCAGCAGCGGGGCGATGGTGAAGGCGCTGGCGGCCATGATCAGCGGCCATTGTAATCCGTATGCACCCCCTTCCACGAAAAAGCTGCGCAGGCCAGCCGAGACTAACTGCAGGTCAGGGTCTTTGGTAATCAGCATCGGCCAGAAATAATTGTTGTACTGGTCAATGAAGGTAATCAGCGCCAGCACGGCAAAGGATGACCTCGTAACCGGCACCAGCACCGTCCACAGAATCCGCATATGCGAGGCGCCGTCCACTTCACCGGCCTCCACCAGCTCATGCGATACCTGCAGGAACGCTTGCCGGATCAGAAAGATCGCGAAGATGCTTACAGAGTTGGAGAGAATCAGGCCGCCGTAGGAATTCAGCAGGTGCAGCTCGGACAGCACAAGATAGCCGGGCAGGTAGACCGCTGTAGCCGGAACCATATACCCGAACAGGATCACTCCGGCAAAAAGCCCCTTCAGGCGGAATTTCATATGTGTCAGCGCATAGGCCATCATGCCGGAATTGATGATCTGCAGAATGACGATGGAAGTGGCGACGAAAATGCTGTTGCCCATGTATCTTGCGAACGGGGCCTCATTCCAGGCAGCGGCAAAATTTCCCCAGAGCGGCACTTCAGGCCAGAGTGTAGGCGGGGAACGCCAGATTTCATCATTGGTTTTCAGCGCGCTGGTGACCATCCAGTAGAACGGGAAAGCCATCAGCAGGGCAAGCGTGGCAAAAAAAAGATGACGGGCCGGTCCGCCCAGCCGTGTGAATATACGCAAGCGGTGAGACCTCCTCTTGGAAAATGTACGGATTATTGATAATGGGTCGTCCGTTTGCTGATGCCAAATGAGAATACGGACAGCAGCATGCAGATGATGACAAGGACAACAGCTACACTGGAAGCCTCTCCAATCTGGAAGGATTCGAAGGCGGACTGATAATACAGATACAGCAGCGTGCGGGTGGAGCCGGAGGGGCCGCCTTGGGTCAGCACGTTGATCTGATCGTAGGCCTGAAGGGCCTGGATAAGCTGCACGACGAATAGAAACAAGGTGGTTGGCGAGATCAGCGGCAGAGTGATGCGAAAGAACTTCTGAGCAGCGCTTGCGCCATCAAGCTCCCCGGCTTCCAGCAGGTCTGAAGGCACATTCCGCAGTGCCACCAGATAAAAGATCATCGCCCAGCCGACGGATTTCCAGATGGTCACCAGGAGGACTCCCACAAGCGCCCATTTGGGGTCCTGCAGCCAGCCGATTTTCGCGAGTCCGAGGAAATCAAGCACCGTATTGGCAAGGCCGACCTCAGGCTCATAGATCCACGACCAGACAATGGATACAGCGACGGTTGGCGTGACCCATGGCGAGAACAGCAGCACCTGATAAAGTGCGGAGCCTTTCAGCTTGCGGTTCATCAGCAGCGCAAGTCCGAGTCCCAGGAGAATGATCGGCAGCACACTGCCCGCACAGAAGAGCGCGGTCACTCTCAGCGCTTTGTAAAAGGCCGGGTTGCTGAAAAGATCGGCATAATTTTGCAGTCCGACAAAAGTTTTCTCCGGGCTCATAAAGTCCCATTCTGTGAAGCTGAGGTACAGCACATACAACAGCGGCGCCAGCCAGAACAGAACGAACGGTACCATCGCCGGCAGCGTGAACAGCACGGGCTTCAAGCCGTTAATAACCTTTGAGCGTGTCATTTTCGTTCCGATACCCCATTCCATCAGCTTGATTTTGCGGTATAATGCAGAGGAAAGTTCCTCTGTTCAAAAAAAATTGTACACTCATGAGACAAGCCCGTGGTTAAGCGGAAGTAAACATCGTTCGGAAGTTGTGTAAAATTTGCAGAAAACCTGTAACGAAGCTTCAGTATTGTGTAATGTAGAGGGAACGATTCTAAAAAAGAGTGAAGGTGCAGCGAATGAAGCAGGCCGCATTTGGCGAGGACAACGAGCATTTATCACCACGGGAGCAACTGCTGCGACCGATGATTGATGCGATAGCGCAGACGATGGATTTATATGGAGCAAATTTTTCTTACGGACAGCTATACGGGATTATGTTCTTTGAGGACAAGCCGATGACGCTGGAGGAAATGAAGCAGGTCATGAATATGAGCAAAAGCAATATGAGCTACGGCGTCCGCTCCCTGATCGCTTCCCGGATGGTGACCAAGCTGGACGAGAAACGCGAGCGGAAGGAGCTGTATGTAGCCGAGACTGATTTTTTCCAGGCATTCAAAAACTTCTTCACCCTGAAGCTTCAGCGGGAAATTGATGTCATGCAGGAGGCGATGGGTACGGTGATGCCAGAGCTCCAGGAGCTGATCCAGGCGAAGGACACTCCTGAAGAGGAACGGCAGGCCTGCCTTCGGGATCTGGACAAGCTCCAGCATGCGGGAGAATATTATGCCTGGCTGCAGCGGTTTGTGGACGGCTTGGAGGAAGGAACGGTGTTCGGCGGGCTGACCGGCAAGGAGTGAATTCCTGAACTCTGAGAACAGCTTCATCTCTTTGGTTAGTTTGTGTACAGCTCAGAGGTGCCATCTTCCAATTGTAACTGCATTCTATGCAACTAAAAGGGAAGAAATCGGCAATAAAACGGAGTTAATTGTACTTGGTACACCTATCTAAAGCTCATCCTGCTAAAAGGAGTCTATCGTCCTTTTTTAACTGTACAGAATACATCTAAAGCTAAAAATAAATGGTTGCACGGCATTTTTATTGTAGCAAATACATTTATCGGGCCAGCAGCGCTTAAGCCACCCTCATACGGATTCCGTCTTGAGGGTTTTTTGCATGTGCAAAAATAGCCTGCAATTCGTTATTTTCAAGGGCAACAAAGGCGTTGTTGAAATCCGCTTTGGTCGATTTGTTCCTGGGTTGCTGCAAGGAAGACAGGTACTGTCGTAATCTTGCTCTCCTATTTCACAGGGCTGCATAAGGTGAGCCGAATCATTTATACTGGCGGTATGAGGTGATTGACTGTGGACCCGATATATTTCGAGCGTATCTATGGCTCCGTTGTGCGGAGCGAACCGACCTATGACGGCGTGTAGTATATAGCGGTGCTGACGACACATATTGCTGCATATCTCGCGGCCCCCGGTGCATCAAAAAATAGGTAAGCTGGAGAAGAACGGAGTCATCAAAGGCTACAAAGGGATTGTGGACTGGGGCAGGCAGGATTAGAAAATCAAAGTCATGATCTCAGTGAAGGTGGTCAGCCAGAGTTTCAAGGAAACGGCAGGTCAGATCATCGGCCCTCAAATCCTCGTCATAAGGCTGTACAAATTTTTATAAGAGAGGAACGTGCAGTATGCTGCAAAAGAATGGAGCTAACGCGATGTATGGGGTTGGCATCGCGTTATTGTCTGTTTATTTATTTTGGGGAGGAACTTATGTCGGCATGAAGGTCGCGATAGAGACCATGCCGCCCTTTCTGATGGCCGGAATCCGCTTTTTTGTGGCCGGAGCTTTACTTTATGTCATTTCCAGATTAAGCGGTGCTAAGCACCCGGCAGGACGCGAGTGGCGGTCTTCGGCCATCGTCGGCGCACTGCTGCTGCTTGGAGGCAATGGACTGGTGGCCTGGTCGGAGCAAAGGGTCTCTTCATCTATTGCTTCTCTGATCGTCGCTGCGGTGCCCGTCTGGATGATGCTGTTCGGGTGGTTTGGCCGCAGCGGCAAGCGTCCAAATCCCGGTGTTATCGCCGGGATTGTGTTTGGACTGCTGGGCATCGCCGTTCTGGTCTTCCAGCCGGGGCAGGGAGACAATGGCACTGCAACCGACCTGATCGGCATTATTACCCTGCTGGTAGCTTCCCTTAGTTGGGCGGCAGGTTCCATGTACTCACGCAGCGCCCGGATACCGGATTCCCCGCTGATGTCAACGGCTGCGCAAATGCTGACAGGTGGCGCACTGCTGCTGGTTTTCTCCTTCTTTACCGGCGACTGGTCTAAGATGGACGTTCCGGCCATTTCCCTCCGTTCGTACGCAGCTCTGGGTTATCTAATCGTCTTCGGCTCCATTGTTGGATACACGGCCTACATCTGGCTGCTAAAAAACGCCGATCCTACACTGGTTTCGACCTATGCCTTCGTCAATCCGGTAGTTGCCGTGCTGCTTGGCTGGCTGCTGGCAGGCGAACAGATAACCGTGAACACCCTGACCGCTGCCGTTATCATTATCGCTGCTGTAATTTTGGTGACCGTTTTCCGCGGCAGGCCGCAGAAGGCAAGAACTCAAGCAGCGCTTGATATGCAAAATCAGCAGCAATCGATACACTGAGGACATCACAGCTGAAGGGGTGGTAACATGTTCGATATGCTAAAGGTAGGCAGGAATATCGTTAAATTAAGAGGGGCCGCAGGGCTCACGCAAATGGGGCTTGCGGATAAGCTGGGAATCAGCTATCAGGCGGTCAGCAATTGGGAGAGGGGCGCAAGCATGCCCGATATCTCTAAGCTCCCGGAGCTGGCGGAAATCTTTAATGTCTCTATTGAGGAGATTCTGGAAGAGGGTAGGGGGACAGCGATCCTAACAAGTGTGCTGGAAAATGCAACTGAGGATTACCTGCATCAGCATGAGGTATCTGCAATAGAAATATTGGAAGTTGCGCCTCTGCTTAAGACGGAACAAATCGAAGAGGTGTTTGAGCATGTAAAGGCCAATGTGCCGATTGGCGACCTGGTGGCACTGGCTCCTTTTCTGAGTGAGGAAGTACTGGATGAATGCGCCAGGAAGGTGATAGAGATCGGGCCAATCGGCGACCTGGTGGCGCTGGCTCCTTTTCTGAGTGATGAAGTGCTGGATGAATGCGCCAGGAAGGTGATAGAGATCGGGCCAATCGGCGACCTGGTGGCGTTGGCTCCTTTTCTGAGTGATGAAGTGCTGGATGAATGCGCCAGGAAGGTGATAGAGATCGGGCCAATCAGCAATCTGGTGGCACTGGCCCCTTTTCTGAGTGATGAAGTGCTGGATGAATGCGCACGGAAGGCTATGGAGAGCGGGGAAATAATCGACCTTTTACCACTGGCGCCTTTTCTGAGTGAAGAAGTGTTAGATGAATGTGCCAGGAAGACATGCGAACGCGGAGAGTTCATTGATCTGGTACCGCTTGCTCCTTTTCTGAGCGAGGAAGTACTGAATGAGTGTGCCCGGAAGCTTGTGGAGGAACAAGGTCTGGGAGCCGTCCTACCGCTTGCCCCTTTTCTTGGTAAAGGGATTATGGAGGGGTTAACCACGAGTCTTTTTACCAAATAAGTTCGCAGGTTGCCTGTGAGGTGGTCTCCGATATCGAAATTGTTGCTTAAAAAACAAGCAGGCACCATCCATTGCGGGCCTGCTTGTTTGAAAATGTATTTACTTTTCAACTGCAACAAAATGCAGCAGCTTGCTCTGGAAATCGCCATGCAGCTCGGGAAGCAGCAGGCCTACATACATCAGGCGGTCGCCGCCGTATACGGTACCCGTCTCTTTTAGCACGTAATCCTTGTCCGGATCAAGTCCCTGAAGGCGGAGACGGGGGCGGGCGGTGTTTGGTCCGGCCAGCACACGGAAGTAGCCGGCCAATGCCTCGGACCGGTCCTCGGCTACAAACATCCAAGCCGTTTCATTGCCTTCAAACGGCGAAAGCAGCCGGTACATATCCCCTTGCTGAACAAGCGAACGGATTTCTTTGTAGAAGGCAACCTGGGCAGCCGCTTCCGCCTGCTCCTCTTCGGTGAACCGGGTCAGGTCCAGCTCATACCCGAAGTTGCCGGACATCGCCACATCGCCGCGCATGGAGAGCGGGGTGCTGCGGTGAACCTGATGGTTCGGCACAGCCGAGATATGTGCGCCCATGGCGCTGGCCGGATAGACAATACTTGTGCCGTACTGGATCTTGAGGCGCTCTACGGCATCGGTATTGTCACTGGTCCAGGTCTGCGGCATGTAGTGCAGGATGCCCGGATCGAACCGGCCGCCGCCGCCGGA
Source organism: Paenibacillus sp. FSL H3-0321 (assembly GCF_038002865.1). NCBI lineage: Bacteria > Bacillati > Bacillota > Bacilli > Caryophanales > Paenibacillaceae > Paenibacillus > Paenibacillus sp. FSL H3-0321. The sequence goes on along the minus strand of NZ_JBBODH010000001.1, from coordinate 3,077,992 downwards.
GCAGCTCTCGAACAGCACATGCGGGAAGCTGGATGTGATTTCTTCCATTACCCGGTACAGCCCCAGCATATAGCGGTGGGCAGTTTCCCCCTGGCGCCCGGGCGGCAGCGACGCGGAGCCGATCTCCGTCATATGGCGGTTCATATCCCATTTGACATAAGTGATCGGAGCCGAGGATAATACGCTGCTAACGGCATCTATAATGTAGTCGCAGACCTCCGGCCGGGACAGGTCGAGGATCAATTGATTGCGGCTTTGACTGCGTCTGCGGTCTGGCACATGCAGGCACCAATCCGGGTGGGCACGGTACAGCTCACTGTCGGGGGAGACCATTTCCGGCTCGAACCAGAGGCCGAACTGCATGCCAAGCCGGTTCACCCGTTCCGCCAGATCGGACAGGCCCTGCGGCAGCTTGCGTTTATCCACGAACCAGTCTCCCAGGGAAGTGGAATCATCGTCCCGGCGGCCGAACCAGCCGTCGTCGAGCACGAACAGCTCAATGCCAAGCGCTTGTCCGGCACGGGCGATATCTTCGATCTTGTCCGCATCGAAGCCGAAATAGGTGGCTTCCCAGTTGTTGATCAGCACCGGACGCGGTTCATCGCGGTACAGCCCTCTTGCCAGACGGGTACGGTACAAGCGGTGGTAAATACGGGACATGCCGCCGATCCCCGCATCGGAATAAGCAAGTACAGCTTCCGGCGTCTGGAAGCTTTCGCCCGGCTCAAGCAGCCAGCGGAAGCCGAAGGGGTTGATGCCCATCGTGACCCGGGTGGACCCGTATTGATCCACCTCGGCCCCGGCACTGAAGCTGCCGCTGTAGACAAGGCTGAAGCCATAGGCTTCTCCGCTGTCTTCCCCGGCATTCGGGGAGAGCAGGGCCAGGAAGGGGTTCTGCTGATGGCTGCTCGCTCCGCGTTTGCTGTCGATGCCCTGATTTCCGCTGCGCAGCGGGGCACGGACCAAATGGCGTTCCCGGGCCCAGGAGCCGGAAAGATGGATCAGCTCGAATTCATCATGCGGGAAATCGAGCGCCAGGGACAAGGCACGGTTCAGCTTAAGCGGGGCGGTTCCGGTATTGATCAGCCGGGCCGAGCGGATAATGGTATCGAAACCCTTCATGACCGTGTAAGACAGTTCGGCCCTGAGGCCGGCAAGTGAATCTTCCAGCACCAGCTGCAGCGTTTCGGCTTCCTCGTCAGACTCGGCGTATACAGCAGGTAGGCCTTCCAGCGCCGGTTTCCCCTTGAGGATGCTGTGGGACACGTAAGCCAGTTCCGTGACCGTTGTGCCGTTGGCCAGCTCAGCTACGTAAGCGGGCTCCCTGAAATCGCCCGAACCATAGCCCGGATATTCGTGGGGGAGTGTATCCAGGGAAAGCGAAGGCTCTGCCGGATCAACGGTGCTGCTGAAGCCCATAGCTCCGGGATCGAATAAATCGGAAACGGCAGAGCTGCGGATTTTTTTGCCCCAATGCAGATGTAGGGGATACGTACCGCGGGCCAGGCCGAATACATAACTGGTATTTTCAGTTTGCAGATGGAAGATTTGCAGCTTCGCATCATAGTGAATGGACAAGGAAATAACCTCCTAAGGTGGATGCTGAAGTAATGAGACAGCCTCATTATAAGTCTGTTTCGCAGTCAAACGTATGGAGGAATGCAGAATGAATATGGAGGAATGTAGTCTCTTTTGCAATTGGATAAAGGGACGGACCTTAAAAAGCAGACCCGGCTGCCCGGATCTGCTTCATCGTTAGAGGTTATTCTGCTTGCCGCAATCTTTCAACAACCGTCGCCTTGGTCAGCAGGCTGTAGGAGCTTAGCGTTACAGTGTACGCAATAGCGGCCAGGACCGGAATGACCAGAACAAACGGCAGCCAGCTGAAGTGGTAGACCGTAAAGGCTATATTATCCGCTATGTTTTTGGAAATGATGTAAGTCAGAAATAGGCCTAAGCTGGAGGTGATCGCCACGGTCAACAGGACATTGTACATTCCCTCATAGACCAGAACCTTTTTCAGCTGCCGCTTGGTCATGCCGATGCTCTCCAGTAAGGCGAATTCATTTCTGCGGGTAATAACCCCGGTAATGACGGTATTGATATAATTGAGAACGCCTATGAGCGCAACGACAAAGCTGAGACCGTAGCCGACCGTCTGGAAAATGCGGATATACGAGCCAAGCTCCTCCTTGTAATCTTCTCTTGATTTGAAGACCAGCTCATCACTTGAAGCTACAATTGACTTAACCTCCTGTTCAACACTGCTCAGCTTGGCCGGATCGGCGTGAATGGTTGCTGATAATCCCATAGGCGGATTGCTTCCCGCCGGCAGCTCCTTTGTTAATTCTGAGGCGGGAAGGAAGGTGTTGTATCCATAGATTGGATATGCTTGAGTAGTTGCTGCATAAAGGGCATCAAGTTTTAAAACGGCCATGACTTCATAACTCTTTCCCAGACCCGGATATTTGATAGAGTCACCGGGATGATAATAAGTTTCATAATTATCTTCCCCATGCATCATAGCCTCTGTCACGAGCACATAGTTACCGGAAGCGAACTTCTGTTTATCGAAGGTTCCTTCAATAACATCTTTCTGCACCAGGTCATACCAGCCGCCATCAATGCCGTACAGATCGAGCATAATGAAGTTATTCTTAAGTGTTTGTACAAGGATCGGTTCAGGTTGAGGCGTCTCTGCTTGAGGTTTCAGTGCAGTGCGTATCGTGTCATCCAAAATGTATTTTTCGAATTTATAATATACGTTGTCCACCTGTTCGACTCCGTCAATCTTATCCAGAGTACTTTTGAACGCTGCCGAAAGTTTGTAAGAATCCCCGGCCTGTTCGCCTTCTGTATACACGATAGCGTTATTGTGGATTACAAAGTCACCGGCGATATAAGTCTCCAGGTACTTATTGACATCCAGCGATGAGATCACGGTAAAGATAACACTGAACAAGACCATGCTTAAGGAAAGCGAGGTCAGCATAAGAAACAGCTTCTTTTTATTGCGGAACAGATTGGAGAAGGCCATACTGTAAAGTTTTGCCCCGCGTTTCGAGCGTTTGTTCATCCGCCGTTTCACGCTCACACCTGCGAATCTGACTGCTTCCACAGGAGAGATCCGTGCGGCCATCCGGCCCGGCTTGCTGGCAGCGATCCAAAGCGTCAGGTAGGAGAACACGGCAGCCCCAATAAAAATCCACGGGCTGGCTGAATTGGAAGCTTCCATAGTTTCAGGAGAGATGTTACTAAGCATTGGGGTCAACCACCGGCCAATACCATAACCGGAAGCCAGGCCAAACGGCAGTCCTACAATGTACAGCAGCTGCGCCTGACTAATAATTATTCTCCTCAGTTGTCGCGGCGTGGTTCCGATTGCCTTCAGCAGGCCGTAAAATTTGACATCCCGCACTACCGATATGTAGAAGATATTATAAATCAGCAAATATCCGCTGAGCATGATAATGAGTATGACTCCCATATAAGGAACAAATTTGATGATGTTATCCGAAAGGGAGGAAGTTGTGTACCCCCAGTTTATCCCGATCGGGGCATCTACACCTGTGTCCTTGAGTACCTTATTGAGCTTTTTTTCGATATCGACGGCATTGCTGAACATCACACTTAGCCCGGAGGTATTCACATAAGAACCGCTGGCTATGGACTTCTCCCGATCGATAGTGGACAGGTTCTTGTTTACAAAAGCCTCCGATACCAAAGCCAGCCCCGACATGGCCAGGTTTCTGTCCGCGTAATAGTACCCCGAAACAATAAAATCCTGCTGAATCACGCGCTCCCCGATATCTATATCCAGAGCAACCCGCTGGCCCAGCGCATGCCTGATGCCAAGCTTATCCATCACCCAGGTGTTCAGCACAACCTCGTTCTCTGCGACAGGTAACCCGCCTTCAATGAATGTTATAAAACCGTGCTTTGCGCTGTTCTCATCCATCTGCAAAACCTCTACCCGACTATCCCTGAACACATCATTTGTTAAATCTCCTGCATTAACTGTAACCCCGTATTCCCGGATGGAGGGATGTTTCTTCAGCGCTTCGACCTGTGCCGGGGCCAGATATTTGAAGCCTCCGTGGAAGTCAGAGCCAACCGTTTTCATCTGGGCTAATTCCATCGATTTGTTAATGCTTAAGACCATGGTGAAGATGGAGGTAATGAGCAGTGTAGTCAGGATGACCGCGCAGATTACGGCCAGATTGCGCATTGGATTGGCTTTCAGGCTTTTTAGAGCGAGACGGTTTACAATTTTGCGGTTGTTGGTTGTGATCATAACGTCTTAACCCCGGTGGATATCGTCTCGTTGCCGGAAACAATGCGTCCGTCTTCAATTCTAATAATGCGGTCGGCAGTCTGGGCGATGGACTCGTTATGAGTAATCATGACAATGGTCTGATTGAATTTCTCGCTCAGCTGCTTCAGCAGAATAAGAACCTCCTGACTGGTTTTGCTGTCCAGATTCCCTGTAGGCTCGTCAGCCAGAATAATGGAAGGTTTAGTTGCCAGCGCTCTGGCAATCGCAACACGCTGCTGTTGCCCGCCGGAAAGGTTAGACGGCAGATTGTGGATTTTCTCCTGAAGTCCCAGGGCCTGGATCACTTCGTCCAGATATTTCTGATCAATTCTGCCGCCGTCGAGTTCTATAGGAAGCAATATATTTTCGAGCACATTCAGAATCGGTACCAGATTATAGCTCTGAAAGATGAAACCAACCGATCTGCGTCTAAAAATCGTTAATTTCTCATCACTCATCGCAAAGATATCGTTCCCATCCACAATCACCTTGCCTTCAGTGGCCCGGTCCAGGCCGCCGAGCATATGAAGCAGGGTGCTTTTTCCGCTGCCGCTGGTGCCGACAATGGCCAGAAACTCGCCTTTTTCTACAGACAGAGAGACATCGTCAAGCGCTTTAACCGTCGTCTGCGGATCTTTGCCATAATATTTCTTGAGGTGTTCTATTCTTAATATAGGCATGGTGATTCATCCTCCATAATCTTTGATGCTCTTAAGATATCAGACAATTCTAACTGGACAGTGTCTGAAATCTGATGATAATGACACATTTAGATTTGGGGTAGAAACATAGAGATCTTTGTTCCTCTGCCTGGCTCGGATACCGCTGTAATAAAACCTCCCTGCATGCTGATAATCTTCCGCGTCAAATAAAGCCCGATTCCAATGCCTTCATACTCCCTGGCGCTGTGTCCCCGGTAGAATCGTTTGAAGATGTGCTTAAGCTCATCCTGGGGAATCCCCATGCCTGTGTCCGAAACATCTACCCGGGTAAACATTTCATTGCTTTCAGTCACGATGGAAATTTTACCGCCTGCCTCTGTATACTTTACCGAATTTTCCAGAAGATTGAATAAGGCCTCGCTGGTCCATTGCGGATCATGACGGGCTTTTGTAAGGTGATTGCATTCGATATGAATATCGATCTGTTTACTTTCCGCACGGGTATAGATATGGGATACGGCCCGGGTTATCGTCTGAATCACCGGATTGACCGTGCTGTGCAGGGTGATCATCCCCGTTTCCAGCCGGGACATCTTGACCAGGGAGGTAATCAGCCATTCGAGCTTTTCTGATTGCGACTGAATATGGCTCACCAGTTGCCGGGATTCTCCATCCAGCTCCGGGACTTCGGCAAGCAGCTGGCTATAGATCATGATATTGGAAAGAGGTGTTTTGGTCTGATGTGAAATATCCGAGATCAGCTCTTTGATTCTGTTCTTTTCCGTTTCCAGGTTCTGTTCGTTCGCTTTGGAGATCTCAATGTAACGCAACAATTTATGTTCCATGGAAGAGAGGAGGGTTTCTTCAAAATCGGTCATTTTCTCCCGTCCGTAGATCGCCCGGTCCACCATTTCATCCAACGTATCCACAAAGGATGTAACTTGCCGCCGCAAGGACCAGTTCCAGGCAGCACCCATGACGAGCATTAAAGAGACAAAAAGTGCAGTGAGTTCCGGGAGAGCCGGATGATCCCCTTGCAGAAAAAGGACCACTCCCGCATAGCCGAATACCAGGAGAATGAAGATTGCCGAAAATAAAAGGCTAATGCGTTTGGAGTAGTGGATCTGTCTGCTGCTGCTCACGGGTTTGGCCTTTCCGCCCATAGATATCCCAAACCGTAGACTGTTTTTATGTATTGTGGAGCTGAAGGCTCGTCCTCGATCTTGGCCCGCAGCCGTTTGACAGCTACTGTCAGCGCGTTCTCATCCACAAACTCAGCCTCCTGCGACCAGATCTTGTCGATTAACTGTTCTCTATTTAAAATAATGCCGGGGTTCGTGACAAATATTTTCAGCAGCTTCAGCTCGGTTTTGCTAAGGATCAGTTGCTCTTGGTTCTTATAAAACTCCAGCTTTCCAAAATCGAAGCTTAAGGGTCCTATCGTTACTTTGTCCTCGCTGTGCGGGGCAGATCTTTTGAGGACGGCCATGACTCTTGCCCTTAAGACCATCAGACTGAACGGTTTCGTAATATAATCATCGCCTCCCAGCTCAAACCCCGTAACGATATCAGGCTCCATGTCGTTCGCGGTCAAAAAGATAATCGGCACCTGCGAGGTTCTTCGGATCTTCTCACAGTAATCCAGCCCGCTTCCGTCGGGAAGATTGATATCCAGAATAATAAGATCAATCTTAAGGGAAGAGAGAAGCAGCTCCGCTGAGGCTATGTCGTAAGCCTGCTGTATAGATAGATCGTTCTGGGAAAGGGTCAGGGCGATGCCTTTATTGAGACTCCGGTCATCTTCAACGATTAACAATGTCTTCAAGGTGTGTGCTCCTTTGTTCCTCTGCATGCTGCAGAAGCTATATTAAGGGATACCTGCAACAATTATACACACTAGCGATGTTTAAAGTCTCTCCCGGCAGAGAGTTAGGCTTGTTTCCGCTCCCGGCAGCCTGCAGTCCTACCCTTGCCCCGACTAAGGTCCAGTTTATAAAACCGTCCACGGTCTGTTTTGAAAGTCTGCGGTTTACCCTAGAATAAGGTTATAAGGTTGAGGTCAACGAAAGGCGGTGAGAAAATGCAAAATAGAAAAGGTAACGGACTTGCGGTTGTGCTGATCGTGCTCGGAGCAATAATGCTGATGGGTATTGCGCTTCCTCTGATTCATGGAGTCTTCAGAATTCTGTTCCCGGTATTGCTGGTTGTTCTCGGATACTACGGAATTAAAAGCGGACGCAAAATTATCGGCTGGATCGTAATGTTCATCGGTGTCATGTCGCTGATTGCCAAGCTTTCCTGGATCATCGGGCCCCTGCTCGGTATCGCGCTTGTGGTTTGGGGAATCTCAGTACTGAAGGGCAAACAAAACAGAACATACTAAGTTTTTAGAAGTTTACTTACTAAGAAGCAGGGAGGGAGCAGGAAATCATGAGTGTTTTTCGCCGCATGAGGGATATCACCGTAGCTAATCTAAATGAACGTCTGGAACAAAGCCAGGACCCTGTGAAGCTAATTGATCAATTTCTCCATTCAACCCGTGAAGAAATCAGTGAAGCTGAAAGACTATATCAGCAATACGCTTCCCACACGAAGCAATTGCAGCAGCAAGTCAACCAGGCAACGGCCATGAAGAATAAGCGTGAAGAACAGGCGCTGCTGGCACTTAAGGCAGGAGAGGATCATCTCGCCAAGCTGGCTTTGCAGGAAAAGATCATTCACGAGGAAAAGCTGGAGCAGTACAGCGGGCTGCTGGAACAGAGCCAAGTATCGCTGTATGAGCTGGAAAGCCAGCTTAATGAACTGAAAGTCGAATATCAGACCGTATATAACAAACGCCAGTATTATGCAGCACGGATGGAGTCGCTGAGACTTCAGCAGCGGATGAACCAAAGAGCCGGAACCTACGGCAACGGCGGTGATGTTCCCAAGATGTTCGGACGGCTGGAAGACCGGATGAACGACTGGGAGCTGGAAGCGAAAAGTCTGCGCGATTTGCGCCGGATGGGGCAGGAATACGCAGTGCAGGCTGGAGAAACCGTAGCAACTGTACTGGAAAGAGAAATGGCCCGTCTGAAGGAGAAGCTTAACAATGACGGAAAGGAGTAGTACTATGAGCCGATTGTACCGTTCAACCCGTGACAAGGTAATGACAGGGCTTGCAGGAGGAGTGTCCGAGACTCTCGGTATTGACTCCACCCTGTTCCGGATATTGCTCTTGGTCAGCATCCCCTTTACCGGGGGCGCAACGATTCTGGTGTACCTTGTTGCAGCGCTTGTCATTCCCAAGGAGCCAACGCAGTATAATCCTTTTGGCCCTGGACCCGGAGCTCCGGGCGGCCCTTATGGCGGCCCTTACTCCGGAGGACCTGGATATGGACGCGGCCCGCAAGGCCCGCAGGGTCCTCATGGACAGGGAGGATATGGTCCGAATAACGGACAGCCCGGCTATAACCCCGGTTATGACAAAGCAAATGCTTACTCGGCCCCGGACTCCGGTCTGGATGCCATGATGAAGGATATTGAGAAGAAGGCCCTGCAGAAAGAAGTCGAAGAGCTTAAACAAAAACTTGCTAAATACGAGAAGGGAGAAGTGTAAAACATGGGAGTATTTCAACGGATTAAAGATATGACAAAGGCGTCGGTAAACGACTTGCTGGATAAGGTAGAGGACCCAATTGTAATGCTGAATCAATATCTGCGCGATATGGAGGCAGAAATTCACGAAGCTGAGGTTACTGTAGCGAAGCAAATGGCCAATGAGCGCCGGATGAAGCAGCGCGTCGATGAAGCAGCTAAAATGTCCGGACAACGTGCGGCACAGGCTGAGCTTGCCCTGAAGAATGGCCAGGAAGAAGTAACCCGCAAGCTGCTGGAGGAAAAAATCTATTTCGACCAGAAGCAAGTTGAATACAGCGATCTTCATGCTCAAGCGGAAGTGCAAGCCAAAGAACTGGTACAGCAGCTGCATGACATGAAGGATGAGTTCTACAAACTGCGCAACAAACGCAACGAGCTGGTATCCCGTGCACAAATGGCGAAAGCCAAGAAGCAAATGTCGCAAATCAGCAGTGTTCATGCCATCGAAAGCGGCAGTGCATCGCTCGGATTCCACCGTATGGAAGAAAAGATCATGCAGCTTGAAGCGGAAGCAGATGTTATGCGTGCCCCTTACAGCCCTTCGGCCGGTGTATACAGCAAGCCTGTGGATGCCGAGAAGCAGCTTAAAGTGGATGAGCAGCTCGCTGCACTTAAGAGCAAGCTGAACCCAACTTCTTCATCCCCGTCACTTGACAAAAAAGAATAATAAGCCAGTTCCTAAACAATAGGCGTATATGATATGCTGAACAAGGTAAAGCCATACGGTATGGATTCTCCATACCGGTATGGCTTTTGTAGCGGGATGCGGCTATAGGTGGAAGTTTCTCCAATTCATGATGCATACAATCATCGATTGGAGAAACTTCAACATTAATCAGTTTTGCTCCGCAAAACTTTAAGGAGGTGCGAAATGGATAAACGAAACCGTTTGATTGCCATCGGACTGATTGGAATAGGCTGCTTGATGATATTTGGCAGATGGATCGGCTTTTTCTCCATTGTCGCGCTCCTGTTCCTGCTGCTGGGGATTTACCGGACGACATCGGGCAGGGTGAAGCAGGGTTATACTCTGCTTGGAGTCGGTGCCGTACTGATGCTGCTGGATCATTTGCTGCTTGTATTGGGGATTTGTCTGATCTCACTGGGGATGTTTTTTGTGAAGTCCAAAAGAATGCAGAAACGCGGCGGCTTCATGCAGAAGCAAAGCTTCTCTTCCCGGTTTGACTGGGACCTCTCCCCATGGGTGATGCGCAGTCTGAGTGCATGGCATGTGATGGGTGAAGCCGATGTGGATCTTTCGCTGGCCATGGCGGAGGATAAAGAGACCATCATGCTGTTTCAGGGCATTTTTGGCGATATGGATGTTCATTTGTCGGAAGACTACGGCGTGGAGATTGAAGCCTTTGTGCTGTTCGGATCGATCGAATTCGGCAGCCATCGGGATACCGGAATGCTGAACCGGCTCAATTGGAAATCGGCTAATTATGACATCAGCGAGAATAAGGTGAAGATTAATGTATCTTATTTAATGGGTGACCTGGATATAAGCATGTCCTAAAAGGGATGAGCGTTAGCTAAGAAGGGAGTGCTCCCGGCGTGGAGGAAAAGAATAGGAGTATGGTAACGCGCAGCATGGGCGAGGGGGCTCTGTTCTCCTTTGTCATGCTGCTGGTTATCCTGTACATTATGTATACATACGGATATTTGCAGCCCTTTGAAAACTGGAAGATCGGGGTAAGAACGGCGGTGACGCTAATTCTGCTGCCGATGGTTTTCGGGATTGGCTTCGGTTTCTACCAGAGCTTCCGTATCAAGCGCAAGCTGGAGCGGCTGCGGGCAACACTCGTAGCCTGGGAGAAAGGAAATCTTACCCCGGCCATGCCGGAACTGGGTACGGATGAACTGGGCAGGCTCGGCTTGCAGCTTGGCCGGATCAGCGGCAAGTGGGAGAACCAGGTGAACACACTGCAGCGGCTGTCCACCAATAACGCCAAGCTTGCCGAACAGGCGCGCGTATCGGCGATTATGGAGGAAAGGCAGCGGCTGGCACGTGAGCTGCATGATGCTGTATCGCAGCAGCTGTTCGCGATCTCCATGACGGCGACGGCTGTAGGCAGAACGCTGGAAAAGGACTTTGACAAGGCACAGCGGCAGATTGCGCTTATCGAGGAGATGTCCGCCGTAGCCCAGTCGGAGATGCGGGCACTGCTGTTGCACCTGCGTCCGGTGTACTTGGAGGGCAAAGGTCTGGAGCAGGGGCTGCAGGAGTTGATTAAGGAACTGGAGATTAAGGTTCCTATGGAGATTGTGTTTGAGATGGACCCGGATGTGCATCTGCTTAAAGGGATCGAGAATCATTTGTTCCGCATTGTGCAGGAGGCCATTTCCAATACGCTGCGCCACGCCAAAGCGGATAAGATGGAAATCCGGCTGCACCGCCGGGGAGATACCGTGCGGCTCACACTGCGGGATGACGGGATTGGCTTCGAGATGGATGAGAGTAAGCAGACTTCCTACGGACTCTCCAATATGCAGGAGCGGATCAATGAAACCGGAGGCTCCATTCAATTTATCACCGCACCCGGCAAAGGGATGCGCATTGAAATTACTGTACCACTAGTTAATGAATAAGGGGGCAAGGGCAAACTATGGAGATGGAGGAAGCGGAAGCGATTAAAGTACTGCTCGTGGACGATCATGAAATGGTCCGGATCGGACTTGCTGCGGTGCTTGGCACCGAGGATGGAATTGAAGTTGTGGGCGAAGCCGGAAGCGGAGAAGAAGGCATCCGGCTGGCCCAGGAATATAATCCGGATGTGGTGCTTATGGATCTAGTGATGGACGGCATGGACGGTATCGAAACAACTAGACAGCTCCTCAAACTTTATCCGGATTGTAAGGTAATCGTACTTACCAGCTATTTGGATGACGAAAAAATGTACCCGGTCATTGAAGCCGGAGCCTTCAGCTATTTGCTGAAAACCTCGCGGGCCAGTGAAGTGGCGGATGCCATCCGTGCAGCGGCAAGAGGCCAATCGGTGCTGGAGTCACAGGTAGCTTCCAAAATGATGAACCGTTTCCGTAATAACGCCAAGGGCGAATCACCTGCCTATAAGGAGCTTACCGAGCGCGAAATGGAAGTGCTGAAGCTGCTGGCCCAGGGCAAATCCAACCAGGATATTGCTGACCAGCTGATTATCGGGATCAAGACTGTGAAATTTCACGTAACGAACATTCTCGCCAAGCTGGGTGTGGAAGACCGGACCCAGGCAGCTATATATGCTTACAAGAACGGTCTGGCTGAATAACCTTAACAAAACAAAGGCCGGTGGGCTAGTACCTTGACCAAGGATAATATTACCTTTACGCTCTCCATATAGAGTCAAATGGGAGGGCATACCAATGAACAAAAAATACATGGTTGAACTGAACGACGAAGAATGCGAACGGATCCAACAGCTTCTTCATACGAAGGAGACTTCTCGGGAAATTCGAAATCGATGTCTCATCCTCATGTTGGTCGATGAAAGTCAAGGAGCCATTCCTAAGCAGATGGAGATTGCCCAGAGAGTCGGTGTCAGTGACGTTACGATCCACCATACCGTGAAAAGTTACTGTACCCGCGGCTTGGAGGCTACTCTGAGTTATCGAAAGCGGCCGGAGCCAGGGAGTCCTGCGATCATTACGGGAGAACTGGAGGCCAGAATCATCGCATTGGCCTGTTCTGAGCCACCTGAGGGCTATGCCCGCTGGACCGTTCGTCTGTTGACGCGCCGGGTCATCGAACTGATATCATGGAATCCGTGGGACGAGAGACGATTCGGACCACGTTTAAAAAACGAAACTTAAGCCTCATTTAAAGAAACAATGGTGCATTCCTCCGAAATCGAGCGCCGAATTTGTTGCGCGCATGGAGGACGTTTTGGAGGCCTACGCCTTGCCCTATGATCCTGAAATTCCGCTGATCTGTATGGACGAACAACCGATTCAGCTTCTGGAAGATTCTCGTCCATCCGAGCCGATGAAACCGGGGCAAGTGCAGCGCGAAGATTATGAATACGTGCGAAAGGGAAGCTGTAGTGTGTTTTTGTTTACGGAACCGATAGCCGGTTGGTGTCACGTACAGGCCAGCGAAAGACGAACCAAAGACGAATCAAAGACGAACCAAAGTCGATTGGGCACTTCAAATCCAGGAATTACTGGACGTTTACTATCCAGACGCGAAACTTGTTCGGCTCGTGATGGACAACTTGAACACGTACACGATCTCTTCGTTGTATGAAGCCTTTCCACCAGAACAGGCCCTATCTTTAGCGAAGCGCCTGGAAATCCACTACACTCCCAAGCATGGGAGTTGGTTAAACATGGCCGAAATTGAACTGAGCTCGATGACAATCCAATGTCTGGATCGGCGTATTGGCTCCATTGATCAATTGCAACGCGAAATCACGGCATGGGAAATCGACCGGAATCAGGCACGAAAATCCGTGGAGCGGCACTTCACGACGCCAATGGCCAGAGGGAAATTGAAACAATTGTATCCTGAAATTTGATGCGGTCAAGGTACTAGGAGACGGATTGTAGAGCATACGAATACGCGGCTGTCTTTATTTTTTTTATGTAGAACGCAGGTATGCGTTCTTTTTTTTGCTATATAAGATGAACTTGGATTTTATAAAAAATATATTGAAGGAAAGACATGGATATGGTAAAATTTATATATAATAACATATTTTATAACGTTAAATTATCAAATCTATGTTGTTTAGATTTTAATCAATTGGATTCAACTATTTCACGAAAGGAGACCCTATGGATAGAGTCCAAATCTTGGATGTTATTCGTGATATCGTAGCTTACGAGCTGAAATTGGTCGCCCACCCTCAGGAGATTCAAGAGGAGTCGGATCTATTGGCCGACTATAGCATCGATTCGATCAAGATTATCCAATTAATTGTGGAGATCGAAACAGCCTTCGATTTTGAAATCGATACCGCTATGCTGTCTACGGAGACAATCACACGAATTTCAGAACTGATTACCTACGTCGGGCGCCAGTTGTTGCACGCAGACGGGGACTGACTGGCAGAGGGGAGCGAAGAAGAACTCCAAATTAATTATTGGAGAGAAGGGGCAATATGAATCGGGCTCTGGCAACGGTAAAGGTAAGAGGTTTGGCAGATGTAATTCGTGTGTGCGATTTAATTGTTAAGAATACATATGTCGAACTGGTCAAGGTACTTCATGAAACGATGGGAGGATCGCTTGTCATCATTTTTAGAGGCAGTCTGGGACAAGTCAGGGAAGCAGAGGCTCTTGTAATGGAGATGTGTATTCTAAGAAATATTGATTATGAGTTGAATGTCATTCCTAATTTTGATTTTGATATTGTTGCTCTCGACAGCAAAGGAATAGAAATGAATTGACCGAAGGTTTTTTGGCTTGAAATTCAAACGTTTGCACTGCTTTCAGATTTTTCGACCTCACCAAAATCACCATGAATTACCTATACCCTGGCTCGGAATTGATAGTTTTTTATTTTTATTGCAAAATTCAAACGTTTGCATTAAATGTGTACCCGGAATGCGTTTTTAGACCACGTATTGTCAAGAATAGTGACGGGCAAATCTTCGGCGAAAAAGTCAGAAGACATACAACAGTGTCTTTTTACTTTAGTGCGACGACGCGTTATAGCGTCAATTCTAAGATTCGTTAACCTTTGTTTGAGGAGGCTATGAGTTGATAGAAGATGCAAGAATGGAGGATCTCCCGGAAATTCTGAATCTGCAGAAACTGGCATTCCAAAGAGAAGCGGAAGAAATCTACGGTATGGATATTGAGCCGCTCAAACAATCGCTGGAGGAAATTCAGGGAGAGTTTAAACGATCTACGATACTGAAATTCTCGGAGCAAGGCAGGATTATCGGCTCGGTCCGGGCATTCCTGGATGTAGATAACGTCTGCCATGTAGGGAAATTGATCGTACATCCTTTGGAACAGAATAAAGGTATCGGTACGCAATTGATGAATAGGGTACACGAAATATTTAGGGAAAGCAGCAGCTTTCTGATCTTTACAGGAGAGCGAAGCAAAGATGTTAAACGCCTTTACGGCAAGCTGGGCTATTGGGATGAGTCATTGAAGAACGTGGGTAGCTTTCAGCTGTGCTATATGAGGAGGATCAAATGAAAGATTTGAGAATGCGAAAATTATTTCATCCTTCCACCGGCAAAATTCTGATAACTCCTCTTGATCATGGCATTACACTGGGACCAATCGACGGAATTGTGAATATTCGAGATACAGTAGCGAAGCTGTGCCATTCCAAGGTAAATGCGGTTGTATTGCATAAAGGAAACATACACGTATGCAAGGATATTTTCAAAGAAAACAGGGATATGGCTGTTATTATGCATCTGAGTGCTTCCATCGGATTCAGTCCCAACCAATTGAGGAAAGTGCTGATAGCTTCTGTAGAGGAAGCATCAAAGACCGGTGTAGATGCCGTTTCAATCCATATCAACATCGGCAACGACTTTGATTATCAGATGATCAAGGATTTTGGCAAAATATCGGAAGAGTGCAACCAGTGGGGGATACCCCTTATAGCCATGATGTATCCGCGGGGGGATATGGTTGACGAGTACAATGTGCAAAACGCTTTGGTGAGTGCGCGGGTCGCAATGGAAATTGGTGCCGACATTGTTAAGGTGAACTATACGGATAAGTATTCCTTTGAAAAAATTGTAAATGCAGTGGATATTCCAGTCGTCATTGCCGGTGGTGAAAATCACCATGACAAAAAAAGACTGCTGCAGACGATAAGAGATGCCATTGATGTTGGAGCAAGCGGCGTAGCGATTGGAAGGAATGTGTTTCAGGACAATCATATGCAGGGGATTATTGAAAGCATTGATTTAGTGGTTAACCATGGGGCAGACCCTGAGGATTTGATACAAACAATTTATAGGGGGAGTGTGGCGAATGGAGAAAGAGAGAGGGATTTGGTTTGAGGCAACTGCTGATACTAAGGTAGACACAATTGATAAGGTGTGTCAGCTTAACTACTCCACCATCTATATTGATTACCGGCATTTTTCTCTATTAGGGAAAATCCAATTGCCACAGCGGATAGAATTAGCGGTACTGGTATCCGAGATGGCCGATGTCGAGAATTTGGTAAAAGAGCCTTTGTTTAAGAAAGTTAAGTATATTGTTGCGAACAACTTGAAGATGCTTCAACAAACCAAGGTGAAACTAAATGGACAAAACATAAAAATCGCTCTAACCATCAATGTGAAGGATCGCGAAACGTTAGATCAAACTGTCGAATTGGTCAATTCTGTGGATTTGGTCATCATTGAGTTCAAAGATCCTACCAACATTCCGCTGGAATTGATACTGGCAACGACACAGCTTACATCCTGTCAAGTATTTAAAAAGGTAAGAACGGCAGAAGATGGAGAAGTCAGCTTGATGACGATGGAGGTAGGCAGTGATGGAATTGTACTCTCCACCAATCAAGTTCAAGATATTATCAGGTTCAGCGAAACAGTAAGCCGTTCCAAAATAAAAAAATTCGAGCTGCGGGAAGGCGTAGTTAAAAAAATCAAACATACCGGCATGGGGAGCCGGGTCTGCATCGATACAACTTCAGAATTATATCAGGATGAAGGAATGCTCCTAGGCTCCACCTCAAGTGGAGGAATCCTGACTTGCAGTGAAACTCATTTTCTGCCGTACATGAATCTAAGGCAATTTCGGGTAAACGCTGGCGGACTGCATCTGTATGCCTGGGTGCCGGGGGACAGGGCAGTCTATCTATCCGACATCAAAGCAGGAGATGAGGTGTACATCGTCAATTCAAAGGGTGAAGCCAGAGTGGTTACTGTAGGCCGCCTGAAGATTGAATCCCGCCCTTTGCTGCATGTTGAATGTGAAGTGGACGGAACGATTCTGAATACGTTTATCCAGGATGATTGGCATGTCCGCATGATGGGAAGCAAGGGAGAAATTCGCCCGTCGAGCGAGATCAGAATCGGAGATAAGCTGCTGGTGCATCTGGATGTTCCGGGAAGACATGTAGGCTTGAAAATTCTCGAAACAATCAGAGAAGTATAATTGAATGTTGGAGTGATTGCCTAATGAGACTGCGACAACTACTTCACCGGCGGCAATTGGCCCCTGACCGCCCTGCTTTTATTCACCGGGAAAGAACTTGTGCAGATACAGAATTCCTGCAAATGGTAACTAACGCTGTTTATTTATTCCGGTCTCTAGGGCTTGAACGGGGAGACCGTTTGATCATCGCTTCCGCCAAGTCCATTTCCGTAATCGCGGTTATTTTCGCCTGCCTGGAAGAAGGGGTTGTGTTTGTACCCATTGATTATTCCAGTCCCAAAGAACGAATACACTATATAATTGGCAATTCCGGAGCGAAGGCAATTTTTTTGGATCAAGTTGTTATGGACCGGGTGGGGGAAGCCACTTTTACCAGTGTGAAGGACCTCTCTGTTATTCGGGATATTCCGATGGAACCGATTGTTCACGAGATCAGTAACGCTGTTTCGATTAACACGGCTCCCGAGGGGGAAGATCTGGCTTACTTGATCTATACTTCGGGTTCTACAGGTATACCTAAGGGAGTGGCCGTGCAGCGGACGGCATTGGCCAGTTTTTTAGAAGCCGCTGCTGCTAAAGCCGGTTATTCGTCAGATACCCGGTTTCTTAATTTCTTTCCCGTACACTTTGACCCGGTGCTGATGGAGCTTCTTGTACCGTGGGTTGTCGGGGGGACCACCGTAGTTTTCGATAGGTTTGTCTTTATTGATTCCTTGATAGAAGTGTTGCAGAAGCATCGTATTACAGATTTCTCCTGCACACCTAATATTATCTCCATGTTGGTAAGCCGATTCTCTAATTATCCGCGGTTCTCTTGGGATTTCCTGCGTTCGATCTGGTTCGGTGGAGAATCTGCGAATGCCAGTGATCTGCAGAAATTTCATGGAATTTCACCGCATGTAAAATTGTTGAACGGCTACGGACCGACGGAAACGGTCGTTGCCTGCTGCGTCCATGAATTGGAGAGGGGGGATTATGAAAAGGGAGTTATTCCGATTGGCAGACCACTTCCAGGCGTTGAGTTTCTACTTATAACAACCGGAGAAGTTATTATTGGTGATGGTGAGGGGGTTGGTGAACTATATGTTGGAGGTGCACAGCTGATGAAAGGATACTGGGGCCATTTTCATGATCCTTCGGCCAATAAATTTGTCATGCTGCGCGACCAAATCTATTACAAGACAGACGATCAAGTATATCAGGAGAACGGTGTATACTACTTTGCTGGACGCAGCGGCAATATGATCAAAATGAGGGGATACCGAATCTATCCGCAGGAAGTCGAGAATACGATCAGGCAAATAGAAACAGTAGGGGCCTGTTATGTTTTTATGGATGAGAGGGGGGACTATCTGGTCGCCGCTGTTGAGGTGGATCAGCCGGATACTAAGATTGAGGCGACCCTGCTGGAAATCAAAGAGTTTGTTTCAACCAAGCTTCCTGCTTATATGATCCCGGGAAGCTATGTCATTGAACGTAAATTGCCCCGGTTAAGCAACGGAAAGCTGGATCTGAACAAAATTAGGGGGTTGGTTGCACATTGGTTCAACAAGCCGTTGAAATGAAGACGACGATAGATTATCTCTCTGCCGGACTGGGCACATGGATGAAGCTTGGTTATCTTCCGCGAGAGGCATGGAAGCAAATGGGTGATCAGGATTGGATCGGCTTATCCAGCCGTGCAGAATCAGGGTTGGAGTCATTCTATTTACTGTGCCAGGAACTGGCAGTCCATAAAAGTGTGGGCCTTATCGGCACCTATTCGGTTAATGAAATTGCCCTTCGCCTGTTGCGGAGGTTCAGTAATCCGGCTGCTGAGAAGGCGGCAGAGGAAATCAGAACGGGCAATAAAAATATTGCTCTATGCATTTCTGAGGAAAATGCCGGTTCGGATATCAACAAGCTGACAACGCAGGCGATTGCTGCAGATAATGAAGGCTACATGATTACCGGTGAAAAGATGTATATTACAAACGCTCCAATAGCCGACTATTTTCTGGTGGCTGCCAGAACGAATGAAGCCGGTGAAGCCTGGAAATCCATCAGTCTATTCCTGGTTGAAAGACATCAGAAGGGGATTTTCGTATCGGAAGAGAAGGACAAGGCCGGTGCCAGACTGATGCCATTCGGAGAGGTGCACTTTGCAGACTGTCCGGTGGCTGCAGATTGTTTGCTGGGCAGGAAAAACCGCGGGTTTGAATACTTGGCGGGCGCATTGGATTTTGAGCGGACACTCATCTCTATTATGGCGCTGAGCATGAGTGAAATGGTCTTTGCAGAATTGACGGAGCACTTGAACCGGCGGGAAATATTCGGTAAACGTCTCATTGAATTTCAGCGGAACAAGTTCCTTATCTCTGATTTTTACTCGAAGATCAGCATGCTGAAACAGTTCGTACTTAACTTAATTAATGATTTGAAGCAAAATCAGGCCGACAAAAACCATGTTTTTGTTGCCAAGATTCAGTCAACCGAGCTGTTGAGGGAGTTGGCTGACGCTGCCCTGCAATTGTATGGCGCCAAAGGATATGTATCTGATCACTGGATTGCCAATCTGTACAATGATATCCGTTGGTTAAGCATCGGCGGAGGGGCGAATGAAATGCTTAAAGACATGCTGGGGAACAAGGTTGTCCGAAACCCAAAAATATAAAAGGAACTCAAGCGATGATACTAGGTAGAGTTGTGGGGAACGTGGTGTCTACGATGAAAAAGAAGGAACTCGACAAGTACAAGCTGTTTCTGATTGAGTCTCTGCACCCGAAATTAGGGAAGAACCGCGAAGTATTCGTTGCCCTTGATCTGGTCGGGGCCGGTATCGGCGACTGTGTGCTAGTTGTGAAGGGCAGTCAGGCGCAGCATGTCTTTCATGAAAAGACACCGGCAGACGCCGCCATTGTTGGAATTGTGGATACAGTCAATACGATAGACCCAAAAATATTCTAGGAGGATTACAGTATGAATGCTATTGGATTGTTGGAAACCAAAGGATTGACGGCGGCGATCAATGCCGCAGATGCCGCAGTAAAGGCAGCTTCGGTAAATATTATCAAAGTGGAGAAGATCGGCTCCGCCTTTGTGACGGTCATTCTTAGAGGTGACGTAGCGGCGGTAAAAGCAGCGATTGATGCCGGTGCAGAAGCAGCGGTTAAATGTGGCGAGTTGATCAGTGCCCATGTGATTCCTAGACCGCATGAAGAAGTCGAGAAGAGATTCAACATTCAACACGTTAAGGAAGAGTCGTAATTACACAATCCCAGAAGTGGTTTGGGTTGTTCGGCATCCCGGTCACTCGTGTAGGAGGAGCTATGAACAGAAATCATTCATATAGTCAAAAAAGCGACATCCCCACCCATTGGTACAATATCATGGCCGATTATCCGGAGTTTTACGTGCCGCATCTGGATTCCACAACACATCAGCCGGTTAATGTCCATTCGCTGTCTAATATTTTTCCCGAGCTGTTGGCGGAGCAGGAAATCAACAGGAAAGACGTAAATATCCCTATTCCCCCGGAGCTTCTGGATTATTATGCGATGTGGAGACCGAGCCCTTTGATCAGAGCACGGAATCTGGAAAAGTATTTGGATACAAACTGTAAAATCTTCTACAAATATGAAGGCGTCTCGCCAATCGGCAGCCATAAAGCGAACTCAGCCATCGCGCAGGCTTATTTCAGCAAAAAGTGCGGCTTTACCAACGTTGTTGCTGAAACCGGAGCAGGGCAGTGGGGGAGCGCAATGAGTATGGCGTCCAGCTTTTTTGATCTGAATTGCAATGTGTTTATGGTGAAAAACAGCTTTGATTCCAAACCGCAACGGCGGATTCTTATGCAAACCTACGGCTCCAAAGTGCACAGCAGTCCTTCAAATCTGACGGAGTTCGGCCGCCAGATCCGCAAGAATGATCCGGATTCACAGGGCAGTCTGGGGATTGCCATCGCTGAAGCGGTGGAGTATGCGTCTTCCGACCGGAATACGGTATACACCTTGGGGAGCTCGATGAATTTTGTCTGCCTGCATCAAACCATCATCGGCAATGAGCTTAAGAATCAGCTGAATTCCTTGCAGATCACGCCTAACTATATTATCAGCTGCATTGGCGGAGGCAGCAGCTTTGCGGGAATTTGTTTTCCTTTCCTGCGCGAGAAGCTGGAGAGAAACCGTGACTTGCATTTTATCGCGGTGGAGTCCAACGCTGTGCCTACGGTAACCAAAGGAATCTATACGTATGATTATGGTGATACAGCCAGATTGACCCCGCTCAGCAAAATGTATACGCTGGGGCATGAATTCTCAGCTCCCGTTATCCATTCCGGAGGCTTGCGCTACCATGGTCTGTCGCCGTTGGTCAGCAAGTTCATCGCAGACGGGCACGCCGAAGCCCGTGCATATTCCCAGCTGGATATTTACGGGGCGGCGAGATTATTCGCCAAGCTGGAAGGTTATGTTCCGGCGCCTGAATCGGCGCACAGTGTAAAAGCGGCAATCGATGTCGCTCTGGAAAACCGGAATTCCGGCAAAACAATTGTATTCTGTCTAACCGGGCATGGCTTTTTCGATCTCGCGGGATATGAGAAGTTCAACGCCGGAAAGATGGAGGATTCCGAAAGTCCTGATACAAACATTCATGAATCCTTGCGGAAGCTCGCACACACCGTCCGGCCGGAAACGGAAAAAGGAGCAGCGTTGCCGCCCCAGCCGCCGCTGAATGCCGGCGTTCAGGCCAATAACTCGTTTGAAGCCTGGTGGAACCGCAATTTCGAGTCCCAGTCCCCGGCGGACAGCTTCCAGTCTGGACACACCATTGGCAGCGCCGGCGCTTCTCCTAAAACCGCCTGCGGCAGAGAGCAGGACAAAGGGAATCCCAATCTGTACAACTTACTGACAGAGAGCAAAGTGAGAGAGCTGATTGACAAGGGCCAGAAGGTGGCGTTTCTTTCCAAAGGGTGTGTAATTACTCCGCTTGCCGGTGAACTGATCAAATCCCATGGAATTGAGATTAAATACGCTTAAGCAAAGAGGGGGTTATTATGCGTTCAGATGAGGTATATGATTTGCGCACCGCCCTTTCTTTCCTGAATCACAAAGGGCATGCCATTGAAGTTATGGACAAAGAGATGGATACCTGCTGCGAGATTCCCAATCATTACGCCTATTACGGGTCCGGTATTCCGAACAAACACCAACCGGCTTATGGCCATCCTGTAATTTATAATCGTGTAAAGGGACACTCGATGCCGGTGCTTATCGGGTTGCTCAACTCAAGAGAAGCTTGTGCCGAACTGCTGGGAGTAGGACCGCATTCCATTGGTCGTGAACTGGCCGGGATGATTCATGACCGTTATGAGCCGGAATTGATCGATTCTCCTCCTTCACAGGAAAATATCATTAACCAAAACATCAACTTGTATCAACAGCTGCCTGTGCTTACCTATACTCCTGAAAGTGCAGGGCCATACATTACAACGGGTCTGGTGTACGCCCAAGATCCGGAAACTGGAGAGGAAGATGTAACGATACATCGCCTGTGCATTCAATCCGAGGATACGATGTCCATTTATTTTGTTCCGGGCAGACATATCGGCCACTTTTACGAGAAGGCGAAAAAACGGAATAAGCCGCTACCGGTTACAATCAATATTGGCCTTGATCCGGCGATTTATATCGCGGCAGGTTTCTCTTACCCGGCCTGTCCTTTGGGCTTCAACGAGCTGAATATAGCAGGTGCCATCCGCAAAAAAGGGGTAAAGGTAGCCAGGGCGGTCAGCAACGGGGCGAAATGCATTGCGTTCTCTGAAATCGTAATTGAAGGTTTTGTGCTGCCGGAAGAAGTGCAGGAGAATCCGCGCAAGCACGACGGCGACTCTCTGCCGGAGTTTCTGGGATATATCGGCGCGGCCCAAAGTAAGCTTCCGCTTGTCAAAGTAACGGCTATTACGTACCGTAGCCGGCCTATATATCAGACCATTGTAGGTCCTGGAGCGGAAATGTCCAATTTATGCGGCATTCCCACCGAGGCCAGCTTGTACAAGAGCATCAAAGAATCGATAACCGGCAACATATTGAACTGCTACTGCAGTGCAAGCGGCGGGGGGAAATTGCTGGCGCATCTTCAGTTCAGCAAATACGAGCCCCGCGATGACGCCAAGACGAGGCAAGCCGGAGTGGCCGCGTTTACTGCGTTTCATGAACTGAAGAATGTGTTTCTGCTGGATGATGATGTGGATATCTTTGACGAAAGAGAAGTGCTGTGGGCATTATCTACGAGATTCCAGGGCAACCACTCTATCATTTCCATTCCAAATTTGGATGGGCATCCTCTCGATCCTTCACAAAGGCCGGAGTTCTCTTCCTATAACACCGAGATCGGATCAACATATAAGACGGTGTTCGATTGCACGGTTCCCTACCGGATGAAGGAGCATTTCAGGAGGGCTGACTATGCCTTCAAATAAAAGAATAGCCATTCTGACTGGCGGCGAACTGGACACCTTACAGGCCAAGATGGCCCATGGAGTGATGAGGTACCGTAATGACATTGCTGTTGTTATCGACGCTAAGCACGCCGGCGGGAATGTGAAGATCATTGTGCCCTATGTGGACAAGGACATCCCGGTGGTAGCGGATTTCAGCGGAGCGTCGGCTTATGAATTGGAGGAGCTTCTGGTAGGTGTTGCCCCCCCGGGGGGGCAACTGCCCCCGGACTGGATAGGAATTATTATTCAGGCGCTTCAGGCAGGAATCCGCGTAATCAGCGGGCTGCATCATAAGCTCAATGAGATGGACCAGTTATTGAGGTATGCCCAGCCCGGTCAAATGATTGACCTGCGGTATGCCGGCCGGTACGAGGAAGTAGCCAAGGGACAAGCAGGGGCGCTGAACAACAATGTTATTTTGACCGTCGGATCGGATTGCGCCAGCGGGAAAATGACCACCGCCTTGGAGCTTTACAACGCTTCGCTGGACCGGGGGCTCCGGGCTGACTTTATTCCAACCGGGCAAACCGGAATGTACATTGCAGGTAAGGGATTTGCCATTGATGCGGTTGTATCAGATTTTATGGCCGGGGCGATTGAACATTTTGTCTGCCAATCGGCCACAGAGCATGACTTTATTTTTGTAGAAGGCCAAGGCTCCATTCTGCACCCGGCTTATTCGGGCGTAACACTTGGCCTGCTGCATGGTTCTGCACCTAACCTGATTGTCTTTGCCCATGATGTGTCCAGACCTAAACTGGCTTACTATGATAAAAGTATTCCGGCGCTGGAAGAGCAGATCGAACTTGTGGAGCGGCTGGCTAATTATCAAAGAGGTTGCAGAGTTCTCGGCATATCGCTGTTTGCCAAGGATCTGCATCCCGAGGAGGTCCGGGAAATGATTTATCAAATGGAATTAAAGCACCGCATTCCTGTATTTGCCCCGCTGGTATTTGGGTGTGACAAATTTATTGATATTTTGGAGGAGTACAGATGAGCATACGCTGCCAGCCGATGCCGCTGCAATTAAAGCAGCCGTTCAGAATTAGTCATTCCGTGTTCATCAAGCTGGATCATCTGTTATTGAGCATACACGCGAGGGGCGTATCAGCATTTGGAGAAGTGGCCCCCCTGCCTTTTTTTAATGAGAATTATGATATCGCTGAGCGGCAAATTCGCTATATTATCGAGCACCACTCATCCGCCATTATCCACATTGAGGATAGGGAGCAGCTCGTGGCCTTTGTCTGTACATTGAGCGAAGGCCCTTATCTAAAATGTGTCGTCTGCGGCTTCGAAATGCTGCTTCTGGATTATGTGGGCAAGCTTCTGAAAAAGCCTGCCTGGTCGCTCCTGCAGGTGGAATGTCCAAGGCCGAGGAAATCGGCGGTAACTCTGCCCATCTGCGAAAGAGGGGCAGTGGGAGCTCTTGCAGATATTCAGTTACCCCTCGTCAAGCTGAAATTGGGGGGAGAAGGTGACCTTGCGCTGTTGGATTATATCCGGAACGAAGGAAACCCAGGGCAGAAATATATTATCGATATGAACCGGGGCTGGACGCTGGAGGAACTCGCCACTCATCGTGACCGGCTGGCGCATGAATCCATCCTGTTTGTGGAGGAGCCTGTCGCCGTCAGCTCGATTGATATGGCCCGGAAAATTGCGGATCTGAAACTGGAGGTCCCAGTCTTTTTGGATGAGTCGATTACGTCGGAAGCGGAGCTGCACCGGTACCTGCCATTTATTGACGGGGTGAATATTAAAATTATCAAGATGGGCGGACTGCTGAAGAGTCTGAGTCTTATCGATTCTGTCGAAGGGCAACTGGATTTGCTTCTGGGATGCTTCCTGGAATCCAGCCTCTCGATTGCTTATGCTTTTCAGATTTCCGCGAAATTCAAATATGCGGATCTGGACGGGGCCAGTTTTATCGGGAATGATCACTTTACAGGCCTGAGATTCAATGACGGACAGATCGGCTTGCCGGATGACTATTACGGTTTAGGAGTTCAATATGTGTGATAAAAAGATCATTGTGGCGGTTACGGGCGCTTCCGGCGCATTGTATGCCTTGCATCTGATTGAACAATTGAAGAAGCGGAGCTGCAGGGTCTATGTCATTATGTCACAGGCGGCTGTGATCACTATGAAGCATGAAGTAGCGGACAGGCGCTATATCAGACAGGTGCTGTTCGCTGCTGACGGATTCTTTGACAATGACAATATCGGCGCTTCACCTGCGAGCGGTTCCTTTCACTATGATGCTCTGGTAGTGGTTCCTTGCTCTGTTAACACCATAGGGATGATTCATTCGAACCTTGCCCACAATCTGATCGCACGGACCGCTGCGGTTGCTCGGAAGGAGAGGCGGCAAGTCATTCTGGTCCCCCGGGAAACGCCAGTGTCGGCAGGGACACTGAAGCAATTATACGAACTGTGCCTTGAAGGGCTGGATGTTTGTTTTGCTGCGCCGGCGTTTTACTCCAAGCCGCAATCGCTGGACGATATCATTGATTTTATGGTGTTCAAAATCATGAATCTATTGAAGATAGACAACGATTTATCTCCGGAGTGGAACTCCGGCTGCCTGCATGAAACGGAACACTCAAGTTGAACGGAGGAGACAATTTGGGATTTAGAGATAAAGAGTTTAGGAGGAGCATCTTTGTCATTGCCCTGCCCATTATCATTCAACAGCTGGCCACGTCGTCTTTGAATTTCATTGATGTGATTATGGTGGGACGGCTGGGAGAGACTTCAATCGCCTCCGTGGGGCTGTCCAGCAACTTCACCTTTATTTACATCTGTCTGCTTAACGGAATCAGCACCGGGGCATCTATATTCGCCGCGCAATTTTGGGGAAAGAAGGAGGTACATCATGTACGGTCTGTCCTTGGCTTTTCATTGCTACTCAGTTTATCCGTCAGCCTGTTATTTTCCTTTGCGTCCATTTTCTTTCCCGGCCGCATCCTGTCCATATACACCAATGATCCGGAGGTTATTGAACAGGGCAGGATCTTTTTAAGGCTCGTCGGCTTCAGTTTCGTGGCTACCTCTATTACCTTCTGCTATTCGGCGGTGTTGAGGAGCATAGGGAATGCCAAGATTCCAATGTTTGTCAGTGTGTTTGCGTTAAGTCTGAATACGCTGCTTAATTACTTGCTAATCTTTGGAAATTTGGGGTTTCCTGCGCTCGGGCTGAAGGGAAGCGCTATCGCCACGCTGGTCTCAAGGCTGGTAGAGTTCGGATTAATTGTCAGTTCAGTTTATATTTTTAAGATACCGCTCGTCTTTAAAAGGATCAGGGATTTCTTTTCGGTTGGTTCAGGGTTTGTAAGAAAGTATTTTATAACGACGCTCCCCCTTATTTTAGGGATAACATTTTGGTCGTTAGGCCTGAACTTTTACAACATATCGTATGCCCATATAGGTACTCAGGCAGTAGCTGCCTATAGTGTGGCGGGTACGGTGGAACAGATCGCTTTCGTAGTGTTCACCGGTCTCTCGGGAGCCTGCAATGTGCTGATTGGAAACAGAATCGGCGCGGGACACAAGGACAAGGTGCTCAGTTATTCGCGAAGTTTCATATGGCTCGCTTTTACCGGCTCTCTAATTGTGGGGGCTTGCATCTACTTGCTCTCCGGACCGGTTCTTACCCTCTACAGTATGTCAGCTGAGGCACACACGACGGCCAGAACGCTGCTGCTCCTCATGTCTTGTTTCCTCTGCGTAAAAGTTGTCAATATGATACTGATTCAGGGTGTACTGAACGCCGGAGGAGATACAGTCTTTACGTTTGTGCAAAATAGTGCAGCCATGTGGGCAGTCGGCTTCCCAATGGCTTATATTGCGGTTTACCGGCTGCATCTTCCCATTTACTGGGTGTACATTTTCATTATGTCGGAGGAATTTGCAAAGCTGATTATCGGGGTGCCCCGTTTCTTGTCCAAAAAGTGGATTCATAATTTAACGGAGAATACAGCTTACCCAAATCAAAGGGGGCAAAGTGAAGAATGGATCGAAAACTCGATGTGACGGAGCTCGATGTGGCCATAGACAACCGGATGAAGGTTATTCCGCAGGCGCTTAACAGCAGATATGTCAGAATCATTGACCAGCTGCTTCCCAATGATGATCGTTTTTCTTGGAAGCAGCTGAACTGCTTTTATAAGCCGCTCGGAATGATATTTGGTTCCTTTCAGCAGCAGTACAATAGCCTTTTTTTGATGTATGTGACCTACTACAGCACGTATATGGCTGAGTCCTGGTTTCAGGAGGTGCCGATGAGCATGGAGGATTTGCTGGAATCCTTTTTTGAATATTATGAAGATTATCTGAAGAAACGGTTCCTGCTGGACATTCAGACGCACACTGTTGTTGACGAGGCCGATTTTAGACGAAGGATTGTTGAGCAGATTGACAGGAATGCGCGCGTGCTTGTCCCCGGAGATTTATACACCATTTACTATGACAATTGGTATAAGGCGAAACATCATCAACATTTCTTTCTGATTAAGGGTTACGACCAGCTCAGGGATATTTGCTATGTGCTCGATTCGCTGCAAATTGACGGGGGGACGAATGCCCTATACAAGGATTTTACCATTCCGTTCAATATGCTCTACGATACCCTGGCGGGCTATGCCCATACCTTTGCCAAACAGGAAGGGACAATGTTTTTCTGGACGGTTTCTGATCACGGGAACAGCACATGTGGTCTGAGTATGGAGGATGCTCTCAAGGACCATCTGGTTCATCTTAGGGAAGTGGAAGCCGGAAAAGTGGAAGTGAAGTATCCTGAACGGGAGATTACCCGGGTTATTAATGCTAACGGATATGACCACAATACATCGAGGCTGCTGGAATCGACATTTCTCGTTATGAATATGAGATCAGTCTATTATCAGCTGGTTTTTTCGTTCATAGAGCAAGCTGGCGCTGAAAAACCGGAGGTGGACAGCTTACGGGCCAGTCGTGAACAACTGGATGTAGAATGGGGACAGGTAAAGTCCAAGCTGATCTATAAGACACTGAAGCATAAACTGGATTTTGCGGATGTCGATTCCTCTATAAAGGTCTTAATTGGTAAGGAGGACTGCTTTAGATCTCAACTAATCGGCGTATTGTCTGGAGCTGTTCAGGGGAGCGGAGAATTCAGTACTGCAGACACCCATAGTTCGTCATTCACTCCAATCAATGAAAAGAATGCGGAAATCGTAATTCAGCAAGATCAAATCATATTAATTCATACGAGCGAGAAGCTGAATCTCAGCAGCATTGCTTACGATAATGCACCTCAAGCGCTTATGGCTGTTGGCGAACATAAAAATTGCAATCTGGAAGCGAAAGTTCAGATCAATGCTTCGGTCGGACGATATTTCAAAAGCGGACTTATGCTGAAATTCGGCAATGGCACTAAGTTGCTATTTGGAACGAACCAGGGACAGTCCTTGCAAATCGAGCATCTCGGTGTATTGAACGATCTAATGTATGATGAGGTTTTCCTGGATAATCCTTTCTTTCTGAAAATCAGCAAAATGGATAACATATATACGATGAGCTATAAAATAAAACAGTCTGAGCAGTATACAGAAGTGTACAGCTTTCATTGTGATGAAAAGGCGCTTGCGGCAGGGTTCTATTCTTTGACCTTCGAGCCTCTGGACCTCAAGTCGGTTTTCTCTGAATATAAGTTTACGGAAGAAGAACTTTCCGGAATTTAGCTGGATGTTCCTGAGTATTGGGATTCTGGTCTCTGGTGTATATCCCCTCTCAAAGTTGGTTATCCTGTCTAGTAGATTGCTAGATTGGATGAGAGGGAGATGCCGTATGGGACTGGGGAACGGGGGACAAGGGAAAGGTAAAATGCTGATGCTGATTCTTTGCATGTGTATGCTGGTGCTCCTGCTGGCCGGGTTCCGCAGCGGGGCTGACCAGGGAAGTGCAGCCGCATCAGCGGCCGCTCCCGCTTCATCAGACCCGGCAGCGTTGCCGCAGTCGCTGGAACTCCTGGCAGCTGTAGGACAAGAAGTTACGGCAGCAGGGTCTCCGTTGCGGCTTGTCCTGAAATGGCAGGGGGAATACAGCGGGAATGCTGTGGACACCGTTAGGGACGCAGACCTGCTGGCTGCACAGCTCGGACTCGGCAAGGCGGAGTCTAGCGAAGAATATGGACATGCTACTTACAGATCTTCCGGCTCTCCGGATTTGTATAGTAAGATATCGATGTTCTGGAGTGTGCTGGGTCAAGGCACCAGCTATGTGATTGTGACCGTTGAAACAGAGGATCTGCTGAAAGCTACGGCTTTGCAGAAAGTAGCACAAGAAGCGGGGACACTGATGCAGGCGGCTGGCATTACGCCGGAGTGGAATGCTTCACTTCAAGGTGTAGCGTCACTGCAGGACTCCCCCCGTGAAGCACTTGCCGGAATTGAAGGAACGATTTCCGGGCGGTTATCCGGGCTGAAAGCGGTGGAAGATTATGAGGATGATACGACCTACAGCCGGTCTTATAATGTTTCGGGGCTGAACAGGTTTGTGAATAGCGGAGATCATAAGGTAGCTCTGCAGGCAGCCGTACATAAGAACGGCAATGACAACAGCAATCGTGTGACAATCGGTTTGCCGCTGATTACCATTGAGTATTGATTCCGCAAAATATTAATAATCAGCAAATTTCAGCAAAAGCTTCGTATACCGGCTCCGCGTTTGCGGAGCTTTTTGCGTAACGTTATAATAGAAAATGGCTGGCAGTGGCCTACCCTTATCCGGGAGTATAAGCTGGAGTATGTAAACGAATAAGAAAGATTAATGGAAAATTACGAAATCCCGAGAAAAACTGTCAGGAATGTGATAGCATCCTTTCTGCGAATATGATAAAATGACATCACGTCGTCATGCGTTTTTTATTATTTGACGGACGTTGAGAATGATTGTCAACTATATTACATACAGAGAGATGAGGAGCCATGGCTGAAAATCAAACCCTTGATGCACTGCATACACCCGGCGCTGTATTTTTTATCTTTGGGGCAACCGGAGATCTAGCCCGGCGTAAGCTTTTTCCGGCGATTTACAGTTTGTACCGTGAAGGTAAGCTGACACATGATTTTGCGGTAATTGGCGTGGCTCGGCGTCCCCGCACCCAGGAGGAATTCCGGGAAGATGTGAAAGAGTCCATTCGCGAATTCTGCCGCTACCAGGCGGGAGATGCTGCAGAATGGAATGAGTTTGTGCAACATTTTGAATACAAGTCTTTGGACATCAATAATATCGACGGCTTCCGCGAGCTCAACGCGCAAACGGAGGCAATCGAAGAGAAATTCCGCATTCCGGGTAACCGTCTGTTCTATCTCGCCCTTGCTCCTGAGCTGTTCGGCAGCGTGTCGTTCAACCTCAAAGCCGGTGGCATGCTGCAAAGTTCAGGCTGGAACCGTCTGGTGATCGAGAAGCCGTTCGGTTACAATCTGGAGTCTGCTGAGCAGCTGAACGAACAGATCCGCCAGGTGTTTAAGGAAGAAGAGATTTACCGGATCGACCACTACCTGGGCAAGGAAATGGTGCAGAACATCGAAGTCATCCGTTTTGCGAATGCCTTCTTTGAACCGCTCTGGAACAACAAGCACATCGCCAACATTCAGATCACCCTCGGTGAAACCGTTGGGGTGGAAGAGCGCGGCGGATATTACGATCATGCGGGAGCGCTGCGCGACATGGGCCAGAACCATATTTTGCAGCTGCTGACGATGATCGCTATGGAACCGCCAAGCCGTTTGCTGGCTGAAGATATCCGTGATGAGAAGGTCAAGGTGCTTCGTTCGCTGCGTCCGTATGCTTCCTCCGAAGAAGTGCGCGAGAACGTGGTGCGCGGCCAGTACACCCAAGGCCTGTATAAAGGCAAGACCCTTCCGGCTTACCGCCAGGAAGACAAAGTGGATCCTGAATCCAATACCGAGACGTATTTCGCGGCGCGTGTATTTGTGGACAATTTCCGCTGGGCAGGCGTTCCTTTTTACATCCGTACGGGTAAACGTCTCCCGGTGAAGACGACGGAAGTGGTTGTAGAGTTCAAGGGTATGCCGACCAATGTCTATTTGGGCCAAAAGCATAACCTCGAGCCCAACCTGCTCGTCATCCGCGTGAATCCGATGGAAGGCATCTATGTGAAGATCAATGCCAAGAAACCGGGCTCAGAATCGGAAATTCAGCCACTGGCCATGGATTTCTGCCAAAGCTGCATGGTGGGGATCAACTCGCCGGAAGCTTATGAGCGTCTGCTGCATGATGCGGCGCGTGGAGATTCAACCTATTTCACCCGTTGGGATGAGGTTTCGTCGGCATGGTCGTTCGTGGACCGTATCGCCAAAGCGTGGAAGGAAGAAGCGGCTGATCTGGCTTCGTACCCTGCAGGTTCGTGGGGTCCGGTGGAAGCCGATCAGTTGCTGGCTCAGGAAGGTTTCCATTGGTGGCCGGTAAACGGACAGGAAGAAGACAATGTGGTCTGGCGGGTTAACAGCTAAGACCTGAATAAGCTGCAAGATTTAAGCTCCCCCTGCAGAGGCTGCAGGGAGAGCTTTTTTGCGATACCCCCGTTAGCGTGGGGACGGGTTTGTCCAAATATAAGAATTTATATGTTTCACACGATAACTTATCCTTCTATTTCTCGCTGAAACGATACCGTCCTTAAAAAGGACGGTAAAGCCGTTTCCACTTGGTGAAATTCACGCAAAATAGCCTCGTATAGGCCGAGGACTGTACAGAATAGGCTGCAATCGCTGTTTTTCTTACAAGATATTTGGTATAAGCCGCTTTTTTATAGATAAAGTTTGCCGGATTTTGATATACTTTAAAGGATGCTTTCACTAGAAGCGGAACTGGAGACTATTATGGGATAACAATGAATTCACCAATGAAGGGATTTGTACTCATGAGCAGAGCGCCGATTTGATGAACAACCCGTGTGATATAAGCAGAAGCATGAATTTATATATGAAGGGATATGTGCAATGAATAAGGCACCGGATCAGAAGCTGCAACAGGAAGTGGACAAACGCAGAACCTTTGCGATCATTTCCCACCCGGATGCGGGTAAAACAACACTTACGGAGAAGCTGCTGCTGTTCGGCGGAGCCATCCGGTTAGCGGGAACGGTTAAAGCCCGCAAGGCAAGCAAACATGCAACAAGTGACTGGATGGAAATAGAGAAACAGCGCGGGATTTCCGTTACTTCCTCTGTGATGCAGTTCGACTATTTAGACCATCGGGTGAACATTCTGGATACCCCGGGTCACCAGGATTTCAGTGAGGATACCTACCGTACGTTAACGGCTGCGGATAGCGCGGTTATGCTGATCGACGTGGCGAAAGGCGTAGAAACACAGACCATCAAGCTGTTCCAGGTCTGCGCCAAACGCGGTATTCCGATCTTTACGTTCATCAACAAGCTGGACCGCGAAGGCCAAAGTCCGTTTGATCTGATGGAAGAGCTTGAGAATGTACTGGGCATCCGTTCTGTTCCAATGAACTGGCCAATCGGCAGCGGACGTGAACTGTGCGGTGTGTACGACCGGATGAAGAATCAGGTGGAGCTGTTCCAGGGTGATGACCATTCCGTAATTAAAGTGCAAAAGGTGGAAAGCTACCGTGACCCGATCATCCGTGAGATGGCCGGTGAGTACCTGCATGATCAGCTGTGCCAGGAGCTGGAGCTGCTGGACGTTGCGGGCGATCCTTTTGACTATGAGAAGGTACTTCGCGGAGAGCTTACTCCGGTATTCTTCGGCAGTGCGATCAACAATTTCGGGGTGCAGACGTTCCTGGACAACTTCCTGGATCTTGCACCGAAGCCGGAGCCGCGCCGCAGTACAGTTGGCTCCATTGAGCCGACCAATGAGAAATTTACCGGCTATGTATTCAAAATCCAGGCGAACATGAACCCGGCCCACCGCGACCGGATTGCTTTCCTGCGGATCGTGTCCGGCAAGTTCGAGCGCGGCATGAGTGTCAAGCATGTCCGTGCAGGCAAAGACATCAAGCTGTCCCAGCCGCAGCAGTTCCTGGCTCAGGACCGCGATATCGTCGAAGAGGCGTATCCGGGCGATATTATCGGGCTGTTTGACCCGGGTATTTTCCGGATTGGCGATACGCTCAGTCAAGCCGGTGATATGGAGTTCGATGAGCTGCCGACGTTCTCACCAGAGATTTTCTCCAAAGTAAGCATCAAAAACGCGCTGAAATCGAAGCAGTTCCAAAAGGGTATTGATCAGCTGACGGAAGAGGGCATGATTCAGGTGTTCCGTACGGTCAACTTTGACGATATTCTGCTCGGAGTAGTCGGACAGCTGCAGTTTGAGGTGTTCGAGTACCGGATGAAGGGTGAATATGGCGTGGATGTTCAGCTGCAGCGGATGTCATACCAGTTCGCGCGCTGGATTGTGGATGAGAATAAACCTGACCCGGGCAAATTCCGCATCAACTCTACACTGGTTACCGACAAGAAGGGCAACTACGTGGTGCTGTTCGAGAACGAGTATGCGATGCGTACAGCGATGGAGAAGAACCCGACCGCGAAATTCCTGGAAACAGCTCCTTGAGTGTAGGCTGTTGACGAATTCAGGCTGCAGGTGCAGGGGATACAGCTGCACCTGCGGCAGTTTCAAATAGGTAGTAAAAACCTCCGCCCCCATGTGTGCAGATGCACCTTGGGTGACGGAGGTTTTTGGCTCATGAGGCTTTCTAGGATGTGATGGATCCGGGAGTAGTCTCCTCCAGATGTCTGTGGAGCAGACTAATCACATGATCCTGCTTGGCCTCTCCGAGGTCTTTCCAGACCATTTCAAACACGACGCCAAGTCCGGGAAGCGCAGCTTCCGGCCCGTCCACAGAGCCTTCAATCATGTGCCGCAGGTCTTCTTCGGACTGACCGTGTACTTTATGGAGAATCGCCTGGCGCAAATCAATGGTAACTGGCATAATGTACCCCCTTAAAAGTTTTGTGAGCAAAGCTTCCTGCAATTCTTCGTACAAAACTGCTTCGAAAGCATGTGCTTGGTTTTGTGAGCAAGGCTTCCTGCCAATTCTTCGTACAAAACTGCTTCGAAAGCATATGCTTAGTTTTGTGAGCAAAGCATCCTGCCAATGGTTCGCAGAACTGGCTTAGGAAGCCTGCTCATGCTGAAACGCCCTGTACTAATGTGCCCTGCGGCGATGCTGAAAATTCAAGTTTGTGTGTGCTTATGCTATACTGTGTGAGATGTAAAATGTGAGCGGGAGGTACACGGACATGGCTAAAAAACAATATGCCATCATCGGAATGGGACGTTTCGGCTCAAGTGTAGCCAAGGCGCTCAGCGGGATGGGATTTGATGTGCTGGCCATCGATTCGGATGAGCAGCGCACACAGGAAATTTCGGGAATTGTTACCCATGCTGTATCTGCAGATTCCACCGATGAGGAAGCGCTGCGCGCACTGGGCATTCGAAATTTCGATGTTGTCGTTGTGGCAATCGGAGAAGATATTCAGGCGAGTATTCTTACGACGCTGATCTTGAAGGACCTTGGGGTGCCGGCGATTCTGGTCAAGGCCAAAAGTGAGCTGCACGGCAAGGTGCTAAGCAAGATCGGTGCAGACAAAGTCATTTATCCCGAACGGGACATGGGCATGCGGGTGGCGCATCATCTGGCCTCGCCGAACATCCTTGACTATATTGAGCTGTCGCCGGATTACAGTATTCTGGATATGAAGGTTCCCAGGCCGATGCTGGGCAAAAACCTGCAGGAGCTGAATATCCGCGCCAAATATGGCTGCAATGTGATGGCGATCCGCCGGGGCGAAGAAATGAATATTACTCCAAGAGCCGAGGACCGGCTGGCCGATGGCGATGTTCTTGTCATCGTTGGCCACAAGGACAACCTGACCAAGCTGGAGATGGCGTATCAATAACGCACGAGCAAATGAAGTGTAACGTGGCTCTCGTGGTGCTGTAGGAAGTGTTAAATGCGCTGCCGATAGTGGCCGGATTTGCTTAGTTGCACTCTGTACAGCTATTTGCTTCGTTAACCGCTTGTTCAGAAGGATAGATGTATTTCGTGCAATTAAAATTTAGCATACCCCCGGTTTATAGCCATAATGATGATTATAAATGTACAGACTACAACTAAATTGGAATTAGCGGTAAAAAGCGTGATTTTAGTTGCAGGAAATACACTTAAAATGAAGCTGTGTGCAGGTGCAGCGTGTTAGAGAAATACATGGGAAGATCGTAGTGACTGCAAGGAAAAAGGCAGCAAAGATGCGATAACTAAGCTGCAGGTGAACAGAAAGGTAGGACCTCATGGAAATTATGTCTCCGCAAAATACGCGGGTGAAGGAATGGGCCGGACTGCAGGAGAAGAAACACCGCGATAAGTCCGGCAAATATATTGTGGAAGGTATTCATCTCGTACAAGAGGCGCTGCTGGCCGAAGTCGATGTGGAAATAGTGGCGTATGACCTCGATAAGGGCATGCCGTCTGAGCTGAAGGAACTGCTGCAGGCGGTACAGGGTATGGAGGTCATCGGCGTATCAGCGCCGGTGATTGCGAAGTGCAGCAGCACCAATACGCCGCAGCCGGTATTTGCGGTGGTGCGCAAGGAACAGCAGGGCGTGGAGACGATCCTTGCGAAGCCGGATAGTCTAGTCGTTGTGCTGGACGGAGTTCAGGACCCCGGCAACGTGGGGACGATCATCCGCAGCGCGGATGCGGCAGGCGCAGACGGCGTGATCCTCGGCCAAGGCTGCGCCGATCTGTACAACCCGAAGACCATCCGTTCCACGATGGGCTCGATGTTCCATCTCCCGGTGGTGGAGGGCGATTTAAGTGTTGTTTTGCCGCAGGCGCGGGAACGCGGCGCGCTCTTAGTCAGCACCTCGCTGACCGGTGAGGACTCCTGCTACACCCACGATTTTCACGGCAGCCAGTGGCTGCTGATCGGCAGTGAAGGCAAGGGCATCTCGCCGGAAACGGCCGCGCTCGTCGATAAAAGCATTATCATCCCGATGGCTGGCCGTGCCGAATCGCTCAATGCGGCGATGGCAGCGACGATACTGCTGTTTGAGGGGATGCGGCAGCGGGGGTTTAACAAATAAAAAATTCCTGTCCAATTTCAAAATAACCGTCCAGGAATAAAAATTAGTGTCCACAAGAAGACCAAAGACTGGAGAAGATCGATTTTCCCTCGATCAATTTTCCAGTCTTTTTGTCACTGCGGTAGAACATAATGCAGGATTTTTAGCCTGTTTCTCGAATATTTACTCCATCAGAAACCCAAGCAGCTCAAGGGTTCAGAGGTTGTGGGAGGTCTTTACTCAAGCTTTTACTCAAGCCATTGCCCTGGTTTATAAGAACCTGATCCCAGTGTTCCCCTGACATTTACCCTGTCTTTTCAGACACGAATTATTATTCGTTTTCGTTCACAATTGAACCAGTTTTCTTCCAATTCTCCATGGGTTAAACCTCACATGGGCGGACAACAATTATTATCTTGGAATTGGCGGTGAAGCCTTGTGGGGCAAGGGATTGGGGAGGGTTGGAAGAGGGAAACATTTGGGACAGGAATTTTTATGTCTTTACAGGGGGTTTAACTAAACAATAATTCCTGTCCATTTTCAATAAAACTGTCCAGGAATAAAAATTAGTGTCCACAAATACCCAAATACTGGAGAAGATCGATTTTTCCCTCGATCCATTTCCCAGTCTTTTTGTCGTTGCGGCAGAACATAATGCAGGATTTTCAACCTGCTTCTCGAATAATCACTCCATCAGAAACCCAAGCAGCTCAAGGGTTTTAACAGTTTTCGGGCTGGATTCATCTCAATCCTTTAACTCAATCTTTTTCTCAATTGTTTTAATCCGATTTCCAATTTCAGGACATGAATTATTATCTCGTTTCGTTCACAATTGCTCAGATTTCGCCCCCGATTTTTATCCGATTTCTCTCCCGAAAAAAACAACAATTATTATCTCGATTTTTCTTCGATTATACCTCGGAAGCCTTGTGGGGCAAGGGATTGAGGGAATTGGGAGGGGTTGGTAGTTGTGGACAGTTATTTTTATTTTCTTACAGGGGTATCCACCGCAAATAAACCCATCTCATGTGAGTTGTAATTCATCTTGTCATCGTTTGTAACGTAGTTTGGCACCGATTTGGAACGTAGTTTGTCACAACAAAGTCAGCCCCGATGTGTCTGAAAGCCTTGGTACATCGGGATTTTTTTGTTCTTTATATTTAAGTGGACGATTTTTTATCAGAAAAACAAAAAGATGATAGGCAGAAAAATACATTGAGAAATCGTTGTAACAACCTTTGACACAATTCGTCTTATGGAGGGGTGAATTTTAATGTCATTGGAGAGAACATAAAAAGACTTAGAAAGATACATAACTATAATCAAATTGAGTTTGCAAAGTTAATCGGAATATCCCAAGGTAGTTTAAGTGATATTGAGGCAGGAAAAAGTAAACCTTCAATTGATACAGTTATTTCAATTCATCAGTATCTTGGTTGCTCGCTTGAGTGGTTATTAAAAGGAAATGAGGATTCATCCTCTAGCGTTGAACCTCATAAAATAAACAACAAATTAGATAAAGAATTAAGACTCTTTGAAACTGAACTAGTAAATATTTAAAAAACTAGATACACATAATCAATTAGAAGTCTTGGGAATTATTAAACTTAAATCAAAAAATGGAGGATAATGAGCAGTAGCGAGTAATATTTTCGTCATGATGGTTCGAAAGAAAAATAGGGTTAAACGAATATTGATAAGCCGGCAACGTAAAAGGTATTTACTTTTGCTGTCCGGCTTATTTTTATATAAAATGGAGGGTAATAGTTAACCGCCATTAACCTAA
Source organism: Paenibacillus sp. FSL H3-0321 (assembly GCF_038002865.1). NCBI lineage: Bacteria > Bacillati > Bacillota > Bacilli > Caryophanales > Paenibacillaceae > Paenibacillus > Paenibacillus sp. FSL H3-0321. The sequence continues at coordinate 3,039,924 of NZ_JBBODH010000001.1, read as the reverse complement.
GAGCGATTTCTTGTACCTACAAATAGTTGAAGCAATCACTATAGCATTACTTTTTTAAATGACTCATCCTCAGTATCTCTTCGTACAACCATCCGTTCAGATCCTATTTCGAACATTAAACCTACTATAGCACCAAGGTCTTCTGAGAGTAATGATCAGTGACTTTTGTCGGAAAACAAAAATGTGTTCCGTATGGAATCCGCATAAATTGTGGGTTTTTTCTTTGATTCTTGTCAAAAGCTAATGTCAAGAATCTGCACCAATTTCCGAATTAGGCCGAGAAGGTATACCGCTAACCGATTTATTAAAAGTAATGGCCGGAGCTAGGGTATTCAAAAAGGGAAATGTCAAGAAAACACTAATATTCTGTACGGGAAGTAAGTGTTAATTATGGATTGGGCTAACAGGAAGGAAAGTTCAATGATTTCGCGAATACCCTTAAGATAGACTATTTTACGAAGCTCGTAAAAAAGACGTTATGTGAAATCAGCATAAATAAAAGATTGAAAGAGTGGTATGAATGACTGGATGCAGATATTTATTTGTTTCTAATGGAGATAAGATTATAAAGATCTCCCAACCCAAGAATCACAAATATAAGTCTGTACCTCAATTAGCAAATCAGGATGTACTTGAGGTCATTTTGTATTACAAAAATAAAGACAGGAAGCCACACCAATTGCTTACGGTCGGATTTGATCGATTCCGATTAGATTCCAATGGTAATTATGAAGAAACAGAAGCAGATAGGAAAAGAGCTTTTCATAATTTCTTTGCTTTTGGAATGCCTAGTTTACTCGAAGAAGTAGAATCAGAGGATAAACCACTACCTATACCTGTTGCTCCGATAGTTCCAACCTATAATGAGAAAAGATTGTTATACAGTTACATAAATGAGAAGTTACCTAACTTAGCAGCTGATGCCCCGTATATAGTAGAGAGTAAAATTAAAGCATTGAGAGAGAAATATGAAGAGTTTAAAATGATGGCAAAGAAATCCAAGAACCGACTTAAGTAGTTCGGAGAAGATGCTGACATCACATAACATTATATTCGCGCATCGGGCATATGCCCTCGGTCCGGCAGAGGGATTTCACGGAAGCAGAGGGCAGCCGGACACATCCGACTACGTCGGACGTCGTGAATACGGGAACGTTAGCTGAAATTCCAAAGAAAGGAAGAGAGTATGGAAAATCTATTAAGCAAATATCTTTCTTTGAAGATGAAATGATTCAATTAAGTGAAGAAAAATATAAAGAGTATTTTCATTATCCAAATAATGCACTATCACTCTTACTTCATTTTGTTGAGAACGTTAATGAAAAAGGATATGTTTTTATTCTATTCCTTACACAATTCCAAAATTCTATGTATTTATCAATGTTATCAACACTTAGTAGACATGATATTCAAGCTATGATGATACTTCGTTACGCTCTTGAATCATCCGTCTTGGCTGCCTACGGACTGACCAATACTAATATATATGAATTTGTGAAAACAGATAAATAAGGATACGCTCACGAAGTAAGAGAGGTTAAGAAGAAAGCATACAAATGGCTTGAAAACAATTATCCCGAACATAATGAAATGATTAAAAGAAATAAAGACCTAATTAATGATTACTCTACCCATTCTAATATTATCCCGACATTTGGGAATATTGATTTTTCCTCGTTTCCCAGTACGACTATATCCTTCTTTGATGTTGAGGATGATCTAATAATTAAACAGAGACTGTGGTGGTTAGGTAATATAATCTTTTGTTTACTAGACCTCTACGACGAACTTTCAAGTGAAACAAAAATATTCAATGTGAAGAAAGATTTTTATAGTTCTATGACAAAACTTGCTTCACAAAACAATAAAATTTTAGTTGAAATACAAAAAAATGAAAGATTTAAAAAACATGAAGGAATTGTACTGAAGAACTCTCTTTAAGCATCTCGAAGGAACTTCAGCTAACACAGTATTCACGCTGCGGGCCATACGGCCCTTGGTCTGCAGAGGCATTTCGGAGAAGCGGAGTCAGCAGACAACCCTGCACTGGCTAAGTCCGTCGGACCCGGAGCTAGCGCCCCTTAAGCCAGTGAGGGTTCGTGATTACGGGAACGTTAGCTAAAATTAATTAAATATATATATTGGTATAAGTTATTTATAGAAGATCCGGTGATAGGTCGACTTTGTCCATTGTATGCCTACTTGGTTTGTATAAGTATTTTCTGAGAAGCTAAGATATTGGGCAACATTGTATTCTCAAAGATAAGAGCTATCCAAGTCGGAATAGAATTTGAGAGCTATTAGGCGACCGAGAGAGAGAATTAATGAAGTTATATTTTTCTGAGAGGAATGGGTAATGTGATTTTTAAATTGTTCCAGAAATCATCTTCATCTGAAGGCACCGAAGTTATTGAAGTAGATAATTCCTCAAGAGGGGAAAAGTTAAATGAATTTAATGTAATTAGTGATAATCCTATAACTCTATTGCAAGATGATACACTTGGTAGAGCAGAATTTTCCCAATCATTTGCGCAACAGATTCTTTCACTTGATACGAGATCAGGTAATGTAGTTGGAGTACTTGGACCATGGGGCTCAGGGAAAACGTCTTTTGTTAATTTAGCAAGAAACGAATTCCAAAATGCTGGTGTGGCAATTTTAGATTTTAATCCTTGGATGTTTAGTGGCGCCGTGCAACTTATAGAATCATTTTTTAATGAGCTAGCGGCTCAGTTAAAAATGAAAACAGAACTCTTGGAGTTGGGGAAAGAGCTTGAAGAATATGGAGAATTGTTTTCTGAAATGGCCTGGTTACCTTTTGTAGGTCCATGGATTGAGAGAGGACGAGGAACCGTTAAGATTATAAGCCAGATACTTCAAAAAAGAAAAGAGGGTGTAGGTGGTCGAAGAGCAAAAATAGAGAAGGTCCTTAGAGATCTTAATAAAAAAATAATAATTGTACTGGACGATATTGATCGTCTTTCTACATCTGAAATTAGAGATATCTTTAAGTTAGTTCGACTTACAGCTAATTTTCCAAACATAATTTATATTGTAGCTTTTGATCGGGCGCGGGTTGAAGAAGCATTGAGTGAACAAGGAATACCAGGTCGCGATTACTTGGAGAAAATCCTTCAAGTTACAGTCGACTTACCGGCTATACCAAGCCAAGTACTCAACAAACAAATTACTTTGGCAATTGATCAATCCTTAAATGCTATTGAAAAGACAGGGCTGTTTAACGAACAAGCCTGGCCAGATGTCTTTATCGAAATCATAAGACCGCTTATACGTAATATGCGAGATGTTCGAAGATATGCAATATCTATTAAAGTAACTGTAAGCGCCTTAGACGGTAACGTTGAATTAACTGATGTACTTGCATTAGAAGCTATTCGTATATTTATTCCTAATGTATTTATACTATTGCATGAAAACATTGAAGCACTTACAACTACCTCAGGAATTGGCTATAGAGAGCGTGATTCTCAGCAATCAAAGGGTAGGATTGAAAACTTAGTTAAAGCTGCTGGAAAAAATTCAGAGATAGTGCTAGCTCTGATAGAAAGACTATTTCCTGCAGCTCAAAGACACATTGGTGGTAGCAACTACGGCTATGAATGGAAAAAAGAATGGTTGCAAAACCGTCGAGTTGCTCATGAAAATGTGTTACGGTTGTACTTGGAACATTTAGTAGGTGAGGAATTAAAAGTATTTTTTAATGCTGAGCAAGCTTGGGTGTATATGGATAATCGTGACCTACTTGAAGGTTATCTTCATTCGCTCGATTCGACTATACTCAGGATGTTATTGCTTCGCTTGAAATTTATGAGGATAAATTCTCGCCAGAACATGTTATTCCTTCAACAATCGTACTTCTAAATTTACTACCTAAGCTTCCAAAGAGACAGCGTAGCATGTTTGATATAGATACTCGTGCAGTTGTCGGGCGAGTAACATACCGTCTTATTAGATCATTGAAAGATCCTATTTTAATAGAATCGGCCGTTAGAGAAATTTCGCCAGAAATAAAATCACTTTCTTCAAAATTAGAGTTAATAAACCAAATTGGTTATCGAAAAGGAATAGGACATAAGCTTGTATCTGAAACTGCTGCAAAAGAATTTGAGGAAAAATGGATTAGCGAAGTAACATCAGCTAAAGTAGAAGACCTGTTAAATGAGAGTGAACTTTTTAAGATCTTATCTATTGTAAAGAGAGAAATGAATGAATCTGGAAATCCATTTGTCATTGACGCCTCTCCACAACTAACATTAGCTATTCTTATGACTTCTCGGAGTGAAGTAATTACCCAAGCAATGGGGAAACGTGCGTTCAATAGATCTGGGCGTTTAGCTTGGGATGCGCTAATTAAACTCTATGGCGATGTGGAAACTCTTAAAAATCGAATTGAAGAACTTAAGTTAACCGAGCCAGGAGAGTTGGATGATGTGGTGCAATTAGCTGATAAATATATTAGCGGTTGGCGTCCGCAAGACTAATATTATAAGTTACCATTTATCAAAAACACCTCTACAAGAGAAAAGAGATTTAAATAAAAAATAGCATTTTAGAGGTGTTCGAAGAGGAAATTAACTTCAGCTAACATAATATTCAAGCAGCGGCTCCTTACGGAGCCTTGGTCTGCTGGATGTATTCCGAAGAGGCATTTCAGCAGACACATCCGACTACGTCGGACGTCGTAAATACAAGAACGTTAGGCGAAATTCCTTAAAGGAGAACAACATGAAAAATTCTTTGAGAAGTGCAGATGCAATATTAACATCAATTCTCAAGTTATTATTTTTGTATGACTTAATTTTTATAATGGTAATGAGACCAATTGAGTGGTTAATTGCTAAAAGATTATCTAACGCGCTAGTTCTTTCTAAGAAGACTTTAAATATGAGCATTAAAGGAAAGCTATTAAAGAGTTTAAAACAGAGAGACTATTTAAAAGACGAAGCATCAATAATGATTAGTTTACGAACTGAATTCTCAAAAGGAATAATGGCTTTGGATTTCACAAAAAGTAATGAGTATTTTACAGAAGTAAATGAAAACTTTTATAAAGTGGTTATACGAGAACTCAATAGAAATAAATCAAATACATTAAAAGTAGAAGTAATAAAAGAGTATCAAAGAAAACAATTAGGAGCCAAGTTATACGTAATTAGTGGAAGATATATTTGGTTATGTATCTTTAATAGAAAAATTAAAGAACTTAAAGAGAGACTTAATAGAATAGAAACAATTAAAAAAATTAAAATTTATACCTAAAACTATTAAATCATTTTCTATGAAGAAGGAACTTCGCCCAACAACATATTCACGCTGCGGGCCATGCGGCCCTTGGTCTGCAGAGGCATTTCGAAGAAACTCAATCAACAGACAACCCTGCACTGGCTAAGTCCGTCAGACCCGGGGCTATCGCCCCTTAAGCCAGTGAGGGTTCATGAATACACCAACGTTAGGCGAAAGTAATGCAAACTCAAAATTGAGGGTGAAGCATCGATGGAAGAAGAATTGAATGAAACATTACAATCAATACAGGATCGAAAAGTTTGATTAGTTCGATTGGCTGGGAATTCATTAATTATATATTGTGATTGTGAACCAGGTAACCTGAACCAAGGATTTAGTATTTGGTTAGAACCGACATGGCATTTTAGGAATACTGAACGAGTGATTACCGGATCAAGAGAAGCTCAAACCGAAGATGAAGTAGAACATTCCAATATTACAGAACAATTAAAAACCCTATACTTTAAGACAATAAAGAAATTATCTATAGAACCAATAACGAATGATGTAGTGATCGAAATAGATGAAGGAAACATAATAAAAACATTTGTATCAGATCCGAATGATAAGGAATCATGGCAGATTAGAAACTTTAATAAAGGTATAAGAATTATAGGAAACCCAAGGGCTATTCAATTATTAAAGACCTACCGTAAGTAATTTCAATGAAGGCATTTTATTCGCCTAACAACGTATTCACGCTGCGGGGCATACGGCCCTTGGATCGCCAGAAGGTGAGAAGCCAGGAGGCGGAATCAGGCGATCAACTCCTGCGAGGCTAAGTCTTCACCCGGCGCTGACGCGCCTTAAGCCTCTCGGGTTCGTGAATACAACAACGTTATAAGAACTTGGCCCATAGAGGAGAAGACAATGGAAACTTATGCTCACTTTGTTTCAAAGAAAACGAATCAAGGGATAAAAATATTTAGACACCATACAGATTTTCATTCTATAAACGGCCCTGGTAAAGCAATAGGCTTAGTTGTAATGATGAATCCAGGAGATGCGAGACCTGTTGATGATATCCTCTTTAGTACACTCGAAAATTCTGAATATGAAACTGAAGAACCAGTTCTGACATTGCCTGATAATACAATGAAAAAGGTTATGCGGATGATCCGAGAAGCTTATGATGATAATGGAATCACACTTCCACATCAATATTCAATCCATGTTGAGAATATATTTAATATTCGTGAGAAAGACAGTGATAAGGCTAAAAGATATGCAAGAAGTATAAGCGGAATAAACCATCTAATGTTTAAATCCAGAGAATTATTGAACAACTATGATTTTGTATTTTTCGCTTGGGGCAAATTAGATATAGGGGTAGAACGTCAAAAAGACCTACTTACAAAATACCCACAAGCAATAGTCGTTAAAAAATTGAATTACAAAGGTACTCTCATGGATGTAAGTTATCCAGTACATCCTCTATACATGAAAACTGAATACTTTCTAAAGGCATCAAAAGATAAGATAATGGTTAGATTGCTCGAAGAAGACACCAACATCTTATAACACAGTATTCACGCTGTGGGCCTGACGGCCCTTGGTCTGCAAGAGGCATTTTTAGGGGAGTGGAATCAGCAGACAACCATGCACTGGCTAAGTCCGTCGGACCCGGGGCTGTCGCCCCTTAAGCCAGTGAGGGTTCGTGAATACAACAACGTTATCTGACATACATGCATTAGAGTAAAATTAAAAGGAGCGGACAATATGGAACTATTTGTAATAGGGAATGGCTTTGATATCGTTCACAAACTCAGCACAAGATATACTGATTTTAGAAGTTACATAGAGGAGAAATCATGAGGTTTTCTTTCTAGGTTCGAAGAGTTATACGGCTTTTATTCTGAAGGTGATAAAAAAATCTGCAGAAGATTACCTATGGAAAGACTTTGAGAACAATTGATCTGAAATTAGAGAAGAGATATTGGTGGATAGCGGGACATCTATTGAATTAGAGTTAGAATCTGGTGATGTTGGTATATTGGAGTGGATACATTGGATTCCTATTGGGAGCAGGAATATGGTTTTATCGAAGAGTTACAGAATTACCTTTATGAATGGGTTTCACAGATTGATATTGATGTAGAGAGAAAGACGGAACTAATAAAAAGCGATCGTGATGATCTCTACTTGACATTTAATTACACATACATGGCTCTCGCTGCATCAACGAGTGGAATTTATAATTGTATAAGGTCATATCTGGCAACATTGGTTTCCTATAATATACAGCATCTATGTGATCCTCTTTTAATTCTCCAATCGGACCATTAATGATGAGTCCTGTGGTAGTTACTTTGATTTGATAGTCTTCTGGCTTATCGGTATTAATTCTATAAAACTTTACTCTGTGTTTGAAATTACTAATCAAGTAATCCACAGTTTGATCAATTGTGCTTGTAATAACCAATATTGTTTTTATAAAGAGCACCCCTAGGTTTTTTGTATATGACTAGTATACATTATTAGTTATTCTCTCATCATGTGCGGTAGTTAATCTGTGAATTATATCTTTGTTAATTAAAAATTTAGAAACTATCGCGAGGAGGATGCAGAAAAATGGACCTTCAAAAATACATAGAGGATAGCTTTGAATCATGTGAAGAATGCAATGAAGAGTATATTAACTTTTTAGAGGAACAGAATGAGGACTTTCCAACTGAAATATGTTTTGAAGTGTGGAGGTTACTAGAAGAATTAGATATTCCACTTGAAGAATGGAAAAAAATTGATGCAAAGTGCCCCATGTGTGAGGAGTTTCTTATGTTAAGTACAATTTTGATAAGAAATACTTCGGAATTTGAAAAATGGACGGAAGATAAAGCAGTGGAATTATTAAGCGATGAAGTATACGAATGTCAAGCGTGTAACTCAGGTGAGATTCCTTCAACCCAGAAATATGGTGATCCATTTGATTTGAAAATAATATCGGATTTATATAGTGAATTTGGTGTTCCAAATTCGCTTGAAGAAAAGATCGAAGGACGTATAAGATGTAATTGTGGTGAAGCATTGGATTATGATCAACCTTATGTAACTGAAAATAATGTTAAAATCTGGTATGGAGATGATTTAGAAGCGGATTTTACAGAACAAATAATTAATACTTTTTTAGTTTCGAGTGATGATGCTACAGTATTTACTAGACTTTTAATAAACTATCCAATGATGGCTTTAGAACATGATGTTGGTCGAAAAATTTATGAGGCCTTTCTTAATAAATCTGTAAAGGGTTTAATAACACTATCACAAGGAACCATCCTCTATCGGGGTAGAAAAAGAAATGTTATAGAAAGGCATGTACCGTTTGTAGAGTCTGAATTATGGGCTCCACCAGAAGGGATTCCTGGTCAAGGACGCTACAACCCCAGTGGAGTTCCAGTTTTGTATTTGACGGATAATAAATCGACAGCGTTAAAAGAAATTGACCTTCAGAATGGAGAAGCCGCTGAAATTGGGCAGTTTGTTACTTTAGCTTCTTTAACCATCTGGGATTTGGAAAATTTGGATATTGATGAATTTGTTTCTCTCCCATCATTAAATCGGGGATCAATATCGAAAGAATATGTATTCCCTAATTTTCTCGCTCAATGTGCTGGAAAAGCAGGGATTAATGGCATCAAATATAACAGTGTCAAAGATAAAAATGGCAACAATATTGCTCTTCTAAATTATAAAAGGGATTATAATTTGCATCTTCTTTCTAAGAAAATAGAAACAATCGACTATTCAGTAATGCTTCGTTGAAGACAAGCCTCACCTATGTTAAGGTGTATTCAATGTCGGAAACTCTTTGTGCCAGGTGTTGTTACAAAAATCAACGGTTTATGCCAATTGTAGGTACAAGCTGTGCTAAAATAGCGTTACAAATTCGCTCGAATTGGCCCTTTTTTATGCCAACTTGAAATACAACTCACATCCCACTGTGAGTTATAACATAAAGTAGGACTGTTTTTAAGCATGAATGAGACCGTTTATAGCTTCAAAATGAGACCGAGAAATAGCAGCAATCCCTTGTGTGACAAGAGATTGCTGCTATTGGTATGTGGGCAGGGCTATAAGTAATACAGCGTACAACCGTTATTTATACCACACTGAATTTTTATATCATATGTTAAGACATACCAGACCAATTTGTACTTCTGTAATCAAATTATTAGCGGAAACCCATTTAATTATCAAAATATGAAATGCAGACTTCAAAACTGCTACAAGGCAGCCCTGAACAACTTAATAAAATATACGTAACACCGTCTCGTTCTTAGGTTGTTTACTCTCGCTTACAACCTCGACCCGCGATATGTTGTCCTGTCCTCCTGGAATAACAATGGGCGTAACAGTAGAACATCCGTTTTCCCGGAGAGTTTCCATATCAAATTCCAGCAGAAGTTGCCCTTTTTTCACCCGGTCGCTGTTGCTTACATGAGCTGTAAAACCCTTTCCTTTAAGAGAAACGGTATCCATGCCAACATGAATGAGCAATTGAACGCCGGAATTGTGCTCGATGAGAATAGCATGCTTACTCTTTTCCATGATATGGGCGATAATGCCGTCAAAAGGAGCAATGACCCTGCCGGAATCTGGCAAGATGGCGAAACCCTCGCCCATCGCTTTACTTGAGAAGGCTTCGTCCTGAACTTCATCCAGAGCTAAGAATTGACCGGAGAGAGGCGATGAGATATCTATGGAAAGCGATTCTATCTTTTTTTTCTTAAACCCAAACATAGGTTTTCCTCCTGTAACTGTGTGTTAGAATAGCAATGAAACAACGAATAGGGGGCCTGCCTTGTGAACAAAAGAGACTTTGTCATCCATGATCTGCTCAGTAAAATCTATCAAAAACATTATTCAGACTGGAAGCTTCCTACAGAAAGAGAATTGGCGGCGCAATATAAGGTTTCCAGATTTACAATACAAGAATCCATTAAGAAGCTGAAATATATGGGTATGGTTAAGGTTGTCCAGGGCTCGGGTATTTTTATTAACAAAAATATTCAAGCCAGTCCGCTGATCTACAACTCACTTACAGAGAATCCTTATTCCAATATTCAGTCTAAGGTCATCGAGCTGCAGAAGCTTCCTTCCACCCCTAGTGACCAGCAAATCTTTAATATAACTGCCGAGGATGAAGTGTGGATGTACCAGCGCTTGAGAATCGTTAACTATCAGACAATGCAGATTGAGCAGTCGAGATTGCCTGCGACATTATTCCCTGTATTAACACAGAAGGATGCCGAGAATTCCATTCAGTCATTTGTGAAAAAGCATAAGTTCACTATCTCACATTACCTGAATACTTATGAGGCAATCTCGCTTGATAAAGAACAAGCGATGTTCTTGCAGCAAAAAAAGAAAAGTCCAGCAATGAAAATTTCAAGCCGTGGAATACTGAATAACGGTACCATTTTTGAAATCAGTGAAATTGTGGCTGTCGACTATAAGTGCACGTACTTGACGGCCTTCAACAACGAGCATCACAAAAGAAGAAACCTCTGATACGCAGCTAATCATTGACCTGAAACTCTCCGTGCTGACCGCCTGTGCCGGAGAGTTTTTTGCTGCGCCTTAATTACGGCGTCATTAGCGTCCCGTCGGGTAATCTGGCCTGTGTCCATTCATGCATACGGTATTCCACCGGGAAGGCACCTGCCTGTTCCTCATTGAACTCCACGCCGATGCCCGGCAGATCAATCGGATAAATATAGCCATCAATGGCGTCAATATTGTGCGAAAATACGCTGCGGGTGTTTGCTTTAATCGGAATATTCTCCTGAATCGCTGCATTATGCAGATGAATGTTGAGATGTGTATTGACGGCAATTCCAATTGGCGTAATATCGGATGGTGTATGCCAGGCGATACGAACCCCGAAAGCCTCGCATAATGCTCCAAGCTTCAGCGCAGGTGTAATTCCCCCGATTTGGGATACATGGCAGCGGATGAAATCAATCTGTCTACCCGCAATCAGGTTTCTCCATTCCAGCGGATTGTTGAACAGTTCGCCTGTGGCAATCGCCGTTGACGTTTGTGAGCGGATCTGCCCTAACCATTCATTCTGATCCGGCGGCAAAATATCCTCGATAAAGTAGGGTTTATACGGTTCGACCGCTTTGGCAAATTGCACGGCCTGATTGGGGAATAACCGTTCGTGAACATCATGAAGAATATGGAACCGGTTGTTATACTTTTCCCGCAAAAGAGCAAACATTCTGACCGTAGTCTCCATATACTCGTCCTGATCATAATAGGAGCCCGCTGTGGAAGTGGCCGGAGAGTGCAGCTGTGAAGGATTCCCTCCGTAGAAGCCAAGCTGGCAACGGATGTGCTTGTATCCTTGTTCAAGGAGTCCATCGATCTCGCTGTACAGATCTTCAATATTGTCAGCAACTGCATGAGTATATGCCGGAATGGCATCCCGTGATTTGCCGCCAAACAGCTGATACAATGGCATACCGGCGAGCTTGCCTTTAATATCCCATAGAGCCATATCAACACCGGAAACTGCATTATTCAGAATAGGTCCGTTGCGCCAGTATGAATTGACCATCATCATATGCCACAAGTCTTCAATATGGTTGGCGTCACGGCCAAGTAAAATCGGTCTGAGGTATTCCTCTATGACGAGCTGGACGGCTTTGGGCCGTTGCTGAAAAGTGGCGCAGCCATATCCAATGACTCCATTATCCGTAGTTACCCTGACAACCACCAGATTATGACGGTCAGGTTTTAGTATAAAGCTTTCCACATTAGTGATGATGGAAGGGTTCATGTTTCTCCTCTTTTCTACAATTTCTAAGAGTATTGAACCATAGTTTGAAAGGAAGAATCAATTTGGTTTGGTAAACCGGTTGAATAACGAAAGATATCAGTCCAATTATGATGGAAATTGAATAAAAACCCTTTGTTATAAAGGTTTTTTTGATAAAGGCGAACCGTTTTGGACTGCTTTTATTAGAAGTTTCTTTATGATACTATTCAGTGTGTAAACGGAACCAATATCCATTAGGACAGGAGAATTCTTGATGAGCAAAGAGAAAGCTATTAAGGACATGATTGCAGGTATAGGTGGTGAGGAGAATATTGAAAACGCTTGGCATTGTATGACACGACTTAGATTTGAGCTGAAAGATAAAAATAAAGTAGATATTGCGAAAATCAAAGAGTTGGACCCAGTACTTGGTGCGCAGTTCAATCAAGACCAGTTTCAAATAATACTAGGTCCTAAAGTCGGAGAATATTACACCGTTCTGGCTAATGAGCTCAAGCTGAAGGATGCGCAGAGTCCTGAAGAGGAGAAGGGAAGCAAGCAAAAAGTAGGTTTTGTTACTCTCTTCATGAACATAGTATCTGGCGTATTCGGGCCCATTGTACCAGCAATTGCAGGTGCGGGATTAATCAAAGGACTTATTGCCGGTTTGACTGCACTTCATTACATCTCGGATAAAAGTGAGACCTTTCAAATAATAAATATGATGGCCAGCGGTGTGTTCACTTTCCTGCCATTCTTCCTGGCAGCTTCGGCGGCCAAGATTTTTAAGACCAATCAGTATTTGGCCATTGCCATAGCGGCAACTATTATGTTCCCAACGATGGTGGATGCGGCGAAAGCCGGTGAAATATCCTCCTTTCATTTCCTTAATCTGCTCCCGATTCCTGTTTTCAACTATAGCGGAACCGTCATCCCGATTATTTTTGCCGTTTGGGCGATGAGTTATATTTATGGCTGGGTTAACAAGATTGTTCCGGAAGTGCTCAGAACGGTAGTTACCCCAACGTTGACTCTATTTATCTCTGGATTTATGGCTTTAGCTGTTATTGGTCCAATCGGTGTCTATTTAGGAAACGGACTGGCTTGGCTGGTTCAAGGCTTGTTTGACATCTCCCCTGTTCTGGCTGGTGTGGTTGTTGGTGCGATTCGTCCAATAGCTGTCTTTACGGGCATGCACCATGCCATGACCCCAATTGCGCTGCAGAACTTTGCAACACAAGGCTACGATATGTTAATGCCAATGATGTGTATGGCTAACTTCTCGATTGTAGGCGCAACCTTTGCCGTGTATTTTAAAGTGAAGACCCCGAAAGAAAAAACAATTATCGTCTCCGCTGCCGTCTCCGGCTTGCTGGGAATAACAGAGCCCGCTTTGTTCGGGGTGTTAGCAAAGTACAAAAAAGCCTTCTTGGCTGCCACGATTGCCAGTACGGTTGCTTCCGCCTACATTAGTTTCTTCGGTGTCCGTTTGTACGGATATGTACTGTCCAGTATTTTCAGTATTCCGGCATACATCGGCCCCTACTTTGTCTATGCAATTTCGGGAATGTTCATTGCGGTTGCGGTAGGTTTTACCGTTTGCAATCTACTTCTGAGTAAAAATGATGTTGAAAATGCCAATAAAGCCTCCCTGCAGTCTGCACAGTAATGCAGCAAATATGTTATTTGTGGGAAGAATTACCGGCCCGAACTTAATTTTCGCAGGATATTGAAAAGCCCGCACTCGGCCTAACTGGCTGACTGTGGGCTTTTGTCTAGGGAGGGAGAATTTATCCTATTGCAAAGTTTGTGCCAAAATAACGTTACAGAATACCCTAAATAGGGACGCTTTTTGTGCCATAGTGAATTACAACTCACATTAGTGTCCACAAGAAGCCAAAAGACTGGAGAAGATCGATTCTTTCCCCGATCCAATTCCAGTCTTTTTGTCGTTGCGGCAAATTTCCATCTTCTTATAAGGGGGGGGTAACCTTGATTTGCAAACGGGAACCATCCTGGGGTATTGATAATTTTCTGCCATAATGGATCAGAGATCCCCAATTGTTCTTGATCATTTAAAGTTAACTCAGTACGAATTTCAATTTCCTTACCTTGAGTTATTTTTTCAACCCAATCTGGATCGATAATCAATTCTCGTCCAAGTGCTATAAAAGGGACACCTGATTGTAACGCTCTAAGCGCTTCATCAGGTGTGTGGATTGAACCTACACCGATAACGGGAACTCTTTGCCCAACGAGCTCATAAATAATTTCCATTCTAGAGCGATTGTCCTCTACTCCACGTCTAGGCTTAGACCAGAAGTTCATTAAAGAGACATGCAAATAATCCAAGTTTTGGTTTGCCAGGGCATCTATCAATTTTAGTGTATCGGCCATTGTAATACCGGGTGTCATTTCTTCTTCTGGGGACAACCGATATCCCACTAGAAACGGCTGTTTGGCATGTTCAGCCACCACTTTTTTCACTTCATCTACAATTGCGAGCGGAAACGCCATACGTTTGTCCACATTTCCTCCCCAGCGATCATCACGCCGGTTTGTGTATGGTGAGAAAAATTGTTGAATAAGGAATCGATTTGCCCCGTGAATCTCTACCCCGTCGAAACCAGCCTCGATCGCCCTACGGGTGCTAGCGCCAAACGCATGAATGATCTCTATAATTTCCTGCTCTTCGAGTGCTCGAGGAATCACACTTCCCCCTTCCTTAGCAACCGCACTCGCACTTACAATCTCACCATTGGGTACCACTTCAGGCAGACATTCGCGACCACCATGAAAGATTTGTAGAATGGCTTTTGCCCCGTGTTTCTTTATTGCTGTTGCCAAACGTTGCAGGCTTGGGATCATATCATCACGATCAGCCCCCACCTCCCCGCCAAACATCTTCCCATTTGGTGTCACCACGGTACTTCCAGTGACAGCTATTCCAACACCGTTCGAACGACTTTCGTAATACGCGGTTATCTCATCAGATAGCGTACCGTCTTGCTGAGAATAAGAAATGGTCATGGGTGCAAGAACGACGCGGTTCTTTACTTCGACCCCATTCTTGAAACGAAACGGCTCCATTAAAGGTTGATATTTAGAGTTCATAGTTGTTCACTCCTGTTATCTTTACTGTAATTACTAAACGTATTATATAGATTGAACTTATAATTCTTCTATTTTGGGATTGGTCGTGACTCCAGAGAATGTTTGGACTTCCGGCCGCTATCGCTCCTGCAGTTCCAAAATTCCCCTCCACCACTTTTCCCTAAATGTATATTCTCAAGCTCAATCTATATAGTGCGATATTTTCACGTTGGTTCGTATCCGCTGTAGGTTTCCTCCTTCCCCGTATAACGGCTATGTTATTTGCCGGAGTCGGCTCAAAGTCAAGACATAAATACAGAATTAGTTGTTCCAAGGTTAGAGACTTGACTTGGAGCCGACTCTAAGATGTATAATGCCCCTAAGTTTCAATTTCCGGAGGTGCGGGATGATAACCGAGCAAACGTTCACGATAAAGCAAACTGCGGAGCTAACTGGACTTTCTGAGGACACGATCCGTTATTACGAAAAGATTAATTTGCTTCCTCAGGCGGACAGGAAGGACAATGGGCATCGCGTCTACCACCAGAAGGACATCAATACGATCCGGTTGATAGTCTGCCTGAAAAAAACGGGGATTTCCCTGGAGGCAATGAAGCCATTTTTGAAGGTATCCGCTGATGCTGATCCCACCGAACATCTGGAATTGGTTGAGGAATTAAGGAGCCAACGGGATAATATTGTCAGCCAAATCTCATCACTTCAGCAAATCGTTGATTTCATTGACATAAAATTAGAAGAAGGGCGACCCCGAGGGGAATGCTCAGATCAAACTCCAGACGGCGTTCTAGAAGAATTTAAGGAGACAAAAACAAAGCCCATTTCCGTCGTAGAGATGAGTTATTTTTCTGCATCTGCGAAAACGGGCAAGTTACCGAATGCGATTAAATAAGCTTATTAGCTCATAAAACAGTGGCAGTCTATGACTGCCACTGTTTTATGTAGTTGGGGTCAATATAATATTTTGTTTTCTTTAGATTTGCATGTGCGGAGTGAAAACTCTAGCTTTATACACGACAAGATATTCGCTTTAGTTTTCATTTGTAATATCGGTGCGCGTTGGCAGGTGGTTCTTGTATAGAGGGCTTTTGGCTTAGATGAGGTCCTGTCCGTTCTCGTTCTCTGTATAGATGGAGATTAGCACGATTGCTGTATCTTCCCCAATATTTCTTACTAAATGGGGTGTACAAGCATTCCAGCTAAAGGAATCCCCTTCACCAAATTCAGCCCCATCTTCCCCTTGTTCCGCGTATATACTCCCTTTTATGACCACATGTACCTCCTCGCCTTCATGCGCATGGGGGGCATCTCCAATCATTGTACCCGGAGGAAATTCTACGATCATCATCCGTACGTTCTTTGTGGAACTCAAGTGTTCCACTTTTAGATGTTCTGAACCGCTAGTTGTGATGGTCCGTTCGTCTTTCCGGACAATTCGCATTCGTTCTTCTTTCTTTAAAAGCAAATAGGCTAGCGGTACTTTTAAGGCGTGGGCTATATTTTCCAGCGTTGAAATGGACGGTGAAGTCTTATTTGTTTCAACCTGACTCATAAAGCCTTGGGACAGGCCGGTCATTTCGCATATTTGAGCGATAGTGATATTTTTACGTTTCCGGATTGCTCGTATAGTAGAGCCAATATCCATCTGAGCACACCCCCCAAAAAAATATTTGTAATACAAAACTTAATTTCATATTATCAATTTTTATATTGACAAGTCAACGCAATTCGTTTTTAATTACACATATAGATTTTATATTTTTATTACTAATATTTTAGGGGAGAGAGACGAATGAATAGAACAACTGTTGTTTCCATTATTATGCGTGTGGTGCTGGGCATCATCTTTGTATTTCATGCTGTAGATAAGTTTCAAATGGGTCTTGGCAATGTAGAAGCGTGGTTTAGCTCACTGGGGGTTCCGGGATTTGTAGCTTATGTTGTTGCAGTGATTGAGCTTGTCGGCGGTATTATGCTTATCCTGGGATTGTTTACTCGTTATGTATCAGGATTATTTGTGATTGTGCTCATCGGGGCCATTATGACGGCCAAATTATCAGTGGGATTACTAGGTAATGGTCAGATGGCTGGGTTTGAGCTGGACCTTGGATTCATATTGATCTCGTTGTATCTGGTTGTTGCTGAACGAACACCGCTATCTGTTGACCATTTTATTATGAGCAAGCGCAGTAGATAACTTACAGCAAGGAGGAGACTAAGATGAATCCTATTTATCAATATGACGTTCACTTACCGGTTAATCTGGAGCAGGGGAAGACATATCCGACGATTTTTACATTGCACGGCAAAGGATCGAATGAACAAAATATGTTCGGTTTGGTCGCTCCATTAGCTCAAGATTTCATCATCATTGGGATTCGCGGTAATTTGCCGCTTGGTGCGGGATACCAGTATTACGAATTGAAGAGTCTGGGAAACCCGATTCGGGAAATGTTTGACCAAGCGGTTAAAGATCTCGAAGCTTTCATTCATTATGCGACGGAGAAGTATCCGATCGATCCTGACAAACGTTATTTGCTCGGTTTTAGCCAAGGTGCAATCCTGTCTATGACGCTTGCGCTCACGATGGGAGAACAGTTAAAGGGAATCGTAGCACTCAACGGATATATTCCTGAATTTGTGAAAACGGAGTATTCACTTCGAAGTGTTAAGGATGTTTCCATATTTGTCTCGCATGGAGAATATGATTCCGTGTTCCCGGTTCGTATTGGGCGCGAGACATCTGCCTATTTAAAAGACCAAACGGAGCGCATAACTTTCAAGTTATATCCGACCGATCATGGCGTATCTGAAGAGAACCAGCTGGATTTTTTGAAGTGGCTTAAGAAGGATGCCGAATCAAATATAAATAAGGAGTGAAGACACATGATGCCATCCTATTTTTTTGCACATGGCGCACCATCAATCGTACTAGAGGATAACGAATATACAAAGCTGCTTAAACAATTTAAAGACCACACGCCAAAGCCGAAAGCGATTGTTCTCTTCTCCGCTCATTGGGAGGAGGCGGTACAGACGGTTGGCGCTGCTGCAACGTATGAGACCATTTATGATTTTGGCGGGTTCCAGGATGAGCTGTACCAGATGACTTATCCGGCCCAAAGTGACCGCTCGTCAGTAGAGCAGATTCAAAACCTGTTTACCAAGCATGGGGTTGAGAATACCCGAAATGAAACAAGAGGTCTGGATCACGGGGCATGGGCCGTTCTAAAACTGCTATATCCGGATGCGGATATCCCTGTCATAGCGCTATCTGTAAATCGTTATCTGTCTAATGAGCAGCAGTATCAAATTGGGAAGGCATTGGCGGAGCTTCGCGAGCAGGATGTGCTTATCATCGGAAGCGGTGGAACCGTTCATAATTTAAGTGCATTGAATTGGCGGTCCGAGGAGGTTGACGAGTGGGCGGAACAATTCGACAACTGGATTCAAAGTAAACTGGAGCTATGGGATGCGGAAGCCCTGTTCCAATACCGCGAGCTCGCTCCTCACGCCCAAGAGGCCGTACCAACCAGTGAACACTTCATTCCGCTTCTTCTCGCGATGGGAACGGGTGACGCTAACCGTAATGCGAAACTTCTTCACCGAAGCTACCAGTACGGTAACCTAAGCTTAAGTTGCTGGCAATTCAATTAAGATCGTATGGCAGTCGCAGAGATGAGATGTTTTTCCGCATCTGCGAAAACGGGCAAGTTACCAAATGCGATTAAATAAGCTTGTTAGCTCAATCATACAGTGGCAGTCTAGGACATTTTTCTTGTCTAGGACTGCCACTTTTTATGTGCCGGGGTCATTCTATATAGATTGAACATCCTGTACTCTGAGATTAATCTATATAATCAACAGACTTGCTTTAAAATGTTATAGTTATATAAAAAATATGATTATCAATTTCGCTGAAATATTTAATATACAACGGAGGTCAGACGAAATATGCCACTGCGGCAAAAGATTCTAATCAGCAACATTCTTATCGTATCACTGGCTCTGGTAATCTTTATAATAAGCATTCATAGAATTGTCTTTAATCAGACCTTGGAAAGGACTTCAGCAAGCTCGCAGCAAGAAGTGAAACTGATAAAACAATCTATGGAGACCGTGTTTCAATCTGTTCAGAACTTCTCGAAATTCGCTTTGATAAATCAGGATACACAGAAGGTGCTCAGTAGAGATACCGTAGCAAGCGATGACGTTTCTGCTCTGAAGTCAATACATAATACGCTGGCTGCGATGCTGGAGACCGAGCCGAATATTGATTCCGTTATTATCGAATCCTTAAGCGGCGAACTCTATTATACCTCCAATTTGACCGGTGTTACTTTGCAGAGTCTCGGTATTTATCCCAAAGAAGCGATTGATGCTGCAAAAGGTGGAGCGGTCTGGGGAGATACACTGCAGCCATCATTTCTGTCAGGTATGAAGAAGAAGAATATGATTAGTGTGTGCAGAGTTATTATGAGCATGGAGAAGGGGACTCCGCTTGGTTATATTTATGTGAATATTGACGAGCGGACACTCGCCCGGATGTACCATAATGAACATTCTAATCAGAATCCTACTTTGGTCATTAACCAGGACGGAATTATAGTATCCTCGAATGAAGCATCACTGGTCAGTCAGGCGATTCAAGATGACTCTCTTGCCAAATGGGCGAAGTCAGCGTCTGAAGGGAGCAGGACCGATCAAGTCGATGGAATGCGTTATTTAGTATCCTTACAAAGCCTTGATCCCTATGGCTTGAAGGTTGTCCATCTTGTTACCACTTCGGAGTTGACCTATGGGTATTGGAAAATCGCATTATTAATGGTCGGCTTCGGACTGATCAGCATGCTCTCGGCAGCGTTTTTGTCCTTTGTGTTCTCGCGGCTTCTAACTCGGCCCCTCAGCCAGCTCAGTGAGGTGATTGTTGAAGTAGGTGCCGGGAACTTTGATGTACGTGCATCCGCCGAAACGCAAGATGAAATTGGCAGGCTGGGAGCGACATTTAATGAAATGGTGGAGCATATTCAGGGGTTGATGCTAAGAATTGAAGGTGAAGAGAAGACGAAGCGGCTGCTGGAGCTAAGGCTGCTGTATTCGCAGATCAAACCGCATTTTTTGTATAATACGCTGGACACGATACGTGCGATGGCTGTGATGACGAATGCTAAAGAAATAAGCAGCATCCTTAAGGCGCTCGGCGAATTCTACCGGATTTCACTTAGCAATGGACAGGAGCTAATTGCTGCTGCACAGGAAAAAAAACATCTGGAAAGCTATCTGTACATTCAGCAAATCCGCTTTAAAAAGCTAGATTACCGGATTTCGTTTGAACCGGGAATAGAGGCCTGCCAAGTGCCTACGATGCTGCTGCAGCCTCTTGTCGAGAATGCGATCCACCATGGAATCAGAGGGATGCCTGACGGAGGATTGTGCGAAATCATAGGCTATACGGAAAGGACGGGCGAGCAGAGCAATCTCTGCTTTATTGTACGTGACAACGGCAAAGGCATGAGTGAAGAGGAAAAACGGCTTATTTGGTCGGACAATGGCGAAGAAGAGGTATACAGCTTCGGACTTAAAAATATTCAGGACCGGATTCAACTGAGGTTCGGTGAATCTTATGGCATTGTCCTGACATCTGAACCAGGCAATGGAGTAGAAGTGCAGGTACGCTTGCCGCTGATCTTGAAAACGAGCGGACAGGAGGAGGGGACAGCTAGACTATGAATACAGCGCCGGTAGCCCGCGTCCTGATTGTAGATGACGAATATTATTTCAGGCAGCTTTTGATCCATTTGATTGATTGGACTTCTGCCGGTTTCGAGGTGGTCGCAGAGGCTGAAGAGGGTTCGGCAGCCTTGAAGATTATGGAGGAACAAGCGATTGATCTCATTATTACAGATATTGAAATGCCGAATATGAATGGGCTCGACTTTGTAAAGGCCGTCCGCGCCCTAGACTCAGCTGCAAAGCTGATTTTCATCACAAGCTACGACAACTTTACTTATGCACAGAAGGCTATTTCGCTCGGAGCGGATCATTATTTGTTGAAGCCCATTGATGAGGAAGCGGTTGAACAAGCACTTATAACTATCCGTACGCAATTGACTGAGAAATGGGAAGCAGAGCGTTATATTAATCGTTTGAAAAAAGAAGCGGGTTATGTACAAGAACCGGAAGCGGGACAGTCAACTGAGGAAGGAAGGCGTCAGGGCAGCGGTAAACGGCTGGTTCGCAAAGCGGTTGATCATGTGACTGCGCATTATGCCGATGACAGCTTGTCGCTTCAGAGTACAGCGAGTGTCCTCTTCGTGAATCCGAGCTATTTAAGTCACATGTTTAAGAAGGAGACAAGTGAGTCTTTTGTAGAATATGTGACCAATGTCCGCCTTGGCAAAGCTATGGAGCTGTTGCGCAAAGGGGCTGCTGCGGATGAATCCCTGGCTCCAAAGGTAGCGACGATAGCACATCAGGTCGGCTATAGAGATCCGTTCTACTTTAGCAAATGCTTCAAGAAGAAGTACGGAATTACCCCAAATAAGGTATACGAGGGGTCCAATGTAGAGAGAGAGTGAGCAGTTTCTAGTTGAAGTCCGGTTTTCCAGCCGGGCTTTTTTGTTCGTGCAAAGTAAACCTGATGTTCAGGGGATGTTAACACGGGTGTGGTTTGTAAACTCAGTGTTAAGTAATATAACATACCTAAAAATTTTACTGTCAAAACCAATATATATCCATTCGAACCTAGCTTCACACTTGTTAAGATTGTACCTGTAGCTCGTATCCGTAAATTTTGAAAGGTGGTCCAAATCAGATGTTTGGTAAAAAGTTTGGGGTTATTGCAGCATCCGTCGCGCTTGTTAGTGTAGTGCTTACTTCTTGTGGAGGTGCGGAAGTAAACAATGGAGGGACTCAGAGCAAGGAAGCGACAGCAGCGGATAGTAAGAAATCTATCACGTTATGGATATTCGATGCAGATCCGATGTACCAAGCAACTGCCGAAGCTACCGCAGCGGAAATTGGCGCTGAACTGAATTATGAATACATACAAGATGAGACATACAAAACTAAACTAAGTGTTGCGCTTGCCGCAAATGAACTTCCGGATGTTTTCCAACAGCATGCCGGAAAGTCATACCGGACCCCTGTTCTGCAGTCGAAGACAGTTGCTCCATTGAACGACACGCTGGATTCCACGGGACTAGGCTCGCAATTTCTGGACAATCAGTTGGTAACAGAGGACGATGGCAACATCTATTCCGTTCCATCCAACATCAGTACAACACTGGTTCTTTACTATAACAAAAAGCTGATGGGTGAGCTTGGCGCTTCTGCTCCAACAACGTGGGATGAACTTCAGGCGTTGATTAAAACCGCAAACGATGAAGGTGTGATCCCAATCGCACTCGGCGGAAAAGAAAGATGGCAGGCAGATCTGCTCTACAACATGCTTGTAGCGCGTGAGGACGTTAATGCCTTCGATGAGGCGATTAAAGGACAAGCTAAATTCACAGACGCACCATTTGTTGATGCAGCGAATCAGGTGGTAACATTGGTGAACTCAAATGCCTTCCAAAAGGGTTTCCTCGGCTCCGCCTACCTGGATGCACAAGAACTGTTTAAGAATGATAAAGCCTTGATGTGGATCGACGGCAGCTTTAACTTCACTTCTCTGTCGACTGCAATGGGCGACAATTTGGGGTATATTGCATTTCCGAAAACGGGTGCGGAAGAGATCCACAGTTCAACAATCGGTTTCCAGAATGCCGAGGCGCCTTACTCATTGTTTGTCAACAACAGCTCCAAAAATGTGGATGCAGCCAAAGAATTTGCCATTCGCATGTCTTTGAAGCTCAATGACGAATTTGTTAGAAAAGGTCTGCCCGGATATGCCAAAAGCGACGTTAAGTCTGAATCACAGAATGAGCAGCTTTCAGCTTACGCTACAGATATCGGTAAAACCACTAAAACACAGGCGATGTGGTTCGGTCTGCTTTCAGCAGATGCAGGTCAGGAATACCGTGATCTGACACAGCAGCTATATGGTGGCGTGTTGACAGCTGCGCAGTTCACAACTGAACTGGAAACCTTGCTTCGCAAGGCAGAGTAAGCTGTAGCGTTTCAAAAATATATTCTGGGAAAAGCGATGCAGTCAGTTGGACCGCATCGCTTTTCTGCAACTTGACAGGTGGGTAAGTGATGGAAAAAGCGCTCTCAAATAAAAAAATATTAGCTTTGTTTTTATTGCCCGGATTAATCGTGTTTCTGATCTTCTATTTTGTGCCTATTTTGATTACAGCCTATTACAGTCTCCAAGATTGGGACGGCATCAATCCCATGACCTTCATTGGACTAGACAACTACATTGAGATGTTTACGGTTGATAAAAGCTTTTGGCAGGCGGTATGGAACAGCTTCGCCTTTTTGCTTGTAGGTGTGTTTATCCAGTTGCCGATTTCGTTTGCCTTGGCGATGCTGGTCTCCCGAAAAATAAAGGGGCGTAAATGGTTCCGCAATATTTACTTTTTCCCTGTAGTGATGTCAACAACAATGGTGAGCCTGCTATGGGTCAAAATCTATGATCCGAATATCGGCATGCTGAACACGTTAATGGATGCCATGGGACTGGGCAGTTGGACACAAGCGTGGCTTGGGGACACTAAGACGGCACTACTGTCCGTATTAATCGTAACCACTTGGCATTACGTTGGTTACAATATGCTGATCCTGTTCGCCGGAATGCAAGGTATCCCGGAACAGTATTATGAAGCAGCGAAGCTGGACGGAGCGACAGGCTGGAAAGCGGTACGTTATATCACTTTTCCTTTATTATCCGATGTGCTGCGGATCTGTATCGTCCTGAACGTTATATATGCACTGAAAACATTCGAAAGTGTGTATGTGATGACTAACGGAGGACCGCTTGATTCAACAACTGTGATTGCGCTGAAAATGTTCCAGGAAGCGTTCCTGAAGCAGAATTTCGGTTACGGCAGCGCGCTTGCTGTATTTATGGTGCTGGAATGTCTCATTATTGCCTGGGTGATTAATAAGTTGTTGACCCAGGAGAAAATTGAATATTAAGGAGGACAGGTCATGCTCAATAAAACGAGAAATACAGCTATTTACATACTGATGATCATCATCGCCGTCCTCCAGTTGTTCCCGCTCTACTGGCTTGTGGTAAGTGCGTTTAAGGATAACTCGGAGATTATTGGCGGAGCGGTCTGGGCGTTGCCCACCAAATGGCGTTTAGACAATTTCACAGAGGCTTGGGTAAGCGCTAAAGTCAGCCAATACTTTTTCAACAGTGTGACCGTCACGCTGGTTACACTCTTTTTTGTGCTTCTGTTTGCTTCTATGATGGCGTATGCTTTGACACGCATGAAATTCAAATATAACGGTGTGATCTTGTTCATTCTTTTGATGGGCGTCATGGTTCCGATTCACGCTACGCTAATCCCGCTCTTTATGATACTCAAGAATCTTGGCATTCTCAGTTCGAGATTATCTATTATTTTGCCGTATATTGCTGTGAATTTGCCTATTGGCGTATACATGCTGTCGGCTTTCCTGCGGACTATGCCGAAGGAACTGGAGGAAGCTGCATTTATGGACGGCTGTGGAGTCGTTAAATCCTTCTTCAAAGTTGTGCTGCCCCTGCTGAAGCCGCCACTCGCTTCGGTAGCGATCTTCGTGTTTTTAGCCGTATGGAATGAGCTCCTTATGGCTGCGACCTTTATTCAAAAGCAAGAGCTGCGGACTTTGCCGCTGGGCCTGATGAATTTCAGCGGTCAATACAGCATTAGCTGGGGACCGCTCGCAGCAGCCATGGTCATATCGACCCTTCCCATTCTACTGGCTTACGTGCTGTTCAGTGACCAGATGGAGAAGAGTTTTACCGCAGGTGCAATTCTGAAGTAAAGAGACGAGAGAAGGATGGAATTATGATTGAACGGGCGGACACCAGTAATATATTGAATATCGTAATTATTGCCACCTCGGATCTTCACGGAAATCTGTGGGGCTATCGTTACGAAGACGGTGTGGATACAACGAATGACGGGATGGCCAGAGTCGCCTCCTATGTCCGGGAGATCAGACAGAGTGGAGCCGAGGTCATTCTGATTGATAATGGTGATGTGTTCCAAGGGAATATGCTGACTGATGATGTCTTCAATAAGCGGCTGGATAGTGTACATCCGGTCTCTGTGGCGCTGAATGCAATGGGGTATTCGGCCATGACCTTGGGCAATCATGAATTTAACTTTGGTCTTGCCCTGATTGAGAAATTCAGGCGGGAGCTGGAATTTCCAGTGCTTGCTGCGAATGCCTGTTATCACAATGGGGAACTGTTTGCAGAGCCTTATACGCTTGTTGAGGTACAAGGTATTAAGATTGCTGTTATCGGTCTGACTAACCCTAATGTCCCGCGCTGGGACGGCGGGAAGGTGGAGGCTCTGCGCTTTGGCCCCATGGCTGAAACGGCACAGACGATTGCAGCCTCGCTGAGGGCTGA
Source organism: Paenibacillus sp. FSL H3-0321 (assembly GCF_038002865.1). Classification (NCBI taxonomy): domain Bacteria; kingdom Bacillati; phylum Bacillota; class Bacilli; order Caryophanales; family Paenibacillaceae; genus Paenibacillus; species Paenibacillus sp. FSL H3-0321. The sequence goes on along the minus strand of NZ_JBBODH010000001.1, from coordinate 3,014,230 downwards.
AGGTAAGGCTGACATTATTATGATCAGCGCGCATGCCGGAATGGTGGCGGAATTCGATGAAGAAGGCGGTTCGGATGCCGCTGAACACATTGCCAGGCTGGTTCCTGAGGCTGATGTGCTGCTGGTCGGTCATATGCACATTACGGTTAAAGAACGTATTGGTGATACCGTCATTGGAGGACCGCGCGACCGGGGGCGGGAAGTGGTACGCTTCGACCTTACGGTCGAGCTTGGCGGTGAAGGACCCCGGGTTGTGAACCGGGAAGTCTCGATTGTTGATATGGCCGGCTGGGAGCCGGACCCGGATTTCCGGAGTCTGGTCTCAGAAGCGCATGAAGAAACACTTCGCTTCATCGAGCAGGGAGGTGGAGTATCCTCAACAGAAATGGACGGTGGCGTTCTGGGCTATGCGACAGCCGACTTCCAGCCACAGGATGAAATCAGTGGCGTGCCAGCGGGAAGATTGCAGGATACAGCAGTCATTACATTGATTCAGAAGGCGATGCTTCAGGCCAGCGGTGCGGATGTTGCCGCCACGAGCCTTTTTTCGGACAAGGCGGATTTGAAGCAGGGCCCATTGACGTACGCTGATGTGTACCGCATTTATCCATTCGATAATTTGCTGTACATTGTCACTGTAACCGGTAAGGAGCTTAAGGCTTATATGGAAGCCTCAGCAACGCATTTCAAACAGTGGCAGCCAGGTGACTCTGCGATTAGTATCAACCCCGAGGTGCCGAGTTATCTCTATGATATGTTCGCTGGTATCGATTATCAGATCGACCTGTCGCAACCCTCCGGTAGCCGGATCATAAATGTGATCTACAAAGGCAAACCGCTTGCCGATACCGGACAGCTGCAGCTTGCTGTCAACAATTATCGCTACAGCAGCTTATTGAAGGCGTCCAAATTGGTTAGCGCGACAAAACATTGGGAATCGGCATGCAGCATCCGGGACATGCTTGTAAGCTACATCCGGGATCGTAAGACGTTATCGCCGGAAGTTGATGACAACTGGTCCATTGTTGGGATAAACAGGCAGGGTGTTTCTGAAATTAGTGATAAGGCTAAATAATCAAGAATCCTTGATATACCAGGTTTCTTATCAGGGAGGACATAAGCAGTAAAAAGGCTCCAAACGTCAATACTGCTTGTCATCTACTCAATAATTCCGGCAAACTGCATGTTGTTTGCCGGAATTATTTGTGTCCCGGGCTATGCTCTCTGTGTTTTTGATCAACGGCTGCTTGCTTGAGCAGATTAGGCGCAAGAGACAGCTACCCGACCTCAAGTTTCACTTTCTCCATAAATTTAAATTTTAACTTTGACATTCCGGGAAATCGCATATAAGATAGCTAATATGAATAGAAATGATAATCATTATCAATATAACGATAACGATTATCATAGAGAACTTATATCTGAATATCAGGGGGATTTACAAAATGCACAAAAGGTTGTTGAGTTTAGTTCTGGTTATTGCTGTCATACTGGTTGTGGCAGGTTGTGGATCCAACAATACGAAAAGTCCGGCAGCTAACGAAAGCGCAACTGGCAATGCAACTGCAACTGCAACGAATGCTGGCAGTGAAGCGGCGAGTGGCCCGATTGTACTGAAGGATGCTAAAGGTGAGGTTAAGCTGGACAAGCCTGCGCAAAAGGTCGTAGTGCTGGAGTGGACATTTACTGAAGATATTATTGCCCTCGGCATGCAGCCGGTAGGGAATGCCGATAACGAAAACTATAAGGTGTGGGTAACTGGCGAAGCGCCCCTGGATGCAGGCGTGACTGATGTCGGTACACGCGGTGAGCCGAATCTGGAGACAATTGCGGCACTGAAGCCGGATTTGATTATTGCGAATACAGACAGCCATGAAGCCATCTATGAGCAATTGAAGGGCATTGCGCCAACGCTGATTTTCGGCCTGTATCCGCCTGAAGGCCAAGGCGATCAATACACGATGATGGAAGATATCTTCAAAACGATTGCAGCCGCTGTCGGCAAGACCGCGGAAGGTGATAAGGTCCTGGCAGATTTGGATGCGCATTATGCGGATGCCAAGACGAAGCTGGCCGCTGCAGGCAAGGAAGGCTTGAACTATGTACTGACGCAAGCCTACAGCTATCAGAATGCAGCGACGATGCGTCTCTTTACGGATAATTCTCTTGCGGTACAGACGCTGGACCGGATCGGCTTGAAGAACGACTGGAAACCCGAAGCTTTTGAGGCTTACGGATTCAGCACATCGACAGTTGAAGCATTGCCTGCGGTTCAGGATACCAATCTGATCTATATCGTCCAGAAGGATGATGATATTTTCTCGAACGAACTGAAGGATAATTCCGTCTGGAAAGGCCTTACCTTCGTGAAGGAAAAACGCACCTTTGGATTAGGCAGCGCAACTTGGGTGTTCGGCGGTCCGGTCTCCTCCAAGGTTATCGTGGATGAAGTTGTAAATAGTTTAACGAAATGAGTACTTTGATGAACGAGAATAGTAGCAAGGCATCCTCAATCGGAATGACCTGGCGGCTAATTGGAATATTTGGGGGCGGCCTTGCCGTCCTCTTCGTTCTATTCCTCCTGAGCCTCGGCTTCGGAGAGGCCAAAATTCCGGCAGCCACCCTATTGGATGGATTGCTGAACCGCCAGGATGTGATGGAGCATAATCTGCTCTGGGATATCCGGATGCCGCGTACGGTTATCGGGATTCTGGCCGGGGCTGCTTTAGCTGCGGCTGGCGCATTACTGCAAACCATAACGAAGAACCCGCTCGCATCCTCGGATACGCTGGGGATTAATGCCGGGGCTTACTTTATGGTTGTCCTAGGTGTGGTTGCTTTCCCGGCTATGCAGCAGCAGTTCCCGTTTTTGCTGGCTGCGGGAGGGGGACTTCTGGCGGCAATGGCCGCCTATTTCCTGGGCGGAGGCAAGGCGGCTACGCCTGTCCGGCTGGCCTTATCGGGTATGATCGTATCTATGGTATTGGGTGCGTTCACATCTGCCTTACATATCTTCAAACAGACGGAAACACAAAATTTATTCTTATGGGGCGCAGGTTCCCTGATTCAACTGGACTGGGATGGTGTCCGGTACGCTTGGCCTTTCGTCCTTGCGCTGATTGGGGCGGCAGTATTCGCCGGCCGGCAATTCGATGCGCTTGAGCTTGATGAGTCAACCGCCCGCTCGCTGGGACAGCGTGTGGGGTTAACCCGGGCAGTGGGCCTGGGCATATCGGTGCTCATGGCTGCGATCGTGGTCAGTGTGGTCGGACCGATAGGTTTCGTCGGTCTGGTCGCTCCGCATCTGGTCCGGCTTAGCGGTATCCGCAAGCATCGCCTGCTTATTCCCGCGAGTGCCTTGTGGGGAGCATTGCTTATTACGGCAGCGGATACGCTTGCGCGTGTGGTGCGGAGCAATGTAGGTGAGATACCGGTCGGTGCGGTTATGGCGATTATTGGAGCGCCATGGCTCATTTGGCTGGTGCTTACCAAGATGAAGAATATTTCCGGTTCGGGCTCCGGACAGTCATCCATGAGTGTTGGGGGAGCCGCGCTGCGTATGCGTTTTGTTCCTACGGCGATATTCATGACCGCACTGCTCCTCGTTGTCATCCTTGTGAGCTTATCGCTTGGGGGAACGAGAATTCCGCTGGCTGATTTGCTGGGCAGTCTTATCCCCGGGGGAGATCAATCGTTTTCTGTACTGCTGAATCTGCGGCTTCCGCGTACTCTCGTTGCAGCTTGCGGCGGTATCGCGCTGGCCATCAGCGGTGTCTTAATTCAAAGCGCTGTCCGCAATCCGCTGGCCGACGCTTCGATTATCGGCGTGACCTCAGGCGCCGGACTTGGTGCGATGATCGTACTGTTCGCATGGCCTGCATTGACGGTAGTGGTTTTACCTTTTGCCGCAATTGCGGGTGGGGTTGTCGCAGCAGCCTTTGTATTCTTTCTGGCCTGGCGCAAAGCCTTGAATCCGTCCGTGCTCATCCTGCTCGGAATTGCTGTATCGGCCGTCGGCTCTGCGGGCATACAGGTTATGATCGTTAAGGCAAGCCTGTGGAGCAGCAGTTCCTTTATTTGGCTGACGGGTTCGACCTATGGCCGGGGCTGGAATCAGTTTTACAGCCTGTTTATCTTTCTGATTGTCCTTGTGCCGATTGCATATTATCTGGGCCGGAAATTTGATTTGCTGGCGTTTGGCGACGAGAGTTCAACAGGTTTTGGCTTGCCGGTTCGGGGAACTCGGCTATGGGCTATGATTATCGGCGTTTTGCTTGCAGCGGGAGCCGTTGCCAGCGTAGGGACAATCGGATTTCTCGGGCTTATGGCGCCGCATGCAGTACGGATGATGATCGGGCATCACACAAGACGCTCCATTATTTTGTCGGGACTGCTGGGGGGATTAATGCTGGTCATTGCTGATACGATCGGAAGAACCATAATGGCCCCGATAGAAATACCATCAGGCCTGATTATTATGATCATTGGAGCTCCATATTTCCTGTTTCTAATGTACCGTTCACTTGTCAGCAAGAAGTAAAAGGGATAGAGAACTAGAATGGCTTAAAACCGGTACCTTTTTAGGTATCGGTTTTTGTTTGTACGCTCAGTCGATTGTATAAATCACCCAGTCTCCCTGGTCGTTCTGACCAAGAGCGTACATCATTTTGACATCCTCAATCGTCTGAGTATTCGTATCCAAACGTTTTTCTCGTTATCTGGAACTTCGTTGTGGTGTGTACTGGTTATTCTGTAATCTAGACTTCTTCCGCAGTGATTGTTTTCAGTTTCTGTCCGGACTCTTTCCCGGAGGTTTGTCCCACTTGTTTGATGAAGAAGGAGAGCAGCAATCCGATAATGCCGATTCCTACAATAACGAGATAGGCGTCATTGATGCCCTGAATCGAAGCTTCCATTATCATGTGCTCCTGTGTTGCGCCCTGGGCGCCACCTGCAGCCATCATCTCCTGCATATGTGTTGTGGTACGGCTTGTCATCACCGTTACGAGCAGAGAAGTGCCTACGGCACCGGCCACTTGTCTAACGGTATTGGAGATGGCTGTACCATGAGCATTAAGCTTGGCTGGCAATTGATTCAACCCTAAGGTTTGTATAGGCATGAGGAGCAGAGCCATCCCGATCCGCCGGCCTGTTGACATAAGTACCAGATAACTGTAGCTGGTCGAATCTGTCAAGTTCACAAAGCTTAGCGTCGTCGCAATCGTGATCAGTAGCCCGATGATGGCCAGCCATTTTGCGCCGAACCGGTCAAACAGCTTGCCGGTGACCGGCATGAGCAGTCCCATTATAAGCGCGCCGGGAAGCAGCAGCAGACCGGATTCCATGGCCGTATATCCGCGTGCATTCTGAAGATACAGAGGCAGCAGCATCATATCCGCGTACATCACGATCGTAACGGCGATACTTATGACAGTGGTTAAAGAGAACATATTGTATTTGAAGGCCCGGAGATCAAGAAGCGGGTTTTGGGAAGCCAGCTGCCGCCAAGTAAACAAGGCGAGAGAAAGGATGCCTGCACCGAGAGACAAAAGCACCTCCGCGCTCGACCAGCCTGCGCTTGCAGCCCGGCTGAAGCCATACAGCAAAGTTCCGAAACCGATGGTGGAAAGGATGACGCTGACCATATCAATTTTGGGATAAGAACGTGTCGATACATTCCTCAAATAAATAAATCCGCAGATGATCACAATGACAGTAAGTGGGATCATCCCGTAAAACATCATTTCCCATGTGTAATGTTCCAAAATATATCCGGCCAGAGTTGGCCCTATCGCAGGTGCGAAAATAATCGCTAGCCCGACCATACCCATGGCTGCTCCCCGCTTTTCACGAGGGAAGAGGGCTAATATGACATTGGTAAGCAGCGGCATAATAATCCCGGCGCCGGCTGCCTGAATCATGCGCCCGGTCAGCAGAACAGGGAAGCTTGTGGCAAGGGCCGATACGATCGTTCCTGCCAGGAAAATAAACATGGAAGTCTGGAAAAGCTCACGCGTAGTAAATCGTTGCATTAAATAAGCCGTAATCGGAATCAGCACTCCGTTAACGAGCATATAACCTGTTGTCAGCCACTGGGCTGTTGCCGCTGAGATGTTAAAATCAATCATTAATCCCGGCACGGCAACGCTCATTACGGTCTGATTCAACGTCGCAAGAAAGGCTCCCAAAATCATAATGAATAAGATGGGTCCCTTTTTTATGGAACTGCTTGTTGCTTCTATCTCTTTACTCACTCCACTCCATCCTTTCAAATCGTAGATCTTGGACTTAATATACAAGGTGTTGTATAGTTTACAATGTATAAATCAGATTATAAATGAAATTTACATGTAAGCAAGCAACGCTTTCTGAAAAAGTGTTTATTAGTTTACAGTTAATTCGAATTTGTTGTTTTACTGTTTAAAAAGCTACAATTATATAGAAGATGTAGTTTACGATGTGAAAGCAGAAGAATGGAGCGAGAAAAATGAATAAAACAACGTCTCGAACAGATCCACGCATACTCCGCACGCGTCAATTGCTTAGAAATGCCGTGATTGAACTGTTAGAAGAAATGGACATCGAGAAAATTTCGGTAAACCGCATTGCAGAGCGGGCAAAAATCAATCGCGTTACGTTTTATCTGCATTACCGGGATCTCCCGGATATGCTGGAAAAGATGGCAGATGATATGGTCGAGGACATTCATCAGGTAATAAACAATCATTCGGAGTTGGCAGACAAGGAGGATTGGCCGCTGCTGGAGAACCTTCTCAAGCATATTGAGGAGAATGCAAGATTTTACAAAGTTATTCTTACATCGAGACAAATTACGATCTTCACAGACCGATTGTTCAAGCTGCTGTCGGAAATGATTGCTGAAAGACTGGAGCGAAAGCAAGGCGACCCGGGGGACTCATCAGCAAACATACAAAGAGAGATTGCTATTTGGTACGGTTCCGCAGCCTTGATTGGTACGATTGTCGCCTGGCTTCGAAAGGACATGCCCTATACACCGTCCTATCTGGCCAGACAAATAACGTTGCTCCGCTCACAATAACAGATCAATAGAATATAGGTATTCTTGACTTCGGTAGTACATTTAAATATAATCTAACTAGTTAGTTATAAAAAGAGGTGAAAACCATGACGCCAGCAGAGAGCGGGAGCAAGGACAATGGCAAGCGAAGTTCACGGACTTACGATGCAGCCCGAACCAAGGGGATGATTCTTGACGCAGCGGAAGAGACGTTTGCCGAGCTTGGTTATTCAGCAGCGCGAATCGACGGGATTGCGAAGGCTTCGGGGTATAACAAAAGCCTGATCTATCAGTATTTCGGCGATAAGCTGGGACTTTACACCGAAGTAGTCAAACGTGCCGACCAGATTAGTGAACAGGTAACCGGGGCGGCAATCGCCGAGCTGTTGAAGAACCCAAGTCTCATGAGTGACCCTGTTGTATTCAAAAGTTTTCTGGAGAAGATTACACGGCAAATGTATGAGTTTCTCCTGGAGTACCCGCGATATTTGAAAATCCTGTTCTGGGAGGCCGCTGAGGATTGGAAGACCTGGAATCAAATCACCTACCGCCCGGATGATATGACTCAGCTGCATGAGCTGGCCATAGCCGCGAAGCAGAATGGAATCCTCCGGCAGGATTTCGATCCGGCGATGTTTCCGATTCTGATTCTGAATGTGACGACAGCGACGCTTCAGTCCTTTTCACGGTATAAGGAAGTGATGGGCAAGCTGGACTCCCCGGAGATGAAGGAGCACACCATGGATCAGATTGCGAAGTTTGTCATTTATGGTGTCATGGAGCCATCTTTACTGTAGAAGATGGCTTTTATTTTCATCAAATATAACTAACTAGTTAGTTTATAAAAGGAGGCGATAATGTGAATGCTATTATTCAGACTGAAGGCTTAACGAAACATTACGGAAGCCATCATGCTGTAGACGGAATATCACTGCATGTTGAGCAAGGGGAAATCTACGGATTTCTGGGACTGAATGGTGCGGGCAAAACGACGACGATACGCATGCTGCTGGGGATGATCCGGCCGGATTCCGGAGCTTCCTATTTGTTCGGACAACGTGTGGATGCCGGCAGTCACAAGCTGTGGGCGAACGTCGGATACATGGTGGAGACCCCGTATTCTTATCCTGAGCTAACGGTCCGGGAGAATCTGGAGATCATCCGCCGTCTGCGGGGCATACCGGAACACGATGCCATAGATTCTGTAATGGACAAGCTGCAGCTAACCGCCTACCGGGACCGCAAGGCCGGTAAATTGTCACTCGGCAACGGGCAGCGGCTGGGTCTCGCCAAAGCAATGCTGCATAATCCAAAAGTGCTGATTCTGGATGAGCCGACGAACGGACTGGATCCCGCTGGAATTGTTGAGGTACGGCAGCTGCTTAACGAGCTTGCCCTGACTCACGGGGTGACAATATTTATCTCCAGCCATATCCTGGGCGAGGTCGCCAGACTGGCGACACGGATCGGTATTGTTCATCATGGCAAGCTGCTTCAGGAAACGGAGGTCAGGGAGCTGCAGCATGTTCTTCAGAAACATCTGCTTGTGCAGACCCGTAATCCTGAAGCTGCCCGGATAAAACTGGTTCAGCACGGCTATAAGGTGAAATTCTCCGAGGAAGGACTACGGCTCTCTGACGATCATGCGATAGCTAGTCCGGAGCAGATATCGAGGCTGCTGGTCCATGCAAATATGCCGCCCATTCAGTTGAGTGTAGAAGAAGAGGATCTGGAAGCTTATTTTCTTAGAAAAATTGAAACCGGAGGGGGAGCAACAGAATGAATCAATGGTTATCAGCCATAGGGGGAGAAATCTTAAAGCTTCGCCGGTCCAGGCTGCTTTGGATATCACTCGGCACCAGCATCCTGCTGCCGGTTATGCTGGGGCTTGTTTTTTCCGGATTGCTGGGTTCTCAGAACAACATAGAGAGTATATTGGATGTGCCGGGGTTCATGGATGAGCTTGGTTATGTGGTTTCGATCGGAGGATTGATCGGATTCGGTTTTATATACAGTTGGATATTCGGCCGGGAATACTCCGACCGTACGGTTAAGGATTTACTGGCATTGCCGCTTTCCCGTTACAGTGTGGCAGCCGCTAAATTAATGGTTGCCACAGTTTGGTGTGAGGTCCTGGCACTCCTTATGTTTGCGGTTGGAGGCCTTACCGCCTGGTTTGTCCAGTTGGATGGCTGGAGCCTTGAGATCATCGCGCAAAGCTTCAGGGAATATGTATTGCTCTGTCTTATGGTTATCTGCCTATGCATCCCGGTAGCCTGGATGGCCAGCGTTGGACGCGGGTATATGTCTGCGTTTGGGTTCATTGTGCTTACCATCGTGATATCCCAGCTTGGCGGAGGCATTGGAATTACGGAATATATTCCATGGGCCATCCCCGGGCTCCTCAGCGGCGCTTCGGGGGAGGAAAATGCCCATTTGCAGGCTCTGAGTCTCAGCCTTCCGTATCTGACCGGTGGTATTGGCTTGATCGGCACACTCTCCTGGTGGCGTTATGCTGATCAAGCATAATTGATAAAAGGGGCACCTCACTCCACCGGGTAGCGCGGCAGCTCCACGATGACTGAGGTTCCCTTGGTGAATTCGCTCTCGATGCGCAGGCGGCCGCCATGCAGCTCGATAATTTCTTTGCAGATGGCAAGGCCCAGTCCGCTTCCGGACTGGCGTGATCTGCCTTTGAAGAATTTGGTCCCGAGCTTCGTGAGGTCGTCAGCTTCGATGCCTTCCCCGTTATCCGCGACTGTGATGATAATTAGGGTTTCATTATAGTCCGCCGTGAGGCGGACCTCCCCCTGGGCAGGAGTGAATTTGAAAGCATTGTCCAGCAGATTTACAAAAACCTGCTTTAACCGGTTGAAATCCCCATCCACGGGCAGCGGCTGATCGGGAATATCGGCATAGAGCCGGATTTGTTTGGTCTGGCCCCGGTACCTGAACTGCAGCAGCAGATCCTCAAGCAGACCCCTGAGGTCATAAGGCTGGAGCGAGACTTTTATCTCCCCAGCCTGGAATTTGGAGAAATCCAGCAAATCCTCGACCAGACCGATCAGACGATCCGTTTCCCCGGTCATTACCTCAAGACCCTGCAGGGTCTCTTTTTTATCAGACAAATCACCCACAAGCAGCGTTTCACCCCAGCCTTTGATCGAGGTAAGGGGAGTGCGCAGCTCATGCGTGACGGAAGAGATGAAATCATATTTGATTTTTTCGCTTTTGACCATTTCCTCTGACATGTAATTCAGTGTGACCGCCAAGGTGCCGACCTCATCGTCATACCGTTTTTCCGCCCTTACGTCAAAGTTTCCGGTAGCCATCTCTTTGGCGACAGAGGTTAATTGCTGAATAGGTCCAACGATCCGTTTAGCAATAATCAGGCTGAGTACAAAGCCAAAAAGAATGACGAGCAGCCCGACCCAGGCGGCATTCAGGACAATGTTGATAATAACGTCGTAGAGGGGCTCTGCTGAAACAGAGTAGCGCAGTACCCCAATGTTCTCCCCGGATTCCCTCAAAGGAATGGAAACGGCCATTATCCGTTCACCGTTGAGAGGGGTAATACTCTGATAGGTCCCCTTGCCGCTGATCAAAGCATCTTTGACGTCAGGGGTCTCAATATGCTCCGAGCTTGCGAAGCCGAATGAATTGATAATGACATCACCTGCCGGACTGAGCACTTCAACCTTGCTGCTCTCTTCAGTCGAAAGGTTCTCCAGAATGTACCGGGCCCGTTCATTGATCGAGTAGCCCTCCAGATACTTGTTGAAAAAGGTGGCGGAGGTAACGGCCCGGGAAGACAGGGTCTCCATCGCGCTGCCCAGGTAGTAGTAATGGACTGCTACAATAAATACCCCCTCCAGCAGCAGGACGATCAGGAGCAGAACAATGGTGATGTAGACGATAAGCCTAGACCTGATTCCCTTCAGCAATGTTAGACCCTCCATAGATAGCCGAATCCCCAGACCGTTTCGAGGTATTGTGGTCCGGAAGAGCCCTGCCCGATTTTTTGGCGGATTCGGCTGATATTCACATCTACAATCTTAAGCTCTCCCATAAAATATTGCCCCCATACGGAGGTGAGAATATCGTCACGGTTCATAGCCTTATTAGGCTGCTCCATAAGCAGTTTGACGATGGAGAATTCCGTGGGCGTCAGGGGAAGCTCGAGCTTGTCTTTCAGTAATTTGCGTTCATCCAGCATCAGTGTAAATGGAGGAAGCTCAATATGGTTCTCTTGTGCGGACACTTCTCCCGGATACATCCGCCGGTAGAGCGACCGGACCCGGGCAACCAGCTCAACCGGACTGAAGGGCTTAACTACATAGTCGTCTGCACCGGCTTCCAGCCCCATCACCTTATCGACTTCCTGGCTTTTGGCAGTCAGCATAATAATGCCAAGCCGGGGGAACATGCCCCGCAGGCGTTCACACACCTCGAAGCCGCTGACACCGGGAAGCATCAGGTCCAGAATAGCAATATCAAAATCCTTCTGATCCCGGGCGGCAGCCAGAGCCTCTTCGCCTGTGGAGGCCTCGACAACCTCGAAGCCCGCACGCTTAAGATTGACAAGCAGAAAATCGCGTATGGGCTTCTCATCTTCCAGTACCAGCACTTTCATGGGTGCCCTCCTTGTTCTAGCTATTGCTGGGGCTTCTGCGGCGTGCCGGCCAGCTGCTGCACTTCGTCAAGCGTCAGCTTTAGCTGTTCATACTCCTGAAGGGAGGAGCCGGTCAGCTTGCCGGCTGCATCTGCGGATGGAAGAACAGCAACAAGCACGGACGGCGCTGTACTATCCTCCGTATTTTGCAGCTCATACAGCAGTTTATAGGTTGTGTTCTTCGCCAGCAGTGCCGCTTCGGCAGTCTGCCAATCCTTTTTGGAGATCTGGCGCAGCTCCAGAAGCGGGGCCTGCTCATTAGACGCTGCATTGGTGTAGCTAAACTGGATATGCTCCCAAGCCGTAGGGGATTCCTCCGGGGCCACAAGCTTGTATTTACCGGTCCAGGATTGCGGAATGTGGAAATTGTAGCCCCATCTGTCGAAATGCTCCTCCACAAACTTCAGTCCCGATTGCCCGTCCCACTGATAATATTTGGTGATGAAGGGAGTGGCCAGCGGGGCAAAGCTCTCTGTACCCGCAGGAGGGACAAGGAATCCGATCTCGACAATGCCATCACCGTTAATATCTGAGCTATACAGCGGGTAATCCTTGATCGCCATATTGTTCTCACCCAGCAAACCGTTTGTTTTCGAAACAAGTGGCCCCAGCACAATATCCCTGCTGTCTGCCAATTCGTCACGCTGATAATCCTCTGTTGCAAGTATATCAATAAATTTGCCATTTTCCCAAGTCAGCAGAGAAGTGTAGGAGGAATGTGCACCAACCGCCGCATCAATGAACAGGGCATTTTTGGATGGCGCCGCTTTTGTAAACAAGGCTTGAAACACATACCCGTCGATGGTCTGGTCGGACAGGGTATGCAGCTTGCCGTCATGAAGCCGGATAACCTGCAGGTGGGATTGCGGCTGGGTGTCCGTGGTGAACGTTCCCTGGATCAGGGCGATATCTGTCTGACCTTCATTGGTCAGATTGCCGACAACCAGCTGGTCATAAGGCTGCTTGAGCTTTTCGGTCAGCTCACCCCCACTCAGACTGTAGACGGACAGTTCCTTGCTCAAGCCTTCGCCGCCGCTGAACCCGAGCAGCATATCCGCTGCTCCGTCTGCGGTAACATCTATAAACTGTACGTAATCCAGCTCACTGCCGACTCCCGTAATCGTAGTCAGCTTTTTCCAGTCGGCGCCGGGTTTGGACAATACGAGGGTATTGATTTCATAATCCGTTTTGTCCGTCTTATAGAAGGCCAGAATTTCATCCTGACCATCCTTGTCGAGATCCTGCAATTGAATGGCACTGCCGGATTCGGAATTGATGGGCACCGTCAGGTGGGCATTCGCCGGAAGAAAAGACTTCACAATACTTGTAATGGTGCCATCGGCACTGCCCTGCGAAGGGGCCCGGAGTAAATCACTGGGAGTCTTGGGTGCACCGCAGCCTGCAGCAATAATCGATAATAAGAGAAGGGCGCTTAGGCCTGATTTGTTCATAAGATATAATCTCCTTTAGTTCATCTGTGGCTAGTATATCCCAACCCTTCGGCAAAGTAGTTTCAAAATGGTAAAGGCTAAACGGGAGTCTGGCTGTTTGGATAGTGCCTTGTATATAAGTGTCCAGCAAAAAGCTAGAGCAGCGGCGGATCGGTCATTATTAGTCTTGAAGTAACCCCTCATAAAACGCTCTGACATCCATCTGCTCGGGCAGCCCCGAAACTCCGCCGTCTCCCAGCTCTACAATAATCCAGCTTCCCTCTGCAGTTTTGGCGATGTCCATGGTGAAGAAGCGGCTTGTAATCGTGCGGGCAATTTCCATAAAAGGGGTCAGATCCGGCTGATCCTCATCGTAGGTAACATCATCCCAGTAATTCAGAAAAGCTATGATTTGATGATCCAGAAAAAATATCCGGTATTCCTTGGAAAGCGGCATGCCGCTCTTATCGTGTGATTGCAGGTACTCCAGAGGAACGAATTCACGGATAACGATTCCTTCGCTCAGTCCGGCCCCCTGTCTTTCGATGAAGTTCCACACCACCCGCTGTACATTGCCGTGGTCTGAAGCATCCGGGATATAGCAGGCATCAACCCATTCGTGCTTTCTTGACTTCACATAGTCCTTGACGATTAAAGGAGATTCGCCGAATACGGCAATTTGTTCGAACAGCTCCTTCCAGTCGGCGGGCTTGCTTGGACTTGTGCGCCAGATGGTGCGCGGTGTCAACGATGCGATCATCGAATAGGAATAGGGCAAGTAGTGACAGTGAGCATAGGCGGTAGAATCATTGATAAGTTCAATATTCTTTGATTGGAGTGCATCGTAGAGCTGCTGATAATGCTGCGGCTTCATCATCCAGCCCCGGTAAATTGCAGATTCCATAGAGAGCGCAGGTGTAATCTGCCGGATGGACCGGGCTGCCTGGCCTTCCATCAAGGCCTCCAGTGAAACGAGCTCCGTCTTGAAGCCGGCAGCTTGAGCTGCATGCCACTCCGTTTCATAATCCATATCCACCCTCTTGGCATCCAGCGGATCCTGGCAGAAAATAATCCTCATAATACTCTCCCTCATCCCTTAAGCTTGTTTACCTTCCATTATACTCTCTTAGGTAGCTCTGCGAAGCCAGCACGCCCAGCGATTACGGAAATCAGGGAACCGGGAAATATTGCGGGACAAATGCCCGCAGCTCATGTGCAGCTAGTAGCATTCAGTGTGTGACACATGTTAATTACAGATTTTTCTTGAAAACTTATAATAATTTGGCATTAGTAAAATAAGGGGATGAAAAGCAGAAATGAAGAGGGACACCGTGTTTTACATTGTAGCGGGAATGATTGCAATTACTCTGCTGTCTAATTTTATTGCGTATCGTTCATTACCGGACCAGCTGGGAATACAGGTGAAATCATTCCAGTTCAAGGCTGAGGATTTCACAAATTATATTCCTAAGCGGGTATTCCTTTTTTTGATACCGGGTATTCAAATTGTTGCATCTATTTTTAGGGGGGAAAGGAAATCTAAGACCTCTCTGTTAGTGTTGAACACGGTTTTAGTAATTGTGAACAGCTTCACCATTTATATAAATCTTTAGCTATATAAGTTGAACTTTAGACTTACCGATCCGGCATAGAACGCAACTGCGGTGAATGTTTGGACTTCCGGCCACTGTTGTCTCCCGATTTCTTGATTTATACCGCTATTTGCGGTTGAAATCCGGAGACAAAGGTGGTCGCTATCGCTCCTACAGTTCCAAAATTCCAGAACAAAAGCATCCCTTCACGTGAAAGGGATGCTTTTGTTGAATGTAAGCGTTTATAGGTTTCACAATCAGCTAATATTCGGGGTGGAATCTCTAATGATTGGTTTTGTGTAGATATGAGAGACCTGATAAGGCTGCTCTGGATAGGTGATGCGTGACAGCAGTATTTCGGCTGCTTTAATGCCCATTTCATTACTGTAGATATGAACGGTGGTAAGATGAGGCTCAATAATCTTTGATTCCGGGCCGTTATCAAAACCGCAGACGACAATATCACCGGGAATGGAGTGATTCAGATTCTTCAGTGATTTCATAAAGCTTACGGCGATGTAATCGTTCGCACATACAAAAGCGGACGGGAGCTCGGCAATGTCATTCAATCTTTCATCCGCCCAGCCGGGACTGGAGAAAAAGAGATTATCCTCATCGAGAACGCACTGGCCGGGATCGAGCGGGATTCCAGCCTCGGTCAGAGCACGATTAAAACCTACCCATCTTTCATTAAAGCTCCGGCAATGATTATAATCCCCGATAAACCCCAGGGTTTTGTAACCGCCCTCAATCAACTTTTTAGTAAGCTGATAGGTACTGTGTTCGTTCTCCATTAACAACACGTCCGCCCGGAATTCAGGGTAGCAGACATGTGCGGAACAGTCGATGAAAATGGTCGGAATCTCAAGGCTTGTAATCAGGTTACTGTATTCCAAGTTAAACAGCTCAATACATATGATTCCGTCCACATTGGATACATCGAAATTGTTAGGGAGGGACAGAGATTTCTGCTCAATCTCCCGGATGATGTGAATGGACAAATTATATCCTTCTGCGCTGATCCGCTTTTCCAGGCCGCTGATCAAAGTCGATCCAAAATGCGAAGTATTCGGCAAATTCTCCGTTAATAAAGCAATGTTTCTCGAGCTCTTTGGCAGGACACTTTCGGTTTCCATTAAAGAAAACTGCTTGTATTTCAACTCAATCGCCTTTTTGATAACTTTGTTTCTGGTTTCTTCAGGCAATCCTTCCGTTCCGTTCAAGGCTTTGGAGGCCGTGTTTCTGGAGATCCCCAGAGCATCAGCGATATCCTGTATCGTTACTTTTCCCCGTGCCATATATGTAATTTCACCTCTATATTATTGTTTTCTTTCACTCTGCAAATAGCGAGCGGGTGCGCTTCGCTTTACTCCCTTAAATGTATAATAGTTTTCTCAAAATAGCAACGTTAATTTTACAAATGAACAATTGAGTTTACATTATGTAATAGTATTGTTTGGTAATTATTTCTGCATTGGTGTTTGAAATGAATATATTAAGTTGAATAAATGCTCTTTTTCTAAGGGAAACCTCCCATTTATCAATTTTGACAATATTTTCAGGGATTTTAGATGCGAAATTATTGTCAAATGAACAAATATATTTTTACAAAATGTATTGACTCGTGATGAAGTCTTTGATAAATTGTAAATGAAGAAGGGCAAGAACGTCAAAATGTAAGCCTTTCACTAGTGAAAAACATTGTATAAGAATGGAGGTCAAGGCATTGCATAACTCAATTGAAGTGGATCACAGAAAACTGGTGACGGGGCGGAAGATGTCCCTGTTTGAATATTTGAAGAAACATTACTTCCTTTATTTAATGCTTGCACCGGCACTGGTTCTGACCCTTATTTTTAAATACGGTCCTATGTATGGTGCGATTATTGCCTTTAAGGATTTCAGCCCAATCAAGGGAATTATGGGGAGCGAGTGGGTAGGTTTTTACAACTTCGAGAAATTCCTGTCTTCCCCAAACTTCGAAGTGATTTTTATGAATACGCTTAAATTAAGTTTTTTCGGCCTGATCTTGAGCTTCCCTGTTCCCATCCTGCTGGCCTTGATGCTCAATCAGGTTCGCCGGGCCGGAGTCAAAAAGAACATACAGTTATTCTTGTATGCCCCTAACTTTATATCCGTCGTTGTTGTGGTCGGCATGCTGTTTATCTTCCTGTCCCCGACAGGACCTATCAACCAGCTTTTTAGCTGGGCAACCGGTGAACCGGTGATGTTCATGTCACGTCCGGAGTACTTCCGCTGGATCTATATTCTTTCGGATATATGGACAGGTGCGGGATGGGCCTCCATTATCTACGTTGCGGCTCTTGCCAATGTGGACCCTGAGTTACATAACGCAGCCAATCTGGATGGGGCTAATCTTCTTCAAAGAATACGTCATATTGACCTTCCGACCATTCGTCCGATTATGGCCATTGTATTTATCCTTGCCGCGGGCGGCATCATGTCGATCGGGTTTGAAAAGGCTTATCTCATGCAAACGGCAACGAACATGCCAACCTCTGAGATTATTCCGACGTACGTTTACAAAATTGGTTTGCAGTCCGGTGACTATGCATACTCAGCCGCAGTAGGACTATTCAACTCTATTATCAACGTCATCCTGCTCATTACGGTGAATTTCACAGTGAAGAAACTGAATGAGGGCGAAGGTCTTTTATAAGAAAGGAGCAACAAGTCATGTTCATCAAACATTCCCGGCTGGACCGCTTTATTCTTGTGCTGAACGCCACCTTTTTGACCCTTGCTGTATTGATTGTGGTGCTTCCGCTCATTTATGTGGTGATTGCATCCTTCATGGATCCGTCAATCCTGCTCAGCCAAGGGCTGTCGTTCAAAATTTCAGATTGGTCATTGGATGGCTACAAGATGATTCTTACCAATCCGGCAATGATCCGAGGATTCGGAAACGCTGTTTTTTACGCCTCTTCCTTTGCCATTCTTACCGTTTTGGTCTCAATCTGTGCGGGGTATGCCTTATCGGATGACCGGATGAAGGGTAGAGGTTTTTTTATGACAGTGTTCCTCTTTACGATGTTCTTTGGAGGAGGACTGGTCCCGACTTATCTGCTGGTTAAGAATCTGGGGCTGCTGGATACGGTCTGGGCTGTCATCATTCCCGGGGCGGTCAATGTATGGAATATTATTTTGTCCAGAACATTCTTCAAAGGCGTGCCGAATGAACTGAAGGAGGCGTCCAATGTGGACGGGGCTTCAGAGATGAGGATTTTCTTCAGCATTGTATTGCCGCTCTCTAAACCGATCATCTTCGTGCTTGCGCTGTATGCCTTTGTCGGCCAGTGGAATTCCTACTTTGATGCCATGATTTATCTGGATAATCCGAAGCTCCACCCGCTGCAGCTCGTGCTTCGTTCCATCCTGATTCAGAATCAGGTAGATCCCGGCATGATCGCTGACCAGATGGCCATGGCGGAAATGAAACGATTGTCTGAAATTATCAAGTATGCCGCAATCGTTGTCTCCAGCCTGCCGCTCATTATTATGTATCCGTTCTTCCAGAAGTACTTTGAAAAAGGTGTCATGGTCGGTTCCATCAAATAGGACACGGCTGCACATAGATAAAGTTCTTTCATTCCTATTTACTTTGGAGGTCATATTCTATGAAAAGATCAAAAAGATCAAAAGTGTTGTCAAAAGCAGCTTCTGCGTCTGTACTTGCTTCATTTATGTTCCTTGCCGCATGCGGCGGCGGGGGAGGAAATGCTGCCGGTGAAAAACAGGATCCTAGCGGCAAAGTCACCTTGAACTTCATTACCCAAAGCTCCCCGCTGGCACCTGCCGATCCGAACGAAAAGCTGATTAATAAACGTCTCGAAGAAAAAACGAATGTGCATATTAACTGGAAAAACTTCACCAGAGACGTGTTTGTGGAAAAAAGAAACCTGGCTGTCGCAAGCGGTGATCTCCCTGATGCTATTTTCAATGCCGACTACAGTGATTATGAGCTGCTGAAGCTTGCTAAAGACGGTGCTATCGTGCCACTGAATGATCTGATCGAGCAGAATATGCCCAATTTTAAAAAAGTGCTGGAAGAAGCCCCTGAATACAAAAGTATGATTACGGCACCCGACGGTAAGATTTATGCATTTCCTTGGATTGAAGAGCTTGGGAACGGAAAAGAAAGAATTCAGGCGGTAGACAGCATGCCTTGGATCAACGTGGAATGGCTTAAGAAGCTGGGCCTCGACATGCCGACAACCACGGAAGAATTGAAAAAGGTGTTGATTGCCTTCAAGACACAAGATCCGAACGGCAACGGTCAGGCAGACGAAATTCCCTTATCCTTTATCAACAAGCCGGGTGCGGAAGATCTGGCATTCCTCTTCGGTTCATTCGGATTGGGAGAGAATCCTGACCATGCGGTCGTAAGCAATGAAGGCAAAGTGATCTTTACGGCCAAGGAAGAAGGCTATAAAAAGGCGGTGTCCTTTATCAATGACCTTTATAAAGAAAAACTCATTGATATCGAAGCCTATACCCAAGACTGGAGTACTTACCTGGCCAAAGGCAAAGATCAGAAGTACGGCCTCTACTTCTCTTGGGATAAAGCCAATATCTCCGGAGCAAACGATGCTTATGAAGTGATGCCGCCGCTCGCAGGTCCGGATGGGGAAGTCAACGTAACCAGAACCAACGGTCTCGGCCTAGGCCGCGGCAAGATGGTTGTGACAAGCGCCAATAAAAACCTGGAAACGACAGCAAAATGGGTAGATCAGCTGTATGATCCCGTTCAATCCGTACAGAACAACTGGGGAACCTACGGGGACGACACACAGCAGAACATCTTCGAATTTGATGAAGCCAAAGGAATGCTGAAGCATTTGCCGCTGGAAGGCGCTGCTCCTGTGGAGCTTCGCGAGAAAACAAGTATTGGCGGACCGCTGGCTATTCTTGATTCCTACTATGGCAAATATACGACCATGCCGGATGATGCCAAAGGCCGTATGGACATCATCAAGAATATCATGGCTCCAAAGATGAAAGCAGAGAACGTAATGCCGAGCGTATTTCATTCGATTGATGAGCTTGACCGTCTGACGACGATTGAAACTGACTTGTTCGCCTATGTACTCAGAATGCGTACAGAATGGTACCAGAACGGAAAAGTCGATGCACAGTGGAATGATTATTTGAAGGAGCTGGACCGTCTTGGCCTGCAGGAGTGGCTTGAAATTAAACAGGCAGGCTACGACAGAGCGACGGGAAAATAAATATATAAAAAATAAATATAAGCTGAACTAAAGTACACCTAGAGGCGAAAGCGGCGGAGGGGAAGTTTGGAACTGTAGGAGCGTAAGCGTCCGCCTGAAAGCTTTCCGTAGGAAAGCTCGCTTCGAAAGCATAGGCAGTCTTCGGATTTCAACCGCAAACAGCGGTCATAATCAAGAAATCTGAAGACAACAGCGGCGGAAGTCCAAACATTCCCCGCAGTCCGCGTACTACGCCAATTGGATAATCTAAAGTTCAGCTTATCCAGGAGCAAAGGAGAAATCATAATGTCAGCTATTACAAAACAAAACTACCGGGGTGCCTATCATTTTTCACCCAAAGAAAAGTGGATGAACGATCCAAACGGCTTGGTATATTTCGAGGGAGAATATCATTTGTTCTTTCAGCATCATCCCGGCGGAATGACCATGGGGGACATGCATTGGGGCCATGCGGTCAGTAAGGATCTGGTGACCTGGGAAGAGCTGCCGATCGCGCTGGTGCCGGATGAACTGGGGATGATTTTCTCGGGAAGCGCCGTTGTCGACTGGAATAACACGACAGGATTTTTTGAGGATCAGCCAGGGCTGGTGGCCATTTTTACCCATCATTTTGACATGCCGGAAGGACAACCTGCCGTTCAGCGTCAAAGTCTGGCCTATAGCAAGGACAAAGGCAGAACTTGGACCAAATACGAAGGGAATCCGGTGCTTGAGCATGATACCTTCATTGATTTCCGTGATCCCAAGGTGTTCTGGAACAAAGAGAAGAGCGAATGGGTGATGATCGTAGCCTGTGGCCAAACGGTAGGTCTGTATAATTCCCCTGATCTAATTAACTGGACCTTTGCCAGCGAATTCGGCGAGGGCATCGGATCTCATGACGGTGTGTGGGAGTGCCCGGATTTGTTCCAGCTGGCTGTTGACGGAACCAAATCGGATACCAAATGGGTAATGCTCGTCAGTATTGGTGCAGATCCTGCCTTTGCGGAAGGCTCAAGAACGCAGTATTTCACGGGTGACTTTGACGGAGCGGTATTTACTCCTGACGAAGAGTCCCGGAGCATCCGCTGGCTGGATCATGGCAGAGATAATTATGCCGGTGTGAGCTGGTCCGATCTGCCCGAGGAAGACGGAAGACGCCTGTTTATCGGCTGGATGAGCAACTGGATGTATGCACCCCAGACGCCGGCGGAAGGGTTCCGCGGAGCAATGACGATTCCACGGGAGCTTTATCTGGAGTTAAGGAACGGGCAAACTACGCTCATTCAGAAGCCTGCAAAAGAACTCGAAGCCGCACGTGCCCCGGTCCTTTCCCTGAAAAATGTCTCTGTTCAAGAAATTAATGCAGCCTGTGCCAAGCTTCATCTTGAGGCTTACGTTATTGAGGCGGAGGTTGCTCATGGGACATCTGCCGGCTTTAAAGTAAAGGCAGGTGCACAGCAGCAAACCATGGTCGGGATTGATGCGCAGACGGAAGAATTGTATGTAGACCGGACAGCCTCCGGGAAGCATGATTTCCACAAGTTGTTCCCGGGACGCCACTCAGCGAAGCTTGCGGCACCGGGTACAGCCTATGATCTGCATATTTATGTGGACCGTTCCTCCGTTGAAGTGTTCTGTGGTGGAGGCCAGGCAGTCATTACAGATCTCATTTTCCCTGAATCCGAATCTACCGGTCTTGCTGCGTTTGCCGACAATGAAGAGGACTTGTTCCTTTCGCTGGATATCTACAATCTGGCTTCATCTACCGCAAACGGCAGCAACCAGTAACCGGGAGGGTTAAGTGACATGCGTATAGGAGCGATTGAAGCAGGCGGGACGAAATTCGTATGCGGGATCGGGGATGAAAACGGGAGATTTGAACATCGGATCAGCTTTCCGACCGAACATCCGGATCAGACCTTGCCCAGAGTCATAGAGTATTTTCAAGACAAAGGGGTAGAAGCGATGGGGATTGGATCATTTGGTCCAATTGACATCCGCCAAGACAGCCCGACCTACGGTTACGTTACGACAACACCTAAGCCGGGGTGGGGGAATTACAATCTGCTCGGGACTTTAAAGCAAGCCTTTCCGGTCCCGTTCGGCTTCGACACTGACGTGAATGCAGCTGTATATGGCGAGGTAAAATGGGGGGCTGCTCAAGGCCTGTCAAGCTGCTTGTACATTACGGTAGGCACGGGCGTTGGCATCGGCGTGTATTCGGAAGGCCAATTAGTTCATGGTCTTGTACATCCTGAGGGCGGGCATCTGTTGACGAGGCGCCATCCTGAAGATGATTTCGTTGGTAGTTGTCCTTACCATGGGGACTGTCTCGAAGGGATGGCGGCAGGTCCTGCTATTGAAGCCAGATGGGGGAAGAAAGGCCACGAGCTTCCGGTGGATCATAGAGCCTGGAAGATGGAAGCCTTCTACATCGCCCAGTCCATAACGGATGCTATTCTACTGCTCTCTCCGCAAAAAATAATTTTGGGCGGCGGGGTTATGCAGCAGCCTCAGTTGTACCCGCTCATCCGGGAGGCTGTGCTCCTGAACCTGAACGGATATGTCAGTTCAAGTGCCATACTGGACCATATGGAGGAGTACATTGTTTCTCCGGGCCTTGGCCAGCAGGCGGGGTTAGGCGGGGCTTTGGCATTGGGACTCACAGCATGGAATAATCGAGTTTCTTCTATATAATACAGCAAAAGATAAGGCCGGCCAGTTATGATGCGTAATTGGCCGGCCTTGCTCTTAGTAAGAGCGACATATCATTTACAGGAAGAGAGGGTAAAGGATGAACCGGAAATCAAAATTTACACTAACCATTCTGTTGGCTGCGGGAGTCATGATAACTTCAACAGGGATTGTTGCCGTTAATGAGGATACAGTCTGGGCCGCACCGGCAGAGCAGAAGTCCGGCAGACTGATAAAGGAGGGGCTTTCTATTTCTGAAACCGTTACCAAAACAGCTACAAACTTGACGGGATGGCGAACAGCCGGAAAAGGCAAGCTGGAGGATACATCAGAAGGGCTTCTGCTGACATCCGATCCTGAAGAAAAAGTGCTGGCGATTTCCGAAACGTCAGCAGATGATTTTATATATGAGGCTGATGTCATGATCAAGGACCGGCAGCCGGAGGCTGCGCTGCTTTTCCGTTCCAGCGAGGAGGGTCAGCGTTCATACATGCTGCAAATCGTACCGGATGCCGGACTTATCCGCTTAAAAGACGGAAGCAGCGGAGAAGGTAAATTGCATGAGGAACGTAAGGTTTCCCTGGTACAAGGTGAAATCTACCATCTTAAAGTGAAAGCGGAAGGGGCCCTACTGAAAGTGTATTGGGGGAATCAATACAAGCCTGTGATTGATATCCAGGACAATGCACATCTCTCTGGACGGCTTGGACTCCAGGTCTCGGGTGGAGCGGCCTTGTTCCAAAACATTAACATAAGCGATCTGAAGGGGAATCTGGATACGGTGCTGGCAAGTCAGGGACAGTGGCAGCCGGATATCAGCGGTAAAAAAGGGATCTCTGTAAATCAGAGCAAGGCGCTGCAGATCTATAGCAGGCAAGCTGCTGATCTGGTGTATGAAGGAGTGATCTCATTTCGTTCCGCTGCTGTTGCAGGCCTGGCCTTCCGTTCCTCTTCTGACGGTGCTAAGGGATATGAAGCCTCTCTTGGGAAAGAAGGGAATCAGGTACATGTCACTTTAACAAAAGCAAACGGCACAGTAATTGCCAGTTCCAAGCGGACTTATCCGAGTCCAGCGGGGGCAAAACATGCGCTGGAAGTGCAGGCGAAGGGGAACCGGATTCAGATTTTCGTGGACGGGTATACTCCGGCAGCAATAGATGTTAACGACAGTTCTTACGCTACCGGATACGCCGGACTTGTCGTAAATCATGGAACCGCTTACTTTCAGGACACCTATGTTACGGACGCTGGCAGTTACAATAATGAAAAATACCGGCCCCAGTATCATTATACGCCGATCCGCGGGGCCGTTAGTGATCCGAACGGGCTTGTCTATTTCGAAGGGGAATATCATCTCTTTCATCAGGATGGAGGCACATGGGCTCATGCCGTCAGCAAAGATATGCTGAACTGGAAACGCCTGCCGATTGCCCTTCCATGGAATGAGTACGGACATGTCTGGTCCGGGTCTGCTGTGGCAGATTTGAAGAATGCCTCCGGTATGTTCTCGGATTCAGGCGGCAAAGGCCTCCTTGCCTACTACACCTCCTTTAATCCGGATGCCTCTAACGGCAACCAGCGTATAGGTCTGGCCTACAGCAAGGATCAGGGACGGACATGGGAAACTGCCAAGGATCGTCCAATTGTCATTGAGAACCCCGGAAAGAACGGAGAAGAACCCGGGGGATGGGACTTTCGTGATCCCAAGGTGATCCGTGATGAGGAGAATAATCGCTGGGTCATGGTGGTATCGGGCGGTGATCATATCCGCTTTTTCACATCAACTAATTTGCTCGACTGGACCTTGACCGATAATTGGGGTTATGGGGATTATGTCCGTGGCGGGGTGTGGGAATGCCCCGACTTGTTTCCACTTACTGTACAGGGAACGACAGAGAAGAAATGGGTTCTAATGATTAGTACAGGAGCGAACCCGGCAACAGGGGGTTCAGATGCGGAATATTTTGTAGGGAGCCTGACTAAGGAAGGCAAATTCGTGAACGACAACCCGGCTGGAACCGTGCTGAGGACAGACGCCGGCAAGGAGTTTTATGCATCCATGTCCTTCTCTGATATGCAAGACGGCCGCAGAGTGATGCTGGCTTGGATGTCCAACTGGGATTATCCCTTCGCCTTTCCCACGTCTAACTGGAAGGGAGAGTTGACGATCCCGAGAGAAGTTATCCTAATCAACACCCAAGACGGAATTCGTCTGGCCCAGAGTCCGGTGAAGGAGCTGGAATCCCTGCGCAGTGAACTCTATTCCGCAGCTAACAAGGTGGTCAGTCCTTCTTCTCCTAATCTGCTGAAAGGCATGACCTCAGGTGCCTATGAAATTGAAGCTACCCTGGAGATTTCCGCCGGCAGCAGCGTATCGGAGTTCGGCTTCAACGTACGTGAGGGAGCGGATCAGAAGACAGTTATAGGTTATAAGCCGGGCGGGAGCACAATGTTTGTGGACCGCTCTCTTTCCGGGGAAACAGATTTCTCCAGCCTGTTCAGTACGAGACATGAAACGAAAATGCCGACAGAGAACGGCCAAATCAAGCTGCGGATTCTGGTGGATGAATCTTCGGTTGAGGTTTTTGTAAATGAAGGGAAGTCCGTGTTCTCCGAGGTCATTTTTCCGGACCCGGCCAGCAGGGCAATGAGTTTCTATAGCAAGGGCGGCAATGTGAAGGTTGTTTCTCTGAAAGTCTATAAGCTTGGATCGGTATGGAATCCTGAGTCGGGTTCGGCAACCCGGATTGTGCTGGATACCAGTGACCGTGAACTGGGGGTTGGGCAAAGCGAAACAGTGCAGGTGATCGTAGAAAACGGACCCGGCAACGGCGCCCAGCCGCTGAAGTGGAAGTCCAGCAATGAAGATGCCGTAATCATAAAGGCGGCAGGCAATTCCCGTGTAACCCTTGAGGCGAAAAAAGCGGGCGAGTCTATCATTACAGTATCTACACCGAATGGAAAGGCATCCGCAAGTTTTGATGTGAAAGTGTTCGGCGGAACATTTCATACCAACCTCAGCGGCTGGACGCAAGATGTGTCCAAGGCTTCTTGGCTAGTTAGCGGGGATGGAATTCGCGGAAGTCACTCCAGCGACGCAAATTATGTTGCTGAGGAGAAGGCGGGAAACTTCTCGTATGAAGCCGAGATGAAACTTGGCAAGTCGGGAGGTGCAGGCTCCCTTCTGTTCCGTGCAAGTCCGGACGGACGCAGCGGCTATTACTTGAATCTGGATCCTAATATGAAGGCAATCCGTCTGTTCTACAAAATCGATGGACGTTTTGAAGAACGGCAGGTTCTGGCGAAGGTTCCAGCCTTCATTCTGCCGGACCGGACGTATAGTTTAAAGATACAAGCGGACGGACCTCATATTGTGGTGTATCTGGGCGGGCAGAAAATAATAGATCTGAAGGACGGAACCTTTGCAGCAGGCCATTTTGGACTTCATGTATTCGGAGGGTCTGTCTCCTACCAGAATGTTAATGTGAACGGGGCAGCAACGGAGAACTTGATAACATCAAGCCTGGTGAACGAAACGTTCCGGAAATCCATTTATACAGCAAATCCGGTGAAGGGTGAAGCCGTAACGGTCCGGGATGCAAATGAGATATCTGATCAGAAGTGGGTATTCGTGCCGACGGGAGATGACGCTGATTCCTACTCGATCCGTACGGCCTCGGGTCAAGCCCTTGATCTGAACACAGAACACAATTCAATTCAGCTTTATGCTTATCTGGGTTACAATAATCAGCGTTGGATCATCCATAAGAATGGGGATGGTTCAGCATCCATCCTCTCTGTCCATAATCAGTTGGCGCTGGCTGTCTCTGAGGATGGTTCGAAGCTGACGTTAGAGGCTCCTCAAACCGGTGAAGCCCGTCAACAATGGCTTATTGAGTTTTGAATGTATATTCAGCGCAGTAGAAATTACTTGTAATACGTTAAACAGTCCCGATGCAGATCATAGGCATCGGGACTGTTTTTATTGCTGGAAAGCAAGGATAGAGAATTTAAATTTGCTTGCTGTTTTCGCCCTTTATCTCCTTGCGCAGAAGGAGGGATTCGGCATAGGTAATCATGGCCTGAAGGAAAAGGATGAGCACAAGCACCACGACTAGAATAACAAGAGAGACACCGTCCTTTTTGTTAAGCATGACGGATATCCTTTCTTGAAATGCTCTGAATATATACCCATTATTAGCCAAGGTGCCGGGCAATTAAGCAAAGCCTATGCGCTTTGCACAGCACTGTTTACCGGGTAGATCCTGGTGAACAGGAAACGGGTTAGCGGCCCTACAACAATCAGCTGTAGCGGCAGGGCGCAAATGATGTTCAGTCCGGCAGTGGACAGATAGTGACGGAGGAAGTTGTCTCCGAATCCGTAGTGTGCTAGTGTGCCATATAGGGACATGCAGAGCACCATACCGCAGACCATGAAGAAGGAAATGAACATCACCTTTTTAATCATAGGATCGGCCGGTTTAACCAATCTAAAGGCCAGACCCTTGGCCGCTTTACTGACGATGACAACATCACAGAATAAGGCGACGACGAGTGCAGGAAGTAGACCGATCGCAACATCACGGAA
The DNA here is from genome assembly GCF_038002865.1 of Paenibacillus sp. FSL H3-0321. Taxonomy (NCBI): domain Bacteria; kingdom Bacillati; phylum Bacillota; class Bacilli; order Caryophanales; family Paenibacillaceae; genus Paenibacillus; species Paenibacillus sp. FSL H3-0321. The sequence continues at coordinate 2,986,984 of NZ_JBBODH010000001.1, read as the reverse complement.
TAAGGTATGGGTTAAGCCAGTGTTTAACATCACGTTGTAAAAGCTCATTCCTACGACCATCAACACGCACATCATACAGGTGAATACTAAAGCTTCTTTCTTGTTTCTGCCCATTGCTCAAACCCCTTAACATTTAAGTTTTTCAAACTTCACTCATAGTATCAGTGGGCGGAAATATTGTCAACCTAGTTGACAAAAATTCAATCTGATTGTTTATTTTAGTTGTATCTTTATATTGGGGGCCTTTTTTATGAAAGACTATATCCTTGGTTTGAACTTGATAGATTTAGTCAGTGAGAAGCATAATGCTCTGCGGGAAAAAGTAAATGAAACCAGCGGTGAGCAGTTGAACAAGACTGAGACACATATTCTGGCGAAGCTGGAGCTGCATGGCATGCTCACAATTTCGGAGATCAGCAGGCAGATCGGCATATCCCGCCAGGGTGCGCAAAAAACGATTAACGTTCTGCTGGCTGAAGGATATGTGGAAACCGCAGTGGTAGAAGGGAACTCCCGTGACAAGCATATTGTGCTAACACCTAAAGGTATTGCGGTCTGCCGGAGCATGCTGGAGATCAAGCAGAGCATCGAGGCGGAGATCGCCGCCAAAATTGGCCGAGACCAGGTGGAAACGTTGAGAAAGCTGCTTACGGAGGATTGGCTATGAGATTGTAAGGGGCTGCTGAGGAGCTGAGGAACTGAGGTTCTGGGATTCTGAGGTTCTAAGACTCTGAGGTTCTAAGCACTCAGGCTTCTAGTTTCTAAAGCGCAAATTAGTTCTAGATGAAACGTTGCTTTGGGAGACGCTGTAAGTTGTAACGGACTGAGGAGACGCTATTGTCCCGGAAAAAGCCAATTATTGATACAAGCGGACCGCAGAGACGTTATTTCAGCAAAAATGCAGCTGCCGCGCAGTAAAATAAGCAAATAAGGCCGCTGGGGTCCGCAAGACTCCGCCATTAGCCCGATTTCAGCAAATAGCTTCTCTGGAGTCCGTTACGAGGAGAATGGTGGCGGGGGAGGCAGTTTGGTCACCAGCAGAGTGAGCGCAGCTGCCCTCCCGCAGGATTTCCAAAGAAACCCCGCCCGGGAGCCTATAGAGATTTCGGATTCAAACGTACAACGCCGCGCATCAAGGATCTGAGTGTTCTGATCCAATTCTCAACTGCTCGCGAAGCCGGATGTGTGAATCCGATAAATAATTTTTTTCGGATTAGATGAGTTCGATAAATCAAGATTCCCGGTGGCTTACGGTGAGCCTTTTTATTTTGGGCGGGATGTTTCCTTTTCCTGTCTAGGCAGGAAAGAAGCTTGCAGGTTCAGCGGGTGTTATGCACACGTTAAAAATCCTTGGATTTCGATTCATGAAAACGCTATAATTGAAAATGATTACTTATTGAAGGAGCCTATCTATGAAAAAGGGCAGGATGTTTTATAAGATTTTTATTCCGATTCTGGTATTGGGCATCGGCCTCGTCATCAGCTTCGGCAGCTATATTTATTTGACGACGATTCATTCGGTTATTGATAGTGTTGCCAGCGGCAAGCAGAGTCTAATCACCCAAATCAAAAATACGCTGGAGCAGAAAATTAAAACCATAGAGTATGCCTTCAATACTTACAGTACGACCAGTTCCTTCAGCGAGGTCGTCAACAATCCGATGACAGAGGAGGACTTTCAGGCGTACCGGGATATCAATTCCCAGCTCAACTATATCGCTACGATGGGGATGGATGTCGGCGTAAAATATTCGCTGATCAGTCTGGTGCAAGACTGGAAAATTTCTGATGGAAGCCTTTCTCTTCTAACAGAGGAAAATCGGAAGAACCTGTACGAAAGTTATATCAACAATCAGAACAAGGGATTGTTCTGGATCAAGACGGATAAAGGAATCCGTTTTGTGAATACGCTTCCTGTATTCTCTCAGAACAAGCAGGCGATTGGCCTAGCCGATATTTCGCTGCAGACACTGCGGAATATTCTGCAGACGGAGGACAACACCACAGTGTTCATTCTGAACCGGCAGGGTGAACTGCTGTATGAATCGGCAACCGGGAAGAACCTGTTGACCAGCGGGCAAATGCAACGCATCACCAATATTGCCGAGAATGAAAGCCAGACTGGGACAGTAGCCCTGGAGAAAGCCAATTATCAAAAGGTTGAAGCCATTTATGCCAAATCTTCTTATAATAATTGGATTTATGTCACGCTTCTGGACCAGCAGGAAATCTCCGATGCCCTGGCCACGACCCGTTTCGGCTTAATCATCCTGGGAGTGGTGATCACCCTGCTAATTGTTGTGGTGGCCTATGTAATCTCCGTGCATTTCACCAAGCCGATCCGCCAGATTCAGCGCAGGCTGGCGGTCAGCACCCAGCCGGAGGACAAGAATGAGATCGACTGGATTATCAATTCAATTGATACGATTCTGTCGGAGAAGGAAAGTCTGGAGGGACTTTTGGAGTCAGAATTGCCGCAGCTGGAAACGCAGTTTATGCTGAACCTGTTCCGCAGCCGGATTACCGCCGAAGAGCTGGAGCTTAATATGTCCCGCTTCGGTTATTCCCCCACGGAGGATTCATTGTATTCCACGATGCTGATCCAGCTTGATAATTACGGGGAACGGCAGGCAAGCGACAAGGATCTGCTGCTTGTCGCAGTCAACAAGCTGGTGGAGGAATTGATTCCGAAAGCGCGGAGAATGATTCCGATCTTGCTGAATGACCGGACGCAGGCAACCATTCTGATCTATGAGGGAATGAATGAGCAGGAACACCGGAAGCAAGCGCTCGAGGATGCGAAGAAAATTATCAAAACAGTCAGGGATATCCTGAAGCTGTCAGTCAGTGTCGGCATTAGTAATCTCTATCAGGATTTGGCCTCCAGCAAGGAAGCCTGCGAAATGAGCAAGCAGGCGCTGCATCATCGTCTGAATCTGGGCAAAGAGTCGATTATCTTTTATGAAGATATAGCAACGGTTATTTCAGGTCCTGTCCTGCTGCATTATCCGGTAGAACTGGAATCACAGCTGTTCGACGCCATCCGGCTCGGGGATGAGGAGCTGGTATCGCGATCCTTGTACCCGCTTCTTGGCGAAATGATGAAGTATAGCAAGAACCCGCTCAATTTCGAAGTTACCCTGATCCGGTTCGTGAATAATCTGATTCAGCTGGAACAATTGATTGGCGTAGAGGTGCTGCTGACTCAGGACAATTATGCCTTGTATCACCGGCTGCTGGATATCCGCAATCCGGAGGAGATTGAACGCATTCTGGTGAATGAAGTCATCCGGCCGATGGTAACCAGCATGAAGGAGAAGACGACCCGCCAATTCCGCAGCCTCTCCGACCAGATTGCCGCCATTGTGCGCGCCGAATTTGATCAGGAGCTGTCGCTGGAGATTATCGGCGAGCGTCTGCATTACAGTCCGAACTATTTGAGCAGCATCTTCAAGAAGGAATTTGGTGTAACCTTCAGTGAATATGTCATGAACTACCGGCTGGAAATGGCCAAGAAATGGCTGGTGGAGAGCGAGATGACCATTAAGGAGATTGCTGAGCGGTTGCAATATCATAATCCACAGAACTTCATCCGCTCCTTCCGCAAGAAGGAGCATGTGACACCCGGTGCATACCGCGCAATGAAACAGGACAAGTAGGCGGTGGAATAGACGAAAACAGCCAGTCTCCGGTTGCCGGAGACTGGCTGTTTTCGTTGCTTGTAGGTTGTGAGAAGGCGAAGCTTATAGCATATCAGCCTTTTACCGCGCCCAGCAGTGCACCTTTCGTGAAGTGCTTCTGCACAAACGGATAAGCAATCAGCATCGGAACGGTGGCAACAACGATAACTGCCATCTTGATCGTTTGTGGAGGAGGAATGACATCGACTGAAGTATTCTCTCCCTGCATCCCGCTGGAGACGATAACAATCTGGCGCAGCAGCACCTGAATCGGCCATTTCACAGAGTCTGTGATATATAGAAGGGCGGTAGTGTAAGTGTTCCAGTAAGCCACCCCGTAGAACAGGGAGAGGGTCGCAATCGAAGGCAGCGCAAGCGGCAGCATGATTTTGAGGAATACGCCAAAATCATTAGAGCCGTCGATCTTGGCTGACTCCTCCAGACTGTCCGGAAGCGCCTGGAAGAAGTTGCGCATGATGATCAGGTTAAAGGCATTGATGGCCACAGGAAAAATCAGCGACCAGTAAGAATCAATGAGTCCGAAATATTTAACAACGAGGAAGGTAGGGATCATACCGCCGCTGAACAGCATGGAGAACACCACAACAAAATTGATGAGGTTTCTTCCATATAAATATCTGCGGGATAATCCGTAGGCCATCAGAGCTGTAAGAACCATACTTACCACCGTACCTACCAGAGTGACTCCAATGGATACGGACAGGCCTTTAAAGATCGTGGATGTTGACAGGATATAGCGGTAAGCATCCAGGGAGAAGGTGGTCGGGAACAGAATGAATCTCTTCTCCACTACTTCCTGTGTTGAGGCAAAGGAACTGGCAAATACATTGATAAAGGGTAAAAGACAGATGAGTGAAATGAGTGACAGCAGGGTGGTGTTTACTATGGTAAACAGCCGGTTGCCCAGAGATTCTTTTTTGAATGATGATTGCGCCATACGGTTTTCCTCCTTGTAATCGTTTCAATGAAACTTTATCAGGGGTGCTGTATTCCGTATATAATCATTAGCAATGGCTTTATTTAGGTTAGAAAAACGGGTTGATAGGGGGCATGATCTTTATGTATTATAGTAATCCCATTAAGGGGTAGAAGCTAAAAAAACAGCATAACAGCGCGGTTCGAGCCTCCTTCGTAACTAATGATTATATACGTAATCAGCAAATGACCGTAATCTGGGAATCGTAAAGAAACGCGATCAAGGAGGCCGAACATTGAAAGAGGCAAATGTCACTATGGAGTTGAACGCTGCGCCGGTGAGGAGAAAGCGAACCCCGCACAGCCTGCTGAGTTTAAAAAGACACAAGCTATTGTATCTGATGATACTGCCGGGATTTTTGTATTTTGTAATTTTTAAGTACCTGCCTATGGGCGGAATGATTATCGCCTTTCAGGATTATCAGCCGTATCTGGGCATCACGGGAAGTCCTTGGGTGGGGTTCAAGCATTTCGTCCGTTTGTTTACGGAACCAACCTTCTTTATGCTGCTGCGCAATACACTCATCTTGTTTGCGCTAAATATTGTAATCTTTTTCCCGCTGCCGATTATTCTGGCGCTGATGCTGAATGAGGTCCGGAACAAAATGTTCAAGAGTGTGGTTCAGACCATCATTTATATCCCGCATTTCCTGTCATGGGTTATCATTGTCTCCATTACTTATGTATTCATGAATGTGGACGGCGGGGTACTGAATGAGATGATTGCCGCGATGGGCGGACAGAAGATCAGCTTCCTGACTTCGCCAGAGTGGCTGCGCACCGTGTATATCGGACAGATCATCTGGAAAGAGCTTGGCTGGTCGACCATTATCTATCTGGCAGCCATTACTGTAGTAGATACCCAATTATATGAGGCTGCGGAGATGGATGGTGCAGGGAGATTGCGCAAAACCTGGCATATCACGTTGCCGGCGATTCGCCCGGTAATCATCACCCTGCTGATTCTGAAAATCGGACATACGCTGGATCTTGGATTTGAGCACATGTATCTCTTAATCAACTCCCTGAACCGCGAAGCTGGCGAAATCTTCGATACTTATATATACACCGCCGGTCTCAAGAATGGCCAATTGAGCTTCAGTACTACTGTCGGCCTGTTCAAAGGCGTGGTTGGTCTCGTCCTTGTCATGCTGTCAAACAAGCTGGCTAAGAAGGTCGGAGAAGACGGCGTATATTAAGCAATACACACTGAATTCAACCTCCGCCTTCTTGGCGGGGGTGGAAGATACAGCAACACCATTATGTATAAAAGGGGTAGTGTACATGAATCGCAATTACAAGAAGCTTGCAGCTTTGATGTTGTGCAGCGGGCTTGTGCTCACAGCTTGCGGGGGTAACAACAATAACGCTAATAACGGCCAGGCTGAAGCTACGAATGCAGGGGCAAATTCATCCGGAGCAGCCGAAACGACTGCCAAAGCCAAGATTAGCTGGATGAACATGCTGCATACGGCATCACCGCCAACAGACACTGTACTGAACAAAATTGAAGAATTGACGAATACGGAAATTGAATTCTCCTGGGTTCCGGATCCATCCAAAGAAGAACGCATCAATACCGCACTCGCTTCTGATTCCCTCGCGGATATGGTCACCCTGACGATCCTGGATAACTCTTCGGTCCGCAATGCCTTGAAAGCGGGCGTGTTCTGGGAAGTGAGTCCTTATCTGGATGAATTCCCGAATCTGGCGGCGATCTCCCAGGAAACCCGGACTTCGGCCTCGATCGAAGGAAAGCTATATGGCATCCCGTTCCAGAAAGCGGTAGCCAGAAATGGTGTCGTTATCCGCAAGGACTGGCTGGATAAACTGGGTCTAGCAGTGCCGAAGACTACAGACGAACTGATGGAAGTTGCGAAAGCGTTTACGGAGAAGGACCCGGACGGCAACGGCAAAAAGGATACAACCGGCTTTATGGACCGCAGCGACCTCGTCTACGGAGCGTTCAAAACATTAGGCTCTTACTTCGGAACACCAAACATCTGGGCTGTGGATGATGCGGGCAAGATGACACCGGAGTTCGATACGGAATCTTACATTAAAACCATGGATTATATGAAAGCTTTGTATGAAGGCGGCTACATCAACCAAGACTTTGCCGTAACGGCCAAAACCGACCAGCAGCAGAACTTTGCACAAGGTAGAGCCGGAATTTATGTAGGTGCTCTGTTTGACAGCAAAAACCTGATGAAAATGTCCAAGGGTATCCAGGATAACATGGAGCTGGTTATGGTCAATGACATCACCTCAACGGGCAATGAAGCGGACCGTGCGATTTGGGCGGGCGCCAACGGCATCGGCGGCTTGCTGTCCTTCCCGAAATCGGAAGTTAAGGATGAGAAAGAGCTGAAGCGTATTCTGCAATTTGTGAACGATACCATGAGCGATGAAATCTACGCCCTCATGACTTACGGTATTCAGGATGTTCATTATACGGTGGATGCCGATATGGCTGTTACTATTAAAGATGCCGATCTTTGGCAGCAGGAAGTGCAGCCGTTCGCGTCCTCCCGTGTAAAAGAAACCGGATATAAGATTCATGATTCGGATCCGCTCAAGGTTGAAGCCGAGCGGCTGATCGAAGAAAATGCCAAGTATGGGGTACTTAATCCTGCCTTTTCGCTGGAATCTGAGACCCACACAACCCAAGGCTCTGAGCTGACAAAGATTGTTACGGATGCCACCTATAAATATATTCTCGGTAAAATCGACTTGAACGGCTATAAGTCCGAGATTGAAAAGTGGAAGAAATCAGGCGGCAGCAAGATTATTACCGAATACGAAGCTGCTTACAAAGCAGTTAACCCTTAATGCAGCGAAAGCTGCCGGAACTATGAATTAAGCATAGCAAAGAGGTCCTATCCGCCGATGATGGCGGATAGGACCGTATTTTATCCAACCAAGGAGGAACACATGGCAAACACGAATAAATCTTCAGCAAACTTGAACTGGGCTGTAAAGATGGCGGATTCCATCATGGAACGGACGCCTAGATTATATGAGGACAAAGGGTATCAGGGCAAGTGGTCTTATGATTACGGTGTTATTCTGAAGGGCTTCGAACTGCTGTGGAAACAGACCGGTGAAGCGAAGTATTACCATTATATTCAGGAAAACATGGACTATTTCATCGGGGAAGACGGTTCAGTGAAGGGCTACCGGCTCGAAGAATACAATATTGATCATCTCAATAACGGAAAGCTGCTGTTCGTTCTTCACCGGGAAACAGGCCAGGAGAAATACAAAAAGGCAGCCGCATTGTTAAGAAAGCAAATCACAGCGCATCCCCGGACCTCGGAAGGTGCATTTTGGCATAAAAAAATTTATCCCTACCAAATCTGGCTTGATGGCTTGTATATGGGATCACCCTTCTATCTGGAGCATTTGCTCGCCTTCGAAGAAGGGAAAGGTCTGGAAGATGTAACCCGCCAGTTCATCCTTTGTGCGCGCCATACCAAGGACGAACACACGGGACTCTTGTATCATGCCTGGGATGAACAGCGTGTTCAGCCGTGGTGCGATCCTGAAACCGGACTGTCACCGAATTTCTGGGGGCGCTCCCTGGGCTGGTATGTGATGGCGCTGGCCGATGTGCTTGAGATGCTTCCTGCCGAACATACCGATTACGGCACGCTGGTGAGTATTCTTCAAGATACGCTCTCCACTTTGCGCAAGTATCAGGATCAAGACAGCGGGGTATGGTATCAGGTTGTCAATGAGGGTGGACGCAAAGGCAACTATTTGGAGGCCTCCGCTTCCAGCATGATTACCTATGCGATCGCCAAGGGCATCCGGCTTGGTCTGCTGGATAACAGCTGGCTCGAAACGCTGGACCGCGCCTATCAGGGGCTGATCGCGGAATTTGTGCTTGTGACGAACAGCGGCTGGGCTAACTTGAACAAAAACTGCCAAGTCGCCGGACTCGGCGGGGATGACCGGAGAGATGGCAGCTACGCCTACTATATCAGTGAGCCGATCATCACCAATGATCAAAAAGGGCTTGGCGCATTCCTGCTCGCTTGCGGGGAGTACGAATTCCTGCAGCGTCCGGCCGCCGGGAAGGAATAGGTGAAGCCATATGTCATTTTATAGCATTGATGACTTCGGAGCACACAAGAACAGCACGGAGCTGTCGACGGCAGCTATTGCCGGGGCGATTCAAGCGGCGAGCGAAGCCGGAGGCGGTACTGTATATATTCCTTCCGGCACCTATCGTACAGGCGCGGTCATTCTTAGCAGCAATATCGAACTGCGTCTAAGCCCCGGTGCTATCCTCTCCTTCAGCTCGGACCCTGAGGATTATCCAGTAGTGGAGTCCCGCTGGGAGGGAGTGAAGCGTGGGGTTCATGCTTCCTGCATCTTCGGCATGAACTTGGTTAATGTGTCAGTGACCGGCGGCGGCAAGCTGGATGGTAACGGCGGGCCGTGGTGGGAGAAGCAGCGCAATTCCCCCGAAGAGCTGCAGTATCCCCGGCCGAAGCTGATCAGCTTCGACGGCTGCAACAGGGTTACGCTTAAAGATTTGACCTTGGTGAACTCCCCGAGCTGGACGGTCAATCCCATCCGCTGCCAGGATGTGACCATTGATAATCTGTCGATCCACAACCCGGCCGATTCACCCAACACGGATGGCATTGATCCGGAATCGTGCGTGAATGTGCGGATCAGTAACTGCCATATCGACGTGGGGGATGACTGCATCGCCATTAAGGCGGGGACAGAGGACACGAAGGAACGGATTGCTTGCGAGAATATTGCAATTACGAACTGCACCATGATTCACGGTCACGGCGGTGTGGTGCTGGGCAGTGAAATGAGCGGCGATATCCGCAATGTCGTCATCAGCAACTGCGTGTTCAAGCAGACGGACCGCGGCATCCGGCTGAAGTCCAGACGCGGGCGCGGGGGTGTGGTCGAAGACATCCGTGTCAGCAACATTGTGATGGAGGACGTAATCTGTCCGTTTATCCTGAACCTCTATTACTTCTGCGGTCCACGCGGCAAGGACAAATATGTCTGGGACAAAAATCCCTATCCGGTGACGGAGGAAACTCCAAACTTCAGACGGATTCATTTTGCCAATATTACTGCGCGGCAGGTTCATGCGGCAGCAGGTTTTCTCTACGGTTTGGCAGAGCAATATATCTCGGAAATTACCTTCTCCGATATCGATATCTCCATGGCGGAGAATGCCGTTCCGGGACGTCCGGCGATGATGTCCGGGATTCAGGAGATGAATAACCGCGGCTTCTATCTCGGCAATGTCAGGGGTATCCGCTTCCGGCAGGTAACGATAGAGAATCATGAAGGGCCGGCGTTTTATATTGAGAACGGGGAAGAGGTGGAAATCAGCGGCTGCCAGTCCAGAAATACGCGCCAAGCGGAGGAACTGGTGCAGCAGGTGACAGTAGCCCCTTCACAGGAAGATCTCAGCGGTCTGGAAGAATGATATTGGAACATGACAAACGGAAGGAGCCAGGGAATGATTTCAGAGCACACGAAGACAGGCATTATACAGAATCCAATACTAAGGGGCTTTAACCCGGATCCTTGCCTGGTACGGGCAGGAGAAATGTATTATATCGCGGTATCCTCGTTTGAATGGCTGCCTGGTGTGCGGGTGTACCAGTCCGCAGATCTGGCCGAATGGGAGCATTGTACGGATATTCTGACCCATCAGGTGGATCTGAGGGGAAATCCGAAGAACTGCAGCATCTGGGCGCCGCAGCTCAGCTATCAGGATGGATTGTTTTACCTGATCTATACAGATGTGAAGAGCACGAAACGGCCGTTCAAGGACTGTCATAACTACCTGATCACCGCCCCGGACATCGAAGGGCCCTGGAGTGAGCCGGTGTATCTGAACAGCAGCGGCTTTGATCCGTCGCTGTATCATGATGAGGACGGGCGGAAATGGCTGCTGAATGAACTATGGGATTACCGCATCACCGAAGGAAATAAATCCTCCGGCATCGTCATTCAGGAATACGCTCCGGAGCAGCGCCGGTTAATCGGTGAACCGGTCAAAATCTTCGACTGCACCGACCTCAAGAAGACCGAAGCGCCGCATATTTACAAGCGCGGCGGCTATTACTACCTGATTACCGCAGAGGGCGGGACCGGCTCCGGCCATGCCGTAACTGTGGCGCGTTCCACTTCACTGCTTGGACCTTACGAAGTAGATCCGCTCAATCCGATGCTGACCTCCCGCAATAATCCTGAGCTGCCGCTGCAATGCGCCGGTCACGGCAGTCTGGTCGAGACACCGGACGGGGAATGGTATATGGCACATTTATGCACACGTCCGCTGGAGGGTGAATATGCCATTCTCGGGCGTGAAACCGCCCTGCAGCAGGTATATTGGACCGAAGACGGCTGGCTGCGGCTGACCTCCGGGGGCAGCACGCCTCTGCTGGAGGTGCAGGCACCAAAAGGAACGAAGGTAGGGAAGCAGAACCGCGCCTTGGATTTCGAGGATGATTTCAGCGGTCCGGTGCTGAAGAAGAACTGGAATACGCTGCGGATAACGGCAGATGAAAGCTGGTGTTCTCTGGCGGAAAGACCGGGATGGCTGCGGATCAGGGCCGGGGAATCGGTGCAAAGCCTGTTCCGGCACCATATCCTGGCTATCCGCCAGACAGACAGCAGCTTCCGCGCAGAGACAGCGCTTGAAGCCGAGCCAGCCAGCTATCTGCAAATGGCCGGTCTCCTGCTGTACCTCAATGAAGATAATTATCTGTACGCCTATATCAGCCATGAAGAAGGACGCGGTAAAGTGCTGCGGCTGATGCGCTGCGCGGCCGATGAATTTACTGCCGAGCCTGTCATCATTGATCTGAATGCAGGTGAAACTGTACAGATTGCAGTGGAAGTGAGCGAAGTGAACGCGCAGTTTATGTATCTCGCCGGTGAAGCAGCGGCGTGGAAGCCGCTGGGCGGAGAATATAATATAAGCTTCCTGTCTGGAGGCTTCACAGGCAACTTCGTAGGTATTGCTGCGCATGATATGGGGCAGTTCGGCGGCAGCAGCGCCGATTTCTCGTATTTCCGCTATCAAGGGAAGGCATAAAGAAGGCTTCACTTTCGGAGAGTTCCGGCAACTGCCGGAGCTCTCCGCATTCTCATATAACCTAGGAGGTTTTGTATGAAGAAAAAATGGTTGGCGGAGCTGCTGATAGCCGGTCTCCTTGCGACAAGTGTTCCATTCGGCACTGCTGAGGCCGCACTTTTGGAAGCGCTTCCCGCTTTCCCTGGTGCAGAGGGCGGCGGCAAATATGTAACCGGCGGCAGGGCACAGGCTGTGTATGAGGTTACAACGTTGGCTGATTACGGGCGCAACGAAACGCCGGTCCCCGGTTCTCTCCGCGATGCAGTAAGCGGGAGCAACCGGACGATCGTATTCCGTGTGGGAGGAACGATCCGTCTGAAGGAGTCGCTGAAGATCACCGGCTCCAATCTGACGATTGCCGGCCAGACCGCACCGGGCGATGGCATTACCGTAGCCGATTATACGACATCCATAGAAGCCGACAATATCATTATGCGTTATATGCGCTTTAGACTCGGAGACCGGGTCGTCAGTGAAGATGATGCCTTCGGCTCGCGGTATCACAAGAACATCATCATTGACCACAGCTCGTTCAGCTGGTCGGTCGATGAAGTGGTCAGCCTGTACGACAACGAGAATACTACAGTGCAATGGTCGATCTCCGCAGAAAGCATGCTGATGACCAGCCATCATAAAGGGCGGCACGGCTACGGCGGCATCTGGGGCGGCAAAAATGCCAGCTATCATCATAACCTCATTGCCCATAGTACCAGCCGCAATCCCCGACTGCCCACGATAACAAGGCTGGTCGATCTGACGGAAATGACGAACAATGTTATTTACAACTGGGGTTTCGCATCGACCTATGGCGGCGGAGCTGAAGGTTATTTGTACAATATCAGCAACAACTATTATAAAAATGGCCCCAATACTTACAGCAGCGTGAATAAACAGTTATTCGGGGAAGTAGCGCCGGTTACGAAGCTGTATCTGGCAGGAAATGTGATGGACGGCAGTCCGGAGGTCACAGCGGATAACTGGAAAGGCGTTCAGAGCCACTCGGACAGTTCAAAGCTGGCGGAGCCGGCAGTGATGCCGAACCCTTATGTGGAAGAGTCGGCCAGCGATGCGTATGCGAATGTTCTGGCCGGTGCCGGGGCCACTTTGCCGAGCCGGGATGCCTACGATGCGCGTGTGATGAATGATGTAAAGAACCGTACCGGGCAGCATATCAATTCTCCATTGGAAATTGGCGGGTATCCCGACTACCCGGAGACCGCTTCAAAGGTGGTCGATCAGGATCATGACGGAATGGACGACGCCTGGGAAACAGCAAGAGGTCTGTCGCCGTCCGATCCTGCCGACCGCAACGGAACGTCGCTGTCAAGTGAAGGCTACACCAATCTTGAAGTTTATCTGAATGATCTGATTGTTCAGGCCACAGCAAGCGGAGAACATACCGACAATCCTGTAACCGCTATCAGTTATCCAACCAACAATCAGATTCTGGAGGCGGGCAGTGATGTCACCTTAACGGCTTCCGCCAGCGACAAAGACGGGATAGCCAAGGTTGAATTTATCGTAAATGGTGTGAAGCAAGGAGAAGCTGCCACAGCGCCTTACCGCTTCGAATGGGAAAATGTGCAGGACGGAACTTATTATCTCGTTGTTCAGGCCACCGACAACAAAGGCCTTAAGACGCAGTCGGACAATGTTGCAGTTCATGTCAATGCCTCAGGCAGTACCGGTCCATGGACACCAGCAGATATCGGAAATCCGGGTATTGCCGGACATACCTCGGTTAATGCAGAGACCGGGCAGGTCACCGTCAAATCAGCGGGGCTGGTTGGTGCCGCCTCGGAGAGTGTCAAAACGGAGGATAACTTCCACTTTGCCTATCAGACCCTGGAGGGCAACGGAGAACTGATTGCCAAGATTGATTCCGTAACGGCGACAGATGATGATGCGAAAGCGGGAGTGATGATCCGTGACAGCCTGCAGCCTGATGCCAAGATGGCTATGATGGCGATTCCTTATGTGAAATATGGCAAAAAAGGAGTTCTGATTACCCGCTCCGTTACAGGGGCCAAGGTAGTTAGGACGGAACCTGATAGTTTTATCACCACCCCTTATTGGGTGAAGCTGGTCCGGCTTGGCGACGAAGTGACAGGGCTGGTCTCGCCGGATAAGGTGGCATGGAGCAAGGTGGGCACAGTGAACCTTGGGCTGAAAGAGACGGTTTATATGGGTCTTGCCGCCGATGCTGCCAAGGCGGATAACGAAGTGAACCGCTATAATATCTCCCGCTTCAGCGGTGTGGAACTGAAAACCCTTGACGATAAGTACCCGGCAACACCCCTTGGACTTACAGCTGCGGGAGGCAGCAAGAAGGTGGAGCTGAAATGGGAGCCTGTCCCTTTTGCTAAGACCTACAGCATTAAACGAAGTGAGGTTTCGGGCGGGCCCTATACGCTGGTAAGCAAAGACAACACAGGCAACCTCTATACCGATCTTGATGTAAGTCCGGGAAAAACCTACTATTATACGGTCAGTGCCGTGAACGAATTCGGTGAAAGCTTCGATTCGGACGAGGCGAGTGCCGAGCCTAAGGCTGAAGCGGGCAATATCTATTATGTGGATGAGGATTTCGAGCGGGTGGCTGCGGGCACCACACCCGAGTATTATGAGGTATCTCCGAATCCACAGACCGATGCGCAAAAAGTGGTTGTGTCTGCCACACCATCCGGAAGTAAGGGGAACACGTCGGCACAAGTGCTGAATGTGTATGATTCCGCGAACGGCAATGTGCAGTTTATCCGCAAGTTCACGCCAATGACAGGTGCGCTGGTGATTGATACCGATTTTATGTTCGCTGCGGAATCGGGCACTTCAGTGTTCCTGCAGGCCCAGAGTACAGATGGAAGCAAAACCGCGTTCTCCATTGAGAGCCGCAAACCGACGCTTCCGGCCGCAGCGGGCAAATACACACTGACGATGAGCAGGGGGAGCAGCCAATACCATCAGCTGATGAGCGCCTACGCACTGAACCAGTGGTATAACCTGAAGCTGAAGGTGGATGTGCAGGGTGATGAAGTCGAGGTCTATATCGACAACCAGCTTGCAGGTTCTTTTCCGTTCACCACCACAAATTTTGCGGGATATGGTATCGGGCGGATCCTGTCCAAAACACCGGGCGGCGGGTCCGGCAATTATTATCTGGATAATCTGAAAGTTTACGTGGAGCCAGTCGCAACGCCGCTCGGCTTAACCGGTCTTCCCGGCAACGGAGCAGCGCAGCTGAAATGGCCTGCACTTGAAGGGGCGGCCTCCTATAATGTTAAAAGGGCACTTACGGCCGGCGGCCCCTATGATACGGTTGCCAGTGCCATTACGGAGACTTCCTATGTGGATAAAGAGCTCACCAATGAAACAACGTATTATTACGTTATTACTGCCGTGGCTCTATCCGGTGAATCGGGCAACTCCAATGAAATCAGCATAACTCCTTCCGCTTCGGCAGTGAAATTGCCCGCGCCGGAGCAGCTTGCGGCGGTAAGCCGGAATGCCCAGCTAGAGCTGAGCTGGAATGCGGTGAAATATGCGGAAAGCTATACCGTCAAGCAGTGGAATGCAGCAGCGGACCGCTATGAACCGGTGGCGGAGGGCCTAAAGGATACCGCTTACCGCATCGGAGGGTTAACCAACGGGCAAACTTACCGTTTTGTCATCTCAGCGGTCAATGTTGCCGGGGAGGGTGAGGACTCACTGCCTGTGGAAGCACAGCCGCTCACGGCCTTGGCAACGCCTGAAGTTACCGTCCAGGCCGGTGATAGTGCCGTTAAGGTGAACTGGACGGCCGTCGGGGACGCGCAGAGCTATAGAGTAACACGGGCATTGTCGCCGGAAGGCCCATATGAATTGCTCGCTGCGGAGATCAGCGGCACCAGCTATGACGATACCGGACTGGCGAATGGCACGCCATATTATTACAAGGTGGCCGCCGCCGCAGGCACCCGCAGCGGGCTGGCATCGGATGTTGCCGGAACGGTTCCGTTCCAGAACGCCGGCCAGCCCGGTATTCCTCAAGGGGTTGCAGCTGAACCTGGTAACGGGGAAGTGAAGCTGAGCTGGACTGCAGCTGCAGGCAACAGCAGCTACCGGATTATCCGTTCGGAGACTGGCGGCGACTATAGGGTCGTTGCTGAAGGGATCGGTGAAGCAGCGTATACCGATACCGGACTGGCAAATGGAACCGTTTATGATTATGCGGTAATCGCCGTTGACGGCAGCGGAGGCGCGGCAGGTCTTCCGTCCATGGCAGTCAGTGCGGTTCCGGCCCCGGTCATGGTAGTCGATCAGAGCGGAGCGGGAGATTACAAGACCCTCAACGAAGCAATCCTGGCTTCACCTGATAACAGCACGCTCACGACGATCATCAAGGTGAAGAACGGAACGTATCCAGAGAAGGTGCTGGTGCCGGCAGGCAAGAAGAATCTGCGCATCATCGGCGAAAGCCGGGAAGGCACCTTGCTCGTCAACGCAGACTCGGCCAAGACGATAGGGCCGGACGGCAAAGAAATGGGCACCAGCGGCAGTTATACGCTTAAAGTGGCGGCAACAGATTTCACGCTGGAGAATATGACGGTTCAGAACAGTGCTGGCCGGACTGCCGGGCAGGCTGTAGCCCTATATGCCGAAGGGGACCGGGGCGTATACCGCAACGTCAAGCTGCTCGGATATCAGGATACGCTGTTCGCAGATAAAGGAAGAGCTTATTTCGTGGACAGCCATATTGAAGGGACTGTGGATTTTATCTTCGGTAACGCCGCTGCGGTGTTCGAGAACAATGTCATTCAAAGCGCGGGTGCCGGCTATGTAACTGCTCCTTCCACGGAAGCGGGTAAACCGGGATATGTATTCCTGAATAACCGCCTGACTGCCGGTGAAGGGGTGGCCGCGGGGAGCGTGGATTTGGGCAGACCGTGGAGAGACTATGGCAGCTCCACCTTCATCAATACAGATATGGGAGCCCACATCAAGCCAAGCGGCTGGCATGAATGGTATGAAGGCCGTTCCCGGACGGCACGTTTCTCCGAGTATATGAGCTATGGGGAGGGGGCTAACGCAGCCGCACGCTACAGCTGGTCCAAGCAATTAACTGCAGAAGAGGCGCAGGCCATTACCGTTCAGGCTGTGCTGGCCGGCAGCGACGGCTGGAATCCGCAGCCGCTGGTGCGCCTCTTGAGCCAATCTCAAGTGCCAGGAGAGAAGGTCTCTTCCATTACTATAAGTGGTGAAGAGGGCAGGAAGACGATCGAAACGGATAAAGGCGTTCTTCATCTTCAGGCAGTTGTGCTTCCGGAGAATGCGGCCAACCGCAACGTGCACTGGACCGTGACGGAGCCTGACGGAATGACTTCTACCCCTAAGGCCTCCATTGATGAGAACGGGCTGCTTGCGGCAAAAGCAAACGGGACCGTTCTAGTGACCGCGGCTGCGCTCGACGGCAGCCGGATCAGCGGCGGTCTGGAGGTGGTAATCAGCGGGCAGGAGGAAGTTGCAGCCGGGTTGCCTTCGGCGACGCTGAACGGGCCTGTCACCGTGTCGCCCGGGCAGGAATTTGCCTACCGGGTCGGTATTTCCAATGTTACTGATTCCGTCTACAGGTCGGTATACTCCGCCGACTTTACGCTGGATTATGCTGCGGCCGGGATAGAATTTATCTCCGCCCGGAGTCTCGTTGAGGGGATTACGCTTAGTCCTGTCTCCGCAGATCATCCGGGGCAACTCAGCGTCAGTGCAGCAGCGGCGGAAGGAGTTGCTCTGACCGACGCCAAGGAATTTATCGAAATCAGCTTCCGGGCCAAGGAGACGGCAGCTGAAATTTCAGTGCCGCTGAAATTCGCTGCTTTCAGCGGGTCGAATGGGATCCTGAATTTCCCGATTAAGCATGAAGCGCAGGCTGTTATCCGGGTCATTCCTAAAGTTGCTACCCAAATAAACGTCACTTCTGCAGGCAACGTGAGTGTACTGCAGACCGGGCAAAAGCTGCAAATGCATGCGGCTGTCCTGCCCGTAGGCACCACCGGTACTACGGTTACGTGGTCCGTGTATAATGCCGACGGTTCCTCTACGGTCAGGGCAATCATTACGGAAACGGGTCTGGTCACTGCAATAGCTGCCGGAAAGATCACCGTGAAGGCAGCTTCTGGTGAGAGTCCGGGCGTTGCGGGGACGATGAATCTGGAGATCAAGGATGGTAGCCAGACCCCGCAACCGGGCGGAAATCTGCCGTCTACCGTGACAACAGACAAACAGCCGCAAATTGCAGCAGGTACCAATGGAATTACAGTCTCCCTGGCAGCCAATGTGAATGGAAAAGTCACGGCAGAGCTATCCGCAATAATGATCACAAAGGCTGTGGAAGCCGTTCAGACGGACACACTCCGGATTGAAGTGCGCTCCCCTGCGGATACCACTGCCGTCCAGCTGACGCTGCCGGCGCAGGCAATGGTTCAAGCCGTCTCCGGGAGAATCCGGACGGTGGAGATAGACTTGGGACTGTCCAGCTTCCGGCTGGATGCGGAACTTATTCGGCGGGCAGCCGGATCAGCTTCCTCAAGCCTGACATTTACTGTTGCCAAATCAGGCAGTGAACAGATTACGGTTCAGGGTAACCTTGGCAATATCTATGAACTGGGCTTCTCCGTTGACGGGCAGCCGGTGAAGCAATTTGACGGCGGCCTGAAGGTATCGCTGAACTACGACCGTCCGGCTGCAGCTGCAGCCGAGAAAATAGTCATTTATCATATCCTTGATAAGGGTCAGGCGGAGGTCATCAGAAATTCCAAATACAACCTGCTGACCGGTAAAGTGGACTTCAGTCCGGCGCATTTCAGTAAATATGCTGCAGGTTATGCAGAGAGTATCTTTGGCGATATTGCCGGAATGGAATGGGCGAAGGGCAGTATTGAGGCACTTGCCGTCAGGGGAATCCTTGAGGGGACGGATACCCATACTTTCGGGCCCAGCTTGAAGGTAACCCGGGCAGAGTTCCTGAAGATGCTGATGCTGGCGCTAGATTTGGACGATAGCGAAGCGGCAAGCACCTTCACCGATGCTGCACCGGATGACTGGTATTACAGTTCCGTTGCGGCAGCCCAGCAGCTGGGCATCGTACTGGGCAGACCGGACGGAACCTTTGGTGCGGACGCACCCATCACCCGTGAGGAAATGGCGCTGATTGCATTCCGCGCAGCCCGGCAGGCCTATCTGCCGCTTCAGGGCTCGGGCCAAACCGCTGCATACAAGGATGCGTCCAACATTTCCGAATACGCACTGGCGGCAGTTCAAGCCATGAGCAGAGCGGGAATCATTCAAGGCGTAGGCAATAACAGCTATGCGCCTAAAGCACAGGCTTCCCGGGCGCAGGCGGCAGTGATTGTACAGCATTTGTTCCTGTTAAGACCGTAATTTCTTAAGCAATCCGTTGTCATCCACCAGTCAGCCTGAACCGCAGCTCATAACGAGCAGCCGGTTCAGGCTGATTGTTTTTGGGTGTCCAGAGATAGTCATAATTAAATCTATTGCGCAATCCGTCGCTGAAATGTATATTTATGGGATGAATTGTACCGATCAAGATATACTTTAAGCAATAAGGTAATTTATACTTCGGTCGGACTCAGATTATTATTTACTTCCAAGGGTAATATAACATTAAAAAAGTGCGGGTGAGGCTGATGATGTCTTCGGTAAAAAGATTGCTGATTGGACGTCCGCTTAAGTCGGATCAACTGGGCGACCAAAAACTGAACAAAACCAAAGCGCTGGCTATTTTATCTTCGGATGCTTTATCCTCTGTCGCTTATGGTCCTGAACAAATCCTGCTGGTTCTGATCACCATTAGTGCAGCAGCCTTCTGGTATTCCATCCCGATTGCCATCGGTGTTTTGGTGCTGCTGACTGCCCTGATTTTATCTTACCGGCAAATTATTTATGCTTATCCTCACGGCGGCGGAGCCTACGTCGTTTCCAAGGAAAACCTCGGGAAGTATCCCGGCCTGATCGCCGGCGGCTCGCTATTGGTCGACTATATATTGACGGTTGCGGTGAGTGTATCCGCCGGTACTGACGCGATTACTTCAGCTTTTCCAAGCTTGCATCCGTATAATGTAATTATTGCCGTTGTATTTGTCCTGCTGATTACGACGCTGAATTTGCGGGGGGTTACAGAATCGGCCTCCTTCCTTGCTTATCCGGTCTACTTATTTGTTCTTGCATTGTTTATTATGATCGGACTTGGTCTGTTCAACGTTTTAACAGGTCGAGTGCCTGCTGAACTGCATACCCCCATCGGTACACCGGTAGCCGGGATCAGCCTGTTTCTGCTCCTGAAGGCATTTTCCTCCGGGAGCTCGGCGCTGACGGGAGTGGAGGCCATTTCCAATGCCATTCCTAACTTCAAGGCTCCGGCACCGAACAATGCGGCCAAAACCTTGGCGGCGATGGGGATCCTACTTGCGGTCCTGTTTTCCGGAATTGTGCTCTTGGCTTATTATTACGGGATCATCCCTAGTGAAGAGGTTACGGTGGTCTCGCAAATTGCCGAGCAGGTCTTTGGCCGGAACTTTATGTATTTCTTTGTGCAAGGCACAACGGCCTTGATTCTGGTTCTGGCGGCCAATACCGGATATTCGGCTTTTCCGCTGCTTGCGGTCAATCTGGCCAAGGATAAATTCATTCCGAGAATGTTCACGGTCCGCGGCGACCGGCTGGGGTATTCCAACGGGATTGTCAGTCTTGGCGTATTGTCCATTATTCTGATCATTGCTTTTGAAGGCCGGACTGAACATTTGATTCCGCTGTATGCGGTGGGCGTATTTATTCCCTTCACCCTCTCACAGACCGGAATGATGATCAAATGGATCCGCCAGAAGCCGGAAGGCTGGGTCCCTAAGCTGATTATCAACACAACCGGGGCAGTCATCAGCTTCGTCGTCACGATGATGTTTTTCATGACTAAATTTACGCAGGTGTGGCCAGTGCTGATCTTTTTGCCGCTGATTATCCTGCTCTTTTACCGAATCCGTAAGCACTATGAAGCGGTGGCCGATCAGCTGCGGATTACGACCTGCGAACCGCCTCTGGCGATTGAGGGGAATATTATCATCCTTCCGGTTGCCGGAATTACGCATGTGGTGGAGAATTCGCTGCGTTATGCCAAGTCACTGTCCGCCGAACAGATTATTGCCGTCCACGTTCCTTTCGAGCGGGAGGATGATGCGATATTCGAAGAGAAGTGGAAGAAATTCCATCCCGAAGTGAGGCTGGTGACGCTGTATTCGCCTTACCGCAGCATCATACATCCGCTCACCAAATTTATCGACACCGTGCAGCGCAAGGCGAGTGAATCGAATTACCAGGTGACCGTGATTGTACCGCAGTTTATTCCGAAGAAGGGCTGGCATAACATCCTGCATAATCAGTCCAGCCTGCTGATCCGCGCACATCTGCTTTACCGCAGGAACGTTATCATAACTACAGTGCCTTATCATTTGAAAAAATAGCATTCCGAAAAAAGGGATTTAAAGAAACAAATTCCGGGTATGCCCGTATAATTTTAAAAGGGGCTGATCATATGATTACCGGAATTGTCATCATGATACTCGGACTCACCACTGTAGCGTTCGGGATATATATCCGTAAGAATCCGGCAAGTGGATGGCGGATGAATGTGGGATGGAAAGTGAAAGGGGATTCCGATCCCAGCGACTCCTATCTGGAATCGGTTAAATTTTCCGGAACCATTGCCATAAGTGTGGGTGCGCTTTTTACGATATTAGGAATCTTACCGTTGCTGTAAATACAGTAAACCTTGATTGGCGAAATGCCTTTCAAGGTTTTTTTGTCGTTGTAGGGTCTGCTGCCTGTCTCTTATTTATGCTTCCTAAAGGTTGAGAATTTATAAAAACAGATTCAATATCCTGGTATTAATAGCAGTGGAAGTGCAAGTAAAATAGAAAAGGAGACGCTTACTTCATAAGTTGAAAATATTGAAATAGGGGAGGAGATCCACAAGATGGAAATTCAACAAAAAGCTAAGATGACTATTGATAAAGCATATATTCTAGCCGAGGCCGATCCCCGGCTATACAGCTCGTTTATCGAGCATTTAGGGAGGGCTGTATATAGGGGAATCTACGAGCCGGGGCATCCGCAGGCTGACGAAAGAGGATTCCGCCAGGATGTGGCCGGTCTGATCCGGGAAATTGGTGTGCCGATGATCCGTTATCCCGGGGGGAATTTTGTATCCGGTTACAATTGGGAGGACGGTGTCGGTCCTGCTGCTTCGCGTCCGCGGAGGCTGGATCTGGCCTGGAGAACAGTGGAGACCAATGAAGTGGGGACCAATGAATTTATCCGCTGGGCAAAAGAATTAAATGCCGAGGTGATGATGGCTGTCAACCTCGGAACCAGAGGGGTCGATGCCGCCCGCAACCTGCTGGAATACTGTAATCATCCTTCCGGCAGCTATTATAGCGATCTGCGCATTTCGCATGGCTATTCTCAGCCCCACGGCATCAAGACCTGGTGCCTAGGCAATGAAATGGACGGCCCGTGGCAGATTGGGCAGAAGACGGCAGAGGAATACGGACGGCTTGCCGCCGAGACAGCAAAAGCGATGCGGCTGGTCGATCCTTCGATTGAACTTGTGGCTTGCGGAAGTTCGTTCCGGTCCATGCCCACCTATGCGCAGTGGGAAGCAGCTGTACTGGATCATACCTATGAGCAGGTAGATTATCTGTCACTGCATACCTATTACGGCAATGCGGAGAATGATACAGCGAACTATCTGGCCAAATCACTGGATATGGACTTGTTCATCAAGGAAATTGTCGCTGTGTGCGACTATATCAAGGCAAAGAAGCGCAGCAAGAAGACGTTGAATCTTTCCTTCGATGAATGGAACGTATGGTTTCATACTCTGGAGACCGACAAGGAAATAACACCGTGGCAGGTGGCTCCGGCACAGCTTGAAGACTGCTACACCTTCGAGGATGCACTGATGGTCGGCAGCATGCTGATTACGCTGCTGAATCATGCTGACCGCGTTAAGATTGCCTGTCTGGCCCAATTGGTCAACGCCATCGCGCCGATCATGACCGAAACCGGGGGCGCAGCCTGGAGGCAGAGTATTTTCTATCCTTACATGCACACTTCCCTGTACGGCAGAGGGACCGTATTACGGCCGGTGATTACTTCTCCGCTGTACGACAGCAAGGATTACACTGATGTGCCGCTGCTAGACTCCGCCGTGGTATGGAATGAGGCGGAAGGGGAACTGGTGATCTTCGCTCTGAACAGAAGTCTGCAGGAGAGTCTGCTGCTGGAATGTGATGTGCGCGGATTCTTGAATTACCGGGTAGAAGAGCATCTCGTGCTTGAGCATGACGATGTGAAAGCAGTCAATACCGTATCTGATCCGTACGCCGTGGCACCGCACAGCCGGGGGGAATCGTCGGTGTCGGAAGGCAGGCTGACAGCTGTTTTGTCCAGGCTGTCGTGGAATGTCATCCGGCTGCGTCAAAAGGATTAGCGTTCCCGGATGAACTTTCTGCGGAAGCCGGATGGAGAGAGCCCCTCTTTCTTGGAGAAGCAGGAGGAATAGTGGGAGACATGGTGAAATCCGACCTCTTCGGCGATGCGGGCAACAGACCAGGAAGTTTGCAGCAGTAGACGCTTGGACTGCTCCAGGCGATAGTTCTGCAGATAAGCCATCGGGGTCATTCCATAGACCTTCAGCATGCTTTTGGCCAAGTAGTTGGGATGATAATTCAGTTCCTTCTGCAGCATGGAGTTGGTGATGCCGGACGTGTAATTGTGGCGGATGAACAGCTCAATTTTCTCCGCGAGCTGAATGGCGGTCGCATCGGAGGGAGAGGCCAGATCGCGGTCCAGATGCTGCAGGAACAGCTGGAAGGAAGCCTGGCGCTTCCAGTTGCGCATGGACTGCGGCTCATGCTCCTGCTCAAAGAACATGTCCAGCACCTCCATTGCTTTTCCGGTGATCTTCATCGTCTTGGGAATAAAGATGGAACAGACATCGGCATGATTCAGGTAGGCCTTCTGCTTGTGGCTTTCGATCAGCTCTGCCTGATTGTCCAGACATTCATCCATGCTGAGGCATTCCTTCCAGCTGCCGAAGGTCTGGAAATGAATCCAGATAATCTTGGTGTCACAGGTACAGGGAGCGGAGCCGTAATGATAGCCGTCCGGCCGGAGAATAAGAATTTCTCCTTCCCGCAGTTCCCAGGTTGTGTCGTCTTCGCCAATAGGAAGAAGCCCTTTCAGAACGACGATCAGGTCGAATACGCCGATACAGTTGCGGTTGATGTGAACATCTCCGGCGGTGTAGGTGGCATGTCCGCAGTCCACGAAATAAGGAATGGGCGGCGAGATGAAATGAAGAATGGGTGAATTCATATAAAATTCCTCCAAGCAGGTTGAAATGGTGAAAAATGAGGTTGAATTCGTTTGTTTTTTTTCATAATACAACATGTATTATTATAAATAAAGCGCTTACTTGAAGGTTGGAATTGTATAACAGGCTTATCCCCTTAACTGGGCTAAGTATAAATCATTCAAGGAGGAAGTTGAATGAAAAAAGCATTTTTTTGCACGACGGTATTATTGTTGATTCTGGTCATGGGGCTCAGCGGCTGCGGCGGAGGGAACGGAAATAAAGAGACATCTCCGTCCAATCAACCGGCGCAGGACAACAGCAACAGCAAGAAGAGCGAGGGCAGTCAGAAAGAAAATACCGGAGGGGAAGCGCAAAAGGTGGTGTTCTGGACCTTTGTCGATGCACACCAGAAATTCTATGAGAGCATGGCGGCAAGCTGGAATGAGAGCCATCCGGACAAGGCAATTGAGCTGGAGGCAACGACCATTCCTTATGACGACATGCACACCAAGCTGCTGGTAGCGCTGCAATCAGGTGTAGGCGCACCGGATCTGGTAGATATCGAGCAGAGCAAATTCCCGAACTTTATGAAGGGCACACCGCAGCTCGTATCTCTGAACGATATCGTGGAGCCGGAGCTTGGCAACATTGTGAAATCCAGAGTCGAGATTTACAGCAAGGATAATACGTATTACGGCATTGATTATCATGTAGGTGCGACCGTCATGTATTACAACAAGGAAATGCTTGATAAGGCTGGAGTGAACCCGGATAACATCAAGACCTGGGCCGAGTTCGAGACGGCAGGCAAGCAGGTATTGGAGAAAACCGGCAAACCAATGATCACCTTCGAAGGCAACGGTAACTGGTCCTGGTGGCCTGCCATCAGCCAGCAGGGTTCAGATCAGGTGGACGCTGACGGCAATGTTACTGTGGACACACCAGTCAATGTGAAGACTATGGAATTCTTCCAGAAGCTGGTGAAGGAAGGTGTGGCGGCGGTTGCGCCGGGAGCAGGCCATGATACGGAGGAATACTTCGGCTATATGGATTCGGGCAGCGCGGCGTCGGTCTTTATGCCTTTCTGGTTCATGAACCGTTTCACCGACCATATCCCTGATCTGAAAGGCAAAATCATCATCCGGCCGATGCCGGCCTGGGAGGAAGGCGGCAACCGTTCGGCAGGCATGGGCGGAACGGCCACTTCCATTACCAATCAGGCCAAAAATCCGGACCTGATCAAGGAATTCCTGGCTTACGCCAAACTGTCCAAGGAAGGCAATCTTCAGGTCTGGAAGCAGCTCGGATTCGATCCGATCCGTACGGATGTATGGAGTGATCCGGCCATGAAGGAATCCAATAAGTTCACCGATTATTTCGGCACGGATATCTTTGATACGCTGCTCAGCGTCAAGGATGAAATTGCTCCGGTCCATATCCGCGAGAAGTCGCCGGAGGTGTTCGATGCGGTCCGCAACAAGGCGATGCCGGAAATCTTCATCAACATGAAGGACCCGGCACAAGTGCTCAAGGATGTGCAGGCCAGCTTGAAATAACGGGGAGGCTGATGGAGGGAAGTCCTGGCTGTGACAGGGCAGCAGGGAGTATGCCCCTGCTGCGGCAACAGGCTTGCCGGGACTTCCGCTGTCAGCCCGCCCGTCTTTATATTCCGCTACATTTTGAAATAGAGTGGAGGCATCGTTATGCAGATACAAAGAGAGCTCGGCCATAACGTCAAGCGAGGTTACCGACTGGGCAATTCGCAAAAAATAGCACCCTATGTGTTTGTGCTGCCGTTTCTATTGTCCTTTGCTGTCTTTTTTGCCTATCCTCTAATCAATGCCGGGGTGATGAGCTTTCAGGAGGTTCTCCCGGGGGAGGTATCCTTTGTCGGGCTGGAGAACTACCGCGGCCTGTGGAATGAGGATTTCGGTGCAGCACTCTACAACAGCAGCCGTTATACGATCTGGACGCTGCTGTTGCTGATTCCCGTACCGATGGTGCTCGCCGTATTCCTGAATTCCAAGAAAATGCTGTTCAGCAATTTTTTCAGATCTACTCTGTTCATCCCGGCGCTTACTTCTGTAGTTGTAGCTGGTGTAATCTTCCGTCTGATCTTCGGCGAACTGGACGGCGCATTGATGAATACCGTGCTGCATGCCTTTGGAATCCCCAGCCAGCGCTGGCTGTACAGCTCCAGCCTGGGGATGTTTGCGCTTCTGGTGCTTGCCGGCTGGCGCTGGATCGGGATTAATATTTTGTATTTCCTGTCCGCACTGCAGAGCATTCCCGGAGAATTGTATGAAGCGGCCGAGATTGACGGCGCGGGTACGATGCGCAAATTCATCCGGATCACTGTTCCTTTGCTGAAGCCGATCACGATTTATGTTGTGACGATCACCATCTACGGCGGCTATTCCATGTTCACGGAGAGCTATATGCTGTGGGCAGGCAAACCGTCTCCGCAGAATATTGGCTTAACCATTGTCGGCTATATTTATCAGCAGGGCTTTCAATATTTCAATCTCGGTTTCGGTTCGGCCATTGGCATCACCCTGCTGGCCATTACGCTGCTGGTGAGTCTGGTGCAATTAACGCTGACCGGTATGTTCAGGAAGGAGGATTAATTCATGCGGACCCCATCCAAATTTAAGCTTACCCCCTCCTCTCTGCTGCTGGTGATCCTGTTTGTCATCCTGGCTGCACTAATGCTGTTTCCATTATATGCGTTGTTTCTGGCTTCGCTGAAGCCGGCGACCGAACTTTTCCGCTATGGTCTGAATGTCCGGCTGGACTTTGATCTGATGAGCTTTACCAACTACAAAAGCATTTTTTCGGGGGAAGGAGCCGCCGCCAATTATTTTGGGTGGTACAAGAACAGTTTGCTCATCAGCGTGCTGTTTACGCTGCTGAGCCTGCTGCTCTCCTCGATGGTCGGTTACGGCCTCGGGATGTACCGCTTCAAGGGGCGTAATCTGATTTTTACCCTGGTGCTTGTCGTGATGATGATCCCGGTGGAGATTATTCTGCTGCCGCTCTATAAATTAACGATTTCCCTGAAGCTGATCAATACCATTTGGGGCGTCATTCTGCCGTTTGTTGTCGCGCCGCTGCCGATTTTCTTCTTCCGCCAGTTTGCGCTGGGGCTTCCGAAGGATTTCATGGATGCGGGGAGAATCGACGGATGCTCGGAATACGGGATTTTCTTCAAAATCATGGTGCCGCTGATGGCCCCCGCCTTTGGAGCGATTACCATCCTGCAGGCCATGAACAGCTGGAATAATTTCCTGTGGCCGCTGATTGTGCTCCGCACGACAGAGCAATTCACCTTGCCGATCGGACTGGCCTCCTTCGTCTCCCCGCTTGGGAACAATTATGAAGCTCTGATCGCGGGCGCTGTGCTGGCTATTCTGCCGATTCTGCTGGTGTTCCTGTTCTTCCAGCGCTACTTCATGGAGGGGCTGACCGTCGGCGGAGTCAAAGGATAAGGTGCTATAGGCGGGAATGCCCCGCAGAAAAAGAGAGGAGAGCTCCATCAATGAATCAAACAGAGAGTGCCGCTAAGCGCAACATCCAAATCAACGATCCTTTCTGGTCTGAATATATCCGGCTCGTACGTGAGGTCATGGTTCCTTATCAGTGGGAAGCGCTGAATGACCGCATCGAAGGCGCGGAGCCGAGCCACGCGATCCGCAATTTCAAAATCGCCGCCGGGAGGGAGGAAGGCGAGTTCTACGGCATGGTTTTTCAGGACAGCGATGTGGCCAAATGGCTGGAAGCAGCAGCGTACCTGCTGGAGACGAAACGTGATCCGGCGCTGGAAGAAATTGCGGACGGGGTCATTGAGCTGATTGCCGAGGCTCAGCGGGGTGACGGCTACATCAATACGTATTTCATGCTCAAGGAGCCGGGCAGGGAGTGGAGCGATCTTGCGGAATGCCATGAGCTATACTGTGCAGGACATTTGATCGAAGCCGCGACGGCCTATTTCCGGGCTACGGGCAAAAGAAAGCTGCTGAACGCCGTCAGCCGGTTTGCCGATTATATTGACACGATATTCGGGACGGATCCGGGCAAGCTCCAGGGCTATGACGGGCACCAGGAGATTGAACTGGCGCTGGTAAAGCTGCACCAGGCTACGGGAAATGAGAAATATCTGCGGATGAGCAGCTACTTCCTCGGGCAGCGCGGCCGTAAGCCGCACTACTTTGAGGAGGAGTGGGAGAAGCGTGGAAGAACCCTGCATTTCCCGCAGCTCTCAATGGTGCATGACCACTCCTACAGCCAGTCCCATCTGCCGGTAAGGGAGCAGGACACAGCGGAAGGCCATGCCGTACGGCTGGTGTACATGTGCACCGCTATGGCCGATATCGCTGCCGCCACGCAGGATGCAGGCATGCTTGAGGCCTGCCGGAAGCTGTGGGACAACATCGTCAGCAAGCGGATGTACATCACAGGCGGCATAGGCTCCATGGAGCAAGGGGAGTCTTTCACCGCCGATTATGACCTGCCTGGGGATCTGGCTTATGCTGAGACATGCGCTTCGGTCGGGCTGATCTTTTTTGCCCGCCGCATGCTGCAGCTGCACCGCAGCAGCAGATACGCCGATGTGATCGAGCGTGCGCTCTACAATACGGTTATCAGCGGCATGTCCCTGGACGGGACCCGGTTTTTCTATGTGAATCCGCTGGAGGTCTATCCCGAGGTGCTTGGCCGGAATAAAAACTACAATCATGTCAAAGCCGAACGCCAAGGATGGTTCAGCTGTGCCTGCTGCCCGCCGAATGTTGCCCGCCTGCTTGCTTCGCTCGGTGAATATATCTACTCGGTGCAGGGAGACACCGTCTACACCGAGCTCTATATCGGCGGCCGGGTGGAGACCGTTGTGGCCGGCCAGCCGGTTGTGATCGAGCAGCACTCCCGTTATGCCCCGGAGGGGCGGGTGTGCTTTGAAGTGACGGCGCAGCAGCCCGTTACCTTCACACTGGCTCTGCGTCTGCCGGATTGGTGTGACGCTGTGGAGGTTGCGGCTGGAGGGACGTCCCGGATAATTACATCCGGTGACGACGATGGCTATATCCGCTTAACCCGCGAATGGCAGTCCGGCGATAAGGTGGAACTGGCCTTTACCATGCCGGTCAAACGGATGAAAGGACATCCGCTGATCCGCCAGACCTTCTCGAAGATCGCACTGCAGCGCGGGCCGTTCGTGTACTGCCTAGAGGAAGCCGACAATGGCAAAAGGCTGTATCAGCTCCGTCTGCCCGAGGAGAGTGAATTTACACTTTCGGAGGAAAGCGGATTCCCGGAAGGAGTGAAGACCCTTGCGGCTGACGGTACGCGCCTGACTCCGGCAGGAAGCTGGGACCGCGAGCTGTACCGCAGTGACTCTTCCTGGACGAGAGAGCAGGTCCGGCTGACCTTCATTCCGTATTTCGCCTGGGCCAACCGGGGCGTCGGGGAAATGTCCGTTTGGGTTGGGGAAGAAGCAAAGAAATAAATGCGTATAACAACCATAATTGATGATGTTCATTGATCTGGAATCTGCTCCGGGATGCGGCTGTGCCTGATTCCGCCTTTCCCGGAGAGGAGGTGAAGCCGTCCTTACCTGTATCCGCTGTAAGAAACGGGAATGTCCGTAATCTAAGAAGAAGGGGATGATGAAGAGCATGATATTCACGACTTCAGATAGAGTACAGCCGCGTTTTAGGAATAGAAGGATACTTACGGGGGCGGTCTTTGTGGCGCTGGCGGTAGTATCAGCAGTCCTTTTTCCGTCAAAGGCCGGCGCGTATGAGCTGACAAGTGACAAGCTGCTGGTTGAAACCGGGTCATACGGCGAAATCTCTTCGATTAAAATCAAAGGGGATTCCTTCCCGACCGAATATGTGATGAACAAGAAGGTGTCGCCTGAGCAAGATACAGCTGATCATCAGTGGATGGGTGAGCTGATCTTTACCTATCGCCTGGACGGCGGGGCTTGGATCAAAGCGTCGACTAACCAGTCGGAAGATGTCCGGAACATCATTAAAGAAGGCAATAAAGTCACAGTTACGTATGAGAACTCCGGGAATGCGGAAGGTATACGTAATTTCAAGCTGGTTGAGACCTACACACTGGAAGCGGATGGGCATCTGCAGTGGGATATTCATGTCGTTAACACCAGCGGAAAGCAGCTGGAGATCGGCGACTTCGGACTTCCGCTTCCTTTTAATGAGCAGTGGACCTATGGGGACGCCATTTATGAAACCCGTGTGGTCACCCACTCTTTTGTCGGCAACAACAGCTCCTATATTACAGCGGGCAGACCAAGCGGTATTGGCTCATACCTGATGCTGATGCCGGATTCCGCTACGGGGGCGGGGCTTGAATATCAGGACCGCTGGCGCAATGAGGAGCATCCGGGCAGCAAATGGGCCTGGAACCCCGATAACGAAGGCAAATGGATTGAGGGCCTGAACGTATTCTATATTCATTCCAATGTGATCAAATCTACGAACCGCGGTTATTTGCCGAATACCAGCCTGGTGTTGGCAGCGGGAGAAGCACAGGATTACGGGTTTAAGTGGTTTGCCGTTGCGAATGAGCAGGAGGCAAAGAATACGCTGTATGAGCAGGGACTGATAGATGTAACTGTTGTCCCGGGAATGGTCGTGCCAAGCAACCAGAAAGTGAAATTCGATCTGCGCACCAAGGCGGACATTCATAGTGTGATGCTGGATGACGGCACGGAAATTCCACTGCTTGCCCGCAAGGGCGGGGACCACCATATTTATGAATTCAGCCTGACGAAGCTCGGTCCGCAGCATGTTACCATAAATTATGGAAGCGGTCTCACAACAGTGCTGCAGTTCTACGGCATCGACGCGGTTGACCAGGCTCTGGAGGATCACGCGGCTTTTATGGTGCAAAGCACACAGTGGAATCTTCCGGGCGATCTTCGAGACAAAGTTTTTGACGACTGGATGATGAACACGAAATCGAAACGGAACAGCTTCAGCGGGTATTGGGGCTGGGGCGATGACTGGGGGCTGACACACGGACAGTTTTTGGCGGAAAAAAATGCCCTAACCCCTGTAGCATCGGAAATCACGGCGGTCGACGATTATCTTGAGACGGCAATCTGGACGAATCTGATGAACGGCCACCATGAGGATTACCTGATTCATGACTTCCTGATGGCGGAGCCGAACACAACACCGACTTACCGGGGATACGCCTACCCGCATATCTATAATACGTACTTCAGCATGTATAAAATTGCCGCGAACTATCCTGAGCTGGTCAACTATAAGCATCCCAAGGAGACTTACCTGCTGCGGGCCTATAATATTTTGAAGGCGCTGTACGAAGGGCCCGTATCCTACAACTGGGAAACCGGGCTTATGGGCGAATTGACGACTCCGGATATCATTCAGGCGCTTGAAGACGAGGGTTATATGGATGAGGCCAATGATGTCCGGGCCAAGATGCTGCGCAAATACAACAATTTTAAAAATACCAAATACCCGTACGGCTCGGAGTACAGCTATGACAATACCGGCGAGGAAGCCGTATATACGCTGGCCAAGATGCAGGGCGGCAACGAAACGGAGCAGGCCAAAGCGCTCGAGATGATGGGCAAAATCAACTCCAAGACACGGGCGTCCCGGGGCCAAATGCCGGTGTGGTATTACTATGCCGACCCGGTTACCATCACGGGTGAGAACTGGTGGAATTTCCAGTATAGCGCGTCCCTGGCAGGTTATGCTATGGATGATTGGATTCGCTATCACGCCGGGACGGGCCGGGAAGAAGAGCAGCGGCTGTCCTATGCCGCCAAGCTGGCTAATCTCAGTGCGATCAACTCCGGCCAGATCAGCGATGATCCGGCAAACTTCGGAGCTGCAGCCTGGACCTATCAGGCGGAGAAAGGCAATCAAGGCACGAATGGAACCGGCGGCGGCCGGAATGTTCCGCTGCTGAATGGCTGGAAGGGCATGACCGGTGAAGCCGATCTCGGACTGTTCGGCGCGCTTCAGATTCTCAGCGCGGATATTGCGGTCGATCCGATCTTTGGGGTAACCGGTTACGGGGCGGATGTCTCTGTCACGGATGCCGTCTATTACGATATTACGCCCACGGATGGCCTGTACAAACGGGTCAACCTGATTACCGAGAAGCTCTATATCGAGCTGGACAAAGATCAGTTTACGGCAGCCAAACTGTCCATGAAGAAGGACTATGCCAGTTTCAATCTGCGCAATTTGACGCCGGGCAAGGCGCATGAAACAACGATTGCCTTCAGCGGCTTGAAAAAAGGTGCCTACCTCATCCGTATAGACGGTGAGCCGGCTGGCAAACTGAATGCCTTCGGCGATGAAGTTAAGCTGACCGTTGAAGCGGGTCCGGCTGTTGCCTACACTGTAGAGCTGAGCGGGACGGAGCCTGACGACAATCAAGCTCCGGCTGTTAATGCGGGGGAGGACTTCACATACACCTTGCGGGTGGATGATGCCGTGCTTCGCGGCCAGGCTAAGGACGACGGCTTGCCGGAGGGCAAGCTGACCTCCGAATGGACACTGCTGTCCGGGCCAACCGGCGGCGAGGCAACATTCGGCAACAGCAAAGCGCTGTTCACCTCGCTTGCGGTTACAGAGCCGGGAATCTACGTGTTCAAGCTGACCGTAAGCGATTCGGAGATTGAGCACAGCGATACGGTTAAGGTTGAAGCTGCTGCTGCACCGCCGCTAGCGGAGCTGCTGGCGCATTATACCTTTGACGAAACCGAAGGAACGGCAGTCTCCGATGCCACCGGCGGGGGTTATGACGCCAATGTGCTCGGCTCGGCAGTCTGGACTCCTGGTAAAATCAATCATGCCCTGGATTTGAGCGGGCAGGAAGGTTATGTGAAAATGCCAGAGGGATTGCTGAGCCGTGCCGATGAAGTTACGATTTCCGCCTGGGTGAAGGCGGACACGATCGGCACTTATTCACGGATCTTCGATTTTGGCACCGGAACGGGCACCTATATGTTCCTGTCGCCCAAAGCAGGCTCCATCACCCGGTTTGCCATTACTACCGGCGGCAATGCAGCCGGACGGGAGCAGGTCATTGATGCGCCTGCACTGCCTGCCGGCGAGTGGAAACATGTGGCCGTGACGCTCACGGGTTCTCAGGGTGTCCTGTATATCGACGGTGTGGAGGCAGGTAGAAATGACCACATGACGCTCCGGCCTTCCGACCTTGGCAAGACCAAAAATAATTACATCGGCAAATCACAATTCGCAGATCCGTATTTTGACGGTCTGGTTGACGACTTCCGCATTTACAGCAGAGCCCTTAGTGCTGCCGAAATTGCTGCTCTAATCGCCCCTGCCGGAAACATTGTTTCGGTTGAGGACGCCATCCTGACTACTCCGGCTCAGGAGGCGCCGAAGCTTCCGGCAACGGTCAAGGCGACACTGGAGGACGGCAGTGTGTCCGAGGTTCCGGTACAATGGGAGCCGGTAGATCCCAGTCTGTATGACAAGGAAGGCAGCCTATTCACGGTGAATGGAACTGTTGTGGGCACGGAAACGAAAGTCCGGGCTCATGTAACAGTGACGAAACGGGTTATTGCTCCCTTCCCGGAGCTTGCACTCCGCTATACCTTTGATGAAGGTCAGGGAATTACGGTTCAAGACGTTTCGGGAAGCGGGCGTGATGGAACACTTCACGGCTCGCCCGATTGGAGTGGACAGGGACACAAGAACCAGGCGCTCATCTTCAGCGGAACAAGCGGCAACTTTGTCCATGCGGGCAACGATCCGGAGCTACAGCCGGGCAGCCTGACGTTGTCCTACTGGATCAAGCGCACTGGCACCATGAATGACAAGGAGAATGTGCTGTTATGGTTCAAACCGGAGGGCAGCTTTGCCGGCAACGGATTTTTTGTCACCTACAACGGCAATTCCAGCATTGTATTCGTTGACGGAGCTAACGGCTTCTATGTGAAGCAGTCGCCGGAGGAGTTTCTGCCGCTGAATGAGTGGACGCATATTGTCTTTACCTTTGATGCGGCAACCAAGAGCGGGATGATTTACAGAAACGGAGTGGCCCAGCAGGTCGACCTGGAAGGCTCGCCGCAGTCGATCACGGCAACCAATGATGCCAAGAAGATCGGCGTCTCCGGCTATGGAGACGGCGCGCAGCTGAATGCCGGACTTGATGATTTCCGGATTTACAACGGAGCCATGAACGCATCGCAAGTGAAAGCCATATACGATGACAAGGACATCCAGAGCGTGGGCCGTATCGGTGTAACGACTGCTGCGGGGGTATCCCCTGTCCTGCCGGAAATGATTCCGGTGGTATACGAGAATGGAAGCGAGGGAACCGCAGCAGTGAGCTGGGAGCAGGTGCTGCCGGAAACTTATGCCCAGCCTGGAGAATTTACAGTAGGCGGCAGAGTAGAAGGAACAGCGCTGCCAGCAGTGGCTGAGGTGATCGTAACGGAAGCGGCGGAGCGGAACATTGTGGCGCTGCAGAAGGTGCATATCAGCACACCTGCCGGAGTTGCCCCTTCCCTGCCCACGGTAGTGCAAGCTACTTACTCCGACAATACCAGCGGGGAGACTCCGGCCGTCTGGCAGAAGATAGATCCGGGACAGTATGCAGCACCAGGCACATTCACAGTAAACGGAGCTGCGGAAGGAACGGCACTGCCTGCGTTGGCGGAGGTGTCGGTGCTTGAGGCGGAAGCACCTGGGATTGTCAGTCTTGAGGCTGTGGAGGTAACCACAACGGTAGGCATTGCACCTGCATTGCCTTCGGTGGTGACGGCTGTATACAGCGACAAGTCAATATCAGCAGTGCCAGTCGTCTGGCAGAGGATCGCACCGCAGCAATATGCAAATACCGGCAGCTTTATTGTGAACGGCACGGTGGAGGGGACGGGTGTGGCAGCCAAGGCAACAGTTACCGTAATTGGGGCTGCCCCAACGCCAACACCAGCACCGAACCCGACGCCAGCCCCGACCCTGGTGCCAACTCCGTCAGCCAGTGCGGGGACGGTCGGCATGAAGACACAAACGGTTGGTGAGGACATCTTCACCAAGAATCAGGGAGCCTCCAACGTCGAGGTGACTCTGAATGATGGAAAAACGGAGGCATTACTGCCCGTGAACGCCGGAGTACTGCTTGGCACGAGATCGCTTATCGTTAAGGACGGAGAGGCCTCGCTGGTCATTCCTGCTTCCGTACTGGTTGAACTCAGTGCAAGATTGCCGGAAAACGAACGGAAGGGCGCGGCCCTCGTGGTCACTCTCACTCCGGTTACATCGGGAACAATCCCGTCAGGCAGTGGCAGCGGGATCTACCGGCAGGAAGGTGCAGCCTATGAGTTTGGCCTTCTCCTGCGTAAGGGGGATGGAGCGGAGCTGGTCTTGTCTGCCTTCCCGCAGCCTGTACGCGCGGAGCTTCCATATTCCGCTGCGATATCAAATGATGAACTGTTGGGTGTGTATGTAAAGGAGAAGCCAAGCTCTCTGTGGGGTTATGCAGGAGGAAGTATAGATAGCACCCGCAATAAGGCTGTTATTATGCTGAATCATTTCAGTACCTACGCGGTGTTCTCCTACGATAAGACGTTCACGGATGTCGCATCCACCCATTGGGTTTACGCTGCGCTGAAGTCGCTTAGCGCAAAGCATGTAGTCACAGGTGTGACGGATAATCTATTTTCTCCAGGAGGAACGGCAACACGGGCTGAATTTACAGCGATGCTGGCCCGGATGCTTAATCTGAAGAGTGCCGGTGGGGAGCTTCCATTCTCTGATATTAACTCGGGCAACTGGTATGCCGAATCCGTAGCAGCCGCTTATCAGGCGGGGCTGGTACAGGGCGTAACGGCAACAGCCTTTTCACCCGATGCGGAGATTACCCGTGAGCAAATGGCTGTACTGCTGGTCAAAG
Source organism: Paenibacillus sp. FSL H3-0321 (assembly GCF_038002865.1). Lineage (NCBI taxonomy): Bacteria > Bacillati > Bacillota > Bacilli > Caryophanales > Paenibacillaceae > Paenibacillus > Paenibacillus sp. FSL H3-0321. The sequence goes on along the minus strand of NZ_JBBODH010000001.1, from coordinate 2,950,842 downwards.
CCTATGAATACAAGCTGGGCCGGGCAGCAGCTTCCGGTGAACCGCTAAGGATGGTTGATGCAGTTCAGGTGTCAGACTGGGCTAAAGCGCAGGTAGCACAGGCGCTAGCATCCGGCATTATGCAAGGGGCTCCGGATGGCCGGTTTGATCCGCAGGGTTCCGCTAGCCGAGCACAAACTGTTCAGGCGCTTGCGAATTTACTGAGTGCTACGGACAAGAAGGGTGCTATGTGATTAAGCCCTGCTAAGTCTCCGCTGCGAATGAGTTAAACATGATACTACAGATAGTTTGATTATGGGAAGGCCATTCTTCGGAGTCCGAAAGGACTCTGGGGAATGGCTTTGTTTTAAATATAAGCATTTATATGCTTCACGCTATAAATTATCCTTCTATTTCTCGCTGAAACCTATACCGTCCTTTTGAGGACGGCGAAGCCGTTTCCACTTGGTTGAAGTTACGCCTCCTTCTGAACACAGGATAAAATGATTAGATTTGAAACCACGCTGCGAATGGTTTAGACTTCTACGAAGCGGACTGCTATCATTAAACTGTTGAAAGACCATAAGAAAGCCACTCTGCCTCTGGAATGAAAGCTTCGCACCGCTATAAATGTATTTCCTGCAACTATATCAGGCCGAATCTGCTTTTTTTGAGAGATAGATGCAGTTTGTGCAATTAAAAAATAGTTTTGTGTGTTTTTAGCTAGATTTGGTTCATATAAGTGTATGGAGTGCAACTAACCTCCCCAAAGCAGCGAAACGGTCGGTTTTAGCTGTACAAAATACAACTATATAGATTGAACTAAAAACTTGAGATATAGGAAAGGAGCAACGGAGGGGGATTTTGGAACTGGTGGAACGGTAGTGTCCGTCTGAAAGCTTTCTGAAGGAAAGCTAGCATCGAAAGCATAAGCAGTCTTCGGATTTCTACCGCTAAATAGCGGTTAAAATCAAGAAATTCTTACGACAACAGCGACCGGAAGTCCAAATATTCACCGTAGTTGCGACTGATCCTGTACTCTAAAACCACAAGTTCAATCTATATAGTTTGCCCGGTAGAAGAACTATTCTGGCGGATGAATACTGGATAACTTGCTGATTTGCTGACTTGCCGACTTGTCAGGATAAAGGAAAAAGAGGTGCAACTGAAGGAGAGCTTTTGGTGGGGCGGATATGAGGACTGATTAGAATGAACGCATATCGCATATACAGCATCATAAAAAGACGAAAAAGAAGAATGGAGGCGCGGCATTGAACTTAAGACAACAGCAGCAATCGATGCTGCCCTCGTTAGGGCGGCGCAGACGTTACTTTGTGGTTCTGATGATTTCGATGCTTGTTCTGCTTACCGGCTGTGCCAGCGGTACGGCGCATATGACGGTGAAGAAGGATGGGAGTCTGGAGCTTGCGTTCAGCATTTTATTGGATTCCCGTGCGGAGGCGATGGTTGGCGGGAAGCTGGAGGATGTGCTGACCACCAGGCTGGAGGCTGCCGGAATTGAATTGAAGAAAAGCCAGAACGGTAAATCTACAGAATATCAATTCCTCAAAGCCTATGCTTCGCTGCAAGACCTGCAGGCAAACGCTGGCAAGCTGGACATTGTGGACGCGCAGGTTGAACAGGTTAATAATTGGCTGTACACCAAATACGATGTGGTAGCCCAGCCGAAGCTGAATGCCTATTCGGATGAAATCATTGACGGGATCGGAAGTTTGAGCGTGCCGAAATCTCTGGTCCGCATGCTGCTGCAGAACCTTGCGGTCGATTTTAAATTAACGCTTCCTTATGATTTGTATGGGGCCAACAATGCCGCCGAACAGGACGGAAATACGTTGACTTGGCATATTACAATGGCCGATTCGCAGCCGCTCGAGATGGTCGTTTACGTGCCAAACGTCAGGAATATCGTCATTGCCGGTGGCGGCGTAGTGCTAATCCTGGCAGTTGCCATCATTTGGTTCATAAGAGCAAGAAAAGCGCGCAAGCCCAAGAGTGCCTGAAAGTAACCCCGATAGGATCAACAACCTTTTGCTATTATCATCCAAAAGAGCCGTCAGCCTCAGCGTATACTGCTTGGGGTGTTGACGGCTTTTGTCAAAATATAAGAATGTATATGTTTCAAACGATAACTTATCCTTCTATTTCTCGCTGAAACGGTACCGTCCTTAAAAAGGACGGCAAAGCCGTTTCCACTTGTCTAAATCTGGCTGTTTAGGATTCATATCCGGCAGAGGATTCCCCGATGCTTATCCGGTCCCGCCTTGGGCCCTGGAACTAGCGTTGTCACGGTACTGCCCGGGGGTCATCCCTTCCTGCTTCCGGAAGGAGCGGATGAAATTCTGCGAATTGTTGTATCTGAGCCTTGCGGCAATGTCCTTGATCGGCATGTCGGTTTCTTCCAGCCATTTTTTGGCCATTTTGAACCGGTACATCGCCAGGTACTCACTGAAATAATATTGGGTCTCCTTACGGAAAACGCTGCTGAGATAGTTGGCGTTGTAATGAAGGCGTGAAGCGCACTCCTCCAGCGTAAGATCCTTGTCATAATCATGCTGGACAATATCAATGATTTTCTCTGAAATGTTGTGATATTGGGCATTTTGCCGGCTGTGAAAAATCCGGATCATCGGCAGAATAACCATACTCCAGAACCAGTCCTCGATTTCGGCTACAATGTGGAGGTCGGTCAGTTCTTCGAATAAGGAGCCGTTCACATGATAAATCTGGTTCAGGCTAATTCCCGATTCCTGCATCATAATGAGGATATTATTGAGCAGACGGGTCAGCGGAATCTGGTACTCCTGCGGGGACAGTCCCAGCGCAAAAATACATTTGAACAGCTTATGCAGCAGCTCCTTCGCTTTTTCAGTATCGGCCAGCTTGATGGCGTCCATCAGGTCATTTTCGGTATGCGAAGGATAGTTTAGGTTCAGATAATGTTTGCCGGAGTTGATGTTCTCGTATTGGATGATGATGCCTTTGCCGAGCGTAATCCGGTATTTCAGAGCTTCCAGGCCTTCTCTGTAGGCGATGGATATTTTATCAAAGGAATGGAAGGGCAGACTCAGGCCAATACTGACCTGCAGCTTCAGGTAGTTATTGATCTCCTGCTGCAGATTCTCTGTCAGTGAATAGAGCGACCGGTGAAAAGCTTCGGCATTGCCTTCCATGCTGCCAATCAAGGTCACCACGGCATGGTCCATAATGACAGGCGCAAGCCTGCTGTCCGGGGGAACCAGTTCCTCGATCATATTATGCGCGGCAAACAACAGCAGATGGAGATCCTTTTTCTCATAGCTGGTATCCTCAGAGAAGTCGATGCTCAACGTGATTACAGCCATCGTCTTCCATTCTTCCATCTGGGTGTGATAGCCATATTGCTCCAGCTCTTCGAACAGCTCGCGTTTTTTGACATTGCCCTGAAAGGCCTTGGTCAGGAAAAAGGTGCGGACCTGCCGGATATGCTGGCTGACCTCCTTCTCCAGCTGTGATTTGGACTGAAATAAATGATGCACCTGTTCGCCGATAAACTGAAACTCATCCGTATGCCTGGATTTGATTCCGGGTCTGCGCAGCCCCATCTGGTTGAGCAGTCTTTCGATCGGGCTGTACATGCGGCGGGAGCCGAGCCATGCGAACAGGATGGACAACAGCAGCATCACGGCACATACGTACAGGGTATAGGTTCCGATTTTGTTAGATTCCTTCGTCAAACTCTCAATGGAGGTGACCGAGAGATAGATCCAGCCGTTCAATTGGGAACGCAGGTAAGTGACGGAATAGTCCTTTTTGTCCATGACGGTTTTGAATTGTCCCGAAGGTTTATTAAGATCGGAGACGAGTGAAAGATCAGCAAAACCGCCCTTTTGCGCAGGCTCTCCGATCATCGAACGGTCCGGGTGAAGCAGTATGGTGCCGGACTCATTTAGCACAATAATGCTGTCCAGAGGATCTACTTCCGAGTTGATGAAGTCCTGCAGGCTGCAGGCCGGAATATTCGCCAGGGCAAGTCCGTATTTTTGCAGTTTGTTGGTCGGCAGCTTTTTAATCAGACTGATGCTGTAGTCGCAGCCCGTCACATTGATGCTCTCCTCACTGTAGAACAGCGAGGAAGGGTTCAGCACCCAGGAGGTGTTGTCGGGCACATTCATCAGATTGGAGAGCTGCTCATAGTTCTTGTATTCGTTCAGGCGGTAGAGGCCGGAGTTTTTGATCATCCAATTTTGCCGTTGATTTAACAGGATCACATCTTCGAGCTTTGTATCAAAGGATTGCATATTGCGGATTTCGTTTCTTAAGTCATTATATAAAATGAAATCGGTTACATTTAACGGGTTATTTAGTGCTTTTTTTAATACCGAAGAATTCACAACCTGGTTTAAGGTTTGGTTGACAGTAGTCAGCTTATGCTCTACATTTGAGTTAATTTGTAAAATAAGTTCCATTTTGCTTTTGTTAACATTTTTTTGAATTTCGCTGGAGGATGTGAGATAGGAGAAAGAGCCAATGAACACCACAGGCAGCGTACTGATGACAAAGGCGAATAAAGTTAATTTACTCAGGAAGCTTAAGTGTTTCACTGGATTTCAGCACCTTTACTTGGGTAGTAGCAACCGCCTCATTTAAGTGTATTCATCAGCTTGGATAATAACAATAATCATCTGGTGCCGCAATAATCATTATCTCTAATTATTACTTTGGATAGAAGATTATTCAATAATTAGCAGTTATATTTCAGAAATGAGCGTAATTATGCTAGGTATATACTAACCAAACTTTTAGGAGGATACAGGGATGTCCAGAGTTTTTGCAGGGAGAACAGTGCGCCGATATTGCTGTTGGGTGTTGCTGCTCTCGTTCATTTTGTTAAGCGCTTGCAGTGACAACGAGTCACCCCGGACCGGTCCCGGAGAGACCGCGCCGTTCATTTCCATCCTGGCACCTCTGCATTTCCCTCAGCAGCCCTCCAAGGATATTATGGCGGAACTTGAGAAGCTGACAGGGGCTAAGCTCGACATTACCTGGGTTCCTGAAGGTGTCTACACAGATAAAATGAATACAGCATTGACGACCAATTCGCTGGGCAAAGTCACCTTTGTGAAGTTCACGGATTATAATCTGCTGAAAAGTGCGATCCGCTCAGAAGCCTTTTGGGAGATCGGGCCTTATCTGCAGGAGTTCCCGAATTTGAAACAGCTGGACCCTGCGATTCTTAACCAGGCTGCTGTAGACGGCAAAATCTATGGATTGTATACCGAGCGCCCTTCCTCCAGGCAAGGAATCATCATCCGCCAAGACTGGCTGGACCATCTTCAGTTAAGCAAGCCGCAAACACTGGATGAACTGTATGAGGTCATGAAGCAGTTTACTTATAATGATCCGGACGGAAACGGCAAACAGGACACCATTGGCCTGGTCGACCGCAACGATCTCGTGTACGGCGTGTTTAAGACACTCAGCTCCTATTTCGGTACTCCGAATAACTGGAAGCTGAAAAATCATCAGTTTATCCCTGAGTTCGTGACTCCTGAATATATGAACACCATGAATTTCATGCGGAAATTATATAATGAGAAAATGATAAATCAGGATTTCGCCTTAACCAGCAAGGAGGTCCAGCGGGATAAGTTTATCCGGGGAACGGCCGGTGTTTTTATTGGCAGCATGACGGATGTGCAGCGGCTCTCCAGTGAGGCTCAGGCGATCAATCCGGCTGCTGAATTTACACTGATTAACCGGATTAAGGGGCCAAACGGATATAAAGTATGGTCCATTCCTAACTACAACGGCCTTTACCTGTTTTCCAAAAAAGCCATTGCCACGGAGCAGGAGCTGAAGCAGGTGCTTGGTTTTTTTGACCGGACGATGGACAGGGATGTCGCCAATCTGATGAAATACGGGTTCGAGGGCAGGCATTATAAGCTGGAAGGCGGGAAGGTAATTCTTCCGGAGGAGACCTCGCAGCTGCGTGTAAATGAAGTGAATCCGCTCTACTCCCTGATGATCGCCGACTTCGGCAACAAGAACATTATGGAAGTGGAGAAAAAAGAGCAGCTGACCGCCCTGGCCGACCAGCTCAGCAAGGATAACGAACAGTTTCTCGTGGATGACCCGACCCTGCGCTTAAGCTCTCCAACCTATGATGAGAAAAATGTGGAGCTGTCGACGATTATCGTAGATGCGACCTACAACTACATCATCGGCAATATCACTGTTGAGGAATTCAACGAGCAGGTGGAAAAATGGAGAACAAGCGGCGGCAACCTGATCATCCAGGAATACACCGCGGCAGAGGCCCGGGCAGAGGCGGGCAAGTAGGATAGAGGGGCGGGGGGAATTGTAATCAGTCTCATGGATTGACCCAGCCAGACTGCAGATTTCTCTCATTAGTAACTGTACATGTTCCCAATAATCTCCCCGCCTGCGCCATGACGGTTCAACTAACTGTTCCTTGTACTCCCTATGTTCCAATCTGCCTAACCTATTACCACTAACAACTGCTACACATCCTAAGTTCCATCCGTCGCAACTAACTTCTCCCCACCGCAGAAACCAGCGGTGGTTTTCACTCTGCCCCCTTTCCATATAAATGGAAGGGGAAACCCTTGGAGAGGTGAACGTAACGAAGGGGAAGTTTGATCCTTACGGAGCGGCAGCGTTCGCCTTTATGTTTGGATTTCTACCGCGGCGAGCGGTTCAAATCAGGAAATCCAAACATAACAGCGACCGGAAGTCCAAACATTCCCCGCAGTTACCCCACCGCTCCCAAATTCCCATCCCGATTAATCCCACTCCCCCAAACCAATGTTTTCCTTTCCATTTATAACCCAATAATCATTTGCTCACACCCGACCCCCAAACGCCCCATTATGAGTAAATGATTGTATTCGAAACCTGGCCGAGGCTGTAGTGTGTTGCTTGTAACCAATACAAGTCAAACGGAGGTCAAAATGGTATGAAGAAAAAATCCTTCACCCTGCTCCTGAGTGCACTGTTAACGTTCAGCATGTTGACAGCGTGTTCAGGCAACAACAACAACAATAAGGAAGCAGCGGCGACAAAAGATCCCGGTACAAGCGGGGGGACCAACACCGCGACAACAGAACCGGCACCAGAGCCGGAGAAACCGACAGAAATTAAGATTATGCTTCCACTGAACACGACAGAGACTCCACCGGACACAATCAAAGCGGAGGTGGAGAAATTGACCAATACGAAGCTGACCTATCAATTTTTCCCGGCGGATACCTATGAAGAGAAGCTGAATTCATCGTTTGCCACAGGTTCATTGCCGCAGGTGACCTATTTGAAGAATCAGACGACCTTCCTGCAGATGAAGGAAGCGATCAAGGATGGACAGTTCTGGGAGATCGGCCCTTATCTGACGGAATTCCCGAACCTGAACAAGCTGAAGCCGGAAATCCTCAATAACACCAAAGTGGACGGCAAGCTGTACACCGTGTATATCGGACGGCCGCTGGCGCGTCAAGGGATCATTTACCGCAAGGACTGGGCAGATAAATTGGGGCTGAAGGCACCTGCGAATCTGGATGAGCTGTTCGCTATGGCGAAGGCTTTTACGGAACAGGATCCGGATGGCAACGGTAAAAAAGACACCACAGGGATTGTGGACCGGAATGAGCTGGTATACGGAGCTTTCAAAACCGTCTCCTCCTGGTTCGGAACCCCGAACAACTGGGGCGAGAAGGATGGCCAGCTTGCACCGGAATTTATGTTCCCGCAATATATCGATGCGATGGACTACTTCAAAAAGCTTCGTGATTCCGAGTACATGAACCAGGATTTCGCGGCTACCAGTAAAACAGATGCTGTAAATATGTTCACCAGCGGTAAAGCGGGCCTGTATATCGGCGGATCCATGCCTGATATTGATAACCTCAATAAGGATCTGATCAAGAATGTCCCGGATGCCGTTTTGGATGCGCACAGTATGGTCGCCGGACCGGATGGAAAGATTACCCAATGGATGATTCCGGGCTATAACAACGTGGTCCTCTTCCCGAAAGGCGCAGTCAAGGATGAAGCCGAGCTGAAGAAGATTCTGGCGTTCTTTGACAAGATGATGACTCCTGAGGTTGCCAACCTGATGTACTGGGGGATTGAAGGCACTCACTACACCGTTGAAGACGGCAAAGCGAAACCGGCGGATGATAAAGAGCTGATTGAACGCGAGGTTAAAGGCTATAAGGACAGCGTTATCGGTGAATACGAAACCAACGGGATGTACCAGCCTTTGAACGTGCTGCCAGGCCGGATTCATGCTGATGAACTGGCGCTGGAGAACGTCAAATTCGGAGTGGCTGACCCTACGGCTGCCCTGGATTCGGCGACCTACACCTCCAAGGGCGTTGAGCTTCAACAGATTATTACGGATGCTACCTACAATTATATCTATGGACAGCTGGACAAGGCCGGATTCGAAAAAGAAGTGGAATCCTGGAAGAGCCGGGGCGGCGCAGCCATTATCGAAGAATACAACGCCGCATACAAGAAATAGGATGACAGTCGTGAACGGTTAGGCTAAGGCCCAGTGAAGAAGGCTGCCGAAGCAGCTTCAGCAGCCTTCTGATTCATACGAAACCGGCAGTCAGATGATCAATTTATGAAGCAGAAAGGAAGAGTATTATGCAGGAAGTCACCGCTCAGCCCAGCGCAATTCCTGAGCTGGAGCCCAAAAAATACAAAAGCAGCAGTGAACTCAAAAAGCGGCTGTGGAGAAATAAACTGCTTTACGTCATGCTGATACCGGGAGTGCTGTTTTTTGTTATTTTTAAATACTTTCCAATGTACGGGTTGGTCATTTCCTTTCAGGATTACAAGCCTTATCAGGGGATCCTCGGCAGCAATTGGGTAGGGCTTGAGCATTTCAAGCGGCTGTTCGCGGAGCCGGATTTTCTCAATATCCTGGGGAATACGCTGATTTTATTCGGAATGAATATCATCTTTTATTTTCCGATTCCGATTATCCTTGCCCTGATGCTGAATGAGCTGAGAGGCACATTTTTCAAAAGATTGTTCCAGACACTCGTTTATCTGCCCCACTTTATGTCATGGGTTATCGTCGTCTCCATTACTTTCGTTATGGTCACGATGGACGGAGGAATTATTAACGAGCTATTGGTCTATTTCGGCCTTCCCAAGGTGAATTTCCTGCTGAATCCCGACTGGTTCAGGCCAATGTATATCATTCAGGTCATTTGGAGAGAAGCAGGCTGGGGCACCATCATTTATCTCGCAGCCATTGCGGCTGTAGATCCCGGACTTTACGAAGCTGCGCGCATGGACGGAGCCGGCCGGCTGAGACAGGTCTGGCACATTACCCTTCCGGCGATCCGAAGCGTCATTATTACACTGCTGATTCTGAAAATCGGTTCCGTGCTGGATCTTGGATTTGAACACGCCTATCTGCTGCTCAACTCCATGAACCGGGAAGTGGCGGAAATTATTGATACGTACGTGTATACCGCAGGTTTGAGACAAGGACAATTCAGTTACAGTACGGCTATTGGCTTCTTTAAATCGGTGATTGGACTCATTATGGTCATGTCGGTCAACAAATTATCGAAGAAAATGGGAGAAGAAGGCGTTTATTGAGAGAAATGCGGGAGGAATTCAAATGGTAGAAGACAGAACGATCGGCGGCCGGATTTTTGCTGCTGTTAACTTTACGCTGCTGGCCCTCATTGCACTGGTGACGGTGCTTCCATTTATCCACGTGGTGGCAGGCTCCTTCACAACCAGTGCGGAGCTCGCGGCCAACAAATTTGTGCTGATTCCAAAAGTATGGAGCTTTGAGGCGTACAAGTTTATTTTCTCGACGAATACGATTTTTAGAGCGCTGGGAGTTTCGATTGGGGTTACGCTCATCGGTACAGCATTCAGTATGTTTATAACAGCTTTGATGGCTTATGGCCTCTCCAGAAGAGATCTGGACGGGCGCAACGTTATTAACTTTCTGGTTGTGTTCACGATGCTGTTTCACGGCGGGATGATTCCTACGTTCCTGGTGGTGAAGGAGCTGGGGCTGATTGATTCCTATGCGGCTCTAATTCTGCCTTCGGCAATCAGTGCGTTTAACATGATTATTCTCAAAAACTTCTTTCAGAATATCCCGGAAGGTCTTGAGGAATCCGCCAAAATTGACGGCTGCAACGACTTCGGCATCCTGTTCCGGATTGTATTGCCGTTATCATTGCCCTCGATTGCGACAATTTCCCTGTTCTATGCAGTGACGTATTGGAACACCTATATGAGTGCCATTCTGTATCTGGATGACAGCGCCAAATGGCCGATCCAGGTGCTGCTGAGACAAATTGTCGTGCTGGCCAGCGGGATGGATTACAGTTCTTCGCTCGATGCTGCAGTTCCGCCGCCGGATCAGACGATTAAGATGGCCGTTATCGTGGTGGCAACCCTGCCGATTCTGATGGTTTATCCGTTCTTGCAGAAGCATTTTGCCAAAGGGGCTATGCTGGGATCAATGAAGGGTTAACCGCCAAAGGACAGGTATTCTTATGTTGGAAGGGGTAGTAAGATGATAGGCAGTCTGCCGAAAACACCCATAGAATGGGCAAAAAAAGCCTGTGACTCTTTAATGGATACTTATCAAGCGGGAGAGCTTCCTCCTGCACATCGCTGGCATTACCATCAAGGCGTGTTTCTGTGCGGGATGGAGCTGCTCTGGGAAGCTGTCCGGGAGGACCGCTATCTGGAGTACATCGGTCAATATGTGGATGATCTGGTGGATGATCAGGGCAATTTCTATTTTGCCCGCGATGAGCTGGATGCGGTTCAGGCAGGACTGCTGCTGTTCACGCTGCATGAACGGACCGGCAAGGGCAAGTACCGGACGGCTGCCGATAAGCTGAGAAATCTGCTGCTGACAGTAAATAGAACCGCTGAAGGCGGATACTGGCACAAGGATAAGTATCCTTATCAAATGTGGCTTGACGGGCTCTATATGGCTGGAGTCTTCTCGCTGAAATATGCCAATGCCTACGGGGAAGCCGGCTTGCGGCAAACCGTGCTGCATCAGGAGAAGCTAATGCGCAAATACATGAAGGATGAAGCTACCGGCCTCTTGTATCATGCCTGGGATGAGAGCCGGCGCATGCCTTGGGCCCATCCCGAAACGGGCTGCTCTCCCGAGTTCTGGAGCAGGTCCCTGGGCTGGTACGGTCTGGCGTTGTCGCAATTTCTGGACCTGCTGCCGGCAGATGAACCGGGCTGGGCGGAGCTGGCTGCTGCGCTAAGCGAATTCGTGCAGGCCTTGATCCGTTATCAGGATAAGGGCAGCGGACTGTGGTACCAGGTGGTGGATAAGGGCGATGAGCCGGATAACTGGCTGGAAACGTCGGGGTCCTGCCTGTTCGTCTACACCATCGCCAAAGCGGTGAAGTTGGGTCTGGCTACTGAAGAAGCAGCAGCGGTGGCAGCAGCCCAAAAAGGCTATGAAGGCCTGATCTCGGTGCTTCAGCAGGATGATCAGGGCCGCGTGATCCTGCCGGATATCTGCATCGGCACTTCGGCGGGCGACTATGAGAATTATGTCACCCGGCCTAAGGTCAGCAATGATCTGCATGGGGTGGGGGCGCTCGTCATGGCTTGTGTGGAGATGGAGGCTTTGTACAGAAGGTAAGAGGATGAAGCGGAAAGCTCTGCAGCGGTTTGAGCGCTGCTTGAGAGGAAGGGGGACCCATGTATAACATTGCGGATTACGGAGCGCTGCGGGATAGTCCAGTGCCGGCAACGGGAGCTATTGCGGATGCCATTGCGGCAGCGAGCAGAGACGGCGGCGGAACGGTAGTTATCCCGGCGGGGACATTCAGAACAGGGGCGGTGCTGCTGCGCAGCAACATTGAGCTGCACTTAAGCCCCGGGGCGGTTCTGTCATTCAGCACCGAGCCCGGGGACTTTCCGGCTGTGGAATCCAGATGGGAAGGCGTGAAACGGCAAGTGCATGCTTCCTGCATCTACGGAGAGGATCTAGTGAATGTATCCATTACCGGAAGCGGAACTCTGGAGGGCAATGGCGCCCCCTGGTGGAACAAGCACCGGAATCACCCGGAGGCGCTGGAGTATCCACGTCCAACGCTGATCGGATTTAACAACTGCAGCCGGGTTACGATCAAGGATGTAACGCTGCTGAACTCACCGAGCTGGACGGTGAATCCGATCTGCTGCAGCAATGTGACGATCGACAATATCTCGATTCTGAACCCGGCGGATTCACCGAATACGGACGGCATTAATCCGGAATCCTGCTCGGGTGTGCGCATCAGCAACTGCAATATTGATGTAGGTGATGACTGCATTGCAATCAAGGCGGGAACCGAGGATACGAAAGAGCGGATTCCCTGCGAAAATATAACCATCACCAACTGTACGATGATTCACGGCCATGGGGCGGTGGTGCTGGGCAGTGAAATGAGCGGTGATATCCGCAATGTGACGATCAGCAACTGCGTGTTCAAGCAGACCGACCGCGGCATTCGCATGAAGTCCAGACGGGGACGCGGAGGGACGATTGAGGATATCCGCGTCAGTAACATTGTGATGGAGGATGTGATTTGCCCCTTTACACTTAACCTGTATTATTTCTGCGGACCCCGCGGCAAAGAGAAATATGTCTGGGACAAAAATCCGTATCCCGTTACGGCGGAAACGCCAACGTTTAGACGAATCCATTTTGAGAGTATTACCGCACGGGGCGTCCATGCGGCTGCAGGTTTCCTGTATGGGCTGGCGGAGCAGTATATTTCGGAGATTACCTTTTCGAATGTCGATATTTCAATGGCCAAGAATGCCGTTCCCGGCCAGCCCGACATGATGACAGGCATTGAGGATATGAACAACCGCGGATTTTTTCTGGGGAATGTACGGGATGTCCGGTTTCAGCAGGTGACGGTTGAGAATCATGAAGGCCCGGCCTTTTATATCGAGAATGGTGAAGAGGTTGAAATCATCAACTGCCGTTCAAGAAATACCGCCCAGCCGGAAAAGCTGGTGGAGCAGGTGGAAGCAGAACCGGCAAGCACATAGTTGCACGATGCTAAGAACTTACACCGGAATGTTCACGGTTCTGTACCTAAGCTATGCTGCCGCTTACCCGTTTATCTTTTGTTCAATATGTTTACTAGGAACTGTGGCCTGTTTAGGCCATAGTTCTTTTTTTTGATCTTCGGCGAGTCCAGGGAAATATTCACTTTACGGCTTTTTCCTTTGCAATATTAGCAGGTATCGCATATAATTAGTACCAAGTACTAAGACCAGATACTATTAAAGAGGTGATTTCATTGACGGGTGCGAAAATTACAGCGATTGGATCTTATGTGCCAGTCCGGAGGCTGACCAATAGCGATTTGGAACAGATGGTAGAGACGAACGATGAGTGGATTGTCCAGCGAACCGGAATCCGCGAGCGGAGAATCAGCCGTGAAGATGAATATACCAGCGATTTATGTGTTTCCGCCGCGCAGGATCTGCTGAAGCGTTATGGCAAATCTGCCGGGGACGTGGATATGGTTATTGTGGCTACCAGCACGCCTGACTTTTCTTTTCCTTCTGTAGCATCCATAATTCAGCACCGTCTGGGGATTCCGCTTACCGCCGGAGCTGTCGATATGAGCGCCGCCTGTGCAGGTTTTGTCTATGCCTTGCATACGGCCCACGCTTATGTCGCATCAGGATTGCACCGCAAGGTTCTGGTTCTTGGGGCAGATGCGCTGTCCAAAATTACGGACTATACCGACCGCAGCACCTGTATTCTTTTTGGGGATGGGGCCGGGGCGGTTCTTGTGGAGAGCGGTGAGCAGGAGGACAACTTCCTCGGCTTCCATTTGGGCAGTGACGGCGGCGGAGCACATCATGTGTACCGCACGGGCCTGTCGCATAAGGTGAACGGGATTGAACTGATGAATTCAGGCAAGCTGGTGCAAAATGGCCGGGAGGTTTTCCGCTGGGCGGTAAGAACCGTCCCCCAAGGCATCCAGCAGGTGCTTAAAAATGCGGGGGCAGAGCTTGCGCAAGTGGACTGGCTGATTCCGCACAGCGCCAACCTGCGGATGATCGAGCCCATTTGTGAGCGCTTGGATTATCCTCTTGAGCAGGCTCTGTACAGCCTTGAATATTTCGGCAATACGTCGGCCGCAAGCATACCGCTCGCTCTGGACCTGGGTGTCCGCGAGGGCAAAGTGCTGAATGGACAGCAGATTCTATTGTACGGATTCGGCGCGGGTCTGGCCCATGCCGGTCAACTCCTAAAGCTGGCGCTGGACCCGCAGGTCGGGCTTCCGGCGCAGCTTTAACCGGAACCAGCCGTCTTCCCCGGAAGCGGCTGGTTTTTTTATGGCCTAAATGATGTATTTGTGTTCAGATCTCCACCTGCCCCTTATAGGCTTGACAAGGACAGACTACTCGCTGCATACTAATTAAATGGGGTTTATTAAGTGACTTTATTATATGTCGGAGGATGCTTATGGAGAAGGCGAACGGTTACTTAATCAAAGATATTAATCTCAACCTTGTGCGGCAGGCCATGAAACAGATTGGAACGGGATCTAAGTCACAGCTGGCCGCATTGACCAAGCTAAGCGTGGTTACTATTAATTCACTGGTCAAGGAATTGGTTCAGCTCGGTGAATTGTCGGAAGACGAAACGGTCCCATCCAATGGGGGCAGACCTGCGCTTACTTACCGGTACAATTACGGATTTAGCCTGGCGCTGGTCATTCATATGAATGAGAAGCAGGGTGCGGATGTAGTTGTTGTGACGGTAATTAATTTAGGGGATGAGATTATAGAGCGGGAAGAATACGGCATACCGCTGTTCAATCTTGAACGGTTTTATGAATTGATTGAGCAATATTTGTCGAAACACCCTACCATCAAGGTGATTGGGATCGGTATTCCCGGCCAGTCAGTCAATGGGGAAATCAAAGTAAGCAGTCATGACCAGCTGAAAGGCGTACGATTGAGCGAAGTTATACAGGAGCAATTTGGATTGCCGGTTGTGTTGGAAAACGATGTGAATGCTGCGATCAGCGGGTACTGTTCCCGAACCGAGAAGGATGATAATCAATGTGTGCTTGGTGTATATTTTCCAAGGTCCTATCCTCCCGGCATGGGGATTTATTTGAACGGGAGTGTAGTGAAGGGCAAGGACGGCATGGCCGGTGAAATTAAATTTCTTCCGGTGGAGGTGGACTGGAACAATCCGGTCAAGACTGAGATGTTTATAGAGGCAGCCTGCACGATTATTCATACGGTGAATGTTGTGCTTGCTCCGGACGAAATTGTTATTTACCAGAGCCTGATGGATGAGGAAACCTGGGGCAGCGCTTGGGAATTGTACAGAACTCAACATGCAATGCCTTCCATGCCGGGCATCATTCTGCTCGATTCATTTCATGAAGACTTTGAGGCAGGCATGCGCTGGCTAACCTTAAAACAGCTGGAGCCTGATATTTGGGGCAATTAATGCCCTGTTATCCGGGAAATCACAGAGAGGAAGAAACATAACTATGGCAACTTGGTTTCTAATCATTATCTATCTTTCATTTATCAGCTTGGGCATTCCCGATTCGTTGCTGGGGTCCGCCTGGCCGGTGCTGCATCTGGAAATCGGCGCTCCCTTTGGATCGGCGGGTCTCATTTCCATGATCATTGCCGGAGGGACCATCGTTTCAAGTCTGGTAAGCGGCAGCATCATTAAAAAGCTGGGCACAGGGACGATTACCCTGATCAGCTGCTGTATGACCGCTGGTGCGCTGCTGGGCTTTTCCTTCGCGCCTTCACTGGTTTGGTTGGCGGTTCTGGCTATTCCCCTGGGGCTTGGAGGCGGAGCGGTAGATGCTGCGCTCAACCATTATGTAGCCGATAATTACAAAGCCCACCACATGAGCTGGCTGCATTGTTTTTGGGGTGTCGGTGCAACGGCGGGGCCGATGATCATGTCCTATTATATTGCGAACCACAATTCGTGGAGAGAAGGCTATTCGGCCGTTTCAATCATCCAGTTCGGTCTGGTAATCATTTTGCTTGTTACCCTTCCGTTATGGAAGCGGGTAGCGAAACTGCATCATGCTGCAGAGGTTGGGAATTCGAACGAAACCCAGTCTGACGGGCTCGAGGGGAGTCACACCGGCATCAGTTCCCCGCCTGCCAAAGTGAAGGTTCATCCCACTCGTCTCAAAGGCGTTAAATTCTCGCTTCTCGCATTCTTGTTTTATTGCGGTGTCGAATCCACGGTCGGGTTATGGGGGGCCAGCTATTTAGTAGGGGCAAGAGAGGTGTCAGCCGAATTAGCCGCAGGCTGGATTTCTATGTACTATGGCGGAATCACAATCGGCAGATTGATTACCGGATTTGTGACCCTAAAGATCAGCAACCGGGTGCTGATTCTGGCGGGTCAGCTTATAGCTGCCTTGGGAGGATTGCTGTTACTTCTTCCACTGCCTGATGTTATGACCCTCGTTGGACTCATCCTGATCGGGCTGGGGCTTGCGCCGATATATCCCGGGCTGCTTCATGAAACACCGGCCCGTTTCGGCAAAGAGAACTCCGCGCAATTAATGGGGTACCAGATGGCAGTCGCCTATACAGGAACAACCTTGCTGCCCCCATTGTTTGGTCTGATCGCTTCGGGAATTAGCATCAGCCTGTTTCCAGCCATCGTATTGGCGTTTTTGCTATTGATGATGCTGAGTTCAGAGCAGGTGAACCGGGTCCTGAAACGAAGCCGGTCAGAAGCGTAGACCGGGTGCAAGAGATCAGCCGGTATGAATATTCTTATAGGCAAAAGCTGATCAAGCTTTTAATCTATAAGACAAAGGAGGCACGACTATTGCCAGTGATCGAAATCTTGTTTGGTATCGTATTTCTTATAGTGTTGTATTGGATCGTCCGTAAAATTGTCAATTCTCCTTCGGTGCAGAAACATGCGGCAGAGAGGGACAAAAAGTTTAAGGACGATTTCGAACGAGGGGCTTATAAAGAGGATTGGTGAGGTTTAGCATTCAACCGGCTGCCGCAGGATTCGCGGACGATTAGCGCCGGTTCAACGACAAACGAACCGCCTTCTGATTGATTGTTAATTAGATCGAACAGCATATGAGCTGCAAGTACGCCAAGCCGTTCTTTGTTCTGGCGGATCGTAGTCAGCGTAGGGCTGGTGTATTTGCAGGCCTCAATATCGTCACAGCCGATGATGGCGATATCCTCAGGGATGCGCAGTCCGTGCTCCTTCAAGGCGCGGATGGCCCCAAGTGCCAGCAAATCTGAAGCGGCAAAGATCGCTTGCGGCAGGCTGCCTTTCTCGATGAGAGTCTGCATGGCCGCATAACCGCTGGCTTCAAAGAAATCCTCTCCATGTACGAACCACGTGGGATTCATCGCCAGACCAAAATCTTCGATTGCCTTGATATACCCTGCTTCCCGCCGGTTGGAAATATCCGAATCCGCCGTACTGCCGATAAAGCCAAGCTCCCTGTAGCCCAGCAGATAGAAATGCTCCACGACCTTGGAGGAGATTTGATAGTTGTCCGACATCACATACCCGGATTTTTTACCCTTAAGCTCCAGATCTACGCCGATGCAGGGAATGCTGCTCATATCGAGGTCGCGGATTGCGGGCTCCATCTTCTGCCCGGAGATGATCACGCAGCCGTCCACATGAAAATGCTGGCAGCGCGCGAAATAATCACCGCTACTGATAAATTTCTCGTTGGAGAAAAAAATCAGATCGTACCCCAGCACACCCATCTGTTTCTTGAAGGAATTCAGCACCTCGATGAAAAAAGGATGGGTAAATTCGACATTAAATTCACCGGCAAAAATGACCCCGATCAGACTCGATTTTTTGGTGGCCAGTGTTTTCGCGGAATTCGAGGGGGAATATCCGGTTTGTTCGATAATCTCCAGCACCCGCTGTTTCGTTTTTTCCGAAACATCGCTGTAATTATTCATGATTTTCGAAACCGTTGAGACGGAAACACCTGCCATTTCGGCAATCTTTTTAATATTCATTTGCATGGTAAAGCCACCCTCCGACTGATCATGAATTCCGGGAAAAAGACTGATATACTGCGGTTTTGGTCCATCGCTTTACACTTTATCCGTTGCAAAAATCAGTTATTCCTAGTCTATTAAACTTGTTGATACAAGTCAATCCGCAGCCGTTATTTCCGAAACTGATTTCGGTCTGAATTTTCATTTATAAATCCGCAGCAAATGGTAAATAATAAACGGCCATAGCCCCTTTGCGGGGCCATGGCCGTATTTATTATGCGGTGCAGCAGGGAGCTCACGCTCCGTGCTTACTTTTCTTTGGGAATGAAGTCGAATATCTTACCGGTTTCCAGGGCTTCAATCAGCTTCAGCAGCCAGCGGTAGTACTTGATGGCTTCTTCAATTTTTGCTTCGTCTGTATTCAGGAGCTTCTCAACATCCGGATTGTCAGCATACTCGGATTTTATTTGTTTGATTTCAGCAAGCGATTTAGCCAGTGCGGACATATTTCCCTCGACTGCTTTTCTCCATTTAATTGAGAAATAGTCACTGAAATTCTGATGCCAGTCGGGAACGACCTCGAACAGATCTTTTCGGGTTCCTTTTCCCCACACCTTGTCGATCATCTTCAGGTCAAGTAAGGTGCGCACTCCTGTACTCATGGATGTTTTGCTCATTCCCATCGTACGGCTTAGCTCGTCCAGCGTTACGGGGCCTTGATTAAAGTACATGTAACCGTATAAATGCCCAATGGATAGGGTGATTCCGTACAAATCCATGTTTTTGCCAATGGAATCAATGACCCGCTCGCGGACCTTGCTGATTTTCTCTATTTGCTCGGGCGGAAGCCCTTCTAAATCGTTCATGATGTCCCTCCTGAGGATTAGGCTAATAAACTGCAAACCTCTCCAATGTATTGTAATCAAATCTGCTGCAATAAGTAAAGAATTCATGCAGAACGGAATATGGCGTAAAACAGAGTATTCTATACGTAAAGTACGTAAAGTTAAAACTGTACACTAATTTTTTAGCGAATATGCACTTTGCGTCGCTTTTCACAACTCCGTTACACTTGTTGAGGAGCACAAACGTGAAATATAAGGGGAAGAAGGAGGTCACCATGGCAATTATAGAGGTAAAAGAACTTACCAAAGTATTCGGTCATGATGCGGGACGGGCACTTCCATTACTAGCACAAGGTTGGTCTAAAGAGAAGATTGCCCGTGAAGCCAAATTGACGGTTGGTGTCAACAAGGCTGAATTCAGCATCGAAGAAGGAGAAATATTTGTCATCATGGGTTTGTCAGGCAGTGGCAAATCCACGCTAGTCCGTTTATTGAACCGTCTGATTGAGCCCACAGGGGGCCAGGTCTTCTTTAAAGGCAATGATGTGGTCAAAATGAATCCCGAAGAGCTGCGCCGGTTCCGGCGTAAAAATATCGGCATGGTCTTCCAGAAGTTTGCCTTGTTTCCGCACCGCACGGTGCTGGCTAATGCCGAATATGGTCTTGAAGTACAGGGCGTGGAGAAAAAAGAGAGAACCCGGCTTGCCATGGAGGCACTGGAGCTTGTAGGCCTTAAAGGCTGGGAGAACCACCGCCCTGATCAATTGAGCGGAGGCATGCAGCAGCGTGTGGGTCTTGCGCGCGGTCTTGCCAATGACCCGGATATCCTGCTGATGGATGAAGCCTTCAGTGCGCTTGATCCGCTGATCCGCAAGGATATGCAGCAGGAGCTGCTGGAGCTGCAGGCAAGAGTGAAGAAGACGATCGTATTCATTACGCATGACCTGGATGAGGCCCTGCGGATCGGTGACCGGATTGCTTTGATGAAGGATGGGGTGATCGTCCAGATCGGCACTCCGGAAGAGATCCTTATTCAGCCTGCGAACAAATATGTGGAGCGGTTTGTGGAGGATGTAGACTTGTCGAAAGTCCTGACAGCTGCGCATGTGATGCGCCAGCCGGAAATGATCCGGCCGGAACGCGGTCCGCGTGTTGCGCTTCAGCTGATGCGGGACAGCGGCGTATCCAGTCTCTATGTGGCGAGCAATGAAATGAAGCTGCAAGGCGTACTTACGGCAGAGAACGCGCTGGAGGCACTCAAGGAGAATAAAAGCATTCTTGAAGTGATGGTCCGTGAAATCCCCCGTGTACGTCCGGACACACTGCTGAACGACCTGTTCGAGCTGATGTCCGAGACACATCTGCCGGTTGCGGTAGTGGATGAAGAAGATAAGCTAAAGGGCATTGTGATTAAAGGGGCAGTACTTTCCGCCCTTGCAGGCAATGCGGTACCGGAAGGAGGCATCGGTTCATGAATTTACCTAAATTACCTATAGGCAAGGGGATTGAATGGCTGGAGGACTGGCTGACTACGTATTTCGGGCCGTTCTTTGATCTCATTCATGCGGTTATTGGAGGTATGGTGGACGGAATCGATGCGGCTTTAACCTTCCTTCCGGCTATCGTCCTCACGGTGATTATCGCCGCCTTGGCTTACTGGATCGGCAAATGGCGGATGGCTTTATTCGCAGTGATCGGGCTGCTGCTGATCGACAATCTGGGTCTATGGGATCCTTCTATGCAGTCCCTGGCCCTTGTGCTTACTGCATCACTGCTTGCTGTGCTGATTGGTGTTCCGGTTGGCGTGTTTTGCGCGCAGAGTAAGACTGTTCAAAATATTGTGACTCCGATACTGGACTTTATGCAGACGATGCCTGCATTTGTGTATCTGCTGCCGGCGGTATCCTTTTTCTCGCTTGGCGTAGTTCCCGGAGTCATTGCTTCTATTATATTTGCTATTCCACCTACGATCCGTCTGACGAACCTGGGGATACGCCAGGTGTCGCCGGAACTCGTAGAGGCTGCGGATGCGTTCGGTTCGACGGCGAGCCAGAAGCTGTTTAAGCTGCAGCTTCCGATTGCCATGCCTACGATTATGGCCGGTATTAATCAGACGATTATGCTGTCGCTGTCGATGGTCGTCATTTCGTCGATGATCGGCGCACAAGGGGTAGGGGCCTATGTATACCGGGCGGTATCCCAGGCTAAGACTGGCGCAGGCTTCGAAGCAGGGATTGCCATTGTAATTATAGCGATCCTGCTTGACCGTTTGACGCAGAAGCTGGTTAAACCTAAACAATAATGACGGGAGTGTTTTATTTAGATGAAGAAAAAAGGATTCGGTTTGCTGTTGACGGTGTTGCTGGTATTTGCAATTGCCGGCTGTTCATCAAGTGAAGGAAAATCCGTGAAGCTGGCATATGTGGCCTGGGATTCAGAAATTGCCAGCACGTATGTAGTCAAAGAGGTTCTGGAGTCCAAGCTGGATGCGAAGGTGGAAATGCTTCAGGTTGATGCTGGACCGATGTGGGCCGGCATTGCGGACGGAAGTGCGGATGGAATGGTAGCTGCCTGGCTGCCGAGCACCCATGCTTCCTATCTGGAGCAGTATGGAAAAGATATAGAGGATCTTGGGGCCAACCTGGAAGGAACCAAGACAGGTCTGGTTGTTCCCACTTATATGGACATCAACTCCATTGAGGATTTGAACAATCCGGAAATGGCAGCAGCGCTAAACAACCGGGTTGTCGGGATTGAACCCGGAGCAGGAATTATGATGGCCACCGAAAAGGCGCTCACAGACTATAAACTGAGTGATTATAAGCTGCTGGAAAGCTCGTCGGCCGCTATGGTTCAAGAATTGGGGAAGGCATACACCAATAATGAGCCGATTGTAGTAACGGGCTGGACGCCGCACTGGATGTTCGCCAATATGGATCTGAAGTATCTGGAAGATCCCAAAAACGTATATGGCGGAGCGGAGCAGATTCACACTATGGTACGCAAAGGATTGAAGGAAGATATGCCGGAGGTGTACAACTTCCTCGATAAATTCACATGGACACCTGAGGAAATGGCCCAGGTTATGGTGGAGATTCAAGCCGGGAAATCGCCTGAGGATGCTGCCAAGAGCTGGGTAGAAGCGAATGAGGATAAAGTGAATACTTGGATTTCTGCAGAATAATAATAACTGTGCCGGTACTGCAGAGTCATTTTGCAGCGGGTTAAGATGTGTGCTATGATTAGGTCAACATAAGGCTACAATTTTGTAACCTGTAGCCGGACATTGTTCCCGCGATAACACATTTTTTAGCAGGATCATCAACAGACACCCCGTAAGGGGTGTTTTTCTTGAAGAATTAGTGATTTATAAGGACTCAGCGGAGCTGATGCTGAAAGGAGTCACGAAAGGGGACGGCTCCATGACGGAGGTCATAAACGGCTGGATTGATTGGCTGCTGCAAAGTCTTGGGCTGAACGGGCCGTATATTCTGTTAGCAACGATACCACTCACGATTCTGCAGAGTTTGTTCGGATTTTTTCCGCTGGCGATATTGATTGTTCTGCATGTCTCCGAATTTCATGTGATCGGCGGCATGCTGGTCAGCTGGCTGGCTTGTAATTTAGGCGCCATACTCGTGTATTTTCTCTTCCGGCGGTACCTCTATGGCTGGTTCGACGAGAAATGGAGATCCAAGCTGAAGCGCTATGACAAGTGGCAGCGTTATTTGGACCGCTACGGCATCTGGACGCTGGTGCTGCTTCGCACCATTCCGATTGTTCCCAGCAACGTAATCAATTTCATGGCGGCGGTCTCGCCGATCAAAGCCTCGGCTTATATCTGGGGTACGGTGCTCGGCAATCTGTCCTTCATTTGGCTGTTCGGAACGATCGGCTCTTCACTGGTTGTCCCCAGGGAGGAATGGAACGGATTTCTTGCCTGGTATGCGGTTTTTATTATTATTTTGCTGGGCATTTTTATCCGGCGGCATTGGGCCCATCTGCAGGAGGATAAGCGGAGCCGGATGGAGTAATAGCTTTAGAAATTATGGACATGAACGTTTCTCACGGTACTTCGCACCGTGAGAGGCGTTCTTCTTTTTTGTCCTCTTCCCGAATAGCCTATAGTAAGGGGCGGCGGCTTGACCGCAGGAATGCAGGGGGGACTTAGACTCATGGGCAGAATGAAAAAATGGGGAAGCCGCAGGGCGGTTATGCCAAGCCTGCGCCTGCGGGTGCGGCTGCCGAAGTTCAGCATGGGCGGCATGCCAAGACCGGCCGGGCGAAGCCCGGCGTTTAAGGCGAAACCGGCCAAGCCGGGAATCAGAACCGCTGGACAAGGAGCGCGGTTCTCGCCAAAAAGACGGGGGAGCAGGTTCAGCTTCTCCGGCGGAGGCGAGCGGAAGAAGGCGGTTCCTGTTTCCGTCCAGAAGACGCCAAAGCCGCGCAGACGGGGCCGCTTCTGGATCATCCTGAGCCTGCTGCTGATATTGGCGGTGCTTCAAGGGCTGCGTTATGTTGAGCAGCATTTGAAGCCGCCGATTATTCATCTGGCGCAAATCCGGGTGAAGCAAATTGCCACGGAGTCGATCAATAAGGCGATTACCTCACAGGTGGCCGATGCAGGAGATGCCGAAGCGCTGATTGACTGGAAGACGGATAAGGAAGGCAAAATATCGGGCTTTATGCTCAATTATAGAGAGCATATGCGGATTACCTCGCAGGCGGCGGAGGTCATTCAGTCCACGCTGCAGGAGCTGCATAATCAGACGGAGCATATCCCGCTCGGCCAGGCGCTGGGCAGTCCGCTCATCGCTTCCTTCGGGCCGGATGTGCCGATCAAGATCGAACCGCAGGGCGCAGTTAAAGTAGAGCTGAACACCCGCCAAAAAAATGCCGGAATTAATATGATTCTGGTTGAGGTCTTCATTCATGTTGTCACTGAGGTTGCGGTCGTCATTCCGTTCGACATGGAGCCGCAGGTAGTGGATACGGAAATTCCCGTATCTTATCTGATGGTTGTCGGCGATGTTCCGATGTACTACTACGACAATCAAGGCCAGCCAGTCGGTGAGAATGGAAACAACGCACCGGGCATTGCCATTCCGGCTCCGCAGGCAAGCGGGGAGAAGAGCGGAACTGGCGAAGGCGGTTCGGATACTGATGAAAGCGGCGAGAGCAAAGATCCGCAAAGCGGCACCACGAATGATCCGCCCGCGAGCAGTAATACTTCCGGCAATGCCGGAAACGCAGGCAACGGCGGAGCGGAGACTGAGGGTGGCGGCGAATAGAATAGGTAAATTGGATTTAATTTGGGAGAATCCGGAAAAATCCGCCAATGGGGCAGGGATATCACCGCGTAGCATTCATACACTATAGGTAGCACAGTTTTAACTAATGGAGTGTGAGCCTGATGCTGTATGATTCTATGGATTCTGTCCGCTTGGAGCGTCTGGCCGGAAGATACAGCTATCTGGAGCGTGAAGGATTACTGCCGCTTCCGGTAATAGACGGAATAACAATTGTGGTTGAACTGCGCTGCGCCGCATGGGGTGCAGAATGCTTGCAGCTCCTGCTGCTGCATTCCGGCCCTGGCGTCCGTGTGATTGGCGTTCCGCTGGAAGAGGATTTTGCTTTGCTGCCCCTCTCGGAGCAGTTCTCTGGAGAACATGCCGTGTCTTTTCTCCCCTACAGGAACGGGGAATATAGGGTGAATGAGGCCTTGGCATATGCCGAGACCTCATTTGTCGTATTGCTTCAGGATTCCGTCATGGTCACTGCAGGCTGGCTCGCCGATCTGCTCTGGCCGGCCATTGATGATCCGGTTATCGGAGTAGTTGCCCCGCGTTCCTCTACGGAAGAAGCGGAAGGCAGGGAACTGCAGTGGTTTGACGATTTCTCTACGCTGTCCGCATACGTAAATCATACCCGGCTTCGGCGGCAAGGCGAATGGCGTAATGTGGAAGTGCTAAGCGGTGCCTGCCTGCTCTTCACCAGGGAACTGCTGCTCAGAGTGGGCGGTTTCGATGCATCGCTCCGCCAGCGGCGCCTGATGGTGGCCGATTGGTGCCTGCGGGCCCGGCAGCTGGGGAGAAGGCTCGCGCTCAGCGATGCTCTGTATGTTCACGCGCTTCATCCGCTTGAGGACGGAAGTTGTTCTTTGAATGGCATGGACCAAGGCGCTGAGGAGGAAGGCGGGCGGGCGTACTGCGCCAAATGGAATTTGCCCGGCGTCTCTGGGGTTGGAGGAAGTCTCCCGGTACCTGCGGAGCTTTCCGTCTATCCGCAGCAGCCCGCGATACCGCTCGGCAAATCTTCCGTGACCGTTCCACTGGTGACAGCAGTTGTTTATTTTGAAGAGAAGTGGAACACGGAAACATCGCTTAAGCGGCGTCAGTTGCTGCAAGAACAGCAGAGTTATGACAATATCCGCTGGGTATGGATCAGAGACAGTGCAAACGATGTTGCTTCCAAATTTCCGGTTCAGGAGAGGGACGCGGTGATTACGGTGCAGGGAGAAAAACCTTGGCTGCATGCGCTGGAGAATGTATCCGCACTCTACGAAAGCGCAGCAGTAGTGTATTTGTCCGCTTCTGCAGAATATGACACCCGTTATGTGGAGAGAATTGTGCAGGCTGTGCGGCAGGGTTCAACCGATATTGTGGTGAGCCAGGAAGATGGGCTGCAGGGGCCATTGACCGGGGGGCTTCCGCTGTTTCTTCCGCTTGAACGTACCGCCCACCGGGGCGGAATTGTGCCTGGCCGAATTGGGCGGCGGGAGGAGCCGACCCGCCGCAGCCTGCAGCTCGTTCCCGCAGAAACACTGACTATAGGGTATATTGCCGGGCTTCGCGGCGGAGAAGCATCGCCATCTCCCAGTGAGGGAGGGGGACGGCTATGAATTATCTTATCCTCAGTTCTGTTCCCTGGGAGGCTTATGAATACAAGAGGCTGCTCAACCTCCTGCCGGACCGCGGGGAAGTTTTGTTTGCAGGGGGGATGACACCGGGCCAGCAGGAGGAATATGACATCCATTCCTTGAGCCTGGCGGAGATTTACAAGCTGAATGCCAAGGAATACACGGTGCTTGTCTCCTCCCCGTATTGGCTGCCGGATGTAATGACACTGGAGCCAGCCTATACTGTGGCACTGCTGGAGGCTTGTCCCGAAGGCGAAGACAGCGGACTGTGGGACAAATACAGCGCGCTGCTCGCTGCCAGAGCCGATCTGGTGGCCACCGCTTCAGAACGGCTATATCTGGAGCAGAATCTGCGCAGAGACGGGGTCGTCTATCTCAGCGGGGACAGTCCCTTATCGTACGGAATCATCCGCCGGGGAGACCGGCTGTTCTTTCTCTCCAGCTATGAAGCGATATGGACAAGAGCGCTGGGAGAACTGTGGCAGCCATCCGCAGGATCGCCTGTGTCTTGGCTTGATATCCAGCGGCGGCACCGGGCGGAGTTTTATCTGTCCATGTGCGAGAAGCTGCCCGATCAGCCGGCCGTGCATTATCTGGCAGCCTCCTATTTATATTTGCTTGGGGACGAGGCGGCCTCCCGGTATTTGACGAAATCCTTCGAGCTGATGCTGCTGCATGATTATACGGACTGTCTGCATTCCCATTACCGGTTTTTCTCGGCTATTGAAGCTAAGCAGGGCCAGCTGGAGCTTGCTGCCGCGCAGTATGCCATTACAGCCTTTACGGATGAAGAAAAAGCGAGGGCAGCGGAGATGCAGAACTGGCTGGATCACGGTCAAAAAGAGCTGCTTCAGGCGGAAATTTACCGTGTGAACGAGGATTCGGCGGCGGCGATCATGATTTTGTCCAGTTCATCCTATATGGAGGCGAAACCGCTGCTGCTGCTGAACTACATTGAAACCTATCAATGGGAAAAAGCACTGCAGCTCCAGCGTGAAATGGAAGCCAGCAGCGATGCGGGGGTGGGTACTGCTGCGGGACCGCCACCTCCAGCAAGAGGCGGAGCGGCAGCAGCTGCAAGCCAGCAGCTGCCGGTGATCGAAGGTACGTTGCATCTGCTGCATGGCAGGCGGCATGCAGCCATCCGCAGCTTTCTGCGGGCGGCCGGAGCAGACTATCAAGCCCGGCCGCTGTTTGCCGAAATGGCCGATCTGGAAGAGGCAGTCGGGCGACTGAGGGGGAGAGTAGATGAGTAATCGTGAGCCTCTGCGCAAATCCTCCGGCAACCGGCTGACTGCGATGATGCAGGTACGCAATGAGAGCGGGCGTCATCTGGAACGGGTGCTGGAGGAACTGAGCGATTTTGTGGACGATATCGTCATTGTTGATGACGGAAGTACGGATGGTACGGCGCGGTTGTGCAATTCTTTCGCCAAGGTGTCAAAGCTGGTGACGCTGGAAAGCTCGCTGTTCAGCCGGGAATGGGTGCTCCGGCAAACGCTCTGGGATCTGGCGGTGTCCACCGGACCAGACTGGCTATTATCTGTCGATGCCGATGAATTCTACGAGGAAGAGGCGAAGCGGGAGATGCGTCGCCTCATTGATCAGGATGTTTACGACTGGGTAGCCTTCCGCCTGTATGATTTTTGGGGCGGAACTACCCATTACCGTGAGGATGAACACTGGAATATACACATGAAGCATACCCGCACGCTGGTCCGCTATCTGCCGCATTTTCATTATTTTACGCCCCGGATGGATCATCATGTTCCCCGGCTCCCGCTTTCCTACGCCATCCTGCCGGGATTTCTAGCCGAACTGCGTGTGAAGCATTACGGCTGGGCTGTGCCGCCGGAAGAGCTCCGGCAGAAATACGAGCGTTATCTGGAGCTTGATCCTGAGGGCAGATGGGGGAGCCTGGAGCAATACCATTCCATTCTGGATGAGAATCCCCGCTTAGTAGAGTGGAAAGAAAAGCGCGGCATGTAAACAGCGGTGTATGGGTAATGGTTGCCTGCACAGCTATAAACCGGTTTTGAGAGTATGCAATGAAAATAGTATGCTGCTCAGAGCAAATAACCCCCGTTCCGGCTGGCAAAGGAACGGGGGTTATCCAGGTTTGCTGCACTGGACTGTGAAGCCCTTGGTTAAAGCTTCTCCCGGAGGGCTGCTCTTACAAGCAGCAGCCGAGGGATGCTGCCGGAAGCAGCGCCTTGCGGATGGACGGCTGCTGCGAGCAGCAGCTTATGGTAGCTCAGGCCCACCGCAGCTGCCCGGCTCCCCGATTGCTGCAACGCCCTTTCAGCTGCGGGCTCCAGCAGGGGAGTCAGTCCGCATGAGCTGGCTACCGCTGCGTACAGCAGCCACTCCACCAAGCCGGCAGGAGTATGGCAATGCTGCTCTTGTGCGGTGTAGACCGAGCACCATTGCTTCTTTATCGCTGCGGGGGCCTGCAGCAGCCCGCACCACAGCGGTTCGGGCAGCCTTGACCACTGCAAGAGTGCGGCATCCGCATGCTTGCATAACGCCAGCAGGCTGCTCCAGGCTCCTGTCTGGAGCAGCAGCTGCGCGGCGTAAGAGAGATCGGCGAAGCTTGGTGACTGGCATCCGGCTGAATCAGCCGGAGGGTTCACCAGCAGCCGCCGGACAGCGGTTAAACCTGGCCTGTAAGCGGCCAGGCGTTCCAGCCATTGTCCTGCGGCAGCTTCATCGCCGATGCGGCAGGACCAGGCCCACAAATAGCCATGGATAAATGGCTGTTCGGAATCTTCCTCCAGCAGCTGTGCCAGCAGCTGGGCAGCTTGCGGTGAGGAGTGCTGCTGCGGGAGGAGCTGCAGCAGCACTTGAATGAGCCGCTGGACGTGAAGGGGCAGCTGCCCCGTCTCGCCCAGCACCTCCAGCCAGCCGAATGCGCGGGCATTCAACGCAGCAGGCACAAGCCTGCCAAGCAAAGCTGAAGATAAGGACGGGGCATGGAGCCGGGTTAGGGAAGACAGTATTTCTTCTTCCCCTGACAACAGGCACAGCGGCACGAGTTCATCCCATGCGGCACTATAGTCCGCTTTATAACCTATAGCTTGCGTGTAATGCTTGTGCGCTTCCTTGTACAGGAACAGCCGCTCGCAGACTTGGCCGGCAAACAGCTGGGTGCGGCTGGTACCGCTGCCGGAAGAGGAGGGGTATTTATGTGCAGTGTTTCCGCTCTGCAGCGCCTGATGCAGCAGAAGACGGGATGCCTGCAGCTCCCCTTCTTCGAGCAGCAGTCCGGCGTAACTCTCCAGGAGATCTGTGAAATCGGGAAATAAGGAGCAGCCGTTTGCAAAAACGGTTTTAGCGTCGCTGCTCCGTCTGCTGGCTTGCAGAGCATAGGCTGTTTTGAGATAGATGTCCGCAGCATAGCCGGAGCCGGCGGGGATTTCACGGAGCAGCGGAAACAGGATATTGGCGGCGGCAGTGTACTGTCCTTGCTGGTAATGTTCGGTTCCCAGTGCATAACGCAGGGGTATACTCTTCGGATCAAGCTCCAGGGCGGTGTGGATAAGACTCAGATTGCGGCTTGCTTTATCCTTGCGCTGCAATTCATCATCCAGATAGCCATAATGATCAATGGGCAGCTCCGCATAATCGACATGTCCTTCCGGCAGTGCCCAGATGCTGCCGGCGGCCTCCTCATGAATACTCCCCTCAAAAACAATACGTGCATCATTTCGGAACAGCCGGCATACATTATCCGTCACATATTCCCGCCCGGAGGTATTGCCTACATAGTGGATAAAAGGCAGAAAGTAACCCTGCACCTTCTCCGCCTCCAGCAAGGGCTGCAATACTTCTTTCCGCCAACCGGCAATGGCCTCATCCGCATCCAAGACCAAAATCCATGAACATGAAGCCGCCCGGAGGGTTAGATTCCGGGCCTTGGCAAAATCATTCTCCCACGGAATATCGATCACCTGTGCACCGAAGCTGCGGGCAATGCCGATGCTGCCGTCACTGGAGCCAGTGTCGCCGATAATAATCTCCGATACCCAGCCCTGAACTGAAGCCAGGCACCGCTCCAGGTGGCGTTCCTCATTCCTGATAATCATGCAAAGCGAAAGATCGGGAGTGGCCATATGAAAGATCCCCCTTCCTAATCTGTAACTCTGGGAAGCGGCAGCGCCATCTGCGCTCTTCGGACTGCCGGACCATAGACGGGCGCAGCGGGAGCTGAGGCCAGCACCCGGTCGGCCAGCAAAATCCAGGAACGGCCAAGCTGCAGGGCAGGTGCGGCTGCAAATGCGGTAGCAGCCTGGTTACAAATTGAGGGGTGGTTCAGCAGGGACAGTACATCCCCTTGGCTCAGCTGTTCTGCTGGAATGGTCCGTACCCTGTGTATTAGTTCTAATAAGGAGTTGCCGGGAGCTGCGGCAATATCCGGCTCTGGTGCATGCTCAGGCGTTGCCGCAGCCCGCTCCGCTCCACGCTCAGCGGCTGCCGGAGCTGGACTAGCTAGCCTATTGGTCGCCGTCGCTTTATCCGTCGCGGCTGTTCCTCCAGTCGTTGCCTCCAGCACGGCTGAGCTCTCTGCGCTGCCCAGCACGGCCGTATCAACTCCCGCTGTTACCCCGGCCGATGCGGCTTCCGCTTCGGCCAGCAGCACTACTGCTGCGGTGTAACAGCCTTCCCTCAGCAGCAGTGCCGGAAGGCTGCCTCTCAGCGCGGCCCATGCATCGGGCAAATGGGCCTTTAACCAGCCGGTTATCTCCTGCTCACGGCCGCTGTACTTGAAGATCCGCAGGAGGCGGGCAATAAGCGGGCCGGGCTCAGGATGAAGTTGAGCCGCCCGTGTACAGCAGGCGATGGCCTCGCCATCTTCGCCCGTTTCCTGGCATAGCTGCCCTAATGCAGTATAGGTCAAATAGGTCCCGAATCCGGATTCCGTGTGGTAGCCCGGAGGAGAGACGCCGATGTCCAGTGCGCGGCGCAGCGCCGCTTTGGCCTCAGCAAAAGCTCCCGCCTGCAGCAGCAGGACTCCCTTGAGATGATGGAGATCAGGGTAATCGGGGAACAAAGTTATGCCCCGTTCACACGCTTCCAGCGCACCCTTCAGTTCTCTTTTGGCGGCCCGGCAGCGGATTTCGTATTTATACAGCAGATGGACGTAACTTGTATCCGGCTCGACCTCCTCCAGCGAACGCTGGATATGGTGAAGAGCAGGGTCATATTCCCCTAAACGCATATATTCCACAGCCATGTTGAAATGGTGAAAAGCATCGCCGGGGTTCAGCCTCAGCTGCTCCTTCAACAGCTCAACGTTGCGGCTGATCTTGTCTTTCTTCGCTACAACACCATCGGCATAGCCGTAATGATGAATAACCACAGTGCTCAGATGCATTGCGGCAGCGGGAGTGGCCTCCACGATAACACCAGCAATCTGCTCGTGGATAATTCCGTTGAACCGGTACTGAGGACGGTTGCGGAACATCCGCAGGATCGGATTCACCGTGATGGTCTGCGAAGTGCGGGAGGTTCCCTTATGATTATGAATCCGCAGGAAAAACGCCTCATACTCCGTATGCTCCGCACACAGCAACAGTTCTTCTTTGCTTCCTGCATCGAGCTCTTCATCGGCGTCCAGTATGAGGATCCACGTTCCCTTTGCCATCTTCAGGCCTGCATTGCGGGCTGCCGCGAAGTCTCCGGTCCAGGGGGAAGAGACGACAGCGGCGCCGAAGGAACGGGCAATTTGCACAGTGCTGTCAGTAGATCCGGTATCGACAACGACCAGCTCATCAGCTACCCCGTGTACACTTTTTAGGCATTGGGCCAGACTGTCAGCTTCATTTTTAACGATCATGCATAATGAAATCAGC
This sequence comes from Paenibacillus sp. FSL H3-0321, assembly GCF_038002865.1. Classification (NCBI taxonomy): domain Bacteria; kingdom Bacillati; phylum Bacillota; class Bacilli; order Caryophanales; family Paenibacillaceae; genus Paenibacillus; species Paenibacillus sp. FSL H3-0321. The sequence continues at coordinate 2,919,199 of NZ_JBBODH010000001.1, read as the reverse complement.
GGCTTGCGGCGCGGCTTGGTCATGGTGTTGTTCCTCCCTGGCGCTGACGGTAGCTCCACTGCGTATGCCAAGGTGTGCGGTTCAGTATGGCCATGGAATTTCTTATCGCGGCAATGTCCTCCAGGAGTGGACTATGGGGATCATCCTCTTTAATGCTTTCCACAACCTCTTCCAGCCCAAGCCTCGCCAGTTGAAGATAACAGAGCGATAAGCCGATTCGCGCAGCTTCATTCCCGGGTGCTTCTTCCAGCAGCTGTTGAAACCACCCGGCAGCCTCTGAATAATGGCCCTTGTCAAAGAGCATTTCCCCGATATAAAAGAGAACTTTTCCCTCTGCCCGTTTGTCGCGGGCCAGGTCTATAAACAGCTCCCCGGCTTCCTTTAATCTGCCTTCCTCATACAATGCTGCAGCCAGATCCGCCGTATGTGCGGGAGATAGCTCTGCCAAAGAAGCAGCCAGCCCGTAACGCTGCAGTTTCACAGACAGCTCAATAAGTGTGGTTATGAGCGGAGCAAAGCCTGGTTCAGCTGTGAGTTCAGACGGATGGGCCCTTTTGTGCGATAAAAGTTGGTCTATATCATACATCTTTTTGTGAAAGGGTTCGGATACATCAAGCAGCCGCTTTCCCATTTCCCAATGGCATATCGCCTCAAGCTTCCACAGCTGCTTTAATAATTCTTGATCCACATTTTCGCCGCTTAGAGATGCCTTGTGCTCCTTAAGGGCATTCTCAGCCTCCTGAACCTTCCCGGCAATGATCCAGGCGGAAAGGATAGACACAAGTGTATCCCGCTCCAAAGGAAAACTCTCCTGTGACAATCCGGCTATAGCCTCGTAAGCGCCAATCGCAAACAGGGTGGTGATGACTGCCGTTCTTGCGGCTGCCTGCTCCGGCGGGACAAGCTGGACAAGCAGTGCAGCAATGTCATTATCTGGTACCGCAAGGCGCTGGAAGGCAGCAGCGATTCCCAGCAGTGCCGGGGCATATAGGGAGTAATGCTGAAGCGAGCGGTGGAAATACCTTGCCGCCTCTTCGAGCTGGCCAAGCTCCTGCGAGAGTACACCCATGCGGTGCAGCGGACGGAAGGTGCACATGCCTTGTTCGCGGACGTATTTTCCGCTAGGTGTTGAACTGTCACAGAGTGCTGCTGCCTGCTGATAGGACTGGAAGGCGCGTTCCGGCAGACCTTGACTCTCCCAGGACTGGCCCTGAATAAAATGCAAATCAGGATAATCCCCGTAACGTTGCAGTTCTCTTGCCAGCAAAGCATCGATCTCGCTCATTTTTCCCAGAGCGAGATAGATTTTGCATAAATCACGGATCATGGCCGGACGATAGGAGACTTTAAGCGGAGCGCGGCTGACGGTCTGGCGCAGCAGTTGCTCCGCCTCCTCCAGATTGCCGTTCTGACAGCAGGTCACTGCCAGATTATAGCTGTAGAAGTCATCCTCCGGCTGTTGTGCAAGAGCGAGGCGCAGCAGATGTTCATTGCGGCTGATTTTATTTTTGCGGGCCATCATCTCTGGTAAATATCCAAAATGGACAACCCCGATGTCACTGTCCTGGATTGCGTAAACACCCTGTTTGCTGATAATTGCGGCGTCTACGCCTTCATGGATTTTCCCGCTGTAGCGGTATTCCTGTCGATTGCGGAACAAACGCACTAGCCTGTGGTTTAAACGCTCTTCGGGCCTGCTCCCAAACCAGTTTTCTATGTCTACTGTGAATGCTTCGGCTTTAGTCTCACGAAGTAATTCGATAATTTTCTGCAGAGGGGTCTTCAGGATCTCATCGGCATCCATCACCAGAAGCCAATCGGTCCCGGCAGCGGACAACCCGGCATTGCGCGCCTCCGAGAAATCATCGGCCCATTCCCTGAGGAGCACTTTGGCTCCGTAGGTCCGGGCGATTGCAACAGAATCATCTGTCGAGCCAGTATCCACGACGACAATCTCGTCAGCTCCAGCCAGACTTTCCAGACAGCGGGGCAGGAGTTCTGCTTCATTTTTGACGATCAGATGAACGCCAAGGGTAGGGGTATTCACGGTTTTTCCTCCTTTGGAAGGCGATTTCTTCAGTTCTGTGTTGAGGGAGGTGATGATTGTCCGGCATATGTAGATGCAGAGTCTGGTTATGACAAAATAACCCTCAAAGTGCGGATTCGGTTCATAGCATGCTCCAAGTACTTTGCAGGGCTTCAAAACCAAAGAAAGAGTACATGGACAACCATGCACTCTTTGTCTCTACAGGATATGACGGACCTTTTGCTTACGTTCCCTGAGCATCAAAAATGACATTAATGGTAGAAGCCGCACCCGGGGTCGCTGATTGATAAGAAAGACGGGTATATTTCAGGAATCTTGCCGGAACGATGACATCAACAGAACCAGCAGGTAAAGGATTGTCACCGGTCGTATCGACAAAATAATTGGTTCCATCCGCACTGATCTCAACCTGCGTATTCACAGGGTTGGCTCCAGTGTTCAAGATGAAATAGGAGTAGGTACCCAGCACGCTCGTTGTATTGGCCGGCAGCGGCGTGAAGACATCGGAGGTTGGAATTCCGAGTGTAGCCTGCTCAATAAAGCTGCGCTGCGAGATGGAGGTCACACTGCTGAGTGTACCGGCAGTAATGGTAGCCCCCAGTACACTGGTGATTGTACCGTCAAGCAGGTTGGTAATTGTACCAGCGGACGACAACGTACCGGCAGTAATGGTAGCCCCCAGTACACTGGTGATTGTACCGTCAAGCAGGTTGGTAATTGTACCAGCGGACGACAACGTACCGGCAGTAATGGTAGCCCCCAGCACACTGGTAATCGTACCGTTAAGCAGGTTAGTGACTGTACCGGCCGACGATAATGTACCGGCAGTAATGGTAGCCCCCAGTACACTGGTAATTGTACCGTCAAGCAGGTTGGTAACTGTACCAGCGGACGATAACGTACCTGCAGTAATGGTAGCCCCCAATACGCTGGTAATCGTACCGTCAAGCAGGTTGGTGACTGTACCAGCGGACGACAACGTACCGGCAGTAATGGTAGCACCGAGTACGCTGGTAATCGTACCGTTAAGCAGGTTAGTGACTGTACCGGCCGACGATAATGTACCGGCAGTAATGGTAGCCCCCAGTACACTGGTAATAGTACCGTCAAGCAAGTTGGTGACTGTACCAGCGGACGACAACGTACCGGCGGTGATGGTAGCGCCAAGTACGCTGGTAATAGTACCGTCAAGCAGGTTGGTGACTGTACCAGCGGACGACAACGTACCGGCAGTAATGGTAGCACCGAGTACGCTGGTAATCGTACCGTCAAGCAGATTAGTGACTGTACCAGCTGACGATAATGTACCGGCAGTAATGGTAGCGCCGAGTACGCTGGTAATCGTACCGTCAAGCAGATTAGTGACTGTACCAGCTGACGATAATGTACCGGCAGTAATGGTAGCGCCGAGTACGCTGGTAATCGTACCGTTGAGCAGGTTGGTGACTGTACCAGCGGACGACAACGTACCGGCAGTAATGGTAGCACCGAGTACGCTGGTAATCGTACCGTCAAGCAGATTAGTGACTGTACCAGCGGACGATAAAGTACCGGCAGTAATGGTAGCTCCAAGAACGCTGGTAATTGTACCGTTTAAGAGGTTGGTGACTGTACCAGCCGATGACAACGTACCGGCAGTGATGGTGGCCCCCAGTACGCTGGTAATCGTACCATTCAGGATAACTGTGGTCAGGTTACCGCTGGGATCCGTAGTAAGGGGAAGATCGTTAAGTGAGACGGGGTCCCGGCCGAAAATAAGCGTGCGCAAATTATCCGGATTGGACTGGAATGAACTAAAGTTAGGCAAAGTTATTCATCCTTTCTTCATAGAATAGGAACAGCAAGCTTACTCGTAAAAAGACCCAAACCGTCGTCTGGGTCTTAAACATTATTGCTTCCGTCATTGCTAGAACACAGCCTGTACGGATAAAAATAAACCATTCGAATGGTGTGATATTAATATATGGAGGATTGAAGAGGATGACTGGGTTGGCATGGCAAAATACGCAGATTCCCAAACAAGCCGGTTAAAGCCGCATAATAGGAGTATATTTTTAATGACATAATGATGAAGTGAACCTTAACGATTGGACGTTGAGGTTTATTTTTCTTAAAATGGTTAAAATAAGGCAGATACATATAAACCCAGCGGCCAAAAAATCTAAACGAAAAGAGGATTGGTTATGGATAGCTGTTTGTTTATTCATGGCTTCACCGGGGGAGAACACGAAATCTCTCCGTTGTCACGGTTTATGGAGCAGCATAATTACCATTCCAGGACCTTCACGCTTAAAGGGCACGGCGGCAGCAGAAAAGATCTGCTTCACTCGGACAGGCATGATTGGCGGCAAAGTGCCGAAGATGAATTAAAGAGTTTGCTGAACCAGACGGAGAGCGTTCATCTTATTGGTTTTTCTACCGGAGCGTTGATCGCTTCCCATCTTTCGGTACAATACCAAGCCCGGATTAAGTCGCTTACGCTGCTGTCGGCGCCTGTGTTTCCGCTGAACGTGCTTGAGATTCTCAGAACGTTGGGCAGCCCAGCCATGCTCAGGAATTATTTCAGCAAATTCGGCTCGACGCCGGCGAAGGCCACCCGGGAATTTCAGCGGCTGGTCCGCGAAAGCTTTGAGGTCTATCCGCGCATCGAGATTCCGACCTTGATCGTGCAGGGCAGAAGAGATCACCTGGTGAAGACCAAAAGCGCCGGTTACCTGCAGCAGACCATTCCTTCCGGCTGCAAACAGGTGCTGATGGTGGAGAACAGCGGTCATATGGTTTGCCATTGCGATGACAGTGAGCGGATCATGAACGAAGTACTGCAGTTTATCGAGCGCTCAGGGGCTTCCTGAATAGTATGTGAAAATAATATATCAAGCGCCGCTTGCAGAGCCTCTTTCACCGATGAGTGTGAAGCAGGCTCTTTCTTATTTATAGAGTTGATTTGCATTGACAACGTATACAGCACATGGTAATTTTTATGAAGGAAACCGGTTTCCCTAACGGGTTGAGTTTGTCCGGGAAGTTCCGGGACTGATAATAAAAAGGAGATTAAAAAATATGTCAAACCACTGGTTTTTGTACCATACGTCAGAAGATCCTTTTGCCTTTCCCGCTGGACCGGGAGCCCTGAAATTGCGGCTGTTTGTGCCTGCCGGACAGCATTTAAGCTGTACTGTGGTTCACTCCGACCGCTATGATTCCCCGGGCAGTGAACAGCCGCAGTCTATGGAGAAAATCGGTTCAGCCGGCGCCTATGAGATTCATGAGGCGGTAATCCGGACGGAAACCGGCAAATGCAGATATTTGTTCTATGTAAAAAATCCTGCGGGTGATTATACATGGTACGGGGAACGGGGAGAGTCCCAAAACCGCGAACGTGCCGGGTCTTTTCAATACGCTTATCTGCATGCCGACCAGGCGCTGGAGCTGCCTTCATGGACGAGCGGAGCCATTGTCTATCAGATATATCCCAGCAGCTATAACCGTGGAACACTGCAGGGAATTACAGAAAAAATACCCTATCTGCAGGAACTCGGCGTGAACGCCGTCTACATGACACCTATCTTTGAATCTCCTTCAGAGCATAAATATAATACATCGGACTATTACAAGATTGATCCTGATTTTGGTACAGCAGAGGATCTTAAGGAGCTTGTCGCTGAGGCACACCGCCACGGGATCAAGGTGCTGCTGGATGCTGTGTTCAACCATTCAGGCGATACTTTTTTTGCTTTCAGAGATGTGCTTGAACATGGGGAGAATTCGCGGTATAAGGATTGGTTCTTTATCCATTCCTATCCGGTTGAGCAGTCTCCGGTTCCAACCTATGAGACCTTCGCAAAGGCCGAAGCCCAAATGCCCAAGCTGAATATGAATCATCCTGAAGTTGCTGATTATATGCTCGCTGTGGCCAAGCATTGGATTCGTGAAGCGGGAATTGACGGCTGGCGTCTGGATGTGGCCAATGAGGTCCATCCGCTATTCTGGTCGCGGTTCCGCCGCGAACTGAAGGATGAATTTCCCGAACTGCTGCTGATTGGGGAAATCATGCATGCTTCCGGCCCGTGGTTAAGGGGTGACCAGTTTGATGGCGGGATGAATTATGTGCTGCGTGATGCGGTGCTGGAATTTTTTGCGGAACAATCCACGGGCCCGCAGCGGTTCATGGAGCAGCTGCTCCATATCGAAGCACTCTGCAATGATCAGGCTAACTCGGCAATGTTCCAGCTGCTTGGCAGCCATGATACCCAGCGGTTTCTGACAGCCTGCAAGGAAGGCGGCCGCGGCTGGAACCGGGCGGGTACGGCCCTCCAGCGGATGAAGCTGGCTATATTTTTTCAGATGACCTATATTGGCCTGCCAATGATTTATTACGGAGATGAAGTCGGAATGGAAGGGGCCACCGATCCGCACTGCAGAAAACCGATGCTTTGGCACAGGCAGGAGCAGAATGAGGAACTGCACAATTGGTACAAGGAGCTGATTGCCCTGCGGAAAGCACATAACGTCCTGCAAAAAGGCGCATTCCGCCCCTGGTTCACTGATGAGGCGCGTAATGTCCTCGGCTTTGTGCGGCGGGGTGATCAGGACCCAATAGGGCTGATTCTAAACAACTCTCCGAATCATTATCAGCTTGAGCTGAGCAGTTTCCGCCCTGACCCAAATGAACTGACCGACTTGTTGAGTGGAAGGACCATCCGGAATGCCAAACGGATTCTCGTGGAGATTGAACCGTTCGGCTGCCTGATGTTGAACTAGCCGGACGGTGCGGATGAAATCGTAAGGCCGGGCTCAGGTTCATGATTTGTTTTTTTTATTTTTCCTAAGTGTCCGGTACTCCTGATTCTCCCATTGCTTGAGCAAAGGATAAGGATCGAAGGCCCACTCTGTAATTCCCCGGTCGCGATAGATGCCGTAATGCAGATGGGGAGGGAATTTGCCCTGAGTTCCGGGTTTACCGTACCCCGAGCTGCCGACCCAGCCAAGAGTCTGCCCGGGTGTGACGATATCTCCGCGGGAGATGGATTTCTCATACCCGGCCAAATGGGCGTAATAATGATATCGGTTCTCGATATCGCGAATGCCTATTCTCCAGCCGCCAAAGCGGTTCCACCCCTTGGTCTCCACTACTCCAAAGCAGGTGCTGCGCACAGTCATTCCGTGCGGTGTGAACAGATCCGTTCCCTCGTGAATGCGCGCACCTCCCCAGCTTCTGCCGGTGCCCCAGGTACTGCGGTAAGCATACATCGTTCCGACAGGCAGCGGAAAAGCGCTGCCTGACAGGTCGAGCCGTCCGAAATGCTCATACAGCTTAGAGAACTGCGCCACCCGCTGGGCCGCGCGGCCATTATGATAATACTCCCAAATTGCAATGTTGAAGTCATTCGCAGAGTTTCCATAATTCAGAAGGTGGCGTGCCATGCTGTAGAGCACATCGGCATCATTTGCGGGATCGGCAAGATCGTCCCCGGACCCGTCCTGCCCGAAACCGCCGAAGAAGCTGATGGAATCAGGCGATTTATCGGCCTGATCCGGATTCAGCGGACCGGACCATACCGGTGCAGGAATGGCGATGCTGGTAAGACGGGAAGAAGCGGATACTTCCGTGCCTCCCTTTTTCTTAGCGATCGTCCGCTCATACTGGTCAATGGCAGCGAATCTGAACCAGGGAATGCCGGTAGCAGCACTCATTTGCTCATAAAGCTCCTTGCGTGCAGCCTCATCATTCACCTTGCTGCCGGCAGGAACGCCGCTGGATTTGACGGCCGGGAGGTTATGCCCCCGGGTGGCTGCAACAGCCGCTTCCCCGCTGCCCGACAGCAATAGGGCAGCCGACAAGCAGGATAAGGTGATCACTTTTCTATAATTTCTGAATGGGGCCAGCATGATAATAACCTCCTAAGTTCCGCCGTGGGATTGTACAATACACCCGGACAGGTATTGACAGATGCACTTCTTTTTCTTTTAATTTGAAGCAAAAGGGATGTTTTTATCCGTACTTGTCTAAAGCTACCAAGTATGAACAAATACCCTGCAGAAAGAGCTGATGTCTATCTGAAGTACAGGGCAATCAAGTTTGCAAGTTGAATTTCACAAAAACAGGCAATTGCTAATGGCACATGATATAATATGAGGCAGCAACTTTTTAACCATGGAACTTATATTCAGGCGAAAGCGGGGTTCACCACTTTGACTAATAGAACAGCCAAACAACCCAAGCCGGACTGGATTAAAATCAAGTTAACAACCGGTGATAATTATCAGGATATTAAAGGCATGATGCGATCCAAAACTTTACATACCGTATGTGAGGAAGCACGTTGTCCCAATATTTATGAATGCTGGGCGAACCGTACGGCTACATTTATGATCCTGGGAGACATTTGTACACGGGCCTGCCGTTTCTGCGCTGTGAATACAGGTCTGCCCACGGAGCTGGACCTGCTGGAGCCGGAGCGTGTTGCTGAAGCTGCAGAAGGCATGAAGCTTAACCATTGTGTGGTGACAAGCGTGGCCCGCGATGACTTAAAGGATGGCGGTGCGGCGATTTTTGCCGAGACTGTTGCTGCTATTCGAAGACGTCTTCCGCTATGCAGTGTGGAAGTACTGATCCCGGATTTTCTCGGAGACCGGGACAGCCTGGAAATTGTAATGAATAGCCGCCCGGACATCCTAAACCATAATATAGAGACGGTAGAGCGGATGTCGGACCGTGTGCGGGCCAGAGCCAAGTACCGCCGCTCTCTGGAGCTGCTGCGCCGGGCGAAGGAGATCAAACCAGATATTCCTACCAAATCCAGCATCATGCTAGGCGTTGGAGAGGAATGGGACGAAATACTTCAGGCGATGGATGATCTGCGGGCGGCAGATTGTGATATATTGACATTAGGGCAATACCTGCAGCCTTCCCCTAAGCATTTAAATGTGGAGAAATATTATCCGCCGGAGCAATTTGCTTTGCTGAAGGAAGAAGGACTGAACCGGGGCTTCAGTCATGTGGAAGCGGGTCCGCTCGTCCGCAGCTCTTATCGTGCGCATGAGCAGGTCAAGTCCGCTGCGAAAGCCCGTGAGGAGCGTTCAGTTTCACAGTAATAATTAAAATTTAGGGAAACAAAATTGCCTTCGTGACGGAGTCACAGGGTTTATCCTTAGTCTTTAGTCTTTAGTCTTTAAGGTTTAAGGTTTTAGAGGGAAAAGGGCCGATTGTGAGCCGTAGGCGATCAGAGGCCCTTGGGTTAATGTTGTAGGTCCACCCCATCACGCGTTGATGGAGCCGTGGAGCTGAATTTCGAAATTGGAGGAGCGCCAGCGTTCGCCTTTGTTGTCCGATTTCAACCGCATGGCGGTTAAGATGAAGAAATCGGACAACAACAGCGGCCGGAAATTCGAAATTCCGCGGAACGGCGGCTTATCAACGCCCCCGCTCCCGCTCCCATTATGCAAAAGAAAGGCAGGCGACACACGCTTGATCGTTATAGGTGGAAAAGGCTACGAGCTCATGTTGGATCATAAGGACGGCTGGAATCCGGAGGCGTTTCGCGGGAGATACAGCGAGGTGCTGGACCGTTACGATTATATTATCGGTGACTGGGGATACAGCCAATTACGTCTGAAAGGCTTTTACCGGGACAACCATCCGAAGGTGAACCGGGATACAGCTATTTCAGGTATGGTGGATTACATTAATGAATACTGCAATTTCGGCTGTGCCTATTTTGTTCTGCATAAATTGAAAGAGCAGCCGAAGGAAGGCACATTCAAGGATATCTTGATTAAAGAAATACCGGAGCCGGCGCTGGAGGAAGACCTTGAACAAGAGCCGGCTGAACCGGATGCTGTAATTAAAGAGCAGCGGGAATCGAAATCTTCTTACTCTAACCCGGCCCGGGACAAGGGTACTGGCGGAAACGGCAGGGATCATTCGTCTAAGGATAGACCTGTGCGGGAACATCAAAGCCGGAACCACCGGAATAAAGACAAAAAAGGCAATAAAGATTTTCAGGGCAGACAGCAGCAGAACCAGCAAAGCCCGCAGAACCCGCAGAATCCACAGAACCCGCCCCAGAATTCTTCAAACTAAGCAAAGGCGGCAACTGTCGTCTGTTCTGGGATTGGTATAAAACAAGAATGCCCCGCAGCCATACATACATGGCTGGCGGGGCATTCTTTTGTTTCTGCTGTGCGATATAATCCGCTATTTAACGGATAATTTCAACTGTTTGAGTGCGGCGTCGTAGCTCCAGGTTAGCGCAGGGAATTTCTTCTTGAATGCATTGAGTTCAATGTAGGTCTCATCATTCTGGGACAGGGCTTCTTTGGAGGCTAAGGCGAAGCTGGAGATGCTGCCGGCTCCGTTCGTGACGAGCACTTTCTTGTTCTTGGCATCCCAAGTAACATCGCTCTCGACAAGGGTGGCCAGCACGCGTGCCGAAGCATAAACCTTGTCTCCTTGCTTCAAGAGACCGACATTTCCGGCAAAAGGACTTCCATTGATGTTCAGAATATGGTTATCTCCGGACGCAGTAATGTTGGTCATTCCGGCAATTTGCAGGGCGGTAATCAGCTGCGCGGTTTTGCTTTGGACTTCAATATCCGGCTTCAGGCCGATCTGGTTAAAGTCCTCCTTGTTCGGGGTCAGGTACTTTAAAGTCGTGAGCTTTAGTTCTCCGCCGTTGGATACGGGCACCAGGTTTTGAATTCTGGCTTTGCCGTATGTGCGGGTACCGACGATAGTCGCGATCTTATTATCGCGCAGAGCGCCGGTCAGGGCTTCGGAGGCACTGGCGGAGTTTTCATTCGTCAGGACGACGACAGGCACGCCGATTTTACTGCCACCCTTTATAATTTCCGGAGTCAGAGCGCCACTTTGGTCGGAGGTGTACATCATAATGCCCGACTCCATAAACTTGGCGGTAATGTTCTTGGCAACATCAATATAGCCGCCTCCGTTATTGCGCAGATCCAACACGAGCGATTTCATCCCAGCTGCCCGCAGCTTATCCAGCATAGCGGAGAATTCCTTGTCGGCATTTTGCGTGAAGCCGCTTAATGCGATGTAGGCGATTTTCTGGCCGACAATTTTGCCGGTGACAGAGGTTGTTACCATGCTTTTCAGGGTTACGTTAACGGATTTGGCCGCTCCGCTTCGGTTGACTGTTAGGGTCAGCTTGCTGCCCGGCGCTGCGCTAAAGGGATCGGCCTCAAGATCAGCGATGGCCGTACCGTTGATCTTCAGAAGAACGTCACCACGTTTCAGACCCGCTTGTTCGGCGGGAGAACGGGGGGTGATTTCTTCAATGTACACTTCATTCCCATTTCTCGCCAGCGAAAAACCGATACCGACATATTCAAGCTCAAGCTGATGTTGAAATTCAGCGGCTTCGTCACTGTCGAGGTACATGCTGTAAGGATCATTGAGCGTATAGATCATTCCGTCAATTGCACCACGGATCAGGGTATCCTTGTCTACCCCTTCCACGTTGTAGGATTCAATATAGTCCATAATTTCGTTAATAATTTCCGTGTTTGAATCGGTCTGTGCGCTCTCTGCCGCTGAAGCAGCAGGTGCTAAGAGGAGGGAGAACGCAAGACAGCCGCTAAGAACGGCCGACATGATTTTACCGGATTTCATAAGTGCATACGCCCTTTTTTATTATATTTGATGATGCATTACAGCTGTCTGTCTTAAGATTATGATTGATCACCATCAAAGCTAAGGTTATAGGTTTCGTCAACCGTCCACGCACCGTCTTCTGACTTCACAAAGAGGAAGATGAGTGACTGCTTGTAGCTCTCCCCGCTATCGGCATCCTTAATGGTGGTTTCCGCATACACAGCGGCTTCTTCGTTAGAATAATAGAAGATATTCGAGTTATTCAGGGTATAGCGGTGATCATAGGTATCAAAATAATCCTGCATATCTGACTTTGTTGCCGCATCGTACTCCTCCCCGTATGAGGTCATCAGGGCGGAGATAGCATCCGTATTCTCAGCGCTCATATATTGATAATACTTGCTGAGTTTATCTTTGATGGTTGTTGCTGTAGCTTGCGGCAGCACTGCTGCTGTCATTCCCTGTTCACGGGTCAGGAGCACCGTTCTGTCTTGCACCTCCATCGAGGCGATCTTCCATTTCCCGTCCTTACGGACGAGCTCATACAAATATTCAATGTTCTCGTCAGGAATATAAACGCCGCCGGTTCGAACAGCTTTCTCAACCGTGACGGCAGTCGCTTCATTTCCCTGAATTTGCAGCACCTTGAGGCTTTCTATTGTATTCTTGACATCATACAGCTCAAAGGATGAATCCATATCGGCTACCATTCCCGTAACGTCCTCACCTGCATCCACAAGCGAATAAAAGCGACTGGCTTGTTCAGTATTATAATATTGATTGGCCAAATGAATTAAGGCCGTAATATCCTTCTCGTCGGTGACAGTGGACACAGCGGCTTTGATCTTGACGCTTCTGCTGCCAGAGTCCCAGACGGCTGTGCCGCCGGTAGCTTCAGCAATGAAACGCAAAGGAATATAAGTAGTGCCGCCGATGGAGAGGGGCGCTGTACTCATTTTTTTGACGGTTCCGTTCAGGGTAGCCCGGTTGCTGCCGATTTTGAGGCTGAGCTTAAGCGAGGAGCTGGTGCCGGTGATGGTTCCCGTCTGGGCATTATAGAGCACCTGAAGTCCAAGCTTTTCGAAGATGACACGGAAAGGAACGAGTACAGTATTATTCTTAAGGTAAGGAGTACCCGCAGTGAATGAAACATTGCTGCCGTTAATATAGACCTTAATCGGTTGTTCTGCAGCAAAAGCGGGGACTGCCAGCACAAGTGCCAACAGGCTGGTGCCTAATAAAGATATTAATTTTTTCAACGGTTATTCTCTCCTTTAAAATAAACATAACTATGTAAAATAGGTTCATTATACCAATGGAAATTCTCCCTGTCTATCAACTTGTGTTAGCTGTAATAGAGGAGTTTGTTAAACGCCCTAAGCATAAAAGAGCCGGGAATGTCGTTGCATTCCCGGCTTTCCCACCTCTGAAATTAGGACCAGCTCCCTAGACCAGAAAGGCTTCACGGACACGGTTCCAGAAAGGAAACGGGCGGTATCTGGCAAAGCTGATTTTTTTGTCGGATACCTGGCAACGGACGGAGACCAGGTCATCCACTGGAATATTGTTATGGTCAATCGTCAGCAGCAGGCGCTGGTCTTTGCGGGAAAAGATGTCGCAGTGATGATGTTTGGGCAGCAGCAACGGTGAACCCATCGTACGGAACACACGATTGTTGATCGATGCAATTTCGGCAATTTGCAGCGCTTCAATCGACGGATGCACCATAGCGCCTCCAAGACTTTTGTTGTAGGCGGTGCTGCCTGATGGCGTAGAGAGGCATAAGCCGTCGCCGCGGAACATCTCGAAGGTAACGTCATTAATGTCAATCTGGATGACCACAGTTCCGTCAACACCTTTAAGGGTGAACTCATTCAGGGCAATATGCGAGGTGGAACCTGATTTTTTATGAATTTCCAGTTCTAGCAGCGGATACTGCACGATACGCGGTTTATGAGGCATGGAATCACCCACTCCGCACATATAGTCGATCAGTGTCGGAAGCTCTTCCGCTTGCCAATCCGCATAGAAGCCCAAATGTCCGGTATGCACACCTACAAAAGCCAAATTGGGAATCTGATCGATAAAAGTATGAAAAGCGTGCAGCATAGTTCCGTCACCGCCAATAGAAATGACGATTTCAGGAGATTCGGCATCCAGCTCCAGGTTTCGCTCCGCCGCCAGCTTGTGAAATTGCTCCGCAAGTTTAATGGACAATTCGTCTCCGCGGTCCAGAACATAATATCTCAAGATGTACAGGCTCCTTTGTATGATTCAGTCATACACCGATCATAATCAATCTTGACCCGGAACACAATATTAGTGCGATGAAAAGACTGCCCTCCTTGCGTATATTGTTCAGTATCCTTTCAGGATTAATGCCGCCGCCATGTGCGCGCTGCTATGCCGGATAGCATTATAAGCAGCGACAGCAGCAAAGCCCCACCCAGCAGCAGGCCAAGCAGGCTTAGACTGGAGACGAAAGCAGAGGCGGGAGAAGCAAGTCCGGAAGCGGCAGGCAATGAATTCCAATGCTCTGACAACCCGGAGCTTATGACGGGCTTCCAGAGCAGCAGCAGCAAGCCTGCTGACAGAAAGGCGTGAACCAGTCTGGCAAGCATGAAGGGGAGATAACGCAGTCCTGTGCCATTCAGGATGCTTGCGACCTGGGCATGTACGGATAATCCGCCCCAGGAGAGAATAAAAGCAGCAGCAGCTGCTTTGAAGTGCAGCGGAATTGAAGCCGTCGCCTCACCGGCTGAACGGGCGCCGAGTGTAACCTCGAACAGGCCGCTGACCAGTGCCGCCGATAATTCAGGGGGGAACCCTGCCAGAGAGAGGATACGGTCTGTCAGTCCGAACAGTGTCGACATGATTCCGGCACGGGCCAGCAGCTCCATCAGCACGGTGAAGAATACAACCAGCCCTCCTACGACAATAATAAGCAGCAGCGAGGATTGCACAGCACCCATAAGCAGCTCGCCGAAGCTCCGCCCGTCCCTGCGCCGGGCTTCGGCCATGGAGCTCAATGCCATGCGCAGCCGCCCGGAGTTTTGTCCACTAGGGGGAGACTGAATTTTAGCGGATAAGGTATGTTCTTTCCGTCCATGGAAGGACATCAGCAGCCCTACGATCAAGCCCCCTCCGTAATGGGCAAGCGCCAGGACTAGTCCTAAAGAAGCATCATGAAAAAAACCGACCGATACGGCACCCAGCAGAAAAATAGGATCGGAGGAGGTGGTGAACGCAACGAGGCGCTCCCCTTCCACCCGGTTGACCAGGCCCTGTTCCCGCAGCTTTGCGGTTAATTTGGCACCAACTGGATATCCTGATACATATCCCATGGCCGCCACAAATCCGCCGCTGCCGGGAATATTGAACAGCGGCCGCATCAAAGGGTCCAGCAGCGCACCGAAGAGATGAACTATGCCGAGGCCGAGCATGATTTCGGAAATGACAAAGAACGGAAACAACGAGGGGAACAGCACGTCCCACCAGATGGCCAGCCCGCGCAGCGCTGCAGCCAGAGCGCTTGCCGGATGAGCCAGCATCAGCAGGATGCAGCCGGCAAAGATGAGGCCTAGCAGGGGGCCGGAAATCTTCTTCAAGATCATAGTCAACGCCTCCAAGTTCTATGGTTAGATGTATGCCAAAAGAAGGACAAACATCACAAAAAAAATGCAGAAAGCGTTTACAAGACGCGATGCATTTTTGCTTGAATTATGATATTATTAAATTAATCAATGCACACCTTTTTTAGAGTAATAATTAGGGATGGAGTGATGGTGATGAGCGTAGTTGCCGGAGTTCTCGTTTGTGCTTTTGTATATGTTATCCGGATCTCTCTCGTCCCTCCTGGTGATGAGGAATTTCGGACCTATTAAATATGATGTGACGCTAAACACCGGGTTTAGCGTCTTTTTTTTGCGTTCTACAGGATGACATAAGCCTAAAGTCATTGTTTAACGGTGCAATGCTTTTTTTGGTATAATAAAACAGACGCTTCAATTAAAATGAAAGAAAGCTGGTAACCTCCAATGAATCCAAATGACAGCTTATTCGACAATCTGGGGGGCGCAGAGGGGCTTCACCGTCTGGTTGAAGTATTCTATGCAAAAGTGCAGCTTCATCCGCAGCTGAGCCCGTTATTCCCTGCTGATATTACTCCTGTCCTGGAGAAGCAATATCAATTCCTCAGTCAGTTTTTCGGCGGACCGGCGCTCTATTCCGAGCTCCATGGCCATCCGATGATGAGAGCAAGGCATATGCATATTCCAATCACGCCGGAACATGCCGAGCAGTGGTTGGGGTGTATGAAGGAAGCACTGGAGGATACCGGTGTTCAGGAACCGCTGCGTTCATTTGTGCTCAGTCGGCTTGCAGGACCTGCACACCATTTTGTTAACATGCCCCAGGAGTAAGGAGCAGTTGATCGCGAAAGGATGAGGGCATTTGCCAGAATTAATACCTTTGTACTCGATTAAAGTTATGTGCTGCAACTGTGAACAGGAATTCTCAACCTCACGGGTACGTCCGAGCCTCAAAAGAGCAATACGCCGGGATGCGGATTTCTGCTCCTATTACAAGGAGGAAAATCCGGATTATTATGTTGTGCGTGTCTGTCCGAACTGCGGCTTTGCCTCTACGGAGAACTCTGCCGACAAGCTGGTCGACTGGCAGCGCAAAGCTTTTAATGAGCAGGTGGGGACCCGTTGGAAGACCCGGGATTTCGGGGAGAAGCGCAGCTGGGAGCTCGCACTTGAAACGTACAAGCTTGCACTGATTTGCGCTCAAAGCATCAAGGACAAAGACCGGATTATCGCTAGCCTCCTGCATCATATTGCCTGGATGTACCGCTATCAGGGGGATTCTGCGCAGGAGCAGCGCTTTTTGCGTTATTCGCTGGATGAATATGTAAAGGTGTTTGAGAATGACGGGATGGGTGGAAATGACGCCCGGCTGATGTATCTGATCGGTGAGCTGAACCGCCGTATCGGGGAGTTCCACAGTGCGGTGAAATGGTTCTCACGTCTGATCAACGATCAGAGAATCACCGATGCCGCGATGATCCGGGCTGCGCGCGAGCAGTGGGCCCTGCTGCGCGAACAAATGCGTGGAGAAGACATTGACCCGGACGCATTGGCGGGAATCTGATCCTTTTCCGCAGCTCCATGAACGGCAAAAGCGCAAAAGCGATAAACTCACTTTTGCGCTATGCAGGTGTGCCTGATTGAGGGAATGGGAGACCATAGGCGGTCAGCGGACCGCGCGGTCGAACAGCAGATAGTCCCCATCGTTGTCGATGACTGTCGGGCTAGTGCTGCAGCATGGAAAGACAAGCAGTTTCTTTTTGCCGTCGCGCACGATTTGCAGTTCCTTCGGTTTCATGGGGAGAAGCACATTCTCCGAGTTGCAGAACGGGCAGTACTGCACGTACAGATCTCCAAGAATAATGTCATAAGGCCAGGTATGGCTGAATGGGATCATTGCTCTTCCTTCTCAGCTGGCGGCGTCTCTGCAGCCTTACCATCGGTCTCAGCGCTTTGCTGCTTCGATAATTCAGCGATCTTTTGCAGCAGAATATGTTGAGGCATATGCATCAAGTGTTCCAGGGGAACGCCGAGCTGTTTGGATAAAGTTATAGCCGTTTTCGGTGAAATTTGCAGTGGCTTCATGTTGATGCCCTCCTAAAAGTTTAATGAGCATAGCTGCTTAGAGTCATTTCGTACAAAGCTGCCTCAGAAGCATATGGCGGTACCCATTAGAATAAATATGACTATTTGGCCTCGAAAGCAGAGGCTTGGGGTTATCGTAATTCACTTTACCATGGCTTCAGGCCAAATACAAAGAAAACCAATTCAGAGCAAAGGAATGGTGGGAAGACATGAAACAACCATTATCACTGACATGGGAGCTGGAGTCTATTTTTCCGGGCGGTTCATCCTCTCCGCAGTTTGAAGAATTCTTGAAGCAGCTTGAAGCGGATATTGAGACCTTGCGGCAGCAGGTTACCGCTTCCGTCTCCCCGGCCGATTCCGAATCCACCAAATCCCTGGATTCTGTGATCGAATTGCTGCAGAGCTGCTCCGGACGTCTGATCCAGGCGTCGGAATTTGCCGGCTGCCTGGGTGCCCAGAATCAGCAGGACAAGGGAGCTGTCCGGTTATCCTCCAAAGTGACCGGTTTGCGCGCCGGCTTCGAAGGCATCAGTTCGCAATTTGACAATGTGCTGCGTCAAACGTCGGATGCGGTATGGACGGAGTGGATGGCCCGGCCGGAAATTGCTCCGCTTGCTTTCGTACTAAGCGAAAGCCGTGACTTAGCCCGCGAGAAGATGAGCCCGGAGCTGGAAAGTCTGGCGCTTGAGCTCGCCGTTGACGGATATCATGGCTGGAGCGAGCATTACGAAACGATTGTCGGCTCCATTCAAATCCCGTATGAGGATGAGGAAGGAACCAAACAGTTGTCTGCCGGACAGGCCTTCAATAAGCTGGATGATGAAGATCCGAAAGTACGGGAGGCCATGTTCCGCAAATGGGAGGAAGCCTGGGGCGGAGCCGCAGATTATTGCGCGGATACCCTGAATCATCTGGCAGGATTCCGGCTGAAGTTGTACAAAGGCCGGGGCTGGGAGGATGTGCTGAAGGAGCCGCTTGGCATCAACCGCATGTCACACACAACATTGGACGTGATGTGGGACGTCATTACCAAGAGCAAACCGGCGCTTGTCTCCTACCTCCAGCGCAAAGCCAAACTGCTGGGTATGGACGCACTGGCCTGGGTGGATGTAGAAGCGCCTGTCGGCAAATCCTCCGGCAAAATTCCTTATGATCAGGCAGCAAAAGACATTGTTACGCAATTCCGCAAATTTAGTCCGAAGCTGGCGGATTTCGCTGAGCATGCCTTCGACAATAACTGGATCGAGGTCGAAGATCGTCCGGCCAAACGTCCCGGCGGATTCTGCGTCTCCTTCCCGGAGAGCAAGGAATCCCGCATATTTATGACATACAGCGGCACGCCTTCCAATGTGTCGACATTGGCGCATGAGCTTGGACACGCCTACCACTCTTTCCTGCTGGATGACCAGCCGCTGTTCAACCAGAATTACGCGATGAATGTAGCAGAGACCGCCTCTACCTTCGCAGAAGTCATTGTATCCGATGCACAGGTGAAGGCAGCTGCTGATCCGGAGGAGAAGCTGGCGCTGCTTGAGGCGAAAATTCAGAACAGCGTTGCCTTTTTTATGAACATCCACGCCCGCTTCTTGTTCGAAACCCGCTTTTACGAAAAACGCAAGGAAGGTCTTGTGAACGCGGAAGAGTTGTCGGCACTGATGGAGGAAGCTCAGAAAGAAGCCTTCTGTGGTGTGTTGTCAGAGTATCACCCGCATTTCTGGGCCTCTAAGCTGCATTTCTACATTACGGATGTGCCGTTCTACAATTTCCCTTACACCGTAGGGTATATGTTCAGCACGGGATTGTACCGGCTTGCGCTGGAGCAAGGGCCTTCATTCGCTGACAAGTATGATAATTTGCTGCGGGATACAGGGGTAATGACATTGGAGGATCTGGTCTCCAAACATCTAGGAGTAGACCTTACGGAGCCGGATTTCTGGCAGGGAGCCGTAGATCTGATTGTAGCGGATATCAACGAATTCCTTGCAATGACAAACTAATCTGACCGAGAATATGACAAAACTAAGACAAGAATTTTTTGTCGAATGGAAATCAATTCGCTCAGAACTGGTGTGAATACGCAAAAGCCCCTTTATCGGGGCTTTTTTTTGCGCTGTATAGTGTCGAAAGCGATCGGATTATAGTGGAATTTATTGGATTTTTAATAAAGATTGCGCACATATAGGGATTTTAACCCAATTATGTTGAATAATGTTGTACCTTGTAAAGTACTGCCCTATAATGAGCCTAAAGCCTTATATAAGGCCTGCTAGGAAAGAAATACGAAGGTGGTTTGTACGAAGAATAATCAAGAAGCAGTGCTCTCACAAAACGAAGCGGAAGCTTATGAAGCAAGTTTTGTACGAAGAATAGAACTTCAAGAAGCAATGCTCACAAAACTTTTAGGAGGTACAATATGCTCAGGACAGAAGAGCTATCGCTGGCAAGACAGATGGATTTGGTATTCAAGGAGCTGCAAGAGGAATTGTCTGGACTGTCTTCCGGCACGGTTTTTGTGCAAATCAGAAATAATGTCATCGGTAAGTTTGGGATCCGCCATAATCCGCTGTCTGGACGAAGTGGTGTATTTAAGGATGAGCAGGAGGGGTTGAACTCAGGCCAGTTATCCTCCTTCCGGCTTATGGCGCTGGAGAGTCTGAAATACAAACGGCGCTGGACGCATGGTGAGATCAGCTATGAGTTCGCCGTCCGCCAGGGAATGGTGGTTGTAGATGCGATCCTGGAGTCCAATTACAATATGGCCAACCTGATGATCCGCTATCCCCGTAATTCTGCTGACAATTCTGATCAAAATTACGGCTGAAATTATACATAGCTACACAAGCTAAAAGCCCGCCTGCGCTTCGACGAGAAGCGCAGACGGGCTGAGAAGCTACTCCGTTTCAGGCGTTAGCCCTACCGGATAAATCACTTAATGATAAGGCGACTACGAACGACCGGACAGTTGTTGCTCTGCCAGTTGTACCAGACGTTTGGTGATGTATCCTCCCAAAGAACCGGTTTCGCGGGAAGTGTAGTTACCATAATAACCGTCTTGTGGAATCGTTACTCCAAGCTCTTGTGCTGCTTCATATTTCAACTGCTGCAGCGCTGCATTCGCTTGAGGCACGACCAGGTTATTACTACGGCTGCTACGACCTTGTTGACCTGCTTGACCCATGTGTGTCACCTCCTTCGCCCGTTGTGAAGATAGTATGAGCGCGAGGAGATGAATTCATGCACGATTTCGAAAGAATTTAAGGATGGTAATTATATGAAATTAAGAAGTTAAGGATAGAGTATTTCGAGCATGCTGGAAAGCGCAAGCGTCTGGCCGGGCTGCAAGGTAATGAGTCCTGTAAAGGAAGGGTTCTTTGGGATATTCGGAGCATCCGGCAGCCATGTGTAGGGTTCGATGCACAGAAACTGCTCTGCAGGCCCTTTCGTATATACCACCCAATGACGGAAGTAATCTTTGTCTGCAGTATAGCGAAGCCCATATCCGTCATCACGGAGCAGCAAGGCTTCTGCGGGCTGCTTTTTTCCGATTCTTAGCACAGTATCCAAATTAGTACCTTGAAGATTCATTCCTTGGTTAAAGGCTTCCAAATCACCGAGCGGCAGCAGGCTGCCGCTGGGCAGGAGCTCGTTGTTCAGTTCATAAATGCTTTCTACGGGCAAATTCAGTTTCCAGCGGCCGGGCTCACCGTCAATCATGAACCAGGTGTGATAGCCAATCCCGAATGGAATGACTGTGTCTCCTAAGTGAGTGACCTTAAGAGTTTGCTGAACACGGGCATCCTGAAGCCGGAACGTCATTTCGAATCTCAGAGGAACAGGAAATTGCCTCATCCAGTTAGCGTCGTCACCGGTATTGAATTCCGTCGTCACCGCACAGCCTTCTTCGTCCTCTTCAATATCGCTGACACACCAGCTCTGCGTCCGGTGCAGTCCATGAATATGATTGTCCCCGTCCGTATTCTGATCAAACTGGTAGCTTGTACCCTCAAATTGAAATTGCCCCTTGCGGATTCGTCCGGGTGGAACTAAGAGCGGAATACCGAAATGGTAAGGCTTCTGCAGATAAAAAGATATGTCGCTTTCATCAGGCCGGCGAAGGATTTCCCGATTCTCCTTACGGTCCCACAAGGAGATAATGTTGTTTCCCAGTCGCGGCAAAAGCGTGAGTTCAAGTTCGCAGCTATGTAAAATATAGGTATCATAGCCGCCCCACTGCCCTTTGGTCACCTGTTTCATGAGAGATATGCTCCTTTAACTTAATCTGAAAGAATGCGAATAACCTTATCATAACAGATTTATGTTTTTGTGGTTAACGGATTTGACATCTTCTCAGTATCGCTCTATGATGAATGCATTAATGAACGATGACAATGCGATGACAGGGACAAGTAGGCGGGAACTGCACCTTCAGAAAGCCGGTGGCTGATGTGAACCGGCGGGACACTTCCGTATGAATGGACCCTTGAGCGCCGCGCTTGAACGGGCTGGAGAGCCTCAGTAGACCGGCCGGCACTTCCCCGTTACCGGAAGCAAAGGCTGTTTGCTGATGTCCTCTATGGACCCCTCAAGCAGCGAATAAGGGTGGTACCACGGTCTCACGTCCCTTGCGGATGTGGGGCCTTTTTGTGTTCTTCGAAAGTGGAAATTACATTTTATGGAGGGTAATTCGATGGCTAAAAAAGTATTGTCGGGCATCCAGCCCAGTGGTTCACTGACACTTGGGAACTATATCGGAGCGATCAAAAATTTCGTAAAACTGCAAAAAGAGTATGAGTGCTTTTTCATGGTAGTGGATCTTCATGCCATTACTGTTACTCAGGAGCCTGCCGCACTGCGGGAAAATTCAGAATCGGTAGCGGCACTTTATCTTGCTGCAGGCATTGATCCGGCAATCTCAAATGTCTATATGCAGTCCCATGTACCACAGCATGCCGAGCTGGGCTGGATCATGACTACGCTGACTGCAATGGGTGAGCTGGAGCGGATGACCCAGTTCAAGGATAAGTCTTCCGGGAAGGATTCTGTGGGCTCAGGCCTGTTCGTCTATCCATCGCTGATGGCTGCCGATATCCTCATTTACAATGCCGATCTCGTACCGGTTGGCGAGGATCAGAAGCAGCATCTGGAATTGACGAGAGATCTGGCCGGACGTTTCAATCACCGTTTTGGGGAATTCTTCACGGTTCCGGAGCCGTATATTCCTGAAGTGGGCGCACGTATTATGTCGCTGGACGACGCCAGCAAAAAAATGAGCAAAAGCAATCCAAATGCGGGCAGCTATATCGCACTGCTTGATCCGCCGGATGTGATCCGCAAAAAAATCAGCCGTGCTACGACGGACTCCGGCCGTGAAGTGGTGTATGATCCCGCAAACAAGCCTGAGATCAGCAATCTGATGAGCATTTATGCCGAGTGCTCGGGAATGAGCCTGCAGCAGATTGCCGACCGTTATGAAGGGCAAATGTATGGAGGATTCAAAAAGGATCTTGGTGAAGTGCTGGTGGCTACGCTAGAGCCGCTTCAGCAGAAATATTATGAAATCCGCAGCTCCGGCACGCTTGGTGATATTCTTGCCGAAGGCGCGGAACGCGCCCGCATCGTGGCGGCGCAGAACCTTGCCGCCGTTAAGGAACGGATGGGTTTCCTCCCGTTACGTTAAGAGGCCTGCCTTGCCTCCGCTTTGCGTCTCAGTCTGGCTTTGAGAATAAACCCCCAGCCGATGTTCAGGACACAGAGAACGCCAAGCAGGAGCGCAAGCCAGATATTAAAGCTGATGGAGATAGAAGCAGCTGTTAGCATTAGAATCGAAGAACATGCGAACCAAAGCGACAGACCTTTACCCATAATTGCCAGCCTTCCTTTCTAATAATAGTAAGTGAATGATCCCGCAGCGTTTATGTGCTGCGGATTTTTTTTGTAATATAAGGAACTATATAATATGCAGTAATAAATGATGCTTAATAAACATCTAAAATTAAATGAAAACGCTTTATGGTGATTGTGCCTTATGTTGCGGCAGGCGTCAAGAGCGGTAATTCATGGCAGAGCAAAGAAGGCGTCCGGAAACCGGGCGCCTTCTGCTATTGACTACAGCTTTACAGAGCCCGGATCAATGGCGAACCTTTCATCCAGTTTCTCGCTGCTGAGCCAGCCTACATAAGTGTTGAGCGGATGATATTGGTTATCCATTACAAGCACCGCTACGAAAGGGAATTGCTTGCGGTGTAAATAACGCACATCGCCCCAGCGTACAATATAACCGGAGGGCAATTCCTCGACCTCGGCTACAGCATATGAGGTGAAATATAGAAATGCCTGAATGTCCGGATGGGATTTGGAATGTTCTACAGCGGGGTGGGTGGAGCACACCGCATGTTTGAACCATTCCAGCCGCCCGCCGCTCAGTAATCCGACGTTATAGCTGCCGTCCGGTTTGGCTTTGACCACATTCCAGCGCGATGGCGAGATCGTGGGGATGACATAATAACGGTCGCCGGCATTATGATGCATATCTTTGTTCTTGATATTGCGCGTAATCCGGGCATGCACGAGGGTCCGCCAAATATAATAAATCACGATACTGGCATACAGGGTGATAAACAAAGGTGCCGGTGGAATCATCCCGCTGATCCAGAGAATAATTGCCGCGGCATGGCTGCCGAATATAAACGGATCAAAAATGTGGATAATATTCCAGGCAATCCATTTCTCTGTGAATGGACGCGCGGCCTGTGTCCCATACGTGTTGAACAAATCGGAGAATACATGAACGGCTACGCCGATGAAGCTCCACAGAGCAATATGGCTAAGAGAAGGTACATCGGTAAATCCGAATAGCGGTCCGATCACCAGTGTGATCAAAGCCGGCCACAGCAGCAGGAATGGCAGGGAATGGGTGATTCCCCGGTGATTGCGGATATAAAGCGCATTGTCCTTGAGACGCAACGCAGTATCGGCATCCGGTGCTTGCGAGGCCAGTACAGTGGCTACCATGACAGCCCCGGCCAGTGTTCCATGGGAGGCGACGGCGGGATCAACGAAGGAAAGGCCGGCCAGTCCCAGGCCCATAACAAAATGTGTAGCAGTATCCATTGGTCAGATCTCCTTTGTACGGAAGTTCTCTATTAATAACTACCCAATTTTGCGTCCAGTTATTTAGGGAGGAGGAAATAAATATTTTCACGTAATTGTCAAATTGATGAACATCTTGGTCAATGATTGTCAAAGTCTTTCCCGGTTTGATATGATAAAGTTAACAGCGGAGTGGTAAAAATTCTTAATTAAGAACGATAAAACGGTTCTTGACTCCGGCGGAACGTTAGAAGTCCCTTAGAAGGAGGAACACCAAACGTGGACAATCAATTGAGATATCAAGCTTCTTCCGATTCCGCAGCCATGTCTGCCAAATCACCCAAGGAAGGTGCAAGCTGGCGTGACTTTATTACAGTGACGAAACCCGGCATTATCCGCTCCAATCTTATCGCTGCTTTTGCAGGATACTGGGTGGCTTCGGGCTGGGACGTGCAATACGGCCGATTAATTCTGACCTTGCTCGGTACAATGCTAGTCATGGCTTCGGCCTGTGTATTTAATAATTATTTTGACCGCGACCTGGATATGAAGATGGAACGAACCCGTGAACGCGGCCTGCCTACGGGCCGACTCAAGCCGAATACGGTTCTGCTCTATGCCATCGGGCTTGGCATTGCCGGTCTTGCTGTGCTGTTTGCATTCTCCGGTGTGCTTAGCGGGCTGTTCGGCATACTCGGCATGTTCGTTTACGTAGTAGTTTACACCCTTTGGCTGAAAAGAACATCTACTTGGAGTACTTCTGTAGGTGCAATCTCGGGAGCCATGCCTCCGGTTATCGGATATGTTGCAGTTACAGGTAATGTGGATCTCGGTGCCTGGCTGCTGTTCGCAATGCTGTTTCTGTGGCAGCCGCCCCATTTCTGGGCTCTGGGCATCCGCCGGAAGGAAGAGTACAGAGCTGCGGGATTTCCGCTGCTTCCAGTCGTTAAGGGAACACGCCGCACCAAGTTCCAGATGATTCCCTATGTGGCATTGCTGCTGCCGATTCCGGTTCTGATGTACGTTTATGATTATGCAGGGATATTCTACCTTGTTATTTCTGCCGCGTTGTCCGTTGCCTGGCTGTACTTGACATTGACGGGCTTCAAAGCAAAGGATGACGATGCCTGGGCGAAGAAGAACTTCTTCTTCTCCATTAATTACCTGACTGTCAGTCTGATCGTGCTTGTGCTGAATACGACTCACGTTTAAGAGGGGGAGAGTACACCTGTGCATACCTTGAAACGTTACAAATGGACCTGGCTGCTGTTGGCCCTGGCTTTGGGAATGGCCCTTTACTTAGTGATTCAATCCTTGGATTTAGGGAAAAAGCAGCTGCCGGTCATCGGGGAGGTACAGGACTTCTCTCTTGAAAATGTGGATGGCAAGCAAGTAACACTTGCGGATACGCAAGGGAAAGCGCGGTTGGTGTATTTCTTCTTTACGGAATGTCCGGATGTATGCCCCATCACTACCTATATGCTGTCACAGACCCAGGATTTGCTGGTCAAGGACGGCAGCTTCGGCAAGGATGTTGAATTTGTCTCCATCTCATTTGATCCCAAGAATGATACACGCGAGGCCATCAAAACGTTCGCAGACCGGTTCCACGCCGATTATAACGGTTGGTATTTTCTGCGCGGAGATCAGGAACAGGTGCGGCAGTTGGCTGCCGATTCGTTTAAAGTGCTTATTTATGGAAATGACAAGGATAACTTTGCCCACGCTAATCTTATAGGTCTTGTAGACCCGGAGAACCGGTTGCGCGGACTATATGATGCTGGAGATACAGAAAATGTGACACCGGAATTCCTTGCCGGTGCTTTGAAGAAGCTGGCACCCAATTAAAAAGCATTGAACTTAAAAACGCCTTGCTTCATCCTCCGGTTACATGCGAAGGGTGAACAAGGCGTTTTTTTGCTGCCGCTATGGTTCCAGAAACGGGAATGGCAGCGGCTGAGGATAGATGATGTATTCCTCCAACCCCGCTTTTTCAAGCTGGGTGAGATTGTATTCATCGGGAGTGCCTTCTACCCCTGCATAGCCTTTCCGGGTATAAATATGGACCGCGTCTGGAAAAGCATCGCGCAGAATTCCGCGGATTTTCTTACCCGAGCTGTCGTTGTCCATATATAGGTAAACTTCTCCGTCTCCGATTTTACGCCGCAGCGATTCCAGCTTGAGTGTATTCAACGTACCGAAGGTGCACAGGATGTCGACCTCCGGCGCCAGCAGTCGCCGCAATCTGCTGCGGTCGTTTTTGCCTTCGACAATGATGGTAATGGACATAATCTGTCGCCCCCCCGGATAATAGATGGTAATGACGGGATTTGTGATCTTAAGCATGTTAATGAACACGGTCATATGCTTATTAAGTATATTACCTAAGCTTCGTCATTTTTAACAGCTGAGGGACAAAATGTGTTCATTCCCCGGGAAATGTCGTAAAAAGAAATAATCACCCGGCTCAAGGAGAGACCGGGTGATTGCGGGGTTGACTGGCAGATTCAATTCTGCGGGAATTGCAGCTCCTTTTTTTGCCGGCTCAAGCGGCATGGCTGTTCAAGTCCGCACGGTAGGCCGCGCTTTTCCCGGTATCTCTTGGAGGTAACAGCAGAAGTGCGGTCATGAGCAGGACAAATGCAATGAAATAAGGAGAAACGAAGTCCCTTAGCTGTCCTGCAGCCACCGGTCCGGCAAAAGCGCCGAGAGACATTGCAATGGATTGCAGCGAGAAGGTGCGGCCCAGATGGCCGCCTGCCCCGAGACTGATGAACAGCGAAGCCATCGCCGGAAACAGTACACCTTTCGCTGCTCCCAGCAGGAAGAGAACGACCCCTGCGGGAATGCTGGTGAATGCTGCAAGTGCGAAGAAACACAGCGCCATGCCGAGCAGTGCCACAGCAATTCTTGCAACCGGAGAGAGCCGGTTCAGGAAGAACAGGCTGAGCGTCAAGAGTGCCCCCAGGCTGAGAAGCGAAAGCAGAATCCCGGTGGATACGATCCCGTTGCTCCCCTGTGACAAAGGAAGCTCAAAGAACAGTACCCCCTGCGAGCAGGAGACGAAAAAGGGCAGCAAATAATATCGCTTGGTAACGGATGAATGCGGTTTTTCGGATGCAACCGGGTGTTCTTGCAGCGGCTGTGATGGTTTGGCAGCTGCCATACTGCCGGAGAACTTAGGTACACTGAAGAAAGCCATCACACCAGTGGCAATCAGCAGCCAGCCCAAGGTGCTGAAGGTGCCGGAATACCCGGCCTGGTGGACGATAAAGGCTCCGGCAGCTGGCGATACGACCGAAGCCAGCGTATGGATGATGCCATGGCCGGACATATACTTGCCCTGCGTGATGGGATCTGACGAGAGGGAAGCCAGCAGGGTCATGCAGGCCGGAGACAGAAATGCCAGGGCGAAGCCGCTGGCCGCCCGAAGCAGCAGCAGATGCCAGGGAAGCTGAGCGTGGGCCTGAAGCAGCAGGATGGCGCCTGCAACCGTCAGGCTGAAGACGATGTAGCGGCGGCTGCCGTTACGGTCAACCAGTACCCCGGCCAGAAGGTTGCTGGGAAGATGGGTCAGGGAATACATGCCCATCATCCAGCCGATGAAGGCCGGCCCCGCCCCCAGTGAGATAGCAAAGGGGGTAAGAATGGGGTACTGGGCATGCAGATCAAAAAATGCCAGGAAAAGAAATAAATACAGCCACAGTGCGGTTTTCACGGAATACACCTCCGAAAGGGCCGTTTCTGCGCTGGCGCAGGGTGGCGCTTTTTAATGGGGAATGGTTAAGCCTACTTGTACTTTACGTGAGTCGAGGGGGGCTTATACCATTTTATTGGGGGATTCCACCTGAACGGGTGGGTAATCATGAATTATAAGAGGCATTCATGTATAATAATTAGTATTAATGGGGACTTGCTCCCTGGTGTGACGAAATTTTTGATAGGGGTGTTGGGAAATTGATGGATCCGGAAGTATGGTCACAGTTTATCAGAGAAAATTGGCTAGTTATCGTTATTGCGCTAGTACTGCTGTTTGCCGTTGTTAATCTGGTCAAGACGGTTCTGAAATGGGCG
Source organism: Paenibacillus sp. FSL H3-0321 (assembly GCF_038002865.1). NCBI lineage: Bacteria > Bacillati > Bacillota > Bacilli > Caryophanales > Paenibacillaceae > Paenibacillus > Paenibacillus sp. FSL H3-0321. The sequence continues at coordinate 2,890,695 of NZ_JBBODH010000001.1, read as the reverse complement.
ATTGTTATTGTTATCATTGCGGGTCTGTTTATTTACAGCGGGGTTACAATGGATCAGATTGGAGACGCTGTGAATAAGGTGGCGGATGGAACGGTCAGCACCCTGAAGAGCGAAGCGCAGGAAGTTATGCTGAAAGAAGCGAAAGAAGCAAAATATACTTCAGGCGGTGACGGTACGTTTACGATCACAACACCCAATCTTGAAGTGAAGGGTGAAGCCGGTGAGGATAAAGTGGAAGTGACTTTCCGCGGAGTCAGTCTTGGGAAGTGGAGTGTTAACGATACTACCAAAACCTTTATTGATGAAGCCCGGAAGAATGGGGCCGGGAATTAAAATACAAGCTGATGCGAAAGAAAGGGAGGGGAGGTTATGCTGAACAGCTGGATGGACAGTATTAGTGATGCCAATATCATCACTATCCTCCTTCTGCTGATAGTGCTCTTCTCGCTGCTGCAGGGCTGGAGCCGGGGGTTTGGCCGCTCAGCGGGAGGGCTGTTTGGGCTGCTCGGAACCGGGCTGCTTGCCATAGCTGCGTTGGCCCTGGCCATTCCGGCTGCCTTTTACCTCTCGCCCCGTGTACAGACCTGGGCAGGTGGAATTGAGCTTCCGGATATCCAATTAAGCCAGTGGCAGCAGCTATACTATACGGCGGTGTCCGTTCTGGCGGGTTCGCCGCTTGTGCGTTTTTTGCTGCTGCTGCTCTTGTCCTACAGTCTCATCCGCCTGCTGCTGGGACTGCTGTTTATGCTGCTTCCGATTTCCCTTCCGCGCCTTTCGGGCAGGTCCGGAAACAGGAAGATTACGCAGGTGAGTCGTCTCAGCGGAGCTGTCATCGGTCTGGCTACCGGCCTTGTGCGCGCCCTGTTGCTTGTTTTTGCCTTGTACATCGGCGTAGGCTTGAATCCGGACAGCACGTTCAGCCGTTATGTGGAATCATCCCCGATCTACCGGCAAAGCGCATCTGCGGTCTTCGAACCCCTTACCGGTGAGAATGTGCGCAGTAAGTTGCCGGTTCTGACCAAGGCGGTTGCCGCCGAGATGACGGATATCCTCCGGCGGAAATACGAAGTGCTCGACCATGAAATTTCACCCGACATCGTGGGTGCTGCCTCTGATATAGCGGGACAAGCCGGCGACGATGAGAAGAAGGCCAGACTGCTGTATGATTGGGTCGGCTCCAGGATCTCTTATGATTATGCCAAAGCCGAGAATTATGAGCAGAACCGGATTTGGAAGGAGCAGACTCCGCAGGATACCTTTGATACCCGGATCGGTGTATGTATTGATTATGCACGTCTTTATGCAGTGATGGCCCGCTCCCAGGGGCTTCAAGTGCGCGTAGTGACCGGTCAGGGCTACGACGGCCAAGGGGGATCCGGCCCCCATGCCTGGAATGAAGTGTACATCACGGACCGGCAGGCCTGGATCCCACTCGATTCCACCTGGGCAGTCAGCGGGGATTGGTTTAATCCCAAGGATTTCGATAAAACCCATGTCAAAGAAAGTATGCTCTGAGCAAGGAAGCGGAATGCCTTGATTCTATGATACAATACAGCATGTGAAACGATGTTGAGGAATAATATGAACACTCTCGTGCGCACACTGGCCGCACGTGCAATTTTTGATGCCTGTGACCGGGAATCGTGACTGGACTAAGCGCCTGTAAGGAACTTTCGGCCTTACATGGAGTCAGCACAGGTACAAAGGTTTATTTTAGATGTAGAGGAGTGAAAAACTGTGAGTTTTTTCCGTAAGCAGGCCTCACCCCCAGAGGAAAGCAACAGTAAAAGTTCGCTTGGCCTACGGATCAATGTATTCTTTTTTAGCACATTTGTTATCTTTTGTGTAATCATTGTCCGTCTTGCCGTTTTACAGTTCGTCGAAGGGCCAACTCTGACTGAGGTGGAGACAAGCCGTGATACCAAAAATGTGCCGCTCGCCGCAATAAGAGGGAACATTCGTGCAGCGGGAGGGGAGCCCATCGCTTACTCGACTTCTGTGCAGTCGCTGTATATTACACTTACTAAAGAATACACGGCCAAGGTGACGGATAAGGTGACGGGAGAAACCGTGCTTACGCCGGAGGCGCAGGCCCAATCAGATGCCCTTGCGGCCAAGCTGGTTAAGGACTTTAGCGCCTATGGTGATCCGAATGCTGAGAAGCTGACTGAAAAAGATATTATTGATTCCCTGGATTTGTATTTCCGGAAATATTCGGGTTTTATGGCGCGGCGCATCAAGGCTGGTCTTACTTCGCAGGAAGTGGCCTACTTTATGGAGCACAAGAACGAATATCCCGGACTTGAGATTGTGGAGGAAAGCAACCGGCATTATGACAAGGAATCTGTAGCCGCACAGACTGTCGGATATATCAAACCCTTTAAGTCGTCCAACAGCTTGAATATTTATAAGAATATTCAGAATGCGATGAAACAGTTGGATGCGGACCCCGGCCTTACTTATAAAGACGATGAATTTGTCGGATTCGATGGCTTGGAACTGCAGTATCAGCGGGAGCTGCGCGGCAAGAACGGATATCAGGTGATCTCGGTGAGTCCGCAGAATATGGCTGAGAAGGTGGAGGCGGTCGTGCCCCCTGTCAAGGGTAACGATGTCTGGATGACGATCAACAAGAACATTCAGCTCAAGACCGAGCAGGCCATTACAGAGCAAATCAGATGGCTGCACTCGAATTCGGTACAAGGCAAGACACACCCGAATGCATTGACCGGCTATGCCGTAGCTATGGAAGTCGATACCGGCAATATTGTTGCGATGGCCAGCATGCCTGATTATGACACCAATGTGTGGACTGCCGAGAAAATGGACACCGAGGTATGGAAGAAAATAATGGGCAACTACCAGAACGGAACCATTACACCGTATTCCTCCGGGATGTCGGGTCATGAGTTCGGCTCCACGGTGCTGCTCGGTTCAACCATCAAGCCTCTGAGTGTGCTTGTAGGACTGAATGAAGGCTTCTTTACTACTTCGACTATCTATACAGACAGAGGGATTGCCCACTTCGGGAAAAATGACAAATCCTCCGTGCGAAATTCTTCCGGCCACGTGTATGGCCCTATGGACCCGTCCAGAGCGATTGAGAAATCCTCCAATGCGTTCATGGTGGACATGGTTGGCAAGAAATTGTGGGAGAAATATCATAGTGAAGGTATAAATATCTGGGATAAATATATGAAGGAATTCGGCCTCGGTGTATCTACAAAAAGCGGACTGCCCAATGAGTATCTCGGACAGATCAACTATACCGATACCAAGGCTGCCGGTAGTGCCCAGGCTGCGCTGGTCTATGCTTCATTCGGACAGCAAGGACGCTATACGGTCCTGCAGCTCGCCCAATACGTAACGACACTGGCGAATGAAGGAGTACGGATCAAGCCGCAGCTGGTCAGCAAAATCACCGATGCCAAGGGTAACGTGGTTAAACAGTTCAAACGCGAGGTACTTGATGAAGTTACAACCTTTGATAAATCCTACTGGAACGAAATCAAAAAGGGCATGAACAGTGATGTTACTGCGTTTAATGACTTCCCTTATGACTTTGCCCGCAAAACGGGAACCTCACAGCAGCTGGGTAAAGGGGAATTGCGCGATAACGGGGTATTTATTGCCTATGCCCCGCGCGAGAATCCCAAGCTTGCTGTAGCGGTTGTTATTCCGGAGGGCGGGTTCGGCTCCAGCAGTGCCGCTCCGGTTGCACGAAAAATATTTGACGCGTACGACTATGAGTACGGATTGGATGGAGTGCCGAAGAAAAGTCTGAAAACCGATGCCAATGCAGAGGGCTCAGACTCGGCAAGCGGAACAGACGGAACGACGAACAACTGACGCGGCCATGCTGCCGGGTCGAGTGACCAAATAATTAGCTCTTGAAATGAGCATACAAATTGGAGGGGTGGCAATGACTGCCAAATACCGCCTGTTAGCACTGGATATGGATGGAACCTTACTGAATGATGAACAAATCATTACCCCCAAAACGGTAGAATGGATTCAAAAGGCAGTTGATGCAGGCGTTCACGTCTGTCTCTCCACAGGCCGCGCTTCCAAAAGCGCCATGCCTTATGCTGAACAGCTTGGACTTAAGACTCCGATGATTATGGTGAATGGTAGTGAAGTATGGCGGGCTCCGTATGAGCTGTACCGCCGCTCGCTGATGGACCCGGTGCTGGTGCAGCAGATGTATGACATTGCCCAGGAATACGATATCTGGTTCTGGGCGTATTCGGTAGATGAAGTGTACAACCGGAACAACTGGGATGGGGAGATTCTGAGCAGGGAATGGCTCAAGTTTGGTTATTCCACAGAGGATGATGAGATCCGCCATAAGCTGCTGATGCGGCTTCAGGATATGGGCGGTCTCGAAATTACCAATTCATCGCCGCATAATCTGGAGATCAATCCGCTTGGTGTCAATAAGGCATCCGGTATACGCGAGGTTTGCCAGCTGCTGGGTCTCGAAATGTCACAGGTTGTTGCCGTTGGCGATAGTCTGAACGATCTGGCTGCCATCCAGCAGGCCGGATTTGGGGTTGCTATGGGCAACGCCCAGGAGACCGTCAAGCAGGAGGCGGATGCTGTGGTAGCGTCCAATAATGACGATGGAATTGCTGAAGTGATTCAAAAGTATATCCTGTAGTAAGTGCGACCAAAACCTTTAAGGAGATGAGCCAATGGCCATTCTGGGTTGGATTCTGATTATTGCTTTAATCGCGGTCGGACTGGCCGGGGCTGTATACCCGATTCTACCTGGTGCGCTGGCGATTTATCTGGCCTTCTTTGTATACGGGTGGTTCTTCAGCTTCGAACCTTTCGGAGTCTGGTTTTGGTTGTTCCAGACGCTGATTGTAATTATCTTGTTTGTGGCTGATTACGTTGTCGGGGCTTGGGGAGTCAAGAAATTTGGTGGCTCGCGCGCCTCAGTCATCGGCAGCACCATCGGTCTGATTCTGGGGCCGATTCTGACGCCTATCGGTCTGATTCTCGGTCCTTTCATTGGGGCCTTTGTAGGTGAACTGATGGCTGGCTCAAATCCCGGCAAAGCGGTCAAGGTCAGCTTCGGTGCATTGCTTGGCTTATTCAGCAGTACGGTAGTCAAAATCATACTGCAAATTGCCATGGTGGTCCTTTTCTTTATCTGGATCGTAATAAATTAACAGCGAAGAAGGCGAAACAGTTTGTCCAAGAAAGAATCTTTTGTCAAAGGCACGCTTATTCTGGCCGCTGCCGCGCTCGTGGCCCGGGTGCTCGGGCTTGTCCAGCGGGTGCCGCTGGAGCATTTATTCGATGATATCGGGAACGCTTCGTTCACGCAGGCGAACAACGTCTACCTGCTGCTGCTGCCGCTGGCCACAGCCGGAATCCCCAGCACACTAAGTAAAATGGTATCCGAGCGTTATGCCCTGAACCGGCCGCATGAAGCGCAGCAGGTGTACCGGGCCGCACTTATATTTGCCGCTATTGTAGGTGTGCTGATGAGTACAATTTTGTACATAGCTGCTCCTTATTATGCGGAACATACCAAGGTTCCAGAGAGCACCCTGGCCATTCGGGCGATTGCGCCGGCACTGCTGCTGTTCCCCTGCATCGCGATGATGCGCGGTTATTTCCAGGGACGCAACAATATGATGGCTGGAGGAATCTCGCAAATTGTCGAGCAGATTGCCCGGGTATCCACGGCCGTGCTGCTCGCTTTTATTTTGCTCCGCCAGGGATACAGCAATACATGGATGGCAGCCGGCGCGTCATTCGGCAGTGTGCTCGGCAGTATCGGTGCATTTGGCGTCATGTTGTATTATGCAATAAAGCTGCGCCGCAGTGAGGAGCAAGTGGCCCTCTATAAAACCAATGAAGCCAAATTGCCGCTGCTGGGTATTTACAAGGATATTTTCAAGCTTTCTATACCCATTGTGTTATCTTCAATTACGGTTCCGGTAGTGAACTTTATCGATACTTCCTTCATTGTGCCATTGCTTAGTGGGCAAATCGGCATGGCAGAAGCGACCCAGGCTTTGGCGATTTTTGGCAGCCGGGCGCAGAGTATCGCGGGAATACCTCCTGTGTTGTCCATTGCGCTAAGCACCTCGCTGATTCCGATTATCTCAGCGGCCTACGCCCGGCGTGATGAAGAGCATTTGAAACGCCAGGTGACGCTCGCGATGCGCATTTCGATATTAACGGGAACACCAATTGTACTTGCTCTCGTTGTATCAGCCTATTCTGTGAACGGACTGATCTTCAGCAGTCTTGACGGCAGCGGGATTGTTGCGATGCTGACGCTTGGTACAATTTTTCAGATTACAATGATGACGACCAACTCCATTCTGCTGGGAATGGGGAAATCACGAATTTCCATGTATTATGTGATGGCAGGTCTTCTCGTGAAGTTAGGTTCAAACTTCCTGCTGAGCCGCGCCTTCGGGATATACGGCATTATTGCAGCAACGGCGCTTTGCTTCTTCATCATTACTTATCTTAATCTGCGTATGCTCAAAACGATTGTTCCTTTTGAGATTATGGGTAAACGCTGGGGCGGATTCACCGTTGCGGTTCTCGCTTCCGGCGGAATTGGCTACGGCCTGAACGAAGCGGGAGTGATGCTGACCCATCTGATGCCTGCACGGCTTGCTTTCCTGATTACCTGTCTGGTTGTAGGAGCAGCTGTTGTTGTAATTTATCTTGTACTCCTGATTGTGCTGGGTGTGCTAAGCCGCCAGGAGGTTGCCAGTTATCCGCGTGCTTTGCAGAAGCTGCTCAAACCACTGATGAAGCTTCAGCCTGAACGTGTTCGTACTAACGAATAATGCTATGATTAATGTCTTATTTCGTCTATTTTATTTGACTTCCTGAGCACATTTTGCTTCACTTAAAGGGTAACCGACTCAATGATGAAGAAAGGATTGGATAATCCATGGATAAAATTTCTTCCCCTGCGGAATTTCAGGTAGCGATTCAATCACCGCGCTTGAGCGTAGCTGTATTCAAGGCGGATTGGTGCTCCGATTGCAAGTTTATTGATCCTTTTATGCCTGAAGTAGAGCAGAAATACGATGGACGTCTTACGCTTGTCGAAGTAGATGTCGATGCGGTAGGCGATGTCAGCCAGGAACAGAACATTCTTGGAATTCCCAGCTTTGTCGCTTACACCGACGGGCGTGAGCTTGTAAGATTCGTTAATAAGCTGCGCAAATCCCGTGAGGAAATTGAGAATTTTCTGAATACGGCGCTTGAGGTATATCTGAGTATTCACAAGTAATGAAGTTTGCACACCGCTTTCGCCTTGATAGAGCAGAAGCGGTGTTTTTTTAATCTTTCTTCCCTTATATTATCCAGTTCATTCCTATGAAAATTGCGGGTGATCCTATTGACGACAAATCAATTGAAAACGCTTAGCTACATCACTTGCCTCACAATGTTTTTCGCCTTGCTTGGAGGCGCTGTGGTCACGAAGACGGGATCGGGACTGGAGTGCGGACATGATTGGCCGCTCTGCCACGGAAAGCTGATTCCAGCCTATACCGTGGGATCAATGATCGAGTACACCCACCGCTTGTTCAGTGGGTTGGCGGGTTTGGTGTCGTTAATATCGATGTTTGCTTTTTGGCGTTATGCCCGCAGACAGAAGGAACTGCTTGTTTATGCTGGGCTGACACTTTTTTTTGTAGTGGTACAGGGTGGAATGGGAGCGCTTGCGGTCATGCAAGCACAGTCAGCTGCGGTGATGGCGCTGCATATGGGCTTCTCTTTAATAGCTTTCGCCAGCTCACTCATGCTCGCGCTGGGTACGAAGCGGCGGCATGAATCTAGAGCCTTAGAGGAGGCTTACGGGCAAGGGATAAGCCGGGGGTTCCGCAACTTAACGTGGTTTACGGCGTTATATTCATATATTGTCGTTTATATCGGAGCTTATGTTAGCCACACGGATTCACAGGGAGGCTGCTCCGGCTGGCCGCTCTGCAATGGGGAATGGATTCCCGAGCTGTCTGGTGGTGTAGGCATAGTGTTTGTACACCGGGTTGCGGCGGCACTGCTGTTTGTTCTGATCGCACTGCTTGGACATTTAGCCTATTGGAAACACAGAGCATGGCCTGAGCTGAGGGCTCTGGGCGTTGCCGCGGTTGTGCTCTGCCTGCTGCAGGTACTCAGCGGTGCGGCTGTGGTGCATACGCTGTATAACGAACAATTGTACATATTTGCTGCGCTGGCCCATATTTTGCTGATTGCTGGACTGTTCGGAGTCTTGTGCTACATGAGTGTGCGTGTATGGCAGCTGAGCAGAAAGAATAAATCAAACTAAATGCAGGGGAAATGTTCGTCTGTCCTGTATCGTTAGTTCTCAGTAAGACTGCCAATCAGACTTTGGGCACTCAGCCAGGTTTGAGGAGGAACAATATAGTGGGATACGATAATTTGCGTCAATGGATCGAGCAGTTGAGAAAGGATAAGGATCTCGCTGTGATTGATACTCCGGTGGACCCTTATCTTGAACTGGCGGAGATTCATCGGCGTGTGGTACGGGAAGAAGGGCCGGCATTGCTCTTTACCCATGTAAAAGGAACCCCTTTTCCGGTCGCGACAAATTTATTCGGGACGGTCCGCAGGGTAAACCAGGCATTTGGGACCCGGCCCGAGCAACTGATGAAGTCGCTGACGGGGGCGGTGGAAACTTTGCTGCCGCCCACCCCCTCGGCGATATGGAAAGAAAAAGGCCTGCTGTATGATCTGCTCAAGGTAGGCGTCAAAGATGTGCCCCAGGGTGAAGCGCCTGTGCTGGGCATATGCCGCAGTACCGACCCGCTGCAGGAATTGCCCAGAATCACAAGCTGGCACGAGGATGGCGGGCCGCTGATCACCCTCCCGTTAGTATATACCGAGAGTATTACCAATCCGTTGAACCGTAACCTTGGAATGTACCGTGTGCAAATTTATGATGACAATACAACAGGTGTCCATTGGCAAATCCATAAAGGCGGCGGTTTTCATCACCGTGAGGCTGAACTGCTCGGCGAGGCTCTGCCAGTCTCCGTATTTCTCGGCGGCCCGCCGGCGCTGATTGCCGCAGCCATTGCTCCCCTGCCGGAGCGGCTGCCTGAACTGCTGCTGGCTTCGCTAATGCTGGGCCGTCGGCTGCCCATGGTTAAGGATCCCATGGGCGGACACCGGATTCCCGCTGAATCCGAATTCGCCATCCGCGGTCTTGTAACGCCGCTGGAACGTCGCCCGGAGGGACCTTTCGGAGATCCCTATGGATATTATTCCCGGCAGCATGATTTCCCTGTCCTGCATGTTCAGCGGATGTGGCACCGCAAGGATGCGATTTATCCGGCAACGATTGCCGGCAAACCCCGCCAGGAGGATTATTATTTGAAGGATTTTCTTCAGCGCCTCCTGTCCCCGGCCTATCCGCTGCTGATGCCGTCAGTCAAGGCACTGTGGTCTTATACCGAAGCCGGCTCACATTCGCTGGCATCCGCCGTTGTGCGCGAAAGCTATTCGCGCGAAGCGCTGGCATCGGCTTTCCGCATTCTGGGAGAAGGCCAGCTGTCTTTGACCAAATTTCTGCTGCTGACGAATGAACCGGTGGATCTTTGCGATTTCCCCAAGCTGCTGGAGACGGTACTGGAGCGTTTCGATCCGCAAACTGATCTGGTTGTGCTGAATAATACGGCTCAAGATACCTCGGATTATACCGGACACAAGCTGAACCGCGGCAGTAAAGGCGTAATGATGGGCATCGGATCCCCGGTTCGGGTGCTTCCCCGTACCTATAATGAGGGAGTGCTTCCCGGAATTACCGGCGTTGTTCCTTATTGCGGAGGATGTTTAACGGTATCGGGTGCATCCTATATAGACGACCCTGAGCTTCCGCTGAGACTGATCGCCGAACTGCGCCAGAACGAAACGGAATGGCCGCTTGTCATCCTGGTGGATCACGCCGCTGAAACCGCTCAGACGCAAACCTCCTTTCTGTGGACTGTGTTCACCCGGTTTAATCCGGCGAGCGATATTTACGCAGAATCCGAGGTTAACCGCCATCACATTGGCTATAAGCTGCCAATTGTTATCGACGCCCGCATGAAGCCTGATTATCCGGATGAGCTGGAACCGTGCGGGGATATTGTGAAGGTGGTCGACCAAAACTGGAAGAACTATTTCCCGATGCTCACAAAACTAAGTTAATGCTTCCGAAATTAGTTTTGTACGAAGAAGAATCAGGAAGAATTGCTCACAAAACTAAGCGAATGCTTCCGAAGCGAGTTTTGTACGAAGTAGATTCAGGATGTAATGCTTACAAAACTTTAAGGAGGACAAAACATGCTGCGGATATTACTGGGAGAACCGCCGCGCGAGAACGGCGGTGTACTGGCTGAAGCCATGGATAACATGGCGAAGCTTGCAGCGATGCTGCGCAAGGAAATGAACGCGCATGAGGACCACGACCATGAATACCGCAAGCTGGAGATATGGACGCGCGGGCTGATTTCCTCCCTGGACGAGTTGGAGCAAAGCTGGTTCGCGGCAGCCTTTTACCGGAAATTGGTTGTTGCCGGTTATATGGATGATATGACGGTGATCGAGCAGGGCGATTATGCCCGTTATGTTTATTTTTATAAAAACGGCTTTATTCGTGTCTTCTCACTGCTGGACAAGCTTGGAACTGTATTGAACAGTCTGTATAATCTCAACACGACCAAGGTCAAAGCCCATTTCTCATATTTCACCGTGCTGCGGCAATTTCAATTGCTCAAAGCGCATGCACCGCTGGCGGAAGAACTGGAGAATATCAAGAACTCTTACCGGGAGCCGCTGCAGAATCTGCGCAAACGCCGCAACGCCGAAATTCATTATATGAATGCGGAAATGCAGGATGATCTCTGGCAAAGACATCAAGGTCTGCATGATAAAATTCAGCTTGAAGATTTGGACAGTCATCTGGAGGATTTGAAGCAGTGCCTCGAGATGGTGTGCAAATCTTTAAGCGCTTCGTTCCGTTACAGCAATGAGCAGTGGCGTAAAAACGCGGCAGCCTTGAAAGCAGGGGACGGCTCCAAGTAAACTTTCCCTTTGACAAAAAACCTGAAAATTACTATACTTAGGCATGCATTCGTTTCTCACAGAGAACGGCAACTAATTTCATATCATAATCTTATCGAGAGCGGCGGAGGGATAGGCCCGATGAAGCCCGGCAACCGATTTGTGTAATACGCGTCAACCCGCGTTTTAGATGAATGTCATGGTGCTAATTCCTACAATACCGCGCGGTTTGCGGTCTTTGGCAGATGAGAAGGCATTGTTAATAAACGCACAGGGCCTCTTGCGATCTGCAATCGATCGTAAGAGGTCTTTTTGATGTTATAGAAATAGAAATTAAAGAGAGGGGGACAGCAATTGATAGAGCTAAAAGGTTTAACCAAGGTCTACGGAAAAGGCAGCAAGGCCGCTACAGCGCTCTGGGATCTGAACCTGTCCATCAAAAAAGGTGAGGTTTTTGGAGTAATCGGCCATTCTGGAGCGGGAAAAAGCACCCTAATCCGTTGCATTAACCTGCTGGAGCGTCCGACAGAGGGTGAGGTATGGGTGAACGGTGTGGATCTGACGGCGCTGAATCAGAGGCAATTGCAGGTGCAGCGGCGTAAAATCGGAATGATTTTTCAGCATTTCAATTTGCTCACTTCGGCTACAGTATACGATAATATCGCTTTTCCGCTGCGGCTGATGGGCACTCCGGGAAAAGAAATTGACCATAAAGTGAAGGAACTGATAACACTGGTTGGTCTCGAACAACATCTGAACAAATATCCTGCCCAGCTGTCCGGTGGACAGAAGCAGCGGGTGGGCGTGGCCCGTGCCTTGGCTAGTGATCCCGATGTGCTGCTATGCGACGAAGCGACCTCGGCGCTGGATCCGCAGACAACGGATTCCATCCTGCGTCTGCTGCTCGATATCAACAAGCGATTTAATCTGACGATTGTGCTGATTACGCATGAAATGCATGTCATACAGAGCATCTGTGACCGGGTCGCAGTCATTCATGGCGGCGGTATTATCGAGCAGGGGGATGTCGCAGAGGTATTCCTGAAGCCCAAGCATGAAGTAACCAAGGAGTTTATCCGTAGTGAAACTCAGCAGGACGGGCCTCTTCGGGCGGCCATTGATGCAGTGAACGGTGATTTCGGCAAGGCCGTCAAGATTACCTTTTTGGGACAAAAAACGTACGAGTCTACCTTGTCCCATGTGGCCCGCGGCACCGGGGTCAACTTTGCGATTTTACAGGGGACAATCTCCACAATTAAAGATGTGCCTTATGGCCAGCTGATTGTCCGTTTTGAAGGGTCTCCTGAAGCGGTTGAAGCCACAATCGCCGAGTTAACGGCGCAGGGGCTTGATGTGGAGGTGATTTCATAGTGGGCGGCTTGAATTTTAATACGATTAATTGGGAAGAAATGCTTGATGCTACAGTGGCTACACTAAAAATGTTGGCATTTTCCGGAATATTCACAATTATTCTTGGTTTACCACTCGGAATTGTGTTATATTTATGGGGAAGATCAAATAACATTGTTATCAGGGTTATTTACTCGGTATTATCACTACTTGTAAACATCCTGCGTTCCGTTCCATTTCTCATTCTAATGGTAGCATTGATTCCTTTCAGCAAGTCGATTATGGGGACTTCGATAGGTGTGCTCGGTACGATTCCGGCGCTGGTCATCGGTGCGGCTCCGTTTTTTGCCAGACTGGTGGAGACGGCACTGCGTGAGGTTGACCGGGGCGTGATTGAAGCAGCACAAGGAATGGGAGCTTCTACAGGGCAGATCGTTATGCGTGTACTTTTGCCCGAGGCTCGTCCAGGCTTGCTTGCTGGAGTGACCATCACTCTCGTTACGCTCGTTTCCTACACCGCGATGTCGGGGATGATCGGCGGCGGCGGTCTTGGTGACCTGGCAATCCGCTACGGTTATTACCGGTATGAGAAAGAAGTTATGATTATCTCCGTAGTGCTGATGGTTATACTAGTTCAGCTGCTGCAAATGGCCGGAGACCGGCTGGTTAGATTTTTTACCCGGAAATAAGGTACGTCCATATATAGCCTTATTCATACATTTATTAAAGGGGGATTTACAGATGAAGAAAGTACTGCTCACATTTTTCAGCTTGACCTTGGTATTGGTGCTGGCTGCTTGCGGCAACAATAACAATACCAATAACGTGGCCAATTCCGCCGCAACGAATGCACCAACAACAGATGCTTCTGCAGAGCCAACGACCGAACCGGCTGCAGAACCTGTAACCCTCGTGGTCGGCGCATCTCCTGTGCCGCATGCTGAAATTCTCAAGGCTATCGCTCCGCTGCTTGAAGCACAAGGCATCAAGCTGGAGATCAAAGAATTTACAGACTATATCCTGCCGAACACACAGCTTGCCGAAAAGGCACTGGATGCGAACTTCTTCCAGCACAAGCCTTACCTTGATGACCAGAACAAAAAGAACGGCTCGGATCTGGTATCGGTAACTGCTGTTCACGTTGAACCTTTCGGCGCTTATTCCAAAAAAATCAAATCAATTGACGAACTGGCTGACGGCGCGAAAGTAGCCATTCCGAACGATGCCACCAACGGTGGACGCGCACTGATCCTGTTGGCCAAAAACGGCCTGATCACCTTGAAAGATGATACTAATATCACTTCCACCAAAGCGGATATTACCGAAAACAAAAAGAACCTTGAGATCATTGAATTGGATGCAGCAATGCTGCCACGCCAGCTTGATGAAGTGGATATTGCTCTGATCAACACCAACTTTGCACTTGAAGCCGGCCTTGTTCCAACCAAAGATGCATTGTTCATTGAAGGAGCAGATTCCCCTTACGCCAACCTGCTGGTATCCCGTCCTGATAACAAGGATTCCGATGCTATCCAGAAGCTGGCTGCAGCTCTGAACTCTGCGGAAGCTAAAGCATTTATCGAAGAGAAATACGAAGGTGCGATTATCCCTGCATTTTAAGCTGCTGCCTTAGCTGACTTAACAGAATTACAACGACGGAAAACCCCGCATGCCAGAAATAGGCATGCGGGGTTTTTAGTACTCCGGTTGTTGCGAAATGTGAAATCCTCTATAATACATATAACAAGTGGAAACGGCTTCGCCGTAGTGTGAAGCCTATAAATTCTTATAGTTCAAAAAAATCCCGGGTCTTCTTCTCAGAAGATCCGGGATCGGTATCAAACGGGATTAGAATACTTGAACAACTTCTTCTACGCCTTCTACTTCTTCAAGGAGGGCGCGTTCGATCCCGGCTTTCAACGTGATCGTGGAGCTGGGGCAACTGCCGCAGGCACCCATAAGCTTCAACTTAACAATGCCGTCTTCAACATCGATCAGTTCGACGTCACCGCCATCGCGCTGCAGGAACGGACGAAGTTTATCGAGCACTTCCAGTACTTCATCATACATGGTGGTGCTTTGTACATTCTCACTCATTTCTCAATCACTCCTTTCGTAAGTTCATTATAGTACAAAAAGTTAAAAAATAAAATGGTTAGTGCAGAATAGGGAGAGCATCATGAGACCAATTATTGAATTTTGTGCCAGTAATATTGGCCATGGCACGGAACCGCTGAAAAAAAAGCTGGAACAAAATCCGGAATACGATGTCATTGAATACGGTTGTCTGAACAACTGCGGCGAGTGCTACCTGCAGCCATTCGCCATGGTTGACGGCGAGATTATTGAAGCAGCTTCTCCGGAGGAACTGGAAGCAGCCATCGAGGCCGCAATTAAGGAACAGGAAGCATGGGACAATCTGGAACTGGACTAGCCAAAGGCTAGTCCTATCCTTGGCCTACCTTAACTTAACCCAAAGGTCGTTTGGACATCCACAATACGCCGCTTTTCAGCAGACGGGGGACACGTCCCATGACGGAGCGGCGGCCCATCAGCCCGAAACCGGCATGTTTGCCCAGGGAACCAAGCGTTCCCTTCAGCTTGATCGCATGGAGCTTCGGTGTTTCGCCGCGCCACAGCGCCTGAAGGACATGTGCTACCTGTTCCCCTTGCGCTCCGGCTGCCTGAGCACTTGGAGCGAACGGAAGGCTGGCGCAGTCGCCGAGCACGTACACTTCCGGATAATCCGCTATATTGTAATATTGGTCCAGCATGATCCGGCCACTGCGGTCTTTCGCTACTTCGAGCTGCTGGACTACCCGGACCGGCTGGATTCCGGCGGTCCATACAGTAACATCAGCAGGAATAGCCTGGGTGCCATTATAGATGGCATCCTTTTCTACATGAGATACGGAAATTTTGCCCAGTGTCTCGACATGGTGTTCGCTGAACCATTCTTCCACATACTTGGACAGCTTCGCCGGAAAAGCCGACAGCACGCGTTCCCCGCGATCCAGTATAGAAATATTCAGGTCAGGACGGCTTTCACGCAGCTCTGCGGCAATTTCCACTCCGCTTAATCCCCCGCCTACAATATTAACTGTTCCATAAGGCTTCACATCATTCAGCCGCCGATACGTTTCCCGCGTTTCCGAGAAGCTCTGGATACTGCAGGTATATTGCTCTGCTCCTTGAATGCCATGATAATTATCTGTACAGCCGAGAGCGATCGCCAGGATATCATAGGAAACCGGCTCGCCGGTCTCCATGAATATCATTCTGCTCTCCAGATCAATGGAGCCTACTTCACCATATCTGACGGTCAGACGCGGATGCACGGGAAACTGGATGCGTAAATGGTAATCGTTCACCGTCCCTGCAGCAAGCGCATAATACTCTGTCTTGATTCCCTGATAAGGCATCCGGTCGATTAGGACGATCTCCATATCATGAGGGAGATGGTTGTTGAGCAGTTCTTGGATAAGGGCAAGGCCGCCGTAGCCGCCACCCAGGACGAGTAGTGTTCTCATGCAGACCGATCTTCCTTTCGAGTAGTGCTCAAATATGGTTTTTGCAGCAGCGAAGGATAATTCCGGCTAACTCAGTCGTTTAATTATTCGTAAACCTTAATTTCATTGTAGAAGGTATCCCGTTCAACCGGAATCCGTCCGGCGCCTTTTACGAGCCAGATCAATTCTTCGCGTGTCAGACCTTCAGGAGTTAAAGCACCCGCGGCGTGACTGATCCGTTCTTTTAGGATCGTGCCATGCACGTCGGAAGCTCCGAAGCTTAGGGCAACCTGAGTCAGCTGCGCGCCAATATTAATGAAGTAAGCTTTAATATGGTCAATATTATCCAGCATCAAACGGCTGATCGCAATTGTCTTAAGATCTTCGTACGCGGAGTTGCGGCGCATAATCCCGGCGTTTTTGTTCTTGGGCTGCATGGACAACGGGATAAATACCATAAATCCGTTCGTTTCATCCTGCAGCTCGCGGATTTGCAGCATATGGCGGATGCGGTCCTCGTGCGATTCGATGGAGCCGTAGAGCATGGTGGTGTGCGTCTTCATGCCCATCTGATGGGCAACCCGGTGCACTTCCAGATACTCTTCGACGTTTGCTTTATCAACGCGCATTTTTTTACGGTATTGATCAGAGAGAATTTCAGCTCCGCCTCCGGTAAGCGATTGGAGTCCGGCTGCGCGCAGCTGCTCCAGTACTTCACGGATGCTGAGTCCGCTGATCCGGGTGAAGAAGTCAATTTCCGCCGCAGTATAAGCTTTTAAGGTAACTTCAGGAAACCGCTCATGCAGAGCTTTCAGCGAATCAACGTAATATTGGAAGGGCACCTTATCATTATGGCCGCCGACAATATGGAATTCGCGTACGCCGGGATGAATATGCTGTTCGACATATTGCACCATTTCCTGACCGGAAAGGGTATAAGCGCCTTCTTCTCCGTCATCCTTGCGGAAATTGCAGAATGCACAGTGGGATTCGCAAACATTGGTGAAATAAAGGCTCATATTTTCGATAAAATATACCTTGTTTCCATTCTTGCGCTGGTTGACTTCATTAGCCAGCTGGCCGATCGTGAGCAAATCGTTGCTCTCATATAAATAAACGCCGTCTTCCAAATTTAATCGTTCTCCGCCGCGAACCTTTTCGATAATGTTCGCCATTCTGGCGTCTGTGTGGGGTGTGATAAGAGTAGACATATGATTTCCTCCTGAAGGTTTGGCGAGGTGAATGCACCCGCAGAATCGTAACCGGAAATTACTAAAACACGCGTTGTCCAGCGTAAAAAATGGAGGCTTTGATGGCCTCCGTGACAATTTTCCGAATTTTTACGTATATTACTTCCCCTATTATAAACCTCTCTCCAAGGGTGAGCAACCGCTGAGACTTGAAGTATAGAGCGGATAAATCGTATCCAATGCAGCAGATATGACTTGAGGGCATGGGAAGAGTGAGGTATACTTAATTTAATATAGAAAATTACTTTTGGCCGGAAGGCTGTCATAGCATAAGAAGCGGATAGGCTAACAAACTTTCAGGAGGTTGAGATCATGATTACAATTAGTGAAACAGCTGCAGAACAACTCAAGACAATGCTGGCTGAGCAGGAGCTGCCCAACATGTTCCTTCGCCTTGGCGTAACACCGGGGGGCTGCAGCGGGTTCTCCTACGCCATGGGCTTTGACGATAACGAGAGCGAGCAGGATGTCTACCTGGATGTCGCTGATCTCAAGGTAGTTGTAAGTAAAGACGACATCCGTTATCTCAACGGTCTTGAGATTGACTTCGAAGAATCCGGCATGACCGGCGGATTCACCATTAATAACCCGAATGCCACCGCCACCTGCGGCTGCGGTTCCTCCTTCCGTACGAAGGACGATGCCGGCAAGCCTGCAGCTGAGCCTTGCTGAATGGGAAGGGCCATTTAGTGTCAAAGATACTGAAAGAGGCGTTAATATACGCTTTGATATTTATAACTATTCCAACAGTAATCAATCTTATCTTCACACCGGAAGATGTTGCAGGACTTTTTGATTACGGCTTTTGGGTAGGCACAGGACTTTTCCTGACAGCTTTTTTTATTGTTTTTGTACTGGTTTTCTTGGTGCTTTTGCTAAAACGTACTTTTCGCAAATCGCCAGAGAAACGTTTGTAACACCCTTCATGACGTGCAGAATGAGACTTCAAGGTTAATCGCCTTGGAGTCTTTTTGTATTTCCAATATTTAGTGTGCCTGATATACTGGAGCATAAATGAACCATACGGCACATTACTATCGATATTAAGGAAGTGATCTGAATTGATCATTGAAACACAACGGCTGATGATCAGGGAATTTTCGCCCGGGGATTGTGCAGCGGTTCACAGCTACGCATCGGACCCAAGGGTAGTAGAGCATATGATGTGGGGGCCCAACACGGAAGAGGAAACAAGAGCCTATCTTCATTTAACAATCAGCCAGCAGCATCAGGAACCGCGTAAAGTTTTTGAATTTGCAGTGGTTCTGAAAGAGACCAACCAGCTGATTGGCGGCTGCGGAATTCATACGCCTGAGCAGGGCCAGGGAGAGATAGGTTATTGCTTTAATTCCCGGTATTGGGGGCAGTGAGAAAGGAGCGGACACATGGAGCGATGGGAATACAAAACAATTAAATTTAAGACCGGCGGATTTTGGGGCGGCAGAGTTGATAATTCGGAATTTCAGGATGAGCTGAATTTTTATGGTAAGGAGGGCTGGGAGCTTGTATCCTGTTTTGACACCAGCCAGGCGCAGGGGGCTTCCAAAGATGTCATTGTTGTCTTTAAGAGAAAGCTGATTGGGTCGTAAAGTACGGGAATGAGGTTGAACCCTCTCTTGCAGCGATATTGCCCATTACCTGCCCGTCATAGCAATTGCTTCTATATAAGTTGAACTAAAGAACTACCTAGAGGCAAAAGCAGCGGAGGGGGATTTTGGAACTGGAGGAACGGTAGTGTCCGCCTTTGTCTTCGGATTTCTACCGCTAAATAGCGGTTAAAATCAAGAAATCCGAAGACAACAGCGGCCGGAAGTCCAAATATTCACCGCAGTTGCGTTCTATGCCGGCTTGGTAAGTCTAAAGTTCAACTTATATATATAAGTAGTTAATAGATCTCAGCGAATGAAGCTGTCCATCTGCACAAGCCATCCTCTCACTCCTTCATAGAGTATAGTATCTGCAATGAAGGAGTGAAACGATCGCCGCAATCAGGCCGGAAGGATAAACTTGAAGTTAATCATAAACACGATTAAAGCGGCGGCCCCCATGGAGAAGGCGATACAACTGGCGCCAAGCACTCTGCGGCGGTCTTTTATAAACTTGAAGCCGAGCGCGCAGACAAGGACGGTGGTACCCGCCAATACAACAGACATGCCAACCATAGCCACCCAATACAATACCTCGAACAATTGTGCCACTAAGGATCCCTCCTCTTACCGCAATAATACAATGAATTTTAAGATTATTCCAGTTAGTCTGCAGAGACTCTATATCAAATCAATTCTATTGAATCGTCAAAATAACCGCGCTGTTGCCGTCGAAAAAATGATTGTCGGATGATGCGGATGAATACAGCGCAGTGCGGATAAAGTCCCAGGACATACGGCCCCGGAGCCATATGCCCTTTTTTGCTGCGAACGCCTTCTTACACGGACAATCATACAGGAAGGCGGGGCCGCTCCTGAGTAATGTATAGGGTAGGCTGGGAATGCGAAAGGAGCGGGATTAAAATGGCGGGAAGACAACTGGCCAGCAAATGGCTGAAGACCGAAGCGCTGCTTAGCGATGCGCGGGTTGCCGGTTACATTCCGAGAACAAGGGAATACAGTGCTGCCGGGCTGCTTAAAATGCTGAGAAGTTATGGGAATGTTGTGATTAAACCTGTCGTAGGCGGCGGGGGTTACGGGGTAATTAAAGTGTTTCTGGACGGGCGTGGGTATGGCTTCACATATATGGACAAAACACGCGTGTTCCGGGATTTCTCTTCCATGAGGCAGGCGCTCGAGCGTGTGAAGGTAAGACGAAAATATTTGATGCAGCAGGGCATCTCACTGGCCCGGATTGCCGGGCGACCGATTGATTACCGGGTTAAGGTAGTAAAGAACGGAGCCCGTTGGGAGTTTCGCTCCATGGTGGGAAGATTAGCTCGTCCGGGGCTGTTCGTGACCAACCTGTGCAAGGGCGGAACGATGATGAGCTGCCGTGAAGGGCTGAGAAAATCGTTGCCCCGCAACAGAACGGCCACCAAAAAAGCGGAGATGCGGCGTCTAACCTTGGTATGTACAGAGCTGATGGAACGTCATTTTCCGGGAATAGGCGAGTTGGGCTTTGATTATGCTATAGATAATTCGGGGAAAATTTGGATTCTGGAAGTAAATACAAGACCACAATAAATAAACATTATTTTAAGAATTGACGATAGTAATAGTAATAAGATAGAATAGCGTTTAGTTATGCCGCTTATGAGGTAATATGAGGTAATAAATGTTAAATATTTGAACATAACAAAAATATTTTTGCTGAATATTCTGTGGTTTGTTCCTGTGCATAACTATTATCCCCATAGTCCACTGCGCAGCATGGGCCTTCGCAACCCTTACTCACATATTATGCACAGGATTTCCACAGTTGGCTGTGGATAATGAGAACGCTTGTTCGAAAAATGATAGTTTGCTATGATAGATTCAGATCCAAATAAAGGAAAGGTAGGTGAACGTTATGGTTGAATTGTCGGATGAGATGTTGTTGGACTCTTATCAGAGAGCTATAGAGCTCCAATTAGAGCATGATTTCATCGCTCTTTTACTCGCTGAAATTCGCAAACGGAACTTACACTCTCCAGTACATGCGGTTCTACATTAAAGATCATAGACTATTTCTGCAGCAGCTGCTTATCTTTAACCGCAAGCGGCACTAAATAGGGTATCTTTTCAAGTTGAAGTGGAATCAACCTGAAAGGATACCCTTTTATTGTGAAAGTATTGGCAGTTGGCTTAAAGCTTAAGATTGCTGCTATGTCCCGGTGAAAGCTTGGCTTCAGGGTCGATATATACCTTGGCATTGTTCACAGCGGTAGGCGCCTCGCCGAATCCTACAGCGATCAGCTTCAGCTTGCCCGGATAGGTGGTAATATCGCCGGCAGCGAAGATTCCCGGAATGCTTGTTTCCATACGCGAGTCAACAACGATGGAGTTGCTCTCAATGTTAATGCCCCATTCAGCGATAGGTCCAAGAGAAGAAACGAAGCCGAAATTGACGATTACGCTGTCGACTTCAATTTCCTGTGTTTCTTTGGTCTTAATATGGGACAAGGTGACCTTGGTAATAAATTCTTCACCATGCAGCTCTGTGATCTCCGAAGGGGTAATTACCTTCACCTTGGAGGCCATGAGATTCTCTACACTGTGCTCGTGGGCGCGGAATTTATCGCGGCGGTGAATCAGGGTTACCTGCTCGGCGATCGGTTCCAGCATAAGTGCCCAGTCCACTGCGGAATCCCCGCCGCCGCTGATCAGCACCTTCTTGCCTTTGAATGCATTCAAATCGTTTACAAAATAATGCAGATTGGCTTTCTCAAAACGCTGTGCATCTGCTACCTCCAGGCGACGCGGTTCAAACGCGCCTACGCCGGCGGTAATGATGACAGCCTTGCTATGGTATTCCGCTTTATCGGTAGTGACGACGAAATGGCGTTCGTCACGTTTCTCGACAGATACGACCTTTTCTTCCAAACAGATGTTAGACTGGAACAGGTCCATTTGCCGTGAAAGGTTGTCAACCAGTTCCTGTCCGGTAACTTTGGGGAATCCTGCCACATCGTAAATATATTTTTCGGGATAAAGAGCAGCGAGCTGCCCTCCCAATTGGGGCATACTTTCAATAAGGGTTACTGATGCCTGACGCATTCCGCCGTAGAAGGCAGCAAACATGCCGGCCGGACCGCCGCCTATAATTAGAAGGTCGCTCATAGGAACGCCGGATTGCTCTAATGTCACGTAATATTACACCTCCGAGTTGATATATTCAATTTGCCATACTAGTGTACTTACTCATTATAAACATTGTGGGACCACCCTGCAAAGGCTTTAAATGACCTAAAAATTGTGACGTTTTTTCGCATGATAATATTTGATTAAAACGGTACTAAGGTTTACAATGGATATGGTTATTTTAGAAATCCTTTAAGTTTAATTGGAAATTCTTCTGAATTTAAGTGTATAAATTCACAAAAGAACGCTAAATATTTTTACAAAAAATAACACATAGACAGATTTACCTGTTGGAAGGAGCCGGAACATGAGCAGTATTCCAAAAATCGTTATCCTAGGCGCGGGATATGGAGGTATTTTAACTGCCCAGCGGCTGCAAAAGGCTTTGAATTACAATGAAGCCGATGTGACGCTAGTTAACCGACATGAGTATCACTATTTCACTACCCACCTGCATATGCCTGCTGCGGGAACGGACAGCATTGAACATACACGCGTATCTATCTCCAAACTGATTGATGAATTCAAGATTGATCTCGTGAAATCTTCCGTGCAGGAAATCCGTACCCAACAGAAAAAAGTCATTCTCGAGGACGGTACGCTCTCGTATGATTACCTTGTGATCGCGCTAGGCGGCGAGCCTGAAACGTTCGGCATTCCGGGACTTGATAAATATGCTCTTACTATTCGCAGCATCAATTCGGTACGGCTGATCCGCGAGCATATCGAATATCAATTTGCCAAATACAAGAATGAGAACAATGCACAGGAGCATATCAATTTCGTTGTGGGCGGCGCGGGTTTCAGCGGCATCGAATTTGTAGCTGAGCTGGCTGACCGTATCCCTGCGCTGTGCAAAGAATATGATGTAGATCCTAGTATGGTGAATATCTACAACGTGGAAGCGGCACCGACGGCGCTGCCGGGCTTTGCCCCTGAGCTGGTTGAGCATGCGATGACGGTGCTTACGAAGAAGGGCGTAACCTTCAAGATCGGAGTAGCTATTAAGGAATGTCTGCCGAATGGCGTTATTCTCGCAACCGGCGAGGAAATCAAGGCTTCCACAATCGTCTGGACCGGCGGAATCCGCGGCAACCGGCTGATCGAAGCTGCCGGTTTTGAAGCGATGCGCGGACGTGTGAAGATAGATGAATATCTGCGCGCACCGGGACATGAGAATATCTTTATTATTGGCGACGGCTCCCTGATGATTAATCCGGAAGGACGCCCTTATCCGCCGACGGCACAAATTGCCATGCAGCAGGGCGAATGTTGCGCATTTAACCTGGTGGCGGCGATCCGCAGCCAGCAGCCGAAGAAGTTCTCCTTCAGCAACAAAGGCACCGTAGCCTCCCTTGGAAAAGGACAAGGTATTGCCGTTGTAGGCGATAAGACATACAAAGGCTGGACCGCGGCGCAGCTGAAGAAGGTTGTGGATATGCGTTACCTGTTCATTATCGGCGGCATCCCTCTGGTACTCAAAAAAGGAAGATTCCTTTAAGATGCGCCACTGCAGCGTGCAAGTTCGCGGACTGTTGACGCGTGAAGAGCTGGACCGTTATAACGGCCTGATTGAGGCCGGCTCCTATCTCGAGGATCAAAGCCGGTATGATCTGGCTTATCATGTCCAGAAGGAAATTGATGTGCTCATTCTCCCGGCAATCGAACGCCTGAAGGATAAGGGCCGGGCCCGCGACCGGGCAACGGCTGAATATCTGGAGAGCTTACGGGAAGATGACACGGACGAATAGCAACAAGCCTAATATGAAACGGAAAGCTTCCGGTGACGGGGAGCTTTTCGTTTTTTTTTCTGCGCACTAACAGATTCATGCCAGTGTTAACAATACAACCTACCCTATTTTATTCTCTCCTGATGTTCAGCACATAAGATGTACCCTATGAGATTGTCCAAATTTAGACAAAATGCGACAACCACTGGGAGGGTATAACGAAGTGCAAAAACATCTGCGAAAGTTCAATCCGGCAATCATTTTTCTGTTGCTCTTATCTATGTTTCAGCCAGGTGCAATGGCGAATGCCGCAATTGCTGAACTGCCAGCCAGCGAATACGGCACGGTTATGGATATGCGCAAGACGGAGTTGGCACCGGGTGCGATCTATACCTGGATGGATATAAAAGATGAAAGAGGACGGCAAAAAGTACATACTGTGGAGTTCAATCCGCAGAATACAGGCCTGCAGCTGCGGGCCGGAACGAAAAACGGCAAGGTATACGGAATGCAGGGTGTAACAGGTATGGCAACATATGCGGATGCACCGGGAAACCGTGTAATTGCAGGCATTAACGGTGATTTCTATGAAATATCCGGCTATGCCACCGGTGTTCCGAATGGCCTGTTTATGGATGAGGGGGTTATTCTGAACAGCGGAGGATCATATGCTTTTGGGTTAAAAGCGGATGGCACCTCTATTTATGGACAGCCGGAGCTGTCTATGAGCGTGACGGTGAACGGGAAAACAAAGCCGTTGAACAGTATCAACCGTTACCGGAATACGGATCAGCTCGTACTCTATACGAAGGATTACAACAGCTCAACGAAATCAACTGCTGATGGCGATGAAATCGTACTGGATATCGCTGAGGGCGAAGTCAAAAGCGGACAAACCCTGAAGCTGAAGGTATCGGAGGTCCGGACAAGCCAAGGTGATACTCCGCTTGCCCAAGGCAAGGTGGTGCTGTCCGCGCATGGCGCCTCCAGGTCCGTATTGCAAGGATTGGCACCCGGAGATGAGGTCACTGCCGCATTTGCACTGAAGGGAGAATGGAAGGATGTCGCACTGGCAATCGGCGGGCAGGGACCGCTAATCAAAGACGGGGTTGTACAAACGGGCGTCGGGCCGGCAGGAGTGCATCCGCGGACAGCCATTGGTACGAAAGCAGACGGCAGCGTGGTGCTTTTTGAAATTGACGGCCGTTCTCCCGGGTTCAGCGAAGGGGTGGAAACAGAGGAACTGGCAAAAATCCTGAAGGATCTTGGCGTCGTATACGCCATGAATCTGGATGGGGGAGGATCTTCGACCTTTGTGGCGAGAATGCCGGGGACGAACGGAGTCAAGATGCTGAATCAGGGGTCGGACGGCTTTGAACGGCAGACCGGCAACGGATTGCTGCTCGTCAACACCGCTCCTGAATTGACTATGGCCTCGAAGCTTGCGATCCAGCCGAATGCTGAGAGGATTTTGAAAGGTTCCAGCTTTACCTTCACTGCTGCAGGCATGGATGAAAATGGCCACCCTGCTGCGTACACGGGGGCGCTGAATTGGCAAGTTGATCCGGTTCTGGGGACTATAAATGAACAGGGTGTCTTTACTGCCGGCTCTACAGCCGGAGTAGGCAAAATTAGTGCGGGAGCCGGGAATGCGCAGGGAGAAGGCGAGATTGAAGTCGTCGAAACGCTGACGGAGCTGGAATTCCCCGATGAAATCAAGACATACACATCCGGCCAGTCCGCTCAGTTATCGGTAAAGGCGCTGCGGGGCGGACAGACTATCCAGGCTGACAACCATAGCTTTGAGTGGCGTGTGGAAGGTGAAATTGGCACGGTGGATAAGAACGGGTGGTTTCAGGCAAGCAATGAGAACGGAAAAAACGGTAGGATTTACGTGAAATATGGCAGTGTGGAAACCTCCTTTGAAGTGAATGTCGGTTTGCCGCCTGTTATGCTGGAGAATTTTGAAGCGGGGATCGGTAAATATAAGGCAGCCAGTGCGGCAGCCAACAGCGTAACGCTGGAGGAAGTGACAGATCAGGACTTTATCCGCAGCGGAGACAGGGCGCTGAAGCTGGAATATGATTTTATTGGAAAAACAGGCACCTCAGGAGCTTATGTCGCGGCAACGTCGACAGAGAACCGGATTCAGATACCGGGTTATCCGGAGAAAATCAGTATGTGGATCTATGGAGACGGGCAGAAGCACTGGCTGCGCGGCCAGATCCGCGACGGCAACAATGCGGCGGTTCCGGTAGATTACACTGATCAGGTGAACGGTGTGAATTGGACAGGCTGGAAATATGTCGAAGTGGCGGTGCCTAAAGGTAAAACAACCCCGTTGTCGATGGATATGCCTGTCCGTTATATGGAGACCAGCAATCTGAAAAAAACAAAGGGTGCCATTTATGTGGATGATATCCGCGCCCTCTATGGCCCCTTGGAAGAAGACCAAACACCGCCGGTCATTAAAAATGAGTATCCTGGCGCTAATGAGATGGTCAAGACGGCAACGCCGGCCCTTTCGGTGAACGGAGAGGATGCCGGCTACGATCCGGTTGCGCATCCGGGAACTACTTTAATCGATGCCTCGAAAGTGCGGTTATTTATTGACGACCAGCTCGTAGAGCACGGCTTCTATCCTCCGAAGGGACAAATTACGTACAAGCCCAAGCTTCCGCTTGCGGAAGGCCGGCATAAGGTGAAGCTTGCGATCCGCGACCTCAGCGGCAATCAGACGATTAAGGAATGGTATTTCACAGTGAATCTGGGATCTCCCTTCTATAAATATGTCACCCCTGAGGTTGTATACGCCGGGAATACCTACACTGTGGATATAACGGCGGAGAAGGCGGATAAGCTGAAGGAGGGTTCAGTTGCTTTTGCCTTTGACCCTGCGGCTGTCCGCGATCTGAAAGTAATAGCAGGCAGCAAGCTGACAGAAGGCCAGCTCGAACCGGTTATCGACGCGGCCAAGGGTACAGTGCTGCTGAAATTGAACCGAATCCATGAAGCAGGGCTTGAAGACAGCGACCTTCTGGGTCAGATTCAATATACGGTCCGCAATGATTATATCGGGCCTTATACATTGGAACAGCTTGGAGGACAGCTTAGCAAACCGCTGACCATTGAGAATACCTCCGGCTCTGTCACCTCGACAGAGGGCAGCGGAACGGCGATCAGCTTCATTGGTGCTTCACTTGAAAGTACAGTGATGACCCAGCTTAAGCTGGCCTGGAATCATTATGAGATCGCCAAAGGCCTGGCGGCTTCCTTCTCGGTAAGTGAAATGGAGGGGGGATCGGCCTTCCAGGGAGCCAAACTGCTGATCGACGGTGTTGAAGCAGAGGGAGTATCCAGTGCGGACGGGCTGCTGACCACGAAGTCCGCTACTGTAGCGGAAGGGACGTTCAAGCTGCAGGCGGTAAAAGGCAACGCCTATAGTCCGGTGATGACGTTTAAGGTAGCGCCTTATGACGGCACGGCAGCCCCGCGCAACATCAATGTGACCATGGGTGAGGATGCCGATACCAGCCGGCGTTTTGCCTGGCAGACTCAGCCGCAGACAGAGGGCAGTGTAGTTGAATTGGTCAAGCAAGCTGAGTTCACCGGCTTCGAGGACAGCAAGGTGCTCAGAATTGAAGGCGCGAGCACCATCTACAACAGCAATAACGACGGAACGATGCGCGTGCATAAAGCGGAAGCGGCTAATCTTGAACCGGGAACGGCTTATGTATACCGGGTGGGGGACGGAGCGGCGAATGTAAGTGCCCAGGGTACATTTGTAACGAGCGGTGGAGACCGTGAAGCCACCAAGTTCCTTTTCATTGGAGATTCGCAGGCGGATTCGCAGGCAGGCTTCGAGCTATGGAAGAATACTGCGCAGCAGGCTTTCCAGTACATGCCGGATGCGGAAATGCTTGTGCATGCAGGAGATATGGTCGACAAGGGCTTCGAGCAGGAGCAGTGGAACTGGTGGTTCGGAGCTGCACAGGAACAGCTAATGCACACTTCGCTTGTGCCGATTATCGGTAACCATGAAGTGATGGGCACGAACGGTGACGGGGATTATCTGGCCCAGTTCAATAACCCGCAGAACGGTGCGGCGGGAGTTAAGGGAACAAATTTTTCATTTGATATCAAAGACACCCATTTTGTGGTGATGAACACGGAGCATGGCGAGGCGGAGTATAAGGAGCAGGCCCAGTGGCTCGATCAGGATCTGTCAGCCACGGACAAGAAGTGGAAGATCATTTTCTTCCATCAGGGACCTTACGGCAGCATCTATGCCAATGAACGGGTGCAGCAGGTCTGGGTGCCGGTATTTGACAAGCATAAAGTAGATCTCGTAATGAACGGACATGATCACATCTATATGCGCTCCTATCCGATGAACGGAGGGCAGCGGGTTGCCGAAGGCGAGGGCACCCGGTATGTCATCGGCGGATCATCCGGTCCCAAATTCTATGCGCTGACCGAAAGGTTCTGGCAGGAGAAAATTTATGACGAGGACGAGCAAATCTTTACTGCGGTTGAAATAAAAAATGACGGGATTACCGTCACTGCCCGAACGGTTGACGGACAGGAGATTGATCAACTGGTCATTGCCAAAGTGGCTCCGGAATCCGTTACACTGGACCGTACGGAAGCATTGCTTGAGCCTGGACAAAGTATGCAGCTGCATGCGCAGGTGCTTCCTGCCAATGCCTCCAAGGTAAAAATCCATTGGTCTGTTGTTTCCGAACAGCCGGAGAACACGGTAACGGTTAATACTTACGGATTAGTGACCGCCCTTAAGCCGGGGACGGCAGTCGTAAGGGCAGCCGTTGAAGGCTACCCTGCTATATATGCGGAGAGCAAGATAGATGTGGATGCTCTGGAGTCGCTCTCTCTGCAAGGCAAGCAAGTATTACGGGCGGGAGATACCGATCAGACGGTAACTGAAGCTGTGTATGCCTCCGGAAAGCGGATAGCCGTAGTTGAAGGGCTGAGTTATTCCAGCCAGAATACTGATGTGGCCACGGTTGACGATCGAGGACAGGTTGAGGCGCATGCTGTTGGTTCAACTGTGATCTCGGTAACGTACAGAGAACTGGCCGCCCAGTATAAGCTTACGGTGTCAACGGACGGTGCGCCAGTGTTGACCGGTCTGGAGATCGAAGGCCCGGAAACCCTGGAACAGGGAAGCAAGGGCGTTGCTGTAGTTCAAGCCGTGTACAGTGACGGCAGCCTTGTGAAGCTGGCCAAGGGGGTTCTGTTCGAAACCTCCGATCCTAAAGTGGCGGAGATTAGCGAGACTGGGGAAATACACGCGCTAAGTGCAGGAACGGTAAAAGTCCGTGGGGAGTATAACGGGATGAGTGCAGAGTACGGGCTGGTGGTGACTGCTGCCGGACAAGAGCCGACGCCAGTACCAACGCCGACACCGACGCCAACACCAACACCGAGCTCACCCCCGGCACCTGGCGGGGTAATCTCTCCTACTCCTTCTCCGACAGCTGCGGCAACGCCGGAACCTGGAATCGTGGAGATTGCAGCTGCCCGGTTATCCGGAGAGCGGAATGCGCAAGGGGAGGTTGTAATTACAGCCGATCGGGCCTGGACGGAATTGATCCTGCCAGGGAATGCCGGCGAGTTGCTTGGCAAGGCTCCGCTTAGAATCCAATCGGCCGGCTTGTCCGTGGTGATTCCTGCCGGAGTGCTCGCCGAATTAAGCAGCAAGGTACCGGAAGGCGCAATCCCTGGCAGCACCATCTCATTGGCTGCTGAAACAGTTGGCAGCGACTCCGCTGAGGCCTTGATCAACCGTGCAGCGCAAATGTCGGGAGCACGGCTGGAAGCGGCAAGTGAAGTGAGAGAATGGAAGCTTAGCCTTACAACAAAGCAGGGTCAGGAATTTGTCTTATCGCAATTTGCACAACCGGTTACTATTGCTTATGAGGTTATTCCACAGGGGAATAAAGAGCTGCTCGGTATTTACTATATTGGAGAAGACGGGGCGCTTGCGTATGCCGGCGGTAGATGGACCGAAGGCAGACTGAGCGCAGCCGTGAGCCATTTCAGTAAATATGCCGTTCTGCAATACGACAAAAGCTTTAGTGATTTGCCTGCAGAGCACTGGGCATCCGGCGCAGTGAAGCAGTTGTCTGCCAAGCAGCTTGTGCAGGGAGTGTCTAGAGAACGGTTCGATCCGAACCGGGCGGTTACCCGCGCAGAGTTCACAGCAATGCTGGTACGTTCACTGGGACTCAGCGGACATACGGCTACAGGGTTTGCCGATGTGCAGCCGGACAAGTGGTATGCGGAGGCAATTTCTGCGGCGCAGCAGGCCGGAATTGTGAACGGTTTGTCGGGTTCCGCATTTGGGCCGGAAGCTGAAATTACCCGTCAGGAAATGGCAGTTATGCTCATTCGCGCTTACGGGTATGCGGCGGAGACGCAGGTGACCACAGCCTCAGCTGCAGCAGCTTTTGCCGATACAACAGACGCTCCGCAATGGGCCAGGACGGCTATTGAAGAGGCCGTGCGCCTAGGTCTCTTGCAGGGGCGTGCCGCAGGACGCTTTGAGCCGAAGCAGAACGGTACACGTGCCGAAAGTGCACAAATGATTGTGAATCTGCTCCAGTATATGAAATAGGCAGTAACGGAAAGCATACAAACAAACAGACCGCAGCGGTTAGGCTGCGGTCTGTTTGTTTGTATCTATGAACCCGGCATAAAAGCCATGATATGAAATACAGTGTGCGGCTGTCCGCGGGATTACAGCTTCAGCATCTCTTCGAAGCTCTCCGGAGTCAGCAGATTGCCGACATAGAAAGGGCCGAATTCGCCGTAGCGGGCGCTGACTTCATCGAAACGCATTTCGTAGACCAGCTTCTTGAACTGGAGCGCGTCCTCGGCGAACAGTGTAACGCCCCATTCCCAATCATCAAAACCGACGGAGCCGGTAATAATCTGTTTTACCTTGCCGGCGTAACCGCGTCCGATTAGGCCGTGGGAATACATAAGCTCACGGCGTTTCTCCATATCGAGCATGTACCAGTTGTCAGCAAGCTCGCGTTTCTTGTTCATCGGATAGAAGCAGATATGTTTGGCTTGCGGCAGAATCGGCTTCAGGCGGGCGGCCACATGCGGATTCAGCATGGGATCACTGCCATCCCCGGCGCTTCCGCCGGCAGCATAGTTGCTAAGTTCAACAATACTGACGTAAGAGTAGGACTTGGTGGTATATTGGGCAAAGGCGATTTTGTTGAAGGCGGTCTCAAGGCTATTCAAAGCTTCCAGGCTTTCGCGCAGAAACATCATCACGAAATCAGCCTTCTGGCCGACAATGGCGTATACGGTGGAGCTTCCTTCCTTGGCTTCTTCAACCGGGCCCCATTCCTGCATAAAAGCATGCAGCTCCTCGAGGGCAACGGCACGCTCTTCATCATCGGCAGCCGTCCAGGCCGTCCAGTTCAGCGAGCGGAAGTCATGTAGTGCATACCAGCCTTCCAGTGTCAAAGCGGCTTCGTTCATGTTCTCACTCCTTAAAAGTAGAAATAACTTTGCTTAAAACCAGCTTCGAAAGCATACGCTTCTATGTATGATCCGATTGATCTATTTGCATTGTATCGCATGCGGGAGGCCCAGAGCAAACCCTGACACCGGCATTTGAGTTGAATGGAGTGTGAGCTGCAATAATGTTCATTGCTTCGTTACATTTTTTCTAGTAAACTTACTATTAATTAAGGCTTAGTGTGCGGTTCTTTATAGAGAGAGGGGATGGCGGTACGATGGGATTTATTCCTGTGTTGGTTCTGGCCGTTTTATTCTTTGTCATGATGTTCGGCATTGGCTTTATCCTCAATATGTTAATGAAGACCACCTGGTTTCCCGCATATCTGTTCGTGATTGTCATTCTGCCGATCGTAATTTATTCCATCTGGGATAGAAGCGCCATGACGCTCTGGGAGCATTTGTCCACCTTTCATATTGTGGATTATCTTACGGGGATTGCCGGACTTGCGGGTGCGGTGCTCAGCGGCTGGACGATCCAGAAACTGCGGCTTGGCGGCTATAAAATGTTCTGATAAAGATTTGCATCATACAGAAACGGCTGCACTCAGGCCGTTTTTTTCTTTTTTGCCCGCTATCGCCAGCAAGTGTTCATAAGGGGCCGATAATGCGGCGAAATGCGCCTTATTTGGTTCTTTTTTTACATTTCCGGCCGGGTGTTTTGTGATAGAATAGAAATCTATATGAATTCGTGTAGAAAAGGGGGAGGTATCCGCAGATGCGTATGAGCAACTTGCATCATTTCACCGAACATCATCGGTACTGCGTTTCCCGCGAATTCGGTCTAAGCAGTGTGGATGGACGTATGCTGGGTTCGGTCTATCAGCCGATGGTCGGAGCCTTTGCAATCAGCCTTTACAGGCTGCTGTTTGAACATATTCCGGCTGAAGCAATCGGCTACTCCACAGTGGAGCAGCAGCGCAGGCTGTTTATGACGCTTGGAGTTGAACCGAATGAGAAGGGCCGCAAATATTTAGTGGATCAGGCTTCCCGGCTGGAAGCGGTGGGGCTGCTTCAGACCTGCCGGATCTATGTCGGGGAAACCGAGGATTATATGTATGAATACGAGCTGCTGCCGCCGCTGTCGCCGGCTGACTTTTTTGCAACTCAGCATTTGACGCTGCTCCTGCGGGACAAGATCGGCAAATTCGCTGTGCTGTCGCTGCGCGAGCAGTTCTGGAACCGCGAGCCGGAGGAATGGAGCCGCCGGTCGATTGGCAAAGAGAATATTTCACTGCCCTTTTATGATATCTTTCAATTGAATACCCATGTGATAGATTATGAGCTGGAGCAGGCGCTGGCCGAGGTAGCTACAGTCCGCCAGCCGGGGACGCGCGAAAGCGGCGAGCCGGCCATCGGCTACAGCGATATTATTTTGCGGTTCCCCAGGGAATCGGTCAACCGGGTTCATGTTGAGAAGCTGCGTTTTGATCATACCCAGATGGGTGTCATTAATTATGTGGCCCATAAGTATGAGCTGAGTCCCCAGGATTTAAGCCGCCTGCTGGATGAGGACGGGGTCTTTACGCCTGACGGCGAGGTCATTCTTGATACGCTGCAATACAAGGCGAGCCAGCATTTCCGCCAGGATATGAAGCGGCAGGAGAAACGGGAGATCGCTGCGGCCAAGGTAGTCTCGCTGCGCTCAGCTGCGGCTGAGGAAGGCGATGATTCCATTGCTCCGCCGGAGCAGTCGGTTGAGATGGAATATTATGTGGAGGTTCCTCCGCAATTCATGTCCAAATGCGATATTCACCAATATAATATGATGCTGCGCAACGAGCCTTATACACGGCTGCTGCAAACCTTTTTTCCGGGTGCGGTGCCGGGCCAGCTGATGGATATTTTTGAGAAAATAGATCTGAACTACAAACTCAGCGGTGAAGTCATCAATGTGCTGATTCATTATCTGATGACGATGGTTGCTTCGGGCGGCGATCAGCGGATGAACCGCAATTTCGTTGAGGCAATCGCCTCCAATATGCTGGTGAAGCAGGTGAACACGTACGAGAAGGCGGTGCGCTACATCCGTGACCAGTCGAAGGTCAAGGGCAAAGGAGCGGCATCCGGCTCCACCGGCGCGTCCGGAACACGCCAGCGTTCTTATGCGAAGAACGGGCGCTCCGCCAAGCCGGAAATTCCAATGGTGCTTGATGACG
Source organism: Paenibacillus sp. FSL H3-0321 (assembly GCF_038002865.1). Classification (NCBI taxonomy): domain Bacteria; kingdom Bacillati; phylum Bacillota; class Bacilli; order Caryophanales; family Paenibacillaceae; genus Paenibacillus; species Paenibacillus sp. FSL H3-0321. The sequence goes on along the minus strand of NZ_JBBODH010000001.1, from coordinate 2,857,316 downwards.
GCAGTGCCGGAACCGTATCGGAAGAGGAATTCGCGGCGATGATGAAGAAAGCGGCCGAGATTAAGGCCAGTAAGAAAAAGGGCGTTTCGAAGACGCCGTAAAGAAAGCGAGGTGCGGAAATGGCAATGGAGTCTATGGGCGAAGTGCTGCGTTCGATGAACAATTCCGCTCTGCGCCAGCGTTCGCGCGATCTTGAGCAGAATCTGCTGAACCATCCTTTGGTGAAGCAGCTGCAGGCTGAGCATCCGGAGCTGGAGGAGTCGCGGCTCAAGGTTCACTTGAGCCGGTTATATCAATATGTCGAGGAGAGCCGCCACTGTGCAAACTGTCCCGGCCTGGAGAAATGCCCGAATGATTTCCCCGGGCACTACAGCAAGCTTACAGTTGAGACCGTTAACGGCTCGTCGGATCTATATGAACGCAAGACAGCCTGCAATCTTAAGGTGGCACAGGATAATCAGGACAGCATCCGCAAACGGATCCGCAGCTTCTATGTAGACGAACGTGTGCTGAACGGCGGTTATGACGAGATGGATATTATGGGCAAGGACCCGCGCAGGGCCTCAGCCGTGAATAAAATATTTGATTATATTGAAAGAATCAAAGAAAACGGACTTACTTCGCAGGGGATTTACCTGCACGGCACTTTTGGAACAGGCAAAACGTTCCTGATGTGTTACCTGCTCCATGAGCTGGCGGTTGCGGGGTATAGCGGTGTGATTGTGTACATGCCCGATTTTATCGAGGATCTGAAGTCGATCATGCTGGACGGCCAGAAATTGAAGGAAACCGTCGATACCCTGAAGAATTGTGATTTGCTTATCTTTGATGACATCGGTGCGGAGAACCTGAATCCGTGGGCCCGCGACCATGTGCTCGGAGCAATCCTCAACTACCGGATGAACCGTAAACCTACCTTCTATACCTCGAATTATCCGCTGGACGGTCTGGAGAAGCATCTGAGCTTCACCAGCAAGGACGGCGAAGAGCTCTACAAAGGCCAGCGTCTGATGGACCGCATCGCTCCGTTTGTGGAGGTTATTCCCCTGCACGGCGAGAATCAGCGCGGAACAGGCAGATAAGGCGAAGAGCCGGCTTTATAATTAACATACAAACAGCGGCAGCCCGGGACGTTAAGTCCAAGGTGCCGCTGTTTTTTTTTTTTTTTTGAAAATAGGTTTCACACGATAACTTATCCTTCTATTTCTCGCTGAAACGGTACCCTCCTCAAAAAGGACGGCAAAGCCGTTTCCACTTGGTCCATAAACCGATTGACGCAAACAAACCTCCAGCATTTTCCTTGTGGGGAAAGGCTGGAGGTTTGCGCTGTGTGATAAAACCTGCCTGTCTATTCGGAGAGAATGAATTTGACGATTACCATTCCGAAGAAAACAAGCGTCATAAATCCCGTCATTCCAAAAAAACCGGCCAATAAATCACCTAAATCGTTGCGGGGCTCCTCATTGAAGTGCTCCCGCGGGTCCCGGACCTTAGCATTGACATCCATAGCTTGCTCCTCCTTGCGGTTGCATGCCTGCACTTAAATAGGTTACAGTTATACATGTGAGAGAAGTCATTGACAATTAATGCGCTTTCCTCAAGTATACGAACTCAGCAGTGAGATGTAAAGATGAGTTTCTCTTACAAAAAATAGATTTTATACAATGTAATTGTCTAAAACATTTCCCAAAAGCACTGTATATATGTTATACTGTTGATGTGTCGGTAAATGGTAATTTGGTTATCATATTACATGAAACATTTTTATCCCGCTAACATTTCGGAGTGAATTCGCTCGAACTAGCGTACGCTATAGAAGCGGATATTGCTTCGCAAAACTTAAAGGAGGAACAATATCATGGCTATCGTGAACGTGTCTGACCAATCCTTCGTCGGCGAAGTGGAAGGTCAAGGTACTGTTGTAGTAGATTTCTGGGCACCTTGGTGCGGCCCTTGCAAAATGCTTGCCCCTATTCTGGAGGAATTGTCCACCGAGCTGGGAGACAGCGTTAAAATTGCTAAATTGAATGTAGATGAGAATCCGGAAACGGCTTCCCGTTTTGGAGTAATGAGTATTCCTACGCTGATTTTCTTCAAAGACGGCCAACCCGTGGATAAAGTTGTAGGACTGAACTCCAAGGATTCCCTTAAGAATATCGTAGCTAAACATCAATAATTTCATTTGATGCTGCTGTACTTGGGCCGTTTTCGGCCCAATCGCCAAAGCGCCTCCGGTTTATCCGGAGGCGCTTTGTGTGCTAAACTTACCTTATAAGCTGCAGCCAAGTCTAGGTGGGGGAGAAATCATGGACTATAACGATAATATCCGCAATAAGCTGGCACTGCTGCCCGACCTGCCCGGGTGCTATCTGATGAAGAATGAAGAAGGCACCATCATTTATGTGGGCAAGGCCAAAGTGCTGAAGAACCGCGTCCGCTCTTATTTTACAGGCAGCCATAATGGTAAAACCCAGCGGCTTGTCGCCAATATTGTTGATTTTGAATACATCGTGACCTCCAGCAATATGGAAGCGCTCATTCTGGAGTGCAACCTGATTAAGAAGCATATGCCGCGTTACAATGTGCTTTTGAAGGACGACAAGACGTTCCCGTATTTGAAAATAACGAATGAAGCTCATCCGCGGCTTGAGGTTACGCGCCGGGTGATTAAAGATAAAGCGAAATATTTCGGACCCTATCCGAATGCTTACGCGGCCCATCAGACAAAAAAGCTGCTGGACCGGATGTATCCGCTGCGCAAATGCGGAGTAATGCCGAAAGAGGTCTGTCTCTATTATCATATGGGCCAGTGCCTGGCACCTTGTGAGAAGGAAGTGCCCAAATCCGCCTACGAGGAAATCACGCAGAATATCGCCGCTTTTCTCGGGGGCGGACATGAAGCGGTTAAGAAGGATTTGCAGCAAAAGATGCAGGAAGCCGCAGAGGAGCTGTACTTCGAGCGGGCTAAGGAATTGCGTGACCAGATCATCCACATCGATGCCCTGATGGAGAAGCAGAAGATCAACACTGCGGATACCAAGGACCGCGACGTCTTCGGCTATGCTGTGGATAAAGGCTGGATGTGTGTGCAGATTCTGTACATGCGGCAGGGTAAAATGATTCAGCGCCATTCGTCTGCTTTTCCGTTCTACGGAGAGGCTTACAGTGACTTCATGTCTTATGTGACGCAGTATTACAGCGACAATCCGGCGTTGCCGCAGGAGATCCTGCTGCCGGATAAGCTGGAGGAAAGCACGGATAAACCGGCTCAGGTCACGGCTTCCGGTGACAGTGGGATGACCGGTGCGGGTGCGTTCACAGCGCTTGTTGCCGAGGCGGCCTCCGCAGATGAAGCTGCGGCGGAGACTGGTCAGGTAACGGAGCAGGATATGGCAGAGGATGCAGAAGTGCGTGAAGCCGCAGCGGCCGAAGCTGCTGCAGCCGGCACCGTGGATGCGGCCGGAGGGGCGGCAGCCTTGCAGGAATGGCTGAACGTCAAAGTGCTTGTGCCGCAGCGCGGGCTCAAGAAGCAGATGGTCGGCATGGCCTGCCAGAACAGCCGTGTGGCGCTTGACGAGAAGTTCCGTCTCATTGAACGGGACGAGGAACGGACCTCTGGAGCGGCCCTCAGCCTCGGCCAGAGCCTGGGGCTGGAATCGCTCAGCCGGATAGAAGCCTTCGATAACTCGAATATTCAGGGAACCAATCCGGTGTCGGCGATGGTCGTATTCATTGACGGCAAGCCTGCCCGGAAGGAATACCGCAAATACAAGGTCCGCACGGTCCAGGGACCGGATGACTATGAAACGATGCGCGAGGTTATCCGGCGGCGTTATGAGCGGGTGCTGAAGGAAGATTTGCCGCAGCCTGATCTGATTGTGGTCGACGGCGGGAAGGGGCAGATCTCCTCGGCCATCGACATCCTGCAGAACGAGCTCGGTCTTTACATTCCCGTCTGCGGTCTGGTCAAGGATGACAAGCACAAAACCGCCCAGCTGCTGATCGGCGACTCTGCCGAGCCGGTGCCGCTGGCGCGCGACAGCCAGGAATTCTATCTGCTGCAGCGTATCCAGGATGAAGTCCACCGCTTCGCGATCACCTTCCACCGCGAGCAGCGCGGCAAGTCGATGGTCACCTCGAAGCTGGACTCCATTCCGGGCATCGGTGATAAGCGGCGGAAGCTGCTGCTGAAGCATTTCGGCTCACTCAAGAAAATTAAGGAGGCCTCGATTGAGGATTTCCGCCCCCTCTCCATTGGCGAAAAGCTGGCGGGGCAGATTCTTGAGGCCCTGAAGGACGAGGAACCGTCTGTATAGGCGTGCCGCTTCTATTGCAGCGGACTCCAGGCTGACCCCTACGGGTCGGCCTTTTTTTTGAGGGTTCAGATAAGGGTTGCCTCTCGGGGAGAGCCGAGCAGCGGCGGGCATTTACGCGCCATCTTTTTATCGAATAACGTCATGATTTGATGTATTATGTATTTAGTTGTTTTTTATAGAAATGAGGAGGGTTATCGTTTGTTTACAGTAAGAAGGGCCGAACTGTGTCCTAGTAAAAAAATCAGTCTCACATGGCTGCTTACGGGCCTGGTGACGCTGGTGGTTTTGCTAACCTCAAGCATTCTGCTGATTGGCTCTTACGAGTCCAAGAAACAATCTTTGATAGAGACGACACTCCAGCTGAATTACTCCAGCGCTGAACGAATGTCTAAGACGATGGATTCCTTATTCCTGTCCATGCGCAATAGCCTGAAATACAATGCTGGTGTACTCTCTGATTTTGATGCTATGACTCCGAAACAAGTGGATAATCATCTAGAACTGATGCGCAACAGCAGCAACTTCTTCAATTCCATTACCTTAGTCGATGCTGACAGGGTGATCCGCAACGTTGTTCCCGCATCAGTGGGAACGGCCGGCAAAACTCTTACCTCCAAAGCCGGTCTGGTGGCTCTGGCGCTACAGAAACCATATCTCTCCTCCCCTTCCCTAACCCCAAACACTAAGCGGTTAATCGTATTTATGAGTCAACCGGTTTTCAGCAGGAACGGAACATATCTCGGTATTTTGAGCGGGACGCTTTATCTGCAGGAGGACAATATCCTGTCTATGATTTATGGGAATAACAACGTGGACGAGTACGGTTCTTATTTTTATATTGTGGATTCCAAGGGGCAGCTGCTGTACCATCCAAACAAGCAGTTTATCGGGAGAGATATCAGCACCAACAAGGTTGTGCAGAAGCTCATGAAGGGAGAGCGCGGAAAAGAGCGAGTAATTAATACCATCGGCATTGAGGTGCTTGCGGGGTACTCCAGTGTTCCAGCCAATGGATGGGGGGTTGTGGTCGTATCGCCGATTAGTATCATCCATCAAGAGCTGATGGGCCATCTCCGGACAATTATCGCGTATTCGATCTTCCCGTTTCTTATCCTGCTGATGGGCGTTATTTTCATAGCATACAAGCTGGCCCGGCCGTTCGTGCATCTGGCAAATCTGGTGAGCAGGATAGGCAAGGAGAACATTGTAATTCCGGAGGTAAGGCCACAATGGAGCCGGGAGGCAGAGTTGCTGACCGATGCCGTATTGCTTGCTGTAACGGATATTCAGAAACAGACGGATCAGCTTACTCAGGAGGCCGCGACGGATGCGCTGACGGGCTTAATGAACAGGAGGTCGCTTAAATATCAGCTGGGTCATTGGATTGACTCCGGGCTGCCGTTTTCGCTCATTGTACTGGATGTAGACAGATTCAAACTCGTAAATGACACCTATGGCCATGTTACTGGTGACGAAGTACTGAAACACGTTGCCGGAATTATAGCATCCTCGCTTCGCCCAAGTGATGTCTGCTACCGCTACGGAGGTGAAGAGTTCGTCATTCTGCTGGCTGAAACAAGACCAGCGGAAGCTTATAATGTAGCCGAAAGAGTCCGGCTGGCCCTTGAACAAAGCGTGGCTCCCATTCCAACACGGCTTACGGTCTCTCAAGGTGTAGCGCACTATCCTTTACATGCGTCAGAGCAAGAAGCGCTGCTGGAGATGGCGGATCGGGCGCTGTATCTGGCCAAGAAGGGGGGGAGAAACAGGACTGTGATTGCTGAGCCTAACGATTGAAGATTATAGTGAAATTTACCGGTTTGCGAAGATAAGGGGAATCCGGGAATCATGTAGAAATGTTATATATTATTAAATGTTGTCATAATCAATAGGGGCAGTTTCTAATTCAGGTGTTTACCATATTGGTTGCATTGGTGCTCTATGACCGCTTCTTTAAAAGGAGATAAAACGAGGTGTTCCGCAGGCTGATGGCAGCCAGCTGGAACACCTCATTTTATTATTGAAAGCTTAATTTAAGTTGCCAGCAGGCTGAAGCGATTCTTCGGGCTCCCGTGGATTCGCCTGACCCGGCTTGTTCGGCGGGTTAAACCGGTACACGATGTAACCGACCACGAATGGCAGGATGAGCGTCACGATTCCGGCACCTATATTTACGCTCTCCTTCATGAAGATCAGCGTGGCTCCCATCAGAATGCTGTCGAACACGACATGGCTGAACATGACGGCGATAAAGCCGTAGCGCAGGAAAATATAGCTGAACAGCAGCCCAATCACTGTCAGCTCTATCGGACGCGAGCTAATCGGGTAAATCGGATACAGTGTATGGCCGAAAGCCCAAATGAGCGTCGTGATCAGCGAGGCAATGAAGGTGTTGCGGACGATTTTTTTGAGCATCCGGATGCCGAATAGGCGGTAGACGGCTTCCTCGGACAGGCCGGCAAGCCAGGCGACGATCGGCAGCAGCCAGGCATATCTCATATTGTAGGGAGATTGGCTGGCGTCCGTGGTGGACCAGTTATGCAGCGTGAGCGACAAGATGATGAACATAATTGTCTGCACACCAAGCAGGATAAAGGCCCAGATATAACCGGTGCGCATGCTGTCGAGCACATATTTGCCGTATCCCGGCTCCTTGGCGCGGGGCCAGGGATTCAGGCCTTCCTCCTTGCGCCATAAGCCGTTGCCTCCAACGAGCGAGAAGTAGAGCAGGGAGGACATCAGCAGGCTGTACAAGGCGTAAATGACGAACAAGATGGCAGAGGTTATCCGGGCTTCAGGGCTGTCGCTGCCGGATTCCGGCAGCATATTGTAAGTGCTGACCATCATGATTACAAAATGGGCCAAACTTAAGAAGATGCCGCGCACAAAGGAAGTATGGCCTCTTCTCAGAATGCTGTAGATCAAGGCGAGAATGCCAAGAGCCAGTGTCGGCAGGCCGTAGCCAAAGCGCGTCAGCGTTTGGGCCAGCGAGGTCTGGTCCTCTACATACGAAGTATGCCAGGAGGGAGCGGAAAATCCGGCCCGGAAGTAAGAAACCTCACCATCCTGGAAATTAAAGTTATAATGCAGCAGAGTTTCTCCGACTTTGACCGAATGGTCTGTATAGACAAGCCCGTATTCATTTGAGCCGGCTTCGATCTGCAGCTTAGCAGGATTTACTCCCCATTGCTTGAGCCACGGGCGGGCGAGCTCCTCCTTCTTATCCAGAGAAAGCGAGGAATCACTGTTTGCACGGGCAGCAGCCGGAGCGCTTCCATAACTGGATCCGTCCTCGGATTTGATGCTGGCACCGCGGGCAAAGGCCACAACCTCTCCAGTGTACATATTGAGATCAACGGTGAGCTGGGCGTCTTTTTCTCCGGATGCCTGAAGCACAGCATGATAGACGTCAAAGGGATAACGCTGATCCAGCTTGTTTTTGGAGTAGTCCTGCAGGAGCTTCTCCCGGGACATATATCCGTAGAAGTCCGAATCAGTCTGATAAACGACGGTCCAATGATCATTTGCTGTCTCCGTATGGCTAAGCTGCTGGGCTGCGAATGCGGCAGCATGTGAACGGGCTTCGTTCTTGCTGATGACGGTGGTGTCTTCTCCATTGGTACCCGAAAGGAGCTGGGGAGCTACCTGGAACATAATAAATACGATAAGACCCAGAATGCCCGCTACGATAAGTTTGATGGAAAGAGGCCGCTGCTGTAAGGGCTGGCCGACGGAATTCATGAAACGCCTCCTTGTGATGAATTGATCCTGCTCTTTTCCTTAAGCTTCGTGCTTTTCTTATTATAGTATCACTTGGCGTGCGGTTACAGGAAATTTCCTGTTGTCCCTTTACGTTTACGTGAAGATTGCCAAGCTTATGCTTGTTTTGTTTGGGCTGCAGCCTTCTTCTGCGGAGTTAAGATGAGGTGATAATATTTGGCTCCCGCAAAAATACAGCATGCCGCAAGAGGCAGGCCAATGACCGCAATCCAGCCCAGCAGGCTCCAGTCCGGCATTAAGCCGCTGTGCATTTCCTTAGGGATCATAAATCTGTTGATCAGGACGCTATGCAGGGTGCCCAGCAGCACGATCGGAAGCAGAAGTAAAGATAGTGCCGATGATTTCATCAGATAGTATTCGGCCTGCATCAGGCCAAAGGTTATTGTCAGCGTAAGTGTATAAAGAAGAAATGAAAAGAGCAGCCATGTCAGGGCGTAAGACAGATTGTTCAGATCGATCTTGCCTGTAATGAAGCCTATAATACTCCCTGCAAAAGCGGAAAGCGCCAGAACAATGATGATCCGCATAACAGTAACCCATACAGCAGCAACTCCGGACAGCAGTACAGCCAACCGGCTCTGCGGGAAGCCGAGCAGCCAGGGCAGCTGTTTGCGTTCGAGGCTGCTGCGGCTCACCATCCACAGGAAACCGAACAGAACGGGCAGCATAAACAGCAACCTTGCAACGGACTGGATAGCTAATCCGTCTGTTGATCCGTAATAACCGGCTGCAATGCTGAGCAGCGGCACTGCCAGCTTCAGGATGAGTATGTTTGGATGCTTTTCTATTCGGCGCACCCGGCTGGTATGGAGCCGGAACAGAGTGGTGAATGGCGCTTTGCGGATGGTGAATGTGTTTGTTTTGGCGTTCTTTCCCCATCTTGCATTTGCAGATGAGGGAAGAGCGGTTGATTGGAGTTCCCCCATTCCTCCCAGTCCGTTGCGGGCGATAAGCGGCATCAGGAAGTAACAGAAGGGCCATCCGATTAGAATCAGAGCAAGTGCATACATCAACACTGCACTCGGAGAGGCATATTCCACCCCTTTCAGACCAAGAGTGGATGAGCTTAGCAAGCTGGCATAAATAAGCGGCAGCAGCCACAGTAAATTATATGGAATAACCAGCAGCACAGCAGCTTTTCGTGCACGCATAAGCAGGGTGATTGCCAGCCCCCAGACTACTGCTAAAGGCAGTGTGGCTATGATGAACAACGTATAGGCGGCAAGCATGTAGATCAGCTCCCCAGCCGGAAGCGGGGCATACCGGCCGGCAAGAGCGGAAAGGGCATAAACGGCAACTGCAGATGCCATCACCAATAAGGCGATGTTCAGGCTGTGCTTCAGCAGGCTGGCCACTTTGGCATAGAGCAGTGTAAGCCGGGAATGTGGAAAGGATAAAAACCATTCTCTATGCTGTTGACCTTGGAATGCCAGGATGTGAAGCGTGGACAGGCCCAGCGTAACGGTCCATAGCAGCAGTGCTGCAAAGATAAATGGCGAACGCTGCGTTGCTCTGGTGGCGGGAAGATACATGCCGACAAGCACCATCACACAGAACAGCGATAAGCCAATCAGAATGCTTTTAGATTTCCCCTGTCTGGAAGGGCTGAAACGGCTGTACTCCAACTGAACAAGTGTCTTCAGCGTGGTCATGCGAACACTTCCCTGTATCGAGATTCTACCGATTTGCCGGACTGGCGGAGCAATTCGACGTCTTCGATGCTCTGGATTTGGCCTTCACCGATCAGGATCAACCGGTCAAACAGCAGCTCCATCTCGCGGATATCATGGGTTGCGATCAAGAAGGTACGGGCTCCGTCCGCCAGCTCACCCACGACCGCCGAAGCGATCCGTTCTCTGGAGATTAGATCCACTCCGGTGAACGGCTCGTCGAGTATAACCAGCGGTGCCTGGCGCGACAGACAGGTCAGCAGCTGCAGCCTGGCTTCCTCGCCCCGGGACATCGCGGATATCTGCGATTCCGGTGAGACCGAAAGCTCACGGAGCAGTTCCTGTGCTTTCGCCTCATCCCAGTCCGGGTAGATGCCTCCGGCAAAGCCGAGCCACTCCCGGACGGTCAGCCAGCCGGGCAGATTGCTGCGGTCCGGCAGCATGGACAGTTCGCCAAGGCGCTGAACACCTGCGGGTTTTCCGAAGATGTGAGCCGAGCCGGAATCTGCTGCCGTAAGCCCGGATATGATGCGAAGCAGAGAGGATTTGCCTGCTCCGTTAGGCCCCAGAAGGCCCGTTAAGCTGCCTTGGGGAATTTGAAAGCTGATTCCGTCCAGTATTATTTTCTTCTTTACCTTGAGTTTTAAATTATTGCATTCTACTGCCGGAGCTTTTGCTGACAACCCGGCATCCTTATTATGATTCACTGGCATTTGAATCCTCCTTATCGAAATTCAACATTTGTTCAGCAGATATGCCGAGCGTCCCGGCAACAGCCTTGAACTCCCGGATTGCCTTGCGCATAATGGTTTTGCGCGCCTCACCGATGACGTCTTCCTCGCGGGTAACAAAAGTGCCTTGGCCGCGGTAGGTGACAATCAGCCCCATCCTCTCCAGCTCCTGATAGGTTCTGGCGGCGGTAGTCGGATTAACTCCCCGTCCGGCGGCCAGCTCTCTGACCGAGGGCAGGCGCGAGCCGGGGGGAATAAGGCCGCTAACAATCCGTCCCTGTATGGCTTCGACAAATTGCTCGTAAATCGGAAGCGAGGGGTTGATTTGGAATTGCTCCGGCAAAAGCTCAATAGATGGGTCCATTGGGTCCTCCCCTCATAAGTAAACGCTGAGTTATTGGTGTTATTGGTGTATGGATACATGCCATACACTTGATGAATGAAGTGTACCACTACACACCATACAATATCAAGAGGAAAATCTCACAGCCGTAAATCGCCTTTGTGAAGTTGGACAATAACGTATATAATTTGTATGTTTATTTCATTTGCAGAAGCGAATAGGAGAGGATGAGGAGTTTGGCTTCACCGTTTCCCAAAATTTCTGAATTCAGGTTCTTGAAGCTTTCCCCGCCTCAAATATTGGTGTTAGGCTTTGCAGGTGTCATTCTGATCGGCACCCTGCTTCTGATGCTGCCCATTTCAAGTGCATCGGGTCACTCGCTAAGGTTCATTGATGCACTGTTCACCGCAACGTCGGCCACCTGCGTGACCGGACTTGTGGTAGTAGACACGGGGACCTATTTCAGCGTTTTTGGACAAATTACCATACTGGTGCTGATTCAAATTGGCGGCCTCGGATTCATGACGATGGCGACCTTATTCGCACTCTTACTGAAACGCAAAATTTCGCTGCGCGACCGGCTTATTCTTCAGGAAGCCATGAATCAGAGCTCGATGGAGGGCATTGTCCGGCTGATCCGCAAGGTGCTGCTCTATTCACTGATTATTGAGGCGAGTTGTGCGGCCCTGCTAGCGCTGCGTTGGGCGGTGGATATGCCTTTTGGCCGTGCGTTGTATTATGGCATCTTTCATGCTGTCTCGATGTTCAACAATGCCGGGTTTGATATCTTTGGCGGCTACCGCAGCCTGACCGGATACGTCAATGATCCCACTGTGAATATTATCGTCATGTTCCTTATTGTTTCCGGCGGTATCGGGTTTATTGTCATGTCGGATCTGATGGATTACCGTAAGAGCCGCAGGCTGCTGCTGCACACCAAGGTTGTCCTGTCGATGACGGCGGCGCTGATTCTGATTGGAACAGTAGTCATTTTTGTTTTTGAGTTCACCAACTCACGCACGCTGGGTCCGCTGAACCTTGGCGGCAAACTTTGGGCCTCCTTCTTTCAATCGGTAACGCCGCGTACCGCCGGTGCCAATACGGTGGATATCGCCGGGTTGCGCCAGGCTTCGCAGTTTTTCATCGTAATTCTGATGTTTATCGGGGCTTCCCCGGGCTCGACTGGCGGCGGGATTAAGACAACAACGTTCACCCTGATGATCGGGGCGGTAGTTTCGATGCTGCGCGGACGTGATGATATTGTGCTGTTCCGCTACCGGTTGGCGCAGGAGCGTGTGTTCAAGGCGCTGACAATTACGCTGCTTGCTCTACTGCTGATTGTTTCCGTATCGATGGTGTTGTCCACCACGGAAGGACGCCCCTTCCTGATGATTCTGTTCGAAACGACCTCGGCCTTCGCCACTGTGGGCCTCAGCATGGGATTGACACCGGAATTAACGGAAGTCGGCAAGATTCTGATCTGCCTGACCATGTTCGCCGGAAGGCTGGGTCTGCTGACCCTGGCGTATGCGCTTGGCCCGAAACAGGGTAAAGCATTGTATAAGTATCCGGAAGGCAAAATGATAATTGGATAAGGGGTTAAACGAATTATGAAACCACAGCAGTTTGTCGTAATCGGTCTCGGCCGTTTTGGCTCAAGCCTTGCGCTTGAACTGATGGCCATGGGCTATGAGGTGCTTGGGATTGACCATCAGGAGGACCGGGTTGAAGAGATGAGCGGCCGGCTGACTCATGCTGTAATGGCGGATGCTACAGATGAAGGAATTATGCGTTCACTGGGGGTGCGTAATTTTGACTGCGGTATTGTGGCAATTGGAGATAACATGGAGCGCAGCATACTGGCGGCGATCCTGCTCAAGGAGCTTGGTGTAAAGCAGGTGGTTGGCAAGGCGATAACAATTCTTCACGGGCGGGCGTTGTCCAAGCTGGGGGTCGACCGGGTTATTTTCCCCGAGCGGGATATGGGTGTCCGTGTGGCGCATCAGCTGGTGACGCCCAATCTTCTGGACTATATCGAAATCTCCAAGGATTATAAAATTGTCGAGCTGACCGTGCCTTCCTGCATGAACGGCAAAAGCCTCTCGGAGCTGAACACCCGGGCCAGATACGGCTGCAGCATCATTGCCCTGAACCGTGAGGACGGGATCATCGTCGCTCCTACCGCGCATGATCATGTGAATGAGGGTGATATTATGGTGGTCATTGGCTCCAATCAGAGTATTGAAGAGTTCGAGGACGAAGCTGTAAATGCGGATTAGTGCCTATATGCCCGTCTGCGTAGAATTATAAAAGGAATGCAAAAACGCCCGGATGCGCATCCGGGCGTTTTGCTATTGTGGAAGCGAGGCAATGGTAGTGAATATCTGTGAATAGGCATCTTTAATATTGGCTGGATTGACTTGGTCATTGTACAGCCCGTACCCCCAGAATTGCGCTTTATCCCCAGACTGATAATAGCCTGAAGCATACATGTCTGGTGACAAATCCGGCACTTCTTCATAGGACAGATCCTCAATCACAAAAGGTACATATGATTTCTTGGATTCGATGAAGAAAAACGGGATGCCCGCTTTTTGATATACCTTAGCATATTTGCTATCCGCAGCGTCGGATAAATAATCCTTTTGAATAAAAACGGCATCCACAGTTTCTAACAGCAGTATCTAATCTACATTCGGATGTCAGTACGGCGGTAAACCAGCCAGCCGGTCACAGCGAACAGCGCAGTGATAACCCACATAAGAACGGAGGTTCCAGGCTGGAACGTCTCCGAAGGAAGCGGTAACAGTGCTGATACATCCATGAATTGCAGAGAAGGCAGCAGGAGGGAGATCAACTCAATCAATCCAAAATATATTATGGCCGAGAGGATTCCGATGACTAATTTGAATCTGTAAAAACAGGAGCCAATCAGGAAGGTGGCCATTGAGATTTCGAGTAAGGTTAGTGTGAACATGTACCAAGAGAGCAATAAAGGCCGGTCCACTTCAACCGGGAGTCCTATGGAAGGCAGAACTGCCCGGCAAATCAGATACAGGATGCTCTCCGCCAGCGCAGCCGAAATGCAGAAACCCAGGAGGGCCAGCAGCGTGCTGACATAGAAATTGCGGCGCGTCACACTGAAGCTGCTCATTAGCGGGAAGGTGATAGCTACCGTAACAATCATGCTAACGATGGAGAAGATGGTAATGATATTCCGGTTGACGCTGAAAATGTTATCCGCTGATCCAGCATCCATGGAAGGCAGGAACTTAAGCAGCAGCACCATGGCGATGTCGACAAGAACAAGTACGCTCAGCAGAATCAAGGATCCTCTGCGGTAATCTTTCAGTTGGAATTTAATTAAACTCCGGGTACTCATAAATTTCCGCCTCCTTGATTGTTCTCTGCATCGCGCAGTGTCAGATATACGAACAGCTTTTGCAGTGGAACCGGAGACAGCTCTACGCCCTGATCCTGCAGCAATTTGCGTTCGGAAGGGTCTGACAGATCTTCCAAGGTGAGCAGGAGTTTGCCGCCCAGGCGTTCGCTGTGCAGCACTCGCGCGTCCTTCAACAACGCCTCCAGTATCGTGGCAGGCCCAGAAGCATAGGCAGCATTGGCGGCAAAATCCTCCACAGGGCCTTGGAAGGCGATGCGGCCTTTTTTGATGTAAGTCATTCGTTCAAACAGGTTCTCCGCTTCCTCGATCAGGTGTGTAGTTACTACAAAAGTACGGGGGAATTTGCCGTAATCCTCAAGCAGTGTCCGGTAAAAGATTTCACGCATCGAGGCGTCAAGGCCGATTACCGGCTCATCCAGCAGCGTCAGCGGAGCCCGGCTGGCCAGGCCCTTGATGATTCCCGCCATTGATTGACCGCCGCGCGACAGCTGCTGGTAATTCTTTTTGTTGTCCAGCTGAAACTTGCGCATCAGTTTCTCGGCCAGTTCGCCATCCCAATTCGGATAAAAAAATGAGGCATAGTTGAAGATGTCCTTTAGGGTGTAGCTATCCCAGGAACGTTCATAGGTCTTGACCAGGCAAATACTGCTGAGGGCAGCGGCATTCTCATGCACGGGAGCACCGCCGTAGGTAATTTGTCCGCTGTCAGGGAACCTTTGGCCGGCTATAAGTGACAGCAGGGTGGTTTTGCCGCTGCCATTGGCTCCGATCAGTCCATGAATCACCTGCGGTTCAAGCGTAAGAGAGACATCATGCACCCCTTGGCCTCCGCGGAATACCTTGCTGACCTGATTCAGCTCAAGCTCTGCCTCGGGCAGTGCTGCCTTCGTCTCAATCATCTTCCTGGTGATCATCATCGGTTCTCATCCCCCTTGCGGATCATTTCGGACAGTTGCTCGGCCGTAATGCCGAGCTTGCCGGCTTCACGGATCATGGCCACCACATACTGCTCATAAAACTGTTGCCTGCGCTTATCCGTCAAGTCCGCACGCGCACCTGCTGCCACGAACATCCCAATTCCCCTCTTCTTGTACAATATTCCTTGCTCCACGAGCAGATTCACGCCTTTGGCTGCTGTCGCCGGATTGATGCCATAAAACGAAGCGAACTGATTCGTGGAAGGCACCTGAGATTCTTCCGGTATGGTTCCATCTATGATGTCATTTTCTATTCGCTCTGCGATCTGTACGAATATTGGCCGGGTGTCATCCATTTGAAATCCCAATGCTTCACCACCTAACTGGTTAATTACTTATGTAACTAACCTTAAGGGGAAATAGGTCCAGTGTCAAGGGGAATCCGGCTGTAGCATCGTCAATTTTCCTGATTTGTTTGAAAATTTTTCCTATACATATATTTAAAATGTTTTTTATAATGATAAAATAACAATAGCCGGGTTATCCGTTTTAAATTTAAATGTAAGCGGTAACAGTAAATACTGCTGCTGTTGGTGCTCGTGTGAATACCGGATTTGTCATGGAGTACGTCCACGGGAAGTAGTGTTCAATCTACATTTCTATAGAAATCATAAGGGGAGCAAAAATGAAAAAAACACCGATGCTGCTGCAGCTGGCATTGATTTTATTCTGCGTCATGGCCATTCCGACAGCCATCCTGACGTGGTACAGCGGGGCACAGCTTTTACAGAACTCAGAGGAGGCCATCGGAGAATCCACACTCGCCGGGCTGAATGCCAACCGCAAGCTGAACGAGAGCGCGCTCGCTAACCTGGCGCAGGATACGGCACGTTCGGCTGCAACTAACGTTTTTGACCGCATTCGCAATTTCGAGACGTTCGAAGAACTCAACTCCAATTACAATAACGTGAGCAGCGCGCTGACCGTTATGAAGGAGTTGATGAATTTGAACCGCCGGGTAGATGGGACGGAATCCTCCTACTTCTACTTGAATGATTCGGATTATGTTATTTCTACTGACAACGGGATCACGAAGCTGGAGCGGTATGAGTCGATCAGCTGGACAACAGAAGCCCTTGAGGGGCGGAGAGGAATCAGCGGCGTATGGGTTCCCCGCAAGCTGGACTCGGGCGTCAATGTTGTATCGTACGTGTATCCGCTCAATCGTCTGTCTTCCACCACGCACGGATTAATCATCGTTAATATAAGCGAGAGCCAGATCGGTAAATATTTGCATGAAACAGAAGTCGGAGACAGCAACCACCTGCTTCTGGCATCGGACGGCACAATAATATCATACAAGGACAAGTCGAAGCTGCTCACTGACGGTTATGAGCTGCCCTTTATTCGGGATATGCTGACCCAGGAACCAAGTGAAGGTTATACATTCCGTGAGCTTGATGGCAAACGGATGGTTTACGCCTGGAGCCGCTCTTCATTGTCCGGATGGTGGAATGTAAGCTGGAGTTCTATGGATGAGCTGATGACCAAATCACGTGATATGCAGGGGAATATCATTCTGCTTACGGGTGCTATTATATTGCTGGGGACAGTTATGGCTGTCGTTCTCGCGACTTGGCTCTCCAGACCGGTGAGGCAGCTGGTGCGGACGATACGCTCCAAAAGCGATTTGGGTGTGGTGAATAAGAATGAGCTTGCCTTCCTGGATATGGCGTTCAAACGAATGCAGGAGGAAGAGGACAGTCTGTTCCAGCTGCTGCAGGAGCGGGAGCAGGATACCCGCAGTCTCACCGTTCACCGTCTTTTGCGCGGAGAGATTCCGCCCCGGATCACGGAGGTTTTTCCGGAAGCCTGTTACAGAATCGCCGTTGTCGCCATTGACCAGTATAGAGTATATGTGGGCAATACCAATGTGGAGACACGCAGCTACCACCGGTATCTGCTTAATACGAAGTATGAAAGCTTCTTTCCAGAGGGAATTCTGGCCCGTTCTGTCTATCATAACGACGGCTGTATTGTAATTGTGATGAACTTTGCTCCGGGTGAGGATGAGCGGAGCAGCGGCCTGATTCATCAGGCGCTGGAAAAGGTCAGGGATCAGTCGCTTGCGCTGCTGGAGCATTCGGTCACGATCGGATTAAGTAATTTGGCTGATGCACCCGAAATGGTTGCCCAGCGGTTGTTTGAAGCGATGGAATTGATTAAGCAGCGGATGATTAATGGTGCCGGCAGCATCATGTACTGGGAGGATGAGGGGGAGAACAGCCGTAAATATATCGACTTCGACTGCAGTGAGCGACGGATTCTCAATTTCCTGGACGCCGGCAACCTGGACGGGATTTTTAAAGAGCTTCAGAGCATCCGCTGTCAGATCAGCTCGGAAGAGAATATTTCCTATGATAATATCATGTTCATTTATCACCAGCTGATAGGTGCGACCATCAAGCATCTTCGTGAGAATCATATAGCTACCGGAAGAATGATTATGGGCAAAGGCAACATATACACTATTCTGGCTGCGATGGATACGCTTGATGAGCTTGAGGAATATTTGCATGAAATTTTCCGTGAAATCGTACAGAGTCTGGACCGCAGCACGGGTGAAACCAATCATGGAGAACGGATCATTCAATATTTGAAGGAAAATTACCGTGAAGAAATTGTATTTGAGGATATGGCTAAAGAAATCGGCATCAGCTACTCTTATATGCGCAAGATCGTGTATGAGCTAACCGGAAACAGCATGATTGATTATCTTAATCAGCTGCGTATCGAGAAGGCCAAAGAACTGCTGCTGGATACCGACCTGACAATCAAGCAGATTGCAGCAGAGGTTGGCTATCATAATGTCCAGAGCTTCAACCGGTTTTTCCGCAAGTACGAAGGCATGCCGCCGAGCAGCTACAAGTCGGCCAAGAGCAAGAGCTCCTAGGAGCCTGCTCCAGGCCGGCAGCCGGCGGCTTTTTTTTGTTAATGAAAGCGTTTTATTTTTGGGAATACCTATCATAATTGATCATCAGGATGCTGCAGATGCCGCTAAAACCGCGGCCCGATCAAATTTGATGGGGATCATCAATACTCATGATTTTCAAAACCAGACAAAGGGGATAGCATTGAACTCGAGCTGGTGAACACAACCGGCAAGGAGATAATTTGGTGGAGGAGGTGAAAGTTTGAAAGTTGCAAGCGCTTCAAAAACAAATGAAACCGCCTTATTAAGAAACAAACAGGGACTCGGGTATTTCTTACAGCGTGACTGGCAGCTCTATTTACTATTATTAATTCCATTATCTTTTGTAATCGTATTCAAATACCTGCCGATGACAGGACTTGTGCTCGCTTTTAAAGACTACAAGATTGCAAGAGGGGTTTGGGGCAGTGAATGGGTTGGTTTTGAAGTATTCCGGGATATTTTCTCCAAACCAGACTTCACCCGTGCTGTCCGCAATACGCTGATGCTCAATATTCTTGATCTCATATTCAGCTTCACGATGCCGATTGTACTGGCTCTGCTGCTGAATGAAGTCAAAAGCGTAAGGTTTAAACGCGTAAACCAAACCATGCTGTACTTGCCGCACTTCCTGTCCTGGGTCATTATCGGGGCGATCGCTTACCAGCTGCTTAGTCAAGGAAACGGTGTCGTCAATAATTTGATTGAACTTATGGGCGGTAATCGTATTCCGTTCCTCCAGGAAGATACGCATTGGCTGATCAGCTACCTGGCAATCGGTGTGTGGTCGAGCATGGGGTGGGGGACCATCATCTATTTGGCGGCCATTAGCGGTATTAACCCGGAGATGTATGAAGCCGCAACCGTTGATGGAGCAGGACGCTGGAGAAAGGTATGGAATATCACAGTTCCTTCCATCCGTGCAACCATTGTAACCTTGCTGATCATGAACCTGGGGAAGATAATGGAGGGCTCGTTCGAGCGTATATTCGTTCTGCAGAACAAGGCCACCACAGAGTACACAACGACCATACCGGTTCTGGTGTACCGTTGGGGGATCGAAAGCGGCAATTTCAGCCGGGCGACAGCGATAGGACTTTTCCAGTCCGTCATTGGTATTCTTCTTGTAATAACGGCTGACCGCGTGGCTAAGAAGCTCGGCGAGGATGGAATTTTATAGAAAGGAGAGAAACCATGAGAGCATTAACCGGCAACCCTGCCGCACCACGTAAAGGGCGTTTGGACATCTGGGAATTGCTGATCCGCCTCGTTCTGATCATTGCTTCGCTAGCGTGCTTGTTGCCGTTTCTTCATGTTGTGTCGAAATCCCTGAGCTCTGACTCCTTTGTCATTGCAAATAAGGTCTTTCTATGGCCGCAGGGCTTCACCATAGAAGCGTACAAGAAAATCTTCGCGGATGCCAGTATACTCCGTTCACTGTACATCTCAGTTATAGTGACAGTGCTGTTCACCATACTGGGGATGGTTCTGACCATCTGCGCCGCGTACCCGCTGTCCAGATCTCAGCTGAAGGGCCGTAGAGTAATCACCTTCATCTTTTTGTTCACGATGTACTTTAGTGGAGGTATCATCCCGGACTATATGAACATTAACAATCTGGGACTGATGGATACGATATGGTCACTGATTTTACCGTTGTCGTTCAGCGCCTTCAATCTGCTGATTATGAAGACCTCTCTAACGAGCGGTATTCCCGTAAGTCTGGAAGAATCTGCACGGATCGACGGTGCCGGGCATTTTCGGATCCTGCTCAGCATTGTTATCCCGTTGTCCAAACCGATTATCGCGACACTCTCTCTCTTCTACGCGGTTGGACGCTGGAATGTTTACCAGGATGCATTGTTCTATATCAAGCATGAGATCTCACTCCGGCCTCTGCAGCTCAAGCTGTATTATCTGGTCATTCAGGCCAGTGAAAGCTTCCAATTGGAAGCCACTCAGGTATCTCTTAGTAATCCGGAAGTCTTAAAAGCATCAGTCGTTGTATTTGCAACCCTGCCCATTCTTTGCGTCTATCCCTTTGTTCAGAAATACTTCGTTCAGGGCGTTATGCTCGGAGCAGTCAAAGAGTAATCTTGTGTTCCAGAATAGTAATTCTACAGTCCGAAATTTAAAATTGGGGGAATTGCGATGAACAAAAAAAGAGTTGTTTCGTTAATGATGGCATCTGTCATGACGGCCGGTATGCTGGCCGGATGCTCCGGGGGGAATAACAATAATCAGAGTGCTGAGCCTAACAGTCCTGCTGAGACGGCGGCAGCCAATAATCAGAGCGAAGGAAGCTATCCTGATTATACGAAGGGTTTTGAGAAGAAGGTTAGTCTGGATATCCCGGTTTATGAGCGGGCTTTCGAGGGCTGGAATGTAACCGACAACTATTATACCCGCTGGGTTCAAGCGGAATTCGGTGACAAATACAATATCGAAGTCAATTACGTGCCGATTACCCGCAACAGCGAAGTGACCGATTACGAGCAGCTTCTGGCGTCACATAAGGCCCCTGATATTATTTTCCACTATGATATGCCACAGGCACTTACCTATTACGGCGAGGATGTTATGCAGCCGCTCGACTATGCTGAAATCGAGAATTATGCACCGACATATTGGAAAAGTATGGGCGAAACGATCAAACAATATGGTGTTGTAGACGATAAGAATACCTTCTTCTTCGCCGCACGTCCCGAAGCTGACAATTTCACATCCATCATCCGCAAAGACTGGGTGGAGAAGGTTGGCATGAAGGTGGAAGATTTGACTTCTCTTGAGAAGTACAATGAGATGCTGTTGAAATGGAAAGAAGCCGGACTGGGAGTGACTGGCGGCAGCTTGCTTCAAAACAATTTCAACTACAACTACGCCTTCCGCGATTGGCCCGTCGATCCGAAATACCGCGCGCTTTATTCAGATCTGAGCGTTGCTGATTTGACCAGCGCCGACACTGAGCGTTTCTTGCGTAATATGAACTATCAGTACAATAACGGCCTTATCGATAAGGAATTCTATCTGCGTAACGATGATAATAAGATTAAATCCGAATTCGTTGCCGGAAAAACAGGTAACTACGGATTCTATCTCACGAACAATACAGACGTCTTTGCTGCTACCCTGGCGAACAACCCGGACGCCGAATTTGCTGTAGTGCCGCCTTTTGCAGGTGTTCCTGAGGGGCTCAAGCCTCAAGGACGCGCTTACTGGCCGTTTGGCTTCATCATGGGTATCAACTATGAAACCTCGCCTGAGGAGCGCGCTGCAGTCTGGATGTATCTGGAATGGCTCAGCCAGCCGGAAAATCTGTTCAAGTTCCAGAACGGTGTTGAAGGCGAAAACTATACGCTTGACGCAGACGGTATCGCTGTAAAAAAAGCAGATTATAAGGGCGAATCCGTCCTGGCACAGAACAATAACAAGGACTACTGGGGCCTCGTGACTGAAATCGCGCAATATCCGGAAGCTGACAAGACCCTCAAAGCGAATCTCCGCAACTGGGCACCGGCCGGCTACGAGAATCTCGCCGATGATATGGTGAAATACTACAACGAGGTTGCGGAATTCCGCACACCGGATGCCATGTTCACCGTTGTGCTTGAGAAGGTAAATGAGTATAAAGCCGATCTGAACTCACTCTTTCAGGATCTGTATGTGAAGTGTGTGCTTGCTCCGGAAGCTGAATTCGATGCGACCTATGAAGCAGCTAAAGAGACTTACCTGAAGGCAGGCTACCAGGAAATTCTCGACGAGAAGCAAGAAGCGATCGACGCAGGCAAGTTCCGTTAATTCCAGTATCTGCGGGCCTGTATTCAAACTGAATTACAAGCTGGCGCTCAATATAGCAGAATAACTGCCCGTGTAAGCGCAAATACCCGGCAGGCCGATCCATAGCAATATGGGGGCTTGCCGGGCATTTGCTCGTTATTCGTGTCCAGGCAGGAATACTTCCTCCGTAACCTGCACGAGGCAGCGTGCCGCGGTGCTCAGGCTGCCGCTTCCCTGATAGATCAGACAGGTAGTCCGCTGGGTCTGCTCCAGTTCCTTAATATGGAGAGAGACCAGCCCGCCTCCGTTCAGCAGCTCCGGACGAAGGTACGACTTCGGCAGCAGCGCTGCTGCCTTAATCGTCGGCAGCAGCCGGACGATCGCTTCGAAGGAGTCGATCTCCATGCGCACATCCGGCTCAACGGCGCAGCGCTGGAACAGCTCATCGGTCATGCGGCGGTACCAGGTGCCCTTGGAGAAGAGAATCATCGGCAGCCGCGCGAGATGGTCCATTGTCAGCTTCGCCGGCAGGGTCAGCGGATGATGACTGGAGACGACCAGCCGCAGCTGGTCCTCGAACAGCGGGATGCAGCGCAGTCCCGGCTCCTGTATGGAGGAGGCGATAATGCCGACATCACATTTACCCTCGCTGACCGAAGAGACGATTTCATGTGTTTTTCCGGTAATCAGCTTCAGCTCGGCTGCCGGGTATTTCTCCGTGTAGGCGTTCACAAGCGGCGGCAGTGTGGTCTGCAGTGTCGTCAGACTGGCGCCAAGTGTCACGAACTGCGGTTCACCCTCCCTGAATTTGGACAATGCCTCCAGAAATTTGGACCGTTGCTGACGCTGCTCCAGCGCATAAGTATAGGTGAGACGGCCAACCTCGGTCAGCTCCAGCCGTTTGCCGAACCGGTTGAACAGGGCGACGCCCAGCCGTTCCTCCAGTTTGGAGATTTTGCGGGAGAGAGCGGGCTGGGACAGATTTAGCTGGCGTGAAGCCCGGTTAAGGCTGGAATGCTCCACAACTGCAGCAAAAATATCCAAATCGTCGAACATAACAGAGGTCTCCTTTCATCCAACTTGTAGTAATGCTGATAACTTTATATCAGTGTCCCTGTAGTGAAAGTGATAAAAGGCATAGCCGCGACGGATGTCTCTTCTTGAAAAAGGTTGAAGGACCGGCGAAATCTTTGGAATCACTGTTCTAAATGAGAATTATTATCATATTAAAAATATTCTTATGCAATTATTGTATAACGTTTAATAATTAGATTGCAATTCCCTTATAAGAGAAAAAAGAGTAACATGAAAAGTGACACAAGATATTCACATATTGTGAATAATAAAGCAAAGTCCGGGAAAGCAATGGATAGTGGTGAAAATAGAGATTCAGGTGATGGTTTTAAACCTTAGTTCCCCTGTTTCAACTGTACTCCCGGCGGTGTATGCTCATTAATGAAAACGCTGTTTTTTATTCGGAAAGGGGACACTTTGCATGAGAGGATTTTATTCCAGAAAGATTCATTCCTTGCTCGGCATTATCCCGCTTGGGGGCTTTTTCCTTGAGCACATGCTGACGAATTTTGCGGCAGTGGAGGGTGGCGCTTCCGGCTTCACAGACAGTGTGCTATGGCTCAACAGCCTGCCGCTAGTCTTCTTCCTGGAATTGTTCGGCATATGGCTGCCGCTGCTGTACCACGGGGTTTATGGGCTCTACATCGCCTATCAGTCCAAGCCGAACCTGAACCGGTACAATCTGGAAAGAAACTGGCGGTATACGCTGCAGCGTGTAAGCGGAGTCATCACTTTCGTGTTCATCGTCTGGCATGTGTTCGAGACCCGGTTCCAGGTGGCGCTCGGGAATGTGGAGCATGAGGAACTTGGCAGTGTAATGCATGACATCGTTACCCAGCCGCTTCTTCTAGCCGTGTATGTAATTGGGATTCTGGCGGCCTGCTTCCACTTTTCCAATGGGCTATGGTCATTCCTGATCAGCTGGGGGATTACCGTGGGGCCGCGTTCACAAAGAGTGTCCTCTATTCTTTGTCTCGGACTTTTCGTCCTTGTCAGCTTCATGTTCCTGCTGTCGCTGGTCACTTTCCGTGACAGTGAATTCCAAGCTACAGCCTCCGCGCTGCAATCCCTGCGGACTTTTATTTAAAAAAGGAATAGTTGGCATATACTCCAGTGTGGAGCGGCTGCCATTTATGCAAATATCCACAAGGCTGAATTACAGCTGACATAATTACATGTTTGACAGCCTATGCTTCCGAGGCCGGTTTGTACGAAGCTTTTCAGGAAGTGTATGCTCACAAAACTAAAGCATATGCTTCCGAAGCCAGTTTTGTACGAGGCGGATACTCGGAAGTCTATGCTCACAAAACTTTAGGAGTGAACAATCATGGCATCAGCCGATATCATTATCGTGGGCGGCGGGCTGGCCGGCCTGATGGCTACCATCAAGGCGGCGGAATCCGGCGCACATGTGCATTTGTTCTCACTGGTTCCAGTCAAAAGATCGCACTCAGTCTGTGCGCAGGGCGGCATCAACGGCGCTGTTAATACGAAGGGCGAGGGGGACTCGCCCTGGGAGCATTTTGATGACACCGTCTACGGCGGTGACTTCCTGGCGAATCAGCCGCCGGTTAAGGCGATGTGTGAAGCCGCACCGGGCATCATCCATCTGATGGACCGGATGGGCGTAATGTTCAACCGTACCCCGGAGGGGCTGCTCGATTTCCGCCGGTTTGGCGGAACGAAACGGCACCGTACTGCTTTTGCCGGGGCGACAACCGGCCAGCAATTGCTGTATGCGCTGGATGAACAGGTTCGCCGCTGGGAAGCGGAAGGCCTGGTGACTAAGAGCGAGAACTGGGAATTCCTTTCCGTCGTCCTTGATGATGAGCGCGTCTGCCGCGGCATCAGCGCCCAGAACCTGAAGACGATGGAGATCCAGACCTTCCCTGCGGACGCGGTCATTCTGGCCAGCGGCGGCCCGGGAATTATTTTCGGCAAAACGACCAACTCCGTGATCAACACAGGGACGGCTGCCAGTGCTGTATATCAACAGGGTGTGCATTATGCCAACGGAGAATTCATCCAGATTCACCCGACCGCAATCCCCGGCGACGACAAGCTGCGGCTGATGTCTGAATCGGCACGCGGCGAAGGCGGACGTATCTGGACCTATAAGGACGGCAAGCCGTGGTACTTCCTGGAAGAGAAATACCCGTCTTACGGAAATCTGGTGCCGCGCGATATCGCAACCCGCGAAATCTTTAATGTCTGCGTGGACCAGGGGCTCGGGATCAACGGCGAGAACATGGTGTATCTGGATCTCTCCCACAAGGATCCTAAGGAGCTTGACGTCAAGCTGGGCGGCATTATTGAGATTTATGAGAAATTCATGGGCGATGATCCCCGTAAAATACCGATGAAAATCTTCCCAGCCGTGCATTATTCCATGGGCGGCATGTGGGTCGATTACAATCAGATGACCAACATTCCCGGCTTGTTCGCGGCAGGGGAATGCGAATACCAATACCACGGTGCGAACCGGCTCGGCGCGAACTCGCTGGTCTCGGCGATTTATGGCGGCATGGTCTCGGGACCGAAGGCCGTTGAATATATTAAAGGCCTGAAGAAATCGGTGCAGGACATTTCTTCCACCGTGTTCGACAGCTTCCACAAGAAGCAGACTGACAAATACGAGTCCCTGCTGGCGATGTCCGGCACGGAGAACGCCTATGTGATTCATAAGGAACTGGGCGAATGGATGACCGCAAATATGACCGTTGTGCGTGACAACGTCAAGCTGGAAGCGACCATCGGCAAAATTAAAGAGCTTAAGGAGCGTTACCGCAACATCAACATGAATGATACTTCCCGCTGGAACAACCAGGGTGTGGCCTTCACCCGCCAGCTTTGGAACATGCTGGAGCTGTCTGAGGCGATGACCCTCGGGGCGCTGCTGCGGAACGAAAGCCGCGGCGCGCACTACAAACCGGAATTCCCGACACGCAACGACGAGGAGTTCCTGAAGACGACTAAAGCGACATGGAGCGCGGATGGCCCGCAAATCTCTTATGAAGCAGTAGATGTCTCGCTGATTCCTCCGCGGGTACGGGATTATTCGAAGGACTAACCGCTTATGGGATGATTGCATAATGTACATCAGAATACTCCCAAGCAGGCTTCAAAAGGTAATCGGAAATATAGCGGTTATGCAAGAAGAAATACGTTGAAGAATGCTCACCAAACTTTTAGGAGGTAACTGATATGGCGGAAACTGCTGCAGCTCCCAAAAACGTAAAGTTTATAATTACCCGCCAGGACGAGCCGGAGAGCTCACCGTATGTCGAGGAATTTGAGCTGGCCTACCGTCCGGGGATGAACGTGATCAGCGCTTTGATGGAAATCCAGCGTAATCCGGTTAACGCCAAGGGTGACGGTACGGTTCCGGTATGCTGGGATTCCAACTGTCTGGAGGAAGTGTGCGGTGCATGCTCCATGGTGATAAACGGCAAACCGCGCCAGGCCTGTGCGGCGCTGATCGACAATCTGGAGCAGCCGGTGCGTATCGAGCCGATGAAGACGTTCCCTGTGGTACGTGATCTCGTGATCGACCGCAGCCGGATGTTTAATGCACTCAAACGCGTCAA
Source organism: Paenibacillus sp. FSL H3-0321 (assembly GCF_038002865.1). Classification (NCBI taxonomy): domain Bacteria; kingdom Bacillati; phylum Bacillota; class Bacilli; order Caryophanales; family Paenibacillaceae; genus Paenibacillus; species Paenibacillus sp. FSL H3-0321. Next base: position 2,830,747 of record NZ_JBBODH010000001.1, on the reverse strand, counting down.
GGCTTGGATCCCGATTGACGGAACCTATGACTTGGGTCCGGGACCGCGTATGGCGGAGAAGAAACGCCAGTGGGCCTACGAATTGTCCAAATGCATGACCTGCGGCGTCTGCCTGGAGGCTTGCCCCAATGTCAATGAGAAGACCAATTTCATCGGGCCGGCAGCCATTTCCCAGGTACGTCTGTTCAACGCCCATCCTACGGGCGAGATGAACGCCGATGACCGTCTGGATGCGTTGATGGAAGACGGCGGCATCGACGGCTGCGGCAACTCGCAGAACTGTGTGCGGGCCTGCCCGAAAGGCATCCCGCTTACAACCTCCATCGCGGAGATCAACAAGCAGACTACCAAGCATATGTTCAAGCGTTGGCTGGGTGTGTAATTTGTAAATTCACTCTTTTCCCCCTCCATTTTTGATTTACTGCTATCTATCTTTCCTGAGCCACTTTCGCGGTGCTATTTGCCGCAGGGAGTGGCTTTTTCGCATTCAGTGGCTACATATCCTGGCTGAAGCTCCCGCATTCAGGGGCACAGGCACTTAAGGTTTGCTTGTTTCTTTTGGCGGTATAGATGGGTACATTTTTAGACAGTCCCTTCTTAACGAGCAGAAGGTGTATGAATAGCCAAACTCAAACAAATATAGATGGATATGTTATAATCTCCTTAGTGGAGCCAACATCAGGCAGTGGAGAATCGGGGAGGAATTACGTTGATTTGTAGGGAACAGGACGGAGCATTTGTAATGGTTAAACAGCATGAGCACGGGCGGCTGGCCGGAGAATTTGCGCAATGGTTCAAGGAAGAGCATGTACCCGAGGGAAACCGGCGTGCAGAGGTGCTGCGTGCGGTCAGCAACCATGACAGAGGCTGGATTGATCTCGATGAAACGCCTTTCTGGAATGATGCGGCAGGAGCGCCTTACAGCTTCATAGATTTTCCCGTAGTGCCGAAGCTTACGTTCTACAAACGTGGACTTAATGAGATTGAAGCGGACACACCGTACGGTGCGCTGCTGTGCAGTCTGCATTTTGAACGGCTGATTGAGGTGTCCGGGGAGGATTGTCCCGAGCTGACCGCCTACCTTAAGGATGAGGAGGAGCGCAGGGCCCGCATCCACCGCGACCTCGAGAAAAACCAGCCCATCGGAGAAGGCGAGCTGTATTATGATGCCAGGCTGCTGCAGTTTTCTGACGATCTCTCATTGTATCTGGCTCTGAATGAGCCGGGAAGCCCCAAATCGGAAGAACATCCGTGGTGGAAGGACGGCTTCTCCGGAAGTGAGGATTTCAGCTTTACCTCAGGACGTCTGATCTCGGCGGAATGGCAGGATGCATCCACACTAATGCTCGACCCTTTCCCGTTCACAAGAGATGTCGAGGTGGCAATGGTACTGCGTAAGGTCAGCAAGAAAGAAATCGCCAGCAAGGGAATTGCTTCTGCATACAGCTCTGCACCGGAAGAAGAATGCCGGATTACCGTCACCAGCAGGCCGAAGGCGGATTAATCAAACGGCACGGAAAGCGGACGCACTCAGGAATAAATTAGCGGCTGCTTATCTCACAACTACCCATTGCCCGTACCTTAGAACAGGAGTGTAATAGCTATGGCTTGGTGGGTATGGACCCTCAATATAGCAGTGATTATACTGCTGTCGTTTTGGTTTTTCCGGATGAAGCTGAGCTGGATGGGAAAAGGGGTGCTGCTGGCCCCCATTCTAATCTATGCGCTCATTTCGGTTGAGGATTTGCTGAACTGGATTGACCTGGGCTCCATCGTACCGGGCAACCGGGGATTAAGGGGACTGATTTTACTCTTTGCTCTGGCCTCGGTGCTTTTCTACATTCTGTTCATTTTTCATGAAATCAAGGAATCGAACAGCAAGGAAGTCAGGCTGCAGCAGACACTGGTCCGTATCAGTATTGCTGCGTTTACCTGTATTATTTTTTTTACAGTCGTATATACATCCATATATAAGCTATTTGGACAGTCCTCTTTTCAGGGCATAGGAATAGGGGATGATCTGCTCAGCCAGCTGATTACCTTTCTATATTTCAGCGTGGCCACCTTTACGACTGTCGGCTATGGAGATGTGGCTCCGGTGGACAATACTTCGCGGCTCGTGGTCATCATGCAGATCAGCTTCAGCTTCATTACTGTAGCCTATGCCCTGTCCATGCTGGGCTTGTTCCGCAAGATTCTCGGCCCCGGTACGGAAGCAGAGATTGAGGCGTCCATCGAGGTGAATATTGATGATGAAGTGGACAAAGCGGTAGAAGATGTAAAAGATGAGATCAAGTGATTTTAACAGTTAGCGGAGCGGATTGTATTTCAAGCTCCTGTAAGGAAGGAGGGTCTCCCTATGAATAAAAAAGCGTCCGGGGGTTCTCCCAATGATGGTCCACCTCTTGTTGCCGGCGGCGGTTACAATACTCCGCTGCCACCCGGGAAGGGCAGCGGCCGCAAAATTACCCGCCGCCAGTTCCTGACCCGCGGAGCGGCTACTATGTTTGGGGCCGCGCTGCTCGGCGGCGGATATGTATGGCAGGGAGAACCCAACTGGCTTGATATCACCAGGCTGGACATTCCGCTGAAGAATCTCCCTTCCGCGTTTGCCGGCACCCGGCTGGTTCATTTCAGTGATGTGCATCTGGGCTTCAACAAGGATGCCCATGATTTGGCCCGGCTGGTTAAGCACATTGAGGCCGCAGAGCCGGATATCATTTGCTTTACCGGGGATATTGTAGACAGCTACGCAGAGGACCTGAAAGAATCCGTAGCGCTGCTCGCGGAACTTCATGCCCCGCTGGGGAAATATGCGATATTCGGCAACCATGATTATAAGAACACGGAATTGCTTGCGCAGCTGCTGCAGTCTGCCGGGTTCACATTGCTGAGGAATCAGTCATATCTTATTAAGCAAGGCGGTGCAGTGATGGCGGTTGCCGGCCTGGAAGACATGCTGCATGGCCGTCCCGATCCGGAAGCTGCACTTAAAGGCATTCCAGAGGGGACATGTACGGTACTGATGATGCATGAGCCGGATTATGCTGACACGGCGGAAAATTATCCCTTCGACCTTCAGTTGTCGGGGCACAGCCATGGAGGACAGATCCGTCTTCCTTTTGTTGGCGCAGCCTACACCCCATACGGGGCAGTTAAATACATAAGCGGACTGTATCATACAGAAAATAAAGCCATGCCGGTCTATGTTAACAGAGGATTCGGCGAGACTTATATGCCGTTTCGCCTGTTATGCCGGCCGGAGCTTACTGTGATTACGCTGCGCAGGGTGTAAGGAGCAATAGTACTGAAATTCCCAAATTAAGCTGCAAGGGAAGAGGAGCGCGTATGATCACTTACGAGACTGTAGGATTCATGGCCCAGCAAGGAGCCGCAGTGGAACTCCGGACGATGTTGCCTGCCGAAGGTGACAGGCTCAAGATGCTGCTCTCTCACCCGGATGTGCAGCGCCACATTTTGCATCGCAGTACAGCAGGTTCACAGCCAGCCCATCTGGATCAACTGGTGAACCGTATGCTGTATCCCTACGATCCTTGCGCGCTGCATGTGGGGATCTATCGCAAAGATGCACCGGAGCTGATCGGCACCGCCTCCCTGCAGAGCTGGAACCGTCATGAAGGCAAAGCCGTACTAGGCTACATGCTCGATCCTGTATGGTGGGGGCAGGGCCTTGCTACAGAGGCCATTGGATTGTTGCTGGGCTATGGCATGCGGGAGCTTCGCTTGACCCATGTGGAGGGGCGCTGCCGCGGCGATAACCTCAGGTCCGAACGGGTCATGCTCAAAAACGGGTTGACGCTGGAACGGATCATGCCGATGGCTGATGGCTCGGGCGATGTAATGAAAGTATTCACATTGTTACACAAATGAAATAATGCCGTTATCAAACTCTAACAGTGTCCGGTTAAACTAAGTACATGACCCCCTTTTGAAAATATAACTGCTGTTGGGACCCGATGATTCGGGTCCATTTTTTTTGTTCCGTTGCCAATCCATTGGGGACCCGGAAGCGGTCAGGGACTGGAAGCTCCCGCAGCTGTTAGTATATGATGGTTGTACAATTATATATCTGGATTTTAGGAGGATGTAATCTTGAATGAAGTGCTGAAGACATTAAACAATCACCGGTCTTTCCGGAAATACGGGCCGCAGCCTGTTGAGCCGGATAAGCTGCAGATGATTATTGAGGCCGCTCAATCGGCCCCATCCTGGGTGAACGGGCAGCAGGTCAGCATTATTGCTGTGCAGAATCAGCAGCGAAAGGCACAGCTATCGGTCTTGAGCGGGAATCAGAAGCATGTGGCCGACGCCCCGGTATTTTTGATCTTCTGCATGGATTTTTACCGGGCCAAGCTGGCCGCCGAGCTGGAAGGGCAGCCATTTGAGGCTGTGCACGATGTGGATGCGCTGCTGGTCGGTGCGGTGGATGTGGGAATCGCTTTGGAGAGTGCGGTTGCCGCTGCGGAATCCCTGGGGCTGGGCATCATTCCTATCGGTGGAGTCCGCCGCAATACTGCAGGCGTAATTGAATTGCTGGACTTGCCGGAGTATGTATTCCCGGTGGTCGGCTTATGCGTGGGGTATCCTGCCGAGGAGCTGCCAAAGAAGCCGCGTCTTCCGCTGGAGGCGGTTTTTCACGAGGAGCGTTATAACCCTGATCAGAAGGGATTTATACAGGAGTACAATCAGGCGTACCGCGGGTATCTAAAAGCGCTTGAAATGACGGAGAGGGATTGGAGCGCTACGATCGCCCATTTCTACGCTCTTAATCCGCAGTATGGAGATGCGCAGCATACGCTGAAGAAGCAGGGGTTTACCTGTGATAATCTGCAGAAACCCGGAGAATAACAAAATGCACCGCAGCGTTAACGTAATGGATGTCATGCTGTCCATCGACCGTTGAGCACTGCGGTGCATTTTTTTTGTAAAGTCACAGGGTGTCACTGCAGCGGAACTGTAATCTTCCCGCGCCGTTTGTAGTATACCCAGTGAGTGAACCCGATTTCTTTAAGGCGCGCAACCACAGCCTCCCGCTGGTCAGCAACCCGGGACGGCAGATGCGCATCAGAGCCAAAGGTGACTTCCACTCCGTAATGCAGTGCACGTGCCAGAATATCATCCGAGGGATACCAGCCGCCGCACAGCTTGGTGCATCCGGAGGTATTGATCTCGATGGCGACGCCGCATTCGCCGATTACGCGCAGGCATTCGTCGATTTCTGCAGGCGTAGAGATTTCCGAAAATTGCGGATAGTTTCCTTTCATGGCATCGATATGGCCAAGAATCTGAAACATGCCGGTGCGCGCGGATTCGGAGATCAGCCGGTAGTATTCGGCTTTTGCCGCGGCTTTCTCCCGGCGGTCAAGCCCTTTCCAGCGCCCCTTATTAAAGATGCTGACACCCTTGACACTATGTACCGAGCCAATGATGTAATCAAAGGGATAAGCGGAAAGGGTTTGGCGGTAGAGTTCGGCATGTTCCGGGAAATAATCGGATTCAATACCGAGCAGCACATCAATTTTGCCTTCGTATTCTTTCTGCAGGGAGAGCACTTCTTCTACGTAATGGACAAGCTCCGATTTGGCCATGGCGATTTTGGGAAAGGCCTGTTCGGATGGACTGCCGAAATAAGGAGTGTGATCAGATATGCCGATGACGCCCAGACCGGCGTTGATGCCGGCTTCAATATAGTCCCTGATGCTTCCGTCGGCATGGCCACAGCGGAAATGGTGGGTGTGTAGGTCGAATTTCATGGATATATCTCCTTTAGGCCAAATTTTACGAAAACAGTTCATGAGTATCGGACTTTGGGATCAGCTTCGACAGATGGATTCAAAGCTCTGCGAGGCTCTACTCCGAGCCGATAAATTGGGTTTCGGGCATGCCCTTTAGATCACTTAAGAATTGCCTCATGGCCGAATTGACATATTTGCCGGACTTGGTAATGACACCTACGGGATGCGTGACCTCAAGTTCGATAATCGGCACGATTTTGAGTGTGCCGCTGCGGACTTCTGCCGTAACTGACTGTTTGGAGATAACGGCTGCGCCTAGATCAAGCTCGACCATCCGCTTAACCTCCTCGCTGCTGGTCAGCTCCATGATGACCTGCGGCTGTATGCCGTGTTTTGCGAACACCTCATCGGCGAATTTGCGGCCGACCGTGTCAGGCGACAGGAGGATGAGCGGTGTTTTACCCAGGGCTTCAATCCCGGCCGATTTGACCTGGGCTAAAGGATGCCTTGGTGAAACAACCAGTTCAAAAGTATCATAATACAGCACAGAAGTGGTCATGGCAGGACTCCGTCCAATCAGATAACCGATGCCGACATCAACCAGGCCGTTTTCGACATGCTGATAGATTTGTGATGAAGACATCGAGGAAATCGAAGTTTTGATATGCGGAAACTGGTCTTGAAAATAGGACAGGATACGCGGCAGGATTTGAATGGCAATGGAGGTGGTCGTTCCGAGAATAATATGCCCTTGGGGATTCTCATCAAGATCCGCAAGGCGCTGCTTAAGCTCTTCGACAATACTCACGATCTGCTCTGCATGCGTAAGGAACACTTTGCCTCTGTCCGTCAAGGTAACGGGCTGGTTACGGTCAACGAGCTGAGTTTTGAACTCTTCTTCCAGACTTTTGATTTGTGCCGAAACTGCCGGCTGGGTCAGGTTAAGCAACTCACCTGCCTTGCGGAAGCTCATCGTTTTGGAGATCGTAATCAGCGTTTCGAGCTGGCTGATGTTCATGGACTTGCCCCCCTTTTTGACTACCGAATAATGCTGCCGCTTCGCCCTGTAATGGGAACAACGGACGATTTTCCCGGGACGGCATAGCTGGTTGGTGCCTGATCAATAAGACTTTTATAGGTGCCCGGGTCTCCGCAATAAATGCAGGAATTCATTTCGGTCCATAGCCGGATTGAATGTGGATATGCAGTTATATCTTACACCGGTTGTTGGCATTTGATTAAATTATAGGAGATTCCTTCCGGCAGAGCAATGTTGCCAGGCAAACTAACTTGTGATTTCCTTCGACACCCCCATTAATTTTTGATGAATAATGCCGATATATGAAGTATAATTATAAATTATTGAATAGGACTTTCGGTATATGACTAAAGACTGGTAGAGGGGGGACACATCTTAATGAAAGCAGAAGTAATTAATCCGTTTTTAGAGTCTGCACGCATTGTAATTGAGCAGGTTATACAAGTCTCGCCATCCACCGGTAATCTGGGCATTAAGGAAATTGAACTGATCGATAATCATATATGGATTCAAGTGGGGATGACGGGCCAATTAAGCGGAAATATTATCTTTGGGATTGCAGAGCAGGTTGCACTGAAAATGGTATCGGCCATGATGGGCGGTTACGTGATTACAGAGATGGACGAGATGGGGCAGAGCGCGATTTCGGAACTGGGCAACATGATCAGCGGCAATGCCAGTACGATTCTTTCCAACCAAGGTGTAACTGTGGATATTACTCCGCCGAAGCTAATGAAGAGTGAAAGCATGTCCGTACTGCCGCGCAGAGCACTGAGCATCCCGCTCTTGATGGAAGGCATCGGCGAACTCGATATTCAAGTGATGATCTCTTAGGCGGACAATTGGGAGCTGAAGATTTTCATGCAACTTAAAGACAAGATTGTTGTCATAACAGGGGCTTCAAGCGGGATCGGGGCGCTGACAGCGCAAATGCTCAGCAAGCGTGGGGCTGTCCCTATTCTTCTGGCCCGTTCGGAAGATAAACTGAAAGAAACGGCGGCCGGTATTCCGGGCGTTTTTGGACTGTACACCTGCGATGTCAGAGATGAGGCGGAAGTAGAGCGGACCTTTGGCGAAATTCTGGCGGTGTACGGCAGGATCGATATTCTGCTTAACAACGCCGGATACGGCAAATTCGCCGGTTTTACCGAGATGGAACCCCATGAATTCGATGATATGATGGATGTAAACTATATGGGCATTGTACGTTGTACGAAGGCTGTAGTTCCGCATATGCTGCAGCGGGGAAGCGGGCAGATTGTCAATGTGGCCTCCATGGCCGGCAAGATTGGTACAGCCCGTGCTGTTGCTTATACAGCAACCAAACATGCGGTTCTCGGTTTCACGAATGCGCTTCGCCAGGAACTCCGGAAGAGCGGGATTATCGTTTCGGCGGTGAACCCGGGGCCGATTGCCACCGACTTTTTCAAAACAGCTGATCCATCAGGCAAATACGAGAAAAGTGTAGCCCGGATGATGATGACTCCACAGCATGTGTCCTCCAAGATCGTCAAGCTGATGGAGAAAGGCAAAGAGGAAGTAGATCTGCCCGGTCTGGCGGGCTTCGGCATCCGGCTGTATGCTTTGTTTCCACGGCTGGCGGATAAGCTGACCTATAACGTTATGAACAGAAAATAAAGGTTTCATCAGCGGGTGTCTGTCGTCATTCTGCAGGGCGGCAGTCATTTTTGCAGGTCTAGCCTGCGCTAATGACAGCTTATCCTTGCATAAACGGCCTTCCATTTGGTGGAGAGGCCTTTTTGGCATATAATGAAGATATTAACTTAAGCGAAAAGGATGAATTACACTTATGAATAAAGCTTCTTTTGCGGCCATCGGCATCCAGGAAGACCTTGTTGCCCGATTGTCGGAATTCGGCATTACTGATCCATCTCCGGTACAGGAGCAGACGATCCCGCTTCTGCTGGAGGGGAGAGATGTGCTGGCCGCTTCCCAGACAGGTACCGGCAAAACCTTGGCGTACCTGCTGCCGCTGATTCAAGGGATTAACCCGGAGCACCGGGTAGTCCAAAAGGTGGTGCTGGCACCAACCCAGGAGCTGGCGATGCAAATCCTCCGTGAGGCCGAGCGCTATGGGGCCCACCGGGGGATCAAGGCGATGGGCCTGATCGGCGGAGCGGCGATCAAACGCCAGATTGACAAGCTGCGCGAGCATCCCCAGCTCGTAGTGGGCACCCCTGGACGCGTGCGGGAGCTGATCGGCCTCCGCAAGCTGAAAATGCATGAGGTCAGCACGATCATCATCGATGAGGCGGACCAGATGTTCCAGCTCAGCGGAGCCGGTGAAGTGGCGAAGATCGTCAGCAGCGCGCTGCGCACGCGCCAATTGGTCATGCTGTCAGCGACCATCGGACCGGAGACCCAGGCGCTGGCCGCACGGGAGATGAAGAACCCGGCTGAGGTCGGCATTGATCCTGGAGTGATGACGGCACAGAGTCTTGAGCATCACTATGTGGTGGCAGAGGAACGGAACAAGATTGATATGCTGCGCCGGGTCATCCGCCATTACAACCCGCAGCGGGCGATAGTGTTCGTGAATGCTACCGAGGACATTGCCGAGGTGGAAGCAAAGCTGAACCATCTTGGGCTTACGGCAGCGGCGATCTATGGGGATGCAGACAAGGTGACACGCAGCAACGTACTTACCCGGTTCCGTGACGGCAAGTTCCGCGTCCTGGTGGCGAGCGATGTGGCAGCCCGGGGCCTGGATATTGAGAATCTAACGCTGGTAGTGAGCTTTGATCCGGCGTTTGACTCGGAGCATTATGTGCACCGGGCAGGGCGTACGGGACGTATGGGACGCCGCGGACTGTCGGTCTCCATTGTAACGGAGCAGCAGACGTTCATTATGCGCAAATTCGCCCGAGAGCTGAATATCACGCTTGAGGAGAAGGAAATGGTCGCCGGCAAGGTTATGGCGGCTGATGAAGCCCGCAGCCCGCTGGGCGGCGGCGAACGCGGGCGCGGGGAAAGTGCCACCCCGCGCAAGGAAGGCGCCGCACCGCGCAGCGGCAAGCCGCCTGTAAGGACATCGGCTGTGCAGGCCGATGCGGCCATCAAACCGGCCTTGCCGCGGCAAGGCCAGGCGGGAACTGCCGCAGGCGGAGAAGTGCGGCGCGAAGGGCACCACGGTACGGGCCCGGCTGCAGGCGGGCGCGGCGGTGCAGCTCCTGCGGGTAAACCGCGCGGCAGCAGTGCGGAACGTGAGAAGAACCGCAAGAACAAGGGAGCCCCAAAATGGCTCAAGAACAAAACCCCGAGAGGTGACGGTCAATGAATACAGCCCCCGTACTCGAGATTACGGGCTTAAGTGGTGGGTATAGCCTGAACAAGCCGGTGCTTCATGATATCGGCCTTCAGGTGCAGCCCGGTGAAATGGTTGGACTGATCGGTTTGAACGGAGCCGGAAAAAGCACGACAATGAAACATATCCTTGGCCTGATGTCGCCCCATAAAGGTGAAATTACCGTAAAGGGCAAAACCCGCAGTGCTGACCCGGAGGGGTATCACAGCGCATTGTCATTTGTGCCGGAATCTCCTCTGCTCTACGAGGAAATGACGGTCCGCGAGCATGTCGAATTCACTGCCAGAGCTTACAGCGTGGAGCGCAGCGACTATGAATCCCGCAGCGAGCAGCTGGCCGCACTCTTTAATATGGAGGACAAGATGGATACATTGTCCTCCCATTTATCCAAAGGTATGAAGCAGAAAGTGATGATTATGTGTGCTTTCGTGGCGCGTCCGGCACTGTATGTCATTGATGAGCCCTTTCTTGGCCTGGATCCGCTGGGCATCCGCTCTTTGCTCGACTTCATGCTGGATTTGAAAAAAACGGGGGCGTCGATCCTGCTGAGCTCCCATATCCTTTCCACAATCGAGAACTACTGCGACCGCTTTATTGTGCTGCACCGCGGCAAGGTTATTGCCCAAGGCACGCTTGCAGAGATGACCGCAGCTGCAGGGCTGCAGGGCTTGAACTTGGAGCAGCTGTTCTACGAATTGGTTCAGGGAGGGAAATGATATGGATTTAAAGGAGCTGCGCCGGCAGCGGCGCAGCCGGTTCATGGGAAGCATGCTGCCTTATGTGGGGTATGTCATTAAGAGCGGTGTAGCGATGCTCTTGCTTCTGCTGCTGATTGTCTTCTCGGCCTGGTATACTTCGCTGCTTCGGGACACTCCGTCAGGTATTCCGATCCGCTGGGTTATGCTGGTCCTGCTGCTGCCTGCGGCGGTGCACAGCAGCTTCCGGACGTATCTGCAGAGTCCGGATACTATATTTCTGCTTCCGCAGGGACACCGGATGAAGGAATATTTTGCCCGTAGCTGGGTAAGCGGAAATGTGTGGAAAATTGTGCGGCTGCTGTTTGTACTGATCACCGTCTGGCCCTTGTACATACGTACGGATGAATCGCCTAGGAGTCTGTTCGCTACCGTTCTCATTCTGATTCTGGTGAAATTGCTGTCCAGCTACGGGCTATGGCGGGAAACCGCAATGATATCCCGCCCGGCCGCAGTGGCCTACAACCTGCTGCGCTGGGCAGTAGGCGGATTAATGATTGCGGCATGGCTGTGGCAGCCGTCTCTCCGGGCCCTGATCTTCATATTGATCCTGGCGGCGGCATATTTGGCTGCATGTTCTGTTCCCGGACGGCATTCCGTTCCCTGGGAGCGTCTGATTGCCATGGAGAAGAACCAGGGGTCGAGGGCCTTGATGATTCTCGGCTGGTTCGTGGATGTGCCGGGACGTGAGCAGCGGGTATACGCCCGGCGTTACCTGTCACGCTGGGGGAGCGGTATCGCATGGCGGAGTAACGCTGCTTACCGCTTCCTGCTGACCAAAAGCTTTGCCCGGGGCGATGTCTTCGCCATTGTGATGCGGATCGCTGTTCTGGCGTTGCTGCTGGTCTGGTGGAATCGCGGCAGCTATGTGGGAAGCGGCATTTACTTGTTCTTCCTGTTCATCATGGGCATTCAGCTGTCGGCTTTGCGCAAGCTGCATAGCGAGTCGTTCTGGCTGTCGGTGTATCCTCTGCCAGAGGGCAGCAAAGGTGAAAGCACGAACCAGTTCATCTTCCGCGCCCTTTTGCTGCTGGCCTTGCTGACCGGCCTGCCATTTCTGGCCACAGCGGGTGAACGTCCGCTGCCTGTTCTCGGCACCTTCCTTGCCGGAGCGCTATTGGCCTACGTGTTCAAGGAATACTTGAAGCGCAAAGAAGCCGCGGCGGATGAGGATTTCTAACTTTTGGTGAGACTGGAGTGGAATGCCGGCAGGCCTGTATTCCGCTCCAAGCACAAAGACGCCTTGATAAGAGCGGATGCTCCCGTCAAGGCGTCTTTGTGCAAAGATAAGAATTTATATGTTTCACGCTATAAATTATCCTTCTATTTCTCGCTGAAACGGATACCGTCCTTTTGAGGACGGCAAAGCCGTTTCCACTTGTGATTAGCAGAGCAGGGAATGCTACCACGCGGGAACGGGAGAGAGCCCGAGGCTCCCTCCCGGGAGAGTCATTCCCGGTTAGATAAAGAGTGAACGGCTGATGATAACCAGCAGGATAAAGAGAACCAAAATTGCACCTGTGCTTGTAAATCCAGGGTGTCCGTATCCGCCTCTTACTTCTTCGCTCATGTTCATTCCCCTTTCGAATGTGTTTGCTGTACTTGAGTACATCGTATTGTATGTGCGGATAGATTAACGTGTATAGGCCAATGTCGCAGGGAAAGTCAAAAAAAAAATCAGCTCCGGGTACCCGGAGCTGATTTCGAGATCAATGGTTTTGGGATCAGGCTTTTTCCAAATCGCGGATTCCCGCATAAACCAGGTCGAACAAATCTTCAAGCTGCTCCTCTTCAATACAGGAGAAGGCGATGCGCAGATCGGTTTCGCCCAGGGCGATTGTGCCCAGGCCATAATTGTGGATCAGATGCAGCCGCAGGTCTTCAGCTGATACAGTGTGCAGCTTCAGGCACATAAAGTAGCCTGAGTTGAAAGGATAATACGTCCATACGTCATCGCCGTATTTCCCGCTGTCGAGCAGTGCCTTCACTTTGTTGGCACGGCCTTTCATGATCTGGAACTTTTCTTCCTTCTGTTCAGCGAACTGAGGGGCCTTCAGTGCGTCCAGCACAAACGTCTGAGACGGGTGTGCACCGCTGGAAATAGTGGCGCGGATAATGCCGAGCGTTTTCTGTTCCAGTGCCGCAAGCAGCTCCTTATTCTCGGAAGCGTAGGTGATGAAGCCGACGCGGAAGCCCCAGACGAATTCCTCTTTGGTGGCCCCGTCAATCTTGACGGCCAGCACGCGCGGATGGAGATTGGCCAGACGACCGAACAACGATTCCTTGAGAGAATCCTCGAAGAAAAGTCCGAAATACGCGTCATCGCTGACGACTACGACATTGATGCCTTCCTCGGCAGCGCGCAGAATCGCGGCAACGATGGCTTCTCCTTCTTTTAGGCCGGGAGTATAGCCTGTAGGGTTATTAGGGAAGTTGAGCAGGACAATGGCTTTGCCGCGTCCCTTCTGGGCGAGCAGCGCTTCCAGCAGTCCTTCACTATTAAATTTCATATCTTCAGTGAAAAGCGGATAGTTGACGATTTCGCTGAGCCGGCGGATGCCGAAGGTCAGCTCGTAATTCTCCCAGTTCTTGTCCGGATAGATGATGGCATCGCCTTGTTCTGCGAACAGATCGGCAACTATGCTGAGCCCGTGCGTCAGGGCATTGGTAACGATAGGGTTGCCGAAGGATTTGCCTTCGAGCGATGGATTTTCACGGAGCATTTTTTCCCGCCATACAGTGCGCAGCTCTGGTTTGCCTGCAGGAGGAGCATAGCCGTACAAGTCTTTGGGACTGTAAGCGGAGAGCTTATCCTGAATGACACCAAGGTGCATAGGCATGCCATTCTCGGTAGCAATACCGATGGTTGCATTGTATTTCTTGGCGTGAGCTGTTGCTTCTGCAGATTGGCTCAGGATGCCCTCTTTAGGAAAATAGATCGCCTTGCCAAGATCGGAGAGCATATCGTACACATGTTCATTGCCTGCCTTGATGCTTTCGTTTAATTGTCCAGCCAGTGGATTCATCAGTTTCATCCTTCCGGTATTCTTCTGGGATATATACGTTAACATTGCCTAACATTATATCACCGTGATTCCCAGCCGTCACTGATGAAAGCAGCCATTTTATAAATACTTTTAGAATATTTTCAGCGGCGTTAGCCAAGCTGTAATTCGTTTCGGTGCTCTACTTAAGTCAGCTATGGTGGGGGCAGTATTTTTTCATCATTTCTATCGTTTCGGCATCGCGTTCTCCGTTTCTCTCCTCCAGACCCCTGGTGATGCCGGACCGTTCCTCTTCTTTCAGATTCTGGCCGAACTTAAATTTGGCTGTCAGCTCATCCGGAACAATTCGTACGACCGCAACACCCTTCAGCCGCGAGCGGTATTTCGGATCTTCGGCATCAATAGGATCAAAGCCGCCCTCGGGCTGCAGCTTGTTCATAAACCGGGACAATACAGCAGCCTTCTCGGCGGACGCCTCCACAAGTTCGGCCACTCCATAAGCAGTTACGCTTTTAAAATAGGCCGTGGCAGGGCAAGCGAGATGGGGATCACTGAAATAAGAGGGGATTAGCGCGTATTCGTCGGCAACGGTAAAGCAGACCCGCGCCTGCTGGCGGATGCTCTCCATTTTGCCTCCGGCATGACTGCCGTGGAAATAGAAGCAGCCCTCCATATAGACGAAATTCAGCGGAGTGACCCGCGGCTGTCCCTGTTCATCGCTTGTACCGAGAAAACCAAAGCTCATTCCTTGCAAAAATTGAGCCACTTCTTCTTCCTGCTCTATCTTAAATTCTTTTCTGCGCATAATACACGTCCTTTTCATCATAGTGGCGAAGTACTCACCTTGAGTAATTGTTTACTTAGAATAGTTGATAAATTGACAATGAAAAAGGACCGGTTTAGAGTTATTTTAATAGTCCACTTTTGAGGAAAGGGTGGGGAGATGAATTTCACACTGCCATATGACCAGTACCTGGCCATCCACCGTTATAAATATCTAGCGTTATATCATGCGTTCCGGGCAGCGATCCTGGAGGGGATACTTCCCGGGGGGACAAGGCTGCCGTCAACAAGACAGCTTGCCGGGCTGTATCTTGTGTCGCGCGGTTCAGCATCACAGGTATATGACATGCTGCTGGCTGACGGTTACATCAAGACTGAGAAGGGCCGGGGCACCTTTGTTTCAGATGACAGCTTTTTTCCTGCTGCCGGGGGAGAGCCGGTATACAGGGAGGATTCAACCGATCATCAGGTGGTTGACTTGCCAAGGGTCGGCGCTGGACTCAATCCGGCAGGTGAGGAATTTCGCACACCTGATCGGGAATTCCTTGAACCTGTAGCGATCCCGCTTTCCTCTTGGGGAGAGCGCCTGATGGAGCGCCAGGTTTCCATCTACGGGCAGACTGGTGAAGATGCCATCAGCTTTCGCAGCAGTGGCATGCGGATTGAACATTTTCCTTACGGCGAGTGGCGGAGCGCACTGAATTATGCCGGAGGCAAGGGAGGCGGGATGCTGGAGGGCTATTGTCCGCCGCAAGGGGAGGAGAGCCTGCGGCGGGCAATAGCTGCCCATTTGCGGATTACCCGGGGAATCAGAGCCGACGCGGAGCAGATCGTGCTGTTCAGCGGCTCGATGCAGGGCATTGTCCTTCTGGTGCAGCTGCTGCTGGAACCGGGCGAACCTGCCGTTGTGGAAGATCCCGGATTTCATGGCATCCGCCGGGCAGTGGAGATTGGCGGCGGCAAGCTGCTGCCGGGACGGGTTGACGAGAGCGGGCTTGTGCCCGAGGATTGGGCAGCACGGCTGCTGTTTGTGACGCCAAGCCGCCAATTCCCCACGGGAGCGGTACTGCCGCTCGACCGGCGGCGCAGCTTACTGGAATGGGCCCGGCGGCAGGAGGCAGTCATTGTCGAGGATGATTATGACAGCGAGTTCCGCTGGGGCGGCCGGCCGATTGAACCGCTGAAAGCGCTCGACCGGGAGGACCGGGTGGTGTATATCGGCTCCTTCTCCAACAGCATGTTCTCCGGGCTGCGACTCGGGTTCGCCGTGCTGCCGCCTTCGCTGGTGGGTCCTGTGACAGCGGCCAAGGCGCTTTATGAGCCGCTTCCAGGCGCGCAGCTTGAGCAGCGGGCGTTGGCCCGGTTCATGAGCACTGGCGGATACAGCCGCCATCTGCGGCGGATGACGCGCATATACGGGGAGCGTGCCCGCATTTTCCGTACGCTTCTGAATGAGCGGCTCGGAATGCTCTTTCAGCCGTTGCCCGGCGATTCCGGCCTGCATATTTATGCCCGATGGCTGCGCCCGGAACAGGAATATTCCGCCTTCCGGGAAGCGGCTTTGCAGCGAGGCACAGACTTCCGCGACGCAGCACTGTACCGGATAGGCCCGGGTAGTCCGGCGGCTTGCTTTTCTTTTTCCCATCTCGATGCTGAGGCACTGGAAGAAGGGGTGGACCGCCTGCTTCTGGCCTGGAAGGATGTGCAAAAATACACGTGACAAGGTATTATAAGAGTAAGGAAAATGTATGCTTACAAAACTTAAGCATATGCTTTCGAAGTGATTTTTTGTCGAAGCTAATTCAGTGAGGTAACGCTCACCAAAAATTTAGGAGGAAATATTATGCTGCATGCATCGCCGTCCTCTTTTGTGATCCTGCCTGCCCTGGCGAAAATTGTCTGCGAACCGGGCTGGAAGTGGCAAAAAAGAGAGAAGCCGCTGCAAAATTATGATCTGTTCTATGTCTGGAGCGGAGAAGGTACGGTTGTGCGCAGCGGAGTGCCTTTCAAGGTAGGAAAGGGAAGCTGCTTCCTGTTCCGTCCGGGCGACTTTACGTATGCGACCCATAATCCGCAAAAGCCGCTAGTGCTTACATACATTCATTTTGACGTAACCGAAGAGGTCACGGATATTCCCCAGCCTTACCGTGAATTGACCGAAACAGTGGAATTCGAGCATCTGCTCGCCCGTTATGTCCGCCTGTTCCTGGTGAAGACCTACGCTGCAGAAGAGGAGGGGCGGCTGATCTTGAAGCAGCTGATGATTCATCTGCTGCGCGAGGACCGGGTGATGCCGGTAGAGCGGCATGTCAGCAATCAGCTGGCTGAGGTCATCCACGAGGTGGCCAACTACGTCAGCCAGCATCCCGGAGCGGCGCACCGGGTAGAGGATCTGGCAGCCCGGGCGGGGCTGTCGCCACGGTATTTTTCGATCAAATTCAAAGAGATTACAGGTTCCTCGGTCCAGTCCTATGTCATCCGTGCCCGGATTGAGCGGGCCCAGCACCTGCTGCTATATGCCGGGATGAATGTCACCGAGGTGGCCGATGCACTGGGCTATCGCGATATTTTCTTTTTCAGCCGCCAGTTCAAGCAGCATACGGGGAAAAGTCCGTCTGAAATCCGCTGATTCTTCCTTTTGTTTCAGCTTTTTGCTGCAAGGGTAAATACGTTGCAACTTTGTATGCGAGGATTTACATAGCAGCTTGGAAGGGAGAACATAACTGATGTTTAGAGGACGCAGAATATGCAATAGTGAATGTAAAGGTGGAGGCGCCGGGGTTTTTCGAAACCGCTGGAGACGCTTGAAGCAGAATAACATGGCAGCTACAGACTGTTGGTTCTGACAACAAGGGCAGTATCAAATACAAGCGGAGAACCGGGGCCTTGCGGCGTCCGGTTTTTTGAATGGTTCATGGTTCATGGTTCATAGACTGGCATGTAGAAGAAAAGGGTACAGCGGATTCTTTCTGAATAGAAGATACAGGGGACTGTCTTGCGGTACTGGGGTGTATTCTTCTATCTATGCAGGGGCATAAGGATAAAGAGGTTTTTGTATGAGCGTACAATTGTTCAGCCCAACCCTGAGAAAACATCGGTGAGCAGCTGAATTCATATACTGAGCAGTAGAAAAAATGACCAAACCAATGGCTGAAGGAAGGAGAAAGAACATGTATGAAATCGTATTGATACGGCATGGGGAAAGCGAGTACAACCGTCAGAACTTATTCACAGGCTGGAGCGATCCCGATCTGACGGAAAAGGGAATAGAAGAGGCCAAAGCGGCCGGGAAGCTGTTGAAAGAAGCAGGCTACACGTTCGATCTGGCCTTCGCTTCTGTGCTGAAACGTTCGATCAAGACACTTAATTATGTGCTGGAAGAAATGGATCTGCTGTGGATTCCCGTACAGAAATCCTGGAAGCTGAATGAGCGCCATTATGGTGCGCTGCAGGGGCTGAGCAAGAGTGAGACTGCGGTGAAATATGGTGAAGAGCAGCTTCATATCTGGCGGCGCAGCCTGTCGGTCCGTCCGCCGCTGCTGGAGCCGGATGACCCGCGTTATGCCAGAAACGATATCCGCTACAAGGAGGTGCGCTCCGGGGATATCCCGCGCGGCGAGAGCCTGGAGGATACCGTTCACCGCGTCGGCGATTTCTGGGGCAAGCGGATTGTGCCGCTGATCCGCAAGAAAGAGCGGGTGCTGATCTCGGCACATGGCAACACCCTGCGGGCGCTGATCAAATTTATGGAGGACATTGACGAGACAGCGCTGCTCGACCTTAATGTTCCGACCGGTGTTCCGCTGGTCTATAAGCTGGATGACGATGTGAAGCCGATCAGCCGCTTCTATCTCGGCGTGCCCGAAGAGGTGCAGGCCAAAGCCCGTGAGGTGGCTAACCAGAGCAAGGTAACGGAGTAGCGATATTCGGGCGTTGTCTAAACGAAATCATTCATGAAACCCAAAAGCAGCAGGTCTCTGTAACAGAGACCTGCTGCTTTTGCTGCTTTCCGGTGAAGATGTACTGCTATTCCAATTTGAATTTGGAGGCAGCCTCCGCCAGGCTTTTGGTTAACCCGTCAATTGTTTCGACCATATCGGCTAAACGGTGAACCATGGAAGATTGCTCATGCATTGTTGCTGTGACCTCTTCAACCGAAGCCGAAACCTGCTCACCCGATGCAGACAGATTCTGCGTGGATTCCAGCATTTCGTCCTTGTCGTGCTGCATAAGGGCAATGTCATCAGCCATGCTCTTAATCTGTTCGGTGATGTCCGTAATATTCTGGTGAATGGCATGGAAGGCCTGCCGGGTTCTGCCTACATATTCGTCCTGCTGCGTGGAAATATCCTTAATCTGCTGCACGCTCTGATGATTTTCCTGTACGAAAGCCAGATTCTGCCCGATGATCCCGTTGATTTCACTGGACTGGATGGAGCTCTGTTCAGCCAGCTTGCGGATTTCAGTGGCAACTACGGCAAATCCCCGTCCATATTCCCCGGCCCTTGCCGCTTCGATAGAGGCGTTCAGTGCAAGCAGATTTGTCTGCTTGGCGATATTGCTGATCGCTCCCGTGATCTGGCCGATACTGCTCGAGCTTTCCTGCAGCTTCAGGGTAATCGCAGAGATTTTCTGCACTTCCTCATCGTTTTGCTCGCTGATATTGGACAGCTCTTCTACAACCTGATTGCTGCTGTGGAAGACTTCAATAATTTCATCGGCCCGCTCTTTGACGGATTGGGCTTTTGCATTCATGGAGACGAATTTCTCGCCGAAGCTGAGGAATTTATCCACAATCGTCTCGGTATCATGCGCCTGCGACTCTATGGCTGTGGCAATTTCTGCAGTGGTTACCGTTGTCTCGCCGATCGATTTGGCTGTCTGCTTGGAGGACTCGTCCAGATCCTTGGTGCTTGAATTAAGCACGGAAATGGAGGTGTTCATATTCGTAATCAGCAATTTGTTCTGCTGAGCCATCGTATTAAAGCTGTCGGCAAGCTCCTTGAATTCACTATTATATTTTCCCGTGGCAGTAACCTGCAGGTCGCCTGAGGCCAGTTGTCTGAACAATTTGCTCAGCTGCACAATCGGCCGTGTGATCGATCTGGATACTATCAGACCTATCGCAGTGACAAGCAGCACGGCCAGTATGGAAATGGCAACAATCTGCTTAAGCATGGACATAATCGGCATTTTGATATCCTCGTAAGAATCAATGACCGATACTATCCAGTCGGCATCTGGAATCTTGTTGTACCGGAGATATTCTGTTCCGAGATCACTTTCTCCTGTGAGGATATCGTCTTTCGCCTGCAGGTTAAGCAGAGCTTCGGTACCTTCGGGTTTTAATCCGATTCTTTTCTCATCCTTCGAATTGTACAGCACGATTCCGCTCCGGCTCAGAATTTCAATCTGGCCCTGGCCGTTAATTTGGATTTTTCCTAATTTATCTATAAAAAACTCGGAGCTCATGTTGGATGAATACACGCCGATCACCTTGCCGCTTAAATCTTTAATCGGCCGAGAAAAAGCTATAATCAACTGCCCTGTGCTTTGGGATACTGTGGCATCGCTGATAAAAGCTTCGCCTTTTATGGATTTCTGGAAATATTCCCTGTCTGAGCGTGATTCGCCGACGGTCTCTTTATTGCTTCCGGCAACAATGATTCCTTTGGCATCAAGGACGACCATGGATTGGCTGCCCCTTGTATTCTTCAGGATTGTGGCAAGCTTCTCATTGGAGGCACTGTAATAAGGGTTCTTCCCGGAAAAGAACTCAGTTTCGGACAACGTTCCCTCCTCCCGCAGATTCAACAGCGCGCGGAACAGTTCCTGCGATGAAATCAGATAGGAAGCCTCCTTCTGCAGCTGCACGGCAGTCCATAAGCCTTCTCCGATCCGGTCGGCGTTGGCGGTAATCTCGTCTTTGCTTTTTTTGAGCAGCAGTTCCGAGCCCAAGCTGTACACTGAAACGGATATAGCCAGCACACTGGCGATTACGAGCAGGGTAATCAGCCCGGGAAGCTTGATCCTTAAAGATAAGTTAGTGAATTTGCCAAGCCGGTCTTTCGATTTGTTCATGTAAAAGTTCCCCCTGATGTATGTATGGTCCTACATGTATATCGGAGGGATCATGTTGAGATTCAAGAGGAAACATCAACCAAATGATTAAAATTTGCAATAAATATCAGCTCTATGAAAAAGGATACTCCGGCCCTGTTCAAGGCTTGCGGAGTACCCTTATATGTTCGTTGTTAGGTTAGGCTGAAATGTTAAAGATGACGCTGCAAGGTTCCCAGCAGTTCCCCCATCTTGACCTTGGTCTCGCTTGTCAGCCCGGCCCTTGGGGTAAAGGTGCCGCTCTCCAGCAGCAGTACTACGGTTGAGCCGAATTCAAAATAAGCCAGATCATCGCCGATTTGCCATTCCATGGCCTGTTCATCGGTGTAGCGGATGCTGCTGACATTCATTGCGCCTACCTTTACAACCGCTGCTTCCCCATTCGCTCCCGCGATATAAGTAATAAGACGTTCGTTGCGGCTCAGCACACCCTTCATATGTCTCATGCCGAATTCATTGACAGGATAAGCCCGGCCGCGGATATGATCACTCTCGACTTTACGCCCGGTGAGAGGCGCGTGAATCCGGTGATAATCCGTAGGGCTCAGATAGAGCACGAAGAAAAAGCCTTTCTTGTACAGCTCCAGGTGCGGAGAGTGGTTAAGCAGTTCTTCCAGCTCATAATCCTGTCCTTTTACATTCATAATTGTTCCGGAATGAATCTCACCCATGGCGGTAATCATCGCATCCACCGGACTGGCTACGGCATTGTCCCCGCTTGCGACAGGGCGCATCCCCGGTTTCAACCGCCGGCTGAAAAACTCGTTAAGCGTACGATATTGTCGGGACTGCTTCTCCGCTTCAGCAGCGGGAATATGATAGGACTTAATAAATACCGGGATCAAAAAACGGCTGAGTCTGCTATGGGAAAAAGCCCCCATCAACCGGGAAAGCCATCTGTGCGAGGACAGTTCCGTCATCAGCCGCAGCAATTGTTTAACCATGAACATCTCCCTTCCATCATGCAGCAACAAGGCCCCATACCCGGGGCCTTATCCGCTCTGAATTATATTGACATAGAATAGGAGACAAATCAATAAGAGTTATACCGGGAGGCGTCTTCGAGCAGGAACCGGGCGTAAGCCATTGGCCTGCGGTAGCTTTCTTTCCAGGTTCCTCTGAGTCCTGCCTTGAGGAAGCCATAACGCTGGTCACGGCCATTGCATTCAATGAAGTAAATCCGTCTGTTCCGGGTGATGCCGATATCCAGCCCGATGTCGGCAAGCCCGGGAAGACTGTGCTCCAGCTCGCGTGCGATGGCGAGGCTGAGAGTCTGCACTGTCATTCGAAGGTATGCTGCTGCTTCCCCCGGGAAGGCCTGATCCAGCACATATGAGGCGCTGAGCGCTTCGCCTCCCCGTGCGATATTGGATACAAACCCGCCAGGAGCGGCCAGCTTCGCAAACATGCCGGTCACCTGCCAAGTTCCTCCCCAGCCGCGTTGCACCGTGACCCGGAGATCGAAGGGGCGTCCGCCGATTTCAGCCAGCGGGATACGTTCCTGTACCAGATAGGATTCAGCGGCGAGACGCGCCCGAAGCATCCTT
This sequence comes from Paenibacillus sp. FSL H3-0321, assembly GCF_038002865.1. NCBI lineage: Bacteria > Bacillati > Bacillota > Bacilli > Caryophanales > Paenibacillaceae > Paenibacillus > Paenibacillus sp. FSL H3-0321. The sequence goes on along the minus strand of NZ_JBBODH010000001.1, from coordinate 2,808,417 downwards.
GGCAAAGCATCCTGATCCACGAAGGTGCTTACCCATCGGCTAGAACGTGAAGGCAGATAACTCCAGGTCCAGCTCCGTCCGCTGTAGTGAGTAAGACGCATCACCCCTTTGCCAATACTGCCGCGGCACGGTTTGAGGATGAGGTCGGGGTACAGGTCCATCATCTCCTTCAGACCCGGGAGCCCTGCTGTTGTAACCGGCAGATAGCTCTGCAGGCCTTCGTTTTGTTCCAGCAGCCCGTGAATCTGTTCTTTCCCGTAACGGTTGCATGTGTTGTATATCAAAAGGCCCTGCCGGAGCAGCCGCTCGATTCCGCTGCTGTCCTGGCTGTAAATTGCCCGGTTATGGATTACACCCGGTGTGGGGATTACGGCTCTGCGATATCCCTGGACCCCCTTGATATAAGCGATGCTGTATCCGGATTCCGTATCAATGTCGGACAGCTTCAAAAAGCAGGGGGTCAGTCCGTATGCGGCAGCCGCCTCCTCATAGCTCTCCAGCGACTCCTGTCCCGTTTTTAACCGGGGAACGCCCCGGTGCATAGCGGCATTTAGCAGTATTCCCACGAGCTTTTGCCCCATGTTCGTTCCTCCCGTTATCTTCTGTAGTTACGGCTGTAGCCCTTATGTTCTCATTGTATGTTTGTACGTGGCCTTCAGGGTGGACGAATGCGCGGCGGCAGAAGCCCTTTTTCAAAAGATAGACGAAGCCGCTTTACTTGCAGATTGATTATAGGCAGCCTTGCTGCAAATGGTGTCATCCGCCCACTGGACTGCATATGATGCCTAGAAGAAACAACAGATGGAAGGAGGAGACTGCTTGTGAAGAGCTCCAGAAGGAATCAACAACACAGTTCCAAGAAGCGACTCTACTACGTGGATAATCCCAATAAAAAAGAACTGAGTATGCTGGGAAGCAGTCCAAGGGTGCTAGGGGGATTTGAAGCACCCGTCAGCGAGACGGTGGATCCGCCAGACCGGGCCCTGCAGGTTAGTGGTGTGGGCACGGTAGAAGTTGTTGCAGAGCCGGCACAACCTGCCGTACCTGCAGTACCTGCCGTACCTGCCGCCCCGGATAAAGAATTGCTGGAGGTGCCGGCAGCAGAAGAAACACTCCAGATTGAGGAGGTGGTTGTCCACGCGCCCGAGCCCGTTCTGCCTGTTCTGGAAAAAGAGCGCCTGCAGCCCGTATATACCGATGATCTGTGCGATGCGGCCGTTACCGGCCAGAAGATTGCTCCGCGCACCATTGACGGCTCTAAGCTGAAATTCGGGATTATCGGTACTCCCTGGCTGCAGGATTATGCGGTGCAGAGCATCAATATCGCGGACAAGGCGATAACGTCCTCGAAGATTGCCCCCGAATCGATAACTGGCGAACATCTGGCGGAAGGAAGTGTGAACGGCGGCAAGCTGCTGGATCATTCGATCAGCGGCGAGAAGCTGAAGAACGGAAGCATCGGCCCGGAGAAGCTGGCTGACCGGATCATCGGGGGAGAACAAATTGCCGACCGGTCCATTGCCAGCCGTCATTTGAGCGAGCTGCTGATTACTGCCGACTTGCTGGAAGATGGAACCATAACCGGCGAAAAAATTCTAAGCAGCACCATTGTCAGCCGACATTTGGCGAACGGAAGTATCGACCGTTCCAAACTGGCTGACGAGGCGGTGTCCGGCGATAAAATCGCCGACGGCGAAATCAGCGGAGCCAAACTGGGCGATGCCGTGATTGAGGGCCGCCATCTGAGCGAAGGCGTCATCACGGCGAAACATCTGGCGCCGGGAGCCATCGGGCCTGAGCAGCTTGCCGGCCGTCTTATCGGCAAGGAGCAGCTCCAGTCCGGCAGCATTGACAGCGGACATCTTGCGGATGCCGCAGTAGGCACGCGGCAGCTGGGGGAGAAGGCTGTACGCAGCCAGCATCTAAGTCCGGAAAGCGTAAATGGCACCCATATCGGCGACGGAGAAATCACTGCCCGCCATTTGGCGGACCGCAGCATTTCTTTTGTGAAGCTGGCGGAAGGTGCGGTAGGGACGGTACAGCTCGTGGAGCAGGCGGTCACCTCCTCCAAAATCGCCGATCAGAGCATCCTGCCGAATAAACTGGCGGATGAAGCGGTCACTACACGGCATATCGCCAAATCCGCAGTACGCGGACCGCAGCTTGCCATGCAGGCTGTGACCTCGCTCCATCTGCAGCGTGAAGCTATAGATCAGTCCCACTTAGCCAAGGAATCGGTCGGATCGGAGCAGCTGCAAAGCCAGTCGGTGCTGACGGCTCATCTCGCATCCGGTGCAGTTACCGGAGAACAGCTGGCAAGCGAAGCTGTGGCTGGAGAGCATCTGCGCGCGAAGAGCATTACCGCCGCCAAGCTGGCGGACGGGGGCATTCATGCCGGCAAGCTGGCTGCAGGTGCGGTCACCGGAAACGCAATTGCCCGTGAAGCCGTGAGTGGTGAACATATCGCCTTCTGTACGGTGGAGGAAAAAAATCTGGCCGATGCCAGTGTCAGCGCCCGTGTACTGCAGAATGCCGTAGTGGATTCTGAACATCTGGCGCCGGGCGCCATAGAACGCAGACATCTTGGTGAGAACAGCGTGACGAATTCGGCTCTGCAGTCCGGCTCGGTCTCGGGCGACAAGCTTGCCTCCGGCGCGGTGAAGGAAGTACATCTCGCCGCAGGTGCCGTGCAGCCGCATCATCTGGCCGATCATGCGGTTACTTCATTGAAGCTATCGCCGGAGAGTGTCTCAACGGATAAGCTCAGTGATCTGGCGGTCACTTCCACCAAGCTGGCTGATGGCAGTGTTACTTCCGCCAAGCTGGCAGCCTTATCGGTGGCGGCGGAGCATTTGACACCAGGGTCGGTTAGCCCCGCGTCGATCAGCGACACGGCTGTCCAAGGCAGACATCTTGCCCCGGGAAGTGTCGGCGGCGCACATATTCGTCCGATGTCTATTGGCAACGGGCACATTATTCCTAGCTCTATCTCATCGATTCAAATCCAGGATGGCAGCATTAGCAGCTCCAAGCTGGCCGAAGGTGCCGTATCTTCCCTCCATCTGTCTCCAGGCAGTATTGGCACCAGTCATGTGGCGGAGGATTCACTGGAAGGCCGTCATATCAAGCAGGGAGAAATCACCCTGGATCACCTGGCCGGAGAGGTCCGCAGCGCAGAGCTGCTCCCTGACGGCAGCATCGGCGGGGAAAAGCTGGCGGAAGGCTCGATCGGTTCGTTCCAATTGGCTCCGAGCAGTGTATATGGCGGACATCTTGCTGTCGAAGCCGTGGACAGCCGCCACATCCGCCCTCACAGCATCAAGCTGAAGCATCTGGCGGAGGAGACCCTTACCGCTGATCTGCTGCCGGACGGCAGCGTCAGCACCGCGAAGCTGGCGGACGGAGCGGTAGGTTCGGAGAATCTCCAGGCGGAAAGTGTAAACGGAGAACATCTCGCGGACGGAGCGGTGGAGGAGCGCCACTTGAATCCCGGGATCATCAAGCTGGAGCATCTGACGGCAGAGGTCCGCAGCGCAGAACTGCTCCCTGACGGCAGCATCGGCGGGAAAAAGCTGGCGGAAGGCTCGATCGGCTCCTTCCAGTTGGCTTCGAGCAGCGTATATAGCGGACATCTTGCGGTCGAAGCCGTGGACAGCCGCCACATCCGCTCTCACAGCATCAAGCTGAAGCATCTTGCAGAGGAGACCCTGACCTCCGAGCTGCTGCCGGACGGCAGCATCAGTTCCGCGAAGCTGGAAGGCGGAGCGGTAGGTTCGAAGCATCTCCAGCAGGAGAGTGTATTCGGAGAACATCTTGCGGACGGAGTGGTGGAAGAGCGCCATTTGAATCCCGGGATCATCAAGCTGGAGCATCTGGCCGCAGAGGTCCGCAGCGCAGAGCTGCTTCCTGATGGCAGCATCGGCGGAGAAAAGCTGGCGGAAGGCTCGATCGGCTCCTTCCAGCTGGCTCCGGATAGCGTATATGGAGAACATCTTGCCGACGGAATAGTGGAACAGCGCCACTTGAACCCCGAGATCATCAAGCTGGAGCATCTGGCCGCAGAGGTCCGCAGCGCAGAGCTGCTGCCGGACGGCAGCATTGGCGGGGAGAAGCTGGCGGAAGACTCCATCGGTTCCTTCCAGCTGGCTCCGGGCAGCGTGCATGGAGAACATTTTGCGATTGATGCCGTGGACAGCCGGCACATCCGCCCCGCCAGCATTAAGCTGAAGCATCTGGCGGAGGAGACTCTGACCTCCGACCTGCTGCCGAGCGGCAGCGTCAGCTCCGCGAAGCTGGCAAAGGGCGCGGTGGGTTCGCAGCATCTCCAGCAGGAGAGTGTTCATGGCAGACATCTCGCGGACAGAGTCGTGGAGGAACGCCACTTGAATCCCGAGATCATCAAGCTTGAGCATCTGGCCGCAGAGGTCCGCAGTGCAGAGCTGCTGCCGGACGGCAGCATCGGTGGAGAAAAGCTGGCGGCAGGAGCGGTAGGTTCGCAGCAGCTCCAGCAGGAGAGCGTGCACGGAGAACATCTCGTGGACGGAGTGGTGGAGCAGCGCCACCTGAATCCCGAGATCATCAAGCTTGAGCATCTGGCCGCAGAGGTCCGCAGTGCAGATCTGCTGCCGGACGGCAGCATCAGCGGGAAAAAGCTGGCACAAGGCTCCATCGGTTCCTTCCAGCTGGCTTCAGACAGCGTATATGGCGGGCATCTTGCCATGGAAGCCGTGGACAGCTGCCATATCCGCTCTGGCAGCATCAAGCTGAAGCATCTTGCGGAGGACACCCTGACCTCCGATCTGCTGCAGGATGGCAGCATCGGCTCCGCGAAGCTGGCGGCAGGAGCGGTAGGTTCGCAGCAGCTCCAGCAGGAGAGCGTGCACGGAGAACATCTCGCGAACGGAATAGTGGAGGACCGCCACTTGAATTCCGGGATCATCAAGCTTGATCATCTGTCCGCAGAGGTCCGCAGCGCAGATCTGCTGCCGGACGGCAGCGTTGGCGGGAAAAAGCTGGCGCAAGGCTCCATCGGCTCCTTCCAGCTGGCTCCGGGCAGTGTATACGGCGGACATCTTGCGGTCGAAGCCGTGGACGGCCGGCACATCCGCCCCGGCAGCATCAAACTGAAGCATCTGGCGGAGGAGTCCTTGACCTCCGATCTGCTCCCTGACGGTAGCATCGGCTCTGCGAAGCTGGCAGCAGGAACGGTAGGTTCGCCGCATCTCCAGCAGGAGAGTGTGAACGGAGAACATCTCGCGGACGGAGTGGTGGAGGAACGCCACTTGAATCCCGAGATTATCAAGCTGGAGCATCTGTCTGCAGAAGTCCGTAGCGCAGACCTGCTCCCTGACGGCAGCATCGGCTCTGCGAAGCTGGCAGCAGGAACGGTAGGTTCACAGCATCTTCAGCAGGAGAGTGTGAACGGAGGACATCTCGCGGACGGAGTGGTGGAGGAACGCCACTTGAATCCCGAGATTATCAAGCTGGAGCATCTGGCCGCAGAAGTCCGCAGCGCAGACCTGCTCCCTGACGGCAGCATCGGCTCCGCGAAGCTCGCAGCCGGAGCGATAGGCACGCCGCATCTCCAGCAGGAGAGTGTGAACGGAGGACATCTCGCGGACGGAGTGGTGGAGGAACGCCACTTGAATCCCGAGATTATCAAGCTCGCGCATCTGTCCGCAGAGGTCCGCAGCGCAGACCTGCTCCCTGACGGCAGCATCGGCTCCGCGAAGCTGGCTGCCGGAGCAGTAGGTTCGCCGCATCTCCAGCAGGAGAGTGTGAACGGAGGACATCTCGCGGATGGAGTGGTGGAGGAACGTCACCTGAATCCCGGGATTATCAAGCTGGAGCATCTGTCTGCAGAGGTCCGCAGCGCAGACCTGCTCCCTGACGGCAGCATCGGCTCCGCGAAGCTGGCAGCAGGAACGGTAGGTTCACAGCATCTTCAGCAGGAGAGTGTGAACGGAGAACATCTCGCGGACGGAGTGGTGGAGGAACGCCACTTGAATCCCGGGATTATCAAGCTGGAGCATCTGTCCGCAGAGGTCTGCAGCGCAGACCTGCTCCCTGACGGCAGCATCGGCTCCGCGAAGCTGGCAGCCGGAGCAGTAGGTTCACAGCATCTGCAGCAGGAGAGTGTGAACGGAGGACATCTCGCGGATGGAGTGGTGGAGGAACGCCACCTGAATCCCGGGATTATCAAGCTGGAGCATCTGTCCGCAGAGGCCCGCAGCGCAGACCTGCTCCCTGACGGCAGCATCGGCGGGAAGAAGCTGGCGCAAGGCTCCGTCGGCTCCTTCCAGCTGGCTCCGGGCAGTGTATACGGCGGACATCTTGCGGTCGAAGCCGTAGACGGCCGGCACATCCAGTCTGGAAGCATTACGCTGAAGCATCTGGCGAAGGAGACCCTGACCTCCGATCTGCTGCCGGACGGCAGCGTCAGCTCTGCGAAGCTGGCAGCCGGAACGGTAGGTTCACAGCATCTTCAGCAGGAGAGTGTGTATGGTGAACATCTTGCAGACGGAGTAGTGGAGGAACGCCACCTGCTTCCCGAGATCATCAAGCTCGAGCATCTCGCCCCAGAGGTCCGCAGCGCAGAGCTGCTGTCTGACGGCAGCGTCAGCTCCGCGAAGCTGGCGGCTGGAGCGGTAGGTTCACAGCATCTCCAGCAGGAGAGCGTGTACGGCGAACATCTCGCAGACGGAGTATTGGAGGAGCGTCACCTGCTTCCCGAGACCATCAAGCTTGAACATCTGGCCCCAGAGGTCCGCAGCGCTGAACTGCTCCCTGACGGCAGCATTACCGGAGCGAAACTGGCTTCCGGCAGTGTTGGTGCCGAGCAGCTCGCAGAGAGTGCGGTTGGAACTGACGGACTCCAGGATGAAGCGGTGGATGCAACCAAAATTGCTTCCTTCGCCGTTCAATCCCGCCATCTGGAGGAAGAAAGTGTGCAGGGCTACCATATTGCTCCCGGCGCGGTATCCGGTGACCATCTGGCCCGCGGCGCGGTGGGGGCGGAGCATCTCTCCTTCAGTCCGGTGCAGAGCGCCGGAAACCGGGAGGTACTCCAGCAGTTCGGAATGACGGCGTTCATGTTCAATGGTGACGCAGAGAGTGTGGAGGTCACTGTCTCCTTTGACGAAAGCTTTGGCCATACCGGCTATGTGCTTGTGGCCATGACGAACCAGCCGTTCTTTCACGCCTCGCTTAAAACGAGGGCCGGCGGAGAGGCTGTAATCCTGGTGAACCGCCTGCGTGAAACCCAGCATTTCTATGGAGTGTTATCCTGGATTGCACTCGGCTCGCCTCCGGCAAAGCCGCCAGAAAACCGGGTATTCGATTAAATACAGAGCCGCTGAAAAAGCGGATAAGAGCGCAGCCGCCGGCTGCGCTCTTGTTCAAATATAAGAATTTATATGCTTCACGCTATAAATTATCCTTCTATTTCTCGCTGAAACGGATACCGTCCTTTTAAGGACGGCGAAGCCGTTTCTACTTGTGTTTATCGCCCGAAAAAGTCGGTTGAATGCGGGATGGATGACATCTGTCCAAATTTGTGTGTGAAGGGAGACACCCGCCGTTACCCGGAGAAGCGGATTACATAGACTGTGATGTAACCCTAAGCCCGGCAGTATGCCCTGCAAGGAAGGTGGATGAGCTTGAAGCATAAACGAACATCTGCCCGCCGCACGGGGCGGCGGGCAGCTCGACCAGCGCGGCGGAACTCCCGGCCAGTGCGGCCCGTAGCTGTACGTCCTGCACAGAATCATCCCGAGCCTTACGTGTCGGTTATTATTCCGGCTATGAATGAGGCCAGGACGATTGCCGGTGTGATTGCCGGAGCCAGGGGTGTTCATCCGCGCTGTGAGGTTATTGTGATTGTTAATGGCTCTGCCGATAAAACGGCGGAAATAGCGAAATCTATGGGTGCCCATGTCATCTCTTTCGAGCAGCCGCTTGGACACGATGTTGGCCGAAGTGTCGGAGCGGATGCGGCCAAAGGGGAGGTCCTGCTGTTTACAGATGGGGATCTTGTCATTCCCGCCGCGCAGCTGCGTCCATTCGTAAGTGCAATCCGCGGCGGGACGGATGTAGCGCTTAATGATTATTCCGGGCCGGTCCGCAGCAGGGTTCCGCATCCTGTGGTGCTCTCCAAGTATGCACTGAACATTATGCTCGGACGTTCCGACCTGAAGGGGTATTCACTGACGGCGGTTCCCCATGCGCTCAGCCGCAAGGCGCTTAATGTGCTGGGGAGCGGTCTATTGTCAAGGCCGCCGCTGGCTTATGCCCGCGCATTGCTAGAAGGCTTGAGTGTAAGGGAAGTGCATAAAGTGCCTGTTGGCAAACTGAATGCTGTCCGCCGCAAGCGCGGCGGAAGGGACCCCTTGCAGGAGATTATTCTCAGGGATCACCTCGATGCTGTGTCTATGCTGCTCGAGCTCAAGGGGGAGAGGGCGGGATTCAGCGACGGCACCCGGCGAAGGGAGATGGTGAGGTAATGGCTATTGGCTATAAGGCCGTATTACGTTCGAAACGGAGAAGAACGTTTTCCGCCGGCACGTCTCCCCGCCGGAGCGGAGCAGGTATTCCGGGCATCAGGAAGTCTGCATCTAATAAAAGAGGAGCAGATTCAATAGCGGCTGGCAGCTCCTCTGAACGGCTTACGGGAGCGGGATTATCCGCAGCCCGCGGCTCTGCTGTCCGGCGCACGGCGGCAGAAGCATCCGCTGCCGTGAAACCGCAGCGGATGCTTCCGAAATTGCGCGGCTTGCTGTCCGTCATCATCTCGGCAAGAGATGAGGCGCGTACCTTGCCCGGTCTCCTGGAGCAGGTGGAGCTTCTGGAGCCGGCGGAGATCATCGTGGTGCTGAACGGCTGCAGCGACAACAGCTTTCAGCAATCCAGAATATGCACACGGGCAACGGTCGTGCATTGCCCCGAATCGGCCGGTCATGATGTGGGGCGTGCGCTTGGCGCCAAGCTCAGCCGGGGGAATATTCTGCTCTTTCTGGATGGAGACATGAGCATTCCGGCGCGGCAGCTGGCCCTTTTTGCAGCAGCTGTAGACAGCGGAATTGATGTTGCGCTTAATGATCTGGATGGCCTGCTGCCGCCATTTGGCGCAAGTGATGATGTCACCCGCTGCAAGCTGTATTTAAACGGGGTTCTAGGCCGGAGTGATCTCGGGGTGAGCTCCATGACCGCTGTTCCCCATGCCTTGTCCCGCCGTGCACTGGAAACCATCGGTTACCGTGAACTGATGGTTCCCCCGAAAGCGCAAGCCCTCTCCATTCTGAATCGGCTGCGGGTGGAGAAGGCCGGAACGGTTAATGTCATCAAGCATAACCGGCTGCGCAAAGGGAATACGGGAGCCGGCAACTCGGTGGAACAGCTGATTATCGGCGATCATGCGGAAGCGCTGCAGGCGGTTATTGCGCACAGGGAAGTGAGCGGAGTGCTCTCTGGCGAGCGACTGCAGGAGCAGCGCAGGCAAATGGCTGCCTGGAGGAACCGGTTATGACAATGACCAGTATCATTATTCCGACATATAACGGACTTGAACTGCTGCGGACCTGTGTGGAAGCCATCCGGGCCTACACCGAAACGCCGTATGAAATCATTGTGATCGACAACGCTTCGAAGGATGGTACCGACACGTACTGCCGGACAAATAATCTAACCTTTATCTCCCTGCCTGAGAACCGCGGGTTTCCCGTTGCCTGCAATATGGGGATGCAACTCGCTTCAGGCGATGAGCTGCTGCTGTTGAATAATGATGTTGTCGTCTCGCAGGGCTGGCTAAGGAACCTTAAGGCAGCACTATACAGCGCACCGGAAGTTGGTATTGCCGGTCCCGTGACCAACTATGCCAGCGGCCAGCAGCAGGTCAAGACTGCATACAGTGATATACCGGGTTTTCATGCGGAGGCCCGGCAGGCCAACCTCCAAGATCCCTCGAAATGGATAGAGACGAGACGGTTGGTGGGCCTGTGCTTTTTGTTCAAACGAGAGCTGATGGACACTGTTGGACTGCTGGATGAACGGTATTCACCTGGACATTATGAGGATGATGATTACTGCTTCCGCGCCCGGCTGCGTGGCTACCGGCTGCTGATTGCCGGGGATTGCCTGGTGCATCATGAAGGAAGCGCGAGCTTCAAGGAGGTATACTCCTCTGCACTTAAGGAGCTTGTGGAGCGAAACCGCAGGATTTTTATAGATAAATGGCATATGGATCCGGCACAGTTCTTCTGAAATGTTGACCCGAAGACTAAAGACACAGATAAAGAGGAGGAAAGTAAGTGAAAGGAGTCATATTGGCGGGCGGAAAAGGAACAAGACTCTATCCGCTGACCCGGCTTATGAACAAACATTTGCTTCCGGTCGGCAAATATCCTATGGTGTGTTACGGTATAGACCGGTTGCGCCGGGGGGGTATAACCGATATTCTCCTGGTCATCAGCAAGCAGTCTGCGGGGCAGTATACCGATTTTTTGGGCAGCGGTGCGGAATTTGGCGTATCTCTGACTTACAAAATTCAGGAAGCCGCAGGAGGTATCGCGGAAGCGCTGGAGCTGGCGGAGGGATTTATTCTTCCTGGCGAAAGGTTTATCGTGCTGCTGGGTGACAATCTTTTTATGGATGATCTGACGCCTTATGTGCAGAGCTATCTTCAGCAGCCCGAAGGCACGGCGAAAGTGCTGCTGAAGCCGGTGGAGGATGCGCGGAGATACGGCGTTCCGGTGTTTGACGGCGAGGATTCAACATTGATTGCGTACATCGAAGAGAAGCCGGAGATCCCGAAGACCAACTATTGTGTAACCGGCATTTATATGTACGATGAGGCCGTGTTCGATATTATCCGCCGCGTGTCCCCTTCCCAAAGGGGGGAGCTGGAAATTACCGATGTGAACAACATTTACGCTGCCGACCGCATGCTCAGCTATGATGTGCTTAAGGAATGGTGGAGTGATGCGGGAACATTCCAGTCACTGCGTGAAGCGGGTGAGAAGCTGAAAGACACGCTGCCTTAAGGGCGGCGTGTTTTTCATTGTACAAGAAATGAGAGTTTCGTTGCAGATTATTGTATGGAGGATACAGTGTTAGCCGGCCGTGCAATTCTCCACCAGAACAAATCACCCGTGTCACGGTACATATGCGCGCCCAGATGCTCCAGGACTTTGTGAGAAGCCCAATTATCCTTTTCCGTATCAGCAATAATCCATTGCGCCCTGGGATCGTTGAAGATCCATTCGCTGATAGTCCGCACTGCCTCTGTAGCATAGCCTTTTCCCCAATGCCATTCGTCAATGCAGTAGCCTATAATGACCTCCCCTTGTTCATTCGGACAGCCTTTCAGGATGATATACCCGATAATCTGCTGGTGCCTGCGCTGAATAATGGCCCAGTTGGTCAGCCAGAGGTAATTTTCCTCATCCTGCTGCACTCTGGAATGCCTGATCCGCATAGCATACTGCATTTCCTCATCCAAGGAGGCGCCGCCAGCGTTCATGCCAAGAGCGTGCTTCAGCCCGGCATAATTCTCTGTGGCGAGCGAGAGCTCCGCTGCGGTTAAAGGCTGCAAATCCAGACGGTTGCCTGCCAGTTTCATACATTACCTCCAATCCGGTCAGGAACTGATTCCTAATCTATGTATGGTAAAAAATTCAATTTCATCCTCAGAATAATCTGACTTTCCGCAGTTGTCAATCTCCGCCTATTCTCAGCAAAAGTCTTCTGGCCCCCCGCAAAGTTACACCGGTTCTCCGCACCGTCAAGGCGCTTGCCGCATATGCTGTAGCAGGGCGTTTGAGCAAAGGAGACATGAAGGTGCAGAATAAAATAACAAAAGTGCTGCAGCACATGGCCCATACGCACGAACAGATGGCGCGGATTCTTGACGCCGAACGCCACGTTGCCGTCCGTATGTCGCAAATAGTCCATGATCTGCCGGATGCGGAGCCTGATTTTGGCGGATTCAGCGGGCTGGTAGAAAGCCACGGTCAGGTTAACAAGAATATTATTGCTTACTTGAACGCGATAGCCGATCTGGAAGAAGCGATGGCTGAAGGGGTAGGCAGAGTCATCAAGGAATTAAACGGTCAGGAAGAAGAGTAGCGATTAAAAGAGCAGGAGGCGGAAGATGAGCAGAGAAAAGGCTTATCTGCAAATGCTGGAGTCGACCGCTACTATCCAGTGGAACATCGCGATGATTCTTGAAGCCAAAGCGGTGGAAGCGGAAAAGGTGAAGCAGTGGACGCAGCATCATATCCACGCTAGAGCGTTCGATACCCATGAAGAGCAGTTGAAGCAATCCCTCTCCATTCATGAAGTGATCGTGGAAATGGTGGAAGGGCTGACGAAATTGGAGAATGGGCTGTACAGCAATTTAAAGGCAGTGCTGGGCAGCGGTGAGGAAGAAGGCGGCGGCGGCGAGGGCTTTGGCGGCATGTCCGGTGAAGGCTTTAATTTCGGGGACGACGACAAATGAGCGGCGGGCTTCTCTCCGAACACGCCGTCAAGCTGGAGATGATCCGCTCCATTGCCCGCAGCCAGGCCGCACTCGCCGCGATCTTGGAGAGCATCGCCGAAATAACGGGGCAATCGGAGCTGACAGCCCGCAAGCTAAGCGACAATATCAGAATCCTAAGCCAGTACCAAAGCGCCATGTGCCGGATGATGTCCGGCATTTCGCTGCATCAGCCCAAACGGGGAATTCCTGCTGCGCCATGGCTGAGCAAGACATGTGCAGGAGGAACCTCAAGAGTGCATGGAGTACAGGAGGAGTAGAAGAATGAAGAGGAAGAAAGCTATCAAGCGTTCAGGCAGGGGAACCCGCAGACGAACATTGTTGCTATCCCGGAAGGCCAGGATCGGCAGAGGCCGCAGCCGCAAAGTTCGTTATGGCAGAGCCCCAAAAGGTCTGTTGGTGCGCAAGAAGAGAAGACAACGCCGCCGGATTGTGCAGAAAATCCAGGTAGTGCATCCGTCTGTGCAGCCGATAGTTCAGCCGGTAGTGCAGCCGCCAGTGCATATGGTACCCGTGCAGGTGGTCCCAGTGGTTGAAGCTCCTCCGGCGCCTCAGGTAGTACAGCTCCCCCCGGATCTTGGCGTCCCTCCGGAAACGCCGCCGGGAGACGCCTTTCAGCAGGGCTACACCGAAGCATACAACGTGGGGTTCGACGCCGGTTTCGCCAAGGGCTTCGAGGACGGGCATAAGCTGGAGCTGGGCTGAGACATCCAAGGCCAAAGGGTAAGGGGCCAATTAGAGGGCTGGTGAAGGTTAAACCGCCGCTACTCCTCTATAGGCCGCTTCCCTCTGATCCGCCCGCTCTGGAGCAGTTGGAAAGCTCTGGTCTATTGATTGTACTTCCGGTTATGGTAGACTTTCTTTACAGAATCCTTGCCGGATTCAAATGTCGATAGAAAAGTGGAGGGTACACATGAGCGGTAATAAGATTCGGAAGGCGCTGAGAGAAGAAATCGGGGAGATTATGGAGCTGATTGCCAAATGTGTACAGGTTATGCAGGCCGGCGGTAGCGACCAATGGAATGAGAGCTACCCTAACCGGGAAGTTATCGGTCTCGATATCGAGTGCGGCACACTGTATGTCTATATCGACAATGAAGCCATTGCAGGTATTATTGTATTGGACGAGAATCAGGCGGAGCAGTACGGGGAGATTCGCTGGTCGCAGGAGCAGGGACGGCATTTAATCATGCATCGCCTGGCTGTTCATCCGGAGGTGCAGGGCAAGGGCATCGCGCGGAAGCTGACCGCTTTTGCCGAGGAGTATGCTGTGAACTGCGGATACAGCAGCATCCGGCTGGATACATATATGAAGAATACCATAGCGCTTAGCTTATATCCCAGACTTGGCTATGAGCGCAGGGGTGAAGTCTCGTTCCCCGGCCGTACAGCGAATTTCCCGGTATTTGAGAAGGTGCTGGAAGGCGCGGCGAAACTGGACGGACAAGCTTAAGGAACATTCCCTTCAAAAATGAACTTTATGTAATATTAGTTAACATTAAAATCGTTGAATTGACCTTTTTGGGATCTTTTCATCAGAATTTAAAGGGTTACTGCATTTATATGTAACTTTAGTTGACAATAAACCTATCCTTACTTTATGATGGGACTATTCAGAAAACAATTGAATAGTCTTTTCTTTCGTATATCCTTAATAATTGGTTTAAGGGTCTCTACCGGGAACCGTAAATTTCTGGCTACGAAAATATGCTGCGGCATATTTTTGTGGCCTTTTTGTGTTATCTGCAGCAGCTAACTGTTATCTGACAAGGGGGAATCGGATCATGGCGAACATACTGATCAAACATGCGGAGATTATTACGATGAACAAGCAGGAGGAGATTCTTTACGGGGACATCCGCATTAAGGACAGCCTGATTGTGGAAATCGGCAGCGGGCTGCAGCCGCAGGACGGTGAACGGGTCATTGACGCGAAGAACCGTACGGTCATTCCCGGTTTTGTACAGACGCATATTCATCTATGCCAGACGCTCTTCCGCGGCAAAGCCGATGATCTGGAGCTGATGGATTGGCTGCGCAAGCGGATCTGGCCGCTGGAAGCGGCGCATGATGAGGAATCACTCTATTACTCCGCCATGCTGGGCATAGGGGAGTTGATTTCCAGCGGCACAACGACCATTGTGGATATGGAAACGGTGAACCATACGGATTATGCTTTCCAGGCCATAGCCAAGAGCGGCATACGCGCCCTGTCCGGCAAGGTGATGATGGATCAGAAGAATGACGAGGTTCCGGCAGCCCTGCAGGAGGAGACGGCTGCCTCTCTTCAGGAGAGCGTGGATTTGCTGGAGAAATGGCATGGCTATGGCGGGGGCCGGATCCAGTACGCCTTCTCGCCGCGTTTTGTCATCTCCTGCACGGAGCCGCTGCTGAAGGAAGTACGGGATCTGTCGGCCCGCTATGGAGTTAAGGTGCATACCCATGCTTCGGAAAATTTGGGGGAGATCGAGATTGTCCAGGCGATGACCGGCATGCGCAATGTCGTCTACCTTGATCATTTGGGGCTGGCGAATGATCGCTTGATTCTCGCGCATTGTGTATGGCTGGATGACGAGGAGAAAAAGATTTTGCGGGACCGCGGGGTACATGTCAGCCACTGTCCGGGCTCCAATCTGAAGCTGGCTTCCGGGATCGCCGATACACCGGGGATGCTGGAGACCCACATCCATCTCAGTCTCGGTGCGGACGGTGCGCCCTGCAACAACAACCTGGATATGTTCAATGAGATGCGGCTCGCTGCAATCATCCAGAAACCGCAGCATGGGCCGACCACGATGGATGCAAGAAGTGTCTTCCGGATGGCGACCATCGGCGGGGCCAAGGCGGTAGGCATGGAAGACAAGATCGGCAGCATCGAGGTAGGCAAAAAAGCCGATCTGGCGATTCTCAACCTCTACAACTTTCATACCTTCCCCTCCTTTGATGTAGATCCGATTTCCCGTATTGTCTATTCCGCCACCCGGGCAGATGTGGAGACGACAATCATCGACGGTGAAATCGTGATGGATCATGGTCTGTTGAAGACGGTAGATAAGGAGGTTGTGCTGCATGAGGCCAACCGTTCTATTCAAAGACTGCTGGCGCACTCTCCGCTGGGCTGACACATTGACCGTTTGAATCGGCAAACGTTATAATTTATGGAAGAATGTTCAATAATTTGAGAATCGGCACTTATTTCAATGTTTGATCAACCCTATCATTTGGCGGGAGGCTGCGGCCTTCCGTTTTTTTTTTTTTTTTTTTTGCTGTATCCATAAAGAAATTTTGCCAAACGGGAACCCGTTAGCTGGCAGTGAGGTCATATGTAGTGAGGTGAATGTATTGGAACTCGATAATCTTAAAGCAGCAGAAACAATGGATGAAGAACAGCTGAGGCGAATCATGAGCCTGTATGGCGAGGATATTTGGCATTATATCTATTATCTCACCGGCAATTCCGAACAGGCGGATGATCTGGCGCAGGAGGTATTCGTCAAATGCTATTACCGGATCGGGACCTACCGGGGAACTTCCTCACTGAAGGCGTGGCTGCTCACGATTGCGCGTAATACGGTGTTTTCCTACCGCAAATCACGTTTCTTCCGATCAGGCCTGTGGGGCGGAGTTCAAACCCTGAGTCCTTCCGGCTCCGGCAATGAAGGGTTCGTGCTGGAACAGACCGGCATTACCCGTTCGGCGGAGATGGAGTATCTCGGCAACCGCCATATCGACGACATTTGGAGCATTATTATGAAGCTGCCGGATAAATTCCGTGAAGTGCTGGTGCTCGATTTAAGAGCGGAGCTGTCGGTAAAAGAAATTGCCGAGCTGACCCGGTTATCTCCGGGAACCGTCAAATCCAGACTGCACCGTGCGCGGCGTAAAGTCCAGGAAAGTATAAGGGGGTTGGAGTGATGCGGGAACGGGAGCCTGAGTGGTATGAACGGGCTAGAAAAGGGCCATTCGAAGAGGCGAAATTTACGGATGTGCATGCCGGTAAGGTTATGCGCCGGGTGAAGGAAGGCGAGCCGCACCAGGAACGGAAAGGATTTAAATTCCGTGCGGGCATAGCCGCTGCCGGAGTCCTGCTGCTTGTGGGAGCAGGGGTGTTTTACCTGGGAACCGGACCTTTTGGCGAAGGAAACACCGCCGGTCCTTCCTATCAGCATGAAGAAACCGCTGACGTTACGGAGGCCGGGATGATCAAGACGGCAGAGAAGACGATGCAGGAGCAGCTTGGCAAGAAGCTGCCCTTCGAGAGCATAGAGCCGCAGGTAGGAGCAGATCAGGTCCGCATTATTTTTAAGGACGGCGACTATTACGCCAATATCTGGGTCAGCACGGAGACAGGGCAAGTGATGATGTACAGTATGAGCGCTATATTTGCTGCTGAAGAAATTGATGACGATATGCTGGGCAAGGCCAAGGAGAAGCTGCGGGAACTGGGTTATAAGGGCGAGTTCAAAGCGGATGGGTTGACACGGTTTGTGGATTACGGGCGTGTCCCTAATCAGGCTGCGCAGTTGAGCGAGAACCTGTTCTCAGAAGAGGCGCAGATTGGTTATGTGAACGGGAAATATGTCGGGGCTTACTTCGAGGTGGGTCAGGAGGAGATAGGGGAAGACTTGAAGCAGACCGGGCTGAATGCGATGAGCAAATTAAGAAGCGGCACGGTTAAGCTGAATAAAGCAGCCCGCAACACGGGATGGGGAATGGATGGGGAAATCACTTTGTTTTATGGACCGGATGCATCCGCATCTTCGTTTGTAACGATGAATTATGTTACTCATGCGGTCCTGAAGGTTTCCGATCCGTCTCTAGCCCCGGCTAATCCGAATAGCCCGGAGCAGCGTGCCGAGCAGGAACAGAAGCTGCTGGACATGGAGAATGCCAAGCTGCAGAGCGCGGCGGCAGCTGTTGCAGATGGAATATTCGGCATTCGGCTGGAGGACTACACGCTGGTCAAGAATCAGCAAGATCCTGGAAGCATTACCTTTGAGAGCGGGGGAACGGCACCGGCAATCGAGGCCACCTATAATCTTGAAGGGGTCATTTACGGATTAGGTATATGGCGTGAAGCGACTCCATATTAAGGGGGGGGTTGTTAATGTATTTTAAGAGGGATGTGTGCCTGCATGAGGCCGCATCCCTCTTTGATATACATAACAAGTATTGCTATACTAGAGAAATCTGATATTTTACTGAAAATAAGAGTGGAATTTACAAAAGAGATTACGGGTGAATAAGGAGAACTAATGAGCGAGAACAAAATTGGGCTGGTGCATGCCCATTTCTTTATTGTGGCCGGATTGATCTGGCTGAAGCTGCTGCTGCTGAGAATACTGTTTTTCGACCGGATTTCCTGGGAATGGATTGCGGCGGATATTGCTCCGGTTCTGCTGATCATGGGGATTCTGGCGCTGATTGTACCGGGACGGATGAAGACGGGGGTCTACTGGAGCTTTAACGGAATATTGTCGCTGCTGCTGTTTGCGTCCAGTGTCTATTTTAACCATTTCGGGTCGGTTCCGACCTATTTGGCTTTCTATGAGCTGAATCAGGTTTTTGCGGTAAAAGAGAGCGTGGAATCGACAATCGAGTACATTGATTACCTGTTTTTTGCCGATATTGTGATCATGATTCTGTACGCCTTGATCCGCAGATGGCGGAGAGGTACAGCTTATCCGGTGCGGAGCTGGCGGTCTCCCCGTGGGCGGAGAGCCCAACTGATCGTCATTCTTGCCGCCATTATAGGCGGCGCTTCGCTGTCGGTCTACTCCGTACATGCGGCAAAGGGAATTACCAATGAGCTGGTTCAGGCAGAGAGCGCCGGATTTCTGAATTACGAAGTGGTGGCTGCGATCAAAGCCCAGGAGGATAATGGCCTGATTGGAACCGGAGATATCAAGGATACCATTGCCAAAGTAACGGAACTTCAATCTTCTTATCCATACAGTGATAAGGTCCCGGGGACGGTGCCGGATTTGTTCGGCTCGCAAAAGGGCAAAAATGTAATTGTCATCCAGATGGAAGCCTTTCAGAATTTTCCGCTGCATCAGTCGCTGGACGGTCAGGAATTAACGCCGGTGCTGAACCGCTTAGCGGGAGAGGGCTTTTATTTTCCGCATGTCTATCAGCAGATTGGTCCGGGCAATACCTCGGATGCTGAATTTATGAGCAATACCTCGATCTATCCGATAGGCACGCTGGCGATGTCAACGGGCTTCGGAGACCGGGAGCTGCCGAGTCTGCCCCGTCTTTTGCGGGATAAAGGCTACGAAGCTTACACCTTTCATGTGAACAAGGTGGGGTTCTGGAACCGCAATCAGCTGTATCCGGCGCTGGGCTTTAACGGCTATTATGATAAGGGCCATTATACCAATGATCATTTCAATGCTTTCGGCGCTTCCGATGAGCAGCTGTATATTACAGCGGTTGATGAGCTGGCGAAGCTGCAGCAGAAAGGGACACCCTTTTATGCTCAGCTGGTAACCGCCTCCAGCCACCACCCGTTCAAGATCCCTGATGCTGCCAAAAGAATAACGCTGCCGGAGGATTTGCAGGATACCATGCTGGGCGATTATTTAACGGCAATCAATTACACTGACTATGCCATCGGGACGCTGATTGAAGGACTGAAGCAAAGCGGGCTGTGGGAGAACACCGTGCTGATGCTGTACGGCGATCACTTTGGACTGCAGCCTAAGGATGTGCCGCCGGAGCAGGTGGAAGCTGCGCTGGGAACGAAATATGATTCGCGGGTCAGCCGATTCAACATCCCGCTTATTATTCATGTTCCGGGCATGGAGCAGGGGCGGGTCGTGGACCGGACCGGAGGCCAAATGGATTTCGTTCCGACTCTGGCCAATTTGCTGGGGATTCCGCTGAAAGAAGAAGGTTATACGGCGTTCGGGCAGGATCTGCTTAATGTTGACCACAATGTAGTGGGCATGCGTTACTATCTCCCTACGGGTTCCTTTTTTAATGATGAAATTATGTTCGTGCCGGGTAAAGGCTTCGAAGACGGTGAAGCCGTTTCGCTGGATACGCTGGAGCCTGTGAAGGATTTCAGTTCATACAAACAAGACTATGACTATATTCTGAAGCTGATGGGCCTGTCTGATGAATATGTGAAGCTGCTTCCGCAGCGCTAGGGGGAGACTATGAAAAGACTATTGAAGGCAGAGGTACTGGCGGCTCTTGCCGGGGGCGGGCTGATTATTTATCTGCTGTTCCTGAAGCCGTTCGTCGGAGTTGCCGACAATGGCGACTTTCTGCGTATGATGAATACGATCGGCTTGAATTACTATGAGGCTGTGGAAGGTTATGCTGACCGCTTTTTCAGCTTCAGCCATTCCAGATTTTCTTATGATAATCTGTTCCGGGGGTTTTATCCTTCGTCGCAAATTTTGCTTGTGCTGGTGCCAAGGCTCATTTCCGGCCTTTTCCACGGCAGCTATTTCGATATTCGCCTGCTGGGTGCCGTTTATGCCCTCCTGCTGCTGGCAGCCACCTGGCTGATTGTTAAGCTGGGCACAGGCCGTTCCTACATTACGGGACTGGTGCTGGGTGCGGGAATGCTGTTTGTTTTTTATGACATCGGATATTTGGCTTATTTCAATTCGCTGTTCGGCGAACCCGTGTCGATGGTATTTATGCTGCTCACATTTGCGCTGGGTCTGAGACTTGCCGGACAGGAACATCCTACCCCCAAAGGGCTGACGGTGTTCTTTATTGCCGTGCTGTTCCTGATCTGCTCCAAAATCCAAAACGCGCCGGTGGGCATAGCATTTGCGCTGATCTTCCTGCGGATGGCCGCACTCAAGGGATCAGGCAGCTGGAAAAAGCTGGCCCGGTGGTTTGCGGTAGCGGTATTTCTTGTGTCAGTCATTATGTATGTGGGGGCACCCAAGGAACTGAAGCATATCAATCTCTATCAAACGGTATTTTTCGGGATTCTAAATGAGTCGCCGGATGTGCGGGGGGATTTGCGCGATCTGGGATTGCCGGAGCGGCTGGAGGTGCTGGCGGGTACGAATTATTTTCAGGGAGATACAGCCATCAAGCAGGATGATCCTTCGCTGACGCCGGATTTCTATGACCGGATGTCCCATAAGGACGTGTTGTTCTTCTATTTAAAACATCCTTCCCGCTTGATAGACAATATGAAATACGCTGCTGAGAACAGTATGTCTATCCGCCCTTATTATCTAGGTAGCTATGAGAAGAGCGAGAATAAGCCGGCAGGTGCGCTCGCCTATACTTACAGCGCTTGGAGTCAGCTTAAAAACAACCATATTCCGCATACCCTCGGTTTCCTCGTTTTGTTCTATCTGGTGTATTACGGCGGAGTGCTGTTCGAATATTTCCGTACCCGCGAATTACGCGGACGGATAGCCGGTGAGCTAATGATGCTGCTGGGCCTGATCGGGTTGTTCTCCTTCCTGGTACCGATCCTGGGCGACGGACGTGCGGATATCGGCAAGCATTTATTCCTGTTCAATGTGTGCTTTGATATGATGGCCGTAGCCATGCTGGGCTGGGTGGTGCATAAGCTCGCAGGCGCAGGAAAATACTTTACGGGCCAAAAACGTTAGGCGCTGAAAACTTACCCAACTTGGCATTCTGCAGAGGAATTGACCCTTAACTGATTATGGAATACAATGTGTTTGGAACTTTAGTAAATAACAAGAAATCGGCTTGAAACAGCCTCATCCAATAAGGGGGCCGCTATGGGAAATGATGAACACAAGGATAGAATTGAACAGGCAAGACAGGAATTGAATAGAATGGCCATTGAGTATGGAATGAATGATTTAAGAGTGCTTCGCCAATCCGTAAAGCTGGATGCTCTTCTGAACGAGTATACCGATTGCCTCACGGACAAGGATGATCAGCTCTACTAGAGTATAATAGGAAGCAATTTTATAGATGAAGACACTTTAACGGCAGCCGTTAGGGTGTCTTTTTTTATGTACAGGAAATTATGAGAGGTAAAGGTGCATTTGATTTCACCGAATGCGGGCTAGGTGGGGAAGGGGTAGAAGTGCACTTGATTTCGCCGTATCAGGGCTAGATGTGGTAATGAGAGGTAGATGTGCACTTGATTTCACCGTATGAGGGTTAGATGGCAAAATGAGAGGACGTGTACCACAATATGTGTCACGATAGGTCCAAGCTTTAAATAGCAAGCGTATTCACTATTGTGTAATTTTGTTCCGCTTAGTCTGCTTGGGGATACTCTTGGCACTGTGATAAGCCAGATAACGCCAGTTAGCCGTCGCCCAGCAGCTCGCGCAGCATGCCTTGACGGTCGTTCAGGAACGCCTTGGTTACAGTGTAATGTTCCGTATCCTCCAATGCAGCCTGCCGGATGCTTTCCTCTCCCAGGAGATAGATATCTGCGCCCGGATAAGACATCAGGATAGGTGAATGTGTGGCGATAATGAACTGCGAATGCTGCTGCACCAGCTCATGCATCCGCACCAGCAGCGACATCTGCCGCAGCGGGGACAGGGCAGCCTCCGGCTCGTCGAGAATGTAGAGGCCTTGGCCGCCAAAACGGTGAACAAAGGTGGAAAAAAAGGATTCGCCATGCGACTGCTCATGCAATGACTTGCCCCCGTAGGAATCCTTGATGAAGTTGCCTGCCTTAGGCTCTTCATCCAATTCGTCAATATAAGTCGCCACATTGTAATAACTCTCCGCACGCAGGAAGAAGCCGTCCTTTGGACGCCGTACCCCTTTGGCAATACGAAAGAATTCATACAGATGTGAATGTGAAGACCGGGTGTTAAATGAGAAGTTGAGTGTCCCGCCTTCCGGATTAAAGCCCCATGCCGCCGCAATCCCCTCCAGCAAGGTTGATTTTCCAGTTCCGTTCTCCCCTACCAGAAAAGTAACCTGCTTCTGAAACTCCAGACGATGGAGGTCGCGCACCGCCGGCAAATGAAACGGATAAGTCCGGAAGGAAGGAACCTTATCGCGAAGCAGCTCCGCATGACGGACGTAGAGCATGGCATTATTCATAGTATTCATTCTCCCACTCTCCCTACTTACGAATGATATCTTGCACGCTCAATTGGCTTGTCTTCAGTGTAGCCTGAGTGGATAAATTCTGCAAAGGTTCGGGCAACCCGGGTGGATGACAGGGGGCATCAGCCAATTTCGCCGTAATACAGACAGGTGTCCATGAGGCGAACGCTGACTCCGCATATAGTTATACTGTCTTGAGAATATGACGGGGCAGGGTGAAAGCCGTGAAAGTTAAAAAGAGAACAGAGCGTCCGCAGGAATATAGGGACGGATATCAGGAGGGATACCGTCTTGGCTTGTGTGAAGCCGTGAAACGCCTGAATTCTCCGGAGGCAGGGCAGGAGTGCCGCCCGCTTAAGCTAATGTACGTTCCCCAGGGGTTTCAAGCCATAGACGCAGGTGTAACGGAGGCGCTTGGACAGCTGGTTAGTGAATTGGTCTTAAGCACTCCGGAAACCATGCTGGAAGTTGCGGCACGCGAAATGCCGGGAGCGGTACTTGTTATGAACGGGCTGCATGTGTTTCCCGAGAACCATTTGGAGCAAATTACCGAAATCAAAAAATTGGGTATTTCTACGGCAATCTGGTTTGTAGATGATCCTTATTTTACCAAAGATACTTCTGTTATCAGCCAGCATTACGACCATGTGTTTACGCATGAGCTGGGCTGTGTGGAATTCTACCGCTCACTTGGGGTGGCTTCTGTCCATTATCTTCCGCTCTGTGTGAATCCGCAAATGTTCTATCCGCGCCGCACCGATCCGCAATATCAATATGATGTGGTGTTCATCGGCAACGCCTTCCGCAACCGGACGGAGCTGTTTGATGGGCTGGCTCCTTTTCTGAAGGACAAAAAGGTGCTGATCGCCGGCGGGTTCTGGGAGCGTCTGACCCAGTTTGAGGAGCTCTCGCCTTTTATTAAGGACGGATTTATTCCGCCTGAGGAGACAGCGAATTACTATAGCGGGTCAAAGCTGGTCATCAATATTCACCGTCCATGGGAGGGGGGACAGGATAACCGGAATTCCTTTCAATTGCCGTCCCGTTCCATCAATCCTCGGACCTATGAAATCAGTGCTTGCGGAACAATGCAGCTGACCGATATCCGTGAAGATCTGGACCGCTTCTACCGGCCGGGGTTTGACATGGAGACCTTTGGCTCTGCTGAAGAGCTGCAGCGCAAAATCGAATACTATTTGGTTCATGAGAAGGAGCGCCGCCTGATTGCACTGCGGGGGCTGCAGACAACCTTGCGCAACCATACGTTTATGGCGCGTTTGCCTCAATTATTGAATGTTCTTACAGCACAAGTGTGAATTCCAAAATGGGATGAAGGAGCGAATACTCATGAAGACTGAATTTATTATGCCCGCACCGCCTATGCCGCGGACGCCTGCGGAGGAAGAAAAGCTGCGCGGACGGTTAACCGGCTTCAAGGTAGGATATGACGAGGGCTATCTGCGGGGAAGACTCGCCATTCTGGACGGCCGTCCGGAACAGCTGCTTCCGGTCCGCAATATTCATGTCATGTACGTAGCCTCGGGTAAAGGCTATCCGTATTCGCCGCTGGACGATGCGGTTCTTTACGCCTTGCAGAAATTAACCGTAAAGGTCACGGTTACCGATGTGCGCCAGGACCTTATTGAGCTTGCCACGGCGCAGTCCCCCGATCTGATGCTGGTGCTGGACGGCCTTGATTTGCCGCTGGAGCAACTCTCCGTCCTGCGGAGCAGAGGCATCAAGACGGCGATCTGGCTGACCGATGATCCGTATTACACCGATTTCACCATGAAAATTGTGACGCACTACGACTACGTATTCACCCTGGAGCGCAATTGCGTGGAAATCTACCGTGGCCTCGGCTGCACAGAAGTACATTACCTGCCCTTTGCCGCCCACAGGGAGCACTATCGTCCGACGACAGGGCGTTCTCCGGTATGCCGGGATATCAGCTTCATCGGCTCCGCTTACTGGAACCGGATTGAGTTCTTCCGCAATATTATGCCGGAGCTGATGAGCTACAACACTGTGATCAACGGCATCTGGTGGGATCGTCTGCCCGAGGCTCCGCTCTATGGAGACCGCATCGAAGTCGGGAAGTGGATGTCGCCGCAGGAGACAGCCACCACGTACAGCGGCTCCAAAATTGTCATTAACCTTCACCGTTCCCATGTGGACGAGGATGCCAACAACAATGCGTTGGTTATTCCCGCGGCTTCGCCTAACCCGCGCACCTTCGAGATCGCGGCCAGCGGCACACTGCAGCTGAGTGATGCCAGAGATGATATGGGCTCCTTCTATAAGATCGGAGAAGAAATCGACACCTTCTCCAGCCCGCTGGAATTGATGGAAAAAGTCCACTATTACCTGACCCATGAAGAAGAGCGCCGGGAAATGGCCTTGCGCGCTTTTGAACGGACCCTGAAGGATCACACTTACACGAAACGCCTGAATCAGCTGTTGAAAGTAATCTATGGCTAACCGATAAAGGGACAAAATACCAGGAAATGTGCGTATATCAGGGGACAGGTGTCGTGCCGGCATCTGTGCCCCCTCAATATACTGGTGAAGTAACCTGACCTTGGCGTTTGCCTGCAAAGTGCGCTTCTCCAAGTGATTCAGTGCTTTCGAAGCGAGTTTTACATGAAGAACTGTCCCGTAGCTAATGCTTCGTAAAACTTTTAGGGAGGTGAATGGTCGCTCGAGGCCTCTTGCCAAGGAGCGCCGAAACACCATGGCCGACAAAGCTACAATCGTCCTCTTTTCCCATGTTTCCAATACGCGCAGTATTACGGGTGCGGAGAAGCTGCTGCTGTTCTTCGGCCGGGAGCTGTCTCCATACTTTAACTGTATTCTCGTAGCGCCCCAGGACGGTAAGCTGACGCGCCAGGCCCGCAGCTTCGGCCTGAATGTAGAGTTGCTGTCGATTCCTCTCGTCTACGGAATGTACACTCCTTATGCCGGACTGGAAGCGGATATCCGCAAATTTCAGGAAAGCCGGGAATATCAAGAAATGACAGACTGGCTGGCTGGTCTGCGTCCGGCATTTATTATCTCCAGCACTTGTGTGCATGCTTTGCCGGCAATGGCGGCGAAGTCGCTTGGCATCCCGGTGGTCTGGAAGATTTCCGAGACGATTACGGACAATGAGTTCACCCCGATCAGTGTAGACCTGATCCACAGGAACAGCGATGAAATTCTGGCAATTTCGCATACGGCTGCGGCCTGTTTCCCGGCGGATATCCGCGAGGGCAAGGTAACTCAGCTCCCGCCGTCCTGGAATGATAAAGAGTTGATGATGGAAGCCTGGAGCAAGCTCCGGGGGGAACGGCGGAGTGAGCTCAAGGTGTCTCCGGATGAACCGCTGATCGGATATATTTCCTCCTTCATCAACAAGGAGAAGGGGCTGGAGCATTTCGTCAAGATGGCCGTCCTTGTCAGTGAACAGTATCCGAAGGCGAAGTATCTCGTCATTGGTACTCCCGGAGACAAAAACTACTATGACCGCTGTGTGCGCAAGGTGAAGCTGGAGGGACTGACCTCCCGGTTCAAGTTCGCGGGATATGAAGAATGTCTGCCTTCGGCCTATTGCGCAATGGATCTGCTGGTTGTTCCCAGCCTGATCCGTGAGGGTTTCGGCATGACCGCCCTGGAGGGAATGGCCTTCGGCAAACCGGTGGTCGCCTATGATTCCGGCGGGCTGCAGGAGATTCTGCACATGGCCGGCTGCGGCAACCAACTCGCTCCGACGGAGGATATCGAAGCGTTGGCTGACCGGGTAAAGGCGCTGCTGGCGGAGCCGGGACTGGCGGCAGCCATCGGCAGCCAGTCGCGGGAGCGCGTTGATGCCGTATACGGTCCGGCGGCCTACAGGGCACGGTTGCTGGGGCTGGCGGAGCGCTGGCAGCTCCGTTACTGCACGGCAGCGGTGGTAGAGCTGCCAATCTGCAGCGAGCCCGCCGAGCCGCTCTCTGGCGGAGCGCCTGTGCAACTGCCCGTAAGCGAAGCGCCGGGCAGCAGCGAACCCGTGGCGGCGGCGGAACCACCGCCACCACCGCCGGAGCAGCCGGAGCAGCAGCCGCCGGGCAAGGGCCACTCGCGCCGCGCAACACGGCTGCGCAGAGCGAGGCTCCGGCGCGGCAAGCTGCGCCGCGCCAAAGCCCGGGCGCGCCGCAGCGGGCGCCCGGGCCGCAAGCGGCGTACGGCGCGGCCGGCACGCCGGAAGGGCAGCGGCGGCAAATCCCGCCGCACAGGCAGCCGCGCACGCCGGCGTGGGAAGAGCCGCCGCAAAGCGGCGTGAACACTGCGGGTGCACCTCCCCGCAGTGGGTGAAATACAGCAAGTTATACTCAAACAAGGTAGGGGAGTGAACCCATGAAGATCATGACGATTTTGGGCACACGGCCCGAAATCATCCGCCTCAGCGTCATCATTCCGCTGCTCGATGAGCATGCGGAGCGGCATGTGCTGGTGCATACGGGACAGAACTTCACCGCCAGTCTCAGCGGGATATTCTTTGAAGAGCTGGGGCTGCGGGCACCGGATTATGTGCTGCAGGATAAGCAAGCCGGGCTTGGCGGGCAGCTTGCCGCCATGTTCGGAAGCCTGGAAAGCATTCTGCTCAAAGAACAGCCGGACCGGGTGCTGCTGCTCGGCGATACCAACAGTGCGCTGTGTGCAATTCTCGCGGAGCGCATGGGTATCCCGGTCGTGCATATGGAGGCGGGGAACCGCTGTTACGATTTGAAAGTGCCGGAGGAGAAAAACCGCCGTGTCATAGATGCCGTTTCGACCATTAATATGCCATATACGCAGCAGAGCAAACGGCATCTGCTGAGTGAAGGTTTCCCCAGCCAGCGTATCGTATTAACCGGCAATCCGATCCACGAGGTCATTACACATTATGAAGAGCAAATTAGAGCCAGCGATATTCTGGCCCGGCTGAATCTTACGGCAGGCCATTATTTTCTAGTCACTGCCCATCGCGCCGAGAATGTCGATGATCCCGAATCACTGCTGCAAATTATGTCCGGCCTGTGCCTTGTGGCTGAACATTTTGGAATCCGCCTGATCTGCAGTATCCATCCCCGCACACGCTCCAAGCTGACGGAGCAATTCCCGCTAAAGATGAACCCTCTTGTGGAATTCCATGATCCTTTCGGATTTTTCGATTTTGTCCATTTGGAGCGTTATGCCCTCTGTGCAATTACCGACAGCGGAACCGTCCAGGAGGAATGCTGCCTGATGGGAGTGCCGACCGTAACGATCCGCAGGACGACAGAACGTCCGGAGACGGTGGATTGCGGCAGTAATGTAGTGTCGGGAGTAGAGCAGAACAGCATTCTGCGCTGTACCCGGTTGATGACGTCGCTGAGTCCGGAATGGGAGGCACCGGAAGGCTACATGACACCGGATGTCTCGGCAAAGGTAGTTAAATTTTTGCTTGGAGGGAACCTGCATGTTCAATAATAAACGGATTATGGTCACAGGCGGAACCGGTTCCTGGGGGCATGAACTCATCCGGCAGCTTCTGCCGCAAAATCCTAAGGAGATCGTAATTTTCTCCCGCAGCGAGTCAGCCCAGGTGTCGATGAGCCGCGAATATGAGGATAGCCGCCTCACCTTCATCATCGGCGATATCCGTGACAAAGATGCTCTTGTGGCCGCATGCCGCGGCGTGGATTATGTGTTCCATCTTGCGGCGCTGAAGCATGTTCCGGTGTGCGAAGATCAGCCGTATGAAGCGCTCAAGACGAATGTCGTCGGCACCCAGAACGTCATTGAAGCAGCTATTGCCAATAATGTAGAAAAAGCCATTTACATCTCCACCGATAAAGCGGCTAATCCGTCTAACTTCTATGGCATGACCAAAGCGATCGGCGAAAAGCTGTTTGTGTATGCGAACCTGCTCGGCACAAGCACACGCTTTGTGACCGTACGCGGCGGCAATGTGCTGGGGACGAACGGCAGCGTGGTCCATCTGTTCATGAAGCAGATTAGGGATAAGGGCCAGGTGCGCATTACAGATATGAAAATGACCCGCTTCTTCTTCACCCTGCGCGATGCCATCACCCTGCTGTTCAAAGCGTCCGAGGTCAGCATCGGCGGAGAAATCTTCGTCATGACGATGCCGACCTGCCGGATTGTCGATCTGGCCGAGGTGCTGATCGAAGACTCGGGAAGACGGGATGTAAGCATTGTTGAAACAGGTATCCGCCCCGGTGAGAAAATCCATGAAATCCTGATGAGCGACTTCGAGAGCTTGACCACCGTCGTTTACGATGAGCAGTATCTTGTTATTCTCCCTACGCTGGATATGCCGGAGCTGAAAGCCCACTACAGCAGCTATCCGCATGTTTCCTTCAACAGCTTTAGCTCGGAGAACAACCTGATGGACCAGGAGGAGATCAAGAATATCCTGATCCGGGGAGGTTTCCTCCAATGAAGCTGCTTATCCTCGGCGGAAACGGTATGGCGGGTCATATGCTGGCGGCGTATTTTCGCCGCCAGGGCAAACATCACGTCTTCCATACAACCCGGGATAAGAGTGATCTTGGCGGGCTGTATGTAGATGCTGACGATATCGCCGGAGTGGAGAAACTGGTCGAAATCGTCTCTCCCCACTGCATTATCAATGCGCTGGGAGTACTGAATCAATTTGCGGAGCGTGACCGGATCGGGGCCTACCATGTGAACGGATTTCTTCCCCACCGGCTGCGCCGTGCGGCAGATGCCGTTCATGCCCGGCTGATCCACATCAGTACCGACTGCGTGTTCGAAGGAACACGCGGCCGTTACACGGAGGATGATACGCCTGACGGCACTTCTGTATATGCGATTACCAAGAGTCTCGGAGAGATCCGTGCGACCGGCCATTTAACGATCCGCACCTCCATTATCGGACCCGAAATCCGCTCCGGCGGCATCGGCCTGATGGAGTGGTTTCTATCCCAGAAAGGGCCGGTCTCCGGCTATGAACGGGTCATGTGGAATGGCGTGACGACACTCGAGCTGGCCAAGGCGGTGGATGGCTTGCTGGAATCAGAGGTATCCGGACTGATTCATCTGGCCCATCCCCAACCGGTCAGTAAATATGAACTGCTCCGGCATCTGCAGTACGCATTCCATAAGGAAGATGTTGAGATCATTCCCGAAGATGTGCATATTCAGGACCGTACACTGGTAAACACAAGAGCTGATGTCCAGATCCAGTTGCCTTCCTATCCGGAAATGCTGGCAGAGCTGGCTGATTGGATGCAACGCTCAGAGATGTCCACATGAAGGGGCGGAAACTGCTGATTACCGGAGCCGCGGGATTTACCGGCCGGCACGCCGTTGCCTATTTCAAGGCTGGCGGAGCGGAAGTGACCGCTGTAGTGCGCCGTCCGGCAGCGGAGTCCGCCGTTTTTCCGGAGGGGGTTCAGCAATATGTTTGCGATTTAAGCGACCGCAAGGCGGTCCATGACATGATCGGGCAGGTCCGGCCAGACGAAGTGCTGCATCTGGCAGGCAGAAATTCAGTACCAGAGTCGTGGCGGGATCCCCTGCTTTATATGGAAACAAATGTTATGGCAACCCTGTATCTGCTTGAGGCGCTGCGTGCCCAGCCGGCCAGCCGTATTCTGGTGGCCGGCTCCCGGCTCAAGTACAGACCCGGAACCGCTGTGGGTCCGCCGCATCCCTACAGCCTCAGCAAAACACTGGAGGAACTGGTATCGCTCGCCTGGGGAACTCTGTTCAAGCAGCCCGTTCTGCTGGCAGAGCCGTGCAACCTGATTGGCCCCGGTCCCTCCACCGGCTTCTGCTCCCTGCTTGCTCAGCATATTGTGCGGAGTGAAGCCGTCTCGGGTACGGACGATGAGATTCCGCCTTTCAGGCTTTCTTCACGGATTGAATTACGGGACTTTCTGGATGTGCGCGACGCCGTAAGGGCCTATGACTATATCCTGCGCAAGGGAGAGACAGGAAAGGTCTACCGGATCGATTCCGGGAAGCAGCGCACGCTGGGGGAGATCGCGGAGAAGCTGCTGGCTCATGCCGCGGTACCGGTTGGAATGGACTGGGGTCCGGAAGCTGGGGTTCATGCGGAAGCAGACGCCGGAGTGTTGCACGGTTCGGTCACGCAACCTGAAACATCTGAAGACAATGTAACTGCACTCGGCTGGAGTGCGGCAATCCCGCTTGAGCAGTCGCTTGCAGATATTGTGGACTTTTATCGTGCCAGTAGGGAAGGAAGGATGTAATGAATCCAAAAGTATCGGTGATAATTCCTTTTTATAATTGTCCTTATATTGAACAGGCGCTGCAAAGCGCCTTGTCCCAATCCTGGCAGCCTTATGAGATCATCGTC
The DNA here is from genome assembly GCF_038002865.1 of Paenibacillus sp. FSL H3-0321. Classification (NCBI taxonomy): domain Bacteria; kingdom Bacillati; phylum Bacillota; class Bacilli; order Caryophanales; family Paenibacillaceae; genus Paenibacillus; species Paenibacillus sp. FSL H3-0321. Next base: position 2,777,500 of record NZ_JBBODH010000001.1, on the reverse strand, counting down.
GTCGATGACGGTTCCACAGCTCATATGGACCGGATTATGCCCTATCTGCCCAAGATTCATTATCTCGGCAAAAGCAATGGAGGCACCGCTTCCGCGCTGAACCACGGCATCAAACATTCTACAGGAGACTATGTCGTATGGCTTAGCTCTGACGATATGTTCTACCGTGACAAGATCAACAATCAGGTTCTGTTCATGGAACAGAACCGTTTGCTTATCACTTACACGAACTTTAATTTTATCAACGGAGAATCGCAACTGACCGAAATGAACGCGGCGGCGGTATTCTCGAATCACCTGGACTATTTACGCTGCTTTCTTCAGGGGAATCCGATTAACGGCTGTACGGTAATGTTCAAGCGGGAGCTGTTCGGCGCTATCGGTCTGTTTGATGAAGCACTGCCCTACACACATGATTATGATCTGTGGTTCCGGGCGATTCTGAACGGATATCCTCCGATTATGCTGAACCAGTCCTTAACGGCGTACCGCCGCCACAGCGGCATGGGAACCCTTAAGCATTATGATGTGATTATGGCTGAAGCCACCGCGACCAATGCCCGTTATCACGGACTGCTCCGCGGTTTGATCACTTCTATGGGCGGCTAGGCTTAAGCCATTTATTAAAGGGAGGGGAAGCCTATGTACCGGGAAATTGCAGTGAAAGATTTCCTGCCGGTCTTGCTGGAGTATCTCAAGTTCTCCGAGAGCATTCTGGATATCGGCAGCGGCACCGGTACTCTGCTTGAACGCTATGAAGCTGCTCTGGTAGTCGGCCTGGATATTCACAGGCCTTATCTGCTGCACCGCAAATACACCTCGCCGCATATTATCCCGGTGCATGCCGATGCCAGCCATATTGATAAGCTCTTTCTGCCGGGCACGTTCTCGGCGGTGACATTAATTGATTCTCTGGAACATTTCTCCATGAAGGAAGGAATGGAGCTTCTCAAAAAAGCGGAGATGATCGCCACCAATCGTGTGGTGGTGTTCACTCCGCGCGGATTTTTTCCGCAGGAAGGGACGGATCATTTTCACCTGCAGGGAGAGTATTATCAAAAACACTGGAGCGGCTGGGAAGCGGAGGATTTCCTGAGGCTGGGTTACTCGGTAACCGTGCTTAAAGGCTATCACCATGCAGAGAATCCGGCCTTCCGGGAAGCGTTCGGAGAGGATCATGAGCCGCTGGATGCCTTACTTGCCTGCAAGACAGTATAAACAATACTTCGGGAAGGAGGTGAGCGCATGAATCAGCATAAGTCCAAGGTTTCGGTGGTAATCCCCTTCTACAATTGCCCCTACGTAGATCTAGCGGTGGAAAGCGTGCTGGCCCAGAGCTACCCGGATATCGAAGTTATCGTAGTGGATGACGGATCGTTGTTCCACACGGAGAAGCTGGCTCCTTACAGAGACAGGATAATGTACTTTCACAAATCAAACGGCGGCACCGCATCTGCGCTCAACCTGGGTATCAAAGCGGCCAGCGGGTCTTATTTTGCTTGGTTAAGCGCTGACGATCTGTTTCATCCCGATAAAATCCGGCGGCAGATGGAGGCTTTGCGCAGCACAGGAACTTCATTTAACCATACCGCCTATTATTATATTAATGAACAAGGGGACCGTGTTTCCGAGGTCATAAAGGTCCCCTTTCCCGATAGAAGCCAGCTTATCGCGACCATGATGACGGGCTGTCCGGTTAACGGCAGCTCTGTTCTGCTCGATATGGATATCTTCCGCACCGTGGGCATTTTTAATGAACGCTTTTTATATACACAGGATTATGACCTTTGGCTGCGTATTTTGCCGCATTACCGCTGGTCTTACATTGAGGAGCCGCTGCTTGATTATCGTATACACAAGCAGATGGGCTCTGTGATTCACAGTGAAGCGCAGAACAAGGAGATTAAAATGGTGCAGGCGAAGCATCATAGATCTCTCGCGCAGCTGCTGAGAAAGGAGAGAGGGAAATGAGACTGACATTCCCGATTCTGACGTTGTCCAGGGGCGGGGCGCAGCGTATGCTCGCAGAACTTACCAACCGTCTGGCAATCATCGGCCATGAAGTGATCATTCTTATGCCCAATCACGGCATTGTCGAATATGATATGAAGTGCAAGGTCCTCTACTCCAGCTTCAGCCAGCTGTCGGAGGACGATTTTCCTTATAGCGATGTCATAATTTCGAATTACTACACTACCGTGCCTGTGGCGCAGCGGGCCAGTGAACAAGGCAAGGGATTGCATATTCGCCTGGCGTTATGTTATGAACCGACTTTTCTGCCGGATAATAATCAGTCCTTCTCTTCCTATAATATTGCCCGCAATTTGTTTGTGCTGTCCCGGTGGCAGCAGGAAATTGTAAGGATTAATCATGGGATTAAAGGCAGGATCGTGCCGATTGGGGTGAATCCTGACTTTTATAATACACACAGGCGGAACACGCAAGGCAAGCTGGTAGTCTCTGCAATTATGCGCAAGCCGGAAGGGGGATTCTCCGGCCACCGGGAACAGGACTATCTGCTGCAGCAGCTCAATCTGGTCAAGGCGCATCATCCGGAGATTGAATTGTATCTGATAACACCACCGGGAGAATATGCCGTATCCGCTGCACTCCAGACTCTGCTCGCCGATGACCGTTATCATGTACGCACGCCTTCAAACGATACGGAGCTGTGCTACCACTATAATGAAAGCGACATTTTTGTCAGCTCCAGCACATATGATACAGGTTCATTGCCGGGTCTGGAAGCGATGCGCTGCGGCGCTGCATTAGTTACGGTTTATTCCGGGGGGAATCTCGAATACGGTGTCCACGGCCACAACTGTCTGATGTCCTACCGGCATGAAAACCGTCTGGCCGATGATATTATCACTTTAATCAGGGACAAGGAACAACGCGAGCGCATTGCCCTAAGAGGAGAGAGTGACTCACTGCGTTTCACCTGGGAGAAAAGCGTGCAAATCTTTCAGAATGAGATGTATGAGATCGTATCGAGGCTGGGTTGAGTATTTGTTCAAGACACACAAAGAACCTTCATTTCCACGGTCTTCCGGTGGTTTGAAGGTTCTTTTGGCGTCGGCCGTTAAAAGATGGAAAAGGAGTTGAGCATCTCACGAAAGGAATGGGCATAACTCTCGGAGCCGAAGCGTGAAATCATATGGAGCCTTCCCTGATCGCGGATGTGGCTGCGGAGTGCAGGATTATCCATCAGCTCCAGGCCTTCTCTGACAGCCTGCTCCACATTGCCAAGCGGATAAAATTTGCCGGAGTGATTATGAACAATAAAAGACCGGACACCGTCCGAATCGGTGCTAAGTACAGGACAAGTGCAGCAGATGGCTTCGGCAACTGCATACCCGAATCCTTCTGTAATGGAGGTGGATAGCAGAAAGCCGCCGGAACCGGCAATGGAGGAATAATAAACGGGCATAATATGGTTGGGCATGTTGGTAAATACATTCAGCCGGTCATTCAGTCCTAAAGCGTGCAGTTCCTCATGGAACAGCTGCTTTTGCTCCTCGGAGGCAAGCTCCGGATCATGGAACATCCACAGATGCAGAGCGGGTTTGTGCAGGCGGATCTGATGGGCGATCTTCAAGTATTCGCTCCAATTCTTGTTGTTTTCAAGCCGGCCTACCCAGGCAATTACCGGATCGCAGGGAGGTTCACCGGGGATCATCCGGAAGGACTGGACATCCACGATATTGGGGATTACATACCGGTGGAGCCAGGGACAGATGGAAATAAACAGCTCCAGCAAATGATCGGTAGGAGGTATAAGTACAGCATTGCAGTGGGATCTCAGATAAGGTACGGCCTCTATAATCAAAATCTCCGCATCAGCCCGTTTTCCGAGCCCCTGGGCTTCGTATATCAGAATGCCTTCATAGCCTAGACAACGCAGACGCTCCATTAACAAATAATCCGATGTAACAATAATGGCGTCATAGTGGTGAGTATCGAGTAATTCCTTGATTTCTTCATCCCGGGAAGTGATAAACACGGGAAAGTTTGTGATATTTTGGCTTGCAGACCCCGGCATGAGGTATAAAACATGGCATTCAATACCGCCGCGCTGCAGGCTTTCGCACCTTAGCTTGTTCAGTGTCTCCACCCCGCCGCTGGGTACATAAAACGTAAATAAAACCTTCATGCTCACCCCTCCTGACTTTACTTTGCGGAGAATCACGGCTCGCTTGTGAATACGGCCTACTGTTTATAAGATACGCGAATGTTTCCCCGCATGTGACGGTGCAGGGGAGAGAGTACCAAATCCTTTCAGGATAGCTTGAACCGGTGAAGGCCATGCTAACGATTGTTACGCTGTATACATCATAATTTAATGAGATGGAGGATGAGTTCATGTTGCGATCAAAGATCAGCATGTCAGTCTCTGCCGCGCTGCTTCTGGGCATGGTCAGCATTACAGGTTGCGGTGACAATAACTCTGCAGATGGCAATAACGTTCAGACAAAAAGTGTACGGAAAATGAACGATGGCCGCATTAATACCAATTCCGTTCGGGGCAATGCCTTTGACAAAATGGAGATGAGCCAGGAGCTCGCCGACCGCATTGCGGCGATGCCGGAGGTGCGCTCAGCAAATGTAATGATTGCTGGGAAAAGCGCTTATGTCGCCGTATCCTTCGACAGGGCTGATGGCGGAATGCATGTGAAAAGTACTGATAAAATACGTCCTTACAGCTATGGCGGCGGGCTCGGCAACAACACTTCCGGCATGCTGAACGGTCCGGAAATGACAGTGAATCCTGGAGAAGGCAGGGCGACTGGACCGATTATGGGCAATCGGGGAAGAGGAACAGTAACGGGCAATCCGGGCATGACCGGTACAGGAGGGTCGATGGCTGGTGTACCGAAGAGCCTGACCGGTACGGGTACTGTCGGAGGGGTAGGTACGGCCGATCCCAAAGCCTACCCCGGCAATGGCAATAACGGCATCTTGTCCGACAGCAATTGGGTCGATGGAACCCGGATGAAGCGCGATATTGATGATAGCATGGGGAAGGGAATCGGGATCCGCAGCGTTGCTCCAAATAACAGCAATAAAATGACTGACGATGAAGATGTTACCGAGGAGATGAAGGACAAGATTGCTGCCGAGATTAAGAAATATAATTCGGGCATAGACAACGTTTACGTGTCGGCCAATCCGGACTTTGTGGAACGGGCTGACTTTTATGCCCAAGAGGTACGTGCGGGCCATCCGCTCAAGGGATTTGCCAATGAATTCCGGACGATGGTCGAGCGCATCTTCCCAACACGCAGCGGATATTAATCCTGCCCTCGGCCTGAGCTAGTATGCCTGAGAAATAACGGGATTATTCCATCAGCGGGCCGTTACAATAAATGCAGCCATCCTACCGGATTCCGGTCTGGATGGCTGCATTTCAGTTTATATGCCTGGCAGTACTTCTGCTCAGATAACCGGTGAACCGGTGGAGATTGTACGTCCGCCGATCCATACACCGTTCAGTTCAAGATCATCATCCAGCAGCAGGATATCCGCGCGTTTTCCCGCTTCAAGCGAACCTATGAAACGCTGCATCCCCAGTGATATGGCTGGGGTAAGACTTGCGGCGTTGGAGGCTGCTTGAAGACTGAGTCCCACTTCCTGTACCAGATAGCGGAAACCGCGAATCATGGTTAGCGTGCTTCCGGCGAGCGCATCAGGGTTATCCTTCAGTGTGGCAATGCCTTCCCGTACGATTACCGGCAGGTCACCGATTGTATATTCACCGTCGCTGAGTCCGGTTGCTGACATGGCATCCGTGATGAGCATCAGATTGTTCCGGGTTTTGAGTCTGGAAAGCACATTAATCGCCGCAGCGTGCACATGAATGCCGTCGGCAATAATCTCAGCACGTATCCGCTCGTCAAACAGTACGGCACCTGCTGTGCCCGGTTTGCGGTGATGCAGCGGAGTCATGGCATTGAACATATGCACCGCCTGGTTTAAGCCGGCGTCCGCAGCCGCAATAATCTCTTCGAAAGTAGCATTGGTATGTCCGAGAGCTGCTGTGATGCCATGCTTGCGCAACCAGAGAATCGCTTCCAGTGCGTCTTCACATTCCGGCGCCAGGGTAACCTGGCGGATCATTCCCGGGTATTGCTCCTCCCACGCTTCAAGCCATGTGATATTTGCCGGGACAATATGCTCAGGATTTTGTGCCCCGGACCATTTGGGGCTGATGAACGGCCCTTCCAGATGCACTCCGGCCAATTGGGCGAATGGCATGCTGCCTTTGCGATAGTCGGCGACTTCGGACAATACACGGTCGATGTCTTCCTTGGCTGCGGTCATGGTGGTGGCCAGCATGGCGGTTGTTCCATGTGAAGCATGAAACCGGGTGATGATATCCAGCGATGCCTGATCCGAGTACATAAAATCGTAACCGGCGCCGCCGTGCACATGCACATCAACGAATCCGGGGATCAGCAGCCCGCTCTTGTCTTGGGTGCCTGCGAGCCAGTGGGCGTAAGCTTCTGGCAGCCAGGCGGCTTCTCCTACATATTGGATAACCTCTTCTGATACTGCGATCACGCCTTCTTTAATCAGGCCGGAGGGAGTCAGCACTTTTCCGTAGAGCAGCTCGCCTGGTGTTCTATTTATTTCAGCCATTTCGCAGCTCCTTCGTCCAGCAGAACGACCACATTGGGATGGCTCTGCAGCAGGGAGGCGGGACACTGTGTCGTGATCGGACCTTCCAGCGCGTTTTTGACTGCTTCTGCCTTCTCTTCTCCGCGCACCAGCAGCACGATTTGCCTTGCTTTGAGAATGCCGCCGATGCCCATCGTTACCGCCTGGCGGGGTACATCCTCCAGCCGGTCGAAGAAGCGGGCATTGGCTTCCAGCGTTTCTTCCAGCAGGTCTACAACATGCGTGCCGCTGGTAAGACTGGCATCCGGCTCATTGAACCCGATATGGCCGTTGCTGCCGATGCCCAGGATCTGCAGGTCCACCGGCCCGTTATCCTCAAGCATTTTGTCATAAGCGAGACATTCGGCAGCAAGCTCCGCCGCATTTCCGTTAGGGACATGTGTCCGGGCACGATCAATATCGACATGATTGAACAGATGTTCGTTCATGAAGCTGCGGTAGCTCTGGGGATGATCCACAGGCAGACCCACATATTCATCCAGATTATAGGAAGAGGCTTTGGCGAAACTGACATTTCCCTTGCGGTGCATCTCTACCAGCTTGGCGTAGACGCCGACTGGAGAACTGCCGGTAGCCAGTCCCAGTACGGCTTTGGGATTGCTCTGCAGCAGGCTGGCAATCAGGTTCGCACCGGTCTGGGCGAAATCTTCTTCATTGCGGAATTTTAAAATGTTCATTTGAATTAACCTCCCCGTTTATGACGGTAATGTTGGACATTCAGATAAGATTGCTCCAGCTTGGGAATGAAATCGCCAAACCGGGTGCTGACCATGCCGGTGAACAGGATATCAATGATATGCAGCTGCGCAATCCGCGAAGCCATATCACCCCGCCGCATTCCCTGCTCCAGCGAGGAGGAGAACAGCGGGATATCCGCCAGTGTGGCCAGCGTGCTGCTGCCGTAAGAAGTCAGCGAAATCGTGGCCGCACCGCTGGCTCCGGCACAGCTTAAGGCGTCGATTGTTTCCGGGGTTTCCCCGGAATAGGAGACCGCAAACGCTACATCGCCGGCAGAGAGCGAAGAAGCGGAAGTGATCTGCATATGTGAGTCGGCAAAAGCGGTGCAGTTCACTCCGATGCGGATCAGCTTCTGGTAGAAATCCTGTGCAACGATAGAGGAGGTGGCCATCCCGTAGAGATCAACCCGGCGTGCCCGGCACAATGCATCAATGGCTGTTTGCAGCCGCTCCAGATCGAGTAGTGAGGTGGTGTCCCGGATCGAAGTCAGGTGATTGGCCTGCATCGCTTCGACAATGACCGAAAGCGGGTTGCCTGCGACAATATCCTGATAGGAGGAGCCGCCTTCCTGCGGCGAAGCATCGCTATGGGCAATTTCTGATGCCAGCTTAACCTTGAAATCGGGGAAGCCTTTGAAATGCAGCACCTTGCAAAACCTTGTAATTGTTGCGGGACTGACACCGCATTGCTCCGCCAGCTCCGTGATGCCCATATGGACAATCTCCGCTGGTGAGGCCAGAATACGTTCCGCCAGCTTGCGTTCCATTTGGGATAGCTTTTCCTTCTCGTGCTCCAGGACATGCAGGATAGGAGAAATAAGCTCCACCTTCTTTTCTTTGTGTGAATGAATGCAATCATTTCAAAAATTGAAATTATTTTTATTATTATATAGATTTACAAGAAAATTATTTTCATACCTAGAATAAAACAAATCCTCAAGCGATGCAAGGGGGAGATTCCTACAATTAGTCTCCTAAGTCTGAAGCAGTGCGGGAAGTTATGAAAAAACACAATAAAACATAAAAAACAAAAAAACCAGTTCACTTCCTTGTTGAGAAGAGGACTGGCTGAAAATTTGTAATGCTAAATGCTAAATGCTAAATGCTAAATGCTAAATGCTAAATGCTAAATGCTAAATGCTAAATGCTAAATGCTAAATGCTAAATGCTAACTGCCGTGTGGGTCTTGGGTCAGAAGATCAGATTGGAGGTGTAATCTGGTAAGTGTTACAGCTCCAAATTCAGTTAGCGGGAAAAGATAGCACTAAAAAGACATTAGACCGTAAATGAGGAATTTAATGGGAAATCCGCCCGCTAATAACTCTCAAATCTAACTAACTGGGATATTTGTCAATATTAGCGGTAAGAATTCACGTAATTCAGTTGATAAGCAGTATTCGTTAAAAATTAACGTGCATATTTCCCGCTGTAATCACATTAAGTTTGTGGATACGCTGGAAAATGCGCACAGTTGAGCAAGTCTAATGTAGTCAAAACAGTGCAATTAGCAAACATTATTTAATGCCGAATGGACATTTTTGTGCATCGGAATATAGAGTTGTAAGGGCTATCTTGACGGTTACCGTATATTCTTCTGTAGTGAATACACAGATTACTTTTTGATGCTGAAAAAGATCTATTGTACAATCTGCAGTAAAAAGCGTCAGCGTGGTTCCTTTATTTGTCCCGGCTGCTTAGTGTCAGCCCGCTGTCCGTGATTTGCCCGCAGACCTGCTGCGCAGCATTTCCCAGAGAATAAACGCCAGAATGAGCACTTGGGGCAGCAATGTCTCCCATGTTGGATACAACCCCAGCCAACCGACCGACGGCAGCCCATTCTCCACATGTGCCGGCAGTTTCCCGGCTACCTGTAAGGAGTGGATGCTCTCGCCGAGAAAGCGGAAGACCAGATAGTAGATCAGCACGGTTGCTGCGCGGAAGAAGGCAGTGATCGGCAGCTTGGCGCTTAGGGCAATAATGGCATACCCCAGAATGATCAGCACGACCAGCGCGCCTCCGATCCCTAGCAGCAGCTCTGAGGTTGCGATGGATGGTGCCATTCCCACATAGAATATGGTCGTTTCGGCCCCTTCACGCAGAACCGCCAGCGCAGCTACGAAGAATAAAGACCATAGGCTGCCTTTAGCCAGCGCACCGTCCACCTGCCGCCCGACATATTTATTCCATGCAGCGGCGTTCGATTTACTGTGCATCCAGCGGCCGATCGTGAGCATCATTACTACTGCCACAAGTCCGGTAATCCCTTCAATCAGCTCACGCGCGCTTCCGGAGGCTGCCTGCGAAATGGTGTAGGTTAGCAGAACAGCCAGGCCTATACTGCTGGCGAGACCTGCCGCAGCACCGGACCAGACCCAGCGCTGGGTCTTGGGGCCGCCGTCTCTTTTCACATAGGACAGCAAGGCGGAAAGTACGAGAATCGCTTCAAGGCCCTCGCGGAGCAGAATCAATGCGGCGTCCCAGGCCGTATAGGCTGTGTCACCGGCCAGCGGAGTCAGCTCCGCGAGCATCGTGTCCATGGTGGCCAGCGCCTGATTAAGCTTCGGCGGATCGGACAACAAATCACCGGTAACGGCTGCGCTCTCGTTCTCGATATTTGCATACACCTTGGGCGATGCGATCTGCACCTGTCCTTCGGCTGAAGGCCAGGCTGTAATAAACTGTTCCATGATTCCCGCCGCACCGGCACTGTCTCCGGATTCTGCTGCTGCTGAAGCTTTCTTCAGGTAGCTGATCAGCCCCCCGATCGAAGCAGGCTGCGCTGACACGTCTCCCGTGTCAACCGTCTTGCCTGCGCTGTAGTCGGCAAGCAGCGTATATAAAGCTTCGGCCTCCGCTTTTGCCGCCTCTTCGCGGAGCGGCTCGGCCTGCAGCGCAACGCGCAGCAGGCTCATCTTCGTCTCCAGCAAGCCGTAGACGGCGGGATTGTCGGCCCGGATGCCTCGTTCCGCCGGCGTCCAGCCGTTCACGACGGCGCGGTAGGCTTCCGCCGCCGCCTTCCAGTCGGCGCTGCGCGCCGCATCCCGCGTGCGCTCCGCTGCGGGCAACAGCTTCGCCGCCGCTTCGAGCCCGGCGGCGCTGGTGTCACCGCCGCCCGTGCCGGAGGCGGCGGTGACGTACGCGTCCACGCTTTTGGCCAGCGTGGACAGCGCGGTTTTGGCGGGCGTGCCGCCGCCCGCCGCCAGGGCTTCCGCCGCGCTGGCGAGCGCGGCGTCTACAGCGGCAGCCGGACCGGCGAGTGCCGGGTCCGGCGTGCCACTGTTCGCGGTGCGCCACAGCGCCGCGAACGACTCCACATCGGCGGCGGCCGCATCCCAGCGGCCCTGGCCGGCTTCGACGAGCGCGCTGCCAACTGCGGGCAGCAGCTCGTCATGCCGGCCGTCTTCCGCCGCCGCGGCAGCTGCTGGCTTGCAGAGCAGCAGCAGGAAGAGGCAGCCGAACAGAACGGCTGCCTTCAGCGCGGGCAGCAACCCGCGCTCATGCATCCGCACCCGTTCGGTGCCCGTGCTTTCCAGTCTGCACTCATGCACCGGCCCTGGCTCAGATCCTTGCGCCAGGCTTGCCCTGCGCTCATGCATCCGCACCCGTTTGGTACCCGTGCTTTCCAGTCCACACTCATGCACCAGCTCTGGCTTGCGTCCTTGCGCCAGGCTTGTCCCGCGCTCATGCATCCGCACCCGTTCGGTGCCCGTGCTTTCCAGTCCGCACTTATGCACCGGCCCTGGCTCAGATCCTTGCGCCAGGCTTGCCCCGCGCTCATGCAACCGCACCCGTTCGGTGCCCGTGCTTTCCAGTCTGCACTCATGTACCGGCCCTGGCTCAGATCCTTGCGCCAGGCTTGCCCCGCGCTCATGCAACCGCACCCGTTCGGTGCCCGTGCTTTCCAGCTTGCACTCATGCATCAGCTCCGGCTCGTGTCCTTGCGCCAATCCCGTCCCACTTTGATGCATCAGGCCCAGCTTACCCTTGGCTTTCTCCGGGTGGAGCGCCGTGTGCGGCAAGCCATATTTATACTGTCTAGCAAATAACATCGGGAGTATCCCCTTTCAATAATGGACAGGCAGATCCGGGAAGGCTGAACGGATCTGCCTGTTAGCATGCTGGTTGCTAACTCATGCTGTGTTTTCTTGTTCAGCCTAGCAGGGCTTCGCCGATATACCCGCCTTCGCGGACACCGGGGAAGCAGGCGAATACCGCGCTGCCGGTGTGAACCATATATTCATTCAACCGGTCGTTTTTGGATAGACGCTGCTGGATGCTGACGAACTGTTTAAGGAGATCCTTTTGGAAGCTGATGAACAGAAGACCCGCATCCAGCTGGCCTGTCTTAAGATCCATTCCGCTGGAATAGGAGTAGGAGCGCCGGAGCATTTTGATCGTGCCGTCACCATGGGCCAGAGCGGAATGCGAATCCGGCGGGATGACGGGCTTGCCGGAAGCATCGGCGGCGTCCAGTTTAAGTTCGGCGAATTCGTCAGTGGCTCCAATTGGCGCGCCGCTGTGCCTGTGCCGTCCGAAGGTCGTTTCCTGGTCGCTCAAGGTCGAGCGGTCCCAGACCTCAATGCGCAAACGCACACGGCGAACAGCCATGTAAGTGCCGCCATTCATCCAGGCAGGCCCATCGCTGCTGCTGGTCCACACAACCTTGCGCATTTCGGCATCGTCTGTGGCATCTGGGTTGCCTGTTCCGTCTTTGAAGCCGAGCAGATTACGCGGGGTGGCTCCTTTCGGATCGGCTCCCGCTGTGCGCTGGAACCCTTCCTGGGTCCAGCGCAGCACGGCTGTGCCGCGGGCAATCCGTGCGAGATTGCGTATGGCGTGGAACGCCACCTGCAGATCATCAGCACAAGCCTGTACACAAAGATCTCCGCCGCACCACTGCGGCTCCAGACTGTCTCCCGTAAAGGCTGGGAGGTCGGCAAGTGAAGATGGACGTTTCGGGGCTAACCCAAATCGTCCATCAAAAAAAGCCGGTCCAACCCCAAACGTTAGCGTACACCGGGAGGGGGTCAGGCCATCGGCTTCTCCGGTATCGGACGGCGGAAGATTGGGATTGTCGTTGACATTGCCGATCAGACTGCCGGAGGTCAAAGCCGCCGCAGCCTCTGTCCATGACTTCAACAGCTTTTTCACATCGTCCAGCTTCGTTGTTGTCAGATCAAACGCCGCAAAGCACAGAAAGTTCTGTGCAGGTGTAATAATTCCGGCCTGATGTGCTCCGTAGAACGGGAGGGTATCGGCGGCAGGATCCAATGAAGCTGCGGGTGTTTTGGCAGCGGATTGGCGCGCGGCCATCAGCCCTCCTGCACCTGTGCCGCCCAGCAGCAGGCCGAGCCCGGAGGCGCCGGTAAGCCGCAGCATATCACGGCGGCTTAGCTTTTTATTTAACATTTGCTCACTTTTGAATTCTTCCTCAGGCTGCTTTTTCATCTGCTCACACTCCTAGAATAGTCCCCATGTTAGACAACGGTTCAGCTAAGGCATCCAGATTCTGGCTCAGCTTACGCACTTCGTCTTCCTTGAGTGTTTCGTAGGAGACATAGCCGTCACCTGATTTAAATGGAGCGAGTTCATCCAGTAGTGCCGTAAACCGTTCGCCGATGGTCTGCTCGAGCTCTGGATCCTTTTTGGCAAGCTCGGGTTTCAGCAGCTCGTAGATTTTTTGCGCACCTTCTACATTGGCGACAAAATCATACAAATCCGTGTGTGAATAACGTTCTTCCTCGCCAGTCACTTTGGAGGAAGAGACTTCGTTCAGCAGTTCGACTGCACCGGTAACGAGCAGATTCGCATCAATCTCTGCTGTTTCCACCTTGGCGCGCAGGAGCTGGGCATCCTTCAGCAACCGGTCGGCGACTTCAGTCATGCCGTCAGTTGTGCTGTTTTGCCAGAGGGCCTGTTCGATTTTATGGAAACCGCGCCATTCGGCCGCATCCACATCATTTTCACGGGCATCGATATTGGGATCAAGATCTCCGAGCGCTTCGGCAATCGGTTCAATCCGCTCATAGTACATACGGGCCGGGGCATACAGCGCCTTCGCTTCGTCGAGACTTCCTGCTTTGACGGCGTTCGTAAAGTTTTCCGTCTGCTTGACGAATTCGTCGCATTGTTCAATGACGTAGGTCCGGTATTGCTCAATGGCTGAAGAAAAATCGGCGGCAGCTGTAGTAGCGGTGGCATCAGCCGTAGTAACCGGAGCTGCTGTAACTGCGCTGCCATTTACCGCAGCCTCATTGTTGTTATCCGTATTATTATTGTTCTCATTGCCGCTGCAGCCGGCAAACAGAATGGAAGCAGCCAGCAGCCCGGCGGGAACAGCGTAACTAAATTTCAATCAAAACACCCCTTTTTCTAATGTAAGAACTTGTATGCAAATGATAATCGTTATCAATTATGCTGGGATTATCATAAATCCCTGCACAGTGGCTGTCAACAAAAAAATGTGATATTTATCATAGCTGAAAAAGGTCAATAAAAATCCGCCCCTGAAACAGGGACGGAAGCAAAAGCCATCTAGCCACCGGTAAAGCTGCGGGTGGGATACGATCAAGTATTTAATCGTATAAGTGCCGCTTGTAAAGGCAATTCAGAATGGATTCCCTTAAACCGTAGAGCGCTCAATAATCCGGTATGCCAGCTTGCGGTACACCGGGAGCGTACTGTCCCCGCGGATCTGTTCATGGATAATCCGGAAGGCGGAGGCTCCCATCTCGTATAGCTGATTATCAATTGTAGTGATCTCCAGCAGCCGTCCGATCGGCTGATTGTCAAAGCCCATCACTGCCAGATCTTCCGGAATGCGCAGCCCGTGCTTGCGTGACTCGATTATCAGTCCGGCTGCAACATGGTCGCCTGAAACGATAACCGCATCAGGCCGCTCCCGCATCTCAAGCAGCGAGCGCGCTGCGGCCGCTCCGTGTTCTTCGGTCATACAGTCGTAGATCATCCATGCTTCCTGAAACGGCAGCTTGTTCTCGGCAAGAAACTCACGGAATGCGGATTGGCGGATGGAGGAGCTACTGCCGTTCTGTCTGCCTTCGCAGTAGCCGATTTTACGGTAACCTTTGCCAATCAAGTACTGCAGGCCGTGACGGAAAGCAGCGTAATGCTCAATATACACAGAGGAGAAGCGGCGTTCCCCGCTGTTCTGGCAGGTTACTATCGGACCGTAGGCGGTGTATTCCTCAATGACTTCGGGCTGAAGTGCTGTGGATACGATAACGACGCCGTCAATTTCCTTATTGCGCAGCATTTCAAGCACCTTAAGCTCTTCCTCAGGTGAATAATTGGTCTGGCAGAGAATCAGCCGGTACTGCGCGAGCAGCGCCTCATGAGCAAGGCCGTCCATGACAATGGAGAAATAAAAGAAGTTGATAAACGGCAGGATCACCGCAACGGCTCCGGTACGGCCGGTAATCAGATGCACAGCGTTCATATTCCGTGTGTAGTTTAACTGGTCTATGGTATCAAGCACAGCGGCTCTTTTGTCTTTGCTGACATAAGGATGATTATTAAGCACTCGCGACACGGTTGTTACGGAAACACCGGCGATGCGGGCGATTTCTTTTATATTGGCCATCGGCGCAGCAGCCTCCTGAGTCAGGGGTATAATGATTTTATTTTATCACATCTCCCCTTGGAAACCTCCCGAATAAAAACACTTGCTATGGAATCCATTTCATAAATTACACTGGGGTTGCAACAGCTTACCGGATAAACCGGCGTTACCGAAAGGGCGTGACGGACCGGTGATGCCTGTTATTTTGCCGCCTAGAGGCGGCTTTTTTTATGGGACGCCTTGTTCTTGCCCCCTTTCTCCGCTACTGCCCATTTTAGAGCAGCAGCAGCACCATTAACATGCCCCATACATAGTATGATTTGACTGTATCCCTTTACCTTGTTATACCAAACAAACCCGAGCAAGGAGGGGTGACACCATTGAAAGGGAACGAACATCATAGCAAATTTCTGTTGACGCATCGTGAGCGCGAAGTATTCGAGCTTCTCGTGCAGGACAAAACAACACGGGATATTGCCGGATTGTTATTCATCAGCGAAAAAACCGTCCGCAACCACATCTCAAACGTCATGCAAAAACTAAACGTAAAAGGCCGTTCGCAAGCGGTTGTCGAGCTGATCAAGCTTGGGGAGCTGAAAATATAGCTGCCGTGCTTTCGCAGTGATGAATGCGTTTAAGCCTTCTTTTACCCTTTGGGGTGAGGGGAGGTTTTTTGTTTCAGATATAAGTGGAATGTGAATAAAATACAAATAGACCAAGCGGTTGCTGTCCCTTGAGGGTAAGCGTTGCCCGGTCTATTTCTCAAACTTAATAGTCATGGTTTCAAAATCCACCTTGCATTTGGCTCTCATCATAAAATCAATGCCAACAATTCCGTCAAAGCCATAAGGCTCTTGAATCGAACCAAGCTGAATGGGGAAATCCGTCAAAGTAATATGTTCAATGCAAAAGTCAGGAATCTGCTGCTCATAGCAAATTTCGCTCGTTCCTCCTACCCCATACATCCGCTTGGCTCGCCCATTTATAAAATCAATGTGAATACCTATTGCAGCTAATGCATCGGAATCAAAAACAGTTGCCGCACAGCCTGTATCAAATAGAACATTATGCAGAACAATTGAATTGTCATATTGAGCTAAAGTCAAGGAAACGATAGGCAAGCCATATTGTAATTGTAACTTCATATCCGTTGCCGTACTCCCGAGAAAAATTCCTCGACAACCTCAACATCGCTTCTGCTCGTATGAAATACATACAGCTCACGAGTCGGATGTAGCTTGTGAAGCTCTTTATAACCGCTCCATGCCTCCTCGGGATTATCGTAGTCTTGAATGACCGCCATATCCTCTAATTGACGCACACGGTTGCTGGAGCTTGCCTTGATTGCTTCCACCAGTACAAAGCGACCTGGGTGCAATTCCGTAATTTCTCCCCATTTCATCGGCTTCACCTCGCTTGGTTTATCATATTTTTAGTATAGCATAGACGCTTAAGGAATTTTGATGTTAAAATATATGGTGCACCTGTGATGGTGGTGTTTTACTTTCAACTGATGATTTTGTAGAAGAACTATTTTTAAAAGTACAACAAACAAAAAATAAAGTTGAAAACAGTTCGGCGAAGAGTTATCCTGATAGCCTTTCGCTAACTTTATTGGAATTGATGGTTTTTATGATTTAGTGATACAAGAGGATAATTTTGATTGGTTCCCATACCTCAGTGAAGATGAACTGGGACATCAGATTAAACGGTTTTATTTGGATTACTTTGAGACGTGATGCATTTGAATTGATTTTAGTTGGTGTGTTTCAAACCACATCTCAAACGTCATGCAAAAACTAAACGTAAAAGGCCGTTCGCAAGCGGTTGTCGAGCTGATCAAGCATGGGGAGCTGAAAATATAGCTGCCGTGCTTTCGCAGTGATGAATGCGTTTAAGCCTTCTTTTACCCTTTGGGGTGAGGGGAGGTTTTTTGTTTACTCACCAAAACAACTGAATAGTGAGTTAGATCACATTCTATTTTTTATGAGATGATAAATTAAAGCTATTAAGGTAATTCAGGAGGATCTGTTATGACAAGATACGAACAACAAAGGCGCTTTCTAAAATCTAATTTTGATGAATTTAAACATATAAAAACAGATAAGATCAAAGGACTTGCACAACCACCCATTGTTAAGCCCGCCCATTCGAAATCACTAATTATTGATTTGCCAAAAGTCAGCAAAGACGTTGTGTGTAATGAAAACATTTTTGATTGTATAAATCAGAGAAGAAGTACAAGGTTTTATTCTGCGGAAACTTTAAGTCTGGATGAGTTATCCTATTTATTATGGGCTACCCAAGGGATTACGGGTATTAATAAGAACGGACTTACGCTGCGAACTGTACCCTGCAGTGGGGCGACACACACATTTGAAACCTATTTAATTATTATGCGGGTAGAAGGCATTCAACAAGGAATCTACAGATACCTTCCTGTCGAACATAAGCTATTATTTATGTTTGAATTAGATGAACTTGAACAGAAGATTGATGCTATAACTTTAGATCAGCCATTTGTCCCTAACTTTGCAAAAAAGGCTTCTGTCCTGTTTGCATGGAGTACAACACCATATCGCTCCGAATGGAAGTATGATATTTCAGCTCACAAAAAAATCCTCATTGATGTTGGACATGTATGCCAAAACCTTTATTTATCCAGTGAATCTATCGGTGCAGGTGCTTGCGCAATTGGAATTTATGATCAAAAGCTGATTGATGAGATTTTAGAATTAGACGGTGATGAAGAATTTGTTATCTATCTTGGTGCAGTTGGGAAGAAACGAGAATAGCTACTCGCGAATGGACCACCCATCAACACAAATGCTTTGGAAGTAACGCGTTTAAGCCTTCTTTTATCCTTAGGGATGAGGGAGGTTTTTTGTTATGGAGAATGGAGTTGGCATGGTAAAATTTATAATAATATCAATTTCACATCGAAAAGGGGGCTACGGGGGATGACAAATAAGCATGGCATAATAACTTTGATGTTACTGGTTATATTGAGTACATTTACGGCCTGTGACAGCAAGCAGGGCAGTGGGGACGATGCTGTATTATCCATGGATAAGGTGCGCTCGTTGGCACAGCAAGGTGAAGATCTGGCGTGGACAGACTTTGAGGGCTATCCTTTCGAAGATGTGGGTTCGGGATTATACATCCGTAAATATGCGGTGGAAGGGGATTACCATGTACTGGTCAGCGGCAGGAGCATCGACGAGGCCCCTGATACGGTTTACCTTGTGAACCCGACCGGGGAGCAGATCGATCTACGGCATGATGATGTGGAGGATTGGAAGTAATAATTGGAAACGTAAATAAAAGGCCGTCAGCTCCGGAAGCTTAAGTCCCGGATATGGCGGCCTTATTTCATAAGCAGGTTAGTCAAGCTGTATCTGAAAGCTGATGTGGCTAGTGATATTTAATGGTCTTAATGCGTGACTCTTGTTCATAAGTAAGCGGGCTCGGGGTTTGCGGCGTGTGCAGATGCCGCTGCACGGTGTATTCCATGTTCCGGTAATCTTCCTCTCCTGAAACGTTCCATGGCTGCCAAATACCGGATACCCAATTCTTAATTTCCTTTAGTCCTTCAAGCATTTCCTTCATCCTCCTTGAGCGATGAAATCAATAGATTTTTATTGCTTTGGTTACGCTTACATTATAGCATGACTGATCTGCTTTTAAAAGAGGTGTCCACGGGAAAAAGACAAAATTTATAGCTGGAAATAGATATTTAAAAGGTTTTGTATCTTCCTGAAAGAGTGGTGTCTCCGTGCAGGAGACACTCTCGATTCAGAGCATCCGTTTCCTGCGCATTCATAAATATCAATGAAAATTTTGGGGATACTACCTTAAATATTATGGTGAAGGCGTGGTTAATATTATGGATTCAGGTTCGCAGAATACTCTTACGCTCGGACATATTCTTAAAGAATTTGATCAATGTGCCGATTTGATTCACCGGACCTTTCCGGATATACAGACGGATATTGTGTACTTTCCGGCTATTGTGGACAATACCTTGTTCATCAAAGAAATTCTGGAGCCTTTTTCCCGCATTCAGCTTCAAGAAGCCGAACAACTGTTCACGCAGTCGCAATTCCTACAAGTGACTAATAGCAAAGCAGCGGTTATCGGCATCCTGGAGGGCTGTGTCGCTGTCTCTCACCGGAACAGCATTTATTTATTGAACGCTTATGGACCGGAGGCCCGCAGTGTTCAGCAATCGGAGACGGAAACCATTATCGCAGGTCCCCATGATGCTTTTGTGGAGTCAGCGGTAATAAACCTCTCCTTAATCCGCAGTAGAATTAAAAGCTCGCATTTGAAAATCAGGAAATATTCTGTTGGAGAAATATCTAAAACAAGTGTGTATGTTCTTTACATCCAGGACATTGCCAATCTGAACTTTGTTGAGGACCTGGAGCGGCGGATTCAAGGAATAGAAACAGATGCAATTAATGACGGAGGGACGTTGACCCAATTCATCGAAGATAGGCCGAATTCGGTGTTTCCCCAATTTTTGACCACGGAAAGGCCGGATGTTGCTGTATCCAAGCTGGCTGCCGGGCGGATCATCACGATTATTGACAATAGCCCGACAGTCATCAGTGCTCCGGCCGCTTTTTTTGAATTTTTCTCCTCCCCGGATGATTACTACCAACGCTGGGCTTTGGGGACGGCTCTGCGGCTATTGAGATTACTGGCTCTGATCATTACGATCACTTTTACATCCATGTATGTATCCGTAACCACCTTTCATTACGAGATGATTCCCGAAGCGCTGCTGAGAACGCTGGCGGAATCGCGCAATAAGGTGCCCTTTCCACCTGTATATGAGGCGCTGCTTATGGAGATCATGATTGAGCTGCTGAGGGAGGCGGGTGCGCGTCTTCCTACCAAGATCGGACAAACGATCGGGATCGTAGGCGGTATTGTTATCGGACAAGCGGCAGTGCAGGCCGGTCTGACCAGTAATGTGCTTATTATTGCTGTTGCTTCATCTGCTATCGCCTCTTTTGTCATTCCCAGCTATATGATGAGTGCCTCCATCCGTCTGATCCGCTTCGGGATTATCATTCTTGCCGGAATATGGGGGAATATGGGACTTGTGATGGGGATCGCTCTAATTGTGATTCACCTATCCAGCCTGACCAGCCTGGGCTCATCCTATATGACCCCTGTTGCACCCATGAAATTCACTGATTGGAAGGATGTATTTATCCGCGCGCCATTCTCTATGTTAAGAACCCGGCCCTCACAGGCACAAACGTCCAATCCGGTGAGGCAAAAAAACAGAAAGTAGGAATGGCAGGCTATGATGGACAAACTTCGCCCCTTTCATATTACCGTTCTCGTGTATATGACACAGGCCGGGATCGTGATGTTTACGTTGCCGCGTAGTCTGGCCGACTATTTTGGTACGAACGGCTGGCTGGTTCTGATTCCCTGTTTCCTGCTGTCCTCATTTAATATTTATTTGATTTCTCTGGTCTTTCGGCTGGGCAAGGGACGCTCCGTCTTTGAAATCATGGAACAGTCTATTCCTAAGTGGATACTCTATCCTTTTTACATAGGCTTAGCGTCTGTCTGGTTGGTCTTCGGCTGCATGATCGGGAAAAAATATGTGCTTTTATTTCAGATGCTCTCTTTCCCGACTACGAATCCGATGATCTTCAAGTTTGCTATGGACATCCTTCTTTTTCTAATACTTATCAAAGGGATTTATTCGATATCCAAAACAGCAACGCTTTTTTTCTGGATGACGACATGGATGTTCCTGCTGCTGCTGTGGTTTTTTCCGGCCTTCCGCTGGGAGAGATTCACTCCGTTCATTCTCCAGGGTGGACATGACCAGGTTAAAGGGGGAATAGAAGTGTATGCCGCATTTTTGGGTTATGAACTGTCCATTCTGCTGTTTCCTTACGTGGAAAAAACGAAAAAGTCGATGACTGCCATTTATGTCGGCAACGGATTGTTATCCCTGAGCTATCTATCTCTCTGTCTTATTTGTTTCGGCTTCTTCAGCCTGGGCCAATTGAAAAGACTGCTGTATCCCGTGCTTGATTTGCTGGCCTATATCCAGCTTCCATTTATTGAGCGGCTGGAAAATTTGCTCTACGGCTTTTTTCTCTTTTTAATTCTGATGACTGTCGTGATGTACTGGTGGGCAGCAGAGGAGGCTGTAAAGAGAATCGTCCCCAAGTTAAAGACAACGGTACTGGTATTTGTAATGATGGCTGTTTCCTACGCCATCTCTTTTATCCCGAAGACCTTGGATCAGGTTAACGTCTGGATCACCAATCTGGGTTATGCGTCAGTTGGAATTGCCTTTGGGTTTCCGGTCCTATTACTTATAGTGCTGTTAATTCAGGGAAAAGCGAGGAGCTCTCATGAATAATAAGCTGTTCATTTCAATGGCTGTTTTGCTGCTGTTAACCGGCTGTAAAAGCGATGAACGGATTCTCGAAAAGCTGGGCATGGTGCAGACATCGAGCTATGATCTGTTGGAAAATAACAAGTTAAAGGTGACCTCCTGCGTTCCGGTAATTGATCCTAACTCCACCATCCGCCGGGAACTGCTGAGTGCGGAAGTGGACAGCATCAAGGAAGCCCGGCTGCATTTTTCCAGGCAGACCGACCTGAAGGTAGTCAGCGGACAGCTAAGAGATTCCTTGTTCGGAGCGAAGCTGGCAAAAGCAGGTGTGGAGGATTATATCGACACGCTGCTGCGCGATCCTTCCATCGCGCTCGGCGTCAGAGTAACTGTTGTTGAAGGTGATGCCGGAGAGCTGTTGACCAAAAATTTCAAGCCCCATACAGATACCGGACGTTATATAACCCATATGCTGGAGAAAGAGGCTGCCGGCAACAGCATCCCGGCAACGACTTTTTATGAGTTTTCCAGGGATTACAACGATGACGGTATTGATCCCGTTACTCCCATAGTGAAGGATGCCGGGAACAAGGTACTCATTGACGGGATTGCTTTGTTTCAGGAGGACCGTTATGTTACGAAAATTTCGGCTGAGGACGGGATTATCTTCGGCCTATTCCGTGATGATCTGAGACAAGGCGAAATCGCAATCAATTTAGGGCAAGAGGACGGCAAAAAGGTCGTTGTCATGTTCAGCTCCTTGTTAAACAAGCGTAAGATCAAAGTGCACCATCTGGAGGATGGACGTTTTAAAATTGATCTCTCTGCCTCCATCCAGGGTTCGGTGCTTGAATATACCGGTAAGCAGAAGCTGAATGAGGAAAAGGACAGAAATGAATTGGAGCAACAGATCTCAGAATATATTACAGCCAGAGCCCGGAAAATGGTGCAGCAAATGCAGCAGTATAACGTGGACAGTTTCGGAATCGGTGTGCATGTCAGAAACAGCTTGTCCTACAAGGAGTGGAAGGCTCTGAATTGGCGAGAGGTATATCCTGAAATTGAGGTGGAGTGCCAGACGAAAGTCACTATAAAAGACTACGGGAAATATTCATAGGAGAGCTTGTTTACGATTTATTTCAATTTATAAATATACAAAATAGGACAATGGGTGTAAAATTGCAATTACTTAATGCTTCCCGGGGGAGCATGACGGTTTTTGCATGCCTATATGTGAATTAATGCGCATGGCAAGAGTACTAGAAAAGAGATGGAGGCTACGAGATTCATGGAGAGAAGAAATTGGAAACAAGTAATGATGCTGTTTATGCTGGTCGCTGCGGTCAGTATGGTTGCCGCTGGCTGCGGAACTTCAAGCAATAATACTGTGTCGAAAAATACAGGAGCCGCTGCAGGGGAAGCAAAGGCGAACACGAATACACCGGCTGAAGCGGTTACGGTGTCGCTTGGTCTGCTGCCTTCAATTGATGCCATTCCTTTCATCATTGCCCATGAGCAAGGTTTTGACAAGAAACATAACGTCAATCTGGATATCCAGACCTTTAAGAGTGCCAAGGACCGTGACGTGGCCTTCCAAGCCGGCAAGGTAGACGGATTGAGCGCTGATCTGGTGGCGATTTCCATCTACAACGAGGCCGGCCTGGACGTGAAGATTACCAGCACAACAACAGGTGAGTTTGATCTGCTGACCGGGAATGACGAGATCCAGGAAGTGAAGGATCTGAAGGGAAAAACGGTTATTCTGTCCAAGAATACCTCTACCCAATATACCGTTGCCATGATGCTGAAACAGGCAGGTCTGACGGAAGAGGATATTACAGTAACCGAGGTTCCACAAATTCCGACGCGGCTGGAGCTGCTCAAGAATAAAAAAGCCGACGCGGCTGTTCTGCCTGAGCCATTCGTCACCATGGGCAAAACCTCCGGACTGCGCGTACTCAGCTCTACAGTAACGGCAGGCGTGAATCCGTTCGTGCTGGCGTTCCCGCAAAGTGCGATCGAAGCCAAGGGACAAGCCATCCGCGATATGTACACAGCCTATGATGAGGCAGTGGAATATATGAAATCCCACGACCAATCGGAATATATTGATCTTATTATCAAAGAAGTAGGCTATCCAGATACACTGAAGGATGAAATTAAAGTCCCTGAGTACCTGCCTGCCTATCAGGTGGATGTGAAGGAAGTTGAGGCGGCATTTGCCTGGGCACGGGAAAAAGGCCTGCTGACCAAAAATATATCGGCTGAAGAAGTGATCTCCGATGTCCAGTTTAAGAAGTAGCGGACTCCGTATTAAAGAGCTTCAAGTTGAATATAAAAACGGACAACTGGCTCTGGGACAAGTCAATCTGGACTTGCCGCAGCATGGCATTTATACGATAATCGGCCCCTCGGGCAGCGGAAAATCTACACTGCTGCGGGCGATTGCCGGCTTGCTGCCGGGTTATCAGGGCGAGCTGCTGTTCAACGGGAAATCCGTGCATGACAAAGAAACACTGATTGGCCTTGTTCCGCAGAACTACGGTCTGCTGCCCTGGAAGACCGTTCATGACAACATTCGAATGGCGATGAAGATTACCCGGCCTGCGGGCGGCAGCAAGCAAGAACGGGAAACGCAGATTCATCAATGGCTGACGTCGATGGGGATTTCCGAGTTGAGTGGCCGTTATCCGCTTTCGCTGAGCGGCGGCCAGCAGCAGAGGGTAGCGATTGCCCGGGCATTTGCCATTCTGCCGACGATCCTGCTGCTGGACGAGCCTTTTTCAGCGCTCGATGTCATTACGCGCGAAGCGCTGCAGCAGATTTTTCTGGACAATTGGCTGGCTCACCCGGCGACGACATTGTTTGTGACCCATGATGTGGAAGAAGCGATTCTGCTGGGCCAGAAAATTATCGTCATGCCATCGGTCAAACAGGAGACCCCGGAAATTCTCGACAATACCGCTGTGTTCGCCATGAAGCATGAGGATAAGCGGGACAGTAATGAGTTTTTCGAGCAGACCAAGCAAATCAGAAAGGTAATGCAGGAGAAATGGTGAGAAAACAGCGGCTTCATCACGTATTGCGTTTGTTGTTAGTATTCCTGTGCATGAATATCATCTGGTATATCGCCTATCTGCTGATGAATCATTCCATTCTGCCCAGCCCCGGCTCCGTGTATAACGCGATGTTTCATTTGGGGGCCAGGGAGGTTCTGCTGAATGTCGGCTATAGTCTGCTGCGGATCTTTGAAGGTGTTGCACTGGCGCTGGTGATTGGTCTGCTGATCGGACTGCTGATGGGCCGCTCACCGGTCTGGAACAGGTTGCTCGATCCGGTCGTTTATCTGACCTATCCCATTCCCAAGATTGCTTTGCTGCCGGTGGTGATGCTGTTCTTCGGTCTTGGCGAAACCTCCAAAGTGCTGATGATTATGCTGATTCTGCTCTTTCAGGTCATCATCTCCGTGCGCGACGGAGTCAAGGCGATTCCTGACAGCACCTACGATGTGTTAACCAGCATCGGTGCAAGTGCGGGGCAGAAGTTCTGGAATGTGACGCTGCCGGGCGCATTGTCGGTCATACTCAGCACGATCCGGATTTCACTAGGGACTGCGATTTCCGTGCTGTTCTTCACTGAGATTTACGGGACGGAGCATGGCATGGGCTTTTTCATTATGGATGCCTGGCTGCGGCTGGATTATCCGGAGATGTACGCGGGCATTATGCTGTTCAGCCTGGTCGGATTTGTGCTCTTCCTGCTGGTGGATGTACTGGATTATAAGTTTATGAAGTGGCGGAATTAAACTTAATTTGAGATATAACTATAGCTTTCCTTAGTCGAGTTTAGGCAAAGGGGAGCTTTTTTTAGCTTGCATCACATAAATGTCGTAATTTCCTGTCGTTAAATAATTATGGAAAATGAAAGGAAATATCTGGTATAATAATGAATCACGTGTTAGAGGAGGATGAATTCTTTTGAAAAGCAATAGTGCTCTTTTTGTTCATCAAACAGCTAAAACGGTATTAATCGCTTCAGTGGCACTCGCATTGTTGTTACCCCCAGACTTGGCTGCAGCCGAGACCATATCTGATAGTAGCGAGACTGTGGTAACGCAGGGTAGTACGCAATCAGCGACTCCTACTTCGACTACGGCTTCTGAAGCCGATGCAACAAAGGCTAAATTTACACAGGAGCAAGCCATTGCAAAGTTAAGAGAGCTATTTCCAGCCCTAAAAGATGCAACCGTAAACAATGTTCAACTGGGATCTAGCCAAAGCTATCCGGCTTCAACTAATCTAATGATCTGGAATATTCAATGGCAGATTCAAGAAGGGAATATCGGGCATGGCTTCAGCAGTGAGGTAGACGCCAATAATGGGGATATAATCAATACCTACCTCTCATTCTCGCAGGAGAAAAATGAATCCTATTATCCGCCGAAGATATCGAAGACTCAAGCATTGGAGATCGCAAAAGCTTTTGTGGTTAAAGCAGCCTCAGCCGTTAAGAGCAGTGATCTGAAATTAGAAGAGAATGCAGGCTTTAATTATTACACAAACACATTATTCGGCCCTGTTCAATATGGATATAACTTCAGTATCTTGAAGAATGGTATTCCTTCTGGATCGGATAGTATTAACATAATTGTAGATGGCAACGGAAATGTAACGCAATTCTCTAAGTCTTCGCAAGGGCTTGAGTATCCGTCTGCAGTGCCGAAGATTACCTTGGAACAAGCACAAAAGCAATTTGCGGAACAATTTGATGTGGGTCTTTTTTACACTCCTATTTATAAGAACGGAAAGCCTAACAACTGGATTCTAAGCTGGCGTCCAATTGAACAGACTCTATATCCTATCGATGCATTGACGGGCAAGCGGATAGATTATGAAGGTAAAGAATGGGTATCCAATAAAGTTGCGTATTCAGAAGTGGTGAAGAGTAAGGATGTTTTTCAGGCAAGAAGTTCTAATACAGAGCTTTCTGCAAAAGAAGCGGCACAGCTTGTGGAAAAGGTTGCTTATATTCCAGCAGATCGAAAATTGATCTCGCAAACCTTGAGAAATGACTTTCAGGATACGAATCGGAAGATCTGGCAGTTATACTGGGGTGGTGGTAGTGGAAATGAAGGGTTCATTGGTGCTGGCTATCCAGAACAATCCTCTGCAGAGATAGATGCAAAGACTGGTGAAATATTGCAGTACCAGATTCAAGCCTATGGTATTCAAGGAACTAAGAAAGAAGAACCAGCTCCAGCTGGAGGGAAGAAGCTTAGTGAGGCTGAAGCCAAGGTGAAAGCGCTTAGTTTAATTAATAGTCTATACCCTCAGGCGAGCCAGAAGCTAAAGCTTGTAGAATACGGAGATAATTTGAGTAAGACTTCAGACGGATCAGGATACAGATACCAGTTTATTAGATATCATCAAGGGATTCCTGTGAGTGACAGTACCATTACGTTAAGCTTGGATCTTTACGGCAGACTGGTTTCTTACATGGGGAATCGGATAAACGGTATCGATGAAATCACATTAGAGCCTGAAGCTACAATTTCCAAGAAGGAAGCGCTCGAAAGTTATAAACTTAAATATCAAACGAAGCTGAAGTATACTCAGGTTGGTGGATACAATACTTATAATACCTATGTCACACCAAAGGTGAAGCTGGTATATGATACAGTCATCGATGAATCTAATGGTTTCTATCAAGTTCTAGATGCGACCACTGGAAAGTGGGGTGCGGTCTATGAATACCTCGGACAGCAAGATATTCAACTATCTGCAACGGATATTAAAGGCCACGCAGCAGAGCAAGAATTATCAGAATTAGTAAGCCGCCATGTCATTACTCCGGATGCCGACGGTAAAGTGAACCCGGATCAAGAAATAACTGTAGGTGATTGGTTAACCTATCTTGCCAAAGCTTCTAATCCGAATTTCAGCAATTTTTATAGTAATAATGAGCGAAAACCAGTGGCAGGCGTGAAGCCTGAGAATCCATATTATGATGCTGTAAATTATTCAGCTGATCGTAAGTGGATCAGCAAGGATGAAGTCCTGCAAGTAGAGGGTAAATTAACCCGGGAACAGCTTGCTGTTCTGCTGGCTAATTTTTTGAAATACAACAAACTCACAGCTTATCTTGATAAAGACGTGACTGTAAGCCAGTTCAGTGATAGCTCAGCTATAAACAATAAGGGAGCTGTAGCACTTGTTGTAAAATTGGGACTCTTAAAAGATGACAACGGTAAGTTTAATCCACAGCAGACGGTAACGAAAGCAGCGGCTGCTTCGGTGATTATGAAGCTAGTGGAACTGCAAGGAAAGACCGATCAGATCATAGGTCAATAAGTGTTAAAAAGACAGCCAGGCAATGACTCTCCGCATATTTTTGATGCCGAATCTTGCTGGAATCCGTGGAATAGTTGTATTCTCTACACGAGATCTCCATCCAGCTCGGTTTTATTGATT
Organism: Paenibacillus sp. FSL H3-0321; assembly: GCF_038002865.1. Taxonomy (NCBI): domain Bacteria; kingdom Bacillati; phylum Bacillota; class Bacilli; order Caryophanales; family Paenibacillaceae; genus Paenibacillus; species Paenibacillus sp. FSL H3-0321. The sequence continues at coordinate 2,749,657 of NZ_JBBODH010000001.1, read as the reverse complement.
AGCACTACTTTTTCCGATTCTTCAAAAAAACCGTTGGCTGCACGCCGCAGGAATATCGAGAGCAAAAACGTGGATAAATGACAATAACCCGAAAGATGAACACCTGTTCAGAAGGTGTATCTTTCGGGTTATTGTTTGTGGCTGTATTTTAAAGCTTATTTACCAAGCTGTTTATCTACTTCTTTAACCGGATTTTCTCCAACGTTCTCTTCAACTTTGTGGCTGCTCATGAACCATCCCGTAACGGCAATGATAACCAGCACTACATAGAAGGTCGCTTTCCACCAGGTGCTGTGGGCGAAATCTTCGGACAGAACACCCAGCGACGGGTGAGCCAGGGTAATCACTGCAAGCTTAACCCCTACCCAGCCGACGATGAAGAAGGCAGCAACTTCAAGGCCTGGACGGGAATGCAGCAATTTGACAAAGTAGGAAGCCGCGAAACGCATAATGATCAGTCCGATAAATCCGCCAGCGAAGATGACGAGGAACTGTCCGCCGTCAAGACCGCCGATGTGGCCCAGTCCGCTCGGTGGAAGTGCTACCGCAAGGGCAACCGCTGCGAGGATGGAATCGACTGCAAAAGCGATGTCAGCAACTTCAACCTTTAATACTGTAAACCAAAAGCCGCTTTTCTTCTTATCGACAGCAGCCGATGAGCCGCTCTCAGCAGCTTCGTCAGTGACCGGCTTCTTGAACAGCACTTTTCGGAAAATATGATTCCCCGCGATAAACAATAAGTAGAGTGCGCCGATGGCTTGTACCTGCCAGATATCGACGAGATACGAGATGACAAAAAGTGAACCAAACCGGAAGACAAACGCCCCTGCCAATCCATAAAAGAGGGCTTTTTTACGTTCCTCATCGGGAAGGTGTTTTACCATAATTGCCAGGACAAGTGCGTTGTCTGCGGCGAGTAGTCCTTCCAGTGCTACAAGAACGAGCAATACCCAGCCATACTCCAATAATAATCCCCAATCCATTGCTGTTTCCCCCTCATTTGGATGAACATATTAAAAATAACCCTGCAATACCAATAGTGTAACCAAATTTATATAAAAAAGACCTTTACCAAACAGATTAGCCTTTGGAATAAAGGTAACCTGATTGGTAAAGGTCTCGCTAACAATAGTTCATTGCCAATAAAGCCGGAGAATATCCTCATATTCTCGTATTGACGACTTTATTTAACAGCTACTCCCCTTTACGGGATATATTAAATTTTATTGGTTGCAGGATTGATCTAAAAGTATCATATATGACCCGAAGGATAATGTCAATGCCTCCTGTAATTAATTCTCAATGAAAAATGACTGTGATGGAAACGGAAACATGATACATAAATGTTATGTAAGTTTACATATGTTATGACGAAACTGCAAACATAAGGAAAAATAAGGCTATTTTAGCTTAAACATAATTGACGGTGTTGAGGTTTGAAAATATTATGAGATTAATCAAAGCGGTTGAGTAAGTTTGGAGTTATGAAATATAACATACTAATTCCAATCATGCTTAAAGTCTTCTAAGTGTAAAGGTTTCAGGATGTTAAGCTCCGTAAAACAAAGCATATGCTTCCGAAGCGAGTTTTACTCGAAGTCAAATCAAGGAAGTAATGCTCGTAAAACAAAGCATATGCTTCCGAGGCGAGTTTTACTTGAAGCTAAATCAAGGAAGTAATGCTCGTAAAACTTTTAGGAGGTGGGAAATAATGCAGCCGTCGTGTATATCAAATGAAGCAGAGGAGGAGATTAGCCGCCACCCTTGCTACAGCGAGGAAGCCCACCGGTTTTATGCCAGAATGCACATCCCGGTTGCTCCCGCCTGTAACATCCAGTGCAATTACTGCAACCGCAAGTTCGACTGTGTGAATGAGAGCAGGCCGGGCGTGGTCAGTGAGGTGCTGTCGCCGGAGCAGGCGGAACGCAAGGTAAAAGGGGTTGCAGCGCAGCTTATGCAGCTCTCGGTGGTTGGTGTAGCCGGACCTGGAGATCCGCTGGCGAATCCGGAGCAGACCTTCGATACGTTTGCCCGGGTCAAAAGACATGTGCCTGATGTGTCCTTATGCCTTAGCACGAATGGACTTACACTTTACCGGCATGTGGATGAGATTATCGAGCTAGGTATCCGCCATGTCACGATCACCATCAACGCCATTGATCCGGATGTCGGCCGCGAAATCTATCCTTGGGTATTCGATGAGGGAGTGCGGTACGAAGGGAGAGAAGCGGCGGAGCTGCTGATCAGCCGCCAGCTTCAAGGTCTTGAAATGCTGGGGAAGCTCGGAATTCTGGTTAAGGTCAACTCCATTATGATTCCGGGGGTCAATGATCATCATCTGCCTGCAGTGTCCAAAAGAGTAAAAGAGCTCGGGGCCACACTGCATAATGTAACTCCGCTAATTATCGCGCCGGGCAGCCAGTATGAAGCGGACGGACGCAAAGCGCCCCGTCCCAAGGAATTGCACAATCTGCAGGAGCTGCTTGGGCGCGACGGCATGAAGGTTATGCGCCACTGCCGGCAATGCCGGGCTGATGCCATTGGACTGCTGGGCCAGGACCGCAACCAGGATTTTCCGCTGGAGGCGATGGAGGACGATCCGGCAATCAATGAAGCAGCCAGGGCGCAGTTCCAACATGATCTGGATGCCAAAATCCGCGAGCGCGTCAAAGTGAGGCGAGCAAGACACATGCAGGAGAATGCTCCCAAGATTAGAGTCGCCGTAGCTACTAGAGGCGGTGACAAGGTCAATCAGCATTTTGGGCATGCGACCGAATTCCTGGTGTACGATACCGACGGAGCAGAGGTACAGCTGCTCGGTGTCCGTAAGATCCAGGCGTACTGCCACGGCAAAGCAGATTGCAACGGCGATAAAGCCGCCACGCTGCAGGAAATCATCTCCATTCTTAGTGACTGCCGCATTCTTCTCTGCTCCGGTATCGGCGAAGGCCCACGGGTCAGCCTGAACAAAGCCGGAGTATTGCCTCTCGTCCGCAAATGTGGAATACAGGAAGCTATTCTCGAAAGCGTCAAGTACAGCTCTTATTTTGAAAATATAAACATTTCGAAGGGATGATGAAAAATGAGACAAATCGCTTTCTATGGTAAAGGCGGTATCGGTAAATCGACAACTTCACAAAACACCCTGGCTCAGCTGGCTACAAAATTCGGACAAAGAATTATGATCGTAGGCTGCGACCCCAAAGCCGACTCCACCCGCCTCATTCTGAATACCAAAGCTCAACAAACCGTGCTTCATCTGGCGGCTGAGCTTGGCTCCGTAGAGGATCTGGAACTGGATGATGTACTGCAAACCGGCTTCGGCGACATCATTAACGTAGAATGCGGCGGACCTGAACCGGGCGTAGGCTGCGCGGGACGCGGGATCATCACGGCAATCAACTTCCTGGAGCAGGAAGGCGCTTATTCCGATCTGGATTTCGTATCCTATGACGTACTGGGCGACGTTGTATGCGGCGGCTTCGCAATGCCGATCCGCGAGAACAAGGCGCAGGAGATTTACATCGTCTGTTCCGGGGAGATGATGGCCATGTACGCTGCCAACAACATCGCACGAGGTATCTTGAAATATGCCACCAGCGGAGGTGTAAGACTGGGCGGTCTGATCTGCAACAGCCGCAACACGGACCGTGAAGACGAGCTCATTATGGAGCTTGCCCGCCGCCTGAATACACAAATGATTCACTTTGTGCCGCGCGACAATGTGGTTCAGCATGCTGAGCTGCGCAGAATGACCGTTGCCCAATATAATCCGGAGCATGCTCAAGCCAAGGAATATGAAATCCTGGCGGAGAAGATTCTGAACAATAAAATGCTGACGATTCCGACCCCAATTACGATGGAAGAGCTGGAGGAACTGCTGATGGAATTCGGCATCATCGAAGACGAAGAAGCAGCTATCCAGAAGCTGCAGGCTTCCGGACAATAAGCGGCAGGCGGGAGTTTACGCGAAATCCGGTGAACGGGAGTGGAGAGACGGCTGAATCACCGGAATTGCTCATTGTGGCACGAGAAGCCACGCAGGCGGCTTAGGCTTCCTGCACCACGAAAAGGAGGGTCAGCAAATGGGACTGGATATCGAGGCGAATAAAAAACTGGTTGAAGAAGTGCTGGAAGCCTACCCCAAAAAAGCGAAGAAAGACCGGGAAAAGCATTTTCAGATCAATACGGAAGAAGCGAAAACCTGCGGCACATGTGCGCTGAAGTCCAATATTAAATCCCGTCCCGGCGTCATGACGCCGCGCGGATGCTCCTATGCAGGATCTAAGGGCGTGGTATGGGGACCGATCAAGGATATGGTTCATATCAGCCATGGTCCTATCGGGTGCGGCCAATACAGCTGGGGGACCCGCCGCAACTATGCCAACGGGACGCTTGGGATCGACAATTTTACCGCCATGCAGATTACAAGCGATTTCCAGGAGACAGACATCGTGTTCGGCGGGGATAAGAAGCTTGAAGTGATTATGCGTGAGATTACCGAGATGTTTCCGCTCGCCAAAGGGATTTCTGTTCAATCCGAGTGTCCGGTCGGTCTGATCGGCGATGATATTGAAGCAGTATCCAAAAAAATGGCCAAAGAGCTGGAGATGCCGATCGTTCCGGTGCGCTGCGAAGGGTTCCGGGGTGTGAGCCAATCGCTGGGCCATCATATTGCCAACGATGCAATCCGTGACTTCGTGCTCGGCAAAGCTGAACTGGCTGAAACCGGCCCTTATGATGTCAATATTATCGGCGATTATAATATCGGCGGTGATGCCTGGGCTTCCCGTATCCTGCTGGAAGAAATGGGTCTTCGCGTCATTGCCCAGTGGTCCGGCGACGGTACCTTGAATGAGCTGGAAATCGCCCATAAGGCGAAGCTAAACCTGATTCACTGCCACCGCTCCATGAACTACATGGTTGAGCATATGGAGAAGGCCTACGGTATTCCTTGGATGGAATACAACTTCTTTGGCCCTTCCAAAACGTATGAGAGCCTGCGCGCCATCGCCGCTTTGTTTGACGAGACGATCCAGGAGAATTGCGAGAAGATGATCGCGAAGCATAAACCGGAAATGGATGCCATTATTCATAAATTCAGACCGCGGCTGGAAAATAAAAAAGTGCTCCTGATGATCGGCGGTTTGCGTTCCCGCCATACGATCGGCGCTTATGAGGATCTCGGCATGGACATCGTGGCTTCCGGCTATGAATTTGCCCATAAAGATGATTACGAGAAGACCTTTCCGATGATGAAGGAAGGCACGATCATCATGGATGATCCAACGGCGTATGAACTGGAAGAGCTCGCACAGAAAATGAATGTTGACCTTGTGGGCTCGGGGGTTAAGGAGAAATATGTATACCACAAGATGGGGGTTCCGTTCCGCCAAATGCACTCCTGGGATTACAGCGGTCCGTATCATGGCTTCGACGGCTTCAAGATTTTTGCCAAAGACATGGATATGACCGTGAACAGCCCGGTGTGGAATCTGATTAGCAAGAAGGAAAAAGTCCAGGCAGAGGGGGCGAGCATATGAGCAAAGACAGACTGGAGATTCCAGATTATAACTCTTTGTTCTCGGAATACCGCTTCGTGCAGCAGCGGGAAAATAAAAAGCAGTTTGAAGCGCCCTGCAGCGAGCAGGAAACGGCTGAAGCACTCGCTTATTCTCAATCTGCGGAGTATATGGAGAAGAACTTTAACCGTAAAGCGGTTGTCATCAATCCGCATAAAGCCTGCCAGCCGCTTGGCTCGATCATGGCTGCGCTCGGCTTCGAGAAGACCTTGCCCTTCGTGCACGGTTCGCAGGGTTGCAATTCTTATTTCCGCAGCCATCTAAGCCGTCATTTCAAAGAGCCTACCCCTGCTGTTTCTTCTTCCATGACTGAGGATGCAGCTGTGTTTGGCGGCATGAGCAATCTGATTGACGGGCTGGAGAACAGCATTGCCCTCTACAAACCGGAGATGGTTGCGCTTTGTACGACCTGTATGGCCGAGGTTATCGGTGACGACCTGTCCTCCTTCATCGGCAATGCCCGTCAAAAGGGTGTGATTTCGGAAGACTTCCCGGTTGCTTTCTGCAACACGCCAAGCTTTGTCGGATCACACATCACCGGGTATGATTCGATGCTGAAAGGAATCCTCAGCTATCTGTATGACCGTTCAGGCATTCAGGCTGCTCCGGGAAGCGGCGAAGAAACGGGGGAGAAGCTGAATGTTATGCTTGGCTTTGAGCCATACACCGGCAACTTTGCGGAAATCCGCAAAATTCTGAATGCCTTTGACACCAAATATACGTTCCTTGGCGATCACAGCGGCAACTATGACTCTCCGGCCACGGGAGAATACGAATATTATTACGGTGGAACGAAGCTTGATGATGTGCCTCTGGCCGCTAACGCGCTCGCTACGCTGTCGCTGCAGAAATACACGCTCAAAAAGACGCAGGATTATATCGGCGGAACCTGGAAGCAGCCGATCGCTGCGATGTCCACACCGCTCGGCATTACAGGAACCGACAAGCTGCTGGATACCATCAGTGAGCTGACAGGTCTTCCGGTGCCTGCATCGCTTACTGAAGAACGCGGCAGGGTAGTAGATGCCCTTATGGACAGCCACCCTTACATTCACGGCAAGCGGGTGGCACTGGTCGGTGATCCCGACCTGCTCATTGGACTCATCGGGTTCTGTCTGGAAACCGGGATGGAGCCTGTGCATATCGTCTGCTCGAATGGGGATGTGGACTTTAATGATGTGAAATTCAAGGAGGAAGCCGAGGCGCTGCTGGCCTCCAGTCCGTACGGCTCGGAAGCCGCTGTTTATATCGGCAAAGACCTGTGGCATATGCGTTCATTGCTGCTGAACGATCCGGTGGATCTGGCGATCGGCAGCTCGCATCTAAAGTTCGCAGCCAAGGATGCGAATGTGCCGCTGATCCGGGTGGGGTTCCCGATCTTTGACCGTCATCACATGCACCGTTATCCGGTTCTTGGATACCAAGGTGCACTGAATTTGCTCAGTCTGATCGTTAATACTGTTCTGGATGAGCTTGACCGCAACCATTCCGGGTTCAACTTTGATCTGGTGCGGTAAGAGAAAACACATGGATTTCTATGAATTTTAAAATAGTTAAGTTCCCGGCGTTCTCGTTTTCCCCGGATATTCGCTCTCCTGTTTCAGGCGAATTCCGGGGAAATGGCAGGCCGGGATTCTTGCAATGAACTATAAATGCTGTTTCATAGATGCAGGATTGCCTGTAGTAAGCATCCACCTTTAACGAAGGAGATGAAGAGCCGATGGACCCTGTGCGAAAAGACGAATTTGATTCCGAGGCTTGCGGGAGCCTCTCCCCCAAATCCAAGCCTTGTCCGCGGCCCAAACCGGGTGAAGCGGCCGGAGGCTGCTCCTTCGACGGAGCCCAAATCACATTGCTGCCGATTATGGATGCCGCACATCTAGTCCATGGTCCGATTGCCTGTGCCGGGAACAGCTGGGAGAGCAGAGGGGCGTTGTCCAGCGGGCCTTCTCTGTCCCAGTATGGCTTTGCTACGGATCTTAATGATTCCGATATTATTTTTGGCGGGGAAAAGAAACTGAAGGAAAGTATCGACTATATTGCCGGGCGCTTTGCGCCTCCGGCAATATTTGTATATTCAACCTGTGTGACGGCTCTGATCGGCGAAGATATGGATGCTGTGTGCAAGGAGGCAGGGGAACGGCTGCATATCCCTGTTATTCCCGTGAACAGCCCGGGTTTTGTCGGCAGCAAGAATCTGGGCAACCGGCTGGCGGGTGATGCTCTGCTGCAGTATGTGATCGGAACAGGGGAACCGGAGCCGGGAACTCCGCTCGGTGTCAATTTGATCGGTGAATATAATATTGCCGGTGAAATGTGGGATATCGAGAAACTGATGAACAGTGCCGGAATCGCCGTAACCTCGCGTATTACAGGAGATGCCAGATATAAGGAGATTACCTGGGCGCACCGTGCCAAGGTGAATATGGTGGTCTGCAGCCGCGCGCTGCTCGGTCTTGCCAAAGAGATGGAGTCGAGATATGGCATCCCTTATTTCGAGGGCTCTTTCTACGGGGCTAAGGAAACGACGTATTCCCTGCGCCAAATGGCGTATCTGATGAATGACCGTGAAATGGAGCGCCGGGTCGACCGTTTGACCGAGCGTGAAGAAAGCCGGCTGGCCATGGATTTGCGTCCGTACCGCAAGCTGCTGAAAGGAAAAAAGGCGGTTCTGTACACCGGCGGCGTTAAGAGCTGGTCCGTGATTTCAGCACTTAAAGAACTGGGTGTTCAGGTGGTTGGAGTCGGCACGAACAAAAGCACAGAGGATGATGTGCGGCGTATTGCCGACCGGGTGGGGGATGACACCGAATATATTCCGGAAGGCGGTGCGAGCCGGATTCTCAAAACTGTACGGGAACGTAAAGCTGATATCATGATCGCCGGCGGGCGCAATATGTATGTGGCGATGAAAGAGCAAATTCCCTTTATTGATATCAACCAGGAGCGGCACAAGGCTTACGCCGGGTATGAGGGGCTGCTGCGGCTGGCCAAGGAGCTGACGTATTCCCTGGCGAACCCAATCTGGAAGCTGGCGTCCAGTCCTGCTCCATGGGATAAGGAGGCTCCGCCCTATGACCGTTAACCGGAGAAAAAAGCCCGCCTCGGTCAATCCGATCAAGATTGGCCAATCGCTGGGGGCTGTTCTGGCCCTACAAGGCTGCTACCGCGCCATGCCGCTGATTCACGGCTCCCAAGGCTGTTCCGCTTTTCCCAAAGCGCTGCTTACCCGGCATTTCCGCGAGCCGATCGCCGTACAGACCTCGGCGCTGCAGGAAATGGATGTTATTTTCGATGCTAACCGCAATTTGGAGGAGGCGCTCAATCTTGTGCTGAGCAAGCACCGGCCCGATATTATCGGCATTGTGGGAACAGAATTGACCGATGTGGCTGGAGTGGACTACCAAAGCCTGCTCAAGATGTATAAGCGGGAACGCAATATGCGCGGCGGGCTGGCGTTCTCCGTCGTGCTGCCCGACTTTCGGGGCTCATTGGAGTCAGGGTTCAGCACTACAGTGGAGGCAATGATCGACGAGATGATCCAGCAGGTTGGACACAGGGGTTCAAGGAATGTGAATACCCGCCAGATTACGCTGCTGCCGGGCTCCTTTCTAACACCTGCAGATGTGATGGAGCTGAAGGAAATGATCTCCTCCTTCGGATTTGACGTTATTGCTGTACCGGATATATCCACCTCGCTGTCCGGCCATCTGCTGACCGGGTTTTCCCCGCTGACCCGAGGCGGTGTACCGCTGGATTCCATGCTGCAGAGCCTGCAGTCCGGCCTGACGATTGCCGTCGGAGCCAGCATGGAACGTCCGGCCAGAAGGCTGCACAATGCACTGGGCACACCCTACAAGGTATTTAATGGAGCCATGGGGCTCAAGGCGACAGACGAACTGCTGCATTTCCTGCATCAGATCAGCGGCGAGCCGGTGCCGCTCCGTTATTGCTGGCAGCGGGAGAATCTGCTTGACAGCATGCTGGATGCGCATTTCCAATTTGCCGGAATGTCGGTGGTGGCCGCGCTGGAGCCGGATCATCTGTATTCCGTCTCAGGCTGGCTTGAGGAGCTGGGCATGGAACAGAAGGCGCTGATTGCATCCTATGAAACTCCGATTGTTGCAGGTATGGAGCGGGAGGTATGGGTAGGTGATCTGGATGATGCTGAGGTTCTCGGAAAAGACGCGGATTTATGGATCAGCAACTCGCATGGGATCGCAGGGGCAGAACGTATTGAAGCTGCATTTCTGGCAGCTGGTTTTCCGGTCTGGAGCGAGCTTGGGGCGTATATGTCCGTTTCGGTCGGCTATAGGGGTGCTATGGAATGGAGTAATAAAGCTGGGAATTTGTTGATGCGAAGGGAGGCTGAGCGCCGTGAAGGTAGCGTTCGCCACAGATGACGGAAACCGTGTAAATGCCCATTTCGGGCAAAGCCCAATGTTCGCTGTTTACAATGTGGCCAAAAATGGCGGAGAGCTCTTGGAGCTGCGCAAGCTCCCCGCCCTGCTCAATGAGGATGAAGCAGGCAGGATCGACAGCCGCCTGGAGGCGATAGGTGATTGTACCCTGATCTTCATTATGCAGATCGGGGCCTCCGCAGCGGCGAGGGTCACCCGCCGCAAGATTATGCCGGTGAAGGTACCCTTTGGCAGTCCGATTGATGAGCAGGTGAAACGGCTGGTGGAAATGCTTCAGGGCAAACCGCCCATGTGGCTGGCTAAGGTGCTGCGGGCGGAAGAAGAAGGCGAAGGGGAGGGAGTAGATGGAACCCATGGCTAAGACGAACATTAGTCTGTCAGGAGAAGCGGCTCAAGAAGGCGCGGCAGTACAACGCCGCAGCCGCTCCAGCCACAAGCCGCTGGATCCGGATACGGCGGATGCTTTTGTCCGGCGGTTATGCTATCTGCTGGATACGGAGGACTTCTTTGGAAAATACGCTTCGTTTACGCCGCAGGCAAAGATCGCCAAGCAGTTTCTGGCTTCCGCCGAGGACAAAAGCAAGTCGGAATTTAACTGTGCCGTATCTCCGGAAGTGCGGCATCAGGTGCCGCTTGTCTTTCAGGCCGTCGCCGGCGTGATGGAAGAAAAAAGCGGGGTTATCGTACAGAGCACCGCCGAGATTAATGGTGAAGGCTTTGGGCGCGGACTGCTGTACACCGGAAGGGTGATCCTCGTTCTCAGAAGCCTGCGGGCCGGTTTCCCCTTTCCGTTCACGGCGGAAGAGAAGGTGATCCGCTACGGGGTGGAGTGTGTGGAGGAAGGGCTGGCTTTTTTGCATAAATATAAGGAAATTACGGCCCTGCACGGTTTGCTTAGCCTGGAGGGCTAGCCAGTAAACGAATATCAGTCACAGGGGGAGACAGGGATGGAGCAGCTTGCCGGAGGTTTGGAGCTGGAACGGTATGCCCGGCAGCTGAAGCTGCTTGGAGAAAGCGGACAGCAGGCGCTGAAGGAAGCTACGGTTATGGTGGCCGGAATCGGCGGACTTGGAGGAACGGCTGCACTGTATTTGGCAGCGGCTGGCGTCGGCAAGCTTATTTTAGCCCATGAGGGAATCATCCTTGCACCGGATCTCAACCGGCAGATTCTTATGGACAGCGATCACCTGGGCATGGAACGGATAAGCACGGCGGCAGCGCAGCTGAAGCGGCTGAATCCGCATGTGGAGATCGAAGGGCATAATTCCAAAATTGAATATGAGATTGCCAAACCCTGGGTAGAGAGCGCCGATATTGTGATTGACGCCCGCTATGATTTTCCGGAGAGATATGCGTTGAACCGCATTTGTGTGGATACCGGGACGCCCATGGTGGAAGCTGCGATGTATGGCTTTGAAATTTCGCTTACCACTGTCGTTCCCGGGGAAACGCCCTGCCTGGAATGCCTATATCCAGATCTGCAGCCGCAGTGGGAACCGTTCGGGTTTCCAGTTTTGGGAGCTACGTCCGGAATTGCGGGTTGTTTGGCAGCACTGGAAGCCGTAAAATGGATTACAAGGGTAGGGACAACTTATGCGGGCGTAATGCATCGCTTCAGCTCACTCGACTTCGCCTGTTACAGCGTTGGGCTTACCCGTAATCCGAATTGCGCTTGCTGCGGAGAAGGAGGTAAACCGTGAAAAGTCTCAAGCTATGTGACACGACACTTAGGGATGGTGAACAGGCGGCTGGAGTTTCATTCACGAGGGCGGAAAAGCTGGAAATCGCAAAGTTGCTGTCGGAGTGCGGAGTAGAGCAAGCGGAGGTAGGCATTCCTGCCATGGGCAAGCGGGAGCAGGAGGATATTGCGGCAATCGCCGAACTGGGGCTTCCTATGAAGCTTATGACCTGGAACCGCTCGGTCCTTGGCGATATCGACAAGGCGCGCAGTACCGGAGTGAACTGGAGCCATGTGTCCATTCCGGTCTCGGAGATTCAGCTTCAGGGCAAGCTTGGGCTGACGCCGGCTGAAGGGTTGAACAAGCTGCTTCGTGCGGCGGAGCATGGACTCAGGCTGGGGATGACGGTATCGGTAGGGATGGAGGACTCCTCCAGAGCGAATATGGACTTCCTGGTTGAATTGGTGAACAGCCTGTATAAAGAAGGAATCCGCTGGTTCCGTTATGCGGATACCGTATCTGCCCATCATCCCGGGCAGATGACGGAGCGGGTAAGCACGCTGCTGGGGGCGGTTCCCGCGGATGTGGAGCTGGAAGTGCACTGCCATAATGACTTCGGGCTGGCATGCGCCAACACACTTAGCGGCATTGCCGCAGGTGCGGTTTGGGCCAGCACCACCGTAGCCGGCATCGGCGAACGCACGGGCAACGCGGCCATGGAGGAAGTCGCCATGGCCTGGCGGCATTTGTACGGCGGGGAGAGCGGTGTGCGGATGGATCTGCTCAAGGGTTTGGCGGATAAGGTTATTGCCGCCTCCGGGCGCAGTGTCGGCGATGCGAAGCCGATTGTGGGGCAGCTGGCATTTACGCATGAGTCGGGAATCCATGTGGACGGGCTGATGAAGGAGAAAAGCACGTATCAGACCTTTGATCCTGCGGAGGTGGGGCGGACGCACCGCTTCGTGCTGGGCAAACATTCTGGAAGCAATGGTGTAGTCCATGTGCTGGAACAGAGAGGACTTGAGGTGAACGCCGACACGGCGGGGCGTTTGCTGGAACGGGTCCGCGTATATGCGGAGTCCAGAAAAGACACCGTTCCGGAGTATTTGCTGGTGCAGTGGCTGATGGAGGAACAGCAGCGGGCCCAGAATGCGGTTTGAGCACCTGGAGCAAGTGATGAAGCAAGCAGCGTTCCGCTTCCTTTGTGGAGGCGGAACGCTGCTTGCTTTTTTTGGAAATATAAGAATTTATATGTTTCACACGATAACTTATCCTTCTATTTCTCGCTGAAACGGTACCGTCCTTAAAAAGGACGGCGAAGCCGTTTCCACTTGCGAGTACTCTTGTTCAGAAGGCTTCTGTGCTGTGAAAAGAGCTGCGTTTATTGTTGAAAACTTGCATAGCTTACTGTAAGCAACTACAATCTGAGCAGGATAGATTCATAGAGAAAGCAAGAAGAATGGAGAGCCATGACTACAAAGACGATTTTTTTTGATATTGACGGTACGATTTATGATGAGGATAAGCAGGTGCCTGCCTCCACCAAGGAAGCTATCGCGGAGCTCCAGCGACTGGGCCATCATGTGGCCATCGCTACAGGGAGAGCCTCCTACATGTTTGAGGATCTGCGGGAAGAGCTGGGGATCGATTCGTATGTTTCGCTTAACGGGCAATATGTTGTTTTTGAGGGGGAAGTGATTTACCGCAATCCGCTGGATACGGCTGCCTTGAAGGAGCTTACGCTGTTCGCCGAGAAGCAGGATCAGCCGGTAGCCTATATTGATGCCATTGACATGAAGGTGAATGTTGCGGAGCATGAGTATATTCAGACAAGCTTAGGATCGCTGAAGCTGGCCTTTCCGACGCATGACGCGGAGTATTTTCTGCTGAATGAAATTTATCAGGCGATGATCTTTTGCCCGAAGGAGAGCCAGGACATGTACGCGGAAGCCTACCCCGGCTTCAAATTTATCCGCTGGCATCCGCTCTGTATGGATGTTCTGCCCGGCAACGGCTCGAAGGCTAACGGCATTGCCCAAATGATGAAGCATCTCGGGGTGAAGAAGGAAGATATTTATGCTTTTGGTGATGGCCTCAATGATGTAGAGATGCTGCAATTTGTCGGTCATGGCATCGCGATGGGCAATGCGGAGGATGAGGTTAAGGCCGTGGCTCCATATGTCACCAAGCATGTCAGCGAGAACGGAATTTATGAAGGATTAAAGATGGTGGGTTTGCTGTAGGTTAGGGATTTTTGCGGGTAGAAGGAATAATACAGATCTCGTTTGAAACTAAAGGACTTTCATTGCAGAATCTGCAATAGAATAGTCCTTTTTTGCTGTCGCAGAGAGTTCAATTCTATTAGCTGAAGACGGAGGTGACAAGGCTAAAAACTTATTTTTCGTCTGTATCGGTGAAATCGGTTTGTCCCTCTAGTACATATACCTAGTAAACGCAAAAATATATAGTTGCCTACGAGACGGATGTCTATGCCCTTCAATAGGTGAATGGAGTAGTATACATAAAGTCTATTGGAGGTGTTGAGGATGGGTCGCTCTGAGCATAAGAGTAAGGAGCGGGGATGCAAGAAACCGGATATGGCTTGCCCCTTGCCAAGAAAAAAACATCGAAAAACAAAATGTGCAGTAAACCGAAAATGCCACTGTAAGGAAATCATCGTCAAAAAGCAAATTGTTCGCGTTAATATTCCCTTGGGGGCATTAGGTGCTGCTGGAGCCGCTGGAGCATTGGGAGCGGCAGGAGCTGTAGAAGCATTAGGTGCAGCAGGTGCGGCCGGAGCTGCGGGAGCACTCGGCGCCGCCGGCGCAGCAGGGGCAGTGGGAGCGACAGGTGTAGCTGGAGCACTCGGTGCTGTAGGCGCCGCTGGAGCGCTCGCAGCCGCCGGAGCCGCCGGAGCACTCGGGGCAGCGGGAGCGACTGGAGCATTAGGCGCTGCCGGAGCCGCCGGACTTTTGGGCGCCGCCGGAGCTGCTGGCGCTTTAGGTGCAGTTGGCGCGACAGGAGCACTCGGTGCTGCCGGAGTAGCAGGAGCATTGGGTGCAGCGGGAGCCGCCGGAGCCTTAGGTGCAGTTGGCGCGACAGGAGCACTTGGTGCTGCCGGAGTAGCGGGAGCATTGGGTGCAGCGGGAGCCGCCGGAGCATTGGGGGCCGCCGGTGGCATTGGCCCGGCAGGGCCGACGGGTCCCGTAGGTGCGGGCGGACCCGCAGGACCACCCGGACCTGTAGGACCAGGCGGACCCGCAGGACCACCCGGACCTGTAGGACCAGGCGGACCCGCAGGAGCGCCCGGACCCGTAGGACCAGGCGGAGCCCCAGGACCTGTAGGTCCAACGGGAGCCGCAGGCGCAGTGGGACCCGCCGGAGTTGCCGGACCGGCAGGGCCTGCTGGACCAGCGGGTGCCACCGGAGCGACAGGAGCTGCCGGCGCAGCGGGCCCAGCAGGAGCAACGGGAGCAGCGGGAGCCGCAGGGGGTATAGCCCAGTTCGGATATGTGTATAACCTCGGAGCGCAGGTTGTGCCGATCGAGGCGGATGTTTCTTTTGATACCAACGGGTTCCTTACACCTGGAATAACACATGCCCCGGGAACGACTACAATCTCGGTTGCGAATGCAGGAATTTATGAAGTTAATTTTTCAGTATCGGGTGTAGAACCAAGTCAATTTGCCTTATTCGTAAATGGCGCGCTCGTTCCGGGCACTGTGTACGGCTCAGGTGCGGGCACGCAGCAGAACACGGGGCAGGCTATATTCGCTCTTTCTTCCGGCGATGTACTGACCCTGAGAAATCACAGCTCTGCCGCAGCAGTCACGCTGCAGACGTTGGCTGGCGGCACGCAAGCCAATGTGAATGCATCTATTGTGATTAAGCAATTGAGTTAGTATTTCATAAACCGCATGTCCGGGATAATACAGTTCGATAAAAGGGTGGAAAGACTTCCGAAAGGAGCTTTTCACCTTTTCTAATTCATATAACAGAAGAGAGTTGTTATCGTCTTCCTCCAGTGTGGTTAAGATATATTAATATGTCCGGGCGAAGCCGCGCCGGTTTCGCCGGAGATCAGGATCTTAAACTACAGGAATTGAAGGAAGTGGAGGGAACCGGAGTGAACCCTAAATGGTGGAAAGAAAGCGTCGTGTACCAGATTTATCCGATTAGCTTTATGGACAGCAATGGTGACGGCATAGGCGATCTGCGCGGGATTCTGTCCAAGCTCGATTACCTGCAGAATCTGGGTGTCGATGTCATCTGGGTGTGTCCGATTTATAAATCGCCAAACCATGACAACGGCTATGATATTAGTGATTACTGTGACATTATGAAGGAATTCGGGACGATGGATGATTTTGACCGGCTGCTCAGTGAGATGCATTCGCGCGGCATGAAGCTGATGATGGATCTGGTGCTGAACCATACCTCCCATCAGCATCCGTGGTTTATTGAATCGCGAAGCTCGAAGGATAATCCTAAACGGGATTTTTATATATGGAAAAAAGCCAAAAACGGCGGTCCGCCAAACAACTGGGAATCGTATTTCAGCGGTACGGTCTGGGAGCTGGATCCGGTGACGGACGAGTATTATCTCCATCTGTATTCCAAATATCAGCCGGATCTGAACTGGGAAAATCCCGTGGTAATTGACAAGCTGCATGAAATGGTGCAGTGGTGGCTGAAAAAAGGGGTCGACGGGTTCCGGTTTGACGCGATCGCCCACATCGTGAAGGCGGAGGGTTACCCTGATGCGCATAATCCGGGCGGAGCGCCTACAGTGCGCGCCTATGATATGTTCTCTAACCTGTCACATGTGCACACGCTGCTGCAGAATTTGCACGATCAGGTGCTGTACTTCTACGATATTATGACGGTTGGCGAAACCTCGGGCCTCGGGCCGGAGCGGGCGCTGGATTATGTCGGGGACGGACGCCGGGAGCTGAACATGACCTTTCAGTTTGAACATATGAATCTGGATGCCGCCTCACCGGGCGGAGGCAAGTGGGATGTAGTTCCCTGGCGCCTGACAGAGCTCAAAAAAATCATCAGCAACTGGCAGACCGTCCTGCATGACCGGGGCTGGAACGCCAATTATTTATGCAATCATGACCAGCCGCGTTCGGTATCGAGGTTTGGCGACGATCTCTTCTACCGTGTTCCTTCGGCCAAAATGCTGGCCACCTTTATTCACATGCTGGAGGGTACGCCTTACATTTATCAGGGTGAAGAAATCGGCATGACGAATGTGGCCTTTGAATCAATCGACGAATACCGGGATGTGGAAACGCTCAATTATTATGAGGAAAAGCGTTCAAACGGCGTACCCGAAGCCGACATTATGGCCGCCATACACAAAAAAAGCCGGGACAACGCCCGCACGCCGATGCAATGGGATGATGGAGAAGAAGGGGGCTTCACGACCGGTGTGCCTTGGATCAGAGTGAACTCCAATTTCAAGGAAATAAATGCGGTTAGTGCAGTCAAAGACCCCGATTCAATTTTTACCTACTATAAAAAGCTGATTGAGCTGCGGAAAAATCATCAGGTGATCATTTATGGTGAATATGGACTGTTGCTGGAGGAGCATCCGGAGATTTATGCCTACACCCGTACGCTGGAGGAGCAGCGGCTGCTGGTGATTTTGAATTTTTATGGCCAGGAGCCGGTGTTCGAGCTTCCGGGTGAATTCCAGCCGGAGAAGCTGGAGCTGCTGATCTCCAATTATGCCCCCTCCAAAGAGGAGGATCTAAGAAACCTGAAGCTTCGTCCTTATGAGGCAAGGGTATATCTGCAGCGTCAACGTTGAAAAGCAGAGAGTTGCCATGGCGCGGGAAGTATGGCGAAATGGCGACTCTTTTTTGAGTTTGCCGGCAAAAGGGGTTACAATTGCGGTACATTAGCATACATAGAGAGGTTTTTGCAGGTGCTGAGGGAGGAGAGAAATCATGAGTGAGTGGTATGAAGAGAGCTTTGGAGAAGACTATTTAATTGTCTACAGACACAGGGACTTCGGAGGGGCACGCCGCGAAGTGGAAAAGATGATCGACTGGCTTGCGCTTCCCCATGGCGCCAAAGTGCTGGATCTCTGCTGCGGGATGGGGCGTCATTCGCTGGCACTCTCGGAGGCCGGGTACGAGGTTACCGGTGTAGATTTATCCGAGGCGTTGCTGAGGGAGGCGCGTTCCCAGAAGGGAGCCGGATCGGTGACCTGGGTGCGCTCCGATATGCGGAAGCTGCCGCTGGATGGCGGTTTTGACGCGGTGGTTAACCTGTTTACTTCCTTCGGTTATTTTGAGGAGGATGAGGAACAGGTGAAGGTGCTGCGGGAAATTCACCGGATGCTTAAGCCGGGCGGCAAGTTTATTATAGATTTCCTTAACCCTGCTTATGTAATCCGCCATCTTGTACCACATTCCATTCGTGAGGATGGAGACAATCTCATTGATGAGTCACGCCGGATCGAAAACGGTTATGTGATGAAAGACATCATTCTTACCTCCAAAACAGATCAGACGCCCCGCCGCTACCATGAACGGGTAAAGCTCTATTCGCTGGAACAGTTCAGCAAGATGATCGCAGCCGCAGAACTGCGCCTCGAAGCTGTGCATGGCTGCTACGATGAAAGCGACTATGATGCAGAAAGCTCAACCCGGATGATCTTCCGGGGGATCCGGACTTAGATGGTTTCGGGAAGAAGACTTAGAGGAGGCGGCGAAGATTCCATGCGAAAGCCGGAAATCAAGATAAGGGACAGCGGCATTATCCAGATTTCGGTGCCGATGGCTCCGCCGCTGCGCCAGGTGAACAGCTATCTATTGCCAGACCGGGACGGCAACTATACGGTGATCGACCCCGGCCCGCATACGCTTGAGGCGGAGCTGGCTTGGCAGGAGGTTATGCAGGAGCTGGACTTCTCTTGGGACAAGGTGCGCAGTGTTGTCGTCACACACCACCATCCTGACCATTACGGACTGGCCGGCTGGATGCAAGCCCGCAGCGGCAGTAAGGTGTGGATATCGGAACGGGCTCATGCGGAAGCCCGGATGACCTGGGGAGCGGAGGCCACTCTGAACGAGACGCTGCCGCTCCAGTTCCTCCGGCATGGAATGCCGGAGCATTTGATTCAGGGGATCAGGGAGCATCTGGAGGGCTTCCTTCCCGAGGTAACCCCGCAGCCGGAGGTTACCTATATAAATGCTGCCACCCCTTTTCCGATGGGGGACCGTGAGTGGCAGCCGCTGGTTACCGGCGGGCATGCGCCGGGACATGTGTCGTTTTATCACGGCGGCAGCGGGCTTATGCTCTGCGGCGATGCTGTGCTGCCGCAAATCTCGCCCAATGTCAGCCTGCAGCCCGGCAGTGATCCGCAGCCGCTGCTGACCTTCATGGAGGGGCTGCGTGCGCTGCGCAGCTACCCGGTGGCGATGGCGTTCCCGGGGCACCGGGAACCGTTCGCCGGCTTTGCGGAGCGGCTGGACAGCCTGCTCCGCCATCACGAGGAGCGGCTGGATGCCGCAGCCGCCCTGCTGGGTGAAGGCCCGCTGAGCGGATTCGCCGTCTGCGAGGCTATGTTCCGCAGCCGCGTAACCAGCGCGCATCAGCTGCGCTTTGCCATGGGCGAGACGCTGGCGCATCTCGCCGAGCTGGTGCGCCGGGAGCGGGCGGCAGTAATAGAACCCGCTTCCGGGACGGGTGGCAGCGCGTTGTTCGCTGCTCTGAACCCGTAGAGCTGCTTTAAGCTCAAGCGGCGGCAGGATATTGCCGCGCGCGGAGTGAAGAGGGCGGGGCTGGCGGGAATAAGCAAGCTATAGCGCAACAAAGCAAATAGAGAACAATACTTAAAGCCATGACACAGAGTGAGCGCGATATTTCCGCTGCACTGTGGCATGGCTTTTTATAGTTGCTGCTATTCTCAAGGGACTTGCATTAATCCCTGATCCTCACTCCGGCAAGTCGCTGCCAGCCGCTGGTTTCTTGGCAGCTTCTTCAACATCCTCGGGTGCATGGGGCAGGCCAAGCTCCTGTTCGCGCTCGGCTTGTTTCCGGTGGGCGATACGGCTGCTGGCGGCAGCGGCTACAGCGCCTACGATGTCATCCAAGAACGTATGGATCTCTCCGGTCGTTTTGTCATTGAGCCGTTCGAGCACGCCGGGCTTCAGTTTATCTACATAACCATAATTGGTGAAGCCGATGCTTCCGTACACATTCACGATGGAAAAAGCGAGGATTTCATCGACGCCGTACAATCCTTCATCGTTCTCAATCATGTCCTGCAGCGGGGTAAGCAGCTTGCCTTCCTCTGCCAGCACATCCAGCTGGATACCGGTCAGCACCGCATTCTGCACTTCACGTTTGCTGAGTACCATCTCAACGTTATGGACACATTCCTCCATCGTCAGATTCGGATAATATTTCTTTTGCAGGAGCATGACCAGCTCGGCAATTTCTGTAACGGTCACTCCGCGTTTGTGCATCCAGACTTTAGTTGCTTCCGCAACGGCCTTGCTGTTGAGACTGTAAGGGATTTTTGCATCAGCCATCATCTGTCACCTCATAGTAAGTAGTAGTTTTATTGCCTCTTATCATTTCCTTTTCTTTCCCTTCGAAAAAATCTGAAGGTAGTGAGATTGTACAGATTCTGGCAGTCAATGTCCAGCAGGTGCACTATTTCTGTGAAGTGGAAGTGTAGTGATTTCCCTGCCAATTATTTTACGGCCAATATTTTAGGATAAGCCGTTGTTATTTTTTGGACAGAGGGCTCGTATACATAGCAGTACAATCTGGTATTAACCTTGAAAGGGGTAATTATTGATGAAACATATGAAGCAAATCCGCAATCTTTCGGCGGTTTGTCTGCTGACGGTTCCACTTGCACTGTCCGGCTGCGGTCTGTTTGGCTCAGAGTCGGCAGCGGTTGATCCGCCGCCGGGAGAAGTTGAGGCGCAAATGCTGGAGGTTAGCGGAACTACCGAGCTGGATTCCGGGGTGTTCGCACCGGTTGCCCCGGAAGAAAAAGAAGCTGTAGCTGATAAGGATGCCAAAGCAGCCGCACCGGCAGAGGCCGGGGAGCGGACAACCGTCTTTCTCGAAGATGGCAACGGATTGCTTGCCCCTGTATCGCTTAGCCTGCCGAAAGGCGAGAGCTCTGCCATGCTGAAGGATTCGCTCACGGCACTGGTCAGCAAGGGAGCCTACGCTTCGTCTTTGCCGGAAGGTTTTCAGGGTGTGCTTCCTGCCGGTACGGAAGTGAAGAGTGTCTCCGTGGATAAAGATAAGCTGGCCGTTGTCGAGTTCAACTCTGCCTTTAACGACTACGATCCGCTGGAGGAGCGCAAAATTCTCGAAGCAATTACCTGGACATTAACCGGCCAGGAGGGCATTAAGGGTGTGCAGCTCTGGGTTGAAGGCAAGAAATTGACGGAAATGCCGCTGCTCGGCATCCCGCTGGACCGCGCGCTGACACGCAGCATGGGCATTAATCTGCCGAAGCATGGAACACCGCTGATGAATTCCAGCGCAGTTACGGTTTATTTTTCCGCTGCAGCCCCTGATGGCGTTCATCAGTATTATGTGCCTGTAACCCGGTTTGTACCCGCGGGAGAAGAGCCGCTGAAAGCAGCCTTGAACGAATTGATTGCCGGACCGGAATCCGGAAACGGACTGGAGATGGTAATGACCCAGGAAACTGTGCTCGACTCGGTGAAAGCGGGGCAGAATGGTGTAGTTACAGTCTCTTTGACCGACGATATGTTTGCGGACAGCAAAAATGTTCCCAATGAGTTTCTGGAATCCGTAGTGCTGACAGTCGCGCAAAATGCCGAAGATGCTCCGGTCCAGATTCGCCTGAACGGCAAGGAGACAGTCACCGGAAGCAATAATATTGATTACGGCAAGCCGGTTTCCGCTCCGGAATATGTGAACGAGCTGCCGTTATAAAATGCATCCGGCAGGCTGAAAAGATGCTTTTGTGCCTACTCTTTGGTAGAATAAAGTTTGCCAAGCAGAAACGGATAACGTCCTTAACCGGGGTGTTATCCGTTTCTGCGGAAATCTAAGAATGCAGTGATTTCCGGCAGGCAGCACACAAACTTTAGCTACACAAAGATGCAGGAGGCAGAAAACATGAGATCAAACGGACGTAACGACGACGGGCTCCGGCCGCTGACAATAACAACCCAAACGAATAAATATGCGGAGGGTTCCGTAATCATTGAGATGGGGGACACCAAAGTTATCTGTACGGCAACGGTGGATGAGAAGGTCCCGCCTTTTCTTAAAGGACAAGGCAAGGGATGGGTGACCGCCGAATATTCCATGCTTCCCCGGGCCACACAGACACGCAACCAGCGTGAAGCGGCGCGCGGCAAGCTTACCGGGCGGACGATGGAAATTCAGCGTCTGATTGGCCGGGCGCTGCGTTCGGTTGTTAATTTGCAGGCGCTCGGCGAGCGCAGCATTACGCTGGACTGTGATGTCATTCAAGCGGACGGAGGCACACGGACGGCTTCGATTACGGGTGCTTTTGTAGCGATGGCCTTTGCGATCAACAAAATTGCGCTCCAGCACAAGCTGAGCGTATTCCCGATTACGGACTATCTGGCGGCAATCAGCGTCGGTGTGGTTGGCGACAAAACGCTGCTGGATTTGAACTATGAAGAGGATTCCAAAGCCAAGGTCGATATGAATGTGGTCATGACGGGCGGAGGTGCTTTTGTGGAGGTGCAGGGCACCGGCGAAGAGCGGCCGTTCACCCGCCAGGAGCTGGACCAGCTGCTGGGCTTGGGCGAGAAGGGGATTTACGAGCTGATCGCTGTGCAAAAAGAAGTGCTTGGTCCCATCGCCCTCAAAATACCGTCCGGCCAGCCAGGCCAAGAGGTGTAGTATGAAGACCGCCAGCGGAATTCTGATTGTTGCGACGAAAAATAAAGGCAAGGTGCGCGAATTCCAGCATGTTTTTGCACCGCTTGGGCTGGAGGTCAAAAGTATGTTCGATTATCCCGCTCTGCCGGATGTAGTGGAAGACGGGGTTACTTTTGCCGAAAATGCGCTGAAAAAGTCAAAAGCCGTAGGCGATGCCTTGGGACTGCCCGTTCTGGCGGATGATTCCGGTCTTTGTGTGGATGCCATTGATGGCAGGCCGGGGGTCTACTCGGCACGTTATGCGGGCGAAGGCGCAGAGGACGGTGAGAACAACCTTAAGCTGCTGAACGAGCTGGAAGAACTGAAGCAGGGCGAGGATACCGGCCAGCCGCTGCTCAGCACGGCCCGGTTCGTCTGCGCGTTATCGCTGTACGATCCTGCAAATGGACAAGAGCTTACCGCTGAAGGCAGGGTAGAGGGCTGGATTACCTCTGAGCCTGCCGGCGGCGGCGGGTTCGGCTATGATCCGCTCTTTTATCTGCCGGAATTTGAGAAGACAATGGCGGAGCTGACGCTGGAAGAGAAGCAGCAGATCAGCCATCGGGGGATGGCGCTGCGGCTGCTGACCGAGAAGCTTGCGGCTTCCCGCCAGTAAGAGCCAGCAGGAATTAATACTGATTCGATAACATTGTGGCAGGTAAATTGACATGCGGTGAAAAAAGTCGCAAGAATAAATTCCTCCTATACGTTAAGTAAAAACAACCTGTCTGCGAATTTTGCAGACGGGTTGTTTTATTATTACCCTGATACACTCACGATTGAAACCGTTTACACCAAAAAGAAAGATTATTTCTTTTTTATTTATTTTTATGAAAAAATACTTCATTATTTTTCCTTTATCTGCTATACTCCTAAGAAAGAGAGGGCTGAGTGAGAAAAGGTAACATGATGAGGCTCTCGTCTTATACCACTATCAAGGGGGATTTTGTGTGAGAACAAACAGATCAGGCTTTATTCTGTCACTGCTAGTCGTGATGGCGCTGTCTATGCTGCTGGCCGGCTGTGGAGGGAATGGGAATGCTCCTGCTCCAACCACTTCTGCGAATGGGGCAGAACCTTCTGCTGAACAGACCGATACGCCCAAATCGGAGCCTGTCACATTGGAATTTTGGACGATTGCCCTTCAGCCCACCTTCAATGATTATTTCAATGATCTGATTGCGAAATACGAGGAAAGCCACCCCGGTGTAACGATTGAATGGAAAGACTATCCTTACGATGCCATCTCACAACGGCTGCTGACGAGCACAGCCAGCGGCAAAAGCCCCGATGTAGTGAATCTGAACACAGAATTCGCGAGCCAGCTGGGAAGCAAAGGTGCTTTGCTGAATCTTGCGGATCATCTTACAGCGGAAGAAGCAGGTTCTTATTTTGAAGGGATCTACAACTCTACAGTGTTTGACGGCAAGGCCTATGCGCTTCCATGGTATACAGGCACGGAAGTTCTGTTCATGAATAAAAAGCTTGTGGAAAAAGCCGGTCTGGATCCTTCCAATCCGCCGCAAACCCGGGATGAGCTGATTGAATGGGCCCGTCAGGTTCATCAAAAGACCGGAGCCGCCGGATATGCGCAGCAGCTCGTATCCAAGCTGTTTCCGATCGATGGAATCTCCATTCTGAATGAAGATAAGACGGCCGCAGCCTTCAATACGCCGGAAGCTGAAGCCATGATCTCCAAAATGCGCGATCTAATGAAAGAAGGCGTGGTCCTGAAGGAAGATGCGGATTTCACAAAGCAGATCCAGTATTTCTCCGGTGAACAGGTAGCCTTCCAGCTGTCGGGCCCGACCTTTATCAACTTTATCAAGACCTCGGCGCCGGAAGTATATGCGAACACGATTGCAGTTCAACTGCCTACAGGCAAAGCCAACCTCCGGCTCTCTAATTCCATGGATCTGGTTGTGCCGCAAAAGTCGAAGAATCCGGAGCAGGCTGTTGAATTTGCAGCTTTCGTGACCAATGCGGACAATCAGACCGCCTTCTCCAAGGTTGCCAATACGTTGCCATCATCCAAAGCTTCCATTACAGATCCATTCTTCACCCAATCTGACGGCACGCTTGAAGCGGAAGCCAAGGTTGTCTCATCGCAAAGTTTGGATAAGGCCACCGATTATATGGTCGGCGTTCCAAGCGCCTCCGATATCAACTCCGCGCTTGCCCGCGGACTGCAGGAAATATTGCTCAACGGGGCAGATATCAAAAAAACGCTGGATGCTGTGGAAAAAGAAGTGAACGGAATCATTAAACAGGGTTCATAAACCGCTTAGAGATGCGGGGAGGCGCTGTCCCCCCCTTTATATGTTGCAGTACAGAGGGAGGGAGGAATATCGAATGAAGAGATGGGTACGTTCGGAATCTTTCAGCGCTTGGGCGTTTATGATGCCGGGCCTTGTGTTTCTCGCCATTTTTACATTTTGGCCGATCCTTTACGGAATTCCGCTTGCATTAACCGATTATTCGGTCATTGCCGAGACTCGTTATGTAGGCTTCGAGAATTTCACTAGAGCCTTTCAGGATCACAATTTTACCGTCTCGTTATGGAATTCGCTGGTATATGTCCTTATTGTTCCGATTATCCAGGTCATCTCTATTCTGATGGCTATTCTCGTAAACAGCCGTCTTCCGGGTGTGAAGATGTTCAGGGCGGCTTATTATATTCCGGTTGTGACTTCGATGGTTGCAGTTGCGCTCATCTGGAGCTGGCTGCTGGGCAACAATGGTGTGGTTAACTATCTGCTGATCCAAGCTGGAATCATCGACGGGCAGGTCTCGTGGCTGTCGAGCAGCAGCACCGCATTGTATGTCCTGATGTTCATCACCATGTGGAAAGGTCTCGGTTATTACATGATGCTGTATCTGGCAGGTCTTCAGGGTATACCCTCAGATTTGTATGAAGCGGCCAGAGTGGATGGAGCGGGTCCCCTGAGGCTCGTTTTGCATGTGACGATTCCTCTGCTGAGACCTCATATCCTGTTCTGTACGCTGATCTCGATTATGGGGGCGGTCCGGGTATTCGATGAGGTATACATTCTGACCAAAGGCGGGCCGGGAACCTCGACGCTGACCTCCAGCGTGTATATTTTTCAAAAGGGACTGGAGCAGTTCAACTTCGGATATGCATCCGCGCTTGGTCTGATAGTCAGCGTTATTATAGGGGCGCTTAGCATTTTGGTGTTCCGCTTTAACCGGAAAGGCGGGGTGAATTCATATTGAACACAACGAGCAGATCATTCAAACAGCTGAAAAATGGAGTCCGTTATTCCGTCATTTACCTTCTGCTAATTTTGCTGGCCCTGTTCATGATGGGCCCTTTCCTCTGGCTGCTCAGTGTGTCACTGATGCCCGGCAGAAATGTGTTCTCCAGCCCGCCGGCCATTCTGCCGACGTTCATTGATTTTGATAACTACGTGCAGGTCTGGCAGTTCATGTCCTTTCCGCGCTATATTACGAATACGGTCATTATTGCTGGGCTTGGGGTGGTGTTTAATGTTCTGCTGGCCAGTACGACGGCGTATCCGCTGGCAGTCTTTCATTTCAAAGGCCGGAATTTCGTGTTCACGCTGTTGATCGCCACCATGGTTATTCCCTCCTCCACAGCAATGATTGTGCATTATCTGACCATTCAGGCTTTTCACCTGGGCAATTCCTATCTGGGGGTTGTACTTCCAGCCGCTGTGTCGGTATTCAATATTTTTCTGATGCGCCAGACCTTTCTGGGCATTCCGTCGGATATCAGGGATTCAGGGAAAATGGACGGCGCTTCAGAGCTCCGCATCTTCTGGCAGCTCGTTCTGCCGCTGGTCAAACCGGGGATTGCCGTCATTGTGCTGCTGGAAGTCATGGCGTTCTGGAATAACTTCCTGTGGCCGATTGTCATCCTGGATGATCCCGAGAAATATCCGCTGGCTGCCGCGCTTACGTACTTGAACGGCCAGTTTTCGTATAACTTCGGCTGGATTGCCGCAGGGACGATGATATCGGTCATTCCTATTATTGTCGTCTTTCTATTTACACAGAAATATTATATGGAAGGTATCGCAGGTGCGATCAAAGGCTAAGAACGGATACCGGCTGACCCTGCAGGGGGATTCAATGATCAGATAGAAAGGATGACGGGTAAGAATGGCGAATTCATACACAATCGCATTTGTGCCGCTGGATGAGCGGCCCTGCAATTACGAGTTCCCCCCTCTGTTGGCTAGGGGAACAGATTTTGAGGTGCAGCGTCCCCCGATGCAGCTGATGGGACTGAAGAAACGTCCCGGAGATGCGGACGGATTATGGAGATGGTTTGAAGAGGCCTGTTCCCAGGCGGACGGTGCAGTGGTCGCTTTAGATACATTGCTGTACGGAGGGATTATCCCCTCCAGACTGCATCTCTTGCAGCTGGAGGAGCTTGCCGCAAGGCTTGATAAACTTCGGGATCTCAAACGGCTGCACCCGAAGCTGGTCATTTATGCCTTTCAGCTTATTATGCGCTGCCCGCAGTATTCGCTGTCCGACGAAGAGCCGGATTATTATGCCGATTGGGGCCGGGAAATTTTCCGCAAAGGTTTTATTGGCCACCGCAAGGAGCTCGGCAACGCATCAGGAGAGGAACTGGAGGAGCTTGCGGAGATTGAAGCACGGCTTCCGCAGGAAATACTGGATGATTACCTCGCACGGCGCAGCATCAATATTGAAGCGAATAAACTGGTGCTGGAGCTGGTGAAGGAAGGGATTATCGAGTTCCTGATTTTCCCGCAGGATGACTCGGCACCCTTCGGGCATACAGCCAAAGACCAGCAGAAGGTCCGCACACGGATTACGGAGCTTGATTTGGAGCTTAAAGCCTATATGTACCCCGGTGCAGACGAGGTGGGCTGCACGCTGCTGGCACGGATGATTAATAAAACTACAGGATCAGTGCCGCTCATTTATCCGAGGTTGTCCTCGGTGCAGGGAGCATTCGTCACCCCGTTGTTCGAAGACCGCTTTTTCTATGAGACGCTGAAGTACCAGATTACCGCCGCTGGAGGCCTGATTGCTTCCAGTGCCCAGGAGGCGGATCTTGTGCTGCTGCTGAATACGCCGGGAGAGACAATGATGGAAGCGGTATCGCAGCATCAGTCTTTTTTCAGCTATGATGTGTACCGGAACCTGATGGAGCTTGTGGAATACGGCGACTATATAATGAAACATAAAGGCAAGCCCGTTGCCGTTGCCGATGTCGGCTATGCCAATGGCGGTGACCAGAAGCTGGTCAAAATGCTGCGGGAAAAGGAAATGCTGTTTGAACTCGCAGGTTATGCCGGCTGGAATACAAGCTCCAACACGCTGGGGACGGTCATTTCGCAGGCTATGATCTATCTGCATTACGGGCGCACTAAAGAGCATTTGGACTTCCTTGGTCTCCGGTATGCCGAGGATGTATGCTATTGCTCAGTCGTCCGCGGGGAGCTTAGCGAGGGTCCAATCCAGGAGCTGGGCTGCGGCAAATATCTGCTCGACGGGCAGCGGGGAAAGGTCTCGGCCCTGGTCGAACAGCGGCTGCGCCAGGAGTTGGCGTCAAGAATCGATGGTCCCGGGGGAAAGGTAGAGATTACAGACTGCTACATGCCTTGGAACCGGATGTTTGAGGTAGGGCTCTCCGTTCGCTTTGTGCCAGCCGGAGAATCCAAGGAACAATAGACTACTAGAGAGAGGGTGGGGACCCTGAATACGATATTGCAGAAGCTGCGTCATGGACTAATCGTATCCTGTCAGGCGCTTCCGGGTGAACCGCTGCATGGTGCTGAAATCATGGCACGCATGGCAGCTGCCGCCGAGGAAGGAGGGGCTGTAGGCATCCGGGCAAATGGCTCCGCAGACATCCGGGCGATCAAAAGTGCCGTCTCGCTGCCGGTTATCGGCATTATCAAGAGGGATTATCCGGGTTCGGAAGTATATATCACACCAACACTAAGAGAAATTGACGAACTGCTGGAGGCCGGGGCCGATATGATCGCCTTTGATGCGACAAGGCAGAAGAGACCGGGAGACAGCACCTTGGAGCAAATCGTCGCTTTTCTGCACCGGAGCGGCACGGCTTCGATGGCCGACATTTCGATTCTGGAGGAGGCTGTCCATGCAGAAGCGCTGGGGGTCACCTGCGTCTCGACCACACTCTCGGGCTATACGCCGTATTCCCTGCAGCAGGAAGGGCCTAACTTTGAACTGCTGCAAAGCGCTGTTGATCGTTTGTCCATCCCGGTTATTGCGGAAGGCAGAATGAATGAACCCGCCCAGGTGCAGCAGGCCCTGGAGCTTGGAGCTTATGCGGTAGTTGTGGGTTCAGCCATTACAAGACCCCAGCTGATTACCGGGCGATTTATGGCAGCAATTAGAAAGGTGGCTGTTAACGATGGAAATGACGGATCGGATTAATACGTATTATCCTTCCATGACCAAATCGGAGCAGAAGGTGGCCCGTTGTGTGCTTGAGCATCCGGATAATATCATCTATTTTTCGGTTACGGAGCTTGCGGATTTTGCCGGCACCGGTGAAACCACGGTTATGCGCTTCTGCCGCAAAATCGGATTTAAGGGTTACCAGGACTTCAAGCTTATGCTTGCCCAAGGGCTGCCAAAGCAGCAAGCCTTGTCCGGCCGTGAAGGCAGAGACGGGGATTATCCGACGCATCTTTACGAATCTATGGTTGATGTCCTCCAATCCAGCCTGAGCATGCTGGACCGCGGACAGCTTGAAGAATCCGTTAATCAAATTGATGCGGCGCGCCATGTGCAGTTTTTTGGGGTAGGCTCATCGGCGATTACCGCACTGGATGCCAAAAATCGCTTTCTGCGTATCGGCAGACGGGTTGAGGCCATAGCGGACAGCCACATCCAGTCGATGATGGCAGTAACGATGGGCAAAGGGGATATCGCCTTCGGCATCAGCGTTTCCGGAAGCACTCTGGATACCAATGATATGTTAATGAAGGCGAAGCAGAACGGGGCGAAGATCATTGCCATGACCAACTACGCGAAGTCCCCCATCGCGTCTATTGCTGATATCGTTCTTCTCACTGCCGGTAAAGAGTCGCCTCTGGAAGGCGGGTCCATCGGTGCGAAGATCTCCCAGCTGTTCATTATCGACCTGATCTGTGAAGGATTGGAACGCAGGCATACAGATGAGACGAAGAACATGAAGGAACGGACGGCAAGAGCTGTCATTGACCGTATTTATTGAGGGTGCAGCCGCAGCCTCAATACATCTGGCTCTGCATCGAAAGATACCAGAGCTAAAGGGAGGGACGCGAGGATGAGACGGGTCATCGGTGTGGATATCGGAGGGACGGCCGTTAAAGGGCTGGTGCTCGACGAGATCGGAAACGTATGGGCGGAAGCCAGTCGCGATACGGAAGCATGGCAGGGCCGGGAGGCAATACTCGGCAAGCTGAATGCTGTGGTCTGCGAACTGCTTAAAGCCTGTCCGGTTCAGGCCATCGGGATTGCTTCGGCGGGCAGAGTAAATACAGACACGGGTGAAGTGGTGTATGCCACCGATAATTTACCCGGATGGCAGGGGCTTCAGCTTGCCGGTTGGGCGGAGGATACCTTCAAATTGCCTGCAGCCGCCGATAATGATGCGAACGCCGCACTGCTGGGCGAGGCTTGGCAGGGAGCAGGCCGTGGACGGCACAATCTGGTCATGCTCACTCTGGGTACCGGAGTAGGCGGAGCGCTTATGATTCAAGGCTTGCTTAACCGGGGAAAGCACTGGAGCGGCGGAGAATTCGGGCACAGTGTCCTGTTTCCCGGCGGCCGGCTCTGTAATTGCGGCCGCCGGGGCTGTGTAGAGCAATACGTCTCGGGTTCCGCGTTGCTGCGGCTCGGAAATGAACTGACAGGCCGGGCGTATGAACATGGAGCGGAGCTTATGAGCGACGCGCGGCGGGGTGATCCAGATGCCCTGCAGGTTCTCGAACACTACACCTCTGATTTGGCAGTAGTCTTGGACAATATTGGAGCTACGCTTGATCCGGAGCTTATCGTGATTGGCGGCGGGGTTATTCATGACCGGGACGTCTGGTGGCCGCTGCTAAAAAACAGGCTGCAAGGCGAGGGACTTTCCAACATCCTTGCAGCGGCGGAGCTTGGGAACCGGGCAGGCTGCTTCGGCGCGGCCAAGCTTGCATTGGATTGCTTCCGGCAGCTGCCGGACGGATATGAGGAGGAGGATACCGCATGACATTCGGACAAGTGAAACAAAGTGATGTGATCATTATCGGCGGGGGCCTTGGAGGAACTGCCGCGGCTCTCGCCGCAGCCAAGGCAGGGTTGCGCGTAATCCTAACTGAGGAAACGGATTGGCTGGGGGGACAGCTGACCTCGCAGGCGGTTCCGCCGGATGAGCACCGCTGGATCGAGAACTCCGGCAGCACGGCTACCTACCGGGAGTTCCGCAACAGGGTGCGGGAGTATTACAGACGCAATTATCCGCTTACGGAGTCTGCCAGAAACAATCCGCTGCTCAATCCGGGGAACGGCTGGGTCAGCCGGCTTGCCCATGAGCCGAAGGTTGCACTTAGCGTTCTGCATGAAATGCTGGCTCCCTATGTACATTCGGGACGGATTGAAGTGCTTTATTATACGGTTCCCGTTCATGCTGAGACGGCAGGCGATGAGGTCACGGCGGTGACGGTCTTACATACCGTGAAAGGAACCGAGATCAAGCTTAAAGGGGCGTATTATCTGGATGCGACGGAATGCGGCGATCTGCTGCCGCTTGCGGGGGTGGAGTATCGAAGCGGCGCTGAATCACGCCATGAGACAGGGGAACCGCATGCGCTGGATGAAGCGGACCCGCTCGATATGCAGTCGATTACCCATGTCGCTGCCGTCGATTATGTACCAGGCGGCGATTTTACGATAGAACGGCCTGAGGACTATGACTACTGGCTTCAATATGTGCCTTCCTTTTCAATGTATCCCATTCTCAGCTGGTACGCCTCCGATGCCAGTGATACGACGAAGCTGAAGCAATTCACCATGTTTCCCAATGACGAGGGAATTGTCTCGCTGTGGGATTACCGGAGGATTGTCGATCCTGCGGTCTGGAGCCTGCCGCTCAATGACGGTGAAGTCACCCTGCTGAACTGGGCGCTGAACGATTATTATGCCGGTCCGCTGATCGGAGTGCCTCCCGGGGAACGGGAACGGCATTTGAAAGGAGCCAGACAGCTGACATTGTCACTTGTCTATTGGCTTCAGACGGAGGCGCCCCGACTGGATGGCGGGAAGGGGTATCCGGGGGTGAGGCTGCGGGGAGATGTACTTGGGACAGAGGACGGGCTTGCGAAGTCTCCCTACATCCGTGAAGCAAGAAGAATCCGCGGACTCTACACGGTGACTGAGCTGGATGTGAGCAAGGAGCTGCGCGGTGAGGGACCTATGCGCTATGAGGACAGTGTGGGCGTTGGAAGTTATCATCTGGATCTTCATCCCACGACCGTATCCCAGCGCACGTTCTACATCCCCAATCATCCGTATGAAATTCCGCTGGGCTCACTGATCCCTATTCGC
Organism: Paenibacillus sp. FSL H3-0321; assembly: GCF_038002865.1. Lineage (NCBI taxonomy): Bacteria > Bacillati > Bacillota > Bacilli > Caryophanales > Paenibacillaceae > Paenibacillus > Paenibacillus sp. FSL H3-0321. Next base: position 2,717,497 of record NZ_JBBODH010000001.1, on the reverse strand, counting down.
GTCACGAACCTGCTTCCGGCTTGCAAAAATATCTCAATGACCCAGATCGCAAACGGCTGCTACCGCCTTCATCCAACCGAATGGAATATTGGTGAAGCTGCGGGACTTCTGGCCTCTTACGCCATTACAAATAAAGTTCTGCCGCGTGAGGTTCATGGATCGGATGACCATCGCAAGGCTTACCAGCAGCTCTTAATTGACCATGGCGTCCAGCTTCACTGGAGTGATGCAGAGCTGGAAATGCAATAGGTGACAGGATAATCGCATCTGGTGGCAAAGGATACCATCAACTCTTGAATTGTCGGAGCGTAAGGGAACGCCTTTGTCACCGGAATCCTAAACCTTCCTCAAATAGGGGACAGAGGCACAGTTATTGCTGCCGAAAAAACTGGAAATTAGATGATATTCCCCCCTGACTATGGAAATTTCCCCCTAGCTTAATCTTGTGCTTTATATGACAATAAGATTGCCTTCATCCTTCTTATGTTATGAATCCTCCTATTCCATGTACACCATCCCTCCCAACTATTTTGTAGGCATAAGCATTTGCCCGGACAACATTACCGGGATTGCAACCCATGAACAGCAATACAAGATTAAGAGCACAGATTATTTTATCTTGCGCTTTTTTGTGTGCTTAATCTACCATCCTGATCTCATGAATCTGATAGAGACACTGGATGAAGGTGAATCCGAACCAGGAGGTGACTTTGGGGAGCTTTGCCTGTAAAGAGGACTGCAGGTTATGGCATTGAACCGAGGAGGAAAATGAAAATGAGGTCGACAAACAGCAGATTTCGTAAAACCTTTGCGCTTGGCATGGCCGTTGCTCTTGTGATTGCACTCTTTTCAACGATAGGCACCAGTGTCAAAACTGCAAATGCGGCTGCGGGCTACAAGCTCGTCGGTTATTATGCTTCCTGGGCTGCCTATGGGCGAGCCTACAACGTAACGGATATTGATCCCAGTAAAATGAATGTAATCAACTATGCGTTTGCCGATATATGCTGGAACGGGGTTCACGGCAATCCTGACCCGAGCGGACCCAATCCGGTCACCTGGACCTGCCAAAATGAGCAAGGCCAAACGATCAGTGTTCCGAATGGAACGATTGTGCTGGGTGATCCCTGGATTGATGCCCAGAAAAGCTTTGGGGATGACAAGTGGGATGATCCGATTAAAGGCAACCTGAAGCAGCTATGGAAACTGAAAGAAAAGAACCCGAATCTTAAAACGGTGATATCCATCGGCGGCTGGACCTGGTCGAACCGGTTCTCGGATGTTGCCGCTACGGCAGCGACCCGTGAAGTATTCGCAAATTCCGCAGTCGATTTCATCCGTAAATATCAAATGGATGGTGTCGATCTGGACTGGGAATACCCGGTCAGCGGAGGCCTTGCAGGCAACAGCTACCGTCCGGAGGATAAGCAGAATTACGTGCTGCTGCTGCAGAAAATCCGTGAAAAGCTGAATGCGGCCGGAACCGCTGACGGTAAAACCTACCTGTTGACCATCGCCTCTGGTGCAAGCCCTGCCTACGTTCAGAATAACAACCTTAGCGGCATTGCTGCTGTTGTCGACTGGATCAACATTATGACCTATGACTTCAACGGCAGCTGGAACACGACTACAGGACACAATGCCCCGCTCTACTATGACCCGGCAGCAGCCTCATCAGGTCTGACCGATCCGGCGAATTACAATATCGACAAGGCTGTCACAAGCTATCTCGCAAGCGGAGTCCCGGCGAATAAGCTTGTCCTGGGCATGCCGTTTTACGGACGCGGCTGGGGTGGTGCGCCGAGTACAGGAAACGGGCAATATCAGGTTTCGGCTGGTATTTCGTCCACAGGCACATGGGAAAAGGGAAACTATGATTTCTACGATCTCGAAGCTAACTATATTAACAAAAACGGCTATACCCGCTACTGGAACAACACCTCAAAAGTTCCTTATCTCTACAATCCGTCTACACAAACCTTCATCAGCTATGATGACGCCGAGTCCATCGGCTATAAAACCAGCTATATCAAAACCAAAGGCCTGGCAGGAGCGATGTTCTGGGAGACCAGCGGCGACCGCAACAAAACACTGCAAAACAAGCTGAACACCGATCTGGGCGGCGGAGTGGTGCCGACGCCAACCCCAACCCCGACATCAACGCCAACGCCGACAGCCACAGTGAAACCGACACCAACGCCAACGGCTACACCGACTCCGACACCAACAGCTACTGTGAAACCAACGCCAACAGCTACTGTTACCCCAACTCCAACTGCAACACCGGGGCAATGTACAGCGGCGGCCTGGAACACGGCAACCATCTACACCAAGGGCCAGCAGGCTTCCTATGGAGGTGTGCTGTATGAAGCCCAGTGGTGGACACAGGGGGAACGCCCTGACCAGAGCGGCGCATTCGGGGCCTGGAAAGTGATCGGCACCTGCGGCAACACCACGCCAGCGCCAACGGCTACGGTGAGTCCGACAGCAACGCCAGTACCAACGGCAACACCCGTGCCAACAGCTACAGTAAGCCCGACGGCAACGCCCGGGGTATCTGCCTGGACAGCAGGAGTGGCCTATACAGCAGGCGATAAGGTAAGCTACAGCGGCAATACGTACATCTGCCTGCAGTCGCATACCTCGCTGCAAGGTTGGGAACCGGCGGTAACGCAGGCTTTATGGCAGTTGATCTAGCACTAAATTCCATCTGAACAGTAAAAAAAGCTTGCGGAGAAGGCTGCGCCTCGATCTGCAAGCTTTTTTTATTATGTCATAATCACCAGCAGAATTACTTCACCGGATCGAATGCAGAAACAGCGGATTTACCAGCCCCGTCTTCATGTATAATGTGGGAAATATGTGAATTTTTATGAAGAAGGCTGATTGTGGTGCTCATAACCTTCCATCCGCTGAAATATAATGAAAAAGCATGGCTGTGTCCCAGCCCTGATAAAACTAATGCAACGCTATGCCGTTTTTTTCGTTATAGTAGTATATAGCGGAAGGTGGTGGATTCACCGATGGAGGCTTGGGTAGTTTGGTTGATTGCAGCCGGCGTTCTGTTTGTGATTGAAATGTTTGCGCTTACTTTTTATCTTCTCTGGCTCAGCATTGGTGCTCTGGCGGCTGGTCTGATCTCACTTGTGTTTCCTGAGGCGATTTTACTGCAGGTGGTCGTCGGTTCATTGGTTGCCCTCGTCCTAACCTTTTTCACCAAACCTCTGGTCGCGAGATTCCGCAACTCACGGGGATTTAAGGATACAGGGACGGAGATTGTCGGAAGACAAGGTATTGTCGTCGAGCCGATTGTGCCGGGACAGTACGGGCAAGTCAAAGTGGGTGGTGACACCTGGAGCGCAACCTCGGTTCAAGCTCTGGGCAAAGATCAGGCAGTCCGTGTCATCCGAAGAGGCAACACGATTATCGAAGTAGAACGATGGGGGGATAAGTACTAATGGAATGGGCAATTATCGGTATTGTTATTGCTGTCGTCGTCGTTTTTATCGCGCTTACGATCAAAATCGTACCGCAGCAGCGGGTAGGGGTTGTAGAACGTCTCGGTAAATTCCACCGGCTGCTTACACCGGGTCTGAATATTCTGATTCCGATTATTGATCAGGTGCGGACCTACCATGATTTGCGGATTCAACAGGCCAATGTGCCGCCGCAAACCGTAATCACCAAGGATAACGTGCAGGTGCAGATCGACACGATCATTTTCTATCAGGTGGTTGGTCCGGAAGAAGCGACTTATGGAATTTCCGATTATGTATATGGTGTGCGCAACATTTCCACAGCTACGATGCGGCAGATTATCGGGAAGCTGGAGCTGGATGAAACGTTGTCCGGCCGGGAAAAAATCTCCTCGGATATCCGCCTGGCTCTGGATGAAGCGACTGAAAAGTGGGGCGTGCGGATCGAGCGTGTAGAAGTTATTGATATCAAGCCGCCGCTGGACATTCAGGAAGCGATGGATAAGCAGATGAAGGCAGAACGCAGCAAGCGGGCGATTGTGCTGGAGGCGGAAGCCGCCAAACAGGATATGATCCTGCGTGCTGAAGGGGATAAGCAGAGCAAGATTCTGAAAGCGGAAGGCGATAAGGAAGCGCGTATCCGTCAAGCGGAAGGGTTCCGCCAGGCGCAGGAGCTGGAAGCACTGGGCCAGGCCAAAGCGATTCAGGCGGTCGCCGAAGCCGAGAAGACGCGGATCGCACTGATCGCCAGCGCAGGGCTGGATGAGCGTGTGCTGGCTTATCAATCTTTTGAAGCGTTAGGTGAAATCGCTAAGGGACCTGCCAACAAGGTGTTCCTACCGACCAGCGCCGTTGAAACGCTAGGCAGTCTCGGGGCCATTGCCGAGGTGTTTAAGGCGAGCAAGGACAGCAAATAAGCGGAAGAGGATTAGACAATTGCGGCACATTCCGTTAAAGTAAAAGCAAAACTTAAGCGTAAGCTTACGAAGACAGTTTTGCTTCGCAAAACTTTAAGGAGACGATACTGTGACGCAAAAAGAAATTTCTCCGCTGGTCGAAGCGCTGGGGCTGCAGCCTCACGTTGAAGGCGGATGGTACAAAAGACTTTGGAAATCATCCTTTGATATCCCGCAAGAAACACTGGGAAGCAGCTATTCGGGCTCCAGAGCCTCAGCTTCTTCAATTTATTTCCTGCTTCATCCGGGTGAAACCTCGGAATGGCACACGGTGCTGTCCTCCGAAATCTGGCTGTGGCATTCCGGCAGTCCGATTGTGTTAAGCCTTGGAGGCAGCGGTGACAAGCCGGAGGATGTTACCGAGGTTATCCTGGGTCTCGACATCGCCGCCGGCCAGCAGCCGCAGGTGGTTATTCCGGCGGGAGTATGGCAGGCGGCCCGTGTGCTCGGCGACGAGCCGGTGCTGGTCTCCTGCATCGTATCCCCAGAATTCCATTTTGACGATTTCAAGCTGATCGACAAATAAGTGGATTTTAAAATAAGTGCAGACTGTGAACGCAGACTGCACTTATTTTTTATTCTGATTTACCTGTCCAGAGCGGCATTTTGGACCTGCGGGAGCAATCTGCTATACTGATTTTGGTCATCAGCTGATTATGCGGCCTCTTTTAAGGTTAAGGAAGTTAGATCAATATCATTAGGCTTGGAGGGTTAACGATGAGTGAATTGAACGGACCGTTTTCGGGTGGACCTACATTAAATGACGGAGTAACTATGCCGTGGCTGGGACTGGGCGTATGGCAGACCAAAGATGGTGAGGAAGTTATCAACGCGGTGAAAGCAGCAGTGGAAACAGGCTATCGCAGCATTGATACGGCAGCTGGATACAATAATGAAGAAGGCGTCGGACAAGCCATCCGTGAATGCGGAGTGCCCCGGGAGGAACTGTTCATTACGACCAAGCTGCGCAATCCTGATCAAGGCTATGAATCCGCATTAAAAGCGTTTGAAGTCAGCCGCCGCAAGCTGGGGCTGGATGTAATTGATCTGTATCTGATTCACTGGCCGGTCGCCGGCAAGTACCGGGAGAGCTGGAAGGCGCTTATTCATCTGCAAAAGGAAGGTTTCGTGAAATCCATCGGGGTGAGCAACTTCCAGATCCATCATCTGCAGGATATTATCGACGATTCAGGTGTGGTGCCTGTGGTCGATCAAGTGGAGTTCCATCCGCTCTTGACCCAGCGCGAGCTGCTGAAATATACACGCCAGCATGACATTCAGCTGGAGGCCTGGAGTCCGCTGATGCAGGGCAATCTGGATGTGCCGCTGCTTAAAGAACTAGCCGGCAAATATGGCAGAACTGTCGCCCAAATTGTCCTGCGCTGGGATCTGCAGCAGGGTGTCATTACCATTCCCAAATCGGTGCATGCAGAGCGGATCACAGAGAACGCCGGATTTTTCGACTTCACGCTTAGCGACGATGACGTCAAGGCGATTGAGAACCTGAACCAGAACCACAGGTTCGGTCCGGACCCGGATAATTTTAATTTCTGAGCAAGCCTCTAACAATAGGAAACTACAAACAGCAAGCCTCCGGATGGGGGCTTGCTGTTTGTAGTTATTGGCTGTGTGCAGAGAGCAGAGAGCTTAGCAATTTACCCGATAGATACGTTATACTTGCGCAGCCACAGGTTAACCTGGGCGAGATAAGCGAACAGCTGCGGGCCGGACATCAGCTGGCCGAACCAGGGCAGATTGCTGGAGGATTCGGGAGAGGCAGCGATTTCACGGATCTTGGCTGCATCAATCAACGGCAGGATGGGCGAAGTGGAATCATCCAGAATGCCCAGCATCTGAGTCCGAACGGCATTTAAATAGGCCGGATTATGGGTTTTGGGGTAAGGGCTTTTTTTACGGTAGAGCACATCATCCGGCAGGATGCCTTCGAGTGCTTTGCGCAGAATGCCTTTTTCCCGGTTGCCTACGGCTTTAATTTCCCAAGGGATGTTGAATACATACTGGACCAGCCGGTGGTCACAATACGGCACGCGGACCTCCAGTCCTGCACCCATGCTCATCCGGTCCTTACGGTCCAACAGTGTCGGCATGAAGCGGGTGATGTTGAGATAGGACATTACGCGCATCTGCGCCTGCTTGCCGGTCTCACCGTCAAGCTTCGGCACCTCCGCTACCGCATCGCTGTATCTGTCACCTAAATATTCCAGTGGACGTATCCATTCCCCCACTTCCGGCGACAATAGACCTGCACGCATTTTGGGGGCTACCGACCAGGGGAACGTGCCGGAGGAGAGCATCTCGTCCCGGTGGAACCAGGGATACCCGCCAAAAATCTCGTCCGCCGCCTCGCCGGAAATGGCCACGGTCGCGTTCTTTTTAATCTCACGGCAAAATAGATACAGCGAAGAATCCACATCCGTCATCCCCGGCAAATCGCGGGATTCCAGAGCATTGTCCAGCGCTGTTACCAGCTCCGGTGTATCAAAGGCTACATAATGGTGATTCGTGTTCAACTCATCAACCATCCGCTTAATCCACGGACCATCTGCGCCGGGCTGAAAGGTGTGGCTTTTGAAATGCTTGTCGTTGTCGACATAATCGACGGAATAGGTATCCACCCGGCCTTGGCCGGTGCGGTTGTAATAATCCACAGCGAGCGCGGTCAGTGCGCTGGAATCGAGCCCCCCGGACAGCAGGGAGCAGACCGGAACGTCAGAAACCAATTGCCGCTCCAGTGTATCCTGCAGCAATTCACGCACTCTCGAGGCTGTTTCTTCTTCATTTTCCGTGTGATGATTGCTTTCTAATTTCCAATAAGCATAGCTGCGCAGGCCTTCCCGGCTATAAATCATGGCATGACCTGGACGAAGCTCGAATATATCTTTGTATACCCCATGTCCCGGAGTGCGGGCCGGACCGATGATGAAGATTTCCGCCAGTCCTTCCGGTCCTACCTTCGGTTGTACCTTGGGGTGCTGGAGCAGCGCTTTAGGTTCGGAGCCGAAGACAAAAACATCGTCCACCCGGCTATAGAACAGGGGTTTCACACCCAGGCGGTCGCGTGCCAAAAATACCTGGTCCCGCAGACCGTCCCAGACGGCAAATGCAAAGATTCCGTTCAGCTTCCCGGTGCAGTCCGGTCCCCACTCCATATAGGCGTGCAGCAGAACTTCGGTGTCGCACTCGGTGAGAAAATGGTGTCCCCGCTGTTTCAGTTCCTTTTTGAGCTCGGGGGCGTTATATAATTCGCCGTTGTACACAATAGCGTACACCTTATCGTCATGGCGGGCGATCATAGGCTGTGCGCCGTTCTCGGGATCGATAACGCTTAGTCTGCGGTGACCGAAGGCACAAGGCCCTGAAATCCAGGTTCCGGCCGCATCCGGCCCGCGGTTGGCCAAGGTTTCAGTCATTTTTACGAGCAGTTGCGAGTGCTGTGTGAGGTCGCCGCGCCACTGGATAAATCCGGTTATTCCGCACATGATGGTTCATCCTCTCTTTTGTGCGATTGTTGTCCAAATATAAGAATTTATATGCTCCACGCAATAAATTATCCTTATATTTCTCGCTGAAATGGATGCCGTCCATTAAGGACGGCGCAGCCGATTTCACTTGTTTCTTTTTTGCCAAGTAATACAGATATATGCCGAAGGAAGGGATAAAATGTATGTCCTTATCCGAACACTAAGGGAGAGGGAAATTTGCCAGGAGGGATGGATGACAAGTGTATTATATTAAAGACGCCAAAATCCGCAGAATGACCGAATATGACGGCGCGCCTTGTGCAGAAGTGGGCGTATTACCGGGAGCTGTAGGCGATTCCGCACTTTTGGTGTACATTGTTGAAGACCAGCGCGAGGAAGGTTATGAAATTGTGCGCATTCTGACGAATGACGCGAATACTGCAACCGATTGGTTTGATAACAATTTGCATGATGCTTTTCAGGATGTGACGGCCAGTGCTTTTACTGGCAGCATCATTATGAGCCCCGAGGCTGAACGCTCCAAATTCCAGCGCGAACTGCTTATCTTCGGCGACTTGAAAAAGCAGCTGGAACAGCATTTCCACAAGTGACTCCTGAAATCCGGCGATTGGATGCGGCAATATTGCCGCAGTCTGCCCCGGGAGTAGAACGGATTGGGGTGAGCGGCTGACCGCCGCTGATTCTGCCCCGGGGACAGAAATGCTGTGGGAGGGTGACTGGTGAGGATAGGCTGATCTGCTGTGCTGCCGTTGCTGTTTCGCCGCTTTTTAGTAAATTATATTGCTGCAGCCTTGAAAAAAAATCTGAATGCGGTATAATAGAGAACGTTGCGTGAATACATATGTTTTAGGAATTAATTACTTCACTTTTGTCCCGGTAGCTCAGTTGGATAGAGCATGCGCCTTCTAAGCGCACGGTCGGGGGTTCGAATCCCTTCCGGGACGTCACACAAAACAGCCTTCCTTCGGGAAGGCTGTTTGTGCGTCTGGGGGTGAGAAGCCCTTGGGGGCTGGGGGCGTTGGAGCATCCACCGCAGTTGTGAACAACTGAAGTTTAGTTGTATTTTGTACAGCTAAAAGTGCTCATAATCGGGAGCGAAGTAACTTAATTGCACTCTATACATTTATATTTGTCCATATCCCTCCCAATGATGAATTGGGAGGTTTTTAGCTGTACCGAATACAACTAAATCCCAAGAGGAGTGATTTTCTTGGATTTTAGCTGTATACAATGCAATTAAGCTTATATCTCAGTGATGAGTGATAGCCGTGCTTATTGCATAGACAGGCTTGCTCTTGATTAATACCCGCTCTACAGTCTGCCACTTTCTCGGTTACATCCGCTCCGGCTTCGGCAGGCCAAGCACCTCGAGCACTTCGCCGAGCGTTTCCTGGAATGTCGAAGTAAGCCAGAGACGGAAGCGGATGGTGGATGGGTCCCCTTTGAGAATCGGGCAGGCGGAATAAAAGTTATTGAACAGCGAGGCCAGAGTATGCGCGTAGTTACAGATTGTATTTGGCGTCAGCTCGATGCTCGCGCTGTATAAGGTGTCTTGCCAGATGCTGAGATGTCTCAGCAGGGCAAGCTCCGCTTTGTCCAGTGGGGCCGGGAAATCCGGCACCGCAGCTGGTTCGGATGCCGCATCCGCTGCCCCATCCGCCGCCGCATCGACAGCCGCATCCGCTGCCCCATCCGCCGCCAGTACCGCTCTCGCCGCCGTATTTACCGCCATTGCATCCGTCTTCAACGTTGCCGCTGCCGCTGCTCCCAATACGGCTCCTGCCTCCATTCCAGCGGCTTTACTGAGTACACTGCCCGCACGTGCATAGGTATACATCAGGTATACGCCGGTATTGCCGGAAATCTCGGTCGCCTGCTTGAAATCAAACACAATCTCCGTCCCCAGATTGAAACGCAGCAGATAGTAACGGATTGCAGCTGTGGCGATCAGCCGGCTGGACAGGCCGTTTTTGTCGGAGCGGGTGGCTTCAATGGTGTTCTCCATGAGCTGGACCAGCTCGGTGACCTTGATGCCGATGCCCTGACGGCCAGACATGGCGTAAGAGGTTTTGCCGTCCGAGGTATCGATCCCCAGTTCAGCGGCGGAAGCCGGACTAAGGGAAACCACGCCATAGCTTACATGATGAAGCTTCCCGGCTTGCCCGGCATATCCCAATACCTCTAAAGCCTGCTTCACCATCGCCTGCGGATACTCCTGTCTGTAATCAATGACGTTAACCACCATATCCGCCTCTCCAAAAGGCATCTGCTGTCCACTTGGACCCGTCGTCCAAACGCCTGCATTAAACTCGCTGTAGGAGAAGTTTTTGTCCAGCAGTCCGAATTTCCAGAGATGATAGGCAATGTCCTTGGCGGTGTAGGTTAAAATCCCGTTCGAGCGCACCAGCACCTTATCTTTCTGATGTTCCTCTGAATCCGCCCCTGTGCCTTCTGTTGCCGATTGCTTCAGAATCCAGCATCCCGCCAGCTTGCCCTCGGTTTCCTGAACAAAAACGGCTGTCTGTTCCAGCAGCGCAAAAGCAGAGGACCAAAATCCCTCTTTTAAAATGCTGCTCTCCCACACCAGCAAATCGTAGGTGATGCCGAAGTTTTTCATTTCCTCAACATGTTCTCTCACAATCCGTTCAGCCACAAGGCTGCCGAGCCAAGCGGTATTGCCGTTTCCTTCTTCCAATGCGTGGAGAATCTCTGTCCGTTTATGGACCGTCTCAGGATGCAACTCGTATTCCTTATTGATTCCGGCGTAGATATCCCAGCAATAATCACCGAAGCGGACATGATCACCCGCGAGCGGCACATTCATTAGCCCGACCACCGTATCTGCCAGCTGATTGCCAAGGTCATCCACATAGTTGTGCACTTCCACGTTGTAACCTGTTTTTTTCAAAATCCTAACCAGCGCATCTCCAATACAGGAGTTTCTCAGATGTCCAATATGCATCGATTTGTTTGGGTTCACAGAAGTATGCTCAATGATCACCTTATTCCCGTTCCCTGGCGGCAGCTCAAAGCTGTGGTTTGCCCACTCCTGCCAATCCACGTACATATTGATGAAGCCCGGAGCCGCAACCTCGATTCGCTGCAGCAAACCCTTGATCGCCTCCTGTTGCCCAAGCTCCGCTGTGATCAGCTCGGCAATAGCCATTGGGGCCTTGAGCAGGACTTTGGCCAGCTGCATGGCAATATTGCTGGAGTAGTCGCCGAAATCCGGATTAGCGGGCTGTTCAAGAGCGATGGTTAAATGTTCTGGTGCGGCAGCGCTCAGGCTGCTGAATACCTGCTGGACGCTTTGTTCCAAGCTTGTTCTGATAAGTTGGCTTAACACGGGATGAACCTCCTTTAAAATTCTTGAAGCAGATTTGCGTTACATGTACTTAGCGGGCTAAAAAACATCAAAAAAAGCCCACGTCTCTAAAAGAGACGAGGGCTTTAGCGCTCGCGGTACCACTCTCGTTGCTAAACACCTTGGTTTAGCCACCTTACAGGTTAACGGTCTTCAGCCGGGGCTTCCTACTATCAGTTCAGAAGTCCATCTCCCGGGTGCGCTTCATTAACTGGCCTGTACCGGCTCTCACTCTTCCGGCTCGCTGGGGACTAGGGTCCAAGGCAACTACTTTCCCGTTCATCGATTGTATATTGATTTTTATCAGTATAGCGAATTTATGGAATAAATCAATAGCCGGTTGGCTTATTTAGAAATATCAATAAATCCTTCACCAAACACGTCGCGTACATCGTGGATCGTGACAAAAGCATTTTTGTCCTCAGCCCGTACGATTTTTTTGAGCATGGAAACTTCCTGCTTACTAATTACGATGTAAAGGACTTCCTTTTCTTCGCCAGTGTAATAGCCGTATCCCCGGAGCACCGTTACTCCGCGGTCCATAATCTCCGTAACCCGTACGGCAATGCTGTCATAGTGTGCCGAGATGATGGTCACCGCTTTTTTAGGATTCAAGCCCTCGATAATGAACTCCATGGCTTTGGTTCCGATATAGAGGATAACGAACGTAAACATCATCTTTTCGATACCAATGACGAAGGCGGACAGTGCGGCAACGATAAGGTCAAAGAACAGCAAGGCATAGCTGATATTCCAATCCCAATATTTATTGGCAAGTCGAGCCAGAATTGTCGTACCTGCAGTCGTGCCGCCGACCCGGATGATCAGTCCAATCCCGACCCCGGCAAACAGACCCGCGAAAATAGCGTTAATCACTGGCTCATCCGAAGCGATCTGCCAGTTCTTGGTCAAGTACAGGAACAGAGAGTTAAAGGCAACGGCGATAATGGTATAGCCCGTCGTTTTTTTATCCAGCAGCTTGTAGCCGATGATCAGCAAAATCCCGTTCAAGATGATGCCGACCAGCGCAGGTGACCAATTCAGCAAATAATACAGAATGATCGATATCCCTGTCACGCCACCCTCACCAAAGTCATTGGGAATCACAAATAAATTGACTGCCAGCGCAAAAATAAATGCCCCGAGAAGCAGCATAACCATATCATGTACTCTTTTGTTCATACGATATACCTCCATGATTTTAAAGCTCACACAAAAAAGCGATTAAAGGAAAAAATCATCCTTTAATCGCTTTGTAGCAAACATAAGTTGCGCAGCTCTTTTGATACTTTAATCATAACAAGCCTTATATGGGATGTAAATGATTTTAATTCAAGTAAGGAGTCCCGTTTCAATCGGAAGTGGGCGCAGCGGTAAGATCCTTAATATCCGTTGAACCAAAGATAAGCAGCGCAATTACAATGACCAGCAGGATCCCCCCGGCAAAATCTTCACCGTCAAAATTGTCCATACGTGCTAGGCCTCCCTTTATTCCTCCACTCAAGAGTTGTCTGATTTTTTCTTCAAAGCGGCCATGATCTCGTTCAAGGTCAGGCTGCTGTTGTCGTCGAGAAAGCTGACCAGTTTATCAACGTTGCTGTCGCTCAAATTGCCAAGTGATTTATATTTGCCAACCAGGCTGACAAGAAGCGAAGCGTCCGTGAACATCTGGACAGAGTCTACCTTTAACTTGCCTGATAAAAGAAGGGCAGCCACTGCAAACTCCAGCCCCTTTGGACTTTGCGTTTTAGGGTTTGCCGGTTGTTTTTTTATGCTCGTTTTCTTTCCTTTTCCAGGAGGGGGCATGGACTCCCTTCTTCCGTATACATTCTTTCAGAACAGCGGCCACTAGTGGGCGAACTCTCTTTTGTACACTTTATGCACTACTGCAGGATTTGGTGAATGGAGCCTGTCTTCTGTCCACACCGTCAGGGTAGCGCACGAATATTAATATATTGTGCGATCAATTAACACTACCGCTAGAATCAGAGTTTGATATTCACAAATGAGTGGGTTGAAAGGAGGAGTAAGACGGGATGACCACATTATCTACTGGACCTATAGAGAATAATCCTGTTCTTGGAGTAAGACCGGCGCAGCTTGTAACTGTAAAGATTGTGAATCGGGCTGCTGAAGAGGTACTGGTTATTAATATTCTAGGTTACTTCCTGGGCAATACAAGAACTTTATATGTGAGTGAAGTCGTCGAAATCGCACCCGACGAGGTGGTGACCAGAGACTACTTTGCCGATCTGGATTCTTTCGAATTTCTCTTTACAGGCGATGACCTAGGAGAAAAAGCAGGGATTTCAGTATGGGGCAAACAAGCTGACGGTCAATTGGTGGATGCCCATCGTGTTGTAACGCATGAGAAATGGAGTGACGAGTTGTAATATCTGCGGAGTCCGAACCCGGTAGAGTAAGAAATCCTTATGTCATTCTAAAAAATACAGCAAACAGGGACATCCCCAGCTTTAGGCTGTGAAAGTCCCTGTTTGCTGTGCAAGGAGATAAGCATCCATGGCCAACTTATGAAAGCATCAGGATTTCACGGATATCCTGCTCGCTTAAGGCAGACATGGCCTCCTGGCCCGGTTGGATGACTTCATCGATCAGGTTCTTCTTCTTCTGCTGAAGCTCGTACATCTTATCCTCGACAGTCCCCTGTGCTACGAGGCGGATCACCTGCACCACCTTCTTTTGCCCGATCCGGTGGGCCCGGTCGGCAGCTTGCTGCTCGACAGCGGGATTCCACCAGAGATCGTAGAGAATGACCGTGTCCGCTCCCGTCAGGTTCAGTCCGGTGCCGCCCGCTTTTAGTGAAATCAGGAAAAGATCGCGTTCACCCTCATTGAACCTGTTGCAGAGCTCCACCCGCTGGGCTGAAGGCGTCTGGCCATCGAGGTAGAAATGCTGTACACCCAGCAGGCCCAGTTCACGGCCGATCAGGCCGAGCATTTCGGTGAACTGGGAAAAAATCAGCATCCGTTTGCCGGAGCTGCGGCATTCTTCAATAATCTCCAGCAGCTGTTCGAATTTCGCCGAGCCGCCGGTATAGCCTGCAATGAACAGCGCGGGGTGGCAGCAGAGCTGGCGCAGCCGGGTCAGCCCGGCAAGCACCTTGATTCTGCCGTTGCCAAACCCGTCGTTGTCCAAATGCTTGAGCGCTTCCTTGCGCAGCCTGGCAAGATAGGCGACATACAATTTTTTCTGCTCAGGCAGCAGCTCCGAGGCCTGCAGAGATTCGATTTTGTCCGGCAGCTCTTTCAGTACATCGCTTTTTAGGCGGCGCAGCAGAAAAGGCCGTGCCCGCCTCGCAACCGTCTCCCGGGGCAGGTCATGAAAGGCCTTTTTGCCCGGAAACAGCCCCGGAAACACAACTCCGAAGATCGACCATAGATCCTCCAGAGCATTTTCTACCGGCGTTCCGGTAAGCGCGAAGCGGTAGCGTGCCTGCAATATTTTTACCGCCTGAGCCGTCTGGGTCGCATGGTTTTTGATGACCTGCGCCTCATCCAGAAACAGGGTGTGGAAGGAATGCTTGGCGTACTCTTCAATATCACGGCGCAGCAGCGGATAGGAGGTGATGATTACATCGTTTCCTGCGGTGTTCTTCAATGTCCGTCGACGTTCGGTTAAGTTCCCGTCGGCTATGGCCGCTTTGATCTCCGGGGCGAATTTCTTCAGCTCATTCTGCCAGTTGTAGAGCAGGGAGGCCGGAGCGATGATCAGCGCAGGGTGGCCTCCCTGCCGGATATCCTTAAGCTCTGAGAGCAGGAAGGCGATGCTCTGCAGCGTTTTGCCGAGACCCATATCATCGGCGAGGATGCCGCCGAACCGGTAGTGGGCCAGCGTCTTCAGCCACTGGAAACCATATTGCTGATAATCCCGGAGTACGGGAACAAGGCTGTCCGGCACAGGGAAATCAAGATTTTCGGGATTCCGCATGTTGGCCAGAAGCCGGCGCAGGGAGCGTCCCATGGTGACGGAGTCCCCCGCGCTGTCGCCATTCAGATGCAGGCCGCGGGCCAGGGGGAGGGAGAACTGCGGGCTTTTGAGCTCATCCTGCCGGATTCCGATTTCGTTCATAAAGGTGATGATTTCTAAGAATTCCGCACTCTCCAGCGGCAGCAGCGCCCCATCCGGCAGCCGGTAATAACGGCGTTTCTCCTGCAGCGATTTCAGCACCAGTACAATTTCCGTTTCGGGGATTCCTTCCATGGCAAATTTGAAGTCCAGCCAGTCGGTTTTTTCATTCCAGCTTAAGGTTACCTTCGGCAGAGCTGTTCCGGTGAGCAGTCTTCCCTTGACAGCAGTAGTGGCATATACCTCAAGCAACGGCTCCAGCAGCGGCACGGTATGATAGAGAAAATCAAATTCGCCGTCCTCATCGCTCATAATATAGCCGCTTTCCGTTTGGGTAAAAGAAGCATGATCCATCAGTGCAAGAATCCGCCCTTCGGCTTCCCCGTCCCGCATCAGAATCACCTCATTACCCCGTTCGCGTGCTTTCTCATCGAGCGGGTTAATCACAATATTGCCGTATTGAAACTCAAGGCCTGCGAGCAGCCGGTCTCTTATCCGGTCAAGATAAAGTCTGGCTTGAAGCTGTGCCTGGATGATGCGGCCTTGGATAGCCTCGGCAATATGCACATGGCCCAGCTTTTTCAGCCCGGGAATCACCTTGTCCATAAAAGGCTCCATTTGCTCCGGGGCAATGGCAATTTCATCTTTGCGGGAGGAGGCCAGCATTTTCTTAAGCTCGGAGAGACGCTGGCATTCCTGAACCGGCAGCTTCAGCAGCCTGCCTTCAGACAAGATAAGCCCGTAATCCTCCATGACTGTAAGCTGCGCAAGCCCCTGGATATCCAGCCGGTAGCTGTTATCCGGGGTTTGATCGAATTGAAAGCTCAGCGGAGGGGGAGCGTTTGTGATCTGAAGCCCTTCAGTGCTTATTCCCCCTTGCTGCAAATGGACAGAGGATACTGCTGTTAGCGCAGGCTGAACTTGCTCCCAGAAAAAAGGCGGAACCGGCAGCAGCCGCTCCCCTCCCGGGCCACCCGAATAATGCGTATGAGGACTGACAGCTTCATGGTACATCTTTTCATTTAAAAGGACTTCGATCAGCTTCAGAATCACCGCATTGTCTTCTTTATTGAAGCTGTGCAAGGAAGGGTCATAGATAAAATGCTTGGTGAACTCAAAGGACTCCCCGCGGTGGATGCGCTCTAGAAAAGCTCTGATTTTCTGCACAATATAAAGCCGCTCTAGTCCGATCTTCAGTTCAATTCCAAGCTTATGAGTGCCATCGGTGTACAGAACCGGCTTGCAGATGAACTCGACTTGAAGCGGAGTTCTGATATCGCTATAGGTTCCGGTGCCGCTCGGACGCTTCCGGGAGCTGCCGAACATATCCAGCATGCTGGTCACCAGTTTCCGGTCACCCGTATGTTCCCCTGAGCTAAAGGCTGCAGTTTCCGGATTACGCGGAGTAAGTCTGCCGCTCTCTCCGGTGGAGCCTCCGTGAAGGTTGAGACTGGGGCCGGCCATACTTCTGGAGAGTTCCGTGTCCATTTCCTGACGGAGTATATTCACGAGAACAGCTGCGATATGCTTGCAAAAAGCTCCGCCGTGGTGGTATGCAGGGCAGGTGCATTCCCCATTCACATCACCGTCACTGTCTATAGCAAGCACCACTTCGTAGCTTTCGAGGCCTTGAACCTCAGCCCGGTATTTTGAATATTCCAGCTCAACATTGTTCTCCGCATAGGTCAGCGTGACCTTATCCGCTTCATAATAAACCATCCCCTGCTCCAAAGCAGCACCGCCGCATAGCAGCCTGATTACCCGTTCCGGCACATAGAAACCCACAGCGCTAATCACTTCCTTTTGTCTTGTCCATAAGTCCGAATTTGCTATAGTACCCATAATAACAGAACAGGCGTACGCCTTCAAAACCATTTACCGGAATCCCTGAACAGATGCTGCGGTGCGGGATCACTATAAGTGTTTGCAATGTAAAAAAAGGCCATCTCCAAACTGCATTTCTGCCGCTTGGAGATGGCCTTCTATTGAAAGTGTCAGTGTAAATTTCCGGTGTCCTCAAAAGATCAGCCTAAGTTCACTTCGTTTCTGGGCGTACTGCCGGTCCGCTGATACCGTACAGCATGAAAGCCAAAGTCTGCTCAATCTCTTCTTCATCATTCCAATCGCTATCCGGCAGGAACAGCAGACGGGCCAGCAGATATCCGATTACAGAAGAGACCGTAAACCGGATAATTGCGGGTGTGGGCATGTCGATAATTTCGCCCTTTTCCTTGAAATGCTCGGTAATGGCGGTTACCCGCTCCAGTACCTGGCCGAGAACATTCTCGGCGAACTGTTCCCTTAATGCGGGCTGAAAGGGGATTTCCTGAATAAGAATTTTCAGAATCTTAAAGTTCTTGCGGGCGAATTCCAGCCGGTTGACCATAAAAGCCCGCAGAAATGCTTCATAGCTCTCGGGAGGACCATCCAGCACGCCGTCAAAATTGCGCATGACAAAGGGCGCGATCATGCGGCTCATCGTCGGCCCGACAATGGACAGCAGCAGATCCTTTTTGGTCTTGTAATAGCGGAAGATCGTCCCCTCCGCCACCCCCGCCTTCTGGGCAATTTCACTGGTAGCCGCAGCCGAATATCCTTTATCTGAAAATATTTCAATCGCCGCCTCCAGAATGGCGATCTGCTTCGGCGTCATTTTTTCTTCCTGACTGATGGCCAGCAGCTCCTCAATCCACTGCTCCCCCTCATGCTGCTGCTCCGCAGCATTGTCCGTCTCCATTCTTTTGCCCTCCAAACCTCGTATTTTCCGTTTATATTATCATAGCTGCATGCGTATTTACATTTTGCGGTGTTTGCGCAGGGCCAGCACATTCAGCAGCATGAACAGCAGAGAGAAACCGATCAGAACAAAGACATCCAGCGCGATGTCGCTCCAGCCTTTGCCGCGGATCATGATGTCCATCAGTGCCTCCGAGCCGTAATAGATCGGTGTCGCCAGCCCGATCCGCTGCAGCCACACCGGGAGCGTATCCATCGGGAACAGCCCGCTTAAGAAAATCTGCGGCACGATGATTAGCGGAATGAACTGCATCATCTGCAGCTCATTGGCAGCAAAAGCCGAGAGCAGCGTACCGAGCGTCAGCGCTGTCATTGACAGCAGCAGTGTCACAAGCAGCACATAACCGAAGCTGCCAGCCATCATAATTCCCAGCACCTGAATGGAGAACCAGGAGATCAGCAGCGCCTGGAATACGGTGAATATCCCGAAACCGCACACGTAGCCAAGAACGACTTCCCAACGTTTCAGCGGGGTGGAGAGCAGACGTTCCAGGGTTCCGGTAGTCCGTTCCCGCAGCAAGGAAACGCCGGCAATCAGAAAGACGAAGAAGAAGACAAAGACGCCGATCATAATCGGACCGAAGCGGTCGATCGTACTCATATCTTCAGCGCCGTACAGATAGCTGATCTGCGGCTTCAGCTGACCTTGTCCCTGGCCCGGTATAGCAGGCTGCAGGCTCTGTACTGCTTCCTGTAAGGCCATCAGTGCCGCGCGGTTTGCCGTGGGATTGCTGCCTTCCAGCACAACTTCGGGAGCAGCGCCGCTTACTGTGACAAGCGCATCGATCTCGCCCTCCTTCAAAGCTTCGTTGCCCAGCTCTGCCGTGGTGTATTCGACAACAGCAGTGCTTTGCTTCTCAAACGCCGCAGAGATGGCTTGGGTATTTCCGTAAACACCAAACTTCGGTTCATAGTCATCGCCGTTAAACACAAGACTCATTAAGCTGAGAACAAGCAGGGGGGCAATGAACATCAGCGCCATCGTTCTTTTGTCATGAATAAACTGCTGGAGAATTCGCAGGGTGATCGCCCGGATTCTCATCGGCGGACACCTCCATAATATAGAAAGGCTTCTTCAAGAGAAGCAGAAGCGGTAGCGTTCAGCAGACCTGCAGGTGTATTCACCGCCAGCAGTTCACCGTCACGGATCATGGCCAGGCGGTCGCATTTTTCGGCTTCATCCATTACATGGGTTGTGAGTACAATGGTAGTTCCTTTGCGGTTCAGCGCCTTCAGTTCCTTCCAGATGGACTGGCGCAGCACGGGATCAATGCCAACCGTGGGCTCATCAAGAAGCAGAAGCGGAGGCTCATGCAATAAGGCGATCGCCAGTGACAGACGGCGTTTCATCCCCCCGGAATACTGATCAATTCTTTTGCGCAGATGATCCTGCAGATTGACCAGCTCCAAGACATCCCTGATCCGGCGGGTGCGGTTTCCGCCCTTTAGTCCATAGAGAGCGGCGAAGAATTCCAGATTCTCTTTTGCGCTCAGCTCCGTATACAAGGCGTCAGACTGAGCCATATATCCGATTTGCTGCAGCATGGCAAGCTTAGGCATGGGTATCCCCAATACACGCACTTCGCCCGAGGTCACTTCATCAATGCCGGTCAAGAGCTTCACCAGCGTAGTTTTGCCGGAGCCGGAAGGGCCCAGAATGCCGAAGGTTTCCGCCTTTGCAACCTGCAGGGAAATATCCTTCAACACTTCCTTGCTGCCAAACGTCCGGCAGACGTGGTTTACGGAAACAACAGAAGTTCCCTGATTCATAACTATCTCCTCAATTCTCATAATAATGAGTGAGTACTCACTCATAATATTAATGCAATCGGCTGCCGATGTAAATCTTTTTTCTGCGGATAGTTAAATATTTTAAATTTTAGAATATTGGTTTTCACAAGAATAAATCAGGGTAATTATGGGTATTGGTTAAAGCCCGACAACTCTATTTCATACAGGAGGAGGTTTATTTGATGTTCAACAAAAAGTTCGTTTTTCCCATGCTGGCGCTGTTTACTGCAGCGGGTCTCAGCGGTTGCAGCAGCTCCGGTCCGGGAACAGGCAGTGAGCATTTTCGCACCTTAGCGCAAGAAAGTGTGGACCAGGCGGAATATCTGCCCGGGGACTTTCCGATTCCTGTGGGTGCAGGCATTACGTTTACGGATGGGGAGCTGGTGGGCGGAAAGAAGTCATCCATGCTGATCTTTGAGACAGAAGAGAGTATGGACGCACTAGGTAGTACATATAAAGAGTATGTTAAGGCCAAGGAACTGGACCGGGGCACACAAATTGTGGATTCGAACAATCTGATTATTAACGGCAAAGTTCAGGGCGATTACTCTTATTCTATTATAGGGAGCAGCCTGGACACGAAACCGGGCGGTGCCGAAGTGATTGTTACGTGGATCGAGAATTAAGATATTCACACTGTTTTACATATATTGCCGATTTAACCCCAGTTTTAATAAAGCCGACCCAGAGGTTTCCGGGGCCGGCTTTATTTATTCTTAAGGATTTGGCCCACTTAACATTTCCATAACATTCCTCTAGAACAGAATTGACATTCGTAGATGAAAATAACATTAGCAGTTACCTAAGGGAAAAGGGTGAATCTAATTGAAGAATAGTAAATGGTTGAGTGCGGCTTTGGCTTCTTCGCTTCTTGTAACAGGAGGAGTGGTAAGTGTTTTGGCAACAAGTAACAGCGCTGAGGCCGCCGCCGTCCAGTCAGCTGCAGTCAAAGAAGGTACGACTACGTGGACTGTGAACGGTACACCGGTTGCACTCAGCACAATAGACAAAAACGGCTATAAATTATATTCGTTAAGTCAGGTTGCCGGGGAGCTTGGAGCCCATGTGAAAGTCAGCAGCAGCGGTTTTGAACTCAACGACAGCAAAGGATTACATACTATACAAATTCAAACGGGGGCTAAAAGCTATCTGGTAGATGGCACCAAGCAGGAGTTCACTGTAGCACCTGTTTTCTATAATGGTAAAACCTATGTAGAACTGACAAAATTGGTCACTGGTCTTGGCGGTGAGCTGCAGGCGGATTCGGCTACTGTTCTCAGCTTTGCCCTTCCGGAAGGTGATTTTGATACACTGCACTGGAGTGCGGATGGAAGCCTGATCGCCAATAAAAGTGATGCGGAAACAACCCAGCTCTTGAAATTCAGCAACACGCCGGGGAATTATGAGCTGTTCTCCTCCAATGACGGAGCTGTCGATATCGCCGTTTCCGCTGACCAGAAGTGGGGTGCGTTTAGTGACGAGACAGGCCAGCTTAAGCTGATCAATCTGTTCAATGGGGTGATCACACCGCTCGGCAAGGATACCAGTGTTAAGACTGATTTGGTTTGGTCGCAGGACGGCAAGAAGATTTACTTCATCCAGGGCGACAAGCAGGAGAAGATTGCTCAAATTTCGCTGGAAACCGGAACGGTTAAAACCTTGCTTGAAGATAAAGTAGAGAATAAATCCGAGCTCCGCGTATCCGCCGACGAGAAGAACGTGGTCTATATCGTCAACGTTACCGGTGTAGCTAAAAATGATGCGGACAGCACCGAGGATTCGCTGACGGTAGATTTCAGCAAGGCTGGAGAACAGCTGTACAAGCTGGATCTGATAACCAAAGATGCGAAGCCGGCAGCATTGACGACTGAACTGGATAACAAGCTCTACCCGGAAATTTTGAATAACGGCAGCATTGTGTATCTGAGTGCAGATCCCGAAGGCAACGCGGCGAACAGCCTGAAATCAATCGGAGCCGATGGCAAAAGCTCGAATATTGCCCTTGATGGCGAAGCGAACTGGGCAGCTGGTGTAAGTGGTGGTCTGGTTGTATCCGCTGTGACGGCGGACGGAAGTACCGTGATTTACGCTATCAGTGCTGACGGGGCCAAGAGTGAACTGTTCCGCACAGCCGAAGACGTGACTGAAGTTTCTGCATCCCATGACGGCAGCAAGCTAGCTCTCGTTAGCGGCGGCACGCTCTGGCTGGTTCAGAACGGTAAAGCCCTGCAGCTGTCGAAATAAGATTATATTCCCTGCTTCAGAACCAACAACATTTAACGGCGCAACCGCCGGGAGGAGATTTTACTCATGAAGATTTTTAAAAAATTTACAGTTACAGCATTGACCGCGGTTATCGCGGTAACCGCATCGTTTGCCGGAGTGGCAGCCGCCGCTGACACGCTTAAAGGCAAAATCACAGTGAACGGCTCGACAGCGCTGCTGCCGTTGACGCTGCAAGCAGCCAAGGAGTTCCAGAAGCTGCACCCTAAAGTGAAGATCGCTGCTTCAGGCAAAGGCTCCGTTACCGGACCACAGGCCGTGAAGAAAGGCATCGCCGACATCGGCGCTTGTGACTGGGATGCCAGCATTGACGTTCCGGGCTTTAAAGCTTTTGACGGACAAGTAGCAAACAAGGTAGCTGTCATTCCTTTCGCCACCATCGTGAACAAGAATGTGGGCGTAGACAACCTGACGACGGAACAGCTGCAAGGCATTTACTCCGGTAAAATCACCAACTGGAAGGAAGTCGGCGGATCGGATGCGAACATTGTCGTGATTACCCGCGCTTTCGGTTCCGGTACACGCGTAAACTATCAGGCTAAAGCTCTTGCGGGCGGAGATATCGTCAAGAAAGAAAAAAACTACAAGGAGACCGGTTCCAGCGGTGATATGAAGACAGCCGTTGCGACTACACCTAATGCTATCGGTTATATCGACCTTGTCTATGTAAGCGGCAGCGACATCAAAGCCGTGAAATTCAATGGCATTGAAGCATCTACAGACAATGTAATCAATGGCTCGTACAAAATTTGGGCCTATGGTTATTACATGACTAAAGGTCAGCCAACCGGTGTTACCAAAGAGTTCATCGATTATGTTCAGAGCAAAAAGTTCCAAACCGGCTCGCTCAAAAAGCTTAAATTCATTCCGATCGCAGCAATGAAATCCTAGTCATTATTCTTCACTATATTGAACGGTACATGCGGCCAGCCCCGGATTCCACACGGGGGTGGCCGCTTACAGGAGGGAACGTATGGGGGCACCAGTCCAGGGCCTGGCATCCAGGGCACAAAAGGGTCTATCCGAGGTTAAAGTCAGTGAGAAACGCCACAGCAGACATTTGATCAGCAATACCTTATCCCGTTATTATTTTATATTCAGCATTCTTGCGCTTTGCTTTGTGCTTGGACTTGTTATTATTTTCATCGGCAAAACGGCGCTGCTTCTGTTCGCTCATCTCTCACCGGCTGAATTTTTCTTCTCCTTTAACTGGACGCCGGAAGAGGATGCCTTCGGGGCTGCTGCCTTCATTGTAAATACATTGTCGCTTACAGCACTGACGCTGCTGATTGCCGTGCCGATCTCCGTAGGCATGGCCGTGCTGTGTGCCGAAATTGCTCCGAAATGGATGAAGAACTTTATCCGGCCAGTGCTCGACCTGCTCGTCGGAATTCCTTCTATAGTATATGGTTATCTGGGGCTTACGGTCCTTCTGCCTTTTCTGCGCAGAGTCAGCGGGGAAGGGCTGGGTGACGGACTACTCGCCGCTGCGCTCGTTCTGGCATTGATGGTGCTGCCGACGATCTGCCGGATCAGCGACGATGCTATTGTTGCCGTTCCGCGCAAATACCGGGATGCCGCTTATGCCCTTGGTTCAACCCGCCTTCAGGTCATTATGCGGGTGATCCTGCCTGCGGCCAGCAGAGGCATCATCTCGGCCATCATCCTCGGAATGACCCGGGCTGTTGGGGAGACCATGGCCGTTGTTATGGTCATCGGCAATACCCCGCAGCTGGCCAAGACGCTGTTCACGCCATCATCTGTGCTGACCAGTAATATCGTCATGCAAATCTCCAATGTGGAGTTTGACTCTACCTGGAACTATGCGCTGCATATGATGGCTTTCCTGCTGCTGCTCATTTCCTTTGTGCTGATCCTGGTGATCCGCATTTTGGGACGGAAAAGGAGGGATGCGTAATGAACGGTTTCACACGTACCCGTTATACTGCCCGTGCCCAGCGGCGCAACAAAATTGCGACCTTTGGTTTTTATACCCTCGGCGCTCTCGTGATGCTGCTGATCTTCTGGCTGCTCTTTACGATCCTGAGCAAGGGACTGCCGGCGCTTAGACCCGATTTCCTGATCAAGCAGCCGGAGGAGATTGATCCCGGCGGAGGGATCGGACCGGTCCTGTTCAACTCCTTCTACATCCTGTTCATTTCGCTGTTGATTTCCATACCGATTGGGATCGGAGCCGGCATCTACATGGCGGAATATGCCCCGGACAATCGCTTTACCGGCGCGTTGCGCATCTGCGTGGAGTCGTTGTCCTCGGTACCCTCGATTGTGTTTGGGATGCTGGGTCTGGCGATTTTTGCCGAATACTTCGGTGTCGGCCTGACGATTCTTGGCGGCGGTGTCAGCCTGGCGCTGCTTAACCTGCCGATGCTGACCCGGGTGACGGAGGAGGCTGTGCAGGCGGTTCCCCGTGAAATCCGTGAAGCCGGATATGCGCTTGGCATGACCAAATTCCATGTCATCCGCAAAGTGGTGCTTCCGGTAGCCATGTCGTCGATTGTCACCGGTGTCTGCCTTGTGGCCGGCCGTGCCTTCGGCGAATCGGCGGTTATTATTCTGACCGCAGGACTCAGCACCTCCGGAGAAATGTGGGACTTTAATCTGTTCTCGCCTGGAGAGACACTCGCTGTGCATCTTTGGTATGTGCAATCCGAAGCCATTGTCGAAGACGCGCGGCAAATCGCTGACAAATCGGCGGCGGTGCTGGTCTTCGTGGTCCTGCTGATCAACTTTGTCTTCCGCTTTCCTTTATGGCTCGGAAATCGCCGCAAGGGGCGCTGAACAATTAAAATTCAATGAATACAAAAAAACAGACTGCCAGCAGCAGCTTCATGCCGCGAGTGCAGTCTGTTTTTGTATGGCGGATAGGGAAGGGAAGAGAATCCCGAATGTTAATTGCTTAAAATTCTTAATAATACTAAAATGAAAGCAGTTACATATTAGTTAGTCCCTAACCAGGAGGTGCGAGTGATGGCGGAGCACATGTCCGAGAAGGAACTCAATAAACTGATTAACATGCTGGAGCTTTCACGGATTGAGAGTGAGGTGAGCATCGAAGAATCTTTTATGGAAGACGATAATTCCGACAATGAAAGGGATGGACGGCTGCTGGTCCGGGCTGGAAAGATATTTGTTCAGGACCCGCTTTCAGGCGGATCCCCAGCAGTGATATCGGCCCTGCTCCCGGTGCTGCTTCATGTAAACGGTCAAGTGCTTACAGAGCCGTCAGCTGTCACCTCGCAAGACATCATAGAATGGGAGATCGTCGAACCGCCGCTTTATACCATTACTGTTTCCGAGGACAGGTTGCTGGCCTTTTTCACCCTACTTGGATCTAAAAGATTTCCCTGGAAATTAAACGACCATTTCACAGCCAGCATAGTAGAGGTGAAAGCATCGCAGGATTCAGCGAATGTCATCGGCATGCTCGGCCTGAATCAGATCATTGTTGATTTTGAGCATAAGAAGATCATCCAGAACCTGAACATCTCCGGTATTCATGCCGAACTTCAGAATCCGACTTACCAGCCGATTACTGCTGCCAAAGGGAGAGCGGCTGTGCCTGGGGAGAATGCGTATCTGGAATTGTTTTTCTCCGAGACGATTGAGAATGAATTTAGTGAAATTGAAGGACAGGTGGATTACCGCAGCCATCTCCGCATTCCTTCAGTGATCCGCGGTGAGGTCATTGCCCGCAAGATTCCGGTTGTCGAAGGGATTCCCGGCTATGATGTATATGGAGAAATTCTTTATCCGCCTGAGCCAGCTGATGTCACGGTGACTGCAAGGAATAACACAGTGCTGCTGATCAACAATGAGGTTCGCGCCCTGCGCGAAGGCAGGCCTAGGGTGACTGGCGACAAAGTCAAATGTTTTGACATCTGCACTTCATACCTCGTTCCCGGCAATGTGAGCATCCACACCGGCAATATCATCTTCTCGGGCGATGTGATTATCCGCGGCAATGTAGAGGACAACATGATTATTGAATCCTTGGGCAATGTCTATGTTTCCGGAAGTGTCTACAACTCCACAATTACTGCTACCGGGAGCATTCTAGTGAAAGGAAACGTGGTTAACAGCAAGCTTTATTCCGGTTATTTCGGCGTCATGTACAACCGGATCTACAACTTCTCCAAGCAGCTGATTGAGGAGTGCAAGGTCTTGCAAAATGCTACTCAGATGCTCGTACAAGCCGTACAAAGCCACAAAAAGAGTGTGAAGTACGGACAGGCCGTGCTGCTGCTGCTGGAAAGCAAGTTTCAGAAAATCCCCCAGCTCATTAAGGAACTCCTCTTGGTGCTGGATACGGTGAAGGCTTCCTTTCATAAAGATCTGGAACAGACCCTGCATTTTCTCAACCTGTTCCTGAAGCCGGTGCAGCTGGTCGATTTCCTGACGGAGACTTCGCTCAGTGGGGTTATCGGTATATTGGAGGAGCTGCATGTTAGTGTGGCACGGATGCAGGAATCCAAAGTGGAGGTTAATATCGGCAAATGCCAGAACAGCACACTGAAATCGAATGGGGATATTAACATCCACCGGGACGGCATTGTGCAGAGTGAATTGTTTTCTTCGGGGAATATTACGTTTCATAAGACGTTTTCGGTTTGCCGTGGTTCCAAGCTGGAGGCAGGAGGGAACATTTTAGCCTATTTTGTCGGCGGGGAGAGCGGGGCGCAGTCTTTCCTGAAGGCCAAACAGAGTGTTACTGTCCGCAAAATGTACATGGGCAAAGTAACGATCGACCGTTTTACAGCGGATATTATGGAGCCGGTAGAGAATATCATATTTGATATCGAAACTGTGCGGATGATTAAGCTCCGCATGGAAGCCAAGCCTTAGATATGGCGAACAAGCCTTTCCGGAAGGACCCGGAAAGGCTTGTTCGTGTTGTCCTGAAGGAATGAAGTTCAGACTACTGCAATGCTCCGCGCACGAATCCGTCTGCAGCCAGCAGCCTGCTCCGCGCTTCCTCAGCATCCACATTGGCCAATATCATAATAATGGCAGTCTTTACATGGCCTTCTGCGCCATGATAAGCCGCTTCAATCTGTTCGTCGGAAGCATCGGTGGCCAGTCCAATAATCCGTTTGGCCCGGTGCACCAGTTTTTTATTGGATGGATTCAGATCGACCATGAGATTACGGTAGACCTTCCCGATCCGGATCATGGCGGTGGTGGTCAGCATGTTGAGAATCATTTTTTGCGTGGTGCCTGATTTCATCCGGGTAGAGCCCATGATGACTTCCGGGCCAACCACTGCTTCTATGGTTAGTTGACCGAGGCCTGCCATCGGTGTTCCGGGGTTGTTGCATAAGCCGATGACAACCGCTCCAAGTTCTCCGGCACGTTTCATCGCCCCCAGAACATAGGGTGTGCGCCCGCTGGCGGCAATGCCGATAACCACATCCTTCGCCGTGATGCCGGAAGAGTCGATATCGGCTGCGCCTAATTCCTCGCTGTCTTCCGCACCCTCAACGGGATCTTTAATCGCCTGAAACCCTCCGGCAATTAATCCCTGCACCATAGCCGGGTCTGTGCCATAGGTGGGCGGACATTCGGAGGCATCAAGAATGCCGATTCTTCCGCTCGTTCCGGCACCTACATAGAACAATCTCCCGCCCTGCTGAAAGGCATGGACGATATAGTCCGCAGCGATGGCAATCTGCGGGATAAGCCCTTGAATACACTCGGCGACCAGCCGGTCTTCATTATTTATCAGCTCCATGATTTCAGTGGAACTGAGGTTATCGATATCGCTTGTTTTATCATTGAGCTGCTCTGTAATCAGGTTGTCCAAAATAGGATTCATGAGGTTTCTTCCTCCTGCCAGTCTATTCTTGTCTGTAGTCATTAAACAGCTTGCGTGCAGTCATGGCTGCTCCGGTGGATGGCGGAGCCCCAAGGCTCCCATCTACGAAATTCAACCCGCCAAAAGTTTTCTGCAGGCTGCTGCAGAAGATCCCGCGGAAGATCGGGGAATACCTGAACACCGAGCCGCTGAGCACTACGGGATAGTTCTGCAGAGTGGGGCTGCGGCGAAGCAGGGCCGCAGCGGTATCGCTTAAGGACGCAGCTTCTTCGGTAAGGATGGCAATAGCAGCAGCATCTCCGGCTCCAGCCGCCTGAATGCAAACCTTAGAGAAGGCGGCAATTTCTGCTTTGGAATGGGAAGGGATATAAATATATCCCTTCAAATCCGTAATGAGCTTAAATCCGTATTCCTCCATAATCATATCGGTCATTATCGTGGGTTTACAAACACTGTCATAACTGCGCATCACCGTTTTGAGTGTACGGAGCCCGATTTGATATCCGCTGCCTTCATCTCCAAGGTAATGTCCCCAACCGCCGGTGTGGGTGCCGGATCCATCCGGAAGATAGCCGTAGCAAATCGATCCGGTACCCGAGATGACCAGCACCCCGTGATTGCTTCCCACTGCGGCCATCAAAGAAATCTGTCCTTCTGATTGTATAAACACCGGAATAGATAGTTCTTGTTTCAATAGATGCTGCTGAACGGCCCTCTTAAGGAGGGTTTCTTCATCAATGCTGGAGAAACCTGACACAGCGAGACATATTGCTGCAATTTCATCGACATTTATCGACAGTCTCTCTATCAATCCGTCAATAGCTGACATGATTTCTGTAAGCGCTGTCCCGAAGGAGGCACTATGCGGGTTGGATGGACCTCCAATATAGCGGGCGAGTAATGTTCCCCGCTCATCCAAAGCGGCTGCATCGGTCTTTGTGCCACCTCCGTCAAGGCCTAAGAACACTTTCATCGATCAATCACCACTTTGATTTTTTACTAATTATATGAGATGAAGAGCATAAAGTAAAATAAAATTTCACAAGAAAAATAAATGTTGAAATTTTATTTTACAACTCATATAATGAATTCAATCCAAGGTTTTGGGAGAATATCAAACCTTATGAGTTAACAAAGCTAACATTATTTTGTGGGGTGTCGGTTCAAAGAGAGTTCTATTCTATAGGGAGGTGCATCGATTCCAATGAATGGCGGTTTGATTCGTTTGCGGGAATTGTATGAAACACTAAGTCCGTCGGAGCACAAGATTGCTGCGTATATCCTGCAGAATCCGGATGAAATGATCCAGCTCTCCATCGCTGATTTGGCTACGAAGAGCGGATCCAGCCAGGCGGCAATCGTCAGGCTGTGCAAGTCCATCGGCTTTAAGGGATACCAGGATCTGAAGATTAAAGTGGCCGGTGATCTTCAGGGCAGAGATCCGGCAATCATTGGCTACCAGGAGATTCGTCCCAATGACACGATTTCAGCCATTATGCAGAATGTATCCAATAATAATATTCAATCGATCCGGGATACTCTCACGATTTTGGATGAAGCCATGGTTGAGCGGGCGGTTGAAGCGATTGACCGGGCGAAGGTGATCTATTTCTTCGGAGTGGGAGCCTCCAACCTGATTGCGATGGATGCCCAGCAGAAGTTTTTGCGGATTAATAAGATGAGCTTCTCTTTTGCCGATCCGCATGTCCAATTAACGAGCGCCATAACCGCAACTGCTGACGACGTGGCTGTATGCATTTCATACTCCGGCGAGACCAAAGAGGTTATCCGGGCAGCATCCATTGTGAAGGATAATGGGGGAACCGTGATCAGCATCGCGAAATATGGCAATTCCACCCTAAGCCGGAGCGCGGACATTCCGCTCTGCACCTCCGCCACCGAAAATGAAATCCGCAGCGGAGCGATGGCTTCGCGGATTACACAGCTTAATCTTATCGATATTTTATATCTCGCCGTTGCAAGCCGGAATTATGAACAGTCCGTTACTTATCTGGAAAAGAGCAGACAACATATCAAACGGCTGTAGCCGGAAAAATAAGGGGAGAAGAAATAATGAAGAAAAGTTTATTGCTTAGTATGGTACTGGTTATGATGCTGATCAGCGCATGTGGCAACTCCGGAGGCAAGGAGGCGGCAAGCAGCCCGGATGCCAAAGATACCGTTAACGTCTGGACTTATCCGGTGCACGGAGCCTATGAGGATGAACTAACGGGTCTGGTAGCAGATTTTCAAAAAGAACATCCAAACATCACCGTGAAGACGGAAGTGCTGTCTTGGGCGGAGGGTCCGAAGAAATTCGACGTAGCCCTGAATGCCGGCAGCCCGCCTGATCTGTACTTCCACAGTGTGGATGGCACCTATGTCAACACTGGGCTTGCGCTTGATCTGGATCCGTACATGACGGACGACATCAAGAATGACTACCTTCCGGGAACACTGGAGCTCGCCCAGATTGGCGGCAAACAATACGGCCTGCCGCTCTACCAGTTCCAATGGGGCTGGGGCGGGAACAAGCGGATTCTGGAAGAAGCAGGCATTGACTGGGCTTCGATTCAGCAAAAAGGCTGGACTTGGTCTGAATTTGAAGCCGCTGCTGCTAAGCTGACCAAGACTTTGGGCGACGGTTCCACCCAATATCCGCTGGTGACAGACGGAACATCGCTGGATTTCATTGAAATGCTGTCCCGCAACAACAATATGCCTGATGTTCTGGATGAATCCGGTGCTTTCCAGTGGAATGATGAACGTATTCTTGACACGCTGAGCTTCATTAAAGGCCTGCTGGACAAAGGCTACATGCCCAAAGAGACCGCAGCCATTGCTCCGGCCAAACGTTCCGATATGTTCTATGCCGGACAAGCCGCCATTATTTCCAAAGCCATCCCTTATTATGACGTAATGATTCAGAACCGGAACAAGGATATTGATGCGGGTACGATCACAGGCGAGAAAATTAATTTCGTTCTGCTGCCGGTTCCGCACAATGATGCTGCTCCAGCCAAAACTACGATGGGCGCGGAAGGCTATATCGCTTTTAAACAGAAAAATGACAAAGGCGAGCAGCATGCCAAAAATACATTCCTGGTGTTGGATTATCTGAGCAGTGCTAAAGCCGGTAATTCCTCCAATGAGCTGGTGCTTCCGTTTGTACGTAAATCGCAAGCTGATCTGTTTGCAGGCAAAGCGCTTGGAACGGAAGAGACAATCAAAGCTTCCGCGATCATGGCTGAGAACATTGCAATGCCTGTAACACTGAAGCTCGATACCGCTATTGCAGCCCAAATGAAGCAGTTCAAGGAGCAGGTTGTAACACCGAATATCCAAGCCCTGTATTCCGGGGAGAAATCACCTGAGGCTATCGCAAAAGAGTTCAACAGTAAAGGAAGCCAAATGCTGAATAAGTAGTTTTCTAAGGGGGGCGCCCATCGCATTTGTTGAATTTGGCGCCCTCTCTTACAAGAGGAGGAGGAAAGGGATGACGACAATCGCGCCAAAGCGGACGCGCAGTTCCGCCGGCAGGTTATGGCGTGAATATGGATGGGCGTACCTGTTTATCCTGGCACCCGTTCTGCTGTTTCTGGTGTTTACACTATATCCGGTCGTATCTGCCTTGATCATGAGCTTCCAGCAGTACAACATTATGAACTCCACCTGGATCGGCTTCGACAATTATGAGCGGCTGTTTCAGGATTCAACCTTCTGGAAATCGATGTGGAATACCGTTATTTTTACGGTGTGCACGGTACCGGTTAATATTGTCATTACGTTTGTGCTGTCCTATTTAATCTACCAGATGAAGACCAAATGGCAGACTTTCTTCAAGGCTACATTATATCTTCCGGCAGTTGCGTCCGGCGTCACGATATCGATCGTCTGGCTGGCAATTTTTGATCCGACGAATGTCGGGCTTCTGAACCGGTTTCTGGAATGGTTTGGCCTTGATCCGGTGATCTGGCTTGGACAGTCCAAGACTGCACTCTTCTCGCTGATTCTGATGAACTGGCTCGGCTCGCACGGAGCGGGAATTATTCTGTATCTGGCATCGATGGGCGGAGTTCCGAAATCACTCTATGAAGCGGCTGATATTGATCATGCCAGCGGCTGGACCAAATTTACACGGATTACCTGGCCTTTGCTGAAACCGACCACTCTATATCTGCTTGTAACGGGAGTCATTACTTCCTTCCAGGTCTTTATCTCGGTGTACATGATGACCCAGGGCGGGCCGAACTTTGCGACAACGACGATTGCTTATCTGATCTACCAGACGGCGTTCCAGTTTTATGAATTTGGCCTGGCTTCGGCGCAGTCGTTCGTGCTGGCGTTTCTGATTATCCTGGTCTCTGTCATTCAGTTTAAATATTTCTCGAGTGATGTCGAGTATTAGGATGGAAGGGGCGAACCTGTAATGAAAACTAGATCAAAGACCATCTTTTTATGGGTGGCGGTGGCTTGTCTTGTAGTGTGGAGTATAGTAACGGTTATTCCGCTTTACTGGATGATTGTCGGTTCCGTGCAGGACTCTGCTGCATCCGCCAGTTTCCGGCCAAGCATGCTGCCGGAGGCTTTCTCGCTCGCTCCATATGACCGTTTTTTTGCCAAAACAGCGGCCTGGCGCTGGCTGTTCAACTCTTTGCTGATTTCATCGATCCTTACCATTACCAATGTGTTTTTCGCTTCCCTTGCGGGATATGCTTTTGCTAAATTGAAATTTCCCGGAAGCAACGCGATTTTCTGGGTGCTGCTCAGCACGATGATGATCCCGGCACAGGTAACGTTGATTCCGCTCTATATTCTAATCGTCAACGTGTTTAATCTCGGTGACAGCTATACCGCGATTATTCTGCCGACGGCGATCACGGTTGGCAATATCTTTTTGATGAAGCAGTACATGTCCTCTCTTCCGACCTCGCTGATTCATGCGGCGCGGATCGATGCCTGCAGCGAGTTCGGCATCTTCTGGAAGGTTATTCTTCCGCTGGCAAAGCCCGGGCTTGCCGTACTCGCAATTTTCACCTTCGTCGCTTCCTGGAACGAATTTTTCTGGCCTTTCCTGATTACGAATTCGACGGAAATGCGGACGATCCAGGTCGGACTGGCTTCCTTTGTATTCGCAGAGTCTACGGATTTCGGAGCGATTATGGCAGGGGCGACAGTTGGTGCGCTGCCGATGCTGATTCTGTTCTTCTCGCTGCAGCGCTATTTCCTGCAGGGCATTACCATTGGAGCTGTAAAAGGCTAGGTTAATTGTTGATATTCTCAAAATTCACAGGGTTAGATATGAGGGGGAAGAGCAATGGCACGAGTTGAATTCCGCAATGTGCGCAAACAATTTGACGATCAGAACAAGCAGACCTTTACTGCGGTGGCGGGTTCCGATTTTGTTATTAATGATAAAGAATTTGTTGTGTTCGTCGGACCTTCAGGCTGCGGCAAAACCACCTCGCTGCGGATGATCGCAGGCCTGGAGCAGCAGACAAGCGGGGATATTATCATCGGCGAGCGTATCGTAAACAACCTTCATCCTAAAGACCGCGATATTGCGATGGTGTTCCAGGATTACGCGCTGTATCCGCATATGAGCATCCGTGAGAATCTGTCCTTTGGACTGAAGAACCTGAAGAAACCGAAGGATTATATTGAGAAAAAAGTTCAGGAAGCCGCGACCATTCTCGGACTCGAAGAGATGCTGGAACGCAAGCCGCGCGAGCTGTCCGGAGGACAGCGCCAGCGTGTGGCCGTCGGCCGGGCGATTGTGCGTGATCCGCAGGTGTTCCTGTTCGACGAGCCGTTGTCCAATCTGGACGCGAAATTGCGGATTCAGATGCGTGTTGAGCTGGGCGAGCTTCATAAACGTCTCGGCGCTACAATTGTATATGTTACGCATGACCAGGTAGAAGCAATGACACTTGGTGAGCGGATTGTTGTTATGAATAAAGGTGTCATTCAACAAGTGGCTTCTCCGACCGAACTGTATGCTAATCCCAAAAATATGTTCGTAGCCGGATTCATCGGCTCTCCGGCGATGAACTTTATTGATGCCCGGATTGAACAGGGACGTGTAGTTATTGATGGTGCGGAATTCCTGCTGTCAGAGGATGCGGCAGCCGGTCTGCAAGGCTATAACAACAGAGAGATTATTCTTGGCATCCGCCCGGAGCATATCTACGGCGATGACTTCGCACCGGGAGTTTCTACAGAACATCAAATGCAGGCGCATATTAAGGTAGTAGAGCATCTGGGTTCCGAGAATTTGGTCTATTTTAAAATCGGCAGCCGAACGGTAACCGCCAAGGTTCATCCGGAGACGAAAGCCTACAATAATCTCGATAAGCAGTTTATTTTCGATCTCAGCAAAGCACGTTATTTCGATCCGGCAACTGAAGAAAGAATTGTCTGGTAGAACAAGCTGGTTATAAGGGTTGCAAGGTAGAAAGGGGAGACAAGCAATGCAGAAACTGAATCAAGTCTTGGTGAGTACGGGAGTGGAGTCATTCCGGGAGATTGTGCCGATTGCGCTGCTCAGTCTGGCCAGTTCGGCTATGCTGGTGCCAGTGGTCATCTTTGCGCCTATAGCGTTGTCATTTATCCTGATTCCGCTTCTTTACATGCCGCTGTTTTTCGGTGTGTTCCATGCGTACCACCGGAGAACGGAAGGAAAGAAGCTGAGTGTCAGGGAGATGCTCAGCGGTGCGCGCAAGGGTTTTGGGCCGGCAGTGGCGTTCGGTCTGCTATGCTCCCTGCTGGTGCTGATTTTATGGTCAACCTGGTGGTTCTATGGAGGCCGTGACGGGGCGGTAAGCTGGACGATTGCCATTTTCCAGACGTATTTTGTCGCTATGGCGCTTGTCTCTCAATTCTACACGCTGCAACTGGTGATTCAGCGCCGAATGGGCATCTTCAAGGCCATGGGGGAAAGCGTCAAGCTGTTCCTCCGTTATCCGGCTTATACCATCGGGGCCTTCTTCCAGGCGCTGGTTGTGGGGATCATGCTGACTGTGACTGTAGTAGGTTTCATGGCGCTGTTCAACGGCATGCTTGCCGTCTATCTGCATAAAGCTGCTTACAATGTACTTCATCCCGATGAGGATGATGAGCAGGAGGGTGTGCCTGAGACGAGTGAGCTCTATGCAGGCGGGAGATTGCTATGAAACGGAGGATAATGCACAGCGGTTGTCCTCAGTACTCCTATATGCCGGAAGGGGGATTGTCATGCGCTTACAGGTAAGCTGCGGGGTGGATAGCTCCGCTGGCGTCATTGCCGGAGGTGAATGGTTATGAGTCTACAGGTGAGCTGCGGGGTGGACCGGCTGGCCTCGGGTTTGTCTCACCCGCTGCTAGATGGGCGGCGGATCGGGCTGGTTACAAATCCTACCGGCATAACGGCGGACTTCCGCTCCAGTGTGGAGGTGTGCCGGAGTCTGGAATCTTCTAGACTTACGGCACTTTTTGCGTGTGAACACGGCATATACGGCCAGCACCAAGCCGGTGTGAAATTTACGGATGAGCTGGACGCGGGGCTGGGGATTCCGGTATACAGCTTGTACGGGATGCATAAGAAGCCGGCTCCTGAGATGCTGGATGAGGTGGATACGCTTATTTTTGACATTCAGGATCTGGGCGTGCGGTTTTATACGTATCTATCAACCTTGCTGTACGTAATGGAGGCCTGCGCGGAAAACGGTAAAAGCCTGCTCGTACTCGACCGTCCTGCCCCGCTTGGCGGAACCGGCAGCGAAGGCGGGCTTTTGGAGGCTGGCTACGAATCCATGGTTGGCGCCTGGTCCATGCCGATACGCACGGGGATGACCATCGGGGAATTGGCGCTTATGGCGAACGACAAGAGAGGGATTGGCTGTGTTTTGGATGTCGTCCCGCTTAAAGGCTGGAATCGTCAGCTGGAATTTATGGACACGGGTCTCCCGTGGATGATGCCCTCCCCCAATGTGCCGACGATTGACACGGTGAGAGTTTATGCTGGAACCTGCTTTTTTGAAGGGACGAATCTCTCAGAAGGGCGGGGAACCACCCGTCCGTTTGAGTGGGTTGGCGCACCATGGCTGGAGGGGGCATTTCTTGCCGAAGCGATGGAGAAACATCAGCTTCCGGGTGTGCACTTCCATCCTGTGTATGCAACACCGACCTTCTCCAAGCATCAAGGAGAACTATGCGGCGGTGTGCGATTATTCGTGACTGAGCCGCAGGCTTATGAATCCGTACGTACCGGACTTGCCATGCTGCATGAGGTGTGTTCACTCTATCCGGAGCAGTTTCAGTGGCTTGCTCCGCCGAAAGAAGGCGGGAGATACTTCATTGATTTATTGACCGGCGGCGAAGCGGTGCGCAGGCGCATTGGCACAGCAGAGGGGCTGCGGGAAATCATTGGACAATGGCAGGAAGAAAGCGAAAGATGGCTGATGTTGCGGAAGCCTTATCTTCTGTATGAATAGCTAAAATCTGATTTGGGGAAGGCAGGCGGTGGCAATGGATTGGCGTGAGGCAGCGGTACAAGAGAGCGGCCTTGATGTGGTGGTCGCCGAAATGAGTCTCAGTGACAAAATCGGGCAAATGCTGATGTGCGGTTTCGAAGGAACCGCTGTGCCGGACGACGGAATTCGCGAGCTTGTTGCAAAAGGCGGGATCGGCGGCGTCATTTACTTCGCCCGCAACGTAGAGACGCCGGAGCAGGTAGCCAGAATGACCGCTGAGTTGCAGCAGGCTGCAGCGGAAAGCGGCAAGGCTCCTCTCTGGATCTCCATCGACCAGGAAGGCGGTATGGTTGCCCGTATTACTGAAGGCGTGGCGCTTATGCCCGGTGGAATGGCTATCGCAGCGGCCGGTTCGGTAGAGGATGCCTATCAGGCGGCTTTGATCAGCGGGCGGGAACTGAGCGCCATGGGCATTAATTTGAATTATGCTCCTGTGCTGGACGTGAACAATAATGCCCGGAATCCGGTGATCGGCGTCCGTTCCTTCGGCGAATCGCCGGAGAAGGTAGCCGATTATGGCGCAGCGACGATCCGCGGATTTCAGGATGCAGGTGTCGCGGCCACGGCTAAACATTTTCCGGGCCACGGCGATACCGATGTGGATTCCCATCTGGATCTGCCAACCGTTAGACATGACCGGGCACGTATGGACAGCGTAGAGCTGGTTCCTTTCCGCAGAGCAATTGCCGAAGGTGTGGATGCCATGATGTCGGCTCATATCTACTTCCCGGCACTTGAACAGGAGAAGCTTCCGGTTACGCTCTCGAAGGCGGTTCTGACCGGTCTGCTACGAGAAGAACTGGGCTTCGGCGGGATTATCATGACCGATTGCATGGAGATGAACGCCATCGCCGAGCACTACGGCACCGTTGAAGCTTCGGTGCTGGCCATTGAAGCCGGGGCTGATATCGTTCTAATCAGCCATCGCGCTGACCGTCAGCTGGCTGCCATTGAGGCTATCCTTCATGCAGTCGCTGAAGGCAGAATCAGCGAAACCCGCATTGACGATTCGGTGCGGCGGCTGCTCGCGCTGAAGGTGAAGCGGGGTGTGATCGCAGCCGGATCTGTTGGCGGGGCTGGTGCGGCGGAAGCCGATGCTGCGGATTCTTCGGCTGCAAGTGCAGGCGGTGCTGGAGCTGTGGGTGCAGGGGGTGCTGGAGCAGTGAGTGCAGAAGGCACAAGTGCTGAGGGTGCAGGAGGAACGAGTGCTGGGAGTGCAGATGGCGCTGGAGCAGTGAGTGCAGGCGGTGCGAGTGCTGTAAGTGCAGAAGGTACAAGTGCTGGGGGTTCCAAACTGTTGGAGATGGAAGACGAGCATGCTGCAAATTCCGCTGCGATGGATGTTGAATACGGACACGCGGTCAGCTCTGCCGCAGCATATGCAGGTCTCAGCCTGCTGGAAGCTCCTCCGCATGTAGAAGTGGCGCGCCGTATCAGTGAAGCCAGCATCACCCTGGTCCGCAATCATTCCTCTGTGCTTCCCCTACAACGGAAGAAGACGCTAGCAGTTACGGCAGCGCCTGTAGTAGCCACTCTTGTGGATGAAGCTTTTGGCGAAACCGCGGGACTTGGTGCGATGCTTAGTAAATATGGACTGGATTGCATTGACCGTGTCGTTCCGGCAGGTGATATTGCCAGCTATGCTGCGGACCTGCTGGAGGTAGCGCAGGTTGAGGACATTGAGCAGATCGTTGTGGGCACCTACAATGCGCAGTTTAATCCCGAACAATGCAATTTGGTGGAATCCTTGCGGGCGCTTGGCAAGCCGCTTGCGGTTGTTGCCCTGCGCAATCCTTATGACCTGCTGGCAATGCCGGAGATAGAGACTTATGCCGCTGCATATGAAGGGCGTCCGCTTGCGCTGGAAAGTGCAGCCAAAGCATTGCTCGGGCAAATTCCATTTCAGGGACGACTGCCGGTATCGCTCGGGGATAAATATCCGGCAGGCTGGGGCCTTAGCTTATGATTGGCCCGCTCTGGACTAAACAAAAATCTGTCGTTGTTGGTTTAATGTCCGGCACTTCGCTGGATGGCATTGACGCAGCGATAGTCTCAATAGAAGGAAGCGGACTGGCTGCCAAGGCTGAACTGCTGCATTATTCCTCTGTACCCTATGACGACGGGCTTCGGGAGCGGCTGAAGGAGCTATGCACGATAGAACATTCATCGGTGGACCTGGTATGTGGTATGAACGTATATCTGGCGGAACGGTTTGCCGAGGCGGCCATAGAAGCGGTACGCAGTGCCGGAA
The DNA here is from genome assembly GCF_038002865.1 of Paenibacillus sp. FSL H3-0321. Lineage (NCBI taxonomy): Bacteria > Bacillati > Bacillota > Bacilli > Caryophanales > Paenibacillaceae > Paenibacillus > Paenibacillus sp. FSL H3-0321. Next base: position 2,678,648 of record NZ_JBBODH010000001.1, on the reverse strand, counting down.
TGGAGCTTGATGAGATTGATCTCATCAGCTCCCACGGCCAGACCGTGTGGCATATCCCGGAAGCGGCAGCCGATGATCCGCTTCTGGTCCGTTCCACCCTCCAGCTTGGCGACTTGTCTGTGCTGGCCAAGAGAACCGGCCGGGTTGTGGTCGGGGATTTCCGCCCGGGTGACATGGCAGTTGGCGGGCAGGGGGCGCCTCTGGCACCTTATGGAGATCTGATTCTGTTCCGGCATCCGGAGAAAGGGCGGCTGCTGCAGAATATTGGAGGAATCGGGAATTGTACAGCACTTCCTGCTGCAGCGGGTCCGGAGGATGTGTTTGCCTTCGATACAGGCCCCGGGAACATGGTCATTGATCAGACTGTATATCTGCTGAGCGGCGGACAAATGTCTTATGATGACGGAGGATCGTGGGCTGCGCAGGGAACACCAGATGAAGTGCTGGTGGATCAAATGATGGAGCACCCTTACTTTGCACTGAAGCCACCCAAGTCTACAGGCCGGGAAGTCTTCGGCAAAGCTTATGCCGAACAGTTTGTGAGCCTGGCCCGGGCACGCTGCTTGAACGATGCGGATATTGTAGCCACTGCCACCGCATTTACCGCGCGGACGATAACGGAAGGTTATCTGAGGTACGTATTCCCTGTATGCGAAATTGACGAGGTCATCGTCAGCGGCGGCGGTGCGCACAATGCTGCATTGCTGGCTATGCTTCAGCAACAGCTGCCGGAACAGGCTGTAATAACCTCAAGCGTGCTGGGTTTCAGCGACGACGCGAAGGAGGCGATTATTTTCGCCTTGCTGGGCAATGATTTCATGCACGGAGTCGCCAATAATCTTCCTTCGGCCACAGGAGCGTCCCGCCCGACAGTGATGGGCAAGCTGGCGTTTCCATAGAGGGATTTGATTTTCACATGCGCAGCTAACATTCCTGCGTAAACGAAGGTAGTCGAGAAACTTAGGCGGCAGGTAAACGCAGATAGCGGGTGAAACGCACCAGTAGGATAACCGTTACTGATAGGTGAATTTAACCAGTAAATAACCGCAGTCGGTAGGTGAATTTAACCAGTAGATAACCGCAGTCGGTAGGTGAATTTAACCAGTGGATAAACGCAGTTGGTAGGTGAATTTAACCACTAGATAAACGCAGCCGGTAGGTGAATTTAACCAGTGGATAAACGCAGTCGGTAGGTTAATTCAACCAGTAGGATAAACGCAGTCGGTAGGTGAATTCAACCAGTAGATAAACGCAGTCGGTAGGTGAATTCAACCAGTAGATAAACGCAGTCGGTAGGTGAATTTAACCAGTGGATAAACGCAGTCGGTAGGTGAATTCAATCAGTAGGATAAACGCAGTTGGTAGGTGAATTCAACCAGTAGGATAAACGCAGTTAGTAAATAGGCAAATGCCCCGCTTGTTATCAGGCGGGGTTGTTTCTTTTTATGCATGGAGTTGACGTGTTAGAGGAAGGACAACGGAAAGAATTCAAGCAGAATCTGTATCTACTGACGAAAGGTGCTATTGCTCACCCGCTTCGGACCCAGGGGGCCTTATTATTAAAGATCAGGCTGTTTTTAGGCGCATCCGGACTGAGGAGGCGTTATTTGTGCTGAAATCCCCGATTTAGGTTAATTTCTTTTAAATAACGACTCTGGAGTCCGCGACTCCCCCGGATGTCTGGTAATTGACTAAATAGCGTCTCCTGAGTCCGCAGTAGCCGAGTTGCCGCTAAACTGAACCACTAGTATTTTCGTTTGTGGTCGCTCAGCCACCCAACGAACCTCATTCAGAGATATGGTAGTTCACCCAATGGACTTCCCTCGTCGTTCCAGACGTCAAACGAATTCCCAACAGGCATCACTCGTCATTCCAAACGTCTAACGAATCCCCAACGGGCTTCACTCGTCGTTCCAGACGTCAAACGAACCCCCGAGGGCTTCACGATTCTTGATGCCTAACGTCCAGTCAGGAGGCATTGCGTTGCCGGACACGCCAACGTCCAGCTGACTTCGTGTTCCCGACATTCTAATTCCGAACTGCATCGCGTTCTTGGACGTGCCAGCCCGCAGCGGGCTCCGCTCGCCTGAACGCAGAAACAGCCTCCCCGAAGGAAGGCTGTTTCTGAAAGGACGTCCCGGAAGGGATTCGAACCCCCGACCGTGCGCTTAGAAGGCGCATGCTCTATCCAACTGAGCTACCGGGACATAATAGCTTGAGCGAAAAGCAAGCAAAAATTATGTTATCATACATAGATGACTTTTTCAACATGTTTTTTTGAAACCTAGCCGGGATATGCTATAATCTACAATTGACTAAGGTTCGGAGAAAAGGAGGTGCCCTCATTAATCATTCGAATTCCCCCGCCAAAGAGAATGTCGTGCTTTTTCCGAAGACGCTGGATTACTATCAGATTCAGCTCACGGTGATGCTGGAGAGTGAACGTTACGGGGAAGCGATGGAACTGCTGCGCTTTTTGCTGCAATGCCAAGGTCAGGAAGAGCGGCACTACGAGGAATGGCAGTCACTCCTTAGTTGGCTGGAGGCGGCCTTTCCTTACGCTGCCCAGGGCGGAGATGCGCAAGATGCCGCTCCCGGTGAAGAGCAGGATCTTAAGGAAGAGGACATGGCCCGCATACTGGCTAAATCGAAGCAGGAAGAGGATGCGGATTATCCTGATAAGTTATTGAAGCGTATCATGAACGAGCCGCTGTCCGAAGCGACGATCCTGGCACTGGAGCAGCTTTCTTATCTGGAGGGCGGACATGTAGACGAGACACTGACAGACTGGTTGGAAAAGTCAACGGTTCATCCGCTGCTGCAATTCCGTACACTGCAGACCCTCCGGCGGCGCGGCGCACAGGGAACCATTAGGCTGATGCGCGGACAGGAAGCGTCGATTGTGGAGATTGAGACGGTACCGCTGCAAAATGAGGATTTCCCGCTGCAGGTGAGCCAAGTGATGGAACGGGTGGCTGAGCAGGCGGAGGTTCATGAGCCTACTCTTTATTATTTTGCCCAAGAGCTTTGGGGACAATTTATCATGTCGATTTACGGTTCGGCCGAATATCGAAAATTGTTGGACGGAGAGGATGCGCTGCTCGATATTTGGGCGGGTGCACTGCATCAAATGGTGTCAGAAAGCCTGAACGGAACGCGGCAGGAAGAAGAAACGCGCGGGATGTACGGGATAACGGGAGGCATGCGCTTTCAATTTGAAGGAGCCTATCGTTCTCTCAAAGGATTTGTAAAGAGTTCTCTACTTGATAAATAAAGCGATGTTGTATATAATATAATGGTTATTCTGTGCGTGAATTGCGTGATTATTTAAAGTAAACATGTAACCTATTTTTGGAGGGAAAAGTATATTATGAAGGCAACTTGGGAAAAAATAGAGAAGAACCTTGGAGTTCTTGAAGTCGAAGTAGAAGCAGAACGCGTAGCTGCAGCACTCGACAAAGCTTTTAATAAAGTGGTTAAGAAAGCAAACGTACCTGGTTTCCGTAAAGGTAAAGTGCCTCGGCCGATCTTTGAATCCCGTTTTGGTGTAGAAAGCCTGTACCAGGATGCCATCGACATTCTTCTTCCTGAAGTTTACGGCGAAGCTGTTGAGCAAACCGACATTTTCCCGGTAGACCGTCCTGAAGTGGACATCGAGCAATTCGCTAAAGGTCAAGCATTTATTTTCAAAGCGAAGATCACTGTTAAGCCTGAAGTGAAACTGGGCGAGTACAAAGGCCTGGAAGTTCCGGTTCAAAAAGCTGAAGTTACTGAAGAAGAGCTGGATGCCGAACTGAAACGTCTGCAAGAACGTCATGCTGAACTGGTTGTTGTTGAAGATGAAGCGGCAGCTAATGGCGATATCACTGTAATCGACTTTGACGGTTCTGTAGATGGCGTGCAGTTCGAAGGCGGCCAAGCAGAACGTCATTCCCTGGAACTTGGCAGCAACTCCTTCATCCCTGGTTTTGAAGAGCAGGTTGTAGGCATGTCCACTGGTGATTTCAAGGATGTAGAAGTTACTTTCCCTGAGGCTTACCATGCAGAGAACCTTGCAGGCAAAGCTGCTGTATTCAAAGTGAAGCTGCATGAAATCAAACGCAAACAGCTCCCTGCCCTGGACGACGAGTTCGCCAAAGATGTAAGTGAATTCGACACACTGGAAGAATACAAAGCAGATCTGAAAGCACAGCTTGAATCCCGCAAACAGGAAGAGCTGAAAGGCGTTCGTGAAACTGCAGTAGTTGACAAAGCAGCAGCTAATGCTGAAGTGGAAATTCCTGAAGCGATGATCGCCAGTGAAGTTCAAAACATGGTTCGCGATTTCGACAACCGTCTTCGCCAACAAGGCATGAACATGGATATGTTCCTCAGCTTCTCCGGTCAAACCCGTGAAGATCTTGAGAGCCAAATGAAAGACGATGCCGAAAAACGCGTCCGCAACAACCTGGTGCTTGAAGTGATCGCGAAGGAAGAGAAGATCGAAGTTTCCGAAGATGAAGTGAACCAAGAGCTCGCTTCCATGGCTGAATCCTTCAAACGTTCTCCTGAAGAAATTCGCAGCATCCTTGCAGCTAACGGTTCCCTGAGCAGCTTGAACGAAGAAATTTCGCTGCGCAAGACCATTGAACTGCTCGTATCCAGCAGCGTGGAAGTTGAAGCAACTGAAGAGGCTGCTGAAGAAACAAGCGCTGAGTAATATTTTCTGGAGCTACATTTTACCTAGAACGGCCAAGCAGTAGCACGGCCTCCATAGACAGTTGATAAGGCACGTAAGTTTGTTACGTGCCTTATTTTTATCGGGTGCTGGCGTTTGGAGGTACATAACCGAACAGAGGATTGGCAATGTGTCTGAAATTGCGCTATAATGGCAGGCACATGACCAATGCGGATTTCCTCAGCAGTGAAAAAATGACATACCGCCTTGAACGTGTTAAAATATTTCTGAACGGAAAGACTAATCTGTATAGAGAAAAGAGGTTGGTGGCATGAGTCTGGTACCAATGGTTGTGGAATCCACAAGTCGGGGAGAACGGTCATACGATATCTATTCCAGATTGCTGAAGGATCGCATCATCTTCCTGAGCAATGCAATTGACGATGATGTCGCCAATCTGATTATTGCCCAGTTGTTGTTCCTGGCAGCAGATGACCCCGAAAAAGACATTCACCTGTACATCAACTCGCCTGGTGGTTCTGTGACAGCCGGCATGGGTATATATGATACGATGCAATACATCAAACCCGATGTTTCTACGATTTGTGTAGGAATGGCAGCCAGTATGGGATCGCTGTTGCTTACTGCTGGAGCTCCGGGCAAAAGATACGCGCTGACCAACAGTGAGGTCATGATTCATCAGCCGCTCGGCGGCGTTCAAGGGCAGGCATCCGATATCTGGATTCACACAGACTGGATCCTCAAGACTAGACATAAGCTGAATCAAATATATGTGGATCGCACAGGTCAGCCCCTTGAAAAAATCGAACGGGATACGGACCGCGATAACTTCATGAGCGCGGAAGAAGCGAAGGAATATGGGCTTATTGACCAGGTACTCTCTTCACCGATCATATCTTAAAGGGGTGGTAAGATGTTTAAATTTAATGATGAAAAAGGGCAATTGAAATGTTCTTTTTGCGGCAAATCACAAGAGCAGGTTCGTAAGCTTGTAGCAGGACCTGGTGTTTATATATGTGACGAATGCATCGAGCTGTGCACGGAAATCGTGGAGGAAGAGCTCGGCCATGAGGAAGAACTGGACCTGAAGGATATCCCGAAACCAAAAGAAATCCGTGATATTCTTGATCAATACGTAATCGGCCAGGAGCAGGCGAAGAAATCGCTCTCCGTTGCTGTATATAATCACTACAAGCGTGTGAACAGCCAAAGCAAGATCGAAGACGTTGAACTGACGAAGAGCAATATTCTCCTGCTCGGTCCAACAGGTTCGGGTAAAACGCTGCTGGCGCAGACCATGGCGAAGATTATCAACGTTCCTTTTGCTATTGCAGATGCCACTTCCCTTACGGAAGCGGGCTATGTGGGTGAGGATGTTGAGAATATTCTGCTGAAGCTGATCCAGGCTGCGGATTATGATGTGGAAAAAGCCGAACGCGGTATTATCTATATTGATGAAATTGATAAAGTAGCACGCAAATCCGAGAATCCGTCCATTACACGCGACGTTTCCGGTGAAGGTGTACAGCAGGCCCTGCTGAAGATTCTGGAAGGTACTGTAGCTTCCGTACCACCGCAAGGCGGACGCAAGCATCCTCACCAGGAGTTTATCCAAATCGACACGACGAACATCCTGTTCATCGTTGGCGGTGCTTTTGACGGTCTGGAGCAAATGATCAAACGCCGTATCGGCAAAAAAGTCATCGGCTTCAACGCTGCTGTTGAAGGTCAAAAGGACCTGAAGACAGGCGAATACCTGTCCATGGTATTGCCTGAAGATCTGCTCAAATTCGGTCTCATTCCTGAGTTTGTCGGCCGTCTGCCGGTAATCTCCACGCTAGAGCCGCTTGATGAGAATACGTTGGTACGCATTCTGTCCGAGCCGAAAAACGCGCTCACCAAGCAGTATATCAAGCTGCTGGAAATGGACAATGTCGCGCTGAAATTTGAACCGCTGGCGCTTGAAGCCATCGCTAAGGAAGCCATCAAACGTAACACGGGTGCCCGTGGTCTGCGTGCAATCATAGAGAGTATTATGCTTGATGTGATGTATGAGGTTCCTTCACGCGATGACATCAAGGACTGCGTGATTACGGAGCAGGTCGTTCAAGAGAAGGCGTTGCCTGAGCTGGGCATCAAGAAAGACAAGAAGAAGGAAGAAAGCGCCTAATTAAACAATACAATTCACAGACTCCACCTTTTTGCCGCTATCCCGCTTCACAAAGCGGGAGCGGTGGGGGTGGAGCTTTGATCGTTATGGGGGAGAAAACCATGTTCTTGAGACACCAGACCCGTCCTGTCAATGTTGGCGGAGTTATTATCGGGGGAAACAATGAGGTTGCTATTCAAAGCATGTGTACGACCAAAACCGCTGATGTGGAAGCTACGGTCGCTGAAATCCTGCGGCTGGAGGAAGCGGGCTGCCAACTCGTGCGCGTAACTGTCAACAATGAAGAAGCGGCTGCTGCGATCAAGGAAATCAAGAAGCAGATTCATATTCCGCTTGTAGCGGATATTCATTTTAACTATAAGCTAGCTTTGCTGGCTATTGAGAACGGCATCGACAAGGTCCGGATCAATCCCGGCAACATCGGCCGCCGCGACAAGGTGGAAGCTGTAGTCAAAGCCTGCAAAGAAAAAGGAATTCCGATCCGCATTGGCGTAAATGCCGGTTCGCTGGAAAACCACTTGCTCGAGAAATACGGCTATCCGACTCCGGAAGCTATGGTCGAGAGCGCACTTTATCATATTGGAATTCTCGAGGAACTCGATTTCCATGACATTATCGTTTCCCTGAAGGCTTCGGATGTGCCTATGGCTATTGAGGCTTACCGCAAGGCGGCAGAAGTCATTCCTTATCCGCTGCATCTGGGCATTACAGAATCCGGCACGTTGTTCGCCGGAACCGTGAAGAGCTCGGCAGGTATCGGGGCACTGCTCTCTATGGGCATCGGCAGCACCGTGCGGATCTCACTCAGTGCCGATCCAGTCGAGGAAGTGAAGGTAGCGCGTGAACTGCTCAAGACTTTTGGTCTGATCTCCAACGCTGCCACCTTGATCTCATGTCCGACCTGCGGACGCCTGGACATTGATCTCTTCTCAATCGCCAACGAAGTAGAAGAGTATATTTCCAAGCTGAAGGTGCCGATCAAAGTATCGGTGCTGGGCTGCGCCGTTAACGGCCCCGGAGAAGCCCGTGAAGCCGATATCGGCATCGCCGGTGCCCGTGGGGAGGGACTGCTGTTCCGTTACGGCAAAATGATCCGCAAGGTTCCTGAGGCAGAGCTTGTCTCCGAACTGAAGAAGGAAATCGACATCATTGTCGCTCACTTTGAAGCAACGGGCGAAATCCCCGGCCGCAAGCATGCCGGACTGGCTCCTGCTATAGGCGTGGGTACTCCGGAAGAATAGTAGAACTTATTCTAACCAGTCGAACAAGCTGACTCCTTTTATCTAATCATCCTTCATTCAGTTGCTGATTGGAACTCGTTGCTCTGCAGTTTGGCTATACTATAATTGCACTAATTAAATTTACTAAGGGGAAATACTCCCGTTAATTTGTTATTATTCAAGGGAGTGAAGAATATAGGGGGAATTCGTCCCTTTAATTCAATCATCTTAGGACGATTCGGAGATTTAGAAATAATTAAAGGGCAGTATTCCCTTTATTGCTCGAGAAACAAGCATTCTGGATATAATAGCGGGCGTATTTCCCTCTAAGTATAGATAGTTGTTCCTAATTTTTTTATAGCATCAAGCAAGGTGGCGAAAAACGTCCCATTGCACCACGGGTGATCCGGCGGTGAAATGGGGCGTTTTTTATTTTGTATAACCAAAGGGGGATTAGCGGATATGAATCACAAGCCGAATATTGAAGAGTTTATTCAGCATCATCTAGATTCTAGGAGCGGAGAGCGAAGGGGGAGGCTGGAGAGGGGGCATCGGCATGCCGAAGCATTATTTCTGCAAAATGTATGGTGGCCGCTGCGTGGTGACTTCTGCGATCTTCATCCGGAATATGAAGTCATGGACTGGCGCGGCCGTTCCTATTTTGCTGATTTTGCATTTTTGCCGGGAACGTTCAGACTCCTGTTGGAGATCAAAGGTTATGCTGCACATGTAAAGGATATGGACAGACAGAAATATAGCAATGAGCTGAACCGCGAAACGTTTCTGTGTGCAATGGGTTACCAAGTCATCTCCTTTGCCTACGACGATGTGGAGCGGCGTCCTGAATTATGTGTTACATTGCTGCGCATGGTGTTGAGCAGATATATAGCACCAGTTGTTCCAGTGGAGAAGTTGCTGCTGGTTGAAAGAGAAATTATGCGTTTTGTAATCCGTCAGGCCGGAACCGTACGACCGCAGGATGTAGCTGAATATTTCTCACTCGATCCTAAAACGGCCAGGCACATGCTGTATAAGTTATGTGAAAAAGGTTGGCTGATGCCTACAAAACGTGGCGATGGTGTCCGGAAGGTAAGGTATGAGCTGGCGTGCAATGTTCTCAGTTACTGGGAATAGTAGAGTGAGTGCAGCAACTAAGTGGTGGTCGAACATGGAGAAATAGGATGGAGGGTTTTAGTAAGCGAAGAACAGTTAAATTCACGGGATAGCGGGAAATGTACCCTATAAATTTGCTGTGATGTGCCCGTACTTACAAGTTGCGGGGAATTTGCCCTGCTAACTTTTAATGGAGAAGCTGATTCCACAATAATCTTTAAAAACATAGGGAGAATATCCCTCTATTTCAGCTATAAAGAACAAATCACTTGAAATAGAGGGGGTATTTCCCTTTGGTAAAAAGTCTGTTCAAAAGTTTGTGAGGCTGCTCAATGTATGGCCCGCAGCAGCAACATTTAGAAGTACATATCAACGACTGGTGACCGCGGCTACGCGAGGAAGTCGCATCAACGTACTATCGCCCAGTTACAGCTACGTTTAGTGGTGCACATCAACGACTAGTGGCCGCAGCAACGCCAAGACGTCACATCAACGAACTATCGCTCAAAGTTACAGCTACGCTTAGTGGTGCATATCAACGACTGGTTGGCACAGCAACGCCAAGACGTCCGTATCAACGTATCATCGCCCAGTTACAGCTACGCGAGGACGTCGCATCAACGTACAATCGCCCAAAGTTACAGCTACCCTTAGTGGCGCATACCAACGACTAGCGATGTGCAGCAACGCGAGGACGTCCGTATCGCAACTACGGTTAAATATATGTCAGCAGCAACGCTCTATCACCCTCAACAACGACAATCATCCGGCCTCTCGTGCCCCTAGGTGCAGCATTAGCACGAAGGCGATCCGCGTCTGACCCTCATTACGATTGCCCAACTCCTTACCGATCTTATCCGCCCATACCCTTTCCTACATCACCCACTTATTTATTCCTGTAACATTCAGCTATAAAATTCAGATAACCATCCCGTCAATCTGGCCTTCGGTCATACCCCTGATTTTTTTATCCAAAATTTAGTTAATTATTCATAAATACTGCCCCACTGCGTTTACGAATGACCGAAACGGCTATACTACCTAGTAGTAGCCAACGGTATAGACCAGGTAGACTGAATGAAATGGGAGGATGACCTATGGAATTAAGCTCATTGAGCATATTGCTGATGATCGTGCAGCTCTTTTTCGCGCTGGTTATCGGCGTTTATTTTTGGAATTTGCTGCGGGGACAGAAGACCAATAAGACGGCGGTGGATCGTGAGTCGCGCAAGGAGTTGGATAAGCTGCGGAAGATGCGGATGATTTCTTTAACCAAACCGCTCTCGGAAAAGACGCGTCCGGCCTCCATTGGAGATATCGTCGGGCAAAAGGATGGGCTGCGTGCCCTGAAGGCGGCGCTGTGCAGCGCCAACCCGCAGCATGTTATCATTTACGGACCTCCGGGAGTCGGCAAGACTGCTGCTGCCCGTGTCGTCATGGAGGAAGCGAAAAAGAATGTGCTATCCCCCTTCAAAAGTGATGCCAAATTTACAGAAATTGATGCGACTACAGCCCGTTTTGATGAACGGGGAATCGCCGATCCGCTAATTGGCTCAGTGCATGATCCGATCTACCAAGGGGCCGGTGCAATGGGGGTTGCAGGCGTGCCCCAGCCGAAGCCGGGAGCTGTGACCAAGGCGCATGGCGGGATTCTTTTTCTGGATGAAATCGGTGAGCTTCACCCCATTCAGATGAACAAGCTGCTAAAAGTTCTTGAAGACCGCAAAGTGCTGCTGGAAAGTGCCTATTACAATTCCGAGGACAGCAATACACCTGCGTATATCCATGATATTTTTCAAAATGGTCTGCCAGCCGATTTCCGTCTTGTCGGAGCAACCACCCGTTCTCCTGATGAAATTTCACCGGCGCTGCGTTCACGCTGTATGGAAATTTATTTCCGTCCTTTGCTGCCTGATGAGATCGCCGTGATCGGTCGTGATGCGATTCAGAAAATTGGCTTGAAGCCCAGCCCGGAAGCTGTGACTGTGGTGCAGCAATATGCCACTAACGGCCGGGAAGCCGTCAATATGATTCAACTCGCCGCAGGGTTGGCCTTGACCGAACAACGTGATACTTTAACAGCGGCCGACGTAGAATGGGTGGCTGGCAGCAGTCAGCTGCCGTTGCGGACGGAACGTAAGATTCCGTCATCGCCACAGATAGGGCTAGTCAACGGCCTAGCAGTGTATGGACCTGGTATGGGTACTTTGCTGGAGATTGAAGTTTCGGCTGCACCTGCTAGCGGTCAGGGACGGCTAAACGTTACCGGTGTGGTCGATGAAGAAGAGATTGGCGGGGGATCGCGTACGATCCGTCGCAAGAGTATGGCCAAAGGATCTGTAGAGAACGTGCTGACGGTCCTGCGCACGATGAATTTGGAGCCGGACCGTTACGATCTGCATGTAAACTTTCCCGGAGGTACGCCGATTGACGGTCCATCCGCTGGAGTGGCTATGGCTGTTGCCATCGTCTCCGCAATCCGCCGTCTGCCGGTTGACAACACTGTTGCCATCACCGGTGAGATCGGGATTCACGGCCGTGTAAAGCCAGTCGGCGGTGTGATCGCCAAGGTAGAAGCAGCTTTTCAGGCAGGAGCGACTACCGTGCTGATTCCGAAAGAAAACTGGCAATCCTTATTCGCCGACCTCGCCCCTCTGCGGGTCATTCCGGTGGAGACGGTGGAAGAGGTATTCCGTCACCTGTTCGGCGCGGACACCGCGGATGTGAGGCTGCCGGCAGTCTCCGGCGAGACGTTCTCTGCGTCACCTTCGCTCTTTAAGGCTGACGCTGCAGGGGATGTGCAAAATTAGATTTTTGATTACAAATCTGCGATACTATAAACACTGTAATTTGAAAGTGGGTATTGTAATGAAAACTTTTGTGCTTATCGCATGGGCCATGCTGTTGCTTGTATTCACCTGTGCTTCTGACTCCAGCTTTTGGGTGAACGGCACCGTTCCATCGTTTCATTGGTCGGGGTGGCCTGATTTTCATGTTCTGACCAAACTCGATTTTAGTCTTGATTTAATGTACAACTCTGGATATGTTCTTAGGAAAATTGGACATTTCACGGGATTTGCTGTGCTGGCAGTCCTGTTCTATAGACGGAGTAAGAGTACCGTCATGAGTATTCTTGCATCCATTGCTTTTGCCCTGCTGACAGAGCTGCTCCAATTATACTTTGGACGTGACGGCAGACTGTATGACGTAGCCATTGATTCTGCCGGTGTTTTATTGGGGGCGATAGTTGTGCAGATAGTGAACAGAATTAAGTTTGATCGCAATTTAAGCAATGCGAATTAGATGTTACTGTGCAGCAAAAGAGCGGGGCTGTCCTAGGAGCCAAGAAATGGCTGCTTGGGACAACCATTTTTTCGTATTATTAGGTCACCCAGTAACTTCTGGTTGGCCTATTTTTCTAGGTATTTTAAGGTGGCGGTAACCGGGAGAATGTAGGATTTTTTTTGGGGGGGGAGACCCCGTCACAAAAACTGTTCTTCCACTGCCTCCAATACCCTATTTGAGCTGGTAGGGGCAATGACCCCCGCATTATAAGCAAAGATATGGGTTTGGGACGATCGTAGAATTGCCAGTAATATAAACAGGAGGCTCTTATGAACCTACAGTAGGCATAGAAGTTGCTAAGGAATTCAGTGTGGTCCAAGTTTTTTTAACGAAATAAGCCTTGTGGGAAAGCGAATGCAACTGCTACCACTTTTTCACGATCACTCTATCTTCTTGTTGAAGTTTTGATAATGCTTTCTAAGAGCACAATAAGAAATCGCACTCTGTAAAATGGAAGTGTCGAGCAACCTCTCTGAAAGGAGTGATTTCGTATGATGATTAGGTACCTTCAATCTTACTTGATTATGGATTAATTAATTGGTTCAATCTAAAAATTAGCGGTTGATATTTTCATCCTAAAAAGCGGTGCCGATTACACTCAATTAAATACCGGCTTTGTAACATCGACGATTGCGTGTGAAATAGTGCCGGCGTTGATACGTTTTAATGCGATTATGCCGTCTCTCCACAGTGGCATTGGTCCAGAGGCAGTGATGGTAGTTCACGATTTCCTCTTCCCAGTTACGCATCGTTTTCAAGGCGTTTTGCACCGCTTCATACTGAAAGCCTTCCCTTGCTGGCACCAACGAATAAAACCAAGCTTGGCAACATGGAGATTCGGCGAATAGTCATACCAATAGGAGAACGATTCTTTCCATTCCCATACCTCACGTAACAGCGGGGAAATTGCCATCAGTTGATCTAACTGAATTCGGCTCTTTTCCGGTAAGGGATCTGCAGGTGGATTCAGTAGGTGATGATGGCTTTCAAGATCACTTTGGCCCGAGGGGAAAGGGTAGACTGCACTGATTTTCGGACCGCCTGGACACTCTCAATGACATAACCGTGAACGTGGAACCGGTCAGCAATCCGAATCGCCTTTGGAAAACACTCGTTGATTCAGGTGTGATACGTTTGAGCCAGATCCATGACAACCGCCTTGGGATTCAGGTTCAAAAAATCGGGATGCTGCTCGGCATACGCACGCAAGACGTCCAGCTTTCGTCCGGGAAGCAGGTCTAACATGGTTTCGCCTCGAAGATCGTGAATGCCGGTATTGTAGGTGTTCCCTTTGTTGATCGCAAAGCCGTCGATGCCGAGCACCAGTTCTGGCGTGTCTTTGGCTTGACTCCAAGCCTGCTCCATTAGACGCTCATTCTCTGCGGACAAGGCCTCTTGATGCATACGCTGAACCGTGCTGACGGGTAGATCTAGTATTCTTGCGCTATGCGCTTCCGTAGAGCCCAGCGCCTGATTCACAGTCTGTGTGCGGAAAAGGTGGCTGTATCGTTCATTGGGGCTCACCCACGCATACGACCAAACAAACCCAATATTGCACCGCGAACAGGCCAAGCGCAGTGAGGGAATGTGCAAAAAGCACTTCTTGCCAAAGATGCTGATATGACGAATCTTGCGTGGCGTGTTACGGCCGTCTCGCTTCACCGCTTGTTCGGAGTGACAGATCGGACAGGGCTATTTGTGGGTTACCAGTGAGGCTTCTAATGTACTTTCGCTGAGTTGATGGAGAGAACACTATGAAGTTGTAGTTCTGGTAATTCGAGCAGTTCGTTGATATACTGGAGTGGCATCTGTCATTTCCTTTTCTTGTTGTTTGGTAGGACTTACAACAATACAGGATTTGCAGATGTTTTTCCATTTCTATCCTCTTTTAACGTGCTTCGGTTTTCAATCGCTAATTTTGGGTTTGAGCCAATTAATTAAAGTTGAAATTTAATCTTCTGATGCGTAGTTGGCGGGTATTGGAAAAAGTACTATATAGTCAACGGCAGCTCAAGTGAGGCTGACGCAACCACCACGGCTGCAGGAGGTTATTGAAGACCTGGCAGAAGGAGACACGCTGGAGTCAAGGGCTATTTTATCGTCACGTATCTGGCGTTTCTCGAACTCTGGAAATTGTGGATATCGGAAAAGCAACGATTAACTACTTGGTTAACTCCGGATCATCGTGCTTTGATATTTACGATGTCGAAGATGTGGAGATCGACGGGCTTATGTTTATCTGTCTCAAGGTTAATCCGGTACTCCCACAACCTACACTGATAATATAACTATCTCATCAAGATCGGCGCTGCCAAAAACGTAAGCATACACGATTGCAAATTTTACAAGCATCTGGGACGTCATCCAGGTGAACAGTGTAAAGGGGGACTTGGGAAAATCAGGGAGTGCTTATCGATAAAAATAGGTTTGAGGAAATGGCGGATAATGCAAGTAAAGAGCAGACTTGCATCTGTTTGGATCCTAGAGCGCAGTACAGCGCCCTAGAAAATAACATCTTTGTGGATGTTAATGATGCAGTTAAATCATATGATACCAATAACCGCATTGAAGATAATAGCCTTACATCTTCCTCGCTCATTGCCGTGGGCAGTGGTTTTAATTAGCGGATTTGATCGGCTACAAGCAGGCGTATATTATAGCGTGCCAAAAGGTAGGCGGCGCCATCCAGAGCAAGCGTGTCATTTGCGGCAACATGTGCAACCAACTCAGAGGCAATACCCCTCTAATAATGACCATTGGCAATGTCGGCATGAATGGGAACTATAACAATGTTCTCAACAATGAGTTGCTGGTCAATACCGTACTTTACCCGGTACTGTAGCCAAACTCTGAAAGCGAGGTATTGGGCAATCCAATCGGATCGAATCCTCCAACAGGAGTGACGGCCTTTCTGGTTCTGTACCACTCCAAACTAGGGCGTGTAATGAAACGATAATTCTTTGGAAATTAGGTAAATAGTAGGTATGATGAGACGATACGAAATTCGTGATGACCATTGGGATAAAATCATGGAAGTACTGCCGAAGGAATGAAAACCGCAAGCAGGGAGACCCCCGAAAGACCATCGTCTGATGTTGAATGCCATGCTGTGGGTGGCAACAACAGGTGCAACCTGGTGAGATTTATCAGGATACTACGCCTCCTGGTTCACTGTTTATAGCCGGTTTCGCCGATGGCAAATTGCCGGGATTTGGGACCGGATTTTAGAACATGTCTCGATTGACTCCGACTTTGAAAGCATCATGATTGATGCAACAATTGTGCGTGTCCATCAACATGGGGCGGGCTCAAAAAAAAGGGGGGGAGCCTTCAGTCAATATCATTAAGATAAGCTCAAAGATAAGACAGGGAATAAAAATGGAATCCAAAACGGCATGGGGAAAAGCCCTGTGCCGTTTGTTTTTTGGTGCAAGAAAGGAAAAAGTGTACAGCAAATAAATAGGATGGAATATCCGCTTAAAAAATGTTCATGTGAAACGAATTATGCTACTCTGTAGACGAAGCTAACGGCTGATTTCCAGCGGATTTTGCGCGTATTCTTCTGCCCTGGGCGAATGGGTCGAATCGGTAAAATGTTTTTGCGAATCAGTGCTTCAACATCAGGCGAGGGTTCATCGTCCCGTGAGCGCAGGAAGTGTCTACAAATGTGAACGGCAACCGTGAAGTTGACTTGGTATGGGTGCCGTTTATCCATTTGGGAAATGACACGTGCGAGTTAATCATTTCAGCGAAATTGTACAGGATCATTCTTGCGAAAATCTCTTGGGTGATGTACTCTCGTCTCTTTGCGTGAAAATTCGTCAGACCGACGGTATATTTTAATGCCCTGAAAGAGGTTTCAATGCCCCATCGCCTGTTATAAATGGACTTGATTTCATCGGGTGGGAATTCAGTGGCAGAAAGATTCGTAATGACGGTTTCATAAGCGCCATTCGGCAGGACGAAACGAACAACCCGAAAGGAAATCGGGTAAAACAAGTTCTCCTGCAAATCCAAAAATCATTGGTAGACGTGGAAGGGACGAACCTGGAAATCTCGGGATGAGCCTTGGCCTCTTTGGTTTGTTTTTTGTGAGTGTCAGATGAACGTCCATATCAAACTCTCCGCTAGTAGGCAAGCGCAAGCTCGAAAGAATACCACTCGAATCCAAATCCTTTACCCGTATGACGTAGTTCCACCCTTTTAGTTCCATATGCGCGAAATTGTTATAACTTTCATAACCTCTATCGGCAATTACAATGGTTTTTCCCTGGATGGGGGAACGATAAACCATAGCCGCCAGCCGCCCTACCTCGTTGCACAATCTTCGCGGTCTTTCGGGTAAAATCTTTTCAGGGTTTTTGACATAAGGTGCTGGTACGGCTGACATTTCACGTATGAGGGATGTCAGTGTTTCTTTTAGCGAATTTGCGTACTCATTCATTGGCGTAACCTCCTTGTTTTTCCAAGGGGCTTCGCTACACACTTTCTTCTGCTTGTCAAGTTCTTTTTTTCTTTTTCATGCAAAACAAGAGCGGGCTATCTTTTCGATAACCTGCTCTTGTTCTTGATTTTTGGCCTTGCGTTCTAACTTAATGACATTGAGCCTTCAGCAGGCTATTGACCGATCTCCATGAGGCTTAAGAATTAAAATCCACGCCGTTGTTGATGCCCTAGGCAACCCGCTACGTTATGTGCTGACCAGAGGCCAGTGCCATGACTCGGTAACCCGGCTACGAAAACCTAAAATAGATGGACTTAAGAAAAACGCAAGTGTTGGCTGACCGAATCAGATTCTTCACCTTTTGAAGGTGCAGTGTGCAAGTTCGGTCATTCCAAGTAAATTGAACTGCCGGGAGCAAAGAGTATGGGACAAATGAGATCTACAAAGAACGTCATCTGATCGAGTGCCTTTTCAACAAAGTGAGGCATTACCGCCGATTGGCGACTTGCTATGACAAATTGGCCTGTATCTTATGGATTTTTGACATTGACTTCAATTATGGTGTGGCTCGCTTAGGTTTGCTACACGCCAAATAAATATCGACAGCAACTATTTCATCGGAGAGACATTGACTGCGATTATTGATAATCTTCTTTTATCGAGGGAGACAACAGCAAGCGATTCAAAGGCTCGAGTCTATATTATCAGTATGTAAGTTCTTCTGGCGGTTTTGACAACACACGCTATACGAAAGACTAGCTTACGTTCGCTTTTATTAGTAATGGTACTACTGCTGACTGGCTAACCACAACGGTTCATAACGTCAAGGATATCAACCGGAGTCTATGTAGTTACTCATAATCTGGGTCATATAAACTACATCGTGAGTGCCATTGTTGAAACATCGGCTAAGAGGATTATACAGTGCAGATTGCTGTTCGCTGCTCTCCAGTACGCTTAATGTAAACGATAGAGCTGGCAACCTTGTAGACTGCACCATCGCAGGCCGCATGTGCTGATAGGAGATAGAATCATAATGATATAAGTCCCAAATGGTAAGCGCCTAGAGAACAAATCGATTTAACTCCAGATGCTGAAAGTCTATCAATAGGTGGACAAATTTACTATCAATTGATAGACTTATTCCGTTATCTAATTAAAGACAATAGGTGGTTTCGGATGAAAAATTACAGACTTTTACTGATGCTTTTCTTCGCTGTTAGCTCGCTGATGTACGTTAGTGATTATGCATCCATCTCAACAATGGCTGTTTCAGGAATTATGATTATGCTCATTTTTATGTTAATTGTAAAAAGGATTGAGACTATTAGAGTTAATATTAAACTGATGGTTTTGTTTTATTTATTCATAGCCTCATGTGGCATATCCGGTCTGGTAAATGTGGATATCGAGCTTGTTAAAAGTACCTTGAATTTTGTGATAGTTTACATTTCTTTAATAGCTATCCTACCTAATTTAATCGAAGCTCCAACACGAGCCGTTACAAATGCCTATTTAATAGGCGCTGTTTTGCCAATTGTGGGTATCCCAATTATTAAAAGTGGCTTCGATACGGTGCCGTATAGAGGGATTTTTGGTAACCCTAACGCTATGGGTCTTATCGCAGCAACGGCATTTTCCGTAGTCTTTGGTATAGCATTGCATTACTTGCTCCTGTATCTTCAAGATTCGAAAAAAGTTAAGAAGAAAGTGCTTCTTTTCTCGCTAGGATCATGTGTTTTTCTATTATATGTAACCTTGCTGACGGCTAGTCGGACTTCCGTGCTCACTTGCGGAATAGTCTGTATAGTAGGGCTTATGTTTGTCATGAAAAATATTCTTCTTGATTTCAAGAAGCATAGAAACCTGTACTTCAAGTTAATACTTGGTCTGTTGCTTGTTTTTCTTGTAAGCTTAGTTTTTCCATTAAAGGAAACATTTCAGGAAAATATCCTAAGTAAGTTCCAGACACATAGTTATGACACCCTTAATGGGCGCGGTGCTGCTTGGACTCAGACTATTGCGGAGGCGAGACTTTTCGGGCGTGGAGGCAACTACTTTAGTGATTACACTTCAATAACCGCACATAACACCTACATCAATGTGTTAGGTCGTTTCGGATGGGCTCCTTTGTTTTTGTTCCTCATGTTCCTGATTCGAGCTTCATCAGAGTGTTACAAGTACGCAAAAAGAGATATGCATCAGACAAGGTTTGTGCCAGGGTTTGTAATTTTATCCTTTCTCACCCTATCTATTGGAGAAAGTATAATGTTTAATTTAGGAATGTTCCTTATGTTCGCCATGATCGGATCAGTCTCAGTGAGTAACTCAAGGGCATCAACAACCAGGATAGAACCTCTTGAGGACACCATAAATAGCCGGAGTCAACCAAGCCCTAGAAAAACTGCTTAACAGTTCTTAGTAGGGCCATGCTGTTCACTAATGTGTATCGGAGTGTATTGATAATCGCCAGTGAGTATTAGACAATATTACCTTGCTTTAGGAGGTGATAATGCTGGCTACATCAAGACACAAAGTGACGATCGAAGACGAGGGTTATAATGAGTTTTGTCAGTTCGTTTGCAAGAAGGGGATCAAGATTGCGATCTGGTGAATCGGAAAATGGAAGAGTTCATCGAAGAAGAGAGTAGATGATCGAGAAGTTCTGAAAGAAGCGCTCGTAATGGGTGCTTCTTTAGTTTGCACACCCAGCAAGGGCTCATCTCTAGCTGAAAGTCCCGAACGAGGGATGGCAAGTGCTTACAGTTAGCCAAGAGCAAGGGTGTCCGCTGTGAGGAGGATACTGAAGGAAGATGGAGGCAAAAGAAATGCCCGAGGTACACGAATCCCATTTGAGGCGGTTGCAGCCGGATAAGTCACAAAACCATGACGAAATCCTAGGCTGTCTAATGCTGTAGTTAAACTTGGCAGGCGCGGACGGAGAGATGACGTGCTTATCTGGGGAGACCTGCTAGTTAAACAAGGGAAAAATTGTAACCGTAGTCGAGAGGCTGCGCTGAATTGGCAGGAGTCATCAGAGGCCATAGTACGTAAGCTGTTGCAAAAACTTACAGAAGGGTTGAAGAAAGGAGAGAGAAAAAATAGCTTTGTATATCCAAAGTGGCCTGAGGTTGGGTCGGAGATTTGGATATGATATTCTTTGACCAGGTCAATCACGATATGGTGATAACATGAGTGGCACGGAAAGTGACGGACAAAATAGTGCTGACACTGATTCGCGTCTATCTGAACGGGTAGTCATGGTGGACAGAAAGCTGGAGCGCAGCCCATAAGAAACACCACAAGATGGTTGGCTCAACTGAATGATTTGGATAAGGAATTGATAGAGCGAGGGTTGCGATTCGTACGCTATGCGGACGACTGCAACATCTTTGTGGCTAGTAAGCGAGCCGTGAAAGCATCATGGAATCGGTAAGCCAGTTTGTAGAAGGAAGGCTGAAACTGAAAGTGACCGGGAGAAAAGCGCGGTAGCCAGACCATGGAACCGTAAGTTCTTAGGGTTTAGTTTCCTGAGCTAGAAACAGGCAACGATTCGCTTAGCACCGAGGAAATCTCGCGATTCAAAGAGTGAGGAAGGGGACTGACAACGATTGAAGATAAGCCAGCGAAAAAAGCTCCCAATTTTTTCGTAAGTTTTTATTGTGGCTAGTGATATCAGCTCTTCGCTAGGGGTAGCGACCTTTTTTATACCCTTGTTTCTCCCTGGCTTTGTCACAGTTCCCACGGGTATACTCTACATGTGACGCGCAAATACTAAAAACTCCGTGTGTATTCAGAATCTATACACTTGGTTATTCTGTACAAACCCAACATCAACTTTTATGGATCATTATCAGACCTAGAACGTTTACACTGAAAGGCAGCCTGTTGGTGTTTTGATGCCGCTTTTGTTAGAATGAATGCATATGACACTACTTGAGAACCATGGGAGGTGCGAAAGCGATGATACCAAACAAAACAAAAGGTCGTCGTTTTCCTTTATTGCCCCTTAGAGGTCTTCTTGTGTACCCCAGTATGGTTCTTCATTTGGATGTGGGCCGCGAGAAGTCCGTTCGGGCGCTGGAAAAAGCTATGGTTGAAGATAGCCTGATTCTCCTCTGTTCACAGTCGGAAGTGAATATTGAGGAGCCGGGACAAGAAGATATTTTTCGGGTCGGTACCGTTGCGAATGTGCGGCAAATGCTGAAGCTTCCCAACGGCACGATTCGTGTGCTGGTGGAGGGCGTGGAGCGGGCCGAAATTATTCATTATATGGATAATGAGGAGTTTTACGAGGTGATGGCGCGCGAGCTGCCGGAGCAGGAGGATGTGGATCAGGAGAGTGACGCTCTAATGCGCACCGTACTGAGCCAATTCGAACACTACATCACTTTGTCCAAAAAAGTCACCCCAGAAACGCTTGCTGCTGTTTCCGATATTGAAGAGCCAGGAAGACTCGCCGATGTCATCACGAGCCATTTGGCACTGAAGATTAAGGATAAGCAGGAGATTCTGGAGACCATTGATGTCAGCAAACGCCTGGAGAAGCTGCTCGATATCCTTAACAATGAGCGTGAAGTGCTTGAACTTGAGCGCAAAATCAACCAGCGTGTGAAGAAACAGATGGAGAAAACCCAGAAGGAATATTATCTGCGTGAACAGATGAAAGCGATCCAGAAGGAGCTCGGTGAAAAAGAAGGCCGGGCCGGTGAAGCGGATGAGCTGCGCAGCCTGATGGAAGAAAAGAATCTGCCGGAACGTGTGCAGGAGAAAATCGAGAAGGAAATCGACCGCTTGGAAAAAATGCCGGCTAGCTCAGCGGAAGGCAGCGTCATCCGCAACTATGTGGATTGGCTGCTGAGTCTGCCTTGGAGCGAATCGACAGAGGATGATTTGGATATTCTGAAGGCGGAGCAGGTGCTGGATGCGGATCATTACGGTCTGGAGAAGCCGAAGGAACGGGTGCTGGAATATCTGGCCGTCCAAAAGCTGGTCAAGAAGCTGAAGGGCCCGATTCTCTGTCTGGTAGGACCTCCGGGTGTCGGCAAAACTTCGTTAGCTCGTTCAATTGCCCGTTCACTGAACCGCAAGTTCGTGCGCATTTCTCTGGGCGGTGTGCGGGATGAAGCTGAGATTCGCGGCCACCGCCGCACCTATGTCGGTGCAATGCCGGGCCGGATCATCCAGGGGATGAAGACAGCGGGCAGTGTTAATCCGGTCTTTCTCCTCGACGAAATCGACAAGATGGCGGCGGACTTCCGCGGCGACCCTTCGGCGGCACTGCTAGAGGTGCTTGACCCGGAGCAAAACAATACATTCAGCGATCACTTCGTCGAGTTGCCGTTCGACCTGTCGAATGTTATGTTCGTGACAACTGCGAATGCTGTGCATAATATTCCACGTCCACTGCTTGACCGGATGGAGATGCTCTTCATCCCCGGTTACACAGAACTGGAGAAACTGCAAATTGCCAGCCGTTATTTGCTGCCGAAGCAGCGTAAGAATCATGGCTTGGAGGATGAACAGCTGTCCATTGAAGATGACACCCTGCTGAAGATCGTCCGCGAATATACCCGGGAATCCGGGGTACGTAATCTGGAGCAGCAGATCGCGGCACTATGCCGCAAAGCAGCGAAGCAGATTGTATCCGATGAGAAGAAACAAGTCAGTATCCTGCCGGGTGAGGTCAAGGACTATCTCGGTGTATCGAAGTACCGTTACGGTATGGCCGAGTTGGAGGATCAGATTGGCACCGTAACCGGACTGGCATGGACCGAGGTTGGAGGCGACACGCTGCTGATCGAAGTTACGGTTGTTCAGGGCACTGGCAAGCTTACACTTACGGGACAGTTGGGTGATGTGATGAAGGAGTCGGCACAGGCCGCTTTTAGCTATACCCGTTCAAAGGCGGAGGAGCTGGGACTAGAGCCGGATTTTCATGAGAAAAACGACATCCACATTCACATCCCTGAAGGAGCAATACCGAAGGATGGCCCCTCTGCAGGGATCACCATTGCTACTGCATTGATCTCCGCACTGACCAAACGATATGTATCTAAAGACGTGGCAATGACGGGGGAGATTACGCTGCGCGGGCGTGTCCTGCCGATTGGCGGGCTCAAGGAGAAATCGCTGGCTGCCCACCGTGCCGGTTACAAAAAAATCCTTCTTCCGAAGGACAACGAGCGCGACCTCAAGGATATCCCGGAGAGCGTACGCAACGATGTGGAGTTTGTGCCTGTATCCCATATGGATCAGGTGCTGCAGCATGCGCTTGTTGAACATCATACAGAAATTAGCAGTGAAGCGCCGAGTAGTGTGCATTAGAAAGGAAGTCCTATGAAAGTTAACAATGCCGAATTTATCATCAGCGCCGTAGGCCCTGATCAATACCCAGTTGACGCCTTGCCGGAGATTGCTCTGGCAGGGCGCTCCAACGTAGGGAAGTCCTCCCTGATCAACCGGATGATTAACCGTAAAAATCTGGCCCGTACCAGCTCCACACCGGGCAAGACACAGCATATGAACTATTACCGTGTCAATGAAGATATGTATTTTGTTGACTTCCCGGGCTACGGGTATGCCAAAGTTTCCAAAACCCAACGTGCCTCATGGGGGAAAATGGTCGAAAAGTATATGGCAGAGCGGGACACGCTAAGGCTTATTCTGCTTATAGTGGATTTGCGCCACCCACCGACCAGTAATGACAAAATGATGTTTGATTGGCTGAAGCATTATGATTTGCCGCTCTGCGTGGTGGCAACCAAAGCGGACAAGATCCCAAAGACCCGCTGGCCTAAACATATCAAAATTATGAAACAGGAGCTCGGTGTATTGCCGGGGGATAATTTCATTTCCTTTTCCTCGGAGCTGGGCCTCGGCAAAGATGAACTGTGGGAACTGATTGAGAGCTATTGCCTTCCTTCCGAAGAAGATATAGAGGATGAGCAAGAAAGCCAGGAACCCGGAGAAGCATCTCGGTCTCAGTCTGAGGATACTTCTGAAGAATAAGTTGGTCCTGATATATGGGGAATATGCGTATATCATAGGATCAATGCGAATTCCTCACCTATTCTCCCATTTCCACGCCATAAGAGGGATTAACGGTCTTTAGCCTGCTTTAGCATGAGAGAAACCCGCCGCTCTACGTTGTATAATCAATCTAATGATTGCTATAAAGAATAGAGGGATGGTTATGGCTCAGCGATTGGCGACGGAATATGTGAATACAACTTTGCAAATGACAGAATTTCAGATGAACCAGTTTCTGCTCACAGCCGATACCTGCTATATTAGCCACCGTGTAAAGGTCCTCGGAGGTGGAGAACAGGAGATTGTACTGGAGGAAAACGGGGGGGGGAAGCGATTCGCCTCAATGTGGAACGCCGGGGGCATCTCTATATCTGCACGTTTTCCTGCCGGGTGGTGAACCCCCATCTGAATAATGCAGTCCGCAAGCTCTTCGTCACTTATAAAGGTTCTGGTTCAGTGAATAGGATTTATCAAGGATTCACAATGGAGTATTATTATGAGAGTGGATCGGTCCGCCGGATTTCAGAGCTTACTGCTAATGGCAGCAAACTGATTTATCAGCATAAACAGTCCTTATCGGAGATGATGACTCTCTTTAAGTCTGACGCTATAGAACGCGAGATTGCGGCGCTGCGCCTCGAAATTGATAGTTTATTAGATTGCAGACTTACCGTCCAGAGCGATAAAATGATAGGTGAAATTGACGGTAAACTTGCAGCAATAAACCGGCGTTTGATAGAATTGGAATTGTAGGAATAAATTACACATTAATTCTAGCGATTATTCCCCAGTGAAATGGTTGTGTTTTTGCGAAAAATCTATAAAATAAAGCTAGAAAAGGATCGATAAAAAGTATATGATCGATATTCATAACCACATTTTACCTTTTATGGATGATGGAGCTGCAGACTGGGAAGCGGCTCTCGCTATGGCACAGGACGCCCAGAAGGATGGTATTTCTACGGCAATAGCTACACCTCACCATGCCAATGGAGTATATATGAATCCCGCTCCAAATATTGGACAAGCCGTTCAGCTTCTGAATGAGAGACTTCAACAAGCTGGTATTAACCTGCTAGTACTACCTGGTCAGGAGATCCGCATATACGGGGATCTCCTAATTGATTTGGAACAAGGCCGGTTGCTGACGCTTGCGGGATCAAAGTATATATTGCTAGAAATGCCTTCTTCTCGGGTACCACGCAGCATGGAGGAAACTTGCCATGAGCTTATGATTCAAGGTTTTGTCCCAGTCATTGCCCATCCGGAGCGCAACGCTGAAATTGCTGAAGATCCCACCAAATTAGAAAGATTAATAGAGCTGGGAGCACTAGGACAAGTCACAGCGCAGAGTATTGCCGGAGTCTTTGGAAGCAAACTGCAGAAGCTATCGCTCGACCTGTGTCGAAGAAACGCTGTTCATGTGATCGCTTCCGATGCGCATGACAGCCATCATCGGCCCTTTGGTCTCAGTGAAGCTTACAACGTTGTGGAGAAAGAACTGGGGGCTGCCGTTTCCGACTGTTTCCGCCACAATTCACAGAGAATTATCGCCAACGAGGAGCTAGTTCGAGTGCTTTATACGGGTTCCCGCAAAAAAAGTCAAAAAATCTTCGGAATATTTTCTCGTAAAGCGTGACCAATCTCTCGAATAGTGGTAGAATGGGTAATACTGGGTTATTGTTACATTTTATTTGAATAGAGTTGGCTTAGTGTGACCTATTCTAACAGCAACAGCAGTAACAGATTCAACACTACATACAAAGAGGTGGATGAAAAGTGACTTTGAAGAAAAAATTAGCAGTATCAACACTAGCAGTAAGTATGGCAGCAGCATCTGTAGCAGGCTTCCCTTTCAGCAGCCAAGGCTTGGCTAAACATTTGAATGGCGTTGCATCTGCGGCATCTAGCAATGACGTAATTTTTACAGCTTTGAAAGATCGTGCAAATGTGTTGTACGCAACTTTGGCAGAAGCGGACAAACAAATCCTGCGTGATTTCCGTGGAGAGCTTCAGGGCTTGACTCAAGCACAATTGGAAGCGGATTTTGCTCCCGTGACGGATAAGTTGACTTTCCTGACACAGGCTGACAAATCTCTATTACACAAACTTTATGTGGAGATCGTTACATCTGTATATACTCCTGAGTATTCAGCAGTAACTGACATTCAGAAGTCTGAGAACTACCAAGCTTACAAAGACTTGGTGAAGAAGATTGCTGGAGAAATTGGTCTGCCTAACCTAACTGTTGATGAAGTATACACTTCTATCTTCGGTGCAAATGGTGTTGAACAAACATTGATTCCTCTCTTCAAGGGACAAAGTGAAGCTGTGATTCTTGCAGCGTTGCAAGACGAGAACAGTGCTCTTTTCAAACAAGCCAAAGAAGCTACTCTTAAAGTTGCAGTGGGTTCCTCTACTGTTAATGGTGTGCTTAACGGACTCAATAAGTTCGGAGTAACCAGAGCGGATCTTGCAGCAGTGAAAAACAAGCTGCAAAATGAACCATCTGTTACTAAAGAAAAAGCTGCGCTATTGGTACTTGCAAGAGCATATTACAACGCATACCTCCAAGCTGGCGGTAACAATGGCGGTAACAATGGCGGTAATAACGGTGGCGGTACTGGTGGTACAGTAGTCACTAATCCTACTGCTACGCCCGGTATCTATGATGTATCCAAGCTTGTAAGCATTGTAGGTGATGTGGCTACATTGAATCTGGTTGACGCCGATGTACTCAAAGCATTTGATGCCCTTCTGGCTGCAAACCCTGGAAAAACCGGTCTTACCCTAACATTGAACCTCGGAACAGTGAATGCTAAGACTGTAAAAGTTCCATTGTCCAAAGTGATTATTGAAGCTGCTAAAGCTAAAGGTATCGCGAACATTGCTATTACTTTTAACGGACTGACTGTAACTATTCCGGTAGCACAATTCAGCGATGCTGTTACTTTGACTACTACAACAGGTGAAGATGCTACGGTAACTTCGATTTCCAAGTTGAAACTGGCTTCTAAAGTATACGACTTCGGTTTGACAGTTGGTGGCGTGGCTACAACAACATTTAAACAACCGCTGACTATTAAACTGCCGCTTAAGGATACTACAGGTCTTGATAAAGAACTGCTGTCCGTAGCAAAAGTTGTATACAGTGATCTGCAATTCCAAGGTGGCGTGCTGGACGGCGAACATATTGTTGAGCCGCGTGATACGTTCTCATCCTATGCAGTTCTCGAGAACAAGGTTAGCTTTAGTGATATTGCAAAAGTTCAATCTTGGGCTGGAAGACAAATTCAAGTCGTAGCTGCTAAGGGCGCGATTGAAGGTATCGGAAATGGTAAATTTGCTCCTAAGAACAATGTTACCCGTGCGGAATTCGCTAAGATGCTGGTTCGTGCGTTGAACTTGGAAAACAGCACAGCAACTGAAAACTTCAGCGATGTGAGCTCTACTGCTTGGTACGCTCCTTATGTAGCTGTTGCTGCAGAGAAGGGTATTATCCAAGGCCGCACTTCAACTACATTCGATCCAACTGCGACTATTACGCGCGCTGAGATGGCGACACTGATCTCCCGTGCATTGAAATTGACTCACCCAGATGCAACGACAGATGCTTCGGCTCTGAACAAATTCACTGATGCTGCTAAGATCAATGCTACGCTGAAAGATGGAGTAGCCTTCGCTGCTAGCAACAACTTGGTAATCGGAAATGCTGGTAAGTTCAACCCTACAAACACAGCTAGCCGTGCAGAAGCTGCAGTAATTATCTATCGTACTATTAACTTCAAGTAAGCAATAAGCAAGTGGAGAGCCTCCTCTCGTCTACGTGAGAGGGGGCACTTTTTTAGCGTGGATTGAAATATTACAGAAACAGCTTGGAGGGAAATTCACTTGTCAGCACAAGAATTGGATCTTCGCGATTATTTTCAAATTGTGAGGAAGAGACTTTGGATGATTGTTAGTATTGTTATAGTGGTTAGTATACTTGCCGGAATATATAGTTTGTTTATCAAGAATCCCGTATATGAAGCTTCCACGAAGATTATTGTGAATCAGACGCCTACACAATCTACGGTAGGTCAGCTTGATCTTAACCAGATCAACACGAACATACAGCTGATTAATACGTACAAGGAAATTATCAAGACACCGGCGATTCTAGACGTCGTAGCCAAAAACTATCCGCAATTTAATGCCACTGCGGAGGAGTTGTTGAAAAAAGTAAACGTGAGTTCCGTAAATAATACGCAGGTGATGACACTTGTCGTTCGAGATAATTCATACCAGAGAGCTGCAGAAATTGTGAATGCCATTTCACTTGTGTTCAAGCAAGAAATTCCTTCGCTGTTCAATGTACAGAACGTTTCCATTCTAAATGAAGCCAAGACCAACCCGCCTGTTGCGCCTGGGCCAGTTGAACCCAATGTAATTATGAACGTTGCTATTGCTTTCATCGTTGCCCTAATGATTGGACTCGGGATTGCCTTCCTGCTGGATTATATGGATGATACGCTGAAGACTGAAGATGATATTGAGAAATATCTCGGTCTGCCAACAATTGCTATGATCACAAGAGTGGGTCAAGAAGAAGGCAAAGGGACCGAAACACAAGCACAGTTATTGTCCAGAAAGGCGGGGGAACTCGAACATGTCACAGCAACCAAATAACCAACAACGCCATCTGATTACCGTGACGAACCCTCGTTCACCTATTTCTGAAGCTTTTCGTGCGCTACGTACCAATATTGATTTTTCTTCCGTGGATGAACAGATTCAAGTAATTATGATTACCTCATCTGGTCCGGAAGAAGGGAAGTCTACTGTCTCTGCCAACCTAGCGGCTGCTTATGCTCAGGCCGACAAGAAAGTATTGTTAATTGACGGAGATTTACGTAAACCAACAGCCCACAAGACTTTTTCTCTAAGTAATCGTTACGGTTTATCCTCGCTGTTATCTCAACAGGCTGTACTCAAAGAAGTGGTTCAGGAGTCTGGAGTGAATAATCTCTACTTGATGACTTCTGGCCCAATTCCTCCGAATCCTGCTGAAATGCTGGCTTCGAATCGGATGAGCACAGTAATTCAAGAATTAAGACAGAATTTTGATGTGATCCTGATTGATACACCGCCATTATTGGCTGTTACAGATGCGCAGATTGTTGCTTCTAAGAGTGACGGAGTCATTATGGTAGTGAGTTATGGCAAGGTCAAACGGGATATTGCTGCCAAAGCTAAAGGGAATCTGGATCGTGTAGGCGCTAAAATGCTGGGTGTAGTACTCAACAATGTCAAACGCAAAGCCAGCGAAGGCTACTATTATTACTACTATGGAAATTAATGTACTGTAGAGAAATTTGTTATTTTTGGAGGCACTAAAAATGACAGCGAAATCCAGAGTGTTCTTGTTATTCCTAATTGATCTAGTTATTATTTGGCTTAGTATTGTGACGTCTTATATGTTTCGATTTTATGACGGAATCCCCCATGAATATGTTATTCAGATGTTACAATTTGGTCTGATCTCGTCGGTTGCTATCGGGGGGAGTTTGATTTACTTCGGTCTTTATCGGCGGATGTGGCAATATGCTAGCATTGGAGAAATTGTTTCTATTTTTAAAGCCATTGTAATAGGCGCAATAATCTCTTATGTTGTCGCACTGTTGCTTCTTCCAGCACGCGTTCCCTTTGGGGTAGAAGTTCGGGCAATGGAGACGATTTTGGTATTAGTAGGTGGAGTTCGTTTCTTGTGGAGAGTTTTCCATAATGATCGGATTAACTATAAGGATACCGAAACTCATGCTATTATTGTTGGAGCAGGGAATTGCGGAATGCTGATTGCCAAGGAGATGATGGGCCCTTCTTTCGCTCAAACTAAGATTGTTGGATTTATTGATGATGATAATAATAAATATCATATGTCGATATTGGGCTTGCCAGTTTTGGGCAACAGATATGATTTACCACGTCTTGTTAAAGAAAAACACATTCATGAGATTATTATTGCGATGCCTTCTGTGTCCAGAACTGAAATCTCTGAGATTATTAATCTGGGGAAGACAACAGGAGCTAAGTTGAAGATTATTCCTGCTTTGAACGACCTTATTTCTGGGAAAATATCCGTAAAGAAGCTTCGTGATGTAAGTGTAGAGGATTTGTTAGGGCGTGAGCCTATTGTGGCTGATCTGAATGGTATCCTGGGCTATGTTCACAACAAGACAGTTATGGTAACAGGGGCAGGAGGATCCATCGGCTCTGAGCTCTGCCGGCAGGTTGCACCTTTTGCTCCGGACAAGCTGTTGCTGCTTGGACATGGTGAAAATAGTATTTACACTATTGAAATGGAATTGCGTAAGAAGTTTCCCGAACTCGAAATCGTTACGGTAATCGCCGATGTGCAGGACCGTAGTCGATTGATGGATGTATTTCGTACATTTAGACCGCATGTTGTCTTTCATGCGGCAGCGCATAAGCACGTTCCTCTAATGGAGCGTAATCCTTCGGAAGCCATCAAGAATAATGTGTTTGGTACCCGAAATGTGGCAGATGGTGCTGACCGATTCGGTGCAGAACGTTTTGTAATGATCTCTTCAGACAAGGCTGTTAATCCTACCAGTGTGATGGGGGCGACCAAACGAATTGCCGAGATGTACGTACAGAGCTTAAACACTACAAGTCAGACTAAATTTTCAGCTGTACGTTTTGGTAATGTATTGGGCAGTCGTGGCAGTGTAATCCCCGCTTTCAAGCAGCAGATCGCTGCTGGTGGTCCGGTAACTGTAACTCATCCCGAGATGGTTAGATACTTTATGACCATACCGGAAGCTGTACAATTGGTCATTCAATCCGGTTCTTTTGCCAAAGGCGGCGAAGTATTTGTATTGGATATGGGGGAACCGGTGAAAATATTGACTTTGGCTGAAGATCTGATTACATTATCCGGCTTTGAACCTTACAAGGATATTGACATTACTTTCTCGGGAATTCGAGAAGGGGAGAAACTATACGAAGAGTTGCTTACAGATGAAGAAAATCTAGGCTCAACACAGCATGATCGGATATTTATTGGTAGACCCAATGTGGTTAGTCAAAATCAGTTAGAATTGGAATTTAAGCGTCTGGAGCGTGTATTGGCAGAGGAGCCGAGTGCGATTCGAGAGGTTATTAATCAGATTGTTCCTATGCAGCCTGTTGCTCAAGCCGCTATTAGCTGACTATAATGATCGGAGGGAATTGCTATGTTCAACAAGAGATGGAAGAAAGTACTTGCATGGTCTCTGTCTGTTATTTTAGTATTAGCAATCGGAGGATTGTTTGCTGCTAATTATGCTGTTGATAAGCTTATGACTTCAATGGCTGGAGGTTTAGATTTAGAATCTGACAATGCATTAGATAGCCAAACTGTAGTAGAAGAAACGCCTGAAGTAACTACAGCACCGACTGCAGCAGCGACTACAGGACAAACTGCAGCAGCAACTCCTGATATAACTACTAATGTGAACACTAGTAATGATGACGCCCCTGTTGAGACTGTGTTGCCTAAGCATACAGCAAATGTAGTTGAGGAAACAGAACGGCCAGCAACAACAGAGAGTACATCCAAGAATAGCGGAAAGAAGACGGGTCCCGTCACCACTAAACCAACAAGTAGTCCAGCCGTTGTGGAGAATAATAATCTTGATGGGTATTCTGCACAGGTATCAGCTGATAAGGCTAAGGATATCCAAGAAAATGTAACTATTAAAGAAAAAGCAGATGTTGCATCGATAGTCATGAGTCAGTTAAGTGTATCCGATATTAAGCGATTGCAGGAATTGGCTTCAGGTGGCTTAACCATTGAAGAAAAACGTGAAGCACGTAGTATCATTCTTGGTAAGGTTTCGGAAGATCAATATAATGAACTATCACAGATTGCTAAGAAGTATGGTGTGAGTGAAGGGAAGACACAAGAGCAAGTTTTAGCAGAAGAAAAAGCATTCGAAGAAGGAAGTGAACAACAATGAGCAAAGTCAAGATTCCAGCGGCAGCTCTGTTGCTGCTTTTGTCAATAGGTGCAGCTCCACTAACGGCATCAGCGCCTTTATCCGCATCTGCTGCATCAGTAGCGTCTGTAACAACTCCAGCTGTTAACAACAACGTAATTAAAGTTCAAAATATTAATGTTAAGACGATATTTGATGGTATAAGTATGGTACCACCTTCTGGTCAGTTGGTGTTTATTCATAACAATACAACTTATGTACCACTTCGCTTTATGTCTTATGCGCTTCAAAAGAGTGTGGCTTGGGATGCTAAGAATCTTAAGGTTACAGTAAACGAACCTAGCTCTTCGGAGTTGGTAGTGATAAAAGAATATTTGATGAATGTAACGAACAACAAGGATACTTTTGTTTCAAAGAGTGTAACTTTAAGTGATGTGAAAGCTAACTTTGTTTTTAATGGAAAAGCCAAAACTCTCCCCAAAAGTCAATCTAGTTATTTAGTGAATGGAACTTTATATGTGCCACTTCGCTTCCTTTCG
Organism: Paenibacillus sp. FSL H3-0321; assembly: GCF_038002865.1. Lineage (NCBI taxonomy): Bacteria > Bacillati > Bacillota > Bacilli > Caryophanales > Paenibacillaceae > Paenibacillus > Paenibacillus sp. FSL H3-0321. The sequence continues at coordinate 2,646,128 of NZ_JBBODH010000001.1, read as the reverse complement.
GAATCAGTCGGGAATGAAATCTCCTGGGATCAAAAGACGATGACAATTACCGCTAAATCTAAGGACTACGTAGAACATATAAAAGAAGAACAAATGAATGGGGGGAATACAGCAGGTAATATAGGACCCGAACCATCCCCTACAGCAAGTTCTTCCCCAACTGGTGGTTCAAGTGCTACAGGGAAAGTCTCATACGAAGAAATTACAAGTGCAACTGAATCCAAACTTAATAGCTTAAAATCACAAAGTAAATCAACATTATTCAATACGGCAATGGAATATCTAGCAGCTCAAGACGATGCTAGCAAAGCAAGTGTTATAGCTAAGGGGAAACAGCAATTAGCATCATTTACGTCCAGTTTTAATAGTATAGTGTCAGATGCTGAACAACAATTAAAAGCTAACGGTTATAGTACGGATATTATTAATCAGTATAGAAGTGCATTTGAATCGGAAATCCAAAATGGATTAAATGCAGTTGCAGGTATGGCGGACTAAACTCCGCCTCTTAATTTATATAGAAGAGGATAAGAGAACATGAAGCCGTATCTATTAATAAAGAGAATGCTTGATTGTTTTTTTGCTTGTTTACTACTAATTATTGCTTCCCCTATCATGTTCGCAGCAAGTATAGCTATAATGGTAAGTTCTAAAGGGCCTCTATTATTTCGTCAGAAGCGGCCAGGAATAAATGGTGAGATTTTTACAGTCTTTAAGTTTAGAACAATGTCGTTGGATAGAGATTCAAATGGAGACTTATTGCCAGATATAGAGAGAATGACTAGAGTAGGATCTTTTTTGCGGAAGACAAGTATCGATGAATTGCCTCAGTTATTTAATATTATCCGTGGCGAAATGAGTTTCATAGGTCCAAGACCACTTCTTGTTGAATACTTGGAGTACTATTCAAAAGAAGAATTACGAAGACATGATGTTATTCCAGGGATTTCAGGATGGGCACAAGTTAATGGGCGCAATTCAATATCATGGGATGAGAAGTTCAAATTAGATCTCTGGTATGTGGATCACATAAGTTTCTTACTTGACTTAAAGATAGTGATAAAAACAATGTTAAATGTTATTAGAAAGACGGGAATAAATAATTCGGAAGTCATCACTATGTCTTCATTATCATCTTTAAGAAAACATAACTCATAATGCTTTAAAAAGGCTCACTTGGAGGATTCTATGTTAAACATAAATACAGTGACAGTTATAGGTGCTAATGGCGCTATGGGGGCAGCAGTAGCTGGTATTTTTGCTTCTTTTGGAAATGTAAAGGTGAACATGGTAAGCAGAACTCTTAGTAAGTCAATGGAGGGAATTGAAAAAGCGGTAAAATCTGTTAGGGCGGATTCTATCAGGAGAAATTTGGTCGCTCGTTCATATGAAGACTTGGCAGATTGTATTGTTGAGTCTGATTGGGTATTTGAGTCAGTAGCAGAAAATTATGATATTAAAAATGAAATTAATACTGTTATTTCAAGATATAGAAAGCCAGGTACAATTGTTAGTACTGGTACATCAGGGCTTTCAATAGAGATATTAAAGAATGTATTTGATAAAGAGGCACAATCATTATATTTTGTGACTCATTTCTTTAATCCACCATATAGTCTGCCTTTATGTGAATTAATACCCAACGAGTCTGCGGATCGGGAAACTATAGAATCACTTAAAGTTTATCTGGAACAAGTTTTAATAAGAAAAGTAGTTGTACTCAAGGATGCTCCAGCCTTTCTTGCTAACCGCATAGGATTTCAATTTATGAATGAAGCACTTCAATTCGCAGAACTCTATGAAGACAGAGGTGGCATTGATTATATCGATGCCATTTTAGGTCCTTTTACTGGAAGAGGAATGGCTCCATTAGTGACTGTTGATTTTATAGGTCTTGATGTATATAAAGCAATTACAGATAATCTCTATCAGAATATTTCTGATCTCTATAGTAATTCGTTTTTGTTACCTCAATATATAGATCGTCTCATTAAAGAGAATAAGCTGGGAAGAAAGTGCGGACAGGGATTATATAAACTTGATAGAGACAGCACTGGCAAGAAACATATATTCGTCTACGATATTAAATCACAAACTTATCGATCTAAAATTAAATATTCATTTTATTTCGTTGAAAAAATGGTCGCTGCAATTAAAGAGTCTAAGTACGACGAGGCTATTGAAATACTCCTTAATAATGACTCCGAAGAAGCGAGAATTTGTAGTTACTTCTTGATTAAATATGTTGTTTATTCTGTATTTGTCGCGAATGAGATTGCTGATAGTATCCAAGATGCGGATACAGTCATGGCATTTGGATTTAACTGGGTACCGCCACTTGCATTAGTTGAGCTATTTGGTGGCAAAGAAGCAATAATTGATCTTATGAAAAAAGATGACAGGCTGATCCCGTTCATACTAACATTCAGTGCAACAGAAATTTATCCTTCAAAGTTGGATTACAGAAGGTATATAAGAGCTAAATTCTAGATTTATCGTGGGGGATAAGAATGAGCAGAGTGTATATACTCGGTGGAGAACAAAGTGACTATGAACGGAATTGGAGTAAAGAAGGAAAGACTCTTGCAGGAATGTTTAGAGAAATAATAGAGGATGGCTTGCTATTAACTAATATTTCTATAGAAGAGATAAATAAATTAAATACTCAAAATAAAGTCGGAGCCTTCATAGGGAATTTTGCAGCAGAAAACTACCTGTCACAAGGCCATTTAGGGGCATTTCTAACTGAGGTTGATGAAGTGTTCTATGGTCTTCCATCTGCACGTTACGAGGCAGCTTGCGCATCGGGATCGGTAGCGATTGACACTGCTGTGGCCAAAATTAAAAGTCAAGAGTACGACTTGGCTATTGTTGTGGGAATTGAGATGATGAAGACTGTTAACAGTAAGCTAAGTGGATCTTTTCTTGGAAGTGCAGCTTACTTTGAGAAAGAAGCAGAAGGGATTGATTTTCCGTTCCCAAACTTATTTAGCAAATTAGCTGATGTAACGATTGAGAAATATAATCTTGACCCAAATCGTTATATGGATAATCTTGCCGAGATATCTTATATTAACTACTCAAATGCTAAGAGGAACCCAAAATCACAAACGAGAAATTGGTTCATGAATAAATCGCAATCCAGTCAAAGGAAAACGGAATCGAATCCATTAGTGGGAGGAAGATTGTCTGTTAGTGATTGTTCTCAAACAACGGATGGAGCGGCTATAGTATTTCTTGCTTCAGAGGAATATGCAAGAGATTATTGTAGGGCAAATAATCTTCAGCTAAGAGATATGCCTTACATAAAGGGATATGGGCATAGAGTTGCTCCACTTACATTTAATTCAAAAGTTAGAGAAAGTAATAATGAAGCTTATCTCTTAAAATGGACAAGAACTGCAGTTCAAGATGCTTATTCTAGAGCTGGTTTAAACGTTGAAACAATGGACTTGTTCGAGATTCATGACTGTTTTACATCAAGTGAATATGCGTCTTTATCATGTTTGGGACTAACTCAGCCAGGAAGAGAATTTGAAGCTATAGAATCAGGATTAATATCGTTTCAAGGTTCAAAACCTGTAAATCCAAGTGGAGGACTTATTGGTGGTGGTCATCCTGTTGGTGCCTCAGGTGTAAGAATGTTGTTGGACTTATACAAACAAATTTCTAATAACGCGGGAGATTACCAAGTTGAGGGTGCCAAGAATGCAATGATGTTGAATATAGGCGGTTCAGCAACGACAAACTATTCCTTTATTGTAGGTAAGGATTAGAGGGGGAAAACATGCAAGATCTTGTTCTTATCGGTGCAGGGGGATTTGGAAGAGAGGTCGCTTGGCTCGTAAGCAATATTAACAAAATTCAAGAAACTTGGAATATCATCGGATTTATTGATGAGAACCCTGTTCTAACTGGGAGTACTATCAATGGCTTTCCAGTATTAGGTGGAATAGAATGGTTGGAATCAACAGATAAACATATCTTTATATGTTGTACAATAGGAAATCCAATACTCAGAGAGAAAATGATTTCAATAGCTTCAAAATGTTCCAATGTAAGTTTTGCAACACTCATTGATCCTTCTGTTTTATTGTCTGAATTCGTAGAGATTGGTGAGGGCAGCATAATTTGTGCGGGCAGCATTCTAACTGTTAATATCACTATTGGTCGTCATGTTATTATAAATCTTGATTGTACCATTGGTCATGATGCTATAATTAATGATTTTTGTACATTGTATCCGAGTGTAAATGTCTCTGGGAGCACAATAATTAAATCCAATGTTGAAGTAGGAACGGGGACACAAATTATTCAAGGTATTACTATAGAAGAAGGAACAATAGTTGGAGCAGGTGCTGTAGTTGTGAAAGGTTTACCGGCAAATTGCACTGCAGTTGGTTCTCCAGCGAAGCCTATTAAATTCAATAAGTAAAAGGTGACGAAAATATGAAAAATGATCGAATTTTCCTTTCTCCCCCTCATATGAGTGGCAATGAGATGAAATATATACAAGAAGCTTTTGAGACAAATTGGATAGCTCCATTGGGAGCTAATGTAGACAAATTTGAAGAAGAAATTTGTGATTATATTGGTGTTAATCATGCATTAGCTTTATCTTCGGGAACAGCCGGGATTCATTTAGCATTAAAGTATTATGGAGTTGGACCAGGAGATTATGTATTTTGTTCTGATTTGACTTTTGCGGGTAGTTGCAATCCCATTTTGTATCAATATGCGAATCCAGTATTTATAGACTCGGAACCGGATACTTGGAATATGTCTCCTGTTGCTCTCGAAAAAGCCTTTGAATGGGCTTGGAATGAGCATAAAATGCCCAAAGCTGTAATTATTGTTGATCTCTATGGACAAAGTGCTGACTATGATCAACTTCTGCCTATATGCAAAAAATATGGTGTTCCAGTAATTGAAGATGCTGCGGAGGCACTGGGGGCAACCTATAAAGGCAAAAAGTGTGGTACATTCGGTGATATAAGTGTATTTTCATTTAATGGAAACAAGATCATCACTACTTCTGGTGGAGGAATGGTTGTTTCAAACAATGAAGCTGCAATTAAGAAAATGCGTTTTTGGGCAACACAATCTAGAGAAGCAACTAAGCATTATGAACATAAAGAAGTAGGATACAATTATCGCATGTCTAATATTTGTGCAGGAATTGGTAGAGGCCAATTAGAAGCATTAGAATCAAGAATTAAGAGTAAAAAGAAAATATTTGAAAATTATACAAATGGTTTTGAAAACAACCCAATAAATTTGATGCCAATTAGTGAATATGGAACTCCTAATTATTGGTTGAGTGTCTTAACTGTTAAAAAGGATTACGGAATAACTATAGAACAAATTCTAACACAATTAGAAAGAGAAAATATAGAAGCAAGACCAGTTTGGAAACCAATGCATATGCAAACCTTGTTTGAAAACTATAAGTTTTACTCTCACTACAATGATAACAATAATACAGTTGGTCAAGAATTATTTGAAAAAGGAATCTGTTTACCGTCAGGTAGTACATTGAACGAAGAAGAACAGAATTCTATCATTAAATTAATAAAAATGTTGTATTAGGAGATAAAATGAAAAAAAAAGTTCTCTTTTGTGCCACTGTGGATTATCATATTAAGGCATTTCATTTACCATACCTAAAATGGTTTCAGGAACAAGGGTGGGAAGTTCATGTAGCAGCAAGTGGTAATCTGGAATTACCTTATGTCGATGTTAAATATGATATAGGGATAGCACGCTCTCCATTTAAGAAACAGAATATAACAGCAATTAAGAAACTAAAGGACACTATTAAGTTAAATAACTATCAAATTATTCATTGTCATACTCCAATGGGAGGCTTAGTCACCCGTTTAGCTGCAAAAAAGGCAAGAGAATATGGCACAAAAGTTATTTATACAGCCCATGGGTTTCACTTTTATAAAAATGCGCCATTGATAAATTGGATGTTATTCTATCCAATAGAAAAATGGTTATCACGATACACAGATTGTTTGATAACAATTAATACTGAGGACTATAACGCCGCAAATTCGTTAGGTTTCAAAATGAAGACAGTTAAGCATGTTAACGGAGTGGGGGTGGATTCCGAACGATTTCGACCACATTGCACAGAGGAAATTGAAAAGATACGTATGAAGAATAAATATAGTAATAATCAATTTCTAATGATTTATGCTGCTGAATTAAATAAAAATAAAAATCAAGAGTTTTTAATACGAAGTATATCAAAACTTAAGAATACTATCCCAAATGTCCGTTTACTACTAGTTGGAAAAGGGTTATTATCCGATTACTACAAAGACATATCCAAATCTGAAGGTCTTGAAGAATATATAGATTTTTTGGATTATAGAGAAGACTTACATGAATTATATCCAATGTGTGATGTTGCAGTTTCGTCAAGTCTAAGGGAAGGACTGCCTGTGAACATCATTGAAGCAATGTCTTGTGGCTTACCGATTGTTGCCTCCAAGAATCGTGGTCATAACGAACTGGTAGAACACAATAAAAATGGATTTTTATTTAATTTGAATACTCCAGATGAATTCTATAAATTTATATCCACACTTTATGAAGAAAAAAATAAAAGAGAAGTTGTGAAATTTGAAAGTTTAGAGAGATCTCAATTGTTTTCGTTAAATCGTGTAATGAGTCAAATGATTAGCATATATAATTCTTATTTGTAGTTATCTAAATAGAGGTGAAAATATGATACTCGTAACAGGTGCTGCAGGTTATATTGGAAGTCACACTTGCGTGGAATTATTAAATTCGGATTTGGGAATCGTTGCTATAGATGATTTTAGTAATAGTAGTTTTCAATCTATTGACCGTGTACAAAAGATAACTGGGAAAAAGTTTGATTTTTATGAGATGAGTGTAATGGACACCGAAAAGCTAGAAATGATTTTTTCACGCCATAATATTCAAGCAGTTATTCATTTTGCAGGTTACAAATCTGTATCTGAATCAGTAACTAATCCTTTAAAATACTACCAAAATAATATAACGGGTACTCTATTTTTAATAGAAGTAATGAAAAAATACAATGTAAAAAACTTAATATTTAGCTCGTCGGCCACTGTTTATGGAAATCCTACGAATGTTCCGATTAGCGAAAATTCAAAGGTTGGGGTTACGAATCCATACGGTCGTTCTAAATTAATAGTAGAAGAAATATTACGTGACATTCATAACTCTGATAATGATTGGAACATTGTACTGTTAAGATATTTTAATCCTATTGGGGCTCATAAGACCGGAGAAATAGGAGAAGACCCTAAAGGAAGACCTAATAACCTACTGCCTTACGTTTCTCAAGTTGCAATTGGAATTCGAGAAAAAGTTAGTGTGTTCGGAAATGATTATGATACGACTGATGGTACGGGAGTTCGAGATTATATTCATGTTGTTGATTTAGCTAAAGGGCACTTAAAATCTATTGAAAAATTGTATACTCAATGTGGTTTCAAAATATATAATTTAGGTACTGGACAGGGATATAGTGTATTAGAGGTTATACAAGCTTTTGAAAAAGTTTCCAACAGAAAAATTGATTATACTTTTGAGCCAAGAAGAAGTGGTGATATAGGTATTTGTTATGCTGATCCGTCAAGAGCAAATGTCGAATTAAAGTGGTATGCAGAAAAAAAACTTGATGAAATGTGTAGAGATGCTTGGAATTGGCAAGTGAAGAATCCTGATGGATATAAATCTCATAGTGTATATGAGGGGATTTTATGAAATTACTTTTTGCGCATGATGTAATTATAAGAAAGAATATCGATACTAATCTATATTATAGTCCGTTTTTTAAATACAGTTTGTGGAAACGTTATTTGGAATATTATAGCGAAATTACTGTTGCGTCAAGGAATGAAATTGTTAAGGATATAGAATGTGACGAACAGAATTTATCAAGCGGACCATCTGTGATATTCTGTGAGATACCATCAATTAGTGGACCCGTTAATATGGTGAAAAATAGAACGGAGGCAACTTCAAAATTAGAATTAGCCATAAAAAATTCAGATATAATAATATCGCGATTGCCTAGTGAAATTGGTATGCTTGCAATCTCATTAGCAATTAAAAATAAAAAACCTTGGGCAGTTGAAGTTGTTGGTCATGTGTGGGATTCTCTGTGGAATTATGGTAGTTGGCAAGGGAAAATTTACGCACCGATTGCAACAATCCGAACTAAATTCTTTATAAAGAGAGCTCCTTATGCTCTATATGTAACTAAAGAGTTTTTGCAACAGAAATATCCTTGCCATGGTAAAACATTTGATTGTTCTGACGTGATGATAAACGATGTTAGTGATTATGATAAGGCAATGAAAAGATGTAAAAATAAACGTAAATATACAATTGGTTTAATCGGATCCATGGCAGCAAATTATAAAGGAATTGATACTGCTATAGTTGCATTAAATAAAATTAGAGAAAGAGGATTGGAATTTGAATTTAGGATTCTTGGTGAAGGTAACAAAGAACCCTATAAGAAACTAATAAAGAAATACAATTTGGAGGATAACGTTGTGTTTTCCGGGGTATTTCCTAGTGGAGAACTGGTTCTAAATTGGCTTGACGAGCTTGATCTATATCTACAGCCCAGTAAAACTGAAGGGTTACCTAGAGCTTTAATTGAGGCTATGAGCCGAGGGATTCCATCGATTGCCAGCAATGTAGGGGGGATACCAGAACTACTATCAAAAGATTACCTAATTAATCCTAATGATGCTATATCTTTGTCAAATAAAATATTTGATGTATTATCTAATGTTGAAATAAGGGAAAGTATGGCTACCACAAACATTCAAGTAGCAGAACAATATACTGCAAAGATTTTAGGAGTGAAAAGGAAATCTTTTTTTGAAAGTGTATTATTGAAATAATAATGAAGTGACTTATTGGAGTGATGTTATGAACGGACCAGTCCGTATATTACATGTTTTCGGAGCCATGAATTGTGGTGGAGCAGAAACCTTAATTATGAATGTTTATAGAAAAATTGATAAGGAAAAATTCCAGTTTGATTTTGCAGTGAATACAGATATACCTGGCTATTATGATAATGAAATTAAAGCGCTTGGTGGGAGGATATTTTGTCATCCCTCTCCAAAAGATAACATTATTAAGTATATTCAAGCTTTTAACAACACTATTAAATATTATGGGCCATTTATTGCTGTTCATAGTCATGTTCATAATTTTAGCGCAATTCCAATAATTATAGCTAAATTCAACAATGTTCCTGTACGAGTTGCTCATAGTCATAGCACATTGGGATATCATGGAATTAATGTGAGGAATGTTTATTACTTTATTTGTAAAAAAGCAATGAATTTATACTCTACAAATTTATTGAGTTGTTCTTCTGATGCAGCACATGCCTTATTTGGTAAGGGTATTCTAAAAGATGTAAAGCATCAAATACTTTTAAACGGGATTAATCTAGAAGTTTTTGAAAATATCTTAGAGAATCAGAATATAGGATATATAAAATTAGGTTTAAAAGAAAAAAGTGTTGTGTTTGGTCATGTAGGGAGTTTTAGTTATCCTAAAAATCACAAATTTATAATTGATTTATTTAGGGATATACTAAAAAAAATACCTGAATCTCATTTACTTCTTATAGGAGATGGGCCACTGAAAAAAGAGATAGAAGAATCAACAAAACTTATGGGGATTTATGATCACGTGCATTTTTTAGGTATAAGAGATGATATACCTCAGTTATTGAATTTAATGGATGTTTTTATATTTCCTTCATTGCATGAAGGCCTTGGAATTGCATTAATAGAAGCCCAAGCCGCGGGTATCCCATGTATCGCAAGTAACAATGTTCCGAAGGATGCTAATTTAAACTCTGGTTACTTTGAATTTCTTCCTTTGAATAATGATTTTAGTCAATGGCAGATAAAAATTAATGAAGCTTTACAATCTAAAGAAAATATAATATCCCCTCAAGAGCGATTTGAACTCATCCGAAAAAAAGGTTTTTCAGTTGACTCGACAACTAAAATATTAGAAGAGATTTATGGATGAATTATTATTAAGAGACAAAAGCAAAGGGAACGAAAGGCATTTATAAAATAAAAATGATATTTATTTTTAATAATATCTATATCTATATCAATTTTTAATATATTTTAGATCTGAGAAGTTTCCTGCTTCTGGCTATTACTAAGATAATAACAATTATTACCTTTATCCGATATTTGTTACATTAATGTTCTAATTTAAAGGAAAATTCATTAAAATAGAGATCATGAAGAGGTTACTTATGTATATATGGGACAATATTAATTTTAAAGGACATAATATCTCAGAAATATATGAAATATTTGGACTGTCTCCGCATAGTAATTATATGGAATTTCTCTTTTAGAGCGGTATCATATCCCTTATTGTATTTATTTTGATTAATATTATATTTTTAGTGTTTGAATTACCATATATTTCAAAATATTATTTTGATCATTAAATATTCTGTTAATGACATTATGTTATTTGTCCATAGGTGAGATGATTTATGGAAAGGAAAAAAATAAATGATATCGGTGATAACTGCTACGTACAATAGAGCTTACTCTATTATTAATCTTTATAAATCTCTATTGTTGCAAACTAATAAGAAATTTGAATGGGTTGTAATTGATGATGGGTCTACTGATAATACCAAAGAAACTATCAAAAGAATAGTTGATGAAAAAAAAGTTATTGTTAATTATCTATATCAAACTAATAGCGGAAAACATATTGCTCTAAATAACGGAGTGAAACTTGCGAATGGAGAGCTAGTTTTTTTTGTGGACTCAGATGACATTCTTACCGAGCATTGTATAGAATTTATAAGTGAAGAGTGGGAATTAATAAAGAATGAAAAGAGGATTGCAGGTCTTAGCGGGAATAAAGCATATCTAGATAGAAGGCTAATTGGTACGACTTTTGATGGACTGAAAGTTAATGCCAATTCTTTTGATTTTAGGTATAAATTAAAAGTCACAGGTGATAAGGCGGAGGTATTTAAAAAATCAATAATTGAAAAGTATCCATTTCCTCAGTTTTCTAATGAGAAATTCATTCCAGAAGCTCTTATTTTTAATAGAATAGCAAATGATGGGTATATTTTGAGCTGGATAAATGAGATTATATACTTGTGTGAATATCGAGATGATGGTCTCACTAAGCAAGGTCGTAATCTTTTTGTTAATTCGTGGAATGGTTATAGTTTATATATTAGAGAAATGTTAAATTATCGTAGTGTCCCTCATGTTTTTAAAGCGAAATTATTAATTAATTATGTCATAATGTCAATTAAATTCAAGAAGAAATTCAAGCTGTTTACAATACGAGAGGAACTATGAGTATAAAAAATAGGTTGTTAAATGGTATTAGTTGGAGGCTACTAGGTTCAGTATCAGGGCAATTGATGAGCTTTATGGCTGTTATCGTCTCGGCTAGATTACTAGGAAATGAAAATTATGGTATGTTCTCGCTAGTTCAAAGTACTGTTGTAATGTTTAGCTCGGTTGCTGGTGCTGGTTTAGGTGTCACTGCAACAAAATTTATAGCAGAATATAAGGGTATGCCAGAATATAAAGAGAAATTAAATAAAATATTAGGCTTATCGCATGTTACTGCAAATGTAATAAGTATGGCTCTTACATTAATTATGATACTCTTTGCTAGATATATAGCTTTAGAAATTTTTAAAGAAGAGGTACTAATAACACAGTTATTATATGCCAGTGTTTATATTTTTTTCTTTACAATAAATGGATATCAAGTCGGGGTTTTAACTGGATTAGAAAAATTTGATGATGTTTCAAAGATTGGTATTTTAAAAGGCCTATTTAGTTTAGCGTTCTTATCCGTATTTATTTATTTGTGGGGCTTGAATGGTGCTGCAATAGCCATTGTGGTTACGTCTGCCATATCCTATTTCTATAGTAAACGTTTGGTTACAAAAGCTATGAAAAATAATGATATTCAATTTACATACAAAAAGATTATGGAGGAAAAAGAGATACTATGGATTTTTACTTTCCCCGCAGCTTTAATAGGAATAATAGGGGGAGTGGCAACTTGGTTAGCAAATCAGTTCTTAGTTAATTACTCGGCAGATAGATTTATAAGTCTTTCGCTGTTTAATCTTGCAAGTAATTTAAAAATAATCATGACATTTTTCCCGATGGTAGTATTAGGTGTAACAAGCCCTATTTTAGTCAGTCTTAAAAATAAAGATTATAGATCGTATAAAAAGCTTTTTAAGCTAAACATTCTTTTGAATGGCAGCTTAACAATTATTTTTTCATTCATGGTTATTATCTCTTTACCACTGATATTAAAATTTGTTGGTGAAGGCTATAATGGGGTTACCTCAGTTATTATAATTATAGGTCTGTCTGCTGTGGTGGAGATTATCTCAACATGTATTTACCAGGAAATATATATAAATAATAAGATTTGGACAAACTTTATTTCTACTGTTTGCTGGGCAATTATCTTAATTTGCACTACCTTCTTTCTATCAGAAAAATATGGTGCACTTGCCATAGCAATGGGGTATTTATTTGCTAATATTTTCCAAAATATTTTTTACATTTTTGTTTATTACAAGATTAGAAGAGATAACAACAAAATAATAGAGGATATGAAACATGAAAGTTAAATTATTTAAGTTAATAGTGTTTTTATATGGGAAAATTAGAGTTAGAATCTGGAGGAAAGTCTTATTTAGTGTTATCGTACGTTTAGATGCACCTTCTCATAATGTTTTAAATGAGTTAATGAAAGTATATTACAATATAGATATTGGCGATTATTCTTATGGCTGCCATAAAATAGACGGAAGTATTGAACCTGGTACGGTAATTGGAAAATATTGCAGTGTAGCTCCCGGAGTGAGAATCGGAGGAATGAACCATCCTCATAATTGGGTATCCACACATCCAATACTGTATGATGAAAATTTTAGATACATCACTAATAACGAGAATACGCTAAAAGGAAAAGTAATAATTGAAGATGACGTTTGGATTGGTTTTAATAGCATAATTCTCGATGGAGTAAAAGTTGGAAAAGGATCAGTAATAGGTGCAGGAGCTGTTGTGACAAAAGATGTAATGCCTTATAGCATAATGGGGGGAGTACCTGCTAGACTAATAAAATATAGATTTTCAGAAGAAATAATATCAGAATTATTAAAAATAGATTGGACTAATTGGGATGAAGAAACTCTAAAAAATAATATTGAAGAGATGAAAAATGTAAAATTATTCATAGAAAAATTCAAGTAATTTCTATAATTGTAAGAGATGCATTGTTCTGTGACCAGACATGCTTGAGAAGTATACACGTTGTCCTGATTGCAATGGCACAGTAGGGTCACGGGTCTATCATATGGTTGTCCACTATACAGTAAGCAACAATCACCTCGTTGCACATGTTTTATTATGCTAGGAGAGACAACGTTTTGCTGCCAAACGATAAGCACATTTTATCAGTCATGAGCATTTACAGGAAGATATGCTTAAAAATGAGACGTCCAGGGATTCTCTGCTGGACCGGCAGGATGCCCGGTGATCTTTCGTTACTTCATCCTTACCGGTTGTAGTCTGTTACGTTGCATGATCCGCTGATTTTGGTATGTTCATTATCGCTGTACCAATAAGAAGTATCTATTTTGATTCTAACTGCAGAATCCTACTCAACATCCAATCTTTCACATTCCCCCCCCAACCCAATCTTACACTTTAGAGTGATGGAAAGTTATGAATTCCGTCTTATACTCTATAAGAAAGTACTCTATAAGAAAGTCAAATAAAGGGGGAGGAGAGTGAGGGGAATGAAGGAATATGACTATTCATTGGATGCTATTAAGGGGATTAGCTGTATTTTGATGATTGTGGCCCATATTCCGCTTTATTTTAATGGCAATGAGCGGGTGTTTCAGATTATTGCCGGTTTGGCCCCTGTACTTTTCTTTGCGGTCTCGGGGGTGACGACTACCTTGCAGGTTCGAAGGAAAAGCTTCAGATCGCTGCTTAGCTTCTACGTGTTGTTCGCTGTCATCGGTTTCTCCTATAATCTCATGTGGAAACCGGAGGTTCAGGCGTTCTCGGTAATGGATGTTCCCCAGATCATTGCACTCGGAGTGCTGAGTGTATACCTCATAGAGAAATATTTGAAACTTCCACTCTATTTATATCTCCTTTTGGCGTTGCTTGTTTTTTTGGTGCATTTTTTCATTGGCAGTCTATTGCCGGACTTCCCGTTTAAATCCATACTGTTCACAGAAACTGTTGGGTTTACCTATTTCCCATGGATGTTTGCATTTGTGGCCGGGATCTTCGCTTATCGGTGCAGCAACAGGGTGAACCTTATTGGAGCACTTATAGCCGGGGCACTGCTCGTGATATCCAGTTACGGTGGAGTGCGTGAAGCGGATTTTATCAAATACAATATGTCTGTGAACTATCTTCTGCTGTCTTTGTTTGTATTGTTCGGGGTCTTTTATCTCTTCAGAAGGAAAAAAAGCTATGCTCCCAGTAATCTGATGCTCTATTTCGGTAAGCATTCATTTCTATTTCTATTTACCCATCTGATCTTGATCTTGGCCTTTGACCGGCTTGGGCTGGGCCACCTGTATATTGTGTGGATATGGTGTCTGGCACTGGTCTGCACTTATGTGGCGATGAGAGTCCTGCTGTGGCTGGGCCGCTTCATCGAGCCGTATATGGGGTATCCGGCGGTTTGGGTTCTTATCGTCATTAGTGTGGTTGCGATTCCGCTGGTGATTTCTAATCGGGATTTAATCATTCTTGCGGAAGCTTCGCTTGGCATTCTCTTTTCGCTGAATTACAAGAAACTTTCCAGTCTAATGCCTGCGAGCCCCTCTTCCCGCCAGCTGCCGGCGCTTCAGGAGGTTATCCATGACAAAGCTTAATTATAAGCTGATCAGCACGTATCGTACCCAACTCATGGGACTGGCGATTCTGTGGGTGGTGCTGTATCATTCGACGATTAATGCATCCTCCGTGCCGGTTCTCGGCACCTTGCAAGCCTATGGGTACGGTGGAGTCGATATCTTCCTGCTGGTTTCGGGTTTGGGGTTATATTATGCCTATCGCGGTAATGTCAGCATGGCTACCTTTTACAAAAGACGGCTGCAGCGGATTCTGCCAACGTATCTTCCGGTGGTGCTGTTATTTTGTCTTCTGTATTGGGGGATCGGTGAGATGTCCTTTACAGAGGTCCTTCTGAATCTGACGACGCTTAGCTTTTGGCTCGGGCTGGACAGCCGGTTTGACTGGTACGTCCCTGCACTATTGGTGTTGTATTTGCTTACGCCGCTGTTTATGTATTTTTTCAGGGAGCGGAATAAGGTGATTACCGTTGCTGTGGCCAGCCTTCTTGGAATACTGCTCAGCGTAGTTCTATCTGGAACTTCGCTCTCCTATTTGCTGATTTTTACGATAAGAATTCCGATATTCTGTGTAGGCGTGTTTGTTGGATACCTTATCGATCAAAAACGGGCAATCTCGCGGCTGAGTCTGATCATGCATCTTGCAGTGTTTGTCTCAGGTATATTGCTGCTGGTAGTTAGCCAGAAATATCTGCAGGACTATGTATGGAGTTATGGACTGTGGTGGTATCCTTTTATTCTGATTACACTGCCTTTATGCATCTTGGCGGCGGGAGTACTGCACTGGATGGCAGAGCGTAAATGGACCCGTTATTCCTTCCTCTCATTCTGCGGCACGCATAGTCTGGAGATTTATCTGCTTCATGAAAGAATGCTCAAGATGTTGACAGATCTCGGGAGAAGCCTGAACCTGCAGGTGAACGACCTTGTTCTGAATGCGATTTGTATTCTCATTACGTTGGGACTGGCCTTACTATTGAAAAAAGCAGTTGCCGGGTTCAGCGCCAGAGTGAAGGCCGGTACAATACCAGTAACTACTTCGTGATTGCATTCAAAATGTAAGGCTGTCGAGAAAGTTTCGACAGCCTTCTTTATGTGGGAAACTCAGCTAACCTTAGGATTATCTTAAGAATTAAACAAGAAAAAAACAACATAAGCCCTTTCCGTTTTCTGGTACAATAAGTATATTTCATGCAGTGAAGGCAGGTGATCCCACAGTGACTGATAATATTCTGGTGGTGGATGATGAGCAGGCCATCACCGATCTGATCGAAATCTACTTAAGAAATGAAAATTTCAATGTTCATAAGTTTTATAATGGGCAGGATGCCCTCAAGTATATTGAGAATGAACATGTGGATTTAGCAATTCTGGATGTTATGCTTCCGGATATTAACGGTTTTACCATCTGCCAGCGCATTCGGGAAAATCATAATTTTCCTATTATAATGCTTACGGCTAAGGATGAAGAAACAGACCAGATTACTGGCCTTACGATGGGGGCAGACGATTATATTACCAAACCGTTTCGTCCGCTTGAGATGGTCGCGCGGGTAAAGGCGCAATTGCGCAGATATAAGAAATACAAGTCCATGCCAGTGCCTGATGAAACGGTCATAGCCTATTCCGGCCTGGTTCTGGATGTGAACACCCATGAGTGCTGGCTGAACGAAAAACAGTTATCTCTTACACCTACAGAATTTTCAATCTTACGGGTCCTTTGTGAGAATAAAGGCAAAGTCATCAGCTCGGAACAATTATTTCACGTGATTTGGGGCGATGAATATTACAATAAAAATAATAATACCATCACTGTTCATATCAGGCATTTGCGCGAGAAAATGAATGATTCGGTAGATAATCCGAAATGGATCCGAACGATATGGGGGGTGGGGTATAAAATTGAAAAGTAAAACCCATATTCAGATGAACTATGCAAAGTTAAGGATGAAAGTATTCATTCGAATGCTGATTTTGATAATTCTTGCTATCATCGCAGTGGATATTCTATATTTACTGGTTCGAGGACGACTGGGTGAGGGAGGCGTTCTGTTATTACAGCATGTTTTTGGTTACGAATATAGCGATGCCCTTTCGATTTACGAAAGTACTTTCCGTGATCATTGGGAAATCATAATGCTGATAGCGATATCGGCCTTTTTTCTTATTTTTTTCTATTTTTCTTTATCCTGGTTTACAAAATATTTTAATGAAGTCAATGCAGGAATGGATGCCTTAATTAAGGATGAAGCAGATATTACGCTATCACCGGAGATGTCCTCAATGGAGCAGAAACTGATTTTTGTGAAGCAAAGCCTCAAAAAACGTGAACTGGAAGTACAGGTGGCAGAGCAGAACAAAAGAGATTTGGTCATGTATCTGGCTCATGATATAAAAACGCCGCTTACTTCTGTCATTGGATATTTGAGTTTACTTAATGAAGCTTCCGATATGCCGATGGAGCAACAAGAGAAATATATGAAAATCACTTTGGATAAGGCGTATCATTTGAAGCGTCTTATCCATGATTTTTTTGAAGTCGAAAGGTATAACCTGCAAACGCTCCAGCTCAATAAACAGAATGTTGATATCTCTTATATGCTGATACAAATGCCGGATGAATTTTATCCCTCGCTCACGACTGCCGGAAAAAAGATGGTTATTGACGCCGAAGATACGATAACCGTTTATGGTGATGCAGATAAGCTGGCGCGGGTTTTTAATAACATTTTGAAAAATGCCGTTGCATACAGTGACGATAACAGCACGATTGAGGTGGCGGCAAAAGCCCATGAGGGTATGGCCAACATTACCTTTACGAACACCGGGCAAACCATACCGCCTGATAAGCAAAACAGTATCTTTGATAAGTTCTACCGATTGGATGATGCCCGTTCAACGAATACGGGAGGTGCAGGCTTGGGCCTGGCCATTGCCAAAGAAATAATAATGCGGCATGAGGGGCAGATCGGGATGCAGAGTGAAAATGGGAAAACCGTATTTAGCGTAAAGATACCGCTCACTTCACATGGAGGTCACTATGAATGATTTACTGGGTTACTTTATAATAGGGGGCATTATCATTGCGGCTCTCGCCATCTTATATTTGCCGGTATTCTTTTTGTTGAGGAGGCGGGTAAATGTAATCCGGCAGTTGTGCTTTTTGTTATTTGCTGCGTGTGGTTTTATAGTGTTGTACGCCACCATAATTTCAGCATGGGGAGAAGAAGCATTTCAACCGGCGCAACATCACTTGAATCTGATCCCTTTACGCTGGTTAAATGAGTCAGGGGGAATGTCGCCGGATAAAGCGTTTGTGCAGGTCTATGCTAATATCATCATGTTTATCCCCTGTGGATTTTTTGTGCCAAGTGTATTTTCATGGGCGCGAGCCTTTGGGAGAACTGTGTTGGTGATTTTTTTCTGGAGCTTTTGTATCGAATTTTCGCAATATTTTATCGGAGCCTCCGCAGACATTGATGATATAATTCTGAACCTCTTGGGAGGTATACTCGGATATGCCGTATTTGCTTTTTTATCCCTCTGCTTTCAACGTACAAGCGGGTGGGAGAAGTTGTTAGGCAATGAAAATAACAGACAAAAGAAAAACTCAATCCAAACAATGGATGCAAAACAGCGGTCGATCAAATGACGATTAAGATGAAACCAGGAGTGTATGGCCTGCTGGAAGCGAACCCGGCTTGGCCGTAGATATTATCACTATGAGGATTGTTGTTTATGTTGTTATAAGTGCGGTATGGATCCCCTTTGTCGGGCGCGCCTTTAAGCGTCACCAGGTCCAATAAAGCCTTATGAATCCATTACAGCAAAAAGAGCCGGCACTTAAAAAGTTCCGGCTCTTTTTGCTGCCCCTTATTCGCCCGTCTGCACAATCCAAACCTCCGGCAGGTTCCGGAATTGTTCGGCATAGTCCAATCCGTAACCGACGACGAATTCATCGGGGATTTCGATGCCGCAGTAGTCGATGGGGATGTCGGCGAGGCGGCGGGAGGGCTTGCTGAGGATGGTGCAGATGCGGACACTAGCGGCCTCACGGAGAGCAAAGAGCTGCTTGAGATGCTGCAGGGTCAGGCCGGTGTCGATCATGTCCTCGACGAGGAGGACATGTTTGCCGCGGATGTCGGTGTCGATGTCTTTTTTGACGGTGATGACGCCGCTTGAGGTAGAGCTGGCGCCATAGCTGGATACGGACATGTAATCCATGCCGATGGGGAGGGTGATCTCGCGCATCAGGTCAGCCATAAATACGGCTGCTCCCTTAAGGATGCCGATCAGCACCAGCTCCTTGCCTTCATAATCCCGTGATATGTCTGCTCCAAGCTCCTGGACTCTTTGCTGCAGCTCTGTTTTGGTGACCAGAACCTTTTGTAATGACGTCATTGTGTGGGCTCCTTATGAATCAGAATGATCCCGCCGCAGCAACCTTTCTGTGTTCACAGGCTGCTAATGATCAGGATGTTCTGTCTTTTTCCTTTAGCATAACATCATGTGCCCCCCCTTCGTAAATAGTTGTGGAGGAGACGAGGGTGATTTTGGCATGGTGCTGCAGCCCGGGAATGGTTAAAGCGCCGCAGTTGCACATGGTCGATTTGATTTTGCTGATGCTGAGATCCAGGTTGTCTTTGAGTCTGCCGGCATAAGGGATGAAGGAATCGACACCTTCCTCGAATTCGAGTTTGCTTTCTTTATCGGCGTTGCCGAAGTCGTATCTTTGCCAGTTGCGGGCCCGGCTGGAGCCCTCACCCCAATATTCTTTGACAAAGTTCCCGCCGACCAGCAGCTTGCGGCCCGGGCTTTCATCGAATCTGGCGAAATAGCGGCCCAGCATCACGAAGTCTGCACCCATGGCTAAGGCAAGGACGATATGGTAATCGTGGACGATGCCGCCGTCGGAGCAGATCGGGACATAAATTCCGGTCTGTTCGTAGTATTCCTGGCGGGCCGCGGCTACTTCAATGACGGAGGAGGCTTGCCCTCTGCCGATACCTTTTTGTTCCCGGGTGATGCAGATGGAGCCGCCGCCGATGCCGACTTTGACGAAGTCCGCCCCTGCTTCAACGAGGTAGAGGAATCCCTCTTTATCCACGACATTCCCGGCACCCACCTTTACCGATTCCCCAAAAGTATCCTTAATATAATGGATGGTCTCTGCCTGCCATTCCGAATAACCATCGGAGGAATCGATGCAGAGCACATCTGCTCCTGCTTCGACCAGCGCCGGAACCCGCTCCTTGTAATCCCGGGAGTTGATGCCAGCACCGACGATGAGCTGTTTATTGCTGTCATGCAGCTCCAGCGGATATTCCTGATGGCTGTCGTAGTCCTTGCGGAAGACCAGGTAGACGAGATGGCCGCTGCTGTTCACGATCGGAAGACAATTCAGCTTATGGTCCCAGATCATATCATTGGCTTCGGTTAAGGTGATGCCTTCTGCAGCGTAGATCAAAGCGGAGAGAGGAGTCATGAATTCCGTAATCGGGCATTCCGGCGGCAGGCGGTTCTCGCGGTAATCACGGCTGGTGACAATGCCCATCAGCTTGCCGGTTGGCTCCCCGTTGTCCGTAATGGCGATGGTGGAGTGGCCACTGCGCGCTTTTAGGGCCAGCACATCCTGCAGGGTATCCTCCGGGCGCAGATTGGAGTCGCTGAGGACAAAGCCGGCCTTGAATTTCTTGACTCTGCGCACCATATCAACCTGCTGTTCCACAGACTGGGAGCCATAGATGAAGGAGATTCCTCCGCTTTTGGCCAGAGCGATAGCCATGTTGTGGTCGGAAACGGCCTGCATCACGGCGGAGGTTACCGGAAGGTTCATCGTAAGCGCCGGCGCTTCACCCTTGCGGAACTTAGTTACAGGGGTTCTAAGATCGACATTACCCGGGATACATTCCTTGGTGGTCAGGTTCGGAACAAGCAGAAACTCGCTGAACGTTCTTGAAGGCTGTTCATAATAAAAAGCCATACGATCTTCACTCCCTTAAATAAGTTATTTATATAAGTTGAAATCAGCTTCTATAACACTTTATACCTTAGACAGCACCCGTACCGGTATGCCATAGTCTGCTTCCAGCGCCTTGTAGTGCTCGCCTTTGGCCAGAATCGCCTGTACCCCGACTAAATGCACGCCCATATCAGCCATTTGATCGGCGATGGAGCGGATAGTCGCCCCCGAGCTGATGACATCATCAAGTATAAGTACCCGATCCCCGGCCTTGAAACCGTCAAAATAAATATAGTTCTCGTTATAAGCGGTCTCCCGCTTGATGCATACCTCATAATTGTCGTACAGCTCGGTGCTGAGCCGCAGGATGTTCATCGGTTTCATCAGCTTGTAGGCGGCCAGCATCCCCCAAGTGTGTCCGCCGGGTTCAGGCGATACGATATAATCAAATGCAGGGAATTGCTGCGTAACACTGTCTGCCAGATTATCAGTGATTTCACTAATCAGCTCGGGATCAATATAGGTGCCCCGTTCTCCGAAAGGGTACAGCTTGAAATCATAGGCGGTATCCTTGTTTTTATAAATCCTCACATTCTTGGCCTTGCTGATGGACTCGCTTAACCGTGCATAGGATGCGCTCATCGCCTTCACTCCCTTTAATCTGAATAAGTCCTTAACATGAATATCAAAAAACCCCGGATGACAAGAGGCACATGCAAGACAAACGTCACCATAGGAGAGTGCATAATAATTATGCGGTCTCAGCCTTGGTTCCCTTCGGTCTTGCGTTGCCTCTTGTAGCCTGGGGCAATTTACGGTTGCCTGTAGATACGCTCAATCCAAATTATCGAGCTTATACAAGAGAGATGTAATGTTAACATTGTGTGAGGAATTATAACTTGAATTATTTTGTTATATGCTATCATTGCCGTTATGGTGTGTCAATCATTGATTTGGTGTTATGTAAATGAAAAAAGAACGAGACCGCCGCCCATCATGTGGGGAAGTCTCGTTCCAAGAGCGGGTGGACTGATTATTAGAGCCGGACAATTCCAGGTTGGAAGATTAATGTACCGTTACGTTATCCGGCTCATGAACGGGCTGTTCCAGTACGGTAGAGCCGTCTTCAAGACGGAGCCAAGTATCAAAATTCCTTTCGCCCAGGGTTAGTTTTATCACGCGGGCCCCCCGCTTAAAGCCTTCTTTTCCATAAGTATTGTAGCCTGAGGCCCGCCCGTAACAGAGGCGTATGCCATGCAGGCTGCCAACAAAGTCGTTGATATGGTCATGTCCGCAAAAGGTGCCCAGCACATCGCCCATTTCCAGCAAAGTCGCAAATAATCCGGAATTAACAGGAGCAGAACAGACGCGCTCGAATCGGTGTCCATGGCAGATCCGGGTAGACCATACCTCCTGGTACTCGGGAACCGGGATATGAAAAAATGCAAGTGCAGGCAGCTTATCCTCATGTGCTTGCGGATTCAGCCGTGCCGATTCAGCTGTCAGCCAGTTAAGCTGATTCCGCTGGATCCAATTGTAGCCTGGTACCTGCTCAAGACCGGAATAACTGCCGGAGTCCAGAAAATAAAGAACTGCAGCGGAGCTGCCATTGGGCCCCTCAATTTCAAGTGTATAATTGCCTGTACCGGCAAGCTCCGCAGGTCCGGCCTCAGCCAGCGTGTGAGGATGCTCCAAGGCTACCTGCATCAGTTCATCACGGGAAATGCGGGTTTCTGTATCATGGTTGCCAAATACAAAGGCCCAGGGAATGCCGGTTTGTTCAACAGCAGCGACAGCCTCCCGGAAAGCTTCCTGAGGGTTCTCACATTCCTTTTCTTCCGCTGGAACGGGACCCGTGTAAATTAAATCCCCCGTAAAAACGATAAGATCAGGCTGCTCCGCTTCTATAATACGCTCCATGAGTTCACGGGTACGCTGATCCTCGGCTCTTCCATCCATCCAATGTAGATCGGTAAATTGCACAATTTTAAAGGTTCCGTCGTTCTGGAATGATAAATGGCGTTTCATTTGGAAATTCCCCTCTCTGGCCAAATCAGTCGATATGGATACGCCGGGTGAAATGATCTCCTGAATTTCGGCCGATCATAATATCAAATTCGCCAGGCTCGAAGACAAGCTGATCGTCCTTGCCATAGAACATTAACATGTCTCTGGTGATTTCGAAGGAAACCACCTGCTTCTCATGCGCTGCCAATGAAAGCTGCCGGAAACCCTTAAGCTCTTTGATCGGACGCACAACGCTTGCGCTGACATCGTGAATATAGAGCTGAACGGTTTCTTTACCTTCGATGTCCGAGGTATTCTCTACCTCAATAGAGGCTACAAGCTTGTCAGCGGCTTCAACCTTGAAGCTGCTGTAAGCAAAATCAGAATAGCTCAGGCCATAGCCGAAGCAGAAGAGCGGGTCATTGGGGCAGTCTAAATACCGGGTTACATAACGTACTTGCGGATACATGGGATCATAGGGACGTCCTGTTGAATAAGCATTGTAATAAACCGGAATCTGGCCCACAGTGTAGGGGAAGCTCATGGATAAACGCCCGGAAGGATTGTAGTCCCCGAACAGTACATCTGCCAGTGAGTTCCCTGACTCCGAGCCGAGGAACCAGGCTTGGAGCAAAGCATCGCTGGCATCCAGCACAGGCTTCAGCTCCAGTGGCCGGCCGCTGAATACAATGGTCACTATCTTTTTGCCGGTGTCCTTCAGGCGCCAGATCAGCTTCTCCTGATTAGGAGACAGGCGCAGGTTGGTTTTGCTGCCGCCTTCTCCGGTATCCTGCTGGTTCTCGCCCACTGCAGCAAGGATCACATCGCAATCCTTCAAGCGGTGAAACGCTTCTTCTATCCCGTCCTCTACATCAAATACACCCTCCAGCATACTCCCCAGCTCGCCGGTCATTGCCGTAAGGATATCCCCGGCTGAGGTTTTTAGGGAAAGTCCTGTGTAGAGCGAGACCGCCGGATCCTTTTCCGTTCCGGCCCAGCCGCCCAGTACATGTATGGAAGTGGCGAAAGGACCGGCCAAACCGATTTTCATCCCCCGCTTGAGCGGTAAAGCTTCATTCTCATTTTTTAGCAGCACGACCGAGCTTGCGCCAAGCTCGCGTGCGGTCTGCAGATGCTCCGCATTAGGTTCGGCTGCCTCATCCACTTGCGGATCCGCATCCTTAAACGGATTTTCAAACAAGCCCAGTGTGTCCTTAAGCTCCAGTACCCGGATAACCGCTTCGTCGATCAAAGCGACATCAAGCCGGCCTTGTTCAATCAGGTCTGCGGCATGATGGAGATAGTGGGTGGACATCATCTCGATATCAAGACCGGCAGCCAGACTTTTCTCTGCGGCTTCGCGGCCATCCACTGCAGCGCCGTGGGGGATCAGCTCATTGACGGAATTGAAGTCAGCGATGGTAACACCATTGAATCCCCATTCTTCCCGCAGAATCCCGCGCAGAAGCTGTTCATTTCCGGTTGCCGGAATACGGTCTACCGTATTGAATGCGGCCATTACCATAGCTACACCGGCATCGACCGCTGCTTTGTAAGCAGGCAGATAGAATTCACGCAATACACCGGAGGACATATCGACCGTATTGTATTCCCGGCCGCCTTCAGGCGCACCATAGCCGGCGAAATGCTTGACACAGGCGGCTATGCGTCCTTTTTCCTTCAGGTCTTTGCCCTGATAGCCGCGCACCATGCTTTCGGTGACGCGGGCATTCAGATAAGGGTCCTCACCGGATGTTTCCATGACACGGCCCCAGCGGGGATCGCGGACGAGATCGGTCATCGGCGAGAAAGTGACATGAATCCCGGCAGCCGCGCTTTCTTTGGCAGCGAGCTCGGCAAAGCGTTCACAGGCTTCCAGATCGAAGCTGCAGCCCAGCGCCAGAGGAATGGGCAGAATGGTCCGGTAGCCGTGGATGACATCCGCCATAAAGAGCAGCGGAATCTTCTGGCGGCTTTTTTGCATATGGCGGGTCTGCATTTCGATGGCATTCCGGGCTCCAACACCGTTCAGAACGCTTCCGATATTCTCAATGGCATGTGGCTTAATTTTGAGCTCCTTGAACGGACCTGTCAAATCAACGGTATCGTCCAGGCCCCAATAGTAAGGACCAAGTTGGGTTAATTGGGCCAGTTTTTCGTCCAGTGTCATTTCATTCACAAGCTCTTGGATAAACGGTTTAGTCATGGCAGACTCCTTCTTCATCGAGCGCATTGAAAGTTATTGGGATAAATAGATATGCAGTTCTTCGTCAGGCAGCGCAAGCACAGTGCTTGCAGGAATGCTAAGCGCACCCGGGCGATACGGATTGGGCAGGATTTGGCCGGCAACGGCATTGCCCTCCGAACGCAGTTCCGGTGTGCTGGTGGAACCCGATCCGATATGATAAACAAATTGTAAGGTGCGGCCGAAGCATTGATAAGTGAAGCGCAGACCGTCCAGGCTGGCCGGAAGAACCGGATCAATAATCAGGCTGTCTGCCGTGAAGCGGATTCCCAGAATGCCCGAGATGAGCTGATTCAGGTAAATGCCGGGTCCGCTGGAATATAGCCGCCAGCCGCCTTTCACTTGGACGCTGCCGGTGCGCAGCTGATCGAAATTCTTGTGATAGCTGTAGCGGTCCGGGAAATCTCCGTCCGAGCTGCTGAAATACATATTGCTCTGGCGGATTTTCGCATTGGGCACGCTCTCACGGATATTGATCGGATTGATTTGGAACAGCCCTTCCCAGGCACGCTCGGCATCTCCGAGTTTAGCTGCCGCCTCAAGATAACGAATATGGGCATGCACGTATTGCAGGCTGATTTCACGGCCGACATTGGCGGCCTGCTCGGCACGCCGGAAAATGGTGCTTACGCCGCCTTCATAGCGGGCAGGGCGGTCCATCAGGCGTACGCCATCCGGACATTTGAGATGCTCATCAATCAGGCGCAGATTCATATCCGCTTGTGCAGGGTCCACCAGTTCGGCAATGATGCTGCGTGTCATCGGCAGCAGGCGATACTGTATTCCGGTATTTTGGTCCAGCGGATGCAGCATGTATTCGATGGTTTCGGCATCTTTGAAGTAAGCGAAGCCGGCAATAACCTCATCTTTAATGAGCAACGTCTGGAAAGAGACCTTCATCCGTTCTGCCATTTCAGCAAGCGACCTTGAGAACTCAGGGTCGAATGCAGTGACCTGCGACAGATTCCGGATGACCTGGAATGCCAAAGCAACGGTCCAGGCGCTGACCAGCTTGGTCTTCAGCGCTTCATCGGCAGGCTGCAGGGTATCATCCCAGTCACCGCCGGCATAGGAGATAAGGGCTGTTCCAGGCAGGAAGCGCTTGCAGATGGTGTCCACGGCTGCCTTGACATGCTCCAGCACGGATTCCGACTCCCGGGTAGGCAGGGCATCTGCCAGATAGTGATAGACTACCTCTTCTTGGAAAATAGAGCTGTCCCCGGTAGCCATTACATAGTCGGCAATGCATTTAAGCGGCCAAAGCACGACATCGCCATGCCATTCAGGGGATTGGACAGGGTGCTGGTCGAACATAAACCATTGCGGCCACTCCCGGCTCTCCCACAGCTGGTGGGCAAAAATCTCCAAAAGAACATTTCTGGCCAATTCATAATGCTGGGTCATCAGGAAATATTCCATCGGCCCCTGACATACATCCCGCGTGCCCCATGCGGCTCCGCCTGGCTGTTCAAGTCCGTGCGGCACAATAAAATGGACCATTGCATTATGCGTATACCACCATGCGGTTTCGTTCAATTTATCAATCTGCACCTGTTCGGCACCCTCGATCTGTAAGCAGAAACGGGAACTGAACGCTTCGTAGAATTCTCTGTACAATGTTACTTCAGCTTCAAAGCTGTAAGGAGCCAGCGGTAAACTTTCCTTGTCCTCCAGCCTTCCTTGCATGACTAGCTGGAAGCTTGAGGACTGCTCTACGGAAAGGGTAAGCAGCGTACCGTTGCGCGGCTTGCCGTCTTCAAAGAATATCCGGTCGTCACTGAAATTGAAAGCGGTATCAGGTAATTGAATGTCATAATGCAGGCCGGGATAAGGATGGTTCCGCCAAGCGTCCTCATCTGATTGAACGCGGATAATTCCGTCTGCAGCGCTGACTCTCACCGGATGCTGGAATTCATGCTCGCCTATAACCAGCTGGTTGGTAATCAGGTAATCGTAGGATTTTCCGAGCTTTGATTGTACCTGAAGCACAATATCCGGTTGATTGGCGGCAGCAAAGGTGGTGATCGTTAACGTATCATCCTCCAGCTTGTAATGCCATTTGGCAAAATTTACACCCATCTCATAAGCGGCTGGCAGCGTAAGAATCCGGTAGACGCCATCCTGGCGGATATAAATGCGCTGTCCTGTGTTCTTGAGAATATTGAGCAGGCCGCGCGGCGTGGAGAGAAGCTTATGGAAAGAAGTATTACCCGCCACCGTCTGACCGTTGAAAATACCGTACATATAATTGGTGGACGTAATCAGCTTGTTGTTGACCTGTGTGTCATCCATCAGGGTGGTAATGATATGTCCGTGCGGGCGTTCAACGAGCAGTTCCTTGGGCTGCAGCACGACATGGACGTGGTCATTAGTAAAGAAGGACAACAGTTTACCATCCTCGTATTCTTCGAGCTTCCGCTCAGGGAAAGCGGCATCAATCTCGGCTTGTGACCACTGCGGAGAGACATAAGGACCCCCGATTTCAGTACTGAGCGTGACTGTTTCTCCCTCTTGTACAGCGTCGCTCAGGTTCCAGTCTATGGAGGCATAAGCTTCCTGCAGCCGGGACCCAAACTCAAGAGACGTTACTGCGGCGGGATGAGTCTGGCGGAACAGGCCGTAGAAGGCAAAATCAACGGTTCCAGCCAGCTTCATTTGCTCTGTTTGCAGACCGGTATAGGCCAGCTCATATTGAACATTTTGGTTCGGAAGTCCGCTTTCCAGTACTTGAGGAACATCCAGGGCTTTATAAGACAAGCCGAAAAACTGCGTGCCATCCGTTGAATAGCCGACGGCTTTGGTTTGAAGCACACCTTGCTGCAGATAGGGGAAAGCTGTGCCCTGAGGCTGGTTTTGGCGCGAGCATGCGGCGTAACCGTTAGGCCCCTCCCAAATGCTGTGATCCAGGTACTGGCTCATATACAGCTCATTGGACAGCACGCCGCCTTTTTCAGCGACACCGAGATCCTGTCCATAAATGACATCAACCGTTTCCCCGTTTCCGGAGAGCTGGATATGCCAGAACCAGATGCCATCAGCGGCAGGAGAGAATGTAACACGGTAATCAATAGCCTCTATCCGGCCTTGGTAAATAAGTCTTTCGTGATTGTACAATAGTTTGGAGCGGGAGCGGATTCCCAGCAAGGGATAGCTTTCAATGCCTTGTGCTGTATGCACGCGAAGATAAATATTATTGGCCGAACCATCCATAGAATTGCCCTGGAACTGATTGATGAGGAATGGCCCATTGGAGAATTCGAAGATGTCGCCTGTTGGCAAGAACGTGTACTTGGATTCATCGACTGTAAAGGTAATCATGTTGGATTGTGGTCTGAAAATCATAAGAACCCTCGCTTTCCACTACATGGATAGGACATGAAATTGAACGGATAGGGGAGTTCAAATCAAATGTCATCAAGGGCATGCATTTTCACCAAAAAAGATAATAGAAACGTTTCCATGTTAGGTATACCTCGATATTAGTCTCGTGGCTAAAAAATGTCAATCATCTTTGAAATAATTATTGTTTCGAAACATTTAGGACCGTATATATAATTAATGTACTTGAAATTCGAAAAAAAATTCAATTGACAGCGCATACATTTTAAGAGTATGCTCTTCGCAAGGGGAGTTCCAAAAAAATGATGGAAACGTTTCTATACCTTTCAGCAAACCTTTTATCGTGATTGAGAGGCGTCTGAATTTATTCCATTGGTGTGAATGCATCGTTCAAATTGGAGGTGGGCCTATTGGCAAGAATTATGCGAACTGGTGGAAATATCGGCCGGGAATTGATGAAGAACAAAGTTCTTTTCCTTATGCTGCTGCCCGTGCTTCTGTATTTCCTGATCTTCCACTATGCGGTAATGCCTGGAGCTTATGTCGCATTTGTGGATTACAAACTTAACAAGGGGATCTTCGGAAGCCATTTTATCGGCCTGAAGAACTTCGAATTCCTGGTTCAAAATGGTGATCTCTGGAATATCACCAAAAATACCCTGCTGTACAATGTGGCTTTCCTTGTCTTGGGGAATATCATTCAAATTGTGTTTGCCATTATGCTGTCGGAGATAACGGGGAAATGGTTCAAGAAGATCTCCCAGTCGGTGATTCTCCTCCCGAACTTTATTTCAATGGTTATCGTGGGGGTATTTGCCTACAACCTATTCAATTTTAACTCCGGTTTTATCAATACGATGTTGGCCGGCGCCGGGCTGGACCGCCACGAGTTCTACTCCGATGCAGGCATTTGGAAATACATTATCGTCGCCTTCAAAATCTGGGCCAGCACCGGATACGGCATGATTATCTATCTGGCAGCCATAACTGGGATCAACCATGATTTGTATGAAGCTGCTTATATGGACGGCGCTACTACCTGGCAACGGATCCGCTACATGACCTTGCCGATTCTGAAGCCAACCTTTATTCTGCTTCTGCTGTTCGGAATGGGCGGGATTCTCAAAGGCTCCTTTGACCTGTTCTATAATCTGATCGGGACGAATTCCGTGCTGTATCCGCAGACGGATATCATTGATACGTATGTCTTCCGTTCATTGGTGGGGCAATTCAACTTCTCCATGGGAGCCGCTGTTGGCTTCTACCAATCCTTGTTCGGGCTGATTCTGGTGCTTGTGGTGAACTTTATTGTGCGCAAGGTCGAGCCTGACAGCGCATTATTCTAAGATTCAGAAAGAAACAGGGGTGATGATAATGGAAAAGAAAGCAGTCAAACAAGATGTCGGCAGTATCTTCATTAAAGCCATCAGCTATTTGTGCATCACAATCTTTGCGCTGATTTGTTTATTTCCTTTTGCGCTGATGATCACTTCCTCATTTATGAACGAGCAGGAAATTGTCCGCGAAGGCTACAAGCTGCTGCCCAAAGAATTTTCCTTCAAGTCTTATGAGTTGCTGCTTAACAACTCTACAAATCTCATCAATGCTTATCAGGTAACTATTTTTATCACTGTAGTGGGTACGGTGCTTGGACTGTTTATGATGTCGATGGCCGGCTTTGTGCTCAACCGCAAGGATTTCAAGTACCGCAATTTCTTCTCCTTCCTGATTTACTTTACGACGCTCTTCAGCGGCGGCTTGATTCCAACGTATATCCTGATGGTCAAGCATCTTCATATGAAGGATAACTTGTTCGCCATGATCCTGCCGGCTGTGGTCGGCGCCTGGTCGATCTTCCTGATGCGCAATTTCATGAAGGCGATTCCGGATTCCTTATATGAATCCGCTACCATTGACGGTGCCGGCGATTTCCGCATCTACTGGCGGATTTTTATTCCCTTGGCGGTTCCATCCTTGGCCACCATTGGACTGTTCTCGGCGCTGGGCTTTTGGAATGAGTGGTACAACGGGATGTTGTATATGGATAGCCCGACTAAATATCCGTTGCAATACTTTTTGCAGCGAATGGTTAATCAGACCAACCTTGGGACTATGATCAACTCGGGGGCAGTGATTAATTCAGCCGATCTTCCTACGCAATCTATCAAGATGGCTACAGCTGTTCTGGCCACAGGGCCAATTATTCTCCTCTATCCGTTTGTGCAGCGTTATTTTGTAACAGGGCTTACCGTCGGGGCAGTAAAGGGTTAATGGACGTGTTCTCTTAAGAGAGGCGTTTATTATAAATGAAGAATTCATAAACAGACAAGAAAAGGGAGGCTTACCTGATGAAAGGTAAAAAAATCGCGTCTTCTTTAATGGCAGTCCTCATGCTTGCCGGGGTATTGACAGCCTGCACGTCCAAGAACAACAACAATGAGTCAAGCACTTCTCCAACGGATTCCGGAAAGTCGGAAACTACTGCAAATACGGGTGGAGTGGACACTTCCAAGGAAGCCAAGCTGACGTACTACCTGTGGGGCAGTGAAGGGGTTAACAACAAGGCGATCCTTGGCGAGATCAACAAGAAGCTCAAGGCAGATCTGAATGCAAGCATTGAAGTGAAGTACATTGACTGGCCGGATACGGCTACCAAGTACCCGTTATTATTTGCTTCCGGTGAAAATTTTGATATGTCCCACGCCTCTCCCGGAGCACCAGTTTCCTATTTTACATTAGCCAGTGAAGGCGCACTCGTGGACATCACGGAGATGCTGGACAAGGTTGCTCCCAAGCTGAAGGCGGAAATTCCTGCAACTGTCTGGGAGAATACGAAGTACAAAGGCAAAATTTATGGAGTTCCGAGTCTTTACAGTGAATACACACCTACCGGTTTTGCTTATCGTTCTGATCTGCTGAAGAAATACGGAATGGAAAAAATCAGCTCAATAGATGATATGGTGAAGTATATGGATAATGTTGTTGCTAACGAATCCTTCACGCCGATCAACGGCAAGGCTGAAGATGCGCAGAATATGTTCAGAATGCTGGTCGATACCACGGATATGTGGCTTAACGCCCCTGGTATTTCTCTAAATGAACTGAATCTGGTAACCAAGAGTCCGGAGGACTTCAAAACCGTCTTCCATCCGGCCTACACCCAGGAATTTGAAGACTGGGCTGTGAAAATGCGTGAATGGGCGGATAAAGGATATTGGGGTAAAGATGTGCTGTCCGCAACCATGGGCGGGAAAGAGAACTTTAGAGCGGGAAACTCTGCAGGTTATTTGACTCATGCCCAAGACTGGATCGGCCAGTATGGAGCGGATATCAAGGCACAACCTGAATCAGATCCTTACTTCTTCACTTTCGCTGAAGCCAACAAGAAAATCAAACGTAAGATGGGCGTGGACAACTCGACCGTAATCAGCACAAATTCGGCTAATCCGGAACGCGCACTGATGGTGATTGAGAAGTTTATGACCGATGAGAGCTATTACAACCTTATTCAATACGGGATTGAAGGCAAGCAATATGTCATTGAAGACGGCATCAAGAAATTCCCTCCAGGCTACAATGAAAAAACGGATGCTGGCGGCTTCTCGGCCTGGTCACTCAGAAATGACAAGTTCGTTGTTCCGAGTGATACCGAAAACCCTATCCGCAACTCCTTGTTCGCTGAATGGGATAAAGTGGCGATCGATGATCCGTACAACGGATTCAGCTTCGATCCGTCGAATGTGACTACAGAAATCGCTTCAATCTCCAACGTGAATTCACAGCTTGGTATCCAGCTGATGCTTGGCAAAACTAGCCAGGAACCTAAAAAAGCAGTTGCAGAATACCGCGAACAGTTGAAAAAAGCAGGAATTGACAAGGTCATTGCCGAAGTACAGAAACAATTAGCAGAATTTGTTCCTGTCAACTAAAGGAATGCTATAAGGCGTAAGGGAGCTATAATTACTTATAGCTCCTTTACCCATAGATGGGGGAGTACAGTGGACGTAAATATTAAGGATATCGCGCGGATTTCCGGTGTCGGCATCTCAACAGTCTCGCGGGTAATCAACAACAAAGGGCTGGTGAGCAAGGCGACAAGAGAGAAGGTTCTGAGTGTGGTCAGGGAATATAATTATGTTCCCAATTCCAACGCGCGGAATTTGAAAACCACGGAATCCAAGAACATTGCACTTATGGTCAAGGGGATTACCAATCCTTTCTTTTCCAATATGATCAAAGAAATTGAACGGCAGGTTAATTTGCGGGGTTACCCGTTTCTCATTCAACAGGTGGAGGATGGAACGGATGAAATCAAAGCGGCCATTCAGCTGGTGAAGGAAAAGAATCTCTGCGGGATTATCTTTATGGGCGGAACGTATAATCATTCCGAAGAAAAGTTCAAACAGCTGACGATTCCTTTTGTGCTGACGACGATTACCTCAACCCAGAAGGTGGACCCCTCCGTATTTTCCAGTGTGATCATTGATGAATTGAAGGAAGCCTATAAGGCGACCAATTACTTAATCTCACTCGGGCATACGAATATCGGGTTTCTGGCTAAGTCCCCTTTATTGGACGAAACCACAGGCAACCGCCGGCACTTGGGCTACAAAAAAGCACTGGAAGAGCATAATCTGCCTTACGATGCTCAAATGGTCGAGGATTGTGAATACAGTCCCAGCTCCGGATTTAATGCCGCGCGTAGACTGTTCAACAAGAATAAGGGAGTTACGGCTATTTTTGCAGCCTCCGACACCATTGCGATTGGTGCGGCCAAAGCTGTGCTTACCGCCGGATTGTCTATTCCGGGCGACATCTCGATCCTTGGCTTTGATGGTATTGAGATGGCTGAGTATTATCATCCCTCTCTGGATACAATCAGCCAACCGGGCACGGAAATGGCATTATCAAGTGTGGGCGTTCTCTTTGACCTCATCTCGGGGCAGTCAAACAACCAGCATATTGTCTACGATGCGGTATTGCTCAAACGCGGCTCTTGCCGGATGATCAAGGATTATTAGGGTGAGTTCGCGGCGGAGAAGCTGTCACAGTCATTCCGCAAGTCTGATGCGGAATATGGAATATCTCAGAGATTGTTGTTAAAGGAGCAGGTTAAGCGCTGCTCCTTTTTGCTATAAAAAAACATTATAATTATTCTGAAAAAAACCCATCATAAACGATAGCACTTCTCCGGGGTTTTATTTATAATAATTATTATCTGGATGTCATAAATAGTTCAAAGGTTTTGTAAAAAGCCCTATTTCCTTGTGATATACTTAACACAGCGATTTCGGATGTTGTGTATGACATACCTTTAAATATGGATAAACAGTGATAGTGCCTACACCACTGATTAGAGACTAGGATGGTGAACAAGCGATGCATATTGTCGTCGTTGGCCTGAATTACCGTACGGCTCCCGTAGAGGTGAGAGAGCAGTTCGCTTTTGCGGAGAAGGATCTGCCTGCGGCGCTCCATGAACTGATGCAGACCAAGAGCGTTCTGGAGGGGGTTGTCGTCGCCACCTGTAACCGGACGGAAATTTATGTGGTCGTGGACCGCCTTCATATGTGCGGATACTTCATCCGCAGCTTTATGGAGCAGTGGTTCAATGTAAAGAGTGAACAATTTGCACAGCATATGTATATATATGAAGATGAGCAGGCTATTGCCCATTTGTTCCGTGTGACCTGCGGTTTAGATTCCATGGTGATTGGTGAGACGCAGATCCTGGGACAGGTGCGCAATTCTTTTTTGACTGCCCAAGCAGAAGGCGTGACCGGTACATGGTTCAACCAGCTGTTCAAGCAGGCTGTGACGCTTGGCAAGCGGGCGCATAGTGAAACTTCGATCGGCGAAAGCGCGGTTTCGGTCAGCTATGCGGCGGTGGAGCTGGGCAAGCGTATTTTCGGCATGTTCACCGGCAAAAGAGTGCTGATTCTCGGCGCCGGCAAAATGAGCGAGCTTACGGTGAAGCATCTGTACAGCAGCGGTGCGGCAGAGGTTATTGTTGCCAACCGCACGTTGTCGCGGGCGATAGAGCTGGCTGAGAAGTTCTCGGGCAAGCCGAGCACGATTGACGAGGCTTTGAAGCATCTCGATGAAGTCGATATTGTCATCAGCTCTACTGGCGCTGACGGTTTTGTGCTGACAGCGGATCAGGTGGCTGCCGGCATGAAGCGCCGTCCTTCACGGCCGCTGTTCATGATTGATATTGCCGTTCCGCGTGATATTGATCCGGCGGCGGCAAGTGTGCCGGATGTGTTCCTGTATGACATTGATGATCTGGAAGGCATCGTCGAGAGCAATCTGGAGATGCGCCGCAGTGAAGCGGCCAAGATCGAGGTCATGATCGCAGAAGAGATGGAGGAATTCCAGGTCTGGCTGAAGACGCTTGGCGTCAGACCGGTCATCCGCGCGCTTCAGGACAAATCGAACGGGATTTATGAAGAAACTATGGATAGTCTGTTCAACAAGCTGCCCGAGCTGGACGAGCACCAGCGCAAGGTGATCCGCCGCCTGACGAAAAGTATTGTGAACCAGATGATGCATGATCCGATCAATGTGATTAAGGAACTGTCCGGCGGCAAGCAGGGTAGTGAGGCACTTGATTATTTCACGCAAATCTTTGCCCTTCAGGAGCAGCTGGGAACCGATCCGGACGGCGGCAGCCCTGCACCGGTTGAGCGGACTGACAAAGAACGTTCTTCAAGCATCGACTTCAACGTGCCTAAGACGGTGTTTGCTCCGGCAGGCCTGCTGGGCGGGTGAAGAACATGCAACTGCTGAACGGAATATATGATACCGCTCTGCTGCTATATGCCCTGAGCCTGCTGTTTATTTTCTCGGATTGCCTTCGGCGTAATCCGGGCGGGAAGCGGCTAGGCACGGGGCTTCTTGTCGTTGTGGGACTGTTGCAGTCTGCCGGGCTTGCGATCCGTTTCTCCCAGGAGGGAGGACTGCCTATTTTCACCCCTTATGATTTCCTGTTCTGGTTCTCATTCAGTATCGTGCTGACTTCACTTGCGGTGGCGTACACGCGCGGAGGTGAATTCACCATCCTGCTGCTCAGCGGAGCGGGCTTCAGTGTGTTCCTGCTGAACCGGGTATGGCTGACGGCTGCGGATCATGGCCTGGAGAGCTGGAGTGCGGTGCACGGATGGCTGGCAATGCACATTATTTTAGCTAATTTGAGCTTTGGCGCACTGACACTGGGTGCGGTATTTGCGATAATGTATCTGTTCCTGCACAGTAAGCTGAAGAGCAAGAAATGGGATGACCGCGT
The DNA here is from genome assembly GCF_038002865.1 of Paenibacillus sp. FSL H3-0321. Classification (NCBI taxonomy): domain Bacteria; kingdom Bacillati; phylum Bacillota; class Bacilli; order Caryophanales; family Paenibacillaceae; genus Paenibacillus; species Paenibacillus sp. FSL H3-0321. The sequence continues at coordinate 2,610,325 of NZ_JBBODH010000001.1, read as the reverse complement.
CCGGCGTCTGCCTAGTCTGGAAACGATGGACAAATATTCGTATACATCAATCCTTGCCGGGGTTCCCCTGCTGAGCGTATCGCTTGTATTGGCGGGCATGTCCATTATCGCAGAGGGGCGGACCCCGCTGTTCCAGGATCCCAAGGTGCTGACTACACTTGTCGGGCTTGGGATTTACTTAACCTATATCTTGCTGAAGCGGTCCGGCCGAAGAAGCGGGACGGTTATGGCCCGCTGGGCGATTTCGGGATATGGCTTCATTATCCTGAATTTTCTGCTGAATTCATGGTCTGATTTCCACGGCTGGGGCGGGAAGTGATGAACATGATGAATTATTTTCCGGTCATGCTGGATTTGCAGGATCAACGGGTAGTGGTGATCGGCGGCGGGGCCGTTGCCGAGCGCAAAGTAGGTCCGCTGCTGGAAGCGGGAGCGGCGGTGACAGTTGTAAGCCCCTCGCTAACGGAGAGGCTTAGCGAATTTGCAGAGAAGGGCATGCTAATCTGGATTAGCCGCCCTTATGCTCCCGGGGATCTTGAGGGGGCCTTCCTGGTCTATGCCGCCAGCAGTGATCTGGCGGTTAATGAAGCAGCCGCACGCGAGGCCAAGGCTTTGGGCCTTCCGGTGAATGTGGCCAGCCATGCCGAGTCGGGGAATTTCATTACTCCCGGCGTGTTTCGCCGGGGGCGTCTGACGGTGGCCGTATCGACCTCGGGCGCTGGTCCTGGTGTGGCTGCGAAGATTACGGAGCAGGTTGCGGAGATGCTGGGCGAGGAATACGAGCCGTACCTGGATTTTTTGCATGCGCTGCGGGTAGAGATCAAGCGGCAGGAGCCTTCAGCGGCGGTCCGTGCCCGGCTTCTGCGCAAGCTGGCCCATCTGGACGTGTTGGATGAGATCAGACAGGGTACTTTTAAAGAGTGGAGCCCGGAGACGGTTCAGGTCTGGATTGCCGCTAACCGTGAGGCGTAGGTATGTTGAAGATCCGCGAACGTTGGGCTGACTGCTGAAGAAGGCACGAGTTGCTGGTAGAAGTGAAAAACTTGCCAGAATGTTGCGGGAGTATCCATTGGTGGCCGAATCCGGGGAAACGCCGGGTAAATGACCGGAATGTGGCTGAACCAAGCCTTGCAGATGCAGTTGTAAAGAGCGGCTCACGGGTAGATTCCGCTGATCTTGGGGCAAATGCGAAAACGTGAAGGAACGGCAGGCATGCCGCTGATTGTATAAGAGTAGTATGATTGTGAGAGCAGCAAGGCACATGCAGGTTACCGGGAGGAATGTAAATATGCGCAAGATTATTGTAGGCAGCAGACAAAGTGCGCTCGCGCTGACACAGACGGGGCATGTCATCGCCGATTTGGAGCGTCTGAGTGAGCAGCACGGCTTCGGCTTCACCTTTGAAGTGCACCGGATTGTCACCAAAGGCGACCGGATTCTGGACGTCACCTTGTCCAAAGTAGGCGGCAAAGGGTTGTTCGTAAAGGAAATTGAGCAGGCCATGCTGGCCAAAGAGATCGATATGGCTGTACATAGTATGAAGGATATGCCCTCTGAACTGCCGGAAGGGCTGATTAACGGTGCAGTGCCGCGACGGGTTGATCCGCGCGACTGCCTAATCGCCACCGGAGCAGCTAGTCTGGATGAGCTGCCGCAGGGTGCGTGTGTCGGTACCAGCAGCCTGCGCCGTTCCAGCCAGCTTGCCGCACTGCGGCCTGATCTGGACATCCAGCCGGTGCGCGGCAACATTGACTCACGGCTGAAGAAGCTGGAGAGCGGCGAATTCGACGCGATCCTGCTGGCGGCTGCGGGCCTCTCGCGTATGGGCTGGGAGGACCGGGTAACCGCATATCTGCCGCCGGAGGTCTGCCTGCCTGCTGTAGGGCAGGGAGCACTCGGCATCGAATGCCGGGAGGATGATGCCGAGCTGCGGAAGCTGCTGGCACTTTATAATGATGAGCATACGGCCCTTACAGTGGCGGCGGAACGGACGTTTCTTGGCGCACTGAACGGCGGCTGCCAGGTGCCGATTGGCGCTTTTGCGGTACTGGGAGCAGAAGACAATGGAACTGAAGCTAATGCATTAGCGGGATCTGCTGCACCGGATTCTACCTGCCGGGTCATCACATTGACCGGCATGGTGGGAACGCCGGATGGCTCAGTGATCCTGAAGGAAACCTGCACCGGGGAAGATCCGGTTCAGCTTGGCGAAGAGGTCGCCAGGAAGCTTATTGCCCGGGGAGCGGAGAAGATTTTGGCGGATGTAAGGGGATGATGGAGATGAAGGGGAAAGTCTATCTTGTAGGTGCAGGTCCAGGGGACGCCAAGCTGATTACGGTGAAAGGCCTGGAGTGCATCCAGAAGGCGGATGTGCTGGTATACGACCGGCTGGCCAGCCCGAGGTTGCTGAAACATATGAAGTCCGGCGGAGAAAAAATATACGTAGGCAAGCTGCCTGACCGCCATACAATGAAGCAGGAGGAAATCAATCAGCTGCTCGTCGATTTGGCGCTTGAGGGAAAGACGGTCGTACGGCTGAAGGGCGGAGACCCGACGATTTTTGGCCGTGTGGGTGAAGAAGCGGAGCTGCTGCGCAGACATGGCATTTATTATGAGATCGTGCCGGGCATTACCTCGGCGATCAGCGTGCCGGCATATGCCGGCATTCCGGTGACTCACCGGGATTATGCTTCCTCGCTCTCGATTATTACCGGACATGAAAGTCCAGATAAGCTGGATCATTCCATTCATTGGGATAAGGTGACGAATGCTACTGGAACACTGGTGTTTCTGATGGGCGTTGCCAAAATCGGTTATATCAGCGCCCAGCTGATCAAACACGGGCGGTCGCCGGAAACGCCGGTCGCGCTTGTCCGCTGGGGTACACGCGCGGATCAGGAGACACTGATCGGGACACTCACCGACATTGAGGCGAAGGTAAAGGCGGCGGATTTCCAGCCGCCTGCCGTCATCGTCGTCGGCGACGTGGTGCTGCAGCGCCAGCAGCTGATGTGGGTAGAAGCGCTGCCGCTGTTCGGCAAGCGCATTGTGGTTACACGGGCCCGCAGCCAGGCCAGCGAGCTGGTGGACCGGATCGAGGAACTGGGCGGCGAGCCGTACGAGTTCCCGGTCATTGAGACGGTCATGCCGGAAGGCGCAGAGAAGAAGGCCAAGATTGCAGATGCGCTCGGCGCGTTATCCGCATACGACTGGGTCTTCTTCACGAGCGCGAACGGCGTGGAGTTTTTTTGGCGTCACCTGGCGGAGCTCAAGGTGGACATCCGGGGCCTGCACCGCGCGCGCATCGGCGCGGTGGGACCGGCCACAGCCGCGGCGCTGGCCCAGCGCGGGCTGGTGGCCGAGGAGCTGCCTGGAGTCTTCCAGGCAGAGGGGCTGATCGAAGCCTTCGGCTCCAGGCTGCTGCCTGGGCAGAAGGTGCTGCTGCCACGCGGCGACCTCGCGCGCGAGTGGCTGCCGGACAAGCTGAGGGAGCTGGGGCTGGAAGTGACCGAAGTGGACACCTACGAGACGGTGGTCACCGGCGAGGATGACATCGAGCTGCTTAAGCTGCTGGAGGAGAAGCGGATTCACGCGGTTACCTTCACCAGCTCTTCGACAGTGCGCAACTTCATCAGCATCCTGAAGCGGATGGGGCTTGAAGATCCGCTTCCGCTGCTGGCGGGCGTGAAGATTGCCTGCATCGGCCCCGTGACCGAAAAGACCGCCGTAGAAGCCGGTCTGACCCCGGGATTGCTCCCTGACGAGGCGACGATCGAGGGATTGGTACAGGAGTTGTGCCGCTGGAATGAAGGAACGCGGCTGCGATAATCATTTAATGGCTGACGGACGAGTAGGGAAATCTAACTTAGCTGCACTTTGTACAGCTAAAATAGACTTAAATCCCTCATAAGGATGGTTAGTTGTATTCTGTACAGCTAAATTTGCCCATTTAAGCGGAAATTCGCTATTTCGGTGATTTTAGTTGTATGAAGTACAGTTAGGCGGCAAAACAGCGGGCATATTGTGAAATTAGTTGCAGAGAATGCAGTTAGCGCAATCTGTCTGAGTTTGTCTGAGTTTGCTGGGTTGCTTAGTTGCTTAGTTGCTTAGTTGCTTAGTTGCTTGGTTAGCTTAGTTAGCTTCTGAGTTTGCTTGGTTAGCTGGGTTAGCTTAGTTTGCTTAGTTTGCTTGGTTTACCCTTTGTTTGCCTGTATTTATCTGAGTTACTCTGAGTTCACCTCAGTCCGACCGAGTTCGTCTGTGACCGTATGAATGCCCCTTCCCGGGTCTCATTCAGTTCACAGCAGGGCTATTGTTCAATAGATCACTTAACGTATGTGTTTATATATCTACTATACAGGAGGATGTCCAATGAGTTTTCCAATTACACGGCACCGCCGTCTGCGCGGGACAGCCGGAATTCGCGGAATGGTGCGTGAGACGATATTAAATACGCTGGATTTCATCCAGCCGATTTTTGTTACCTATGGAACAGGTGTGAAGAATGAGATCGGCTCCATGCCGGGTGTGTATCATTTCTCGCTCGACATGCTGAAGGCCGAAGTGGATGAGATTGCTGCACTGGGCATTCCTGCTGTGCTGCTGTTTGGCATTCCTGAGACCAAGGATGCGATCGGTTCATCTGGTTTTGCAGATGACGGCATCGTGCAGGAAGCTACGCGGCTGATCAAGCAGTGGTATCCTGAGCTGCTGGTCGTTGCCGATACCTGCCTTTGTGAATTCACCGATCACGGCCACTGCGGGATGGTTCATACCCATACAGTAGATGGTGTCGTACACGGCGATGTCATCAACGATGCTTCGCTTGAGCTGCTGACCCGTACAGCAGTATCGCAGGCCAAGGCCGGGGCGGACATTATCGCACCTTCCAACATGATGGATGGTTTCGTGCAGGCGATCCGCACCGGACTGGATGAGAATGGCTTCGAGCATGTGCCGATTATGTCCTATTCGGTAAAATATGCTTCGGCCTTCTACGGCCCGTTCCGTGAAGCCGCTGACTCTGCTCCGCAGTTCGGCAACCGCAAAACCTACCAGATGGACCCGGCCAATCTGCGGGAAGCGATCCGCGAAGCGGATTCGGATGTGCTGGAAGGTGCGGATATGCTGATGGTGAAACCGGCGCTGGCTTATCTAGATGTCATCCGGACCATCCGCGACCAGTTCGATCTGCCGCTGGTTGCCTACAATGTGAGCGGAGAATACTCCATGGTCAAAGCGGCGGCGCTGCAGGGCTGGATCGACGAGCAGGCGGTAGTACTGGAAATGTTGACCGGCATGAAGCGTGCAGGAGCGGATATTATCATTACCTATTTTGCCAAGGATGCGGCACGCTGGCTACAGGGCTAAGCTAATCAAGAATCGAACAGGAGTGAGGAACCATGGGTAATGTGCCATTGGCGCGCCGGGAAGAAGCTTCCCGTGCAGCTTTTGAAGAAGCGAAGCAGTATATTCCCGGCGGGGTGAACAGCCCGGTGCGGGCGTTCAAATCCGTAGGATTGACACCGGTTTATGTGGATCATGGCGCGGGTTCGCGCATTTACGATATCGACGGCAACAGCTTCATCGACTACGTCTGCTCGTGGGGACCGCTCATTATGGGGCATGCTCACCCAGAGGTCGTAAAGGCATTGCAGGAGACGGCGGTAAAAGGGACAAGCTTTGGCGCGCCTACGCTGCTGGAGACGGAAATGGCCAAAACAGTGGTGGAACGTGTCCCTTCGGTGGATATCGTGCGGATGGTCAACTCCGGTACGGAAGCTACTATGAGTGCGATCCGATTGGCCCGGGGAACTACCGGACGCAGCAAAATCCTCAAGTTTGAGGGCTCGTACCACGGTCATGCGGACAGCCTGCTGATCAAAGCCGGCTCCGGCGTAGCCACACTTGGTTTGCCGGATAGCCCTGGCGTGCCTGAAGGCGTAGCGGTCAACACGATCACTGTGCCGTACAATGACCTGGAAGGGGTCAAAATCGCTTTTGAACGCTATGGCAGTGAGATTGCCGCGATTATTGTAGAACCGATTGCCGGGAATATGGGCGTTGTGCCGCCGCTTCCGGGCTTCCTTGAAGGCTTGCGCAAGGTGACGACGGGTTACGGAGCACTGCTGATTTTTGATGAGGTCATGACGGGCTTCCGCGTGAACCGCAGCTGTGCTCAGGGACTGTTCGGCATTGAACCGGATCTGACCTGCTTCGGCAAAGTAATCGGCGGCGGTCTCCCGGTAGGCGCTTATGGCGGCAAAAGAGAGATTATGGAACAGATCGCTCCATCCGGCCCGATCTACCAGGCGGGTACGCTCAGCGGCAATCCGCTGGCGATGGCTTCCGGTCTCAGCACGCTGAAGCTGCTGACGCCAGAGGTGTACGACCGCCTGGAGACACTCGGCGCACGTCTGGAAGCAGGTCTTAAGCGGAATAGCGCCGAGACCGGCATTCCGCTGACGATTAACCGTGTGGGCTCCATGGTCTGCCCGTTTTTTACCGAAGGTCCGGTAATCAACTTCGAAACGGCCAAAACCAGTAACCTGGATATGTTCCGCAGCTACTTCGCCAAGATGCTGGATCAGGGCATCAGTGTTCCGCCATCGCAGTTCGAAGGAATGTTCGTATCCGCTGTACACAGCGAGCAGGATATCGATGATACTATCGAAGCTCACTTGAACGCCCTGAAGTCACTGTGATGTCCGGAGCAGATAATGTATCGGTCCAGGGCGGCGGCGCCTGGACCCGGCGCGGCGAATGGCTGGAAGCCATGCCCGGCCGGGTCGTTACCGGAGCAGCTGATCCGCAGGCTGCAGTAGACCGCTGGCTGCTGGAGACGGCCGGGATGCCGGTGAAACTCCATGCCCGGCTGCGCCGCGAAGGCGGCATCCAGTGGAAGGGCGACCGGCTGCGGCTGGCGCTTTTTCCTTATCGGGAAGCGGGCATTGAGCCGGTGTGGCAGGAGCTTGAAGTGCTGTATGAGGACGACTTTTGCCTTGTTGTCCATAAGCCTGCGGGTATGGCGGTTCACCCGGACGGCAGCGGGTCAGATACAACGCTGGATCATGTTGTTGCAGCGCATTATGCCGCTTCCGGCGGTGGCGTCGCCGTGCGGCATATACACCGGTTGGACAAGGATACCACGGGTCCTGTGCTCTATGCGAAGAATGAATATGCGCAGCTTGTACTCGATGAAGACATGCGCGAGAAGGTGATATCGCGGCGGTACGCCGCGATTGTGGAGGGCGTCGTCCCGCCTGCGCTCAAGGTGATCGACGCCCCGATTGGCCGCGACCGCCATCATGCGGCGCGCAGGCGTGTTTCGCCCGGCGGACAATCCGCGGTAACGTTAATCCTTGGACGCGAGGTGCTGCAAGGCGGCACTTCGCTTAAGGTGCAGCTGGAAACCGGACGCACGCATCAGATCCGCGTTCACCTCAGCCATATGGGTCATCCGCTGTACGGGGATGAGCTGTATGGCGGGCCGCGCTGGGGTTTGACAGGCAGCAGCCGTCAGGCTCTGCACGGTGAGGTGCTGGCTTTCAGCCATCCCTGGAGCAAGGAGAGGCTGGAAATAGCCGATCCATGGCCGGAGGATATGCTGCGGCTGCGGGAGGAACTGGACGGCGGGACAATAGGCTGAAATTAGTCTGTTGGAGTTGCCTAGCGACTAAATGATCTAAAGACAATCAAATTTTATAATGCAACTATAAAGAGACCCGAGGCTGAAGGGGCTGTACCTGTTTGTGAGACAGGATGCAGTCCCGACTCCCACCTTGGCGTCTTTTTTTGTTGTTGGAAAATTAACAATCACAAATGTGAACAAGTCGCAAACTTGATGATGCGAATCCGCGCATTCCTTCAAATACCTCCGATTCGCGGAAAGCTGGGTGTCGCCCCCTTCAAGCGCCAGCCGTGCTAAATATTTTGCGGGATGATACATTTCTGCGTCTCGGTTCGTCTTTCTAATAAAGGAGATGGACAGCAGATGAAATGGAACAGAATCTCTGTAACGATAGCCGTCTTCGATGCGGTTTTAATAATTGCCTTGAGTATTACTGCAGCTACTGTCGGTCCGGATGTTGTGAAACTGATTCAGCAATTTGGCAGTTTTACTGTGACCGTAGACAATCAATCCGATTACGATCTGTTTTCCGTAGAAACTGGGGTCCTTACGAGCGATTCCACTGGCCAGATCATTGAGAGCAGTTCCAAGGAAAGCTTCGAGCAAGGGATTTCCAGTGGAACAAAGGTGAAGATCAGTCCTGAGCTAAGCCTTTCCGGCGAAGGCGGAATTTATCTCAAGTATACCGATCCAAGAGATGAGTCCTCTCCGAAGACGGTCGGGATATGTTCGTATACCGAGTCCTTATCGGGACATTCCAAGGTCATCATTACAAATGACGATGTAAGTGTTGCAGAAAATTGCAGCTAAATTAGTGTTGCCGCCGTGTTCTTACTTTCTTGTCCCCCCCCATTTCCCGCCCGCCCAGCAAGTGGAAGTGCCAATCTGCCGTTTTTGGGTATAACACTAATAAGATATATACCCTTACGGAATGCAGCTTGGCACATTAACGATCCTACGACTGGGGGCATAGCTATGAAATGGCAGGGAAGAAGAGGCAGTTCGAATGTGGAGGACCGCAGAGGCAGAAGCGGGGGCGGCGGGAAGGTCATTGGCGGCGGGATCGGCGGAATTATTCTTGTCGTGATTGTAACACTGCTCAGCGGGGGCAATGCCGGGGATATATTAGCGAACCTGACATCCAGCGGTACCAATTCTTCAGCTCCTTATGAGCAGACAGCTGAGGAGCAGGAGCTTTCCGAATTTGTATCCGTGGTTCTTGCCGACACCGAGGAGGTGTGGGGTGAGATTTTTAAGCAGCAGGGAATGACCTATGAGGATCCGACGCTTGTAATGTACAGCGGCAGTGTGGATTCTGCCTGCGGAACGGCCACTTCGGCAGTAGGGCCGTTTTATTGTCCCGGGGACGCCAAGCTGTATATTGATCTGAGTTTCTATGATGAGCTGCAGCAGCGCTTCCAGGCGCCGGGCGATTTCGCGATGGCTTATGTCATTGCCCACGAGGTGGGCCATCATGTACAGACCCTGCTGGGCACGTCGAAGCAGCTGAATTCGCTTCGCCAGAGTCTGAGCGAGAAGGAATTCAATAAATATCAGGTCCGGTTCGAGCTGCAGGCCGATTATCTGGCCGGAGTCTGGGCCAATCACGCCCAGGGCATGAACCTGCTGGAAGAAGGCGATCTGGAGGAGGCTCTGACGGCGGCGAGTGCGGTCGGCGATGACACGATCCAGAAGCAGGCACAAGGATATGCGGTGCCGGACAGCTTCACCCACGGGTCTTCGGAGCAGCGGAAACGCTGGTTCTACAAAGGTTTTAACTCCGGTACCATTGAAGGCGGAGATACTTTTAACGCTGCCCAGCTATAGAATATGAGAGGGCAAAGTGTCAGCCGCTCAACCCGGAGAACCATCCATCCCCCTGTGCGGGAGCGAGCTAAGCCAAGTATAAATAAGCCTGCAGACAGAGCCGTTACGGCCTCGTCTACAGGCTTTTATTCTTTGGAGGAAAGCCGTTTCCTTCCGGGCTTTTTGGATTTCAGCAGCTGGTCGGCAGACCTACTTCTATTAACGGGCAGGTGCTTTTTTTCATAGAAAGAGACTGTTGCCCATGCCTTATAGCCAGCGCTGGTCATATAATACTTTGTTAACGCGGAGCAGGCTGCTCCTCATGAAATGAATTCTACAAGCCGGGGAGAGGGGTTCATGAAAATACTGCTGGTCACCTACTGGGGACTCACTAATATGGGCGGAATCTGGACGTATATGAAACAGCTCTCAGACAAGCTGAGCGAGCAGGGGCATTCTGTTACGCTGATGGGAAGCCATGTAGAGAGCAATACGTTATATTTGCTGAACAAGGAGAGCTATTTTGATAAAAATGCATACTATAACACGCTGCTGCCTTATCTCGATCCTCAGCGGTTTCCGCATCTGTACCTGGAGCATGGCATCTTCAGTTTTGAAATTGGCCGTTATGTGTTTGAGGCGGGAGCGTCTGTGCTCGGCCTGGAGGACTATGATCTCATCCACACCCAGGATCCCATCTCCACTTACGCGCTGCGGCGGGTGATGAAAAATCGGGTGCCGCTGGTGTCCAGCATTCACGGGGCATTGGCCCGGGAGTCGTATTACGAGTATAAGGGGATTGAACCGGAGCTTACGAAGGAGAAATATGAGAGCCGGCCGATTTGGAGCTATTTCCGCCGGATTGAGCAGCTTGGCGCACATGCCGCCGATCTGATCCTGGTCTCTTCAAAATGGATCGGTCAACTGGTGAATGAGCTCGGCGTCACTCCGGAGCGGATTCATACGCTGCCTTACGGGATCAACCTGGAGCAGTACAATGACAAGGCGGCATTGCCTTCCCCGGTACAGCTTGGCGGGGGACATAAAGTTATTATGTACGCCGGCCGTTTCGAGTACATCAAGGGCGTGCATGTGTTGATCGGCGCACTGGGTCTGGTGCATCGCAGCCGTCAGGACTGGGTCTGCGTCTTAGCCGGGAGCGGTAGTCTCCTGGAAGAGCTGAGATCACAGGCGGCAGCGCTGGGGATTCAGGGACATCTGTTGTTTGTGGGTAATTTGGACAATATCCCGGCCACGTTGCAGCAGGCCGATATCTATGTGCAGCCCAGCCTGCAGGATACGCAGCCCTACTCGGTCACAGAAGCCCAGCTTGCCGGTATTGCACCGATTGTGGCTGGGACGACGGGGATGCCGGAAATGGTTAAGCACGGGGAAACAGGCTGGATCTTTCCTGCGGAAGATTCAGGGGGGCTGGCGGAGCTGCTGCTTCTGCTGCTAGGTGATGATGAACTGCGCGGGCGGACAGGAAACCAGGCGAGAAAATGGGCGGTCCGTTGCCGCTCGCTGGATGTCATGGCGGAAGGAACGCTTAAGGTGTACCGCAAAGCGGTGGGAAAGCAAGCCTTGTGTAGAGGGGGGACCGGAGGCGAAATGCTGGCGGTGGAAAAGGAAGCCGGAGCGATTCAGGGAGCTTTTCATCCGGCTGATTTGCTGGGCAGCGTTACCCCCGGCAATCCACTGGTACCGGTTCTGCGGAGCAGGCTGCCGCTGGATTATTCCGTTCCCGATGCCCGTATTTTTGGTTTTGACAAGCAATAAGAGACGGCCGCTCTGATGAAGTGTCCAAAGTTGTCATGCCTTTCTGATTGAAGCATATACATGAGAGGAGTAACATTTTGGGCTTATGCTCTGGGCTTGTCTCGGGGTTAGATTATGCCAAGAAGGAGGACATTTCCCGTGTTTGACCAGTCCCACGGTTTGCGGTTTGATATTTATGAACGCATCCACCTTTCGGAAGAACTTCCGGGAATCGCTGAACTGGAAGAGGTGGAGCTGATTCCGGAAATCCAGGTGATTCAGCGGGAGGACCGGGCCGAGCTGTACGGACAGCTTCTGCTCACCGGACTCTACCGGGGTGAGAATGACCGGACGGAACGTCTGGAGCATGCCATTCCTGTTGAAATCACAGTACCGCTGACCCGGGTCAGCTCACTTGAAGACATAGGGGTGGAGATCGAGAATTTCGATATCGACCTGCTTACGATGCGTACGGTCAATATAACTGGTGTACTCTCGCTGCGGGGAATCGGGGGAGCGGAGACGCAGCCCGCCTGGCAGCAGGAGGAGTACACGGCAGCTTATTCACCTGACGAGGAAAAACAGGCCACGGGGGTTAGGGTAGAGGCCAAGGAGCATGAGAACGATGCCTTGTATGAAAACTCAGTGTGGACTTATGGCGAAGGCACCGCAGAGAATTTCGCTGAGGAGCATGAGTTTGCCCACAGTGGCCCTGAAGCTGCTGTGAATCCGCTGTTTTTGGAAGGCACTGTGTTCACCCACCAGCCTGCTGCATCCCCACCGGCCCAACAGAAGGACAAGGAAGTGAAGGTGCGGACACACAGCTTTGATAGCCCGCAGGGGATATCAGCAGCCGGAACCGCGAACAACGAACCTGTTTCGGGTCACTTCTTCGGGGCACAAGGGAGAGCGGAGCAGGCCGTCCCGGCCGATGGAAATCAGGCTGGCTATACAAATCCCTTTAACAGTTCTGACATTGCCAAAGTATCAGGCACCGAAAGTTCAGGCAGCACAAAGGACATTTCGGATGCTGCCGCTGAGAATACAGCCGCGGAGGTGCATGCGTCCCATCAGGAAGAAGAGGATTTCTCTGCTCAAAATGGGGACTATGCGGCACTTTTTGCTCAGGATAGCTCCGTATCTCACGCTGATCAGGAGAACGCGGGCGAAGGCGTGATCTCTAAGGAAGCAGCACCTCCGCAGGAGGAGAAGCCGGATCTCAAGGTTGCCCTGGGAAGCAAGAGAGAAGAAGATATTCCCGCGAAGGAGCATCTTACCTTCTCTTCCCTGCTCAGCTCCAGCCGCTCCCGCAAGGAACAGGAGGAGCTTATCGCCGAGGATACAGCTGCGGCGGCGCCTGTTCCGGACTCCGGCCGTGACGGGGAATGGAAAAGCCGCTTTATCGGTGGCTTAAACGGCAAGGATCTGTTCCGTAAAGTGCGTCTCTGCATTGTCCAGCGTGAAGAAACAATCGATACTATAGCGGAGAAATATCAGCTCAGTGCAAGAGAGCTTGTCATGTACAACCGTCTTTCCGGTCAGAATGTGGAGGAAGGCCAAGTTTTGTATATCCCTTAAGAGATGCCGGCAGGCGCATCGGTGTCAGAATCCCGATCGGATGAGATCGGGATTTTTGTATTTCTGTCCTCTGAGCTGAGATTAAGGATGAACACCAGGGGTTCGAATCAGGCGAAGGAGGCTAATTTTAGAAATGGGCGGTATAAGTCCCGCAGTTTGTGTGTATGCTGGTTGACTAGGAATAGTACTAAATGTATTATTGGATTAAGTAAATTCTTAATAAAGACTGGGAACGGGAAGAGTAGGCGGTCAGCCCTTCAGAGAGCGGAACTATAAATTGCTGTGAGTTTCCGCAGGATGCAGCCACCGAAGTCGCCCCGGAGTTGCCCCTCTGAGCTTGTCTTCAGATTCATGAAGCACAGGTTAGGAAGTGGCCGGTTGCAGCCGTTATCTGCGTGAGTGTCGCGCTAAGTTTCCGGAACCTATGGGACCGGAACGGTGGTTTATTTTTTATTGGCGCGAAACAAAGGTGGTACCGCGAAAGAATGGCCTTTCGTCCTTTGAGACGAAGGGCCTTTTTGTATTTTTTTTCAGAGGTCCAGCTTCAGAGATACATCTACCAATGCTACTTAAATGGAGGGTTTAGAATGGCTGATCACAACAAAGCGGCGGCAGAGCTGCTGAAGCCGCAAGATCCGGCACAGGATGCTGCTGCCGACAATAGCGCAAAGAGCGATATGCCGACTACATATGATCCGAAGGCGGCTGAACAGAAATGGTATGCCTACTGGATGGAGAAGGAGTTCTTCAAGGCTGGAATGCGGCCTGAAGCAGAGCCTTACAGCATTGTAATTCCACCGCCAAATGTAACCGGGATGCTGCACATCGGGCATGCGCTCGATTTCACGCTGCAGGATATCCTGATCCGTACCAAGCGGATGCAGGGCTTCGATACCCTTTGGCTCCCGGGAACGGACCATGCTGGTATTGCTACCCAGACCAAGGTGGAGCAGAAGCTGCGCCAGCAGGGCCTGTCCCGGCATGATCTGGGCCGCGAGAAATTCCTGGAGCAGGTATGGGAGTGGAAGGACCAGTATGCCAACACCATTCATGAGCAGTGGGCCAAGATGGGCCTGTCCCTCGACTATTCGCGCGAGCGGTTCACTCTGGATAAAGGGATGTCCAGCGGTGTACGCCAGGTATTTGTGGAGTTATACCGTAAAGGACTGATCTATCGCGGCAAGCGCATTATCAACTGGGATCCGGCAGCCCGTACCGCTTTATCCGATATTGAAGTTGAGTACAAAGAAGTTAACGGTCACCTGTACCACCTGCGCTACCCTCTTAAAGACGGCAGCGGATTCATCACCGTAGCAACGACACGTCCGGAGACGATGCTGGGCGATACGGCGGTAGCGGTGCATCCGAAGGATGAACGCTATCAGGATCTAATCGGCAAAACGTTGATCCTTCCGGTCATCGGCCGGGAAATTCCGATTATCGCCGATGATTACGTAGAGAAAGAATTCGGCAGCGGCGCGGTTAAGATCACTCCGGCCCATGATCCGAATGACTTTGAAGTTGGCCTACGCCATAACCTTCCGCAGATCAATGTGATGGACGAAGGCGGCATGATGAACGAGGAGGCAGGTCCTTATCAGGGACTGGACCGCAGCGAATGCCGCAAAGCGATTGTTGCTGATCTCAAAGAGCAGGGCGTTCTGATTTCGATTGAGGACCATCTGCATCAGGTAGGACACAGCGAGCGTTCCGGCGCAGTGGTTGAGCCATATTTGTCCACCCAGTGGTTCGTGAAGATGCAGCCGCTGGCCGAAGCTGCCATCACTGCACAGAAGAACGGCGAAGGTGTTAATTTCGTACCGGACCGTTTTGAGAAAACATATTTGAACTGGATCGAAAATGTGCGTGACTGGTGTATTTCCCGCCAATTGTGGTGGGGACACCGTATCCCGGCCTGGTACTCTGAATCTACAGGTGAAGTGTTTGTAGCATATACGGAAGAGGAAGCCCGCGAAATCAGCGGACTTGATGATCTGAAGCAGGATGAGGACGTTCTCGATACGTGGTTCAGCTCCAATCTGTGGCCGTTCGCTACACTGGGCTGGCCGGATGAAAGCAGCAGCGACTATCAGCGGTTTTATCCGAACAATGTCCTGGTTACCGGCTATGACATCATTTACTTCTGGGTAGCGCGCATGATCTTCTCCGCGCTGGAGTTCACCGGTAAGAAGCCGTTCTCCGATGTATTCATGCACGGCTTGGTGCGCGATGCCGAAGGACGTAAGATGTCCAAGTCGCTCGGCAACGGGATCGATCCGCTGGATGTTATCGAGCAATATGGTGCAGATGCTATGCGTTATATGATTTCGACAAGCAGCACAGCCGGACAGGATCTGCGTTTCCGCATGGAGAGGGTAGAGCAGGCGCGTAATTTTGCCAATAAGATCTGGAATGCCTCGCGCTTTGCACTGATGAATCTGGAAGGCGTGAATTTTGCAGATATTGACATTACAGGTGAGCTTAGTACGGCGGACCGCTGGATTCTGCATCGCTTGAACGAAACTTCTCGTGATATTACGCGTCTAATTGACTCGTACGAGTACGGCGAGACCGGCCGCCTCTTGTATAACTTCATTTGGGATGATCTGTGTGACTGGTACATCGAGTTCGCGAAGCTGTCGCTTTATGGGGCTGACGCTGCTGCCAAAGCGAAGACGCAATCGGTGCTGGCCTATGTGCTGGACCGTACGCTGCGCCTGATTCACCCGTTCATGCCGTTCATTACCGAAGAAATTTGGCAGCATCTGCCGCATGAAGGCGAAACGATCACCCTGGCGGAATGGCCTAAATATGATGCAGCGCTTGAGAATCCGCAGGCAGTGGCAGAAATGACCCTGCTGATGGACATCATTCGTGCGGTTCGTAATATCCGCGCCGAGGTGAATGTGCCGATGAGCAAGAAGGTTGAGCTGATCATCAAAGCCGGAAATGAAGACACCTTGAGCATCATTACCCGCAACGACAATTACATCGGACGCTTCTGCAACACATCTTCGTTCGAAGCAAGCCTTGATCCGCAGACACCGGATAAAGTCATGTCCGCAGTAGTTACGGGCGCAGAGCTTCTTCTGCCGCTGTCGGGGCTGATCGATATTGAGCAGGAAATTATCCGTCTGGAAAAAGAAGTTCAGAGTCTGAACAGCGAAGTAGAGCGCGTGGAGAAGAAGCTCGGCAATCAGGGCTTCGTGGCCAAGGCGCCGGCAAAAGTCATCGAAGAGGAACGTGCAAAGCAGGCGGACTATTCCGCAAAACGCGAGAAAGTGCTCGCCCGCATCGCAGAGCTGAGAGGATAAGGGATATGGAAGAGATCATCGGGGGCGGCGGTACCGCTCCCTTAAGTTCCTATACAGAAGCGGTAGAGTGGATCAACAGTCTAATTCCTTTCGGCATTCGTCCGGGTCTGGAGCGGATTGAGCTGCTGATGGAGAAGCTGGACCATCCGCACCGCAAGCTGAAATTCATTCACGTGGCGGGGACGAACGGAAAGGGCTCGACCTGCGCTTTTTTGACCAGTGTGCTGATCCAGAGCGGTTACAGCGTAGGGACCTTTACTTCGCCCTATATCACCAAGTTCACTAACCGTTTCCAGTACAATGGGACGGATATTCCCGAAGATACTTTGCTGGAGCTGTCGAATAAGCTTCGTCCGCTGGTACAGGAAATTGCAGACAGCGAGCTTGGTTCACCGACGATGTTCGAGGTGGCCACAGCGCTGGCGATTCTCTACTTCGGGGAGGTCTGTTATCCGGATGTAGTCGTATGGGAGACGGGGCTTGGGGGAAGGCTGGATGTAACAAACATCGTGACACCTATTGTGTCCGTGATTACGAATGTCGGACATGATCATACCGATGTGCTGGGAGATACGCTGGAGGAAATTGCCGGTGAGAAGGCCGGAATTATCAAACCGGGTGTTCCTGCAGTCAGCTGTGTGAGCCAGCCGGAAGCGATAGCGGTGCTTAAGGCCAAAGCGGCAGACAGCCGCTCTACCCTCTATCTGGCCGGAGAAGATTTCAGCTATGAGCTAGCCGGAATCAAAGACGGCGTGCAGAGCTTTAACTTTAAGGGTCCCTTCCGCTCCCTTGAGATCGGCATTGCCATGAAAGGCGAGCATCAGCTCAGCAATGCGGCCGGGGCCATGATGGCGCTGGAGGTTCTGCGGCAATATATGGCCTTTATGCTGGAGGATGAGGATGTGCTGGAGGGTTTCCGAAGCACATTCTGGGCTGGAAGGCTGGAAGAGGTAAGTGCTTCTCCGCGCATTGTACTGGATGGGGCGCACAACCCCGAAGGTGCGGAGAGCCTGGCCAAGAGCCTTCCGCAGTTTTATAAATACGGTAAATTAAATTTGCTCATGGGGATGCTGGCAAATAAGCATCATGAGTCATACTTCAAGCATATACTGCCTATAGTGGATACGCTCATCCTGACCGAACCGGATTTCCGGAAGAAAATGGACGCGGAAGATCTGCAGGCCATCGCAGAACGTCTGCGTGAGAAATATGCTAAAGAAAACTTAAAAATCATAGTAGAACGTAATTGGGGTAAGGCGCTGCAACTGCTGCAATCGATCACAGCGGAAGACGACCTTGCTGTCGTGTCCGGAACGCTGTATTTGATTTCTGATGTACGAAGTACGCTTTTGCAGCAACCCGATTCTGAAAAAGGCTGGTGACGAACTGTTGGATACTACTGAACGTGTGCATTTTATAGGGATCGGCGGCTACGGAATGAGCGCGATTGCCCGGGTGATGCTGGAAATGGGATATACGGTTACGGGCTCCGATGTGGCAGCTCAGGAATTAACCGAGAAATTGATTGCCAAAGGTGCCAAAGTCTATATTGGACATACTGCGGAACAGGTTAAGGGTGCAGATCTGGTTGTTTATTCTACGGCACTCGCAAGTGATAATGTGGAATGGGTAGAGGCGGAACGTCTCAAAATCCCGGTTCTACACCGCTCGCAGATGCTGGCCAGGCTGCTGAATGAACGCAAAGGGGTAGCTGTCGCCGGCGCGCACGGCAAAACTACCACCTCTTCGATGATCGCGCTGATCATGGAAGATTGCGGAGTGGACCCGACCTATATTATTGGTGGAGAGATTATGAATGTCGGTACGAATGCGAAGGCAGGACAAGGGGAATTTGTTGTGGCCGAAGCGGATGAAAGCGACGGCTCGTTCCTGCAGTATCATCCTTGGCTGGGGATCGTAACGAATATTGAAGCGGACCATCTGGAGAATTACGGTGGGGACTTCGGCCGCCTGAAGGCCGCTTACGTGCAGTTTATGAACCAGCTGCGCGAAGACGGCACCGCGATTGTGTGTGCGGATGATGAGAATGTCAGCGCCCTTTTACCTGAAGTTAAGGGCTCGGTAATTACCTACGGTATTCATCAGAACGCTGATTATATAGCCACTGACATCGTGCTCGGCGACCGGCAGGTGGCGTATACAATGAACAGCGGCGGTCAAGTGCTGGGGCGCATTGAGCTCTCCATTCCCGGACAGTACAATCTGTACAATTCAATGGCTGCGGTCATTGCTTGTCTGAAGTCAGGGATTGCATTTGAAGAAATCGCTGCAGCTATCGTGAAATTCCATGGAGCGAAGCGCCGGTTTCAGGTGCTTGGCGAAATCAATGATATTCTTGTAATAGACGATTACGCCCATCATCCAACGGAGATCCAGGCAACGATCAGCGCAGCTAAAGCAACCGGCAAACGGATTATTGCCGTGTTCCAGCCGCAGCGCTACACCCGTACCTTCTTTCTGCTGGATGCGTTCAGCCGTGCCTTCAGCGAAGCTGATGAAGTGATCATTACGGATATCTATTCGCCGGCCGGAGAGAAGCAGATTGAAGGTGTCACTTCCGCAAAGCTGGTGGAGCTGATTATACAGAACAGCAACGCCGGTGCAAGGCATCTGCCTACCAAAGAAGCCGTGCTGGCTGACCTGCGGGGCCGTATCGCTCCCGGTGATCTGGTGATCACGATGGGCGCAGGAGATATCTGGAAGGTTGGGTATGCACTGGCTGATGACTTGCGGGAACTTGAAAAATAAGAATAGAATGACTTCTGTGAGCCGTTAATGCAGAACTGATTCTCATGAAGCCAAAGCGTATTTTGTCCGTTATGCCGGATAAAATACGCTTTTTGCTATAGAGACCTAAACCTGCAAATGATGTTGCGGGCAGAGTCTTGGAATGCTATAGTTTTGTGACAACAGAGTACTGATTTCCGTGTATATGGTGGTGTATTCATGAACTTCCAGCTTGATATTACAACGCTGTTATACTTGTTTATCTTTGGGAATTTATTTATTGCCTTGCTCGTCACCTTTTACCGCTTCTACTTCCCGAAGGACATTGCTTCATGCGTATTTATTGCTGCGAAGTGGGTGCAGGTCCTGTATTGGAGTTCCATCCTGCTGTGGGATGTTATCCCGCGCTTTATTGGAATTCCACTGAGCAATGGGCTCATTCTTGCCGGAGGCTTCATGGAGATTGCAGCGCTGCTGATGATGATGGGCATGTTCGGGCGGAGGGTGAAGCTGTACTATTTAGTGCTGATCGTGGGCAGTATAATCAGCTTTTGCATGATCGCGCTGTTTTTTAACCATCCGAATTTGCGGGTCGCGTCTACATCGCTGTGGTCGATGTTTTTTGTGATTTTGCCGGCGTATCTTCTGACCTCTAACAAGGAGAGAACACCGCTTCAGAGTATGCTGGGATTCGTATTTTATGCGTTTGGCCTGTCAATGCTGGGTCGGGCGTTCGCGGCCCTGTTTCTGGAACCCGGCATGGGCGCTTTGTCCGCGAATACCGCGCAATATCTATATTATCTGGGAATGTTCTTTTTGCTGATTGTAGGTACCGCAGCCTTTATTCTCCTCTCCAATGAGCATTCTTATAAAAAGCTGAAGAAAATGGCCACCTACGACACGTTGACAGGGATTTTGAGCCGCCGGGCTTTTCTTCTGGAGGCGGAAGTGAAGCTGACTCTTGCGGTCAGAAAACAGGAGTATTACTCCCTTCTGCTGCTGGATCTGGATCACTTCAAGGAAGTCAATGACACCTATGGTCATGATAAAGGGGATAAGGTCTTGCAGGCTTTTGCATTTACGATTGAGAGCAGCCTTGGAAACGACGATCTGTTCGGCAGAGTGGGCGGGGAAGAGTTTGCCGTTCTGCTCTATGGGCTGAACGAAGAGGACAGCGGCCGCAAAGCGGAACAGCTGCGTACGGCTGTGATGGATGCCCCGAAGTTAAATCTGCCTTGCGGGTATACAGTCAGCATCGGTGTGATTACCGTTCTGCCCACTCCCCGGACATTCTTTAATATGCTGTATAAGCTCTCGGACCGGGCATTATACCAGGCGAAGCAGCAAGGCCGAAATTGTGTAGTGATCTCCCGGTAAGCGCAGATGCTAAGGTAGGATTGGAGAATACATATGCCTATGGTTATAGATGCAGGAAGGTGAAATTTATAGCTGTCCATTTTGATCTTAAGACCTTGCTCGTTTGCCTTTTTTTCGCCAATCTTTTTACGGTGCTGCTGGTATTGGCCTACCATTCCCGTTACCCGAGGGATGGAACCTCCAGATTATTTATAGTTGCAAAGCTGCTTCAGCTGGTGATCCTGATTTTGCTGCTGGTGGAGGGTTCTACTCCCTTTAAGTTTCTTCGGCTGATCCTTGCGCTGGGCTGCCTGGCGGGAGCAACCGCAGAGATGTTAGCCCTGCTGAAGCTGCTCGGAGCAAGCACAGACCGGGTAAAGAGAAGTTACTATACGCTTGCAGGCTGCTCCGGGGCTGGACTGCTGGTGATAGAAATGCTGTTTCCCTTAAGGGTTCAGCCTATCGTCATCGTCTGGACATCCCTGTCCGTTGCGGGTCTTATGGCTTATCCGGTGTATATCCTCTGCGTGAAGCTGAAAGAGACTCCGCTGCAAAAAATTATGGGCCTGCTCTACAGCTTCGTGATGTTGTCGCTGCTGGGACGGGCGGTTGAGCCGTTCTTGGGAACCGGGGCAACAGACACTGCAGCTTCGGGGTTGTTGCAAGCGTTTTTTTATATTGCCGTCTATCTGTTGATGTTCCTGTGGACAGCAGGTTTTATGCTGCTTTCCCGGGAGCGGATCTATGCAGAGCTGGAGCGGGTATCAACATATGACGAACTGACCGGCATTCTTAACCGCAGAGCGTTTGTGCAACGTGCCGGCCCCCTGCTTGACACCGCTGCCAAGGAAGCTACCCCTTTCTCGTTCCTGCTGCTGGACGTGGATCATTTCAAGAGTATAAATGATACCTATGGCCATGATACCGGGGACAAGGTGCTGCGGGATTTTGCAAGTAAAATTGAAGGGCAGCTCGCTAATGGTGATCTGTTCGGCAGGTTCGGGGGCGAGGAATTCGCCGTATTTCTGCACCGTGCGGACGAGGCGGCAAGTGATGAAATCGCCGAACGGCTGCGCCTTTCCGTACTTGATACGGTTGTCGAAGGGCTGCCGATGCCCTATACCATAAGCATCGGGGTAATTACTGTCACCTCGGCAGAAATGGTTCCGCTGAATACACTGTATAAGCTGAGTGATAACGCCTTGTACGAAGCGAAGCAGCAGGGCCGGAATTGTGTCTCCAGAAGCCGGCTAACGAGAACCTTGCCTCTGCCCTGACGGGAGGGGCGGGGTTCTTGTCATTCCAGAAATCCGGGCTTTTTTGAAATTTTTTTCTCAAAAATCCATAAAACGACAAAAAGAAGATACACTTTGGGGTAATATATGCTAGACACATAACATCGCAATAGAACATACAGAAAAAAATGGAGATTAGGAGACAAAGACATGAGGGAGAAATTACTGTTCATATCCGCAGAGAATCCGTTTCCGCAAGATAGTGGAGGCAAACTCAGAACCGGAAATATTCTAAATATTCTGCTAACCAAATATGATGTAGATCTCCTGACCTTCAGGAATCAGAGGCAGGTTGATAAAGAAGAGGCCCTACCCGCACTTACTGTGCATGAAGTGGAACGAACCATGAATTACCGCAAGGCGATGCTGCGTTCACTTTATACATGGCGCAACTGTTCTTATATGAGCCATGTCGATGTGGACATGAAGGATGCAATTAAGAGACTGTGTAATCAGAACCGCTACAGCCATGTGTTTATTTCACACAGCTTGCTTGGCTGCTGTATTGATATTGTACGGGGCGAGTTGCCGGACGCTGTCATTGTCACCGATGCCCATAATTTCGAGAGCAACCTGTCAGCCCAGCTGGCGCAAAAGAAAAGCGGATTCGCTAAGCTTTTCTATTCACTGAATGCGCATTGGACGAAACGGGATGAGCTGAAGCTGATGGACAAAACCAACCTGCTGCTGACTACTTCGGAACAGGATGGTCTAGCGTTCAAGTCGATCTCTGTCAAGAATGCAAATAAAGTGCATGTTATCCCTAATTTCATCCGTATCAGCGATTACCGCACAACTGTTAATACCCCTAAGGAAAAATGGATTATTCTTCCGGGTAATATGAACTATTTCCCAAATGTGAATGCAGCGACCTACTTTTTCCGTGATATTTATCCGCTTGTGAAAGCCCGGGTACCCGAAATCAAATGGTATATCGTAGGACGGGATGTACATCCTGATGTGGCTGCTTTGGGTGAAAAAGATCCTTCCATTGTGATTACCGGCTATGTGGACAGCGTGGCGGATTATGTCCGGAAGGCCCAGGTAGTCATCGCCCCCTTGCAGGAAGGCAGCGGAACACGCCTGAAGATCCTTGAGGCATGGGCGCTGAAGACACCTGTTGTGTCTAGTACAAAGGGAGCTGAAGGTCTGTTGTACGAGCATTCCCGGAATATTTTGATTGCTGATGATCCCGTAACTTTTGCAGACAGTGTGGTGAAACTTCTTCTGGATCATGAACAGGGCCTGGTACTCGCAGACCGGGCGCATGAGACACTGATGGCAAATTATGAGGCTGAAAGTGTCAGGGAAAAGCTGCTCAGTTTGGTCTAAATTAAATAAAAAATCTTTTCTCCCATAAATCGACAATCTTTTGAATGAAAATGCGGTACTATTGATCTACAACTAAAGTTTCATAAAAAGTGGCAGGACGGTTACCTCTGCTGCTTTTTTTTCTGAATCTTATTAGAAGAACAATCATTTTCATAGAACCAAGGAGCTATAGTCATGAGAGAGAGAATGCTGTTCCTATCCGCACATCATCATTATCCGGAAGATTTTGAGAGAGAAATAAGAACGGAGAATTATCTAGGCATATTGCTGGAGAGATTCGATATTGATCTGTTGGAGTATTGTCACTGCGACCGGGAGACCCCCTATACGGCTGGACCGGCGCTTAAAGTCCACAGGGTAACACGGGTGCCCGGGCAACGAAGCTCATTGCTCGGTTCCTTGAACAAGCTGCGCAGCAGCACTATTTTGGCCGATGCCAACAAAGACTTGCGTGCGGAGATCACTGCGCTCAGCCGTTTGCATACATACAGCCATGTATTTATAACGCATCCCTTGCTTGGAAACTGCATTGATATGATCTCTTCACTGTTACCCGACGCAATGATTATTACGGATGCCCATCGTTTGGAGAGCAGACAGTCGGAAGGAAAAGCTGCCGGCAAAAGGGGCTTAAGCAGACGTTACCATCAATTGAATGCAGCATTGTACCGCCGGGAAGAACGCAAATTAATGAATAAAACCGCTCTGCTGCTGACAGCCTCCGAGTGGGATGCCCTGTCCTTTAAGGCTTTATCCTTTGCAGATGCCGGCAAGGTACATGTAGTTCCTCCATTTATCGATTTGAACGACTATTGTGATGCTGAACCGCCCGTTAAAGACAACTCCATTGTCCTTCACTGGAATATGCATACGAACCAGGGCAGAAATGCTGCATTGGTATTCTATCGCAAGGTTTACCCTTTCATTAAGGCGAAAGTACCGGACTGCAGATGTTATATTTTCAGTGGTCAGATACATCCCGAAATCCTGGCTTTGGCCAAAAGTGATCCCTCTGTTGTGATTGTTGAAGAGCCCGAGCAGGAGGGGGAATACATACGCCGGGCGAGGGCCGTTATTGCAACACTGCGTGAAGGCTGCGGCGGGCATTCGAAGATTCTGGAGGCATGGGCGCTCAAAACTCCGGTAGTTACTAGCCTGAAGGGCTCGGAAGAATTGATCTGTGAGCCGGGGCGGAATATTTTGCTGGCGGGCACAACCGGCGGGATAGCCGACCATGTGGTGAAGCTGCTCCAGACACCGGAGCTGGGTGCAATTATTGCGGACCATGCCTACCGGACGCTGCAGAAACATTACGAAGCGGACAATGTTAGGGCTAAAGTGCTCAGCTTGGTCTAATCATATCAAAATAGCATAATCCTCTCTTCTCTATCATATATTCTCATATAGATTAGACGATAGCGAGGTGTGACGCTTGATGAACGGAAGAATGACTTTCCGGTTTGATATCGATCAGGACAAGGGCAAGCTTGAACCGGTGGAACGGCGTTCCAGTGCGGGACTGGGGACGGCAAGAGACTATGAGAACAAGGAGCTTCACCGCACTCCGGTTCCCCTGCATCATACAGAGCCCTACGATACCGGCTTTACTGTTGGCGGGGAAGAACCGCCGGATGATATCGGGAATGACGATCTGGAACCTTACAATTCTCACGGTCAGGAGTGGGAGGGAGCCAGATGGGAAGCTGAGCCGTCCAAGCAACCGTTGTTATCCCCATATCCTGACCCCGATGTGTGGGAGAGAGCTCCGCAATATCCTGTTGAGGAGTGGAATGATAGTGCTGAGCGGTTCGGTGACATTTCATTGTCAAGTGCCGGATATGGCGGCTCTTATCATACCCGCCGTCCCTCCTACTGGTGGAAGTTTGCACTTTCCATAGCTGGAGCCGTTGGTACGGGACTGCTGCTCGGATACGCTGCATTGTCTTTCATCAGCGGAGGGAATCCGCAGGTTGGAGAGAACGCCAAGCCAGGCGCTGCAGTTATGCAGAATCAGAACACCGGGACAGCTAACCAGCCGGTAGCCGGAGACACCGGCTTGCCAAATGCTGATCCAGCGGGCGGTGAAGTAGGCCGCATTCAGGTGGCGGTAGCGGCGCAAAGCTATTATCTGCTGCAATATGGCGTGTTCAGCACACCTGATGGAGCTGCGCAGGCTCAGCAGGAACTGCTTACCGCCGGACTTGCCGCAGGGCTGGATCCTTCAGACGGCAACCGGGTGTACGCCGGGATCTCGCCTGACCGCGAACAGGCCAAGCTGCTAAGCAGCGGCCTGAAGAATCAGGGGATTGAGCTTTATGTAAGAGGGGTGGAGCTGCCGGCTGCAGAGCAGGTTGCTTATGCCGGAACGCCGCAAGCTGTGGAGGGTTATTTCGCGGCCAGCGGACAACTGCTAAATGAGCTGAGCAGCCTGTCTGCATCCTTGTTAAGCGGGGAAGTCCAGACGTTGGACAAATCGGCAGTCAGCAATTTTCATATGGAGTGGACCGAGGCGCTCAAAGCGCTGAAGCCGGGTCTGACCCCTGAAGGGCAGAGCATATGCGCCGGGCTTGAGAAAGCAATGAGCCGGGGAATGGCTGCCCTGAATGAATATGAGAAGAACAAAGCACCGGGTCTGCTTTGGGAAGTGCAGGAATCCATGTTGAGCTTCCTGACCGGTCAGAAGGGCCTGATGTCAACTTTGGTGTAAGCGTAAATACAAAATCCCCCATCCGGCTGCGTCTGCTGAATGGGGGATTTTATGTGTTGCTTGCAGGGTTATACTCAGGTAAGGTTAAATAAGCCGCAACCCCAGTTAGCTCCACTACACAGTTGCCTCGTGACTGCATGTATGGTAATCATTTCCGCACCGGATTTTACGTTTGTATTGAACTCAGTTTCACCGTATAATAATTAAGGTGTCAAAAAATGGCGAGGGAAGACTTAGATGAAGAAGAAAAATGTAGGAACACTGCTGTTATTTCTCATTCTGGGCTGGCTGGCCGGAGCGTGGATCGCGAAGCTGCTGGAGCCTGTAAAAACTTTGTCTTTTCTTACAACCTCAACGGTACTCAAGTGGTCCCCGCAAGCCGATTTGGACATCATAACCTATGACATCACTATTCATTTGAAATTGTGCTTGCTCAGTCTTGCCGGAATGATTACTGCCGTATGGCTGTACCGGAGGCTGTAATGGTCACTGCTGACTGGGAAGGGGCGTTTATACGTGGAATCTGACAATTCACGCCTCATTATTCTTGCTTCGGGTTCGCCGCGCCGCCGGGAATTGTTGTCTTTGCTGGGTTTGCCTTTCGAGGTGATTTCCAGTGATACGGACGAGAGTACACCGCCGGAATTCACACCGGAGATGATTGTGCGCAGTCTGGCTTTACGTAAAGCGGAGGCTGTGGTCCCTGCTGCCGGCAAGCGTAATGCCGTTATCGTCGGCAGCGACACGATTGTTGTGCTGGATGATAAGGTGCTTGGTAAACCTGTGGACGAGCAGGACAGCAGGGTTATGCTGGGACTGCTTCAAGGCAAGACCCACCAGGTATACACCGGAGTGGCCTGCATCGGGCTGCCAGAGGGCAAGATTCTGGTAGAGCACCGGGTAACCTCAGTAACTATGAGAGCATTAAGCGAAGAGGAAATCTCCGCCTACATAGCGACTGGAGAACCTGCCGACAAGGCCGGTTCCTATGCGATACAAGGACTTGGTGCCACCCTGGTGGAGAAGATTGAAGGCTGTTACTTTAATGTGGTTGGACTGCCGTTGTCGCTGCTTGAGCGTATGCTGTCCCGGGTTGGCATTTCGGTGCTGGGCCGGCAAGGATAGCGGAGGAAAGAGGGATCGGGATGGAGTCGCAAACATTTATGCTGCGGGACCTCCCCCATGAAGAACGACCACGAGAGCGCATGATGCATTATGGGGCGGAATCATTAAGTCAAGCGGAGCTTCTGGCTATACTGCTGCGTACAGGCACACGCCGGGAATCAGCTATTCATATTGCCCAGCAATTGCTGGGACGGGCTGGTGGTCTCCGCGGACTGGCGGACCTGAGCATTGACGAACTGACGAATATTAAAGGCATCGGCCCTGCCAAGGCCGTGCAACTGAAAGCTGGCATAGAGCTGGGAAGACGGATGGCAAACTCCAGGCTTACCGAGCCGGTTACCATCCGCAGTCCGCAGGACGCGGCGGAGATTCTGACCGAGCAGCTGCGTTATTTGCAGAAGGAGCATTTTGTCTGTCTCTTTTTGAATACGAAGAATCACGTTATAGCGCAGGAGACATTGTCCATGGGCAGTCTCAACGCCTCTATTGTGCATCCCCGTGAGGTGTTTCGGGCAGCCATGAAATGCAGCAGCGCAGCCATTATATGCGCACATAATCATCCGAGCGGCGATCCTACGCCAAGTCCGGAGGATATCTCCCTGACATCCAGACTTCTTCAGGCAGGCGAGATTGTCGGAATTGACGTACTGGATCACCTGATTATCGGAGACAGCAGATTTGTAAGTTTGAAAGAAAAAGGGTACATGTAATATAATTGTCCAGATTCACTGGGAAAAGGAGAATACAAGTATGTTAGGTGGTTTTACGAAAGATTTAGGGATTGACCTGGGGACAGCAAATACGCTCGTCTACGTACGCGGCAAGGGGATTGTTGTAAGAGAACCTTCCGTGGTGGCCATTAATACCGATACCAAGACAATTGAAGCTGTAGGCGAATCCGCCAAAAAAATGATCGGCCGTACACCGGGCAATATTCGTGCCATTCGTCCGATGAAGGACGGGGTTATTGCTGATTTCGAAACGACGGCAACCATGATCAAATATTTTATCCGTCAGGCCCAGAAGCAGCGTTCGATGTTCCAGCGCCACCCGAATGTAATGGTCTGCGTTCCGTCCGGCATCACTGCAGTTGAGCAGCGTGCCGTTGAGGATGCTACCAAGCAGGCGGGAGCCCGCGAAGCTTATATTATCGAAGAGCCCTTTGCCGCTGCTATTGGTGCGGATCTTCCGGTATGGGAGCCGACAGGCAGTATGGTCGTTGATATCGGCGGCGGTACTACCGAAGTGGCTGTCATCTCTCTTGGCGGTATCGTGACCAGCCGTTCAGTTCGTGTAGCCGGTGATGAGGCCGATGAGTCAATCATCCAGTACATCAAACGCCAGTACAACCTGATGATCGGTGAGCGCACCTCGGAGCAGCTCAAGATGGACGTGGGTTCTGCCCTGCCGCTGGAGAAAGCCGAAACGATGGAAATCCGTGGCCGCGATCTGGTGACCGGACTGCCGAAGACCCTGACGATTACTTCCGATGAAATTTGCGAAGCTTTGTCGGATACGGTCAATGCCATTGTCGAAGCTGTTAAAGTGACCTTGGAGAAATGTCCGCCAGAGCTTGCTGCTGATATTATGGATCGCGGTATTGTTCTTACAGGCGGAGGTGCGCTGCTGCGCAATTTGGACAAGCTGCTGGCACGTGAGACCGGAATGCCGGTGATTGTCGCCGATAACCCGCTGGACTGCGTAGCTATCGGCACAGGCAAAGCGCTTGAGAATATCCATCTCTTCAAGAGCCGCAGCGGATCGAGCCTGCGCTCCAAGCGTTAGAATTTGCCTTGGTTTGTTGCATGTCAACCCCTGTTGTGGGAGAAATACGGTTGTTAGAGGGTGTTGAAAATGTTTAAGCTGTTTAACAATAAACGTCTATTCATATTGCTGATAACACTAGTCATGTTTATCGTGGTGATGGGGTTCAGCCTGGGGACAAGAAAATCCTTGTCCTGGCCTGAGAATTTCCTCCGTGATACGACCGGTTTCGTGCAGAATCTGTTCTACAAGCCCGCTGGATATGTAGCGGGCTTGTTCCAAGATATCGGGGATCTGCGTGATCTGGCCGAGGAAAATAAACGCCTGAAGATTCTAGCTGCCCAATATACGATAGATAAAGCGAATTACAATTTTGTTAAGGCGCGTAATGAGCAGTTGCAGAAGGACCTTGATTTCACTAAAGCGCAGAAGGAATTATATAAATATAACTATACTACTGCCCAGGTTCTCAGCCTGACCACGGAACCCAGCAACAGCACGCTTGTGATCGACCTTGGCTCCAGTGATGGCATGAAGCCGAATATGTCTGTAATTTCCGTAGATGGGCTCGTAGGTGTTATCAGTAAGGTGAGCAATTTCACTTCTACCGTGAAGCTGATGACTATGATGGATGTGAATGATCCGAATTCCCAGCCGCCTATAGCGGCCACAGCCATCGGTAAAGAGGGTAAGACCTTCGGCATGATTGAAAGCTATGATCAGGAAACCGGAATGCTCAAGATGAACAAGATTCCGCAGGGCGACCCTATCGCTGTGAAGGATACCATCGTTACCTCCGGCATCGGGAGATTATATCCACAAGGGTTGACGATAGGAACCGTAATGAGTGTTGAGGAAGGACAATTCGGATTAACTTCGACTGCAATCATCAAGCCCAGTGCCGAATTTCAGGACTGGAAACAGCTGATTGTTGTATCTCAGGAGGAGCGTGCCGAATAGTGAAGATGCGCAGGTCGGTTCTTATTCTGTTATTGTTTCTCCTGTTTATCTTGGAAGGCGCCATTCTGCCCTGGCTGCTTCCGGACGCCTGGCAGTTGCGGATTATTCCGAATCTTGTATTTATCGTGATCCTGTTCGTCACGGTATACCATCACCGTCATACTGCACTTATACTAGGATTATCTTTTGGCATGCTGCATGATGTCATTTATTACGGCAGAATTCTCGGTGCTCATTCCTTTGCCATGGGGTTGTCCGCCTATTTAATTGGTCTCATTTTTCAGATCCCGCGCGCACCGCTGCCGATGATGATGACTGTTGTCCTGCTTGGCAGTCTGCTTCAGGACAGCGTATTGTTCGCTATTTACAGCGTGTTTAATTTGAACCAGGAGCCTTATAATTGGGCGCTCCTGCATCATATGCTGCCTACCATGCTGTTTCATTTTGCTATGGCCCTGCTCCTCTACATTCCGCTGCGGCGTCAACTCGAGCTGCTGAAGAAGGAGACCCGTAAGGAGGAAACGGCGTGAAGCGGCCTGCATTTCTTTCGGCTGAAAGAAGGAATTTGCCCGACCCGGCACGAATGATTCAGGATAGGGGGACAGGCATATGACAGTAAAATCCAAGCATGTGAGGATTAAGGGCATCAAGGACGGCCTGGTATTCCTGCTAGACGACAAGTGTCCCTTTGAAGATCTCTTAAGCGAGCTTCGCTATAAGCTGGAGCACAGCCATCAAAATATTCTGACTGGACCGATTGTGCATGTAGATATTAAGCTGGGCAGCCGAATTGTGACGGAGGATGACAAGGCAGCTGTGCTGGAAATTCTCAAAAGTCAGGGCAATTTGCTGATTCGTTCCATTGAAGCGTTTGAAGCGCCGGGCATTGAGGATACAGACGCATTGTTTCTGATGAGCGGCATGGTTCGTTCCGGCCAGGTGCTGCATCATCAAGGTAATCTGCTGTTGTTGGGCGATGTAAACCCGGGAGGAACAATTACATGCTCGGGTGATATTTATATCCTCGGTGCGCTTAGAGGCATGGCTCATGCTGGAGTAGACGGCAATCAGGAAGCGATTATTGCTGCTTCTCTGCTGTCTCCGACACAGCTGAGGATCGCCGACGTTATCAGCCGGCCTCCGGATGAATGGGGGACCCGGGAGAGCACCATGGAATTTGCTTATTTATCAAGCGGAGCGATGCAAATCGACAAAATTCATAATATAGTCAGATTACGTCAGGGTTTAAATGTGTTTAAAGGGGTGTAGCCTCCATGGGAGAAGCGATTGTCGTAACCTCGGGCAAAGGCGGAGTTGGCAAAACGACCACAACAGCCAATATTGGAACCGCACTTGCATTGCAGGGCAAAAAAGTATGTCTGGTTGATACCGATATTGGGCTGCGCAATTTGGATGTAGTCATGGGGCTGGAGAACCGGATCATTTATGATCTGGTGGATGTGGCAGAAGGGCGCTGCCGGTTGAATCAGGCACTGGTCAAGGATAAGCGTTTCGATGAGCTGTACATGCTGCCTGCGGCCCAGACCAAAGACAAGACCTCCGTGACCCCGGAGCAGGTGAAGGATATTATTCTTGAACTCAAGAAGGAATATGAATATATTCTGATCGATTGTCCTGCCGGGATCGAGCATGGCTTCCGCAACGCCATTGCGGGTGCCGACAAGGCGATTGTTGTCACTACGCCGGAGCATGCGGCAGTGCGGGATGCAGACCGGATTATCGGTCTTCTGGAGCAGTCCCATGTGGAGTCGCCAAAGCTGGTCGTTAACCGTATTCGGCCTGGCTTGGTGAAGTCGGGGGACATGCTGGACATTGAGGATATCCTTCAGGTACTGAACATCGATCTGATCGGAATTGTTCCGGATGATGAGCTGGTCATTAAAGCGGCGAACAGCGGGGAACCGACGGTGATGAATCCCGACTCTTCTGCAGCGATAGCCTACCGTAATATTGCCCGGCGGATTCTGGGGGACGCAGTGCCTCTGATGCAGCTGGACCGCAAGCCGGGGGCTTTCAAGAAATTAAAGAAATTTTTCGGCATGGCTTGAACCTGCTGCAATCAATGCTATAAAGTTATCCCTTAGATAAAAAATCCCGCCGGCAGAGAAATCTGCGGCGGGATTTTTTGTGATAAATAGGTTGCCGGAGGGTTATGGGCTGTAGCCGCAGATACCAATAAGTTTTGGCGCCAAAAGAAAGCTCGCCGCATTTCCATGTTCCGCTTGGTTAAGGCTTGTTCTAAAGCACCTTCCATACTTCATAAAATGGATATAAAACAAGCCCCCGGAGGGATCAAGATGGAACAGAAATCAGGCGTTAAAGGCCGCCGTAAAGAACGTATCCGCAACCTGCTGGAGGACAAGCAGGATACTGTGGCAGTGCCGCCGCTTTTTGCTTTGCCCGAGAAGACAGCAAGCTTTAAGGAATGGGGAGCGGGTCCTAAAAATGATCTGGCTCCATCAGCGGAGCCGGATCCCGAGGTCATGTGGAAGGAACGCCGCGGGGGCTGGGAGGATGAGGGAGGCGGCGGCAGATCACATTTTTCTGCCGGATTTATCCGGCGGACTGTCGCAAGCCTCCTTGTATTCGGAGCAGTATGGGGCATATTTTTTCTGCACCAGCCCTGGGCGCTAAAGGCGCAGGATTTTGTTTCGGATGCCCTTAACAAGGATATGGACTTCGCCGCGGCCCAGGTATGGTATGAGGAGCACTTTGACGGTGCGCCTTCGTTCATCCCGATCTTCGGGGACGAGGAACAGCCGGCTCAAAAAGTTACGGCTGCCCACGCCTTGAGCGCTCCACTCGAGGGTAGTATTGTCCGTCCATTTGCGGCTACGCTGAAAGGTGTGGAAATTATGCCTGCGGAGGATTCAAAGGGTAGTATCACGGTGAAAAGTGTAGACACGGGACGGGTGTTATCCGTGAACAATGAGGCACAGGGCGGCATTCGGGTTACCGTACGCCATACGGGCAGCGTAACGGCAGAATACGGTCATTTGAGCGGAACAAAGCTTGCGGTGGATGACTGGATACAGAGCGGTGACACCGTTGGCTGGATGCAGGAGACGAAGGACGCTGAAACAGGGCTGCTTTTTTTTGCAATTATGAAAGACAAGACTTATATTGATCCTGCCGAAGTGGTATCGTTTGATTAGGATATTTGGCATTGAACTGTCGCTGCATCCGCTCTTTGTGCTGATTCTGCTCTTTTCCGTGTTAACTGGACAGTTTCTGGAGCTGCTTACGCTCTTTACTATAGTGCTTATCCACGAATTGGGACATGTCTGCGCAGCTTTACTGGCCGGTGTTACGGTCAGATCCGTTCAGTTGCTCCCCTTCGGCGGAGTGGCCGTGATTGAGGATCACGGGCGGCTTACGGCGGGCCGGGAGATTGGTATCGCGCTGGCTGGACCGCTGCAGAACGGAATCATGATCCTGCTGGCTGTTATGCTCCAGCAGGCAGGTGCAGGCAGTACGGCTTTTCTTGCTTATTTTATTCAGGCGAATGCGATTATCGCTCTCTTCAATCTACTGCCGGTTCTTCCCCTGGACGGGGGCAAGGTTCTTCAAGCTGCGCTAAGTATGTTTCTGCCGTATTATTATACTTTGCTGTGGGGCGGCAGAATAAGCATCGGAGCTAGTGTGCTTGTCATTGGCTACGCGCTGCTGCCGCTTGGGACGGGCGGCGGCCTCCGGCTGAATCTGCTGATGATCGGGGCGTTTCTGCTCTATTCCAATAGGACGGATCATCGGAATCTGCCCTACCGCTTCATGGCATTTCTGATGAACAGAGAGGCAATGTACGCTCGCCATTTGCGTTCCAATAGCGAAGCACGACCGATTGTTGCGGATTCCGCGAAACCTTTAGATGATATATTGCGTCTATTTAAACGTAATCAATATCATTTTATTTATGTGATGAACGATGATAGAAATATAGTAGCGGTTGTTCCGGAGCAGCGCCTGATCTCTACTTATTTTGGAAAGTAGAACAGGGCTTCCGTGCGTCCGGTGGCGATGAATGATTGATTGAAACCCAGAGGTGAAGCCATGAAACAAATGATCGTTCACTGCACACAGCATGTTACCCGGATGGCTCTTCTGGAGAACGGGAGGCTGGTGGAATATGCGGCCGAACGCGACCAGCAGCAAGGTTTGGTCGGCAGTTATTACAAGGGCCGGGTTATGAATGTTTTGCCAGGCATGCAGGCTGCTTTTGTCGATATTGGACAGAAGAAGAATGCTTTTTTATATGTAGACGATGTGCTGCATCCCCATTTGGATAAGCAACCAGCGGTGAAGCCCTCCATTGAGACATTGCTGCAGCCCGGCCAGGAGCTTGTCGTTCAGGTCCGCAAAGAGCCGCGGGGCGGCAAAGGAGCACGTGTGACCACCCACTATACACTGCCGGGACGCTGGATGGTATACATGCCGTTTGCAGAATACGTAGGAGTTTCCAAAAAAATCAGCCGGGAATCCGAACGGAGCCGGCTTAAAGCGATGGGTGAGCGGCTGCGGCGCAGTGAAGAGGGGCTGATCATGCGGACAGTCTCCGAGGATGAGCCGGCGGATGCCGTCGAAGGCGACCTGTCCTTTCTGCGTGCGCAGTGGGAGATGATTGTCCGCCGCGCCGAGGAGGCCGTAGCTCCGGCCCTGCTGCACTGCGATCTGAGCATCGTTCAGCGATTTATCAGGGATGCCTTCAATCCGCAGCTTGATGAGCTGATGATTGATTCGGCTCATGCGGTGAGGGAAGCGGAGGCATTCCTGGATGATATGGCTCCCGAAGGGTACAAGCCTGTTGGATTGTACCGGGGACAAGAGTCCATCTTTACCGCATATGGTGTACAGGAGCAGCTGCATAAAAGCTTCAACCGGAAGATTATTCTGGAGGGCGGGGCAACGCTGATTTGGGACGAGACAGAAGCGCTGACCGTCATTGATGTCAATACGGCTCAATACACCGGGAGTACCACGCTTGAGGAGACCGTAACGCGAACAAATCTGCTGGCCGCAGAGGAAATTGGCAGGCTTATCCGTCTACGCGATACCGGAGGTATCATCATTGTTGATTTTATTGATATGGAGCGCGAAGAGCACCGCAGGCTAGTAACGGAACGGCTGGAGAGTGTGGCGAGCCGGGACCGCACCAAGACGCATATTCTGGGCTGGACACATCTTGGTCTGCTGGAAATGACCCGTAAGAAGGCACGGCATGACTCGGCTAGCTTTGCCCCTGTGATCTGCCAATGCTGTGGAGGGACGGGGAAAGTTGGAGCCTGGCTGGAATAAGAATAATCAGCAAATCCAAACAGCTTCATTTATCAGCTTCTCTATACCATTGACTATCTGGATTAAGTATGATAATATCTTCAAGTATGTGTTTGATTGTTCTAATCCTGCACATGCTGTAACCGCTCCGATCGGGTACATAAGCGCAGATTTCTACGGGGATTTGCCACCTAGACTAGGCGAGTCTGAGACATGAGGAGGTGCAAGTACAATGTATGCAATTATCGAAACTGGCGGTAAGCAGTACAAAGTCCAAGAGGGCGATGTATTGTTCATTGAGAAGCTGGAAGCTGAAGACGGCGCAAGCGTAACTTTTGACCGTGTATTGGCTGTTTCTAACGAAGGTGGTCTGACTGCAGGAACTCCGCTGGTAAGCGGCGCGTCTGTAACAGCTAAAGTCGAGAAACATGGTAAGGGTCATAAGGTTGTAGTTTACAAATACAAACCTAAGAAGAACTACCACAAGAAACAAGGCCATCGTCAACCGTACACTAAAGTAACTATCGAGAAGATTCAAGCGTAAGAAGGTGCGTTAATGATTAACGTGCGGATTACACGGGCTTCAGCTCAAGGTACGATTGTCGGTTTTGCCGTTAAAGGGCATGCGGAATATGCGAGGAAAGGCTGGGATATCGTCTGTGCCGGTGTTTCCACAGTTACATTTGGAACGGTGAATTCGATTGAGAAGCTGACTGGTGTTGTTCTGGATACTTCAATGGATGACGGATTTTTAAGCGGAACCCTGGTTCCGGTGAGTGATCCTGAAGACTCCGCCAAGATCCAGCTTTTGCTGGAATCCATGGTTGTCATGCTCAGTGATATCGCAGAATCATACGGGAAGTATATTAAGATACAGCAAGTTATTATTTAAAGAAGGAGGTTGACCAACATGTTGAAATTGGATCTTCAGTTTTTCGCATCGAAAAAAGGTGTAGGTTCCACAAAAAACGGACGTGATTCCCACTCGAAACGTCTTGGCGTGAAACGTGCTGACGGTCAAGCAGTAACCGGCGGCAACATCCTGGTTCGTCAACGCGGAACTAAAATTCACCCAGGCACTAACGTAGGCATCGGTAAAGATGATACGCTCTTCGCATTGGTGGATGGCGTAGTGAAGTTCGAACGTTGGGGCCGCGATCGCAAAAAAGTGAGCGTGTACCCGGTTGATGTCGCTCCGGTAGCAGCGGCACTGGAAGCGTAAGCTTTCCGAACATTATTTGCATGTAGAAGCCTCCGGCATGAGTGCCGGGGGCTTTTTTGAAATATAAGAATTTATATGCTTCACGCTATAAATTATCCTTCTATTTCTCGCTGAAACGGATACCGCCCTTTTGAGGACGGCGAAGCCGTTTCCACTTGACAAAATGGGATTCATCTTTTTAGGGTCGCCACAAAGTATCTGCGTAAGCATCGAACCCAAGACCCCACTTTGTGGGGTTATTTTGCAGGGGGAACTGATATTTCATTCACTTGCTCTCTGAATGCTAATGATTGCCGTGAAAGCCTGTGTTATACTGGAAAATGGCATATGCTTCATCAATGTGAATATTGAATTAGACATGAATTTTGCGAACTGAGGGACGGGGAGAAAGAATGAAATCCTGGAAAAGTTTCGTCTGGGCAGTCATGTTATCCGTAGTGCTTCCTTTAGGTCTCGTGTATTGGCGTACCTCCCTTTTCACATGCCTGCTGCTTGGAATATGGGTAGCTGGGGTGCTTGCTTTCAGCTTTATTTACAACCGGCGTCATTTTGAAGAGGAACTGCGCATACAGGAGAAGACTCTGCAACAGGCGGCGAACCGGACACTGAATCATCATCGTCATGATTGGATGAATGATCTGCAGGTGCTTTACGGATATATCCAGCTGGGCAAGCCTGATAAATCCGTGCAATGTGTGGAAAGAATAAAGGAACGTATAGCGCTTGATAGCCGTATCGCCAAATTGGGAATCCCTTCGCTGGTGTTTTATTTGCAGTCTTTCCGCACATTCCGCAGTAATCTGGAGCTGGAAGTGCAGGTGGAGGAAGGCTTGCAGCTGGAGGACAAGCTAAGTCAGGAGAAAGGCGACGAGCTTACTTCGGTGATTATGCAGACGGTAAGGGCATACCAATACAGTGGACTTGTTCCGCAGGGCGATACCCAAAGACTCCGCCTAAGCTTTATACAGGATGGAGGAGACATTCTGATCTCTTTCGAAGGCGAGGATGAGCATAGCAATCCCGAGCTGCTGCAGGGGCAAATTTATAATATAGTCCAAGGAAAAATTATGAAGGCGGAGCAGTTGGAGCAGGACAGAGCTCATGTGAAACTGCGTTTACCGCTGGAGATGTAAGGAAGGTGAACATGAATGTTCGTAGATAAGGCTAAGATTTATGTTAAAGGCGGCGACGGAGGCGATGGACTGGTAGCGTTCCGGCGTGAAAAGTATGTGCCGGAAGGCGGGCCTGCCGGCGGTGACGGCGGACGAGGCGGCGACGTTATTTTCCGGGTGGATGAAGGTTTGCGTACACTGATGGATTTTCGTTATCAGCGCCACTTTAAAGCAGAACGTGGTGTAAAGGGACGCAACAAGAGTCAGCATGGTGCTAATGCCGAGCATATGATCGTGCGGATTCCTCCGGGAACTGTATTGATCGACGACGACACCCAGGAAGTGATCGCCGATATGACCCGTCACGGACAGCAGGTTGTTGTAGCGCGCGGCGGACGGGGCGGACGGGGGAATACCCGGTTTGCCACTGCTGCCAATACAGCGCCTGAGCTGGCTGAGAACGGGGAAGAAGGCCAGGAACGTTATGTAGTGATGGAACTGAAGGTAATGGCTGATGTAGGCTTGGTTGGATTCCCGAGTGTCGGGAAATCGACGCTGCTGTCGGTAGTCTCCGCAGCTCAACCGAAGATCGGAGCTTACCACTTCACAACGATTACTCCGAACCTGGGTGTGGTGGATGTTGGTGACGGCCGGAGCTTTGTCATGGCGGATTTGCCCGGACTGATTGAAGGGGCCAGCGAAGGCATCGGCCTGGGCCACGAATTCCTGCGCCATGTCGAGCGCACGCGCATTATTATCCACGTCGTGGATATGTCCGGTTCCGAGGGGCGAGATCCCTTTGAGGATTGGGTCATGATTAATGATGAGCTGAAGCAGTACAATGCGAGTCTGATTGACCGTCCGCAGATTGTCGCGGCGAACAAAATGGATATGCCTGAATCAGAGGAGAACCTCACTTCTTTCCGTGAACGGATTGCAGAGCTGCGTCCGGATCTGGAGATTATGCCGATCTCCTCACTTACCCGCCAAGGGGTGCAGGAGCTGCTCTACCGCGCTACGGATATCCTTGACAGCATTCCGGTTGCTCCGGTGGTTGAAGAGGTGGCAGAAACCTCTGAACGCAAGGTATATAAGCTGGAGGCGGAAGAGGATAACTCCTTCACCATCACCCGCGACAACGATGCGTTTGTTGTTAACAGTCCGCGCATTGAGCGGATGATCAAGCGTATGCAGTTGAGTACGCATGATGCGATCCTGAAGCTGGCCCGTACCCTGCGCCACATGGGTGTAGATGCGGAACTGCGTAAGCGTGGGGCTGTAGAAGGCACGATTGTCCGCATTGCCGATTTCGAATTCGAGTTTGTAGAGAACAGCAGCTACTATTAATAGTGGTACAGGCTGCACGTTACACGCTATAAAGCAGATAGAAGAAACGCCGACTACGTTTTTCCTGACAAGGAGGACGGAGGCGGCGTTTTTTTTTTTTTTTTGTAATATTCTGTTTGGTTTAGGTTAATTGGCATACATTAAAGTGGTGAGAGACTGTCCGTTTGCTGCTTAGAGGATGTAGGAAGCTTCATTCTTGCAGCGTATTCATGGCCCCCGTGTGAAAATGTGTTGCGTTATTCGGGCTGAATCCTATATAATGTCCACTAAGAAAACACAAAAGTCTTTGGGGTGAGGACGTTCGTGAAAGAACGCTATTATTTGGTCCGCGAGGACATATTGCCTGATGCTGTGCTGAAGACGATGCAGGTCAAACAGCTGCTTGAGGCGGGAGATGCCAAGACGGTGCACGAGGGTGTTGAGAGGGTTGGACTTAGCCGCAGCGCTTTTTATAAATATAAGGACGGCATACATCTGATCCATCAACTGGAGCGCGAACGCATTGTCACGATCTCCATTGATCTGGAGCATGAGTCCGGTATGCTGTCCAAGGTACTCGGCTGTGTGGCAGTTCACGGAGCCAACGTGCTGACGATCCACCAGAGTATTCCGCTCCAAGGGCGGGCCAATGTTGTGATCTCCGTGGAGATCTCGCATTTGAATGAAGAAATGGGCGATATGCTTGATGGCCTGAAGGAAATTGCTGGAGTGAAGCGCGCTTTTATTATCGGCCAGGGTTAAGATGTTTACGAAGCAGTTTTATTGCGATCATTATTCTGTGAAGTATAGCTTCATATAACTTTTAGGAGGATTCAAATGAAGCCGGTTAAAGTTGGTTTATTGGGGCTGGGAACAGTAGGTACGGGCGTGGTCCGTATCGTAGAAGGAAATCAGGAGGATCTGAGCAGTCAAGTGGGCTCCCCGATTCTCATTGAGCGCATTGCTGTGAAGAATACGGATAAACCCCGTGAAATCGAAGTAGATGCCTCCAAAGTGACTTCAGATCCATGGGAGGTTATCCGTGATCCTGAAATTGATGTCATCGTCGAAGTGATGGGCGGCATTGCCGGAACGAAGGAATATATCCTTGAAGCGCTGGAACGCGGCAAACATATTGTAACCGCCAATAAAGATTTGATGGCGCTGCACGGCTCGGAGATTCTGGCCAAAGCGCAGGAGAAGCAATGCGATGTGTTTTATGAGGCAAGTGTAGCCGGAGGAATTCCGATTATCCGCACGCTGATCGAAGGCTTTTCATCAGATAAGATTATTAAGATTATGGGGATAGTGAATGGAACAACCAATTACATACTGAGCAAAATGAGCCAGGAAGGCGCGTCCTACAATGATGTTCTTAAGGAAGCGCAAGGACTGGGATATGCTGAGTCTGACCCGACCTCCGACGTTGAAGGTCTCGATGCTGCACGCAAGATGGCGATCCTCGGCACGCTTGGCTTCCGTACAAATGTTGAACTCAGTGATGTCAGTGTGAGCGGCATCTCGGGAGTGAGCAAAGAGGATATCGCGTT
Organism: Paenibacillus sp. FSL H3-0321; assembly: GCF_038002865.1. Classification (NCBI taxonomy): domain Bacteria; kingdom Bacillati; phylum Bacillota; class Bacilli; order Caryophanales; family Paenibacillaceae; genus Paenibacillus; species Paenibacillus sp. FSL H3-0321. The sequence continues at coordinate 2,570,450 of NZ_JBBODH010000001.1, read as the reverse complement.
TGCTAAACGTCTTGGTTATGAAATGAAGCTGCTAGGAATCGCGGAATGTGAAGACGAGGCGTTCAGTATCAGTGTTCAGCCGACCATGATCCGGGCCAGCCATCCGATCGCTTCCGTCAACGGTGTCTATAATGCGGTGTATGTATTCGGGCAAGCGGTAGGAGAGACTATGTTTTATGGTGCGGGAGCAGGTGCGATGCCTACAGCAACCTCTATCGTTGCCGATCTGGTGGCGGTTATCAAGAACCTGAAACTGGGCGTTAACGGTCTCAAGCAGATTGTCCCGTATAAGCAAAAGAAGCTGAAGAGCGACGAGGACATCTTTTTCAAGAACTTTTTGCTGCTGCATGTAGATGATAAAGCGGGTGTGCTGGCGAAGATCACCCAGGTGTTTGCCGAATACGATGTCAGCCTCGATTCCGTTGTGCAGCAAGCCAACCCAAATAATCCTGATGCGGAGATCATAATTGTGACGCACAATGCAAGCAAGGCGAGTATGAATAAGGTAATGCGGCATTTGGAGCAGCTTGCGGTCATCCACCGGATCAAGAGCCACTATCGTGTGGAAGGCTGACAACGGAGTAAGTTCCAGATATCAGGAACCGCGTAAAAATAACGAAGGAGATTTCATCAGCCATGAGTATTTACGGAAGGTCTAGAGTTAAAGTCCCTGCCAGTACCGCCAATCTTGGACCGGGTTTTGATACACTTGGTATGGCCTTGTCGCTGTATGCCTGGATTGAGATGGAGGAAGCTGCGGAAACCGTGTTTCACCTACATGGTGATGAGATGAAGGGTGTGCCCCAGGACAAGAATAACTTGCTCTACCAGGTAGCCCAAATGGTTTTTGCGGAAGCTGGGGTTACCATCCCTGAGTTGTCGATTTCCATGTATTCCGAGATTCCGCTGACACGGGGGCTTGGCAGCAGCGCTTCAGCCATTATTGGCGGAATGGCAGCAGCTAATGCTATGATTGGTTCACCGCTGGACAACGGCAGACTGTTTGATATGGCCACCGCACTGGAGAAGCATCCCGACAATGTTGGAGCGTCCCTGTTCGGGGGAATCATTACGGCTGTCTGGGATGGCGGGCATGCCGACTATATCCGTCTGGAGCCGCCACAGGATCTGGAAGTGCTTGTTGTGATCCCCGAATTTGAGCTGGCCACGGTCAAAGCGCGTGGGGTCATTCCCTCCGAAATCACGGTGGGCGATGCGGTGTTTAACATCAGCCGCACCTCGTTGCTGACGGCGGCACTGGCCTCTGGCAGGCTTGATCTCATCAGCCGGGCCATGCAGGACCGGCTGCATCAGCCATACCGTGCGCCGCTGGTGCCGGGGATGGAGAAGCTGCTCGCCGAAGCCCCGCAGCATGGGGCGCTGGGAATTGCTCTTAGTGGCGCGGGCCCTACACTTCTTTGTCTGGTCGACCGGCGCGAGGGCAGGAAGCAGGAGCTTGAGCAATTTTTGAAAGAAACGATGCAGCAGCACGGTATCCCGGCCCGCACTCGCTGGCTGCCTCCATGTACTTCCGGGGTTACCACTGAGCTGCTTGAAAGAAACGGGATGCAAAAGCAATCATTTTTGGATATGATAAAAGGAGAAATACAGTCATGAAGTCAATAGCGGTATTGCCGCAGGGTACCGTCTCCCACGAAGCGCTGCTGCACTTGTTTGGTGCTGAGCCAGTAAAGCTTGAACATCATAAGCTGATTTCCGACGTTTTTCTCTCTACGGCAGGCGGTGCCACTGATTACAGCGTCATTCCCATTGAGAACACGATTGAAGGTTCGGTCAGTCTGCATATCGATTGGCTCATTAATGAAGTGAATCTTCCAATGCAGGCGGAGTGGATATTTCCGTCGATACAGAATCTCATCAGCAACCCGCAGGAGTTCAAGGATGACAGTGGATATAAGGATTATACTAAGATCGTAAAGATCCTTTCCCATTCTGTCGCCATGGCGCAATGCCTGCAGTTTATCCGTGAGCATGCCCCTTGGGCTGAGCTGGAGTCGGTCGGAAGCACTTCCGAAGCAGTGGAAATTGTAAAGAACAATCCGGGCAAAGGTTGGGCAGCAGTCGGCACGGCACTCGGTGCCGCAACGCATGGCTTGGAGATCCTTGACCGGAAAATCACAGACCACCATAATAATTACACAAGGTTTGTCCTTGTAGGCCCGCACAAGCTGAAGCTTCCCCGCAAAAGTGTCGGAGACAAGACAAGTATTCTTGTAACCCTGCCGGAGGATTTTCCGGGAGCCTTGCATCAGGTGCTGTCTGCATTTGCATGGCGCCGTCTAAATTTATCGCGTATTGAATCACGGCCTACGAAGAAGAAACTGGGTACTTATTATTTTTACATTGATGTGCTGGAACCGATAGAATCGGTCCTGCTCCCGGCGGCGATTGAGGAGATCAAAGCATTGGGCTGTCAGGTGCGGATTCTGGGCTCCTATCCCACATACACCTATGAGGAAGAGAAAGCGGAGGTGCAGTAAGTTCATGGCTGAGCAATGGATCTATCTGGATGGACAACACGTAACAAAGGAAAATGCAAAGGTATCCGTTTTTGATCATGGATTCTTATATGGAGACGGCATTTTCGAAGGCATTCGCATTTATAACGGCAACATTTTCAAATGCAAAGAGCATCTGGACAGGCTGTATGATTCGGCCAAGTCAATTATGCTGGACATTCCGCTGACTTACGATGAAATGCTGGAGGCTATGGCTGAGACGATTCGCTTGAACGATATGCGCAACGGCTATATCCGTCTGATTGTTTCGCGGGGTCCCGGAAATCTGGGGCTGGATCCACGGCGTTGCCCTAAGGCGAGCGTGATTATCATTGTGGAGCAGCTGGCTATTTATCCGGAGCAGGCTTATCTTAACGGTTTGCGGGCAGTTTCCGTATCACAGCGGCGCAATATCCCAGATGCACTGAATCCGAAGATCAAATCACTCAACTACCTCAATAACATCCTCGTCAAGATTCAGTCCAATCTCGCTGAGGCTGACGAAGCGATTATGATGAACGCTCAAGGGTACGTAACGGAAGGTTCGGGGGATAATATCTTCATCGTCAAAAGAGGTGTGGTGTACACGCCGCCTTGCTACCTTGGTGCACTCGAAGGAATTACCCGTCTGGCCATTATCGAACTCTGTGAGAAACTGGGACTTCCGCTGAAGGAAGAGCCGTTTACCATGCATGATGTCTATATTGCCGACGAAGTCTTTTTCACCGGAACGGCAGCCGAGGTTATTGCAGCCCGTGAAATCGATGGACGGATTATCGGAGCAGGGCATGCCGGACCGATTACACTGCAATTACTTGAAGAATTCCGTAATGCGGTGGATAAAGACGGCTACAAAGTCTGGGAATAGTGATTCAACTAAATTCATGATTTAACATAAGCAAATCCTTTCATGCCAGTCATGAAAGGATTTTTTTTGTTCACATGATGTCAATCGCCCATGGGCTGCATAAGATGTAGTAACGAAGGAGGCGGCTGTACCGCATTTTACGATGCTTGAGAGCAGAGCCGGGAAATCGGAATTGCCTAGAGCGGGGGTTGCAGCATAGCTGTAAAGAATGCATCGCTTCACAACTCTTTGGCATATGCCGTCTAGGTCAGGACTGTGTCGTGCTGATCTGGATGCATAGGCTCACAAAATTTGTAGGAGGTAAATGCTGCGTGAAAATACACATTGTTAAAAAAGGCGATACGCTGTATGCATTATCACAAAAGTATGGAGTAACGCTCCAAAAGATTATTGAGGCTAACCCGCAGATCAGTAATCCTGAAGTGCTTGTTATTGGGGATAAAGTTAAAATCCCTGCGGCTCCGATGCTTGTTCCGGAAAACAATGAGCTTTACTACAAGCACACCGTTAAACAAGGCGATACGTTGTGGAAATTATCCAAAGCATGGGGAATTACCTTGAAAGAGATCATTGACGCCAATCCGCATCTCAAGAATCCTAATGCGCTCATGACTGGTGAAGTTGTCAATATTCCCAAAAAGGCGAATGAGCCGACTCCAATCCAGGCTCAATCCATGCAACCTATGCAATCCAATGCCAATGCAAATGCCAATGCAAATGCAAATGCAAATGCTACTCCGGTTCAACCGCTTGCTGTATCGCCTGAGGTGGTAGATAAAACAAAGGTTGGCGGAAAAACCTATACCGGACCGAAGGAAGAGCCCGTTCAGATAGTTTCCCCTGTCTCAACCCCGGCTCCGAATCCCGCACCGGCTCCTATCCAGGTTGCCGCACCTCTTCCGAATAAAGCACCTGAAGTAGCTCCCATTCAGGAAGTAGTGCATGAAACACAAAGTCTGTTTGTACAAATTTCTGTGCCTGCGCAAGAAGCCATAACCTATGAGATGCCCAAAGAAAAGGAGAAATCTGAGGTGCAGCCGGCAACCTGGCCTGACCTTAAGGACGGACCATGCGAAAAAACAGCAGGTTATCCTGGATTAAACGAAAATCCATATTATTTCGATTGCCCGCCGGCATATCCGTACTATGAGCAGCCAATGCCAATGATGGGTATGAATGCGGCCCCAGGTTTTATCCAGCCGACTGCTTATATGCCGGACTGTGCTTCTCCGTATGATTATCCGGGTAACATGTATCCCGCAACTGACTATTCCAATGCTTGGTATCCAAATGCAGCTCCTGAGTATGTAAATGCGACTATGGCTGAGAATAATCCTCCTGTTGATTATTCTGCGTACGCAGTTCCGCAGTACGGCGGTCAGTCCATGAACCTTCCTTGGCCGACCTGCGGCTGTGGTGGAGGAATGCCGAATCAGCCCTATACTTATGAACAGCCTGCATATAATAACATGTCGCCCTATATGCCACAGCCCGGTGCGGTTTCTCCTTACGGAGCTGGACCCTTCTCAATGCCGAATGAGGCCGCTGTTGCACCGTTGGGAATACATGGGATTCCTGGATATCCGATGTATCCGGGGATGGAGAATTATGCTCATCACAACCGTGTGCCAGAAATTCTTGAGCCGGAGATTATTGCGCAGAATGTTCCTCAAGCAGCGGAAGCCGTCAGTGCAGGAACCGCAGTTAAGAACAAAGCCAGCACGGGAAAAGCGGGTACTCCTAAAGTTAAAACCTCAGGTCTAGCTGGTGACAAATCAAATAAAACTGCACCTAAACAACGTTCGAAGCAATCAGGCCGCACGGGAACTTCGAAGAAAAGTAAAAATCCATGGATATCAAATTAAATTAGCTTTGGATTGAGATTTACGTATTGCACCAGAGGGCCTGCATCATAAGATGCAGGCCCTCTGGTGTTTGCTTATTTATCATTAGGAAGAGTGTCATGCATAGTATAGCTAACGATACTAATAGTACTAAAGTGAAAATGGTAAATCCTGTGGGTTGTTTTTGTTAGAGGTTACATGTTATATTATAAATCCAGTCGCAAGCAGAAGGAACGCTTGAATGATTGGAACGTGTTGAACGATTGATATTGCTAACATGATGAAAAATAAGTGTTGCATTGAATCGGAAAACATGATATATTATAAGAGTTGCTGGTGACGAGATAATCGACACTGACAACGAGCTTGATCTTTGAAAACTGAACAACGAGTGAGTATGGAAATCACGCAAGTGAGATCCAAAATTAGAGAATGTAAATTCTCGTCAGATGTTTCAAATTGAGCAATCGCTCTTTCTAAATACCAATTTGGAGAGTTTGATCCTGGCTCAGGACGAACGCTGGCGGCGTGCCTAATACATGCAAGTCGAGCGGAGTTATGAAGGAGCTTGCTCCCGATTAACTTAGCGGCGGACGGGTGAGTAACACGTAGGCAACCTACCTCTTTGACTGGGATAACTACCGGAAACGGTAGCTAATACCGGATAATTCCTTTGTTCACATGGACGAAGGATGAAAGGCGGAGCAATCTGCTACAAGGAGATGGGCCTGCGGCGCATTAGCTAGTTGGTGGGGTAACGGCTCACCAAGGCGACGATGCGTAGCCGACCTGAGAGGGTGAACGGCCACACTGGGACTGAGACACGGCCCAGACTCCTACGGGAGGCAGCAGTAGGGAATCTTCCGCAATGGGCGAAAGCCTGACGGAGCAACGCCGCGTGAGTGATGAAGGTTTTCGGATCGTAAAGCTCTGTTGCCAGGGAAGAACGTCCGGTAGAGTAACTGCTACCGGAGTGACGGTACCTGAGAAGAAAGCCCCGGCTAACTACGTGCCAGCAGCCGCGGTAATACGTAGGGGGCAAGCGTTGTCCGGAATTATTGGGCGTAAAGCGCGCGCAGGCGGCTATTTAAGTCTGGTGTTTAAACCTTGGGCTCAACCTGAGGTCGCACTGGAAACTGGGTGGCTTGAGTACAGAAGAGGAAAGTGGAATTCCACGTGTAGCGGTGAAATGCGTAGATATGTGGAGGAACACCAGTGGCGAAGGCGACTTTCTGGGCTGTAACTGACGCTGAGGCGCGAAAGCGTGGGGAGCAAACAGGATTAGATACCCTGGTAGTCCACGCCGTAAACGATGAGTGCTAGGTGTTAGGGGTTTCGATACCCTTGGTGCCGAAGTTAACACAGTAAGCACTCCGCCTGGGGAGTACGGTCGCAAGACTGAAACTCAAAGGAATTGACGGGGACCCGCACAAGCAGTGGAGTATGTGGTTTAATTCGAAGCAACGCGAAGAACCTTACCAGGTCTTGACATCCCTCTGAATCCACTAGAGATAGTGGCGGCCTTCGGGACAGAGGAGACAGGTGGTGCATGGTTGTCGTCAGCTCGTGTCGTGAGATGTTGGGTTAAGTCCCGCAACGAGCGCAACCCTTGACTTTAGTTGCCAGCAGGTAAGGCTGGGCACTCTAGAGTGACTGCCGGTGACAAACCGGAGGAAGGTGGGGATGACGTCAAATCATCATGCCCCTTATGACCTGGGCTACACACGTACTACAATGGCCGGTACAACGGGAAGCGAAGCCGCGAGGTGGAGCCAATCCCAGCAAAGCCGGTCTCAGTTCGGATTGCAGGCTGCAACTCGCCTGCATGAAGTCGGAATTGCTAGTAATCGCGGATCAGCATGCCGCGGTGAATACGTTCCCGGGTCTTGTACACACCGCCCGTCACACCACGAGAGTTTACAACACCCGAAGTCGGTGGGGTAACCCGCAAGGGAGCCAGCCGCCGAAGGTGGGGTAGATGATTGGGGTGAAGTCGTAACAAGGTAGCCGTATCGGAAGGTGCGGCTGGATCACCTCCTTTCTATGGAGAATCGTCACCTGCAACGGTGACATTCAAATCGGAAGCTTAGCTTCCAAATTACTCACTCGTTGGTCAGTTTTGAGAGTTTAAGCTCTCAAGTAACACCTTGATCCTTGAAAACTGGATACCGAAACGAATTTGCGTTTTAGAACATCTTTTAGCTGAAGCTTGTGTAAACAAGTTTTAATTATAGCGATGCTAGCGATTTTCCTTCTGGAAAAACGCATTGGTTAAGCTAATAAGAGCACACGGAGGATGCCTAGGCGCCAGGAGCCGACGAAGGACGTGGCGAACAACGAAACTGCCTCGGGGAGCTGTAAGCAAGCTTTGATCCGGGGGTGTCCGAATGGGGAAACCCAGCTGTGGTAATTCGCAGTTACTTCTCTCTGAATACATAGGGGAGATAGAGGCAGACCAGGGGAACTGAAACATCTAAGTACCCTGAGGAAGAGAAAACAATAGTGATTCCGTCAGTAGCGGCGAGCGAACGCGGAACAGCCTAAACCAAGGGGCTTGCCTCTTGGGGTTGTGGGACGTCTCACATGGAGTTACAAAGGAATATGGTAGGTGAAGAGGTCTGGAAAGGCCCGCGATAGAGGTAAAAGCCCTGTAGCCTAAACTGTGTTCTCTCCGAGACGGATCCCGAGTAGTGCGGGGCACGTGAAACCCCGTATGAATCCAGCAGGACCATCTGCTAAGGCTAAATACTACCTGGCGACCGATAGTGAAACAGTACCGTGAGGGAAAGGTGAAAAGCACCCCGGAAGGGGAGTGAAATAGAACCTGAAACCGTGTGCTTACAAAAAGTCAGAGCCCGATCTATGGGTGATGGCGTGCCTTTTGTAGAATGAACCGGCGAGTTACGTTTAACATGCAAGGTTAAGGTGAGAAGCCGGAGCCGCAGCGAAAGCGAGTCTGAATAGGGCGATTTAGTATGTGGACGTAGACCCGAAACCGTGTGATCTACCCCTGTCCAGGGTGAAGGTGCGGTAACACGCACTGGAGGCCCGAACCCACGTATGTTGAAAAATGCGGGGATGAGGTGGGGGTAGCGGAGAAATTCCAATCGAACTCGGAGATAGCTGGTTCTCCCCGAAATAGCTTTAGGGCTAGCCTCGGTGAATGGAGTGGTGGAGGTAGAGCACTGATTGGGTGCGGGGCCCGCAAGGGTTACCAAGCTCAGTCAAACTCCGAATGCCATTAACTTCTTGCCGGGAGTCAGACAGTGAGTGCTAAGATCCATTGTCAAAAGGGAAACAGCCCAGACCATCAGCTAAGGTCCCCAAGTGTGTGTTAAGTGGGAAAGGATGTGGAGTTGCACAGACAACCAGGATGTTGGCTTAGAAGCAGCCACCATTGAAAGAGTGCGTAATAGCTCACTGGTCGAGTGACTCTGCGCCGAAAATGTAACGGGGCTAAACACACCACCGAAGCTATGGCTAGATGCTTTGCATCTGGGGTAGGGGAGCGTTGTATGCAGGTTGAAGGTGTACCGTAAGGAGCGCTGGACAGCATACAAGTGAGAATGCCGGTATGAGTAACGAAAAGATCAGTGAGAATCTGATCCGCCGAAAGCCCAAGGTTTCCTGAGGAAGGCTCGTCCGCTCAGGGTAAGTCGGGACCTAAGGCGAGGCCGAAAGGCGTAGTCGAAGGACAACAGTTTGAAATTACTGTACCACCGTAATCCGCTATGAGCGATGGGGTGACGCAGGAGGGTAGTGACGCGGACTGATGGATGTCCGTCTAAGCAGTGAGGCTGGTGTGTAGGCAAATCCGCACACCATTAAGGCTGGGCTGTGATGGGGAGCGAAAATTATAGTAGCGAAGGTCATGATCTCACACTGCCAAGAAAAGCCTCTAGCCAGGAGAAGGTGCCCGTACCGCAAACCGACACAGGTAGGCGAGAAGAGAATTCTAAGGCGCGCGGAAGAACTCTCGTTAAGGAACTCGGCAAAATGACCCCGTAACTTCGGGAGAAGGGGTGCCTCGGTAGGGTGAATAGCCCGAGGGGGCCGCAGTGAAAAGGCCCAAGCGACTGTTTAGCAAAAACACAGGTCTGTGCGAAGCCGCAAGGCGAAGTATACGGGCTGACGCCTGCCCGGTGCTGGAAGGTTAAGGGGAGCGGTTAGGAGCAATCCGAAGCTGTGAACCGAAGCCCCAGTAAACGGCGGCCGTAACTATAACGGTCCTAAGGTAGCGAAATTCCTTGTCAGGTAAATTCTGACCCGCACGAATGGCGTAACGACTTGGGCGCTGTCTCAACGAGAGATCCGGTGAAATTTTAATACCTGTGAAGATGCAGGTTACCCGCGACAAGACGGAAAGACCCCATGGAGCTTTACTGCAGCTTGATATTGAATTTGGGTACGATCTGTACAGGATAGGTGGGAGCCGTAGAGGCAGGAGCGCAAGCTTCTGCGGAGGCGCCGTTGGGATACCACCCTGATCGTATCTAGGTTCTAACCTGGTACCCTAATCGGGTACGGGGACCGTGTCAGGCGGGCAGTTTGACTGGGGCGGTCGCCTCCTAAAGAGTAACGGAGGCGTTCAAAGGTTCCCTCAGAATGGTTGGAAATCATTCGAAGAGTGCAAAGGCATAAGGGAGCTTGACTGCGAGACCAACAAGTCGAGCAGGGACGAAAGTCGGACTTAGTGATCCGGTGGTACCGCATGGAAGGGCCATCGCTCAACGGATAAAAGCTACCCTGGGGATAACAGGCTTATCTCCCCCAAGAGTCCACATCGACGGGGAGGTTTGGCACCTCGATGTCGGCTCATCGCATCCTGGGGCTGAAGTAGGTCCCAAGGGTTGGGCTGTTCGCCCATTAAAGCGGTACGCGAGCTGGGTTCAGAACGTCGTGAGACAGTTCGGTCCCTATCTGTCGTGGGCGCAGGAAATTTGAGAGGAGCTGTCCTTAGTACGAGAGGACCGGGATGGACGTACCGCTGGTGCATCAGTTGTTCCGCCAGGAGCATGGCTGAGTAGCTACGTACGGACGGGATAAGCGCTGAAAGCATCTAAGCGTGAAGCCCCCCTCAAGATGAGATTTCCCGATTAGTAAGACCCCTTGAAGACGACGAGGTAGATAGGTTGGAGGTGGAAGTGCAGCAATGCATGGAGCTGACCAATACTAATCGGTCGAGGGCTTATCCAAGAATAAGACGCAGATTTGTTTCGGATTCAGTTTTCAGGAATCAAGTTCTGATTCATGAGGCCCAAGTGGCCAAGTGATGAAGATTTGTTTTCAGCATTTGGCGATGCTGAGACCTGAATTTAGCATTTGTACCGCAAATGCCCGTTTGGTGGCGATAGCGGAGGGGTTCCACGCGTACCCATCCCGAACACGACCGTTAAGCCCTCCAGCGCCAATGGTACTTGGACCGAAGGGTCCTGGGAGAGTAGGACGCCGCCAAGCACAGAGACCACTGTTGATTTAATCAGCAGTGGTCTTTTGTTTATGCTACGCTTTGCCAATACTAGGAATGGAAAGAACTCAAGGGGAGACTTTTAATGATCATCTGGATTAATGGTGCATTTGGATCTGGAAAGACGGAAACGGCTTATGCACTAAACCGCAGAATACCACAATCTTTTGTGTTCGATCCGGAGAATGCAGGATATTACATCCGAGATAACATTCCGCACGAGATATCCCAAGATGATTTTCAGGATCATCCTCTTTGGCGCGAAATAAACTATTCCATGCTAAAATACATAGAATCTCAGTACAGTGGAACTATTATTGTACCTATGACCATTACGGATTCCGGCTACTTTATGGAGATTGTTGGCAGACTAAGGCAAGAAGGTGTAGAGGTTCATCATTTCACCTTATGTGCTTCCCAGGAGACGCTGCTTAGAAGATTGAATAGCCGGGGGGACTCTAATAACTCTTGGCCCGCCCAACAGATTGAGCGATGTCTCAAGGGCCTTGGCCAGGAGATATTTCAATGCCACCTGGATAATGACCAGTTGACAGTTGAAGAGGTAGTAGAGGCTATAGCGTTGCAACTGGGTATCACCCTGTTACCCGCATAATTTCAGCTCTAATTATTGCAGATTAGCTAGCTTGAAGATCTTACTGAAAGAAATAAAATTATAAAATCCTTATAAACTATTGCTATATAGTCTTATAATTGATATAATACTTTTTGTTGTCACAAAAGACAACTTTATTGTGGCCCGTTGGTCAAGGGGTTAAGACACCTCCCTTTCACGGAGGTAACATGGGTTCGAATCCCATACGGGTCATCAACTTTTTATCGAATTCCGCTGATAAAGATTGCTTTTATCAGAAGAATGTGTTAAGATCATTAAGTTGCTTCTTTCATTGGAGGCTTAGCTCAGCTGGGAGAGCATCTGCCTTACAAGCAGAGGGTCGGGGGTTCGATCCCCTCAGCCTCCACCAGAGGATTCCTTAAATAGCGGAATGTTGTGCTTCTGGGAAGATCAAAGAAATAAACACTTTTTACTGACGCGGGGTGGAGCAGCCCGGTAGCTCGTCGGGCTCATAACCCGAAGGCCGCAGGTTCAAATCCTGCCCCCGCAATTATTTGGAACCGTGGTGTAGTTGGCCTAACATGCCTGCCTGTCACGCAGGAGATCGCGGGTTCGAATCCCGTCGGTTCCGCCATTTATGGCACCGGGTTAGAATCTCAGCAATATCATACATACTGTGTGCGGACGTGGCTCAGCGGTAGAGCATCGCCTTGCCAAGGCGAGGGTCGCGGGTTCGATTCCCGTCGTCCGCTCCATAATATGCGCCCTTAGCTCAGCTGGATAGAGCGTTTGACTACGAATCAAAAGGCCGGGAGTTCGAATCTCTCAGGGCGCGCCATTTTTAATCTAATAATTAAATATACGCCGGCGTGGCGGAATGGCAGACGCGCTCGACTCAAAATCGAGTGGGAAACCGTGGAGGTTCGAGTCCTCTCGCCGGTATTAGCTAAAAAGGTTATGAAATTGTATTTATACAATTTCATAACCTTTTTTTATATTTTAATGGTCTGAACTCCATGCTTTTACAAAGGAAACTTTTGACCTCAATTTGAGATGGGCTTTAAGGTTTGCAATTGTTAAATCATCACTATGTCCGAGCCATTCCTGAACATAGGCACCCGGAATAATCACCGGCGCATCCGCAGTCCTGTGGGTGCACCAGTGATTGACTGGAAAGCAGGAAGATGATAATGAGCAGCGGCGGCTTTTATCCCAATTCTGTCTGTGAATAATTCAGCTTGTATTCCTTGGGACTCATCCCTGTGTATTTGGAGAACACATGGGTGAAATAAGCAGGTGTCTCAATACCGACTGCTTCCGCGACTTCAAATACTTTACTCGCCGGATTCCTGAGTAATTTCTTGGCCATTTCAATCCGGTACTTGTTGATCGCGTCGATGATGGACTCGCCGGTTACTTTCTTGTAAAGGCGGCTGAGGTAGCTGCTGTTGATATGGATATGGTTCGCAATAATCTGCAGATTCAGGTTCTGGTTGTAATGCTCTCTTATAAATTTCTGGCATTCTATAACAATGTAATTGGGCTGCTTGTCATTAAATGCCACTGCCCTCGAGCAGCTTCGAATCAAGCGCTTTAAGGTGTCTGCCAACAACTGAATGCTCTTGCTCTCCTGGATTTGCTTATAAACCATGGATTGGCTTTCTTCCAACTCCGGTGCGAAGGGGTGGCTGGCGCTTAGCAAGCGGAAACAGTATGAACCGATAAGCAGACAAGCCACCTTTACATTCTCAATCGGCTCTTTGATACTCCTGTAGCTCTCAAGTAACTGATCCAGTTGTTTAATTGCCAGATCACTTTGTCCTTGTTGCAGATATTCAACAATTTGCTCTGCGGCATGATGGGGAGGAGCTCCGGGAGTGAGTGTCTGGTTAGTATGAGGCATATAAACAGCCACATAATTATCGCTATAAAAGCTGCCTTGCAGCGCTTCTCTTGCCTCACGGTAAGCCTTTGACAGCGTCAGCACATCCCGGTGTATCAAACTGATGCCGATATTAAGATGGAATCGTCTAAAGTTCTCTGCCATGGCGAGAACTTCATTGCAAATCGTGAGCAAGGCTTGTGTGGAGACTGCTGCGTTGCCGCCGCCCATGGAGACAATAGCCAGCAAGGAGTTTTTTTTCATTGGCATTATATAAGAGGGCCGTTTCTCGAAGGCTAGCACAAGGAATTGGCGAATGGAAGCCAAGAACCGGTGATATTCATTCGTTGGGGGGGAGCTGAGCGTATCCTTAACCTCCAGATGGACTCCGAAATAGTTCTCCAATTGCAAACCAAGCTCTCTTGAGCGGCTGAACAAACTCGCTTCATCGCTGATCAAGCCTTGGGCGGCCTCCTTCAGAAATTTCTCACTGATTTCGGAAAGATTGTCGTTGATTTTGCTCTCCAGCTGTCTCAATTTCTGCTTCTGTTCTTTCTCCTTTTCTAGCAGCCGCGTTGCTTTTTCAATCGCCCCGGGAATCTTCTCTGTGGGATTGGACTTGACCACAAAATCTACTACTTCATACTGAATGGCAGTTTGGGCATAGGAGAAGTCAGCGAAGGCTGTAAGGAGGATGACCTTGATCTGCGGAAAGTTCCGGTGTACATGGTCCGATAAAGCAAGACCGTCCATCCCCGGCATGCGGATATCGGTTACAATAATATCGATATCATAATGGCTGAGCATCTCCACGGCTTCCATCCCATTGGAGGCTTCACAAATTACCTCACATTGGAGAGCCCCCCAATCAATAAAACACTTCAGCCCTTTTTTGATAACAGGCTCATCATCAACGATCATTACGTTATACATGCGATAGTTCCCCCTGATCTACTGGTATGTGAAGGGTAACTTTGGCTCCCGCCCCAAATTCGCTCTCGACATCAACTCCATAAGGCTCGCCGTAGACCAGCTTGACCCGTTTATGTGTGTTGATCAGACCAATATTGTTGTGGCCTTGTTTGCGCATAGTCATGCTTTCGAAATTACACCAATTCCGGGGGACATACTCAAATCCATTGCCATTGTCCGTAATCTCAAAATAGATCGAATCGTTTCTGCGGTAAATGTGGATGTGGATGATTCCTTTGCCCAGCTTTTTTTCCACACCGTGAACAACGGCATTTTCCACCAAAGGTTCGACACTAAGCTTGGGAAGCAACAGATCCAGTATGGCCTCGTCCTCAATATGGATCGTATACTCAATTTTATCCTCAAACCTTTCTTTCTGCAGATAAAGATAAAATTTGATATAATCCAGTTCCTGACGAATCGGGACCTTGGCCAGACTATTGGAATAAATACCTGCCTGCAGCAGCTCCGTAAGGGACGTCACCATTTTGTAAACGGTCTCATCTTTAGATAATTTTGCTTTGTAGCCAATGGTAATCAACGTATTGAACAGGAAATGGGGATTCATCTGGGCTTGCAAAAATTTGATCTCCGACTCTTTGATCAGCAGGTGCTTCTCATAAACTTCCTTGATGAGATAATTGATTTCTTCCGTCATTCTGTTGAAGGTGGTACTCAACTGATTGAGCTCCACATCTTTGTAGGCCGGCATCCTTGTGTTGTAATCACCTTTCTTTACCTTACGAATACTCCGCAGCAGATCACGGATGACTCGGGTAAAGCGAAGAGATAACAGGACGCCTGCTGCGAGGGATATGAAAGCAATCAGAGCGATAATCCAAATGTAATTATGCATGCTTTCGGACAACTTGGAGAGTACTTGCTTCTTAGGGATGCCTGCAATGAAGGTAAGCCCGGTTGTGCCGATGCTGCGGGAAACAGCCAGGTAGCTTTCCTGGTTGATCTTGACTTCACTTACTTCGGCATTGTCTTTCAGCGCATAGACAGCGGGAGAAACGATAGAACCCAACTCTTGCTTATCGGCACTGGAATAGATGGCTCCCCGGTTATCAATGATGTAAGCCATAGCACCCGGGAAGGCGAGCAGCCCGGAATATTTTTCTGCTAAATCCGCCTCATTCGTGCCAAAAATCAGCACAAGGCGCTGCTGGGGAAGGTTGATATTGGATACAATTCGTGTGAAATAGATGGTACGGTCCTCGAGGTTTGGAGTGATAATTTCCTTGCCCCGAACGATGCCATTAACCGAATGATAGACAGCGAGATTGTTCTTGTTAATTTGTTCAAGGTTGGGCTGTGACTTTAGAACGGATATATAATTGTCCGCATCAAAAAAAACATAAGCCGTTGACAGCAGGCTGATATTCCAAGCGTTGTTGAACATAAGGCTGTATCTCAGGTCTTCTTCCATTTCACTTTTATTGATAAATATTTTGTAGTAGTCGTCTCCCGGAGACACATCCTCGATTGACCAGGTTCGTACCGTTTTATTGGCGAGGAAATGCAGAGAGGTATTATCAATAATCTGAAAAGATTTCTCGATATTGTCGTTGGTCTGGCGGATCAGAAGAGACAGATTATCATTGGCATTCCTCGTCAGAATCCCGGAGATGCTCCAATAGAAATAGCAGCCAGCGAAAGTCATCGGCAGAAGAATAAGAAGAAAGATTATAATCACAATTTTATTCCTTACCGGAATGCGGGAGATAACTCCATAAATTGGGCGAAGGCTGAGACGTCGCATGATCTGTTCATTGGACATGCTATCTGCTCCTTGATTGATGATACTATAGTAAAGCTATTATATAATCTTTTTTCTGTGGCGAATAGTCGAACAGAACGAAATGCAGCCATTTCCGGCCATGTGGTAAAGAAAACAACAAAGAGTTAAAGAAATCTGAAAGCCCTTTCAGTTTTCCCGCTGTTTTGCCATATTTGCTCAAGATATTATAAAAGATAATACCGAAAAACCAATTCATTCGCATTTTTCTTTGTTCTACAATGAGAGCTGTAACAAACCGCAATTGGCCGCAGCGTTACGACCCTGCATCAAGCCATCATTATTAAAAGGGGGATTTGATTTGAGAAAGCCATTCTACAAAGCGAGCTGTACCTTAACAAGCACTCTGATTCTGGCCATGTCCATTTCGGCATGCGGATCACAGAATTCATCAGAGAACAGCGGGGCGCCCGCAACTGCTGCACCATCCGCCTCGGGTCAGGCAAGCACCGCTCCTACTGCCAAGGCGCCGGTGAAAATTTCTTATCTTACCTTCCGGGTGGGCACTCATGCATCAGCCAAGCTGGAGGAGGAACAGATCAAGCAGTTTAATGCCAAGTATGGTGATGAAGTGGAAGTTGTGGTTGAAGAAATCCCAAGTGATTCCGCGTATGAGGACAAACTGAAGATTCTGGCAGCCTCCGGGGATGTTCCGGATGTCGTCATGGGCAAGAACGGAATTAATGAGATTTTGATCAAGGGTAATCTTGCAACCCCTTTCAATGACTATTTGGATAAGGACCCGGAATGGAAGGCAGCAGTCGGCGAAGCGGCGCTTGCTGCCAATACCCGGGATGGAAAGGTCTGGTCGATCAGCGATCAGAAGCAGAACATCGGTTATTTCTACAACAAGGAAATGTTTGAGCAGGCAGGGATCAAGCCGGCGCAAACTTGGGATGAATTTATGAGCAACAACGAAAAGCTCAAGGCAGCAGGCTTTGTTCCGCTCGCGTTGATGACCGGGGAGAATGCCTGGACAACCAACCTGATTCTCGCTGCCATCGTCGGCACAAACGGGGATAATGGCAATTCGTTCATGAACACACTGCACCCCTCCAACTTTAATACGCCAGAAATGATTCAAGCACTCAACTTGATGAAGACGATACTGGAGAAGTATACGACCAAGGATGCGCTTGGTGCCGGATACGCCAATGCAGCGAACACCTTCTGCCAGAACAAGGCGGCTATGATTGCCAATGGTCCCTGGATGATCGGTGACTTTAGCGACCCGGCCAAATCCAGTGAAGGGTTCGACAAAAAGGTGGGTGTCGCAGCATTTCCGAACAACAGCATGATCTCAACATATGAGGTTGGCTATATGATCGGAGCCAAAACACCGAAAACCCGTGACGCCGCCGAGAAATTCATCCGTTTCAAGACGGGGTTGGAGGGACAGAGCATCGCGCTTGAATATGGCAATGTGATGCCGGTATCCAATGAGATTCAGCCTTCGGATGCGCTGAAGCAGAAATATCCGATTTTTGTTGAAGCCATAGCTGTAGCCCAAAAGACGCAGGTTCATTATGCATCGTTTGACTCCATAGTCTACCCCAACATAACCGACGCCTGGAAGAACCTTTATCCGAAGCTGGTATTCGGCCGATCGACGGCAGAGGAGATTACCAAGGATCTGACGGATCTTGCAGCCAAAAGTAAATAAACAGCAAGCTGACGATTGAGAGTACGAATTGTCCGATTGGGGAGGACCATATGGATGGTTAGGAAAAATAGAGGGTACATCACACTTTTCTTGTTGCCGGCTGTTGCACTGTTTATTATTGTCTATGCCGTATCGCTTGTCATTCTGTTCGGTACATCCTTTACAGAATGGTCGGCCGGACGAAAACCGGTTTTTATCGGTCTCGTCAATTATATCCAACTGTTTACTGACGATTCTGATTTTCGTAAGAGCTTTCTGAATACGGTTGTCTGGGTTTTGCTTCAGTCCACGATCCACGTCGCCATCGGTACAGTATTCGCGATTATTCTCAGTATGAAAGAATTCTATTGGAAGTTTGCGCGAACGGTTTACATGTTTCCCAACATCATCTCAGGCGCAGCCGTTGGTATGCTGTTCTTATGCATGCTCAATCCTGATTTCGGTGCAGTGAACAGCATTGTCCGCTTGTTTGGTAATGCGGATTACGCTCAGAACTGGTTCATGGATTACGCAACCGCCTTCTTCTCTGTCACAATGACCTGGTTGCCCTATGCGGCTGTCGTTACCATTCTGATTCTGGCCGAGATTGCAGCAATTCCGGAAAGCCTGTTTGAATCGGCGCGTATCGACGGGGCCAGCGAGTTGAAAATCAATCTGTATATCATCATTCCTATGCTGCGTAATATTATTGGCACCTGCGTGATTTTAGCCGGAACAAGTATGCTGCAGAAGATGGATATTATTATGATGACGACAGGTGGCGGACCCGGCAATGAAACAATGAATCTGCCCATTTATATTTACAAGACCGCACTCATGGACAATAACTTTGGTTATTCCAATTCGGTGGGCGTCTTCCTAATCGGCTTTGGCTTGCTTTTTGTTCTGCTTTGCCGAAATCTGTTCAGAATAGGCAGCTCCCATAACTGAATGGAGCGACTGGGGTGAGAATGTTGAAAAAAGTTTTGGTTGTGCTCAAGTATGGTTTTGTGCTCCTGCTTGTACTGTTGTCGCTTGGTCCGTTCCTGTGGGTGCTGATGGCTTCATTTAAGACAAATGCCGAGATTTTGACCAATTCGCTCGGCTGGCCAAGCAGCTTCCGCTTTTCCAATTACTCCATGGCCTTCAAAATTGCGCCGATTTCCCGGTTTTACATCAACAGTGTGATCGTTGGTATCTTCGGGACATTATTAAATTTGCTTCTTCTCGGAATGGCAGCCTATGTCTTGGCACGCTTTCAGTTCCGCTGCAAGAAGCTGCTGATGGGAGCATTCTCCCTTTCTCTGCTGATTCCGGGGGCTGCCATGCTGCAGCCGCTATATTTGACGGTTAACACGTTGGGGCTTTACGACAAGCTGATTGGACTTATTATCGTTTATGCCGGCTTTGGTTTGCCGGTCTCGCTCTATATTCTATCAAGCTATTTCCTGACTATTCCCAAGGAAATGGAGGAATCGGCTTATCTGGACGGTGCCAGCTTCATCAAGACGTTCTTCAAAATTATTTTGCCCATATCGAAGCCGGGCTTCGGCACGGCGGGTGTGATGCAGTTTCTGCTCTGCTGGAATGAATTTCAATTCGCTATAATTCTGACGACGGGCAATCAAAGCCGTACACTGCCGCTTGCGCTCTATTATTTCAAAAGCCAATTTGCCAGTGATTATGGAGTCATGTTTGCTGCTACGATGGTCGTTATCATACCAAGTATCCTGGTTTATATCGTGTTGCAGAAGCAAGTTGTATCCGGACTTGCCGCAGGAGCGGTCAAGGGATGATGAACCGGATGATGACAAAAGAGAAAACACCAGAGAAACTGAGGGGTTGCAGATGAACGAGGAAAACCTGTGGTGCCTGAAAGAAAACGGGTATCACGCCGAACTGCACAAGCATTATGAAGGACTCTTTACCCAAGGAAATGGCTACATGCATGTCCGCGGAAGCTTTGAGGAGGGGTGCAGTGATGCGCCCCAGGATGAGGACTATCTGCGCTTTCCCGATAACGTAACGCTTGAGAAGCCGCGGCATCCCAAATCTAAGCAGGGAACCTATATCCCGGGCATTGTCGGCCGGCATCCGCTGCTGAAGGAGGAAATTGTCAATCTCCCTTATTATTTGGGGCTTGAATTTCTGTCTGACGGTGAGAGTCTGGATATGGATCGGTGCCGGATCAGCGGCTACAGGCGCTGGCTGGATTTGCGTGATGGAAGCCTTCATCGTTCATTTGTATGGGAAACGGCAGAGGGTATGCAGCTTCACTATACATTTAACCGGTACATCAGCATAGTGGATACCCATCTTTGTATCCAGCGGGTACAGATTGAGGTGTTGTCAGGTGAAGGAAGGCTGGAGGTGAAGGCCACCCTCCGGGCGGATGTGCGCACCAATGGAATGAATCATTTTGCCCAGATTGTTCCCTGGGCGGAATCAAAGGGGAGCCTGTCACTCGATACCTTAACGGAGGAGGGCAATCAAATCTTCATGCTGTCTGCGCTGGAAGTCTCTGAAGCGATGACCTGGCATACTGAAAACACCCAGACGCTGGCTGCGCTACGTGGTGATTGCAGGCTGCAGACCGGGGACCGGTTGACTGTCAGCAAGCTGACTTCGGTGACGACGGATCGGGACATGGAGGAGGGAACGGTCCGCGACAGGGCGCTTACTCATCTTGGGCACGCCCGCGATTTGGGCTGGGAGCAGCTTTATAACCGGCATGCTGCCAAGTGGAAAAGCAAATGGCAGCATGCTGATATCCGCATCAAGGGTGATGATACGGCACAAGTAAGCGTCCGCGCTTCTCTCTATCATCTGATCCGCTCCAATGCGGAACAGGATGCGCGGGTGGCAATCTGTGCCAAGGGCTATGCCGGGGAGGCCTATTTCGGCAGGTATTTCTGGGATACGGAGATCAACCTGCTGCCCTTCTTCCTGCATACCAACCCGCAGGCCGCCCGCAATCTGCTTCTTTTCCGCTACAATACGCTCGAGGGGGCCAGGCGCAACGCGCGGAATTATGGATACCGGGGAGCGCGATATGCCTGGGAGTCCTCGTTAAGCGGCGAAGAGCAATGTGCCAACTGGCAGTACGCTGATCATGAAATTCATATAACGGCGGATGTAGTTTATGCCCTGTACCACTACGTGAATGCTACAGGAGATGATGAATTTCTGGAGCGCTACGGAATTGATATTCTGGTTGAGACGGCCCGCTATTGGTCGGATCGGGTGGATTGGAACCGGGAGGGGTATGGCGAGCTGCTCGGCGTTATGGGGCCGGATGAATATTTGCCATTCACCCGTAACAATGCCTTTACCAATCGCATGGTCAAATTCAGTCTGGAGCAGACCGTTGCTTGTCTGGACAGCCTGCAAAGTAATAAGCCGGATAGTTATGCGTCTGCGGTAGAGCGACTGGGCATTCATCCGGATGAACGGGAGCTCTTCCGGCACACGGCGGAGAAGCTGAGGCTGCCTTACAACAGCAGGATGGAAATTGTTCCGCAATCCGACGATTTCGCCCACTATGCAGATGTGGAATTTGAAAGTCTCTGGACAGACCGGTCCAGGCCATTCGGCCATTTCATTTCCCAAGAGCGCAATTATCGCTCCAAGGCGTTAAAGCAGGCGGATGTTCTGGAATTAATGCTGCTGTTTCCACAGGAATTCTCCCAGGAGCAGATGAAAGCGTCCTATACGTATTATGAGCCGATCACGACCCATGATTCCTCCTTGTCAGCGGCGGTTCACGGCATTGTGGCATCCTGGCTGAATCAAAAGGAAGAAGCGGGAGGTTTTCTGCAGCGGGTGATGGCTATCGATCTCTCCTTGGAGAAAAAGGGTGCTGCTGAGGGGATTCACATCGCCAATTGCGGGGGCCTGTGGCAGCTCATCGTTTACGGATTTGCCGGTTTGACGAGTGCGATGTGGAGCGAGACCCTTCACCTGCAACCCCGGCTGCCTGAGGGCTGGGAGGAGCTGAGCCTCCAGATCGTTTGGCGAGGGGAGCGCTACCGGGTAACGGTTAATCCAGGTGCTTATGAAGTGCACAAGCTGGACGGGAGGGAGGAAGCTATTGCGAGCAAAACTATTTGAGGCAGCCATCTTTAATTTGGACGGGGTCATTGTCGATACCGCAAAATTTCACTACAAAGCCTGGAAGTGTCTTGCCGGGGAGTTAGGGTTCGCTTTCAGCGAAAGAGAGAATGAGCAGCTTGAGCCCGTTTTTCTGATGAGCCATATCGGCGTAGTTAATCACACCGGGGCGGGAGACGGCCTGAATGAATAATAAGCGAACTACCTTATTGACACTGACGCAAATGCGGCCGGATATTCCGTATGCGCTGCCAGGTGGCGGTTTTGTCACTCTGACGCTTTTTACAGATCGCTTGGGCTCACAGCTGCATCTGTTGACCGTATCCAACGGCAGGCTTGTTTTTACCGTGATTCTGGAACGGGGTATGGACATTGGGGAAGTCTGGCTGGACTCTGAGAAGATCAGCTGGAAGCGTGATGAGCGATATCTGCTGCATCCGGAACACGTGGACCTGTCTGACAATGAGCATTCAGGCTGGGATTCGGGCTTCTATGCGGCTGTGGCTACCATCGGTCCTGAAATCTTCGGCACACCCGATGAGATAAGAACCGTCCATGGGACGGGGTCTTATTCCCCGGCGTTACTGGAATCGATACGACTGGTCTGGGATGAGCGGCAGATTTGCTTGGAGGGCAACGTTCCAGTGAGAGGGTATGGAACGTTGCCTGTTTATGAAAAAACAATCCGGATAGTAACGAATTACGGGGCAGCTGCGCTGTTCCGGGAGGATACGGTGCGGAATTTAACGGATACACCCCAACCTGTAGATGATGGTTACCATATCCAGCTGGCGGGGACTTTTATGTCGGGCGGCGGAAGTTATGTTCTGCCGGTTTCGTCAAAAAAACTGCTGCTCCGTGACTCTGCCCCTCCAGAGGAAGAGCCGTTTGCCGTCTACGATTCCGAAACCAGGCTGGACCCGATCCGCTGTTATCAATACGTTCCTGAGCCAGTGGAGGGGCTGTCCGATCTGCCGCAGGTCCGCGATTACTGCGCTGCTGCAGGCGATGGCCAGGAGCTGACGGCCGAGATGCTGGTGAATGCAGGAAAAGATGCCGCAGCCTATGTGATTCGTTCCCTGCAATGTTATCCCCGTTCACTGGTAGCCAAACGGGTGATCGTGGACTGCATGTATGCTCTGGAGCCCTGTAAGACCAGACCCAATTCTATAAAGCAAAAAACGATAGACGGCGAAATTGTCTATATCGGACCCCGTGGACAGTGTACCGGCTGGATCATCTTGGGGGCGACACGTGATCCGCAGGAAATTACAGCCCTTACGCACTTGATCCGAAGTGCTGCGAAGTGAGACAAAACAAAAACACCTTCAAGAGGATGGAACCTATCGTAGGATAGGAGATAACCTTGGAGGTGTTTTCACGTTCGGATTTAAGCGGAAAAATAACCAGTCACCGGTGGACTTCCGGTGACTGGTTGCTTAACCCATGCAAGGTGTTTTCTTTAATTTGCCCCGGGGCTTTCCTCAAATATGGCCTTAACAGTCACCGCCTCATCGGGCATGGTAAAGGTATTTCCGGCAATGTTTAACCCTATTGGACGGATAACCTTCCATCCCTTGAAGATATAGCCCGCCTCAGGTGTGGCTGTTAGCGTAACTTCTGTATCCTTTGCCGCAGAAGCTACATTGGCGCTTGCTGTGCCGCGACCCTCGGTTTCGACTGTGATGCTGTGACTGACCGGTGTAGAGCTGTCAACAATGTTGACGGTGAACTTGACCGGATTCCCTGTATCAAAGGAGATTGTAAATTCCGCCTTATTACTCTTTTTAAGTCCAAGCGCAGCCAGATATCCGTTCTTGATGGTCAAGGTGTTTCCTGTGACGACGTAGCCATCCGGTATTACTGGATTTCCGTTGTATACTATCTCTGTTACAGAGCTTGCTTTATTCCATGTGATAATAGTGCTTGCATCACCGGGTGCATGGAGATCGTAGTTTACACTTTCGGGATTGATTTCCGCATCATCTGCCGGAACCTTGCTAACCTCGGTCACTGCGCTGAATTCACTGTAGCTGAGGTTACGAATTTCAATTCTCATGCGTTGATTATCTTTAGCCTGGTCATCAGCTAACCTTACAATTGCACCGTCATTATTGGATGCTCCTTCTACAGTGATTACTTTTCTATTGCTTTTGTTCATTATTTTATAGTAGTCACCGTCTTTTTCCAATTTCCACTGTTGAGTATCAGGTATTGAGTCTCCGGAAGCTTTTATATTTTGACAGATTTGCTGTATGGCTGAACCCGGAAGAATGTCGATTACATGACCGCTTTGAACAGACTGTATTTGGTAATATCCTGTGCCGAGATCCAAGAATCTCCACAATTGATTATTGCCATCACCATTTGCCCATTGGTTAATCACAGCTTTCGGATCACTTGAAACTTTGTCAACATCCAATGCCTTTCCGCTGTGCTTGGGTTGGATTTTAACCATCTTTTCAGGAATTATTTTCTTAGCACTCGAACTCATATATCCGCCGCTGAATTTATCAATTGTGAGACTGTCGATATTAAATTTTCCGGTATCACCTGCTTTACGTATGAATTTAATTACATTTTTTCCGGCTTTCAGGTTTACTGATTCTGTTGCATCCGTCCAGGTATCCCAGTTCGCTGTCGGAGGTAATGAAACTTGTTTTACTCTCTCTTCGTTAACATACATGGTCATTGTTATATTTGACTTCTGCGCGCCAGAATATCTCAAGGTTGATGTATATGAAGCTGTATTTGGTACGTTTACTTCATATTTGATTGAATCTCCTTCTTGCTCAAAGCCGGCTACAAATCCGTTGCCTTCATACCATAAATGATCCTTAGCAATCTTTAAGCTCCCTTCTCTGGTTGCTTCCTCTGCCTGATATCTCCAGGGAGTACGTTTGTTAAGATGGATACTGTCCATATTTATAATGCCTGAATTATCCGTTTCAGATTTATAAGTGATGGTGTTTTTTCCCTCTTTCAGGCTTAAAGTCTCAAGCTGTTCTCTCCAGACAGTAAGTCCTCCAGTAGCCGGGAGGGTTATATTTTTAACATATGTGCCGTTCAAATACAGACCTAAGGTTTTACCTGCAGTTTCTTTTGCATATCTCAGCTTTACATCATAGGACGCTGCATTCTCAACATTAATAGAAAACTCCACCGATGAGTTAGCTTTTGATAGCCCGGTTACATAACCGATTCCCATATTGCCATCTTTTGCGTAAACTACTTTAGCATCTGTTGATCCCGTAGTTTTTGCATTTTCTGCTCCATAATGCCAGGTAGTTGCTTCGGTAACGGTTATATAATCAAGATTTACATTACCGGTGTCGCCCTGGTCATATTTATACATGATGGTATTTTCCCCTTCATTGAGGAAAACATTGTCATAACGATCAGCCCAGTTGTCCCAGCTTTTTAAACTAAAGAAATCTACCTGTTTGATTTTTTGGCCATTTACATACATACTCATGGTTCTGTCATCATTAAACCCTAAGCTGTAGCCCAGCTTAACTGAATAGTTGCCTGCATTAGCGGCATTTACCTTAAAGGTGACCGCAGAATTTGAAATCCATAACCCGCCGGCAAAACCGGTTCCGCTATATCCCGGATGGTTTTTATCTACCTTTGCATTTCCGGACAATTCGGCACTTTCTGCTTCGTACAATGTGCTTCTTTTTATAATCATGGCATCCAGAGCCAACGTGCTCTTGCCGAAAAGACGGATCTTGTTGCTTCCGGCGTTAAGCTTAATGTTATAAGCTGATTTAATATCGAAGTTGGCATCAAAGCCTGCATTGGATGTAAATGAAATTGTTCGGGAAGCCTCTTGGTTGACGCCCAATTTCATGTTAACAGTATCCGCCGTATTATTATTGTATCTGAAATCCAGTGAGTAGGTTCCTGTAGCGTTCGTGTTTACAGTAAACTCTACATAGTCATTGTCGCTGCTGTTATTGAATTTTTCATATACGCTGCTCGAAGCATAAGCACTTTTTCCAACTACTTTTGAAACTCCTGACAACCTTGCATCCTCAGCTTCATAAATTTCACTTTTTTCCTCTCCTGAGGGTCTGCCCAGAATGGTGCCGGGATTTGAAGGGATTCCGGGATTTATGAAATCATTATCATTCCAATTTATACGTTGAGCTCTTATTCCTCTGTTTCCGCCGCCTTGTCCATGGGTCGGTATGCCATGGTACATGATCCAATCCTCTGTACCGTCTTCGGACTTAAGGAACAAAGGCGATCCCGGTCCATAAGAACTGTTTTCATCCGATCGTTTCATGACAGGTTCAGGATGTTTCTTCCAGGATTCGGCTTTCATAACATCAGATGTTGCATCAGCTACGGATACCCCGACAGAATAGTTATCATTCATAAAGCTGCTTGCGGAATAGGCGAAATAGATCTTGCCGTTTCGTTCAACTACTGCAGCGCCCTCATTTATACTGTCGTGATGTTTTTCCCAGTCATATTGCGGCATTGCCACTGTAGCTTCTTCGCCTTCCAATGTCCACGGGTTCTTCATTTTGACAATCGTTGGACTCTCGTCAAATTTGGTTTTTGCAGGATCATTAGGGTCAGGGAAATAGTAGTATTTTGTATAGGTGAAGTAGCTTTCCCCTTTAATGGATACAACGCCGCATGCCAAACCATAGCCTTGCGTATTCAGAAGTCCCTTCTTGGTGGTAATCTGACCATCGCTGTCTGCATTAGCGGATTCTCCCTTGAGCTCCCAGGTTCCTTCAAAAGGATCGGGAGAGGAGTTCTCCAGGACGTAGGAACTTGGATGTCCATATCCAAAGCTTTCCTCTGGACCTGAAGAGAAATAAATATACCATTTTCCTTCCAGTCTATATATATATGGGCCCCACACAAACCCGGAATTACCCGGTTTCTTCCAAACGATTTTGCTTTTTGCAGTGGATACGCCGAGAATGGTTTCATGTCTTTTTAATGTGATATTATTATCGCCAGAAAAAGCTGAATAGTAATAACCGTCTGCAGCCCTGGCAATTGTAGGATCAGCACCGCCCATAAGCGGGTTTACATAATTAGAAGTTACATCTGCATTAGAGATGCCTGACAGCAATAATGAAAGTATTATCGCAAAGGATAACATAATAAAACTTTTTTTCTTCATAGTAATCTCCTTCTCTAATTAATTTTTAATAAGAACGAAGGATAGCTTTCATGCGATCACTGTGCCAGATTTTAAAACGGTATGTTCACTATACACCCCCCTTAAAGATACAGATCACCAATTGTAACCGCTTGCATATTTTTTTCTGTAGCACTACGCATTCATTATAAAATAAAAGCGGAACTGTTTTTCGGCATCATGTTTTGCGATATTTTGAGGGATTATATTTGCAGGAGAAGAGTCGTGAATAGAAACTCGATTTCCTTGCTTTTTTTTTAGCTTTCTTATGCTATTTTTACTTTATGCCCGATTATTATTTTACAATAAGCTGCTTTACTTGCTCAGGAAGCTCTTCTGGCGATATTTCTTCCCAATGTGTTACACCGCGCAGAAAGGTTGCAAACAGCTTCAAACTTGCATTCTTCTGAAGCTGTTTGCTGGCAGTGAAGCTTAATTTCTTGGTATTCCCTTGAGCTGTGTATCCGGTAAGTTCATAATTGTATCTGCTGTATCAGGATAAAGCCATATCTTTATGCTTCAGCGGATGAATTGACCACGCCGCAAACAGCGCAATAAACATAACATTCATGAAGAAAAAGGATAGGTTCTCTGGAGGTGTCAATTCCCGTTGGCTCAGCACACTCATACCGATGGTCCAACATACCGATTTTCGCTACATACATGACCAGACCAAGGAAGACTGCACAGAGACTTCTATAATTGTTCTTCAGTAATTAATATAGAGCGGTCTTCTTGCTTCCGGCTGAAGATAACCTTACAGTTACCTTAAATAAGAATTGAAAATATCGAGTTTCCGGCTAGATCAGGTATACTAAACAGGGTGATGCGAATTGGATATCATAAAAAATAAAAAAGAGGATCTGCAGGATGGAAAAGCCGGATGCGGCCATTCTGGATGTTATGCTGCCTGACGGAGATGGATTTTCTCTTCTTTCCGCAATCAGAACATTTTCGGACATGCCGGTGCTGTTTCTCTCCGCGCGTGGAGAGGATGAAGACCGGTTGCTTGGCCTTGGGCTGGGCGCGGATGATTATATCGTCAAGCCTTTTCTGCCGAGAGAATTGATTTTACGGCTGATGGCCATTTTAAAGCGGGCATATGCCTTCAATGCTCCCGAGAGGCTCCCTGTCTTCCGCCTGGGCAGACAGACAATAGATTTGGAAAGCGCTGTTGTGCGTAGAGAGGGCACCGAGCTTCCTCTGACAGCCAAAGAACACGCAATATTAATTAACCTGCATGAGAACCAAGGAAGAATCGTAACAAGCGACGCCCTATGTCAGGCGGTATGGGGAGATGACAGCTTCGGCTATGAAAATACATTAATGGTACATGTGCGGAGAATCCGTGAAAAAATAGAAGAGGAACCATCCAAGCACCCGCTGCCGGAGCCGGCGCTTTGAGCTGTTTAATATTAACATTGATGAACCCCATAAGGAGTGCCATGAATATGTTCAAAATTATGATTGTGGAGGATGATCCCAAAATTGCGGATCTTCTGCTGTCTTCTATTTTAAAGTACGGTTATGATGTGGTGCGGGTGAAGGACTTTCAACAGGTGTTTGAGGAATTCCAGCAGGTTAAGCCGGAGCTGGTGCTGCTTGACGTGAATCTCCCGAGTTACGACGGTTATTACTGGTGCCGGCAAATCCGCCGGATTTCCACCTGCCCGGTACTGTTTATTTCGGCCCGTGAAGGTGAAATGGATCAGATTATGGCACTTGAGAATGGCGGGGATGACTATATCACCAAGCCATTTCATTCGGGGGTTGTTCTGGCCAAGATTCACAGCCATCTCCGCCGTGCCTACGGGGAGTATGCGGCGAGACGCGAGGAGCCGGTGATAGAGCTGGAGGGGCTTACTCTCTATCCCGAAAGGCTTGAGCTGCAGCTGGGACAATCCATGGTGACCTTGACTAAAAAAGAATCGGATATAATAGAGAGCCTCATGGAGCGCTACCCAAGGGTGGCCAGCAGGGAGGCTTTGCTGGAGAAGCTGTGGGATCCGCAAGCTTTTGTCGATGAAAATACGCTCAACGTAAATATTACACGGGTCCGGAAGAAGTTCCAGGAGCTTGGCATCGAGGAAGCTGTGCTTACGGTCAGGGGATCAGGCTATAAGTTGAACATCACCTGGACAGAGGACAGCCAATGAAGCTGTTTATCCGGGAGCATACTTTATTGATTGCCGTTCAAATTGTTCAATTCGCTGCAATACTATCCATCTACTGGCTCGACGGCTATAACCATCTTTCGACTGCTCTTTATGCGGCCTTCATAGGTTTTTTCTTCCTTGGCTGTTATCTGGTTCGGCATTATCTCACCCGGCGCCGCTACTATCTTCGCTTGAGCCGGCCATTGGAAACGCTGGACGAATCTTATCAAAAGATTGATAACACACCTGTATCCAAAGCGCTTGAAGAATTGCTGCATGCTCAGTACCGCCATTCTATGCAGCAGCTCATAGCGGTGAAAAAGCAGCAGGAGCAGCACTTAACCTTTATTGATCAATGGGTTCATCAAATGAAAACGCCGCTGTCAGTCATTGAGCTCACGGTTCAGAATATGGATGAACCTGAGTTTGCCAGCATCCGTGAGGAGCTGGAGCGGATGCGAAGCGGCCTGCATACGGTGCTGTACATGGCCAGGCTCCGTGCCTTTGAAAAGGATTTCCACATCAAACCGGTCGTTCTGCCGCAGCTCGTGAACGAGGTTGTGCATGACCACAAACGCCTGTTCATCCGCAACCGGATATTTCCCGAGGTTCTGGCTGCGGATCCCGGGATTACTGCCCAGAGCGATGAGAAATGGCTGTTCTTTATGCTGTCCCAAATCATTAACAATGCCATCAAATATTCAGCGGCCAAAGATACAGAGGATAAAAGGGTTGTCGTTTCCTGCTACTTACGGAACGCTGAACCCATCATTGAGGTCAGAGATCAGGGGATAGGGATCCAGGCGTCTGATCTCAAACGGGTCTTTGACCCTTTTTTTACTGGCGACAACGGGCGGGGGCTGCGTGAATCTACGGGTATGGGACTGTATTTGACGAAGGAGTCTGCCGACCGTCTCGGGCACCGGCTTGAGCTGGAGTCGGAGGTTGGCGTAGGGACAGTGGTGCGCATTGTATTTGCAGCCAATCATTAGCTTACATCCGTGTAATAAAAGTGAAACCTAAATCGATAGTTGATGTTCTGTGTCTCCGGTATAGTGGTTTATAGAAGGATTTAACGCAGGAGAGGAGATAGAAGCATTATGCTGGAGGTAAGACAGGTTAGTAAAATATATGAAGGAAATGTGGCCTACCGGGCTTTGACCGACATTGATTTAACTATCGACGCTGGAGAATTCGTCGGGATTATGGGTCCTTCCGGAAGCGGGAAAACAACACTTCTTAATATGATTGCCACAGTCGACGGCCCAACCACAGGGGAAATTATCATCGACAACAAAGATATAGGAAAGCTGAGCAAAAACGATTTGGCGGTATTTCGCCGCCGGCAGCTAGGCTTTGTTTTTCAGGACTTCAATCTGCTGAATACCCTGACCGTGGAGGAGAATATTGTGCTGCCGCTGACACTGGATGGAACCCAGATCAGCGAAATGAAGCAAAAGGCACAAGCGATTGCCGATAAGCTGGGGATTACCGCCATCATGAAAAAACGCACCTATGAAATCTCCGGGGGGCAGGCCCAGCGGACGGCTATCGCCAGAGCTATGATTCATTCACCCAAGCTGCTGCTGGCGGATGAACCCACCGGTAATCTGGATTCCAAAGCGGCAAAGGATGTCATGGATATGCTGGAAACCATCAACCGGGAACAGAAAACGACCATGATGCTTGTTACCCATGACGCTGTGGCCGCGAGCTATTGCCATCGGGTAGTGTTCATTAAAGATGGCAGATTTTATACGGAGATCCACCGTGGGGACAACCGTCAAAGCTTTTTCCAGAAAATCATTGATACACTTTCGCTGCTGGGGGGATATGGAAATGACGTTCCGTCAATTCGCATTCCGTAACGTCAGCCGGAATAAACGGCTCTACACCGCCTATTTCTTGAGCAGTATGTTTACCGTAATGGTGTTTTTCACCTTTTCCATCTTTGCGTTTCATCCGATGCTCAGCGAAGATCGTATGCAGTCGAGTGCGGTGGTTGCCCTTTCGGTGTCGAAATGGATTATCTATGTGTTTTCCTTTTTTTTCGTGCTTTACTCGATGAGCGCATTTCTGCAATCGCGGAAAAGGGAATTCGGATTAATGATGATGCAGGGTATGACCACCCGCCAGCTGCGGACGATGATTTTTCTGGAGAATATGATTATCGGGTTCGGGGCAACTATTAGTGGTATCGGTCTGGGAATTGTGTTTGCGAAGGGGATTTTGCTTGCCGGAGAGCAGGCGCTTGCGCTCAATGAGCAGCTGCAATTCTATTTTCCGTTCAAGGCGATCTTCCTCACGCTGGCTTCATTCATGCTGCTGTTCATCCTGATCTCCCTGTTTATTTCAGTGGTGCTGCGGAGCGGCAAGCTAATCACGCTCATCAAGGCGGATCGTCAGCCCAAGCGGGAGCCGAAGGCTTCACTGTTGCTGTCACTGCTTGTGGTGGCATTGCTAGGGACCAGCTATTTCCTTTCTTTACGGGCCAGCGGCTTAGATGTTGTGTTCTTGCTTCCGCCTGTAGTAATTATGGTGACTATTGGTACGTATCTGCTGTTCACACAGCTCAGTGTATATCTGATCCGGAAGCTGAAGCGAAAGGAGCGTTTTTTCTGGTTTAAGACCAATATGCTGCTGTTCTCCGATCTCTCCTACCGGATGAAAGACAATGCACGCTCCTTTTTTCTGGTCGCCATCATCTCTACAGTTTCATTTAGTGCCATAGGCGCATTGTACGGATTCCAATCCATGCTTAATGGGGCGCTGACGAAGGAAAATCCTTATCTGTTCACATATCTCGCCGCTGATGGCGACAGTAAGGAACAAGCCCATGTAAAACTGATTGATCAGAGCTTAAGCGAATCCAAGGTTACCGCTGAAAAGACTTTACTTGAGCTTAATTATTATAATACTGCTGAAGGCAATCAAACGCTTACCCTAGTAAAGCAAGCCGAGTATAACCATCTTGCAGAGCTGCTTGGAATCAAACCTATTAAGCTTTCTGACGGGAAGGCGGCCATCGTTGATTTTGGGCTGTCGCGGAAAGGCGAAAAGATGCTCCACCAGCCTGTAAAGCTGCAGTCGGGGATAGTTATCGAAGCAACTCAGGCGGTTGT
The DNA here is from genome assembly GCF_038002865.1 of Paenibacillus sp. FSL H3-0321. Classification (NCBI taxonomy): domain Bacteria; kingdom Bacillati; phylum Bacillota; class Bacilli; order Caryophanales; family Paenibacillaceae; genus Paenibacillus; species Paenibacillus sp. FSL H3-0321. The sequence continues at coordinate 2,538,326 of NZ_JBBODH010000001.1, read as the reverse complement.
ATCTCCTGCGATACGGGGCATTAGCGGCTATTACATTGTCCCTGATGAGCTGTTTGCCAAACTCGCCCCGCCAGGCCAAGAAAGTCACTATTATGCCTGGCATGGACCGATTAAACAGCAGGGAGCAGTGGCTGCGGGCGGAAAGCTGACCAACAAGCTTCCGTATGACGGAAATTACGAATTTTATGCACTTGAATTTCAGACAAACCGTATTAATGAAAGCTTTGGGCCACTGATGTTCATCGGCTTCTTTATCGGAATTGTGTTTTTTGTCTCTGCTGGCAGCTTTCTTTATTTCCGGCTATACAGTGATCTGGATGAAGATAAACAAAAGTTCAAGGCCATTTCCAAGCTGGGACTGAGCGAAAGAGAGCTGGGCAAGATATTGAACCGCCAAATCAGTCTGCTGTTCTTCGCTCCTATCGTTGTCGCACTGGTGCATGGAGCGGTGGCACTTACCACCCTATCCCACATGTTCAATTATTCAATGTTTAAAGAATCCGTTCTTGTGCTCAGCCTGTTCTTTATCATTCAGCTCGTTTACTTTTGTGTTGTCCGTCTGTTCTACACCAGACAGATTAAATCGGCACTGGCCGGATAAGTCTTATGCCTGTAAATGCACGGGATGTCCCAAAAGCCATGAAATGGCTAATTGGAACACCCTAGTTTTTTGAGCAGGATAGACGTGAGCACATGTTGTAAACGCTCCGCGAACGGGCCGTTGTTCCAATCGCTGTTGTCCCTAAATTTTCAGCAGTTCCGATTCAGATATGTGTCTGGTTAGTTTGTCTAACTCCAAAGAAGGAAACCAGTCGGTCTGAATAACATCATCACTTCCATATTTAACTACATGGGTTACCGTATACGGAGACATGTATAAATTGTGATGGATGAGCGGGTGTACCCTAATGGAATCCCCTCGTTTCATACTTCTCAAAGAAAGCTTACCTTCAACAGACAACTCGGCATACACCAGCCATCCGCTTTGAACCACGTAAAATTCAGTAAGTCCCTTATGAAAGTGACTATTCTGCCAGCCGCCCTCATTAGATGCTTCCGTTCTTATGTAAGATGTTCCGTCGGAGCTTATCAACCGGAACCGTTTTTCACCATTGTCCATCAATTGATGGAACGTCTCGATGCCTAGTTCACGGGCTTCTTCATCAGACAACCTTCTTGGCACGCGGAATCCCCCTTCTATACAGACTAACCTATTCATATTATTCGACGTTGTGTTTTTGTACTCCTTGCTATCCGGGCAGCAAACATACCGGGAAAGGCACCCGATATTATGTTGCAACCCTCTCTAAGCGGTCAATCCAGCTCTTCAGACGGTTATGGCAGCTGTTTGCACGGGCCGGATAATGTTTATGCCGATAAAGTACGCAAAGAAGCCGCTCCTGTGAGGGAACGGCTTCTTTGCTATTTATAAACGCTGATTACACTTACACCAAGTTGGGAATATCCACTGCAGGCTCACTGTCAGCTTCGTAATCGACACCGTCTGTGCGGAAGCCGAACAGATTGAAAAAGTCTTCCTGATATCCGGCAAGGTCGGCAAGTTCAGGGACATTATCCGTTTCCAGCTCGGTCCAGCGGCGCATCACTTCAGTTTGAATATCCTCACGCATTTCCCAATTGTCAATCCGGATCAGGTGGCTGCCGTCAGCAGCAGCCTCGCCGCCGTTGTACAAATGCTCGGCGAACAAACGGTACATCTGCTGGATGCAGTTCTCATGCAGCTCTTTTTCCTTCATCACTCTGTATAGTGCTGAAATATAGAGCGGTACCACAGGAATAGCTGAGCTTGACTGGGTAACCAGAGCTTTGTTGACGGAGACAAAGGCACGACCGCCTTGTGGCTTAAGCTGGTCATTTAAAGCGATTGCTGTTTTTTCGAGATCATTTTTGGCTTGGCCGATCGTTCCGTCCTTATAGATCGGGTGGGTAACTTCCGGCCCGATATACGAATAGGCAACGGTAGTAGCTCCATCTGCAAGAACGCCTGCTGCCTGAAGCTGGTCGATCCACATGCCCCAGTCTTCACCGCCCATTACGGCAATGGTCTGGCGGACCTCATCGTCTGTCGCTGGCTCAATGGTGACGGTAGAGACTTCACCGGAGTGGAAGTTCATCGTTTTGTTCGTATACGCGCTACCGACAGGTTTGATCACAGAAGAGAAAGTTTCTCCCGTTACCGGATGAGTGCGGCGGGGGGAAGCTACACTGTAGATCACGAGATCCACTGTGCCGTATTCGGCTTTAATGAGCTCGATCGTTTTTGCTTTAATGGCATCAGAGAAAGCATCGCCGACGATGCTGTGTGATTTGAGGCCAAGCTTCGCCGCCTGCTGCTCAAGTGCTGCGGAGTTATACCAGCCGGCAGAGGCGGTGCGGGCACCCTCAGCAGGCTTGTCAAAAAATACGCCAATTGTATTCGCGCCTGCACCAAAAGCGGCGGTAATCCGCGAAGCCAGACCGTATCCGGTAGAAGCGCCGATCACGAGAACATTAGCCGGACCATTCAGTTTCTTCTGTGCTTTTACATAGTCAATTTGCTGCTCCACTTGCTTGGCGCATCCCTCAGGATGGGCAGTGGTGCAAATAAAGCCGCGGGTTTTGGGCTGAATAATCATCAAGGAAATCCCCTTTGTTTAGTTTTTAACTTAATTTTCGCTAATATAGAGTATAGCAAATGATAGCTTAGAAAGATAAGTTTTGAAATTAAATTATTTTGCTGCAGGACAGCGGGAAGCGTTGAAGATCAATTTTTCCTCTTAAGCGCATAATTGCTTCTTCCACAGGTCACAATAGGGAAAAAGCAGAATGAAGGGATTAACATGAATGCTTTTCGTTTGAAAGAACAACTGTGGCGGCGGTGGAGACGTTGGAAAAAGGCTCCCTGGGTGGGAGCGGCTTGTATCGCTTTGACGGTAGTGGCCTGGCGCGGCATGCAGGTTCCGGAGGAGATCAGCGGATTGTTAAGCAATTCAGACTGGGCGATACCGGTGGAGTCGTTAAGCGAAACATACAGCCCGGAGCAGACCGGAGGGCAGGATGACAGCGTGGCAGCGGCGGCAGCCGTTTCTAATAATATCGGAAACAGCGAGGAAGACGGCAGTGCCGCTGTAGAGAGCAAACAACTGCTGGAAGCGGTTAGCCAAGACGCTGTCAGCAGAACGGTACATTTGAAGACGGTCTATGTTACGGGCGTAGAAGTACAGACCCTTTCAGGAGAGCGGAATCCGGGGCAGCTTAAAGTACTGATAGAGAAACATCCGGGCTGGAACGGCTGGATTAGCCAGGAAGGCGATTTGTGGCTGGAGCATCAAGTCAATGATCTTTCGCCGCTGACCAAAAAGGATGCTTATATCGGTGTAGACGCACACGGGAATTTAAGTCTGTTCAAAGGTCCGCCGGCAGCGGAAAAAGTGCTGAAGACCTTTTTTCAGATGGACATGGGCTCCATGAAGTCTTCGCTCCCGGAAGGGATCATGAAACAGCTGCATGAAGGAATACGGGTGCAGGACATTGAGGAGTACAACAGCGTGCTGTCGACATTCAGCGATTATGCACGTGATACGGCGGAGCAGGCAATGCAGTCGGAATAAGCAGCAGAGAATAGTACTGGAAGGCCCCTGATCTTATGATCGGGGGCTTTTTGGCATGAGGGTTACAAATGAGGCAAATTTGTTTCTCTGCTAGAGGGATTTTTGCTATAATGGGTAGAAGGAATACATATGTTCGCTTTAAGAGCGGGCAATGGATGAATACGGTGGAATATCCTGCCTGTTAGAAGGAGAGATTGGGCTTGCGCATCTTAGGAATAGACCCGGGGCTGGCGATTGTCGGCTTTGGCTTCGTAGATAAGGAAGGAAATAAATTGACGCCGGTTCAATATGGCAGTATTCAGACAGAGGCGCATACGCCTGAGGAAGAACGGCTGCTGCATGTCTATGAGGGCATGGTGCAGCTGATAGATAAATATAAGCCGGACGCAGTGGCAGTGGAAAAGCTGTTCTTCGCCCGCAATGTGACAACTGCGCTTCCGGTGGCGCAGGCACGGGGTGTGCTGATTCTGGCTGCCGTGCAGCGCGGGCTTCCCGTAGCCGAATATACACCGATGATGGTAAAGCAGGCTGTGGTCGGTTATGGCAAGGCTGAGAAGAAACAGGTACAGGAAATGGTGAAGCTGCTGCTGAAGCTGTCCGCTGTTCCTAAGCCCGACGATGTGGCCGATGCGCTGGCGGTGGCTGTTTGCCACGCCCATTCGGTGAGTCTTAATTCCAAACTAAATGAGGTATTGCGAAAATGATAGATTACTTAAGAGGACCGGTAGTACATTTGGAGTCGGAGTATGTGGTGCTGGATGTCCAGGGGGTAGGATACCGGGTGTTCTGCCCGAATCCTTATGCGTTCGTCAAGTCGGAAGGACCCGTGACCATCTACATCCATTATCAGACACGGGAGGATGCCACACTGTTGTTCGGATTCCCGACAAGGGAAGAACAGAAGCTGTTCCGCAAGCTGATTGAGGTGTCCGGTATTGGACCGCGCGTGGCGCTGGGGATTCTGACCGGCGGCACGCCGGACCAACTGATCTCGGCGATTTATCAGGAGAATATCACCTTCCTGACCAAGCTGCCGGGTATTGGCAAGAAGACGGCACAGCGGATGATTCTGGATCTGCGGGATAAGCTGGACGGTTTGAGCGCCGCCTCCATGCAGACGGGGTTATTTGCGGTGCCGATGGAAGAGCAGAATGCCGCCCTGCCGTGGCAGGAAGCCAGAGACGGTCTGAAAGCGCTCGGTTATACCGAAGCAGAGCTGGACCGGGTATGGCTGACGATGAAGAAAGAAGGCACAGATACAGGGACTGTCGATGTACTGATGAAGAAGGCGCTGGGGCTGCTATATATCGCCAAATAAGCCATAACGCAGCTGCCTAAAGGGACAGCCTTGAAGAACGGAGTGAGGAAATAGATGGATGACCGGATTATATCGGCGAATCTGATGATGGACGAGCAGGCGGTGGAATTAAGTCTGCGTCCCCGTTATCTGGGAGAATATATCGGACAGACACAGGTGAAAGAGAACCTGAAAATATATATTGAAGCAGCCAAAATGCGCAGTGAGGCACTGGATCATGTGTTGTTGTACGGGCCTCCGGGTCTTGGCAAAACCACGCTCGCGAACATTATCGCCAACGAGCTTGGTGTGAATCTGCGGACGACGTCCGGGCCGGCTATTGAGCGGCCCGGGGATCTGGCGGCGTTGTTGACCAACCTGCAGGAAGGCGACGTGCTGTTTATTGACGAAATTCACCGGCTGCACCGGACTGTGGAAGAAGTCATGTATCCGGCGATGGAGGATTTCGCGCTCGATATCATGATCGGCAAAGGGCCTAGCGCCCGTTCGGTGCGGCTGGATCTGCCGCCCTTTACACTGATCGGAGCCACCACGCGGGCCGGGCTGCTGTCGGCGCCGCTGCGTGACCGCTTCGGGGTGGTCAGCCGTTTGGAATACTATACGATTGATGAGCTGAGCTTCATCGTCTCCCGCAATGCCGAGCTGCTTGGCATTGAGATCCTGGGCGATGCCGCTGAAGAGATTGCCCTGCGTGCCCGGGGAACACCGCGGATTGCCAACCGCTTGCTGAAGCGGGTCCGCGATTTCGCCCAGGTGCGCGGTGACGGAATCATCACCCCCGATATTGCGGGTGAATCGCTGAAGATGCTGCAGGTCGATCCGCGCGGGCTGGACAGCATAGACCATAAGATGCTGCACTCGATGATCACCGCCTTTCGCGGCGGTCCTGTAGGGCTGGATACGATTGCCGCCACAATAGGCGAAGAGAGCCAGACTATTGAAGATGTGTATGAACCTTATCTGCTGCAGATCGGTTTCCTGCAGCGCACTCCCCGGGGACGAATGGTAACCCCGGCGGCTTATCATCACCTGGGTCTTCCGCTTCCTCCGGAGCAGCATTAAAGTTGAAATGCTAGACCCACAACAAACTTTTAGGAGGCTTCACGATGAATCATGCGAGGCGCAAACTGACAGGAATGGGACTGCTGGGCCGGGGATTGCTGGCGGCAACACTGATTGCAGGCAGCTTCCTGGTTCCTGCAGGTGATATCCATGCTGAATCCAGTGCAAACATCCGGGTTGCGATATATGCTGATATCGGCAGCAAATATAAATTAACCGTACCATACGTGACGCTGCAGTCTGCTAAGGAATTCAATTTTCTCTCCGGCCAGAGTGGGGCAGCCTCATTGCTGCTGGTTCCGGCCAACAGCAAAATACGCGTAAGTCTGGATAGCTACAAGGTTAAGGTTATGGAAGCTGCCACCTGGCAGGCAGCTGCCGATGCCGCCAAGAAGCTGCAGTCTACATCCGATAAGCCGCAGTTGCTGGTAACCTCGCGGAATGGGGTTAATGCATACCAGCTGTACACAGGTCCGTACGCCAGTGAAAATGCTGCCAAAGAAGGCCTTACCCGCGTAGGGAAAGCGGGACTGTCCATCCCGGCGGGCCAAACGTCAGCCGTGAAGGGCAATAAACACTTGTCTGCCGGAGAGTTCGCTTCCACTGAGGAAGCAGATGCTGCTCTCCAGGCACTGACGGCAGCCAATTTCGATGCCTGGAAGGTAATGGTGGCTGGAGCGGACGGCAGTGCCAAGACGCAGGTATGGGTCGGCGAAGCTACTGGCGAAAGTGAGCTTTCCGCCCTGCAGGCCGAAGTTGCGGCTGCACTTCCCCAGCTTGTCTTGTCTCCTGCTTCAGCACCCGGGTTAATGATCCGCAGTGACGCAGGATTGGACCTCAGTAAGGAGGGACAAGCGTTTCATTACAGTGTGTCCGGAGCCAATGCCAAGTTTATGGCTGCAGGCAATGAATCGGGGATTCAACTGGAGGAGAGATCCAAACGTACGTATCGCGGCAGCTTGGAGCTAAGTGGTTTAAACGGCTCATTGGCTGTCATTAATGAAGTACCGCTGGAGCAATACCTGTATGCGGTAGTCGGCGGAGAAGTCTCCTCGAGCTGGAATGAAGAAGCGCTTAAAGCCCAGGCAGTCGCCGCGCGCAGCTATGCGCTGTTTCAGGGCAAACGTTTTGATGTGGCCGATGTGGTCGATACGACACTAAGCCAGGTATATAACGGTATCGGGGCCGAAGCACCTACAATTATCAAGGCGGTGGATGCCACAGCCGGTGAAGTGCTGAAGAGCGGCGGGAAGATTGTCGAAACTGTCTTCTCCTCCAACAGCGGCGGCCGCACAGCGGATCCGTCAGAGGTCTGGGGCAATGGCGGAGCTGCTTTTGTCAGTGTGCTCAGCGCTGAGGATGCTTCGGCCTCTGCCTCATTTAAGAAGTGGTATTATGTGCTGCTGTCCAGCGGTGCCTCCGGCTATGCCCGTGAAGATAATATGAAACTGACCGGCAGTAAGACGGCGGCAGGACTTCCCCTTGCGACAGCTTCGACCAGTAATGTGAACATTCGGCCGCTGCCTGTTATCGACAGCAGTGCAAGTCCGGTAGGCAAACTGAATCCCGGTGAAAATGCTGTCGTATTGGATCAAGTCTATGAATCCGGGAGCTATAGCTGGATTAAAGGACCGTACACCTCGGCGGAGCTGCTCAAAAGCTTAGCCGGCAAGACAAGCAGTACACTGCCGTCATCCATTACCAGCCTGCAGGTTACCCAGCGCGGGCCTTCAGGAAGAGTCACTCAGGTCAAAGCCAACGGTAATATTCTGCAGGTTAAGTACCCGGATCTTTTCCGCTCCGCCTTTAATGGACTGCCCAGTACTTTGTTTGATATTGTACCTTCCGGCAGTTATACTGTATTAGGCGCTGACGGCTCTACCGCAACCATTGGCGGAACACAGTCTGCAGGTGTGCTTTCTGCATCCGGCAAGGTTACTGTCCAGAGCAGCGGAACGGTTGTAATGGGAGCTGATTCTTCGGCAAGAGTGGTTACAACTAACCCGGGATTTTACTTTATCGGCTGGGGCAATGGCCATGGGCTCGGCATGTCGCAGTGGGGCGTGAAGGGTATGGCCGATAACGGGTATGATTACAAGCAAATATTGCAACACTATTTTAATAACGTTACTATAGTTAAGGAATGAAGACTGACCATGAATGTAGACGATTATGATTTTCATTTGCCGGAGGAGCTGATTGCCCAGACTCCACTTTCTGACCGTAGTGCCTCAAGGCTGCTGCTGGTAAACAAGGAGAACGGAGAGCTTGCTCATCGGCATTTTACCGATATACTGGAGCAGTTTCAGCCGGGGGATACGCTTGTTCTGAATGATACACGCGTTATTCCTGCCAGACTGTTTGGGATCAAGGAAGACACCGGAGCCAAGGCGGAAGTGCTGCTCCTGAAGAATCTGGGAGAGGACCGGTGGGAAGCGCTGGTGAAGCCTGGCAAGAAGCTGAAGACCGGTGCGGTCATTATTTTCAGCGATGAACTCCGTGCGGTGATCGAAGACGAGGCCGATATGGGCGGCCGGACATTGCGCTTCATGTATGAAGGAATCTTTCAGGAGATTCTGGACAGACTGGGAACGATGCCCCTTCCACCCTATATTAAGGAAACACTCGATGACCGGGAACGGTATCAGACGGTATATGCCCGGCATGAAGGCTCAGCAGCGGCACCGACGGCAGGACTGCATTTTACAAAGGAACTGCTGGAGCGTATTGCCGCCAAAGGTGTAAATATTGCTTATATTACACTTCACGTTGGACTTGGCACATTCCGCCCGATGTCAGTAGAGAAGGTTGAAGAGCATGTCATGCATGCCGAGTATTTCGAGCTGTCCCGGCAAACTGCAGAGCTTCTGAATGATGCGAGAGCAAAAGGCGGCCGTATTATCGCTGTCGGTACAACCTCCTGCCGGACTCTGGAGACTGTGGGCAATAAGTTCCAGGGCGGACAGATTGAAGAATGCAGCGGGTGGACGGATATCTTCATTTACCCCGGATACGCATTCACAGTTGTTAACGCATTGATTACGAACTTTCACCTGCCAAAGTCCACTTTGGTTATGCTGGTGAGCGCTTTAGCAGGACGTGAACAGATTCTCGCCGCCTATGAGGAAGCGATAGCGCAGCAATACCGCTTTTTCAGCTTTGGCGATGCGATGTTTATTTATTAAGCAAGAGGAAGGGTTAAACAAATGGCAGCAATAACTTATGAACACATTAAGACCTGCAAGCAGTCCGGAGCCCGGCTCGGCAGAGTCCATACCCCGCATGGTGTCATCGAGACACCTGCCTTTATGCCTGTTGGCACACAAGCTACAGTCAAGACCATGAGTCCTGAAGAACTGAAAGAAATGGACGCTCATATTATTTTGAGCAACACATACCATTTATTTCTGCGGCCTGGCCATGACATTATCCGTGAGGCCGGCGGTCTGCACAAGTTTATGAACTGGGACCGGCCGATTCTGACGGACAGCGGTGGATTCCAGGTATTCTCACTGAGCGATATGCGCAAAATTACCGAGGAAGGCGTACATTTCCGCTCCCATCTTAATGGAGACAAGAAATTCCTTTCGCCGGAAGTGGCGATGGAGGTTCAGAACGCACTTGGCTCCGATATCATGATGGCATTTGATGAATGCCCGCCTTTCCCGGCAGAATATGATTACGTCAAAAAGTCATTGGAACGTACCTCCCGCTGGGCAGAAAGATGTCTCAAAAGCCATGCCCGTCCCGAGGATCAGGGGTTGTTCGCTATTGTACAGGGAGGCATGCATGAGGATTTGCGCCGCCAGAGCGCGGCTGATTTGACTTCCATGGATTTCCCGGGGTATGCTATTGGGGGGCTCAGCGTCGGAGAGTCCAAGCAGCTAATGTATGAAGTGCTGGATTATACTGTTCCGCTGCTGCCGCAAGGGAAACCGCGCTATTTAATGGGTGTCGGTTCACCGGATGCGCTGCTTGAAGGGTCAATCCGCGGAGTGGACATGTTCGACTGTGTTCTGCCTACCCGCATTGCCCGTAACGGAACGACAATGACCAGTCAGGGAAGACTCGTTGTACGCAACGCACAGTATGCACGTGATTTCGGGCCGCTTGATCCGGAATGCAGTTGCTATACCTGCCGGAATTATTCCCGGGCGTATTTGCGCCATTTGATCAAAGCCGACGAAACTTTCGGCTTGCGGTTAACGACATACCATAACTTACACTTCCTGCTGGATTTGATGCGTAAAGTGCGTGAAGCCATCAGAGAGGATCGGCTGCTTGATTTTCGCGATGAGTTTTTTGCACAATACGGATTGTATGATAATCTCAAAGGCTTCTAGTACGCCTGTAACAGAAGAACTGGATTGTGCTTTAATGCATATCGAAAGGGGGGAAAGGATATGTTACATTTTCAATTTGCAGCAAATCAAGGGGGGACCGGCAGCATTTTAGGTCTCGTAGGCCCGTTTGTACTTATGTTTGTGGTGTTCTATTTCTTGCTCATTCGTCCGCAGCAGAAGAAAACTAAAGCACGTAACGGAATGTTGAAAGCCTTGAAGAAGGGCGATAAGGTAGTCACTATTGGTGGCCTTCACGGGACGATCATGGAGATTTCCGACGACATCGTCGTTTTGCGCGTTAATGATGTGACCCGTTTAACCTTTGACCGGGGCTCTATCAGCCATGCTGTGGCACTGGAGACGGAAGGTAAGGAGTAGTATTTCTTTACAACTTACATAAAAAGCGGCGTATCTCCTCCGGGAGAACGCCGCTTTTTGGCATGCTATCACATAAATCTCGTATTCATCACCCTGAGGCAATTGAGGAAATTAACGGGCATCTGTGGCACGGCTTCGTACTGGAAGTGATGTTTCCTCACTGCGGAGTGTCAGCTTGGCCAGCTGTACTGCAACAGAGGTGGACACAACGGCCAGCAGAGTGCCGCCCAGCATATCAATCAGCCAATGAATGCCGAGATAGAAGATTCCGAACACAATAGCTACTGCTGAAATCGTCGAGATGATCTTCCAGCGGTTGTTCCCTGACCGAAAGGCGAGCAGCGCCGTAGCTACAGCGATGGCCGTGTGCAGACTAGGGAAACAGTTGTTTAGACCGGAGAGCGGCCGGTATTCCTGTTCAAAGTTTGGAAAGACATCCAACATGATGAATCTTACACCTGCCGGAGCATAGGACCAAACTTCGTTGATTGGAAAATATAAAAAGAACGGAATGGCGACTGTGTAAATCAGAATGACCGTGTAGCAGGTGGCATACAGCATCAGGCGGTTCTTCTCCAGCAAATAGACTCCGAGTGAAGCAGCCAGCACGGCTTGGAGCATAAAGATATAGAAGAAAACGACAATAGGTGTAAGCCAGGGAGCGTAGAATATTTGCTGCAGCGTCTGGACAAAATGTCCTTCAAGTCCAAAGAATACAGAAGTATAATCAGATGCCAGATGCATGTTCTGCTCGATCTGCAGCTCATATTTATTCAGAAGGAGAACACTGATCATTCCGATAATAACCAACAGAAATTTATAGGAGTGCAGCAGTTCCTTTCCGAGTTCTACAAAGGCCATAAAAGGGTTGCGCCGGGTGCTGATCCAAATCAGCAGAATTACTATTACAACGGTGTACAAAACAACATGGTTCATGGATTGGTAAAGCAAAGCTATCGAAGCCTCCTCAAGCTCTTACGAATTCAGATGAAACCAGTGTAACATATTTTTAAGAGAATGGTTTCAAATTTTATGGATTCTAATAATTTAGTTTTTTTGTAAATTAACTCCAAACATTCCGCCGAGCGCTCCGATTGCCGCAGCAGCTATAACCCACAAAGCATCAATGCCTGCAGGGGCACTATCAAGCGCCAAAAATCCGACCAGGAGCACAATGATTCCGTAAAATCCCCCCGTAAGTGATCCTTGATACCAGCCCTTACTGGTTGCCCTGCGTCCTGCCGTCAGTCCGCCGAATGCTGCGGCGATGCCGTGTACGATGTAGGTATACGTTGTAAGATCCTGTTCCTTCAGACCGCTGCCCCACAGCAAAAGTGAGAGGACAAACGCGCCCAGCAGCATCCACAGGAAGGATCGGCATAAACCGGATAATACAGGACTCGTTATTCTCCACGAGAACAGGCGCCGAATGAAGTACATGGTAAAACCTCCTAAATGTTTTTTGACGATCACCTTAAGTTAACTATTATTCATTGTATGGGGAGGCTTGCCCCAATAGTACAAGAATGGCAAAGCCTGCTCATTTACCATTAATTAATAAGACCATTTCCGAATGTTCCCTTAGCAGGGAGGCCAGAATAGGGGTACATTAATCCGCCCGTAAGGCAAACTGCCCGGGCGAGAAGCGGAAGGGGGAGCGAAGAGAATATGTTCCAGCATATTACTACCCATATCTTTCTGACCGTGCTGATGTATATCTTCATTTTCCTGAGCATGCGGATAATGGGGAAACGGGAAATTGGCAAGCTGTCTGTATTCGATTTAACGATTTCGATCATGATTGCTGAAATTGCGGTGTTTGTCATTGATGACATCGAACGGCCAGTTTATGACGGAATCGTACCCATGGCAACCTTGGTACTCATTCAGGTGCTTGTGGCCCAGTTCAGCCTTAAGAACAGAAAGCTGCGGCTGCTGATTGACGGCAAGCCCAGCGTGCTGATCTCAGATGGCAAAATACACCGGGAGGAAATGCGCAGGCAAAGATACAACCTTGATGATTTGCTGCTGCAGCTGCGGGGACAGAACATCGACAGTCCCGCTGATGTGGAGTTTGCCATTCTGGAAACCAGCGGCCAGCTTACCGTCATTGAGAAGAATAGGGGTGTGTCGTCATCCAACCAATCGGGAAACAGCAGCTCTAATGCCGAACAGAATGAACAGGGCAACGGTGGTGGTGACAGTTCCGGCGGCGTTAAGCTGCCGAAGCATAAAATCAGGTATGAAGGCCTGCCGATTCCGCTCATTATGGACGGGAAGGTGCAGGATACCAATCTGGAGCTGATCGGGAAAACAAGATTTTGGCTGAGAACCCAAATCCGCCAAAAGGGCGTATCTGATTTCCGCGATGTTTTTCTGTGCTCGATTGATCACAAGGGTGAAATTTATGTAGACCGCCAGCGCTCCAGATAGAGTATGGTTAACGCCGGCGTTTGAAGAACGGCACACGGTCCAGGTCGCGTACAGAGATCAGGCCTGAAAGCAGGCATATTCCCAGGTAGAGTGCCATACCGCAGGCGGCAGAAAGTAAAAATTGCAGCCACTGGGCATCGGCGATGGGCACAGAGGTATAGATGTAAGACATGCCAGCGGCCATGATAATCACCGCGGTCAAGGTTTTGAGTGGATCGGAAACTCTAATCGACAATTTAATCAGCTTAACCACACTGAAGCCGTGCAGTAAAGTTACAAAAATGCTGTTAACGATAATTGCGATAATTGCGCCATAAATCCCGTATTCGGGCTGTGAGGCCAAAATGAGAATGAGCAGGATTTTGATCACCGCACCAACCAGTGTATTAATAAGCGCCCTCCCGGGGCGGTCCATAGCTTGAAGAGCAGCCTGCAACGGTGCTTGGACATAGAGGAAGAGTGCAAAAGGCGCCATCATCCGCAGCATCGGAGCGGTGTCCGCATTGCCGTACATCAGCGTACATAGCGGTACGGCAAGGATATACATAATTGCAGCAAAGGGGGCTCCGGTTACCATAGCGAGCCTCAGGGCCTGATGCATTCTTTTATGAATGGTTGCCATATCATGGCGCGCTGCCGCCTCTGACAAGGAAGGAACGAGCGAAACAGCAAGGGAAGAGCTGAGCACTCCCGGCAGCAGCAGCAGTGGAATAACCATCCCTTGTAAGGAGCCGTACTGCGCGGTTGCAGCTGCGGTGGCAATTCCGGCAAGTGCCAGACTGCGAGCGGTAATAATTGATTCCAGAAGATAGGAAAAAGAGCCGACGAGCCTTCCGGCCGTGACGGGAACAGCAATGCCTAGCAGACGTTTCAGTACAGAAGTTTGCTTGCCCGCTGAAGGTTCAGGGATAACCGGATCTGGAATGTCATTTTCCGCGGTTGCAGGGTCAGGAAGATCCTTCTTGTCCTTTTTTAGGATGTAATAATATTGCCATAGCAGCACCAGCATGCCGACGATTTCACCAACGGTCACCCCCAGCATTGCTCCTGCCGCAGCAAAGGCAATACCCTTCGGAAGCAGCAGCCAAGAGAACCACAGCATAAAGATAATGCGGATTACTGACTCCAGAACGGAGGAGAGTGCGGAAGGAATCATGTTCTGCCTGCCCTGAAAGTAGCCCCGGTATATGGAAGATACGGCAACGATAGAGATCATCGGCGTCATGCTGACAAATGTATAATACACACGACTGTCCGTTAGGAGCACATTGGATACCCATGAGGCGCTGAACAGGGCGACCAGGGTGAACAAGATGCCGAGCGCCAGACTGAGGGTAAGTCCGGTATGCAGAATACGGCGTGACTCTTCAGGACGGTTCTCCCCCTCTGCCTCAGCTACCATTTTGGCGATGGCCAGCGGAATCCCTCCAGTGATTACAGTGATCAGCACGATGAAAAAGGGATAACCCAGCTGATACAGCCCGACGCCTTCAGCACCGACAATACGAGGTAATGCAATGCGCGGAATAAATCCAAGCATCCGGTTAATAATGCCTGCAGCAAGCAGTATAAGCGTTCCTTGGATAAAACTTTGTTTCCTTAGATTACTCAAAGGGCACTCCTTCTTCCCGAATTGAAATAAAACGCTGGCGTTCCTGTCTGTCCAAAAGGTAAGCTTGTGGATGTAGGCTTGTATATTGATATGCGGTACCCTGTCTACTCCATGACAAGCTTTGGAAATGACAAGTTTTAACCCGGAAGAAGGAAAGCGGGGGAGTCTGGTCGAATACTAAAAAGTAACATGCGAAAGCGAGCGAACTTTGGAGGTGTCAACACGTGGAATCGATAGAGTGGAGTGATGATGAGCTTGGTGAAGATATCGAAGCCATGTGCCGCAGCAAAGCGGAGGAATTCCGACTCCTCGGCTATGAGTATGTAACAGGCAAGGATATCTGGGATTGCATCAGCCGCAACTATGCCAAGGAGGGCAACCCTCCCCTGCACAAGCTTGTGAACGATATCTATTCCTTGAAGGCCACTAGTTATATGAATTATTTAACGATTGCCGCTTATCGGGGATTAAACTGATACAAGGAACGATTTTCTTTTGCAAATGGCTATAGGAAGCAGTAAAGTAAGAGAAGACCAATTTTGCTTTTCCTATCAAACGGATGGCTTGCCTTGGGCAGAGCCGGCCGTTTCTTTGTGTGAGTATAACACCGTCGTTCCTCCACGAATTGACGGTGATTTCGCACGTAGCTATAATAGGAATATTGAGTAATGAAAGGGGAACTAGCAAGAGCATGAAGAGACTTTTGAGCTTTATCATTACCGTGCTCGTTTTAACAGGCGTCATGGCATTTAGTACTCCCGGACTATTGGACAAGGTTCGGCTGGGGCTTGACCTGAAGGGCGGCTTCGAGATTCTGTATCACGCGGAGCCCATGGAAACAGGAGGAGAACTAACCCGTGCCTCGCTGCAGAAAACAGCGGAAAGTCTGGAGAAACGTGCCAATGCGCTTGGAACAAGCGAACCTGAAGTAACTACTGAGGGAACTGACCGCATCCGTCTGAAAATTGCGGGCGTTACCGACGAGGCTGAGGTGCGTAAGAAGATGAAGGAACCAGCGGTTCTGACCTTCCGCAGTGCTGCCGAAGGCGATGCTCCCGGGGTTTACAGCAAGATAGAACTCGTGGGCAGTGACTTTGTTGAGAATGCTGCTGAGGTTCAACGCAACAACTTGAACCAGCCTGAGATCGGGATTACTGTTAAGGATAAGGATAAATTCGCGGAAATTACCAAGCGCCTGCTAGGTAAAGAACTTGCTATTTATCTTGACGAAAATTTGTTATCCGCTCCGCCAACGGTAAGAGCAGTACTTACGGATGGGAAAGCTTCGATTTCCGGAGGTTACACTATAGATCAGGCACGTGAACTGGCCGATACGATTAACCTCGGTGCCCTGCCGCTGAAGCTGACAGAGAAATATTCGCAAAGCGTAGGCGCTACCTTGGGCAAGCAATCCCTTGATCAAACGATCAGAGCGGGACTTGTGGGTTCCCTGATTATCTTGATCTTTATGATCGGCATGTACCGCTTACCGGGTGTGCTGGCCAGCTTCGCGCTCATCCTGCACACATGGCTGCTGATTCTGGTATTTGTCGTTGCTGACTTTACTTTGACACTTCCTGGTATTGCCGCGTTCATTCTCGGTATAGGGATGGCAGTTGACGCCAATATCATTACCAACGAACGGATAAGAGAAGAAATGCGCAGCGGGAAGAGCATATTGTCTTCCGTCAAAGCGGGGAATAAAACCTCTTTCCGGACCGTTATGGACGCCAATGTGACGACTATTATCGTAGCGGCCGTTATGTTCGCATTTGGTACGGGTGCGGTTAAAGGCTTTGCTCTGATACTGATTGTGGAAATTGTGCTCAGTATCGTAACGAACCTCTATTTTGCCCACTGGCTGCTCAGTACACTGGTCAAAGCCGGCGTTCTGAAAAAGCCGAAGCAATTTGGGGTAAAGGAGAGTGACATCCGTGCGCTTTAAGAAAGAACTTGATTTTGTACATTTGAGTAAGTTTTTCTATATCTTTTCTATTGTCCTTACGATACTCGGCTTAGTGTTCCTGGGCTTTCTTGGACTGAACTACAGCGTTGATTTCAAGGCCGGCTCCAATGTTGACGTGGCGCTGTCCAAGACGATTACACAGGAAGAACTAAATCCTGCGCTCAGCGGTCTGGGCCTCTCCCATGAACCAAGCATCACGATTGGTGAGAAACGGGTGAATATCCGTTATGATGAGGTTCTTAAAGAGGAACAGAGCGAGCAGCTGCAGGCTGCAATTAGCAAGATTGATGATAAAGCTTCCTTCGAAATTAACACGGTGGATACAGAAATGGCCAAAGAGCTGGCGCGTAATGCGATCTATTCTGTGCTGATTTCCTGTCTGGGGATTATCATTTATGTAAGTATCCGCTTTGAATGGCGTTTTGCCCTGGCTGCGATTGTAGCGTTGGCACATGATGCGTTTATGGTTGTTGCGATCTTCTCGATTTTCCGCCTGGAGGTGGATTTGACCTTCATTGTCGCAGTGCTGACCATTATCGGTTATTCCATCAATGATACCATCGTTATCTTTGACCGGATTCGCGAGAATTTGCGCTTCGGCAAGCAGAAGACGTATGAGGACCTTAAGGGACTGGTGAACAAAAGTGTAAGCCAAACCCTGATGCGTTCCCTCTACACAGCGTTTACGGTATTTATTGCTGCATTCTTCCTGCTTATCCTTGGCGGAGAGTCCATCAAAATGTTCTCACTTGCGATGGTTATCGGTTTGCTCTTCGGAGCCTATTCCTCGATCTTTATCGCGAGTCCGCTCTGGCTGCTGCTGAAGAAGCGCCAGAAGACTCCAGTGAAGAACAATCCGGCCAAAGCTTAAAATTTCCTGTCCCGAAAAGCCGCGTCAAAGGCGACGCGGCTTTTCGAATCTTTGGAGTGGAATGAGCAAACTTCAATCATCATGAGATTACTCGCTACCCGGCAAGGAGGCCTCGTTATGAATGACAAACAATCACCGCAAAGTGAGACGGTTGCCTGGACCGGAATCGTCAGCGATGTTGCATTGGCTTTGGCTAAAGGAAGTGTTGGCTATTTCTCCGGCAGCAAAGCCTTGCTGGGTGATGCTTTATATTCCGGAGCAGACGCTGCAGCCAAGCTGGCGGATACTCTTCCGTGGCGCTCAGAACTGGTTAAGAGGAATAAAGAAACAGAACGTACCCAGAAAGGGCAACGTAATAAGGAACCGGTTGTCGCGATCCTTTTTTCAGTTCTTATTCTAATGGGCGGGCTGCAAATTGCCTTCTCGGCAATTCGCGATTTAACCCGGGGACATTTATCACCCACTGGAGAGGCGGCGATTGTTACCGTCCTGATCTCCATCGCGTTTAAAGAGGCTATCTTTCAATATCAATATCGTTATTTTAAGAAAATTGGCGATGGCAGCCATGCCGCATACGCGGATAACCACCGCTTCAGTTTATATACTTCAATTACCGTATTTGTCGGGATTGCCGGGTCGTTTGCCGGAGGATATCTCAACTGGAATCCTCTGCTGTATATGGACCCGATTGCCGCTCTTCTAACCAGCGCGCTAATTATCCGCAAAGGGTATTCGCTGATTACGACTTCTGTATTGGCCCAGAGGGATCAGGAACTTCCTTCCGCGGAGACGGCCAGCTTTATTGAAACCGTGGAACGGGTGCATGGTGTTATTCGTGTAGAGTATTTAAAAGCACTTGAGCAGGGGCGTTACGTGAACCTCCAAGTTAAAATCAGCGTTAACCCGCGGATTACCGTGACAGAAGCCCAGGATATTTCGGAATGCGCCAGGAAGCTGCTGCAGCACCGTTTTGTCCATGTGGGCGAGGTTCATATGGATGTTGTGCCTTATGATCCGGGTTATCCTTACAAAAGCAACTATGAGCTCGTGGACAACGATAGTCCTACGCTGCTCCAGTAGTTCGCAGGGTGAGAGAAAGGTGAACTTAATTGCTTCATTCAAAAACAAGATGGCATTCTCCGGCAGCCGATCCCATTGCAGTAGAGGAATTGGCCCGGAGCCTTTCTATTTCTCCGCTCCTTTCATCACTGCTGGTAACCAGAGGTTTGGGGACGGCTGCTGATGCTTTGCAATTCATGGATGGAGGCGCGGAGGATAGACATGATCCGTTCCTGTTGAAGGGAATGGCCGAAGCGGTTCCACGGATCAAAAAAGCATTGCAAGAAGAAGAACATATTCTCGTGTACGGTGATTATGATGCGGATGGAGTGTCCAGCACCGCGCTGATGATCTACCTGCTGCGTTATCTGGGGGCATCCTTTGACATTTATATTCCCCATCGTTCAAATGAAGGCTATGGGCTGCACAATCATGCGCTGGACTGGGCGGTACAGCAGGGAGTATCGCTGGTTATTACCGTAGACACCGGAATTAGCGCTTATCATCAGATCGCTTATGCGACAGAGCTTGGAATCGATGTGATCGTAACAGATCATCACGAGCCGCCTGAACTGCTGCCGGAGGCCTTTGCACTGATTAATCCCAAGCTTCCTGACTGTCCTTATCCTTTCAAGGGTTTGGCGGGTGTAGGGGTTGCCTACAAGTTGGCCGAAGCCATGCTTGGGGACGAGGTGCCGGAGGAATGGAGCGAGATCGCTGCCATTGGTACAGTTGCCGATCTTATGCCGCTGCTCGGTGAGAACCGCAGTCTAGTGCGCAGAGGACTCTCCAGTATGCGGCACTCACCTTTTCCGGGGATCCGGGCCTTGCTTGATGTTAGTGCTGTAACGATGAGTACAGTAAGCGCTGTAAATATTGCCTTTGGCATGGCGCCGCGCATTAATGCCAGCGGACGGCTGGATCACGCAGGCCGTGCTGTGGCTTTACTCACGACCACAAATTCCGGGGAAGCTGAACAGCTTGCCGGAGAACTGGATCTTCTTAACAAAGAGCGTCAGCTGGTCGTGGAAAGAATCGTCACGGAAGCCACCGCTAAATTTGAGCAGCAGACCGCAGAGGGAACACTGCCGGACATTATTGTTCTTGCTGATCAAGGCTGGAATGTCGGCGTGGTGGGTATTGTGGCCTCTAAGCTGCTGGATAGGTATTACCGTCCGGTGATTATACTGGATGTTCACCCCGAAACCGGGATGTGCAAAGGTTCTGCCCGCTCGATTCCCGGTTTGGATATTTATGCGGCGCTTTCTTCCTGCGCCGGGCTGATGGATCATTTCGGAGGCCATCCAGCTGCAGCAGGGATGAGCCTGCATCGAGATAAGCTGGAAGCCTTCGCGGCTGCGCTTAATGAGTTTGCAGCCTCCGTTCTGCAGCCGGAACTTTTCATGCCTGTGACCGCTGCGGACGGTGAAACGGCGATCTCTGATTTAACGCTGCAGGCCGCACTGGATTTGGACAGGCTGGCTCCCTTCGGGATGGCCAATCCGCTGCCCAAGTTTATTGTTCGCGGAGCTGCGGTGAAGGAGACCCGAAAGATGGGGCAGGATGGCAAACATCTCAAGCTGGTCTTGCAGCAAGGCAAGCATACGATTGAGGCGGTAGCCTTCGGCAAAGGTGCGTTAGCCCAATTGCTGCCAGGTGGCACTATGATTGATGTCCTGGCGGAGCTTTCGGTGAATGAATGGAACGGCTCGCGCAAACCTCAGCTGATGCTGCAGGATTTGGCAGTCCCGAATGCGCAGCTGCTGGATTTGCGCGGGACTGCTGATGCAGTGAAGCAGGCGGCCACCCTCAAAGAGCTGCTGCTGCAATACAGCAGCGGAACTTCCTTCAGCGCTGCAGCTGTGTTTCACAACAGCCGCATGACGCCGCTGAATCAATTGAAAGGCATGTCGCTTTGGGTATATGATGAGAATGCTGGGATCTCCGTGCTGAATCAAGGACAAGCCGATACTGGTGAAGGCAAGGTTTCCCTGCTTTGCCTGCTGGACATGCCGGGAACACCAGAGCAGCTGGATGCGGTGCTTGCTGCTTTTCCACAAGCTGAGAATATCGCATTGCTGCACTCCATTCGGGACGGCCGTGACCGGCTGCAAATACCGACACGTGATCATTTCAAGTCGTTATATAAATTGCTGGCTTCGATTGCTGATGCGGCGACACCGGAGCATGAGGTGCTGCTGCGGCTTAGCCGCCAGTCTTCACTCAGTGTGCGCATGCTGGGCAAGATGCTTGAGGTGTTTGAGGAACTTGAATTTATCAAGCGCAGCAACGGGACTATTACCTTTGTTACCCAGCCTGCGGCGAAGAGTCTTACGGCCTCCAGGCATTTTGTCAGACTGGGTGAGACTGCGGAAATGGAGCAATATTTCATGGAAAGCAGCCTCAGCGAGCTGCAGGAATGGATGCTGTCCCGCCGTTTAGGAGCATCCTAGGGCGGAATGGATTGGAGGCTTTGCTTCCGAAGCAAGTTTGTTTGAAGAGAATTCAGTGAGTGAACTGCTCACAACCTTTAGGAGATGATCATGTTGGATTTAAAAGACAGTATTCGTGTGATTCCGGATTTTCCGCAAGTGGGAATCAGCTTTAAAGATATTACTACATTGCTTAAAGACGGCGACAAATACCGCCAGGCGATTGATGAGCTTAAAGCGCTTGTGTCACATCTGCAGATTGACGTAATTGCCGGTCCTGAGGCGCGCGGTTTTGTAGTCGGCGCACCGCTGGCTTACGCGCTGGGGGTCGGATTTGTACCGATTCGCAAGAGTGGCAAACTTCCTTACGAAACCATTGAAGTGGGTTATGATCTGGAATACGGCAAGGATAAACTGGCCGTTCATACCGATGCCATCAAGCCGGGACAAAAGGTGCTGATTGCTGATGACTTGCTGGCTACCGGCGGTACCATTGCCACATCAGTTAGTCTGGTGGAACAGCTCGGCGGCAAAGTTGTCGGCGCTGCTTTCCTCATCGAACTGGTAGAGCTTGCCGGA
This sequence comes from Paenibacillus sp. FSL H3-0321, assembly GCF_038002865.1. Lineage (NCBI taxonomy): Bacteria > Bacillati > Bacillota > Bacilli > Caryophanales > Paenibacillaceae > Paenibacillus > Paenibacillus sp. FSL H3-0321. Next base: position 2,516,662 of record NZ_JBBODH010000001.1, on the reverse strand, counting down.
CGCAACAAACTTTCGGATATTGAAGTGATATCCCTGATGACTTACGAAGACTAATTTCAAACGGGATAACTTTTCCCGGGAAATAAAAAGCGGATCGCTGTCGAATGAAGACAGCGATCCGCTTTTATTAATATAATTGATTCGTTTTATATAGAATGACTTGATAACTACACAAAAGGGCAAAAGTAGCGGAGGGGAAATTTGGAACTGTAGGAGCGATAGCGACCGCCTTTGTCACCGGATTTCCACCGCATATAGCGGGTACAATCAAGAAATCTGGGGACAACAGCGGCCGGAAGTCCAAATATTCACCGTAGCTACGTCCTCGCCCAAATGGGGACAGCTTAAATCAATCTGTACATTTACTATAAACGGATGCCATCCTGAAGCAGATGAGCATCCGTTTTCTTCATATATAAGTATTCGGGGTCTAATGGGCGGATTTCTCTTCTTCCTGCTCGTTTGACCAGCCAAGAACCTCGAACAGCTTGAAGAGCAGAGACAGAACCATACCAACAATCGTAGCCAGCGCCATTCCTTTAAGCTCCACTTTGCCCATGTTCAGGGAGATGCCGCTGATGCCGACAACAAGCACCAAGGTAGCCAGAATCATATTGGTTGCTTTGGAGAAGTCGACCTTCTGCTCTACAAAGATCCGCAAACCGGAAGCCGCGATAACCCCGAACAGCAAGAGGGAGACTCCGCCCATTACCGGTGCGGGGATATTGGCAATGATAGAAGAGAAGGTGCCGGAGAACGAGAGCAGAATGGCAATGACAGCTGCTCCGCCGATCACATACACCGAATACACTTTGGTTAAGGCCATAACACCGATGTTCTCGCCGTAAGTAGTATTAGGAGTAGAACCCATGAATCCGGAGAGGACGGTGGAAATCCCGTTCCCCATCAGCGAGCGGTCAAGACCAGGATCTTTCGCCAGATCTTTGCCGACAATGTTGCTGGTTACGAGCAAGTGGCCGATGTGTTCAACGATAACGACAAGGGATACAGGAATAATGGTGAAGATTACTTCCCAGTCAAAGGATGGGGTGACGATCGTCGGGTGGGAGAGGAACTGAGCTTCGGAAATGGCGCCCGTGTTAACCTTGTGCATAATATAGGCCAGCACATAACCGGTAACAATCCCGATCAGAATATGAATGATTTTGGGGAAGCCCCGGAAGAGTACTGCACCAATAACCGTTACACCCAGCGTTACCATAGACAGCGTAATTGCGCTTCCGTCCGGTGTCCAGTCGGCAGCACTTACACCTTCAGGAGCGATCAGTCCGGCCATACGTGCAGCAACCGGTACCAGTTCCAGTCCGATAGTTGCTACGATTGCGCCCATAACCGCCGGAGGGAATACCACATCAATCCAGCCTGTACCGGCATAACGGACGACTAAAGCGACGAGAATAAAGATAATACCGGTAACAATAAACGCTCCTAGTACAAGCGAATATCCATGCATATGATCGCTCTCGTTTTTGGTAAGCACGCTGAGTACCGGTGAGATAAAGGCAAAGCTTGATCCAAGATAAGCCGGGATTTTGCCGCGGGTAATCAGGATGTAAAGCAATGTGCCGATACCGTTCATCAACAGGATCATGCCAGGGTCTACCCCAAACAGGTTGGGGACAAGCACCGTGCTGCCGAACATGGCGAATAAATGCTGAAGACTTAGCAGAAATCCCGGGCCCCAAGGGAGTTTCTCATTAACTTGAAATTCGCGTTGCAATGGAGTTCACTTCTCTTTCTTTATGTGGTTTTAGGTTAGGTCGCGGAAAACCGCTTTTACTAGATTAAATAGTACGGCGACTTTTTACAACAACAATTTTACAGATGCCACGAAATTGCCCATTCTTTGAGGCCTAAGCCTGCAGGAATGCCACACTATGGCAAGTGTTGACGTAATCCATCGTAAGCGTCATAATTATAAACAACTTTAAACTGCGTGTAGTGCAGCCTGGAAGAGCTGATAACCCTGCAAACCGGACACACCTTGCGGGTTCATTCATTAAATAGATAAACTCCATTACGGAATTTTTCTTTATAGAAAGGAAACGGATACGACGAGAATGGGCATAGAGCAATTAATTGAAAAGGCTAGCGCCTATATAAAAGAAAAAGATCTTCTCCGCATCCGGGAAGCTTATGAATTTGCCGATCAGGCTCATCACGGGCAGGTTCGGAAATCGGGGGAGCCATACATTCTGCATCCGCTCGCGGTCGCAGATATTGTCGTGAATATGCAGATGGATGTCATATCCATTATTGCAGCGCTGCTGCATGATGTCGTAGAAGATACAACGGTGTCACTGGAGCAGATCCGCGAGAATTTTGGCGATACCTGTGCCATGCTGGTGGATGGTCTGACGAAGCTGGAACGCATCCGTTTCCGTTCCAAGGAAGAGCAGCAGAACGAGAATTACCGCAAAATGTTCATTGCTATGGCTCAGGATATCCGCGTCATTGTGATCAAGCTGGCGGATCGTCTGCATAATATGCGGACACTGAAGTACCAGTCAGAAGAAAGCCAGCGCCGCATTTCTTATGAAACGCTGGAGATTTTCTGTCCCATTGCAGACCGTTTGGGGATATCGGCGATTAAATGGGAAATGGAGGATATCGCTCTCCGTTACCTGAATCCGCAGCAATACTACCGTATTGCCAATTTGGTGCATAAAAAACGGGCGGAACGCGAAATGTTCATTGAGAGCGTAATCGGCCGCATTCGTGCCAAACTCGATGAAATGGGCATTGAAGGCGATCTCTCGGGACGTCCTAAGCATATTTACAGTGTCTATAACAAAATGAGCACCAAAAACAAGCAGTTTAACGAAATCTATGATCTGCTCGCTATCCGCATTATCGTCGACAACATTAAGGATTGTTATGCCACATTAGGGATTATTCATACTCTTTGGAAGCCGATGCCCGGACGTTTCAAGGATTATATAGCCATGCCCAAAGCGAACATGTACCAATCGCTGCATACGACGGTAGTGGGTCCAGGCGGAGAGCCAACGGAAGTGCAGATCCGTACCTGGGAGATGCACCGCACCGCCGAGTTCGGGATTGCCGCCCACTGGGCTTATAAAGAAGGAAACAGCAATAACGTCAATCCGGAGAACCGGATGCCGTTTTTCCGCGAAATTCTGGAACTGCAGCATGAAGCCAAGGATGCGGAAGAGTTTGTGGAATCGCTCAAAATGGATTTTTTCTCCGACCTTGTCTTCGTATTTACCCCGAAGGGTGAGGTTGTGGAGCTGCCGGCAGGTTCCGTTCCGCTTGATTTTGCCTTCCGTATCCATACGGAGGTAGGTAACCGGACTATCGGCTCCAAGGTGAACGGGCGGATCGTCCCGCTGGATCACAAGCTGAAGACCGGGGATATCGTGGAGATCCTGACCTCGAAGAATTCGTATGGTCCCAGCCGAGACTGGTTGAAGATCGCACAATCCTCGCATGCACGGAGCAAGATCAAGCAATGGTTTAAGAAGGAGAAACGCGAGGAGAATGTTGAAAAAGGCCGTGAAGCGATCGAACGCGAGCTGAAGCGCCTCAATGTTGAAGTATCGGATTGGCTTACGGAAGATAAGCTGACTGAAGTATCGAAGAAATTCGCTTTTGGCGATTTGGAAGATATGCTCTCGGCAGTCGGTTTCGGGGGGATTACTGCGGCGCAGATCGCCTCCAAGCTTACGGAGAAGCTGCGCAAGGATCAGGAAGAGGCCGCTGGGCATCTGGAGCTTACTTCTGAGATGAAGGAGATTAAGTCCAGCGGAGAGAAACGGAATCAGCCAACCAACGGAGTGCGTGTAAAAGGAATTGATAATCTGCTGGTCCGTTTTGCACGATGTTGCAATCCGGTCCCCGGCGATGACATTATCGGTTATGTGACGCGCGGACGCGGTGTTTCCGTCCACCGCGAGGACTGTCCGAACATTCCGGGCGATGGTGACGGGGAAGAGTCAGCACGTGTGATTGAAGTGGAATGGGAAGGCAGTATGGAAGCCAACTACAGTGTTGATATTGAGATTACCGGCCATGACCGCAACGGCCTGCTCAATGAAGTGCTGCAGGCGGTGTCAGAGAGTAAGACTAACATTTCTGCGGTCACCGGACGCTCCGACAAGAACAAGATGGCGATGATTCATATGACGATCCTTATCCGCAATACAGACCATTTGCAGTCAGTGGTCGATCGGGTGAAACGGGTCAAGGATGTATATACGGTTAACCGCATTATGCAATAAGGCAAGGAGTGGAACGCACCAATGAGAGTGGTCGTGCAGCGCTGCAAGGAAGCAAAAGTTACCGTGGATGGGACAATCACTGGAGCTGTAGGCCAAGGCCTGATGCTGCTTGTCGGCGTTACTCATGAGGATACGGAGAAGGATGCTAAATATTTGGCCGACAAGATCGCCGGATTGCGCATTTTTGAAGATGAATCTGGCAAAATGAACTTCAGCGTCACCGAGACCGGCGGAGCAATCTTGTCCGTGTCGCAGTTTACGCTGTATGGAGATTGCCGTAAAGGCCGGCGCCCCAACTTTATGGCTGCCGCAGCACCCGCTGAGGCAGAGCGGCTTTACGACTATTTCAACCATGAGCTGAGAAATGGCGGACTTACGGTGGAAACAGGCGTGTTCGGCGCAATGATGGATGTATCACTGACCAATTGGGGCCCGGTCACCCTGATTCTGGACAGCCGGGGTTAGCTGCGAAGTTAATTGCCGCTTTGGCAAAATTTAAGTTGTTTACGTGCATCAAGGATGCCGCGTGGGGTTCCGTTCCAAGGACCCTATGCGGCATCCTTTACTTTTTCCCTGCGGATAGGCGGGTTCTGGGCTGGATAAACTAAGGGAGAGTCATAATTCACCGAGGAACAGGGAGTCCAGCATGAGACAATCACAGAAAGCATGGGTATGGAGCGTCTTGCCGGCATATGCGGCCGGAAGTTCTGCAGAAGCCGCTGCGGCGGCCAAAGGGACCGTGGAGCAACAAGAGACTGACGTGTTGAAAGGAAGAAGCCGCAGCCTCCTGCCGCGCACTTGAAATGCTTGGGAGGCTGCGGTTTTTGGCATATTGGGCGTAACTCTTTTTATAGCGTAAAGGGATGAAAAGAAAGGTAAGCAGCTGCACTTCGTTAGAAAGCGCTGCAATAAGGGTAATAAGAAGACGAGAACAGAAAAGTGGAGAGGAGAATTAATCTCATGAGTAAAGTTGCATTTCTGCTCGCCAACGGTTTTGAAGATTCCGAAATGAAGGTACCTTACGATGAAGTCATAAAAGCAGGGCATCAGGCGGAGATCATCGGTCTGAAGAAAAACGAAACCTTGCTCGGCAAAAAAGGCAGCGTGTCCTATGCAGCTGATAAAGCCATCAGCGAGGTGAAAGCAGCAGACTATGACGCTGTGGTTATTCCCGGAGGCTCGTCCCCGGAAAATTTACGGCTCGATCCTGATATCCTGAGCTTTGTGAAGGAAGTAAGTGGAACAGGCAAGCCGATTGCCTCCATCTGCCACGGACCGCAAATCCTGATCAGTGCAGACTTGCTGCAAGGCCGCACGGTGACATCCTACCCGCCCCTTAAGGATGATGTGGTTAACGCAGGAGCGGAATTTAAGGATGAAGAGGTCGTCGTGGACGGCAATTACATTACTTCACGCACACCAAAAGATGAGCCCGCATTTGTGCGTGAGCTGTTGAAGGTGTTGTAATAAAAGCTTGGCCCCCAAAATCTAAACAACAATCCAAGGAGGGAACGACAATGAGTAGAAGAATCCAGGCTTATTTCAGAACAGAAGATGAAGCAGAAGGCGCTAAGACGGCATTGATTCCTTACGGAGTGGATAATCTGGAAGTATCTCCGCTGACGGATCCTTTAAAAACAGACGGGAATTACAGAAATAATATCCTGATTCCCTTGGTTCCTTATAACAACTCCGCGATGACCGGAGGCGCATTTGGCGCTACGGGTGCGGTTGCAGGCTCCGGCCCGATTGCCGGTGCACCTATTGTACCGGCAATCGATGTGAACGACGGTCCTGATGATTTGGATAACCGCAGTGCGGGTGATGTCCGGAATCATGCTGAATTTGACGACAGGGATTTGGATGATCTTCGTTATGTCATGGAAGTTAAGGTGGCTGACGGCAAACAGGATGAGGTTATCGAGGCGCTGCGCCGGAAGCGTGCCTACGTGGAAATCTTTGATTAAAAAGAGAGCACGCTCTCTCGCAGATGAATAGTTGCGAAACTACAGCTCCGCCGATCCGTTTCAGGGATTGGCGGAGCTTTTTAAAATCCAAGAACAGTAATATTTCTTTTATTTCTCTGGACAGGGAATTATGTTGTAGTGTAAAGTAGTCCTTGTGTTTCAGTAGGGGATTGTCCGGATTTATAAAACGCTTTCTTTTCTGTAATACAACCGTAATATTACATTCATGATTCCTTAATATAGCGTGTTTATAATAGAAGCATGACCCCCTTTTTTATAATATATGATGATGGACCTGCAGCAATCGGCTGCAGGTCACTTTTTTTGTAATAGCTTTTTTTATTGGATTCCTTGACTTTAGCGCAGTGGTTCAGTAGAATCTAACAATATACAGATTGTCATATAGTTTTGATGACGGGACCAAGTAATCCGTACCCCACAACCCCAGAGAGGAATCCCCCGCAGAGATGGATATCGTCCTACCGTAGGATGAGCTTACCGTTTCCGCCCGGCTGCAAGGATTCTGTTGATGAACGGATGAATGACCTCCCCGAGAACGCACGGCGAAAGCAGGCAATGAAGATTGCCGGGAGTCAGTAGCCGATTGCGCGTAGGCGGGCGTTAACCGCTTAGAGCGGATTCAGGCAGTTGCATGGATTCGGAATGTGGGTGGTACCACGGGTGTATTATTAGGTTGATAATAATCCCTCGTCCCTGTTTGTTATAAACAGGGCGAGGGATTTTTTGTTTTTTTTAGAAGTTGACAAACAGACAGGCAAGAGGGGTTATTTTCAGGAGGGATAGGCTGTGGCTAAAGAAAGATTCGAGAAACCGACAGGCACGCAGGATGTGCTTCCGGGTGCGGTTGAGAAATGGCAGTATGTTGAAGGGAAGGCCAGGGATCTTTGCCGCCGGTTCAATTACCGGGAGATCCGCACTCCTATGTTCGAGCACACTGCGCTGTTCGAACGCGGTGTAGGGGAAACCACGGACATTGTGGAAGGCGAGATGTACACCTTCAAGGATAAGGGCGACCGCGATCTGGCACTTCGTCCGGAAGGAACGGCCGGTGTGGTCCGTGCTTACGTTCAGAACAAGCTTTACGGTGAGCCGGATGTAAGCAAGCTGTATTATATCGGTCCCATGTTCCGTTATGAGCGTCCGCAGGCGGGAAGATACCGCCAGTTTCACCAATTCGGCATCGAGGCATTTGGAGCAGTGGATCCGGCGATTGATGCGGAAGTGATTTCCCTAGGGTACCAGTTCTATAAGGATCTGGGACTGAGGGATGTAAGGGTAGAGCTGAACTCCGTGGGCAACGTACCTAGCCGTGCGGCGTACCGGGAGAAGCTGCTGGATTTCCTGAGACCGATGAGGGACAACCTTTGCAGCGACTGCCAGCGGCGGATGGACCGCAACCCCTTGCGGGTGCTGGATTGCAAGGTCGACCAGGACAAATTCGGCGGTGCGCCTTCCATTCTGGATAGCCTGGATGAAGAATGCACAACTCATTTTGAGAAGGTCAAAATGCATTTGGATATCATGGGTGTGGAGTACAGCATTAATCCCCGTCTGGTACGCGGACTGGATTATTACACGCATACAGCGTTTGAATATAAAGCAGCCGGCATCGGATCTATCGATACGGTCGGCGGCGGCGGCCGTTACAACGGTCTGGTGGAGGAAATCGGCGGTCCGGATCAGCCGGGCATCGGTTTTGGCATCGGGCTGGAGCGGATCCTGCTGATTCTGGAGAATCAAGGGGTAGAGCTGGAGACGGTGAAGCCGCTGGATGTGTACTTCGTGGCACTTGGCGAAGCGGCCGATCTGGAGATTACGAAACAATTGTTCATTCTGCGCAGTCTTGGCTTTTCTGCAGAACGGGATTATCTGGGCCGCAAGATGAAGGCGCAGATGAAATCGGCCGACCGCATGTCGGCGCGGTACACAGCGATTCTCGGTGAAGATGAGCTGAACAGCGGCGTCATTGCCCTGAAATCGATGGCTACGGGCGAGCAGCGGACCGTCAAGCTGGAAGAGCTGGGACAGTCGCTGGACTAGACAGCTTGGCATGAAGTAATTGTATTGTTGCAAGAGGAAGAAGGTCTCACTGATTCATATAAGCGCAGTTACTTTTAACCATGAAGGGGTAGAATATATTATGACTAGAAGCCATCACTGTGGACAATTGACGCCGGAGCATATCGGCCAGACCGTAACTCTGAACGGATGGGTGCAGACCCGCCGCGACCTTGGGGGCGTACTTTTTATTGATCTTCGCGACCGCAGCGGAATCGTACAGATCGTTTTCAATCCCGACTATTCCGGCGAAGCGCTGCAAATTGCAGATAAAGTGCGCAGTGAGTATGTGCTCGCTGTTACGGGGAAAGTGGTTAAGCGAGACGAAGAAACCATTAACCGCAACCTGCCTACAGGAGAGATTGAAGTGCAGATTACGGATATTGAAGTACTCAATGCCGCGAAAACGCCGCCGTTCTTCATCGAAGACGGTGTGGAAGTGGATGAATCCTTGCGGATGAAATACCGCTATCTCGACCTGCGTCGTCCGGAGATGTACAAAACGATGCTGCTTCGTTCCAAATCGGCGAAGATCTTCCGCGACTTCCTGGATAACGAAGGTTTTATTGATATCGAAACACCAATCCTGACCAGAAGTTCACCTGAAGGCGCCCGTGATTATTTGGTGCCGAGCCGGGTGCATGAAGGCGAGTTCTTTGGACTTCCGCAATCGCCGCAAATCTACAAGCAGCTGCTGATGGTCGGCGGTATTGAGCGCTATTATCAAATTGCCCGCTGCTTCCGTGATGAAGATTTGCGTGCTGACCGCCAGCCGGAATTCACCCAGGTCGACATCGAGACCTCCTTCATGCCGCAGGATGATCTGCTGTCGATGATGGAGACCCTGATGCAGCGCCTGCTTAAAGAAACGATCGGCGTCGAAATTGCCCTGCCGTTTCAGCGTTTGACTTATGCCGAAGCCATCGGCAAATACGGCTCGGATAAGCCGGACCTGCGTTTTGGCCTGGAGCTGGTTGAAATGAATGACATCGTGGCCAGCAGCGGCGTCAAAGTATTCGCCTCTGTGATCGAAAAAGGCGGAGAAGTAAAATGCCTCAACGCCAAAGGCTGCGGTACCTGGACCCGTAAAGAGATCGACGATCTTGGACCTTATGCCGCGCGTTACGGAGCTAAAGGACTTGCCTGGATTCAAGTGAAGGATGGCGAATTCAAGGGGCCTATCGTGAAGTTCTTCACCGAGGAAGAGATTGCTGCCGTGAAGGAACGTACCGGTGCCGAAGAAGGTGACTTGCTGCTCTTCTCTGCTGATAACAAAAAAGTGGTAGCCGATGTACTGGGTGCGCTTCGCCTGAAGATCGGACGCCAGCTCGGCCTGATTGACGACAATGTGTTCAAGTTCGCATGGGTTACTGAATTCCCGCTGCTTAGCTACGACGAAGACCAGAAACGTTATGTGGCAGAACATCATCCGTTCACACGTCCGATGGATGAAGACCTGCACCTCTTTGAGACTGATCCGGGTGCTATCCGTGCCCAGGCTTACGATATCGTGCTTAACGGCTACGAGGTAGGCGGCGGTTCCCAGCGTATTTACAAACGTGAGGTACAGGAAAAAATGTTCGATGCACTCGGCTTCTCAACGGAGGTCGCTTACGAGAAATTCGGCTACCTGCTGGATGCATTTGAATACGGCACACCTCCGCACGGCGGGATTGCCTTTGGTTTCGACCGTCTCGTAATGCTGCTTGCCGGCCGCACCAACCTGCGCGAAACCATTGCCTTCCCTAAGACGGCAAGTGCGACTGACCTGCTGATGGATGCACCGGCACCGGTAGATGCAATACAATTGGAACAGCTGCACATCAAGCTGGCTCCGAAGCCGGAGAAGGTAAAGAACTAAATCTAACCAGGCCTAAGCGAAGCGGCAGCGCCGCTTCGCCGGCTTTTTGAAGGAGGCGCTACATCATGCTGCATCAGTTCTCGCGTACGGAGCTGGCCATTGGACCGGAAGGTCTGGAGATTTTGAAGAACAGCACAGTGGCCGTACTCGGCATTGGCGGCGTAGGGGCCATGTCGGTTGAGGCTCTGGCCCGTACAGGTATCGGCCGCATTATCCTGATTGATAAAGACGCAGTGGATATCACCAATATCAACCGCCAGATTCATGCGCTTACGACAACCATCGGCCAGAAAAAAGCGGATTTGATGGTGGACCGTGTCAAGCTGATCAATCCGGAATGCGAAGCCATTGCCCTGAATATGTTCTACACGGAAGAAACCTATGAGGAGCTCTTCAAATACAAGCCCGATTTTGTCATCGACGCTTCGGATACGATTATTTACAAGATCCATCTCATTAAAGAATGCCTGAGCCGGGGAATCCCGATGGTTTCCAGCATGGGCGCAGCTAACAAAATGGACCCGACACGCTTTAAGGTGGCTGACATTTCCAAGACGGAGATGGACCCGATTGCCCGTGTGATCCGCCAGAAGCTGCGCAAGGAAGGGATCAAAAAAGGTGTGAAGGTTGTATTCTCTACCGAGAAGCCGGTGAAACCGCGTGTGGATGTGACCGAGCAGATCGTTCCCGAAGATGCACCGGACAGACGCAAGGCCCAACTGCCGCCTGCCAGCAACTCGTTTGTGCCTCCGGTAGTTGGACTCATTATGGTGAGTGTAGCCGTACAGGACCTTTTGAAGGCTGGCGGAGTAAACGTATAAACGAAAGCAGGCCTATCTCAGCTCGAACTAACCAAAGGACAAAAGGGCGTGCAGCCGGATTCCGGCTGCTTACGCCCTTTTATTGTGATTTTGAAATCCGGAAACAACGCAGGAATGCTGTATTGGCAGCGGAATTTACCATCAGTGGAGGTATTTAGATGAAATCGAATTTTTGGCGAAATAGCGTAGGTCTGGAGCCGGGCGACAACTGGAAACAGGAATGGGCGGCTGGGATCCTATCGTATTTTGCTTCTGTATATATTGTTATGGTCAACGCTGCTATTCTGCATGATGCGGGGATGCCGCTGCGGGCCGGTATGGTGGCTACGCTGCTGACGGCAATTACCGGCTGTCTGCTTATGGCCTTCGGCGGCAAGACACCGATTATCGTCGTTCCGGGAATGGGGATCAACGCCTTTTTCACCTATACGCTGGTGCATTCCATGAAGCTGGATTGGCGGGAAGCGCTCGCTGTTGTAGTTGTGACCGGAGTGCTGTTTGCGATTGTGGCGTTCACCTCGCTGTACCGTATTCTCAGCGACGCGATCCCCCATAATCTGCAGCATGCGATTACTGTCGGAATTGGCTTGTTTCTGACCTTCATAGGCCTGCAAAAAAGCGGAATCGTCATCGCCCACCGGACAACATTTGTCGCGATCGGACATTTCAGCGACCCTGCTGTGATAACCTCTTGCGTAACCCTGGTTCTGGCACTGGTGCTGTTCATCCGCGGAACTCGCGGGGGACTGCTGATCAGCATGATTGTGGGCACAGGACTTGCCTATCTGTTAGGTGCGTCGCATGCCCCGGGCCAGGAGGATTCCGGCCATGTGTTTTCCGGTTATGGCGATGTATTTGCCGGAATGGACTTGAGCCGGGGGATCAGCCTTGTGTTCTGGATTGCCGTGTTCCTGCTGCTGTTGATTGTTGTGTTTGAAAATATCGGGCTGATCTCTTCCCAGACATTGATGGCAGGACGCCCGGAGCGATTCAAGAGCAGCCTGCGCGCGTTGTCCATCGCTAATATTGCGGCAGGCCTGTTCGGCAGCAGTCCGGTAGTCGCTGCCGCAGAATCGACTGCAGGCATTGCGGCAGGCGGAAAGTCCGGGCTTACCTCGCTGGTTACCGGCATGTTGTTCGGGGCAACCTTCCTGTTCATACCGCTACTGGCTTATGTGCCGGACAGCGCCATCGCACCGATCCTGATTGTAATCGGCGGTCTTATGGTGCAGAGCGTACGTGAGATGGATCTCAGCGATATGACCGAGCTGTTTCCGTCCTTCCTGATCATGGTAATGATTCCGTTCACCTATAGCATTGTCGACGGAATGGCTTTTGGCTTCATTACTTATCCCATCGTTAAACTCGCTATGGGCCGGGGCAAGGAAGTGCCGCCTGCGCTGTACGGCATCGCCGGACTTTTTGTGGCGAATTTTGTATTGCATGCCTTAATGGGTTGAAACTGGCGGAGCAGCTTATCGAGACTCGCCTGTATACTAGAATTTGAAATATGTGGATTTCACCGGTCTGTTGTGATATGATGAGTATCCTTTTTGTGTGAGTGAAGCCAGTCTTGCACGAGATCATTCTTTAAGATTACTTTTAGGAGGTAACTGAAATTGGAAGACGACTTTCAAAGTGCCTATCAAGAGGAAGAAGACAGGCTGAACGGCGCGCTTACTGAGATCGACACTGTTCTGGAGAGACTGCGCAGCATACCGGTGTACACAGGAAGCGAGTATACGGAACAAGTGCTGGAGGATTCCAGAGAACAGAGGCGCAAAGATCTTGCCAAGCTTAGGCAGGAGCCTTATTTCGGACGGCTTGATTTTCAGGGCAATGACGAGGACGAACGCAAGGCACTGTATATTGGCAAAATCGGCGTAGACCGAGAACAGGTAAGCGACCGTCCGCTAGTCATTGACTGGCGCGCACCGGTAGCAAGCCTGTTCTATTCGTTTACAGGCGGAACGGAGCCGGCCTCCTATGAAGCCCCGGAGGGGCTGATTGAGGGGCTGGTATATTTAAAACGCAACGTGGTGATCCGCAAGCAAATCCTGGAGCGGGTGGCGGATACCTACAACCGCGACAGCGACGCCCCGGCCGTATCCGATGAATTTCTCGTGTACCGCCTGGGCGAGAATAAGGACAACCGTCTCCGCGATATCGTCTCGACGATTCAGGAGGAGCAGGACAAGATTATCCGTGCCGCCAAGAATACGGCGCTGATCATTCAAGGTGTGGCCGGAAGTGGAAAAACAACGGTTGCGCTGCACCGTCTGGCTTTCCTGCTGTATCAATACAAAGAACAGGTCTCCGCGGAGAAAATGATTATTTTCGCCCCGAACCGGATGTTCCTGGATTATATTTCGGATGTGCTGCCGGAGCTTGGCGTGGGCAACATTGCCCAGAGTACCTTCCCGGATTGGGCTGCGGACGTGCTGGGTATCACACTGCCGGAGCAAGATACAGCGGAAACGATGAACCGCTGGTTCGAAACGGCTGGCAGCATGCCGGAGATTACTGAAGAAACACCGGGCCGCTTCAAGGGTTCAACGGTGCTGATGGAGATTATTGAAGCCACGATCAAGCTGCTTGAGACCGGTGCGGTGCCGGAGGGGGATTTCATTCCCTGGGAAGGTGCGGTACTGCGGCGTTCGATGATTCTGCGCTGGCATAACGAGGAATACGCCCCCTATCCGCCGGCCAAACGCAAAGAGCGTGTGATGGCCAGAATTCACCGCTGGATTGAGATGGAGCTGAAGAAGAGCCCTTCGCAAGCAGCGCTGAAGGAACGCAAGAAAAAAGCGGCGGCACGCGAGAAGACCTACAGCGGCAAGTGGCCCAAATATGATCCGCTTATGATCTATAAGCAGATTTTCCGGGCAGTAAAGGTTCCGGAGCATTGGCCGGCTGCAGCCCCGGAGATTATTCCGCAAGGTGTGCTGAAGGAAACGGTCAAGGAGCTCAAAAAAGGCATCCTGCGCGAAGAGGATCTGCCGCCGCTGCTCTATATTCATTATCTGCTCAGCGGAAATGATGGCGGAGACCGCTTTGACCATATCGTTATTGATGAGGCGCAGGATTTCTCGCCTTTCCAGATTGCGGTGCTTGATTTGTACGTGAAGGGTCATTCCTTTACCATTTTGGGTGACTTGTCACAGGGGATACATGCCTACAAGGGCGTACATGCCTGGGAAGAAATGCAGACGCTGTTTGCACCGGAACATACGGCCTATCATGCACTGACCCGCAGCTACCGGTCCACCATGGAGATCATTGAATTTGCCAACGGCATATTGTCTTCCGGTGTTGGCAGCTCCCTGCTCGCCGTTCCGGTCTTCCGCAGCGGCAACCCGGTCCGGCTGATCTCTTACGCCGATCGTCAGCCGGCGGCAGCAGCAGCCGGGAATGAGCGCCTCAGTGCTGTCAGAACGGCTCTGGGGGCACTCTCCGGGCGTGAATACCGCACAGTGGCTGTCTTAACCCGCAGCCTGCGGGAAGCTGCTGAGCTGTACGACGCGCTTGCCGGACAGTTTGAGGATCTTCACCTGATTGACGGCAGCATGACTGAATACCGGGGCGGGCTGTCTGTGCTGCCGGTGTATCTGTCCAAGGGGCTGGAGTTCGACGCCGTCATCTTGGCAGACGCGGACAGCGGACATTACGGGGAAGCGTCCTGGGACGCGAAGCTGATGTATGTCGGCTGTACCCGTGCGCTGCATGAACTGTGGCTGCTGCATGACGGGCAGCTGCCGCCTTATGTACAGCTGCTTGGAGAAGAGACAGTCTCCGGCTGGCCTGATTCGCAGTAGTGCAAATATAAAAAGCGGACCGCCTGTCATAAACAGGACGGTCCGTTTTTATATTCTATAGGGTGAGAACGTCTTATTTCATCTCATTTTGTTCCGTGATGTGGAACCGTTCCACCTGCTGCTGCATATCGGAAGCCATAGCGGACAACGCTGCAGAGGAAGCCGTAATCTCCTCCATGGAAGCAAGCTGTTCCTCCGTTGCAGCTGTTACGCTCTGGAAGGAATCCAGCGCCGCCCGCGAGATGGCAGCCATCTCCTGTACGGAGGCGGCCACTTCAGCCGAGCTGGCAGACATTTGCTCGGTAATCGCCGAAACCTCATGAATTTGTTCGCCCACATGCCGGGTGGACTGCTCAATCTGGATAAAGGCATCGCTCGCTTCCAGCGCCAGATTCATGCCTTGTTCAACGTCTTCGGCCACTTTATGCTTCATTACGTCGTAGGCGCTGGCAATCAGGCCGACCATTTCGGAAATGGTCTCCTGAATTTGACCCGCGCTGACATGCGAGGCTTCGGACAGCTTCCGCACCTCTCCGGCAACAACGGCGAACCCTCTGCCCTGTTCTCCGGCACGGGCAGCTTCAATAGCTGCATTGAGCGACAGTAGATTGGTCTGCTTCGCGATCGCGGAGATCGCTGTACTTGCTTCTGCTACCTTTGTGCTAAGCCCGTTAAGTTCGGAAATCAGTCCGCCGGACTGCTGAACGGACTGGCGGATCGTCTTCATCTGCTCGCTGACATGCTGCACTCTGGTGCTTCCGGTGTTAACAACCTGCTCAGTCTGCACTGCGGCACTTACAATGGCCTGGGAAGCGGAAGCAATTTTATGGATGGCTTCGGACATTTCATCCATAGTTACAGCTACCTCGGAGGAAGCATGGGCCTGGGTTTCCACACCGCGGGTGGACTCCTCCACCAGTCCGGTGACATACTCCACAGCCTTGCTGTTCTCGCCGGTGCTGGCTGTCAGCTGCTCACTGGCAGCTGCGAGCTGGCCTGAGGTTTCGGCCACATCCTGCACCATCTTTCGAAGCGACGCTACCATGGCATTATAGTTGCCTGCAAGCTGCCCGATTTCATCCTTACGTGTCGTGTGGACCACTTCATCCAGATAGCCTTCGCTGACCCGCTTTGCCGAACGGTTCAGCTGCTCAAGCGGCTTGGTGATGCGGCGGATAATGAAGAACGTTACTGCAGCGGCCAGAAGCAGCGCAACCAGCAGAACGATAGCTGAGTTATACAAAATAGGATAAACGGCCTCTGTATACTCGCTCTCGGGCAGGACACCGACCAGCTTAAAGCCGCTAAGCTCATTCGTAATGTAAAAGCCATCCATTGCCAAGTCTGTCGCACTGTCTTTGTAGGACACTTTGCCTGCCGGGGCCGCATTCAGCGTATCCAGCAGCCCGCCTGTAACGGGGCTTCCTACCTCCAGAGTGGGATGGTAGATAACCTTATTGCTGCTGTCCAGTATATATACATAACCGCTGGAACCGAGGCTGACATTCTGCGCCAGTTCCATGAGCCCGTTCATGCTCAAACTGATCGTAGCTACCCCTTTGCCGTCCTGGAAGGCTCTGGAGATCGGCAGGATGAAGGAGTTTGTAACCTTGGAGAAAATCGGGTTGATAACGGATGTGCGGTCCGGTGTTTTCAGCGCGTCAATATACCAGTCGCGGACCCGGGGATCATAGTCGTTTGGTTTGGAATCAGGCGCGAGCATAAACTTGCCATCGCTGTTACCTAAAGCGACGATGTCGATCTCAGGATGCTCCGCTTTGAATTTGTTGATCTGATTCCGTACGCGTGGAGAGTTCGCTGTCAGATCAGCTGCAGTAATTTGATAGGCAAGCTGATTCACATTGCTGCTCTCCAGCTGTATTAATTGCTCAAGTGTCTTATCGAGAAGATGAATGCTCGATTTTGTAGTTTCCTCCATTTTGCCCTGCAGCTCTGTTTTGGAAGTTTCTGAAGAGTTGACAGCTAGTACAAGCGAAGGAACTGCAATGGCGGTAATGATAAAAGCCATTAGTTCGGTTCTAAGTTTCTTGATGCGGAATACTTGTTTGAGGATGTGCCTTTTAGCTGTCATATTATATTCCTCCTGCTTTTAATTACTTCCATATCTATTAGTTAATAGATAATTACTTTTATATTTCGACACTAATCGACTTATTTTTTAGTTTTTTCTTAAAAAAATAAGTTCCCATCTGGTGAAGAACAGTTATAACTGTTCTTGAACTTGTAACCTATCCCTGGGTATGGCTTAATAATAAGTGTCCGGCCGGGCAGATTACTCTGGAAGGAGGCTGATTGAAATGATTTCAGTATACGAGGTGGTTTCCGTCTAAGACGGAAATCCGCATAACCGGAGGAGGCCGAAAGGCCTCCTTATTTAAAAAACATAGAAATAAATAATTCACATAAAGTTGTGATCAAAAACCGAAGGTAGACGCTATCCAATGGTTTTTATATAATGAACTTACGGTATTTACCAAATATGAGCTGAAGAAAGGAGGCAGGTGACGTGATCAATTCATTACAAGCAGTCGTCGGACACAAAGGGACACACCTGTTGAAGGAGGAAGTAAAAAGTGAGTTATGTAAATGGGAAGGATGTGCTCCCCCCGGGCCTGCTCGAAG
Source organism: Paenibacillus sp. FSL H3-0321 (assembly GCF_038002865.1). NCBI lineage: Bacteria > Bacillati > Bacillota > Bacilli > Caryophanales > Paenibacillaceae > Paenibacillus > Paenibacillus sp. FSL H3-0321. The sequence continues at coordinate 2,499,214 of NZ_JBBODH010000001.1, read as the reverse complement.
AGCTTCAGGGATACATCCAGGGTGAATTGCTATACATCCCCAAGAAAACCGAGCAACGGGTAAGATGGGGCGAGAACAGCGGATCCAGGCAGGAGATTGCCAGCCGGAACGAGGAGATATTCTGCAGTCACAGCAGCGGCTGCTCGGTGAACGAGCTGCAGAAGAGATACCATTTATCCGAAGAAAGCATCCGCAAGATTATTTCAAAAATGCGGCTGGCGCTGAACCGCTAGCCTGAACTTTGAACAAAGAGCATGGCACCGCCGGAGGAGGCGAGGTCATGCTCTTTTTAAATATTAGGATGTATCCGTGGTATGGTATGATAGTGGGAGGTATTCTAATAGTGCCGACCTACAAGATTACAGCAAGGAAGTGGAAGAATGGATTTATTTTCGCTCGGGGAAGACACCGGTAGCGGCCGCCTGCTGGCGGACCGCATGCGTCCGGCGAATCTTGATGAATATATAGGACAAGAGCATATTGTTGGCCCGGGGAAGCTGCTGCGCAGAGCGATTGAGGCAGATCAGGTCTCCTCTATTTTGCTTTACGGCCCTCCAGGCTGCGGAAAAACAACATTGGCGCATATTATTTCCCATCATACACAGGGGGAATTTGTCCGCCTGAATGCGGTCGAAGCCTCGGTCAAGGATGTGCGGGAAGTGATCGAGCGTGCTCAGAGCAATAAGGCATTGTACGGCTCCAAGACCATTTTGTTTCTGGATGAGGTGCACCGCTTCAACAGCTCCCGCCAGGATGCACTGCTTCCCGCTGTGGAGAAGGGGACCATCACCTTTATCGGCGCGACGACGGAGAACCCGTTCCACTATGTGAACGGGGCGTTATTGAGCCGTTCCACGCTGTTTCAGCTGGAGTCCTTGACCAGTGAGCACAGTCTGATTGCTATGAGGCGGGCGCTTACCGATGAGAAGCGGGGGCTTGGGTTCATGCAGCTGCAGGTGGATGAAGAAGCTTTGCAGCATATTGCAACGATGGCCAACGGCGATATCCGCCGGGCGCTTAATGCACTTGAGCTGGCGGCCATGACCACTGCGCCGGAACCGGACGGAAGTGTGCATATTACGCTTGCGGTGGCTGAAGAATCCATCCGCCGCCCGATTGTCAAAGCGGACGAATCGACGCAATATGATGTGTTGTCTGCGTTTCACAAAAGCATCCGCGGCTCCAGCGACGCGGCGCTGTTCTGGTTTCTCTATGCTGTGGAGAAGCTGGGGATGGACCCGATGACATTCATCCGCCGGCTGATCGCCGCCAGCAGTGAGGATATCGGTCTGGCCAATCCGCAGGCGATGGTCCAGGCGGTCAGCGCACTGGAAGCCTACCGCAATAACGGCTGGCCGGAAGCCAAGCTGAATATTGCCCAGGCGATCCTGTTTGCGGTGGAAAGTCCGAAATCGAATGCCGTGACCATGGCGATTTCGAATGCCATGGCCAGTATCGACGAGTTGAAATCGGCTGAAGTACCACTGCATCTGCGCGATACGCATTATAAAGGAGCCGTGAAGCTCGGCCATGAGGGCTACCAGTATCCGCATAATTTTCCGGGCCATTATGTCAAACAGGATTATCTGCCTAAGGCTATTGCACGCCGGGTCTTTTATCAGGCTACTGAACAGGGCAATGAAGCGAAGATCCGCCATAACCAGTCGCTTCGGCGCGGACAGTAGTCATGTAGGAGTTCGATTGTACAACTTTCTCCATTTTATGCATCAGCCGCTTATTTTACAGGGGGAGATTTCATTCCTTTTGTAAAAGAAGCGGTTTTTTGTTTAACGGACTCGCGGTTTTTCTGATAGACTCCAATTTTTTTACAAAAATATCTATTTTTTATTACATTTTTGCTATTTTGTATATAGAATTCCATTCCTATATATGGTATATATTTACATAGGATGCAAATCATCCTAAAGACACCCGGAAAGAAGGTGGGAAACTTCATTGGGAATGAATAAGAGTTTGGAGCCACGGTTTGAAGAGTCTGTGCAGAGATGAAATTGAACACAAGGACAAGAAGGACAAGAAGGACAAGAAGGACAAGAAGGGAGAAGGGCTAAGATGGGCAAAGGGATCAGGAAGGGCTGGGTTTTGTCCTTGAGCTTTATGTTAGCGGTTACATGTTCCGGAGCTGTATTTCACCCATCTGTGGGCACAGCAGCGGCTGCCGGCTACAACTACGCAGAGGCACTGCAAAAATCGATTTATTTCTATGAGGCTCAGCGTTCAGGCGATCTGCCGGAAGACAACCGGGTCGAGTGGCGGGGGGACTCCGGACTTCTGGATGGCGCGGATGTCGGCCACGATTTATCCGGGGGCTGGTATGATGCGGGGGATCATGTCAAATTTGGTTTTCCAATGGCTTATACAGCTACGATGCTGGCCTGGTCGGTCTATGAATACAAGGATGGTTACGTGCAGTCCGGCCAGCTGGAGGAGATTCTGGATAATATCCGCTGGGCTACCGACTATTTTGTCAAAGCCCATACAGCTCCAAATGAGCTATGGGGACAGGTAGGGAACGGAACGGCCGACCATAATTGGTGGGGAGCAGCGGAAGTGATGCAAATGCAGCGGCCCTCCTACAAAATTGATGCAACTCATCCCGGCTCTGATCTGGCGGCAGAAACCGCAGCGGCGCTGGCTTCGGCATCGATTATCTTCCGGGATTCGGATGCTGTCTATGCGGACAAGCTGCTGCTGCATGCCAAACAGCTGTATCAATTTGCGGACACTTACCGCGGCGCCTATTCGGACAGTATTACCGACGTCAAGCAGTATTACAATTCATGGAGCGGTTATGCCGATGAGTTGAGCTGGGGCGGTGTATGGCTCTATTTGGCGACCGGAGAGCAGACGTACCTGGATAAGGCAGTTGCCGCAAGCAGTCTGTGGGGAACGAACCAATCGGGATTATGGGGTTACCAGTGGACACAATCCTGGGATGACAAGCATTACGGTGCGCAGCTGCTGCTGTCACGGATTACCGGGGATGCCAAGTTCATTCAATCTACGGAACGCAACATGCAGTATTGGACAACTGGTGTAGGCGGGACTAGCGACCGGGTCGCCTATACACCTGGAGGGTTGGCACATCTGGATCAGTGGGGAGCCCTGAGATATGCCGCCAACCAGGCATTTTTGGCGTTTGTTTACGCGGACTGGGTAAGCGACCCTGTCAAAGGCGAAACGGCCCGTTCTTTCGCGGAACGGCAGATTACGTATATGCTGGGCGACAACCCGCGGAACAGCAGCTATGTGATCGGGTATGGCAACAATTCGCCGCAGCATCCGCATCACCGGACCTCACATGGTTCATGGAGCGACAGCCAGTCTACTCCTTCAGATCATCGTCACGTTTTATACGGAGCGCTGGTCGGGGGTCCATCCAAGACGGACACGTATACCGATTCGATCAACGACTATGTCTCGAATGAAGTGGCAACCGACTACAATTCCGCCTTTACAGGGGCGCTGGCCAAAATGATGCTGCTCCACGGGCAAGGGCAGCAGCCGCAACCACAGTTTCCTGCGGCAGAGACCCCTGAGGATGAAATGTTTGTCGAGGCTTCCGTAAATGCCAGTGGCAGCAATTTTGTAGAGATCCGGGCACTGCTCAACAACCGTTCCGGCTGGCCGGCACGGGTCAGCAAGTCGATGTCCTTCCATTATTATCTGGACCTCAGCGAAGCAATTGCCGCAGGGTACGGTCCGGAGGATATTACGGTCACTGCCGGTGGCTACAACCAGGGAGCAACGGTATCCGCACTTCAGCCTTATGATGAAGAACATCATATTTATTACACCAAGGTTGATTTTACCGGCACTTCGATCTATCCGGGCGGTCAATCCGCTTACCGGAAGGAAGTCCAGTTCCGGATCGCCGCTCCGCTCAACACGCTCTTCTGGGACAATACAAATGACTATTCATTTAAAGGCGTGGCAACGGGAGGAGCGCTTCCGGTAAAAACGGCGTATATACCGGTATACGACGCCGGGGTGCTTGTATTCGGTGAACTGCCTCCTGGAGGCGGACATCCGGGTGAACCGAAGGTGCCCGCACAGCCTTCCGGTGTAGCGGCTGCTGCTGAGAACGCCAGCGTAAAACTGTCCTGGAACACAGTCAGCGGGGCAACGGACTATACAGTTAAACGGGCTGTAACGAGTGGCGGGCCTTACACTGTAGTTGCAAGCACAACAGGGGCCGTGTATTCCGACAACGGGCTGGTTAATGGTACTACCTATTATTATGTAATCACCGCCTCGAACAGTGTTGGCGAGAGTACGCCATCTCTGCAGGTTAGTGCCCAGCCGCGTGAAACACCTACTCCGGCAAAAGGTGATTTAAGGGTGGAATACCGTACTAATGACAACAATCCCGGGGACGGACAGATGCGCCCGCAATTCCGGATTGTGAACACGGGAACTGTCGCGGTACCTTTGAGTGGTCTTAAGCTCCGCTACTATTTTACCGTGGACGGAGACAAAACCCAGCAATTCCACTGCGATTATGCCGTTGTCGGCAGCGGAAATGTAAGCGGTTCCTTTGCGAAACTTAATCCGTCCCTAACCGGAGCGGACTACTATCTGGAGATCACTTTTGCTGAAGGTGCCGGAAGCCTTGCTCCCGGAGGGAACAGCGGAGAAATTCAGGTGCGCACCAACAAAGAGGACTGGACGAATTACAGCGAGGGCAATGACTATTCCTACAGTGGAACGCAGCTTGCCTTCGCCGAATGGGAAAAGGTGACACTGTATCGTGACGGAACACTTGTGTGGGGTTTAGAACCATAATTTATCTACAGAGAGGGAGCTAGCCAAAATGATGAAATTGAGCTTAAGTAAGAAGCCTATTTCCGCTATAATGGCCTCGATTCTGTTTCTCTCACTCATAACCGGTTTGTTTACTGGTAGCCCCGGAACTGCAAAGGCCGCTTCGGCGGAGGAGACCCGATTTCTGCAATTATATGCTCAGCTAAAGGATCCGGCGAACGGCTATTTCTCAGCTGAAGGCATTCCCTACCATGCGGTAGAGACATTGATGAGCGAAGCGCCCGATTACGGGCATATGACCACCTCGGAAGCTTACAGCTACTGGATGTGGCTCGAGGTGCTGTATGGCCATCATACTGGCGATTGGAGCAAGCTGGAAACGGCTTGGGACAACATGGAGAAATACATTATCCCTGTTAATGAAGGCGACGGCAAGCAGGAGCAGCCGACGATGAGTTATTACAATGCGAACAGCCCGGCTACCTACGCTTCCGAGTATGCGCAGCCGGATCAGTATCCAAGCCAGCTTAGCGGAAAGTACACGGCAGGCAAAGACCCGCTTGATTCCGAACTGAAAGCAAGCTATGGCAACAACCAGACCTATCTTATGCATTGGCTGGTGGATGTGGACAACTGGTACGGCTTCGGCAACTTGCTGAATCCTACACATACAGCCGCTTATGTAAATACATTCCAGAGGGGCGAACAGGAATCGGTGTGGGAAGCTGTCCCGCATCCGTCCCAGGACGACAAATCATTCGGCAAGACAGGTGAGGGCTTTATGAGCCTGTTCACCAAAGAAAGCAATGCGCCTGCAGCACAGTGGCGTTATACCAATGCTACCGACGCAGATGCACGTGCAGTTCAGGCTATGTACTGGGCCCGGGAGCTTGGCTATAATAATTCAGTTTATCTGAACAAGGCCAAGAAAATGGGGGATTATCTCCGTTACGGCATGTACGACAAGTATTTCCAAAAGGTCGGCAGCGCAGCTGACGGCACACCGGAAGCGGGAACCGGTAAGGATTCCAACCAATACCTGCTTGCCTGGTATACCGCTTGGGGCGGCGGGCTTGGTTCAACCGGCAATTGGGCCTGGAGAATCGGTGCCAGCCATGCGCATCAGGGTTACCAGAATGTCGTGGCAGCCTATGCGCTTTCTAATCCGGACGGCGGTCTGGTTCCGGCATCAGCAACAGCAGGGCAGGACTGGAGCAATTCGCTGAAGCGCCAGCTGGAGTTCTACACCTGGCTGCAATCTGCCGAAGGCGCGATTGCCGGCGGAGCAACGAACAGTTACGACGGTGCTTATAAGGCTTATCCTGCCGGCACAAGCACCTTCTACGGCATGGCATATGATGACGCACCAGTCTACCATGATCCGCCGTCCAACAACTGGTTCGGAATGCAGGCCTGGAGTGTTGAACGTGTGGCCGAGCTGTATTATATTCTGGCTGCAAGCGGCGACACAACCTCCGAGAACTTCCAGATGGCCAAGCAGGTGGTGGAGAACTGGGTGGAATGGTCCACGGACTATGCCTTTGCAGGCAGCCGGCCGGTTACGGATGCAGAGGGCTATTATCTGGACAGCCAGGGCAACCGCATTCTCGGCGGTGATAATCCCCAAGTAGCTACAGTTGCTGCTCCGGGAGAATTCTGGATTCCGGGCAATGTGGAATGGCAGGGGAAACCGGATACCTGGACCGGTTTTGCAAGCAGTGACGGCAACAGCAATTTAAAGTCAGTCACCAAGAGCCCGAGCCAGGATACCGGTGTACTCGGCAGCTATATTAAAGCGCTCACCTTCTTTGCCGCAGGTACTGAGGCAGAAAACGGCAGTTATACCGCGCTTGGCGGGAAGGCTCAGCAGCTGGCTAAATCCTTGCTGGATACAGCTTGGGGATATAATGATGGTGTCGGTATAGCAACTAAGGAGAGCCGTGGCGATTATGCCCGTTACTTCACCAAGGAGGTCTATTTCCCAAGCGGTTGGACGGGTACCTTTGGACAAGGCAATACGATTCCGGGAACAGCGACAGTACCTTCCGATCCTGCCAAAGGCGGAAACGGTGTCTACGCCAGCTATACTGACATCCGGCCGGATATTGTGAATGATCCCGATTGGCAGTACCTGCTTAACAAATATAATTCGTCATATAATACGGCCACTAAGCAATGGGAGAATGGAGCACCTGAATTTACGTATCACCGCTTCTGGTCCCAAGTGGATATGGCCACGGCCTATGCCGAATATGACAGGTTAATCAACAACAGCAGCGGTCCGGTCGAGCCCGTTGCCCCGAAAGCGCCCTCCAAACCGGCTGTTGTTGCCGGCGACAGTGTTGTACAGCTTAGCTGGAACAATGTAACTGCTGCCGACAATTATACAGTTAAGCGGGCCACTGTCAGCGGAGGTCCTTACAGCGATGTATCAGTAGTTACCCAGGCAACTTACAGCGATACCTCTGTAGTCAATGGAACGACCTACTTTTATGTTGTAAGTGCAGCTAACAAAGTAGGAACAAGCCCGAATTCACCCGAGGTCAGCGCCAAGCCAGCAGCGGTTCCCGAGCCGCCTGTGGGGGATCTGATCGTGCAGTATCGGACCAATGATACGAATCCGGGCGATGCCCAGTTCCGTCCGCAGCTGCGGATTGTGAACAGCGGGGACACTTCGGTTGCACTTAAGGATGTAAAGCTGCGCTACTACTACACGGTAGACGGCGAGAAGGCGCAGCAGTTCAATGTGGACTATGCCGCTATAGGCAGCGGCAATGTGCAGGGAACATTCGTGAAGCTGACTCCCTCTGTGACAGAGGCAGATTATTATGTGGAGATCTCCTTCACTGCAGGTGCGGGCACCCTTGCTCCCGGAGCCAGCACCGGTGAAATTCAGCTGCGGATCAACAAAACCGATTGGAGCAATTATAACGAGATCGGCGATTATTCTTACGACCCGGCCAAAACCTCGTTCACTGACTGGGCACGTGCACCGCTTTACCTGAATGGAACGCTGGTCTGGGGGTTAGAGCCTTAAAAGTGCAGTAGAAGGTAAAATGAAAAGCCGCAAAGCCCCAATACTCCGGGACATTTGCGGCTTTGCTATTAATATCACATTTCATGTACGAAACTGTGAAAATATGTGACAAAAAAATCTAATAGATGAGTCGAATCTTGTCGTATTTGTCATGTTACTTAACACAACAAAAATTTTTTATGGAAAAATCATTGATAATTTACCATAAGTCAATTAGAATAAACTCTAACATTCAGGGATTAATTCCAATATAATCCTAAAAGGCAATTCGTAGTTGATAGATAGGGTTACTGTATATCACATATGTGCTCCTTGCTAAAAAAATCCTAGTGTTAGGGTGATGAACTTGAGTGAAGATTTGCTGCGTATTGAGAATTTAACGACATCCTTCAAGATTGCAGACGAATATTACGCTGCGGTCGATGATGTGACGCTCACGGTGAAGAAGAACGAAATCCTCGCCATCGTAGGAGAATCCGGATCAGGCAAAAGTGCGTTGGCTTTCTCAATAATAGGGCTGCACACCAAAGCAAAAATTGATGGACATGTGTATTACAAAGGTCAGGATATTGTCAAAATGTCCCCAGGCATGCTGAATAAGGTCCGCGGCAAGGAAATGTCGATGATTTTCCAGGACCCCTTGGCTGCACTAAATCCGCTTATGATTATCGGACGGCAGATTGAAGAGGTACTTCTCCTTCATGATTCCGGCCTCTCCAAGAAACAAAGAAAAGCAAAGGTCATCGATTTGTTGACCAAGGTTGGAATTCCCCGTCCCGAGCATACATATCAGCAATACCCTTATGAATTATCCGGCGGAATGCGGCAGCGGGTAGTTATTGCCATCGCAATCGCCAACGGACCACAGCTGTTAATCGCCGATGAACCGACAACCGCACTGGATGTAACGATTCAACTGCAAATTCTTGAACTGATCAAGAAGCTCAAAAATGATATGCAAGCAGGAATTATCCTCATTACCCATGATCTGGGCGTAGTCAGTGAAATGGCAGATCGCGTGGCTGTTATGTATGCCGGGCAAATTGTCGAAATTGCTGATATTTATACGCTGACCACCAACCCGCAGCATCCTTATACAAGATCTTTATTTAATTCGATACCTACGGTCAAGGAAGCGAAGTCCAGACTGCATGTGATTCAGGGGATCGTCCCGTCGCTCAAAAACTTGCCGCGTACGGGCTGCCGTTTCTCCGCCAGAACCCCATGGATTGATGAATCAGCCCATGAGGAGAATCCACAGTTGCACGAAATCGCTCCGGGTCATTTGGTCCGCTGCACCTGCTACAGACATTTTCATTTCCCCGAGAGCGTTGAGGAGGCTGACAGCCATGGCACTGCTTGAAGTTAAGGATTTACAGGTTCATTTCCCGATTAGAGGCGGCATATTCAGCAGAGCGGTCGGTGAGGTAAAGGCGGTCGACCGGGTCAATTTCACCATTGAGGCCGGGCAGACTTACGGATTAGTCGGTGAATCAGGCTCAGGTAAGACAACGACAGGAAGAGCGATTATCGGGCTGAACGAGATTACGGGCGGCAGCATTCTTTTTGAAGGCGCCGATTTAGCCCTGAAGAACTCACGCAAGCTGAGCAATGTCCGCCGCGACGTTCAAATGATCTTTCAGGATCCCTATTCATCACTCAATCCCAAGAAGCGTGTGCTCGACATCATTGCCGAGCCGCTGCGCAATTTCGACAAACAGTCCCCCCAGGAAGAGAAACGGAGAGTTCAGGAGCTGCTGGAGCAGGTCGGCCTGAGTCCGGACAACATTTATAAATATCCGCATGAATTTTCCGGCGGACAGCGTCAGCGGATCGGAATCGCCAGGGCGATTGCGCTGAAGCCCAAGCTGATCATCGCCGACGAGCCGGTGTCCGCGCTGGATGTCTCGGTTCAGGCACAAGTGCTTAACTTTTTACGGGACATCCAAAAGGAATTGAATTTAACCTACCTATTTATCAGTCATGATCTCGGAATCATCAGACATATGTGCGATCATATCGGCATTATGTACAAGGGACGACATGTTGAGCAGGGGACGCCTAAGGATATTTTTGACAATCCGCGACATATTTATACGAAACGTCTGATTGCCGCAATCCCGGACATTGACCCATTGCAGCGTGACGAACGGACCCGGTTCCGCAAGTCCGTAAGTGAGGAGTACGAGGGAGCCTACCGGAATTATTTTGACAATGACGGTTTAGCTTATCCTTTACAACCCATTTCCGATACCCATTTGGTGGCCATGCCCGAGAAAGGTTGAGACGTATGTGGAAGATTATTGCACGAAGAATATTGATTATGATCCCTCAAGTATTTCTGCTCAGCATTCTGGTATTTCTTATGGCCAAAGCCATGCCCGGAGATGCGCTCACCGGTTTGCTCGATCCGAACATTGATCCGGCCGCCATTGAAGCGATGCGGGAACGGCTCGGCCTGAATGATCCGTGGTACATCCAGTATTGGGATTGGATCACTAATGCCCTGCAGGGAGACATGGGCCAGTCCTTCCGCTTTAAGATGCCGGTAACTGAGCTGATTGGCCAGCGGCTGATGAACACGGTGTGGTTATCTATGACGACTCTGGTCATTACCTATTTAATTGCAATTCCGCTCGGCATCATTAGCGGACGTTTCAATGACACCTGGGGCGACCGGTTGATTACAGGATATACCTATGTCGGATTTGCGGCTCCCTTGTTTATCGTAGCCCTGGTTATGCTCTGGATGTTTGGTTTCTACTTTCATTGGTTCCCTACCGGAGGAAGCGTATCACCGGGCGAGGTCCCCGGGACGATGAGTTACATTCTGAGCAAGTTATATCATTTGCTGCTTCCGGCCATATCCATCGCGCTGATTACTACCGTCGGGACAGTCCAATATCTGCGGAACGAAATCATTGATACAAAGCAGAAGGATTTTATCCTTACGGCAAGAGCAAAAGGCGCCTCGGAATCACGGGTGTACAACCGCCACATCTTACGCAACTCCCTCCTGCCGATTGCCGCTTTTTTCGGGTATGAGCTTACGGGATTAATTGGCGGCACCATCTTTGTAGAGAGTATTTTCAGCTATCCCGGCATGGGCCAGCTGTTCCTGAGCTCCATCGTTATCCGCGATTTCACCGTTGTAACGGCACTTGTGCTGCTGTATGGGATTGCTCAAATCGTCGGATCCCTGCTCTCGGACATCATATTAGGCATTGTTGATCCCCGTATCCGGATTAAATAATGATCAGAACTTGTTGAGGTGAATGTAATGGCAAAATCAAGCGCTGAGCTGTCGCTCCCGCAGGATATGGAGAAGAGCCCATCCGGATGGAGAATCCTCTGGAAGGAAATTTTCAGAGATAAACTGGCTTTGGTCTCCCTGATTTTTCTAGGTGTAGTTGTATGCGGAGTATTTGGCATCGCCCTGTTTCTGGATCAAAAGCAGATTGTAACCGTCGATCTGTTCGCCTTATATGAGAAGCCTTCGGCTAAATTCTGGCTGGGCACCGATTACGGCGGACGCGATGTGTTCGGCCAGCTCATTATCGGTACGCGCAACTCGCTGAGTATCGGTATTATGGTCACTCTGATGACGGGTGTTATCGGTATTCTGGTAGGTCTGATCTCCGGCTATTTCGGTGGATTCGTCGATAATATCTTTATGCGTTTCGTGGATTTCTTTATGATCCTGCCGATGCTGATGATTGTCATCGCGTTTGTTACGGCGGTTCCCAAATATAATACCTTGTCCTTTTCACTGATCATGACGGCATTTCTATGGATGGGCATCGCGAGGCTAATACGCTCGAAGACACTGCAGGAGAGGGAACTGGAATATGTCCAGGCCTCCAGAACGCTGGGCTCCTCCCATCTTAAGATTATGTTCAACCAGGTACTGCCGAACTTAAGCTCCATCATTATCGTTACGATGACGCTGAATTTGGCCGCCAACATCGGCCTGGAGTCGGGACTCTCGTTTCTCGGCTTCGGCTTTCCTGAAAGCACGCCTAGTCTGGGGACGCTGGTCAGCTATGCCCGGAATCCGCAGACGCTGCAATCGAGATGGTGGATATGGTTACCCGCATCACTGCTGATCCTGGTATTGATGTTGAGTATAAATAATGTCGGTCAGGCGCTTAAGCGTGCGACGGATGCAAGACAAAGAAAAGGATAATAAGGGAGGAAGAAACAAGAATGAGAAAAAGAAACTCTGGCAAGACCATGCTCTTCACATTGATGCTTGTCCTGACGCTTGCGGTTACGGCCTGCGGCTCAGGCAACAACGAAGCGGCTGAGCCTTCGGCAACAGCCAAGACAGATGCAGCTGCTACAACTGCTCCAACTGCAGCACCGGCAGCAGAAGACGGGCTGTACAACATCGCAGATTTCAGCAATGTTAAGAAGAACCAGGGTGAAGCCATTGAAGGCGGCACACTCAACTTTGGCCTTGTATCCGATACTCCCTTTGAAGGAACTTTGAATTTTAACTTCTATTCCGGTAATCCAGATTCTGAGGTCCTTGAGTGGTTTGACGAAGGTTTGCTGACCTGGGATAAGAACTATGTGTATACCAATGACGGGGCTGCTACCTATGAAGTCTCTGAAGATGGACGCACCTTCACTTTCACCATCCGCGACAATGTAAACTGGCATGACGGCAAGCCTGTGACAGCTGAAGATTGGCTGTTTGCCCATGAAGTTATCGGTAATCCGGCCTATGACGGCCCTCGTTACGGTTCTGACTTCACCAACATTGTAGGTATGGAAGATTACCATGCCGGCAAAGCCAAGACGATTTCCGGGATCAAAGTACTTAGTGAGAAAAAACTGGAAATTACTTATGTGAAATCCACTCCTTCCCTGCTGACAGGCAGCGTCTGGATTTATCCGCTGGCGAAGCATATTTTTGGAAATATGGATGTAGCCAAAATCTCCGCTTCCCCTGAGGTCCGCCAGAAACCAATCGGTTTCGGCCCATTTAAAGTGGAAAGTATTGTCCCTGGTGAATCTGTAGTGTTTGTCAAGAATGGCGACTACTGGCGCGGCGCTCCCAAGCTGGATAAGGTTGTCCTGAAAGTAATTCCACCGACTACAGTTGTGCAGGAGCTTAAAGCCGGAAATATCGATTTGGTCGACAGCTTCCCAATTGACCAGTTCCCTGATAACTCTAAATTGTCCAATGTTGAATACCTTGGAGCAATTGACCGTGCCTATACTTACATTGGCTTCAAGCTTGGGAAGTGGGACGCGACCAAAAAAGTGGTTGCTCCTGATCCGAAGGCGAAGATGGGCAATGTAGCTCTGCGTAAAGCGATGTGGCAGGCGGTGGATAATGATGCCGTCGGCAAGAAATTCTATCATGGTCTGCGCTGGAACGCGACTACGCTGATTCCGCCATCCCATCCCGAATTCCACGATGACAGCAATCCTGGAGTAACGTTTGATCAGGAAGCAGCAAAGAAAACACTGGATGATGCAGGCTATAAACTTAACGGAGAATTTCGTACCAATCCGGACGGCACGCCGCTGACGATCAATTTCATCTCCATGACAGGTTCGGATATCGCTGAGCCGCTGGCCCAATATTATGTGCAGTCGTGGAAAGCCATCGGTCTGAATGTAACGCTGGAAATGGTGGAGTTCAACACCTTCTATGACCGCGTAGGTTCCAATGGTGAAGATGATCCTTCTGTTGATGTATACCAAGGCGCTTGGACAGTCGGTATCGACGTGGATCCACAAGGACTGTATGGCCGCGACGCTATCTACAACTTCCCGCGTTACGCAAGTGAAGAAAGCGACCGCCTGATGAAAGAGGGCGTATCCGAAGCAGCATTTGATATAGCGAAGCGTAAAGAAATCTACAAAGAGTGGCAGCAGCTGATGGTTGACGAGATTCCTGTATTCCCAACCCTTTATCGCGCAGCACTCGTTCCGGTTAATAACCGCGTTCTGAATTACGCTATCGGCGATGGAACGGGTATTTACAGAAATGAGCTTGCACTGTCCGCCGACAAGGGGATTGCTGCGCAGTAATTTTCCGGGATTTAGCAACCTGTAATTCAAAACCTCCTTGCGGATTTTACAGCCGCAAGGAGGTTTTTGTATACACATAGGGCTAAACGCTATCGCTTTAGCTGCATAGAAACGGCTGCCGACCTTGGTGGGGTCAGCAGCCGTTTTTAGGTGCGTTCATTCGGTTCTTATTGCTGCGGCTGCGGTATTACCTTCTCTGCAGCTTCAATCGTACCTCCGCCAAGGCATTCCTCGTCCAGGTAGAAGACAACAGCTTGGCCCGGTGTGATCGCCTTTTGCGGCACATCGAAGGCAACATGCACGGTACCGTCTTCCTGTGCTGTCAGTGTTACGCCCTGATCAGGCTGGCGGTAGCGGAACTTGGCGGTGCACTTCAGCGGTACATCCGTAAGGGTAAGGCCGTCTATCCAGTTGACCCCGGAGGCGATCAGACTGGTGGAGTAGAGGCTGTGGTGCTTGTCCCCTTGGACTACATACAGGATGTTGCGGTCCAGATCCTTCTCAGCCACAAACCACGGCTCACCATTGCCGGAGCCGCCAATTCCCAGCCCCTGGCGCTGGCCCAGCGTATAGTACATCAGGCCCTCGTGGCGGCCCTTCACTTCGCCTGTGGCGATATCGACCATGTCTCCCGACTGGGCAGGCAGATACTGGCTTAGGAATTCACGGAAGTTACGCTCACCGATGAAGCAGACGCCGGTGCTGTCTTTTTTCTTGGCTGTGTACAATCCGGCTTCCTCGGCGATTCTCCGTACTTCAGGTTTTGGCAGATGTCCGATCGGGAACATCGCTTTGGAAAGCTGGTATTGGCTCAGCGCGTTTAGGAAGTAGGTCTGGTCTTTATTGCTGTCCACGCCGCGCAGCAGCTTGAACTTGCCGTCTTCTTGAATGACCCGTGCATAATGCCCGGTAGCCACGTAATCGGCGCCCAGTTGTAGTGCCTTATTCAGGAATTCTCCGAATTTGATCTCGCGGTTGCACATCACATCCGGATTTGGTGTGCGTCCGGCCTTATATTCATCGAGGAAATAGGAAAAGACTTTATCAAAGTATTCCTTCTCGAAGTTAACGGTATAGTAAGGAATATCGATCTGCTCACACACGCGGCGGACATCCTCTGCGTCAGTCTCGGCCGTACATACGCCAAACTCATCGGTGTCGTCCCAGTTCTTCATGAAGATACCGATGACGTCATAGCCCTGCTGCTTCAGCAGAAGTGCCGTAACGGAGGAATCGACCCCTCCGGACATGCCGACGACGACACGTGTGTCCTGGTTTGCCTTTGTCATCGTAATCACCATTTTCTATGCAAAAAATACCGGTTATTGATACAAACACCCGGCTCATTTTGTATTATAACACACCTGTCCAGCCCAAACTGCCCGTGAGGACGGGAAAATGCAGCAGAAAAGACGATAAAATTGACAATTTGTCCACCACTGGCGAACATTCATGTGAAAAGTTACTTTTTTGGCTCCAAATATGTCCATAAATATGATAACATAAGCTGAGAGCAAACATCGGAATACCTTGATATGACATATCTCATGTCGTAACAATGGATTATGATTCTATCAGCAACTAAACCGAAAGAGGTGCCCCTTGAAGATATCGACAAAAGGACGTTACGGATTAACCATTATGATGGAGCTTGCCCTGAAATTTGGCGAAGGTCCAACCTCACTTAAAAGCATCGCCGAGAAAAACGGACTATCCGAGCATTACCTGGAACAGCTCATTGCCCCACTGCGCAACGCAGGGCTTGTGAAGAGCATTCGTGGTGCTTACGGCGGCTATATCCTTTCACGCGAATCCATCACCATTACAGCCGGCGATATTATCCGTGTACTGGAAGGCCCCATATCGCCAGTTGATTTTACAGAAGAAGATGATCCGGCAAAACGCGACCTCTGGTTGCGCATCCGCGACAGCATTGCCGATGTGCTGGATTCCACCACATTGTCTGACTTAATCAACTATAAGGAAGAAAGTAAGGCTGACAACTATATGTTTTATATCTAACGGATATCAGGAAACCCGCGCTGTTCAAGGGAATAGTAAGCTTTTTTACGAACCGTTACCCGCAATTTACCCGCAACCGTTCGTTTAGTTATTCGCCCATAGTTACATGCAGATAAATAAGCTCAGTTACTTTGAATTACTTTTAGGGCCGATGCGGGCTTGTTCTATTAGATAATCAGGCTGCTACTCTTGGAAATTAAAGACTGCACCCTGCCATTAATGGCGGGGTATTTCTTTGCATTCAGGAAGTGTTTTCCTTACCGATGGAAGTGAATATACATAATGTTCCAAATTAAATATAATTGACTTGTAAGTTTTCAAAATCATATCTTGAATGGCTCTGCATTTTTTATATTGTTGTTCTTATTATGAGTTTTATAATACTCCTCGATTTCTGCCCACACCAAAAAGGCGATCCCTGCCAACAAAGAAAGTTTACTAAGGTTTTTGAGCGAACTGCCAACAGAATCTAGCATTGCATTAAATATCTCAGGACCCATGTTGTGATATTCGATCCATAAATTGCTGCGCAAGATAATAAGTTCCATACAGAAATACTGATATAAAAAATAAATATCATTCCACTTGTTCTTCTAATAAACAGGAGTAAGGGCTTGGAAACTTCATACAAAGCCTTGAAAAGCAATTCAGGCTTCCTAGCCGCTTCTCTGGTGCAGTCGAAAGTATCTATCTGTTTGGTACCGGGAAGATCTGGATCCAATCGGTCACTTGATGGATTATGGCGGCATCGTTGAGGGATACACTCTGTATCACTTAAGATTTATCCGGCAGCGATTTAAATTTAGAGCAGACTTGAGTGGAAGCTAACATTGTTGTTTATTATATATACAATCTATTTTAAAGCACAATGCGATAAAAAATACCATTTTTATGTTTGATCGCGGGAAATAAAGTCGTTATTTATAGTAAATAGATACTATTTCATTAATAACCTAATTAATGGTATAATTCCAATGTAATCCAAAAAAAATATCTGGGAGGTTGTTAATTTGATTAAACTTTTAGGATTAGGTGTCGCTGCATCATTACTTTTTACTCCGATAACAGGCCTTGTAGATTCACCATCGCTGCAAAAATCTTCAGTATCTGAGGTTTCCTCTGCAAAAAGTTACAGTTTTAACAATTACATTTACGAAGAACCAGGAACAGGAACGAAGATTTTGGTGGGGGATGGGGTTAAAGTACCAGAACTTGCAAGAGGGAAAGAGGCCGTAAAGATAGTCCGTGTGAATCAAAAGGGTGGAGCTTTTAATGATTCATTCACTTGTGAACCGGATGATGGAGTTAACCTGAACATCTGGATGATGAATAACAATGGCCAATCGGTTCAATTTCAAGTGTGGCGAAATGGAGTTGAGTTCACTAATCAAGCAATTGCTGTTGGCTCACAGAAAACAATCTCTTTTACGGATATGTTAGGTAATGGTCTGGATGGAAATTATGAGGTCTACATATATAGTTTATTAGGATATCCACTTGATGTTGATGTAAGTGCTAGACAGTTCTAAAAGGTGCGTTAAAACAAGTCATCTACCCTTGAGGTGGATGACTTGCTTTTTATAAGGTGAACTCTGAGAACACTGGACCCCGCAACATTCCTGATTTGGTCCAAATATAGTAAAAATACAAAATGTTCCAAATTTTATATACTCAACCCTGCCAGTTGGCGGGGTATTTCTACATAAGGGGAGTTAAATTATGTTTGAAGTCGAAGTTAAAGATGTATTCAAAATTACTGGGGAGGATATGTAATTGCAGGGGAGATTATTCAAAGAGAGTCCGTTTTAAGAATCGGAGACACTTTGCTTAATAAAGAAGATAATGCACAGGCAGTGCTTGTGAAATCATTTGAAATGATAAATTATGGCACTGGAAAAACGAAACTGAATCATATTGGATTTTCATCAAATATCTCAGAAGATGAGGCGAAGAAATTAATTGGAAAGCGACTCGTTAAAGAATGAAATTGCACATTATTTTGTTGTTAGGAGTATGAGTTTGAATAATACATACAAAGTCCTAAAGAGCGATGCAGACTTCATGGTTGCTGCGATGTTATAGGTGACGGTCTCCGTCTGGCACCAATTTTTGGTTTACAGGAATATATGGTTGATAAAGGATATTTTAGGAAAGCTACCAAAACCACAACAGGAGCAGGGGGGGGCATATCCTCTACTGATTACTCTCATGTGATGATGGTTGTGAAAAATGATACAATCAATTTGCTGTATTGTGCGCATACAAATGATAGGTTAAATGCTTCTTTTGCAAACTTTGGTTCATCGTCGTTTGACTTTTATGCAGCAAATTAAATTTGGGATAAGTGAGTGAAATAAGATTAGGTATTTGTTAGTTAGTTTTAAGCAAATGCCTAATCTTATTATTTTAAGTGTGAAGGATGGTTTCAATGGGTCTGAAAAAAATGTCAGCGATGATATTTATAATTACATCTATTCTTACTTCTTGCAGTTTTGAAAATTCAAAGATCATAAAAATACCGATGCTGGTGTATCAACAAAATGACTCTGTTAAGAAGGAAGCGATTTTAGGATCCTGGGATATCAATCAGTCCAAGATAAATTTAGACAAAGGTATGTATACATTTACTTCAGGACTCGGAGAACCTCTAGTTTGGTACGGAAAAACGTTAATTTTACAAAAAAATGTAAATATACTCGACAAAGTCGACGTAAACTATAAATTGGAGCAAGGTGACATTATTTCCACAGGGACTGAACAGTCTTATTTTTTTAATGATTTCACTTGCTTAGGTGAAATTTCTGATGAGAAGTTTGAATATATCCTGAATTTTAATAATAAAGAATATAAAGTTGACTTGAAAAATAATGACAATTTTAAAAATAAAAGCGTCTTCCTAGCAAATGGGGAAACGTTAAAAAATGGAAAGATCATTCGATTGGTGTTTTCAGCTTTTTACCAGGATAAGCAAGAAAGTGAAATAATACTCTTAGATTACGATCTCAATAAAGATGAATATGAAGTGAAGAGTTTTTCAATTGATAAATTACCTTCCGGCGATAATACGATTTCTCCAAGCGACTCGATTCTTGATGAAAATAAACTTTATATTTATAAAAATAAAAAGATAGGTTTTATTGACTTGGAGAAAGAGGAGTTTATTGAGTTAAGTAAAATTTCAGAAGATGTGCATTCATTTATGACTGAGAAATTTAAAAATCCACATGTCGAGCGGAAAGTTGTGCCCGTTGGGAAAATTGAAGACACTTTAATCTTCATAGATACCACACTATACATCGATGATAAAACATCGGGCATGCTTGTATATGCTTATTCGCAGGAAGAAGACCCGATTGGAAAAATTTTAATTGAGGGACAGAGGATATATCTTTTTGATAAAAATAATATTGAAGTTTCTTCTAGTGAGTTTCCCTACATCCGTGTTAATGGACGAAGTTTTTCCTTTCCAACATCCTAATTAAGCGGATCGGAACGAGCGAGTGGTAGAGCAAGTCTAGTGTCATTATATAGAGCCCCAGGGATTATTCTGGAGGCTTTTCCATTAATTAAAAATCCAATCATCGCATATAATACAAACAAACGTTATTGGATTAGTAGTCATATATGATGGGATTAAATCCTTTCTAAAAAGAAATGTTGATAAATAATTATTAAATACTGAGTTGGAACTACTGTACCCTGCCAGCATTGGCGGGGTATTTCTTTGCCGTAAGGAAAGTTTTCCTTACCAAGGATACAGAGTGCATATACATAATGTTCCAAATGAAATATATTGAAATTATTTAGTTTGAAATTCCCTTTAAATTACGACGAAAGGTTGCGTGCGTGATGGATAATGGATATTTTGCGGGTTGGGGGACGCTGGCTCTAATTAATGCAGGACTGGCGCAAGGGAAAAATAGGAGTGGACTAAACTGGTTTTTGCTTTCCTTGCTTTGTGGCCCACTGGCTACATTTTTCCTTGTGATTTCGGATAAGGCCCAATTAGATTAGAACCAAGCAATCCAAGGTGTCAGTCTGGTACCGGGAAGATCAGGACCCAATTGGCCACCTAAGGGATTATGGCGGGCTGGTGGAGGGGGATTCTCCCAGAGACAATCAAAATTGCCGTCAGTTGGTTTATGCGTGAATTATCTGAGTTTAGAGCCTGCATTAAATAATCCGTCAACCTTAAGTGGTGCGAGAATGTTGGACATTTGGGTAATAACTATTATTCAGATGAGGAGGTATATAATGAATAAAACATTGATTGCTACAGTTACCAGCATTCTTCTGTCCGCCTCAATTCTCGGTGCATGCAGTAACAATGAAACATTAAACGAGGCAGAGCCTACAGCGTCAAGTGCAGCGACTATGCCTGTTATTGAAGCTACAGCCACTCCTGAACCTTCTGCTACTCCCGCAGCCACGGAGGCGCAGGAGTCCGCCAGTCCGGACGCTACTGATCCTCAGACATCCAAACGTCCGAAGACCCAGGCATTTGGTGAACAGGAGGGAGGGGTCTCAGGGCAAGAAGGTACACTTGAGCAAGGTGATGGATATTCCCTGTATGTCTTTGAGGATTTCACATTCGATGAACAGTCTGGCCGTTTATCACTCACTGAGGACCCCACCTATTATGCCGAGATTGAACACTTGCCATCCGGTTACGATCTTACCGCTCTGAAGCAACAGGGACAAACTGAGCTTTCTGCAATGGGTAAGGCTAACGATCATAGCGGGGAACTGTTTGAGCATCCTCTGGGTTTTGCAGATTTATATCTGCAGGCTACTGGTGATAAGGGAATAGAGGATTATATGGTGTGGAAGAATCAAGCGGGGGAAGCTTTTCTTTTCCGGATACACAATCCTAAGGGTGAACTATCGAATAAATTTGCTCCATGGGTAATGGTTTCACTGTCAACGCTTGAAAGGAATTAAGATTTGCCATAGCTTTTAAACAGAATTTAGAAGCATGCAAAAATAATCCCGCCGGGCTTCTGACGGGTTTATTTTTGTTTGTTTTGCTGCTGTGTACTCACTTACTTCAAAGGTTAGGATCTTTTCAAAGATTACAAAATCAGTACGCTTGATGAATTGCCCTTTGTTGTTGTCGTGTTTATCAATCGCAAACTTCACTGGACCCGAACCGGCTTTTGTCTCCGATGAACCTATCTCTGGATCATGTTGCGTATTTTCTCCATCTATATATCTATAGGGATTAAATACGGGGCAACGGCCATTATGGGCCAAACTCCTGGAATGAATTGAATAAAGCGAAACCAATAATCATACAAAAAACACCAACAACCCTGATGAAAAGAAGTGTCATAGGGCTGGGGGTTCCGCGGCTGAATCTTCTCAATTCCCAGCCTACTTTCGGGAATACCGTGTAGAATGCACCGGCTATTATAAAAAAAAATAGGGACAATCTTAAACAAAATCATGAAATAGCCTCCTTGTAACCTGGACGATAAAGATACGTTTTTACACGGAATCCGTTCCAAAAATATCCAATGTAAAGCATCGCTAAGGAGGCAGAGAAGGTAATCTGCATGACATTCAGGCAAAGTTGAGACGTCTGAGGGTTAACCAGCCTTTTCCATATGTTCAACCATAAACGGTAGCTTGTGCTGTAGTCAGACCATTAAGACTGTAACCACCAGAATCTGCGAGTATTTGGATAACATGATGTCCAATACTTACATCTGTAAGGACAATGTTGTAGGTAATAACAGAATTGCTTGGGTTAATAAAAATAGTTCCAGTGGTTCCAATAGGATTACTGTCCATATTCACATTAATGGTAACGAGTGCACCAGATTCACTGTCTGTAAGAACGCCGACAGAAGTTGAAACTTCCAAGAAGTTCGATGCCTGATTGACAAAGATCCCAAATTCAATCAGCAGTATAATGCTATTAGCAGGAAGCGAAGCAGAACCGGCAAAATTAGATATAAGGCCTCTATTATAATTTAGCACTGTAGGCAACGTAATGCCCCCTTTCTTGATTTTATATATATTTATTCTTTTAGTTCCTGCGATGTTTGGGAGATTAGAGTATTTATTTCTATTGATTTTAGAATGATATAATTATGATGCCTCTTTATAGCATAGTCATAGTAAAGCCCTGCTACCGTGACGGTCAGCAGGACGTTTTGTTTAATGAATGGGAGGATGGTGATTGTCGGAAATCGGGAACATTAACTGTCAGCAAGCCCCTGATGTATGTAAAGAAATTTAAAGCTCTATTGAAGCCCGAAGAACTTGGTACCAAGAAAGAGCTAATGATGGATCATTGGTGCATTCCCTTTCCCGGTTAAAGAGTTTTCGAACATATCAATAATCTCCAAGAATCTCTCTGCTTCACGGAAAACGTGATCCGCAAGCAGCGGGTGTATGATGCTTTTAATTCTGCATTGTTCGATTAAATCCCGGGCTGTTTTCTTAAAATCCCTTAGTGATTTCACTGATACTCTATTCTGATCAAGAAATTGGGTTAAGATTGGACCGGTTTGCGATTGAGGTCTCATGGATTCAATATCTCTAGCCTGAAATAATAATTGATCAAAATCTTGACTGAATTCTCGGGCCTGCTCGACAAGTTTCCGTTCTGAAGGATCTAATAGATGACCTATAAATTTGGCGTGGTCGGCCATAATTCTTAAGAAAAATACATTTTCATCAATAATAGCATCATATAATGGCTCTAATTTGCCTTGGTTTAGCTCTTCCAGCCGATTTCTAAAATAATTGGCTTCTCTACTTACATGATCCACTAAAAGTGGGAAATTCGTTTGTCCAGGGAGCTTACAAGATAGAATCAAGCCAAGGACTTTTCTTTTGAACGCCCAAATGTGACATACTGCCGTATGGACCTCCTGATTAAATTGTTGAATCGTTGCAGGATCTGCATCAAGGGAGAAAGCATGCACCCGTCTCTCAATGTCTTCGAAAATCCGGTAAAAGTGGTTGGCTTCTTTAATCAGAATAGTATCTTCCGCCCGGAACCCCAATCCTAGAAACAAGGAATGTTCTTTCATAATTCTTGACCAAAAGCTGACCTCTTCCAGTGACCGGGCGACAAACATGTTAGACATAATATCCCTCCTTAACATCTTTATAGACCTTATGCTGGTTAAGCTTGGGTGGATGCCTAATTATTTATAGAGGATGGACACAGCTTGGTATTGAGGATGAGAACATGAATTTTAATGTTGTTATCGGAAGTTTACTGATTGCCCAAGCAAAGAGATTATGCCTGCATACCCTAAACTGTATTCTATTTTTAAGGAGGAATCGTTATGAGTGAAAATGTCGGTGGATACGGTGGAGCGTGGACTTCTACGGGTGCTATACTCGTGTTGTTTATATTGTTGGTAATTATCTCTAAGACAATCCTGCTGTAAGCTTTAAACCGCTTTACTCTAATATAGTCTCCGCCAGCACTCATGCTGGCGGATTTTTTGCTTGCGATTGAAATTTTTAAACCCCAAAAGCCCTTGATCCGGTCATTGCTGCGATTCTTCGCTATGCTTCTTTAATTAACTCCTTATAGTCGTTGCGGACGTTGCCCACTGCGGGTGAGACGGGATAAGCCCGCATATGCTCTGCATCATAAGGCCGCAATAGCTTCATCAGAGTGGGGACGTCATGATTGTGCCGGTCAAGCCACGCTGTCTCGGCTTCAGAGGTGAGGATAACCGGCATGCGGTCATGAATCTCAGCCATCAGGCTGTTGGATTCTGTAGTAATAATTGTGCAGCTGCTGAGCTTATTGCCGCTCTGATCCATCCAAATATCGTACAAGCCGGCCATGGAAAAAAGCTTCCCGTCACGCAGCGTAATCCTCAGCGGCTGTTTGCCGCCTTCCTGCGGATTCCAGTCGTAGAAGCCGTCCGCAGGAATCACGCAGCGGCGCGAGCTCACCAGGTTTTTGAAGGATGCTTTTTCCAGAAGGGATTCTGCACGGGCATTGATCATTTTGCTGCCGCTTTTGTCATCCTTGGCCCAGGACGGGACCAGCCCCCAGCGTAATTCCCCAAGCTTATTATGCTTGCCATTATGAATAACTGCCGGGATATACTGCATCGGGGCCACGTTATATTTTGGGGCATAGTGGACAATGGTGGTGTCATTCGTAAAATAACGCAGCATCAACTCATCCATGGTTACGGTAATGGTGTATCTTCCGCACATGCTGATTTATCCTCCCGGTTCATTTATGATGTGGTCTGAGATTGTTTACAGTGCTGTAGCCCTCATGCTATGCTCGGAGTATTTCATATTATTATAAATGAAGAAACGGATGATAGCGAAACGAAGGAGAGGATTCCGGATGATTATCGTAAGCTCCTGTCTCGCAGGAATGAAAGTAAGATACAACGGCACGGATTGTCTCGATACAAGCCTTCAAAAACTGTTGGATAACAACAAGGCAGTTGCTGTATGTCCAGAATTGCTTGGCGGATTCTCGACACCGAGGGAACCGGCGGAAATTATCGGCGGCGGCGGGGAGGATGTGCTGGAGGGGACGGCCAGGGTAATGGACCGGTCAGGAAATGATGTAACCGAAATGTACCTCAAAGGGGCCTATGAAACGCTGGAGAAAGCCCGGGAGATCGGAGCCACCACCGTAGTACTCAAAGAAAACAGCCCTTCTTGCGGCAGTACGATGATCTATAACGGACAATTTGCCGGTGTGAAAATTCCCGGGCAAGGTGTAACGTCCGCTCTGCTGAGAAGAAACGGTATTGAGGTGATTTCTGAGCAGCAGCTCTCCGCTCGGCTGGAAGCTTTGGAATGTGCTGGAAAGTGAGTGGCTTAGCGGGAATTCCCACTAACAGACCCCTAAAGGTTTTTACAATATTGTGTTTATTCTCAGGTGGTAAAAGGCGACATTCAGCAGTATAATCGAGTAGTCCTGTAAGAAAATCCTGAATTTCAAGAAGCGGAGAATTTAGTCATGAAACCCATCTATTTGGACCACGCCGCCTCAACCCCGGTTCATCCGGAGGTGGCCAAGGTTATGTACAATATGCTGCTTGAACAATACGGCAATGCGTCCAGTGTGCACACGTTCGGACGTTCCGCCAAAAAGATTGTGAACGGGGCACGCGATACCATCGCGGGCTTTTTAGGCTGTGCTCCCGACGAATGGGTATTCACCAGCGGAGGCACGGAGAGCGATAATCTGGCGCTGTTTGGAGCTGCAGCTGCTACCACGGAGAAGGGCAAACATATCATCACCACAGCAATTGAGCATCATGCCGTTCAACATACGTGCGAGGAACTGGAGAAGCAGGGCTATGATGTTACCTATCTTCCGGTTGATTCGACAGGCCTCGTCTCGCTTTCAGATGTGGCAGCCGCTTTGCGAGATGATACGGTATTGATCAGTGTGATGTTCGCGAATAATGAGGTAGGAACAGTAGAACCTATAGAAGAGATTGGCCGTCTCGCTGCCGAACGGGGCATTTTGTTACACGTCGATGCTGTACAGGCTCTCGGGATGCTTCCTATCACACTTCGCGAGCTTCCCGTTGATTATATGAGCTTTTCCGCTCATAAAATAAACGGCCCGCAGGGCATCGGTGGACTGTACGTACGGCGCGGTGCACCGCTGCATTCCAGACAGCACGGAGGACTCCAGGAGCGCGGCAGACGGGCGGGAACGGAGAGTCTTGCGAGCACAGCAGGTTTTGCCAAAGCGGTGGAATTGGCGGTTCAGGGGCTTCCCGGGCGCCAGGATAAAGCGCTTGAGCTCCGGAATGTGCTGCTGCAGGAGCTGGACAGCCGTATCGGGCGGCAGAACTATGTGGTTAACGGAAACGAGCAGCATTTTTTGCCGGGAATTCTGAATGTAAGTTTTCCGGGAGCCCGGACCGATGTGATGCTGATGAACCTGGATATGGAGCGGATTGCTGCTGCCAGCGGCTCAGCCTGCACCTCTGGTTCACTGGAGGTTTCGCATGTTCTGCAAGCGATGAATCTTCCGGAAGAAGTTTTGGACTCGGCGATTCGTTTTAGCACAGGTTTGGGTAATACTAATGAAGAAATAAAGCTTGTTGCAGAAAAAGTTGAAACCATCCTGAGACGGTTGCGTAGTGTAGACTAGGATTTTTTTCGGTCTCGTATCCGTTTCGGTAGTACACTCAAAGCGAGGGGACTAAAGCAGCCATGAAACTTCAAGATATGATCGGCCTGGCTGTATATGAAGTTGAAGAAGGTAATGAAATCGGCAAAATTGTCGATGTTGTACTAGATTCAAACTGGAATATTACGGGTATTGAACTGGAAAGCAAATCTTTTTTTTCCAGTCATGTGAAAGTTGTGGCATGGGAAGATATTGTCGCTTATGGCGAAGATGCTGTCATGATTCGCAGTAAAGAGTCGATATTAAAGGCCGACACTGACCATATACCATATACTTTTCTTTTAGGAAAGAAGAAATTGAAGGATTTGCAGGTACTGACTGCATCCGGAACGATACTTGGACGAATATCCGATGTTTATTTTGACCAGAAGTTGGGAAACACAATAGTAGCGCTGGAAATCAGTGACGGGCTTGTAACTGATTTGATCGAAGGCCGCAAATGGCTGCCTTGTTCTGAAGAAATGTCCATTGGGGAGGATTCCGTACTGGTTCCCGCGATGAGCGAAGAACGGCTCCAAAAAGCCATTAATATTGTTAACGGATAGGTGGAATGTATTATATGAAGTGTCCAAACTGCAACTCCAAGGATATCGGCAAGATCGGTTCCCACCAGTTCTATTGCTGGGGCTGTTTCATCGAACTTACGGTTAACGGCGAGAAAATGTCGGTTTATCAGGTTGAAGAAGACGGCACGCTCAGTTCGCTTGACGATCTGTTCTCCGGGGAAGAAATCGCCCAGGATTTCCCCCAAATCCATGCATCCTCCTGATTATAAGTCCTCGCACTGGCTAGCAGCGGGTACATATGCTTAAAAACAAGCGTCAGTTTCCTTTCAGCGTCAATTTTGCTGAGGGTTATTGGCGCTTTTTTTGTTGCGCTTTACGTTCAGCGGTTATTTTGCGGCAGGCATACATATACTTATTTACGAAGCCAGTCCAGTAATACCGCTAGGGGGTGCACTCATGGAGCAATGGTCCCAAAGTAAATGGTTCCGCTGGATGATCGGAGTGCTGCTTACCCTGATCATTTTGTATTTTGTGTGGCAACTTCGTCCGATGCTGCAGGGGATATTCCAGTTTCTAAAAGCGATTCTTGCGCCGTTTCTGGCGGCCATGATCATTTCTTATGTACTGAATCCGGTGGTCAGTATGCTGGCGGGACGGAAGATGCCGCGCAGCGTTGCCGTTCTTCTCATCTACGCCGTATTCCTGACTTCAATTGCAGTCATTGCCATCAATCTTATACCGATGTTTATCGAGCAGCTTGAGGAGCTGAACGAACATCTCCCGGAGATGACACTGCATGCGCAAGGTCTCATGAAGAATATGAATTCCCGGCTGATCCCGCCCGGTGTTGAGATGGGGATGAACAATTGGTTTTTTCAGCTGGAGGAACGTCTGGCTAAAGGAATATCACATTTTCTCGACAATATCGGGACAACGATAGGTGTGCTGTTCAATGCATTTATCGTTCCGTTTCTCGTGTTCTACATTCTCAAGGACTTTGATGTGTTTGAGCGGACCGTGGTTTCCTGCCTGCCCCGCTCGCGCCGCAAATCGATTGTGAAGCTGCTCAAGGATATTGATGAAGCGCTGGGCAACTATATCCGCGGACAGTTCCTCGTCTGTATTATTATCGGCGTGCTGGCATATATCGGTTATGCCATCATCGGGATGCCTTACGCGCTGCTGTTTGCCTGTGTAGTCGCTGTGTTCAACATCGTTCCGTACATGGGCCCGTTCCTGGGGGCGGCTCCGGCCATTGTGATGGCCTCAACCCTGTCCCTGCGCCTTGTCCTGCTGGTGGCAGTAGTTAATACGCTATGCCAGATGCTGGAGAGCAATGTAATCTCGCCCCAGGTGGTCGGACGGAGACTGCATCTGCATCCGCTGCTGATTATTTTTGCTCTGCTGGTCGGCGGAGAGGTGGCCGGAATGATTGGGCTTATTCTGGCGGTGCCGTGTTTTGCGGCCGGAAAAGTCGTAATTCAGCACTTAATGGCTTATTATATTAAGCGAAAGCCGGTGTAATCAGTAAAACCATTGACTATATTCAGAGCTTTTGGTTATAATGTTGTGTAATATTACGATTATGTTGTGATGAATAGCAGTTCGATGAAGAGGAGTATTAACTCACGCGACGTTATAGCAGAGAGCCGGTGCATTGGTGCAAGCCGGTTAACGGAACGGAATGAACTCACCTCCGAGTAACGGCGCAAGCCGCAGGTTTCGCAGGGCAGATGCTGCGAAAGGCCAGTGTGTGAACCGTCGTCGCCTCACCTCCGTTAAAGGGTGTCAAAGTGAGTGGCAGAATAAAGCATGTTCAGCCGCTAACTAGGGTGGTACCACGGGAATTCAAACCTCTCGTCCCTAGCGATCATACGCTAGGGATGGGAGGTTTTTTTGCGGAGTTGGGCTTATGCCCCGGTAAACAACAAGTCTGCCTGAGACGATCGAAGGCAGATATCTCCCAGCGGCGCAGCGAGTCTTGAGCTGGTTCTTGGACTTTGCTGCCCGTCAGGCAAAACAGATGGGATTTTTAAGAGTTACAGGGAAACGGAACGGAGAAAAATTTTGGAGCTGGAGCAACGTCAGTGGCCGCCTTTATACTCGGATTTCAACCGCTTAGTGTGAGATCAGAAATCCGAGTATAACAGCGGGCGGAAGCCCAAAACCTTTTTGCAGCGGAGTTTTATTCCCTGAATTCTTTTAAGAACAGCAGGTTTAACTAAGTAAGCAACACTCCAAGGAGGAGCATAAGATGAGCGAAAACAAAGTGAGCACCCCAACTGGGGCCGGCTACCGCGCCCAGAGCATTGAACCCAAATGGCAGAAGTTCTGGGATGAGAACAAAACGTTTAAGACAGGTGAGGATTCAAGTAAACCGAAATTTTACGCCCTGGATATGTTTCCGTATCCGTCAGGCGCAGGACTGCACGTAGGCCACCCGGAAGGTTACACGGCGACGGATATTGTCTCCCGCTACAAGCGGATGCGCGGTTATAACGTGCTGCATCCAATGGGCTGGGATGCCTTTGGACTTCCGGCAGAGCAGTATGCGATGGATACCGGACAACATCCGCGTGACATCACTTTCAAGAACATTGACAATTTCCGCCGCCAGATCAAATCGCTGGGCTTCTCCTATGACTGGGACCGCGAGATCAGCACAACCGATCCGGGCTATTACAAATGGACACAATGGATCTTCATCCAGTTGTACAACCGCGGCCTGGCATATGTAGCTGAGGTATCGGTGAACTGGTGCGAAGCTTTGGGTACGGTGCTGGCCAACGAAGAGGTTATCGACGGCAAAAGCGAGCGCGGCGGTCATCCCGTCGTCCGCAGACCGATGCGCCAGTGGATTCTGAAAATTACAGAATACGCCGAACGCCTGCTGGAGGATTTGGAAGAGCTGGATTGGGAAGAAAGCATCAAGGATATGCAGCGCAACTGGATCGGCAAATCAACCGGAGCGGAAGTCAATTTCGCGATTGATGGACATGACGCAGCATTGACTGTGTTCACAACCCGTCCGGATACCTTGTTCGGCGCAAGCTACTGTGTACTGGCACCAGAGCATAAACTGGTAGATGCCATCACGACAGAAGCTCAGCGTGCTGCGGTCGCGGAATACCGCGACAAAGCTGCCCGCAAGAGCGATCTGGAGCGTACGGATTTGGCCAAGGAGAAGAGCGGTGTATTCACCGGCGCTTACGCTATTAACCCGGTCAACGGAGCACAGGTGCCGATCTGGATCGCCGATTATGTGCTGGCCGGTTACGGAACCGGAGCTATTATGGCGGTTCCGGGACATGATACCCGCGACTGGGAATTCGCCAAGCAATTTGGCTTGAACATCGTCGAAGTAGTACAGGGCGGTAATGTGGAAGAAGAAGCCTATGGCGGTGATGGCCCGCATGTGAATTCCGATTTCCTGAACGGTCTGGATAACAGCGAAGCCATCGTGAAGATGATTGCCTGGCTGGAGGAAAAGGGCAGCGGCCAAGGCAAGGTAACCTACCGCCTGCGTGACTGGCTGTTCAGCCGCCAGCGCTACTGGGGCGAGCCGATTCCGATTCTTCATTTGGAAGATGGCACGATGAAGACTGTTCCTGTGGATCAGCTGCCGCTGGTGCTGCCTGATGTGGACGCGATCAAACCTTCGGGTACGGGCGAATCCCCGCTGGCCAATGTCACTGAGTGGGTGGAAACCGTTGATCCGGAAACCGGGATGAAAGCCCGCCGCGAGACGAACACAATGCCACAATGGGCCGGCAGCTGCTGGTATTACCTGCGCTATATTGATCCGCATAATGACAAGGAGCTGTGTTCGCCGGAGAAGCAAAAGGAATGGCTGCCGGTTGATCTGTACATTGGCGGAGCTGAACATGCAGTGCTTCACCTGCTGTACGCCCGTTTCTGGCATAAAGTATTGTATGATATCGGTGTAGTGGATACCAAGGAACCGTTCCACAAGCTGGTGAACCAGGGCATGATCCTGGGCAACAACAATGAAAAAATGAGCAAATCACGCGGCAATGTCATCAACCCGGATGAAATTGTGGAAGCTTTTGGCGCAGATACACTCCGTGTCTATGAAATGTTCATGGGGCCGCTGGAAGCAACCAAGCCTTGGAATGAAAAAGGTGTGGAAGGCATTCACCGCTTCCTCTCCCGCGTATGGCGCCTGTTCGTGAACGAGGACGGCAGCCTCAGTGCCAAGATTTCCGAGGATGGCGGTACAGACGAGTTCAAACGCACCTGGCACAAGACACTGAAGAAGGTTACCGAGGACTTCGAGAATCTGCGCTTCAATACGGCGATCAGCCAGCTGATGATCTTCATCAACGATGCCTATAAGCAGGACAGCTTGTCCCGTGAATCGGCAGAGCATTTCGTACAAATGCTGTCGCCGCTGGCACCGCATATTTCCGAGGAGCTCTGGCAGCTGCTGGGCCACGAAGGCAGCATCAGCTATGTATCATGGCCAGCTTATGATGAAGCTTTGACGGTGGATGCAGAAGTGGAGATCGTTGTACAGGTTAACGGCAAGATTGTGGGGCGTGCACAGATCCCGCAGGATATGGGGCAGGAAGACATGCAGAACCATGCACTGGCTCTTCCTGGTGTGAAGGCGGCTGTAGAGGGCAAAACCGTACGCAAGATCATTGCGGTTCCCGGAAAGCTTGTAAATATTGTAGTGGGTTAAGCGAAGAACGCATTTTTACCCGCAGCTACGGAGTATTCCGTGCTGCGGGTTTTTTGTTAAGGATTCAAAATTCATGGGTGTTCCAATGCAGCTCGGTGGCCCGCTTTTTTCTCAAACCGTTCAGGCTTCTAGCGATCCAAAGGGCCTTGCACAATACCATCCCGGCCGAAGAGTGAATTAAGCCTGTCGACATCCTCATCGTATTTGTCATGCGTTGTGGTAATCAGCCGCTCGAATACGCCCTCCAGACTGCTGCGCAGATGATTCAAGGCTTCTGCTGTAATGCCTCCGCGGACAGCGACACGTTCCTGCAGCTCCTGCGGGGTGAAGTCTGCTTCTGTCAGCAGCTTGCCTGTCCCTAGCAGCATTTCCCCGGCCAGACGGCTGACCAAGGCTTCTTCAATGCCTGTGGCTTCCACCGCTGCGGCGATCCAGCGTTCGATGAAATAGCTGATAAATGCAGGACCGCAGCTGGAGAAATCCGAAGCAATTCGGGTATGGCTCTCCAGGATTTCCGCCGGAACACTTATGAAAGACAGCAGCCTCAGGAGCAACAGCCTGTCTTTTTTATTAATTCTGCTGCCGAAAATGCATAGTGAAGTTCCGCTTTTGACACTGTGGGTGATGCTGGGGATGACCTTGGCTATTTTGGACGGCAGAACCGATTCCAGATGATACAGCTGGACGGGACTGGTAATGGATACGACAATCTGCTCGCTATTCAGACAGGGTGCGATTTCATCCGTCAGCGTTTTGAATTCCAAAGGTTTGACACATAAAAATACAATGTCGCTGCCAGTCGCGGTGTCCCTGTTGCTGCCGCATATGGTGATGCCAGGGTGGTCCTTCTGAAGCTGAATCAGCCGGGTTGAACTGCGGTTGCTGGCCAGCACGTCACATGCATCAAGTGCTCCTGAAGAAAGAAAGGCGTCGATGAGCAGACTGCCCATGCTGCCTGTTCCGATAAATCCCACTTTCATTCTGTGGTTACCTCCTTTCCCTGAGTTGCTGGGCTTGCAGGAATACTCTTCGTTAAATGTATGCAGCGTACACTTGGACACATGACAGGTTTCGCCCGCATTTTTGAATAAAATTCCAGAAGTTGCGTCATATTTGGTTTTGCATAAGGATTGCATAAATAATCAGGGCAAATTGTAGAGGAGGACAGGTACTTGAATAAGAGAATGATAGTCAGTGGTATCGTAGCAGTATTGCTGGGAGGAGGGCTGGTCTGGGCTGCGGATCGGGAAGAAAACAGCGGCATCTCCGGGTGGGAGACGATGGATACCTCTATGGCGCTGGCGGTTGGCGGAGCGAATGTTGAGGAACCACTCCCTGCCGGAAAGAGCAGCAAGTCAGCTGCGCTGCAGGGGGAGGTCAGTAAAGAGGGGATTGAAGCAAACGGAGGAGCCAAAAAAGCCGGAGCAGCAACACAGGCTGGTAATACTGCGGTTACTGGAGCCGGGGCGGACAGCGGTCCAAATGCTGCTGACCCCGCTGGAGGAGCCGCATCTCAGGATAATAGCGGGACAGGAGGGGGCAAGGCGGCGGCAACGGCGGGCACACAAACAGCTGGGACCACTGCAGTGGCAGGCGGAGAGGGTATACCATCGGCACAAGGCGCAGCTTCCACGGCACAAGCTAATGAGAAGACGGAAGGGAAAATCAATGTGAACACCGCCGGAGCTGCTGAGCTTATGAATTTGCCGGGAATCGGTGAGAAGAAGGCGCAGGCGATTATTGATTACCGCAGCAGCAAGGGGGCTTTCCGCAGCTTGTCCGAACTAGGTGAGGTGAAGGGAATTGGACCAAAGATGCTGGAAAAGCTTGAGCCTCTGGTAGTCTTTTGAAACGGGAGATGCGTTTCCGGAGATGAGGAGACTGTTCTCCTAGTGAAAGCAAGCTGCAATATGCTACAATAGTGAACAACTATTGAAGAGAAAGCGGAGATTACTGATGAGTGTGGCCTATCGCAAAAACTGGGATACATATTTTATGGATATTGCCTGCATGGTTTCTACGCGTTCGCGTTGCAACCGCCGCCATGTCGGTGCTGTGCTGGTGCAGGGAAAGAAGCTGCTGGGTACCGCGTATAACGGAGCGCCCATGGGAGTTCCTGACTGCTCGGAGGCGGGCTGCATGGTCTCCGAGCAATATGAGCGGGAGATCGTAGACGGTGTGGAAACGATGGTGAAGAAGCAGCGCTGCATCCGCACGATTCATGCCGAGCAGAATCTGCTGCTGTTCACCGACCGGAGCGACCGGGAAGGAAGTACGGTCTACGTCACCGATGAGCCTTGCTGGACCTGCGCCAACATGCTGGCCAACAGCGGTATTGTGGAGATTGTCTATTTGCGCCCATACCGCAAGGATATGGAGAAGGTAGAGAATATGCTGACCACCAAAGGGATCATATTCCGCCAATTGGAGAATTATGAGCCACCGGCAGAAACGATGATCACCGTCTCGGAGTAACAGAATCCATGCGAAATTAAATGAGTAAAGGGGAAGAACCTCTGTATGCGCGGATGTACGCGTATATTGGGGTTCTTTTTGTTGTCCGGTCAGTTCAGAAGGAGGGAAAGAAATGAAGGGAAGGCCGTTGTTAGGGTTTACAGTCTGCTGGATCACAGGAAGTGCGGCAGCCTGCCTGTTCTCGGGCTACAAGCTGCTGATTCTGTGGGCAGGCTGTCTGCTGCTGCTCGCGATCTATGCGGCCTGCGGGAGATTGGGCTGGAAGCAGCTTGCTGTATTTGCAATATCGCTTGCTGTCGCCGCCCTGTATTGGGAGTGGAATGAAGGCCGCAATGTCAGTCAGCTGCCAACAGCACTTGCATCGCAACCGGCAGAGCTGCAGGAGAGTAATGTGGAAGCCGGGGGGATGATTGTGTCTCCTGTCGAACGGGACGGGGACCGGGTGGATTTTACGCTGAAGCTATCACAGATACGGAGCAATGCAGCAGGGCAGACTGCAGCACAGGTAGATGGGGAGCTTGTCGCTGTTCAGATCAAGCTCCAAGCTGAAGCGGAAATTGCCGTGGCCGCCAATTGGGCAAGAGGAGACCGGGTGATGCTGGCGGGTGAACTGGTACTGCCGGCGGAGGCACGTAATTTTGGAGGCTTTGATTACCGTGCTTATCTGCATACCCAAAGAATCCACTGGCTCCTGAAAGGAAGCGGGGCCGGAAGCGTGGAGGCTACGCCTCCAGAGTCTTGGGGAGCTTCAACCCTGCTGCGCTGGAATGATGCGGCGCGTGTTGTGCTTGGAGCTGAAATGGACCGCTTGTTCCAGGACCGGCATTCGGGATATATGAAAGGGCTGGTGATCGGAATCCAGGACGACCTGGACCCGGAGACCTTCCGGCAGTTCTCACAGCTGGGACTGACCCATATTCTGGCGATTTCAGGCATGCATGTGGCGGTGTATGTCGCAGTGCTTTTATTTATCCTCAGGCATTGCCGGGTAACAAGAGAAACGGCGCTGACTGTCACGCTACTTCTGGTTCCTGTATATGTACTGTTATCCGGGGCAGGGCCGTCAATTGTGCGGGCGGGACTGATGGGTATGATCGCGCTTCTTGCCGCGCGGCTTGGGATGCTCAAGGACGGACTGAATATTCTAGCCGCTGCGGCACTCATTATGCTGGTCTGGAACCCGTATTTGCTGCTGAGTGTCAGCTTTCAGCTGTCATTTCTGGTGACGGCAGGTTTGATGGTCTATGTGCCGCTTGCCAATCCTTTGATGAGGCGTCTGCCGAGCTGGCTGGGAAGTTCCATATCGGTAACCCTGATCGCCCAGCTGGTTTCCTTTCCCCTGACGATTTATTACTTTAACCAGTTTTCGCTGCTGTCCTTTGCTGCAAATCTGGTGCTGGTGCCCTTCATCACTTTTTTGGTACTGCCGCTGGGAACATTGGCTCTCCTGCTGGGCTGGTTCTGGGAAGCTGGTGCAGGTGTGGTCGCAGATGCTGCCGAACTGCTGAATAATGCCACCTTTGGAGCGGTGGAATGGGTTAACGGATTCTCCGGTGGGGTGCTGATCTGGCGCTCCCCTACACTGCTGTGGATTTGCGGCTATTACCTCCTGCTGTACGGGCTGCTGTACGCCTTGAAACAGCGGGCAGGGGCACATGCACGGGAGATTCCGCAATATATGGAGGATGAAACCAGGCCGCTGGCCGAACTGGCCCCGGAAGGCAACGGCAAAGGCAAAGGAAGAAGCCGGGAACGCGATGCCCTGGCGCTATCCTTCCAGCCCCGGGGCCGAATGGAACTGGCCGGATCTGCGGTTCTGATATGTGCTGCCGGGCTGTTGCTGCTGCTCTACAGGGGCTACCATGCAGTGAGCCTTGAAGGTGCGGGGGCCATCAGTTATCTGGATGTCGGGCAAGGTGACAGCATCCTGATAACAACCCCCGGCGGGGCGCATATTCTTGTCGACGGAGGAGGTACGTTGAGCTTTGGGAACAAGGAGGAATGGCGCATCCGCCGTGATCCCTTTGAGGTTGGAGCGAAGACATTGCTCCCGTTGCTAAAGCAGCGCGGCATCCACAGACTGGACGCCGTTATTTTGACGCATGGTGATCAGGATCATGCCGGGGGACTGCAGGCAGTGCTGGAGGGAATGCCCGTGTCGGCTGTTCTGTTCAATGGCACGCTGGCTGAGCGTGAGCCTTACAGGAAGCTGATGAGGACCGCTATTGCGAAGAAAGCCCGGTTGTACGCTGTGCAGCAGGGGCTGACACTGGCTCCGGATGATCAGACGAAGCTGTTTTTTCTGTGGCCGGAGCCGCAGCAAACTGACGGGCAGTCCGTACTTCCGGCAGTGGAAGACCAGAACCATGAATCGGTGGTGTTTCGTCTGGAGATGAACGGACGTAATTTTTTGTTTACCGGAGATATGGATAAAGCGTCGGAGCAGGCGGTAATTCTGGCAGCAGAACAGACTGGACTAGACAGCGGCGCGAAGATCGATGTACTAAAGGTTGCCCACCACGGAAGCAAGACTGCGACCGGAGCCGAATGGCTGGAATTCTGGAGGCCGGATTTTGCTGTGGTTTCAGCAGGTGTCAATAATCTGTACGGGCATCCGAACGGCGACGTATTGCAACGTTTGGCGGAATCGAATACTGCGGTGTACCGGACTGATTTGCATGGGGAAATTCAATTGAAGGTGCAACAGGAGGGGATTGCAGTTCGCCATAAGCTTAGGGCAGAGCAGGAGGAACAGCCAACACCGGAGAAGGAGACACGATGATTTTCCTGCTTTTTAGGAGGGGCTTATAAAGGGATAAAGGCAAACGGCGGCAAATTATTAATTTTAGAGGAAAATGATGGAACCATTTGCGCGCTGGAGAGTCTTATTGGGCGAGA
Organism: Paenibacillus sp. FSL H3-0321; assembly: GCF_038002865.1. Classification (NCBI taxonomy): domain Bacteria; kingdom Bacillati; phylum Bacillota; class Bacilli; order Caryophanales; family Paenibacillaceae; genus Paenibacillus; species Paenibacillus sp. FSL H3-0321. The sequence goes on along the minus strand of NZ_JBBODH010000001.1, from coordinate 2,462,582 downwards.
GGTGATAACAAAGATGCACAGCGAGAAATTGTCCTATACAATGGCGTGTACACCGTCAATGACGCTGCGGGAAATGATGGAGAGTTATGGCTCCGATGTCTGGCACTATGCTTTTTTTCTGACACGCAGCCGCGAGCAGGCGGATGATATCAGTCAGGAGGTCTTCTTGAAAGCCTATCGAAATATAGGCAAATATCGCGGCCACTCGACGCTGAAGACCTGGCTGTTGACCATCACCCGAAATACGGCATTCAGCTGGAGAAGGAACAGCTTCTGGCGAAGGTTCATTCCGCTGGGCGAGCAGCATACTCCAGGCCAGGCGCGTTCTGCGGAAAAGGAAGCGATGGGCAACCAGTATGTCAGCCGGATTTGGGAGATTGTTATGGAATTGCCCGATAAGCACAGAGAGGTGCTGGTGCTTGATATCCAGCAGGGGCTGTCGATTGCTGAAATGTCCAGAATGCTTGGTATAGCGGAGGGGACGGTCAAATCCCGCTTGGCCCGGGCCAGAGAGAAAGTAAGAACGGCGATAAAGGAGGAAGAACTGTGAAAAGTCAGCACTCAGATAAAAAGGGAAATGTCATGTTCGGGGCGCAGGACTGGTACGCCAAGGCCGGGCGCATTCCCTTTCATGATGACGGATTCACACCGGAGCTGATGGCCCGGATACAGCAGGCCGCCGACAATCAGCCTGCGGGCAAGCGGATTTTCCGTTCCGGTAAAAGCTGTACCATGGTAGGGTTGGCTGCAATCCTGCTGCTCGGGGTTTTGGTTTGGCCGTTCAGCGAATCGGGCGCGGGGAGATACATGGATCAAGTGTCCTCTCTGTTCAGCAGCAGCACAACTGCCGCATTGCCGCCATCAGCTGTAGTTTCAGCTTCTCCTTCAGCAGATACACAGGCATTGAATCCGCCTATAGGCTCTGCAGAGTTTGAAATTGGCGGCCAGAAGTATTACATGCCCCTGCCGCTGGACCGGAACAAAACACTGGCTTACGCAGCCGAAACATCGCAGGGAATCATTTGGTCACCGCCACCGCCAATGGTGAACTATACTAAACCGAAGTATACACACAACACGGAGCCGTACACGCTCTATTTGACGCCTAAAGGCCACGCGGAGCTGTCGGCTGCAACAGCCCAAAGAATATATACTTTCCCGCTCTACGCCGGTGGTGCGCAGTCGTATTATGAACTGGCCGGAATCTATGGAGCCGGAGACTATATCCTGATGGTGAACCGCTCATACACAGTAGGTGAGCCAAGGCTGCAAACCGAGGCCAAGCTGTCTGTAATTAACGTCAAAGAGGCGGCTGATGGGGGGGCTGCAGTGCCTAAGGATTTATTGACAATGAGTTATGAATTTGCAAAGTACAATTCCTTTATCGCCGTCAATCCGCAGGAGGAAGAGGTACTGCAAGTTTATTATGTTGAAGACGGAAATGGAGGTTATACTGCCCACAATAAGCTTTATGATATCGAAACAGGCAAGGTGCAGGTGCTGGAAGGCACGATTAGCACGGATAAGCAAGTTACAGATGCAGCTATATCTACATCTTTTATGTACAGCAACATCAATACGTTAAAGAAGAGAATGATATTGACTGCTCATTATGAAGTACAGGGCGAGAAACGGTCAACGGAAATCACCTTGCCGATTGGAGAACAGTGGTTATTCGATTGGTGGGAACAAGAATATGGGTTAAATATGGACCCCTGGAAATGAAAATTTATCTTCTTCATCTTTCTGCTCTGATCGATTACTAGATAATTTACTAAAAAAAAGCTATACTTTTTGATAATATCAGAAAGTACGGCTTTTTTTGCTGCTGCTCTCTGACTGTTCGTGAATAACAAGTATTTTTTCTATAAGGAAGAGTGGAGCGGAAAAGATGAAGAAGCTGACAATTGAGGATGTTGCCCAAAAGGCGGGAGTGTCGAAAAGCACGGTCTCGCAATTTTTGAATAAACGGTTTAAATATATGAGTGAGGCGACCAAAAACCGGATTGCCGCCGTCATTGAAGAGCTGAATTACCAGCCGAACGGGCTGGCCCGCAGCCTGAAGCAGAACCGCACGTTTATGGTCGGTGTCATTGTGGCCAATATAGATTATTCGCTGTCGATACAATGCATCAGGGCAATTGAGAATGAGCTGCAGCGCCACGGGATACAAGTCATTATCTGTAATGCCGACGAGAATGCCGATAAGGAAAATACTTACGTGGAGACGCTGGTGGCCCGCCAGGTGGACGGCCTCATCATCTTCCCGACAGGAGACAATCCTTCCGCCTATACCCGGCTTATTGAAGCCCATTACCCGCTCGTATTTATGGACCGGCTGGTGGAAGGGGTCACTACGCAAAGCCTGCTGCTGGATAACGAAATGGCGGTGAAGACCGCAGTCAAGGAGCTGGTTCGGCATGGCCATGAGGCGATAGCCCTGCTCTCGCTGCCGCTCGGAGAGCATGCCATTACGCCGCGCAGGGAACGGATGAGCGGCTTCAGGAAGGCGATGGAGGATGCCGGGTTGGCGCTGAACGAACAGTATATGCGCAGCGTCTCAAGGGAAGAAATCGCTTCGGCCCTGGATGCGCTGCTTGCTCTGCCGCAGCCGCCGACAGCGCTGCTTGCAGCCAATGACCTTGTGCTTGGGGAAATTCTCAAGTACGCCAACCGCCACTCCATTGCCATTCCCGGCCGGTTGTCCGTCATCGGCATTGACGATGCCGAGTTTGCACGGATTTATAACCCGGATATCACGACCATCCGGCAGCCGGCCTATGAGATGGGGATGCAGGCAGCCAAAATCATGCTGTCTTTAATTGAGAACGAGGATACTTCCGTTCCGATCACCTACCGGTTTCCTCCCGCACTCCAGCAGGGGCAGTCCGTACAGGCACCGGCTAAATAAAACGGTTTATAAAGCATTGTTAATCACAATCTGATCTGTGCAGCCTCACAATGAAAAGCCCTACACAGTCCCTTTAAAACTGTGTAGGGCTTTTCATTCAGTTATTTTTACAGTCAGTGGGTATTTGCCTAATTACACGCTGGCGTTCATAAACTTTTCCAGCCCGTGCCGTGTAGGCAGTCCGTCCATATCACCTGGCGACATTACAGCCAAAGCGCCGATGGCATTGCCTCGCTTCACTGCTTCCCCTACCGGCAGCTGCTCCAGCAGCGCGCTGATTACGCCGACGGCGAAGCCGTCACCTGCACCTACGGTATCAATAACCTTTTCTACCTTAAAGCCATCGACATAACCTTCTTCTCCGCCGGAGGTTTTGTAATATGCACCTTCAGGTCCCAGCTTGATCACGACCAGGGATACGCCCCGATCCAGGTAGTAGCCGGCAATATCCTCCGGTGTGTCCAGTCCGGTCAGAATCTTGCCTTCCCCAAGCCCTGGCAGGAACCAGTCACAACGTGTCGCCAAGTCGTTGATCGTTCTAACCATAGTCTCCTTGTCCGGCCATAGTGTGGGGCGCAGATTGGGGTCAAGAGAGACGGTTTTTCCGCTCTTTTTCATAAATTCCATGGCATGCAGGGAGAACTCATGACAGGTCTTTGAAAGTGCAGATGAGATGCTGGTGACATGCAGGTGACCGGCGGAGGCGAAGTATTCTTCATTGAAGTCGGCCAGACTCAGCTTGGAGGCTGCGGAATTTTTGCGGAAATACTCCACTTTCGGATCACCGGTCAGTACCTTGGATTTGATTAGCATACCGGTCGGGAATTCCTTGGTGTACGTAATACTCTTTGTATCAATCCCCTCTTTCTCCAGCGCCAAGGCAATGAACTGGCCGAAGTTGTCTTCACCAAGCTTGGTGACATAGCCGGTCTTGTGTTCCAGGCGCGACAACCCGGTCGCCACATTGCTCTCTGCCCCGGCGAGCGCCTTGGAGAATGAAGTGGCCTCATGCAGCGGTCCGGCCTCATTAGCATAAAACATCGCCATCGGTTCCCCGAATGTGACTGCGTTTAATGGTTTGCTCATGGATAATTCCTCCTCAGGGTAATGATCTAAGCCCTGTATAAATGATTTGTAATTTGAAATTATCATATAAATCGGTTTTGTACAATAAGTTATTACGCTTTCATCGTAGCCTGTGTATAGAATTTAATATTGTATATTACATAAATCCTTTATTTATAAGCATTTTGTGACTGAGGAAAAGAATTAATTCGTTATTCACATAAATATATATTGACTGTAGACAGCATTGTTATTACTATTTTCATATAAGGTTTTGAGCTGATGTTAGTAAATTAGATAAATTAATTTATCTAAAGAAGTATTTCTTACATCCTATATTCGAATGAAGAAAGGGAGTTAACCGATGAAGAAAATAAAAGTATTGCAAAACATCACATCCGTTGGCGTAGTTGCCGTTATCCGTGCGGACAATGCCGATGATGCTTACCGGATGTCTGCCGCCTGTATTGAAGGCGGACTGAACAACATTGAGGTAACCTTTACTACACCGGATGCCGATGTGGCAATTAAACGGCTGGTAGCCGATTTTGGAGGCCGTGCTGTGATTGGTGCAGGCACGGTGCTCGACCCGCTTACCGCAAGAATTGCTATTCTGGCAGGCTCGGAATTTGTGGTCAGCCCTTCCTTTGAAGAAGAGACGGCGAAGATGTGTAATCTATATGGGATTCCCTACATGCCGGGTTGCTTGACGCTGAATGAAATGAAGGAAGCGCTCAAGCTGGGTGTGGATGTTCTGAAGCTGTTCCCGGGCAGTGCATTTGGACCGGATTATATCAAAGCGGTCAAAGGTCCGATGCCGCATGTCAACATCATGCCGACAGGCGGCGTGGATCTGAACAATATGGAGAAATGGATTGCAAACGGCTGCATCGCTGTAGGCATTGGCGGCAACCTTACCGCCCCCGCCAAGCATGGCCGTTATGATCAAATCACCGAGCTGGCTGCCCAGTATGTAGCCAAGTTCAAGGAGATCAAGGGCGTATAAACCTTGAAATCCCAAATGGTACAAAACAGAAGCCGTTCGACCGGGTACTTGCCGGCCGGACGGCTTTTGTCGTTCTTTTCAAAGCTTCATTGTATAGAACAGGGACAAAAACAATAAACTGTAGAGTAGAGAGCGGCGTTATAATTTAGTTTGCCGGGAGTGAGTTGGATGTCTGCCTATAACAATAAGCTGCTAAGCCCAGCTACTGAGGATGACGCGCAGTATGTCTGTATTAAATGTAGCAAGCATGGCTGCAAGGTGACGGTGGGCCGGATTTACAGGCTGGAGCGAAACTACAACAACCCGCAGCTTTTTGTGGGCGGTGAAATCTATATTGTGGATGATGAGCAGAAAGACAACTATTCCATTTTAATGCTGTGCCAAACTGTCTTGTATAAATAGGATGTAATGATTGCCAAATACATAGATTTAGCCGTCAGCCCCACTCCGTGGGGCTATTTTGTTTCAATTTTGTAACGAACTTCTATAAAAGAGTATTTGAAGATTCAGTGCTTCCCCTGTATGCTTAGTAAGGATTATAGACCGTTCCGGTGGAAGCTAAGGGCTGAAACCCTTGCGGCCGGAAAGACGTAATAAACAAAGTTTGGTATCCTAAAAATAATGATTACAGGCTTGCAACAAATCCGCAGTCTTGCGCGTCAGTAAGATTGCATAGAGAGGGGGAACCTTCGTGGTGGAGCAGGGACTCATCAGAGCCGCTCAAGCGGGCGATCGCGACGCTCTAATCACCCTATTGCGAGAAATTGAGGGACATGTATATAAAACAGCCTTCTATATTCTGCATAATGAACAGGACGCTCTGGATGCATCACAGGAGGCACTCATCAGAGTGTATACCAAAATTGGTTCATATGAAGAGAAGGCACAGTTCAAAACATGGGTTCAGCGGATCGTTACCAACATTTGCATTGACAAATTCAGGAGAACAAAACCTACAGTTTCAATTGATGAACACGAAATGGTGTTTCAGGACAATAAACATAATGTGGAGCGCGAAGTGATGTCCGCCTATTTGCAGGAGGATATCCGTGAAGCGATTGACCAACTCCCTGAGCATCACCGCACCGTAATTGTACTGCGATATTTGCAGGATTTTTCTTACAACGAGATAGCAGACTGTTTGGATTTGCCTTTGAATACAGTGAAATCTTACCTGTTCCGGGCAAGGCAGCAGCTGCAGAATAGACTTCAGGAGTACCAGAAAGGTGGTGTATCAGGATGAAATGCGCGGAGGTGATGGAATGGATGCACCGCTATTTGGATCATGATCTCAGTCAGGACGAGATGATTGAAATGTTCCGTCATATTGATGATTGTTCTTCCTGCGCGGAAGTCTTTGACCGGCTGAAGATGCTCTCCCAGCAACTGGAGCAGCTGCCGGACGTGAAACCCCCATTCAGTCTGGTTGACTCAATCCTGCCTCAGCTTGATCAACTGGACCTAAACATCCAGGGGAAAAGCGCAGATGCGGTAAGCCCTGAAGAAGATCCAAAGGTCGTGCCTTTTTCCCGCAAGAGCACCCATGGCAAAGCTTCCAAGGGAGCTTCCCTGGCAGCGCGGACAGGCATAGGAGCTGCTGCGGCAGCGGTTATCCTGCTTATTGCTATGTTTAATATGCCGGGCAGCATGCCGACGGCGGATGTGGAGCAATCGCTACAACAGACAGCTGAGAACAACGCCGGCAATGATGCCCTGAGCATAATGTCCTCGGCAGCTACGGATTCCGCTGAGGAGGATGCTGCACCGGGCGAGAGCAAGCAAGAGTTGGAGAACTCCGAGAAAGTGGATCCTACTTCCGCTGGCGGGGGCCAGAATACCGGCGGTAGTGCCGCACCGGCAGAGACTGCTGCTGCTCCAACCGCAGAAGCAACGGATAAAGCTCCTGCCATGACCAAAAAGTCTGGATCAGATAAGCGGACTTCAAGCAGGAAGGTCACTAACGGAACAGCAACTCCGGCACCCGGGGCTGCGGATATGGACTCCAAAAGCAGCAATAACATGGAATTGGACGAAGGCGGGGATCCGGCAGCAGCCGACAGCCGGGAGTTTCTGGATGCCTCCCATGAGCCCGGGGCGGGGGAAGATAGAAATATGGGCTTTTCTGCTCTCAAAGCCCAAGCTTCGTGGACCTCACCCGATGGTCTCTACACAGCTGAACTGGCCGAACAGCAGCTGGTAATTTATAAGCTTCCTTCAAACGGACCAGAGCAGGAAAGGACGGTCCTGACCTCACTTCCACTGGAAGGAGCGTGGGTTTCCGGTAACTGGTCGGCGGACGGACTGCAGTTCTCCTATGTGACCGAGCAGAACGGCGCTGAAGTAGCCAATGTATATACAGTTCCTGAAGCCGGTGTCTCTGCCTCACCGGCAGCATCACCGGAGCCTACGCCGGTAGCTTCACCTGCTGTTACCCCGGACGCGGCAACGTCCAATAAATAATTGCAGAGTGGAACTTTTTGAGAGCTAGTGGAATATGCTATGGTAAGAGGACAGGAATTTCAGGATTGCGAGTTTCATCGGTATGACCGTCGGAAGGGAAGTTTCTAGAGCTTTTCCTTCCGTCGTTTATATAGATGCGCCGCTGAAACGGAGCAACTTTGGTCAACGCTGCCGAAGTTGCTCCGTTTTTGCATGTCATGCTGCAGGAAGCTTGGACGGATAGAGGGAAAGACGCCTATGTTTATAGCTGCTTTTTTGTTAAAATATAAAAATGGATTGGATTCATACAAAGCTTTGAGGAATGCAATGGAAAAGGAAGTGGCGGGATGGATGCCAAAACGGCGGCCAAGGACATCAAGCAGGGGAATATTTCACCGCTGTATGTTTTGTATGGCAGTGAGAAGTTCCGGATGAATGAATTTGCGGCCTTTCTGGAGGAGCATCTGATTGCCAAAGAGGACCGTGACTTTGCAGTGATTCCCTTCGATCTCTCGGAGACGCCCGTGCAGGCGGTTATAGAAGAAGCGGAGACTGTGCCGTTTATGGTGGAGCGGAAGCTGCTGCTGGTGAGAGATGCTTCCCTGTTCACGGCGGGGAAAGAGAACGCAAAGATTGAGCATCGTGTAGAAATACTTAGCGATTATATGCAGCAGCCGGCTGAATTCAGTGTAATCGTATTTATGGTCAATAATGACAAGCTGGATGAACGCAAAAAAATCGTCAAAGCGGCCAAGGCCGCAGGCACGGTGCTGGCCTTCAATCCGCTGGGTGCGGAAGAGCTGCTGCGCTGGGTGGAGAAGGGCTTCCGTGAGCGCGGCTGCAGCGTGGCGTCTGGAACAGCCGAGGCGCTGGTGGCCAGTGCCGGGACAGGGCTTCAGGGTTTGTCTGCAGAGATGGACAAGCTGTGCTTGTTCGCAGGTCAGGGCGGAACCGTGGATGCTGCAGCAGTGGAGAGTCTGGTACACCGCGGCACTGAGCAGAATGTGTTCACCCTGGTGGAGGATATAGCGAACTTACGCCTCGACAAGGCGCTTAATACACTTTACGAGCTGCTGAAGCAACGCGAGGAACCGATCAAGATTGCCGCGCTGATCGCCCGGCAGTTCCGGATCATTCTGCAGGTTAAGGATTTGTCCGCGCTGAGCTACTCACAGGGGCAGATTGCTTCGCAAATTGGACTGCATCCCTATGCCGTCAAGCTGGCTGGTGAGCAGGCCCGTAAATTTGAAAGCCAGCGCCTGCGGAGTATTCTGAGCACCCTGGCCGATTTGGATTACAAGATGAAGACAGGAGCTATAGACAAGGTGCTTGGGCTGGAGATGTTTATGCTGCAGCTGGGCGCTTGAACCGGAACAAGACCATTCATAGAACATACTGCAAAAAAGCCTGCCCCGTGTTGCGTAATATCACCGGGCAGGCTTTTGCAGTTCCTACTATTATAAAGAGGTAAATGGGCACAAAAAAACCTAACCGTATGCAGCATAGCGGTCAGGTTCTTAGAATGCTCATTATGAATGTCGCCCTTGGCTTAGGCTTCTGCCTTAAGAGCGTTCAATTTCTTCGCCAAGCGGGATTTTTTGCGGGCAGCCGCATTTTTATGAACCAGACCTTTACTTACGGCCTTGTCCAGCTTTTTGGAAGCAGCTTGGAAAGCAGCTTGAGCAGTTTCAACTTCCGTTCCTGTCAGTGCTACATCAGCAGTTTTCACAGCTGTACGAAGCGCGGACTTCTGGGAAGCGTTCAGTGCACGGCGTTTTTCGGTCGTCTTGACGCGTTTAACCGCGGATTTGATATTTGGCATTGCATTCACCTCCTGGAAGACATTCGAAATCATCATATGATTCACAACTTAAAATAGTTTAGCATGACCGTTAGCAAAAAGCAACACTAAAAGCTTTTGAAAATCGCATTCCAATGTAGCTGATCCTCTCAGTACCGTAATGTGAAATGTTATACCTATTTTGAATTTGAATTAAACCTTGCTGCCCTGAATAAACCACAGCTATCTCTCGCACACTATCGACAAAAAGCAAAAGCTAATGCTCATTAAATTATAAGGAGGCTGAACTATCAATGGAACTGGATCTTCAGCTGTATTCGGTACGTACGGATTTGGCGGTAGAGGCGAAGGAAATGGCCCAGGGACCGCAAAAAACGCCGATTCCCGGTGTGAATGAAGAGGTGGAAGAAGAGGGCGGAATCAAGGTAACCCGGCTTGGAGTAGCCAATAATGCAGGATCACAGGCTATCGGGCGTGCGATCGGAAATTATGTGACGCTGGAAGTTCCGGCACTTCGCGGCGGAGATACCGGTCTGCAGCAGAAGGTATCCACCGTGTTTGCCCGCGAATTTGAACAGTTCCTGAACCGGATCGGAATCAACAAAGAATCCTCCGTGCTGATAGTGGGACTGGGCAACTGGAATGTAACTCCGGACTCGCTCGGCCCGCTGGTGGTGGAGAACGCACTGGTTACGAGACAGTTCTATGAATTGGTTCCGGATCAGGTCTCTCCCGGCTACCGTAATGTGAGTGCGATTGCCCCGGGTGTGCTCGGACTGACCGGCATTGAATCGAGCGAGGTTGTGCAAGGGATCGTGGACCGCACGAAGCCGGATGTCATTATTGCGATTGATGCCCTGGCCTCCCGTTCACTTGAGCGGATCAATACGACGATTCAAATTGCCGATATCGGGATTCATCCGGGTTCGGGAATCGGTAATAAACGGCGTGGACTGACCAAGGAGATTCTGGGGATTCCCTGCATTGCTATCGGCGTTCCTACCGTTTGTTATGCGTCCACCATCGTCAATAATGTGCTGGAGATGATGAAGAATCACTTTGCACAGGTTGGAGACGGGGCAGCCCATACGAAAGAAATCATGGGTATGCTGGATGATATCTCCGAGCAGGAGCGGCTTGCGCTGGTCAAGGAAGTGCTTGAGCCGCTGGGACATGATCTGATTGTTACCCCTAAGGAAATCGATGAGTTTATTGAGGAAATTGCCAATATCGTTGCCAGCGGACTGAATGCTGCATTGCATGAAGCCGTGGATCCAGGCAATGTCGGAGCCTACACGCATTAATTTTCACCTGAATATAGAGCCCGTACCGGCTGCCGAACGGCAAAGCCTGTGCGGGTTTTTTTCTGTTACCGGCTGGCAGATTCCACCGCTGCTGTTTCTACTTATCTCTTTTTCGGTTCTAGTATTCCTCCCTGGCTCATAGATTTGAAATATAAGAGATTACAGAGGGCTGGAGGAGGACATAACAATAATGAATAGAAAATGGTTTCAGCTGTGGAATATCGGCCGGCTGCGGGGAAAGCTGCTGGATGTTCTGTCGCTGGGGAGAACAATGCTGCTGCTGGCCGGAGGTTCACTTGTGTTTTTCATGCTGCTTGGAGCCGGTGGATTAGCCGGACAGAAGCTGAACTCTTCACCCATTCCTTCTATGAAAGGATTGGCTGCTTCGCTTTCCAGCGGATTCTTTATGGAGCTTCTGGGCATGGAGGTTCCGCATTTGCCTAAAGGGGACGAGCCTTCGGCATTTTCGGGCCCCAAGGTCACCTCCTTCGTGTTCCGGCTGCTGACAAGCGTCGATCCCGGTGATCCGAAGAGTCTGCTCTCGCGTGAGGTGCCGGGGCTGGCAGCGGATGATCCTTTCCTGCTCCGTAAAGGCTCAGGCGGCGCTACGGGAGCACCGGCTGATTATCATCCGGGCAGTGATGAGCTGGCCTCGGACGGCGGAACAGGGACTGGCGCAGAGGGTGTGGTGGATGAACATGGACCATCTCCGGCGGAAGACACAGACAACCCGGGTACAGAGGCTTCTCCGCAACCTGAGGCTACGGTGACGCCTGACTCTCCCGAGACCGGAGGAGACGGGGGCAACAGCAGCCCGGGTGATAACGGGGGGAATGTGCAGGATACATCAATTAAACGCATTCTGGTCTACCACTCCCATCCCCGCGAGGCTTACAATCCTCTGCTGGGGGTGCAAAGCGACAATCCAAGCTCCGGCGTGCCTTCCAAAAATGTAATGCTGGTAGGATCATATATAACAAAGCGGCTGGAAAAGCGGGGAATTGGAACGGTGCATGCACAGGAGGATTACGCGACGAAGGTACCGGATTACAGCTGGAATTTTTCCTATAAATATTCACGGATGACTATTAAGTCAGCGCTTGCCGGGAATCAGGAAATGACTGAGCTGATCGATATACACCGTGATTCACAGCGCCATGGCAAAACGACTGCAGAGATCGGAGGCAAAAGCTACGCCCAGGTCTATTTCATTCTTGGCCATGCGAATAAGAACTGGAAGAAAAATGAGGCTTTCGCCAACGAGATTCATCAGCTGCTGGAGAAAAGCTATCCGGGCCTCTCACGGGGCATATGGGGCAAGTCGTCCGGAAACGGAAACAACGGGGAGTATAACCAGAGTCTCTCACCAAACAGCGTGTTGATTGAGGTGGGCGGAATTGACAATACTGCCGAGGAGCTGAAGCGTACAGCAGACGTTCTAGCCGATGCCATCGCCGATGTGTACTGGAGCAGCCATGACGCCGAAAAAGCTGCCGCCCCGGACAAAAGCGCCGATACGCAGACGCAGGAAAGCGGAGCTGAGGGCGTCCAGGGATCAAAAAGCACAGGCGGCGTTTCTTAATTCATACAGCGCTATTAAATCGGGCGGGCTTTACAGCAAGCATTAACAAGTATCAGCAAGTATTAAAAGGGAGTGACAGCTATGTCGCGGTTCGGGAAAAAACTGACGATGGTCGGAATTTGGGCGGGAATCGGCATATTGATTGGCATGCAGTTTGGCGGAGTTGGCAGCAGCGTCGCTAAGAACTCCGCGGTGCTGCCGGGCTGGAACGGAATATCCGGGACCCCCCAGACCGGACAAGCAGCAGGAGCTTCCGCCGTGACGGGAACAGGGGCGGGAGCCGTTAAGGGAGGGCAGGCTTACGTTTATGTGCCTGTGGCTATAGATCCGGCAACAGGTGCTTACACGGTGCTTCCGGGGGTCCAGACGCAAACTGCGGTGCCTAATGGCACCGAGCAGCTCCCGCAGCAGGAAGTGAAGGATTACAGCACGCTGACCCCGGAGCAGATTCTGATTCCGGAGGAGCAAAACAGGGGAGTGGATGTGCTGGCGGATAAGACGGCAGGCCTGCTGCAGCAGGCTTCGCAAAAAAGCATCCGCTGGGTAGTCTCCTTGTTCGACTCTGTCGAAGAGTGACAGGCACCCCGCACGAAGAATGCATCATGTTTATTCGTTGCAGCTGTAAAAGGCTAGGAAGAGCCTTTATAACATAGTCCTTATATGAAAAGACATCAACCGGATGTCTTTTCTTTATTTTCCTGCGGGGGACGGGATTGATGGGGGAAGCGCGTACTGTTATAATAAGTGGATTAACATTAGGCTGTCTGTGGGGGTAAGGAATGACTGACGTTCAGAAAAGACAACAACAAATCCGCAATTTCTCGATTATTGCACATATAGACCATGGTAAATCGACACTGGCTGACCGTATTCTTGAGTATACAGGTGCACTTAGCTCGCGCGAAATGCAAGAGCAGGTGCTTGACCAGATGGATCTGGAGCGCGAACGCGGGATTACAATTAAACTGCAGGCTGTGCGTCTCACCTACCGTGCTGACGACGGCCAGGATTACTTGCTCAACCTGATTGACACACCGGGACACGTCGATTTCACCTATGAGGTTTCCCGTAGCCTTGCCGCCTGTGAAGGCGCATTGCTGGTCGTGGATGCGGCGCAAGGAATTGAAGCGCAAACGCTGGCTAACGTGTATCTGGCATTGGACAACAACCTGGAGATTCTGCCGGTTATCAACAAAATCGATCTGCCAAGCGCCGACCCGGAACGGGTTAAGCAGGAGATTGAGGATGTGATCGGACTGGATGCCAGTGAAGCGGTGCTTGCTTCTGCCAAAGCCGGTATCGGTATCAAGGAAATTCTGGAGCAGGTCGTCAAACAGGTTCCTGCACCGACCGGCAACTCTGAAGAACCGCTGAAGGCATTGATCTTTGACTCTCACTATGATCCGTACAAAGGCGTTATCGTCTATGTACGTGTTATGGACGGAAAGATCCGTACCGGTTCCAAGATCAAGATGATGGCAACGGAGAAGGTATTCGAGGTTATCGAAGTCGGGGCGTTTATGCCGCGCATGACCATTGTCGATGAGCTTAACATCGGCGATGTCGGCTTTATCGTAGCCGGAATCAAACATGTAGGCGACACCCGTGTCGGGGATACGGTGACGGATGCCAAGAATCCAACCCCGGAACCGCTGCCTGGTTACCGTAAGATCAATCCGATGGTATATTGCGGTCTATATCCGATCGAAACATCGGACTACAACGACCTGCGCGAAGCGCTGGAGAAGCTCCAGCTTAATGATGCGTCGCTCAGCTTTGAGCCGGAAAGCTCAAGCGCGCTCGGTTTCGGCTTCCGCTGCGGCTTCCTCGGACTGCTGCATATGGAGATTATTCAGGAGCGGATTGAGCGTGAATTCAATCTGCCGCTGATTACGACAGCCCCGAGCGTTATTTACCGGATTATGCTGACCAACGGTGAAATGCTTCAGATCGATAATCCGTCGCATTATCCGGAAATCGGGACTATTGATTACGTGGAAGAGCCGTACGTTAAGGCCGCGATTATCGTCCCGAATGATTACGTGGGTACCGTAATGGAATTGTGCCAGAACAAACGTGGTGAATTCGTCAACATGGAGTATCTCGATTCCAATCGGGTGACGATCACTTATCAGATTCCGCTGTCCGAAATCGTATATGATTTCTTCGACCAGCTTAAGTCAGGCACGAAGGGCTATGCTTCCTTCGATTATGAAATTTCCGGCTACCGCCAGTCCAACCTGGTGAAGATGGACATTGTCCTGAACGGAGAGCAGGTCGATGCCCTGTCGTTCATCGTCCACCGCGACCGCGCGTACAACCGCGGGCGGATCATTTGCGAGAAGCTGCGCGGCATCATCCCGCGGCAAATGTTCGAGGTGCCGATTCAGGCCTCTGTCGGCACGAAGGTTGTTGCCCGTGAGACCGTTAAGGCGATGCGCAAGAACGTTCTTGCCAAATGCTACGGCGGGGACATCTCGCGTAAGCGGAAGCTGCTGGAGAAGCAGAAGGAAGGCAAGAAACGCATGAAGCAGGTCGGCAGCGTTGAGGTGCCGCAGGAAGCGTTCATGGCCGTGCTGAAGATTGACGAGTAAAACTGTCTTAACGGATATCAATGGCAAGTGATCGCTCTGCAAGGGAAGCCGTCAGGCTTCCCTTTTGTGATAAGAGAAGTAAAGATATGGGGTAAATCAAGGCCTTTCCAATATAAAGGCGTCAAGATTTCTTCACAATCAAGTCAGCTTTGCTGACGACTTTAGTATAGTAAGGAGACAGCTATGAACACAGAAAACAATGGCCGTCCCCCTGAGGCCGTATATATTCATATCCCGTTTTGCACGAACAAGTGCTTTTATTGTGATTTTAATTCCTATGTTCTGAAGGACCAGCCGGTGATGGACTATCTGCATGCCCTGGACCGGGAGATGGAACTGACGGTGAAGAACACCCCTCCGGGTGTCATCAAGACGATCTTTGTCGGCGGCGGAACACCGACGGTGCTGAAGCCGGACGAAATGGCCTATTTTCTGAAGTCAGTACGCAAGCATTTCCCGCAGTGGGATGAGAATATCGAGTTCACGATGGAGGCAAATCCCGGTACTACGGACAAGGATAAGCTAATGGTAATGAAAGAAGGCGGAGTCAACCGGGTTAGCTTTGGTGTCCAGGCTTTTCAGAATGAGCTGCTTAGCGGCATTGGACGGATTCATAATGTGGATGACGTGTACCGCAGCCTGGAAAATGCACGCGCGGTCGGACTGGATAATCTCTCTGTTGACCTGATGTTCGGATTGCCGAACCAGACGGTGGATATGCTTAGAGAAAGCATCCGCAAGGCGCTGGAGCTGGACCTGCCCCATTATTCCATCTACAGCTTGAAGGTGGAGGAGAACACGCTGTTCCACACGCTGTTTAACAAGAACAAGCTTCCGCTGCCAAGTGAAGAGGATGAGCTGGAGATGTACCTGCTGCTGATGTCAACGATGGAGGCTGCGGGCTACACGCAATATGAGATCAGCAACTTCGCCAAGCCGGGAATGGAAAGCCGCCACAATATTACGTACTGGCGCAATGAAGATTATTACGGCCTGGGCGCGGGGGCGCATGGATATGTCAAACGGCAGCGGCATATGAATATTAAGGGTGTCAATCCGTATATCGAGGCTTCGCGCAGCGGGCTGCCGCGGCTGGATTCCTTCCCGATCTCCGAACAGGAGGCGATGGAGGACTTCATGATGGTCGGTCTGCGCATGCGTGAAGGCGTGTCGGACCGGGCGTTCAAGGCTCAGTTCGGCAAATCGCTGGAGACTGTTTTTGCGGACTCGCTGCATAAAATGCTGCATGCCGGGCTGCTTGAGCAGGAGGGGGATGTCTACCGTCTGAGCAAGCAGGGAATTCTGTTCGGGAATGATGTATTTGGTGAATTTGTCGGTGCTTTGACAGAGGTTTAATTTTAAAATACCCCTTGAATTGTAATTCACTCTGTTGTATATTTATTCATATTAACAACGAGGGGTGAGTCAAAGTGCTTGTCAAAACGGAAATGATCCGCCATTCGGTTCCTGCAGGAGACCAGAAGGTGATATGCAGAAATGCTACAGTGGAGGATGTTGAGCCGCTGTTTCTAATGATTGAAGAATACGCTCAGAGCGGTATCATGCTGCCCCGTTCCAGGCAAGCGCTGGCCCACCAGATTGATCAGTTTGTGATCGCTGAAATCGGCGGCACATTTGTCGGCTGCGGATCGCTTTTCAGACTGGGTAATGATCTTGTCGAGGTTCGTTCCCTCGGTCTGCGTGATGAGGGCAAGGGCAAGGGAGTAGGCTCAATGATTCTGGAGAAGCTGACGGAAGAAGCAAGGCGTCAGGGGATTCCGAAGATTATGGCCTTGACCTACGCGGTTGATTTTTTCCTCAGAAACGGCTTCACTGTCGTAGAGAAAGAAGTCTTCCCCGAGAAGGTATGGACCGATTGCGTCAACTGCAAGAAGCAGAATGCCTGTGACGAAATCGCTGTGCTTAAGATGCTGAATTAACCGGGCCGCATGTAGCCTGCAACATAAATATAGAAGCTGATATTAAGTGCTCATTCCTGGATTGCACTGCAAGGTGTGGCAAGTGACCGGCAGACTTTCCGGGGGATTCAGGAATGAGTCGAATAATGACTGCACCCAAGATGCTGAACTGACTTGACAATGTCAAGGTCAGTTTGGTATTTTTGTATTAGTGGTTAGCACTCATCTGACCAGAGTGCTAACGAATCGGAGCCACAGCCGATAGGAGGGAATTACATGTTAACCGAACGCCAGAGAATGATACTTAACGCTATCGTTGATGATTATATATCTTCCGCTGAGCCAGTGGGCTCGCGCAGCATTTCCAAACGGGGGGATGTAGGCTACAGTCCTGCTACTATCCGCAACGAAATGGCCGACCTGGAGGATTTAGGATATCTCGAGCAGCCCCATACATCGGCAGGGAGAATTCCTTCCCATAAAGGCTACCGCTATTATGTGGATCATTTGGTGCCGTGGAATTCCGCCGAGTCGGCAGAAATGGGCACGATCCGCGCTTTTTTCGCAGAGAAGCTGAATGCGACGGAGCAGGTAATCCAACATGCGGCAATGATCCTTTCCAATATGACGAATTATACTTCCATCCTGCTGGGACCGGAGGTTTTTCATACATCATTGCGCCATTTTCAGCTGCTTCCGCTCGATGGCAACAACGCCGTGGCGATCATCGTTACAAGCACCGGACAGGTCGAGAACCGTACGGTTCAAATCCCTCCGGAGATTTCCCTCTCCGAAATGGAGAAAGTGGTTAATCTGCTGAACAGCAAGCTGGTGAACGTACCGCTCTACAAGCTGAAGAGCCAGCTCTATTCCGAGCTTGGTGAGGAAATGCAGCGCCACATCTCCCATTATGAAGAATTAATGAAAGTACTGGACACGGCGCTGGAAAGCGATCATGAACAGCGCATTTATCTCAGCGGGGCGACGAATATGCTGACCCAGCCGGAGTTCAAAGACGTCGATAAGGTCAAGAATATTCTGGATTTGCTGGAGGAAACGCCGACCCTGCTCAAAATGCTGGCCCCTGCATCCGGCGGAACCGGTATGCAGGTGAGGATTGGTACCGAGAATAAGCATGAGGCCTTCGCCAATTGCAGTCTGATTACCGCTACTTATTCGCTCGACGGCAAGGCGCTGGGAAGCATCGGCATCCTTGGCCCGACCCGGATGGAATACGCAAGAGTAATGGGCATACTGGGGATTCTGTCCCGGGATTTGACAGCGATGCTGGCACACTGGTATAAGTGAACAGAGTGTTAAAGATTAACGTGACTGATTTTAAGGAGGTGAAGACAACTTGAAAGAGGATCAAGTGCAAGATTCAAATGAAATTAAAGATCAGGCTATAAATGAGAACCAGGCAGCCGATGAAGCAGAAGCAGCACAGGAAACCGGTTCGTTTACGGGGGAAGAGACCAGCGGGGAGGCTTCGGGCAGCGGTGAAGCTGCTAAGCGCCTGCAGGATCTGGCTGAGGAGTATCAAGGGCGCGCGCTGCGTGTGCAAGCCGATTTTGACAACTTCCGCCGCCGTACGCAGAAGGAGAAGGAAGAGCTGGCGCAATACGCCACTTCCAAGCTGGTCGGTGAACTGCTTCCTGTACTGGATAATTTCGAGCGTGCACTCGCCACGGCTTCGGCAAGTACAGAATCCGAGGCCTTCGGCAAAGGTGTGAACATGATTTTCCGCCAGCTTGAAGGGGTATTGAAGTCCGAAGGACTTACAGCCATGGAAACAGTAGGACAGCCTTTTAACCCTGAATATCATCAGGCCATTATGCAGGTGGAGAGCGACGAGTACGAGGAAGGTATCGTGACGGAGGAGGTCCAGAAGGGCTATCTCCTGAAAGATAGAGTTCTTCGTCCCGCCATGGTCAAAGTCAGCATGTAGTCCTGTCTATATAGCCGGGTATCACCCTGCTGCATGATCATCATAAATAACTAACTATTATAGGAGCTAGGGCTCCATATCATTTTTGAGGAGGCACATTACAGTGAGTAAAGTTATCGGTATTGACCTTGGAACCACCAACTCTTGCGTTGCCGTTATGGAAGGCGGCGAAGCCGTCGTTATCCCGAATCCGGAAGGCGCGCGTACAACCCCTTCGGTTGTAGGCTTCAAGAAAGACGGCGAGCGCATCGTCGGCGAAACAGCGAAACGCCAGGCTATTACGAACCCTGACCGTACAATTGCTTCGATTAAACGCCACATGGGTACGAGCCACAAAGAAAGCATTGACGGCAAAGATTACTCCGCACAAGAGATTTCGGCCATGATTCTTCAGAAGCTGAAATCCGATGCAGAAGCATATCTGGGCCAGACAGTAACCCAAGCGGTTATTACAGTTCCTGCATACTTTAATGACAGTCAGCGTCAAGCTACGAAGGATGCGGGCAAGATCGCCGGTCTGGAAGTGCTGCGTATCGTCAACGAGCCGACAGCAGCGGCGCTTGCTTACGGTCTGGAGAAATCCGAAGACCAAACGATCCTCGTCTATGACCTTGGCGGCGGCACGTTCGACGTATCGATCCTTGAGCTGGGCGATGGCTTCTTCGAAGTAAAAGCAACCAGCGGTGACAACCGTCTCGGCGGTGACGATTTCGACCAGTTGGTTATGGATTACCTCGTAGCAGAATTCAAGAAAGAGCAAGGGATTGACCTGAGCAAGGACAAAGCTGCTGTACAACGTCTGAAGGATGCTGCGGAAAAAGCGAAAAAAGAGCTTTCCGGCGTACTGACAACTACAGTATCACTTCCGTTCATCACTGTCGTTGACGGAGTTCCTCAGCACTTGGAGATCAACCTGACCCGTGCTAAATTCGATGAGCTGACTGCCAGCCTGGTAGAACGTACACTGGGACCTACCCGCCAAGCGCTGAACGATGCTGGCATGACTCCGGCTGATCTTAACCGTATCGTATTGGTCGGCGGTTCCACACGTATTCCTGCTGTACAGGATGCCATCAAGAAGCTTACCGGCAAAGACCCGCACAAAGGCGTTAACCCGGATGAAGTAGTAGCCCTCGGTGCTGCTGTTCAAGCTGGCGTATTGACCGGTGATGTGAAAGACGTTGTACTGCTCGACGTAACTCCACTGTCCCTCGGTATTGAAACTGCGGGCGGCGTGTTCACGAAGATGATCGAGCGCAACACTACGATTCCTACAAGTAAATCGCAAGTGTTCTCGACCTTTGCTGATAACCAGCCGAGCGTAGAAATTCACGTCCTGCAAGGCGAACGCCAAATGGCGAACGGCAACAAGACGCTGGGCCGCTTTATGCTGAACGAGATTCCACCGGCACCGCGCGGCGTACCGCAAATCGAAGTAACCTTCGATATTGACGCCAACGGTATCGTAAATGTATCCGCAACAGATAAAGGCACGAACAAGAGCCAGAAGATCACGATCACTTCCTCCAGCGGCCTGAGCGACGCGGAAGTTGAACAAATGATGAAGGATGCCGAACTGCACGCTGAGGAAGACCGTAAGCGTAAAGAACTGGTGGAAGCCAAGAACTCCGCTGACCAGCTCGTGTATTCCACAGATAAAGTGATCAAAGACCTCGGCGACAAAGTGGATGCTTCCGAAGTTGAGAAAGCAAACGAAGCCAAGGATAAGCTCAAAGCGGCACTGGAAACTGACAACCTGGAAGAAATCAATGCAGCTACAGAAGCGCTGACAGAGATCGTACAGCAGCTGTCCGTGAAGTTGTATGAGCAGGCTGCACAAGCTGAACAGGGTGCTGAAGGTGCTCCAGAGGGTGCGAAGAAAGACAATGTTGTTGATGCCGATTACGAGGTTGTTGACGACGAGAAGAATCAAGGGTAACCTTAAACGATAAATGTATTTCTGTAAGAAGGGAAGGTCAAAACCGGGGCATCCCGTGTTTTGGCTTTCCTTTTAACATGTTACAGGGATTATGGAAATTGATGTACGGAGGTGAAAGCAGTGGCAGACAAACGCGATTATTATGAGGTTCTGGGCCTCGGTAGAGATGCTTCAGACGAAGAAGTGAAAAAAGCGTACCGCAAGATGGCGCGTCAGTATCATCCGGACGTTAACAAAGCCAGTGACGCCGAGGCGAAATTCAAGGAAGTGAAGGAAGCCTATGACGTGCTGAGCGACGGCCAGCAACGGGCGCGTTATGACCAGTATGGTCATATTGATCCTAACCAGGGAATGGGCGGCGGCTTCGGCGGAGGTGGAGATTTCGGCGGACTCGGCGACATCTTTGATATGTTCTTCGGCGGCGGAGGCGGACGGCGTGATCCGAATGCTCCGCAGCGCGGCGGCGATTTGCAATACACGATGACCATTGAATTCAAGGAAGCGGTATTCGGTAAAGAAACCGACATTACCATTCCACGCACGGAGTCCTGTGATACCTGCTTCGGCTCCGGGGCTAAACCCGGCACCAAACCGGAGACCTGTTCCGTATGCCACGGCAGCGGCCAGCAGGAATTCGTGCAGAATACACCGCTGGGACAAATGCGCAACCGCCGTCCCTGCTCCCATTGCAGCGGTACAGGCAAGATCATCAAGGAAAAATGTACGACTTGCGGAGGTCAAGGCAAGGTCAAGAAGCAGCGTAAGATTCATGTGCGCATTCCGGCCGGTGTCGATGACGGCGCACAATTGCGCATGACCGGAGAAGGCGAAGGCGGCACACGCGGCGGCCCTGCCGGCGATTTGTACATTGTCATCCGCGTGAAGACCCATGATTTCTTCGTGCGTGAGAATGATGACATCATGTGCGAGGTTCCGCTTACGTTCGCTCAGGCAGCGCTTGGCGACGAGATCGAGATTCCTACTTTGACGGAAAAAGTAAAGCTTAAGATTCCTGCCGGAACACAGACCGGCACCTTCTTCCGTCTGAAGGGCAAAGGCGTGCCACGCCTGCGCGGCAACGGAACAGGAGACCAGCATGTCCGTGTCATCGTAGTCACTCCAAGTAAGCTAAGTGAAGAGCAGAAGGATCTGCTCCGCCAGTTCGCTTCTTACAATGGAGAGAACACACATGAGCAGGAGCAATCCTTCTTTGACCGTGTGAAACGTGCATTCCGCGGGGACTGATTTATTCACCTATGATAACCTTAATAGCCCCCTGTTTCCGCTGTGCGGAGGCTAGGGGGCTATTTTATTGTAATGGATGAAGTGCTTGAGACTTCACTTGACACACAAAAACGGCTGCACCCCCTTAAGTTTCAGGATGGTGCAGCCGTTTTTGTGATTTTTTAGTGAATGGTGATCTTAAGAGCGCAGATCCTCAAGCACGCGTTGCAGAATGGATGCTGCTTGCGCACGGGTCAGGGTGCCTCCAGGATTGAAGGTGTTGGCCCCCACTCCTTTCAGGTAGCCCTTGTCTACCGCGAAGGAGATTGCACCCTTGGCGGCGCCTGAGATCTTGCCTGTGTCCTTGAAGGTTAAGGCAGTGCTGGAAGTACTGTCTGCACCTACAGCTTCCGCAACGATGATTGCAGCTTCTTCACGAGTCAATACCTCACGAGATCCGCTCTCCTTGCTGCGGGACGACCAGGTATCTCCCTTGCCGAGCAAGCGGTCGAAGAGTGTCAACAGTTCGGCCCGGCTCAAGGTATCGGATGGCTTGAAACTGCCATCAGTGCCTTTGCCGGCTACGATACCGTGAGCGGCCAGAATTTCAATATCTTCCTTGGCCCAGTGTGCGCCGATATCTTTGAAGCTTGTATTGCGTACGGCAGCGCTGTAGGTACCATCACCGGTAATGGTAAATTGCAGCACCCCTTCTTTAGGAAGTGTGCCTGCCTGCAGATAAGCCCATTTTCCGTCAGCGTTTTGCTGATAGACCGCTGTCTTGCGGACATCCTTCAGGCCGTCTTTATTGAGGGCAAGCTGTAGAATGACCGGTTTTCCGGTAGTCCAGCCATTTTTGAGAATCAGAGTAGCAGAGCTCAGGTCAATGGCTGTGGTGCTTCCTGCCAGGGTACCCGTATCGGCACCTTCGGCAAGACCAAGGCTCAGAGTAAGCCCGCTGCCGGAAATGAAGTCGGGAAGTGTAGCTGCCGGAACGAGCAGCGTAAATCCAGTACCTGTGAGACTTAGCGCTTTGGCTGAAGACTTAAGCTTCTCAGCCTGAACTGCGGTAAGGGTAAAGCTCACTTGACCATATTTCGCAAAATCCACATCGCCGAGATCAAGCGAAACCGCTGTTTTTGATGCGTTTTGCAGGGCGGCAGTCAAAGCCGCCTCGGAAATGCTAAGCACAGCCGTCGGCTTGCCGCCAGCAGGATCAGCCTTTTCTACCAACTGCCCGGACTTAAGCGATGTGCCGGCAACCGGAGCCGGTGTGGAGGCAGGTGAGCCAGGATTAGCTGGTGAGCCCGGATTGGTTGGTGTTTCGGGATTCGTTGGATTTGTTGGATTTGTTGGTGTCTCCGGGTTAGTCGGTGTTTCCGGATCGGTTGGTTTAACCGGATCGTTAACGGTCACCGTCACTGTAGAATAGCTTGACGGAACGTTATCCTGTTTCTTCTCATTCCAGGTGAGCAAATCATTCAGCTCAAAGGAATAGATCCCTGCAGTCTTAGGAGTGAAGGTGAACTGTACCAATGAGCCGGTACCACTATATGCTCCTCCCTCTAATTGAACTGCATAAGATGTCAACTTCAGTCCGTCGGCAGACGGGGTAGTCGTATCCGTTTGTAATAATGGAACCCCCGGGAACTTTTGCTCCTGGTACGTAGCGAGCTGTACGCTCGGTGTAATTAGCGGTGCAGCAAGCTTTTCATCGTAGACGATGTTGACTCCGGCGCCGTTCACACCATAGACCGCATCCGTTGCCGAGAAATACACATCTACCGTAACCGTTTGACCAGTTTCGATGGTCTGTGCAGAGAGTTTAGGAGCAACAAGAACACCGCCATTGGTGTTGTATACCAGATGCTGGCTGTAATCCTCTTCGGCAGCACCATTGCCCAGGGCATCGGTCACATAAACAATGTAATCATTAACGCCTTCACTGACTGGCACATCAATTTCGAAATAACCGTCAGGGGCGATAGCTCCTGGGTATGCTGCTACTTCTCCGTTTTCATCTTCGGCAAGTGCATACACGCTGAAGAGAGAAGACACAGGTCTGGAGGTGGAAATCAGATCGGCCAAAAGGTCGGAGTCAATGGTTGCACTAATATTGGCCACTCGTGCATCATCAGGCGACTCCTGCTCGTATTCCTCAACTGCATATCCGGAAGAGAGCGGCTTCTCAGTATCTATTGTGAATGGAATGGCTTGATCGGTAAGCCAAATGTTGCCTTGCAGAACAGGCGTGATATTGTAGTGCCCATCCGGCAGCACACTTACTTTAGAGGTTGCAGGATCTGTTACCGTTCCGCCCCAATCCAGGAATTCGTGCGCTCCCCGGTAGATGGTCCCTTGGGCGGAATACACATCACCGATTACCGTAGCCGGTGCATCTTGGGCCGTTACGGCAAACCGGATATTCGGCAGATCTTTGTTCACCGAGAAGTAGAAGCCTGTCTTATCGAACAGTCCGTCTCCATTTGGTGAAATTTCGGCATCATCCAGGCTGAGCTGGTTTACTGGATCCAGATTAAATTTGTCGCCTACCAGAACGTTGAGCGGGAGACGCAGAACCTCGGTTCCGGAGGTAAGCTTCAGAATGCCTTCATAGGCTCCGTCCTGTGCTGTTGCGGAAACGCCCAGCACAACGGGAATATAACTGCTGTCTCCGCTTCCGGAGGTAATGACATTAGGTGCTGTGGACACCGAGATGTCACTAGGCTTGCTGGTCAGCCATTCAAGAGAAAGACTATAGCTCTTTCCGCTGTCCTTGAAGTTTTCTACATAGACGGCTTTCGTCACGCTTGCACCCTTCGGCTGCAGGCCGAAGGACAGGGAACCCGCATAGTATGGAATTTCGGCAGAGCCTGGAAGGCCGCTGTAAAAAATCTCTCCTACCTTGGCGATAGAGCCTGCATTAACTGATTTCACCAGATTGATTAAACCTGCTCCTTGCTGATAGAGGGAATAAGAGCTGCCGCCCCGGGCGAATATAGGATCAGCATTATTCATCAGCAGTGATTTGATCTGGTCCGGTGCAAGATCCGGGTATTTGCCCAATAACAGGGCAACAGCTCCGACCACATGCGGAGTTGCCATACTTGTTCCTTGCTTCAGACCGAAGGCGTTATCATACGTCTCGTCCGTGCTCTCCCAAATAGGTACGGTGGAATTAATGCTTACACCGGGAGCAACTACATCCGGCTTCAGCAAATAGTCTGGCAGTCCGGGGCCGGTAGAGCTGAAATCGGCCAGCTGATTCTTTTCCGCTACGGGAACATAGCTGATTGAATTTCTGCTCGCGTTCAGCTCATCCTTGATCTTTTTGCCATTCTCCTGATTGATGCCGAAAGTAGGAATATAGTCTCCGGGTGCTCCTAAAGTGGCGTTCAATTCACCGGTGGTATTGTTGGCAATCAATAGAACCTTGGCACCGGCAGCTTTGGCATTCAGCGATTTCGCGCCGAAGTTGATCTGTCCGCGGTCCACTAGTACTGCCTTGCCGGTAACATCGACATTTGCGAAGTCAGCCTCAGTGCCCAGGCCGGCATAAACGATCGTCAAGTCCGAGATGTCTTCAGTCAATTCCGGGGAGTATGTGGAAATCAGTCCAGGGATATCTTTGAGATTACCAATATCAAAAAAAGGAATGGTGACCGGAATAGTGGAGGCGCCGACCGTAAGCGCCAGTTGTGCGCCGCCAGGGGAGCCGAGCGTCGATTCGTCCGGACCGGCGTTACCGGCAGCAATAATGACATCTACACCGGATTTCACGGCATTGTCAATCGCAATCGAATCGGCAGAATAACTTTGGTTCATGCTTGAGCCCAGTGAAAGGTTGATGACATCCGCACCGTCCTGAACGGCGCGTTCGATGCCGGCGATGACATCTGCTGTTGTGCCGCTGCCATATGGACCAAGCACACGATACACATATAAATCCGCTTCAGGCGCTATATCGAGAATGGTGCCCGATACATGTGTGCCATGGGAGGTATCATAAGAGCTGGTGCCCTTGGGCGGTTTGGTGGGGTCAGGCTCTGTTTCGTATGGATCGTTATCCTTATCCACCGCATCATAGCCGCCCTTATAATTATCCTTCAGGAGCGGGTGCTTATAATCAATACCGGTATCAACAACGGCAACCTGAACGCCTTTGCCGGTGTAACCCTGCTCATGAAGCTTGTCTGCTCCAATCAGTTCTCCGGTATCAGAGTAGCTGCGAGTTGCCGGAAGAGTGGCAGTGTCAGTGCTGTCTGCAAGCGCGTGGACTTCATCATTCGGATAGATAGCCGCCACTCCAGGCAGCTTGAGCAGTTTGTCGACCTGATTACCCGGCAAAGTCACTGAATAACCGTTAAATATGTCGCTGTATTCATTTTCAATAGCAGCTCCGAGCTGTCTTGCTGCCGTTTTGAAAGAGTTGTGTTCGGTAAGGATTTTGCTTCGTTGAGAGGTGGAGGAACGCGCAGCCGAGGTTTTGGCTTCACTCTCGTATACATTGACCGGCTTATGGGTCAGTTCAACAATCACTGTAACAGGAGCTGATCCGGTATTTACTCCCGCATAATTTTGCGGGATCACCTTCTGGGCCTGTTCTAGGGTTGTTTGGGCAGATAGCCCTGAGGATGACTCAAGGGATGAGTTCGCAAAGGCGGAAACAGGAAACAATAGAGAAGCGGCCAAGCTGAAACTTGCTGCGCCAATACCAAATCTTTGAATAGAATGCTTTAATGGTTGTTTCAAAATAGCTTCATCCTCCCAAACATGAATTTAACTGCCGAGTGATTGCTGTCCTCCTTCTAAAAAATGGAATATAAATGAAAATTACATTTATTCTACAGGTTTAATCCGAAATAGAATATAGCACTTTTGTACCATATTACGGTGAAGTTGGACCCGCATTTAAATTCCAGCCGGATAGTAGAATAAATAGCAGCAGAAGCATAAAATAGGCTTGCCTGAGACAACCTAACCAAGCATCCAGTGATATAAATTAAAGGCGAGAGCAGGGATATAATGTCGGAGAGATCTATATTAGCCTACTTCAAGGCTCCCGAGGAAGCCGAGGGCGTCTCCCGCAAGCTTCAGGCGCTGCGCGTCAGCGAGCTGTCCATTGACCGTTTCAGCAGATTTGGCGGAAACGGGCTGCAGGCAAGCGTGAATCCGGTGACCGGCAATCTGGCAAGTATGGATTCCATGACCTCTGTCAGCCCGCACACAGGTATTTTGTCTGCAGCGCATACAAGCGGCAGCGGCATGAGCCACGGCGGTGACGGCGGACCGACAGGCCGGAATATTTTGCTGACAGTTATCGTGGACCAGAATTCCTATAACCAGGCATTGACCATAATTGAAGAGGCCGGCGGAATGGTCTAAGTTTTGACACATCAATACAAATCAGGAGGATGGACAACCGATGGATAGAGAAAACTCAAAGATCTTCTCTAAAACAGACAAGCAGAAGATGCTCTACGAAGCGAAATTGGAAGATGTGGAGTTCTCGGCGGCGGAAGCGGATCAGGATGATCTGGAGGCGCTTGAGCGGTCACAGGAAGCCGATAAACGTCAGCTGCACGAAATTATGAAGAAGGAATAGCTGACAGGGGTACAGTACGAAGCGTATTAAATGAAGCGGAAGGAATGGCCAAAGCTGCTACATCGGGATGCCCCACCAGTGTGGGGCATTTTTGCGCGAACCGGCAGGATGCCGGAATCCGCTTGTTAAATCAAATGGATAAAAGGGAGGATGAAGATTCAAAAAAGTAAAGACTTAACATGTACATACAAGTGGCTTATGTTATAATGACTTGTATTACTCTATATAAGTAGCCTGAGGTGTACCATGACGGATAAACCGATACCGAAATATATGCAGCTAAAGGGTGAACTGCTGTCCTGGATGGAGTCCGGGCGGCTGAAGCCGGATGACCAGATCCCATCCGAGAATGAAATTGCCGTACAATTCGGGATGAGCCGACAGACGGTTCGCCAAGCGCTTGGCCAACTGGAGAAGGAAGGCTGGCTGTACCGCCTGCAAGGGAAGGGAACCTTTGTTGCCCGGCAGGAAACGCGGCCGCTGCAGACCAGCAGCATGATTGGCATGATGACGACACATATTTCCGATTATATCTTTCCTCATCTTGTACGCGGCGCAGAAGCGCAGCTTCGCGGCAGCGGATACAGCATGATGTTGTCGAGCACCGACAATGACAAGAATAAGGAGCGGGAGAACCTGGAGATGCTGTTGGGCCAGCCGTTCAAGGGACTGATTATTGAGCCGACCAAAAGCGCACAGGGCAATCCTAATCTGCCGCTGTTTCTGGCGCTTGAAATCCACCGTATTCCGTTCATTATGATCAATGAGCGGTATCCCGAGCTGCATTGTCCCTGTCTGAAGCTGGATGACGAAGCAGGGGGATTTATGGCTGCGGAGCATCTGATTGAGCTGGGCCACCGGGAGATTGCCGGGTTTTTCAAGACAGACGATCTCCAGGGAGCCAACCGGTTAAAGGGGTTTACACGGGCGCTGCACAAACACCGCCTTCCCCTGGGAGCGGATACCGTGACCCATTATACGAGTGAACAGAAGCATAGTGTGCCTTATGAAGCGGCATTAAAAATGCTGCAGGGACGCCAGCGGCCTACAGCCTTCGTCTGCTACAATGACGAGCTGGCAGTGCTGCTGCTGGAGGCCGCGCGCCAGACGGGATTAAGCGTGCCCGACGATCTGTCGATTATCGGCTTCGACGATTCAACGCTGGCGACGGCGACAGAAGTGAAGCTGACCACCCTTAAACATCCGAAAGAGCTAATGGGTATAGAGGCAGCTAACATGCTGATTGACATGATTGAGCATAAAAGTGCGGAGCCGCCGAAGGACAGGATTTATAAGCCGGAGCTGGTTCTGCGAAGTTCAACGAAACGGCTGGAACAGTTAGACCGCAGTTGAATAACAGTAACGGAAGTCCGCACAGGGTGCGGGCTTTTTTCGTATTTAAGTTTATCTGGAATTTAATGAATGTATGTGTGCGGGTTGTTGTTGAGAATGGTTATCACTATAATGGTTTAAAATGCTATATCAAAGGAAGTGCCGGAATCAATGGAATGGAATGAACATCTGCTGGTGTGGAACCATGCGTCCGTCAAAGTGATGGATGTTCGCCGGGTGAGAATAGAGGCAGGGGAAGAACTGCATTCTTACCGCCTGCCAGCCAGCGCTTTTATCTATGTCATTGAAGGAGAAGCGAGGGTTTGTCTTGGAGGAACGTTCCTTGCGCTCAGCGGTTCTTATGCTCTTCATGGAGGCAAGGGCATGCGGTTAGACATCGTGGTGGAAAGCGGAGCGAGTTTCGAATACTATCTGATACTATACAAAGCCGTGATTCCTGTGCCCGGGAGGAACGATATCCGGCAAATTATGGAGCGCAGCAACCCCTTTCAGCGGCAGTATGGGGTGCAGGCCACCCACAAACTGATGCTGTTCAACACGGCCCGGGAGATGGAAACCGTATGGAAGTCCAATGAAGGACTGGGGCGCTTGTACGTAAAGTCGCTGCTCTACAGGTTCGTTTATGAACTGCTGAAGCATCTGCAGCTTACGGAGCATACCGCGGCCAAGACGGATCTGGCTGAGCAGGCCAAACGTTATATCCTTGAACAATACAGACACTCAGTCACACTGAAAAGCACTGCTCAAGCTCTCGGGTGCAGCCAGGGGCATTTATCCAAGCTGTTTAAGAATAAGGTGGGTGAGAGTCCCATGCGGTTCTTAACACGTGTGAGGGTAGAGAAAGCGTCGCAGCTGCTGCTCAAAACAGAAGCGAATCTGCAGGGGATTGCCGAAAGTGTGGGTTATCCGGATGGTTATACGCTCAGCCGCAGCTTCAAAAAGCATATGGGTATCTCGCCCTCCAAATATAGATCAGAAGGACTTCAGACAGCCGTAAATGAAGATATGCCATCCCCAGAGCAAGGATATGCCATTCAAATGGATGAGTTTTGGTCTTATATTGATAATGATTATCATAATCAACGAGTGGAAGGGGATCATTTTCAGATGAGACAAAAGAAAAAAACAATGGCCGCCACAGCGATGCTGTGTATGGCCTTGCTGCTTAGCGCCTGCTCAGGTGGTACAAATGCTACAGGAAATACAGGAACTGGAGGGAACGCACAGGAGGGGGCCGGAAGCGGCGGAGCTGCTACTTCTGCACCTGAGGATGTGGCAGACACCGGAACACGGACAATAACCACTGTACTTGGTGATGTAGAAGTGCCTGCGAATCCGCGGCGTGTGCTGGTCCAATACTTGATGGGTGATGTGATTGCTCTGGGTGTGCAGCCCGTTGGGATTTCAGAGGCGTATGATGGTGCGGCTTTTAAGGAAGAGGTCAAGGAAAGCACCGATCTGGGGCACTGGGCTGAGTGGGACATGGAAGCCGTCATGAAGCTGGACCCTGATCTGATTATCACGGCTGGTGAGGAGCAGGCCAAAGAGATGTCCAAAATCGCTCCGGCTATCTATGTGCCTTACGGGGAGATTACCCAGGAAGAAAGAGTAAGGCTGATCGGACAAGCACTCAATAAAGAGAAGGAAGCCGAGCAGGTGCTTGCGGATTATGATAAGAATGTAAAAGAATCTGCCCAGAAGCTGCTTGATGCCGGCTTTGGTGATAAAACGATTTCTGTATTTGAAGGCGGTAATGATTCCATGACAGTCATGGGCAAGTTGTTCGGAGCGGGCAGAATTGTCTACGATGTGCTCTCACTGAAAGCGCCAAAAGGTGTGCAAACGGGAATTATCGATAAGAACACTTATTCTGAATCAGTATCCCTCGAGGTGCTTCCCGAATATGCAGGGGATTATATCATTCGCAATACCTATGATGGCATGGATGATTTGAGCCAAAATCAGGTATGGAGCTCTCTGCCGGCTATCCAGAACCATCATCTGATCGAGATGGAATTCGGCTTAAGCTATTATACCGACATTTATTCCGCTAAGGCGCAGGTTAACTTTATTGTAAATGCACTGCTGGATTCTCCGCAGTCATAACAGCTTGGCCCACAGGCTTCGGCCGGTGGGCTCTTAACTTTGAAGCTGTGAGAGATAGCAAATTACTGATGAAGGACGAAGGGTATGATGAAAGATGTGGGTACAGATACATATGGGGAAAAAAGGGGAATACCCTTTTCACTGCTGATGGCCGCAGGATTCTTGGCGCTCGTGCTGGTTGTGGCTGCTTCCATTTCCTTCGGATCTGCTGATATGCAGCTGCATACAGCTTGGGCGGCGATTTTTAATTTCGATCCCGCTAAAACGGAGCACCAGATCATTCACAACCTGCGGTTTCCACGCACAATTGCGGATGTTATCGTCGGCTGCAGCCTGGCGATGACAGGAGCGATTATGCAGGGTACTACCAGAAATCCTCTGGCCGATTCGGGACTGATGGGCATCAGCTCTGGTGCGGGACTGGCAATGGCGCTTTGCATGGCTTTTTTGCCGGACCGTACTTATGCACAGACTATGCTATATGCCTGTCTTGGGGCAGGTGCAGCAACCGGGCTGACCTATGGAGTCGCTTCTTTAAGCAAAAGGGGGATGACCCCGCAGCGGCTTGTACTGGCGGGAATGTCGGTATCCATGCTGTTTGCCGCGTTAAGCAGCTTTGTCGCCATTAAATACAACATCGGACAGGCCCTTGCGTTTTGGACGGCCGGAGGGACAGCCAGTACCACCTGGAAAGAGCTAAGCATTATCTCGCCGCTGTTTGCCGTCGGCGTGCTGGCTGCTATTGCTTTGGCCCCTTCGGTTACGCTGCTAAGTCTGGGAGATGATGTTGCGTCCGGGTTGGGGCTGCCAACCGGGAGGATCAAGGGTATTTCCACACTTATTGTGCTGGTGCTGACCGGATTGTCGGTTTTGATCGTCGGCCCCATCAGCTTCGTGGGCCTGATTATCCCGCATGTAGTCCGCTATATGGCGGGTGTGGATTACCGTTACATTATTCCGCTGTCCGGGCTTTACGGAGCGACCTTCATGGTGGGGGCTGATTTGTTCGGCCGGCTCATTAACCGCCCAAATGAAACGCCTGTAGGGATTATTTTTGCAATCATCGGCGTTCCCGTTTTCCTCTATCTGTCACGCCGGCAAAAGGGGGAATTAGGATGAAGCAGCGTGCTTATACCGTTTCCCGGGGAATTGGTTTATGCCTTCTACTAGTAGTACTGGTCATTCTGATTGTGGTGATAGGAATGAATTCGGGTCAAATGAACCTGTCTCCCATGGAGGTGCTGCGTGTACTACTGCTGAAAGGAACAGACAAGCAGAATCTGATTGTCTTCGAATTCAGGCTCCCGCGGATCGTGCTTTGTATACTGGTTGGCATAGGAATGGGCGTTGCGGGGTCTATCATGCAAAGTTTGCTGAGGAACGACATGGCTAGTCCGGGAACGCTGGGTATCAGTTCCGGGTCCGGGCTGTTTGTGCTCATCTATATCGCGATTTTCTCTGTTAAAGGTGTTTCCTCGGCGATTGCGCTGCCGGTGCTGGCTTTTATCGGAGGCATGACTGCAGCGGTGCTGATCTTCTTGCTGTCTTACCGCCGGGGCAGGGAGATATCCCCCACTGGATTAATCCTTACGGGGGTAGCCATGTCAAGCGGCTATGGAGCGCTGTCTCTGATGATTACACTCCGGCTGGATCATACTCAGTTCGAATTTGCCCAGCGCTGGATGGCGGGCAGCCTCTGGGGTGATGACTGGAAATATATTTCGGTGTTGGCCCCATGGACAGTGCTGCTGGTGGGTTATGCGGTTTACAAGTCGCGGGTTCTAAATACACTCAATCTTGGCAATGAGACAGCGACGGGCTTAGGGCTTGCGGTAAAACCGGAATTTCTTGGACTTACTCTGGCTTCAGTGGCGCTCTCCTCCGGAAGTGTGGCCCTGGGCGGCAATTTTTTCTTTGTCGGTCTGATTAGCCCCCATCTGGCGCGCAGGCTGGTTGGCCCGAACCACAAGCTTCTCCTCCCGGCCTCGGCGCTGACCGGGACGCTGGTGGTACTTATTGCGGACACAATTACCCGCACGGTTAGTTTCGGAACAGATATACCGACCGGAATCATCATCACTATGCTGAGTACACCTTATTTTTTGTATTTGCTGGCCAGGTCAGAATAAACAATGGGAGATGCGGGTAGACAGGCTTCTATCATCCGACACTAGGATGATGAAGTCTGTTTATTATTTGTATGTACCTATTCTCCATTTTATTAAAAAACTATAGATTAATTGTACGTACAAGTGTATAATGAGGTGGCAAAGCAAAAGAACGATCATACCTAAGACCATAGGGAGGATTACGAATGTTGGAGCAATTGAAACAAGAGGTACTGGAAGCCAATCTTGACCTACCCCGTTACAATTTGGTAACGTTTACATGGGGGAATGTCAGCGGCATTGACCGGGAAAAGGGACTGGTGGTTATTAAGCCGAGCGGTGTGGAGTATGACAAGCTGCGCCGGGACGACATGGTTGTGCTTGATCTGGAAGGCAATATTGTTGAAGGCAGCTACCGTCCTTCTTCTGATACAGCTACTCATTTGGTGCTATACAAGGCATTTCCGAACATCGGCGGCATTGTCCATACCCATTCACCATGGGCAACCGGCTGGGCACAGGCAGGCAGAGGCATTCCGGCGCTCGGAACCACCCATGCCGATTATTACTACGGTGAAGTTCCCTGCACCCGCCCGATGACAGACGAGGAAATCAAAGGTGCGTATGAGCTGGAGACCGGTAATGTGATCGTGGAGACATTCAAGGATCTGAATCCGGACATGATTCCGGGTGTGCTTGTACATTGCCATGCTCCCTTCAACTGGGGGAAGGATCCGCATAATGCGGTTCATAACGCTGTAGTCCTTGAGGAAGTTGCGAAGATGGCAACACAGACCTTCCAGCTGAACCCGAATGTGCAGCCGATGAGCCAGACGCTGCTCGACCGTCACTTCCTGCGCAAGCATGGAGCAAATGCGTATTACGGCCAAAGCTAATTACTATATATAAAGGAGAATTCGTACATGAGTAAAAAATATGCAATCGGCGTCGACTACGGAACCCAATCCGGACGCGCTGTGCTGGTAGATCTGGCCGACGGAACGGAAGTCGCGGATCATGTAACGCCTTATCCGCATCACGTGATTGACGAGATTCTGCCGGGAACCGGCAAAAAACTGGAATATGACTGGGCGCTCCAGCATCCGGCAGACTACATTGAAGTATTGAAGCGTTCGGTGCCAGAGGTAATCCGTGAGTCCGGCATAGATCCTGCGGATGTCGTGGGTCTTGGCATAGATTTTACCGCTTGTACGATGCTTCCAGTTAATGAACAAGGACAGCCGCTTTGCCTGCTTCCTGAATATCAGGAGAACCCGCATAGCTGGACGAAGCTGTGGAAGCATCATGCCGCACAGCATGAAGCGAATGAAATCAACCGCATCGCTGCTGAACGCGGTGAGAAATGGCTTCCGCGCTACGGCGGCAAAATCTCCTCCGAATGGATGATGGCCAAGGTCTGGCAAATCCTGGACGAAGCGCCTGAAATCTATGATGCGGCTGATCAGTTCCTGGAAGCTACCGACTGGGTGATCTCGCAAATGACCGGCAACATTGTACGCAACAGCTGCACGGCCGGTTATAAGGCCATCTGGCATAAAGCGGACGGATATCCGGACAAGGAGTTCTTCAAAGCGCTTGATCCGCGCCTCGAGAACCTGACCGAAACGAAGCTGCGCGGGGATATCGTTCCCCTGGGAACGAAAGCCGGGGAACTGACTGCCGAAATGGCTCAGCAAATCGGCCTTGTGGCAGGTACGGCCGTGGCCGTCGGCAACGTCGATGCGCATGCCGCTGTACCCGCTGTAGGTGTAGTTACCCCGGGCAAACTGGTAATGTCCATGGGTACCTCAATCTGCCATATGGTGCTGGGTGATACCGAACGAGAAGTTGAAGGCATGTGTGGTGTGGTGGAAGACGGAATCATTCCGGGATATTACGGGTATGAGGCTGGACAATCCGCTGTTGGCGATATTTTTGAATGGTACGTGGAAGAAGCGGTCCCTGCCTATGCGAAAGAAGCTGCGGCGGAAGAAGGCGTAAACATCCATACTTGGCTGGAAGCACGGGCTGCGGCTTACAAGCCGGGCCAAACCGGACTTCTCGCACTGGACTGGTGGAACGGCAACCGCTCCGTACTTGTGGATACCAACCTGACCGGACTGCTGCTTGGCTGCACGCTGCTGACCAAACCGGAAGAAATTTACCGCACGCTGCTTGAAGCTACAGCTTTCGGCACACGCAAGATCGTGGATGCATTCCACGGAAACGGTGTAGCCGTTGATGTACTGTATGCCTGCGGCGGACTTCCGCAAAAGAACCGCCTGCTGATGCAGATATACGCTGACGTTACCAACCGGGAAATTAAAGTGGCAGCAAGCAAGCAGACGCCTGCGCTCGGCGCGGCAATGTTCGGAGCAGTTGCAGCCGGTGCTCAAAAAGGCGGTTACGATTCTATCGTAGAAGCGGCAGAAAAAATGGCCCGTATCCGCGAAGAATCCTATGTTCCAATTCCGGAAAACGTAGCAGTCTACGAAAAGCTGTATCAGGAATATTCCAGACTGCATGACTATTTCGGCCGCGGCGAGAACAATGTCATGAAGCATCTTAAGGCGATTAAAGAGGATGTTACGGAATAGTATGTTGATACATTCGAAGTCAGTTTGGTAATAAATCATTCAGTGAAGTTATGTACACAACACATTAGGAGGTAATTACATGTTATCCATTAAACCTTATCAATTCTGGTTCGTAACCGGAAGTCAGCATTTGTATGGCCCTGAAACGATCGAGGAAGTAGCGGAGCACTCCCGCCAAATTACCGCAGGCCTTAACTCGGACGACGCGGTTCCTTTTGAAATAGTATTCAAACCGGTTCTGACTACAGCGGACGAAATCCGCAAGCTGGCAATTGCTGCGAACAGCGATGAGAACTGCGGAGGGATCATCACCTGGATGCACACCTTCTCCCCGGCCAAAATGTGGATCGCCGGTTTGTCGCAGCTCCGCAAGCCGTTGCTGCACCTGGCAACCCAATTTAACCGTGATATTCCATGGGATTCCATCGACATGGATTTCATGAACACAAACCAGTCGGCACACGGCGACCGCGAGTACGGATTTATTGGCGCACGCATGGGCATTGCCCGCAAAGTGGTTGTCGGTTACTGGGAAGACAGTGAAGTTAGAGGCCGCATCGGCGGCTGGATGAACACCGCTGCTGCCTTCAATGAGAGCCAAACGCTGAAGGTTGCCAGATTCGGCGACAACATGCGCTCGGTGGCTGTAACCGAAGGTGATAAGGTAGAAGCACAAATCAAGCTGGGCTGGACCGTTGACGGCTATGGTGTAGGCGACCTCGTGGAACGTGTGGATGCCGTTACCGAAGCACAGATCGACGATTTGATGGCAGAATACGCGAAGGCGTATGACTTTGCCCAAGGCGGAGAACAGGATGGACCTGTGCGTGAATCCATCCGTTACCAGGCCCGTATTGAGCTGGGGATGAAAGCTTTCCTGGAAGAAGGCGGATATACAGCTTTCATTACTACTTTTGAAGATCTGCATGGACTGAAGCAGCTTCCGGGTCTTGCTGTACAGCGCCTGATGGAGCAGGGCTACGGCTTTGCCGGAGAAGGCGACTGGAAGACAGCGGCGCTTGTCCGCCTGATGAAGATTATCGCCGGCAACAAAGGCACCTCCTTCATGGAAGATTACACGTATCACCTTGATCCGGCCAATGAGCTGGTGCTTGGATCGCACATGCTGGAGGTCTGCCCGACCATTGCTGTCGACAAGCCGAAGCTTGAAGTGCACCCGCTCGGTATCGGCGGCAAAGAGGATCCGGCCCGCATGGTCTTCAACGGACGTTCCGGTGCAGCGCTGAATGCCTCGATCATCGACATGGGTAACCGTTTCCGCCTGCTTGTGAACGAAGTGGAAGGCGTTGAGCCTACCGAAGCTATGCCGAACCTGCCGGTTGCCCGTGTATTGTGGAAAGTGCAGCCAAGCCTGAAGGCAGGCGTGGAAGCCTGGATTCTGGCCGGCGGCGCGCATCATACCGGATTCTCGTATGTGGTGACTACAGAGCAACTGATTGATTTCGCCGAAATGGTTGGCATCGAATGTGTAGTCATCGACAAAGATACCAATACACGATCCTTCCGCAATGAACTGCGCCTGAACGATATCGCCTGGAAGCTGCTTTAGTTCTCTCTATACTCGTGTGATGACAAGAAACGGGTACCGCGCTCGATCAGAGTGCGGTACGTCCGTTTCTTCCTGTATATTGGACATCTGATAAAATGTATAAGGAAGGCTTTGCTAACAAAACTTTTAGGAGGAAATCGATATGAGCAGCATACTGGATAATATAAAGGCAGCCGCAGCTGAAATAGAAGGAGGGGCAGCTTTTGCTCTTCCGCAGGTTATTCATGTAGAACCGGGTGCCCTGCAGCAGGTCATTCCTTATGTGGCCGCACAGGGCTGGGAACGGCCGGTGCTTGTGGCAGATGAACATACACTGAAAGTAGCGGGAGCAAGTCTGGAGCTGGCGTGCAGGGAAGACGGGATTTCGGTCCACACCACCTTGGTGGTGCCCAATGCGCAGGGCGATGTTATTGCAGATGAAGCCTCTGTGGTGCAGGTGCTGTTGGATATTCAAAAAGTTAAAGCAGATTCCGTCATCGTGGCAGGCTCGGGCACACTGCATGATGTGGCGCGTTATGCGGCTTATACAGCAGCCATTCCCTTTGTGTCGGTCCCAACGGCTCCTTCGGTAGACGGCTTCACCTCGAACGGCTCACCGCTGATTATCCGAGGCAACAAGATAACGATTCCTGCGGCCGGTCCAGTCGCTATCTTCGCCGATACAGAGCTGCTGCGCAAGGCGCCGGCTCCCATGGTGGCGGCAGGCTTTGGCGATATGCTGGGCAAATACACCTCGTTGTTCGACTGGAAATTCGGCCGCCTGACGGCTGACGAGCCGTATGCTCCGGCAGTTGCCGCCATTACCGAAAAGGCGCTGTTGGCTTGCGTAAATCATGCAGAGGAGATCGGAAATCATACCGAACTGGGAATCCGTGTACTGACCGAAGCGCTGATTGAATCCGGTCTGGCGATCCTGCTGTTTGGGCAATCCCATTCGGCATCCGGTGCAGAACATCATCTGTCCCATTATTGGGAGATGGAGTACATCCGCACCGGACGCAGACAGCTGCTGCATGGCGCCAAGGTAGGTGTGGCCTGTGCGGAAATTTCCGCGCTGTACCATGAGCTGGCGGATACGCAGGGTTTGGCGGACAAGGAAAAGTGGGCTCAGGTGCTTAAGGAAATCAGCGGACTTCCTTCACCGGAAATGTTGCGCGGCCTGTTGCACACTGTACATGGACCCTCTACCTTGGAAGAGCTTGGTGTGGATGCTGATCTGCTGCGCCGCAGTCTGCAGGAAGCGCATTTCATCCGGATGAACCGTCATACCCTGTTGCGGGCGCGCAATGAAGGCAAGATTGCGGGAGCTGCTGCAGAATAGACAGGCGGTGCTGAAGAATCTGGAGCAGATACTAACCTTCTGAAGATTTAAGTAAAACTTTAGGAGGACTTAATACTGTTTTAAGCTTGGGACTGTATATTAGACACATACCCCCTTATTACATACCTTGACCCCGCCAGCTGCTGGCGGGGCCCTTTTTTTTTGTATACGCACAATAAATGGAGGCGCAGAACGGATTCCGGGAGCGGGAAACTTTCATTTTATAGGGTTCCATTCATAGGATTACACCTCCCTAAACGGCGTTTAACAAGGAGCTTGAGAAGGCTCTGTCATAGTGTTAATTTTTTTTATAAAAACCACTCTCTGATCTGTCGATTCAGGTCTATTTATGTCGATAATAATAGTGAAATAGTGCAAATTTAAAATATTCACTATCGGGAGAAGTTCAAGGGGAGTTCTTAGAAATCGAAGACAGAGAGGGGGGGCTTAAGTGGAGCATATCTATGGTACTCATGATAGGGTGCTTGTATTATTTTCATATGTAATTGCGGTAGCAGCTTCATATACGGTTCTAAGTCTGGCAGGGGCAGTAGGCAGATCCAAAGGGAAGAAACGTTGGCTATGGCTGATGTGCGGTGCAGTAATTATGGGCATGGGGATCTGGTCAACGCATTTTGTCGGAATGCTGGCCATATCGCTGCCGTTTCCGGTTGCTTACAACCTGAACACTGTATTGTTGTCAGTAGGAGTTTCTGTCGTTGCCTCTTTCATCGCCCTTGTCGTGATTAGCCGCTGCAAGCAGGGCATTCTTCAATTTCTTGGAGCGGGCGTATTTTCCGCGTTTGGAATTTCAGCGATACATTATATCGGCATGTCAGCGATGCAAATTAAGGTTACCTATACTCCCGGATATGTAGTCCTGTCCATCGTGATAGCTTTTGTTGCATCCTATGCAGCGCTCGGGTTATTTTCCTATATTATTGATCATGGCGAAGAAGACAATCATTGGAAGAAGCTGGGCAGCGGTCTGATCATGGGAACTGCGATTGTTGGCATGCATTACACCGGTATGCTGGCAGTCCACTTTGAGCCGCGGCATCATGCTGCACGGATCACTGGTGTTGTCCTGGATCAGAAATGGCTTGCCTATGTCATTGCAGGCGGGACTTTGTTCACGCTGTGGTTATCAGTTGTCGGAATGTTCATCTCCCGCCGGTTCTCGAACAAGGACACAGAGATACTGGTTACTGAGAAATGGTACAGGTCGTTATATGAAAATAACCAGGACGGCATTATCTCCATTGACCTGGATATGCGCATTATCGGATTTAATCCTGCAGCCTCAAGAATCACGGGAATCAGCTCAAGTGCCTTTAAGGATCAGAACATGATGTTCATTCTCTCGATTGTGGCTGTGGAGGAGCAGGACCGGATGCAGAAGCTGTTCTCAAGATCTTTTGCCGGAGAGGAACTGAGCTATGAAACAGCGATCATCCATCAGGACGGGCACCGTGTCGAGATCAGTGTGGTTAACGCTCCGGTCATGGTCGACGGGCAGGTGGTCGGAACCTATGTAATTGCCAGAGATGTGACAGAAGAAAAGCGGGCCAAGGAGAAAAATCATTACCTTGCTTTCCACGACGAGTTAACCGGTCTGCCGAACAGAAGAATGTTCAATGAGCTGCTGTCACAAACCATTGAAGCGCATAGTGAAACGATGGAGCCGTTTGCTGTTATGGTTATGGATCTTGACCGGTTTAAAATCATCAACGACTCATTGGGGCATATGTACGGCGATCTGTTCCTCCAGGAAATGAGCAGCCGTATCCGGCATAGTGTTGTGAATGAGAATGTGACGTTGGCCCGGATTGGGGGAGATGAGTTTGCGATGTTGTGCCGGTTCTCCCGGAAGAACATGAATGTAACAGCCATTGCGGAGCAGATGGTTGCAGCGATTGAGCAGCCGTATCGTCTGAAAGAGCAGGATTTTTACGTTACGGTAAGCATCGGAATCGCCTTCTTTCCCTGCCATGGTCAAGATGAGGTACAGCTTCTCAAGAATGCGGACACTGCCATGTACGAGGTTAAGAAAAACGGTAAAAATGATTATCAGTTTTTCTCGGACGATCTGGATGAGCAGCTGCTCCAGCGGGTTGAAATGGAAAACGATTTACGGAAAGCGCTGGAGCGCGGCGAGTTTATTCTGTACTACCAGCCGCAAATCCGGGCGGATAACAATCAAATTATCGGAGTAGAGGCGCTGATCAGGTGGCAGCATCCGGACAAAGGGCTCCTGCCGCCTGGCCTGTTCATTTCGCATGCGGAGGAGACAGGCCAGATTGTTGAGCTCGGAAACTGGGTGCTGCGCGAAGCCTGCCGCCAAATGCGGCTATGGCAGGATGCAGGCGGCCCGCTGATTCCTGTGGCGGTGAATTTGTCGTCCCAGCAGTTCCACCAGTACAATTTGCTTGGGGAGATTATGGGGATTCTGGAGGAGAGCGGGCTTGCTCCGCAGTATCTTGAACTGGAGATTACGGAAAGTATGATGATGAACGCTTCTGCATCTGCCGGAATTCTGAACAATCTGACCCGGAACGGAATTCGTATCAGCCTTGACGACTTTGGAACAGGCTACAGCTCCTTCAGTTATTTGAAATTATATCCCATTCATAAAGTGAAGATTGACCGTTCCTTCATCAAGGATATTGTCGCAAGCAGCGATGACCGGGCCATAGTGTCCACCATCATTACTATGGCAAGGCATCTGAATATGCAGGTCATTGCCGAAGGTATAGAAACCAAAGAGCAGCTGGATATTGTGGTGGAGTGCGGCTGCAGAAAGGTGCAGGGCTATTATTACAGCCGCCCGCTGCCGCCGGAGGAGCTGGAGGCGAAATTTCTGCTGGCGACGCAAAGCTTGTAAATACAGTTTTAAGCAAACATGGACCTTCCGGGGTTCATGTTTTTTTGTTGTGGTCAATTTTTCCAGTAAAAGGATGTCGCTAACAGCTTTTATCGTTTATGCTCAGAAAATGAACCTTTTGATGAGCCGGATTGTTAAATAGACAGATCACACAAGAAAGGAGGGGGACATGTGCAGAGCAATCGGGAGTTATTTGAAACCTACAATAAGGATGTGTACCGGACCTGCTACTACATGGTGCATGATGCCGCCGATGCCGAGGACCTGTGCCAGGAGGTGTTCATCACCGTATTCCGCAGCAAATGGGAGGATGTTAAATATCCCCGGGCATGGATTATGAAAATTGCGGTCAATACCTGCCTGAATTACTTGAAACGCCGGCGCAGTCTGCAGCAGAAGGTAGCTGAGCATATGCTTCTGCTGAAAGGCCGTGCCGAAACTCCGGTAGAGCTCTTAATTGAAGAAAAAGAAACGGCGCTGGAATGGAGCAGTTACATGACCAGGCTTCCTGT
The DNA here is from genome assembly GCF_038002865.1 of Paenibacillus sp. FSL H3-0321. Classification (NCBI taxonomy): domain Bacteria; kingdom Bacillati; phylum Bacillota; class Bacilli; order Caryophanales; family Paenibacillaceae; genus Paenibacillus; species Paenibacillus sp. FSL H3-0321. Next base: position 2,420,794 of record NZ_JBBODH010000001.1, on the reverse strand, counting down.
GAAGATTCGCGTGGTGCTTACGTTAAGGTATATGCATGATTTCAGTCTGGCTGAAATAGCGGAGGCGTTGTCCATCCCGGTCGGGACGGCCAAATCCAGACAGCATAAAGGATTGAAAATGATGAAAAAGATGCTGCAGGAAGCAGGAGAGCATGCAGAGGCAGGGGAGGAGGTTTTGTATGAAATCGGTGGAAGATGCGCTGAAACTGCGCTTAAATAATGATCACGGAATGGAGTATCCCGATTTTGCAAGCATGTGGGAACGGATGGAGCAAGCTGGACATACTGGTGATTCGGACAGCAAACGGGCACGGGGGAGATCGGTCCAGCGCCAGGGACGGAACTTACGGAAATCAGTTGTCGCGCTCTCTCTTGCAGCCCTTCTGGCTGCAGCTCCCGTATATGCAGCGATTCAGGTGGACTGGAACGGGCTGCTTCATGGCAAAAGCGGGATTCAAGCCGCACTCTCCGAGCACCTCGGCCAGGAGCTTGAACAGTCGGTGACAAGAGATGGGGTCACGCTGACCTTGCATACGGCGGTTGTGGATGAGAACCGCACGGTGATTCTGTACAGCCTGAACCCCGGTGAACATAACCGGGCTGAATTCATGAAGTTCAAAGGAATCTCTCTGAGGGATGAACAGGGAAACCTTAGCGAAGGGATTCTTAGAGATATGGTGTGGGATGCCGGCAGCGGCAGATACACCGGCTATGTAGAGAGCAACTGGACACCGGAGGGGGATACGGCAAAGGTAGAATTTATAGCAAGGGATCTGCAAAGCTTCACCCGGCAGGAGCAGGAGCTGGAGGTGGACAATACGACAGGGGAAACGCAGAGCTTCAATATTGCGCAGGACGATCTGCAGGCGCTTCATGTGCAGATGTTTCCCCGGGAGGATAATAGGCTGCTGGTCTACAGTGAGATTACCTTTGAACAAGAGGAGGCTGCAGCATGGGCCAAGCCGCAGGTTGTTGCTTACCGGGATGGAGCTGTCGTAAAGGAACTTACTGGCAGCCTGCAAGTGCGGAGGGGTGATAACGGTGAATATATCAGCCAGCAATTCTATCGACATAGCGACGTTTCGGATGAGAGCACAGCCTATCGGCTGCAATATATGAAAGAAGAAGAGCGACTGGACGGGAAATGGTCATTCGATCTGAACCTGAGCAAGAAGCAGATGAACACAGGGACAGCGAAATATGCTTTGAATAAGCCGCTGGAGACTGGCAGCGACGATATTACCCTGGAACAAATGGTAGTTACTCCGACCCAGATCCGGATCAGCTACCGGACCAGAGAAGCCTATGCTCATCTGCCTTATGAGAAGCTAACTCTTGAAGTACAAGGTATGAGCCTGCAGGGTGAATTATGGTCGACAGCTGAACGGGATCCGAATAAGGGAGCGATTCGCTTCGAACGGCCTTCGGGTCTCGTAATGAACGGGAAAACCCCTGTAACTCTAACAGGCAAATACAAGATTACCAATCATAAGGGGGAGCGGACTCCCATCCGTTTGACAGCTATCAGCGGGAAGCGGCAATCGGTAACATCGCAGGTAGGCGGTTATCCGGTAGTATGGATATACTACACTCTCGATGGGGATTTATATGTGGAGACCGGGAGCCAGACCCCAGGCTTTGGCGGAATCGTTTCGTTCGAAACGACCCGGAACAACTCCTATTTTGCAGGCGAAACGCTGATAGCCAATTACTCCGGGGATGATGACAACACGGCTATAAAGAGGTATGAGGGGGTTGAGCAGACGAAAGCATCCATGTATGTCAGCCGTTATATTACAGTTGAACCGGATCAGATGATACAGGTGCAGCTGCTGCCTTAACCGGCAGGGTGATGAAGCGGAAACAATAGATTGAAAGAGAAACCTTTAATATAAGAGGTTGTCCGGCCCTTGTGGGAAACGGAGGCCTCTTTTATTTGTGTATACAGGGTAATGGCGCTTAGAATATAAAGAGACGCTATATAATTTGAACTGAAGAACTACCTAGAGGCAAAAGCAGCGGAGGGGAATTTTGGAACTGTAGGAGCGATAGCGATCGCCTTTGTCTCCGGATTTCAACCGCAATAGCGGTATAAATCAAGAAATCGGGAGACAACAGCGGCCGGAAGTCCAAACATTCACTGCAGTTGCGTTCTATGCCGGCTCGGTAAATCTAAAGTTCAACTTATTATAGAAACAGCCTATGAATAATGTTCTTCGGACATAAAAAGGAGAGAAGGAGACAGGTGAACGAGATCCGCTGTGACTGGGTGAATGAAGATCCACTATATATTGCTTATCATGATGAAGAATGGGGCAAACCGCTGTACGATGACCGGAAGCTGTTCGAGCTGTTGATGCTGGAGGGGATGCAGGCCGGACTAAGCTGGTACACCGTCTTGAAGAAGCGGGAGCATTTCCGCAAAGTATTCGACGAATTTGATCCGGTGAAAATCGCGGAATATGATGAAGTCAAAATAACCGCACTGCTGGGCGATCCGGGCATTATCCGCAACCGCCTCAAGATTAACGCGATCATCCGGAATGCGGCCGTGTATTTGCAGATCGTCCAGGAGGAGGGCGGCTTTGCAGACTATCTCTGGAGCTTTACCGGGGGTGTGCCGGTAATCAATAACTGGAAGAGCAGAGCGGAAGTGCCGATTACAACCTCCCAGTCAGACCAAATGAGCAAAGCGCTGCGTAAAAAAGGCATGAAGTTTGTCGGCTCAACCATTTGCTACGCGTTTATGCAAGCTTCCGGAATGGTGGACGATCATACACAGGAATGCTTTTGCCGCAGCAAAAGTCAGCTTTCCGGAAGCTGATCCGCAGTTTGGCGCTACCCGGGGAAGAAATGGTATACTGTTAAGCAGCGCTCACAAAACCTTTAGGAGGATCCACAAAGATGTTATGGCATGAACTGACAGTACATACAACAGAAGAGGCGCAGGAGATGATTTCCAATCTGCTGTATGAGGCCGGGGCAGGCGGTGTTTCCATCGAGGAATCCGGAACCCTGAATAAGGTACGGGATACACGTTATGGTGAATTATACGACGAGCCGCTGAATGATATCCCTGAAGGGGAAGCGGTGATTAAAGGGTATTATGCCGAAACCGTCCCGATGGATGCCATTATCGAAGAGCTGGCTCCACGGATCGAAGAGCTGAGAGAGTTCGGGATTGATCCCGGCAAAGCACTGATTTCGTGGAAAACTGTGGATGAAAATGATTGGGCGCATGCCTGGAAGCAGTATTTCAAGCCGCTTCGCGTATCGGACCGGCTGACGATTAAGCCCACCTGGGAGGAATATACCCCTGCCGGCCCGGAAGAAAAAATTATTGAGCTTGATCCCGGCATGGCATTTGGAACCGGAACGCATCCAACGACAGCACTGTGCCTGCGGGCACTGGAGAAACATATCAGCGGCGATGAGGAAGTGATTGACGTTGGAACGGGCTCCGGCATTCTTGCTGTAGGCGCGGTGCTGTTAGGTGCCAAGTCTGTGCTGGCGCTGGATCTGGATCCGGTGGCTGTGGAAAGTGCCCGCGAGAATGTGGCGCTGAACCGGCTGCAGGAATCCATTACGGTAAAAGAAAGCGACCTGCTGTCACTGCTCGGCGGCGAAGGCGCGGCAGATACGGCGGCGGGAGATATGTGGCCATCGGCAAGATCCGGCCATACGGACACGCAGCAGGCTGTTCCAGCGAAGCCAAAAGCTGAAGACAGTCTTGGTGTCACACTGCCGGTGAAGGTTGTGGTCGCCAATATTTTGGCAGAGATCATCGTGTTGTTCACCGATGATGTCTACCGTGCCCTGCAGCCGGGTGGCCTCTATATCACCTCCGGTATTTATAAAGATAAGGAAGGGCTCGTGGTGCAGGCGCTGGAGTCGTCCGGGTTTGAGATTAAGGAAGTATCCCGTGAAGAAGATTGGGTGGCCTTTACAGCCGGAAAGAGGTAGAAATGGATTTTTTGGATGAAATTTTAGTAGTACCCCTGCAGCAACTTCCGTTTTTCCTGATTACACTGGTGATTGCATTTACCGTGCATGAATTCGCCCACGCCTATTTTGCCAACAAATTTGGTGACCCAACCGCAAGGCTGCTGGGCCGCATGACGCTGAATCCCGCAGTGCATTTCGATTTATTCGGTATCATCCTGCTGCTCATTGCCGGCTTCGGCTGGGCACGTCCGGTTCCGGTGAACCGCGACAACTTCAGACGCCCCCGCCTGATGGGGGTTATCGTGTCTGCAGCCGGTCCGATCAGCAATCTGCTGCTCGGTATTCTCGGTACTCTAGTATATGCCGCCCTGCATGCCAGCGGCGCCATTGAGTCCATTACGAATGAACAGCTGCTGCGGGCGGTGTACTGGTTCTTTGGCATGTTCATTCAATTTAATTTCTTCCTATTCCTGTTTAACTTAATTCCGCTGCCTCCGCTGGACGGCTACCGGATCGTAGAGGATGTGGCACCGCGCCCGATCCGTGCAAAATTACAGCAGTATGAGCAGTGGACGGTCTTTATCTTTTTGCTTATCATCTTTATCCCCGGCCTGCGTGCCTACACGATCGAACCGCTGAACAGCTGGGCACTGCAAATCGGGAACGACTTTTTCCGGTTGTTCTTCAATCTGTTTGGAGGGTAAAGCCTGAACAGGGGCTGTTCACAGGCAGGCAAACGTTGTATGATGTAATGTGAATTTTTAGACGGTTTACAAGTGAGTAGAGCGGCGGCTGGAGACCTGAACAGCAGGATCGCCGCCGCTTTTACGCTGAATAATGGATAGGATGAGGATGAAGATGCAGCGTTATTTCGTAGCACCGGAGCAGTTCGGCCCGGAACAGGTAACCATTGACGGCGAGGATGCCCGCCATATTGCCAAAGTGATGCGCGGCAAAGCCGGAGACAAGCTAATAGTCAGCGACGGCGTTTCCCGCGAGGCGTTGGCGGAGATCTCTTCGATTGAGATCGGCGAGATTATAGTAGACATACTGGAATCTCTGGAGATGGCGCATGAGCCGCGGATCAAGATTACGGTGGCCCAGAGTCTGCCGAAGGGAGACAAGCTGGAAACCGTCATTCAGAAGTGCACCGAAATCGGTGCGGTGGCTTTTGCCCCGTTCCTCTCAGAGCGCACGATAGTGCAGTATGACGAGCGCAAGGAGAATAAGAGGCTGGAACGCTGGCGCAAGATTTGCAAGGAGGCAGCGGAGCAGGCACACCGTAATATAGTGCCGGCCGTGCATGCGCCTTTGAGCTGGAAACTGCTGCTGCAAAGCTTCCGCGACTATGATGCCGTTTACTTTTGTTATGAGAAGGAAGAAGGACTGCAGCTGCGGAGCGCCGCCGCACCATGGTTGTCTGCGTTGGCGCCGGAATCGCCGGGCCGGGTAATGATCGTTGTCGGTCCTGAAGGCGGCTTCAGCCCGGAGGAATGCCATGCGGCCGAAGAGGCCGGAGCGGTACCGGTAGGCCTTGGGCGGCGTATTCTGCGCTGCGAGACGGCCGGCATGGTCGCTGCAGCCTGCATCCTGTATGAATCCGGAGAAATGGGGGGAGCTTGAACAATGCCATCCGTAGCATTTTATACTTTAGGTTGTAAAGTGAATTTCTATGACACTGAAGCCATCTGGCAGCTATTCAAAAATGAAGGTTACGAGCAGGTTGATTTCGAAGGGCCCGCCGACGTATATCTAATCAACACCTGTACGGTAACCAATACCGGCGACAAGAAAAGCCGCCAAATGATCCGCCGCGCCGTGCGCCGCAACCCGGAGGCTATCGTTGCCGTAACGGGCTGCTATGCGCAGACCTCACCCGGCGAGATCCTTGATATTCCCGGGGTCGATCTCGTGATCGGCAACCAGGACCGTGAACAGATTATGACTCACGTTAAAAATATCCAGGGGTCCCGCCAGCCGGTGAATGCTGTCCGCAACATTATGAAGACGCGTGAATTCGAAGAGCTGGATGTGCCGGGTTTTGCCGACCGGACGCGGGCGTTTATGAAAATCCAGGATGGCTGCAACAACTTCTGCACCTTCTGTATCATTCCGTGGTCGCGCGGGCTGTCGCGCAGCCGCGATCCGAAATCGATTGTCGCCCAGGCGCATCAGCTGGTGGAGGCCGGCTATAAGGAGTTTGTTCTTACCGGAATTCATACCGGAGGTTATGGCGACGATCTGGAGAATTACCGTCTCGCCGATTTGCTGTGGGAGCTGGATAAGGTGGACGGGCTGGAGCGGGTACGTATCAGTTCGATTGAAGCCAGCCAGATTGACGATAAATTGCTTGAGGTGCTGAACCGCAGCTCCAAGATGTGCCGTCATCTGCATATTCCGCTGCAAGCCGGACATAACGAGGTGCTCAAAGCGATGCGCCGCAAATACACCACCGAAGAGTATTATGCCAAGATGGAGCTGATCCGCCAGGCGATGCCGGATGTCGGGATCACCACCGACGTTATTGTCGGATTCCCCGGCGAGACCGAGGAAATGTTCCGCGCCGGCTATGATTTCATGAAGGCCGTGAACTACTCCGAGATGCATGTCTTCCCGTATTCGAAGCGCACAGGCACTCCGGCGGCACGAATGCTGAACCAGGTTGACGAGGAAATTAAGAACGTCCGCGTACAGGAACTGATCGACCTATCCGAGGAGATGCAGCTTGCCTATGCGCGCAGGTTCGTCGGCAAGACATTGTCTGTTATTCCTGAACGGTCGGCCAAAGGGGCCCCGGGCCGCAGCACACAGCACGGCTTCAGCGACAATTACCTGCAGGTTTTCTTCAGCGGCGATGATTCGCTGCAGGGACAGCTGTGTGAGGTGAAGATTACGGAAGCTGGCGTCAACGAGTGCAGAGGCGAACTGGTCCGAGTAAGCCAAAGTGAACGGCGTGAGTCCGTTCTTGTAGTTGATTAGTTAAAGGAACAGAGAAGAAACGATGGCTGCCTTTATTTAAAGGAAAGCTTGCCGTTTCTTCTTTTTTTATGCATGGTCGTTTATATCAGCCCGGCCCTTGAGATTCTATAGTCGAAAAGTCCTGAATTCAGTGGAAACTGAAAATAAATAGGAAATAGGGTAAACAGTGAGGGTGTAATTGTCGATATAGTGGAAGAGTGTGGAAATATCCACCGATAAACTTAATGCCTAAGGAGAGAACAGATGACTGTGTACAGGAAAATGACAAAGATGCTACTAGTTATGATATTGCTCGCTGCCGTGGCTTTTCCGGTAAACGTCTTTGCAGCTACAGGTGATATCAACTCGATTGATTTCGAAAGTTCGGCAAAAGTGGAACTGACCGTCGGGCAGACGCCCAGGCAGCTCAAAGTATATGCAAGCGTAGAAGGTTCTTCCTCCAAGAGAGATGTTACCGGTGCAACCGTATGGAGCTCCTCCAAGACCGATGTAGTCAAAGTAATTAACGGATTGTTGACGCCGGTCAACACCGGTTCGGCAATGATCACGGCTACATACAATAATGCGATAGCTACCCTTGAGGTATCTGTTACCCATCCCTTTAAGGAATTAACATTGGAGCGCAGCTCAGATGGAAACTATAAATTGGGCGACAGCGAGGAAACGCTGCTCGTTAAAGCAAAAGCCGTTGGCGGAGAGTCGGCAACATCTGTTAAAGATGTGACAACCGATGCCGATTGGAGCAGCTCGAATACAAGCGTAATCACTATTACTGGCGGAAAGATCACGCTGGTTGGCGAAGGCAAGACAACAATTACAGCTAAATATAAAGGCTTGACCGCCACCTTCAAAGCAGTAGTGCAGCTGCCTTATTCGGCAATCGTGCTGAAAGAGAAGGACGTAGCCCTCCAGGAGCTTGAAATGCTGGTTGGAGACGCTGCGGTTAAGTTAACAGCGGCAACTAAGGCGACTGAAACCAGCCCCGAAAAAAATGTTGCCGATCTGGCAACATGGACAAGCTCCAATGAGAGCGTTGCAACGGTAAAAGCCGGGGAAATCACAGTGCTGGCCACCGGTAAGGCTGTTATTACAGCAAGTTACCTCGGTGTTTCCAAATCGTTAGATGTGTATGTGCGCTCGCCTTACGAGGCGCTGCTGCTGGACCCTTCAGGCGATCAGTCCCTGTTCATGGGAGAGAGTTTGAAGGTTAAGGCTGAAATGAGAAATGCTGTGAATTCGACTAGAAATGAATCTGCAAACGCAGTATGGACCTCTGACAATCAGCTGACCGCAACGGTAACTAAAGACACTTCGACCGCGGAGAATGCGGCTGCGATCGTTTCGGCCAAAGCGGTTGGAAGTACGGTCATCAAAGCGGAAAACCTCGGAGTCAGCAAATCGTTCAAATTGACTGTATATCCGACACTCACCGAACTCAGCATCGATAAGGCCGAGCAGGAGATCTACACAGCGGATTCCGTAAGCCTGCCAAAGGTGAACGGAACGAAGCTTGACGGCACAAAGATGGATTTCAGTGATGAGATCGAGTGGACCTCGGCCGATGAAGAGATCGCCTTAATTAAGGATGGCAAGCTTGTAGCAGGCAAGGCGGGCACTGTAACCATCACTGGTAAGATCAAAGAAGGTAACATAATTTCATCTGCTGCTGCTGTGCGGGGCAAAACCGTTGTACAAAAAGTAACAGTTCAGAATAAAGTGCTTGTTCTAATTGGACCTGAAGGTGCATTGGGTCTGGTCATCGGCGAAGAGAAGCCGTTGCCTGAGATTCAGGCCGTGCTGGAAAATGGCGACGAGCTCGATGTCTCCAAGACGATTGAATGGGAAGTTAGCGGAACCAACGCCATCATTAAGCAGACGGCAAACGGCAAGACTGCTAAAGGATTGGTCAAGGGCAATGCCACTCTCAAAGGAACTTATGCTAACAAGAGCATCAGCATTCCGGTAACGATTGAGCAAAAGGTTGTGAAGCTGGTTGTGGAGCCAAGCACACTTGATATGAACATCAAAGGCTCCAAAACAATTAAAGTAACCGGATATTACTCCAACGGGAAAACGGCGAATTTCTCCAGCGGAATGGATTGGGAGTCCTCTAATCCGGCGGTAGCTACAGTGAAAGGGACATCCGTCAAGGCTGTTACTGAAGGATCAACAACGCTGACAGGCTCCTATCAAGGAATTGCCGCCACTGTCAAAATCACCGTCATTCCCAAACTCACGAAGTTGTTTGTTAATGAGAAAAAACTAGCTCTGGCAGCAGGAGTAACTCAGAGCGTAGTGGTGACGGCAGAGTATGATACCGGCAAAACGGCAATTGTTACTGGAAACGTGGTATGGACAAGCTCTAAGCCAGCCGTGGCTAAAGTGAATGCTAACGGCGTCATTACAGCATTAAGCAAAGGAACGACATCAATTAAGGGCAAGCTGAACAATAAAACCATAACGGTGTCCGTTACGGTGAAATAGATTGCCCCTGCAACCCATATGAAATGAAAAAGATCTGCAGGACCGCCATAACAGCGGTTCTGCAGATCTTTTTGTATAGGCTGAATGGAGATTGCATTAGTACTGCGGGGCCGATTGAAGTATAATAATACAGCGATTGAATACGTCCTGAAGCCATAGCTGAAGCTGATCCCCATGAGGCGCTTTATGTTTGGAGCCGCTGCTCCAGCCTGGACCATAGCGGCAGGTAGCATAGCGGCAATGCCCCAAGCGAGCAGGCCACATTGAAGATCGTCTGGGCATGGGCGAGCTGTGCGGCGGGACCGCCGCCGATCCAGGCGGCGAGGCTCTGCAGCGGCCCTATAAAGGGCAGGAACAGCAGTGCGCCGCCGACGTTGAGCGCCACATGCGACCAGGCGACGAATACCCCGGAAGGCGAGCCGCCGATTGCGGCAATTACGGCGGTGACACAGGTGCCGACATTTGCGCCAAGCACGATGGCGATGCCCAGCTCCGGCGGCATCACGCCGGTGGAAGCCAGGCCCATCGCCATCCCGATGACCGCCGCGCTGCTGTGCAGCATTGCGGTCAGACAGGCTCCGGCGGCAAGCCCCCAGAGAGCGCTTGTGGCAGCATGGCCAAGGAACCAGCGGAACAGTCCGCTGGCTTGCAGCGCGGGGCTGATCGACTGCATGACGGCGATGCCCCACAGGACAAGCGCGAAGCCGGCCACCGCGAGGCTGATGAACTGGAGCGGCCCGGAGAATTTACGGCAGGCTCCCGCTGCCCGCCATGAGTAGGGCGGCAGTTCGCCGATCATGACTGCCGCGGCCCAGACGCAGAGCGAGGCAGCCAGCAGCGGCGTGGCCATCGTGCTGATCTGCAGTCCAATCAGCTCGGTGGTTAAGCAGGTGCCAATGTTGCTGCCGAGAATGATGCCCAGGGTCCGGGCATACGTAAGCAGGCCGGCATTAACCATGCCGATGGTCAGCACCGTGACGGCAGTACTGCTCTGCAGCAGTGCCGACAGCAGGCTGCTGGCTATGAGGCCTTTTACTGGCGTAGATGTGGCCTTATGCAGGCCTCGGGATAGCAGGGGTCCAGCAAGCCGCGACAGCGCGGCTTCCATAAGCTTCATGCCGGCAAGAAAGATAACTAGACCATATATAATAGGGAACAGCAGGTCACGGATCATAAGGACAGGCTCCTTTGAACGGGGGTTGTACACCAATATATGAAAGCATTGCAGTGGACATGTATGAAATCATTAACACGAACAGGGAGTTGAAGTCATTGGCATCGGTTATTCTGGAACGAAACCGCAAGAAAAGACTGGAGCAGGGTCATCCGTGGGTCTACGCCAGCGAGGTGGCCTCGGTGGATGGAGATCCGCAGGCAGGCGGATTGGTGGATGTGCTTAATCACCAGGGGCGTTTTTTGGGTGCAGGTTATTATAATCCGGCTTCGCAAATCCGGGTGAGAATTCTCTCCCAGAGTTTTCTGGCCGTCATGGATACGGCCTTTTTCGCAGAGCGGTTCTCAAGCTGCCTGCAGCATCGGGAACGTTTTCTGCCGGAAGCAGACGCGTACCGGCTTGTGTACGGCGAAGCTGATTTTCTGCCCGGCCTGATTGTTGACCGTTTCGGCGAGATTCTTGTCGTTCAGCTCTTGACGCTGGGCATGGATCTGCGCCGCGCCGAGATCGTGGAAGCACTAGTACAGGTGATGAATCCACGCGGGATTTATGAGCGGAGTGATGTTAGTGTACGGGAGCTGGAAGGCTTGGAGCAAAGAACCGGAGTGCTCTACGGGGAATGTCCGCGCCACATTACTGTAAGCGAGAACGGTCTGAAGGTAATCGTGGATATCGAGGAAGGCCAGAAGACGGGCTATTTCTTCGACCAGCGGGAGAATAGAGCTTCCATCGCTCCGCTGATTAAAGGCTGGGGCGGCCGCAGCGGAATTACGCTGCAGGAGATCGAGACGGAAGAAGGTCTGGTCCAGACCCTGCCGGTGAACAAAAGCGGCAAGCCGGTCACCTTCCCGTATTGGGACGGTGCGACAGTGCTGGAATGCTTCGCGCATACGGGCAGCTTCACACTGCATGCCTGTAAATACGGAGCCAAAAAGGTTACCTGCCTCGACGTATCCGCCCACGCGATCGAAAGCGCCAAGGCCAATGTGGAACTGAACGGATTCACGGACCGTGTGGAATTTGTGGTGGATGATGCTTTTGCTTTTCTGCGCAATCAGGTCAAAGGGCTGGAAGAGCGGACGGAGCGGGCAACAGGTGCAGGAGAAGCTAAGTCGGTAGCCAAGCCGGCGGCTAAGGCCGATACGGCGAAGCCGATGACTGCTGGCGGCGGACGCACATGGGATGTCGTCATTCTGGATCCTCCGGCGTTTGCCAAAACCAAAAGTGCTGTTGCCGGTGCCTGCCGTGGTTACAAGGATATTAACCTGCACGGCATGAAGCTGGTCAATGAGGGCGGTTATTTGGTGACGGCAAGCTGCTCCTATCACATGCAGCCGCAACTGTTTCTGGATACCATTGCCGAAGCGGCGAAGGATGCTGGGAAGGTCCTGAGACTGATTGAATGGCGGGCCGCAGGGAAAGACCATCCGCAAATTCTCGGTGTCGACGAAGGGCATTATCTGAAATTTGCCATATTCGAAGTGCGCAGCAAGAAATAACGACCCCGGCCCCTAGGCCAGCTCTGCGGGAGTCTCTGTAAAGAGGCTCTTTTTTTCTTTTTTTTCATTGATAATCATTCTCAATAAAAGCTATAATAACTATAGCAGGGGGCGAGGATCATAATGGGAAATAACATTTCGAATAAAGATGCAGAAAGAATTGATGCCTGCAAAACGCTGGAATGTGACGGGTATCAATATACATATCAACTGGATGGAAGCCATTTCGAGATCAGGCCGCCGGAAGAGCTTGGCAAGGGCAGCTGCCGGAGCCTGCTGTCACAGGGCCGGATTCAGATGACCGACTTCAACCTCACCTTCCACCGGAACATTGAAGCCAGTGGAGAATTCAGAGTTCCGCGGACAGAGCTGATTTTTTGCCTTGGCGAAGGGATTGAATGGGGGACCTCGCTTAAAGGCAGTACCTTTGGAATTGAAACGGGTGAGATCGCGCTGTTGCATGGGGGTGGAAGAGCGGAGAACTGCCGGTATATCGAGAACGCCGCTTACCGCTTCCTGAGCATAGATATGAGCCCTGAACAATTCGGGCGGATGACCGAAGGGATGAGCGGGGCTGACCGGCAGCGGTGCGGAATAGGAGTAGAGGCATTTTTTACTAAGCATAAGCTTACCGCATCGATACGAATGATCCTTGCGCAAATTTCCGAATGCTCGTACGGGCAGGGAATGCGGGAGCTTTATTTGGAAGGGAAAATGCTGGAGCTGTTCGCGGTCTATCTCAACGAGGTATTTTATGAAGCCGATAAGGTGCCGTTAACAGTAAAGCTGTCCAAGGATGATATGCGGAGTCTCCATCTGGCAAAAGAAATGTTGCAGCGGGATTATGCGTATCCGCCAACACTGGCCGGACTGTCACGCAGTATCTGTCTCAATGAATTCAAACTGAAAAAGGGCTTTAAAGATATGTTCGGGACCACGGTTCATGCCTATGTGATTGAGCAGCGGCTGCAGCGGGCGTATCATTTGCTGTGCCACGACAGGCTAAGTGTCAGTGAAGCGGCTTCGCAGGTGGGCTATGGAAATGTCAGCCATTTTGCAGCAGCCTTCCGCAAGAAATACGGCGTCCGCCCCGGGGAATATGCCATGAACAGCAGGAGAAGCTCAGCGGAGCAGTTGTAGCTGCGTTTGCGGGTGGATCGAAGCACGGTAGCGATACGATCCTTTTTTGAGCATAAATAATCCCGGAAGCAGTAGAGAAGGGCTTGGTTTTTCTTCTACACTTGTGCACAGAGAATCATTCTCAGTGCACTTTTTTTGTGCGTCCATTTATAGAACGGAGGAAAGAGCTATGGGTAAGAGCAAGACGGGTATACCTAGATTACTGGAAATTGCCGGAGAGAAAAAAGGGCTTCTGCTCCTGTCAGGGTTGCTGTCATCCACCAGCGCCGTGCTGATGCTCGTTCCCTTCATTTCGGTTTATTTTATTCTCGCTGAGCTGTTGCGCCATGCAGCTTCCCCCGGAGGGATAGACAGACAGGCTGTTATTTTCTGGGGACTTGCTGCACTTGGCGGGCTGATTCTTGGGTTGATCACTTCCTATTGCGGGATCATGTGCTCGCATGTGGCCGCTTTCCGCATTCAGTATCAGCTGCGGATCACTATGACGGAACATCTCGGCAGGCTTCCGCTGGGTTACTTGAACGGGACATCGACCGGCGCTGTCAAAAAAACGCTGGAGCAAAATGTAGATAAGGTGGAGAACTTCATCGCCCATCAGCTTCCCGATATTGTCAGCGCAATGGCAACTACAATACTGATGCTTGGGGTGATGTTCTGGCTCAGCCCGCCGCTGGCGGCCGCTTGTCTGCTTCCGGTTCTGCTCGGGATCATTCTGCAGGCGGTTCTGATGACCAGCAGCAGGGGGCAGGCCAGTGTGAAGCAGTATCATCAGTCGCTGGAGAACATCAATGCATCTGCTGTGCAATATGTGCGGGGGATGCCTGCTGTCAAGGTGTTCGGCCAGACGGTCCACTCCTTCCGCAAATTTTACCGCGATATGGTCAGCTACCGGGATTACTGCCTGGAGTACACAGACCGTTTCCAGAACGGTTACATCACCTTCAAAACATTGCTGGCTTCCTTGTTTCTCTTCATCCTGCCCGTTGGCGTCTACCTGCTGAGCCGGGAGCCGGACAATAGGTCGACAGCCGCGGTGCTGCTGTTCTTTCTGATTATGGCGCCGGGCATTTCAGCCCCGCTGTACAAGCTGCTCGCGCTGGCCTCCAGCACCCGTGATATCGGCGAAGGCGTGCGGAGAATGGACGAGCTGCTGGCACAGCAGCCGGTACCGGAACCTCTGTCGCCGGAGTCTCCAGGCAGTTTTGAGATCGAGTTTTCCAATGTGAGCTTTACGTATGATGAGAGCGGGGAAGCTGCTGCTGCGCTGAGTCATATTTCCTTTCGGGCAGAGCAGGGGCAGGTAACGGCACTGGTCGGACCATCCGGTTCGGGCAAATCCACGGTGGCGAGTCTGGTGCCGCGGTTCTGGGACCCGCAGGAAGGGAATATTCGCATCGGCGGCGTGGACATCCGGCATATGGCAGTTCGTGAACTGATGGACACAGTGGCTTTTGTGTTCCAGGAATCCTTCCTGTTCTACGACACGCTATACGAGAACATTGCCGTCGGCAAACCGGGAGCTTCAAGGCATGAGGTCGAAGCTGCAGCTAGAGCGGCCCAGTGCGACGATTTTATTACACGCCTGCCGCAGGGCTACGATACGCTGATCGGCGAAGGCGGGGTATACCTCTCAGGTGGAGAAGAACAGCGAATTGCGGTGGCGCGGGCCATTCTTAAAAATTCGCCGGTGCTGGTGCTTGATGAAGCGACTGCTTTTGCCGATCCGGAGAATGAGCATCAGATGCAGCTTGCGCTTACTGAGCTGATGCGCGGCAAGACGGTCATTGTCATTGCCCATAGACTATCCTCGATCCGTGAAGCCGGGCAGATTCTGGTGCTGCGGGACGGACAGATTGCTGAGCAGGGCAAGCATGAGGGGCTGCTCTCGCAGAACGGCCTCTATGCGGACATGTGGCGGGCTTATACCGGTGCAGGAGAATGGGTGATGGAAAAGGGAGGCTTGGAACATGAAGGTACTGCATAATATTACTGCGGGTAATCCGCGCCAGTTGCTAAAACCAGTGCTGTATTCGCTGCTCAGTAATTTGGCTGCCGTTTTTCCGTTTGCGCTTATTATTGAAGCGGTCCGGCTTATTTTCGAGCCGTACATTTCTCCCGGGATGGTGCTGCAGACAGAGCGGCTATGGTGGATTTGCGGCGGACTTGCGGCCACGGCAGTGCTGATGTTCCTCAGTGAGATTCCCGCTTACCGCTCGGCATACCGGGGAGCCTACAACGTGGCTGCACAGGGCCGGGCAGAACTGGCCGAACATCTGCGCAAGCTTCCGCTTGGCTATCTGACACGCCGGGACCCCGGCGATCTCGCCAATATGATCATGGGCGACTTTACGCTGGTGGAGACCGGCATCTCCCATCTGCTGCCGCAGCTCGCCGGTGCCTTTGTACTGCCGCTATTCGCCCTGTCCGGCATGCTTATGCTGGACTTTCGCATGGCTCTGGCCATGTTCGCCGCACTTCCGTTCGCCCTTCTGATGATGATTCTGTCTTCTCGCCTAAGACGCAGGCTTGGAGCCTCGCATATGCGGGCCAAGCTGAACGCCGCCAACCGGCTGCAGGAATATTTGAACGGCATCCGCGTGATGAAGGCTTATAATCTGACAGGCCAGCGTTTTGTCCGTCTGGAGCACTCCTTCAAGACTCTAATGAAAGAAAGCATCAGGCTTGAGGGAATCTTCGGGCCGGTGATCTTGACTGCCATGGGCCTTCTAAGAGCCGGACTGCCGCTGATGGTCTATATCGGTGTACATCTGCTGCTCGGCGGCGAGCTTGGCGTGCTGCAATTTGCCGTGTTCCTGGTCGTCGGCACCCGAATCTATGATCCGTTGACGAACGCACTGGCGAACTATGCGGAATTCCGCTACAACGAACAGGCAGGCGGCCGTATCGTTGATCTGCTGAACGAACCGTTCATGACTGGAGAATCCGCACCGCTGCCGCAGAACGGCGACATAACCTTCCGGAATGTAACCTTTGGCTATGGCGGTGAACCGGTGCTGAAGGATTTGAGCATTGTGCTGCCCCAGGGATCGCTGACAGCTATTGTCGGGCCCTCAGGCAGCGGCAAAAGCACTGTGCTTCGCCTAATCTCGCGGTTCTATGATCCGAATGAGGGCCATATCACGCTTGGAGGACGAAAGCTCAGTGAGATAGAGCCGGAGCATTTACTGAAGGCGGTATCTGTGGTCTTCCAGGATGTGTATCTGTTCCAGGATACGATTGGCAATAACATTGCCTTCGGCCGGCCAGAGGCTTCTCATGAAGAGATCCGGCGGGCGGCGGAAACGGCGCGCTGCCATGATTTCATCATGAAGCTGCCCATGGGTTATGACACCCCGGTAGGTGAAGGCGGGAGTACGCTGTCCGGTGGGGAGAAGCAGCGGATCTCGATTGCCCGCGCCATTCTCAAGGATGCTCCGCTTGTACTGCTGGATGAAGCGACTGCCTCACTGGACCCGCAGAACGAAGCCGAAATCCAGCAGGCCATTGATGCCTTGATCCAGGGGCGGACGGTCGTCGTTATTGCCCACCGGCTCAAAACGGTCCGCGGCGCGGATAACATTATCGTACTTGAAGAAGGAAGACTGGCTGAGCAGGGACGCCATGAGGCATTGCTGGCCTCGGAGGGGCTGTATGCCCGTCTATGGAAGCTGCAGCAGCAATCAGGCGGGTTCCGCATATCATCGTAACAGGGGGAAGGGAAATGAGCCTATCGATAGATGAGTCTGGTTGGCCGCTTGTAAGCATTAATCTTGGGAGTGATTTTGGCCGGGAGACGGTGGAGGAGTATATCCTTTATTGGGAGAAGCTGCTGGAGCGAAAAGTGCCTTTCGGGCTGCTGATGCAGCAGCAGGGAGAACGCAGTGAACGTCCTCCGCGTGACTCGGCGAAGCTGTACATGGACTGGTGCAAGGCCCATAAGGACGAAATCTCCCGCCTGTGCGTAGGTATTGCCATAGTAATGGGAAATGCCATGCTGCTTGCCTTGTATAAGCCGGTGACCGCATTGTCCACCAAAAGAATGTATGGCTGTCCGGGAGGGGCGTTCTCCTCCCAAGAAGAGGCGGCCCGGTGGCTGGAACCGCTGCTGATGAAGAAAGGGGAGGGCAGCAGGAAGTGAAGCTGGACCATGCTTATTTGTGAATATTACTGTGAATGATCAAGAGACTGCCGCAGCTTAAAAACGCGGCAGTCTCTTTGTGCTGTACATGCGGATATCCATCCGCTGAAACTTGAAAACAATGGCAAACGTATGTTCCGTTTGGAAGAGATATGCTATAATGTTGGGACGGATTCATCAACTGGGTTTAGAAAATTGATACCGGTTGTATTCATAGATTTGGCCACGGAAGGAGTCTACTGCAATGACGGTAAACTTTTTGATAGGCCGCTCGGGCAGCGGCAAGACAACAAGAATATGGGAAACGGTATCCTCAAAGCTGGAGTCTGAGCCGCTGGGCGCACCGATCATTGTACTTGTTCCGGAGCAGGGCTCGTTCGGGGCGGAGAGAGGCCTGCTGGCAGCAGGCAGCGTGAAGGGCAGCATCCGGGCCCAGACCTTGAGCTTCTCGCGGCTTGCATTCCGGGTGAAGCAGGAGACCGGGGGCAGCGCCAGTCTGCCCATCAGCGAAGAAGGCAAAAAAATGCTGATATACAAGATCGTCAACCGCCGCAAGGAAGAACTGAAGCTGTTCGGCGCTTCAAGCGAGAGACCGGGCTTTGTGGAACGGCTCAGTGCACTGCATACCGAGCTGAAGCGCTGCTGCCTGGGTGCTTCCGATCTGGAAGAACAGCTGGCAAGAATGCGTGAGGCCATAGGAAGCAGTCCGATTCTGGCCGGCAAGCTGGATGATCTGCATATCGTATTCAGCGAGTTGGAGCAGGAAATGTCACAGCTGTATATAGATCAGGAAGACCGGCTGGCTGAACTGGCGGAGCATATTGCGGATTCCTCTTACATAAGAGAAGCCGAGATCTGGGTAGACGGGTTCCATGGTTTTACCCCGCAGGAATTTATGGTGCTGCGCGAACTGATGCAGCATGCATCAAGGGTGACAGTGGCCCTTACGCTTGACCGGATTTATCCAACGGGGCTGCAGCCGCATGAACTGGAGTTGTTTCACCCCTCCGCAGTTACGTATATCAAGCTGCGCGGGATGGCCGAAGAGCTGGGCCTTGCGGTCTGGGACGAGCTGCTGGCGCCGCCTGTGCTTCCGCGTTTCGCCGGAAGTCCGGCCTTGGCCCACCTGGAGCGCGGATTTCACCGCCGCAGCCGCTGGAGCGGCGATACCGGGCAGGCTGCGGAAGCCATCACGATCAGCGCTGCAGTTTCGCATAGAACAGAGGTCGAGGGCGCGCTGCGTGAAATGATCAGGCTGGCCCGGGATGAAGGGGCGGAGTACGGCGAGATGGCTGTATTCATGCGCAACATTTCAGATTATGAGCAGCTGATTACCCCGTTGTTTCAAGACTATGGCGTCCCGTTCTTCCTGGACCAGAAGGTGAATGAGCTGCATCATCCGCTGGTGGAATTTGTACGGTCCGCACTTGATGTGGTGCGTCGCCGCTGGCGGTATGAGGATGTGTTCCGCTGTGTGAAGACCGAGCTTCTGCTTCCGCTTGACGGCAGTATTACCCGCGAGGATATGGACGCGCTGGAGAATTATGTGCTGGCCTGCGGCATCCATGGATACCGCTGGACCGACGGACGTTCCTGGAAAGGAATCCCCAGTCTTTCGCTGGAAGGCAGCCGGATTGTGGATGAGGAGCTGCTTCTGAAAATGGAGCGGTGCCGGGAGTGCATTACCGGTCCGCTGTATGCTTTTGAGAAAAGAGTCAAGAAGAGCCGCAGTGGTCTGGAGCTATGTACAGCGGTGTACCTGCTGCTCCGGGAGTCGGATACCGCCCGGAAGCTGGAGAAGCTGAGCAGAGAGGCACTTGAGCTGGGACAGCCGGAACGTGCGCGGGAACACAGCCAGCTATGGGATGCAGTGCTCGATTTGCTGGATCAGATCGCGGAAATGATGGGATCGGAGAGAATGGAATTTGAGCTGTTTGCCGGGGTGCTGGAGACCGGACTCAGCGAGCTTAAGATGGGTTTGGTTCCGCCTGCCCTGGATCAGGTGCTGGTCGGAAGCATGGACCGGACGAGGGTTTCAGGTGTAAAATATGCTTTCCTGCTGGGATTCAACGAAGGGGTTGTCCCTGCACAGTTCAAAGAGGATGGCATCCTGTCCGAGGGAGAACGGCTGCTGCTGGAGAACAGCGGAATGGAGCTGGCTCCGGGATCCTCGCGCAAGCTGCTCGATGAGCGCTTCCTGATCTATGGCGCGCTGACAACGGCAAGCACCAGACTGTGGATCAGCTATGCCACAGCCGATGATGAGGGCAAAGCGCTGCTGCCTTCGGAAATCATCCGCCAGCTGCATGGCATGTTCCCGGATGCTTTGCAAGAACGGTCCCTTTCCGGGTTCCCCGCAGCGGTATCTCCTGACGAAGCCGATGCAGGTGAAGCTTTGCATCTGGGCTTTGTGGGGCATCCCGGACAAAGCCTGCGCATGCTGATCATGCAGCTGCGCCAGTGGCGGCAGGGAGTGGAAATCCCCGGACTGTGGTGGGATGTCTATAACTGGTTCGCGGAGGATGAGCATTGGAGTCCGAAGCTGCAGCAGCTGCTGGGTTCGCTGTTCTACCGCAATGACGGCATTCCGCTTAAGCGGGAGACCAGCCTCCGTCTATACGGAGGCAGAACACTGCGCGGCAGCGTGTCGCGTATGGAGAAATTCGTTGCCTGCTCCTTCTCCCATTTTGCTTCATACGGCTTAAGGCTGAAAGAACGCCAGCTCTATAAGCTGCAGGCGCCGGACATTGGACAGCTCTTCCATGCCGCGCTAAGCGATATGGCCAAGCGGCTGCAGGAGCAGGGCCGCGGCTGGGGGAGCTTGACGGCTGAGGAATGCCGCCGGGAAGCCGGAGAGACAGTAGACAAGCTGTCACCGCTCCTGCAGGGCGAAATTCTGATGAGCAGCAAACGCTACGGATACATTTCCCGCAAACTGAAGAATATTGTCGGCCGCGCTTCCGTGATCCTCGGCGAGCATGCCCGCCGGGGCAGCTTCGAGCCGGTGGGGCTGGAGCTGGACTTTGGCCCGGGTAAAGATCTCCCGCCGCTGAGAATTACATTGCCTAACGGCTGTGTAATGGAGGTGGTGGGCCGGATTGACCGTGTCGATATGGCCGAAGGAGAGCATGGAGTTCTGTTGCGGGTTATTGACTATAAATCAAGCCAGAAGGATCTTAAGCTGCATGAGGTGTACTATGGGCTGTCGCTGCAGATGCTGACTTATCTCGATGTGCTGCTCACCTATTCCGAGCAGTGGCTGGGCAAGGCTGCGCTTCCGGCAGGAACCCTGTATTTCCATGTGCATGATCCGCTGCTTTCGTCGCCAAACGGGTTGAACCGTGAGCAGGCGGAGCAGGAGCTTCTGAAACGGTTCAAAATGAAGGGTCTGCTGACTGCGGACCGTGAGGTCGTTTCACTAATGGATACTACGCTCGATAAAGGGCATTCCTCAATTGTGCCGGTAGCGCTGAAGAGCGACGGCAGCTTTTACAGCAGCGCCTCTGTAGCCACGCCTGAGCAGTGGGGGCATTTGCTGTCCTCGGTGCGGAGCAATATTTCCGATATCGGGACGCGGATTACGGAAGGCGATGTGGCGATCCAGCCATACCGGATTCAGCAGGAAACAGCCTGCACGTTCTGTTCCTTCCGGCCGGTATGCCAGTTTGACGAGGCTGTGGAGGGCAATGGCTATAACAATCTTGCAAAGCCGGGCAAAGACGTGATTTGGGATCTGCTGTCCCATAAAGGAGGAGAGAAGCCGTGAGTATTAGAGCTGAAATAGAGGCCAAGCCGGAAGGCAGCCTGTGGAGCGATGATCAATGGCGCGCTATTGCCGAGAGCGGCGATGATATTCTGGTTGCGGCAGCGGCAGGCTCCGGCAAAACAGCCGTACTGGTCGAGCGGATTATCCGCAAGATCAGTAATGAGGAGAACGGCTTCAGCGTGGACCGGCTGCTGGTGGCCACCTTCACGAAGGCAGCAGCCTCTGAGATGCGGCAGCGGATCCGCGAGGCACTGGAGCGGAAGCTAGAGGAGCAAGAGGGGGCGGAAGAGGGCGGTGCAGCGGACAATGACTACTTGCGCCGCCAGCTTGCCTTGCTGGGGAGAGCGTCGATCACGACCCTGCATTCCTTTTGTCTGGAAGTCATCCGGCGTTATTATCAGCAGATCCCCATTGACCCCGGATTTCGGATTCTGAATGAGCACGAGGCGGAGATGATGCGCCAAGAGCTGCTGGAGGAGCTGCTGGAAGAGAAATACGGCGAGGTCTCTGAAGACGGAGAAGATGGCATTTTCGTAAAGCTTGCAGACTGGTTCAGCGGCGAGCGTACCGATGATGCGGTGCATGCGCTGGTCCAGCGGCTGCATGATTTTGCCCGCAGCCATCCCTGGCCGGCACAGTGGCTGAGGGATACTGCGGCTGATTTCTCGCTGCCGGACACGGAAGCTCTGAGCCGTACGGCTTGGGTGCAGAGCATTCTTGCCGAGGCGAAGCTTACGCTGGACGGCGCGGCCAGCCAGCTTATTCAGGGGCATGAAATCGCCTTGCAGCCCGGCGGACCGGCTCCCTATGCGGAGAATCTGACTGCGGATCTGGAAATGGTCCGGGCGCTGCAGGATGATCTGTTAAATAAACCCTGGGCAGAGCTCTATAATATATTCATAGAGATTTCCTTTGGCAAGCTTAAGGCTTGCAAGAAGGATGCAACTGACCCAGGACTCCAGGAGACGGTCAAGGAGCTGCGGGACAATGTGAAGAAGAGCCTGCTGGAGCTGCAAAAATCACTGTTTGGGCGTCCAGCCGAGGTTTTTCTGGCGGAGCTGCATGAGGCGGCTCCGCTGATGCAGGAGCTCGCTGAGACGGTCATCGAGTTCGGTGAACGTTACCGGATTGAGAAAGCAGGCCGCGGTCTGGTCGATTTCAGCGATCTGGAGCATTACTGCCTGCAGATTCTGCGCCATCCTGATTCTGCACCGGGCCATTCGCTGCCATCGGATGCGGCAATGGAATACCGCGGGCAGTTCGATGAGGTACTGCTGGATGAATACCAGGATACGAACAGCGTACAGGAAGAGATCGTGCGGCTTATCTCCCGCGAATCGCCGGGCAACCGGTTTATGGTCGGCGACATGAAGCAGAGTATTTACCGCTTCCGCCTGGCGGAGCCGGGGTTGTTTCTGGACAAGTATCTCAGCTTTGGTGCGTCAAATAACGGGGCTGGCCGAGAGGGGATTCTCGGAGATGAGAAAGAGCAGGGCGGAGCAGCTGCTGCCCGGGGCTCGGTGATCGATCTGGCGCGTAATTTCCGCAGCCGGATGGAAGTTGTGAATGCCGTCAATATGATTTTCCGCCAGATCATGAACAGGACCGTTGCAGAGATCAGCTACGATGAGCGTGCCGAACTGGTCTACGGGGCGAATTTCCCGGGAGCGGAGGAGAACCGGCCGGATACTTATTTCGCGCCGGAGCTGCTGCTGATTGACCGGGGGACTGCACCGGCGGGCCGCATGGAGGAAGCCGCTGAAGACGGGGAGCTTCCTCCCCAGGAGAGCGAAGCCATCGAGAGCGAGACGGCGCAGCTGGAAGCGCGGGCCATTGCCCGGCGCATCTCGCAGATGACCGGGATGACCGGTGGCGCGCCGCTGCTTATCTATGACAAGTCCTTGCGTAGCATGCGTCCTGTAGTGTACGGCGACATCGTTATTTTGCTGCGTTCTGCGCGGATATGGACACCGCTGATGATTGAGGAGCTCCGCCTGGAAGGCATTCCGGCCTACGGCGATCAGAACAAGGGGTATTTCCAGGCAACGGAAGTGGAAATTGCCTTGTCGCTGCTGCAAGTAGTGGATAATCCCCGTCAGGATATTCCGCTGGCGGGGGTGCTGCGCTCACCTGTAGTCAATTTAAGTGAGGAAGAGCTGGCAATGGTTCGTCTATGCAGCCAGGGTTCTTTCTATGATGCCCTGATGGCGGCTGCAGGTGACTCGGCTGCGGGCAGTACCGGTGAAGTCATTATGGCCGAACAGGAGCTTACTGCTGCGGCTGAGGTTGCTGCGGCTGTATCCCCCCTTAATAACGTTTCTGCAGCTTCCGCAGAAGAATTTGAATCCGGTGGTGCAACCGGTGCGCTGCAATTAGGCGGCGCCGGATGGGGAGCCGATGAAGCAGCGGTATCACAGATTCCGCCTGCACTGCGGAAGAAGCTGCAAGCTTTCACAGCATTATTGGAGGGTTGGAGAAATGCAGCCCGTCAGGGCAGTCTCAGTGCGTTGATCTGGCGCATCTACGGCGAGAGCGGCTATCTGGAATGGGTGGGCGGACTACCCGGTGGATTTCAACGCCAGAACAATCTCAAAGCACTGTACGACCGGGCGGTGCAGTTCGAGAAGGATACCTCCGCGCGCGGATTGTTCCGCTTCCTGGTGTTTATCTCCCGGCTGAGGGAGAACGGCGGCGATCTGGGTGTTGCCGGGGGAAGCGGCGAGGAAGCCGGTGGCGTCAGAATCATGACAATTCATAAATCCAAGGGCCTGGAATTCCCGGTTGTCTTTCTGGCCGGGATGGCTAAGCCCTTCAACCGGCAGGATCTGTATTCCCCGTTTCTGATGCACAAGGAGCTGGGCTTCGGCCCGCGGTTTGTGGAGCGGGAGACGCGTGTCAGCTATCCGACTCTCCCCTATCTGGCTATTAACCGCCGCTCGCGGCTGGAACTGCTGGCGGAGGAAATGCGGGTGCTCTACGTCGGGTTAACCCGCCCGAGAGACAAAATGATCCTCGTCGGCACTGTAAGAGATTTGCCGCGTGCCGTTTCAGGCTGGACGGGTATGCAGGGGCGCGAGGAACTGCTGCTGGCCGACCATCTGCTGGCCCGGGGCCGCAGTTATCTGGATTGGGTAGGTCCCGCTTTGATCCGTCATCCCGGCGCAGCTATTCTGCGCAAGCTGGCGGGAGCGGAAGGCACAGTCTCATCGGTGCTGCATGGCGATGCATCCAATTGGAGCATCTCTGTGCTGGCTGCTTCCGGACTTGGGTCAGGTTCTTTTGCCGGCACGGCGGATGCTGCAAAAGGTGAAGAACGGCAGCTTATTCAGGATGCGCTTCGCACGGGCAGTGCACTGCGTTCACTAGGAACACCGGATGAAACAGAAATCTCCGGAAGACTGAAATGGGAGTATCCATACGCGGCAGCATCCGGCATTCCGGCCAAAACATCGGTGACGGAGCTGAAGGCCATGTTGTCTATGGAGGAACAGCCTTCCTATGACCTGCTCGAAGAAGGGTATTCAGCAAGCCGGGGTAACGGGTCTGGCCGCAGTACTGCACTGGCGGAGAGTCTCCATTTGCGGCGTCCAAAGTTTATGGAGAAGCGGGGCTTATCAAAGGCAGAGCGTGGAACGGTGTACCATACGGTGATGCAGCATGTCCCGCTGGACGGGCCTGTGGACCGTGCTGTTCTGGAAGCTGTGATGGCGCACCTGACCCGGGTCGCTATTCTGAACGGGGAGCAGGCGGAGGCGGTTGACCTTGCCGAAGTGGAGGCTTTTTACGCCGGTGAGCTTGGGCAAAGACTGCTGGGAGCATCATGGAAGCGCAGAGAGCAGCCGTTCAGTTATATGGTTCCGGCAGGCGAAGCCTACCGGGGACTTGATTATTTTGATAGAGAGCTGTCTAATCTTTCGATGGAAAACGGCCGCCGGACGCTTGACGAAGCAGTGCTGATTCAAGGGGTGGTCGACTGTCTGTTCCGCGAGGAGGGACGGCTGATTCTGCTGGATTATAAAAGTGATGCCGTGCTGGAGCATGAAGGCGGACTGGACGGGCTGAAGGAAAAGTACCGGTTTCAGCTGGAGCTGTACAGCAAGGCGCTGAATGATATTTTAGGCGAACCGGTCAGCGAGATTTGGCTGTACTTTTTTGACGGCGGACATGCTGTGAAACTATAAATCTACTATAGAAGATAAACTGAAAAAACTAACCCAAAAGGTGAGATTGACGGAAGTTGATCTTATATCACCTATATGATGGCCGCGTGAGGGCGGGGAAAAGAGGGCGAAAATGCGCATATTGCATACGGGCGACTGGCATCTGGGCCGTACGCTGGAAGGACGGAGCCGGCAGAAGGAGCAGGAGCAGTTCATGGATGAGCTGGTGGAGATTGCCGATGACTCCAAGGCCGATCTTATTCTAATGGCGGGGGATGTTTATGATTCAGTCAACCCTCCGGCTGCTGCGGAGCAGTTGTTCTATGATGCAGCAGCCAGACTGACGGCGAACGGCAGGCCGCTTGTTGTCATCTCCGGCAATCATGACCAGCCGGAGCGGGTAGCTTCCGTGTCTCCGCTTGTGCGCAGACAGGGTATCACCCTGGTGGGGCTGCCTACCTCGGAGCCGGTGACGGTACATGCCGTCCGGACCGGTGAAATTGCCAAAATCGCTGCACTTCCCTATCCCTCCGAAGCCCGCCTCGGGGAGCTGCTCGCCGGGGACAGCGGTGAGGATGAACTCCGGCTGGCCTACAGTGCGCGGGTAGGTAAGCTGATGAAGCTGCTCGGCCGGGAGTTTACACCGCAGACGGTGAATCTGGCCATGAGCCATATCTATGTGCTCGGAGGCGTGGAAAGCGATTCGGAGCGGCCCATTCAGGTAGGTGGAGCGTATACCGTAGATCCTTCGGCTCTGTCCTGCGGTGCGCAGTATACGGCGCTCGGACATCTTCACCGCGCCCAGCGGGTCAAAGGTGAGGGCATGATCCGTTACAGCGGCTCACCGCTTGCCTACAGCTTCTCCGAAGCGGGCCAGGCCAAATCGGTGACGATGATTGATGTGGCACCGGGCGGGGAGCCATCCCTTGAGGAAATCTATCTCCGCTGCGGCCGTCCGCTGGTGAACTGGAAATCTTCCGGCGGACTGCAGGAGGTGTATGGCTGGCTTGATGAAGGCAGGGATGCCTCCGCCTTTATCGATCTGGAGCTGCGCCTGAGCGAAGCGATGTCGATGAATGATATTCAGCGGCTCCGCAAATCACGGGAAGGGATTATACATATCCGCCCGATCTATCCGCAGATGGAGCTTGAGCTGGAGGAAATCTCCCGTTCGCGGATGCCGGTCCAGGAGCTGTTCCGCAAGTTCTACCAGCGGCAGACCGGCGGTGCGGAGCCGGAGGACAGCCTGATCGAGCTGTTCCTTGAACTGACGGAAGAAGAACGGCGCCAGCCGGAGGAAGGGGAGGAAAACTAGGTGAAGCCGATTCTATTAAAAGTATCCGGGCTGCAAAGCTATCGGGAGCAGCAGGAGATTGATTTTGCGAGTCTGACGGAAACCGGGCTGTTCGGGATCTTCGGACCGACCGGCAGCGGGAAATCCAGTCTGCTGGATGCTATTACATTAGCGATGTACGGCAAGGTGGAACGGGCAGTGAACGGAACGCAGGGAATTATGAACCATTCCGAGGATCAGCTCAGTGTGGCTTTCACCTTCGAGCTCACTTCCTCCGCCGGTGCCCGGCGTTACCGGGTGGAGCGGAAATTCAAACGGACCGGGGAGCAGTCCATCAGCAATACAATCAGCCGGTTCATCGAGGTCACGGAAGACGGAGACCAGGTTATGGCTGACAAGCTGGCGGATGTTACCCGCTGTGTAGAAGAGCATATCGGGCTGAAAATGGATGATTTCACCCGTGCGGTGGTTCTGCCGCAAGGCAAATTTGCCGAGTTCCTGTCGCTGCGGGGTGTGGACCGCAGGCAAATGCTTCAGCGGCTCTTTCACCTGGAGCAGTATGGCGACCAGCTTGCCCTCAAGCTTAGCCGCCGGGTCAAGGAGAACGAGGCGGCGCTGCGGGCGCTTGAAGCGGAGCAGCAGGGCCTTGGCAGTGCAGGGAAGGCGGATGTAGAGGCCGCAGCGGAGCGGCTGCAGGAAGCGGTCCGCCATGCGGAGGAATGCCGCAAGAAGCTGGAGGCGGCTATGCAGCTTGCCGAGCGCTTCGCGAAGATCCGCGAGCTGCAGGAGGACCGTACCCGCCGTGAGCGGCGGCGGCAGGAATTGCTGTCGCAGGAGGAGAACGTCCTCCTGCTGGAGCAGAAGCTCGTCAAGGCTGACGAAGCCGAGAAGCGGCTGCCTGTGCTGAAGGCGTGGCGAAGCGCCGAGGACGCCTGGCGGAGCCGGCTCGCTGTTGCCGAGAGCCGGGAGACCTTGGCAACCGCCGCCGAGCATGAGGCGGCGGGGCTTGCAGCGGCCGAGGCTGCGGCGCAGGCTGCGCTGGCCGCCGAGGAGCCGGCCCTCCGGCAGGGGGCCGATACCTACCGCCGCGCGCTGGAGCTCGAAGCCGAGCTCAGCGAACTGCGGCGTGAGCGCGCTGCGGTGCAGGCGCGCCAAGGCGAAGCCTCCCGCGGGCTGGCTGCCCGGCGGGAGAGCATGGCCCGGGAGCGTGAGCTTTTGGCCAAGGGCCAAAAGCGCCAGCAGGAGCTGCAGCAAAGCCTGCAGCCGCTTGCGGTCCGCTCCCAGGAACGGCAGTCTCTGCAGGAAGCGATGCAGAGACTGCAGGAACTGCGCTCCGCCGAGTCCCAGTGGGAGACGGCGGAGCGGGAGCGCCGCGAGCGCGCGGCGGTGCTCGCGGCGGCAGAGGCGCGGCTGGCCGCCGCCGAGGCCCGGCGGCAGTCGCTGGCCGCAGCCCGCGGGGAGCACATTGCTGCGGCTGCGCTGCACCAGGAGGAGCTGCGGGCTGCGGAAGCCGCTGCAAGAAATGCCGCCGAGCGCCTGGAGCTGCACGGCAGCTCGCTGGAGGCTGCGCTGAAGGAGCAGGAGCTGCACAGGCTCTCGCTTACCCTAGCCCGTGAGCTGCAGGACGGGCAGCCTTGCCCGGTCTGCGGCAGCGGGCATCATCCCTCGCCTGCGTTGTCCCAGGACAGCGGCGGGGGGGAAGGGCTGGAAACCCAGCTCCAGCATATCCGTGCGCTTGAGCGGCGCGCGCTGGAAATCCGCCATCTGTTCCGCAGCCTGCTGGAGCAGGATGGCGCATGGCTGGAACAGATTTATGGTGAAGGGGTTATAGGCGACGCTCTGAAAACACCTGCGGCTGCAGGACTGGAGCAGGACGGCACGGATGCCTCAATGCATTCAGCTTCCACCGGGACCATCCCGGATGAAAGGTCCTTATCCGGGGTGGAGGCACAGCACGTGGCCCTGAAAGCCCGCTCCGGCGAGCTGCGCCGGGAAGCGGCGGAATGGCAGCGGGGGATGCAGGAACAGCAGCAGCTGTGCCACCAGGAAGCGGCTGCGGCCACTGCCGAGACGGCCTGGGTGGAAGGGCTTGCCGCCAAGGCTGGCGATCTGGCCGCCCGGTTGGGCACCTTGCGCCAGGAATGGGCGCGGCTGTTCCCTGAACTGGCCGCGGGTGAGGCCGAGAACGCCTATCGCGGAATGCTGGCAAAGGACGAACAGGCCGAGGAAATCAGAGGCCGGCTCGACATCAGCGTGAAGTTTCTTGAGGAGAAGGGCAATGCTGTACAAGTTCTGCAGGAAGAGATTGCCGTGCTGGATAAGGAGCTGGCCCAGTGGAATGCCCAACTGGAAGGCAAAGAAGCGCTCGAACGCGAGAAGGAGCAGCGTCTGCTCCAGTGGACAGGCGGCCGTTCTGCCGCCGCCTTGCTGGAGGAATGCGAGCGGCGTCTTCAGGAGCTGCAGGCGGCGCTGGACAATAATAAGCAAAGGCACCGGCAGGCAGCGGACAAGGCGCAGCATGAGGTGAAGGAGGCGGCCATTGCCCGCCAGGCGGCGGAATCAGCGCGTGAGCATAGTGCTGCGGCCGCGGCCCACTGGGAAGAGAGCCTGAACTCTTCTCCGTTTGCTTCCGCCTCTGAGGTTGAAGGGGCGGCGCTCATGCCGGAAGAACGCAGCGGAGCCGCTGCCCGTATTCGGGCTCACCGGGAGGAAGAAGCGGAAGTGACGCTGCAGCTGCGGAGCATTGAGGAGAAGCTGTCCGGAGCCTCCTTAAGCACTGAGGAATGGCAGGAGAGCCAGTCTGCCCTGCAGACATGCAAGGAAGACGATGAACGCTCGCTGCAGAGCCGTGCGCGCGCAGAGCGTGATCTTGAGGATCTGCAGCACCGCCATATCCGCTGGATGGTGCTCGAAGGTCAGCGTAAGGAGCATGCGGCGCAGCAGGAACGGCTGTCCAAGCTGCAGGCTGTGCTGCGCGGCAATGCCTTTGTGGAATATATCGCCGAAGAACAGCTGATGCAGGTATGCCAGGCCGCTTCACAGCGGCTGCGGTTCCTGAGCAAGCAGCGTTACGCACTGGAAGTTGACTCCGGAGGCGGCTTTGTTATCCGCGATGATGGCAATGGAGGAGTCAGACGTCCGGTCTCGACGCTGTCTGGCGGAGAAACCTTCCTGACCTCCCTCTCACTGGCGTTGGCCTTATCGGCACAGATTCAGCTGCGGGGTCAGTATCCGCTGCAATTCTTTTTCCTTGATGAAGGCTTTGGTACTCTTGATCCGGATTTGCTGGACACCGTCATTACTTCACTCGAAAGATTGCATAATGACCAGCTGTCCGTCGGGATCATCAGCCACGTTCCTGAACTCCGGGCGCGATTGCCGCGCAAGCTGATAGTCGTGCCTGCAGAGCAGGGCGGGGGCGGTTCGCGTATTCTTTTGGAAAAAATGTGAAAGCGGGTTGAAGGTGTGATGACAATCACAGATACACCTTCAACCCCCTGTTATAATACAGCTAAGCCGACATCATTTTGAAACACCTCGGCGGACGTATGACCGGGAAACGCTCCTTTTCATACGTCCGCCGCCGAATCAGCTTTTTAAGCTGGTAGGGTGTTTCTTTTTTTTTGCTTTTTTTTATGAGTCTAATGGGTCCCGAAGTTCGAGATCCCTGTCAGATATGGGATTAGATTAAGCTATCATTACCTTGTTCCCCTGTACCGAACCCGCAACTACACATAGAGAAGCGCCTCAGCAGTGCCTTTTTGACAACGATTACTTTGTATGACGATCACCCTGAATGTTGGATGCGGATGATGTGGGACAAACAGAATACACTTTTCCTGTATCTGATACAGATAAGCGGGATATAAAGCTCCACATAAATATATATGGGCTGATAGAACACAGTCCGTGCGTAAAAAGTCCGAAGTCTGAAGTGCGTCGTGGGTAACAAAGGAACCGGGCAGATAGATGCCTCCGGGAGTCAGGCCACAAGGGAAATAAATAAAACAATGCCATCCCGTTTGCCAGCAGCTAACACTGTCTATAATACAGCCATGGTGATAAGCAGAGTTCTGTATTATCCCTAGTACACATTTTCACTAAGCAATGTCCCAATACATGTTTGACCTATCCTCCTGCTTGCGTGTGTATTCATTTCATTTGACTCATGATATGATCTTTCCGGCTTCCCTGCGTTGTATTATTCTTGTGCCGCTTTCGTAATCCATGATTATCCTGTATGATTAGAGAACATAAAAACTAATTGTGGCGAAGAAGGCCGGTCTGAAGAATTACTACGGAAGTATCGCTCCACAAACTTTTAGGAGGAAGCGTTGTATGGAAACTGTCTTTAGCAAGATTATTGAAGGCTCAATCCCTTCCAAAAAAGTGTTCGAGAACGAGCGGATACTGGCATTCTACGATATTGAGCCTGCCGCACCGGTGCATGTGCTGATTATCCCTAAGAAGTTCATCGCTTCGATGAATGATGTCACGGCTGAAGATCTGCCGCTGATCGGTGAGATTCACGCTGTAGCGCAGCAAATTGCTATTCAGTTGGGAATTGCGGAGACAGGCTACCGTCTGATCAACAATTGCGGTCCGGACAGCGGACAAGCCGTGCCTCACCTTCATTATCATTTGCTTGGCGGTGCCAAACTGGGCGCACTTGTCGGCAATTCCGCATCACATGCTTAGCAGATATTTCAAATTCTGATAACCTGCCTAAAAAAAGAATAACACGAAGGTTGACACCTTATTTCGGTTTGACCTATAATGAAATATGATGAACCGTGTTATGCTCTTGGACGGTCTGGTCGGAGGGAGGGAAAACTGGTGTCTGAAACGAAAGTTCGTAAAAACGAGACAATTGATGCTGCACTTCGTCGCTTTAAACGTTCCATCGCTAAAGATGGTGTCTTGGCTGAGGTGAAGAAACGTAAGCATTATGAGAAGCCAAGCGTAAAGCGCAAGAAGAAGTCTGAGGCTGCTCGTAAGAGAAAGTTTTAGGAGGATTACCCACGCATGAATCTTAGCGAACGATTAAACGAAGATATGAAGCAAGCGATGAAGAGTAAGGACAAGTTCACACTCTCCACCATTCGAATGGTTCGTTCTACAATAAAGTATCTTGAAATAGATTTGAAGAGAACATTAGACGACAACGAAGTGCTTGATATCCTTAGTCGTGAAATCAAACAGCGCAAAGATGCCCTCCAAGAATTTGAATCAGCGGGTCGCGACGAGCTTGCCGCGAGTACGAAGGCAGAAATCGAGATTATCATTAAGTATCTTCCCGAGCAGCTTTCCGAAGAAGAAATTAAAGTAATTGTACAGCAGACCATCCAGGAAACCGGTGCTTCTTCGAAAAGTGAAATGGGTAAGGTCATGAGCGCACTGATGCCTAAGGTCAAAGGTCGCGCCGATGGTAAACTCGTGAACCAGGCGGTTCTGCAATTTCTGCAATAATATAACGCTAGCACCCCTTGAATAAAGGGGTGTTTTTCATTATCGGTGGATAAAATGAAGGGAGAAAGTAAAGCGCAGCTTACTTCCTCCCTTTTTTTGTTGCTCCGCCCTGTTTCCGGTAATGTGTTCCTGAACAGACCGAACGATTGTTTGAAACATATTTCCGGGAATGGCGTACTAAGGATTATGTGCTGGAGTTATTTTTAGAGAAAGGAGGTTTACAAGTGAAAAAAATCCGTAAAATTGCCTTTTCGGGCATAGTCACCGTCCTGCTGCTGATGCTCTTGACGCCGTTTGCAGCTTACACGCAAGCAAAGGGGACCTCTTCGGCTGCAGGAGGAACGGCTGCGGAAAAGCTGAAGGGCGGGCCGGTGTTCATTATCCCGGTTGACCAAGAGATTGAACGCGGACTGCAAAGCTTTTTGGAGCGGGGATTTGAGGAGGCGGCAAAATACGGGGCGGTTCTGATTGTACTGGAGATTGATACACCAGGGGGACTTGTCGACTCTGCGGAACAAATCGGGCAGATGGTCAGGGACAGTGAAATTCCTACAGCTGCTTATGTTAAGGGAGATGCTGCGTCTGCCGGCAGTTATATTGCCCTGAACGCCAACTCAATTATTATGAAGCCCGGAAGTATGATCGGCGCTGCATCGCTGGTGGATATGAACGGAAAAAGCGTGGACGACGCAAAGATGGTATCCTACTGGAAATCCAAGATGGTTGGCGCCGCTTCACTGAATGGACGTGATCCGGAGATTGCTGCAGGAATGATGGATGTGAACCTTGTCGTGAACAAGCCTGAACTCGGGGTGAACAAAGCGCAAGGCCAAATTATTGCTTTGACCAGCGATGAAGCGCTGAAAGCCGGATATGCCGATCATCTTGCCGATACGCCGGAAGAGGCCATTACTTTGCTTGGTTATTCCACGGACGACATTTTTCGAGTGGAACATACCGGAGCAGAAAAAATGTCGCATTTTCTGACAAATCCGATTATTATGACGATATTGCTCTTCATCGGCATCGCCGGAATTGTCATTGAGCTGCTGGTGCCGGGCTTTGGCGCTCCGGGAATTATCGGCACTCTCGCATTTGCCCTTTATTTCTTCGGCAACTATGTGGCGGGCTTCGCTGGAGCGGAGACCTGGCTGTTGTTCATTCTGGGACTTGTCATGCTTGTGCTGGAGCTGTTTGTCCCAAGCTTCGGGATTCTGGGTTTGCTGGGCTCTGTAAGCCTTGTGGCAGGCGTTGTTCGGGCTGCGTTCAGCTTAGAGCATGCATTCTTGAATCTGGGAATAGCCTTTGCGGCAGCCACGGTAGTTATCGCCATCGTAGCTGTGGTCTTCAAGGAACGGGGCATCTGGAACCGGTTTATTCTGCGTGACAGTCTAACCAAAGAGCAAGGATTTGTTCCGGTGCTGGAGAAACTGAGTCTGATTGGTGCCTCGGGCGTCAGCATTACACCGCTTCGTCCGGCCGGAACGGCCTTGGTCGGCAATGAACGTGTGGATGTGGTAACCGAAGGGAGCTTCATCAGTTCGGGGGTTCCAGTTTCCGTGGTGAAGGTCGAGGGAGGCCGTGTGGTTGTGAAGGAATCCGAGAAATAAGCGGAGCCTGCAGCCAGTATGTTTATGAATTTTAAAAATGTAACGGAGGTTGACAAAAAGTATGGGCGAAGCGTCTTTAATTCCGATTTTGCTGATCGCGGTTGTTGTGATCATTGTACTGAGCGTGTTCTTCAGTTTCTTCCCGGTGATGCTGTGGGTTTCCGCATGGGCATCCGGAGTAAGAATCAGCATTATTACCCTGGTGGCTATGAGACTCCGCCGGGTTACTCCGAGCCGGATTGTTAATCCGCTCATTAAAGCCACCAAAGCAGGGCTTGGCCTGAATATCAATCAACTGGAAAGCCATTACTTGGCAGGCGGTAACGTCGACCGGGTTGTCAATGCCTTGATTGCCGCCCAGCGGGCGGATATTCCGCTTGAATTCACACGCGCCGCTGCCATTGATCTTGCCGGACGCGACGTGCTGCTGGCCGTACAGATGAGCGTTAATCCACGGGTGATTGAGACCCCGATTGTCGCTGCTGTTGCCAAGAACGGGATTGAAGTCAAGGTTAAAGCGCGGGTTACAGTCCGGGCGAATATCGACCGGCTCGTCGGCGGTGCGGGGGAAGAAACAATCATTGCCCGCGTCGGCGAGGGGATTGTTACGACAGTAGGTTCCAGTAATTCGCATAAAGACGTATTGGAGAACCCGGATTCGATCTCGCGGACTGTTCTGTCCAAGGGTCTGGACTCCGGCACGGCCTTTGAGATTCTCTCGATCGATATTGCGGACGTGGATGTCGGCAAGAATATCGGAGCCTATCTGCAAACCGAGCAGGCTGAAGCGGATAAACGCATTGCACAGGCCAAAGCGGAGGAACGCAGAGCGATGGCCGTTGCCCATGAGCAGGAAATGAAAGCCCGTGTCGTTGAAATGAAGGCGCTGGTCGTCGAAGCTGAATCCCAGGTACCGCTGGCTATGGCTGAAGCGCTGCGTGCCGGTCAACTCGGGGTGATGGATTACATGAACCTCAAAAACATTGAAGCCGACACGCAAATGCGCGGCTCGCTCGGCAAATTAAATGATGGCGATGATTCGAGCCGTCCGACCAATAAATAAGGGGATGTGAGATCCCATGAGCAGTTTGATTTATATCGCCGTAGTCATTGTGATTGCGATCTTTTCCAACATGAACAAAGCGGGGAAGAATAAACAGAAAAATGCTCCGCGCGGCGGTATGCCGACTTTTGGCGGCGGAGGGGACGCCAGTCCTCTCCGCCGTGCACGGCAGCAGGAACGGAACCCTGAGGAAGAAAGCCCGGCCCGTCAGGGCAGCGGGTTTCCTGTTCCGGGCGAGTCTTCTTATCCGGGCCAGCCTTCCGTGTCCTATGAAGAGCGTGAGTACGATTCTTCTCCTGTCTGGAAGGAGTCTCCTGAGCGGCCTTCTCCCGACTATGATACAGGTGAAGGAATGTCCCTTGAGCAATCGGGAGAAGACAGCGTACAGGCGCGTACAGAACGGATGCAGCGGGAGCTGGAACGCCTGCAGGCGTCGTTTGACGGCATGGCAGGCGCTTCAGAGGCAGGGGACGCAGGGACTGCTAGTAAGAGCGGTGCTGTCTCCGCGCGATCTGCTGCCCGTCATGGTTTGGCAGATAATCGTGAATCGCTACGGAACGGGCTGGTATGGGC
Source organism: Paenibacillus sp. FSL H3-0321 (assembly GCF_038002865.1). Classification (NCBI taxonomy): domain Bacteria; kingdom Bacillati; phylum Bacillota; class Bacilli; order Caryophanales; family Paenibacillaceae; genus Paenibacillus; species Paenibacillus sp. FSL H3-0321. The sequence goes on along the minus strand of NZ_JBBODH010000001.1, from coordinate 2,385,500 downwards.
TGAAATCCTTGCTCCTCCCCGCTCACGCAAACCGCATTCTTCGCGGCGTTAAGTATAGTTATGAAGTATTAAGCGGCAATCAGCCGCCGGTATTCCACCGGTGCTGATTGCTGCTTTTTTTTATGAAGTCCTTCTTGGGGTTGCGGGGAGGATATGCGTTTACGGAGTCAGAGCGGGAATTGTGGTCAGTTGAGTGTAGGGATACTGCTGGTTGTCAACTATTTTGCCGCCAGCGTCCGCGCATATGGTGGTTACGACTACTTCAATATCAGGGTTAGGCGTAGCTGCCATAGTAAATTTCTCCGTTCCTGTTAGATAGATTATTATATTTTGAGATTTTCATTTTGGATTGTATTTTCAACCAATTTCAAATGGAACGGGGATGCCGGATTCTGTGCTGATATTGAAATTACAGTAGGCAGGGTGAGTTCTTCTCATAAAAAACAGCATTGCCGCATAAGGTGTACAGAAGGCAGGAAGGGGGAGAAGTCTACATATGACCCGTATCGGCCGCAGGCTGCGGGGATGGACAAACGGGGTATTGGATCTTCCGCAGGATGTGCTGCAGGAGATGCCCCGAATCACCCTGATCGGCAATAAGGAGCTGTATATTGAGAACCATCGCGGCGTGCTGCATTTTTCCTCCGGGCAGCTTAAGCTTGCGTTAGTCAATGGTTATCTGGAGATTTCCGGAGAGGGATTAGTGATCCGGAATATTCTTGGCCAGGAACTGGCTGTAGAGGGTTTAATCGGGGAGATCAGATATAAGGGAAGCGAGGAGAAACCATGAAAGAACCGCCTCTGGCATCTCTGCGGGGGTTCGTTACACTGCATGTGACGGGACCGCAGGTGGAAAGGTTTATCAATGCAGTGAACGAACAAGGCATCGTCATATGGGATGTGAGGCCTGCGGGGGATGGCGCTTCCCTGAACCTGCTGCTGAATGACTTTTTTGTCCTTCGGCCGCTGTTAAAAAAGACAGGCTGCCGCATGCATGTGACAGGCAGGAACGGTTTGCCCTTCCGGCTCGCGCGGTTGTGGAAACGGAAGTTTTTTGCTGCCGGTTTATTGCTGTTTGGCATTGGCCTTCTGCTGCTTTCTTCAATGGTGTGGAGCATCAAAGTCGAAGGGAATCAATTCATTGCCTCCGAAGATATTCTGGACGCTGCTCGTCAAGAAGGCATCTATCCATTCCAGTGGATTTGGCGTATGGAGGAGCCGGACAAGCTCTCCAGGCAGATGACCTCGCGGATGCCGGGGCTTTCCTGGGTAGGGGTGCAGCGGACGGGGACGAGCATTACCATCCAGGTTGTCGAGGCTGACAAGCCTGAGAACAAGCCGCTGCTCAGCCAGCGTCATCTGATCAGCAGAACCGATGCGGTGGTTACCGAGATATACGCAGAGCAGGGCAGACCGGTTGTAGCGCGCAATTCGCGGGTCAAAAAAGGGGATATTCTGATCTCCGGCACCCTGGGTGATGAAAACAATATGCAGACGGTGGTTGCCAAAGGCGAGGTAAAGGGTCTAGTATGGCATGAATACAACATCGAGGTGCCGCTCAAAACAACCGGCAGTTCATATACAGGGGACCGGAAAGACCGCACATATCTGGTGATCGGCAATTGGGCGGTTCAACTTTGGGGATACGGGAAATCCGGATTTGAGAAATCACGGACGCTTACGGAGCATGATCTGCTGTCCTGGCGTTCTTTGCAGGTGCCGCTTGGACTGATGACTGAGAAGGAAATGGAGGTCAAATATACTTCCGGCACCAAAACTCCGGAGGCTGCCCGGCAGGAAGGGATTACCCGGGCAACTAATGATATTTTGGCCCGTTACGGCACTGACAGCGTTATTAAAAGTCAAAAAATTTTGCATGAGAAGAAAGAGAATGGTAAAGTTTATATGAAAGTGCTGTTTGAAGTGGAAGAGAGAATCGCGGAAGAACTTCCGATAGTAAACAACCGAGGAGAATGAGGCTACTTGTCAGAACAGACTGCAAGCATTCGTATATCTTTGCAAAATGCGGGAGAAGCGCAATCCCTGTTCGGCCCGCAGGATGGTTTTCTGAAAATTATCGAGAGTGAAATACCGGCGGTTATCGACTCGCGTGAAGCTGAAGTTACAATACGCGGGGCGGAGCGGGAAGTGGACATGCTGGGACAGCTGTTCAATGTGCTGCTGTCTCTGATCCGCAGCGGTTACATACTTAGTGAACGTGATGTGCAGTATGCGGTGGAGCTGGCAAAGGATTTCCGCGCCGACCAACTGCTTGATTTGTTCAAAGGTGAAATTACGACAACCTTCCGCGGCAAGCCGATCCGTGTCAAAACGATTGGCCAGAAGCACTATGTGACTTCGATCAAGAAGCGCGATATCGTCTTTGGCATCGGACCTGCGGGAACAGGGAAAACCTATCTCGCCGTTGTGCTTGCCGTCACCGCACTAAAGGAAGGTTCCGTGAAGCGCATCGTGCTTACGCGTCCTGCAGTTGAAGCAGGAGAAAGCCTGGGCTTCCTTCCCGGCGATTTGCAGGAAAAGGTTGACCCATATCTCCGTCCACTCTACGACGCCTTATACGACGTTATGGGCCCCGATCAGGTTGCCAAGGCACTGGAACGGGGATTGATCGAAATTGCACCGCTCGCTTATATGCGCGGACGTACGCTGGATGATTCCTTTATCATCCTGGATGAAGCCCAGAATACGACTCCTGAACAGATGAAAATGTTCCTTACCCGGCTTGGCTTTGGCTCCAAGATGGTTATTACGGGTGACGTTACCCAGATTGACCTGCCGCGCGGCAAAAAATCCGGGTTGATCGAAGCGAAGGCGATTCTGTCAAGCATCGAGGAGCTTGGGTTTGTTTATTTTGCGGAACAGGATGTCGTACGGCATTCCCTGGTGCAAAAAATTATCGTCGCCTATGACCGCTCTGCCGAAAACCAGGAATAACAAAGGGGACTGTCTCCATGGCCTCAAAGCAACCATCGAAATTAAGCGGATTTGTATATAGCAACAACGGCTGGAAGTATAGCGCGGCGACGCGCTATGCTCTTTTCCTGTTATTGGGGATTGTTTTCTACTTCAGCCTCTCGTCTGATTTGCTGCCTAAACGCTATGACATTAAAGAAAACACCAAAAGCGCCAAGGAAATTACTGCACCGAAGCAAATACTCGACAGCAAGGCTACGCTGAAGGCTCAGGAAGCAGCTGCTGAGACTGTGCAGAACAGGTATGAGATTATTCCGATGAGGCTCGATAATCTGGTAACCTTGCTGCTAGACCGGATAGACCGGCTCAATCAGGATGATCTGATTTCACAAAGTGAGAAGACCGACATTTACAAGGATGTCATTCCGCAGCGGGCCAATGATTTTATCGTGAACTTTGTGAATTCGAGCCGTAACTCCGGCACGTATTCCACTACACTGCTTGATGAGATGCAGTCCGTCATCAAAGAGCAGACCTACGTCATCCCGGAAGAGACTTATATCAAAATTCCGCGGCTGACCTCCCAGGACATCATCGAGATGAAGCCGGTTGCCCGGGATATTGTCACCAAGCTGATGAACGACCAGATTGTGGATGCCCAGACTGCGCGCGCGAAGGTAGCGGAGCAGGTCAGCGTCAGCTCGCTAAGCCAGCGCACAGCCCGTGAGGTGGTGCAGGAGCTGGTGCGGCTGGTGATCACGAGCAATAAGTTTTACGATGAGGAAGCTACCAAGGAAGCTAAGGTGCAGGCCCGCGAGAACACGCCGGATGTGTTCATTGAGCAGGGGGATGTGCTTGTTGCTAAAGGGGATTATATTACACCCGAGCTGTACGCACTGCTGGATGAGAGCGGCCTGCTGAGCAATGAGGTCAATTATTGGCCGCAGTTGGGCCTGTTCCTGCTGTCAGCTATGCTCTCCGCCGGCCTGTTGATGTTCATCCGTTATACCGGGGGGACCTCCGGCTTCAAGTACAATAATTCCCAGCTGCTTATGCTGGTGCTTGTGTTTATTATTACGATCATCTCGATGCGGCTTGCCGCGTTTTTACAGACCGATGTACGGTCTTATGTCGGGTTCCTGGCTCCGGTAGCCATTGGCGCTATGCTGATCGCAATGCTGCTGGATATGACGCTGGCTTATTTCTGTTCCATTCTGTTCAGTATTCTATCCAGTATTATATTGAATGTGCAGCAGAATACGGTATTTGATTTCAACTTCGGCTTTTTTGCGCTTATTGTTTCCTATGTGGCAATTTTCGCCACCCACCGCGCCGGGCAGCGCTCCACGCTGCTGAAAGGCGGGATCATGGTGTCCCTGTTCGGTTGTGTGGCTGTGTTTATGCTGACGCTGCTGAGCGGCGGAGACTGGAATCAGACGCAGACACTGTACGCTATCGGCTTTGCCTTTGCCAGCGGTCTGCTGACCGCGGTGCTGGTAATCGGCCTGATGCCTTTCTTCGAGGCTACCTTTGGCATTCTATCGGCACTCAAGCTGGTAGAGCTGTCGAATCCGAATCATCCTTTGCTGCGCAAGCTGCTTACAGAAACGCCCGGAACCTATCATCACAGTGTAATGGTCGGCAATCTGTCAGAAGCTGCAGCGGAGGCGATCGGGGCGGACGGGCTGCTCTGCCGCGTAGGCTCCTATTATCATGATATCGGCAAGACGAAGCGGCCGTTTTATTTTATCGAGAACCAGAACAACATGGAGAATCCGCATGATTCGATTGAACCGAAGCTGAGTAAATCAATCATCGTGGCCCATGCCCGCGACGGGGTGGAAATGCAGAAGGAGTACAAGCTGCCCAAACCGATCCGCGACATTGCCGAACAGCATCACGGCACGACATTTCTGCACTATTTTTATCATAAAGCATTGAAGCTGGCCGAAGAGAAGGGTGTGGAGCCTGATTTCACGGAAGAGGATTTCCGTTATCCGGGGCCGAAGGCGCAGTCAAAGGAATCTGCAGTTGTCGGAATCGCCGACAGCGTGGAGGCTGCTGTCCGTTCGCTTCGCAAGCCGACGGTTGTGCAGGTGGAGACGATGATCGAGAAGATTATCAAAAGCCGGCTGGATGACCATCAATTCGATGAGTGTGATCTGACGATTAAGGAATTGGATATTATCGCACGGACGCTGAAAGAAACGGTTATGGGGATTTTTCATTCCCGGATCGAATATCCGGAGGAAGTGAAGAAACCTAAAAAAGAGGAAGGAGCCGTAAATACATGAGTCTTGCAATCGTTTGGAACAATGAACAGGAAGAACACGAGATTAATGACGAGCTAATATCCCTGCTGGAGCGTATTCTGCAAAAGGCGGGTGAAGCCGAAGGTATTGAGGGCGGCGAGGTGGATCTTACTTTCGTCAACAATGAACGGATCCATGAGCTCAATCGGGAATACCGGGGAATTGACCGTCCGACGGATGTGCTTTCCTTTGCCATGAACGAAACCGGCGAAGATGAACTGGAAATTATATACGGACAAGATGAGAATGAAGAGCTTGAAGATGTGCCGAATGTGCTTGGAGATATCATTATCTCTGTCACCCGCGCGCAGGAGCAGGCTTTGGAATATGGCCATTCCCTGGAGCGTGAGCTAGGTTTCCTGTTTGTGCACGGATTCTTGCATCTGCTGGGCTACGATCATCAGGATGCTGCTTCTGAGGCTGAAATGATGTCCAAGCAGGAGCATGTGCTGGCTCAGGTCGGGTTAACACGCTAATGGTCAAAAATACGGCGGTAGGCCACAAAAAGTTCTGGCATTCGTTTCGATTTGCGGCGCAGGGCATTGCCGGAGCGTTCAAATCCGAATTGAATATGAAGGTACATAGCGGCTTGGCTGTTCTTGTGCTTGCTGCTGCCGCCGTATTCAGGCTTCCTGCGGCAAGCTGGATGCTGTTGTTGCTGGCAATTACGCTCGTTTTGACCGCTGAACTGCTGAATACGGCTATTGAAGCGACGGTTGATCTGGTCTCCCCGGAGATTCATCCCCTGGCCAAGACTGCCAAAGATACCGCCGCAGGTGCTGTGCTGCTTACGGCGGTGTTTGCTGTGATTACGGGAATCTATGTTTTTTATCATCCGGTGATGGACTGTATCACTGGACTTATGTCATAATCAGTTTACAACTTCAGCTCGGGGAGAGGCGGATCGGCGTTTTGCGCTCCGCCATCTTTGGTTAGATCCATACTTCTCGTAGTAAGAATCCTGCAGGTTGAACAAATTTAATGGTGTGTTGGCGAAACGATTTTGCCCGAATCAACTCAATGAAATCTATGTTCACAAAACTTAGGGTTATGCTTCCGAAGCGAGTTTTGTCCGAAGTTACTCGATGAAGTCTATGCTTACAAAACTTAGGGTTATGCTTTCGAAGCGAGTTTTGTCCGAAGTTACTCGATGAAGTCTATGCTTACAAAACTTTTAGGAGGATCACTATGGATTCTGCGCTACTTCTTCAAGAAGCGATAAAGGCACGAACGAGTGCCTATATACCTTATTCCCGCTTTGGCGTCGGTGCTGCGCTGCTGGATCAGGACGGCCATGTCCATCATGGCTGCAATATTGAGAATGCTGCTTACGGGCCGACCAACTGTGCGGAGCGGACTGCGATGTTCCGCGCCATCGCGGACGGCCATAAAGCCCGCAGCTTCCAGGCCATCGCAGTTGTTGCAGATACTGACGGCCCCGTATCGCCCTGCGGTGTCTGCCGGCAGGTGATGGTGGAACTATGCGGTCCCGACATGAAGGTCATCCTCGGGAACATGAAAGGCGATATCGTGGAGACTACCGTGCGTGACCTGCTCCCGGGTGCTTTCGGTCCAGACGATCTGGAGCAGGGCCAGGCTCCTGAGTAAAAGGGTAAAAGCCTGCATTTAGAAAACAGCGGTTAGCTGTTTCGATGTTAACTGTATTCTACTGCACTATGTGCAGTAGAATTAGCTGATGTTTCTTTGAAATGGAAATCTGTTGCACTATGTGCAGCAGGATGAGGTAGTTCGCCTGTTTTTCACCTGTTCTGAGCAAATCAATTGCACAAAATGCAGCAGATGCAGAAAACAGCCTTATTTATGTGAATTCTGCTGCACTAAATGCAACAGAATATCAAGTGAGACTATTTCAAATTGTTTAACGTAACTATCCGCGCGAAAATGTTCAAAACGTGCTAAGCAACTCCTGATCTTCAGAGTAACTTGGCTAAGGGGAGCGCGAACAAGGTTTTGAGTAATATCCCCTGCGCCAGCGTCCAAGCGTGTTCCCGCAGGGAACGAAAGCGCTCTAAGCACCATCCGTCTCACTCAAGCGCCGAACCTAACTGTGCCATCCCATTCCGGGTGTCCAGAGGGCAGGGGCCCTTGGGGTCCCCCTTGGCTAAGGGGGATTTAGGGGGATCGAAAAAAGCTTTTGAAACAGTTTTTAACGTTTTTGAAAAAGGAAGGAAGATTATATTGAAATTCAAATCAGGGTTTGTCGCCATTATCGGCAGACCGAACGTAGGCAAATCGACACTCATGAACCAGGTGATTGGCCAAAAAATAGCCATCATGTCGGACAAGCCGCAGACAACCAGAAACAAAATCCACGGGGTTTACACTGCCAACAACTCGCAGATCGTATTTCTGGACACGCCGGGTATCCATAAAAGACAATCCAAGCTGGGCGACTACATGAACCAGACGGCGATGAGCACGCTGCATGAAGTGGAGGCTGTGCTGTTTCTGGTGGACGCATCCGAAGGACTCGGCGGCGGAGACCGCTTTATCGCCGAGCAATTACACAGTATCAAGACACCGGTTATTCTGGTGATGAACAAAATTGACAAGATCGAGCCGGAGGCGCTGCTGCCGCTGATTACACAGTACAACAAGCTGCATGAGTTTGCCGAAATCGTGCCGATCTCCGCCAAGCTGGGCAACAATGTGAATACCCTGCTGGATCAGGTGGCGAAATATTTGCCGGAAGGTCCGCAGTATTATCCCGACGATCAGATTACCGATCATCCGGAGCAGTTCGTCTGCGCGGAGCTGATCCGCGAGAAGATTCTCCATATGACCCGCGAAGAGGTGCCGCATTCTATCGCGGTGGCCATCGAGGATATGAGTGTAGAGCCCAATGGAGTTGTGCATATTTCCGCCGTTATTTTTGTGGAGCGCGATTCCCAGAAGGGGATCATTATCGGCAAGCAGGGTGCGCTGCTGAAAGAAGTGGGCCGGCGGGCCCGTACGGATATCGAGAACCTGCTGGGATCGAAGATTTTTCTGGAGCTATGGGTAAAAGTGAAAAAAGACTGGCGCAATCAGGACCGCGTACTGCGGGATTTGGGCTTCCATAAAGACCTTTAATCTTGGGCTCCGCAGCTTCTTGGCAGGAATTGCAAGGATAGAACCTGGCACATCGCACATCCTATTTCTGAAGAGACATCGTGTTTCCGAAGAAAGGATGAATACGAATGCGAGACTTTTCGTGGAAGTATTTTGCAATGACTGGAGATGTCGATGCTTATCTGCTGTACAGGGAAGCCGTAGATCCGCTGGATGAAGGCGGACTGCTGCTTGCAGAGGAAGAGAAGGCCCTTGATGAAGAAGCGCAATAAGGACTGGTTGCTTGCCGAATGGTTGGGGGAAGAGGCATGCTACACAGGGTGGAAGGGATCGTCATCCGCAGCATGGACTACGGCGAGGGGAACGCGATTATTACGCTTTGCACCGAGAACGCCGGCAAAGTAGGCGTTCTGGTGCGCGGCGCCAAGAAGGTCAAAAGCCGCCATGCTGCCCTGATCCAGCTGTTCACTGTAGGGGAATTTGTGTTTTTTCGCAACAATGGGGGACTGGGTACATTAAATGCCGGGGAAATTACACAGTCTCACCATCCGCTGCGCGGGGATTTGTTCAAAGCGGCATATGCTTCATATGCCTGCGAGCTGCTTGATCGTGTGCTGCATGATGAGGAGACGGGAAGCTTTTGGTTCCGCCAGCTTTCAGCCTGCTTGAATGCGCTTGAGGACGGCAAGGAACCCGGCGTCATTATAAATGTTTTTGAGATGAAAATACTGCAGGCGGCAGGATATGGTCCAGAACTGGATGCCTGTGTCGTATGCGGGTTGGACAAACCTGATGAAGAACTCAGAATAAGCCCCCGTCTCGGCGGGGTGCTCTGCCGCAGCTGCAGGCATAATGATCCTCCAGCCATGGAGATTTCTCCGCGGGCGCTGAAGCTGCTGCGTTTATTCGCTGCACTTGATTTAACCCGGCTTGGAAATGTCGACGTGAAGGAAGGCACCCGCGCAGAACTTAAAAAGATCATGCGTGCCTTTATGGACATGCAGCTTGGGCTGAAGCTGAAGTCGCAAGGGTTTCTTGATCAGCTTGATAAATACGATATTTGACGAAATCCAAATTTTCCGGTACTATGGTGACAGTTTCTTTTTGTATATAGCCGTTGTTGCTCTTACATTTGGAGACGTACAGTGATCGGGAAAGTAGTGGACAGATTTGTCGCTTAAGCGAGCCGGGGATAGTGGAAGCCTGGCGGGACAAGGTTCATGAACAGGGCACCCGGGAGTACGGTAACGGCAGAATGAAAAGTGGATTGCGCTCATCGGATTAGGCCCTGCTTTATAGGCCAGATACCGGATTCGTAATCAAGTAGGGTGGAACCGCGGGAGAATAAGTTAAGCTCTCGTCCCTATGTCTGTATATCAGGCATGGGGGCGGGAGCTTTTTTGCCTTGTGGCGAGGATCTTAACCAAGGATCCTGCACCGCCGCAAGTATAAAAGAGTGCCGCCTCCATCGCGCAGGAGCAAGATGCCTCAAGGCACAGTGTGCCAAAAACTTGTAAGCGAAGGAGTCGGTAGTATGAATTTTCAGCAGATGATTTTGACACTGCAGCAGTTCTGGGCAGCAGAGAATTGTATTCTCGTCCAGCCGTATGATACGGAAAAAGGGGCGGGCACGATGAACCCCATGACGTTTTTGCGTTCGCTTGGACCGGAGCCATGGAAAGTAGCTTATGTTGAGCCTTCCCGCCGTCCATCGGATGGACGTTATGGCGAGAACCCGAACCGCCTGTACCAGCATCACCAGTTCCAGGTGATCATCAAGCCTTCACCGGACAATATCCAGGAGCTTTATCTGGAAAGCCTGAAGGCGCTTGGCGTAGACCCGCTGCAGAATGATATCCGGTTTGTCGAAGATAATTGGGAGAATCCGTCGCTGGGCTGCGCAGGCCTTGGCTGGGAAGTATGGCTGAACGGGGAAGAGGTTACTCAGTTTACTTACTTCCAGCAGGTCGGAGGAATTGAGACCAAACCGGTTGCTGTTGAGATCACATACGGATTGGAACGGCTGGCCTCCAACATCATGAAGAAAGAAAATGTGTTTGATCTGGAATGGGTGGACGGCATGACCTATGGTGATGTATTCCATCAGCCGGAGGTTGAGCACTCGACCTATACATTTGAAGTCTCCGATGTCAAAATGCTGTTCACACTCTTTAATACCTACGAAGAGGAAGCACGCAGAGCTATGGAGCACCATCTGGTGTTTCCGGCTTACGATTATGTGCTGAAATGCTCGCATACCTTCAATCTTCTGGATGCACGCGGAGCGATCAGCGTTACCGAACGCACGGGCTTTATTACGCGGGTGCGGAATCTGGCCCGTACCGTTGCGGCGACATATCTTGAGGAACGCGAGAAGCTTGGCTTCCCGCTGCTGAAGAAAGAAGGTGCTGACCTTGTCTAAAGATATATTGTTCGAGATCGGTTTGGAAGAGGTGCCTGCACGCTTCATCCGCGCTGCGATGGAGCAGTTGAAAGACAGAACAATTAAATGGCTGGAAGCTTCGCGTATTTCCCATGGCGGAATCAACGCATATGCTACACCGCGCCGTCTTACGGTTCTGGTGAAGGATGCTGCCGAAAGGCAAGAGGATATCAGCGAAGAGGTGAAGGGCCCTTCTCGCAAAATCGCGTTGGACGCAAGCGGCGAGTGGAGCAAGGCCGCACTCGGCTTTGCCCGCAGCCAAGGGGTGTCGACGGAGCAGTTTACCTTTAAAGAATTGGCCGGAGTGGAGTATATCTACGCCACCAAAAACAGTGAAGGTGTAAATACTTCCTCGCTACTGTCCGAAGGACTCAGCGGCATTGTCAGCTCGATGACCTTTCCGAAAAATATGCGCTGGGGAGCGTATGATTTTAAATTTGTCCGTCCGATCCGCTGGCTGGTTGCCTTGTTCGGGCAAGAGATCATTGATCTGGAAATTACAGGGGTTAAAGCAGGCAATACCAGCCGCGGCCACCGTTTCCTTGGAACGAATGTTGTTATTGCTGAACCTGCGGATTATGTGGAAGCTATGCGTGCGCAGCATGTGCTGGTAGATGTGAAGGAACGCGAAGAGCTGATTCTGAACCAGATCAACAAGCTGGCAGCAGAGAAAAGCTGGACAATTGCCATCAAAGAAGATCTGCTGGAGGAAGTGCTGTTCCTGGTAGAGACACCGACTGTGCTGTTTGGCACTTTCGATCCTTCGTTCCTCAATATCCCGCAAGAGGTTCTGATCACCTCGATGCGGGAGCATCAGCGTTACTTCCCGGTCTTAGATAGCGCAGGCACGCTCCTGCCGTTCTTCGTTACCGTGCGTAACGGAAATGCAGAATCGCTGGACGTCATTGCCAAGGGAAATGAAAAGGTGCTGCGTGCCCGCCTATCGGATGCGAAGTTCTTTTATGGAGAGGATCAGAAACTGCAGATCAGCGATGCGCTGGCTAAGCTGGAATCAATCGTGTATCACGAAGAGCTGGGCAGCGTTGGCGATAAGGTCCGCCGCATCCGTGCCATTTCTGACAAGCTCGCTGCGAAGCTGGGGCTGTCCGCAGATACCGCGGCTGAAGTCAGCCGTACGGCCGATATTTGCAAATTCGATCTGGTGACGCAGATGGTCTATGAGTTCCCTGAGCTTCAGGGCACAATGGGTGAAGATTATGCCCGCAAAGCGGGAGAAGCGGAAAATGTGGCAAAAGGTATTTTTGAGCATTACCAGCCGCGTTTTGCCGGAGATGCAGTTCCTTCTACGCAAGCTGGTCTTGTAGTCAGTCTGGCCGATAAAATCGATACGATTGTGGGCTGCTTCTCCATCGGCATTATTCCGACCGGTTCACAGGACCCTTATGCACTGCGCCGCCAGGCAGCAGGCATCGTGCAGATGGTGCTGGAGCATCAATTGCCGATCTCTTTGCAGGAAATTTTCGCTGCGGCTTTGGAAATTCATGAAAATTTGCGCACAGAGAAACATTTTGCCCCTGAGCTGCGTATAAACCTTTACGAGTTCTTCGGTCTGCGCGTAAAACGACTCTTGTCCGACGACAATATCCGCTACGATGTGGTGGATGCCGTGACTGCCGCTGGTTTTGATGACATTGTCGCTGTTGTAGGCAGAAGCCGTGCGCTTACCGATGCTGTGAATGACGTCGCTGATTTCAAGATTACTGTGGATTCGCTGACTCGTATCAGCAATCTGGCAGCAAAGGCGGCAGAAGGTATTGTGGTTGAGCCTTCATTGCTGAAAGAAGAGGCTGAGCTTAAGCTGTACGAAACATGGCAGGGAATTCACACGCCGTATCATGAAGCGCTCACTGCCCGGAATGCTGCTGAAGCGCTGCGGATTCTTTCCGGCCTTAAGGAGGCCGTTACCGGATTCTTCGATTCTGTAATGGTTATGGCTGAAGATGAGGGAATACGCGCGAACCGTCTTGCACTGCTGGCCGGCATTGATGCCGACTCCAAATCTTTTGCCGATTTCGGTAAGCTGGTTTGGTAAAACCCGGCAGCATTCAAGTAATGTTTGTGATTTTTATGGTATAGATCGATGGTTTAGGGTATAAATATACGGAACGGTGCCAATGCGTAAGTTGACATTCGTTCCGTATTTATGCTTTATCAAAGAAGGATTTTTCGTTTGGCAAAGCGTATATATATTACACGGGAATTTGGTGATGTCATGTTGAGATCCCAAGCAAGAACAATTGTAGTCGACGGGGACGCGTGCCCGGTTAAGAAGGAAATCGTTGCTGTAGCCCGTTCTTTCGGCATTCCGGTATTGATGGTTTCTTCTTTTGACCATGTGCTGCAGGCTGAAGAAGGTGTTACTGTGGTGCAGGTGGACCGCGGTGCTGACAGTGCAGACCTGTATATTGCCAATCATGTTTCTGCTGGAGATGTAGTCATTACCCAGGATTACGGCCTGGCGGCACTTGCGCTCGGCAAACGCTGCAAGGTGCTCTCTAACCGGGGACAGGAATATGACAATTCCAACATGGATTTCATGCTGGAGAGCAGGCATGCCAGTGCGGTGGAACGCAGGCGTGGGCACTATTCCAAGGGTCCAAAAGCCATCACCGCAGAGGAAAAAATGAATTTTCAACATAAACTGACAAAACTTTTAACACTTTTGCAGGAGAATGTGGAGCTATAGCGAATTATATTTATTTGTTAAGAGATGAAGGTGGTTGAACTGGCTAGCGGACACGGTAATATTCCAGAAGAAGTTATCGAGAGCGTGCTGGCGCGGCATGACATTGTCGATACCGTCGGTAAGGTTGTCCATTTGTCCAAGCAGGGGAAATATTTATGGGGCCTCTGCCCGTTCCATTCGGAGAAATCCCCTTCCTTCACCGTAACCCCGGACCGGGGAGTTTTTCATTGCTTTGGCTGTGGTATGGGCGGAAATGCCATCAAATTCAGGATGGAAATCGAAGGGTTATCCTTCCCCGAAGCAGTCAGAATAATGGCGGAAGAAAGCGATATTGCTATTCCCGAAGGCAAAGGAGGCACATTATCTCCTCCCGACCCTGAGCGGGACCGGCTGATACAGGCTTATGAGTTGTCGGCCAAATTTTATCATTTTTTGCTGAAGAACACGGAATACGGCACTGCCGCAATGAATTATTTAAGATCCCGGAACTTCAGTGATAAAATGATCGACCAGTTTCAAATCGGCTATGCTCCAGACCGATGGGACACCCTGCTGCAGTTTCTGGAGAAACGGAATTTTGATCTTGCAGAAATGGAAAAGGGCGGGCTGTTGTCTGCCAGGGGCGAGGGCAAAGGGTATCTCGACCGTTTTCGCGGGCGCGTTATTTTTCCGATTGCGAACCGCACAGGCAAGACCATCGCTTTTGCCGGAAGAATTCTTGGGGAAGGTCAGCCGAAATATTTGAATTCCCCGGAGAGCAGACTATTTAACAAAAGCCGGATTCTGTACAATTTGCACCAGTCCAAAGCATCCATCCGCAAAACGCGGCAAATCGTCCTCTTCGAAGGATACGGCGATGTCATTTCGGCCTGGGAAGCAGGTGTGCATAACGGCGTGGCTACCATGGGAACCTCGCTGACCGAGGGACATGTAGCCCTGATGAAAAGCCTGGCTGACGAGATTGTTCTTGCCTACGACGGCGACCGGGCGGGACAAGCTGCAGCGATGAAGGCGATCCCGATGCTGGAAAGCAATGATCTGCGGGTGAAGGTTGCCGTGCTGCCGAGCGGTCTGGATCCGGATGAATTTATCTCCCGTCACGGCGGGGACAGATTCAAGGAACAGGTGATGGATTCGGTGGTATCATCCATAAAATTTAAGCTTATATATCTGAAAAAAAACCATATACTCCTAGAGGAAGACGGCAAAATCGCCTATGTCAAGGAGGCATTGGAGATTATTGCATCACTGCAATCTTCGACCGAGCGTGAAGTTTATCTGCGGGAAATATCCTCAGAGCTGGAGCTGTCATATGATAGCTTAAAACAGGATTGCAACTTGCTGCGGGCGTCGATGCAAAAAAACATCCCCGAAGGGGATAATAACGATAAAAGGTGGAATAATGGTAGGCATAAAAAAGGGCAAGTGCAGACACCTACTTTACTGCCCGCTTATCATGTTGCGGAACGGCGCCTGCTTTCCTTTATGATTCAGGACCCGGAAGCTGCTACTTATGTAGGCGAACGCCTCGGAGAAGAGTTCAACATCGATGATCATGCGGCAATCGCCGCTTATCTATATGCCTATTATGCGCAAGGCAAGCCACCCGGCATCAGCCGTTTTTTATCATCACTACAGGATGATCGTCTGGAGAAGACTGCAACAGCGATATCCATAATGGACACACCGCCGGATTGGAACACGCAGGTTTTGGACGATTGCATCCGTGAAGTACGGAAGTACCCCCTGCAGCGCAGGATGGAACAAAAACGCGAAGAAATGATTCAAGCGGAGAAATCCGGTGACTTTTTGCGTGCGGCACAAATTGCAAGTGAGATTATAACCCTAGAGAGACAATAAGGAATTGACAGGATGTACCTAGGGAGGAGGGAGTCGAATTATGGCGAACGATCAGCACACTGAACTGGAAGCTGAATTTACTCTGGATCAGGTTAAGGACCAGCTTATTGAGCACGGCAAGAAAAGATCATCATTGAACTACAAAGATATTATGGAGAAATTGTCGCCGTTTGATCAAGACCCCGAGCAGATGGAGGAATTCTACGAGCAGCTCAGCGACCTCGGCATCGAGGTTGTAAATGAGAATGACGAGGAAGGTTCGCCGCTCCGCCAGAGCGAGGACAACGAGAATAGCGACTCTGACGACTTCAGCTTTGACGACGATTTGTCGCTGCCGCCGGGAATCAAAATTAACGACCCCGTCCGGATGTATCTGAAGGAAATCGGACGTGTGCCGTTGCTCTCGGCTGACGATGAAGTCGAACTGGCCATGAGAATCAAAAATGGTGATGAAGAAGCGAAACGCCGGCTGGCCGAAGCGAATCTGCGGCTTGTTGTCAGTATCGCCAAGCGTTATGTTGGACGCGGCATGCTGTTCCTGGATTTGATCCAGGAGGGCAATATGGGTCTGATCAAAGCGGTTGAGAAATTTGACCACAATAAAGGGTTCAAATTCAGTACCTATGCCACTTGGTGGATTCGCCAGGCCATTACGCGGGCTATCGCTGACCAGGCGCGGACAATCCGTATTCCAGTGCATATGGTGGAGACCATCAACAAGCTGATTCGTGTCTCCCGTCAGCTGCTGCAAGAGCTTGGACGCGAGCCTTCGCCGGAAGAAATTGCGGCTGAAATGGAATTGACGGTTGAGAAAGTCAGAGAAATCATGAAGATTGCCCAAGAGCCGGTTTCCCTGGAAACACCAATCGGTGAAGAGGATGATTCGCATCTGGGCGATTTCATTGAGGATCAGGAGGCGCTTGCTCCTGCGGATGCAGCAGCCTATGAACTGCTGAAGGAACAGCTGGAGGATGTGCTGGACACGCTCACCGAGCGTGAAGAGAACGTGCTTCGTCTTCGTTTCGGTCTGGATGACGGACGGACGAGAACGCTTGAGGAAGTGGGTAAAGTATTCGGCGTAACCCGTGAGCGGATCCGCCAGATTGAAGCAAAAGCGCTGCGTAAGCTGCGCCACCCAAGCCGCAGCAAACGGCTTAAAGATTTCCTCGAATAGGTTTTATAAACCGGACCTTCTGCTGCACGGTGGCAGGAGGTCCTTTTATCTTGAGATACACCTAAGTAAAGGTGTGAAAAGAGGGATTAGCCGTTGAATTTGGAAAAACGAGAAATTATATTAAGAGAAATTCATTACTGGAGAAGGAGCAAGCTACTGCCTGAGCAGTATTGCGACTTCTTGACCAACCTTTACGATGATGAGAAGGAGATCAAAGACAGCAATCCGATCTCGCTGAAAAATCTTCAGCAGGGCAGCATCAAAATATGGTTGTTTGGTTTTGGAATTATTTCCTTGATTTTCTTGATTAGTCTTTATTTTAGCGTTTTTCCTTGGCCTTTGCAACTTGCCACAGCTCTATGTGTACTAATTGTTTGTTACGGCTACTCGGCTATTTACCGGGACCGGAACCACATGATCAGTCTTGTTTTGGCAGGGTTTGGCAGTGTACTGACGATAGGATTTGGCCTCTGGCTCATTGCTCTGCATGATCTGAACGCGGACTTTTGGCGGCCGCTGCTGATCGCAGGATGCGGCCTATTGTGGGTGATACTCGGCTTCACATTGCGTATAGGCTTGCTGCACTATTGCGGGTTTGCCTTCTGGGCCCTGCTCTATGCCGGGTTCTCCGGCCAAATGCGCCCTGATGCTTCGGTCCTGGAGCTTGAACTGCTCTGGCTGCCGCTCTGTATACTGATGGTCTGGCTGAGCTGGCTGTTGTACCACAGGATCAAAGGGGTTTCAGGGGTGTATTTGGGTGTCGGAGTGTCGCTGTGGCTGATGCCGGAGATTGATGCGCTGTGGCTCAGACCGGATTATCCGGAATGGGTGTCGCTGGTGTTAATATTCAAGATTGCAGCCGGCCTTGCGCTGCTGTTTATTTTCCGAAAAAAATGGATAACGTGGGTGGCCTCATGAACAACGTAAAATTATCAAACCGGCTCCAGCTTGTGCTGGAGCAGATTCCAACAGGCAGCAAACTTGCCGATATCGGCTCGGATCATGCCCTGCTTCCGGTAGCAGCCTTGAGAAGCGGGAAAGCGGTCTCTGCAATAGCAGGTGAAGTCAATCCAGGACCTTATGAAGCAGCACGTAGAGGTGTGGCGGAGGCGGGCCTGGGCAAACAGATTGAGGTGCGGCGCGGAGACGGTCTCGAAGTGCTGGAGCCGGGTGAAGCTGACTGCATCTCCATCGCCGGAATGGGCGGCGCATTGATTGCCGCTATCCTGGACCGCGGCAAAAGCCTCGGCAAGCTTGCAGGTGTAAAGCTGCTTGCGCTGCAGCCAAATGTGGGCGAGGATATTCTGCGCCGCTGGCTGCTGAACAACCACTGGGTGCTTACAGCAGAGCATATCCTGGAAGAAGACGGGAAAATATATGAAATACTGACGGCGGTCCCTGAGGGTGAAGCTGCAGGGATCACAAATGAGCAGCTTTATCATGAACGGCAGCTTGCTGGTGGCAACCTGGTATGCAGCAAGGAGCTGCTTCTGCAAATGGGGCCTTGGCTGCTGCAAGCGCCAAACGCCGTATTTACTGCCAAATGGCAGAGTGAGATTGCAAAATTGGAAGGGATTCTGGCTTCACTATCCCGCTCGGAGCTTGAATCTGCGGAAGAAAAGCGCAGCAGGATCACGGCACAGATCACAACAATCTCGGAGGTGCTGGAATGTACGCCAAAGGACAAACTGTAATCGGGTATATGGAGCAGCTTGCCCCGAAACATCTGGCTGAGGAATGGGACAACATCGGCCTTCAGCTGGGCAGCCTGCAGAAAGAAATTACCGGCGTGCTGGTTGCACTGGACGTCAACGACAACATTGTGGACGAAGCGATTGCTCAGGGCTGTAACCTGATCATCGCCCATCATGCGATTATCTTTCGTCCGCTTAAGGGGATACAGACCGAAACACCGATGGGCAAGCTCTATGAGAAGCTGATCAAAAATGATATTGCCGTATACATCAGCCATACCAACCTGGATGTTGCCGAAGGCGGGATGAACGACTGGATGGCGGAAGCGCTTGGCATCGAGAACGGTGCGCCGATCAAGGACATTCATACCGAGCAGCTGTCCAAGCTGGTTGTATTCGTGCCGAAGGATCATCACCAGAAGGTGCTGGACGCCATCCTGAATGCCGGTGCAGGCTGGATCGGCAACTACAGCCATTGCAGCTTCAATATCGAAGGTTACGGCACCTTTATTCCGCGTGAAGGCTCGGAACCTTATATTGGAGAAGCGGGTAAAATGGAACGCGCCGAGGAAGTCCGCATCGAAACGATCGTGCCGCTGTCTATCCGCAATAAAGTAGTTCAGGCGATGCTTAAAGCGCATCCTTACGAAGAGGTGGCGTATGATCTTTATTCCATGGACCTTAAAGGCCGCAGCCTTGGACTCGGTAGAGTAGGCAAGCTTAAGGAGCCAACAACGCTTGGCGAATTTATCGAGACAGTCAAAACCGGCCTGAAGGTCGATCACGTTCGTGTTGTGGGCGATTTGAACCGCCCCATCCGCAAAGCGGCTGTGATGGGCGGCTCGGGGGCGAAGTATTATAACAGCGCCATCTTCAAAGGAGCCGATGTACTGGTGACTGGCGATGTCGATTATCATACGGCTCAAGATGCTTACTTGGCCGGCATCTCATTAATTGATCCGGGACATAATGCGGAGAAGATTATGAAGGAGAAAGTGGCCGGGTGGATTCAGGGCAAGCTGGCTGAGCATAAGTACGGCACAGCGGTGTATGCTTCGCAGATTGATACAGAGCCTTTCAAATTCCTGTAGATTCCCTTTATTTACACTTGTGCAGGTTGCGGCAAATCTGTATAATATACAATGTTGATCGGGAAGTTTGACAGACAATCGCCGGTGTGCGTGAAGACGCCGCGGGAGGAAAGTCCGGGCTCCACAAGGCAGGGTGCTGGATAACATCCAGTCGGCGCGAGCCGAAGGATAGTGCCACAGAAATGGACCGCCGATGGCCGCTTTCGGGCGGCACAGGCAAGGATGGAACCGAGGTGTAAGAGACCCCGAGGAACGCTGGTGACTTCGTTCCTGGTAAACCCCATCTGGAGCAAGACCTAATGAGACGCAGCGCTTCCTTAACCGGAAGAGCAGCCTTCGCCTGAGGCGTGTCTAGGTTGGTCGCTGGAGCTGTGCAGTAATGTATGGCCTAGATAGATGATTGTCGCTTATGGTGGGAGGGTAGTTCCCGTTTGAACCACGACGAGCACAGAACCCGGCTTACGGCAAACTTTCCTAACTGACAACTCTTATGAATTGTTATTCTGTGAAGCTTATATACGACAGACAGCGGCTGTCTCAAAAGTAGATTTTCTATGAGCGGAGACAGGCCACCTTCAATTTTAAAAGCATAAAAGTCAATAGAGCAGCGCTCCTCCTGTTATTGGAGGAGCGCTGCTCTATGTTTTTGGTCCATGGCTGCTCGCTTCAGTAGATTGTGGGCAAGCGAAAGCCAACCGACCTCTAGCGTCACTTTTTCTATCCCGCGAAGCAGAAAACGCCGGAAGCCCCGGTTATTTTTTAGTTGTCCAAATACACTTTCTGGCTCCGTCATTCGACGTACAGCTAAGGCGTAGCCCTCTTCACTCCGCAATCATTCCCGCGCTTGGTTCTGGTATCGCAGCCGTTCCAGACTGACGACCACCTCCCGATTTCCTGCCGCTTTCGTGCAACGCTCCTTTAGGGGGCAGCCGTCACAGGAGCTGCTTCGGTAATGACGTCTACGAATTTCATAGCCGTTCTCTAAGGTCTCCTTGCTTTCCCTGTGGAAATGCAGCATTTTCCCGGCTGGGCACGTCCAGTTATCCTCGGCTGCATCGTATGTCCAGTTCTCGATTTTACCAACATTCGTTTTCCAGGCCTTGCTCTTTTCCTTGTGGTAGCTGCCGTACTTCACCACCGCCTGAATCTCTTTCTTTTCCAGATAGGCGTAGTTTTCTTCGCTGCCGTAGCCTGCATCCGCAATGACTGTCTTTGGCAGTTTTCCGAGGATCTGCTGCGCTTTTTCCATATGCGGCTCTAAACAGCGGGTGTCGGTCGGTCTTTGGTGTAAACTGTAGGCTAAAATAAATTGGTTTTCGGTCCCGATTTGCACATTGTATCCCGGTTTCAGCTGGCCATTTCGCATGTGGTCTTCTTTCATCCGCATAAACGTTGCATCTGGATCTGTCTTGCTGAAACTGTTCCGGTCACCAAGCAGCTTTTGGTATTGTTCGTACTTCAGCAGTCGGGGAAGCCAATCCTTGCGCAGCTTCCGAACAGCCTTTTTCAAGGGCTTGTCTTTCGGTTTTTTGGCCAGCTGAGCTTCGAGCTTTTGCACCACCTGTTCAAGTTTCACGCTGCTCACTTCGGAATCTGTGCCGAGTTCAGCCAGATCTTTACCTGGATTCCCTTGTTCTTCCTGCTCTTCTGCCGTTTCAATGTCAGCGAACAGGGCATGTACCTTATCCTGCAGTGTGGCTTTGTGTTTACTGACGGCTTTCCCCCAAACAAACGTGTAGCGATTGGCGTTCGCCTCGATTTTGGTTCCGTCCACAAAGTAATGCTCGAGGGAAACGTATTTTTCGTCAGCCAGAAACTGAAGCACGGCGGTAAATACGGTTTCGAGAACGTTCTTCATCCGCTGGGAACGAAATCGATTCAACGTCCGAAAGTCTGGCCGCTGCCGACCGGCGAGCCACATGAAGGGGATGTTCTCCCGAATGGATTTGGCGATTTGGCGAGAGGAATAGATGCGCTGCGTGTAGGCGTAAATAATGACTTTGGTCAGCATTTTAGGATGGTAGCTGTCACGGCCACCACCCGGGTAGGCCACGTCAAAAATGCCGTCGTCCAGCCGGTTAACGGCGGCGTTGACGATACGAACGAGGTGATGTTCTGGAATATCTTCCTCCAGATCCATTGGCAAGCAAAGTTGGTCCATGGTATATTGAATGTACAAAAGAAACCTCTCCTTTGAAATGGTTGTGTGGTAACTCCATTTTACCAAAGGATGGTTTCTTTTTTTGCGTTTTTTAAAGATTGTAGATCCAATTCCCGCTTAAACAGCGGAGAGGACGGAACGATTGTGGAGAAGCGGCAGCGGTCGCCTTTGTCCCCGGATTTTCACCGCTAAGGAGAATAAATAAAATCTGGGGACAACAGCGATTGGAACAACGGTCCGTTCGCGGAGCGTCCACCCAAAAAGCTTACGTATCTCCTACGTTAAAAAAGGGCTGACACAAGCAGCCATTTCATGGCTTTTGGGTCAGCCCCTTTTTTAACGCCTTAGTTCAAAGATGAAAAAGACCGCATCGCTCCCTGTTTGCACGAGGACGGTACGATCTTTTTGTTGTTTTAGATGATCACTCTGGCGGACCTCAGTGACGTTATTTACGCGATAATACTCTTTTTGTCGTAGAAGCGGACTCAGGCGGCGTTATTTACTAAAATAGTGAGGTTAATAGCGGTTCTATTGCTAAATAACTGCACTGGAGTCCGCACCAGGCATTATTGAGCTGATTTTTGACAAATTAGGTCTCTGGAGTCCGTGCCAAAAGCAGACCATGTAGAGTCTTAGGGCAAGAGCAGTGTTTTTTGCGAAATTCTACCTTCAGACTAAGCATGAACGTGCCGGAGTATTCCTGGCTGGCTGGTCAAGCAGAAGCAACAATATCTGACAGGCAACGCAGCGGGGGCTCTGTTATTCCAGCGTCGGCATGAGCGTTGTCTCCAGGCTCTGGGAGTACTGGCTGATGGCCTGTTCCAGCCGCCCTACAGCGAGCGGAACCAGCTCCGGCGGAGTATGGGTGAAGTTAAGCCGCATTGCATTTTTCACCGGCTTGGCGGAATAGAACACTTCACCGGGTACAAAGGCTACACCTTGCTCCACGGCGAATGGAAGCAGCCCGGTAGTGTTAATAGCGGTGGATAGCTTCAGCCACAGGAACATACCGCCCCGGGGTTCTTCGAACTTTGCGTCTTCCCAGCCGCGCGACGACAGCTCGGCTGAGAGCTGCTTCATCCGTGAATGGTATTCCCGGGAGATAAGACGGATATGTCCCTCAAGGTCAAAGACCCGAAGCAGTTCATAGAGGGCACGCTGGTCTATGGTGCTGGAATGCAGGTCGGCTGCCTGCTTCGCTTTGGCAACTACCCGGATCAGCTCAGCCGGGCCGATAATCCAGCCGGTACGCAGGGCAGGTGCGACTATCTTGGAGAATGTTCCCGTGTAGACGACACAGGAATCCTCTCCGCAGCTTCTGTCGATCGCTGCCAGTGATGGAGGATAAGCATCAGCGGAGTCGTCGAACTTAATTTCACCGTAAGGGTTGTCTTCAAGAATCAGCACGCCATATCGTCGGCACAGGGAGACCACTTGTTCACGGCGTTCCTTGCTCCAGGTTGCCCCGGAGGGGTTGTTGAAGGTAGGAACGGCATAGAGCAGCTTGGGGCGGTGTGTGCGAAGCTGCTCCTCCAGATGGTCCGGCAGCATGCCGGATTCATCGCTCTGAACAATGTGAATGTCCGCCCGGTAGGAGTTCATCACCTGCAAGGCTGCCATATAAGTTGGAGCTTCCACGAGGACAGCATCTCCGGGATCAAGCAATATTTTGCACAGCAGGTCGATGGCTTGCTGGGAGCCTGTGGTGAGGAGCATTTCCGAGATATCGGTGGGGATACCCTGACGGGTCAGCCTGGCCGCAACCTGCTCACGCAGCGGAATATAGCCTTCGGTCAGACCATATTGCAGTGCCGATGTCTCGCCGGCAAGAGCGCGGCTGTAAGCCTCACGAACAGCCTCCACCGGGAAGAAGTCTTCGGCGGGCAGCCCGCCTGCCAGCGAAATGATGTCTTTGCCTTGGGTAATCTTCAGAATCTCGCGCACTGCCGAGGATCCCAGATGTTCCGTCATCGTAGAGTAATTGATCTTCATAAAAATGCTCCCCGCTTTACAATTTTGTTGTATCATAACGGCATAGCGGTATAACAGTAAAGCGTTGAATATAACAGTGGGGGGAAGCGCAGATGCATATTGATTTACTCCGCAGCGGCAGTAAATCTCTGCCGCAGCAAATCAGCGAAACGATGGCCCAGCGGATCACTTCGGGATTGCTGCAGCCGGGAGCCCGCCTGCCTTCCGTGAGAAATCTGGCATCTTCCCTGAAGGTAAGCCAGGTAACGGTAAGCAAAGCTTATGCTGAACTGGAAAGTCACGGGCATATCAGCTGCAGCCAGGGAAAGGGCTGCTTTGTAGCCGAGAGAGCGCGAATGTCCCTGGATGCTGGAACGGGGTGGCAGGACGGGTATGACGACTTTTTGCCGCGGGCCCAGCTATGGCGTAATTTTGATTATTCGAAGGTGGAATATCCTTTCCATATGGCGGCGATTCATGGCGATCTGCTTCCGCTGGATTCTATCGGCGCGACTATGTCAACGCTTGTGACCGAACAGCCGGAGCTAATGGCTTCGTACGGCAATTTCCAGGGGGATCTGGAGCTGCGGGAAGTGATGTGCAGACATCTGCAAGGTCATGGAATCCATCTGCGCTCATCTGATTTAATGATCACGAGCGGAACCCAGCAGGGTATTGATCTGGTGGCCCGGACGTTTGTCGGACCCGGGGATACCGTGTATCTGGAAGCGCCCAGCTATACGGGGGCTATAGATGTTTTTGCCGGCCGGGGGGCGGAGATGATCTTTGTGCCCATGGACAACGAAGGGATGAAAGTGGATGTGCTCACTAAACTATGCGACCGGAGACCGCCGAAGCTAATCTATACCAATCCTACGTTCCAGAATCCGAGCGGCGTCACGATGAGCATCTCAAGAAGACAGCGGCTGCTGGAACTCGCCAGAAGCTACCGCTGTCTCATTGTGGAGGATGATCCCTTCAGTGATCTGTATTTCCGCAAGCCGCCTCCGCCTTCGATCAAATCGATGGATGCAGAAGGGCATGTTGTGTACATGAAAAGCTTCAGCAAAGTCATTGCCCCAGGCTGCAGAATTGCCTGCGTTGCCGCCGGAGGCAACATTCTCTCCCGGCTGATTGCCGCCAAATCGGCGAGTGACCTCGGCAGTCCGCTGCTGAACCAGAAGGCGGTGCTTCCGTTGATCGCGCGTAAATATGAGGCTTATGCTGAGCAGCTACGGACCGCGCTGCGGGGACGCATGGAGAAAGCGGCAAAACTGCTGAAACAGCATGCCCCTCAGGGAGTGTCCTGGAATCTGCCTGAGGGCGGGCTGAATTTGTGGCTGCAGCTGCCCACGGCCAGCGGCATCAGCAGGCTGCATGAGCTGGCAGAGCAGGAGGGCATCTCTTTCCTTCCTGGAGATGTCTGCTACTCCGGAGAGGTCCCGTCCCGGCATATCCGGCTATGTTACTCGCAGATGAAGGAAGCGGATATGGAACGCGGGCTGCGGCTGTTCCTGAGGCTCTTGGACAAGCATCTCAGCTCTGTCCGTTAATTGCTGCTCTCCAGACTGTGCTGCATGGATTTCAATTGACGATCGACATGCTGCGGGAATAGCTGCAGCGGAACTACACTTCCTCCGGCTGCCCGGAGTGTTCTATAGATATCGACCTGCCCCCAGCCATAATATTTATCATGGCCGGTATCGCCGAGGTCGACGGCATTCGAAATCATCAGCTCCATGACCTCCTTATTGGTCAGCGCCGGGTTCAGCGAACGTACAAGTCCCGCGAGCGCAGCAACATGGGGGCTGGCCATGGAGGTGCCGGACAAAGCTGCATACTGGTTGTCGGGATAGGTGCTGGCGATGCTTTCCCCGGGTGCGGTGACATCGATGTAATCCCCGTAGTTGGAGAAAGAAGCTTTTTCTCCATTAGCGTTAGTCGCGGCAACCGCCAGAACTTCCTCATAAGCAGCGGGAAATCCCGGACGTTCAGTGTTATCGTTGCCCGCTGCGGAAACGATAACGACATCGCGGTCATAGGCATACTTAATCGCATCATGCAGAAACTGCGAATCGGCATAGTTGCCGAGGCTGAGATTGATCACCTTGGCTCCGTTGTCGGCTGCCCAAATAATACCCTCAGCGACGGAATACGTGGTGCCCGCACCGGAGTTGTCCAGCGCTTTGACTGGAAGGATTTTATTGTACCAGCTGATGCCGGCCACTCCCTCCTCGTTGTTGATCACCGCGCCGATAATGCCGGCTACATGGGTTCCATGCCCCACATCGTCATCCGGTGTCGAACCTTTTGCGATCGCGTTATATCCAGCCAGGAGCTGGCCCTGGAGGTCTGGATGGCTTGCCTGTACGCCGGTATCGACCACAGCCACAACCACTTCCTTGCTGCCTTTGGACAAATTCCAGCCTTGCTCTGTTTCAATAGCCGGCAAATTCCATTGGTAGGTAGAGAACAACAGATCATTGGGTGTAATTACACTTGCTCCTGTATTTTCGACTGCGGTCTCATTGGTTAAATACATATAGTGAGGCTCTGTATATTCAGGCTGCCATTTAGAGGTGAAGTAGGTTTTAAGCTCGGCATAGTTCATTTTATCCGAACGGAAAATATAGGCATATCCCAATTTGCGCGGCTCCTTGCAGCGGATGTCCGCAGTTATAGTCTGGATCTGTCCTGCAGTGAGATGACCGTTCTTAAAGCGTACGACGATTTCATTCTCGTAGAAATGGCTGGCGTTCTCGTTATCATGGCCGGTCTTGACGGTGATATCCTTCAAAGTATCAGCATGAACCGATTCCACCCGGTATTTACCTTCCTTCGGATAAGGAATCAGGCGCAGATTTTTGAGCTGATGATCGGCGACACGGTCAAGGATCTTCTGATTAATCAGGGCAATGACACCAATTTTTCTATCCTGATCACGCTGAGCCATGAAATAATATTTCTTCTGACCGATGATGAAGGAAGGGGATTCATAAGATTGATGGCCTCTGATCGCTGATTTTGCCGTGTTCAGGTACTTTAGCAGCTGTTTATTCTCCTGATCGCTGCCCTCCGGCAGTGAGGATTTGAAGGTATGTGTTTGCTGGGTAACGAAATCGATCCAGATGAGCATGGTGATATGCCCGTGTCCTTGCTGCAGACGTTTGGCATATGCTGAAATATCTCGGGGCGCTGCGCCATGCGTATCAGCAAGCATTGTTCTTAGGTGTTTGCCGACGTCGGTCCGGTTCAGCTGGTCTGTTGCCTTAACATCCTGAACCAGGGAAGTTTTCTTGACTGTTTTTTCCTGTGAGGGATTAGGCACGGCTGCTTGTTTCAGCTTTCCGTCTCCTTCAGGCCGCAACGCAAACGTCAGTAGAACTACCGTGAACGCAGCGGTGACTAAACCGGCGACGGTTAAATTTTTACGGGACATATTTTCCGCTCCTTCATGGCATCGTAATAGCTATAGGTTTAGAAGAGAGCGCCCGTTTTATGCATCACAGAAAAGGATACCGCGTCCCAAGGTTTTATGTTAATATCAAAAAGTAATAGGACAATTAAGTTGCAAGGAAATAAGCAATACCTATTGAGAATGACTACAAGAAGTTGAAAATGACTACAAGAAGCAAGGACTAATAAGGGGGAGCACTCGCCATGTCAGCAGCCAATGTGCAGAAATTGTGTGAAACGACGAGAGAAAAACTTAAATCCGTGATCGGTAAAATGGAATTATTCCTCAACAACCATGCCCTGCCTCAGCTAGTAACCGAAGAAGATGAAGAAACGGTAACTTTCTATCAAGGTTTCCTGTCCGATCTCCGCCACCTGCTGGTATTCTCGGAAATGTCTTATGAGAAGCTGGGAGTTGCCCTGCGCCGCGCCACATTTGACGAAGCTTTCGCGCAAAAAGCGCTATATAATGTATATCATTATGGAGTCAACAATTTCTTTTATCCAAAGAATGAGAGTTACTCCGAGGACGGCCGTTACGCTTATACAGGCCAGGATGCCATCCGTTTCCGCAAAAAGCCTGTTCGTCCGGCCCGTGATATTATTATGGAGATTACCAAAGTCTATGAAGAGCTGCGTGATGACCTCAATTATTATGAGAATGATTATTTAACTGAAAAGCGTATGCAAAACCAGGTTTAACATCTTATGTCATATTTCACGAAATTCAAAGGATCGTTTCAGTCATGTACACATGGCGGAACGGTCTTTTTTTGTAAATATAAGCATTTATATGTTTGACACGATAACTTATCCTTCTATTTCTCGCTGAAACGGTACCGTCCTTTTGAGGACGGCAAAGCCGTTTCCACTTGATTGATTAAGTTTTCTGCAAAGCGTTGGGATACAGTGTTTTTTGTGGGTTTTGTGGAGGGGACTGGCACCTTATCAACCGCATAGAGAGGAAATTCCACGGACATAATGAACCTGAGGTGATCACATGACAACCGCAAAACCGCTTGTAAGATGCAGTGTGAGCAACTGTCATTATTGGGGTGAACAGAACTTATGCCGGGCCGAGGAGATCGTTATTGAAATCGACAAGCATGCAGGCAGCGGGTTCAAGGAAGAATATGCCGAAGAGCTGATGGCTAACAATCATCATGATCTTGCCGGAACTTCGTCCGCGACCTGCTGTCTGACCTTCAAGCCTAACAACTAGGAGGCCTGAAAATGGACAAACACAGTGATAAATCCAAACTTGATCCGTCCGAAAGGAAAAAAATTATCCTGCGTCCGCGGAGAGTAGATTATCCCCGGCGGGACCGGGCCCACAATGAAGAGTATGCCGCGGAGCTAAGCCCGCTTCCGGCACATATTCACAGCACAGGCGGCAAAACAGCCGAGACCAAAGAGCAGGGTGAGACAGAGACCGGCAGCAAGGGTATGGGGAGGGTCGGTCTGGGCTTTGGGATTGCCTCCTTGTTCATCTGGTCGGTCATTCTTGGTCCCGTAGCTGCCATACTTGGGTACTATGCTTACGCCAAAGGGCAAAAAACTACGGGTGCATGGGCAATGGGACTGGGGATTGTATCCACACTCAGCTATTTTGTCATGATACCATTTGCCCGCTAACGTAAGAAGAAACCAGAAGCAATAAATTCAAAACAGGCTTTTAGACCTAACTATGAGGGTCTGAAGTCTGTTTTTTCATGTCAGCATATAGCAATTATTATGATTCGACTGTAAAATAAAGTCGTATTTTAAATTTAAATTGAGTTTCTTTAAGGCTAGGAATTTTATATAGAGGATCAGCAGAAGGAAAGGAAAGTGCAATATGGCGATCAATCCGGCTTCAGGGAGCGGAGTTGGGCAACTAAGATGGGTGAACTTAAGAAGTTCAAGCCTCAAAAGTGAAACAGGAAAAAATTCCAGTGAAGTATCGGGTTCAACGTCAGCGGAGTTTTCCGCTTTGCTGCAGGAGCGGACGTTGCAGTCGGGGGATAAGGACAGCGCCACTGCACTGAATCCCCTTGGAGACAGCTCCTCCCTAAGCGTTCTGCTGTGGCAGCAGCTTGGAGGGACAAGCGATTCCTATAACGCAATTTCCGGGGAAATAACGGAAACCAAGCCCACCGATTATGAAGAGCTGATTCAGACGGCCAGTACGAAGTATGGTGTTCCGGTTGACTTGATCAAGGCAGTAATCGATACGGAATCCTCGTTCAACCCCAATGTCGTTTCTTCGGCAGGAGCGAAGGGATTGATGCAGCTGATGGATGGCACGGCGAATGGCCTCGGCGTTTCCGACCCCTTTGATCCGGCTCAGAGCATTGACGGCGGGGTACGTTATTTATCGTATCAGCTGAAGCGTTTTGACGGGCAGGAGAAGATGGCACTGGCCGCTTATAATGCCGGTCCCGGACGGGTAAACAAGCTCGGAGTCAACAGTGACCAGGAGCTGATGGAGAAGCTTTCCCAGCTTCCGGAGGAAACCCAGGCCTATATTCTCAAAATAGAACGCGCCCGAGCTGAGTACGGGGTATAATAAAAAGGATCAAATGGTGTCGTCTGGACCACTCTGGTGGCGGGACCCGTTTGATCCTTTTTTCCGGATATAAGAAAGTACAGGCACCAAGACTTTATAAGTTCAGCCGGATCAGTTATTCTATATTCTCGCGCATGAGCTTATCAGCACAGAAGCAAGCAAAGGAGAGACCGATATATGCTGTACTGGGATTATGCCGCTGCCGCACCCCCATATGAAGAAGTAGTGCAGACGATGGAGCAGATTATGAAGCAGCATTATGCCAATCCCTCGTCGCTGCACCGTGCAGGTACGGAAGCCGACCGGCTTATCAAACGTTCACGCGAAGTCTGCGCAGCCGCGCTCGGAGTGAATCCGCAGGAGATTCTGTTCACCTCTGGCGCTACCGAAAGCAACAACCTTGCGGTAAAAGGCGCAGCTCTGCAGTATCAGAGCAGAGGACGCCATATCGTGACTACGGAAATAGAGCATCCTTCGGTCTATGAGAGCTGCCTGCAGCTGCAAAACATGGGCTGGGAGGTCACCTTTGTAGCACCGGATAGCTCAGGAATGGTTGAGCCCTCCCGTATTGCCGCTGCGGTGCGCCGGGATACTGTACTTGTCAGCGTGATGCATGTCAATAATGAGGTTGGAACAGTGCAGCCGCTGCTGGAGATTGGACGGCTGGTGAAGGCTGCCAACCACCGGACACTGTTTCATGTGGACGGAGTGCAGGGCTATAGCGGGTTTGAGCCAAGACTGGGTGAGTGGCAGGCTGACCTGTACAGCTTGTCCCCCCACAAAATCCGCGGGCCGCGCGGGGTAGGGCTGCTGTATGTAAGAGAAGGGGTTACACTATTCCCGTTGCTGACTGGCGGCTCCCAGGAGAACGGACTCCGCGCCGGTACGGAAAATGTGCCGGCGGTTGTGGCTTCTGCCAAAGCCGTCCGCATGAGCGGCGAGCGGAGGGAACAGTTTAACAACGTGATGATTCCGCTGCGCAACCGGCTGTTGAAGTTTGTGGCCGGCATCCCGGAATTGAAGGTCAACAGCAGGGAGGACGGAGCTCCGCATATTGTCCATTTCTCTTATCCCGGCATGAAGGGGGAGGTGCTGGCCCGTAAGCTGGAGGAACTGGGGATGGTCGTATCTACCCGTTCGGCCTGCTCCTCGCGGCTGGCCGAGCCGAGCCGGATTCTGCTGTCCATGGGCAGGGATGTTTCCACGGCACTCGGCGGAATCCGCATTAGCCTTGGCGACAGCCATACGGAAGCTGATATTGCCCTGCTGGAGCAGGCGCTGCTTAAGGCTGTACAGGCTTTGAAGATTGTTGAAGGAGGCATGAGATAACCGATGAAAGAGCAGGAAACTGGAACTGCCATAAGCGGCGGAAGCAGTATTGAATATGCAGATATGCTTATACTGAGGTTTGGGGAATTTACACTGAAGGGCAAGAACCGGGCCCGGTTCGAGAAGACGGTGCTGCGCCATGTGAAGGAGATGGTCAAGCCTTATCCCAATGTGGTGCTGAGCAAGGAATTCGGACGGATTTATGTGCAGTTGAACGGTGCGCCGGCCGGCGAGCTGGCGGCGTCGCTGAAGAATGTCTTCGGCATCGCCTCTATTAGTCCGGTCAAGGTCGCTTTATCGGAGTTTGACGATATCCTGTCCGCCAGCCGGACATTCCTGGAGATTATCGCCCCAGCTCCGGGTACTACCTTTAAGGTCAACGCGCGCCGGGTATGGAAGGAGTTCCCGCATGGCTCCATCGAGATGAATAAGCTGATCTCGACTCCTCTGCTGCAAGGCTATCCCGGCCTGATCGTGGATGTGAAATCACCACAGATGGAGCTCAAGATCGAAATCCGCGAGGGGCACACTTATATTTTCTGTGAGAATATCCCCGGGGTCGGAGGGTTTCCGCTGGGAACCAACGGAAAGGCTATGCTCCTCCTGTCCGGCGGTATTGATAGTCCTGTGGCAGGCTGGTCTTCGATGCGCCGCGGTTTGGAAGTGGAGTGTGTCCACTTCTACAGTTATCCTTATACGAGTGAGCTTGCCCGCCAGAAGGTTGTGGATCTTGCGCGGGTGCTGTCGCGTTATGCCGGGGTGATTAAGCTGCATCTCGTTCCGTTTACGGAGGTGCAGACCGCTTTTACGGGGATTGGCCAGGATAACCTGATTATTACGCTGATGAGGCGGGCGATGCTGAAGATTACCACCCGGCTGGCTGAACGGGAAGGGGCGCTTGCGCTTGTTACCGGGGAGAGTCTAGGGCAGGTGGCCAGCCAGACGTTATCCAGCATGAATGTCATCGGACGCGCTACAACGCTGCCACTGCTGCGGCCGCTGGTCATGATGGACAAAAGCGAGATTGTCGAGCTTTCCCAAATGATCGGCACGTATGATCTATCTATCCTGCCTTACGAGGATTGCTGCACGCTATTTGTGCCTAAATCGCCTACGACCAACCCGAATCTGCGGATTGTGGACAAGATTGAAGCGACATTGCCCGGATATGCCGCACGGCTGGATGCAGCTGTCGCGGGGACAGAGACGATTTCCATTACGCCTTACGGGGATGAGAAACCAAGCGATGTAGTTCCGGTGCAAGCCGGGCTGCAGGAAGAGTGGTTCTAACACAATAACAGGGGGCCCGAAACCGTTGACGGATTTTGGGACCCCCGTTTTTGTTGATGAAACGGTATGTCTTAGCCCGAGGTTCCGCTATGCGGGATCTTTTTGTGCTCCAGCCGCCGTTTCCAGTGCCCTGCAGCAAGTATGCCTGCAATCACAAGGATGATGAAGAGTACATGCAGCAGAGGGTGCTGCTCAAAAAAAGGCTGGAGCTTCTGTTCACCGGTAATCATGGTGGAGGCGGTGTACCCCAGCACTGCGGAACCAATGTAAATAATCCAGGGATACCGGTTAATCAGCTTAATAAAAAGCGTACTGCCCCAGACTACAATGGGTACACTGATAAGCAGTCCTACCACAACCAGCGTGATATTGTGATTGGCTGCTCCGGCAATGGCGATGACATTGTCCAGACCCATGGCCGCGTCGGCAACAATAATTGTCCGCACAGCCGCCCACAGTGTGCCTCCGGCCTTGATATCCGCATCGTTATTTTCCCCGCTGAGCAGCTTGTATGCAATCAGGATCAGCAGCAGCCCGCCGAACAGCAGCAGCCAAGGGACTTTCAGCAGCCAGACAACCAGTATGGTAGCGATGATCCGCAGCACAACGGCTCCGCCCGTTCCAAGCAAAATGGCTTTTTTCTGGGTGTCTGCTGGTAAATTCCGTGCAGCTAGCCCGATGACAATAGCGTTGTCCCCCGCCAGAATCAAATCAAGAAAGACGATATTCAGCAATGGCAATATAAAATCGGTAACGGTTGTATTCAAGCCGGGTCACTCCCATAGTTTGTTGGTCAGAGCATTAGATAGGTATAGTTTTGTATACGCAAAAAAGGGGCCGGACATGCATCAGCCGGTAAAAAAGCTGGACAGGAAGCATAGCTTGTCGCCAATCCACATACATGTAATTACATGTAGTCCGGGGAGGTAAAAGCTAATGGATTCCTTGTTGCTGCTTGGGGAAATATTGATGATCAATCTTGTGCTGAGCGGAGATAACGCGATGGTCATAGCGATGGCCAGCAAAAATCTCCCGGAGAAGAACCGCAAAACTGCTGTCTGGTGGGGGGCTGCGGGCGCTGTCATTCTTCGGTGTGTGCTGACGTTTGCGGCAGTGCTGCTGCTGAAAATCCCTTATATTGAAGCGGGCGGAGGCATTCTGCTGCTATGGATTGCCTTCAAGCTGCTGCTGGAGGAGGAAGAGGAGGTTAGGGTGGAGGAAAGCTCTACCGTGTGGAGGTCCATCCGCACCATTCTGTTGGCTGACTTTATCATGAGTCTCGACAATGTGCTGGCGATTGCGGGAGTAGCCAAGGGTGATTTGGCCCTGATCGTCATCGGGATCGCGTTAAGCATTCCGATCGTCGTCTGGGGAAGCGGTATTATCGTCGGCTGGCTGCACCGGTTTCCTGTGCTTGTCTTCATCGGCGCCTACATACTCGCCCATACTGCTGGAGAAATGCTGCTGCAGGATGCCAAGTTTGGTGCGGTGCTCTCCTTTATGCTGCCGTCTTTACACTCGGTTTTGCCGCTTGCACTTGGTGTTCTCGTTGTCCTGTCCGGTTTGATTAAGCGGAGGACCGTATCCGCAGGTTAAGAAGCGGCAATACTAGAGGCTGTGCCAAAAGCTGGATAAGCTGGGGCGCAGCCTCTTTAGACTGAGCAGCTTTTTCAAAATATAAAAATTTATATGCTTCACGTTATAAATTATCCTTTTATTTCTCGCTGAAACGGATACCGTCCTTTTGAGGACCGTGAAGCCGTTTCCACTTGTCATCTCCTAAAATATGAAGAATGATGGTGTTTTATTTATTTTTCAGATAAAATATAAAGGGAATCCTGTCGCAGGAAATTGAACTTTCGAAGTGACGAGGCAAGGAATAGACGTGAATTTGAAGGGATGGGTGATTGATGTCTTCCAAAAACGACATGAAACTGGGTATTTTTATTGCCGCCGCCGGCATTGTGATTCTATTCGGAAAGCTGGGGGTGTTCGGGTTTCTCGGGCGGGCCTTATGGCCACTCGTGATACTGGTTCCAGGCCTGTTCCTGCATGTGCTCTTCTTCAGCCGCCGCGCTTCGGCAACCGTGTTGATTCCGGCCGGAATATTGACTGTGTATGGATTGCTGCTCGGGTTATGCAATACCTGGGGCTGGGGGCTTATGACTCATCTGTGGCCGTTGCTGCTGTTCGGCATCGCTGTCGGGCTGTATGAATATTCGCTGTATTCTTCGGCGCGGACCGGTGGTCTGATGACTACGTCTGTCATACTTGGAGCACTGAGTCTGGTGCTGTTTATCTTCAGTCTGCTGGGCACAGGAGCGTTGTATTTGTTAGGTGCGGTACTGATTGCTGCCGGGATTTGGCTGATGGCCGGGCGCGGAAAACCGGGAAGCCGCAAGAAGTGGAACGGGGGCTGGTGAGTGAACCGGCTGCTGTGAAATTTGCGGATCTTCTCAAGGAAAAAATGGCCTGACGCGGAATTAGAAAAATTAAACGAAGTTGGAAATCGTTTTTTCAGAAAAAGACTTGCTTTTCATAGTGCTTTCACTATAATATTAAGGAATGTTGGAGCGTCGGCTTTCTGCCAGGCGCTTCTTTTGTGAGACTGCCGTGACATGCTATAAATTTAAACATTTTTAATTTGATAAATGAGAGGATTTGGATACAAATCATGCATTCAAGAAAAGATATTCGCAACATTGCGATCATTGCCCACGTTGACCATGGTAAAACAACACTTGTCGATCAGCTTTTGCAGCAATCAGGAATTTTTAGCGCGCATGAGCACCTGCAAGAACGTGCTATGGACTCGAACGACCTGGAGCGGGAACGCGGAATCACCATCCTAGCCAAAAATACAGCAATTACCTATAAAGAGTTCTTGATCAACATTGTAGATACCCCGGGCCATGCTGACTTCGGCGGCGAAGTGGAACGGATCATGAAGATGGTTGATGGTGTACTGCTTGTTGTTGACGCCTATGAAGGCTGCATGCCGCAAACGAAGTTCGTTCTGCGCAAAGCGCTGGAACAGCACCTGACACCAATCGTTGTAGTGAACAAGATTGACCGTCCGGCTGCACGTCCGAAGGAAGTTATTGATGAAGTGCTGGATCTGTTCATTGAGCTTGAAGCCAGTGACGATCAGCTGGAATTCCCAGTAGTTTATGCATCCGCACTAAACGGCACATCGAGCATGGATACTGAGAAACAGGATGACAACATGCTTGCTCTGTATGAAACCATTGTTGAGCATATCCCGGCTCCGACTGAAAAAGTTGAAGAACCTCTGCAGTTCCTTGTTACGCTGATGGATTACAATGAATACCTTGGCCGTATTGCCATCGGACGTGTAAACCGCGGTGTTATCAAGCAAGGCCAATCCGTAACTGTTATTATGCGTGACGGTAAGAGCAAGACGGCACGGATCGAGAAGCTGTTCGGCTTCCAGGGCCTCAAGCGCGTAGAAACCGAAGAAGCGGGCGCAGGTGACATCGTTGCTATCGCCGGCATCAAGGATATCAACATCGGTGAGACGATTGCCGATCCGCAGCATCCTGAAGCTCTTCCGGTTCTGAAGATCGATGAGCCTACGATGCAAATGACGTTCCTCGTGAACAACAGTCCGTTTGCCGGTAAAGAAGGCAAATGGGTAACTTCTCGTAAGCTGCGCGAGCGTCTGTTCAAAGAGCTCGAAACAGATGTCAGCTTGCGTGTGGATGAAACGGATTCTCCTGACGCCTTTATCGTATCCGGACGCGGTGAGCTTCACCTCGGTATCCTGATCGAGAATATGCGCCGTGAAGGTTATGAAATGCAGGTTTCTAAGCCTGAGGTTATCGTCAAAGAAATCGACGGAGCCAAGATGGAGCCGCTTGAACGTCTGATGATTGACGTTCCGGAAGAAAGCATGGGCGCCGTAATGGAGAGCCTGGGCAGCCGCAAAGCCGAAATGGTCAACATGATCAACCACGGTACTGGTCAAGTTCGTCTGGAATTCCTGATTCCTGCACGCGGCCTGATTGGCTACAATACACACTTCCTGACGCTGACACGCGGCTATGGTGTAATGAACCATGCCTTTGACAGCTATGCTCCACTGATCGGCGGCCAGGTTGGCGGACGTCATCAGGGCGTGCTGGTGTCCAGTGAGACCGGAAGTACAACGTTCTACGGTATGATGGGCGTAGAAGACCGCGGTATTCTGTTCCTGGAGCCAGGAACAGAAATCTACGAAGGTATGATCGTCGGTGAGCATACCCGTGATAACGATATTATCGTTAACATTTGTAAGGAAAAAGCACTGACCAACGTGCGTTCTGCTACGAAGGATGAAACGGTAAAAATGAAGACCCCACGGATGTTCTCTCTGGAAGGTGCGCTTGAGTATCTGAACGATGACGAATATTGTGAAATCACCCCGAAATCTGTTCGTCTTCGTAAGAAGATCCTGAACAAGGGCGAGCGTGAACGTGTAGAAAAGCAGCGTAAGTCAGCACAAGCCAGCCAGGCCTAAGCTGATATAGAACAAGCCGCCGGATGTTGAATCCGGCGGCTTGTATTTGTTTAAATATAAAAATTTATATGCTTCACACTATAAATTATCTTTCTATTTCTCGCTGAAACGGATACCGCCCTTTTGAGGACGGCGAAGCCGTTTCCACTTGTGAGGCGATCTTTTAAATTGCAGGGATTATTTGCGGATTAAAGCTCCCGGGGATGATATAATGTAAGCGATACATACCTTGGGAGGAGTGGTGAGCTGTGCAGAGATGGTTTGCGGAGCATCCTATTGTGGCCTATATTGTCATTTTTATATTGCTGACTTATGTGTATAACCGTGTATTCCGCGTGAATCAGAAGCTCCCCATTGGTAAAGAAATCGTGCTCTATCTGATGATGGCACTCGGCTCAGGCATGCTGCTGATTTTTCAGCATGACAAACTGCCGATCATTCAGTGCCTGCTGGTGGCTGTAGGACTTATGCTGCTCGTGCGGGTCCGTTATTTTGTGGAGGCCCGGCAGAAGCGCAAGGCTGCTGCAGCAGCCAAAAGACAATAACCGCAACTTTTACCGTTTGAAATCGTCTATAGTAAGTATAAATCAACCTAATCTATGCGAAATGAAAAGGACCTTATTCTATTATGAGTACAAGCAAGGGAAGTTTACCTCCAAGAAGACCCGCTGGACCCCAACAAACGGGCAGAGGGCAGCAGGTTAAGGCTGCTCCTGGAAAACAGGGCAAGAAAAAAGCAAAGAAACGGGGATTTGCAGCCCGTTTGGGAAAAATGCTATTAATTATCCTTCTGGTTGCGATCCTGGCTGTGCTGGGTTACGTAGGGTTTCTGTACTATAAGTTCGAGCAGGGAGGATTTGGAGTGGACCAGCCCGTCCAGGACAGCCAGCTTGCTTCGTCTAAGCCGCTGACTATGCTGCTGCTGGGAACCGACAACCGCCCGAAGCATCCGTCCAATCTCACGGATGTTATTATGGTTGCTGCACTGAATCCTAAGACGCATTCGGCGACGATTGTCTCGCTTCCGCGGGATACTTACGTCGAGCTGAGCGGTTATAAGAAGACCAAGATCAATGCGTTTTACCCCCGCTTCAAGAGCAAGGAGAAAACCTCAGGCATTCTAGCTGAGGATGAGATGAAGACGATGATGAGCAAATATCTGGACATTGATGTCGATTATGTCACCGTGCTCGATTTTCAAGGCTTCCGTGATATTGTGGACGAATTTGATGGAGTAGATGTCAACATCAGCGCCGACATGTGCTATACGGACAGTGTGGACGGAACAGATATTAATCTGAAGAAGGGTCCGGCCAAGCTGGATGGGGATGAGGCGCTCGATTATGTGCGTTACCGCAAGTCCAACTGTAGTCCAAGGACCCAGGCTTCCGATGACTTTGACCGCAATAAACGCCAGAACGAGGTATTGAACGGACTGGTTGGACAAATGCAGTCCCTTGGAGGGGTGCTCAAAATAGGCAAGGTTTTTGACGCTGTGGGCGACAACATGCAAAGTGATATTGAGAATGCACAGATCAAAAGCTTGATTTCTACTTATTGGAAAATATCTAAAGAGAATATTGAATTTGTGCCGGTGACCGGAACCTGGCGCAGCCCGTATGTATATATTAACGATAAAGAGCTTGAAGCGGCAAAGAAAAGCCTGCAGGACCGGATTTCCGGGGTTTCCTCCGCTGCCTCAGAGTCTACTGCTCCTTAACGAAGGTCTGGAAGCAACTCTAAATTGAATGCAAGTTTGGGCGTGTGCTATAATATAATAAAGTGAACGCACATTTGCCGCATAGGGGGCCTGTACTTATGTCCGAAGCCGTTGCTCAGCTCAATGAAACCTTGCTATCGATGCTGCAGTCGGAAACGTTTGTCCTACTTAACACTGTTGATGCGGAATCCGGAGGCCCTACGTCTACGGCAATTTCCTGGATTTATGCAGTGAGCCCTTCTATCGTGCGTCTGGCGGTAGACCACCGCTCCAGACTTGTGAACAACATGAAGGTGAATCCAATGGTAACCGTAACAGTTTTTGGCGAGGGCACCGTTCATGCCATTAATGGGCGTGCTGTTGTGAGGCAGGATCCGCTGCAGGATGTTCCCTTCAAGATGTGCTGTTTTGATGTAGAAATTGAAGCGGTACGCAACGCGCTGTTCTATGGCGCGCAGCTGGAGTCCGCTCCAAAATATGCTAAGGTATACGATGCGCGTGCGGCTGAGAAGCTGGACGGCCAAGTATTTGCCGCCATGCAAAAAGCCCAGTGAGGATCTCACTAGGCTTTTTTTGTCCAAAGAATCAAGTTATTGATTGTTGCCTTTCGGCTTGGTATCCTCTGGCAGCTGCGGTATGATGCGGCCGATGATATCCGCCATTTCTGCAGCGAAGCCGGACACCGGATTTCCCTTAGAGATATGACGGCCCATTTCGTTCAGTCTGTTGGAGATATCCATATCGGCAGTGACGAAGGCATTGACGCCACGCGGATCTTTACGGATGGCTTCAGCCACTGAATATTTGATGCTTCCGACACGCGAACGTTCCAGCTTCCCGTCAACATCAATGCCAACCACGGCGACATTGTTCATTACGACACAGTGGGCACCGTTGACGCCTGGAACTCTTTGGGCCAGCTGTTCAAAATGATCCTTGAGTGCAACATCGCTTTCCCCCTTGCCGTCAGAAGCTTGTCCGGCTTCCGCGTAAGGGGCCATATTATCGTCATTAGACAATGACCGTACCTCGCGGTTTCCCTGGCTGCTTAAAGCCTTGGCCGATTGTTTATCCTGAGGAGAGGGTGATGTCTCTTTATTAGCGATACCGCAGCTTGTCAGCAGCAGCAGTACCAGCAACAGACACATTGATTTTCTCATATGTGCTTACTCCTTTCAGTCAGAAATCAGTTCTTTACTTTATCTTGCCCTTGCTGAAAAGAGTTATGTATGATCAATCAAACCAGGCGCTGTGGAGGGGATAGCATGAAAAAGATATTTGTACTAGACACCAACGTGCTTTTGCACGACCCCAATTCGATCTTTGCTTTCAAGGAGCATGAAGTAGTCATTCCGGCCGTGGTTCTGGAAGAGATCGACTCCAAGAAGCGTAATGCCGATGAAATCGGCCGCAACGCCCGCACCGTGTCACGATTGTTAGACGGACTCCGGGAACTGGGCCACCTGCATAGCGGTGTGGTTCTGGAACATGGAGGCATGCTGAAGGTGGAGCTTAACCACCGCAGCTTCGTAAAGGTACAGGAAATGTTCGGTGAGGTATCCAACGACAACCGGATATTGGCTGTAGCGCTCAATTATTTTCATGAGGAGAACGAGAAAGCTGAACCACGCCCTGTGGTACTCGTAAGTAAAGATGTACTTGTCCGCATCAAAGCGGATGTGCTTGGCATTACACCGGAGGATTATTTATCTGACCGTACAGGTGATCTGAACGAGCTGTATACCGGCTACCAGTCACTGATGGTCCATCCTTCGCTGATTGATGAATATTACAGCCACCGTTTCCTGTCCGTCAAACAACTGCCCCTGTCCTATGCGCTCTACCCGCATGAATTTGTAATTCTGAAGGATGAGATCGGCAGCGGCAAATCTGCTCTGCTCAAAGTGAACAGCGACGCCACACGCCTTGAACCGCTCTATTTGGGCAATGATGCGGTGTGGGGTATCAGTGCCCGTAATGCCCAGCAGCGGATGGCGCTGGAGCTGCTGTTGAACGATGACATCCCGCTGGTAACTATTACCGGCAAGGCAGGAACGGGCAAAACGCTGCTGGCGCTTGCTGCCGGATTGTTCAAGGTGGAGGATGAGCACCGCTACAAGAAGCTGCTCATCGCCCGGCCGGTTGTGCCGATGGGTAAAGATATCGGATATTTGCCCGGGGAGAAGGATGAGAAGCTGCGTCCGTGGATGCAGCCGATTTATGATAATTTGGAATTTCTGTTTGATACGAAGAAGTCCGGGGATATTGATAAAATACTTATGGGCCTCGGCAGCATCCAGGTGGAGGCACTCACCTATATCCGCGGACGTTCCATTCCTTCGCAGTTTATCATTATTGATGAAGCCCAGAACCTTTCCCGCCACGAGGTGAAGACCATCGTCTCCAGAGCCGGGGAAGGCAGCAAGGTTATTCTTATGGGCGACCCAGAGCAGATCGACCATCCGTATCTCGACGCAGCGAGCAACGGGCTCAGCTATATTGTCGAGAAGTTTAAGCAGGAAGGGATCAGCGGTCATATCACACTGGAAAAAGGTGAGCGTTCCCGCCTGGCCCAGCTGGCCGCCGATTTACTGTAATCGCCGGCATTTGTCAGCCGGCTGCTGTAGTGACAAAATAAAGTAGCTGCGAGACATACCGGCACCGCGCAGCCAAATCATGATAAGCAACGCCGCAAAGCCGGGAGATCAATGTCTCCCGGCTTTTTGCCTGCCCCCTGAACGGCGGAGGTTTCAGAGCTTATACGCGATAATGGAATGGAGAGAAAGTTTGGAACTGGAGAAGCGCTAGCGTTCGCCTTTATCCTCGGATTTCTTCCGCTGCAGGCGGAATTATATAAGTTAAAGAACTACCTAGAGGCAAAAGCAGCGGAGGGGAAGTTTGGAACTGTAGGAGCGATAGCGACCGCCTTTGTCTACGGATTTCAACCGCTAAGAGCGGTATAAATCAAGAAATCTGTAGACAACAGCGGCCGGAAGTCCAAACATTCACCGCAGTTGCGTTCTATGCCGGATCGGTAAATTTAATGTTCAACTTATATAGAATCAGGAAATC
This sequence comes from Paenibacillus sp. FSL H3-0321, assembly GCF_038002865.1. Classification (NCBI taxonomy): domain Bacteria; kingdom Bacillati; phylum Bacillota; class Bacilli; order Caryophanales; family Paenibacillaceae; genus Paenibacillus; species Paenibacillus sp. FSL H3-0321. The sequence continues at coordinate 2,344,147 of NZ_JBBODH010000001.1, read as the reverse complement.
TGAGGATAACAGCGATCGGAAGTCCAAATCTTTCTTGTAATGCAACATTATATCGCAAGTGTCTTGAGGCCTCCACCGTTCACACCTATATAATAGAAAGAGAACGTTTTCAGCTAACACAGACAATCAAAGAATCATCTGGTAAAATAGGGGGACAAGTGTTTAGACCGGAGGGGAAAAGAAATGCTGAGACGCAAAAACTATTGGCTGCTGTTTGCGATACTGCTGCTTGCGCTGACAAGCTTGTCACCCAGCATGGAGCTGGACACCAGTGAACGCACCCGTCCGCAGAAGTTGCCGCTCGATCAATCAGAGCGCCCGGATTCGGGAGAGACAGGAAATGTGCAAAGCCTGCGGATTCGCGTTTCGCTGAGCAGCGAAGAGCTGCGTGAGCTGGAACGGATCAGCAGGAACTATACGTTGTCGAGCGGGATTGAAGTCGTACTGAGCAATGTGGACAGCGAGGAATCGGCTGAAGTGCTGAAGCAGGACCTGACTACAGGCGACAGTCCGGATATTGTGATGACCGATGGCCGCAATATTTCCGATCTGGCTACCCGGGGATATTTACTACCGGTGGATGTCTACCAGAGCGTTCCCGGCAGCGCCCCGCTGACCCTGCTGATTCCGCAAATGCAGTGGAATGGATATGATTGGGGAGTTCCGCTCGATATTGATCCTTACGTACTGGTGTATTCTCCGGCGCGCCTTGCCGAATTGGGCCTTTCGGAAGCGCCGAAAAGTCTGGAGCAGTGGAGCGGGCTGCTGAAGCATCTCCGAGAAAAACAGGATCAGGAACAATATATCCTGGCTATGGATACCCGTAATCCCTATGGTTACTCTGCGGTCCTGGAAAGTATGGGGGCCAGCCTGACTTCAGAGAATGCGGCAATGTTGGAGTGGACCCAGAACGCCCGCAGCTCCTTCTACCTGACTAGCCGGTATAATAAAGAGATCTGGAATATGCTACAGGAGGGAAAGGTCGCCGTTGCTGCGCTTCCGCTCTCTGAATTCCAGAAGCACGGGAACTCATCGCTGGCTGTGGAAGTGCTGCTGCCTGGCGGGAGCAGTAAAGGCTATGAGGCAATGTACAGCCGTTTCTTCGCTCTTCCTGCAGAGTCGAGCAACCCGGAGGCGGCGGTGAAATGGCTCGCCTATATTACCTCAAGCTCCGCGCAGCTGGAATGGCTGGAGAACACGGGGCGTCTGCCTGCGCTGGATGAGCTTTACCGTTCGGGACTTCCGGAGATGGATAGGCTTCCTTTTGACTCCGGGGTGCTGCTGACAGACGAAGCCATCACCGAGGAAAGACCGGTTGGCAGCTGGAGTGAGCTCTCCACGGCGGTGGCAATGCTGCTCACCGGTAAGCTGGATGCCGCAGGATACCAGGAAGCGCTGGCAGCAACCTCAAAATGAGATGGAGAGCTTTACATAAAGCACGCCTTCTTTGCTCTCTACTTCAGTCGCATGCAAAAGTGAGACGATTTTCTCCGGATAAAACCCTAGATCGAATTCTTCCTCCAGTGACTGGCGGGTGGAATCAGGCAGCTCCAGGCCATTAAATACTACATTGTCGACATGGAACATGAGCCCGTTAACCGGCTCGTTTTCAATCGTGTAATGACCGGTCAGGGTAAGCGTCAAGCCGCCGCTGGTTCCCGAAGCAGTCACCTGCCCCTTGTTGAAATGAAAAGCGAAATCCTTAAACAGCTCATTTTGTGAGATCAGAAAGGTATTAAGATCCTCTTCCTTCAGCGCAAGGGTATAGGTCATTCCTTTACGGGTCAGCATCCCGCTTTTGCTCTGGACAAATTGCGGCAGATGATTCATAGCCGATGACAAAGCCTTGAAATAGGTTTTCACTTCATGGATACCAATGTTCTCCCAATACCTCGTAAATTCGTTCAGCAGCGCGCTCATGCTCTCCGGATCGCTGCTGGCACTGATTCCTCCTTCAATCTCCTCATTTAACGCGGCAACCCGCGTTTTTTGTTCGGTAAGAGCCGTTTTAAGCTCCTCAAGCTCCTTGCTGCTGCGCAGCGAAGCTGTTATCGTGGATTTCATATCTTTGTACTGCTCTTCATACTGATCAAGGATATCGCGGTCCTGCCCAATAATAATCTCGTAATAATCGTACAGGGCAAGCATCCGGCTGATACTTTTAGCGGAGAGCAGAGCAGCCAGCAGACTATCTCTGTCCCCCATATAATAAGAACGAATGACAGCTCCGGCACGTTCTTGTTGATCCGCGATAGCTGCTTCTTTTTCTGCTGCTTGTTTACTGAGGAGCGAAACCTTCTTCTCGAGAACCTTTTGCTCCGCGGTAATTCTAAGGATCTCACGTTCGATTTCAGCAGAGGACAACGTCTGCTCCAGCAGCCTGCGGGTCTCTTCGTTATCGGGAAAATCAGGAGGAGAGGAGACGGCGGCAGCACTAGAGCCCATGGAAAGCGAGGCCGCGGAGGTCAGCGGCAGCATCGTGCAGAGAAGCAGAATGAGCAGGAAGGCGAACCTTCGGCTTAAAATATTGCGGGAAAGCACTACACCACCACCTTTGGCAAAATAGAATAGGTATGTACTATTAATATGTTTTGTCCTGCTAAAATATCATACCCTGTTTTCCACCTCCCGGCCTACAAAAAGACAAACAAAAAACGGAAGTCGTCCTTATTTCTAAGGATTTGACTTCCGTTTGATTGGCCAATAGCCATTATAGCGGCAACCCCATCTGAAAGATCGTCCAGTAGCTGAAGCCGGTAAATGTAACAATCATGTATCCCCAGAACAACATGATGTAGGTCTTTTCTGTAAACTTCAGATAGCCAAGTATTACAAAAAAGGCGGTTTGCAAGAAGAAGAGTAAGGCCATCTCGGTGAAATCCCCGGCAAAAGCCATCAGCCCGATTACGAGCGTGAAAAACCCCAATACGCGAAACATGCGGTCCAAGAGAGTGTCCCCCTTCTTAGAATGATTCCCGAATATGACTTCTTTGGATTAATTATACCTCCTGGACAAAAGACTGTAAACGAATTCATTGAAAAAAACCTTTGTTTTTTAAATTAATATAATTTTTGACATTGACATATGTGTTTAGCAAGAGAAATTAGAAATTATAGCAATGTGCGTATGATGTTTAAGCAAAATGGAAATACAATTTAGTATCAAATAGATTCTATGAACTCTATCAGAGGCATAGAAATGGAGTAAGCAGCTTTTATCCTATTCACTACCCGGCGGAGCTGCCGGTTATGAAGATGGTTATTTCATGATGTTGTTAGGAGGGTTAGGCTTTATGACAGCCGTTAGACAAGATGCTTGGAGTGCTGAAGATGATTTGATTTTGGCAGAAATAACGCTGCGTCATATCCGGGAAGGCAGTACGCAACTCGCTGCTTTTGAAGAGGTGGGAGAAAAAATCGGCAGGACCTCGGCGGCATGCGGATTTCGCTGGAACAGTTGTGTCCGCAAAAGCTATGAGGATGCAATTGGCATCGCCAAAGGCCAGCGCCAGAAGCGGAGCTATTTGAAAAAACAGCCGATGAACAGGGGAGCACAGGTAGCAGGATTGATTCTCGGGGACATTGAAGAAGAATATGGACGAAGCGAAGGCTTGAACGAAAATTCGTTATCCATTGATGCGGTTATCCGTTTCCTCAGACAGTGGAAAGGAACCTTTCAGGAGGCGGGACGCCAGCTGAAGATGCTGGAAAGAGATCTGCGGGAGAAGGAAGATGAATTATCCGAGCTCAGGGTGGAAAATGAGCGGTTATCAAAGGAAGTTAACCTCGCCCAAAGTGATTACCGTGTGGTAAACGATGATTACAAGGCACTGATTCAGATTATGGACCGTGCCCGCAGACTTGCCTTCCTTAATGAAGAAGAAGAGGAAATGAAGACTCGGTTCAAAATGGATGCCAATGGCAATCTCGAACGTATGGAATAAAGGTTAAGCAACGGTATGACCCGCAAACAAAGCTGCCTTCGGGCACAGTGTTTGCGGTTTTTTGTTTTTTGCATTTGCGGGAGCCTGCGGATATAATGAGGGAAATTATTGGAAGGGTGCGGAGGCGCGGCGTGAAAATTGATATTATTGGCGCGGGATCACTTGGTTTGCTGCTGGCAGGAAAACTTATCGGCGCCGGAGCCGAGGTCAGACTCTGGTGCCGAAGTGAAGAACAGAGCAGGGCGCTGGAGGAGAGCGGTATTACAATAAGCTATGAGGATGGCCAACCCCCGGTTTTTCTTCCGCCCGACAAGTTTAAGTCAGCATCTGTGAACACATTTGCCGAAGTTTATCTGCACGATCCGGGGGATTGGATGGCAATCATGGTCAAACAGAACGCACTCCATAATGAATTCCCGCAGATACTGCTTCCACTTAAGCAGAGCAAGATTCAGGCGGTGTGTTTTCAGAATGGTTATGGCCATTTGGAGCTGCTGCAGGAGCTGCTGCCACAAGCAGCAGTTTGGGCAGCGGTAACCACTGAGGCAGCCAAAAGAAAAACATTAACCGAGGTTGTTCATGCAGGGAGAGGAGAAATATGTATAGGGAAGGTTGGCGACAGCAATACTACTCATGGTCCATCCTCGCTAATTAGTTTCATTGAAACGCTCACAGCAGCAGGATTCTCCGCCTCTATGTCGAAAGAAGTGGATACCATGATTTACCGGAAGCTTCTAATCAATGCTGTGATCAATCCTCTTACAGCGATCTGGCGCGTACCGAACGGTGAATTGCTCGCTGCCGAGCAGCGCATACATTTGATGAAGGAGCTGTATGAGGAAGCGATTGCCGTATATGAAGCCTGCGGTATTGCTCTTGAGAGTAACGCCTGGGAAGGCATAATGGAGGTTTGCCGGGCAACAGCCGGCAATATTTCATCGATGCTTGCCGATGTGTTGTCCTCAAGAGCAACGGAAATACGCTGGATTAATGGGAGCATTGTGGATATGGCGGAGCGGAGTGGCATCGATGCTCCACAACACCGCTGGATTTGCCGGATGGTAGAAGGCATGCTTGTGAGGGAGAGGTGAGGCTGTTTGGAATTTCTGCGGAATTCGTTCATTACTATAAGCGTTATTCCGATTGTTCCTTTTTTAATCGTCTATTTTGCGGGAATAGGCCTCAAAAAAGAAAAGAAAAGCACTTTTTTGCTGGCAATGGACGTGACTACATTATTTTTATTACTTTCCGTATCGGCCTTATTTAATATTATATTTGATTCGGGTTGGGGCTTCTATCTTATACTACTTATTGTATTAATATCCACCGGATTGATTGGAGGGGCTCAAAATCGCTTAAAAGGAAAAGTGGATGGAAAACGGTTACTTCGGGCAGTATGGCGGCTTACTTTCTTTTTTATGACCGTTAGTTACATTCTGTTTTTGGTCGTAGGCCTCATTCAATACATATCACAAGCGATGTAACGTTCCACTGCTTCGGTGAAGCGTCAATGTCACAAATCTTTTAAGTTTTAAAAAAAAACGGTTTTTCAGAAAACATTGCTCTAGATTTTTTTGACCACTGGTTGTATAATCATAAACCATATACCACATTCTATTTAGGGGGAACTGCTAGATGAAGAAGAGTAAAAGTCTATTGCTCATGATTGCATTAGTTTTAGTCATCGGCACAGTGCTTGCTGGCTGCGGCGGAAACAATGCAAACAATGGCAAAAATGCCAGCCCGACCAATGCGCCGGCTGACAACGCAGGTAACAAGAACACAGGAAACGCAACTGGCGATGAGAAGTTAGCTGCTGACCAAACGCTTAAGATCAACCTGAGCTCCGAGCCTCCTACATTTGACCCGCAACAAGCTCAAGACAGCACATCCAATGCTATCCTGAAATTGTTGTATGAAGGACTTACCCGTCAAAATGCAGAAACTGGGCAAGCTGAAGAAGGTATTGCTGAGTCCTGGGAAATCTCCCCTGACGGCCTGGTGTATACTTTCAAACTTCGTGATGCAAAATGGAGCAACGGCGACCCTGTAACAGCTAAAGACTTCGCCTTTGCTTGGCAGCGCGTCCTGGATCCAAATGCTACAGACGCTGCTCCATATGCATACCAATTGTTCTACATCAAAGGTGCTGAAGATTATTTCGGTGGCAAAATCACTGACTTCAGTCAAGTTGGCATTAAAGTAGTTGACGATAAAACACTTGAAGTGACATTGAACAACCCTACACCATATTTCTTGGGTCTGTTGTCTTTCTATACGTACTACCCAGTGCATAGTTCCGTTGCAAATGATCCAAAATGGGCAACTAAGGTTGAAAGCCAAATTACTAACGGACCTTTCACTTTGACTGAGTGGACAACTGGCCAATCTTTGGCTGTAACTAAGAACCCATCGTACTATGCTGCAGATCAAATTAAAGCAGCAGGCATCAACTTCTCCATCGTAAACAGTGGTGCAACTGAACTCTTGAGTTACAAAAACGGCGAACTTGACCGTGCTGGCGGTCCAATTGGTGAAATTCCAACCGAGCAACTGCCAATCGTTGAAAAAGAATTCCCTAAAGAATTTGCAAGAAAAGGTATTTCCAGCGTTTACTACTACCAGTTCAATGTAACTGAAAAACCTTTCACAAATGCTAAAATCCGTAAAGCCTTGGCTATGAGTATCAACCGTCAGCCAATCATCGATAACATCACACTGGGTGGACAACTGCCAGCATTTGGTTTCGTACCTCCTGGTATCCAAAGCAATGAGCAAGAATTCCGTACACAAGTAGCTGATTCCCAGTATTTCGGCGAAGATATTGAAGGCGCAAAAGCATTGCTTGCTGAAGGTCTGAAAGAAGAAGGCTTGGATAAACTGAGCTTCACTCTTACTTACAACACAAGTGAAGGCCACCAAAAGATCGCTGTAGCCGTAGCTGATATGTGGAAAAAGAACCTCGGCGTTGATGTTAAGCTTGCAAACAAAGAGTGGGGCGTCTTCATCGAAGACAAACACAACCTGAACTATCAAGTAGCACGTGCCGGCTGGTCCGCGGACTTCAATGATCCAATGACTTACCTTGATATGTGGGTAACTGGCGGCGGTAACAATGATACTGGTTACTCCAACCCAGCGTATGACAAACTGATCAACGAAGCTAAAAAATCTTCAGACAATGCTGTTCGTCAAGAGAAGTTTGCTGCTGCAGAAAAAATGATTATGGATGATATGATTCTGATTCCGATCTATTACTACACAAACAACTCGTTGACTAAAGAGTACCTTAAAGGTGTAACTCTTGACTTCAGCGGTGCAGTCGACCTGAGCCGCGCTTACTTGCTCGAACACTAAGAGTAATGCTTGCAACAAAATATAGTAATATAATATCTGAAGGTTTTTATATTACTTCGGGATATATATGTGGAACTCCATATATATCCCTTTTTTTTGTATGGGATAGTAAATGAGATTATTTGGAAAAAATAACAATTTGATTAAATGGACAAATGAGTATTTTTTCCTTAGAATAGGTAAGTAAAAATATTGTCGAAGGAGGTGATGGCGGGCATGGTTCGTTATATTTTCAACAGATTTCTCCACATGATTATTTCCCTGTTTGTATTGATATCTGCGACCTTTTTCCTAATGAAGGCGATTCCCGGAGATCCATTCACAGCAGAAAAGAAAATTCCTGAACAAATTTTGCAGCGTCTATACGCGCAGTATAATTTGGACAAGCCCGTCTTTGAGCAGTACGTAATTTATTTGAAGAATATTATTAAAGGTGACCTGGGCATTTCAATGAAAATGCTTAACCAGGAAGTAACAGATATTATTTCACAAACCTTCTCTTCATCACTGAAGCTTGGGGTTGTGGCTATTATTGTAGCGATTATTATAGGTGTAGGGCTAGGGATGCTTGCGGCTCTGCATCACCGGAAATTGATCGATAATGTCGCAATGATATTGGCTGTTCTCGGTATTGCGGTACCGAGCTTTGTTGTGGCTTCATTGCTGCAATATTTGCTGGCCTATCACTGGAAAATTTTCCCTGTCATGGGCTTTAAAGGACCGATGAATTATTTCCTCCCGGTTATGGCACTGACGGCGTCGCCGATTGCAGTCATTGCACGTCTTACCCGTTCCAGCATGCTTGAAGTGCTTCATGCCGATTACATCAAGACAGCAAAGGCGAAGGGTCTCAGCTGGATGTCGATTTTATCCCGCCACGTGTTGCGCAACGGTATTATGCCGGTAATTACTTATGTGGGACCGATGACCGCGAACATTATCACCGGTTCTGTTGTCATTGAACAAATCTTCGGTATCGGCGGTATCGGTAAACAGTTCGTTCAAGCGATTAACACACGTGACTATCCGATTATTATGGGTATCACCATATTCTATGGTGTAATCTTGATGGTCGCACGTTTCCTTACGGATGTCGCTTATGTTGCTGTTGACCCACGTATTAAACTTGCTGGAGGAAAGGAGGATTAACGTTGGCTGCAAATAATAATACTGTTGCTCCACATGTGGACCTGAAGCCCGAAGATTTCCGTAAAATCGGCATTGATGAGAAGGAAGCGGAAGTGATTCAGCGCGAAAGCCTTTCCGCTTGGCAGGATGCATGGCAGCGTCTGCGCCAGAACAAAATAGCTATGGTTGCGCTGGTTATTATGATCTTGATTGTCATTATGGCCATTGTTGCTCCGCATTTGGTTCCTTATACTTATGATTCGAATGATTTGATGAGTACAAACAAGAAACCATCCTTGGATCACTTGTTTGGAACGGATGATTTTGGACGCGATGTATTTGTCCGCACCTGGATGGGTGCCCGGATCTCGCTGATTGTCGGCCTTGCCGCTGCGATGATCGACTTAATCTTTGGTGTAATTTACGGTGGGATCATGGGATTCTTCGGTGGACGCATCGATACAGTAATGAATAAGTTCTCCGAAATTTTATATTCGATTCCTTATCTGCTCGTAGTAATCATGCTGCTTGTGGTATTTGAACCGAGTCTGTGGACGATTATACTTGCCTTGACCATTACCGGGTGGATCAATATGTCCTGGATTGTGCGCGGCGAAATTATGCAGCTCAAAAACCGCGAATTCATCTTGGCCTCCCGCTCTATGGGTGCTGACTGGAAACGCCTGCTGTTCAAGCATTTGCTTCCAAATGCAATGGGACCTATTATTGTTACCGTAACGTTGTCCGTACCGAGCGCGATCTTCTCCGAAGCGTTCCTCAGCTTCCTCGGACTTGGCGTACAGGCACCGGTAGCTTCACTCGGTTCCATGATCAATGACTCCCTTACAGGCTGGATGTACTATCCTTGGCGGATGATCTTCCCTGCGCTTGTTATCAGCTTGACCATGCTGTCCTTTAATATTTTTGGTGACGGACTCCGTGATGCACTGGATCCTAAGCTGAAGAAATAGGAGGTGAACATTGATGGAACCCATTCTGCAAGTCAAAGATCTGCATGTTTCCTTTTTTGTAAAAGGTGGAGAAGTACAAGCTGTCCGCGGTATGAATTTTGAAGTAGGCAAAGGTGAAACGGTAGCCATTGTCGGTGAGTCCGGCAGTGGTAAGAGCGTTACGGCGCAGTCGATTATGCGGCTCATCCCTACACCGCCCTCCAAAGTGAAACAGGGCGAGATTATTTTTCAAGGACAGAATCTGCTGAACAAAAGCATGAAACAAATGGAAAGTATTCGCGGCAAAGATATTGGCATGATATTTCAAGACCCGATGACTTCTTTGAACCCAACTATCAAAGTGGGCAAACAGATAACCGAAGTTTTGATCAAACATCAGAATATGTCAGCGGCCGAAGCGAAAAAGCAAGGTATTGAGATGCTGAAATTAGTTGGCATCAAAAATGCGGAGGCTCGCTTTAACCAATATCCCCACGAATTCTCCGGCGGGATGCGCCAACGTGTAATGATCGCCATTGCACTGGCCTGCCGCCCGGCTCTGCTGATTGCAGATGAGCCGACAACGGCGCTTGACGTTACGATTCAAGCGCAAATCATGGATGTTATGAAAGAGATGCAGCAAAAACTGGGGACCTCCATCATCCTGATCACTCATGATCTCGGCGTAGTTGCAGGCATGTGTGACCGGGTCATCGTTATGTATGCTGGTGAAGTGGTGGAAACAGGTACCAGATGGGAAATCTTTAAGAATCCACAGCATCCGTATACCCGAGGGTTGCTGCGGTCGATGCCGCGTCTGGACCAAAAGAAGGGTGAGCCTTTGATTCCGATCATCGGGACTCCCCCGGATCTGATTAAGCCGCCGATCGGCTGTCCGTTCACAGCGCGTTGCAGTGAAGCAATGCATGTCTGCGAACAAATCGATCCCGGTGCAACAGAGTTCAGCGAAACGCATATGGCGCGTTGCTGGAATCTGCATTCGATGGCCAAGGAGGTGCAGTTCGTTTGAGTAAGAACCTGATTGAAGTTGAAGGTCTTAAGAAATATTTTAATGTAGGCAAAGGTAAAGTTCTTAAGGCTGTTGATAATATTAATTTCTCGATCCGCGAGGGTGAAACCCTGGGTATGGTTGGGGAATCCGGATGCGGAAAGACTACTGCCGGCCGTACGGTTCTTCGTTTGTATGAACCGACTGCAGGAAGCGTAAAGTATAATGGCACTGATATTTATAAATTATCCGCGGGCAAAATGAAGGCGCTGCGCCGTGACATGCAGATGATTTTTCAGGATCCGTATGCTTCACTTAACCCGCGTCTAACGGTGTCCGATATTATCGGGGAAGCACTGGACATCCATGGGATGGCCGGAAGCCGTGCAGAACGCAAGAAACGGATTGAAGAGCTGCTGGATATGGTTGGACTTAACCATGACCATGCTACCCGCTATCCGCATGAATTCTCCGGCGGCCAACGCCAGCGTATCGGGATTGCCCGCTCACTTGCGGTAAACCCTAAGTTTATCGTCTGCGACGAGCCGATTTCCGCACTTGACGTGTCCATTCAGGCACAGGTTGTCAACCTGCTCAAAGAACTGCAGGACCGTCTTGGACTTACTTATCTCTTTATCGCGCATGATTTGTCCATGGTTAAGCACATCAGTGACCGTGTGGCGGTAATGTACCTGGGTAAAATGGTTGAGCTTGCAGAAAGCGAAGAGCTTTATGCGAACCCGCTTCACCCGTACACGAAATCGCTGTTGTCGGCGATTCCAGTTCCCGATCCGGAAATTGAAGTCAACAAGAAACGTATTCATCTGCATGATGAGCTTGGCAGCCCGATTTACTCGGCTAACGAGAAGAGCAATGACGCCGATTTTGAGCTTGTAGAAGTATCCAAGGGGCATTTTGTTGCTAAAGCATTCGCTTAAGGCAAGCAAAGCTCTCTTTTATAACTGAAACAGAGGGGGTTGTGGCACAAGTCATACAATGGCTTATGGCACGGCCCCCTTTTGTATAGGGAACTTTATTTGTAATAAGAATCTTAAGTTATTTTTTGACGCCAACACTTACATTGGATACAATCATAAAGAGTTTACGAACTTGTGATTACATATAGCAGGCATAGCTGAACAGGAGGCATTAGTACATGGAAGTAGTACCGGAACCGATCCCGGGCGGATCTGCGCTCGCACGCGACTATATAGACCGTTATGAAACGGTAGAGCATTTGTACGGCGGGGATTTCAGAAATGAAGACAGCCGAGAGAAACGGGCGGCGTGGCTGGATGCAAATGAACATCAGCGTGCCGACCGTACTAAGATTGCTTCAGCCTTACGGCTCTATAACGAACAGCATAATCCCCATTCTGCGGTAACGAATGCTCTGGCGCTGCTGGAACAGCCAGGGACGCTGGTGGTGACCGGGGGGCAGCAAAGCGGCCTGTTTACAGGTCCCCTGTTTGTCGTATATAAGGCGATCACTACCATCCAGGCGGCAAAAGAAGCTGCAGCCCAGCTTGGACGGCCGGTTGTGCCGCTCTTTTGGATTGCCGGTGAAGATCATGACTGGGACGAGGTTAATCATACATTTGTCTTAAACCGCACCGGGGAGATCACCAGAATCAAGCTGGACAAAGCTGATGGCCCCCGTTCGTCTGTCAGTGATATTAAGGTAGAAGAATCGGGATGGGAGCAGGTCATTGCCGAGCTGGCTGGCTTGCTTCAAGAAAGTGAATTCAAACCGCAAATCATGGAGTTTATCCGTGAATCGTCACGAATGGCGGGCAGCATGAGCGATGCTTTTGCCAAACTGATCGGTTCGCTATTCGGCAAATTCGGCCTGATTCTGCTGGATTCTGCCGATCCGGAACTGCGCAAGCTGGAGAAGCCGTTTTTTGCCAAACTGATTGAACGCAATGGTGAGCTGGAAGCAGCCTACAAACAATCGGCAATGCGTATAGTTGACGGAGGATATGAGCTGCAGGCAGATGTGACCTCCGGCAATGCGAATCTTTTCTATATACATGAAGGTGCGCGGCTGCTGCTGCATAAGGCGGATGGGCGATATACTGACCGCAAGGGTGCCGTCTCCTTCTCACCGGAGGAATTGCTGGCAGTGCTTGAAGACCATCCTGAACGGTTCAGCAACAATGTGCTGACACGCCCGCTTATGCAGGATTATGTCCTGCCGGTTCTGGCCACGGTATTGGGACAAGGGGAACTGGCCTATTGGGCCATTCCACGCAATGCCTTTGAAGTTGTCGGCGGACAGATGCCGCTGATCCTTCCGCGCATGTCTTTTACTGTCATAGAAGGAACACTGCATAAGCATATGAATAAATACAGCCTCTCCTTCGAGGATGTGAGACAAGGGCTTGAACAGAAACGGAAAGAATGGATCACCGCCCAGGATGAACTCGAGCTTGGCCGCCGGTTCGAGGAAACGAAGGAAGCCTTCTCCGCCATGTATGAGCCGTTGATCGAACAGCTCGGAACGATTCAGGCCGGTCTGCTTAAATTAGGCAATAACAATAAAGAGAAGATCCTGGATCAGATTGCATTTTTACAGGGAAAAGCCCAGGATGCCATGGAGAAACAAAATGAAGCTGCGCTCCGCCAATGGGAACGGATTGAGCTGTCACTCATGCCGCTGGGAAAGCCGCAGGAAAGAGTATACAATATGATGTATTACTTGAATCGCTACGGCCCGGCTTGGCTGGATGAACTGATGACCATACCCGCCGACTTCAGCGGAACGCACCGTATTATTTATATGTAGGGAAAAAGAAGTAAGCTTACGAAGGAATTTTTGTTCGAAGCTATATAAGTTGAACTAAAGAACTAGCTAGAGGCTAAAGCAGCGGAGGGGAAGTTTGGAACTGTAGGAGCGATAGCGACCGCCTTTGTCTACGGATTTCTACCGCTAAGAGCGGTATTAATCAAGAAATCTGTAGACAACAGCGGCCGGAAGTCCAAACATTCACCGCAGTTGCGTTCTAATGCCGGATCAGTAAATCTAAAGTTCAACTTATATAGTTCAAGGAAGTCTATGTTTACAAAACTTTTAGGAGGTTTCATAAATGAGTTCAATGTCGAAAGAAAATAGTATTGTCGCGGACATGTCGCTAGCGCATGAAGGGCATCTGAAAATCGACTGGGTCCGCCAGCATATGCCGGTGCTGAACCGCATCCGCGAGCAGTTCGAAGCTGAACAGCCTTTCAAAGGGCTGAAGGTGTCGATTACGCTGCATCTGGAAGCAAAGACGGCTTATCTTGCGAAGGTAGTCAAGGCGGGCGGTGCTGAAGTTACAATAACCGGATCAAATCCGCTGTCGACCCAGGACGATGTCTGCGCGGCGCTTGTCGAAGACGGCATTACAGTGTTCGCCAAATATAATCCCTCACCGGAGGAGTTTAAGGCACTGAATATCAAGGCTCTGGAGAGTAAGCCGGATCTGATCATCGATGACGGAGGAGATTTTGCGACCCTGCTGCATTCGGAACGTCCCGACCTGATGGAGAATATCCGCGGCGGTGCTGAGGAAACCACTACAGGGATCATTCGGCTGAAGGCACTGCAGAAGCAGGGCATCCTGAAGTTCCCGATGGTTGCCGTCAATGATGCGTATTGCAAATATTTGTTTGATAACCGTTATGGTACGGGCCAGTCGGCATGGGACGGGATCGTCCGTACAACCAACCTGATTGTAGCAGGCAAAACCGTGGTTGTAGTCGGTTACGGCTGGTGCGGCAAAGGGGTAGCCATGAGGGCTAAAGGCTTGGGCGCTAACGTAATCGTCACTGAAGTGGATGCAATCAAGGCAGTGGAAGCGCATATGGACGGATTTCATGTGATGCCGATGCTGGAAGCGGCCAAACGCGGTGATTTCTTCGTTACGGTTACCGGCAACCGGTATGTCATCCGCGGCGAGCATTATGATGTTATGAAGGACGGCGCAATTATGTGCAATGCCGGACATTTTGATGTGGAAGTGAATAAACCGGAACTTGCGGAACGATCGGTATCCCAGCGCACTGTGCGTAAAAATATCGAGGAATACCAGTTGAAGGACGGACGCAAGCTGTATCTGCTGGCTGAAGGCCGGCTGGTCAATCTGGGTGCGGCCGATGGGCATCCGGCGGAAATAATGGATACAACTTTCGCTTTGCAGGCGTTGTCGCTTAAATATGTGAATGATAATTACAAGAGCATCGGTGTCAAAGTGGAGAATGTTCCTTATGACCTGGATGAGCAGGTGGCACGCTACAAGCTCGAAAGTCTGGGAATTGCTATCGACAGCCTGACTCCAGCGCAGGTGGAATATCTGGACAGCTGGAATTTGAACGACTAAGCGGTATTTTATCCTTTATCGATAGGCCCGTTGCCATGTATATGGTGCGGGCTTCTTTTTTTGATCCGGATGGATGAATGCATGGAGTCAGGTGCCTGTGGAGGGGATGACTTGACAAACAAGAAAAAATTACCTTGCTGCGGAAAAAGGTTTTTGATTTTTAATGGCGAATCTATTATGCTTAGGTGGTGTAAAGTGGGGTAAAGTGGGGAATCGGTAGCAAGGGGTGGGTAAAACTATGTTTATGGGGGAATTCCAGCATAGCATTGACGACAAGGGCCGTATCATTATTCCGGCCAAGTTCCGTGAATTGCTCGGAACCTCTTTCGTAGCGACCCGCGGCCTCGACTCCTGCCTGTTTGTTTATCCCATGGAAGAATGGGGAATCATGGAGCAAAAGCTCAAAAGCCTTTCACTGATGAAATCGGATGCCCGTGCCTTCAGCCGCTTTTTTTTCTCAGGAGCGACAGAATGTGTATGGGACAAGCAAGGCAGGGTGAATCTGCCGGGGAATCTGCGGCAATATGCCAAGCTGGACAAGGACTGTGTTATTCTGGGCGTTTCGAACCGGGTGGAGATCTGGAACAAGGAGCTATGGGAGCAGTACTTCGAACAGTCAGAGGAATCGTTCAACGAGATTGCCGAAAAATTGGTGGATTTCAATTTTGATCTATAACATACACAAACACAATTCGAATACTGCCCTGGAGGGATGCAGCTTGTTTCACCACATCACGGTGCTTAAGGAAGAAGCGACAGAAGGGCTGCACATCAAGAAGGATGGGATTTACGTTGACTGTACGCTCGGAGGAGCCGGACACAGTTCTCTTATCGCATCCAAGCTTAGCGGCGAAGGCCGGCTGATCTGTCTGGATCAGGATGAGTGGGCTTTGAACAATGCGAGGGAGAAGATGGCTGAATACGGGGAGAAGGTTGTTCTGGTTAAGACCAACTTCCGCGATCTTGAGCAGGTGCTGAAGGAGCTTCCTTTTGTGCCGCAAAAAGATGGCGTTCCCCAGGTCGACGGAATCCTGTTTGATCTTGGCGTATCCTCACCCCAGTTCGATGAAGGGGAACGGGGGTTCAGCTATAATCACGATGCTCCGCTTGATATGCGGATGGACCAGTCCGCAGAGCTGACTGCAGCCGAAATCGTCAATACATGGAGCGAGCAGGAAATCGCCCGCGTGCTTTTCCAATACGGAGAAGAGAAGTTCTCGCGGCGGATCGCCCGCAAAATTGTGGAGCGAAGAGAGGAACGGCCGGTAGAAAGTACAGGCGAATTGGCTGAGCTGATTAAGGAAGGCATCCCTGCAGCTGCGCGCAGGACGGGTGGACATCCCGCCAAACGCAGTTTTCAGGGTCTGAGAATCGCCGTGAACGACGAGCTTGGCGCTTTCGAGGAAGGACTTCATGGAGCAGTGCGCTGCCTGGCACCCGGAGGAAGGGTATCAGTAATTACCTTCCATTCTCTGGAGGACCGGATTTGCAAGCAAATCTTCAGCAGCTATTTAAGCAGATGCACTTGCCCGCCTGACTTTCCTTTTTGCGTATGCGGCGCTGAAGGCACTCTCAAGTTAATTAACCGCAAGCCGCTCGTTCCTTCCGAGGAAGAGCTGGAGCTTAACCCGCGCGCCCGTTCAGCGAAACTGCGTATTGCAGAGAAATTGTAAAAAGACGATAAAGGAGAGTCAGAGATGGCCTATACCCGCGGCAATTTAGCAGTTCAACCCAAGAGAAAAGAAGAGGTAAACCCGCTTTACCGCGAGAAGACAAAAGTTGTCACTAGGCGGATGGTGATTCCACTGCAGGAGAAGCTGATGTATATGCTGACACTGGGAGCATTCGTGCTGGTGGCTGTCGCCCTGATTTGGCGTTACGTCCACATTTATGATTTGAATTTGCAGGCTCAGAAGCTGGACAGCGAAATTGCAAACAACAAAAAGCAGATTGCCACCTATCAGATGGAGAAGCAGAATTTAGAGCAGCTGGTAATCGAGAAGGCAAAAAAGCTGGGATACGTGCAGCCGCCTGAGGATACCACTATTTATGTGCCGGTGGGCAGTACTTCAACTGACGGAGATAACCAATAGCGATTGGCAGAAGTCGCAATAATAGAGTTTGTGAGGTTTCCTTATGTTAAAAAGAATAAAACTTCGCACGCTGTTTATAGGAGGGTGTATTACCCTCTTTTTTCTTGTTTTAGTCGCCAGGGTGTTCTGGATACAGGTTCTGCAAAGCGAGTCCTGGCAGGAAAAGGCGGCCAAGCAGTGGGCCCATGAATCGGTTATTAAAGCGGTGCGGGGAACGATTGAGGACCGCAACGGCATTGTTCTGGCAAGTGATGTCCCGGCGTATACCGTTGTGGTGGACCCTGCAGTCATTGCTGAGCTGAAGATCGGGGAAGAAGTTATTCAGGGTCTGCATGACCTGCTGAACAAGCCGGTGGATCAGTTGAAGATACTGGTTGAGGCCAAGGATGATAAAGGCAATCTTCTCAAGAATCGCGAGGTCCGCACCGAAGGCTGGAAAATCGATCAGGAAATGAAGGACAAAGTGGACGCTTTTATCAAAAAGCTCCGCAAGGAGCATGATATTCTTGAAACCGGCGTCGGCACGGTCAGGGAGCAGAGGCGTTATTATCCCAAGAAAACACTTGCCGCGCATATTTTGGGTTATACCGACAGAGACGGCATTGCCATAGCGGGGCTGGAGAAATATTTCGACAAGCAGCTTAAAGGCGTCGACGGCAAGCTCAATTACCAGAGTGACGGCAAAGGATTTAAGCTGCCTGACTCACAGGATACTTTTCAGCCTGTCGTGAACGGCAGTGATTTCAAGCTGACCATCGACAGCACAATTCAGTATTACATCGAAGAAGCGATGAAAAAGGCTTATGAGCTGTACAAACCAAAGTCCATAAGTGTGATTGCCGCCGACCCGAACACGATGGAGATTCTGGGCCTGGCCAATTTGCCTACCTTCAATCCCAATGAATTCTGGAATTCGGAAACGAAACCGGGGGACTTCTATAACCACGCCATCATGTCGAGATTTGAGCCGGGCTCGACGTTCAAGGTTGTAACGCTGGCCGGTGCGGTGGAGGAAAACCTCTTTGATCCGAATGCCTATTTCATGTCCGGCCAAATCAAACTCAAGGGTTTGCGCAAGCCTATTCCTGATATCAACAGAGTAGGATGGGGTGAAATCACTTACCTTGAAGGGGTTAAACGTTCCAGCAACGTAGCTTTTGTTAAGCTAGGCTATGAAATGCTTGGAAAGGAAAGGCTGCTGCAATATATCACTGATTTTGGTTTCAAAGATAAAACAGGTATCGACCTTCCGGGAGAAATCATCGGGCGTGTTAACCCCGACCCGAATAATGTGTCGGAAAATGCTACACTTTCTTACGGTCACGGGAAATTGGAAGTTACTCCGATCCAACAGCTTACGGCGGTGGCAGCGATTGCGAACGGCGGCAAGCTGATGGTACCGCATGTCGTCAAGGAAATTACCGATCCGAATACCGGGAAGACAACGGTCACCCAGCCTGAGGTTGTGCGTCAGGTCATCTCGAAGGAAAGCGCACGCGAGACCGGAAGCTATCTGGAGCAGGTTGTTGCGGATTTGCAGCATGGGACCGGGAGATATGCCTACATTGAGGGCTACCGTGTGGCGGGCAAGACCGGGACGGCGATCAAGCCAGACGGCAAGGGTGGTTATGACCGGGACAAGGTGCGCTCTTCCTTTCTCGGATACGCACCGGTCAATGATCCGAAGATCGCGGTCTATGTCATCATTGACGAGCCTGCTGACGCTGCCGGCGGCGGTGTCGCGGCGGGCCCGGTGTTCAAGGAGATCGTATCCCAGGCTCTGCCCTATATGGGCGTGCCCAAAACGGGTGACGCGAGCGATACGGACAGCGGCAAGAAAACGGTCAAGGCGCAAGCCTCTGTACAGCGCAAGGCACCTGATCTGACCAGCAAAACCGTGAAGGCAGCCAGAGAGCTGCTTATCAATGGGGGATATGATTTTGAAACGGTGGGTCAAGGAGCTACTGTGGTCAGCCAGTACCCAGAGAAAGGAACTGTGCTTGCAACAGGACAGCGCATTTACCTGTTAACTCAGCAGGGGGAGAAACAGACCATTCCGGATTTGCGCGGGCAATCCCTGCGGGATGCATTGGAAATTCTCAATCTTCTGAAGATTGGCATTGCAGTGGATGGCGAAGGGTATGTCTCCGAGCAAACGGAAGGCATCAAAAATGGCAAGCCGCTGGTTACTCTGAAGCTCAATCCGATCAATGAATACGGTGAGGATATCCCGGTTACGGTACCTGCGGAGGATGCAGCGGAAGAGTAGCCGGGAATCTCAGGCTATTTAAAGAAGTGAACCGAAGCCGTTCCGGCAGCGGTAAAACCGTGTTAGCCCGATTAGCTTACGAGCGGCAATCGTACAGGCTGTTCTAAGCCCTGTTTGTCCCGAATAGTCATGTGATAAGAGATCATGTCTATACGAGCGAAAGCGGGGAGAACGGAATGAAGGTTTCGAAAGTCGTAACTCGGCAGAGAATGCTGTGGACGCTGCTGGGATTGGCCGTATTGTTCGGCTCTCTGGCCGTGCGTCTTGCCTATGTGCAGTTGTCCAAAGGCGAAGAACTCAGCGCCAAGGCGGAAAATTTGCTGCGCCGTGACATACCTTTTACTGCAAAACGCGGTGAAATATTGGACCGTGAAGGGACGTCACTGGCCTATAATGTCAGCTCGCCTACGATTTATGCGGTTCCTGTGCAGGTGAAGGATAAGCAAGGAACAGCACAACAGCTGGCTCCACTACTCGGCATGACTGAGGTGAAGCTAGTGACGCTGCTGTCTAAAGGGAAGTCTTCGGTGAAGTTACAGCCCGGCGGCCGCAAAATTACGATGGAGCTTGCCGCAAGCATCCGTGATTTGCAGCTGCCGGGCATCGTTGTCGCTGAGGACAACAAACGTTATTATCCTTACGGGGATTTGGCGGCCCATATTCTTGGGTTTACGGGAATTGATAATCAAGGCATCACCGGCGTTGAGAATATTTACGATAAACTGCTGCGGGGAATTGACGGGAAAATATCCTATTTGTCTGATGCAGGCGGCCGGTTAATGCCTGGCTCCTCTGAGAAGTATTTCGAACCCCAGGAGGGACTGAGTCTGCAGTTGACCATTGACAAGCAGATCCAGTCCATTATGGAACGTGAGCTGGATCAGGCAATGGTGAAATATCAAGCTCAGGGCAGCTGGGCTATTGCCATGAATCCGAAGAATGGCGAGATTCTGGCAATGGCGAGCCGGCCGGGTTATGAGCCGGGCGCTTACAAGGAATACGATGCGGCAGTGTATAACCGTAATCTGCCGATATGGATGACGTATGAACCGGGTTCGACATTCAAGATTATTACCCTGGCTGCGGCGCTGCAGGAGGGGAAGGTGGATTTGCAGCATGAGCATTTTTTTGACCCCGGTTTTATTGAGGTCGGCGGGGCGAAGCTGCGCTGCTGGAAAAAAGGCGGCCATGGCAGCCAAACCTTTCTGGAAGTGGTGGAGAATTCCTGCAACCCGGGTTTTGTCGTGATGGGCCAGCGTCTTGGCAAAGATACCTTGTTCAAATATATCCGTGATTTCGGCTTTGGCACGAAGACGGGGATCGATTTGAACGGGGAGGCAAGCGGCATCCTGTTCAAGCCTTCGCAGGTGGGGCCGGTGGAACTCGCTACAACAGCCTTTGGCCAAGGGGTGTCGGTTACACCGATTCAGCAGATTGCGGCAGTGTCTGCGGCAATAAACGGCGGTAAGCTGTACACGCCTCATGTTGCCAAGGCATGGATTAATCCGGATACAGGTGAGACGGTATCGGAAGTGAAGCCGCAAGAAGTGCGGCAGGTTATTTCCGAGGAAACCTCGAAGAAGGTGCGGGCTGCCCTTGAGAGCGTAGTTGCCAAAGGCACCGGGAGGCCGGCATTTATTGACGGCTACCGTGTGGGGGGCAAGACAGGGACGGCACAGAAAGTAATCAATGGCCGATATTCTCCTACGGAGCATATCGTATCTTTTGTAGGCTTTGCGCCTGCGGATGACCCGCAGATTGTTGTGTACACTGCGGTGGATAATCCACAGGGCATACAGTTTGGGGGCGTGGTGGCGGCTCCGATCGTACAGAACATTCTTGAGGACTCTCTGCGTTATTTGAAGGTGCCGGAGCGTAAAGACCAGCTTCCCAAAACCTATAAGTACGGGGAGACTCCGATTGTGACGGTTCCCGATCTGACAGGCGCCACAGTTCAAGATATTTATGAAGATCTCAATATGAATTTTACGCTCGTGCGTTCAGGCTCAGGCAATACCGTAGTCAATCAGGCCCCCAAAGCGGGAGCTAGAGTCGAACAAGGCTCGACAATCAGGATTTATATGGGGTCTTCCGGTGAATGATAAGAATGACAAAGCAGAGTGAGGGATTGCTATGAACATTAATGAACTATCTTCTTGTCTTGCA
The DNA here is from genome assembly GCF_038002865.1 of Paenibacillus sp. FSL H3-0321. Classification (NCBI taxonomy): domain Bacteria; kingdom Bacillati; phylum Bacillota; class Bacilli; order Caryophanales; family Paenibacillaceae; genus Paenibacillus; species Paenibacillus sp. FSL H3-0321. The sequence goes on along the minus strand of NZ_JBBODH010000001.1, from coordinate 2,322,870 downwards.
GCTTCGCGCCTATACGGCGATGGTGACACAGAGATTTCCGATCTTCAGACGGATTCCCGCCAGGTGAAACCGGGTGATTTATTTATTTGTTTGCCGGGACATACTGTGGATGGGCATAAATTTGCCCCGCAGGCTGCCGCGAGTGGAGCCGCTGCCATCGTCTGCGAGCGGCGGCTGGATATTGATCTGCCCCAGCTCGTAGTGGATGACAGCAGGTTTGCTATGTCCGTGCTGGCAAATGTCTTCTTCGGATCGCCTAGCAGCCGCATGAGAATGATAGGGATCACTGGCACCAACGGCAAAACTACCACCACTTATCTGATTGAACGGATCATGCAGGACCATGGTGTAAAAACGGGACTGATCGGAACCATTCAAATGCGGTATGACGGACAAAGTTATCCGATGTCAGGCACCACGCAGGAGTCGCTTGAACTGCAGCGTACGCTTCAAGATATGGTGCTTAAAGGTGTACATTGCTGCGTGATGGAGGTATCCTCCCATGCGCTGCAGCAAGGACGCGTGAAGGGGACGGATTACCGCACAGCAATATTTACGAATTTAACCCAGGATCATCTCGATTATCATCATACAATGGAAGAGTATCGCGCCGTTAAAGGCCTGTTCTTCTCCCGTCTCGGCAACGCTATTTCTCCCTGGAAAGAAGAGCGCAAATATGCCGTACTTAACGCGGACGATGAGGCGAGCGCTTATTTTTCTGCCCAGACTGCAGCGGAAGTGATTACATATGGCATCGACAGCAAGGCAAATGTCCGAGCCTCACAAATTTCGATCACATCCAAAGGAACATTTTTCCATGTGGATACGTTTAAGGGTGAGGCAGACATTTCTCTGCGCATGGTCGGCAAGTTTAACGTATATAATGCACTTGCCGCTATCACTGCCGCTCTTCTAGAAGATGTGCCGCTTCAAGAGATCAAAGCCAGCTTAGAGTCTGTGCCAGGTGTGGACGGACGGGTGGAGTCGGTGGATGAGGGGCAGGACTTTGCGGTTATCGTTGACTATGCCCATACACCGGATGGCCTTGAAAATGTGTTGAAGGCAGTCAGCGAATTTGCAACCGGCAAAGTGCTTACCGTCTTTGGCTGCGGCGGCGATAGAGATACCACTAAACGGCCGTTGATGGGGAAGATCGCAGCCAAATACAGCGACAACGTATTTGTGACCTCTGACAACCCACGGACTGAAGATCCGCTGCTGATTCTGCGGGATATTGAAGCGGGACTGAAAGAGGATGGGGTAGCGCAGGAACGTTATGAAATGGTTCCCGACCGGCGGGAAGCGATCAGAAAAGCTATTGAAATGGCAAGCCCCGGCGATGTAGTATTGATTGCGGGGAAAGGTCATGAGACCTACCAGTTGATCGGCGGAGTGGTTCATGATTTCGATGACCGCATTGTCGCCAAAGAAGTGATAAGGGGCCGAAGCTATTGATTACAAGAACGCTGCGAAATATCGCTGACATGTGCGGGGGAGAAGTGTTTTCCGCTGAAGATATGAATGTGAAGATTGCCGGAGTAGTTACCGATTCCCGCAAAATTACGTCTGACTGTCTGTTCGTTCCGCTTGCCGGAGACAACTTTGACGGACATCATTATGGTGCCGCAGCTTTGGCTGCGGGAGCGGCCGCAACGCTATGGCAGAAGGATAAGGGGACTGCGCCTGAAGGCGGCGGGGTTATTCTGGTAGAAGACACGCTGTCTGCACTGCAGAAGCTGGCTGCTGCTTATTTGAGCGAAATTGCTCCGCAGGTTGTTGCGGTTACAGGCAGCAACGGCAAAACGACTACCAAGGATATGATTACAGCCTTGCTTGAAGGACAATTTAAGGTTCATAAAACTCAAGGCAATTTCAATAACCATATCGGACTGCCGCTTACGGTCCTTTCTATGCGCGAGGATGTGGAGATCGCCGTGTTGGAGATGGGGATGAGCTCAAGGGGCGAAATCGCCCTGCTCGCTTCGCTCGCTGCGCCTGATGTGGCCGTCATCACGAATGTAGGTGAATCCCATTTGCTGCAGCTCGGTTCCCGCAAGGAGATTGCCCGGGCCAAGCTGGAGATTGCCGAAGGACTGAAGCCGGGAGGTCTGCTGATCTATAACGGGGATGAGCCGCTGCTAGCTGAGGTTATGGCTGAAGCCTCCTTCCATGCGCCCGAGGGAATGCAAACCTTGCGTTTCGGCATCTCTACGGATAACGATGATTATCCGACCGGGATGATGACGCACAGCGGAGGTATGACCTTTACGAGTTACCTCCACAAGGAGCGTGCCTATACGCTCCCGCTGCCGGGCAGGCATAATGTAGTCAACGCATTGGCCGCGCTTGCGGTTGCACGTCATTTCGGCGTAACTGATGACCGCATAGAGGATGGACTGAAGAGGCTTAAGCTGACCGGCATGCGGATTGAAGTGATGCTGACCTCTTCGGGGCTTACCTTGCTGAATGATGCTTATAACGCCAGTCCTACCTCGATGAAAGCAGCGATTGATGTGCTGCAGTCTATGAAATGCACTGGCAGCCGAATCGCTGTGCTGGGGGACATGCTGGAACTTGGGCCGGATGAAGTTCGGTTCCACCAGGAGATCGGGACTTATCTCGATCCTGAGGAAACGGATCTGGTCTTTGCGTATGGACCACTCTCCGCCCACATTGCTGAGACGGCAAGGGACAAATTCGGAGCAGAACGCGTCTTTTCTTTTACCGACAAAGCGGAGCTGACTTCCGTCTTGATCGGGAAATGCAGTCCTGACGATGTTGTGCTGTTCAAGGCTTCCAGAGGGATGCGCTTGGAAGAAGTACTGCAGAGCCTAAACAAACATTTTGAGCAAACTTAACATATTGGAGGGGGTGTACCCATGGATTATCAACTGCTGCTGCTGACGATTGCTGTGTCCTTTATCCTTGCGGTCATTGCCGCTCCGCTGATCATTCCGCTGCTGAGACGGATGAAATTCGGACAGCAGGTTCGTGATGACGGACCGCAAACTCATTTGAAAAAAGCTGGAACGCCTACCATGGGCGGTATCATTATTATGGTGGCCTTCACTTTATCTTTTCTGAAATTTTCCGTGGTGAATTCGGACTTTTATGTCCTTTTGGTAGCAACGCTCGGTTACGGGCTGATTGGTTTCCTTGATGATTATATTAAAATTGCTTTCAAGCGTTCGCTGGGACTTACAGCCCGACAAAAGCTGGCAGGTCAACTGCTGATCGGGGTGGTGTTATGCGTTCTGTTGATTAACTCCGGCCATAACACAGGCATCAGCATACCGGGAACCTCCATCAGCTTCGATTGGGGCGCATGGTTCTACTATCCATTTATTATCCTCATGATGATGGCGGTCACGAATGCAGTAAACTTTACTGACGGAGTAGACGGATTGTTGTCGGGTGTCAGCGCGATCGCGCTTGCCGCCTTTGCCGTAGTGGCCATGCAGGCTACCTCGATTGCTGCCGGTGTCTGCGCAGCAGCGATGATCGGGGCGGTATTAGGTTTTCTGGTATTTAATGCCCATCCGGCAAAAGTATTTATGGGAGATTTCGGTTCCTTCGGAATTGGCGGTGCGATCGGGGCGATTGCGATTGTGACCAAAACCGAGCTGCTGTTTGTTGTGATTGGCGGAGTTTTTGTGGTTGAGATGCTGTCTGTTATTTTGCAGGTAGCCTCCTTTAAAACGCGCGGCAAGCGCATTTTCAGAATGAGCCCGATCCACCATCACTTTGAGCTCGGCGGCTGGTCGGAATGGCGGGTTGTTGTCTCCTTCTGGGCGGTTAGCCTTGTGCTGGCGGCAGTAGGACTATATATCAGCAAGGGGTTGTAAAGAATGAAACATCCGGATATGTACCGAGGGGAAGAGGTGGTCGTCCTGGGGCTGGCTAAAAGCGGGGTCCAGGTGGCCAAAGTGCTGCATGAGCGCGGTGCGGTAGTTACGGTCAACGATAAAAAGGAAAGAGATCAAAGTCCCGAAGCTTCCGAACTGGAATCTTTGGGAATTTCTGTTATATGCGGCGGACATCCGGAAGGACTGATTCATCCAGGTGTCAGCCTGGTGGTCAAAAATCCGGGCATCCCCTACACTGTTCCTCCAGTGCAGCAGGCGCTGCAGCTAGGCATCGAGGTTGTGACCGAGGTGGAGGTGGCTTACCGGCTCTGTGCCGCCCCCATGATCGGTATAACCGGCTCCAACGGAAAGACAACGACTACGACCTGGGTAGGCCGCATGCTGGAGGCCGCAGGGATGAAGCCGATTGTTGCCGGCAACATCGGTACGCCGCTCTCTCAGGCCGCTCTGGAGGCGGATGAGGACAACTGGATGGTTGTCGAACTAAGCAGCTTCCAGCTTAAGGGGACGGAGACCTTCCGTCCCAAGGTGGGTGCTCTGCTGAATGTAGCCGAAACCCATCTGGATTATCATGGCGACATGGACGATTATGTGGCTTCCAAAGCGAAGCTGTTTGCTAACCAGGGACCTTCTGACACGGCTGTGCTGAACTGGGATGATCCGGTTTGCCGGGGCCTGGTTCCTTACATCAAAGGCAGCCTATTGCCTTTCTCCATGACGGAGGAGCTGGTTCAGGGCATCTTTGTCCGTCCCTCTTTTGTGCCGGATACCGAAGATGACCACAATCGGGTAATCATTTATCGTGATTATTCGGAGAGCGAGACGGAGATTGCCACGGTGGATTCCATTGGCCTGCCGGGGCGGTTCAACGTTGAGAATGCCTTGGCTGCCTGCGGAATCGCCATCGCTGCCGGAGCAGCTCCGGAGGGTCTTGGTGCTGTGCTGGCTTCTTTCCGCGGGGTGGAGCACCGTCTGGAATATGTGGCGGATAAGGCTGGAGCCTCTTACTACAACAACTCCAAAGCAACAAACTCCAAAGCCACCTCCATGGCATTGGCTTCGTTCCGCGAGCCGATTGTATTGATCGCCGGGGGACTCGACCGCGGGTCCGATTATATGGAGCTTCTGCCTGTCCTCAGCGGCAATGTGAAGGGGCTGGTGGTCCTGGGGCAAACAAAGGACAAGCTGGCCAGTGTGGCGCAAATGGCAGGAGTAAAGCACATCATCTCCGTCGATAATGGGGAGAGCGCCGCCGCCGTGCTGCAGCAGGCTGTCCGGGAGGCTTCCGCCCTTGCGGAAGAAGGAGATGTTGTTCTCCTGTCTCCTGCCTGTGCAAGTTGGGATATGTTTACCTCGTATGAGGAGCGCGGGCGTATTTTTAAAGAGGCGGTGCATAACCTTTAAGTAGGGGGGTGGATAAGCCCCTACTACGGATGCAAGAGGTGTGCTCCTGATGAAGAAATCCCGTCATGCGCCTGATATCTGGCTGCTGATTCCGATTCTGGCTCTACTGGCAATCGGCATGGTGATGGTGTACAGCGCCGGGTCCGTTTTGGGCTTCCGCAATTATGGCGATTCGTTTTATTTTGTTAAAAGACAGCTGCTGTTTGCCGGACTGGGTCTCGGGGCAATGTTTGTTACTGCCAACACGGACTATCTGGTGCTCAAAAAATTTGCGAAGCCTGCTCTGATCATCTGCTTCGTTCTGCTCGTGATGGTGCTCATTCCCGGAATCGGGGTTGTGCGCGGCGGTGCGCGGAGCTGGCTGGGCATCAGTTCCTTCGGAATTCAACCCTCCGAGTTTATGAAGATGGGGATGATTCTTTTTCTGGCAAAATGGCTGGGACAGGATGACTATGATATCTCCGTCTTCACTCGCGGGCTGCTTCCTCCCCTGGCGCTGATTGGTTCTGCTTTTGGGCTGATTATGCTGCAGCCGGATCTGGGCACTGGCACTGTAATGTTCGGTGCGGCTCTGATGATGGTGTTCACGGCAGGAGCCCGGATGAAGCATCTGCTGTCACTCGGTGTGGCCGGCATCGCCGGGTTCGCCGGATTGGTTGCTGCCGCGCCATACCGCCTGCAGCGCATTACAGCATTCCTGGATCCCTGGTCGGATCCGCTCGGCGCCGGTTACCAGATTATCCAGTCGCTGTATGCGATTGGACCAGGCGGCCTTGGCGGTCTTGGACTGGGCATGAGCCGGCAAAAGTACAGCTACGTGCCGGAGCCGCAGACTGATTTTATTTTTTCTATATTGGCCGAGGAGCTCGGATTTATCGGGGGGCTGGCGGTACTGCTGCTGTTTCTGATTCTGATCTGGCGCGGGATGAAGGTAGCGATGAGCCTGCCTGACCGTTTCGGCAGTTATCTGGCCGTAGGCATCGTCTGTATGGTGGCTGTCCAGGTCATCATCAACATCGGTGTTGTCATCGGCATGATGCCGGTAACGGGCATTACGCTCCCGCTGATCAGTTATGGAGGCTCGTCGCTGACCCTGATGCTTACATCACTCGGTATTTTACTGAATTTATCCCGTTATGCGAGGTGAGAGACATGCGTATCGTATTAAGCGGCGGGGGTACGGGGGGACATATTTATCCCGCCGTCGCCGTCGCCAGACAGCTGGAAGAGGAAGACAAGGGCTCTGCCTTTTTGTATATCGGAGGCAAGCGTGGTCTGGAGAGCAAAATCGTTCCCCAGGAGAAAATTCCATTCAAGGCGATTGATATTACGGGCTTCCGCCGGAAGCTCTCCATGGACAATGTAAAGACAGTCATGCGTTTCCTCAAGGGGGTTAAAGCCTCCAAAGAAATGCTCAGGGAATTTAAACCGGATGTCGTAATCGGCACTGGAGGCTATGTCTGCGGACCGGTCGTTTATGCGGCCTCCCGTCTTGGAATTCCGACCTTGATTCATGAGCAGAATGCCATTCCCGGGCTTACGAACCGCTTCCTCAGCCGGTATGCCGACACGGTTGCCGTTAGCTTTGAGGGGACTGAATCGGCTTTTCCGGGAGGCAAAAACGTTATTTATACAGGCAATCCCCGGGCAACAACCGTAACGACTGCCAGCGCTCAAAGAGGTTTCGCATCACTGGGCATTCCTGAAGGCAGTACAGTGGTGCTGGTTGTCGGAGGCAGCGGGGGGGCTAAGGCCATCAATCAGGCGATGATTGAGATGGCCCCGTATGTGGGTAAGGGTAATGGTGTTCATTATGTGTATGTTACCGGCGAGTCCTATTTCGAAGAGACCCGGAAAGCCCTGCGTCAAAAGCTGGGAAGTGAGCCAAGCTGGCTGCATATCCTTCCCTATATTCACAATATGCCTGAGGTTCTGGCTTGTCTTTCTCTGATTGTGAACCGGGCAGGCGCATCATTTCTTGCAGAAATTACAGCACTGGGTATCCCCTCTGTCCTTATTCCGTCTCCCAACGTGACGAATAATCATCAGGAAGCAAATGCTAGACAATTGGAACGTGAAGGTGCGGCGGTTGTGTTGCTGGAGAAGGATCTGAACGGCCAGACCCTGCTGGCGGCTGTACAGAAGATTATTGGCGCAGAAGATGTGCAGAGAAGCATGTCGGAAGCCTCAAGACGTCTGGGCAAAAGAGATTCCGCCTCGCTGGTCGTGGCCGAGCTGCGCAGGCTCGTGGCCAACCGTAAAGCCTAGTTCTTCTGCAGGTTGTTGGGTAATGTATAACTGAAGACGATGTTGTTTCCCGCTTGCGTGAACAGGCAATTAGGCGGGGAAGCGCGCACTTTTTCTCTAGTTAAGAGGTTGTGAGTTTCTTGGTGAACAGCAAAGCAATTCTCCGTGCCGAACCTGTACTTAGTAGGTTAATCTTCTTGTTATCCTCCACTGTCACACACCCGGGGTTATGAACATAGGATAATCCTATAATCGTGACAATCACCCAGGGCACTTCCGGTTTATGAGATGACAAAGCGGGAGGGCCATCCTGCACATTTCATTGCTCCTTGTACGGGAAGTGCTTGTGGTGGGTGAGCGGTAATCTCGGAGGTGATACATTGGACAAATTGGTGATTGAGGGTGGAAACCCCCTGTCAGGCACCATACGTATCCATGGAGCAAAAAATGCGGCGCTGCCGATCCTGGCGGCAAGCCTGCTGGCCGAAGGAGTTCACTCACTGCATAATGTGCCGAAGCTGCTGGACATCGAAACAATGCTGAATATTTTGGAACGGCTGGGCTGCAGGGGCGTGCATGAAGACGAGACGGTGACTATCGACACGTCAATGCTGGGCACTTCCCATGTTCCTGAGGATTTAATGCGGCAGATGAGATCGTCTATTTTTCTGATGGGACCGTTATTATCCAGATTTGGAGAGGTGACGATTTATCAGCCGGGAGGCTGTGCGATCGGGGAGCGCAAGATTGATCTTCATCTGCAGGGGTTGAAGCAGCTGGGGGCGGAAATTGAAGAGAGCAATGGACGGATTTCCTGCCGGGCCGCAAGACTTAAGGGAAGCGATATACATCTTGATTATCCTAGTGTCGGAGCCACGGAGAACATTATGATGGCTGCTTCCATGGCAGAAGGAACGACAACGATATCGGGTGCGGCCAGAGAGCCGGAGATTCAGGATCTGCAGAATTTCCTGAATCAGATGGGTGCCCAGATTATCGGTGCCGGTACCGATACCATTACGATTCAAGGTGTAAAGAAGCTGTATCCCTGTACGTACGAGGTTATTCCCGACAGGATTGTCGCCGGAACGGTCATGATTGCCGCTGCCGCTACGCGGGGCAACGTTACATTGACCCATACCAATGCCGGGCATCTAACCTCCCTGATCCATGTGCTGAGGAGGGCTGGTGTTCAAATCACCGTATGCAATGATATAATTAATATCAGTTGCATGGGACGTCCCCGTGCGGTGGAACGAATCGTTACTTCTCCCTACCCTTCCTTTCCCACAGATCTCCAATCTCAGGTAATGGTGCTGCTGTCGCTGGCCGACGGATTCAGCGTCATCAAAGAGACGGTGTTCGAGGGACGCTTCAAGCATGTGGAGGAGATGGCCAGGATGGGCGCCGATATTTCCATTGATCTGAACCGTGCGTTTATCCGCGGGGTGCAGAGACTGTATGGAGCAACGGTGGAAGCTACCGACCTGCGGGCGGGAGCTGCCCTGGTGATTGCCGGACTCGCTGCTCATGGGACCACGGTCGTTGAGCAGGCGCATCATATTGACCGCGGATATGACGGCATTGAGCAGCTCTTTCAGAAGCTGGGTGCACGCATCAGCCGCAAAGTACCTGTGCCGGGTCCGTTTGATTTGGCCAATTAAAGCTCCCTGTCTCCTTCAGCTTCATGCGTGGGAAGGAGACAGGGCCTTATTACGGAGATATGAGATGCCAAAAACCCGTTTACCTCTTCTTAAAGAGGACAAGCCTACCAAAAAAATGAGCCGAAAGATTACTTTCATTCTGCTGCTGCTGTTTATTGCGCTGCTGGCCGTGATTTTCTTCCGCTCGTCAATGAGCCGGATTACAGAGATTCAATTTCAGGGAAACAAATATTCCACCCGTGAGGAGCTGCTTGAAAAAAGCGGACTTGCCCTCGGAGGACAGTATTTTGTCGTCTCGAATGACGCAGTGGCCGATCGCCTTAAGGAGCTCAAGACGGTTCAGGAGGCCAGTGTGGAAAAGAAATTTCCCGGTCTAGTCACCATCAGTATTAAGGAGTACTCTGCAGTTGCCTATGAATTGGATCAAGATGGCGTACTGGAGGCGATTCTATCCAGCGGTGCTGCTGTTTCCGTGAATGAAACGGGCATTGCGGTGGAGAAGCCGATCTTGACAAGCTGGGGGGAAGATGATCCCCATAAAGCCAAATTGTGCCAGGCTCTCGCCAGTATCCCGAATGAACTGACCAGTGACATTTCCGAGATTGTGCCATCACCAACATTATCCTTTCCGGACCGCATCAAGCTATATACCCGTTCGCATTTTGAAGTCATTACGGCAATTTCTTTGCTTAAGGATAAAGTAGAGTATTTAAATCAAGTGATAGAGACAGAGGAGCCCGGACTGATCAAGATGCTTGAAGCGGATTCCTATGTTCCTTTTGCACCTGTAAAAGAGGAGAATGTGAAAGAGGACACGCAAGAGTAAATAGGCCCTACTAATAGTAAGAAAAAAATGCTACAATCGGTTTTACGGGCAATAGGCAACGTCCCTCTTTTTTCTTCGGATTTTTTGAAATGAAGTATCAAATATGGATGACATTTCTTTATTACACTTATATTTCATGTAATAAATGCCTGTTTTCAGGTTTCTAGCAGCAACTGTCTTCATGCGAGATGCTTGTAATATTATCCCACTCAAAAAATTTGTAGAAAAAAGAGGGAAAGGATTAGAGATGTTGAATATGTACAGAGAAGTTTTTCTTCAATGGAAATCAAAAACTAAATCAGCTTTACATTTCATTTTGATAATAACAGGAGGTGCCATAGGGCTTGAGCAACAATGACATCATTGTTAGTTTGGACATCGGTACATCCAAAGTTCGGGCAATTATTGGGGAAGTTACTAATGGAACCTTTAATATTATTGGCGTTGGATCTGCTGATTCGGAAGGAATACGAAAAGGTGCGATTGTAGATATCGACCAGACTGTGCAATCGATCAAGAGTGCTGTAGATCATGCGGAGCAAATGGTCGGTATACAAATATCCGAGGTCTATGTCGGCATTTCCGGCAATCATATCGGGCTTCAATCCAGTCATGGTGTCGTGGCCGTTCAGAATGAGGATCGTGAAATCGGCGAAGATGATATCGATCGTGTAATCAAGGCAGCAGAAGTTATTGCACTGCCTCCTGAACGCGAGGTAATTGATGTTGTCGCCAAGCAATATATCGTCGATGGCCTTGAAGGAATCCAGGATCCCCGCGGGATGATCGGAGTTCGTCTGGAAGTGGAAGCGACGATTATTACCGGGGCCAAAACGCCAATACATAATCTGCTTCGCTGCGTAGAGAAATCAGGACTTAAAGTCAAAGATCTTGTACTGATGTCTCTTGGAGCCGGCGGATTGGCGCTTTCCAAAGATGAGAAATCAATGGGTGCTGTGCTGGTTGACATCGGTGCGGGCTCAACGACGATAGCCGTATATGAAGAAGGTTCCCTTTGTGCCACCTCCACGATCCCGATCGGCGGAGAATTTGTAACCAATGATATCGCATACGGACTCCGTACACTTACTGATCAGGCGGAGAAGGTAAAGCTGAAGTATGGCTGCGCCTGGATTGACGACGCCGCTTCTGACGTGGTGTTCAAGGTGCTCCGGATCGGCAGCAATGTGGAAAAAGAATTTAATCAGGAAGATCTTGCGGCGATCATTGAACCGAGAGTGCAGGAAATCTTCCATTTGATTCGTCAGGAAGTGAAGCGGCTTGGTTACAATGAGCTTCCCGGAGGTTATATACTAACGGGTGGCACTGTATCTATGCCGGGGGTATTAAAAGCAGCCCAGACTGAACTATCAGCCTCTGTGCGCGTTGCGGTGCCGGATTATATCGGAGTCCGCGATCCCGGATTTACCGGAGGGGTAGGCATCCTGCATAACGTTGTCCGCAGATTCCGCGGACGCGGAAACAGCAGCAGCGGGAATAAAAAGACGGTCAACCGGAACAAGCAGAATGCAGCTCCGAATCAGGAAGCCGTTTCGAAGCCGGGTTTGGTGGAACGTCTAAAGAATATGTTCAGCGAGTTCATATAAGTGTAAGTCCAGATATACTTGGACTGGCCATCCAAGCACATTGAGGGGGAGATGGAACAATATGTTGGAATTTGATTTTGAAATGGAGAGCTTGGCGCAAATAAAGGTCATCGGCGTGGGCGGCGGCGGTAGCAATGCTGTCAACCGGATGATTGAAAATGGCGTTCAGGGTGTGGAATTCATCACAGTTAATACAGATGCCCAAGCGCTGCATATGGCCAAATCGGAGCATAAACTGCAAATTGGGGACAAGCTGACCCGGGGTCTTGGCGCGGGTGCCAATCCTGAGGTGGGCAAGAAAGCGGCCGAGGAGTCCCGTGATCTGATTTCAAATACCCTTAAAGGCGCGGACATGGTATTTGTTACCGCTGGTATGGGCGGCGGCACCGGTACAGGCGCAGCGCCTGTGATTGCTGAAATCGCCAGAGAATGCGGAGCGCTGACGGTGGGTGTTGTAACCCGTCCGTTTACTTTTGAAGGAAGAAAACGTTCCAACCAGGCAGAACTGGGTATCGAAGCACTGAAAGAAAAAGTAGATACCCTAATCGTTATTCCGAATGATCGCCTGCTGGAAATTGTTGATAAGAAAACACCGATGCTGGAAGCTTTCCGCGAAGCGGACAACGTGCTCCGTCAAGCGGTACAGGGCATTTCCGACCTGATTGCTGTTCCGGGTCTGATTAACCTTGACTTTGCCGATGTGAAGACCATTATGACAGAACGCGGATCCGCTCTTATGGGTATCGGTATTGCCACCGGCGAGAACCGTGCTTCGGAGGCGGCCCGCAAAGCGATCATGAGTCCGCTCCTGGAGACCTCCATTGAAGGTGCCCGCGGCGTGATCATGAACATTACAGGTGGTTCAAACCTTTCCCTGTATGAGGTGAATGAAGCAGCCGAGATCGTTACCTCTGCTTCAGATCCTGAAGTGAATATGATCTTTGGTGCCATCATTGAGGAAAGCATGAAGGATGAAATCAAAGTTACGGTAATCGCTACCGGCTTTGAACACAAACCTTCACCTGTTGCTCCAGCCCGCCGTCCATCGGCGAGCAGCGAACCTGCTGCGCCGGATAAGAATGCCAATCTGCGTCCGTTTGGCAATCAGACGGCCTCAGACCAGCTAGACATTCCAACATTCCTGCGCAACCGTACACGCGGCAATAACGACTAATAAAATAGTATAGTGTAATAGATTTACGGAAGCACCGTATCTCCCTAGCGATCAGCTATGGGTGGATACGGTGTTTTTTGGTTTATCGGCTGTTATAATACTAGTAGCGGGAGAGGATACAATGAAACTGCTTGATCCCCGGGTTGATTTTGTATTTAAACGTATTTTTGCAAGTGAGGGCAATAAGGATGTGCTGTTGGCTTTTCTTAACGGGATTTTTTCGGATGCAGGGGAACCTCCGCTGAATGAAGTGGTGCTGTTGAATCCATACACGGATAAGGATGATCCGCTGGATAAGCAATCGATATTCGACATATGGGCCAAGACCGAGGAAGGCAAGTTGATCAATATTGAAATGCAGCTGTTTAATAAATACGATATTGAGAAGCGCACGCTCTATTACTGGAGCAAACGATATTCGGGCCAACTGCAGGAGACGGGCAAGTATAAGGATCTCAAAAAGTGTGTGACCATCAATATATTAAATTATAAAGTTTTGCCCAATGAGCATACTCATAGTGTGTTTCATCTGCGGGAAGATAGGAATGGAACTCCGCTCGCAGACGATATTGAAATTCATTTCTTGGAGCTGCCGAAGCTGGAGCATACGCCTGTTCCCGGTGAAGGCGGTTTGGTCAATTGGCTGCTGTTTCTGAAAGGAATAGACGATTCGAATTGGGAGGTGCTTAGCATGAATGAGCCTGTCTTGAAAAAGGCAATGGATACGCTGCAATTCCTGAGCCAGGATGAGGAGGCCCGCATGAAGTATGAAGCCCGCCAGAAGTTTTTGCTGGATGAGGCTTCGCAAAGAGACGGGGCGCTTACAGAGGGCTTTGCCAAAGGATTGGCTGAGGGAAGAGCGGTAGGAAGAGCTGCGGGTATAGAGGAAGGTAAGGCGGAAGGCAAGCTGGAAGGGAAGTTAGAAGGAAAGTTAGAAGGGAAATTAGAAGGGAAATTAGAGGGGAAATTAGAAGCCAGATTGGAAGTGGCAAGAAATCTGCTTGCGATGGGACTGGACTATCATGCGATCCGAACGGCAACGGGTCTTACAGATGAAGAATTAGAGTCTATGAAGTGAATTTAAGAATAGGAATTGTGAAGTCAGCCTTTAGATTTAGAGGCTGGCTTTTTTGAAAATAAAAGAATTTATATGCTTCACGCTATAACTCGACAAAAAAACCTCAAGAACGCCCCCCAAGTTTAGACAGACTTTGAATGCGAGAGTTCCTATACTAATCTTATCGTCCAAAAAGAGAGCCTGATCCCCGGCCTTGAGGATAGATAGCAGCCCTTAGGCAGGTGAATGCATTGGTAGTTTATATTGACTTGATTTTCGCTGCCAATCTGCTGATCGATGGCATTCTTCTATGGCTGACAGGCTGGCTGGTCAAACTTAAGGTCTCCTGGTGGAGACTGGCGCTCTCCGCGCTGGTTGGCGCGCTTTATGTAGTGATGATGTTCGTACCGGAGCTGTCTTTTCTCTATACCTTCCTCATTAAGTTCGGATTGTCGGTAGTCATGCTGTGGATTGCCTTTGGATTCAGGAGTCTGCAAAGCTACCTCCGCGTGTTGGGGGCCTTTTATATTATTAATTTTGCAGCAGCCGGCGGCATTGTAGGTATTCACTATTTGTTGCAGAGCTCAGGCGACATCTGGAACGGTATTCTGTTTACCTCTTCAGGAGGCCAAGCATACCGGATGAAGATCGGTTTCTGGTTTGTGCTTGCGGTCTTACCGCTGGTACTGCTCCTCTTTAAGCTCTTCCATTCTTCACGGGTCCGCAGGGAGCAGCTCGAATCGTACATTGGTGAGGTAACTGTGGAAATTGACGGCGTAACTGTGGTCTGTCCAGGGCTGCTGGATACAGGGAACCGGCTCAGTGATCCGTTGACGCGGATTCCGGTAATGGTGATGGAAGCGTCGCTCTGGGAAGGCCATCTGCCTGCTTCATGGAAAGGGAGGCTGACACAGACGAGCGCAGACACCCTTCTGCTGGAAACGGACGGGCAGTCTTTTGCCTGGCAGGACAGGATGCGGCTTGTCCCTTATAGGGGCATCAACCGTGGTTCATCCTTTATGCTTGCGCTGAAGCCGGATCTTGTGAAGATACAGCTGGGTGAGGAGACCTTTTACAGCAAAAGAGTGCTCATCGGGCTGGATGGCGGGACACTGTCGGGAGACGGCGCGTACCGGGCGGTCATACATCCTGACCTCGCCCAAAGAGAACAGGCTGCTGACGCGGCGCTGCCATGCTGATAACGCAGAAGCATTTGGCATTTCAATCCTAAAATCGGACAAAGGGAATTGGGGCAGGGCAGCAGGAAAATGGATGGGATAAGAAATATCACAGGGTTACTGTGTACTTCTTGGAGGAGGAACAAGAATGGTCAAATGGAAGTTAGCGCTGCAACTGCAATATTACCGCATGCTGTTTCTGCTGGGGCTGAAAAGCCAGGAAATTTATTATATCGGTGGAAGCGAGGCGCTGCCTCCTCCCTTGACGAGGGAAGAGGAGGAGTATTTGCTGCAGCGGCTGTCCAGCGGCGATGCGGCAGTCCGGGCTATGCTGATTGAGCGCAACCTGCGGCTCGTTGTGTACATTGCCCGGAAATTTGAGAACACCGGCATCAACATTGAAGATCTTGTCTCTATCGGGGCCATTGGACTAATCAAGGCGGTCAATACGTTTGATCCAGAGAAAAAAATCAAATTGGCTACCTATGCCTCACGCTGCATCGAAAATGAGATACTGATGTATTTGCGGCGCAACAGCAAGACACGGAGTGAGGTGTCCTTTGATGAACCGCTAAATATTGACTGGGACGGCAACGAACTGCTTCTCTCCGATGTGCTTGGCACCGAGAACGACACCATTTACCGGAACATCGAAGAGCAAGTGGACCGGAAGCTGCTGCAGAAGGCGCTGGAGAAGCTGAGTGAGCGGGAACGCCTGATTATGGAGCTAAGATTTGGACTGCGTGGGGGAGAAGAAAAAACGCAAAAGGATGTGGCCGACCTGCTGGGTATTTCCCAATCCTATATTTCGCGTCTGGAAAAAAGAATTATCAAGCGGCTGCGCAAGGAGTTTAACAAGATGGTGTAAGCATAAATCAGCAAGGAATAAAATGCCGGACCGGGGAGATAATGTACAGTAATGTTTCTCCTTGGGAGGTAAATCATCATGACCCGAAATAAAGTCGAGATTTGCGGTGTGGACACCAGCAAGCTGCCCGTTCTAACAAACGTGGAAATGCGGGAGCTGTTCACTTCGCTGCAGCAGCAGGGCGAGCGATCCGCCAGAGAGAAATTGGTAAATGGTAACCTTAGACTCGTTCTTAGTGTTATTCAAAGGTTCAATAATCGGGGAGAGTTCGTTGACGATCTGTTCCAGGTAGGCTGCATCGGATTGATGAAAGCCATCGATAATTTTGATTTATCGCAAAATGTGAAGTTCTCCACCTATGCGGTGCCGATGATTATCGGTGAAATCCGCCGGTATCTGCGCGATAATAACCCGATTCGGGTATCACGCTCGCTCAGGGATATCGCATATAAGGCGCTTCAGGTGCGTGACAGTCTGACGAACCAGAATTCCCGGGAGCCGACGATTTTTGAAATTTCCGAGGCGCTGGGAGTTCCGAAAGAAGATGTGGTTTTTGCTTTAGACGCCATCCAGGACCCGGTCTCCTTGTTCGAGCCAATCTACCATGACGGCGGGGACCCGATTTATGTGATGGACCAGATTAGCGACGATAAGAATAAAGATGTCTCTTGGATTGAGGAAATTGCATTGCGGGAAGCGATGCGCAAACTGGGCCAGCGCGAGAAGCGGATATTGTCCATGCGTTTCTTCGAGGGCAAGACCCAGATGGAGGTCGCCGATGAGATTGGGATCTCTCAAGCCCAGGTTTCCAGACTTGAGAAATCGGCCATCCAGCAAATGCAAAAGCATGTGAAGACCTGAGTAACAGCGATAGATGAACCAGGGGTATCCAGGAGGCTATAAACCCTTCTGGATACCCCTTTGTATGTAGAACTGTATTGGAAAATATATATTGCATTGCATGTTGCCAAGCCCGAACAACATATATTGGACTATATGTCTGAAAGTACAGGGGTGGCGAGGTGAACGAGGATTCAATAGGCACAGGCAAAAAAATGAAAATCTCCGATTTTCAGACCAAGGATGTCATTAATATTGTTGATGGCAAGCGGCTTGGGCAAATCAGTGATCTGGAGCTCGATCTGCGCCGCGGAGTCATTGACGCAATCATTGTGCCCGGGTATACACGCTTTATGGGGCTCTTTGGAGGTGGCGCTGATTTGATCATTCCCTGGAGGAATATCGTTAAGATTGGTGCTGATGTTGTGCTCGTAAAGATAGAGGAGTCCAGAATGCCCCAAGGTCAGGAAGAGCGGGAAACGATGTATTTGGAACGGGGAGACCGCAGTGAAAGGCGCACATATTAACCGGGTGCGTCTTTTTTTGGCGGAAACGGGTATAGAGCTTATGTAAGAAGTACAGCCCATAACCGGGAGATTGTTCGGGGGTTTTGAAAAGTACTTGAGTAAGCTTCGAGGTCTTAACAACACTTTATGGGGAGGTCTTGTGGTACACTTAGGCGGAGGTGAGAAGATGGAACCGTTCGTACAAATCGACAGAACGCCTGTGCAGCTTCATCTGGAGCCGTGGTGTTCAGCACATGCCCAAATTACTGCCGGCTTTACAGGAAGACAAGGTGGTGCGGGCAAGGCGCCGTATGACAGCTTCAACTGTGCTCTTCATGTCGGCGATGATGTGGAAGATGTGATCAGCAACCGGAGGATGCTCGCCGAGAGTCTCGGTTTTACACTGGATTCATGGACATGCGGGGAACAAACTCATGGGAAAAATATTGCGGTTGTTACCAAAGAGAACCAAGGATACGGCAATCTGGACAGAGCAAGCGCCTTTCAGTCCACTGATGGGCTGCTGACCAATGTGCCGGGGGTGCTGCTGACTTCCTTTTATGCGGACTGTGTGCCGCTATATTTCTATGATCCTTTGCAGCAGGTGGCCGGTCTTGCGCATGCGGGCTGGAAAGGGACTGTAGCAGAAATTGCCGGGGCTATGGTCAGCACAATGGGTGAGGTCTACGGCAGCCGTCCAAAGGATATCCTGACAGCCATTGGACCTTCTATCGGTGAATGCTGTTATGAGGTCGATGATTATGTAATGAATCATGTCCGCCGGTTGGAGGATGAACTTAGCACACTGAATTTGGCTGAAAACGCTCCGGTCTTATACAGAAAGTCGGATGCAGATGACAGCAAAAGCATGCTGAACTTGAAAGAAATGAATCGACGCATTATGATTAAAGCAGGAATATTGCCGACTCATATCGAATGTACAACTTGGTGTACAAGCTGTAACAGTGATCTCTTCTTCTCATACCGCAAGGAAAACGGAGTTACAGGAAGAATGACGAGCTGGATCGGAATAAAGGAGAGCTGAAAGTTGGGTTTGACACTGCAAGAAAGAATAGCCGAGGTCGAGGAACGTGTGGAACGGGCTTGCGCGGCAAGCGGCAGGGATGCAAGTGACGTCAAGGTTATCGCAGTGACGAAATATGTATCGCTGGAAACGGTATCCGCTGTGCTGGAAGCGGGTCTTGAGGACATTGCTGAAAGCCGCTGGCAGAACGCCGAACATAAATGGAACGCCCTGGGCAACAAAGGTACATGGCATTTCATCGGTCATTTGCAGACCAATAAGGTAAAGGACGTTATCGGCAAATTTCAATATATACACTCTTTGGACCGGTTATCGCTGGCACAGGAATTGCACAAGAAGGCTGAGGCCGCCGGTATAGACGTAAACGTCTTCCTTCAGGTTAATATCTCGGGAGAAGATACGAAATTTGGTTTACCTCCTGAAGCGGTACCTGAATTTTTGCGTGAAATCGCTCCTCTGCATCGTGTGAAAGTAATCGGCCTTATGACGATGGCGCCTTATGAAGGGGACCCCGAGCTTACCCGCCCGGTCTTTCGCGGACTCCGCGAACTGCGCGATGCGCTCAATCTGCTAGCTTTGACACCTGAGCCTATACAAGAGCTGTCGATGGGAATGTCGAATGATTTTGAAGTGGCGATACAGGAAGGAGCCACCTGGGTGCGCCTGGGAACGGTATTAGTAGGTCATGAGGAGGGAGCTTGATGGGCGTGATGAACCGGTTTATGAGCTTTTTGGGCTTGCAGGAGGAAGAGGAGATTGTGGAGCGGGAGCAGATTTCCCGTGAAGAGGATGAATACGAGCCCGCCCCTGTAGAAAACCGTAAAAACCAGCGGGCCAACGTCGTCAGTATCCATTCGCAAAAAAATGTGAAGGTAGTGCTTTATGAGCCCCGTTCTTATGACGAAGCTCAGGAAATTGCCGACCATCTCCGTTCGCACCGCACAGTCGTAATTAATTTGCAGCGCGTGCGGAATGACCAGGCAATGCGGATTATTGATTTTCTCAGCGGAACTGTTTATGCCCTGGGTGGAGGAATCTCCAAAATTGGGGGCAATATATTTATGTGCACACCGGATACGGTCGAAATTCAAGGTTCCATAACGGAAATTCTGGGTGACGATCAAGACTACAACAGAATGAGGTGAACGGGCTTTGTCCCAAATCGATTTAATTATTAATTTACTTTTCAAGATCTACTACTACATGATTTTCTTCTATATCCTCATGTCCTGGCTGCCCAATGTCCGTGACAATTTCATCGGAGAGCTGCTCGGCAAGCTCGTGGAGCCTTTTCTGAGTCCATTCCGCCGGATTATTCCGCCGCTGTTCGGAACGCTGGATATTTCCCCGATCATCGCGCTGATTGTGCTTCAATTTGCGGAAGGCGGCGTGCACTCCATTGTGGGCCTGCTCTTCCGTTAATGACATGAAGAATGAAATCTATGGTCATTTTCACCCTGACGAACGGCAATTTGTGGACAAGGCCTGGGAATGGGTCACTCATGCAGGAGAGTATCATGAGCTCAAGCTGACTGAATTTCTCGATCCCCGTCAGAGTTATATTCTGCAGAGTCTTGTGAACCGTCATCCCGATGTTACTATAAGATGGGAGGGCGGCTCAGAAAATGCTGAGCGGAAACGGGCAATGGTGGCACCAGATTACCGTGACCTTTCAGAAGAAGATATGGAACTCAAGGTGCTTGCCATCACCTCCGGGGAACAGAAGTTTTTGGCTTTGGAGCATGGCGATTATATGGGTTCAATTCTTGGACTGGGCATCAAAAGAGGCAAAATCGGTGATATTCATGTGCTTGAGGATGGCTGTCATGTTGTAGTGGCAGCGGATATCGCTAATTTCCTGGACGTGAATTTAACCGGAGTACACCGGATTAATGTCAGCACAGAGATACTGCCATTGTCCGGCTTGCGGAGCAGTGAGGTTAAGCTTGAGATCATGGAGTTGACTGTGGCTTCCTTGCGGCTTGATGGGATCGCTGCGGATGTGACCCGGCTCAGCCGGAGCAAGATACTTGCCCCGATCAAAGCCGGAAGGGTCCGGGTGAACTGGAAGGTGGAGGAAGACCCCTCCTGTGGACTTAAAGACGGCGATATGGTCTCCATTCAAGGTTTTGGCCGTTTTAAGGTTCTGGAGATCGGAAGTTTGACGAAAAAAGGCCGTTACCGGGTTCAGGTTGGCAAATTTGTCTGAATCGTTTGCAGGAATCCGGATTTGCTTGTCGAAATTCATTATCTCTAGGGAAGCAAACATTTTGAAAGCTGGGCGCCGATACTTGTAGAAGAGGCGGATCCTTAAACGGCATTCGGAATGATAACCAGCCTTATTTTTCTTGCAGAAACACTTGCCGCTTTATCCAGGCGGGTATGTTCGTTTCTTCTTAAAGTACAGTCTTTCTTCTTTGTCTGCCGGGACAAATTATGTTTTATGGGCATAAGAGGTCCGAAATTTCTAGGAGGTGCACAGCATGCCATTAACGCCGCTCGATATACATAACAAGGAATTCTCCCGGAGAATCCGCGGTTATGATGAAGACGAGGTCAACGAATTTCTGGATCAGGTAATCAAGGATTACGAAAGTGTCATTCGTGAGAACAAGGAGCTGCACAATCAGCTATTGTCTATTCAAGAGCGCCTTGATCATTTTGTGAATATTGAAGAAAGCTTGTCCAAGACAATCATCGTCGCACAGGAAGCAGCAGATGATGTCAAGAACAACTCCAAAAAGGAGTCACAGCTGATTATCAAGGAAGCGGAAAAGAACGCTGACCGGATTATCAACGAAGCGTTATCCAAATCCCGGAAAGTAGCGATTGAGACGGAAGAATTGCGCAAGCAAGCCTCTATCTACCGCACCCGTTTCCGGACTCTCGTCGAAGCACAGCTTGAACTGCTGTCACAGGATGATTGGAATGCCCTGGAGAGCCGAGAAGTCAGCGAGAACGTGCTTTAACCTTCTAATAAAGCTGAGCATATCATGAGAGATGAATATCTCTTGTTTTCCGGCCACTGCTATACCGTGGTTATGAATATTGACATTTTGTCTTAAAACGTCTATAACTAAAACATATCTGTACCATAATCATTCGATGACGGGACAAGTACGATAAGGTTACGTTCTCCAGAGAGTCGGTGTTTGCTGCGAGCCGATTGTTCACACCTTGCCGGAAGATCTTCCCCTAGAAGCTGAGCTGAAGCGTTAATTCGTGCGTAAGTTTAGCCGTCTGCCGGACGTTATCCCGGACCCGTGCGTTTAGATTGTCTGCGCGGAACTGAGATTGTGCTGAATACACTCCCCCTGAGGATGTGCGTGAAGCGCAGAATTAGGGTGGTATCGCGAGCGTCGTCTCGCCCCTTAGGGGGCGGGATGGCGCTCGTTTTTGTTGTTGCGGGGTGCGATCCCCCTAAATCCCCCTTTCCAAGGGGGACCCCAAGGGCTGGCCGCCCTCTGGACACCCGCAACAAGGGCATTGTGTAGAGAGTGGCGTCCGCGGACGGGTAGGGATTTGTTCGACGGGGGAGCGGCCCTTCTTAGGCTCCCCTGGCGGGTACGCCTGCGGGGCCTTTCCTGCTCAAGAGCAAAAGCAAAGACGGCTTGCGGCGGCTGCGCCCCGCCGCGGGGCACCCCGGCCCAGCGCTGCCCTAACGGGATCGCGGGCCGGGGGCCCAAGGCAAGAGCAAGGGCAAAGACAGCTTGCGGCGGCTGCGCCCCGCCGCGGGGGCAACCCGACCCAGCGCTGCCCTGACGGGATCGCGGGCCGGGGGCCCAAGGCAAGGGCAAGGGCAAAGGCAAGAGCAAAGCCTGCGAGCGGGCTGCGCGCCTAGCGTGTTTGAGGTAAAGCGGGCCGCTTGCGGCGACAAGCGGGGACAACACCAAAATGAACTCTACATCCACCTCTCCCTGGAGTTTAGACAATATTCCGGGTGTCCAGAGGGCCGGGGCCCTCGGGGTCCCCCTTGGCTAAGGGGGATTTAGGGGGATCGAGCAGCTTTATAGACTAAACCAAGGAAGGATTGACCAGCAATGCAAAAAGTAGATGTCAGAGAAAAAGCGCGGGCAAGAGATGTCCGCATTCTGAAGAAATGGAGCGATGAGAATACGTTCCGCAGATCCATGGAGAACCGTGAGGGCCGTCCGAACTATGTGTTCTATGAAGGACCTCCAACAGCTAACGGCGTACCGCATATCGGGCATGTGCTGGGCCGGGTCATCAAGGATTTCATCGGCCGCTACCAGACGATGAAGGGGTACCGCGTTGTGCGCAAAGCGGGCTGGGACACTCACGGCCTGCCGGTTGAACTCGGCGTGCAGAAGAAACTCGGAATCTCCGGCAAGCAGGAAATTGAAGAGTACGGCGTGGAGAAGTTCATCAAAGAGTGCAAACAGAGCGTGTTCGGCTACGAGAAGCAGTGGCGTGAGTTCACGGAAGCTATCGGCTATTGGACCGATCTGGATAACCCGTATGTGACGTTGGATAATACGTACATCGAAAGCGTGTGGAACATCCTGGCTACGGTGCATGAGAAAGGTCTGCTGTACCGCGGACACCGCGTCAGCCCGTACTGTCCGAGCTGCCAGACAACGCTGAGCTCCCATGAAGTGGCGCAGGGTTATAAGACGGTGAAGGACCTCAGTGCAACGGCCAAGTTCAAGCTGGATGGCAGCGGCGACTATGTGCTGGCCTGGACGACCACCCCTTGGACGCTTCCGGCGCATATGGCGCTGGCAATGAACCCGGAGATGGAATATGTCCGTGCGCAGCAGGAAGACTGCGTATACGTGCTGGCCAAGAACCTCGTGGAAGAGGTGCTGAAAGGGGAGTATACGGTTCTTTCAACGCATAAAGGCTCTGAATTTATCGGTCAAAGCTATACCCCGCCGTTTAGCTATATTCAGGCGGAGAAACATAATGTGATCGTTGGTGCATCCTTCGTAACGGATTCCAGCGGTACCGGGATCGTGCATATGGCTCCGGCACATGGTGAGGATGACTATAAGAGCTGCCGCGACAACGGCATCAGCTTTGTCAATGTGGTGGATACTTCCGGTAAATATACTGACGTGGTAAGTGATTTTGCCGGACGGTTTGTGAAAGATTGCGATTTAGATATCATCAAGGTGCTGTCCGAAAAAGGGCTGCTGTACAATAAAGAGAAATACGAGCACAGCTATCCGTTCTGCTGGCGCTGCGATTCTCCGCTGCTGTATTATGCGACAGACAGCTGGTTCATCAAAACGACAGCGATCAAAGATCAGCTGATCGCCAACAACAACAGCGTAGACTGGTATCCTGACCATGTGCGTGAAGGCCGCTTCGGCAAGTTCCTGGAAGAGCTGGTGGACTGGAATATCAGCCGCAACCGCTACTGGGGCACACCGCTGAATGTTTGGGTTTGCCAGGACACAGGCAAAGAATTTGCGCCGCACAGCATCGCTGAACTCCGCTCGATGGCGATCGGCGAAGTCGCTGAGGATATCGAGCTGCATAAGCCATATGTAGACAACATCAAGCTGCGCAGCCCGTTCAGCGAAGGCGGCGTGATGGTGCGTACATCTGAGGTCATCGACGTATGGTTTGACAGCGGCTCGATGCCGTTTGCCCAAAGCCACTATCCGTTCGAGAATGAAGACAGATTCGCCGACCAGTATCCGGCAGATATGATCTGTGAAGGAATTGACCAGACACGCGGCTGGTTCTACAGCCTGCTTGCGGTATCGACGTTGTTCAAGGGCAAAGCGCCTTACAAGGCAGTTATTGCCCACGGCCACATCTTCGATGAGAACGGCCAAAAAATGTCCAAATCCAAAGGCAACGTCATTGACCCTTGGGAAATCATGAACGAATACGGCACCGATGCCTTCCGCTGGGCAATTCTGTCCGACAGTGCGCCGTGGAATAACAAACGTTTCTCGCGCGGTCTGGTCGGGGAGACCAAATCCAAGGTTGTGGATACGCTGGTCAACACGCACGCGTTCCTGACGCTTTATGCCGGTATTGACGGGTACGACCCTGCAGAGCATCCTTTCAAGGTATCCGGACATAAGCTCGACCGCTGGATTCTCTCCCGCTTGAACAGTCTGATTCTAGTTGTGGAAAAAGGCCTCGCCATCAACGACTTCGTTAATTCGTCCAAAGCGATTGAGAACTTCGTGGATGAACTGAGTAACTGGTATATCCGCCGCTCACGCGACCGGTTCTGGGGAAGCGGGCTTGGCGAAGAGAAGCTGGACGCTTACCGTACGCTGACACATGTGCTGCTCACAACGGCTACGCTGATGGCACCGTTCACACCGATGCTGTCGGAAGATATCTATACCAACCTTGGCGGCGGGGAAAGCGTACATTTGGCGGATTATCCGGCTGCCGACGAGAGTCTGATCGATCTTGAGCTGGAGCGGGATATGGAGAGTGCCAGAGGCATTGTCGAGCTTGCCCGCAACGTGCGCAACGAGACTGGCATCAAGACACGCCAGCCGCTGTCCGAGCTGATCGTTTCCCTGGACGGCAGCTTTGATGTAACGGATTATGAAGAGATCATCAAGGATGAAATCAATGTCAAGGGAATTGTGCTGGAGAACAGCGACAGCGGGTTTGTTGATTTTACGCTGAAGCTGAACCTGAAGGTAGCCGGTAAAAAATACGGCAAGAGCGTAGGCTTCCTGCAAGGCTACCTGAAAGGGATGGACAGTGACGCTACCCGCAAAGCGGTACAGGACGGCGTGATTGCCATCGTGTCGCCGGAAGGGGAAGAGCTGCAGATTACTGCCGAGGAGCTGCTTGTTGAGAAGCAGGCCAAACCGGGTTTTGCATCAGCTTCCGGTTACGGGCTCACGGTAGCACTGAACACGGAAATCACTCCTGAACTTGAGCAGGAGGGCTGGGTCCGCGAAATTGTCCGTGCAGTGCAGGATTACCGCAAACGCCTGGATCTGGCGATCGAGAAACGGATTGCGCTCACGCTGCAGCTGGATGATGAGCTGAAAGCGGCAGTGACTGCTTTTGAACATGTATTGCGTGAAAATGTGCTAGTGACTACCGTTGAGTTTGACGGAGCGCATCCATTTGAATCGGTGGATGCCGGCGGCAGATCCATTGGTATCCATATCGGAGCCTAAAGAGAAGCTAAATGCTGATCCCCGTATCGCTTGTCTCCAAATGACATATACTAGCGGCATAAGAAGAAACGTCCAGGCCTTTAGCATAGGGCAGGGGTTTTCGAGAATGGTGGTATGTGTACCGCTAATCAGGAAGCCGTTTCTGCGGAAATATGAGGATCTTTACTGAGAACCTTATATTTATGCGCAAAATGACGAGCCCCGTGTTCGGGGAGAGATTGCCTCTCCCCGAACCGGGCTCGTTTATTTTGTGGACGTTAGGGAAGGAGCAAGAGTGTTTTGGAGGGTCGGAAAGAAGGAAGCAAAAGCTCCGGGCAGCAGGGAGAAATCTCCGCCGCAACTGGCGAGGGCAGCGGACCGGATCAGGCGCCGGATTTCAAACGGGAGACTGAAGCGGGAGCAGAGGCCCTTTCCCCGGATGAAAAATTGAGCGCGGTATACCGGCTGACATTGGGGCTGGCCCGGGAGATGGAAAAATCGCGGATTGCTGAATATACACAGCTGCTGCATTCGCCCTGGCGGCTGATCTGGCTGAACATAATATCAGGGATAGCGCGCGGGGTGGGGATTGCCCTCGGATTCACTTTTTTTGCAGCGACGATCATTTATGTACTGCAGATGCTGGGGGCGCTGAACCTGCCGATTATCGGAGATTATATTGCAGATATTGTGCGGATCGTACAGCACCAGCTGGAGCTTAAGACTTTTTAGGGGTTAGTGAATCATTGATCTGGCGTGTGTACCTAAAAAAGGAGCAGCACATGGCTACTCCCTTTCCTTTTTAGCGGACGGATCCAGCAGGTAGCTGCCTTCCTCGGTGTCCATATAATGGCGGTAACTGGTTCCTTTGATGATGGTCAAATGGTTTCCGGCGATATCGGTTGCCACAAAGTTCTCCCACGGCTCTACGAAGCCTTCGGTTTCGTCGGCCTCAATCTCCATATCGTTGTAAGAGCTGATATCATTGCCTTCGGCCATGGCCGGGGAGTTGGAGCTGCCCCAGCTTTCGACGATCTGCCAGGCATCTTCGCCGTCAAAACCGTTTTGCTCATCGCGTTCGTCAAGGCTGGTGCGTCCAAAAGGCGGGGACAGCAGCTCTTCTTCGACCGGCCGGGTAAACGGTGCGTTCTGGCGCGGGGCATGCTCCTTGCTGTATCTGGTGGATGGAATGGCTGAGAGCCGCTCATATGGAATCGGGTTGCCGCTGGCGATACAAATTCCGTAGGTGCCCTCATCCATGGCCTGCAGGGCGGCTTCGATATCGTCCAATTCATGCTCGTCGCGCTCCAGCAGGGAAATATCTATCGAGCGGTTATACAGCTCAGTGGCGGCATCGCCGGGATGGTTGTCGATTTCGGACAATTCCCCGGTTGTATCGCGCATGGCTTCCTGCAGACCGTAATGCTCGTTATTTTGCAGCCTGTGGCGGATTTCCTCCTGCTGCTGCTGCAGCGCTGCCCGCAGCTGCGAGAGCTGCTGTGATGTCAGATGGCTCATAGGCGAGTGCTCCTTTCAGATGCTTTTGTCATAACGTACGCTTCCCGGCATTCCTGCCGGTTCGTTCTTTGATAGCTTGACCGGAGAAGCGTCTTTTTAGCGATGGTAAATAGTCCCCCGGCCTTAAAAGGGTTATACGGTCCGCAATAGACGGCTTCTTGAGGCCTGTGCTACAATATACAAGTCTTTATTCAGTATTCGTACCGCTATAACGCGGGAAAAATAAGAACGGAGTGACAACTTCTGTGGTGTACTATCTGATTGCGCTAATTGTGTTTTTGATTGACCAGGGTACCAAATATGTGATTGCTACCCGGCTGGAGCTCGGCGAGCAGATTCCGGTCATAAACGACTTCTTCATTATTACCTCCCACCGCAATAGTGGAGCCGCATTCGGAATTCTTGAAGGACAGCAATGGTTTTTCTTTATAGTTACGGTTGTTGTTGTCGTCGGAATTGTCTGGTATATGAACAAGGCCAAAGCCTCGCGGAAGCTGCTTCCTACCGCTCTGGCATTGGTGCTGGGCGGAGCAATAGGCAACTTTTTGGACCGGATGCTGAACGGTGAGGTTGTTGACTTCCTGATGTTCAACTTCGGGAGCTACACCTTCCCTATTTTTAATGTCGCCGACTCCTGCATCGTGATTGGGGTTGGACTGATTATTCTCGATACACTGCTGGATATGAAGAGCGGAGACGAAATCATCGAAGTTAAGGAATCAAAGGAAGTAAAAGAAGGGAATGAATGATTTGAACAAGGACGTCAATGAGCAGGCAGGTGCAATTGCCTACGAAGAAGAAAGGGACGTCACGGAGTGGATTGTTTCCGGAGAGAATGCCCGGGAGCGGGTTGATAAATATATTACGGAGGCCTGGGAAGAAGAAATTTCACGCTCTCAGGTACAACTGTGGATCAGTAGCGGACATGTTAAGGTTAACGGTTCTCCGGTTAAGGCCAACTATAAGCTGAACGAAGGCGATGTTATCGCTGTTACGGTTCCAGAGGCTGAAGTTACCGATCTGATTGCGGAGGATATTCCGCTTGAAGTGGTCTACGAGGACAGCGATGTTATTGTAATCAATAAGCCTCGCGGCATGGTTGTGCATCCGGCAGCAGGGCATCCGTCCGGCACGCTGGTCAATGCGCTGATGTTTCATTGCAAGGATCTGTCCGGCATCAATGGCGAGATTCGTCCCGGGATTGTGCACCGCATTGATAAAGATACTTCCGGTCTGATTATGGCAGCCAAAAATGATGCCAGCCATGCTTCACTCGCTGCCCAGCTCAAAGAGCACAGTGTAACACGCCGCTACATCGCAGTGGTGCATGGTAATCTGGCCCATAGCCAAGGAACCGTAGACGCTCCGATTGGCCGTGACCCGCATGACCGCAAGCTGTACACGGTAACCGAGAAAAACAGCAAACGTTCCGTGACCCATTTTACCGTGCTGGAACGCTTTGGCGACTGCACACTACTGGAACTGCAGCTGGAGACCGGACGGACGCATCAGATCCGCGTGCACATGAAGTTTATCGGGCATCCGCTGGTCGGCGATCCGGTATACGGGCGCAGCAAGGGGATTATGATGAATGGACAGGCTCTGCATGCCGCCGTACTGGGCTTTAAGCATCCTTCCACGGGTGAGTATATGGAGTTCAGCAGACCGATTCCGGCAGATATGGAAGAAGTATTGTTTACGCTGCGCAGCAGATAAGTACAAATGAAGTGATCATAAATCCATGGTTTTGGAGACGATTTTGCTTCATATTTAATGATATATTTAATAATAGCCAGGAGATGAGAACAAAATTATGAGTATCGAACAGTATCAAGAGACTTTCATTCAGACTAATTTTGCGGACCGCATCGGCGGTGCGAACTACGGCAAAGATACAGCCATTTACAAATTCGAGAAAATCAAACGCGCCAAAGCATCGGCGAAACAGGATTTTCCTAATATTGAATTGATCGACATGGGCGTCGGCGAACCTGACGAGATGGCGGATGAAGGCATTGTTGCAAGACTTGCCATTGAAGCGGCCAAAGAAGAAAACCGCGGTTATTCCGACAACGGAATTCCTGAATTCAAAGCTGCCGCTGCAGCTTACCTAAAGGATGTATTTCGTGTAGAGGGGATCGACCCTGTAAACGAGGTTGTGCATTCCATCGGCTCGAAGCCGGCATTGGCCATGCTGCCATCCTGCTTTATCAATCCGGGTGACATCACCATTATGACGGTTCCGGGTTATCCGGTACTGGGTACCCACACCAAATATTTGGGTGGACAAGTCTATACGGTGGAACTCAAGAGAGAGAACAACTTTCTGCCTGATCTGAATTCCATTCCGGAAGATATTGCACGCAAAGCGAAGCTGCTCTACCTGAACTATCCGAATAACCCTACGGGTGCCAGCGCAACTCCTGAATTTTTCAGCGCCGTTGTAGACTGGGCCAAAAAATATAACGTCGTAGTCATCCATGACGCTCCGTATGCAGCGCTGACTTATGACGGTGTGAAGCCGTTGAGCTTCCTGTCCGTACCCGGCGCGAAGGATGTCGGCGTAGAACTGCATTCGCTCTCCAAGTCCTACAACATGACAGGCTGGAGAATCGGGTTCGTTGCCGGCAACCCGCTGGTCGTGAAGGCATTCAGCGATGTGAAGGACAACAATGACTCCGGCCAGTTCATCGCGATTCAGAAGGCTGCTGCCTACGGTCTGGAACACCCTGAGATTACCGAAGCGATTGCCGCCAAGTATTCCCGCCGCCACAACATGCTGGTCGATGCGCTGAACAGCCTGGGCTTCAAGGCAGAGAAACCAAAAGGTTCCTTCTTCCTGTACGTAGCAGCACCAAAAGGTGTCAAAGGCGGACGCCGCTTCGAATCCGGCGAAGACTTCTCGCAGTTCCTGATCCGTGAGAAGCTGATCTCTACTGTGCCTTGGGATGATGCAGGCCCATTTGTTCGTTTCTCCGTGACCTTTATCGCCAAAGGTGAAGAGGATGAGAAACGTGTAATCTCCGAAATTCAAAGACGCCTCAGCGACGTTGAATTCGAATTCTAAAATAACGGACAACTAAGAAGCCGCCGCAGAGAAATCTGCGGCGGCTTCTTGTTGCAGCACGCTCAAGGTAGGCGGTAAGAATTTCTATGAAAATTGTTAATATAACGGAATAAGGACTCTCCATTATCTTCGACAGCAACCCCTTGCTTCAGCGGGCGCAGCATTGCCTGGTACGGCTCCGGCACCCAAATATATTGATGGATATACGGTGTCAGCTTGAAACCTTTCCGTTCCCAGAAATGAATACGCTCAAGATGCGCAGCTGTGTTTCCGGCTTCCACTTCAATGATAATTCCACCGGCGTTATGCACTTGTTCAGCCCAGTGAATGATTTTTTCCAGGAACAATGAACCAAGGCCTTCTCCGCGTGACTTCTTGGCAACTGCCAGATAATCAATGATAAGCCGCTTGTCGGCCGTCCCTCCAACGATCCCGGTTACAGCCATTGCTACAACCTGTCCATCAGATAGGCCTGCATGCAAATACGCTATTCCTCTGTCCAGCATATTGTGCAGAATTCCTGCCGGTTTGGCCCCGCTGGGAAAAGCCTCCTGATACATGGGTTCAATTAACTCCCATAAGCTATCATTCCAATGCGCAGCTGTGATAAATTCCAGTTCCATTATCAGTCGCCTCCGGTCTTTATCATATCAGAGCGGAAGCAGGGAGGTAAAACAAGCAGAGGGTCTTGATCATCATCAGTTTCATGAAATAAGCTGATATTCTTTCTGCTTCTTTACTTAAACTGAAAAATTTCACGTTTAGGTGGAAGCAGCGGAGGGGATTTTGGAACTGTAGGAGCGAATGCGTCCGCCTTTAGGTTTGGATTTCTACCGCTAGTAGCGGTACCAATCAAGAAATCCAAATCTAACAGCGGCCGAAAGTCCAAACATTCCCGCAGTCTGCGTCCTCTCACCTATACAATCTAATATTTTCAGTTCCACTCTCTCCCATTTGACACAAGCCATGACTTCTGTCATAATTCTGTTAAATGAATATGCGCCTTTAATTCAGTCCCGTGAGGCTGGCAAGGTAACGTGAATCGAGGTTCGCGACTTAAGAAAGGAATCCGTATGAGTACGGAGGGTCTTTTTATGCGCGCGGACACGCCATCTTTTTGAATCTGCGGATTTCACTCCTTGCCTGCTTTGGGCAAGGAGTTTTTTGATTTCCGGGAGCTTGAACGGGCGTACAAGCAGGAGGATGACGGATTATGGTTACTGAGAAAAACGTAATTATGGACGAAACAGCAATTCGCCGCGCACTGTCGCGCATTGCCCATGAGATTTTGGAGAAAAACAAAGGTATCGAGAATTGTCTGCTGGTGGGCATCCGGACACGCGGAATTTACCTGGCCCAGCGAATCGCAGAACGTATCAAGGAAATTGAAGGTGTTGATATTCCTTACGGCGAGCTGGACATTACACATTACCGCGATGACCGCGAAGGCGGAGATAACCGGGAAGAGATGGACCGGGCGGTAGTGAAGAGCTACCTGACCCTGCCAGAAGGCAGCAGCGGCATCCACGACAAAAAAGTAATTTTGTTCGACGATGTGCTGTACACCGGACGCACGATCCGCGCGGCGATGGATGCTCTGATGGATTGCGGACGGCCAAGGATGATCCAACTCGCTGTACTGGCTGACCGTGGACACCGGGAGCTTCCGATCCGTCCGGACTACATCGGCAAGAACGTACCTACCTCCAGGCATGAGCAGATCGAAGTGGCGCTGACCGAATTCGACGGCAAGGATGAAGTTTACATTATTTCAAACCGGGAGGAACGATAACAATGATGACGGCAACCAAGGTGAAGGAACGCAGTCTGCTGGGGATTAAAGAGCTGGACAGCTCGGAAATCCATGAGCTATTGGAGAGAACAGCGTACTGGGACAATCAGGCCGAGAAGCTGACCCCGGTACTGAGATCACATTTTGTTGCCAACATGTTTTTTGAGAACAGCACGCGTACCCGCTTTTCCTTCGAAATGGCCGAGAAACGCCTTGGTGTTCAGGTGCTGAATTTCACGGCTGCGGCTTCCAGTGTAGAAAAAGGCGAGTCGATCTACGATACAGTACGCACACTGGAATCAATGGGGATCGATGCCGGAGTTGTGCGTTTGAAGCCTGCGGGCGTGCTGCAGCAGCTGGCCGAGAAGGTGTCCATTCCGCTGATTAATGCCGGAGACGGCAATAACGAGCATCCGACGCAAGCGCTGCTGGACCTGTATACAATGAGCAAAAATTTTGGCGGGCTGAAGGGCCTCAAAGTTTCGATTATAGGGGATATTATGCATAGCCGGGTTGCACGCTCGAACCTCTGGGGACTGACAAAGATGGGGGCCAAGGTGCAGTTCTGCGCGCCGGAGAATATGCAGGCGCCGGAGCTAGCTGCCTACGCCCCTTATGTGAGTATGGAAGAAGCGCTTAAGGCTGATGTAGTCATGATGCTGCGGGTTCAGCTTGAGCGCCATGCATCCGGCATACTACTGTCTGCCGAGGAATACCGGAAACAGTATGGATTGACGGAAGAACGGGCGGCCCGGCTCGATAAGAACACGATCATTATGCATCCGGCTCCGGTGAACCGCAACGTAGAGATTGATGACGCAGTGGTCGAAAGCAGCCAATCGCGGATTTTCCCGCAGATGTCGAACGGCGTGCCTGTGCGGATGGCCGTGATGGAGAGAGCCCTTCAATAGCATCTCTTCAAGTTTAAAAAAGCTGACATAAATACACTAATAAATATACACAAAGATGAATTTTTATTATATAATAATCAGAGAGCTTGCGGCTGCGGCCTGCAGGTAAAAGGAGAATCATAACCGTGATCATTAGAAACGCCAGCGTGCTCAACCAGGAAGGCGAGTTAGAGACTAGACATATCGTAGTTAAGGACGGCGTAATTTCCGCAATTGAGAGTAATCTGGATGCGCTCGATGAATCCACTGAAATCATAGAAGCCGAAGGCAAACTGCTGATCCCGGGACTGATTGATATGCATGTGCATCTCCGCGAGCCTGGCTTTGAGCATAAAGAAACGGTAGAAACCGGAGCCCGTTCGGCTGCCAAGGGCGGATTTACTACCATCGCCTGCATGCCGAATACACGCCCGGTAACGGACAGCCCGGAAATCGTACAGTTTGTGAAGGATAAAGCGCGCGAAGCCGGACTGGTGAAGGTGCTCCCTTATGCGGCGATCACGAAAAATGAGCTGGGACGCGAGCTGACCGATTTTGCCGCACTTAAGGAAGCTGGAGCCATTGGTTTCACGGACGACGGAGTAGGCGTACAGACTGCCCAGATGATGAAGGATGCCATGAAATTGGCTGCCGGACTGGATATGCCTGTAATCGCGCATTGTGAGGACGACTCGCTGGTGGAAGGCTGTGCGGTTAACGAAGGCAAGTTTGCAACTGCGCATGGTCTCAAAGGCATTCCGAACGAGTCGGAAGCGATCCATGTCGGACGCGATATTCTGCTGGCTGAAGCAACCGGTGTTCACTATCATGTCTGCCACGTCAGCACGGAACAATCGGTGCGGCTGATCCGCCAGGCCAAACAAATCGGCATCCTTGTGACCGCGGAGGTATGCCCGCATCATCTGCTGCTGTCGGAGGAAGACATTCCGGGGATGGATGCCAATTGGAAAATGAACCCGCCGCTGCGTTCGCGCCGCGACGTGGAAGCCTGCATTGAGGGTCTGCTGGACGGGACGCTGGATATCATCGTGACCGATCATGCACCGCACAGCGAGGAAGAAAAAGCGAAAGGCATGCAGCTTGCACCGTTTGGCATTGTCGGATTTGAGACAGCATTCCCGCTGCTCTACACCGCTTTTGTGGCAACCGGCAAATGGGATCTGTCCCTGCTGGTGCAGCGGATGACCGCTGATCCGGCCCGGGTGTTCCGGCTGAATACAGGCCATCTCACGGTTGGGGCGCCTGCCGATTTGACGCTGATCGACCTCAAGGAGGAGCAGGAAGTAGATCCGGCTTCATTTGCCAGCAAAGGACGCAATACTCCCTTTGCCGGATGGAAGCTTAAAGGCTGGCCGGTTATGACATGGGTAGACGGCACAGCGGTATGGACAAAAGCTAATTAATGAACTGGTGGAGCGAAGATGCCGGCTGTATGGGGCAAGGTGAACATGCGGCGGCATTTTGGCGCGTTACACTCCGCTAATGATGCAAGGCATAGAATCAGACTACAGAAACAAGAAGGAGTGGATGGGAATGCAGGCGAGATTGCTGCTACAGGACGGAACGCTGTTTACAGGCACCGCATTTGGTGCTGAAGGCGAAAAGACGGGCGAGGTTGTATTTAACACAGGAATTACGGGATATCAGGAGGTGCTGTCGGACCCTTCGTACTGCGGTCAAATCGTCACAATGACTTATCCGCTGATCGGAAATTACGGCATTACCCGTGATGATTTCGAATCTGTGCGTCCTTTTGTACACGGTTTTGTTGTACGCCGCCATGAGGAAGTGCCAAGCAACTGGCGCGCCGAATACAGCGTGGATGACCTGCTGAAGGAATATGGCATTCCCGGAATCAGCGAGATCGACACGCGGATGCTGACCCGCATTATCCGCCACCACGGCACGATGAAGGCCATTCTAACCACTTCCAACAAACGTGTGGAAGAACTCATGGAAATGATGGGCGACACGACCATTGAGGAGCTGCGCAATCAGGTAGCCCGGACATCTACAACCAAAACGTACAGCAGCCCTGGGAACAAAGAACGGATCGTGCTGGTCGATTACGGCGCGAAGACCGGTATCCTGCGCGAACTGAACAGCCGCGGCTGTGATGTTGTAGTCGTGCCGCATGATGTGACTGCAGATGAGATCCGCCGCCTGAACCCGGATGGCATTCAGCTCTCCAACGGCCCTGGGGACCCTAAAGACGTGCCGTATGCCGTCAACACGATCTCCGAGCTGCTCGGCGAATACCCGATCTTCGGCATCTGCCTGGGTCACCAATTGTTCGCCCTGGCTTGCGGCGCCGACACAGAGAAGCTGAAATTCGGCCACCGCGGCGGGAACCACCCGGTTAAGGAACTGGAGAGCGGACGCTGCTTCATTACCTCGCAGAACCATGGCTACACAGTAAACGAGGATTCAGTTGTCAATACCGAGCTTGAGGTTACGCATATCAACAACAATGACAAGACAGTCGAAGGACTCAAACATACCCGCTACCCCGCATTTTCGGTGCAATACCATCCGGAAGCGGCGCCGGGACCGCATGACAGCAGCTATTTGTTCGACCGTTTCCTGCAAATGATTGCTGATCACAAAGCGAAGACGCCAGCAGGCTCACGCCAGGCCCAGCTTGCCGCAAATGCCAGAATCACGGCACCACAACCCAAAGCACAGCTTGAAGCCGTGAAAGGAGCTCTATAACATGCCAAAAAACGATAAACTTAAAAAGATTCTCGTCATCGGCTCCGGCCCGATTGTCATCGGCCAGGCTGCCGAGTTTGACTACGCAGGAACACAGGCCTGCCAGGCGCTCAAAGAAGAAGGCGTGGAGGTTGTGCTGATCAACAGCAACCCGGCCACGATCATGACCGATACCAATATGGCCGACAAGGTATACATCGAGCCGATTACACTTGAGTTTGTTACGGCGATTATCCGCCAGGAACGCCCGGATGGCCTGCTGCCGACACTGGGCGGACAGACCGGCCTGAACATGGCCGTTGAACTGGCCCGCGCAGGTGTGCTGCAGTCGGAGAACGTGAAGCTGCTGGGCACACAGCTGGAATCCATCGAGAAGGCAGAAGACCGTGATTTGTTCCGTGAGCTGATGCGCGAGCTGGATCAGCCGGTACCGGAGAGCACAATTATCACGACTGTGGAAGAAGCGATGGGTTTTGCCGCAGGAATCGGCTACCCGCTAATCGTTCGTCCAGCCTATACGCTCGGTGGAACCGGCGGCGGCATTTGCGACAACGAGGAAGAGCTGCGTGAAACCGTCAAAGCGGGTATCCGTTACAGCCCGATCGGTCAATGTCTGGTGGAGAAGAGCATCGCCGGCATGAAGGAAGTTGAATATGAGGTTATGCGGGACGCGAACGACAACTGTATCGTTGTCTGCAATATGGAGAACTTTGATCCTGTCGGCGTACATACAGGCGACAGTATCGTTGTGGCACCAAGCCAGACGTTGTCCGACCGCGAATACCAAATGCTGCGCAGCGCGTCACTCAAGATCATCCGCGCGCTGAATATCGAAGGCGGCTGCAACGTGCAGTTCGCACTTGATCCGCAAAGCTATCAATATTATGTAATTGAAGTAAATCCCCGGGTCAGCCGCTCCTCGGCGCTGGCGTCGAAGGCGACCGGTTACCCGATTGCCAAAATGGCAGCCAAAATCGCTCTCGGCTACACTCTGGATGAAATCGTTAACCCGGTTACAGGACAGACATACGCCTGCTTCGAGCCGACACTGGACTATATCGTCAGCAAAATTCCGCGTTGGCCGTTTGACAAGTTCACATCGGCGAACCGTAAACTGGGCACGCAGATGAAAGCAACCGGTGAAGTCATGGCGATTGGCCGTACCTTTGAAGAGTCGATTCATAAAGCAGTCCGTTCCCTGGAAATCGGTGTCCACCGTTTCCGCCTGCCGGGCGCAGAGCAGCTGGAAGACAGCGTGCTGCGGGGTCGTCTCGCCAAAGCGGATGACGAGCGGCTGTTCCTGATCGCGGAAGCGTTCCGCCGCGGCTATGGCCTGCAGGAGATTCAGGATATCACCAGCATTGATTGGTGGTTCCTGTCCAAGATTGAAGGCCTGGTGAACTTCGAGGATGTGCTGCGCAGCGAAGAGACGCTGAGTGCCGAAACCTTGTATCAAGCGAAACGCAAAGGGTTCACTGACCGGGCAATTGCCGAGATCCGGGCGGAAGGACGTCCGGGCGGAGCTCAGACGAAGGAAGTGGATGTTCGTGCCATGCGCCTTGCGCAGGGACTAACTCCGGTCTTCAAAATGGTAGATACATGTGCGGCTGAATTCGAAGCCTCCACACCTTACTACTACTCCACTTATGAGACGGAGAATGAGGTTATCCATTCCGACAAGCAGAAGGTTATCGTGCTCGGGTCCGGACCTATCCGGATCGGTCAGGGGATTGAATTCGATTATAGTACCGTACATGCGGTCTGGGCGATCCAGAAAGCCGGCTATGAAGCTGTAATCATCAACAACAACCCTGAAACGGTATCGACCGACTTCAACACCTCGGACCGGCTCTATTTTGAACCGTTGTTCTTCGAGGATGTCATGAATGTCATCACCCAGGAGAATCCGATTGGCGTTATCGTCCAGTTCGGAGGACAAACTGCCATTAACCTTGCTGCGCCGCTGGCTGCAGCCGGTGTAAATATTCTCGGCACCAGTCTGGAAAGCATCGACGAAGCTGAAAACCGCAAGAAATTCGAAGCGCTTTTGGCCCGACTGAATATTGCACAACCTAAAGGCAAGACGGTAACCGATGTGAGTCAAGCCGTAGAAACAGCGCAATCGCTGGGATATCCGGTACTTGTACGTCCTTCCTATGTACTGGGCGGCCGTGCAATGGAGATTGTCTACAACGATGCGGAATTGCTGAGCTACATGGTTGAAGCGGTGAAGGTGAATCCGGAGCATCCGGTGCTGATCGACCGCTACATGCTGGGCAAAGAGGTCGAAGTTGACGCGATTTGCGACGGGGAGACCGTAGTCATCCCTGGTATTATGGAGCATGTAGAACGTGCGGGTGTCCACTCCGGTGACTCCATCGCTGTCTACCCGCCGCAATATCTGGATGAAGGCCTGAAGCAGAAAATAAGCGAAATCACCATCAAGATTGCCAAGGAACTGAAAACGATTGGCCTTGTCAACATCCAGTTCGTTATTTACCAGAATGAAGTATATGTGATCGAAGTGAATCCGCGCTCTTCGCGTACGGTTCCTTTCCTGAGCAAGGTAACTGGCATTCCTATGGCTCATCTGGCTACCAAGATCATTCTCGGCGGCAAGCTGAAAGACGATGGCTACACCGAAGGCCTCTGGCCGGAAAGCGACTATGTGTCGGTAAAAGTGCCGGTGTTCTCTTTTGCCAAGCTGCGCAGAGTAGAGCCTACCTTAGGACCGGAAATGAAATCGACCGGCGAAGTCATGGGCCGCGACAAGCTGTATGCCAAAGCGCTCTATAAAGGTCTGATCGGAGCAGGCATGAAAATTCCGGCAACCGGAGCAATCATCGTTACGGTAGCAGACAAAGACAAAGCTGAGGCAGTTGAGCTGATGAAGGGCTTCCACGCCATGGGCTACAAAATCATTGCCACCGGCGGTACGGCGCAAGCCCTTGAACAGGCAGGCCTGAACGTGATGAACGTCAACAAGCTGGATGAAGGAGAGCCGACAATCCTTGATCTGATCCGCGGTGGTCAGGCCAACTTCGTCTTCAATACGCTGACTAAAGGCAAAACGCCGGAGCGTGACGGCTTCCGCATCCGCCGTGAAGCGGTAGAGAACGGTGTCGTATGTATGACCTCACTGGATACGGTAACGGCGCTGCTGATCATGCTGCAGACGATCAACTTCTCGTCGCAGTCCATGCCAGCTTTTGTCGGACAATAACCTATAGATGTATGAGCAGCCCATTCGGGCATGCCACTGGAACGGTTTGCGTTATCGCAGACCGTTCCGCTATGCCCGGGGACCCGGTAACCGTTAATAAATGACCAAAGGAGCTGAACCGTACGTGAAACAGATGGACCCACAGCAGCTTGAACACGAGAATATCGGAGAAATTACCAGACGGGATGAAATGGCTGGACGGCTGATGATTGCCCTGGATTATCCTGATGCAGCGCAAGCGAGGTTGCTCATTGAGAAGCTGGAAGGCATTCCTTGTTACATGAAGGTTGGGATGCAGCTGTTCTATACAGCCGGACCAGACTTCATTAGAGAACTGAAGGCCCGCGGTTATTCCGTGTTCGTCGATGTCAAAATGCATGATATCCCCAATACGGTGCGGGGTGGGGCGGAGAGCCTTACGATGCTCGGTGTGGATATGTTCAACGTACACGCCTCCGGCGGCTCGGCCATGATGGC
The DNA here is from genome assembly GCF_038002865.1 of Paenibacillus sp. FSL H3-0321. Lineage (NCBI taxonomy): Bacteria > Bacillati > Bacillota > Bacilli > Caryophanales > Paenibacillaceae > Paenibacillus > Paenibacillus sp. FSL H3-0321. The sequence continues at coordinate 2,283,776 of NZ_JBBODH010000001.1, read as the reverse complement.
TGCAGCGCTGGACGGGGCTGCTCAGGCGGTCAGCCTGCACCCGTCGCTGAGAATGCCGCTGATTATCGCAGTGACACAGCTCACCAGCACCAGTCAGGCAGTGATGAACAGCGAGATTGGCATTGCCGGGAATGTAGCGGACACCGTGGTGCGTTACGCCAAGCTGGCGGCTGGAGCCGGCCTGCACGGCGTGGTAGCTTCACCGCAGGAGTCGGCGGCGATCACTGCCGCATGCGGCCCGGAGTTCCGCACGGTTACCCCGGGCATTCGTCCGGCAGGGTCTTCCCTGGATGATCAGTCCCGGGTGATGACACCGGGACAAGCCATCCGGCAAGGCAGCCACTACCTTGTAGTGGGCCGGCCTATTACGGCTGCGGCGGATCCGCGCGCAGCCGCACTATCTATTATTGAGGAGATGACTCAAGCATGAGCACATTATCGAATACAAGCCAGCAAGTCGCCAGCTATCTGCTGGAGATTGGCGCAGTGGCGCTGCGTCCGCAGGAGCCTTTTACCTGGACCTCCGGCATCAAGTCGCCGATCTATTGCGACAATCGCCTGACCATGTCCGTTCCGGCAGTTCGCGGCTACATTGCCGCTGGCTTCGCAGAGCTGATCAGAGCCAGCTACCCGGACGCTGAAGTGATTGCGGGCACAGCAACTGCGGGTATTCCGCATGCGGCCTGGGTGGCCGACAAGCTGGATCTGCCGATGGCATATATCCGTGACAAAGCCAAAGGCCACGGCAAGCAGAACCAGATCGAAGGCATTATCTCTCCCGGACAGAAGGTCGTTGTGATCGAGGACCTGATTTCTACCGGCGGCAGCTCCATTAAGGCGGCGCAGGCCGTACAGGAAGCTGGAGGAGAGGTGCTGGCCGTGCTGGCCATCTTCAGCTATGAGCTGGACCGGGCCACTGAGGCATTTGCGGCAGCTGGTGTACCGCTGCAAAGCTTGTCCAACTACAGCACATTGATTGATGTAGCGCTGAGTCAAGGCACAATCGCTGACACCGATGTAGCGCTGCTGCAGTCCTGGCGCAAAGATCCGGCCTCGTTCGGCGTGTAGCAGAATTATATCCGGCAATGTTTCTCAGGCCCTCACCGCAAGGTGAGGGCCTTGCTGTTTTTTTATTGGCGGATACCGTATTCGGCGGCTTATATTTTAAAAACTGGGCATGATAACTTCAGGGAAGGAAGACATCCATTATCGTAACAAAGGAGAAGAAGGCATCATGAACTGGATATACTTCGCGAAGCTGTTCAGGACGAGATTTCAAGCAGGCTGCCTGGCCAAGAGGCTGGAGCAGGACGGCTGGATTTACGGCTATCATGATCCGCGATTTGTGGAAATTTATCGCTCCCGCAAGGGCCGCTACGGTGTACGTTTCCTGCTCTGAATAAATTAACAAAATCATCCTTGACTTTAGTGCCTGGTATATTGTATATTAACTATTGTCGCTGTTTGAATATGATTACTGACGCGGGGTGGAGCAGCCCGGTAGCTCGTCGGGCTCATAACCCGAAGGCCGCAGGTTCAAATCCTGCCCCCGCAACCAATTTATTTTCCTACAGCCATTGTATATCATACGGATACTTTAGATCCGGGCCCTTAGCTCAGTTGGTTAGAGCGGTCGGCTCATAACCGATTGGTCACAGGTTCGAGTCCTGTAGGGCCCACTTCACTAAACCCCTTGCCTAGCAAGGGGTTTTTGCTATATGTAGGCTCGTCGGAGCGAATATGCTTGAGTGGGGAAAGGCCATTTTTTTAAGCTTGCTAACGGATTTGCTAACGGAGACTTTTATTCCACAAGTTCAAGCTGCTTTTCTGCGAATTTATTGAGTTCATTTTCAATTCTGTCAACGGCCTCTTCCTGCATGATTGGGAGAAGATGTGAGTACCTCTCATTGAACATTGCAGGAGTCATTCCCAATCTTTCGGCAGCCACCTTCGGATTGATTCCAATTGCAAGCAGGAACGAAGCATGGGTATGCCGCTGATCGTGAAATCGGATCTTTTTAACCCCGGCTTTACGAACTAGAACATCCATACCTTCAGTGATTCGCTTCGGCTTAATATAACCTCCTCCGGGATAGCAGCACACCAGGTCATTATCCTCGTAGGCTTCCCCATATTCCTTTCTGTACGCTTCAATTTGTGAATAGCGCTCCTGGAGATCATCTATAATATTCTGAAAGAGCTTGACCCGCCGGATCGAATCATTAGTCTTGGGCCGCTGGATCACCAATCCATCCCGCGTCCAGTTCGCTGTTTGAATAACCTTTAACTCTTTCTTCTCGAAGTCAATATCTTTCCACCGCAGCCCCAGAATTTCACCACGCCGCATTCCCGTATATACTGCTAATGAAAAGGCAATGTAATGAACATGATGCTTCGACGATTGCAGAAATTGAGTGAATTCTTCAATGGTCCAGAACTGCATTTCTTTCTGTTCGTTTGCATTTACCTTGCTACGCATAGATATTTTTGCCCATGATGTCTTCAGCCAGTAACCCTGATTCGGTATATGCTGGCGGAAGCTTATGCGGACGCCAATAACTCGGAAATGGAGTGAATTCCCAGTCGCTGGGGATTAGGCCCACTGGTTTAGGATTGATGTTTTTTGTTTACATAATGTTCCAATCATGATAATCTCTTTCTAATGTTATAATATGAAAGGTGGAAAATAGTTGCTTGAAAAGGTTAAAAAGATTAGTAATCCATTAACCATTGTTGCTATATTTGCCAGTCTAGCAGAAGTGGCGGGTACTGTTTCATTAGGGCTTATTGACCTGGAAATACAAAAGGTTTTTATTTGGTATGTGATGGGATTCCCTGTCTTGTTGGTTTTGGCATTTTTCTTTACTCTTAATTGGAACACAAAGGTGATGTATGCTCCTGGAGATTACGCAGATGAAGACAATTTTATGAGTATTATAAGAAAAGGGAAATTAGCAAAAGAAGAAATGCTAGAAGAATTCAGTGAGGCTACTGAGCTCATTGACAAGACAAAAAAAGAAATTTTATTTGAAATTCTAAATGAAATTGGTGATATGGATACTAAAAATAAAAAGTTCGTAGAAGAACTGATAGATCAAAAACTAGGTGTAATATCAAATAAGATTGAAGAGACCAAAAGCAACGTTAATGTTTTCAATGAAGGCTTTGCCCTGGTTGATATAAGTAAACTTACTATGGCCGAATTAGAAGTTTTTAATGCAATATCAAATGAACCTCATATTAGCATAAAAAATTTGTCAAAGCTACTTGATTTACCACATAATAATGTGATGTCAATCTTATATCAATTAAGAAATAAAGGTGTAATTAGCCTAAGAGCGATAAGAAGGAAGATCAATGAAGACAAAAGTGCATAATACCGAAAAATATCAGTCCAATAGAATCGTACTCCCTCCTTAATAGGTGGGAGTTTTTTGAGTTTTCTAGTCTCACTACCCGCGAAATACTTTCCACATCATTAATCGGTACCCACACTGACCCATCAATCTAACTTAGTGTAGACGATCTAGGTAATAATGCATGTTACAATGGCTGTGCACCTATCCGAGTTTGCCTTAATAAGATGTTGGGAAGTTGCATAATTTTAGGGAGGTAGACAACGGATGAAGAAGAAACGGCCTACAATAAAGAAGATAAGAGCAGGCTCCACTCAGGCACAGAGACACGTACATGAATTTGAAGGGAGCACTAAACTGGCTGAAGAAGGTGCAGATCGGCACAACCACCGGTTCGCAGGTGTTACAGGACAGGCGATTCGGGCAGGAGCAAGTCATGTCCATGAGATTGATTTGGAAAGAACCGATTTCTTTAACCATTTTCATAATTTGAAGAAGATTAGAACAGGACCAGCTATTCCAGTAGGAAACGGCAAACATGTCCATTTTGTTACGGGTCAAACTACTTTAAATGATGGTCACGTACACAAGTTCAATTTCGCAACATTGATTCAAGCGCCTCTCGTATAAATAGGATTAATATGGAATTATGTAGTCTAAATGGATAAGGATAGGCTCTAAGAGCTTGTCCTTTTTTGGTTTACGGCTGCCGGACAAACTTCCTCCGTTGCTAGCGAGACTGGATTGTGAGATTATAGGGAAGTATAAATTTGAGATGGAATAGAGGCAGGCGGAAAATGCTTAAAACGATCTTTAAAAATTATCCTTTGTGGTTCATGATTATTTGGGGTTGTGTAATGATTGGGTTTGTTGTGTTGTTTATAACGGGCATCAACCTGTCGCTAATGATGGCAGGGCTCATGATCCTATATATTGCAAACACAATTCGTGCCTGGAAAAATGAACGGATTATGGGTGTTATTTCTTTGGTGCTGGTTGTTGTATTTGCAGCAGCAACATACGTAACATTCATGGCGGATAAATAAACCAGACCGGCTGAATGCATAACAACACATTTCCATTTCACCCAAGCAGTGAAGGACATTCTGCATATTCTATGCTGTACTCACTTTTGAAGGAGGAATGGGAAATGGGTTCATGTGGATGCGGAGAAAATGTAGGTCATGTTGGCGGTATTGGCACATCGACTGCGGCAATTCTGGTATTGTTTATTTTGCTCGTAATTATTACCAAATCATTCTGGCTGTAACTTCTGCTTATCTAGCTTCCTAAGTTACACACACACAAATGCAGCGGCTGCCAAGAGTATTGTTTCTGCTCAGGCTTCCGCTGCTTTATTGTTTACCGGTTTATCCGCCGGATCTCTCATAAGGCAGGTTCAAGGTATCGAAACTGTAGGTTACCTGCTGGAACTTTACTTCCGTAGCCTTATGAAAAGTAAAGGTGCTGTCACACACCACGCAGGCCAGTACTACAGCTTCCGCGGTATCTGCAACTAATTTAAGCTGGAACTTCTTTTTTTTGAACTCCTGATTGAACAGCCGGTCTACATACAGCAGGCCTTCTTCATAATGAATTGTAAAATGCCAGCCCATTGGCGGAAAGCAGTACACCCCCGCGAAGTGTCTATATTGTTCATAGTCCGCGGCGTCCGCAAGTTCCGGTTTGACTATTATGGAGGTCGCCCCAGTGTACAGAATGCTTCTCAGGCCCTTTACAAGGCGGGCTACAGGGCTGGCATCGTTATTGCTGAGTACAATTACGGTGAGGTCCCCGGATATGTACCGTTGCAGGGTGCAGGTGTATCCATAAATATTCCCGTCCATAAACATTTCTTCAGCAGGCTCACCCTTTACACAACAGCCATATCCCACCGAAGCCTCCAGGTACCACAAATATCCGTAAGGAGTAAGCATACGTTCATAGGCTTCCTTGCTTATTACTGTGCCGCTGCCCAGCGCCTTGGTCCATGTGAACAAATCGGCCGCAGTGGAATAGAGAAATCCGCTTCCAAAGGCACCAGACATATCGTAATACTCTGCACAGACTACGCCTTCACCCGAGCAGGAATACCCGTATGCCTTATTGGGGAGAATCTCCTCATTGCAGCTTATTCCGGTATGTTTAAGTCCGAGCGGAGCAAATAAAAATTTCTCGTAATAAGCGCCGATCTCCATGCCCGACACAATCTCAACGATTCTGGCGAGGAAGACAAAATTCGAGTTGCTCTTCTGCACTTGCTGTCCAGGTTCACCTTGCAACGGTTCGTGATTTAACCACTCCCGAATGCTCTCGGCAGAAAGCCGGTCTCTTGGACTATATTGGCTCAGCTCTGTGTAATCCGGTATCCCCGAGGTGCAGGACAGTAAATGATGAATGGTGATGCGGTCTCCGTGTCTATAACCGGGAAAATAAGTTTCCATAGGATCGTTCAGGCGAAGCTTCTGCCGGTCATACAGCTGCAATACAGCCGCTGCCGTGAACAGCTTAGTGATGCTGCCTATATTATAAATAGTGGAGGGGGTATTCGGCATGGCATACTCATGATTTCCGTAGCCATATCCCTTCTCCAATAAAATACGATCTCCTTGGGCAACCAGCACGGTTCCGCTAAAGCGTTCCGCATCCTCCCAGGTTTGCATGTATTGTTCCAGCCTGATTTGAATATTTGTCATGTCTACCTCCTAATTCCTGTATTGCTCTATTGTATAAGGCATGACAACAACTGAATTGTAAAAAACGGACAGACTTAGTTCATATTTTTGATATATTCACTGGGAAGCAGCCCGCAGATGCTTTGAAATTCATGTATGAAATGAGCCTGATCATAATATCCGGTCTGCAGTGCGGCATCGGTCAAGTTTTTGCCTCCTATCCTGTTCAGCATCCCGAGAACGCTTTGAAAGCGCATGATTCGCGTAAAGGTTTTGGTACCTACGCCGGTGCGTTCATAGAAGATTCTCCTCAGCTGCCGTTCACTGACGCATTCTCTTCGTGCGAGCTCTTTGACCGTGAGAATTCCCTGAGCTTGCCAAATTTGGACAAGGGCGTTCTGAAAAAGATCATCCCCGGCCGGGCAGTCACTTAATCTGGAAAGAAGGCTGCGGTCGGTCAGAAGTATAAAGTGTTCCGTGGAAGCAGCAGTCTGCAGATGGCCGGTTAACTCCGTCTGGAGTTCTTTCCATATCTCGCTTAGGTCAAGGATTTGGTTCGTGAATAAATCAGCCGGTTCCCTCAAGAAAGCCTGCAGCCCTCCCGGATAAAATCGGATTCCGAAGGTGTGCAGGCGGTCATACGCCAGATCCACATAAAGTGACCGGTCCAACGTGCCAACGATCATGCCATGAAGGGTTGCCCTATCTTGTCCTATCTGGAATACGATATCGATGCAGCCGTCGGGGGCAATCATTTCCTTCCTGCCGGATATTGAAATTGGGCTTAGGGAGTCTTGGGAACTGCGGATGGCAGACATCCAGTAACAGTATACATATTTATGTAATTTAACACTTGGCCTCCATTCGTTATATTTACCGGGCAAGTTAAGAATGGAGGAGCGGGCTTGAACTGGGACAAAGGGGGAGCTCATCAAATGTCCTCCTAATCTGAAAGATCATCAAAGATAAAAATATAGAGCAGAATACCCGCTACAACAAGCGCAGATACCCATCTGAGGATAAGCGGTTTGGAGGCATCTTTCCCGAAGAAGCTGGTTATGAAGGAACCATTGTATATTTTTACTTTATATTATAGCAAATATTATCTACTGCCTATAAAAAAGAGGCGGCAGCGAATCGTTTGATGAGTATTAACATTCAGGGGACATGGATCGCATTTTACCTTGGTGTATTAGTGATTGAAGAATATATTGGGATAAAGGAGGAAGTCCGATGTTTTATGACCAGACACCGTATAAAGTCAAAGTGGAATGGGGACAAAGAGGAGCGCGGGCCGCGTCTGAACGTGGGGACATTGTGATCATAGTTGATGTGCTCAGCTTCTCTTCTACGGTAGTGACTGCGGTTCAGCACAAGGCTAATGTCTTTCCGTATCCCCCGCCAATCAATGAGAATGCCAAAGCCTATGCCAGAGCCAACAGTGCGGAAATCGTCTGGGGAAGAGCGGAGGCGATAAGAGAAGGCGGGCATTCCCTGTCACCATTGTCGTTTAGTTCTGCTGATTTTGGCCGTGACTTTGTATTATGTTCATTAAATGGTGCTGCTTGTACATGGATTGCTTCACAGGTGCCGGCGCTGCTCATCGGGTGTTTCCTTAATGCGTCTGCCGTGGCTGAGGTTGCTAACCGTTTAATGCAGCAATTGCAGGCAAACATCACTGTGGTTCCCTGCGGTGAAAGGTGGTCCGATGTTAGGGATGGTGAAAATAATTTGCGTCCAGGCATTGAAGATTATTTAGGTGCAGGTCTGATTCTTTCCCAATTAACCGGCAGCAAATCTCCTGAGGCTGAGGTCTGTATTGGAGCTTTGAAGTACTCCAGCAAAACCATCAGGGAGCTTATATGGGATTGTGCGAGTGCCCGTGAACTCCGTGAGCGCGGGTATGAAGACGATGTGACCTATTGCTGCCAGGTGAATATTAGCAGTGCTGTGCCTATTCTTCAAGATACCCGTTTTATAAATGCTAAGGATCTTATTTCATAGACCAGATTTCCCCATTGGATGAAGTCCAGGTTCTATCGCCGATAGTAATATTCCATGAGTAGCTTGCGGATTTCTGATCCAAAGAGGCCTTCCAGGATAAACCGTTCCATTCTCCCTCAGGTCTATCCATGATGGGGGTCCAATGACGTCCATTGTCTTGCGTTGCATAGAAGAGTAGAGAGGTTTCAGTCTGGCCTTTCTCGTTCAGCAGCCCGATCTCATTCAGTAGGACGATTCCATAATTTGTAGAGGTGAAAAATATAGGAGAGGCAGGATTAAACTGAACGGCAGCGTATTTGGAAGGTACTTCAAGCTGCTCTTTGGTCCAGTGAATTCCGCCATCGGTTGTCTTATATAGTCCAATATCGCCTTGTCGTGGAGAATGGATCGTAATCCATCCAGTGTCCTTCGTCTTAAACTTGAGGTCTCCAATGGGGCCGCTTGGCAAAGTGCCGCTCAAGGAATCGCTCAGCTTATGCCAGGATATGCCTCTGTCATTACTCATATAGATACGGTTATCTGCCTGATACATTCCTGAACCTGCAGAAGTTGCCTTCCAGCTATACCCAGCTTCTAAAGAATATTGGAATGTACGGATGTTATTATCTTCATCTATGTTACCGGCTTGCGGACTGTATGCGAACATAAGCTGGATTACGGACATAAGAACCCAGAGTGTTTTCATGGAAATCCCCTCCTCCTCCCATAGTAAAGGAATAAATTGGGAGATAGGTTACAGAGAGATGAAAGAAAGGTTAATTTCCTTTTATGAAACTTTTTGGATTTGGAAGCGTTTTATTGAGTATACACAGAAAAAGGAGATGGAGAATATGTCTGAGCAAAAGAAAATTCAAGAGCTTGAGCGCCGGATAGCTACGCTGGAGAATCAAGGCGGGCATCCACCCGGCAATGACCCCGGAAAAATATTGCGCAGGGTAATATGGGGGATTCTGATCGTGTTTTTCCTGCTGACGGCAATAGGCGTAATGCAGTTTGTGAGTGCAGGCTAGCCAGCGTGTTCATTCGTTCTTCTCATGAACGCATAGTGTAAGTCAGACAAGCGCTATCAGGATGAACAAGAATACATGCTGCGATTTCTACGATACTATCATAGGGACTAGGGCGTGTCTTCAAAGCGCTTGACCCGCCAAAACCTGCTGCTGTATGCCCTAAGGAATCATGGGTACAGTAGCATTTTCTGATCACACGCGGAGAAAGGCATTTCGCCACTAGGTAGTTTTTTCGGTGGAGGCTTACGTTTCGGTGTTTCAGAGACTTCGCACTTCTTCCGAAGGCGTGTGTGCGTCCGGAAAGTTTATTCCTGACTCTAGCATGAATGGACCGAGTTGCACTTATTTGGAGATTTTAGCCTGTTACAGTAGGAAAACGGACTCCAGCGCAGTTATTTCTCCCTGATGGCCGCTTCTTGATAGAATGCAGAGCAGATAATGTCGTCTGGGTCCGCAAAAGAGAATAAACAGGGGTTTTACTCTCCATAGCGTCTCCTGAGTCCGTCCCTCGAGTACACGAACCCGCTGCAGGCTTTTAGGGGCCCTACTTTCAAATCTCTGCTTCCCCAGAGCTCTTCCAGTTTGAAGACACGCTCTAGTAAAAGATTCAGTTCATCTTCAGCGGGATTTCATTAGGGCTTAAGCTAACGGGCTTATAGTATACACATACCCCCCTTATTAATAGATATGGACCCTGCCGGACGCCGGCGGGGTCACTTTTTTTGTCCATGGGTTCCCTTAATCTTCTTCCTTCGGTTCTTGCAGCAGAATGGAGAAGGTCTGGGTTTCATGATCGACCTCAATGGTCTCAATGCCAACAAAATCCGGGATATCGGGATGAACTGCATCCACGCTGTAATCCGGATGGGTCATTAATAACTGGATGACTTGAATGGCGTCCATTTCGTTCCCCCTTACGGGTAAATTCACCCTATACATAAGGTCTCTGCATTTCATTATGCATAGACTTATTATCCCCGCAGCGTTTACCGAATATGTCGGTGGATTAAATTTCTGTCTTCGTTCCTTTCCATCACAGCCATCAATTGCCCCTGGAACACTCGCCTCTGAATCTGGTCAATCCGCTGCATGGCCAGCTCAGCAGGGACCTGAAAGGTTGAAGCGATATATTGGACGGCATCTTCACGGAGTTCAGGTAATGTTCTGGCGGAAATCATGGAGTAAGGCATCGCCGCATAAAGGATAAAACGCTCGGATTCATCCTCCTGTGACTGTGTGAACTGTTCGGGCATCAGCGTGTGGTTACCGGCATGGCGAAGCAAATGGCAGAGCTCATGGAGGAACTCAAGACGCTGCAGCCCGGGAGGAAGGCGGCTGTCAATAAACATGCTGTACATGCCTGCAGAGGCTTCAATGCTCTTGCTTCTTACATCCAGATAATGAATCCAGATATTCAGCCGCTCCGATATGTACTCGATGGAGATTTGCGACGGCTGTTGCACGTTCAACCGCTGATATAAATCTTCAGTCCATTTCTCCAGGGCGGTCATTTGATAGTAGGATTGCATGGGAATCACCTCGATATAGGATCGTATGTTCGTATTATTGGCCAAAAGAAAAGCCCAAAGGGCTCAAGGATAACCGGAACTCATGTTCTTATGTATATAAGCATAAATCAATCAAACTACAATATCAAGTGTTTTTCCCAAGTTGGGGTGTGGGCTCTGCTGGAGCATTTGGACCAGATTCTGGCTTTGGATCTCAGTCGTTTTTGTGGCAATATTCATGACTTGCAGCCCTGCAGCCTGGTGTAGGGACGCTTGACTCATCGCCATTGATAATGCAGCAATGTCCATGTTGCACCTCCTGAAAGTTTTTTGAAGCTTTACTACTTTAGATGCTGCGTCACAAAAAACTCGCTTCGGAAGCATGCGCTAAGTTTTGTGAGCAATGCTTCCTGAAAGTTCTTCGTACAAAGCTCACATCGAAAGCATACGCTAAGTTTTTTGAAGCTCCACTGCTTTGAATTTACATACTGTATATCGACAATGACAGGCCGATACTTTAGGTGAATGACATTTCTTTGCCGTTTGGCCCATACGGTAGATCAGGCTTTGACATATTCTGTGCTGTATTCAATATTCACGAGGAGGAATTTAAATAATGGGTGTAGATTATGGTTGCGGTTGCGGTAATAACGTCGGTGGAGTAAACCAAGGTCCTCCGGTAGTTGTGCCGGTAGTAAGTCCATGGACATCGACAACCTCCATTCTGGTTCTCTTTATTCTTCTGGTAATTATTACAAAAGCCTGTATATTCTAAATCAGACTCAATCGAATGCTGCCCCGTCAGGCATATGCCAGATGGGGCTATTTCTTTTTTTTACGGGCTGTGGGTCCAATCTGACGTTTGATTCTTCCCGTGGTTTCGTCGACTTCAATGATATAGAGTTCTTTTACCGTGCCTGCAAGTGCAAACCATTCCTTGAAGGCTTCTTCCTCAGACATGGGCCCGTAAAGCCTTTTTCCCCGATAACAAATATAGAACACCTTGGCTCTCCGCGCGTGGAATATTATCCCACTTTATATTACGCCTAATTCACGGAAGATTGCATAAAGAACGTTTGTTCGCATATAATACATACAAATATTCCTGGGCTTTCTAAAGGAGGCGGTTTACATGAGTGCAAAAGAATTGGAGAAGCTGATCGGGCAGGTTATTGAGATCATATATGAGGACAAGTCGGGGAACATCACCCAGCGCAGAATTGAGGTTCATGGGATTAAAGGCGGGCTGCTCCGGGCCACTTGTCTGACCACGGGCGGTCCAAGGGTATTCCGGACAGCAAACATCCTTGCCTGGCGACAGGCAAAGGCCCGTTATGCTGATGATACAGCGCGCAAGCTGCTGAGGATCATGTACCATTTCAGCAACCATTTCCGGAGGATGCCAACACTGCCAGAGCTTGCAAGGCTCAGCGGGCGGACACCGGCGGGAATCTATTCCGGATTTCGCGAGCTGGTGCTGGAGGGTCATATCCAATGGCAGCCGCCACAGCCAATAGAATCGGCGGTTATTTTGGTGGCCTGGGAAACTCCCGAGCCTGGAGCGCATACTTCGATCAGCGGCCACTGGAGGGACTGAAGCAATCTGCGTAGCGCTATTTACACAAAGAAACGGATACCCTCCGGGAGGACGGCATCCGTTTCTTTGTTATTTGAACATGAATTCTACCTTTGTTCCGTCGGCAAAATCCTCCAGCTGATTGCCTACCCAGCTTCCTGCCCCGCGGTTATCGCTTGGCGTTATGTATTCAATGTCGGCTCCGGCGCCGCCTTCGTCACACATGGCCATCGGCCATTCATCACGGTCGTAGCCTTTTTTGGTCGGCACCCCTTTTAAGGATTCCTTGCGGTTCGCTTCGGCTTCTCCCCGGTTGATGGTGCAGATCGCCGATTCTCCGCTGCTGATTGCCTCCTGGATATGTCCGGCTGTCTCCGGGTAACGATCCGCCGGGAATTCGAGCTGGACTACCTCGGAGTCTTCCGAAGAAGGCGTCGTGACGTTCTGGTCATTATCTTCAAACCAGTAAGCTGCCAGGACCAACAGTGCAATGATGATAAGACTGGGGATGAATTTCTTCTTTTTCACATCTGCTCCTCCTAAAAGTTTTGTGAGCATAGCTTCGTGGACTCGGTTTCGTTAAAACTGGCATCGGAAGCATAGGCTTAATTAGTATAGCGTAAATTCAGTGTCCTTTAGTATACTAAGTTAGGAAAATGAAGGGGGGACAGGAAGATGGGAAAAGAGATTTCAATTGAAGACCAGACGCTTATCGCCTCTGCGGTAGAGATTATCAAGAAACGGTATGAGTGGGAGCGGCATCATGTCAGTGCGGCCCTGCGCACCAAGACGGGAGAGATCTTCACGGCGGTTCACCTCGAGGCCAGCCTCTCCCGGGTTACTGTGTGTGCGGAAGCGATGGTGATCGGCAAGGCAATTTCCGAGGGGTACAAGGAGTTCGATACCATCGTTGCAGTGAGGCACCCGGACCCGGACAGCGAGGACAGAGAGATCAAGGTTGTCTCACCTTGCGGCATGTGCCGGGAGCTGATCGCTGACTATGGCAAGGATTGCAAGGTCATTCTAATCGAGGATGACAACCTGACCAAGGTCGACATTATTGATTTGCTGCCTTTGCGGTATGCGAGGTAGGAGGCAGCCGTACCGGCATTATACATACGTCTAGAGTCGATGAGATCGGCAGGCCATGCTAACCCAGGCCGGAGACACAAACCAAAGAGCCTTCGGGCTCTTTTTTGCTAGCACTGGAAACGGAGAGCGGAGCCGTTTCTTTGTGGGAACCGATAATTTTGTCCGTTTGTTGTCCATCCGCCGCCACTTTGTCCCATACCTTGTCATAACATGGTATAAAACCAAGGGAGGGTGAACAAGGATGGAACAGCGTATACTCCGGGGTATGCTCGATTCGGCTTCAATGCTGGTGAATGATGCCCAGTGGCAGGCAGCATTCAGCAGTCTGCTTAGAACTCCGGCGGACACCGAACTGGCGCCTCCGGCCTTGAAGCTGCTGAATACGTTATATTCGCTGCAAGGCACAGCGATCCTCAGCGGGCAGCATGATTATCTGGAGAGTCCGGATGAATTCAGCAACAAGCTGAAGAATACCTGCGGACAATCTGCCGCGCTCCACGGCTATGAGCTGGGTGCGATCAACAATCAGACAGAGACAGTTATAGAGAGCCAGCGTCAGGCGGTGGTGGACAGTGCAGTGCGCTGGCATAAGGCGGGCGGAATTGTGACGATGAGCTACCATGCCCATTTACCGGGTACGGCTCCGGCCTGGTCCAATGTCTCTATGAGTCTTAGCGAAGGTGATTTTGCCAAATACCTCACTCCCGGCACCGCTCAATACAATGCGTTAATGAAGGATCTGGACAAGACGGCCCTTTCTTTAAAAAAACTGAGGGATGCCGGTGTGCCCGTGTTATGGAGACCGTACCATGAAATGAACGGCGGATGGTTCTGGTGGGGGCAAAAACGCCGCTTTACCGAGCTTTGGAACCTTATGTTCGAACGGTATACGGTTTATCATAAGCTGCATAATCTGCTCTGGGTGTGGAGCCCGAATGCCAAAAATCAGTGGTGTGACGAGCCTGCGGGTTATTATCCCGGTGCGGGAAGAGTGGATGTGCTGGCGCTGGATATTTATGAGGGTGATTTCAAAAAGAGTCACCACGACACCCTTTGGGATCTGGGGCGGGGCAAGCTGATAGCCATTGGGGAGAACGGGCAGCTGCCGTCCCCGGCCCTGCTGGCAGGTTCGCAGAATAAATGGTCGTACCAGATGACCTGGGGCAAATTGCTGTACGAGAATAACAGCGATGCGGTTATTAAGTCTTTTATGAAGGACAGCTTTGTACTCACGCGGTCAGAGTATACGGTCAAGGCTGCGGAACCAGTCACGGCGCCTCCGGCAACTTCGTTGCCAGGACTTCGGGGAGAGTATTACAATAATGCGTCACTTAGCGGCAATCCGGCGCTGGTCCGCACCGATGCCAATATTAATTTCATCTGGAAGCAGGGTGCTCCCGATCCGGCGGTTCCGGCCAATTTATTCTCAGTGCGCTGGAGCGGCAGACTGAAGGCGGGCTACAGCGAGGGCTATACGATTTACACTTCCTCAGACGACGGCATCCGGGTGTGGGTTGACGGAGTGCTGGTGATTGACAGCTGGATGAAGCAAAGCGGGCAGGAGCGCAAGGGCAGCATCGGCCTGATTGCCGGCAAGCTGCATGAGCTGAAGGTGGAGTATTATGAGAACCAGGGCGATGCGAAGGCGGTGTTAATGTGGGAAAGCTCCAGCCAGCCTAAAGGCGTTATTCCGGCCGGAGCGTTGTATCTTCCGTAACGGCTGCCGCAAAAGCTTAGATTTGCTCGCGGTAGCTGATGTTGTTGGCAATTTTTTCGTTGCGGACAGCGCCTCGCAGCACATCCTTCACAGACTGCACCTTGCGGATTTTCCGGAACAAAAGCTGTGGTGATGAAGGATCATCGGAGAACACGGTAAGCGTTCCGATTCCAAGCAGACGGTCCGGAATGGACTGGGCCACCGAGAAATCATTTACCCGCAGCAGTTCAACTTCTTCGAGATCCTTGCCGATAAGTCCGGTCTTGACCATAATCCGCTGACTGGTGATCGTGTAGGTAGTTGTGTTAAGGCCTATGAGGCCTTTGAGGCGGTCGGAAATGCCGGCGGGTTTGCCCTCCCACAGCTCGACTTCCGGACCTGAGCCGGAGCCGGACATTCCTTTAGCCGACGTTTGGTGCGGTGCCGCTGGAACCGTTCCATCGACAGGTGCTCCGCATTTTCCGCAAAATTTGGCACTCTGCTTGTTTTCTGCGCCACAGGCTGTGCAATAAGCCATAAGGGATCTTCCTCTCTTATTCCGGATGAAATGATTATAGTATACCATTAGATTTCCGGTCACGGCCGGAGATCTTTTTACCCATGAATACGCTTAATTTTAGGAAAATGTTTCATTCGGGGCCATTTTACAATATTTTCATTTGCACTTTGCAAAAGCCGCCATTATTCTGTTAAGTGGAGGGATTCAAAAATGAGAAAAGCTTTACTGACAGGATTACTTATGGTGGTGGTTATCCTCAGCGCCTGCAGCAATAATAGTTCAGCCCCTGCATCAGCGGAAGAAGCGCAGGAGACCGTACAAAACTTCTACGACAAGATGTCAAAATTCGATGAAAAGGGCAAGTCTTCCCTGGATAATTTCAACACTACTTTAACCTCTTATTCGACAGGAAAAGCCTCGGATAAGGAGCTGGAGAAAGCGGTTGATCAATTTCAGGATACGACATCGGAAATTTCCGATGAGGTGGGGGATGTGAAGATTTCCAAAAGCCTGCCTGAAGAGGTTCAAAAACTACTGAGTGAATCAATGATCGCTTTTAAAAGCGCGTACTCCATTAAAGAGCAAGCCTCGAAAAGCGCCGTTTCTCCCGACGTTACGGCCGATGAGTTCAATGCAATGAACCAGCAGGCGGATGTGGCGATGCTGTATGGCATTTCCAAGCTGAACGAAGCAAGGGCTGCCGTAGGGCTGATCGAAGACGAGATCGGTACAGAAGCTGCGGGGACTGCGGATGCGGAGTCTGGTAAAGCAGTGGGCAGTACGGACGTAAAGCTGGCTCCGACGACAGAGAATAGCACAAATTCCGGGACATCGACCGTTACCGGCGGCAAATAAGGAATACGCACAATTAATGTTGAGGTCCGTCCTTACAAAATGGTAAAAGGCGCTTCACAGCTACAGGCTGTGTGCGCCTTTTTATTCGTTATTGGGAATGGAGCAGCCGATTTTTTCATTTACAATATATAGTATTATAGATCTATTTTGTGGAAAACAGTCACTTCCCTCTGTCATTTATTTCTGGTTGATTAAAAAGCGGAACTGCGGATATAATACAAACATACGTTCGTGTTATATAGAGCATAAGTGATGTATTAACCATCGGGGGGGAATGGCAATGACACTCGGCAAGAAGCTGAAAGGCAATGGCCTGTGGGAGAGCAGCCGGATGATGCTGCCGGAGCATAAAAGCCGGATTATAAGAGACGAACGGGAAACGTTGCGCACGATTAAGCCGATTCTGGATGAACAGAAGCTGGAAGAGATCGAGTGTACGCTGGCTCTGTCGCTGCGGGCGCATGTCCGTGTGACGGTTGTTCTGTTTGATCCTTTTGAGCGCAAGCTGCTGAGCGGCTTTGTGACCTCCATTCACACCCACTCGCGCGAATTCAAGCTGCAGTGGGCGGAGGAATGGAAATGGGTCAACGTGGATGATATTTTAGAAGTCTACATCGTTTGATGATCGGTTGCCGGAATGCATGCGGATTATATTTTTTTGTAGGAGAAGACCATCATCAGAAGTGCCGCTGCTCCATAGAAGCCGGTGATCCAGCCATTCCCCGAATTGCTGTAAACGTTCAGGACCTCTATCTTTTGAATGATGCCCATATACCACATCAACATGTACAGGACATTGAACAGATTAGGGGGAACAACAACGGTGAGGCTGGCGGATGCAACGGCAAACGTAATTCCCACAATGAGCGAAAGTATCCCGGCGTACTGAGCGTGTACGAATAAATTGAACAAGGTCCCGGAGAAAAATAAGGCAAGCAGCAGTATATACATGATTATTTTACTGAAATAGTATTTATTCTTATAGGCTACAGTGGCGTAAATATAGGCCTCTTGCTTGTGAAACCCGCTGCCTGACAGAATAAACAGAGGCATTAGGGAGGCCAGCCGGAATCCTATCGCATGCAAGCTGTATATGGACGGGAAATACTGGGCAGCAAGCAAAGGGAGCACCAGCAGCATTAGCTTTTCAGATCCCCTGAAGGCAATCCTCAGTTCGTAAGGGATGATGCTGATGAATTGGGCCTTAAAAGGTTCTGGAGCCGGGGCCGTATAGGCTGGATTCACCGGTACTAGAGATTTCGCCAGTTTCCGGGCTGAGCTGCGGTTTGCTTTTGCCGGTTTGACCCGGGTACGGGAGGTTCCGAAGATCCTTTCATAGCTTGTTAAGGCAACGAGCAGATGCATAAATATAAACGCAACCAGCACGATAACGATCCGGCTGATCACAAATTTGAACTCCCAAGTCATGGTGTACATCTGAAAAGTGTTGTTATAATCGCCGATCGTCTCAAAAAAGGAAATGGAAGGATCATTTGGACGGGGCAGCGCAAAGTACTGCCTGAACTGGCTGAATACATTCTTAACGATAAACTGCAGACCGGTAACATCGAAGTACGGATTGATCTCTGTTTTGTTCGCACCGGCGAATACGATGGAGAGATAGGCGTAGGACAGGATAAACAACAGCAGATTGCCGAGATTTCTGCGCAGCGGGGGGAGTAGCTCTATGCAAACCGTCACGCTGGATAATACATAGATAAAGGGTAAAATCAGCAGTACAAAAGGCGCTATGTAGGAAAGAGGCTCAATCGCATAACTTTCGCCCCTGCTGAGCTGCATGATCAGAGCCATGACTTCAACGGCCATGGCAACCAGCGCAAGGTAGAGGAAATTTGCCAAACGTTTGGATTCCGCATATTGATGCACATTTAGGGGAGAGGTAGTATAGTACATCTCCAGTTGCAGCGTAACATCTTTTCCGATGGAGTTTCGGATCAGGAAGATGCCCCCGAATAGCAGCAGACAGTTAAAAAACAACACCACCAGCAGACCCATCCATACGGAGTTATAGGTCCCTCTGTAGTGCCCGTCAAGGAGACTGTTTTTAATAACGGTGGTTAGGCTGCCGGTAGTATCACTCGCCGGAAAGTAATAATAAGTACAGCACGCAAAAACAACGATTGTCCACAGAAAGCTTGCTCTTCGTATGCGTTCTTTCACCAGGACCAGAGATACAGACAGGAGATTTAAGGCGGAGGCTCTTGTCATGCTGGTGATTCTCCTTTGATCTTATCCTGGTGGATGAGATAGAGGTAGACATCCTCAAGGGTGGGATAGACCGGCTCGGCCCCGGCGCTTGGCGGTGTTGAAGAAAGGACACGGACCTCAATTCCGTCGCTAGATCTACTGCTGCTGCTGCATATGTATTTGTCCTGAAGGGTAGCAAGCCCGCTGTAATCCACGTTCATCTTCCATACCAGGCCTTCTACAGGTTCTGTCAATTGGTTCACGGCTCCAGCCGCCAGAATTCTGCCTTGCTTCATGATAATAATGTTACCTGCCAGTGCTTCAATATCGGACACAATATGGGTGGAGTAGATCACGGTTGCGTCTTGCGCGGCCTTGGTAATGAGATTCTTCAAATTCACCCGTTCGTCGGGATCGAGTCCCACCGAGGGTTCATCCAGCAGCAGAAACTTGGGATTGTTAAGCAAAGCCTGGGCAATGCCGATCCGCTGCCTCATCCCGCCGGAGTAGCTGGCGATATGCTGGTCACCGACTTCATTCAAGTTAAGCGCACTTAACAGCTCTTGTATTCTGCCGGCTGCATGCCTCTTGGATAATCCTTTTAGAGCGGCAACATACATCAGGAATTCTCGGCCTGACAAGGCCGGGAACAGTCCAAAGGTTTGCGGCAAATAGCCGATCCTGCTTTTATACTCGTTCTGAATCGTGTTGATATCCACACCGTTGCAGTAGACAGTTCCGCTTGTCGGCTTTTTGGCCATGGTCAGAATATTCATCAAGGTGGACTTGCCTGCTCCGTTTGGTCCCAGCAGACCGTAAACCCCTTCGTGAAATTCCAAATCAACCGGATACAGTGCATGGCTGTTATTCCGGTACACTTGTTCTACATTATGAATAGTGATGTTCACATTTGCCCCCCAAACCCAGTTCAAGTTTTCAAAATACAAAAGGCACTCCTCGTGGAAGTGCCCTGTAAGGTCATGGCAATAATCTCCCTGTGAAGAGTTTCACAAATGGATTTTACCATGTGAATCTATTATTTTCCACATCTGATATGAACTGCTTATCCCGGTATTTCATTTCAATTTACGCCGGTTGCCTCCGTCTTCTCATAAGCGATCAGGGTAACGGCCTTGTTGCCTGTAATTTGGGCAATTGCCGCTTCGGCCTGGCGGATCACCTCCACGGCATCTTCCTGATCGGCAAGTACAGCCACCTTGTAGCTATCGCTGTGAATCTCCATTGTGTTATCCCACCCTTCATTGTTATTTTAGCCTTTTCCTGCGGAAATCATCCACCGGGAGCTTGATCAAGACAGGTATACAAGCAATGCAGCATGAGAAGGCATTTACTATACCAGGGGGTGATTATATGCTGACATTGGATCAGGTTAAGAGTAAATCTGCCGGATCGCTGGGCAAACTTCATCCCGTGCTGCAAGCTGCTGCGGATGAGTTGATCCAGCGGAGCTATGCCAAGGGTGTACCCATCATCATTACTCAGGGGATGCGCACAATTGCAGAGCAGAATGCGCTTTATGCGCAGGGCAGAACCAAGAAGGGACCAATTGTTACGAATGCCCGGGGAGGCAGCAGTTATCATAATTACGGATTGGCCATTGATTTTGCGCTGCTGCTGCCGGATGGCAACAACGTGTCCTGGGATATGAACCGGGACGGAGACAGCGATAAGGTTGCAGATTGGCAGGAAGTGGCTGAGGTAGCTAAACAGCTGGGGTTTGAATGGGGCGGTGATTGGACTTCCTTTAAAGACTATCCCCATCTGCAGATGACCTTCGGACTTACAACCGCTCAGCTACTGGCCGGAAAGCGTCCGACTGAACAACAGGTGCAAGAGGCTCTGGCCAAGATCAACGGAAATGAACCGGCAGAGGAGCAGGGGATCACCATCATGCTGAACGGGGGTAAGCTCACAACCGGACTTGTGGAGAACGGGACAACGTATGCGCCTGTGCGGGCAGTGGCGGAAGCGCTTGGCGCCAAGGTAACTTATGATGCCGCAAGCAAGACCGTCAACCTCGTTAAGGAATAACTTGTATGAATAGATGCCGCACCTTGTGGGGAAATTATCAGCGACAAACCATGAAGGGGGCATAACAACTTGAAGAAGCTGATCACAAGCCTTGCATGCGGTACAGTATTATCGATGAGTTTGCTTGGAGCCGGTTACGCAGCGAATGCTGCGGGTACGGGAGGAATGGGCTCGGCAGTTCCTGATACGGGAATAAACGGACTGAAGACTGAGAACAGAACAGAGAATAGAACAGGCAACACCATGGGCAACATGGGGACCAGAACCGGAGCCCCTATGCTTAACCAGGAAGACAATACCCTGATGAACCGGACTACAGGAACGACACACAGGAACGATTCGATCATGAACGATAAGATCCGTACAGGAACAAACGACACCTTGACACAATATCCGGATACCTCGCGTGGCACCAAATACCGGGCGACCAGCACCACTACAGCTGCCACAACCAACGGCAGAGGCTCCAACTGGGGCTGGCTAGGACTCGTAGGCCTGCTGGGGCTGGCCGGTATGCGCAGCAGAAGCGGTGAACGCGATCGCCACTAGCACCCGTGCGCTTGAACTTGACCCGTCCCGGCTCCGGCCGGGATGTTTTTTTGCAAATAAAATTTTTGGGATTTTGATTGCGTGTTTGCTGGATACGTGATATTATATTTCTTGTCGCGTTACAACGCACATTTCATGCCGGGGTGGCGGAACAGGCAGACGCACAGGACTTAAAATCCTGCGGTACGTGAGTACCGTACGGGTTCGACCCCCGTCCTCGGCATCAATAGTAATAGTGAAAAGGCGCATTCAAGTGAATGCGCCTTTTCTTTGCACGTAAGTTAGAAAAAGGATAATGTAATTAGAGAATCGAATTAAGAATGTGTTGAAATCTGTAGTTCATTAAAAAGATAAAGAGCATCTTTAAATCCCTGCAAATAGATGGAGCGCTCAAGAATGGCTTGAAGCGACAACTGAGTGTCCTCATACAGGAAAGCAGCTTTCTGCTGTTCCTCGGGGAGAGCGTTCCTAAGTTGCTGAAAGCACTGATCGCTTTCCAGTAAAAGCACTTTATAGTTAGTATCGGTGTCCAACAGTTCACGGTACATCGCTTCAAGCCGTATGCGAATCAGTGGATCAGTTAAAGCTTCTAAAGATTCAAACAAACAGGACACCTCCAAGTTTTTTAACTTTATAAGGTCATTATATAACCTTGTGGAGTTAATTGTAAAGCTGAATTTTAACTCTATAAGGTCAATTGGTTGTCTGCAATTATCATACATAATAGTTGGAGGGGAACATTTTGTTGAAAAGCAATTTAAGAGTTCTAATGGCTAAACATCGCATAGACGACATCACCGAATTAATGGAGAAATCAGGTCTTAGTCGAAATTCAATTAATAAGCTGTACAGAGAAGCCAACCTAGAGACTATTAAGTTGGAGACGCTATTTAAACTTTGTGATATGTTTCAATGCAAGCTGTCAGACTTAATTGAGTATGTGCCAGAAGAATAGATGGTTATTGAAGGAGCACTCGGGAGAGTGCTTTTATTATGGCTTTAGCCAGTTGAGTACGCGAAGCGTGCGAAACAAAAAGGGGCTGACCCAAAAGCCATGAAATGGCTGCTTGGGTCAGCCCTTTTTTAACGTAGGAGATACGTAAGCTTTTTGGGTGGACGCTCCGCGAACGGACCGTTGTTCCAATCGCTGTTGTCCCCAGATTTTATTTATTCTCCTTAGCGGTGAAAATCCGGGGACAAAGGCGACCGCTGCCGCTTCTCCACAATCGTTCCGTCCTCTCCGCTGTTTAAGCGGGAATTGGATCTACAATCTTTAAAAAACGCAAAAAAAGAAACCATCCTTTGGTAAAATGGAGTTACCACACAACCATTTCAAAGGAGAGGTTTCTTTTGTACATTCAATATACCATGGACCAACTTTGCTTGCCAATGGATCTGGAGGAAGATATTCCAGAACATCACCTCGTTCGTATCGTCAACGCCGCCGTTAACCGGCTGGACGACGGCATTTTTGACGTGGCCTACCCGGGTGGTGGCCGTGACAGCTACCATCCTAAAATGCTGACCAAAGTCATTATTTACGCCTACACGCAGCGCATCTATTCCTCTCGCCAAATCGCCAAATCCATTCGGGAGAACATCCCCTTCATGTGGCTCGCCGGTCGGCAGCGGCCAGACTTTCGGACGTTGAATCGATTTCGTTCCCAGCGGATGAAGAACGTTCTCGAAACCGTATTTACCGCCGTGCTTCAATTTCTGGCTGACGAAAAATACGTTTCCCTCGAGCATTACTTTGTGGACGGAACCAAAATCGAGGCGAACGCCAATCGCTACACGTTTGTTTGGGGAAAAGCCGTCAGTAAACACAAAGCCACACTGCAGGACAAGGTACATGCCCTGTTCGCTGACATTGAAACGGCAGAAGAGCAGGAAGAACAAGAGAATCCAGGTAAAGATCTGGCTGAACTCGGCACAGATTCCGAAGTGAGCAGCGTGAAACTTGAACAGGTGGTGCAAAAGCTCGAAGCTCAGCTGGCCCAAAAACCGAAAGACAAGCCCTTGAAAAAGGCTGTTCGGAAGCTGCGCAAGGATTTGCTTCCCCGACTGCTGAAGTACGAACAATACCAAAAGCTGCTTGGTGACCGGAACAGTTTCAGCAAGACAGATCCAGATGCAACGTTTATGCGGATGAAAGAAGACCACATGCGAAATGGCCAGCTGAAACCGGGATACAATGTGCAAATCGGGACCGAAAACCAATTTATTTTAGCCTACAGTTTACACCAAAGACCGACCGATACCCGCTGTTTAGAGCCGCATATGGAAAAAGCGCAGCAGATCCTCGGAAAACTGCCAAAGACAGTCATTGCGGATGCAGGCTACGGCAGCGAAGAAAACTACGCCTATCTGGAAAAGAAAGAGATTCAGGCGGTGGTGAAGTACGGCAGCTACCACAAGGAAAAGAGCAAGGCCTGGAAAACGAATGTTGGTAAAATCGAGAACTGGACATACGATGCAGCCGAGGATAACTGGACGTGCCCAGCCGGGAAAATGCTGCATTTCCACAGGGAAAGCAAGGAGACCTTAGAGAGCGGCTATGAAATTCGTAGACGTCATTACCGAAGCAGCTCCTGTGACGGCTGCCCCCTAAAGGAGCGTTGCACGAAAGCGGCAGGAAATCGGGAGGTGGTCGTCAGTCTGGAACGGCTGCGATACCAGAACCAAGCGCGGGAACGGTTGCGGAGTGAAGAGGGCTACGCCTTAGCTGTACGTCGAATGACGGAGCCAGAAAGTGTATTTGGACAACTAAAAAATAACCGGGGCTTCCGGCGTTTTCTGCTTCGCGGGATAGAAAAAGTGACGCTAGAGGTCGGTTGGCTTTCGCTTGCCCACAATCTACTGAAGCGAGCAGCCATGGACCAAAAACATAGAGCAGCGCTCCTCCAATAACAGGAGGAGCGCTGCTCTATTGACTTTTATGCTTTTAAAATTGAAGGTGGCCTGTCTCCGCTCATAGAAAATCTACTTTTGAGACAGCCCCGTAGTGATGCTTATAGCAAAAAACCACCTGATGCGAGCGTTATAATAGGAGTGTTCAAGCTACTATGTATAACGAAAGGAGAAGGTGGTTTTTTGTGGCACAAGCAGAGAAGGCATGGCACACACCAAATGGATGTGCAAATACCATATCGTATTCACCCCAAAGTATAGACGAAAGGTGATCTACAATCAATACAAGGAAAGTATCCGTGATATCCTAAAGCAACTCTGTGGCTATAAAGGGGTAGAGATTATCGAGGGACACCTCATGCCAGATCATATCCACATGCTGGTCAGTATCCCACCGAAAATGAGTGTATCTAGTTTTATGGGATACCTAAAAGGGAAAAGTGCGCTGATGATCTTCGATAAGCATGCAAATTTAAAGTATAAGTATGGAAATCGTCATTTTTGGGCGGAAGGCTATTACGTAAGCACCGTAGGACTCAACGAGGCAACAATTAAGAAATACATCCAAGAGCAGGAAAGTCACGATATTGCGCTGGATAAGCTGAGTGTGAAAGAGTACGAAAACCCCTTTAAGGGGTAGCCGGTAGTCCAAGCACCCCTTCAGGGGTAGGCAAAAGAGGCAAAGGCATAGTAGCTTGAACGAAGTGAAAGCCAGCGCCTTTAGACGCTAGCCGGCACCAGAGGCTTATAGCCTCAGAGCAAACCACCCGTTTGACGGGTGGTTTTGATTTTTGTCAGATAAATGTTCTTCAAATAGATCTTATATTGATAAATTCAAGACAATGCATTTGAAGTCGTGCCTAACGTAAGCGTCAAATAAATAACCAACGGCTGTTCCAGCGCCGGGGAATATTGCTGTGCCAAGTGCTGCTCCGAGCGGAAGATCAAAGTGATCGGCATCGACTCCATCAGCGGAGTTCGAAAATCTCTCGATTATATTGTGAGCTTGATCCGTGAATGCGGAAATCCACCAGAAGATATTAAAAATGTAATTGATTGTGTGGTTCAACTTCAGTCAATATATAGAGAAGAGCATATTAGTACCGAGAGTGATATTACCGGAATATGGCTTGCTTTCATGTCTAGCCTGAGGACTTGCCGGGGACAGTATGCCGGGTATTTAGGAGTTCGTTTTTCTGATTTTTTAAAAGTGAGCAGTGATATGTTTACAAGAATCAAGCGCGGAATGAGCGTTACAAAATCGCGCGAAATACGGGAGAATTATATGTTTACACGGACTGCCGAGGAGATAAGGGCCAACGACAGCCGGTATAATTACTTTGGCCAATTCGGAAATTCTCATGTCGGAAGTCCATTTAACATTATTGAACCGTTTGCGAACCGCTTGAATGATTCTGATGTATCCCCAGTCCGAAATTCCGTCGTTAGAATTTGCTGTATTTATAATGATTGCGACGAACTGCTTGAGTCCGGAAACCGTTTTAAAATCAAAAAAATCAGTTATCCCGTGCCGCTGCAAGCGTTGTTTGAAGGAATATTTCCTGACGGAGCGACGGTTGTAAAACTGGACCATGAGGGATCGCCCTTTACGATGCTGAGCGGGAAAGAAGATGCCTTTCTTCGCGATTTTTATCCCGGTAACATTCAGTATTGCATTGTCATCAATGGATCGGCTGCAAGCCACCCGCTATGAGTCCGGAGGCACCTGGGAATTCTGCATGAAGAGGTGGTTAGCAATGAAGATTATGATTGTGGAAGATGATGAGACCATTCGTGAAGAATTATCAATACTGGTGTCGTTTAACGGTTACTCGGTATGCGCACCGGTCCATTTCTCCAATATCCTTGAAGAAGTCGCGTTGGAGAATCCGAATCTGATTCTGTTGGATATCAACTTACCTGGTATTGACGGTTTTAAGCTTTGTTCACTAATACGCGAGGAATCGGGCATTCCGATTATTTTTGTAACGAGCCGGAATACAGATATGGATGAATTAAACGGCATTATGAGAGGCGGAGATGATTTTATTACCAAGCCTTATAATGCTTCTATTTTGCTTGCCCGTATTACGGCATTACTCAGACGTGCGTTCCCGAACGAGAATAAAGATTATCTGTCCTGCAGGGATGTCTACTTCTATTCGGACACAGGTAAAGTCCATTATCATGGCGAGAGTGTGGAGTTGACGAAAAATGAAAGCAAGATACTAGCTTATCTGTTCAAGCATCAGGGACAAATGGTCTCCAGAGCAGATCTGGTGGAATATTTATGGGACAATCAATTGTATATTGATGACAATGCTTTAAGTGTTCATGTCACAAGGCTCCGCAGCAAGCTCAGCCAGATTGGCATCGATAACTTGATTCAGACTAAATATGGGCAAGGATACAAAGTATGAAGAAAAGCCAATATCTTAAGGATCAGCTGTTAGTAGGTGTACTGAATGTCTTTGGCATGCTGACTTTAACCTTGCTCCTGCTCACGCTCAATATTCAGTTTGAAGAGGTACTATTAATTATTCTGGTGTGGCTTGCAGGTGCAGTAATGTATAGCTTTCTTGATTACCGTGGAAAGAACAAAAGAATTAGCCGGACGTTTGCTCTTCTGGAGGAACTTGAACATAAGTATTTGTTGTCGGAAGTTATGGATGTTCCGGATACAGGTGAAGGCTTAGCTTATTTCAAAATATTGAAGGCGTGCAACAAATCTATGCTGGAAAAAGTATCGGCAACGAAACGTGAACGGAAAGAGTACAAGGATTACATTGAGCAATGGATTCATGAGGTGAAAACACCGATCGCCGCCATTCAGATTATGTGTGCCAATAATAAGTCGGAACTCTCATCGAAAGTACTTTCCGAACTGCAAAAAATCGATCTGTATGCCGAGCAGGCCCTGTACTATGCCCGCAGCGACGAAGCAGAACGCGATTTTCTGGTAAAAGAGGTTTCGGTTACCGATATGGTTCATCAAGCCATCGCCGACAATAAACAGATTTTGCTCAGAAACAATGTCCATGTTGACGTAGAGTCCTCACCTCATACTGTTTATACAGACCGTAAATGGGTGGAGTTCATTCTGAAGCAGCTGATTACAAATGCCGTACAGTACCGAAATGTGCACTCTCCGGAAATTCGATTTCAAGTCGTTCCGGCTTCCAGTGGCTTGGCACTCACGGTAAAAGACAATGGTATAGGCATCAATGAGAGCGATTTACCCCGGATTTTCGACAAGGGCTTTACCGGCGAGAACGGAAGGATCCGGAAGAAATCAACGGGGATGGGCTTGTATATATGCAAGCGCTTAGGCGATAAGCTGGGAATACATCTGGAGGCGGAATCTTATCCGGATGAAGGAACTTCTATTATCTTGGAATTTCCGAAAGGAAGCTTCACCAAAGTGTAGCGGACAGGAACTCGAATCTTTCAAAGATGAAAGATTTTAGAAAGCATTCCGGATACAATGTTTTACCTGCTCAAGGTACACTGTAGTGGAGGTGAAAAACATGAGTGAGTTACTGAAAATCGAGCATGTAGAGAAATATTACGGTAATGGTCCTTCCGTTACGAAGGCGATCGATGATCTCAGCTTCGCGGTCAAACAGGGAGAATTTATTGGTATTATGGGTGCATCCGGATCGGGGAAAACAACGCTCCTGAATTGCATCTCTACAATTGATACGGTTAGTGCAGGTCACATTTATCTTTCGGAAACCGATTTGACGGAAATACCGGAAAGCGAGCTCGCGCGTTTTCGCCGGAGGAACCTCGGTTTTATATTTCAACATTTCAATTTGCTGGATACCTTGACCATTGGTGAGAACATTGCTCTTGCGCTTACGATTAACAAGACTCCCCCCCATGAAATCGATGTGCGTGTCCGGCAAATCACCGTTCAGTTAGGCATTCATGATATTCTGCATAAATTTCCTTATCAAACATCGGGAGGGCAGCAGCAGCGCTGTGCCTGTGCGCGGGCGATGGTGAACGATCCCAAGCTTATCCTTGCCGATGAGCCGACCGGAGCGCTGGACAGCAGATCATCACAAATGCTGCTGGATACCATACAAAGCATGAACGAGCAGCTGGATGCCACAATTCTGATGGTAACCCATGACGCTTTCTCTGCGAGTTATACCAAGAGAGTGCTCTTTCTCAAAGATGGGCGGATATTTAATGAAATCTATCGCGGCAGTAAATCCAGGAAGCAGTTTTTCAATGAGATACTGGATGTGATGGCCCTGCTTGGGGGGGACCTGTTCGATGTACGCTAAAATGATCCTGCGGAATATCAAGCGCTCCAGAAAAGATTATTTGATCTATATGGTCACACTGATTTTCTGTGTCGGGCTGTTCTATGCATTTATGGCTTTATCAAGCCGTTACTATAATCCCTCACTGGGAGAAGAATTCACCTTCTCCTCGGTCCGCGGGGATATGACATTGCCTATACTGGCGATTACAGCCATTCTCTTATTTTTGATTAAATACGTAAATGACTACATGATTAAGCGGAAGCAAAAAGAATTTGCAATTCAGACCATTCTGGGCATGGAGCAAAAGACTACAGCGAAGCTTTTTTTTGTAGAGACGCTTGCCATGGGGGGAATTGCGGTTAGCCTTGGAATCATTATGGGATGTTTTCTCTCTCAATTGATTACGGCTATGCTGCTAAGCACCTATGACCAGCCCTTCAAATTCACCTTTCCTCTTTATACCGACACGCTGTTGTTCACTCTATTGTTCTTTGGTTTGGCATTTGGCCTGATCGGATGCCTGAACATCAGGTCCATTCGGAGAATCAAGATTATTGATATGCTGCATGCCGATAAGAAAACGGAAACGGATTACAAGAGCAGCGCCTGGATGTCCGTCTGGGTCATTCTGGCCGCCGCCACGGCAGCATTAATGCTGTTCCGGGGGATTTATATCTTCCGGAAATTCTATTCGGACAGCTTGCCCGAAAGCCTCCAAATATCTCTGTACGGCAGCGTAATATCTCCGGCAATTATGGTCTTGTCCGTAATATATTTTGGACTCGGGAGATGCTTTTCTAAGCGGTTGGGCTTCAATGGCCTGTTGGGAACTCTGATGACTCTTGGTATTTTTAATGTGGTATTTTCTTTTCGGGTATCCCGAAGCTCTCATGTAACCGTAAGTTCAAATGTTGAGATTGCAGCCGCCTTTTTTTTCGTGGCGCTCAATGTTTGCGGCTTCTTCTACTTCCTGAACCGCTGGATAGCCTATTTGAAAGAGAAATCCCCCGGACTTACATATAACGGTGAGAATCTGTTTCTCTTTGGACAGATAATGGCCAAATTAAAAACGACATCCAAAACCATGTCCATCATTTGTCTTATACTGGCGCTGTCTCTATTTCTGTTTGCCTTGGAGCCGGTCATGACGGGGTGGATGAGCGGTCATTTGGAGAAAAAAAGCAAGTATGACGTTCAAGTGTTCAGCCAGTACAACAATATCCGATACGAGAAGAACATAGCTCAGGCCGACTATGGCTTTGTGGCCGAATTCTTAAAGCACAGGAATGTCCAGTTTGCCGGGATCCTTGAATTCACCAGCTATTTCGTTAACCGTGAGAATTTCAATAAGAGAAATAAATATCAGTTCCCCGTGTTGGCACTCTCGCTATCCGACTATAACTTTCTGCGAAGCTTGAATAATCTGGAGCCTATCCGGCTGAGCGAAGAGGAATTTACGACTCAGTGGAATGCGTTAGCAGATCCAAAAGTGATCAACGGATTCTTGAACGAGCATCGGCAGCTCCGTGCAGAGACGGCGGACCTTGTCATATCCTCCGCGCCTTTTTATCAGGATGATCTGGGACCGTATTTGTATAACACCTACACAGAGGCATTATATGTATTTCCGGATAAAGTCTGTGCGGAGCTTATGCCTGCTAATCAATTGCTCTTCATTAATACTGCAGATCCGCTGCCCTATAAGGATGCAGAACAATTGAGAACTCTCTTTGATCAAACTGTTCGTACTGCTGATGCTACAACAGGAAATTCAAGTGAGATCAGGCTAAGCACTCTGCAGATCAATGACAGTACGGCAGGAGGATTCACAACAAAGGCAATGCTGAACTATACAGGCGTAGTACTGCTGATTATCTGCTTCACTGTTTTGTCTTTGCAGCAGCTTTCAGACTCTTCAGATTTTAAATACAGGTTCAGCATCTTAAGAAATATGGGAATATCCGAGCGACAATTAAACCGTATTATTTTGAAGCAAATGGGGATCTGGTTCGGTACACCCGTTCTGATGGCCTTTATTATTAACATCCTTTTAATATTCTTCATGATTGACAGCTTTTACGCAGAACTGTCCGCTTATATCGGAATACAGAGTGTATTGACGAGTAGTTTTGCAGCGCTGTCTGCCGTTATAGTGCTATTGGGTTGCTATTTTATAAGTACGTGGATATTGTTTAAACGCAATATCGCATAATGATTAATGGTTGCTATGCTTTCCTAGTCGAGTTATTGTTCATCCGAAGCAGCGGTTTGTTAACTAAATTCGAAAATGAGAAGGGGAAAAGACATTGATCAGAGTAGCGATATGTGACGATGAAATCCGGATTCACGAAAGGTTGCAGCGGTACTTCTCACAGCTGCAAATCGAGACCTCTTACGATTTCAAAATCCACTTTTTCGAAGCAGCTGAAGAATTGCTTGCTTATTATAAGGATGCCGGATCATACGCTTTTCATATTGTAATTATGGATATGGAGATGAACGGGATGAGCGGTTTGGAAGCTGCAAAGACCATCCGTTCCTTTCCGGATTACGATGTCCAATTTATTTTTATCACCCATTATCCAAAGTATATGTTGAGCAGCTTTGAGGTCCAGCCATTTCAATTCTTAGTGAAGCCAATGGATTATGATCTGTTTAAGTATACATTCAATCGATTGTGCAGCTATCTGTTTGCGAACGATAGCCGCTTCGTGACCATGAAGTCGGAGAATGGCTATATTGTCTTGCGTAAGCCCGAGATCATAGCCTTAGCTAAGATCAAGCACAGCCTGCTTCAGAATAAAATCAAAGTCGTGACCATCCATCATAACTTTTGCGTGACAGGGACACTGACGGAGTGCCTGGCGAGAATCAATGAACCGTTCAAGCTGATTCACCGGTCGGTTGTCATTAATTTGGAGCATGTTCGCAGATTTACAGCCACTTCAGTCATTATGTCCAACGATGAAGAATTTCCTATAGGCCGTACCCAGGCCGGCACTGTCAAAAATGCTTTCGCTGAATTTATTGTGGGAAGTTCCAGAATATGAGCAGCCTCTTTTTATACAGCATGTTGTGGTCGACTGGAATAATAGTTGTGCAATTAGTATTGACGCATCAATATTTTAAGATAGTGTCAAATAACTGTTCAACTGGGAAATGGTTAAAGTTCACGCCTTGTTCCATTTGTGGAATATTTATTTATTTGCTGTGCTATTTCTTGTCATTTGGATATGAGACATCACTGCTGTTCTATCTCAGTATCTTTCTTATTGCGCATGCCTATATTGATTCCCTCGGACTGAGAATGTCTTATAGCGCGATTTATATTTTTGTGTGCCTAATCTTGGAGTTTGCTTCGGCATGTTGGGTTTCGGAACAGCAAATACCGGAACTGGGCATTTCGTCCGGCATAAATTATCGTCAACTCGTTTTCATCTATGCTTCACTGCCTAAACTTCTCCTGGTGCTGCTGCTCAGGATTTATAGGCATAGCCAAAGCTGCCGTATTAACAAAAGTGACTATCTGATTATGCCGGTAATTATTGCTATCAATATGTATGTAATACATCGTCTCTGTCTAGATCAGCCGCAAAGAATATCTATCTCTGTCACTGTAACTTGCATATTTCTGATTACTGTGTTCTTAATCCTGATAATCGAGCGGTTAATGAGGAATTACACATTGGAGGGCGAAAATCATCTGTTGCAGCAACACAAAGAATACTATGATGTAATTTCGAATGAATCCACCAGTTCTATTGAAGAAATCAAACGAATTGTACACGATACCAACAAGCAGTTGCTATACATACAGACATGTATTCAGGAAAAGGAGTACCATGAAGCCCTTGTGCACACGAATAAAATGCTAAGAGAGCTCAACGAATCTGATAAAAGAATTTTTACGGGGAATCTAGTAATTGACGCTTTAGTGAGTAACATGCTTAACATTGCCCAAGAAAACCATATTAACGTACAGCATGAAATCTATATTGGCGCATCAGATATCAAGATTGATCCTTATGACTTATGTATTTCTCTTGGAAATGTTCTTGATAATGCACTGGAAGCAGTCAGCCTTGTTCCTGAACAAGAAAAGAGATTCATCCGTCTGCAAATCAATTCTGCCAATCAGGTTCTGCTCATTCATGTCTCCAACTCCAGGCCAGATTGTACATGCAGCAAGAAGCACCTTACCTATAAGAATGCTAAATTCCACGGATTGGGTTTAGGTAATGTCCAGAATGTGACTTCCAAGTACGGCGGATATTTGAGAAAAATTACAAATTACAAGCAATTTGAAGTCTTTGTTGTCCTTCCGCTTAGCAGATAACAATATTTTATAAACAGCCTCCGACCGGAGGGCTAATACATACTTTTGCTTGAAAAAGAACCTAATCCAAAAGGTGGGAGACCCCCTAAAGACAATTGAAAGATGCTCAATGCCATGCTTTGGGTAGCACGTACAGGTGCACCGTGGCGTGATATGCCAGAACATTACGGCTCCTGGTCTTCCGTGTATACTCGGTTCCGCCGATGGCAAAAGGCCGCAGTATGGGATCGAATATTAGAAAAAGTTTGAATCTGACTTCGAGAGCGTAATGATTGATGCAACGATTGTTCGCATCCATCAGCACGGAGCTGGAGCAAAAGGGGGCAACAATTCCAGGCTATGGGACGATTAATTGCCATCATAAGCAGAGGTATTAAAA
This sequence comes from Paenibacillus sp. FSL H3-0321, assembly GCF_038002865.1. Taxonomy (NCBI): domain Bacteria; kingdom Bacillati; phylum Bacillota; class Bacilli; order Caryophanales; family Paenibacillaceae; genus Paenibacillus; species Paenibacillus sp. FSL H3-0321. The sequence goes on along the minus strand of NZ_JBBODH010000001.1, from coordinate 2,250,773 downwards.
AACCGCAATGCTCTTTTGCAAAAGAGTATCGCGGATTTTTATTTTCCCCTTTATTTTTTGAACATGACTACTGTGCATCAAAAATATTAATAAATTTTTGTGTAGCTGTTGACAGAGGCATCCCTTTTTTTGTTGCTATTCCCAGACTTCTTGAGGGTATCTTTTCCGCAATCACTAACTCATATAGCAGTTTGCTTTTCAATTCTTTTTGAACATAATCCTTCATAATGCAAGCAATCCCTAATCCCTTAATGGCGAATTCTACCATCAAATCCATGTTGCTTAGTTCGATTTGTGGGTCTATAGCGATTCCGTGAGAACGAAAATATTCATCAATATATTCTCGTGTACTCCCACCCTGTTGAAGGAGGATAATAGGGTAGTTTTCTGTAAGCTTTTGAATGGATAAAGATTCATAACAAAGATGTTTATACTTTTCGCCTACAACGAAACAGTCCTTCATTTGTAAGGTTTTGATAATATCAAGATTACTTTCATCCGTATTGTAGAGATTCAAAATACCGATATCAATTTCGCCTACGTTTAATAGCCTCGCTATTTCATGACTCGAATCATCTTTTATATACATTTTGATATTTGGGTATTCACGATTATATTGGCTGATATATTGTAATAAATCGTATTTGCATACCGCACTGCATACTGATATCCGTAATTGTCCCGCCTGCATCTGCTTCAGTTCAGAAAACTTCCGCTCGGCTGTCAGCATCAGACCGTAACCCTGCTCGATGTACTGAAACATAATTTCTCCCTCAACGGTCAGTGAAACACCTTTTGCATTTCTATAAAATAACCGCCCCCCAAGTTTCTCCTCTAATTGCTTTATGGATTGACTTATTGCGGGCTGAGAGCTAAATAACTCCTTCGCAGCTTTAGAGATACTTCCCAATTTTGCAGTCGTATAAAAAATTTTATAAAGCTCTAAATTAATAGACATATAAGAATTCAGTATACCTCCTATCCGAAAATCGTATTTCACTTATATCTATTTATTCAATATAATGAGCTGAAAGAATGTAGTCAATGACTTATCCGCAAGGGAGGCGACAAATATGTCACTACTGTATTATCTGCTTTCATTTTTATCGGGGATTTCTCTAACCTTACAGGTTGGAATAAATGGACAGCTTCGCTCAAAAGTCGGAAGTCCAATTCTCTCCTCTTTCATTAGTTTTGCTGTAGGGGCATTGGGTCTTGCTCTTGTGTTTTGCTATACTTTAGCAAACGGTACCTATACATTGTCGGGTGAAAATACGATTAAGGGTGTCCGTTGGTGGATGTTAACAGGTGGTCTATTTGGTGCGTTTTATATATTCACAACCATATTTGCTTCTCCTAAAATCGGATTTGCCAATATGTTCAGCCTGGTAATCTGTGGTCAAATCATTCTTGCCATTTTATTTGACCATTTCGGTCTTTTAGGAAATGATGTTCACCTAATCAACCCTTATAGAATTGTGGGTGTAGTTTTACTTGTGTCGGGCGTGTACATCATACAAAAGCATTGAATGAATTGTATTTTACATATTGGAGGGTCATCATTGGACATTACTGATTTTCAAGAGTGGGTAAAACAGTATTATCAAGACAGAGGCTGGTCGGATTTGGATATATTCATTCGTATTGGCTTTTTAGCCGAAGAAACGGGTGAGGTTGCAAGAGCTATCCGGGCACTGGAAATCGGCAGAGATCGGCCTGATGAGAGCAGAGGATCATTTGAAGAAAATAAAAGCCAATTAACGGAAGAACTTGGGGATGTGCTTGGAAATCTTATTGTTATCGCAAACAAGTATGATATTTCATTAGAGGAAATATTCCACTCCCATAAGAAAAAGCTAGCCCAAAGGTATTCATGAGCGGGTATTTCCGCAAACCAGAATAATAGCGAATTCTGTGTGCTTCAAACGGGCTGCCACAGCCGCACAGGATTCCCTGCTAGAGGTCCTCATCTGAGCTATCTGTTCTTAACAAAACAGATAGCTCAAATGAGGATTTTTTTATGGCGTCACTCGTAAACAAAATCAACGCATAACATCGGCTCGTTTAATTTCACTGCCCAACCAGGAAACTTTTAAACTGATGGAGGATGACTTTCATCCCCGCACCTATGAGATACGTATAGATGCAGCAAAAGCTAAGACGCTAGTTCCCGCACAATTTTTGACTGAATTTGTTCTCTCTGAAAAAATTTTGGAATTTAGTGTGATTTCCTATTACCAATGTAATGGTATATATGAGGCCGCTTTTGAGAAACTGCGAAAAGCTATAGATTCTACATATTTATTTATCCTCCAGCTTTTCATAGTAATCTGCAATGTAAAGGAGATGATTAGTGGAAACAGGAAGTATAGGATGAATACCGTCGCCGCCTCATTGAGAAAGATTGCCAGGAATCGACAATCAAGAGGACCTCAAAAGGATTAGCTTATATGTTGCGGATCAGAGTTCAGAGTAATAATAAAACAATTCTAAGGAGGAATTTCTATGAAATTCGGCAAAAAATTAATTGCTAGTACTTCTATTATTGTGGCATCTCTGGCGGTTGCAGTAACTGCGTTTGCAAATACGGACACCAAAAATGTAAACGGCTATGGTACTCTGAAGGGTACCTTGTCGGCTTCGGGCTCCACTGCAAATTATTCGACTTCGGTAAGTTCTAACAGTGACAGAGCCTACCTGACAATCGCCGGCTCTGCACAAAATGTAAACGGCACTACGGTTATTACGAAGTCGCAGATCAATAGTTCAAGAGGCGCGACCAGCTACAATGGATATTTGTCACCGTTAGGGTCGAACGTATATGTTGTTTATGGGACACACGGGGTGCAAGGCGGCAGCACATATAGTGCGGATGCTGTTTTCACATATACACATCTCTAATCATTGATGGTTATTTGAAATAAGTTTATGCCATGCAGAATAGAACTGAGGAGATACGCTCTATCTGCATGGGCATAAACTTTTTTCTATGTAGTACATAAGTAATTTGTACTTATATTTGACGATTGTAAAAAACTCATTGACATCTATTTTTGACGATTGTAAAATATTGAAAAAAGACAATTGTCAAAAAAGGAGCAGGCTACATGAAAATAAAGAAACTTCCAGAGGCCGAGTTTGAAATTATGCGGGTGGCCTGGGCCAATGAACCACCTATTACGACAGCGACGATAATGGAACAGCTTGGTAAAGAGCGCGAGTGGAAAGCTCCAACGGTGATCTCCCTTATGCTGCGGCTGGTGGAACGAGGGTTTTTACGTACGGAGAAGGAAGGCAAAGAACGCACGTACTACCCTTTGGTCGATAAGGATGTGTATCTCGCTTTGGAGACGGAGCATTTCTTGAAGCAATATCATGATGATTCATTTTTAAGCTTCGTTAACACACTTTATAACGAGAAGCGTCCGAGTGACAAGGAACTGGATGAGCTGCTGAAGTGGGCGAAGGAAAGGAGGGAGTGACAATGCATAGCTTTCTCATCACTCTGCTCGAATGTTCGGTCTCTATGACGGTTATTGGGACTATCTATATGGCGGTTACGCCTCTTTTGCAAAATAGATTTACAGCAAAAGGAAGATATTACGCCTGGCTGGTCATTGTTATCGGCTTTATTGTTCCGTTTCGTTTCCATCTTCCCGTCTCAATTATTTCTGTGGATACGTTATTCCCTACTCTGGGCAGTACCGGTCCTTCCAGCATTAATCCGCTAACAGCGGCAGCTTTTCCCGGGATTACCGCAACAGCATTCCCTTGGCTTAGTGTAGCTGTTGGCGTTTGGATGACAGGAGTTGTCGTATTCGTCGCCTGGCATATGGTCCGGCACAGACGTCTGTTGCGTTTGATAAAACGCTGGAATGAAAATTCCAACGACAGACAGGCATTGCGATTGTTGCAACAGATAAAAGTTGAACTGAATGTCACCCGGCATGTAGATTTGCAGATTTGTCCCGCTATTTCGGGTCCAATGCTGGTGGGGTTAGCTCATCCTGTTATTTTGCTTCCTTCGAATCGTCTCTCGATTCAAGCCTTGCGGTTCATCCTGAAGCATGAGCTCATTCACCTCAAACGCAAGGATTTAGGCTACAAGCTGCTCATTTTTACAGCTGCTGCGTTGCATTGGTTTAACCCGTTCGTCTACCGGATGGCACGGGAAATCGCTATTCAATGTGAGCTTTCCTGTGATGAAGCAGTCGTTATGCACTCCGATATGAACAACCGGCAGCAATATGTAGAGACTATTATTAATGTTGTGAGGAATCAATCTATAGGACGCAGCGCGTTCTCCACCAGCTTTTCTGACAATAAACTGAGTTTAAAGAAAAGAGTGTATTCCATTATGGATACCCGTGGTAAAAAATGGGGGTTTTCCCTTCTCATCGTAATTTCTTTAGCAGCCGTTGGAACAGGCGTAGTTTTGCAACTGAATTCAGCACAGCCTGAAACAGCGTTGCCAGCGTCGTCAATACAAGCCGCAGCAAATGAGATTGTATCCAACCAGGAAGGGAGCGATCCAGAAGGTTCAGCACTTCCCTCACCCGTAGCATCGCCTGTTCCTTCCTCGTCTCCAATCAAAGAGGATCACCCGGTGAATGAGTTGAAAAAAGAAGAGACAGGAGCTGTTTTAAGAGAGGGTGTTGGGGATGGTGTTAAATCAAAATCCGATTCTGCATCTATGTTACCCGAACTCAGGGAAAGCAAAAAGTGAAAATATATTATTACACAAAGGAGATGAAAATGTGAATATACGAAAGGGATGTAGACTTGTTTCATTAATGCTTATCATTTCATTAGTTCTTATTGGGTGCTCTGCGGATAAGACGCAAACCTTGAATTCAAGTCTCTCTCCTAGTGCTGAGCCTCAAAAGGCAAGTGCTCCATCCCAAAATCCATTTGAGACAGACGGAGAGAATCAAGTGATTTTAGGCAGGATGAGTCATAGGTTTGCTAATCCAAAGCTGGATCAAAGAGGACAGAGGGCTCCTATGGCGTACAATGGCGGGGAAATGAAAATAGATTATGAGGTGGCCGCCTCTGGAAAAGCCAATAATGTTGGATTTCTCATTTTTATCAATGGACAGCCGCAGCCTTACAAGTTTAATTCAACAGATACTCCGTATGAGTATATGCACATTTTTGAGGTGCCGGATGATGATGAACACTATACTCCATTTACTTTTGTATTCACCCCAATCACGGGGGAAAAAGGGGATCAGCTTTCAATCAACATCATCAGTGTATATAATCCTGGCTTCACTCCAGATATGAAAGAAACTTCTTCTTACGGAGGTTACCAAACGACATTGCAATTGGATGGAATCATTAGTTTTAATACGGATCCCAAGCCACTGGATGACCCCTCCATCCTGAAAGAAGAAGTGTTAAGTGACGTTCGTCAGACCACGGAGCCCATTACCCAGGAATTACTGGAAAAGGCCAGCGGATTCGAAAAGGTAGACCTCAATGCATTAGATAAAAAAGTCTATAACGAGCTCCAAATAGATGGTGCCGTGCGTATGGACAATTATTCAATCGAAGGAAAAGATAAAGTACATGTAACCTTCAAGTTATTCGGTCATCCCGGTGTACAATATCGAAGTACATTCTATATCAACCACCAAGCCATTAGTGCCAAGAAGGTTTCTTTTGAGACAAAGCTGACCAAAGGCAATGTATCGGTAATTGAAGCCGACATTGAAGTGGAGAAACTGGAGGATTTCAATACGTTCTATGTCGTTTCCGCCCCCCTTAACGCGAATGATTTTCCTGATGATGTGATCATTTTGGATAAAACAGCATCCGTACTGCTCTACAAGGGAAAGGAGTGATGGGAATGAAATCAAAACAAATCGGCGCTCTTCTGCTATTGCTCGTATTTGTGATAACAGGATGCATCCGTACCGAACCTGACAAAATAATCACGGGTCAAACCGTCAGCTCCAATCATGCAACCTCCGTTGCCTCGACCCATAGTGTGGGGAAGGCAGGGGAGCAGCCCTTATCGAGCTCATCCACCGTGCAGGCTCCTGTCTCTTTGTCATTCGGACAAATAAAGGGGGATATCCGAAACATCTACTACGCGGATGAGAATAAGGCTTTTTTATCGGCAGATCAATTGGTACTGGTTGACCTGCAAACTGGACGAGCAATAGCTGAGACTGCTGGAATGGATTTCGATCAGCAATTGATGTGGACAACCAAGCGTGGATATGTAGCAGTCGGTGTGAAAATCACTACCGGCAATAGTAGCAGTGGAGGGTTAACAACGGGTGGCGAAGTCGCGTTCCGCGCTGTGTTTTATGACCAGATGCTTAAGCAACTAACAACGTTTGACTTTAGTCCATTGCTTAATAAGAATGAGCATATTTCATTTTTGAAGGCCATTGCGATTTCTTCTGATGGAACACAAGCGGCCTATGCTACAAATAACGGACTTTATTTGTATAACTTCAATACTAAGAAAAAAACAACTGTCATTGATTTGCAAGCAAAGGATATCGCAAAACGTTCAGGTATCGTTACTTTTGAACAAATTGGTTTTACCAATAAGGACAAGACTTTGGCTTTTAAGGCGCAGAGTTTAGAAATCCCTGTGGCACCCGGCAAGACTTCCTTCGATTCATGCGGAACGGTGAGTCTGAATGGCAGTGGCCTGGCAAATCTGACCTTTGACGACTACACCTGCAAGGAGTTGACGGCATATGACCAGAAGCTGCTTCTCGCAGAGGATTTTACAATTCCCTCCGGAAGATTGCTTGTCATGGGGACTCCCGGGAGCAAAAGGAATTTTCTCAGACTGACCGAAAAAGGGGAGAGCGGATTTGTAACAGGGTCAGACAAGGGGCGTTTTTTTGCCACCACACTTGCGGAAAAGGGCAAAACCGGTTGGAAAATTCGGGTGTATGATACCAGCACCGGCAAGCTGCAAGCGGAGCAACACCTATCAAGCGGCGGAGAGGCCCGTTATATGGCCAACGACCCGATTGTAAAAGTCTTCGATGATGAGAGAACCTATATCGTATTGCTGGGAGCACGGCAGCTCGATATCAAACCGAAAATCGTGGCCAAGCGGTTTTAAAGGGAGTGATCAGCCTGTGAAGGTCACATTTAAAGGGATTTCCAAGCAATACAAGGGGAAGTTTGCCTTACAGGACTTTTCGGCAGAGATGGATAACGGGATTTATGGACTGCTCGGGACCAACGGGGCGGGAAAGACGACACTGATCAATATTTTTGTCGGCATTTTGAAAAGTGATAAAGGTCAGATCCTGATCAATGATGTGGATGCGCGAAGCCTCGGTGTGAACTTCCTGTCCCAAATCGGCTATTTGCCGCAGTTTCCGCAATTTTACAAAAATTTCGAAGTGTTGGAATTCCTGAAATACATGTCCGTCCTGAAGGAGATCCCCAAACCGCAAGGAGAGAAACGGGCAAAGGAACTGCTGGAGATTGTCAACTTAACCGGTGCCGCCGGTAAAAAAATCGGCGCTTTATCCGGCGGGATGCGCCAGCGCGTCGGCATTGCCCAAGCGATGCTCAATGATCCTGCTATTCTGATTCTTGATGAGCCGACCGCAGGACTCGATCCCCAGGAACGCATCCGTTTCCGCAATCTGATCACCAAGTTCTCGGAGAAACGGATTGTTCTGCTGGCCACGCACATCGTTTCCGATATCGAATTCATCGCTAACCAGGTCATTTTGCTGAAGGACGGGCGGCTTTTAAAGCAAGATACGCCGCATGCGCTTGTGGACGGGCTGGCTGGAAAGGTGTGGAAGGTAACCGCGTCGGAGGACACACTGGACGAGAAACTGCACCGGCTCAAAATCAGTAATATGCTGCGGGAGCAGGAAGAGATTCATTTACGGGTCATAAACGATGAAAAGCCGGATATCCGCGCCGTGAATGTGCAGGCCAATCTGGAGGATGTCTTCCTGTATTATTTCGGAGAGGGCGAGCAATGGTAACGTTAATCGGCTATGAATGGCGCAAGCATTTTCGCAAAGGGTCGCTTATCGCCGCGCTGCTTTTATTTACAGTGTTGAATGTCGGGAAAATTTATAGTGTGCACGAGAGTAATTCGCTGCTTGAGAACCCGGGATGGGGGGCGTTGTATGCAGAGCAGTTTCACGACTTCGGCGGAACGATTACGGATGAGAAGATCAGGAAGCTGATGGCTATTTACCAGCCACTGGCGAACCAGACCGCCGAGCTGACGACAAGCACAACCTATCGCCCTCCGGGTACACGTTTGAGCAATGTCTATACCGATTGGAACTTTTTTCGTTATTGTTTTGTGAATCCGATGAAATATGACTACGACTACAAGGCATATGCCGAGGGTGTAGTGACCAGCGCCAAGGACAACATAACGTTTTATGAAGCATTGGGCAATCATTACGATTCTCGAAAGAATGCAGCCATTGCGGAACTGTTTCAAGGACGGTCGATCACCAGCTTCGCCTACACGGAGATGTACAACTACTATGTCCAGTACGACTTCTCTGCTCTGCTGGTATTGCTAATCTGTCTCTACGGTCTCTTGAACGTATTTTTGTCCGAGAAGGAAACGGAGATGGACACGTTGCTATTGACCACTAAAGCGGGAGGCGTAAAAACCGTTTGGGCTAAACTTTTGGCCTCGGCTCTGTTTGTATGCAGTGTCTCGTTTTGGTTTTGGCTGGTTGATTTTTTCGCCTTTTCCCTCCTCTTTGACTCGTGGGACGCAGCCTTTTCTCCATTGTATGCTCTGGAGGATTTCATCCACGCTGGGCTGAATATGAACCTGGGTCAATACGCCTTGTTATCTGCGCTGGTGAAAACGGCGGGCATGCTTGTACTTGGACTGTTGTTCCTGTTGATCTCTTCCTTGTTTCGTAACGCGTTGCTCCCTTTTATTCTCAGCTTGCTTATTTCTTTCGGTTGCATGTACCAGCAAGAAGCCTTCGCGGGCTCCGGGCGTATCCTGCTCAAAATTATCAATCCGTTTGTCCTGGTTGTTAATCGCGAGCTGTTCCGGAGAGCGGAATTTGTATCTCTATTGGGCTACCCGTTGCCCAGCTATATCGCCGCTCTCTTGATTGCAGCCAGCTTGGGGATTGTCTTTCTTTGCGGCCTGGCAATTTTCATGAGAAAGAATGCACTGCGCAAGGGGGATGGAAATCGTGTCAACTTGGATGTATGAGATGAAAAAAATGTTCCTCCTGCAGAAAGGCTTGTTATTCATCATTTTGTATTTTGTCTTGAGTGCGGCGGTTATGCTGGTTCTGGATAAGCCCGAGAGCCCGGACATGGAGATGAACGCTTCGCTCTATTCGCCCTATCTGAAGCAAGTGCAAGGACCGTACACAGAGGAAACCGAACAGTTCTTTACGGAGGAGGCCGCCCGGATATCCGACGCCAAGGTCGCTCTGCAAAAAGCGACCGATGATTACTATGACGGGAAAATGGGGAAAGCAGCGTTTCTGTCCACGTCCGGCCCGCTGGAGGCGCTCCTGCAAAACGAGAAGGGCTTTCAGCTGATCTATGAGCAATATACCTATGTCCGTGAGCATCCGGTCAATCGTTATTTTCTATACACGAATGGCTGGAACGGACTGCTCGCCCATGACAGCCTGGATTTATTGTGGGTATTACTGTTGCTGCTTCTGGTAACACCGGTGTTTTGCTTCGAATATGAGAGCCGGATGGATGCCCTCCTCCTTACGGTTCGCAAGGGGACCCGGTACCATGCGGTCTGCAAGATTGGACTAGCGTTATCAACGGTTGCTGTGCTTTGCCTGCTGTCCACAGGCTTGCAGTATATCTTCTATCAGATTCAATACGGGCTGGGTAACGGAGGTTACCCACTGCAAAGCCTGTCTTACTTCGCGACGTCCACCCGGGATTGCACCCTGTTTGAAGCTTTTTTGTGGGTAACGGCGGGCAAGCTGTTCGGCAGCTTGTGTTTTGCCACGCTGATTTTGTTGGTTTCGGTGTGCCTGAAAAAATATGCGGTTGCCTTGTTTTCCTGTACGGCGGTGATTCTGCTTCCCTACTATGGACTAAGTCTGGAATCGACGAAATACTTTTTGCCAGGGTCCCTGGGGTTTCTGGTATCCACCGGGTATCTGCGTGGCACAGAGTACGAGCGTAATCCACTGAATAATCAGTTGGATGTGGTCTTTCGGGAAGTCTCTCTTGCTGTGTGGAGCGTCGTATTTGCGGTTACGCTCATTCTCTGCCTCGGTGTACTGGTTGTGATTTTGAAACGGCGTACTAATATGTGGAGCACAGGGAAGCGAAAGCGGGGAATAAGAGCGGCCAGCTTGATGCTCACTTTATGTATGGCATTGTCCGCGCTTGCCGGCTGTTCCTCTCGTGACAATACGGGAACAAGGGTTATCTTTAATTATTCCTCCAAGCAATCCTATGAAAACGAGCATTATCGCTTTTTCGTAGACGAAACAGATCTGAAGAATATTCGCATTGTTTTTGAGGATAAACAAACTGGTGAAAAGCACAACTTTATCCGCAACCCTATGCCCTCCTTAACCCGAGTGGAGAATGCGTTATTTGGAAAAGGCACACATGTCTACTACATAAAATATGATTCGGACAAAGCAGGGTTCAGGGAGAATGTGAATCGATTTTCCGTGATTGAGGTGGATACAACGACTTTTCGTGAACGGGTTGTCTTCGAAAAGAAGCTGAGTATGAACAAAAGTCCTCTATTGGGTCTGGCGAAGGCGAATGCTCAAGATGTGAATTTTTTTAAGAGCATGAGTGCTTTCTTTCTGGATGAGCATAGCTTGTACTTCATCGGCCAAGATGAAATTCGGCGAGTCAATCGGCTGACCGGGGATATGCAGGTTGTTCTTCGGGCTCCGGTCATGAGAAGCGTAGCGTTTGACGGCCGCATGATTTATTATGTCGATGGAAAATCCCAGGTCGTCCAACATGACACGAAGACGGATTCCGAGACGGTAGTCCCCGACCTTATTACACAGGCCTTTGTCTTGACCGATACCGAGCTGCTTTTTTTAAATCGGAAGGACCAGCAAAAGCTCTATGCCCTGGATTTGCGAGATTCTGACCTCCACAAGCTAACAGATATGCCTGTACTGAGCTTCTATTGCGAGGGGCAATCGATCTTCTACGTGAATAAGGAGGATCAGAAGCAATACCGTCTGGATCGGAGCGAAACCGGCAGTTAGCTTCCATTTGTCTATTACAAAGCATTTTCAACTGCTTAAGAGTGCGAAAATTATAGGAACAAAAATAGATCAATCGCAATGGGCTACGTTTCGCCATTGCGATTGATTTTTAGTATAAAGATTTAGCCTGATTCTTCAATGTAATCGACTACAATCCAACCCCAGACGCCATGGTTGTAGCTGTATACATTTTTCCAAACATAACCGTCTGCTGTCACGTCTGTTCCCCCCGTTTGAGCGTTTACAAGATCGCCGTTATAGAGCAACCCGAGAACCTTTCCAGACAGTGAAGGAGTGCTTCTGAGCCGAACCCCATCCGCAGTGACTGTATAAGTAGAGCTTCTGGCGGTTGAGCTTGGTTCTAACCCGGCTAGTACTTCCCTATTTTCTGCTTGCACTTGTTGTTGGGAGTTTTCACTGCTATAAATAGTTTCAGCTGCAAAGGCCCCTTGAGTAAGTAATAACATGGCCGAAATCATAAACGAAAAGCTGACAAGCTTCTTAAACATATGAAATCCTCCTTTTATAATTTTGTGAATATTGTAACAAAGTATCTCGTGAAACCTCTGGTGTCTAAGCAGCTGTTTAAGGTGGTCTCAAATGAAGCATCTCTTTCCCTCCTTCTCATATAGAACATTACATTCATTAGCTTGAATCACATGTTTCTCTTAACTATTTTCATTTATAAGGTTTTTCTTAGTAGGGTATACCCATGACATTACTCTTCACCTATGTATTTTTTGTAACATTCTGGATGCTGCCAGTAAACTATTATATAATAAGGGAAAATATATAAGAATTTACAATGATATTGGGAGACGCATCTTGTAAGTAATCCTCCTTTGGTTCTTCCGATAAGGGTATGAAGGGAGAGAGCAGCATTTGTGGGGAAGAAAAGGTAAGCAGCAAGATGATTTTTACGAAGAACTTTGTGTAAAATATTTCAAAAATATCTATGGCTATTGCACTCGTTTAACCAAAGGGCAATTACAACTGAGTGACATTGTAGAAGAATGCACCCAAAATACTTTCCTTGAAGCCCGGAAGCAGATTGAGAGATTGCAAAACCATCCTAACGTTGAAGGATGGCTCTATGTTACCGCGAGGAACTTGGTCAGAAATAGCTATCGCAGTATGTACATAAAGAGGCGGCATGAGATCGTATTAGATGACAGAATGCAATTCTTTAGTGATGATGATGAACTTGCAGCATGCCTGGAAGATACATATGAAATAGATGAATTGAGTGAAAAAGTTTTGAGTGGTCTTAATGAAAGTGAATATCAATTGTATAACGATTATTTTAGAAATCAATTACCAGTACAAGAATTGGTCGACAAATACCATATTTCCAATACTGCCGTAACCACAAGAATCTATCGGGTCAAGAAAAAAATAACAAATAATATACGTGATTACTTTAAGGAGATGTAGTTATTTTAATTTGTCTGTATAACAGTGTTAACGAGTTACATTTAAGTCTAAGTCGTCCACATAAATTTTTTATGAAATACATTGTGATCTCAACGGACGAATGTAATGTACATAATGGGGAGAGTAATAGCTATGAATAATCGGAAAGAGGATCAAAGGATCTTTAAGGAAATTCTGCAAGAAAGGAGTAGTGATGCTGCTGCTAAAGATAAATTCTATCGGATTTTGCATGAGGCTTCGATGGCTGATGCGGAGACGATGGATACCGATTTGCTAAAAGAATGTGTTCAGACCCTTGATTTACTTGAGGAAGACACAGTGCCGCTTTCAGATGAAAAGGCGCAAGCAATGCAGAGGAATATTGAAAACCAATACAGGACCTGGAAATTGGCTAAACATAGAACTGTTGTGAAAAAATTAATAATTAGAGTTTCAGCCGTTTTCTTATTGTTTTTTTGCTTCTCCTCCATTGTAGCCAATGCATTCGGGTTAAACTTTTTCAAGATAGTTGCCAGTTGGGGAGAAGAAACTTTCGATTTTATGGCAGAAACAAACCTGCGGCCAACCGATAATGCGGCAAACGATCAAACCTATGAGAGCATTGATAAAGCTTTTGAAAATGTGGAATCCAGGCCACTTTTGCCGGAGTGGTTACCAGAGGGTTTCCATTTTAAGTATGCAGAGAAATTTGAACGAACAACAAATACTAGAATCATGTTGTATTATTCCTCTGAACAAGCGGATGACATTCTTATTATTGATTATTTGTTGTATAAACAAGGATATGTAGTTGAAGGAGGGACTTCTTTCGAAAAGGATGAAACGCCCGTAATAACCTTCGATCAAAACGGCATCAAATATTACATTTTTCATAACTTGGAGCAAACACAAGTTGTTTGGGCAAATACCAATTTAGTAATCAATATCAATGGCAGAATTTCCGTAGAGGAAATGAAGAAGATGATTGAATCTATACCTACAAATGGAGGTCAAGACTGATGAGTGTGTTGCGGAAGTATGTATCGTTATCGATGGTTATGATTCTATTGTTATCCTTTTATTCTACGGCTTTTGCAGCCGGGGATGATCAAGTGCTTCGAGCAAGTCCATACATTCGATCCTCAAGTATTAACGTTTTTGCGGATGGAAACGGAAAGTTAAGGGTTGAATCCTACGTGGGAGCTACAGGTGTTGTTGACAAGTTAGGGATTAAGGAGTTATCGATCCAAAAAAAAAGTAACGGTTATTGGGTGCCTGTGGAAGTCTTGATTAGTGATAATTATAAATATGATGCTATCAGTTATATCTACGATACGTTCTACTATGGTTCTGCGGGTACAACTTATAGAGCCTATGTTGAATTTTATGTAGAAAAAGATAATGGGTCAGAAACAAAAATATCTGTATCTTCTCCTGTAACAGTGGAATGATCAGTATTATGTTTATTAATTCTTCTAGCACGTAGGAGCCGTATGCGATGACCCGCACGTACAAGTCTGTGAGAGGCCCATGCAATTGCGCATGGGCCTACTTGATTCTCTAATAATAAGTAGGTCGGTGGGCAGCTCCAGGCATGACAGTAGCTGTTGTCTCCACCAGTACCGTCCAGATCTGGCATTGCTGCTATATTTGTATTGCATTAACCTTGGAATCGCTTAGTTGTCTCACGTATAACCAAGCTTGTAGGCAACATGACTTTCTTATTGCCGTAGGATGAGCCTTCGGTAATTTCGAACAGCAGCTTGGCACTCTCATAGCCAAGGACGTCGAAATATTGCTTCACTGTGCTCAAGGCGACCTTGGCGAACTTGGAGCTCTCGAAATCGTCAAAGCCGATTAGGGATACTTGTTCAGGGATACGGATATCAAGTGCGGTCAGCCGTTCTATTACCTCAAGGGCCCGCTTATCGTTCGCGCAGAAAAGTGCGGTCAGCTCCCCGCTTTGAATCAGGTGTGCAAGCACAGCGTGATCCATTTCCTTATCCAGGAACAAGAGAGACTCGGAGATTGGAATGGACGCATTCAACATGGCATTGCGATAACCGTTATATCTGTCAATCTCCGGACTCAGATGATAGTCGTAAGCCGCAAATCCGATTCGTTGATGGCCTTGCTGTATCAAGTATTCTACTGCTTCATAAGCACCGTCGTGGTTATTACAAGTGACGACGTTGACTGGATAGCCGGAGGGCGAACGATCAAGCATAACGAATGGAATCGCTTTTTTTCGAATTTCCCCGAGATAGCCCTTTGCAGCTTCGGGATCAGAGGAATAGATGAGTAATCCTCTTAGTTCCGTTTGAATCAGCCCCAGAACGAGCTCGCGTTCCTGTTCGAAGTCATTTTCCACGAATTCAATGATCAGCTTGCAGCCATGTTTGCCCAGAAAGGACTGGATGCCCCTCATGATCTGCATATACGAACTATCGTACAGTTCGACGCCGGAAATGACGAAAGCGACCAGATTCGAGGTCTTTTCCGGGACGGCCGCTTGACTGGCGACGAAGCTCCCCTTACCCCTGATACGGTAGATCACGCCCTCGTTCACCAGCTCTGACAGTGCTTTGCGCACAGTGATAGTGCTGACATCCAGCAGCTTGGAAAATTCCGACTCGCTAGGAATTCGATCTTCCTCTGTAAATTCCTGATTCTCAATCTGGGATAAGACATAGTCTTTAACCATCTGGTACTTTGTCAGAGTCAAATCCTTCTTGCTCAAGTAAGTTCACCTCATATCGACATTTCCTCAATTATAGCGTATATCGTTTTAAAAAGTATACGTACTTGGAGTGTGTTTTAAATGGATTTTTATCAAATAAGCAGGATATTCTCGGAAATTAAGTAATAATGGGACCTAATAACATAAAAAATTTGAATTTTGTGCAGGTCTGTATTACTATGGGGTCAAATAAAGTATGCTATTTCATTAACTTAACATAATAGCTTTACTGCAGTCCGCTACGCCGTCAACGGACAACAAAAAGAGCCGCTGGCAAATCCAGCAGCTCGACGCTTGAGAATTTCATTTAAATAGTAACAATGGCACCTTCCTTCTCGAACGGGTAGTCGATGACAATACGACCAACTTCGCAATCGCCGATGCCGCTGTACAGATTGACCTTGCCATCGGGACACATTTCGATGCCGGCGGTGAATGTGCAGTCCGTCAGATG
Source organism: Paenibacillus sp. FSL H3-0321 (assembly GCF_038002865.1). Taxonomy (NCBI): domain Bacteria; kingdom Bacillati; phylum Bacillota; class Bacilli; order Caryophanales; family Paenibacillaceae; genus Paenibacillus; species Paenibacillus sp. FSL H3-0321. Next base: position 2,234,953 of record NZ_JBBODH010000001.1, on the reverse strand, counting down.
CGGTTTCTTGGCGGGACCCTCTGGATAACAAGGACGCGTGCCGATGATTTTCAACTCTGAGAATTGATTCGTCTGCGGGTCCAATACGAAGGCCATGTTCATATAGGTCGATATATCTCCTTGAGCATAACAGATATGGCCAATGACGCCGATCTTCCCGTTCTCAAGCAAGTAGGCCTGGTTGCAGCCCCCCCACTCATCCTCATGGAACAGGCCTCGGATATTAGGGGCGTTCTCGATAACCTCCGGAGACAGGTCGTCGAGGCTGTTGATGACTGTGAATCCAACTAAAGATTCACTTCCGAATTCCTTGCGTACTCCTTCTCCGCGTGGTCGTGAGAAGACGCCGATCCTGCCATCCTGAAGCTCTACGAGCCGAATGTCTTTCATATAATCCGGACCGGTCGTGAAGTAGAAGAGATCATGAATATCACGGCCTTTGTAGAAGTAACCGTAGAAAGTATCAAGCTGCCCCTGTTTGTAACGGACATGCGTACCGCCCAATACGAGCTGCTTACCGATCATGCTAATATAAGGGTCTTCAAGCTGATAAATCATTGTGTCCGGCACGCCTGTCCACTCATCCGGACCGCTCTGCTCGAACAGGCGAACCCAAGACCTTGCCCACTCATGGCGTTTTTCCAGGCGTCCATAAATGTAGCGCTTGCCGTTCCATTCAAACGGGATCGTAGGATTGTAGACATCGAAGTCTTCGACTCCGTGGAAAACAAGCTTGGCGCTTTCATAAATGCGTTTGTTTGCTTCAAATTGCTGACGCAGTTGCAATAAGTTCATTTGTGGCAATCTCCTTTCAGGCTTCAATAACAATTCTATCCTAATGGATAGCTATGTCCCAATTCTTGCTCCAATTTTGAATACATTATGGTGGTTTGACATTGCAAGACTTGTCTTTATCAATGTACATATACGAACAAGGAGGAATATAGCCAATGTTGAAGCTTCTCGCGGCGGACGGCATTGATTCTGAGATTCAGGCCCATTACCGGCTGATTGCTTCGGTGCGCGATACGATCGGCATGCATAGTCATGACTTTTTTGAATTGTTTCTTATTCTGAAGGGAAAAGTTGTGCATGTCATTAACAGCAACCGTCAGTTGTTGCAGGAAAATACTCTCGTGTTCATACGGGACCGGGATGTGCATTGCTATGAGCAGACAACAGATAGCGATTGCCAGTTCATCAATTTGTCGTTCAACCGGGAGGTCCTGGATGACCTGATTGCTTTCTTGGGAGAGGGATTCCCCAGTGGAAGGCTTCTTGAGCCGGCCATGCCGCCGTCGACTTTGTTGTCCAAAACGGAGAAAGAATATGTGCGGTATCGGCTGGAGCAGCTCAGTCTGATCCCGCAGGAGAAGAAGCTGGCTATCAAAGCAGAGGTAAGAGCCATCTTGACCGATCTGTTCTCCCGCTACATCAAGGCCGAAGCGGAGCCGTTCGAACCGGCAGGACAGCCGGAATGGTTAAAGGCTCTATGCAGAGAGGTGCAAAAGAAAGAACAATTTACGCGGGGAGCGGCCGCGCTTGTCCAACTGTCAGGTAAATCGCATGCCTACGTATGCAGAATGTTCAGAGAGCATCTTGGAATGTCTCCGACCCAGTATATCAATGAATTAAGGATTTCCTACGCCGAGAATTTGCTGCTGAACACGGATATGGAAATCGTGGATATCAGTTTGGAGATCGGACTTGAGAATGTTAGCTACTTCTATGACTTGTTTAAGCGGAGGCACAACCTGACGCCCCATCGATACCGCCAATTCGGGAAAATTCATAAATAGTATACGAAATAAATCTAATTTGTGTTTGAATTTTATATATTGACGCAGTAAATGGTATGTGCTATTTTTTACCTAGCATAATAACTTTCGGCATCATGATGGACTAATCTGTATAACACGGAAAGCAGAAGCAACTCGGTTTCGACGACGTTGGGATCCAATCTGGAGGTGAAAATGAATGCGCTTGCAATCGGCTGAATCGCGGAGTTCACGCGCCTGTGAGCCTAGTACCAGCCGTATCAGACTACAACATGTTGGCAGTCAGGAGGTGTTTCTGTGAAGACAAGTAATAACAGGTTCATAGCCAGAATTATCAGGCACCGCTATCTCTACCTTATGGTGCTTCCCGGCTTCCTGACGCTGTTGGTTTTTCACTATTTTCCGATGTACGGAATTTTAATCGCTTTCAAGGATTTTAACGCTTCCAAGGGGATATGGGGAAGCGAGTGGGTGGGATTCAAGTATTTTATTTCTTTTTTTAATGATCCCATGGCGTTTAGGGTTTTGAAAAACACATTGCTTCTCGGTTTGTATACTTTATTCTGGTCATTTCCGGCGCCGATTATATTGGCACTGCTGTTCAATGAACTGAGGAACAAAAGATTTAAGAAAATTGTTCAGACGGTATCTTACTTCCCGCACTTCATTTCGGTCGTCATTGTTGCGGGGATGCTTAAGGAATTTACGGCAAGGGATGGCTTGTTTAACAATATTGTCGCCTTTTTCGGCGGAGAACCGGTTATGTTTCTTCTGGAGTCGGATTTTTTCCGGTCCATCTTCATCTCTTCCGGTATATGGCAAGGCGTCGGGTTCGGCACGATCATCTACCTTGCCGCATTAAGCGGAATAGATCCAACGCTTTATGATGTGGCTGAAGTAGACGGCGCAGGGCGATGGAAGAAGGTTGTGCACATTACATGGCCTTCGCTCAAGCCGACCACAATTATATTGCTGATTTTCGCCGTAGGGGGAGTTCTTGGAAATGATTTTCAGAAGATCATTCTGCTCTATTCACCTGAGACTTACGAAGTAGCGGATGTCATTGGGTCCTATGTTTATCGTCAAGGTATACTGGGTGCGCAATACGAGTACACAACAGCAATCGGAATGTTCATGTCGCTTATTTCCTTTATTATTCTTTACTTGACCAATTGGATTAGCCGGAAAGTATCAGAGACAAGTTTGTTCTAGGTGGTGAGAAGTTGAAAAGGGTTAGCTTAGGTTCCAGAGCTTTCGATGCAATAAACGTTGTGATCATGCTGTTAATCCTGGTTGTTGTGCTGTATCCGATTCTGCACATTGTCGCGACATCGCTTAGCGGCGCAAGTTACATCTCTTCCGGGAGCGTAACGATTTGGCCTAAGGGATTTAATCTGGAAGCGTACACGACGGTATTTCATGATCCATACATTTTTAAAGGGTATCTGAACTCGATTATTTATGCGACAGGCTCAACGGGCATTATGCTGCTTTTTACGGCAATGATGGCGTATCCGCTCACGATCCCTGGATTTGCGGGTAAGAAATTTTTAACCTTCTTCCTTATGATAACGATGTTTTTCGGTGGCGGTTTAATTCCGACCTATCTGCTTATGCGCAGTCTGAACCTGTTAGACACGGTATGGGTCATGATTCTCCCGGGCGCAATTAGCGCTTATAATGTATTTTTATTTCGTACCTTCTTTCTTAATATTCCTTCTGAGCTGAAGGACTCCGCTTATATCGACGGGGCGAATGATTTAGTGGTCCTATTCAAAATCATACTGCCGTTGTCGAAAGCGCTTTTTGCGACCTTTGCTCTGTTCGGTCTGGTCGGAAGCTGGAACAGCTGGTTCGAAGCTTTGATTTACTTGCGGGATCAGGATAAGTACCCTTTGCAGATGGTGTTAAGAAACTATCTGTTCACTTTGGATACGACTGCGATTCAAGGGCGGGTAGGAGGCGGTGCTGTTGCTGTCAATGCCCCGGGAGAAACGCTTGATCCGAAGGCGGTACGAATGAGCGTCATTATTATTACCATGTTTCCGATTATGTGCATCTATCCCTTCTTTCAGAAGCATTTCACCAAGGGATTATTCGTAGGCTCCGTCAAAGGCTGAACTGCGGATGTGCCGGTATAAAGTGGGGAGTGCCCGGACGGTTCATTGTTAATGATGAGATTTGAAAAAACGGTTTATCGTACAAATTAGGGGGAAATGAAATGAACAAGCTGGCGAAAATACTTGTCCTCGGGTTGGCCGCACTGATGATTTTTTCAGGATGTTCGAATGATTCCAAGAATTCTGCCGCCAATGGAGAGAATCAGGAAGTGATGCGCTTTTCGGTGACTCTGCCTACGTATGGCGTGGATAATCCGAATAGTCTCGTAGGCAAGGAATGGCACAAACGCATGGAAGCATACATGGGTAAAAAGGTGGAAATTGAATATAACTATATTCCGTCTTCCGAGTATGACGAGAAGGTCAAACTCATGATTGCAAGCGACGATCTGACGGACTTCTTCGTGACGCCGTTATTTTATGATACAAGTGAAATGGCCGGTCAGGGCCAGCTTCTCGAATTAGCCCAATATAAAGATTTAATGCCGAATTATATGAACTACATTAGCAAGGTGAAAAATGGAATGAAGCGGGTAACGAATCCGGACGGCGAGATGTATACCTTTATGGAAACTTCCACTCCAAGGTTCCCCGAGGATCGCGGCATGCTCATTCAGAATACGTCCTCTTACCGCTATGACGTGTTCAAAGCGAATGATATCGAAATTCCGGTAACACTTGATGAATTTTATGAGGCTGCCAAAAGCCTTAAAAAACTCTATCCCGACAAATATCCCGTCGCAACCAAATGGAACAGCCTGAGATCGCTGTTCTCTGCGAACCATATCAAGGACGAAATCTTCTGGAACGGCGAGAAATATGTATATGGGGTTCTGGAAGAAGGGTTTAAAGATGCACTCCAATTTGCAAATAAGCTGTATGCGGATAAGCTGTTAGATCCGGAGTATACGATTGATACAGATGATACGCTGAAAAGAAAAGCGCTGAATGGCGACAACCTTATGTGGCTGACGCAGTGGTTTACCACTCCGGCCGAGTACACAAGAACGGCCAACGATGGCAAGATTTTTGCAGTTTCCCTGTATCCTGACAATCCGAAATACGGGAAAGCCTGGCAGGAAGTGGTGAATGGCAATACTCCTGATTTGGGCTGGGCAGCTTACGGTCTAAGTTCAAAAGTGAAAAACCCCGAAGAATTGATCAAATTCATTGATTATCAATATTCGGATGAAATGATCAGACTCATCACCTGGGGGATTGAGGGCACGACCTATACGATTGGGGAGAATGGTATTCCGACCTTTGTGGACTCGTTGAAAAATGCCAAGGATCCGTGGCTGGAAGGCGATAAATACGGCATGCGGGCAAGCCGGAATCATAACCCTGGCCTGCAGATGGTTAGTGACGCAAGAGCGTTTGTAGATTTTGCCGCGACAGACTATACCCTATTTAACGGCAAATATGAAGAGGTGCCGATTGAGAAGTCACAATTCCTGACGAGCTTACCCATGCCTGAGAACGAATATGTTCCTTCCTGGCTGAGCGAACCTTCGATTCAACTCACAGGCGATGAAAACCAGCGGATCTCGGAGATTATGAACCCGGTAAAAACGTTTGTTACGGAAGAACAGGCCAAATTCGTGGCAGGCAAGAGCAGCTTCGATGATTGGCAGGTATTCATTGATAAGGTCCAAAAAATGGGCGCCATTGATGAAGCGCTGAAAATTTATAACGATGCTGCGCAAAGAGTAACAGCAAACTAATAGAGATTGTCCCTCCGTTGCTGATTGCTTCGGGGCGGCAATATATCGCAAAGCGATAGGATGTAAGATAACGAAACCATAGGATGTGAGAAGAGCTTTGAACGAGAAAAAAGAGATTTTATTCCATGTCGAAAAGCTTCTGAATAAAAGAAATCAATTTATGATTACAAAGGTTTCTCCAATGGAGTTTTCAGGTTTTACGACAAAGGAACAGCTGTTCATTCATGAAATGGATGAACAACCGTTCCAGAGCATAACCAGGGGACAACAGTGGGGAGAGAATTGGGGGTACGGCTGGTTCCGCTCCACAATCATCGTCCCTAAGGAGACCGAAGGCAAACGGCTGGTGGCTATGCTTGATTTTGGATCCGAAGCGACCGTGTATGTTGACGGCGTCGTGAGTGGTGCAAAGGACCTTAACCATCATTACGTAACCTTAACCCGTTCGGCGAAAAGCGGCGAGCAATTCGAGATTGTCGCAGAGGCGTACGCCGGCCATTCTGATTCTCAGCCGATGTTCGGAGAGTCGCAACTCTGTATTTTTGAAGAAGAAGTGTACCAGTTTTTTATTGATTTGGAATGCCTGTACGATCTTCGCAATCATCTCGATGTCAAATCTCTCCGCGTTGCGGAGATTGATCGTTGTCTGACTCAGGTATTTGCGACGGTCGACCTGACCCTGCGTCAGGAATTGCTGGGAGAGAACGTAAAAGAGTGCAGGGAGATTATGAAACCGCTTTTATCCTGTGTGAACGGTTCAACGGCGCCTACCCTGTACCTTATGGGACAGTCCCACCTGGATGTGGCCTGGCTGTGGCCGATTGAGGAGACGAAGCGTAAGATTGCGCGGACCATGTCCAATCAGCTTGCACTCATGGACGAATATCCGGAATATACGTACACGCAGAGCCAGCCTTATTTATTCCAGTTGGTCAAGACGCTGTATCCTGAGCTGTATACGCGCATCAAACAAGCGGTGAAGGAAGGCAGAATCATTCCCGAAGGCTCCATGTGGATAGAGCCCGATACGAACCTCCCTAGCGGCGAAAGCCTGATCCGCCAGGCGATGCACGGCAAGCGCTTCTTCAAGGAAGAATTCGGTGTAGACAACGAAATGCTGTGGCTGCCTGACGTGTTCGGCTATTCCGGGAACCTGCCGCAAATCATGAAGGGTTGCGGGATAAAGTATTTCGGTTCCGTTAAATTGTTCGGTACTTATGATAATGTAGCTGATCCGTTCCCGCATAATACGTTTCTGTGGGAAGGGATCGACGGTTCGCAAATCTTGTCGCATCTGCTCAACTATGGAGACTACTACCCGATTCGGATCAGTCCGTCGTTCTTAATCCATCAGTGGAAAGACCGCGTCCAGCTTGATGGGATTTCTACGCGGCTCACGCAGTTCGGACATGGTGACGGTGGCGGAGGCTCCAACCGGGACGATCTTGAGTTTATGCGCAGGCTCGGCAATTTGGAGGGCGTCCCGAAGACGAAGCACGGCTCGCCAATCGAATTTTTCCGGGATCAGACCGAAAAGGGCATTCCTGATGTCAAGTACGTAGGAGAGCTCTATTATCCCGCTCACCGCGGGACTTATACAACACAAGCGGTCATCAAAAAGCTGAACCGGAAGGCGGAAATTGGCTTCCGTGAGGCGGAGTTATGGGGGGCTGCAGCGGAGCATTTAAATAACCGGACCTATCCTTACGGGGAGCTGGACCGTCTATGGAAGGTTTTGCTGCTGCACCAATTCCACGATATTCTGCCGGGCTCATCTATCCACCGCGTCCATGAAGAGGCGCAGCTTGAACTGATGGAATTGAATAAGAACGTGTACGACATGGCTTCCGAAGCAAGAGATGCAATCACGGACGGCGAGTCCTCCAGTGTTACCGTATTTAACTCGTTGTCCTGGATAAGACGGGAACTGGTAGCATTACCTAGTGGCGTTCACGGGATTACGAATGTGAATGGAGCAGTTCTGCCGGTGCAATTGCACGAAGGTGTTAGCTACGCCCGGCTGGAGGCTCCTTCCATGGGCTGGTCGACGTACAAGACTGAACTGGAAGTGCCGGTCGTTCCTGTTCTGTCGACAGTCTCTGCAAGTGAATCGCATATGGAGAATGAATGGATTGCGCTTGGAATTAACGAAAAGGGTGAGATCACACGGATTTTCGATAAGGAGACCGGCACGGAATGGGCAGCAGACTGCTGCAATGTCATGCGGATGTACCGGGATCAAAACTCGGATTTCGATGCCTGGGAGATTGACCGGCGCTACCGCTTGGCGCCCATTGAGCTGAACGCAAACGCCCGGGTATCCGTTACTGCGAATGGGCCGCTCTTCGCGAATCTTCGGGTTGAGCGGGAAGTAAATCACTCGACCATGATTCAGGATATCCGCTTGTGTGCGGGCAGCCGCCGGGTGGAATTCCATACAACGATTCAGTGGCGCGAGAAGAATAAGCTGCTGAAAGTCGATTTTCCGGTTCGCATTCATACGAACGAGTCCCTGCAGGAAATTCAGTTCGGTCACGTCAAGAGGCCGAATCATGCTTCGCGGCCGCATGATGCGGATCGTTACGAAGTGGTTCAGCATAAGTGGTCCGCTCTTGCAGAGGCAAACCGCGGCTTCGCATTGCTGAACGACTGCAAATACGGCATCTCCGTCAACGATAACATGATGAGCCTAACGCTGCTTCGGGCTCCGACTTGGCCGGATGAAACGTCCGATCAAGGGGTGCATCATTTTACTTATGGATTTACATTCTGGAACGGCGCATTTCTCGACAGTCCTGTCGTGCGCGAAGCTTATGAGCTTAACTATCCTGTCAGCCTTGTGCCTGGAGGAGGGGGTGGGGCACAGTCCTTACTCTGCATCGATCAAGCCAATGTGATTGCGGAGACGGTCAAGCTTGCCGAAGACGGATCGGGCGAGTGGGTTGTGCGTCTGTACGAGAGTAAAGGGGCCTCGGTCGTCTGCAAACTTCACATCGGGCTGTCTGTTGCGGCGGTTAGTGACGCAAATATGCTGGAGGAGAAGATTGCAGAAGTGCCGCAAGAAGGCGGAGATCTAAGGCTCCAATTCCGTCCATTCGAGGTGAAGACCATTCGATTGGCGCTCCGCAAGGAGCGATATGAATAAGCAGGGGGTGGCTTGTGGGAGAGAGTACACATCAGTGGTTTGAACAGATGGCGTTTTGCAGCGCAACGATTTCATTCTATCAAATCTACTAAGGCCTGGAGGTCAACAAAATGAAAATGAAACAGTGGAAAAGTGCGGGAATATGGATTTGCCTTGTGCTGATGATTATGACGGCGCCGGGCGGCGCGTTTGCAGCGCAGGCGGCGGAAAGCGGCGCCGGGCAGAATCTGAGCAGCGCAAAGAAAGGGGTTCAGGAGCCGTTCAAGATCAAGGTCGTGGATGCCGAGACGGGCCGGGGCATTCCTCTTGTTGAGCTGAAGACGACGAACAACATTCTGTATTACACGGATAGTGCTGGTGTAGTGGCGTTCAGCGAACCCGGATTGATGGATCAGCCGGTCTTCTTCCATCTGTCGAGCCACGGTTATGATATCCCCGCCGATATGTTTGGCAATCGTGGGCAGGCTGTACAGATTATGCCCGGGGGGATGATTACAATCGAGATGAACCGGGTCAACATCGCTGAACGGCTGTACCGGATTACGGGCCAAGGCATTTATCGCGACAGTATGCTCCTTGGTTTGGGTGCGCCGATTCAGGAGCCGCTGATAAACGGTCTGGTCATGGGACAGGATTCCGTGCAGACGATCACGTACAAAGATAAGCTGTATTGGTTCTGGGGTGATACCGACAGACCGGCGTATCCGCTGGGGAACTTCCGGGTGACGGGAGCAACTTCTCAGATGCCGCAAAACGGCGGATTGGATCCGGACGCCGGCGTGAATCTGGACTATTTCACAAAAGAGGACGGTTTCGTCAAAAGCTTGGTGCCGCAGCTGCCTGACGGCGCCGGAATAGCTTGGGTGTTCGGTTTGATGACCGCCAAGGACAGTGCCGGACATGAGCGCCTGCTCGCCGGATACAGTACCCATAATCCCGGACTCAGCGCCTTCGGCATTCTTGCCTTTAATGACAATATTAAGGAGTTCGAGCAAGTCGTCCAGTTCCCTTCCAAAGACGATTGGCGCCATCCGGGCGGGCAGGCGACCTATTATGAAGAGAACGGGGCGGGCTATTGGCTCTTTACCGAACACCGGATGCCGAATTTACGCGTTTCCGCAAGCTATGACGCCATCATCGACTATACTCAATATGAATCGTTTACAGCTTTAACTCCGGGAACGACGTACAACGGAGCTCAAACGTCATTGGAACGCGACACAAACGGCCAGCTTGTATGGGGTTGGAAAAAGAATACTCCACCGCTTAAGCAGGATCAAGAGAAGGAACTGATCCGTTTAGGCGTGATTCAAGCGGCCGACTTGCATTATTATCAATTGAAAGATGCTGATACCGGCGAAGAGGTTCAAATCTCCTCAAGCTCCGTCGAATGGAACGATTACCGGCAGCGTTACGTGATGATCGGGCAGCAGCTGCAGGGAAAGACATCGGTGCTCGGAGAAATCTGGTACGCGGAAGCTCCGGCGCCTCAAGGTCCGTGGACTCATGCCAAAAAGATCGTAACGCACAATAATTATACTTTTTACAACGTTGCCCAGCACAAAAACTTCAATAAGGATGGCGGCCGGGTGATCTACTTCGAGGGGACTTTTACGAATACGTTTACGAATCATGTCGCAACACCACGGTATAACTACAATCAAGTCATGTACAAACTCGACCTGGCGAATCCGAAGCTAGGGCTTACTCCGGTTCAAGGAAAGAACGGTCAATAGAGTGCCAGATCAGATGTGCTAACTGAATAAGGACCCTTCCGGAAGCGCTATGAACTCCGGAAGGGTCCTTTATGCAGGGTGTGATAGCTGCCTGTGCCGGATGGGAATTGGGTAGTCTATGCAGAAATTGATGGGAGGATTTACTTTGGATTTTGACTTTACCAAGTACACCAGGCTGATGGGAAGATTTGATCTGACTGAGAAGGGGAATCCGAAATGCGGATGGGTTAACAGTGCTGTTCATCTTGCCTTCCGGGGTACGGCCATCTCTATGACAGCAGAGGATTCCGGCGGCCAGGATTACGTTGAAATCGTATTGGACGGGATCGCCCGTAATTGGATTAATCTGAAGAAGGGGGTTCATGTATACATAATCGAACAGGGACTCCCGGATGGTGAGCACACTTTGGAAATCCACAAGCGAACGGGGATTTTGACCGGAAATATCGCATTTCATCATTTTGCTCTTCCTAACGGCGGAAGCTTCCTTGCCCCGCCTGCGGCCGGACCTATCCGGCTTGAATACTTTGGGGATTCCATCACAGATGGAGCAGGGATCGGCCATCCGCATGTGCTCGCTGAAGCCCCGCATCTTGACGACGGCTACATGTCCTATGTCGGGATCAGCGCCAGAATGTTGAACGCGGAATATCATACGATGGCCATTTGCGGCATTGGCGTTTGGCAGGATGCCGTAGGGAACAGGCATGGATTGCCGGAGCATTTTTTCGGGACCCTCGGCAAAGAGACAGCGCCATGGGACTTTTCCCGATATACTCCTGATGGAATTGTCATTAATTTGGGTCAAAACGATTATTCTACGCCAATTGATGATGAGGAGTATATTGCCGCTTATATAAAGTTCATTCAGGTTATCCTGGAGCAATACAACGATCCCTATGTCTTTTGCTGTGTTGGAACCATGAACAACAACTATCTTGCCAGTGTGAATAAGGTCGTGGCCTATTTTAATCAAATTGGAAACGGAAAGATTTTATTGGTTGATTTAGGGCTGATTCATCCAGAGGTGGAAGGATGGGGCGGCCGTTACCATCCCGGCTATCAGACGCATTACCGGATGGGGTGGGAGCTGGCCTCTTTTATATCCGCCAAGACCGGATGGGAATTGCTTAAGCGTCCGTTGATTGCTACGGAATGCGTGTTCTGAACCTAATAGCGGGGGATGGAGAGTGGTCAGAGGGTTTTGATACCATAGAAAATCTTAATCTGCTCCCCGGTAACTATAACGGCTACGTAGCATTTTCTGATCACACGCGGAGAAAGGCGTTTCACCACAAGGTAGTTTTTTGGTGGAGGCTTACGTTTCGGTGTTTCAGAGACTTCGCTCTTCTTACGAAGACGTGTGTGCGTCCGGAAAGTGTATTCCTGGCTCCTAAGCATGAACGGACTGAGTTGCGCTTATTTGGAGCTTTTAGCCTGTTACAGTAGGAAAACGGACTTCAGCGCAGTTATTTCTCCCTGATGGCCGCTTTTAGATAGAATGCAGAGCAGATAAGGTCGTCTGGGTCCGCAAAAGAGAATAAACAGGGGTTTTACTCTCCATAGCGTCTCCTGAGTCCTTAACGAGTAAACGAACCCGCTGCAGGCTTTTAGGGCCCCTGCTTTCAATACTAAATCCCTGCTTCCAAGAGCTCCTCCAGTTTGAAGACACGCTCTAACCGGGTGGACATCATCAACGATTGAACGTTTGCGAGAGGGAGTATAATCAGAGGACAAGAATATAAATAAAACAAGGCTCCGTCAGTGATTATACTGGCGGGGCCTTGTTTAGGTGAATCATTGCTTCTAACCGGACGATTTTATGCATCGTTTTGCCTTATAACATTGAAAAAGACGTATACTCCGCCCCTCTTCACTCAAAACAAAATTGATGTGATGATCAATAGTCTTCTTAATAGACATCCCGCGCATACCGCTTGGATAACGACATTTCTTTTACATAGTTAATCGCTTCATCCGCAGTCATACCGCCGTGTTGCTGGATAACCATCTTAAGTGCGGCATCTACTTCTTTGGCCATTTGCTGGGCATCTCCGCATACATAGAAGTGCGCGCCTTCCTGAAGCCAGGCCCATAGCTCGGCTCCATACTCAAGGATGCGGTGTTGTACATAGATTTTGTCAGCCTGATCGCGCGAAAAGGCTGTATCCAGCCGATGCAGGAAGCCTTCCGTCTGAAGAACTTCAAGCTCATCGCAGAAATAAAAATCACAGTCTTTCCGCTGTTCCCCGAAGATCAGCCAATTTTTTCCTTTGGCTCCGGATGCTTTACGCTCTTGCAGGAAGCCGCGGAACGGAGCAATGCCTGTACCCGGACCGACCATAATCATCGGGGCATCAGGATTTGCCGGTGGACGGAAATGGACATTCTTTTGAATGAAAATGGGAATGTCCGTATCCTCTGTAGCGAGGTCGGCGAGAAATGTGGAGCATACTCCCTTGCGGGCGCTTCCGTTGTTCTCGTAGCGAACGGTGGAAACAGTTATATGAACCTCGTTCGGATTTGCTTTCGGACTGGAAGAAATCGAATAGAGGCGAGGCTGCAAGGGCTTGAGCTGTTCCAAAAGTTCCTGTGCACTGAGGGAAACCGGGAATTCCTGCAGCACATCGATCAGTTGACGACCCCAAAGCCATTGCTTGAGGTCCGCCAGGTTCTCACTTTCTAGGAGCTTGCTTAACCCGACATCCTGAGCGCGGTCCCGGATGAAGCGGAGCATGTCTGGAGTAACCCGGGCAATCTCAAAATGACGGAGCAGTGCTTCGGTCACCGATAGTTCTCCCTGGTCTTTGACCGTTACCGGGGTAGCAGGCTCAATGCCCAGTGTATGCAGCAGATTGCCCACTAAATCAGGGCAATTGGCAGGCCACACCCCCAGAGCATCGCCTGCTTCGAACTGCACTCCGGCAGGTGTAAGGTCGAAGGCATAGTGGCGGGTTTCCTTTTCAGATCCGGTCTTGTTCAGATTCTGCTTGAACAGCAGCCGTGAAAGTACCGGGTGGTTCCGGTGATATCCGCGTGGTTCCGAACTTGGGGCAACCGGGATGGATTCGGCAACCGGAGTGGATGAGATACCGCTTGCTGCGGCGGGTATAACGGGTTTCGGGCTGCCTGTAAATCCGCCCAACAGTGCAGAGACATCATTCGTCCATGCATCTGCCTGCTCCTGAAAGTCCGTATCGCAATGGGCACAGTCAAGCAGCCGCTGTGCACCAAGCTCCTCCAGACGGGTATCCAGATTCCGCCCGAAGCCGCAAAAGAGATCGTAATTGGAATCCCCGAAAGCGAGCACGGCATACCGCAGATCCTGGAGCTGTGGAGCATTCTCTGCCCTGAGGGATTGGAAGAAGTTTTCTCCATTGTCAGGAGGATCGCCGGCTCCGAAGGTGCTGGCGATAAACAGGACAGACTGGTTTTTGGCCAGATCGCTCACGGAATATTGATTCATATTTACAAGCTGCACATCATAACCGGCTTGCTGTAACTTCTTGGCACAGTCAATAGCTGCGCCCTCCGCATTTCCGGTCTGCGAGGCCCATAGGATGGTTACCGGAAGGTTGGCTGTCGTGGTGTTCTCCGGGAACGGGGCAGCATCCGAAGGGGCTGGATCCGATAACGGTTGGGGTCTTGAGTCAGCTTCCGCCCCGGGAAGGGGAGTGCGGGAGAACATGCCCGCCAGCAGGCCATCTACAAAGAAGCGGGTTGGTGGTTCAAAAGGCGCAGCGGGCGGCAGGACCGGAATGCCAGATGCGGACCGGCCAGCCTCGGTGCGCAGGCTAGTGATGAAGCCGGACAGATAAGCCTGTTCGTGGCTATCCAGAATCATGGTTGCGGGGGCTTCTATCCCAAGCATGCCCGCGAGCGTGTCGAGTTGCTTCATAGTTACGGCCTCCTTCGGACGGGCGGTCTCAGCGCTGGCTGGAGTTGAAGTTGGAATACTGTCCATAACCGGCGCATGCGGTTCCCCGAAAGGCTGGCCTGCGGCCTTGACCAGTGACACAGAACAAAATTTCAACTCGGGCTGTAAGGACAGGGGGTCGACGGTATCATTGGTAACTTCATTGACAGCCAGTTGTGACCCAAAGACATCATTCCAGTGAAAGGGGGCAAAGCAGTTGCCGGGGCGCACGCGGTCTGAAAGGACCGCCGGGAGAATTGCCAGCCCCCGCCGCGATCGGAGTTCCACCGGATCTCGGTCTTTAATTCCTAGCACCTCAGCATCTTCCGGGTGAATTTCCACAAAGGGGCCCGGGTTCAATTTATTGAGCTTGGGAACTTTGCCTGTTTTGGTCAACGTGTGCCATTGGTGCTGCAAGCGGCCGGAATTCAGCACAAAGGGATAATCGCTGTCCGGCATCTCTGCAGGCGGCATATACGGACGTGCCCAGAATACGGCTTTCCCGCTTTCTGTCGGGAACACGATATCCGGAGAACTGTCATTTGGAGGCCCACTTAGTGCAGTGCCGCCTTGACGGTTCAAATAACGGATCGGATTTCGGTCGTTCGGCTGATCCGGCGCACTAGGCCACTGCACAGGCGTTTCACGCAGCCGTGCATAGGTGGCCCCTCGCAGGTCGTATCCTGTTTTCGGATTCCAGGCTTGCTGGATTTCCGCATAGACCTCTGCCGAAGAAGAGTAGGAAAAAGCTTCAGCATAACCCATTTCAGCGGCTACCCGGGCGATAAGCTGCCAGTCCGGCATGGCCTCTCCAGGCGGCTCGACGGCTTGCTGCATTAAGGTCAGGTTGCGCTCCGAATTAATCATCACCCCTTCACCTTCAGCCCATAAGGCTCCGGGCAGCAGGATATCCGCATACCGGTTGGTCTCCGTATCCAGGAAGCTGTCCTGGGTAATGACCAGTTCAGCCGCTTCCAGGGCAGCGATTACCTTCTTGCGGTTGGGAACGGTAGCCACCGGATTGGTGCAGATGATCCAGCAGGCTTTGATTTTGCCTGAGATCATGTTTTCGAACATGGAAATGGTGCCGCCGCTGGCATCGGTTCGAAGCGTTCCCCGGGGGATCTCCCACAGCTTTTCTATGAAGCTTCGGTCGGTTTCCGACAACAGAGAACGCTGACCCGGCAAGCCTGGACCCATGTAGCCCATCTCCCGGCCGCCCATGGCATTGGGCTGTCCGGTGAGTGAGAAGGGGCCGCTCCCCGGACGGCAGATGGCTCCTGTAGCAAGGTGCAGGTTGCAGATGGCATTCGTGTGCCAGGTGCCGTGGATGCTCTGGTTGAGACCCATGGTCCAGCAGGACAGCCACTCCGGCGCTTCACCGATCCACTTGGCTGCCTGCCGGATATCAGCTTCCGGGATGCCGGTTATTTCGGAGACTTTATCCGGCGGATAATCCTCCAAGAATTCCTCCATGCTCTCAAAGCCTGAGGTGAAGCGGCCGATAAAGGCCGGGTCCGTATGGCCGCTTTTTACAAGCAGATGCAGCAGTCCGTTGAGCAGGGCGAGATCCGTTCCGGGTCTGATCTGCATGAACAAATCGGCTTTCTCCGCAGTTGCCGTCCGCCGGGGGTCAACGACAATCAGCTTGGCTCCGCTCTTCACCCGGTCCATCAGCCGGAGGAACAGAATCGGATGACAGTCGGCCATATTGGCGCCAATAACGAAGAATAAATCCGTTTGATCCATATCCTGATAAGAACCCGGAGGCCCATCCGCTCCCAGAGAGAGCTTGTAGCCATTTCCGGCACCTGCCATGCACAGACGTGAATTGGACTCAACATTTGGCGTCCGGATGAAGCCCTTGGCCAGCTTATTAATCAGGTACTGGGCCTCCAAAGACATCTGGCCCGATACATAGATGGAGAGGGCTTCCGGTCCGTGTTCCTCCAGAATGCTGCGCAGCCGCTGCGCGGTATCGCGGATGGCTGCATTTATTTCCATTTTGACAGGTTCAGTCCCCCGGGACGGGCGGCTGTATGCATACTCCATCCGGCCGGATTCTGTGATCGCGGCCGCAGCAGTACTGCCTTTGGTGCACAGCCGGCCGAAATTGGCCGGATGCTCCTTATCTCCGGTGATTTTGACCACGCGGTTATCCGATACTTCGAGTACGATCCCGCAGCCAACTCCGCAGTAAGGACAGACGCTTTTGATTTTGCCAGTTGTCATGTGAGTTCACCGCCTCAAAGTTTTCTGCACAAGCTGGTTAGAAATTCACCCCGGATTCTGCCTTCGCCCAGGATTTTCTCCAGGATCTTGTTACCGCGTAAAAGATAAGGGTGGTAAGGAGCACGATGGAACCGACCAACAGAAATCCGGTGACCTGTGAGCCTGTGGACTGCTTCAGCGGGCCCAGGATATAGGTCGGCAGCAAATATCCGCCAAGACCTCCGGCAGCACCGACAATTCCGGTAATGACTCCGATCTCACTGGAGAAACGCTGGGGGATGATCTGAAAGACTGAGCCGTTACCCATCCCGAGGCAGGCCATCATTACGCTGGTATAGAGCAGCATCACCAGGAATGAACCCGGCATTGACGCTATGGCAAACGCACATGCTGAAATCACACTGTATAAAACAAGAAGGAGGCGCATGCCGCCAATCCGGTCCGCGATCCAGCCGCCTAAAGGCCGGAAGAAACTGCCCGCAATGACTGTGATGGTAACCAGGTATCCCACCTGAACTTTGGTTAGACCCCCGGAGTGTACGCCGTCCCCATACACATCATAGAAGAAAATGCTCGCATAGTTGGCGAACCCGACAAACCCGCCGAAGGTAATGGCGTAGAACATCGAGAACCACCAGGTATCCGCATGCCTGAAGACGCTGAGGTAGTCTTTGAGCGGCTTGGGCGCAGGGGCATTCGGGGCATCTTTAGCCAATATGGCAAAAACAATCATAACGATCGCCAGAGGAATCAGCGCAAGCCCAAACACACTGTGCCATCCGTAAGCCTGGGCGATCTGCGGTCCGAAAAAAGTGGCCAGCGCGGTTCCGCTGTTCCCTGCGCCGGCAATGCCCATCGCCAGCCCCTGATATTGCGGAGGGTACCAGCGGCTTGCAAGGGAAAGCGATACGGCAAAGCTTGCACCTGCGAAACCAAGCAGGAATCCGATCATATGGACCTGAAGCAGGCTGGTTCCGCCAAGCCAGCCCCACAGAAGAGGGATAATGGTGAGGAACATCCCGATTAGGCCTGCTTTTTTACTGCCAATGCGGTCAGCCAGTATGCCCATCGGAATCCGGAATATCGAGCCGCCGAGGATAGGGATGGCGACCATAGCTGCTTTTTGAGTATCCGATAATCCGAAGTCCTTGGTAATGTAGAGCGATAGAGCTCCACACAGCACCCAAATCATAAAGCTTACGTCAAAATACAAAAAAGCTGAGAACAAACTCGGGGCATGACCCGCCTTGCGAAAACCTTTGGCTTCCATTGCTGACATCCTCCTTTTTATGAACCCCAAGTAAGTGAATTGACAAAAAAGGGCCGACTGACAGAACCCGCACTGCGGATTTTGTTAATCGGCCCCATTGCCAATTGCAGCCACGTCATCGTGACTGACTTTATAAGTAGATGTAGTAATACCGGTGCAACAAGCCATCCGAGCCACAGCATTGTGGGGAGAAACCGTTGCGTCCTTCGTTGACACAATGTTGTGTCGTTGAAATCTTATATTGTCAATATAAATAGTCACACCGCAAATGTCAATAATAATAACATAAAATTTAATAATTTTAATATTTATGCACTTTTAGAGCGTATTACTGATTTTGTGTGTTATATATTATGACATATTAATATTGATTTTGGTGAGTGGACTCTTTTAATTCCGCTGCACCACGGACTGGACAGCCCGCTGCCAGCCTGTGTAATTATTTTGGCGGGTGGCTGCATCTAACTTGGGTTTGTATGTCTCGTACAGCGTAAGTTGGGCTGCAAGCTGCTCGGGGTCGGACCAAACACCTGTGCCGAGCCCGCCGAGATATACCGAGCCCATGGCTGACAGTTCAGCGCAGGTCGACCGAGTCACCACTTTGCCCAGGATATCGGCTTGAAATTGCATGAGCCAGACATTGGATGAAGCTCCGCCGTCGGTCCGCAGACCGAGCAGTTGAATGGCGGACTGCTGCTCCATGAATTCCACCGCATCCCTAACTTGATAGGCAATGCTCTCCAGAGCAGCCCGGACAATATGGGCTTTGGTGGTTCCGCGGTTCATGCCAGTAATAGCCGCCCTGGCGTAAGGATCCCAATAGGGTGCACCCATTCCGACAAAGGCAGGCACAAGATAAACGCCGTCGTTCGCGGGAACACTTTCGACCAATTCTTGCATTTCCTCTAAGGTAGAGAAAAGCCCTAAATTATCCTGCGTCCATTTGATGCTATCACCTGTTGTCCGGATGATGGCTTCAAGCGCGTACGTCACCTTTCCCCCCGCCCCCCAGGCGATAGCAGTTACAAGACCGTCACCGCCATCTATCGGGGTGTCGCCTATATTCATCAACACAGAGGTGCCGGTACCAAAGGTGGCCTTGGCACTTCCGGGCTTAAAGCAGAGATGGCCATACAATGCGCCCTGGGAATCCCCGATCACACCTGAGATCGGGACTCTTTCATTAAAAAGGCTACTATCCGCCGTATATCCAAATATGGCATCGGACGGCTTAACCTCAGGCAGCAGGGAAGGTGGGACATCGAAAATCCGGAGAAGCTCTTCGTCCCATTCTAAGTTATGGATATTAAACAGCGAGGTGCGGCTGGCGTTTGTATAGTCGGTAGCATGTGTGCTGCCGCCGGTCAACTTCCAGATCAGCCAGCTGTCTATGGTTCCTGCGAGCAGCTTTCCTTCGGCCAGCAGTTCTGCTGCTCCTTTTGCATGCCTAATGATCCAGCTCCATTTGGTGGCGGAGAAATAAGGGTCGAGCATAAGTCCTGTTTTGGCACGGATGGTGCTTTCGTGACCCGCTTGTTTCAGCCCGGCGCATAGGTCCGCAGTACGCTGGCATTGCCAGACGATGGCATTATATACCGGCTGCCCGGTTGTCTTATCCCACATCAGCGCAGTTTCCCGCTGGTTCGTGAGGGTCAGGGCAGCCAGCTCCGCTGGGTGGATGCCGGTTTGCTCCAGCACGCTGCGGGCCGCTTTTATGACATTATCATAAATTTCGAGAGGGTCATGCTCTACCCAGCCGGGCTGGGGAAAGTGCTGTTTATGCGCCATTCCGCTGCGGGCAATGACTGCTCCTTCAGAGTTTACCAGGAGTGCTTTGGTGCCTGAAGTGCTCTGGTCAATGGCCAAGATATATTTCTGATTGTGGTCCATATGTTTCGCCCTTTACTTGTTGATCAATTCGAGTGCGATTTGCTTGATATTGCCGCCCGTAAGGCCGTAGTGGCGGAAGACCTCCGCTGTTTTGCCGGCAATGGCCGGCTCATCCGGGATGCCGAGCACCTTCATCGGAACGGGATGATGCTGGACGACAACCTCCGCCACGGCAGCGCCAAGACCGCCATAAATGCTGTGCTCTTCAACTGTAATAATGCGTCCGGTCTCCCGTGCCGCAGCAATTATGGCCTCTTCATCCAAGGGTTTGATTGTATGCATGTTGATGACCCGTGCGGATACGCCATTTTCGGAGAGAGCCTTGGCGGCATCGAGGGCAACGCGTACGGTTTCACCGGCGGCAATGATCGTAATATCGGAACCTTCCTGCACAATTACAGCCTTACCTATTTCAAACGGGTAATCGTCGGATTCGTATACGTCCTCGACCGGGTTGCGTCCGATCCGCACATATACGCCGCCGTCATATTTAACCAGTGCTTCGGTCAGCTTCTTCGTTTCGTGGCGGTCGGCGGGAAGCACAATCGCCAGTCCCGGAATGGCGCGGGCCACCGCGATGTCCTGTACGGAGTGATGGGACATGCCAAGCGCGCCGTAGCTTACTCCGCCGCTGATCCCGATCAGCTTCACATTGGTCCGCGAATAAGCGACGTCAACCTTGATTTGCTCAATGCTGCGCATGCTCAGGAAGCAGGCAGGTGAAGTGACAAAAGGTTTCTTGCCGCTGTGGGCCAAGCCGGCGGACATGCCTACAATGTTCTGTTCTGCAATACCCACCTCGACGAATTGCTCCGGAAATGTATTGGCGAAAGGAGCCATCGCGGCAGAACCGCGTGAATCACTGGCTAGTACCATAATATCCCGGTCGTCTTTGGCCAATTCCAGCAGTGTGTCACAGATGACTTGGCGGTTAGGAATCTTGTTCATTGTTATTACACCTGCCCTTTCTGTGTCAATTCCTCAATGGACGCGCTCAGCTCAGTCAGGGCCAGCGCCAGTTCCTCATCGTTTGGCACATGGTGGTGCCAGGCGGGAACATTTTCGGCGAAAGATACACCCTTTCCCTTGGTCGTATTGGCCATAATCAGCGTTGGTTTGCCGGGTACTTCCGGTACGGCGCGGAATGCCTGCAGCAGTTCTTCCATATCGTTGCCGTTGATGGAAACAACGTTCCAGCCGAAGGCAGCCCATTTCTCGTCCAGCGGGTCGAGGCCCATGACCTCTTCGGTAGTTCCGCTGATTTGAAGCCGGTTGCGGTCGATAATGCCGACCAGATTATCCAGTTTATAATGGGCGCCTGCCATGGCGGCTTCCCAGTTGGAGCCTTCGGCCTGCTCGCCGTCTCCCATCAGACAGAACACACGGTAAGACCGCCCGTCCCGCTTGGCCGCCAGTGCCATGCCGACGGAGATGGGCAGACCATGGCCGAGCGCGCCGGTATTCATCTCGATGCCGGGAACCTTGTTGTTCGGGTGGCCGATGAGGCGGGTGCCGAACTGGCTGTAGGTTTCCAGTTCTTCTCTGGGGAAGAAACCGCGGTCAGCCAGAACACACCATAGTGATTCTACAGAATGGCCTTTGCTGGCAATGAAGCGGTCACGGTCATCCCATTTCGAATTAGCGGGATCAATATTCATAATTTCATAATA
The DNA here is from genome assembly GCF_038002865.1 of Paenibacillus sp. FSL H3-0321. Lineage (NCBI taxonomy): Bacteria > Bacillati > Bacillota > Bacilli > Caryophanales > Paenibacillaceae > Paenibacillus > Paenibacillus sp. FSL H3-0321. The sequence goes on along the minus strand of NZ_JBBODH010000001.1, from coordinate 2,213,472 downwards.
TAAAGCCGTTAAAATGTCCGTGTTACTCAAAGAGCCCCCAGTATGACCGGTTTTGGCGCGGTGAATAATAGTCAGCAGATCCATCCTGATTTGTGCGGCCTTGACTTTCAGTTCCTGGATTTCCATAATATCCTCCTCTTATAGATGTTAATAGAGCAGATCTTTTCTTTACACGTGGAGATTTGACTGTTTAGTGCGGGCAAGATCCGAACCCCTGAGCCAGCTTTGGATTTCCTGTTCTGTAGGGTCTACAGGGTCCGGCGTCAGGCCGGGGATATAGTTGCAGGCCTCGTATATGGCCGGAATAACATTGGCATGGATGCCTACGGAATGATGAACATAAGGACCTTTGACGAGCTTTTCTTCCCACAGTGGCCAGTCATTCACTTCCACCCATACATAGGAGCCGCGGGTATAAGGGCCTTCGATGCCACGGGCTTTGCCCAGGAACATCGAGTATTCACCCTGGTCGCCGTCGAACCGGGCAATGGTCATGCCGCCGCCGCGAATTTCACCTTCATGGGTTCCTGGAGCATGGTCGTCAAAGAGGAAATGCTTACGCAGCTTCGGCTTCTGCTCCACAGAAAGCGAGACAGGGAAATTTCCGCAATGGAAAAGCAGCTCCCCGTTGTCGTTTTCGGGGTGTCGGATGGTAATGTCCGCAAAAAAGGTTGGCAATTCATTCATGGCGGCAGCCTGCACCATAATGGAAGTAATGGCTCCATGGATGTCCGTTTCACAGGTGACTGGAATTTGTTCATCCGTCAGGATTGCATTGGCCAGACAGGGCATGATCGACAGGGCCTCCTGCAGCGAAGACCAGCACTGGATAGCGATAGCACTGCTTCCCGTCTCGCGGGCAAAGGACTTCATGGCAACCTTTAAAGCGGCGATTCGCCTTACATCATCCTCGGTCACTTCGCTGTAATCGAGCTTTTCTTTAATGTAATCCATCGTATCCAGCAGCTCGGCGCTGTTGCCGGCCGCAATTTTTCGGGTGCGGAGCTGAATATCAACAAGGGTAATCGGATGAATTTCAATGCCGAAGCGTTCAAGCAGCTCGCCCTCATTGCACATCATGGTCCAGAATGAAGCAGGACGCGGACCAATCTGGAGAATGCGCAGGCTCTTGAACTGGCGCACAACATTGGCTGCTGCGACGAAGTTGGTGAAGCCCCGCTCGAATACTGGATCATTCACCCAGCTGTTGGTTACATAAGTGAAGGGGACGTTGAATCTGCGCAGTACTTTGCCTGTGGCGAAAATACCGCATTGAGTATCGCGCAGGCGCATGCCGTCTGCAAGCGGCGCTTCATCCCGCGGCCCCCAGAGCAGAACGGGCTTGCCGAGCGCTTTGCCAACGCGGGCTACGGTGTCTTCGGTGCCGAAGTTACAATGCGGAAAAAATACGGCATCGACTTCTTCCTCTTTGAACCGCTTGGCAATCAGATCGGCATTAATATGGTCGTCGTACAGCAGCCCTTCCTCGTTTAGGCCTTCCAGGTCCACAATGTCAATATCCATTCCAAAGCTCTCAATTTGCTTGCGGATTTCTACTTTGTACTTGAATGCATCCTCAGCACTGAACGTAAAACGTCGTGTTGGGGCATAACCCAACTTTAACTTCTTCATCATCATTTCTCCTCGGTATGGAATATTTCAATCCTGCTGAAATGAAAACGACAACTAAACAACATTATTTAGTTTAGTTATTTTAACTTAATTTAATATATTTTTTTATTACGACGCCATGTTAACATTGGAATTAAGCGGTGTCAATGAATAATTTAGTTTTGTTTAGTGGTGATATCTAAACTTATAACTAAACTTAATGAACTTAATTCAGCTAAACATTGCATCAAATTCAGTTTCGGTGTACACTTCACGTATCACATTGTTGTGTTTGTTAACTTATTAGGAAATGGAGAATCAAGGCATGAAGATGGAAGATATCGCTAAACTGGCCAATGTATCCAAAGCAGCCGTTTCGTTGGCCTTCAGTGGCAAGCCGGGAATTGGCCCGGATACGCGAGAACGCATTCTCCAAGTAGCCTATGAAGCTGGATACAGCCCCAAGAGCAGGGAAGTAGCCGTTACAAAAGCAGATAAATCGTTGCTTTTTCTTGTATGTACAAATTCAGGGATTATCCTTGAAGAATATTATCAGCAGCCATTTTTTAAAGAATTGATTCATTTTATTGAAGAACGCTGCCGCCAGAAAGGATATGCCCTGATTTTTTCAACGTTAGATGTAGAATTTTTTCAGAGGGATATCCAGGTGGTAGCCGATGAGAAACGCAGTGTCGGAACCATAGTGCTGGGCACCAATTTGACCCGTGAACAAATCAGGGATATTCATGCCAAACTGCCGAATCTGATTGTGCTCGATACCTGCTTTGAGACGTTGCCTGTACAATTCATTCAAATTAATAATGTAATGGGTGCATATCAGGCCGGGGTCTATTTGTGCAACATTGGACATACCTCGATTGGCTATATCGCTTCCAATTTGCGAATTCACAATTTTGAGGAACGTAAACGCGGCTTTATGGCGGCGCTTTCTGAGCGGGGTCTGAGGGTACCTGAGGCAGCATATTTGTCCGTAGCGCCAACTATTCTTACTTCTCAGGATGAGCTGAAACGGCAGTTGACCACCTATCTGGAGAACGGGAACAGTATGCCTACGGCCTGGTTCTGCGAATGTGACTATATAGCTATCAGCGCCATGAAGACGATGAACGAGTTGGGCATCCGGGTACCGCAGCATACTTCGGTCATTGGCTTTGATAATATTAATGAATCGCTGGTTGTCACTCCGGAGTTGACAACTATTCACGTAGATAAAGAAAGAATGGCCAGTCTGGCAGTTGATCTGCTGACTGATACACTCTCGCAGGGCTCACAGGGGACAAGCAAAATTATAGTGGACACCATTTTGGTGGAACGGAATTCCTGCGCGGCTCCTGCCGGTTCCGGGCTTGCGGGACAAATGCCGGACAGCTCCGGGCTGGACTGAAATCGTATTGCATTTATAAGAACAGGGGGACCTTGAATGAATTCACGCATGGTTTCGATTTTACAGCATCTGCTGGCTGCGGACATTCCTGTCAAAAGCGAGCATCTGGCAAAATTGATCCAGGTTACTTCACGCACCGTACGCAGTGACATCAGAGAGCTGGATGAGTTCCTGGCCAAGCATGGAGCATCGGTTCAACCTGTTCGCTCAAGAGGGTATGAACTGAAGATTACAGACGACAGCAGCTTTCGTATGCTGCTGCAGCAATTGTTTATGAACAATGAACCGGAAGATTCGGGATCACCTGAATACCGGCAGCTTTATTTAATCAGGCGTCTCCTGCTTGCCGGAGCGTATTTGAAGCTTGAAGAGCTGGCAGATGAGCTCTATGTCAGCAAGTCCACTGTTCAGAACGATTTCAAAGAGGTCAAGCAGACGTTGCTTGCTTATGGGATTGGTATCGACAAGCGCCCGAACTATGGCATAAAGCTGAGAGGCGATGAAGTACGGTTGCGTTTGTGCATATCTGAATTTGTGGTGAACCGCTCGGATGAAGAGCGCGCCGGAGGAATACAGGATGCGGCTCGCATTGTCTCTCCCCGCGAGATGACGCTGATACGCAGCATTATTCTGGAACAGATTCAGAAGCTTGGCGTGAGCCTGTCGGATGTTGCATTCAGCAATCTGTCTATTCATATTGCGATCGCCTGTAAGCGGATTCGTGACGGGAACCGGGTCGCGATGCTTGTGGATGAGAAGGAAGAATTCCGGGCCGCTGAGGAATTCCAGGCCGCTGAGCAGATTGTTGCGCTGATTGAACGAGAGCTGGACTTATCTTTTCCCGAAGATGAGGTTGCCTATATAGCCATGCATCTGGCCGGCAATAAGTGGTTTGCGGGGGTCACCGGGGAAGAGAAGGAAGATGCCGGTCCCGAGAAGCTGTTGGATCGCAGGATTTATGAGCTGGGGAAGGAAATCCTTGCTGAAATTGACAGGGACCTTAACTTGAGAATCAGCAGGGATCAAGAGCTGTTGATGGGCATTTGCCTTCATTTGAAGCCGGCACTGAACCGTGTCAGATACGGGATGAGCATCCGCAATCCGATGCTTGAGCATGTGAAGAGCAACTATCCCCTGGCTTTTCAGGCAGGTGTCATCGGAGCCAAGCTAATTGAAAGTAAGCTCAATATGTTGATTCCCGAGACGGAAATGGGGTACCTGGCTATTCATATCGGTGCAGCCATGGAAAGACAGCAGATGGATATCAGGCCCAAACGTTGCCTGGTCGTATGCACTTCGGGTTTAGGCAGCGCGCGTCTGCTTTATTACAAGCTAAGGAGCAAATTCGGCGAGAGACTGGAGGTTGTGGGGACGACCGAGTTTTACAAGCTGCAGCAGGTCCCTTTGCACAACATTGATTTTGTAGTAAGCACAGTCCCCATCCCACAGCCGTTTTCTGTTCCGGTGGTTGTCGTGCAGACACTCCTGGGGGGTGGGGATATGGATAACATTAATGCTTTGCTGAATGGTGAGAAGCCGTATTCCTTCCGCTACATTATGGAGGAGCTCGTGTTTCTGAGACAGAGCTTTACCACGAAGGAAGAGATCATTACTTTCCTCGGGGACAAAATGTCTGAATTCGGGTTGATCCGCTCTTCCGAAGGTTTCATCGGCCTGGTTCTGGAACGGGAAAATGCCGCACCGACAGCCTATGGGAATTTGGTGGCCATTCCCCATCCCATCATTCCGCAAAGCAACCGCACGGTATGGGCCATCTGTACACTTAAGTCTCCGATTGACTGGTCCGGCCGGCCAGTACAATTTATCTGCCTGCTCAGTATTGACAAGAGCGGCGAAGAACCCCAGGCGAAAATGTATCAACATCTGATGGGGCTGGTCGACGATTCCGAGATTATCCAGCAAATGCTGAAATGCAAAACGTATGCGGAGTTTGCCAGAATTATTGTCAAACATAAACTGTATTGATGGACCAAGGATCTGTATGGTGTTTGACCGGATTTTCGGTCAGGCAGCGGTGCAGACCTTTTTATTTTTTTCAGGGAATATTGTATTCAGCTTCTTTTGGTGTTGAATACGTACGGATGTAAGTATTTCCGCTTGTAGCGGAAAAGGATTACGTTTAGAAGTGAGTTGTAATCGTATACACTGATCTTGTAAGACAAGAAATGAAATGTAAGAGGTGAACGCAATGGATGAGTATCAGGAAATTATTATGGGGATTATAGCCAATTCAGGGTTCGCGAAGAGCAAGGCTATGGAAGCTATTACCCTTGCCCAGAAAGGCGATTCAGAGCAGGCAGAAGAATGTCTGGTGGAATGTAAGAAGGAGCTGGTGAGTGCGCATAAATCGCAAACAAGGCTGATCCAGCAGGAAGCGGGAGGAGTTGCACATGAAGTGACACTGTTGATGGTACATGCACAGGATCATCTGATGTCAGCCATTACGACAAAGGATTTGGCTGGACATATTGTGGAGCTATATAGCAGATTGAACCGCTATGAAGCGGCGGTTGTCCATAACACTACAATCAGGGAGGACTAAGAATGAAACAGATTACTCTGGTATGCGCAGCGGGAATGTCTACAAGTATGCTGGTACAGAAAATGCAGAAGGCGGCCCAGGCCCAAAATGTTGAGGTAGAGATCAGAGCCACTTCCGAAAGCTCCTTCAAGGAGTATGCGGACAAGACGGATGTGCTGCTGATTGGGCCGCAGGTTGGCTATCTGGAAGGTGATTTTAAAAGTAAATATGAACCTAAAGGCATTAAAGTGAGCGTAATCGACCGAATGGACTATGGCATGATGAACGGTGAGAAAGTGCTTGCCGATGCTTTAAGCCTGTGATCTTATGAGTACGGTCTGAAGCAGCTGCGCGGATTCGCAAGAACAGCTTTTATTGGCAAGAATGTAATTTCATCAAATGGAAGCGTTATCTAGATGATGGTTATCAGATGAAATTCTAAAGCAGGAGTTGAACGGATATGGCAAATGAAAAAAAGCTATCCCACAAGCTGCAAAGATATGCAGGTAAAATTCAGCAAAACCGCTATATGAGCGCTATTTCTAATGGTCTGATGTCAACACTCCCTTTTCTGATTGTCGGGGCGTTCTCGACGCTGTTCTCTGCGCTTGCCTGGGAGCCTTATCAGAACTTTATTGCACCGGTAAAGGGAATTATCGGGTTGGCATCAACCATGACTACGGGGGTTATCGCCCTGTATGCCGTATTCTTCATTGCTTACAGACTGGCGCAGGCTTTCGACAAGGACCCGTTGGTTCCCGCTGCGACTGCACTGCTCTCGTTCCTTATCCTCACGCCGGTAGAGACCTTCGACAAGGTTCGGGCGCTGCCACTGCAATGGCTTGGCGCACAGGGGTTGTTTGTAGCCATGTTTGTCGGCTTGATCGCCTCGAGATTGTATATATGGATTGTTGACCGCAACTGGACCATTAAAATGCCGGAGGGAGTTCCGCCTACGGTCGTCAAAACCTTTTCGGGATTAATTCCGGCGATACTCGTAGCTGTTGTATTCGTAGTGATTTCGGGCCTGTTCATGCAGACCTCCTTCGTTACGGTTCATGAGTTTATTTATACCTATCTGCAAGTGCCGCTGGAAGGGCTGGGCGGATCACTGGGGGCCATGATTATCGCGCTGATCATTATGCAGGCGCTCTGGATGTTCGGGATTCACGGAGCAATCGTGACTTTGGCCATCGTGAAGCCTATCTGGATGAGTCTGGATCTTGCGAACCTCGAAGCCTTTCAGGCCGGTGCACCGCTGCCGAACATTATCGGATTGGCGTTCTGGTACATTTTTGCAAATTATGCACCAATGCTCGGATTCGCACTGTTGCTGGTCTTCCTCGCCAAGAGCAAGCAACTTCGTACGATTGGGAAACTGGGCCTCCCGGGGACGTTTTTCTCGATACACGAGCCCCTGAACTTCGGCATACCGGTCGTTCTGAATCCGCTTCTGGCGGTTCCGTTTATCGCTTCCCCTATCGTTTGCGTGGTGCTTGGCTATTTTGCGACCACCATCGGCTTGCTGCCGGCACCCATCGGAATATATCCCGCATTCGGCACTCCGATCTTTGCGCTGGGGATCATCGAAGGCAGTTGGAGACTTGCAGTCGCACAGCTTGTGCTTATTCCAATCTGTATGCTGATTTACTATCCGTTCTTTAGAACGCTCGACAGACAGGCGCTGAAGAGAGAACAAGATGCACAGGAAACCTCGGAGAAGGAAGAAACGACCGGAGTCAATGCCGGAGCAATCACCTCATAACCGGACAATAAACCCGGAAAACGGCGATTCATCGCCGTTTTCTGTCATTACTCCAGAAGGGGGGAATATTGTATGATCAAGCTTGGCATAGCGGAGAACAAACGTTATTTCGTCAGCGAGGGGGCTCCGTTTTTCTACCTGGCGGATACGGTCTGGAGCGCATTTACCAATATCTCGCTGGAGGAATGGAGCTATTACCTGGACTACAGGAAGAGCCAGGGCTTTAATGTTCTGCAGATCAACCTGCTGCGGCAGTGGGATGCCAGCGGCAGTGATTTAATTCAGGAGCCGTTTGCCCTGTGTGAAGACGGTACTTATGATTTTTATTCGCTAAATGAAGAGTATTTCGCAAGAGCCGAGCAAATGGTGGAAATAGCGGTGGGCAAAGGGTTTGTGCCGGCGCTGGTCCTGCTCTGGTGCAATTATATTCCGGACACCTGGGCGTCCAGAATCCGGGAAGATAGAAAGATGCCGCTTGATGCAGTGGAACCATACGTGCGTTATGCAGCGGAACGCTTCTCCAAATACTACCCGATCTATGTCGTGAGCGGGGACACCGATTTTCCGTCCGATCGGGCGAACGAATATTACCGGACGGCACTTCATGTTGTGAAAAGGCATAGCCCGGAGTGCTTGACCACTCTGCATATTCAAGGAAGAACAGCGGCGGTGCCGGACGAGTTCATAAACGATCCCGACTTGGATTTCTACATGTACCAGTCCGGCCACAATTCGCAGTTTCAGCCTATGGCCTACACCTTAGCTATGGATTTCAGCAGCAAGCCGGTAACACGGCCGGTGTTGAACTCGGAGCCTTGCTACGAAATGATGGGGTACAGCCGCCAGGTGTACGGCCGGTTCAGCCGTGCCGATGTGCGCAAGGCTGCCTGGCAAAGTCTTTTATCCGGAGCGGCCGCCGGGGTAACCTACGGTGCGCACGGAATCTGGAGCTGGCACAAAAAAGGCAGGCGGTTCGGAGTTACCGGAGAAGGGTTTGACAGCCCCTATGATTGGCAGACCGCCCTCAAATTCGAGGGGGCTTGGGATTACGGATTTGCCAAATGGCTGTTTCAGATGTACGGGCTGACCGACTTGCAGCCGTGGGACATTGTGCTTAAGAACACGGAAGAGATCCGGGCAGCGGCAACCGCCAGCTTGTCCAAGGTCGCCATTTATGTCCCTGTAAATACAGTTCTGAGGTTAAATGCGGACCTTGGTGAATACGAGTTTACCATCATCGATCTTGAACACCGCAGATTTGCGGCAGCTGTAATAACTGTTAAAGAGAGAACGACAGTTATAGATATGCATGAATTCGAAAGCGATGTTCTTGTGATTGGTGTAAAAAAATCATATGAGGTGATCTAGAATGGGGTTAGGTCCTAACTTTCTGTGGGGCGGCGCAACCGCGGCAAATCAAAGTGAAGGCGGATATAATTTAGGAAACCGAGGTTTAGCAACTGTTGATTTATTGCCTATGGGCAATGATCGGGCAGGAGTAATGGCCGGGAAAATTAAAATGCTTGAATTTGATGATCAGCACTTTTATCCGGCTCAAGTAGCAATTGATATGTATCACCAGTATATTGATGACATCAAGTTATTCGCTGAAATGGGCTTTAAAACTTATCGCATGTCGATATCATGGACCAGAATTTTCCCCAATGGGGATGAAGAGAAACCGAACGAGGAAGGTTTAACCTTTTATGAGAATATATTTCGGGAATTACGAAAGCACAATATCGAGCCATTGGTAACTTTAGCCCATTTTGATGTTCCAGTTACTCTTATCAAAAAATACGGTTCATGGCGTAATCGTAAAATGGTTGGTTTTTTTGAGAACTATTGTCGTACCGTATTCAATCATTTCAGAGGGCTGGTAAAATATTGGTTGACCTTTAATGAGGTGAATATGATACTGCATGCACCGTTTTTGGGCGCGGGCTTATGCTTTGAACCAGATGAGAATGAAGAACAGGTAAAATATCAAGCCATGCATCATCAATTAATGGCCAGTGCTGTTGCAACTAAAATAGCGCATGAAGTTGATCCCGAGAATAGGATTGGCTGTATGCTGGCAGGAGGAAATAATTATCCTTATTCTTGCCGTCCAGAGGATTATGCTAGAGCAGTCGAAAAGGATCGGGAAAATTATCTGTTCATTGACATTCAAGCCCGGGGCGCCTATCCGAATTATGCACTAAAAAAATTCGAACGGGAAAATATTCATATTGTGATGCAAGAAGGAGACCAAGAATTATTAAAACATCATACAGTTGATTTTATTTCGTTCTCCTATTACTCATCCCGGGTTGTTGCCACCGATCCATCTGTTGCTCATGAAACGGCTGGAAATATATTTAAATCCATTAAAAATCCTTATTTGAAATCTTCCGAATGGGGCTGGCAGATCGACCCCTTAGGGTTGAGGTCAGCGTTGAATATTCTATATGACCGTTATCAGAAGCCATTATTTATTGTGGAAAACGGGCTTGGTGCGGTGGATACACCAGATGAAAACGGCTATGTAGAAGATGATTATCGAATCGAATATCTGCGTGAGCATATTAAGGCGTTTAAAGCGGCAGTCGAAGAAGACGGTGTTGAGCTGATGGGGTATACGACTTGGGGATGTATTGATCTGGTTAGTGCAACCAAGGGCGAAATGAGCAAGCGTTATGGATTTATTTACGTTGATCGTGATGATGAAGGTAATGGGACACTGAAACGTAGTAAGAAAAAATCATTTTATTGGTATCAAAAGGTTATCCAAAGCAACGGTGAAGATTTAGAATAAAGCGGATTTCAAACACTAAAGTAACTGTATTTAGTGAAAACAAATATTGACCATCTCCTTTACGGGGGTGGTCTTTCTTTTCTATAAGGGAAATATCCAGATTGAAACTCAGGCATTACTCCTAGTACGCTATTACAGAAAGAAAAGAAGAGATTTATGAGATTAGGGTCAGCCCTTCGTATTGCATACAAGGATAGCGGGATGATTCATAGTGTTATACAACAACCGGTGATTCAAGATAATGGTTTCATTTGAACGGCAGGGTAGAGCAATACCGACAGGACCTTATCCCAGCAGTTCTTTAGCTCCGTTCATCACTAAGGGCATAGTCTGTCTAACGAATGATTCCGCACTTATTAGACGCCCCTCATTGTTCCAAACGTAAGCCGCACCATATATCCCCCAACTTAACATGATAGAAGCTGTATTTATTAAGAACTGCGCGTTTGGACTCGATAGCATCTTGTCTTTGTCTATAAAGGAAAGAAGTATTGTTTGAATTTTATCCTTTATTTGAATTTCGAATGCAGGTCCAAGCGATTTATACCTTCTTTTGCACATAGTGCTTAGATCCTTGTGAAAATCGCATACACCCAGAAAAATACTCTGAATTGTTTCTTCATTTAATACTTGGTGACCGCTTATTCTACGATTTATGATTGTCATAAATGATTCCATTAGTTTGGTTTCAAGAATTTCGAATTTATCTACAAAGTGCGCATAAAAAGTCGCTCTGTTAACAGTAGCCCGATCTGTAATATCCCTAACGGTTATCGCTTCAAAGTCTTTTTCTTGAATTAATGAAGCAAAAGCGTCTTGAAGGAGTCGCCGTGTACGTATCACACGAGGATCAGCTTCATTCTTTTTAATTGTCATGGTTAAGATCTCCCCAATAAAACGACATTATAGAAATGATGTTGTCTATACAACGGTTTATAGTTATTGATGATTGCGTACCATTCGGTTGTTATTATAACATATAAATACAACAAGTGTTGTTCAAGCGACTAATGTTGTATTGAATTAAAATTCTGAATGCTGCTTTTCCAAAAGGAGGAGAGAACCATGTCGATTTCACAACCGTCACAAACGATGGAGCACCAACTTTTTTTTGATGTTGTTCGAGAACGCCGGTCTGTTCGTAGCTATGATCCCGAGATCAAGATTTCGCGGGAGGAATTGACCGGAATATTGCGGCAAGCCACGCTGGCTCCTTCAGCGGCTAACCTGCAGCCGTGGCGGTTTCTTGTTATCGACTCGCCGGAACTGAAGCAGAAGCTGCTTCCGATCGCATTCAATCAACAGCAAGTGGTCGAGGCTTCAGCTGTCATTGCGGTACTCGGAGATTTGGAGTGTTATAAATTGGCCGAGAAAATTTACGGAATGGCGGTCGATGAGTGTTACATGCCTGCAGAGACGGCTAAATCGTTCGTGGAACGCTATACCAGCATGTATTCGAGCATGCCGCCTGAGGCTATCGGCCAAAAAGTTTATACCGACGGCGGGCTAGTATCGATGCAACTCATGCTTGTCGCCCGCGCTAAAGGCTATGATACGGTCCCGATGGGCGGATATGATCAGGCTAAATTTGTAGAAGCGTTCAATATTCCGGAGAGATACGCTCCTGTTATGCTCATCGCCATCGGCAAGGCGGCGAAGCCCGGTCATCCGACGGTGAGACTGGCTGTCGATGATGTAGCTTTCTTTAACGAAATACCTATGGAATAACAAAATGTAAAAGACCTTGGCACCCGCATAAATAGCGGGGAGCTAAGGTCTTTTACAGGTCACATGGGATGGGAAGCAACATCATTGATTACGCTGCCGCGGACTACACTTATCTTTATTTCTTAAGACTTTTACAAAAAAGGAAGCTTGCTCTTAAAGTATATAAATAATGATAGCTCCGAAACCTAATTCCGGTTGAGCATAATCCGGAGCGGGATCGAAGTTATGTTTAAATTTCTTTTCTTTCCCTTGAGTTCCTTAAAGGCTTGTACTTTGATTTCAGATAAATCCTTGGGATTCAATATGTGAATATCATAATTATCGAGTTGTGTTCCCTTTGCTGTCTCTAGTTAAAGACCAAGCGAATTCCTTGGTTACTATCTACTCAGATCGTTCTATCAGTTCTATGAGGCAAATTTCGAATGGCTCCAGGATGACTTGTATCGGGAGAGAACCCGATGCGGTAACACACTTTTTGCTGAGTTTAGGTACGGATATGCTGCGCAGATAATTAATTTCTTCAACAGAATGCCCCGCGGCTGTTCCAAAACTGTTCTCATTGTCAAATGCGCTTCCGAACTGCTGATTCACGATATGCTGCACAAAGTCATAGTTGCCATTAACCGGCGATAATTCAAAATTAAACTCCTTTCGTGATTTTATCGGGAAATGAGAGTACCGTTCGTGATAGGAGATACTTATAGAAACTCCTTGAGCGTAGACCTCATCATAATGATGATAATTATGCAGCAAAATCTGAAAGCCGGTTCGTGATTTGGTAATGAAATATCCATCGCCGCGCGCAATCAACTCATCCCCCAGTTTGTTAAGGAGGAAGAAAGCATGATAAGACGGTTTTTTAATATTGTTATAGGTGAAGAGGCCAAGCCCTCCGTGGAACAACTGCTGCGGAAGGAGATTTTCCTCATGCAGATCGGTTAACAGCCAATACCCAAAAGCATCCAGACGGTCATAGTTCTCGGTGAGATTCTTAATGATATAAGCCGATTTGAAGCAGGTATCACTCATCAGGTCTTTATGGGAGACTGTCGAATTCCACTCCGTGAGATATACCGGCAGCGAGTCGAACTTGGATTCCTCAAGTCGCTGCTTCAGCCGGTCAATAAATTCAGTGAAGGAATGGCTCACTGGACTTAGATTCAACTGGTTATCTTGACCATTATAATCCCATAAATCGATATCGTAATAATGGATCGTAATGAAGTCCGGCGTGCAGCCCGCAGCTCTGGAGAAAGCCAGAAACCGAAACAGCCAGTCTTCGTTCTTGTTATAGGTGGAGAAGGCAGCTGGCCCCCCGAAGGGAATGGAAGGATCAATATTCTTCACGGTTTCATAAGTATTAAGGTACAGCTTATTGAAGATGTCGTCATTGCTGAAGCCAAACAGTAAATTGGAGGAACTGGGTTCATTCCATACGCAAAACAGCCATGTCTTGACTTCTCCCAAGCCGTACCGCTGAATCAGATGCAGTGTCAGCGCCCGGATGAGTTGATTCCATTTATCTATGCTCTTTGGAGGACTGGTGTTTATTTGATTGTAAAAGACGGTTTTCTCCAGATTGCTGGCGAGCAGCTTTGGCATGAAGGAGAACTGCACCAGCGGCTTCAGGCGGATGGAGAGCAGAAAATCAAATACCATATCAATAAAATGAAAATTATAGATTGCTTTTCCCTCTGCGTCCTCACTATAAACCATCATGTCATCATCCAGCAGGCTGTGCATTTTTATATATTTGAAACCAATTTCCTCCTGTGCGATGCGCAGTGCCTGCTGCACATCGGCGAGCAGAACCTCCTTGGCCCGGCTTACTCCAATAAAGTTCTTGAAATGATGGTGAAGTGCCATCAGGCAGTTGGAAACTGGAACTTCAATCAAAGAAGTTCTACTGCTGCCCACCCGCTGAGGCAAATTGACGGGGGCGGATTCCAGATTGCTCTCTATGAAGGCTGAAATATCCTCATAATAAGAAAGCGGCTCATCCTGATAGTAATTCACGGATTTTTCTTTGGTAGCTTCTATGCTTCCCAAAATTTCGCCTGCATGCTTTTTCCTCCATACACTCGGAACTTCCCCGTATTTATCAGTGAAAGCCACGACGAATGATCGGACATTGGGAAAGCCGTTCTGTACCGCCACCTTGTCAATAGTCAGCGACTCATTCGTAAGATCATTTACTGCATGATGCAGGCGGATATCCTTCAGGTAGTCACTGAAGGATATACCCATGCTCGTTTTGAAGTATTTAGATAAATAGGGGACGGATAAATATTCTGCTTTGGCCACATTTTGCAAAGAGATTCGATCATTGTATTTGCTGTTGACATAATCCAGTATTCGGCTCAGCCTATCCAGATTATCTTGGGAGTAGCTGAGACCTTCCTCCTTGTCACTGCTGAAATTGGAGCATAGTTCATAGATCAGCTCATACACCAGTGAAATATTTTTGAGATCGATATACTCGTTGGAGTTTATATTATATTTCAGAATTTGGGCAACGATCCGCTTAATATTTTTGAATCGTTCTGAGTCGCCGGAACGGGCTGAGTTGCAGTCATAATACATTCTCTGAATATCCATAGTTGATTCTTTAAGCAATTCAAGTTTGATTTGTAATGCTATCATTGTCGCATTGTCCGCATGCAGCTCATGAACTTCGTTAGAATTAATCAGAATAATATCTCCGGGTCCAAGCTCATAGGACAAGTTGCTGACAGTTATATGCACATTTCCTTTGATATTGATAATAAGCTCCAACGATTGATGCCAGTGGCGGTTAACATACCCGATGCGGTGAAGGAAGAATTTAATAGGCAGTTGTTTGGGGAAACTAATAACTTCGTGTCGGAATTCCATATCATCGCCTCTTTCTATAGGTGGTTATTTAATCTTCAATGGCAATATATTAGGCACTTATTTAATCTAAAAGCTCGAAATTTGCAATAGGAAGTACTTGGATTCTTATTATAGATTAAATTTATGCTCTAATCTAGTTAACATGGACAGTTAAGATTAGCTGTAGTACATGTTAGGATATATTCGTGGGGTAAGCGATATCATATGGCAAAAGGGATGTTGGATATGGATAAGCAAGTTTTTCTGGAGACCAAGCAGATAAGTAAAAAATTTAATGATGTAACCGCTGTTAATCAGGTCAGCATGAATGTAAAGCTTGGAGAAATTCGAGGTCTTATCGGAGAGAACGGTTCCGGTAAATCAACCATTTCGGCCATGATGAGCGGCCTGTTGTCCGTCACGAGCGGTGAAATGCGTATTGATGGCGCAACCTACCGTCCCAAGGACACACTCGATGCGAGGGAGCATAAGATTTCAATGATTGTGCAGGAGACGGGCACCATTCCCGAATTGTCAATTGCAGAGAATATGTTTCTTGGCGAGGAGCAGCGGTTTGTTAAGCGGGGATTCGTCGATTATAAACGAATGAATCAGGAAGCGGAGCGAGCGCTGGAACTGATTGAGCTGCGTGAGCTCGATGTAACCAGACCCATGTATACGCTAGGTTTTGAGCAGAGAAAGCTGATCGAAATCGCCAGAGCCCTGTACTATGATCCTACATTGTTCATTGTCGATGAGACAACTACCGCTTTGTCGCATGAAGGCAGAGTTCTGATCCACCAGATTATGCGCAGGCTTAGAGACCAGAATAAGGCCGTATTGTTTATTTCCCACGATCTTAGTGAGTTGATGGATGTTTGCGATGTGCTGACGGTTATGCGGGACGGCGAACTGATTACAAGCATTGAGAAGCAGGATTTTGATGAGAATCACATTAAGCAATCCATGGTAGGCAGGGTCATTGAAGGAAATTATTACCGGGTTGATTACGATGGTTCCTATGACGATCAGGTTATGATCCAGGTCAGGAATGTCAGCAGCTCCGTTTTGAAGGACATCCAGTTGGATCTGCACAAAGGTGAGATTCTGGGGATAGGCGGGCTGTCAGGCAGCGGAATGCATGAGTTGGGCAAGTTATTGTATGGGGGTCTAAAGCCAGTGAAGGGAGAGGTCCTTGTCTATGAGAATAAGGAGGACGGCACTCCTGCTATTCCCCGCAAACTGAAGAGTATTAAGGCGGCAATGGCCAGCGGGATCGGTTATGTATCCAAGGACAGAGATAAAGAAACTCTAATTATGGAAGCGTCGATCAAGGATAATCTGGTTTTGTCCGCGCTGGACCAGCTTTCACACTTTGGTTTGATTCTGCCCGGCGAAGAGAAACGGTTTGCCTTGAGACAGATTGAGGGGTTGAAGATTAAAGCCAGCAGTATGAATCAGAACGTAGGGGAATTGTCGGGAGGCAATAAACAGAAAGTGTCCTTCGGCAAATGGATCGGGAACCACTCGAAAATTCTGATTTTAGACAGTCCTACCCGAGGTGTGGATGTAGGTGTTAAAACCACTATGTACCAGTTGCTCTATACTTTGAAGAAAGAAGGGTATTCCATACTGATGATTTCAGAGGAATTACCGGAACTGATTGGTATGAGCGACCGGATTCTGATGATGAAGGACGGGAGAATCTGCAAAGAGTTCTCCAGGGCGGAGAATCTCAGTGAGGCTATGCTAATTGAACACATGATTTAGAGTAAAGGCGGGAGCTTAATGGAACACGGCAATACAGCTACACAAGGAAGACTCGGCAGGGGAAGATTCCCGGGCACTCTCGGCTTTCTAAAAAAAAATAAAAATACATTAATTCAATATGCAGGTTTGGCGCTTGTCATCGTAGTCTTTGCCCTATTGACCGGTGGGGACTTGCTGTCAAGCTTTAACCTGCGGACGATTATCAAGCAGCTTGCTGTACTATTCACGATTTCAGTAGGAATGGTCTTTATCTTCTCCCATGGCGGCATGGATATATCAGTAGGGGCGGTTATGGCGCTGAGCTCCTTAACTGCGGTTTATACGCTGAATGCTGGAGCACCGCTTGCAGTTGGCATCCTAGCTGCCATTGTCGTGTCCGTCATTTGTTATCTGCTTAATGTGTTTATCGCTATACAGTTTGGGCTGATGTCGGTAATTTCCTCCCTCTCGGTGATGTTTATTGCTAGAGGGCTGGTGACCTATAAGGTATCGACGGCGACCGAAAAACTTAGCGTTGTGGATACAGAACAGCTCAAGCTGCTCGGCAGAAACATTCCGTTTATTCTGATTTTTCTTATTCTAATAGGTCTGATAGGAATCGTACTGTTTCATTACACAAAGATTGGTAAATATAACCGGGCCATTGGCGACAATTCCCTGGCAGCTATGCAAAGCGGGGTACAGGTGAAAAAGGCTAAAATCACCGGCTATGCTCTGGCAGGTGTGCTGGTAGGCTTTGCTTCCATCTTATCTTTAGCTCGTTCAACGGTCATCAGCGAGAACACGGGAGCCGGAATGGAGATGGATGTCATTGTGGCCCTCATTCTGGGTGGCTTATCCCTGAACGGAGGCAGCAAAGCGAAAATGAGCTCGGCGATTGTAGGCAGCATTACTTACATTTTACTCAATAACGGGTTGGTCATGGTGGGAGTAGCTCCTGAAATGGTCTCCTTGGTGAAAGGTGTTGTATTTTTACTCGTGGTGTTCCTGCTGCTCAAGCGTCCTTCTTCTGAGGTTATGCCCCGGTAATTCTAAAAAATTCATGTAAAAGAGGGATAAGCAATGAAAAAAAGTAAAGTAACCCTTATTCTAAGCGTGCTTATGATGCTGGTTGGAATCGTTCTCACCGGCTGTGGTGACAAAGCTGATAATACAGGCGGCAAAGAGAAGGATCAGATTAACATTGGGGTCATGTTGTACAATTATACGGATATTCAAGGCCAGGAAATCAAATCTTACGGCTCCTATCTGGAAGAAAATTTCAATGTGAAGTTCAATTATGCAACCGTGGGTTCAAGCGAGGAGGACCATATTAAAGGTCTTGAGAATCTTCTTGCCTCAGGTGTGGATGGAGTCATAAGCGGTTATGATACCGCGCTTGAACAAAGTGTGAGCTTGGCGGAAGAAGCCGGTGTGTATTATTCGGTAGCGCTGGGGGATGTGGATGGAAGTATAGCCAGTGACTACTTTGTCGGAGGGATCAAGCAATTCGGCGACAACCCGGCGGACTTGGGTGCCTTGTATGCTGAGCAGGCTTACCGCGCAGGGGCCAGAAATATCGGAGTCACTTCATTTCCTGAGTTTGCTTTCTTGGACGCTCCGGCAATCATTTCGGGTCTGACTGAGAAAATGAAAGAATTGGACGTTGACCATCAAGTTACTATCTATCCAACGGAATACCATTCCTTCGCGCCAGAGAACGCAAGTGATGCAGTAACCAAAATCATCTCCGAGCATCCGGAAGTGGATACGATCTTTGGTCTGGGTTCAGGGATGGACTTTGTTTACCCGGCTATCCTGAACAGCTCTTCTCCCGGAATCCATCTGCTTGCGCTGGGCTATAACAACTCTACAAGTTCGGGTCTTGCGAGTGGCAATGTCTTGATGGCTGGAACAAACAATTACACGCAGATTGTAGCCAACGCCTTTGCGCAGCTGTACGACCGGATTCATGGAAAAGTGTATTCCGATTGGCAGCCTAATGGAAGAGTCAACTATGTAACGCTGAGCTCAGTAGAAGAAACTGATAATTTCAACAAATATGTGATTCCATCCGACAAGTCGAAAGGTTCGGTTACCGCTGATGAACTTAAGCAAGTAATGCTGAGCTTCAACGAATCCGCTACATGGGAATCGCTGCAGGCATTAACCAGCCGTACCTTGCCAGAAATTCAACAGGCCAGAAATGAATAGATCAGGGGATGGCCTTACGTGTCCCAATGTAACGGAGTGAGTGCATGAAGAATCTTTGGATTAAGAGAGTTTGGGGTTTGCTCAAAACATTTTTGTTCCCAGTATTAGTATATGTAATCTTTCTGCTAATTACCTTCATGATGGATCGGTCAGGCTATGCAACATCAGGGGCATTTGACCGAATCATTAGAAATAGCGTGCTATCCACGATTATAGCCTATGCCATCGCGTTGCCCTTGTCGGGAGCGCGATGGGACTTCGCACCAGGGATTATTATTATTCTCTCAGGCATAATTGGCAGTAATCTGGCGATCGATTTGGACGGGGGTCCAATGACACTTTTACTGCTGACAATGGGAATTGCGGTGGTTCTTAGTCTGCTGGAGGGTGTTCTGTACCTGGCAATCAGAGTTCCGACCATCATTGTTTCACTTGGTGTAGTGATGGTGTACGAAGCGTTGTCGGGCATCGTCTATGGCGGGACTGGGACACAACTGTACATGCATCCCCAACTAACTGTTTTTGCCCGGTCTCCATGGATATATGTTGTGCTGCTGATTACTATGACGCTGTTCTATATTCTGCTGGGCCGGACGAAATTTGGTTATGATATGCGTTCACTTTCGGCTAGTCCCCGTCTGGCGGTCAATATGGGTGTTAAAGAGAAAAAGAATATTATTATTACTTATTTGATAGTGGGTGCATTGCTCGGCGTTGCCGCTGTTATCAATGCCTCCACGGTATTGGTGTCACCGGCTAACAATCTAAGCTCCACCTCGCTGATGTTCTCATCAATGGGGCCGGTATTGGTTGGACTTTATTTGGCACGTTTCTCTAATATCCCCCTTGGGATTTTTGCCGGTGCGCTGGGAATGAATGCCCTATCTTATGGCATGGTCGTCATGGGGATTGACAGCTCTATACAGACCGTTAATCTTGGTGTGTTCATTGTGGCTTTCATGGGATATACCTCTAATCAGGAGAAGATACGCGAATTTTCCAAGAAAATCAGAATCGGTGCCAAAAACAAAAGCATTAGGCGACAATCGCAGTAAAGATAGGAGTGGGAGAAGTGGATATTAACCGTTTGAGAGAGAAGCCATTTAATCTGAATGAAGAAGACATGAAATGGGTACAAGTGACATTCGGGAAAATGACGATGCAGGAAAAGATCGGGCAGTTGTTTTTCATGGTTGGCTACAAACAGGATGAACCGTTCTTGAAGCATATTGCAGAAGAGATTGGCATCGGAGGTTTGATGTGCCGTTCTATGGCCAAGGAAGAAGTGGTTGCCACTGTATCAACCTTGCAGAAGTCGGCGCAGATTCCTCTGCTTATAGCCGCCAATCTGGAGGCGGGCGGACAGGGCATAACTAGTGACGGCACCAAAGTTGGTTCGAATATGGCAGTTGCCGCAACCGGAAACGATGAGTTGGCTTACGAATTAGGAAGAATATGCGCTATTGAAGGCGGTAGCGTAGGCGCCAACTATGCGTTTGCTCCCGTTGTCGACATTGACTTCAACTTCCGCAACCCCATCACCAATACAAGAACCTTCGGGAGCAGCACGGAGCGGGTTAAAACAATGGGGGCCGCTTATGTGAAGGGCTGCCAGGAGCAGGGCATGGCCGCTTCGATCAAGCATTTTCCTGGCGACGGTGTGGATGAGAGGGATCAACATCTTGTGACTTCTGTTAATTCCTTAACAACAGAAGAATGGGACCATACCTTCGGAAGTGTGTACCGGCATTTGATCGATGAAGGAGCCAAGACGGTAATGGTCGGGCACATTGTCCTTCCTGAATACTCCAAACTTTTGAATCCGTCTCTTCGCGATGAGGACATTCTGCCCGCATCACTGGCAAGCGAGCTGCTTGGTGGGCTGCTGCGGGAACGGCTTGGCTTCAATGGACTGATTATCACCGATGCGACAACGATGGCGGGGATGAACATTCCGATGCCGAGAAATGAGCTGGTGCCCCGGGCGATTGAAAACGGCTGCGATATGTTCCTGTTCACGAAAAACCTGGAAGAAGATGTGAAGTTTATGCGGGAAGGTCTGGCGGCAGGTATGCTCTCCACTAACAGATTAGATGAGGCTGTTCTCCGCATTCTGGGGCTCAAGGCATCACTCAAGTTGCATGAGCGGGAGAATGTACCGGTACTTGCCAAGGCTGAGCAGGTGCTTAGGCATGATAGCCACCGGGAAACTGCCAGAGCTATCGCTGATCAATCCATCACATTAGTTAAAGAGGAAGAGGGAGTATTCCCTATTATACCGGAGCGTTTCCCTCGTGTGTTGCTTTACGGCATCGAGAGTGAGGCTAACGCGCTAGGTTACAACAAGACCAGTGGCCTGGCGGCTTCATTTATTCCACTGCTCGAGAACGAGGGATTCTCCGTAACCCTTTTTGAGCCAACGGGCGTCTACGAAGGACTGCAGGGCTCTTATACAGAAATGAAAAAAAGCTATGATATTATAGTCTATCTGTGTAATCTGGCAACCAAGTCCAATCAGACAGCTGTCCGGATTGAGTGGCTTAATCCGATGGGCATCAATGTTCCAAATTATATTAATTCTATTCCGACAGTGTTTATTTCTACAGAGAACCCATATCATCTACTTGATGTTCCGCGTGTCAAGACCTACATTAACACTTATGGAGTCAATGAGTATACATTGCCGCTGCTGATTGAGAAGCTGATGGGCGTATCGGAGTTTGTAGGCAAGAGCCCTGTTGATCCGTTTTGCGATAAATGGGATACAAAATTATAGAGAGGGGATTTACTGTGATTCATCAAAAGCTTCCGCTGCTGGATAACTCAGCAGCTACACTCACCACCTATATTCTGGATGATGGAGAATTCGACCGAAAAAACCTGGTGCGTCCAGCTGTTGTGATCTGCCCTGGCGGCGGTTATAACGTCATTTCCCAAAATGAAGGAGAACCGGTAGCGCTCGCCTACAGCAGAATGGGTTACCACGCTTTTGTCTTATCCTATTCGGTGAAAATTGATAATCCGTTTCCCACTGCGCTGCTAGAGTTGGCCCATGCGATGGCTGTCATTCGGGAACATGCGGATGAATGGCTTGTGGACAAAGACAATATTTCAGTGGTTGGCTTCTCTGCCGGCGGGAATCTTGCGCTTAGTCTGGGGATTTATCATAATCAGCCCCTACTTAATGAAGGTACGGGATTACGCGCCTCCCAAATCAAGCCCAATCAAATTCTGCTTGGTTATCCGGCGGTTACACTGGAGCCTCGTTCCGAGAAAACTCCCGATTTCGTCATTGAACTGATGGAGAAAGGCTTGATGCCTGATATGAGAGGGCCAAGCATCCGTGAAATCCTGATGGGCAAAGAGAATTTGTCGGATGAAGAGAAAGATTCTTTAAATCTGCTGCATTATATCCATTCAGAGCTTCCCCGCACATTCATCTGGGGCACTTATCAAGATACGGTGATTCTACCGACGGATTTATTTGGCCTGGCTGAGGCATTATTCCGCAATGAGGTACCCTGTGAACTGCATATGTTTGAAAAAGGGCCGCATGGCATGTCGCTCGCCGATGAAACGGTCAAAGCGGCGGAGCAGTTACAGCACTTGCATCTCTCCGAGTGGTTTCAACTGAGTGTGAAATGGCTGAAGCAAGGAGTGGGGCGCAGTGAGTAATCTTCCCAAAGCGGTGATTTTTGATCTGGACGGGGTGATTACAGATACAGCGGAATTTCACTTCCTGGCCTGGAAACAGCTCGGCGAAGAGCTTGGAATTGAAGTTGACAGAGAATTGAATGAGCAACTGAAAGGAGTCAGCCGACTGCAGTCGCTAGAGCGGATCATTGCTTCTTCACCTAAGCAACCGGTACGGACGATCGATGAACTGGAGCGGCTGGCGGCCAAGAAAAATACACATTATACTTGGTTAATTCAGTCTGTCTCGCCAAACGATATTTTGCCCGGCATCGACACTTTGATTAAGGAGCTGCGGGCAGCGAACATTAAGCTGGCCGTTGGCTCGGCGAGTAAAAACGCTCCGTTCGTACTGGAGCGTCTGGAGTTGACCGGTGCTTTTGACTATATTGTTGACGCGAGCAACATAAGGCATGGCAAGCCGGATCCAGAAACCTTCACCGATGCAGCGGATTATCTGAAAGTTCCGTATAAGGCTTGCATTGGGATAGAGGATTCGGCTGCAGGCATTGAGGCTATTAAACGGGCAGGCATGTTCGCGGTTGGCATCGGAGCAGCGGAATCTTTACATCAAGCTGACTATCTCGTCCGCGTTACGGATAATCTCAGGATGAGCACGATTTTGGAAGCATACAGTCAATGGAGCAACGGAGCTTGAGCGGATTGCAAACAAAGCTGAGCTATACAGAGAATAATAACTGATCATTAGCGTGCACTGGCATATTACGGTGCGCGCTGTTTGTCATTACAAGCTATGCTGTTCTTACTGTATTCCCGCCTCGGTGACCATTTTTCAGTATGGGATGTTTAGATGGATTTACGGAATTCAGCAGGGGTCATACCAGAGAAGTTGCGGAAGAGTTTAATGAAATAGCTGGCATTGTCATACCCTAACTGCTCTGCAATATCTACAATAGTGAGGTTACTTTGATTTAACAGATCCTGAGCACGCTCCATTTTTATTCTAGTAACAAACTCAATGAAAGTGAGACCAGTATCTAATTTAAATAAACGGCTAAAATGAGTAGGGTTCAGGCCAAGGCGGTTCGCCATTTCTTCCATTCCCACCTTCTCACCAATATGATTCATTACATACCGCTTCGCTTCGGCCACTTCCTTTCTAACATTTTGCTTCCACATGGAACTTAGCATCAATACTTTTTCTTTCAGAAATCCTTCAAGCCATTCCATTAATTGATCAAGTGTTTCAAATTCTCGTATAGAGCGCTGATGCATTTCATACAGCTCTGTCTTTTTCAAGAGATTCAGGTGTTGCAAAAATGCAATTTACGCAACATGGGAAAAATATTTTATTTTTTTCTTGATATTTATAAAATATCTTAAAATGCAATCTGCACGAATTTGAATAATTCGCTAATATGAAAGGTCACCTCCAGGTTGTTTTTATAACCTTTAAACAAGATGAATGAAATAGTGTGGTTATTTTGCGACTGTTACATCTAATCCGAATAAGAAAAAAATAGAGTTGAATTTCACCTGTCTATTCCAACACGCTTATTAATCATTAAAGAAAAAATGCGCTTAAAAAGAGAGTGTTCAAAAGAGTGAGTCGCAAAAAATCTACAGAAAAAAACCTTGATTTAGAGCTATTTCGGGCCTGTTGACCCGTTCTTTTTTCTGTAATACGATGACATTGCGAAATATTTCACAAGAGATTTAAGGCATGCGAAGCAATAGTTTTATTTTTTAATCAAAAAAGTGAAAATATTCACATATGAGGGAGCAGATTAAATGACAAAAGTAATTTCAGCCGCAAAAGCAGCGGAACTAATTAAAGATGGTGATACAGTTGCAGCCAGCGGGTTTGGATTATCATGCTGGGCAGAAGAGATGGGAATAGCCATTGAAGATCGCTTCGTGCAAACAGGACAACCGAAGAATTTGACTGTAATGCACGCGAGTGCAGTCGGCAACCGCCGCGACAAAGGAATGAGCCACTTAGGCCATGAGGGATTAATTAAACGATGGATTGGTGGAATTGCAATTGCTTCTCCCGGGATGGCTAAGCTCATCGAAGAAGACAAATGTGAAGCGTACAATTTGCCCCAAGGTGTAATTACTCAGCTATACCGGGAAATTGCAGCTAAACGTCCTGGTGTGATTACCAAAGTAGGCATGGAGACGTTCGTAGATCCTCGGGTCGAAGGCGGAAAAATGTCCCCGTCTACGAAGGAAGACATAGTGAAGGTTATTGAATTAGAGGGCGAAGAGTGGTTGTTCTATAAATCTTTCCCTATTAATATCGGCTTGATCCGCGGAACCGTGGCTGATGAGAATGGCAATTTGACTCTTGAAAAAGAAGGCCTGCATATGGAGGTTCTGCCTATCGCTCAGGCTGTCCGCAACTCGGGAGGCATAGTTATCGCCCAGGTAGAGACGGTCGCAAAGTGTGGCACGCTTAATCCTAAAGATGTTAAAGTGCCAGGGATTTTAGTAGATTATATTGTTGTTTCTAAACCGGAAAATCATTACCAGACAGAAAACACTCATTATAATCCGGCATTCTCCGGTCATGTAAAAGTACCTACAGAGTCAATTGAATCCCTACCGCTGGATGAGCGCAAAATCATCTCCCGCCGAACTGCAGTAGAGCTTCAACCGAATACGATCTTGAATCTTGGGGTTGGAATTCCGGTTAATGTTGCAAACATAGCAGCAGAAGAGGGAGTAAGCGACCAACTGATTTTGACAACAGAGGCGGGTTCGATTGGTGGTGTTCCCGCAGGTCTGAAAGACTTCGGTCATGCTTATAACTCTGAGGCTATTGTAGATCATGACTCGCAGTTCGATTTCTATGATGGTGGCGGAATCGATTTATCTGTCCTTGGCTTGGCTCAAACAGACGAGTTCGGGAACGTAAATGTCAGCAAATTTGGAACTCGCGTAACTGGATGCGGTGGGTTTATTAATATCTCTCAAGCTGCCAAAAAGCTTGTGTTCGCAGGTACATTTACTGCTGGCGGGCTAGAGGTCAAGGCTGAAGATGGAAAATTGCAAATACTCCAAGAGGGAAAAGTAAAAAAGTTCATTAAGAAGGTGCAACAAATCACGTTCAGCGGTTCATATGCCGCCAAAGTTGGGCAACCCGTTGTATATGTTACTGAGCGCGCAGTATTCGAATTGCAGGATGGAAAAGTTACACTAACTGAAATCGCACCAGGTGTTGACTTGCAGACTCATATTCTGGATCAAATGGAATTTGAACCGGCGATCTCACCAAATCTTAAAGAAATGGATCAAGCCATGTTCCAGGAAAACTGGGGAAAATTGAAGTCTATTATTGCCGCGAAAAATCGGATTTTATTGGAAGTATAGTGATTATTTATTGATTTAATAAACCATACAAGGGGATGATGTCATGAATGTAAAGTTGAATCGTTGGAGGATATTGATTGCATCAACGATCATTAATATCTGTGTAGGTGCAATATACGCATTCAGTATTTTTGCACTGCCATTAACCAAAGTATTTAATGTTACGATGCCGGATATTATGATGGCTTTTACTATTAACGCGGCTATATCTCCAATTCCAATGATCCTGGGAGGGAAATTGGTGGATAAAGGGGGAGCCAAGAAGGCTATATTCATCGGCGGAGCAATGTTTGGGCTTGGATTTATTCTTTCCGGATTGGCAACCGCTCCTTGGATGCTGTATATCACATACGGTGTAATTACCGGAATAGGTCAGGGAATTGTGTATTCAGCTACAATTGGGAACAGCGTTAAGCTGTTCCCGGATAAAAGAGGATTAGCTGCCGGAATTGTTACAGCGGGATATGGCGGTGGGTCCATCGTTATAGCACCTATAGCTAACGCGTTAATTAGCGGCAATGGTGTCCAGCCAGCCCTGATAATGCTCGGGGCCGCCTTCTTAGTAGTCATTCTAAGCCTTGCTCTACTCGTTAAAGCATCTCCGGCCGGTTATATCCCTGAGGGCTGGACGCCTCCGGCTGCTGCAGCTTCTAAGGGTGGAGTTAATGTAGAGTGGCACGAAATGATAAAGAAGCCATTATTCTATGTGATAGCCTGCCTGTTCTTAATCGGTGCCTTGTCAGGAATGATGGTAACAGCTAATGCTTCTGTAATCGGTCAGAAGATGTTTGGACTTTCAGCCGCAGCCGCAGCACTATATGTAAGTTTATACTCTCTCAGTAACTGCATTGGTCGTGTATTCTGGGGCGCTGTGTCCGATAAAATTGGGCGGGTAAAATGTCTGCTCATTATCTATCTGGTCATTGCGGGCATGATGTTGACTATAGCATTATCTACAACAATAGCCGGATTTGCGGTAGCCATCGTAGGAATTGGCTTATGCTTTGGCGGAACCATGGGAATATTCCCTTCTATTGTCGGTGAGAAATTTGGTATGAAATATTACGGTGTGAACTATGGTGTAACTTTTATCGGTTATTCAGGAGCAGCATTCTTCGGACCGAGAATTGCCGGTAAGGTTGCAGCAGCTAATGACGGAATGTTCACGAATGCTTTTTACATCGCTCTGGTTATCTCCTTGGTTGGTTTTGCCTTAACCTTTGTTTTCAAAGCAATGGAACAACAACAGCCAAAACCAGAAGCCACTAAAGCTGCTTAAGAAACTTAGTTACATTAACGATCAAAAACGATCAAAAAATGGAGGTTTTTAAGAATGTCGATTACAAAATTATTAGGTATTAAATATCCGATTTTTCAAGGTGGTATGGCTCAGATCGCCGTTTCTCCTCTAGTAGGTGCTGTTTCTAATGCGGGAGGGCTAGGCATTATCGGTTCAGGCGGATTTACTGCTGATCGTCTTCGTGACGAGATTCGTAAGGCAAAAGAAAGCACCAATAAACCCTTCGCTGTAAATTTGATGTTGATGATGAACAATATCCCTGAACTTATTCAAGTCATTATAGAAGAAAATGTGAAGATTGTTACCACTGGTGCAGGCACGCCCGCTCCATACATGAAGACTCTCAAAGAAAATGGCATTATCGTAATTCCGGTAGTCCCTTCTGTAAAAATCGCTAAGAAAATGGAAGCATTAGGTGTTGATGCGATTGTTGCTGAGGGAACAGAAGCAGGCGGACATGTTGGTGAAACAACGACCATGGCTCTTCTGCCTCAAGTAGTTAGTGCGGTTTCCATTCCGGTTATTGGAGCCGGCGGGATTGCGGATGGCCGTGGAGTAGCAGCTGCATTTGCGCTCGGAGCACAGGGCGTTCAGGTTGGAACCCGGTTCCTGGCTACAGTGGAATGCCCTACTCACGAGAACTTCAAACAAGCAGTAATTACCGCAGATGATACGAGCACAACGGTTACTGGCCGCAGCCTGGGTGGTCCTGTTAGAAGTATTAAGAATAGTATGATTGCTGAATTCCTTAGACTTGAAAATGAAAAGGCTTCTCGTGAAGAATTAGAGAAATTAAGTTTGGGATCTTTGCGCAGAGCCGTATTCGAAGGAGATACGGATACTGGCTCTGTAATGGCAGGACAAATTTGTGGGATGGTTAATGAGATTACCACGGTTGAAGAGATGATTACCACTATGTTTGAAGAGGCTCAAGAAATCCTTGAGAAGCTGGGGAAATTATCAGTTGTTGGTGCATAATTAAAGTGTAATGTATATTAGCCAAGTGGTATCATTTACGTAATGATATCATTTGGCTTTTTTTCTAAATATGAAGTAAGCGTTAATACAACTGTATAGGACTGATAAATTTGACTAAAAGAAATAAAAAATCAGGTAAACGTACGATAGACGAAATTATTGGAGAATTGCCTTCTACTTTATTTGTCACCGATCCAAACGGAAATATATTAATTTCCAATGATTTTACCGCTTTAACCATTGGAGTTCAATTAGAAGATCTGCTAAAGGCCAATGTCCAGGATTTGGTGAAGGCAGGCTATTATGGTCATTCCATTACGATGGAAGCCATTCAAAGTAAACAAAAAGTATCTAAAAATATCATTACGTCAAGAGGGTTTCATATATTCTCGACAGCTATTCCTATTTTGGATAAGGATGGGGAGGTGCAGCTGGTAGTCACCACTTCAAATGAATTCAAACAGGAACACACCTATTATGAAGCTAATGTACCTGTAACCCAGCAAATCAACAAGCAATTAGGAGAAGCTGCAGCGGGGAAAGGGAAAGGTATTGTTGCCGAAAGTTTGGCAATGAAACAAATTATTAAAGTCTGCAACCAAATAGCATCCTACGACAGTAAAGTGTTAATATATGGTGAATCCGGAACGGGTAAAGAGGTTATAGCGAAATATATTCATCTAAAGAGTGAAAAGTGGAAGGGTCCCTTCATTGCGATTAACTGCGCAGCTATTGCTCCGGCCGGATTTGAATATGAATTGTTTGGATACGAAAAAGGAGTCTTTGAAGGGCAGGCGGAAGTGAAGACGGGAATGATCGAAATTGCCAATGACGGGGTTCTATTTCTGGATGAAATTGCTGATTTGCCGCTCGAGATGCAAGCCAAATTATTGCGGGTTCTTGAGAATCAGGAAGTGAGACGAGTCGGCGGCATTACTAATATACCGATCAATTGTCGTGTTATATCAGCTACTAGTCGGGATCTGTGGAGTATGGTAAAAAAAGGTCTGTTCCGGGAAGATTTATATTATCGGATTAATGTGATCCCGATTCATATTCCTCCGCTTCGCAACCGCAAACTAGACCTTGTAGGATTAATCTCCAGTTTTATAGCCAGCTTCAATCAAATGTACGGTAAGAAATATGTCTTAAGTGCTGAAGAGTTTGATAAGATGCTTAGTCAGCCTTGGCATGGGAATGCGAGAGAGTTAAGGAATTATATCGAAAGACTTGTGGTTACGGAATACATGGGAATTAGCCAACAGGAAGAGGATAATGTTGCGGATTGGTATTCAATAGACCACTTCATAGAAAAAAATAAACATCAGCTGTCTACTCTGAAAGACTTCACTGCAGTAGCAGAGGGGCGTTATATAAAAAAAGTACTGAAAGATTGTTATGGGAACGGAACAGAAGCGGCCAAGAAATTAAGTGTGGACAGATCGGTTATTTACAGAAAGCTGAAGAAAATGGAAGAAGTGCTGGCCCCCAAAACCTTATAACTGGGCAAGCTGTCCTGAATGGAACATTATTAAAGCTTGATTCTGGTAGGGGATTTGAATAAACTGAAGCCTGCCATAAATTAATTCACGGGCTTCAAGTGGCTAATTCTCGTTATTCTTCTTTATACTTATCGTATAAATCCTGTCTGTTTCACCACATCACAATGTTTGTTCAGGATCTGTGAGAGGCCTATGTCAGCGACAAGGGCCTCTTTATTTATGAATAATAGCTAAATAGTAAAAACATTAATGTATATAATCAGATACAATTTGTATATTATAATTTACAAAATGAATTACATCATATACAATAAATCAAGGAGATGATGCACTTGAGTGAACTGGTTAACCGCGTCCGTGAACTGCGGGCCAGGGACAGATTGTCCCAGCAAGAGCTGGCACAGCGAATCGGAGCCTCCCGCCAGACGATCGCATTGATCGAAAGGGGCGATTATTCCCCCTCAGTGGTGCTGGCTCTGAAGATTGCTGCAGCCTTTAAAGTGCAGGTTGAGGATATATTTTCCATTCGAGAAGAGGAGCGTGAGCAATGATGGACAGCACAAACAAACCACTCAAAACCAAAAAAGCATTGTGGCTGATTCTATGGGCATTTATTGGAGGGATGATCGGCTACATCTTTGCCTCGGGTGCAATTACTGTTCCGGAGAATGCCGACTTCAGCTTTTCGCTTGTTTACGAATATGATCTTATGTTCGCCTTGTTGGCGCTGATTGTGCTTGTTCTGCTGGTCTGGAATGTGATTGGCCTCAGCCAGTTGAACGCCATGCACGATGAAGACCAGTATTCAGATGAGCCGATGAGTCCGAAGGAGAAGCTGCTTGGTACAATCCTCAAGGTCAGCTCGTATAACACCATTGTCACCCTGCTATGGCTGGTGCTTGCTTTTGCCCATGCCCTGGGAGCGGGCAGTCCGAGGGAGACCATGCAAACTTACATGCTGGTGAACATGATCAGCGGCTGCGTCACGATGTTTATGGCCATTTTTCTCCAGCACCGCACGCTTGTGATCTACAACGAGGTCTATCCGGATCGGACGCTGAATCTGAAATCCAACAGCGGGAAAGAAGCGGCACGTGAGCTGTTTGCCAAAATGGACGAGGGAGAGCAGTGGACGGTATACCGGTCTGCCTATTCTGCTTATCAGATTACCAACGTGATGTTAATTGCAGGCATCGTGCTGTTTACGCTGTACTCCCTGCTGTTCGGCTTCACACCGCTGCCCATTGTCGTCCTGGGCATCATTCTGCTGGTGCAGCAAACGGTCTATTACCGTGAGGTGGCCAAGGCGTATAAATGAATTTAATGAATCCGTATCCATGAAATTCCGTAATAACCGCTATACCTATTATTTTATTGGAAATGGAGTGAAGTGAATGAATTTGTCAATGTTGCGTAGCGGTCCCGCTTTTTGGACGAGGACAGTGCTTGCCGCTACCCTGATTCTGACTCTGATGGCCCCGATGGTGCATGCGTCTGCCGTTTCCCCTGCGTCTCCTCCTCCGGCATCTGCTAAAGGGCAAGCTAAGCCGCTGACGACAGAGAATGCCGCGGCGTTCCTCAAGCAATTCTTCAGTATGAAAGAGGTGAAAGCGCAGCTTGCAGGTGCGGTTGTCATTGTGGTCAAGGATGGCAAGACGGTGATTGAAGAAGGCTTCGGCTATGCGGACAAGGCCGGTAAAACGGAGGTAGACCCTGATGAAACGGTCTTCCGCATGGCCTCGGTATCCAAAACCTTCACCGCCGCTGCCGCTATGCAGCTGGTAGAGCAAGGGAAAATTGATCTGAAAGCGGATTTTCAGACCTATACAGGACCGATTGAATTCGAGAATCCCTTCGGGGTTCCGGTAACGGTGGAGGATTTGCTGACCCATACCACTGGGTTCCGGATTCAGGACCCCCAGCCGGAAGATATCAATGATGATTTCGGGACAAAGGTATCTATTGAGGATTATGTGCTGCAGCACATGCCGCCGGTTGTCCGAGAGCCGGGCACTTCTTACATGTATGACAACTTCGCTTCGCTGTTGCTCGGTCTGGTAGTGGAGAAGGCCAGTCACGAATCCTATGAGGATTATATGGAGAAGCATGTATTTGCACCGCTGAATATGGATAAAAGCGGCTTCCTGCTGGAAGGCAAGCTGAAGGAAGATCTCGCTACGGCCTATGATGCCGCAGGCAAGGCGCTTGACTTGTATACAGTAACTCCAACCGTCATGCCGCATGGAGGCATGCTGTCCACCGCCGATGATATCGGCAAGTTCATGACTGCTTTTCTGAATGGGGGCGTGGCGGGAAATAACCGTATTCTGGCTGAAAGTACAGTAGATTCCATGAAGGAATATCGCTCCTCCATCCACCCGTTGTTGCCGAATACCACCTACGGCTTTGAAGCGCCCATGCAGCTTCCCGGTGCCGGCAGCAGCTCCAAGATTATCACCAAGGCAGGCGATTTAATCGGCTTCAGCTCTTATATGTTCCTGATTCCGGAGCAGAATACCGGGGTTTTCATTGCCTATAATCAGCAAAGCGTGCTGCGGGAGCTGTTTTACCCGGCGTTTATCCAGGCGTTTTTCCCGCAATATGCCGCACCAGCGAAGCTGGGAACCTTCCAGCCGCTGAGCGCCGAAGCCCTGGATGCGTTCACCGGTTACTATGCGGATCTCCGTCTCAAGAGCTTGGTCTCCACGGTTGCTGTAAAAGATGGTGCGCTTAGCATTAGCGATGCATTGCTGGGCACCCGCCAGCTGCGTCAGGTGGACGATAATTTGTTCATTGATGAGCTTACCAAGAAATTTACTGGCTTTGAAATGACTTCGGGCGGGCAAGGCGCCTATCTGAAAGAACCGTACCTCAATCCTTACAGCTATGAGCAAAAAGGGCCGGATGGTGTCGGTTATGCCGATGTCACCCCGAGCCATCCGTATGCGACCCCGGTTATGATGCTGCAGTCGCTGGGATATCTGCCGAATGATGCGGCGCTCAGCTTTCAGCCTGAGGCGGGAACTACGCGTGCCGAGTATGTGCGGCTGATGCTGGAGAGCAGCAATATAAAAGAGAGCAAGACAGCGAAGCTGGCATTCCCTGATCTGCAGGGTCATCCTGATGCCGCTTATGTACAGATGGCCGTTGAACTCGGAATGGTTCAAGGAACGCCAGGGGGAGAGTTCCAGCCTGACCGGGTCATTTCCCGCCAGGAGGCGGCGGTAATGGTGTGGAAACTGCTCAGCGCACAGTACCCGGATGAGCTGTTCAAAGATGTGAAGCTGGCCGGCAAAACAGATAAATGGGCGGTTCCGGCGGTGAGGATGGCCGTGGCTTTGGGACTGTACGGACCTGACATCAAGGCTGATACCAAGGGGGCTGTTGATTTCAAGTCCAGAGATGCGCTGAGCAAAAAGGAGAATGCTGCAATTCTGTATGCTCTGTTCACGAATCCGATCAATCAGATCGTTGCCGGACTGACGGAGAAGTCCGGGGAGGCGGGCAACTGAAAGGGCGGACAACGGGAGATTGCGCCCGATGAATCTATTGGGCTGTAATACAAAAAGCAGAGCCTGCAGACATTGTCCGCAGGCTCTGTTCTTTAAGGATTTGGGAGGACGGTCTAACTGCCGTCTTTTTTTATTTCTTCTCTCCGCCCTCGGCATGGAGCTTGGCGATCAGCTTATCGCCCTCGACATCGAGGTTCGGAAGCAGACGGTCCAGCCATTTCGGAAGCCACCAGGCTTTGTCTCCAAAGACTGCCATTACGGCCGGAACGAGCGTCATACGGATGATGAAGGCATCAATCAGGATACCGAAGGCCAGCGCGAAGCCGATCTGCTTAATCATCGCGTCAGGTGCGAAGATAAAGCCGGCGAAGACGGAAACCATGATTATGCCCGCTGCAAGCACGACGCGGCTGGCGAGATCATAGCCGTGAACGACGCTGTCGTTGCCACGGCGTCCGTGGACGTATGCCTCGCGCATGGAGCTGACCAGGAACACCTGATAGTCCATCGCCAGCCCGTACAGGATGCCGGTGACCAGAATCGGCATGAAGCTGAGCAGCGGACCTCCCGTGTCAAAACCGAACAGGGAGTGCAGCCATCCCCACTGGTACACGGCTGTGGTAAGGCCGAAGGTGGCGAGGACGCTGAGAATAAAGCCAACTGTCGCTTTGATCGGAACAATGACTGACCTGAAAACGAGCAGCAGGATGATCAGCGACAGAATTACGATGATGCCAATATATATTGGGAAAGCATCGGAAAGCTTGGAGGACATATCAATATTAATGGCGGTGAAGCCGGTCACGCCAAGCTTAACATCATTCCCGGATGCGAGGCCGGAAGCGGGATCGCGCAGATCCTGCACCAGATCTCTTGTCGCTGTATCTGTCGGGCCGGTTTTTGGAATTAGACTGATAATGGCGATATCTCCGGTCGAATTGACACCCATTGGGGACACCAGCGTGACGTTATCATACATTTGCAGCTCCTGAACCAGCTTGCCCAGTGTCTGCATAGAAATCTTGCCGGACGGGTTATTCGGCTGGGCCACCAGCAGCAGCGGTCCGTTGAAGCCTTCGCCGAAGCCCTTGGAGATAATGTCATAGCTCTGGCGTGCCGGGGTGTCCAGGTTCGCCGAGGCACCAGACGGAATGCCCAGCTCCATTTTTGTTACCGGGATCGCCGCTGTTCCAAGACCCAGAACCACCAGAATAATGATGATCCAGCGGTATTTCACGGTAGCGTTCGCCCAGCGGTGTGAGAACCCGTGGCGGGCTTTGTTAAGGGAAGCAACGTTCTTGGAACGGGCCTTGGCGGTGCAGATCCGTTCACCGACCAGACCCAGCAGCGCAGGCAGCAGGGTCAGCGCCAGCAGGACGTTGATCAGAACGCTGACAGCGGCCACCAGAGCCATGGTCGACAGGAAGCCAATGCCGATGACCAGCATGCCGCACAGGGCGATGATAACGGTCAGACCGGCGAAAAATACGGCGCTGCCGGCGGTACCTAATGCCCGGCTTGCTGCTTCGCCGGCGCTTAATTTCTCATCGAGAATCAACCGTCGCTGCCGGTTGACGATGAACAGCGAGTAGTCGATGCCGACAGCCAGACCGATCATAACGGCGAGAATCGGCGTGATGTCGTTCATCTGGATGATACTTGAGAGGGCAAACGCTCCGCCGACGCTGATCCCGACGCCAAGGAGTGCGGTGATCAGCGGCAACCCTGCCGCAACGACCGAGCCAAGCGTAATAAACAGCACAATCGCTGCAACGACAACGCCTACCGCTTCCGTCGATCCGATGGACGGAATACTCTTCAGTGAATCGCTCGGAATGGCTGTGATGCCAGAGCCTGCCTGCTCGACTTCGGTCACGGTGTTGATGATGTTATCCGGTACGGAAGATGGCAGCGACGTCTGCTGAACAGTGAATTGAAACTGGAACAAGGCGATGCTGCCATCGGCGGATAGCATGACGCCGGGAACCGGAACACCGTCAGCCAACAGCGGTCCGTAAGGAGCTGCCTGAGCTGCAGCCGCCGCTTGACCCGCTGAGGCCGAAGGATCTGCAGTGGCAGATTGACCACCGGCAGCGGCTTGTCCCGCAGCATCAGTCTGACCCGTAGCGGCTGACGGGTCTGCAGTGGCAGATTGACCACTGGCAACAGCTTGTCCCGCAGCATCAGTCTGACCCGCTGCGGCCGAAGGGTCTGCTCCTGTAGCTTGTCCCGCAGCAGCGGCGGCTTGGGCGGCCAGGTCGGCCGGGTTGATGATATAATCCATGCTGTAGACATCATTGATAGCCTTCAGAATCAGCGGTGTCCGTTCCGGCGTGTCCAGCCGTTCTCCGTCAGGTGCGGTGAAGGCAACACTCGCTTGGCCGCCGGCAGCAGCAGGAAGCTCTTCAGCCAGCATATCCAGCACTTTTTGCGATTCCGTGCCCTCAATTTTCATTTCGGAGCTGGACTGGATGCCATTGACGCCTAGCAGGGCGCCTACAACACCGAGAATAAGAATCCAGGCTGTAAGGAAATACCATGGTTTGGAATAAGCCGATTTTCCCAATCGGTACAGAAATGTTGACATGTAGTGGTTTCTCCTTTTTATCTCTGGTTTAGAAGCCGTTGCGTAAATAAGCAAACATGGAATTCAAATATTGATCAAACGACATAGCACCGGAGTGTTCATCCTGTGCTTCTCCCGGCAGCATTACGTTTAGCCGTCCGTCCAGAATCGGCACGAACGCTCCGTAGACAGCACCGGCAAGAAGATGGGTATATCCGTCGGCGTAACGTCCATGAGAGAACTGCTCGAGCGTCTGCTGTGCAGCGATCTGCAAACGGCGGAATACGCTGAGGATATAAGGCTCCAGCGACGGATACTGATTCGCAAGTGATACGAACTGGCGTAATTGATACAGAAACTCGGAAGTAAACTGCAGCTTGAGCAAGTTGTACAAGGCATCCAGCGGTGTTGCATCCGGAGACAAGCCTGTTAGCAGTATATTCTTGTCCTCTTTTGAAATGTTGCCCATAAAATACTCTGCTACCGCCTCCTCTTTGCACGAGAAATAATTGGCAAAGGTCCGCCGGGAGTAACCGGCCTTCTGGACAACATCATCGACAATGAAGCCGTCCATACCCAGCTCAAGCGCAAGCTCGAAGGCGGATTGGGATAAGGCATAAGCTGTGGCTTCCTTCTTTTTATCGCGCAGTGTCGGCTTGGGGTTCAAGTTCCAAGCGACCTCCTTTCTTGAGTACAGAGGATGCTCTGCTCTCTATTTGCTATTTCTATATTATTGCCCAAAGAGCAAAATTGCACAATGGGCAATTTTTTTGCGGATCTCTAGCGCAGCATCTTCCGGCGATTCAACACGAAGAACACGCAAGCAATATTGAGCCTAATCAACCGAATATATTCCTGGATTCATCCATGACGGATCTTTTTTTGTTCAATAGTGAAAATTATTGTTCAATCGCCTGCTACTAACCTCACATGCCTAAAACTATAATCAAACTATATGCTGAGTTCATTCAGGGCATATTTCGGAGAATGGAACGGGTGAAATGCTCCCCTCAAAAAATACTATGCATGGAGGTTATATTCATGATACGTGGCAGTGAAGCAGAGGATAAGTTAGAGCTGTTCAAAAGTAATACTACTGTACATATTTATGTGTCTGAAAACGAAAACAGTGCGGTACAAATTGCAGTTGATAATCTCTTGCGGGATATCCATTCGGTGTGTGGCTGCAAAGCCGTACGTTCCAAAGAAATGGATAAATGCAGCGTCATCATCGGTACGATAGACAATAATGAAACGTTTAGCGGAATCATCAAGGAAAAGAACGTACCGGTAGAAAAATTACAGTCGGAGGATGGCTCCTTCCATTGGGAAGCTTATCTTCAAGAAGTAAGAGACGGTGTATTCTACATTGTTGGAACAGACAGACGCGGTACCATCTTTGGAATCTACGACTTATGCGAGGAACTAGGCGTGTCGCCTTGGTATTACTGGGCGGATGTGCCTGTCAAAATCCGGAACATCTTCCAGATTCCTATGAGCTTTTCAAAAGCGGATTGGCCCTCGGTTAAGTACAGGGGGATCTTCGTGAATGATGAAGAGGAATTTGATGATTGGGCAAAGCTGCATACACCCGATGGCACGATTGGTCCTGAGGCGTACCGGAATTTATTCGAGCTGCTGCTGCGATTGAAGGCGAATTATATCTGGCCGGCTATGCATGTCAATTATTTTAATGAGAATCCGCAAAATGGAAGATTGGCAGAAGAAATGGGGGTTGTGGTAGGGACCTCACACTGCGATATGCTGCTCCGCAGCAATCAGAACGAGTGGGAGCCGTGGATCGAGAGCAAAGGATATACTGACGCCGTATATGATTATTCCATCGAAGGCCGGAACCGGCAGATTTTACAGGAGTACTGGCAGGAAAGTGTTGAACTTAATCAAAATTACGAAGTCTCCTATACGATGGGGATGCGGGGAATCCATGATTCCGGATTTCATACCTTGGCCATTGATGAAGATACTTCACTGAACGAGGAAGAAAAGATCGATGCCAGGGTCAATCTTCTGAGTAAGGTTATCCAGGATCAAAGAGAGCTGATCAGGAATGTTCTGGGAGAGAAAAAAGGCCAAGAGGCTTTGAAGACCTTTGTGCCTTATAAGGAGGTACTGTCGCTGTATGACCGGGGCCTTGACTTGCCTGACGACATGACCCTGATTTGGGCGAATGACAACTTTGGCCATATGCGCCGTTATCCGAATGAGGCCGAACGTAAACGCAGCGGCGGGAACGGACTTTACTACCACGCTTCTTACTGGGCGCCTCCCGGCACGGCAATGAGTTATCTGTTCATCAATTCAATCCCGCTGGCCCATACCGGTAACGAATTGAAAAAGTCCTATGAGTCGGGCATACGGCAAATATGGGTATTGAATGTGGGCGGTCTGAAGCCTATCGAGCAGGATATGGAATTTTTCCTGAGGTATGGCTGGGAGGCAGGCAAAGAAGCGGGAATAACCAAGGATACGCTGCAATTTACCGAGCATTGGATCAATTCTAATTTTTCGGGCAATCACGGACCGGAAGCCGCACAATTATACGAAGCCTTTGCCCAGGCAACCAACGTGCGTAAAATTGAGCATATGGATTCGAATGTGTTTTCACAAACCATTTATGGAGATGAAGCCGGACGAAGGCTGATGCGTCTGGAGGATATTTTCCAGCGCGGAAATGCAATTCTGAGGAGTCTTCCTGAAGGGGAGCGTG
Organism: Paenibacillus sp. FSL H3-0321; assembly: GCF_038002865.1. Lineage (NCBI taxonomy): Bacteria > Bacillati > Bacillota > Bacilli > Caryophanales > Paenibacillaceae > Paenibacillus > Paenibacillus sp. FSL H3-0321. The sequence goes on along the minus strand of NZ_JBBODH010000001.1, from coordinate 2,175,193 downwards.
CTGCATTTTTCCAGCTGTTTCTGATGAAAATTCATGCTTCCTACTATACCAATCATGAATACTATTACGCCGACAGGAGTACGCTTTCGTATAAGCGCGGGAATATGCAGGCGGCGGACCTGTATGTGGAGCTGTCCAAACGGATGCTGGATAACAAACGGAGCATGCTCCATTTCTATAATAAAAAGATGAGTGGCGGCAAATGGGACCGGATTCTAACACCGGAAAGCTTTCCGCCACCGCCTACCGCTATGTATCCTGCGAGAAAACCTGCCTTAAGCATTGCTGGAAGCGGTATTCAGATAAACCTCTGGAATGAAGCAGAGATACTGAACTTTTCGGTGTATGGTCAGAGACAGAAGTGGTTTGAAATCGGGAACCAGGGAGCGGGAAGTATTCCCTTCACCATTGAGGTGCAGGCGGGAGCGGACTGGATTGTTCTTTCCGAAACAGAAGGGACGATACTAACGGAAAGCAGAATTCTCGTAACGGTGCTGGATCCTGAAGAACATGCGGGAAAGCAAGGGCTGATCGCAGTTCATAATCTTAAGGATGGCGTTGTTGTGCCGATAAAGGTTCAGGTCGAAGAAGCTGCGCTGATTCCGGAGGGTTTTAACGGATATGTGGAGTCAGACGGATATGTATCCATACCGGCGGCAGGCTATGCCGGGAACAGTGTTCAAGATAATCAACAAGTTGAAGCCCAAAGATACGGCTGGCTGACGGTGCCGGGCATTGGAAGATATGAGGGTGCTGCCGTGATGGCGTGGCATTCGGAATTAGGGTCTATGGCCGGGAACCTTAAGGACAATCCTAAGTTGGAATATGATATTTATTTAACTCAAGGTGGAGCTCATCTGCTGGAGATACAACGTGTTCTTACTTTGGATTCCACGGGCCGGATTCGTTTTGGTATAGGCATGGATGACTGCGAGCCAATGATGGTCGAAACGGACACCCGTGACGAGTGGATGGGCAAGTGGCAGGATTCTGTTGTTAATAACGGGGAGAAGGTATTGGTGGAACTGCCCTTTTTACCAGCTGGCGCTCACCGCTTGAAGCTATATATGGTGGATCGTTATGTGACTATTACCAAGCTCATTCTGTATACCAGTGAGCGTAAGGGGGCAAATTTAGGCCCGGTAACCAGCTGGCATAATTATACACCGGTTGCAGAGTACGGACTCGAGAGCCCAAGCGTGGACTGGAATGAACTCGAAGCGCTGTGTACCGGGTTTTATCTGACAACAGCAGATGAAGTTCCGCCGCTGAATGTTTTATATGCGACACGAAGTTTTTTCGACACAATTGATATGATCTTTCAGAAATGCTATGATCGTCCGCAGATTGCGCTGGGGGACAAACGGTATGCCAATCTATGCAATAGCCAGGGAGAAAAGGATTTCATCCGGGAGTTTGGTTCTGGTGTATTCCATGAAGCGGATGGCATCGTGGCGATTGAGGCTGAATATGCACTTGAACAATCGGACAATGCATATCTTACACCCAGTATAGACGGAAGCCATGTGTCATGGAGCCATTTGGAGGCGGAAACCAACGGAAGAACCGGATTGGCTATGCATGTTGACCAGCCTGGAATCCTGTGGGAACAACCGGAGAGTGCTCCAGGAATGCATTATCGAATAAAACTCAACACAGGGGGCATCTATCATGTGTGGATGCTGATCCGGCATTACAATGATAAGTCGGATTCCTGTTACCTGGTAGTTGATGGTGGGGCAAGGCCGTTATCGGAGCAGTTCGGAAAGGGGGAGCTGCACACCTACAGCACCTCGCAAGTCTATTACTGGTGCCTGATCTCTGATCTGGAATTAACAACAGGTGAGCATGTGTTGTCTATCCTTGCAAGAAAGTCGCAGCTTCGTGTGGACCGTATTTATCTGACCAGAGGCGATGAACTGCCGCCTCTTGACGCCGAGTGGAAGGATTCTATAAGAAGCTGAACCACTTATTCAGATAGAGTATTCTAGCTTGTATGTATTCGAGAAGCCTTTTGGAAGCAACGGGTAAAGGACGGTGGCAACTTGTCCGTCCAGAACCTGTGCTGTGGAAAAAAGGCTTTTTTGTGCTGCATTTATTGTTCTTCAGAATTGATGAATAGTGAAAGAAATGGATTCATTCCTCTCCTTCATGCAAAGGGTGAGCCGACTTATAATGAAGAAAAGTTCCGACACCACATGAAAGATAGGAGTAAAAACATGAACAAAGCAGCTGTAAAGCAAGTGCCTGCCGTTCCTATGAAAACGGTACCAAAGATGAGAAAACTAAGGGGGCGCTGGGAGTCTCCCATTGCAGGCTATTTGTTTCTATCTCCCTGGCTAATTGGTTTCTTTCTGCTTACTCTTGGACCGATGCTGATGTCCTTGTATTATTCGTTTACGGATTATTCACTGCTCGATGCTCCAAACTGGGTAGGGCTGGAGAATTACAAGAATATTTTCACCAAGGATGATGTATTTCCTGCTTCGCTCCGGATTACGATTACCTTTGTGTTGCTGACGGTGCCGCTGCGGCTGATGTTTGCCCTGTTGATCGCTATGCTGCTTAACCGGAAAATCAAAGGGATCTCCTTCTACCGGACCATGGTGTATTTTCCTTCCCTGATCGGAACCAGCATTGCGGTATCTATTCTCTGGAAAAACATTTTTAGCCGCAACGGCTTCATCAATGACTTCCTCAGCATCTTCGGTATTAAAGGACCCGCGTGGATTGCCGATCCGGACTATGCGCTAGGCACTCTGATTGTGCTGATGGTCTGGCAGTTCGGTTCCTCCATGATTATCTTCCTGGCAGGTCTGAAGCAGGTTCCCGGTGATCTGTATGAAGCCTCCTCCGTGGATGGCGCCAGCAAATTTCGGCAGTTCTTCTCAATCACGCTGCCGATGCTCTCGCTGATTATTATGTTCAACGCTATTCAGACCATGATCAATACCTTCCAGATGTTTACCCAGGCATTTGTTATCACAGGCGGCGGTCCGGTTAAATCGACCTTTGTCTATGTCATGTATCTGTACGAGGAAGCATTCACGAAATTCCATATGGGCTATGCGTCGGCTCTGGCCTGGATCCTGCTGCTGCTGATCGGCTTGTTCGCGGCAGTGCTGTTCGGAACTTCGAAATACTGGGTGTTCTATGAATCGCAAGGAGGCAAAAAATAATGGAATCGATCAGCAAAGGGAAACGGACCCTTACACATGCAGCACTTCTCGCTGTCAGTTTAATCATGATGTACCCCATCTTCTGGTGGCTGGGAGCTTCACTTAAAACGAACGAGGAAATGAGCTCAGCGAATCTGTTTCCTAAGGTTCCACATTGGAACAATTTCTCCGAAGGCTGGGTATCGGTACCGAACTTTTCATTTGCCCATTTCTATGTCAACACGTTTGAGCTGGTCCTCGGGGTACTCTTTACGAGTATTGTATCCTGCAGTCTTGTAGCCTTTGCCTTCTCCAGGCTAGACTTCCCGCTGCGGAAGCTATGGTTCGCCATCATGCTGGTTACTCTGATGCTGCCTACACAGGTAACGATTGTTCCCCAGTATGTGATGTTCAGCGAATGGGGCTGGATCAATACCTATCTGCCGTTCTACATTCCCCATTTGTTCGCGGGCGGGATAGGTGGTCCATTCTTTATCTACCTTCTTGTGCAATTTATGCGGTCCGTTCCGAAGGAGCTGGACGAAGCAGCCAAGATTGACGGATGCTCCTGGTTCAGTATCTATTGGAGGATTATGATTCCGCTGGTGAAGCCTGCTCTAGTTACTGTTGCTATCTATTGCTTCCTGTGGAACTGGGATGATTTCTTCGGACAAATGCTTTATATTAATACTATTGAAAAATATACCATTAACCTGGCGCTGAAGCTCTTCATCGATTCACAAAGCTCAGTCCCATGGGGGCAAATGCTGGCGATGTCACTGTTGTCCATTGTTCCGTCAGTATTGATATTCTTCCTTGCACAGAAGCACTTCGTAGAAGGAATATCTGCAGGTGCGCTGAAGGGATAGATGGTTTAGATATTCGGAGGATTTTAGCTGCGAGCAATCGCAGCTCTTTCTCTTTTATAGATCCGGGAGGTATGCAAATGCGTGGCAACCCTTTTAAGACGCTGCGGATCGATGTTGTTTTCTTTTTTAGCTTCGCGCTGATTGTGGTGGTGTTTGTGGGTTTAATCGTTATCTTCAGCTATATGAGCGGTTCTAAAGAAATTGCGGACAACACGTCCTACTATCAGCAGAAGCTGCTCATTGAACTGCACAAGAAGCTCAATACCAACCTGGAGGACATCGAGCAGAGCTCCAACACAGCCGCACAGAATTTCAACGACCAGTATGAAGCGTTGCTGGGCGGCAGCCAATATGACCGGATGCGCGGACAGGCAGGCATCCGCTCGCAGCTGAATAATTATGTGTTCAGCATGCCCATGCTGCATTCGATCCACGTCTATTCCGATCTGACGCCGTCCTACAGTGTACAGGAGGAATACGTCCAATTTCTTACCATGGAGCAGATGGAAAAAGAGGCCTGGTATGAGGATCTGCGCAATTCGGACTATGCCTGGCTGAGTGAACGGATCATCAAGACCAATACCGGAGATGATTCGGTCATCAGCTTTGCCCGCAGAGTCTACAACCGCTTTAACCGTGCATTTGCCGTCATAGTCTTTAATGTTCGTGTTCCGGTGTTTCAGTCCCTGATTGCCACCGAGGACAGCCGTTCCAGTCTGGCCCTGCTGGATGCGACCGGCAAGCTGATCACACATACCGGCAACGAATTCTTCTTCCTGGATCATATGGAGGAAATCAAGCGCCAGCTGGAATCGCAGACGGCCGGAGCGAAGCGGACCGATGATGAATTTCTTGTCTGGTCCTCTTCGTTGGACTCCCAGTGGTCGCTTGTGGAGATGACCTCCTGGAGCCAGATCACAGCCGGAAGCCTGAAGCAGACACAGATCATCCTTGCGCTGGGCATTGCCGCGATTATTATGATTCTGCTGCTGGCTGTCTTCCTGTCGCGCCAGTTCGTGAAGCCTATTGGCCTCCTGCTCAAAGCGATGAGCAATTTCTCACTGAACAAGAGAATACCGCTGCCGGAGGATTACCGGAATGAATTCGGGCGGCTGTTCCAGGGCTACGAGAAGCTGACTTACCGGGTTGAAGAGCTATACCAGAGCCTGGAAGAGCAGCATGAGCATCAGCGGGCGGCAGAGATCAAGGCACTGCAGATGATGATTAATCCGCATTTTCTCTACAATTCGCTGGATCAGGTGAACTGGCTTGCTATTGAAGCTAATCAGCCGCAAATCAGCAGCATGCTGTCGAATCTTGGTCAATTTTTCCGTCTGGCGCTGACTAACAGTGACAGTCTGGTGCCCTTTAGCGAAGAACTGGCCCATATTGGTAGCTATCTGCAATTTCAAAAAGTACGCTGGGAAGAGCGGCTTGAATACAGTTTCAGTATTGCTGATGAGGCTAAATCCTTGTTCGTGCCCAAGATTATTCTCCAGCCGTTTGTAGAGAATGCTTTCATTCACGGGTTCCATGGCAAACAACAAGCTTCCTTAACGATTACTGGTAAGGTAGAGGAAGGGTGCCTGCAGATTATTATTATGGATGATGGCCGCCAGCTTCAGGACAACTGGATGGAGAAACGCAGCGCCAAGGGCGGTTACGGGCTGCAAAATGTGCGTGAGCGGATTGAAGCGATGTTCGGGGACGCCTACGGTTTCCATTTAAGCAATTCTCCGGAGGGTGGAACACAGGCTGTCATTACCTTGCCGTTATTATATTCATCATCTCTCAAAGGAGGAAGACAGGATGTGGAAGGTAGTCATCATTGATGATGATTTTCAGGTTGTACGCGGATTGCGCAAGGCCATTCCCTGGGATGAGCTTGAAGCGGAATTTGCCGGGGAAGCGATAGACGGGGAAGCCGGGTTGAAGCTGATTGAAGAGGTGAATCCCGATATTGTTCTGACGGATATTTATATGCCGGTGATGAACGGTATTGAGATGATTGAACAGTTGAAGCAGAGGGATTTCACCGGACGGTTCGTGATTTTGAGCGGATACAACGATTTTGAATATGCCCGGACAGCGCTGCGCCTGGGAGTAGATGATTATCTGACCAAGCCGGTTACACTGGAACAGATCCGCAGCGTATTGGCCGAGACGATAGAGAAGCTGGAAGAGACCTATCTGCAGCGAATGGAGCATACCAGAACTCAGACGGGGAAGCTGGGGGCAGCACCGCGTAAGGAAGAATGCCTGTCGGCGGTATTGAATGGCTGGAACAGCGAAAATGTGCTGAGTTCCTATCCATCTGCGGACATCTGGGATAAGGAACACACCATGATGGTGATAGAGGTTCTATGGAATGAGCGTATCCGCAGCATCTCGCTGGCGGACTGGAATTTATTCAAATTTGCCGTCTCCAATATCATTACTGAGGTTTCAGGCGAGAAATGGCCGGATGCCATCTTTGTCTGGCTGTTCGGCAATCATGCAGCGCTGCTCCTGCCTTCCGGCGCAGGCAGTCCGACAACGGAGATCCAAGAAGCGGCGGACCAGCTGGGCAGCCTGATGATCAGCAGTATGCATACTTTTCTGGGGCTGGAGATCCGGTATGCCCTCGGGAAGGTTGGGCACAGCTTCATGGAGAGCAAAGCTTCCGCCGACGAAGCGATGCAGAAGCTGTTTGACAGTCAGGCCATTATCATGGACAGCGAAACGCCAGGCGGACAAGGGACACTTGCAGCTGAAAGCAAAGCAGCGGATAAGTTCTCATTAAATGATTATTATCAGGCGATTATCCGTGCCCTGCAGGAGGGACAAGATAGCGAAGTAATGTCATTAATCCGTTTGTTCCTGGATCACCGGCAGCCGGAGGAGGAGCGGAATCCGCTGGTGTACCGTGTGCTTGCAGCTGAGCTATGGGCCTTGCTGCATAATGCCATGCTGATTGCAGGGCTGCCTACAGGAAAAAGCGAGGAGGAAGCTCTTGCACTGCGTGAGCTTAGCGAAATGACGGAACGGGCGCGGATCGAGGAATGGCTCGAAACACAGATCCGTGTCCTGCGCAAAGGGCAGGCTCCGGCGATTCATGAGAAGCACAGGAAAGCGGTGCAGTTCATGATTGAATATATTCATGAACATTACGCCGAAGACATTACCCTGGAGCAAATGGCCTCCCAGCTGTATATTTCCAAGAATTATTTGAACCAGCTGTTCAAAAAAGTAACCGGTGAAACCTTGACCAATTATGTAATCCGGGTACGGATTGAGAAAGCCAAAACGCTGCTTCTGGACGGAGATCACCTGATATATGAGGTGTCGGAAATGGTCGGCTATCAGAATGTCCCTTATTTCAGCACGCTGTTCAAGAAGTTCTGCGGTGTCAGCCCCAGCGAACTGATCAAGCGATAGGATAGTAGTGAATACTGAAAGATTTGTGTTCATTACTCTTCTATACGATCCAGAGGGCGGATGTTACGATCTAGCTATAAATGTTGGCGGAGCTGACAGAAGGGGGAATAACAAAATGAGCAATACGGTAAAGAAAAGTTTTCTTGTAATCGCTTTATTTATGATGATGCTAGTATCAGCTTGCGGGAACAGCAACAACGGAAACAGCGGCAACAAAGAAGCCGGGGCCAACGGAGGAACTGAAACAGCGGAACCATCGACAAATACGGGGAAATCGGGAGGCGACTCCGGTGAAAAGGTAACGCTTACCATTGCATGGTGGGGCTCGCAGATCAGACATGATGCGACACTTAAAGCATTGGATCAATATAAAGCGCTCCATCCTAACGTCACCTTCCAGACTCAGTTCTCCGGGTGGGACGGATACTTTGACAAGCTTGCGGTTCAGTACTCGGCCAAAAGCGCACCGGATATTATCCAGATGGATGCCGGTTACATCAATGACTACGCGGGCAGAAACCTGCTGGCTGATCTGAAGGATGTCAACGTTGCCGATATTGAACCGAATACGGTGAACAGCGGAAAGGTTAAAGACGTACTGTATGCCATCCCTTCAGGAGTTGCGGCCCTCGGTATGGTGTATGACAAAACTGTAGTGGAGAAGCTGGGACTTGAAGCTCCATCCTTTAGCTGGACCTGGGATGATTTCTTCGCCTTTGGTGAAGCAGCTAAAGCCAAATTTGGGGACGACAAATATGTGTATGTTGACCAGAGCGGCGACCTGGTAGACTATACTGCTTATCAGTACAGCATGGGGAAAGGTTACATTTACGATGACAGCGGAAATCTTACCATCGACAAGGATACCTGGATCGGATACATGAGCAAAATGGGTGAACTGCGGGATAAAGGCATTCTGACTCCTGCTGATATCACAACAACGGATAAAGAGCTGGACCCACAGCTTGACAGTGTGATCAACGGCAATGCGATTGTGCGCCATTCGTTCTCCAATCTGGTTGGCTCCATGGATTCGCTGAAGCCAGACACCTACGCCTATGCCTCCATGCCATACGGTACGGAAGCGGGAGGCTGGCTGAAGCCCAGCATGTTCTGGAGCGTAAATGCCCAATCTGCGAAGCAGGCGGAGGCAATCAAGTTCGTCGACTGGATGCTGAACGATCAGGAAGCCGGCAAGACGCTTGGCCTGACGCGCGGCACACCGGTAAACAAGAAGGTTATCGAAGCTTTGACCCCAACCTTCAGCGAAGCGGATAAAGTCTCACTTGATTTCCTGGAAAAAGTGACTCCGGATGCCCAGTTGTTCATTAATGATCCTAAAGGCTGGGGCAATTTCAAAACGGACTATAAAACGGTAGTGGAGAAGCTGCAGTTCAAACAGTCCACACCTGAGGAAGCTTACGAGGAATTAATGAAAGTTGCGGAGCAATATGCGGCCGAAGCCAGCAAATAATTATACAAGGGAAGAACCGGTCAGCGAAAGCAGACCGGTTCTATTGAAATTCGGATAACAACGAAATAGAATGGAGTGTCGTAAATGAGAATAGAATTATGGCCAGAAGGAGCTCCGCTGGCGATGGGAAACGGAACCGAGGACCGGCCGGTGCTGAACGGATATGTGCTGGAAAAAGGGGAGCCGCGGGGAGCCGTCATTATTTTGCCGGGAGGAGCGTATTGTGAGCGAGCGGCTCACGAAGGTGAACCGGTGGCCCGGTGGCTGAACGGACTGGGTGTATCGGCATTCGTGCTCGATTACCGTGTATCGCCATACCGGCATCCCGCTCCACTGCTGGATGCACAGCGGGCTATTCGTTATGTGCGGCTGCATGCCGCTGAATGGGGGATTGACCCGGAACGGGTGGGCATATTGGGCTTTTCAGCCGGCGGGCATCTGGCATCGACAGCCGGTACGCATTTCGATCAGGGAGACAGCGGGGCAGAGGACCCGGTAGAGCGTATGTCCAGCCGGCCGGATTTCATGATTCTCTGTTATCCGGTGATCAATTTGGGGAGTTCCGGGCATATCCGCTCCCGGACCAACCTGCTTGGATCAGATCCTTCGGAGGAAGAGATCCTTTTACTGTCAAACGAACTTCAGGTGTCGCCGGATACACCGCCGGCCTTCCTCTGGCATACCTCCGACGACCCCGGCGTTCGTGTGGAGCATTCGCTGCATTTTGCCGGTGCATTAAGCAGACACGGGGTGCCGTTTGAGCTGCATTCGTTCATGACCGGCCTGCACGGCCTTGGACTTGCCGAGGATCACCCTGAAGCACGGGCGTGGCCGGGGTTGTGCGCGGCGTGGCTGAAGCGGAGGGGCATCTTCACGGAAACAGTTGCCGGATGATGCAGACCATTAAAATGGCCAATCATGCGGCTGTGTGGAACAATAATATATATAATTATGAGCATGCGGAAGATAACCTTCGCATGCTTTTTTTGTCTAAAGGGCTGCCCAAAAGGGCAGATCCTCCGTGCCCCTTTGGACGATGGCAGAAGGTCTCCCGGTCTATAAGATAAAGGCATAGAGAAAAACATTTAGCACAGAGGAGACGATACTGAAATGGCAAAATTATTATACCGGCTGGGGTTTTGGTCGGCGAAGAACCGGATTAAAGTCCTGCTGGGAAGCATTACACTTTTGGTGGCAGCAGCTATTGTAGCGCTGTCGATGGGCATCCATTTTGGTGAGGAGACCTCCATTCCCGGACTTGCCTCGCAAAAAACACTGGAGGTTATGGAGAAGGAATTTCCAAACCCGCAGGGTGACCTCGGGAAAACCCAATTGGTGCTGAAGGCTCCCGGCAATGAAACGTTATCCTCTGAAGCAGCGCAGCAGCTAATTGCGGAGAAGCTTAAGGAAGTGGCAACGGATCAGGAGGTAGCTTCGGTTGTAAGTCCGTATGATAACCATTCATTGAATGCAGACAGCAGCATTGGTTATGCCACAATTACGTATAAAGTGCCAGGTGATGAAGTTACAGAGGCATCGAAGGATTCAGTTACCGAGATTGCGGAAGGCCTGCGGGATGCCGGCTGGCAGGCCGAATTGATCGGCGACGGCTACGTAAAAATGGCAACCAGCAGTCCGGCCGAAGCACTCGGGGTATTGGTGGCCTTGGTAATTCTTGCGGTTGCTCTTGGTTCTATCCTTACCGGCGCTTTACCGATCTTAACGGCAGCTTTAGGCCTTGGCTTTGGCATTATGCTGATTATCATCGGAACGAGTATATTGGACATTCCGTCGTTTGCTTTATCGCTGGCCGGTATGCTTGGACTGGCTGTCGGCATCGATTATGCATTATTCATTATCGCCAGATACCGCCAGCAGCTGGCTGAAGGCTATGAAAGACGGGAAGCAATCGCCATTGCGAATGGAACAGCCGGGAGTGCAGTGGTGTTTGCTGGAATAACAGTTATTATCGCTCTTCTTGGTTTCTCTTTCGTTGGAGTACCGTTCCTTAGCGCCATGGGGATGGCAGGTGCGCTATGTGTATTGACTGCTATATTGATGACGATATTTGTGGTGCCGGCAATACTAGAATTGATGGGAGGTAAAATCAAAGCACCGGTCAAGCGTTCCAAGGGCTCAGAAAGCAAGCAGAAGCCGGCAGGCCGCGGGAATTTGTGGGGAAGATTTGTTACCGGGCAGCCTTTAGTGGCTGTAGTGCTGGGTGTAGCGCTGCTTGCAACCATTGCTCTGCCATTCTTCCACATGGAGACGGGCCTTGGGAATGACGGTCATAAATCGCCTGATAAAACCGAGCGCCGGGCCTACGACCTCCTAAGTGAAGCCTACGGTGAAGGGTATCATGGGCCGTTAGTAATATTGGCAGAAACAGATGGCGGAGAAGCGGCCGCAGCCAATCTTAATAAAGTGATTGAAGAGGTAAAGACCTACCCCAACGTCGTTATGGTAAACCCGCCGGTGACTGGACCATCCGGAAAAGTGTCGCTGATTACCGTCATGCCGGCTACGGGACCCAATGATTCAGAAACCTTAGACCTTGTCCATCTGATTCGTGATAAGGCTTCGGAAATTGAGCAGCAGGATCATGTCAAAATTGGGGTAACCGGCAGCACTGCTGTCAATATTGATATCACCCAGAAGTTGAATCAGGCCTTGCCTAAATTTTGCCTGATCATTGTTGGCTTGGCCTTTGTACTGCTAATGCTGGTGTTCCGTTCGATTCTGGTTCCGATCAAGGCAGTGCTCGGCTTCATTCTGTCGCTCGGTGCGACCTTGGGATTTGTCACCTATGTGGTTCAGGATGGTCATTTCCAGAAGCTATTTGGATTCTATGCGGAAGCTCCGGTGTTCAATTTCCTGCCGATCATTGTAGTCGGTGTTCTGTTCGGCCTGGCGATGGACTACGAAGTGTTTCTGGTCAGCCGGATGCGTGAGGAATTCAAGAAGAGCGGAAATGCCAAGAAGTCTGTTCTTGCCGGTATGCACCACAGTGGCGGAGTCGTAACCGCAGCCGGACTTATCATGGTTGCCGTCTTTACCGGATTCATTCTGGCAGAGGAGCCTATGGTTAAGGTCATGGGACTGGCACTCGCCTTTGGTGTTCTGTTTGATGCCTTTGTAGTCCGGATGCTCATTGTTCCTGGTCTTATGACCTTGCTTGGGAAGTCGGCCTGGTATTTTCCAAAGTGGCTGGACCGGCTGCTTCCCAACCTGGATGTGGAGGGTGAGGAAGTTATGAAGGAAGTAGAACAGAAACAGCTGAAATTTGTGAAGGAAGCTAATATCAGATTCTTGGCTGAACCCTTAGAATAAGTTGGCTTAAGAAGCGGCAGTCGTTGATTAGTACAATATTCAATGACTGCCGCATTGTTATCCATAAATCGTTAGGAAACTGGGGGAGGTTGCAGTGAGGATAGGCGTTATTGGGGCGGGGTACGTGAGATTGGTGTACGGTGCAGTAATTCATTGGCAAAGAGGTGTTGCTCCATGACCCGCCTTTCAGTGATCGCACCTGTCTATAACGAAGAGGGTAATATTTATGATCTTTACTTAAGTATTACGAACGCGTTGAAAGAGAAAGTAGAAAGCTATGAAATAGTGCTGGTGAATGATGGCAGCAGAGATCGAAGTGCTGTCCTGCTGAATGAAATCGCCCAGATGGATGAGGCGGTCAAGGTCATTCATTTTGAGAATAACTACGGGCAAACGGCTGCGATCTGGGCCGGAATCAAGAACTCTACAGGCGAATTAATCGCCCTTATGGATGCAGACCTCCAGACAGATCCCCGGGATATCTTCAGACTGATGCCTTTCATTGAGAGGATCGATTTTGTGAATGGAAAACGGGTGGATCGCCAAGAACCCATGCTTAAGAAAATATCTTCGCGGCTCGGAAATAGAATCCGTAATTGGATTACAGGAGAAGCAATTTATGATACGGGTTGCCCTATGAAGCTCTTCACCCGGGAGGTGGCAGACAGCTTTCATTTATACAATGGAATGCACCGTTTTCTGCCGACACTCGCAAAGATGAATGGATTCTCTGTTCTTGAAGTCACGGTAACCCATCAAAGAAGGAAACACGGCGTATCTAAATATGGGATTTTGAAGGAGGGGTGTACAGGTTTCATGGATGCCATGGTCATCGGCTGGCTCAAAAAGAGAGGGATTATGTACCGTGTTAAAGGAGGAAATTAAGATGAAATTACACAATAAAGTAGCGGTTGTTACGGGTGCAGCGTCAGGGGTAGGCCGAGCTATAGCGGAATTGTATGCGAAGGAAGGTGCCATGGTTGTGGTGGCCGATCTTAACGGGGATACGGTCTCTGAGGCCGTGGACGGGATCAATCTGGCCGGAGGAACAGCCGTGGGCATCGTTGCTAATGTGACGAAGGAAGAGGAAGTGCAAGCGATGCTGGAGAAGGCGGTGATAACCTTCGGGAGTGTGGACATTCTCGTGAATAATGCAGGGATTATGGACGGCTTCCGGCTAATCGAAACGTTGGAGGATGACCTGTGGGAACGGGTTCTTGCGGTCAATTTGACCGGCCCGATGCGAACGATCCGCAAAGCGGTGCCGCTGATGCTCAAGAAAGGCGCAGGTGTGATCATCAATATCGCCTCAACCGCGGGCATTTCCGGAGGCAAGGGGGGCGTCGCCTATACGTCTGCCAAGCATGGTCTGGTAGGTCTGACCAAGAATGTTGGCTACATGTATGCTAAATCCGGCATTCGCTGCAATGCCATTGCACCCGGCGGTGTCCGCACCAATATAGCTAATACTCTGGGACAAATCGATATGGACGGTATGCAGGTATTCAGAGAAGGTGCAGGAACTCAGCGCAGTGAGGCGGTTGAGCCTATAGAAATTGCGACCGTTGCACTTTTCCTTGCCTCCGAGGATTCCAAATTTGTCAACGGAACTGTGATTGCGGCAGATGGAGGCTGGACGGCGTATTAACCCATAGGCACGCTAAATGAATATTCGTAAGCAAAAGCTTAAGAGGCATTGATGGAGATTTCCATGCAATGTCTCTTTGTGTGTTATAAGGAGTCAGCCACACTGCCCAAAAGGGCAGAAATCATTTGCCCTTTTGGACGGTGTGGAAAGTCTTACAACATTATAGAATTAAAAGAAGTGGAAAATTATAAAGTTAGGGATGCTTTTACATGTATTAATTAGAGGATTGCAGCAAAATACAGTTAGGGTAAAATAAAACTTAAGGATCAGGAGAGGACGATCAGGGGGAGGACCATTGAACAATAAAAAAAACGGACTGCAGAATATTAGTGAATTATTCGCTTCTAGGCTGCCGACTTTGATTTGGGTATCAATCGTTTATGCGGGAACGATAATATTGCAATTTATAAAGGAGCCTTTGATTTTAGAGGGTGCTGTATTTACAGGTTTGTTTACAGTTCATGTATTGTTACACTGGAATTCCTATAGAGTCACTCACAATAAATTTTGGCTGTATTTCACAGTTCAAGCCGCTTTAATTTATTTGTGTGCGATTTTAATGCGAGATGGTTATCAGGCGGTTTTAATCGGACTGCTGCCTATACTGATAGCTCAGAGCCTCAGTTTTTCCTTCCGGGTGAAGAGAGCCGTATTTGTTTCACTTATCAGTATTGTGGTGTTTTTTGATTCTGCTTTGACTGTTGGAGATACCGGTGAGCTTATCTTATTTCTTCCTATATTTATTCTGATGCTGATTATTGTGCTGGCTTATGCAAATTTGTTCTTCAAGCAGGTTCAAGAGCGGCTCAGAATTCAGAGCTTTCTGGAGGATCTGAGAGAAGCCCATGAGAAGGTGGAGGAGTTAACCCTTGCGAATGAACGCCAGCGTATGGCCCGGGATTTGCATGATACACTGGCACAAGGGGTTGCCGGACTCATTATGCAGCTCGAAGCCGCAGATGCTCATATGTCACAGAATCATGCGGAGCGGGCGCAGGAAATTATCAGGCAGTCGATGCAGCATGCCCGCCGGACATTGGCCGAAGCCCGGAGAGCGATTGACAATCTGCGCTTGAAATCAGCACCCGAGGTTGATTTCAAGGAGGCCATTGGCGATGAAATTGAACATTTTAATGATGCCACCGGGATCCTTGTATCCACGGAATATCATTTGAACAAGCGGTTGTCCAGATTGCTGATGGAACACAGCCTGCATATCATTAAAGAATGTCTGACCAATATTGCCCGCCATGCAAAGGCTGATAAAGTATGGGTTGTGGTTTCCACGCAAAACGAGAGGCTTAGTATTGAGATTAGGGATAATGGCATTGGATTTAAAACAGATGATATTGGCAAAGATGTCGGACACTATGGGTTGCTGGGAATTAAAGAGCGGGTAAGACTAATTGGAGGAGAGATTAACGTGGACAGTAACTCAGAAGGAACCCGCATTAAGCTGGAGACGCCTTTCATAGAAGGAGAACTTACATGAATGTATACAAAATTCTGATTGTAGACGATCATTTTGTTGTCCGGGAAGGATTAAAGCTGATTCTGGAGACAAGTGAGCAGTTTCAAATGGTTGGTGAAGCCGAGAACGGTTCAGAGGCACTGCAATTGATCAAGGAGCTGCAGCCAGATGTGATTCTGATGGATTTGAATATGCCAGTGATGGGCGGCCTGGATACGATGAAGGAGTTAAGGAACCAAGGATGCACGATTCCGGTAATAATTCTCACAACCTATAACGAAGACGATCTAATGATCAGTGGCCTGGCCATGGGGGCGAAAGGATATTTGTTGAAAGACACCAGCCGTGAGAATCTGTTCAGAAACATTGAGTCGGCAGTACGTGGAGAAACCTTGCTCTCCGCTGATATTATGGAACGGGTAATTGCAGTCAAGACGCAGCAGAAAGATCCAATCCCTCTGAAAAATGAAGCCAATCGCTTGACAGACAAAGAAATATTCATCCTGCAGTCTGTCGCCAAGGGGTTCAAAAGCAAAGTAATTGCCTTTGATATGGGAATCTCCGAGCGTACCGTAAAGGCGCATTTAACGACCATTTACAATAAGCTTGGAGTGGATTCACGTTCGCAGGCGGTTGCCGTTGCGCTGGAGCGGGGGATTTTGGAAATGTAAGATCGGGGGCAAGCATGCGAAAGAAATCTTTCGTATGTTTTTTGTTTCAACACTTCGTCGATCAAAATATCTGAAGGCAGAATCATTTACCCTCCAGAGAGGGAGTGCCCTTCACCTTCCGCCATAATCCAACAAGTAATAAAAGCATTGGGAGGCCCAGCATGTTCACAGGCAACGCAACAGGCACCCAGTAGCGCTGCATATAATTCGTTGTGGCCTCCGTTACATTTTGCGGAATCAGCGCAAAGGCGAACATTACCGGAGCAATGAACCAAATCATCAGCTTCCAGTTGCGTACCTTCAGAAATTGGGCGGTTCCATAGCTTACTAAGAAGAGATAGACGGCCAGCTTAATGAATACACTTGAAATCCAGATCACGACAGGAACCGCGTCGAAGTTATCTACGAAACCAAACAACGATATTTTTTGAGTCATCGCGAAAAACGGATACCACATGTTAGGACTAACATTGACACCAAGGATGACAATGATCATTATGGTGGTGATAAGTACCATGAAGTTCGCAACCAATACCGCCCAGACCGCATAACGCCCCTCCTTACGGGGCTGCCGCAGAAATGAAGCAAACATAAGGTACTCGACAGAATGGCCAAGATAAGAAGCAGGGGCCAGTGAACCGCGCATAATCTCCTTTATTCCGCTATCCGCATAGACAGGAAGGATATGCTTCCAGTGAATATTGTTACCATTGGCGAGCAGAACAAGCAGGACCATGATCATAATGATCGGTCCCAGGAATTCGCTGCAGCGGGCAATCCCTTCGATCCCTCCCGCATAGGTCGCATAAGTAATTAACAGGACCATCAGCAGAATAATTGATTCTTTAGGCGTTTCCGGAAGCAGCATTATATTAACAAGGTCGGTAAACTGGCGAAGTACAATCGGGAGAATCGTATACCACTGAACAAGATAGATCATAATTACCAGTTTGCCTATCCATGTTCCGAGAATCAATTCACTGTATTCAATCAGACTTTTACCAGGGAACAGCCGGGCGACTTGTGTTACCAGTACGGCAATAAGCAATGCGATGCAGCCTGCCAAGACAATCGAAATCCATGCATCCTGCTTGGCAGCCTGCAGGCTTGGTGTAATCGTCATGACCAGTGTCATGCCGAGGTTCATACTGAAGATGAGCCAGAATACCTGCATGCCTGAGATTTTCAGATTCATTGTGAGCATCCTCTTCATTTTTTGGATTTGCTATTTTCTCAAATAAGCACGGCCTTGCGTTTTTCCTATTTGTTCAATTTGGATGTCAACCTCTATGGTCACTGGCATTCCGGGGAAGATGTCATTCCAGGAGTCCCGTATTTTTTTCCAGTAATAAGGATGTTCGATATGGATTTCCTCACTAATACCAAAGATATCCGACTTCATCTCTTTTTGAACATGTGTCAGCATGCGCTCGATCCTGGTGTGCAATTGCTCGGAGAATTGTTTTTCTACAATTTTTCTATCCCGGGCACTGTTCAAATCAAGCCTCGAATTGTTAGAGACCACCCGGACTAAAGTGCGGAATGAAACTTTGGCCTCGGGGTGCTCATTTTTTATCAACGTCTTAATCTTTACTCTGCTCTTCGAAGACTTGACACTGATGGTTCCTTTGTAATCCTTGTCTTCCGGCTCAGCTTGAATGGTAAATCCCAGGCGATAGGGGTCTCCTATCCACCAGCGCAGCAGCTGAAGTTCATCGGGGGGAATAAATCCGCTCAATTTATTGCCAAGGTAGACTGCAGCCCTGTCGATTGCAATTGATTCTTTATCGGTACCTTTATGGACGACCCGGATTGCTGCAGTTACCGGCGATGTTCCAGGCGATGATAAGTCCTCCAGAAATTTATCGAACTTCACGGAGAAGCTGAGCCTGCTGCTTTGTATTTTGCTGATTGCGAGTGCCGGAATAAGCTCCATTTGATAGGGTGAGCTTAAAATTTCTTTGGCTGTTGCTCCATAAGTTGTTAATACGTAGCTGTTGTAACGGGTCTCGGGGAATCGTGTAAACAGATCCTCAATTTGGTTGAGGCCATGCCGTGCGCAGTTCTCGCCAATTAAGAATATCTCCCGGTGCCCAAAATAACTGTATCTGGACATTTGCTCTTGTATTCGGCCAACGGCTTCTTGAATATCATTTCCCTTAGCCGAGATGACTACTACCTTTTTCTGGGGTCCCCCTGATTTCACAGCACTCGGTATTCCCGTTGGCAGCGCAATTTGATAAGATAACTCAATCAGTCCGTTATCTGTAAGGTCGATCCCACTGCCCATAATCAATGCGAGATCATCCATTTCTTTGCGGTCCCAGCAGCCGGTCGTCATACTGAGAATGATCAGGATAACCACACATCTAAATGTAATTGCCACTTTGTTCATGTTCTATCCCACTCCAATTAACGCCTTGTATGTTTATGGCGTTTCCTCATGA
Source organism: Paenibacillus sp. FSL H3-0321 (assembly GCF_038002865.1). Classification (NCBI taxonomy): domain Bacteria; kingdom Bacillati; phylum Bacillota; class Bacilli; order Caryophanales; family Paenibacillaceae; genus Paenibacillus; species Paenibacillus sp. FSL H3-0321. Next base: position 2,156,708 of record NZ_JBBODH010000001.1, on the reverse strand, counting down.
TTTGCCACGGGGCCCTCAACAATGTATCACCCAGTCCGTTGAAATTTACAGGTGCAAGAGGAGTCATATAAGGCACACCGAAGGAACGCAAATTTACCAGGTGCACCAGCACAGCGAGTAAGCCGATACCCAGTCCATAAAGGCCGAATGTTGCAGCGAGCAGCATGAGTGGAAAGCGGATAATGCTGATCGCCTGGCTCATTCCCGGATTAGGTATCAGAAAAGAAGAGATTCCTGTTATGGATACGACAATAATGATCGTGGCCGAAATGATGCCTGCCTGAACTGCAGCCTGTCCTATAACAAGCGCACCTACAATGCTGATTGTCTGGCCTACAGGACGGGGAAGGCGAATTCCTGCCTCGCGCAAGGCCTCGAACGTGATTTCCATGATCAGCGCCTCCACGATTGCCGGGAAAGGAACAACCTCACGGGCAGCTGCAAGACTTAAAGTTAAACTTGTCGGAATCATCTCTTGGTGGAACGTAGTAACTGCAATAAATATGGAAGGTAGGGTCATGGCAAAAAAGGCGAACAAATATCTCAGCCAGCGCAGCATCGTGGCATACATGAATTTCATATAATAGTCCTCTGCGGACTGAAACCCGAACCAGAAGGTAACGGGCAGGATAAGGACCATTGGTGAGCCGTCGGTGAGAACGGCAACCTTGCCTTCAATCAAAGAACCTGAAGCCATATCAGGACGCTGGGTCGCCTGGATGACAGGGAAGGGCGAATAAGGATGGTCGCAGATCAATTCCTCGATATAGCCGGATTCGAGCACGCTGTCCATGTCAATTCCCGCTATACGCCTTTTCACTTCCTCTACCACACTCTTCTTGGCAATATCCTCAATGTAGACAATGCTAATATCAGTACGGGAGAGACTACCGGCACTAAGCTTTTCCGTCTTCAGCCGGGGGGTGCGGAGCCGATGACGAATAAGGGCAAGATTAATATCCATTTTCTCGATGAATCCGTACCTTGGTCCGCGGATAACCGCTTCCGTTGAGGGTTCATCCAGCGGCCGGTTCAGTTTATCTTTGAGTGCAAAGGCAAATGCCTGAGGGGAGGATTCAACGAACAGGATCGTCTCCCCGCTGACAATACGTCCAGCGGTTTCATTCATAGTCAAGACAACCGCGGGCTGCACAATGGAAGAAAATCTAAATTCAAGCTGCTCCTTGAGCTGAGAGGAACTGTCGATTGGAGGTGTCTCCTGTTGCATCAAAGGCTCCAGGAAGCCGTCGTCCCAAAGCTGCTTGTCGATTAGAACATCAAGATAAACCACCATGGCGGGCATGGATCCGAACATAAGGAGCCTCCGCACGACAAGGTCGGAGCAATTCGCAAATACTTGAGTAATGGCCGTTTCATTGTCGTCCAGCCGCTCAGAGATGTTTAAGTCAATTTCAGGCTCAAGCGCCTTCAGTTTTTGTGAAAAAGGATTCGTTGCCTTTTTTTTCAGTTTCATCTGCCTGTCCCCCTTTTCAGATAACATTCTCCATCTATTACCGGATTATCCAATTACATAAGAAAAAGGCTATCCGCAAGGTTAGTTCAGACCTTGTGAGATAGCCGGTTCTACTTGGGTATATTTTCCCTGCCGCTGTACATACTTCATCCAGAACAACAGGATGGTTGCGGAAAGGGTGTGAAGGAGAATGAAGGTTCTTGGAAAGGCTATGGCCTTCTTGTTGATTATTGCCTTATCGGGAGCATTGCTGTATTATTCCACCGCAATGGGGGATTAGCTAAAATATTTTGTTACGATCTTCTCCGCTGTCCGTGTGGCCAGCGCCTGGGTCGTAAGTGTCGGATTAGGCCCGCCGATCCCGTTGAAGTGCACACTGTTATCTGCAATGAATAAGCGTTTCACTTGCAGCGCTTCACAGTTCGTATCGGTGACATAGCCCATCCGCATCGTACTTTCCAGATGGAGCATAAATCCGAAAGGGGTATCTGAACGGATAATCTGTTTGGCACCGGCCTGCCGCAAGGTTTCCGAAGCGTATCTTGCCAGTTGATCGCGCCTCTTGAGTGTCTTCACGCTGGGGGTGTAATAAATGATCGGGACCGGGCCATGTTCGTCTTTCAGCAGAGGGTCAACCTCAACCCTGTTGCGGTAGAGCGTTTCATCATCCGTCAGCAGCAGCATGGTCATCGTCCGGCTATAGTTCATCATCAATTCCTTCAGCCGAGGACCGACGACCCTGCCGCGAATATTCCATGGCGCACCAGGCTCCGGCGGGTTCAGTGCGTCAAATCCCGCTTCACTGAAGCCATAAGTCAGGAAGGACATTATTCCGGGACTTAGGCATGAAACCTGGAAGATCCCTGTTCCGGGAATGTCGACCCTGGCTCCCGAAGTATGACCCACATACGGATAGACTGCCGGCAGACCCATAATACTCATAAGATCCTTCTCATCAAACACGCCGCCAACCCAATCAAATCAATGATTGGTCAAGCCTCTTCCCACCCATTCGTTACGGGGGAGATCCGAATTCAGCCACAGACGCGGTGATTCGATGCAGCCGGCTGCCATAATGACTATTCTGGCTGTCAGTTCGCCGATTTCTCCCGTCCACGTATCCCGGAACTGAACACCGCTCGCGCGGATTCCTTCTTTGGGGTCGTGCGACGTAAGAATTTTGATGACGAAGGAATTGGGCCGGATCGCAACATTGCCGGTTTTCAGAGCGAGCGGGACATAACTGACCAGCGTACTTCGTTTGGCTATTCTGTCAACAGAAGGGCCCGACGCGCATCCATTGACGCAATTCCCTCTCAGTGTACATCCTTCCATATTGGATAATTGATCGAGTGAATACCCGGTATCCATCAGATGCTCGTTGGGCGGCAAAATGGCATTGGGATTCGGCCGGTATCCCGGAGTGGTTACGTTCAGCGTAGGATTCAGCTGCCAACCAGCTTTCTTTGCACCATAATAAAAAAGCTCTTCTTTAGGTGTTGTAGGCGAAAATTGAACGGGCAGCGTGGCTTCGGCTTTCTCGTAATAAGGAATCAGCTCCCGGTAGCTGAGCGGCCAGACCTGATCAACGGCCAGAGGAAAAGCCCGCGGCGACTGTCCCCAGTAATGCTGCGTCGTTCCGCCGACTCCGGAAGCCTGCCAAATATCGCCCTTCTGCCGCATAATACGGTGCCATGGGGTACGGCGCCGGTCAGCAGGCCCAAAGCGGAATACACCGGATACTACATCATTCATATTGTTCTCATACGCATTGAAGACCTTCTTGTAAATCCCGATATCCAAATCCTTATAATCAGCGCTCCATTCTCCGCCGTGTTCACTGTTCGGATTCACCCATTGCTTGTTGCCGTACCATGCCCCTGCTTCCAGTACGAGCACTTTCAGCCCGGCTTCTCCAAGCTCTTTAGCCGCAACGGCACCTCCGCCGCCGGACCCGATAACAATTACATCAGCATCGAACATGGTCTCAGCTGCACACAATGGATGATCCCCCTCCTTGTCGCTCAATGGTCAACACAGTACCAAGCAGGGCTCGATAACCAGGGACAATTCCCGGGTATTCCGCTTGTATCCAACCCACCGGAAACCCTTCCAGTCTCCGCTTCGTCGGAACACTCAGCCGGGTCTTTCCATATGCCGGCCATTCCGAATAGTTCCCAAACATGGTCTGTCTGTTGAGGAAATCTATGATATACCGTATAAGACCTGCATCATTCCGGAAGGGGGGCGGTACAGTTCCAAGATCGAGGTCCGCATGCTCCAGCATGGCTAGCACCCGAATCCGGTCTGCAGGGCGAAGGGAGGCGAATGGACTTCCCGCCCAAACGGAATAATCAATAACATCCTGCATCTGTCCGGAGGCGACGAATTGAACGGCACCGCAATTGAGCAACCCGGCGACAGGAGCGGATAGCGGTACAACTGTCAAATAAAAACCTTGTACAAGCGAAAGAGAGTGGTCCAGCTCCCAGATCATATACTCGTGAACACATAAATTAACAGCACCTGCAGTTTGCACGTCCCCGTATACGGAGCCTGTCGCAGTATTTGGGATTATTGCTTCAACAAGAGCACGAAATGTGGTACAGGTATGGGGACAGACGGTTGCGGCGTAGGTTGCAGCCGGATGCATGACAAATCCCCCTTTGCTATAACGGATTTTACTGCTCATCAGTTTCCCGTATATAGATATCTATTCCTCAGAATTCACTTTAGACGCTGTTCAGCAGCAAGAATCTGAAATCTTAAAGAGTTGAATAAATGGAGCAGGCTGTATTAATGAAGTAGCTGGCGATGCCCGATAAAAATACCTGAGTGCCAAGATGATTTACATTCAGTTTAAACATTTATCTTACATTAAAATGAATTCTCAGATATGGAGGTAAGATCTTTTGGAATTGTTTGAATATATTTTGCTGATGCTGGCGGCAGTCTCTTTATCCAACTTAGTGAACCGGTTTATCCCTTCGGTCTCCGTGCCTATTATTCAAATCGTGCTGGGGATGGTGATCACTTGGCTGCCCGTGCACTATGAACTGAAACTAAATCCGGAGCTGTTCTTGTTGCTGTTCATTGCCCCGCTGCTGTTCAATGACGGCAGGCATGCCGACAAAAAAGCACTTTGGAAGCTGAAGAAGCCCATTCTTTTGCTGGCGCTGGGTCTGGTCTTTGTAACGGTAGGGGTCATGGGATATTTTCTTAATTGGCTGCTTCCGGTCATCCCGCTGGCGGCATCCTTTGCACTGGCGGCTGCATTAGCGCCTACCGATGCCGTGGCCGTGGGCGCATTGGAGCAGAAAGTCAAAATCCCCCACCGGACGATGCAAATCCTTGAGGGAGAATCTTTAATAAATGACGCATCGGGTCTGGTCTCCTTTCAGTTTGCTGTGGCCGCTATGGTCACTGGGGTGTTCTCCTTCAAATCCGCCGGGCTCAGCTTCATTTCTATTTCACTAGGCGGTGTGGTGCTGGGTCTTCTGCTCACGCTAGTGAAATATGGAGTGGTGAAATGGCTGCGTAGACTGGGAATGGAGAATGTCACACTTCACATGCTGATTGAGATTCTGACTCCCTTTTTGATCTTTATGGCGGCCGAGGAACTGGGGGTTAACGGCATCCTTGCCGTCGTCGCTGCAGGTATTGCCCATTCTTTCGGTTACAAGAAAATGAATCCCGAAGTAGCCAAGCTTAGCATTGTCTCCAAAAGCACCTGGTCGGTCATTATTTTTGTATTGAACGGGCTGGTCTTCCTGCTGCTTGGCACCCAGCTTCCGGAGATTATTCAGACGATTTGGAACAGTCCGGAAATAGGGAATTTTAAAGTGATTATGTACACGCTGCTATTGACTGCGGCTGTACTCGGGCTGCGCCTTATCTGGGCGCTTCTGATGGATATTCCCGAAGGGACCGAACCGCGCGGCCCATGGCAGCTTAGGTTCAAAAAGGCGCTTATCCTTAGTCTGTCAGGAGTCCGGGGAACGATCACACTGGCGAGTACGTTGTCGCTGCCGTTTTTTCTAGATGATGGCACAGCATTTCCGGCCAGAGATCTGATCATTTTCCTGGCGGCCGGAGTTATATTGTGGACCCTGCTGGCCTCCAACTATCTGCTGCCGCTTTTATTGGGGAAAGAAACGCAAACAGAGCAGGAAGAGGAGGAGATTCAGGCGAAAATTGAGATTCTGAGGAATGTTGTTAGCGGATTAAACGACCTGACCACGGACCAGAACCGGCTGGCTACTGCCCAGATCATCAATACGTATACCTCCAGAATCCGAATGCTCAGGAAAGATGAGAAGAAGGATAAGGTACAGCAGTCCTTGGGCCTGGCTGTTCTGCAATGGGAAAGAGAGAACACGCTGCTTGCGCTGGAGAAAAAAGAAGTGAATCCATATACAGCGTACCGTTATCTGAACAGAATTAACCGGTTGCTGTTTATGCACACACGGAATCCCCAGTATAAAAGAGAGCTGTTTCCCGTTAAGCATTGGGATGAGGTGGTCGGGGTGCTGCAGCAAGCCCGGTTAAGCATCCGCGAAAGACGCGCCGAATTGAACAGCCTCAGAATTCAAAATATTGCTTATGTTATTAAGCAGCTAAAGACTCTGCTTACAGAAGGAGCGCCGGATATGGAGGCAGTCAACTCGGTAGTTCTGCAATATGAACGGATGCTGCTGCGCCTGACAAGAAGCGAATCGGACACCGGCACCCGAAAAGAGTTCGACGTGTCGATGCTGGAGCTGGCCCGGGTCGGAATTCAGCTGGAGAGAGATCACATCCAATCCATGTTCGAGACAGGGCGTCTCTCCAGACAGGGCATGAAAGAAATGAAACGCGATATCCTCTTCATGGAGCATGATCTGCGAGAAGAGACGAGTTAAGGAGGGCGGTCTTGCCGCAGAAGGCGCTCATATCCATAAGGGTGCTTGACCGTTGAAATAGGATAACTTATGCTTTCTTAGAGTACCAGCGTCCCCCCAAAAGATACTGCTTACAATGGTATGAAAAACAATCAAAGGAGAATTTCGAATGGAACAATCAATCTTTGATGATTTTGAGTGGATCAACCAAAGCAAGGTGAGCTATGTAGACGACAAACTGATTATTGAAGCACCGGCTGAAACGGATTTCTTCTGTAATAATGGTGCCATTTCGGAAACAGGAATTACCCCGGAAAGCCTCTTAAATGCCCCCTTTTACTACAAAGAGGTAACCGGAGATTTTGTGATGCGGGTTCAGGTTTCGCATGATTTCAAGGATACTTATGATTCGGCGACGATTATGGTGATGCAGGATTTTCAAGTATGGGCCAAAGCCTGCTTTGAAAAGACAGACTTTGATACCCATGCTGTAGTTAGCGTTGTAACCAATCATACTTCAGACGACGCCAACGGCTGCAATATTAACGGAAATATTGTATGGCTGCAGGTTGCTAGAGTAGATAATGCATTCTCTTTCCACTATTCGCTGGATGGGATCAAGTTCGACATGATGCGGTTTTTCACTTTACCGGTGGATCAGACCCTTAAGGTTGGTCTTGTAGCGCAGGCACCGATAGGCCAAGGCGGGGAACGGATTTTTCATAATTTTTCATTGATTAATAGAACGGTAAAAAATATCCGGTTTGGCGAATAAACTTCAACCAGTTACATAGAGAATCATATGGAAGTAATACGTTGGCCGCTCTGCATAGAGCGGCCTCTTTTTGTATTAATCATAGAAGCTAAATTAGTACATAGGTTGCTCTCAAGGGCCCATGAACCCCGACAACGAGCTGCATTTCAATATCGGCCGAATTCGAAGGACCGGAGATGAAGTTGATGGATGACCCCATAGGCTCACCTGCTTGAACTCGCCGGTTTAGATCGGCTGCGGCCTGAGTGGAGCGAAGCACAAGCCTCTTTTTTTCAATAATCGCAATATAATGGGCAGGGAGAAAGTGGAGCGAGCGGCCTTGATCCGGGCGGCTTTCTACGACAATCGTTCCTGACTCGGCTAGTGCGTAGTCGGCGAAGACAATCGCGGTATTGGCTGATTCGGAGCGGAGAATATTCTTCTCTCTTCCTGCCGCTTCCTCCCAGACGTAAGAATCCGGGAAGTTTAACCTATAATCGGTAAACCGGGTATCTCCGGAAGTGATTACAGCGCCTCCGCCATTCGCTTGAATCAGATCATCCAATGTTCTTTGCAAAATCTCGGGATTCGACTCAATCAACTGGGTGTGGATAAAAAAGCACTGCTCTTTAAGAATCTCTATCAGCTCATCGGTTGTTAAATCGCCATAGCTGTCTGGGATCCACTCTTTCAGGTCGGGCCGCTGAACATCATGTACACGTTCTCGCCCCAGCTTGGAGGCGATTGTGTTTAGAAAAGACTCCTTGCCCGTTACCGTCATTGGCCAGCCCCTCCTTTGCGTTTGTCAAACCACGCCCGGAAGCTGACTTGCTGCTTGACCGGTTGACTAAGATCACGAGCGTTGATCCAGCCGCGGACTAGGCCCGGTCCTCTAACAATTCGTCCCTGTCTGCTGATCAGCTGGCTGGCCGGGTTGGCAAACCGCAGTGCTTTGCCGAACAAAGCTTGGGAAGACAGCAGACGGCTTGCCGCCTTCATCTGAAGTCTATCTCCTGCACCGGTTCTGTTTTGTTCCACAATTTTCTGACGGTGCAAGATAAGCTGCTCGTGAAGCGGGATTTTAACCGGACAGACATCCGTACAGGCTGCACACAGGCTGGAGGCAAAAGGAAGCTCTTTGTAGTCATCGTATCCGCCCAGCAGCGGGGTGATTACTGCGCCAATCGGACCCGGATAAATGGACCCGTAAGCATGCCCGCCAATATGGCGGTAGATCGGGCAGACGTTAAGACAGGCACCGCAGCGGATGCACTGCAGGGCTTCGTTGAATTCGCTGCCTAGAATCTCGGAACGGCCGTTGTCCACTACGACTAAATGGAACTCTTCCGGACCATCCGTTTCCGCGGCTGCCGAGGGACCTATTACAGTAATATAGCTGGTCAATTTTTGCCCCACAGCACTTCGGCAGAGCAGATTATCCAAAACCTCCATCTCCTCAAGCGTCGGGACGATTCGTTCCATCCCCATCACAGCGATATGTGTTTTTGGTATGGCGGCTGTAAGATCACCGTTGCCTTCATTAGTCACCAGATTAATGGCTCCGAGGTTAGCGATGGCAAAGTTGCAGCCCGTAATCCCGACATCCGCTTCCAGGAACTTTTGCCGCAGCACCGTCCGGGCAAAACGGGCGAGGTTCTCAGGGCTTTCATCGCCTGTATATCCAAGCTTCTCAGTGAATACTTTATGGATTTGCGTCCGGTCTTTATGCAGCGCAGGGGCCACAATATGTGAAGGCGGGTCCCAATCATCCATTTGAAGGATGTATTCCCCAAGATCGGTCTCGATCAGCTCGCAGCCTGCTTCCATCAGGACATGATTCAGCTCAATTTCCTCGGTGACCATTGATTTGGATTTGACGATTTTTTTAGCCTTTTTTTGTACGATGATGTCCCGGATATAACTGCTTGCTTCCTCTTTGGTTTTTGCAAAATAGATGTGCCCGCCCTTTTTCTCAATGTTATCTGCCAGCTGCTCTAAGTAATAATCCAGATGTTTCAGCGTATGCTGGCGGATTTGCTGGCCGATGGTACGCCACTGCTCCCAATCCCCAAGAGAGGCCGCGGCGGAAAGGCGCCTGGTCTTCAGGCTGTCCTGGGCTGAGCTTACGGCGCTTCTCATGAAGGGATTACCAAGGCCATCTGTAGTCCGTTCGCTGAAATCCCGTTTATCCGTTTGCAGGCTCATGTCTGGCTCCCTCCTTGGCAACAGCAGTATTGTGATGGTTCAGCGCTTCTGCAATATGCATTATTTTCACAGGTTCGCCCTTGCGGGATAGGCGGCCGCCGATGTTAAGCAGGCATCCCATATCTGCGCTGATCAGAATGTCCGCTCCGGTTTCAACGACACAACCGCTTTTTTCATCGACCATTTGCTCGGAGATCTCAGGCATTTTCACGGAAAAGGTTCCACCAAAGCCGCAGCAATTATCACTGTTTTTGAGCGGCTCCAGTTGGAGTCCCTGTACCTGTTCAAGCAATTGGATGGGGGTTTCCTTTTCTCCCAGCAGTCTTGTCATATGGCAGGAACGGTGGTAGGTGGCGGTGCCTTCAAGCCTTGCGCCAACATCGGTAATACCAAGCACCCTTACGATGAATTGTGTGAACTCATATGATTTCTCTTTTAAAGCAATCGCTTTCAATTCCCAGTGTGGATCTCCTTTGAAAATTTTCGGATATTCATGAAACATAGCGATACAGGAGCCGGATGGACCCACGACATAATCGGAGCTTTCGAAGGCAAGCATCATGTTTTTCATCGCACGCTTGGAATCTTCAAGATAACCGCTGTTATAAGTAGGTTGACCGCAGCACACCTGGGAAGCCGGAAAGTCGGTTTCACAGCCGAGCCTTTCGAGAACTTGGACCATAGCAATTCCGACATTCGGGGTCATTAGGTCTACTAAACAAGTCGAAAAAATACTGACTTTCATTTCGATCCCTCCCAATGCAACCTTGATAAGAATAGCTTAACTCAATAAGTCAATGAAAAACAACACAAAAACAAATAAAAAATGTGAATGTTGTTGACATAAAATAATGATAACGTTTACACTAAGAAAGGATCGAATGGAATAATCTACCTTGAGGGGGAGAGTCAGTGGAAAAGCATTTGATGTATATCAACGGCCAGTTTACGGAATCAGAAGGCAACGAGTGGATGAATGTAACCAATCCATCAACAGATGAAGTCATTTCACAGGTTCCCAAAGCTACAAGGAATGATGTGGTGCGTGCCATTAACGCAGCGGAAGAAGCCCAGTCAGCCTGGGAGGAAACACCTGCGGTTGAAAGAGGAAAGTACCTTCATGCCATTGCCGATGGGATTCGGGCAGAGGTTGATATCCTTGCCAGACTGATCTCCGAAGAAGTAGGTAAGACCTTGGAATTGTCCACGGTAGAGGTTAACTTTACAGCAGACTATATGGATTATATGGCAGAATGGGCACGACGTTATGAAGGGGAAATTGTTCAGAGTGATCGTGATAATGAGAATATTTTTGTGTTTAAACGGGCGATTGGGGTCACCACAGGCATTCTGCCATGGAACTTCCCGTTCTTTCTGATCGCCAGAAAAATGGCACCGGCGCTGATCACCGGAAATACGATTGTAGTCAAGCCTAGTGCTGAATCTCCGAACAATGCGGTAGCTTTTAGCAAAATTGTTGACAAAGCTGGTCTTCCTAAGGGCGTGTTCAACCTGGTTACCGGTAAAGGCGGAGAGGTCGGCAATGAATTGGCCAGTAACCCTAAAGTCGGCATGGTCAGTCTAACAGGCAGTGTGCCGGCAGGACAACAGGTGATGAAGGCGGCTGCTGAAAATATCATCAAGGTCAGTCTGGAGCTTGGCGGCAAGGCGCCTGCCATTGTCATGGATGACGCCGATCTGGATTTGGCTATTAAGGCAATTGTGGATTCCCGGGTGATCAATACAGGGCAGGTCTGCAACTGTGCGGAGCGGGTCTATGTGCATGAGAAGATCAAGGACGAATTCACCACCCGTCTGGTTGAGGCGATGAAGGCGGTGAAGTACGGCGATCCGCTGAAAGACAAGGATATTCATATGGGGCCGTTGATTAACAAGGCGGCACAGGAATCCGTGCAGCAAAAGGTAAACCGTGCAGTACAAGAGGGCGCCAAGATCGCCTGCGGCGGTAAAAAGGTAGAGGGAGCAGGCAGCTTTTTTGAGCCGACGGTCATTACCAGTGCCACCAATGATATGGAAATCGTACAAGAGGAGATCTTCGGACCGGTTATTCCGATCATTTCTTTTGCTAACCTGGATGAAGCGATTGCTCTCGCCAATGACAGTGAGTTTGGACTGACCTCTTCCCTGTATACCCGGAATCTGAACGTTGCGATGAAAGTCATCAAGCGTCTCAAATACGGGGAAACCTATATTAACCGCGAGAACTTTGAAGCAATGCAAGGCTTCCATGCAGGCTGGAGAAAATCCGGCATCGGCGGCGCGGACGGCAAACATGGTTTGAACGAATATCTCCAGACCCATGTAGTTTATTTACAGTATGATAAATCCGTCAACTAAATTAGTGGGAAATGAATCATGCACTTATCCGATACGGTCCGAAAGGGCCGTATTTTTGTGTGTAGGGATGTAACTCTTTTAATTGTAGACAGCAAATTTTTGGAGCAGGATAGAGCTGTACATAATCACAGGGAGAAAGGATGTAGGACATGGAATAGAATAAGGACTGCATGTATTGTATGGAGGATGAAAGAAGGGACAACCTTATGATTGAGGTGGCTCAGCTGGAGGTTTCGACCGTGTTTCTGTTCAAAGAGCAGACGTATAAAGGCAGATGTAATGTGGTTTATAAAGATCACGTAAAAGAGTTATTTCAGCTTACAGCAGAAGTATTATCGGCATTCATGAGGGATGTGCAAAAAGTGGCAGCAGCTATGGATCAGGCTTTTGGGCCAGATAAATTGAATTACGGGGCTTACGGAGACAAGCTGCATCACCTGCACATGCACATCGTCCCTAAATATGCAGATCAAAAGGATTGGGGCTCCACCTTCCAAATGAACCCGGGCGATACTTATTTAACTGACGAAGAATATATTGAAATGATTGCTCAGATTAAAAAGTATTTATAACCGGTTAGGTAAGTCTCGACGCTCTATTGATGTAAAAATGAATTTTGGCTGTGGAGATAGAAAATCCCTGATCACTCTTAGAGTGATCGGGGATTTTCTCATTGGATTGACGGTGTCCTTGTGTTGTTTTGAAATACATTATTGCATTATGATAAAGATAATGAATTGTAAAAGTTGACAAAATGGAAAAAAAAGGTTTATATATAGATGTATTACATAAATTACTCAATTAGGAGAGTGGGTGGATATGATTTTTTTTAGTAGTTAAATTTAAAAAAAGGGAGATGTATGTGTTAATGGAAAAACTAAATAAGATGGTTCTCGTATCCGTTCTGGCATTTTCATTACTAGGTTCTACCTCTGCATTCGCGAACGAAGCAGCAGTACCCGAATCTCCAGAAGCACCTATCATAACTACTGCTCCAGACACTCCAACACCAACGCCCTCTCCAGAAGACGGCGGTATTATTACACCCATGGCAGAACTAATTAATCAAATTATCAATTTCGATGGAAACGGACAGGCTTCTTTTACTTACTCCGGAGACTGGACTTTGCGATTCTACCTTCAAAATATGGGATCGAGCAGAATTCATGTTAGACTAGATTTCCCTGGTGGGAACAATCTTGCTCAATTCGATTTGAATGCTGGGGAAGCCAATACTTTTAATTTTCCTTTATATGACATTTATGGCCCCGGAGCATGGGGCACCTATAATGTTTATGTACACAATGATGATGGATCGCAAGGAAAGTTCTGGTTAGCTGCTAGAACAATAAAAGAATAAATCCATTATGAACTCAGCAATCTTAATATGCAGAGTTCCGTTCGCTGATATTGATCAATTTATTGAGTTTAGAAACATTGTGGGGCTGTCCCATAAGTGGATCTTTCTGCGACAGAGGTAGCCGTTCATCATTGTAGGACCATAAAAAGGTAGAAAAGCAGCGATCCTCTGGTTAGTGGAGGATCGCTGCTTTTTGTTTTTGGTCATTTGCAGCTTGCAGTATATTGTGGGCAAGCGAAAGCAATCCGACTTCAAGCGTTACTTTTTCCATGCCGCGAAGCAGAAAGCGGCGGAAGCCCCGGTTATTTTTTAGTTGTCCAAATAACTTTCGGGTTCACCGCTAAGGGGAATGAAAAAAAATCTGGAGAGTACAACGATTGGAACAACGGTCCGTTCGCGGAGCGTCCTCACCAATTGCCCATGTGGAACCTATTCCAAATCCAATTAGAAATCTGTGACATAACTCACAAATTGGACATATCTTTTTATGGTATAGCTACATTGAGCTATAGACATGTAGCTTCCTGTTCTAAGTAAGAATTGGGATATTAATTGTAGTTATCCTCTTCTTCATGATCACGTACTATTGTGGCGCAGAAAGTGCTAATACCAGTTAGGAAGTGATTCCGCTGCAGCCGATCATAGATGCAGCTCAAAATGGAAATTCAATCACTTTGGCTCCAGGAACTTACATAGGTCCAATCCGCATTAATAAAATGTTGAAGTTTAGTGGAGAAGGAAAAGCAACAATATTGAACACATCTCCAGAAGCTGAGGTTGCAGTCCGTATCCTTTCCGATGGCGTACAGCTCGAGAGTCTTAACATTCAACAAAATAATAACGGAGAAGCAGCCGCGGTACGAGTGGAAGCCGACAAGGATACATTGAAGAATTTGGCGATTCATACCGCAGGCTTAGGTATTGTGCTCCGTGAGGCCAACGGCGGCATTATTTCGAATAATAAGATCCGTTGGTTGGTTTATCCCTAGAGGGGCTGCTCCGGGAACAAGAGGAAATGGTATCGATCTCTACAACGCTTATGGAACAGATATCAGAGAGAATGAAGTCTCCTATCTGCGGGATGGCATCTATCTGGAGAATAGCCGCAATACGGTGGTAGATCAGAACAAGCTCTTTTTTTACGATATGGAGTTCACTGTATGTATATCAATGGATCGTTTGTCACCAATAATATAGGGGAATATAACATAACAGGCGCGATGGTGATGGGCGTGACAGATGTTGTGCTGTCTGGCAACTCATTTCGCAAGCAGAGTCAGAATGTTCATTCCCAAGGAATTCTGCTCTATGATGTACGTACTTTAAGTATTGTGAACAACGTGGCCGAAGGTAACCGCTTTCAGCGCAATGGCTTCGTTGCGAATGTAATTGAAGCGCAGGCGAAAGGAAGCAAGAATAACGAGATGAACGGAAACTTTTGGGACTCATTTGAATGTGGTTGAAGGCTATACCGCAGTCACAGGTTCCATGTTAAGCCTGATTCTATATCTATTGCCGCTTATGACTTTGTTTCAGGGCTCATTCTCGTTGACCTCGGAAAAGGAAGAGGGCAGTTGGCAATTGTTGTCTACCTATCCGGTAGGAACGTTGTCATTTATTCTGGGCGAGTATATGGGACTGGCGTCCGTGCTGCTTATCATTGTGGCTTTCGGCTATGGTTTAATGGGCTTAATTTCTAGTTTAGGTTTATTGCCTTATCTCTGGGTCAAGCCCTTGCTCGTGGCACGTACCATACTTAATCCTGCAGAGCTTGTGCGTTTATTCGTTGTGATTAAGCTAGGCGGAGGTTCCGTGCTGGGGCCTGAATATTATCAGTGGGTAGAGTGGATTAACAGATCCAATGGTAGCCTATTGTTTTTGGTAGTCTGTCTGGTCTGGATACTGGTCTCGATCGTGTCAGTATATTGGGTCTGGGAAAGGGGGCGCTCCCGTGGATAACGCATTAGTGGATGTGAAAGGAATCTCCAAGATGATAAAGAAGCAGACATTGGTGGAAGAGATTGGCTTTAAAATCCCCCGTGGCAGCATACTTGCACTATGTGGGGGCAACGGAGCAGGCAAAAGCACGGTTCTGCGAATGATTGCCGGTATTCTCCAGCCGACGGCGGGAGAAATAATAGTGAACGGTCTTCACTGGAGCAAGTCACGCAAATAATTCTCAAGACAGATTGGGTATATGCCTGATGATTATCAGTTTAATCATGGCCTATCCGCAGAGGAGACTCTGAGTTTTTGGGCGGCTCTTCGGAAGATTCCCAGACGGAAATCCAGAGTTGAAGAAGTGCTTGCTTTAGTAGGCCTGGAGGACAAACGTAAGGGTCTGGTCAACACTTTTTCCAAGGGGATGCGCCAGCGTGTTTTGTTTGCCCAAGCGCTGCTGGCCAAACCGCCACTACTGATTATGGATGAGCCCACTAACGGCCTTGACCCATTCTGGATGAATGAATTTGTTAACCTGCTCCAAGGGATTAAGAAGGAAGGGTATAGCGTAGTTTTTTCCACGCACCAGTTAGAAATTGCAGATAAGATAGCCGATCAAATCGAGCCAAGGCAGAAATGTTGGTTCGGGTTCGACCGAAGACTTTCGTTCCGGATTCGGCTCACTTTATGCTGCCTTTAATCAAAGTTTGGGTCTCAAATGAACATACAGATACGCCGGGCTGTTACCGTGTTGATTCTTGTTGCTGCAATTGCTACTGTAACGCGGGTATTCTACCCTTTCAATTCGGACGGAGAAACGGGTTCCACAGGAAAAATAGCGGCGGGTGCTCTTGCGCCTGATTTTGATGCCACTACCCTGACTGGCGAAAAAGTTAGTTTGA
Source organism: Paenibacillus sp. FSL H3-0321 (assembly GCF_038002865.1). NCBI lineage: Bacteria > Bacillati > Bacillota > Bacilli > Caryophanales > Paenibacillaceae > Paenibacillus > Paenibacillus sp. FSL H3-0321. Next base: position 2,140,834 of record NZ_JBBODH010000001.1, on the reverse strand, counting down.
AGGATTACCAGGGGAAGAGGGTGCTGCTCAACTTCTGGGCCTCCTGGTGCAAGCTATGCATGCGGGAAATGCCGCTGCTTAATAAAATTCACATCTCTTCAAAGACGCTCAAATCGAAACATTGTTTATCAATGTTGGAGAATCTAAAGGGGCGGTATCGGATTATATGAAGAATCACCAGTTCTCCTTTCCCGTCATTGATGTTACAGGGAAAATATCTGCCACGTACGGAGTTACTGCGCTTCCCGCTACGTTTATTATTCTTTGCAAAAGGCCGGAAAAATATAATATTTGCGTGAGAGGCATATTGAAGATTTGAGGACAACAGACCGAGCTTACTTGTCATTAAGCTATCGGGAAACGCTAGTTTAATACATCGGGCAGATTAAAACCTCTCCTTAGAAGCAAACTAGATTTAATAGCTTCTAAAGGGAGGTTTTGTTATGAATTTAAATGAGTTGTGGAGTTTGTATGAGGCTGACAAACGCATTCAAGGGTTCAGTCCAAAACATTAAAAGCATACGCCTTACAGCACAAGATGTTAGTGCTGGAGCTAGGTAATCTCGATGTCACAGAGGTAACGTTAACCATACTGAAGGAGTACTTGGCAAAACAAGCAGTTCGTTTGAAGCCAAACAGCCTTGGTCATCGGATTCGTTTTATTCGTTCTCTTTCCCGATATGCTTATAAAGAGACGTATCTGACTTCAAATCCTTCTCTAAAGTTGAGAGAACCCAAATTAGATAAGCGCATTCCTAAGTTTTTGATTGAGGAAGACGTCATACATTTGAAAATCTCATGTCAGTCACTCAGGGAAAGAGCACTGCTTGAGTTTCTCTACAGCACCGGCTGCCGGATTGGGGAGGTAGAAAAGATCAACATCGAAGATCTAAACTGGGAGAACTGCTCAGCAATCGTTAATGGCAAGGGATCGAAGCAAAGAGAAGTTTACTTTACGACAGAGTGCAAAGTATAGTTAAAGAAGTACCTGGCCAGCCGTGAGGATTCCTGCAAAGCCTTATTTGTTACCGATACGCATCCAACAAAACGAATGGCTATACCTACGATTAGGTGGGCAATAAAACGGCTTGCAGATCGGGGAGAACTTGAAGTGAATGTGTACCCGCATCGCTTTCGACATACTTATGCATGCTAACTCCTTGATAATGGTGCTCCATTGGATTTCATTCAAGGAATGCTCGGTCATGAGAAAGCATCGACCACTCAAGTCTACGCACAACTCCGCGGCGAACGTCGGAGAGAACTTTATCGACGGTACTTTTAGTTTGTAATGGCGACGGATCAGCTTTGGTATCCGTCGCTATTCAACTAAAGGGCAGTTTAGTCGAATATATAATTGGGGCTATAGGATAATTATAGTAATTCATGTACTATATTCATAAAATAAAAATTTGTATAGGCTTTAGATACGTCAGAACTGACTAATAAGGACTAGCTAAGTTTCCACTACTTACATAAACTACTCTATTACTTAAAGATGAAGAGGAATTCAAGACTATATAGTAAATTAGACTAAATTGTCTATTCATCATAATAGTTTACGTTATTAAGTATTATTGAAGTGTTCGAAAGGTTAAACAAATATACAGTAAGGCGTTGAAATCTCATGTTACTAGATCAATTATACGATTATCTTCGATCTGAAGATGAAGAACCTTTACTTGACAGATCGAATCTGACACAAACTCAGTTAAATAGAGTTCAATTCTTGGATTTTTTTGAAGGATTAGCTATGAATCATGTAAGAGAGGCTAATCACCCCTCTATTTTGATTAAACCAAATAACAATCAATTTCATTTTCTTTATATCAATAAAGACTCTCTTAATGCATTTGCTACTATCTTTCAAGACATTGACGTCGTTGCGCTTAATATTGGTACGATTATAGAAATTGATAACTATTTTATTCGAGCTGTAAATACAGGTATATTTGAGTGGTTAGATAATCAATTAGCAAGAAGAACGTTGGTAAATGTACTAACAATAATGGCTATTGAATTTATAATTCTTCATGAATTAGGCCATATATATAATGGACATTTAGAGTTTGATTCTGTTTCTAGACTTAGAAGAATGTTGTTACATGAGGGGAATTTAGAAAGTAGAACTATTGAAATGGACGCCGATGCATATGCTACAACAAGGTCTTTCAGCAAATATCTTCAACAAAATATAGAAAGCGAAATGAAAATAATTGCATCAAATAAATTAGATATGTTAAGATTTTGGGTTTTTGCAACACATTCATTTTTTTTCTTATTTGAGCAAACATTTTTAAATTATGATGAAATGCATTTGGAGGATTACTATCCTAGAATTATAAGACAAGCTCTAAATATGGAGATATCAACTCGAATTGTTAGCGAGTATGAACCTGATCTAGTAGAAAATTATGAAAAAGTTCTTAATGATACATTTTCTCTTGCAGAAAATGTTTACAGTCGAATTGGTGGGAGAAGTGCTTCCCGTCGAAAAGAAGAAATACTTACCATAAACGATCCAAGAGTGGTATCTTATATGGAACAGGTTGACGAGTATTATGAAAGTACACTGCGTCACAAGCTTGGTAAATATGCCCGACATAATTTGTATCATAGACAATAAAGTTATCTAAAAATTTCTTATCGAATCGTAATCATCATTAACCTAACGGGAAACTTTAGTTGAATGATACACATTAATAAGCAGGCGCTACGGTTGCCTGCTGTTTTTATTGAAGTAACGGGCAGGATACTAAAAAAGGTATTCTCGAAAATTACGAGAATGCTATTAAACGAGGCAGCAGGCATTATACAGTAAACAGGTTGTCTTGAAGGAGGAAGCAATATGCTGTATATATTTGGCGGGTTGCCTGGCACCGGCAAGTCTACGTTATCATCAGCTTTAGCAAGTGAACTTCGAGCAACGTATCTTCGGGTCGATGTCGTAGAACAGGCTATGCGCGTTGCCGGGGTCAAGGTTGACGGACCTGAGGGTTACATCGTTTGTTACGAGATAGCGAGGCAGAATCTCATTTTAGGGCTGGATGTGATAGCAGACACGGTCAATCCCATTCGCTATACACGCCAAGCTTGGCGTAATGTAGCAGGGTCTCTGGAAATTCCGTTTGTCGAAATCGAAGTGGTCTGCTCAGACGAATGTAAGCACGAGCATCGAATCACTACGCGTATAACAGATATTCCCGGCTTTACCCTCCCCACTTGGAATGAGGTGAAGAACAGACATTACGAAGCTTGGGACCGCGACCACATCGTGATCGACACGGCTCATCAAACCGTGACGGAAAGCCGGATGGCGTTATGTGAACAGCTAGGTCTGAAGGATATCGTTAATCGATTGAGTTAACGAAGAACGATATAGTTGAACATAAAGGGTTTCACATATTAGTCATGACTAATATGTGAAACCCTTTATTATATCTGGCTTTCTTAAATTTAGGTCTTGATAAGTTCGGATAATAAAGTTGTAGACTGAGAAGGTTAGCCAGTCTACAACTTTATTATCTCTGTACAGCAGGCCGTAGAGGTAAAAAACAGCGACAATCAATTTTGGATAGGCTCAAGTCATATTATTGCCACATACAGTGCGATATGACTGATTTTATCCTGCGAATAGAGGTGTTTTTATGTCTTCTTGTTGTTATTATGTCGATAGAAATAATCCGAGATACCCACTTGGATATTATTATCGAGTGTGCATGCCTGGAGCATGCCCGCCCGTGTGGCAAGGTTACCTACTATACGGTCGTTATCCCGTTTCCGATTGCAACTCCTGTCCTTTTTATAGCGGTCCAGTACCTCCTCCACCTCCACATACTTCGGATAATGGAATTAGTGAAATAAAGAATGGCTACATTGTCTTTAAACCTGGATACGAGCCATATTACGGTCCAGATGTACCTAGAATTCCATCTTATATAAAATCTAAATACGGATGGAAACTCTGTGTCGATCAAAATGGAAGGAAATTTTGGGCAGCTATGAACGAATCTGAAATCCGAAATGAACTCAGTAAATACCTGGGCGTTAACCCGACAACCATTGATATAGAAAAATACTTGTTTTGTAATTGTGATCCTTGGGATTGTGGCACTAACCGCTGGTGTCATAGGGTCAGCGGTCCTAGCGGCCAATGGTGTGAGTGTAGTGCCGAACTTTCCTACACATATCCAGGCATTCACTGAATGCAAATGGGTGGGCAGGGAAAGATACTGGATCGAAATCAAATAATTCGAGATTGAGCTAACGGGAAAGTACGACAAGTTCTGCTATAAGCACCCGGCGGTGTGAAAAGCAGGAGATTCAAAATTAGGAATCTCAACTTTATAACCGAGGATGGGAATGACGGAACCATGTTTCCCGAAACCATCCCGCCAATACTCCTGCATGCATCATGCCTGACAGAGCATGGGGTGTGAAGTACAGGTGGAGTCGGCAGAACAGAGGCTGAAGCCTCCTCACGGAAAGGTATGCCAATGGATATGCCGCGCGGCTGAAAAACTGGATATGGTGAGAATGTTCATTCTTTTTTTTTGAACTGACGAACTTCCGAATGTACGGGTCTAAAGTTAGAACGTATGGAAACATGCGGGCCATCAAGCGATGGTGTGAGTGGCGTAAAGTAATAATTTTCCCTATGAAATACGCTATGCTGAACAATGGCAGCTTCCAGCTCACAGGCTTAGAGGAAGCACCTACGTCCTGAATGGATAGCTAGGTTGTAAGGGACTTGGAAAGCAAGGCACGTCGCAACAAGGGCTGTTACCCAAGACGGTTGCAATAAGGCACATGCCGAAATGCATTAAGCCTTGTGAGGGCAGGGGCACGACTGATGAATCTTCTGTAATGGGAGTGGAGGAACAGCCCCAAGTCTAATGGAAAGAACGATCATTCTCCAACGTGAATTGCACCGATCGGGTAGGAACGTGGGAACATCACCTCTACAAGGAGGGATGCCACAGTGCAAGCTCTTCGATACTGGGATTACTACGGCATGACGGACACATTCACAGCGTTATACGATAGTGCCTTGAAAAAGGAAGTTTTCCCGCAACTCTACGACATCATCACATCCAGAAAAAACATCCTCCTCGCCTATCGAATGATGAAATCGAATAAAGGATCGCGGACACCTGGAACCGATGGGAAAACCATTACGGATATCCAAAAGCTATCCGAAGACGAACTAGTCCTTGATATCCAATACAAGTTAAAGAACTACCGCCCCAACAAAGTCAGACGGAAGCGCATTGAAAAGGATAACGGCAAATGGAGACCTCTCGGAATTCCGTGTATTTTGGACCGTATCATTCAGCAGTGCTTTAAGCAGGTGCTTGAGCCAATCGCGGAAGCTCACTTTTATAACCATAGCTATGGTTTCAGACCGTTGCGGTCAACTCACCATGCTATGGCTAGAGTGCAATTTCTAGTGAATCATTCGCAACTCCACTATGTTGTCGACATCGATATTCAAGGCTTCTTTGACAATGTAAATCACGGATTGCTGATCAAGCAGCTATGGAACCTTGGCATTCAGGACAGGCGAACATTAGCATGCATCTCGAAGATGCTAAAGGCAGAAATTGATGGAGAAGGTGTACCTTTCAAAGGAGTTCCACAAGGCGGAATCCTCTCTCCTCTTCTATCCAATATTGTCTTGAACGATCTGGATCAATGGATTGCTGGGCAGTGGGAACTGTTTCCCATGAACGAGTCATACAAGACGAGAACAGGAGAATTGTACGCGAAAAAGCGATCTACTCTGAAAGAAGGATACATTGTCCGCTATGCGGACGACTTCAAAGTTCTCTGCCGAGACTGGAGAACTGCCCACAAGTGGTATCATGCTGTTAAACTGTACCTGAAGGAACGCCTGAAACTGGACATCTCCCCGGAGAAATCGCAGATTGTGAATCTGCGCAAACGGGAGTCCGAATTCCTCGGTTTCACCATCCGTGCGACTAAAAAGGGCAACAAACGAGTGGCGCATACCGGCATTAAAGCCAAAAACAAGCGGAAGATCAAAGAAGAAGCCAAAGCGCGCATCAAGAAACTTAGAGCTTCCCCAACCGCACAGAATGCACTGCTGTTCAATAGCTTTGTTCTAGGGATTCATAACTATTTCAAATGGGCAACCCACGTCAACCCCGAGTTCTCACGTCTTGCCTACGATCTACGTGCCTTCATGTTCAATCGTCTCAAACAGATTGGGAAATACGAACACCCTGAAAACCCGCCGCCAACGTACAAGAAATTCTACAGTCGCGGCTTCAGGACATTTAAATTGGCAAACGTGTATTTATATCCTCTTGCTGATGTGAAGACAAGAAATACCATGAGCTTCAGTCAACAGCTGACCCTTTATACAGCAGAAGGAAGAGAGCAAATCCACCAAAAGCTACGGTCAGATTTGCAACACGAAATTGCTTCATTAATGAAATCCCATATCCCAAGTCGAAGTGTAGAGTACATGGATAACCGAATCAGTCGCTACAGTATGAAAATGGGGAAATGCGAAGTTACAGGCATGTATCTTTCTGCGGCAGATGTTCACTGCCATCATTTTGTACCGCTTCATCTGGGCGGCAACGATAAATTCTCTAATCTTCGTATCCTCCAAAAGGAGGTTCATCGGTTAATCCATTCTACATGCAAGCAGACAATTGACGGGCTCATGGCTAAGCTTGGAATAACTGAATCCATGCAGAGCCTGATCAACCAATACCGCACTAAATGCGGATTGGAACCGATCAGTTTTTTTTTTCCAGAACCTAGAGTAACGGGGAACCAATGATCAAGTAGCTTTCATTAGATGGAACGCCGGATGCCGGGAAACTGGCACGTCCGGTGTGGCGCAGGGGAAAAGCCGGAGATTATATCAAACGCTTACCTATTGCAACCTATAGCTCAGTACAGACAGAAGCAGCCGGGCTTGAGGACCGGCTGCTTCTCGTTACGTTAACGGGCAGGATAATTTAATATTTCGCTCATTACTGTTATTTTATCATTTACTGTCATGTGGAACCGAAGAATTAGTTTTATTGATAATATCATGCTTATGTTTCTGCTGGTTTACAAAAAAAAGGTATTTTTATATTGACTTATACAGTCTAACTATATATAATGACGATATACAGTCAGACTGTATAAGTGAGTTTTTTTAAATGACTAATTAAAGTAGGAGGGACTACAAAATTGAATAGGAATAAAAATCTACCGCTAACTGAAACAGTATATTATATTTTATTGGCTTTAATTGAACCAGCACACGGATATTTGATTATGCAAAAGGTTGAAGAGTTAAGTGAAGGGGCTGTGAGATTAGCTGCTGGAACGTTATATGGCGCAATTGAAAACCTTCTTAAACTCAAATTTATTAAGCCTGTTAAGAGTGAAGATAGTCGCCGCAAGGTGTATGTCATCACAGAAGAAGGAATTGAAATATTACAACTAGATACTGCAAGAATGAATCGTCTGATTGATACTATGAAGAAAGTTTTAAAAAATTAATGGAGGTGTTGAAATGAAAAAATGGATGTTCTTTACGAATTTTGAAAAAGAAGAAAAGTGGTTGAATGAGATGGCTAAGCAAGGTTATCAAATAATAAAAAAATCATTTTATTCTAATATGTACGAGTTTAAAACTATAGAACCGGAAAACTCTATCATTAAAATTGATTATCGCAAATTTAATAAAATAGAGGAATATAAAAATTATCTTACACTCTTTGAAGACAGCGGATGGGAACATCTCGCTGGAACTAAAAAATCGGGCTATCAGTATTTCAAAAAGGTTGACATCAGCGGTAGCGATGATATTTTTTCCGATGTTGCTTCTAAAGCTGGACGATACAAACGCTTATCGGACATGTCAATTACACAGCTTTCGTTTTTACTACCAATATTCGCTATATTAATTGCAACAGACTTAATAGAACCCCTAGCTATTTTGAATCCCAAAGGACTATATTATACACCAGGATTGTGGGAAAGAAGTGGCGGAGATTTTACCAGAGCTTTTCTATTCGAGACACCCTTTGCTTTATTTAGAGGATTTCTCGTGGCGTTAATTCCTGTTACTATTGTAATGTATTTTGTATTTGCAATTAAAGCAAGTAGCGAATATAAGAAATCGATTAATCGGTGGCTCCATTAAGCTAAAGGGAAACGATAGTTGAATCAAACAAAGAGCAGTTTGCCACGGCAGAGTTGCTCCCTGTTTTCGTTAAACTAAAGGGCTGGATAACTTGGTCAAGTCACGGATATTTGTATATGAAGAATGTTACGGGATGTGTTATTAAAATGAGCCTACAGTTGGTGCCATTAAATATTCCGTCAGATTGGACTGTCGTTTGGAATCATTTTTTCGAAATTAATCCCGATGACTTTCATGACGACTCATTTCCTTATGTATGGGAACTACATGAGGATATATTCTATTTCAGAAATGAAAAGAAAGGATTAATTTTAGATTTAGGATGGTATCCCTCTATGAGTTCAAAGGGGGCGTATACATTGTATTTAGTGAAAATAGGTGATGAAGAAACTGGAGCTGAATATTGGGCTAATCCTATTTTGAAATATCGTTCCCGCAACATTTACGAGATAACAAATAAAATCCATGAAGTCCTCGATAAAGAGCAATCTGATTTGCCTGAAACAAAGTAAATCATTGATTGAAAGGAGAACGATAGTTGAATCTACAAGGAGCAGTTTGCCACGGCAGAGCTGCTCCTTGTTTTCATTAAACTACTATGAAAATTCATTGCACCAAGGTGTGGAAAAGCACAAAAGAAGACGCAGCTCGTTCGTTTTTTTAAAAGGGGAGAGCACCTGAATAGCTTTTTATTGCAGTTTTATATAGATCAAGAGCCTTCTGGTTCAGTGATGGTAATGGAGTAGCCTTCCCCTAGATCAACATACATTTCTTTACGTCCATGACTTTCTTCTTTTGAAATATCTAGACCGACAACTGGATTCATTCATCTCATCTCTCCCTTTAAGTTTAGATTCACCGGCATTCCCTACGGTTCTTCTTGTCGCTCCATAGCATCGCTTGTTATACGGGATCTTACGTCCCAACCAGCCTCAATCATGGTCATGACAAGTAGGGGCGAACACTATAGCGCTCGGGATCAAGTCCCACAGGCAGGATAGTTGAGTTGGTAAATCCTAATTTATGGTAGTATAAAGCGCGAGGTGATTCAGTTGAAGGCTGAACGTAGAGAGTACGCTGAAAAAGTTTTAACTCATATTTTTATTGGGAGTCAAGTAGATGGTGTTAAATTCGGTCTAGGTCCTACAGCGCTTTTAATACGCTTTGAACACTACGGAAACCATTCTCCCGACCAACTTTGGCTTAATATTGAGTCAAGGTGGAGGATATATCCTAAAAACAGCAATGATTTTCCGAATTCCGAAGATGAAATGAGTGAGCTTTCGGAAGAGGATGAGTATAAGATGATATTTGAACTACGCAGAGAGAAAGTAGCCAGCATTAAGCTTGGCAAGCTTGCCCCGCATCTACATATTGAGTTTGAGTCGGGGAAAACGCTTTTTGTAAATGGACATCATCTGAAATATGAGTGTTGGCAAGTTGGAGATGGCTTAGGATATACTGGCGATGAATTTGTAGTGGCTACTCCTGGATATGGTATTTCTACCTGGGCACCTGAATCATTGAACTAACGGCAAACGTTAGTTCAATGAAACAGAGACAGTCTAGGACGTCTAAATCTTATTTTATGGAGTCTGCCGGTATGACAATTCTAAAAAACACGTTGAATAAAGACATCTAGTCTAATACTCTATTTTTTTGTTGACTCACGTAACCCGATCTGCGACCATCCCGACATAAGCCGGGAGGTTTCCCGCGAACCGTTAAGACTGATCAGGCGATTATAAGTCAAACTCTTCCCATTCTGATGCCAATAAGAACCTTTGAGGCTTCTTCTAAGGCTTCCGGTTCTATTACCATTAATAGCGGCTCTCCAATATCTATCATTGCACCAATACGCTTACTGTAGCCTTCGAAGGTTCCGATGGATATAATTTCACCGCACCGTCCGCCAAACCCACTATCATGACCTTCTACGATCTGCACGGTTAGCCCCGGATTCAACTCATTCCATTTCATAATGTTGGTGCCCTTCCTTTCGTATTCAAAGTTCATTCATCCTCGCCGCCGGTCCAAGGCTTATAGCGCACATCAGGTGGTGTCGTCTACTTTATTTAGTGCTGCCAGTACAATCTTGATATCTCGCACCTTGGCAAATGGTGAACGGTCACTTTCGACGATGGTTTCTATCCGGCTAAGAGCTGCAGCTCGGCGGAACCTCACATCATGTTTTCCGGGGGACTGTTCAATCAAATGCTTGGTTAATTCAACTATGACTTTTTCTCGATCCATTTTATCCTCCTTTAGAGGGGCTAGAGGGCCAGATTATCAAAATACTCTCTTATTAAACCCCAAACCTCTGATCATTTTCTGAACATCAGCGATATGTATCTAATATTATGAGTGCGTATGATAGTGTGCAGAACGTAAGACGAAGTTAGCTGGTGTTTATTTTGTTCGGTGATGGTTTGAGAATCGGGCTTGTATGCATCGATTTTACGGGATTTCTGCAACATATCATTTTTTGAGCTGTCTGTTCTAATAAAAATGATAGCGGCAAAGAAACGTTTACAGCGTTCCGCATGAAATTCCTGCAACGTAGTTCTGTCAAGAAAGTTACTGAGCTAGCGGGCAAGCTCATCAAACTCCTCTTCAGAATGCCGCTTCCTCCAAGCCTCTACGGTTTCAGATGTTTTCCGGCTTGCCTGACGGTAATGCGGATCATTGGGTACAACCTTTTCATCTGGGCACAAATTACCATGAAATAGCTGATCATTATCTGGTCATCTCTATCAAGAAATTCACCGAGTATATTCTGCAGAATGGGATTTATTTTTGATTTGAGGTAACAAATGGAAGGCGTGATATGCTAAATTTGATATAATTTGATAGTGGTTATTTATAGGATGGAGATGAACAAGACATGGCGAAAGCAATTTTTCTTGATTTTTACGGTACGCTGGTATATGAAAACAGTGAAATTACTCTGGAGGTAATCGACCAAGTCTATAATACTGGAAATGCAAAGGACAAAATGGAAGCTGCCAGTTTTTGGTGGAGATCTTTTGCAGAGCTGCGTGCCGCTTCATTTGGAGAGACGTTTCTGCCACAGTATGAACTGGCTGTCCAGGCGTTTGAGACAACCATTCAGCATTATTCTTCCACAGCGGACGCCAAAAAGCTTGCTGACAGGCTTGCAGAACATTGGAGTAATCCTCCTGTCTACAAAGATGTCGAGGCTTTTCTCTCAGCCAACCGGTTGCCGATATACATTGTGACGAATTGCGATACTATTTTTGTGGAAACAGCATTGTTCAACATGGGGTTACAACCAAATGGACTGATTACAAGCGAGCTGGCAAAAGCTTATAAGCCCCGCAAGGAAATTTTCGATCTGGCCTTGGAGGTATCCGGGGTTAGTGCTGACGAAGTGATACATATTGGCGATTCATTAAGCGGTGATGTCACGGGTGCTGCTAATGTTGGAATTCAACCGTTGTTTTTAAATCGGGAAAACAAAGAGACGCCTCCTGGAGTAACGTCGATTCATTCGTTGCCTGATATTAATAAAATTCAGCATATTTAACTGTAAGAAGGATGGGAGTACTTTGACAATGCGTAGAAAGTATTTATTGTTTGTTTTAACCATGGTTATCTCTGTAATTTCATTAAGCGGGTGCGGAAGTGTAAAAGAAGCGGACCTGAAAAAACCGGTTGAAAATTATTTGGATGAGCGATATGGCTTCAAGGAGCCGTTTAAATTTCTGACATGGGATGATAATTGGTTTGAAGGTATTGATCATCAGACAGCTATTGAAATCGGCAAACCCTATCATGCGACTGCTTATATTATGCTCGAACGGGATACTTACAAAATTGCAGAGGAAAGAAGTGATAATGTATTTTTTGAATTATATAAAGGTGCCTATATCGAACAGCATCCAGAGGTAATGAAAGTAACAGAACAACTGATTGACAAATATGATTTAATGAAGAAATCGGCAAGTGAGTACGATAAAATGAAAGGGAATTACTACTACTATCTTAATGTTAATCTGAATACAAAACAGGCGGATGAACTTATAGATACTTTCAGAGGGACTCAAAAAATAGATACCCTAAATTCTCTGCCCGACATGTCTGATCCATTAAGTAAAGAGGGTAACCGTTATCGGGGCGTAATTAATTTTAATTTTGATTTTAACATCTATAAACAAGACAAAGACGTTCCTCAAGCAGAGGATATTGTAAACGATTTCGAAAAAAGTCATGTTCTCACTGAAGGGCTCTATTGTATCTCTGTGCATACTATAGAGGTTCATGATAAGGGAGTTTCTCAAGGAATGGATCCCAGGAATAGTAACGTTCGTTTTAAGGTCGATAAAAATGGTGAGTTCAAAAATATAAGTGTGTTGGAAGAGTAAAGGTCGGAGTCCTGTGTGGTTAAAAGCCATATCAGGGCTTTTTTGTTTATCTCAGATGATAGCCTTGCTTACAAGTCGGACAAAAATTTAACAGCTTGCAACAATTCCACTTTGTAATTTGTATATATAGTGAAAAGGCACCTGAAAGCAACCAAAAACGCAAATGGAGGGTTTTATTATGAAAATTACAAAATCGATGATCACAGCGGCCTGTCTGGCAAGTTGTCTGTCGGCAGGCAGTATGAGCTTGGCAGGAAAGGCTTTTGCAAATATTTCACCGGTGAAAGTAGTGGACAACGTTAAAGTAAACAAATCAAACAAATCTGCACAAGAGAGCGGGCATGTGAAAAAAGTGGCGGCAGGCGAAACGTTTGAGATTACGCTGGAGGAAAATGCATCTACCGGTTACTCCTGGAGTTATGCCGCAGATGGCGATACACTTGAGCTTATTGCCGAAAAAAGTAAATATCCCGAACAGACAGATCCCCCAATGGTGGGTGCTGCAAGCCAAAAAACCTGGACATTTAAAGCAACAAAAGCAGGCACGTATACGTTGAAGTTTACGTACACTCAGGCGTGGGAGAAGGATCAGAAACCTGCGCAAACGGTGAATTATACCATTCAGGTGAACAAGCAAGGCGCCAACGGCAGCAAAGCGGCAAAACAACAGCCGTTGGCCGTTTTGAAAACGGGAAAAGTGAATACTGTGAAGGCCGGTCAACCATTTCATGTGAAGCTGGAAGAGAATACGACTACTGGATACTCCTGGAGCTACGATATCAACAGCAATGCGGTTAACCTGATTGCTGAAGAAAACAAATTTCCGGCCCCAATTAATGTTGATGGAGCGCCGGGTGAGAAGATATGGACATTTAAAGCGAAAAAAGCTGGCACATATACATTGAAGTTTACTTATATCCAGTCCTGGGAGAAGGAACAAAAACCTGCACAAACAGTGACATATACCGTGAAAGTAAACTAATATGCCTATTTGCCTGTAAAAGAAACCATGGTATAGGTGTGGATGCATGATGTTTGGGAGGTCTTGATTTGCTTACAATTGAACAGGGGAACCACAACCTGTTACACCGGTTAATACGATATATTATCTATTTATACAACAGGCTGGCACTGATTTGGCGACCGGCTCTAAAGGTGGAGCCTGGCCACGGGCAATCGGTTGTTCTGGATAGATTCCAGCAACGGGTAGAAATGAATATAAAGGCGGAGCAGCTTCTAGGTGACTATGGAACCTCCATTTTGCGGATGGCCTATTCGTATCTGCACAGTCTTGCTGACGCCGAAGATGTGCTGCAGGATACCTTAATCCAGTATCTAAAGGCAGCGCCCCGTATTGAAAATACTGCACATGAAAAAGCATGGCTGCTAAGGGTAGCGATTAATCTCAGCAAAAATAAAATCAGTTATAACAAGAGGTGTGATACCACTGAACTTAATGAAGAAGTGATTTCTGCCGGGGAACTGGATCTGCAGTTTGTATGGGAGGCGGTGAGCGGCTTGCCGGTCATGTATTCCGAAGTTTTGCATCTGTTTTATCATGAGGGATGTTCGACTGCACAAATTGCGGAGCTATTGGCTAAAAAGGAATCCACGATTCGTTCGCTCCTTCACCGTGCCAGGGTAAAGCTCAAGATCATTTTGAAGGAGGAATATGACTTTGCCGAATAAATATAATGAGATCATGAGCAGAGTTACGGTGACGTCCGACATGCAGGAGCGGATCATAGACAACATTCGCCGGGCGGATTTGGCCCCAAAAGGCTATCGGCTTCAGCAACTGTTCAGACATAACAAAAGGGTCATGTATATCGCTGTCTGCTTTCTGTTGTTATTGACCGGTGTGTTTGTGACGACACAAAATATAAATCAGAGTGAAACCGTTCAACCCATAGATCAGGTGACCGGCCCGGTATTGGGAGCGCCCGACATAACCGAATACCCGTCAGTGCAGGAGCTTGCCGCAGGTATTGGCTTTGAAGTGAAGGAGGTCGCACAAATTCCATTTCAGGTGGGCCAGACAGACTACTCATCCGTATCCGGAGAAATGGCACAAATTCATTACAGCGGTGCCGATAACAGCCTGATGTTTAGAATGTCGCCGGGCAATAACGATATTAGCGGCGACTTTAAGCAATACAGTGATACAAAAACTATTTCATCAAAAGACGAAAGAGTGACGATTAAAGGAAACGGTGGTAAGTATGAACTGGCGATTTGGCAATCTAACGGATTCTCGTATTGCCTGAGTACAGAGAAAGGAATCAGTGAAAAAGATTTGATGCTTACGGTACAGTCCGTACAGTAGTTCCTTAAACCAGCTTAGAAAAGAACAAGGAAGATCGCAAGGCTCTCATGAAGTAATGAGGGTCATGCGATCTTTTTTAAGTTCAGAATACCACTTACAGAAAGAACACTTTCAAAGCAAGACACAAAACAAAGATTCGTCCCGCTCTCTAAGGACAAGCTCATCCCTCTTCTGTAAATATCGCAAGTGCGCAACCGTCTCCCCAAGCGCAAAACTTACGGAGGCAGGATCGGCCACCTTGGGGAATAAACGGGTGCTGATCTCATAAGGGGTGAGTTCTCCAGCGTTGGAATGTTTCCATATGGACCGGATCTCCTGAAGACGTTCAAGATGATGCTCAATTACGCGGTCGATGAACGATTCGGACAACTCAAATGCTTCGCCGTGCCCGGGAAGGACAGTTTGTATATGTAAGGTTTGCAGCTTTTTTAGGGTATCAAAATAATCCTGCAAGGGGTCTGAGCCGGTACTGTAATCATACGTAATATTAGGTGTGATTTTCTCAAGCAGAAGGTCACCGCCTATGAACAATCCGCTGGCCTGGTGGAGAAAGCCAACACTCCCTTCAGCATGACCGTTACCAAACTTCACTTGAAATTGCGTTCCGCCTAGTTGAATGTCCTCCTCTGGCTCCAAGAGCACTTTGGCCCCTTCGATCGGCTTCACCCAAGTAAACAGTTCTTCATTGTGTTCAGTCATTTGGGCAACAAGCGAAGCAGGAACACCGCATTTTCGGCTGAATTGGGCGGATTTCCTGATAGATTCACTATGATAGGTGCGGTCTGCCCAGTCAAAAGTCTCCTTGCTGCTGTAAACAGCGGCATCCGTCCACTGCTGAAACATCCCCGCAAGACCGTAATGGTCCGGGTGGTAATGAGTCACGATAATCCTTCTGATGTCCCCGAAAGTCAGATCATAACGCTGCAAAGCTTCAGTCCAGACCGTTAAGGTATTGTCTGTAGCTAAACCAGGATCGATCACGCTCCATCCTTCTTCATCTTCTATAAGATAACTATTCACATGATTGAGACGCAGGGGCAGAGGCAACCTCACTTTGTGTATGCGCAGCTCTAAAGGATTCATTAGTATCTCCTTTTAAATTAATCCGGTTTATCGGAATTATAAAAATTAGTTTGAACTATTATCGAGAAATGCGGTAGTGTCAACGTTTTTAATTTAAAATTGTTTATTCACAATTGTGTTGACAAATTAATCATAGCGGTTTAGTATGATTAAAAATGTTTCGTTGGCAAACAAAAAGGAGGTGACACAGCATGAAGGATGTAATCAACCGGGAGCAGATTGAAACCTTGCTTAGAAGCTCGGCATATCACCGCTTTTTGGATGTTCAAGTTGAAGAACTAAATGAAGAGTCCATTACGATTTTACTACCTGACAACAATCTGTTTGTTACAGGGGACGCTGAATATATTCACGGCGGGATCATTGCAACGCTGATCGACATCGCCGGATACTTTGCGGTACATCGCAAGGTGAATCTGCCTACGCCTACTATTGATTTGCGGATTGACTATTTGAGGCCGGCAGCGCCTGGTGTTCTGCGTGCCAAGGCCAATCTGGTCAAATTAGGGAGAACGGTTAGTCTGGCAGATATTTCGGTAACAGACCATACAGGCAAGGAAGTTGCTGTCGGCCGGGGATTGTTTAGCTCGAAGCAGTAACCGTATATATTTGGAGGTCAGCTCTAGAAAGGGAGGTGTTATGAGTACGTATAATTTTGCGAGCATCATTCAAGAATCTGCTGCACGTTATCCTTCAAAGATTGCCTTGATCACGCCCCAGATTACATTGAATTATTCAGAGCTGGCCCGGCGTGTGAATCAAGCGGGGAACCTCTTTCTAAACCTGGGTGTTCATCCGCAAGACCGTGTCAGCATATTGTTCACTAATGATTACCGGTTCCTGGAAATTTGCTTCGGGCTGATGTCGATCGGAGCTATTCCGGTGCCGATGAATGCCAAGCTGGGTGCGGAGACGTTAGCTTATGTGTACCGCAACAGCGGAAGCCGGGTTCTAATTTTTCACGATGAACTGAATGAGAAGGCACAGGCTGTGCAGCAGATCAGTGAAGCTTCTATACTGGTACGCTGTGCTAGCGTGAATGAACAAGCAACTCCCGTTGCACTGTCCTACGATGAGTTGCTTCCTCAGCAGTCCGAAAGTTTGGAGCTGTACCCGTCAGAGGAGAGAGCGATCTGCTTCCTCCCCTATACATCCGGTTCAACCGGGAATCCCAAAGGATGCAGGCTAACTCACCGGGGGCAGCTATGGAACGTTCAGTCTACCTCGCAGCTAAGAGGTTTAACGGATGAGACGCGGGTGATCATCTCTCTGCCTCTCTATCACAAAAATGCAATGACGACGATGAAGACCATTTTCTATCTCGGGGCATCAGCCGTCGTACTCCCAAAAGCGGATCCAGAGCAGATCGTGAAAGCCATTGAGACTCACCGCTGTACATATATGACGGGTGTACCCGCTTTATATCGAATGATAGTAAGTTATCTGAAAGAACATCCGGGGTTCGATCTTACATCCTTACGTTTTGGCATATGCGGTTCCTCCGATACGCCTAGCGAGCTGTTAGAAGAGGTGCAGCAGCTCTTAGGAATTCCAATGTATGAAGGATATGGGCTTACTGAAGGGGGGCCTGTCGTACTGGAATCCCGGGAAGGTATTCAGCGGATAGGCTCTGCAGGTATTCCTGTGCCGGGTTGTAAGATTCGAATTGTGGATGAACAAGAGAACGAGGTCGGTCCGAATGTAACCGGTGAGCTTTGGGTGAATAACCCGGGCGTAGCTGACGGGTATTGGAATCTCCCGGAGGTCACTGCCCGCAGGATTACGCCGGACGGCTGGTTGAAGACAGGCGATGCAGCTTGCAGGGATGAAGATGGATTCATTTATATTGTTGGACGTAAGGACGACATGATGAATGTGGGAGGAGAGAACGTCTATCCCAAAGAGGTGGAGAACATTCTCCTGAAGCATCCTTTGATTGAGGATGTCTGTGTCCTGCCTATTCCTCATGAAGTGAAGGGTGAGGTTCCTGTAGCCGTCATTGTGACAGGCAAGGGCGGTGAGTTAAAAGAGGATGAAGTGAAGCAGTTCTTTATTCATAACGGTCCCGCTTACGCTCATCCCCGCAAAGTCATCTTCGTGGATGCCTTGCCGCTTACCGGACCTGGCAAGCTTGACCGAACGCGATTAAAAGAGCAAGTCACGCAAAATATAATTTAAGAGGAGAAGATATCCAATGAGAGCTGCACTTATTCTTGAACACGGAGATCGAAATAATGTTGTTGTGGGAGAGTATCCGAAGCCTGAAGCCGGGCCGAAGGAAGTTGTCGTTAAGGTTGAAGCTGTCTCCCTGAACCATCTTGATATTTTCGTACGGCGGGGAATTCCGGGGAGAAAGCTCCCTCTGCCGCATATCTCTGGCGGGGACATCTCTGGAATTGTGGAACAGGTAGGAGAAGGAGTTCTAAATGCCAAGCCTGGTGACCGGGTTCTCATTGATCCATCCATCCCGGGTCATGGAGCACTGGGGGAAGACCTGACAGGCGGACTTGCCGAGTATGTAAAGGTTCCGGCGCAGAATCTGATTCCGCTGCCTGATGAGATCTCCTTCGAGGAAGCCGCGGCTCTTCCGATTGCTTACGGAACAGCCTGGAGAATGCTGATCACCCGCGGCAAGCTGCAAGCCAATGAGACGATCCTGATTCTCGGTGCTAGCGGCGGCGTAGGGAATGCGGCCGTGCTTATCGCTAAGCTGGCCGGTGCCAAAGTCATTGCTGCAGCCGGATCGGATGACAAGCTGGAGAAGCTTAAGGAGCTTGGTGCGGATCTGGTCATTAACTACAATACAACGGATTTCTCGAAAGAAGTCTGGAACTACACCGGCAAAAAAGGAGCGGATGTCGTCGTTGACTATACTGGTAAGGCAACCTGGCCGCAAAGCATCAAGGCGACTGCCGTCAAGGGAAGAATTCTAACTTGCGGTGCAACGACTGGCTATGAAGCGGTGACGGATCTGAGATATGTATGGGTGCGTGAAATTACAATTATCGGTTCCAATGGCTGGGAAGCGGGCGATCTGATCACTTTGCTTGAGCTTGTGCAAAGCCGCA
Organism: Paenibacillus sp. FSL H3-0321; assembly: GCF_038002865.1. Classification (NCBI taxonomy): domain Bacteria; kingdom Bacillati; phylum Bacillota; class Bacilli; order Caryophanales; family Paenibacillaceae; genus Paenibacillus; species Paenibacillus sp. FSL H3-0321. The sequence goes on along the minus strand of NZ_JBBODH010000001.1, from coordinate 2,121,796 downwards.
AGCTGAAGCCGATTATTGACAGAGTGTTGCCGCTGGAGGAAATCAGGGAAGCTCACCGCATCATTGAAGAACGTGAATTCTTCGGGAAAATCATTATCAAGCCATAAGGAATAAGGGAGGCGGACATTATCGGATTCACATTGAAGTTTGATCATATTGTTCATTATGTAAATCAGCCGGAACAGGTATTTGAAGAGTTGAAACCTTACGGTATCCATGCCATACATGGCGGGAGACATGAACAGATTGGGACATATAATGCACTCAGCTATTTCGATCTAAGCTATATCGAGTGGATCGGTGTATTCGATCACAGTCTGCTTCCGCTTGGAGACCGGACAAGCCGTTATGGTTTGATTGAGACGTTGGCCAAAGATGGATTTCAGGAAGGGCTGAGCAGGATCGCACTTCGTACCCATGATATTGAAGGTCTTGCAGCGCATCTGCGCAGTCAAGGTCTAGAGGTATTCGGGCCGGAGGCATGCAGCCGCAGAAGACCGGACGGTACGCTGGTAAAGTGGAAGCTGTTATTCGCAGGAGAAGCCGGCGTTGAACACGGACTTCCGCTGCCCTTCTTCATCCAGTGGGAAGGAGAAGACCCGGAGCGGAAGCTGGAACTGCAGGAGGCCGGAGTAATCCTTCCGCATGAACGTGGACTTCTCCAGCTTAGAGAGGTCGGGTTTACCGTGAGTCGTCTGCAGGAGACCGTTGAAAAATGGGCGAAATGGTTCCGCGTCCACGCGGGTGAAGTTACCTATGATCCTATATTGCGGGGCAATCGGCAGACTCTGGATCTGCACGGAACTTTACTCAGCTTTGTGGAGCCAGTGGAAGAAGGTCCGGCTTCAGAAGCCTTAAAGTCCCGTGGACAGCGGCCGTTCCTTGTAAGATTGAGCTCTGGAGAACCCGGAAGTCAGGAGCAATATGTAAAGATTCTGGGTTCACTATATCACTTGAACTAAGGCTGCCTGTCAAACATCAACTGACAAAACTGGCATAGAAGGGGAGGTTACTGTATGGCCAAAGAGAGGAAAGGCCGAACGGGGCAAAAACCTCTTTGGATTATTATTGTACAGGTCGCATTTGTAATACTGCTGCTGGGGTGGATGGAGCTCGCAGTATCCAAAGGCTGGGTGAGTCGAGTTTTCCTGGCTTCACCAACCCAAATTTGGAATGAGCTTGTCTATACGATTCAAGAAAATACACTGTGGCCGCATCTGATCCTTAGTCTGAAGGAGGTTACAGTAGGTTACTCGATATCTGTCGTTGCCGGAATCGGACTCGGTGTGCTCTTCGTGTCGTTCCCGACATTGGAGAAGCTGATAGATCCGCTGGTAGCCTCAGTAATGGCTATCCCGAAGACAGCGATTATGCCGCTGCTTATCGTCTGGTTTGGGATCGGGTTTACGAGTAAGGTTGTGCTCGTCATTCTCTTCTGTTTTTTCAATATTCTCTACAACACCGTTACAGGTGCCAAACAGACCCGGAACGATCATATCAAACTAGCCAGGGTCTTCAAGGCAAGCAGAGCTCAGACGGTATTCAAGGTGCTTCTGCCATCGGCACTGCCAAGCATTTTCAACGGGCTGCGGATCACGGCGGCCACAGCGATTACCGGCGTTGTCTTTGCAGAGATGGCTGCCTCCAAGGGCGGATTAGGATTTATGTTGAATGAGTCTCAAGCCGTACTTAATACTCCCAGGCTTTACCTGGTTATTATCATCGTAACAATTTTGTCCGTCTTATTCGTGAACATCGTCAATCTTGTCGAGCGGATCACTTGCCGCCGCTGGATTACGAGCCCACATCAATCTAAATAGAGTAGGTGCGAACCATATGAAGAAGCCTAATAAAACATTCAGCCTTTTATCCATTATTCTTATCCTATCGCTCCTCTTGGCAGCGTGCGGTTCTAACTCTGCATCCAATACTACAAGCAATAAATCTACTAATAATTCCAGTAATACCTCCAGTAATACCTCTGCAGATTCCTCATCGAATACAGGCAATAAGGAGACTGTGTCCTTGAATCCAGCCGACGGAGTACCTCCCTGGCAGGGCCGCGACAATGAGCGTGTCAAAATCAATGCCGGCTTCGCCAAAGGGATGACCGGGATAGCCAATCAATTTGCAATAGCGAAAGGCTGGTATTCTGATGCCGGCATAGATCTTGATATTGTGGATATTCCCAATCCTGTAGCGGCATTCGGCGCGGGCGAGGTAGACATTGCCGATGGTGACCCGGGTACTTATATTCCTGCCATCGCTAATGGCGTTAAGATGAAAATCGTCAGCAATATGTGGAGAAGCCGGGGGGCCTACTGGATTATTGCCAAACCGGAGATTAAGACTTGGGCAGATCTGAAAGGCAAGACCATTGGAACCGGTCAAGCCACAGGCGGTATGCCTTTGACGCTCAAGGAGGTTCTTAGCCAGAACGGCATTGATTACAAAAAGGATGTAGAATATGCGGCGAACAGCTTTTATCAGGAAGCCTACGCATCCTTTGTGAAGGGCGAAGTTGACGCTACGATCATTCACCAGCCGTTCGCCACGCTGGCTGAACAAGAAGGGACTGGACATGTTCTTGCGAAAACCTGGGAGTTTGTTCCCGAATATCAGACAGGCGTGCTTGTAGCCAGCCAGAAGTTGATTGATGAACAGCCAGAGGTCGTTGAACGCCTGCTTGAAGTCTACTTTTATGCGAATGAATATGCCAAGACTCATCTGGATGAATTCTATCCTTGGGCAGCTGAATATTTGAATCAGGATGAAGAAACGATTAAGAAGGCCATTAATTCCGAGATCATATTGTGGGAAAATAACCCGATCGTCGATACGAAGCGTCTTCAGGTTACAGAAGATCTGCTAACCAAATATGGCATGCAGCGTGAAGCGATCTCTGTTGACGGTGTTGTAGATAATACATTCGCCGATAAGGTTGCGAAGATACTGCTGCTTGGAAAATATGCTAAACAATAAGCACGCAGGGAGGAGCGCTTATGCCTACTATTGAACTCCGTAACATCAACAAGGAATACTCCAGTGTGGATGATGAGCAGACTTTAGCGCTCAAAAATATAAATCTTAAGGTGAGTGATGGCGAGTTCGTCTGCGTGCTTGGGCCAAGCGGTTGCGGGAAGAGCACGCTGCTCGAAATCGTGGCGGGCCTGCTTAATCAATCCAGCGGTGAGATCATTTTGGATGGCAAGGTGCAGGCTGGAACGAGCAGAGATATCGGAGTTGTATTTCAGGACTCCGCTCTATTTCCTTGGCGCACTATCCGCCGAAATATCGAATTCGGGCTGGAGATTGCAGGGGTTCCCCGTTCAGAGCGGCGCGGGCGGGCGGAACGCACGATTGATCTTGTAGGGCTAAGCGGCTTTGCGGATAAATATCCTCATCAATTATCCGGAGGTATGCGCCAGCGGGCCGGCTTAGCCCGGACGCTGGTAGCTGATCCGCAAGTGATTTTGATGGATGAACCCTTCAGTGCTGTCGATCACCTGACGCGGTTAACACTGCAGGATGAGATTATACGGATCTGGCAACAGGAGAAGAAGACGGTGTTCTTCATTACTCATGATGTGGCTGAAGCCGTATATTTGGCAACACGCATCGTCCTGCTCAGCCCTCGTCCAGGACGCATCCATCAGATCTTCGATGTTCCCTTTGAAAGACCGCGCAACAGAAACGATGCCGAGATTCTGAACATTGTGGAAAAGATCTATATCAGTATCAATAATCCCCCCGCGGATCAGACCGAGTATTTCATTTAGCAGATCACATCTCAACAAATAGCCAAGGAGGTGACAGGATGAATATATTGATTACCGGGGGAAGCCGAGGAATTGGACTTGCAATCAGCCGGAAGCTTGGCGCAGGCGGGCATCGGCTGCTCCTATCCGGGCGTGACGAAGGCCATCTCGAATCTGCGGCAGCACTGCTCCCTGAGGATGCGTTGTATTTGGCTGCAGATGCCGGGGACCTGTCCTCGATCAGCCAACTGGTCCAATATGCCAAAGAACAAGCATTCTCGCCGGATGTGCTGGTGCTTAATGCTGCGGCATTCTATGATGCAAGCCGTTCGGTGATTGAGCCTGATGTGGAAGAGCTGGATCGTATATTGCGGGTAAATCTGCTGGCGAATGTAGCTTTGGTCAAGGCTTTTCTTCCAGCAGTTAAGGCAGGAAGCTACCCGCGTATATTTTTCATAGGATCAACAGCGGCTCTCCGTCCGGACAGCTCTTTCTATGCTATATCCAAAGCAGCCTTGAGCAATTACGCCCGTGGCCTGAGAGAAGAACTGAAAGTGTCTGGCGTAGGGGTGACTCTCATTCATCCTGGGGCGACATTTACTGAAAGAAGAGTACCGGGAGAAGGTATTGCGGAGGACAGATTCCTTGCCTCGGAAGATATAGCCAAGCTCGTCGAAACGATGCTTGAGCTCAGCCCGCAGGCAGTCGTCGAAGAGATCAGTATTCGTCCTATGCTGGGTGACACTTACTGAGCCTACGAAAAGATAAAGAATACCGCGATCCAGCTATCAACATGAGATTGGAATTTTTGTTTGACGAATCCTGTGGAGTACGTATAGTATGAAATTGTTTCGTAAGAAAACAAAATTTCAAGAGGAGCGTTAAAGATTGGAGAAATTTCATGTTGAGCTGGACCGCTCCTTGGTCCGTATGTTCGAGGTCTATAATACACTGAACAAGAGGCCGAGAGAGTATAGTCCCGGAGTCGTCTTGTATTTATCCGAAATTCATATGATTGAAGCCATTGGTCACCATCCAGATTGTAAATTAACTGAAATCTCAAATGTGCTTAATATTACCAAAGGAACTACTTCCAAATTATTGACCAAGCTGGAAGCCAAAGGTCTTGTTTCGAAGTATCAGGTTGAAGGGAACAAGAAGGAAGTGTATTTCAGGCTGACTGAACTGGGACAAGGCGCCTTTGAAGGCCACTATAAGTTACATGAGACGAGAAGTTCGGATATCGATAGAGAATTTGACAATTACTCTCCTGAAGAGCAGAAAATCATCCTTAGGTTCATCCATATGTATACGGAAGAAATGGGACGTTATCTGGAATAAGGCTATCTCGTAGACATTAGGAGGAAATGCGTTGAAGAATTTGGAGCAGAAATTGCAGGGAATTCGTCATGATTTGCATGAAAATCCGGAGTTATCCAATGAAGAATATTCGACAACAGGCAAGCTGAAGAGTTGGTTGGAAGAGGCGGGAATCCATGTCCTGGATACGCCTCTACTGCGAACAGGACTTGTCGCGCAGATCGGCACGGGACAAGCACCTATCATTGCCATTCGTGCAGACATTGACGCTCTGCCGATACAGGAAGAGACGGGGCTGTCCTATAGCTCCCAAGTGGCTGGCAAAATGCATGCTTGCGGACATGATGTACATACAGCAGTAATTCTGGGGGCCGCTTATAGTCTTAAAGAGCGGGAGGAAGAGTTGCCTGGAACTGTACGCATCCTCTTTCAGCCTGCGGAAGAGACCGGGCATGGGGCCAAGCAGATCATAGAATCGGGAGGTCTCGAAGGTGTTGAGGCAATCTTCGGCTTGCACAACTGGCCTGAACTTGCGGTAGGCGAATTGGGAACGAGGGCTGGCGCAATTACTGCAGGTGTAGACCGGTTTGAAATCACGATCAAGGGAACGGGAGCTCATGCTGCGTCACCGGAGAAAGGGACAGATTCAATTGTACTGGCCTCACAAATTGTGCTGGCTTTGCAGACCATTAGCAGCCGGTCTATTAGTGCACTTGAATCTGTAGTAGTGAGCATAACGCGGATTAGCGGGGGAAATACATGGAATGTGCTTCCGGAAAGCGTGGTGCTTGAAGGGACGGTTCGGACTTTAAATACATCGGTTCAGCAGGAGATCCCCCGCAGAATGGATCAGATTCTTCAGGGGTTGGCTGCTGCAGCCGGGGCCGAAGTGCAATTGCACTGGTATCCTGGGCCGCCTGCAACGATAAATGATTCCAGATGGTCTGAATTCATGAGTGTGGTGGCTGAAGAGCAAGGGTATCGGGTGCTTGAGATAGGCCCCCAGATGGGCGGGGAGGATTTCTCTTTTTACCTGCAAACGATTCCTGGAGCCTTCGTTATGATCGGATCAGGAGCATCGTATAATCTTCATCATCCAAAGTTTGCGCCCGACGAGACCTTGCTGCTTCCTGCAGCAGAATATTTTGCTGCCCTGAGCGTGCAAGCTCTGAAAGAATTGAGTAAATAATATACGAAAGTTGATTCTATGAAATTCAAACAAAAACAGCGTGGAAGCTCTGCTTCTATGCTGTTTTTGTCGTAAAATCGTTCGAAATAATATTTTAAATTGTGTTATTGAAACCATTGACGATTATGCTAACAAAGTAATATTCTGTAATGGTTAGAAGGCTGCTGGAAACAACGGGCCTCATAACCATTGATTTAATGGTGTGCCAAATATGTTGTGGGAACCATTAGATCATTGCATCTAGAGCTCTTTTTAAATAAGAGAGCGCTTTCAATTTGTGAATAACGAGGAAGGAGGAGGATGTTTTTTATATTTTAGTGCCAATTTAAGTGAAAGATGTAACGAAATTAAAAATTTATTAATTAATGGGAGGAATGTTGCTTGAAGAAAATTTTAGCTTTTGTTATGATGTTTGGTTTGCTTATGGGGATGGTAGCACCAATTCAGGCAAATGCAGAAACAAACATCGCACTCAACAAAACTGCAACTGCAAGTTCAAGTGAAGATTCAACAAAAACACCGGATATGGCTATTGATGGAAACGCTTCAACAAGGTGGTCCTCCAGTTATTCTGATCCTCAATGGATTAGCATTGATTTTGGAAGCGCAATCAATGTGAATGGTGTAATGCTGAACTGGGAGGCTGCCTACGCAAAAGCTTACCAGATTCAGCTATCCACAGATAACAGCAACTGGACTACAGTGTTTTCCACTACAACAGGAGACGGTGGAGTCGATACGATTTCATTTGCAACCCAAAGTGCAAGATATGTAAGAATGTATGGAACGCAAAGGGCAACCGAATACGGGTATTCTCTATGGGATTTTGAAGTGTATTCGGATAGCGGACCCGTGGATAATGGAATTATTTCTGGTGCGGTGTATAAGCTTTCAGCACAACATAGCGGCAAAAACCTGGATGTAGCAGGAGGCGCTACTTCAGACGGTGCTAATGTACAGCAGTGGACAGATAATGGAAACTCCCAGCAAAAGTGGAAAGTCATTGACGTTGGCGGCGGAGCCTATAAATTGATTGCTGAGTCCAGCGGCAAGGCATTGGATGCCGCAGGCCCTTCGGCCGATGGAGCCAATGTGCAGCAGTGGACGGACAACGGTGCAGTCACTCAGAAGTGGGCAATTATTGATGCAGGTAGCGGGTACTACAAATTAATCTCCAAAAGCAGCGGTAAAGCCTTGGATGTAGCAGGAGGCTCATCTGCAGATGGAGCTAATGTGCAGCAGTGGACAGATAACGGAAATGCGCAACAGAAATGGAAATTTACGCAGATTACAACGACCTCAGATACCTCAGCACCAACCACACCAACAAATCTTATAAGTTCCTCAAAAACGGCAACAAGCGTAAGCCTTGCTTGGGCAGCATCCACAGACAACGTAGGCGTAACAGGGTACGACATATACAATGGAACGGCTCTGGCCGGATCTAGCACAACAACAAGCTATACCGTAACCGGCTTGACTGCAAATACAGCATACAGCTTCACGGTAAAGGCAAAGGACGCAGCAAATAATATATCGGCAGCAAGCACGGCTCTGAGTGTAACAACCAGTGCAACTGCCACCACCCAGGGATTCTATATTAACGGAACAACTTTATATGATGCAAACGGAAAGCCATTTGTTATGAGAGGGATTAACCATGCTTACACTTGGTACAAAGGTCAGGAGTCCGTTGCCATTCCTGCAATTGCCCAGACAGGCGCAAATACCGTTAGAATTGTCCTTTCAGACGGGCAGCAATGGTCGAAAGACAGTCTGGCAGCCCTACAAAATCTCATCACCTTGTGCGAACAGAATAAATTAGTGGTAGTCGTCGAAGTCCATGATGGAACTGGCTCGGATAGTGAAGCAGTACTTGATAATATAGCGAATTACTGGATTGAAATGAAAAGTGCACTCATCGGAAAAGAAAAAACCGTCATCCTCAACATAGCAAATGAGTGGTACGGCACATGGGATGGCGCAAACTGGGCCAAAGGGTATACTTCTGTAATACCAAAGCTTAGAAATGCCGGAATCAAAAATACCATCATGGTTGACGGAGCGGGATGGGGGCAATATCCGCAATCCATAGTTGATTATGGAACACAGGTGTTTAATGCAGATCCGTTGAAAAATACGATGTTCTCGATCCATATGTATGAATACGCCGGAGGAAATGCTGCGACGGTTAAGAGTAATATAGACAATGTATTGAATAAAAACTTGGCTCTTGTTATCGGTGAATTCGGAATAAAACATACTAACGGAGATGTTGATGAAGCGACGATTATGAGTTATTCCCAGCAAAAGGGTGTCGGCTATATCGGATGGTCGTGGAAAGGAAATGGTACCGGGCTGGAGTATCTGGATATGTCACATGATTGGGCAGGAACCAGCTATACAGAGCAAGGGAACGCCATCATTAACGGTCCAAACGGAATTAAAGCAACTTCGAAGCTGAGCACAGTATTTCAATGAACCTCGGACAATCAGGCGCTGACCACACCTTCGAATTTGTCCGGTACATCACCGCATCTGCGGGAACACTCCTTATTAAAGACTTTGAGTTGAATTTCTAAACAGCAAAAAAACAAAGCCTCCAAGCTCAACTTGGAGGCTTTGTTTCTTAAATAGCGGATGTTATGTCTAGATCATGCTAAAGCTGTGACTTTAAAATTAAGGTTTGGTACGGCTGTCAGCAAATATAATGTGGATATGCGGAAATTGCAGCAAACAATAAAATGGATAGGAGTGCGGCTTGATGGAATATACCAATCCCGTTATACCCGGCTTTCATCCCGATCCCAGTATATGCCGGGCGGGTGACGATTATTATTTAGTAACAAGTTCGTTTGAATATTTTCCGGGAGTGCCTATTTTTCACAGCAAAGATCTTGTTCATTGGCGTCAGATCGGGCATTGCCTTACAACGGCTGAACAACTGCCTCTGGCGAATGCCTGGAGCTCGGGAGGAATCTTTGCGCCGACGATCCGTCACCATAATGGCTGGTTTTATATGGTGACCACTAATGTAAGCGGAATCGGCAATTTCTTTGTCAAAACGAAGAATCCGGAAGGGGCATGGTCAGAACCGATACCTGTTGCCCAAAACGGTATAGATCCATCCCTTTTGTTCGATGATGACAACCGCGTATACTTTCAGTCTTCCCGGACCGGCGACCAAGGGGACGGGATATACCAGTGCGAAATCGATATTGAAACCGGGAAGATGCTGACGGAGAGCCGATTGATCTGGAAGGGGACAGGCGGCGCTTATCCCGAAGCTCCTCATCTATACAATATTAACGGTATATATTTTTTGATGATTGCTGAAGGCGGTACTGAGTATGGTCATATGGAAACGATCGCCAGAAGTAATCTGCCGTATGGACCTTATGAGCCTTGTCCGTATAATCCTATCCTCTCCAACAGAAGCTTGAACAGCAAGATACATGCAACGGGGCATGCGGATCTGATCGAAGCGCAGGACGGCAGCTGGTGGGCTGTTTGCCTGGGAATTAGACCTGCCTCTTATCCTATGGGTCATCATTTGGGCAGAGAGGTGTTTCTGGCCCCGGTGACCTGGACGGCAGAAGGTTGGCCGGTTATCGGTAAGGATACGCATATTGAGCCGATCATGGAGGCACCGAAACTGCGGGAAGTCCTGTGGCGGGAGAAGCCTGTCAGAGATCATTTCAATGATTCGCTTCTCAGCTTTGAGTGGTCTTTTTTGCGCAACCCGGTAGAGGGGAGCTGGTCGTTACAGGAACGACCGGGGTATCTGGTTCTGCACGGACATCAAGCCCTGCTGGATGAAGCAGCCTCTCCCGCATTTGTAGGCCGCCGACTATGTCATTTCTCTTCCAACATAGAAACTGAACTGGAATATGAGCCGCAGGATGACGGAGAAGAAGCAGGGTTAACCATTTATATGGATGAAAAACATCATTACGATCTTGCCATAAGATCCTTACAGGGACGCAAAATAGTCGTTTTCCGCCGGACCGTCGGTTCATTGAAGGTGGAGGAAACTAAAGAGTGCCCTGAAGGGCCTGTTGTGCTGCGAATTCAAGCGCTGCCTGACAAGTTTACAGTGTCGTTTCAATCAGCACAATCCGGAATAATTGAAATGGGTTGGGGGGAAACTCATCTGCTCAGCACAGAAGTTGCAGGAGGCTTTACCGGTGTATTTATTGCAATGTATGCAACCTCCACAACGGGAGGATCTGCCCCTGCGTCGTTCGATTGGTTCGATTATGAACCCATTGGTTAATTTGAAAATCAAAGAAATGATTGGAGCAGCGGCTGATTCAGGCCGGCTGCTTTTTTTAGTATAAGTGTAGCGGTAAATAACAAATCACTGCTGCTCTACAGTTGTTGCTGCTTTCGAAAAGCTTTGGGGGACATGCCGTACATTTTTTTGAATTGACGCGTCAGATAATTACTGTCATTAAATCCGCACTCGTAGGAAATTTCTGTAATGGAACGATTTGTTTGTTTTAACAGCGTGCAGGCTTGTTCCAAACGAAGGCGCTGAATATAAGCGATTGGCGTTGTCAGATAATAGGCCCGGAAAATCCGGTTTAAATGCCTGACGGAAATATCCGACTTAGCCGCAATTTCTTCCAGCGTAACCTGTTCACGATAGTGGTCTTCAATGTAAGAGATGGCATTTGCCAGGTGCATCAGGCTGTCCACGCCTTTCTCCTGGTTGTCATAATGTCTGGACAGATATACGACCAGCTCCATGAACTTGGAGGCAAGCATGGTTTGATATCCATGAAGTTTCTCATCGTATTCCTTGATCATGGCCGTGATAAGCGATGAGACATACTCCAGGCTAACAATGGACATGTTCAGTTTGCTTTTATAAGAGTTAATACTGCGGTAGAACGGTTCCAGAACAAAAAGTGCCTGGTACCCATTCAAGGTTCTTAGATCCGGACCGGCTAACTTAAGCATTTCGGCCTTATACATGATGTTGCAGATTTTGAAATCGTACGGGTCTTTATAGGCATGGGGGGTACCACCGTTAATGACGAATACATTTCCTTTTTTAATAAAGGATTCTTCATGGTTGACAACATGCGTAGCATGTCCATTCAGCACGATTACGAGCTCGGAAAAATCCACATGTTTGTGGAAGGATGTGTCTTCTTCATGCCCGCCATATTGAATATAAAAGGGAAAATACTCATCCGTTGTAAACCAGCTTAAATATACATTACTCAAACCATTCCCACCTAAGAATATGTAATTAATGTCTAAATAATGCTATTGCATGACCTGAATGTCAAGGTTTTCAGCCATAATGGACGATAAAATGTAATCGAAGCTCAGGAAAATCAACAGGTGATGTAAATATCAGGTATAAGGGGGACACAAGAAAGATGAACGGAAACTATCCGAAAAAATTAGGAACGGTGCTTCTGGCAAGCACGCTGCTCCTTTCGGCAGGCTGCAGCAGTTCTGGAAGCAACTCTGAGAATACTGAGAAGGTGAACAGCAGTGAAGATACGAGCCCGGTAACTCTGACGTTCTTTGGCGCTGATGCCAGCCCGAGCTGGAACAAAATGCAGGATGATGTCGGGAAAGAAATTACCGCTAATACGGGTGTTACTCTGAGTGCGGAATTTGATGTGGGCAGTGGTGGGGGACAAGACAAAATCTCTTTGATGGCGGCCAGTGGTGAATATCCGGATCTGATTTACGCCAAGGGTGAGCTCGGTAAACTGGTAGATGCCGAAGCGATCATAGATCTGACCGATCTGATTGATAAATACGCTCCAAATATTAAAAAGATTATGAGCGAAAATACGAACCGGATGAGATACAGTAATGACGATCAGGCCATTTATGCCATTCCAACCAATGTCGGTGTGGACCAGCAGTTTTTCGATGCAGACAGCGGTTTTCAGGTTCAACACCGGGTATTGAAGGAGCTGGGCTATCCGCAGATCAAAACGGTCCAGGATTTTGAAAACGTACTCAAAGAATATACGGTCAAGCATCCGACAACGGACGGACAGCCGACCCTTCCGCTAACGCTGAATGCAGACGACTGGAAGATTATGATTACTGTAACTAATCAGGCTGCCGCCACAACAGGAGGAGCAAATGACGGTGAATATTATGTGGACCCGGACACCTATGAAGCGATTCTTCACTATAAACGTCCGGAAGAAAAAGAGTACTTCCGCTGGTTGAATCATATGTATAATGAAGGACTGCTCGACAAAGATGCCTTTGTTCAACAAGACGACCAGTATAAAGCCAAAATCGCCAGCGGCCGGGTACTGGGCCTCACCTCTGTTGAATGGGAATATCAGGACGGGGAGAATGCCTTGAAAGCTGCAGGCAAAGACGATTATACCTACGCGCATTTCCCGGTTACGATGGGTGAGCAATATAAGGATCACGCCATGCAGTCCATCGGGGTTGACGGATATGGAATCAGTATCACAACCGCCTGTAAAGATCCGGTCCGCGCTATCAAGTTCATTGACTGGTTGTCCTCTGAAGAAGGTCAAGTGCTGAGAAACTGGGGGGTAGAAGGTAAACAATATCAAGTTGAGAATGGGAAACGTGTCATACCTGACGATATTCTCAAACAAAAGGTCAATGACGCGGCGAATTTCACTATGCAATCAGGTATCGGATTATATTCCATCTTTGGAGTCCGTTACGGAGATGGCGTTAAGGATTCTACAGACAACTACTATACAACGAACTTCCCGGAACAAATTGTTGCCAGTTACTCGGATGCGGAGAAGGAGACTTTGGCCGCTTATAAGGCGAAAACATGGAAAGACCTCTTTCCTGGAGAAGATGAATTCCCGGTCAAAGAATGGGGAGCACTATACAACATGCAGGTCCCAACGGATGGAGACTATCAAGTCATCTATCAAAAAACGCAGGATATTGTTCGCAAGCGGATTCCGGAAGCGATTCTTGCCAAAACAGCCGAATTTGATACAATCTACGATGAATTTATCGAAGAGCTGAACAAAGCCGGCGCAGAGAAGATGGAGAAACAATATACCGGCCTGGTAAAAGCGAGAACCTCACTGTTCACTGGCAAAAGCATTAAATAGCAAAAATTCGAACGTGACTATAACTAACTAGCGGATTACAGAAAACCAGCGTGCCTCCCGTATAATAGGGGGCACGCTGGTTTTGCTTTGCAAGACATCACTATTTTCCGGCGCAAGCCAGGCTATTTACTGCTGCTTGGCGTACCATTCCGAGAACTGCTTTTGATATTCGGCGATATATTTGTCAATTCCCGCTGACTTCAGTCTTTCCAGCGCTTTAGGGTAGGCGGACTCATAATCGCTGAAGCCGCTGCCGATTGGCGCGAGGTATTCGGTAAATACTCCGTTCAGCTTCGTTTCTTCATTCTTGACCGGCGTATTGTCGAAGTTGAAGCCTGCGCCTTTGGAGATGATTGCCCCGTCATCCCAGACTTTATATCCGGCAATAAAATCATCCGGCACCGTGTTGTCGAAGCGGATGAAATTTTTGTTCATCAGCAGCCAGTCGGGAATCAGCGGATCGGTGGTTATTTTCGTGAGCCGCCCTTTGTCATCCAGAGAGAAGTCGGTTCCCTCAATGCCGTAGGCGAACAGGTCATACAGCTCCTGATTTTTTTGCAGCAGGTTGAAGAACATCACGTAGCGTTCCGGGTCCTTCGCTGCGGCAGAGACGAAAAAGGCGCTGCTGTAGGTGCCCCGGCTGATCTTCGGACGGCCGCTGCCAAGGAAATAGTTAACCAGCTTGGCTTCAGGCACCGCTTGCGAGATCGTAGCCGCACCCTCGAAAGGACGCGCTGCCGTACCGGCCCAGAACATTGCTTTGCCGGAGTTCCAGTCGGATTGCAGCTGCGGGACATTGGTGGCGGCATATTTCGGGATGATCCCTTTCTCATACCAGCCGTGCATCAGCTTGGCATAGCTCTTGAATTCTTCGCTTTCAAACCAGCTGATGATTTGATCGTCCTTAGCAGACTCATCAAGCGCAATAAAATCATTTTGCCAGTACAGATTCTTGTCCGTGTAATCATATTGCAGCATTCTGCGTGCATCTGTGGAGGCATAACCGATCAGCTCCGGATGAATGGCATGGACCTTGTCATAGAACTGCTCCAGCTCTGCCAGCGAGGTGACCTTGGTCATGTTGGCCTCCTCCAGCAGATCCTGTCTGACCAGCACGCTGTAGAATTCTGCGGAATTCGGCTTGTTGCCGACAGGGATTGCATATTGCTTGCCGTCCAGCTGGAAGGCGCTGAAGGAAGCCTCGTCAACATTTTTACTTAGGTCAGGTGCGGCATCCACATAAGGGGTAAGATCGGTATACAGCCCTTTGGCGACTGATTTCACCATATAATTACTATCGGTATAAGTGGCGAAATCCTCTCCCGTGGACAACATCAGGTCAGTTTTGCCCCCGCCGTATTCGGTCCAGGGCAGAAACTGGAATTCCACCTCGGCATTGATTTCTTTCTTGATCACATCATGGAATTCTGATTTGCCCAATGCTTTCATCCGGTTCGACTCATCCCCGTACAGCACAATTTTCAGCTTGGCGGGAGCCAGGCCGCTGCCTGCTTTGTTATCGCTGCCTGCAGAGGGGCTTGTACCTTCACTTCCGGCTCCTGTAGTAGAGTTAGCGCTTTCATTGTTGCCCTGGGAGCAGGCGCTTAACAAGAATACAGCGGACAGGAGCAAACTTAACCAACCTTTTTTCTTTTTCATGATGAACCCTCCTGAAATAGAATCAATATGCTTGAAGCTATATTGCAATGGCAGTGCTCCCTTACGTCCCATTGTACAACAAGTTGAAGCAGGGGAGCATTAGCCTGGTGCAATCCAAATTAGGGCAAAACCTGGCGGGGAATCAGCCTTTGACCGAACCCACGACAATACCTTTGACGAAAAAGCGCTGGAGAAAAGGATACAATATGGCGATCGGCAGGACGGTCAGGCAGGTCATCGCCATTTTGGCCGTCTCCAGCGGCGGAGCAATAATTGCGCCACCGACCTGTGCGGCGTTGCCGGAAGCCAGGAACTGGATGTTCGCCATCATGTTGTACATCAAATATTGGATCGTATAGAGATCCTGGTTAGACACCAGCATCAGCGGCAGATAGAAATCGTTCCAGAACTGCAGCGCGTAGAACAGGGAGATGGTGACCAGTCCGACCCGGCCGAGTGGAACCATAATACTAAAGAAGATCCGCAGGTGACCGGCACCGTCAATTTCCGCCGATTCAACAATTTCATGCGGAATGCTGCGGAAATAATTGGCCATCAGGAACATCAGGAACACGCTCAGCAGATAAGGCACGAACAAGCCGAGCAGTGTGTCGCCGAGATGATAATATTTTGTGCTCAGTAAATACCACGGCAGGGTGCCTCCGCTGAAGAGCATGGTGAAGTAAGCGAAGAAGGCGAAGACATTTTTGAGCCGGAAGCTTTTGACAGAAATAACGTAGGCATAGGCAGTGGTAACCAGCACTGCGGAAAGAGTACCCAGCACTGTAACGATCACCGACATGGAATACGCCTTCAGAATCTGCTGCGCCTTGGAGCCGAACAGAAATTCATAGGTTTCAAAAGTGAAGCCCCGGGGCCAGAAGGAGTAGCCTTCCGCAGCGATTCGCGCTTCGGTGGATAATGAGCCGGATACGGCCAGAACAAACGGCACGAGACAAATGACCGAGAATATGGCAATACAGAAATAAAAGAAAATGAGCAGCCCTTTGCTGTCAGTAGTTGGCATCTTGCGGCCTCCTAAAATAGTTTGCTGTCTTTGTCATACCAGCCGGCCAGCTTGTTGGCCACAAGCACCAGAAGGAAGCCAAAGACGGATTGATAGAGGGTAATGGCTGAAGCGAAGCCGAATTCGCCGGAACGAATGGCTGTACGGTATACGTACACATCAATAATATCGGTGGTGGGCAGTAACAGCGGATTCAAGAAGGTTACCCCCATAATCATGCTAAGATCGCCTTTCAGCATGCCGCCAATCCCGAGCAGTGTCATCAAAATGATGGATGGAATCAGCATCGGCAGCGTGATTTTGGTAATGATCTGCCATCTTGAGGCGCCGTCGATCCGCGCTGCTTCATAATAGGAGGGATCTATTCCTTGCAGCACCGCATAATAGATAATCGCTCCGTAGCCTGCGCTTTTCCAGATATTCGCCAGCACCAGGATGATAACGAACAGCCAGGGGCTGGAATACCAGTCGACTTGGGCAAGTCCAAGCGAATGGAAGAGCTGGTTGAGAATACCCTTGTCATAATCCAGCAGGGAGAAGAGAATCGCTCCGATAATAATCCACGAAATAAAATAGGGGAAAAACATCACGCTCTGCGTTACCTTGATAAACCATTTGCTGCGCAGCTCGTTCAAGATGATGGCGATCGCCACCGAAAAAAACGTGCCCGTCAGCATATAAAGCGCATTCAACATTACCGTGTTGCGTGTCGCCCTGAGGGCATCCTCCATACTGGAGAAGAAAAACTCAAAGTTGGAGAATCCTGCCCAGGGGCTGCCGAAGATCCCGTCGTTAAAGTTGTAGTTTTTGAAGACGAGAATCAGTCCGCTCATCGGCAGGTACGCAAAAAGTATCAACACGACGATGCCCGGCAGTGCGAGCAGATACAGAGAGCTGTCCTTCCTCAGAGATTTGCGGAAACTTCGGCTTCTGGCCGTCCGGGTCTTCAGACTGTGCCGCCCAGTGGTCTCCGGTATAGCCTCTTGGCTCATTAATCGTCCACTCCTTTAAAGTAGCATTATCATTTCTGTCCCGTGTTCCAGGAGCATGTTCTACAAGGCAAAGCATAAAGCCGAAATCGATGTAAACGCTATCATAATAAACGAAAAAAAATTAAAAAAACGGAATGTATAGGCTTAAAAAAAGCAAAAAAGCAGCACTTTTTTGCTTTTTAGGCTAAGAATAGCCCCATTTGAGGGTGAAATCCGTACTGAGGAAGCCTGAGTGATGCAGGCGGTCTACACCAAAAGGGGATGCCCCCGGCTGCTCTATGGCAGCCGGAGGCATCCCCTTCGGATTACTTGGATTGCAGAATATGATTCATTCTCCATTTGGAGGGTGTAACTCCATAACGTTTTTTGAATTGGGTTGTAAAATAGGTGCTGCTGTTATACCCTACCTTCTCTGCAATTTGCCGGATATCCATCTCCAGGTCCGTAACCAGCAGTGATTGCGCCCGCTCAAGACGCAGCTGGTTGATGAAATCGGGGAAGCTGCTGTCTACCTCTTCGGCAATCAGCCTGCTGAGATAAGCAGGACTGAGCGACAGCTTCTCGGCAAGGGCATTCAGGGACAGCCCGGGATCTGTATAATGCTCCCTGATATAGCTAATAGCTTCAGTGGCAATATTCCGGGTCTGTACAGCACTCATGCTGGCAATCCGCTCAAGGGCGGTGTAACAGCACTCCTCAATCCAGCTCCGCAGCTTGTCATAGCTCTGGATGTGCCGGATCCGCTGGTAATCGTCCAGAAAGCCGGAGTGCCGGGTGTCAGCACTCAGTTCGGCTGTGCGGCTCAGCTCAAAGGCAAGCCTCGATAAAGCGATATTGGCAGATTCCGCACGGTAGCTGCAGGCCACGGCCAGCAGCCGTTCCACTGCCTGCGGGATGTGGGCCGCCTGATCACTCTGCCTGACGGCCAGTAGCACCGGTTCAAGGGCACTGTCAGGCAGCGGACTGCTGTTCAGATGGATGGTATCATCGGCAAATATAATGCTCTGCCGCTCATGAAATTTAATATATTGCAGACCCTCTGTTGCTTCATTATATTTGCTTCTCAGCAGGCCCATATCATTCGAGAACCCGCTGATCCCGATCGCGCAGCGGACACCGATTTCGGGAAGAGAGGCCGCAATCTCTTCCCATTTGCCGCGGTACAAGGCATAATCTCCGAAGCTGCCGCTGTGAAGTTCACTGAGAACGAGTACGGCGGTTCCCTCATGCGGCCGGAAGGCTTGTACCGCCGCCAGCCCGCTGAATGCGGTGCGAATCACCTCAATGCCCTTTCCGCCGGACTCTAAGGTCTCTGCTGCCGGTCCAGGTTCCACTATGGCCAGCACGCATACACAGTAGGCCCCTCCGGGATCACCGATGCTCATCACTGGCGTATCGCCATTGTCAGAGGCTTCACGGGGAGAGAGCAGCCAGCGCATCAAGGCGCTGTCGTCGCTTTCTTTTTTGAGCTGCACCAGCTTGACACCGATCTGCTCCAGCTCCAGGCTTGCGGCGTCGAAATCACCGCCTGTCTTCAGCGCTTCTTCATTGCCGGAGAGGTGAACAATATTGCCGAACAGCCGCCCGATGGGTTTGTAGATCCGCCGGGAGATCAGGTTGGCGCTTACCGCTGCCGCCAGCATGAGAGCCAGGCACAGGCTGATCATCAGATTGCGGGCATTTGAAATGTCGCGGATGCTGTCCTTATAGGATGTCTCCGAAATAAACCATAGCTTGTCCTTAGCGGAATAAATATAGGTAATCAGCTGCGCTTCTCCGGTACCCCTGTAGACAAAGGAGCCTCTCTCAGAGGTGGAGGCAACGACCTGCTTCAGCATGTCCGCCTTTAAGGGGCTGCCGGAGAGTGCGCTGTGCATCAGCACATCGGCATTTCCGTCAAGCACAGCGTATCGCGTGACTTCACCTTCTTTTTGCGTGAAGAGATTGTTCTGCAGCTTGCCCAGATTAACGGTCAGTGCTACTGCGCCGTAATACTCACTGCTGGCAAATGCACGGTCATTATAGAAGACGGTCAGCAGGGTTACGGGGGTTCCATTGTTCAAAGTGGCCTTCCACAGAAACGGAGATTCGACGATCCGGCTGGTCCGTATCCGCTGAAACAGCTCCAGCTTGGATTCGGGGCTAAGCGGCAAGTTCTCGAACATCGCCACAGGTTCATTCGTGCCGAAGATGTAAGCATTCTCCAAATACTGGTTGACCACCAGTGCGCCACGGATCTGGCTAAGGGCACTGTAGAGCTGGTCGCTCCAGCTCGTATCCCCGTTCATCATCAGCGCGTTGATGTTGGGATTCGCATAGAAATCCATGGTGTAGTTCTGGACAATCTCTTTATAGTTCATATAAACGGTTTCAGTATTCAGCAGCACATTTTGGTTCGCCTTATTGACATTATCTATGGATATATTCCGGTACAGGTAGAAGATCACGACGGCCAGAACAAGAATACAGCCTACCGAAATCAGAGTCAGGCTCATAAAAAAGCGGGTATACAGCTTCTTTTTCTTTCCCAAGATGATCGCCCCTTTAACTAAATCCTAGTATACCCATTCTAGAGGGACAACCGATTCATTGACAAGCGGTAAAAGATTACGAATTGAGCATGAAAGTATAAAAATGAAGAAATAGAACATAGAAAATGCAAGAAAGTTGAACTTGTACGAACTATAATTGGTGGTGCTTACAATTCGTTCGTTTGAAGGAGGACTTCTGTGTTGAGAACATTCCGTAATCCGGTGCTGCCGGGATTTTACCCTGACCCCTCGGCCATCCGTGTGGGAGAAGATTATTACCTTGTGACGTCCAGCTTTGAGTTTTTTCCTGGTGTTCCGATCTTCCACAGCAAGGATATGGTTAACTGGCGCCAGCTGGGTCATGTGCTGGACCGCCCGTCCCAGCTTAATCTGGATCAAACCCTTCCGTCCATGGGAATCTGGGCACCGACAATCCGTTTTCATGAGGGCATCTTCTATATGATCACGACGTATGTCGACAATGATAAGAATCAGCATAATTTCTATGTGACGGCAACGGATCCGGCCGGTGACTGGTCAGACCCCGTCTGGCTGGAGGATGCTCCCGGCATCGACTCGTCCCTGTTCTTCGATGAAGACGGCAAAGTGTACTACACCGGCAACCGTGTTCCGCCCGAAGGGCAGGATTATCCGAAGCATATGGATATTTGGCTGCAGGAGATTGACCTGGGCCAAGGCAAGCTGGTCGGACCGAAGCATAGCATTTGGCAAGGCGCACTCAAGGTGGCCCACGCGCAGGAGGGACCCCATATCTACAAGATCGGCGGCTGGTATTATGTCCTGATTGCCGAAGGCGGGACCGGACATACCCATGCGATTACGATTGCCAGAAGCCGGAGCGTGACCGGCCCCTATGAAGGCCACAAAGCTAACCCTATTCTAACGCACCGCCATCTCGGCAGAGCCTATCCGATCGTCAATGTCGGCCATGGGGAACTGATCGAGACGCAGCATGGAGACTGGTGGATGTTCTGCCTGGCTTCCCGGACCAGCGGCGGCTATTACCGCAATCTCGGACGTGAAACGTTCCTGACACCGGTGGCCTGGGAGAATGAATGGCCTGTGGTGAACCCCGGCAAAGGGGTGCTGGAGTTTGAATCGCCAGCTCCGGACCTGCCGGAAACGACATGGCCGCAGCTGCCTGCGTGCGATGATTTTGAAGGAGCGGAGCTGGCACCGGTCTGGAACTTCCTGCGCACGCCGCGCGGTGAATTCTGGAGCCTGAGTGATCATCCGGGCTTCCTGCGGCTGCGCCTGAAGCCCGAACGTCTCTCGGAAATCGGCAATCCCTCTTATGTCGGAAGACGCCAGCAGCATCTCAGCTTCAGGGCGGCACTGGATATGACATTCCAACCCGCTGCCGAAAGTGAAGTTGCCGGACTTGTGCTGCTCCAGAATGCGGACTACCACTTCCGGTGTGAATTGGGTCTGGAGGCCGGGGAGCCGGCACTGCAATTGATCGAACGCCGCGGCGGTAGTGAACAGCTGCTTGCTTCGGTGCCTTATTCGGGAGACAAGGTGCAGTTGAAGGTGGAAGCCAAGGGGCAGGACTACAGCTTCTATTATAGAAGCTCCGAAAGCGACAAGTGGACAGGACTATGCGGAAAAGCGGACGGAACAGTGCTCAGCACAGATCTGGCGGGCGGTTTTACAGGAGCTTATCTCGGCATGTATGCCAGTTCCCAAGGCGCGGAAAGCGCCAATTACGCCGATTTTGGCTGGTTCAGCTATGAAGGTCTCGAATAGATAGGGAGGTACAGTTCAAATGAGTGGCAATCGCAACAAAGTGGATTATGCCCTGCCCGAGCTTCCGCAGATTCCGGTACGGACCTTTACGATTACAGATTATGGGGCGGAAGACGGCGGACTTTCGCTGTGTACCTCCGCCATTCAGTCCGCGCTGGACGCCTGCGCAGCTGCCGGAGGCGGCAAGGTGGTGATCCCTCCCGGCCTTTGGCGCACAGGGCCGCTTACTCTGCGCAGCCGGATTAATCTCTGTGCCGAGCGGGGCGCGCTAGTGCTGTTTGACCCCGATCCCGCTCTATACCCGCTGATCTCTTCCCATTTCGAGGGAACGTCCGGCTGGCGCTGCCAGGCCCCGCTGGACGGAGAGGGCCTGAGTGATGTGGCCGTTACAGGGGAAGGAATCTTCGACGGCAGCGGTGAAGGCTGGCGTCCGGTGAAGCGGTTCAAGATGACGGAGCTGCAGTGGAACAGTCTGACCGCCTCCGGGGGAGCGCTTGATTACAAGAGTGAGATCTGGTGGCCTTCCCGTGAAGCCATGGAGGGAGAGGCAGTCTGCCAAATGCTGCGGAAGAGCGGGGAGACGGGTATGGAGGCTTATCTGCCTGCCCGCGCGTATCTCCGTCCGGCGCTGCTCAGCCTGCGGAATTCCCGGCGGGTGCTGCTGGAAGGACCAACCTTCCAGAATTCTCCGGCATGGTGTCTTCATCCCTTGGGCTGCGAGCACATTACCGTGAGGAATATCCGGGTGCGCAATCCGTGGTATTCGCAGAACGGGGATGGCCTCGATCTGGAATCATGCACGCACGCTCTTGTCGAGCACTGCAGCTTCGATGTGGGCGATGACGCGATTTGCCTGAAGTCGGGAAAAGACGAAGAAGGCCGCAGATTGGGGATGCCCTGCCGGTATATTACGATCCGTCACTGTACGGTCTATCATGGGCATGGCGGAGTGGTAATTGGCAGCGAGATGTCCGGCGGTGTGCATGCAGTCAGAGTCAGCGACTGTGTGTTCATCGGCACGGACATCGGCCTGCGGTTCAAAAGTACCCGGGGAAGAGGCGGCGTAGTGGAGGATATTGTCATAGAGAACATCCGCATGAGCGGCATTCTCCATGAGGCCGTGTCTTTCCACATGTTCTATGAGGGTGTTGAAGGGTCGGAAGGATACAATGAGCAGCATTTCCCGGTTACCGAGGCAACCCCGCAGTTCCGGAATATTGCCTTGAAGAACATTGTCTGCCATGGAGCGGCAACCGCACTGCTCGTGAATGGGCTGCCGGAGATGCCGCTCGCCGGACTGAGCGTCGAGAATTTCCATGCGGTGAGTGAGCGGGGAATTGTTCTTAGGCATGCCGACAGTCTCTCGCTGGACCGTATCCGGCTGCAGACGGCTAAGCTGCCTAAGCTGCAAATGCAGCAATGCAGCAATGTATCGCTACTCCGATCAGAAGATCTGGAAATGGTGGAATGATGGTTATCCTTTGAATGGGGACGAAGGCTGCGATTTGACTTCTTTCCGATACTGCAGCGGGGTCAGCCCGGTCGATTTTTTGAATGTCTTATTGAAGTGGGAGAGATGCTCGAATCCGACCGCGGAGGCGATTTCCTGAATTTTGCCTACAGATCCCGCAAGCAGTCGTTCAGCTTCCCGGATGCGTATATGGACGATGTATTCACGAAAGTGAAACCCCGTCAGCCGATGGAACACCCGGCTCAAGTAAGAAGGGCTAATGAAAAAATGCCCCGCCGTCTCTTCCAGAGTCAGCACCTCACGGTAGTGCTCGCGGATGTAAGTGGCGACATCCGTCACCAGATGATGAAGCGGATGTTTCGTCCCGCCGGTCTGCGACGTACTCTCTGAACGCTGCAGCAGAATCATCAGCTCGGCGAACAGTGTGACTACCGAGATTTCGTAATACGCCCTCTGGAGCCGGCATTCATCCAGCATCCGGTTCAGCAGGCTCTGCACTTCGTCTTGCTCGCGCAGGGTCAGCCGGAACAGGCGGTATCTGCGGTTATGGAACCACTTGGATTCCTTCCGCAGCAGGGACGGCAGCAGCTCCGGGTCGTAATTAATCAGTACCCGCTCGAACTCGGCAATTTCGGAGCTTGCGGTGGCATGGAGCTCCCGGCCTTGAATGAGAATAAGCTCACCCTTGTGCACCGTAACTACCCGTTCGTCTACAAAGTACACCCGTTCCCCCTCCGTGAGGTAGTACAGCTCGGTCAGCTCATGGCTGTGGGGGCGCGGCATGGCAGTGATGCCCTTGCGTTTCATGTGCTGAATACTGAACCGGCCTTCTTCAATATGATATTTGGGATTGGGGCTGCTCACGCTGTTCATGAATTTCCTCATCTCTCTCGAACCGTTACGGTTATTATAGAATAAACACAGGCTGATAGGAAAGGAGCCGCAAATGTTAATTACAGTATCGAAGAATGGCAATGAAGGGTACACCAGTCTACAGGAAGCGCTGGATTCCATTCCACAGGGACATCCTTCGGAGGTAACAATCCGGATCAAACCGGGCATTTACGAGGAGAAAATAACGGTGGATAAGGCTGCGCCGCCGATTCTGCTGCTGGGGGAAGACCCCCATTCCACCGTCATCACCTGGTCTGACAATGCCCATACGCTGGGCAAGGACGGAGAGCCGCTGGGCACCTTCCGGTCCGGCACCCTGAATGTGTTCGCCGAAGGCTTCACCGCCGAGAATCTGACCATCCGCAATGCTTCTGGCCCGGGTACCGGGCAAGCGGTGGCGGCTTTCGTCGATGCCGGGCAGGCGGTGTTCCGGCGGGTGCGTCTGCTGGGCGATCAGGATACGCTCTATACCGGACAGGGCAGACAATATTATAACGAATGTTATATCGAAGGCGATGTGGATTATATTTTTGGTGCCGCCACGGCTTTGTTTGATCACTGCCATCTGCACAATAAGCGCTCCAGAGGTTATATTACTGCTGCTTCCACACCGGAGGGCGCCCCGTTCGGTTATGTGTTCCTGGACTGTAAAATCACCGGCGGCGAAGGGGTAAGTGAAGTGTATCTTGGACGCCCTTGGCGGCCTTTTGCGCATGTTGCCTTCATCCGAACGGTCATGGATGGTTCGGTCATCGGGGAAGGCTGGCATAATTGGGGGCAGCCGGACCGGGAGAAGAGCAGCCGGTATGAAGAATTCGGCAGCAGCGGAACAGGGGCGAATCCGGCAGCAAGAGCGCCATGGTCCCGGCAGCTGACTGCAGAGGAAGCTGCGGAGTATAGGGTGCTGCCCGTGCTGGACGGCTGGCATCCCGAAGGTTATTAAGCTATATGCACACTGCGGATTGGATGAGGAGGATAACTTCGGATGGAACCACTGGAACAATACATGAAACAGCTGACCGATTCTGCACCGCGCAGCTCCGCTTTCCGTACGGACATTCCCTACGGGCAATGGCGGGTCGGTCTGGCGGCAGGCCTCGCCAGACGGCTGGGCGGGTTCCCGGAGAGGCCCGCCCAGCTTCAGCCCATTCTTATGGAACGGACGATTTGTAACGGGTATACAAGGGAACGGATCGAGATCACTACCTATGAAGGGCTGCGCATGCCGCTCTATCTTCTGATCCCGGAGCAGCCGCTGTCTTCTCCCGCGCCCGCAGTTCTTGCCATTCATGGTCATGGCTACGGCAGCCGGGAGATCACCGGCCTGCAGCCGGATGGCTCGGATCGCGAAGGGGATCCGGGACTGCATAAGGATTTTGCCGTTTCACTGGTGAAACGGGGGTTCGTAGTCGCCGCACCCGAGCTGCTGGGATTTGGCGACAGGCGCCTTGTGGAGGATCTCGCCAGCGGTGAGCCCGGGCGCAATTCCTGCTTCCGCCTGTCCTCGGCACTGCTGATGGCTGGTCAGACGATGGCCGGCTACCGTATCTACGAAACCATGAGGGCACTGGATTATTTGCAGACAAGGGAAGAGGTTAGGAGCGAACGTATCGGAATTATGGGCATTTCCGGCGGCGGATTGGTAGCAGGTTTCACCGCTGCGCTTGACGAACGGATTGCCTGTGCAGTTGTAAGCGGGTATGCCAATACGTTCGCGGACAGCATTCTGACGCGGAATCACTGCCTGGATAATTATATTCCCGGTATTCTGCTGGAGGCGGAAATGCCGGATCTGCTGGGCCTGATTGCACCGCGCGGCTTATTCCTGGAATCAGGAGACGCTGATCATCTGTTTGGCCCGGACGGAGTAAAGCTGGCTTTGGCCAGACTGCAGCAGATTTACACTGCCTCGGGCAGTGGCGGTCAGGTCGAGGCGGACTTTTTTGCAGGAGGGCATGAGATTCACGGTGAACCGGCATTTGCCTGGCTGCTGAAGCAGCTTTGCGGTACTGAAAGTCAAACTTAGCTAGATACACAAGCGACAGGAGGAATAGCGATGAGTATAACTGAAGCAACAACCGGACGTTGGTCCCGTAAAATCGCGGATACAATTCTCGGAGCCTGCAACGGGCAAGGGGAGGACGAATACGTGCTGGAACGATGGGCCTATGTCCCGGGTATGCTGCTGATGGCTATGGCACGTGCCGGAGTCCAGCTCGCAGAGCCTGAATATCTCTCGTTTATGACGCGGCATATGGACAGCTTCATCGGGGAGGACGGCTCGATCCGTTCCTATACGCTGGAGGAATACAACCTGGACCAGATCAACCAGGGCAAAAATCTGTTCCGGTTGTATCAGCAAACCGGAGAGACGCGTTACGCCGAAGCTGCGCACCTGCTGGCTGCGCAGCTTATCGGGCATCCCCGCACCTCCGAAGGCGGATTCTGGCATAAGAAGGTGTATCCTTTCCAGATGTGGCTGGACGGGCTTTATATGGCATCACCCTTCCTTGCGGAATACGGCAAAGTTTTTCAGCGCCCTGAATTGATTGACGAGGCGGCCCATCAGCTGCTGCTGGTGGAGCGCAGAACCCGCGATCCCCGTACCGGTCTGCTCTATCACGGCTGGGACGAATCCCGGGAGCAGGAATGGGCCGACTCGTCCACCGGCTTGTCCTCCCATTTCTGGAGCCGGGCGATGGGCTGGTATGCGATGGCTGTGGTGGACTGCCTGGAGCATTTCCCGGTTACTCATCCGCAGCGGGGAACGATCATCGGGATCTTCCAGCGGATGTGCGGCGCACTAGCAGAGGTTCAAGACGCAAAGACCGGCCTCTGGTACCAGGTACTGGATCAGGCGGGACGGAAGGGCAATTATCTCGAAGCCTCCGGCTCCTGCATGCTTGTGTATGCGATGGCCAAGGGGCTGAGGCTGCGCTATCTGGAGCCCTCTTTTAAAGACGTCATGCTCCAAGGTTATGAAGGCATCCTGGCCCATCTGACCTCAGAGGATGAACAGGGTGTTCATTTGCACAAGATCTGTCATGGAGCGGGTTTGAGCAAGGACCGCAACGGCTCCTACGATTACTACGTTTCCGAGGCTATGGTGTCTGATGCAGCTATGGGAGTGGCGCCGTTTTTACTGGCTTCCCTGGAAGTAGAGGGGTATCGCGATAGCCTTTAAAGTCCATCTGGAGCTAGCTGCCGGTTACGCGCGGGAAAGCCGCCAAGTCCCTGTATTATATGTAGGTCTGGTGCGTGCGGCGGAAACTGAAAATCATGTTTTAAATTTACCGGGTCAATAATTATAGCTGCAGTCCAATCATTCGTGATGAAAGTGAATGGTTGGGCTGTTTTTTTTATGATTTGGATATTACAAGGTGTCCCCAAGAGATTATTTTCCTTTAATTTGTCTAGTACATCTTTAATTTATCTCCTATGGGGTTCAACATTATATTCGTTATATTAGATGTGCATCAAATCTAAAAAAAGAGGTGATAAGGTTCAGGCTATTGTGAATACGCTTGCAATTCCACCATTGCTGAATTAGGTGATCCAAGGATTAAACCAAAATGAGGAGAGTGGACAATGGTATCTTATGCCCGAACTAAAAAGCTTAAAAAACTGACTTCGGCGGTTGTAGGCGCAGCGCTTCTGGTTACATTGCTGCCGCAAACTGCCTTGGCGGGAGATACGTGGCCGTTCAAGAATGAAAGCGCTCATGGCAAGAATCAACCGAGTGTTCACGGCTATACCAGCAATCAAATCGCGGACTGGAGTCCTGAAACAGATCCTTATGCAGCGCTTCTCAGATCCCGTGTGCCCCTGCAGCAGCGTATTGCTCCACTTGCCGCTACACAGGCTAATCCCAAACTTGATCCTAAGGTGCAAATGATTACAGTTGCCGGGGACTATGGCAACGCCTTTATCGAGAATGCCCCTTATACCAACAAGTTTGCCCAGTATCACTTCAACTACTGGCAATATATTGATTATTATTCCTACTGGCACGGCACGGCGACTGCCTATACACCGCCAGAATATTACGACGAGCTGGCGCAGAAAGACTGGCAGCAGAAATGGTTTGAGTTCGGGATATTGAATATTCCCAACCCGACCTATACCGATGCGGCGCACAAAAATGGGGTGATGTCCCTGGCCGGGATATTTTTCTCTGACAATGACCGGGGGCAGCAGACTTACAAGCAAATGCTTGTAAAGGATCAAACCGGGAAATTTCCGGTGGCTGAGAAATTGATCGAAATGGCGCATTACTTCGGCTATGACGGTTATTTCATCAATCAGGAGGAAATCAGCCCTAACAATGTAGCGCCAGCAGACATTTCGGATTACATCGCTTTTGTGAAGACGCTCCAAAAAAACGGGCTGTATATACAATGGTACGATTCCCTCAATTCATCCACAGGTAGAAATGAATTTGCCCGAACAATCAATGACAACAACATCTCCTTTCTGTACGACAAAGCAGCCGGTGAGAACGTTGCAGATTCCTATTTCTTTGATTATGGCGTCGGAAATACACAGATTAACAGTGCGGCTGCATACTTAAATAAACTGAATAGTTCGGCCGGAACTAACTTCAACTTGTCCGATGTCGGTTTTGCCGGTCTGGAAGCAGGCAGAGACCGGTTTAAAAGTGTTCAAGGGACGGCGCTCAATAATAAGCTGAACAACGGACTTCCCCGCCTAAGCCTTGCCACACTGGGGGCAGATTTCGTCCATGCCGGCCTGGATGAGGATATGGGACTATCCTGGCCGGTTTCCCACCGGTCGGAGAACAATTATCAATGGATGACCAACCTTCGGGAGCAGCTCTGGTGGTCCGGTCCGAATGTGGACCCGAAAAACACGGCGAAATCGGCAACAAACACCGTTGCGGATGTTTACGCGGACAACAGATACTGGCCGGGGATTGCTTCGGTCATCTCGGAACGTTCTGTGCTTAAGAATTCCAATTTCTACACCAATTTCAACACCGGGCACGGGCTGTCCTATTATGTGGACGGAAAGATCTCGAATCCTGATGAATGGTCCAACATGAGTCTGCAGGATGTGCCGGTAACCTGGCAGTGGTGGCAGGACACCAAAGGCAACCGGTTAACGGTTGATTACGACTACGGTACCGAATATGATATTTCGGGAACAAACCGCCTGAGCTATCAACAGCTGGGAGGCTATAACGGGGGGAGTTCCTTGGCTGTGAACGGTAATCTTTCCAAGGAAAACTTCTTGCGTTTATACAAAAGCGACCTGAGCGTGAACTCCGGCTCCAAAATGTCGGTCACGTACAATAAACCTTCTGCCGATGATCAGTCTGTAACGCAAGCAGGCATCATCTTCGAGGATCAGCCGGCGGTCGTGGTTAAAGTTCCCCTTCCGGACAGCGGAAAGAAAACCGCGGGCTGGGTGACCAAAGAGCTGGATTTAAGCGCATATGCCGGCAAAAAAATCGCTGCTTTCGGACTGGTCTTCACACCGGGTCAGAAAACCATAACCAACTATCAGGTGAACGTTGGCCAGATCCGGATTTATGACGGTTCGGCAGTCCAGCCTGCACCTCCGGCTGGTCTGGAGATTACCCAACTGCTTCCCAACACGAATGAGATGTACATGAACTGGAGCCTCAATTCCGATTATTCGAAGGTTAAGCAGTACAATGTATATGTGAATGATGTCTATGTGGGCGGAAAGTACGACGAGACCTTTTATATTAAAAAACTGCCTGCCAAATCCGGAGTGGTTAAGGTGGCCGCGGTTGGAGCGGACGGACTGGAAGGTGAAGCCGCAACGGTATCCTTTGACCTGAATTCAGCAGTCTCGGGCATCGGAACAGAGGGCGGTGCTGACGGTAAATTCGTCGTCAAATGGACGAACCCGCAGCCGTCTTCCGGCAGTATTACAGTGACTGTGAATTCCATTAACCAGATTACGACTCCGCAGCCCGTAACCGCGCAAAAGGTATTGCCGGAGGGCAGCACGTCCGCATCTTTCGGGCAAATGCCGGTTAACGGTGATGAGTTTACAGTTACTCTGAAGGCGGGTCAAACGAATACGGTTACTTATAACGGCAGGTTCACCGATACAATTTCCGAACCCTATGCCGGGAACTGGTCATGGACAGGAAATACACTGAACCTGCCGATGCCAAGCAGCAGGGATTGGCGCTACCTTTACATTTATGAGGACGGCGTAGCCAAATCCTTCCCCACCACGTACAGTTCAGGTGATAAGCCGATGATTATCCGGGGAAGAACGACCAAAGCAAGCCTTTCCTTTACCTCGACCGCGCGTGTGGTAACAGCGGTTATGGAAGATTACAGCGGCAATCGTTCAGAGCCGTTATATCTCCGGGGCAAATAGAACCTTGCCGTTGACGGGAATGGATTTTCTGAAATGAAGCAATCCTCAAGGCGCTTGCCCCCCTGGCTTCAACAAGGGGAGGCGGGCGCCTCTTCAGTATCAAAGAAAGGTATATTTCTCCTGTGTTCCAGAAAAAACGACATGATATACTTGATTTCGACAATAGACAATATATCAAGGAGGGTTGCTTATGCGGAGAGAAACCCTGTATCGCAGGTATTTTAAAGATAATTTATTTTTGCGTTTTATTCTGATTGTGTCGTGCATATTCGTTGCCAGCATTATAGTTTTTTCCTATCTCATGTTGATGCTGATATCACAATCTGCGGTGCAGAGGCAGATGGATATTCAACGAAAGACGATGGAGAGCGTCAGCAACTATGTCGAGCACAAGTACCAATCCGTCCAGGACATCATGCGGGATGTATACCGGGATGGGGATCTGGCCAGCAATACCACCTTTCTGCTGGAAAATCCTTTCGGAGAATATGTCGAGCACCGCCTGGACCGTTTTTTTATCTCGAACGAGTCGAATTCCGATGTTGTGCAATATTTTCAGAATAAAATCGACGATGACCCGGATATCAGAAGCTTGATGTTGTACAGCGCCAACCAGCAGGTAATGTATTTTTACAGCAACCGCAGGCAGTTTGATATGGTGTCAACCAATGCCGCCCATTCGTTTGTCCCGGATACGATGTATCTGGATGAGGCCAGCAATGTTTCCATTCCGAATATCTGGGTGCTTAAGAGCCTCGGAATGCAGCGGTCGCCGATGTTCTCGGTGCGTGTTCCCATCAGCAATAAGGCATCGCTGCGCAATATTGGCCAGATGCTCGTGTATTTTGATTCCGCTTCCATTTGGCAGAGCATGAAGAATTATCAGCAGGATTTCAAAGGCACCATTCTTGTGCTTTCCGCTCAAAATGATGTGTTGTTCGATACCTCCGGCAAAGAATACGGTAAAAAATATCTGAAATTGCAAGATATGACTTCCGATGAGGATATATCCCTTGACGGTATGGTGGCTACCCGCCTGACCCAGAGCCAAGCCGGTTATTCGGTAGTCAGCCTTATCTCCAAGCAAGAGCTTGAGGAAACGTACAGCAGTGCCCGCAATACGATCATTACCATAGCTGCCGTATGTATTTTGTTCGCGGTATTATTGCCGGCTATGTTCATTTCCAGTTTCGCCAAAAGGACACATCGCATTATCCGCTTTACCCGCAAGGTGAAAAACGGGGATCTCAATGCGCGAATCTCGGATAGCCGGGAAGATGAACTGGGACAGATCGCTAAAAGCTTCAACGACATGCTGGACGAATTGAACCAGTATATTGATAAGGTGTTTAAAGCTGAAATCAAACAAAAACGTACCGAAATCGCTACGCTTGAAGCACGGGTGAATCCGCATTTTCTCTATAACACCTTGGAAGTCATCCGCATGCGTGCCGTTTCCAGCGGCGCCAAAGACGTGGGCGATATGATCTACAGCCTGTCCGTCTTGTTCAAATCCTATGTCCGGCCCAAAGCCAGGTATACGTTCAAGGATGAACTGGAGGCATGCAAGATGTACCTGGAATTGTTCCGGATCCGCTACACAGACCGCTTCGCGTATACGATCGAATGCGAGAAGGAGCTGGAGAATTTGCCGGTGTTGAAAATGACGCTTCAGCCGGTCATCGAAAATTATATTTTGCACGGAATGCGGACCGGGCAGAAGGATAACTGGATTAACATCAGCGTCTATCCACAGGAAGGAGTAATCCGTGCCGTCGTTAGTGACAATGGCCGGGGCATCGCGGAGGAGAAACTGAGCCGGCTTCGGCAGGGTCTGGAGCAAGACGACGGGGTGTCCGAATCGGAGTCGTTTGGTCTGCGGAGCATTCATGACCGCCTTAAGCTAATGTACGGAAAGCCTTATGGCATCGAGCTTATAAGTGAAGAAGGAGCGGGAGCGGGTACAACAGTCATCATTACTTATCCCTATCCCGGCGAGGAGGAAATGAACCATGTATAAGGTGTTTATTGTGGATGACGAGCCGTTCATACTTACAGGGTTGCGCGACATATTGGATTGGGAGCTGCTCGGGCTGGAGATTGTCGGCCAAGCCGAGAACGGACAGGAAGCGTTGGATATGCTTAGGGAAGTGCCTGCTGATATTCTGATTACCGATATCTCCATGCCTGTCATGTCAGGACTGGAGTGTATTCGTGCCGTAACAAAATTCCGCCCGGAAATAAAAGTGATTGTGCTCAGCGGATATGATGAATTCATGTACGTCAAAGAGGGCTTGTCTCTGGGAATTGAGAACTATCTGCTCAAGCCGATTAACCTGGCGGAATTCCAGAGTACCCTGGAAACTGTCGTCGAGAAGCTGAATGTCTCCAGAGTAGATATGGAGTGGTCACAGTATACGGCATCCGTACTCAAGGATAATATGCTGCTGCGCTGGATGCGGAATCAGATTGACCGGAACGAACTGTCGGAGCGGCTGCAGCTGCTTGGCTTGCCGATCAATAAGCGGTTTATTCAAGTAGCCTTGATTCAGACAGAGATGGAAACGGAATCATTTCAGGTGAATACCGCTGCGCTGGCTGAGAGCAACCCTTGGTTCTTCACCTTCTGGGACGCCGATAATGATTTTGTACTCGTACATAATTTTGAGGACAAAGACGCCGGGACTGCGGAAATGGATGCCATTCTAAAGAGAATGATCGGCACCTGTCCTTCTGATCTGCGGATTCGCGCTGCTGTTGGAGCGATAGAGGAGACGGAAAACGCTGCTCACCTAAGCTATGAATCAGCAAAACAGGCGCTGGAATTTTTGATAATCCATCCGGAGCGCAAGCTAATCTATTATGAACAATTGAAGGAGCGCAAGAAAGATTTAAAAGACAGCCTGCCGGAGGACTGGAACGAGTATACGAAGTTAATCATCTCCAAGGATACGCCAGCGTTAATGGAGAGAATTGACTCGTATTTGTCAGAGGAGCGGATGGAAGGGATCACGCCTGACCTGCTTCAGGAGATCGCACTGGATTGGATTCTGTATTTCCGCATGCTGATCAAGGATATCCGAAGCGAGATGGAGCGGGAGCTCATTGCGGATGTATTGACCTCCATCAGAACGGCGAATTCCCTCCCGGCGCTGTC
Source organism: Paenibacillus sp. FSL H3-0321 (assembly GCF_038002865.1). Taxonomy (NCBI): domain Bacteria; kingdom Bacillati; phylum Bacillota; class Bacilli; order Caryophanales; family Paenibacillaceae; genus Paenibacillus; species Paenibacillus sp. FSL H3-0321. The sequence continues at coordinate 2,088,553 of NZ_JBBODH010000001.1, read as the reverse complement.
TGTGGCTTTGAAGAATACGGCCAAAAAAGTCATTGAGCTGCTGGAGCGCGAGGTAAAAAGCCCGGTGGTCAATCAGGTGCTGAACTACATTGAGAAATCCTATGGCGAGGATCTGTCCCTGAAAAAGCTGGGTTATTCGTTCAATATTCATCCGGTGTATTTAGGGCAGCTATTTAATAAAGCAGTCGGTGAATCTTTTGCGGAATATCTGAACCGTTACCGGATTGAGAAAGCCAAGGAACAGCTTCGCACGACGAATTGCAAGGTTCATGAAATCGCGAAAAATGTAGGTTATTGGGAGATGGGCTATTTTTACAAGCAATTTAAAAAGTATGTAGGCATTTCTCCGACTGAATTCAAAGGGCTGCTCTAACGGTTGCCCTTTATTTTTCTTTATTTTATACATCAGTTTATATAGTTTATCTTCTATTTGAAAATGCTTTCATTCAATAAAATGGAGACAGAGCTTAAGGAAACAGGTTGCCGGTGATAACAGGCAGGTCTGGATTCCCAAGCTAATAAAAAGGGAGGTACAGCAGATGAGCAAGAAAAAGAAAAGCTTCTCCTTATTGCTGACATCGTTGTTAGCGCTTTCTCTAACGTTAAGCGCTTGCGGAGGCAATAACAACAACAAAACAACTAACACCAATGGGGAGAACAAGGCGGGCAACAACACCGCGACAGAAACGGGAAGTTCTGAGAAACCCGTAGAGTTGACCTGGTATACCATTGGAGCACCGCAGAAGGATTTAGATAAAGTGCTTGAGGAAGTTAACAAATACACGCTCGAAAAAATCAATGCAACAATTGATATGAAAATGATTGATTTCGGGGATTACACGCAAAAAATGCAAGTCATGGTCGCCTCAGGTGAGCCTATGGATATTCTGTTTACTTGTTCCTGGGCTTTTGATTATGTGCAGAATGCACGTAAGGGTGCGTTTATGCAGCTGGATGAACTGCTGGATAAACAAGGAAAAGGTATTAAGGATACGATTGATCCCGCCTTCCTTGAAGGCTCCAAAGTCGACGGCCATAATTACGCTGTTCCGGCGAATAAAGAGCTTCCGGCACAAGAGGTATTCCGCTTCAATAAAGAATTGCTGGACAAATATAAGCTGGATATCACCAACGTGAAAACTATGGAAGGTCTGGAGCCTCTGCTGAAAACGATCAAAGAAAATGAACCGGAAGTGACTCCATACGCAATGGTCAAGGACTTTATGCCGGTCATGCCTTTCGATTACATTATCGAGAAAATGCCGATGGCCGTATATATGGACACCAAGGACTACAAGGTAGTAAATATCCTGGAATCTCCTGAAATTAAAGAAGCCCTTAAAACGGTTCGCAAATTCTATAAGGCAGGCTATATCTCTCCAGAAGTAGCAACCACCTCATCGGTTGATGACTTGTACAAATCAGGCAAATGGTTCACGGACCGTGCGGCTACCCAGCCGTTGGCCGACAATCTGTGGTCCGCAAGCTACGGTTATCCGGTGGTCTCCACTCCAGCCGGTCAGCCTTACATCTACAACTGGTCCGTCATGGGCTCCATGCAGGCCATCTCCGCCAACTCCGAACATCCTGAGAAAGCGATGGAATTCCTTAATCTGTTGAACACAGACCCTGTACTGCGCAATATGATTGATTCCGGTATTGAAGGCGTGCATTACGAGAAGGTCGGCGACAACATGGTCAAGAATCTGCCGGATGCGAAGAACTATGATATGCCTACTTTTTCACTCGGCAACATCATGATCAACTATTTGAACGAGGGCGATCCTGAAAACAAATGGGAAGAGTTCAAGAAATTTAACGATGCCGGCATTAACGCGCCGCTGCTCGGGTTCAACTTCGATACGTCGAAAATAACCAATGAAATCGCGGCGGTACAAAATGTTAAAGAGGAATTCTGGGCCCCGCTCATGACGGGAGCGGTAGATCCGGAAGAATATCTGGCCAAAGCCAATGAAAAGTTCAAGGCTGCCGGACTGGATAAAATTATTACTGAAGCTCAATCACAGCTTGATGCCTGGAAAGCAGCGAACAATAAGTAGAAACTTATTCAAGATCGGGCGGGTGATTAGACTTTGCCCGGTCTTTTGATTATGAAGACATTGATCTTTGCGGGATAGGAGGAATAAGTATTATGGGTAAAATTCGAAATACAACCCGAGATGTTGTGAGAAATAAAGTACTGCTGTTCATGGTTCTTCCGGGTACGTTATGGTTTTTATTTTTCTCCTATCTGCCAATGATCGGGACGGTCATTGCCTTTAAAGAATACCGTTTCAGCCGGGACGGGTTCTTGGCCAGCATCGTAAACAGCAAGTGGGTTGGCTGGGATAACTTCAAGTTCTTATTCACTACGAACGATGCGTATCTGATTACACGCAATACACTGTTGTATAACATGGCTTTTATCGTGGTGGGACTGATCTTATCGGTGCTGCTGGCGGTAGTGCTCTCTGAGATTGCCAATAAAAAGCTGGCCAAGCTGTATCAGACGGGAATGTTCCTGCCGTATTTTCTGTCCTGGGTGGTCGTGGGCTACTTTGCTTTCAGCTTCCTCAGCTCGGAGCGGGGATTGCTGAACGAAATATTCGGAAGCCACATTTCATGGTATTCAGAATCGAAATACTGGCCTTTTATTCTTATCTTCGTGTACTTGTGGAAGGCAGTAGGATATAACAGCGTAGTCTATCTGGCCGCGATCATGGGTATTGACAAGTCGCTGTACGAAGCGGCGATGATCGACGGAGCAAGCAAATTCCAGCAGATCCGCAACATCACGCTCCCGCTGCTCAGCCCGATTATCACCATAATGACCCTGCTTGCGATCGGAAAGATTTTTTATGCGGATTTCGGACTGTTCTATCAAGTGCCAAGAGATTCGGGGACGCTCTACAGCGTGACCAATGTTATCGATACGTATGTGTACCGCGGACTCAAGACGACCGGTGAGATCGGCATGAGCACAGCTGCGGGCTTGTATCAATCAGTGGTTGGTTTTGTTCTGGTCATTACCTCCAATTACATCGTGCGGAGATTCGATAAGGACAGTGCCTTATTCTAGGTCAATGAAAGGTCAATGAAGGAAAGTGAGGGAATCCTATGTCTGCAAATCCTGCTAAAGCGCGCAACTTCCATCAGCTGTCTAAAGGATGGAACATCATTTTTAATTGCATTGCCGGCGCTTTTGCTTTTCTTTGTATTTTTCCGTTTCTGTTTGTGGTGATCATCTCGTTCACCGATGAAGGAGCGCTTGCCCGGGAGGGCTACAAGTTAATCCCCTCTAAATGGAGCATTGGTGCCTATCAATATATCTTTGATTCAGGTGACACTTTACTCCGTTCGTACGGGGTGACTATCTTTGTAACAGTGATCGGCACCATTGTCAGCCTGCTGTTTATTGCGCTGTACGCCTATGCCATTTCACGTAAAAGCTTTAAATACCGCAATTTCTTCGCGTTCTTCGCCTTCTTCACGATGCTGTTTAACGGGGGGCTGGTGCCGACCTATATTGTCGTGACCCAGTTTCTTGGATTGAAGGACAGCATTTGGGCTTTGATTCTGCCGCTGGCCGTCAATGCCTTTTATATTATGATTCTGCGTACCTTCTACAGCACCAGCGTGCCGGATGCCATTATTGAGTCCGGGAAAATCGACGGGGCCGGCGAATTCCGGGTTTTCCTTACCCTTGTTCTGCCGCTGTCGCTGCCCGGCCTGGCTACGATTGCACTGTTCAGCACGCTCGGGTACTGGAACGACTGGTTCAACGCCTTGCTTTATATTGATAATCCCGATCTGGTGCCGCTGCAGTCGATGCTGATGCGGATTGAGACCAGCATGCAATTTATCCTGCAAAACTCGCAAAACAGTTCGCTTAGTCTGGAGGCGCTGCGTTCGATGCCTCAGGATACATCGCGTATGGCCATGGTGGTGCTTGCCACAGGTCCGATCATTTTTGCATATCCATTCTTCCAGCGTTATTTCATCCAAGGTCTTACCGTAGGTGCAGTTAAAGAATAGACAGAACAGGAGAGCGGGTGTGGGGATAAAATGATTTACAAAGACCGTACGAAGCCGATTAAGGAGCGGACAGCGCACCTGCTTGGGCTGATGACGCTGGAGGAGAAGGTGGGCCAGCTGATTCAACTTTTCGGCTGGCAGACCTATGAATATACAGAAGGCAGAGTAGAGCTGGACGAAAGCTTTAAACGTCAAGTCCGGGAAGGCGGCATCGGCTCCTTGTACGGAACCCTGCGGGCCGACCCCTGGACCGGTGTTACGCTGGAGACAGGACTGAGCCCGCGTGCCGGGGCCGAGGCGGTAAATGCCATTCAGAGCTATGTACTGGAGCATTCCCGGCTCGGAATTCCCATGCTGATCGGGGAAGAGTGTTCCCATGGACACATGGCTATTGGCGCAACCGTATTTCCCGTTCCGCTGCTTCTCGGCAGCACTTGGAATGTCGATTTATACAGGGAGATGTGCCGGGTAACCGCGCTGGAGACCCGCGCCCAAGGCGGAACAATTACGTATTCGCCGGTGCTAGATGTGGTGCGTGATCCCCGCTGGGGCCGCACCGAGGAATGTTTTGGAGAGGACCCTTATCTTATCGGCGAGTTCGCCGCCGCTTCCGTTGAAGGGCTGCAGGGCGATGCACTGGATAGCGAATCCAGTGTTGGCGCTACGCTGAAGCATTTTGTTGCCTATGGCAGCTCGGAGGGCGGCAGGAATGCAGGTCCCGTGCATATGGGGAAGAGAGAGCTTCTGGAAGTGGATATGTATCCCTTCCGCAAGGCAGTCGCAGCCGGTGCCGTGTCAATCATGCCTGCCTACAACGAAATTGATGGAGTGCCTTGCACCAGCAATACTGAGCTGCTGCGGGACGTGCTGCGTGGAGAATGGGAATTCGACGGCATGATCATCACCGATTGCGGTGCCATTGACATGCTGGCTTCCGGCCATGATACGGCAGCGGACGGTGAAGAGGCTGCTGTGCAAGCCATTCGGGCCGGTATTGATATGGAGATGTCTGGCGAGATGTTTGGCCGTCATCTGCTGCAGGCCGTCACTTCCGGCCGTCTGGAAGAGTCGCTGCTGGATGAAGCCGCTGCCCGTGTGCTGGACCTGAAATTCCGGCTGGGCCTGTTTGAACAGCCGTTCGCCGATCCTGATCGGGCGGAGCGGGTCATTGGCAGTCCAGAGCATGCCGGTTTGGCGCGTACGATCGCCGTAGAAGGTATTGTGCTGTTGAAAAATAACGGTGTCCTTCCGCTGTCCAAACGCGGAGGCACGGTCGCTGTCATCGGACCCAACGCCGATGCCGGCTATAATCAGCTCGGCGATTACACCTCGCCGCAGCCTCCATCCAAAGTGGCAACTGTTCTGGATGGCATCCGGCATAAGCTCTCGGCAGAGCCGGAGCGGGTAAGATACGCGCCGGGCTGCCGTATCAAAGACCATTCCACCGAAGGTTTTGACTTTGCAGTGGAGGCGGCGGCCGGGGCGGATACGATTATCCTCGCACTGGGCGGGTCCAGCGCCCGGGACTTTGGCGAAGGAAGTATTGATTTAAGAACCGGAGCCTCCAAGGTTACGCACAATGTACTCAGCGACATGGACTGCGGTGAAGGCATTGACCGGATGTCGCTTCAACTGTCCGGTGTTCAACGGGAACTTGTGAAGCGCCTGAAATCTCTCGGCAAACCTATAGTGGTCGTCTATATCAATGGCCGGCCCATCGCCGAGCCGTGGATAGATGAGCAAGCGGATGCGATTCTTGAAGCCTGGTATCCGGGACAGGAAGGCGGCCATGCTATCGCGGATATTCTATTCGGCGATGTGAACCCTTCGGGGCGGCTGACTGTATCCATCCCGAAGGATGCAGGGCAACTTCCCGTACACTATCTGGGCAAACGGTCCCGCGGCAAACGTTATCTGGAGGCAGATTCACAGCCGCAATATCCCTTCGGCTTCGGGCTAAGCTACACCGAATTCAGTTATACGAATTTGCGGGCAGAGCCCGCTGTTATTCACGCGGACGGGACTGCCGAAGTGACGGTGGAAGTGGAAAATACCGGCCGTTGCAGTGGAACGGAAGTGGTTCAGTTATATATTTCCGATCTTGTCAGCAAGGTAACCCGACCGGCCAAGCAATTGAAAGGATTCCGCAAAATCTGCCTGGAGCCGGGTGAAAAGCAAGTGGTTGCTTTTACGGTCAACGCCGAGCACTTGAGCTATATCGGGCCGGAGTACACACCAGTGATTGAACCGGGAATATTCAGAATTGGAGTTGGCAGAAATGTCAACGATACGCTCAATATTGAACTTGCGGTGGTGGAGGAATAGACATGGAACGAATCAATCGGTTTATCCGCGAATTGGCCGAGCGGCAATGGCTTGAATACAAGGCCATTGAGGATTGGCAGGTGTACTCAACGGAATATCGGCAGCCGGGAGATTATGACACGCTGCAGGTATTCCCGGGCAGTGAATCCTTTGGATTGTTTCCCAGTGTGCAGGGGACGACTTATATTCTCCGCACCACCTTGGAAATCCCTCCGGAATGGCCCGTAAAGGGAATCGGACTCATCTTCCAATCCGGCGGAGAAGGCCTGCTGCGCCTTAACGGAAGGTCCTGGCAGGGATTGGACCGCAACCATACCTTCGCAACATTGAATCCGGAGGTGGCCGGAAGAAGTCCGAAGCTGGAGATTGAATTGTATGATCCCATTCCGGAGCCCGACGATCCGCTGAACAAGCAGGCGGTAATACAGCCGCCGATCCGTTCCCTCACCACCGCGCTGGTGAGGGTTAACCGGCCTGTGCAGTCCTTAATGTATACTGCGACCGTAATCCGTGATTCGGCGCTGCTGCTGCCGGAGCAGGATTTCCGGCGTGCCCGCTTAATGGAGGCGCTGAACCGGGCCATGGATTCATTTGTCCTGTTGCACCTTGAAGAGGTAAAGGACGGCAGCCTGATCGGCGGCATCGAACAAGCACTGATCGAAAGTGTCCGGAAAATCGGCGGCAACAGTGAAGGCTTGATTCATATGGTAGGGCAGTCGCACATTGATATCGCCTGGCTGTGGCCAAAGCGGGAAACCGTCCGCAAGGCCAGCCGGACCTTCTCGACAGTGCATTCGCTGATGGAGGAATATCCGCATTACCGCTATGCCCAGAGCCAGCCCCAGCTTTTTGCTTATCTGAAAGAGAATGATCCTGAACTGTACAGCAAAGTGAAGGAGCGGATTCGGGAAGGACGCTGGGAACTGGTAGGGGGCATGTGGGTAGAGCCGGATTTGAACATTCCCAGCGGCGAATCCCTGATGCGTCAAATGCTCTACGGCCAGAGTTTCTATCAGGAGGAGTTCGGACAACACTCCGAGATTGAATGGCTGCCGGACACCTTCGGTTATTGCGCTTCGCTGCCGCAAATATTGAAACACGGCAAAGTGCGTTATTTCATGACGACCAAGCTCGGCTGGAATGATACGAACCTGTTCCCTTACGATTTGTTCCATTGGGTCGGTATTGACGGCACCTCGATGCTCTCTTATATGAACCATGGTGTGAATGAGAACACCCTGCCTAAGGATATCCATGACCACTGGCAGTCTTACCGTGAAAAGTCAGCCCACAGCGAGCAAATGCTGCTGTACGGGCATGGCGATGGAGGCGGCGGGGTTACTAGAGAGATGCTGGAATATATTGACCGTTCCGAGCTGATGGTAGGTCAGCCAGCTTCAGCTTATAGCACCGCGGCCGGATTCTTCGCGGGAATTGAGCAAGCCCGGCCGGAGCTGCCTTCTTGGCAGGGAGACCTGTATCTGGAGCTGCACCGTGGAACGTATACGACACACTCCCGGAATAAGCGCAATAACCGCAAAGCTGAAATTCTGTACCGGGAAGCGGAATTGTGGCAGACACTGGCAGGCAGCCTCCTTGAGCCGGACCAGTCCGGAGAAGTGGGCCGTGCGCTGCATAAGGGCTGGAAGCTGATATTGCTGAACCAGTTTCACGATATTATCCCGGGCTCATCCATTCCAGAGGTCTATCAGACCTCGGAGAAGGAGTACCGCAGCATTTTCAGCCTAGGCGAAGGCAGCCTGGAGTTGGTCATGGAAGCGGTGATTACCGGTATCGATACACGCGGGGAGGGCGCCCCTTATGTGGTGCTGAACAGTCTGGGCTGGCAGCGGGACATGATTGTTGACATACAGACTGGGATCAAGGAAGACAGAGCCCTGTCCGCCTATCAGGAGGATGGAACCAAGCTGGAATCGGAGACCCTCGTCATTGATGCTAAAACTATCCTTCGTATCCGTGTGCCTGAAGTTTCCCTGTTTGGGTACAAGACAGTCTGGTTGAGAGAAGTAGACCAGTCAGCGGAAATCGACCGGAACTGCGCAGCTTCCTTTGAAGATAGCTGGGAAACCGCATATTATCGCCTGAAGTTCAATGAACGGGGGGAAATCGCCAGTCTATACGATAAACAAGTTGGGCGTGAGATTGTCAAACCGGGAGAGCAGGCCAACCGCTTTCACTTCTTCCATGACCGTCCTATTCTATGGGACGCCTGGGACATTGACAGCCGCTACGAACAGCAGCCGGCCGGAGAGGCCGTTCTGCTGGAGAAGAAGCTGATCTCCTCAGGGGAAGTCTGTGATGTGCTGGGCTTCCGCTGGAGTATCGGCCAATCCGAAATCGAGCAGGAACTGGTTCTGTACCATCAAGATCCGCGGATTGATTTCAAGACCAAAGTGGTCTGGAACGAAGCCCATAAATTGCTGAAGGTAGGTTTTCCAATAGATGTAATGACCACCAAGGCGACCTATGAAATCCCATTCGGTGCGCTGGAACGGGTGACACACCGCAATACAACCTGGGAACAGGCGCAATATGAGGTGTGCGGGCATCGTTTTGTGGATGTGGCGGAGCATAGCTACGGCGTCAGTCTGCTGAACGACTGCAAATACGGGTATGACGTACAGGGCAGCACGATTCGGCTGTCGCTGCTGCGCGCGCCGAGATGGCCGGATAAGACGGCGGATATTGGCACTCACGAATTCACCTATTCACTGTACCCGCATGCGGGAGATTGGCGTGAAGCCCATACCCTGCGCAAGGCTGCCGAGCTGAATCTTCCGGCACATGCGGCTGCATGTACACCAGAAGAAGGCAAGCTGCCGGCTTCGGGTTCCTTGATCGGCTTCAACGGGAATCACGTAGTGCTGGATACGGTCAAATTGTCGGAAGACGGGAGCGGCAGCATTCTGCGGCTGTATGAATCGGCGGGTGGCCGTGAAACGGTGGAGATCAGCTGGCCGCTGCCGCATGCGAAGGTATGCCTGTCTAATGCGCTGGAGGAAGAAACAGAGGTACTTCATGAACAAGCAGGGAGTCTCCAACTGGAATTTGCTCCTTTCGAAATCAAGACGATCAAAATCATTCATTCCTAGACTAGGCAGAAGGAGAGATTCATATTGGAACAATTCAGACTTCCTCATATTGTGATGCCGGAGCTGCCGCTTCCTCCGTCGATTGCGGCGGTACTGGCGGAAACCGATCAGAAGCTGGCACACCGGCCGAAGCTGCGGCAGCTGTTCCGCAACTGTTTTCCCAACACCCTGGAAACAACAACCAAGCTGCTGGAGGACGGGACCACCTTCGTCATTACGGGCGATATTCCGGCAAGCTGGCTGCGTGACTCGGTCGAGCAGGTCATTCATTATGTGCCATTTGCGGGCAATGATCCCGAGCTCCAGCGTATCATCAGCGGGCTGATCAAGCGCCATATTCAATACGTTCTGATCGACCCCTACGCCAATGCGTTTAATGAAACGGCGAATGATTGGCATTGGAATGCCGGAGATGTGACGGAGATGTCGCCATGGGTCTGGGAGCGCAAATTCGAAATCGACTCGCTGTGTTTCGTGATCCGGCTGGCCCATGCGTATTGGGAAGAGACGAAACGGACCGACTTCTTCACGGCGGATTTCAAAAAAGCGCTGCGGCTCATTACCGATCTGTTCAAGCGGGAACAGCATCACTTCGAGCAATCCCCGTACCGCTTCACCCGCAATAACGGGATTCCCGAGGATTCGATCCGCAACGGCGGACTGGGCATGCCGGTCAATTATACCGGGATGATCTGGTCCGGCTTCCGTTCCAGCGACGATGCCTGTGATTTCCATTACAACATTCCGGGCAATATGTTCGCGGTTGTGGCCTTGCGGCAGATGCAGGATTTCGCCGAATGGGTCTTCCGCGATCTGGATTTCCTGGCGGAGCTTAAGGCGCTGGAACAGGAGGTCGACCATGGCATTAAGCTGTACGGCATCTACCGCCATCCGGAATTTGGGCCGATTTATGCATACGAAACGGACGGCTACGGCAACTACAGCCTGATGGACGATGCCGGAACGCCGGGCCTGATCTCCATTCCTTACCTTGGCTATGTGAAGAACGACGACCCGGTATACCAGAATACGAGACGTTTCGCGCTCAGCAAGGAGAACCCTTTCTATTTCGAAGGCAAAGTTGCCAAAGGCATCGGCAGTCCTCATACACCGCCGGGCTATATCTGGCACATGGCGCTGTCGATGCAGGGATTAACGGCGGACAACAAGGAAGAGAAGCTGGCGATGATCGACATGCTGGAAGCAACCGACGCCGATACCGGGTACATGCATGAAGGGTTCCTGGCAGATGACCCGCATATCTTTACCCGCAAGTGGTTCGCCTGGTCAAACAGCCTGTTCTCGCAATTGGTCTGGCAGGCGTTGAGAGAAGAAATCTTGTAACTGAAAAGGAGACATGATCATGACTACAATTATTGGAGACAAATTATCAAATATCCCTTGGCAGGATAAGCCGGCAGGCATAAATGCGCCCGTATGGCGGTATAATGCCAATCCGATCATTGAGCGCAATGCCATACCGAATTCCAACAGTGTATTTAATTCGGCTGTCATTCCCTTTAAGGACGGGTTTGCCGGCGTCTTCCGCTGCGATTCCAAATCCGTCAGCATGGATATTTTCGCCGGCTTCAGCGAAGATGGCGTGAACTGGAAGATCAATCATGAACCGATCGTGTTCCAAGGAGACCCCGAAATAATTACGCGGGAATACCGTTACGATCCCCGGGTTTGCAAGATTGATGACCGTTATTACATCTCCTGGTGCAACGGCTATCACGGGCCAACCATCGGGCTTGCCTATACCTTTGATTTTCAAACCTTTCACCAGCTGGAAAATGCCTTCCTGCCCTATAACCGCAACGGCGTATTGTTTCCGCGAAAGATCGGCAGCCATTATGCCATGCTCAGCCGTCCGAGCGATACGGGGCACACGCCTTTCGGAGATATTTTCTACAGTGAAAGCCCTGATCTCACCTTCTGGGGCAAGCACCGCTATGTAATGGGCACTGTTAATGGGGATGCATCCGCCTGGCAGTCCAAAAAAATCGGCCCGGGCCCCATTCCGATTGAGACCGACAAGGGCTGGCTGCTGATCTACCACGGCGTAATCAACACCTGCAACGGGTTTGTCTACCGCATGGGCTGCGCGCTTCTGGATCTGGACGAACCTTGGAAGGTAAAGGCACGTTCGCGCAACTATATTCTCGGCCCGGAAACCTTGTATGAATGTGTGGGCGATGTGCCGAATGTAACCTTCCCTTGCGCGGCGTTGACGGATTCGGCTACGGGACGGATCGCCATCTATTACGGCTGCGCCGACACCGTGACCGGACTCGCCTTTACCACTGTGGATGAGCTGCTTGAGTATATGGAGGAATTCCCTTTGAAGGCTGAGGTGTAGCACACTTGAACAAACAACAAACGGCTCATATCATTTCGCATACCCACTGGGACCGGGAATGGTATTTGCCCTATGAGCGGCATCATATCCGTCTCGTCCAGCTTGTGGACAGCCTGCTGGACAAACTGGAGCAGGACCCGGACTTCAAAAGCTTTTTCTTTGACGGTCAGACAATCATTATCGAGGACTATCTTCAGGTCCGCCCGGGCAACCGGGAGCGGCTGGAACGGCATATCCGTGAGGGAAGGATTTTTATCGGGCCCTGGTATATTCTCCAGGATGCCTTTCTGACCAGCCCGGAAGCCAATGTGCGCAATCTGCAGATCGGCCATAAGGACGCCCGCGTGTATGGGGAAGTTTCACGGATTGGTTATTTTCCCGACACCTTTGGCCTGACCGGACAAATTCCCCAGCTTATGGCGCAGGCCGGAATTACTAACGCATTCTTCGGGCGCGGGGTCAAGCCGACGGGATTCAATAACACCGTTTCCGACGACGGTTATGAATCCTCCTTCTCCGAGTTGCTCTGGGAAGGGCCGGACGGCTCGAAGGTGCTGGGCATCCTGTTCGCCAACTGGTATTCGAACGGCAATGAGATTCCGGTCGATCCGGCGGAGGCGAAGGTATTCTGGGACCGGAAGCTGTCCGACGCCGAACGATTCGCGGCTACGGATCAACTGCTGTTCATGAACGGCTGCGATCATCAGCCGCTGCAAACCGATTTGCCGGAGGCGATCCGTACAGCGCAGAGGCTGTATCCGCAGACGGATTTTGTCCATTCCAACTTTGCGGACTATGTCGGGGCTGTGGCCGCCGCTGCCCTGGACCGCGGCCTCTCTACGGTCAAGGGCGAGCTGCGGAGCCAGCGCACCGATGGCTGGGGGACGCTGGTCAATACCGCTTCGGCCCGGGTGTACCTGAAGCAGATGAACCAGCGCGGCCAGGCGCTGCTTGAGAAGGTGGCGGAGCCGCTAGCTTCCATCGCCAGGCTGCACGGCGGGGAGTATCCGCATCATCTGTTTACTTACGCCTGGAAGACACTGCTGCAGAACCATCCGCATGATTCGATCTGCGGCTGCAGCGTGGATGAAGTGCACCGCGAGATGGTAACCCGCTTTGACAAAAGCCGCCACATCGCCGAAGGCATTGTGGAGGGCAGCATGCAAACCATCACCCAAGCGGTTGATACTTCCCTGTTCTCCGGGTTTGGCGAAGACGCCTTGCCGCTTGTAGCGGTCAATACAAGCGGCTGGAGCCGCACGGGCACGGTGAGCGTGGAGCTGGACGTTGCCCGCCTGTATTTGCGGGAAGGTCTGCCGCTGGAAGTAACGGCCAGCCGGATGAAAGCGGCAGATCTGGACGGACGGGTGCTGATCAATGAACAGGGGACAGAAATTCCCTGCACCGTCGAGGATCTGGGCCTGTCGTTTGGCTATGATCTGCCGGACGACAGGTTCCGGCAGCCGTACATGTGCCGCAAGGTAAAGCTGACCTTTGAGGCTGCGGACGTTCCGGCGCTGGGTTGGCGCAGCTACGCATGGGTACGCCTTCAAGAGGGTAAAGGTGCACTGCTTACCGAAAAGGTCTCCCTGCTCCAAGGAGAGCAGGTGCTGGAAAACGCAAACCTGCGTGTAGAAATCATGGCGGACGGTTCCTTTGCGCTGACGCACAAAGCGAGCGGCAAGGTGTACCGTGATCTTGGCATTTATGAGAATACCGGCGATATCGGCAACGAATATATGTTCAGACAGCCGGCAGGTGAAACGCCGCTCACTACCCAGGGCTTTGCGGCCGGCATCCGCGTGATTGAAGACACGCCGTACCGGGCTTCCGTAGAAATTACCCATGAGTGGGCAATTCCGGCTTCAGCCGACTCCCTTCTGGAAGATGAACAGCGTTCGCTGGTCTACTATCCCGAGCGGCAGGCGCAGCGCTCCACGGCAACCGTGCTGCTTAAGCTGCGCACGGTGCTGAGGCTGGAGCAGGGCGGCAAAGGTCTGAAGATCGAAAGCTTCATCAGCAATACGGCGAAGGACCACCGGTTGCGGATGCTGTTCCCGACCGATCTGGCCGCGTCCACCCACCGCGCCGATTCCATGTTCGAGCTGGCCGAACGACCGAACGAGCCGGCGCCGGAGTGGCTGAATCCCAGCAATACACAACATCAGCAGTCTTTCGTGGATGTGGCGGAAGCAGGCGCAGGACTTGCAGTAGCCAATCTTGGACTGAATGAATATGAAATTCTGCGCGACGGCCGTAATACGATAGCCGTAACCCTGCTCCGCTGTGTCGGTGAGATGGGAGACTGGGGCTGGTTCCCTACGCCGGAAGCCCAGTGTCAGGGCGAACAGACAGCGGAAATGCTGCTCATTCCGCATGACGGAGACGTTGTGTCCTCCGGCGCTGCCGCCGGGGCTTATCAGTTCCAGATTCCTTGGATCACCGCCCAGGCGGAGCTTCATCCGGGAACCCTTCCTGCCGTTTATTCACCACTTCGCTGGAGCGGCAAGTCCGCTGCCTTGTCCTCGTTTAAAATGAACGAGGACAGCGGGGACTTGCTGATCCGCTGGTTTAATATGGAGAGCAAGCCGTGTGAATTGCATTTGGAGACGGATATACCGAATAGGGGATTTTACAAATCCAATATTCTAGAGGACAAATCGGCAGTCCTGGACTGCAGCAGCACTGTTGCGCTGGAGCTGCCGGTTGGCGGACATGAAATTGTGACCGTGGGAATCGGCCTCGGCTGAACCCAATGATCCTTCTCACTATATAAACGCAAGAAAGTTAAAAAAGCAGCGATCCTCTTGTTACCGGAGGGTCGCTGTTTTTGTTGTTGTTATTGTCATTGGCCGCTCCGCATGAAGGTCGCGTCCGGGTCTTTCTTGCTGAAGCAGTGTTTGGTACTGCTGTTATTTTGGCAGCGGGGTAGCAGGTCCTTGCTAAATATCCGGACGGCTCTCTAAGAGGGTTGTCTTTGGGCTTGTCTAGGGCGTGTCTTCAAACCGCTTCCCCGCCAACACCTGCTGCTGTATGCCCTAAGGAATCATGGGTACAGTACCATTTTCTGATCACACGCAGAGAAAGGCGTTTCGCCACTATATAGATTGAACTTGAAAACTTGAGCTAAAGGAAAGGAGCAACCGAGGGGGATTTTGGAACTGGAGGAGCGGTAGTGTCCGCCTGAAAGCTTTCCGAAGGAAAGCTAGCATCGAAAGCATAAGCAGTCTTCGGATTTCTACCGCTAATAGCGGTTGAAATCAAGAAATTTGAAGACAACAGCGGCCGGAAGTCCAAATATTCACCGTAGTTGCGACTGATCTTGTACTCTAAAACCTTAAGTTCAATCTATTTAGGTAGTTTTTTCGGTAGAGGCTTACGACTCGGTGTTTCAAAGACTTCGTTCTTCTTCCGAAGGCGTGTGTATGCGCCTGGAAAGTGTATTCCTGGCTCTGAGCACGAACGGACCGAGTTGCACTTATTTGAGGATTTTAGCCTGTTACAGGAGGAAAACGGACTCCAGTGCAGTTATTTCTCCCTGCTGGCCGTTTTTAGATAAAATGCAGAGCAGATAAGGCCGCCTGGGTCCGCAAAAGAGAATAAACAGGGGGTTTACTCTCCATAACGCCTCCTGAGTCCGAGTAAACGAACCCGCTGCGGGTTTTTAGGGCCCTATTTTCAATTCTAAATCCTTGCTTCCCCAGAGCTCTTCCATTTGAAGGTATGCTCTAGTTTCAATCTACCTTTCCCAGTTTCACCAGCGTCCACAATCAACACTTTTATATCTGGACTTGTATCTGTAGAATCAAGTGGGGGGTGTTCTGTCTAAGGACACATGAAGGACATATCACTCGATTAAGCTGAAAAATATAAAAATGGTTTGAAGGCGGGGACTATATTGAAAAAGAAAGTTCTTCTCGTTGAGGATGAAAGCCGCATTCGTGAACTTGTTTCCGATTATTTCATAAAGAACGACTGGGAAGTACAAGAGGCGGATAATGGAAAAGATGCATTGAGCTGGTTTGATTCGCTGCAACCGGATCTGCTGATTCTGGATATTATGATCCCCAAGATGGACGGCTTTGAAGTGTGCCGGGAAATTCGCAAAAAGGCAGCGATACCCATCATATTGTTGACGGCCAAATCCGGAGATGAAGATAAAATTCACGGTTTTGAACTGGGTGCGGATGATTATGTGACGAAGCCGTTTAGCCCAAAAGTACTGATAGCCCGGGCGAATGCGCTAATGAAACGGGTCGAGGGAGGTCATTTGCCGGAATCCAGCATCGTAAAGTTTGGTTCCGCGATGTTTAATACGCTGGCCCATCGGCTTGAGGTTGCTGGTGCAGAAATAGAGCTTACCCCTAAGGAATATGATCTGTTATGGCTGTTGATCCGAAATAAGGGCATTGTGATCTCAAGGGACACGATCCTTACCCGGATATGGGGGATTGAATTCGAAGGCGATTCCCGTGTAGTGGACAGCCACATCAAAAAACTGCGAAGTAAGCTGGGGTATGAGTCACGTTATATTCGCACGGTGATTGGCACCGGGTACATATTTGAGGATGAGGCATGAAAAGATGGGGAATTACCTTTAAGCTGTTCGTGATGACAGTTGTGTTTTTTGTCTGCTTTTACGGGATGGTGATTTTGAGCCAGCTGTTTTTCTTTGACAGCTTCTATCAGCAGCAGAAGGAAAACCGTGTGGAGAAGCATCTCAAGAGCTTTGGGTCAAGCTACACAAGCGGGTCGTGGGATACGAGCAGGACTTCCCAGGAGCTTGCCCGCTTCATGCTGCGCAATAAAACGCAGCTGGTTATTATGAAGCTGGACGGCAAGATGAAGTCGGAAGACCCGTTTCATATGAAGGTTATGAATGAAGACGGCCAGATCATAGCTGTTTCTTTATCCCTGTTCATCAATCAGTATGGAGATGAGTTCAGTGCAGCGAATATTAAGCTGGATGATCCGTTGACCATTCAAGGAGACCAGCTGATTGAAGGAGATGTCTACTCACCGGAGCTCATATTCCCCACTAGCATAAAAAAGCAAGGGTCCGCAGCCATTGGGGATGAATCAGAGGGAGGAGACACTCAATTTTCCGGTATTGTCACGGAGATCGTCTTACCTAATCTGAAAATATGGAATCCGCGTCAGGGCATCATGTTTGAGGCCTTGGACGAGTGGTTTCCGTTGTCTGAGGCCCGGGTGGAACAGTTCAAAGGACTGCAAATGCAAAAAGCGGATTGGACAGCTCCTTGGGGTGGGATTCGCAACTCTGTGATGATTCTGCCTGTGCAGCAACGCAACGGAGATATTGATCTGTTATTCACTGTCACTTCCTTACAGGAGGTTAAGGATTCGAATGATGCGCTGCGCTGGTTCTTTTTATATCTCGGAATCGGAGGTTTTGTATTTATTCTTATACTGTCCTACTTCTATTCTAAAATGGTAGCCCGTCCACTGATCAAGCTGAACAAAATTGCCAAACGTATGGTTTCCCTGGACTTTACAGGACATCCCTCCATCCGGCAGAAGGATGAACTTGGAAGCTTGTCCAATAGCATGTTCACCTTATCACAAAGTTTAGACTCCGCCTTGAGTGAGTTGAGGGAGGCCAATCAGCAGCTGGTCGAAGATATGGAGCGCAAACAAAAAATGGAGACCATGCAGCAGGACTTTTTTGCCAATGCCTCTCATGAATTGAAGACGCCTCTAAGCATTATTAAAGGATTTGCCGAAGGACTAGAAGACGGAGTAAGTGCTGCTAAACAGGATTACTACATTAAGGTCATTATAGAGGAATCTGAAAAAATGGGATTTCTTGTGAATGATATGCTGGATTTGTTCAGATTGGAGTCGGGGACGACTAAACTCAGAAAGACCTCCTTCATGCTGACGGAACTGACGGAAAAGGTAGCGGACAGGCTGATTCACTTTCTGCAGGAAAAGCAGCTGCAAGTGATGATAATTCCTGCTAATGAATTGCCGGTATACGCGGATGCGGGCTGGATCGAACAGGTTATTCTTAATTTTCTAACCAATGCAATCAGGCATGCTGAAGATGGAAGTACCATAACCGTGAATGTTCAGAGCGATGAGAAGTCTACTGTATTCTCTATTCATAATAAAGGTGAGTCGATACCCGAAGATCAGCTGGGGCAAATCTGGGAGCGGTTCTACAGGGTTGAGCCTTCCCGGAGCCGGCTGACAGGTGGAACGGGACTGGGGCTTTCCATTGCAAAGCGGATACTGGATATGCATGGCTGTAGTTATGCAGTGGAAAATATCGAGGAAGGCGTCAAATCTATGGTTAGATTTGAAGGCTAATCCCACCAATACATGTACTGTAGCGAAAGGAGTAAGACAGCATGAAATGGAATTGGCTGCCTTCAATGTTTACTCTGGCAAATTTGGGAATTGGAGCATTCTCTTTGCTTTTCACAATTCAAGAACGATATAGTTTGGCATTAACCATGATATTGTTAGCAGCTTTGTGTGATGTAATGGATGGTTTGCTGGCCCGGTGGCTGCATTGTACCAGCGATTTCGGCAAGCAATTAGACTCACTGGCAGATATCATATCCTTTGGATTGGCTCCTGCGTTTCTGATTTTGTTGTACAAGCTGGAAAATGTTCAGTGGCTGGGGACCCTGGCTGCAGTTGCTTTCCTGATCTGCGGCGCACTGCGGTTGGCCAGATTTAATATATCAGCTTCTTCGAAGGGTTTCGTAGGGATGCCGATTACTGCTGC
This sequence comes from Paenibacillus sp. FSL H3-0321, assembly GCF_038002865.1. Lineage (NCBI taxonomy): Bacteria > Bacillati > Bacillota > Bacilli > Caryophanales > Paenibacillaceae > Paenibacillus > Paenibacillus sp. FSL H3-0321. Next base: position 2,069,961 of record NZ_JBBODH010000001.1, on the reverse strand, counting down.
AGGGGTGATCCTTTCGATGATCTCTTTGCTGGATGGACGGATGAAACCGGAATACATAGTAGTATTAATGTTGATGCTGTCTATAATGATGATCAGCCGGATTCCCTTCCCTTCTTTCAAAAAAAACTTCAACAGGAAGTGAAATATTGATGCCTTGGATGATGGAGTTAATTTCACATTACGGCTATTTAGCAATTTTTGCTCTTTTGGCGCTTGGAATTCTTGGACTTCCCGTACCTGACGAAGTGTTGATGTTGTTTGTAGGGTATTTGTCGTCCATTATGGTTCTGAATTTCACACTTTCGGTACTGATCGGCTGCATAGGGTCCATAACAGGAATGATGATCAGCTACACCATTGGTTTGCGGCTGGGACAACCGGTAGTGAATAAATACGGCAAGTGGATTGGGCTTACCCCGAAGCGGTTTATCAGAGTCAAGGGATGGTTTATACGCTTTGGAATTTGGACGGTTGCTTTTGCCTATTTTATTCCGGGGGTCAGGCATGTTGCCAGTTATATTTCCGGTATCAGTGCCATGCCCTTCAAAAAATATGTATGTATATCCGTTGCATGTGCGCTGACCTGGTCACTCCTTTTTGTTTCAATTGGCTACTTTATAGGTGCCAAGGTTTCTTTCTCCTAGACGTATCAACGCTAATCCGAAGATCTGGCGAATCAAACAATAATACTCCTTTTCAGGGCTTGCCTAATCACAAGTTCTGGAGAGGAGTTTTTTTGGGATTGGGCCTAAAGGGGGCTTGACACCTTTTTTGAAAGCGGTTATATTTATCTCGTAAGTAATACGTTATATAACGTTATACAAAGGAGAGAATCAAATGAATGTACATCAGGTTGTTGAAGCTATTCATGGAAAAGTGAACAAGGGGATTTCAGAGGTTTATTTTGTAGCCTGTGGGGGTTCGCTGGTTGATATGTATCCCTCAAAGTATTTTCTTGAAAGCGAAGCAAAAAAACTGGTAGCGGGTCTATATACGGCTAACGAGTTTGTTCATGCTTTGCCTAAACGTCTGGGTAAACAATCGGTAGTCATTGTTTGTTCTCATGGCGGAAATACGCCGGAATCGGTGGCTGCTGCACAGGCTGCCAAAGAGAATGGCGCACATACCATTGGCTTAACCCATAATCAGGAGGCCGCGTTGCTGAATTATTCCGATTATTCTTTCCTGTATGAATGGGGAGATGACAGTGACGTCAAAAACAATCCGATGGCTATCATTCTGGAGCTCGCTGTAGAATTGTTGCATGTGGCTGAAGGTTATACACATATTGACGCTTTTCAAAAAGGCTTGCAAACCATTAACGGTATTATTAACCAGGGTAAAAAGCAGGTTGCTCCACGAGCCCGTGTATTTGCCGAAAAGTACCGCAACGAAGAGTTATATTATATCCTGACAAGCGGAGCTTCGTATGGTCATGCTTATGGATTTGCGATCTGCTCTTTGATGGAAATGCAGTGGCTTCATGCAGCGGCTATCCACTCCGGCGAATTCTTCCATGGTCCCTTCGAAGTGACCGACAAAGAAACTCCATTCATCTTAATGATTAATGAAGGCCGCACCCGTGAGTTGGATGAACGCGCACGCACCTTCCTGAATCAATATGCTGAAAAAGTCGAAGTGATTGATGCTAAGGAGCTTGGCTTAGGTGTTATTGCCGATGAAGTCGTGGAATTCTTTAATCCGGTATTGTTCTACAGTATTATCTGCGTCTACCGCGAGGCTCTGGCCGAAATAAGAAATCATCCGCTGGAAACCCGCCGTTATATGGGGAAAGTAGCCTACTGAACGGGAGTGTAAACCATGAGAGTATTAGGAATTGGCGATAATGTGGTCGACAAGTATGTGCATCTGCGTATGATGTACCCCGGTGGCAATGCACTCAATTTCAGTGTTTTCGCCAAAGGAGAGGGTGCGGATGCGGCCTTCCTCGGCGTGTTCGGTGATGATGCTGAGGCAAGGCTGGTGGAGAATACATTGCAACAGCTGGAGATAGATACCTCGCGCTGCAGACATCACAGCGGTGAAAATGGATGTGCACGTGTAACGCTGGAGAACGGGGAAAGAGTCTTTCTCGGCAGCAACGAAGGCGGGGTTACCCGACTTCATCCCATAGAACTTAGTGAAGATGATAAGGAATACATCCGCGGGTTCGATATTGTCCATACGGGGCTTTACAGCCACACCGGGCATCTGCTTGCTGAGCTGAATGAGCTGAAGATTCCTCTTTCCTTTGATTTTTCCGATGACTTTGAGGAAGAGCAAGTAGAACGTTATATCGGTAATGCCGATTTTGCCTTCTTTTCCTGCAGTCACATGACGGATGAAGCGACCCAAAGTTACATCCGTTCCAAACGCAAGAGAGAGGGGCAGGTATTAGTTGCAACACGCGGCGGAGACCGGTCTATCGCCTATGATGGAACAGCCTTTTATTATCAATCGCCGGAGTTCATCCATGCTGTGGACACGATGGGAGCGGGGGATTCCTATATTACGGCTTTTTTACTAAGCATGCTTAAGGACAGAGATATTCAAGCCGCAATGAAGGAAGGCTCACGATTAGCTGCCAAGAGCTGTCTGGTAGAGGGTTCATTTGGATTCGGAGCCCATTATTAAGGCGCACACTTATCTTTGCTTGTGAAAAAGAGGATCGTTTGTTACTCTAAGGAAAGAGTGATATAACGTTATATAACAAGTGAGGGTAAACTATGTTAAATGCAGAAAACGCTGAGCCATTATACATTCAATTGAAAAATGCGGTTCAATCCGCAATCGCCAACGGCAGCTTTAATCAAGGGGATAAAATACCTACTGAAATTGAGCTGGCCGAAACCTATAATGTGAGCCGGATTACTGTGCGCAAAGCGATAGAAGAATTGGTGAGAGACGGATATTTGACGAAGCGGCAGGGCAAGGGCACCTTTGTGAATAGGCCCAAGATCGGCCGGAAGATTGAGCATATCATCAGTTTTACGGCTGCCTGCAAAGCGAATGGAGTTTCATCGCATAGCATAGTCACGGAGAGAAAAAAGCTGAAAGCCGATTCAGATACCGCAGAGCGGCTGCAAATCCAGCCAGGTGAATCTGTGCTGTATATTCAGCGCCAGAGATATGCCGGCGAACAACCGCTGATGCTGGAAAATAACTATTATCCGTTTGACCGGTTCGCTTTCTTGATGGAGGCTAATCTTGAAGGCTCGATATATGAGCTGCTGCGCAGCGAATACAATATTGATCCGAACCAGCCGGGAGAGACGATATTACAAATTGTCTTGGCGGACGAACCTCAGGCGAAATTACTGGAAGTTCCGATCGGCCAGCCTCTGTTTTACATGAACACCATTATTTACGACCAGTATAGTAAGCCGGTTCATGTAGGGAAGCAGTTCATTATTGGTGACCGTTACCAATTTACTTTGTGATTCATTAAAGTCAGAGTCAGCTGGAATTTCAAATACGTAAAAGCTACTGTTTCTTCCAATGATGGAGAAGCAGTAGCTATAGTATAACGTTATAAGTCGTATTATAAATTTGAACTAAGGCGGAGAGATCATGGGAGCAGCTGAACATGGTTTTGCAGAAAGAGTACTAATGTCTAGTGCCGTGTTTACAGGAAAAGAGGAGGATGCCTCGCCTGGATTCATCGCCCTGCAAGGGGAACGGATTGCCGCGGTCGGCGATCCGGCAGAGGCAGAAGCCTGGATCGGACCGAAGACGATTGTTCATCATCTGAGGGATGCTTTGATTATGCCTGGTGTGCATGATAATCATGTGTTTTTTACCGGTTATATGTCCTTGCATCGTGGTGTGGATCTGACAAATGCAGCCTCTATAGAAGATGCCTTGCAATTGCTTATAGAAGAAGCGGAACAACAACCTGCTGATCGAAATGTATACGCTTACGGTTGGAGCCGGGAGTTATGGGGAAAGCTTCCAGAGCAAAGTATATTAGATAAAGCTTTTCCTCAAAGGGCTGTCATTGCCATGAATCGGACGAAAAATTATTGCTGGATGAACCAAATCGCCCAGGATAAATATCAGTTCACCCCCGATCATTGCAGTGCCGAGGCGCGTGCCAGTTTGCTGTATGAGATGATGCAGGATCGGGAATTAGTCAAAAAAGAGTTTCTGGATTTCACCCGGATGCTTGCCAAGCGGGGTGTAACCTCCATAAAAGATATAGGCTTTGACCAGCACAGCGGTTTATTGCCGGTTCTTGAAGAACTGGAAGCTGCCGGGGAATTGCCGCTGCGGTTTCATTTTGCGCTGGAACCTGTGCTGCAGCCGATTGATATTCCCGCCGGAATTCAATATAAAGATCGCTATCAAGGGGAGGTTCTCCGCTTTCAGGGATTCAAGCTGATGATAGACGGTGTTGTCGCTGATCATACAGGAGATATGCTGGAGCCTTACGCAGATCTGCCAGGAGTAACTACTTTGCAGCCGGTTGACTATGACGTAATTGAAGCTGCAGTATTTGAAGCAGACAGGCATGGAATTAAGTGCTGTCTTACGGCTGAAGGGGATGCAGCAATTCGCAGGGCGGTAGATATGCTCGAAACTTGCCAGCAAAACCAGGGGGATCATCCGGTTAAACATTCTATTAGTGATTTGGAATACCCTCACCCCGATGATTTAAAACGGATGGGGGAAAACGGGATTTTCGCCGAGGTGTATGCCCAGATCCTGCTGTTAAATCCCTCCTATGAAGATGCTTATATGGCGGCTGTGGCTGGAAAAGCGAATGAAAGCCGGTTCTATGATTACCGGTCCATGCTGGATGCGAACATCCCCATAACGATTGGCACTGATTTACCTTTGTTCCTCACTAGTGTTCCTGATTCGATCTACGCGGCCACTTTCCGGTTGTTTCCTGACGGCTCACCACCTGAAGGCTGGAATGTTGAACAGGGAATGCCAGTGTCTGAAGTCTTAAAGGCATGGACCCTTAACGGGGCCAGACACTGTGGTATGGAAGAGAGCACGGGAACTTTAGAAGCGGGGAAATATGCCGATATTGCTGTATTTGACCGCAATCTTCTGGATACAACAGCTGCCGATATCAGAGACGCACATGTCGTATTAACTATCGCTGCCGGAAAAATCACCTACGACGCTTCTAGGAATGAGGGATAGAATGGAAACCTCTAAACGTAAAATAAAATGGTCTCTGCCTCATAGTTATACATTGATTTTCTTGATCATAATTGCTATTGCCGGTTTGACTTGGGTTGTCCCGAGCGGTCAATTTGACCGGCAGGAAGTCATTGTAGATGGTTCTGCCAAGACAACTATTATCCCGGGAACCTATCATTCTGTAGCGAAAGTCAGTGAAGAGGGAGATTTGCGGCAGGGCCTTGCACAAATCGCCAGTGCACCTATGGAAGGCATAATCAATGCCGCTGACGTAGTTGCCTTCGTACTTATTGTGGGCGGAGCCTTCGGGATTATTTTGCAGACTGGAGCGATTGACCGGGCGCTGATGGCCTTGGCCGGACGGCTCAAACAAAAAGGGATATTGCTGATTCCGATAGCGATGGTCATTTTCAGCCTTGGAGGTTCCACGTTTGGAATGAGTGAAGAAATAATACCTCTTTACGCCATTTTTATTCCTTTAATGTTTGCACTTGGTTTTGACTCCATTACGGCCATCCTCATCCTTTTTCTTGGAACACAGATTGGTTATGTCGGCTCCACCGTTAATCCGTTTTCGGTATTGATTGCCCAAGGTGTAGCGGGAGTGCAAGGTAATCCACAGCTATGGCTGAGATTTATTGAATGGATTGTATTCACTGCGATATCGATCGGTTTTACCATGTGGTATGCGCAGCGGGTGAAGAAAAATCCGGAGAAATCTCCTGTATTCCAGAATGACATTTTAAACCGCCAACACTTTATTAAAGAGAACTCAGGTATAGAGGTGAGCTTTACCCATCGGGATAAACTCATCATTGGCGGCTTTATCGTTACCTTGGGGTTGATTGTGTGGGGAATTATGACCCAGGGCTGGTATATGACCGAGATCGGTGCCCTTTTCTTCGTACTTGGTATTTTCTCGGGTGTGGTCACCAAGATGAATCAGAAGGAAATCGCTGAGAACTTTGTAAAGGGCTGTGGCGAATTCATCTATGCGGCAGTCATTATCGGGCTGGCCCGGGGAATTCTCGTCGTTGCTGAGAACGGCATGATTATCGATACGATCCTGAATGCGCTGGCTAACCTGCTTAAAGGTCTGCCGAACTATTTGTTCACTACCATCATGCTGGTCGTCCATAATATTATCACGTTCCTGGTTCCCTCTTCCTCCGGTGAGGCTGCGTTAACGATGCCCGTGCTTGCCCCATTGGGCGATCTGGTCGGTGTCAACCGTGAAGCGGTAGTAACGGCTTATCAATTTGGCAATGGGTTGACCAATCTGATTTCGCCAACAGGTGGAGTATTATTGGCAGGTCTGGCAATCGCCCGGATCAATTTTGGGCAGTGGCTCAAAGTCATCCTTAAGCTGTTTCCAATCTTGTGGCTGGTGGCTGCAGTCTTTGCCGCGATATCTTCAGCTGTGGGAATGTAAGTACTATATAGATTGAACTTATAATTCTTCTGTTTTGGGATTGGCCGTGACTACAGAGAATGTTTGGACTTCCGGCCGCTGTTAGGTTTGGATTTCCTGAAATAACCGCGAATCGCGGTAGAAATCCAAACCTAAAGGCGGACGCTACCGCTCCTACAGTTCCAAAATTCCCCTCCGCCACTTTTCCCTTTTGTCTAGTTATTAAGTTCATTCTATATGGAGGTGTCCCAAAAGTCGATTTTCTATGACCAGGTCCAATCTTCTTCTTTCTAAAAAACAGAGCAGCGATTCTCCTGTAATTGGGGAATCGCTGCTCTTCGTTTTTGCTCCATTGCGGCTTGCTTCTGCATGTTATGGGCAAGCAAAAGCCAACCGTCTTGCCTTTTCAATGTGGCTGTAAACAGCGAGTATCTGTCCTGCTTTGGTGTAGACAGTAAGCCAAAGTAAACTGGTTTGGTGGTAGCTGTTACAGCGGCCGCCCGGGAGGCAGAGTCGAAGATGGCTTCGTCCAGTCGATTTACCGCTGCGTGGGCGATTTTTTGCGTTTTTAAAAGATTGCAGAAACTTTTTCTGCTCAAACAGCGGAGAGGACGGACTGACCCGCGGAAAAGCGGCAGCGGTCGCCTTTGTCCCCGGATTTTCACCGCTAAGGAGAATCAAAAAAAATCTGGGGACAACAGCGATTGGAACAACGGTCCGTTCGCGGAGCGTCCACCCAAGTGCTTACGTTGATCCTGCTCAAAAAACGATGGGTGTCTCAAGCATCCGTTTCACGGCATTTGGGACACCACCGTTGTATTTAGCTGACACCTTGATTTTCCCGATAACCTTTACGATAAAGAGCGGGTGTGACCTCTTCGAATTTTTTGAAGATTTTAATGAAATAACCCGGTTCATTGAAGCCCAGCTCATCACTGATTTGAGAAACGGGCATATCGGTCACTTCGAGCAGCTGCTTCGCCCATTTCACCTTTAGCCTTGCCAAATAAGTGGTGAAGTTTTCTCCCGTTTCCTTCGCAAAAAGTCTGCTGAAATAGCTGGGACTGATGTGACATAGCTCAGCCATATGACTTAATGTTATATTTTCACTTTTGTTATTGTAAATATAATCCCAGGCGGGTTTAAAGATCGGATTTGTACAAATACTCATATCACTGGATGTGTTTTTAAGGTAGGCATCCGCGATGGCATTGGTCATTTCTTTTTTGATCGACTCAATATTTTTTATGGTGTAGCCGGGCAGAATAGTGGAGAGGTTTAGGGCTTCATCGTTTCCGGCAGCCTTCTCGAACATTTCGACCAGCAGGTTTTTGTTGAGTGCCTCTTCGATAATATAGTTGCACAGGAGAAATAGCATGTTGGATATTTTCACGACTTCTTCATAGGTCATCGTTGGTATATCATCGTAGTATGCCTTCAATTGATTCCCTTTGAGCAGATGTGATGATTTGTTTGGCGAAGATACAATTTGCTCCAGATCTGTACCGTTCTCAGGATCGGAAAGCTTGACCTGCCCCGCCATCACAGCACCCAGGTATTTATCATCCACAGTGATCGGAATTGCAATATCTATAATATTAAAGTGGCATAGATAAACGTAAGGTGCATTTAACCGGACCGCTTCAAGCCCGCCGCGGGAATCACACTTCTGGCAAAACGGAAGGAGCTCCGGATCCTTCCGCACATTCTGACAGAAAGCCTGGCAGCTGCTGTGGCTGGTCACAGGGATTCCCTTGTAATCAACCGTCAAAATAGCCAGCTTGGTAACGGTAGCCAAGGAATCCTGAAGCCGCTTCCATTTTTTGAGATCCAAAAATTTGCTTATATTTAAGGACTCTTGCATCAAAAAAATCACCCCTCGATTTAAAATCGTATAATAAGGACCTTCTCTATGGCAAGAGGATACCATTGTTACTGCACAGTGCAAATAATTACGATTAAGAATTATAATTATTGGTTATGATATTCCACTATCAAGATCAATATCCTGCTTTATACTCTAATTAATTAATAAAATTTGTTATAAAAAACAGGAGGCGTTAGATTCATGAGAAAAGCATTCATTAGTCCAACTAAATATGTTCAAGGTGAAGACGAGTTATTAAATCTTGGCTACTTTGTAACTTCATTTGGTTCCTCCGCTTTGTTGATTGCCCATCCGGATGATGTGAAACGGGTAAAGGATAAGCTCGATGCTACGTCTAAGAAGTTTAACATCACCTTTGTTGAAAGCGGTTTTAAGGGAGAGTGCTCACGTCAGGAAGTCGCCAGATTGCAGGCTATTGCGACAGAAAAGGGCTGTACCTGCACAATCGGCCTGGGCGGAGGCAAAGCGATTGATGCGGCCAAATGCGTGGCCCAGGGGGAAGCTCTGATCATTTGCCCGACGATTGCCGCTACCGATGCACCTACCAGCCATTCAGCCGTGCTGTATACACCGGAGGGTGCTTTTGATGATTATGCCTATTTCAAGCAAAGTCCAAGTGTTGTTTTGGTAGATACAACGGTGATAGCCAATGCGCCTACACGCTTTCTTGTGGCAGGGATGGGGGACGCTTTGTCCACCTATTTTGAAGCAAGAGCGACTTCCAAGTCTTATTCGAGAGTGAACGCCAGTCTGCCCATGGGCTCAAGAGAAGGCCACTGTGCCCCTGCTGTAGGCACGAACGCAGCGCTCGCTCTCGCAACCCTATGTTATGAAATGCTGCTTAAAGACGGGGCGAAAGCGAAGATAGCCAGTGATAGTAATGTGGTTACACAGGCGCTGGAGAATATCGTGGAGACTAATATTTTGTTGTCGGGGCTTGGTTTTGAAAGCGCAGGCTTGGGCGGCGCACACGCGATCCATGATGGTTTAACCATTCTGGAAGGAACACATTCCTACTATCACGGGGAAAAGGTTGCCTTCGGCACACTTGCCCAACTGGTGCTGGAGAATGCCCCGACGGAAGAATTGCACCAGGTTCTGGATTTTTGTCTGGAGGTAGGGCTGCCAGTGTGCCTGGCGGATATCGGCGTAGATCATATTACGGCTGAGGAACTGCTTCAAGTCGCTGAAAAAGCCTGCATCCCTGAAGAATCCATTCATGCGATGCCATTCCCTATCACTGTAAAGGAAGTTGCAGCTGCGATTGCCGCGGCAGACAGAATTGGCCAAAATTACAAAACAGCCCGGGAGGCCTAATCCATGAAGAAGATCATCAATCAGCCGGAGAACACGGTCATTGAAATGTGCAATGGCATTGCCATGGCCCATCCGGAGCTTGAATTTGTGAGGAAGTATAAAATCATTAAGAAAAAAGAAATCAATGAAAACAAGGTCAGCCTGATTAGTGGCGGCGGCAGCGGACATGAGCCTGCCCATGCAGGGTATGTGGGGAAAGGCATGCTGGATGCAGCGGTGTGCGGAGATATTTTCGCCTCCCCGTCCCAGATTCAGGTGTATCAGGCCATTCAGGCAACCGCCAGCAATAAGGGTACCTTGATGATTATAAAGAATTACAGCGGTGACATGATGAACTTCAAGAACGCAGCTTTTTTGGCTGAAGAAGACGGAATCGAAGTAGATTATGTCCGGGTAGATGATGATATTTCGGTACAGGACAGTTTATATACGGTAGGACGCCGGGGAGTTGCCGGAACTGTACTGGTGCATAAAATTGCCGGGGCGGCGGCAGAAGAGGGCTGGAGTCTGGCGCAGGTGAAAGCCGCTGCGGAGAAAGCGGCTGCAAATGTTCGCAGCATCGGTTTCGGATTAACCTCATGTACGGTTCCTGCCAAGGGAACCCCCACCTTCGAAATTGCTGAGGATGAGCTGGAATATGGCGTCGGCATTCATGGGGAGCCGGGAATCCGCCGCGATAAAATCGCAACTGCCGATAGTCTGGCAAAACGTATGGTGGAGGCACTTTTAGCGGATTTAAAGATCGGGGGCGAAGCTTCTTCCGAGATTGCACTACTCGTTAACGGGTTTGGGGGAACTCCGCTGCTGGAGCTGTATCTGTTAAATAACGCCGTGACCCGGGAATTAGCAGAGAAGAAAAATATTAAGATTTGTAAAACCTTCGTCGGAAACTATATGACAAGCATTGATATGGCCGGAGCCTCCATCACTCTTCTGAAATTGGACGAAGAACTGAAAATGCTCTTATTCAAGGAAAGCGATACCCCTGCCTTCAAAGTTTCAGGGCCTACGGAAAGCGTTCCGTATGTTGATATTGCCCAGGACAATCTCACAGAATCATCCGTATCCTTTGAGACAGAAACACCTGAAGCATATGCCAAGATCAATGGCGATACCTTTACACTCGATAATTTCGTCTATCTGTTAGACAAGATGAGCGAAATCATTATTAGAAATGAAGTTCCGTTCTGTGAACTGGATTCACATGCCGGTGATGGCGATTTCGGGATGAGTATTGCCAAAGGATTCCGGCAGTTGAAGCGGGAGTGGAAAGATATTCTGACACATAGCCAAGCGGACATTGGGAGCTTTCTGAATGCTTGTTCACTGGTTATTATGGAATATTGCGGAGGGGCTTCCGGGCCGATCTGGGGTTCTGCATTCCGTTCAGCGGGTAAGGCTGTTGGTGCGAAAACAGAAATAAGTGTTTCTGAATTTGCTGACATGATGCAGGCCGCTGTACAAGGCATACAAACAGTCGGTGAACGTTCATTCGGGCGTGGAGCCGTGGTGGGGGACAAAACCTTGATCGACGCTCTTGTGCCTTGTGCAGATTCCTGGTCGAAGAGCAGTCAGGCCGGAGATGATTTCAAAACCGCTTTTGTGAAGGGTGCCGATGCAGCCATTGAAGGAGCCAAAAAGACAGAAGCTATTGTGGCACGTATGGGACGCGCAGGCACTGTTGGCGAAAGAAGTATTGGATATCCGGATGCGGGTGCCTATGCGCTTGGGGTTATTTTTAAGGAGCTTTCGGATCAATTGAAATAAAAAGATTACATTCTCAAAAGGTATCAGCGTTAGATCTCTTAGCGCTGCTATACCTATTGCGAATATTGATAACGCTTACATTCAGGGGTCTGTGATGATGTAACCCCATAAGTTCAAGACAAAGGAGCTATCTATAATGAGTAAAATGGTTTCGCAATTAAAAAAACCACAGGGCTTGCTGGCCTTAGCCTTGAGTCTGATCATTCTTGGCAGTCTGATCGCCAATACGTTTAACACTTCATTTTACTCGGTGAACGTGAAAGAAATTAAATTCAAGGCGGATCACGGCACACTTTCCGGGCTGCTCTATACACCCGATGGGGCCGGTGCAGAGGATCCCAGACCGGTAATCATAACGACACATGGCTATTTGAATACCAAAGAAATGCAGGATGCTCCGGCGATCGAAATGTCCAGACGGGGTTATATTGTCCTGGCGCTTGATATGTATGATCATGGTGATTCGCGCTGGGAAAGTGACATCCCCGTGAAGGACTTATTCGGCACCTTCTGGGTTTATTCCCAATTTGACGCATCCAAGTACATTTTTGAACAGGATTACACCAAAAAAGATGATAAAGGTAACGCATATGTCGCGGTCAGCGGCCATTCGATGGGCGGATTTTCCTCATTGGTAGCTATGTACATGGATGAACTGACCTCGTTACAGACCGGACAGCGCATGATTTATGCCGGGATTTCTGCGGGCGCCGATTTCTCTTACGCCTCTGCGGTTGCTCCTCAGGATCAGATTCAAGCTGCTTTTGGCAGCCGGACAGTAGGCATGATTGCGGGTAAATATGATGAGTTCTTCTTCAATAAGTCGGATGATGAAAAGAGTGCCACAGAGAAGAAAGTACAGGGGACCGTTACGGAAAAGGATTTTGCGGCAACGATCTCGGGCAAAGGGTTCCTTGGACTTGCCGCGGACAATCCGGCTGCAGAGACGGGAAAGTTCTACACTGTAGAATCTGGAGAATTGAAGCTTGAAGATAAGGTCGTTCGTCCAGCGCAGAGCGGTGAGCATATCTTATTTACACCTAGCCAGACTCACCCGTGGAACCATTTTTCCAAAACTGCAACCGCCAACTTTATTGATTTTTATGCTCATGCCTTTAAAGGTGTGACCTCACCCAACCAGACAAACGCCGGCCTTGGTTCAGGCAATCAAATCTGGTGGGTGAAAGAAGCGGGCAATGGGATAGCATTAGTGGGCTTCTTTCTACTTCTGGTTCCCTTGATCAGCTTACTGTTGAAGGTTCCATTCCTGAAGCGTTCGGCCACGGCTTCCACAACCACCGTAGGCGCGCCTTCAACCGGGATGCAGAGAATCGCCTATTGGGCAGCCATTGTGTTCTCGACGTTGTTTCCGGCCATATTGTTCCCTACGTTAATGGATAAGCAAGCGGATGGACTGAATGTTCTGAGTGTAATTTCCATGATCCTGCTGGTCATTTGTTTGATTGCAGCTGCCGCAGGCTTTATTCTGGCCAATAGCCAGAAGGCGAACCCGGATGCCCGCGCCAAAATGAAAAACATAGGCATAGGAAGTGCGTTGCTGGCGGTAATTTCGCTTGTTATGTGGATCGTCTTTGAGAAATCGGCTCGTATTCTCTCGACCAGTTCTTACTTTAACGAACCTACAACAAACCAGATTGGATATTGGGCACTTGTCTCCGGTCTCATTATTGCTTTTATAACCTGTGCGTTCTACTATTTCTCGAAAAAGCAGGCGGGTACGAAATTCAGCAGCTATGGTATCCATCTGAACTCTATTACCATCATCGCCAGCTTGTGCACTGCCATTGCTGCTGTGTTTGTCGGTTACCTGCTGCTGTTCGCCGTGCAGGCAGTAGCTGGCACAGATTTCCGTTTTTGGACCTTTGCTGTACGTACCTTTGAAATCGAGCATTTGATCACGGGGCTTCGGTATATGCCATTTTTCTTTATTTACTACTTTGTCAGTGTTGTTGCACTAAATGCCAATACAAGAGGGCAAAAAAGGGGGTATCTGCTATCCATTATTCTGAATGTGGGCGGACTTATTCTTTGGATGGCCGCTCAATATGGCAAAGATTTCATTACGGGTGTTGCGCTGTATCCAGGGCAATCCTTAAACGGTATTCTGTTGTTCGCTATGGTGCCGCTTCTCGTAATAGCTGCTGTATATGCCCGGAAGATTTTTGAGAAAACTAACAATGTGTGGCTGGCCTCCTTCTTGAACACGATTCTGTTCACCATGATTACAGCAGCGAATACGGCAATGTTCTGGAATCTGGTTTAGATCAACGAGAGACAAAATTAAAGAAGGTCCCGGGCTATTAGCTGAACTGTGACCCGTAAGATGGAAACTTTGAAAAAAGTGACCCTCTTATGGGTCATTTGTGTTTTAATCGAAATAGCGAAATAGCGGAGGAAGCCTTCATGAATAATAAAACAAGAGGAAGCTCAAAAATATTCAACGAAAAAGAGATTAAACTACTAGAGAACAATCCAAATGTAGAGAACGTGACGGAAAAGAGTATCACCTATTCGTCAACGTTTAAGTTGGCTGCGGTTAAGGCCTATAAGGAGGGTCAAACTCCAATGGAAATCTTCCTTAGTGCGGGATTTGACGTAGATATTATCGGTCGCAAGAAGCCTAAGCATTGCCTAACCCGTTGGCGTAATACGTACAATGCTCTGGGAGATGCTGGATTACTAGAGGAACAACGAGGAAAGGGATCCCCGGGCAGACGACCAGCTGGAGAACTTTCTATCGAGGAAAAGTTCAAACGTGCAGAGGCACGAATCAAGCTTTTGGAGATGGAGAACGATTTTTTAAAAAAGCTAGAGGCGCTCGAAAAGCAGAAGATGCAGAGGGAACATTGACACCCTCCGAGCGCTTTGAAATTATTAACCAAACGATACGTAAGCACGGTTTGCAGCGAGTGACGCGTTATTTGTGCAGGCTAGCCAGTGTGAGCTTAAGCGGATATTACCGTTGGCAAGCTGTTGAGGAAGCCAGACAGTTGCGAGAGGAAGCGGACGAGCGTGACGCTTTCCTCATCAAGAAACACTATGATGCTTTAAATGGTAGAGCAGGAGCATTGGTCGTGAAGATGAGGCTGGAACGGGAGAACGGTATCATCATGAATCATAAGAAAATTCGAAGATTAATGCGAAAATATAAGCTCATTGCTACGATCCGGCAAGCCAATCCCTATCGGAAGATGGCAAAAGCCACACAAGAGCACCAAACGTGTCCCAACTTACTCAAGCGTCAGTTTGACCAAAGAGAGCCCGAGAAAGTGCTACTGACGGATATTACCTATATGCATTATGGCGATGGACAATGTGCTTATTTATCCGTGGTGAAAGACGGGGCTACGAGACAGATTCTAGCTCACTACCTCTCTTCGTCATTGGCCATGCCAATTGTAGAACGAACACTGGAGAAACTACTTGAACGACTGGATGGCAATATTCATCCAGAAGCTCTGTTACACTCGGATCAAGGAATGCACTATACTCATCCTAGATTCCGCCTTCTCGTACACAAAGCTGGGTTTACACAGTCCATGTCACGGAAAGGAAACTGCTGGGATAACGCCGCCATCGAGAGCTTCTTTGGCCATATGAAGGATGATTTGGAGTACAAGTCATGTATGACTCTCGTGGAATTACGAACAAGGGTGGATGACTATATCGCCTACTATAACTCCGAGCGATATCAATGGGCATTAAAAAAAATGACTCCCGATGAATTCAGGAGTCACCTATTAACCGCTTCTTAAAGGTCTTCTTTTTTAAACTTTCCACAAATACGGTCACAGTTCATAGCGTAGCTGCGGGACTTTTTTTAAAATATAAAAATTTATATGCTTCACGCTATAAATTATCCTTCTATTTCTCGCTGAAACGGATACCGTCCTTTTGAGGACGGCGAAGCCATTTCTACTTGGTGTTTTAAAGAAAACGGAATGAATTTAATGATTTTACACTGGTGTTCGGAGGATGATTTTGATAGGTTAAGCCGTAAGAACAGTTCAATACCTGCAAGCTATACAGCACCGGAATCGCATTTATAATGGAAAATGTAAAGCGATGAGTGAGACAAAGAGGGGGGATGATGTATATGCCCGAATATAAAAAAACCATTTTCATACGGTTTATCATGTCTTATACGATCCTGTCTGTTGTTCTGATTGGCATCATGGGAGGGTATTGGTATACCCAAACCAATGGAATCATGGAGGATGAGATTGTTAAAGACAATCAGAACCGGCTGAATTCCGCCAAGGATTATATCGAACAGACAGTACTTAAGAAATACGAAGATAATCTGCAAAACAAAGCGCTCTCCATCCGGTTTATCCAGGAAAATTTCAATTTGAATCTGCTACTCAACAAGAGCTGGGAGGGGAATTTGAGCCGTATTGCTTCCTTCCGGCAGGATCTTGATTTTTACAGGATCGAAAATGAAGGGCTCAGCAATGTCACCGTTTATTTCCCGGCCAATAATTATGTGGTGGATTCCAGTCAATTTTATATGAAGACTGAGAATTCGGAGGAAGCGGCGTTTATCTTAAAGCTGAACAGGGTGAAGCCTAAAGAATGGCTGTTCCGGACATTGGCGGATGGAAGTCAGGTCATGACCTACGTGATTAAACTGCCTTATGAGACACCGGGTGTGCCGACCATGGGATACTTTTTTATCGATGTAGGCATGGAGTATCTTCAGACGGCGGCAGCCCAAATGCTCAGCTCTGCGGCTGACCGGCTGTATATCTTTAGCCCTTCCGGGCAGGCCGTTCTTCATACGGGGGAGTATGATGAAGCTTTAGGCGGATTGCTGAAGGAAACGATTCAAAACAGGCGGAACGGCAAACAGATCACCGAGGAGTCAGAAGGCAAAGCCGTCCTTTCGTATCTGGAGCCGGCCCATTCGGCGCATGACTGGACATATGCGATGTACCGCCCGATGAATTCTTTTGTACTTTCTTCCGAACAGTTGAAGGAAAGCCTTTTCATCAGCTGCGGGGCGGTCGTGCTGTTTGGTCTTTTGATGTCATTCTTTTTCTCCAAGCAATTGTATATTCCGGTGAAAAAACTGGTAATGCAGATTAAAGGGTTGCAGTCACCGGGTTCTGTCACGTTATGGGGCAATGAATATGCGTTTATTGGCAGCACCTTTAATTTGTTGGAAGAGAAAATAGTGAATCTGGAAACACAGGCCAGAAAAAATGATTTGAAAAATCTGCTGCTAGGGGTAAACCTGGAAATGGAGGTAGAGTCATTCATCAGGCCGGATTACAGCTATTGCACAGTTTATCTGAATAACCTTGAAGAGGGCAGTGAAGAGTTTAAGGACCATTATGAGCGGATGGACCACTCCTTGCCTAGCGTAGTTGTCGCCTTGAATGAGCAGGAAGCGGCTATTATTTATTATATTCCGCGGGCTGAGCCGGAACCGGAAAGGGTTATGTTGGCCGATTTGCAGCAAACTAAGTCTTCAGAGCAAGCGTCAAGCTTCGGGGCAGCCATCGGTACGATAGTGAACAACCCGGAGGAAATCGCCGATTCCTACCAGATGGCTAAACAGGCGGACCGATATCATTTTTTATACGGGAAGGATTCCATTGTTGCCTATTCCAGTATCGTTGAGCTGAATACGGCGCCTTATCTGTTTCCTTACGATCATTTCAAAAATGCGCTGCAGGCGGGAGACGAGGATAGCGTGAACAGCTTCCTTGATCATTTTCTGCAGACTCTCCGGGAAAGCAAGCTGCAGATTGAGGCGGTGGAACTGGCCTTGCTTCAGCTGATTATGCAGTTGTATCAATCCGTTATTGAGCTTAAGCTGCAGCACTTTCTGCCGCACTCGAATATCTTTGATGAATTAAAGAAAGACACGCTCGCCGGTACGGTTGAAGGGATACGGGTGCTGTCCATGCAGATTACCGAGCATCTGAAATATTCGGGCAACCATGCGCATACCGATCTGATCCGTACTCTGAAAAATTACATTGAAGACCATTTACACGAGGATTTATCCCTGCAGATTCTTTCAAAGGAAGTATCGCTTGCTCCAGCTTATATTTCCACACTGTTCAGTGAGGGGACAAAGGAGTCTTTTACAGAGTATGTAACCCGGCTGCGTCTGGAAAAAGCTGCGGATCTGCTGCGTTGCCAGCCGCGTCTTTCGGTGTCGGCGATCGCCTCGCAGGTCGGATATCGTAATCCCCAGTATTTTCACAGCAAATTTAAGACGCGTTTTGGTGTCACGCCCGTCCAATACCGGAACTCGCAGCTGGCGGCCCTCGATAGCTTGTATTTAGAGAACGAATAGCAAGAAAACGATAAGGAAAAACAGGATGATGATAGGGCTGTTGGTTGGAGCATTTGGTTATGCTATCCAGTCAACGGCCTTTTTTTATGCCTTTAAGGGCAGAAATGAAAGATTTTATAAGGATTCGAATGAAGTTGCAATGGAAAAAGCGCTTTCAGGACCCTAAGATGGGAATGTGGTTTGAGGGATTTTGGATTTTGGAAAGGAGCAGTCAACATGAACCCGGTGAATCGTCCGGAAATTGACGGAGGGAAGAAATTGTACCATGCCCGGCCGTCGAGAATTGCAGCAACCTGGAGAGAGTACAAAAAATGCAGATACCTGTTTCTGCTGCTCGCTCCAGTGATGATTTGGTACGCAGTGTTTGCCTACGCCCCGATGTACGGTATTCAACTGGCTTTTAAGGATTTTAGGATTATGGATGGCATCTGGGGCAGCCCGTGGGCCGGCCTCAAGCATTTCGAGTTCCTGTTCTTTCAGTCCCCTGATTTTCTGCGGATTTTGAAGAATACGGTTACGATCAGTTTTCTGCATATTGCCTTCGGCTTTCCCGCACCGATTATACTCGCGCTGCTGATCAACGAGATCCGCTCAAGCACCTTCAAAAGGGTTGCGCAGTCGCTGACGTATCTGCCGCACTTTTTTTCCTGGGTCATTCTCTCGGGAATTCTGATCACCTTGCTGTCCCCGTCGAGCGGTGTGGTGAATTACCTGCTGCAGCTTGTGGGACTAGAGCCGGTTTATTTCCTGGGCAATCCTAATTATTTCCGCTTCACGCTGGTAACCTCGGGGATATGGAAAGAAGTGGGCTGGGGGACGATCATTTATTTGGCCGCGCTCGCCGGAATACAGCCCGAAATGTACGAAGCTGCCGTCATGGACGGAGCTAGCCGCTGGAGGCAGACCCTCAGCATTACTCTTCCGACGATTTTACCGGTCATTATCCTGATGTTTATTCTGCGGATTGGCAGTGTGCTGGATGCCGGATTTGATCAGATTCTTAACCTCTATTCACCTGCGACCTATAGTGTGGCAGATATTCTTGACACCTATGTTTACAGGGTTGGCTTGCAGAACTTCCAGTTCAGCCTGACGACGGCGGTCGGCTTGTTCAAGAATGTGATCGCTTTTGCTCTGGTGCTGACTACGAACTTTATTTCTAAAAAGCTGGGACAGCAAGGCATCTTTTAAACGGAAAAACCGGATAGGAGGATAAAGCAGTGAAACATAGTTGGGGTAGTACCCTTTTTCAGGCCTGTTTAATTACTTTTATGATCATCTTATGTATCGTCATGTTGTATCCGTTCGTCCATATGCTCTCCATTTCGTTCAGCACACCGGCGGAAGCTTTGAGACTGGGAATCCATTTGTACCCGCAGAAGGTCTCATTATTCGCCTGGGAGAAAGTGCTGGGCAATCCGGATATCTGGACGGGGTTCGGAAACACACTTTTTCGTACCGTAGTTGGCACCATTTGTTCCATCCTGTTCATGTCATTTGGTGCTTACCCGCTCTCCCGTAAATACTTGCCGCACCGCAATGTGTACACAATGATAATTGTGTTCACGATGTTTTTCAGCGGAGGGATGATTCCTTCGTATTTCCTGATCAAGTCCCTGGGACTGCTGGATTCGCGCCTGGTCTATATTATTCCCGGTCTCATCAGTACCTTCTCCATGCTCATTCTGCGCAATTTCTTTCAGGAGATTCCCGACGAGCTTGAGGATTCGGCTAAAATTGATGGAGCCAATGATCTGCGCATTCTGTTTCAGCTTGTACTTCCGTTATCGCTGCCCGTCATTGCAACATTGTCGCTATGGTCGGCGGTGGGACATTGGAACGCCTGGTTTGACGCGGTTCTCTACATACAGGACCCCTCCAAGCAGGTGCTGCAGACCTTCCTGAGACGGGTGGTTATCACGGGAGAGAATCTCTCCCTGTTTGCGAACGATGTTAAGGGCTCTGAACTGGGTTATGCAGAGCCGATTAAAGCGGCTACCCTGATGTTCACGGCGCTGCCGATCATTATTGTCTATCCGTTCCTGCAAAAGTATTTTGTCAAAGGAACCATGGTGGGATCGCTTAAAGGTTAACCGGTGTTTGCTCAAGCTGCCTTTCACGGCAGTTTGATGAAATTATAAAATTGCTAACGATCAAAAGGGAGGCTATTAGAAATGAATAAAAAGAAGCTTGTCACCGGTATGCTGGGGCTGGCCATGTCAGTATCGCTGATTGTGAGCGGTTGCAGCAGCAATGGGAACAATAAGGCGGCTAAAGAAAACAATGCCGGAGAAGCCGCAAATGCCGGTAAAGAAGCACCGATTGAAATTACGCTCGCCAACAACTGGAACAAACCGAAAGCGGACAACAATTATGTCCAGAGGTTTCTGGAGCAGAAATTTAATGTCAAGTTTAAAAATGTTACCTTTGAGACAGCAACCTGGAAAGAACAATTTAACGTAATGCTGGCCTCCGGTGAAATCCCCGACATTATATCGGTGGACGGAACTGTCGGCGATATGGTGCAATGGGCGGATCAGGGCATCCTTGCCAGCATTTCCAAAGAGGAGATTAAGCAATACATGCCTAAATATACGGCGGATGTGGAGAGCGTTGATCCCAACGCCTGGGACCCTGGTACTTACAACGGGAAAAACTGGGGTGTACCAAAGGTATGGGGTGAAGGTGCAACGGGCTTTGTTCCCGCCTTCAACGGGCATTGGCTGAAGGCCGTCGGATACAGCGAGCCGCCCAAGGATCTTACGGAGCTTGAAGATGTTCTGACCAAATTCACGAATAATGATCCCGACGGCAACGGCAAAAAAGACACGTATGGCCTAACAGGACGCGGTAAGGATGCCCAGGCACAGCTGTTCAATACAGTGTTCGCGGCTTACGGTGTAGCTCCTTACCAGTTTAAGCTGGATGCCGATGGCAAAGTGACCTATGGTGCGGTTACGGAGGAAGCGCGCAATGCGTTGAAGCTGCTGAATAAATGGTATAAAGCAGGGATTATCGATCCCGAGTTTATTACCGACGGCAACGGCGAAATTCAAACCAAATTTATCAGCCTGCGCACCGGCCTTATCGAGACAGGAATGTGGCATCATTTATATGACGACGGTTACTTTGGCCTGGTCTCTAAGGATAAGGGCATTGAACTGGTTCCAGGGGTCCCGTTCACCGGTCCGGATGGCAAGAAATATGCCATGGCAAACGGAGCATTGCAGCCGCCACTGTTATTCGGCGCACAGCTTGAGAAGGATGAAGCCAAACGGATCAGAATTTTGCAGATTCTTGAATATGTCACTAGCGATGATGAAGGTTATCTGACCACAGCCTTTGGAGAAAAAGGAAACTCTTATAATCTGGAAGGTGATCTGGCGGTAATTACAGAAGCGGCAACGGGAACGGAATTAATGGGTGAGTTAGGTACCGGCTTCTACAATCCTTTTGGCGGCAAGGTCAATTCGATGATGAAGCACCACTATTCCCCGGAAAAGCTTGCTTACAAGGAAAAACTGACGAATGTGGAGGGGCTAACGGTCCTGACCGATCTGATGCAGTCAACGGTGATGACAACGAAAGCGCAGTATGAGGCCATCCTGAATACACTTCAGGCGCAGTATTATATCAAGGCGATCTCCGGCGAATCCAATACGGATAAAGACTTTGATGATTTCCGGTCCCAGTGGCTCAATTCCGGCGGCCAGACGGAACTTGATGAAGCACAAAAGATTTATGAGGAACGCAGCAAGTAAAATGAACTTAGTGTGAGAAACGGAAGACCGGCTTAAGCGGTACACGGAGAACGTGCCCGCTTCTAAGCCGGTCTCCTCACTATGCCGGAGGGAGTCTAACATCATGCAGGAAGCAAATACAGAGCTGGTAGTATATCCGGTGCCGGAAGGTGCCGCTGGAAACCCGGATTTCTCGGTGAAGGTCCGCAGGCCGCAGGGGGAATGGCAGCCCTTGTTCTGCCACAATGTGAAGGTCGATATGCATGAAGTGCGCAATGCCTCCATGGTCTCGTTTGATTGTTCCGGGCCGGTAGAACTGGAGATTGTGAAGAATGACGGAATCGTTAAGGAAGCTGTTATTCGTCCTCTATCGGCGGATATAAACTGTGAATGCGAAAGGAATGTGATGCTACTCCGGCTGGATGGCCCGCGGCAGCTATCCTTGGAAGCGGACGGGGAAAGGTTCCATAACCTGCATATTTTCGCCAATCCAATGGATGAGAATATCCCGGCTATCGCCGGTCCGGAAGTGCTTACTCTGGAAGCGGGAACCCATGTCACAGCAGAAATCCAGGAGATCCTGGCTAGTTTGCCTGCAGCTGAGAAACCCAAGGTGGTTTATTTTGCACCTGGCATTCACCGCTTGGATCCAGCCCGGCTTGAAGTACCCTCCAATACGTTGATTTATGTCGCGGGCGGCGCTGTAATCTATGGCGGTTTTATTTGCAGTCATGTCCATGATGTGCAGATTCGCGGCAGAGGGGTTCTGTTTATGTCGGATTTCGAGAAGACGACCTATTACCGCGGCGTGGAGATCAGCTATTCCCGGAACATCTCCATTGAAGGCATTACGGTTATTGATCCGCCCCATTATACGGTTCTGCTGGGACAATCAGAGCGAATCGACATCCGGAATATCAAAACCTTCAGTGCCCGCGGCTGGTCTGACGGCATAGATATGATGGCTTGCTCGGATGTGAAGATCGACAGTGTATTTCTCCGCACCTCGGATGATTGTATCGCCATCTATGCTTCGCGCGGTGATTACCAGGGCGATACCCGCAGAGTTGCCGTTACCCGTTCGATTCTTTGGGCGGATGTAGCCCATCCGGCCAATATCGGGACGCACGGCAACCATGAAGGCAATGGGGATGTGATTGAAGATATTCTATTCCACGATATCGATATTCTTGAACATCACGAGCCTCAGCCGGACTATTGGGGATGTCTGGCGATCAATGCGGGTGACAATAACACGGTACAGAATGTTACTTACGAGGATATACGCATTGAACCTTTTGAACTCGGAGAGTTGTTTAACCTGAGAGTGCTTCAGAACCTCAAATACAATCCAGCTCCCGGTAAGATCATCCGGAATATTCTGTTCCGAAATATATGCTATTCCGGCAGTTGCACTAATCCATCCCAAATAGCAGGCTATGATGAAACCCACAGGGTAGAGAACGTGAGGTTTGAGAATGTAACGATAAATGGCAGGCTAATGGATCTTTCGCAAGATGTTGTTATCGGAGCATATGTGAGTAAAGTGAAAAGACAGATCCATAGATTAAGCCCTTCAAGTAAATAATATGACCGTAGTGATCTAAGCTTTTGGGACTGCACCCCGTTTGTGAGACAGGGGTCAAAACACCTTGCAAGTTTAAGCTGCCAGTCGCCGGAAATCCATTGGCGACTGCTGAGATCCTCGGGGTAGAACGTTTCAGACTTTAGTGTGGAATGAAACGATTAGGATAGGGGCATTATCAGCGGGGTGTTCCTTTACGGAACATGCTCATGGTAATGCCTTTTCTCTTTTTGCAGCGTGATAGGCCTGATGTATATACGCTGCCCTGGTCACTGTGAAGCAGCCAGCTCACTTTGTGTGGATATTCTTTGAGAATATTCATCTAGTAAAGATGATTCTAAAAGATTTAAGAAGAGGGAGTATCGCGCTTTCAGAACTTTTGCGTTATAATCTAGAAAAATTTCTTGAAGGTGGAACACTGTGAGAATTGGGAAAATGAGATTGCGCCTTCAGACAACAATCACCCTGATGATCTGCCTGATCGTCGCCCTCGTCCTGCTGATTGTGTATGTGATGTTTGGCATGAAGTTCTCCCGGCAAGCCCAGGAATCGCTGGAGAACAAGGCTATAACCATTGCCCGCACCGTTTCGCGCACACCAGTTGTTATTAACGGTCTGCTGGAAAATTCGGATTCTGGCAGCATTCAGGATTACGCAACCGAAATCAGCGCCATTAATAACGTCCAGTTTGTTGTTGTTATGAACATGCAGGGGATTCGCCGTTCCCATCCCGATGCTGCTTTGATCGGCAAGCATTTCATGGGAGGGGATGAGACGGATGCATTGCACGGTAAGGAGAAAATCTCCATTGCCCAAGGTTCACTGGGCTATTCTGTGAGAGCGTTTTCACCTATACTCGGACCAGATCACAAGCTGATCGGTGCAGTGGCCGTGGGGATTTCACTTGGCAGCGTCCACTCAGCTGTAAAGCAGAATCAGTGGATCATCTACTCGGGGATACTGGTTGGCGGACTTATGGGCATCGCCGGGGCTGTGCTGCTGGCACGCAAAATAAAGCGGATGATGTTTGGTATGGAGCCAGGGGAAATCGCCAAATTGCTGGAGGAGCGGAGCGCCATGCTTCAATCCACCAAGGAAGGGATTTTGGCAGTAGACAAAGAGTCCCGCATCACCTTGGTTAATGCAGAGGCGCGAAGGCTGATGGGCAGCGTCGGCATGAGCCAGGACCCGGTCAACAGGCAGGTGGATCAATTCTGGCCCCTCCTGCGGATGGAGAAAGTGCTGAATAATGGCGAGCCTTTGCAGGATAAGGAAGTGGAGCAGAGCGGCATCACGCTGCTGGTGAATGTGGTTCCGGTAAGGGTGAACGGAATCATCGAAGGAGCCATCGCCACTTTTCGGGATAAGACCGAAATCAGTCTTCTGATGGAGAGGCTTTCGGGGATATCTCTGTATGCGGAGGCGCTGCGTGCCCAGACTCATGAATTTATGAACAAGCTGCACGTGATCATGGGGCTGACCAATATGCGCAGCTACGACCGGCTGGAAGAATATCTGACGGATATTGTGCTTAGTATCCAGACAGAGGCGGACTCCGTGGTCAGACTGGTCAAAGACCCGGTTATGGTCGGATTTCTGCTGGGAAAGCTCAGCCGGATCAGGGAGGCGGATGTGCGTTTGGTCATTCTGGACGACGGTATGCTGCCCGAGTCTGCCAATCACGAAGTATCCCGGGAACTGGTCACTATAGCCGGCAACCTGCTGGATAATGCCCTGGAGGCTGTGCAAGGTGCAGGCAACAAGCTGATAGAGATTGGATTCCGGCATGAGGACAGCCGGCTTACACTCAAGGTTGTCGACAATGGTACAGGTATTTCCATCGTAAACGGAGATCACCTGTATGAACAGGGCTATTCCACCAAAGGCAAGGACCGGGGCATCGGGTTGTATCTGGTGCACCGGAGCGTGGCCAAGCTGGGCGGAACGATTCATTGGGAAAGCCGTGAAGGTGAAGGAACCAAGTTTATTGTGCAGTTACCCTATATTGCGAAGAGTGATGATAACTAACTATGATAAAGGTACTTATTGTTGAAGATGATCCGATGGTTTCGGAGATGAATAAATTTTACTTGCAGCAGGTTGAAGGATTCTGTGCCGAAGGCTGGGCCAGCTCTGCAGAGGAGGTGCTGGACATGCTGAGGGAGAATTCCTATGACCTGATTCTGCTGGATATTTACATGAAAGAGAGCAACGGGCTGGAGCTGCTGTCCGAGATTCGGCGGAGAGGATTAAGGATTGATGTCATCGTTATTTCGGCGGCCAGCGACAAGGGAAGCATCCAGGAGGCTCTGCAAAACGGAGCTGTGGACTATTTGATTAAGCCGTTTGAATTTTCCAGATTCCGTGCAGCGCTGAACGGATACAAGGAGCAGAACCGGTTGTTCCGCACACAGGAACGTCTGAACCAGTCTGAGCTGGACAAGCTGTCCAGATTCAAGCAGGAGCGGGCGGCTTCACAGGAGCTGGCCAAGGGATTCACGCGTCAGACACTGCAGACCATCTGGAGAGCGGTAGAGACCTGCGATTTGGAGTATTTTTCTGCGGAGGATATTTCGGTGATGTCAGGAATTTCCAGGGTTTCTGCCGGTAAGTATTTGGTCGGGCTGACGGAGATGGGTGTGCTGGAAATGGATCTGGTCTACGGAAGTGTGGGCAGGCCGGTACAGAAATACAGGATCGCCCCCAATGGCAGAACGCTGGTTACCCAATACATTTAACAGGATTGGAAGCTCCTGCTGCGAAATCGCAGCGGGGGCTTTTTCTTTACCCCCTTATTCACATCTGTATTTTTTGATAGCGCTTACTTTAATAATTTACAAAACCTCTTCATTATTTACACAAAAACAAAAGCGCTTTCAAAGCAGCTATGATGAATTTGTAAAAGAGTTAAGGAGGTAAGGATAACATGCAAAAAGCAATTCAACCGCCACTTGCAGTACCGGATGAGCAGCATGTACTGAAGCAAGGAAAAAAAGGCTTTGCACAGCGGGTCACGCATTTAAAGGTGGGTGTCATTCCGCTTCCGCTGTATGTGGTATTTGCACTCATCATATTTGCGGCATCTGTACTCGGCGAACTGCCAAACGATATGATCGGCGGATTTGCGGTAATTATCGTCTTGGGCGTACTGCTCAGTGATCTTGGTTTCAAGCTTCCGGTTCTGAAAAATATCGGAGGCCCTGCAATCCTTTCGCTAATGATTCCGTCGTTCCTGGTGTTCTGGAATGTGCTCGACCCTTCGGTTACCGAATCGGTCAACACGCTGATGAAGACGTCGAACTTTCTCTATCTGTATATTTCAATTCTGGTAGCTGGAAGTATTACCGGAATGAACCGCACTACATTAATCAGCGGCTTCATCCGCATCTTTATCCCGATGATGGCCGGAACCATTGTTGCGGTAGGCGCGGGTCTGGGCGTGGGCATGCTGCTCGGCTACAGCGCGCACCGTACCTTGTTCTACATTATCGTGCCCATTATAGGCGGCGGTGTCGGTGAAGGAATCCTCCCGCTGTCCATCGCATTCTCGCAGATTCTCGGCGGCGAATCCGGTTCCTATGTGGCCCAAATGATTCCGGCGGCGGTTATCGGCAATGTGTTCGCAATTATCGGAGCGGGGCTGCTCAAGAAAATGGCCGATAAAAATCCGTCAATTACCGGCAATGGCGTTCTGGTGAAATCGAAAGACGGCCAGAAGCTGGGCGGAAGCACCTATGATAGTGAAAAACCCGACTTCCTGCTGATGGGCGCCGGACTGCTCTTCGCCTGCGGATTATTTATTACCGGACACTTGCTGTCGCCATTCATCGGCATCCCGGGTCCGATCCTGATGATCTTTGCAGCAGCGCTGCTGAAAGTATTGAAGCTGCTGCCGGCTAAAATTGAGCAAGGCGCTTATCAGCTCTACAAATTTGTCTCCGGGACATTAACTTGGCCTCTCATGGTGGGACTTGGCATGTTGTACATTCCGCTGGAGGATGTGGCTGCCCTGATCTCGATTCCTTATATTATCGTCTGCGCTACCGTTATCGCCGCGATGATTCTCACCGGCTATTTTATCGGCAAATGGGTTAATATGTACCCCGTGGAAGCGGCGATAGTAACCGGCTGCCGCGGCGGTCTCGGCGGAACGGGCGATGTGGCGATTCTGTCAGCATCCGGGCGTATGGAACTGATGCCGTTCGCTCAGATTTCCACACGTATCGGAGGAGCGATCACGGTTGTTGCAGCAACGCTGCTCATCTCGGTATGGGGTGGCTGATTAACGCAAGTCATGGCAAAACATCATGCAGGAGGCGATTAGTATGAATCAACTTAGCGGAAAATCTCATGTGTTTACGCTTCGTGTCCAGTACCGCAGCAACAGCGATTATCTTGCGAACCTGGTGAGCATCGCCGAGAACTATAAAGGCACTGTGCTAAATGCAGAGCTGAAGGAGCTTCGCACGGACCTGACCGCTGCCGATGTCGTAATTTCCGTAGAGCAGCCGGAGGATCAGAAATGGATTGAAAAAGCGGTAAACCAGTTGAGCGGAGGAGATATTGTGGAATTATTGGAAGAAATCATGCTTCTGCACAAAGGCGGAAAGCTCGAAACAACCTTGAAAAATCCGATCCGGACCAAAGACGACTTGTCCAAAGTATATACGCCGGGTGTGGCAAAGGTCTGTCAGGCGATCGCACAGGATCAGGCTCAGGCCTATGAATTGACAACGAAGAAAAACACCGTGGCTGTCATATCTGATGGAACCGCTGTGCTGGGCCTCGGGGATATTGGGCCGAAAGCGGCCATGCCGGTAATGGAAGGAAAAGCGGCACTGTTCAAGCAGTTCGCGAATGTCGACGCCGTGCCAATCTGCCTCGATACTAAAGATACGGAAGAAATAATCGCTATTGTGAAGGCGCTCGCCCCTACATTCGGAGGCATTAATCTTGAAGATATTTCCTCTCCCCGCTGCTTTGAGATCGAAGAGAGACTGAGAAATGAGCTGGATATCCCGGTATTTCATGATGACCAGCACGGTACGGCCATCGTAGTGCTTGCCGGATTGCTGAACGCGCTAAAGGTATGCGGCAAAAATATCAAGGATGTCAAAATCGTGGTGAACGGCGTAGGTGCAGCAGGCATCTCCGTTTCCAAAATGCTGCTGCACGCAGGGGCCGTGAACCTGATCGGAGTAGACCGGGAGGGTGCCATTAACCGGCTTGAGACCTATAACCGGACCCATTGGAGCGAATTTGCCCAAATCACGAATCCGGGCCTCGAAACCGGCGGGCTGTCGGATGTAATCAAAGGCGCGGATGTCTTTATCGGGGTTTCTGCACCGGGAGTGCTGAAACTGGATGATGTGTTGAATATGGCCAAAGATCCGATCGTGTTCGCCATGGCGAATCCAACCCCGGAAATTGATCCCGCTATCGCTGCGCCGCATGTAAGAGTAATGGCGACAGGCCGCTCCGACTATCCGAACCAGATTAACAATGTATTGTGCTTTCCCGGTATTTTCAGAGGCGCGCTGGATTGTGAAGCCATGGATATTAATGATGAAATGAAGCTGGCGGCAGCAGAGGCGATTTCCTCGGTTATTGATCCGTCCGAGCTTCATGAGAAATATATCATTCCGGATGCCTTTGATCCGCGGGTGGTTGAAAGAATCCGCATGGCCGTTGCCCAGGCAGCGTTCAAAAGCGGCGCAGCCAGAAAAAATCTGCTCACGGGTGTGAACTGATTTCTGAATAGAAACGTATTCCGGCAATAATAAGAGCTGCTGTAGAGGAGGAAATACAAAGATGTCGGCTGAACAAATTACAGAGAAGCAGGTCTACCTGTTTGAAGAAGGAAATGCCTCTATGGTCAAACTCTTGGGAGGAAAGGGCGGGAACCTGGCTGAGATGACAGCACTGGGGCTGCCCATTCCGCCGGGATTTACGATCACTACGGATGCTTGCAAAAGCTATTACAAGCAAGGGGGGCAATTGTCCGGTGAACTGCAGTCCGAGATCAGAAGGGCAATTTCCACCTTGGAAAAAGTGAAGGACAGCCGGTTCGGTGACGCCAATCAGCCGCTTATGGTATCCGTCCGCTCCGGTTCGGTCACATCCATGCCGGGTATGATGGACACGATCCTGAACCTGGGCCTGAATGATGAAACCGTTCTGGGGCTGGCCCGGCAGACTGCAAGTGAAAGTTTTGCCTATGACTGCTACCGCCGGCTCATCGCGATGTTCGGCGAGATCGTGCTCGGCATCCCCTCCCTACTGTTCAGTCAGCAATTGGAGAACCTTAAGATCCATGCAGGCCGTGAGAGCGACGGGGAGATAACCGCCGGGGAATGGAAGCAATTAACCGGTGTCTACCAGCTGCTGGTTAAGGAGCACAGCGGAATCGACTTCCCCCAGGATGTCTACCAGCAGCTGAATATGGCTGTCCGGGCGGTGTTCCGCAGTTGGAATAATGCGCGGGCCAAAGTCTACCGCAGGCTTTACTCCATTCCACATGATCAGGGAACTGCAGTGAATGTGCAGGCGATGGTCTTTGGCAACAAAGGAGAGGACTCTGGGACTGGCGTTCTGTTCACGCGTAACCCGTCCACCGGAGCCAAAGAACTGTATGGCGAGTACCTGATTAATGCCCAGGGTGAAGATGTGGTGGCCGGTCTCCGGACACCCCGCAGGCTGGCGGAGCTGCGGGAAGGCATGCCTGAGGTCTACGATCATCTTGCCGCCTTGGCATCCGGCCTGGAGGCGCACTACAGGGATATGCAGGATATCGAATTTACAATTGAAAATCGGACACTGTACCTGCTTCAGACCCGCAGCGGCAAGCGTACAGCCCAGGCGGCAGTGAAAATTGCCGTTGATCTGTACGAAGCGGGCGAGATCACAAAGGAAGAAGCCGTCTGCCGGATTGATGCGGGCCATCTGGACCAGCTGTTGCACCGTTCCGTCGCTCCGCTTGAGGAGCTGAAGCCCTTGGCTATCGGACTTCCAGCGTCGCCTGGTGGAGCATCCGGGATGATCGCGCTGGATGCAGAAACGGCAGAGGCATGGAAGCAGAACGGAAGCCGAGTTATGCTCGTCAGCGCAGAAACATCGCCTGAGGATATTCATGGCATTCTCGCCGCTGAAGGTGTGCTTACCGCCCAGGGAGGAATGACCAGCCATGCGGCTGTTGTGGCAAGAGGCATGGGCAAGCCCTGCGTTTGCGGATGCGATCAGCTGTCTATAGATGCGGAGGAGCGGATCATTTATTTGGGTGATCACATTCTGAAAGAAGGAGATGTCCTCTCTATTGACGGCACTTCCGGCCGTGTATATGCCGGGGATGTGCCGCTGAGCGATCCGGAGATGACTCCCGAGCTGCTGAAGCTGCTGGGTCTGGCTGATGAGATCAGGGAACTGAAGATTTACGCAAATGCAGATACCCCGCAGGATGCCCGCATCTCACGGGAGCTGGGAGCTGAGGGTATAGGGCTATGCCGGACGGAGCATATGTTCTTCACGGGCACCCGGCTGCCCACAGTGCAGTCCATGATCCTTGCCGACAGCCGGGAGGAGAGGCTGAGCCTGCTTGAACGCATCCTTCCCATGCAGCAGTCCGATTTCGAGGATATGTTCAAGGCGATGAATGGGCTGCCGATGACCATCCGGCTGCTGGACCCGCCACTCCATGAATTTTTGCCCAATCTGGAGCAGCTCGGAGAACAGCTGCGGAGATTACAACTGACAGGCGGAGGTTTGGAAGAGCAGAAGCGCCTGAAGCGGATGATCGCCAAAATCCGCAGTCTGCAGGAAAAAAATCCAATGCTGGGCCTGCGCGGCTGCCGGCTTGGCATCCAATTCCCGGAAATCTATGATATGCAGATCGAGGCAGTTTTTCGGGCTGCCAAAACTACCGCACACAATGGAATTGAAGTACGGCCGGAAATTATGATCCCGCTGGTAGGAGACCCGCGTGAGCTAAAGGAGCTGCGGGCGCTGGTGGATAAAGTGGCATCAGAGGTTCTCGGAGAAGCGTTCAAGTCGATTTCCTACCGGGTGGGCACAATGATTGAAGTGCCACGGGCGGCTGTTATGGCCGACAAGATTGCCGAGCATGCGGATTTCTTCTCCTTCGGCACCAATGATTTGACACAGATGACGTTCGGTTACAGCCGCGACGATGCCGAAGGTAAATTTCTGAACAGCTATCTGGACAGAAATATTCTATCCGGGAATCCTTTTCAGATGCTGGATCAGGAGGGTGTGGGGAAACTCATTGAGTGGGCCGTTGCCAGAGGGAAGGAGAAAAAATCCTTTCTCAAAACAGGGCTGTGCGGAGAGCATGGCGGAGATCAAAGCTCAATCTTTTTCTGCCAGCAAACGGGGCTTGATTATGTGAGCTGTTCGCCTTACCGGATACCGTATGCCCGGATGGCAGCAGCGCAAGCGGTAATTGCCGCGCGGGATGAGGCGGCGAACAAGAAGGCGGAAGCGGTAATCCTTCCAATCGAGTGAGCCCGGTGACGGAGGGGAAAGACATGTTCAAGCAGCGGCAGATCTTTATCTGCTCCGACTCGGCCTGTGAAACGGCGGATCGGGTGGTCCGGGCGGCGATGCAGCAATTTGATCTTGGCAATCCTGCTGTGCGCCGCTTCAAGCGGATAAATTCTGAGCAGGAAATTGCCGAACTGGTGCAGCTGGCACATACAGAGCAGTCATTCATCGCCTACACGCTCGTCCAGCCGGGTCTGCGCGAAGCCATTCAAAGGGAAGGTACCGAATGGAGTGTAGATATAGTAGACATCATGGGTCCCATGATGGAAACCATCAAAAGCACCTTTAAGCTTGAACCCTTGATGAAGCCTGGATTGCTGTATGACATGAATGCAGATTATTACCGCCGGATTGAGGCCATCGAGTTCGCGGTGAAGTACGATGACGGACGCGACCCGCGCGGGCTGCTGCTGGCGGACATTGTGTTAATCGGAGTATCCCGCACCTCGAAGACTCCTCTTAGTATGTATATGGCCTACAAGGGGTACAAGGTTGCCAACTGGCCGCTGGTTCCAGGAGTCAAACCTCCTATGGAGCTGTGGCAAATCCGTAAACACAGGCTTTTTGCCCTAACGATGGATATAGAGGCCCTGATCAAAATACGTACAGAACGCCTGCGTATGCTTGGACTCGGAGCGGGTGCCAGCTATGTATCCGAGCTTCAGGTACTGGAGGAATATAACGAGGCCGAGGCTTTGATGAAAAGTCTGCGCTGCCCGGTTATTGACGTTACCAGCACATCTATTGAAGAATCAGCAGATCTTATCATGGAGTGCATGGTACAAGAGAGATTCCAGGACCTTTCGTGATTTTGTAATGGAACATTATGCTGCTAGAACGTTATAAGCGGAAGCTTTTGGCTAACTCATCCATATTCCCAATTCGGGAACTTTCCCATAATGGGAAAATCTCAAACACTCTTTTCCCTTTTTGGGAATGAGTGTTTTTTTGCTGCCGCCGTTCACTCGACCGGATATCCCATCTGACAGCTATAATTCAAGGAAACCGGCCTGGAAAAAATAAAATTAGTGAATCCTGCAAAGTTGGCACGAAATTTGCTCTGTATATAGGTGAAGGCCAAATCAAGAGGAGGGATTCACTTGCATATTTCAAAAGAATTGCTTAGCGGGATGTACCGGAAGATGTTGAGTATCCGGAAATTTGAAAAGACTGCATCCACCTTTTTTGCTGAAGGGAAAATACCGGGCTTTGTTCATCTGTACATCGGGGAAGAAGCAATAGCCGTCGGGGCATGCGCCAATCTGCGGGATGACGATTATATTACGAGTACCCACCGGGGGCATGGACATATCGTGGCCAAGGGCGGGAATCTGAAATATATGATGGCAGAGCTGTTCGGCAAAGAAACCGGATACTGTAAAGGCAAAGGCGGTTCTATGCATATTGCAGATGCGGAGCTGGGCATTTTGGGCGCCAATGGAATTGTTGGTGCAGGCCATCTGATTGCAACCGGGGCGGCTTGGAGCGCTCATTATAGAGGAAGCGATCAGGTTAGCGTGTGCTTTTTCGGAGATGCTTCCACGAATCAGAGCACATTTCATGAAGCGATGAATTTAGCGAGTTTATGGAAGCTGCCAGTAATTTTTATATGTGAGAACAATCTGTATGGGATATCGGTCAGCCAGGCCAGACATCAGACGATCAAGGATATTGCCAAACGTGCCGAGGGCTATTGCATGCCTTCCCTTACGGCCGACGGCAACGATGTGGTTACGGTGTATGAACATGTGCAAGAGGCGGTACAGCGGGCGAGAGATGGTGAAGGTCCTACCTTGCTGGAATTCAAAACATACAGACAGCATGGACACTTCGAAGGTGATCCGGGAGCATACCGACCGAAGGAAGAAGTAGAGGCCTGGCTGCTAAAGGACCCGATTCCCAGATTTGAGGATTACCTTATGGAGCACAAGCTAATGACGGCAGACGAGTTGAAGCAGATCGAGGATGAGGTTGACGGGGAGATTCAGGAGGCGCTTGATTTCGCTTTTGCCAGCGATTATCCGGCTCTGGAATCTTCGGTTCAAGGTATTTATTCCGATATCGTTGAGGAGGCGCGCAGCAGATGAGAAAAATGACCTATGGTGAAGGAATCCGTGAAGGTATGCGCAGCAAAATGCTGGAGGACCCGAATGTGGTATTGCTTGGGGAGGATGTCGGGCCGTACGGAGGAACCTTCGGGGTAACGAAGGGGCTCTGGGAGCAATTCGGTGAAGAGCGGGTACGGGATACCCCGATTTCCGAAGGAATTATTGTTGGGGCTTCCGTAGGGGCAGCAGCAACAGGGCTGAGACCTGTTGCCGAGCTGATGTTCATTGACTTTCTGACCTTCGGCATGGACGGACTGGTGAATCAGGCTGCGAAGATGCGATACATGTTCGGCGGCAAAATCTCCGTGCCGCTCGTACTGCGGCTACCGGCAGGTGGTGGAATCAGTGCGGGGGCACAGCACTCCGGATCACTGGAGGCCTGGGTGACGCATGTTCCTGGACTTAAGGTGGTCTATCCTTCCAGCGCTCAGGATGCCTGGGGGATGATGCTGACCGCGATTGAAGATGACAATCCGGTGGTGTATATCGAGAGCAAGGTTCTGTATTCCAAGAAATATGAGGTGGACGACAAGGTTGCCGCGATTCCTTTTGGCGTAGCCAGTGTCAAGCGGGAAGGAAGCGACGTTTCCATTATTACGTATGGCAAGCAAGTGGATGATGCGCTTAGTGCTGCAAAAGCTTTGGCGAAAGAAGGAATTGAAGCAGAGGTTATTGATCTGCGCTCGCTTTACCCGCTTGACCAGGAAGCGATCTTCGCCTCAGTCGCCAAAACGCACCGGGCGCTTGTTGTAACCGAAGAAGTGAAGCGGGGCGGGTTCGGGGGTGAACTGTCCGCCATGATCTCCGAGCTGTGTTTTGACGAGCTGGATGCTCCTGTTGTGCGAATCGGTGCACTTAATACTCCCGTTCCTTATTCTCCGGCGCTGGAAGCCTATGTGCTGCCAAATACGGATGATATTATTCAGGGCATCAAGAGCATGTTCTGATCAGGCTCAGGAAATGTCAGTAAGCAAACTTGCGGAGGTGTACAATGGCTGAACTTATTGTTATGCCCAAATTAGGGCTCACTATGACCGAGGGGACAATCTCCAATTGGCGAAAAGCTGAAGGGGACACCGTGGCCCAAGGGGAAATCCTGTTTGATGTGGAGACCGACAAAATCTCCAATGAAGTTGAAGCAAAGGTTGGCGGTGTACTGCGGAAAATCATTGTGGAGGAAGGCACTGTTGAGATTTTCCAGCCGGTTGCTGTCATAGGCAATGCCAGTGAGGATATTTCCGCTCTGCTCAGTGGGGGCGGGGTGCCGGCAGTTCCCGCTCCTGAACAGGGCGGAGCTCTGGCTGATACCGGAGCAGCTACGTCAGATTCCAGTGAAACGTCGCTTCATGCTGCCGGGGGCAGAATCAAGGCTTCGCCGTATGCGAAGAAGACAGCCGGGTTGTTGTCCGTTGATCTGCACCAGGTGAAAGGGAGCGGGCCGCAGGGCAGGATTACCGAAGGGGATGTGCGCAAGTATGCCGCAGAAGGCGGCAGCAGATCCGTAGATAAATTGAAAATATCTCCGGCGGCGGCTAAGGAAGCGGCGGCGCTTGGAATTGATCTTTCCGGGCTCCATAAAGAAGGGAGAATTATGAAGGAAGACATCCGCTCCTTCGCAGCAGCCTCCAATCAGACAGCGGTACAGACCGCAGTACAGGCCGCCGTGCAGGAAGTCAAACGCGTGCCGATGAACAGCATGCGCAAAATCATCGCCAAACGAATGCTGGAAAGCCAGGCGGTTTCTCCGACTGTGACCTACAATATGAAGCTGGATACAACGGCCCTGGGTGCGCTGAGACAGCAGCTGAAGGAGACGCTCAAGGTTACTTATACAGATTTGCTGGTCAGTATTGTAGCCAGGTCCCTGCTGGAGTTTCCACTTCTGAACTGCTCCATTGAGGGAACCGAGCTTGTCATGAGAAATTATGCCAACATCGGCGTAGCCGTGGGACTGGATGAAGGACTAGTTGTTCCTGTGGTCAAGAATCCCGCGCAAAAAGGGCTGGCAGAAATATCGCAGGAAGTGAAACGGCTGGCGGCAGGAGCCAGAAATAACAGCTTGACCTCCGAGCAGATGACGGGAGGCACCTTTACCATTACCAATCTGGGAATGTATGGAATGGAGTCCTTCACACCGATTATCAATCAACCTGAGGTTGCTATTCTAGGCGTCAATGCCATAGTGAATACTCCGGTCGCAGTCAATGGAGAAGTTGTCATCCGACCCTTGATGAACATCAGCCTGACCGCTGACCATAGAGCAGTGGATGGAACGGTTGCAGCGCAATTTATGCAAAAAATCAAAGCCTATGTAGAGAAACCGGCACTGCTGCTGCTGTGAGAAGCGTATGCTTCCGAAGTCAGTTTTGCGAAGTGAAATCAGAAAGCCTATGCTATCAAAACTTAGGTGTATGCTTCCGAAGCGAGTTTTGCGAAGTGAAATAAGAAAGCCTATGCTATCAAAACTTTTAGGAGGACAACAATGAGGATCGTTGTGCTTGGAGGCGGCCCAGGCGGATACGTGGCCGCAATTAGGGCTGCGCAGTTGGGTGCGGAAGTTACACTTGTGGAGAAGAAGGCGCTGGGAGGGACCTGCCTTAATGTCGGCTGTATACCCACCAAGGTGCTGCTTCATACCTCGGAGCTGTATACACACCTGAAGCGGGATGCCAAGGAGCTTGGTATTGAAGCGGGCGAGGTCTCTGTGAACTGGGGCCAGTTGCAGAAACGCAAAGATAAGATCATCAGAATAAACACTGGAGGCATCGAGACACTGCTCAAAAAAAACAAGATTGCCAAGCTGAGCGGCTCAGGCAAATTTACAAGTAGCAGCGAACTGGAAGTTACTGCAGCAGATGGCAGTGTCCGGACGCTGGGCTTCGACCGGGCGATTATCGCTACCGGCTCAGAGCCCTCGATCGTGCCTATTCCCGGTGCAGAGTTGGAAGGGGTCATAACAAGTGATGAAGCGCTATCACTCCCAGCGGTACCGGAGCGCCTCTGCATTATTGGCGGCGGGGTAATCGGTTGTGAGTTCGCCAGTGTCTACAGCAGCTTGGGCTGCAAGGTTACGATTATCGAGATGCTGCCCGAACTGATCGCGGTCATGGACCGTGATATTGTGCAGTGCCTGCGGAAGGAATTCGCAAGCACCGGCATTGAGATGCACACAGAGACGAAAGTGGAGAGAATCGAGCAGACGGCGGCAGGATTGCGGGTACTCACTTCCACCGGTAACGGCCATCATGTCATAGAGGCGGACAAAGTGCTGCTGTCCATTGGCCGGCGGCCGGTGACTACGGGCCTGGGACTGGAGGACATCGGGGTGGAGATTAAACGCGGTGCAATCCAGGTCAACCGGAATATGGAGACCAGCATACCGGGCATCTACGCTATCGGGGATTGCAACGGAGGAATCATGCTGGCACATGTAGCCTCCGCAGAAGGGGTGATTGCTGCGGAAGCGATTATGGGTAAGCCATCGCCGATAGATTTCAGAACAGTGCCTGCCTGTGTCTACACACGGCCCGAACTGGCATCCGTGGGAATGACGGAGGCAGAGGCCATACAGCAGGGATTTCAGGTGAAGACCGGGGTATTTCCGCTACAGGCCAATGCCAAATCCATGATCATGGGTGAGAGCAACGGGCTGGTGAAGTATGTTGTTGACGCCGGCAATGATGAAATTCTGGGGCTGCATATTGCGGGACCGCGGGCAACGGACATCATTGTGGAAGGGGCGCTGGCTATTCGCCTTGAAGCAACGCTGGATGAGGTCGTTACCACCATTCATGCCCATCCGACAGTTGCGGAATCGTTGCACGAAGCTGCGCACGCCGTTCATAACCGGGCCATTCATCTTCACGTTTAACGTATAGCCTTCAATTCACCAGAGAGATGTCAAATACGATGAACAGACTATGCCGATCCCTTATATCCCTGCGGATTGTCATACTAAGTTCATCGTATTTGTCTTTTTTGGACGTTATGGCGATTTATAATAGAGAGAGATAATGTAAGCGTGTACACGACGAGGGGTGAGCAAATGAGGCTTGCTTTGGATACTAAGCAACGAATGGGTTTATCGCCGGGGCTGCGGCAATCCCTTGAGGTACTGCAAATGGACTTGCAAGAGCTGGGGCAATATGTGGACCGGTTGTCAGAGGGAAATCCGCTGATTGAGGTTCAATATTCATTAGGCGGCAGCAGGGTCAGAAGCGGAAAGAGCACCCAGCATTTGCTGCAATATGTGGCCGGTCCCCGGCACAATCTGCAGGATCATCTGTTGTCGCAATTAAATCTGCTCTCGCTGCCTGAGACGGAACGGTCTCTTGCGGCCTATCTGATCGGCTGCCTGGATGATAAGGGATATTTTGTTGAACGGGTAGAGGAGACGGCCGCCGGACTGGGAGTCGGCTGTCAGGATATCGAAACCGGACTGAGATTCGTTCAGTCCTTGGAGCCTTACGGAGTCGGCGCCAGGAATTTGCAGGAATGTCTGGTGCTGCAACTGGAACACACCGGCAGAATGACGCCCTTATTACGGAAACTGATTGAACGCCATCTTGAGCAGTTGGGCAGTAATCAGTTGGTCCGTGTCGCCAAAGAATTGAAGACTTCACTAAAGAGTATTAAGGAATCCTGCAATGTGATTAAATCCTTGAATCCCCGCCCCGGCAATACCTTTGATCATGGGGAATCAACGGTGTACATTGTGCCGGATGTATCCGTTGTGTTGAAGAACGGCTTGTACGAAGCCGCCCCGCATCCTTTGTCGTGCCCGCAGATTACGTTTGCCGAAAGCTATCAACGTTTGTTCAGCCTGAGCGGAGACGAAGAAACACGCAACTATCTGCGGGAGAAGAACGAACAGGCTAGCTGGATCATGAAATGCATCGAAGAACGCAAGGTGACTTTATGCAGCGTGGTTGGCGCAATTTTGAAGCTGCAGCGGCCTTTTTTCGAAAGAGGGCAGGATTATCTGATGCCCTTAACCCTTGGCAGAATAGCTGAAGAACTGGATCTTCATGAGTCTACGGTGAGCCGGGCGATCCGGGGCAAATATGTGCAGTGTACATGGGGAACCTTTGAGTTAAAGTATTTTTTTCCTTCCGGAATTACGGGAGAAGATACCGATTGGACACCGGATGCCTTGAAGAGAATCATCCGTGACATTATAGAGGGAGAAGATAAGCGGGCAGCCTATAGCGACCGCAGAATCGCCGAGCTTCTGCTTGAGCAAGGTGCGGTCCTCTCCCGCCGGACGGTCGCCAAGTATAGGGAATCCATGCGGATTGCCTCCGCCCCGGGCAGACGTGATTATCCGATTTAAATGCTGCACGCAACGGAAAGGAGCAGTAGACATGCGAATCAGCTATGCACAATCGCTTGGGAACTGGGAACATTTCATATCCAGCGGGGAGATTGCCGCCGGGACCAAGCCGGAAATAGCCGCTTCATGGAGAAGATGCCGCCAATCCGGAGTCGATCCGATGCGCGGCAAGGGAATGCAGGTGTCAGAAGAGGAACTGGCTTCCCGCTTACTGGAGAAGAAGCAGCTTCTTTCCGTTGCAGGGCCGGTCATGAACAGTATCTTTCAGATCATTAAGGATACTGTATACGCAATTGTCTTGACCGATCAGGACGGGGTGCTTCTGCACACGATGCTCAATAAGGAGCTTGAACCGGAATGTGTCAAGGTGAATTTCGTGGAAGGGGCTA
This sequence comes from Paenibacillus sp. FSL H3-0321, assembly GCF_038002865.1. Lineage (NCBI taxonomy): Bacteria > Bacillati > Bacillota > Bacilli > Caryophanales > Paenibacillaceae > Paenibacillus > Paenibacillus sp. FSL H3-0321. The sequence goes on along the minus strand of NZ_JBBODH010000001.1, from coordinate 2,030,383 downwards.
AGTGGGATGAGCTCAGTGTGGGCACCAATGCGGTCGGCACTGCACTGGCTATCAATGATGAAGTTCAGGTGCTGGGCGGCGAGCATTATTGCACAACGCACCATGCTTGGACCTGCTCGGCCGCACCGATTCATGACAGCCGGGGCAACGTGATTGGCTGTCTGGATCTGTCGGGCAAGGCCGAAGATGTGCATGCCCATACGTTCGGCGTTGTCGTGTCGGCGGTCAGCAGTATCGAGAAGCAGCTGCATATGCTGGAGACGAGCCAGATGATGCATGCCGTATTTCAGTCGATGCAGGACGGGCTGCTTGTCATTGATACCGAATACCACGTACGGCATTTTAATGAAAGACTGGCCTCAATCTTTATGCTCAGCCTGGAACAGATGGAAGCTTTATGCATCAAAGAACTGCTGGAAGAGGTCGATTTGGACAGTGTATTTGCCGGTGAGAGGCATTTAAGCTACGCGGACTGTACACTCACCGTCGGCAGCAACAAGATCGATTGCATGGTGAACATTTATCCCTTCACCTTCGATGAGAAGATTCTTGGCGCTTCGCTCACGATCAGGGAAGCCGGGCAGGTGCGCAAAGAGGTCAATCAATTGGCCGGCTTCAAGGCGAATTACCGGTTCGAGGAAATCATCACGGACAATTCCTATATGCAGGGACAAATTGCTTTTGCCAAGAGAATTGCGAAGACAAATTGTACTGTGCTGATCGAAGGGGAGAGCGGAACAGGAAAGGAGCTGTTTGCCCAATCCATTCATAATGCCAGCCTGCGGGCCGGAGGCCCCTTTATTGCGATTAACTGTGCGGCGCTGCCTAAAGATCTTGTGGAGAGCGAACTGTTCGGCTACGAGAAGGGCTCCTTCACGGGAGCGCTGCGGGAAGGCAATCCGGGGAAGTTCGAGCTGGCGCACGGGGGAACTATTTTTCTGGATGAAATCGGGGAACTGCCGCTGGAAATTCAGGCGAAGCTGCTCCGTGTTCTGGATAACCATAAGGTCCGCAGAATCGGCGGCAAGCATGAGCGGACGCTGGATGTAAGAGTCATAGCGGCCACCAACCGCGATTTGGTGGAGGAAGTAAGCCTGAAATCCTATCGCAGCGACCTCTATTACCGCTTGAATGTGATCAATATCAAGCTGTCACCGCTAAGGGAACGCAGGGAGGATATTGCACCGCTGGCGAGACTTTTCCTGACGAAGTGCAACCGTGATCATCCCGGCCCGGCCAAGCAGTTCAGCCCCTCCTTTCTGGAAGCCTTGCAGAGCTATGAGTGGCAGGGAAATGCACGTGAGCTTCAGAATGCCGTGCAGCGGGCTTATTATGTGTGTAGCTTCGCTTGCATTACCCATCTGGATTTGCCCCCCGTAAGGATTACACCTGTACAGCACAGCAACAGCGGTAGTGTGGCAGTGTCACAGCAGCCTGTAAGGGAGGCGTCCGGCAAAAAAATGGAGCAGATAGAGATCGAGAGCATTTGTAGTGCGCTTCAAACCTGCAGCGGCAATGTTGTGACCGCAGCCAAAATGCTGGGCATAGGGAAATCGACCATGTACCGGAAGATTACGGAGTATGAGATAAGCAAATAAGACAAATTTAAAGGATATTTTTGATACGCTTTCCTATGATGGGAATCAATTAGTCTAAGCATATTTGTTCAGCCGGACTTCATTGGATGAACTGGTTCTTCCAAGCCCGGATTTATAGTAAATCAATTTGTATTTATACAGCAGGTTGAAGCAAAGGGAGCGCCATAGAAGGCGTTGCTCCCTTTGCTTTTTTTCGTGAAAGGTATCTAGAAAAGGCTTGATAGACTTATAGGAAACACCTAACGTTCCAGTAAGCTTTTTTTATTTTACATTGCCTTCTGAAGCTTCGATGTGTTAAAAAACAAAGTGAAGAAAAACAGCACCAGAGTGGAGGGCGAAATGAACATAAGGAAATTTCCATGGAAGAAAAATGTGTTTCGAAGGCTGATATTATCATTTATTTGCATTCTGCTGCCGCTTTTTATCCTCAGCATGATTATTTATAACTGGGGCGTTCATACGTTGAAGTCGGAGATTTCGAGGTCCATGAGTTCGCAGGTATCGCAATATTTTGGCAATCTGGAACAGGAATTCCGCAGAATCCAGCTGCTGCAGTATGATTGTCTGACCGATAACAATCTGAATGCCCTCGGCTCCATTCCCGAATCTATGAACAACATTGAACGGATGGAAAGCATCCTGAGATTGCAGCAGCGGCTCAATGCGATACGGAACAGCAGCACTTACATCATTGATGTGTACGCTTACATCCCGTCGGTTCAGAAAAAGATCTCGGCTTTGACCGTATCTGCCTTTAATCAGGAGGAAATGGACGGGCTGAAGCTTGCCATGGATTCAACGGGATCGCAGCTCCGGGATATGAACGGCAGGCTCTTCATAAGTGCAGCCTATCCCACAACTTCACCGGGGGGCAGCAGAAAACCTCAGTTTATCCTGTCTGTTGAATTTTCCAAAAGCAAGCTGAATGAGAATCTTAAGAAGCTGGTGAACTCATCCGACGAGCTGCTCATGCTGATCAATCCGGAATATACGATCTCCACAAGCGGCGGAGTCAGACCCGATCCCATGATTGCGGATATCTTGTCCAAACATTCAGAACAGAATCTGGTCAGAACGATGAACTTCGCGAATGCCCGTTATTTGGCGGTATATGCCTATTCCCCGTTTTTTGACGCAGTGCTGAGCAAATATGTTCCGGTAAACGCGGTCTTTGCGCCGCTGGACAAGTTCAAGAACTGGTTCCTGCTGCTCGCGGCGTTATCTGTGATGATTATTGTAATGTACTCTCTCTACGCTTATAAGTACATCCACAAGCCGCTGCTTCATCTGGTCAAAGCCTTCCGCAGGGTGGAGCATGAGGATCTCACTGTGCGGATCGATCATGATGTTGACGATGAGTTCCGGTACATTTATGCCCGCTTCAACAGCATGCTGGAGAATCTGGAGTCTCTGGTTGACCAGGTCTATAAACAGCAGATTCTGACACACCGGGCGGAGCTTAAACAGCTGCAGTCCCAGATTAATCCCCATTTTTTGTATAACAGCTTTTTTATTCTCAACACTATGGCCCGGCTTGGAGACAACGAGAATCTGGAGCAATTCACCAACCAGCTCGGCGTCTATTTTCAGTTCATCACGCGGAGCCATGCGGAGGAAGTGACCCTTGCCGATGAAGTGAAGCATGCGAAGGTCTACGCGGAAATCCAGTCCACCCGCTTCTCCAACCGCAATCAAATTGAATTCGGTGAGCTGCCGGCAACCCTTAGCGAGCTTATGGTGCCAAGGCTAATCCTGCAGCCCCTTATTGAAAACGCGTTCAAACATGGCTTGGAGCAAAGATCAATGAACGGGATCCTGCGGGTCCGGTTTCAGCATCTGGCGGATGAGCTGCAAATGATTGTGGAAGACAACGGCAGCGAGTTAAGCGAGGAACAGCTTATTCGCCTAAGACAATCCTTGGCTGGCAATGATGTGGAAACTACCGGAATGCTTAATATTCATCTGCGCATCCGGCTGAAATTTGGTGAAGGCAGCGGATTGCTGCTGGAGCAGAGCGGGCTTGGCGGCCTGAAGATAACGATCCGCATTATGCTTGCGGAGAGGGGGGCATAACATGTTCAGACTTTTGGTTGTGGACGATGAGAAGATTATTGCCGACGGATTATATGAGGTTCTGAGATACCTGCCGAATTTGGAGCTTGACGTGTATAAAGCCTATTCGGGGGAAGAGGCGGTCCGTCTGTTTGACCGGACACGGTTTGATATTGTCCTTAGCGATATCCGGATGCCGGGCATCAGCGGCTTGCAGCTTCTGGACAAGATCAGGGAGAAATGGCCGACCTGCAAAGTTATTTTCCTGACCGGCCATAATGAGTTCTCTTATATTTATTCCGCCATTCAGTATGACGGTGTAAGCTATCTGCTGAAAACGGAGGGCTATGAAAAGGTCATTGAGGTGGTCGGGCAGTCCGTCAGGGAGATTGAGCTGGAACTGAAAAATGAGTCGCTTCTGAAGCAGGCTCAGGAACAGCTGTACACAACCCGTGAAATGATGCAGAACGATTATGTGAAAGGGATATTGAACGAGCAGCTGAATATCCGGGAAATCAATCAGCAGCAGCTGGACGAACTGGGGTTGCCGCTGCGAGCGGATGAGTCCGTGCTAATTCTGCTCGGCAGAGTCAACAGCTTCCAGAACAAATCCATGTATTCTTATAGAACCAGCCAGCTCTACCGGATCAAGCGGATTGCCGGACAATATATCTCCGCGCATGCCGTATATGTGGAGACGGTGAATGAGAAATCCGACCTCATCTGGTTAATACAGCCCTTGCCGGGTCATGCTGCGGCAGATGGATGGGATCAGGTTCTGACCTATATCAAGGGGAATCTGGAATTGATTCAGCTGGCCTGCCGTGAGTCCGTGGGCGAGGTGCTATCGTTCGTGCTGGATGACAGTCCGGTAAGCTGGGAGCAAGCCGCAGAACGGTTTTCTATCCTGCAGATGCTGATGAACTACCGGATTGGACAGGGCAGCGGAATGCTGCTGCTCGACAAACAGCTGATCCGGCAGGAGATGCGGCAGGCGGAGAAATGGGGCGCCAAGAAGCCGTCATTCCGCCATTCCCGGCTGGAGCAGCTTCGCGATCAGCTGGAGCACGGGCAACGCGAGGAGTTTGAGAAGACCCTGCAGGAGTGCGCCTTCACCTTCGCCGCTGTCGACAGCATGCATTACACCCCGGCGATGGAGGTGTATTATGCCATCGGTCTGGTCTTTCTGACGTACATGAACCGGTGGGATCTGGTGGACACTGTGGCGGCAAAGGTGGGTATGCATAAGCTCATGCAGCCCGGTGAACATGAGTCCTGGCAGGAAGCCTTCGGATATCTGATTCAGGTTGGCGAGCTGCTGTTCAGTCTGCAGAGCCAGGAGGAAGAAAGAAGAGCAACAGCGGTGATCCTGATTGTTCAGAAGCATATTCTGGAACACCTGCATGATCCCGATGAAATTTCACTGGTCCGGCTGGCGGAGCTCGTATTCTTTAATCCTTCTTATCTTTCCAGGCTGTTCAAGCAGGTTACCGAGATCAATCTTTCCGAATACATCAGCAGTGCGCGTATGAATAAAGCCAAGCAGCTGCTGGGCAATCCTGACATCAAAATTCAGGAGGTAGCCGAGCTTGTGGGCTATGGAACAGCTACCAACTTCACCCGCTCCTTCCGCAAGAGCATAAACATGACACCGCAGGAATACCGTTCGCTTGTGCTGAGTAGGTAAACAGCGGATTCAAAAGTAAACAGATGAATATTGAATGAAAGCGGTAACACATCTATCATTGAAAGTACCGGGGGCCCAGCAATAGTACATTCATCAGGGAGGTTCAAATGAAGACAAATCAAAAAATCAAAAGCCTGACGCTTCTCAGCGCGGCGGGAATGCTTATGCTTGCCGCATGCAGCAACGGAGGCGGCAACTCGGCGGAAACCGATAAGAACAGTGCGAACTCTGAGAGCACCACCATTGATATCAACGCCAAATATGATCCGCCTGTTGACGTGACCGCCTGGAGATATACGGAATCGACTTACAAATACGAGAATAGCGATACCATAGAAGACAATATCTATACACGTACTTATGCCAGCGATCTGGGCATCAATCTCAAATACGACTGGACAGTGCCGGTCGAACAGTTTGACCAGAAAATGAACGTCTCGATAGCGTCCGGGGATTTGCCGGATATCATGTGGCTGAAGAATAAGCAGCTTACTGATTTAGCAGAGAACGATATGCTGTATGATTTGACCGATCTGTTCGAGAAATACGCTTCACCTTTATCCAAGAAGATCATGCTTCAGGATGAAGCCAGCTTCAATACGGCCAAGATTGGCGGAAGACTGATGGCGCTGCCGCGGACTTCTTCTGCTGTAGACGGTCTGCCGATCCTGTATGTGCGTACCGATTGGCTGAATAAGCTTGGGCTTTCCGAGCCGAAGACAATGCAGGACGCGATGGCGGTCGCCGAAGCCTTCACCCAGAAGGATCCGGACGGCAACGGAAAAGCGGACACCTTCGGGCTTGCGCTCACCAAGACTTTTTTAACCGACTCGCATTTTGGAACTTCGGGATTTTTCTCAGGGTATCATGTCTACCCGGGCAAATGGGTGAAGGATTCGTCCGGCCAGCTGGTATACGGCAGTGTTCAGCCGGGAGTCAAAACGGCGTTGAAAGAGCTTCAGGATTTATACGCGGCGGGAATGCTTGATCAGGAATTCGGTGTCAAGGACCGTGCAAAGGTAACCGAATCGGTGGCTGCCGGCAAGGTAGGGTTATTCTATGGCTCCATGTCTGCGCCACTGTCGGTCATTCAGAAAAATGTGGACAATGATCCGAACGCCGAATGGAAAGCGCTCCCTATACTCTCATCCGACAATAAGCCGGCAACGCCGATTGGTATCATGCCGATTACCACTTACTATGGAGTCAGCAAGGACAGCAAACATCCGGAAGCGATCTTCAAGCTGCTGAACTTCGGCATGCAGGGCTATGACGAGAATGCGGAATCCAATTCGGAATTCGGCATCAGCGAGAATAATGTTCCGGTGTATCTGTACAATTTGATTGCCGCCGACCCTGCCAAGAAGAATTTAAATGCGCATAACAACGCAATAAAAGCAATTGAAGCAGGTGATCCTTCCAGTTTGTCAGCGGAAGAGAAAGGGTATTATGAGCGGATTATGTCCTACCGCAGCGGAGACAGATCCAATTGGGGAACAGAGCGCGTCTTCGGTTCGCCAAGCAGCTTTGATGTCATAGACAAATATGTAAACGATGAAAATTATATCTTCGACGCCTTCTACGGTTCTCCAACCGCCACCATGGTCGAGAAGAATGCCACACTCCAGAAGATGGAGGAGGAGGTCTTCACCAAGATCGTGATGGGACAGTCCATTGATACCTTCGACAAATTTGTGGAGGACTGGACCAAGCTCGGTGGAGATCAGATTACGAAAGAAATCAATGAATGGGCGGAGAAAAATAAATAAAGCCGCTGGCAGTTCATGTCTTCCGGGAGAAAGGCCGCCTTTCCCCCGGAAGGCAGGGATGCGGTAGAAATGGAGGGTTTGAGTAGATGGGTACCCGAAACAAGCTGAAGTCGTTGCCGCTGCATCTGATGCTGCTGCCCGGAGTGATTCTGACTCTTGTGTTCAGTTATATTCCTATCCTGGGAATTGTAATCGCTTTTCAGAAATTTGTGCCTTCCAAGGGAATCTTCCATTCGAAATGGATCGGGCTTGATAATTTCCGCTATATGCTTGATATGCCGAACTTCACAAGTGTGCTGTGGAATACGATTTTTATAGCCGTTCTAAAAATCATTGCCGGTCTGGTGATTCCGATCATCTTCGCCCTGCTGCTCAATGAGGTTTCCGGAGCGCTGTTCAAACGCACGATTCAAACGACTATTTACTTCCCTTATTTTTTGTCGTGGGTCATTCTGGGTGGAATACTCATTGATATTCTGTCCCCCTCCAGCGGAATCGTCAACCAGTTTCTGGGGATGTTCGGGATGAAGCCGATCTTCTTCCTGGGCAATGACCAATGGTTCCCCTTTACACTGGTTCTAACCGACACCTGGAAAGGATTCGGCTACGGCACTATCGTTTATCTAGCGGCCCTGACGGGGATTGACCAGAGTCTGTATGAAGCTGCCACCGTGGATGGCGCGAGCCGCTGGAAGCAAATGCTGAATGTCACCCTGCCGGGTATGCTTCCCATAATTACGCTGATGACGGTACTGAGTCTCGGGAATGTGCTCAACGCAGGTTTTGAACAGGTCTTTAATCTCTACAGCCCCATGGTATACAGCACCGGTGATATTATTGATACCTTTGTGTACAGGCTTGGTTTGGTGGAAGCGCAATACGGGGTTGCCACGTCCGTCGGACTGTTCAAATCGGTGATCTCACTGGTCCTGATTGTCGTCTCCAACAAGCTGGCCAACCGGTATGCCGGATATCGAATCTTTTAAGGGGGAGAGGAATTGCACAAGTTAACTGCCAGTAGAAGAGTATTTCTGATTGTGAATTATATATTACTGAGTGTGACCGCCATTGCCTGCATTCTGCCGCTGATCAACGTGCTGGCGATTTCCTTCAGCTCCAGCAGTGCAGCGGCGGCAGGTTATGTGAAGCTGTGGCCCGTAGATTTCACGATCGCATCCTATAAGTTTGCCTTGACCAAACATGAATTTCTCGACGGGTTTCTCGTATCGCTCAAGAGGGTGGGGCTGGGTTATGCCATCAGCATGACCGTAAGCATTCTGATTGCTTATCCGCTGTCCAAAGAGAAGCAGGTGCTGCGCTCGCGCAATATCTACGCCTGGTTCTTCATTGTTACCATGCTGTTCCACGGGGGGCTGATCCCGACTTATATGACGATAAAATCAGTGGGGCTGCTGGATACACTCTGGGCTTTAGTTCTGCCCTCTGCCGTCTCGGTCTTCAATGTTATTCTGCTGATGAACTTCTTCCGCGAGCTGCCGAAAGAGATTGAGGAAGCGGCCAATATGGACGGTGCAGGCCACTGGCGGACATTGTGGAGCATTTATCTTCCCTTATCCAAGCCCGCCGTGGCGACGATTACCTTGTTCATAGTCGTATTTCACTGGAATTCATGGTTTGACGGTCTAATCTATATGAACTCCACCACGAATTACCCGCTGCAAAGTTATCTGCAGACGATCATTATCAATGTAGATCCGAGCACAGCCACCACAAATGATCTGCTGGATATGTCTGCGATTTCGGATAGAACCTTTAAGGCGGCGCAAGTGTTTCTGGCGGCATTTCCAATCCTCATCGTGTATCCATTTCTGCAGAAGTATTTTATGAAGGGGCTAGTGATGGGCAGCGTCAAAGGATAATCTGCTAGACGACAAGGAGAGGAATTTGTGAATATACACGACCTGGCTGAATGGCCCCGCTGGGGAGATTTGGGCAATGGCTATTATCGCAATCCTGTGCTGAATGCGGATGTTTCCGATCCCGATGTCATTCGCGTGGGCGACGATTTCTATATGGTATGCTCGGACTTTCATTTTATGGGCATGCAGGTGTTTCATTCAAAAGATCTGGTGAACTGGAGTTTGACCGGGAAAGTGTACGAACGGCTGGATATCGACCCGGCCTATGACGAAATGCGCGGATACGCCAAAGGAAGCTGGGCGCCTGCAATCCGTTATTATGACGGACGTTTCTATGTTTACTTCTGCACACCGGATGAAGGTCTTTACATGAGTTCAGCTTCCCATCCTGCCGGACCCTGGGAGCCGCTTCATGAAGTGGCCCGGATATCCGGCTGGGAAGATCCTTGCCCCTTCTGGGATGAGGATGGCCAGGCCTATCTTGGACATAGTACCGTAGGGGCAGGGCCGATCGTCCTTCACCGCATGAGTAAGGACGGGAAACGTCTGCTCGATCCAGGGACGATCGTTTACGTCGGTAAAATTGCGGAAGGGACCAAGATTTATAAAAGGAACGGATATTATTATTTCATCATTCCCGAGGGCGGGGTAGAGACCGGATGGCAGACCGTCCTGCGTTCCGGCAGCCTGTATGGACCGTACGAACGAAAGGTGGTTCTGCAGCAGGGGGCTACTGCGGTTAACGGTCCGCATCAGGGTGCGATTGTGGAACTCAGAAACGGCGAAACCTGGTTTCTGCATTTCAATAGCAGCGGTGCTTTGGGGAGAGTCTGCCATCTCCAGCCAGTGCGCTGGGAGGACGATTGGCCGGTTATTGGCATGAACGGAGAACCCGTTGACATCTATGCCAAACCGGGTATCGCCGGAAGCCATTTGCCCGCGCTGCCTGCCACATCGGATGATTTTCTCGGGCCGGAGCTGGGCTTGCAGTGGCAATGGAATCACAATCCAGTCCATGGAAACTGGTCGCTCACGAAGAACGGGTTGCGGCTGCAGGCGCTTAAGGCACGGGATTTGCTGCATGCCAGGAACACGCTGACCCAAAAAATCATCGGCCAACGAGGGACAGCAAGCACCGAATTGTTCATCGGTGCCATGAAGACCGGCCAGCGCGCCGGGTTTGCTTTTCTATGCGCCCGGGAGGAGAACTGGATCGGGGCAGTCTCGGAGCCGGAAGGAATCTATCTGCGTGCAGTCACGGGCGGAACCGTGTTTCACGGTCCAAAGCTGGCAGGAGAGACGGTGAAACTGGGAAGCCTGATTGATCTGGACGGAGAGACACGGTTTATCTTCAGCTTAGGTGAGGAATGGATTCCGTTCGGCGGTCCTTGCCTTATGCTCCCGGGGTTCTGGAAGGGGGCGCGTCTGGGCTTGTTCAGCTATACGAGCGAAGTAACAGGCGGGAACGCAGATTTCAAGTGGTTTCAATATGACGTTCATAGAGGCGGTGCATAGCAATGAAGGATTTGCTTGACCGGCTAAGAAGCATCGACACGGCATCGGAGATTGGTGAGCTTAAGAAACCTTCCGATGAACAGATGCTGAAGGAATGGCTGAACTCCGGTGTGAAATTCGCCTCCGCTTCCGGAAGCCTGGAGAAGGTCTATTACAGCGCGGTTAAGAAACTGCTGGACTGCATTGTTTCTGCCGGCGAAGGCGCACCCGTGCTTCATGAAGGAGGAGCTTATCGAGGCACCTGGCTGGAGAGTACAGGGACGATCAACGCAGAGCTGTTGTCCCGATATATGCCGAATGTCGCGCAAGCTACGTTTCGCTTATTCGCCGAGTACCGGAGGGAGGACGGCCTGCTCCCTTACAAGATTACGGACAACGGTCCGGCCTACAGGCAAATCCAGATGGTGACGCCGCTCGCGAGAAGCGTATGGAATCATTACTCCCTGAACGGACAAGATGAAGAATTCCTGCGGGAGATGTACCAGGCAATGGCCGGATTTGACGAGTGGCTGGTACAGTACAGGAATACACGCGGCTCAGGCTGTGTGGAGGCGTTCTGTACTTTTGACACCGGCCACGATCTGTCCCCGCGGTTCTGGCATATTCCGGATACCCCGCACATGGATGATCCGCGCCGCTTCAGCCTTGAATCGCCAGTACTGCCGCTGCTTGCACCAGACCTCACGGCCAATGTGTACTGCCAGCGCAAGTATATGGCCCGTATGGCCAGTATCCTGGGGGAAGACGGCTCTGTCTGGGAGCGAAAAGCGGCCCAAAGCCTCGATAGTCTGTTTCAATATTGCTATGACGAAAGCGATGAATTCTTTTATGACCTGGACCGCAATGACCACTTTGTCCGGGTTCAATCCGATGTATTGCTGCGTGTATTGGCTTGTGAAGTAGGTGAGCGTGCCTTGTTCGACTCGGCACTGAAGCGGTATTTGCTGAATACCGCAAAGTTTTTTGCCAAATATCCTTTAACGTCCATCGCGATGGATGATCCGCGGTTTGACCCCTCATCGGCGTATAACAGCTGGGCGGGGACAACCAATTTCTTGACCCTGATCCGCACTCCGCATGCTTTTGAAGCCCATGGCCGGTATGTGGAGCTGACTTGGATCATCACCCCTATTCTGAATGCAGTGGCAAGGATGAAGAATTTCTCCCAGACTATAAGCCCGTGGACCGGAACCGAAGGTTATACTGATACCTACTCCCCGGCGATTCTCTGTGTGCTGGATTTGGTAGAGCGGACCTGCGGCATCCTGCCGACACCGGAAGGTGAGATATGGTTTACCGGACTTGTGCCTTATGCCATGGATCATGGGGAAGAGCTTTCGAGCGCGACTGCTTATGCCCGCATCATCGACGGGGTGTCATATGAGCTGGTGAATACCCGGGAAGGAGCCATGCTGTACAAGGAGGGCAATGCACATCTCGCATTCCCTTATGGAACAAGAGCCGTGACGGACCGCGGAGGAAATCTGAAGGCACTGGTGGGCATGATGGCTCAGCCTGCACAAGGCCTGGTTCAGTGGGGAGGCAACACCTACAGCGTTGCCGTCAAAGGAAATCAACAGCTGTTTTATACGGCGGAGGGCTTTGAAGCTGGGCCTGAAATCGGTGTGATCGCCCCTGCTTATGACCCCGGAATCCGGGGACGTTCATAACGCAGGCTGTATGCGAAGAGAATAACAGAAGGAAACAGTAGAAGGGAACAGCAGTAGGGCATATTGCCCGCTGCTGTTCCCTGTTCTGTCTGTAAGATCTATTGCTTCCGGCTGCAGACGGCGATATAGCTGAGCTCCTTGCCGGTGGTATTGAAGAACCTGAACATCTTCTTGAACTGCTCGCGGTTCTCCTTCTTGAGGCCGTTCCTGATAATGCGCATAGCGCCGAACACGCCTTCATCGCGGATCAGTCCCTGAATCTGCATCAGCGACATCGGACCTGTAGCGGTGCCTACATGCGAGAAGCCTGCCGAGTAGAACAGCTGCTGCCAATTGGCGGCAGGCAGCGGCTCGACGTTCACATGGATGGTCCGCCGCAGCTCTGCAAGCTCATCGGCCATATTTTCCTTCGTATAGCTGATATCATGGGTCAGCAGAATGCCTCCGGGCTTCAGTACCCGGTAATATTCAGCCACCGCCTTCATCTTAGCCGCCCCATTCAGCATCGTGAGCATCGCTTCATTGATAACTACGTCAAAGCTCTCATCCGCAAAAGGCAGCTTCATCGCATTACCTTGCATAACCTCTATGTGGTCTTCCAGCTTGGCCGCCCTGATATTTGCTCTTGCCTTTTCCAATGCCCGGGAGTCCATATCAATGCCTGTAATCTTGCATTTGTAGCTCCGGGCGAGCTGGATTGAGGTGGTGCACATGTTGCAGGCAACCTCCAGCACCTTGCTCTCACTGCCCAGCTCCGCCTGGCCCAACAGCCAGTTGGTGGCAACCACACCGCCGGGGCGCAGACGCTTTTTGCCTAGCTTGGCAAGAAAATTATGGCCTACCTCCTTCTTCATCCTCCAATCCTCACCTTTTGTTCCGGCTTGACTACAATCAGCAGCATCTGGAAGGCTTCGACAGCTTGCAGGGCATGGGGGATATTGGCCGGCATGAGGATGCTCTCATTGTGCTGCAGCAGGAACTGCTCACTGCCGATCGTGATTTGGGCTTGTCCGGACAGGATATGAACGAGCGCATCGCCGGGTGAAGAGTGCCCTCCAATCGAGGACCCTTTATCGAGAGACAACAGTGTCATTGCCAGATTAGGCCGCTGCACCAGCGTCAGGCTGCAGATCTGCTGCTCCTCAATGCCGATGATTTCTCTTAAATCCAGAACTTGTGACTGCGGCAGTTTCTTGATATATCCGCCTGATTCCATGATACATTCCTCCATTTGTTATAGACTGATCTGCAGGAATTTGCATCTGCTTCCTGCGGCATACGCATGCCAGGTATTTCTGGGGACGATGACAGCTCCTCCGGCTGTCAGGCTGCAGTCCTGAACATCCACCAGCATCCGCAGCGTTCCCTCCAGGACATAGATAAGCTTGGTGCTGGGCGAAGTTTCGCTGCTGATAGTTTCCTCTTCGTCCATGGCATACAACACCCATTCCTGCCCGGTCCGGGCCGTGTCAGGAATATCGGGCAGTGACAGCTTCCTGCTTGCGATCTGGCCGGGCTTAACTTGGATCATTTCCTGTAAATAGAACACCTGGCCGGCCGAAATTCCGCTCATACGCTTCCTCCTTGGTGTTGATTGATGGGCCCAATCTGCTATAATTATAATTGAGAATTATTCTCATTGATTGAATTATAACAGAGTAATGAAATTGACTCTGTTGCCATAGCAACAGGAGGCGAAGGGAATGCGCAAAGATTTGGCTACGATAGGCAGCACCATCTTGTTCAGGGGGTTTGAGGAACCTGAGATTCAGCAGGCATTGAGCTGTCTTGGAGGCACTGTCCGGGAGTTTATGCGCAAGGAGGTTATTTTCAGGCCCGGAGATATTCTGGATTCGGCGGGAATTATTCTGCAAGGGCAGGTTCTGCTGTGCAAGGAGAGCATGGAGGGCGTGCGGTTTATTTTCTCGGAGCTGGGCAGCGGGGAGATCGTAGGCGAGACGGCGCTTCGTGCAACCAGAGAAGAGAGCGGCTATGAGGCGGTAGCAGGCACGGAATGCAGAATCCTGTTCATCCAGATCCATAAAATCGTGCGGCCCGGCGGCCACACCTGCTCTCTGCGGGCACGCATCATTGAGAATATGCTGGCACTGCTGCTGGAGAACAACCGTACGATCTATCAGAAGCTGGATCTGGTCTCCCACAAATCGTTGCGTGCCCGGATTCTGCATTACTTAACCCTGCAAGCCCGGAAGAATAATGCCCCGCAGTTTGTCATTCCATTCTCCCGCAATGATCTGGCGGATTATTTGACCGTGGACCGGAGCGCTCTATCCAGAGAGCTGCAGCGGATGGCGGTGGAGGGGCTGATCCGGTTCTCGAAGAATCAGTTTGAGCTGCTCTATCCTTACGGGACAGAGGTGTTGTCCAGGCCCAGAAAGCTGTCTAACCGGTAGGGTTTAGACTGACGAACGTGAGAAATGGGACGGGAAAATAAAGTTGCACTGAAAAATAAAGTGTTAGACTGACTATGTTTCATTGAACGGGCAGGATAGCTTAATGATTTCGCGGATACTCTACCTATGAAGTTATTTACAAAATTTGTAAATAACAGACAACCCTGCACTGGCTAAGTCCGCCGGACCCATGGAGCGAGCAGTTCGAAGTTTAGGGAAACAATGAACAGGCCTACACCAGACGAGTGGAATTGACTTCCCCGTCACGGAGACAGCAGTCTCATCCAGCGTGATGAAATAGAGATCTTGAAAACGATGTAATGGAAGTTGCTGATGCTGGTCTACCACCACTTCTTATTCAGTAGGCTAGGCATGTCTATGGCTGTTGAATTATTTGGAGTAATCTTGACAATGCACTGGAGAAAATGGAATTCTGACGATGTACAAACCATACGTGCAAGTCCCGGTACCCTTCAGGAAGGCGATGGGAAGATATTAGACCCGCCTCTTCCGCCTTGGTAATTGACGATTGTGGCAGCATAGACACGCCGAATCCAGCGGCTACCCCATTTAGAATCACTTCTAACGTTCCAAACTCCATAATCTGATAAGAGCTCATCCCGCTTTCTCCTAGGAATTTCTCAGCTTTTGCGCGATGTGTACATCCAACGTCGAAGAACAACATCGGCTTCGTAAGCAATTCGCGCATGTCACTCTTACCCGGTTCCGAGATCAGCACCAACTCCTCGTTGAAAGCCACAACATGTTCTATATCAGGCTGGTCAACGGGTCCATAGACAAAGGCTCCATCTAGTTCGTAATCAAGCACCTTTTGTAAGAGACCATGCGTTTCGCCAGTGATGAGCGATAGTTTGACATCGGGATATCGTAAGTGATACTTGGTCAGAAGAGGAGTCAGATGAATAACTGCTGTCGTTTCAATGGAACCTAAGCGGAGAAGGCCCGCAGGATGCTCCGAGTATTGTGTGGATTTCACAGCCTCGTCCATCAGAGTCAGTATTTTATCCGTATACTCCAGCAAGTTCTCACCTGCCGGCGTTAACGTCATCCCCCGATTGGATCGACGAAAAAGAGGGAGTTTCAACTCAGCCTCAAGGTACTTAATCCGGTTCGTCACATTGGACTGTACATAGTTTAAGACTTGCGCGGCCTTCGTTATGGTGCCCTCGCGAGCAACAGCTTGAAATATTTTCAAATCTCCACTTTCCATTTCCATGTCACCTGCCTGGTATGATTCTTTATGATAGTCGCCTTCAGTTTTGATCATTTTACTGGATTACATCCTTTATGTACAATTCAATATAGATTCATTAATAACGACTTAAGGGAGTAATCAAGATGAAAGCAATTGTACATGCTGGACAAAGTGGCCTGAAGGGCTTGAAATATAAAGATATTAGGGACCAAAAGCCGGGGGTTGGCGAAGTAAAAGTAAGGATAGAGGCTGCAGGGCTGAACCATAGGGACTTGTTCATCATGGCAGATCGAACAGAACAGGATGTCCCTTTGGTTATTGGTTCTGATGGCGCGGGCAGGATTGAAGCAGTAGGTGAAGGTGTATCCAGCCATCCAGTAGGTGCCGATGTCATCATTAATCCATGTATCGGATGGGAATCCGCCGACAATGTTCCGTACGTTCCAGCCATTGTAGGCGGTCCTTCAGATGGTACATTCGCCGAGTCTATCATCATTCCTGTGCAAAATGCCATCAGCAAGCCAGCTTACCTGTCTTGGGAAGAAGCGGGTGTGCTACCCCTGTCCGCCTTGACGGCCTATCGGGCTCTATTCACGAGAGGCCGCTTACAGCAAGGTGAACACGTCCTTATTCCTGGCATTGGTGGTGGTGTTGCGACTTATGCCATGAAGATGGCTTCAGCGGTGGGTGCGCGTGTTAGTGTCACATCACGTAGTGAAACGAAAAGACAAGCTGCACTCATTAATGGGGCTGACTACGCATTTGACAGTCATAGCGATTGGAAGGAAAGTATGAATGGAGACACCGTCGATCTCATCCTCGACAGCATCGGACCTGCGACGTTCCCACATTACTTTGACATTATTAAACCTAATGGCCGTATTGTCACGTTTGGGGCAAGCTCGGGAGATCGAATGGAGATCCCGATGCGGTCCATATTTTTTCCCCAAATTAGTATCATTGGTACCTCTATGGGAAGTAGTGAAGAGTTTACTGCCATGCTTCAATTTATGGAACGCCACATGCTTCGTCCTATCATTGATCGAGTATATCCTTTACAAGATACAGTTCAGGCATTTCACAGAATGCAGAAGGGGGAGCAGTTCGGTAATATAGGAATAAGAATAGATTGAACGGACACCAACTTTTCAATGATATATCCATGCAAAGATTTCTAAATATTATTAGTGAGACCTTTCCCGCAATGAAAACAGCATACATCTTATATTGGACACCAGAGCAGGGGGAAGATATTATTACTTTTCTTGTGGATGTACACTCAGTTATTAAGATTGAATTGGATCGCTACGATTTAAAAATAGCACCTATAGTTGATGTGTATCCAATAGAGAATTTGTTCAAGGGACGTAGTAAGATAAATCAGATTAAAATTGCTGTAGCTTTGGATTTAGCTAAGAACGATCTGGAATTTTGAATTGATATATTTCTGAATAAATAGGGAACAGGCCGATACTAAGAATTCACAAAAGGGGGAATTAGGATGTTCAAAATTGGGGCGTTCGCGAAACTGAGCGGCGTGACGGTGAAGACATTGCGCCACTATGATGAACTCGGCTTGTTAAAGCCCGCGCATGTGGACGAAGAATCGGGATATCGTTTTTATACTGCGGAGCAACTGCTAACGATCCGTCGTATCGCGGGTTTCAAAGAGCAGGGCTTAACCCTAGAGAAGATGCGACCGATGCTTACCGGAACCGCCTCTCTGACGAAAGCGGAGCGCACGTTGCTTGAGAAACGAAAGGAGCTGGAGCGCCAGATACAAGAGGCTCAGCAGCAAATTACGGTGATCGATGAGCGACTCGTGCGCATTGAACGGAATGAGGCGGTTGCGGAGAATGGGAAGTTCTTGCTTCGAAGCGTGGATCCGGTTCTCGTCGCTTACGTCCGCGAGACTTTGCCAAAAAACCAACTGTGTCTGTTGCTCGACGAACTGAAGCAGTATGTCCGCTCACATGGAGAAGAGCCGGACCGTGAGATGACAATCGTCTGGCATCGGAGGAGCGATTGCGATGAAGAGCTTTCGGACATCGAGGTCGCTATTCCTGTTTCAAAACCGATTCCTAATAGCGGCAGGGTGAAGATTCACCAAATGCCCGGCATGAAGGAAGCTGCCTCTTTTACTCATCAATGTGACCCGTATAAGGATAATTGCAAGGCGAGCGAGACGCTACGGGCTTGGATTGCTGGCACGGGCTACCGGCCACTCGAGGCGATACCGGTTCGGGAGATTTATCTGACGTCGGATAAAGATATTTATGGTCAGCTACGTTTGGCAGAGGCGATCGTGCCGGTTGAACGAGTCTGAAAAAAGATTGGAGTCCATTCCTTGACTCTCCCCTTATGAGGAGGGTTTATCATGGTATCAACCCATTATAAGGAGTGGATCTACATGAATTTGAAGCGTTTGGAAGGTCGAATCGCAGTCGTTACAGGAGCCAGCCGAGGGATAGGGAGAGCGATCGCGCTGCGTCTCGCCGCTGAAGGTGCGCTAGTCGCAGTACATTATCGCACGCGGAGGGATGCGGCGGCAGAGACGGTTTCTGCGATCGAAGCAGCGGGAGGTACAGCTTTTGCCATCGGTGCCGAGTTGGATTCTCTGGAGGGAGTCGATCGACTTCTTCAGGTCTTGGATGAGGAACTTATCCGCAGAACGGGCATCAACCATTTTGATATCTTGGTTAACAATGCCGGCATTGGCACATCCCCATCATTTGAAGAGACGAGTGAAGAGGACTTTGATCGACTGTTCGCGGTCAACGTCAAGGCGCCGTTCTTCCTCGTCCAGCAATCGATCGGACGTCTTCGAGACGGAGGTCGCATTATCAATATCTCATCTGGAGTGACACGAATTGCCTATCCGCATATCATGACCTACAACCTAACCAAAGGCGCACTAAATACATTCACCCTACACCTGGCTCAGCTTCTGGGTCCGCGGGGTATTACAGTGAACGCTGTCATGCCCGGCATAATCGATACCGACGTAAACGCGTCGTGGCTACACACGCCCAATGGCCGTAAGTCTGCGGTAGAGATGTCGGCACTTGGACGCGTAGGTGAGCCTTCGGATATCGCAGATATTGTCGCCTTCACGGCGTCACCTGACGGCCGATGGATAACGGGACAAATGATCGATGCGACTGGCGGATCGCATTTGTAAACTATGTCAGAACAGAAGCTAAGGTAGACGAAAGTACATTCTATTTATCGTTGTTGGAGTTCGCTGTTGATTTATGAGGTCGGCCTTCGCGCATAGTTCTCTAAGATGAGACGCACAATATTAGGGCGATTTGCCATACATGCATTGAGATAATATGCTTGTGGCGTTGCCAGGCAGAATCATTCGAGAATAAGATGAGGAGGCGCTAAGTTTTAATGTCCAATAAAAAAAGTTACTATGCATTTGAGGATCCGCTTGGCACCACAGTTGAATTTCAAGCCACTAGCTTACAACAAGCCATGGTGATTAAAAAGAAGAAGGCTCATGAACTGGGGATTCCTAAAGAGGCTTTTGAACTCACAAGCATACGCAAGAAACCAAGCCAGAGCGCATAAAGCTTGTAATGGAACCTTGGTGAGAAAAGAGGAGCCAGCGGACGAATGACCGCTGGCTAGAAAGCTTATTCACCCGTTAGGGTGATTTTGTTCAAATATAATGGATATGACAGAATGACTTCTAATCAGGCCTTACTGCGATAGGAGGAAGTTAACACACCGGTGCTATCCACAGGGCCTAGCTCATAAGCTTTTTGCAACGTGGAGAAACGAAACCTACTCTCGTCAGAAACACCATTGTGCTGTTCATATATACGATTGTTTAAAATTTCGTCATTAGAAATCTGGCGCGCATTGTACGAATTTAATTGTTCGCCCTTCTGAATTGCTCCCATAAAATCATCAAAACTCATCGATTTGCTGGTATCACTTGTTTTAATGCCCCGTTCTTCATTTTGCACCCGACTTCCGATGACCAAATGGGCATAAGCTGACCATTCTGCTGTGGCTCTTCCATTACTTGCGGCTATATAAGACAATACCCTCTCTCCTTTCAAATAATGCAATAATACAATTATCGGAAAATATCATTGGAAAATTAAGACAAAAATAGAAGTGATTCCTTAAAAAACAAGGAACCACTTCGAGATTGGAACTTTTATTGAACTACAATTGCTTTGAAACCGGCATAAGAAGTATAGGGTGTAATATAATTTTGAGCACTTGCAGTTAGTGTGCCAGTGCTAATATCATTGAGATCAAATGAGAGATAGCGAATCTCTCCAATTTCAATATTTCCTGAATCGGTTATATATAGTAACCCCTTGCTGAGAGATCTTGAGAGATTTATCTTGTCTCATCCTTTTTGTTACACTGCTTTGCGGCACCCTCTAAAATTCACTTATCTGGAAACAAGTCCTCTGGCAGAATTTTTGCCGCTAGCGGGCAGTATAGTTGAAGATAAATTCCGGTGAACCGTATCACAAATAGAGGCAAGTTTTCTCGCTTATGAAATGTTAATATGAATAGTAAGATATAAGCTGTTTGGACGCCAAAAAGGAGGAAACGTAAAATGAGCCAAAAGCATGGAATAGACATGCTCGAGGAGTTGCGTTCTGAACTAATCGGATATTGTTATCGGATGATGGGGTCCATTTTTGAAGCGGAAGATGCGGTGCAGGATACGCTGCTTCGCGCTTGGCAGAACTGGGACCAGATTAGGCAGGATTCTTCCCGTAAAGCTTGGATGTATCGGATTGCCACTAATGTTTGTTTGGATAGGTTAAGGAATGCAAAGCGTCGGGCACTTCCGATGGATCTCTCAGAACCCGCGTCTATTATTATGGAACCAAGGGACAGCTTGCCCCGAAGTTCGTGGATCTGGCCGGCCCCCGATAACGTTGGTGACCCGGCCAATATCGTGGTTAGCAGAGAAACCATTCGATTATCTTTTGTTGCGATCCTGCAAATATTGCCGCCCCGGCAACGCGCCGTACTGATCCTGCTTGATGTCTTCCGATGGTCGGCGAATGAGGCAGCGAATGCGATGGGGATGACCACGGCAGCCGTCAACAGCGCTTTGCAACGGGCTCGCTCGACGATCGCTCGGTCGAATCTTCGGTCCGAAGAATTACAAGGGGGAGATGTTCAGGCAGATCAACAAGTGCTTGCAAGTTATATGGAAGCTTTCGAACAGTACGACATCGATGCATTGTTAGCATTATTCCACGAGAACGGTAGCTTGTCGATGCCGCCATTTAAGATGTGGGTTCGTGGCAGCTCTAATCTGTCTTCATTCTACAATACAACACGCAGCCATTGTTTGGGTTCCAGATTGCTGCCGATTCGGGCTAACGGGGATAGTCCAGCTTTTGCTCAGTATGTACCCACCGGAAGGGATGGGCTGCTGGCTCCGTGGAGCATTCATATTCTAGAGATAGAACAGGATAAGATCGCTCATATCCATTATTTCATTGCCTCCGATTTATTTGTTCGATTTGGATTGCCTACAGGTTTGGACGCGAAGCAGGATTTTTCAATATAGCGATGAGTTTACGGTGGCCGGATCGTCTATACTTATGAACCACATTGAATCAAATCAAAATTTAAGGAGGAACAATCTTATGACGGTAAAACTTACCCCTTATATTACTTTGGAGGGCCGGGTAAAGGAAGCAATTCAATTTTATGAACAAGCCATCGGTGCAGAAATCCTCTCCATGGTGACTTACGGTGAAATGCCGGACATGCCTGGTACGTTCACTGACGATCTGAGTAATCTTGTAGCGCACGCCAAGTTAAAGGTCGGAGTAACGGAACTCATGTTATCGGATGCTCCAGGCGGTTCGCCTAGTGAAAACGGGAAACGGGTCACCATCTGCATTACAACGAATGAAGTAGAAGAATCAAAACGGATTTATGAAGCCTTGCGGCAAGAAGGTCAGGTCAATATGCCGTTTAAAGAAGAACCTTTCAGCCCTGGGTTTGGCGATGTAACGGACAAATTCGGCGTGACTTTTCAAATTTATACTGAAATTGAAGACTAAATTACGGATAAAGAGTTGCACAAGATGATGGTGCGACTCTTTTTTTTGTAAAGCTTGGATTTGTGTCGAAACCATCCGTGTTGTGCATAGTCGATCTCTGTTAAATCTTATTGTTGGGCATCGGCCCAAGCGCCCTTTCCGCGAATGCATATGATGATTATGCCTAATCATTGAAAGGAGCGATCACATATGGGGTTTTTTCCAACACCGGGGACCGGCGGAGGATTTCCGGGGTTCCCGGGCGGACCTGGCGGACCTGGCGTGCCGGGAGGACCGGGGTTTCCGGGAGGTGCACCGGGAGGCGTTCAAGCGCCGACGGCTCCTCCACCGCAATTCGTACCGCAAATGCCAGCTACCGCTTTTGCCATCGACCCCGGGGGAATCAGACGATGCCTGTTCCGTAACACATACATTTGGCTGAACAACGGCGAGCAATTCTGGTTCTTCCCGGTATTCGTCGGGCGTAATTCTATTGCAGGGTTCAGATGGACTGGTTTCTTCTGGGCGTACTTCGGCATTGATTTGAATCGGATTAGCTCGTTCACATGCTTCTAAGGCAGATAACAAAGAGAACAGCCTGCGGCTGTTCTCTTTGTTGTGGTACTTTTGTTGTCATCTTATTTTCCCGACCTATGGCATGCTGTTATATATTCTAATAGAAAATGACAAAAAAGCAGCCCAACTTTATAATTGTTTTATATATCCTATAGCGGCACTAACCGGGAGGACGGCATGCAATTTCAACCGATGTATTATGATGGTGAGTTATTTCTACCGAAGATCGAATTAAATATGACAACGAACCAATCGATTGGCATTATAACGGACTTGAAGCGAAAGCAGCTTTTAATGGATCAATTAGTTGATCATTCCCGATATTATTTATTTCGGGCTGGGCAAAACGAGTATATGCGTTTAACGGTGGAAGAGCTAATCACTTTTCTAATCAGAGTAACGGAGAGGAATGAGCGTGCCGCTTCGTTGATGGATTATTTTGCATTAAAAGAAGAACGAAAGGTAAAAATCAAGGACCTAAGCTCATCAAGAAGGGTGTATGTGACCTTGCTGCGTGTCTTTTTTGCGCATCAGCCTACACTTGTACTGGAGGAACCCTATTTTTACTTAGAAGAGCAAGATCGCCGTCAATTTAAACGGATTCTAGATGACCTTTTGAAAGAGAAGCAAGTATTAATTTTAACTTCGAATTTAGAGGATGCCCTTATTTCCTGCGATGCCATTTACCGGTTGAACGAGTCCGGATTTCATCCATTGGATATTCGGGACTCCGAAGAGGATAAGCAGGAATTACAGAAACAAGACGAGGCCAATATAACCTTGCAGAAGATCTCTACCAAAAGAAATGACAAAGTAATTTTATTTAATCCGCCTGAAATCGATTTTATAGAAAGTGTAGAGGGTTCGATCCTTGTTCATGTGGGCGGGGAAAATTATGACTGTGCGTTGACGCTAACTGAGCTGGAGCAGAGATTGTTGAATTTCGGGTTTTTTAGGTGCCATCGGTCCTACATCGTTAATCTGCAAAAAGTAAGAGAGATTATTACATGGACGAAGAATAGCTACAGCTTGCGGTTAAATACAGGTCAAGATGCTGTGGTTCCGTTATCCCGTTCAAAATTGCATGAATTAAAAGCACTTCTTAACATTTAATTTCCGGGGAAATATCGAACCAATCAAGCATTGGGTGGTACCATTCAGGCGATAATAGCTACATTTCGGCGGGTTTTGATGGCTGGAAGCATGGAATCTGTATATGTTTAAGCCATCAACGCTAAGGAAGTGGTGTTAATGGATGTTATCCAAGTAGAACGTATCCGTAAGAGATTTGGAAACAAGGATGCGTTGGCAGATGTGTCTTTTTCAATTCCGAAAGGGGAAATTTTTGGTTTCCTCGGTCCGAGTGGTTCAGGCAAAACAACATTAATCAAGATTTTAACGGCGCAGTTAAATCCGACAAGTGGACAGGCAAGTGTATTTAACCAGCCAGCGGAGATGATGCAGCAGTCTGCACAGAAGATGCGCTTTGGCATTTTGACGGATAACAGTGGTCTTTATGAGCGATTATCGGTTGAGGAGAATCTGGAGCTGTATCGTAAGTTGTATGATCTTCCCAAGTCTGCGGTCGATAAGGTACTGCAGTTTGTGAACTTAAGCGGAGAGCGCAAAAAGAAAGCCAATCTCTTATCGAAGGGAATGCGTCAGCGTGTTATGCTGGCCTGCGCGATTATCCATGAGCCAGAATTGTTATTCTTAGATGAGCCTACTTCGGCTTTGGACCCGGTCAACACCGCACATATTTATAAAGGCTTGCGCTACTTAAATGAGAAGGGGACAACGATTTTTCTGACTACGCATGATATGGCTGAAGCAGAATTGATATGCAATCGTGTAGCGATTCTGTATCAGGGACAAATTCAAGCCATCGGCTCACCGAAGGAACTTAAACGGCAGCACCGGGAAAACGTAATTTGTGTTGAATTAATTAATGGGGAAACTTACGAGCTCCCGATCGGTGAGGGAACGGGTGATCAAATCGCGGATTGGATGAGACGGGGGCTAATTGACCGGTTAGAAACGAAAGAGCCCAGTCTGGGTGATATTTTTATTAAAATGACAGGAAGTGAGCTACTATGAGTATCTCATTGAAACGTGCGCGGGCGATATTTGTAAAGGATTACAAGGAGTTTTCACGTAACTATGCGCTGTCCATTATGCTGATTTTTCCTGTGATCATCGCTCTGCTTTTCAGGAGGGCAGGTGCGTCTTTGCCTGGAGCCAGCGGTTTTCTTTTTAATAGTTCGTTTGTATTGCTGACATGCTTCGCACAAGCCTGCTTGATTGCGGAAGAAAAGGAGCGTAACACTTTACGGTCATTAATGATGACTCCGGCTACGACCATGGATGTTCTAATCGGTAAAAGCTCTTTAGTCTTTGTAATGTCTGCTGTTGTTCTCGCTATTTCTACATTATTATTTGGCTATGAGCCAGCTAATATATGGGCGTTTGTGGCAGTGATCTTTCTTTCGATTATTCTGTACACAGCAGCCGGGACCATCTGCGGTTTATTCTCCAAGACGCTGCTTGAAGCCTCATTATCTATACTCCCTGTGGCGTTCATATTTATGGGTGCACCGTGGGGAGCAGTACTAGAGAAGGATTATCCGGTCTTCCAAGTGCTGGATTACATGCCAAGCAGTCAGCTTGTGCATTTGCTAGGGATAAGCAATACAGGCTTTACGACGGGAGATATATTAAAACCCCTCCTCATTATTTTGGTATGGACGGTTGTATTAACGATTGTGTCTGTTGTTTTGTATCAACGACGGTTGAAGGATGAGTAGAATTTGCTGAAAACTTGCCGTTACAGACAGCGCGGTGAACCGTATCATATTTCCTGCTGATTGTCGCATGCCATAAAGGGTCCGCTTATAGCGTCTTACCAGCTCCTGTCCGCACTACTGGGCGGGGGCCTGTTGATTATACAAAAAAATGGATGCAAAAGGCCACCTACTGGTTAACCGATTGTACACGACTACACTCGATTCAGAAGGTGACCTCATGGAGAAGTCTACCATGTTTTTGAAACTGTTTCAAAGAATAATACCGGAACAAGAGGTTAAACCATTCATTCTAAATGCCAACCATGTAGACACCGCTCAAAAAGTCATAGTGTACCAGTTGTTATTGTTTTTTTCTCAAGCCTCTTTTGGAGCGTGAAAAAGTTATCGGGGCGGAGCACCACGAACTACGCAATGCGGATTGAAAGCAAAGAACTATTCTTGGCTATTCAAAAAAGCGAGAGAGGTTCCCCTTGAGATCTACAAGCAGCTTTTTTCATTTCTTGATCCAAAAGTGTAATCGTAAGACGAGAAGAAAGCTGAAGTTTTCCAAAGAACTGCTGGTTGTTGATTCAACCAAGATTATTGTCGGGATTGGCCAGTTGCCTTGGGCACCTTTAAAAGGAACGCGGGCTGGAGTCAAACTTAATGTAGCCTTTCATCCATCGGTTGGCCAGCCACATCGTGTGATTCAATCCACTGGGAATCACCACGATTTCCGCAGCAGTGAAGAACTTTTTGACGCAGCAATCATTAATGTAGCGGACCGGGCATACGCCAAGTGCAAGCGGTTCGATGAGTACGTATAGCAAAAACGGCATTTTGTCGTCCGTCTAAAAGATGAAGTGGTACTTTACAAACTACGACATTCTCGTCGTCACAGACCCGCGGATTCGCTTATTGAGAAAGACGTTATCTGTCAGCTTGAAACTGGAGTCAATCGTTCTACTCTGCGGCACCGGGTGGTAACGTTTCGCGATTTTGCTGGGAATCCTGTGATCCTGGCAACGAGTTTATAACGGGTTTCCTCGGAAAAAATCGCTGAAATCTACAAGTTGCGCTGGCAGATCTAAGTCTTTTCCAGTGGATTAAACAGCATTTAAATGTTCCGGCCTTGTTCGGGATAACACCCAATGCGGTGTTTACACAGTTGTATACCACCACTTTGCTGGTGTATGTGTTGCTCAAACGTACCTATGATGACATTCACCAGACAAAGGATGGTTTCAAAAATGTAGACCGCTTCGGCTTCGGGAGACTTACAATCGTTCGCATGGCGTAAGGCATTGCTTGTCGCCTTAGATTTGAAAAGAGACTATCTATACGGCCATGCTTCAAAAATGAAGAAGCATCAGGATATTCTTCGTTTTTTTCAGGTATTAAGGCGCCGGTTTCATCGATCGGAGCGCCTCTATGATTCTGGATAAATTTTCTCCACACGTACACCACTAGGTGAAAGAATGGGCGGCAACGAACAATGTAGAATTGTTTTATGCCCCAACGTATGCATCGTGACTCAACCGCACTGAATGCCATTCTCGCCCCTTCAAAAGTTTGTCCTCGAAGGTAGTGATTTTGCCAAACACTCCTATTTAGGATTGGCGATTCAGGCGTATCTTCGTTGGTGAAATAAGAACAAACGTAAAGACATTATTCTACGTGAGCAAAATAAATTCAAGGTTGTCAGAAGGGGGATTAGTAGTTATTCTTTGACTTGAATTATCGAGTTACAGGATAGTTACAGTTTTGAAAATGAACAAGGCGATGAGCGCAACAATCGCAATAGATATTATACGTGCAGTTTACACACCAAGTGCGGTTGGCTATCTGGAGGACCTGAAGGTAACTCGGGACCGAAGAGAACACTCTCGTCCCCGATGTTTAACCGTACCAGCGCCGGAACGGCTGCCTAGAAGTGCGGTGATCCAGATGTATAAAAGTAGGCACAAGGGACGTCTTTCGTTCATTGAAAGCATGCTCGGTATACATTATTCCGCAGCGAACGTTAGCAACATACCCCACGGTACTCTAAGACATTCAGACTTATAGTCCGTCCACTCGCTAACGCTACGGGGTCGTTTACCTGGACTGACTGTACCTGAAGTTCAACCGCGGCATGGTCGTTAGTGATGTCATATATTTTGCCATAGGCATCGATGAAGAGGGCAAACGTCAGTATTCTGTGGTTCTAAGCCGGAGGCTAAGAAGTTCGAACAGATGGCAGGAGGTACTTAAAGCCTCTACGCCCGTCGAGTGCAGGAAGTGCTGCTTGGTGTTTTCGACGGACTTTCGAGGTTGGACGGTGTTTGAAAGAGCATTAAATCAATGACTACTAACTTCTATTGAAATATCTAAGTTGACTGGATAAAATAGTTATTCAACTTGCGATTCAAATATAGCATTAATTGAAATCAAGAAATTCAAGAAATTATTCAAATCTTTTTCCGCTATAGATTCTTCACAATTGAATTCCTTTACTAAAAT
This sequence comes from Paenibacillus sp. FSL H3-0321, assembly GCF_038002865.1. NCBI lineage: Bacteria > Bacillati > Bacillota > Bacilli > Caryophanales > Paenibacillaceae > Paenibacillus > Paenibacillus sp. FSL H3-0321. The sequence goes on along the minus strand of NZ_JBBODH010000001.1, from coordinate 2,002,680 downwards.
TTCTTTAATCATAGATGAATTTTTTCTTCCATTTATGTTATTCCAAATAATAACAGCTGTATCATTAAGCGTATAGGCCTTCTCATTTCCTAATAAAATTTTATTTCCTGCAATATTTCTCAATCGAAAATTTATAGAATGTTTATATATTTTGTCCATATTAAAGACTCCTCGCCTATTGGTTATTTCGGACTTGTAATAAATCATGTCTTTATGAAAGTTATTATATCTGATGAAATAAAAGAGCATATTAGTTGGGATTATTAACTCGTTAATATACTAACTTAAAAATCTGAATAGCAGATGATACTCTTTCTAAACTAATAATATAGCCCAAAAACGATGTTATTCACAACGTGCTTATGCTAAAACATACTGATTCCGAACGAATGCATTTTATTGGATTTTGTATCAATATAGAGATTAATAATAATCTTGTTAGTAAGAATCTAAGCTCGCATCATTTCTTGACTTTTTCTCGAAATAAATGAGAGAGAAGTAACCAATTAAAAAATATAGTATGCCTTTTAATATTTCGTATAATAGTTCAGGATAAATTATTAAATAGCTTGCCATTCCGGACAAAAGATTTAATGCCTCTATACTGTTGGATAATGGTAAAAACTTTGATGTTTCTGCTAAGACTATAGGTAAATTTGTCGATGGTACTAAAGCACCACTCAGTATCCATAATAAAAATAAACATAAGTTCATCAAAAGATTGAGATCTCTTGCATAAAATCCCAATGATCCAATCATTAAGCCAAAACCCATCAATGAAAACATACTACAGATCGTAATAATAAAGAACCATATGATATTTTCAATAGATAAGCCAACATTGAAAAAAACACAGCTTAACAATAGACCCAAAAAAACTGAAAAAATTCCGTCAATAATATGAAAAAATGCTCGTCCTATAAAAAAATGAAATTTATTAATAGTTGAAGCTACTATTAACGATAGCGTTCCAGAGCGCCTCTCTTGAAGCATTACGAACCCTACACCAAAAAAAGCGTTATAGGCACCTAATAGTAAAGAATTATTCATGATATGATTTTTAACATCAACTGGACTATAAGAATATTTAATTAATAATATAAAAAAAAGTAACTGGAAGAATGGATTCAATACTTTTATAAGTAAAAATGATTTTATATCTAAAAAAGCATACAAACTTTTATAAGACATTAAGGACAATGATAAAAAAGTTTTGAGGTTATTTTTCATTAATATAAACCAAGCCTCCCTTTGCTTCTTATGGCGCTATCAAATTTTTTGAATAAGTGAAAAATTATCAATAAATAAATGATATTTTCAAAACCAAAAATAAATAAATATTTTGCGAAATATGTATGATTTATTCCTGTCATGCTTTTTTTTAGCATAAGCGTAGACCATGTTGGTGTTAATAAATATGATAAATACTGTACCTGCTTAGGAAGTAATGTTATTGGGAAAACAAATCCACATAGAATAAAAAAAGGATATTCTAAACAATTCATTAGAAGTCTAGAATTTCTAGATAGTGTGAAAATGAGTGAGCATATCAGTGAAATAATTATAAAGGTGATTATAGTAGCAATATAAGAAACTGAAAATAAAAAGGGGTTAGTTATTTGTATATGCAAATTTAATACTAAAGTAATAAATACAAAGCTAATTAAAGTTGAAATAATACCTAAAGTGATATTTCCAATTATTTTACCTAAAAGAATTATTTTGAAATCAACTGGAGCGGAGTAGATCGCTTCAAGTGTACCCATGGATCTTTCTCTTTCAAGATCGCTTGCAGAAGAATATAGGATTGAACTCCATAAGTTCATCAATCCAGTCCCAATTATTATTTTTTCACCTAAATTTGTAGGATTTGAGTGACTGTACATTAAAAATAACAAATAACCATAGAGTAAGGGTTGGAGTATGATAACAAACCGGAAAGTTGGTCTAGAGAAACTTTGTTTCAATTGGTAAAATGAACTTGATATAACTGCATTGATTGTATATATCATTTTATTCTCCACAATATTTAATATAAACATCTTCTAAACTGTGTTCTTTGATTTCAAGTCCCTTAATACTCTTTTCTGGCATTTGTTCGAGAAATCTTTTTATCGTTTCAAACGGATTCATTGATCTTACAGCTAATATGGAATATGCTTCTGATTTTTCAATGCTGTAATCAACTACTAATTCATCTTTCATTAATTTTTTAAGATTTAAGTTTATGTCTTTACAAACTTTAAATTCGATTGTGGTAACTTCATCGATTTGTTTTTTTATATTTTCAGTTGTATCAAGAGCGACTATTTTGCCTTTTTTCATAAATGCCACCTTATCGCAGAGTTGCTCAGCTTCAAACATATAATGTGTAGTAAGAAGAATGGTTTTTCCTTGGTTTTTTAATACTGTTATTATTTCTCTAAGTTCTTTAGCGCCTACTGGATCCAATCCAATAGTTGGCTCATCTAAAAAAAGTATTTCTGGATCATTGACCAATCCTTTAGCTATCTGTAATCGTTGTTTCATACCTTTTGAAAAATTCTCTACGCGTTCATCAGCACGATTCTCAAGACCAACAAGATGTAATAGTTCTTTTATTCTAGATTCTTTAACATTCTTATTAACTTTATATAAATCAGAGAAGTACATTAAGTTATCTTTCGCACTAAGTCTCCAGTATAGATTTCTTTCACCACCATAAATGAAATTAATAAATGGCCGTATTTTTTTTTCTTCTTTGTGAGGTTCATAACCTAAAACTTTAACATTACCTTTTGTTGGATTAAGTAAAGTTGTCAATATTTTTATAGTAGTTGTTTTGCCAGCGCCATTAGGACCTAATAAACCAAAGATTTCTCCTCTTTTTACATTGAATGTAATATCATCAATGGCTCTTGTTACTCTTTGTATTTTCTTAAAGACACCATTTTTATAAATATAATCTCTTTCAAGGTTATTAACTTCTATGACGTTTTCCATTTATGTAGCTTCTCTCCTTAGTACGTTCTTATATGAATATCTGATTAATTTTAAATTATAAATTATCCGTGGAGTGTTATAGATCAAATGGAAAATAATTGATGGAACTATAGAGTTTGAGAGAATATATAATAACCCAGATAATACACTAAAGATTATTTGTAATAAGAAATCATATTTATTGAATTTCTGCGACCATTTAACCCCATAATGAGATAAAAAAAACAAAAAGCAACTTATAATATAGTTGATGATAGTAAAGTCATTAATCGAAATAATGAAAAATCTAAAAAAATACTCTTCAGCAATAGGAGCGCAAACAAGCAAAGTTATTATTGAGATCAAATGTGAATTGCTCTTTGCCTTGGACATTTGAATATATTCATTTGAAAGAAGTATTCTCCATTCTTTATACTTTGGTAATAAACATAGTAAGCCTAATATTATGGCGAAAATGGTCCATTCTATTAAAAAAAAAGATTTTAAAGGGGGCTCATTCTTAATAATCAAAGGAAATAGTAGAGGGATTATATATAAACACCGTCTGATTAACAAAGTTGTTTTTTTGAATTTTTGGGAATGAATTCTTTTTACGTTTCCAATAACGATAATTTCAATAGTCCATAATAAGCATAGGAAAATATAACTCGAATGCATTAATGATAATAATAATAGTAAAAAGATGCTGAACCACTGAACATTCTCTTTCAAATCCATATAACGTTTATCAGTATGCAATACTGTCCTCCTTAATGAAGGGAGAGTAACATTAATGTCACTCTCCATCCTTGCACTTTAAATTAACATTCATGCATCAGTGCAGCGGGAATTTGAATTTCAACTGCTTTAGGTTCTTCATATTTCTTCATAATTATCACTCCTTCCTAAATTTTCTAATTGTTAATTATAAAGTACATAGGAAAAAAAATCATTGTAATAAAAAGAAGAAAAACAAACTAAAATGTCGAATTTGGTTAATTTTTTTATAAAAATCATAAAATTATTGGAATTGTAGAAAAAAACCTATATATGTATGGATCAGATGATAATAGTGTATAATTGCAATCTATTTGGTATTTCATTGGAGTAATATATTCATATTTTAAGTAATTAGTTTCAGTTAAACCTCGCTTGAATTTTTTTGTTATAAATTGATTTAAAATGATTTGGGCAAAATATTTACAAACAAAGAAAAAAAGTATATAAATTGTAATACGTGAAAAAAGTTGTAGAATAATTGTATAAATATTAACTACAAGCAAATGAAACAGAAATAGGAGGGGGAGAAATGTTGAAGCTAATTCCACTTAATAGAACAATTGAAAAAAATCTGATCTTAGAAAATGTAACATATGAAGAAGGAGATTTGATTTTTGTAAGTGGCTCAATAATTGAGGGGATAGGTAATCTGAAATCTGATCTTGATATATTCGTAGTCTCTAAAGAATTTAAGATTAGAAAAAATTATCAAATAGTATATGATAATGCAGGCGTGAAGGTGACTTTTAAAAAAATCGAGAATATTCCATGTGACATTGAATATTGGCCATGGGAAGTGCTAGAGGAAATTATTGAACAGATTAATAATATTGATTTTAACGATCTGAACAAAAGAACAATTAATCAACTTAAAATTCCAGGATATACTATACATCAGTTATCATCTTTTTTACATAGATTTCTCATAGGTAAGCCACTCTCCAACGAAAAAGAATTTAATAGGCTATCTGAAAAGCTCAATCGAGACAATTATTATAAATTAATGGCTCGTGTATATATTGGATTTATTGATAATGATTATTCCGACATAATTGGTAACTTGGAAAATAATGAAGTCGAAACTTCTATTCTAATTGCTAGAAGTACACTAGTAAAAGCATCGATAGCTTATATTTTTTCGAAGAAAAAATCAATAAATAAAGAAAAATGGGCTTACATACACATGAGAGCGTTGGCTGAAACAGATAATGTTTCAATGAATATTTTTAATGATTATAGGAGTTACTTATTTAAAGATCTCAACACTATGACGAATAAAAACCTCATAATGCATGTTGAAGATCTCTTGAATTTTATTAATCATTTAATTGAGAATGCTGAAAACAATATAGATTCCTACTAAGCTCAAAATCTAAAAATAAATTTAGATAATATTTTAAGTATGAAAATATTGCAATAAGAAAATTGAATACTCATTAAAGTAGAACAAGTGCACCTTACAATAAACTTTGGAACGAATTCCTTGGCTTTTGTATAGTGCACTTTTTTATGAATTTTAAGTGGGAATTATCTAAATAAGCATTTAGCATAAACTCTTTTTCAGTGCACTTGACCTACGTCCTTACGCGAGAAAACTGAGAAATCCTTCACCCCGTGGAGCAGATGGTCACTGCTGCCAGGCCGTTCTTCGCGCTTGCTCGCTGAGCCTTTGGAGAATATCGATACGTTTACCAGCTTGCAACGCAGACTCGAATTTGACCTTCGTTTCTGTTACCAGTGTGGGCTCAGGCTGTATCGATTAACGCCTGCCACTTCTACCATAAGCCGTGTATTTGCCGATTTGACCCGAAAAGGAATTGCGCAGCGTTTGTTTGAAGATCTTGTCACTGAGTTTCAGGAAGCTGGACTCATGGACGGAACCCAAGTCGCCATTGACAGCACCGCCTCCACGCCTATGAGAAAAAAGAGCCGAAACGTAAAAGCGAGTTTACGGGCAACGCCAACTGGGGCGTGAAGCTCGACACCTTTGGCAACAAAGTCAAATGGTTCGGTTACAAGCTGCATCTGGCCGTCGATACCAAGAGTGAACTTCCGATTGCCCTAAATGTCACACCCGCACATGTGAACGATGGGGACAAAGGGCCCCTACTCATGAAGCAAATGGTCGAGCGATTCAAGACCAGATTTTTCTTGTTGGATGCGGGTTATGATCAAGTGAAAAACTACGAGGCTGGCCGGAAGGTTAAAACCCAGGTGATTATTCCAATGAATCTGCGGAATGAAAAAGAGCCGCCTGCAGGCATGACAACCAAAGGAGCACCATGTTGTTCGATGGGATTTCTGATGACGTATTGGGGGCAGGAAAAGGAACGGTTGAAATTCCGCTGTCCGCACGCCAAGGGAACAGTCGAGTGCCCTTTGGGTATGGCGACTTGTTCCACTTCCAAGTATGGGATGGTGGTCAAGGTCGACACTCAGCCCGACTTTCGCCGTTATGCGATGCCGCACCGAGAAAGTCGGGCTGGAAGGAACTCTACAACAAGCGAACCAGCGTAGACTGCTGTAATTTCCAGTGAAGACCTATTTAACAGCAGACCAATTGCATGTTTGAGGCATTCAAAAAATCACGACTCACCAATATTTGTATGCCAATGTGCTGTTTGCCTCTAGGCTGGCTATATCGAGACAACGGGTCGCATCCGCCGCTTAAATTTTGACCTTACTGTAAATTCTGCCTGCCTGTCTGTCTATTAACTCTTGCTCTCTCAAAACATCAATTTAACATGCAGTCTAACCTGGTTTCTTAGTTGGGGAAAATGAATTATGCAAAATGCTCAAATATATATGTGAAGAGTAAGGTGAAGGTAACGAGTCGGGGAAGATCCTAAGAATTGCACCAATTGGTTTAATACACTTATTTTTTCGGTTGATAAATATCATGTGTTGCTAGAGATACAGGTTTTTTCTGGTATAAGGCAATCAAAAAGAAAAGGACCAATGTTGATAAAAGGCTTGTTAAAAAAATACTTTGACAATTTAAAGCGTAGTAGTATTATGTATATAAGATTTTGCATAACTTTACAATATATCACTATCCTTGAAAAGAAGGTTGTTTATAGATGTCGAAAAACATCGAATACATAGTTGAAATGGTAGAAAAAGACTATGACTTAAAGGTGAGGAAAATCAATAAATCAATTACTAATGGTTATTTAGGCGATATATATTGTATTAACGATACATACATTTTAAAAATACCAAAGAGAGGGGGGGTTTCAAATAAACCACAAGGTAATGTTAAGTTTTCTGCCTATTTGATGAATGAGGCGAATCTCCACGGTATACCAGCACCAACAAATGTCATTTCGCGAAACGGACTATTGTACGCTAAAGATTTTAAATTAGGTGAATATCACATTATGAATAAAATTAAAATCAATGAATCGGTTGACTGTCTAGACAAGAATGAAATGGCATTTCTTCTTGGTTTTCATGCTTCACAAATTACTTTATTAACTTCAAATTTAAACATGAGTTGTTTTAACAAAAATGATTATATTGATCATTGGTCATTAAAAAACAGCATTTGTAAAATTATGGATATATTTGGTTTGAATTTCAATATGACCTACATTGATGCCGTTAAGAAATTAGAACAGGCTGCACAAAATTTAAGTTGTTTTGAACATGTTCCAAAGACGCTAATTGACCAGCTAAGAGATTTTCAACCATTAAAAATGATTGAAATATCTAAAGGGAAATTAGAAAGAAAACAAAGGAAAGTTAGAAGCGTGATAATACATAATGATATAAATCCTAGAAATTTTGCATTTGGGCTTGAGAAGAAGCATGTAAATATCTTGGCTTCTTTTGATTATACTATGTCATGTTTAGGCAATCCGGCTAAAAATATTGCTTATACAGCTATTGATTCATTTAATGAAGAATTTGATTCAACTGATAAACTTGAGAATTATATATATGAAATTGCTAAAGGGACTTTTGTGTGGGATGTATTAGAAAAAGATGAAATATATTCAGTATATGACGAGGTTTTATCGGCTTGTTTGAAAAAATACTCTCTTCGCTGGGAGTATTGGAAAAATGAAATTAAAGGAATTCCTCGGTGTCATAACGTTGAATTTTTAGATCCCAATAAGTTTTATGATTTATACAATTATCTTGAAAGCAGTTTTGATGTTAAATCTCTGAATGGAAAATTAATAGATCTTTCAAAAAACAACTATTCACAAAATAAACAAATAATCAAAATTGGGGATTTTTTTAGGTCCCATTCATACTGGGAACAAAGGAATGAAACTCCCGAACTTATTAAAACGACAATTATTCAATATTGTAATGGATTTCTAGATGAGTATTTCTCTAAAAAAGTATTAAACTTTAATTAAAAGGCGTGTTTACTTTATGCTAATCAACAATATTACCCGTGTGCCGGGTAAAGAGGAATTATTATTACGTGATCCCTTTTTTCGTGAGGGAAAATATCAATTTCATAGTTATTTTAGAAATGATGCTGAAAAAATATTATCTCAACTTGCATTAGTTATAATAAGACCTGATGCATTTTTACTTGGTAAAGCTAAAAATGCTGTTAAATTAATCGAATCTATGGGGTACGAACCACTTTCTTTTCAATTAGTTACTATTGATCGTGTGATTTTAAGAGAATTTTGGAGATTATCATTTAGTCAAGCTACTATAGATCGTATACTGATTCTCGAACGACTATTTAGTCTTTTTACTTCAGTAGCTATAGTGTTTAGAAATAAAAATAGCTCAATTGATTGGCCTGCCTCAGTAAATCTAAGTATAAAAAAGGGCTCTGCAAAAACAGAAAAAAGAAGTAGTATAGATATTCGTTCAATGCTAGAAAGCCCGAATAGATTTCTTTCATTACTTCATGTTTCTGACGAGCCAGGTGACTTACTACGAGAAATGTGTGTTCTTTTTTCATCAACCGAAAGTTTGAAATTCTTTGTAACAATACAAGGTCATATCAATAATAAAAGTACATGTCACAACCAGCTGATGGATAAATTTGAATATTTAGAAAGTATAGCTTCTAAACAAAATGGTATTTTTAATAGTCGCATTCAGCGTTACTGTTTAAATCATGAAGAGTTTTTTAAAGACTATAAAATAGAAAAAAGCCTCTTCGAGAGGAAAGATTTAACTCTTAATAATCTAGACACCATAATTAATGAACTTGATCTTAGCCCATTTGTAGATAAATTTATTAGTGTCATTTTAGCTGGACAATATATACAAGCTTATGATCCTTCAGCTCCGTCTAAATCTATTGATAGTTTCAAACTTTTTTGGACGGAAAGTACATTTTAGTAAAAAAGCATAGGAGGAAACTTATATGTCTGTTTTTACAGATCTAAGTATTGAAGATATAAATAATATTAGTAAAAAAAGCGGGAAGAATTTTATTCCGGATTCATTAGAACATGTTCTCGATGGTAAAACAGATTCATGTTTTTACCTTAGGGATACTAAGGATAAGTACTTTGTGAAAATTCATGAAGATGGTCGAAGTAGTCCACATAGCACTAATTATGATCTAAGATATGCTATAGAGTTTGCACATTATTTATCTTGTTTTAATGATCAATTTAACTACCTAAATATTTTACGTCCAGTTAGATGGAAAAATGGCGAATGGTATGGACATTTTAAGCAGAGCGAAGGTTTTGAACATAATAAATTAATCTCAATATGGCCTTATATTGAGCCGATACATCCAGTTCCTTCGGAGATAAGTGGAAACTTTGATCATTCAAGTATAATTAAATTTGGAAAAGCTGTAGGCGAGTTACATAATGTTTCATCAAAGTATTTACCAAGTATTAAATATCCTTTTCCTAAAGATTTGATGGATATACTGAATACTATGAGGAAAATAGAGGCACTTCCTAAAAAAAAGGAAAACATTCAAAAATATTTATACTTGAATAAAAATATAAAAATAATTAATGTGGAATGTTTTTTTAAAGATCTGAATGAAATGATTAGTATATGTATTAATGAGTGGACGAAGAGACGTGTAGATCAAAATTTGAAGTTTGGATATATACATGGGGAGTTAAAGCCCTCAAATACCATAATTCATAATAATAAGCTGACTTTTATTGATATAAGCAAATGCGGTATTGCCCCACTTTCTTTAGAACTTGGAATGTCTAGTCAACTATTCGCTAATACAGAATGTTTAAATATTATTGGTATTGAAAGATTTATTGAAGCTTACTTAAGTACTCGAAGCGATTTTAGTAAGACTGAATTGAGTTTTATACCTTTAATGATAAAGTGCTCTTCAATTCGGCTTGCAGTCTATAGAACTTATGCTGTAACTGCAGGATTCATAAATCAGAAGTCAATTATTTCTCCATTGGAAATATGTAAGGAAGTGGAACGTATTGAAGATGATCTGTTAGCAAAACTGACATCATAAAGTATACACTTTGCACTTTTTTAGTTCACTTAATGAGGAATTTGGAGGGGAAATTTTGAAGCTAAAGGGATTAACCGCTATTGTAACAGGGGCTACATCGGGGATTGGTAAGGAAATAGCTTATCTTTTTTCAAAAGAAGGAGCAAAAGTTGCTGTAATTGGCCGTGATAATTATCGGGGAGCGAAAGTAGTAGAAACTATCGAAGCTGCAGGAGGAACTGCGGCGTTTTTTAACACGGATTTAACAGATCCTAATGCTGTTGCAGTTATGTTTAGTAACATTTCTAAAGAATTTGATGACATTGATATAGTAGTCAATTGTGCGGGAGTAGTAATTCCTGGAACTGTGGATGAAATAAGTTACGAAAACTGGGAAAATTCTTGGCTAACTAATGTCACGTCTGTATTTCTAGTTTGTAATGCTGTGATACCAAGCATGATTAGAAGAAGTAGAGGGAACATATTAAATATTGCTTCGGAAGCTGGATTAAAAGGATTAGAAAAAAGAGCAGCGTACTGTGCAGCTAAATCTGCAATTATAGGTCTGACTAAGGCAATGTCTGTTGATTATTCTAAAAATGGCATTATGATAAATTGCCTTTGTCCCGGGACAATAGAAACCGAAATGGTTGAAAAACTAATTATGACTAGTAATAATCCTAAGATAACTAAACAAGCAATGATCAATAGAAGATCAACACCTTATTTAGGAACAGCAGAAGAAGTTTCCAGAGCGGCTCTGTTTCTTGTCGATCCGCTTAACAAATATATTACAGGAACTATATTAGCAGTTGATGGAGGGGCAACAGCAAGATAAAGATCTTTAAGTGACTTATGTTTTTCTTAGCAATACCTAAGAAAATGTCTTTATAATAACCCGCAAGAAATATTACTTAATCACAAAGCAGTAGTATTCTCTAAATCTTAAATTCATAATTTGCATTAGTCGTTCTTGTCTCTTTACTATGGGGGACTTCTCTTTTCTAATCTATCCTGAATCAGCTCCTAAAGAAAAAATATTAAAGTTCGCGACTGAGATAGATCTTTTTTATTTTCATGTTTTTTGTTAATAAAATTCATTTGGTCTTTATGAAAATATTAAGACAGTGAAAATCGAATGATTATTAAAAATGTTTTAGATAGATCGCTGCAGTTATACCCCGTTTACAGATAACCATTATTTATATAAAAAACTGAGAGGCGGAGTGGGGTTGAGTGTTTATGCTGAGATTTATAGACTAAGGGAATTTGAAGAATATGATAGTGCATATATGGGCTTTTCAACAAAAACAATAGACAATAAGCTATACTTCTCGTTGTGTACACATAATCAAAACTATAGTGCAGGTGTTTTTAGTTTTGATATCACTACAAAAAATGTGAATAAATTATGTGATATTTCAGAACTTCTGAATCAAGGGGGGAATATTAATAGCTTAACTCATGGAAAAATTCATACTAAATTATTTACTGATGAAGAGAATACTCTCTTTTTCGGGACACATTTTTCTTATCCAAACTGCAATCCCCAAGATATTTTTTATGAAGGTGGCCATATTATTGCGCTAAATCCATTAAGTGGTCATGTTGATGATCATGGAGTACTAATTAAAGGTGAGGGAATAGTTACAATGGAAGTGGATTTAAGTATAAGACGTTGTTATATATTAACATCTCCTTCGAATTATTTCATAGACTATGATTTAGTTACAAGACAAATTCGCTACCTTAATAAAATAGATATTACAGGTAGTAGCATCTGCAGAAATTTAGGAATAGACCAAAATGGTGATGTATACGGTTGTAGTGAGTCTTTTAAAATTTTTAAATATTCCCACAATGAACATTCATTAAACTATTTAACAACAAACTTTAATGAGATTTCCAGTAAGAATGAGGAGTGGGTGAGTTCAAAAAAGAAAGGCTCAAATAAAGTGGGTAGAACAATGTGGCGATGTATCGAATTTGATTCATCTAACAATGTTTTTTATGGTATTAATGCATCTGATTCTTCCTTGTTTTTATTTGATCATAGTCAGCAAAGCACTGAGAAAATAGAAAATTTAGAAAATTTAAGTGGAAAAGATATATACCCAACGTTAACCTTTGTGAAGAGGGGATCAGAATACTATTATGTACCTGCTAATGGGAAATTTGATTTTCAACTATCTGAAGGAATTAAATCAACGTGTACATTAGTGAAATTTGATGCTGAGACTAATATTCTAAAAAGTTATGGGTTAATATTCGGGCAAAATAATGAAACAATATTTGGGGCTGGGGCTGCAATGTGTACTAATGATGGAATTTTATATTTGTTAGGTTCAGTAACAACGAATGGATCGGAAAGCTGTAGTAATAGTTTATATTTTTCGGATACGCCTTACGATTTGGCATTGATTGAAGTGAACTTGAACTCTTTATAACTGTAGTTTAAGAAGAATTACAAGCAAGGAGATCGTGAATTTTACCCAAAGGAAAGAATGAACACATTTATTATTAAAACAAAGGGAGAATAGATTCTCATGACAAATATAAGAGTGAATTTAAAGAAAATTGTTGATAAGTCTTATAATATTGAAATTGGCAGAGATTTAATTCACCTCTTAGTTAGTGATCTCCAAAATGAATTAGTGCCTAATATAAAGAAAATAGCGATTATTACCGATTCAAAAGTAAAAGAAATATATGGTATGCAGTTTCTAGAAATCCTAAGATCCAACGATTTTGAATGTGATATATTTTCTATACCAAATGGAGAAATTTCGAAAACTAGAGAAACTAAGATAGCTTTAGAGGATCAATTAATATCTAAAGGATACGGTAGAGATAGTTGTATTATTGCTTTAGGAGGAGGAATGATTTCAGATTTAGCTGGTTTTTTAGCGGGAACATTTTGTAGAGGAATTCCATATCTAATTTACTCCACAACGCTGTTATCGGCAGCTGACGCATCTATTGGAGGGAAGACAGGTGTAGATACACCTTTTGCAACTAATCTCATCGGTATGTTTCATCAACCCCAAAAGGTGTATATTGACTTAAATACATGGAATACACTTTCAGTTAGAGAATTCAGAAGTGGACTTGCTGAGACAATAAAACATGCATGTATGGCCGATGAAGAGTTTTTTTACTACTTGGAAAGAAATATGAATTTAATCCTAATCGAAGACAATCTTCTTCTTGACTCAAGTGTTTGTGAACATATTGCGAGAAAAAATTGTGAGATTAAATATAGAATTGTTGAGAAAGATGAAGAAGAAAATAATTTACGACAAATATTAAATCTAGGACATACTGCGGGACGTGCTTTGGAAACGCTCAGTAATTATGAACTTCTTCACGGAGAAGCTGTAGTTATTGGACTAGTAGTTCAGATTTTTCTTGCAAACCAGTTAGGATATCTACCGATAGAGGATTTACGTAGAGTTTTAAATTTGCTGTTAAAAGCTGGGTTTTCTATTCAATACCCTCCAGAAATTGAATTCAAAACATTAATTGAAAAAATGTATACTGACAAGAAAGTGCGTAGTGGAGAAATACGTTTTGTTTTAATGGAGAAAATCGGACAAATGATGCGATTCGGAGAAGATTCTTATTCAAGAGTAGTCACGGAAAGTGAGATCTTACAAGCTTTGCATAAAATGAAGGTGGAAATTAATGGTTAGAAAGCTGCCCATGTTAGGATTAAAATGTTCGATTAACGAGAAGCAAATTTTAAATAGACTTTTTTATTCTCCTGATCTGATCGAACTTCATTTAAATGAATATGATTTGAATAACTTAACTCAACTTTCTAATATTGTTCGTTATCTTAAGTCACTTGAAATCAAAGTATATCTCCATCAACCTCATACTTTTGAAGGTAAACCTTTAGATATCTTAAGCAACGATCTTAGATCTAAGGATTATTACGTTGATTCCCTTTTAAAGCTCCAAGAACTATCTAGTAGAGAAGAGATTTATTGTGTCATTCACCCTCATTATTCTCTGACAAAAAGTGGAACTCTACCGGATGAAAATAAAATAATACAAATGAATTCAGAACGAATGTATAATGCCTTATGGAAGCTATCGAGTAGATCATTAGATAGAATTTTATGGGAAAATTCTTGTTTAGGTATATTTTCAACTGAAAATCCTTTATGGACCTCTCATATTGTTAAACCGTTGGGAATTCGTCTTTGCTATGATATTAGTCATGCCTTTATAGGTTTTAATGGCTGTCAAAATGAATTGGAAAAAAGCATATTAGACAATAACGATCAAATTGATTACTTTCACGTTGTTGATAGTAGAGGTGAGCGAATTCATGATTCCCTAGCTCTGGGTAAAGGCAAAATTAAGTGGTCAACTCTTTACGAATATATTGTTAGTAAAAACTGTCTATTTGAGATAGGATTATCGGATCAATTTGATTGTAAACCTATGATTGATAGTTTTGAATATTTAGCATTCATAGGGGCTAACGAATCGAAAGAATAAGAGATACAAAGGTAATATAGCTCATACTGCGTTTAGTATGAGTGAGTAGGCAAATCTACTAATGATTTGTCCTGGTTACCGATGGAGAAGAGTTCGAGATCACCATGGACTTAGCTTTCAGCTGTAGTTATGTATCGCTGATTGAGGAGCGGGTGCTGATAAGCTGTATCATGAATTTTATTAGGCGAAGCGGTGCGAAGTAAAGGATAGATACTAAGCAGTATTTCTGAAAATACAATATTTAACAAGCAACTCTTCTACGGATTAGTTGCTTGTTGTTTTTCTAAGTTTTTTCAAGGTTGGCGACAAAAATCACTCATCTCGAACAAATAGATAATTAACAAAGAATGCACAATCAGTATACCGATTTTTTACTCCGACTGCCAGATGCAGAAATAAAGAAAGTCTTGGAAATCAATGAAAGCACTCTTTATATCGAAGTAACTCCCATCACTGTGAGACAAGCCTATCCATGTTGCAATCCATGGAAAACGTCATCCGCAAAGGACAGAATCGGTTCACCGAATTCGTCATCTGGGAATTGGAGGTCAAAGAATCTATCTTCTCGTTCCTGCCATCCGATTATTCTACAAGTCTTGTGAATGAGAATCCGTCTGGCATTATTCCTTTGTTGATCAGGGGAAGCGATATACGAAAGGTTTTGAACAGAAGAACTTCAGACGGCGCGCGTGGCTACGATCACACAAAGCGCAGAGCTTCATTTTTTTCAAACAGTACCATTTCATCATAAGCATGAGCAGTGGCCAGCCATCGAAAGTAATTGCTGCAAAAGCAAGGACGACAAGAAGCCGCCTTAATGTCCATACTTGTTCTGGGGATTGCAGATTTTGCCATTCGAAAAGGACACACCTACAATATGTGTATTCATTACTCGCGCGGCGAAATGCTACTGGATATTCTGCCTGGTCGAAAGCTGGAAGAACTAAGGGTTTCTGCCAAACAGAGTCCTGTTTATTTAGCACTTCGTCCCGTGGTTATTGTGTTGGATTTATCCTCGTGTTACCACAATTGGATTCGAGAATGTTTTCCTGAAGCCACCAGAGTGGCTGACCGATTTCATATGCAGCGGTATGTCGTAGAGCGGTTCATCCGATTCGCAAATCGTTCACTCCCACCCTAGGTCTACAAGCGAAAGCACATTTTACGGCAAAGCATCGCCTTCTGAATCCTCGCTTGGAATCCTTGTCTGTTGAAAAGCAGCAAGAACTGCGAGACATACTGGGATATTCCGCTTTGCTTAAGCAAGCTCTTGGAAAGAAAGTTTCAGTCAATAGAACGATTTCTCACCAAATGTACATACTGCCATACTGGTTCGTTCAGGGTAAACAAATTCAACAACCGACGATTACGGCTTGTTTAAAATCCATTAAAAATTGGAAATTATTGATCCTGAATTACCATCGTTGTCGCTGGACCAACGCTACGGTTGAGGGGTGGAACTACCAAATAAAAGCCTTTCAGTGTCGGCATTATTTTACTCGAAACTGCGAACGTTACGTGCAAGGGGTTCTCGTAGAATGCAACTATGCGCATTATGGTTAAATTGAATCAAGCACTAACTTTGGGTTTGAGCCGAAACATATTAAAGATATTTTTAGTATTTAAAGTTGTTAAGATGCCTTGATATCAAAATATATTTTTTAAAAGTTTACTTTTTGTCATTAGCGTTGCATTAAAATAACACGACTATCTTTTACATGGACGATATCTCTAAATTCGTTCCAAAGGAAAAATTTCTTTACTTTGAGCAAGCGTACGAATTCCCATAATGACTTGAAGTTGAAAGTTCCAGTTTGGTCAGTAGCAACAGCGCATAAGCGATCAGTCAGATCCATATATGATTCCAGACTGCATGTTATTGCTCGCCATAAAAGCGTGTTAGCTTTAATTGCTGGTTTATCCATCAAAAAAAGGTTTCAATCTTCCAACGTTTACGATTCAAGTCACCTATTTCTTCCGCCGTTAGTTCAAAACGATTGAATTAGAATGCGGACTGGATTTCCTATTAAATTCGTCGTTTCAATGAGCCTAAACACCATGGTGGTCTGCTTCTTGCCTTGACCGAGTTTCACCATATGGTTTCTTGTAATAAGCGAACCTTTCGCTACGTCAAACTCATCTTTCGTTTCAATAATGACATTATCCTTGAGACGTGTGACGAAAAAAACACCGTTCGTACTGTACTGATTATTTTTCCCGTAATCCAAATATCCACGGTCAAATACGTAGGTGATACCGTTCTCGTTACTCAGGGAATCCATCACCGTGGGGTAGGCCGGTTTTGCTGATGTAAACACTGCTTTGTCTGGGTATACGGTAGCAAAAAGCCACTTGCAAATGAAGTTTGACACCTGCTTTGGTTTTTAGGGATTCCGTCCAATTGTATTTACTCAGACATAGTCTCATAGTGGTCGAATCAAGCAACTTTACGGTTCCAATCCGAGAGCAAACTGGTTAACCTAGCTGAGCTAGCTGACCAACAAGGTCACAAAACAACTTTTGGAGAATATCTGGTGATAACTTGTTATTCCTCCGTGAGAGTTGAGATGCACTTATCGAACAAATTCAGAGTTCATTTGAAAAGCTTCAGTATGCGGAATGTCGGCAAAAATATCTCTTAATCCGCGATGTTGTTGAAGCTGAGCGTCGATGAAGATGAGGAGATAGGCTAATAAGCAAAGCTTCTTTTAATCACTGGATTCCACAGCCCAACCACGAATTAAATTTCGATTTATGGGTGCTACCCATTTACCAAATGACGATAAAAGTGTGTCCTTGTCTATGCGAGATCTCATATAGTTAGGATTTGGAGAGGATTACCTGCTCCCCTAATTATGGAGATTTTTATTAAATAAACGGAAGTAAATTATCAGTTGTAGCACAATTTATAAATTTACTGAGTGGGGTTTTATGCAACGCTATTGACTTTTGTATTTATTTGTTCCGTGGGATGATTTTATATTCGATAGAGGGGATAAATGAACAATGTCTAACAAAAATCATCTATTTAAAATTGCAGTAGCTGGAACTGGCTACGTCGGCCTAGTAGCCGGCGTTTGCTTCGCCGAAGTCGGTCATCACGTAACTTGTGTGGATATTGATAAGAATAAAGTTGAACTAATGAAATCTGGTGTATCCCCAATTTATGAAGCTGATCTGGAGGAACTAATGCAAAAGAATTATGCAGCAGGTAGACTTGAATATACTTCTGATTATAAGTCAGCTTATAGAGAAGCTGATGCGATATTCATAGGAGTTGGTACTCCTGAGCAGCCCGATGGATCTTCCAATCTTTCATATATAGCTAAAGTTGCAAGACAAATAGCAGAAACAATAGAAAAAGATTGCCTTGTTGTGGTGAAATCTACTGTTCCAGTAGGCACTAATGATAAGGTAGAGCAGTTTATTCACGATTTTCTACCTCGAGATGGCGGAAAGCCTACTGGTAACGGTAATGGAGTAGGTGAAGATATAAGAGTTGAGGTAGCATCTAATCCAGAATTTTTAGCACAAGGTACAGCAGTTAGAGATACTCTGCAAGCAGCAAGAATAGTAATTGGAACAGAGAGCAAATGGGCAGAAAATATACTGATGAAAATTTATGAGCCGTTTAATATTCCAGTCGTATCTGTTAAAAGAAGATCAGCTGAGATGATAAAATACGCATCTAATGATTTCCTTGCTCTAAAGATATCTTACATGAACGATATTGCTAATCTTTGCGAATTAGTAGAAGCAGATATTCAGGATGTATCAAGAGGAATGTCCTTCGATGAACGAATCGGAAGCAAGTTCTTAAATGCAGGCATTGGTTACGGAGGTAGCTGTTTCCCTAAGGATACGAAAGCACTAGAGTACTTAGCAAGACAAAATGGCTATGAGCTTAAGACAGTTAAAGCTGCTATTGATGTGAATACTAGCCAAAAGACAATTCTTTTTAAAAAAGCATCTAAAAGACTTATCACCTTTAACGGTCTAAAAGTAGCAGTGTTAGGATTGACATTCAAGCCTGGAACTGATGATTTAAGAGAAGCAGCTTCGCTTGAAAATATACCTTTGTTATTAAATCAGGGAGCAGAAATCCATGCTTTTGATCCTGTAGGAAAATCGAATTTTTCTAAGGAGTATCCAGAAGGTCGAAACGGAAAGGGAAGTATCAAATATGTTGAGAGCATAAGAGAAGCTCTTGAAGGTGCCAATGTCTGTTTTGTATTTACTGAATGGGGAGAGATTAAAGAAATACAGCCGGAAGTTTATAAAACATTAATGAGAATACCGTTGGTGTATGATGGTAGGAATTTGTATGGGGTTCAAGATATGAAGGAAGCTGGCGTGGAGTATTATTCCATCGGAAGATAGTTGAAGGGGCGAGCTATTTGAACGATATACCTGTAGATAACACGAAAACATTTCTAATTACTGGAGCAGCAGGTTTTATAGGATATTATTTATCTAAAAGGTTATTGGAGCAAGGGAGCCGAGTTATCGGTATTGATAATATAAATGATTACTATGATGTTAACCTCAAGCATGATCGTTTAAACCAACTGAAGTTATTTAGCCGTTTTGAATTCAGAAGAGTTGATATCTCATACAAGGACTTGATTATCAAGGTCTTTGAAGATTACAAACCGAACATTGTTGTAAATCTAGCAGCACAAGCAGGGGTGCGTTACTCTATAGAGAATCCTGATATGTACATTCAAAGTAATATCGTAGGTTTCTTTAACATTCTTGAAGCTTGTAGAAATCATCCAGTGGACCATCTTGTATATGCTTCATCTAGCTCAGTTTATGGCTCTAATAAGAAGGTTCCTTTTGAAGAATCAGATGTTGTAGATCAGCCGGAATCGCTATATGCAGCTACGAAAAAGTCGAATGAGCTAATGGCGCATACTTATAGTCATCTTTATAAGATACCGGTTACTGGTCTACGGTTTTTTACTGTTTACGGCCCAATGGGTCGCCCAGATATGGCCTATTATGGATTTACCCAAAAATATTTTGCGGGTGAATCTATTAAAATATTTAATAATGGTGATTTTAAAAATGATCTTTATCGAGATTTTACTTATGTAGATGACATTGTAGAGGGTATTGAGAGAGTTCTAAGTATAGCACCGACAGAAACAGTTTCTCATAAGGTTTTTAATATAGGAAATAACAGCCCTGAGAAGTTAATGGTATTTATTGATACATTAGAAAAGTGTTTAAGCAGGGCTACTGGTAGAAAAGTGATATTTAATAAAATATTTGAGCCCATTAAACTGGGGGATGTACCAGTAACGTATGCATCCACAGATTTATTGCAACATGCTGTAGGATTTAAACCAAGGACTTCCATAGAGGAAGGCTTACAGAAATTCGCTGATTGGTATGTGGAATACTATGATGCCAAATGATGTATTGTATTGAGCAAAATTCAAAGCTATGAACTAGTACCTTGACCAAATCAAATTTCAGGATACAAATGTTTTAACTTTCCTCGTGCCTGCTCAGTGGTAAATTGCCAATCAACGGATTTTTGGATTCGGTTGCGTTCGGTTTCCCCAAGCCGACACCTCGCCTTGCAATTCTTCAATAGAGACAATTCGGCGGTTCAGGCATTGAATTGTCAGTACACTGAGTTCAATCTCAGCGATGTTCAGCCAACTGCCATGCTTAGGGGTGTAATGAATTTCCAACCGTTTCGCCAAGGCTAAGGCCTGTTCAGGTGCTAAGGTTTCATACAAGGACGAGATCGTATGGGTATTCAGGTTGTCCATCACCAGCCGAACCCGTTTCGCTTCTGGATAGTGGACCTCCAGCAGCTCCTGTATCTGCAGAGCCCAGTCCGATTTAGTACGTCTTTCTGAAGCCTGCACGTGACGCCATCCCGCGAGCGGTTCTGTGAACAGAAACAGGCTGCAACTTCCTTTGCGAACATATTCGTAATCTTTTCGCAGAACCTGTCCTGGCTTCATGGTTTGTGGAGGCCGCGAATGATCGAGCAGTTGGATCGGCTGTTCATCCATACAAATGAGCGGGATTTCAGGGTCATAAGGAAGGGCGTAGGTCTCTAGGACGTCTTCCATCCAAGCGACGAACTCACTGCTCGATTTGGCGGGAATGCACCATTGTTTTTTCAGGTGAGGCTTAAGTTTTGTTTTTTTAAAGTCGTTCGAATGGTTTCTCGTCCGACAGATCCCAAAATATTCAGTTCGATGACTCGGCGGGTCAACAAACGAATGGTCCAGCGAGCATACCCCTTTGGGGGCTCAGAACAGGCTAACGCAATGATTCGGGCTTCCACCTCACCAGTGATCGGGGAAGGGCGTGCCGATTCAGCGCGGCGACGGTAACTAAGCGTCTCCTGAAGCCCACGTGTACAATAGTCTTTTACCGTATAAAAGACCGTCACATTACTGACTCCTGAACGACTGGCAATTTCAGTCTGCTTGGGGATGGCACCTTGATTTTCATCCGAAAGCAGCAGCACGAGACAGCGGCGGCGAATGCCGGGGGATGTTCGGCATGAAGAAGTTGTTCGATCCATTCGCGTTCTTTCGGCTCCAGTCGAATCTCGTATTTTTTGTTCATTGTCTTACCCTCCCATATTTTTTTTATAGGAAGAGTGTAAAACTAGAATCAAAATCGGTCAAGGTACTAGGGCGTGTATTCAAACCTAAGCAAGCCAGATCATAATCGATGCGAGCGTCAAAAAGGTGCGAAAAGTACAGGCCAATTTATCAAAGCGAGTGGCTAGACGACGGTAATTCTTAGTTTTGTTGAAAAGGCATTCTACCAAATGCCGTTCTTTGTAGATTTCTTTATCCCATTTACATTGCACTGGACGGTTTTTCTTACTCGGAATAACAACCGTGGCATACTGTGCTTCCAATAGGCTAAGTTTTCGATTCGTGTCATACGCTCGATCGGCTAAGACTTGTTTTCGAGTCAAATCTAGGCTCTGGAGCATCTCATAATTCATCACGGAATCATGGCTTTGTCCAGCAGTTAGCTCAAAGCGCAAGGGATTCGCTAAGGCATCCACCAAGGCATGGGTTTGGTGGTTAATCCGCCTCTAGATCGTCCCATAGCCTGAAATTGTGGCCCCCATTTGCTCCGGCACGAACAATAGTGGCCTCTATCATTACGCTCTTGAAGTCAGGTTCGATCGAAACTTTTTCTAATATTTGATCCCATACTCCGGCCTTTTGCCATCGGCGAAACCGAATATACACGGAAGACCAGAAGTCGTAATATTCTGGCATATCACGCTACGGTGCACCTGTACAAGCTACGCAAAGCATGGCATTAAGCATCTTTCGATTGTCTTTTGGGGCCTTTTGCCTTTTGGATTAGGCACTTTTTCAAGCGAATTTTTGATTTGATCCCATTGATCGTCGCGTATTTCGTATCGTCTTTTCATATCTTTAATTTACCATCATTTAACTAAAATTTATAGTTTGAATACACACTCTAATGCACACTCTAATGCACGGAACCTGCCTTTTTAAGAATTGTAGATTTTCTATTTCTGTTTACAATTATACATACATAGTTGCTTCTTAATACACTAATGTGCATTTAAGTCGGAGGGGAATATTTCAATGAAAATTGCTATTATTGGAGCAACAGGGGGAACTGGAAGGAAGTGATGGAGCGGGCACTTGAATTGGGACATGAGGTTGTAGCCGTGGCTCGCCGGCCGGAAGTCATTACCCCTGCAGAGCGGCTCAGCACCCGGCAGGGGGATGTATTCGAAGCGTCGAGTATGGCCAAAGCCATTGCCGGTACAGATGTGGTAACAGTTGCATTGGTCCAACCAGTAACTTCTCGCCGGGTACCGCCATGTCGAAGGGAATCCTGAATATTCTTAAGGCCTGTCAGCGTGGTGAAGTTCATCGTTAACGATGGACATGATTTGGTGAATCTGAATGCTTATCAATCTTCAGGAAGGGATGGAAAAATAATGTTTTATGTTTTCCTTTTTTTAGTCGTATCAATCCTTTTAGTTTCATTGTTTATAGGTATACACCCAACGTTTGGCGGAAACTCAATTAAAAAACAAAAACTGGTGTATGGTGGGTTTGATAATTTTTCTAATGGGAAATTTGTTAATCAGGTTCCAACAAAGATGAACATGAGTGCTATGGATGTCCTCTCTATGATTAAGGATTCTATCACTGGAAGAAAAGATCGTAAACCTAGGGGGCCTATTCAGGTGTCAAACATTGATTGGAAACAAATAAAAAGTGAAGAAGATAGTTTAACGTGGTTCGGGCACTCTGCTTTCCTAATGAATATTGATAATAAAAAGCTATTGGTAGACCCTATGTTAGGACCTGTTGCTTCACCAGTTTCCTTTGCGGGCAGCAAGCGATACGGTAAAGATATGCTGCATATTATTGATGAAATGCCATTTTTGGACGCTGTTTTTATTACACATGACCATTATGACCATTTAGATTATCAATCCATTAAAAGACTAAAGAGTAAGGCCGGTCATTTTTTTGTTCCTCATGGAGTAGGTGCCCACCTCAATCGATGGGGAGTTACAAAAGAAAAAATTACAGAACTCAATTGGTGGGACGAAGTTGTGTTTCAAGGTTTAACTATTGCTTTAACTCCCTCGAAACATTTCTCTGGTAGAGGAATGTTTAATCGCGATACTACCTTATGGGGCGGGTGGGTTATTCTTGGAAAAAATACACGTTTCTATACCAGCGGAGATGGAGGATATGATTCACATTTTAAGGAAATAGGGAAAAAATACGGACCATTTAACATTACCTTAATTGAAGGTGGTCAATATGATAAACGATGGCCTTGGGTACATATGACACCTGAAGAAGCGATTCAGGCTCATTTAGATGTAAATGGGAAGAATATGATGTTAATTCATTGGGGGGCTTTTACCCTTGCTTATCATGGTTGGACAGAACCGGTGGAACGAGCTATAAAAAAGGCAAACGAAGCAAAAGTTAAATTAATTACTCCTAAAATCGGCGAAACTACTCCATTAATTGGAGAGTTTTCCGTTCCTTTTTCATCATGGTGGAAAATTTAAGTTGGGGAATTCTGATATTTTATCAGCAAAACTGGCTGACCTCATAATACGAATGGGCAGTTTAACGGAACTCTCCATGTTTCGTAACGTAATTATTTAATGATTGTACCAGCACTCACCTAAAGTGGGATGTGATTAACTCTAGAATATCTCCAATAAGTGAGGTGTAACTTTGTCATCAATTTTACTAATGATTTTTTCAATTAATTTTGCTCTCCTGCTTTTGCACGAAATGGATGCAATAAGAGCTAAAGAATGGAGAATGTTTATAATCCTAAAAGATATGGAAGATAACCGCGTATTCAAAGTTTTTACAATTTTGCATCTACCGCTATATACTTTTTTATTGTTTTCATTTATAAGTCAACAACTTTTATCTTTCGTAATAATAGATCTATTTTTAATTTTTCACTCGATCGCTCATTTTTTCTTTGAGAAGAATCCAAATAATAATTTTAAGAACTTATACTCAAGATTAATTATATATCCAATGGGCTTATTGGGTTTGTTACATCTTCTTGGGTTAATGTATTTTTAAAGGAGAGTGACAAGAGATGAACAATAGAGAAAGATTTTCGAACCGGGTCGATTCATATTTGAAGTACCGCCCGAGTTATCCGAAAGAGGCAGTTGATTATTTGTACGACTTCGTCGGTTTGCGTTCGAACAGTAAAATAGCAGACATCGGTTCAGGTACAGGAATCTTTTCAAAGCTACTTCTGGAACGCGGAAGCTATGTGATCGCGGTCGAGCCGAATCAGGCAATGCGGGTAGCCGCCGAGCAAATGTTAGAAAGCAATCCGAACTTTCAGACTATATCTGGTTCTGCAGAATCTACTGGATTACCTGATCAGTCGGTTGAGTTTATTGTCTGCGCACAAGCGTTTCACTGGTTTGATCGCTTAGCAACGCAAACCGAGTTCCGTAGAATTCTACAGCCGGGTGGGAGAGTAATACTAATCTGGAACTCCCGTCTTACAAACGGTACTTCATTTCGTGAAGAGTACGATCAACTGCTTCATACATACGGAACAGACTACGAAAAAGTCAATCATAAAAATATTTCTCAGACGATGCTTCTCTCTTTTTTCAAGGAAGGTACGATGCATGAAGTGCGATTCAGAATGAGTCAGGAGTTCGATTTCGAGGGCTTGAGAGGCCGGTTGCAATCATCTTCCTACAGCCCTGTACCCGGGCATCCGAATTACAATCCGATGATGACGGAACTGCGAAATCTATTTGATAGGAATAATCAGGATGGTATCGTTCTATTCGATTATGAAACTGAGATATTTTGGGGAGAAGTATAGATCAAGCTTCGATTATTGAAAATCATGGTTATGAAACAAGCTGGCATAATTTTGAATAACCTATCTTTGATATACTTGGTTTATATTGTGTAGGAGACAAGAAATGGAAATATATTATATCGAAGGAGGCGGGGGATGAAGCAACTTTATATAAAGCAGAAAGTATTCAGTATAAGTGGAAAATTTACGGTAAAGAATCAGCAGGAGGAGGATGTTTATTATGTAGAGGGCAGTTTTTTGCAAATTCCAAAGACTTTCTCCATTATGAATACAACAAGAGATGAAGTCGCACTTATTACGAAAAAGATGTTCAGTTTTTTACCAAAGTTTTTTGTTGAGGTTAATGGTCGAGAGGTGTTAACGATTAAGAAGGAGTTTTCTTTCTTTAAAGCACGTTATACGATTGATTCTGCTGACATAGAGGTACATGGTAATTGGTGGGACATGGATTTTCAGGTTTTACAGCATGGTGTAGTCATAGGTGAAGTGAACAAGGAGTGGTTCACTTGGGGCGACAGCTACAAGATTCAAATATTGAATGAGGAGATGGAGGCAATCATGATTGCGTTCGTTGTCGCAATTGATTGTGTGAAGGCTGACCAAGCTGCTTCTCATCAGTGACTATTTTTCCAAGGACTTACAACAACTTATACGTCAAAAACGTTTACTCATTTATTTAAGCAGACAGTGGAGTTAATATCTCTAGATATTAATGTGGTTCTGGATGAGTAATCTATGCTATCGAACGTGTGGGCTCTTTGTAGACATGTTCGATGCCCTACAGAGGAGGTGCCTAAATGGCGGAAAGAAGATGTGGTATTGTCAAATGGTTCAAAGAAGATGAAGGTTACGGACGGATAATGCTAGACGGGCAGGACGATAGCCATGTTTTTGTTCACTTTAGCGAAATACGACCAGACCCTGTTAGGCTACCGAACGGCTTTCGGTTTCTTAAAGAGGGTCAAAAAGTTGCGTTCGACCTATTCGAGTTCCCGGGTATAGTTGATTCTCAGCGTAGGACAGCTAAGAATGTGCAAATTTTGGAGGACTAAAGGATCGAGACGTACTTCCTAAATGGATGGAGGGGCAAGACAGTAAAGAACAATGTCTATTCGTTCCTGATAATTGATAGACCGCCCCTTGCTCATAGCTTTCGCTTCCCCTTCTTCACCCAATCTGAGAGTTGTGTTCGTTCTTCTTAGACAAAGGAAAACTCCCCTTCAAGTAGCGGTTTATTTATTAACCCTGTCTACTTGAAGGGGAGCATATCAAAATCGGTAGCCTGTTCCGTAATTTATAATTGCGAGGTTACGAACTTCACCTCCGGAAAGCGGCTATCCGGTCCTTTCATTAGGATTCCGCCTTGATTTTTCAGATACATATCGAAGAAATCCAGCATATAGGCATTGATAACGGAGTTCGCTCTTTCGGGCGCAATCTTTCCTGTAATGCCCAGCATTTTGAAAATCGGAGTAATGAACTGTACGTCGGCAAAATTCAAATGCTCCGTATTGTCGATATAGAGGACTTGTCCCCCTTCGTCGACCGTTTCGCGCATCCGTTCAAGCTCCAACTTTTTATCTTCCGTTACTTGATCCTCCCACTCTCTTGTTGAGCCCATACGGTTAAGCTCTGCATCTGTGTAGACCCGGTTATCCATCACCATTTTTAATTTTTCGAATTCGCTTTCCGAGTTGATGAACAAAAATGGCTTTCGCAGACCTTCTCTGTCACGCAGTCGATAAAGCCCTCCATCAAAGTCTATTCCAACCGCGATTCGCGGATCGTAAGAAGCGTCATAGGCCGTCGCTCCGCCGATGGAATGACCGAATACCCCGACATGGCCGAGATCAATCCTCCCTTTTAGATGACTTGGAATCTGCCCCGATTGAATGAGCTCGAATTGGTCCAGCGCAAACGCCACATCGCCGGTTAAAACTTTTCCCAACTTGTCGCGATTTCCGCTTTCCGTCCGGTAATCATGGTTGGGTGAGAATAAGTCGTTGGTTGTGCTGGTCGTGATTCGACCGTCCGGAAACTCGGTTGCAAATGTATTGTAGGTGTGGTCGATTACTGCCACGATATATCCGTGACTCGCGAGATTTTCGGCTTGCGACGTGTGGAGGAACCTGGAAGAGCCGAAGCCGGGATTCGCAAGGATCAGCGGGTATGAAGTCTGTGCCGAAGAAACTTCGGCCCCCGAATAAGCATGACTGGATACGTACTTCAGGTGTTGAAAAGTAAACCCGGGAAGGCCATAGTTCGCGGACATATAACGTAAAATCTGGGTATCGGGAATAAAGGGAGCGTACTTGCCGTTGCCAGCTTGAGCCGGATACCATACCTGAACCATCAATTCTCTCTTACCATCTCTGGCTTCGTCGAAAATCTCTTCCCTATTTGTATCCACGAAATGAAAAGTTTGCGTTCCTACCTTAAATTCGCCTGTCGGTTCAGGTAGTTTATATACAGGAAAAGCATACATGAGACCCGCTGTTACGACCAGCATTATCGCTATAGCGGTATAAGCTGAACCCAACATGAATCGTGGGATTTTTTTTTTGCCGGTTTTTTTAAAATAGCTATAACCTGAAATGGCTAAAAAAATGATCGTTATGCAATATGGGAAAAATAGCTGAACTCTGTATCCTTCCACCGTCCAATGAATGACCAGTAGAAGTGTGGCGATCCCGCTTGCAACGAATACTGGAATTCTACGCCGTCCTTTTTTTAATAGGATTGTTAATGCAAACAAGCCGATGTTTGACAAAAAAAGCAACAGTTCAAACAGCCTCATCTCGATTCTCCTTTTTAAAAATTCTTTTTTCATTTGTTCCAATCTTATCCTGCCAGGCTGGCCTGAGCTATCGATTTGCCTTACATCTACCTTACAAGTTTGAAATTCGATCTTGCCGGTCACATTTAAATATCCGTTATCTTTGGCATACCGAAGTTTTGGATTTATGATTGGATTATATGTAAAACACGATATGAAGCTAACTGAAGACGTTCAACGACTGCAAATCTCAAATAGGTGCTGATAATATGAAGAAACGCATAAGGGAAATCAATGTTCGAGATAAAAAATACGTTTATGTTATTAACCAAAAATACCACCAAGGTGTATGCGAAATCACTCTTTCTATATCATTAAAGGGACTGAAGAACATAACATGTTCCTTCCACTTTTGTACATGGGATGACCCGATTTCGGGAAGCCCTCTGTTAGTTGGTGTTCACTTAAAGAAAATAACCTCGGGTGATATTGAAGGTTTTAATTTACATTACCCAGGAATAGTTAAGCAGTTTGTTTTGTATGGTTTGGAAAATGGGTGGAATGGATCAAACAGAATTGAGTTTAACGATGGGTTGGAAATACTCAGTAATATGGGATATGACGTGTTATGGCTTAAACCGGGACACATTCAGCATTAATTTACGTATTCCCATGCCAAAACAGATTTTATAAACTCGATTATGGAAAATTAGGGGTGAACTAACGGACAGGAAAGTTGAATAAGGATACCACGGCAGCTGACCAGAAAATCAGCTGCCGTTTTTATTAAGCTAAGGGCAGGTTTGTTTAATGCTATAGCCTACGCAAACTCATATGACACACTTTAGTTCAAACCTTTAAGAACATTAATAACCATACTAAGCAACATGGAATAATTTTCAAATGTATCTTGCATGGGATTATCATATATGTTATACACGTAATATAACAGATGAAGAGGATTGTCCGATTTTGAATGGCTTCTATATGTCAAAATCGCGCATGGTTAATGATCGCCTGCGCCATTGCCGGTACGCTGCTGATGCCCAGAAGCCTGCCGTCGTCGCGGCCACCTATTCCGACGGCAAGGCTTAGAATACGCGATCGTCGCGCATATGGCGGCCGAATTGTTTTTGCACGGCATAATCGGCCCCACGCTTCCTGAAGATGCGCAGAAACTACCATAAGGAGGGATATTCTTGTTCATAGAGCTCGATTTGCAATCGGAAACCCCGATTTACACACAACTGGTTGATCAAATCGTCGAAGGGATCGCCTCCGGTGCCTTGCAGCCGGGGGATCCGCTTCCGTCGATCCGGAGCTTGGCGGAGGATTTGGGGATCAATCTCCATACCGTCAACAAAGCCTACAATTTGCTCAAGCAGGAGGGCTTACTTCAAGTACACCGAAAGAAGGGGGTTATCGTTCAGCCCGACGGGATGCCAGGCGTGACGGAAGCTTTCGAAGATAAGCTCCGGCAGCAGCTGCGGTCTCTTGCGGCAACAGCTGCGGTACGAGGCATGTCGGAAGAGGCATTCACGCAGGAGAGCAGGTCCGTGTTCCGGAATATCATTACAAATAGCGGAGGGGAACAGCGTTGAAACAAGAAGCCTTGATTATAGTGTCCAGTAGTTATTTGATGATTGCGCTCATGCTCAGCTTACAGGTCTATATCGGCATGCGAACCCTGCTGTTCGGCATCGTGCTTCCGGCAGAGGCCCTGCAGGATGCTGACGTCCGGGCAATTCGCCGGAATTACGTTTTTCTCACCGGCGGCTTTACGATCGTCATCGGAGGAGCTTCCTTCTTATGGCTGCGTCAGCAACCGGCGTTGGGTTTACTGTGTTGGATGATAGCCGTCTTGCTTCTATTCATTGCGTCAACCTTCGCCGTTTGGATCAGCCGGATGTCCGCGCAACGCTTGAAGGCGGCCAGAGGCTGGCAGGTTATCGTGCAGACGAAGCGCTCAGCGAGCCTTGTGGTCGGCCGGACGCATGGCTCGGCGCTGAGCACTTGGTGGTATTTGGCGCATGTCGTCGTATTGGCGCTATGCATCTTCTTTGCCATTACGAGATGGGATACGATCCCGCAATGGTTCCATCTCGGTAAATATGACTTTGACAAATCCGTGTGGACCGTGTTCATGCTGAACACCCTGCAAACGCTGAATATCGTGTTGTATACCGGCATCCATCTGATGATCAGCCGCGCCAGAACATCGCTTGATCACCATGACCCTGAAGGTTCATTGCAAAAACAGCTGAAGCGCAAGAAAATCTATTCGCTTCTGACCTACTACGCTTCGTTCCTAATCGTTGTATTCCTGGGGTTGACGCAGGCCATAACGTTGTACAGCTGGAACGAAAATTTGCTTTTCCGCATCGGCAGCCCTATATTTGCGGCGCTCTTCTTGGCGCTGATCGGCGTCATGCTTTATCTGCGGTTCAGAGGTCTTGATCAGCAAAGAGACGTACCGTCGCAGGAGGAGAGGCACTGGAAGTGGCTCGGTAGCATTTACGTGAACCCCGAAGACCCGGCGTTGATCGTTCCGGATAGATACGGATTCGGATGGACGGTCAATATGGCTAATCGGCCCGGTAAGATCATTGTCGCTGCAATTATAGCAATTCTGGTAAATGCTGCCATTCTCGGATTTGTCTATTTTAGATAAATAAAGAAATCTTCGGAAGGAGAGTTTATATGAAGAAAAATCGATGGATAATGGGGGCTTTGCTAGCTTGGTGTCTGGTGCTAAGCTTCTGGGACGGCAACACAGCATTGGCTTCAATGCAGAACATAGAAGCGGCACTGAATACATCCGAGGTGCTCGATTCAAGCTCTGTGCCGTTAACCGTGCCAACGGCGGAAATGAACTTGCCTTCGGACGAGGCGGTGATCACCTACGAAGGAACCCTGAAAAATGCAAAGGAGAAGGCCGATCTCCTTACGAAAACTTACGGTACGAACAGCGTGCAGTACGCCATTATCGATCATGGCAGCATCGTCATATCCGGCCAATCCGGCAAGAATGATGAGAAGGGACAGAAGCCGCTCACGAAAGATACGATGTACGGGATCGGCTCGACGAGTAAAATGTTTATCACGGTAGCCGTCATGCAGTTGGTCGACCAAAAGAAAATCGATCTCGATACGCCTATCGTCCAGTATATCCCCGAGTTTACGATGAAGGATGAACGCTACAAGCAGATTACGCCGCGCATGCTGCTGAATCATTCTTCCGGTCTGAACGGATCGTCGATGACAAATGCCGTTTTATTCGAAGATAATGATACTTACGCCTACGACACACTGCTGGGGCAACTGGCCGGTCAGACCTTAAAGGCGGCCCCGGGCGCTTATTCGGTTTACTGCAATGACGGATTTACGCTGGCCCAGATTCTGATCGAGCGAGTCAGCGGCATGGACTTTACCTCTTATATCCATCGATATATTACAGAACCTCTGGGTATGGCAAATACGAAGACGCCGCTTGATTCACCGAACACAGCGAAGATGGCGGGACTCTATTATCCTACCTATACAGGACAACTTCCCAACGAGACGTTCAACGTTATCGGAACGGGAGGTATTTATTCCACGGCGGAAGATTTGGCTCGATTCTCGCAAATTTTCACGGGGGAAGCGGAAGAAGTCTTGTCTGGTAAATCGGCTGCGGCCATGGCGCAAGACGAATTCAAGACATCTTTGTGGCCTGACGATGAGGACAGCTCATTCGATTACGGATACGGTCTCGGCTGGGACAACGTCAATCTGTATCCCTTCAGCGAATACGGGATGAAGG
Source organism: Paenibacillus sp. FSL H3-0321 (assembly GCF_038002865.1). Taxonomy (NCBI): domain Bacteria; kingdom Bacillati; phylum Bacillota; class Bacilli; order Caryophanales; family Paenibacillaceae; genus Paenibacillus; species Paenibacillus sp. FSL H3-0321. The sequence continues at coordinate 1,971,051 of NZ_JBBODH010000001.1, read as the reverse complement.
CGCTGACCAAAGGCGGGGACACGCTTCTCTATCACTCATCGCTCGTTGTGCTTCCCGAGCAGGACATGGCGGCAGCTGTTGTCACTTCTGGCGGGAGCAGTGCGATCGACCGGCTTCTCGCGAACGAAATCCTGCTTCAGGCGCTAAAGGAGAAAGGGACAATTGCCGAATTCAAGCCTGAGAAGTCATACGGCGCGCCAATAAAGGCTGATATGCCGAAGTCTGTGCTGCAGTATTCGGGAATCTATGGCGCGACCAGTACAACGATAAAAATCGATATTACCGAAGACGGCGTCATGTCCATCACTTCGGAGCAGTCGCCCGATAATCCGGCCCAGATCTTCGGGTATTCGGCGGACGGCACGTTCCGGAGTGCGGATGGGAATATGATGATCAGCTTCGTGACGGAAGAGAACGGCCGCACCTACTTATGGATACGTCAATACGCTTCATTGCCGGGTCTTGGGCAGATGGCTATATCAGTGTACAACGCCGAGAAGCTCCAGCCCCAAGATCTTCCGGCAAAAACCAAAGAAGCATGGATTCAGCGCGACGGCAAAAAGTATTATCTGCTGAATGAGAAGTATACATCGCTCGGGTATTTAAAGGCGGGAACCATCCAATTGAATGTGTCGAAACAATTACCGGGGTACGTGTTGGATAAGCGAATAACCGGCCCGAATTCAGCCGTCTCCGAATTGCAAATTCCGGGAATGAGCGGGCGGGATCTCTCAGGTTTTGCGTTCTTTAAACAGGACGGCGTTGAGTATCTGGATCTTGGTGGAAGCATCTTAATAAACGAAGCTGCCGTGAAGCCTATTTACATCGCTAAGAAGTCAATCGTTACGATTCCACCCAGCGGATACGCCAGGTGGTATACGATAAGCGACAAAGAAAGGGGCAAGACCGTTAAAGTGAGCATGCCCCCGAACGCTTCCTTCGCTGTTTATAATGCAAAGGGAGCATGCAGCTACTTCAGTGTCATCGGAGGTAAGGATCAGGTCGAACTGCCTGCGGGAGGATCGATTGTTTTCGCCGGGGATGTCGGCGTGAAGTTTAAGATTTCCGCACAGTAACGTCGCGATAGTTATTTCTTAACTGGCCAGGATACAGTCCTGCGTATAACATTCAACTGTCTCGATAGTTCAAACACGACATGTAGACAGCCAGTCATTACGATCGGCTGTCTTTGTTGAATTGCCTATAGAACCCCCTTTTCTCTCAAAATTTTCTCTGTGCTTTCCCACAACCTGTGCTGCATGGCAGCATCTCCTCCGGGAGAGACTGGCTCAATGGATTGTCCTGTTCCGACATTAAAGTATCCACCCGTCTTATTTAGATATTTCGGATCAACAATTAATCGGGTAATAATATCGGTTCCTCTTCGCGGATCTCCGAGGTGCAGGACTTTCAACAATCGTTCGAGTACGGGGGCGAACCAAAGTTCTCGTCCGAGTCCGGTAACATTAAATCCAGGATTCAGTGCATTTACGCTAATACCCGTACCTGACCACTGCCGCGCAAGTTCAGCCGAAAACATAATATTTAATAATTTGGTTTTTCCATAGACAGGGGATGAGCCGCGAGCGGTAAAGGGAGTTGTATCTGTTAAATCCTCTGGTAGCTTCAATATACCGTGACGGCGTGAAGCTTCAGAGGCAACATTGACAACTCTGGCATGGCTCGAGTTTTGCAGGGAAGGTTTTAGAATCTGTGTTAAAATCCAGGGAGCGAAATAATTGACGGTAATCATCTCAGGAAGACCCTCGGGGGTGATGCGAGGCTTAAAAGCATGAATCCCCACATTGTTCAACAGCACATCGATTTTAGGATATTCGGCTGCTATTTCACTCCCAACCCGTGAAACGTCCTTAATTGACGAAAAGTCTCCATAAAAGAAATCAATATTCGCTGAAGGTACCTGCTCCATAATTCGTTCTCTCGTGATTTCAGCGCGTTCTTTACTCCGGGCAGTCAAAATAAGGTCAAATCCGCGTTTTCCTAATTCGAGCGCGACAAGCTGCCCAAGTCCACTGGTAGCACCAGTAATGACAACATTTTCTTTATTAACCATCGTCATTTCTCCTTCCTATGATACACTTTAAAAGTGGATAATCACTATAACCTGCCTATGAATTTAGTTGACATATATCCACTATATTGATTTAGTTGACATATGTCAACTATTTAAAGGTTTGATTTAGACCTAAAGAAAGGTGAATAAGAATGAACGAGATAAACATACCTAGGGATAGACTTGAGATTGAATTGGGCGAACAGCTTAATGCTCTCATTAGTTCTGCACATGCATTAAACGTAAAAGCCGCTGCTAAATTCGATTCCTCCATACAGCCTGCTGCCTTCCATCTTGTTCGCTGGCTGTATTCCTATGGCGCCACTAATGCCGCCGCTTTAGCTGAATCAACAGCAATGGATCGAAGTTCGGTCAGTCGCCTCGTCAAACAACTTCAAGCTTTGGGATATGTAAAACGAGAAACGTCGGCTAATGATGGACGGGGAGTTGTATTATCTCTTACCGATTACGGGCAACAAAAAGTTTTAGATGCGCTAAAGGAAAAAGAGTCTGTGTACTATGAACGGCTTTCGGAATGGGAAGATGCAGAACTTCATGATTTCATCCAAAGGCTGAGGCACTTTAATGGATTTCGTAGTTAAAGTGGAACCTATGACGCATTGCCAGAACAATTTGTAAAATCGAGTAGCACAAGGAGTTTTCTTGTTCCGCTAACAGGAAACATTAGCTCAATAAAACAGCGGCAGTCCAGGACTTTATTTCGTCCACGGCTGCCGCTGTTTTTATAGTGGGGGCTAGTCTAATGCTTTATTTACTTTATTCTTGCTGATAAATGCGGTAATTTCCGCTTAAGGCCAGCAGACTGAAGAAATACAGGCAGTTGTCGTAGTACCGGCGGACCCCGCTGCGCAGAGGCGTATTCCAGAAGAGCCTTGCGAACGGCTCCGCATCCGGTCCATCGGCAGCGAGCGAGGCCATGGACAGCGTAGCCAGGAGTCCGACCGGATGCAGTGCCATTTCCTCGAAAGGATGGCCGTAAATGGTGTACCGGCGGTAATCCGCAGGTTCAATGTCCCGGAAGAATTGCTGAATCCGGTTCGACTGCTCGATCTGCCAGGGATCGCTGCGGAACCATTCATAGTCCAGCGCAATATTGGCCGCTACGCGGTAGGCATCGCTGAAGAAATGCCGGAAATCGCCATGGGGCTGAGGAGCTGCAGGTGTGCCGTCGAAATTTGCGTATTCCGGGGAAAGGCCGGTTACCGGATGGCAGGCTTGATGCAGGTAGACTCTGCTTGCTTCCGCAGCCTCCTTCCAGAATGTGCGGTCCTGCTCGTCTGCCTCCCGGGCAAACAATTCGTAGAAATGAGGCAGATGGTAGGAAGGATCACTGAAAGGAGACTCGGGAACGAACTTGATCAGCTTGTTCGCCGGGTCCCACATCGGTTCTCCCTCACCTTGTTCTCCCTTATGCACGCAGGCGCGGAGAATCGTCTTCGCCTGTTCAGAATAGTTGTACGGCTCCGGCCCGTCACCCCAGCGGCTGGATGCAAAGAACAACGCCATTGCGAAGAATTCTTCACCGTCTGGTGCGGGTCCTTGGGACAGGCGGCTGCCGTCCGGCTTGCAGTGCCAGGCAAAATAATCCTTGTAGCGTCCTTCCGTATGCTGCATGAACACCTTGGAGAAAAGCCACAGCCGGTCGAATTCATCTTTCTTGTCCATTTGCACAGCCATCATCATCCCGTAGGACATGCCTTCGGAGCGCACATCGGAATTTCCGGTATCCAGCATATAGGCTTTATCGTTGTCCGCCGGATAATAGATCCGTACATCGGGAGCCCCGTAGAACAAATCATTCCACGCCTGTTCAAGCCTTGCTTGAATCTCCTCTTCCGTATAGCCAATCTCTCTGAACAGATTTCTATATTCATGCGTGTAATAAGAACCCTCTTTGTTAATGTTCATAGCACCCTCCAGTGGAACTGATTTTGCCCAAAGTATAGCATGGCGGAAGGTGAACAAATTAAAGCGTTTTCCCTGAAAAATATAGTTCAAACCTATTTTGATAAAAAAATAAAGTCTGAATAAATTACATTATATGGTAAAAACCCTTGACATGCATATGATAGAATTTATTTAAGAGTGTTTTTTTTGTTCAAATTAGGAGGCCTTATGCATAAATATATAAGTGTTCACGGAGCCAGGGAAAATAATCTGAAGAATGTCAGTCTTAACATCCCACGCAACCAATTCGTAGTTTTTACCGGGGTAAGCGGATCGGGCAAATCGAGTCTGGCTTTTGATACGTTGTATGCCGAAGGACAAATGCGTTATGTGGAATCGCTCTCGTCCTACGCCCGGCAATTTCTGGGGCTTAGGGGCAAGCCGGATGTCGATTCTATTGACGGACTTTCACCTGCGGTAGCCATCGAGCAAAAGACGACTTCAAACAATCCGCGTTCAACAGTGGGGACAGTTACGGAAATTTATGATTATCTGCGCTTGCTGTGGTCAAAGATCGGAATTCCCCATTGTCCCTCCTGCGGGAGAAGGGTTGAACGCCAATCTGTGGATCAGATTGTGGAACAGATCAGCAGTCTTCCTATCGGAACCAAATACGAAATACTGGCTCCCGTCGTCCGTGACCAAAAAGGAGAGCATCAGCATGTATTCGAACAGGCCAAACAAAATGGATATGTCCGGGTCCGGGTGAATGGGGAGGTTCATGACTTATCCGGTGAAATACGCTTGGACAAAAATAAAAAACACCAAATCGCAATTGTGATTGATCGTCTGATAGTGAAGGACATAGATGTTCAAAGGCTGTCAGACTCCCTGGAAACGGCATTGTCGCTCTCGGGCGATCTGGTCATTATTCGTCAAACCGCCAGCGGTGAAGAGACCTTATTCTCGCAGACCTATGCCTGCCCTTACTGCTCGATCTCACTGCCGGAGTTATCCCCGCGTATGTTCTCGTTCAACAATCATGAGGGTGCTTGTCCGGCCTGCTCAGGTTTGGGTTCGCATTTGAAGGTCGATCCGGGCAAGGTTATTCCTGATAAAAGCCGCTCGATCAACTCAGGCGGGATTGTGGCCAACGGCTGGAACAATGTCAAAAGTAATTCCTTTTGCAAAATGTACTATGAAGCGCTCGGAGCAAGGTATGGCTTTGATTTCGACACTCCGCTAGGCGAGCTTACGGAAGAAGCACTGGATGCGCTGCTGTATGGAACCCGTGGAGAGAAGCTTGAAGTGTACCATCCCAGTGAGGCCTTAAGAAAATATGTGAAAGAATCCTTTGAAGGCATTGTGAACAATCTGGAGCGGCGTTACCGCGAGACACAGTCTGAGGCGATGCAAAAAGAAATTGAAGAGTACATGTCCGTATTGCCCTGTCCGGATTGTCACGGTGACCGCCTGTCCCCAGTTGTTCTTGCAGTCACTGTTAACGGGTTGAATATATCGGAATTCTGCAGGTTATCCATTGACGCGGAGCTGCAATTAATTAGAAATCTGAGCTTGTCGAAGGAACATTCCAAGATTGCCGGTTCTATTCTTCAGGAGATTGATTCCAGATACCAGTTCCTGAACAACGTAGGGCTGAACTATTTAACGCTTTCCAGAGCTGCCGGAACTTTATCGGGCGGTGAAAGCCAGCGCATTCGTCTGGCTACGCAGCTCGGTTCCGGGCTGATGGGCGTACTGTATATTTTGGACGAGCCTTCGATTGGACTGCATCAACGGGACAATGACCGCCTGCTGCTGGCTTTGAAAAAAATGCGTGATCTAGGCAACACCTTAATCGTCGTGGAACACGATGAGGATACCATACGGCAGGCGGACTGGATCGTGGACATTGGTCCTTATGCCGGTACGAATGGCGGTGAAGTGGTGGTGCAGGGGGGACTTGAAGACATCCTGGCGGAGTCCCGCTCCATTACGGGCCAGTATCTTTCCCGGCAAAAGCAGATCCCCGTACCTGAAACGCGCCGTGCCGGAACTGGGCAACAGCTAACCATTACAGGGGCAGCCGCCAACAATTTGCAGGGGATTCATGTGTCGATTCCGCTCGGTACGTTCACTTGTGTCACAGGGGTTTCAGGCTCAGGTAAGTCTAGTCTGGTCAACGAAATCCTGTACAAAAAGCTGGCAGCATCGCTCAACAGGGCTCATACCGTTCCCGGAGCTCACCTGAGCATAGAAGGAATGGAGCATCTGGACAAGATCATCAATATCGACCAACAACCGATCGGACGCACCCCGCGATCCAATCCGGCCACCTATACAGGTTTGTTTGATAATATCCGCACGCTGTTTTCGCTCACCAATGAAGCGAAGATTCGTGCTTATGGCCCGGGACGGTTTTCCTTCAATATAAAAGGGGGCCGTTGTGAGGCTTGTGCGGGCGAAGGACTGATTAGGGTGGAAATGCACTTTCTCCCGGATGTCTATGTGCCCTGCAGCATTTGCAAAGGGCGAAGATACAGCCGTGAAACGCTTGAGGTCCACTATAAAGGCAAGAGTATTGCGGATGTACTGGAAATGACGGCTCAGGAAGCAGTTCAGTTTTTTGAGAATATTCCAAAAATCCGCAAAAAGATCGAAGCGCTCTGCAGCGTGGGACTCGGTTATATTAAGCTCGGGCAATCGTCCACCACATTATCCGGAGGGGAAGCGCAGCGGGTAAAGCTGGCAGCAGAGCTGCTGAAGCCGGCTACCGGGTCTACTATTTATGTCATGGATGAACCGACGACGGGGCTGCATTTTTCAGATGTGCATCAATTGATTGATGTGCTGCATTCGTTAACCGATGCGGGCAATACCGTAGTCGTTATTGAACATAATCTGGATTTGATCAAAAATGCAGATTACATTATTGATCTGGGACCTGAAGGTGGAGCGGAAGGCGGAACGATTGTATGCACAGGCACGCCGGAGCAGGTAGCTTCTGTTGAAACGAGCTATACAGGCCAATATTTAAAAAAAGAGCTGGATAAAAGTTGTGTGCAGAGTGGATGAAAGGAGCATTGCCGCAATGAACTGGGTAAATGAACAAATCTATCATACCGGGTATGGCCCTGGAATTGTCGTCAGCCATATCGACGGACGGATAAGCGTGTTATTTTCTGACGCCATTGGTGAAAAAAGCTTTCTGTACCCGGAAGCCTTTGAGCGCTATTTGAAAACAGCCAATCCTTCTTTTCAGGAACAAGCTGCTGCAGATTTACAATTGAAAATGGAGCAGGTGGCGGCAGAAAAGATCCGCCAAGAGCAGCTTCGTATAGAAGAAATCCATAAGCTGGCTGAGGAAAAGCTGGCAGCAAAGAGCAAAGCCCGCAAGAAAGCAGCGCCGCGGAAGAAGAAAATTTAATCACTATATAGATTGAACTTATAATTCTTCTATTTTGGGATTGGCCGAGACTACAGAGAATGTTTGGACTTCCGGCCGCTGTTAGGTTTGGATTTCCTGAATTTAACCGCGATTCGCGGTAGAAATCCAAACCTAAAGGCGGACGCTATCGCTCCTACAGTTCCAAAATTCCCCTCCGCACTTTTCCCTAATTGTATATTCTCAAGTTCAATCTATATAGTTGTCAGAATTCCCCCACTTCTAAAGTGGTGGGATGAATGTCAAGGGTCTTCTTTCTTCATCCTATATTGTATATACAAAGAAATCGCTTCTTTTTGAGATGGTTGGTGGCACTTCCATGATACCAAAAAGGGCGATTTCTTTTTTTGCGTTTTTTTAAGATTGCATAAACTTGTTCTGCTCAAAAAACCCGGGGTGTCCCAAGCTTATTCGTCCGTTGATCCCCGATACTCGCGCGGTGATTTGCCGTACCAGCGTTTGAATTGCCGGCTGAAATGGGCAATATCACGGTAACCCAGAATACCCGAAATCTGGCTCACGGATAAGCTGGGGTCATCCAGAAGTACCTTTGCTTCATGAAGCATTTGCTCAGACAGAAAGACTCTGGGCGACATGCCAAAGACTTGCCGGAATACACGGTAACAATGTGAGGCGCTGATCCCAAGCTCTGCAGCAATGTCATCAATGCCGTAATGGCTGTCGTAAGGCAGTTCCAGCTTGAATTGCTGATAGACCAGTCCCTGCAGGCGGCTGCGGATCTGGTGGGCAAGCTCTACCTTCTCATAAGTAGTGGACGAAGATAAATGAGCATCAATGGAAAAGGCCTCCCACAGCTGGGCGAACAGATCGAAAACTGCGGACTGCAGCCGCATTCGCTGGGACATCGTAATATCTCCGGCAATTGACTTTGAAATCTCCACCAGTTTAGAGAGAACCGGACCTAATTTATGGGCAATCGTGCTGTCAGATTCAAAGAGAACATGGTTCAGGCGGCTCAGCAGGGAGATCAGGATCTTGTCATCGATATCAAAATGAATGCAGAAATAGGTGAAGGGCTTGCCATTGCCGCTTTGACTGGAATGTGAATCTCCGGGCCTTAGCAGGACCAGATCTCCGGCCCGCTGAGTATAGCTGTGATTATTTACGATAATCAGCTGTTCTCCTTCAAGCACATAATTAAATTCGTATTGAGGGTGAGCATGGACGGGATAATCCCACTCTCCACTTACCTTTCGCAAATGCATACCGAACAGATTAAGGGTTGTTTTTACATCCGGTATAATCGTTTCGCTGATACTTTGTCCAAGTACAGGCGGCAGAAATGCTGAAACCACAAGAAGCCCCCCCGATTGTTTGAGTTCTGTTTTGTCTATATCAGTATATCTGAGTTCTGCTTGATTTGGGTAAATAAATGCTCGATTTGACAATGTTCCCGGCTGCCGGACCCATGATAGGATGAACAAGAACAAGCAGAACAAGGGAGCTTAAGCAGAGCTTCGGAAAGGAGTCTTTATGACAAAAGCCAATGTATTCTATAATGTTCAGCACTCGCCAATCGGTGCCTTTGCCAGTTTCACTTTAGGCTTCAAAGGGAAGAATGGAGGACTTGGACTGGAGCTGGGCAAACCTGCCGACCAGAATGTATATATTGGATTTCAGTCCGGAGATGGAGAATGTTATGAGGTGTTGCCCTTTTTCGAGCATGTGGAAGATGCCGGCGCCAGATATGATATAGAGAAAGCGGAGGATTCCGCTGCGAACGAATTGCAGCAGGTGTTCCCGACTTCGCCGGGTGGAAACGACAGGGATAAGCCGAGCGGCTGGTATCAGCCCTCCCAAATAGTTATGAAAGCGTTTGACGATGACAAGATTGCCAGAACGCTGGGAACGGAAACGGATACCTGGACTGCTGGCGACCCCACCTTTACAATTTACTCACCCGTCCGCTCCGTGCCAGATCCGGCCTCAGCTGATGAAGACGAGCTTAAAGCTGCCATTGTGCCAGCCGTATTTGCTGAATTGACCCTCGATAATACGAAAGGCACCAGTACAAGAAAAGGATTCTTCGGGTATGAAGGCGGTGATGCCTACAGCTCCATGCGCAGACTTGGCGATACAAGCGGAGGAGCTTTTGAGGGTATCGGACAAGGACGGCTGACCGCCATTGCCTGCAAGGCTGAGGGGATTCAAGCCGCCCTCGGATTCACAATGGAGAAAGTACTTGAAGAACCACTGGAACATAATCTCGCTTTTGGACTGGGTGGAACAGGAGCTGTGCTGATGGAGGTTCCTCCGGGAGAGAAGCGAACATACCGCTTCGCCATTTGCTTTTACCGCGGAGGGCTGGTTACAACCGGAATTGATGCCAGCTATGCGTATTCCCGTTATTTTGAGAATATTGAATCCGTAGCCAGCTATACGCTGGAGAATATGGATCGCTTAATCCAGTCCTGTATATCGGCCGATGCCTGGATTGATTCAGCCAAGCTGACAGAAGATCAGTCCTTTATGCTCTCGCATGCGATTCACAGCTATTATGGCAGCACGCAGCTTCTCGAAGCTGACGGGAAGCCCATTTGGATCGTAAACGAGGGCGAATACCGGATGATGAATACGCTCGACTTAACGGCCGATCAGCTGTTTTTTGAGCTGGTGATGAACCCCTGGACGGTGCGCAATGAACTGGAATTGTTCGTCAGCCGCTACAGCTATGAGGACAAGGTGGTATTCCCGGGCGGTACGGAGGAATATCCCGGGGGGATTACCTTCACCCACGATATCGGCGTAGCCAATGTTTTTTCACGCCCCCATTATTCGGCCTATGAGAAGGCGGGACTTACGGATTGTTTCTCGTACATGAGCCATGAGGAGCTGGTCAACTGGCTGTGCTCGGCGCTTGTCTATATTGAACAGACGAAAGACCGCGAATTCGTGGAGAATATGCTGCCTGTGCTCCGTTCCTGCTTGGAGAGCATGCTGAACCGTGATCATCCTGACAGCAACTTGCGCAATGGACTGATGGGACTCGACAGCAACCGGACTCAAGGCGGCGCAGAGATTACCACGTACGACAGTTTGGATACTTCGCTTGGGCAGTCCCGCAATAATATTTACATGGCGGGCAAATGCTGGGCGGCTTATGTAGCACTGGAGAAATTGTTCAGAGAAGAAGGAGCGGCTGAGCTGTCAGCGGATGCCGGACTGCAGGCTGACAAATGCGCCGCGTCCATAGCTTCACAGTTGAACAGCGAAGGATACATTCCGGCCATCATCAATGAAGACAACCATTCCTGCATTATCCCGGCGATTGAAGGGCTTGTGTTCCCGCTCTTCACCGGCTGTGAAGAAGCGCTCGATCCAAATGGCAGATTTGCCGATTATCTGAGTACGCTGAACACTCACTTGAACAATGTGCTGGTTCCGGGAGTTTGCCTTTTTGATGACGGAGGGTGGAAACTCTCGTCTACAAGCAACAATTCATGGCTGAGCAAAATCTATCTATCCCAGTTCATCGCCCGGGAAATTCTGCATCTGCCCTGGGATGAACGCGGACTCGCGGCCGATGCGGCACATGTCAGCTGGCTGCTCCATCCCGAGCTTTCGTACTGGTGCTGGAGTGACCAAATATTATCCGGCCTAATCGGCGGCAGCAAGTATTATCCACGGGGTGTAACTGCAATCCTGTGGCTGGTTGAGGGCACAGGAAACCGGTCGCTGACCCGGGAAGCTGTACGCTAAGACAAATTACTTCAGGCCAGAATAAGGAGGAATTCTGCATATGAAAGCATCCAACGGTAATAAACATACTCTTGCTGACAGTGGATACACTGCCTGGTTAAGCTATCCGGTGCTGCCGCAAGGGAACGCATATAATCAATATGTGAAATGGTGCGGGGCCGTGAAGGTTGCCGAAGAGAACGATACGGTTCAGGCTGCGCTTCAGGAATGGCAAAGAGGTATTGAATCAATGCTGGGCATAAAGGTGTCATCCAAACCGGATGGGCTGTGTATTGCCATCGGCACCTTCCAGGGAGGAAATGAATTAATTTCCGGTGTGTTTGCTGAAGATACCCTTGCAAAGGTGGGCCCCGAAGGTTTTGCGATCCGATCCAGTGAAGAAAATGACTGCATTGCAGTAGGCGCTTCATCACCGGCGGGTGTTCTCTATGGTGTATTTCACCTGCTGCGCCTGATCGGCAGCCTGCAGAGCATTGAAGGGTTGGACGAGGTAGTCAATCCGGTGAACGGGCTGCGGATGATCAACCATTGGGATAATTTTGACGGCAGTGTGGAGCGGGGATATTCGGGAAGATCGTTTTTGTACGAAGACAACCGTTTTACTCGCGACCTGGAGCGTATCCGCGATTATGCGCGGTTGATGTCCTCGGCAGGCATCAACGCCATTGCCATCAATAATGTGAATGTTCATGCACTTGAAACGCTGTTTATTTCGAAGTACCTGCCCGACGTTTCAAGAATCGCCGATGTGTTCAGGCTGTATGGGATCAAGCTGTTCCTGAGCGTTAATTTTGCCGGTCCGATGCATGAAGGAGAAGTAGGGACAGCCGATCCCTTGGACCCTGAAGTACGCAAGTGGTGGCAGAGTAAAGCAGCCGAAATCTATGCAGCCATTCCCGATTTTGGCGGATTTGTGGTCAAGGCCGATTCGGAGAACCGCCCGGGTCCGTTCACCTATGGCCGGGACCATGCCGACGGGGCCAACATGCTGGCCGAAGCGCTTGAACCGTTTGGCGGAATCGTGATCTGGCGCTGCTTCGTCTATAACTGTAAGCAGGATTGGCGGGACCGCAAGACCGACCGGGCCAGAGCAGCCTATGACCATTTCAAACCGCTCGACGGCAAATTTAATGATAACGTGATCCTGCAGATCAAGAACGGCCCGATGGATTTCCAGGTCAGAGAACCTGTATCGCCACTGTTCGGGGCGCTGGAGCGGACCAATCAGGTGATTGAATTCCAGATTGCCCAGGAATATACCGGCCAGCAGCGCCATGTCTGTTATCTGGTCCCCCAATGGAAAGAGATCATGGAATTCAACACCTATGCCAAAGGAGAGGCTTCCCCTGTAAAGCATATCGTGGATGGATCACTATGGGGCAACCGTTACAGTGGTATTGCAGCGGTTTCCAATGTGGGCAATGACAAGAATTGGACCGGCCATCTGCTGGCACAGGCGAATCTGTACGGATACGGACGTCTGGCCTGGAATCCGGAGCTGACGGCAGAGCAAATCGCCAGTGAATGGATCTCGCTGACCTTTGGCACAGACCCGGTAGTATCAGGCGTAATTAGCCGGATTTTGCTTGATTCGTGGGAGATTTATGAATCCTACACGGCACCGCTGGGCGTAGGCTGGATGATCAATCCGGAGCATCATTATGGACCTAATGTCGACGGCTATGAATATTCGCAGTGGGGCACCTATCATTATGCCGACCATCGGGGAATCGGCGTAGACCGGACGGTTAAGACAGGCACCGGCTACAGTGCCCAATATTTAGGCAGCAATGCTGAGCACTATGATTCTCTGGAGGAATGCCCCGATGAATTGCTGCTGTTCTTCCACCATGTTCCATATACCCATATACTTCATTCCGGGAAAACCGTGATCCAGCATATTTATGATGCCCATTTCGAAGGTGCGGAGCGTGCAGCAGAGCTGCTGTCGATGTGGACCAGTCTGAAGGACAAGGTTGCAGAAGGTCTTTACCTGCAGGTGGAGAACCGCCTGAAGGAGCAGGCCGGTCATGCCAAGGAATGGCGCGACCAGATCAATACGTACTTTTACCGGAAGAGCGGCATCGAAGATAACAGCGAACGAGTCATTTACTGAGGGGGAACGGACATGAGCAAGCATTCACAAGTCACAAGACAAGATAAGCTGCCCTTGACCATGAAAGCAGCGGTCATGGACAAACCCGGGAGCATCGTAATTAAGGAAGTGCCGGTACCGGAGGTTGGAGATCATGAAGTGCTCGTCCAGGTTATGGCCGTTGGCGTATGCGGCTCGGATCTGCACTACTATGAGCATGGCCGGATTGGGCGGTTTGTAGTAGAGAAGCCGATTATTCTGGGGCATGAATGTGCAGGAGTTATTGTTGCCGCAGGAGATAAGGTAACCAAAGCAGTCATCGGAGACCGTGTTGCAGTTGAACCGGGAGTGACCTGCGGACACTGCAGCGCCTGCAAGGCTGGAAGATACAATCTTTGCCCCGATGTCCAGTTCCTTGCGACACCTCCTGTAGACGGAGCATTCGTACAGTATCTGGCGATCCGCGAGGATATGGTGTTCAGGATTCCAGATCATTTGTCTTTTGAAGAAGCGGCTTTAAATGAACCCTTCTCGGTAGGCATCCACGCGGCCAAACGAAGCCGGCTGCAGGCAGGTGAGACGGTGGCGATCATGGGGATGGGGCCTGTCGGGCTGATGGCGGTTGCGGCAGCCAAATCCCATGGGGCCTCCCGGATCATTGTGACCGATCTGGAGGAGGTCAGACTGGAGGCGGCGCTGCGCCTTGGAGCGACGCATGCGATCAATATCAGGAAAGAGGACGCGGTAGAGACCATCAAGCAATTAACGGATGGGGCGGGCGTAGATGTGGCCTGGGAGACTGCCGGTAATCCGATGGCGCTGCAGTCGGCACTGTATTCCATACGGCGCGGTGGAAGGCTGGCTATCGTAGGTCTGCCGGCACAGGATGAGATACCGCTTAATGTGCCCTTTATTGCGGATAACGAAATAGACATTTACGGCATCTTCCGGTATGCCAATACGTACCCCAAAGGAATCGAATTTTTGGCTTCGGGAGACGTGGACGCAGGTGTGTTAATTACAGACCGTTACACGTTGGCAGAAACCCGCGAAGCGCTCGAACGGGCCATTCATAACAAAAGCGGCAGCCTGAAGGTTATTGTATATCCCAATGAATAGACCTGAGTCTCGATGAAGCTTATGCTCACAAAACATTAGGAGGGCATAATGACACCTACTTTCGGATGTATTATAGATAAATTAACGGCAGGAATTGCTAGGCCGGACGGAACTGTAGACAAGCTGGAGCCAGGGTGCCTGGAGACGAAGGTGCAGGGAATCGTTACAGCCTTCTCCGCTTCACAGTATGTCATAGAACAGGCTATTGCCTTGGGGGCCAATTTGATCATCACGCACGAAGGCGTTTTTTTCAGTCATCAGGATCACCGGGAATGGCTCATGCATGACCCTGTATATAAGCAAAAAGCTGATCTGATCGCAGGCTCGGGACTGGGAATTTACCGGTTTCATGATTACCTGCACCGCTATACACCGGATGGGATCATTGAAGGCCTTCTCCGGGCGCTTGATTGGCAGAAATATGTTTCGTCACATCAGCCCTCTGCCTCCATTCTGACTATGCCTGCTATGAAGGTTGCGGAGGTTGCAGAATATCTGAAACGGCAGCTTCAAATTCCTTACTTGCGTGCAGCAGGCAGCCTCTCAACTTCATGCCGCAGAGTAGGAATACTGGTCGGTTACAGGGGCAGCGGTGCCACGGTGATCCCCTTATTTGAACAAGAGTCCCTCGATTTAATCATAGCCGGAGAAGGTCCGGAGTGGGAGACTCCAGAGTATATAAGAGATGCAGCCCATCAAGGGCGGGAGAAAGCCTTAATTATGCTGGGCCATGCAGAGAGTGAAGCGCCCGGCATGAGTTATCTGGCAGAGCGGCTGTCATCGCAGTTTCCACAGCTTCCGGTCCACTTTGTTAAAGACCAGCCGGTGTTTCAAATCGTATAAAGCCCGAAGCCTCTTTTGAAGCAATAGGACGGAGGAACAGCCTGTTCACTCCTTGTATCCTCCTGCCGACAAAGAGGTTTTGAGTTTTCACTGCAATATGCTATTGCAAAAGCGGAAGTTTACAAATAATCAATCAGGTTCATTTTGTAGATTGCCCTCCGGGTCATTTATATATATAGTTGAAATCTAGCAAGGACAAAGGCAAAGACACCATAAGGGAGTGCGGAATATGAAGCAAAAAAAGTTGATGTTCAGCAAAAGTGTGGCCTACAAATGGATTGTCTCCTATGCTGTGATTATGCTTATTCCGCTTATTGTTAGCGCTATCATATACCTGCAAACTAAACAAATCGTTGAATATGAAATTGAGCGGGCAGGCCATGCAATGCTGAAGCAGATGCAGAATACGGTCGACAGTGAAATTGATCAGGCTGAGAAGATGGCTATGCAGTTGTCCATTCATAATGATGTGAATAAATACTTGAACATGACAACCATGGAAGAGAAGAGTCAATCCTTTCAGATTTACAAAACCCGTCAGGAGTTAAGCAAATATAAATCGACAAATGATTTTGTGAGCGGAATTTATTTGTATTCAAGCCGTCTGGACAAAGTGCTGACGGATGAGACCTATGTAGACAGTAAAACCTTTTATGAGATGAACCGCCAAATGATCGGTATGCCTTATGAAGAGTGGTTGTCACTGTTGAAGGGTGAGTCTGCCGGAGGAAAGGCATTGCCCCCTTTCACCCAATTCAAACGTTGGGAAACCAAGGTTGTTTTAATGAAGCCTTTCTCAAGCGCCGGAGCGGAAAATGCATTTAAAGGGGCACTTATCCTTCCGCTGAACGGCAGCAAAATTCAAAGTATGCTGAAAAATGTGGATTGGGTCAATAAAGGTGATGTGTATATTGTAGATAAGAATAATCAAATTTTGTTCCAGAACAACAGCCTGGCCGGCTTTCAGAACGTGCCATACACCGAAGAAGGCGGCAAAAAAGCAGGAACCTCTTTCATAAATATCGCCGGAACCGAAAACATGGTATCTTTTATCGATTCGGACACAACAGACTGGAAATATATAAGCGTCTTTCCTTCAAGTGTGTTTTGGGAAAAAGCGCGGGAAATCCGCAATCTGAACCTGTTCGGGCTGCTGCTCTGCTTTTTGGTCGGAGGCGGTGTGATTTCTTATTTTGCCCGCAAGAACTATAATCCTGTACGCGAATTAGTGAATATGTTCTCGGGTGCCAAGGATGAGCAGACACAGCGGGTGCTGGATGAGTTTTCCTTCATCAGGGAGAGCGCATTGGCCACCATCCGTGAAAGGGATGACATTAACAACCGGCAGTTCAGGCAGCTTCGTGTCCTGCAAACCTATTATTTATCCCGTCTGCTTAAAGGGCAGGCTGAAGATGGATTGTCGGTGGAGGAAGCAGCAAGGCTGCATCATTTTAAATGGGATTCTGAGGATTTCGCGGTGTTGCTGTTCTATATCCAGGGCGGGGGGGAAGGCAGTCCTTCACCAAGCCTTTCCAACTTTATCGTTTCCAATATCATCATGGATTTCACCGGCGGGCACCATAGTCTAAGCTTTACCGAAATGGACGGCATGCTGGCAGCTGTAATCAATATCAATGCCGAACGTTCGGCCAGCTGGAAAGAGGATATTGAGGAAGCACTGACCAAAACACTGGAGTTTATTGACCGGAAGTACCGTCTGCAGATTGTTATGGCCGGAAGCGAGCGCCACACCGGACTGAACAGCCTGCACCAGGGTTATCTTCAGGCGCTGGAGGCTCAGGAATACCGGCTGGTGCTGGAAGAGAATCTGTCTATTTGGTATGGGGAAATTGAGCCGCAGGAAACGGATTATTATCTCTCCATCAATGATGAAGTCGTATTTATTAACCTGATTAAAAGCGGGGAGTTTGATAAAGCATCAGCTATGGTGGATGCCATTCTGGCACAGTTTTTCGGTTCCCAGGTGTCCATTGAGCTGGTGAGGTATGCGATGATTGATTTGACCAGCTCGATTATGAAGGCAATTCCTCAAGAGGCCCAGCGGTCCAAGCTGTGGGAAGAATGGCGTCCAATGAAACGTCTATTAGTCTGCACAACACGCGGGGAATTCCGGCAAGAGCTGATGGAGCTGACGCGGATGGCCTGCGGCATGGCCAATGAGAAGCTGACTCTGATGTCCAATACCGGAATTGGGGAAGAGGTATCTGCGTATGTGAAAGACAATTATGCGGATATCAATCTCAGCGTATCTATGATCGGTGCCCATTTCGGCATTACTCCCCAGTATGTATCCAGGTTATTTAAGGAACAAACCGGGCAAGGGCTGCATGATTACATCAGCCAGATCCGCACCGGCGAGGCCAAAACGCTGCTGCAGGAGGGGGTCACTATTGAAGAAATTTCCTCCCGGGTCGGTTTCTCCAGCAGCAGTGCGTTTATCCGGGTATTCAAAAAATATGAAGGCATCACGCCTGGCCGATATAAGAATCTGCAATAAACAAACTGGATCTTCAATTTCCAAAAAGGAGGATAGGGACTCAAAATGCCTATCCGCTTTTTGCGTTTTGATCAATGGATTTTGCATATTGAACATTGTTTGCCCGTATAAATCCGCTTACATTGTAGAGGCAACAAGTCATCAAATCACATTAAACGGAGGTCGTCATGTTGATGAAAACATTCAGAAAGAAAAAAATTCACCACTCGGTTATCCTGCTGTTGGGTCTTGCTCTGCTGTCAGCCGGATGCGCCAATTCAAGCAATGGCAAGAATGAAAGCGCTTCTAACCCTCCTTCCAATGAAACGCCTGCCGCAGAATTCGCTTATCCGATGTCTGGCAGCACGGAGCTCACCTTTATGAACGAACAATTGGGAGGTACTCCGGAAAAACTGCCTATTGATGACGAATATGAAAAGCGTACAGGGATTAAAATCAAGCATTTAGGCGGAACACCCATGACTGACCAGAAATTCAGCCTGCTGCTGGCCTCGGGTGAGCTGCCGGATATTTTTCTGAATACATGGCTGCAGTATCCGGGCGGTCCGGATAAAGCGGTAGAGCAAGGGTACATTCTGAAGCTGAATGACCTGATTGATCAATACGCACCCAATTTGAAGAAGACGCTCCAGGAGCATCCTGAAATCGATAAAATGATCAAAACGGATGACGGCACTTATTATGCCTTCCCGTTCATCCGCTCCGAGGCCGGACGGGTATATGGCGGCCCTATTATCCGCAAGGATTGGCTTGATGAGCTGAACTTGACTGTTCCGGAAACGATTGATGAATGGCATACGGTGCTAACTGCTTTTAAAGAAAAGAAAAATGCAGCTGCGCCTGTAACGTTCCGCACGATGTTCCTGGGCGAACGGACCGGCGGTTTTGCCGGGGCCTATGGAGTGATGGGGAACTTTTATATCAATGACGGAAAAGTAGTGTACGGCTACCTGGAGCCCGGATATAAGGATTATCTGACAACGATGGCCCAGTGGTATAAAGAAGGGCTAATTGACAAGGACTTTGCTTCGATTGATTCGGCAACGGTAGACAAGAAGATGACCTCCAAAGTAAGCGGGGCAACGATTGGCTGGCAGTTCTATATCGAGAAATACAACTCCGCCGCACAGGAAACCGATCCGAACGCCAATTTTGTGGCGGCTCCTTATCCGTCTGCTGCCAAAGGCCAGCTCCCTGAGTTCGGACAACTGGATAATGCCTATGCGGGCACCAGCTCAGCCGCAATATCGGCGACTGCCAAAAATGTCGAAGCGGCGATGCGCTGGCTGGACTACGCCTACACCGAGGAAGGCAGCCTGCTGAATACGTTTGGCGTTGAAGGCACTACGTATACTCTGGAGAACGGCAAACCTGCATATACCGATCTGGTGGTTAAAAATCCGGAAGGCCTCGGCAGTGATCAGGTCATGATGAAATACTCGCACGGAACCAATTTCCCGATGATCCAGCAGGACAACAATCTGCCAGCTAAATATATGCAAACCACAGAGTCCATCGATATCTGGAAGAAAACCAATCATGAAAGCCATCTGCTTCCACCGATTACACCAACAGCCGAGGAAGCTGATGAAATGAGCAGTATTATGAATGACATTAACGCGCTTGTGAAAGAGGTCGAGCTCAAAATTATTCTGGGTACCGAATCCGTTGATAATTACGATAAATATGTTCAGCAGTTGAAAGATATGGGCATTGAGCGGGCACTGGAGATTCAGCAGGCAGCTTATGAGCGTTACATGAAACGGTAGACCCTGTCAGCAGGGGCCGCTATAAATAGGATAAAATGGGCGGCCCCTTCTGAAGTAATGCAGCAAAGGAGAGAAAGTTATGCTGAAATCCAGATTGGGAAAAGATTTATTGCGCAATAAATGGCTCTACCTAATGATTATTCCGGTGGTAATTTACTATTTTCTATTTCACTATGTTCCTTTATACGGCACCATTATTGCCTTCAAGCAATTTGTTCCGGCAAAAGGCATTCTGGGCAGCGATTGGGTCGGATTCAAGCATTTTGAGGAGTTTTTCTCCAGCATTTACTTTTTTCGCGTAATTAAGAATACGGTTTTGCTGAGTTTTTTCAACCTGCTATTCGGGTTTCCCGCACCTATTATTCTGGCATTATTGCTGAATGAATTAAAAAGCCCGCTTTTCCGGCGGATTACACAGACCATCACTTACATGCCGCATTTTATTACACTGGTGGTTGTAGCCGGAATCATCCGGTATTTTACCTTATCCGATGGTCTGATTAATGATGTCATTGCCTTTTTTGGCGGCGCCCGGATCTCCTTCCTGCAGCAACCGGAATCCTTCCGCCCCATTTATATAATCAGTGAAATATGGCAGCAGATCGGGTGGGGAACCATCATTTATCTGGCGGCCATCACCGGAATTGACCAGCAGCAGTATGAGGCTGCCAAGATTGACGGAGCGACGAAGCTGCAGCAGATCCGCCACGTTACGCTGCCGGGTATTCTTCCGACCATTATGATTATGCTGATTCTGGCGCTTGGGAATATCATGAACGTCGGTTTCGAGAAGATCATTCTCTTATACAGTGCCAGTATCTATGAGACGGCGGATGTCATATCCACCTATGTTTACCGTAAAGGGATTTTGGAATTCAGCTACAGCTACAGCGCGGCGGTGGGACTATTCAACTCCGTGATCAACTTCACCATTTTGCTGCTCGCCAACTCTTTCAGTAAACGTGCTAGTAACAACAGTCTTTGGTAAGGGGTGGACAACGATGATTAAAACGTCGCTCGGTGAACGTATTTTTGACATTTGCAATACCATTATTATGGTGCTGCTGATTATTCTGACGCTGTATCCTATGCTCTATATCCTCTTCTCTTCCTTAAGTGAAGGCAACCAACTGATTTCGTTCAATGGCATCCTGCTGTGGCCGCAAGGGTTTTCGCTGGAGGGCTACAAGGCAGTTCTTAGCAATCCTACGATCCTGTCAGGCTTCAAAAACACTCTTTTCATATTAGTAGTGGGGCTCGGGATTAATATGACGCTGACCTCTCTCGGAGCCTATTTTCTATCCCGGGAAGGGGTGATGCTGCAGAAGCCGATCATGTTCTTTATCGTGTTTACGATGTTTTTTCAGGGAGGACTGGTCCCCTTCTATCTGATTGTGAAATCTTACGGGCTGTTGGACTCCTTATGGGCGCTTATTCTACCTACGGCTGTCAGCACCTTTAACTTAATCATTATGCGGACCTATTTTATGGCCATTCCGAAGGAACTGGAGGAGTCCGCATTTCTGGACGGAGCCGGTCATTTTACGATCCTGTTCCGGATCTTCATTCCGCTGTCCATGCCGGTTGTTGCTGTACTGATTCTCTATTATGGCGTGGGCCACTGGAACAGCTGGTTTAATGCAATGATCTTTCTGCGGGATCAGGATCTCTATCCGATACAGCTTGTGGTCAGAAACATTATTCTCGAGAACGACAATGCCAGCATGCTTGGGACCACAACCCTGATCCAGAGCCGCGACGTTGCCGAGACATTAAAATATGCGGCCATCATCGTGACAACGGCACCTATTTTGCTCCTGTATCCCTTTTTGCAGAAATATTTTGTTAAAGGTGTTATGGTGGGAGCATTGAAAGGATAATTAATTGCACTCTGCAATCCACAAACGGGGGGAATCTTATCCATATGAGTATCAAAAGAAAACTGAATGCTGGCTGGCATTTCAGTAAGCAGCCGCTTCATTCGGAGCTGGCGAAGGTAGCCGCTGATGCGGACTGGATGCCGGTTTCGCTGCCTCATGATTGGCTGATCTACAACACTCAAGGGCTCTATGAAAACGGAGAAGGCTGGTACCGCAAAATCCTCACCCTGGATGAAGTGCCAGCCCACAGCCGCCTGTCCCTGCGTTTTGAGGGAGTGTATATGAATTCTACGCTTTATGTGAACGGACATGTGGCGGGCGAATGGAAATACGGGTACTCGACCTTTGAATTTGATATTACCCCTTATCTGATTGAGGGAGACAATACGATTAGTATGCGTGTCATTCATGAATCCCCCAATTCCCGCTGGTACTCCGGTGCCGGGATCTACCGCTCTGTGTGGCTGAAGACTTATCCGAAGACTCACATAGCTCCCGATGGCATTTATATTGCCGCCCGGCATGCGGGCGGCGAAGCCTGGACAGTCGATGTGGACTGCGAGCTGCAGGTGGAAGAAGGAGCGGAAACATCAGGCCTGAAGCTCCGCCACACCATTGTGGACGCGGGCGGAACGGCAATCGCACATGGGGAATCTGCGTTTCCTGCGCAGGGCGGCGGTCTTATCGTTCATGCCCACAGCCGTCTGACCGTGGACCGGCCGGTGCTCTGGGATATCGGCAATCCCTGTCTGTACACACTCCAGACGGAGCTGCTGGATCAGGATGAAGTTACCGAAGAAGAACGGCAAAGCTTCGGATTTCGCAGGGTGGAATTAGACAGTGAGAGAGGTTTCTTCCTGAACGGCAACCATGTCAAAATTTACGGTGTGTGCCAGCACCATGACCTTGGCTGTCTGGGCGCTGCCGTCAACAAGGCTGCGCTGCGGCGGCAGTTCGTTCTGCTGCAGGAAATGGGTGTGAACGCCATCCGCACCGCGCATAACATGCCTGCGGTTGAATTGATGGAACTGGCGGACGAAATGGGCATGCTTATCGTCTCGGAAGCCTTCGACATGTGGGAGCGCAGCAAAACTCCCTATGATTACGCCCGTTTCTTCCCGGAGTGGTGGAAGAAGGATGTGGCTAGCTGGGTACGGCGGGACCGTAACCATCCCAGTCTCATCATGTGGAGTATCGGCAATGAGATCTACGACACCCATGCTGATGCCCGCGGCCAGGAGGTCACAAGGCAGCTGCAGGATGAGGTGCTCTCCCACGATCCCCGGGGCAACGCATTCGTAACGATCGGCTCCAACTACATGCCTTGGGAGAATGCGCAGAAATGCGCCGATATTGTCAAGGTGGCGGGATACAACTACGGGGAGAAATATTATGACCGCCAGCATCAGGAGCACCCGGACTGGATCATTTATGGCAGCGAAACCTGTTCAACCGTACAGAGCCGGGGGATCTATCATTTCCCGCTGGCCCAGTCAGTGCTGGCCGACGATGATCAGCAGTGCTCCTCCCTCGGCAACAGCTCAACCAGCTGGGGAGCCAAAAGCACGGAGGCCTGCATCACGGCCGACCGCGATGCCACCTATTCTCTCGGACAGTTTCTGTGGACCGGCTTCGATTATATAGGAGAGCCGACTCCGTACTTCACCAAAAACTCCTATTTTGGACAATTGGACACGGCAGGGTTTCCTAAGGATGCTTATTACATTTATCAGGCGGAATGGACGGATTACAGAACCCATCCGATGATCCATATTTTCCCGTACTGGGACTTCTCGGGGGGGCAGCTCATTGATGTCCGGGTTTGCTCGAATGCGCCGCGGATTGAGCTGTTCTTCAATGACGTATCCCAAGGAACCTATGACATCGATCATGTCAATGGCCACAAGCTGCTTGGAGAATGGCAGCTGCCTTATGCTCCGGGAGTCCTCCGTGCTGTTGCCTATGATGATCTGGGTAATGTGATCGCTACGGAGCAGCAATCCTCCTTTGGCGATGCCGCCTCTCTGGTCCTGACTCCCGATAAGCAGCAAATTACAGCTGATGGTGAGGACCTGATCTTTGTTACGATTACCGCAGCTGACAAGGAAGGTCTTCCGGTGGCAAACGCCAATAACCGGGTTAGCCTTAGTATAGAAGGCCCCGGACGTCTGGTTGGTCTGGATAATGGCGACAGCACCGACTACGATCCATACAAAGGTGTAAGCCGCAAAATGTTCAGCGGCAAGCTGCTCGCTGTGATTGCCGGCACCCGGGAGACGGGCACGATCACCCTGCGTGCTTCTTCTCCTGAAATGCCTTCCGCCGGGCTGGTGCTGCAGTCCGCAGCACCAGAACCCGGAACTGCTTCGGAAGACCGGTTATACCTCTATGCGTACTGTCCTTTGGAGGTAAGGGAAGAACCGGAAGGAATTCAGAGCAGCGTGGCTGCGGAAATTCCGGTGCGCATGCTGGAACTGATCTGTCCTGAGGGCAATGTCCTTACTGCGGAGCATCCCGCGCTTCCGGTTCGTGTGAAGCTTCATCCGGAGAATGCAACCTTTCAGGATGTAGAATGGCGCATTACCAATGCCGCAGGGATAGATGCCAATATAGCGACTATTGAGGCGGAAGGTCATGAAGCGGTCATTACCGGTCTTGGAGATGGGGATGTGTACATTCGCTGCGCTACTGCCAATGGTGCTGAGGGGATTCGGCTCTATTCGCAAATGGAATTCAAGCTCACCGGGCTAGGCCAAGCTTATCTGGACCCCTATGAATTTATATCCGCCGGCTATCACAGCAGTGCCAGTCTTAACCTGACCAACGGCAATGATCGCGGCGTTGCAACGGCGCGGGAAGGGGAGAGCCGGATCTGTTTTGAACGGATTGATTTCGGCGACTATGGGGCGGATGAAATCATTCTTCCTATTTTCTCCCTGGACAGTGAGGAGTTCCCGATTGAAATTTGGGAAGGCATTCCCGGAGAGCCGGGGGCCGGGCTGCTGTCTAACGTAACCTACCAGAAGCCGTCACAATGGAATGTATATCAGGAGGAAACCTACAAGCTGCCCAAACGTTTGACGGGCATCACTTCCCTCTCCTTTGTCCTGCGGCGGAAGATACATCTGAAGGGATTCCGGTTTGTCCACAAGCGCAAAGCTTACGAGCGGCTCGCCGCTCTTGAGAACAGCCGGGTTTATGGCGACACCTTCAACGTCACGGAGACAGCTATCGAAGGCATCGGGAACAATGTCTCTCTCGTGTTTGACGGCATGGACTTTGGAGAGCAGGCATGTACACGGATTGTAATCTGCGGGCGCTCTGCACTTGAGAACAATACGCTTCATCTGCTGTTCAGCGGTCCCGGGGGCGAATCCAAGCAGCTTGTGGAGTTTGCCGGTTCAGAGGGCTACACAGAGCGTGAATTTATCCTTGAGCCTGTAAGCGGCAGCCGGACAGTAACCTTCTTGTTCCTGCCAGGCAGCCAGTTTGATTTCCGGTGGTTTCAGTTCCGGCCGTGAACTTATAATTCTTCTATTATGGGGTTGGCCGTGACTACAGAGAATATTTGGACTTCCGGTCGCTGTTAGGTTTGGATTTCCTGATTTTAACCGCGAATCGCGGTAGAAATCCAAACCTTGCCCATGCTTTCGAAGCGAGCTTTCCTACGGAAAGCTTTTAGGCGAACGCTACCGCTCCTCCAGTTCCAAAATTTCCCTCCGCCACTTTTCCCTACATGTAATTCTTAAGTTCAATCTATATAGCTCCAAAACGCAAGATACCCGCAAAGGCGGTGGTCTTGCGTTTTTTTATTTGCGCATGTGGAAAGGGGAGGACCGCTGACCTAACAATTGTTGACAATGTAGCTTAATAATCGACAATCGGGACGAATATATCAGAGATTTTTGTAGCTATAGCGACAGATTAATAGGCAAAGAGATTCATTGACCTGGAAAAGTATGGAGACTATAATCATAACAGGAAAATTCATTGGAGATATGAAACTCTGTGTAACGGTGTAGCGGATACTTCCTGAAGACTCTAATTGTAAGCGTATACACATGATGGATCTTTCCAAATTACTACCGGAGGAGGAGATCAATGGATCAATGTTGTTAAATTAGAAGATTTTCTTTTTTTTCTCTTTAATGCAAACGTTTGCGCACGCTGTTCCATTAAATTTAGATCAGGAGGTTGTTTATTTGGCACGCAAAACAGCTCGGAGATTAGTTTCATGGTTGGTTATTTTTTCGCTTTGCTTCAGCTTATTCGGCTTATCAGGAGGGGCTTCGGCCAGCGATACCGATTATACGGTCACCTATACAAGTTCTACAGCGACAGCTGTGACATTGCACTGGACTACTAATAACTGGACGAATACTGTGGACACGGCAATGGCCAGGAATGGGACCACATTTACGGCGAACATCAATGTGCCGGAGGGTGCCACACTAATTTATTGTTATCATATTACGGCCCCGACAGATTACTGGGATAGCAATGGCGGGAAAAACTGGACGGTCACAATTCCGGTTACCGGGAAATACGAAGCCGAGAACGCAGGCTTGTCTGGAGGTGCAAAAGTAAATACAAACCACACCGGATATTCCGGGACCGGGTTTGTGGATGGATACACCGCCTCCGGAGCAGCTGCAACTTTCAGCGTCCAGGCGTCCAGTCAGGCCGCCTATAATGCCACTCTTCGCTATGCGAATGCAACGGGCAGCGCCAAAAACATCTCCATTTATGTCAATGGAATAAAAGTAAAACAGACAACTTTGCCAAGCTTGGCCAATTGGGATACATGGGGCGACCAGACAGAAACGCTCTCCTTGCAGGCCGGAAATAATACCATTGCTTACAAATACGACTCCACTGACACTGGCAACATTAATATCGACTATGTGACCATCTCGCCTGGAGCTACTCCGTCGCCTACCGTAACACCTACATCCACTGCAACACCGACAGCAACAGCAACACCGACACCAACAGCAACACCGACACCGACACCAACAGCAACTGCGACACCGACAGCAATAGCAACACCGACAGCAACTGCAACACCGACACCAACACCAACACCCACTGCAACACCGACGGCAACCGTAACACCGACACCCACAGCTATCGCAGCCGGGGTAACGGTTCATATTAAGAAACCATCAAGCTGGAATTCAGCGATACGAATCCATTATTGGAATCTGAGTCCGGCAACCGTTCCAACAAGCGGG
This sequence comes from Paenibacillus sp. FSL H3-0321, assembly GCF_038002865.1. NCBI lineage: Bacteria > Bacillati > Bacillota > Bacilli > Caryophanales > Paenibacillaceae > Paenibacillus > Paenibacillus sp. FSL H3-0321. The sequence goes on along the minus strand of NZ_JBBODH010000001.1, from coordinate 1,944,446 downwards.
GCATGGCCGGGAATTCTGATGAAGTCGGATGGGAACGACTGGTACAGCTATACCATTGCTGATGCCGCGGGCGCGAATCTTATTTTTAATGACGGCAGCGGTAAACAGACGGGCGATTTGTCCCGCAGTGTGAAGGAGTCCTGGTATTATACGGATAACGTGTGGTATGAAGCCAACCCGGAAATCCCCAAAATTCCAGTGGTTTCAGTCTCTCCTGCGCCGAAAACATACGATTCTGCCCAGACAGTGAAACTTTCCAGTACCAATAGCGGTGATAAAATTTACTATACAACAGACGGCTCAACACCTACGACAGCATCGGCCTTGTATACCTCTCCAATTCAGGTGGCTTCCTCTTTGACCATCAAGGCCTTTGCTGTGAACTCATTGGGTCAAGCAGGAAATGTAGTCTCTTTCGCTTATGTGATTGACTTAAATGCCGATTTTCAAGCCCCGACAATCACAGCGAATTTGCCTGTTGGGCATTCCGATTCCCAGGTCACTGTATCCTTCACGATAAAAGATAACAAGGCAGCAACGACGAGGGCATACTACACAGACGATGGTTCGGAACCATCCGCAAGTTCTAAAGCCTATATTTCAGGCAATGCACTGACCGGCTTGACTGGACCTTCCATACTTATCTCCAAAACCACCACTTTGAAGTTCTTAGTGATAGACGGCGCCGGCAATCAAACCACACAAAGCTTTGTCTACAACATCGGAAAGTCGGGAGATTTCCGGGAAGACAGCATTTATTTCGTGATCACTTCGCGGTTCTATGATGGCGATCCGAGCAACAACGTGCACGCATGGGATGATGCCAAGGCGAATAATCCGGATTCGGACCCGGCCTGGAGAGGCGATTTCAAGGGGCTGATTCAAAAGCTCGATTACATCAAAGCTCTCGGATTCAGTGCCATCTGGATTACACCTGTTGTGGAGAATGCGAGCGGTTATGATTATCATGGTTATCACCCGATCAATTTTGCCAAAGTAGACCCAAGGTATGAATCGGCAGGCGCTTCCTATCAGGAGCTGATCCATGCAGCCCATGCCAAAGGGTTGAAGGTTATTCAGGATATCGTCGTTAATCATACCGGTAATTTCGGTGAAGAGAATCTGTTCCCCATGTTCAAGAAAGATGAGACCAAGCCGGACACCGTTAACAACATGCTCAAAATAACCGATAAGCTGCCGGCAAACTATGATTCCATGACACCCGATCAGCAATATCAGGCAAGACTTGCCTTAATGAAGACAGAGGGAACAAATAATAACATTTACCATACGGAGAAAAGTCTTTCCTGGGAATCTTATACCGTACAGACAGGACAGATTGCCGGAGACTGCGTCGACCTCAACACGGAAAATCCTGTAGTTGACCAGTATTTGATAGACTCCTATAACCAATATATTGATATGGGTGTGGATGCTTTCCGTCTCGATACAGTGAAGCACGTGAGCCGGTATATTTTTAATAAATACTTTATTCCTGCCTGGAAGACAAGAGGCGGTTCGGACTTCTTTATCTTTGGTGAAGTGGCCACCCGCTACAGAGATGTATGGAATAGCGGGATTCCGGCAATTTCGACACCATTTTATACCTGGAAATCTTCGAAATCGTATCCGGGCGATAACACAAATGATTACGCTTCCAATAAAGCGTCGGTTGAACAGGAGTGGGCAGATAACTCGACTACAGCAGGACAGCCTACCTCAAACAATGCTTTCCTGATCGGAAATACCTATCATGCGCCTGACTATTCAATGAAATCGGGTATGGATGTGATTGATTTCCCTATGCATTGGGCCTTCAAGTCAGCACAGGAAGCATTCAGTATGAAAAGCGGTGACCAATTCTATAACGATGCAACCTGGAATGTAACCTACATCGACTCTCATGACTATGCTCCCGACCAGGCTCCTGAAAATCAGCGCTTTGCCGGTACACAGGACACTTGGGCTGAGAATCTCGCTCTGATGTTCACTTTCCGGGGAATCCCCGCCATCTTCTATGGCTCTGAAATTGAATTCAAAAAGGGGTCCGTTATCGATGTAGGTCCAAACGCACCGCTCAGCACAACAGGCCGCGCTTACTACGGCGACCACATTGAAGGCAATGTTACAGTACAAGATTACGGCAGATATACCAATGCTACCGGCACACTTGCGGACTCGCTCAACTATCCTCTGGCCAAACATATCAGACAGCTCAATTTAATCAGAAGAGCGGTTCCTGCTTTACAGAAAGGTCAGTATTCTACAGAGAATGTAACGGGCAACCTGGCGTTTAAGAGAAGATATACCGACAACACCAAAGGCATTGACAGCTTTGCATTGGTTACGATTTCGGGAAATGCCACTTTTACCGGAATTCCGAATGGAACTTACGTGGATGCGGTGACCGGCGATTCCAAAACCGTTACCAACGGCACAATCACGCTGACATGCTCCGGTAAAGGAAATGCGAGAGTGTATGTATTAAACGGCAGCGGCGGAATTGGAGTGACGGGTACCTACCTGAAGTAAACTGCAGTATGTCTTATTAAAAGAAGCACCCTCAGCCGGTATTTCACCGTACTGAGGGTGCTTCTACAATTTTATGCAAAGTAATTTACAAAAAATTATTATAATTGAAAACATTATGAAACTTATCGACTATGACTGGAGTCTATACTTCTAAAATAGAAAACAATGATCAAGTCTGGAGGACTAATCATGAAATATAAAATAAGACAATTACTGGTGAGCTGTTTAGCAGTACTGGTGCTGGGAGGATGCAGCAACGTGTCTAATCATCCGAATAATACAGTTTCTCCTTCTGCAGCAGAAAATGAAATCAATACTTTGATATATACCGATCAGCAGAAGAAGGAGATTCTCGCAGCGGCTCAAAAGGCTGGAGTCAAAACAGTGTATATCCCTACAATTGGCGGTGGGCCGGACGATTCCTTTGAAGGTATAGAGGTGAAAGGGAATACGTTAATCCTTAAATTCCTGCGTATGGCTATTGCTCAATCTGAAGAAGAGATTGGGCCTGCTGTAGAGGGCGGCGATGAAAAAGAAGTGCAGCTTACCGATGAAGTAAACGGTAAATGGATTCCGGAAAATGAAAGCAGCGTGGCCTTTTTATACTTTAAAATAGGGGATACCTACTTGAGTTATTCTTCAGCCAAACCCTTCATCCCCCAAGAGTATGAAGCCTCGGCTCGATCCATGATCCCTCTGAAATAGACAACATAACCCGCCAGGTACTTAACAAAGTGCCCGGCGGGTTTTTTACATTCCAAATGTCGTATCACGAACTCCAAAAACCTTCGGTTAATTGTTATTTTTAGCCGCTCTGTAACGTGAGATTCCCCAATCTATAATAAGCGCTATAAATAACCATGAGAAAAAATGAATGCCATATAGAACATACTGCCAAAGGAGCTCGCTTTTCATAGATTGATGCAACTCCGTCAACTGAGGTTCAAACCATAAAAGTAACGGACTGGTGAAAGCCAGCAGCAAGTTTTTATCATCATTTCCAGACAAATTAATGAAGCAACAGATCAAAGAGAGCAGCGGCAACCAGAAACTGAATTTTTTAAAGAATATAATCCATACCCCCTTCTACATCCTAAATACTACCACAAAATGCTTTGGGCTGAGTTTTTAAGAAACAGTTAAGAATCAAATAAAGATTGTTAAGAATTGATTGAGTAAACTAGAAAGGGTATAGGATACCGATGCAGACAAAGGAGGGAGTTACCAGATGACATCATAGTTGAAACCTATGGACAAACTATTTAGACCCTTTTGCTTATGGAGTGCTAACCAATTCTATGATTAGGAGATTTATGATGAAAAAAATCCTCGGGCTGGCCCTTGCCACCTTGCTTATACTGCCTTCAACAGCACTGGCGAAAGCTGAACCCGTTCAGCGCTCAGACGCAAAGTTGGAACAGGCAGATGTAAAGGAATTTACCAATCAGTTTTTTAAACAGAAAGAAATTCAAGAACAGCTTGTAGGAGCTGCAGTTGTTGTGGTTAAAGATGGCAAGATATTGCTTAATCAAGGTTACGGTTACGCTGATGTTGCCGCCAAGAAACCTTTCGATGCAGATAAGACCGTATTTCGTCTGGCTTCCGTCTCCAAGCTGCTTACCTCTGTAGGTATCATGCAGTTGGCTGAGGCAGGCAAGGTTGATTTGAATAAGGATATACAGGGCTATTTGCCTCATCTGCAAATTCCTAATAAAACAGGGTCCCCGCTTACTCTTAAGCATTTGATGACCAATACTTCGGGTTTTGATTTAGGCGGGTCCGCTGATCCTGCTAAAGCCTACAGCTTGGAGGAATATGTAAAAGTAACAGTACCCACTGTTACCCGTAAACCTGGTGAAGCCTACAGATATAACAATTATGGATTTTCTCTGCTGGGCTACATTATCGAACAGACGAGTGGCTCAACCTTTGAAGAATATATGAAAAAGGGCTTGTTCGAACCCTTAGGTATGGATAACAGTAATGTGCTGTTCAACAGTGAGGTGAAGAAGGCCATTGCTACCCCTTATGATATAACACTGAAGCCTGCAGCACAGATTCCCAATATCCCTGATAGCGGTCCGGAAGGAGGCATGTTCTCAACAGGTAGTGACATGGCGAAATTCCTTCAGGCGATGGTTAACTATGGACAACAGGGTTCTAAACGCATCTTAACGAAAGACTCAGTCTTGGAGATGGAGAAGAACAGTGTGACTATTCATCCTGATATTCCGGGGAGCGGTTATGGTCTGGAGACTATTTATCCGTCGTCTTACAATGGATACACTGTCGTTGAGAAGGGTGGCGATCTACCGGGATTTCATAGCAATCTATGGTTGCTGCCTGAAGAGAAAACGGGAATATTCATTGTGTTTAACAGTGATAAAGGCAACCTCCGGGCCCCATTCTTTGAGCAGTTTATGAACCGCTATTTCCCTGACAAAGGGATAAGTCCTGTGATAAAAACGCCGAAGCCTACGCAAGAGCAACTGCATCCATTCGAAGGGTTATATCGGGATTTGCGTATGCCTGGCTGGACCTACAATATTAAGGCCGGTGACGGAACTCTGATGGTGTCTGATCCCCGGGGAGAGCATGTCTTACGCCAGTCAAAGGATATGCTGTTCTATGATGAGGAGGGAGTGCCTGCCGGCTTCAAAGCGGATAAAGACGGGAACATGGAATACTTCTCTTACAACAAGGAGGGGAGTTGGTCTGAGAAGCTTCCTGAGCCTGCGAAATATTCTGATGTTCCAGAGGATCATCCTTATGCAAAATACATTTATGAACTCGTTCAATTGGGTGTGATTCAGCAGGATCAGGATACATTTAAGCCGGAAGAACCCCTGGCAAGGGGCAAATTTATTGCCCAGTTGTTCAAGTTTACAGATTTCCCGCTTTCTTCAACTCCTAGCCAGTTTAGCGATACTAAGGGTCATCCGTATGAGGCAGTTATTCAGACTGCAGTTGAAAGCGGAGTCGTATCGGGATTTTCGGATGGAAGCTTCCGCCCGGATGAGCCTGTGACCCGGGAGCAGGCAGCAACTATAATATGGAGGCTGGTGAAGCAAAATTTAATGGTTGAACCTGTAAAGGCTGAGCTAAGCGAGGATGTCAGCCCTTGGGCATCTGAAGGTGTACAATTCGTAGTGGGCCTTCATCTGTATGGTCCTGATGTTGCAACGACTAATGGAACAGTACAATATCGGCCAAAGGATATGCTGTTAAATCAAGAATCTGCTGTGCTGATGGGATTGCTTTTTCAAAATTTGTTCTAATGTAAAAGCGATGCTGAAATACAAACAAGACCCGCAGAAGGGATGGATGCCCCCTCCCTCTGCGGGTCTTTAATTTTAGGAGGAGCTTGACCTTGCAGTATACTTCAACCTTTATACTGGAATCAGTGATGAAGAAATGTATTAAGTTGAGTTACAGCAAAAAAGGAGCTATGTACTATGAATAGCAACAACCTTCCTGACAAAGAAAAGCTATGGTATTGGCAAGAAGAGCTGAATAGAGTCGGCCCGCGATTTACTGGAAATAAGGCACATAGAAAGCTGATTGATTTCTTCGAACAAGAATTAACGGACATGGGACTGAAAGTCAACCGGGACAAGCATTTATTCACAAAATGGGAAGCGAAGCAATGGAGTCTGTCTGTGCAGGCGGAACATGGCGGCATAGAGGAATATCCCGTTACGTCCTACTACCCCTATTCGGGAACAACCACAGAGGATGGCGTTGTGGGTGAACTGATCTATTGTGGTTTAGGACCCGGAAATTTCAAACAGGCGGCTGGAAAAATCGCGATTGTGGAAGTAACCGTTTCTAAACTTCCCTCTTCGGTAGCACTTAGAAAAAGAACCTCGTTTCCTAAAAGCGCAAAGCTTCCTTTCGGACTAAGAAATTCTGTTGTTAGTTCGTTAATGAAAGGTCCGGATTTAGTAGAGGCACAACAAGCTGGAGTGTTAGGCGTGATATGTGTCTGGAAAAAGATATCCGCAGAAAACGTTAGGGGGCAATACCTTCCATTCACAACTGCACTTAAAGACTGTCCGGCTCTATGGGTAGACGGGAACACAGGAGATCAATTGAAGCAGCTAGCCTTCAGGCATGCTAAAGCACGTTTAGTGCTGCATGCTGAAATCGAGGAAAATGCAGATAGCGATACGCTTTATGCCATTCTTCCGGGAACGAATAGAAGCGAAAATATCCTGATCAATACCCATACAGACGGACCGAATGCCTGTGAGGAAAACGGAGGGGTTGGCCTGCTGGCGATGGCAGAGTATTTCTCAAAGCTTCCATTGGAACAGCGTCAAAGGGACTTAGTGTTTGTGTTCGTTACAGGCCACTTCCAAATTCCGCAATTCGGCATACAGGGTCAAGCCACTACACGCTGGCTGCATGATCATCCTGAACTTTGGGACGGAGTAGGAGGCCATCAGAAGGCGGTGGCGGGTCTTACACTGGAGCACTTGGGATGCAGGGAGTGGAAAGATAATCAGGAGAATAGCCAATACAGCGACACCGGAAATCTTGAAACTGAACTTGTGTATACAGCAAATGAGATGATGAATACAATTTATTTGGATTCGCTTAAGGGAAGAACGAAAGTGAGAAGTATAACGTTGAAACCGGTAAACAATATACATTTCGGCGAAGGGCAACCGTTATTTGACGCCGGGATACCGAATATCTCACTTGTTCCAGCGCCTGACTATTTATGTGCAACAGGACCCAACGGATATTTAGACAAGCTGGACATTGATTTTATGGATGAGCAGATAGGGTCATTTATTAAAATGACAACCGTTATTGACCGTACCCCGGTAGAAGTATTAGGTCAACCAGAACCTTATGCCAAAGGACTTCTGGGTTTCTTGGTAAAGGACGCAAACGAGAAGCAATAAGCGGAAAGAAAGACTTTTGAAACAGACGGAGAACGATAAAGCAATAAAACAGCGGCATTTTGGGCGTGTTTTTCATGTCTGGACTGCCGCTGTTTCGGTCTGCGGGATACTTATATATCAGCATATCTGAATGTTCTTAATGCCAATAAAAAGGCGGCAATCCCCACCAGTGACAATAGCCCCATACTTATAAAGTAGCCGGACCACTCCAAGGCCAGAGAATTGCGTAATCCGTTGATAAACCATTGAAAAGGGTTAATCCGGTTGAGCGTCTGCACCCAGCCCGGGGCACTATCCAAGGAGTAAAATGCGCTGCTGCAAAGCAATAGCGGAATAGTAATCATATTCGTTAGGATACTAACATTGCTCTCCGTCCGGCTCAGGCTGGCGGCAAAAAAGCTCAGGAAAACATAGCCAATCGTAGCGATAATTATCACCGGTATCAATGCAACAATAGAACGTACTGCAATATTCAGCTCAAAAACAAAAATACCTGATATCAATACGAGGATTGCACACACAAGAGAAGTCAGTGTCCATGCCCCTGAAATACTGCATATATATTTCCAGAGAGACATAGGGGTTACGCGCAGCAGATTGTATACACCTCTTCGGCGCTGTGTCAGGACCGCGAAGGATGTGGTCATAAACGAATAGAACAAAATGCTGACAGCCATCATGCCGGTTAGTATGCGCTCAGGGTAATCCGGAGATTGTATAAACATTCCCAAGCCAATGGTTCCGCCTATCGGTAACACAATCGACCAAAATAATAAAAATGGATCACGGGTTGCTGATTTAAGCGTAAGTTTGAAGATGGTTTTCATTGTATTTTCCTCCCAATCTAAGCATTATCGGTCAACTGAAGATATAGATCTTCCAGTTTTTCAGCATGATATTGCTGCAACAAGTCTTCCGGTTGTCCCTCAGCAATGATTTGTCCGTTGTCCATCAAAATCAAGCGATCAGCGATACGGGATACTTCCTCCATATCATGAGAGGAGAACAGCACAGTCACTTTGTTCCCGGCAAGCCGCTCAATCATTCTTCTAATTTCTTGACGTGCCCGGGGGTCAAGCCCAGCCGCTGGTTCATCAAGAACAATTAAATCGGGATTGTGTATCGCAGTGACTGCAATGGCAAGCCGCTTTTGCTGTCCGCCGGACAAACGGGCGGCTGGTGTTTTTCCTGCATCTGCTAAGTTGCATTCCTCCAGCTTGTTTCGTATTTGCGCCTTGCTTAGCTTCACATGATAAAGTGCCGCAAAAAGTGCAAGATTCTCTTCAGCTGTGTATCCTTCAAAAAATGGAGTCGATTGGAGCTGCACACCTATATGCGCACGGTAATCATCCCTCCAGCGTGTGATGTCGCCGGAATCCGGCTGCAAAATCCCCAACAGCATCGCCAAGGTGGTTGATTTTCCGGCTCCGTTTGTGCCAATCAGAGCAAGAACTTCTCCTTGCCTGATTTCCAGGTCAATTCCCTTTACTACCTCACGGTTACGGAATTGCTTGTGGATCCCTTTGGCTTCAATGAGGTTCATCCTTTCCACTCTCCTTTACTTCACATTGTTTATTCATCGTTGAGTATAGGGGCATTTTTTTCTCCCTCAGTTATGAGGGAGAATGTTTATTCCTGCGTATCCAAAAGCGCCAGCGCCTTTTCAACAAAATCCTGCTGCTGCCGGATAATGGCGAACATATTATCCATGATCAACATGACCATTGGAGGGATGTTATGCTGCATGGCTGCATCTTTGGCTTCAAAACCTTGCTTCACAGCGTCGTATTCGTCCTGTAGAGTGCTGCGCTGCTGTTCTAATGCTCTTCGGCATTCCTCCGGCGACAGTTTTTCATAAAAGGATAAACCGGAATACATCTTCGAAGGGTATAGCACAGAAGAAGCTTTTAGCGCTTCACTGATCAGCTCCTGCAGATACTGTTTTCCGGATTCAGTAATGGTGTAAATCGCCTTTTGGCGATGCCCGGTCTGTTCAATGCTTGTGACCGCAACATAACCCTCCAGCTCCATTTTTTTCAGTGCATGATAAATAGAACCGATCAGCACCCCACCCCAGCGTTCCGCATCTGTCATCTGCAGCCCCTGCTGCACATCATAACCAGACATAGGCTGAACATTCAGCATGCCAAGTACAAGTAATCGTGTCAACCGTTTCCCACCTCCATTACTCAACGTTGAATATTGTATAATGACTATTTGACTCTGTCAAGTTGATATGTAATCCGGTTATACAAGCATGACGGATATTATGTGAAAATGGCCGTTGCCTGGGCAGTTTCAATGTGCTATATCAAACTGCCCGAGGCAACGATAGCATACTTTGAAAAGAATTCATTGGATGATTTCACCGAAACGGATGATCTCCTCAAAATGCGTTAGCGTTTTCTAACCCTTTCATCCCTGATCACGAGTCGTAGAGCCTATCATGATCTTCATCCTGTTCTTCGAGAGTCCGTATCTCAATCAGTTTCATGGCGGTGAAAGCCCTGATTTCATGCCGATCTCCCCGAACCATTGTAAATATCTCACCTGTGCGGGCCGCAGCAACCGATCCGTTCAGAACGACTTCTCCGTGACCGGACACTATCATCCAGCTTTTGCTGGAATGAAGACAGGGCATTTCAGGCAGGGCATGATCCGGCAGCAGGGACAATTTAATTGTAAGCACAAGCCCCGAACCGCTGGTTGCCTCGTCCAGCACGGTAAAGCTCCCCCATTCAGTTTCCCCATACCTCGGTGCAGCGGAAACGTCTTGGAGGATTTCTTTAATGGCATTTGCTTCTGCTTTGCCGGCAATCAGAATGCCCTCGGGACTTCCTACAGCAACTATGCCGGGTACGCCGATCACATGCAGCGGAATGTTCAATTCATTGACAATATGAGTATGACCCGACTCTCCCCAAATGCCCCCTGCACCAATTACGTGATGATTCAACTGGGCAGTCAGTGTTTCCCAGCTTCCCAGATCACGCCACTCGCCTTCATGCGGCAGCACGACGGCTTTGCTGCTGCGCTCAGCCACTTCCTTGTCAAAGCTGCGGACCGGAAATCCGGGGTACGCGTCTGTAAATGCGGCGAGGTCAATAGGCAGCCCCATTTGTTCCAGATGCGACAGCATAAAACGCAGGGAAAAAGCAAAAACTCCACAGTTCCATAACGCATGTTCCCGTATCAGCTCCCTGGCTCTGGAGATGACCGGCTTTTCTTCAAAAGAAATGACGGGCGAATAGACAGAAGTCGTTCCCTTTCCCGGGACAATGTAGCCGTACTGGTCCGAGGGATCGGTGGGCCTTGTCCCAAGCAGAACAAGGTCTGCCTGTGAGGCAGCCAATGTATCCGTGAACTGATGAAATAAACGGAAGAACGTATCATCCGCAAACATATCCGCCGGAGCCACGCAGAGGGTATCTTCGGGTTTAGCTTTTCCGGTGGAGTACAAGTAGAGCGCCCCAAGCGCGGCGGCGGTGAAAGTACCGCGCTTATAAGGCTCCCCTATTACCGGGTATCCATTTCCGGTATACCGCCGGGTCAGAGCCATTTGATCCTTATGCGTCACGAACAACGCCGATTCACCCAGTCCGCAGTGACTGAGCTGGCGGCATACCCGTCCAAGCATGGACTCTGTGCCTCCGCCCGGTGCAGGAAGCAGCTCTAGAAACATTTTGGAACGGATCCGTCCGGACAGCGGCCACAGCCGCTGTCCGGAACCGCCGCATAAAAGAATGGTATGCACGGCTGTCTGCCTCCTTAATGCTTGGGTGGAGTGGAATATCCTTTACGCTGATGGAAGGAAAGCGAACGGTAGGTACGGGCATACTTCCGAATCTGCGCTTTTCCCAGAGAAGCGGCTGAGGTTTTCAGAGACTTATTGTTGGCATTTTTCAATATCACAGATGCGCTGTTTCCGCTGTAGACATAATTGGCATAGGTTTCAAATTCGGAAAAGCCGAACTGTTTCGTCTTGTCGATACTGCGGATAATGGCGGCATGCCATGACATCCCGTGCCGGGCTTCGATTTTTCTTTTAAGTCCGGCCAGTTTTGCTTTCTCAAACAGCATGTAATGGGTGACAAAGGATTTGGGTGAAGGGGCGGCAGTACCCAGCAGCTTCCGGTAGGTGCGGAAATATTCCGGCTGGCTCCAGTTGCGGCAATAAAAGATACTCTTTCCCCCGGTACGGAACCGGTGGGGACGAATCAGCACCGTATCGGCATCAATGACCAGAAAATGACTCTCCCGGCAAATATGATCACCGTTCATTTTAAGCAGTTGCTGATACAGCCAGCCGGAACGGTTCCAGCGGGAGGAGGAATAATGGATGTCCTTTTTAGTAAACGGCAGAACGGTGGTCTCATTGACAAAGATACAGTTTTTGCGTGAGCACAGATTTCTGATCTTGCTGCTGTTCGGTGAGACAATATAGATATTGCTGATGGGATGGCGGACATAGCGGCGAAGACTGTCGATCACATGAGGGAGGGTCGCCAGGTCCTTTTCAATCGCCGGAATAAGGACATCTATCGCGGGACCGCTAACACTTAAGCCTGATGAGGTTGCTGACATAGGTTCATCTCCGTGCACAAATTGACATGAGCGTCTGCACTAATGTATGCCGCGAATTCACTTCATGACCGGGCATAGATCACCGTAAAGATAATCTAACCCGTACGGGATAGATGCTTAATTCAGCCGGGGCCTCTTCTGCATAGGATGCAGTGACTATGTAAATCAGGGAGGGGATTCATCCCTTCTCAGACAGGAGAGTGCATGAGTGAAGGCAAAACGCGCTAACTTACCGCAGAGCAAATGGCTGAAGACCAAATTGCTGCTGCGCAACGCTTCGATCAGGCCCTTTATTCCGGACACCCGGAAGTTCAGCAAACGTAATCTGGAGCAGATGATCCACAGCTATGGAATGATCTATGTCAAGCCGGAACGGGGAACCTATGGCAACGGGGTCATCCGCGCGGAGCGGGGGGAACGGCAGGGCTTTACTTACCAGTATGAAGAAACCGTCCGTCATTTCGACAGCTTTGAGGCCTTTCACAAAAGTCTGGCGAAGAAGACTGGCGGCAGGAGTTATTTAATTCAGAAAGGGATTCACCTGCTGAAGCATAACCGGCGGCGCTTTGATATCCGGGTGATGGTACAGTTAAGCCCCAAGGGCGTATGGGAAGCTACCGGGATTATCGGACGGCTCGGGCATCCGGGCAAAATAGTGACGAATTACCACAGTGGCGGTAAACCCATGGCGATTGAGAAATTGCTCTCGACCCATCTTTCGGAGCGCAGGCTTGCGCAGCTGACAGAGGAATTAAATAGACTTGGTGCCCGCATGGCGGCTCATATGCAGAAAACCTACCCCCGGATTCGGCAAATTGGTGTAGATGTCGGTTTGGACCGGTCGCTGACGCCATGGATTATTGAAGTGAACATGAATCCCGATCCCTATATTTTTAATCAGCTTAAGGATAAATCCATGTATAAAAGAGTAATGAGATACCGGCGTTTTTACATGGGGAAATAAAGCTTTCGCATCAGGAGTACCCTGCTGCCGTTAGCAGAGAAGGCCCAAAACTCGATTTTCTATGACCAGGGCCAGCCTTCTTCTTTGTAAAAATCCACAAAAAGTGAACAGAGCAGCGATTCTCCCGTTATTGGAAAATCCTGCTCTTAGTTTTTGCTCTATTGTCGCTTACTTCAGCAAGTTATGAGCAAGCGAAAGTCAAATGGCCTCAAGCGTCACTTTTTTATGCCGCGAAGCAGAAATCCCCGGAAGCCCCGGTTGTTCTTCAGTTGTCCAAACACACACTCCGGTTTCGTCATCCGGCGCACGGCCAAGGCGAACCGTCCTCACTCTGTAGTATTTTTCGTGCTGCTTCTGGTACCGTAATCGTTCCAAACTGACGACCACTTCCCGATTCCCTGATGCTTTTTGTACAACGTTCCTCAGTGCGCAACCGTCTCAACTTGGGCTAAGGTAATGACGTTTTCGATCAGATAGGCATGTACAAAGAAATTGCTTCTTTTTTTGCGTTTTTAAAAGATTGCAGAAACTTTTTCTGCTTAAACAGCGGAGAGGACGGACTGATTGTGGAAAAGCGGTAGCGGTCGCCTTTGTCCCCGGATTTTCACCGCTAAGGAGAATTAAAAAAATCTGGGGACAACAGCGATTGGAACAACGGTCCGTTCGCGGAGCGTCCACCCAAGTGCTCTCGTTGATCCTGCTCAAAAAAATGAGGGGGGGCTGGCGGGCGACGTGCAGAACAGCAGAGTGTCCTTGCCCGTGATGCCCACCGGCGGCTCTATCTCATTTCAAGCGGTATTCTAACGGAGAGACGCCGAAGTGAGCCCGGAACACGCGGTGAAAATAAGAGTAGCTGGCGAAGCCGCAAGTTTCGGCAATATGCTCCAGTGTCAATTCACTGTATTTGATCTGCTCTACAGCAGCTTTGAGCCGGATCTCAATCGCATATTGAATCATGGTTTTGCCATAATGCTCCTTGAACAGCCTTACTGCCCGCGACAGGCTAAGACCGGCATAGCTGGCAGCTTCCTCAAGCTTAAAAGTGACTGTGGCATGCTCTTCAATGAACCGCTTGAGCTTTAGGGTTGCCGTACCCTTCCGGTCCGCCTGTACATTTTCGGTAATTGCTCTGTCAATATACAGGCAGAGGCTGCGCAGCAGCACATCCTTCAGCTCTGCATCCTCTTCAAGCGAACCGCGCCGTTTCTCCAGCAGCAGGTTGCGCCATAAGCCAATCAGCTTGTCATCCAGGCCAATCCGGTTAGCTACCGGACGGTTCCTCCGTTTCCACCAGGCGTCAATCCAGGGGCCTTCGCAGAACAGATAATAGTCTCCGCTGGACAGGCGTCCCTTATGATCCGGTTCCTTCACTGTTAGCTGGTAATCGTCGCCTGGCCGGAGCAGCAGCAGATCACCGCCACTTAGGGTGTACTCTTTGCCGTGTGAAGTCACTTCACAGGAGCCTTCGGTCTGCAGCCGGAACAGGTAATTCTGTAATCCGCCCTTCAGATTGTGGCTAAACGACTTATAGTGATATGAGTGATCGCAGATGAGCAGAGACGTATCCACGAATATGACCCTCCCAACGAATTCAGAGCAAATAGTTCATGTTCTGTCGATATTGTATATGTTCATTTTAGTCTGTATTCCACTAGAATGATACCAGAGAGAACAATAAAATTTTAAGTAGACAGAGGTGCTTGTTATCATGAACAAGATCAATATCGGGTTGCAGCTGTACACGCTCCGTGATCTAACCGCTTTGGATTTCGAAGGAACACTCCGTAAGGTGGCGGAGCTTGGTTATCAAGGCGTTGAATTTGCCGGGTATGGAGATATTCCTGCTGAACAAATGAAGTTGCTGCTTGATGAGCTGGGTCTCCAAGGATTCAGCAGTCATGTTTCGCTGGAAGCCATGCGTAAGGATCTGCAAAAAGAGATTGATTATCTCAAAACTATCGGTGCAGCGTATATGATCTGTCCTTTTCTAATGCCCGAGGATCGTCCTCAAAGCAGTGAGGAGTGGAGCAAATTGTTCTCCGAGCTGCAGGAAATAGGAACTGAAGTCAGTAAGCAGGGATTGATCTTTGGTTATCACAACCATGATTTTGAATTTATAGGACAGGCCGGAGAACATAACGCATTTGATGGCATGTTTATGCAAACCACACCGGCTGCGGTTCAAGTGGAAATGGATGTGTGCTGGGTTCAATTCGCTGGACAGCATCCGATCGAGTATATCCACAAATATGCCGGACGTCTGCCGCTTCTCCATCTGAAGGATTTCAGTACAGACGAGCAGGGTCAGATGATAACGCTTGAATTGGGACAAGGTTCCGTTAATCTGCCTGCGGTTATTGACGCCTCAGCGAAAGCGGGGGTGCAATGGCTGATCGTGGAGCAGGATGTCTGTCAGAACCCGCCGCTTGAAAGTATATCGAACAGCTATAGCTGGCTCAAACAAAACTATTTAAACCAATAATAATCCATTACTTAAAGGAGCTATTTAACATGAAAAAAATCAAAGTTGCTGTATTCGGCTGCGGCGCCATCGCCGAGCGCAGACATATTCCAGAGTATGCAGCGAGTGAACACGTAGAGCTGGTTGCTTTTGCAGATCCTATCATGGAGCGCGCCGAGAAAATGGCCGAAACCTATGGCGGCAAAGGTTATGCCAGCTACGAGGAATTACTGGCTAATGAAGAAGTGGATGCGGTCAGCGTATGTACGCCGAACTATCTGCATGCTTCAATGGCTATTGCGGCGGCCAATGCAGGCAAACATGTTCTGGTGGAAAAACCCATGGCATGCTCCGCTGAAGAAGGTGAGCAGATGATCGAAGCTGCCCGTAAAAACGGAGTGTACCTGATGGTTGGACATAATCAGCGTCTGATGCCGCCTCATGTGAAGGCCAAAGAAATTCTCGACTCCGGCAAACTGGGCAGAGTGCTCACATTCCGCACGTCCTTTGGGCACCCGGGTCCGGAGGGCTGGAGTGTAGACGGTGCAGACAGCTGGTTTTTCCGCAAAGAAGAAGCAATCATGGGCGCGATGGGCGACCTGGGTGTACACAAATCAGACTTTATCCGTTATTTGCTGAACGACGAAGTCTCCGAAGTTGCCGGCTTTATCAGCACTTTGCACAAAGAAGGCACGGAAGTCGATGATAACGCAGCCTGCATCCTGCGTATGAAGAGCGGCGCCATCGGAACACTGGTTGCCAGCTGGACACAATACAGAGGCGGAGACAACAGTACCGTGTTATGGTGCGAGCATGGCGTGATGAAGATTGGTACTGTAGAGGGTGACGAAGTGATCGTAGAGCTTACGAATGGTACGGTCGAGACCTACAAAGTGGGCGCTATGGCGACCAATGAAAAACAAGTGCCGAGTGGTGTCATTGATGATTTCGTGAAATCCATCGTAACGGATACACCTCCGGCGATCTCTGGGGAAGAAGGTCTGAGATCCCTGAAAGTTATTTTGGCTGCATTCGAATCCCAGAAGACGGGGCAAATGGTCAAGCTGTAATTATTTTCACACATAAGCAAATAGTTCAGGTTACAAATGATGGAAACCGCAGCCGGTTTAGCTGCGGTTTTTGTATGCCGGAAGGCTATTAAATCAACAACTTGCCTGTGAAGAGTATTTTGTTAAAGGCACAAGCGGTCAGCTTGATCTCTGCCATTTTTTGAGCATTAACACCGGTCTATGCTATAATTCCTTATACTAATGAGAGTAAACAGGAGGAAGGGAATGCAAGAACGAAGCAAGAGAAGGAAAGCGCAGCGCAGCAAATCACGTAACCGCAAAACGCTGCTTAGCGTGACCGCTGTGCTGGGTACGTGTCTGATCGCTGGAGCTGTTTATGCAGGAACTTTGTATTATAAGGCTGAACGGGCACTTGACCGGATTTCGGCATCGGGAACGACTCCCAGTGAAACGGCAAGTCCTGCATCGCCTATGCCTGGAGCTTCGGCCGAGGCTGCGGATGCCGTGGATGAGAATAAACCGCTCACGTTCTTACTCGCCGGTGTGGACAACCGGAGCGGCAGCGGAGGGACGCTGAATACGGATGTGCTGATGCCGGTGGTCTATGAGCCTGTGAGCAAAAAGCTGTCCATCCTGTCCATCCCCCGTGACATGAAGATCACAAGCAGTGATATCGGCACGCATAAGGCCAATTATTATTACGCTTATTATTACTCACATAACAAAGGTGAGGATCTAAGCAAGACCAAGGAGTTCTACAGCAGCATTCTGCAGGTCGACATTGACCATATGATTCTGGTTAATTTTGAGGCGTTCAGCAGCATAGTGGATGAGCTTGGCGGACTGGATATCGATGTGCCGATGAATATGCGCTATGTGGATAATGCGGACGGAACGAATATTAATCTGACTAAAGGGATGCAGCATTTAAGCGGCAAGGAAGTGCTGGATTTCGTCCGTTACCGCAAGTCGAACCGGGGAACGGCTGAATCCTCAGATATATCCCGCAATGAGCGGCAGCAGGAGGTCTTGAACCTGATTCTGGGCAAGCTGGATTCTGTTAACGGGCTCGCTCAGCTGGGGGATATCATCGACATCCTGGGGGAGAATATCCGCACCGATATCGACAAGGTTCAGCTCCGTGACTGGATTCTGAATTATAAATCCATGAAGCCTTCATCCAGTGAGCTGATTACACTGGATTCGGTCTGGAAGAGCCCTTATGTCTATGCCAAAGAAGAGGATCTGCTGGTGAAGCTGCAGAAATTTCGCGAACCGCTGGGTCTGCCTGCGCTCGACAAGCAGCAGCTGCTTCATGATTTTGGAATTACGGATTAGGCTGGAGCACGATACATAGGTTTCACTATGCTTGGTCCATGTACGAACAATAAAGAGCTGTCTCCACAGTAGAGGTTTCTACTGTGGAGACAGCCCTTTTTCATTTATGTTCTGATGTACTCCGAGAAGTTCTCCTGCAGGTATAGCGAATTGATATCCTCCCGCAGATGGTGATGAATCAACGCCTCAATGGACTCGGTTTCCTTTTGCATCATGTATTCAAGGATACGCTGATGCTCATTCCAGATTTCCTCAAGCTTCTCCGTTCTCAGCATGTGCAGTCTGCGGTATCTTTCATAATGCACATTGGACTGCTGAATCAGATTCCACAGGAACTCCCGGCCGGCTAACCTGAACAGGGCAGCGTGGAATGCATCGTCCAGGCGGAGAAACTGCTCTGTGGCCGATTCTTCATGGATGGCGGCTTTCTGCTGCTGCAAAATATCTTTCAGTTCATGTACGCCTTTGAGTACAAGATGAGTGGACAGATATTTGATAATCTCTTTTTCCAGAACACTTCGCAGGTAAATAATCTGTTCGACCGACTCCAGGTCAATATAAGAGACCAAATTGCCCTTTTTGGGATAAACATCAATGTAGGACTCCCGGCTGAGCTGTTTCAGCACATCGCGTAAAGGTGTTCTTGATATCTGAAACCGTTCGGACAAGGCGGTCTCACTTAGAATGGTACCGGGTTTCAGCGTCAGGGTAAGAATTTCGTTCTTTAGCGAATTCATAATTTCTTCTTTAATTGACATTGTACTCCTGCTCCATTGTCGTTTTTAAGACCTAGTATACATCATTGTAGAGGTTTATTAAAGTAAACGATAATGTTTTCGAAAGATATATTGACAACTTAATGGCTGTATTTTATGATCAAGGAAATCTTGTATACAAGATACTAGAGGTAAAATCAGAGGAGGTTCTATCAATGAACATGACGTGGAGATGGTATGGTGAAGGCAATGACAACATTACGCTTGACCATATCCGGCAGATTCCGGGGGTTATGGGTATCGTCTGGTCTTTGCACGATAAAGTAGCCGGTGAAGTGTGGGAAATGGAACGGATCCAGGAAGTGGCGGATCAAATCACTGCCAAAGGCTTCAGCACAGCTGTGGTGGAGAGCGTCAACGTTCATGATGATATCAAAATCGGCCTGCCGTCCCGTGATAAATATATAGATATTTATATCGACACGATCCGCAAATTGTCCAAAGTGGGCGTAAAAGTCATCTGCTATAATTTCATGCCTGTATTCGACTGGACCCGCACAGAGCTGTACAAGGAATTGCCGGACGGCTCCAATGCCCTCTTTTATGAAAAGGCTGCCATTACCAATAATCCGCGTGAGATGGTGGACCGGATTCTGAAAGGCGCCGGACAATTCACAATGCCGGGCTGGGAGCCTGAGCGGCTGGCGAAGCTGGATGAGCTGTTCGCAGCCTATGCAGATGTTACGGAAGATAAGCTGTTCGAGAACCTCAAATACTTCCTGGAACGCATTATTCCGGTATGCGAGGAAGTGGACATCAAGATGGCGATCCATCCCGACGATCCGGCCTGGCCGATCTTTGGCCTGCCGCGCATTATCCGCAACCGGGAAATGATCCGCAGGTTCCTGGATTTGGTGGACAGTCCCTACAACGGTCTAACCTTCTGCACAGGATCGCTGGGCACGAATCCGGAGAACGACCTGCCGGCGATGATCCGCGAGTTCCATGACCGTATTCATTTTGCCCATATCCGCAACGTGAAGGTGTTTGAGAACGGTGACTTTATAGAGGTGTCGCACCGCGGGCGTGATGGCAGTGTGGATGTGGCTGAAGTTGTCAAAGCCTATCATGAGAATGGATATACCGGTTATGTGCGTCCGGACCACGGGCGGCATCTATGGGGCGAAGAGAAAAACTGCCGTCCGGGTTACGGCCTATATGACAGAGCCATGGGCATCATGTATCTCCTTGGCGTATGGGACAGTCTTGACAATGTCAAGGGGGCGAACTAAATGCTGCGCTTAAGCCGAAGCAGTATCTCTGATGAAGCAGCCTGGAAGGCTGCGGGTGTAGAGCTTCCGCGCTTTGACTTTGATCAGGTGGCGAAGAATACACAGGTGAAGCCGGAATGGGTTCATTTCGGTGCAGGCAACATCTTCCGCGGATTCGTGGCGAATGCCCACCAGAAGCTGCTGGACAGCGGCAAAGCGGACACCGGGATCATCGCGGCGGAAACGTTCGATTTTGAGATGATCGATAAGGTCTACAAGCCATACGACAATCTGACACTGCTCGTGCTGATGAACGCACGCGGTGATTTCCAGAAAAAGATCGTCAGCAGCATTGTTGAGGGAATCGCAGCCGACAAGAACCGTGAAGCGGATTACCGCCGTCTGACTGAGGTGTTCGAGAATCCCAGCCTGCAGATGGCCAGCTTCACCATTACGGAGAAGGGTTACTCACTGACAGGCCCGAACGGACAGTATCTCGGCATCGTGGAAAAGGATATCGCAGGCGGGCCGGAGCAGCCGGTGCATGCGATGAGCATCGTGGCTTCCCTGGCCTACCGCCGCTACCTGAAGGGCCAATACCCGATGACCTTTGTGAGCATGGACAACTGCTCCCACAATGGCGATAAGCTGAAGAACGGTGTCGTGACCATTGCCAAAGAGTGGGCCGGCAAGGGACTTGTCGAAGAAGGATTTGTGACTTATCTGGAGGACGAGCGGCTAATCGCCTTCCCGCTGTCCATGATCGACAAAATTACGCCGCGCCCGTCCGAAACGGTCCAGGCGGCGCTGCTGGAACAGGGAATCGGCGATATGGATGTCATCGTCACTTCCAAGAATACCTATACAGCCCCATTCGTAAACGCGGAGATCAGCGAATATCTGGTGATTGAAGACAAGTTCACGAATGGCCGTCCGGCGCTGGAGGAAGCAGGGATTATCTTTACCGACCGCGATACAGTCAACAACGTGGAGACGATGAAGGTAACAACCTGCCTCAATCCGCTGCATACCGCGCTTGCCGTATCCGGCTGTCTGCTTGGCTACACCCTGATCGCCGATGAGATGAAGGATGATACGCTGCGTAAATTCGTGGAAATAATCGGCTACAAAGAGGGATTGCCGGTCGTAGTGGATCCGGGGATTCTCAGTCCAAAGCAGTTCCTGGACGAAGTATTGACAGAACGCTTCGCCAATCCGTTTATCCCTGATACCCCGCAGCGGATCGCGACCGACACCTCACAGAAGGTGGGCATACGGTTTGGAGAAACCATTAAATCGTATATCCGCCGGGAGGATCTTGATCCGGCGCAGCTGACAGCTATCCCGCTGGCGATTGCCGTCTGGTGCCGCTATCTGCTTGGAGTAGATGATGAAGGCAAACCTTTCACATTGAGTCCGGACCCGCTGCTTGAGGTGCTGCAAGGACATTTGCAGGGAGTTTCACTCGGAGCTACCGCGGTAAATGTGCGGCCAATTCTTGAAGACGGGCAGCTCTTTGGTGTTCGGCTCTATGACATCGGCCTTGGGGAGAAGATTGAGGGTATGTTCCTTGAAATGCTGGCCGGCCCGGGAGCTGTGCGGAGCACATTGGAGAAATACCTGAAATAAGGGTAAAGGAGCATAAGGATGAAGCCTTTTATTCATGAGGATTTTCTGTTGCAGTCAGAGGAGGCCCGGATACTCTATCATGAGTATGCGGAAGCTCTGCCTATTATCGACTATCATTGCCATCTGGACCCGAAAGCCATTGCCGACAATAAACGCTTCAATAATATTGCCGAGGTCTGGCTGGGTGGAGACCACTATAAATGGCGTGCACTGAGAACATTCGGGATCGAAGAGAGATATATTACCGGCAATGCCTCTGATGAAGAAAAGTTTGCCAAGTGGAGCGAGGTGCTTCCCTATACTGTCGGCAACCCGCTGTACCATTGGTCGGCGCTGGAGCTGAAAGCTTACTTTGGCGTAGAGGAGCAGCTGAGTCAGGACAACTGGCGGAAGATCTATGACCACTGCAACACCTTGATTGCCCAGGACGGCTTCACGGCCCGGGGGCTGATTACCCGTTCCAGGGTGAAATGGATCTGCACGACGGATGATCCGGTGGATGATCTGCGGTACCATGAGCAGATTGCCGGAGACAAAGAGTTCAAGACCGGGGTGACGTCGACCTTCCGGCCGGATAAGGCACTGCTGATTGAAGCGGAATCCTTTCCGGGTTATGTAGCAAACCTGGAGCAGACCGTAGGGTATGCCATCACCTCCTATGAACTGATGGAACGCGCGCTGCTGGAGCGAATTGAATACTTTGACCAGCAGGGCTGTATGATCTCTGACCATGGCTTCTCACACCTTCCTTATGCTGAGGCGCCGCCATCTGTACTGGAGACGATCTTCAGCAAGCGGCTGAGCGGCGAGACCTTGAGCAGACTGGAATGCGATCAGTACGCAACAGCGTTGTTCTTAGCCATGGGCCGCAAATATGCCGCCCACGACTGGGCGATGCAGCTGCATATCGGTGCGATCCGCAATCCGAACACACGCATGTTCCGGGAGCTTGGTCCGGACACGGGCTTCGACATCATCGGTGACCGCAGCTACGCGGACAACTTATACAAGCTGCTCGACGGGCTGGACCGGACCGGCGAGCTTCCCCGGACCATTCTCTACAATTTGAATGCAGTGCAGAATGATGTGCTGGCTGCGATGGCGGGGTCTTTCCAAGGCGAAGGAGTCAAAGGGAAGATTCAATTCGGCTCCGGCTGGTGGTACAACGACCAGAAGGACGGAATGATCAAACAAATTACTTCCTTATCCAATCTGGGGCTGCTCAGCTGCTTTGTAGGGATGCTGACAGACTCGAGGTCTTTCCTGTCCTATACACGTCATGAGTATTTCCGCCGGATTCTGTGCAACCATATCGGCGGCTGGGTGACCAGCGGGGAGGCCCCGCGGGATCTTTCATTCCTTGGAGGCATCGTTCAGGATATTTGCTACCATAATGCCAACCGCTATTTTCAATTAACCTGATAAAGATGATAATTTTACAGTCGAAGAACTGCAAAAGCTACCTGTTCCGCTTGAAATAGCGCAGAAGAAACAATCCGGTAATGAGGCCTACACCTGCTATCCCCGCAGCAATCCAGAGGTGCCGGCTGTCTCCAGCTTGTCCGGCTGCTGGTTCAGCACCGGCATTGGCGGCACTTGCAGTCGAAGGACTTTCAGCGGCTGGACTCACGGTAGGACTAGGTGATGGGGAAATGCTGATTTCTTTATCCTTCAGAAACTCCAGGTCTACGTAGGCGTCCGAAATCTTTACGGAAGGGGAACATAACGGATTTTCCCACTTGCCGTCCTTTTGCCTCAGAAAAAAAAGATAATCACTGCCTTCTTCGCTGGGGCCGTTCATCGCACCCCAAGTCATATTTTCGTCAACGACAAGGGAAGGTTCCGTGATCGTTTTGAAACTGCGTACTACCGTCATATGGATTTGGTTGTTGGAGCTGATTTGCACGACATCCTCCACATGTCCAATGACGACTCCATCGTATGTATCATAGGCCGCTTCCATGGAAAGCAGTTGTACACAGGATAAGGCTGATGTGCTTGGGGCGGGCAGGAACAGAGTGAACAACAGAACGAGCAAGGCTGCTTTTCTCATAAGGAACACCTCCGGGTTACCTACCAAACGTTCCCAGTGGCTAAAAGGTTGCATTTCATGTGATGCGCAAATTCCTGCGGATTCAGGGAGACAGCCCCGGCATGTACCTCTGGTGCAAGCAATATTTCAGACTGACGAGGTGCAGAAGCCGTTAATTCCGGTCTCTGCGCCTTTATTATTTTGTAGTTGACTTTGCCCTTAGGGGAAGGTGCATAGTGGATACAAATACAAGGAATGGAGGGGACGGCTTGCTGTCGATTGGAGACTTCTCGAAGATATGCGAAGTATCTACAAAAACGCTCCGATATTATGATGAAATGGGATTAATTAAACCTGATGAGATTAATCCGGAAAATGGCTATAGGTATTATTCTATCAGGCAGCTTAAAAAGATGCTCTTTATCAACCGTTTGAAATCCTATCATTTTTCACTGGAAGAAATCAAAGCTCTTCTGGACTGGGAAGAGGATCAATCCGATGAGAAGCTTCGTTCTGCCCTGGATCGCAAGAAAAGAGAAATAGAGGACAAGCTGAAAGCTTTTGAACAAACACTGCAACAAATAAGCAACGATATTTTAAATGTAGAGAAGGGCCTGCCGATTATGTCCTATATGGACGATATTGAAGTGCAACTTGTTGAAACCCGGCCAATAAATATGCTTTATATGCGTCAGATGATGAGCAGGGATGACTATGCTTTTGGATACGGAAAGTATTTTAGCAGGTTATATGAGAGGATTGCGACTGAAAAACTCACCTCGCTGGGTACACCCATGACAATTTATCACAGCGCTGAATACAATCCGGCCAGCAATGATATCGAGTTTGCCATCCCGGTAAAAGAAACGGTAAACGGAACGCGTAATCTGCCTGGAGGCCTGTGTGCGAAGTCTGTTTTAAAGGGATCATATTCGGAATTGACTTCGGTCTATGCCAAGCTGAGGGAATGGATAGAGAATGAGGGCTATGTAATGGTGAAATCACCCTATGAAATTTATGTAACCGACCCTTATCAAGGCACCGGTCCTGAGGATCACGTTACCGAGATATATTTTCCTGTAAAGAAAATTTAAAAACGTCTTGTAGAGAGGTGTCTATCATGCAAAGAAACTACTGGCCCACTTCAGAATGGCTGCAAGCCCCAGACCCGGCAACCTTGAGGAAGGATGCTGAGAAGCTTACAGCGCTTGATCCAATCATTAAATCGGAGTACAGCAATATAAACGGTATTGTTGTTGTGAGAAACGGATACATGGCTTATGAAAGCTATTATAACGGCTATGGCCCGGAGGATACGCATCATGTAGCCTCTGTAACGAAAAGTGTCATATCTGCTCTCGTTGGCATTGCCATAGATGCAGGATATATTCGCAATGTAGACCAGAAGGTGCTCGATTTTTTCCCTGAATATGCTCAAGGTGCTGATAAGCAGAAACAAGAAGTCAGCATTCGCCATCTTCTCACGATGACGGCTCCCTATTCATTTGAGGACTGGCAAGAACCGCTCGACAAGATGTGCATGCAGCCTGACTGGGTAAAATACACTTTGGATCTGCTCG
This sequence comes from Paenibacillus sp. FSL H3-0321, assembly GCF_038002865.1. Classification (NCBI taxonomy): domain Bacteria; kingdom Bacillati; phylum Bacillota; class Bacilli; order Caryophanales; family Paenibacillaceae; genus Paenibacillus; species Paenibacillus sp. FSL H3-0321. The sequence continues at coordinate 1,919,395 of NZ_JBBODH010000001.1, read as the reverse complement.
GCCAACAAGGTAGTATTGGAACCTTTAAGTATTCCACCGCAGGGGCACATCTGCTTTCCGCTATCCTCACTCGCAGCACAGGAAAAAGTGCCCGTGAGTTTGCCAACGAATGTTTATTTAAACCCATCGGGATGAAAGAAATTCCGGATTATGAAATGAAATCGTTCGGCTTTGAGGATCTATTCGGGGAAAATGTGAAGGGATGGGTTACAGATCCGAACGGCAACTCCACAGGAGGCTGGGGACTTACACTAAGTCCCCGTGATATGGCACGTTTTGGTCTCCTATATCTGAACGGTGGCATTTGGGACGAACATGAGGTTGTTTCGGGTGCATGGACCCGCGAATCCACAGCAATGAACCCTAATAAGTACGGCTACCTATGGTGGTTACGCCAAGAGGATGGAGTTTCCGCATACTTAGCTATGGGAGACGGCGGCAATGTCATTTGCTGTATTCCAGAAAAAGATCTAGTCGTAGCCATCGCATCAGAATTCATGATGAATCCCCGGGATAGATGGACACTGATTAATTATTTAATCGGAAAATAAATATCAATCTGAGATTCGGGGTTATCCGCGCCTAGAAACCGTTCAGAATAGCATTCGAAATCATCCCTGGCAGCCAGTTCTACATCGCTTGCAGACAGCCAAGCTCCCCAGATATACTGATAACTTTGAAACAATGAGTATACCTTTCCAGTGTGTGTGAATCGTGCGTATTTTCCTCCGGGGAACTTTTTATAACACATTTTATCTGGAGCAAGGCTTGGTTCGTTTACTTCTATTCCGATAAATTCGCTTGTTTGGCTCTGCTCACTGAACGAATCAAATGTACAGCCTTGTGCAGACTCAAAGATGCCATAACGGCAGGAGTCAGGAAGCGCATGATGGATTTCATGAACCCGAGACTGGAAATATTCCCACTTACTAACGCTTTGATTGTTTGCAACACTAGTTTGAAATCGTATGCCAACGAGCTGTTTGGGTTCAACATCGACAATTTGCGGCCGCAGCGTAATAGAATTACACCGATGCTGTATTTCAGGTTTAGTGATTTCCCTGCGGCTGCCAAGGATGGTCTCTACACGGTTTTTGCGGTATTGATTCGGTGTCATATGATACTGGGATTTAAAGGCCCGGCTGAAAGCTTCATGGGATTCAAACTGCAGAGAAACCGCAATATCTAAAATTCTTTTATTAGTGTATAGCAATTCCTTCGCGGCCTGTGTCAGTCTTCTGGAGCGTATATAACTTCCTGCGGTTTCTCCCATCATTGCTTGAAAAAAACGATGGAAATGATAATACGAATAGGAGGCTGCTTTAGCAACATCAGTAACGGAGATAGCGTTATTTAGATTGCTTTCAATAAAAACCAATGCTTTTTCCAGTTGCAGCCTATAGTCCATAGCAGCCTCTCTTTCTCAAATTATAAAATATTATAAAAGTTTTTTGGTGTCTGTTCGTAAGGAAGCTGTACAGAAAATTCCATATCCTTCTGTGAAGCGAAAGTAAACAACTGCCAATCATTCTGCTGTGGGGAACCAAAGGTCATTTCCACTTGTCCTGCTGTAACATCAAAAATCATAGAACGCAGTGTGCCGAAAAAGTCTCCGTAGTAGTGGCAGCATAACCCATTTGGATAGGGTGAAGATAGCAATTGTTTTATATCTGTTTTCGTGAATTTTTCCCTTGCGTGGCTAAAGTGGACAATAAGGTCGTTTCTAATCATGGAATTTTCTAGGATCACTTTCTCAAAGGACTTTAGCTCAGTAAGTACTGCGTGATTGGTAGCACTTAAAAAAGATTCTTCTGTTTGGCCATCCAGTAACTTATTCGCCTTGTGTCCATCAATACATTCAAACAAGGCTATTTCACCACTTTTATCGGCAAGCATCAAATTCATGTTGTACCCGATGGGAACCTCCATGCAATAATTAACTGCTTCCTTAACGTTTTGGCAATTTTCCAGAATTCCGCGAATTACAGCCCAGAACTGCAGGCCGCTTACTTCCGCCTTCTGTCCGCCCTCAAAATTACCGACAGGCATTCCGCAGGAGGCTTGGGCAACGGCGAGGCCACATTCATTCATCCCATCACCGCGACCAAATAGGTTAATCATAGAGCCGAGATGCTTGTATTTACCAGTTGGTTGAGTATAGCTAAAGCAAAGCTCCTCCATCACATCGGAGAACTCATAATTCCTCGCAAGGATAGTATGTCCTTCCTGTGTTTTGGCAGGCATTGCCGCAATCAAGCTGCATCCGCGTTCTAAATAGGTCATAGCGTAAAACAATGCTTGACCGCGTTCAATACCAACGGTATCTGCGAATCCTTGTATTTCTTCATTGATACCGCTGCAATATTGATCCAATAGTTCAGTGATTTCCTCTAATTTCTTTTGAGGGTACACTTTTGGAGGGAGCAACATAGCTTTGAGCATTTCCGGTTTGGACAACGCCCATTTACCAAGCAATACGCCAATTTGATAACTGTCTCCTTCAAAGGTTTTATAATACGCTGTAGTTTTTTTCAAAATAGTCACCTTACCTTTCCTGTTTTACTTTACAAGAAAGGAAATAATTGATTTTGATATTTTCTGCTGTTTTAGGTTTTTTGCATGATACTGTTTCAGCTTGCTCTTAGCGGTTACAGGAACTTCCTTAAAGTGTTCAGCCGCTTGATTCCTTCCGTGCCGGCCCATCCTCCGGCACTTGCCAAGAGGACATTGTGGAAAAGCTTCAACGCTATAGAATAGGTCACGGTCCCAAGGATAATTTCGATGACAAAGAAGCGCAGGATATCGCCGGAGGTTATAATATAGACTTTGAATTCTTGGTTATGGGTCATGGATTAATCACCGTCTCTTCAGGGTTTATGTAACTAAATATGCTTATTTTAGGTTGTCTAATGCCTAAAATCACCTATTAACCGCTAACGCTGTCATGTCCTTGTTCCTTGTTGCAAACTTTTGTTCTGCGGGATAAATGGTATATATTATATTTGAGGAATAATTGAATGTTTTTATTTGAATAAAGGTGAGGAGCAGGGGAATGAACACAGCGGAGTTCCAACAGTACGTAAGAGAATTTAGTGAAGTGAAAGGTTTTGACAGGAGTACCATTGAGCAGCGGATGTTGTACTTGATGACTGAGGTTGGTGAGTTGTCGAAAGAGGTGCTGTCTGTGTCCTTTCATCCCGATGCCGAGAAGAAAGAGAATCTCGGTTATGAGATGTATGATGTGGTGTGGAACATCTTTGATTTAGCTAACAAGCTGGACATTAATCTGGAGGACGCCTTCAATCGCAAGAAGGAAATCAATGACAACAGAAACTGGGAATAATATGGGGAATGTATCTCATTTGCATAGAATGTGATATTGTTAACAGCGGTGTGAAATGTGTGTGGTCTTGGAATTAGCAGGACTAGAAGGGACGAACGGCATTATGTTAAAGACAGAATTTATTGATGTATTGTCGGTTATTTCCATAAAGTTATATGATTCGGCTGCCAACGTTATGGATACAGCAAGCAAGTTAATCCCCGCAAATACCTTCTGCATCGCGAATCTGGATAGTCTCTCTACAAAGGTGATGAAAGCATACAACCGGGACAAGCTCATCTTGGGAGAGGGCCTGGTAGTAGACAATGAGGAGTCTTACTGCGCGCTGGTGACGGAGCATGCCCAGGGCCCGCTGCTTATTAACAATAATCTTACCCATCCGTTAACCAAAGACATGGATGCGACTCAATTCGTAGGCGGTTGTTCGTTTATCGGAGTTCCGATCCGTAATGAAAAAGGCGAGTTTTACGGTTCGCTTTGCTCTTTTGACCAGGATTTCTATCAGTATCAGGAACGGGATATTGAATTATTGCTTTCTTTGTCAGCCTTTTTCACCGTACTGCTTGAAATGGAGTCAACGCTCATACAGCTGAGAGAGGCTGAAGAAATAGCTGCGCAGGTGCTGGAGGACAAGAATAATCTGCTTGCAGTGCTCAGCCACGAAATTCGTACACCGATGAATGGTGTCATTGGCATGGCAAGCTTGCTGGAGTCTACCGAGCTCTCCGAGGAACAGTCCATATACGTCGATGTCATCGAGAAGAGTGGCAGTAATCTGCTCGCTATGATGGATCAGATCCTGGATTATTCCAAAATGGAGGCTGGCACAATGACGCTCGACAACAGCCCGTTTATTGTCCGTGATGTCGTGGGCCAAGTATTGCAATTATTCTCTACAGAAGCAGAGAAGAAGGGCCTGAAATTGTCGGCCGTTTTCGATAGCGAGGCCAATCCCAAACTGCTGGGAGACAGCAATAAAATCCGTCAGGTCTTGACCAACCTGCTTGGGAATGCACTTAAATTCACGGAAAACGGTGAGGTTTGCCTGTCAATCCGGAATCAAGCTGCCCCAGAGGGCGGGGTCATCGTTACTTTCGAGGTAAGGGATACCGGGATCGGCCTGCCGGCTGAACAAATGAACAGTCTGTTCCATTCCTTCTCGCAAATTCATGATAAAATAACTCCGGGCAAATTTGGCGGTGCGGGATTAGGACTCTCAATCTGTAAGCAACTTGCCGAATTGATGAACGGGAGAGTATGGCTTAAGGATTCGTGTGAACAGGGAAGCTGCTTTGTATTCGAACTTCCATGTGCAGTCGCGTAATAACTTGTATATCAACTTAAATTGCAAATAGATGATCTTACTCATCCGCAGCGCTTGTGCAGCCTCAAGCGCTGCGGATGAGTATTTGTGATGTCCTGTCCGGACCGAGGTTGCTTAATTCTAAATAGCGTTTTAGAATATAAGTAATGACTTATATATTAGAAAGGAGAAACCTGCATGGATGTTCTAAATGAACTCGTGGATGATCTGAAGCTGCTGGGTGACAAAACACGTCTCTCTATGCTTTCGTTATTGAAAGAACGGGAGTGGTGTGTCTGTGAATTCGTTGAACTATTTGATATTTCACAGCCCGCGATCAGTCAGCACTTGCGCAAACTCAAAAGCAAAGGACTGGTCAAGGAACAGAAAAGAGGGCAATGGGTTCATTATTCCCTGAATATCAAAGACAAGCCGCATATTCAGGCTATTCTTGAGTATACGCCGGATTCCAAAGAGATTCTGGCAAGGCTGAACAAGGTGTCTGGTACTGTCTGCTGTGACTAAATAGAGATCATACATAAACGGGAGGGTCAGACTTGGTAATACTTGCAATTCTTATATTTTTGCTCACATTGGTTTTTGTTATTTGGCAGCCCAGGAACCTGTCTATCGGCTGGTCGGCCTGCGGAGGTGCGATTCTCGCTTTGCTGGCAGGTGTAGTCAGCTTTAACGATGTTCTCGATGTTACCTTAATCGTGTGGAATGCTACACTGGCGTTTGTTGCGATTATTCTGATTTCCTTAATCCTTGATAAGGTTGGGATCTTTGAATGGGCTGCCCTGCATATGGCGAGAGCTGCACGAGGGAATGGAACCCGGATGTTCATCTATGTCACTCTTCTTGGGGCGGTAGTGGCTGCATTTTTTGCCAATGACGGAGCGGCGCTTATCCTGACACCTATTGTCCTGGCCATGGTCCGTGCGCTGAATTTTGATGAGAAAAAGGTCTTTCCCTTCATCATCGCCAGCGGCTTTATTGCGGATACGACCTCATTGCCGCTGGTGGTAAGCAATCTGGTCAATATCGTATCGGCGGACTTCTTCGGAATCAGCTTCATGGACTATGCAGGGCATATGCTGATACCTACACTGTTTTCTTTGGCAGCAAGTACCCTGGTGCTATACCTCTTCTTCCGTAAAAGCATCCCGCGTAACTTCGACAGCTCAGAGCTTAAACATCCGCAAGAGGCGATCGAAGACCCAAAAATGTTCAAACTGTCCTGGCTTGTGCTTGCGATTCTGCTGGTTGGATACTTCGTCAGTGAATTCCTGAACATTCCGGTTTCTGTGGTGGCTGGGATTATTGCGATCTTTTTCCTGCTCATGGCCAGAAGAAGCTCTGCTATTTCAACGATGGAAGTAGTTAAGGGCGCACCATGGGCGATCGTGTTCTTTTCTGTCGGGATGTATGTTGTTGTGTATGGATTGCGGAATGCCGGGTTAATGGATATACTAGCGGATTTGATTCAGGTTGTTGCCGATCAGGGGGTATTCGCTGCCACAATGGGGATGGGCTTTATAGCCGCTGTCATTTCATCGGTAATGAATAACCTGCCTACAGTCATGATTGACGCACTGGCTATCGACGCCACACATACCTCCGGAATCATTAAGGAAGCTTTGATATATGCCAATGTCATCGGCTCAGATCTAGGCCCGAAGATTACGCCGATCGGATCACTGGCCACGCTGCTGTGGCTGCATGTGCTCTCGGGCAAAGGTGTGAAAATCTCCTGGGGCACATATTTTAAGACCGGAATTATATTGACGATTCCTACATTGTTTATCACTTTAGTGGGCCTCTATTTAAGATTGACTCTATTTTAAACCTAAACTATATTGCATTGCGCCTATGGAGCGACCCATGGCCTGAATTCAAATCGAACAGTACAATCGAGTCTGTGGGCGCTTTTGTTAAGTGGGGATAACTATGAACAACTATATAATATCTTTTACAAAAAAGTTTGATTACTTTTTCGGGCAAAAAGAAATCGCGAATCTTATTTATTTACATGATGAGGGTGATAATGAGCGATTAGATCATGTCCTTTTTCTTGAGAAAGATAGTGGTGATGTCATAGGTTTGTATATAAGAGGCATGAACCCGTTATTCTCAGTGAATAGAATTTACGATTTGGATGATTTTAATTTATTTGCAAGTTATGAAGGGTTAATTGAATGTAAGGAAAATTTTAAACTCAAAATAGAGTATGTAGGTATGTTTTTTAACACTCAATACAACGAATTATTGGGTTTCTATTTGGCGAATAATGATGCATCCAGTTCTATATTCATATTATTTTTACAAGATGAAATTTATATGGAAAAGGATTGTAGCAGATACGAGGTTAGTAGGGTACTTGAAAAAAGGTTTTCGACTGAAGGTTTTATAACATACGAAAAAAAATGTGAAACTGACTGGGAAAAAATAAGCTTCTGACCGGAAAAAAATGCTAATACTCGCGTTTAAAATCTTCATAAATTGCAAATGCATTGGCTAGTATCTCTTTCAGATCTTCGTAATCACGGAATATTGGCCTTCTGACTTTGTCTTTTTCTAAACCATCTAGTTGTTCTTTTAATATCGCCCAAGTCCCGCCAATCTTTAATTCAGAACATTTCCATACAGACCATAAAAATTCAGCAGCACCATATTTTAATGATATTTTAAATTGATATTTACTATCGCCTATTGTTTCTATTATTTTGTAAAATTCTTCTTTTTTGTTGAAAGTGCAGTAGTACCCTAAATGCTGAATAATATTTACTACTATATCAGTTTCATAATTTTCGAAACTTTCGTTAGCATCGAAATGATACTGTTTAGACAAATCCTTATATCTTTCAATGAAATTAATTTTTACTAAAGCATGCTCGGAAGCCTTATCTAACATCGTTACTCCTCCCTGAACCTAGTTTCAATACCACAGTATTTTAGCCAAATCGATGTAGTGCGTAATCAATGTTTTCATTGTAGAGCTGTCTCAGCTTTTCATCAACAATAACAAATTAAAGAAAACGAGGCGAAGTTGTGAAATCAATAAAAGATTTTTATAATGAAAGAGTTGCAAAAGTTCGCTGGTTCGAGAATTGTGGTAAAGAGATTAGCGAGCCTTATTTTGAAGGAAACATCAAAATTGTTGATAGTTGGACAAAAGCTCAGAAAGGGATCAACGGGAAATGGGACAATCTGAAACTAGAAATAAGGAATAATCTAACGGGTACTTTACATGAACGTTGGAGAAATGAATATAGAGAATGGAATACGATTACTTTAGAAGCGAAAGCTGTACTCCAAAAAGGTGTACTTAACGAACTCAAATCTTATGTTTCTGCTAATAATATCAATTATCGTGTATATGAGAGTGTTGAATGGGATCTTCTTTGCGTGTTGATGGAATATGCCTACAGTGATCTCGTCGCTCCTGGTTTTTATTTCAAAATGTTCGATGTATATGAAGCAGGTCATCTTCCATGTGGCTGGAAAGGAAAATGGCCGGAAGGAAGTGTTTTAATTTATTAATATTAGGTTCTAACCTCCGGAGGTACATATGGTTAAAAATGATGACTTTGCATCGGGTGAGCTAATGAATCATTTACGTGAAAATATTGGAGAACCCAGTTTTGTAAACATGGAAGGTTTTATGCAAAACATAAATATAGATTTAATAGTATTTGAGGCAAACACCAATAGAAACTATCACACCATAGTTACTTCTGGAATGAGCAACTATTCTTCCAATGTTGAGGAAGGATGTGAAGAGTGGAAATACACAGAATTAATAATGTATTTACCTTCAGAGTGGCCTGTACGACAAGCTGACATTCAAGATGAATTGTATTGGCCTTTCGGCTGGTTACGGAAACTTGGGAAGTTTACATTTGATCATCAAACTTGGTTTTGTTACGGTGACAGTATTCCAAATGGAGATCCTCCGCAGTTATTAAGCAACAAAAACCCATTTGTCGGCTTTATGCTGTTACCACCTATAAACGAGAACCCTGATTTTTTCACACTAAAAACGCCTGATAAAGAAATTCAGTTTCTAGTTGTATTTCCTGTTTTTTTGGAAGAAATGAACTTTCTAAGGAATAATGAGTTTACTCTGTTGTTGGAGAAGTTTGATGATTGCCATATTAATGACATTATTAATCTGCAAAGGGTTAATGTTTGTGAGTAAGCAGATTGGTTTACATCGGGGGTGGCGGCATCATGCGGAACGGGTGGAGGATGTATTCATTCGTCACTGGGTAGCCCCCACTATTGATACTCTACCGCACCCAAAAATCTGAAATAATTCGATTGAATGGTTGCTTCAAGAAGTTCCTCTGTATACTTAAAATTATATAGTAAAACTACTGCATTAAAATTATCCGTCAAACCTTCCTGCACTAAGGCAGTGAATTTCAGAACAATCTCATCATCATAAGAGAATCCTTCAAGTAATTGATTCGGATTATTACTAGCTTCTTCATAATATTCTGCTTCTCTTACAGCATCATCATATCTACGAATCCCAAAATGTTTAGCAAAGATCGATGGAGTAAAGTCTCCTTCATCCGTATAAGACACAGTAAGCAGCCTATCCAATTCCTCGGAAGATTGAACATTGCCTACCCACAGAGATACGGCTCCTTCTTTTTCCATGTTAGCCTCCTCTAAGGTTTTAATCCATCAGGCAGATCAGTAGACGAATCAATAATTTCTAACGTACAAGTTCATTGGCAGCGGCACTTACTTATTCACTTATTTCGCATTTTTCTAGCACCCATTCCTTTGCTTGTTCGGATTTCAACAATATAGGGTTCTCCAATGTACCAATATTAATGCTTCTAAAATGAGCTTCTTCTATACCTGTAATATTTTTCAGTGTCACTCCGTTTAATAATGTTTCTTCAAATGAGGCTACACTTATATCTACATTTTCTAGTCTTGCATTACTAAAATCAGTTAAGTAGAAAAATACATTGATCAAATTACAATTCACTAAATATGCATTTCTAAATATTGCTTCCCAACAATCACCTTTACTAAATCTGCTGTTTTTAATGACGCAATTAGAGAAATCTGTATACCCAAGATCTGATTTATAAAAATCGCATTTATCTAAATACGCTTTTTTAAAAGTTGATGAGCATAATAATGATGCATGAAAATCGATATTTTCCAATATAAGATCATCAAAAATACACTCAGTTAAATATGCTTGTTCAAGCAATTTATCGGATAAATCAAAACCTCTTAAATCCACTTCATCTAATTTTAACACTTCGCCTTCTTTACCAATGGACTCAACCCACTTTTTATGTAGTTCAAACTTATTTATAATGTTTTCTTCCATTTTGCCACTCCTTAAGAGACCAATTCAATTCTTGATTTCTTCCTCCGGTATACTTTCCATCTTTATCGTAAAGGTTATCTTTATCCGGCGCCCCAACTCGACCAGAGTACTCTCCTGATTCTAACGCATCTATCAGTCCTTGTCTCTCGGGGAGAGAACCGCTTCATACGGATTTTCATTTTTCGGACAACACTTTGCAAGAAGCCTTCGAGAGAATCCAGATTGATTGGCAGGCGGAGCGCTTAGGTCTTGAGCATTCCGTCGCCGAGCTTGGCTACCGGGTATCAGGACCATTGTGTTTTGTTGTGATTAGGTACGTCCAGTTCACTGGAGAGGAGAAAGCCAATCATGGTTGTATCTGACCACAATTGACCTGTTTTATGTATCGCTTTAGCGTTAATTAGGTAATTTCAAAAGGTGCAATGAAAAGTTTGAATTGACGAATCGAAACTCAACTTGCGTATTTGAAATTCGGGATATTCAATTCTGCAAACTCTTTTAGAGCCTCTGCAAAAGGCTCTCTTCCCATCAAATAGAAGCTATGAATAATGTGCGTAATATTCGGGTCAAAGGTTCGGAGTTCATTTATACACTCGATGACGATCTGATAGTATTTGCTCATTAAACGATAAAAGGTGAAATCAGGAGTTTTAGGAAGCTTGTCTAGTAGCTGAAACGGTTTTCTGGTGAGGACAAGTTCTTTTTTTCTAATACATATAGATATATAATTCAGTAGAATTGTCGCCAGCAGGAACGGGTTTTCATTTGCAGTTTTCGTAAATGAGTAATCCATCCGCTTTCGGATTAAGGACTGGACTAAAAAAACGGTATCTTCAAAGTCGAAAATGTGGAGCGTATTTGCAAAAAGCATAAGTGAGCGAGTGGTCCAGTCTGAATCACTTGAAATTCTGGACTTCAAAAAATTTCTGTCTGCTTCGGAAATCTCCCTGTCAGAATGATCCGTAATCTCCTTTAAAACCTCCAATAAGGTAATGAAAATTTTCTTTTCAGATTCAGATAGTTCCTGGTGATTTCGTGCAACACGCTCCAGTTGTGTGAGCTCAGCAATTTTGTTGTCATAAAATATTTGATACATTTGTACCTCTAGAAGTGTCAGCGGGGATTTTTGATCTGATATATCCAGCTTGTTCACAAACTCCGTAATTGAAATGGCATTGATTTGCAGCAAGCTGAACAAGTCCTCCGCGCATATTCTATGTAGGTTGTTCTCCACTTTTGAATAATAGGATTCCGAAATACAATTCTTGATGAATTCCTTCTGTGTCAGTTCTTTTTGCAAACGATATTCCCTCAATAAAGAACCAATTTCCATAAAAAAAACTCCTTTCGAATTCGAAATCATTGCCATACCTAGATAGTAAACAGGTTATGTTTGATTTATCAAGTCAAAAGGAGAATGACAATGCACATTTATTTTTCTAACAGACAATTTCGGCAAATCGCGACTGCAAACATTTTCTCAACGATCGGGGACAAGATGTATTATCTGGCCATGCTGACTTTTGTCAGTACACTTCCTAACGCGCAGTTAGCTATTGGCCTGGTGACAGCGTCTGAATTGATTCCGCAGCTATTTTCCTCTTATACTGGGTATCGGGCAGACCAAACGCACAAGGTAGCCAGAAATTTAATTTGGGCTGATCTCATCAGAGTTGGCTTGTATTTCATCGTCGGCTTGTTATTTTGTTCGACCCTTGAGAAATGGATTGTGTTAATAGGCATCGTCATATTGAATTTCCTGTCCGATTTCACAGGATCGTACGCAAGTGGATTGCGGCTGCCGCTCATTGTGAAAGTTACTGGAAAAGAGGATTATCCTCAAGCCAGCGGCTTCAATCAGGGCATTTCACAAATCGTCGGCATGATTTCCCAATTCATAACCGCCTCCTTACTGATCGTTGTGTCTTACTCCTTTTTAGCCTGGACGAATGCAGCAAGCTTTCTTTTTTCTGGCTTTATTATGCTGAGTTTTTTTAGAAGAAGCCCGCAATTCGCAACAAAGGCTGTAACCGAAGTACAGCAAGGGCATAAAGGGGACAGCTATTTCAAAAACCTGAAGGTGAGCTTTGCAGCCTTAACAAAGGAAAACAAGCTTTTCGGCGTAATTCTTGCAATTATCGTGCTTAATGCCATGCTATCGTCCCTCACACCACTCATTCAAATGATCATTGTATCGGCTAAAAAAGAGATGGTTATTTATTCCTATCCATTTACAATAGCTGTACTAAGCACGGTGATTTCTCTTTCACTAGCTGCTGGTGGACTGCTGGGAACTAAAATACTCAAGCAAATGCATTTGCAGCAATTAGTGATGATCTGCTTAGTGTTTACCACTATTTTTTATCCTGCTCTACTTCTAAAAAATATGCTGATCATTCTGCCGATGCTAGCACCTGTTTGTTTCCTGGTCGGAACGATCGTACCCAAGTTATCCGGCTGGATCGTGTCCGTAGTAGAAGAGAACAAGCTGGCAACTACGATTGGCATCATTAATACACTTTTAGTAGGCCTTGCACCGTTAACCACCTTTTTATTAGTAACGATATCTGCTGCAGCTTCTCCAATTTTGACCATAGCGATTTTATTCGTCAGCTCCCTGGCATTGATGACATTTCAAATCAAGAGCGGCCGGGTCAATAAAAGCAAGCAGCATGTGAATCTCCAGTAGTGTGAGGAAAGGGGAACGTCAAATAGCCCCATCTAGCGAGAGGGGGCGAAATGGAGAGACGTTGGTGGCAATACCCATTTTAGAAACCTGTTGTTAAGACTAACGGCGAGAAAATAACAAAAAACAGGTCAATCATGGTGGTATCTGACCATATTCGACCTGTTCAATGTAACGTAGAATGGAAGAGTATTTGAAAATATCCAACTACTCTTCTGTATCATCATATAAATTTTCTAAAAAAACCTTGAAATTCTCAGAAATAAAATACATGTTGTCCATATCTTCAGTGTCTTCGTCATGAATCCCAAAATAAATATTTCCGAAACACTTCTCAGTAAGACCTATGCAAATTTGATTTCCACCAGAATCATCTGCAATTGGTAAAAATCCTGCATTAAGTATATCGTCAAAAATATCTATTTTTTTGTCTAAATTATCATACATTCCTCCAATGCCATAGAAAATATTTACCATACCCATACCTTGTTCCTCAGAAATGGTGAAGTAGTATGGTTTAGGATAGCCCCCATTGTATCTCAATAAAAAATCTCGATAATGGTTAGGAAGTTGCACTCCAATGATTCGCTCAAAAACTTGAAGTCTAGCTTCTGTTAGAACTTCTTGATTGCTGTGCATTTTCAAGCCAATCTCCTCCTGTTCCGTTTACAATGGACCGTCCGCCCATGTGCTCATGTATGTCTTTTCAGTGAAGAAAGCTCGTAGTAGTTTGGCAGCCCTTCCTTGAAAATATGAACCAATTCACATTTCTTTCCTGACTATTATTTGTATACATTAAAACTACCTCCCATCAATTCAGCGTTACATCAAACAGGCCGATTTTAAAATGGATATTGCGCAGGGAAGAGGGGACATGGGCGTCAGGACCATTTGTTTTGGGATCAGGCAGGTTCAGCTTACGAGAGAGGAAAAGGACCATTTCGATTTCCGTGCAGTTCTCAGACCGGGGGAGAAGTTGCTAGCGTAATTGTGCGTACAAGTAAAATGGAAGAATTCTTATACTGATATTAATTGAGTTAAGTCTGCTTGGGCTAAGCCGCCCGAATCACTCGGCATTGGGTGGGGTGTATATTAGAGCCAATCCCTAATATAAGTTATCAAAAAAATCGTTAAAACTGGTTTTTAAAAAAATCATGTTTTCCATTTCTTCATCTGACTCCATATCATGCATCCAAAAATATATTTTTCCAAAGTATTTCTCACTAATTCCAATACAAATCTCATTTCCTCCTGGATCACTAGCGATTGATATAAAACCGTCAGGCAGCTCACCATCTAAAATCTCAAATACCTTAGCCAAATTCCCCTTCATATCACCGATCCCGTAAAATTTATTTACGACACTTTCACCCGCTTCATCAGAAATCTTAAATGTAGATGCTTTAGGATACCCACCATTATTTTTAAGCAAAAAATCAATATACTGTTCAGGAAGCTTTAGAACATATTTACCTTCAAATTCACGAATTTCATTTATAGTTATTTTCTTGTTTCCTCGATCCATATTCGCCATAGTTATTTTCCTTTTGAATTTTTTATTTTTCTATAGACTGACCACTGAAATACCTAAACTCTCTATGTATATCTTCATCGACAAGGATCATTGTCTTTCTATATTATTGGGCTTTATGAGTTAATTCTATATATTTGTTCTTCACCAGTTCCACATACTCTTCTAGATACTCAACCTCATGTTCATCCAAGCTGTCCAGATAGAGACGTGGCTATCTCATTAAGAACCTAATTAACATCTAATCCACAAAATCACAAATGGATTTTCGAAAGGAAATCTTGGAGCATTTTCTTTACTGGTAGGCTAGCAGTGTGTAATGAGTCATTTATACGTTGGAGTATATTTGGGTTATCTAATATCATTTTTTTAATTTCTTGATTTGTAAAACTTCTTAGTGTGTCAATACATATTTCGAATAATTCCTCATCATTCGTACTGAGCAATGATAATAAAATGTTGAATTCATTTACATTGCATTCATTATCCAAACAATACGCTAATTTTCTCTGCCACTCTATAGGTTTATGATGCACTTGATTAGATAATTCAACCCAATCACTTGGGTTAAACTCCGAAAGCATCGCGCTTGCAATGACACAGCCATCATCGTACCACGAATCTACTGATGTATCAGCGGATAAAAGGTTATCTAGTTCTTTGTACATATTTGAGGCCTCCATTTATATTTGAATTAAAAACCTGATAGGCGAGACGCTTTATCTTGCCTGTTGGCTAACCACTTGTTACATCGTCACCAACTTTAAATATATCAATTTCCACAGCATTCGTCGTGGCCCTTTTAGAGTTGCTCCAATCTCTTAATCTTGTAGAAATAGTATGCTCTTTTTTAGGTTGGAAATATTTCAGTCTGGGAACTGCTTTGTAAAAAACTACATTCTTTGTATCATCAGCATTAGTTGATAATACTTCAACTGCGAAATTAACGTTAGCATTGTTAATGCTTTGCGAATGTCCTCACGGGTACTCTCCTGATTCTAACGTATCAATCTGTCTTTGTCTCTCGGGGGAGAGTCGCTTTATGCGGATATTCATTTTTCGGGCAACACTTTGCATGAAGCCTTTGAGAGAATCCAGATTCTTTGGCAGGCGGAGCGCATGGTTCTTGAGTTTGCCGTCGCAGAGCTTGGCTATCGCATCTTTAATATTTCCGAGCCCTCTGAACAGGGGAGAGCGGACGTGGGCACCAGGCCTGGGTATTTTGGGATCAGGCAGGCCCATTTTACGGGTGACGGAAAGGACCTTTTTCGAATTCCGTATTGCTGCCAGACTGGGGACGAAGAAGCTGCTGGCAATATCCATCTCAAAAGGCTCTTGTCCGCCTTGAATTCGTCCGATCTCATAACTTTCTTCTGGAGTGAGCGTCAGCGGGTTATGATACGCATTCGCTTTTTGCAGATTCCGTAAGAATTCTGCACTCCCCTCTTTGAAGCTGTCCTTGGCTTTCTTATAGAGATGAGGGAGTCGGTGGCTAGCCCTTCACGCATGACCTTCCCGTAAATGATAATAATCAGATATGTCTTGATGCCATTACTGGTCAACCCATTAAAGTAGCGAACTAATATTCATAACGACCCTTACAATAAATCTATCGTTCTGACAGGATACATTGTTGCGATTATTTTGATAAAACAGTAAGAAAGCAAAGATAACAAAAAACAGATCAATCATGGTAGTATCTGACCATAATCGACCTGTGATGTGTAACGCTAAAGCGTTATTAGGTTATACTTTTCAAGAATTACTGTGCGTACAAAAGAAATGAAGAAATCTTTTTAATGGTATTACATAGCTTAAGTGTATTATTGGTTGAATGATTGGTTCATTCGGCACTGGGTAGCCTCTTATTATTTTCAGACTAATTTTCTTTCTTTTTTTCTTTCCTATTTTTTTCTTTAGCTTCGAGTTCGGCTTTAGCAGCAAGCATCATTGCCATAAAGTTATCACTCATTTTTTCACTAACAATCTTGGAATCAATATCTGATTCGTTTACTATCTCTTCAATTTCAAAACTTTTAATGAAATCGAAGAAAGATTCAGCGATTAAGAATATATTTTCCCAATAATCATCAACACTAACACCTACATATTCCTTTTCATTTAGCATAACCTTAGCCGTTATCTCGTTTTCATGATCCCAAAAGTAAATTTTACCTATATGATTTCCTTTTATTCCTATACATATTAGGTTTCCTACACCGTCATCAGCAATCGGTACAATTGAATTCGGAATTCTATCGTAATATCGTTTAATATTTTCTTCGAGATTGTCAGCACCCTCTTCAAAACCAAAAAAAGATCCGAAAGCGTTCAGCCCATCTTTACCTGTCCAATGGGATTGTTTCAATGGGCGGTAACGCACATCATTTTCAAAAGTCGAATTTCCATATTTAAATACAAATATCTTGTAAATCTCTAAAAAATCAATTTCGTATTTTTCCTCAAGTCTTATAAGTTCCTCTTCAGAATAGCTGTCAGCACCACTTGATATACCAAGTTCAATTAAATACTTTTCAATTTCATTAAACGAATCATTAGTCATCGTCATCGGTTGGTGGACCTCCTTTATTTCTCTTTTTTGATGGGTCTTCTGATTTTTCTGGAATGATTTTTTCAGTTTCTATTTCAATTATTTCACTTGCCTTGTTTCTCATATCAGAAGCAGATCCCTTATGTGGTATATTTCCATGTAGTTTGGTCGGGATCATTTCTATTACCGTCTCACTAAGATGGTGGGGAGTCAATCCCACTTGTTTTAATAAGGCTTTAGCTTGCGTCTTGTTTTTAGCTAAACCAAGTTCAGCCATCCGCTTATAAACTTGATCAAAGTCTTGGTCTGTTCCATTTAACACTCCTGGTTTAAACTCTAATTCATAAGCTGACCAAGGTGAAAAGTCTGGTCGTCCATCTTTAAATACGATTGGTTTGCCATTTGTTATTTCAATAACATCAGGATCATCAGAATACCATTTACCGTTACCTGGTTCTCCCTCCCATTTACCACCAGTCCTAGGTAGTCTTCCTTCAGGTTTCTTATTAGTTTTTGGAGGGATTCCTCCCCCACCATCACCCGTCCCCTTAGTTCCCCGGCCCGAGTACTCTCCTGATTCTAACGCATCTTTCTGTCTTTGTCTCTCCGGGGTGAGCGGCGTATCCGGACCTTTGGAGCGGGAAGAGTAGGGCTCCAGATCATGAAATTGCCAACGGCCTGCTGCGGTGGCAGGGTCGGGGGAGAGGAGCTTTACACTGATATTCATTTTTCGGGCAACGCTTTGCATGAAGCCTTTGAGAGAATCCAAATTCTTTGGCAGGCGGAGGGCATGAGTCTTGAGTTTGCCGTCGCCGAGTTTGGCTATCGCATCTTTAATATTTCCGAGCCCTCTGAACAGGGGAGAGCGGACGTGGGCACCAGGCCTGGGTATTTTGGGATCAGGCAGGCCCATTTTACGGGTGACGGAAAGGGGGCTTTTCGAATTCTATGCTGTTCCCAGAGCGGGAGAGAAGTTGTTGGCAATATTCATCTTATAAAGCTGGTGTTAAGACTAGCGGTGTGAAAATATAAAAACAGGTCAATCATGGTAGCTTTTGACCATAATCGACCTGTATTATGTAACGATTTAGTGTTAATTAGGTTATGCTTTTCGAGCATTACTTTGCGTACAAGCAAAGTGAAGAAATTTTGATACGGGTATTACATAGGTTGAATGTGTCATTGGTTATATGATGGGTTCATCCAGCACTGAGTAGTCCCAACTTATGGCTCAAATTCTTCTTATAGTTTGTCATAGTTAAGTTAGCTCGACAGAGCTATTAATCTTGACTATTTAAATAATTCTCTACAAACAGTTTATTCTTTTCATTCTCAGGAAGTAAACCTAAATATCGATATTCAAAAATCATTTGTCTTTGAGTTGGGGTTAGTGTTGAAGCTATTATATCTTCATAATTATAATGAATCTTCAACTTACCAGGATACATCAATCTTAAGGTTAAATTTGTCCACGCATCTTGATCATTGTCTATAAATATTTGTTTTAATTCTTTAAATTTTGTTTGCAACTCTAATAATAATTTGTCGTACTTTTTTTCATTCACACCATATTTTTCAGGAATATCATGGGAGTATATAAAAGCCCCATTCTCAGAAGTATTGAAATAAAAATATACCTCTCTAGATCCATCGAGTATTTCGGCATATAAGTAAATCTCGTTCCAGTTGTCGTCAGGTATCATACTTAAAACATGCTCTGCTATCAAGGGATATAGCTGATCCATCTGTTGCTCCATGATTCTCACAACCTCCAAATTGATTCTCTATTGTAATTTTCTTTGGTCCCACCGCCATCTATCGAATACTCTACTATAAAGCTATCAGGTCTCATTTCCCACCAGCTTCATTTATTTGGGAATTCATTGGAACTAAGTTATCAATGTTCCCAGAACCTTTAAATTGACTATCTATTAAATGAACACCATCATCTCTCTCTAGATAATCACCTCGGATTCTGTCTGTTTCTCCCACATTACTTTGATCTTTTGCCTAGTTGTAAGTCTGCCTCGACACTATCAATACGACCAGATTCATTTGTCTCATAAGTATATCCTTCTCTGGTGTGGTGTACTTTGCATTCGGTTTTAGTGTTTTTTTGTTACCGACTTTATCAATTTGTGTTCCATAAGGAATTCCAACCATTCCAACATCACCCGTCCCCTAAGTTTAATCCTTTATTGTGGAATAAAAAGATGATAGTCGGTTTCACCAACTATCATCTTACTATTCAATCATTATGGTGTTTTATGAGAGCAGACATGTAGTGATATTTGTTCAGCAGGCATATCTAAAGTTTACTTTTGACTATTTCCATGACTCCTTCATCAAATATAGCCCCATCTATTAAAGCCCCAGTCCAAACTACGCCATCAAGCATGGTATTTCTAAAATCTGCTTCTTCGAAATTCCCCTCTGTGAGGGTTGCACCTGTAAGATCTGCATTAGAAAAACTAGCTTGTTGAGCATTTATTCTGGATAAATTCGCGTTTTTAAATGATGAGTTACTAAACGCTGATCCAATTACTTCTCCACCAGAAAAGTCAACTTCATCAAAGCAAGTTCCTCTGCACATACTTATATTAATCTTGGCTCCTTTTAAAATAGCTTTATAAAGGTTCGCTCCATTTAGAACACAATCTCCCATATCTATCTTCTCTAAGTTACTGTTACTGAAATCAGTTTGTTCAAAATCACAATCAAGAAAGGAAGCTCTTATTAATGATGATGCTCTAAGATTTACTCTTACCGCCTGAATACAGTCTCCCATTACCTCAGATAAGTCAGTATAAGCTAAATCTACACCGCTCATCTCTAGTCCATAAATAACTTCCTTGTTTATTTTATAACTATTCAATATTTTCAAGACATTACTTCGATCCTGTTGCCCTGTTATTTCAACCACATCCCATCTGCACTTTATCTATTGAGATAGTTTTGCCAAGCGGCGCTTGGACTAAACGTTGCGCCCATCCGGTTATTGGAAAACTTCGGAACAGCTATTGCACCAGAGGTTTCTAAATACTTCATTACTTGCAACCACTTGTTAAGTAATTCACTAGAATCAGCTTCCCATGGCTTCTCAATTACATCAATACAAATTCCTTCCCAATCAAATTCAGATACATGACCAGGTGAATTTATCAAATACTCTCTTCCAAACAGCTCAAGAACATTATTACTAAAATAAGTTCGAGATCCTACTCCCAAAGGACCGTTCTGCAGAAACTCCACTGGTACTGGTTGTGAACACAAATTCATCCATATTTGATTACGTTCATTTTCAGTATTCCAAGGATATGCTGTTGGCCAAAATATATTAGTAATTCCGTAACGAGGTTTTGCAATATTTGATATTTTGTCAGATATCTCAAAAAACATCGACCAATGTTTTTTAGAAAGGGATTTATGGAAATTAAAATATAAAAATGATCGATTACTGAGATTTACATGAAAATAACCAGAATATTTGATAGACATATCTCGATGAAGATGAATTTCTGATACTCTTCGTTCTGTAACTTTCTCAATAATTTCATTTCGATTATACTCGACCTTAATCCGTTCATCATTTCCCCAATGGGTAGGAACAAGCTTTTCATCTGACTCAAAAACATCTAAAATACGACCTAGCACCTCTTCATTACTAAAAGATACTGTTGGATACATTTCAATTAAAAATAAATTTGGTGTCATTTCTATCCTCCGCTCAAAGAAATCAATCACATGAATCAGGGATCTACCCAGTAACCCCCACCTTGAATGTTTTCATCCACTTTCCAAATGCGAATAATCTTACCACTTTCAGGATCGACATAATAAACCGTGCTCTCTTTTCCCAATGGCGCACTAGGTCTCGGTCTAGCAGGAATTGCATCTAAATTAGGGCTATCACTTGAAATAGTCACAATATGCTTACCATTGCCTGTCTCAAGCATTTCTCTTTCAGCCCGCATTTGACTATCATTATAAACAACTTGATCATCGGAACTGGATTTGTGTTTATGGTCATGGATAAGATCAATTTCACCTTTTTCGTTTCGTGCAATACTATCTGGACGAGTAAGATGTCCTTCACTTGATTCGAAGGTAACAACTTCACCAGTATTATTATCTTCCAATTTTCTACCTAATTGCTCTTCGAGTGCATTTCTACCTTTAATCTCCTGTTCTATTCCATTTGCTCTATTCTTTCTTAATTGTTCAGTTAATGCATCCCACTTTTTACGAGAAACTGGCTTTTCACCCTTGTATAGCTTCTCTTCACAATAACGCTCATACCGAGCATCATCGGCTGCTTTCTGATCTCCTCGTGCGTTTGCTTCATCAATTTTTTGCCGATAATTCTTTTTCCTATCTAGAGGTAGTCCTTCACCGCTAGGTTTACCAGCCCCCCCAGCCCGGCCCGAGTACTCTCCTGATTCTAACGCATCTTTCTGTCTTTGTCTCTCCGGGGTGAGCGGCGTATCCGGACCTTTGGAGCGGGAAGAGTAGGACTCCAGATCATGAAATTGCCAACGGCCTGCGGCGGTGGCAGGGTCGGGGGAGAGCCGCTTTACACTGATATTCATTTTTCGGGCAACACTTTGCATGAAGCCTTTGAGAGAATCCAGATTCTTTGGCAGGCGGAGGGCATGAGTCTTGAGTTTGCCGTCGCCGAGCTTGGCTATCGCATCTTTAATATTTCCGAGCCCTCTGAACAGGGGAGAGCGGACGTGGGCACCAGACCTGGGTAATTTGGGATCAGGCAGGCCCATTTTACGGGTGACGGAAAGGACCTTTTTCGAATTCCGTATTGCTGCCAGACTGGGGACGAAGAAGCTGCTGGCAATATCCATCTCAAAAAGCTCTTGTCCGCCTTGAATTCGTCCGATCTCATAACTTTCTTCTGGAGTGAGCGTCAGCGGGTTATGATACGCATTCGCTTTTTGCTGATTCCGTAAGAATTCTGCACTCCCCTCTTTGAAGCTGTCCTTGGCTTTCTCGAACTCGGCAGATACTGACTTTTCACCGGTAATGAGATCTTCTGTATAATCTACCGTATTTAGAAGCCCGGCGAAGGTGGAATTCCGTTCTTCAAGCGGTGCGACTTCAGTTCCGCCATTGAACATGCTATATACCATTCTGGCTTCCTTATCCCCTTGATAAGCGGAAAATACCATATCTCCGAAATCCACCACGTTATCCCAGAGTCCCTTTGCTGCGTCTTGTAAGCTGTCGAGGTTTCCTTCAGCGTTATTATCTGCAATTAATAGCTGGTGCTGCTTGGTCACCGCTTCGATTCCCAGAGCGCTTACCTGCTGTTCAAAAGCTGACAAAATAGGTTCCGGGTAATATTCATGTATGGAGCCCTTGAGCTCAATCTCGGAACTGACATTGTTCACTTCCTGTGCCAGATCCAGTGTAGTGGTCATTGTATGTAATTGCAGGCTGTTGGTGCCTTGAATCCTAATGTTCGCGGCATCCAGAGTGAGTTGGCTACTGGCCTGAATCCAGATCCGCTGGGTACTGTTCATGTTGACACCCAGATGGTTGTTCATCGAGATGTACAGTGCCCCCTCTTGGGCCGTCATATGCAGCTCCGAGTTGCCCAGAGACACTTCTTTTCCCTGTGGATTGGCAAAGGATTTGATGCCGGGATCAGCCGTTTTGCGGCTGTGTCGTTCGGCTGGAGACTCCATAGATCCATTTTGTCCCGGTGGGGAAAGAAGGGCAGTAGAGGTAGACGGCTTTGTGCGCACCGACTGAATCACTATTGCATCGTCTTCGTCTGCACTGGGGAAATACAACTTCACCTGTGCTCCGCGTTCGGGCATCATATACCAGACCTGGCTGCCTTCGGCAGAGTAGGGAAACCAGCGGGCATCCGCAGCATTTTGCCGGTTATCCATGTCCAAATGCAAGCGTACCTGATTGCGGCTGACCTCGAGAATTTTGCCTTCAATGGCTGCCCCAATAAGGATGCGGTTATAATTTTTTGGAACCTTGATCCCTTGCTGAATCGCACACTCATACGACCAGGTCATGAGCCCGTGAATCATCTGGCCTTCCCGCTTTGTGATGATGAACGTCTCTTGATTGCGTTCGATTTCATCTCCCAATTGAAGCATCTGATCCCATTCAAAGGTGTAACGGGTATAATCACCAATACTGGCAGTATTCCAGCCGTTGGCTTCCTGATCCAGATAAGGTGGGATACTACGCTGCATGGCAAAGGGAACACCTTCTAATTGTATGTATTTCCGTGCTTGCGGAATCCCAATCCAGATCTGTACACGTTGTGCGGTCACGTTAGGAACCAGTAGTGCGCCCACATGTGAAGCCAGGCGCTGCAGGAACGTCCAATCCGTCTCCTGATACTGCATAATGAACTGACCGGTGTTCTTCTTCCCGAAGGCTTCATCCAATTTGTCTGAGCCTTTATAATCTGCCAGCACTGCATCTACAATCTCTACGTATCTCTGATTCACTTGTTGGAAGGAACGGTTCTTGAGCTGTGTGTCCAACTTGAAGCTATGGGAAATGACATCCAGAGTCACTATAACTTCCTGATTCAAATGCTGAACGTCCACGGCATACAATTGTCCCATAAACAAGGGATACTTGCGGGCATTGTCATCCGTGACCCACAGCTCGACTTCGTCGTTACTGCCCGCTCTGGTTATCAGAGTATCGGTCTGGTCAGCTTCCATGCTTCCGGTGATCAGCAATTTGGCATGTGCTCCAAGCTCTTGGGTCAGCTTTATCTGCTGCAAGCGCAGATTGCCGTAGGGCCAGACCACATGCAGCTGATGAGAAGCAAAGCGGTCTTTTACTGCGTTGTTCATCCCATGATCTCCTTGCTGATTGGATTAAAGGTCTTGTCCGTCATCTGTAATCGAAATGATTCCGCCGCCGCCGACAGAGGGGAGTGGGGGGACCTGTGCGCCGATAGCCAAACTGTCTAACCCTGGGCAGCTGCATACTAACCTGGAGTCACTCAGCAGGGCGGGAGCCCCGTCGATCAGTACATCCTCTTTGCCCCCTGTCCATTTCGAAGCCAAGGTTATTACCGGTTCGCAGGGAGCGGCCTTCAATTTGCAGAAGCCAAAGGCATTAACTTTACTGATATTAACTCCGCTAACTGCGTCGTCGATGTTCAGGATGGGTTTGCTTTTAATATAGACCCCATGGCTGAACATTGTATTGAGTACGCCGGGGTCTGTCCCCATACTGCATTTCAGGACAGCCCCCCGGACCACAAAGCTTTGTTCACCCTTTAGCGCACCTTGCACCAAGGCACTTAGTAACATAGGCAGCAGCATATGCATCCCTCCATAGAATATATATAGTCAAGCATCAAGGTTATCCGACCAAACCGCATGATGCAGCATAGCATAGGTTAAAGGCACCCATAACGATGCATCTTCCAGCTTGAACTGGCAGCTCCCGATATAAGCTTTGCCGCGCCAAGAACGGACAAAAGCAACCTGATAAAAGGGTATGGGAGTCAACAGAAAAAGAGATTCATAGCAGCCGATTACGGCACTTTGAATAAGCAGGAATTTGTGGTTGATCAGTTTCATCTTTGAGTGATTGCGGCTCGTATGCTCTATCATCTGTTGCAGGTACGATTCTAACTGCTCTTGCTCCAATTCATGCTTGGTTGGACGCAGCCCCAGCACAATTCCATTAGTCTTGTCTTGAACAACAACACCGCCCAACGAATTGCTGCTTTGTTCTGCCCGAACTTCCGGAATCAGAGAACGGGGAAGCGATAGGGTGAGTTGATCCTCAAAAGCTTGTAGGGTGTGAAAATGCATGACTTGTCCATCCGGCAAGGTCAGCGAACCAATCGACAATCCCTCAATGGTCTCTTCTACAGAGAAGGTCATCCATTCCTGATCCTGCTCCGCCGACTCCAACTCATCTTGCAAGACTTGCTGGTTGTGCAGCTTCAAAAATAATTCATCCCAGTGCACGGTCATAGCCCGGCCCCCTTGCAGAGTTCTGCCATTTGCAGGCGATAACCGCTTAACCCCCGGCGGAGCAAGCTCTCCGCTGCCTCCAGGCTAATGATGTAATAAGGTTCTCTTATCCCTGATAATCGGAAAAAATGATGTCCCTTCACTTTAGCTGCATCCAGTACGAGCTGCTTCAAGGTATGATCGTGCGGATACCACTCGGTCTCTCCTGAAATGCCGTCCAAAGCCGGTACATGGGGAGTCCAATATAAGAACTGCTGTTGATCTTCCCGATTTATGAGATACAGTTGTTTGAACCGAGCATGCGTATTGTACAGTTCCATGATCCGTTTCATGGGATCGGAGAGCAGTGGGTTTACTGCGGCTGACAGAGGCAGCCAGTCTGTGAAATCCTGCTCTGCCGCAGCTTGCACCTCCAGTACTTGAGCCGGGGGCATTTGCGTGAAGGGGGCTTTTAAGAGAGCCATATTCACAGGTGTAAGCTCGCGGGAGATCCGGTTGTCATTCTGCAGAATATAATAGTGGCGCATGACCATGTCCTCCTTATTCGATCCATACAATGGATTGGCGCTGCGTATCACTGAGCTGCCAGTGCTGTTGGAACATTCGCGGAACCCGGGTTCCTAGCATGGAAGCTCCTTCGAAATAGGCATGCTCAAACGCTTGGACAGCCGTGAAATCTGCGGCATCCAGATTGGCATGCTCAAAGTGGATTCCCACTAAACCGGGCAACCGCAGTCCCTTGTTCCGGTAGGCTTCTCCGCTGGCCTGACTGAAGTCCACACCTTTCATATGGGCGTATCGAAAGTCGGCATCTGTAAGTAGACAACCACGGAAACTACCGTCTTCCAGATCCGCTTGCTGCCAGCGGCTCCCCACCAAGTTACAGTTGTGATACCGGCCTCCCTGCAGATGGCTGTGACTGAAATCGTTATACCGCAGGTCCTTGTCCATAAGCTCCAGATGATGAAGTGAGAGGTGCTTCAGATTCTCGTAGATGAAAGGTTCCTCTGTGCTGGCTTGCATCAACTGCTCTCTTATCTCATCCCCCTGTGGGAGGTGCTGGTCGTCGACATAGATATTTTCACTGATATCCATATACTCACCCGTGCGAATAAGCAAGCGTTCCGCTTTCAGAATTGTCTGATATTCGGGCATCCGGACAGCCTCCCCTATGGACAAACGCAGGATTGAGCTCACAAATTGATGGAATAAAGGCATTGACTCCAACAACAGCCGTTCGATGTCTGCCGGATTGAGCACACCCATATATCGCTTGCGCTCCTGCTCCAAGATTGACAGCATGGTACTTATTGGAGCATACGCCCAAGAGGCGTCATAGGTGGACTTGCAGTCCGAGTCATCCTCGTACCACGCCGTATCGTAAGCCTCAGTCATATAATGATAGGTTTGTTCAAGCACTTGGGTACGTAAAAAGGAATAGTGAATATAGCCTACGGGACCTTTCAGCTCCCGCTGCTGTATGCTGTGGATGTGGAGGCATAAGGATCTGAAAGACGCCTTGAAACCGCTGATCAGCTGGCCCTGCTCCCGGTGATATGCCGTTTCCAGCAAGTTCAGTTGTTCATCCAGCAAAGGGTTGAAGTATTGCTCTCTAAAATGCTGCAAAGCTGCTTGTTTGTCCATATTGACTGCCTGTCGCTCCTGTTAGTTCATTTTAATTTCCGTACCGGAAAAAAGTGTTTTGTCATCCAGTGTAATCTTGTTGCCTTTCCCGGACAGCTCGATTTTGGATGCAGACATATAGATGCTGCCCGATTTCATGACCAGGTCAGTGGTGGCGCTAATATTCACATTTTTACTGCTGACAATATCAATTCCGGTCTTATCGTTGATGACGATGGACATGCCGCTGCCGGAAATGACGATTTGATCCGGGGCCAGCATAATTTCTTTTCCGTATTTGGTGCGCAGCGTTTTGATCGCCGGATCTGCCATGCGGTCTGGTGCAGGTGCGGCTGCCGACAGGGACGAAGATGATTTGGCTTCGGAAGATAAAGCAGCAGGAACGGATGCAGCAGAAGTGTGCTCAGTAGGAGGAACTTCTCTTTTCACCGAGCTGATGGCATACCCTTCTTCCTCTTTATAACCGGGGAAATAGATGCGGATATGATCGCCTTCTTCCGGCATACAGTACCAGCCGGTGTTGTCTGCTGATGCGTAGATGGTTGAGTAGGGGAACCAGTAATCGGTATTCGGATCCTGCTGGTCATCCATATCGAGTGAGGCGCGGATTTTGTCTCCGCGAACACTGAGTACCTGTCCCTGAATCGAAGCGCCAATAATAGAACGGTTGTAGTCTTTAATTGGCCGCAGTCCACTGCGCGGCGACAGCTTGCACTTATGGACAAGCACCCCTTCTTGCATTTCCGACACTACCTCGGCCACCAGCAGAAGACGTCCTTGAAATTTGACCTCATATCCTGGCTCAAGCAGTCTATTCGTTACCAATTCATATTGGATAAAGTCCGCATCCCTCACCCCGGGAATATGATTGTCAGTGGCAGTCTGGTAAGCGCCGATCCGCTTGCTCACTTTGAAGTTGGGCGATAGGATCTCTCCCTTGCTCAAGCCCATGGGCAAACCGAAATAGAACTTGGGCACCCCATAACCGACTGCAGGAATGAGAGGGGAGTAAAAGTGAGAAGCCAACCGTTTGAGGAAATTCCAATCCGTCTCATCATATTGCATGATAAAGGTGCCAATCGGCTGCTTGCCGCTGGCAACATCCATGGTCTCGGCATGCGGATAAGCGGACATAATGCTCTCAATAAGGCCGGTGTATGTAAGTTTGGGATTCTGGAAAGAGCGTTTGTGGCGCTTAATATCCAGTTCATAAGTATGGGAGATGGCTTCAACATTCAGGTAATGAACACCATTCACCACCTTTTCTTCAACATTCAGGGCGAGACCCCGAAATAGTGGGTGGCGCTTGCCGTTCTCATCCGTAATAAAGGCTTTGACCTGAGTTTTATCATCCGACGCCCGTACGTACAGTTCCCGATTGTTCTCGGATATGATTCCAGTGCAGATCATGATGGCATGCTCATTGACGGTTTTGGTAATTTTCAGTTTATGAAGACGCACAAAGTCATAGGGCATGATCTCGATCTGACCGTAAGTCACGGTGTGTTCCATGGGCAGCCTCCTTCTGGGCAATATTAATGTAATTGCTTGATTATCCAGCATATGTATTTATCGGTGCAACGAGGATATTTATTTACATAAAGCTCCATAGATTGGGATATTTGTACTTCGAATGATCATTCTATTAATGTTTGTTAACTTAAACATTAGAACTTCTAAACTTCTTGACAATTAGTTCTTTGTGGGTTAGTATGAGGATAAGAAGCTTCTGAATGCTAGAAGAAAAGCAAAATATACGAAGGTAGGAGAGGTGCTGTTCATTATGAAATACGATGGAAGTCAGGCTGGCACAACAGCGGTGTCCAAGATTCAGATGTATCTCACAGGAAAGCCGTTTAACCGGAATGAGGCTACACAGATACTAGAAGGCCTCAAAAGCTACAACAGGAACCGCAAGTATAGGGAAGAACTTACTGGATCATGTGAGGAAATTTTCAGCTATTTTAAATTCAAAACAAAAAACAGATTTACAGACGAGTTAGCATATGACAACTTCTTTAAGAAAAATGGGATTACCGATTATGCAACGCTTGAGATTCAAGCAGAAGACTACTACGAACGCTACAAGCTTTAAGAATTATAATCACTTTATCCCCGGCCTACGTGTGAAAACCTTGAGAAATCAAGGTTTATTTTTTATAGAGAACTATAGAATGTAAGTTTAATCTTTACTTTTTATTGCAACTTCTAAAGTTCAGAAGTTTTTTTGATTGTATGCATACTTTTTTACTTGTATACTTAAGGCGAATATAGGATTGTGCAATTTATAAAGAGTAGGAGTTGATTAGAATGAGTGGAGAACAATTTAGCTCAAACGCTGAGGAAATCAGATATTATATTAAACAACTGCTTCAAGATGGTGCGATACATGGCATTGAAGGAATGCGAAGTTATGTTGAACGGCATTCTTCCAACAGTGCGAAATTTACTACTGGCATGTATACAGGGGCAATACGTGATCTTGTGCGTAATAGCGGGGGGCATTATGCCAATCCGGTTCGGGGCGGCTATCAATTGGTTCAAGAGCCAATCGTGAAGTCGGCAGGCTCCGAGTTGCGTCAAAATGTGCTTACCGTGATCGATAATACATGTGAATCTCTAACAGAAGCATGCACGATTAATATCATTGGACTTTCGCAGGCGGAATTAGCTGTCGCGAATAAGGTAGCTGATCTAATTGCCTATTTGAAATCAGCCGCTGATGAAATTCGGCAGGAATAATAAGTCCTTAATAAGTCTGCAGTCGAACTACAATAGAAAAGCGGCGGTCCTTCGGACCCTGCCCGTCTTACAGGCAAAGGCCGAATGGGCCACCGCTATAGGGTTACTTCGTACCGGGTGATGGAAAGTCACATTTTAAGGCCGAATGCCGGATATGAGGATGCCGTTCTTGTGCAGGGTAACATGATCCCATGGGCTGAAATCCACTTTGCTTGGGTCAAAGGAGTAGTCATTGGCTTCGTTAAAATTGCTCCAGTCGCTTTTATGCAGGCGCAGCTGGATATCTCCGGTCTGTCCCCCGGCAGGAAGACTGCCTGCGTTTGAACCAAAGGTGAGCTCCACATAGGAATCAGCGGAAGTGCCGCTGAAGCTGCCGAATGCGGTAGTGATGTTGGCTGCACCGATTTGCGCCCAATCAATAACGGCATTTAGCGATTGTGTCCCATCCTTGGTGAAGTAATAACGTATTTGTAAGTCACTTAAGCTGACTGCGGAGGGCCCATTGTTCTTGATATTGAAATGGGGTTTGATCTGGTTGTCATTGATGTTCGTATCCGCAGCCCGGTAGTAGAGGGCAAGTCCTGTGGGGGCTGCAGTTGGGGTAGGTGTAGGTGCGACGGTTGCTGTTGGTGACGGCGTTGTTGGGGCTGGAGTTGGGGCTGGAGTTGGAGTGGTTCCATTGTCGGGAACAGGTACGTAACCGGGCGTTGTATAGATTCTGTTCAGAACAGAGGTTGCCTGTGTGCCGTACACACTGTTCACAACGGTATTTCCCCATTCCGAGAGCGTGCCTGCCGGACCGCTGGCCAAGTCCAGATATTCGACACCGCCGCCATTACCGTACCAGGACCAGGCCAGCCAGCCTACTCCTATCTGCTGCGAATAGCTCATGATCGTCGCTTCATCAACATCGCCGCTGGTGTGCTTGTACCCAAATTCTCCAATAATAACCGGCAGACCGAGGGCCAGAACACTGTCGATATTACTTTTGACTGTTGTGGCTGTGCCACCGGCATACTCATACATATGAATGGAGAAAATCGTATTTTTGAGCGGATCGGAGCTAAACACTGCATTGCCGCTGTTGAAAATCGAACCTGGATATTGTCCCCAACCGGCGGAATCCACGACCAGCGTATTTCTGATTCCCGCGGCCCGGAGGGCAGGAATGGCGGATTGATAGCCGCTGGCCCAGGTAGCCGTACTCCAGGAACCAAACCATTCGTTGGCAATGTTGACGATGACCCGGTCTTCCTTGCCGATCAGCGCATCCTTTATGCTAATCCAGTAATTTACGGCAGCGTTCAGATCAGAGATGTTGTCTGAACCAGTGGCATCATGAACTTCAAGCATAGCGGTCAGCTTGTACTCATCGCACAGCGCCAGAATATGCTGGACATCTGCCACACTGTCGAGGGACCATTTGCTGCCGTTCGAAAGCACGATGCGAACGACATTGGAGCCGGTGGCCGCTATGGCCGGAATGGCCGTTTCCAGGTCGTTTTTGTACCAGGTATGTGCATGGTTAATGCCTCTCATTACGAAAGGGCTATTGGTTGCATCGTACAAACTGGAACCGCTTACATAAAATCCTTTGACTGATGTGCCTGCCGCTGCTGCCTGCTTCTGAGGGAGTGAGAGGGAGAGGATGAGGACGCAAGCCAGAGCCACTAGACTAATGCTGCGGAACGAAAATAATTTGCCGGATTTCATTCATAGTTCCTCCTCAAATGGATATTGAACTTGCTTCGGAAGCCAGCACTGCCGAAAGAAATGGAGAATTCAACTGAAGGTTACTCACAGAAGCATAAGTTAGGCTTGCAGCATCGATCACCTCCCATATATATCCAACATAACATAAAAAGGTTTATATGGGAATGTTTATAGATTTGTATTTTAATCTTCTTTGAACTTTTCGGAAAATGCTTTTATTCTATCTACGAAAATTCCTTTCAGCTGATCCGTGCCTTCCTTCGGCGCGGCATAGGCCTTATAACCGCCAAAGGATTCAATGCAGACCGCTGCTTTTTTTAGTTCCTCAGGAAAATTCGCCTCGATGATTTCTTCCGTTTTTTTTGGCTTTTCGTTGCAAATGTAGTAACCCACACGCTTTTTCAGCAGTTCGGTTTGATTTTTTTTGATGAAATCGCGGATCGGTTTATACAGCTTTCCGTCTCTTACTCCAGCTCCAAGAATAACACTATCAAATTCCTCCAGGTTTGGTATCCCGGAATCAATATTGCAAAGCGTACAGTGAGAAAGCTCTTCCGAAAGGATTTTGGCACATTGCTCTGTGGCTCCTGATTTTGTAGCGTATAAAACGACTAATGACATTGTTCCGCACCCTTTCAGAAAAATATGTTGGATAGACGAGAAGGTTATTTGACGATTATCTAGATTATCAAGATATATTAATTCTAAGTATTGATCGAAACTTTGTCAAGCAAGGTGCGAGGTGTATGGTGAAGTGGACTTGCTCCGCTGCTGCAAAGACACAGGCTAGATGGGCCGGTTTCTCAGGTGCTTCTGCTATATTTTCCGGGAGAAACTCCGGCAATATTCTTAAAGGTGCGGATGAAATTGGCATAATCATTAAAACCGGCCAGGTAGCAGGTCTCGGATACTGATTTTCCTCCAGCTAGCAGCTGCTTGGCCAAAGCTATTTTTTTTAGCAGTACATAGCGGTAAAGGGTGCCCCCGGTTTGTTGTTTGAACAGGTGGCTTAAATAGTATTTATCAACGGCCAGCTCACTGGAAACCTGCTCCAGCGAAAGGCCGGTATGCAGATGGTTGTCGATATAATGGATTGCCGATTCGATCAAGGCGGAAATAATGCTGGGAACCGGGGAATGCGACTTGTTGTAGAGACCATTGATGAATACCAGCAACTGCACAAGATAGGTCAGGGCGAGCACATCGCTGCCATACTGCGGGTGGTTTAACGCATCAATCAGCCGGGAAGCCAGCCGCATATATTCATTCAACTGAGGTTCGTCCATATGGGAAATGTTCTGCTTGCCCGGTTGATGGTTTTGGAAACAGGCCAGGAGATTCGTCTCCGCGGTACAGAAGGGATACACCAGCTCTGCTTTGAAATGGATGGTTACCCGTTCATAGGGTCCCGGTGACAAATTGATGATTTTATGGATTTCTTGATTATTGAATACCAGCACAGAGCCTCTTTGCAGCGGATAGCAATACTGGTCCACGAAGCCGTTCACTGTTCCGTTCAGAAAGAGGAAAATTTCATAATGGTCATGAATGTGAAAATCTTTTGTAGGCGATAAGGGTGAATTTCCGATTCCCGCCAACAAGGGCGCGGCAATTTTCTCATAATACTGGGAATGTTTCATAAGTTTAACGGCCTCCACATATAGCAATATTCGCAAGAAATCAAACATTAATCGCAAAGAACTTGCATTACTATAAAGGTAAACTAGGAGGGGAAATAACTCAATACGGCAGACAGTATTCGGTTGGGTGATATGAAGGGATGGACTGATCAGGAGGGTTAATAATGCTCGAAATCAAGGAAATAAAACAAATGCTGCTGCGCACGGAATCGT
Source organism: Paenibacillus sp. FSL H3-0321 (assembly GCF_038002865.1). NCBI lineage: Bacteria > Bacillati > Bacillota > Bacilli > Caryophanales > Paenibacillaceae > Paenibacillus > Paenibacillus sp. FSL H3-0321. The sequence continues at coordinate 1,886,682 of NZ_JBBODH010000001.1, read as the reverse complement.
CCAAGCTGTATCTGGCTGATTATCCGGAGCTGCTGAGGCAGAAGGTGCTCGGTTCGCCGGCCTTGCAGCCCATGCTGGCAGAGATCCGGGCGGAGGCTGAAGCGCTGCTGGCGACAGCGATTCCAGAGCTTTCTTACACATTGTTTCGGATTTATTTCGAAAGAGGCACCCGGATGGAGTATGAGACGGTCTATTTCAACAGGAGAAACCGGCTGAGAACCTTTGGGCTGCTGGCATGGCTGGAGCCGGATAACCTTGTGTTCCGTGATGCGCTGTGCGATACCTTATGGGCAGTCTGCGACGAGTATACCTGGTGCGTTCCGGCACATCTTGCCGGTGAGGCGGAGAATGATCCCGCGCTTCCCGAAGGTTCGATTGCAGCGGGCAAGGAAGTACCGGCAGCCACAATAGATCTATTCTCGGCGGAAACCGCTTTTGCGCTTGCAGAATTACTGCATCTGCACGGGGATAATCTGCCGCAACTTGTACGTAAACGGGTCATCTCCGAGGTTCTTCATCGTGTGCTGACTCCATTCACCGAGCGCAGCTTTTTTTGGGAAGAATCCAAGCATAATTGGGCGGCCGTCTGCGCAGGTTCTGTCGGAGCCGCAGCATTGTATATCCTGGACAATGCCGAGGATACGGCGGTCGTGCTAGCCCGTGTACTTCCTGCGATGGACAGCTTTCTGTCAGGCTATCCTGCTGATGGCGCGTGCACGGAGGGGTATGGTTATTGGCAATACGGATTCGGATTTTATGTTTATTTTGCGGATCTGCTGAAGACCCGGACCGGTGGAGCACTCGATTTGCTGGCAGAACCTAAAATCCGGCAAATTGCCATGTTTCAGCAAAAAGCATTTCTTGATGATTGCCATACCGTGAGCTTCTCCGATACCCGGACAGTAGCAGGCGTGTTTATGGGCTTGTCCCACTATCTGCATGCCCGGTTTGAAGAGGTTGACATACCGTCGCGCAGTTATGAGGCCGCTTACATGGAGGATCATTGCTACCGCTGGGCTTCGTCGTTACGCAATCTGATCTGGCAGCATGGGGAGACGGAGGGACAGCCATGGAGGCCGGCTTCCTACTACCTGCCGGAAGCGCAGTGGTTAATTTCCCGGCATGAATCGCAGGGACGGCGGTTTGTATTTGCCGCCAAGGGCGGGCACAACGATGAGCCGCATAATCATAACGATGTCGGCAATTTCATCCTTTTTGCCGAGGGGACGACACTGTTAGCAGATATGGGGTCCGGGCAATATACCAGCGGATATTTCGGCCCGGAACGCTACAATATTCTGTGTAATGCAAGCTTCGGACACTCTGTTCCAATCATCAACGGAATGGCCCAGTCGCCGGGTGCGCAGCACCGGGCAGCCGATGTTCAGATGGAGAGCGGGGAGCAGACGGAGACCTTCTCGCTAGACCTGGCCCAGGTCTATGCGGATAACAGCTTGCTGCAGCTGAAACGCCGGTTCACATGGACCAAAACAAGTCAGCCTGTACTTATGCTGGAAGACAGCTACCAGTTTACTTCTCCGCCCGAATCTGTTACGGAAAGATTTATTACCCCGCTGAAGCCGCGGATTGAAGAAGATGCAGTCATCCTCTCTTCGGATCAAGCCGGTTTAAGGATTGTCTTTGACAATAAGCTGCTGGCCCCGGAAATCCAGGAATTGCAGCATAAAGCTCATCGTGGACGCCTGGTAACCTTTTATGCTCTTGATTTTGCGGTGCTCCGCACGGAGCAGAACATGAAGCTGTCACTGCGCTTTGAGTTGTCCGGAGGATAACGTCCGCTCTCTTAAGAGCAGTAAGAATACCTACTAAGAAATAGGGAGAGGATCAGAAGATGGAATATCATTTGACAACCGATGACCGGCAATGGCTGGAGGGAATATGGGGGAAGATCCGCAAGAAAATGGCTGTGGAATGTGAGAGAATCGGCACGGAAATCCCATTTGAAGCCGAGAACGGCAAATATATAGATATGGGCAAGCAGGACATTTACTGGTGGACCAACGGTTTCTGGCCGGGAATGTTATGGCAAATGTATCATGCCACCGGAGAAGAGCTTTACCGGACCACTGCGGAAGGCGTGGAGGCCCGGCTGGACGAGGCGCTGGAAGGCTTCGAGGGATTGCATCATGATGTAGGTTTCATGTGGCTTCATTCCGCCGTTGCGAACTACCGGATCACCGGGAATGAAAAGTCGAAAATCCGCGGATTGCACGCCGCGTCGCTGCTGGCTGGCCGTTACAACCCGCTGGGACAATTTATCCGTGCCTGGAATTCTCATTCCGGGAATGATTGTACAGGCTGGATTATTATTGACTGCATGATGAATATTCCACTGCTCTATTGGGCCTCCAAGGAAGTCAATGATCCCAGATTTAAAGCGGTTGCCATCCATCATGCGGACACTGTGCTGAAGACAACAATCCGTGGTGACGGTTCTTCGAATCATATTGTCATGTTGGACCCCGAGAACGGGGAGTTTATCGATAATCCCGGAGGTCAGGGGTTTGACAGCGGTTCTTCGTGGAGCAGAGGCCAGGCATGGGCGGTCTACGGGATGGCTCTGAGCTATAAACACACTGGAAAAACGGAATATCTCGATGCAGCAAAGCAGGTAGCCCATTATTTTATCGCAAATGTTGCTGAGACCGGCTACATCCCGCTCGTGGATTTCCGCGCTCCGGCGGAACCGGTATGTTACGACACTACTGCCGGGGTATGTGCGGCTTGCGGTCTGCTTGAGATTGCCGGGCATGTCAGCGAATACGAGAAACCGCTGTATATCCGCTCCGCCATCAAGATCCTGCAGGCGACCGAGCGTAAATACTGCAATTGGAATCCTGAGGAGGATTCGATTGTCAGTGGCGGTACGGGAGCATATCATAGTGAAATCAAAGAAATTCCGATTATTTACGGAGACTATTTCTTCATTGAAGCTGTGTTGAGATTGCTGGATAAAGATATTTTCATCTGGTAGAACTGGGCTTCAGCCTATAACTTTTATAAAAATGGGAAGCAGTGAGAGTTTAACTCGCTGCTTCCTCTTTTTTATAATGTGGTAAAATGGTAATGATTTATAACCGGAAGGAGTCTTTCTATGTTTGATATAAATAGAATCAAGGAGCTAATCCCGCACCGATATCCATTTTTGTTGGTCGATAGAGTCATCGAGCTTGAAGAAGGAAGACGAGCGGTAGCGATTAAAAATGTGACGATTAATGAGCCGTTCTTCACGGGGCATTTTCCCGAGTACCCGGTTATGCCGGGGGTGCTCATCGTTGAGGCCTTGGCACAGACCAGTGGTATTGCCATGTCCAATTCAGAGGAAGACAGCAATAGAATTGGACTGTTGACGGGCATCGACAATTGCCGTTTCAAACGTCAAGTAAAGCCGGGGGACCAATTGCGGCTCGAATTCGAAGTTACCCGGGTGAAGGGACAGATTGTCAAAGGCAACGGAACCGCCACCGTCGATGGAGAACTGGTCTGCCAGGCGGAGATCATGTTTGCCTTCAGCAGCAAATAATTGTGAGTGATGCAGTCTCGCCAGAATAAGGGGATGTCCCATAAGTAGATTTTCTACGAGCAGAAGTCGATTGACGGCAGCATTACAACACAAACATGTGGTTTTCTGGAGTATCTTCTTCCAGAGAAATCGCTCCTTATTGAAGTGGTTGGGTGGTACCTCCATTTTACTAAAAGGGCGATTTTTTTTGTTTTTTTAAAAAGAAATCAGAAACAATTCCCGCTTAAACAATAGACACCCCCGCTTTGCCTATGCTTTGTAATTATGCAGTGCTGGCGGCGCCTGCTGTTCCTTTTTATATTCGTTGGGTGAGAGGCCGACCTCTTGTTTGAACAGCTTGGAGAAATAGGAGTAGTTGTTGTAACCTGTTTTATTGGCAATAGTATAGACGGACATATGGGTCGTTTCCAGCAGATGCTTGGCGGCTGCGATCCGGACTTGAATGACATAGCTGCCAAGGGAGACGCCGGTCTCTCTCTTGAACAGCCGGGCCAGATAATCCGGATTGAGATAGACGATTTCCGCCAAGTCATTGCGCGTCAGATCATCCCCGTAATGCTTATGGATATACTCCTTGATCTCTTCGGCAATGGAAGTGGGCTGTGCAGCAAAGTCACGGTATTCCATGGCGGTGTTGACCAGATACTTCAGATATTCCTCCATATCCTCAATGGAGCTCAGCGAATGCATCAGCAGCTGATCATTGGTTTTGCCGGTATACAATTTATGCGCCTGTATCCCCTTCAGCTTCAGAAAGGAATACACAAGCTGCACAATATCCAGCCGGAATAAGCCCAGGACAGAGGTGTCGATAGCTTTGTTGCTCAGCATATGGTTCAGATGCGAGATGGATTCTCCAAGAAAATCGGCAAGCTTGTTCTGATTGAGCAGCTCCTCCAGATGTGCCAGATCCGGCGGAAGGTAGAGTGGTTTATTTTGCCGGGAGTACGCTTCCACGGAGAAGGTCTGATTTCGGCATTTGGTCAGCTCCTCATCCATAGTGAGCAGTTGTTTGAGAATTGTCCCGACCTTACTTAGTGTGCCAGGCAGGCCGATATTGCAGCAGACATCGCATTTTAAGTAGGGACTGGCTTTTTGGATAAAAGAGGTACTGAACGCCCTAAGCACCCCGGCGTCCTCCGGCGGGTCGTTCCATTTTAATATGGCGATCCAGTTATAGTCTTTAACTTCCAGGATGCTTTCTATGGAGAAGCCCGGATGGTTCAGCAGTTCGTACAGCACATTCAGCAGCGCAAAATCAAACAGGCCTTTTTCTTCTTTGCCCATGCTTCCATTGTGGGGAAACACGTTGAACAATATGGGCTGCAGGAGATCTTCCATTTGATAGGACAGATTCTGCTCTTCAATTGCATGGGCGATGTCCCCCGGTTTAAGCGGGAAGGATGTGCTGCTGCTGACCAGCTTGCGCCAGAAATGCTCAAGATTTTTCGCTTGATTCTTTTGCCAGAAGTAACCGCCCCGAATCGCCTGCTCGTTGCTTTGCTGCTCCGCTGCCCGCACGACAGCTTTTTGAATGATTAGCATCAGCTTGTCAAATTCGATTGGCTTGAGAAAATACTCAAAGCTTTGCAATTCGATGGCCTTCTGCGCATAATTGAAATCAGCATAATTGGTAAGCAGGATGGCTTGAATACTGTAATTCTGCTCACGAATCCACGCCAGAAGCTCCAGTCCGCTCCCCTGCGGCATTTCGATGTCCGATATCAGAATTTGCACCGAATGCTTCTCCAGAATTTCCTGCGCTTGCGCCACGTTATTGGCCGTATACACAGTTTCGATATTCAGCATTTTCCAGTCTATTTTCTTCTGCAAGGCGGCAATTACGTAATAGTCATCATCCACAAGTAATATATTCATAAGCTTCTCTCCATTCCTGATGATAGATCCGGCTGATCCGGCAGGGTCAAGGTGATAACAGCGCCGCCTTCCGGCAAATTGGAGAAGCTGACGGCCGCTTTTTTAGCATAAAGGTATTCCAGGCGCTTAAGGGTGTTCATGATGCCGATATGTGTGCCTTTCGTCTGATCCAGCGGCAATCCGGAATGAAGTTTCTCCAGAACCTCCGGCGGAAAGCCCGGTCCGGTGTCAGAAATTTGGATAATAGTCAGCTCAGTGTCTTCCTCGTCCGCGCAACGTCCGACGGTAAGCTTAATCTGCACTTCCGAATCTCTGGAAATAGCATATTTAATGGAGTTCTCAATGAAGGTTTGCAGCACGAGCGGAGGAATCATCACGCTGCCAGCCTGTTCAGCCATCTCGATATGATAGACGAAGGCATCCCGGTAACGTTGGCGCTGAATTTCCAGATACATCCGCACATGCTCAAGTTCATTCTCCAGCGGAACAAAATTCTCGCCGTTCTGGAATAAATAGCGGAAATACTTAGAGGTCGACATCGCCATATCCTCGATCTCCTGATACATTTGAATTTGCGCCATGCTGTAAATGCTGGTCAGGCAGTTAAGGAAAAAATGCGGTTTAATCTGCTGCTTCATATAGTCCAGCTGGATTTGCTGTTTCTCCAGTTCCTGCTCGTACATGGCAATTTTAAATGTTTTGATCTGCTCCACCAGGTCTTTGAACTGGTCATTTGCCTGTTCCAGCTCAATAAGCTTGCTGCTCTTCAGATCCGCCGGCTGCCCGTCTTCATTAATGCGTGCCAGATTCTCGGAGAAGCTTTGGATCGGGCCAAGTACCCTCCGTTTGAAAAAGAGCATAACGACACATATCGTTGAGGTGACTATGAAGAACAGCAGCATAATGAGCAGCTGGGCGATCATGATTTTCTCAAAGGCTCCGAATTTAATAACCATCTCAGCGCTAAACGTTGTACTCGTGAATTCACTACTGATCGTGGTACGGGGCTGCAGCCGATTGAAAACGCCATCATTGTTCTGAAGCACTTTGCCGCTGTTGGAGACCGGGCTGGTAAGGCTGATGCCGCTCTCATCCACGAGGGATGCATAACCGTTGGCTCCCAGATTGATCTGGCGCAGCGGGCGGATCAGATGATCCGCCGAGATGAGACCGATGAGATAGCGGTTATAATAGGGAACAATGTTGATCACATAATATTTGCCGTTTACGAGGACAGGCGTCCATTTGGAATAAAACTTCTCGTACAGCTCTTTATCATCTATATAGGAAATGATCTGTTTCTTGAGCTCCCGATAGTCGGTATAGGTCACGCTGATCGGTGCGCAATTCAGAAAGTAGGACTGATTCTTTAAATAGTAGAAGAAGTTATACTCCAGTCCGTAGTTTTTCTGCAGCTCGGTGAACCGTTTATGCAGGTTTTCATTTGATTTTAAGAACTCGATGCTGTTGATCCGGAAAGCGTTCATCGTGTTGAGGCTTTCATCATTGGCCAGTGTCCAGCCCATATAGTGATTAATGTAAGCAAAATCATGATTGATCCGGTTGATATAGAGGTCAGCGGTATCCTGCAAATACCTTGTGGACTGCTGCTTGACGATAAAAATAGAAGCGATGCTGATTGCCAAATCCAGAACAAGCACGGAGAATGAAATCAGAAGCATAACTTTTACATAATGACGAACAGGGTACAGTTTGGTTGCTGCTTTACCTGAAGTTGTATTGGCCATAGTTCCCAAATCCAGTATCCTTTCCTGCGCAGCCATTTCTATGAATGCGTTTTTATAAGTAACAAAATCATTATAAAACCTTTATATGAAAAAAACATAAGAACAAGATGCCGTTTCGGCGCAAAGTCCGGAAAGCGTAAACAAAAGTCTGGAAACTGTTATTAAAAAGAAGCCGCGGATGATTTTGCAGCTTCAATATTTTGTAAGCGGATGCAGAAGTCCGAATAAGAGGTTCAAAGTGTCCGGAATGCTGAGCGGCAAGCAGGTATGATTAGAACTGCAAAGAGGAGGCATATATCGAAATGGGGGATTATGGAATGGGTGAACAGAGCAAGAAATCATCGGTAAAGAAATGGATGACCGGTCTTCTGGCAGCCGTAATGGTCATGGGACTTGCCGGCTGTGGCGGCAACAACAAGGAGAACAATACCGCGGCGACCGAAACGGGCGGGTTCAATAAAGAGGGGCTGCCGATTGTAAGCGAGCCGGTGACCCTGAAGATTCTGACTGTCCGCTGGGGCAGTATGGGCGATACTTTTACCCAGAACCAGTGGCTTAAGGATTTGGAGAAGAACACCAATGTGAAGATTGACTGGCAGGTGATGTCATCCAACGACTGGGCCGAGCAAAAGTCCATTATGTTAGCAAGCGGCACACTTCCGGATGTGGTACTGGGGGATCAGACCTTCTCCGATTCCGACATCGTCAACAACTTAAGCTACTTCCGTCCGCTGGATGATTATATTGATCAGTATATGCCTAATCTGAAAGCGGCAATGGAAGAAACGCCGGATATGAAGAAAATCAGCACTTTCCCCGACGGGAAAATCTACTCTCTGGCCACAAGACTGCCCTCGCGTCCAAAGAGCTCGCGCCAGCCTGTAATCAACAAAACCTGGCTCGACAAACTGGGTCTCGAAGTGCCGGATACCCTTGATGATTTATACAATGTATTGAAAGCATTCAAAGAGCAGGATCCGAACGGAAATGGCAAGGCGGATGAAATTCCTTATATTGAAGTGAGCAATGACCTCATCAGTCCTTTCGGGATCACCGATCTGAATACCAACAACATGCTGGTTAAGGACGGGAAAGCAATATATTACCCTACTTCGGAAGCGTTCAAGGAAGGCCTCAAGTGGGAAAATAAACTCTACAACGAAGGCTTGCTGGATAAAGAGCTGTTTACACAAGACGACACCATGAGATCGGCCAAATTCCAGAGCCCGGATGCTCCGGTTGTAGGCTTCTCGTACCAATGGACTCCCGATGCCGTATTTGGCAAATGGGGAGATCAGTATGAAACCATTCCGCCGATTGCCGGACCGGATGGCAAACGTTATACGATCGGCAATCCAATCGGGATGAATCTGGCCCGCAACGAGCTGCTGATCACCTCTTCCTGCAAAACACCGGAAATCGCTGCCCGCTGGGCCGATCAGTTCTACACCAATGAAGCAAGCATTCAGAATTTCTGGGGAGCTATCGGCACTGTTATCCAGAAGAACGATGATGGTACCTATACGCTCATGGACCCGCCAGCCGGAACCAGCGCGGATGCCTGGTACTGGGATCAATCGCTGCGTGATTTCGGGCCGAAATATGTAAGCCCGTCTTTTGAAAAGAACATCATGCTGAGCAGCGAAAGCGGCGACGGCTTGAAGCTGCAGCTCGATAAGCTGGGCAGCGAATACGTAACAACGCCTTTCCCTAACGTAATGTACACTGCGGAAGAATTCCAGGAGCTGCCTACCTTGACCACCGATATTGATACCTATGTGAACACCATGCGGGCCCAATTTATCAGCAAGGGCGGAATTGATGATGGCTGGGATGCATATGTGAAGAAGCTGAATGACATGGGACTTGAGAAGCTGATCAAGATCCGTACTGAAGCTTACGAACGTTATATGAGCGTAAAATAACTCTTTTTGACTCCACGAATCCGCCCTGCGCAGCTCACTAGCGCGGGGCGCATTATATTCATGGCTCAGCAAACAAGGGATATGAAGTCCACTATCTGCAAGGAGGCAGTTATGACAGTTACACTTAAGAAAGTGGCCCGTAGAGCCGGAGTTTCTCCCTCCACGGTCTCCCGGGTATTGTCGGGCCATCCGAATGTTAAGGAGGAGACCTCCCGCAAGGTCAAGGAGATCATGGAGGAGCTGGGCTATACCCCGAATATCATCGCACAGAACCTGGTCTTAAGGAGTACCAACAGTATCTGTGTTCTGCTGCCGAGGCCGGCCGAGAAGCTGTTCTCCTACCTGTTCTCCATGGAATGCATGAGCGGGATTGTTGCACAGGCCAGCCGTCTGGGCTTCGATATCCTCATTGCTTCAGGAGCAAATGAGCAGGAGGAGCTGGAGGTTGTCTCCCGTCTCCTCAAGGGAGGGCGGGCCGACGGTGTGATTGTGCTCTCTTCCCGCAAAGAGGACGCCGTCATTCAGTTTCTCAAGTCGAATAGCTATCCGTATGTACTGTTCATATCGGAATGAAGGAGTGAGCGGAATCAGGTTGTCTATTCGATTTATGTACGCAATCACAGTGAAGAGGGAACGTTCAAGGCAGTAGAAAAGGATCTGGAACGCATCCGGGATTTAGGCGTGGATATTGCCGCGCCTGTCATACTGGAGCTTGAACAATAAGCAACACTCAACGATCCCGTGGAACGTCCGGCACACTACCCTGTGCCGGACGTTTTTTTGCTGGAATAGTGAAAGTCCGGAAAACAGCAGGGAAAGTCCGAATACCCTATGGCTTCCCGTTCGTCACGGAACTGTTCGGCATTTTGCCGCAGAAACGAACTCTAAAAGTCCGGTTAACGCGCCTTATATGTCCGGTAGGCGCAAAAGCAGAGGCGATATACTGAAAGCAATTAAACAGATAAACAGAATCAGGAAGCGGATGCTTACAAAATTTTAGGGGGGATTTCATGAAATCCGGTCAAGCCAGTCCGGCATGGGCATTCGGACAAATGAAACGAAATTGGGGACTGTACCTGTTACTGCTTCCCGCTGTGGTGCTTACATTATTATTCGCCTACAAACCGATGTATGGGGTGCTCATTGCTTTTAAGGATTATAGTCCGGCGATGGGTATAAGTGACAGTCCATGGGCGGGATTCAAGTATTTCGAGAAGTTTTTTAATTCCTATCAGTTTTCATCGACGATTAAGAATACATTGATCATCAGCTTGTACAGCCTGCTTACGTTTCCAATCCCGATTCTGCTGGCACTGATGGTCAATCAGATGCGGCCAAACCGGTTTAGACGTTTTTTCCAGACCGTGTCCTATATGCCGCATTTTATTTCAACTGTTGTTATGGTTGGGCTGATGATGATACTGCTGTCCCCAAGCACCGGGCTTGTCGGTAATCTGTACAGTTTGTTTGGCAAAGAAGCCCCTGATCTGATGGGCTCCTCCAGCCTGTTCAGCAGTGTCTATGTCTGGTCGGATGTGTGGCAGCATGTGGGCTGGGACAGTATTATCTTTATCGCCGCTCTGTCTGCAGTGGACCCCAGTCTGTACGAGGCCGCTACTGTAGACGGTGCAAGCCGCTGGCATAAAGTCCGCTATATTGATATTCCGATGCTGATGCCGACAGCGGTTACACTGCTGATCCTGCGCGTCGGAGGGCTGTTGGGGGTTGGCTTTGAAAAGGTCTATCTCATGCAGAACGATCTGAATGCCACTTCAAGCGAAATTCTTTCAACGTATGTCTATAAAATTGGTCTGCTCAGCAGCCAATACAGCTTTTCCTCGGCGGTCAACCTGTTCAACACGGTCATTAACTTTATCTTGCTCATTATCGTCAATCAGATATCCAAAAAACTCAGCGAAAACAGCTTGTGGTAGAAAGGAGGAACTTAGACATGGGAGTCTTGGAACCTGTAGTGGAAGAGAACATGGGAAAAATAAAAAACAACCGTTCCTCGGACACGGTTATGGAATATGTAATGTATGCCATTGCGGTGGTCTTTCTGATCATCCTGATGTACCCGCTGTATTTTATCATTATAGCTTCGTTCAGTGATCCTTCTGCGGTGGCGGGCGGACAGGTGTGGCTGTTCCCCAAAGGGTTCACCTTTGATGGTTACAAAGAGCTGCTGCGGCATGAAAACATTTGGATCGGGTACCGGAATACAGTCCTCTACACGGTGGCGGGCACAGCCATTGGGCTTGTGGTCAATATCTCGGCGGCTTATGCACTGTCCCGGAAGGATCTTGCCGGACGAAAGTTTCTGTCGCTCTTCTTCATCTTTACGATGTTTTTTAACGGCGGTCTGATTCCGACCTTTCTGACGATCCGCGATTTTCATATGTACGATACCTTCCTGGTCATGGTGCTGCCTTTTTCAGTAGGCGTTTATAACATTATCGTTGCGCGTACCTTTTTTCAGACCAGCATTCCCGGAGATTTGTGGGAAGCAGCGCAGATCGACGGCTGCGGGAACCTGCGTTACTTTGCCCAAGTGGTACTGCCGCTCTCCAAAGCTATCATTGCGGTGCTGGGATTATGGATTGCTGTGGGCTACTGGAATTCTTATTTTAATGCGCTGATTTATTTGAAAAATCCGAACCTGCATCCGCTGCAGCTGATTCTCCGCAACATTCTGATCACCAATCAGATGCAGTCGGGCATGGGGACAGGCGAAGCTGCCCAAATCGCGCTGCGTTTGGCTAATATGATGCGCTATTCCGTGATCATCGTTGCCACCGTTCCAATTATGTGTGTGTATCCGTTTGTGCAGAAGTACTTTAATCAAGGGGTTATGATCGGCGCCGTGAAGGAATAGCACTTTTGGCACGGAGCTGATAGCCTGTCCGGTCACACAACCGGTAGACAAGCAGACAGGCGTTGCCGAATTCAAGGCTTGGCTGCCGGAAGGGGTCTGGGTGGGTTACTTCAGCGGGAAAGTATATGACAGCGGATGGAGGCTGTTTCATCCTGCCAGCGGTAATACAGCAGTTGTGCCGGAGCGGTTATCCTGGAAGCTGTCCTTTGTCGGCTTCTCTCATAAATGTGCTTCTTTAATCAGGTTGAGCCCTCATCCTATCATAATTGCATCAGCCTGAAATCCGTAGAAGCGGGCAGCGGGCGCGGACAAGCCGCATGAATTTTGCGGGATCACGCAAAGGGGAGGCTGGAAGGCTGCGCCTGATTTGGCATAGCCGAAGTTTTTACAAACACAAATAAGAAACCTATTAGTATTCTCATTAATAATCTCAGCATGTTATAATCTGGAATACTTCGCAAATATGCTACATAACAGTGACAGCAGCTTGCAATTCGCTTAAATAAAGGCTATTATAGACTAATAAAGTCTTTGATTGAGGTGGAAGATGAAATATTCAAAGGCAACAAATTATGCGCTGCATACGATGCTCTTTCTGGTGGCGGCTGCGTCTGACAAGCCGGTAGGCGTACAGCAGTTGGCAGAGCGGCAGGAGGTTTCCCCTACGTATCTGTCCAAGATATTGACCAAGCTGGTGAAAGCTGGACTGATCGAGTCGGCATCGGGTGCGAATGGCGGTTATCGGCTCAAGCGCAAGAAGGAAGACATTTCATTTCTCGACATCATTCATGCCATTGAAGGCACCGCCTCGTTGTTTGATTGCACGCTAAATCATCCCAGCGAGTGTCTGATTCAGCAGGAAATGGTGGAAGCCGAACGGCGGATGGAAGATTATTTGCGGAATAAAAAAATCTCCGAGCTTGCTGCACAGATAACGGTGGCTTTATAACCGCCGTTATTTTGCAATTAAATTATAGATATAATAAGTCTGTTAAGTCTATTAAATGCGGGCTAAATGATATTCAAGAAAGGGATGAGCAAAGATGGCAAAAGATTTATTTGATATTCAATTGTGGGAGCAGGCGTGGAAGGAGGACCCCTCATCCACGGCCAACCAGATGAAGCGTGCTGGCATTGATCCCACGCATGGGTTCGATCATAAGGCCAAGGTGTTTGATGAAGAGGTATTCAGTGAAGGCGGAAGACGCAGAAGCGAGCGGATTATCGGCTGGATGGAAGGGCAGGGAGTGGATTTTGCTGGACTCTCCGTGCTGGATATCGGTGCGGCTTCAGGGGGCTTCAGCGTACCTTTTGCCGAGCGCGGGGCCAAGGTTACCGCTGTTGAGCCCAACGTACCGCTGGCTGATTTATTTGAGGCCAATACAGCCCGTGTCAGCCCCGGAAAAGAAAAGATCACCTTAGTGCGGGAAGCATTCGAGGACCTTGACATAGCTGCAATGGGCTGGGAGAAAGGGTTTGATCTGGTATTCGTCTCCATGTGTCCGGTGATCATTGACTGGGATAGCGTGGAGAGAGTGCTGAGCTGTGCCCGTCAATATTGTTATATCAGTACTTCAGCTGGGAGCAGACAGCATAGTCTTATTAATGAGGTAATGCCGCTGCTGACCGGGAGGGAGATGCACCCGGATTCCTCAGATATGGCGTATTTGAACCATCTTCTTTACTTGAAAGGGTATGCCTATGAGTCCATTGTGACACGAGAAATGAAAAGCACCGGACTTTCCGTAGAGGCGGCAATTGAAGAGGTCTTGCAACTGTTGAAGACGCATCATCTGCCTGCCCACGAAGTTTCCCGGAATATTGTTACGGATTATATACGCAGCACGTATCAGGAGAAGAAGGTAACGGTTCAGCAGGGCGGGCGTTTCGGTAAGGTGCTGATCCGGCTGCAGGATCAGAATATGTACAGTAAATCATAAAACGTAGAATCAACCGCTTCTAAGGTGTATTTTCCTTGTGGAAATACGCCTTTTTTCTTTGCGGCCGCAGCAGAATGCGAAAATTGTCGGCCAACCATTTCTATCAGGAGCTGTAAAATGCTAAGATAGGAGTACATTATTTAACGGGGAGTGAATTTCTTATGAAAAAGATTGCTGCCGGATTTCTTGCCGGGGCAATACTGATGGTTAGTGCGCAGGCGCTTGGGGCTACCTCTAGTCTGGTAGGAAAGAAAATCCAAGCGGAATATACAGTCAACGTGTACGGCAAGAAGCTGGTAGATCCGGCCATAATCATTGATGGGAAAAGCTACGCCCCGGTGCGCGCCATCGGAGAACTGGCTGGCTATAAGGTTTCGATATCCGGCAAGAATATTAACCTGGATGAGAAAGATAGCGGAGCGGGCGCATTGGCCAATGATAAAAATACCAATGCCGTCCTGGGACCGCGGCCGACCTCAACACCGGACCCTTTGCCGGCGGTCACCAAAAATAAAATCAAACAAATTGACGAAAAAATTGATACTGTTGTCGATAACATTCTGGTCACCAGCAGCCTGCTGAAGACAGATGCCAATAATGCTGAATTGAAACTTAAGCTGGAGCAGTATAAATCGGAATACACAGATCTGCTGAAACAGAAGGATCTGGAGCTGCAGAAGTAAGGAAGAGCAGTCGTGCTTTCCCGTTAAGTGATATAAAGACAGGGCGATCCCCATCCTCTCAATGAGAGGATGGGGATCGCCCTGTTTATTAGGCTTTACTGCTACCCGGTCGGCCGGTGTAGCCCGGCTGGTGCTGTAATCCGCTCCGCCCGAACCTTCTTTTTGGTCAAATAAACTGAATCTATTTTAAAGTTAAATCTTTTTAATTTTTCTTAATTGGTAACTAGTAGAGTTAGTGGACTAATAATACAAGGTGTGTAATATATGGAATATTTGTGACATATGTTAGCAGAATATTGTATATATTTCTATTACTTACTATACTATGAATATCCAAAATGAGGGATTATTCTCCATCATTTATGTTTTTCATACATAATTAAGGCGAAAGAAAGTTAAGGTGTGATTGCGAGAGAATGACATAGCTTCTAATAAACTCAGGAGGGGTTATATACCCGGTGTGTTTAAAGTGGGGAAGCATGAAGGCATCCATTATGAAGGTGCGGAAGGTGGATTCTTGAAGAATCATTTGGTGTGGATGGGAAGCAACCCTGGTTGCCAATATGGGCTTATCGCTGAGAGTGAGGCCGTGGTGAATATTGACGATAGGGGATTTCTCTATGGTGATGGACTGTTTGAGACAATCAGATGGAAAGGTGGGATTATTTGCTTTACGTCCCATATGGAGCGTATGCGGCAAGGTCTTCAAATCCTGGGGATTAAACTGGAATGGACGAATGATGATTTCTTGTTGCTCATGCAAATGGTAGCGCGTTCGAATAACGTCCATGACGGTTATATCCGTTTATCTGTGTCCCGGGGATCCGGGCCAAGAGGATTCGATATTCCTGAGGTCTGTAACCCTATGGTGGTTATCCAAGCACGGGAATGGAATTCCATCGGTGGATCGGGGTGGAAGATTGTGAGTTCATCTTGGAGAGTAGCCAGGCCTCCCTTAAGCAGGGTAAAAAGCATGAGTGCACTGGATAAGGTTTTGGCCAAAACGGAAGCGCATGCCGAGCAGGCGCAAGAATCCATCATGCTGGACTCTCTTGGACATGTCGCTGAAGGGACAAGCACCAATATCTTTATGGTTTACGGAAATGAAATCGTAACGCCATCACTTGAATGGGGCGGTCTTCCCGGTGTAGCCAGAAAATCAGTTATGGAATTAGCCCAAAAAGAGGGGGTTTGCGTTTCACTAAGAAATATACCCCATCTTGAATGCTTTGAAGCAGATGAGATTTTTCTGACTAATAGCCTCCACGGTGTCATTCCGGTTAGGCAGTGGGATTCCAAGGAGTGGCCTGAACAAGGCGAAATGACAGAATTCATTCGCACAAGCTATAACAATTGGATTGAGAAGCATATCACTTTCTAGTCATTGCGGGTTTTCAAGGAGTAGCCGGATTTATTACATTGGGGGAGATGATCTGATTTATGGAACTTTCGCTTAAGAGAGAAACCTTTGTTACGAATTATCCGCCATACAGCGTCATGCAAACAAAACATGTTGCTTCGATATGGGAAAGGCGTCCTGTGAATGTCTATGTACATCTGCCTTTCTGCCCTAAACGTTGCCATTACTGCTACTACCGTGTGGAAGAATACAAAGGCAAAGACCCCATCTCCAAGTATGTAGAGCATCTGCTGAAGGAAATAGAACTGCTGGCGGAACGGCCTGAAATTCAAACCTGCAGCATGCAAACCTTGTATTTCGGCGGGGGTACACCTACCATGCTTTCAGCCGAGCAATTCGTTCAGATTGTGGAAGCCCTTGAGAGAGTGTTCCCCAAAACGCAAGACTTTCAGTTTAATGTTGAAGTGAGACCCGGAGCGGAAGCGACACAAGAGAAATTGAATACATTGAAGCAATTGGGTGTGCACCGGATTAGTCTAGGTGTCCAGAGTATGAACGATACGATTCTTACTGCAAACGGGCGTAACCATAAAACCGAAACGTTCTACAAAACCTATGATCGGATACGCAATGCCGGATTTGATTGGGTCAATTGTGATCTGATGTCTGGCATGCTCCATGAGACGGATGACACTTGGAAATACTCACTTGAATTATTAAAAGAATGCAACCCGGAGAATATCACTATATATAAGATGGAAGTATTCTTTAATACAAAGCTGTTCAGCGCGGTTCGGAGAAATCCAGAGATTCTAATCAGCCACGAAACGGAAGCGAAGCATTTCCGCGGGGCCAGAAATTTCCTGGAATCAAACGGTTATTTTATGTGCAATAATGCGACTTTCGCCACTGATCACAAATATATCGACCGGCATCGCCAGAATGTCCAATACGGAGGGGATATGGTGGGAATTGGGTTATCCTCTCATTCTTATTTTCAAGGGAACATGTACCAGAATACCTCTGACATGAAAGAGTACCAAGAAGTGGTGGCAGGGGGCAAGTTGCCGATTTCCAGATCATATAAGTTAAGCCAAAAAGACCAAATCACTCGCCATGTTGTGATGAGCCTCAAAAACTTGAAAGTAAGCCGGTCTCAATTTGTGGATAACTTTGGGTTGGATCTAACCCAAGTATTTCCGGATGAGGTTAGGCGGCTGACCAGCGAGGGGTTTGCTCACTTGGATAATGAACACTTAAGTATTGACCCAGAGTATTACGATTTTGCGGATGATGTTGCCCGTCTGTTTTATCCAATGGAATTACATAACGATATGCTTGCCCATATCAGCCGAAAGGAATGAAGTTAATCATGGAGTTAGTGGATGTGAGAAAAGAATTGAACCTTGTATTGTCGGAAGGAATGTCCTCTATTCAGCTGGAGGAAGAATTATCAGGGGACACATCTTTGCTGCGGGACATCGGACTGGATTCCGTACAGTTAATTGAGCTTGTTGTTGCAGTCGAGAAGCGTTTTAACATAGCGGTATTTGATGATGATCTGTGCCCTGATCTATTTGATAACTATGATCGGCTTTGTGAATATGTCCTGAATAAAATAAAGGCGAGGTAACCCAAAGTGGAGCAAACACAGAAATTACAGGGGATTGTTATCAATCCTGGGGTTTATAAAGGAAAGGCTTATGTTGCCGGGCCGGACAACCCCCGCCCGTTTGAAAAGGGTGAAGTTTTGGTTATTCCGCACAGTAATCCCAAGTATTCATTGATGCTGTTGGATGCAGGCGCGCTTGTTTGCGAATCGGGCGCGGTTATGGCACATATCTGTATCGTAGCAGGTGAGATTGGAATTCCCTGCCTGACACAAGTAGGACTCGCTACCCAAATAATAAAGGATGGAAGCTTGGTTGAAGTTCATGCGGATCAAGGAGAGGTGTTGGTTCTTGGATAACCACGAGTTGCTGGCGGGCTACAAAGAATCGCTTAAAGTTGCATGGGGTTATAACGACTACGAGGATTGGCCTTTGCGAATTTCATCAATCATGCATCTGTTCACAGATACCTTTGCACAAGAGTTTCTCGAAGATGTGGAGGCTCTTTGGACGGACGAGCTTGGTCCTGAGCTTATGAGCCAGATTTTTGTCTACCCGGGACGTTTATTCCGTTTAATCGATGTTGTCATTTTTGGACTTCGCAGAATACGGACCCCCCTCGATCTCCAGAGGAGATTTATCACCCAGATGCTTCGTTCTGCCGAGATCTTGAAATCGGGCGATCTTTTTAACAGAGACGGCCGCAACCTGCTTAAACAAGCCATTCTCCCACATCAAGAAATGTTCTCATCCGGTCACTCCAACCTGATCCACAAACTGCAAGCCGCCCTGTTTATGTATACAGAAGCAATTTTGTTCCGCGGGCATGACGCCGTTAAATCCGTGCATGGTCCTTATAAGACGGATAAAGGTACGCTGATGCTTATTCGTGAGTTTCATAACCTTAGCCCTGATCAACTATGGCCCGGGCATTACTTAATTCCGACCAAAAAAGTGGTGACAATTTGTGAATACGCTGTGAGCGCTGATATCCGAGTGGATTGTTATGACCATCTCTATCATTCCGGGAAGTTGAATGAGTCCTTAATTTCTTGGAATGTTACCGTTGATGATGCAGTGGTTACAGATCCGGAACGGATCATCAGCCTGGTTGATGACGTTATTTCCAGGACGAGAACAGTCAGCAATTTGGTTGATTCTTGGAGCTGGCAGCAAAAAACGGAGAAATATGCTGATATTTTTTGGTTTCGAAAGGCGCCTTTGCGGCTAAGAAGAGGGCTTTCTGCCGAACCGCCGCAAAGTGTATATGACCGGATCAGGCAAGGTCAGCCTAACGAATTGCGCTCCAAATGTTTATCTCCTAGGGAAGTGGCTTTTTTGATTCAGCTTGGTGTCTAATGTCACTTGAATAAGGAGAACAGAAGAATGCCAATATTGATTCCGCTAGATCAGGCGGCTGATTGCTCTTTGCAATCCATCGGGGCAAAAGCATGGAGGTTGGGAGTGGCCGGCAGAGAGGGGCTGGCAGTCCCGGATTTAATGGTTATTCCACATGAATGTATGGAGGCGCACCGGAGTGATCTGCAGGTTTATTTAAGTGAAGAACTTCACAAGCATTTTGATTTGGATCATACGGTATTTGCAGTAAGATCCAGCTCCAATGCGGAGGATTTATCTTACGCAAGCGCTGCAGGCATTTTCGAAAGTGTGCTGGGTGTTCGTGGGATGGAGGAAATAATCTCCGCTGTCGAGGAATGTAACAGGGCACTCCATTCAGAAACAGCTAGGAAATACATGCAACGATTGGAAAATGACTGCCTGCAGATGAACATCATTATTCAAGAGCTTATTACGCCCCGCCGAGCAGGTGTATTAATAACGGGCAGACCGGGTTCCGACCAATTTATTGCGGAAGGTGCCTGGGGGCTTGCGGTTGATATTGTCTCCGGAATGACGAATCCTGATTTTTTAACTGCTTCGTTGCAGGAGGGAAGGAATTATACGGTTAGAAAAGGCGGCCAAATGACGGTTTGTCTCCCTACTGTAGACGGCAAGGGGATTTATTATCGGGAGAAAAGTCGGATTGAACTGGATTCGGAGATATTTGATGAAGCGTTCATTATTCAACTGGCCGCTGTCGCAGATCGGGTGAGGACTATTTTTGGCGGAGACCAAGAGGTTGAATGGGCTGAGGATAATAACGGGAAGTTGTGGCTCATCCAGTCCAGGCCTTTTGCCAACAAAAATTCACTTCGGGCTCCCGGATAATTAACAATTCAAGTTATTGAAGAGTAATGTATACATTCCGAATAATGGTGGTGGCGGTATTGAGAATTCTAGGTGTTTCTGCTCCATATCATGATGGTTCAGCTTGCTTGATCGAGGATGGCGAATTGGTGTGCGCGGTTGAAGAAGAACGATTGATCCGAAGCAAAAGAGCATGGAACAAGTTTCCGGTCCAAGCGGCTAAATGGTGTTTGGAAAGCCGGGGACTCCAGTTATCGGATATCGATCGGATTGCGTATCCATGGGAACGCAACGCAATTCAGGATCAATCTCTTTCCAAGTATAATGTCAGTCCCCGCGCACTTTTTCCAACGGAACTGTTTGGTTCATCTCCCCGTTCCGATCAAATTATCGATGTGAACCATCATCTGTCCCATGCAGCTTCTACGTTCCGATTTTCCGGCTTTCCGTCGGCGGCTATTATGGTCATTGATGGGACCGGTGAAGATGTTGGAACTTCCATTTACCACGGCCAAGCGGACGGCCAAATCAAATTGCTCCGTTCCTGGAAAAATAATTGGTCACTGGGACATTTCTATGAAGGGGCTACCCAGTATGTGGGCTTCTCAAAGCTGGAAGCAGGTAAATTGATGGGGCTGGCTCCTTATGGCGAGGGTGAACTATTGCCTTACATCCGTTTGACAGATGACGGAATTGAAATGGATGTTCCATCCTTGCCAACGCATGAGCATGTGACCCAGTATTGGGTCCAGCAATTTATGAAGGATTTTGGTCCTGCGAATAAACGTATCTACCATTACGATATTCCATCCTGCTATGCCATGGAGAACACTCCTTTTGACGAGCGGATTAAAAATTTCGCTGCCAGTGTTCAATTAACCCTGGATCATGCCATTATACATTTGGCTAAGCTGGCCAAGGAGTGGACCGGCGAGGAATATTTATGTCTTGCCGGTGGCGTGGCATTGAACTGTACAACAAATGGTAAAATATTGCGTCAAAAACTTTACAGCGATATATTTGTCCCCGGACCGGCCAATGATACCGGGGGTTCAATAGGGGCTGCTGCGGAGCTATGGTTTCAGGAAACCGGACGCTCTTTGAAGCCTATGGATGATTTGGGTCTTGGTCCGAAATTCACTCCGGATCAAGTTGGAAGCTTGTTGAAAAAGCTGGGTGTTCGTTACACATCGGTGAATAGTATTGAACGCGCAGCCAGACTGATCGGGGAAGGCAAAATTGGTGCCTGGTTCTCCGGCGGGATTGAAATCGGTCCCCGGGCATTGGGGCACCGCAGTATTATTGCCAACCCGGCAATAGGCTCCCACAAGGATCGTCTGAATATTGAAGTCAAGAAAAGGGAGACTTGGAGACCTTACGGTCCCAGTATGCTTCAGGAATATGCAGAACCGGTATTCGGGGAAGCCCTGAAGCTGCCTTATATGCTTTTTACTTTGCCGGTCGTAGGCGATAAGGATAATCTTCCGGCTGTTACTCACGTTGATGGAACAACCAGAGTGCAAACCGTCGTAAACCGGCCAGATGACCCGTATGCGTATTTGTTGACCAATGTCAGGGACAATTTAGGTTTTCCCGCAGTTGTCAATACTTCATTTAACATCGGAGGAGAACCGGTAGTATGCCGGCCAGAAGAAGCGGTGCGATCATTCTTTTCTTCCCCTTTGGACTTCCTGTACATTGAGGGGCACTTGCTATGGAAAGAAAATTAATATACGAAAAACAAATGTCCGAAGCGATTGACAGCCGGCGGCTAGGAGATTCAGGACTTAAGATTTCGGTTCTGGGTCTGGGAACTTGGCTGAATTTCTCCACCTATGAGGATAATCTGCCGATGGTTGCCGCAGCTCTGGAGCGGGGTATTTGCCATTTTGATACGGCTGACATGTACGGTGCATTGCCTGGTTGGTCTGAAACTCTCCTTGGCAATACGCTAAAAGGCTATACGAGATCTGCTTACGTTCTTTCAACTAAAGTACATGCCCGGGTGGGAAAGTGGCCGAATGATGCAGGACTCTCCCGCAAGCATATCACGGAAAGTTGCCACAAGAGCTTGACGCGGCTTCAGACAGATTACATTGATATTTATTATTGCCACCGATTTGACCCGGATACTCCCTTATACGAAACCGTTGATGCCCTTGCCACTCTGAAGAATCAGGGCAAAATCTTATACGCCGGGATCAGCATGTGGCCCGCTGACCAGATTAAGGAATTTACCCGGTTGGCCAAACAAGCCAACTTGCAAGTTGTGGCCAACCAGGTTCTATACAATACGATTCAACGTCCATCCCGGGAGGAGATACAGGTTTGCCGAGAGGAAGGCATCGGATTAGTCGCTTACTCCCCACTGGCGCAAGGGTTGCTCAGCGGCAAATACAAGGGAGAATCGGCTGAAGGTGCACGCGGAAAAATTCCTTCCCGCAACAAATGGATCAAAAGAATTACGGACAATCCAGACAAGGTAAAAGCGTTGAAGGAGTATTTTCAATTATGTGATGCCTATGAAGTCCCTTATGTTCAAGCGGCAATGGGGTGGGTGCTGGCGCAGGACCTTGTTTCATGTGCTCTATCCGGTTTTCGCAATATGGATCAACTGCAGGACGCATTGTCAGCCTATCCCTACACGTTACCTCCGGAGTTGATCCAAGGTATTAACCTGTTGGAGGAAATTTGGTTGGACGCCGAGACTGCCAGTATCTAAAGGAGATAAGAGATGTTACCGATCATAACGGATCTTTTAAAGCTGCTCGACCGCCAGGATGAACTATTGGCCTCCAGCTCGGAAAAGTGGTTCCAGGGAAATGAAATCGCAGCTCTTGCAGGGGATGTGGAGGGGTGTATTCAGGAATCCCCCTACGGTGCCGTTGGAATTTCAAGTTCATCTGGGCCGCATTTTCTTGCAGTCTTATTAACCGCGATGAAAGCAGAGCGCCCCCAAATCCTATTTGGAAGTAAATGGCCCATGCATGAATTGCAGTCAGCTTTGTTGAGTAGCCCGTGCTCCATACTCATATCCGACCAAGACAGGGTGAAGGATCTGGTAGTTGAGGATTGGGATATGAGGCGGGCCGGTCATTTCTATGTATGGACAAAAAAAGGCCGGCTCCAGCCTATTTGTCCTGATGGCGAATGGCTTGGCCAGTTTACTTCCGGGACAACCGGCAGGAGCCGTCTAGTTATCCGGAGCTGGGATGCGATTGCAGATGAAATTCATGCTCTTGAAGAAGCAGTGGAATTGCCGGAGGGAGGCACTTTTTTTAACATGGCGCCCTTTCATCATTCCTACGGGTTCTGCGGAGGGTTTATCTGGCCTTTGCTCAGAGGCTCGAAAGTGTATACCGTCAGCGACTTTTTTCCATCCGCATGCCGTAAAAGATGGGTTCAGCTCCAACCGGTTGTCGTTTACGGATTGCCTTTTCAGTATGAGTTTATCTCCACCTCTCCGGGTGAAGATGTGCCTGTACCCATTCGCGCCTTTTCGGCAGGTGGTCCGCTTACCGGTGACCTAAGGGAGAAAGCCTACGCAAATCTTGGGATTTTGATAAGCAATAATTATGGATGTACGGAAGCCGGAACCCTATGTATCTATCCGGAGATGCCGCCGGAGGAAAACTCGTCCAGTGTCGGATGGCCTTTGCCCAACAGGCGGTTCCAAATTATCGAAGGAAATCAACTATCGGTAACAGGTAAATGTTTAATGGACCGGTACTTTGACTCTCCACCGGTCTCTATACCCTACCGTACTGGAGATTTAGGTGCCATCCGGGAGGATGGTTGCGTTCAGGTATCGGGAAGACTCCGACATGTCATACAAGTGGGAGGCGTGAAGGTCAGCCCGGAGAAGGTTGAGGATGCTTTGAAGTCGCATCCTGCTGTCGCCGAAGCGGTTGTGATGGGCAAACCCTCTCCCGGATTCCATGAACAGGTTCATGCCTTTATTGAGCTCGTCAATCCTGGTTCAGTACGGGAAGAAGAACTAAGAGAATACTGCAAATTATGTCTTCTACCTGTGGAGGTACCTAAGAGAATCTTTATTTTGGACCAGATTCCCAAATCGGATACAGGTAAAGTTCAGGGCAAGTATTTGATTGAAGTCCAATAATCATACGGGAAGGGCGGTAGTACAATGCGGGTGATTGAGTTGCGGCTACAGAATAATGATGAGAATTATGTCAAAATGCTGCGTTACAAGCTTGCTTATATTTCTAAGGATATTGTGAATATATCAGAGGAAGGCGCTTCTTTGCATGTACATATTGAAGGCGATAAGTTTGAAGAGATAGAAGCGGCTCTAAAACGGCTGGTAGACGAATTGGATGACAGCTATACAGGAATTACTTCCGATATCTTGTACGAGAAGCAATCCCAAAATACGTTTCCGGACTATGATATTTATCAAGCTCTTGTGGATCAGAAGTGGATTGTTCCTTACGAGAGCGGCCTGATTGGTTTCGGAAGAGAATTTTTGGAGCTGTTCAAATTGCTGGATCAAATGTTTGTAAACTGGGGGAAACGTTTCGGAGCAGTAGAATACGTATATCCGGATTTGATCGGCATTGAAACCTTAAATCAATACCATTATATCGAACAGTTCCCTAACCACTTAATGTTTGCCTCTCATCTAAGAGAGGATCTGGATTTGATTCAGTCTTTTTCAGAGAAGGTGTCCGCGGGTTGTGACTGTTACGACAACACTTATATTGACAAACCGCAATTAATGAATAAATTGGCCATTTGCCCGCATGTTTACAAGCAATATGAGAATCAAACTATAGATTTGGATGAAATGCTGGTCGTGACATCCGTCGGAAAATGCAAACGGTATGAATCAATCAATATGACAAAAGTCGAAAGACTGCTTGATTTTACTATGAGGGAAATTGTACTGGTCGGATCTTATGAACATGTTATCAAAGCCAGGGAGGAATGTATCAGACTGGCTATCAATTTTATTGACCAGCTGGGTCTTGAGGCAAATATCAAATCCGCCAATGACCCGTTTTTCACAACCAAATACAGTCCAAAGGCTATGCTGCAGCAAAAGCTGAAGCTCAAGTATGAGTTGAATCTTCTCTTGCCCTACAATAACAAAGAACTGTCCGTGGGTTCGTTTAACTATCACGGCACCTATTTTACAGAGGCGTTTAATATCAACTCATCAAGCGGAGCCAATGTTCATACGGGATGCATCGCATTTGGACTGGAACGATTTGCTTATGCAATACTGAGCCAATTAGGTGTGGACGGGGCTAAGTTTTGGATGGAACGGCAAGCTGAAACATTATTGTTTTCATAGCAGCCCGAAATTAGGTTTTATACAAGGAGGTTTCCATGACCACTCAATTATTTGAAGGTTTCAGTCAGGAGGCTTTGGATTTCCTGGTTCAAGTCCGATTGAACAATAGCAGGGAATGGTACGAGAAGAACAAGCCTCTATACAAGCAATACCTGATCAAACCGTTCCAAGGGTTGGTGAGTGACCTTAGCCATATCGTCCTTGAGATAGACCCGTTATTTGAGATTGCACCTTCGGTAAATAAAACCCTATCCCGACTGAACAGAGACACCAGGTTTTCCAAGGACAAGTCTCTTTACCGCTCCGCTATGTGGCTGACCTTCAAGAGGCCAAAATCCGAATGGACGGGTGCCCCTGCATTCTTTTTTGAGATCTCGCCGGAGTCATTCCGGTACGGGATGGGCTACTATAGTGCGACAAGAGAATCCATGGACACGTTCAGGAAGATGATGGATGAGGATTTGGCAAGGTTCGATAGAGCCTTCGATTTTCTTAACAGACAGGAGATCTTTGCAGTTGAAGGGGAGATGTATAAGAGAACGCTTGCTCCCAGCCTGCCGGATACGCTAAGACAGTGGTACGACCGCAAAAACATTTATTTGGTACATAATAGCAGCCAAGTGGAACGGCTCTTTTCCCCGGCGATTGCAGACGATTTGGCAGAAGGGTTCCGGATGCTGGAGCCGATCTACCAGTATTTATTGAAGGTTGAGGCGAGAAAAGAATCGGATGCGGCTTCCGCAAAATATTAAGCAAGAAAGGAGGACGGGGTATGGAACTGATTAAGTTTATCCAGTCTTTCGCATCTCCCTTTTGGGATTCATTTTTTATCCAGGTAACCTGGTTAGGCGAGGGACATTTTTTCATGATTCTTTTTGCCTTATGCCTTTGGTGCGTCAATAAAGAATTCGGATACAGAATGGGTTTTGCTTTTTTTTCGAACGATATCTGGAATTCAGTCCTGAAAAATACGTTTCAAGTCCCGCGGCATTTTGGACAAATGGGTATTCGCACTCTTAATGAGGTACCGATTGGCGGATTTTCGTTTCCAAGCGGGCATGTACAAAATACGTCATCTTACGTCACCTCCCTTATGCTTCACTTCAAGTCCCGGTGGGTCTATTTGGGAGGGTTCTTATTGGTCTTGGTGGTCTCCATATCCCGGCTTTATGTTGGCGCCCATACACCAACAGATGTGATCGGGGCAATTCTTGCCGGTGCTGGTTGGGTTGTGTTGTCAGAATGGGTATTTGGATCGTTCGCGGGCAAATGGCTGGAGCTACGATTATTGTCTGCCGCTGCCGTTCTTTTTCTGGGAATGAGCATTGCAGCGGACTCTTGGTACTATTCGGGTGCCGGCTCTGTTATATGTATATTGGCATCCTATTATTTGGATCTAAAAGTGCTGCGGTTTGAGATTCCGAAAAGACTATGGGCAAAAGCGGGCTTGTTCATTGTCGGATACATATTGTTCATCCAGTTGGACCGGCTCGTGCAGCCCCTCTATTCATTGTCTCCGCTCGGGAATTTTATCAAAGGTTTTCTAACCGTATTTTGGATCACGATGTTCGTTCCGCTTTTGTATACAGGAGTTCAATGCATTCTGGTTAAATGGAGCGGAGAAAGGGGCAGGCAATTACAATGAGTTTATTGCATGTAGTGGAGGTTAAGACCTCCCTTTCCTCATTTGAGATTTACAAGCTTTTTTTTTCGGGGAAGTACAGTTTTTTTCTCGATAGCGGAAAAGATCCTGAGCGATTGGGAAGATATTCTTTTATCGGGGCCGATCCTTTCATCATATTGAAGTCCAAAGGCCGGCAGATTGAGATCACGGAACTCGGGGAGAAACGCGAAGTAGCGGGCAACCCGTTCGAGGTCTTGAAGGAACTCTTGGCGCGTTTCAAAATCCGGAATGATACGGAGCTTCCGTTTGTGGGGGGAGCCGTAGGCTACTTTGCCTATGATCTTGTTCATCATCTTGAGAAAATGGCGGTAACCGCCATTGATGACCTAAATCTTCCGGATATGATAGTTGGTTTGTATGATGGCATAGTCGTTATTGATCATCTGAAGAACCAGGTACATGCAGTGTCGGCAGGATTGGTCGGAAGCAGCCCTGATGCCGCGAAGCAAAAGGCCAACTTGCTTAAAGATACCATTGAGAAAGGCATGCTGCCGGACTATACGGTTCTAAACGAACCATATCAGCAGAATCTGGTCGATTTAACTTCCAACTTCACCTTCGAGGGGTATTGTGAAGCGATTGAGAGGGCAAGGGAATATATTCGGATCGGCGACATTTATCAAATGAATATGACTCAGCGATTCAGTACCCTACTGGACCAGCATCCGCTCCACTTGTATGAGAAGCTGCGCAGCATGAACCCGGCACCGTTTGCATCTTATCTTGAATTTGAGGATGTCCAAGTGGTCAGCAGCTCTCCAGAGCGGTTTATTCAGCTGCGGAATGGCGAGATTGAAACGAGGCCGATTAAAGGAACTATACCTAGAGGGCAGACGCCAGAGGAAGATGAAGCGAACCGGAATGCACTTGCACAAAGCACCAAAGATCAAGCGGAGAATTTGATGATCGTAGATTTGATGCGGAATGATATCGGCCGTGTATGTAAGTTTGGAACCGTGGAAGTACCCGAATTATTCGTCGTGGAAGAATACGCAAGTGTATTTCACCTGGTTTCGACGGTTACTGGGGAACTTGAGGAAGGACTCGATGCGGTAGATTGTATAATGGCGACCTTTCCGGGGGGCTCCATAACGGGAGCACCCAAAATCCGGTCGATGGAAATCATTGACGAGCTGGAACCAACCTGCCGGCAGCTGTATACAGGTTCCATCGGATACCTCGGGTTTGATGGAGATATGGATATTAACATTGTGATTCGGACCATTCTTGTAAAGGGCCAACAGGCTTATTATCAAGTTGGCGGGGGAATTATATGGGATTCAGTTCCAGAGAATGAGTACCAAGAAACGCTTGATAAAGGTGCCGCTTTAAAAAAAGCTCTGCAATCGAGGTGAGTCAATTTGGTCTTGTTAATCGATAATTATGATTCATTCACGTATAACCTGTACCAATACATTGGTGAGCTGACCCGGGACATCCGTGTATTCCGAAATGATCAAATCACTTTGAATGATGTGTACCAAATGAAGCCGGACTGCATTATCATTTCTCCAGGGCCGGGCCGTCCGGAAGATTCCCGGATGAGTCTGGAGATCATTCAGCGGTTCAATGGAGTCATTCCTATATTTGGAATTTGTTTAGGCCACCAAGCCATTGGATACATGATGGGAGCTACTATAGACTTAGCTTCCCATGTGGTACATGGAAAACGTTCCCTCATCACCAATGATAACCGGGGGATTTTTGCTTCCACACCGGAACAGTTTCTGGTAGTTCGCTACCACTCATTATGCATACGCGAGGATACTCTGCCGGAATGTTTGGAGGTTCAGGCTTATGCGGAGGATGGTACGATTATGGCAGTCCGCCATAAGGAGTTTTGTACCGTTGGCGTTCAGTTTCACCCGGAATCCATCCTTTCTGAGTACGGAAAGGTACTTATCCGGAATTTTCTTGCGTTAGCGAACGAATATGGGGCCCGGTCGACATTAATGTGAAGGTGGTTGGAAAATGCTTATTCAAGTCGATCAGCTTGTTAAGGATTACCAGACGAATAAGAATCAGAAAGGCTTTTTTCACGGAATAAAGGCCTTATTAATGCCGGAATATGAGACGAAGAGGGCTGTGAACGGCATTAGCTTCTCGATATCGGCAGGTGAAATGGTCGGATTTATCGGCCCCAATGGTGCCGGTAAATCCACAACCGTCAAGATGTTGTCCGGAATTCTTGTGCCAAGCTCCGGCAAAGTGACAGTTAAGGGCATGGACCCCTTCAAAGACAGAAAGAAATATGTATCGCAAATCGGGGTGGTTTTCGGGCAGAGAACTCAATTGTGGTGGGACCTGCCAGCGGTGGACACGTTCGACTTGTTGAAGGAAGTTTATAAAATTCCAGATAAAGTATACAAGGCTAACATGGAAGAGTTCCGTGAGCTTCTGGGCTTGGATGAATTTCTGCACCGCCCTGCTCGGCAGCTAAGCCTGGGCCAGCGGATGAGAGCCGATATTGCAGCGGCAATGCTCCATGAACCGGATATTTTATTTTTTGATGAACCTACTATCGGGCTGGATATTATCGCGAAGGAACGAATCAGAGAATTCATTAAGAGAATGAACAAGGAAAAAGGAATTACCATGCTGTTCACAACCCATGATATGCAGGACATTGAGAAAATTTGTGAGCGGATCATGGTCATTGATCATGGGAAGATCGTATGCGACAGCCAGGTGAGCGACGTACGGCAGCTATATGGAACGGAAAGAAAGCTTAGTGTTCAATTCAGCCAAAGCTACGATCAAATTGATATTCCCCGGGTTCAAACCGTCCATGAAGGCGGAAACCAAAAGAGCTTTATATTCAAGAACAATGAAATCAAGGTATCTGAATTAATAACCCAGCTAACGAATAATTATGACGTCCAAGATTTGACCGTTCAGGAACCGGAGATTGAAACGATCATTAAGAAAATTTACGAAGAAGGTGCTCATGATTATGAGAGCGTATCTTGAGATCACCAAAAAATCCTTCCTGAATAACCTGGTGTTTCGAGTGGAATATTTTGCCGGACTGGCGAATTCCATCGTAACCATATTTGTAAACATTGCTATATGGAGAGCAGTTTATGACGAGGAAGGGACCATGGATCAGCTACAATTCAGCATGATCGTTACTTATGTCATCCTGGCCATGGCGCTGTTCCACGTGTTTTCTATGGATGAATACATCATTGAGAAGAAGATCAAAACGGGGCTGATCGCTTCCGACTTGCTACGGCCGCTAAGTTTTCGTTTACAGATCTTCTCGTATCATCTGGGGGCGCTAATATACAAACTTATTCTGCTTTTTGTCCCTACCCTGCTTTTCTACTCGGCCATTTACCACATACTGCCCCCATTTTCGACTGAAATGTTTTTTTGCTTTTTATTTAGCATCGTTTTAGGCTATCTCGTAATGTATCACCTGAATTTTCTGATATGGATCAGTGCTTTCTGGCTCTATAAAACTTTTAGTCTGGTAACGATAAAAGATACGATGGTCATGGTCTTGTCCGGTGCTGTCATTCCCTTGTGGTATATGCCCGCCTGGCTTGTGAGTTATATCAAATTAACACCGTTTGATACGATATTTTATGTCCCCATCTCCATTTATTTAGGACAACTTCCAGAACATGAGATCCTTACAAGCATATTGAGACAAGCTGGTTGGGTTTTGGCGTTGACTTTAGCTTGCCACTTGTTGTGGAAGCGGGCCTCCAAAAGAATAGTGGTTCAAGGAGGGTAGAACGATGGGTTCCCATAACGCTCGGCAGTCCGCGCTTCATTCATTCCGGTTGTTTATAAAGTATTTTCAATTAACGCTTAAGGTTACCCTTCAATACAAGTTTGACCGGACGATGATCGCAGCCGCAGTCCTGATCCGGGAGATGGCCGGCGTGATCATCCTGATTCTAATGCTAAACCGTTTTGTAACCATAAAGGGATGGGATATTAATCAAATTTTGTTTCTTTACAGCTTTTTATTTCTTTCCTACAGCCTGTTCGTCTTTTTCTTTACTGGAATCCGGGATTTCGAGGATTTGGTTTATACGGGAGAGTTTGACCGGATATTGGTACGGCCTGTTGGTATTCTGTTTCAAGTCGTGGCATCTAAGGTGGATTACACGGCGGCTCTCGGACATGGGGTTCTGGGTGTCTTTCTGTTGACGAAAACCGCTTCAGGGATCGGCTTGGAGTGGAGCATTCCGAATATCCTTTTCTATCTCCTCATGGTCATAGGGGGGGCCATTATCCAAGCCTCCATATTCATGTTGACGTCAAGTTTGTGTTTTTGGACGGTCAGGGTTACAAATTTGCGGAATATTCTTTTTTTCAATTCCCGTAAAATTGCGGCATATCCGCTAAGCTTCTATCCGGGGATCATACAAAAAATGTTAATATTTGTTATTCCGTTCGGATTTGTTAACTATTTCCCATCGCAGTTTTTTCTCCAGAAGCCCGAAATGGAGGAATATTGGCAGGGATTGCTGTACCTCAATCCACTGATTGCCGCAGCACTTTTCAGCTTGGTTTATTGGGTGTGGAGACGCGGGCTTAGACGGTATTCGAGTACAGGGAATGCTCTTAATTAGTAGTGTAATTGTGAATATGAAAGTGGGGATTTGAGTTGAAAAAATATATAAACCTACTAATTCTAGGCATACTGCTGATATCGTTCGGCTCGTACTATTTTCTAAGGAATGTGTCCTGGGACGATGTATTGCTGAAATTAGGGCAGTACGATCAAAAAATAACGATTATGAACACGGCTGATGTCCACGGCCATATTATGTTTGAGGATAATGCCTGGGGACAGTATACCTCGGAAAACATATATGGGGTCATGGGGCTCCCGTTGGTGAAATATCTTTTTGAATTGGAAAAGAAGGAGAATCCCAATACGATCCTGGTGGATACGGGGGATATGTTTCACGGTACGAATGAGGCGAATGTAGACAAAGGGGAAGGCATTCTCAAAATAGCCAATTTAATGGGTTACACCGCCATGATACCGGGAAGTAATGATTTCAATTTCGGCTACAAACGTTTTATGGAGCTCAGTTCCTCTCTTAATACATCTATGGTATCAGCTAACCTGTACCGGGACGGGGAAAGGCTGTTCGAGCCGTACAGGATCGTCGAAACGGGCGGGAAGAAAATCGCTCTTATGGGATTGTTAACTACAAATGCACTGCGGAGTATGTCTGCGGATGAAATAAAGGGAGTGACGGTCGAGGACCCGGTGCAGGAAGCAACCAAAGTGGTAGCAGAGCTGAAAGACAAAGCAGATGTGATCGTCTTATTGTCCCATTTGGGTGACGACACGGACGTAGAATTGGCTAAAAAAGTTGACGGCATTGATCTTATATTAAGCGGACGCAGGCATAATTTGTACACTGATGCAGTAAAGGTTGGAAATACATACATTGTAGAGGCGGGGGCTTGGACAACCCATGTTGGTTATGCCAATTTGTATTTCAAAGGGGGAAAGCTGAAGGATATTGACTGGAAAGTAAGATCGAGTAAAAACGAAAGTAAATCTGACGCCCAAATGACCCAAATTGCCGAACAATATCATGCAGTTGCCCTTGAGCAAACCAAGGAGGTCGTGGGGAAATCCGAGGTTGAACTAAATGGAATGCGGACAGAATTACGTACAAAAGAGACCAACTTCGCCAACTTGCTAACGGATGCCATGAAGGAAAAGGCAGGTGCGGATATCGCCTTGTTAAATGGAGGGGGGATTCGGGAAAGTATCAAACAAGGAGACATCAACTTGTATCAGTTGAATAAATCGCTTCCCTTTGCCAACTCAATGATGGTCGTCAACTTGAAGGGCGATAATATTTATCGGGCGATCGAACGAGGCTTGAGGGCATATCCGAACGGTACGAATGGAGCGTTCTTGCAGGTTTCCGGAATTGAATATACGTTTGACGCATCCAAATCGGCGGACAAAAGGCTGGTTCAGGTGCTGTATCAGGGGAAACCTCTCGACAAGAACCAGATATTCAAAGTTGCGATCAGTGATTATCTGTACAATGGCGGCGATAACTACGATGAATTCAAGGACGCTGAGGTCTTGCAAACCGATAGTCTGCTGATGACGGTTCTTGCCGATCACATAAAAAAACATAAAGTTGTAAGCCCTAAAGAAGACGGTCGAATTATGGTCACGAAAAAACGGTACAAATCTTAATATTTTGCATTCCGATCCGGGGAGGAATAAAGATGAAGGCAGCTTTTGATGTTTTGTCTAAAGAAAGACAATTAGTTATTTTGTGTTCGCGCGGGGTATGGAACGGGGAACATGAAGCGAAGGCTCGTGAATTGTTGAGTCACCATCTGGACTGGAAGGATATTTTGTACCAAGGGCTTACACATCGGGTGCTGAATCTGATGTTTTACCATCTAAAAAGGTTGGAACTCGTGCATGTCGTAGAAGAAG
Organism: Paenibacillus sp. FSL H3-0321; assembly: GCF_038002865.1. NCBI lineage: Bacteria > Bacillati > Bacillota > Bacilli > Caryophanales > Paenibacillaceae > Paenibacillus > Paenibacillus sp. FSL H3-0321. The sequence goes on along the minus strand of NZ_JBBODH010000001.1, from coordinate 1,853,465 downwards.
AAGTTGTCAAAGTAATGAAGAGCCAAAGTAAGGTATATGCCTTGCGAAATCAGTTCTACTTTGAGGAACTAGGCTCCATCTACCGGAAAATCAACGAAAAAGGTTTGCGTGCGGTCATATTAAAAGGAAACTACTTGGCCGCTCATGTGTATCCTTCCATAGAAACCCGTACGTTCAATGATTTAGACTTGCTGATCTCGTTAAGCGACGGGGAACAGTTCGTTCAAATTCTGGAGAGTCTTGGGTACATTCAAGGGGAATACAACCGTAGCACAGATGAAATCATCCCCGGGACCCGTAAGCAAAAAATCATGCACCAAATGGCCACCCACGAACTTCAGGAGTGCCTTAAGAAGACAGAACATCCTTTTGTTAGTCTGCTTCAGGTGGATCTAAACCACGATGTGTTATGGAAAGGAAACTGCCCGTATAAGATCTCTACTGAAGAGTTGCTATCGCGGGCTAGGGAAACCGAGGTCTTAGGTCATAAGTGTCATGTTCTGGACTATGAGGACTTCTTAATTCAATTAGCCTGCCACTTGTACAAGGAAGCGGTAATGTTGAACTGGATTGCGGATCTTAGAGATCTTAAGTTGTACAAGTATGCGGATATGTTAATGTACATTGAACATTACCAGGACAAGCTGGATTGGGACAAGTTAATCTCCTTCTGCCAGGAACACAGCTGTGAGAAGGTCGTGTATTATGCTTTCTTTTATGTAAATTACATTTACGGAAATGTAATCCCGGAACATGTAATGAAGGCTTTGGAACCGGAGGATAAAGCTTATTTAGACGAGTATGGAATAGAAAATACCGTAACGGCAAAGTGGGAAGTGGATTTTTTCACCCGCATATTCGATACGTCCCGAATTCTGCAGGTCAGTGAAGAGATGCTGACAGCCAAAAATCGGTTCTGGAGTACAAGAAACGAGCATGCCGGTGCACGAGGTGAGAAGTAATTGGGTTCCAGAAGGCGATTAATTGTGATGGAAGGGATCAGTGGGAGTGGGAAAAGTCATGCCATTCATCAGATAGTATCACACCTCCAAGCCCATAATTGCAGCATATATGTTTACGAATGGAATTCCAATCACACCCTGAGGGCGTTAGTCCGCTTTCTAGACAGTAAGAAATTTCTATCCGCCAATATGTACAGCGTCCTACAATGGGTAGGATTTTTGTACGACTATTTCTTTCGAATTATTCCCCGGCTGTTAAGAGGATCTATTGTGATATGTGATCGGTACATTTATACAGGGTTAGTTAGGGATTTGGCCAACCAGGCCAATCCCCGTTTGGGGAAAATAGTGTCCGCTTTGGTGAAAAAACCCGATGTGGTGTTTTTTTTCAATCTGAGTCCCGAAATTTGTCACAGCAGAATGAATGCCAGGGGCAAAAAACTCTTTCATACCAATAAATCTATTTTGAACAGCAATGGAATTAAAGATAAGGAACTGTTCTATTTAAGAAGATGCAGAAGAATTTATTACCGTATCTTACACCATTTGAGTGAACAGGGTATGCTCGATGTCCGGACGTTGAAAGAAGGCAATGAAGATATTTTGTTAGGTGTGGACGCTTATTTTGGACATCATCCAATCTTCAATCAAAAAGCGAGGTGAGAACGGTGCACAAACTTGCCGATCAACTGAAGCATTTGGTTTCCTTGTGCAATTACCCGCTGACCTTTTCCGGAGATTCGCCTAACTTCTTGACAAGGTGGCTGGTTCGAAGCAATGTGCTCTATCAGGCAGATTCCATGGAACTGTCCTCACGCATTATGTTGGAGCACGAATTATCCTTTGCTTCAGAAGAAGAAAAAGAAAACAGCTGGCGGTATTATGTTTCCGCAAATATGAGGGATATTCTGTTAGAGTCAATGTTTCAAACGGAAGAGGACAAGGCGATATATGGGCTATGTTCTGTTTACTGCACGTCCGACCAAGAAGTATTTCTATTTACCCGAGCCTCCCTGCCTTTAAAGGTTTGGGTAAATGGATGTTTGGTAAACGCAAGTACCTTTGAATATCATGTAAAACCATTTCAAGTGATATGCAACTTGAAGCAGGGTGTAAATACGATTTTGATTGAAAAAAGAATTAGTTCAAAGTTCCGCTCGTTACCAGAGGATGAGCGGGCCTTTACGATTTCCATCAAGCCTGTCCGGCAGTTGCTTGAGACGGACCGGGAACAGGTGGTCTTCACGGCTGCCAAAGTAGAGCAAATGAAGCAGCTATACTATGTATTGCCGGACAAGGCCTTCTGCGTGGAAAAACAGGTAACCTGTCTTGTACTTCCCTATTATTCGGGAGAGGGGGTGCCGGAACCCCTTCTACTTGAGGTGATTAACGGTAGCGGCTCTCTACTGCTTTCACGTGAAGTAAGTACTTACTGTCCGGCCGATCTTGATCTGCGGCATGTCAACAGCGGTGTTCTGGAACTTCGTGTCCGCCGCTCCAGCGAAGGATCTGCTTTATCTAACGCCTATATCTTCTGCGGAGATTATGAAGGAAAGAGGCAGAGGCTTCTGCAGGAGCTTCAGGAAAGAGGGATGGATTCGGATTTCTTGGAGCTGCAACAGTATCTTACGGAATTGGCGCTTGGGGATAAGGGTGTCAATCATGGGAAAGTTGAACTGCACTATGACCGGATCTATTATCACTTGCTCCGGGAATTTAACTATTTAAGCATACAGCTGGAGCAGCCGGAGCGCCGTGTCAGCGAAGAAGGTGAAAGAAAGATACATACCCGCCTTCGCAAAAGCCCGATTGATGGGGCTAAATTGGCTTACACCGTTTTTCTGCCCCGTGATTATACAGCAGGTGATGATTCTTACCCATTAATATTTTGCATGCCTTTTGGCACTATGGTTAATACGATTCCAGAAGGTACAGATCTAATGTACCGAAACCAGTTTGACGATGTCATCATCGCTTGTATGTACGCACGGGGAGGCTATAACAAGGATTATATCAATGAAATGGACATTATAGGATTTATTGATGAGATCATCAGGGATTGGCGGGTGGATCGGGACCGGGTGTATTTAATGGGGGTCTGCTCTGGCGCTTTGCGGATATTTGGACTTGCCACCAGATTTCCCGGAACTTTTGCGGCAATGGCCAATATAGCGGGAACGTTTCGTGCAGATATTAACCAGCCGGATTATTCTATGCTGCAAAATTTAGGAGTAATGCCGGTATATCAACTGCTTAATATCGAAGATGACGTCCTGAATACGACAAGAGTTCTGGATTCTGCCAACCATATGCCCAATGTGACGAATTGGTGTTTTCCCTTCTATTCACACAAAGAATCCGTTGAGTTATTCCAGTCGCCTGAACTTTTTAAGCGGTTATTGCAGCATAAAAGGGACAAAAATCCCCGTGAAATCCTGTTTCATATGAAGGAACCAATTTATAATTCTTCATCATGGCTTACGGTAGAGCAGGTACAGGATCTTTGCCGGCAGACGTTTGTACATGTCTGTGTATCAGACAGCAGCGAGATACGCATACATACGGATCAAGGGAAAACGTTAAGCTTGCTTTTGGATCGGCATGGGCTTGATCTGAAGGAGCGGATTCTACTTACTGTTAATTCCTGCAGTGAACAAATTTCCATTCCCCCATATTCACAGGTGCGAATAAGACTGGAACCGTTACAGATGGTTGTTTCAGTCCTGGAGGTAAGTAAGAATACGTATGAGTCTTACAGGAACCGGCTATCCCCCGCTGTCGAAGCTATGGGAATCAAAGCACTGTACAGAGACTCCTGCCTTATAATCTCCCCGTCTGCGTATCCTCCGGAGAAAAGACGGTATTACCGTACGCTGACCCAGACGCTTCAACAGCCGCTTAGGGAACGGGCGAGGAATTACAAATATCAGTCGGTTTTGTCTTCGGAAGCGGATCAGGAACAGCTGGCCGCCTCGAACTTTGTTTATCTGCATCCCGTTTCAGAGGAGGAACCCGTCCCCCCCCGAATGTTATTGGAAGCTTTGGGAATTAGCCTGGGGAAAGACGTATTAGTGTACGCAGGAGATACATTCCAAGGCGAATATTTTGCGGTAGTCAAATCACAGAACCCGTTCAATGAGCATAAATTTATGCTTCTGATCCTTGTTAACGGCACAACAGCGGAAAAGAAGCTTCTCGAATGCTGGAACGAATTTGACTCAAGCGGCCTGTTTTACAGCGAGGCAATCATATGGGGGAACGACCGGTATTTCTATTATACAAGAGAGGGTGTTTTAGAATGTCCATTGCAATGACTATGGAGGAGATCCAAAAAGGGGTTGTCGAGATTGTCAGCCGGAATTCTCTGCATAATCCGGAGAAGGTGAATCTACACTCCAATATCAAAAATGATCACGGGATTGATTCTCTGAAAATCGTTAATTTATTGTTTGACCTGGAAGATGAATTCGGAATAATCGTCGATCAAAATTCTATGGTGTTCGATAATTTTGCAACCGCAGAAAAAATTTCATCTTACGTTTATCAGAAACTTGGGAACCCCTAATGAGTCTGACAGTTATTGGAATATCGATACATTCCCATGAATCAGCCTGTTGTCTCCTGCATGACGGGGTTCTGCTATCCGCTGCCCAAGAGGAACGGTTTACGCGGAAAAAGAGTGGAGGGGGTATTCCAGGACATGCATTCAAGTGGTGTCTGCAACATGCGGGCCTATCCATCTGCGATATCGACGTTCTTGCGTATTACGAAGATCCAGCTATGAAACGGGGGCAGCAACAATATTCTGCTTCCGGCGGGAACAGCAAGGGGGCTCCGGATGGCCAAACAAACCGGCTAGAAGGAGAGATCAGAAAGCTTCTGGGTTACACCGGTCCGATTGAAGTCTACGGATATCCTCTGTCGCAAGCGGCCAGCGCGTTTTATTATTCCGGTTTTGATGAGGCGGCAATTATGACCCATGAGGGAGTGGGGGAGTGGGGTACCGCCACCTATTCCTATGGAAGAAATTTGGGAATACAAGTAAAGGAAAAGATTCGTTTCCCCCACTCAATAGGGTTAATGTACAGTACGGTTGCAGCTTATTTGGGGTATCAGGCCATTGGGCAGGAGAATCTTCTCATGGATGTTGCTCCTTATGGTAAACCTAAGTATGTCGAGGAACTTAGAAGATTAGTGAAAAGAACCGGCGGGGACCGATACGAAGCTGAACAGAAATATTTCTATTTCACACAGGGGCAAACGATGTTCTCAGAAGAACTCATTCAATTGTTCGGACGAAAGGAAGGCGGACATCCCGCAACGGAGGTAACCCCGTTCCATCTAGATATGGCAAACAGTCTACAAGTAGTGCTGGAGGAAATGTTGCTTGAGAATGTCTCATACCTGCACAACATTGCACCAAGCCGGAATCTTTGTTTGGCCGGCAGTCTTGCATTAAATGCTGCTGCCAACCGGAGGCTGATTCAAGACGGGCCGTTTGAATGTGTATTCATTCCCCCTTCAACTGATAATTCCGGCGCAGCTCTTGGTGCGGCAGCCTTGGCGTATGTACGACGGGCAGGGACAGCCATTGCTCCCTTGGAGAATGCAAGCCTGGGACCAGAATATCCCGATATGGAGATCTGCCGAATGCTGGAGGCCGCCTCATTGGTATACGAAGACTTCAGGAACAACCGTGAGCAATTGCTGCATACAACAGCCAGACTGCTCGAATCGGACAAGATCGTGGGCTGGTTCCAAGGCCGGATGGAATTCGGTTCCATGGCATTAGGTAATCGGTCGATCCTGGCTGATCCAAGAAAGCCGCATGTCAGGGAAAGAATAATCAGGGATGTGAAGAAAAGTGAATTCCCTTTTCCGTCCACAATCTCCATTCTGGAGGACAAAACCGGGGGCTACGTGGATTCGGCACGCCCTTCCCCGTTCATGCTGTTGACGGCAAATGTGACATCCGACATGATATTGCCGGGTGTCTCTCATTTGGACCGTTCGGCGCGCGTACAGACGGTCTGTGAGGCTGCGAATCCTCTTTTCGCCGGGTTGATCAGAGAATTTGAACGGAGGACTAGTTGTCCGCTGCTTCTGAACACCTCATTTAACCGGGAGGGTGAACCGTTCGTGGAGAGTCCTGTAGATGCTTTGTGTTGTTTCATTTCCACGGATATGGATGCACTGGTAATCGGCAGTTTTATCGTTCATCGGGAAAAGAATCAGCTTGATTTCATGAGAAATGTATTGCTGGACCTGGAAGTACCGGCGAAAAGATTCCCAGCCAATAGGTACCCGATTGTTTGACAAGGGAGAGTCGATTTATGCAAGGATCTGTTGATAGGCTTATCAGTGAATCAGCCGTTTCTGAAAAAGTGGCTATCTGGAAAGCACAGTTGGAAGAGGGCGGGAAGGCGTTCTACCGGGATGATCAAAACCGAAATGAATTCTGTCATTGGGCCAACGTGGACCGGATTCCCCCTAAAGGAAGCAGAAAACGTATTGTATATACCGGAGAATCGGGTGCAAGAGGATTTTTGCTAGATCCGTTTTACCGGCCAGCAACCTGTCTTGAGGATATATTGAACAGCTCGTTGGACCCGGAGGGGGTTGAGATTATTGATCTGGCAAGGGTTAGTATCCGGATTAATGAGCTGCTTGATGTATGTCTTTCCAGCAAGCTTTTAGAACCGGATGCGGTAGTTGTTTATGCCGGAGATAATTGGAGAAAAGCATTATGGGCTTTTCAAGAGGATGAGGTTGAAGAGATTATAAGTGTAATGGATGGCCCGGAACGGTTCGGGTCAATCCGAAAGGTCTTTGAACGGAAGAGCGGAATGATGGTCCGGTCCTTTATGAAAAGCCTGTACGAAACCTTTGCAACTAACGGTATACCTGTGATTTTCGTCATCCCGGAGTTTAATTTAAGGGGGTGGCAAAGTAACGAATCCGATAAAATATTGTCTTGGCCTATGGGGGAGACCGAAGAATGGAAACAGATCAGACTGCAATCCGAACAGCTTCTTTCTTCCGGCCGCTTAGAGGATTTACTGCCTGTTGCAAGCCAATTAATCGGGTTAAACGAATCTAACCCGTTAGGATATGAGATGCTGGCTGCCGCTTATGACCGCCTGGGGAAACATGAGGAAGCACGGGCCTATTATGAGGCTGGAAGGGACACAAATATTTTCCGATTGGGTCCACCGCCCGCATGCACTTCCTTTATCCGGCGGCAAATCCTTGCTTGCAGCAGTGAATTTCACATCCAAACGGCAGATTTGCCAAGTCTATTCAAGGATGATCTGAAGGGAGGGATTCCGGGATTTGATTTATTCCTGGATTATTGTCACCTTAATCCCAAAGGAATACAAATCGCCATGCGGCATATCGCCCGGATATTGTTGCCTATGCTTCAGGATCGCCCGACCCCTGTAGTGAATCCAACCTTTGAAGCTCCCTCAGCGGAAGTAATGGCAAAGTCGCATTTCTATTCAGCCATGCACAGTGCTCACATTGGTGACCAGCCTTTTAAGGTGTTGTACCAACATTGTAAAACAGCGATTCAGCTTTGGCCGGGGATCGAGGAAATGTTCCGAGCTTTTGTTGACTTGACCTCAAGAAAAACCCCATGGGTTATTAATAGGAAGTATGAGTCCGTTTCCACGAAGCAATATGTTATTTTTCGTAAATTCCGCGATTGCCAGATAATGGACATTGAATTAACGAATGCCATCGTCCGGTGTTTGAAGGAAGAGGGCATTGATATCGAAGATGAAGTACGGGCGGTTCGGATATCAGAGCATCAGCCAGCCCCAGGCAGAGCCGTGAATTTATTGGAAAGCTATTACCGTGAAAATAACTATTTCAATGTTTTTGCAGGCTCAAAATCTGTTGACTATAACGATAGAAATCAGGTGTTCTACAGTGCCCGGGACGGTCAATCCAGCTTTTATATGATCGCAGACGGCAAAAGAACGCTTAAGGCCAAGTTAACGCTTCGCAGACCGGTTTTATTCCCCGGCCAAGATATGATGTCTATAGCTGTTAACAATAAACTGCTGCGTTACGTTAAGCTGCAAGAAGACTGGCAGGATATCTTCTTTGATATTTCTCCGGAGTATTTATCGGAGGACGGTGTGAATATGATTCAAATAAGCTGGCCGGGTATCGATGCTATTATGGATCGAATCCGTGCTGAATACTCCGAAGAATACTCCGGTTTTGAACGGATTATTAAACGTGCCAGACCCGTGTATGGAGAGATATTCCGCTTTGACATTGAGATTTGACAAATTTGGAACAATCCGGAGTAAATTCATTCACTGATGAATTATTATGGTATATTATTACTGGTAAAATTGGAAAAAAATTGAGAAAGAGGTGCGCTGATGACCATTACGAAATTACATTACGCCCTATGGGATAACTTGGATTCCTTTGATCTGGGCGATTCCGGGGCAATGCCCGGGGAGTGGAATGGAAGTAAAGCTTTGTATTTAAGCAAAGTAAATGCTCCAATACACTTGCGGGAAGCCATTCCTTTTGAAGCCTTCCGGATTCAGGCTCAGGTAGCCATTCCTGGGGAGGTCGGATTTATTGGATTCATTTTTGGAGCCAAGGACCAAGGGAATTATGAGCTGGTCTATCTTGCGCCGGTTGAAATTCAATATGATCCGATTATGAACGGCTCCATGACTTGGCAAATCTATAACGGCCCCATGTATCAGAAACCATTGCCAAACACAACCGGTCAATGGCAGAAGTTTACGCTGGAAGTTCAGGCTAACGGTGTCTCCGTATTTCTTGGGGATGACCCTAAACCGCAATTGGTGATACCCAATCTGCAGCATGGCGATGAAAACCGGGGGAATATCGGAATCTGGAATTTCCTGCCGACTTACATACGGGATTTAACCATTGAAGAGATCCAACCGGCTCCCATTGCCAAGAGAACGATGGATATGAAACAGTTGCAGTCGGATTCCTTTGTTACCGAGTGGCTCGTCTCTTCCCCGTATACCGCTCCTTCTTCGCCGGATGGGGCATGGACCAAAGCGGTTGTGGAAGAAAATGGTGTGCTAAATATTAACCGGATTCATAAAGCTGAGCCGGGAATCTCCGTAGAAGCCAAATGCGAGATTATCGTTCCCGAGGAGAAGGAGAGCCTCTTGTCTTTCGGCTTTAGCGACCGCATCCGTTTATGGGTGAATGATCAAGAAGTTTACCAAGGAAATTGGAATTGGAATCCCCCTGCCAGCGATGGCCGTATTCAAGGTGATTTTGCAGGTATTCCAGTCAAATGGCGGGCAGGATTAAATACGGTTCGTGCCGAAGTCACGCAAAATGAATCCTTTGGATGGGGATTAGCCATGAGAACAGGGTTGTCAGCAATACCAAACCATTAAGAAATAAATAAATTCTAGTAAATAAGGTGGAGCGACTGTTGAGAAGTTGCTCCATTTTTCTGTAAGCAATATCCCTGTTCATTCTGCGTTTGGAGGTGTTACTATGGTGAAAAAAACGGTAGTTTTTAAGAAAACAGCATCCTGTGAGCTGAAAGCTGATGTTTATGATAAGGGAAATAATAGCCCGGTTTTAATTTATCTTCATGGTGGAGGGTTTATTTTTGGATCAAGAAGCTGGTTGCCGCCTAGCCAGATCGAATTTTTTAGTGAACATGGGTTTTCTTTGGTGAGTGTCGATTACCGGCTGTCGCCTGAAACTAAGCTTCCGGATATCGTTCAAGATTTGAAGGATGCATTTGACTGGCTCGTTCATCATTCCGGTCATATGTTTGGATTTAATCCCTTGAATTTTGCTGTAATTGGAAGCTCTGCAGGTGGGTACGCTGCTTTATTGATGGGAGCAATGGAATTGAGGCCCAAAGCGATAGTCTCTTTATATGGCTATGGGGATCTGCTGGGTGATTGGATAACAAAGCCCAGTGGTCATTACAACTTGCTCCCTGCTGTGAAAGAACACGGAGTCAAGAATACAGTTAACGGTAAAGAAACGGCAGAAGGGGGATGGGGCCGATATGACTATTACTTGTATTGCCGTCAAAAAGGGATTTGGGTTCAGGAGGTAACAGGTTATGAACCCGCAAAGGATCGGGATACTCTATTGGAATTTTGCCCTATCCATAGAATTACAAACAATTACCCTCCGGCTCTTCTGTTACATGGAGAAGAGGATACCGATGTTCCTATTGAACAATCGAAAATCATGAACGAAAAATTGGCAGGCGCAGGAATCCATAGTGAGCTCATTACGATTACGGGTGGCGGGCATGTATTTGACCAAAATTTCTCACATCCCGATGTGCAAGCTGCATTTCAGAAAGTGAAGGATTTCTTATGGACCCATTTACATTAGAGGTTAGGAGGAGATGATCGTTTATGTCGCTTCAATGCTTTAGACAGGATGACCGCTCAAACCTTAGCTTTTTTCTATGGATACCCGAAGGATATTCTGAAGAGGAAGTAAAGGAATGGCCACTGCTGCTTTTCTTGCACGGATCGAACAAACGAGGAAATGACCCGGAAGTTTTATCTAATTACGGACTTCATAAAGCTGCGAATGATCAATTGGATTTTCCGTTTTTTGTTATTTCTCCCCATTGTCCCGATCACACAGACTGGGTAGCGGAACGGGGTCAGGTATTGAAATTGATTCATGAAACTGCAGACAGCTACCAGATTGATCGGACCAGGATTTACGGAACTGGTTTCAGTATGGGAGGAGAAGGGATATGGGACTTATCTGTCCAACATCCGGATTTGTTCGCTGCGGTGGCTCCAATTGCCGGGTGGTATGATAAGACCCAAGTAAGGATACTTAAAAATTTGCCTATTTGGAATTTCCACGGAGAGGAGGATTTAATAATTCCGATAGAAAGATCCGAAGAACTTGTACAAGCCCTGGAACAAATAGGAGGAAATATCATCTTTACTAAGTATCCTGGGGAAGGCCATAACATTATAGATTTGACGTATAGCAATAGGGATTTGTTCAAATGGTTGTTATCTCATAGGGTTGCGGCCAAGCCTAAGTTGTGAAGTTTTGTCTGCGGTATTGATAAGGTGTGATTCCATACTGATCCTTGAACAGCTTGATGAAATACTGCGGCTTCTTGTAACCGACCATATGAGAAATATCGATCACATGCAAATTGGACTCTATCAATAGCTGGGAGGCTTTTTCCAATCGTTTGGCTGCAATGAAGTTCGATAGATTCTCACCGGTTTCCTGCTTATACACTTTGGACAGATAGACAGGATGAAGATGAACAATTTTACCCAGATCGTCCAGGCTCAAACCATCGCCGATATGACCGGCAATATGAGATTGTATGGTTTGGACAATATGATTGTTAGACAATTTTGCGCTTCGCTCGAATTGGGTGATGCAGAGCAGAATGGACTCAAGCGCAGCATCCGGCTCTGCCAGTTGACTGAAGGTCCAACCTGCGACCTCAACCTGCTGCAGCCGGCTGGCAGTGAAATACACCCTCTGAATAAAGTCGAGCAGAAAGAGGATTTTCTGTTTTCTGGACGCAAGCTGGGCGAAGGTCTTGAGAATGTTCTTTCTGGTCAGCTCCCATTCTCCCGGCTCCCACTTAGGATGAGCAGTAAAGTCCTGCAGCAGGGTACAGTCACCCGCGTGAACTTCCTCCTGGTAATAAAACTGGCAGAAGATATGCCGGACGGCATTCTTCCGGGTAAATTCAAATTTCTCCGAAAAGGAAATATTGCTGATGCTGTGCGCGAGCTTCTGAGCGTCGGATTCCAGAATTAATCCTGCCAGCCCCGAGCCTGTTGTCCAAATCAATTGATCCAGCTCCCGGCTGTTGTCTCTTAAGGTGATTTCATCTGCCCCCTCTGCATCTGGAACCTGAAAGAAGCAAAAGGTCTCCTTCAGCAGTACGGTATCATAAGCACTGAAATCAGTGCCTGCGGGGGAGGGTCCGCCAATAACGGACAGCAGATAACCCAGTCCGTCAAATTTCTCCCACATAATCTGGGGCTTCAGCTGCTGCTCATCAATGCTTTTGAGCACTTGCTTCATCGCTTTCTCCATATCCTCTTTATCCACGGGCTTCAGCAAATAATCCAGAGCACCCAGCCGGATCGCTTTCTGCGCATAATCAAATTGGGAATAGCCTGATAGAAAAACGACCTTGGTTTTCAGCATGTTCTCATTAATATGCTCCAGCAAATCAATGCCTGACACCTCGGGCATGCGGATATCCGTAATCAGAATATCAATCTGATTCTGATTCAATAATTGCTTGGCTTCAACCGAATTAGTTGAGGTCACAATCTGGTGTATGCCGAATTTATTCCAATCCAGCAGATGTTTTAAGTATTCAACAATGTAATGCCCGTCATCCACAATCAGTAATCGCATGTTCTCCTCCTTCATCCAGCGAGAAATCAATGTAAGCCATCACGGACAAGCCGCCCCAGTCATTGGTGAAGAAACGCAGGCCGCTTAATTCGCCGTAAGCATTTTTAAGACGCTGATGTATATTCCACAGACCGATTCCTCTGGAGCCTGGCGGAGGGGATTCGCTTTCGACCCTGGCTGCCAGGAGAATCATTTGCTCCGGCGTAAGCCCCTTGCCGTCATCCGCAATTATGATCAGTGCACCGTCATCAAGAGCTTTTATCTCTATGGATACCCGATGGGCGCCTTGCCGTTCCTCAATGCCATGCTGGATGGCGTTCTCTACGATCGGCTGGATAATGAGCGGCATAATTCGATGTTCTCCCAGCTCCGGGGGCAGGTTGATTTCATAATGAATCTCTTTGCACAGGGACATGATGGATAAAAAATGATCCGCAAGCTGCAGCTCAGAGGCCAGAGTGGCGTCATGACGATCCAGCTTCGTCAGATAGCGGTAATATTCAGCCAGATGTTTGCTCATCTGCATGACAGCCTCCGGAGACGTCTTCGCCATCGACATAATAAAGAACAGGCTGTTATACAGAAAATGCGGATTGATCTGCGCCTGCAGCTGCTTCACCTCGGCATCTCTCCGCAGCTCTGTTTCAATCTTCAGGGACGCAAACAGATTCTGGGTTTTGAGCACCATATGGTTAAAGCTTTTGAACAGATTAAAAAATTCATTAACGGGATTCTCGCTGATCCGTGTGCTGTAATTTCCTTGCTCCACCTGATAAAATTTCTTGCCCAGCAAATGAACATTCCGGTAGAAATTCCGGTAGAACATCAGAATGACGATCAGCCCAATAATCAGAATGACCAGGATACTGCCTACGAATACCTGCTGATTCCGGTCCAGCGGATTCAAAAAATCACTCATCCGTGTATATGTCACAAGATATGTGTCAATAGGCTCGATATATTTAGACAATACATAATAGTCGTCCTCGCCGGTATGATAGTCAAATTTCAGGATTCTCTGCGTATCCGGCGTAATCGTCTCCTTGGCTTTTTGCTCGATACGGCTGTCTACAGGTTTGCCGCTGATTACCAGATTGTCGTTCACAAGGAAAAAAGCATTGGAGCTGTCGCCGTTAACCGCTTTGCCCAGCAGGCTGACCAGATATTCCTTCTTGAGCTTCACCCCCACGATGTATTGAATATTTGCCGGGTTTTTGGGCTGATGGATGTAGGGGTAGACTGAAAAATAATACAGGCTGTTATTATAGGTCTGCCAGCCGCGCTCAGTGACCTGTTCGAAGGGAAGCTTAGCCAGAGAATCATGGCCGGTCTGAATAAAGGTGCTATCCGGCTTCCAGTAAATCCCGATTGATTCTACCGCCAGACTCGAAAAGAGCTGATCCGATAACCGGTCCGAGATTTCATTCTTGTTCATCTGTGCATCATAATTGCTTAATTCCTGTTTCCGGCTCTGATAGAACCGCACATCATTGTCGGCGGTATACTGGATGCCGTACATGCTTGCCTCGGAGATGACGCCATCCATAATGCTCTCCGCATATGCCAGCTGATTTTTGGAGGAGTTGATCAGACTTTCCTGAATCGTTCTTGAGCCCAACGTATTCATGATAAAAAACAGTCCCAGCGTAAGCAGCAGAAAAAAGACGAAAAAGTAGATGAACCGTTTCATATTCACTTTTTTAATCATATTCACTTCCTCGTTCCCCAAAACTGGCGGTTGCCGGATTCGTATCATTCCGTATAAATCTATCATAATTCATTAAATTCAAAAGAAAAAGATAATCCAGCCACAAAATGAAAGCGCTTATCAAACATGTTTAGGGATTGGTTATGATCTTTAGATTAAGACATTTTAGAATGAAAGCGCTTTTGCTAACATTAAACCTGAAAGAAAAACTTCTTGGCATGATAAAAGGGGGTAACACAAATAGCTCAGGTTATAAATACCCAAGTGGGGACGTTAAAGACAGATGACAGGAAAAAAAGCAGCAAAAATCCCTGGAACAAGGAGATCAGGAAAAACTGGCCGCTGTATGTGCTCTGTATCCCGGCACTCGTATTCGTTCTTATCTTTGCGTACGGACCGATGGTCGGCCTGGTGATGGCTTTTCAGGATTACAAGCCCTGGCTGGGACTTACCGGCTCAACATGGATCGGCTGGGACAACTTCGCGAGAATCTTCCAGTATAAAGAAGCGACACAGGCCATTACCAACACGCTCATCATTGCTGTAATCAAAATTATTGTCGGCATTATCGTTCCAATCTTCATGGCAATCCTCTTAAGTGAAATCAGAAATGTGGGAGTCAAGAAAAGTATCCAGACCTTGGTGTATTTGCCCCATTTCTTATCATGGGTAACCGTTGCCGGAATTATGATTGATATTCTGGGACTGGACGGCGGCATCAACCACTTTTTATCCAATCTGTTTGGATCGAAACCGATCTTCTTCCTGGGTGATCCGGTCCTGTTCAGGCCGACGGTTATTATCAGTGACCTGTGGAAAAATTTCGGCTTCGGCATGATTGTCTACCTGGCGGTCATCACCGGGATAGACCCTTCCTATTATGAGGCTGCAGAGATCGACGGCGCTTCACGCTGGCAGCAAATCAGGCATGTTACTTTGCCGAGCATGATGCCGATGATCATCGTCATTGCTACGCTGAGCCTGGGGAATATCCTCGATGCGGGCTTTGACCAAATCTTCAACCTGTACAATCCGCTTGTCTATAGCACAGGAGATATTATCGATACGTACGTGTACCGGTCTTCCTTATTGAATGGACAATACGGGTTCGGTACTGCCGTCGGGTTGTTCAAATCTGGCATCAGTTTTATATTGATCGTCGTTTCATACCGGATTGCCTATAAGGTTGCCAACTACAAGATATTCTAGAAAGGAGCATGGAGAGTGTATCATAAGTCCAAGGGATATAAGATCTTTTCGTTCTTCAATTATATATTTCTGATTCTGATTGCATTATCATGCTTCTTGCCTATGCTCCATCTGCTCGCGCAATCTCTTAGCAGCAAAGCAGCGATAAATGGCAATCTGGTCTCTTTTTGGCCGGTGGATTTCAATGCGGACGCTTATGTCAAAACCTTTAAAAACTCCAACTTCACCGGTTCCATGCAGGTATCCGTGTTCAGAACCGTACTGGGAACCTTAATCAGCATGTTTATTATTACTACTGCGGGTTATGCCTTATCCAAGGATTTCCGCGGACGCAATGCCTTGATGTGGGTCTTCATCTTCACCATGCTGTTCTCCGGGGGATTAATTCCGTCCTATATCCTGGTCACGAAGCTTGGATTAAAAGATACGATCTGGTCCTTGGTGCTTCCGGGTGCCTTTGGCGCGTACAATTTGATTCTGATCATGAATTTCTTCAAGACCATTCCGAAGGCGCTGGAAGAAGCAGCGTTTATCGACGGAGCTTCGTTCTTCGTGATTTTCCGCAAAATCTACCTGCCGCTGTCGCTTCCCGGTTTGGCCACTGTGGGATTGTTCATCATGGTCGGGCACTGGAACGCCTGGTTTGACGGCATCCTGTATATGTCGAATACTGAGAACTACCCGCTGGCTTCGTTCCTGCAGACGGTCGTCGTCCAAGGCTCTGCCCAGAGTATGGCGCTCAGCCAATCGGAAGCGGCAGCGATGTCGGAGCAGAGCATCAAGGCGGCCCAGATTTTTATCAGCACCTTGCCGATCATTCTGGTCTATCCCTTCCTGCAAAAGTATTTTGTGAAAGGCATCGTGTTAGGTGCAGTCAAAGAATAACCCACTATAAAGGAGCCTACTCAATGAAAAAAACAGGTGTTTTACTCTCCGCTGCTTTACTGATGACTGGATTGCTCGCCGGCTGCGGCTCAGATAACAAGGGATCAAGCTCCGCTGCGGAAGCAACGCTGAAGGACGGGAAATATGATCCTCCGATTACGATCAGCATTGCGAAGCAGCAGGATGAAAATGCCGGGAAATACATTAACGGCGAAAGCCTGAATGACAATGTCCTGACCCGCTGGGGTAAAGAGCATCTCGGCATCCAGATCGAGACGACGCTGCTGGGCGGCGATGCGACCCAGTATAACACCAAGCTGCGGCTCGCGCTCACCGGCTCCGAGAAACTCCCGGATGTTCTGCCTGTCTACGATACCTCGCTTGAGAATGACCTGATTCAATCCGGGCTGGTCAAAGATATTACAGAGGACATCAGCAAATATATGCCTGATCGGCTGAAAGAGATTTATAAGGAATACCCGACGGCCTTCAATCCGGTCATACAGGACGGCAAGGTGTACGGCATGCCGATTGCCCCTAATTTGACGGAAGGCCAAGTGATGCTCATCCGTCAGGACTGGCTGGATAAGCTGAACCTAAAGGCACCGACAACCCTCGATGAGTTTGAAAAAGTGATTGCGGCCTTTACGAATGATGATCCCGATGGCAATGGCAAACAGGATACCTATGGATTTGATTTCTCCGGTAAGGATTCCTACAACACAGGCTGGGTCAGTGACTCCGTGATGATCTTCAGTGCCTATACCGGCAAGCATCTTCCTGGCCAATGGTATAGCGAGGACGGTAAGCTCACTTACGGGTCGGTTTCTGAAGGAACCAAGGATGCGCTTGCCAAACTCCGCGACTGGTATTCGAAAGGGTATCTGAACAAGGAATTGGCTACACAGGGCGCATGGGATGCACTGGCTGACTTTACCGAAGGTAAAGCAGGCATTATCATTGGCCGGCCTTGGCTGTACGGCAGTGTAAAGGATGTTGAAACCAACGTTCAAGGTGCCAAAATTAGTGCTTACCCCACTATCAGCGGTGTCAGCGGAGATAAGACCTACCAATCCGGTCAACAGAATGACGGAGTGTTCATGTTCAATAAGGATTTTAACAATATGGAAGCTTTCTTCTTGTACTACGACAAGTTGTACGATGCGGCATTCGGCACGGGTGACTTCAAGTACGGATATGCCGAGGGGTACGATTATGATACCGTAAACGGCGAAGTAGTTTTTGATTCCAAGAAATTCAACACGCCCATGGATGCTGCACAAGGCGTAGGCAAGATGTCCTTTACCAAAAATACGCCAAGCGTTGACGGCCCGGGCAAATCGTTCTATGATCTTGCGCAAGGTGCGAAGCCGGATAATGGGGTTCTGATGAGATCCGCAGCCAATGATCCTACCGCCAAAGACGGATATGTTATTTCTTATGAGAACAGAGATGTGCTGCTTCCTAACGCCTTCAACGGACCGCCGACCAAAACGATGCAAACTTCGTGGGAACAGTTGAACACCATGGAGAAGGAAACCTTCACAAAGATCATTTACAGCAAAGAACCGCTTGAAGCTTACGACACCTTTGTTAAGCAATGGCATGACAAAGGCGGCACGCAAATTACAGAAGAAGTGAACGAATGGTACACCAATGCCAGCAAAGTCGATGTAATGTCCAATATGGGCCTGAAATAAGCCAATGATGGAAAATAACTTAAACACGGCAGTCATCCAAAACGGTGTTCCGCTGATGGACACAAACGGAAATCCCGTACATGCACATGGCGGACATATACTCTTCGAGGACGGATTCTATTACTGGTTCGGAGAAAACCGCACAGGACGATGTAAAGTGAGCTGCTACCGCTCCGCGAACCTGGCGGACTGGGAATGGCGGAAGGATGTACTGACGCTGGATTCTCCGGTACGGCCGATTTATCACCGTACTTCCCTGGAGCTGGAACCCGGGGAAGCACAGAACGGCGGGTACGGAAAGGGGGCTGTCATCGAGCGGCCGAAGGTGCTTTACAATGCGCTTACCGGCAGATACGTCATGTGGATGCATTGGGAGAACGGGCGTGACTATTCCGACGCGCGGTGTGCGATTGCCGATTGCGGGACAATCGACGGAGACTATGTCTTTCGCGGCAGCTTTAATCCGGTAGGCAATATGTCCCGGGACTGCACCCTGTTTCAGGATGACGACGGTACGGCCTATTTCCTGGCCGCGGCCAGGGAGAATGCAGACCTTATCATGTACCGGCTGTCACCGGATTATCTCAGTATAGAGGAGCAAGTGAAGACATTGTGGCCGGGGCAGGCGCGCGAAGCTCCTGCGTTGATGAAGCGTGGAGGTATCTACTTTCTGATCTCGTCAGCTTGTACCGGCTGGCTGCCTAACCAGGGTGCGTATGCCTGGGCCGGGCAGCTGACCGGCCGCTGGTCGCCCCTGATGCCGCTTGGCGACATTACGACCTACAACACTCAGCCTGCATTTATCGTTCCTGTAACGGATGCCGCACAGAGGCAGACCTCTTATTTATATGTGGGCGATCGCTGGGACCCTGCGGATTACTGCGCCTCGTCCTATGTGTTCCTACCGCTTGAGTTTCCGTCAGAAAGAGAGATGCGGCTTACGTGGGGAGAACGGCTGACTATAGATTTTGGTTCTGGAAAAATGAAGGCGGAATGCAGCTCCGGCAGCGGGCTGTTCCGGCTGAAGAGTGTAGGCACGGAACTTTATCTTGCCGCAGCAGGAGAGCTTGGAGAACAAGGCCAAACTCTGAGTGTGGAAGTCCGCAAGCTTGCTTATAGCGATAAGCAACAGCAATGGGCCGTGGAGTACAACGATGACGGGACTGTGAAGCTCATGAACGGGGAGTTCACATTATACTCCGGTACTGCCGGTGCCTTGACACTGGAGCCTGCACCGGACGACCTTGATAAATCACACTGGCTGCTTACAGAGACGGAAGAAGAGGCGCTGATTATCAGCTCCAGGGACAGCAAAGTGCTTAAGGCAGTGAGAGATTCAAGGGAAGGACCGGGCCGGGTGTTCCTTGAACCGGAATCTGCTCATGATCCACGCCTTGGCCCGGATAGGCAGTTGTTTCAGCTGATACCGGTAAGATAACGGGCTTACGGCCGGTCTTATAATTATGAAATCATTTATTTCTGAGAAAAGAGGGTTACTTATGAACCTTACGATCCCATTCTCCAATGAATGGTTTCAAGCTGCTCATAATTCACAAGTATCCGCGGCTCCGTCCGGCGGCTTCCGGTTGAACACAACGCCCGAGGGCGGGGGAATGGAGCTTCTGCAGGGCAGTCTGGACAGTTCTGTATGGCAGGAATACGAGTTTATGAATGCAGAGGTGTATCACGATTCACATGATGTACTGGTGCTGCTATTCAGTTTCCGTGATCAGGACAGCCGGATGATCACCTATCATACTGGCATTTTGCCGGGCGTCAGAACGGTGATCTGTTTGCCGCTGAAGCACTTGAACGGGGAGAAGCTGTTCCTTGACCGTTATCCGGGTGTGATGCAGACCGTGCTCCGCGGAGATGCAAAGGTCGACCGGAAGCGGATTGCCGGGTTCTCCATTGCGACCATTCCTTCAACGACAAGCCGGAGTGTGGAGATTAGCGGATTGTCTCTAAGCGGAGCCGAGCCGGATTTCACCTACGAATACCACCCTTTTATTGATGGGCTGGGCCAGCTGAAAGGCAGGGATTGGCAGGGGAAGACGGCCAATCAGGCGGAGTTGAGCGAAAGGCTGCATTTAGAAAGGCAGCTTGCAGCTACGGCTGATTTCAGCGGGAATGGTCTCGGCCGGTACGGAGGCTGGAAGGGACTCGCATTTCAGGCGACCGGCTATTTCCGGACAGAATTTGACGGCAGCAACTGGTGGTTTGCTGATCCGGACGGCTATGCCCTGTTCAGTACGGGAATGGACTGTGCCGGTCCGGCTTCTCCCATGCGCGTAACCGGCATGGAGCATTTGATCCCGCAGCTGCCGGAGCGGGAAGGGAGCTATCATGAGGCCTGGTCACAGGCAGGGCAGGAATTCAGCTTCGGGATCGCCAATCTGATCACAACCTTTGGGTCACAATGGCGCTCCGCCTGGACGGAGCTGACCGAATACCGGCTGAGACAGTGGGGATTCAATACGATCGGCAATTGGTCCGATGACGGATTTATCAAGGGTTCGGTGCTTCCCTATGTGTATCCGCTGTCTGATTTTCCGGCGACGGAGCAGAGAATCTTCCGCGATTTCCCCGACGTGTTCAGCCGGGAGTATGAGCAGAATGCAGAGGAATTCGCGAAGCAGCTGGTTCCGCTGCGCGAAGACCGGCGGATGATCGGCTATTTCATGCGCAATGAGCCGCATTGGGCATTCGTGGACAGTTTGAATTTGACGCAGCTAATGCTGAAATCACCGGTCCGTTATGCCAGCAAGGAGCGGTTCGTCCAGTGGCTGGGCGAAAAGTACGGGACTGTGGAGCAGCTGAATGAGGCGTGGGCCAGCAGCTACGCCAGCTTTGAACAGCTGTACACACCGCATGGTACGGCAGCTTCGGATCATCCCGTAAGGGAAGCAGATTACGCACAGTTCAACCGGATGATGATCCGGCGGTATGTCGAAATTCCGGCACGTCTATGCAAGCAGGCGGACCCGAATCATCTCAATCTGGGCATGCGTTATGCCTGGGTGGGCAGTGACGATGTGCTGGAGGGCTGCGAGTGGTTTGATGTCTTCTCGCTGAACTGCTATCAGTTCGCTCCTGACCGGGAACAGATCATGCATATCAGCGAGCGGCTGGGCAAGCCGGTCATGATCGGAGAATATCATTTCGGCGCAGCGGACGGCGGCATGCTGGCTTACGGCATACGCGCGGTGGCAACCCGGGAGGAGCGCGGCGCTGCCTACCGCTACTATGTCGAGCAGGCTGCAGCCATTCCGCAGCTGATCGGGGTGCATTATTTTCAGTGGAATGATCAGCCGGTGCTGGGGCGTTTTGACGGGGAGAATTACGGGATCGGCGTTGTGGATGTCTGCAACCGGCCGTATGAACATTTTGTAAAAGCAGCGAAGCAGGCCCATGAGCAGATGTATCAGGTGCGGACCGGCCTTGTTGAACCCTATAATGTACTTCCTGCAGAGATACCCAAAACAGGATTCTGACGGCACAATCCTTACTGTCTACACTAAAAGGGCAATCCCGGGTCATAGTGACCATGGATTGCCCTTTATTTAAAGATAAGAATTTATATGTTTCACGCTATAAATTATCCTTCTATTTCTCGCTGAAACGGATACCGTCCTTTTGAGGACGGCAAAGCCGTTTCCACTTGAGAATATTAGAAATATGATTTAATCCATTATACTTAAGCTTTTTCTACCGTAAGCTTGGAAGGATTCAAGCCTTCTGCTTCTCCTTCGGCAGGAGCCTTGTTCGAGGTGCGGAGCGGCAGCTCCTTCAGGAAGAAGACCAGAAAAAAGGCCACAACCAGTACGATGGTCCCTGTCAGGAACACGGTGGACAATGTCTGGCCCAGAGCGTCACGGATGCTGTCAATCATCTGAACGAAGATCGGCTGGGCATCGGCAGGCAGGCTGGCTTGTGTCTGCTCAAGCAGCGGCTTGTTCATCAGCGCCTGCGGATTGGCAAAGGCTGTCATTTGCTGGGTCACTGCCGGATCCAGCTGAGAGAAGTCTGCTGCCGAGGAAGACTGCAGGGCTTCCTTGAGATGTTTTGTAAGATTGTTCGACATAACAGTCCCCATCACGGCGATACCGATGGTACCGCCGAGGTTACGGAACAGCTGAGACGAAGCGGTAACTGCACCAAGCTCCGTATGGGAAACTGCATTTTGCGTAGCCAGCGAGAATACAGGCATACCCAGACCAAGGCCGAGGCCGAATACGATCATACTCAGAACTGCCATTGGCACATTGTTCATGAATACCATAATCGCCATGCCGGCAATCATAACCGGTACGCCAATCAAGGCATAACGTTTGTATTTTCCTTTTTTGGCGATCATCTGACCGGTAAAGGTACTGGCAACCACCATAACGATCGACATCGGCATTGTGACATAACCGGCGTAAGTAGCGGAGATACCGAGCACACCCTGCACGAAGAACGAGAGATAAATCATCGCACCCATCATGCTGAAGTTCATAATGAACCCGATCAGGTTGGAAATCGTAACTACACTGTTTTTAAATAGATGAAGCGGCAGAATCGGATTCTTCGCTCTGGTTTCGGTGAAAATAAAGACAAGCAGCGAAATAACAGATCCGGCTAACAGGCCGAGAATTTGGGATGAACCCCAGTTATATTCTGTACCTGCCCAAGAGAAGGCCAGCAGCAGCGGAACAATGGTCGTCGTCAGGAACAGTGAGCCGAGATAGTCGATGCTTGTAGACTCTCCGCGTTTGGCTTTCGGGAACAGGGCCAGGATCAGCGCAAAAGCAACAAAGCCGAGCGGCAGGAAGATCCAGAAGAGCCAGTGCCAATCCATATGGTCAACAAGATAACCGCCGAGTGTCGGTCCGAGTACACTGGAGAAGCCGAAGACAGCTGTCATTAGGCCCATCCATTTGCCGCGTTCACGCGGAGGGAACAGGTCGCCTACAGCTGTGAATGCGGTGGACTGGATAATACCGGCGCCCACGCCTTGAATCCCGCGGTAAATGATGAATTGATACACATCATCCGAAGTACCGGTCAGAAAAGCTCCGACCATAAATATCAGAATCCCTGCCAGCAGAAAAGGCTTGCGGCCGAACATGTCGGACAGCTTGCCGACAAGCACCGTGGCGATTGTTGAAGTCAGCATGTAAATATTGATCGTCCAGGTATAGTAATCCATACCGTCCAGTATCGCGATAATGCGCGGCATAGCCGTGCTGGTAATCGTCTGATTGATCGCCGCAAACAGCATAGCTGCCATAATGGCGATCATAATGGTAAGCTTGCGCTTATCAGATAAATGTTCCATTGATTTTTTCCCCACCGTTTATTTATTTTTTGTCTAATTCCGAAATTAATACTCCAAAAATTCTTCTTAAATGTGCGATATCCTCATCAGGCAAGATGCTGAAGTAGGAGCCCATGATCTCCTTTTGTTTATTATGCGCCTCCTCGATTGCAGCTTTTCCTTCCTTCGTCAGTGTAATATTAACCACTCGTCGATCGTCAGCCGCCCGTTCCTTCTCGACGTAACCTTCAGCAAGCAGCGAGTCTGTAACACCTGTGATTGCCGCGGGGGTCATGTTAAGCGCAGCGGCCAGCTGGGATACCATCATCGGGCCTTCCTTGGACAGAAAATGCAAAGCCTTGAATTGGGTCAGGCTAAGGGCAAAGCCTTGTTTATTCCAGCCCTGAGCCATTCCTTTCAGGAACGTTTTGAACATGGTAGAGATTTCAAAAAAATCATTGTGATCGGACAAAACTTCACCTCCGAAAGCTGTATGGAAAACGCGGACAAGTTAATTTAGCGTTTAATGATTAAGTGATAAATAGTTAAATACTAAATTATTAAGCTGTGAATCAATATATCACCAATTTTTTATCCCGTCAAGACAACAAGCTATATAGATTGAACTTTCGGATTTCTACCGCTAAATAGCGGTTTAAATCAAGAAATTTGAAGACAACAGCGGCCGGAAGTCCAAATATTCACCGTAGTTGCGACTGATCCAGTACTCTAAAACCACAAGTTCAATTTATATAGGGAATTTTCTTTGATTCTAATCGTTAAGAAGTAAATGGTTAAATACTAAAATAATAAACCGTGAATCAATATATCATCAAACTTTTATCCAGTCAAGAATGATATAAGTGGAATTTCATCGGATTTCTTGCCGTGAAAAGTGCAGGATAGTTCAGTTATGTCCCATAATAGATCATTTATGTTTATTTCCCGCCAGGGTACTATTAATGCTGGAGAAGTTCGGCACCAAAGAGATTATGAACTTTGATTAGGAGGAACCTATTTTATGGAAGCCTATTTGTTTGTACATTTTAAGGAGAAAAAGACTCCCGACGGAGAACAGGTCTACTTCGCACTCAGCACCGATGGATTCAATTGGGAAGCGGTTAACGGGGAACAGCCTGTTTTATGGAGCAATTTGGGTGAGAAAGGCGTCAGAGATCATACCATCATCAGAACACATAACGGCAAATTTTATATTCTTGCGACTGACCTGAGTCTGGCCAATTGTTTCCACACCAAATACAAAGGAGATTGGTCCAACATTGGCAGGGATGCGAGCAAATGCCTCTCCTTGTGGGAATCGGATGATCTTGTGAACTGGTCCGATCAGAGAATGATTGAACTCGGCGATACGGATTTCGGCTGCCTGTGGGCTCCGGATGTGATTTATGATTACCAGAATGAAGACTATGTCATTCACTGGTCTTCTTCGCATGCCTCCAATAATTATGGGGATAAGGCCATCTATTATACGCGTACTAAGGATTTTGACAGCTTTAGCGAACCACGGATGCTGTGCCGGAAGGATGGCAGCGGAATTATCGATTCGGCAATTTATGAAGAGAACGGCATGTATTACCGCTTCTTAAAGAGCGAGGCCAACCCGGCGGGGATTATTCTGCAGAAGGGCAGCACTCTTACCGGAGAGTACACCCGAATTGAAGCCTTTGATGAAGAAATGGCCAAGCTGGGACACAGTGCTTATGAAGCACCTACAGCGTTTAAGCTGAGCAACGGCAAATGGTGCCTGATGCTGGACTTTTTCGGTGTGGAAGGGGAGGGTCAGGGCTACGTTCCTTTTATAGCGGATGAAATCGACAGTGGACGGTTTATCCGCTCAGACGAGAGCTTCAGCTTCCCGTACGGTTTCAAGCACGGCACAGTGTTGGCTATCACAATGGAAGAATACAACCGGATCAAGGAAGCATTCGCCGGACAATAGAACAAAAGGAGCATCCGCCAGCGCAGCGGATGCTCCTTTTGTTGTTCATAAGCCTGTATCTCTACAATTCCTCGACTTCCCGCAGCCAGAGCGCGGCGGAAGCGTCGCTTGGCATCCGCCAGTCGCCGCGCGGTGAAAGACTGACGGTCCCGACCTTCGGGCCGTCCGGCAGGCAGGAGCGTTTGAACTGTTGGGTGAAGAAACGGGTGATGAATACTTTCAGCCACCCGACCAGCTGTTCCCGGGTATATCCATCGCCAAAGGCATGTTGGGCGAGGTACAGGATTTTGCCGGGGGAAGCGCCGGTGCGGAGCATATAATAGAGGAAGAAATCATGCACAACATAAGGACCGAGTATATTTTCGGTCAATTGGACAATTTCCCCTGTCTTCGAAGGCGGCAGCAGCTCTGGGCTGATCCCCGTTTCAATAACGCTGTAGAGCAGTTTGTTCACCGTCTCGTCCGCTTCGTGATCCGCATACCAGGCGACGACGTACTGGATCAGTGTCTTCGGAATGCCTGAATTGACACTGTACATGGACATATGGTCCCCGTTATAGGTACACCATCCAAGCGCCAGCTCGGACAAGTCGCCGGTGCCGATGACAATGCCGCCATTTTTGTTGGCCAAATCCATCAGGATTTGTGTCCGTTCTCTGGCTTGTACATTTTCGTAGGTCAAGTCATGAACATCCTTGTCATGGCCGATGTCCTCGAAGTGCTGCAGACAGGCAGCCTTGATATCGACAACCTTAAGTGAAGCTCCCAGCGCTTTGATCAGGCCGACGGCATTGTCGTAGGTCCGGTTCGTTGTGCCGAAGCCCGGCATCGTAACGGCGAGCACGTCGCTTGCCGGGCGGCCGAGCAGCTCCATGGCCCGTACGGCCACCAGCAGCGCAAGCGTGCTGTCCAGGCCGCCGGAAATGCCGATAACGGCCTGCTTGGTGCCGATATGGCGGATTCTTTTCATCAGGCCGGAAGTCTGGATGGAGAGGATCTCACGGCAGCGTTCGTCGCGCTGAAGCGGATTGCCGGGAACAAAAGGATTAACGCCGACGGTACGAACGAGTTTCCGTTCACTGTTAAGGAGGGCAGGCTCCGCATACAGCACCTCACGATAATTGCGGCCGCCCTTTCCGGCGCGGAAGGTACCCATGACCGCGCGGGAATACTGGATTTTCGGGATGTCGATATCGGCGATGATGATCCGGCTCTCATGGGTAAAACGCTCCGATTCCGCAAGTGTCAGCCCGTTCTCGGCGATCAGGGAATGGCCGCCGAATACGACATCGGTTGTGGATTCGCCGGCATTGCAGCCGGCGTAGACATAACCTGCCACGCAGGAGGCGGACTGGCTGGAGACAAGCTGACGGCGGTAGTCTGCTTTGCCTACCAGCTCGTTGCTGGCTGAAGGGTTAAACAGCAGCACAGCGCCGGCTTGGGCTAACAGACTACTCGGTGGAACGGGAACCCACAAGTCCTCACAGATTTCAACGCCAAAGGATAAATTGCTGTTCGCTTCACATGCGAAGATAAGATCATTGCCGATGGGAACGGTGATTTCCCCGAGACGCAGCTCTGTGATTTCAAGCTCTTCGGCACCTGCAAACCAGCGCGGTTCATAGAACTCACTGTAGCCGGGAATACAGGTTTTGGGCACAATGCCCAAAATGTTTCCCTGCTGGATGACGGCGGCACAGTTGAACAGCCGTCCCTTAATGGCAATGGGCAGTCCGGCAATGACTACCATGTGAAGTCCGGCACTTGCGGCGGCAATGCTATGTAGGCTCTTCAGAGCCGCATCCAGCAGTGCGGGCTGCAGGAATAAATCTGCACAGGTATAACCGGTGATGCAAAGCTCGGGCAGCACCAGATACTCTACCTGTTCCTCGTCCGCCTGCTTGATAACCTCAATAATTTGTGCTGCATTAAACTCGCAGTCAGCCACCCGCAATTCCGGGGAAGCGGCAGCCACCCGCGCGAATCCATAATTATGCATTGGTTTCACCTATCCTTTTTATAATAACGCGTTTCTAATAATTGTACCCATGATTCCCCATCAGTAACAAGCGGCAGTTTCATGAGTTATAGATTACGCGCAGCGGGGCGGGGAAGGGGAGTCACAGCAGCATTGGTTAAAATCGAACCGTACGTCGCTACATAAAAATGCCCGGAACTCCAGAGAGCCCGGGCATTCAACAGCAGCTCTGGATGATTTCAGAGTGCATGTTCTGGAATCATCCGCCATATTAGACACGGTAAAGCGGTCCTGAAATGTGTTTGTATCATCCAAAGAAATGCAGCGTTTCGCTAGACTTCGCTGTATAACCGCTGCAGGAAATCTACACTTTCCCGCAGATACGGTTCGGTAGTGCTCTCCAGGAGGCCCTGAATGTGCGGGCGTGTATATTTCATGTACCGGAGGACAGGAGCAAAACTAAGCTGTCCCTGACCGACAGGAACAATGACGATTTGGCCGTCCTGGACCGTGAAATCCTTCAGATGGATCACTGCGATTCTGTCCCCAAGCAGCTCAAGTGCTTCGGTAATGACCGCTTCCTGCTGCTGGTAATTATCGGGCGACATCAGGTTCGCGCAGTCCAGAATGATCTGCAGATTATTGGAGGGAATCAGATCCAGCAGCCGCCTCGTCAGCTTCGCAGAGTGCAGGGGATGATTCTGGCCTGCCTCAATGCCTACCGTTACGCCGAAACGTTCCGCTTCCGCCACCATGGCCTTGACCGAAACGACTACCTCCTGGAAGGCTTCCTCCGTAAAGTTATCCGTTGTATAGCCCTTGCCTACGCTTCCTGTTTCCGTACCTACCAGGCTGGCTCCGAAATCACGTGCCAGGCGAAGATGGGTGCTGAAATCATTTAACGCCTGCGCTCTTTTGCCGGGATCGGGATCAATGATATTTACATAGCAGCCGAGAACGGCGATCCGGACCCCGGCTTGCCGGAACGCTTCGCCAAAGTAGGCCGCTGTTCCCGGGCTTAATGCCGCCAGAGAGGGGACGCTTTCGGGAAAAGATTTGCGTACCGCAAACTGAATATGCTTAAAGCGGTATTGATCCAGCTTGGCGATCAGCTCCGGCAAAGGAAGCCGGGCAAAATCATGGGCGCGGATGCCAAGATGAAGCGGTGCGGACATAGGGTACCTCCCCTTTTCTTAGTTAAATCCTGTTCTGTTGCAATGGATGCATGTGTTGAATAAGAGTAGACAAGTCTGCAGAATGGCGGATTGCTTCTGCTACCAGCTCTGCCACTTGTTTGGCCCCTTCATTAGAGAAATGGGTATCATCCGTAATCCCTTCCGGATAATTGGGATGCCCGTTCTTGGGCAGATGCATAAATAAATGCCTGGACCCCTCGATACCGAGCTTCCGGTAGAGCTGCTGGGAAGAAGCGAAGATATCAAGCAGCGGTGTGCCGGTAAGCTCCGCCACTTCACGCATCGCCTGCGGGTAAGCTCCCACCGCCAGCGGATCGGGATCGCCCTGCGGAGTGAAGCGGCGGCGGCTGACAGAGGTCAGCAGGACAGGGAAACCGCCGCGGCTGCGGGCCGAATCAATAAACGTGATCAGATTGAGGCGGTAGTCCTTGCCGGGATCGGTATAGCGGGCCGGATCCTCCTGCTTCTCGTCATTGTGGCCAAACTGGATCAGCAGATAATCACCGGGCTGGAAATCCTGTTCAATATCCGCGAGCCGTCCTTGCTCGAGATATGATTTGGTGCTCCGTCCGTTAATTGCGCGGTTGTCCACGGTGATTTCCGGGCCGAAATAGCCCTGAAGATATTCTCCCCAGCCGGTCATCGGCTTCTGGTCCGCACCTTTCTGCGCTGCGGTGGAGTCACCGGCGATATATAGTGTCGGCATGAAGTATTCTCCTTCATTACATATTAATGTTTTTGCGCCAGCTCTTGCAGAGCTGATCGCTCCTGCTTTCTTTATTCTCCGGCTGGAAAACCGAAGAATCCGGCGGCGTTGTTATACGCGATATTCTCCACCAGTTGACCCAGCAGCACTTCGTCATCCGGCGCTTCACCGCGCTCGGCCAGTTCACCGATCAGCCCGCACAGCACACGGCGGAAATATTCGTGGCGGGTGTAGGAGAGGAAGCTGCGGGAATCTGTCAGCATGCCGACAAAATTGCCCAGCAGGCTGTTGTCCGCAAGCAGTGTCAGCTGCTCGCGCATTCCGCTGCGGGTGTCGTTGTACCACCAGCCGGAGCCAAGCTGGAGTTTGCCCGGTGTGTCCTTTTGATAGCAGCCCATCAAGGCCAGCAGGGCGGGATAATCGCCCGGATTCAGCGAATAAAGAATCGTCTTCGGCAGGCCGGTCCCGCATTCTGCGCGG
Source organism: Paenibacillus sp. FSL H3-0321 (assembly GCF_038002865.1). Lineage (NCBI taxonomy): Bacteria > Bacillati > Bacillota > Bacilli > Caryophanales > Paenibacillaceae > Paenibacillus > Paenibacillus sp. FSL H3-0321. The sequence goes on along the minus strand of NZ_JBBODH010000001.1, from coordinate 1,823,964 downwards.
TCGAGCAGCTTAGACAACGCTTCGGTCAGCGGCAGGTCATTCAGGCCGTCATAACCGGTATCCGGTCCCAGCTTCCGGAACATTGGTGTATTGTTGTTGCGGAAGGCGTGCAGATGCAGCTGCATCGTCCAGCCTTTATCGTGATAGAACCCGATTAGAGCCGACAGCAGCTCCGTGCGGTAGAGTGTGATTTCCTCCGGTGAGAGGATTCCGCCCTCCAGCCGTTTGGCGAAGATGGCTTCGGCATCAGCAGGTTCACCTGCACGGTAGCGCAGCACATCCAGCGCATGGTCGGACAGGCGGCAGCCGTTCTCATGGAAGAATTCCACGCGGTTTCTCAGTGCGTCCAGCAGCGAAGCATACGACACCACGTTTAAGCCGGATGCTTCTTCCAGCCGCTTGATCCAGGCCGGGAATCCTTCGGCGTCAATGTTCAGCGCCTTGTCGGGACGGAAGGTAGGGAATACCTTGAAGGCCGTCTCCGATTCTTTTAACAGCCGGTGGTACTCCAGCGTATCAGCCGGATCATCTGTAGTGCAGATGGTCTTGACTCTGGAGCTGCGGATCAGTCCGCGGCGCGAGAAGGCCGGTTCCGCCAGCTTGCGGTTGACTTCTTCCCAGATGGCCGGAGCAGACGTTTCGTTGAGCAGCTCATGGATACCGAAAAAACGGCGCAGCTCCAGGTGAGTCCAGCTGTACAGCGGGTTGCCTACGGCTTGCGGTACGGTCCGGGCCCAGGCCAGAAACTTGTCATAATCCGAGGCATCTCCGGTAATATGCGATTCCGGAACCCCGTTGGCACGCATCAGCCGCCATTTGTAATGATCTCCGTAGAGCCAGGCCTCGGTCAGGTTGCTGAATGCACGGTCTTCATAAATTTCTTTTGGATCGAGATGGCAGTGGTAATCAATAATGGGCATAGCTTTGGCATGTTGATGGAACAGAAGCCGTGCGGTATCGGTTGTTAATAGAAAATCATCGTTTAAAAACATAATGACGCTCCCTTTGCATGGATTTGGAATGGAAATAGGGTATTATAGCGTGACTCCAGTTTTGAAAATAGCCAGCTCGCGCACTTCGTTTTGCTCATTCCGTGTTTTTTGACCGCTGGCAACATCGATAATATAGGCGATAAACTCCTCAAGCACATCGGCCATCGGAACCTCCAGCAGCGGACCGGCGTTGAAATCCATCCAATGGCCTTTTTTGGCAAAAAGCTCATTGTTGGTTGCCACCTTAACCGTAGGCACAAAGCTTCCGAACGGGGTTCCTCTGCCTGTTGTGAACAATACCAGCTGGCAGTCTGATGCGGCTAGCGCAGATGCGGCCACCAGGTCGTTGCCCGGCGCCTGCAGGAGGCTGAGCCCTTTTTTGCGCAGCTTTACACCGTATTGCAGCACATCCACCACAGGGGAGGTTCCTGCCTTCTGGGTACAGCCCAGCGATTTGTCTTCCAACGTGCTGATGCCTCCGGCTTTGTTGCCGGGAGAAGGGTTCTCATAGACCGGTTCCCCGTAAGAGAGGAAATATTGCTTGAAGTTATTGATCAGGGATACGATATCTTCATAGACCGCACGGCTTTCCGCACGGGCCATCAGCATTTTCTCAGCTCCGAACATTTCAGGCACTTCGGTCAGTACCGAGGTGCCGCCCTGGGAGATAATGAAATCGGAAAAAGCGCCCAGCAGCGGGTTGGCGGTAATACCTGAGAATCCGTCGGAGCCGCCGCATTTCAGCCCGATGTTCAGCTCGCTGAGCGGAACCGTCTCACGGGCATCCTCCTTAGCTGCTTCATACAGCTCCTCCAGCAGCGTGAGACCTGCTTCCACTTCATTACCCACCTCCTGGGCGACGAGGAACTTGACCCGCTTCTCGTCATAATCACCCAGCATACTGCGGAACTCGGAGACGATGTTGTTCTCGCAGCCAAGACCGAAGACGAGCACCCCCCCGGCATTGGGATGATTCACGGCATCCAGCAGAATGCTGCGGGTCATCCGGTGGTCATCGCCAAGCTGGGAGCAGCCGTAAGGATGCTTAAGCACGGTAAAGTTGTCGAAGGTCCCCATATCCGGATGTTCAGCCTTGAATTCCTGCAGCATTTGCTCGGCGATACCGTTCACACAGCCTACTGTGGGAATAATAAACAGATCATTGCGGATGCCGACCTTGCCGTTTGCCCGGCGGTAGCCCTGAAAGGTCAAGTCACGGGAAGGGTAAGTGACCGGATGAAGATCGGGCACATATTCATATTCCTCTTCACCCGCCAGATTCGTCTTGATGTTATGCGTGTGAATCCATTCGCCTGCTTGAATCGGAGCAACCGCGTGGCCGATAGGATAACCATATTTCGTAATAACGTCATCCGCCGCAAAGCTGGTCAACGCCATTTTATGACCCTGCGGGATGTCCTGGATTGCCTTAAGAGTCATTCCTTCAAAAACAAGCTCTTCTCCTGCGGAAATGGGGCGCAGCGCCACAGCTACCGTATCCCGGGGATTCATTTTCATTAGACGCTTCATGCTGTCCCTCCTAAAAGTGTGGTGATTTCATTAACTTCCTTGATCACCTTCTTCTAAAGCTTGCTTTGGAACCTTTAGAAGAAGCTGTGCTTGTTAGTCCGCCTATCGTTTATTTACCTGCCAACTGTGGAAGTCTCAGCTTACAAACTGCTCCAGTGCAGCCCGGCTGTCCGAGCTTTCCAGCTTCTGCAGATGGGACGCAAGCACCTCTGCCAGGCCCGGCACCAGCGATAAATCTTCGCCCCACAGGCTCTCGTCCTTCAATATCGCCTGTACGAAGTTGGCAGGATTGCTCCACGCTTCATCAAAAATGGCCAGCATTTCCGGACTATCCTGACGCGCCACAAGGTCTCCACGGTAGCTGAGCAGCAGGCCGGCAAAGGAGAGGGTAATCAGCTCCGGCAGCTTGCCGCGCTCCTGCTGGAACTTTAGCAGCACAGGGAGCAGCCGGGTTTTGAATTTGGAGATGCTGTTCAGGGAAATGGATGTAAGCTCATGACGGATATAAGGGTTTTTGAACCGCTCCTGCACAGCGTCAGCATAAGGCAGAAGCTCCTCTTTCGGCAGATCCAGCATCGGGATCAGTTCTTCCGCTATTAATTCCTGAACAAACCGGGAGAACGTTTCGTCATTCATCACATCCTCAACCGTCTCAAGGCCGGCCATCATGCCCAGTGGCACCATCGCCGTATGAGGGCCATTCAGCAGATGAACCTTCCGCTCACGGTAAGGTGTCATATCATCTGTCACCACGACATTCAGTCCGGCTTCCGCCAGCGGCAGCTTCTCTGCAAGCCATGCCGGGCCTTCAATGACCCAGAATAGAAACGGTTCAGCGGTCACCATCAGGTTGTCGAGATAACCAAGTTCAGCCTCCAGCTCCGCGGCTTTATCGCGGGGATACCCTGGTACAATCCGGTCTACCAGACTGCAGCAGAACGTATTCTCCTGTTCCAGCCATTGCAGGAAGGCTTCACCCAGGTTCCATTCCGCAGCGTACTGCTGCACAATTTGCCGCAATTTCTCGCCGTTGCGGTCGATCAGCTCACAAGGGATGATGACGAAGCCTTTTTTGCCCAGTTGAAAACGCCGGTGCAGAAGCGCTGTCAGCTTGGCCGGGAAACTCTTCGGCGGTGTACCGTCCGCGAGGTCGCCCGGATGATAGGCAATCCCGGCTTCAGTGGTGTTGGAAGTGATGAATTCCAGCCCATCGTCCTCAGCCAGAGCGAGATAAGCTTCATAATCGGTATAGGGATTAATCACCCGGCTGACGCTGGAGATGATCTCGCGTGAATTCACAGGCTGCTGCTGCATGATTCCGTTTAGCAGTACAGTGTACAGGTTATCCTGGGCGGCCATCAGCCCGCCAAGACCCTGCTCAATCGGCTGAACCAGCACTGCACTTCCGTTAAACAGTCCTTGATTGTTCATTTGCTGCAGCTGCCAGTCTACGAAGGCGCGCATAAAGTTGCCTTCACCGAACTGAATCATCCGTTCGGGATGCAGGGGCAGATGGGGATGAGTGCTTCGGGATAAACGGTTTGTCGACATTGGTTTGATCTCCTTTGAGTTCAAATAGTTATATGCACACGTTAACATTTTATTTTAAAAAAGAGAGGCTCTTTTTTAAACAATACCAGGGACCCGGTAATTGCTCTGCCGGAGCGCATTGGACCGGCAGGGCAGGGGCGGGCAGATCCTTCCACATCCCTAAATTTCTGCGACCGTGTCCCGTACGACCAGCGAAGTCTTGACGAACAACTGCTGGGGTTTGGTCTCCGGCTGCTGCAGGAGCTGAATCAGCATCTTGGTGCCGAGCTCACTGATATCGGCAATAGGCTTGCGGACCGTAGTCAATGCCGGATTCGTGTAGCGGGCGAACATAATATCGTCGAAGCCGATGAGTGAAATCTGTTGCGGAATGCTGATCTTTCGGGCATAGCAGGCATTCATGGCGCCGATAGCCATATCGTCATTGGAGCAAAAGACGGCCGTAGGCGGATCAGGCAACTCAAGCAGCGTTGTCATTGCGGCATATCCGCTTTCAATGCTGTAATCACCGGCTGCAAAATAACTTGAATTCAGCTGAAGCTGGTGGGCGATCAGGCTATCTATGAAGCCCTGTTTACGCTCGGTTGAGGACTTGAAGCCGGGTTTGCCTTCAATAATTGCAAAACGCTGATGCCCTTGTGTTACGGCATAATCGATCGCTTCCTTCACACCTTCGCGGTCATTGGCTACAACGTTCATAATGCCGGGATCCTCCAATTGGCGGTTCAGCACCACAAGCGGGATGCCCATTGTTTTGACATGGTAGATAAAAGCGTTATCCTCGTCGCTCTGGCTCATGACCAGAATACCGTCAAAGCGTTGCGGCTGAATGTTGGCGTAATTGTGAACGCCGTCAATTCCGTTTACAGTCAGGTTAAAGTTCTCATCCAGCACATGGCTGATCCCTTTAATGACGTCGACCAGAAAGCTGGACGATGTTCCCTGATCAATACTGGAGAAGAACAGCCCGATGGTAAAGGACCGTTTGGTGACCAGGCTTTTGGCGCTGTAGTTCGGCACATAATTCATTTCCGCGGCGATTTTCTCGATCTTGTCCCGGGTTACTTTCTTGATTAGCGGGCTGCCGTTTAGTGCTCTGGAAACGGTGGTATGGGAAACGCCGGCAACACGTGCAATATCTTTGATAGTAATCATAATATCTCTCCGGGAAATAGAATTGTTAACGATTCCAGTGTAGTTCCTGAACGGGATCAAGTCAAGCGATTTATGAAATGCACACGTTAAAATTTATACTGGCAGAACACGCTTCCGGGAGCTATAATTTATTTGCATGGGACGGAAGAGGAGGAAAATGAAATGCTGGTGGGCAAAGAGGGCTTTTGCGATTTTCATTCGATCCAGGAGGCGGTTGATGCGCTTGAACGGCTGCCTTCAGGTAAAGCGGAGACGTTGTATATTCTGGCTGGTATTTATGAGGAGGCTGTGCGGATCTATCGTTCGGACCTGACGATCAGGGGCATCGGACAAGTTGAGATTACCAACAACCGTTACGCAAGGCAGAAAGATGAGACTGGAGAGGAACAGGGCACCTTTGCCACTCCGACCTTGTTTCTGGGTGGGAGCAGGCTGGTGCTGGAAAACCTGACCCTATCCAACACGGCCGGGCAAGGCACTAAAATCGGGCAAGCGCTTGCAGTATATGCACATTGCGACGAAACGGTCTTCCGCAACTGTATCTTAAAGGGGCACCAGGATACCCTGTTTACTGGCCCGCTGCCTCCGGCGAACAAACAGGGGGGAGCTTTCGGAGGAATCCCCCTCAAAGAGCGGCATAACCATTACCGCCAGCTGTACACCCATTGTTACATAGAAGGTACGGTAGATTTTATTTTTGGCGGTGCGACGGCTTATTTCGAGCATTGCGAAATCCGCAGCCTGCGGCACTACAATGATGGTCCTGGCTACATCACGGCAGGCTCCACACCGCCGGGCCAGCCATACGGTTACCTGTTCAAGGATTGTTACCTGACAGCTGCCCCGAATGTGGATGAAGTGTATTTGGGCCGTCCCTGGCGCGGCTATGCCAAGACGGAGATGGTGAATTGCCTCATGGGCGGGCATATTCATCCGTGCGGTTGGGATAACTGGGAGGAACCGGCCAATGAAGAGACCGTCCGGTACCGCGAATACGGTTTGGCGAAGAATGACCCTTTGAGAAAACAGCGTGTAGGCTGGGCTATTTTGCCGGACATGGGGGAAGAGGCGCCGGGCAAAGAGCAGGTTTTTGCCGGTACGGATTTTTGGAAAGTGTAATTCCCTGCCCGATTTTGAACAATTGTTTATGTGATGAGCCGCCGGGGAGCCTACTATGAGCTGGAACAAATGCAGGGATAAGTTAGCCCGCTGCAAGGGCATAAAAAAGTGGACACCGGGTCAATTTAAGTGTCCGCTTTTTTTGTTTTACTAGGGCTTGTCTTCAAACTGCTGGCTCTGAGCACGAACGGACCGAGATGCACCTATTTGGGGCTTTTAGCCTGTTACAGTAGGACAACGGACTCCAGCGCAGTTATTTCTCCCTGGTAGCCATTTTTAGATAGAATGCAGCGCAGATAAGTGCATCTGAGTCCGCAAAAGAGAATAAACAGGGGTTTTACTCTCCTTAGCGTCTCCTGAGTCCGTTTACGGGTAAACGTACCTGCTGCGAACTTTTAGGGACCCTGCTTTCAATACTAAATCTAGAAAAAGCAGGGGAATTGCCCTGAAAAGGGGAAATTAAAATAAAGCTTATGTGCGGTGCGTTAGGCCTTGTTATGCTGAAACTTCGTAATATCCCTGTCATAGTGCGAGATGGAGCCGTCGAATCTTTTTAAGCGTACATACTCTTCGGAGAATTTCTCAACAATCCCGAAGCCTACCTGGGAGTACATTCCATCGGGGTCAAGCTGCAGCGCGGACACAAAGGTCTGCGACAAGGCAGCAACAAAAAAATCGGCATTTTTAATAAGTGTTTGCGGCATAGTCCCGTCCCTCCGTTTATCGGCTCGAATTTTAATCGTTCCATAAAGTCATTTCAATCATTTTACGACAGGCTGTGACTTTTGAAAATAGGATTTAATTTGTAATATTTGCGAAAATAAAACTGTGGTTATGCAGGGAGGCAGGTGGCTTTCTAGTGAGGCCTATGAGGAAATTCGCTTACAGAGCGCTTGTTGTGCTGATTCTGCTAATTATTTTGACTGCTGTAATATACGTGCAAGTCAACAAATTCATCTTTTCTCATAGGGTAAAGGCCTATCTGATCGAAGAGAAGGGTTACAGCGATGAAACGATATCTTCGGTAAAAGGGGTTTGGGGAATCAAAGCACCGCCTTTTTTTGCCGTAGTGAGTTTTAGCGATGAGCCTGAGGTGGAGTATACTTATTTTGCCCATAATGAAGTAATGCAGTTCAGCCATGAGATCAGTCTTAAAGGCCGGAAGTCGGGAATCCGTGAGTCCAGTCTTAAGCATATTGAGCCTTATAATCCTTATTAAATACAATCTACAGAACAAGGTGGAACCCTCATGAATGACCTGACACAGCAAGCAAAAGAATGTTTTGCCCGGTATTTGGGCAGCTTTGTGCAGATGCACCGTGAAGGTGTACTGGAGCAGTACAAGAAATATGAAATCCCAAGGGAAATGGAGCTGCAATGGTTTCAGGAGATGGTAACCGGTTATTTGCAGCAATTGTCGATCCGTGATTGGGAGGCGGTGTCCGCACTGGATGCACTTTCCAGACAGTTCCAGGCTCCTGTTATCGTAGAAAATACAGCTTCCTTCGCTGCCCGCAACCTGCTCAGCGCCGACAGCATCGTCCGGCTGATGTATGCCGAAAGTCTGGTGGGAATCATCCGCTCGAACAAAGGGGGCATTCCCCGCGATCTTTTGTTCAGCGCTTGCCGCACAGCGGTTCAATTGCTTGAGTCTGTGATTGCAGAGCCGCTGGTCATAGATCCCGGACATGAACTGCAGTCGCTTGGACTTAAGGATAAGCGTGGGCTGAACAGCAGAGCGAAAAAAAGCATAGAAGAGATAGAAGTGCTGATCAATTAAAGCAAGCAAAGCAATATCGAAAGGGGATGGAAGATTTGCACTTAAGAACAGAAACAGCGGATGATTACCAAGAAGTATTTGATCTAAATTACCGGGCTTTTGGAAACCGTGAGGATGAATCGAGGCTGATTGAAAGAATAAGAGAGTCCGAAGACTTCATTCCTGAGCTTTCCATTGTGGCTGAGGAGGATGAGACGGTCATCGGCCATATTTTGTTAAGCGGAGCCAAGGTTACCGATGGTACTGCAGCCCATAACGTTATTGCTCTTGCCCCTATAGCTGTACATCCCGATTATCAGGGAAAAGGCGTGGGAAGACAGCTCATCGAGGAGGGGCTCAGCCGCTGCAAGGCGCTGGGGTATGGGCTTGTGCTGCTGATCGGCCATCCCTCCTATTATCCCAAATTCGGCTTTACACCAGCACGTGCATTTGGGCTGGAGCTGAAGCAATTTGAGGTGCCGGACGAGGTATTCCAGGTGTATGAGTTACAGGAAGGCCAGCTGGGGGACATTAAAGGTGAGCTGAGGTATCCAGAGGCGTTCTTTTGACACTTAAATGAAATGAATATGACATAAGGCTGTCTGGTTCGTTATGCTACGCTTTCCTGACAGAAAGTCTGAATGAAACAGCAGGAGGAGACTAACGTATGGCTGAACCATTAAAAGCAATGTACAACGAGGACTTTCTGCGTGGCCTCGGCGGAAAGATTAAAGCCGTATACGGGCTGTTCGATCTGGAAGGCTTCGTCCAGTCGGCGATGAAGGCGCCTTGGGAGGAACTGGAGCTTAAGGGACGGATGCGGCGGATTACAGAGACGCTTGGGTCTTTTTTGCCCCCGGGGTATGAGGACGCCTTGGATATTCTGTATGCGATAGATGAGCAATGTGTAGGTTTTCCGTACCTGATCTTCCCCGACTTTGTCGAGGTGTACGGGCAGGCGGAGGAACACTGGGAACGGTCGATGGCGGCACTGGAGCGGTTCACAAGAGGATCGTCGGCGGAATTTGCCGTTCGTCCCTTCCTGCTGCGCGAGCCGCAGCGGATGATGGCGCAGATGCTGCGCTGGTCCGGCCATTCCAGCGAGCATGTGCGGCGGCTGGCCAGTGAGGGTAGCCGGCCACGTCTGCCGTGGGGACAGGCGCTGCCGATGTTCAAGCGTGATCCGGCTCCGGTGCTGCCGGTGCTGGAACGGCTGAAGGCTGACCCGTCACTGTATGTGCGCAAGAGTGTGGCCAACAATTTGAACGATATCGCGAAGGATCATCCTGATGTTGTCATCGGGATTGCTCAGCGCTGGAAAGGTGAGAATGAGTACACGGACTGGATTGTGCGGCATGCCTGCCGTTCGCTGATCCGCAAGGCGGTCCCGGAAATTATGGAACTGTTTGGATATGCGGCTGAAGCGGAGGACACACCGCTTGTTGCCGATGCCTCGCTTTCCGTCGATCCGGCTATCGTGCAGATTGGGGGAAGCTGCGAACTGCGATACAGCCTTGATATTGCTCAAGGCGGCCCTGTGCGGATCCGGATTGAATATGGCATTGATTTTGTGAAAGCCGGAGGAAAGACATCACGCAAATTATTTCTCCTGTCTGATAAAACAGTGCCCGGCGGCAGTACTTTAAAGGCCACACGGACACACCGCTGGGGTGATTTGACGACCCGCCGCCATTATCCGGGAGAACACCGGATAACGCTGCTGGTGAACGGACGCGAAGCTGCTACGGCCATGCTGCAGCTGGAGAAGCAGGAGAAGCAGGAGAAGGGGGATATCGGGCTGTGATTATCAACAATTTATTAATCAAGCTGAAGGACAGCAGTCCGGGCAGCATAGCCAAGACAAGAGAGGTATTGCTTGGCATGCGCGAGAGAATAGAGTATATCCGCGATCTGAAAGTGGAGGTTGATGTCCGAAGCGGCACGTATGATCTTATGCTAATCGTTCAGTATGCATCAATGGCGGACATGGAGGCTTATCTGGTGCATCCTTATCATCTTGAGGTGTCCGGTTACATTGCAGGCGTGCTGGAATCGTCAGCTTCCCTCTGCTATGAATCGTGAGTATTTTGAATTTCCTGTATTGGAGACGGACAGGCTTAGATTAAGAGAAATTACAGCAGAGGATGCCGAGGGGATCTTCGCCTGCTTTTCCAGCAGCGAGGTCATGCGCTACTATGGGCAGGAGCCGCTTACGACACTTGCACAGGCGGGGGAATATGTTGATTTCTTCGCAGACAGCTTCCGGGTTAAGCGAGGTATCCGGTGGGGCATTGAGCTTAAGGGCAGCAAAGGGCTTATCGGGACAATCGGGTTTAACGCCTGGTCACCAAAGCACCAACGGGCCGAAATTGGCTATGAGCTCAATCCGGATTTTTGGCGCAAAGGTTATGCCGCGGAAGCGGTGTCCAGGGTTCTAGCTTATGGCTTCGAAAGAATGGAGCTGACCCGGATCGGCGCTGTAGTATTCACTGGAAATGAAACCTCTAAAGCGCTGCTGGTTAAACAGGGGTTTCAGCAAGAGGGGCTATTAAGAAACTATATGGTCCAGGACGGCAAGACGCATGACACAAATGTATATTCCATCGTAAAATGAGCAAGAGTTCTCTGAGTACAGCAATTTCAAAGATACGATCCCACGAGGATGGTATCTTTTTCTAGTTTTCGGCAGCCTATCTGCAACATATTGGAGTGTTATCATCGTTTAGAAAGAAATGGAGCAAGCGCGCGAAACCGCCAAAGGAGGAAATGAAGATGTTTAAGCTGCTGGCCTGTCTGCCGCTGCTGCTGGTTCTGCTGCTTGCAGGGTGTGAAAGCACGGATGGAGGAAACGGAAGTACTACACAGTCTGCAGCTCTACTGCAGAGGCCTGGCCACCTTATGCCTGAAGTGATGCCGGAGGATTTTGCCTTCTCCGTCCGTTTTGGAATTACCGGGAAGAATGAAATTAATACCTTTGAAGGCACCGTAACCAAGGATTTGGTGACCCAAGGTGAGGCAACTGCGGATCTGACGTTTACCGGGAGCGAAATGGCGGACATCTATACCCGCCTGCGGGATATTGATGTAATGGGTGAGCTGAAGCTGGAACCGGAACCGGCGAGGCAAAACTGCAATCAGACACCCTATGATGAAGAGCATTGGCAGATAAGGCTGAATGGAGAAGAGCAAACACTGGAATGGTCCGAGGAAAAATGCGAGGTCACCGAAGATGCCAAAAAGCTAAAGGAAATAAGAAGCTATATCTTTGAACTCGTCAAGACAAAAGCGGAATATCTGGAGCTGCCTGAAGCGGTGGGCGGATATGACTGAGTGAGAGAAGGAACGTCCACCCAAGTGCTCACGTTAATCCTGCTCAAAAAACGAGGGGTGTCCCAAGCAGCCATTTCACGGCTTTTGGGACACCCCTTGCGATCGGACGGAAATTAGTCCGTTTTGCGGCCATTCCCATGACATAACTCCACAGTCCGCCGGAGAGAGCATTCAGCAAGGCTGCGGATATCGTGATTGCCGGGAATAGGGCTCCCTCGGTTTATTTCTTCACTTCTGTGACGCCGGATACAATGCCCTGATCTGATGAGTCGAAGGTGGATTGATATTGATCATTCGCGAAATAGACGTTGCCCTTGATGGTGGCATTCACAACGCTGAAGCCGTCCGCCTCCACATAAACATCCCCGACAAAAGTGCCACCTTGAATCCGGGCATTTTCACTCTTAATGGTGATTTTGGGAGCAGTCAGTATGAACGAGTTAGTGATGTTGTGCTCCGCATCCTGGGTATAAAGGGCAATTTTGCGCGCAGGTTCTTCCTTGTTGATGAACTGGCCGTCCACAACGAGATCTTCGGTGAACGTAAGGTCATTCAAGGTTGCGGCAATCCAGGTGCCGTCTTTGCTGATCGCTTTTTTGAAATCCTCTCCATTGTTAACTACGGATGCTGAGGTAACAGCGTCAGTGGTTTCCGTAACATTGGTATTGCCGTTTGCGGACGCATCTGGATTTGCCGCATTATTGTTGTTCGAGTTACCGCATCCTACGAGTAGGGTCAAAGCGAATACTGCGGCCAGGCCTGCGATCTTTCTCATCTAAAGAACCTCCTTATGGTGTGTGAGACTATGTGTTATATTTACCGATCGTTCTATAAATGGTAAAATCGACCCAGAGAGGAGCATGATGATGGCAAGAAGCAAAGAGTTCGATGTCGACATTGTACTCGGCAAAGCAATGAATGTTTTCTGGCAGCAGGGCTATGAGAAAACCTCCATGCAGGATCTGGTGACCGGAATGGGAATTCATAAACGCAGCATGTATGATACTTTTGGCGACAAGCATACTTTATATATGAAAGCTATAGACCGGTATGTGCAGAATACCTCAGCCAATATGGAAGAACAGGTGAAGGAAGCGGCCTCAGCAAAAGGGGCAATTCGTCAACTGTTTGAACTGATTCTTCAGATGGCAGAAATGGACCCGAAGGGCTGCCTGCTTGTGAACACTGCGGTTGAGCTGTCCTATCATGATCCCGAGGCAGCAGCCAGAGTGAACGAAGCGTTCCTGGATACAGAGCAGCTTATTGAGAGATTGCTGCTGGATGGCCAGGCAAGCGGTGAAATCTCCAGACGCCGTCCGGCGGCGGATCTGGCGGCATATCTGCACAACGCGCTGGTAGGACTGAGGGTAATGGTCAAAACAACCAGGGATGTGAACAAACTACAAGGGATTATAGATACTACGCTTGAAGTGCTCGATTAAATTTCTCGTATAGTATGAGCTTGTGTCTGTCCAAATATCCGCAGATTTTTGAGCGGCAACAGGCTCTGATTATAATTTGACTTCAATATGGCCGCAGTTTGGATTACAATATTCTTCTGATGAATTTTTACGCGAAGGAAGGTCTGTTCCATGGCTAAGCAGAAATTTTATGTAGTATGGGAAGGCAAACAGCCGGGAGTGTACGGTACTTGGGCAGAATGCCAAGCCCAGACGGATCATTACACCGGAGCGAAATACAAGTCCTATGAATCCAGAGCTGCCGCAGACGCAGCGTACAAGGCTGGCTGGAAGGGGAATTGGGGAACGGGGGCATCATCCGCTTCCGGTAGCTCAAAGGGGAAACCGGCTGCCTCACGGGGACGGAGCGCCAGTGTAGAAACCTCGGCAGAGATAGATTATGACAGTATATCCGTTGATGTCGGCACACGGGGCAATCCGGGACCGGTAGAATACAAGGGTGTGGACACTCAGACCGGCGACATTATATTCAGCTGCGGACCCATTAAGAAGGGTACGAATAATCTGGGTGAATTTCTGGCAATTGTTCATGCGCTGGCCTTGCTGAAGAAAGAGGGCAGCAGCAGGACGGTTTACAGTGATTCTGTGAACGCGATGAAATGGGTCAAGCAGAAAAAGGTGGCCACGACTCTGCCTAGAGATGCCTCTACAGAGGAGATTTGGATACTCATTGACCGCGCCGAGCGGTGGCTGCAGAGCAACACTTATGACAACAAGCTGCTGAAATGGCAGACCAAAGTGTGGGGCGAGATCAAAGCGGATTACGGGCGGAAATAGCCCTGGCAACCCAGCTTTAGATCTGCCGTGCCACTGGAGTGCGTAAGCCAGCCTTATATTATGGGTAATAACAGGTAATGAATAATGATTACGTGAAAGATCGGAAGGAGAACGGGGATGTTCGGCAACGATTGGGATGAGGTATTGCAGGAGGAAACAACAAAGTCCTATTTTCAGGAACTGCGCTACACGCTTGCGGGTGAATATAAACAACATACAGTTTATCCGCCTAAAGAGCTGTTGTTCTCGGCGCTCAAGCTGACACCTTACAGCAAGACCCGGGTGGTCATTCTGGGACAGGACCCTTATCATGGTGCGGGACAAGCACACGGGTTAAGCTTCTCAGTGAAGCCCGGGGTGCGTATTCCGCCTTCGCTGCGCAATATTTATGCGGAGCTTCATACGGATACCGGGCTGCCGGTTCCGAACCACGGATCACTGCTGCACTGGGCCGAAGAGGGTGTCCTCATGCTGAACGCAGTGCTGACTGTGCGCGAAGGCCAGCCCAATTCACATAAGGGACTAGGCTGGGAGACTTTCACTGATGCCATCATGGAGAAGCTGAATGAACGGACAGAGCCGATGGTATTTATCCTATGGGGAAGCCACGCTCAGCAAAAAGGGGCTTATATCGACCGGGACCGGCATATGGTGATTCAGTCACCGCATCCGAGTCCGTTCTCGGCACATCGCGGCTTTCTGGGCAGCCGTCCCTTCTCCAGAGCCAATCAGTATCTGGAGTCACATGGTCTTAAAGGAATAGATTGGTCCATACCGAATGTATAGGTAGCACGGACACAGCGAAGGGGGTGGAGCAATGAAGCATTGGGTTGGCAGACCGGTCATTATGTATTGCGGGGAAGAGCCTTACACCATTATGAAGGGCGTTCTGCGCAAATGGGATCCAGCCGCTTCGGTGGCCGTGATCGGCCATCAGGAAATTGCTGTACCTTTTCGTGACATTGTGTTCATTAAGGCTCTGGCTCCCAAAGAGAGAGCCTTGCCCCCGGTTCTTCATTCCGTTGGATATGTCATGAGAGAGCGCCAGCAGTTCGATAACGCAGTTTATTTCAAATCAGCAGTAACCGTGTGGAAAGGTGATCAGCTGATTGCTTTTAATACAACCATAGCATCGCATACCAAAGGTTCGGTAACCCTGGTGGACGGGCAGAATCTGATGAAAGGCACACACATCTTTGTCGTCCGCTCCCTTCGGGGCTGAGGAAGACAATAAAGAAACGGCTGCACCCTCCCGATTAAGGGTGGCGCAGCCGTTTTTTGGTTTTGTTTCAGGGGCCTCTACGAGAAGTTAGCCTCACTAGCAGCTGTTATAGCTGTTCTTCCTTGATGACCTCAACTTCTTCAACACGTTCCGCGACGATAATCTCATAGATTCGCAGAAATATGATTTTGATAATCATATATACGGGAAGAGCAATCAGCACACCGATGATGCCGAAGAAATCTCCGCCGATCAGCACAAGGAGTACCGTCGTGAGCGGGTGAACATCCAGCGACTTGCCGTAAATAATCGGAGAAAGCACATTATCTTGAATTTGCTGGGCAACTACAATAATGACCAAAGACCAAATCGCCATGGATGGCGAATCAATGAATCCCACAATGACTACAGGGATTGCTGCCAGCAGAGAGCCGACATAAGGAATGAAATTAAGCGGTATGGAAATTACGGCGAGCAGGAGCGAATAGGGCAATCCAATAATCAGAAAGCCGATATAGAGCATAATTCCCAGCACAACATTGAGCAGAACCCGGGTCACGATAAAACCGCTGAGTGCGCTGTCGATATCCTTCAGCATTTCCTGGCCTTCCTTGCGGTACTTTCTCGGAATCAGGCTCTGCAGAATAGGGGACAGCTTGTGTCCGTCCTTCAGCATGTAATAAAGAATAATCGGCAAAGTGGCAATTACGACCACAATGCTTGAAATGACACCGATAAGATTGGTCATCGAGTTGGTGACCCAGGTAATCCCATCGTTCAAATATTCCGAGAGCCGGGCGGCCAAGTCGGTATCCCCTTTGAAGAATCTTGACAATGAAGGATCATTCTGCAGCTTGTTGAACTGATCCTGCATTCCCTGAACCAGGTAAGGGGTATTGTCAATAAAGTTCTGAATCTGTTCACGAAGTGTCGGCCAGACCAGCACCCAGAACAGGATGAATAGTCCCACAGCGACAAGATAAATCAGCAGGATGGATAATCCGCGTCCCAGTTTATGGCGCTCCAGGAATGAGACCAGCGGCCGCAGCAGGTAATACATGAATCCGGACAGCATCATCGGCACAAGCAGCAGATTCAGGATCGCCACCACAGGAGTGAACAGAAAAATAACTTTGGAGCCCAGATACAGAATCGTCAGAAAGGCGATAATGGCTAGGCATGTTCGAAAATACTTGCTTTGTAGCATAGCAGCCTCCCCTTCATTCTAAATAATGCCTGTATGTATCAGCATCAGGATCATTGGTAGATCTACCAATATACTAATAGTACATTAAAATCGCGGTAAATCTAAACCCGATTCTATCTTTATAACCGATATACGAGAGTTTGATTCAAGTTTATCCGGAACCAGGACAACCGGCCGGCCGGTTCAAGCCGCAAAGGTGGCGGTTAATATCGCTTAAACAGGAGGGATGTCATATGACTATGCTGGTTGTAGGAATATTCGGGCACCGGAGCGATGCAATACTGGCGATAGAGGCGGTGCAGGAGCTCGGAGTCAAAGCGAAGCAGATCTCGGTTGTGACGAAGGAGAAAAATACGCTGGCGGTCATCAGCCACGATACAGGGATTGGCAAGCCCGAAGCCGGGGAAGGCAATGCAGGCTTGTTCGGAACAGCGAGAGGCCTGGGGGTAGGGCTGGATATGTTGTCCGACACAGCGGTGGCAGCGGGGCCTGCAGCGAAGAAGCTGGCTGGGGCTGATCTGGATATCGACGGTCTTACCGTCAGCCTGATTAGCATCGGAATTCCCAAGGAGGATGCGGAGGCCTATGCCAAACATGCTCACCTCGAGCATATTATTGTGATTGTCACATTTAAGGATGAAGAACATCGCAGGAAGATAAACGCCATATTTGAAAAACATCAGGCCATACCTCTTGCGTCTGCCTAATGCGAAAGAACTTTTTGCCATAGATTAAGCTTTAACGCGGTGGACGGGATTTCCGTCGGGCCGCTTTTTTTTTTCTGGATTGTATGAATAAAAGCGGGTCGATATTTACCTGGCCTCCGGTTTCCTTGGTCACTTGCTTCGCTTTGACGAGGGCCAAAAATGCGAATACTTCTCCCAACGCGGCTAGACCGGCAGCGATAATTTCATAATCTTCAGCGCTTAGCTCCGCGGATTCTACCGGATTGCTGGCACCGGAATTATTATTCAGATTGCTGGCACCCATGCGGTTGCGATATCCAAAGTTGTTTTTGTTATTGGCCATTTCCTGTTCACCCGCTTTTCCCCATATGTATTATAAATATGTAACACCCCGGGCAGATGAAATAGGCGTTCGGGAGGATATTTCAGACAGCCGGCTTTGAGCAGATATGATCAAGAAAAAGGAGCTTTACAGATGATGAAAACGCTGTTATTATCATAAATAAGCAAAAGTAATCACAAACAGTCAATTTCAATCAAAATCGAGCAGTGGAATCTATTCGATCAAAATATGGAGTATAA
Source organism: Paenibacillus sp. FSL H3-0321 (assembly GCF_038002865.1). Classification (NCBI taxonomy): domain Bacteria; kingdom Bacillati; phylum Bacillota; class Bacilli; order Caryophanales; family Paenibacillaceae; genus Paenibacillus; species Paenibacillus sp. FSL H3-0321. The sequence goes on along the minus strand of NZ_JBBODH010000001.1, from coordinate 1,806,573 downwards.
GGATTATTGTTAATTCAGATCCTAAAGAAGCCGGAAGGTAACGCTGTTCCGTTAAGGAGTGAACCGTCATGCTGTTTGAAGAGGAAAGAAAACGTAGCATCGTGCAGTTTGTTGAGAAGCACACGAGGGGCTCGGTGCAGGAGCTTAGCCAGCAGCTTGGCGTATCCGAATCGACGGTCCGCCGTGATCTTAAAGAGCTGGAGGAAGCACGGCTGCTGAAACGGACGCATGGCGGGGCGGTCTCCCTGCAGAGCGTCAACTTTGAAGCGGTATTTCAGGACAAGGAAGACCGGTTCCTCGAGGAGAAGCTGCGGATCGCCCGCAAAGCGGTGGAGATGATCCAGGACGGCGATGCAATCCTGCTTGACGGAGGAACAACAACCCTGCAGATTGCCAGGGAGCTGAAATCCTTCTCTAATCTTAAGGTCATTACTAACTCTATCATGGCGCTAAACGAGCTGAAGGAGTGCCGTAATATCGAAGTATCCATCACGGGCGGTATGCTTCGTCCGGATACACTTGCTTTTGTGGGACCGATGACGGAGCGGTCACTGGAGATGGTGCGGGTGGATAAGGCGTTTCTCGGTACGAACGGGCTGGATGTGCATGAAGGCATTACCACACCGAATATGCTGGAAGCCGCCACCAAACGCAAAATGATCTCGGTTGCCAAGCAGGTCATTCTGCTGGCTGATCATAGCAAGGTCGGGCAGGTATCCTTTTGTAAGGTGGCGGATCTGCAGGAAATTGATCATTGCATTCTGGATTCGGAAACGCCGGAGAGCTTTATCCGTGAGCTTGAAATGATGGATATGGACTATACATTAGTTTGAAAACTAGAAAACCACAATAATGAGGGATAATCATGATATATACAGTGACACTTAACCCTTCCATTGACTATATCGTGGAAGTTGACCAGGTAAAGCTTGGCAGCCTGAACCGGATGAAACGTGATTTGAAGCTGCCGGGCGGTAAAGGGATCAACGTCTCGCGTGTTCTGAACCAGTTGAACGTCCAGAATAAGGCAATTGGCTTTCTTGGGGGCTTTACCGGCCGTTATATTGAAGATTGGCTGCATGAAGAAGGCATTGCGAGTGATTTCGTATCCGTTTCGGATGATACCCGGATTAACATCAAGCTCAAAGCCGGAGAGGAGACGGAGATTAACGGAATGGGTCCGGTGATCAGGGATAACGAAGCTGAGGCACTGCTTCAGAAGCTTGCTAATCTGCAGGCGGGCGACATCGTTATAATGTCCGGAAGCATTCCTCCTTCGCTCGGTGAGGATTTCTATAACAGGCTGATAGGCGTATGCAAGCATCACGGGGCCGAATTTGTTATTGATACGACCGGACAAGCATTGCAACAGGCATTGCCTCTGGGACCGCTGCTTGTTAAGCCGAATCATCATGAGCTGGCAGAGTTGTTCGGGGTTCAAATCAGCAGCAAGGAAGATCTTATCACCTACGGGCGTAAGCTGCTGGAGCTCGGGGCGAAGCATGTGCTGGTCTCCATGGCGGGAGAGGGGGCTCTGTTCATTTCAGAGAATAGCCTGTTCCGCGCCAACGCGCCGGCAGGCAAGGTGAAGAATTCGGTAGGTGCGGGGGACTCTATGATTGCTGGTTTTGTTGGCACATTGTCCTTGACAGGAGATGTACTGCAGGCATTCCGTGCAGGAGTAGCTTCCGGCAGCGCAACCGCATTCTCCGATGATCTGGCGGACAGAGAACTTATTGAGCAGCTCAAGCCCTTGATCGAAATTTCACAGTTGTAAACGGGCAGTTCAAGAAAAGAAGGGGAGTTGAAATAAATGAAAATTACAGACTTGATGATAAAAGAAACGATGATTATGGACCTCAAGGCCACGACCAAGGAAGCGGCGATCGACGAACTGATCGCCAGTCTAGCAGGCAGCGGGCGCATTAATGATCCTGTGCAGTTCAAGGAAATGATCCTGCTTCGGGAAGCCCAGTCCAGCACCGGCATTGGCGGAGGCATTGCAATGCCTCACGCCAAAACCCGGGCTGTCAACGAGGCAACGGTTGTGTTTGCTAAAAGTGCAGCGGGCGTTGATTTTGCCTCACTCGATGAGGAGCCGGCACAGTTGTTCTTTATGATTGCCGCGCCGGAGGGTGCTGGAAATATGCACCTGCGTACACTGGCTTCATTGTCCAGGTTGCTCATTGAAAGCGAATTCATCGAGGCGTTGATGAAAGCTTCCACCCCGGATGAAGTATCCGCTTTGTTCGATGCCAAACAGGCAGAGCAGGAGGCCAAGGAAAAGGAAAATGAATCCGGAAGCAGTACAAAGCAGGCTCCTGAACGCGTAATTACAGGCAACCCGGCTTCTTCAAACTTCGTCGTTGCGGTCACGGCGTGCCCTACAGGAATCGCCCATACCTTTATGGCTGAGGATGCATTAAAGAAAAAGGCCCTGGAAATGGGCGTCAACATCCGTGTGGAGACAAACGGTTCTGAAGGAGCACAGAATGTGCTGACCGAGGACGAAATCCGCCGGGCCAGCGGTGTCATCATCGCCGCCGACAAAAATGTGGAGATGGCCCGTTTCGCCGGCAAGCCGGTGCTGCAAAGACCGGTAAGCGACGGCATCCGCAAATCTGAAGAGCTGATCACCAAAGCAATGAACGGAGACGCGCCGATATACCGCAGTGAAGGCCGCAGCAGCGGGGATGCCCCAGCAGGGAACTCCTCCAGCATCGGTGGCAAGATCTACAAGGACCTGATGAACGGTATTTCACATATGCTGCCATTCGTAGTCGGCGGGGGGATTCTGCTGGCGATCTCCTTCCTGTTCGAACAGGTGGCAGGTGTAGATAATCCGCTTGTGAAGCTGCTGCAGACGATCGGCGGGGGAGATGGCGCCTTCCATTTCCTGATTCCGATTCTCGCCGGATTTATCGCTCTCAGCATCGGCGACCGTCCGGCGCTCATGCCCGGGATGGTCGGCGGTTATATGGCCTTGAACTCCAATGCCGGATTCCTTGGCGGACTTGCTGCAGGTTTCCTTGCGGGGTATGTGGTCATCCTGCTGCGTAAGGTTTTCGCCGGTCTGCCCAAAACCCTGGACGGCTTAAAGCCGATTCTGCTCTATCCGGTATTCAGTCTGCTCATTACCGGCGGCGTTATGTTCTACCTGTTTGATCCGGTCTTCAGCTGGCTGAATGAAGGACTTATCGATATTCTGAACGATCTGGGTACAGGCAATATGGTCATTCTGGGAATTATCCTCGGCGGAATGATGGCGATTGATATGGGCGGTCCGTTCAACAAAGCAGCATATACCTTTGCCATCGGTGTATTTACATCCAGCGGCAATACCAACGGATTGATGATGGCGGCTGTCATGGCGGGAGGGATGGTTCCTCCGCTGGCCATTGCGCTGGCAACCACATTCTTTAAGAACAAATTCACAGAAACAGAACGCAAGTCAGGTGTAACGAATTATGTGCTCGGCTTGTCATTCATTACTGAAGGAGCTATTCCCTTTGCAGCAGCCGATCCGCTGCGTGTCCTGACCAGCTGTATTATTGGTTCAGCTGTAGCTGGCGGACTTACACAGCTGTGGAACATCAACGTCCCGGCTCCGCACGGCGGAATTTTTGTAGCCGCTCTGTCCAGCAACGCTCTGCTGTTCATTCTGGCGGTTCTTATCGGAGCTGTTATTTCCGGCCTGACGCTGGGACTTTGGAAGAGGCCGCTTAAGGCTAATTAAGACAGTAAAACATCCGTACTGCGGGATTCAGATTTCAACTCTGAGTCCCGCAGTTTTTTTTGCCTGAACGAACTGCATTTTGCAGGCGTATTTCTGTATAATTACAAATATACTTAACGAGAAGATAAAGGAGCGAGCGAGATGATTCTGCACAAAGGGGAGGCTTTGTTCCGCCAGGGAGACAGCTGCCAAAATCTGTACAAGGTAAAGAGCGGGCTGTTTAAGGTGACAAGGCTGCATGAGAACGGGAACATGGTGCTGTTCAACCTGTTGTATCCCGGTGAGACGGTTCCCCATCATTCCCTCATTTCGCCAAAGGAGGCGCATGGAACGGCGGTGGCGATGATGAGGAGCGAGGTGGAGGTCATTCCGGCTGCGGAATGGTACCGCGAGCTGCGTGAGGAGCCGGATAAAGTGATGGAAATCGCTCTGCTGCTCCAGGAGAAGGTTCGTTTTATGCAGACACGCATTGACCACCTTACTGTCGGATCGCCGGGGGAGCGGATGGAGCTGCTGACCCGCTGGCTGAATGAGTACTCATATGGAGCACAGCTGACAGACCTGCTGACACAGGAAGAAATTGGGCAATTGATCGGCGTCCGGCGGGAGACGGTGAACCGTCTGCTGCGAAATCCGGGCTAATTCATGCTTTTTATTGGAAAACTGTTTAGAGTGACTCCTTTGCGTGGTATAATCTAAACAGAACATATCAAACTAAAGAAAGGATCAGGATACCATGTGTCCCCGAAGGACGATTCCCCAAAGGACGATTTGGAAACGTTATGATCTGTCTTATACTTAGCTTCCCTGTAGAATGTGCGCGAACCGTTGTTAATTGACGAAGCCGCCTCTGCGTGGGAAGGGAGTATTGTATGCGAAGGAAGAACTCTTCTGGTTTTACCCCTCGTAGAGGCTGGCGGGACGTCTAAGCCGCCATTTACGATAAGGGGAGACCTGTATGAAGAAACAAGACAGTGGCATGAGGTTGCCGCTACGACTCATTATTATTTTATCCGGAACATTGTTACTTGCATTTACTTATTATCACATCAATTATCAGAATCATTTGACCGAGGGCGGGTTTGTAGGCCTGGCACTGCTCGGCAAATACGTATTAGGAATTTCACCTTCACTATCTACGCTAATCTTAGACATTCCAGTACTCATAATCGCAATGATATTCAAAGGAAAATCGTTCGTGGTGAACACCTTCATCTCCGTAGGAGCCTTCACGGTATTCTATGGATTGATGGAACGCTATTCCGGATGGGTCATCGACTTGCAGGATAACTTGCCGCTTGCGGCTTTGTTGTCCGGTGTACTGACAGGTCTAGGAGCGGGAATGGTCCTGCGCGGCGGCGGGGCGAGCGGCGGAGACGATATTTTGTCCCTGCTGATCAGTGAATGGAAAGGAATTAAAGTGGGTACGGTATTCATCCTGATGGATGTAATTGTTTTGGCGTTGTCACTCTTCTATATGCCTCTCAAGGAAACCTTGTATACGGTGATGGCCGTGGTTGTAGCCGGCTATGTGATCACCTTTACCACGTCCTTGGGCAGACCGAAGCTGAGCAAGGCGCCGAAGATCCAGCCTGCACGCGTGAAGCCGCAGGATGGTACGGTAATGTGAATAGGGCAAAGTTAGCCCCATGTCATGGGGATCATTATGAGAGGCCAGCGGGAACTTACCCGGCTGGCCTCTTGTTTGTATGGCGAAGTTAACCGCCTTCCGGTAAAAAACAATTAAAAAGTTGATGTCGGGGAATTGTGTTATATAATGGAAACAAATAAAAGAACGGTGGGATCAGCGCTTTGATGATGACTATATTCCTGACAAAAGAAATCGGTTAATCCATTAACTGAATAACGCATGAACTGACCAGGCACAGGTATTCCCGGAGTACTGAGGGATTATTCCGCATGGCCGCAGCTCATGTTTCTTTTGTTATGAACTATAGTCTAGTCTCAAGCTGCCGTATCCATTGCCGCGATAGAGGTCTCTCTATTGCCGGGCACCGTTTGCGTAAAGCCGTGGATGAACAATGTTCATTCACGGCTTTTTGCTGTGCCCTGGAGGAGGCAGACAGGCTTTATTTTACCAAATCAAAGGGAGATGATGAGTAATGAACGGAGTTAAACCAAACGTCACTGCAGAGGAAATCGAAAGGATTGTCAGAAATGACCGGGGAATGCAAGCTGAGAATATCAGTGTGATGGAAGGCGGGAATCTCAGCACTGTTTTTTCATTCAAGGCTGAGGAACGCGAGTATGTTATTAGGTTCAGTGCAATGGAGGATGACTTCCAAACCGAGTCCTATATTGCAAATCTGCTCGCCTCACAGGGAGTACCTTTTCCGAGAGTATTGGGGCTGGGGCTACATAAGGCTTACAGCTATTGTATCTCGGAGCGCGTGACAGGGCATAATCTGGCAGACTTGCAAGCAGAGCAGAGGGCTGCACTGCTTCCCGAGCTGGTTCAAGTCATTACCGGGATGAACGGGCTGAAGCTGGACAGCAGCTCTTCTGGGTATGGTTTCTTGAACAAGGAAGGCCATGGCATCTATGCCAGCTGGGAGGAGTTCATCCGCTCTTTTTACGGGCAGGAGCAGCAGGAAGGCTTCTGGGAGAATTGGCATGAGCTGTTCACCAGCAGCTGTCTGGAGAAGGATGTGTTTGACGAGTGTTACGCCCGGTTGCTTGCATACAGCAAATATAACGCGCCGCACCGCCATTTTGTCCATAATGATTGCCATGAGTGGAACATACTCACAGACGGCCGCCGGATTACCGGAATTATCGACAGTAACAGCATATACGGGGATTTCATGATTGATGTGGCCTCAATGCATGCAATGATACCCGGTGTGGATATGGCACAGGTTTTCCGCAGGCATTATGAAGAGCTGGGAAAACCGATTGCGGATTTTGCAGAGCGCTTGACCGGCGCCCATTACTTTAAAGGGCTGGATGCCATGCGGTTTTACGCAAAAATGGGCTGGGATCATGCTTATACGGAGACGCGCGACCGTCTGCTGTCCATACCCTGCAATATTTAACAAAATGCTGAAACCGCTACAGGAGGGAGCGCGTATATATCTCATTCAAAAACATAGGATTACAAAAACTTTAGGGGGATAACAAGGATGAGTGCTCACGAAATTGATTATGTCATTATGGGCGAGGAAATTCAGTGTGTGGAGGTGCAGCTTGATCCTGGAGAGAGTGTAATTGCTGAAGCTGGGAGTTTCATGATGATGGACCCGGAGATTACGATGGAGACAATCTTTGGCGACGGATCAGGATCTGGACGGACAAATGGTCTGGTAGGCAAGCTGATGGGTGCAGGCAAACGCCTGCTGACCGGAGAAAGCCTGTTTATGACGATCTTCACGCACAGCGGGGCCTATGGCCGGAAGAGTGTCACCTTTGCCGCCCCGTATCCGGGCAAAATCATCCCGCTTGATCTCCAGCAATACCACGGCAAAATCATCTGCCAGAAGGATTCATTCCTCTGCGCTGCCAAAGGCGTGTCGGTGGGCATTGAATTCCAGCGCAAGCTGGGCGCAGGCTTCTTCGGCGGTGAGGGATTTATTATGCAAAAGCTGGAGGGCGACGGCCTCTCCTTCGTCCATTCCGGGGGATATGTGCTGGAACGGACGCTGCAGCCTGGAGAGACAATCAAGATCGACACCGGCTGTCTTGTGGCCATGACTTCGTCTGTGGATTATGATATCGAATTTGTCAAAGGTGTTAAGACCGCGCTGTTTGGCGGTGAAGGATTGTTCTTTGCTACCCTGCGCGGGCCGGGCAAGGTATGGGTACAGTCGCTGCCGTTCAGCCGGATGGCGGACCGCATTCTGTCGGCAGCCGGCAACACCGGCCGCAAGGAAGAAGGAAGCATCCTTGGGGGCCTTGGCAATCTGCTGGATGGCAGATAGGATCGCCAGAGACAAGAATTAGAATTGCCGCTTTTCCACTTCGCAGGTACAGCGTGATTAGAGAAACAGCCGTCTTCACCGGATTACCCGGGAAGGCGGCTGTTTGTTTAGCTGAGTCCTTAGGACATAAAAGGAATACTAGTGTTTGACAGCGGCCATCAGCAGGAACATCGGCCGGCGAAATTCCTCTTGCCAAGCCGGATTCTGCTCCAGCATTTCCTTGGTCGGCTGAAGCTCGGAAAGCTTGGTTACCGTGAAGCCGGATTCAATCAGTGTATTGATATAGGTAGCGACATTGCGATGATATTTAATCACATCATGATCCAGGAACCTTGCTTCACGCGCTCCCTCGGTATGATAGTTGTCAACGGGCCAATGCAGTTTTTCTCCGCCGGGGCCGTAGAACCAATCCTGTGCCGCCAAGGCCGTAAAGATTGGATGCTCCACCGACAGCACGAACTCACCGCCGGGCTTAAGACAATGATGAATGCGGCGGCAGAGGTCATCGAACCGCTCCACATAGTGGATGGCCAGCGAGCTTATTACAGTATCGAATTCCTCTTTGCTGAATTCGATGTCCTCAATGGCCATCTGCAGATATTGAATCTTGGGATCGCGGGTCATTGCTCTGGCCCGTTCCAGCATATTCGCTGAAAGATCTACACCGACTACCGATTCCGCTTGCTGTTCACGCGCATACCGGCAGTGCCAGCCAAAACCGCAGCCCAAATCCAGCACTCTTTTGCCGTGGAGTCCGGGAAGCAGGGAGCGGAAGGTACTCCATTCTCCGGCAGCTTCCAATCCTCTTGTGGAACGGGGCATTTGACTGTATTTATCAAAAAAGCCTGAATCGTCATATTTGTTCTGCTTCATCAGAGGACTCCTTGGGTGGGTTGTTTGTGTTATTTTACGGCCAGAATAATATTAGTATGAATTTCTTCAGTAAAGACGCCCTTGGGGTCCAGAAGCAATAAATTCTCTTCCAGCTCTCTCTCGAATTGAGGCGCCTGGTCGCCGAGAAACCGTCTCGAGCCAAAGGAGGTGGAATACAGATTCCCCAGTATAGCTTCTATAGTCCACTGATATTCATACATTGGCAGCCGGTGAGTTTCAAGGCGGAAGCTGGATCCGGCTACGATATCCGTGTGACTTTTGACCGGATGAGAATAGGTCGTATTGCCAGCCTTGCGCTCCTCGCCATACCATTTGCGCACGATCCGGTCCACTTCGTTCTGCCAAGGCAGGGGCGCTTGATCAGGCTTGTATTGATCCACAATAGCGACTCCGCCTCCCGGAGCAACCCGGTTGTAGAGCAGTTCGAGCACCAGGTCCCTGTCCATCCAGTGAAAAGCCTTGGCTATAGTAACCAGACGGTACACGGGAAATGTGGACTGAGCCAAATATTCTTCCGCTTTTCCCGCAACCCATTCCGTATTAAGCGCTCTCATTTCCTTGCTGATCCGCACTGCCTCATTGATCATTTCCTGTTCATAGTCAAGTCCGGTCACGCGCTGGACCCAATCGGCAAAACGCAAGGCAAGCTGCCCGGTTCCACAGCCCAAATCCAGCAGTTCGCCTTCCCCGTCCAGCCCAAAGCGGTTCACAAGGAATCTTACCAGCCCGGAAGGATAGAGCGGGCGATACTTCGCGTAATAACCTGCCGATCCTTTGAAAAGATCCTGACCATAATCTATCATGCCTGTCATCAGCTCCTTTGACTGAAAATTATAACCTATATTTGACTAGCCTGCAGTGACTGTATATATTATTGGGCAAACCCCTTAGCTTCACTAGGGCGTAAACCGGAGGCCTGATATGTTCAAAATATTTATCATTGAGGATGACCGGGGGCTGGTGGCGCTGCTCCAGGAATATTTACATAGGTTCGGCTATGAAACACAGGCGGTGAACGATTTTGAAGCGGTACGGACCGAGTTTGAGCAGTATGCACCGCATCTCGTACTGCTGGATGTTAATCTGCCTAAATTTGACGGTTATTACTGGTGCCGCCAGATCCGCGGAATCTCGACCTGTCCGATTCTCTTCATCTCCGCCCGCGACGGCAAAATGGATCAGGTGATGGCGCTGGAGAACGGAGCGGATGATTACATTACGAAGCCGTTTGATTATGAAATAGCCATGGCCAAAATCAAAAGCCATCTGCGCCGCGCTTACGGATCTTATGCTGTGGGAGCGAACGAGCGCAGTCTGGCGGTGTCAGGGCTGACGCTGGATGTGGAGCGTCTGGTGCTGTCGCGCGGCAATGCCAAAGTCGACCTCAGCCATACGGAAGCGAAAATTCTCGACGAGCTGATGAAAAAAACAGGCACCATCGTCACCCGCGACCGGCTGCTGGAGAAAATCTGGGATGACCAGGCATTTGTTGATGACAATACGCTGAATGTCTATGTCACCCGTGTGCGCAAAAAGCTGGCAGCGATGGGTATTCAGGACGGGCTGCAGACCGTACGCGGGCAAGGGTACCGGTTAAGCGACAACTGGGGGGAAGTGACGTGAAGCTATTTTTGCGGGAACAGACGCCGTTAATCGTGATCTACCTTGCCCAGCTTATGATCATTACCCTGGTGTACCGGCTGGACGGAGGAAGCGGTGTGAATGTCAGTCTGTACGCCGGGCTGCTCAGCACCTTTTTGCTGCTGGCCTATCTAGCGTACCGTTATTTCTCCAACCGGTCATTCTATGAGCGGCTGGAGAGCCTGCCTTCATCGCTGGATGAATCGGGAGGGCCCGCACAGGGCTCTCCGCTCGCGGAAAGCCTGCGCAAGCTGCTGGCACAGCAGTTCCGGCTCTACCAGAATGATTTGCACAGCTACCGCCACAAGCTGGAGGAGCATATTCATTTCATCAACCAGTGGGTGCACGCTATGAAGACTCCGCTCTCGGTGATCCACTTGATTATTCAGGATAAAGACGGTCCCCCGTTTACGGCCATTGGCGATGAGCTGGACCGGCTGAAAAAAGGGCTGGATACGGTGCTCTATACCGCAAGACTGGATACGTTCGAGCATGATTTCTATGTAGAGCAGCTGGAGCTGGCGGACATCGTGCGCGGTGTGACCTCAGAACAAAAACGGCTGTTCATCCGCAAACGGGTGTTTCCGGCGATAGCGATGGACAGCGGCATAACCATCACCTCTGACGAGAAATGGCTGACGTTTGTGCTGACGCAGCTGATAACTAATGCTTTGCGCTATACGGTAGAGGAGGGGCGTGTAGTTCATTTTCGCGGATATCTTCAGGAGAAGGGCAGAGCGGTGCTGGAAGTCCGCGACGAAGGGGTCGGCATCCCGCCGGGGGATTTGCCGCGCGTCTTCGATGCTTATTTTACCGGTGTGAACGGCCGCAGCTTTCAGGAATCCACGGGAATGGGCCTCTATTTGGTGAAGCAGATCTGCAGCAAGCTGGGTCATGAGGTGGAAATTTCCTCCGAGGTGGGCAAGGGTACGGCAGTGCGGATTATTTTCTGAGCCGGGGCTGAAACCGCAGGATCAGAATAACGACAGCCGATACTACTGTTAAAGACATGGTGTTTGTGATGAAAAAAGCAAGTCCCACGCCTGTCAACACCAAGTTGACAGCATAAGTCTCCATTAAACCAATCCCCAGCAGCATCAATAAGTAGGACTTCAGGTTTAAGTCCGCAACCGATTTTGTCTTGAGAATTTGGATGATTTGCGGTAGCCAGCCGAGGGAAAGAATGACACCGCCGATCAGCTGCATAAGCGAAAAGAGCATGAGAGCACCTCACAGTTCCTTTTTGTACGTTGTATGCGCCGCGGGCGGAATGGGTTCTTTTCACCCCAAAAAAACCGCCGCCTCTGGGATGAGGCAGCGGGTCGTGCAGGAAGCCAGGCTTACGCCATCATTGCTGTTTCAGACGCAGCAACTGCTCCAGCAGCTCCTGCACCCTGGTGTCAGGGAACGACTGGGCCAGAACCTCGTTAACGGTCACCCGGGCCCGGTCCAGCTTGTCTTGCCCTATGGCAGTAAGCGAGGTATAGATGCTTCTGCGGTCATCATCACAGGTCTTTCTTTGGAGCGCGTTGCAGCCTTTGGCTTCAAAACGGCTGACCAGTCTGGAGACGGCGCTCTGGCTTAACCCGACCATCGACTCCAATTGCTGCAGCTTCAGTTTCTTCTCCGGGGCTTCGGAGAGAAACAGCAGCAGATAGAATTCTTTTAAAGACAATTGGTAGTTCTCCTGAAGTTTGGTTTCCAACTCATTTGCTACATTCATTTGTATATGGGTCAATGACAACCAGCTGGTTATCAGTTCATTGGCAAGAGTATCCTTCATTGCATATCACAATTCCTCTCCCGGCTATTTACCGACTCATGAAATTAAATATTCAACTATTATAGCATCATAGGCCCGTGGTTTGATAGATATAGAGGAATCGGCTGCAGCGTACCGGAATTCTGTCAACTCTATTCTGCTTACAATAATGTAAGGTGACTGTAAGTTTCAGAAATAGCAGCTGTAGTTTACAGTTTGTATAATGAAGACAATCCAAAACGATCAGGTGAACGAAGGAGCGGAAGCACTTGCCCATATTAGACGTCCATAATTTATCCAAAATATATGAGGGCAAGGTATCGATTCATGCGCTGAACCATATTCGTTTTGCCGTGGAGAAGGGTGAGTTTGTAGGTATTATGGGACCTTCAGGCAGTGGGAAAACAACACTGCTCAACGTGATCGCCACGATCGACGAGCCTACCTCAGGCGAGGTAATGATTAACGGCGGAAATCCGAATACGCTCGGGCGCAAGGACAAAGCACTCTTCCGGCGGAAGGAGCTGGGTTTCGTCTTTCAGCATTTCAATCTGCTTGATACGCTTACCGTAGAAGAAAATATCGTGCTGCCGCTGACGCTAACCGGGGTGCCGCTTCCGGAAATGGAACGCAGGCTGCAAGAGGTGGCTGAGCGGCTGGCCATCGGTCCGCTTCTTCATAAACGGACATATGAAATCTCCGGCGGGCAGATGCAGCGGGTGGCGATTGCCCGGGCAATGATTCACCGGCCGGCGCTGATTCTGGCCGATGAGCCTACGGGCAGCCTGGACTCCAAAACAGCGGCCGAAGTGATGAGTCTGCTGGCTGAAGTCAATGAAGCGGAAGGGTCCACGGTGCTGATGGTCACCCATGACGCAGTGGCGGCGAGCTTTTGCCACCGGGTCATCTTTATCAAGGACGGACGTTTCTACAGCGAGATGTACCGGGGCAGCAGCAGGCCGGCTTTCTTCCAGAATATCATCGACATGCTGTCGCTGCTGGGAGGAGCCAGCCATGACCTTTCGGCAGTTCGCTTATAGAAATGTAACGCGGAATAAGCGTAAATACGCTGCTTATTTTGTCAGTAGCGCATTTTCCGTAATGATCTTTTTTCTCTGTGCACTGTTTATATTTCATCCGGCGATTTCGGGCGATATGATCCTGGATACGGCGGCTGACACCATGATGGTGGCTGAGGGAATCATCTTTGTATTTTGTTCCCTGTTCGTGCTGGTGTCAGTCGGGTCTTTTCTGCAGTCCCGCAAGCTGGAATTCGGCATCCTGCTGATGCACGGCATGACGAAGCGGCAGCTGAACCTGATGGTTTTTTTGGAGAACATGATGATCGGCAGCTCCGCCATCCTCACCGGCACTTTGCTCGGTCTGCTGCTGGGCAAGCTGTTCCTGATGATTGGAGCAGGGTTCCTGGGCATTGGCCCGCTGGAATTTTATCTTTCCTGGCATGCACCGGTACTGACGATTTGCAGCTTTGCGCTACTGTTCATGCTGATCTCGTTAAGTACCTTTGCTTTTATCGGGAACGAGTCGGCGAGAGGTTTGTTTCAGCGCGGACGCAAAGGAGACAAGGAGCCGCGGGTATCTGCCTTGCTGGCGTTCGCTTCGGCCCTGCTGCTGCTTGGAGGCTATGTTCTGGCCGCTACCACGACCGCAGCGTCGGTGGAGAGAGTGATGTTTCCGGTGGTGGCCATTACAGTCGCCGGCACTTACTTGTTCTATACACAACTTAGTTTATATGTGGTTAGGATAATGAGGAAAGTCCGGCGGTTTTATTGGCATAAGACAAACATTATTACGCTCTCGGGCTTAACCTACCGCTGGAAAGACAACGGGCGGATGTTTTTTATGGTGACGATTGTTTCGGCGGTATCCTTCACCTCTGTCGGGGTATTTGCTTCTATTCATACACTCTCCAAAGAGCTGAAGCTGGACTATCCGGCAGCGGTCGGTTATGTGGCCAAGGGCAATGAGGCCGGGTCCGCTGCGGAAGAGGATTTAAGCGGGATAAAAGCGGAACTGGAGCGGTTGAATCTTCCCTATCGCTCGCTGGAGATCCAAATCAAATATGCGGAAGTAGAGTCTCAGACCGGTCCTGACCGTACAGAGCGTTTGCCGCTGATGGCTTACAGTGATTACAAACAGGCGCTCCAGCAAGCCGGATTTACCTCCCGCGAGCAGCCGCTACAGGGGAACGAAGGTCTGGTCATGATCGGTTCCCAGCGTGACCGCAGCCTGACCTCTGATCGGGTTCATGCCCTCTATAAGCTGAAGCAGGGAGTAGATATTCAGGAGATCGGATATACGGAGCATGTGCCGGTTGCTGAATATCTGCTGCCGGAGCTGGACGGGAGGGATGGCGGTGATTTTAGCGGAGTAGTCGTCAGTGACAGCTTGTTCTCCGCCATTGATCCCGTGCAAAGCGATTTGTATACCGGGTTCTATATGGATCAATTCCAACAGACGGTTGGCATTGCTTCGGGACTTGCGGATAAAGGAAAAGTGTCCTACGAGAGCAAATCCCCTTATGCCGTTGTGGTCAGCGGCACGCTGTTCGAAATTCAGCGGACGCTATACAGTACGATGCTGTTCGCTTCACTTTTGGTCGGCACCGTTTTTTTTATCGCCGCAGGCAGCTTTTTGTACTTCCGGTTGTACATGGATCTTGACCATGACCGGCTGCAGTATTCCACCTTGTCCAAAATGGGCCTGACCGACCAGGAACTGGACCGGACTGTGACCCTGCAATTGTCACTAATGTTCTTTGTTCCGGTGGGGCTAGCCATCCTGCACAGCTTGTTCGCCTTTATTGCGCTGCAGCGGCTGTTCTATCTGTCCATCGCTGCCGAAACGGGCGCGGTGCTTATCGGCTACCTGGCTGCGCAGGGGTTATACTTCTTCCTTATCCGCAGCCGTTATTTGCGCAATCTCAAAAAAAATCTCATCTGAACGCGGAGGAGCACGAAATGAAAACATGGATTACCGATTTTATGGAACAGTTCGGCTATCTGGGCATTTTTCTGATGCTGGCCCTGGAAAATATTTTTCCGCCTATCCCCTCGGAGGTAATCCTTCCGTTCGGCGGTTTCATGACAACCACTTCCGGGATGACCATCCCCGGCGTGCTGATCGCCTCAACGGCCGGCTCGCTGCTGGGAGCGCTTGTGCTGTACTGGATCGGCCGGATGCTGGACGTGAACAGACTGGAGCGGATTGTGGACCGCTGGGGCGGACTTCTCCGGATCAGCGGAAAAGATATCCGTAAAGCGGATGCCTGGTTCGACAAATACGGCTACTGGACGGTATTATTCTGCCGGATGATTCCGCTGGTGCGGAGTCTGATCTCCATTCCTGCCGGAATGTCGGGGATGAAATTCGGATTATTCATGCTGTTTACGACGATCGGGACGCTCGGCTGGAATGTGCTGCTTATTCTGCTGGGTGCTGCGCTGGGAGAATCCTGGGAGGATATTGGCGTGTACATGGAAGCTTACTCGAGTGTCGTCTACGTATTGATTGCTGTGGGAGTTGTTGTGGGTGGTGTGCTCTATTTCCGCAAACGCCAGTCCGGTAGAAAACCGGTAGATACCACGGATTAATTTAATACACAGGTTTCTCAGAACATTTAAAGCCTCGCAAAGGGTGAGGTCAATAAAAGGAGGGGATCAATATGGAGCTGCTCACTATCATGAAAGCCATCATTCTGGGAATTGTAGAAGGATTAACTGAATTTGCTCCGGTATCCTCGACCGGCCATATGGTAATCGTGGATGATATGTGGTTGAAATCCCAGGAATTCCTCGGAAAATATGCAGCAAACACGTTCAAAGTAGTCATCCAGCTGGGGTCGATCCTGGCGGTAGTCATCATTTTCCGCAACCGGTTCATCGACCTGCTGGGTCTCAAGCGGTTCAGCCGCAAGGAGCTGACGGCGGTGCCGGAAGGACAGCCTCCGGTGGAGACGGAAGGCCGGCTGAAGCTGGCGCAGGTCATTGTGGGACTTATTCCTGCAGGAATTCTCGGGTTTCTGTTCGAGGATTACATCGACGAGCATTTATTCTCGACGTCGACGGTGCTGATCGGTCTGGTCATTGGTGCAATATTCATGATTTTTGCCGACCGGTTCGCCCCCAAAAAAATCAAGACAGAGAGTGTTGACCAAATTACATATAGACAGGCGCTATCGGTAGGTTTGATCCAATGCTTGTCGCTCTGGCCCGGCTTTTCACGCTCCGGATCGACCATCTCAGGTGGAGTGCTGCTGGGTATGAGCCACCGTGCGGCTGCCGATTTCACCTTTATTATGGCAGTGCCGATCATGGCCGGTGCGAGTCTGATTTCACTGGTCAAGAACTGGCAGTATTTTACGATAGATGCCCTGCCGTTTTTTATTGCCGGGTTCATTAGTGCCTTCCTGTTCGCGCTGCTCTCTATGAAGTTTTTCCTGAAGCTGATCAACCGGATCAAGCTCATGCCGTTTGCGATTTACCGTCTCGTTCTTGCCGGGGTAGTCTACCTCGTCTGGTTCTAAAAGACAGGCTGAAATAGTCCGTTGATTGCTATCATTTATCGAAAAGGAACCGGGTGTACCTCCTTGCCAAGGACGGTGCAGCCGGTTCTTTTTGCTGTATACCAAACGTTCTGCTGAAGCTGCTTCTTGAAGAGAGGCTGTGAGGGAATGTGCGGCAGAATCCCCGCAAAATGAGCCTGTACGGCACCAGCTATAGGGAATGTGTATAACGGGAATACCCGTAAATCTGTTGCGGATAAGGTATCGGATTCAGTATGATGGCATCAGATTACGGGATGAATACAATTTGCAAATATCGGAGACAGGCGCCAGCCGGAGCATCAGAAAGGCCCGGAGGCTTAATAGGGAAATTCGGTGACAAGCCGATGCGGTCCCGCCACTGTAACGGAAGAGTTCATAGCAGCCCATGTCACTGGCCATCTCTACTTCGCCGGGAAGACTTGCTGATGGATGCCGACGCCGCTAGCCAGGAGACCTGCCTGTCTCAACAGCACTGCAGTACCTACGGAAGATAGGGAGGTGTTAAGACGTTACCCATTGGCAGCTCATGGGCGTCTTTCCCTGCGGCCTGGTTAGGGAAGACGCTCTTTTTTATTGATAACGACTGAGATCATTAACTAAAGCTTAAGGCATTTACTATAGACAAGGGAGTGACTGTAATGACAAACAACATCAAGACGAGCAGCCTCGGTTATCCGAGAATCGGAAAGAACCGGGAGTGGAAAAAGACGCTGGAGGCTTACTGGAGCGGCAAAATCAATGAAGAAACCTTCCGCGCGGAAATGGCCGGGATTCAGCTTCAGCACCTCAAGACACAGCAGCAGGCCGGGATCGCACTGATTCCTGTCAATGATTTCACCTTTTATGACCATGTGCTGGATACCGCTGCTATGTTTGGCATTGTTCCTCCGCGTTATGCCTACGATGGCGGAGACATTCCGCTCGATCTGTACTTCGCCATGGCGCGCGGCAATTCGGCCGCCCCTGCCTGCGAGATGACCAAATGGTTCAATACGAATTACCATTATATCGTGCCGGAAATCGGCGGGCAGACTCCCCGCCTGATTGAGAATAAACCGCTCGCTGCCTACCGTTTCGCCAAAGAGCAGGCAGGTATTGAGGGCAAGCCGGTTATAGTCGGGCTCTATACCTTCCTGAAGCTCTCCAAGGGATTCGCTGCGGATCAAATTGCAGAGGTTGCTGCCCGTTTCCTGCCGGTGTATGTGCAACTGCTGCAGGAGCTGCAGCAGGAAGGCGTGGCTTGGGTACAGATCGACGAACCGGCAATTGTGACCGGATTAACCGGGGAAGAAGTTGAACTGCTGGGAACTATCTACAGAGAGATTGCTGCAGCAGTGCCTGGACTTCATGTCTTGCTGCAGACTTACTTTGAAGCCGCAGAGCCGCTGGAAGTGCTGCTGAAGTTGCCTGTGCAGGGCATCGGATTGGACTTCGTCCATGACGGCGGGGCCAATCTGGCCTCGATCCGGCGTCTGGGCTGGCCAGAGGACAAATGGCTGGGAGCGGGCATTATCGACGGGCGCAATATTTGGCGCTCCGATCTGGATGCCAAGCTTGAGCTGGTCCGCGCACTGAAGTCCCATGTGCCGGACGAACGGCTGATCCTCCAGCCATCCTCCAGTCTGCTGCATGTGCCTGTAACTGTTCAAGGCGAGGACAAGTTAAAGCCTGCGGTACGGCAAGCGTTGGCCTTCGCCGACGAGAAGCTGGCGGAGCTGAGCCTGATTGCAGCAGCGGCGGGCGAGGATGGGCAGGTCTATGCCGCAGCGCTCGCCGAGAGCCGCGAGGCGCTGAAAGTGTTCCGCGCCCTGCCGGAACGCGGGCGCCAGGATGTGGCTGAGCAGGTGCGCAGCCTGGATAAGCTGCCGGACAGCCGCAGCTTGCCCTTCGCGGAACGCGTAAAGGTGCAGCAGCAGAAGTGGCAGCTGCCGCTGCTGCCGACAACGACGATCGGCAGCTTCCCGCAGACGCCTGAAGTGCGCCAGGCCCGGCTCAAATGGCGTAAGGGCGTCTGGAACCAGGAGCGTTATGACGGATTTATCCGCCAGCAAATTGCAGATGCGATTACTTTTCAAGAGGAGCTCGGGCTGGATGTGCTCGTGCACGGTGAATTTGAGCGGACGGATATGGTTGAATTCTTCGGCGAGAAGCTGGCAGGGTACCTCTTTACCAAAGGGGGCTGGGTCCAATCCTACGGTTCACGTTGTGTGAAGCCGCCGGTCATTTATGCCGATGTTGCGTTTACCGGCCCTATGACCGTGAAGGAAAGTCTGTACGCCCAGTCGCTCACCAGTCTTCCGGTAAAAGGGATGCTGACCGGTCCGGTGACCATTCTGAACTGGTCGTTTGTCCGTGATGATCTCAGCCGTGAAGAGGTGGCTAACCAGATCGCCCTTACCTTACGTTATGAGGTTCAGGCGCTTGAGGAAGCGGGAATCGAGATGATTCAGGTGGATGAACCGGCGATCCGTGAAGGCCTGCCGTTAAAGGCTGAAGATCATGAGCATTATTTGAGCTGGGCGGTAAGATCTTTCCGTATCGCTACCAACTCTGTGAAGGCGACCACGCAGATCCATACGCATATGTGCTACAGTGAGTTCAATGACATGATCGGACCGATCTCGGCGATGGATGCCGATGTAATCTCCATCGAGACCTCGCGCAGCCATGGGGAGCTGATCGTCAGCTTTGAAGAACAGGAGTATGACAAGGGAATCGGTCTTGGTGTGTATGATATTCATAGTCCGCGTGTACCGAAGGTAGAGGAAATGACACAGGCTATTGAGCGGGCGCTGCGTGTGCTTGATGCCGGACAGTTCTGGATTAATCCGGACTGCGGCCTGAAGACACGGGGCTGGGAAGAAACCGGAGCGGCGCTGCGCAACATGGTGCAGGCTGCCGTGATTGTCAGAGAGAAGAGCGGAGCGGTCAGCCGCTGATACGTCCGTTATACCGGGCGCACATTTTCCCAGTGATCCGTAGGGGGGCTGAATATCCCGAGGAAGTCCAGCTAGGGTCGGCATATATACTGTAAAAACCAATCCGGGGTATTCCACCCCGGATTGGTTTTTTGTGGCGATCTTTTTAGCAGAAACACTTGATAATAATTCTCATTCTTGATAGAATGGGAAACAGAAAAGAAGGAACCGTGGAGGGTCCCTTCTACGTTTAACCTTATTTACTTTCGAAAGTTTTGCAGTCTGTTTCTTCAGACTGTGTAGGCTCTTTGGAGCTGTGATAAGCAACAAAAATGGACTCAGCGTTGCATTTGTTCTCTTCAGCCCAATAGGTGCAAGAGTTCACTGCGCACAATACGTCTTTTGCCATGAGGGTTCACCTCCCCTTATAGTGGATTGGCAACATGATTAGAACGTTGTGATTTGTCCTGTTCAGCAAGGTGGAGCTTGTCCGAACAGAACCATACCCTTATTCCTTGTGAATAGAGGGTATTTGGTGTTTCACTGTCTTTTCAGACACGATTATTGTAGCAAATAAAGCCTCCTTTCGCAAACAGGATCATTCAGCATTCGAATGATCCTGTTTGCGATGTAAACGGTGTTAAATTTGGGAATAAACATCAAAAAAGGTTCGGAATTCTCCAATCTCCTGCAACCTTCCAGCTTTTGGAACGTCAAAATAAATAACGCGGAAGAGACTCAGAGATCAAAGGGCCTTTCGCCGGAGTGTTTTATATAGAAGAAGCTGAAATTCCACTACACTTTTGGAGGAATGAGAATGCGAAAATGGGGTCTGCATTACTTTTTATCTTTATTGGTTCTAGCAGTTGTGCTGGCAGGCTGTGGTTCAGGCGACGACAGCAACTCGGCTGCTGATCAACTCAGTGCGAACACCTTCTCTGAGGGAGGGGCGGCAGATTCAGTACCTGCGGCTGCTTCGGTTCAATCGAAGGAATCTTCGGCGGAGTCTGCTACAGTAACAGCAGGCGGACAGGATCAGAAAACCGATGCGAACAAGACGGGGACAGCCAAGAATCTAGGTACAGAACAGGGTGCTGAACAACCTTCCGGATTTACCGGGAGCGATGTTGCAGCCGGACTGAACAAGAAGCTGATCTACCGGGCCAACCTCAATATGGAGGTAAAGGACTATGCCTCAGCGCAAAGTGATGTACGGAACATGATTACTTTGGCCGGCGGCTATATTATTGAATTCTCGGAGAATATGTCTGAATACGAGAAGGGCGGGACCTTTATTCTGAAGGTGCCGGCTTCCGGATTCGCCTCTTTTCTGGATAATCTGGAGAAGATCAAGAATGAAAAAATTCAGCAAAGCATCACCGGGCAGGACGTTTCAGAAGAATATGTTGATCTGGAATCACGTCTTAAGGCTAAGCAGCTGATGGAGAACCAGTATATCGAGTTTATGAAAAAAGCAACCAAATCGGCCGACCTGGTCGCTTTCGCTAACCAGCTTGGAGCGATTCAGGAGGAAATCGAACAGATTAAAGGCAGAATGCGTTATATTGATCAAAATGTCTCCTTCTCCACCGTGGAGCTCCGCCTCTATCAGACGGACGAAAGTTTTGCCGTTACGCAGAAGAAAGAGCAGGGTCCGCTGTTAGACCGGGCATCGGATGCACTCAAGAGCAGCCTGAACGCTTTGTCCATTATGTTCCAGTGGCTGGTTGTTTTTCTTGCAGCGGCCCTTCCGGTGCTCCTTATAGGCGGAGTGGTTACAGCGATTGTCCTCTGGTACCGGAGAAAATCCAAGGAGCGTGAGAAGACGCATATGGAGCGAATCGGTCAGATCAACCGGGAGCAGAACAGGGAGAATCTGAACCGCAGCAGCACAGAGCCTGCGCCGGAGAATAGAACTGCCCCCGAGGAAGATGGCGGTGAACCGGAGAATAAAGGATAAAGAATGAGCACCCTGTATGGGATGATAAGTTTTTTCGCAGCTTGGTTGTAATTCTCTTTTGAAATTTCCCTAATAGATGAGAAGCAAAGATGGCGCGCCAGCTTCTACTAACTAATATGTATAGGGAGATGGATAACAATGAACAGACACGGAGCAGTTAGAACAATTACCAATGCAGCCAGCTACACAGGGGTAACAACAAAGCTTATTCTGCCGACAACCATTAATCCGGTAAACGGCTACGTCGACTGGTACTTGGGCATCGGAGATGCCTCCATTGAAGCGGGGATTTCCTACTCTTACCTCGGGTTCAAAGTGTTTCTTGGAGCCTCCTACGGAGGAACCAGCACGTACTATGATTCCCAAGTTGTATCGAGTCTTGCCAAAGGCCAGACGGTTGACCTTAAGCTCACTTATGATCATTCCACGCGTCAAGCCACCTTGTATCTGAATGGTGCGGCGCTCCCTTGGACCGACCACAAGGATGTCGGCAATGCGTCGAAGGCGCTGGGGACGTATAACAAAGTGAAAATGATACACGGTGTGGAGGATCAAGGCGCCAGCTCGTACAGCCAGGCCAGCTTCTCCCAAACCCAGCTGCGTACGGACACAGCCGGGGCGAATTACACGCCTTGGACCAGCAGCCTCTCAACAACACAAAAGGTTGCTGTAGGCAGTGGTGATCCAACCAGTGCTAATAAATTCTCAGTGATTAATTTTGCACCACTTATTACGAAGCTTGACCCTGCATAAGCAAATACAAAAAAAGAAACTCTGTAATCAGAGTTTCTTTTTTTTGTATGGGTTAGATGTTTAGAATTCCTGTTCGTTATGAATCAGGCATGCTGGAAGAGCACACGGTACTCTCCATAGCCTTCCTTCTCCAGATCTTCTTTCGGCACAAAACGCAGGGCAGCCGAATTGATGCAGTACCGCAGGCCATTTTCACCGGGACCGTCGTTGAACACATGACCAAGGTGGGAATCGGCAGTTTTGCTGCGCACTTCCGTGCGGATCATCAAGTGGCTGAGATCGGTTTTCTCCTTGACCGAATAGTCGCGGATTGGCCGGGTAAAGCTGGGCCACCCGCAATCGGAATCGAATTTATCATGGGAACTGAAAAGCGGCTCACCGGATACGATATCTACGTATATACCGTCTCCATGATGATCCCAGAATTCGTTGCGGAAAGGCGATTCCGTAGCGTTGTTCTGCGTCACTTCGTATTGCAGCGGCGTCAAACGTTCCTTCAGACTGTTCTTATCCTCCTGATGTGTCCAGTGATTCTCGATAAAAGCATCCCGGCCGGAGCCCTTGCGGTAACGCTTGTAGTGTCCGGGATTCTTATGATGATAACCCTGGTGGTACTCTTCGGCAGGGAAAAACGGTTTGGCCGGCAGGATTGGAGTTACAATTGGCCCCGAGAAACGTCCGCTGGCCTGTAGCGCAGCCTTGGAAGCTTCTGCCTGCTGGCGCTGCTCCTCCGAATGGGTGAATATCGCCGTGCCGTAGGAAGTTCCGCGGTCATAGAATTGTCCTCCGGCATCGGTAGGGTCTATCTGTTGCCAGAACAGCTCCAGCAGCTTGCTGTATGGGAAAATATCCGGGTTAAAGGTAATCTGTACCGCTTCAACATGCCCGGTCGTTTCTGAGCACACTTCTTCATAGGTCGGATTGACCGTATGCCCGCCTGTATAACCGGAGAGGACCTCGACAATACCCGGCAGCTCCTCAAAAGGAGATACCATGCACCAGAAACAGCCTCCCGCAAAAGTCGCTTTTTCTGTTTTGGTGCCTATATGGTTAGACTGAACATCACTCATAAATATCCCTCCATTCATAGAATGCAATTAAATAGATCACAATTCAATTTAATTATAAAGCAAATTAGATCACTCTGCCAGCGGATGCCATTCGTGTGGCGGAATGCTTGTAAACAACATCCTCCTGGCTGCCGGGACTCTCACTGCTACATGTGTGCTCAGTTGACTCTTTATTCCAAGAAACGGCGGGGCCGGAGGGACCATACGGCCAGTGCGATTACGGCGACATAGACCAGAATAGCTATAACAGCGCTTTTCGGATGAAGGAACAGCTGTCCTCCAAGAAAGGCGTACAGCGATATGCCGGGGATTTTGCCTAGGCCGGTAGCGGCGAGATAACTCCAGAAGTGCAGTCCGGATACACCGGCGTAGATGTTCACCGCCATTTGCGGAATTACCGGAGTCAGGCGGGCAAGCACAATGGAAGCAAAGGGGCGCCGCTGTACGGCAGACGAGAATTTCTCAAGCAGTGGTATAGAGGCTAAGTATGTACCCGCCCTGTCTTGAAATATATATTTTACGATGCCGTACACTACCGCGGCAGCTATAGTGGTCGCTAACCAGCAGATGGCTGCGCCGGCTACACTTCCGTAGGCATATCCGTATAAAGCGATGACAGCCTTATAGGGTATGACAGGAAAAAAGGCCAGCAATGTGGCCGCGCCGATCGACAGGAGGAGATTGTGATCCTCCCGCAGCCAGCCCAGGATTTCATTTCTATAGATAAACGCAAGGATTACACCCGCAACATACAGCAAAGCCATCAGCCATTTTCTCATTCTACTATTCCCTTTCTTCCGTTCATTCATCTCATCATACTGAAAAAAAAGTAATTAATGAAGCAAAGATCATTTGTCGAATGAGCTTGTCACTGTATAATACATCTAAGAATGACAGAAGAGGGAGATGCTACGATGAATAACACTGCACGTAAAAGAGTGGCGATGGTCGGCATCGGGGATATTGCCCGTAAAGTCTATTTGCCGCTGCTCTCCCGTCATGACCAGGCCGAGGTAGTTGGAGTGCTAAGCCATTCTCCGGTTACGGTTCAGGGAGCGGTCGGTATGTACCGCTTGCCCAAAGGCACCACCGATCTAAATGAGCTGCTGTCCTGGGATCTTGACGCGGTCTTCGTGCATAGTCCCACGCCAACTCATTATGAAATTGTGACCCAGTGTCTGGAGCACGGATTATCGGTGTATGTAGATAAGCCGCTGTCTTATGAGCTGGAACAATCCCGGCGGATGGCGGAGCTGGCCGAAGACAAAGGACTGCTTCTGGCTGTAGGCTTCAACCGCCGGTATGCCCCGATGTATATGGCAGCCAAGGCCTGGCTAACCAAAGCCGGCGGTATCAGCCATTGTCAGGCGGTCAAACACCGCACGAAGCTGCAATCCGGCAGCAGCCGTGAAACTGTGCATGATGATCTGATTCATATGCTGGACCTGCTGCTCTGGCTCTGCGGCGGGGATTATGAGCTGCTTCACAGCAGTCTTAAGTCCGATCGGGAAGGCAGGCTGCTTCAATCCTCCGGAATGCTGTCCTGGACCAGCGGGGAGAGCGGAATGTACAGTATGGTCAGGGATGCCGGAGCTGACCTTGAGAAGCTGGAGCTGCACGGAAACGGCAGATCAGTAGAAGTGGTGGACATGGAGAAGGTTACGTTATTCGAGAAGGGTTCCCTGCCACGCAACCAAAGCTTCGGAAGCTGGGATACGATTCTGGAGCGGAGAGGCTTCAGCGGCGTGGTCAGTCATTTTTTGAACAATATTCATACCCCGGAGCAATGCGGCATCGCAGCTTCCGCCGTTCTGCCCAGCCATGTGCTGGCAGCGAAGCTTGCCGAATGACAGAAGAGCAGAAAGGAGCACACTATGGACGAGTACAGCAAATCAATGGAAGAGCAGATTATCGAAAGCTACAAACGGGATGAAGAAATGATGATTCTCGTGTTTGCCCAATGGTGTGTGAACAACAAATTAGACCCGCATGCGCTGTATCTGCAGGCTTACCCGCAGCAGGAGGGCAATGCCGCGCTCAGCAGGGCACTGGCGCTGACTGTACCCGAGGAGGAAGCAGGCTTTATCTCCGATGATACGGTTCTAGGAGTATTGTCTCTCTATAGCAACGATGATCTGGCTTACGTGGTAACCGAGGCGATTGCACAGCGAAAGCCGCCGCAAGGCACCGTGGATTGACATCAGGGATATAATAAGGTAGGCTAGTGAACTTTTTTTTGGTAAACGATGTTCATTACGCTATAAATGTGGTAAAATTATATATACTAACTAATTGTAAGTTTCATAAGTGAGAGGTGAGAACAATGGAAGAACATCAGCTGACGATGTGCCCAAGATTCGAAACGGCCTTCTCTTTCTTAGGCAAACGTTGGAATGGGCTGATTATCCAGACATTGATGAGTGGACCGAAGCGTTTTAAGGATATTTCCGGCCTGATTCCATCAATGAGCGATAAGATGCTGTCCGAACGAATGAAGGATTTGGAATGTGAGGGTATTCTGGTAAGGCATGTGTATCCGGAAACTCCGGTGCGCATCGAGTACGAATTAACCACTAAGGGCCGCGCACTTGAGCCGGTTATGCAGCAAATTCAGTCCTGGGCAGAGAGCTGGGTCGAGTAGCCCGCGCTTCAGCGTCCTATTGATCGCCTCTTTTCCGCTTCATGGAAAAGGGGCTTTTTCAAATTTATTCAAATTTATTCAAATAAAACTTGCACAATCAACCGCAGGATATAATATAATAGAAAAAACTGTTGCCGGACGTGTGCGGGCATGACCAAATATATGAATGTGCTTTCGAAGTAAGTTTTGTCGTAGTGGACTCGATAGAAGTAACGCTAACAAAACTAAGTGTATGCTTTCGAAGTAAGTTTTGTCGTAGTGGACTCGATAGAAGTAACGCTAACAAAACTGAGTGTATGCTTTCGAAGTAGTTTTGTCGTAGTGGACTCGATAGAAGTAACGCTAACAAAACTTTTAGGAGGCGAGGAAGATGAAAACCACCTTGTTTTCCCGGGAAATAACATATGGAAAAGACGATGTTGCCGAGCTGGAGACTGCCTCAATTAAAGTTCAGCTCATTTACGACAAGACGTTGTTTATGCTGCACGGACATCTTCCCGGCTCGTTATGGGATGCGTGGATTGGAGTGCCCTACGAAATCATATCCTCCTTATACAAGGGAGATAACGATAGCGGGAGCGTGTTTCAGAAATGGATCCAGAGCCCGACCGGCTGGAAATGCATCGGCTGTGAACGGCATTGCCTGGAACCATCGGCAGTCCCGGACAATCTCAGCTCCAGCCAGCAGCGCAGGTTCACCTTCCATAATGGCATCCGGCAGAGCATGGTGCTGCAGGCTGTAATATGGTCGCTATATGAGAATACGGTGCTGTTTCAGCCATACTTGGGCGAAGAAGCCTTTCTGGATGGCGATGATCTCGATACGATTTCCACGTATTTCGTACCGACCTATATGAATAATCTAAGGCTGGCCGAGATTGGCAAACCCAGCAAAGAATATAAAGAAAAGAACATAAGGGTGTATCAGGAATGGATCGCAGCTCC
Source organism: Paenibacillus sp. FSL H3-0321 (assembly GCF_038002865.1). Taxonomy (NCBI): domain Bacteria; kingdom Bacillati; phylum Bacillota; class Bacilli; order Caryophanales; family Paenibacillaceae; genus Paenibacillus; species Paenibacillus sp. FSL H3-0321. Next base: position 1,779,748 of record NZ_JBBODH010000001.1, on the reverse strand, counting down.
CGATCTTGTACTGCAGTGGAATGGCGGCCTGACTGAGGGGCGATGGATGACAGGAGTCTATGTAGACCATTCCCGCTTTGCCGGTCTGGGACCTTATCTGAAGGACGCTGAGGGCAAACGGACGTATATGCAGGCTACGGTTCGATAGCGAAGCTTGATAATAAGAAGAATGGTAAGAATATAAAATAAACCAGTGGGAATGTCTATGACAACAGCGCGTGCCGGCACAATCGGTGCGCGCTGTTTTGAGTTGGGCTTGAAATCGCTGAGAGTAATAAGTACGGACAATCTGAACTATGGCTGTGAAAATAAGTTATTGACTGTTCCCTTGGGTATTAGCTTATTTTATTACAAGGAGGTGTTATTGATGAAAATAAGTGCGATTATGGATATTACGGGCCTTACCAAAAAGGCAATAAACTATTATGAGGAAGAAGGGTTACTAAGCCCTCATGTTAATCCTGAAAACAATTATCGGGAGTATTCGCAAAGTGATGCCGATGTATTGGTGCAAATATCTGTTTTGAGACAATTTGATGTACCTCTAAAGGATATCAAAACCATGATATCGAACCCTCAAAGGTTGAAAGATTGTTTAGAACAACACCTAGTAAGACTTGACAATGAGATCAAAAGACTTGAAAAAAGCAAAAATGTGCTTCGATCCAGCCTGAGCAGTTTCGATTCTGATGAGATTGGACTTCTGCAATTAACACAACAACTATCGGTGCTGAATAAATCTCTTGAGCTGGATGAGCGTAGCAGAGAGGGTTTTATGAAAAAGCAGATTGAGCGTATTTTTCCAGGGAACTTTGGGAAGATGTTGATCATGCAATACAGTTCTTTCTTAAATGAACCTATAGATACGCCGGAAAAAGAGGAAGCGTGGATTTCCATAGTTAAATTCTTAGATGAAGTCGAAGTGATAAAATATCCACAGGAAATAGTCGACATGTATGAAAAGCTGACCATTAAAGATATTGAAAAGTATGAGAAACATATTAATGACTATATCGAGAAACGGCTTACCATAACAGACGAGGGACTTGTAAACGAAAGAGAGAAAATTTCTGATTATATTCACCGATTAAAACACGATCCTGATATGCAGGCAGAACATATAAGATTGACAAATCTATCCGAAGGGATGAGGGGATTGATGAATGATATTGGATATTATGATAAGTTTGTTAAAAATCTAAAAATTCTAAGCAAAGCGTTTTGTGCTTATAATGAAAAAGTCGAAGAGCTTTCGGAATTTTCAAAGTTATCAAATATTACATTTGACGTTCAATAAAATTTTATATATTCAGTGCGTTCAATCACTAGCTTGGGCTTCTCTGGGCGTTAAGGTGGAAGGGTAACAGAAACCAATTACGTAAGGGAGGGGCCATCATGACGGCCAATCAATTCAATAATACAATTACAGGAACACAGGACAATGCGGAAAACAGTTCTGCGGCAGCGCCTATCCAGTTTACCGGAGCGGACATGGTCAGAGATATTGTACTGCAATTCCCGAAGGCGGCAGATTATTTCAAGGGACAGCGGATCGATTTCTGCTGCGGAGGCGCAAAGGCGCTGGCCGAAGTGGCAGCTGAGAAAGGGCTTGACCCGGAGACACTGCTTGCAGATCTGCATAAGCTGCTGAAAGAGCATCCTGTGCTTGATGTAGATACTGCCTGGAATGAGGCATCTTCCGCTGAGCTGGTTGAGTATATTGTGAGCAAGCATCACCGCTACTTGCGCGAAGAGCTGCCCCTGATCAGTCAGAATGTAACCAAGGTATTCCGCGTCCATGGCGAGGATTCTCCGCATCTGGCCGAAGTTTACCGGTTATTTAACCTTCTGCGGGAAGATTTGCTGCAGCATACAGCGAAGGAGGAGGAATCTGAGTTTCCTAAGATGCTGGCGTACTCCGAGAATCCGAGCGAAGAAGGATTGGCCGAGCTGCGCGGGCTGCTGCATACGCTGGAAGAAGAGCATGACGGAGCCGGTGAGATTTTGCGGGAGCTCCGCAGAGTTACGAACGACTTCACTCCGCCAGAGCATGCCTGCACAACCTACCGCCTGACCTATGCCCGCCTGGAGGAGCTAGAGGGAATGACCTTCGAGCATGTGCATCTGGAGAATAATATCCTGTTCCTGCGTTATCAGTAAAATTGAGCACGCTGTTCTCAAAGTCCCTGCGGGGACTTTTTTTCTTCTGACCGCTCCGCTGCCTGATTAACGCCCGGAATTTATCGTTTGAGAACAAAGCTAGTTTGCGTTATTCTTAAAAGATAGTATACATAATGACTAAAGACCTGAGAAAATGATTGAGGTTATGATCGGGCGGAAGAGGGCGGTGCCGGGAATGTCCACGAAATTTCTGTGGCGTTTATGGTTAGGATTAATTATCATTGCGACGGTAGGCGGATGCTCGTCATTTGGTTCAGATGCGAACGGAAACAATGCCGCAGCCGGGGCTGCAGGCCCTACTTTTTCACTGATGGCCGGTGATAATGAGCTGGCAGGGAACTCGGGGAGACTGCTCAGCGAAGCCTACAAGCCGGGAATAACGCTTATAGAATTGCTGAAGAGTAGCGGTGTTGTTACTTTTGCCGAAGACGGATTTAGCATATTGGCAGTCAATAAAATATTTCTTGCCCCGGACATGATCTGGCAGATTCAGCTTGGCGGCAAAATCATAACCGATTGGAATAGTCCAGTCTCGCGTGAACAGGCGATTGTAATTACTGCGAAGCCGGCAGCCGGAGATGCCCCGCTTCTGCCCATCATTCTTGTAGTGAACGGCGGGAGCGAGCAGCCCGATCTGACACATTCGCATATTTTATCCTATAGCGAGGATCTGTCTGTCCGGGGTCTGCTGAAAAGTAGCGGAATTGTTCGGTTGGCGGAAGACAACAAGACGGTACTCACGGTTATGGGATATACTCCGCTCACCAGTGAAGACTGGAAGCTGAAGGTGAACGACAAAACGCTGCTTGACAGCGGAATTGATATGAAGCTCAGACCTCAAGATATACTCGAGATTTCACTGGTTCTCCGGTAAGGTGATAAATAACATAGCCAGTTGTCCTTAATGCAAGAGGAAGATTAAGGGGAGCGGGCTATTTTTCTATCACCAAAAAACCTTACATATGCTGGCATAAAAATATGTGAAAACATTCACATTTATTGTGATTTCAATCACAAATGCTCTTCAAATTTAAAACGTATAATTTTGTTATCAGATAAGTATATGAAGAAATCCAGAAGCATTGAGGAGGGTCTTAACAGTGACCGTGGAGAGAGAAAAGTTAGTTTTGATAGGGAATGGTATGGCTGGCGTAGGTACTATCGAACAGATCCTTAAGCTTGGCGGCACTTATGATATTACGATCTTTGGAAGCGAGCCTCATCCGAACTACAACCGGATAATGCTGTCCTATGTCCTCGAAGGAAGCAAGAGCATTGAGGATATCATTCTGAACGACCGGCAGTGGTACGAGGATAACCATATTACTCTGCATACTGGAACCACTGTTGTCCGGATTGATGAAGCCTCCCGTCAGATCATTACAGATAATGGAATGTCGGTTCCTTACGATAAAGTTATTATTGCAACAGGTTCAAATTCATTCATTCTGCCGGTACCGGGCAGCACAAAGGATGGAGTTGTAGGCTTCCGCGACATTGCGGATTGCGACGCCATGCTGGCTGCAGCACAGCAATACCGCACAGCGGCGGTGATTGGCGGCGGACTGCTTGGTCTTGAAGCAGCCAAAGGACTTGTGAACCTCGGCATGGATGTTACCGTCGTGCATCTGCTGGAGGATTTGATGGAGCGTCAGCTTGACCATACTGCTTCCTCCATGCTTCAAGCTGAGCTTGAACGACAGGGCGTGAAGTTTGCCATGGGAAAACAGACGGTTGAGCTGACCGGGGAGGAACGGGTAGACGGCCTGCGTTTCAGTGATGGAACCGAGCTGCAATCAGATTTTGTAGTGATGGCGGTCGGAATCAAACCGAATGTCCAACTGGCTAAAGACAGCGGCATCACAGTTAACCGCGGAATTGTCGTGAACGATTATCTCCAGACCTCGATGGCGAATGTCTATTCTGTAGGAGAATGTACGGAGCACCGCGGCACTTGCTACGGGCTGGTAGCTCCACTGTTCGAGCAGGGGATGGTGCTGGCGAAGCATTTGTGCGGCGCCTCCACCCAGCCGTATGAAGGTTCTGTCGTAGCCACCAAGCTGAAGATCTCGGGTGTGGATGTCTTTTCTGCCGGTGATTTCACTGAAACAGCGGAGCATACCGTCATTTCGGCTAAAGATGAATGGAAGAGAACCTATAAGAAAATTCTGCTCAGAAACAATATTATTGTCGGTGCAGTCCTGTTCGGCGATGTAACTGAATCCGCCAGTCTGCAGAAGCTGGTCAAGCAGGGCACCGAAATGACCGACGAAATTTATGGCGAAGTAATGGGCACGGGCTGCTGCGGCGGAGGAAGTGCGAAAAAAGGCTTGTCAGTCGAAACGATGGCTGATGAGGAGATCGTCTGCGGCTGCAACGGCGTGACCAAGAAGGCGATCGTTGATGCCGTTACGGAGAATGGTTTTACCACGGTAGACGAAATTAAAGCGTGCACCGGAGCTACCCGCTCCTGCGGTGGCTGCAAGCCGGTTGTCGAGCAGATTCTGCAGTTTGTTCTCGGTGACAGCTTCCAGGAAAGTGCGAAGCAGGGGATTTGCGGATGCACCACCTTGAGCCGCGATGAGATTGTAGCAGAGATTACCGCTAAAGGCTTGAAAACGACCAAAGAGGTTATGAATGTGCTGGGCTGGAAACAAGCAGAAGGCTGCTCCAAATGTCGTCCGGCTGTGAACTATTATCTCGGCATGATCTACCCGGATACCCATGAGGATGAGAAGGAATCGCGGTTCGTCAACGAACGGATGAGTGCGAACATCCAGAAAGACGGCACCTTCACCGTTATTCCACGGATGTACGGCGGTGTAACTACACCGGAAGACCTGAGACGAATTGCTGATGTTTCCTTGAAATATAACGTGAAGGTTGTAAAAGTGACCGGTGGTCAGCGTCTGGATCTGGTCGGTATCCAAAAAGAGGATGTGCCTAAAGTATGGGAGGAGCTGGATATGCCTTCCGGTTATGGCTATGCGAAATCGCTTCGTACGGTAAAAACTTGTGTAGGTTCGCAGTTCTGCCGCTTCGGGACACAGGATTCCATGGGTATGGGAGCTTTTATTGAACGTAAATATGAACGCCTTGATTTGCCGGCCAAATTCAAAATAGCAGTCAACGGCTGCCCGCGCAACTGTGCGGAATCCTGCACGAAGGATATCGGCATCGTCGGCAACGACGGCGGCTGGGAAGTGTTCATTGGCGGCAACGGCGGGATCAAACCGCGGATAGCCGATGCCTTCTGCAAGGTGAAAACCGATGATGAGCTGATCGAAATCTGCTCCGCCGTGATTCAGTACTACCGTGAAACCGGGAACTACCTGGAAAGAACCTCGGAGTGGGTCGAACGCATGGGACTGGAAAATATTCAGAACGTGATTCTGAACAATGAGGACAACCGCAAGGAGCTGGCTGCACGGATTGATTTTGCCCTGGCACAGGTAACTGATCCTTGGAAAAAAATGCTGAATGACGACAGCACCCGCACCGCGCTGTTTGAGAAGGCAAGAATCTAATCATAACCCAAAAGGAGAGAGAACAATGGATAGCGCAAAACAAGAATACGCCGTAGGACCGGTACAGAGTTTCCTGCCGCAAATTGGACGTGTTGTAACAGCCGGGAATCTGGAGCTGGCCATATTCCGCACCTCGGACGGAGCTTTCTATGCCGTAGAGAACAGCAGCCCTCATCCCAAGGGTGGGCCTCTCGCTGAGGGAATCGTATCGGGACATTATTTGTACGATCCGCTGTATGACTGGAAGATTGATCTTCGCAGCGGCGAGGTTCAGGCACCGGACCACGGTACAGTTGCAACCTTTCCCGTTTCTCTTGACGGAGATATTGTGAAAGTCAGCCTGCAACAGGCAGTTTTTCAAAGCTAAATTAAGATGAGGAATGGCGGGGTGGAGAGATGTTTACGCAAAGTGTCGAGAACATCGTAGAAACAGCAGTAGGCAAACGCGACAAAATGAACGAGAGTCTGCCGAGGTATTTTCTGGCTGCAATATTGGCCGGGGCTTACGTTGGGATCGGAATCATTCTTATTTTCTCACTCGGCGCACCGCTAGCGGCGGCCAAATCCCCTTTTCAGCCGCTTGTGATGGGCACCTCCTTCGGGATTGCACTGACACTGGTCGTATTTGCCGGATCTGAGCTGTTTACCGGGAACAATATGTTTTTTACCGTAAGTACACTTGCCGGAAGAACCAGTGTCTGGGATACGGTAAAGAACTGGATTATTGTATTTGTCGGCAATGTTGCCGGTGCGGTCATTCTGGCGCTGCTGATTCAAGGAACGGGCCTGTTCAATGCAGCTCCTGCTGAGCATCTGATCTTTACCGCTGCCGCCAAAAAAATGACACTGCCCTTCTCGGAGCTGTTCTTCCGCGGTATCCTCTGTAACTGGCTGGTCTGTCTGGCCTTGTGGATGTCCTCGCGTGCGAAAAGTGAAGCGGCAAAACTGGTGCTGATCTGGTGGTGTCTGTTCGCCTTTATCGCCAGCGGATATGAGCACAGTGTGGCTAACATGACACTGCTAAGCGTAGCCGTACTGCTGCCGAACCATCCGGAGACCATCAGCATTGCCGGCTGGCTGCATAACATGATTCCTGTTACCCTGGGCAATATCATCGGTGGTGGTGTGTTTGTTGGTATGGCCTATTGGCTGATTTCACCGGTGCGTGCTGCCCGAGGCAAACGTTAAGGTAATGATAAGTTTTGAATAGCAAGCAACTATAACTGTCTTGTGGGTCATAGCCCGCAGGACAGTTTTTTTGTTAAACTGTATCTGCACTGGGACTTTACATTAAGTCATATTGTTATTTTTTACAGGGAGAGATCTGCGATGAAGAGCTTCAATCATTTTGGGGTTTATGGAATTTGTGAACGCGAGGGCAGGCTGCTGGTCATACATAAAGGAAGAGGGGCTTACACCGGAAGATATGATCTTCCCGGGGGAAGGCTGGAGGAGAATGAATCGCTGGCTGATGGCTTGGTCAGAGAATTTGTGGAGGAAACCGGGTTGTCTGTAAAGGTGAGAGACAGTCTGGGCACCTTTGATTTTTTTGTACGCTATCAGGAGAATGACTTTACACATATGCATCACATCGCAGCGCTGTATACTGTGGATATCACGGACCCTCAACATGCTGTTACTATCGGCGTATTCGCGGAGCAGGATTCACTGGGGATGGAGTGGGTGGATCTGGCAGCCATTACGCTGGATTCGGCTTCACCAGTGGCGGTACTTGCAGCGGGTTGGCTAAGCGGAGGCAGCTTATCTCCAGAGGCTGGATATTATGGGGAATGGGAGATGAAAAGAGGCTCCATGTAGTATAGCTTCACAAATGGAACTCTGTCTTAAGGCAATACAAACGGAAAAAAAGACGCCCGCAAGCGTCTTAGACCACTCTATCTTTATTGTGAAGAAAATTTGGGCCCTATATGTTTCATTGAGGAGAATAGAGGGTATTATTACAAGGAAATTAAATACGGCAAATTTCGTTCGGACATAATTCACAGTGGCAGATTTCCTGCAGCATGCCAAGATCTTTAATTACGATCATGCCGTTTTCGTATTCCACAGCGTCTTTCTTGCGAAGGTCGCTTAGCATCCGGTTGACGCTCTCACGGGTAGCGCCGATCATGTTGGACAGATCCGTATGCGTAATTTTTTTGTTGATCAGAATGTTGTCGCCGTTCTTCTCGCCGTAAGTGTTGCCGAGGCGGATCAGCGTAGAACAAAGTGCGCCAGGTTTGCCGTACATCATCAAATCACGGAATTTCGTCTGGGTGAGACGGTGGTGAATGCCCATCCATTTCATAAAGTCGATGGCGAAATCACAGTGCTGGCAGATCAGAATCTCCAGATCCTTCTGCTCAATCACACCAACCTCGCTCTCCTCAATCACTTCTGCGGTGAAGCTGTGCTTCGTGCTGAAGAAAGGGTCTGCTTGGCCTACCATATCACCAGCCTGATACATATAAAGAATAAGTTCCTTACCCTCGTCAGTAGATTTGGTCAGTTTAACACGTCCACGTTTGATATAAAACAATTTATCCGAGTAGTCGCCTTCCCAAAACAAGTGAGATCCTTCAGGGACCATGCGTTCTTTCATTGTGACAAGAAGTCTGTTGAAGTTCTGTTCGGAGAAACAGTTTGTATTCCCGTGGGCTTCGATAACATTATAATGTTCCTTGATCATAATCGACATCCCCTTTATTCCCTCAGTTTTTCAGTAAATTTTAAATTAATTATACCTTGAAATCCCTCATTATGGGTAAAAATTTTCGCCAAAAAGTGTCGAATTTTTAACATTGTGATAATTTTCACTTCAAACGTGTGAGATTTAATATGCTTTTCAGGGCTGCTCAACTTCATTGATCATATCCTAAACTGCAGGATTCCTTCAACTCCGTAAAAATGCACATAACTCCATTACAGGCAGACATTGGCCAAGATTCTCCAGAAAGATACTCTTGAAGTGAGCGTCCGGCGTTTCCTGTGAGCACAGGGGGACGTGTGGATACAACTCGGGAGAAGGAGAAATCAGACATGGCAAAAGTGGCGGATAAATATTTAAAGGTCGATCCATGGGCGATCATTGAAGAGGGGTTTGACCCGGAAAGGAACCGTACCTCGGAATCGATTTTTTCACTGGGCAATGAGTATATGGGTGTGCGTGGTTATGCAGATGAAGGTTATAGCGGTGATTCACTGCCTGGCAGCTATTTTAATGGTCTGAACGAGCAGCAGGAGATTGGTAATCACTATAAGGGTATCATTCGTTCCTTGCGCTACATGGTAAATGCAGTGGACTGGCTGCACACCCGAATTACTGTGGACGGAGAAGTTCTGGATCTTGCAAAAAGCAAGGTTTCGGAGTTCAGCCGCAGACTGGATTATCAGAGCGGGACCTATTGCCGTGAATTCATCTGGCATCTGGAGTGCGGGAAGAATCTAAAAGTAACATTCACCCGGCTGGTCAGCATGACCCTGTCACATCTGGGGCTGCAGCAGGTTACCCTTCAGCCGCTGAATTTCTCAGGGACCGCAGAAGTGTGTGCAGGGCTTGATTTTAACATGATTCATGAGGAACGCGGGAAGAGTATGTGGAGAAGCCTTCGCAGCGGGGTGGAAGACGGCGTCACTGCGATTATGGCGGAAACGCTGACTACCGGCAATAAGCTGTTTAGCAGCTTTGTCCTGCAGTCTTCGCAGGTGATTAATGCTGTGCGGGTAGAACGGGATCGATTTATTGGCCAGCAGTTTACACTGGAGCTGACCCAGGGGAAAGCCGTGCATTACACGAAGCTTGCCGTCAATTGCACGGATAGTGACTCCTCACGGAGCGAAGATAGTCTGTGGGCAGAAGGAATGGAGCTTGCGGTTGCGGCAGGCAGACTAGACGAGCAAGCAGTATTCTCCGAACAAAAGACCTACTGGAGCGGCATCTGGCAGACCAGCGATATCCGCATCGAAGGAGATCCCGAGAACCAGCAGGGCATCCGCTTCTGTATCTTCCAGCTCTACCAGACATATCACGGTGACCATCCCGGCTTTAATATCGGTGCCAAAGGCTTAACGGGCGAGGCTTACCGTGGTCTTGCCTTCTGGGATACCGAGTCCTACTGCCTGCCGTTCTATATGTTCAATAATCCCAAGGCAGCTAAAAGCCTGCTCGAATTCCGCTATAAAACGCTGCCGGAAGCGATGATGCGCGCCAAAGACGTGGACTGCGAGGGAGCCTGTTATCCGATTGCCACGATTGACGGGACGGAGAGCTGCGACCTGTGGCAGCACTCTAATCTGCAGCTTCATGTTGGCACTGCCGTTTCCTACGGCATATGGCATTATGTGAAGAATACGGGCGACCGGGCCTTCCTGTACAGCAAAGGTGCAGAAATGCTGATCCAGATCAGCCGCTTCTATGCGACACGAGGGCAATGGGGACAGCGGAGCGGAGAATACGGCTATTTCGGTGTCATGGGTCCTGATGAGTTTCAATTGATGGTGAACAATAACTGCTATATCAACCTGATGGCCCAAAAATTGTTCGAATACACGCTGGCAACGGTCGCTGAAATGAAAGAGCAGGTACCTGATACGTTCGCCGGAGTGATGGCCAAGACGGGATTGCGTGACGAAGAATTAGCGGACTGGAGCCTTAAAGCGCAGCATATGCGGATTCCGCTGGACTCGAACAGCGGGATCTATGAGGAGCATGACGGATTTTTCGATATGCCGCATATTGATATTCATTCCATACCTGTCACGGATTTTCCGCTTTATGCGAATTGGTCCTATGACCGTCTCTACCGTTACGACATGATCAAGCAGCCTGATGTGCTGATGTTCATGTTCCTGTACAGCGGGCAGTTCTCCAGAGAAGCCAAAGTGGCGAACTATGAATATTACGAACCCAGATGTATCCATGAGTCTTCACTCTCTCCGTCGATCCATTCCATCCTGGCCAGTGAAATCGGCAAACATGAGGAGGCTTATACCTTCTTTGAATTTGCCACCCGGCTTGATCTGGATAATTATAACCGCAACACCCGGGAAGGCCTGCACACCACTTCAATTGCTGCCGCATGGATGAATATTGTATACGGCTTTGGCGGTATGCGTTCTGATGGCGATTGTCTGAGCTTCCAGCCTTATCTTCCGCAGCGCTGGACCTCTTACAGCTTCCAGGTGATGTATGAGGGAGTGCTGCTGCGCATCGAGGTCACGAAGGACGCGGTAAGCTTTAAAGCTGTGGATGGCGGAAGTACGGAGATTGTTGTCTATGGACAACAGTTGAAGGTGGATGCTGCCGGCACAGCGATTCCGCTGGGTGAAGGGATGTTGGCCGGATGAGCTGGACAGTAGCAGAGCATGGCTTCGACATAAGCAAGGTGACGACGAACGGAAACAAATATATGACCGGCAACGGCTATATGGGTTACCGCGGTACGCTGGAGGAATTCACCAAGGAGCAGCTGACAGCTGTAACTCTGGCCGGATTGTACGACAAATCCGGCGAGCAATGGCGAGAGCCGGTGAACGCTCCAAACGGTCTGTTCACCAAGTTGAGCTGCAATGGCCAGCCGCTTGGAGTTCTGGAGGCTGATCCGCTGTCCCATTGTCAGGAGCTGGACTTCCGTAACGCTGTCCATCGGCGGGAGACTGAATACGGGTTCCGCGGCGGCAAGCTGACCTTCACGGCCGAACGGTTTGTCAGCATGGATCAGCTGCATTTACTGGCAGGCAGGCTGACCCTGCACAGCACAGCGGATTGCCGTCTCTATATTGAGACCGGCATCGACGGAGAGGTGTGGGATATTAATGGCCCACATCTCACGGAGAGAAAAGAACAGTTCAAGGCAGGGACAGCCCTCTCCACTGCCATAACCGGAGAGTTGAAACTGCCGGTAGCTGTTGCGGAGAGGGCAGCTTTCACCTTTGATGTTCAGGAAACCGCCGGGGAAGGTGCCATGCGTGTGATCTCTTTTGACGCGAAGGCGGGAGAAACCTACGAATGGTTCAAATATGTTGCGGTTTATACCGGGCTTGATAACGCTGGCGATCCGGCAGCGGCAGCGGAGCAGGAGGTCCTGACCGCGGAAATGGCAGGCTACGAAGAGCTGCTCAAGGCTCACTGCGCGGTTTGGGAGGAGCGGTGGTCACGCTGCGATTGCCGGATTGAAGGTGATGAGGCGGCCCAGTTTGCGCTGAGGTACAGCATTTATCAGCTGCTGATTATTGCACCCGCCGAATCGGAGAAGGTTTCGATTCCGGCGCGGGGGTTATCCGGGCAAGTGTATAAAGGTGCCGTGTTCTGGGACACGGAAATGTTCATGCTGCCTTTTTTTCTGCACAGCGATCCCCGGATTGCCCGCAATCTGATGATGTACCGCATCCATACACTGGATGGAGCGCGCCGCAAGGCAGCGGAATACGGATTTCTTGGCGCTTTTTATGCCTGGGAAAGCCAGGACAGCGGAGACGATGCCTGTACATTATTTAATGTAAATGATATATTTACCGGCCGTCCGATGCGGACTTACTTCCGTGACAAGCAGGTGCATATCAGCGCGGATGTGGTGCACGGGATCTGGCAATACGTAACGTTTACCGGTGATGACAGTCTGCTGGTGGACGGTGGGGCAGAAGTGATCTGGGAATGTGCCCGCTTCTTCTATTCTTATGCCTACTATAACCCGGTCAAAAAACGGTATGAGATCCTCGATGTTACCGGGCCGGACGAATATCATGAGCGGGTGAACAACAACGCTTTTACAAATGCGCTGGTGAAGGAGACACTGGAAATCGCCCTGCGGGTTGTGCAGTTGCTGCAGGACAAATATCCCGGGCATTACCCGGGACTTGCAGCATTGTTTGCGGATGGACCTTTCGTGGCGGAATTTAACGAGATGCTGGAGCATTTTTATGTTCCACAGCCTGATCCGGAGAATCTTGTGATTGAGCAGTTCGACCGTTATTTCAAATTGGAAGAGGTGACACTTTCCGAGCTGAAATCCCGGGTCATCAACAAAAATGAATATTGGGGCGGCGGCAGCGGGCTGGCCACTACCACGACTATTCTGAAACAGGCTGATGTTGTGCTGATGCTGAATCTGTTCAAAGCTTCCTTCTCTAAGGAAGTGAAACAGGCAAACTGGGAATTCTATGAGCCGCGCACCGAGCATGGCTCCAGCCTCAGCCCCTGTATCTACGCATTGGTGGCCGCCGACATCGGCTCGCCTGATTGGGGATATCCGTATTTCATGCGTACAGCCACGGTTGATCTTACCGGGGAGTCGAAGCAATATGTCGGTGACCTCTACATCGGGGGAACCCATCCGGCCGCGAACGGCGGCGCCTGGATGGCTGCAGTACTCGGCTTTGCAGGGGTACAGTTTGACGGTGAAGTGCTGCACCTAAATCCTGCGCTGCCGGGACCGTGGCAGTCTGTGGAATTGCCTGTGATTCTGCGAGGAGGACTCTTCAGACTGCGGATCAGCCGAAATGAAGTGGCAGTCACTGCGGCTGCGGACAACCGCGAGCCATTGGCCATCAGCGCATTTGGCGGCGGGTGCGTGTTGTGTCTGCCGGGCGCCAAACTCCGTCTCTTGAATAGCGTAGCCGCCAGTGAGTAGGAGAGGACGGGCAAGGAAAGTTCATTAGAGAGGAAAGAAAATAAATGCTGGAACATATGAAAGGCGCAATCTTTGATCTCGACGGTGTGATTGTGGATACGGCCAAATATCATTTTTTGGCCTGGCGTTCACTTGCCGAGGAGCTTGGCTTCGTGTTTACAGAGGAACACAATGAACGGCTTAAGGGGGTGAGCCGGACGAGATCGCTGGACATTCTGCTGGAAATCGGCGGCATGGAATTCAGTGAAGCGGAGAAGCTTGCCATGGCAGACAAGAAAAACCGCCTGTATGTAGAGTACATCTCCGGTCTGAATGAATCTGCACTGCTGCCCGGCGTTAAGGGATACTTGAACAGCCTGAGAGCGCGTGGTGTGGCTATTGCCCTCGGTTCAGCCAGCAAAAATGCTGCGTTCATTCTGGATAAGCTGAACATTGCCGGATTATTTGATGCGGTTGTTGACGGCAACAAGGTAACCCTTGCCAAGCCGGACCCGGAAGTATTTCAAACTGCCTGCAAGGAGCTTGGTTTGCAGCCCGGCGAGTGCGTGGTGTTCGAGGATGCAGAGGCTGGCGTTGCAGCAGGCAAAGCGGCAGGGATGCTGGTTGTCGGTATCGGTAAACCGGAGGTGTTGAAGGAAGCTGATCTGGTGGTTGCCGGATTGCATGAACTGTAAGGCCTTGATAGACTAATGATAGAAGAGGATAAATTATCCTCCGTCTCATTATTCTATTATAGAAGGAAAGTATGAGGGATGCAGATGGAAACGTTGTTGTTATGGCCGGAGGGAGCTCCGGGAGCTCTGGGAAGTAGCGATGAGGACAGTCCGGCGATTACGCCGTATCTGGTAGAAGGAAAGCACAATGCTGCGGTATTGATATGCCCGGGTGGCGGCTACGGCATGCGGGCATATCATGAAGGGGAGCCGATAGCCGAGTGGCTGAATACACTGGGAATCTCAGCCTTTGTACTGCGCTATCGTGTGGCGCCATATCAATATCCAAGCGCGCTGCAAGACGCCCAAAGAGCACTGCGCACAATCCGCTTCCGTGCTGGCGAATACGGAATTGATCCCGGCAAACTTGGAATCCTGGGCTTCTCTGCCGGCGGACATCTCGCTTCGACCACTGGAGTCTCGTTTGACCGGGAAAATGCCGGGGCGGCCGAATCTCTGGACCGTCAGTCCAGCCGCCCGGACTTCATGATCCTGTGTTACCCGGTGATCACTATGTACGCCGCGGCAGCTCATGAAGGCTCCAGAACCAATCTGCTCGGGGAGACTGCGGAGGAGGAGCTGGTCAAGCTGCTCAGCAGTGAACTGCAAGTAACAGCGGACACTCCGCCAACCTTCCTCTGGCACACCTCAGATGACGGTTCAGTACCTGTGGCGAACAGCCTGCTGTTCGCCGCCGAATTAGAACGTCATCATATTCCGTTCGATCTGCATGTATACGCGCACGGGAGACATGGGCTCGGCCTGGCGGATGAAGAACCTCATACCCGCACTTGGACAGAGGCATGCGCTTCCTGGCTGCAACTGAACGGCTATGCCAAACAGCGCTAATATTTAGCTATAAGGAAATGCAAGGGAACTGTCCTGTGACAGTTCCTTTTTTGCCTGCCCACCGGAGAAATTGCATACAAATGCCCATAATAAACTTTAAAATAAACATATGTAAGCGCTTATTCATTTGATATATTATTGAAACTGGAGGTGTATCCAGATGTTGTCTGCACTTATGAAGCCGCTCGTCAGGCTGAACGTCAAGCAGCAGCTGATCCTGCTGTTTCTGATTATGGTCTCACCTATACTGATCCTGAACAGCTACGGAAATTACAAGGCGGAGGAGATTTTGAAGCGGCATGTCACCAATGCTTATGTAGAGCTGAATAAACAGAATTTTGCAATCATTAACAGGGACATTGATACAGTAAACAAAATCACTACGACGGTCATCCAGAACCCGATCCTGCAGCAGCTGAACATGCAAGGTGATGATACGGTATTGGAGCGGGTCGAACGTTATGAAACGATTGAAAAGCTCCTGGGGAGTTATTCACAGGGAGCCGAACACGGCGACGGAATCTTTTACTCTCTCTATGTGTACGATCCGGATAACTATTATTTTTTCGCACCTAACTTCCCGCAGGTGAAGAAAGCAGGCGTTTATTTTTTCTCCACAGGTGAGGAGCCGTATTGGTTCGATCAGGTGGTGCATGAGAAGGGCCGGGGGTATCTCATGTTTACGGAAAGACTCAGTCCGCAGGCCGAAAATATGAAGACACTCACCTACGTCAGAGCGGTCAACAACATTTACAGGGGAACAGGGACGATAGGCGTGCTGGTGGTGACCAAGATGGAATCCAAGATCGGCGAATCACTGAAATCCATCTCTCTGCCTGACGGAGAAATTTACTTAACGGATATGAGCAACCGTGTGCTGGCGTCCACTACAAATTCCACCGGTGAAGTGATTAAGCTGCCGGAGGGGGCAGAGAGCGGGGATCCCGAAGGGACGCGGGATGTGATTACAGATGATTTCATTTATGTTGTGAACAATAATCATATGCTGGGGCAGAAGCTGGTTTATAAGGTTCCGGTAAAAGCGCTGCTGCAGCAGCAGAATGAAATGAAGCAGGTCATTCAATACATAACGGTCGCTTATGCGCTATTCGGGATTATCATCATCACCTATTTTTGGCGCTCCCTAATGACACCGCTGCAGAAGCTGGCCTTTTTCGTCCGGAAATTTGAACCGGGGAACCGTGTGCCCGAAACGCCCAGAAGAGGGACCAACGACGAAGTCAGCGTCCTGATCTCCTCGACCTATGATATGGCCCGCAGGTTAAACGGCTTGATTATGTATAAATACCAAATGGAGCTGAAGCAGAAAGAATCCCAGCTGCAGCTGCTTTATCAGCAGATCAACCCACATTTGTTGTATAACACGCTGGAGAGCATCTACTGGAAAAGCTCGCTGGAAGGTAACGTGGAATCGGCGGAAATGATCAAGGAACTATCCAAGCTGATGAAAATCAGCCTGAGCCGGGGCAGGGAACTGATTACGCTGGAAGAAGAACTGGAGCATGCCAGTGCCTATATCAAACTGCAGCAGCACCGCTATGATTATGTTTTTGCTGTCATCTGGAGAATAGAGCCGGACACCAAAAGCAATCTGATTCCCAAGATCACTTTACAGCCATTGATTGAGAATGCCATCATACACGGTGTCAAAAACATGGATGAGGACGGAGAGATTATCATCAGCGCAAGCGCGCAGGATGACGTCATCCATATCACAATTGAAGACAACGGATATAAGCAGGCCGACTATGAGGCGATTAGGCAGGTGCTGAACGATGAGAGCCCGAACCCTGCCAGCGGCTATGGCATCCGCAATATTAATCAACGCGTGCATTTGCATTTTGGTCCTGATTATGGAATCAGTTATGCGCCGCGCCGGGAGGGCGGGACGGTAGTGACCGTCAAGCTTCCGAAGTCGGAGAATCAGGAATAGAGAGGAGAATCTGCATATGTTCAATATTTTGGTTGTGGACGATGAACCGCTCATTTGCAAAGGACTTAGCAGCCTGCTTGCTTCCTCTGGGCTGGATATCGGCCATATCTATACCGCGAACAGCGGTTTTGAGGCGCTGGATTGCGTTCGCATGGAAGAGATTGATCTGCTTGTTACCGATATCCAGATGGGAGCGATGAGCGGCATTGAACTGATGCAGCATGCGAAGCTGGCGAAACCCTGGGTGCAGACCATCGTCATTTCCGCCCATGAAACCTTTCAATATGCTCAAATGGCCGTAAGGCTGGGAGCTAAGGATTATTTGATTAAACCGCTGAACAGTGAGCAGTTTCTCGACTCGGTACGCAATGTGCTGCTCAAGATGGATAAGCCATCACCGGAGCTGGCGACTTTAATGAGCGGTATCGGCGAAAGCTTCCGGCTTGAGGAGCCGCTTCCGGCATACAGTCAGCTATTGAATGCGTTGCTGGCTGATCCGGGCGTTGTGATAGGCGATGAGGAAGGGATGCGCAAGCTGGATGAACTGCAGCTGAAGGGGCCTTATTTCTCGTTAATCAAGCTCAAGCTTCCGGGAGTAGGTCTGGGCAAGAAGTACAATGCCCGCGATAACGGCTTGCTGCGTTACGGTGTGCTTAACATCGCCAAAGAGCTGCTGGATCAGGAGTGGAGCTCCATTGCTTTTTATTCTCCCGGGGAAGAAATTACCGTTATCATCCAGTGGGATGAGAAAAGCTATGAGGAATCGGCGGCAGGCCAGGTAGGCAGGCTGGATATGCTCGGCCGCAGTCTGCATTTTAATATCCATAAATACCTGCATCTGAACGTGGTGATCGGGATCAGTCAGATTCTCAAGGGATTGTCGTTCATGGAGGTGCTGAACCGTCAGGCTTCCAAGGCTATTCTGTGGAACAAGGAACATAACGATCATTATGTGTTTTACTACGGAGATTTCAATTGGAACAATTATACCGCCGACCCCTCTGCAGAGGAGCTGCATACACGCAGCAATCTGATCGTACAGAAGGCCAAGGAATACATCGACGAGAATTACGCCCAGAAGGGCTTGACCATTCACGAGGTAGCTAAAAAAAATCATGTCAGCCCCAATTATTTAAGCTATCTGTTCAAAAAAAATACGGGCCACAACCTGTGGGAATATGTTATTAAGCTGCGGATGGAGGACAGCCGGGAGATGATTCTGCATACGGACCTGCGCCGTTATGAGATTGCCGAGCGGGTCGGCTACGAGTCACCGGAGCATTTCAGCAAGATTTTCAAAAAATATTATGGAATCAGCCCCAGTGAATTGAAGAAGTAAGAACGCTCACTACTTCGGTAGATATAGACATGTTCAGCCTCCCCCGCCTTTCCTACAATTAAGGTAGGAAGCACTTTGTCAAAGTGCTGAAGACGAAAGGAATGAGGGAGCAAGATGAACCAGACCGCTGCGTTACACGAGGAGCTGCCGGCGAAGCTCGAGAACAAACCGTACAAACAGAATCGCTGGAAAAAAAACTTTTGGGGCTATATGTTCCTTCTGCCAGCAATCATCATCTTTATCATGTTTATGTGGGTGCCTATTTTTAAAGGTTTTTTGTACAGCTTCTATACTGTAGATTTCGTTAAAGGCAATACCTTTGTCGGCATGGACAATTATGCGAGAGCCCTCACGGACCCCGATGTTCTGATTGCTGTCAAAAATACAGTCTACTATATGGGACTCTGTCTGGTTATAGGCTTTTGGGTACCGATCGCTTTTGCTATCGCTATCTCGGAACTGAGAAAATTCGGCGGTTTTGTACGCGTTGCGGCTTATCTGCCTTATGTTATGCCGGCCGTAGTGCTCTATGGGCTGTGGAGATGGCTGTATGATCCCGTAGGCCCGATCAATGCCTTGCTGGGCACGATGGGTGCAGACCAGATCCCGTTTCTGACGGACAGCAGGTGGTCGATGATCTCACTGGTGTTCATGGAAACCTGGCAGCAGTTCGGCTCCGGGATGCTGATTTATCTGGCAGCCGTGCTCAGTATTCCACGCGACTGGTATGAAGCTGCGGAAATTGACGGTGCCGGTGTCTGGGCCCGTATCCGCCATATCACACTTCCTTCACTGCGCAATCTGATTATCCTGATGCTGATCCTGCAGGTCATCGCGACTTCCCAGGGATACCAATCACAGCTGGCATTGCTTGACGGCGGACCCAATAAGACGACGCTGACCTATGCGCTGCTAATTGTGAAGTATGCATTTACCAGACTGGATTATGGAACCGCGACTGCACTGGGCATGCTGATGTTTGTTGTCCTCGGCGGTTTGGGCATTTTACAGTTCAAGCTGAATAAGGAGGACAACTAAGATGAAGAGCGCTGAGAGAGGGATTCTTTCCGAACATGATTTGAAGAAAACAAGCAACAAAATCGTCTATGGAATTATGGTGTTTTTCATTCTGATTATGATCTTTACCATGCTGTATCCCATCCTGATGACGATGTTCAACGGCCTGAAATCCAATCAGGAGGTCAACTCGTTCCCGCCGCATTTTTTCCCCCAGGAATGGCATTTCGCCAACCTGAAAGATGCGCTGGATTACATTGACCTGCTGAAATTCCTCAGGAACACGATTTATATTTTTGTCGGGAATATGATTATGACCCTGGTCGTGCTCGGTCTTGCTTCTTTCAGTATTTCGCGGATGAATGTTCCGTTCAAGAGAGTTTTCTATTTCTTCTTCCTGATGACACTGTTTATTCCGGCGACCAGCTATATGATCCCGAACTTTGTCAATCTTAAGGAACTCGGACTCTTGAACCAGTATGCAGCTTTCTGGCTTCCTGCCGGGGCGAATACGTTTTATTTCCTGCTCTTGAAGAACTTTTTTGACGGGCTCCATCCTGAGATTTTTGAAGCTGCGCGGATTGACGGTGCCTCGGAACCGCGAAGCTTCTTCTCAATCGCCGTACCACTGTCCATTCCAATCTTCGCCACACTGGCGATCTTTATCTTCTCGACAGCCTGGAATGACTGGTTCTGGCCATCGCTCGTCATGCATAGCGAGGACAAATATACACTTGCGACATCGATCTATAAATATGTGATCAACGTCAAGGCGCTCAATACTAATATCAAGTTCGCTATTCTTTTTCTAGTCTCGCTGCCGCCAATTTTGGTCTTCCTGATTTTTCAGAGATTCATTATGCGCGGGGTGGCGCTGTCAGCGGTTAAGGGCTGAATCAGAATATGACTTCTTCTATGCAGAGATCGTAAACATGCACACATAAGGAATATAAATACACCTCGTTTGTAAGCGATTTCTCTTTTATGATGATTTTGTTAGCTAATTATGAATTGAAAAGGGGAGTTTCAATGCGTAAAAATTCCAGCGTATTAGCCTGTCTCCTTGTGACCGGCTCGTTGTTATCCGCCTGCGGCAACAATAACAACAACGGAAATGCACAGGGGAATAAGGGAGGGGAAGCTTCACCAGCAGCTACTGCTGAGACAGCGGATAAAACTGCTGCTCCAACGGATGCGCCCGTGGATGATATCACTCAGAGAAAAGTAACGATCAAAATTCACTATCCTACACCTGACTTGACAGAAATGAGGGCACAGGAAGATGACCGGATCAAACGCTTCCAGGCAGAGTATCCGAATGTGGAGATCGTTAAAGACGACTGGCAGTACAACGTAAGTGAAATCGGCGTGAAGATGGCTGCGAATGAAGCGCCGACCTTCTTCAACACTTATGCTACAGAAGCCAAATTCCTGATTGAAAAAGGCTGGGTTGCCGATATTACCGATCTTTGGAACAAATATGAATACAAGGATCAGATCAATCCGGTGCTGCAGAACCAGTTCATTATTGACGGTAAAGTCTACGGGGTCACACAGAAGGGTTATGTTACCACGACAATGATCAATAAAAAAATGCTGGATGACAAAGGTGTAGCGGTGCCTGCAATGGATTGGACCTGGGATGATATGCTGAATACAGCCAAAGGTGTAGCAGATGCCAAAAAAGGCATTTCCGGTATCGCACCTATGGGTAAAGGCAATGAAGCAGGCTGGAACTGGACCAACTTCCTGTTCGAAGCGGGCGGAGAAATTCAAAAAGTTGAAGGAGGCAAGGTTGTTGCAACCTTCAATTCCGATGCAGGTGTGAAAGCGCTGGACTTCTACAAGAAGCTGAGATGGGAAGCGGAAGCAATTCCTCAGGATTGGGCACTTGGCTGGGGTGATGCTGTAGGCGCATTCCAACAAGGACGTACGGCCATGGTAATGGCGGGTTCCGACGGAGTTATTGAGCAAGCGCTGAATCAAGGCGGATTGAAGCCTGCAGATGTGCTGACCTATCCGATGCCTGCTTTTGAAAAAGGCGGCAAGCATACTGGAGTACTTGGCGGAGACTATCTGGTCATCAATCCTAACGCTACAAAAGACGAGCAGGAGATGGCGTTCCGTTACATTACCTTTGATTATTTCTCCGATAAAGGTCTCGATGCGCTCGACGCTATTCTGCAGCAGCGTAAAGCGGACGGCAAATACTTCATCCCGCCGCTTCTGGACTACTATGCTGCAGATTCCGAGTTCGGCAAGAAGACCAAAGCGGTATATGACAAGTATTCCGATATCGTGTACCAATATAACCCGGATATTATGGCCCTCTTGGACGGCAAACCGGAAGCACAGTACAATACTCAAGATTACTATGCAACCCTGTCCAATGTGATTCAGGAGCTGTTCTCCAAAAAAGGCACCGACTCCAAAGCACAGCTTGATGCTGCTGCCAAAACTGTGCAGGAGAAATTCTTTGATACTATTAAAGTAGAGTAGGGAATTTATAATTTAGTAATTTTTATAAATGAAATGTAAAAAGCGGAAGAGGCAGGGGACGTTGTTCCCTGTCTTTTTGCTGTAAATAGTTCTTCAAAGGTTAGGTGAGGGAAGAGGCGATCAAGGATGTGGCGGGAGGAATAAGATAAAGAAATATAGATGTAAATACCAATAAATAGCAAAGCAATGCTTTGTAGACCCCTGTAACAGGTTCATACGGTTAGAGTCCTTATTTTAGTGTTCGCAGATTGGACAAATATAAACGAAATTTACCATATAAAATGGAAATAATACCTGAATATGATTAAATGAAAGCGCTTTGAAAACAAATCAAAAAAAACTTTATACTTTGTGAAAGATTTCACTTTAAATATTGAAGAGGATGTGATAAGATAAATGTGTAGAGAAAAACAACCTAAAAATTGACAGGAGGACGAGGGAGATGGCAGTTAAAAACGAAGTCGCCGCCCAAGTGAAACAAACCACCGCTGAAGAGTATATTCAGATTTTGGTGGATAAAGCAAAGAAAGCTCAAGAAGCGTATATGGCGCTGGATCAAGAGCAAGTTAACACAATCGTTCATGCAATGGCATTGGCTGGGCTCGACAAGCATATGTACCTGGCAAAATTGGCTGTAGAAGAAACAGGACGCGGTGTATACGAAGACAAAATTACGAAGAACATCTTCTCAACAGAATATATCTGGCACGGAATTAAATACGACAAAACAGTAGGCGTCGTTGAAGATAATAAATATGACAGCTTCCAAAAAATTGCCGAGCCGGTCGGAATCGTAATGGGTATCACACCGGTAACCAACCCAACATCCACCACGATGTTTAAAGCACTGATTGCCGCTAAGACACGTAATCCTATTATATTCGGTTTCCATCCATCAGCGCAAGAGTGTAGTGCCGCAGCAGCAAGAATTCTTCATGATGCAGCTGTGAAAGCAGGCGCTCCTGAGAACTGTATCCAGTGGATTGAGCTTCCGACAATGGACAAAACAAACGCATTGATGAACAATCCGGACGTCGCTCTTATCCTGGCAACAGGCGGATCTGCAATGGTTAAAGCGGCATACAGCTGCGGTAAACCGGCTCTCGGCGTAGGCCCTGGTAACGTACCTGCCTTCATTGAGAAAAGTGCTGATATCGACCAAGCGGTTACTGACATTATTCTTTCCAAGACTTTTGACAATGGTATGATTTGCGCTTCTGAGCAGGCTGTTATTATTGAAGAAGCAATTTTTGACCAAGTGAAAAAGAAAATGATCGCAAATGGCTGCTACTTTGTGAATAAAGAAGAAGCTGCTAAGCTGACTAACGGCGCAATGAATGTAGAAAAATGTGCGGTTAACCCGGCAATCGTAGGTCAATCCGCTGTGAAGATCGCTGAAATGTGCGGTATTCAGGTTCCTGCCGGAACGAAGATTCTGGTAGCTGAACTCGAAGGCGTAGGCACCAAGTACCCGCTGTCCGCTGAGAAACTTAGCCCGGTTCTGGCTTGCTACAAGGTTAAGAACGCTGACCAAGGGATTGAACGCGCAGCTCAAGTTGTTGAATTCGGCGGCATGGGACACAGCTCGGCTATCCATTCCAACAATGAAGAAGTTATCATGAAGTTCTCGAACCGTCTGCAAACTGGACGTATTCTTGTTAACTCGCCTTCAACACATGGCGCCATCGGCGACATTTACAATACTAATATCGCTTCGCTGACTCTGGGCTGCGGATCTTATGGACGCAACTCGGTATCGCAAAACGTAACTGCCATCAATCTGATCAATGTGAAAAGGGTGAACCGTCGTACCGTGAATATGCAATGGTTTAAGGTGCCTGATAAGATTTATTTCGAAAAGGGATCCACTCAATACCTGGCCAAAATGCCTGATATTACCCGCGTAGCAATTATCACTGACCCTATGATGGTTAAACTGGGTTATGTAGAAAGAGTGGAGCATTACCTGCGTCAACGCCAGACTCCTGTAGCGATCGAAGTGTTCTCGGAAGTTGAACCGGATCCATCGACAACTACCGTGGAAAAAGGTACAGCTATGATGAACAGATTCCAACCGGACTGCATCATCGCACTCGGCGGCGGTTCCCCAATGGATGCTGCAAAAGGAATGTGGCTGTTCTATGAACACCCGGATGCTGACTTTAACGGTCTGAAACAAAAGTTCATGGATATCCGCAAACGGGTATACAAATTCCCTAAGCTCGGCAACAAAGCTAAATTTGTAGCTATTCCAACAACATCGGGTACAGGTTCGGAAGTAACCTCTTTCGCGGTTATTACTGACAAAACTACTGCAAATAATACTAAATATCCGCTTGCAGACTATGAGCTGACTCCGGACGTAGCGATCATCGACCCTGAGTTTGTATATAGCTTGCCTAAGACTGCTGTTGCCGATACAGGTATGGACGTATTGACACATGCGATTGAAGCTTATGTTTCTGTTATGGCAAGTGACTACTCCGATGGTCTGGCTATCAAAGCCATCCAGCTGGTATTCCAATACCTGGAGAAATCCGCACTTGAAGGCGACAAACTTGCCCGCGAAAAAATGCACAACGCATCGACGCTGGCTGGTATGGCATTTGCCAATGCATTCCTGGGCATCAACCACAGCTTGGCGCACAAATGGGGCGGTCAATACCACACGGCTCATGGACGTACCAATGCCATCCTGATGCCGCACGTTATCCGTTACAATGCCAAGAAACCAACGAAGTTTGCTTCGTTCCCTAAATATTCGCACTTTGTAGCTGACGAACGTTATGCTGAAATCGCCCGTATTCTGGGATTGCCTGCACGCACTACCGAAGAAGGCGTAACCAGCCTGATCAATGCAATCCGCGACATGAACAAAAAATTGGGCATTGAAGAGTCGTTCCAACAACTCGGCTTTGATCCTAAGGATTTCGAATCCCGCGTAGACTATCTGGCTGACCGTGCATTTGAAGACCAATGTACTACTGCCAACCCTAAACTGCCGCTGGTTACTGAACTTGCTGATGTATACCGCAACGCATTCTACGGAAGATTCGACAACTAATTGGTGATTGCTTAGCAAAGAATAAGGTTATAGGTTAATATGGAAGGGGATGGTAGTGACAAATATCACCGGAAAGGTGATATTTGTCACAGTCCTTTTTCAGAAAATAAACTAAAATGTTTATATAAAGAACGGTCCCAGTTATGAAGACGCGATTGTGAATTTAATTACAACCATATCTTTGGGATCACGAGACACGGGATTAACCTTCAAGCCCGCGATCTCTACAAATATAATAAATATAAATGGAGGGATTTAGCATGTCGGTGATTGAAAAAGATGTACAAGAAGTGAAGTCTAGTTGGAGAAGTTTTACAAAAGGTAAATGGGCCAGAAAAGTCGACGTTAACGAATTTATTTCCAAGAACATCAAGCCTTATGAAGGAAACGAAGATTTCCTCGTGGGTCCTACCAGCAATACTACTGAACTGTGGAAGATTATCTCCCAGCTGAGCAAGGAAGAAAGAGAAAGAGGCGGCGTATGGGATGTTTCCCTGGATACTGTCTCCACCATCACTTCCCACAAGCCAGGCTACATCGACAAGGACAAAGAACAGATTGTAGGCGTACAGACTGATGCTCCTTTCAGACGTTCTGTTCAACCGTTCGGCGGTATTAAGATGATGATCGATGCCACCAAAGCTTATGGCTTCGAGCTTCCGAACAACATTGTCGAAATGTTTACGAATATCCGCAAAACGCATAACCAAGGCGTGTTTGATGCATATACACCTGACATGAGAGCAGTGCGTAAATCCGGCGTTATTACAGGTCTTCCTGATGCTTACGGCCGCGGACGCATTATCGGTGACTACCGTCGTATTGCCCTGTACGGTATTGATTTCCTGATCAAAGACAAGAAACAACAACTAACCGAGCTTGAAGTTGATTCCATGACTGAAGAAGTAATCCGGTTGCGCGAAGAGCTGTCGGAGCAAATCCGCGCTTTGGGCGAGCTGAAAGAAATGGCTGCCGCTCACGGTCTTGATATTTCCAAACCGGCGAACAACTTCAAAGAAGCTACTCAATGGGTATACTTCGGTTATCTGGCAGCAGTAAAAGAACAAAACGGTGCTGCAATGTCTCTGGGACGCGTATCTTCCTTCCTCGACATCTATGCACAGCGCGATTTTGAAGAAGGTACTCTTACTGAAGAACAAGCACAAGAAATCGTTGACCATTTCGTAATGAAACTGCGTATTGTGAAATTCCTGCGTACGCCTGACTATAATGAACTGTTTTCCGGCGACCCTACTTGGGTAACGGAATCCATCGGTGGTATGGCTGAAGACGGAACAACACGCGTAACTAAGAACAGCTTCCGCTTCTTGCATACCCTGTACAACCTGGGACCTGCTCCAGAGCCTAACTTGACGGTTCTGTGGTCCGAAAGACTGCCTGAAGGCTTTAAAAAATATTGTGCCAAGGTTTCCATCGAAACCAGCGCTATCCAATATGAGAATGACGATGTAATGCGTCCATATTGGGGTGAAGATTACGCAATTGCTTGCTGCGTATCCCCAATGCGCATTGGTAAACAAATGCAGTTCTTCGGCGCCCGCGCCAACCTGGCGAAAGCTTTGCTGTACGCGATCAATGGTGGTGTAGACGAGAAATCAGGCGTACAAGTTGGACCTGAATTCCCTGCAATCACTTCCGAATATCTGGATTACAACGAAGTAATGAAACGCTTCAAACCGATGATGGAGTGGCTGGCTAAGACTTATGTCAACACCCTGAACATCATTCACTACATGCATGACAAATATTCCTACGAACGCATCGAAATGGCGCTGCATGACCGTGACATTCTGCGTACGATGGCTTGCGGTATCGCCGGCCTGTCCGTTGCTGCTGACTCCCTGAGCGCAATTAAATTCGCTAAGGTTAAACCGATCCGCAACGAACAAGGCATCGCCATCGACTTCGAAACCGAAGGAGAATTCCCTTGCTACGGCAACAACGACGATGCTGTTGACAACATCGCAGTTGAACTGGTTGAAACCTTCATGTCGATGATCCGCAAACACAAAACTTACCGTGATGCTATGCCGACTCAATCGGTATTGACTATCACTTCGAACGTAGTTTATGGTAAGAAGACTGGTACTACTCCTGACGGACGTAAGAAAGGTGAACCGTTCGCTCCAGGTGCTAACCCAATGCACGGACGCGACAAGAAAGGCGCACTGGCTTCCTTGAACTCTGTTGCCAAACTGCCGTATTCCGAGGCACAAGACGGTATTTCCAACACGTTCTCCATCGTTCCTAAGGCGCTGGGTAAAGACGAAGAGTCCCGTAAGTCCAACCTGGTATTCATGATGGACGGATACTTCCACAACAACGCTCAGCACTTGAACGTTAACGTATTTAACCGTGAACAACTGATCGATGCTATGGATCATCCGGAGAACTATCCTCAATTGACTATTCGTGTCTCCGGCTATGCTGTTAACTTCATCAAGCTGACCCGCGAACAACAGTTGGATGTTATCAACCGTACATTCCACGGTACAATGTAATTAAATTAACTGTGTAATACAGTTCTTGTATAAGATGTAATAGCAGTGAGGTGATACCGCCCTTGATTCAGGGGGCGGTAAAATCTTGCTAAAAATTAATTAAAATTTTAAGTTCTTTTCGAAAGGAAGTCATCATATGGCTAATGGACATATACATTCCTTAGAAACGTTCGGGACCGTAGACGGGCCTGGTATCCGTTTTGTTCTATTTATGCAGGGCTGCTTATTGAAATGCCAGTATTGTCATAACCCGGATACCTGGGGTCTTAATGAAGGCAGAGAAATGAGCATCGAGGAAGTGCTGGCGGAAATCGAACCTTACCTGAATTATTATAAGTCTTCAGGTGGCGGGCTTACCGTATCTGGCGGCGAACCAACGCTGCAGGCGCATTTTGTCAAACAACTGTTCACTGAAGTGAAACAGCGCTGGAATCTGCACACCACACTGGATACAAATGGCTATAATGATGGTTCGAAGATCAGCGATTTGCTGGATGTTACTGATCTTGTGCTGCTCGATCTCAAGCATATCGATGATGAAGCGCATATTAAACTGACCGGTAAATCGAATGATCGTACATTGAAGCTGGCCCGCTGGTTGTCGGATCATAACCGTAAAATGTGGATCCGCCACGTGTACGTTCCTGGCATTCATAATAAGGAAGAGGATTTACTGAATCTCGGCCGATTCATTGGAACGCTTAATGGGGTAGAGAAGTTTGAAATCCTGCCTTATCACCAAATGGGGATTTATAAATGGCAAGAACTTGGCCGTCCCTATGAGCTAGAAGGGGTACCCTCACCGAACGAAGAAGAAGTGCAGCGCGCTTACCGGCTGATTGAAGAAGGACGCAACGAGACAGCACTTGTTAAGTGATGATACTTATTATAGGAAGCCGAAGCCGTATCTTGCAGTAGCTTATGTACTGCGGAAACGGCTTTTTTGCTTTTTAATGATCCAGAAGGCATGTTATGTTCCAGCAGATTAAGGGAATATTTTGCAGGAATAATGATTTTGTGTAGAGGTTTAATGACGCAAGGTCTATTTTATATGGAATTATTTTTCAGTTTATGTAACTATAAATAACGTGGTATGTGATTAATTAGAGGTGTATTCGCTTACATTAGAGTATTTTATCCCTATAGTAGATGAATCTTAACCTTACGATTACACACACTGTTTTTTATAATAAGAGTTGTAAGGGAAATTAATAAATAGGGAGGGTCACCCGTAATGAGAAAAAGTATGACTATGCTGTTGTCCCTGGTTTTTGTCTCTTCTGCTTTGCTGGCTGGTTGTGGAGGCAACAATAATAAGGCAAGTAACAATGGAGAAACTGCAGCACCAAGCAATTCAGCTGCTGCAACCAATGCTGCTGCCACTGATGAGCCTGCCAGCGCTGAGCCTTTCGAAATGACGATCCGTCATACGCAGGTTGGTGCTGATAAGCAGAAACGTCTTGCTATTCTGGAGGATGTGGTAGGCAAGGTTCAAAGTGAAGTGCCGGGCCTGACATTTAAACTGGATGGTGTAGATTCGGATGTGAACCGCAAAGAGAAGCTGCGCGGTGAAATGGCCGCCGGCAATCCTCCGGCAGTGTTCGATCTCTTTGGGAGCCCTGACTCCAAAATATACGCCAAAGAAGGAAAATTGCTTGACCTGACCCCGATCCTCGAAGAATTGGGCATTAAAGACAAGTTCTCGAATCTTGATCCATTTACTTATGAAGGCAAAATTTACGGATTGCCAATCGGCGGTTCCGGTGAAGGTTTCTTCTATAATAAAGAATACTATGGCAGCAAGGGCTGGGCAGCTCCGAAGACCTTTGCAGAGCTTGAGAAGCAACTGGCCGATATTAAGGCTGATGGCAAAGTACCGCTGGCTGGCGCTTCCAAAGCCGGCTGGGTGCCGCTGATGCTGGCCAACCACCTCTGGTCACGTTATGCCGGACCGGATGTAACGGCTAAATTCGCGACCGGTGAAGCTAAATGGAACGATGCTAATGTTGTGAAAGGTTTTGCGAAATACAAGGAATGGGTAGATAAAGGCTACTTCAAAAAAGGCGAGCTTGGTTTCGAATATGCTGAGTATACCACCCAGTTCACTAGTGGCGAAGCCATTCTGCTCTATGATGGAACCTGGAAATCCTCTGTATTCAAAGCAGGACAATCCGGTGAAGGTCTGATCGGCAAGGTTGGATTCTTCAATATCCCGGCGGTTGACGGCGGGGTAGGCGACCAAACAGCACTGATGCGCGATGTGAACAACGGTTACGGATTCTCGGCTTCAGCGGCAGATGACGAGCGTCAGCTGGCTGCAGTGAAATCTTTTATCAAGAATATGTACAATGAAGAAATGCAGCTTCGCGGTCTGGTAGAGGACGGAGTGCTGCCGGCCATGAAGATTGATCAGAATATCCTGAACGAGAATATTACCGATGATCTGATGAGTGAAATCGTAGCGGTACTGAATAATTCCCAGTCTTCATTCCCTGCCTTTGACTCTCTGGTTCAAGCGGATGTCACCACCGAGATCAGCAACATTCAAATTCAGAAGCTGATCGGCGGACAGACAACACCTGAAAAAATGGGCGAGGCACTGCAAAAAGTTCAAGAAGAAGCTAACGCAGCAGTGGAATAAGGAACGGTAAATTCTATGTACCCTGGTGCTTGCTCCAGGGTGCATTTTTAAAATCTGCCCTAATCGCTCCCAGATAGTCTAAGCAATCGGAGGTAGTCATGAATAAATCACTCAGAAATCCATTGGTTTTTATCCTGTTTGTTATTCCTGCACTTGTATTGTTCTTCATGTTCTTTATATATCCGATCTTCAGCTCACTTTACTATAGCTTCACCAGTTGGAATGGAGTATCAGATACGGTTAAATTTACCGGCCTCACTAACTTCAAAAAAGCGCTTGGAGATGAACGCTTCTGGGTTTCGGTGAAGAATAACGGCTGGTTTATCCTGTTCTCCGTGTGTGTGCAGGTTCCCCTGATCGTTTTCTTTTCGCTATTGATTGCCAACGTTAAGAAACTGAAAGGACTCTACAAGACAGCCGTATTTATGCCTTCTATTATGTCTACTGCGGTAATCGGCATTCTCTGGGGATTTATTTATGAGCCCAATATCGGCCTCTTTAATAAGCTGATTGGTCTCGTTGGCATTGAGCCGGTGTACTGGCTGTCGGATGAGCGGTTTGCCATGCTGTCCATTCTGATCACGAATGCCTGGCAGTGGACCGGATTCTACATTGTTATGGTGCTGGCGGCTATTCTATCCATTCCTAGTGAACTGGATGAAGCTGCGGCCATTGACGGCGCTACCGGCTTTCAGCGTGCCACACGCATCACACTGCCGCTGATTGTGCCGATCATTTCCGTAGTTATTATGCTCTCCATCGCCGGTGCAATGAAGGCTGCGGATATCGTCATCGTGATGACGAAAGGCGGTCCGGCTGGATCGACCGAGGTCATGGCGACTTATATGATAAAATATGCGATCACCAACTTTAAGTATGGCTACGGCAATTCCATCGCAGTCCTGATCTTTGTATTCACGCTTGTGGTTACGGCGCTGTATCATCTGCTGTTTGCCCGGCGCAATGAAAGGATTGAATACTGATGCCACGCCTGAAAAAGAGTCTGCCGCATGTAGTGCTGTTGTCGTATCTGCTTGTTATTCTTTTTCCTTTCCTGTTCGTCCTGTTCTCTTCAGTAAAAAAAGACAACAACGCGATCGCCCTGAATCCATTCGGTATTCCGAAGGAATTTGCCTTCTCTAACTATGTGGAGGCCTGGGTCAACGCCAAGATTAGCACCTACTTCTTTAACAGCTTGTACATTTCTGTGCTGGCTTCTGTCGTCTCCATTTTGCTGGCGTCGATGTTTGCCTTTGCAGTCACACGGATGCGGCAGGGCAAATGGAACGGTATCCTGTTCTCGCTTGTACTGGTCGGAATGCTTATTCCTAACAATGCGCTGATGCTGCCGATTTATACGATTGTGCGCAAACTGCACATTCTGAATACACATTGGGCATTGATCATCCCTTATATTGCCAATGCAATACCGTTTACGATTATTATTTTGGCCGCATTTATGCGTTCGTTGCCCAGTGAAATTGAAGAAGCGGCAGTTATGGACGGCTTGAAGGCTCCCGGTATCTTTGCTAGAATTATTGTACCTCTGACGGTTCCCGCCATGGTTACAGTATTCATTGTTAATTTCCTGGGAAATTGGAATGAATTTTTGCTGGCTAACTATTTTCTTTCGAATGACGAGCTGCGCACACTTCCGGTGGGAATGGTCCAATTCCGCGATCAGTATCAGATGAATTATGCGCAAATGTCTGCAGGCATTGTCTACAGTGTGCTGCCGGTCATTATTATTTACGCCATTTTGCAGGAGAAAATTATTGAAGGCGTAACGGCAGGCAGCGTAAAAGGATAACCTTATTCACAGTCAGGAGCACTGCCGATGAATTTGCGCTATAAATTATTTACGGCATTTTTGGGCCTGATTATCATCCCCTTGTTTATTCTTGGCATGATTATGTTCTTCGTTACTTATAATTCAATTGAGAAGAAATACAGCCAGCAGTCCGAGTATTCACTTAAAGCGATCAGCTACAGCATCTCCAACGTCTTTAAGGATATGAACAACGTGACAGACAACGGAATTGCTACCTCGGTGTTTCATATGGCGCTCAGCGCGGATGATCCGTCAAAACAGGACCTGACTGATGCTGAGCAGCTGAGCCTGAATGCCAGCCAGCGCAATTTCCGTAGTCTGCTGTATAATCATCCTTCGATCAGCTATGCCTTTCTGTACAATTTTAACGGTAAAGGCAGCTCGGAGATCGTATCGGTATTCAACAAGGAAAATTTCCGCACACTCCCTTACGATAAATTCAAAGGAAGTGCTCTCTATCAGGAGGTCATGAAGCTCAATGGTGTGCCGAAATGGCTGGCACCGCATGAATATCCGGAACTGACAGGAACAGAAGCGGTGTTCACACAGATCCGGCTAGTGAAGGAGCTTAGCTTTTTTGAGAACATCGGCATTCTGGTCGTGCAGATCAAGAACTGGGAGTTCGAATCCATATTCCGGAATTTGAAGATTGGAGACAGTAACCAAAAGGTCTCTTTCATGCTGGTGAACGATGACGGAATGATTCTGCTGGATCCAGACCGCAAGCTGGACGGACAGGATTTCCAGTCGTTTACGGCGAAAAATATTACCTTCAAGGAAGGTTTTCAAAGCTTCAAAACCCAGTTCGACGGGGAGAAAAGTATTCTGTCCGTATATCATTTGAAGGAATATCCCTGGAGCCTCGTTTCTATAACCTCATGGGGTTCATTGTCACGGGAGGTTACAGTGTTCGCCCGCTGGTTCGTCGGGGTTATCTTCCTCTGCTTCCTGGCTGCCGTCATCTTTAATTTGTTCTTTATGAACCGGATAACGGGCGGGATTGCTGTTATTGTCCGCTTTATGCGACGCGTGGAGGATGGCGATCTTACTACAAGGGTTGAGGAGAAGGGCAATGACGAGATGACATTGCTTGCCAAAGGCTTTAACGATTTGATGGATAAAATCAACGGCTTGTTTAATCGGATCCATCTGGAGCAAAGACGGAAGAATCAGGCTGAGATGCGGGTTCTGCAGGCACAGATCAAGCCGCATTTCCTGTTCAACACGCTGGAGTCGATCAATGTGCTTGCTGTACAGAATGAAGGCCGCAAGGTTAGCGAGATGGTCTACCGGCTAGCCAGCATTCTGCGGATCAGCATTCAGGACCGGGATGAAATCACATTGGAAGAAGAAGTCACCCACCTGCGTAATTATCTCGATATCCAGAAATTCCGATTCGAGGATGTATTTGATTATGAAATAGACATCCAGGAAGGGCTTATGGGCTGCGGTATCCTCAAGCTGACACTGCAGCCGCTGGTGGAGAACAGTATCCAGCACGGGTTTGAGGGGATCGGCTACAAGGGCAAGGTGACTGTAAAGGGCTGGGAAGACCGCGGCAACTTGATCCTGCAGATTGAGGATAACGGAATCGGGATGACACCGGCCCAGCTCTCGATGTTCCAGTATATGGTCCATGAATCTGCGGAGCAGGCGGGACAGAACCAGGAGCATGGCATTCATCCGGAGCGGCGTGGTCTTGGGGTGCGCAGTGTGGCCGACCGTATCCGGATTGAATACGGCGACCGATACGGGATATTCATCTGTGCCAGCCCGGGTGAAGGAACAATCATCCAATGCGTCATACCTAAATACGGGCAGGGGGAAGATCATTATGCTAAAAGTATTATTGGTTGACGACGAAGCTCCCATTCTGAACAATCTCAACAGGGTGCTGCCATGGCAGGAAATGGGGATGGAGGTTGCCGGTATGGCCCGCAGCGGCATGGAAGCATTACGGATTGCCGAGGAGAACGCGCCGGACCTTGTGCTATGTGATATCCGCATGCCGGTGATGGACGGCTTGACGTTCATCGGCAAGCTGCGGGAGATGGGTCTGGAGAGCGAGGTACTGCTGCTCAGCGGCTACCAGGAATTTGATTACGCCCGGGAAGCCATACGACTTGGTGTAAAGGAATATATCTGCAAGCCGATTCATTATGAGGAGCTTGGCAACAAGGTGCGGGAGATCGGTACGCAAATCCGCAGCAGGCAGTACAAGGATAAGCTGTACAACAGCATTCCGCTGTTTCAGGAAGTGCCAGCAGCCGACGATTCCGTCAAAAAAACACCGGATCAGCTGATGAATCTGGCAGCACAGTATATTTCGGAGCGGCTGCATTATGATCTGGGCATAGAAGAAGTCGCGAACAAGATAGGTATCAGCGGCAGCTACTTCTGCCTGTTGTTCAAGAATCGCTTTGCGATGACCTTTGTGGAATATGTGACCCAGCAGCGGATTGAAGCCGCCAAGTTCATGCTGGCGAGCAGCGACAAGAGCATCACGGCGATTAGCTCTGGTGTAGGCTATCAGGAGCGGCGTTATTTTACCAAAGTGTTTCAGAAGCAGACAGGAATGTCCCCCAAGGAATACCGTGATCAGTACCGGGAAGTGTAACTATTTTGCTGTCATGGTAATGTAAGGTCTGAACGTACGTAACGGAAGAGAACAACCGGCACTGCAAATAATACTATAAAAGGCGATTAACCTTGAACGTCAAGGCTAATCGTCTTTTTTGTTTTAATTTCTGTATGTAGTTGCTTTTCTCATAGAAATCTAAGCTGTGCCTTATACTCCCATAAAAATCCATATGTTTTAATTAAAGGGCAGGGGGGTGCGGAAACAGAGAGGGATTGCAAGGGGAATAGAGGCTTCAAAGGATGATAGGAAATGGAGGAAAGAAACCATGAGCGCGAGTAATCCTTCCGTCAGCTTATCCAAAGCTAACAATGCCGGCAGGACCATAAAACCTTCGATATGGCGGGTCATGAGGAAATATTGGGTGTTCTACGTGATGATGCTTCCGGCGATTGTGGTTCTGGTCATTAACAACTACATTCCGATGTTCGGGACGCTGATCGCCTTTAAGGATGTCAATTATCAAAAAGGGATTTGGGGCAGTGATTGGGTTGGTTTTTCCAATTTCAAATATTTGTTCTCTACAGAAACGGCATGGATCATTACAAGAAATACGCTGCTGTACAATACAGCCTTTATCGTGCTGACACTGGTGATTTCAGTCGCCTTTGCCATTATGTTTAACGAAATGCGCAACAGGCTGCTGTCAAAGTTTCATCAGAGTGCAATGTTTCTTCCGTACTTTCTGTCCTGGGTAGTGGTCAGCTATCTGGTGTACGGCTTTCTGAGCAATGAGCATGGATTCATCAATCAGACGGTGCTGCCTTTTCTCGGCCTTAAGCCGATTGAATGGTATTCTCAGTCGCAATATTGGCCGATTATTCTCGTAGTGGTGAAGATATGGAAGGAAATAGGCTATACGACGGTCATATATATGGCCGCCATTATCGGAATCGACCACGAATATTACGAGGCTGCACTTATTGACGGAGCTTCGAAATGGCAGCAGATCCGCAAAATTACGATTCCGCTGATCAGTCCGGTGATCATTGTCATGACGCTGCTGCAGATCGGGAGGATTTTCAACGCGGATTTCGGACTTTTCTTCCAGGTTACGCGGAATGCAGGCGCACTCTATTCCACGACTCAGGTTATCGACACATATGTGTATCAGACCTTCCTGGCCATTGGAGATATCGGGATGTCATCCGCTGCCGGCCTTGTGCAATCGGTGGTAGGTTTTACACTGATCTACCTGTCTAACCTCGCGGTGCGGCGGATCAGTAAAGACGATGCCTTGTTCTGAGGCGGCCTTCGGCTATGCAGTTTTATAACAATATTAAGAGGTGGGGAGCATGAGTGTAAAAACGGAAACGGCAGACGGGTTAATTCTTAGGCCCGGCAAAGCCTTGAAACGGCAAAAAAAGCCCAATGAGATCTCCGGGATCTCCAACCTGCTCATAAATATATTCTTCTGGATCTACTCAGCACTCTGTATCATACCGCTCCTGCTGGTCATCATTGTATCGTTCTCGAATGAGGACGCCGTCCTCCGTAATGGATACAGCTTCTTCCCGAAGCAATGGGATACATCATCCTATGAGTTCCTATTGAAGGATTACAAGCAGATTCTTGATGCAGCAGCGGTTTCTTTATTCGTTACAGTGGCTGGAACGATTTTGAGCCTGCTTATTATGGCGCTGTATGCTTATCCAATTTCAAGAAGCGATTTTCCGCACAAAAATTTCTTCGCCTTCTTCATGTTTTTCACGATGCTGTTTAACGGGGGGCTGGTGCCATGGTATCTGGTCTATACACGGATGGTACATCTCAAGGATACGTTGTGGATCCTGATTATGCCGCTGCTGGTTTCTGCATTCTTTGTCATGCTGCTTCGAACGTTCTTTGCGAACACGATACCACCGGCACTAATTGAATCAGCTAAAATTGACGGCGCTTCCGAATTGCGGATATTTATCCGGATCATCCTGCCATTGTCGTTGCCTGTCCTTGCTACAGTGGGGCTGTTTCAGACTTTGGCCTATTGGAATGACTGGTATCTCAGTCTGATCTTTATATCTCCGGATGGACATGTCAATCTGCAGTACCTCATGTATAAAACAATGCTGAACGTGCAGTTTCTGACGGCAAGCCCGCAGGCAATGGCGGCGCTCGCAGCACAGGGTGTAGAGATTAAGCTGCCTACAGAAACGGTGCGGATGGCAATGGCTGTTATAGGGATTGGCCCGATCGTGTTCGTCTACTCCTTCTTCCAGAAGTATTTCATCCAAGGGCTTACCGTTGGTGCCGTCAAGGGCTGACCCTGCAACTTGTTCCGGTTTTACCCGGCCGATTTCCGGCACTGCCGTTAAAGCGGCCGGTCCAGCATAAACAAAATAATTGGGGAGGTTATGTTTCAGATGAAGGTTGCGCGAAAAGGCTCCATAGTACTGTTAATGCTCATGGTTGTTTTCACACTTGGTTTATCTGGTTGTGGGGGGAATAACGGCAACAACGCCAATAAAGATTCGGCGTCCCAGAAGCCTGCTGAAAATGCAAGCGCTGTCAAGACGGAGGCTAGCGCTGATCCGACGGCGGACCCGGCAAAGGAGCTTAAGCCTTACATTGTGAAGTTAATTTATGTTGGCGCTCCGCAAAAGGATGAAGTGATGGTAGAGGAAGCCATCAACAAGATTCTGGAGCCGAAGATTAATGCGAAGCTGGACATTGCTCCGATTGACTGGGGGCAATGGGACAGTGAGACGAATCTCAAGATTGCCAGCCAGGAGAAATTCGATCTGATCTTTACGGCGCAATGGAGATATTATGTTACCAACGCTGCCAAGGGTGCTTACCTTCCGCTGAATGATGATGGTGGACAGAGTGGCAATCTGCTGAAGGATTACGGCCAAGGCATACTGGATACCCTTGATCCGCAGTTCCTTAAGGGTTCAGCGATCAACGGTGTGAACTATGCGGTTCCTACAAATAAGGAGTTGGCAGCACAGGGAGGGATAGTCTACCGGTCGGATATTGCGGATGATCTTGGAATTGATATGGCGAATGTGAAATCCATTCAGGATCTGGATGCTGTACTTAAGGTAGTCAAAGATAAGAGACCGGATATTACTCCGCTTTATTTTAAACAGGGAGAAACGTTCAATTCTCAGTACATGGCACAGTATGATACACTCGGCGATGCAGCGATTCCCGGCATCCTGCTGAAGGATAGCCAGGATACCAAGATTACTTCGATGATTGAACTTGACCGCTACAAGGAGATTGTCAAGCTCACCCGCGAATACATGAAGAAAGGGTACATCAATGCCGATGCAGCGATTGCTACGACCTCAACCCAGGATGCGATGAAAGCAGGCAATGTCTTTATGACTGTGCAATCGCTTAAACCGGGAAAAGACAGCGAACTTGCAAATGCTACGGGTCTGGTAGGCAAGTTGAAGCAGATTGCCTTCAATGAGCCGACGATTTCCACAAGCGATGCTGCCGGGTCCATGCTGGCTATCTCGGCCTCGTCCGGCGACCCGGCCCGGGCCATGATGGTGCTGAACCTCCTGCACACGGATAAAGAGATCAACAATTTGCTGGTTTTCGGAGTAAAGGGTGTTCATTATGATGTCGTCAGCGGAGATACGATCAAGGCATCGGCTAAATCCGGTGACTATAATACAGCTGCCGCCTGGATGCTGGGCAGCCAATTCCTGAATCCCGTCTGGGAAAGCGAAGCTCCTGACAAATGGGAGCAGTTTAAGGCTTTCAATTCCCAGGGAAAGTCCACTGTGGCGCTTGGCTTCAACTTTGATGCTTCACAGATGAAGACAGAGGTAGCTGCCTGCAAAGCGGTTATGGATGAGTTCGATACCAGCCTGGATACCGGCTCCGTTGACCCGGATACCGTACTGACGAAATATGCCGAGAAGCTGAAGAAGGCGGGAGTCGAAAAGATTATTGCCGAGAAGCAGAACCAGCTGGATGCCTTTTTAGCAGCGCAGAAATAAAATACTGTTACGGATCAGTTGGATTTACACTATAAGAGGCTTTCTCCGGCAGTTTGATTCCGCTGGAGAAAGCCTCTTTGCCGGTCCGGGAGCTGCTAGCGGAACCCGGCATCAATCTTCTTCGCATTCTGGACAGCATAGGTCCAGGCAGTGTCAGGGTCAAGCTCACGAAGCTCGACACGGGTCAGGAATTCCAGCATGTTTTCTTCAATTGCGGTATGGTGCGGGCCGTAATAGGTTGGCTTGATGCGCAAGGCGGACTCGGAATAGATCAGCCCCGGCTGGGCGTTGCCGAAATAAGGATCAAGCTGATCCTTAATCTCCGGCGCTTCATAAATTTCCGGTGTCGAAGGGAAATTTCCCTGCGCTTTGAAGACGGCAAGCTGTTGCTGGGGGGAGGTCAGCCACTTAATCAGAGCGAAGGCTTCTTCGGGATGTTTGCCGCTCTTCGGCAAGGTCAGCACAGAGCCTCCCCGGTTGGCGCTATTTCCTGGAATCAGCGTCATATTCCACAGGCCGCTGGCCGTGGGCGCGCTACTCTTGATATGTCCGACCATCCAGGCCGGGCAGAGCATAACGGCAAAATCCCCGGTTAGCAGCTCTATTCCCCACTGCTGCGTATCTATGGCTGTATGTGCAGAAAGATCAAGCCGGTGAGCCTCGATCGCATACTCCCAGGCCCGCTTAATCTGCGGGTTGTCCTCAACCAGCAATTCTCCGGAAGGACTGTAATATTGCAGCGGAGATTGGCGCTGAATGGCCAGATACAGATCCTCCAGATTGTTGACGAAGGCTTTACCCGTCTTTTCTTTGATGATTTTGCCTGTCTCAATAAATTGCTCCCAGGTTCCAATTCTCTCAGCCACTGCCTCCGCTGTGTTCGGAAGTCCGGCAATCGAAAAAATATCCTGACGGTATAACAGGGCGTAGGGGCCAATATCCGTTGGCAGGCCGTAGATAAAAGTTCCATTCAGTGCTTCCTGCCACTTCCACGCCAGAAACTGCTTCTCCAGCTCTGCTGCACCATATTGACTCAAATCATAGAAATATTCGGGAAATTGCTTAAACTGATCCAGGTAGCTGATATCAATAGAAGCAATATCCGGGGAGCTGTAGCCCGCAGCAAATGAAGTCTGCAGCTTGAGGGGGAGCTGGGTGAAGGTAGATATCTGGATATGTATATCAAGCTCCGGATGCAGCGCCTGATATTGTCCGATCAGCGGCTCCAGACCCGATCCCGGTATAAGCCAAATATTCAGCTCAACCGGCGGGTCCGGCTCAACAAAACCTTCCTGCTCGGATGCGATGCGGCATCCTCCGGTAGATACAAGCAGTCCCAAGGCCAGAAGGAAGGCCGGCAGTTTGAAGGCCGGTGTTATAGGGTTTGCAGACAAGAAGTCCCACCTCAACTTTATTTATTGTGCTTCTGGTAATCCTGTGGCGTCACACCCATTGTTTTTTTGAAGATAAGGCTGAAATAGGCAGGGTCTCTGAATCCGACAAGATCGCTGACTTCATAAACCTTCAAGGTGACATCTTCCAGCAGCTCTGTTGCTTTCTGGATGCGGAGCCGGGTCAGGAAGCTGGAGAAGCATTCACCCATATCCTCCTTAAAAATGCGGCCCAGGTAGGTGGGATTCATGTAAAGCTCATCAGCAATCATCTTCAGGGTGAGATTCTCCTGCAGTCTTGATCTCATCGCCTCGGTCATCAGGGAGATGATTCTGCGTTTGGCTTTTACCTGCAGCTGTTCCTCCAACTGTGCGGAAGATGAGCTCCGGCTGCCGTCGCTGCGGGAAATATCAGGTGAGGCATTCTCTTTCTTAACCTGCCGCAAGGCTTCGAGGCTCTCACGGTAAGCAGGTGCAATTTCTTCCAGCGTCCGGTGAAACTTGGATATTCCAGCCCCAAATGAATATTTCAGCAGGTTCTTCAGCTTCTCCAGCCCTTTCAGAGCCAACGCTTCATTCATGTTCTCAAGATCTTCGGATTCCTGTGCATAGAACAGCAGGAAGATCGCTTCCTGCTCATCCTGAATCCCAACCGTGTAGGTATGCTGGTTGAACAACTCCTCGAGTATATTGATTGCTGCTGAATACATCGCCTGCTCTGACCAGCTTTGCGGGAGGGCATTCCCGCGGAGCGATATTGTGACGACAACCAGCGAATGGAAGGAGGGGAGGAGATTAGTTTCAAAAAAAGGCAGCGGCAGTCCGTAAAGCAGGTCGGACAGCAGCTTTTTCTGCAAGTGCTTATTACGCAGCAGCTGCAGCTGTTCCTGCTGCTTCTTTAGCTGCAGCCGTTCAGATGTTGCCGATACAACGCCCAGAATGCTTTCTACCGAATTTGGTTTCACAAGATACTCTCTTACCCCATAGCGGATCGCCTGACGGGCGTATGTGAAATCCTGGTAGCCGGTTAAGAGTACCGTCTCAGTATCGGGATAACCTTCGTGAATATGTCTGGCGAGCTCCAAGCCATCCATTCCCGGCATGCGGATATCCGAGATCACGAGATCAACCGCATGCTCCTGCAAGATGCGGACAGCTTCAATTCCGTTTTCTGCCGAGCTTACCTTGCTGGAGGGTGAATCCTCGCTTTCCAGCAGCTCTAACAAGGAGCGGCGGACAAAACTTTCATCATCGACGATTAGCACATGCATTTACGTGCTTCCCCCTTTGTGGTCCTGATCATATTGCAGTGGAACAGTCACCCTGACAAGCAGACCGCCCAATTCACTTTCTGACAGCTTGAGACCATACTCCTGGCCATAAATCAATTTAATGCG
This sequence comes from Paenibacillus sp. FSL H3-0321, assembly GCF_038002865.1. NCBI lineage: Bacteria > Bacillati > Bacillota > Bacilli > Caryophanales > Paenibacillaceae > Paenibacillus > Paenibacillus sp. FSL H3-0321. The sequence goes on along the minus strand of NZ_JBBODH010000001.1, from coordinate 1,738,601 downwards.
GTTATGCAGATTGGAGAGCCCGATCCCGGTATGCAGCAGATTTACCGGGCTGTTATTCTCTGTGGAGAGCGCTTCTATCATCCGCTCCCCGGTCATTCCTTCTCCATTGTCTTCTACGGTAATGACTAAAGACGAGCCTTCACTGTAGACCAGCACCCGTATCAGCCAATAATCGCGGACTGCAGGCTCCAGGCCATGGGTGATGGCATTCTCAATTAGAGGCTGAAGGGTAAGCTTCATAATCTGGCAAAGCCTGACCTCTGGAATCACGGTGAGCTCAACCCGGAGCTTCTCTTCATAACGCAATTTCTGCAGATAAATAAAGCGGTCAAGCTGCTGCAGGTCTTCCTCGACCGTGACGAATTCAGATCCCCGGTCGATGCTGTAGCGGAGCAGATCGCTTAACGCCAGCACCATCTGTGCTTCTTCACGCAGCCGTTTGCCGGCCAGAGACCAATAGATGGTGTTCAATGTGTTGTAGAGAAAATGAGGCCGGAATTGTGCCTTAAGGGCTACGATCTGCGCCTGCTTCTCACTGATCCGCTTATCTGCAAGATCGGCGATGGTATGATCCAGGTTCTGAAGCATGGAATTATAGCTTGAATAGAGAATATCCATTTCCTTGTTCATCGTTCTTTTCAAAAGCGGCAGCGTCGTTCCCCGTTCTACCTTATTCAGCTTGAAAGCCAGGATTCGGATGGGCCTCGACAGCGTCCATGAAAAAAAGAAAGTGAAGAGCAAGGCAGCTGCGATGCCGAACAAGCCGATAAGCAGGATATTCCGCCGGATGGTGTTCAAATCTTTAACCGCTTCCTTAGCATCTATATAGGCATAGACACTCCACTGGTTGTAGGCAGAGTGGGCGTACGAGATAAACATATTCCGTGAGGCTACTTTCTGCTGGATGACTTGCGCTTTCCCGCTGCTGAATTTCTCGACCATTCCGCTGTCCATGTACATCCCGATGTCCTTCGGATCAGTCGAATAGACGATGGTATTGAATGAATCGGAGATCTGAATCTTCTCGTGGGGGCCGAGCTGAAACTGGTTGACCGCATTGTCTATAACTGCTACTGGAAGAACAAGGAACAGGGTTCCCAGCGGCTGCAGATCATCATAGTTAATGATTTGGCGTGCGCCCATCAGTACCGGAATGTTGCCGTTCTGCCAGACATCGGCGCCGAACCAGACCATCTTCCCCCGGTTCTCTCCGATTGCCGGATACCAGTAGGCGCTGTGAATTTCCTGTTCCCGCTCCCAAAGCACCTTAAGTGAGCTGGTATTGGAGTAAACCTGTCTATCGTATAGACTGAAAAGCTTAAGCTGCACGTCGTAATTAATGGAACGCGTATGCTGGTCAATGAAATGGTTAATTTCCCGTCCATCTGTCCGCGGTCTGCGGTTGCCTGCGACATCTTTAAGGTTATTCTGGATGACAGGACTGAGCATAATCGTGGAGGATAATCTGTCATGGTCCAGCAGGATGGCGTCCATCTTGCCCTGAAGCTGCTTGACCGATTCCAGAAGGTACTGATTGGAGCGGCTCTGTACAGCTTCTGAGGAGGAGCGGTAGGACCAAAAAATGGTGACAGCAACAATGGCGATAATGATAAGCGAGAAGCCGGAAATCAGTTGGGTCAGAATCGAACTTTTCTTGGACAAAGGCATCACCTGCTGCGTTGATTCTATAATGCAATCATTGTAGCAAAGGTAAATAAAGGAGAATATAACAAAACGCAGCAACCTCGGTTTTTTTATAAAAAAATCATATTTTTACAGGTTGAAAATGGATTTTGATCTTTCTTTACATTTAATGAAACTTTTAAGGGCTTACTGCGTCTAATACTATGTTTTGTAAAAAGCATGTGGCAAAATTTTGCCTGCCGTCCTTTCGGGGCGTCATGCGTTTTTGCGGGGAATATAAGGATTACAGAGAGAGAACTGCAGGCCTTATATACTACAACTGGGAGTAGAAGGAGTCATATCATGAATCTTAAGAAATTATCATTAGCTGCTGTATTGGCCATCACACAGATTGCCGCAGCAGTGCCGGCTTTCGCCGCACCCGTCAGCACCACTTCGACGAGTAACGTGAGTACCGCGGAGGCAACACCAACACCGTCAGCATCATCTGTACCTCTATCTACTGACCCGTTGTCAGGCGGATTGTTGGACGGTGCAGCTTCACCGACCCCGTCTGCAGAGCCTACGGCAACACCGCTGCCGCCAGCAACGGTTACCGATCAAACGTACATGCAGACGAACAGTATGGATGCACAGATGCTCTCCGCCACAGGAGATGATCAGCTGGTGCTGATGTTGAACAGCAACAAAATGTACGTAAACGGTGTGTTATATTTGGCCAATCAGCCGATGGCAGTCAAGAACGGCGTATCCTACGTCTCTATCCGGGCGATGGTGGAACGTGTAGGACTGCAGGTTACTTATGATTCCAAGGCTAAGGAAACCGTAGTTACAAAAGGCAGCGATGTAATGCGCTTTAAGCTGAACAGCAAAACCTATACAGTCAATGGCAAGAAGTCCACAATGAAGGGTGCAACCTACCAGTACAAAGGAACGTTTATGATTCCTTTAACCTCCATTACATCGGCACTGAAATTAAATTATGTATTGGATACTGTTCAGAAACGTGTAATTCTTACACTTTCCACAAAGCCTAAGGCTTCTTTTACCGTTCAGCCTACTGAAATTTATGCTGGTCAAACCATGGTCAACTTTGTGACCTCCAGCAGTTCACCGAATGGAACACCTATCGTTAGTGATCTATGGGGTGGAGACAAGCGGGACTACTATGATGAACCCGGTATTTATACCGTTACCTATTCCGTTGTAGATGCCAATGGACGCACGAGTGATCCGTACACTGCGACCATCAATGTTCTGAAGCCGAATGAAGCCCCGGTGGCAAATTTCGTCACAGACAAGGAACAGTACAAAATGGGTGAACCAATCACTTATACGGATAACAGCAGTGATCCAGACGGCGACACGATTACAGTAACATGGACCAATAAAGCCCAGGCGTTCTTTACACCCGGTGCAACAGTCATCAGCCTGACTGCTACGGATTCCCATGGGGCCGTCAATACGTTTGAGAAAACAATTATTATTACGGAAGAACAACTTTACAATGAAGAGGATTTTAACCGCCTGTTCGCAGTACCCGGTACAGCATTCAAATTTGACGGCTCTCCGGTCCCTACTTGGCCGAATCTAAAATACAACACGTCTTCCGAGCCGTTTACCCTGATCCGCAGCAACAGCCCGGAAACGGTGTTCAGCGAGGGTGTTCTGTACCGTGAAACGGCTACAGGTGCAACACGTTTTCTGATTCACCATAAGAATAATTTGTCGATCAACACCAAGGTATATGTGATTGCCACAAATGACAATATGTATCCTGTGACAATTACAACCCAATATTCCGGATTTGGTGGTCCTAGCTCATTTGCAGAGCTAACCGGACAGAAATCTGTAACACGGTACTGGGAATCGATGCTGAACGGCAGCTCGTACAAGCAAACGGTAATCCAGCCAGGACAAAGCGTATCGATTCTTACAGAACTGAATACTATAGCCATGAAGCCAAATGATAACGTCTCGATGCAGGCTGATCTGTACAGTGATTTAGCGGTTACCTATTCCGTGATGATGATTGATGCGAATAAAGAGCCGATTTCTTCACTGCCTTTAACGCCTATCTTGCCGCGTGACGGAGTGCATAATCGGGGTACCTATCCGGATTCTACTCGTCTCATTAACGTTTCGGATTTGGTGGGAACTACTCCAGCCAGACTCGTGATCGGCGACAATAACAATGATCCGAACTTGCTCGGCCTCGATGCCCTGACAGGCCTCCAGGAAACGAACCTGGGGAACTTCGGTGTTCTGTACAAAATCAGGCTGGAGCGGGTAGCGGCCAATACGCTGATTACCTTTAACCCGCGTGGAGGAAACTATATGGGCACCGTTCTTGTTAACGGCAATCAAGTCGTGCAGGTGCCAAACGAGAAAAGTCTGGGAAGTTCCGATTTGAACAGCGTTGTGTACCGGACCGGTGATTATGAAGGTCCAGTAGAGATCCAGTTTACTCCGGCTTCCGGCAGTAACTTGTCAATTAACTTCCTGTTCACACCACTTCCTCCGAAGAAATAAACAGGGAAGTACTTAAGTAATACTGGAAAGCCCGGCAACGGACATTCCAATTTACAAACCCGGCTGCTGCTTCCGTCAAGGAAGGGCAGCCTTTTTTTGTGTCAAATACAGGGGCATTAGGTCTCAAGTCTTCCAGCAAGCGAGTCTTGGGTGGACCGCTTCATTGACGGGGCTTTTGTTTTGGGGCATTATAAAGAGAGTGCAATACAAATGACCTATGTTATGGGAGATGAGCGAATGCTGTCGACAGAACAAATACTGGAAGCCATGTCGGGGCAGGGACTGCGAATCACCGATCAGCGCAAAACGCTTGCCAAGTTATTCGGCGAGAATACGGGATATTTGTCGGCGAAGGATGTTTATGAGCATATGGGCCGCAAGTACAGCGGGCTCAGCTTTGATACAGTTTACCGCAACCTGCGTGTCATGGAGGAACTGGGTGTGCTGGAGCAGGTGGTCTTTGAGGATGGCGTCAAGTTCAAAGGCAGCTGCAATCAGGATCATCACCATCACCATATGATTTGCCTTCAATGCATGAAGACTTACCCGATTCATTTCTGCCCGATGAATTTAACGGATACACCGGATCAGTTCCGGGTGGTCAAGCATAAATTTGAGGTGTTCGGTTACTGCAAGGATTGTGAACAGAACCGTGAAGAAGAGACGGCACTTGCGGCGCACGGCAAAGAAGGGCACTGATTATGCCTATTATACGCAGAACGATCCAGGCCCCAATCCGCGTGTACCGCAAATTTATTTCGCCGCTTAAACCGGCGACCTGCCGCTTTTATCCGACTTGCTCAGCCTACGCGCTGGAAGCAATCGAAATCCATGGCCCGCTCAAGGGTTCGTGGCTTGCCGCGAAGCGTATTGGCAAATGCCATCCCTTCCATCCCGGGGGACTGGACCCGGTACCGCCGCGCAAAGAACACTCTACCGGGGACGAAGCGGCTCCCACGACTTGACATGATGCCTGCATTTTGGGTATATTTTGGATAATAACATCAATTTCCGAGGAACGGATGAGTAGATCGGGACGACCATTACAGAGAGCCGGGAACAGCTGGGAGCCGGTATGGTACGCAGGATTGAATATGGTCCGGGAGGAACTGTCTTCGAGCTGAGCCGGGTTGTCGCGGCTTAAGTAAGATAACAGCGTGTTCCAGCGTTAATGGACAGTTCCGCAAAGGAACTGGCGAAGCCTGTGTTCTGTGAAGAACCAGGGAACTTTGGGTGGTATCGCGTGAGTATACTCTCGCCCCATAAAGGGGCGGGAGTTTTTTGTGTTTATTGTGTTTGCCAAGACGAAAGGATGACATGAAATGAGCGATAAGAAAACTTTTTACCTGACTACACCGATTTATTATCCGAGTGACAAGCTGCATATCGGGCATGCTTACTCTACGGTAGCTGGAGATGCTATGGCCCGCTACAAGCGCTTGCGCGGCTATGAGGTCCGTTATCTTACCGGTACGGATGAACATGGGCAGAAGATCGAACGAAAGGCTGCTGAAGCCGGCAAGACCCCTCAGCAGTTCGTTGACGATATTGTCGTCGGCATTAAGGATCTGTGGCGCAAGCTGGATATTTCCAACGATGATTTCATCCGCACGACGGAAGAACGGCACAAGAAAGTGGTGCAGGATATCTTTGACCGCCTGCTGAAGCAGGGCGACATCTACAAAGGTGAATATGAAGGCTGGTACAGCATTCCGGATGAAACCTTCTACACCGAAACTCAGCTGGTGGATATCGAGCGGGACGCAAACGGTGCCATCACCGGCGGTAAAAGCCCGGACAGCGGCCACCCTGTCGAATTGGTCAAGGAAGCAAGCTATTTCTTCCGCATGAGCAAGTATGCTGACCGTCTGCTGAAGTATTATGAAGAGAATCCGGAGTTTATCCTGCCGGAATCACGCAAGAACGAAATGATCAACAATTTCATCAAGCCCGGGCTGGAGGACCTTGCGGTCTCCCGTACAACCTTTGATTGGGGCGTTAAGGTCAAGGGCGACGAGAAGCATGTCGTGTATGTATGGATTGATGCATTGACGAACTATATCACAGCGCTTGGCTATGGCTCCGAGGACCGCAGCTTGTATGACAAGTTCTGGCCTGCGGATGTGCACATTGTCGGCAAGGAAATTGTGCGCTTCCATACGATCTACTGGCCGATCATCCTGATGGCGCTAGGCGAGCCGCTTCCAAAGAAAGTATTCGCACACGGCTGGCTGCTGATGAAAGACGGCAAAATGTCCAAATCCAAGGGCAATGTAGTGGATCCGGTTACACTGATCGACCGCTACGGATTGGACGCGCTACGTTACTATCTGCTGCGTGAAGTGGCATTTGGCTCGGATGGCACCTTTACGCCTGAAAGCTTTGTAGACCGGATCAACTATGATCTGGCCAATGACCTCGGGAATCTGCTGAACCGGACCGGGGCGATGGTGGAGAAATATTTTGGCGGCGAACTCCCGGCTTACGAAGGCAAGGTAACGGCGTTCGACAGCGAGCTTGAAGCGGCTGCGGGCAGCACCTATGCCAAAGTTGAAGAAGCGATGGAAAAAATGGAGTTCTCCGTGGCGCTTACAGCGATCGGGGCATTCATCAGCCGTACGAATAAATACATTGATGAGACCCAGCCTTGGGTGCTCGCGAAGGATGAGAGCAGAACCGGTGAGCTGGCTTCCGTAATGAGACATCTCGTGGAGGGCCTGCGCACCGCTTCGATTCTTTTGCAGCCGTTCCTGACCAGCGCCCCGGCGAAGATCTGGGAGCAGCTTGGTATTCAGCCGGGTGAGCTGACAGCTTGGGACAGCGGCAAAACCTTCGGCCTCATTCCAGCCGGAACGAAGCTGGCCAAAGGCGATCCAATCTTCCCGCGCCTCGATGTTGCTGTAGAGGTTGCCTTTATCGCCGAGGCGATGGGTGCCGGCAAACCGGCGGCAGCAGAAGCAGAACCTGCACCTGCAAGCGCTGAAAGCGGCGCAGCAGCTGAGCCGGAGGAAGAGCATAAGGAAGAAATCGGTATCGACGATTTTGCCAAAGCCGAGCTGCGCGTGGCCCAGGTCATTGCCGCTGAGCCGGTGAAGAAGGCAGACAAGCTGCTGAAGCTGCAGCTTGATCTTGGTTATGAGCAGCGCCAGGTTGTGTCCGGGATTGCCAAGTTCTACACTCCAGAGGAGCTGGTGGGACAAAAGGTAATCTGCATCGTCAACCTGAAGCCGGTGAAGCTGCGCGGCGAGTTGTCGCAAGGCATGATCCTGGCCGCCTCCAAAGGCGACAAGCTGACGATCGCAACCGTACCGGACAGCATGCCGAACGGTGCAATTGTGAAGTAAACAGGCTGTACCAGAACAAATAACGGGTCCAAATGGGCAAATTCAATTGACCCGCCAAACGAATGCAAGGGAACGCACGCAAGCCAGCAATGGCTGCGGTGTTCCTTTTTGTTATGGATACAAGGGATACACGAAGCTTTGAAGCTGTTATTGACTCTGGCAGCAGAACGTTCGAGAGAACATGAGAGTTGACTTATCGTAACCATTACTATTATAATTCTCATAGTAAAATTTACGATTTAAGGAGTCGATAGCAATTATGTCTTTAACAAAACCACACAGAGGGCTGCTGCTGGTGCTTGCTCTGCTGGTAATCCTAACACTTGCGGCCTGCGGTCCCAAGAGCAGCGGGAGTATCGTTGAGGGTAAAGTGAATGTAGTCACTACTTTTTATCCTATATATGAATTTGCCAAAGAAATTGGCGGGGAAGATGCCAATGTCATCAATCTGCTTCCGGTTGGTGTGGAGCCTCATGATTGGACCCCGCGCAGCCAGGATATCATCAATACTTCCAAAGCCCAGCTGTTTCTGTACAATGGTGCCGGACTTGAGGGCTGGGTGCCGAACTTCCTCAAAAGCCTCAACAGCGACAGTAAAGCCAAAGCTGTTGAAGTCAGCAAAGGCGTCGATTATATTATGACAGATGAAGAAGACGGGCATGATCATGGAGGCGAGGAACATGCGCATGAAGGTGAGGAGCATGCGGATGAAGAGCATTCCGAAGAAACAGGCACCGACAGCCTGCATACAGATCCCCATACCTGGGTAAGTCCAAAATCCGCGCTTGTGATGGCTGAGAACATTAAAGAGAGCCTTCAGTCTGTCGATCCTGAGCATGAATCCGGTTATGAGGAACGTTATAATAAGCTTGCAGAGCGCTTGCAGGCGCTGGACAGTAAGTTTACGACAGAGCTTGCCAAGCTGCCGAATAAAGAAATCGTCGTGTCCCACCAGGCGTTTGCTTATCTCGCGCGTGATTATGGCTTGAAACAACATGCCATCATGGGCTTGTCCCCGGATGCGGAACCACGCGGGCAGGATTTGCTGGATTTGGCGGCTTTGGTAAAAGAGGAAGGCATCCGTTATATCTTCTTCGAGGAACTGGTTTCCGACAAGCTGGCCAAAACTCTGGCTGGTGAAGCCGGCGTGGAGACTATGGTGCTAAATCCGGTTGAGGGACTTACCACCGAACAGGACAAGAATGGAGACAACTATTTCACATTAATGGAAAAAAATTTGCAAAATCTAATTCTGGCTTTACAATAGTAAGGAAAGTATAAGTGAAAGGCGGTACTTCACAATGCAATCGGTATCCTTGGACTGCCATCAGCATATGATCGAGATACAGGATCTTTCCTTCTCTTACGGAGAGCAGAAGGTGATTTCCAATCTGAATTACACCGTTAAGGAACGGGACTTCCTGGGAATTATCGGTTCCAACGGCGCTGGCAAAACAACCTTGCTGAAGATGATCGTCGGGCTCCTGCCCGCAACCAGCGGGGATATTAAATTATTCGGCCAGTCTGTCCGCAAGTTTAAGGATTGGGAGCGCATCGGATATGTCCCGCAAAAAAATGCTTTCAACCCCTTGTTTCCGGCGACGGTCCGTGAAGTCGTGCTGTCCGGCTTGTACAACAATAAGAATCTGATCCGCAGAGTGTCCAAAGCGCAGCAGCGGCAGTGTGAGGACGCCCTTGAGGTAATGCGGATTCAGGATATCGCTGAGAAAAGAGTTGGCCAGCTGTCCGGCGGTCAACAGCAGCGTGTATTCCTGGCCCGTGCGCTGATCAACCATCCGGATTTGCTCATTTTGGACGAACCTACCGTCGGTATTGATGCCGAAACGCAAGCCGGGTTTTTCGATCTCATTATGCATATGCACGCCCATCATCATATGACTTTCCTGATGGTGTCGCATGACATCGACATGATCAAAAATTATCTGGGGCAGGAGCCGGTTCAGAAAAACGGCAAAATCAATTTCTACTGCCGCCACTCTCATGACGTCCAGGATTGCGCCGTGGAGAACCTGCAGCATACACTTACCTGATCCGGGGCTGCCACATAATACACTTAATACTCCAAACCAGTCGCTGACATACAAAATAGCTGCAGTAAATTCAATAATGCCGGATACTGTACCGTTAACCATCAGTCTGCCGCATCAGCAACTCAACCAGAAACTAACTTTAACAAGAAAACGCCTGATTTGGCATCTATGTACGGACTAATAACTTGATCTGCTGCATTATGTGCAGCAGAATAGCTACATATTTACTAGTTTTTATATTCTGATGTATTTCCTACACTAGAATTCAGTGAACGCACCATTATTCAGCCATATTGCTGCATTCTGCTGCACATAATGCAACAGAATTCCATATCAGCGCCAAAAGTGAGCAATCTATTGTATCATCTGCAGTAGATTGCTCTTCTCCGCTGAAACAAGCCGGTTTTACCGTTGGTCATCCATTGTACAACATAGGATGACCAGGTTTTTGATCTTAGCCTTTGATCTTAGCCTTTGATCTTAGCCTTTGATCTTAGCCTTTGATCTTAGCCTTTGATCTTAGCCTTTGATCTTAGCCTTTGATCTTAGCCTTTGATCTTAGCCTTTGATCTTAGCCTTTGATCTTAGCCTTTGATCTTAGCCTTTGATCTTAGCCTTTGATCTTAGCCTTTGATCTTAGCCTTTGATCTTAGCCTTTGATCTTAGCCTTTGATCTTAGCCTTTGATCTTAGCCTTTGATCTAGCCTTTGATCTTAGCCTTTGATCTTAGCCTTTGATCTTAGCCTTTGATCTTAGCCTTTGATCTTAGCCTTTGATCTAGCCTTTGATCTAGCCTTTAATCTTAGCCTTTGATCTTAGCCTTTATTCAGTACCCAGATCCCGCACCGGTAAAGCGTATCCCGTAAGGGAGGAAAAGCGTTTTTTCCTCCGCTGTTACAAGATACCGCAATACACCTCTCCCACGCCAGTTGCACTTAAGCGGGTGTCCAGAGGGCAGAGCCCTTGGGGCCCTCCCTTGGAAGGGAGGGTTTGGGAGGGTTCGAAATTGTTTCAGACGAGGAGAATATATCTTGGAAATTCTATTCAGTGACTTTTTTCAGCGGGCGCTTGCGGGCGGGCTGATGATCGGCATTACCGCGCCGCTTATAGGCGTTTTTCTTGTGCTCAGACGATTGTCGATGATCGGAGACACGTTGGCCCATGTGACCATCGCAGGTGTGGCGCTTGGCTTTCTAACCGGGTTTTATCCGCTGGGGGCAGGTCTGATTTTTGCGGTGGTGGCCTCCTTTGCCATCGAAAAGCTGCGCAAGGCGTACAAGAGCTATGCTGAGCTGTCCATCGCGATTATTATGTCAGGTGGGGTAGCGCTGGCTTCACTCTTTTTCACCTTGGGCAAAGGGTATAATGCGGATGTGATGAGCTATCTGTTCGGGAGTATCTATACGCTCAATAATACAGATCTGATCGTAGTGGGTATCGTGACGGTTGCCGTAGTTGTAGTTGTGACGCTGTTTTTCAAGGAGTTTTTTCTGCTCAGCTTTGAGGAGGATGCGGCGAGTGTCAGCGGCCTGCCTGTGAAGCTGCTCAACATGCTCATTACGGTGCTTACGGCGCTTGTGATCAGTACGGCCATTAAGATTGTCGGTTCGCTGCTCGTGTCTGCGCTGCTGACGATTCCGGTGGCGATCAGTCTGCTGCTGTCACGCAGCTTCAAGTCTTCGGTTGTATTGTCGGTTATCATTGCCGAGATTGCTGTTGTGGGAGGTCTGGTAGTTGCGGGGGTGTGGAATCTGGCGCCTGGGGCAACAATCGTCTTGCTGCTAATTGCCCTGCTGACCCTGACGCTAATCGGCAAAAAAGGATTGCCCACGTAAGGATGTAACTAGCAAAGTGACCCTGAACCCGGAAGGAGAGCTGCCGCTTTGTCGAACCTGAATGCAGGAATTGCTTTTGCCGCTGGTGTGGCATCGTTTATATCGCCTTGCTGTCTGCCGCTTTACCCTTCGTACTTATCTTATATTACCGGGTTGTCCGTGCAGCAGCTGAAGAGCGGCAGTAACAGCAAAGAGGTGCGTTTCCGCACCCTGTCGCATACGCTGGCTTTTATCCTGGGGTTTTCAGTGGTCTTTTATACGCTCGGCTTTGGGGCCGGGCTGTTCGGGCAATTTTTCAACGGGCAGCGTGATCTGATCCGTCAATTGTCGGCTATCCTAATCATTGTGATGGGACTGTTCCTGCTGGGGATTTTTCAGCCACAGTTTCTGCTGCGGGAACGCAAGCTTGATCTGAAATGGAAACCGGCGGGTTACGCCGGCTCCTTTATTTTTGGCATCGGCTTTTCCGCAGGCTGGTCACCTTGCATCGGGCCGATTCTGACGGCAATCATCGCGCTGTCTGCCAGTGATCCGGGAACTTGGTTTACGATGATTACCGCATACAGTATCGGCTTCGCCTTGCCGTTTTTTGCACTGGCTTTCTTCCTGGGCGGGGCGAGAAAAATTCTTAAGTATTCCAATGTGCTGATGAAGATCGGCGGCGCACTAATGGTCTTAATGGGGGTTTTGCTGTTTACGGATCAAATGTTCCGGATAACGATCTGGCTGCAGGGAGTCACACCGGACTGGCTGATCTTCTAGCTTAGGTAAAATAATCAATTCCCGCTTCCGGGAAATGTTCAAAAATCCGCTCTGTGATGAACTCCCGCAGGGCGGTTTGCTGTTCGTCGGGGTACACATATTTATTTTGGCCCCAGCGGCCCCATTTCTTTTTGCGCTTTTCAATATCCATCTCCAGCTTTGATTTGGGGTAACGTTTCTCGATCACGGTTTTGGCTGTTTTGGTGAAACGGTGCTGAATCATCTCAAAAGTCAATCCTTTGCCCACATCCGGCGGAAGGGTTTTGGCCAGTTTCTCCAGCAGTTCCGCATAGCCTTCTTCCCAGCCGTCATGCCAGATAATCGGTGCGATGATAAAGCCCAGCGGATATCCGGCCCGGGCTACTTTTCCCGCAGCCTCAATCCGCTCCTCAAACCGCGAAGTAGCGGGCTCGAAGTTCTTGATGACATAGTCGGCATTCACACTGAAACGGATTCGTGTATGGCCGTTATGCTTCAGTTGAAGCAGCGGCTCAACATGCTGGTATTTGGTTACGAAACGCAGCCGACCGAGCGGCTCTGCAGCCATGAAGCTGATCAGCTCCGTCAGGGAGCCGGTAATATGCTCCAACCCGAGCGGATCGGAAGTACAGGCAGCTTCAAACGTAGTGATTTCCGGAGCGCGCTCTTCGATATATTTTTTAGCGGCCTCGATGACGTCCCCGGTGTTCACATAGACACGGATATAGGGCTTGGCCCCCAGCGTGGTTTGCAAATAACAATAATGGCAATGTCCCATGCAGCCGGTGGCAATTGGAATCGCATAATCCGCGGACGGCTTGGACTGGTCAAAGGTCAACGTTTTGCGCAGGCCGACCACTAGTGTTCTTTTGGCGATTTTGTATTGCTCAACCTCGGTTTCGCCGGGCAGGTTCGTAATACGGTTATGCGAGGTTGTCATGCGGTAGGGGATGTTCTGGGCTTTGACCCATTCCATAATCCGAACTCCTTTGGGATAATTAAGTGAATCCGGCTCGAAAAAAACCAGCTCTGGAATGAAAAGACCGGTCGGCTTTTTCTGTCTTTTTACCGCGGGACGTTCGGGCGTTACTACAGTCATGGGTTCACGCTCCTTAGGGATGAGGATATCGTTATTGTGCCGATTAAGGATGGAATAAAATCATGGTAAACATCGCTATGCTGGGCAACAAGGGGCCGGAGGACTTGCCAAAGAGCGGCAGAAACATGTATCATTGTTAGAGCAAGGTTGGCCCCCGCGCCACGCTCATTATAGAAAAGAGGTAAACTTGAATGCCAACACCCAGCATGGAGGATTATTTGGAGCGCATATACAAGCTCATCGACGAGAAAGGATATGCGCGGGTTTCGGATATTGCCGAGGGACTGGAAGTACACCCCTCCTCTGTAACCAAGATGATCCAAAAACTGGATAAGGACGACTATCTCATCTATGAGAAATATCGTGGGCTTGTCCTAACGAGCAAAGGTAAAAAAGTAGGAAAACGTCTCGTTGACCGTCATCAGCTGCTGGAGGAATTTCTTGGCCTGATCGGAGTACAGCAGGAGCATATTTATAAGGATGTGGAAGGCATCGAACATCATTTGAGCTGGGATTCTATCACGCGGATTGAAACGCTGGTGGAATATTTCCGGCGCGATGAAGCACGTCTCCAGACCTTATACGATATTCACCATGAGCTGGTCAGCGATTCTTAAACGAAGCAGATTTTTCTTGCTTTGCGCAACTTTTCCAGTTTTTTTACGTCAAAACGGGTAACGTTCTTTTTTTCTATGACCCCGTTTCCAAAGCAAACGGCCGTCTCCCTTATTTAAGGACGAGAGGGCCGTTTCTTTTTGTTTATACACATTTCAGAATGTAAACCTGGGAGGAATTATGAATTACCGTAAATGGATTGTAGGATTGCTGGTTTTTGTCTTGTGCCTGTCTGTAGGGTTACCCGGTGTCCGTGCGGCAGCGGTGCCTATTACGATTGAGCTGGATGGGGAACTACTAAGCAGTGATGTGCCGCCGTACATTACCGCTTCCAACGTAACACTGGTGCCTGTCGCTGTAGTCAGCAGGGGACTTGGCGCGACAGTGGATTGGAACCAGAGCAGCAAGACGGCCACGATCAGCAAAGGGAACACTGTGCTGAAGCTGACCAGCGGCAGCACAACGGCCCTCGTGGACGGAGCTTTTATCAGCCTTGAAACATCGGTTCAGAGCCGGCAGGGCCGGGTGATGGTGCCGCTTCGTTTTGTAGGCGAACAGCTCGGGCTACAGGTGGCCTGGAACAAGGCAGCAAATAATATCGCCCTATACTCGAATACCGAAATTATCAGTCCTGTGACCCCGTCGGTTCCAGCTACACCGGCAACGCCTGCGGTGCCAACACCTACCGTGCCAACGCCAACGGTGCCGAAGCCAACCGTTCCTGAAATCCCGTCCATTCCGGGAGCAAAAACAGGCAAGGCGATGAAAGGGGCCTGGATCTCCACCGTATTTAATCTGGATTGGCCGTCGACCTCATCGGCAAACAATGCCGACAAACAGAAGAAAGAGTTCAACACCATGCTGGACAAGCTGCAGGCCACCGGCTACAACGCCGTATTTGTACAGGTCAGACCGTCAGGGGACAGCCTGTATCCTTCGGTGCTTGTTCCCTGGTCCAAGGTGTTAACCGGAACGCAGGGGAAAAATCCCGGTTATGATCCGCTGGAGTACATGGTTAGCAGCACACACGAGCGCGGCATGGAGTTTCATGCCTGGTTCAACCCGTTCCGTGCAACCACGGATGCCAGCACTTCAAGCCTTGCCAGCAATCATGTGGCCAAGGCCCATCCGGAGTGGATTGTAAAAGCAGAGAACAAGCTGTACATCAATCCGGGAATTCCTGAGGCGCGCCAGCATATTATCGACACGGTGATGGAGGTTGTCAAAGGCTACGACATTGATGGTGTGCATTTGGATGACTACTTTTATCCCTCCGGCTCTTTCGCCGATGACACGGCGTTCAATACATATAACGCCAAGGCTATCTCGAGTAAAGAGGATTGGCGGCGGGACAACATCAATGAATTTATCCGCCAGCTAGGCCAGGAGATTCATAGCGCCAAGTCTGATGTTTCTTACGGTGTCAGCCCGTTTGGCGTGTGGCGCAACAAGAAGGCCGACAGTACCGGCTCCGACACAACGGCAGGCGTATCGGCCTATGATAACATGTATGCGGATACCCGGACATGGATTAAAAACGGCTGGATCGATTATATTGCACCGCAGATTTACTGGAGTTTATCCTTCTCCGCAGCCCGCTATGACAAGCTTGTAGACTGGTGGGTAAATGAAGTTAAGGGTACCGGAGTGAAGCTGTACATTGGCCAGGCAGCTTATAAGGTTGGAGCAAGTGATCAGAAGGCCGAATGGCAGAGCGGCGAGCAAATCATCAACCAGCTCAAATATAACGAACAGTACGATGAGGTTGCCGGAAGCATTATGTTCCGTGCGAATGATATCGTCGTGCGTGATCCGTTCGGACTCTCCAGCTTATTGACGTTCTATTTCAAATCCTGATGAATTGCCGGCAATTGCAATCATAAGAAGTCATGAAACTTCCCCCGTGCTCATAGATAAGCAATAGGATCTATGGAACGGGGGTAAACTCTGTATGGAGATTAATGCTGTGTTTGAAGGCGGTGGGGTAAAGGGAATATCGCTCGCGGGAGCTGTGGAGGCGACGGAACATGCGGGCCGCACCTTTCGTAAAGTAGCCGGAACCTCCTCGGGTTCCATTATCGCCTCGATGCTGGCTGCAGGTTATAACGGTGAAGCCATGAGCCGGATTATAAAAGGAACTTCTTTTTCTTCTTTTTTGAAACGGGGAGCGTTGTACAACACAGCTTTCGTAGGCCCTGCGCTGCGGCTGATGATTAAAAAAGGCCTGTACTCAGGAGAGGCGCTGGAATCCTGGATCCGCGGCATTTTGCGGGAGAAAGGCATTGTTACCTTCAGTGATTTACCGCGCGGAAAGCTGTCCATCATTACTTCGGATATCTCGAACGGACGAATTGTTGTCCTTCCGGACGGACTGGAGGAATACGGCATAACCCCAGGCGGGTTTGAAGTCGCCAAGGCAGTCCGCATGAGCTGCAGCATTCCTTATTTTTTCGACCCGGTTATGCTGCGTTTAAGCGGGCAGGCTGCCCGGGGGAAGTCATTCACTGAACAATTCGTTTATTTCGTGGACGGAGGACTGCTCAGCAATTTTCCGTTATGGCTGTTCGATGAGAAACAAGCAGGCTTTAAAAGTCCGGGGCACAACATCCCTACAGTCGGCTATCAGCTGATCGGGAGAACGGATCCCCAGCCTCACCGGATCACCGGTCCATTCAGTATGCTGCAGGCGCTGGTTGGGACCATGCTGTCGGCCCATGATGAACGTTATATCGAAACCGAGAAACTTGTGCGGACGGTCAAAATTCCGACACTGGGGATTTCTACAACTAGTTTTCATATTTCCCCGGTGCAGGGTGATGATCTGTACGCAGCTGGATATAAGGCAGGGGAGGAATTCTTCAAAAACTGGAGGCCGCCCGTTCACAGGCTCACCCAGTGAGTCTCAATAGGGGACTCGCTCCCCGAGGGTCCCCATCTGGTATTAAAAAAGGCATCCCACACGTCAGTTATGCAACGTGGAGCTGCCTTTTTGAAAAGATAAGAATTTATATGTTTCACGCTATAAATTATCCTTCTATTTCTCGCTGAAACGGATACCGTCCTTTTGAGGACGGCAAAGCCGTTTCCACTTGTGCTTACAGTTTTCTGCTTGAGCAGCAAGAACCTGTTAATGATATTTTGGAAGCTGATCGTCGCTTTTACCCTTGCTGCCCTCGATAACCTGGAACGGATAGCTTTTGCGTTTGCCGGGAGCGGTTTGGGCTTTGCGTACCCCTGCCACTTTAGACATGGTTTTCTGTGAAGGCTTTACTTTTGTGCGCGGTCTGCCGGGAGTCCGTGTTTTTCCAGCCGGTGTCATCTTGTAGCCATAATAGAGGAGACCGAATAACACCAAAGGAAAAATGAATACCGACAACGTTCCGAATACATCGCTCAACATTCCTGTAACGAGACCCAGTACCGCGAGCGATACCGAAATCCAAAAAATCAAAGCATGCCTCATAGGCCACTCATCCTTTCGCAGGATCCAATATGCCGCCTGACACTCTCACTTCTGAATATTCCCCTGCTTCAATTGCGGCATCAAGCTCCCGCATCCGGTTGAACGAGGCGATGGAGACTTCCACCATATCATCCTTAGGTTCCTTAGTGGTGAGCAGCTGCAGCCACAGCCCCGGATAACCTAAATACTTGAGACCCGGAATGTCGCGTACAGCGTTGGTGCCCTTCAGCACTTCAAACGATACGCCAATGACGACAGGAAGGAGAATAATCCGCTGCAGTACACGCTGTGTAAGGTTATCCCAAGGGACAACGGAGTAAATGATCACACCCAGTACAATGGTCAGCATCATAAAGCTGCTTCCACAACGGTAATGCAGGCGGCTGTACTTCTGTACATTCTGAACAGTCAATTCCTCACCGGCTTCAAAAGCGCTGATGACCTTATGCTCGGCTCCGTGATACTGGAACAACCGCTTGACCACCGGGGTCTGTGAGATTGCCCATAAATAAACGAGCAGAAGAACCAGTTTAATTGCACCTTCTACGAGGTTGTGCAGAACATAGTTATCAAATGCATTGCCGAATAAAAAATCTTCAACGAATACCGGCACCAGTGTAAATATTACCTTACCGAAGAGAAAGGAGAGAATACCCATAACCGCCACGCCAAAAATCATGCCGAGGCTCCAGCCCTCATCCTTCTTCTTTTCTTTTTCTTTCTGCTGCTTGGCAAGCTCTTCCGGCTCTGTTTCATCCTCGGCATACGATTCCGCTGAGTAATTCAGATGTTTGGAGCCTTTGGCGCTGGAATCTATAATACTGACAATGCCGCGAAGCAGCGGAATCTTGCGCAGTTTAACGACCCAGCTCTTATCGCTTCTCGGCACCTCCAAAAATGTGATTTCCTGATTCTTCCTTCTTACGGCTGTTACGTTGATATGCTTGCCGCCGAACATGACGCCTTCAATAACGGCTTGGCCGCCGTAACTTGGAGTTTCTTGGGACAACCAATTCACCTTCCCATGTATTAATATGATTTATATAATACATTGTAACTAATTTATGCCCACATTGCTAGTTGGATTGCCTTTTCCTGTGCATACTAGCATTTAGAGAGCGGAGGGGCCGAAGGGCAACCCATATATTGAAAGTGAGGCAGTAAGATGAATAATGCAGGCAAGCAAAAATCGCAGCATACGAACCCTTTTTATTTTGCCATTGAACTGGGCTTTTTTGCCGGAATAATCTGGGGAGGGATCCGCTGGCTGATGTATGCTTTTCATTTCACCAAGGTTCTTCCGGGTTTTTTGGCCGAGCCTTTCTTTAAACATGAATTTCTGATGACAGCGGCCGGGCATTTGGCCGGGTACCTGTCTTTTATCGTGTTCTCGGTAGCAGCATCACTCTTTTATGTGCTGATCTTCCGCAAGCTGAAGGGTCCCTGGCCGGGGATGATTTACGGTGTTCTGTGCTGGTCCGCGCTCTTTCTTGCCGGGTCGTGGCAATTTCTGATGCAGCCTCCGTTCAGGTTGCCTTGGAACTCTGTAATCAGTGAATTTTGCATCTTTTTACTCTGGGGTTTGTTCATCGGCTATACCGCGGCGATCGAGTATACGGATGAGCGGAAACGCGAGCAGCAGACAAGCCTGGCTTAATGGCCCGAAAAAACTTCTCAAGGGCATGACCCTATGTTAAAATACAATGTGGCTATTTCGAGAGGAGAATGAAAATGGGCAACGGGCGCGTCTCCAAGCTGCGTACGGTTTTGCAGGAACAAGGATTGGATGCGATGTTAATAACCAGCGGCTTCAACCGCCGCTATTTGAGCGGATTTACCGGCTCTTCCGGTTATGTACTGGTGACCGGTGATGACAGTTATCTGCTGACCGACTTTAGGTACATGACACAGGCTGCAGAGCAGGTGAACGGACTTAAAGTGGTTCAGCATGGTGCTAAATTCATTGACACTGTACGCGAACTGCTGTCGCAGGGCGGCAATATCCGTGTCGGCTTTGAACAGGATGATGTAACCTTCAGCGCTTACACCGCATATGCTGCGGCTCTGCAGCCGGCGGTACTGGTTCCAGTCTCCAAAGCGGTTGAGAACCTGCGCATGTTCAAGGACAAGGAAGAGCTGGCCGTCATGCAGCGGGCAGCGGATCTGGCGGATGCAACATTCAGCCATATTCTGAATGTGATCAAGCCCGGCATGACCGAGCGGGATGTAGATCTGGAAATGGAATTCTACATGCGTACCCATGGCGCTACTTCTTCATCGTTTGACACCATTGTGGCTTCCGGTGAACGTTCGGCAATGCCTCATGGTGTGGCAAGCAGTAAGGTCATCCAGAACAACGAATTCGTAACCTTCGATTTCGGTGCGCTGCTGGACGGCTACTGTTCGGATGTGACCCGCACCATTGCGCTGGGAACTCCGGATCCGAAGCTGAAAGAAATCTATGATATTGTGCTTGAAGCGCAGCTGCACACGCTGGCTAACATCAAGCCGGGTATGACCGGACGGGAGTGCGACGCTTTGGCGCGTGACATTATTACCCGTTATGGCTATGGGGAATATTTCGGCCACAGCACAGGCCATGGCCTTGGCATGGAAGTCCATGAATGGCCGCGGTTGTCCAAGCTTGCCGATGAAATTATGCAGCCGGGTATGGTAGTAACCGTAGAGCCGGGCATTTATTTAGAAGGCCTCGGCGGTGTGCGCATTGAGGACGACATCGTGATTACAGACAGCGGTATTGCGCTGCTCACGCATTCGTCCAAAGATTATACGGTATTGTAAGGATCGCTTGAACAGGTAAATTATTGATTCCAGGAGGGATTTTTTGTGATTTCAGTTAACGATTTCAAAACAGGCTTGACCGTAGAGGTAGAAGGCGACATCTTTACCGTACTTGATTTCCAGCATGTTAAACCAGGTAAAGGTGCGGCATTTGTCCGCTCCAAACTGAAGAATCTGCGCAACGGCAACACTGTAGAACGTACATTCCGTGCAGGTGAAACTATTGGCCGGGCGATCATCGAGAACCGTGGTGTGCAATATCTGTATGCCAGCGGTGCGGACCATGTATTTATGGACAACGAAACTTATGATCAATTCGAATTGTCTGCCAAGCAATTGGAATGGGAGCTTAATTTCCTTAAGGAAAACATGACTGTGAACATCGTCAGCTACCAGGGCGAAATTCTCGGAATCAACCTGCCTACCAGCGTTGAGCTGAAGGTTGTAGAAACAGAGCCGGGCATCAAGGGTAACACGGCTCAGGGCGCTACTAAATTTGCTAAGGTAGAAACCGGATTGAACGTTCAGGTTCCTCTTTTCATTAATGAAAACGACGTACTTCTGATTGATACCCGCGAAGGTAAATACATCTCCCGCGCGTAAGATTTGTCCTGCCTTAACTTACATTTATACCAACCGGCCTCCCCCGCATCCTGCGGGGGAGGCTTTTGGCTATCCGGGTAAGGCAGTCTGGTAAATCACGGAAAGAAACGGAAATTGGGCGCTTTTTTTATGAAACCATTAACGCATGATATGGTTTTCGTATTATACTGGTTTAAAGCGTGAAACCAAATATAAGCTACATAGAGCGAAATAGGGAGTGAATGGGACTTTGTCACTTTATGTCATGAAATTCGGAGGCAGCTCCGTCGGCGATATTGAACGCATGCAGCGTGTCGCCAAACGCATCGCAGACAAGCAGGATGAAGGGCACCGCTGTGTTGTGGTTGTATCCGCCATGGGGGACACCACGGATGATCTAATCGATCAGGCTAAGCAGCTGAACGCTCAGCCGCCCACGCGTGAAATGGATATGCTGATGACGACGGGGGAACAAATCTCTGTTGCGCTTCTTTCCATCGCATTGCACGGAATCGGCCGCAATGCCGTATCGTATACAGGCTGGCAGGCGGGCTTCGTCACCGATGAGACTCACGGCCGGGCACGGATCAATGAAATTGACCCCCACCGCGTGCTGGAGTCGCTGGAGCGCGAGCAGATCGTCATTGTAGCCGGATTCCAGGGGATGACCCAGAGCGGCGAAATTACCACGCTGGGCCGCGGAGGTTCGGATACGACAGCTGTAGCGCTGGCAGCCGCCATCAAAGCGGATGTATGCGAAATTTACACGGATGTGGACGGCATCTACTCCACAGATCCTCGCATCGTGAAGAGAGCGCGTAAGCTGAAGGAAATCTCTTATGATGAGATGCTGGAGCTGGCCAACCTGGGAGCGGCAGTACTGCATCCGCGCGCCGTGGAATATGCCAAACGATATCAAGTGAAGCTGGTCGTCAGATCGAGCTTTAACCATAATGAAGGTACTGTTGTGAAGGAGGAAGCGAGCATGGAGCAGGGAGTAGTAGTTAGCGGAATTGCCTATGACAAGAACGTAGCGCGGATCAGTATTCTGGGAGTGCCTGATGTTCCCGGCGTATTGGCCCAAGTGTTCGGCAAGCTGGCTGAAGAAGGCGTTGACGTAGATATTATCGTACAGAGCGGCGTGCAGAATGAGAAAGCGGATTTCTCCTTTACGGTGGCGCTTAGCGAGCTCGCACGGGCCAAGGAAGTGATCGAGGGGCTGCACAGCGCCCTGCCATACCGTGAAGTCACTTCAGAGGATAATCTCGTCAAAGTATCGATCGTAGGCGCAGGCATGGTCAGCCATCCGGGTGTGGCCGCGCAAATGTTCGAGGTCATTTCCCAAGAGGGCGTAAGCATCAAGATGGTCAGCACCTCCGAGATCAAGGTATCTTGCGTGATTGAATCCGGCAATCTGCAGCAGATCATTCAGGCGCTTCATACCGCCTACAATCTGGATACAGAGGAGCAAGCCTTCGTCGGCGGTCCGCAGGACCGCCGCTAAGGAATGCTCTCGACAAGACGATCATAGTAAAAAGTCCTATTCCCGCTATAGAAGTGGGGAATAGGACTTTTTGTTATGGGCAGCTTTCCGCTGCTGCTATCCGAGACGCCGGAACCGGCCGACAATCTCTACGGTCTGCAGAACATTGACGAAGGACTTTGGATCGGTTTCCAGAATTGTTTTTCTCAGTTCGGCAAGCTCATATCGGGTCGTTACAGTCATCAGCATAGTATTGCCTTCATGGCTGTAGCCGCCTTCCGCATTGACGACGGTAACGCCGTGAGGCAGGAGCTTGAGGCGGGTCAGCATCTTTTCCCGTTCCTTCGTGACGATGAAGCAGGTCAGCTTGATGTGGCGGCTGTGGATCATATCGACTACACGGCTCTTGACGAAAATACAAAGCATAGCGTAAAGGGCAGAATCCCAGCTTTTGAAGAAGCCGAGGCTAAGGATTACCAGACCATCCATTACAAAGAGTACGGTGCCCATTGGAATATCGTGTTTGCGCGTAATAATAGAGCCAAGTATATCAAAACCCCCGGAAGAACCCCCTGCACGAAGCGAGAAGCCTACCCCGCCCGCAATTATTACCCCGCCGAAGATACTGGCAAGGATCGGGTCCTTGGTCAGTTTCACCAGGGGGATGACGGTCAGAAACCAGGTAGTGGCTAGTACCGAGAGCATGCTTAAGCAGATATATTTCTTCCCTACGGCAATGAAGCCCCAGATCAGAATTGGAAGATTGATACCAAAATAGAACAGTGAGATGTACTTCGGATTCGTTAAATAACCAAGGATGGATGCCGTCCCTGCTACCCCGCCACTTAGCAGCTGATGAGGAATAAGGAACAGCCGGAGTCCGCTCGCCACCAGAAAGGCCGAGAAAATAATGATGGCCACATCCCTCACCTGTTTGGCTACTGTGTTTGAAACAAGCGGCACTACGAAATTACGAACTTGCATGACATAAATCCCCTCTTTTTCCGATGTCTTTATCCAACTATAACAATGTAACAAGAAGCTTGAAGCGATAAGTACGCTTGTAGTTTATCCCACAGGCCGCCCTTATATTTTCCAGCTCCTTTTTTTCAGGCACTGCAAAATTTATTTTATCATACTGATGATATTTTTTTATAGAGGGATTCACTATGATTTCTTTCACATCTTCCAATTGAAAACCGCCCATTTCTTATTGTCTAAAGTAGGCAAGTCCAGCATATCCATGGATAACAGCAAGTTTTCCCGCGGGTGAAGTCTGGCAGGTTGCAATTCAATTTCCAATTGTAAAAAAGGAGTTGAACAGATTGGACAAGTATGTGAGCTGGATGGCGGCGCTTCGGCTGCTCTCAGGCAGTGTGGAAATAACGGCTGCGCTGATCATGCTGCGGCTGAATCAGGTGGACAAGGCACTGGCGGTCAATTCCGGGCTGGCTCTGGTCGGACCTACGATATTGATCTTAACGACGGCGGTTGGCCTCACAGGGATGGCGCAGGAGCTGTCCTGGGGCAAGCTGGGCTGGATTGGCTGCGGGGTAGCCTTTCTCTTAATCGGGATTCTGAAAAAATGATAGATGATAGTCATAAAGCACAGGTACAAGCATAAATATGGAATAAAGCTATTAAAGTAGAGGACAACTTGGGGGTACTCTGTATGGCTAACGACTGGCTTTTATTGTTTCCCGAAAAAGTAAGGGCGCTGCTGAGAGGACTTCCTGTTCATTTGCTGGACAAGGTGGAGGAAATCCGGGTCCGCGAAGGGCGTCCGCTGGAAATCAACTATTCCGGCAAATATCATTTCCTCACTGGCGACGGCAGTCTGACCCAAAGACCCGAAGAAGCGTACAAGCCAAGCCGAGAGGACACTCACCGGCTGCTTGACCTGATCAGCAATCATTCGCTCTATACGATGGAAGAAGAACTGCGCAAAGGCTTTATCACCATCCCTGGCGGACATCGCATTGGTCTTTCCGGCCGGACCGTCTTAAGCGGCGGCGGCGTGGAGCACTTGCGGGACATCACCGGCTTCAATGTCCGGATCGCCCGTGAGCTGCCCGGCATTGCCGACGGAATTCTGCCCTACCTGCTGGAAAGGGGGAGGCAGCGGGTCATGCACACGCTGATCCTCTCGCCGCCGCAGCATGGCAAGACTACACTGCTGCGCGATCTCGCCAGGCAGATCTCGACGGGGAGCCCAAGAGGGCGGGAGGGCAACCGGCCGGGACTGAAAGTCGGCATTGTCGACGAACGTTCAGAAATCGCCGGCAGCCGCCGCGGCATCCCGGCCTTTGACGTGGGTCCGCGTACGGACATCCTCGACGGCTGTCCCAAGGCGGAAGGCATGATGATGATGATCCGCTCCCTGTCGCCCGATGTGCTGATCGCCGATGAAATCGGCCGCCCTGAGGATGCCGAAGCCGTCACCGAAGCGCTGCACGCCGGCATCTCGGTAGTGGCCTCGGCCCACGGCAAGGAGGTGGCCGAGCTGGCCCGGCGGCCCGGCCTTGGCGGATTGCTGGAACATCATATGTTCGAGCGTTATGTCATCCTGCACCGGACGGACGCCGGGCTGTCGTTCCGTATCCTGGACGGGCAGAAACGCGGGCTGCTGCTGGTCTCGCCTGAGGAGCGGCTGGGCGGTGACCGCCATGCTTAAGCTGTTCGGAGCCGTGCTGATCGTGCTGGCGGGTACGCTGGCCGGGTTCAAGCGGGCTGCGCAGTATGCTGACAGGCCCCGGCACATCAGAGGCCTTATCGCAGCGCTGCAGCGGCTGGAGACCGAGATTCTGTACGGCTTCACCCCGCTCCCGGAAGCACTGCGCCGGATTGGGCTGCAGTCCAAGGATCCGCTGAGGGCGTTTTTTATGAGGGCGGCTGAAGAGATGAGCCCGCCACATGACCGCAGCGCCGAGGAAGCCATCCAGCGGGCTATGGATGCCCACTTCAAAACCGCCTCCCTGAAGGGAACGGAGCAGGAGATCCTCCGGCAGCTGAGCTGCACGCTCGGCACCAGCGACAGGTCGAATCAAAGCACGCATATCGCGCTGGCTTTGCAGCAATTGAAGCAGGAGGAGACAGTGGCCAGAGAAGATCAGGGCAAATATGAAAAAATGAGCAAAAGCCTGGGTCTGCTGCTTGGAGCATTGATCGTCATTTTGATCTTTTAGCGAGGTGCCAGGAATGAATATTGAAGTCAACGCGATCTTTCAGATTGCCGGCATCGGCATCATTATCGCCATGATTCACACGGTGCTCAAACAGATGGGTAAAGAGGACATCGCCCATTGGGTGACGATAGTCGGGTTCATCATTGTGCTATTTATGGTGATCCGCATGCTGGACGGACTGCTCCAGGAAATCAAAACGATTTTTCTTTTTCAATAGGCAGGCCTTATGGAAATCATTCAAGTGGTAGGAATAGGGCTCCTGTCAACGGTTCTGATCCTTGTTCTGAAGGAACAAAAGCCCATGTTCGCCTTTCTGCTGACCACTGCGGCAGGCATTCTGATCTTCCTGTTCCTGATCGGCAAGATCGGCACGATTCTGGGCACGCTGGAGCGGGTGGCGGAGTCCTCCGGGATGGAAATGATCTATCTCAAAACCGTGTTTAAAATCATCGGGATTTCCTATATCGCGGAGTTTGGAGCGCAGATTGTGCGTGATGCCGGACAGGAATCTATCGCCTCCAAAATCGAGCTGACCGGCAAGGTGCTGATCATGGTGCTTGCCGTACCGATCATCAGCATTATTATCGAAACGGTGATGAAGCTCCTGCCCGCCTGATCCGTGACCCTTAGTAAAAAGAAGCCAGAGAAAGGCGGGAGGAAAGGATATGCGTCAACGCAGTATTTTTCGTCCGCCAAAACTAAAAATGCTGCTGCTGCTCCTGCCCTGCCTGCTGTTTCTGTGGTGTGCGGATACCGCCCGGGCTACAGCCGCTGCGCCAACCAATGCGCCAACTACCCCACCAACGTCTTCAACCACCCAGGGAGGGTCTTCCTCTCCAGTGGATCAGTGGGTGAAAGGGCAAATGCAAAGTCTGCCGACAGACAAGGTGGAGTCGTACTGGGACCAGCTGATGAAGGATTACGGAGGATTTTTTCCGGACGGGAAGACTCCTTCGCTGATGGATATGCTGCTGCCGGGGGAGAAGGGACTCAGCTTCAAAAGCGTGCTGACCGGACTGACCTCCTACATGTGGCACGAGGTGCTGTACAACGGCAAGCTGCTGGTGACGATCGTTATGGTCAGTGTGCTCAGCATGATTCTGGAGACGCTGCAGACCGCTTTTGAACGGAAATCAGTCAGTAAAATCGCCTATATGCTCTGTTACATGGTTGTGCTGGTCATCGCTGTTAACAGCTTCAATATCGCAATCGGCTATGCCAAGGATGCCATCGACCGGATGATCGATTTCATGATGGCGATGATCCCGCTGCTCTTCGCGCTTCTGGCTTCGATGGGCAACATCGTTACGGTGTCGGTTACGCATCCGCTGATTGTTTTTATGATCCATGCGGTGGGCACGCTCATCCATACCGTCGTGTTCCCGCTGCTGTTCTTCTCGGCGGTGCTGCATCTGGTGAGCGCAATGTCCGAGAAATACAAGCTGACCCAGCTGGCCAATCTGCTGCGTAACATCGGAGCGGGCTTGCTCGGCGTACTGTTGACGGTGTTCCTAGGTGTCATTTCTGTCAGAGGGATTACCAGCTCGGTTACGGACGGAGTGACCATCCGTGCCGCCAAATATATTACGGGGAATTTCGTGCCGGTTATCGGCAAAATGTTCGCGGACGCCACCGATACGGTGATCTCGGCCTCACTACTGGTGAAGAATGCCATCGGGTTGTCGGGCGTCATTATCATCCTCTTCCTTTGTGCTTTTCCGGCGATCAAAATCCTGGTTCTCGCGCTGATCTACAATGTGGCCGCAGCAGTCATGCAGCCGCTGGGCGAGACACCGATTGTAACCTGCCTGCAGACGATCGGCAAAAGCATGATTTATGTATTCGCGGCGCTGGCCGCCGTATCGCTGATGTTCTTCCTGGCCGTCACGATCATGCTGACGGCCGGCAATGTCACTGTCATGATGAGGTGAATAGGGAACAGCTTCAAAGCGGTTTTTTCTCTGAAGTGAGTATTGTCGAAGCGAGTTCTGCGATGCAGTCCTAACAAAACTTGTAGGAGGTAGACAATGACCTGGTTGGGCGGATGGCTGCGGGAGCTCATTCTGGTGGTGCTGATGGCCGCCTTCGTGGAAATGCTGCTTCCGAGCAAGTCGATGGAGCGTTATGCCAGGCTGGTGCTCAGTCTGCTGGTTCTGCTTACTATGCTGAGCCCGATTGTCTCTTTTCTGAAAGGAGATGCTGCAGCAGAGCTGAGTGTGGCGATGGTGCAGCAGGAGAAACACGGCGGTCTTTTGTCCGGTGCAGGTGACGGGGCAGACTCGCTGGAGAAAATCCTGGCGGACGGGCGGATGCTGGCTGCGGGAGCGAAGGAACAAAGTCTGAAGCTGGCCGCCGAAGAGGTGGCTGGGCAGATGAGAGACCAGATTGCCGGCAGCACAGGGGTAGGCGGGGCGAAAGTCACCGTAACACTGGGGATGGGCAAGGCTCCCGGGGAGGGCGGAGGTGAAGATGTTCCGTTAATCTCTTCGGTGACCGTCTCCCTGCCGGCAGCAGCCGGAGCAGTGGAGGCTGGGGATACAGGTGCGGAATCAGACAATGGTACAGGTACGGCAGAGCCGATCATCATCCAGCCGGTGGAACCTGTGCAGGTTAGCCTGGGCGGGGAAGAGGGAGAGGCAGCTGAGGTTGGAACAGAAGCCGGGGCGTCGGTTGAAGACAGCTCCAGTACAAATACCGATGTGGACTTGATCATCAAGCTGCTGGAGCAGAACTGGAATTTAGACCGCGATGCGATTCATATTCAAGGCGGTAAAAACGGCGCCGAGAAATTATAAATATAGCTCTACCAATACGGCATACGCCGGTAACCGGAGGAGGGATAAGAAGTGGGCAATTGGCTGAAGAAACTGGAGCAATGGGCAGGAGGCGGGTCCGGCAGTCCGAAAAGGAGTCATACCTTCCGCTGGCTGATTATTTTGGGACTGCTGGGTGCGGCAATCATGCTGTTCAACTCCTTCGTGAACGTGAAAAAGCTGGACAGCGAGAACACTGGAAGAGAACCGCCGGTAAGCGAGAGTTCGCAGGCGACCCTGCAGCAGGGGGAATTGAGCACTCCCAATTCATTTGATGGCATTGAGCTGGCAATGGAGAACCGCACGAAAGAAATTCTGGAGAAAATCGTTGGTGTAGGCACGGTCGATATTATGGTCACTGTGGATTCTACTGAGGAAATTGTCGTGGTCCGGGATATGAACGATTCCCAGCAGCAGAGCGAAGAGACCGATGCCAACGGAGGCAAACGGCACACCACACAATACACAAGGGATGGCGAGATCGTCACCTACAGCCAATCGGGCGACGAAACCCCGATTATAACCAAGCGGATAAAACCCCAGGTGCGCGGCGTTCTCGTCGTTGCCAAGGGAGCGGAGAACAAAGTCGTCCGGGGATTGATTGAAGAGGCTGTCGAGAAGGGGCTGAACGTGCCTAGCTACCGCATATCCGTAGTGCCGCGCAAGCAGGAGCAGTGATTGATTACATGCTACAAACTTTGAGGAGGAATAAAAAATGAAGGGCAAAAGACAAACGATTTGGTTGGTATCCATGCTCAGCTTAATGGTTGTGCTTTCCGCATACTATTTATTCACAGAGGACTCCGGGGCCTCGGTCCCCCAGGAAACAGCGGGAAGTATTCAAGTGGATAACCTCAAGGAAACTGGCGCGAATTCATCAGTACTGGATAACGGCTTGGTCATCAATGAAGTGGACACAAAGGATGCAGTTACTTCTGATGCCGGAACAACGGGTACAGCGGACGACAGCACAGCTGTCACTGCTGATGACAGCACCGATGACAGCACTGTTACTGCGAAAGGTGACAACGATGATACCGCAGTAAAAGATGACAGCACCCTGCCGGCAAATGCCAAAGGTGAAGACGCCGATAAGACAGCAGCCGCAAAGGACGATAAATCAAGCGATTCGAAAACCGCAGCTGCAGATACCTCCGCAGCAGCCGGCAAAGATACTGCAGCAGCTTCCACAGAGAAAACTCCAGCCAAGGGCGATGATGAAATTCTGGATGAGGTAGCCTCCCAGAGTGTTTCTGCAAGCAGCCTGTTCAACAACTACCTCTATGAACGTGAGCAGCAGAATCTGAAGAATTACAACGATTTGCTGGCCCTGATCAATGACATGGACAAAACCCCTGCCGAAAATGCAGTTGCCCATGAACAGCTGAACAAGCTTGAAGAAAAAGAAACCAAAATCACCGGAATTGAAGAGCAGCTGCAGAAAAAATACGGTGAAGCCATTGTCAAAGAAGAATCCGGAGATGCTTATACCGTGGTGGTGCTGAGCGAGAAGCTGGATGTGAAGCAAGCTGTTGGAATCGTGGATCTCGTGATGAAGGAACTAAGCGTTTCCCAGGACAAGATCAGAGTTCAATATGTCAGCGAGCAATAATCAGCCTGTCGAAAACCAAAGAAAATGCCGAAAGAGCCCGGGCGCGCCCCGGGCTCTTTCCATTTCTATCGTTTGTGATATAATACATAAAGTTATCTTGACCGTATCAGAAGAGTGGCTTCGAGAGAAAGCTGAAGGAGTGAACTATTAAATGTTCAAGTTAAGCGAAATTAAGGAATTGATTAAATTGTTGGACCAGACCTCCTCCGTACACGAGTTGGAGATTGAAAGCGAAGGAATGAAGCTGGCTATTCGAAAACCGGATCGCCCTGAAGCTGATGGAACAGCAATACAGGCGACTCCTTATGGCTATCCCTTTACGCAAGCACCGCAGCCGCAAAGTCCGCAGCAAGTTGCACCTACGGCCGTTTATGAGATCCCTGCTGCACAGCAGCCGCCATCTTCACCGGCTGAAGGCGCATTACATAAAATTGTCTCACCGATGGTAGGGACTTTCTATAGTGCCGCTTCACCGGAAACCCCGTCTTTTGTTAATGTCGGCGACCGGGTCAGCGAGAAATCAACGGTCTGCATTATTGAAGCGATGAAGCTGATGAATGAGCTGGAGGCTGAAGTACGCGGAGAGATCGTCTCCGTCCTTGCCGAGAACGGCCAGCTTGTGGAATACGGCCAGCCGCTGTTTCTGGTGAAACCGGAATAAAGCACGCTGAACTTGAGGAGCTTGCAAGCTTCGTTAAACTTTGGGAGGAAACGCATGAACATTCAAAAAGTGTTGATTGCCAACCGCGGCGAAATCGCGGTCCGCATTATCAGGGCCTGCCGTGAACTGGGCATTTCCACCGTGGCGGTCTATTCGGAGCCTGACCGGGATTCACTGCATGTCCGGTTGGCTGACGAAGCTTACTGCATCGGCCCGATGCTGTCGAAGGATAGTTATCTGAATTTTACAAATATTATGAGTGTAGCCACGCTTACTGAATGCGATGCCATTCATCCGGGCTACGGTTTTTTGGCTGAGAATGCCGATTTCGCAGAAATCTGCGGATCCTGCAATATTACCTTCATCGGACCGTCTCCCGACGCGATTACGCGTATGGGCGACAAGGCTGTAGCCAAGGAAACGATGAAGCTGGCTGGCGTGCCGATCATTCCCGGCTCTGACGGGCTGGTGGGTGATGTGGAGGAGGCTATTATGCTGGGCCGCGATATCGGCTATCCGATTATCGTAAAGGCTACCGCAGGCGGCGGAGGCAAGGGCATCCGCATTGCCGAGGATGAGGAATCACTCGTGAAGCAGATTACCGCCGCACAGCAGGAAGCACAGAAGGCTTTCGGCAATGCAGGCGTGTACCTGGAGAAATTCCTGACCGGCATGAAGCATGTGGAGATTCAGATCATTGCCGATAACCACGGCAATGTTGTCCATCTAGGCGAACGGGATTGCTCCGTGCAGCGCCGCCGCCAGAAACTGGTGGAGGAAGCTCCATGCTCCGTACTTACGCCGGAGATCCGCGAAGCTATGGGCCAAGCAGCGGTGCGGGCCGCACTGGCGGTCAATTACTCGGGAGCGGGTACGCTGGAGTTTCTGCTGGGTCCGGACGGACAGTTTTATTTCATGGAGATGAATACACGGATTCAGGTTGAACACCCGGTAACGGAGATGGTTACGGGCGTTGACCTGATCAAGGAAATGATTTCTGTGGCTGAAGGGAATCCGCTGTCCTTTACACAGGAAGATATCGTGATTAACGGCTGGTCCATTGAATGCCGTATTAATGCAGAGGATCCGGAGCGTAACTTCATGCCTTCACCGGGCAAGATTGGCTTTTATCTGCCTCCGGGCGGACTGGGTGTACGTGTAGACAGCGCAGCTTATCCGGGATATACAATCTCACCTTTCTACGACTCGATGATTGCCAAATTGATTGTCTGGGCGCCTACGCGCCAGGAAGCGATTGCGAAGATGAAGCGTGCGCTTGCTGAATTTGCCGTGGAAGGCATACATACTACAATTCCTTTCCATCAGAAGCTGCTGGAGCA
Organism: Paenibacillus sp. FSL H3-0321; assembly: GCF_038002865.1. Lineage (NCBI taxonomy): Bacteria > Bacillati > Bacillota > Bacilli > Caryophanales > Paenibacillaceae > Paenibacillus > Paenibacillus sp. FSL H3-0321. The sequence goes on along the minus strand of NZ_JBBODH010000001.1, from coordinate 1,706,799 downwards.
CCCGGTATTTCTGGACGGCAATTTCGATATCAAATTCCTCGAAGAGTATGAAATTTAGGACGGCTTCTCATTGTTTGTCATAAAGTTCGGCAAATGATATAGTATGTTTAATAAGAGACGTGCTTGGCGCTTGAAATTGTGAACAACTTTTTGATTGAAAGGTGTGAAGTCCAAAATGAGTACATTGCCGACAGAATTCGAACGTACGGAGATCGGTGAGATCCAGATCGCTCCTGAAGTGATCGAGGTTATCGCAGGTTTGGCAACCGTAGAAGTTAAAGGTGTGGCTGGCATGAGCGGCGGCTTTGCCGGAGGAATCGTGGAGCTTCTCGGACGCAAGAACCTGTCCAAGGGCGTTAAGGTAGAGGTTGGCCAACGTGAGGCGGCTGTGGATGTGTCCGTCATTATTGAGTACGGCAACCGTCTCCCTGAAGTGGCTGCAGAAATTCAGCGCAACGTGAAACGTTCCATCGAGACAATGACAGGTCTGACCGTTGTGGAAGTAAATGTGCATATTCATGATGTGCAATTCAGAAACAACAACACTGCAGACAAGAGTGAAGATACAGATGCGGTTCTCCGCGTGAAATAAGGGCCTGCGTTCTTCCATAAACCCCCGACAGCACCGTCGAGGGTTTACTCTAATTTAAGGAGGTTATGTGACTCGTGGCAAAAATTTTGGACAGACTTCTGCTGTTTCTGTACAGCTTAAGTATCGGAATATTATCAGTAATTGCCATCCTCCTCTTAAGCGGCGCTATTCCGGATACGCTGGAGATTCCGGATGACCCTGCAGCGTATATAACCGCAATAGCCGTGGCTGTTATCCTGTTCTTGCTCAGCATCCGTTTCTTCTACATTTCTTTGCGCCGGGACCGCGCCTCGATGCCTTCGGTGGATCAGCGCACGGAGTATGGGGATATTCAGATCTCTATAGAGACCATTGAGAATCTGAGCCTCAAGGCTGCCGGTAAAGTAAAAGGGATCAGGGATTTGAAATCGCGCATTCGCGTTTCACAAGCCGGTCTTGAAATTATGATCCGAGCAGTGGTGGACGGCGAGCATTCCCTTCCGCTGCTTACAACAGAAGTGCAGCGCCAGGTGCATGAATTCGTGCAGGAAACGACCGGGATTCCGGTTGCTGACGTTTCTGTATATATTGCCAACCTTACTCAGTCTCCAAGCTTCAAAAGTCGAGTGGAATAGAGGTGAGTTTCCCTATGTTCTGGAGAGAAGTATGGGAAAGTCACGGGGGTAGAATTGCCGGTGTCACCTTCGGCATCGTTCTCGGATTGATTTATTTGATTAGCGGTTTTTGGGATATGCTGTTCTTTGCACTGGTAGTGTTCATCGGATATACGTTCGGCAAAAGAAAGGATACCGCACAGGGTCCCCTGTTTCAGTGGCAGGAGCTCGTAGCGCGGCTGTCCGGACGCTGGCGTCCCTTCAAGTGAACCGCTATAGTCTTTCTCCCGGAGCTGGAACCCGTTCGTTAGAGTTGCCTGTTTTGCCGGAAGAAGGGCTGTGCGGTTTTTTTTCTGGGGCAGGGCGGTAGTCGGCTGGATCGTTGACGTAAAATGAAGTTTTGCGCTTGTTTAATTGCATTTTGTGCATTTAAAATTGCAGTATTGGTCTTCAAAGCTTATTTAACTGTATTTCGTACAATTAAATACAGAAGTAAACACGGAAAAGAACTTTTTTTGATTTTTAATTGTACGAAATACAATTAGGGATAGAATTTGCTTGATTTAGCTTAAAATAATTGTATGAAATGCAACGCGACAGACTGGTGTGGAAACACGGCAGTGTAATATAAAATGCGAGATCAGATTGTAGGAGGAAACACATGAAAAGACGTTTAGCGAGAGAGATTATCGTCCAAAGCTTGTACCAGATGGAAATGAATGACGTAGACAGTGCGGAAGCCGTGGAGATGCTGATTGAGGAAGCTTCGGAAGAGAATGAGACTGAACGTGTCATTACAGACGAAATTGAATTGAAGGCGTATGTCGTTGAGCACGTAAATGGGGTTTGGGAGCATAAGGTTGCGATCGACGATATGCTTGAGCATTATCTTAAAGGCTGGCAAATGAGCCGGCTGTCGCGGGTGGACCGTCAGATTCTGCGCCTGGCCACGTTCGAAATGGTGTTTGGCAATGATGTGCCGGCTAAGGTTGCCGTCAATGAGGCGATTGATCTGGCCAAGCACTTCGGTACGGACGATTCCGGCAAGTTCGTCAATGGCGTACTCGGCAAGATGATTCAGGAGATTGATACGCTCAAAGCAGATCTTTAAAGTATTCTATCTACATCTTAATCAGACAAAAAGGGAGAGACTTACATGACAGCAGCAATCATCAGCGGTAAACAGGTATCCGACGAAATTCGTATCGACATTGCCCGGGAAGTTACCGGACTGGCCGAACGCGGCGTGAAGCCCGGTCTTGCTGTCGTTCTTGTCGGTGAAGATGCGGCTTCTCAGGTGTATGTCCGCAATAAAGAAAAATCCAGCACCCAGCTTGGCTTCCATTCGGAAGTCCACAGGCTGGATGCCTCCACTTCCCAGGAAGAGCTTCTGAAGCTGGTGGCAGAGCTGAACAGCCGTGATGATATTGACGGAATTCTGGTTCAGCTGCCGCTTCCGAAGCATATTGAGGAGAAGGCAGTGATTGACGCCATTTCCGTGGAGAAAGATGTTGACGGCTTCCATCCTATCAATGTCGGCAATCTGGTCATCGGCGATGACAGCCTGCTTCCTTGTACGCCTGCCGGAGTCATCGAGCTGATTAAACGTACCGGTACTGAATTGTCGGGCAAACATGCTGTAGTCATCGGGCGCAGCAATATCGTCGGCAAACCGGTCTCACTGCTGCTGCAGCGTGAGAACGCAACGGTAACAATGTGCCATTCGCGCACCGCGAACATTGCTGAGCTTAGCCGCCAGGCAGACATTTTGGTGGTAGCCATCGGCCGGGCCAACTTCATTGACGGATCTTATGTTAAGCCGGGAGCTGTTGTGATTGACGTCGGGATGAACCGTTTGGATAGCGGTAAGCTTGCCGGTGATGTCGATTATGAGAGCGCCAAGGAAGTTGCCGGATACATTACACCAGTACCGGGCGGAGTGGGGCCAATGACGATCACCATGCTGATGAGCAACACGCTGATAGCGGCCAAACGCCGCCGCGGCCTGGAATAGGTCAGGACTCATGGCGGCAGAACGGCAAGTCTACTCGATAAAGGATCTTAACCGTTACATCCGCATGAAGCTCGATTCCGACAACCTGCTGTCCGATGTGTGGATTCGCGGAGAAATCTCGAATTTCACCCATCACGGCAGCGGACATATGTATTTCACGCTGAAGGATGAGAGCAGCCGGATCAAGGCGATAATGTTCGCTTCGCATAACCAGCGCCTGCCCTTTGTCCCGAAGGAAGGCACCAAGGTTATTGCCAGAGGCAATGTAACCGTATATGAACGGGACGGGCAGTATCAGTTCTATGCTACGCATATGCAGCCTGACGGGATCGGCAGTCTGTACATGGCTTATGAGCAGCTCAAGCGCAAGCTGGAGCAGGAGGGACTGTTCGCGGCAGCACGCAAACGGCCGCTGCCGCGGTTCCCGCGCTGTATCGGGGTCGTGACTTCTCCTACAGGTGCGGCGGTCAGGGATATTGTGATTACGCTGCAGCGGCGTTTTCCGCAGGTGGCGATTGTGCTCTATCCCGTGCTTGTCCAGGGCAAAGGTGCAGGCCCTTCCATTGTGAAGGCCATCGAAACCTTAAATGACATGGGCGAGGCCGACGTACTGATCGTCGGCCGGGGCGGCGGCTCACTGGAGGAGCTATGGGCCTTCAACGAAGAAGCTGTCGCCCGGGCGATCGCGGCGTCAAGCATTCCGGTCATCTCGGCCGTCGGCCACGAGACCGACTTTACGATCGCCGATTTCGCCGCAGATCTGCGGGCGGCGACGCCTACGGCCGCTGCAGAGCTGGCCGTGCCGAGTGCGGCTGAACTGGCCGCGCAGCTGCGCACGGCAGAGCAGCGGCTGCGCCAGGGCCTGCTGCGCCGCTCCCAGCGCGGCGGCGAGCGCCTGGCTTCGCTGCAGCGCTCGCTGGCGCTGGTCGGCCCGCGCCGCCAGCTGGCCCAGCACGCGCAGCGGCTGGATATGCTCCGCACGGCGCTCACGCGCGCAGCGGAGACCCGGAACCGCCGTGCGCGTGAGCGCCAGGCGGTGCTGCACCACAGCCTGCAGCGGTTCCATCCGCTGGGCAGTGTCAGCGCTGCCCGCCAGCAGGCGGAGAGCATGACCCGCCAGCTGGCGGGGGCCATGCAGGCGCGCCTGCAGGACAAGCGCTCGCGGTATGTGTCCGAGCTGCGCCATCTGGATGCGCTCAGCCCGCTCAAGGTCATGTCACGGGGCTACAGCCTCGTCTACGACGAACAGGAACAGCATTTAATCAAATCGCTTAAGGAAGTCGAGCTTGGCGATGTGGTGAATATAAAGCTCAGTGACGGACAGCTAAGCTGCCAGGTATGGGGAATGAAGGAGGATGGCAAAGACGATGACGAAGGAAGCGGAACTGGATTTTGAAGGAGCTATGGAGCGGCTGGAGGAAATCGTACGTGAGCTTGAGCACGGCGACGTTCCCCTAGAGAAAGCTATAGATTTGTTTCAGCAGGGCATGAAGCTCTCGCAGCTATGCGGCAGCAAGCTGGAACAAGTGGAACGCAAGATTGAGATGATTACCCTGGAGGATGGGGAGCTGCGCAAAAAACCGTTCGGTGCCCGCCTGGAAGGGGATGCCGATGAGCCGCTTTGAGCATGACTTGGAGACAGGCACTGCCGGTAAGGCCCAGCAACCGCCGCTGAAGGATTACATTGCCGAAGTCTGCGGACTGGTTGGAGCTGAGATGGAGCGGACGCTTCCGGCAGCCTGGACGGTCCCTGTCCATTTGAAGGAAGCGATGGACTATTCGCTCCAGGCCGGAGGCAAGCGCCTTCGCCCGCTGCTCGTCATCGCTGCCTGTGAAGCGCTGGGAGGCAGCCGCGAGGCGGCTCTGCCGGTAGCAGCGGCCATTGAGATGGTGCATACGTATTCGCTGATTCACGACGATTTACCGGCCATGGATAATGATGATTACCGGCGCGGCAAATTGACGAATCACAAAGTATTCGGTGAAGCGACGGCAATTTTGGCCGGCGATGCGCTTTTGACGCATGCGTTCTACAGCGTGGTACAGGCTTCCCGCCGCCATGGCATTCCTGCGGAGCAGGTGCTGTCCATCGTGGAGGACCTGGCCGAAATGGCCGGTCCGCGCGGCATGGTCGGCGGCCAGGTTGCCGATATGGAGGGTGAGCAGGGGCTGACCGATCTGAAACAGCTGCAGTACATCCATCTTCATAAGACTGGCGATCTTATCGTTTTCTCGCTGCTGGCGGGCGGACGGATCGCCGGAGCCGATAAGAAGCAGCTGGAGGCGCTCCGTGAGTTCGGCACCCATATCGGGCTGGCTTTTCAGGTGCAGGATGATATTCTGGATCTGGTCGGCGACGAAGGCAAACTCGGCAAAAAAACAGGCAGTGACATCAAGCAGCAAAAGGTGACCTACCCGTATTTCATCGGGCTGGAATCCTCGCGCGAAGAGGTGAAACGCCTAACGGACGCTGCCCGGAGCGCGGTGCTGGAGGGCGGATTTCCCGACAATACACGGCTGCTTGAAATCGCGGGGTATTTAATGGCTCGCGATCATTAGAAAAATTTAGGGAGCGGCTGTGTTACGACAGCCGTTTCGTTTGTGTTATAATGGGTTTTATATATTTTACAACATCTAGGAAAGCGGGGAATACTCGTGCTGCTTCCACAAATAAATGATCCGGAGCAACTTAAATCCTTGTCAACCGAGGAGCTGGCTACCCTTGCGGAGGAAATCCGCCGGTTTCTGATCGAGAAGCTTACTGTAACCGGCGGGCACCTCGGATCCAACCTGGGGGTAGTGGAGCTTACACTGGCTTTGCACTATTGCTATGACAGTCCCCGGGACAAAATGATATATGACGTAGGGCATCAGGCTTATGTGCATAAGATACTGACCGGCCGCCAGGACCGGTTTGATACGCTGCGCAAGCGTGATGGGCTATGCGGCTTTGTAAAGCGTTCTGAAAGCGAGCATGACGTATGGGAAGCCGGGCACAGCAGCACCTCTTTGTCAGCTGCGATGGGCATGGCTATGGCCCGCGATTTGAAGGGCGAAGACAACAAGGTAATTGCTGTGATTGGCGATGGCGCGCTCACCGGCGGGATGGCTTTTGAAGCCTTGAACCATATCGGTCATGAGAAACGCAAGCTGATGGTCATCCTGAACGACAACGAAATGTCCATTGCTCCCAACGTCGGGGCGATGCATAATTATTTGAGCAAAATCCGTTCCGACCGCCATTACCTGCGGGCCAAAGATGAAGTTGAAAGATCCCTGAAGAAGATTCCGGCGATCGGCGGCAAGCTGGCCAAGACCGTTGAGAAGATCAAGGACAGTCTTAAATATATGATGGTTCCCGGAGTGCTGTTTGAAGAACTGGGCTTTACCTATCTTGGACCGGTAGACGGGCATGATCTGGAGAAGCTGATTGATACCTTCCATCAGGCGGATAATGTGTCCGGACCTGTTCTGGTGCATGTGCTGACCACTAAGGGCAAAGGTTATAAACCGGCTGAAACCGATTACTATAAATCACATGCCATTTCTCCTTACAAGATTGAGTCTGGACAGTCCCTAAAGGCTGTGGGCAATCCGATGTACACTGAAGTATTCGGGCAGACGCTGATTGAACTAGGTCATGAGGACAAGCGCCTCATTGCTGTTACCCCGGCGATGCCTGGGGGTTCGGGTTTATTCCCGTTTGCCAAGGAATTTCCGGATCGGATGATTGATGTCGGGATCGCCGAGCAGCATGCGGCGACACTCTGTGCGGCACTTGCAATGGAAGGCATGAAGCCGGTATTTGCCGTGTATTCGACCTTTATGCAGCGGGCTTACGATCAGATCGTTCACGATATCTGCCGGCATAACGCCAACGTAATGTTCGCGATTGACCGCGCCGGCTTCGTCGGCGCTGACGGCGAGACGCATCAAGGGGTGTATGACATCGCCTTTATGCGCCATATTCCGAATCTGGTCATGATGATGCCGAAGGATGAGAATGAGCTGCGCCATATGATGAAGACGGCGCTGGAGTACAACGACGGTCCGATTGCCTACCGTTATCCGCGGATTGACGGTACCGGAGTTCAACTGGATGCCGAGCTGCGCAGCCTGCCTATCGGCTCTTGGGAGCGTCTGCGCCCGGGTGATGATTATGCGGTGCTGGCCTGCGGACCAATGGTCCAGGTAGCAGAGGAAGCGGCGGAGATTCTGAAGCGTGAAGGCATCCAGGTAGGCGTTGTAAATGCGCGGTTCCTGAAACCGCTCGACAATTCTATGCTGCTTGAGCTCGCTCATGCTGCAACCAGCATGGTAGTGCTGGAGGAAGCCAGCCAGGCCGGTTCTTTGGGCAGTGCTGTGCTTGAATTTTATGCCCAACATGAAATTTATGATGCCCGCGTTCACTTAATGGGTGTGCCGGATCTGTTTATTGAACACGGCTCGATTAAAGAGCAGCGCCAGGAGACGGGACTTACCGTGGAAGCGCTGTGCGGACGCATTAAGGCAATGAAGGCATTAAGCAAATATACTTACAAGACGACTTCTACTTCCTGAATGAAGGAAGCTGAACTTGGGAGCCCAATGATCGGGAGATGAACATGGAACACCCTAAAGAACGTATAGATGTACTGTTAGTAGAACAAGGTTTTTATGAAAGCCGCGAGAAGGCCAAGGCTGCCATTATGGCCGGCCTGGTGCTTGCGGATGAAGAACGGATCGAGAAGGCGGGCATGAAGGTATCGCGCGGTGCAACCCTAAAGGTTAAGGGAGCTGTGCATCCTTATGTCAGCCGCGGGGGACTGAAGCTGGAGAAGGCGCTCCGCCAGTTTGGTATCGAACTGACCGGGAGAATCATGCTGGATATTGGCGCCTCTACCGGAGGGTTCACCGATTGCGCGCTGCAGAATGGTGCAAGCCATGTCTATGCGATTGATGTCGGTTATAACCAGCTGGATTGGGGTCTGCGCAATGATGAGCGGGTCAGCGTGATGGAACGGACCAACTTCCGCTACATGACGCCGCCTGATCTGATCGGGCCGGTGCCTGATTTTGCAAGCATAGATGTCTCTTTTATCTCGCTCAAAATCATTCTCCCGCCGCTCAAATCGCTGGTTAACCGCCCTGCGGACATCGCCGCACTCATCAAGCCGCAGTTCGAGGCTGGCCGTGAAAAGGTAGGCAAATCAGGAGTGGTGCGTGATCCGGCCGTTCATAAAGAGGTGCTGGTGAATGTGCTGACCATGGCTTCAGAGCTGGGCTACCGGCTGGAAGGTCTGACATTCTCACCGATTACTGGCGGAGAAGGAAATATCGAATTTCTGGCCCATTGGAAGCTGCTGCCGGAAGCTGTGGAAACAGCATCGGCAACGGACCCGGGGACTTCGTTTGCAGAGCTTGCTGATGCCGTAATTAAGGAAGCGGCGGCGACATTTACTGCCAATACCACTGGAAACTCATCGAAGAAACGATGAGTTTCTTTTGCTAGTTCAGCAACAAATAACCACGGGCTCAGTACGACAAGCAGGATTTCAGCGATCCTCAAGCGAATAAATCACCGAGGTGATTGCTTTGGCGAGCTCTGATAAAGTGGTTATGATACTCATTGGAGTGGCGGTATCGATCTTCCTGATTTACCGGATATTTATATGGCTGCAGAGCTCTCCGCGTTCGTTCATCAAGGACCGGCTGCCCCTCAATAAAGACATTCTGCCCCATCCTGCCATAGATCTGCTGGAGGCGGCTGGATATGAGGTGATTGGTGGCAAACTGAAGATTCCGCTATCTTTTCAGGTAGACGGGTCTCCGATGTACAGCAGGCTGTTCATTGACTACGTTGCCAGTAAAGAAGAGGACAATTTTTACCTGGTGATTTTATCCCGCCCGCGCAAAGGGCTGGAGTTTACCGGCAGCGGCCTTCGGGATACCCTGCTGCCTTATCTGCTGATTTATCCCGAATGCAGCGGTGTTCTGTATGTTAACACGTCTGCTTCGGCCATACATCTCATCAAACTTGGCAAAGATGATGGGGAATCGAATTAAAGTTCATTTTTTAAATACGGGAGGCAATAATGAAGGGACACAGGCATATTAAGATACGTGAAATTATTACACAGAGGGATATTGAAACGCAGGATGATCTGGTGGAGGCACTGCGTGGCGCCGGTTTCCAGGTCACTCAGGCTACGGTATCGCGTGACATCAAGGAACTGCTGCTGATCAAGGTTCCCATGGATGACGGCAGATACAAATATTCTCTTCCGACCGACCAGCGCTACAACCCGATTCAGAAGCTAAAGCGCGTGCTGGTGGACAACTTTGTTCATATTGATTTCTCCGCCAACCTCGTGGTGATGAAATGTCTTCCGGGTACTGCCAATTCAGTAGCGGCTCTGATCGACAATATTGACTGGCCGCAAATTATGGGCACCATTTCCGGTGACGACACTATTCTGATTATTTGCCGTCAGCCGGAGGACAGCAAAGATGTTATTTCGCAAATTATGGGTTATATCTCTTAATTTAAAAAACTCAGTGATCATCTTTTCGGAGGTGTTGTATTCGTGTTAGAAACCTTGTCGATCCGCAATCTTGCCGTTGTTGAAGCGGTAGATGTGCATTTTTATCCCGGTTTTCATGTGCTTACAGGGGAAACCGGGGCAGGTAAATCGATTATTATAGATGCGCTTGGACTTATTGCAGGCGGACGCGGGTCAGCGGATTCGATCCGCTACGGCTGTGAGAAGGCAGAAATGGAAGCGTTATTCAGCTTACCCGCCAGCCATCCGGTATGGGAAACCCTAGATCGTCTTGGCATCGGAGCCGACCGGGAGGAGCATCTGGTTATCCGCCGTGAAATCACCTCCCTTGGCAAAAGCACTTCGCGGGTCAACGGGCAAATGGTGAATCTCAGCATGCTGCGTGAGATCGGTGAACAGCTGGTCAATATTCACGGGCAGCATGAGCACCAGAACCTGCTGAAGGCAGATCGTCACCTGGGATTGCTGGATACATACGGAGATGCCGTGATTGGCCCTCTTAAGGCTGATTATCAAGAGAAATATTCCGCTTTTGCCAAAGTAGAGAAAGAACTGCGGGAGCTTCAGGAATCAAGCCAAAAAGCTTACCAAATGCTCGATTTGTACCGCTTTCAATTAGAGGAAATTTCTTCTGCAGGATTAAAACCCGGAGAAGATGAATTACTTGCTGAAGAAAGGGTCAAACTATCCCACAGCGAGAAAATGATGGATTCCGTATCCGGCGCATACGAGCTGCTGTATGACAGGCAGGGATTGGAATCAATTGGTAACGTGATCTCGAAGCTGGAGGACGCGGTGCGTTATGATGAAAAGGGTCTCCGGGCAGTGCTTGATCAGCTGCAGTCTTCTTATTATCAGCTTGAGGATGCTGCGTTCCAGCTGCGTGACTACCGTGAGGAAATCGAGTTCAATCCGGTCCGGCTGGAGGAAATTGAGAACCGTCTGGATCAGATTACCGGCCTGCGGCGCAAATACGGGGAAAGTGTTGAGCAGATTCTGGCTTATTATGAGCAGATTGAGCGGGAGACCGATCTTCTGGAGAATAAAGACGAATATATAGAGAAGCTGACCGTGAAGCGTGATGGATTGCTGAACGTTCTAATGGAGGCAGCCGGGAAGCTCAGTGTTGCGCGCAGCCAGTGTGCAACAGATCTGTCTACCCAGGTTGAAGGTGAACTCAAGGATCTGCAGATGGAACGGACCTCGCTGCAGGTCAAGCTGGAACCTCTGGTGGACCCCCGGGGTATCGAACATCAGGGGCGGCGTTACCGTCTGACCCGACAGGGGATCGACGGCGCCGAATTTATGATCTCACCGAACCCGGGAGAACCGCTGAGACCGCTGGGCAAGATTGCCTCCGGCGGGGAGCTGTCGCGGATTATGCTGGCGATGAAGAGCATATTCGCGCGGACCGATGCGATTCCGGTTCTTATCTTTGATGAAGTGGATACCGGTGTCAGCGGCCGGGCTGCCCAGTCCATAGCGGATAAGCTGTTCAGGTTGTCATCTTCTTGCCAGGTGTTTTCAATTACGCATTTACCGCAGGTGGCCTGCATGGCCGATCATCAGTATTTAATTCGCAAAAAAGTCGAGGACGGACGGACGATGACCGAAGTGGAGTCTCTCTCAGCGGAAGGCCGGGTGATGGAGCTGGCCCGGATGCTGGGCGGTGTGGAAATTACCGAAAAAACATTGCATCACGCACAGGAGATGCTTGGTCTGGCCGAGGCCAGCAAAGCAGCTTTAGGGTAAGCGGGACAATGATTGACAGTAATAAAAGCCTGGGGGCAAGGTTATCTTATAGGTACGCAATTGGCGACCACCTTTTTCGTCAAGCGAAAGAAGCAAAAGGGAGCGTGACAGCCATTGAAGCCGAACCTCAGGAAGTTAATGCCCGGCCTTTTATTTGCCTTCTTTCTCAGCATGTCAGGAATGACGGGATCTCTCCAGGCCTATGCATCACCGCTGGATATTCCGCCTGACAAGCCGGTACAAGGAATTGACGGGGAGCTGAAAGTCATCCCTGGAGGACAGACGATTGGCGTCAAAGTGAAGTCAGCAGGTGTTCTGGTTGTGGGCCATCATCTTATTGAAGTATCCGAGCAGTCCAAGCTTTCACCAGGAGAGAACAGTGGTCTGGTGCCGGGTGATCTGATGATCTCGATTGACGGGAACAAGCTGGACGAGGTATCTAAGGTAACCAAGCTTGTGGAGCGTGCAGGAAAGGCAAATGAGCCGCTGACCATCGTGTACAAACGCGACGGGAAAGAACATACGGCGAAGCTGAAGCCTGCTTATGACCGTAATGACAAGGTATGGAGATTAGGGCTGTACATCCGCGATTCAGCAGCCGGTGTCGGCACCTTAACGTTCTATGCTCCTGAACAGGGCGTATATGGCGCTCTGGGCCATGTCATTACGGACATGAATACCGGAACACCGATTGTCGTCGGCAGCGGTCACATCGTCCAGTCCAGTGTGACCTCAATCTCTAAGAGCCAGGACGGTGATCCCGGCGAGAAACGTGCTGTATTTCTAAAGGAAAGCCAAGTGCTTGGCAATGTTCAAAGCAATACGGACTTCGGGATCTTTGGTAAAATGACCCGCAATCCGGAGCACAGCCTGTATAAGCAGCCGATACCGATTGCCATGAGCAGTGAAGTCAAGGAAGGGCCCGCGCAAATTCTTACAGTGGTTGACGGACAGCAGGTCGAGCGATTCAATGTAGAAATCATCCATGTTGCCCATCAGCAGACCCCGGCAACCAAAGGTCTGGTGCTGCGTATTACCGATCCCCGTCTGATCGACAAAACCGGAGGAATCGTTCAAGGCATGAGCGGCAGTCCGATTGTGCAGAATGGCCGTTTAATCGGCGCAGTGACCCATGTATTCGTTAATGACCCGAAGTCAGGGTATGGCTGCTTCATCGAATGGATGCTGAAAGACTCTGGTGTGGCTCAGCAGAGCAATATTGCTCCCTACAATCTTAAGGCGGTTTAGCCTTAAGATTTTTTTGTCGAAGCTAAGCGAGAAAGATCGAAAAATGAAACAAAATATTTAATTATAATCCAACGCCGAAAAAAAATAAAGAAAAATAATTTTCGACAGAAGGATATTCAAACTGCATGTCGAAAATGTAAGGGAGACAAGATAAATGTTATTTTCGAATAGCAGTTATTAATAAGGAGGAAGCAGCCAGTGCAGAATATTGAAGTGTTGTTGGCCGATGATAACAGGGAATTTACGAACTTGCTTGCCGAATACATTACGGAACAGGAAGACATGACCGTGACGGGCATTGCCTATAATGGTGAAGAAGTGCTTCAAATGCTTAGCGGGGCACGTAAAGTTCCGGATGTGCTAATTCTTGATATCATTATGCCGCATTTAGATGGACTTGGCGTCCTGGAACGCCTGCGTGATATGGATTTGAATCCGCAACCGAAGATCATTATGCTGACTGCTTTTGGGCAGGAGAACATCACTCAAAGAGCTGTGCAGCTTGGCGCGTCCTATTATATTCTTAAGCCGTTTGATATGGAGGTTCTGGCCAATCGTGTGCGTCAGCTTGTCGGTACCCAAGGCAGTATGAGCTCCTCCTCCAGCATGTCCAATTATTCCGGCTCCAGAAATAACAACAATGTTGTGCCGCTCTCCAAAGGCAAAAATCTGGATGCCAACATTACCTCAATCATTCATGAAATCGGCGTTCCGGCCCATATTAAGGGTTACCAGTATTTACGTGAAGCCATTACGATGGTGTACAACAATATCGAAATCCTCGGTGCCATCACCAAGACACTTTATCCGGCCATCGCCGAGAAATTCAAGACCACGCCTTCACGCGTAGAACGCGCGATCCGTCATGCCATTGAAGTGGCTTGGACCCGTGGCAACATCGACAGCATCTCCCACCTGTTCGGCTATACCATTAATATCTCCAAATCCAAGCCGACTAACTCAGAATTTATTGCCATGGTAGCCGACAAGCTGCGGATTGAGCATAAGGTTTCTTGAAAGGGTTAGGATCAGGATATGTGAAGGACTTTGTAGGGATTGTTGCGATGTTTATGGTAAAGCAAGGGTACCGATAAATATCGGGAAATGGTCATTTCAAACCGATAAATATTTTTACAATGAGCTATAAATACCGCTATTTATTGGGTTTCCAAATCCAATGAAGGGCGGTTTTTTATTGATAGCGTGCCCAGAAGCACGCATGATCTAGTTGGTGAAAGTCCAACCCAAGGAGGGACCAAGCCACCTTGGTAGCTAGGATGCTTGCATATGGCGAAATCTGTGTGTAAAAGCGCATCGACAAAAGTCCGGTCAGAGGCAGGGCGAGCAACACCCCAGGCCGCAACATCAAGTGAATCCTGCCGCGTCGTCAAAAAGGCCCTGCAAAGGGGAAGAGAGGGAGCCGAGTCTCGTGTCTTTGGACGAAGGCCAAGGAAGCTGTACAGAACTTGGAGCAGCAGCGAAGAACCCTCCGGCGTATAGGGAACGGCATGGGCTGAAAGATCGTGCAGTGAACTGGGGAGACCCTCCCCTGCACGGGATTTTTTTTTTAGGAAACCGTAAAGAGGCATTCTATAAGTCCAAAAGACGAAGTGAATCGTCTGCAGGAAGGGAGTCCGAGGGGCTCATAGTACCGAAGAACCTAAGGACAACATAACCTTAGGGAGGGAAGGAGCCCTGCTTTGTTTATGCTTTTGGAGGAGGTACGAGTGAGTGAATGCCAAACGGCTAACGACACCCAAGGAAAAAGTTCAAGAACTCCAAGAAAAGCTAGGTCATGCGGCCAAGGAGAACAACAAGCGTAAATTCCATGCACTATATGACAAAGTCTACCGGTGGGACATCCTGTGTGAAGCGTGGAAACGAGTAAAAGCCAACAAGGGAGCCGCAGGAGTAGATGCCGTGACGCTAGCAGATATCGAGGAACAAGGAGAAACGAGATTCCTCAAGGACTGTGAGCGAGAATTGAAAGAAGGCACCTACCACCCGCAGCCCGTACGGCGACACTATATCCCGAAGAAGGATGGGAAGCCAAGGCCGCTGGGCATACCCACCGTGCGCGACCGAGTCCTACAGATGGCAACGAAACTCGTGATTGAACCCATCTTTGAAGCGGATTTTGAGGAAGTATCCTTCGGATTTCGCCCGAAGCGAAGTGCAAAAGGAGCGCTGGAACGAATCCGGAAAGCCTGCAACCGCAAAGGAAATTGGGTAGTCGATGTGGATATCCAAGGCTATTTCGACAATATTAATCAAGAGAAGCTTATGAAATTAGTACAGATGCGTATCAATGACAGGCGGACCCTGAAGTTAATACGGAAGTGGCTTCAGGCGGGAGTCATGGAAGAAGGAACCGTAAGGCGTTCCGATTTAGGAACACCGCAGGGTGGAGTCATTTCACCGCTTTTGGCGAATATCTATCTGAACTATTTCGACCGACTGTGGGAGAAACACGGGAGCGGAATAGGTGAACTCACGAGGTATGCAGATGATCTTGTGGTGGTCTGCAAAACCAAGAAGGACGCCGACCATGCGTATGAACTTATACGTAAAATTATGGAGCGTCTGGAGTTGACCCTACACCCGACCAAAACCCGCATTGTAGGACTGTGGACAGGAGACGAAGGATTCGACTTCTTAGGGATGCATCACCGGAAAACCAAAGCAGAAACCTCCCAAGGCAAGGTGTACACCACCACGCAGCAGTGGCTAACGAAAAAGGCGGAGGAGCGTATTCGAGGGGTAGTCAAGGAAAGACTGTCACCACCCAGCATGCGTTCGAGATCGTTCGCGGAACATGTAGAATGGCTCAATCCAAAGATTCAAGGATGGAGAAACTATTACTACACGAACTACAGTCAAAAGAGGTTAGCCAAGTTGGATTGGTATACTTTGCAGCGATTAAACCGGTGGTACGCCAAGAAAAGACAACGCAGAAGATGGAGGGGATCACGGTCGGAGGTCAAATACTTAGCCATGCAATATGGACTAAAAACGCTGTTGTAACCTGCATGCCCATGAATGACGAACATCGGAAAGCCGTATGAGGGAAAACCTCACGTACGGTTTGATGAGGATTGCGCCTTGCAAGTTCAAGAAACACGTATCGCCTGAAATGGTGATCAGGACAAAGCCTAGCCAGCAGTCCTGTACCGAGTCTTGCGTGGTGCATGGTAACATGTACGGCGAAGCGTAGACAGGGAGACAGTAGGCCGGAATCAAGTGAAGAGGATAATTAGCCCCGAAATCAAACGTGGTTGAAGCAGCCGATCCTATTTCTCTGTGGAGAAGGCAGAACCGGCATCATCGATAGGGCAAGAGGGTGACCGGGGCTTCCGGGGTTCGTACCTACAGCATGCTGTCCAAGGGTTTCTTGGGAACAAGGGAGATCCGGCAGTTCCAATTTTTTTTTTGGTAGAGCCGAACAAGCCTACAAAGCAAGGGAGGCTCAAAGACTTGCCGGAAGTCTTACTGACGGATAGTACTCCGAGGCAGGGAGAGCCTGCTACATGGGGAAGCGGTCAGCAGAAATGGAATCTTTCTAAGGCAACATGGGCTCCATACAACGGGAGGACACAGGCCTTCATACAACGGAAGGAAGAACCTAGCCATGACAACAGGATTGGAAAGAATAGCAGCAAAAGCACGAGAAGATACGAAACTTCAGTTCACTTCGCTTACCCACCACATCTCTAAAGAACGGCTACAAGACTGTCTGCAGCATATTCCCAGACGAACGGCTCCCGGTGTGGATGGGGTTACCCGAGACGAGGCTGTGAAAAGCTTCGGGGTGTGGGCAGAAGAAATGCTCACGTCCATACACCGGAAAGGCTACCAACCGCCAGCCGTAAGAAGAGTCTGGATACCGAAGCCTGGAAAGAAGGAGAAACGTCCGTTAGGTGTCCCGGCCGTGGCAGACCGAGCTTTACAACGGTGCACAGCAGAGATACTAACCGCTATCTATGAGCAAGATTTTCTAAATTGTTCATTTGGAGGCAGACCGGGCAGAGGGCAGCACAACGCGTTAGCAACACTGAATGAGATCATAGCCGGAGAAAAGGTGGGTTGGGTATTCGAAGCCGATTTAAAGAATTTCTTCGGCAGCCTGGATCATGAGTGGATGATGAAATTTGTGGAACATCGCATGGGTGATCCGCGAATCCTCCGGCTGATCCAGCGCTGGCTCAAAGTTGGCGTATTGGAAGACGGGAAAGTCCACGCCAGTGAAGAAGGTACGCCGCAGGGCGGCTCCATTAGTGTGCTTTTAAGCAATGTGTACCTGCACTATGTGCTGGACTTATGGTTTGAGAAGGCAGTTAAGCCGCGGCTTAGAGGCGAAGCCTATCTAATTCGGTATATCGACGACTTTATCGTATGTTTTCAATACCGAAGCGACGCCATCCGTTTTCAGGAAGCGCTGGTAAATCGGCTTCATAAGTTCAAGCTGGAGTTGGAACCGAGCAAAACCAGATTAATCGAGTTTGGGAGATTTGCGAGCAAACATAGCCAAAGAAAAGGGAAGAAGAAGCCGGATACGCTCTACTTTCTAGGGTTTACGCATTACTGTACGCGAAACCGGCAAGGGAATTTCATGGTGGGCAGAAAGACAGAGAAGAAGCGACTGAAGCGAAGTATGGGAAACGTGCAGGAAACCATGAGAAGAATGCAGCATGAACCGCTGGAGGTACAGGCAAAGAAGATTAACCAAATGTTGCAAGGACATTACGCTTACTATGGAATGGCAGGCAACATGAGGTGTCTGAGTAAAGTGTACGCCACAGCCGTCACCTATTGGCGGAAGGTACTCAGTAGACGAAGCCGGAAGAGCTACGTGACTTGGAAGGAATACCAGCGACTACGTTCATTGTTTCCACTGATGCGACCGAAAATCTTCATCCCATATCAACGGTTGAAGACATACGCGATGCTGTAAAACCAGTTCTGAAGAGCCCGGTGCGGGAAATCCGCACGCCGGGTTCTGTGGGGGTTCGGGTCACCAGTTGGGTGGCCCTTCTACCCGGAGGGGCTGGTTTTGAACCCAGCCCTTTACTCTAGAATCGGTCAGAGTTGATAGAGATGCCAGGGAATGCTTCAAATACCGCAGTTACATCTTGATTAGGTTTTGCTAATCCGATACGAAAAGTGATGGGAGCGTGAAAATTAATGAATAAGTATGGAACGGCAGCAGTGAATGCTACTCAAATATTAAATAACAGAGCAGTCCAAACTCCTCTAGATGCGTGGAATCAAACTACAATTGAATTATTTGGAGCGAACACACCTGCACAGCGTAAAGGATGTCCAAAGAATGCTTTTCTTGGTTTATGTGAAGAAGGCTTAGTCAGAGGTATTTCTAAGGGGAATTATACCTATAAATCGGATAGCCTAAACAAGACCTATGCTGTTGAAGCTGTGAGGTTGTTGAGAGGGAATCCAGAATTAGCTAATGATAGGAATAGCTTGTGGAAAGAAGTTATGCAGGGCGTTAAGAAATCTCACAACTCTCAAATGGATGTTGTACTTGCGTTGTGGGCGAGCGGACAAATTATTTAAGGAAACCTAAATGATTTTACCCCGTATATTTACTATTACAATATTATCCAAAGGAAAGAGAGGACGAACGTATGATAGAAGAATTGAAAAAAGCTTTTTACATTGTGATAGAGACAAAAAACAATCCAGATGAGCATGGGTATCTAGGCTACATAGTTGCAAGAACAAACAACTATAATGAGGCAATCAGAGTCTATGAAGAAAACATAAAGGATAGAGTTGTACAAAAGTGGGAAAATGACCAAGGTCAGTGGATTCGCTGATAACTTTAAAATGATACACTGATCTATAAATAGCGGAGCACATATTCAGTAAAGATTATCTAGTAGTATCGTTAATTGTTGTTTGTAAAGTGAAAAAATAATATTGCATTAAAGCGGAGGCTAATATTAATGGGGATGTTTAGTTGGAAATGTGCGGTAAGTGGCATGAGCATTGCTAATGTTAATGTAGGTCTTAATCCTGAACAATCAAAATGCTATTTGGTTACTCCAGATAAAGTTTATTATGAACCTGCTTACCAAGGATATGGGGAATTTGGAGGGGTTGATGTTTTTGGATTGTTGGGAAATGGGAATAGAAATAAAGGAATTAAATTACATGATAAGGGTAAAGGGGATTTCGAAATTAAAATTATCCTCAAAAAGTTCTATAGTGGGCAAACATATAATGAATTAAAAGTTTCGGAAAATTGCGAATATCAAGGCTCTTCTTACCCTAGAGACTATCAAGGTATTTAGAGAAAAACAACAGTAACATTCAATTTATTAAACTTATACATTTTAGCTTTAAGCTTCGAAGGACTAACTTTTTAAGTTGGTTCTTTGTTTTTGCTTCTTTTCACAGAGCAGTCCCCTTTTAGGGAAACTTTGAAGAGGAGACGAGTCGTCCTAGTACGTTATGAAATGTATTTTAGACACCTACTTTCCTGAAATCCTTAGCTAGCCTCGATCCATTGAAGGCATTCTTGGCTTTACTAATGTTACAGTTTCGTTAAAAAATTTTAAAAAATGAAAAAGTCATACTGAGTTATATGCACTTTTTAAGGATTGTTGAGAACTGATGAAAATGCTTGAAGATGATAGGATATATACGTTAAAAATCCGAAAATCATCATAAAGATGAGAATTTAAGTAATAGGTAATGTTAGCATTAACGAGTTATGGATTCAATCATAGATGAAATTCGAGTTTTATCTACAAGAATTAGGTATAATATGTATTGGAATAAATTCTAATAATTAGGATGTGGGGTTCATGGGTGAAAGTCTTTTAGGTGGATACGAGGGAATGTATCAAACATATTATCAGAGAATTCTGGAAGAGGTAGAGGCAATAAAGACAGAAAATGATTACGAAAGAAAAAGCCATGCCTTTGCTCATTGGTATTTAATGAATATACGTGGTTTAAGCGATGATGATATTTCGGAGTATATAACAGATGGATTTAACGATTGGGGAATCGATGCAGTTATAATAGATGAAGCAAAAGAAATAATCGAATTGTATCAGTTTAAACTACCGGATAAAGTGAGTAATATTGATAAACTGATAGGTAAAGATGAGATTGAAACATTTTTAAGAGGTTACAAGATCTGTTCAAGCGGAAAGGCTCCTGGAAATGCAAACGATGAGCTGAAAGAAAAAATAAAAGAGATTTTAGATTCTGATATCTTTACTTTCAAAATGGTGTTTGTTGGATATAGTGGAGGGTTAAGTGAAACGGCGCAAATTATTCTCGATGGGGAACTAAAATATATTAAAGATACTGGTAACAAAATATATTGGGAGTTGTTTGATAAAGAAAGGATAGCAAATGTTATATATTCCAGTAAAAAGACATTTGAAGACTTTGAAATCGAATTAAAACAATCTGGTTCAAGTACTGGCATTTTAACTTCTGAAAATTCTGCATCCTATACTATTTATTGTTCATTGGAGGAACTGGCGGATATTTGTGAGAAGCATAAAGAAATTATTTTCGACGAAAACGTAAGACTATTTCATGGAGCAGGTAATAAATTTAATAAAGGTATTATTGAAACAGCGGCTTCTCCTGATGAAGTTATTAATTTCCAGTTGTATAATAATGGAATAGTTATGGTTTCGCCAAATGTAAAGTATATTGATACAAGGAAAAAATTAAAGATTAGAAATCCCATGGTCGTTAACGGCTGTCAAACAATGAATAGTTTGTTAGAAACCAAGAGTCAAGGTAAGTTATTGGAAGGTTATGTTCAAGTAAAAGTCATAGAAGTTAACGATCCTCAAATAAGACAGAATATATCAATCTTTTTAAATTCTCAAACTGAAATTAAAGATAGTTATCTAATTTCAAATTTACCTATTATTAGACAATTGGAAATAGATTTATCAGAAAAGGGTTACTTTTTGGAGAGACAAGCTAATAAAGTACAGACTCTTAAAAAGTTGCTTTCTAAAAAGGAAAAAGCGAATGTTTTTGGTTTAAATCAAAATAAAACTATATCCCTGGAATTAGCAATTCAGTTATATGCAACATTTTATGAAAATATGGGGCCAATTGCCAAAAAGGATAAATCGCTTCTTTTTACAAATGAGAATCTTTCTATTATTTTCAAAAATATAAATGCAGAAAGGGTTATTTGCTGTTTTGAGCTATACCAAAGAATATTGGAAGTAATAAAAAGCTATCGACAATATATTCGTAATTCGAGAAAAAGGGCTATACTAGAGTATTTAAGTATAAGAGGAATGAAGGAAGCCAGAGAGTATACATTTCTTAATACAGCTGATATTTATTTATTATCTTTATTTTCACAGTTCTCCCAAAAAGATGTTTGCTCGTTTGACAAGATAGGTAAGATAGTCAGCAATCACAGTGAATGGACTTTTCAAGTAAATGAAAAATTTGATGAAATACTATTGAAATCTATCGGAATTATGAAAGAAACAATAAAAGAGCAATCAGATAACAAAAGTATTGCAACTTTGACTAAAAGTCAATTCTTTCATAAAACGTTATTGGAGAAAGTTGGGATGTCATATTTTGTATCGAGTTAAATTAATTCTAAAAACTTAAAACTTGATAAATGTATTGAAAAACTATATTAGGGAAATTACATACCACTTTGGTAAAAGTGAAACCCGGGACATTTATTCCATTAGGATTGTTAGCTACTTTGAATCGAAGGTGAGGACTGGAATTAAGACTTGGGGTATTATAACCCGGGTGTGAAAGTGCTAAAGGCAATAAATGTTACAAAAGAAACCCAATAAATAGTGACTATAGCTCATAATAAAATCGGTCTATAACCCGTGGCAACATCGACAGCATCTCCCACCTGTTCGGCTATACCATTAATATCTCCAAATCCAAGCCGACTAACTCAGAATTTATTGCTATGGTAGCCGACAAGCTGCGGATTGAGCATAAGGTTTCTTGAAAGGGTTAGAATCAGGATATGTGAAGGACTTTGTGGGGATTAGAATAATTGTTTGGCTAAATGAATTTTGCCTATAAACTTTTTTTTGGGCAATTTAAAGCCAATCAATTTGAATTTCAAATTGAGAACTTTATGTTTTATTGTACAACAAGAAATCTGGCAAAGAAGACATTAGCTAGTTACTAGCAAACTTTAAAATTGTTGTAGCCCTCATCTTGATGTCAAGGTGTGGGCTATTTGACGCTTACGATACTATTTATTATGGCAAAATAATCATAAACCATCTTTTTGTTAATGTTAATTAGTGCAGAGATCCTAAATACATAGCCCAATCGATTCTTTTAGAAAATCGCATTCCATTTAATAGGGTTTATGCTATACTTTTCCTAACGTGAGTGGTGCCTTGTGATGACACTCAGCATCGAAGAAACTGCTCTTATTCCCAGATTGAATGCACATGTAACTGATTAATCCATGTTTCTGGATGGTCGATGATTAGGAGCGCTCCTGATGTCATTCGTTCTTGAACGACTGAATATAAGGCAACTTTAAATTTACTATTTGTGTCTGTATTAAGGGGGCAAAGGCTATAAGCGCCCGTAAGAGAAAGTTGGTGCTACAATGGGCATGTTTTGGAAAATGGGAGCCAGAAATTTCATAGCCCAGATACGGCAAACGCTACTCACCGTATGCATAGGGTCAATCGGTGTCATCCTGATTTTTTCATGTTATTTTGTCATTTCTTCTATTACATACAGTAAATCACTATGGGAAGAAAAACACTTTGGTGTAATTGGTTCAGAGATTTATCCGCGTCTCGGACTTGAATTAACCGAGGCTCAGATTAAAAATGTTAAGACGAAACTTCAAGCCAGAAATATTACCAGTCTTCCCTACGTGTCTCAGGTGGTTTCCGCGCACAGCGGGAATAATGATGAAGCTGGGGAAGATAGCATCATTGCATTAGGATTTGATTTTCAAAATGCCCGGGAACTGGAACCGCAGCAACCGTTGTGGTCTACTGATCCTCTGACAGCAGAAGAAGCGATTGTATCGGTTCCGCTGGCACGGCAGTTGGGACTTAGTGTCGGTGAAACAATGATAATCTCGTTTGACGGGCAAGAAGTGCCTGTAACGATTCGTGATTTAGCAGAGGAAAGCGGATTAACGGGTTTTCGTGGAACAATGCGGGCACAAGGGACAGTTATTCTCTCGGACAGGCTTGCGCATCAGATATTCGGCGTTCCAGAAGCAAGCGCACACAGTATTTTACTGGCGACGGACAAGATGTATTCATCATTACCAGGCAGTTCCTTCTTTACTGATCTCATTGAGAAACCAGTCAAAAAAGAAGCGCTATCTCATATGTCGATGGTGCAGAGTATTTTCACGCCTCCATTTTTGTTTTTTGTCGCAGTTTCTTTGTTCGCTGGAATTTTGCTGTTGACCCAGTTGTTTAATATCCTGAAAGAAAGGCGCAAATATTATCTTGGCGTGCTTCGATCGCTTGGACTCAGTAACCGCAACTGCTTTGTCATCTACGTGAGTGAGTGCACGTTATTGTGTGCGGTCATTACCATATCGGGAGTTGTTCTCGGGAATGTACTCGGTTTCGGATTGCTGTCTATTAATGTATTTTATATCGAACAATTACTGGATCGGTATTCCGCTTACGCCTATCCAATCCAACCCCATGTGGATGTGACGGCAACGTGCTGGATTGCGCTTTCCATGTTTATCGTTTTCTTACTGCTGGCATGTTTTGTCGGGCGTTTCATTAAGCGCACATCCATTCTGCACCTGATGGGCAAGGAGGATAATCGTGTTAATCCGTCACGGAAGCGTCTGTTCAAAGTCTTATGTTGTCTCCTTGTCACAGTGGCATTTATTTATTTCAATTATTTCGCCACAGAGGGGGTTACAGATGCCGATAGGCTTAATGCAAGAGTATTCGGTTCGATTATAAGCTGGCTTGCTGGAATTATAACAACTGCCTATCTTATGTTTCTCATTGTACCTTGGATGAAACGGGCATCCTCCATTTTGCCACATCGGTGGGTGGATCGTTTGTCTGTTACGTTAGGCACGCAGTACCCGAATATGCGGTTTAGTCGTTCATTAGGCATCGTTTTATTGTTCACGGTATTATCCTGCTGTTTGATCGTGATGATAAGTTTCGCTTCCAATGTTGAAGATTATGCCGCTATAAACAAGAAAGATTCTTTTATGGCTGCTGACGCCTATATCTCTTATGTCGATGAGCGGGAAAAAGATAAGCTGACAGCCAATATGAATGAAGTGCAAGAAATCGTCCAAAGTGCTGCCTACATGGATACGTACAGAATACTCGTTTCATCTCCCGATGATGCACTTGATCTTACAGAAGTAACCCCTTCTAAAAATGGTAGCAAATGGGCATATTCACAAGTTGTGTGGGGAAAGTGGCTAGGGGAAGGTTACCAATTACCGCTCACCTCCCGCGCGCCGCAATTTCAGAGTGATGCAGAAGTATATCAGGCCATGAGCGATCAAGCGTCTGTCGTTCTCGTGGATGATAAATTGGAAGGCACGTACCAAGCAGGCGATCAAATTCCACTCCGCTTACTGAAAGGTGGGGGCAAAGAGGAAAACCTGATTGGAGAGGAAGTGGTCACGGTAGCTGGAACGTTCGCCATTGGTGATGATAACCGCTTCAATGGCAGGGTATTTATAGTGGCTGACGAACCCTACAACAAATATAATACAAACGGCGCTTATAAGTGGCCTAGAGAACCCAAAGGCTATGCGCTGTTGCAGTTGAATAATACAGATGGGACGGCGGCAGATTCCATAAAGACACTGAAATACCATTTTACAAAAACAGCTGGTGTTACGATGACTACGCCTGGTGAGGACCACGCCATCATTACGATGATTGTTAAAGCTGAATTGACGCTGTTCTCTATCATTATGTCATTCATGATGCTTATGGCTTTACTCGGCATGTATGTGATTCAGATTCGATCCGTACAGGAGCGGGTTCCCCATATGGTTATGTTACGGCAGATGGGGGTAAGCCAAAAGTCGTTGAAACAGATTTTTATCGTAGAGGGTTGTCTGATTGGTATCGTTGGGTTAGTTAGCGGTATTGTGGTCGGAAGGCTCGGTTCGGAGATGCTGCTGCGTCTGGCGTGGATGGGTGTTCAGTTTTCGTTCCCTTATCTGAAAGTGACAGGTCTCATCATCGGATTGCTGATCTTCATCTGGTTGTTTAACCGGTTCAGCACAGCCGGATTAAGACGTATACAGAACAGTCGGACAGAGTAACAAGGGGTCACTTGGGTGAAGTGCCGATGTTTGCTGGGCGAACACACTATGCAACTCCACTTTAATTGTATTCGATAGGTAGATTGTTCTTGTAAGCGATGGTGACGTGGATGAAGCACTAGTAATCCAGCAGCATTTTGACTTTTCCTTCGACGTACTGTCTGCTTCCGCTGAGGAATTCCATTACGTGTACCGTCTGGAATTTTCCCATATGCCTATGTGCTTAACGCTGACCGTACGATTGCCTACATGGGGCATGTGGGAGAGGTAACGACGACGAGGGAACGATTGCCCAATTAGGTCTTATACCCGTGTAGAGGAGGTTTCTAGGTCATGATTGCAGCCAAAGCTGTCCGTAAGAACTACGGCATGGCAGCGACTCCACAAACAGTCGCATTATCAGGGGTGGATTTACACATCCATAGGGGTGAGATGGTGAGCATTATGGGGCCATCTGGTTGTGGTAAATCCACGTTGCTTTATACGCTGTCAGGTATTGAGTCAGCTGACAGTGGCGAGATTTGGTTCGACAAGCAAGCATTGCACCAAATGAGCGAAAAAGATGTCTCCGCGCTCAGGCTGACGTCGATGGGTTTTGTCTATCAGCAATACAATCTGATTCCTGTATTGAATGTCATTGATAACGTTGCATTGCCGCTTATCAGTCAGGGCGCTAAGATGTCAGTTGCCCACAAAGCTGCAAAGGCGGCACTTAAAGATGTCATGCTATCGGATAAGTTGAAGGCCATGCCGCATGAACTGTCCGGAGGACAAGCCCAGCGGGTTGCAATTGCCCGCGCTATTGTGCATAATCCTTGCGTCATCTGGGCTGATGAGCCTACTGGAGCTTTAGATACTGTGACATCGGAGGCGATAGTAACCTTGCTGCGTAAGATAAATACGGACAAGCAAGTGACCGTGGTTATCGTCACGCATGACCCGTTAGTTGCATCAGCAACAGATCGTGTAATCCGTATGAAAGACGGAAGACTCACTGATTCTGTTGAGCACGACAGGGGAGAAGGAACAGACGGGTGATATCATGATATGGCAGTCTTGCCACACGGCAGTGACTATCCATTCATTCTTAATATAAGGGGATTTATATTTTCTAGCGGCAAGAGCTATTCAGAAATGAATGCAGTAAAAAGACACTGAGATCTATTCATCAGTGTCTTTCTTGTTGTAATCATTTCAATCCAGAAGGTTGTAGTTTAAAGCAACTTAATCAGCTCTTCCAGCTCATCAACCAATACTTTTGCAAGTTCAAAATCAGTATCCTTTAAAGCCAATTCTATTTTCATTTCAACTGATTTTTTCTTTTGTTCAGTTTCTAAATAGTCTCTGTCAAAATGACTAGCATAAATCATCTTTCTGAATTTTCGCATACTCATTTTTCTAATCGTCTTATCGGCAATGATTAAAACATAATCCATACCATTTACCACAGAATAGAAATCATGAGAAATCATGAGAATCGCACCTTTATAGTCTTCAATGGCTTTCTCCAGTGCTATTTGTGTATAGGTGTCTAAATGGCTTGTCGGCTCATCAAGAAGCAATACGTTTGCTTTACTGGCAGAAACTTTAGCCAATTGAAGCATATTTTTTTCTCCACCAGATAAAGATTCTATCTTTTGATTAACGATTTCTCCTTCAAAGCCATAGTTTGAAATATACGATCTTATCTCTTCATAAGTTTTAAACCCAGCATCGATGAATTCTTCCAGTATTGTATTAGAATCCTTTAGCATTTCGCCTTGAAGCTGAGATAAATAAGCCATTTTAACATCAGTGTTTATTTCAATTGAATCATGATTATTTTTAAAGATTTCTCGGAGTAAAGTCGTTTTCCCAGTACCGTTTGAACCGATAAGGGCTACTTTATCAGTAGATTTTATCTCAAAGTTAACATTTTCTAAAAGCAATTCATCAAAGGAAACACTATAATTATTGACATTTACAACAACGGTGTCTTCAATTTCATAATCAATACCTAAACTGATATCCGGTTGCTTAATATCTACGAATGGCGCTTTAATTCTACGCGCTTCCAATCTTTCTTGAAATTTAACTCTAGCTTTCAGCGCTTTCCCTCTAGATGCTTCTGAATTGTAAGTTGCGATATTTCTAAGATTAATGATTATGCTCTCGTTTCTCTCAATTTCTTCATCCTCAGCGATTGTGAGTTCTTGTAACTCAATTTTAGTTTGAAGTAATGAGAAGTTATAATCAATATATCGCCCATTAAACTCTTGGATCTCCATGTTTTCAAGGTGCATAATTTTGTTAAAACAATGATTCAATAGATATCGGTTGTGCGTAACAACTAGCAGTATTCCTTTGTGGGAATTAATAAGATTTTTAAGCGCATTTAGGTTTTCGAAGTCTAAAAATACATCTGGTTCGTCCATAATCATTAAGTCTGGACTACTAAGCATTTCCTTCATCACTTGAATAAGTTTGAATTCTCCGCCACTCAGGTCGGATACCCTAAGATCTTTTAGCTTCATGAGGTTTGCTAGATTTAGTTTCTTATTAATATTGCTTTCAAAATCATCCCCGCCAATTGAATCAAATGCGTCTAAAGCTAATTGATACTTTTCTAGTAACGAATCAATATCCGATGATGTTTCCATTTCAGTGCAAATAGATTTTATTTCATTTTGGATCTTAATAAATTCTTCTCCTATATATTCAAAAACTGTTGTTTCTTTAGATTTGTCCAGTTGCGAGAACTGACTTACATACCCGATTGTGCAAGTTGGGTCGATCTCTAACATGCCATCGAAAATATATCTTTCTGGATCCATCAGTATATCTATCAGTGTACTTTTCCCACTGCCACTTGTTCCTATAAAAGCGCAATGTTGAGCCTCTTCTAACGTAAATGAAATATTTTTATATAGTTCTTTTTGCGGAAACGAGAAGGATAAGTTATCAACTTTTATCATAGTATTACCTTTCTTTATAACTAAAATAGTGACGATTAATAGATGTATTGAAGATCATAGATTTTGAGTTTACCGTTGATAGAGTAACACTGTTTACAACCAACTTCAATCATTTCGCATTAAAGTTGTTCGTGAAATTGAAAAATACAACTTAGAACATCATGATCTCGCCTGTTGAGATGGCGTTTGGCAGCGGATAAGCTGTGGATCAGGATAGGTGAAGGGTTTTTGAAATCTATACTTTTTTCCCATCTCACCCGATAAACTATTTGAATAATACTTTCATTGAGAGAGGAAGATATATTTTGAATTTGAAGAAATTTAATTCTTTAACAAAGTACCCAAGCATTCTTACCTATCATCAATTAGGTGAACGGGGTCGCTTGAATGATGTATTAACTGAGTCCAAAGGCTTCTCAGAATCAGACGATGTTTTTGTTTACGAAAAAGTAGATGGTGAAAATTCAAGAATCATTCTATTTAAAAATGATTATAACGAAGTTGATTATCTGATTGGTTCCAGAGAAGAATTGTTATATGCAAAAGGAGACAGAATCGGTAATCCTTACGGGAACATTGCGGAATTCCTTAAACCGTTTGCAGAGAAAGTAACAGCAGATATCTTTTCACAGGGTGACTGGGCATTAACCGTAATTTATCAGGAATCTTATGGAGGAAAAACTAAAGCTTCCAAGAACTATTCTGACAGAAGAACTCAAGGGTATCGTGTATTTGATGTGTTTTCCTTGGATAAGGATGAATTAGATAGACTTCTAGAGTTATCGCAGGAGAAAATTGCGGAGTGGCGAGATCATGGTAATCAGCCATTTTATAATGAGATTGAGAAGAAGAGATTTGTAGAGCGCATGGATTTGCAGTCCGCCCCCCTTCTGGAAACCATCAAGGGTTCCCAATTTCCAACTTCTCTTGAGAATACATATTCTTACTTAACAAGGTTCGAAAATACGCAAGTAGGGATCGAGGCAACAGGCAAATCAGAAGGAATCATTGTTAGAACAACTGACCGTAAACAAATTAGAAAGATCCGTTTCGAAGATTATGAACGAACGTTTAGAAAATAACTGTGCAAAGTAAGGGAGTTATTATGGAGACTCATTATACAAGAGCCGTAAATCGAATTAACAATATTGATGCTAAGTATTATATAGATATCTCTAATAAAAGGTATGAAGATGTAAGGTCCAAAGGTGAATATACTGCAGACGCTACACTTATCGCTGAATACTATCGTAGAGTTGGTGTTTTATTACAATTTATGTCTATTGAAGGCGTTAGTATTTATGCAGGCATGGCGAAAATCATTAATAATGAAATGGAGCTTCTCGATTTTGATAATCTGTTCAAAATTTGTCCTAATCTTGAGCCGATAAATTTAACGGTTTTAAAAATGATTTGCTCCAATTATATTCAATGGTGCAGTCTGCTTGATGCCGGCGACCCGATTGCTGTTAAATTTCATGATACATATGAGCCAATCATCAAGTTATTTGAAAGAGGTGGAGGACGGATTAGTACGCATCATCACGAATTGGTTGGAGGGTTTGGTGCGTTTGGCCGGTCTATACATGCTAGTAGAGGAGACATGAAAGAATTCGACATCAGTGACCAGGCACTTAGACAAGAAATCAAAGAGGTAGAACATGCCGAAGAATATGTTAAAGAGTATAAGTTAGATAGCAGCGTAACAAAGAATTGCCTACGATGCGGAAATAGACTGGTTGTACAAGAAAACGAGGGCTATGGTGGTAAATGGTACAAAATTAAATGTGAAACTAATACATGTTTTGATCAGAATTTTAGTTGAAAGCTTCAATGAAATAAATCTTAGTCTAGCTGAACCGCTATTCATTTGATTAACCAATCGAAGTGAATAGCGGTTTTTGTTAATCTCCTCGAAAGCCTTCACACCCGTACGTCAATTGATTTTACCGCCCCGGAAGCTCCAGCATCATCCCCAGTTTTTTCGTCTCCCGGGAGCGATTTATCTTTCGAAGTGCTGTCTTTGGTATCCTTCTTATCACTATCCGTATCTTCCTCAAGTCCGGAAATTTCCGGTACGGCTTTATTTGCTTGTGACAAGCGGGAGTTATCCTCTTTGAGCTCGGAAACCAACTCGCCAATTTTTTGATCGACATTATGTATGGTAGAGCGGATATCCAGTATCCGTTCCCGTTTGGTCTGCAGGACGGTATATTCTGCATTCTCCAGCATTTCGTATCTGCCGATATCTTTGGTAGGGTTGTTAGCCAGTCTGTCGTGCTCCATCTTGGATTCGCTCTTTAACGGATCTATAGAGCCTTCCAGCTTCTTGCTCAGGCCCACCAGCTTGCCCAGGCGGTCATAAGTCGTGCTGTGCTTTAAAACAACGTCCAGCACTGCTGCAGAGCTGTCTGTTGACGTTGGTTTGCTGTCCTGCTGCTCGGGCCGGTTGCGTTCAGCTTTTTCTTGCATTTCTTGGGCTTTGAGCTCGGCAATTTGGGCATCAATGTTTTGGATTGAGGTCCTCAGGGACTGAACCCGTTCGGCCTTCATCTTCGTGTCCAAATCTTTATCGGCCTTAACCGCGCTGATTTCTTCATTTAATTTGCTTTTTTGGCTGATTAAGCTTTGGATCTCCTTGCCACGGGGGGAAGCAATGGTTTGGTTTGCGTTATTAGTGTTAACGTTACTTGAGATTGAGGGGATGGACTTCATGGGTATTTCCTCCAAATCAAAGAATTATTTACCATATAAATGTTTTATCGGTAAAGCAGGGCGCTAAAATAAGAATAATGCTTAAATAAGCAGCAAGTATTTTAGGGATTAATTGTTATATTGAAACACAAAGTGTTATCTTGTGTTATGATATAGGTAGAGGTGACTCCCATGAACGATTTCGATAACTATCCTGATGAGCTGGGGGATTTTATCCGGCACTTCAGAAAAGCACGCGGGTTGACCTTAAGAGGACTGGAAGAGAAGAGCGGCATCAGTTACTCTCAGCTCAGCAAGATTGAACGCGGGGAAAGTATTCCTCTCAAAGATAACCTGGATAAGATCATTGAAGCGCTTGGAGCGGATCTTAAGAACCGCATGTATCATCTGGCCGACTATATGCCGGATATTGAATACATCAAGACACTTAAGCAGGGCTACAAGCTGCCTGTCCTTAATCAGTCCCAGGATTATATATATGAGACGGCATTTAACAAGCTGAAGGAGTTTCGGTCCAAGGAAGGGAAAGAAACTTCGTACGTTTCGTTTGATTCCGATGAGGTCATCGTTTATGAAACGGAATATGGGGCAGGAATGGTAATAGAAAAAATTGAGAAATATAACCTTACTGATGTGCTCAACGACAAATTTGAAGGCAATCTGGATTCACTCCGCAAGCAGCCCCGAAAAGGCCGACAGGCCTATATCTTCGGCGAGTGGCTGCGGGAATGCATCTATGAGCTGAAGGATGAGGAGCAGGACGAGGTTATCCAGGCACTTAAGGAGTTTACCCAATTTAAGGTGCAGCAGGTTAAGGGCGCGTTTAAATGAGCGTGCGTCCGTTCTATTGTTTTCAAAAATGAATAATGTTGCCCTTTCTTGCAGCCATCTATTCATCTTGATCCATAAACCAACAACAAAAATGGTTACACAGAAAAGGGGATATCTCAAATGAGAGTTAACATGAAATTTACCAGCAAGGGAAAAGCGGCAATCGAAAATTTCAACAACGAAGAGCTGCTGGAGATCTTTGCGAGATACATCAAAACATTGACCAAGAAATATGATATCGAAGTGGACGTGCCTCTCGAAGTGAACCAGAATATCGTGGGGGACGGAACCATAATCGCCATGGCACAGAATGTGAAGTGTGATATCGAAACCTTCTTCAAAGAACTGGGCCGGGATATCAAGGTACCTCTCAAAAAAAGACTGGGCGGAAAGCTCGACAACGTCTTCAAGACAGAATTCATCGAGTAGTCCAGAAGTACTCTCCTTTATCTAATCATTAATCATTCCAATAAAAGAAGCCATCCTGCACATTAAAGTGAGGATGGCTTCTTTGCTGTTTATCGGGCAAGCTCTATTCCAAAAAGCAGGAACTATGTAAGAATATGCTGAGATTATAGCAGCATCAAGCATCCAGGTGCTCTGAGCCCATTAATTTTCTCCCGGTCAATACATTTTTAATAATTTCAATAAAATCAGGCGAAGCCTTCGCCTCCACCGCCAATTCATAGATGTTCAATAACTGTTCGTCAGATAACATTTCAAGGGATGAGGGGCGCGGAGAAGGATGAAAGTAATAATCCATTAGATTCCTCCATCGGTTATTTAGAATGACTTAAATTATAGTAATATCTAAATGGTACCATTTGGAAAGAAATCCGTCTCCTGGTATTCGCAGGGTGAATTCCCCTTTACAAAAAATGAATGATATGGGAAAATGAAGGATTGGGTCGAAGAATGTTGAATAAAAGCAACGATCCCAGTGCTAATGTGCACCGGGATCACTGCTTATTGATGCTGTCTTTGTTCTCTTGCGAGGAATCTTTCTTGCGTCCTGCCAAATGTTTTTTGAGGCGGGCTTCATTGGACTCAGATACAGTGGCAAATTGTTCTCCTTGATTAAAAAGTACGATCTTCCGCTCCGCATCATAACTGTCCACATTGCTGAGACTCACGACATTGCTGCGGTCAAGACGCTCAAATCCTTTACCCTTATAAGCAACCCATAGATCGGAAAGAGTAGTGGGGAGAACAAATTCGCCTTCTTTCGTATGGACGAATATTGCATTTTTGTAGCTGGAAAAATACAATATCTCTTCTTCCTGGATGTCCAGGGAGGAGCCGTCGTTTTGTAAGACACGCATGTTTTCCCCATCCTTGTTTAATTACTTCCGCAATTCTTTTGGTGCTTCAGGGCTGTGTAAACCAATTTTCATAACAGAGACAAAGAATCGTGCGGAAGCCTCAAGAGCTGAGGATGCTTGTTTCGCAATGTATGACTTCATAACTTCAACCTTCCTTTCCATGGAATTACTGTTAAGGACTGAATCAGAAAAGCCAGTCCGATGACAGACGAACCAATAATAAAATTAAAACCAACAAGTGCTATAGAAGCCATCTTCAGACCGGGAAACCATCTGAGCGGAATTTGGGCATTTTTATCCGGGTTTGGGGCAAATAAAAACATAATGATTAAACTAAAAGCATTTATTATCCAAAGTGAAGATCCAGTGAAATTCAAAAGAAATGGGGTGAGAACACAAATTAATGTAGTAACAATATTGCAGGCAGTCGCCGTCCGTAAATGAAAACCGCCTGAACATATGCGCAGTATGCTAAAACATATATAAAAAATCAAGGTTTCAGTGAAATTATTTAACAACCCGCCAATGACAAGGGAAGCTGTGATGGTTAGAAGAGTGTTTAAAATAATATTCAAGGCATACTGCATTATTTCTTCAGAACAAGTTTCCTCTGGATTGGCCCGCTTTATTGCGGCTGAAATTTTAATAGCCAAACTGTTCAAAATTCATCACCACGGTTCTTCTTGATCGAAAAATTTAAATATCCGAACAAAAGCACAGCGTAAGCGAGAGGAATGAGAATAAATAACTGAAAGGAATTCTCAGAAACATAAATCATTAAATAAACAATAAGAATAGAAGGTAGACTTAATGTAAAGAGGACTTTTTCCTGATGTCCTAAAACGATTCTCTCTTCGGGCTTGTCCGGAACAAAATCAAAGCCTTTCCTTTTCCTCCCAATATAGTGTCCGATAGAGAATGCTGTCAAGGCAGATAGCGTCTGCATTAAATATACTCCTATCGATATTGAGTGAAGTTTAAAATCTGTAATTCCTGAAGTGCTCATTAACAAATATAGTATAGATTGGATAAGCATGTAGAGCTGGTAGGACATACCTGTCATAATAGCTGCGTAAAAAACATGAATTCGAAATAGCAGCCATAAAAAGAGAAAAACAAGCAGGTATTGGGTAAATACATCAATCCCTGCAAAACCGTTATTCACTCGAATGACATAAGAGAAGAAAGCCATAATCAAACCAGCAAAAACTATCTCTTTCGGATAAAGATCAATCTTGAATATCTTAAATGCCAGATAAAATAATGCGGTACTTTCGAGTACCGAAAACACAATAAAAAGTACAGAATCCAGCATACCGACACTCCCGAAGGTCAGATTAACTCAACCTTTAATCTTGCAAATATTATACCTAATGAACTAAAATACAACAATAAGATTTTGTTCTTTTCACCAAATTTTTCTTAATATTGTTGGAAAAGAGGCGTTATTTGATGAATCAGCGTCTGGAAAAAAATGAGTATCTTGAGGTTCAGGAGCGATATATCGCTCTAGTGCCAGCTGAGGGAGATTTGGCAGCCATTCTGAGGGAGCAATCCGGAAGCTTTTTTGATTTGCTGGGAGCCTTAAGCGAAGAGCAGGGGAACTATCGTTATGCACCGGAGAAGTGGAGCATTAAGCAGATGATTGGCCACCTGACCGACAATGACCGGATTATGTCTTACCGCTTGCTTTGTTTTGCCAGAGGAGAACAAGCGCCGCTGCCCGGTTACGAGGAAAATGATTATGTGGCCGCAGGTGATTTTGACCGCTTCACTCTTCAGGAACTGGTCAGCCAGTACAAACTGGTCCGCGAGTCTACGCTGGCCCTGCTGGACAGTCTGCCGGAAGACGCCTGGACCCGTAGAGGAATGTTCCATTCGACAGCAATGTCGGTCAGAGCACAGGCCTGCCTCATTATCGGACATGAACTTCATCATTTGAATGTGTTGAACGAGCGTTACTTGAATTAGTTGCGGCTGCAGTTGATGGCAGTGAGGGATGGGGACAGGAGGAGGACGCAAATGAGCTTTTTAACGGGCATCTTGCATTTCTTTGTTCCACGGGAGAGAACACTGCTCTTCACTACATTTGATCAGGCCCAGTATTTCAGGGTGAAGAGCCGTCTTACCGCAGCGGGCATCCGCCACCGTTCCAAGATTAATGGAGGCATGCGGGCTGCAACCAACCGCGCAAATTATGGAGGGAACGTGGCAGCGCAGCATGAGCTGTTTGTGAGCAGGGAAGACGAACATAGAGCGCTGAAGGAGATACAATCGTCTTCGGTCTAAACCAAAAAAAGCATTCCGGCTCTTTATGAAGAGGCTGGAATGCTTTTATATTTACAAGGGCGGATTCTTGTGGCATTTGCGGCAGACCGGATAATAAGCTTCATTGCCGCCGATCTGGATTTGCTTGCCGCTGTATACGGGTTGGCCGTTCTCTACACGCAGCGCCATTGTGGCTTTCCGTTCACAGAACCAGCAGATCGTCTTCATTTCTTCAATTTTATCCGCGTAGATCAGCATATATTTACTGCCTTCGAATAAGTTGTTCTGAAAATCATTTTTTAGTCCAAAAGCCATTACCGGTATGTTCAGCTCATCCACAATACGCACAAGCTGGAGAATGCAGTCCTTGGTCAGAAACTGGCATTCGTCGATCAGCACGCAGTGGGGCTTCGGCAGATTGCTGCTGACTATGCTGTATATATCTGTGTTCTCATCGATAGCTATGGCCTGCTTGCGCAGTCCGATGCGGGAGGAAATATACCCGACCTCGTCCCGATCGTCCAGGGATGGAGTGAAGATGAGCACCGACTTGCCCTGCTCCTCGTAATTATGGGCTACCTTGAGAATCTCAATGGATTTGCCGCTGTTCATTGCTCCATACTTGAAAAACAACTGTGCCACGTCCATCTATCCTTTCGTTCTTCAACCTGTGTAATAGTGTACCGAAAAATGCGACTTTATTAGAGTATCATACTCGTGGCTGAACTTGCCAGTGAAATCATTGCTATCGTGTTTTTAAATTTCAGCAACCGCTTTAAAGTGTGCTTCCCTGGTGATATGTTATAATATACGCAATTATGGACTTCCACAGGAGAAGCCTTGACAGAAAGGAAGTTTGGC
This sequence comes from Paenibacillus sp. FSL H3-0321, assembly GCF_038002865.1. Lineage (NCBI taxonomy): Bacteria > Bacillati > Bacillota > Bacilli > Caryophanales > Paenibacillaceae > Paenibacillus > Paenibacillus sp. FSL H3-0321. The sequence goes on along the minus strand of NZ_JBBODH010000001.1, from coordinate 1,670,806 downwards.
AGTTGACGGAGAAAATGGAGCATTATAAAGAGAGAATGGCAGCACTTCAGGAGAGCGGGGAACTGTCCCCGGAAACGCAAAGTTTATTGACGGAAATGCTTGATGAATTAGCAGAAATGAACCGGAGCAACAAGGCGCTGCGGCGGGTGATACTCAAGACGGGACAGGGCTCTGCTATGTCCACCCGCCTGCGGGATGCGCTCTACGAATAAACAAATGGGGTAACGTCGATGAACTTAATTTTTTCTTATCTCAAAAGATACCGGGTGGCGGCGATCGCCGCCCTGGTAATGATGCTTATCGAGCTTTCGGTGGAACTTTCGCAGCCTTTGCTGATCTCCAAAATTATCGATAATGGGATCAGGGAGAAGGATAATTCAGTAGTCTGGCTGTGGGGCGGTGTACTTGCAGTAAGCGCGATTATAGCGTTTGCGGCGGGTGTGCTCAGCTCTTTTTTTGCGTCCCATGCCAGTCAGGGATTTGCTTTTGATCTCAGGGACAAGCTGTATGAGAAGGTGCAGTCCTTCACCTATGAAGTGTTCAGCCGTTTTCCGACCTCGTCGCTGATTACGCGTCTTACCGGAGATGTGACCCAACTGCAGGATACAATATTTATGGGGCTGCGGTTTATGACCCGGGTGCCGCTTGTTGTCTTGGGCAGTGTGATCATGGCTTTGGTCGTGCATGTGAAGCTGGGGCTGCTGCTGACGGTGACATTGCCGGTGCTGATTCTGTTCCTGGCGTGGGTGATACGCAGGTCATCAGATTTGTTTCGCAGCGTGCAAGTCCGGCTTGATGGGGTAAACGGCGTTATTCAGGAGAATCTGACCGGCATCCGTTTAATTCGTGTGTTTGTACGTATGGGCCATGAGATTGGCCGGTTCGCTTCATTCAGTGGAGAGCTGATGAAGTCGACTGTAGCTGCACTCCGATTGACGGAAACAACTGCTCCGCTGATTATGCTGATCGTCAACGCGGGGATTATGGCGGTTTTATGGTTTGGAAGGATTGAGATTTCTGCAGGGGAAGCAACCCTGGGACAGACCGTGGCCGTTATTAACTACTCGTTGCGCACGATAGGTGCTATGTCAGCCTTGTCCTCGATCATGGCGACGTTCTCCCGTGCAATAGCTTCTTCGCAGCGGGTGGCGGAAGTGATGTCGGCAGATGCAGCTACGGACGTAACTGCGGAGCAAGCCGAACAGGCCAATGAGCGTAAACGTGGCGTTTCTGGAATCAGTGACTATACCGGACCGGATGCTATACAGGGTGAGGTTGAATTTGAGAATGTCAGCTTCAGTTATCCGGGTAGCGAGATCGCAGTGCTGGAAGAGATCTCCTTTAAGGTGAAACCTGGAGAACGCGTGGCGATTATGGGGGCTACCGGCTCCGGGAAATCCTCACTGGTTGGACTGATTCCCCGGTTATATGAACAGAACCATGGGGTGATCTCAATTGACGGTGTGGACAGCTCGGAGCTGGACATTGCCAAGCTGAGGGGAGCGATAGGTTATGTGCCACAGGAGGTACTGCTCTTCACCGGCTCGGTACGTGACAATATTGCCTGGGGGAATGAACACGCAACCCGGGAAGAGATCGAGCGGGCAGCTGCTGCGGCGCAAATCCATGAAACGGTGACAGGTCTTCCTCAAGGCTATGACACCAAGCTGGGGCAGCGGGGGGTCAATCTGTCCGGCGGGCAAAAGCAGCGGCTGACTATCGCCCGGGCGCTTGCGCGAAAGCCGGCGATACTCATTCTGGATGACAGCACCAGTGCGCTAGATGCAGTAACGGAAGGTCTTTTGCTGGAGGAACTGAAGCATATGTCCTGCACAACCATTCTTATTACCCAGAAGATCAGCTCCACGGTATCGGCAGACCTGATCCTGCTGCTGGATGAAGGCCGGTTAATCGCCAAAGGTACCCATGGAGAGCTTATGACCGGCTCTTCCCTCTACCGGAAAATTTATGAATCCCAGGGCAAGGAGGCGGTGCATCATGTTCAAAGCATTAATTGAACCTTTCAAGCATCCGAAGCTGGATCTGGGACTTGGAGAGGGTAGAAGCTTCGGGGCGGCCTCGAGCCGAAAGCCCCAAGCGAAAGCGAAAAATTGGTCGGCTACGCTGAAACGGATCTGGAGTTATCTTGCCGAGCGCAAAGCCAAGCTGTTCCTCGTGCTTCTGATGGTGCTGTTCAGCTCCGGTCTGGCGCTGCTTGGACCTTATCTGATCAGCCGGGCGGTCGATCATTACTTAGAGGGATCGGGGGGCAGAACCTGGGGGACCTTCCTCATTACCCTTGCACTTGTATATGTGCTCAATTCATTAACTTCCTGGCTGCAAAATATTTGGATGATCGAAATTGCCCAGGAGACAATCTACCGGATACGCACCGATTTGTTCGCGCACCTGCACCGTTTGCCGATTTCCTTCTTCAACCGCAGGCAGCAGGGCGAAATTATGAGCCGCCTGACCAATGACATCGAGAATATCAGCTCCACCCTGAACAGCTCGGCGATCCAGATTTTCTCCAGTGTCCTCACGCTGCTGGGCACCGTGGGTGTTATGCTATGGCTCAGTCCGCTGCTTACGCTCCTGACGTTTATTGTAGTGCCGCTGATGACGCTGGGGATGCGCTGGATTACGCGGCGTACCGGGCCGCTGTTCAAGGAGCGGCAGCGCAGCATGGGCGAGCTCAACGGCTATATAGAAGAAACATTGTCGGGACAGCGGATTATCAAGGCGTTCTCGCAGGAGGAACGGGTCATTTCCGGTTTCCGTGAACGTAATACGCGGATTATGCTGTCCGGGTATTGGGCGCAGTCCATTTCCGGCTTCATTCCCAAGCTGATGAATGGGCTGAACAATCTGAGCTTTGCCATCGTTGCCGGTGTCGGGGGCCTGCTGGCGATCCGCGGCCTGGTCACTGTCGGTGTAATCATCGCCTTTGTGGAGTATACACGTCAATTTACACGGCCGCTTAATGATCTGGCGAATCAGTGGAACACACTGCTGTCGGCGATTGCCGGGGCGGAGCGGGTGTTTGAGGTTATGGACGAAGAGACTGAAGCCAAGGATGAAGGCGCGGCGGTATCGCTGGATCAGGTAGAGGGGGCGGTGACGTTCAAGGACGTCTCTTTCTCTTATGACGGCGGTGCCGACACATTGCAGAATATCAGCTTTGAAGCGAAGCCGGGCGAGATGATCGCCCTCGTCGGGCCTACAGGGGCTGGCAAGACAACACTGATAGGCCTCTTGTCGCGGTTCTACGATCCGAGCAAAGGAAGCATTACGCTGGACGGCATGGTTCTTTCGTCCATCCGCAGGGAAAGTTTGCGCAGCCAGATGGCTTTTGTGCTGCAGGATTCCTTCTTGTTCAAAGGCACAATCCGCGACAATATCCGCTACGGCAGGCTGGACGCCACGGACGAGGAAGTGGAGCAGGCGGCGAAGCTGGCGAATGCCCATTCCTTCATCATGCGGATGCGCGGCGGCTACGAGCGGATGCTCTCCGTGGACGGTAGCGGGATCAGCCAGGGGCAGAAGCAGCTGCTGGCGATCGCAAGAGCGATTCTCGCCAATCCTTCCATGCTGGTGCTGGATGAGGCGACCAGCAGCATTGATACGGTGACTGAAATCAAGATTCAGGAAGGGCTGCAGGCGCTGATGAAAGGCCGGACCAGCTTCGTGATCGCCCACAGACTGGGCACCATCCGCGCGGCGGACCGTATCCTGGTATTGCAGGGCGGACGTTTGCTGCAGCAGGGCACGCATGACGAACTGCTGCAGCAAGGCGGATTGTACAGCGAACTGGTTCGGGGTGCCAAGGATGAGGCAGCGATGTAAGGGGACAGTCCAGAATCAGAACGGCTAACGAGAAGCAGCAAGATACGCCATCCCGGCAGGCAGTGGGACTGGGGCGGGCTTGCTGCTTTTTTGGCCTTTCCCGAAAAATGGAGCTACTGTTTGTAGGATAATATAATGCTCTCATTGCTCAGCTTCCCGTTTAGAGAAGAGCGCACAGCGGTGCAGAGTGCAGCCAGGAGAAGCAGCATGCAGCCGGTAATCCAAAGGATGGCGTTACCATCCGGTGTAATCCCGAGCTTGCGGATAAATGTGCCGGGCAGTGAGGCGGCAAACACAAACAGCACGGCACTGACCGAAAGGAAAGTTCTTACCCGCTCGGGGGACTTGGAGAGCATGGAGATCAGCGTCAATGTTCCGGTGGCGGCATAGGTAAACAGGAGATAAGCCGCAGCAAACATCACAAAAGCAACATTCCGGAACAGATGGAGAAGCACCGCTTCCCGGGCAGCCAGGGCATATCCGAACACGAGGGCATTAAAAAGCAGGATAGGAGCAATGCTTAGCACAAAGGCGGAGCGGCTGTATAAAGAGGTTAGCTGGCGGATATCGACCTTGTTGGCAAGATAATATTCGCAGCGCCCCGAGGTTTTTTCGGAAATAACTATCAGACTGAGGGCAATCATATTAAGAAAGAGATAGATCGAGATGTTGAGAACAAGGTAAATATAGACCGGGATAAATGCCATCGGGCCGGTGCTGGTTCTCAGAATTTGCAGCAGGGAGTTAAACGGCAAGATCATCACGATCAGGAGCATGGCAATATACGAGGGGGTTCTCAGGACATCCTTGATATTCAATTTGTTCACCGGATGCAGCCTCATTATCTAGCCTCCTTAAGTACAGTGAAGAACCGTTGCTCCAAATCACCGCAGAATTCTTGATTATGGATAATATCAACAATAGAACCGCCGATCATGATGGTGATCCAATCGCTGATTTTTTGAACCTCCGCCAGATCGTGAGAGGTAAGGATAAGTGTTTTGCCTTCATCCTTCAAACCGCGCAGGACACTGCGCATGACCAGTCTTGATTCGGGATCGACACCGGAGGTAGGCTCGTCCAGCAGCAGAATGGGGGAATCCTTCAGCAGCGTAATCAGCAGCGACAGCTTTCGTTTCATGCCTTTGGAATAGGTAGCCACTTTATTATCAAGTGCGGTTTCGAGCTGCAGAAGAGCAGCGTATCGTTCGATCATCGTAGAAGCTAACGCCGGACTTACGTCCAAATAGATGCAGAAATCACGGATGTTTTCACGCCCGGTTTTGGTCTCGAATAAGTAATCATTCTCCAGCAATACCGAGATTATCCGCGGATCACTGGAATAAGTAATCGTTCCTTCATCCAGAATCAAGAGACCCATGATGAGACGCAGCAGGGTTGTTTTGCCCGCTCCGTTCGGGCCGATGATGGCAAAAATGCTGTTATGAGGCACAGCGAAAGAAACGCTGCGGATGATCTTTGTCTGATTTAATGTTTTGCCTGCGCCGGATACGATAATCGCATTGCTGTCCAGTGCCGGGGTCTGTTGTTGATGCAGCAAGACATACCACTCCCTGATTAAAATAAGTTACAGGGAAAATATACCTTATTTCCTAAGGGATTCATAGAATCAAAAAAAAAGGCATCTCCGAATGTCTTCGGAAATGCCTGGTTAAGTGATCTAAGTTATTAAAAGTTAAGGATTACTTTTCGCAGCAGGCGGCTGCTGGATTTTTTGCTTCTCTCTGAACCGCGGGCCGACATAGTTCTTTTTACGGTCACGCGTCAGAATCCAGCCTCCGAGAAAGCTCATCCCGGCCAAGAAGAGCAGCAGCCCCCCGCCAAAATGCAGCCAGGCAAAATCCGGTGTCACAGCATCGTCGCCATGCATGGAGATATAGTTGAAAATATCATCTTTCATCATCAGGAAGCCTGTCATGGCCAGCAGGCCGGGAATAACCAGAATAAGGATGGCAATGAAGCGTGAAATCAGCAGTTTCATGAGGGTTCCATCTCCTTCGCAGCCCTTTGGATTCCCCCATATGATAACGCTTCACCAGGGAAAAGTCCATGAATACATGACGATTATAAGTTTGTAATGGGCATAAAAGAGAGTACAATGTAATAGGTTATGCAGAACTTATGAGTAATGACTGGAGGATACATATCATGACAATATCCTGTGACGTGGCGATACTGGGCGGTGGAACCGGAGGTTATGTGGCGGCGATCCGCGCGGCCCAGCTGGGAAAGTCGGTTGTCGTCATCGAAATGGACAAACTGGGCGGCACCTGCCTGCACCGCGGCTGTATTCCAAGCAAGTCGCTGCTGCGCAGCGCAGAAGTCTATGCTGAGATAAATGAGAGCGAAAGTTATGGCATCGAAACAACAGGCGTGAAACTGGTATTCCCGAAGGTGCAGCGCCGCAAGGAAGCTGTGGTGGAACAGCTGCATGAGGGTGTGCAATATTTGATGCGCAAAAATAAAATTCAGGTCCTCAAAGGGAAAGGCCGGATCATCGGGCCTTCGATTTTCTCTCCGCGCAGCGGTGCTGTGGCGGTGGAATTGGAGAATGGCGAGATGGAGACTGTGGTCTCATCCAATCTTATTGTCGCTACAGGCTCACGCCCCCGCGTGCTGCCGGGACTTAAACCGGATGGCAAAGTTATTCTGAGCAGTGAAGAAGCGCTGACGCTTGAAGAACTGCCGTCTTCGATCATTATTGTGGGCGGCGGAGTAATCGGTGTGGAGTGGGCTTCAATGCTGGTTGATTTCGGCGTACAGGTGACTGTGGTCGAGGCCGCTGGCCAGCTGCTGCCGCTGGAAGACGAGGAAATTGCCCGGGAGCTGCTGCGTCTGCTCAAAAAACGCGGGGTCAAAGTTCTAACGGGGACAACTGTGGATGCTGAGACTTGTGTGGTAACGGAGGACGGCGTAACCATTGAAGCCCGCAAGGGGGAACAGAGCCAGAGCTTGTCCGCAGAGAAGCTGCTGGTGTCTGTCGGCAGAGTAGCCAATATCGAAAATATTGGATTGGAAAACACCGATATCCACTTCGATAAAGGTGTGATTGAGGTTAATGCTAACATGCAGACAAATGAGCCGCATATCTACGGTATCGGCGACTGCATCGGCGGTCTGCAGCTGGCCCATGCCGCCAGCCATGAAGGTATTCGCGCGGTGAACCATCTGGCAGGCGAGAAGCTCCATCCCTATCATATCCATCAGGTTCCCCGTTGTGTCTACACACGGCCGGAAGTGGCCAGTGTCGGATATACGGAGAAAGAGGCCAAGAATCTCGGTCATGATGTCGTGACAGGGAAATTTCCATTCTCGGCTATCGGCAAAGCTATCGTCTACGGGATGAAGGACGGTTTTGTCAAAGTCGTTGCCGACCGCAGCAGCGGAGATATTCTCGGTGTTCAAATGATCGGACCGCATGTGACCGATCTCATCGGCGAAGCGGCGCTGGCGCAGCTGCTGGACGCTACCCCTTGGGAGATCGGCGAAGCCATCCACGCCCATCCGACCCTTTCCGAGATTATTGGAGAAGCCATGCTGGCGGTAGATGGCAAATCAATCGGTTTTTAGTATACGAGAAAAGTCCCCAAGAGAATGCCGGATAGAGCTGGAGAAGCGTTATGCGCCGAAATAGCTCTATTCCGGCTTTTCCTCTCTTTTCTTTTTGTACAAAAAGGGATTATAATGAACTCAAGTCAAGTCTTAGTACCAGGTTATAAGATCAGGCACAGGTTGTTATAATTTTAAGCATCTAATCCAAGTTTGTACGAAACCAATTTAGTGGGATTAGGCTCACAAAACATTTAGGAGGTACCTCTCATATGGAATCTCAAGGTACTGTAGGAACAGTCAACAGACATCAGGAGCTTGGACTCAGCGACGGCCAGGTCATCGATATGTACAAATATATGCAGATGGGACGGAAGTACGATGAGCGCAGTCTGCTGCTGCAGCGCGCCGGGAAGATTAACTTCCATGTTTCCGGTATCGGCCAGGAGGCAGCTCAGGTTGCGGCGGCTTTTGCACTGGACCGGCAGAACGATTATTTCCTTCCGTATTACCGCGATTATGCCTTTGTGCTTACCGTGGGCATGACCATGCGCGAGCTGATGCTCTCCGTGTTCGCCAAGGCTGAGGATCCCAACAGCGGTGGACGGCAGATGCCGGGCCACTTTGGAAGCAAACGTCTGCGCATCGTAACCGGCTCAAGTCCGGTGACTACACAAGTACCGCATGCGGTAGGTTTCGCGCTTGCGGCCAAGATGCAGAAGAAAAAGTTTGTTTCTTTTGTTACGTTCGGTGAAGGCTCCAGCAACCAGGGGGATTTTCATGAAGCGTGCAATTTTGCCGGTGTGAACAAGCTGCCGGTCATTATTTTTTGCCAGAACAACCAGTACGCCATCTCCATCCCTGCCCATAAGCAGCTCGCCGGCAAAGTCAGTGACCGTGCGCTGGGCTACGGCTTCCCGGGCATCCAGGTAGACGGCAATGATCCGCTTGAAGTGTACCGAGTCGTTAAGGAAGCGCGGGAGAGAGCTCTTAGAGGAGAAGGACCAACGCTGATCGAAGCGATGATGTACCGCCTGTCACCGCATTCCACCTCGGACAACGATCTGGCTTACCGGACCAAGGAAGAGGTTGACGAGAACTGGAAAAAGGACGGCGTCGCCGCCTTCCGCAACTATCTGATAGAGCTGGGCCTGTGGAGTGACGAACAGGAACGCGATCTGACTGCACAGTACAATCTTGAACTGAAAGAGGCTATTGAATATGCTGACAATGCACCTTTCCCGAAACCGGAAGATACGCTGCTGCATGTATACAGTGAATCAGACCTCAAAGGAGGAGCATAATTCATGGCAATGATGGAATATATCGATGCGATCCGGCTGGCGATGAAGGAAGAAATGGAACGCGATGAATCCGTGTTCGTGCTAGGCGAGGATGTTGGCGTAAAGGGCGGTGTGTTCACCACTACCAAAGGGCTGCAGGAGCAGTTCGGGGAAGAACGCGTGATGGATACCCCGCTGGCGGAGTCGGCGATTGCCGGAGTGGCCATCGGAGCGGCCATGTATGGCATGAAGCCTATTGCCGAAATGCAATATTCGGATTTCATGCTTCCGGCAACCAATCAGATTATTAGCGAAGCGGCCAAAATCCGTTACCGCTCCAATAACGACTGGAACTGCCCGGTCGTTATCCGCGCGCCTATCGGCGGCGGTATATTTGGCGGGCTGTATCATTCCCAGTGTCCCGAATCAATTTTCTTCGGTACACCGGGACTGAAGATTGTAGCGCCTTATTCGGCTTATGACGCCAAAGGTCTGCTGAAGGCAGCGGTCCGTGACCCGGATCCGGTCTTATTCTTCGAGAACAAGAAATGCTACAAGCTGATTAAGGAAGATGTGCCGGAAGATGATTATACCGTGCCGATCGGAGAGGCGAACCTGCTGCGCGCAGGCAGCGATATTACGGTGATCGGATACAGCCTGCCGCTGCATTTTGCGATGCAGGCTGCGGAGGAGCTGGAGCGCGAGGAAGGCATAACCGCACACATACTGGATCTTCGCACGCTGCAGCCGCTGGACCGTGAAGCCATTATTGCCGCTGCCCGCCAGACCGGCAAGGTGCTGATTGTCCATGAGGACAACAAGACAGGCGGAATCGGCGGCGAGGTGGCGGCCATTATTGCCGAGCACTGCCTGTTCGAGCTGGACGCGCCGATCTTCCGGCTCTGCGGCCCTGATGTGCCCGCGATGCCGATCAGCCCGCCGATGGAGAAATTCTTCATGCTGAGCAAAGATAAAGTGAAAGCGGAGATGCTCCGGCTGGCGCAATACTAAACATTCTGATTCTGCGGGTACATGCTTCCGAAGTGAATTTTGTACGAAGATGCTTCAGGAAGTATTGCTTACAAAACTTTAAGCGTATGCTTCCGAAATCAGTTTTGTACGAAGACATTTCTAGGAAGTATCGCTTACAAAACTTTAAGGAGTGACAATATGTCTGACAATACAAAGCTGATCGACGTGATTCTGCCGCAGCTGGCGGAGTCGCTGGTATCGGCGACGATCGGCAAATGGCTGAAGCAGCCGGGCGATCAAGTGGATCAATATGAGCCCATCTGCGATTTGATTACGGATAAAGTCAATGCAGAGCTGCCTTCCACCGTGGAAGGAACGCTGGTGGAGCTGCTCGCGGAAGAGGGCCAGACCGTCAACGTTGGCGAAGTCATCGCCCGTATCGCTGTAGCCGTGGCTGCCCCCGCAGCTCCAACGGTTCCGGCAGCTCCATCCGCCGGAGCTGGCCAGGTTAATTCCGCTCCGCAGGCGCCTGCAGCAGCCAGACCGCCGGTACCAGCTGCCGGGGGTTCAGCTGACGCTCCAATGCGCTCCCGCTACTCACCGGCAGTACAGACACTCGCCGCCGAGCACGGTATTAATCTTGCCGCTGTGCCGGGAACCGGTATGGGCGGCCGTATCACCCGGAAGGATGTGCTGACGTTCCTGGAAAGCGGCGGGGCCGCAGCCGTCCATGCCTCCAATGGCGCAGCTTCAGCAGCCGGACATCAGGCGCAAGAAGCTGCGCAGCAACCTGTACTGCAGGCTGTTCAAACCGAAGTGCAGGAGCCCGTTCGCCATTCCGGACTGCACCTGAGCGAATCTCCACGTATTCCGACGATTGAGGTGGAAGGCGGCCGGGGCAGCAGTTCAGAATTTTTGATCGACGTCACCCCGATCCGCAACACGATCGCCACGAGAATGCGCCAGAGTGTCTCGGAGATTCCCCATGCGTGGACAATGATTGAAGTGGATGTGACGAATCTCGTCGTGCTGCGCAATAAGCTTAAAGATGAGTTCAAGCGCAAGGAAGGCATAAACCTGACTTACCTAGCTTTTATGATGAAGGCTGTAGTCAGTGCGATCAAGGATTATCCGATTATGAACTCCGTCTGGGCGGTTGATAAAATCATTGTCAAACGCGACATCAATATTACACTTGCTGTAGGCACCGAAGATTCCGTTATGACACCGGTAATCAAGAAGGCTGATCAGAAGAACATCGCCGGACTTGCCCGGGAGATCGACGAATTAGCGCAAAAGACCCGCGACGGCAAGCTGCGCCTGGAAGATATGCAGGGTGGTACCTTTACCGTCAACAACACCGGTTCTTTCGGTTCTATTCTGTCCTACCCGATTATCAACTACCCGCAGGCGGCAATATTGACCTTTGAATCCATCGTGAAGAAGCCTGTGGTCATCAACGATATGATCGCCGTACGCTCCATGGCCAATATTTGTCTGTCTCTGGATCACCGGATTCTGGATGGAGTCATTTGCGGCCGCTTCCTGCAGCGCGTGAAGGATAACCTGGAAAGCTATACACCGGATACCAAGCTGTATTAATATTTTGCAACATTCAGTGACTGGCGACTCTAATTCAAAGGGGACCTGACGTTATGAATAACCCGCAACCTGGCAAGCTGGAAATTTCATATCACCCCCTGATGGAATATGGTGCGGCCTGGGAGCTGCAAAAGGAACATGTGCAGGCCATTGATGCCGGAACAGGCCTGGAACAGCTGATCCTTTTGCAGCATCCGCCCACCTATACCATCGGTTCTCAGAATCACCCGGAGCATCTTCTCCTCAGCGGTGAACAGCTCAAGGAGCAAGGGATTGCGCTGTTTGAAATCGACCGCGGGGGGGACATTACATATCACGGGCCGGGCCAGCTTGTCGGCTACCCGCTGCTGAAGCTTGGGGAGGACGGAAGGGTCGACCTGCACGGGTATCTCCGCCGGTTGGAGGCTGTAATTATTGATTATTTGGCTTCGTGCGGAATAGAGGGTGACCGAAAGCCCGGGTATACCGGCGTTTGGGTTGGCGACCAGAAGATTTGTGCGATTGGCGTCAAGTTTAACAGAAGCAAATCACGCAGAGGCTTTATTACCAGCCACGGCTTTGCCTTCAACATCTCTGCGGGGATTGGCGGGCGCGGGTTTCAGGGGATTATCCCCTGCGGCATTGCGGAATATGGGGTAACTTCGCTGGAGGAATGCACCGGCCGGCCTGTGGAGCCTGAGCAGGTATCAGAGGAGCTGATTCCTTATTTCCTGCAGCACTTTCCGTATAAGGTAATCAACCCGGCGAATCCACATGCTTAGGCCGATTTGACGGTAGTCCGGGATGTCAAATAGCGCCCGGGGAGCCCGGACGCTATTATTAACGTTCTACTTTCTGCTGTTAACCGGCCAGGAAAGGCTCGATGACCATCAGCAAGGTAGAGCCGACCATGGCGATCAGCATGACATAAATGAAGATACGGAACCATTTTTGACGTTGCATGAGTGACTCCTTTGGAATTAGTTTAAGTTAAGAGCGTACAGATATTTAAGGCAGTACCACTATTGTAACGCAATCGTGAAAGAGAGGGAAGTCCAATGATAACACAAGACCGATTGATTCAGGAATTTATGGAGCTTGTCCGTATTGACAGTGAAACAAGAAACGAACGGCAAATTGCCGATGTGCTAAAAGAAAAATTCAGCGCCTTGGGTCTTACTGCCATCGAGGACGATTCCCAGGAGCGCACTGGACATGGGGCAGGCAATCTGTTCGTTACCTGGCCTGCCGATAACGGAGCAGCAGCTCCCAAGCTGCTGTTCACCTGCCATATGGATACAGTAGTTCCCGGACAGAACATCAAGCCTACCCTTGGAGAAGACGGCTGGATTACGAGCGACGGCAGCACAATTCTCGGGGCGGATGACAAAGCGGGGTTAGCTGCTCTGTTCGAAGCGATCCGTGTCATTCAGGAACAGGGCGTTGCTCACGGGCAGATTCAGTTTGTCATTACAGCCGGTGAAGAATCCGGGCTGCTTGGCGCCCGGGCCATGGACCCCAAACTGCTGGATGCTGACATGGGCTTTGCGCTGGATTCCAACGGCGAGGTTGGAGCGATTGCGGTTGCTGCGCCTTCCCAGGCTAAAGTAACGATGCAGATCTTCGGCAAATCCGCCCATGCCGGCGTGAATCCGGAAGATGGCATCAGCGCCATTCAGGTAGCAAGCAAAGCCATCTCGGCGATGAAGCTGGGACGCATCGACAATGAGACTACGGCCAATATTGGCAAATTCGCAGGCGGCGGACCAACGAATGTGGTCTGCGACCATGTGCAGCTGGATGCTGAAGCGCGCAGTATTGTGCAGGAGAAGGTAGACCGGCAAGTGGCTTCCATGCGCGAAGCATTGGAGACTACAGTGCGTGAGCATGGTGCAGAATGTGAATTCCGCAGTGAGATTATTTATCCGGCCTTCAGCTTTAATGAGCATGATCCGGTTGTAGTACTTGCGGACCGCGCCATAACCTCACTCGGTCTGAAGACACGCTTGTTCCCGTCCGGCGGCGGCAGCGACGCCAATGTGTTCAATGGTCTAAAGGTACCAACGGTAAATCTGGCCATCGGTTACGAGCATATCCATACCACCAAGGAACGAATCAAAGCCGAGGACATCGTCAAAGCGGCTGAGCTGGTTGTAGCCATCGTTAAGGAAAGTGTAAAAGGTTAAAATATCATGTGCAGCAGCTGAGGCTGGGTATATGCAGTGAAGGAGCTGTTTCCGGGCGATTCCCGGGAGCAGCTCCTTATGTTTTACTGAACAGCACCATTAGTAGCGTTTAATGGAACAGCTTCGCCGAATGGAACCTTACGGAAAATGCTGTTGTCTAGCTAAATCTACGTATTTGTTGGGAACGTTCCTTCAAGCGAATGGGGAGGACTCTCGGTGACTTAGAAGGTGGCCTAGAAGCTGGGGAGAACTCTCCGTGACTTGAGGATGAGGAATAGAAGCTGCCGGACTCCATGGACGTTATTTCTAATAATCGCCGGTTTTTGACAAGGGAACGGACTCCAGAGACACTATTGTTCTGTTTTGAAGCCAATCTCCCTCCTTGTAGAGGAAATAACGCCTTTCCGGTCCGGATGATCGGGAAAAAGGATTTTCCAGGTGTAATAACGTCTTTCCGGTCCGGATACATTCAGAAACGGAAAGGAGAAAATGCTGCAAGCGGGTTACCCCGCTTTAGGTGGACTCAGCCGTGATTCAGCTTTCAGCCGCAGGATGTAGGACAGTGGCATATCACGTCTGTACTGCAGGGTCCACCCGGCGATTACTGCTTTAATCTGCTCCGGTGTACCTACCATTGTGACTGCAGTTGAGCTTGTACGGATAAGGATGTCATACATGTCTACATTCCTTCTTTCCCCTTAAGTTTGCTATAATACACCCTATGCAGAACTGAGCTAAAGGAGACCATAAACTATGAAAAAAGTTGAAACTCACCGCAATCCCGCACTGGATGAAGAGACGTTGTCTACACAGCCGATTTTTGAAGGCAAAATTATTACCCTGCAGGTGGATACGGTTAAGCTGCCGGATGGCAATACCGCAACCCGCGAGGTCGTGAAGCATCCCGGAGCTGTAGCTGTGCTTGCTCTGAATCAGGGCAAAATGCTTGTAGTGGAGCAATACCGCCAGCCGATGCACCGCACCGAGGTAGAGATCCCCGCAGGTAAGCTGGATAAGGGCGAAGATCCCTTGGCCGCTGCCGGCCGGGAGCTTCAGGAGGAGACGGGCTTTCACAGCGGCGACCTTAAGCTGCTGAAATCCTTTTATACCTCGCCCGGATTCGCAGATGAAATTATTCATTTGTATGTGACAGACAACGCCCAGGCGGGAGATATGGCACTGGATGAGGACGAATTCCTGGAGGTTTCCGAGCTTACGCTGGAGGAAGCCTACCAGTACATTGCGGACGGCCGTATTGCCGACGCCAAAACGATGATGGCGGTGTATGCATGGCATCTCTATACGCTGACGGGCCAATGGCACTAGAAGAGGAAAACAAGCTGCACAGCTTCTACTGTGACCTGCATGTTCATATCGGCCGCACTACGGAAGGACAAGCTGTCAAAATCAGCGGCAGCAAGAATCTCACCTTTGCCGGAATCGCCAAGGAGGCCGCAGAGCGCAAGGGGATCGGGCTAATCGGGATTATAGACAGCCACTCTCCCGGCGTGCAACGCGATATCTGCCAGTCGCTGGAATCCGGAGAGATGACAGTGGCAGACGGTGGAGGTATTGCTTACAGGGGCACCACCATCCTGCTGGGGTCAGAGATCGAAATCCGCGAGCCTGGCCGGAAGGAATGCCATGTGTTGGCCTTTATGCCGGATCTGGAGACGATGGCGGATTTCAGCAGCTGGATGAGCAAGCATATGCGCAACGTAAATCTCAGTTCCCAGCGGCTGTATGCCCCATCCAGAGAACTGCAGGATGAGATTTACGGACGCGGGGGCATTCTAATTCCGGCGCATATTTTCACGCCGCATAAAGGTCTTTATGGTTGTGCTGCAGAGCGTATGGCCGAGCTGTTTGACCTGGAGCGCATCGCAGCAGTTGAGCTTGGCCTTAGCGCGGATTCGGAGATGGCAGGATACATTTCTGAGCTGGACAGCTATACCTTCCTGACCAACTCTGACGCCCACTCCCTCGGCAAAATCGGCCGTGAATACAATGTCATCGAGCTGGCTAAGCCGTCCTTCAGCGAATTGAAGCTGGCACTGAAGCGTAAGGCAGGCCGTAGAGTCAGCGCTAATTTTGGACTGAACCCGCGCCTGGGCAAGTATCACCGCACTTATTGCGCCGGATGCGGCAGCATCATTGATGAAGCGTATGCCACTTCGGAACGCTGTCCTTATTGCGGCAGTCCCAAGCTGGTGCAGGGGGTGTTTGACCGGATTCTGTCCATCGCCGACCGCGGGCAGCCCCTCGTGCCGGACCATCGTCCGCCGTATCATTATCAGGTGCCGCTTGAGTTTATTCCGGGACTTGGCCCGGCTAAGATGAACGCGCTGCTGGCGGCTTTTGGCACAGAGATGAACATTCTGCATGGTGCCGGCGAGGCGGAGATTGCTGCAGTAGCGGGAACAGAGCTGGCTGCGCAGATTGTTCTTGCCCGCACGGGGGAACTTGCACTGTCGGCTGGTGGCGGAGGGACGTACGGCAAAGTAATGGTGAACAAAAAGTAGAATTGCTGTGCATAACAGCGACCTGTCCAAAGGACAAGTCATAGAGCGGGATGTCTCCTCATATGGTTTAATATGTGACCGGAAAGGAGAACGTCCCGATGCGCAGTTTAAGGCTGATGATGAAGGAACAGACGCCTCTTTATATTTTTGTTGCCGTATTATTTCTCGTTGGTGTCGTTTTCGGGGCTCTGATTGTTAGTGCGTTAACGTTGGATCAGCAGCAGGAGCTGGGAGATTACATGGGGAATTTCTTCGTCACCGTTGATCAGCAGGGCCTGCCGGCTGCGCCCGACTCTTTCTGGAGTATCGCCGCGCTCAATCTGAAGTGGGTGGGACTCATTTGGATTCTTGGGTTGTCGGTCATTGGGCTTCCGGGTATTCTGATCTTAGATTTTCTCAAAGGCGTGCTGATCGGTTTTACCGTCGGTTGCCTCGTCAGCCAGTATTCCTGGCACGGTATGCTGTTTGCCCTCGTCTCGGTTGCTCCGCACAATCTTGTGCTGATCCCGGTTCTGCTCGTATGCAGCGCAGCGGCTATTGCCTTCTCACTGCTGATGATCCGCAGCCGGGTGCTGGGGAAGCGGCGTACACCGGTGACAAGGCCTTTTGCAATGTACACGGTATTATCGCTTGGAATGGCCGTACTCGTCTTGGGCATTTCTGGTTTTGAGGCCTGGGTGACGCCGGTGATGATGAGATGGGTGACACCCATGCTCGTATCTATAGGGTGATTTAAAGAATGCTGCCGGGTGGAATTTTCACTGGGGCAGCATTTTTTTTATCCCTTTGATTGCAAAAAGTTATGAATAGTAGATATTTGCAAATATAGGAATTAAAATGGTGTTGGGTGAGCAGCCGAGGAAGGAGGATATAGCAGGTGAAAAAAATAGGGATTCTGATAATTCTTTTGTTTATGGTGTCTACGAATGTTTTCGCAGAACCCGTTCAACAGAGGTCATTAGAAGGCTTTCTTAACAATGATTTGCAAATGCTTACACTTTCAGCCCAAGAGAAAGTTGTTTTTAACAGGATGGATAACTCGATATCTGTCTTTAACTTGGCTTCAGGCGAAGAAGCTTGGACGAAAAGTTATTCCAAGCTCTATGATGTTGATGTACTCAGCTCTCCGGAGAAAATCATTGTGATCGCCAAAGACAAAGATAAAGACAACAAGCTGCAAAAGATCGTCCTGAGTAAAGAAGGAACGACACTCTCCACTACGGTCTTTAACAGCGCTCCAATCACTAAATCAATAACAAGCAATGAGGAGATGATCAACTGGTACGCACCAGAAGGGAGCAATAAAGAAAGACTCTCTGTGTACAGTAACAACGTTCTTGCTGCATATCAAGCCCCTTGGAACAATCCTGTTTTTAAAATAAATTTCGGCGGAATGTCAAGCAGCAAGTACGAAGATATCACGCTTAAGGATATTAAATTGAACGGGCCTTATGCGGTGGTCAAATTTACAGGATCCAGTCTAATGCAGAGCCAGGATTTTTTTCGTGTGATTAATACCTCGAATAAGAAAACATACATTATCGCTTCTGATTGGAACACACGCAGTGATTCTTCATTTGCCGGCAATGAGCTTGTTATTAACAGTTCCTTCAACGTGGGCAATCCGCTGGGCGTGAATGTTGGGCAGCCTTATTCACTATCCGGCATGTATAATCTCTCGACAGGAAAAAAGACAGCAGGCATCTCTGAAACGTTTACGGATCGGGAAATGGGTTGGAAGTCTGAACGTATAGGCAATCATATTCTAATCTATCTCCCGGAGAAAGGACGAATTGATATATATAATCTCTCTGGCCGGAAGGTGTCGGAGGCTTCGATTACTCTTCCCAATAGCTTCCGCGTGCTGGATTATTCCAAGGGTGAGCTTTCTTTACTTATCCGGGAAGAAACCGGAGCAACAATTCAAGTGATCCACTCCACTGCTGTTAACTAGACCATAGAACCGTTGGCGGAGCTGTATTGCCGTCCCGGAATACCACTATTGAACACACTCTAAAAGCGTTTGACTTCTCAAAGCGACTCCCCCTATAATGGAAGAAGTGGTTTTATGCCCGGTGCGGTAATTTTCCAAGGGGGAGGGATACTATGGAAGCCCGGATAGACAAGATAAAGCAACAGCTACAATCCCAAGGATATAAGCTTACACCCCAACGGGAAGCAACCTTAAGGGTGCTGCTGGAGAACGAAGACGATCATTTAAGTGCAGAAGATGTATTTATGCTTGTGAAAGAAAAGGCTCCCGAGATCGGTCTCGCCACTGTATACCGGACCCTGGAACTGCTCAGCGAGCTTCATGTCGTGGAGAAGATTAATTTCGGAGACGGAGTTGCCCGTTATGACCTGCGGACAGATACGGCGAAACACCATCATCATCATTTAATCTGTGTGCAATGCGGCACAATGGATGAAATCCGTGAGGATTGGCTCGGACCGCTGGAAGAGCGGCTGGAGAACGATTATAATTTCACGGTGCTTGATCATAGACTTGATTTTCACGGGATTTGCCACCGCTGCAAGGACAAGAATACTACGGATGGCAATACGCCCGAATAGGCTTATAGATGATAAATTACCGCACAAGCTCTCCCCGGTGTACTGCCGGAGGGGGCTTTTTAAATGATTTCATCAGGCCGACATACATATCACCGCACGCCGGCGCATAAAGTGAAGGACGAGTTATGCTTCTGAGGCGAGTTTTGTACGAAGCAATTCCTGGAAGATAGAGGCTCACAAAACATAAGTTTATGCTTCCGAAGTGAGTTTTGTACGAAGCAACCCTGGGAAGTATAAGCTCACAAAACTTTTAGGAGGAATCCTAATGATTATTTCTGTGCCTGGAACGGTGCGCCGGCTGTATTTTTTGACCCTGCTTGTTGCATTGAGCTGTTTCTTGTATTACGCCCTGAGCTGGCTAAGCGGATGGATCAGTCCGATAGATCATTATGAAATCCCGGAAGGTACGGCAGTCCGGGCCTTTAAGGATGCCCCGGTCAGTGTGGACAGTCTGAATGCAGGGGAACGTCTGCGGCTATATTACTGGTATGGCGAGTGATTGCCCGGCCCGAAGCAGGAAGAAGCCGGAACACTGTCGAATGAACCTTAGGTGAGTTCATGCATCTGGCTTGCCGCTGTGCAGCCGGATGCTGAACTCCATGCCTAAATGCTGCATAGCCGCGAAGAGCAGCCTGAGCAGACAGGAGCGTGAATGAAATGAAGTCACACTTGCAGCCTTTTATGCAATATTTAACCGTAGAGAAAGGTTTATCTTCCAGCACTCTCGAGTCCTATGGACGCGATGTGTCGCAGTTTCTGGAGTTTGCCGAAGGCCGTGGTGCCGTTACACCGGAGGAGATTAGAAGATCGCATATCATGCAGTATCTCGCTGAGCTCCGCACCGCAGGGCGGGCAACCGCAACAGTGAACCGGAATACGGTGTCGCTGCGGGCTTTTTTTCACTATCTGCTGAAAGAACGGCTGATCGTGCAGGACCCAACGCTGGATATGGAAATGATCAAACCGAGCAAAAAACCGCCGATGATCTTAAGTATCGAAGAAATCGAACGGCTGCTGGCGGCCCCTGATGAAGCTACCCCCCAGGGAATGCGTGACAAGGCGATGCTAGAGCTGCTGTACGCCACCGGCATCCGGGTTACAGAGCTGATTACCCTGAATGTAGAGGACGTGCATACGGACCTGAAGTTCGCCCGCTGTAGCGGGGCTTCCGGGAAGGAGCGGGTAGTGCCGATCGGCGCTATTGCAGCGGAGTGCGTGGCGGTGTATACATCCGGTATGCGGGACAAGCTGCTGCGGGGAAATCAGGAGGAGCCAGCCCTGTTTCTGAACAGTCTGGGCGGACGGCTGACCCGTCAGGGCTTCTGGAAAATTATTAAAAAGTATGCGCGTGAAGCCCGGATTGAGCAGGATATCACTCCGCATACCCTTAGACATTCGTTCGCTGCTCATTTGCTGGAAGGCGGTGCGGATCTGCGTTCCGTGCAGCAGATGCTTGGTCATGCGGATATTTCCACAACGCAGATCTACAGCGGGATTGCCCGCAAAAATATGAAGGAAGTCTACGAAAGCCACCATCCCCGGGCGAGGTAACTGCTGCTGCGGAATGGGTATAAGACCTGAATCGCGGTAATCCCCGAGGATAGGGTAAAAAGATGCTTTTTGTGAGTAAGATCGTTATGATGGAAATATACTGAAAGGATAGACCGGAGCGTGTGAACCCCGGGAGTTACTTTCAGCAGAAACGGGTACCTAAAAAGCGGGGCAATGGGCCGCTGGCTTCGGAAGGGCTGTCCCTTCGGAAGAAGGTAGAGCCGTTTCTTCTTGTTTTGATAAAACCTAAAGAATATGCATACTACGAAGGAGTGAAGACGGACATGTCCTCATTTAAACGAATTGGATTTATCGTTCTTGATAGTGTTGGTATCGGTGAAGCGCCGGATGCGGAAAGTTTCGGTGATAAAGGGTCCCATACGCTGGGACATATTTTGGAGCGGGTGCCGGGTCTTAAGCTGCCTAATCTGCAAAAGCTTGGTCTCGCCAATATTGCACCACTGCCGCCGCTGGAGCCTGTAGCAGCACCGGCCGGATATTACGGCAAAATGCAGGAGGTATCGGTAGGCAAGGATACAATGACCGGCCATTGGGAGCTGATGGGGCTGAAGATTGAAGTTCCGTTCAACACCTATTTTGACGGATTCCCGGCAGAGCTGATTGAGAAGTTCGAAGCGGCAACCGGACGCAAGGTGATCGGCAATAAGCCGGCTTCCGGTACGGAGATTCTGGTCGAATATGGCGAAGAGCAAATGAAGACCGGGGCCTGGATTGTGTACACTTCCGCCGACAGCGTATTCCAGCTTGCTGCTCATGAAGATATTATCCCGCTGGAAGAGCTGTACAGCGCCTGCAAAATCGCCCGCGAGCTGACGATGGCTCCCGAATTCTCGGTAGGCCGCGTAATCGCCCGCCCCTATGTCGGCGAACCGGGGAACTTTGTGCGTACTCCTAACCGCCATGACTATGCGGTCAAACCGCCGGAGCCGACGGTAATGAACGCGCTGGAGGATATCGGTAAAGACGTTATCGCTGTGGGCAAGATCAACGATATTTTTACAGGTGAAGGCGTAACAGCCACGTATCCGACAAAAAGCAATGAGCATGGCATCGAGATTACGATCCGAGAGCTGCGCAAGCCGTTTGACGGCTTCCTGTTCACGAATCTGGTAGATTTCGATTCCCTGTATGGCCACCGCCGCGATCCGGAAGGTTACGGACATGCTCTTGAGGTATTCGATCAGGCGCTTCCGGAACTGCTCTCTACACTCGGCGAAGATGATCTGCTCATTATCTCGGCAGACCACGGCAATGATCCGATCCATAGCGGAACTGATCACACACGTGAGTATGTGCCACTCTTGATTTACAGTCCAAGATTCAAGACTCCGGGCAACCTGGGCATCCGCCAGACGTTCTCGGATGTGGCAGCGACAATTGCCGACAACTTCGGGGCCAAAGCGCCGCAATATGGGACAAGCTTTTTGGCGGAACTCAAATAATACGAAATCCTATGAAGCATCAATACTATAGACAACCCTCAAGGAGGCAATAAACTATGGAAGCAGTTAGCCAAAAGCATATTCAGGAAGCAGCGGTTTATATCAAGGATAAATGTACAGTCGCCCCGGAAATCGGGCTAATTCTCGGTTCGGGTCTGGGCGTTCTGGCAGACCTCATTACGGATGAGGTTGTAATTCCCTACAACGAAATCCCCCATTTTCCTGTATCCACAGTAGAGGGACATGAAGGCGAACTGCTGATCGGGATGATTGAAGGACGACGAGTTGTAATGATGAAGGGCCGGTTCCACATGTATGAAGGCTACGGCCCGGAGACGACGGCTTTTCCGGTGCGCGTCATGAAAGAGCTTGGCGTAACCAGCCTGCTCGTTACCAATGCCGCAGGTGGCGTGAACACGGACTTTACACCCGGCGATCTGATGCTGATTACCGATCATCTGAACCTGACCGGGCGCAATCCGCTGACCGGCCCGAATGACAATGCTCTGGGCGTGCGTTTCCCGGATATGTCGACCGCCTACAGCCCCCGCCTGATTGCAGCGGCCAAGGAAGCTGCGGCAGAGCAGGATTTTGAATTCAAAGAAGGCGTTTATGCCGGCTTGCTCGGCCCTTGCTATGAAACTCCGGCTGAAATTGTCATGCTGCGCCGTCAAGGTGCGGATGCTGTAGGCATGTCCACCGTCTCCGAGACGATTGTGGCCCGCCATGCCGGTATCGAGGTGCTTGGCATTTCCTGCATCACCAACATGGCTGCCGGCATTCTTGACCAGCCGCTGAACCATGCGGAGGTTATGGAGACGGCTGAACGTGTGCGTGAGCGCTTTTTGAAGCTGGTGCTGGCCTTTATTCCGAAGATGTAGACTCTATAGATCAGATTCAATGGCATCGGAATTATGCCAATATTATTCATCCACAACAATTCATACCCGGGAGGTTCAATTCATGACACAAACCAATATTTCTTACGGCAATCAGGTGAAAGAAGCAGCGGAATACGTAAAATCCAAATTCGGAGCGTATTCACCGTCCATCGGGCTGATTCTGGGCTCAGGTCTTGGCGATCTGGGCGACCAAATCGAAGATGCAGTGTATCTTCCTTATGAAGAAATTCCTCATTTTCCGCGTTCTACGGTAGAAGGCCATGCTGGCCGGTTCGTTATCGGGAAGCTGGAAGGCAAGGATGTTATCATCATGCAGGGCCGCTTCCACTTCTACGAAGGCTACGAGATGCGCAAAGTTGTGCTTCCGGTCTATGTGATGGCAAAGCTTGGCGTGGGTACGCTGGTGATCACTAACGCGGGCGGCGGAATGAACCGGGCGTTCAAAGCAGGCGACCTGATGCTGATTACCGACCACCTCAATATGACTGGCGACAACCCGCTGATCGGACCCAATGATCCGGAGCTGGGTGTACGTTTCCCGGATATGTCCCGTGCTTATGATCCTGAGTACATGGCTTTGGCCAAAAAGCTTGCGGCTGACGTTAAAGGTGTAGACGGTGAACCGCTTGTGCTGCAGGAAGGTGTATATGCCGGCATCAGTGGTCCAACTTATGAGACACCGGCGGAGCTGAAAATGCTGGCGTACCTCGGCGGCGATGCTGTCGGGATGTCTACTGTACCTGAAGTGATCGTGGCTAGTCACAGCAAGCTGCGTGTGCTTGGCATTACCTGTATCACCGATATGGCGATCGGGGATGAGCTGGAGCCGCTGACGCATGAGCAGGTGGTGAAAGTTGCCAATCTGACTAAACCGAAGTTTATCGGCCTTGTGCGCGCCTTTGTGCGTGAGGTACAGGTGTAATGCGAGCGGTTGATCTTATTCAGAAAAAAAGAGACGGCGGGGAGCTTAGCCGTGAAGAAATAGCTTTTCTGATCCAAGGCTACAGCAAGGGTGAAATTCCCGATTACCAAATCTCGGCTTGGGCAATGGCGGTGTATTTCCGCGGGATGAACGCACGGGAAACCGGCGATCTGACGCTGGAAATGGCCATGTCCGGTGATCAGGTCGATCTCAGTCCGATTGCCGGCATCAAGGTGGACAAGCATTCTACCGGCGGCGTGGGCGATAAGACGACTGTGGTTCTGGCACCGCTTGTTGCCGCAGCCGGAGTACCGGTGGCCAAAATGTCCGGCCGCGGGCTGGGACATACTGGAGGCACCCTCGACAAGCTGGAGTCGATCAGCGGCTTCTCTATCGAGATGGGCCGGGAACAATTTTTCGCCCAGGTAGGGGAGATCGGCGCTGCCGTAATCGGCCAGTCGGGCAACATTACACCTGCAGACAAGAAGCTCTACGCACTGCGTGATGTGACAGCGACAGTGGAATCCATTCCGCTGATCGCCAGCTCCGTCATGAGCAAAAAAATCGCCGCAGGTGCCGATGCCATCGTGCTTGATGTCAAGACCGGCAGCGGCGCGTTCATGAAGACGCTTGACGATTCCATTGCCTTGGCGCAAGCCATGGTGGATATCGGGACCCATCTGGGCCGCAACACGGTTGCGGTCATCAGCGACATGGACCAGCCGCTTGGCTACGGCATCGGCAACGCCCTGGAAATCAAGGAAGGCATCGAAACCTTGAAGGGCCACGGGCCGAAGGATCTGCAGGAGGTCTGCCTTATTCTGGGCAGCCAAATGCTGGTGCTTGGCGGCAAGGCGAAGGACGAAGCCGAAGCCCGCTCCATCCTGATGTCTCATATCGAGGATGGTAGTGCTCTGGAGAAGTTCAAGCAAATCGTATCTGCGCAGGGTGGAAAGGTGTCACAGGTCGAAGCGCCGGAGACGCTGCCGGCAGCACGGAGATTTATCGAAGTGAAAGCAGCAACCGCTGGTTATGTGGAGAGCATCCAAGCCGAAGAGATTGGTGTAGCTGCCATGCTGCTTGGTGCAGGCCGCGAGACCAAGGAATCGGTCATTGATCTCGCCGTTGGCATTCAGCTGTCGCTGAAAGTCGGCGATGCCGTAGCCGCAGGAGATACGCTTGCCGTATTGCATGTGAACGATGCCAGCGAGAACAAAGTGCAGGAAGCGGAAGCTAAAGTGCTGGAAGCTTACCGCATTTCCGCTCAGCCCGTTCCGCCTCAGCCGCTGGTGTTTGCGCTTGTGACCAAAGATGGCGTAACCCGGTACTAGGATTCAGCGCAGGATGTAAAGGTTCTTGATATTTCTGTGATAGATCAGCATCATGTAAACGAAAAGCCGTACAGAACAGTCAAATGTTCTGTACGGCTTTTTGCAATTTGAAGTAACCCTCCAGGAGTTTGACGTTAAATATCATCAAACCTGCGCCTTGGAAAGAAGAATTACTGCAGCAGCCATTCCTCTACCACCTTCAGGATAGGGTAGGCTCCCCGGCTTTTGTTGCACAGGACAACAACGGTTGCTCCGATTGCAGGGTAGAAGGCGGAGTGGAAGGACACCCCGGGATCGTACCCCATCAGATGATATTTCAGTGCCTCGCCATTTTGCTTCGTGATCCATACTCCGTAACCGTAGTACTCCTCATTGTCATCATGAATATGCGGAGTGAGCAGGAGGGCCGTCAGCTCCGGATTTAGCAGCGTATGATCGAGCAGTCCCTGCCATAGCCGCTGCATATCCGGCGCGGTGACGAAAGCGCCGCCGTCAGCGCCTCCTTTTACAGGAATGGAATAGATGTTGGTGACCCAGTTTCCATCCGCTTCTTCGATATATCCCATGGCGGTATTGGCTGGAAGCGCATCCAGTGCAAAATACCCGGAATGCTTCATTCCGCAAGGCGCAAAAATATGCTGCTCCACGTAATCCGTAAAGGGCATCCCGCTAATCTTCTCAACCAGCAGGCCAAGCATGATGTATCCGGCATTGTTGTAGTGAAATCTTTCTCCCGGTGTGAATTTCATCGGATGCTGCGAGAACATCGGCACGAAATCCTGGAGCTTGCGCAGCAGGTACATGGGCTGGTTCAGCCACAACGCCGCGTAATCATCCATGATTTCTTCATCAAAGTAATCTGCAATACCCGAGCTATGCGTCAGCAGGTGATGAACGGTCATGTCATGGCTGAATCGGGCAAACTCTTTTCCATTCAGCACATCCAGCACCTTGCTGCTGAAAGCAAGCTTGCCCTGTTCCACCAACTGGCAGACAGCAATCGCCGTAAACAGCTTGCAGCCGGAGGCGATGCCAAAGCGTGTGTCCGGATGATTTAGCCGCTCCTCTGAAATGTTAGCACTGCCGTAAGAAGCGGCCAGGGTGTGGGTCTGTTTTTTGACCAAAACTGCTCCAGAGAATCTTTCGGTCTCAGCTTCCTCGCTGAGCTTATGCTGCAGATATTCAAGCTTCATGGTGGCTCCTCCGATTCAGTTCATTTATAGTAGCTTAGCTAAGAAATTCGCCTGAAAGATACAAGTTTCCTTCATTTGTTCCTTATTTATGAGGCAAGAATTGGAATAACGACTGAAGACTGTACGTGCTGCGTAAGGTTTATCTGCAAAGGACAAGAAAAGCACATCAGTTTTGGCAGGGCGGTACATTGTGGACGTTTTGGAATTTAAGATACTATAAACTCTAACCTTACAATAATAGTTTTGTACAGACTGGCAGCGGTTGGCTGCTTTTTCATGAAATGTCGTTAGCGTTTCTACAGATTAACAAATCCGTGAGTTAGCACATCCGAGGAGGAATTATAATGGCACTTCATCAAACGATAACGGTATTGAACACACTGGACAGCGCTTATGCTAACGGTGAACAGGTCAGGCAGCTGTTTGCAGCTTATCCGGCAGTGAAGGTAGACGTCCATAAGGTTGAGGGTGAAAAGGGCAGCACGGAATTCGTCAAAATCTCAATCCCGGGCAGCAACGGAAAGCTGGCGGGCGGCACGGCGCCGACCTTCGGGATTGTGGGCAGACTTGGCGGAATCGGCGCCCGTCCCAGCCGGATCGGGATTGTCTCCGATGCGGACGGCGCAGTTGCTGCTATTGCTTCAGCACTTAAATTGGCTCATATGCAGACCCAAGGCGATGTGCTCAAAGGGGATGTGCTGGTAACGACCCATATTTGCCCGGATGCTCCGACGCTGCCGCATGAACCGGTGGATTTCATGGATTCACCGGTCGATATCCTGCAGATGAATGAACATGAGGTGCTGCCGGAAATGGAAGCGGTTCTGTCCATTGATACCACTAAAGGTAACCGGGTGGTCAACCACAAAGGCATTGCAATTTCGCCAACGGTCAAGGAAGGCTATATTCTGCGGGTGAGCGAGGACCTGCTGCGCATTCTGGAAATGACGACAGGCCAGTTTCCGGTTACTTTTCCGGTGACGACCCAGGATATTACACCTTACGGGAACGGCCTCTATCATATTAACTCGATTCTTCAGCCTGCCGTTGCAACGAATGCTCCGGTTGTGGGCCTGGCGATAACTGCACAGTCCATGGTGCCCGGCTGTGGCACCGGTGCAAGCCACGAGGTTGATATTGCTTCCGCAGTACGTTTTGCGATTGAAACCGCCAAAGAAGTGACCGGGGGATCATGCTCATTCTATAACGAAGCGGAATTTGACCGCATTACAGAATTGTACGGCACGATGAGTGTATTGCAGACACTGGGCAAACCGGCGGTAACCTCCCGCTAAATCCGGGTTTATAGAAATTGTACTGCGAAGGGTAACTCCATGAACATCTAGGAGGAAGCAAATTGAAAAAAATTGGGTTGATCACGATTGGACAGTCCCCCAGATCCGATGTGGCGCCGATTATTGAGAAATATTTGGAGGGCCGTGCGGAGCTGCTGCAGTCAGGGGTATTGGATGGATTCACCCCGGCGCAGGTTCGCGAATACTACAGTCCGCAAGAAGGAGAATATATTCTGACGACCCGGATGGCGGATGGTACTGCGGCGATTATCTCCCGCGAAAGGATAAAGACAGTGCTTCAGGGAAAAATTGATGCCATGGAGGCTGCTGGAATCCGACTGATTCTGCTGCTCTGCACCGGTGTGTTTCCTGAGCTGCGCACGAACAGCGCCCATTTGCTTGAGCCGGACCGGATTATACCACCGGTAGTGCAGGCCATGATCGGCAAGCGCCGGTTGGGGCTGATCGGTCCCTTGCCTGAGCAGGAAGTGAGTATGGTCGAGAAATTCGCCGGGCCGGGGACCTCTCTTCCTTTTGCCGCTGTCTCTCCATATACCGGCACTGAAGCGGAATTCCGCGCTGCAGCGAGCCGGTTGAAAGACGTGGCGGATGTGATTGTGCTTGACTGCATGGGTTATGTGGAGCAGCATAGAATATGGGCGGCCTCAGAAGGAGTGCCAGCCGTACTGTCAAATGCCCTCATAGGGAAACTGATAGCGGAAATGGTGTAATCAGGAGGAACGAATATGAGTGAAGAGCGGATAATAATCAGTATGAATGTCCTGAAGGACTGCCTGGGACTCTGCAGCGGTGAACTGCTGGCCGTAGTGGCGGACGATGACAAGCGGGAGCTTGCCGAATCCGTCTATGAGGCCGGCAAAAGACTCGGAGCGGAGTCGGTGCTGCTGATCATGCAGGAACGGAGCAAGTCCGGTGAAGAACCGCCTGCTCCGATTGCGGAGGCGATGGCCAAGGCGGATGTGGCGGTGTGTATTACGAAACACTCCATGACACATACAGCGGCCCGCAAGCAGGCTGCTGCAGCGGGAACCCGGGTAGCGACCATGCCGGGTATGACGGATGACATGTTCAGCCATGGAGCCATTACGGCAGACTATGGGCAAGTGAAGTCGTTGACGGAGCAAGTTGCCCTGCTTCTGTCCGCAGGCCGTGAGGTACGTGTGGAGAAGGACGGGCTAAGCCTCTCCTTTTCCATAGAAGGGCGGGACGGAGTACTGAGTACTGGGCTATACCTGAATCCTGGGGAATCCGGGAATTTGCCTTCGGGCGAAGCGTATATAGCACCGCTTGAAGGCACTGCCGCAGGACGGATTAAAGTAGACGGGTCCATAGCCGGTATTGGCGCCTTGGCCAGTCCAATGGTGCTGGCGGTGGAGCAGGGCAGGCTTACAGCAGTTGAAGGTGAAGGCGGAGACAAGCTGCTGGAGATGCTGGGGGCAGGCGATGGCCGGCTCTTGGGTGAGTTCGGCATAGGCACGAATAACAAGGCGAGAATAACCGGTGTGGTGCTTGAGGATGAGAAGGTCTACGGGACTATTCATGTAGCCTTTGGCAGCAATAACACCTTTGGCGGCGTTGTAGCGGCAGGTGTACATATAGATGCTGTAGTGATGAAGCCGGATGTGTATATTGATGACAAAATCATTATGCGTGCCGGGGAATTGCTCTAGTCCTGCCAAGTACCTAAGCGGTCGTTACAAGCAACCTGAAAGGGAGGGATACGGATGCTGGGAATCATACGTGTAATAACACTTCAAGAAGAGAGCTCCATCCATCTGCACGGCGAGCTGATAGAACGCCGCTATGGCCTGCCGGTCATGAGCCGCTGCATTCAGGATCAGCCTCAAGGCGTCTACGATGACCTAACGGAAGCAGAATCCGTACCGAAAATCATTGAACTCGCACGGGAGCTTGAAGCAAGCGGATGTACGGCGATCGGCATCAGCTGCGCGGCCGATCCGGCGCTGCTGGAAGCGAGGGCTGCGGTACGGATTCCTGTACTCGGTGCCGGGTCCTGTGCAGCCCATATGGCGCTGGCCTTCAGCAGCCGAGTCGGCGTTCTGACGATCCTGACCGAGGTGCCTCCCTTCATTCGAAGCATCCTCGGGGACGCCTATCTCGGGATGGATCGTCCCGACGGTGTAACAACGACGCTTGATCTGAACACGCCTGCGGGACGTGCCGGAGCTCTGGCTGGAGCGGCAAGGCTCGTTGAGCGCGGAGCAGAGGCCATTGTGCTGGCCTGTACCGGATTTGCAACGATCGGTTTGGCTGCTGAACTGGAAGAGAAGCTTGGAATCCGCGCACTCGACCCTATTCTCTCACTGGGTGCCGCAGCCGCTTCGGCTGCCTCTCTGCCCGGGCTTGTCCGCCGCTAAACCGTTGTCTATGGCTGATTTGCTGGGCAGAAAGCTATAAAGATTTCAAGTGAAACGTTCTCCCGGACCATCGGTCCGGCGAGGACGTTTTTTTGTGGATCACTCGAAAGCTCGAGAAGCAAAGGTGCATCTGATTTCGCCGCAAGCAGGCTATATGGTGGAATGAGAGGTAAAGGTGCATTTGATATTGCCGCAAAAGCACAATATGGCTTAATGAAAGGTGAAAGTACATCTGGTTTCCACACAACATGCGGACCGCAGTCGCGTAATTCCTTGGAGAAACGGCAAAGTGCCAGCAATTTCATACAAATTGCAATAGCGACTGTGATGTCCGCAGATTGCCGGAATTGTGGATTTAATCGAACTAACAGCTCTGGTGTCCGGATAAGTCACCGCTACAATGTAGCTTGCGGGAAGTCTCCACTTCAGCGATTTTCTCCAAAAGGTTTTACTGTAGGATACAGTTGTTATCTGCAATTTGAAATATTTGCCCTGTGGTTTGCGGGCGAATTCTGATAAACTATCGGGAACGCCAAACTATGGCATATCTCAGGAGAAAACTTGAAATACTGTAGACAGCGGAGGGAGGAAGGAATATTGAACACACGAGGAATTACGTTGAGAGAGCTGCTGCAGCTGCCGATTCTTGGTACAGCCACTGTAGTCAGCGGTGAACAGGGACTGGACCGGATTGTCCGCTTTGTAGATATTATGGAGGTTCCCGACCTGAAGGGTTGGATCAGTGAAGGCGTCATGCTGCTCACTACGGCCTATTCGATCCGCCATGACCCTTCACTGCTGACCGAGCTGGTATACACACTGGACAAGCTGGGGGCAGCTGCGCTGGCCATAAAACCTGCCCGGTTCCTAAAGGAAATTCCCCAAGCGGCAATCGAAGCGAGCAATGCCTGCGGGCTGCCGATCGTCGAGATTCCGCCTGAAATCCCTTATACGAACATTACCCAGCCGGTGATGGAGCTGCTGCTGGGCCGTCAGGCTATGCTGCTGCGCCGGGCAGAAGAGGTCTACCGCACACTCACAACGATGGTGCTGGAGAACAGTGGAATTCAGGCGGTGAGCGATAATGTGGCCGATTTTCTAAAAGCGCCTGTCGCACTGGTGGATACGCAGCGCAGTATTATAGTTTCCTCACCCTCCAATTTTGACTGGTCACAGAAGACTTCGCCGCTGAACTGGAACATTAATGTGGACAAGCGGACGGTAGCCAGGCTTCTGGTAGACAAGGAGAAGCTGGATGATATGGAGGAAGTGGGGATCGAGCAGGCCAGGCTGGTGTTTGCCCTTGAGCTGATGCGGAAAAAGGTAGCCGAGGATACCGAGTTTCGTCTGCGCGGCAATTTCATCGACGAGCTGCTGACACCTCCGCTGCCTTCACGGCATGAAGTGGAGCGGCGGGCACGTCAGCTTGGTATGAATCCTGAACATAAATGGGAGGTCGCCGTCATTGAAGGCGATACCGCTCCTAGTGAGGAAACCGTGAACCGGCTGCTGGACCGGGAAGCGCGCAAGCGCGGAGTGACTCCCCATGTGGAATACCGCTCAAGCCGAGCCGTGTTGTTCTTGCCGACACCGGAAGGCCGTAAATTTACGGGAGCTGCAGGCGGGGAGGAACCATGGGCGTCAACGCTGGAAAGCTGGCTGCATGACAAAAGCGAAGGTCTTGGCGCCTACCGGACCGGTATCGGTACCCCGGAGGACCTGTGGAATATCCACACCAGCTATAATGAAGCGCGCAAAGCACTGTCGGTCTCCAAACGTCTGGGCCAGGGGGCTGGTGCAGTCACCCAATACGAGGAGATGGAGGTCTACCATCTGCTGGAGGGGTTAAGCAGGCAGGGCTTCGAGGTGCTGTTCGAGCGCAAGCTGGGCAAGCTGCTGCGATATGACCAGGAGCATGACAGCAACATGCTGTTGACGTTTTATCATTATCTGGAGCACCGGGGGAGTCTGATTGATACGGCCAGCAGTCTCTACATACACCGCAATTCAGTGAAGTACCGGCTGGAGCGGATCCGTGATATTACAGGGTTCGATCTCAATGATCCGCGTGAGCAATTTGTCTGCCATTTGTGCCTGATTTACTACTACCTGCAGGAAAAATAGGGCGTGCTGGAATTTTTACGGAAGTTAATGTTAGAAAACGTGACATTAAGAGGCGGTAATAGTGCACAACCGACAAACGGTTGTGCTTTTTTTTAGCTAAACGGGACGTAGAGTGGACATGAAATTGTATGTAGAATTAGCTCAACTACTAAAGAGAATAAAGAAACAGCACAGTACCTGACATGGAACCGCAGGTTCCGTCAAAGAAAGGGCTCACAGCCTGGATTGCAACAGAAGCCGTAAGGGGGTTGATTCATTGTTTGCTTACACATTAAAAAGACTAACGCAGATGATTCCGGCCTTGCTTGGTATCATCGTCATCACATTCATTCTATCTAGGGTACTGCCGGGCGATCCCGCAATTATGCTGGCCGGTGAACAGGCCCCGGAGGAAATCGTGAACAAGATCCGCCAGGACATGGGGCTGGACAAGCCGCTTTATGTTCAGTTCTTCAGCTATTTCGGGCAGCTGTTTCAAGGAAACATCGGCTATGCCTATCATACGGGGCATTCGGTAGCCAGTGATTTGTCCTCAAGGTTTCCGGCCACCCTTGAGCTGACCTTGACCAGCATACTGATCGCGATTCTGGTGGCGATTCCCGTCGGAATTGTTGCTGCGACCCGCAAGGAATCTATCCTCGACCATATTTCGCGTGTATTCTCGCTGATAGGCGCATGCGT
Organism: Paenibacillus sp. FSL H3-0321; assembly: GCF_038002865.1. Classification (NCBI taxonomy): domain Bacteria; kingdom Bacillati; phylum Bacillota; class Bacilli; order Caryophanales; family Paenibacillaceae; genus Paenibacillus; species Paenibacillus sp. FSL H3-0321. The sequence goes on along the minus strand of NZ_JBBODH010000001.1, from coordinate 1,638,411 downwards.
GCCGATCTTCTGGCTCGGTCTAATGTTCATTTATATTTTTTACTCGATCCTTGGCTGGGCTCCGGCACCGATGGGGCGAATCAGCGGTGATCTGAATCCGCCGGTCCACATTACGGGTTTGTACGTGCTGGACAGTCTTCTGTCGGGTGATACCGCTGCTTTGAAAAGCAGCCTGGCCCACCTGCTGCTTCCGGCAATCTGCCTGAGCACAGGCACCATGGCCATTGTGGCCCGCATGACCCGTTCGAGCATGCTGGAGGTAGTCGATCAGGATTTCGTGCGCACCGCCCGGGCTAAAGGGCTGCGGGAGTCCGCCGTAATTTACAAGCATACACTTGTGAATGCCCTCATTCCTACACTTACCGTGCTCGGCCTGCAGTTTGGCTATCTGATGGGCGGGGCGGTCATCACCGAGACGATCTTCTCCTGGCCGGGCATCGGCGGGTATGTCACAGATTCCATTCTGGCCGCGGATTATGCGCCAATTCAGGCGTTTACCCTAGTAAGTGCGATTCTCTATTGCGGCATTAACCTGGCGGTAGATCTGATATACGGTCTGATTGATCCGCGTATCCGCTATGAATAAACAGCTTTTTGGAGAGGAGGAGATTTCTGTTGAGCACTGCAGCACATTCAGCACAGGGCAACCCTGCCAAACCCGCAGCTGCGCCGAAACCCAAAACATTACTGACGCTGCTTCTGCATAACCGTCTGGCTGCCATCGGCCTCATCTTTATTCTGATCTGGACGGTGATTGCCATCATTGCACCCTGGATTGCTCCGCATGATCCTTACATTACAGATATGGCGAATAAATTGCAGGCCCCTTCAGGAAGCCACTGGTTCGGAACGGACAACTTCGGCCGGGATATTCTCAGCCGGGTGCTGTACGGAGCAAGGATCAGTATCTGGACTGGTCTGATCGCCGTGGCGATTTCTTTTCTTATCGGCGTACCGCTGGGCGGAATTGCTGCCTACTACGGCGGGAAGACCGGAACGGTCATAATGCGATTGATGGATGTCCTGTTATCCTTCCCTTCACTGGTGTTGTCCATGGCAATTGCCGCTTCTATCGGGGCAGGCTTAACCAGTGCAATGATCGCTGTAGGAATCGTCGGTATTCCGGAGTTCGCGCGGCTGATGTTCGGCCAGACTGTCTCCCTCCGCGAGAAGGAGTATGTTGAAGCCAGCCGGGCAATCGGTGTAAAAAATTCAGTGATCCTATACCGTCACATTCTGCCCAATGCACTGGCCCCGCTGATGGTGCAGGCCACTCTCGGAATGGGCTTCGCCATCCTGACGGCATCCAGTCTCAGCTTTCTCGGCCTTGGGGTCAAACCTCCGATTGCCGAGTGGGGGGCGATGATCTCAGAGGGCAGGGAATACATCATTTCCGGTCAATGGTGGTTGGTCACTTTTCCTGGATTGTCCATCGCCACTTCGATTCTGGGCTTTAATCTGCTCGGCGACGGTTTACGAGATGTTCTTGATCCACGGTTGCGGTCGGGCAAATAGAGCGGAGCGCAGGCAGGGAAGTCCCGCTGCATATCCGCAGGTTGCCCGATAAATATAGATTAGTGTCTGCCGGAAGGGCTGCTGCAGACAGGAGAGACCCTCGGAAGCAGATCCAGCCCCTCACGGAGCATGATCACAAGCAGCAATATGTTTTTTTAGCAGGCAGGATATAGAAAAGGGAGGAATTACTGATGAAAAGAGTCAAGCTGCTGTCCACATTCATCGCTTTTTCAATTATGCTGGCTGGTTGCGCAACCAGCGCCAATCCGCAAACACCGGCTGCCTCACCAGCGACATCGGGAACTACAGGAGAGACGGCGGCTGCCAAACCATTCCTGACCGTAGCTTATTCCGAGGGCGGCACAACACTGGACCCGGCAGAGGCGAATGACCTGACCTCCGATACACTGGTACTTGCCGCGTACGATCAGCTGGTTACCTACGGAATTAAGACCGAAAATGGCGCAAGTATCGCCAACACCGAAGATATTCAGCCCATGCTTGCCGAGAGCTGGGAAGCCTCAAGCGACAATACCGTCTATACTTTCAAACTAACGCCCGGAGTGAAATTCCAGAGCGGCAATCCCGTGGATGCAGCATCGGTTGTATATTCCTTTGACCGTGTTGCCAAGTCCAGTTCCGGCAGTTTTCTCTATGGAATGGCTGCGATCAAAACCGTAACCGCCGTAGATGATGCTACAGTTGAAATCACCCTGACTAATGCCAATCATAATTTCCTGCAAATATTGGCCATGTACACCTTCTCGATCGTCGATCAGAAGACGGTGGAAGCGCAAGGTGCCGATTACCTCAAGACTCATGCCGCCGGCTCCGGTCCGTTCAAGCTGGAGAAATGGGACCCGGCTACGGAAGCAGTGTTCACACCTAACGAAGACTACTGGCAGGGTGCTGCGAAACTTGGCAAGGTGACCCTGAAGTTCACCAAGGAAGCCTCCAACCGGGTGCTGCTGCTGGATAAAGGTGATGTAGACATGGCGATTGAGATTCCGCCTAAGGATGTATCCTCCCTGAAGAGCAACACCGACCTGACCGTAGCCTCCAACGCCAGCAACCGGATTCTCTACTTTGCGATGAACAGCAAAGTGAAGCCTTTTGACAACGAGAAGGTCCGCCAGGCGATCAATTATGCCATCCCTTATGATGAACTGCTGAGCGGCGTCATGTACGGCCAGGCGAATCAGATGAAGAGTGCCGTGGCCAGCAATACTCCGGGCTTCACCGATGCAGGTTACGTCTACGAGCATAACCTGGACAAAGCCAAGGAATTGCTGAAGGAAGCTGGTTATGAGAACGGGTTTAAATTTGACTTCACCCTGGGCTCCGGCTTTGACGACTGGGAAGATGATGCCGTACTGATTCAGGCTGAGCTTGCCAAAATCGGCGTCACTATGAACATCAACAAGCTGGCACGCGCCCAGTTCCTGGAACAGCAGAAAACAAAGAACCTGACCGCTTATATATCCAAATGGACTTCTTTTGTCAATGATCCCGGCTATCATCTTGGTTTCCTGATGTATGGCAAAGGTTCCTCCAACTACAACAACTATCAGAATGCCGAAGTAGACAAGCTGTGGGAACAAGCTAATACGGAGACTGATCAAGCCAAACGCAGTGAGCTGTACCAGCAGGCACAGGAAATTATTACAACAGAAGCGCCATGGGCGTACCTCTACGAATACAACCGCATCGTTGGTATGAGCAACAAGATCAGCGGATATGCGTTCTACCCGGATGAGGTCATCCGATTCTATCCATTGTCAGTGCAGGAATAAAATTCGACTTACAAAGAGCGGACGGGCCATGAGGCTGCGGTCCCTCTTTTTTCACAAATTCATGGGAGCTATAGGGAGGCCACTACCAATGACTGACTGGACAAGCAAGGTGCTGAATGCAATTGATGAAGGGCAGGATCAGCTGCTGGAGCTGTGCTCGCAGTTGATCCGTTATCCATCGGAGAATCCCCCGGGCGATTCGCGTGAGATCAGCGCTTTTATTATTGATTATCTGAAGCAGGCGGGAGTGAGCACGAGCATTTATCCGGCCACTGAAAAGATGCTGAATCTCGTATCCACATTGACAACAGCAGCTGAACAGCCTTCCGATAAAAAGTTGATTTTCTGCGGACATACCGATGTGGTTCCGGCTGGTGATCTGTCCCGCTGGGATTTTGATCCCTTCTGCGGGGATATTGTTGATGGATACATGCTCGGCAGAGGCGCTTCCGATATGAAGGCGGGGCTTGCCGGACTGATCTATGCCGTGGCCCTGCTGTCGAAACTAGGCGTGCCGCTCAAAGGCGATCTGTCGCTGCTTATCGTGCCGGATGAAGAAACAGGCGGCCACCTGGGTGTGCCCTGGGTGCTGGAGCGCGGGCTAATTACCGGGACTGCAGCAGTTATCGCGGAGCCCTCCGGACCGCTGAATCCGACGATCGGCCAGAAGGGCAGCTGCTGGTTTGAATTCACAGTGGAAGGTACGCCGGGACATGGCAGTCTGTCTCCAGTGGTTGGTGAAAGTGCAATCGTCAAAGCGGCCAAAGGTATTGATGCCTTGCAGCGCCTATGGGATATCAAGCCGGATATTCCGGAGGAGGTCAAAGAAATTATCCGTATCTCCCAGGATTATGTGAAGCAGCGTGAAGAGTACGGTACGGTCGCCTATCAGGTGTTCGACCATGTTACCGTAAATATCGGAACCATTCAGGGCGGTACGAAGGTCAATGTGGTTGCCGACCGCTGCACTATTCAGGTGGATTCGCGGGTGCCGTTCGGCGTTGATTACCGCGATGTACTTGACCGCGCCCGTTCCTTGCTGCTTGAGGCGGGAATCGAGTCAGAGGTCAAGGGCTTCGGCTTCCAGGGGAATGCGAATTGGACCTCCCCGGAGGAGCCGGTCGTCAGCGATCTCGTTGAGAGCATTTGCGAAGTGAGTGGAGAAGAGGCTTACGGTGTGCTTCAATGGGCATCCAGCGATGCGCGCCATTTCCGCACTCATAACATTCCGGTGCTGCAATACGGCCCGGCCGAGCTGTCCACCATTCATAATTTCAATGAAAAAGCGCCAGTCTGGCAGATCATTCAATGCGCCAAGGTTTATGCCTTGACTGCGCTTAAATACCTGGGCGTGGAAGAAGACACGCAAAGATAAACGTAACGGAGGGGAAACGATGACAGAACTGCTGGAAGTATCGGGTTTATGCACCGAATTCGTAAGCGCTGCGGGCACAGTCCGCGCGGTGGACGGCATCAGTCTGTCAGTGCGCAAAGGCGAGACGCTGGGTATTGTCGGTGAATCCGGCTGCGGCAAAAGCATAACCTCGCTGTCGATTATGCAGCTCCTGCCCAAGCGGATTAGCCGGATCGCCGCCGGGCAAATCCGTTTTGAAGGCAAGAATATGCTGGAAATGCCGGCGAAGGAAGTACGCAATATCCGGGGCAACCGGATTGCGATGATTTTTCAGGAGCCGATGACCTCGCTCAATCCGGTATTCAAGATCGGCCGGCAGATTTCCGAGTCTGCCCGCTTTCACCTGAAGCTGGGTAAGAAGGAAGCGAATGAGCGTGCGGTTGAGATGCTGCGAAAGGTCGGCATTCCCCGTCCGGAGAAGATTGCCGAGCAGTATGCACACCAGCTCTCCGGCGGTATGCGCCAGCGCGTGATGATCGCCATGGCGATGGTCTGTAACCCTCAACTGCTGATTGCAGATGAGCCGACCACGGCACTGGACGTCACGATCCAGGCGCAGATTCTCGATCTTATGCGTGATTTACAGAAGAACGAGGGCATGTCCATCCTGATGATTACCCATGATCTTGGGGTGGTTGCAGAGATGTGCGACAGAGTGGTCATTATGTATGCAGGACAGATTGTGGAAGAAACAGATGTGGCGACGCTCTATAACAATCCGCTGCATCCGTATACCCAAGGGCTGCTGGCTTCGCTGCCTCAGCTCGCGGGAGACAATGACCGTCTGAGCTCGATTCCGGGTCAGGTGCCGAACCCGGCCAATCTGCCGCCCGGCTGCCGGTTCGCTCCCCGTTGCCCGATGGTGGTTCAGCGCTGTTGGGAAGAACGCCCGGAGCTGCTTGAGATTCAGCCGGGACACACTTGCCGGTGTCTGCTGCAGCAGGAGGGAATATCATGAGTACAATTCTGGAAGTCCGCAATCTTAAGAAACATTATCCGATCCGCAAAGGGTTCTTCTCCAAGCAAGTAGGTGCCGTGAAAGCCGTTGACGGCATTACGTTATCGGTAGAACAAGGAGAGACCCTAGCCGTAGTGGGGGAGTCCGGCTGCGGTAAGTCCACTACAGGGCGGGCCATCCTGCGCCTGATCGAACCGAGTGAGGGCGAGATCCTCTTCAACGGCACAGATGTGCGCAGCCTGGGTACCGAGCAGCTGCGCCGCTTCCGCACCGATATGCAGATGGTGTTCCAGGACCCGTATGCTTCGCTGGACCCGCGCTGGACCGTGCAGCGTATTCTGGAGGAGCCCATGCGCACGCATGAACAGGCAGCAGGAAATGAACTGAAGAGCCGGGTTGAACACTTGATGGAGGTTGTGGGACTTTCCCCTTATCAGGCGCACCGTTTTCCGCATGAATTCTCCGGAGGCCAGCGGCAGCGGATCGGAATCGCCCGGGCGCTGGCACTGAACCCCAAGTTCATCGTCTGCGACGAGCCGGTATCTGCATTGGATGTATCGATCCAGGCCCAGGTGCTGAATCTGATGCAGGATCTGCAGGAGCAGTTTGGCCTGACCTATATGTTCATCTCCCATGACCTGTCGGTCGTGAAATTTATCAGCGACCGTGTGGCCGTCATGTACCTGGGGCGGATCGTTGAGCTTGCGCCCACAAAGACGTTATTCGCGAAGCCGCTCCATCCGTATACACAAGCGCTGATGTCCGCAGTGCCGGTGCCGAATCCGGCGCTGAAGAAGCAGCGGATTGTCCTGAGCGGCGATGTGCCGAACCCGGAAACTCCGCCAAGCGGCTGTGCCTTCCATCCCCGCTGTCCGCATGCAACGGACAGATGCCGGACCGAAGAACCAGTGCTGCGCGAGCTGGAATCAGGGCACCAGGTTTCCTGCCACTTGTATTAACCGCATAGAGCAAGATAGTGAGGCCATCCGGAAGCGGGTGGTCTTTATTTTATAGAGCATTTTTGCGGATAAATGGAATAATTTTCAGCCTTTCTGACCAAACTGGAACACAGTACCTATGAATTGAAGGTTAATGTTCAGGAGGGGAACCATTGTGAGAAGAATGCGTTATGTTATGTTAGTGCTGTGTATTGCTGTATCGGTTCTGGGAGCGTCCTCGGGGGCGTATGCAGAGGAAAAAGCCAAAGGTACCGGCAGCACTGCCGCCGCTATTGACCTTGCGCCGGGTGCACGTTCCGCCATCCTGATGGATGCGGGCACCGGCACGGTAATCTATGAGAAGAACAGCCATGATAAGCTGCCTCCGGCAAGCATTACGAAAATTATGACAATGCTGCTCACCGTCGAGGCACTTGACGAAGGAAGACTGCAATTGACCGATAAGGTACGGACCAGTGAATACGCGGCATCCATGGGCGGTTCGCAGATATTTCTGGAGCCTGGTGAAGAAATGACGGTAGACGAGATGCTGAAAGGCATCGCAATGGCCTCAGGCAATGACGCATCGGTGGCAATGGCGGAGAAAATCGCCGGTTCGGAGAGTGCATTTGTGGATCTGATGAACAGCAAAGCTGAAGAGCTGGGCCTGAAGGACACACATTTTGCCAACTGCAACGGTCTGCCGGCGCAGAACCATTATTCTTCAGCGAATGACATTGCCGTGATCAGCCGGGAGCTGCTGAAGCATGAGCGGATCATCAAATATACCGGCTCCTATCAGGATTATCTGCGCAAGGATTCGGCGAAGCCGTTCTGGCTGGTAAATACGAACAAGCTGGTCCGTTTCTATACAGGAGCCGACGGACTGAAAACGGGTTATACCTCCGAAGCCAAGTTCTGCCTGTCCGCGACTGCGGCCAGAGACGGACTGCGTGCTGTTGCGGTCGTGCTGGGCGAACCGAACACCAAGACGCGCAACAGCGAAGTATCGGGGATGTTCGATTATCTCTTTTCTCAATATAAAATGCACACCATTCACAAAAAGGGCGACGCTATCGGTACCCTAAAGATTGAGAAGGGTGTGAAAACGGAGCTGCCGCTGACCGCGGAGGAAACCTACAGTGTCCTGCTGAAGAAAGGCATCACCCAGGAAGGCATCCGCCATGAGCTGGTACTGCCGGCAAACCTCAAAGCTCCTGTAGCTGCAGATCAGATCATAGGTAAGCTGGTAGTTTATCAAGGGACGAATGTAATTAAGGAATACGAGCTCAAGGCAGGCGAAGATGTGGCGAAGGCGGGCTGGTGGAAGCTGTTCAAGCGGACGACGGGTTCGCTGTTCACGATTGATTAATTTCTGGTATTTTGTAGATTGCTCATGAGTCTCCTGTAGATTCATAGGGGTTTTCTTCTAGTTTTGTCGTGGGGCAGGAATCCTCAATTGCCATGTAGAAAACCTTGTCCTTGAAGGGGAAAACATTTAGTTTCAGGGCGGTTTTGAAAGCAACGAAGAGGAGAGTGGCAGGCATGAATTCTCATGTGGAGATGGAGCATCACCGGGGTGTGCTGATTGTCCGTTTATTTGGAGAGCTGGACCATCACGCAGCCGATTATGTACGTATGGAAATGGATGAAGCGATTATGCGCGGCCAGGTCGAGCATATGATCCTCAGCCTGAAGGACCTGCAGTTTATGGACAGCTCGGGCTTAGGAGTCATTCTCGGGAGGTACAAGCTGATTCGCAGCAAAGGCGGCAAAATGGCAGTCTGCGATGCCACCGCACCTGTGAAGCGGCTGCTGGAAATGTCGGGCCTGTTCAAAATCATGTCCCTATATGACGACGAGAGCGCTGCACTCTCGGATTTGGAGGTTGCGTTATGACAAAGAGTGAAGCTGGTAACTTCATGAGTGTGCAGTTTGCTGCCCTGTCGGAGAACGAATCGTTCGCACGTGTGGTGGTGGCAGCCTTCGTCTCCCGGCTCGATCCCACAATGGAAGAGCTGAATGATCTGAAGACAGTCGTTTCGGAGGCAGTGACGAACTGCATTATTCATGGATATGACAGTGACCCTGAAGGGATTGTCAGCATCTCCGCATCGATTGAGAACGAAACCGTGCGTCTGACCATAGAGGATCAGGGACGCGGGATTGAGGATTTGGAGCTGGCGCAGCAGCCGCTGTACACCTCCAAGCCAGAGCTGGAGCGGTCAGGTATGGGTTTTACGATTATGGAGAATTTTATGGACGAATTCGAAGTTACAAGTGAACCGGGACGCGGTACTTCCATCGCAATGAAGAAAACCATCGTCTCGAAAAAAGCTTTATACAATTAGGGGTTGGAGCCATGGATGCAGAGTCAAAAAAAGCTCCGCCGACCTATTTGGACGATGCGGAGGTCAAACGTCTTATCGCGCTCAGTCAGGCTGGAGATAATCTGGCCCGCGACACGCTTGTAAGCTGCAATATCCGCCTCGTCTGGTCGGTGGTGCAGCGGTTTATGAACCGCGGGTATGAGCCTGATGATTTGTTCCAGATCGGCTGTATCGGACTGCTGAAGTCCGTAGATAAATTCGACCTCAGCTATGAGGTCAAGTTCTCCACCTACGCGGTGCCGATGATCATCGGCGAGATCCAGCGTTTCCTGCGCGACGACGGCACCCTGAAGGTCAGCCGTTCGCTGAAGGAGATGGCGAACAAGGTACGCAAGATGAAGGATGAAATGTCCAAGACATTGGACCGCCTGCCGACCATCGGCGAGGTCGCGGAGGCGCTGGGCGTGACGCCTGAAGAAATCGTCTTCGCCCAGGAGGCCAACAAGCCGCCGACCTCGATCCACGAGACTGTCTTCGAGAACGACGGCGACCCGATCACCCTGATCGACCAGATCGCTGACGAAACGCAGGAGCGCTGGTTCGACAAGCTTGCGCTGAACGAGGCCATTGGGGCCTTGACCGAACGCGAGCGCCTGATCGTCTATCTGCGCTACTACCGCGACCAGACGCAATCCGAAGTCGCCAGCCGCCTTGGCATCTCGCAGGTCCAGGTGTCGAGGCTGGAGAAGAAAATCCTTGCGAACATCCGCGAGCAGATCGCGCAGTGAAACAAGGATAAGTATGAGCAGTGAATGTGACGGGTGAAATCAAGGGTGGATGAGCAAGAAGCAGGAGCCGCCTCGGGAGAGGCGGATTTTTTAAAAAGATAGCGTGCCCAGAAGCACGCATGATCTAGTTGGTGAAAGTCCAACCCAAGGAGGGACCAAGCCACCTTGGTAGCTAGGATGCTTGCATATGGCGAAATCTGTGTGTAAAAGCGCATCGACAAAAGTCCGGTCAGAGGCAGGGCGAGCAACACCCCAGGCCGCAACATCAAGTGAATCCTGCCGCGTCGTCAAAAAGGCCCTGCAAAGGGGAAGAGAGGGAGCCGAGTCTCGTGTCTTTGGACGAAGGCCAAGGAAGCTGTACAGAACTTGGAGCAGCAGCGAAGAACCCTCCGGCGTATAGGGAACGGCATGGGCTGAAAGATCGTGCAGTGAACTGGGGAGACCCTCCCCTGCACGGGATTTTTTTTTTAGGAAACCGTAAAGAGGCATTCTATAAGTCCAAAAGACGAAGTGAATCGTCTGCAGGAAGGGAGTCCGAGGGGCTCATAGTACCGAAGAACCTAAGGACAACATAACCTTAGGGAGGGAAGGAGCCCTGCTTTGTTTATGCTTTTGGAGGAGGTACGAGTGAGTGAATGCCAAACGGCTAACGACACCCAAGGAAAAAGTTCAAGAACTCCAAGAAAAGCTAGGTCATGCGGCCAAGGAGAACAACAAGCGTAAATTCCATGCACTATATGACAAAGTCTACCGGTGGGACATCCTGTGTGAAGCGTGGAAACGAGTAAAAGCCAACAAGGGAGCCGCAGGAGTAGATGCCGTGACGCTAGCAGATATCGAGGAACAAGGAGAAACGAGATTCCTCAAGGACTGTGAGCGAGAATTGAAAGAAGGCACCTACCACCCGCAGCCCGTACGGCGACACTATATCCCGAAGAAGGATGGGAAGCCAAGGCCGCTGGGCATACCCACCGTGCGCGACCGAGTCCTACAGATGGCAACGAAACTCGTGATTGAACCCATCTTTGAAGCGGATTTTGAGGAAGTATCCTTCGGATTTCGCCCGAAGCGAAGTGCAAAAGGAGCGCTGGAACGAATCCGGAAAGCCTGCAACCGCAAAGGAAATTGGGTAGTCGATGTGGATATCCAAGGCTATTTCGACAATATTAATCAAGAGAAGCTTATGAAATTAGTACAGATGCGTATCAATGACAGGCGGACCCTGAAGTTAATACGGAAGTGGCTTCAGGCGGGAGTCATGGAAGAAGGAACCGTAAGGCGTTCCGATTTAGGAACACCGCAGGGTGGAGTCATTTCACCGCTTTTGGCGAATATCTATCTGAACTATTTCGACCGACTGTGGGAGAAACACGGGAGCGGAATAGGTGAACTCACGAGGTATGCAGATGATCTTGTGGTGGTCTGCAAAACCAAGAAGGACGCCGACCATGCGTATGAACTTATACGTAAAATTATGGAGCGTCTGGAGTTGACCCTACACCCGACCAAAACCCGCATTGTAGGACTGTGGACAGGAGACGAAGGATTCGACTTCTTAGGGATGCATCACCGGAAAACCAAAGCAGAAACCTCCCAAGGCAAGGTGTACACCACCACGCAGCAGTGGCTAACGAAAAAGGCGGAGGAGCGTATTCGAGGGGTAGTCAAGGAAAGACTGTCACCACCCAGCATGCGTTCGAGATCGTTCGCGGAACATGTAGAATGGCTCAATCCAAAGATTCAAGGATGGAGAAACTATTACTACACGAACTACAGTCAAAAGAGGTTAGCCAAGTTGGATTGGTATACTTTGCAGCGATTAAACCGGTGGTACGCCAAGAAAAGACAACGCAGAAGATGGAGGGGATCACGGTCGGAGGTCAAATACTTAGCCATGCAATATGGACTAAAAACGCTGTTGTAACCTGCATGCCCATGAATGACGAACATCGGAAAGCCGTATGAGGGAAAACCTCACGTACGGTTTGATGAGGATTGCGCCTTGCAAGTTCAAGAAACACGTATCGCCTGAAATGGTGATCAGGACAAAGCCTAGCCAGCAGTCCTGTACCGAGTCTTGCGTGGTGCATGGTAACATGTACGGCGAAGCGTAGACAGGGAGACAGTAGGCCGGAATCAAGTGAAGAGGATAATTAGCCCCGAAATCAAACGTGGTTGAAGCAGCCGATCCTATTTCTCTGTGGAGAAGGCAGAACCGGCATCATCGATAGGGCAAGAGGGTGACCGGGGCTTCCGGGGTTCGTACCTACAGCATGCTGTCCAAGGGTTTCTTGGGAACAAGGGAGATCCGGCAGTTCCAATTTTTTTTTTGGTAGAGCCGAACAAGCCTACAAAGCAAGGGAGGCTCAAAGACTTGCCGGAAGTCTTACTGACGGATAGTACTCCGAGGCAGGGAGAGCCTGCTACATGGGGAAGCGGTCAGCAGAAATGGAATCTTTCTAAGGCAACATGGGCTCCATACAACGGGAGGACACAGGCCTTCATACAACGGAAGGAAGAACCTAGCCATGACAACAGGATTGGAAAGAATAGCAGCAAAAGCACGAGAAGATACGAAACTTCAGTTCACTTCGCTTACCCACCACATCTCTAAAGAACGGCTACAAGACTGTCTGCAGCATATTCCCAGACGAACGGCTCCCGGTGTGGATGGGGTTACCCGAGACGAGGCTGTGAAAAGCTTCGAGGTGTGGGCAGAAGAAATGCTCACGTCCATACACCGGAAAGGCTACCAACCGCCAGCCGTAAGAAGAGTCTGGATACCGAAGCCTGGAAAGAAGGAGAAACGTCCGTTAGGTGTCCCGGCCGTGGCAGACCGAGCTTTACAACGGTGCACAGCAGAGATACTAACCGCTATCTATGAGCAAGATTTTCTAAATTGTTCATTTGGAGGCAGACCGGGCAGAGGGCAGCACAACGCGTTAGCAACACTGAATGAGATCATAGCCGGAGAAAAGGTGGGTTGGGTATTCGAAGCCGATTTAAAGAATTTCTTCGGCAGCCTGGATCATGAGTGGATGATGAAATTTGTGGAACATCGCATGGGTGATCCGCGAATCCTCCGGCTGATCCAGCGCTGGCTCAAAGTTGGCGTATTGGAAGACGGGAAAGTCCACGCCAGTGAAGAAGGTACGCCGCAGGGCGGCTCCATTAGTGTGCTTTTAAGCAATGTGTACCTGCACTATGTGCTGGACTTATGGTTTGAGAAGGCAGTTAAGCCGCGGCTTAGAGGCGAAGCCTATCTAATTCGGTATATCGACGACTTTATCGTATGTTTTCAATACCGAAGCGACGCCATCCGTTTTCAGGAAGCGCTGGTAAATCGGCTTCATAAGTTCAAGCTGGAGTTGGAACCGAGCAAAACCAGATTAATCGAGTTTGGGAGATTTGCGAGCAAACATAGCCAAAGAAAAGGGAAGAAGAAGCCGGATACGCTCTACTTTCTAGGGTTTACGCATTACTGTACGCGAAACCGGCAAGGGAATTTCATGGTGGGCAGAAAGACAGAGAAGAAGCGACTGAAGCGAAGTATGGGAAACGTGCAGGAAACCATGAGAAGAATGCAGCATGAACCGCTGGAGGTACAGGCAAAGAAGATTAACCAAATGTTGCAAGGACATTACGCTTACTATGGAATGGCAGGCAACATGAGGTGTCTGAGTAAAGTGTACGCCACAGCCGTCACCTATTGGCGGAAGGTACTCAGTAGACGAAGCCGGAAGAGCTACGTGACTTGGAAGGAATACCAGCGACTACGTTCATTGTTTCCACTGATGCGACCGAAAATCTTCATCCCATATCAACGGTTGAAGACATACGCGATGCTGTAAAACCAGTTCTGAAGAGCCCGGTGCGGGAAATCCGCACGCCGGGTTCTGTGGGGGTTCGGGTCACCAGTTGGGTGGCCCTTCTACCCGGAGGGGCTGGTTTTGAACCCAGCCCTTTACTCTAGAGAATTTATATGTTTTAGGGGCTGTCCCATAAGTGGAGTTTCCGGCGAATGGGACAGTTCTGTGATTAAAAATGACCGTAAAAAACAACAGAGCCGCGCTTCTCCCGTTACTGGAGAGTCGCTGCTCTTTGTTTTTGGTCATTGGCTGCCGAACTTCATATCCACTCTCTAAGGTTTCCTTATATACTTTGAGGGGGATCGTCTTCTTTAAGTCCATTGGTAAGCAAAGTTGATCCATGGTATATTGAATGTACAAAGAAATCGCTCCTTTTTGAGATGGTTGGGTGGTACCTCCATTTTACTAAAAGGGCGATTTTTTGCTGTTTTTTAAGATTGTCGAAACAATTTCCGTTTAAACAGCGGAGTGGACGGACTGATTGTGGAAAAGCGGTAGCGGTCGCCTTTGTCCCCGGATTTCCGCAGCCATTTCATGGCTTTTGAACAGAATGGAACGAATAAATTTTTTTTGCGCCGCCGTGTGAATTATTCAAAATAAAATGTGGTTATGCTTCTGAGTCCAGCTTATTCAGGTGTTCCATAACACGGCGTAGTAGATGCGCAGGAACTTATGCTCCAATGCCTCGCCCCACAAAGTTGCTGTATTTTCGTTCCCGGCACAATGCTCAGCATTGACAGCCGGATTGCAGGAGCAATGTTAAGGTAATGTTAAGGTTAACCATGTTTAACTGAAAGGTAGGACAACTATAATGAACTTACGGCCCGAAGGTATGATGAGCAAGAAGAGAGGTGAAACCATGAACAAAACTATTCTGATTGTAGATGACGAGAAGGAAATTCGTGAGCTTCTGCGGTTGTATATAGAAAAGGACGGCTATTCCGTGATACAGGCTGAAAATGGATTGGAGGCGCTTAAACAGGCTGCGTCCGCACGGATTGATTTGGCTGTCATCGACATTATGATGCCGGAGCTTGACGGCTATCAGCTTATCAAAGGTTTGAGAGAACGCAGCAATCTTCCCATTATTATCGTGAGCGCTAAAACGGAAAATCATGAGAAAATATTGGGGCTTGACCTTGGTGCGGACGATTATGTTACAAAGCCTTTTGACCCTTTGGAGGTCACAGCCCGAATCAAAGCTCAATTACGACGCTATGACGGAGGTGCGGCGGATTCCGAAGCGGCTTTACTGACGGCAGGCGAACTGTGTATGGATGTTTCCGCTTGCACACTTAGCTTTGGCAGCGGGACAATCCCTCTTACCGCCACGGAATTTAACATGATGAAGCTGTTTATGCAAAGTCCCGGACGCGTATACACCAAACAGCAGATTTATGAAGCTGCATGGCAGGAGGCAGCCATCGTGGACGACAATACGGTGATGGTCGCCATCAGCAAGCTGCGCGGCAAACTTCCTGGTGACGGTGCGGTATCCATCGGAACCGTCCGGGGATTAGGGTATCGTCTGGAGGTGCGTACATGAAGAAAAAGCGTAGTTTCAAAAGTGTCATCATGCGCAGATTCATAGGCTATACCATCGGAATTGCACTGACGCTTCTGGTATTGGAGTTTTTATTCAGTCTGTTTACATTGAATAACGGGATGAACTTCTCGGAACTGGCGTCTTCCCCTCTGGCCGAGGGGACGGAAACCCTTCAAATCACGCTTTCAGTTATCTGGAATCTTATCACAGTTGCGATATATTTTATTGGGATTGTCCTTTTTGGGCGCGGAATCAACAGGAAAATCATGGAGCCTGTACAGAAAATGGAAGAAGGTTTCAAGGAGGTTACGGCCGGTCATTTAGACACTACGCTGGACTTTGAAACAGAAACGGAATTTGGGGAAATGCGGGATGCTTTCAATTTTATGGCACGAAAGCTGAAAGACTCCGAAGAAAAGCGAATGACAATGGAAAATGAGAGGATGCGGCTTTTCTCGCACATTGCCCATGACTTGAAAACCCCCATGACAACGATTTCCGGATACGCGCAAGCCTTGGCAAGCGGTATGGTGGAGGAGCCGGACAAACAGCGGGAATACCATCTGGCGATTAAAGCGAAATCCGGGCAGATGAACCAATTGATTGACCAGTTGCTTTCCTATTCCAAGCTGGGTACGCCGCAATACCGGATGAATTTTGCGAAGGTTGACCTTGTAGAGCTGCTTCGCGTATCTTGCGCCACTTTGTTTGGTGAAATCGAAAGCAGGCAGATGAAATTGGAGCTGCGGTTGCCGGACAAACCAGTATTTTACATGGCGGATTCGTTGGAAACCAACCGTGCTATTGGCAATCTGCTGACAAACGCAATCCGCCATAACCCGGTGGGCAGCCTATTGTCCGTGGGGCTGACGGATGAACCCGGCTGTATTGAGTTACAAATTGCCGATAACGGAGCGGCTATCCCGGAGGCCATCGCCGGGAATCTGTTCGAGCCTTTTGTTTCCGGCAGTGATTCAAGAAGTACCAGCAGTGGAACAGGACTTGGGCTTGCCATTGTGAAAAAGGTGATAGAACAGCATTCCGGCGAGGTTTTCGTATTGGACGCACCCTCTCCTTATACAAAGATGTTTGTCCTGAGATTTCCAAAAGTTTCAGGACACAGAAAGACGGAGGGATGAATATGTATCAAAAAATTATCAAAAACGATATACGCAAAAGTAAGCTGATTACCGCGACGATTACGGCGTTTATCCTCGTTGCCGCCATGCTGACCGCTTTGGCCGCATCGCTGACAGTAAACCTGTTCGGCGGTATCGACAATATGCTTCTTTCGGCAAAGTCGCCTCATTTCATGCAGATGCACACAGGCGACGTAGATTTGGAACAGTTGCGGAGCTTCGCGGATGTTAATGACAACGTAGAGGATTATCAGGTGTTGGAGTTCCTCAACATCGAGGGCGCGGACATTGTCATCGGGGACGATTCCCTTGCCGGAAGCATACAGGACAACGGCCTTTCAGTGCAGGGCGAGAAATTCGACTTCCTGCTTAACTTAAACGGTGAAGTCATCCATCCCGCCGACGGCGAAATCTATGTCCCCATCTATTACATGCAGGAAGGAAACGCGGCACTTGGCGATACGGTGACAATCCACGGCATTTCCTTTACCGTCGCGGGGTTTTTACGGGATTCTATCATGAACGCGGCGATGGTAAGCTCCAAGCGGTTCCTTGTGAGTCAAGCGGATTTTGAAAGAGTCCGTGAGTTCGGACAGTTAGAAAACCTTATTGAGTTCCGGCTGGCAGAGGACGTTTCCTTCCCGGCTTTCGAGGCAACCTATCTCGATGCGGGGCTTCCGGCAAACGGTCCGCCCGCTATCACTTACACTCAAGTGAAGATGATAAACGGCATTACGGACGGCATCATGATTGCCGTGCTGGTGTTGATAGGCGTCCTTGTCATCATCGTGGCGTTTTTGTGCATCCGCTTTACGCTACTGGCTAAAATCGAAGAGGATTATAAGGAAATAGGCGTACTGAAGGCCGTTGGGATGCGGGTATCGCAGATTAAAAAGCTCTACCTTGCGAAATACGGCGCTATCGCGGGGGCGGCCTGCGCGCTGGGCTTTCTGGCCTCCCTGCCGCTCCAAACGCCTTTCATGCAAAACATCCGCCTGTACATGGGCGAAAGCGGCAGCCCGTTACCCGGCTTGCTCTGCGGACTTTTGGGGGCGACGGTAATCTGCGGGGTTGTCATGCTGTATGTGAACGGCATGTTGCGGCGCTTCCGTAAAATATCTGCGGCGCAGGCGGTGCGGTTCGGCGCGTCGCAGGAAAAATCGAGATCGGCCAGAAATTTCCGGCTGAGTAATAACAGGCTCTTTTCCCGGAATATCTTTCTTGGAATCAAGGATGTTCTTTCCCGGAAAAAGCTGTATCTCACCATGCTGATGGTGCTGGTCATTTCCTCATTCATTATGATTGTGCCGCAAAATATCAGCAGCACCATTTCTGCGGAAAGCTTCATCACCTACATGGGCATGGGAATTTCCGACGTTAATATCGGGGTGATGCGGACACAGGTGGAGGACGTTCTGGGGAAGGCGGCGGAAGTTGCTGATGTGCTGGCGGAGGATAAGAATGTTGAAAAGTATGCTTTGTTCACCGGCATGATGTTAGACCGGAAAGCGGACGACGGAACGATGGAGAAGCTGCGGGTGGCATTTGGTGACTATTCCGCCTTTCCTATCACCTACTCCAAGGGCCGTGCGCCGCAATCGGAATCGGAACTCGCTCTCTCCGTCCTCAATGCCAAAGACCTTGAAAAAACAGTTGGGGATGAAATCATTTTAATCGTTGACGGCGCGGAAAAGCACCTGACGGTCTGTGGGATTTACTCTGATGTCACCAACGGTGGCCGAACGGCGCAAGCCAGTTTTGAGGCAAATAACGGAGATGTTTTGAGCGTCGGTCTGGCGGTCACGTTCCGTGACCGCCAGAGTGTAAAGGCGGCAATATCACAGTACAGGGAACAGTTCCCTTTCGCCAAGGTTACCGGTATCGACGAAAGCATTGGGCAGATGCTCGGCTCTATACGGGACGCCATCAAAATGGCTTCCGCTGTCGCTATCGGGGCAACCGTCCTGCTCACACTACTGGTCACGGTGCTGTTTATGAAAATGCTGGTGGCGAAAGACCGTTATCCTATCGCCATACTGAAATCAATGGGCTTCACCGGTGCGGATATTCGCGGGCAGTATCTTACGCGCTCCATCACTGTGCTTCTACTTGCCGTAATCATCGGCACGATTCTGGCGAACACGCTGGGAGAGCTTGTCGGCGTAGCAATCGTTTCTTCCTTTGGCGCAACAACCTTCCATTTTGCGGTAAACCCGTGGTTTGTCTACCTCGTTTCGCCTCTGCTGATTACGGGTTGCGTTGTCGCCGCCACCATGCTGGGCGTTTCCGGCATCCAGTCATTAAAGATTTCCGAACATATTAAGGAGGCTTAACAATATGAATAACATCATTACAGGGAAAAACATCGTGAAAACCTTTGGCAAGGGAAAGGAGCAGGTAAAGGCGCTGAACGGAGTAAACGTGGAAATAGCAAAAGGCGAGTTTGTTGCCGTGATGGGGCCGTCGGGTTCGGGGAAATCCACACTGCTGTTCGCGCTCAGTGGCATGGACGAGATTACAGGAGGGGCGGTGAAATTTGGCGATACCGAACTATCTAAACTCCGCGAAAACGCGCTTGCGGATGTTCGCCGGACAAAAATGGGCTTTGTCTTTCAGCAGCCCACTATGCTGAAAAACTTGAATCTTTTGGATAATATCATCCTCCCCGCCGCGCATGAGGGCAAAAGGGATATAGCGAAACTCACGCAAAAGGCGAAAGCCCTGATGAAGAAAACAGGGATTGCCGGGCTTGAAAGCAGGGATACCACGGAGGTTTCGGGCGGCCAGCTCCAGCGGGCCGGTATCTGCCGCGCCCTGATGAATGCACCGGAGATTCTCTTTGCCGACGAGCCGACCGGCGCGATCAACTCAAAGTCGGCGGAGGAAATCATGGGGCTGCTGGTGGACATCAACAAAGAGGGCACAGCCATATTGCTTGTGACCCACGACGCGAAAGTCGCGGCCAGGGCTGACAGGGTTCTGTTTACGAAGGATGGGAATATCGTTTCCGAACTGCCGCTACAAAAGTTCAGCGGCAGGGATATGGAGGCGAGAGGGGAAAAGGTACTTGCTGGGATGGCGGCTGTGGGTATTTAGGTGCGATTAAAAACTGCAAATAGCCATACATTCGAATTCAGAGGACAGACATGTCCGGCATGAACCGCCTTCATGTTTTTCCATAAGCTGCTACCCCTTTCCTAATAAGATTTATTCACTCAATAAAACTAGCGCCTCCGCAGAAAGTGTTGTAGAGTTTGTGAAAGACAAACATTTCCACAACTGTCGCCATGCCTGTTTCTCGCGCGTTTTTCAACTCCAATTTAATTCCAACACTGGATAAACTCGGTGTAAAAAGCTATGTTTACACCGTCAACAGCAGACCGGTTATGCAACTTCTGTACAACTTTGGGGTGCATGGGTTTTACACTGATCGGGAAGAATCACCGGAGGAGGAGTAATGAATAATAAAATTTTACTTTTAGAAGATGATATTAGCTTAGTGGATGGATTGAAGTACTCTTTAAAACGTAACGGCTTTGAAGTTGATATCGTCCGTACCAAAAAAGAAACTATAAGCCTCCTGCCCAAGATCAATACATATGATTTATTGATTTTTGATGTAACTTTACCGGACGGAACAGGCTTTGAAATTTGTGAAAAAGTGCGGAAACAAGGAAATCAGATTCCTATTATATTTCTAACCGCCTCTGATGAAGAAGTGAATGTCATTCGGGGTCTGGACAGTGGCGGGGATGATTATGTAACAAAGCCGTTTAAGCTAGGTGAATTATGTTCCCGAATTCGGGCTTTATTGCGTCGAACCAGCGTATTAAACCAAAATAATCATGCTGTTATCGAGTGTGGCGATGTTTCAATCGATTTTTTGGGAAGCCGTGTTCAGTTGAAAGGAAGAACTCTGGATTTAACAAGTGTAGAATACCGTCTGATATGCTTGTTAATAAGAAATGCTAACAGGGTAACAACCCGCAACAATATTTTGAATGAGCTATGGGACAGTTCAGGGGACTTTGTGGACGATAATACGCTTTCCGTTTATGTACGGCGGCTTCGTGAAAAAATTGAGGTTGATCCATCTCACCCTGAGCATTTAATAACGATTCGTGGATTCGGCTATCAATGGAACGAGGTATCTGTATGAACCTTTTTCGTGACAACCAAATAAAATATTATATTATCTTTCTTTTTTCTTTTTCTTTGCTGATTTTTCTTTCCGGCATGGGATTAATCGCAGTACAGGAAAAGGCCATACAGAATTTATTCTTATCACATGATAAAGCAATTGTAACTTCTCTTTTAGAACAGGGCATTTCGAAAGATGTGATTGCCAAAGCAGTTACAAATACCGTCAGTAGCCAAGAGGGAACGGCTTTGCTTGTTAGTATTGGTATAACAGAACATACCTCTATAAGATTTTTACCCTTTATTGCTGAGTTTCAGCGGATATCAGGGTATTTCATGCTGCCTGCAGGAGCGTTTCTATCTATATTACTTTTTGGTGGGACATTTATTTTCTTATGGAAAAGGGAGCAGCTTTATCAGCGAGCGGCAAAGGTGATTACCCGCTTTACTGAGGGGGATTTTTCTTGCCGCATGCCTCAAATGAGTGAGGGGACGCTCTACCGTCTCTTTGCTTCTTTAGACCAACTTGCTACGAGATTACAGTCGGAAAATGAAGCTGGGCAGAAAGCAAAAAAGTTTTTGAAAAATACAATTTCAGATATATCGCATCAGCTGAAAACACCACTTGCCGCTCTTACCATGTATCACGAAATCATTTCCGATGAACCCGATCATATTAAAACTGTCATAGAGTATTCTGAAAAGACAGGGTTGGCGCTAAGGCGTATGCAACAGCTTATTCAAGCCATGCTGAAAATTACCCGCTTAGACGCCGGCAGCATTGTCTTTGAAAAGGAAAGCTGTCGTATATCAGAATTGGTTTTACAGGCTATCGGTGAATTAACAACACGGGCATCCAGTGAGGGAAAAGAAATTATTATAGACGAATCCTCGGAAGAAACGATCATTTGTGATAAGCAATGGACGAGCGAAGCGATTGCGAATATCGTGAAAAACGCTTTGGATCATACGGATTCTGGAGGAGAAATCCATATTTCTTGGAACCGAACCCCTGCCATGCTCCGCATATTGATATCCGATAATGGTTCGGGAATTCCTCCGGAGGATTTACATCATATCTTCAAGCGCTTTTACCGCAGTAAGAAATCTTTGGACACGCAGGGAGTTGGATTAGGGCTGTCACTGACAAAATCCATTGTTGAGGGACAGGGCGGCATTATCTCTGTTCAAAGCACTTTGCATGAGGGAACTACTTTTATCCTTTCTTTCCTTACGGAATCGTAAGCTGTTATTCACCCGATTGTAAGGTGAGCCTGTTATTCTTTTCAGGAAAGGAGGTACTTGAAATATGGAAATTTTAAAAGTACAGCATATATCTAAAACCTACGGCAAAGGTGAAAATCAGGTGAATGCCTTAAAGGATGTTTCCTTTACATTGGAGCAGGGAGAGTTTGCGGCTGTAGTCGGTGAATCCGGATCAGGTAAAAGTACATTGTTAAATTGTATCGGAGCCTTGGATACTCCTACCTCAGGAAATATCTATATGGATGGCAAAGATTTGTTTTTGATGAAAGAGGAACAGCGCACCATTTTCAGGCGGCGCAATATCGGCTTTGTGTTTCAGTCTTTTCAGCTTGTTGCAGAATTGACTGTGGAGCAAAATATTATGTTTCCGATTCTTCTGGATTACCGCAAGCCGGAGCAATCGGCAGTGAATGAGATTTTAGAAGTTTTAGGACTGAAAGAACGCCGTCATCACTTGCCAAGCCAATTATCCGGCGGACAGCAGCAGCGTGTTGCAATTGGGCGGGCGCTGATTACAAGACCTAAATTGATTCTTGCTGATGAACCCACCGGAAATCTGGACAGCAAAAACAGTCAGGATGTGATTGATTTACTGGTTAAGGCATCACGCCACTACCAACAAACAATTCTAATGATTACACATAACAATAATCTGACTAATTCAGTAGACCGTGTACTGCGTGTTTCAGATGGTGTGCTGACGGATCTGGGAGGGAAAGAGAATGAAAAGTTATCTTGACCTTGTTCCCATCTCAGCCAAAGTCCATAAAAGGCAGAACAGAATGTCTGTATTCTGCATTGTTTTAGCGGTGTTTTTAGTTACAGCTATTTTCGGTATGGCTGATATGTTTATACGCAGCCAAATTATGCAGGCCCGTATAGAGGACGGTAATTGGCATGTAATGGTTCGAAACATAAACGAAGAACAAGCAAACCTAATTTCTGCACGGCCGGAAGTAACTGCATATTCTTGGTATGGTGTCCTCAACTTCAGGGGAGATCAGGGCTATACTGTATCGGGAAAAAACGTGGTCGTTTTTGGAAGCGAAGAAAGCTTTGTAACAGAAATGCAAACGGATGAAATTCAGGATGGAACATTTCCCCAAAAGGACAATGAGGCCATGATAACAGAAAATGCAAAGACGATGCTTGGATTGCAAATCGGAGATGCCATTTCAGTCAATGCGCCTGATGGAGCAAGTTATAGATTTACGATCTCCGGCTTTATAAAAAATGCATCTAAAACAATGAAAGAAGATTCCTATGCGGTTAGCTTGACTACCAAGGCGTTTCGTTCCCTGTATCCCGGAGTCACGAATGGTAAACCAGCCGATTATAACAGTGTCTTTTGTGTGCAGTTTTCTACTCATAGCAATATACGCAATACGATTGCCGATATGAAGTCTCAGTTTGGACTTTCAGACGAACAGGTTTCGGAAAACACGAAACTGCTGGGCTTACTTGGTCAAAGCGGGAATTCTTTTATGATGCAAATCTATAGCTCCGCTGCTGTTTTGTTTTTATTAGTTTTACTGGCAGGCATTATGATGATTGCAAGCAGTCTCAACAGCAATGTCGCACAGCGTACAGAATTTTTTGGAATGATGCGCTGTATCGGTGCGACACCAAAGCAGGTGATGCGATTCGTCCGCAAGGAAGCCCTCGGCTGGTGTAAATTCGCAATTCCGCTTGGCATTTCAACAGGAGCCGTTGTCATTTGGATCTTGTGCGCCTTACTTCGTTTTCTCAGTCCGGAATATTTTGCCGAGATGCCAGCCTTTGGCATAAGCTTACCAAGTATCGTGGCCGGTATCTGTGTAGGCATCCTGACGGTTCTTCTGGCTGCTCGTTCCCCAGCAAAAAGAGCAGCCAGCGTTTCCCCGTTAGCAGCTGTATCAGGGAATGCAAATTCTTTACAGCCTGTGCGCAAAGCCGCTAATACTACATTTATTAAAATTGATACCGCCCTTGGTTTCCATCATGCAAAAGCAAGCAAAAAGAATTTTGTTTTGATGGCAGGTTCCTTTTCCCTGAGTATCATTCTTTTTCTCGCCTTTTCAGTCACGATTGACTTTATGCACCATACACTTACACCGTTGAAGCCGTGGACACCGGATTTATCTATTATCAGCACTGACAATACCGGTTCGATCAGCAACACCTTGTTAGAAAAATTCCAGAAAAATCCGGCGATCAAACGAGCATACGGACGAATGTTTGCCTATGACGTGCCAGTTACGGTGAACGGGGAAGAAAAAAAGGTTGATCTGATTTCTTATGAAAAGAACCAATTTGAGTGGGCAAAGGACTATTTGCTGGAGGGTTCTTTGGATACCGTTCAAAACGAGAACAATACCGGACTGATTGTTTTTGAACAGCAGAATACCGTGAAAGTTGGAGATACGGTGACGTTACACACAGAAAATCATTCTGCGAATATAAAAATTGTGGGCTCGCTTTCTTCCAGTCCTTTTAACAATGCCCCTGATGTTGGAACGATTATCTGTTCTGAGAACGCTTTTCGGCAGCTGACCGGCCAAACGGATTATACGATTATAGACTTGCAGTTGTCTAAGAACGCGACGGAAGCTGATATCGATGAAATTCATAAATTAGTTGGTACAGAGGTTATCTTCTCTGATGAACGCTCAGGCAATCGCAGCGTAATAGGCACTTATTACTCCTTTGGATTGTTTATCTATGGGTTTATGGCTTTGATTGCTTTGATTACCATATTCAATATCGTAAACAGTCTTGCAATGAGCGTTTCGTCTCGCATGAAACAATATGGCGCATTTCGTGCCATCGGTCTAAGTAATCGGCAGCTAATAAAAATGATTATTGCTGAGGCTTCAACCTATGCAATCACAGGAAGTATCTGCGGCAGCGTTGTCGGGTTAATGCTGAATAAGTTTCTGTACGCAAGGCTGGTAACCTTTCACTGGGGTGAACAATGGAGTATTCCATTTGCAGAAATTTCCATCATAATAGCAATCGTCCTTTTCTCCGTTGTCTTAGCTGTACGAGGCCCAGTAAAACGCATCCGCGAGATGTCTATTGTAGATACCATCAGTGCACAATAATAAAGGAGGCAATGAGGTTATTGGCTTTATGCCAAAGGGCTGAGCGGAATAAAAAATGGAGTTCATGAAATTCAGCACATAGGGGAATCTAGAGAATGGAGAGAACTCTCTAATTCCCAAAGTGATGAGGACGAAATTCATGAACCAAGCTTCCCGTAATACCAAAGAAGACAAAAAATTGAAATGGTGGCAGCTGAGTTTGCTGGGAGTTGCGGGCACCATTGGTACAGGGTATTTTTTGGGCTCGGGTCTGGCGATCTCCATCGGCGGACCAGCGGTGCTGTTTGCCTACATCCTTGCAGCTGTTGGAACCTATGTAGTCTTTGATGCCTTGTCTCAAATGACGGCAGAACACCCGGAGCAGGGCTCTTTTCGATCCTATGCCAAAAAAGCGTTCGGAACCTGGGCCGGGTTTGGCAGCGGCTGGGTATATTGGTTCTCGGAGCTGCTGATTATGGGGAGCCAATTGACGGCTTTGTCTATATTCTCACGCTTCTGGTTTCCGGCCGTACCGATGTGGATTTTTGCAGCCGGGTTTGGCGTCGTGAGCTTGTGCATTGTTTTCTTTGGCAATAAGGGGTTTGACCGGGTGGAGAATGTGCTGGCTGTCATCAAGATAGCGGCAATTCTGATGTTCCTGGTGATTGCGGCTGCTCTTCTGGCAGGCTGGATAGGGGGTGGGAAGTATGCCCCTAAACTCCCGCTCAGTTATCCTGCATTGTTTCCTGCCGGGGGGATAGGCTTATGGTCGGCCTTTATTTTTGCTTTCTATGCCTATGGCGGCATTGAGGTACTCGGCATTATGTCCAACCGGCTCCAAAAACCCGAAGAGGCACCGAAAGCAGGTAAGGTGATGCTGCTGGCATTGACTACAGTATACGTCTTGTCTATTGGGCTTGCCGTAACGATGGTTCCCTTAAGCGCCTTTAATCCGAAGGAAAGTCCCTTTGTGCTGGCGCTCAGCAGTGATCATCTTGCTTTTGTGCCTCATCTGTTTAACGGAGTATTGATTATTGCCGGTTTTTCCACAATGACTGCCTCGCTTTATGCGATAACTTCGATGATGATCACGCTTGCGCAGGAAGGGGACGCTCCCCGGCTATTTGCAAAGAAATGGAAGGATAAGTATCCGTTCTTTGCCTTGTGTCTGATTGCTGCCGGTTTAGTTGGTGCCATCGTGATGGCGCTGTGGTTGCCGGGGAAGGTGTATGAATATATCACGACAGCTGCGGGGCTAATGATCTTGTACAATTGGGCTTTTATCCTGTTATCGTCAGGCAGGCTGCTACAGCCAAGCAAGTTAAGCGGGGTAAAACGCTGGATCGGGTTGCTGCTGATCGGGGCAGCGGCAGCGGGGACTCTGTTTCATGCACTCAGCCGTCCAGGCTTCTACATCAGTCTGCTGATTCTATCGCTGATCGCGCTCAGTGATTGGATCGTCCAGCGGGTTCAGAAGAAACAAGCAGCCAGTTCCGCTGGCGCCAACGCTCATGAAGATAAACTATCGAATGAACACGAAGCCATGCGAGGCAGCAATCCTAAGTTTCGCATTACAGGCATCAGGCTGCGGAAGAGTAAACTTTAGTAGAAGAACAGCAGCTGAACAGCCTGTACGCCAAAATAAAAACCAAAACCAACCAGCGACAGGCCGGACAAGACGGAAATTCCCTTTAAGACCCGTGCGGTCATCACTCTGCGAAAGATGCTGGAGGCTGCGGCCATGGATACATCCCAAAGAAGAATCCCCATTACGATAGCTCCACTGTACATTAATAACTGCTGCATTGGATATTCATTGGCTGCTTTAGCAAGAATGGATCCGTAAATCCCGAGCCAGAACAGAATCGAGAGCGGATTAAATAAAGACATCAGAAACCCGGAAAGATAGGACTTTGACAGGGAAGTTTCGCTTGCTCTCATTTCAGCTGCGGAGATTACGCCTGCATTTTTGATGCTCTCCACACCTGTATAGACCAGAACAAAGAAACCGAATAACCATAAGAAGGCTTTCACAAAAGGAGCCTCAAGCAAATGGATAACGCCAAAATAAACCAGCAGCATATAAATGATATCTGCACTGATCGCCCCTAGACCGACAACCCAGGCGTGCCAGAAGCCTCCGCGAATCCCCTTGTCCAGCTGCGCGGCATTAATCGGGCCGATAGGAGCCGAAAGTGACAACCCAAGAAAAATATAACCTATAAATACATTAATCAGGACCTCCCCCTTTATATTTAGCTTATTCTTATAATGTTGTTTATAGGACAACCAAAACGAAGGCCCGCAAAGAGCGCGGGCCTTCGTTATATCCTGAACTATTGAAGCTTTCACATGACTGTGTGATCATAACTACACTTCAATAATGATCGGAAGAATCATCGGACGGCGTTTTGTTTTGTCGTACAGATATTTGCTCAAGGCATCTTTAAGCGTCTGCTTCATAATATTCCATTGGCCCAGATCCCCTTTGCTCATTTTCTCCAGGGTTGCTGCGATAAACTGATTGATCTCTTCCATTAGATTGTCTGAATTCCGTACATAAATGAAGCCTCGGGATATCGTGTCAGGGGCGCTCAGCATCCGGCCATCCGTTTGGCTAAGGGTAATGACAGTGATTAACACACCATCCGCAGACAATTGGCGGCGGTCCCGCAAGACCACATTGCCGATGTCGCCGACTCCCAGGCCATCCACAAATATTTGCCCGGCGGGAACCCGTCCCGATTGACGGACAACCCCTTCCAGGGATTCAACGACTTCACCGTTTTTCAAGATAAATATGTTGTCCTCCTTAACTCCGACTGCTTCTGCCAAGAGGCTATGATGATGAAGCATGCGGTATTCTCCATGAATCGGAATAAAGTATTCAGGTTTCATTAGGGTAAGCATCAGCTTCAATTCCTCCTGGCTGCCATGCCCGGATACATGAAGCTCACTCTTTGATCCGTAGATGACCCTTGCGCCGAGCATATACAGATTATCAACAATCCTGGATACATTACGTTCATTGCCCGGGATCGGATTGGCAGCGAGAAGAACGGTATCCCCGGCTCCAATTTCCATCAGCCTATGGCTGGAGTTGGCCAAACGGGACAATGCTGCCATGGGCTCCCCTTGACTACCTGTGCAAAGGACTGCTATCTGTTCTGGAGGAAGCTTCGCAGCTTCCGCAGGTTCTACCAGCATCCCGTCCGGGATGTTCAAATAACCCAGTTCCTGGGATACGGAGACCACATTTACCATACTCCGGCCAAGTAAGGTGAGCTTACGTCCGGTAAGGATAGAAGCATCTACAATTTGCTGCAGACGGTGCACATTGGAGGCGAAGGTGGAGACAAATATTCTGCGGTCCGCTTTTTGAAAAGCTTCTTCCATATGGGCGCCTACAAGCTGCTCAGACGGCGTGAATCCAGGGCGTTCGGCATTCGTACTCTCGGAGAGCAGAATTTTAACACCGTTTTTGCCGATGTCGGCCATTTTATGTATGTCCGGATATTGTTTATTGACAGGCGTCATATCGAACTTGAAGTCGCCCGTATGGACAACCGTTCCTTCAGGAGTATCAAAGACGACCCCGAGACAATCAGGAATGCTGTGGTTGGTACTAAAAAAGGTTGTCGTAATGGAACCGAAGGTGAGGCTCGACTCGGCATCAATGCAATGCAGGCTGGTTTGGCGGAGCAGACGATGTTCCTTAAGCTTGTTCTCAATTAACCCCAGTGTCAGACGGGAGGCATAGATGGGGATATTTAATTGTTTGAGCAGGTAGGGAATCCCTCCGATGTGGTCCTCATGCCCATGAGTTACAATCAGTGCTCTTAACTTGTCGACATTATTCAATAAATAAGTAACATCTGGAATGATAAGGTCAATGCCAAGCAGACTCTCATCCGGGAATTTAGAGCCGCAATCGATAACAAGGATGTCATCGGCGTATTGCAGGAAATACATGTTCTTACCAATTTCATGAACACCACCTAAGGCTGCAATCGATAACCTTTTATCTGACATTTTTATATTCCCTCCTTATTAGAATCCTCTATATTATGTTTAGAGTCTTTAATAACTATCCATCTTTTCGGCAGGTGAGTTAGGATAACACAGAACAAAAATAAAGCTGCGTTCCTCTTAACATGACGGAGAACGCAACTTTATGTCTGAATGGATCCAAATGAATCGTAATACGGCCTTCCTTGCAGCAATCTGCTCGTGAGGAGCATGGTGCAGTTGAATAATCTAGTAAACGTATTCCAAGCGTATTAAACTTGCTTTTCGCTATGGATTAATTCCAGAAACTCAACAATAATTTCGGAGGTCACATCTTCCGCCGGCAAATGTATAAATTGACTTAGCCGGAGAATGACCGGCTTGTACAGCTCAATCAGTTGAAGCGTGGCTTCAGGGTCTTTGTTTCTGACCTCGTTCAGCAAATTTAAAAATTCGCGATCTGGGATAGGCGCTGAATCAGCTTCCTTTTCCATTTGTGCACCCCCTGTTGACTGATGTTGAGTTGGCGAGCGACTTCAGCTTCCGTCAAACCTTCCAAATAGATTTTTTGCAAAATGGATCGCTCGTATGGGGACAGCATACTGATCAGCTGTTCCGCAGCGATTTTGTTATCTGAAGATTCTGTGAATGAAGGGACGGCAAGCTTGTCATCGTAGCTGTTCTCTTGTCGCTTGATCTTCTTTGCCCGATATTGCAGCCTCCAGCCAATACGGTAAATTTCGGTTTTATAGCGGTTATATTCACTCTGCTGCACACCAACACTCCCCTTTCTACTATTTAACGTTTATGTATATAGGGAACTTTTAAGAGGGAAATAACAACCAAAAAAGGAACATGTGTTCCTATATATTATACACGTTTTCCAATTTAATGGAATCGGTTGTAAAACAAAGCCCGAAATTTCCCTTCAATTAAAACGTCGGTTTAGGAAGGGAGGGGAGATTTATGGACATTGCAGATGTTGTCAGCTTGATTACTAATGTGGGCTTTCCGGTCACACTCTGCTTTATTCTGATTCGTTATGTACTGGAAACGGTAGGAGAGAAGCTGGATAAACTGGATGCTTCGCTTCATCAGCTCACCCAGGCTATTCAAACTCTGGAAGGCACAGAAAAGGCGGTAGAGTTCAAAAGTGTTAAATCTAAGCAAGTTTGACAAGCGTATCGCTTCAGCACAAAAAGCTTCCCACAAGAGGAAGCTTTTTGCCTTGAACTGTAAACCTGCTAATCATTGATGATAGGTTAGCGTATAATATGATTTAGAAAATTGAGGATTCCATTAGCCACCGATCGCCATCGCGCTAAAAACAACAGGACCGACAACAAATGCTGTGGAGTTATTATCCTGATTTTCAACAATCAGCTGATAATTTTGTGTTCCGGCAGGAACATTGATATCCACCATATGCAGGCTGATGATCCCATCATCGTTAAAGTCTTCTTCATATTCTGCCAGCGCATAGAAAATTTCAACACCTGCACGCCAAATGCGGATCAGAATATTCGGGAAATCACCGAGATTGGGAACATCGATACCAATGGTAGCTTTCAATTCCACCTTGTTCGGAAAATGGGCAGGATTTGCGGGATCAATAAACACCGCTACTCCTGCAATCTGCACGCCCGCAGGAGAAATTGGGATCAATGTAGAAATCCCTCCTGTAATTGGTGTTACTACAGTAGCATTATAATCCAAAAGAGTTTTTACCATTTCAAATCACCCCCTTCGGTCTACATCATCTTATGTGTGGCGCTGAATTCGGAGTGTGTGGTTGTCTTAATGAATATGCTCATTTTTAGTAGATTAAGTGAGTAGTGAGGTTGTTTTAGCCCCCGCACCAAGATCGTTGTAACCTTTCTTCCTGAAGATGGCACCTATAGTTAAGAACATGTGAAAAGAGGATCTAAAGTGATGCGGCAATGGGTTGAAGAGGCACAACAAGAGAATTCGGAGGCGTTCGGGCAGTTAATGCGGCATTTTCGCGGTATGGCTTATGCTGTAGCTTACGACATGCTGAAAGATGTACATCTTGCTGAAGATGTTGTGCAGGAAGCGTATATTGAAGCGTATTTGAATCTAGGAAAGCTACAGGAGCCGGCTGCGTTTCCGGGATGGTTCAAGACGATTGTCGTAAGGCAGTGCCAGCGGAGTCTGAGAAGTAAACGACATATATTGCTGCCTCTTGATGATGCCCTGCACCTCTCGGAAAAGTCGCCGGGCGTTGCGGAAATTGCCGAGCGCAGAGAAGGGGAACAGCTGCTGCAGAGAACGGTTGCGGCGTTGTCTGCGAAGCTGCGGGTGCCCATGCAGCTGTTTTATTATTATGGTTATTCCCTTCAGGAGATCTCTGATTATTTGGGGATTCCGGTTTCGGCGCTAAAGAAGCGGCTGTATGATGGGCGGCGCAAGCTGAAGGGAGCTCTTCCCGTTGCCGATCTCGCCTCCATGTTCAACTATCTATATGAAGGAGGCAGAAATATGCTGCATATTGTGAACGGAGACAGTGTGGGTGAAATGCTGAAGCAGGGAATTGTCCAGGGAGAGGTGCTGGTCTGGCGGGAAATCTATTCCGCGGGTCCGATATTCGTCAACCCGGCAGGCTCCAGTGAACGGATACAGCGGGCCGGGGTTCTGGAGAAGACATTAGGCATTCCTTCTACAGAGTATATAGCAGGCTGCGAGGCACAGGAGGCGAAGCTTCGCGAATTCAAACGTTATGATGAAGTAGTACTGTGGTTTGAGCATGACCTGTTCGACCAGAGCATGCTTGCTTATCTGCTGCACTGGTTCAAGGGACAGAAGCTTGGCAGTACGAAGCTGAGCCTGCTCTGCATTGGTGAATTTCCGGGGATTGAGCTGTTTCACGGTCTTGGCCAGCTGACTCCGGCGCAGCTTGGAACATTGTCTGGAACCTGGCAGGGCATCGGGCGCAAAGAAATGGAACTGGGCAGCGATCTTTGGCGAGCCTATGCGTCTCCCGATCCTGGAACGATGTCTGCTCTGCTGGAGGAGAGAAGGGGAGAACTTTCGGCATCTGCGCTGCCCTTTGCCTATGAAGCATTCAAAGCCCATCTCTCAAGGCTTCCTTCGGTTCATAACGGCCTGGGCATCGTAGAAGAGACTACGCTTCAGGCTGTCCGCCATGGCGCGCTTACACCGATGGAACTGTTCCCTCTGGTTTCCGACAAGCTGCACCGGCTCGGCATGGGTGATCTTGATTTTGGCCGTTATCTGCACACTCTGGTGTATAACCGGCAGCCTCTGCTGACTATAGAGGGAGCAGAGGGAAATACGGATTTCCGGCAGATTGCGGAATTTTGGGGCCGCCGGGTTGCCATCACCGAGCTTGGTGAGCGGATACTTGACGGGTTAGCAGACCGGGTAGAGGTTCAAGGCCTAGACGAATGGTACGGCGGGCTGCATCTGGAGGGTCACACCGTTCCATGGCGCTGGGACAGCTCCTCCGGCAGTTTGGTCCGGTCTGAATTGTAAGCTCCTCAGGGATGCAGAAATGGGCGCGGGCCAGTCCTATAAAGTTGTAGCCGCTTGCAGATTGACAAAGAAGACCTGAGATGCCCTCAAGGTCTTCTTTGTGATTACCAACCCAGCTTCTGGTCTCTAATCTCCGTTATCCAGAGATCCTGAAGCTTCTTGACGTGAGCTTCAGGCATCGCTGCTGCGCTGGCCGATATATTCTCAATCAGTTGGGCACTGTTCCGTACACCGGGGATGACGGTTGTGACTTCAGGATAGGCCAGGATGAATCTCAGAGCGGCCATCGTCATCGTCGTTTCTTCATTGGTTATGAATTTGATTTGCTCCAGAAGTGCTGCACGCTTACGGATCACTTCCGGCGACCAGCGGCTGCGCACACCTTCGAAGCTGCTCTGGCTGTTATATTTGCCGGACAGCCAGCCGGAGTCGAGTGGGACCTTGACAATAATGGCGATATTGTTATCCTGGGCACGCTTGAACGCTTCGGCAGTCTCCTGATAAAAGATATTAAACATCACTTCCAGCACACCGATGTTCGTATGCTCGATAACTTCCAGCATTTCCGGGATGGAATCGACAGAAACGCCGTAGGTGAGGATTTTACCCTCGGCTTTTAATTTCTCCAGTTCCTCATAATGTCCGTGTTTCCCATCCAGCATGTCAAAAGGCGGATTATGGATCAGCACGGAATCGACATAGTCAGTTTGCAGCCGCTGCAAGCTGACTTCAACCGAGGCCCTGATTTGATCCGCGCCATAGTTCGAGCTGCCGTCCGC
The DNA here is from genome assembly GCF_038002865.1 of Paenibacillus sp. FSL H3-0321. Taxonomy (NCBI): domain Bacteria; kingdom Bacillati; phylum Bacillota; class Bacilli; order Caryophanales; family Paenibacillaceae; genus Paenibacillus; species Paenibacillus sp. FSL H3-0321. Next base: position 1,605,353 of record NZ_JBBODH010000001.1, on the reverse strand, counting down.
CTGATGTCCGAATTTCGTATTGATGACGGCATTCCTGCGTTTTCCGGCTAGAGCCTTCCCAAGCAGCTCTTCGCTTTTGCCAAGTCCATAATTGGGAGCGGTATCAAAAAAGTTCATCCCTCTCTCCAAAGCTTCATGCACCAGGCGCACCGCCGCATCATCCTCCATGGCTTCCCAATCCTGTCTGTTGCCCAGCTGCCATCCGCCGAAGCCGATTTCGGATACGGGTTTACCTGTACGTCCATAAGTTCTTGAGTTCATCATATTCACTCCCTATAGGATTGATCAATGGTTCATATACTTAGCTGCTCATATTTCCTGAAGATTATATTATATTACTAGAATATTGCAATACTGGACACAGATATTTCCTAAGGCATGCAAAGAGCCTATGAAACATAGGATTGTATAAGAGCTGTCTCCATTCAACTGCAGCAGGAGGGATTGGTGTATGGACGGGAAGATGAGTGCAACCATTATGCAGATAGACGCTCTTGCAACCGATATCATTGTACCTTTACGCAGAAAAATTATTAATGAGGCCGGATTTATGCGGCTGTATGCCGTTCTGGAAGAGGTTTATGTGTTGATTGAGCACGAAAGGCAGATTGACAGGGAGCTGGCGGCCATTTTATTCCTGATTTATTCACAGCTTGTGACCCAGGCTAATTATGTGTATGACAAAAGCACTTTTGTGCCTCATATCGGCAAAATGCAGGGATACATCCGCAAAATATTTGGCGGCACGCTGCAAAATGACTAGTCCCAAGGTACAGGAAATCTCCGTTATCCGTCCTATTATCAAGGAGAGATAACGGGGATTTTGTGTTATTTAGGGCCAAAACTTGTCATTTTAACGGAGATTAGAGGTTTTTGAGCGGTGTGCTTTCATTTGTCCATTGCCAAACAACGCCATTTTCATTTACAATATTACAATGATAATGAGAATCAATTTCATAGAAAACAGGTGACTTTAATGAATCAACAGGCAACGGCCAGCAAAGGGCTAATCCAGGGGAGAGATCCGGTGAAGTTCCGTTCACGCCCATGGGCAGCAACGCTGATATTGGTCGGCGGTCTGATTGCATTAGCACTAGGCATTGCGCTTTCGGTCTCGTTCGGAGCCAAAGACATTAACTTTTCTGTAGTGTGGACCGCTGTGTTTCACTTCAATCCGGATATTACGGATCATCAAATTATCCGCGAGCTGCGGCTGCCGCGCGTGCTCGGCGGGGCCATGGTAGGTGCCAGCTTTGCGGTGGCAGGAGCGATTATGCAGGGGATGACCCGCAACCCGCTCGCGGATTCCGGGCTGATGGGCATAAACTCTGGAGCGGGGTTTGCGCTTGCACTCTGCTTTGCATTCTTGCCGAATTTACCGTTCATGTATCTGATTTTATATGCATTTGTCGGAGCCGGGGCCGGGGCGGCTATTGTGTATGGTATCGGGTCCATGGCCAAGGGCGGCCTTACACCTGCCCGCCTGGTACTGGCCGGAGCGGCCTTCAGTGCGCTGCTCTCTGCGCTCAGCGAAGGCGTAGCTTTATATTTTCAGATTGGACAAGATCTGGCTTTCTGGTATGCAGGAGGCGTAGCCGGTACGAAGTGGATTCAGCTCAAAATTATGTTTCCCTGGATCGGCGGGGCGATTATAGGAGCCCTCATTTTATCCCGTTCCATCTCTATGCTCAGCCTGGGTGAGGATATCGCCAGAGGCCTAGGGCAACGGACGGGTCTGGTCAAATTGGCCGGTGCATTAATTGTGCTGATTCTTGCCGGCTCCTCGGTAGCAGTAGTCGGAGCAGTGGGCTTTATTGGACTGATCATTCCCCATCTGACGCGTTATCTTGTAGGGGTGGATTATAGGTGGATTATCCCTTGTTCCGCCATTCTGGGCAGTCTGCTGGCTGTATTTGCCGATCTGACCGCCAGAATGATCAATCCGCCGCAAGAAGTGCCCCTGGGCGCTATCATTGCGTTAATCGGTGTGCCTTTCTTTCTGTATTTGGCCCGCAAAGAAAGAAGGGAGCTGTAGTCATGCAGAGAACAACAGCTTTATCCTATGAATCTACCAGACGCAGACGCGGACTGACCGTTCTGGCTGTGATATTCGCATTAATCGTACTCGTGTTTATTATCAGTGTGAATACAGGATACATACGACTTACTCCTATGGAACTGCTGAACACTTTGCTCGGCAAAGGTACGGACAAGCAGGAGCTGATCCTGTTCGACTTCCGTCTGCCGCGCATCGTGATCTCCGTTCTGATCGGAGCGGGACTTGCCGTTTCCGGAGCGGTCATGCAAGGCGTTTTCCGCAATGATCTGGCCGATCCCGGCATTCTCGGCATCAACGCCGGAGCCGGTCTGATGGTTATGCTGCTGGTTTCTTTTTATCCGTCGACGACTGCTGCACCGGTATACCTGCTGCCGCTGGTTGCTTTTGTCGGAGCGGGGCTGACTGCGGCCTTGATTTATATGCTTGCGTATAAGCGGTATCAGGGGATATCTCCGATCCGCCTGCTTCTGACCGGCGTAGCAGTTGCAGCCGGAATCAGCGCAGCTATGATTGTGCTGACGCTGCGTCTTGATCCTGATAAGTATCAATTTGTCGCTACCTGGCTGGCGGGCAGCATCTGGGGGACCAGCTGGAAATTTGTGCTTTCCCTGCTCCCCTGGATTGTGATTCTGCTGCCCTATGTGATCTACAAAGCCCGGGTAATGAATGTACTTAATCTGGGCGAGCAGACAGCCACCGGCCTTGGAGCCGCTGTTACCAGAGAGCAGTTCAAGCTGCTCGCAGCCGCAGTCGGACTCGCAGCTTCTAGTGTCGCTGTCAGCGGCGGGATCGGTTTTGTCGGCCTGGTCGGCCCGCATTTAGCCAGACGTCTGGTGGGTCCGAAGCATCAGCTGATGCTTCCGGCTTCCGCGCTGCTAGGTTCCCTGCTGGTTATCACCGCCGATACGATCGGCCGCTGGATATTGCAGCCCTCGGAGATTCCTACAGGTATCGTGGTTGCTGTTATAGGTGCCCCTTATTTTCTCTATTTGCTGGCCCGGACGAAGTCTTGATAGAGACCAAAAATACTCAAGCCAAAAACATATACGGAGGGAAATAAATGAGCAATCAACTGGAATTATACGATGTAACGATCATTGGCGGGGGACCCGCAGGTATGTATACAGCATTTTATAGCGGCATGAGAGATTTGAAGACAAAGCTGATTGAAGCCAAGGAAGAGCTTGGGGGGAGAATGCTCATTTATCCCGAGAAAATGATCTGGGATGTGGGTGGAGTGACCCCGATCCTCTGCGGCCAATTGATTAAACAGCTGGAGGAGCAGGCCCGGACTTTCGATCCGACCATTATTCTGGGGCAGCAGATTATTGCTCAGGAGCGGCAGGAGGACGGAACCTATATTCTGACTTCGAATACAGGCGAACAGCATTGGACGCGTACGATCATTCTGGCGATCGGCTATGGTATTCTGCAGATGGCGAAGCTGGAAATTGAAGGGGCGGACCGCTACGAGGTTACGAATCTGCATTATACAGTGCAAGAGCTGGAGCCGTTCCGCGGCAAAGCGGTGCTGATCTCCGGCGGTGGCGACTCGGCAGTAGACTGGGCCAACGAGCTTGAAGGTATTGCAGCCAGCGTAACTATTGTGCACCGCAGAGAGCAGTTCGGCGGACATGAGAAGAATATCGCGCGGATGAAGGCTTCCTCCGTAGAAGTACGCGTGCCGTTTGCGGTAAGCCAGCTGCACAGCAGCAATGGAGAGACGATCGACCAGGTGACGATCACCCATATTGAATCTGGGGAAACAGAGCAGTTTGCGGTGGACGCGGTAATTGTGAACCATGGTTTAAAAAGCGATTTCGGGCCACTCAAGGAATGGGGCCTCGATATGGGCGACTGGTGCGCCAATGTCAGCGGGCGGCTGGAGACGAATCTGCCCGGTATCTTCGCCGCAGGCGATTTTGTAGATTACAGCAGCAAGGTCCGCCTGATTGCCGGCACCTTTACCGATGCCGTTCTGGCTTTGAACAGTGCCAAGCTGTACATGGATCCCGATGCACCCAAAGCAGCCTATGTATCCTCGCATAATGACCGCTTCAAGGAAAAGAACAAGGCGCTTGGCGTAAGCGATGAACACTAGCATACAACTTAATGATTGATAAATATGGCTGTCCCAAAGTAGAAGAATCTACGGCGGGGCAGCTTTTTCTGTTTCCGCATGGATAAATTCAGTAATGAAGAATGAAGGATCAGCGGCTGGAAAGCTTCATGCAGCATCTCACACATTCCATAACCTGCATAAAAAGAGAGTGGCAAGCGAATAGTAAAAGGCAGGAGGTGCCGAAGATGGCTAAACGCAACCCAGAACCCAAGCCCGCCGGGGCGCATGAAGGCAGCACTTCAAGCCCCCCGCTCTCCTTAAGCCTAGAGGATAACGTTAAAGTGATAAGGTCCAGACTTGGAAACAGCCCGGATCTGATTATACGCGAGTACGAAACAACAGATAATGCCAACCAGATGGCTGCAGCATACATCAGCGGCATCATCGACAAGGAAAGGGTAGAAGAGTTCATAACCCATGCCTTTTCGTTTGGAATTCTAAGCGAAAAGACGTCTGATGAACAGACAATCTTGGACTTGTTCGCCTATGTGCAAGAAAAGGCTCTCACTATCGGCAAAGAAAAGCTCATTAAGGATCTGAACAGTCTTCTGGAAGCCCTCATGTCGGGAGACACGGTATTGCTGTTCCATGGTCTGAAGGATGCCATCAGCCTAAGTACAAGCGGTGGTGAAAGCAGAGCTGTCACGGAAGCCGCAACCCAGGTAGCCATCCGCGGCTCCAAGGAGAGCTTTACGGAATCTCTTGGTACGAACATTGCCCTTGTGCGCAGAAGAATCAAGAGCCCTGATCTTTGGATCGAGACAATGACCCTTGGGGCTGTAACTAAAACCGATGTCACCATGATGTATATTCACGGACTAGCCCCGGAAGAGACACTGCAGGAATTCAGGAAGAAGCTTCAGGCGATCCACGTAGATTCTATTCTGGAATCAGGATATATTGAGCAAATGATTGAAGAGAACAGGTTCTCTCCTTTTCCGACGATGTACAATACAGAACGGCCGGACAGCGTGGCCGGAAATCTGCTGGAAGGCAGAATAGCTTTGTTTGTGGACGGGACTCCTTTTGTGCTGATCGCGCCTACAACCTTTCTTATGTTTTTTCATACAGTTGAGGATTACTATCAGCGGTATGATATATCGACATTAATCCGTTTACTGAGATTACTCTGCCTGGTGATTTCCTTATTTGGTCCAGCCGTTTTTGTTGCAGCACTGAATTTTCATCAGGAGATGATCCCCACACCCCTGCTGATTAATCTGGCGTCCCAGCGGGAAGGCGTGCCCTTTCCCACGTTCGTTGAGGCGCTGATGATGGAGGTTACCTTTGAGATCATCCGCGAAGCCGGCATTCGGATGCCTTCTCCCATCGGTCAAACCGTCTCGATTATTGGGGGTCTGGTTCTGGGACAGGCGGCCGTGCAGGCCGGGATTGTGTCTCCCGCCATGGTTATTGTGGTTTCATTAACGGGGATCTCCAGCTTTGCCACGCCTTCCTTTAATATGGCGTTGTCCATACGCGTACTCCGCTTTGTTATCATGTTTATTGCTGCTTTTATAGGTCTTTACGGCATAGCCATTATCAGCCTGATGCTGGTTGCCCATATGTGCTCCTTGCGTTCCCTGGGTGTTCCTTATCTCTCCCCAATCGCTCCGTTTGCGCCGGGTGATCAGAAGGACGTCATATTACGGACACCTTTGCATTTCATGAAGACCCGTAAACGTTTGATCAACCGCAGTAGTACTGAATCCGGCCAGACCGGTCAGAACCGGCAGGGAAATAACAATGAGAACTAAAATGCCGGTTCTGCTGACGGTTTGGTTGATCCTATCTCTGATCCTCACAGGATGCTGGAACAGCAGAGAATTAAATGACCTTGCCATTGTGAGCGGTATCGGAATTGATCTAACGGCAAACAACGGGGAATTCCGGGTTACCTTTCAGGTGGTTAATCCGTCGGCTTCGTCTACAAGTATGGGGTCCGGGAACGGAATGCCTGCGGTTACTGTCATTTCTGCAAGCGACCGGACAGTATTCGGGGCATTGCGCAAAGCGTCCAAGCGGGCGACGCGTCAGCTGTTTTTTGCCCATTCTCAGCTCGTTGTTGTGGGTGAATCGCTGGCCAGAAGCGGAATTGAAGGCTTGTTCGATATTTTTGAACGATCACATGAACTTCGCCTGAACTCGCCGGTGCTGATTTCCAGAAATTCAGATGCCGCATCTGTACTCAAGATTTTGACGACGCTGGAAAGTCTGCCCTCCATGGGGGTGGTTAAAAAGATGCAAAATACCTCCAGAGTATACGGAGAAAACCGGAACATGAATGTATTCGAGATCATTAACGGGATCACGGGGGAAGGGGATTTGACGATTAACGGTCTGCGCCTTATAGGGGATCCGTCCGATGGGATGAAGAAATCCAGCCTCGAACAATCAGAAACGAAGGCAGGAACAATAATGAGCGGACTGGGTGTCTTTAAGGACGATAAGCTGATTTATTGGATGGACGGGCCTGCGGCGAGGGGTACTCAATGGGTGCTTAATAAAGTCATAGAAACTAATATTGACATCGCCTCTGCTAATAAAGATGAGGATATTGCCGTCAATGTGTTCTACTCGAAGACCACTGCCAAGGTTGAAGTCAGGAACGGTATACCGGTCTTTCATCTGCATATTCGTGAGGAAGGCATTATAAATGAAACGGGAAGCTACGTGGATTTGAGCCTCAAGGAAGAAATTGTGAAGCTGGAAGCCGAACTGGAGGAAAAAACCAAGGAGGAAGTAGAACTGGCTGTACGAACCGCGCAAGCGTCTCAAACCGACATCTTTGGTTTTGGCAATGAACTGAAGCGTACCGATCCGGCGATCTGGGATAAGGTAGGGAAGGAATGGAGCACCGCCTTTGCACGAGGAGAATTGGATATTCAGGTTGAAGCTTATATCCGCAGCACCGGGATGAGGTTGAAGCCTTACATGGCTCCAGAAAAAGAATGAATGGGTGAGCAGATTCATGAGAAAAGAAGCTATCGGGCCGATTCAATTATTTTCCATGATGGTACTGTTTGAACTGGGGACGGCGATTGTGGTACCCATTGGGCTGGAAAGCGGACATGCCGTCTGGCTGTCGATCCTGATGGCTCTGCCCGGGGGGATTCTCTTATATTGGATTTACGTCGATTTGTATCTTCAATTTCCCAATATGATTATCAGCGGATACACACAACAAATTCTCGGCAAATGGATTGGCTGGCCGCTGAGTTTGCTGTTTCTTCCCATACTGCTCTATAACGGCTCCCGGAATTTGCGGGAAGCAGGAGACCTCCTCATCTCGGCTTCATACGACAGGACGCCTGTGTTTATCATTAATTCAATTATGGTAATCGCCGTAATGTATATTCTATACAAGGGGATCGAGGTGTTCGCAAGAACGTCAGAGATCTACTTCTTTATCACCATCCTTATGGGTTTGCTCTGCAACTTTGTAGTCATTGCGGCAGGGCTGACTAAGTTCAAAAATCTGTTTCCGATTCATGCCGGGGAATGGATGGAAGCACTGCGCTCCGCATACCCGAGCATATGGATTTTCCCTTTTGGCGAACTTGTCTGCTTCACGACGATACTTCCTCATCTCAACAAAACGCGGAAGGTCAGGAAGACAGGAATCGCCGCTATTCTTTTAAGCGGATTTCTGCTCAGCTTCACGCATGCTGTTGAGATGTCGGTGCTTGGAACAGACATTTACAGCCGCACAACCTTTCCGATGTTTACGACCATTACGCTTGTCAATGTGGCCAACTTTATTCAACGCCTGGATGCTTTTGTCATCCTGACCCTGATTATTGGCGTGTTTTTCAAAATGTCGATTTATTGCTATGCGGCTGTCATGATTGCGGCGGATTTATTTAAGGTTAAGGATACGCGCAGGCTGGTCATCCCGGTAGGGGTTGTGGTATTGTTCACTTCGTTTGTCAGTGCGGAGAATTACCCTGTTCATATGAAAGAAGGCAGCGTTTTTCTCAAGAATATTCTGCCCTTTCTGTGTGCTGTCATCCCGATTGTGCTGTTTCTTGTGAACAGGCTGCGGCGCAGATTCGGACTGTACCGGTAAATTATTATTTCTGCGGAGCTCTGTTCCGTTTGATAAAGCCGGCGATTGCGGCAACAATGGGCAGAGCGGCAAATACAACCATGATGAATGCTTCCTGCAGGGCAGTGGTTGCAAATACGTTATAAAAGGAATGCATCGACATCGCGAGGCTGGTGCCTGACAACAGATCGACAATTACCAACAGCGAAAATGTTAAAAAAGCTAGCAGAAAATAGATCCCTAGAACCTTCATCCGGTTGTCCTCCTTGGCGGCAAGTGTTTGAAAAGTATTGCTCTTTCGGGAACTGTAGACTAGAGGTATTATCTCCATTTCTGGGTGCGGTTAATCAGACTGCCTCCTGTATACTCCGGGCTGCGGAAGCTGGCCATAAAAAAACCGGCAGACCAGCCAATCAAGGCTAATCTCCGGCTTGTGCTTATTGTCCTTTAGTCAGCCAGTCCGCCAATTCCTCAGTCTGGGACAATACGGCAATGGGGTCATAATACCACGAACGTTCCTCTTTCCAGACATAGAGATGATCGTTTTTTACTGCAGGGAGATTGCCCCAAATAGGATCATCTTTGAAGTCCTGAACGGTGTAGTTATTATCGGTCACGATGAGATAATCCCCTGCGTACTTGTTAAGCACCTCTGACGATAATTCCGCCCACTGCTTCTCCATGATTTCGGCGGCGACTTCGGTTGGAGGCTTGCGGCCCAGCGCCTGATAGATCGGCTGTCCGCCCCGTCCGAAATTGTCCCCGTAGACCCAGGTGGTTTTTTCTGAATGCTCCAGGATACTGAAGGTTGCATCTGCAGGAATGGCTGCATCTACCTTAGCCTTAGCAGCTGCGATACGTTTGTCGTATTCGGCCAGCCAATCCTTTGCTTGCTGTTCTTTGCCCAGCAGCTCACCGAAATAAGTCAGTTCCTGATGAGCATCTTTTAGATCCCCGTAAGGTACAATGACCGTTGGCGCGATTTGGCTTAAAGCCTCATAGCTGTCGGCATTGCCGGAGATAATCAGGTCCGGATCCAGCGCGATGATTTTCTCGGGCGACATTTTTCCGTAGGTTCCGGTATCCGCCACACCTGTAAGGGATTCCTTGTAGTACATATTTTGCAGCGTCAGGCCAGGAGCACCGACGGGAATGGTGTCCAGTGCAATCAGGCTGCCCAGATATTCCTCGGCAACGATCCGCTTCGGCTGAACGGGGATTTCAATATCGCCGCTTACAGTTGTCACTGTTTTGAACGATGCCGGTGCAGTTGTTTCTGCAGGCTGCTGTGAAGGTGCCGGAGCTTCGGCAGCACTTCCTGAATTAGTTGCGGAGCCAGTGCTCTGGTTGCTGCCACAGGCTGAGACCAGAAGAGTCAGGGTCAAGAGCAGCGGGTAGACGAGCCAGCGCTTCCGGGTGTTGCTGTTATGTTGCTGGTTAATCAACTTATAGGCCTCCTTATGTAGAACGATTATCATTCTCAATTACACTTTACAGACTTCAGCCAATGAACACTATGGCTTAATGTGATCTTGTCCTATGGAAATTTGTGATCTTATTGTTCTCATCAGCGTCTTTAGCTGAGCCAATGAAGAGAGGGGATCAAACCCATAGAACATGTCCGGCTGATCGAGGAGATAGACATGCCCGCTGCGGGCTGCGTCAAGCTCCTGCCAGCGGGCGGAGCGCAGCAGGGTCTCGAAGCGCCGCTGGCCCTCAGCGGTTGAAGCGCTGCTGGTGAAGAAGATATGATCTGCCGGATAATCGGCTATTTGCTCAGCCGGTATTTCCAGATAACCACGGTTCATCAGCCCGTGCTCCATCAAGACACCGGGCGGCTGAAAGCCGAGATCGCCATATAAAATCTGGCAGCCATGGCCATAACTGCTGCTGAAGCAGTATGCGCTGCTCGTGCCGAACTCCCAAATGACGGCTGTGCCCCGTGCGCCAAGCAGCCGGTCCAATTGCAGGTTAGCTTCGTAACACAGCTGATCATAATGTCTCAACCAGGCTTCGGCCTGTGGCTGCCGGCCTGCAATCCCGGCAATCATCCGAAACTGCTCGCGCCAGTCCATTTGCATGTAAGGCAGCTCTATCACTGGAGCTACCGGCAGCAGCTGCTTGCTCTCTCCGGGGAGGTCATAGCTGATGATGACATCCGGGCGTACAGCGGCAACCCTGTTATAGAGCATGGCCGCGCTGCTGCCTTCCAGCTGAAGCTTAAGCGCAGAAGGAACCGTCTCATGACGTTCCATCCACCCGGAATACACTCCGAGCTGTGGCGTAATCTCCAGAGCCCGCAGGCTTGCGGTATGGTTAAAATTGAGGGCCACAATTCTTTTATTCTTACGGTGGTAGGCTGCAGGAGAAATACCAACGACCTGCTTAAATTTCCGGCTTAAATAGGTCCCTTCAACATAGCCGACCTCCAGCGCGAGCTGAGACAAATTCGGAGCACCGGTCAGCATCCGCTTCTGGGCTCTGCGGATGCGCTGCAGGGTTACATATTCGTTGAAGGTTTGTCCGGTAGCTTTGCGGAAGACCCGCGAGAAGTGTTCCGGGCTAACTCCTGCACGTTCGGCCATCTGACTTCTTGTGATATCCTCGGAATAATGTGCTTCTATATATTCCAGCACGCGGTCAAGCCAATGCGCCGGGGACTGGCTGTTCTCTCTGATTTCGTCATGAAGCTCAGTCAGCAATTCGGTGAATAACTGCTGTACGGTGAAAGGGGACTGAATTTCGCTCCCCTCCCAGACTCTCAGCAGGCGGGCTGCGAGTGTGCAAACCTTAGTCGAGCAATTCCCCAACGGGTGCCTGTCGTTCAGGGGATTTGTCTGATTGCTCAGCAGCGGAAATGTAGAGTATTCAATCCATACACCCTGCAACTGATGCTGCGGGCTCAGAGAAACACCGGGCTGTGTGCTGCAGCACAGCATGCTGCCGCCGGAGAGGCTAAGGCGTTCGTCTTGAATATCGATAGTTCCGCTGCCTCCGGTTACAATAACAGACAAGTGTCCGGAGGATCCGGGTCCGGGAGCAATGCTTGCGGCTAATCCGGCTAGATTTTCAACGCGTACCGGGAAGTAGAAATGATGGGGATGAGGGCGGGAATCGCCAGGTTGCCGGAGAGGCATGGATAGAATCACTCCTTTGATGTTTGATAATCATTCTCATTTGTATTATAGCAGCCTTTCCCCCTATTGACGATTGTCCGGGCAATCGGTAGAGTTTAGGAGAATTCATGTAAAGGTATTATTGTTCAGAAAGAGGTGGGAGTTTCCATGACGACCTGGAATTTGCAAGGAACAGTAAGCCATCTGCTGATCTGCAATGGGAGCAGCTGCAGAAAGCATAAGGGTGAAGAGGTTGCTGATGCAATAGAGGATGAGATCGAGAAGCAGGGCGCGGAACGGCAGATTCATACGACGGTTACCCGCTGCAACGGAAGATGCTCGGATGCCTGCGTAGTGATTTCCTATCCGGAAGGCGTATGGTATAAGGAGATTACCCCCAAATCGGCCAAAGCGCTGGTGCGCAAGGTTCTGGAAGGCGAACGTCTGGAAGACAACGTGCTCTATACTTACGATGGAGGGCTCATTGCAGCAACCGAGAAAGATGCGAAGGGCAAAAAGAAGAAGTAAAAATTACATCCAATATGATCAAAATACCGTCAAAGCGCTGGCGGTATTTTTTTTATACTAAATTTATAAACAGCGCACAACCAATAACGAAACTATTGAGGTGTTAGACATGGGACAAAACCTGGAAACTTTACCGCAACAACCGCCTGTGCGCAGCCGTAGAGCCTGGTCGCTGCAAAAGGGTGAGACGCTTTCCGGACTGCTGTTCGTAAGCCCGATGCTGATCGGGGTGACGATACTGGTGCTGATTCCGATCATCGCCACGTTATTCCTCGGATTTGCCGATTGGAACTTTGTTCAGGGCTTTGACGGCATCCGCTGGGTAGGCCTGCAGAATTTCACCAATCTGCTGCAGGACGAGATGTTCATCCGTTCGGTGCGCAACAATTTTCTGTTTCTGCTGACGGTGCCGGTGTATTTGCTGGTGTCGATGGTGCTGGCGATTCTGATTGACCGTTATGTGTATATGAAGGGATATTTCAAAATTGCCTATTTCGTTCCTTATGTGTCCATGACCGTAGCGGTAGCCATCGTATGGCAGGTGCTGTTCCAGCCCTCCTATGGACCTATTAATGAGATGCTCAAGGCCATCGGGATTGCCGACCCGCCGAAATGGATTGCCGATCCGCATTTCGCGTTGATCTCGATCATGATGATCTCTGTCTGGATCTCCATCGGCTTCAATATGATTATTTACATCGCCGGACTGCAGTCCATTCCGAAGGATTTGTATGAGGCGGCCGACATTGACGGAGCAGGCGCCTGGACAAAATTCAGACGGATCACCTTCCCGCTGCTGTCACCAACGACCTTTTTTCTTCTTGTAACCGGTATTATTGCCACTTTTAAAGTGTTTGATATTATCGCTGTACTGACGCAGGGCGGCCCCATCGGCTCAACGACAATGATGGTATGGTATTTATACGATACAGCTTTTGTAAATCTGAAGGTGGGTTATGCGTCGGCCATCGCTGTGGTCTTGTTTATCTTCGTGATGCTGATTACTTTCGGCCAGTGGCTGGCAGAGAAAAAATGGGTTAATTACTAGGGCGGCAAGGGAGGGAAGAGAAACTATGGAAATACGCACAGGCTTAGACTGGCGCAAAGTAATTATTACGGTTGTAATGTTTGCGGGAAGTGTTTTGTTCCTGCTGCCTTTTATATGGATGCTGGTAACGTCGTTCAAAGTAGAGTCGGAAGTGTTTGCTTACCCGATCCAGTGGCTCCCCAAGAAGTGGAATGCCATAGAGAATTACAAGGAAGTCTGGTTCGGGGATTACCCGTTCACTCTATATTACTGGAACTCGATCAAAGTGGCGCTGATCACGACGGCGTTGTCCTGTCTGGTCTCGGCAATGGCCGCCTACGGCTTTTCGAAGATCAGATTCCGCTCCAGCAATTTCTTGTTTATGGTCGTACTAGTGACGTATATGATTCCGGGACAGGCGATCCTGATACCGCAGTTTATCCTATACCGTAACATCGGGCTGTTTGACAGCCATTTTGGACTGATTCTGCTCGGCAGTTTCAGTGTTCTTGGAACCTTTATGCTGCGGCAGTTCTTTATGGGACTGCATCAGGAGTTCATTGAATCAGCTAAAATAGACGGTGCGGGCCACCCGAGAATCTTCTGGTCGATTGCACTTCCGCTGGTGAAGCCTGCTGTGGCTACTTATGCTATACTCCGGTTCATCTGGACCTGGAATGATTATCAGAATCCGCTGATCTTTATCCGAAGCGACAAGCTGCTGACCCTTCCGATTGCCATTCAGAAATTCACTTCCATGAGCGGAGAGTTCTATTCCCTGATCATGGCGGCCGCAGTGTCGGCAATTCTTCCGCTCATTATTATCTTTATCCTTGGCCAAAAAAGTGTTATCGAAGGAATTGCTCTTGGCGGTGTTAAAGGATAAGCTGCAAGCGGGAACTCTCCTATATTAAATAGAAGTAAAAATAATTCAATAAAAGTAAATATTGTTTCATGTGTCAAATGAAAGCGTATTCTATAATTCAGTTGTTAGTTTCATGTAAGTGAAAGCTGAAGAAAACTTTGAGGAGGGTTATAGAAATGAGAACAAAAGTATGGGCAGGAGCAATTACGGGGGTTCTGATGTTAAGCCTGCTGTCGGGCTGCGGCGGTAATAACAATAACAATGCTGCGGACGGTGGAGCAACTGCAGGCGCAAACGGGGGGGCCTCAGGCAGCACCGAGACTACCAATCTGCGGCTCTACACCTACGGTACTGAGGAGGCCTATAACTGGAAGCATACGCTGGAGGCTTATGAAGCGGCAACTCCGGGAGTGAAGATTGAGCTGGTACAGCTCAGCGAGAAGGGAGATACACAGGAGGCCTTCAAAAAGCTGGATCTGGAGGCAGCGTCCTCCGCCCAAATGGACATTCTGATGTTCAGCGATGCGGCGGGTTATGCGCAGCGTGTCGCGCTTGGCATGGCGGAACCGCTGGATGAGTATATTGCCAAGGATAACTATAAGGTGGAAGAGGATTACAAGGTGGATACCCATCTGGACGGCAAGGTCTATGCGCTCCCGGGCAAATTCAATCCATGGTATGTGCTGCTGAACAAGGACCAATTGGATGAAGCGGGTCTTGCAGTACCGGCCGAATGGACCTGGGATGAATTTGCCGACTACGCCAAGAAGCTGACTAAAGGTGAAGGCGCAGATAAACGCTACGGAACCTATTTCCATGGCCCTCAAGCCGGCGGCTGGATGGAATTCCTGAAGCTGAAGCTGGAGAATCAACCGCAGAATTCCGAGTTTCTCAAAGCCGATGGCACGTCCAATCTGGACGATCCAAACTTCAAGGCGACGCTTGAGCTGAGACTGCGGATGGAGAAAGAGGATAAATCCTCGGTGCCCTATTCCGATATGATCTCCCAGAAGCTGGCCTACCGGACGCAATTCTTTAACCAATCCGCCAGCATGATTCTGATCGGCAGCTGGATGAACACGGAAATTGGCGGTACGGAAAAGGTGCCTTTGAACTTTAATGTGGCGGTTGCCCCGTTCCCTAAGAACACTGCAGGCGATGAAAATGGTCTGACTCCGGTTACTACAGACTATGTGGCTGTGGCAGCCAAATCCAAAAACAAAGAAGCGGCTTACAAGTTTGTGCGCTGGTACACAACGGAAGGACAGCTTGTCCAAGGTAAAAACATCCCGGCCTGGAGCAAGGTGACCAGCGATCAGGTGGAAGGCATCATTGATACGATTCTCACCGGCACCAAAAATCCGGAGAAGGTGGACAAAAAGTCACTGGTAGATACTCTCGTAGCTTCAAAAGCTTCGGCGATTATTCCACCCGCTACTTACCAGGCTGAGGTCTACAAAGCGATCAATGAAGAATACGAGAAAATGATTCTCGGCGATCAGGATGTGGATACAACGGTGAAAAACGCCAAGGAGCGGGTCGACAAAATTATTGCTGCCAACAAAAAATAATTGATATAATGTTTTAACCTTATACTTCTTGCAGAAACGGATGCCTTCCTTCATACAAGGGGAGGCGCACCGTTTCTACTTGTTTCAGGGGGACATCCGATATGATAGGCAGACTGAGGGAACTTGCCCCTAAATCGATCCGCCATAAGCTGATCCTGGCAGCTGTGGCTTGTATTCTCGTTCCAGCCGCTCTGACACTAATCATTTATAATTCCTTGACCCAAGAGGCAGTAAAACGGCAAGCGGTTTCAAATGCGGAGGATTCCCTGCAGCTGGTGAGCGGTTCAGTAATGAACAGCTTGAAGGGAATGGTGACCATTGCCAATTATGTGCAGACCAATCCCGGGCTGAGAGCCTATTTCAAGCTAGTGGCCTCGGGCAATGCCAGCGGCAATGAGTATGAACGCTTTATGGACAGCAACCGGGTGCTGGAGCAGCTTGATACCCTTACGGTTGTAGGCCAGAACTGCTATGTTACGATTCTGCTGACCAACAATGCTTACTATATGAACTATTCTGTTAGCGATTACAATCCGCTGGATCTTAAGAAAAAGCCCTGGTTCCAGAAGCTGATGGAACTGAAAGGGCTGGAATCCTATTGGATCGGTGTCGAGTCTACTGATTTCTCCTATGACAAATTTGATCATCCGTATCAGTTGACCGTTGCCCGTACGCTGCGGCTGGACAGCACAGAGATTTACGGCTATGCCATTGTCACGATTATGGAGGATCAGCTCCATTCGATTTTTGGCAATCTTTCCGCCGGCCAGAAGGTGACGCTGCTGGACAGTGCCGGCATGATCGTCTCCGGTGGCGATCCCGAAAGTATCGGCAAGCCGTTTCCATACACCGCCGCTGTGGATCATCTCAAGGATTCCTCTGTGGTTTCAATAGCAGGAGAGCGGTATCTGGTCGCCCAGCAGCAGATTCCGTTCAATGGCTGGAGGCTTGTGCTGATGCAGCCGTATTCACAGAGCATCGTCGATATCAGCTCCATCTTCAACCGGGTATTTACCATACAGCTCATTTCTTTTTTTGTGTTTCTGCTACTGCTGATTACACTGGTCCGTGCCTTTACGAAGCCGCTGGTGCGCCTCGGCAAAGTGACAACGGCAGTGCAGCGGGGCAATCTGCTGGTGCGTTCGGGGGTCCGGGGTAATGACGAGATCGGGCGCTTGGGCCTGCTGTTCGATCAGATGCTGGACCGGGTCAAGGAAATGATAGCCGAAGTGTCCGATACCCAGGCGCGCAAAAGAATAGCGGAGCTCAAAATGCTCCAGGCCCAGATCAACCCGCATTTTCTCTTTAATGTGCTCAACTCGATCCGGATGAAGGTCATGAAGCGGGGAGACCCGGACAGCGCCAAAATGATCGGTTCGCTGTCCATGCTGCTGAGGATGACGATCAGCCGTGAGGAGGATGAGATTTTCCTGCATGAGGAGATCGATCTGGTCTCCCATTATGTCAGCTTGATGAATCTGCGCCAGAAGGAAGAGGCTGCGCTTCAGCTGGATATTGATCCGGAAGCTTTTCTCCTTAACGTGCCGCGTTTCTTTCTTCAGCCGCTTGTCGAGAATGCGCTCATTCACGGCCTCAGCCAAAAGCCGGGAACGATCAGCATCCGGGCAGTCGTGGAAGAGAAGTTCATCGTGCTCACGGTTGAGGACAACGGGCGGGGGATGGACAGCAGCGAATTATCCAGCCTTACCCGCAAGATAAGCTTGGAAGCGGAGAGCCTTCCCGGCAAGGCGGAGCTTAAGGGCTCTTTTTCCGGCATGGGACTGCATAATGTGGTCGAGCGGATGAGAATTCTTTTTGGCGGGGAATTTGCTATTGAAGTCAGCAGCATAGCAGGGGAAGGGACAGTAATCAAGATGTTTATTCCGCACAGGGAGGTGATCCGGGATGTATAAAGTCATGCTGGTGGATGATGATTATCCTGTAATTGAGCTTTTATCCGAAAGTATCCGCTGGGAGGAGCTTGGCCTGTGTCTGATGGGGACGCATGAGAACGGCTGGAACGCCTGGGAGCATGCCCGGCTGGAGATGCCGGATATTCTGATTACGGATATCGGGATGCCGCGGATGAACGGACTGGAGCTGTCCTCACGTATGAAGGAGCTGAAGCCGGAGGTGCGGATAGCCATTCTTTCCTGCCACAACGAATTCCAGTACGCCCAGCAGGCGATGAGGCTGAATGTGCAGGATTATTTGCTGAAGGATGCGCTGGACCCGGAGGATCTGGTGCAGCTCCTGCGCAAATTCAAGGAATCGCTGGATGAGGAAACCAAAACAGGCTGGGAGAATTCCCGGATCAAGCATTTGTTCGGGGAGACCCGGGAGCTGCGCAAGGAGCGGAGCATCAAGAATTTTATCCACCAGCCGCTGCTTTCGCCGGAGAAATGGATGGATGAAGCTGCCGAATATGGATTGTTCCAGAATGGAGAAAGCTGCCTGCCGGTGATCGCCTATCTTGAGGACTACCGGCATGTGAAATACCGCTTCTCCTCGGATCAGACCCTGCATTTCGCCGTGTGCAATGTGATGAATGAGGTGCTGGACGGAATGAAGCCGAGAGGGCTGTATGTCGGTTACAATGTGAAGTCTTCGTTCCTGTTATTCTCCTATAAGCCCGGTCTTCAGGGCAATATTTATGCTGAAGCCGCCGCCGGTCTGAAGATGATCCAGTCTACCTTGTTCAGGGTGCTGAAGATTCAAATGTCCTTCATTACAGGGGAAGGGACCGGGTCGCCGGAGGGCCTGAAGCAACAGCTTGGCCAACTGCTGGCGGGGGAAGAACAACGTTTCTATCTGGAGCAGGGGGAGATTGCGAAGCGGAAATCCCCTCAGTCTCCGGTTAGCGGCCACACCAACAATCTGTTCGCCCATTATGACCAGGCCAGTATGGAGCTGAGAGAGGTGCTGCTGGGCAGGTCCGGTGATTTGTCGCACCTAATAACGGATAAATGGATAGCGCAGATCCGGCAGGAGAAGTATGCACCGGAAGTGGTCAAGGATTGGACGCTGAAGCTGCTGCTCGATCTGAAACTGAAGCTGCATTCCCTGCAGTCGGTCCGGCCTGCTTATTCGGCGGATATGCTGCATAAGGAGATTGTGGATATTGATTCACTGCCTGCCCTGCGGGAATGGCTCGATAATCACCTGAAATCCATCGCCCGCGCCAAAGGAGCGGGTGCCGGGGCAAGCAAACGGGCCGAGGTGATGGAAGCCTGCCAGTATGTCTCCCTGCGTCTGGGCTCCAGAATCAGCCTGGATGAGGTGGCGGATCACTTGCACCTGAATTCCAGCTATTTCAGCAGGCTGTTTAAGAAGGAAACCGGCACTACTTTTATCGAATATGTAACCAAGCTGAAGATGGAACGGGCCAAGGAGCTGCTGGACGGAACGAACTCTACGGTCGGTGAGATCTGTGAGCAGCTTGGGTATGACAACCAGAGCTATTTTATTAAAACATTCAAGTTGCATGCCGGAGTTACACCCGTGGAATACCGGGGCTGAACATTCAGGTGTGCCAGGAAAGGCGGCGTAATATGCAAAGGGTTGAACTGCATCACATTATTGCAGCGATGGAACCGTCAGATGTCCGGTTGTATTATCCTGACGGCGATCAGAAGACATTCTGGAGCCATGTGCTGGAATCACCGCTATACCGTGATGAGCTTGCGGAGATCCGCCGGGAAGGCGAACGGCTGAATGATGTTCCTATTCCTGAGCTTACGTATCAGCTGTTCTCCATCTATGCCCGCACGGGTTCAAGGCTGGAATATGAGCGGGTCTATTTCGAGCGCAGGCGAATACTGAATACGGCTGTTCTGCTGGCGCTGCTGGAACCCGGGCAGGAGAAGCATTTAACGGCAGTGTGTGAGATTGTGTGGAGCATCTGCAACGAATATACCTGGTGTCTCCCCGCTCATCTGGGAGACACCGGCATCACAGAGACGATTGATTTGTTCTCGGCAGAGACAGGCTTTGCACTCAGCGAAATCAATTGTCTTCTTGGCGAACGGCTGCCTGCCCTGCTGCAAGCCCGGATCAAAGAAGAGGTAGATAAGCGGCTGTTCGTGCCGTACTTAACCTGTGGACCTTATCATTGGGAGACTTCCACCCATAATTGGTCGGCAGTTTGTTCCGGCTCTATAGGCTCGGCGGCACTTTTGCTGATGGAAGATAAGGAAACGCTTACTGAGATCCTGTTCAAAGTGCAGGGCAGCATGAAATATTATTTGCAGGGCTTTGGTGAAGACGGCGCTTGTCTTGAAGGGTTGGGGTACTGGATTTACGGGTTTGGCTATTTCGTCTACTATGCCGATCTGCTGCGTCAAAAAAGCAGTGGGCAGCTGGACTGGATCCGGCGTGAGAAGGTAGGCAGCATCGCGGCCTTCCAGCAGAAATGTTTTCTCGGCGGGCAGCTTGTGGCGAACTTCTCCGATTCGCTGGAGTCAGGCCATGTGTTTCTCGGACTCAGCCATTATCTGGCTTCTACGTATCCTGAAGTGGAGGTACCTCCGTTGTCGCTTAGAGCCGCTTACACTGAGGATCACTGCAGCCGTTGGGCTCCTGCTCTGCGTAATCTGATCTGGCGCAAGCCGGAGGAAGGACCAAGAGATTGGGGCAACGCCAGCTATTATCTTCCCGATGCACAGTGGCTGTTGTCCCGTCATTCGGGAACGGATGGCGGTTTCGGGTTTGCTGCCAAGGGCGGCAACAATGACGAACCTCATAATCACAATGACCTCGGGGGATTTATCCTGCAGGGAGAAGGGACGGTATATATTTCTGAGCTGGGCAGCGGGGAATACACTTCAGGTTACTTCGGAACAGAGCGGTACTCCTATGATTGCAACGGTTCTCAAGGCCATAGCGTGCCAATTATAAACGGGCAGTACCAGGTTGCGGGAGCGGAGGCTTATGTTGAAGTTCAGGAAGCGAAGGCCGGGGACGGCAGTGATGTGCTAGAGCTTGATTTGACCCGGGCCTACCGTGTTGGCAGCCTGGAGGGATTAACACGCCGTTTCGAATGGGAGACAGGTGTTAATCCTCCTGTACTTGCGATGACTGATGAGTTCCGGTTTGCGGAAGCTCCAGCGGCACTGGTTGAACGGTTTATTACCTTTATTCCGCCTGTTCTGGAGGAAGATACGGTGCTGCTGGAGAGGCAGGGAGAGGGAGATGGGCAGGGACAGGCAGAGGCAGATGGAGATGGAGATGGAGATGGAGATGGGCAGGCAGATAGACAGGCAGATGGAGGAGCAGATGGGCAGGCAGATAAGAAGGCAGATAGAGAGGAACATGGACAGGCGGATGAACTAGCAGATGGGCAGGCAGATGGACGAGCAGATGGGCAGGCGGATGGACGAGCAGATGGACAGGCACATGGACAGGCACATGGACGAGCAGATGGGCAGGGGCAGCGTGGGCTGCGTATCAGCTATGACATTGCGGCGCTGAAGCCCGAAATCTCCGTGCATAGCTATAACGACCATTTCGGTAAGGTGAAGACTTGGTATAGTCTGGATTTTTATGCCCGGAACCCGTGTAAGCATGAAAAATATCATTTTGAATTCAGATTCCTGAACTAAATAAGCTTTCAACCGCGATGAGCGGTTCAATAGAAGAAATGCAGCCGGATGTAATACGTAAATCTAGAGTTCAACTTGTATCATCCTAAACAATGAATGGCGGTGGCTAGAGATGACAGCGGAAACAAAGCTGGGATGGGTAGAGGAAGCGTGGAGCAAGGCACTGGAGAAGACACAGAAGAACAGCCGGAGAATCGGCGCGGGGTTTCCCCATGCCAGTCAAGGCGGCCAATATGAACTGGCCCAGCCGTACTGGTGGACAGCCGGCTTCTGGCCGGGACAGCTGTGGCTTCTGTATAACGAGAGCAAGGATGAGTCTTTGCGCGCGCTGGCAGAGGACTGTGAGGAGCAGCTGGACCAGGTTCTGAATGATTATGTCCGACTTGACCATGATCTGGGCTTTATGTGGACCTTGACCAGCGTGGCTTCCTACAAGCTGCTGGCCAGCGAGGTTTCCAAGGTGAGAGCGCTGAAGGCAGCGAATTTCCTCGCGGCCCGCTTTAATCTGAAAGGCAGCTACATCCGGGCCTGGAATCCCTGGTATGAAGGCGAAGATAACCGCGGATACGCGATCATTGACTGTGCGATGAACATGCCGTTGCTTTTCTGGGCGGCAGAGACCAGCGGAGATCCGCGTTACCGCCATATCGCCGAAGCACATA
This sequence comes from Paenibacillus sp. FSL H3-0321, assembly GCF_038002865.1. Classification (NCBI taxonomy): domain Bacteria; kingdom Bacillati; phylum Bacillota; class Bacilli; order Caryophanales; family Paenibacillaceae; genus Paenibacillus; species Paenibacillus sp. FSL H3-0321. Next base: position 1,583,755 of record NZ_JBBODH010000001.1, on the reverse strand, counting down.
TGGACACGGTCGTGAAGCACTTCATCCGCCCGGACGGCTCCGTGTATCATATTGTCCGTTTCGATCCCGAAACCGGCGAATTCCTCGAAGGCATCGGCGGCCAGGGTTACGCCGCCGAGTCGGCCTGGTCCCGCGGCACAGCCTGGGCGATTTATGGACTGACGCTGGCCTACCATCATACCGGCAAGGCTGAATATCTCCATACCGCCCAGAAGGTGGCCCATTTCTTCCTGGCCCGTTTGCCGGAGGACCATGTCCCGCACTGGGATTTCCGCGCACCCGGAGAAGAGCGCGGCTTCCGCGATTCGTCAGCCGGCGCTTGTGCGGCAAGCGGTTTGCTGCTGCTTGCCGACAAAGTTGGCGAGACCGAGGCACCGGTGTACCGGGAGCCTGCGATCCGCATGCTGGAATCGCTATACCGCAATTACGGCACCTGGGACAACGATGCCGAGGAGGGGATGATCCTCCATGGTACGAGCAATTATCCGGCCGGAACGAACATTGATGTTCCCCTAATTTACGGAGACTTCTTCTACGTCGAAGGACTGGCACGGCTGAAGGGGAATGGGCCGTTCTATTGGGAGTAAGCGCTCACCGTTGCGCTGTAGGATTAGGGTAACAGCATGTTTATAGGGAAGAGAGCAATAAGCGCTGAATCTTAGGACTAGAATAAGGGTCAAGAAGAGGCAGCAGATGGGATAGAAATAGTACGACTAGAAGAGATAGCAGCAGATGGGATAGACATAGTACAACGAGAAGAGATTGCAGCAGATCGGATAGAAATAATACGACGAGAAGAGATGGCAGCAGATCGGATAGAAATAATACGACGAGAAGAGATTTCAGAGCGAATGGGTGGTACGACAAGCGGCCGTATTGATCACTAGCGATATTGCATTCGCTGCTGATCTGGCAGTAAGTAACTATGTTTCGGAGTACTAGCCTAGGCAGCCTGATGCACTATATTGCTTGCTGTTCCGCCTCCGTTCGAATATCACCGGATAGTTGCCCAGTACCTGAGATTGTGAATTAATTTAGAAAATTGCTGCCTGTTCCAGCCAATATGCCCTTCTAGCAGATATGCCTGCTCACTAGTTATCAAATCACTCGGAAATTCGTGGGCAACACGTCTTTTAAGAGCAGGCAGTGGATACACAGAGAAGCTGCGGACTCCAGTGCTCTTATTTTCCGGTTTTCGCCTGTTTGGCTTGCTTATCGGACTCCAGCGCACTTATTTGCTCGTAGATCAACTAAATATTCGATTTCCCTAGGAATAGCGTCCACTGAGTCCGCTCGTTCGTGCGAAGAGGCCATTTCTGCAAAGTAACGTCACTGGAGTCCGCAGAGCAGGCAGACACTGGTGGAAGGAGCAGCTTTCCAAGAAGAGCGTTGGTGAGAGTGCTGACGAGATTGTTGGAGGATGCGTTGGTGAGAGTGCCGATGATGCTGCCAGAAGATGTGCTGGCGAGTGAGGGGGATGTTGCTGGAAGGAAGGTGTTCTGGTGGTGAGCGTGGTTGGTTGCTAAGGTACATTAGCGAGCGTGGCGGGTTTGCTGGAAGTAGCACCAGTGAACTAACCTTGTGCGTCTGGATGAGTTGATGGGGCAAACTTGGAGGTAGGCTGCTAGATGATACATTAGCAGGTGCTGACGAGGTTACTGGAAGTAGCATCAGCGAGCAGGGATGAGGTTGCTATAAATTGCATTGCGGTGCGATGGGACCGTTGAAGATGATCGAAAAACCCAACAGCACAGCAAAAGTTACATCAGCGAGCGCTTCGATTTTGAACGTGTATAGTTGGAGCCAGACTCTATAAAAATTCGAGAAGCAATTAGGAGTGATGTTGATGAGTAGCCAATGGGGACCAATTGGGGCTAATCCGCTGGTCACAAAAGAAGATATGCAAAATGCTTTCCGTCAGCTGGCCTATCCGCTTAAGCCTTACTATAGTGAGGGACGTGCCCGTCTGAAGCTGGGGGTGACCGGGGTTCATTACGGGCCCGATATTGCTGAAATGGAGGGCTTCTCCCGGGTATTATGGGGATTTGTGCCGTTTCTGGCCGGTGGTGGTGAAGATGACATGTGGAAGATGCTGCTGGACGGCATCCGCAACGGGACCGACCCGGAGCATAAGGAATACTGGGGTGAGGTCGGTGATTATGACCAGCGCCTAGTGGAGATGGCAGCGTTTGGCTACGGGTTGGCGCTGATCCCGGACCGGATCTGGGAGCCGCTGAGCGAACGGGAGCAGGGGAATTTGTTCAACTGGCTGAACCAGATGAACTCACATCCTTGCTATGACTGCAATTGGCTCTTCTTCAATGTGCTGGTTAATCTGGGCTTCCGCAAGGCTGGTCTACCGTATGATGCCGATCAACTGGAGCAGAATCTGCGGCGTATGGATGATTTCTACTTGACCGATGGCTGGTACAGCGACGGTATCGGCGGTCATAGTGATTATTATGTTCCGTTCGCCATCCATTTCTACGGGCTGCTCTATGCCGAACTGATGGGTGAGGAAGATCCTGAACGGGCAAGCGTGTTCAGGGAACGGGCCGGAAAGTTCGCTGCTGAATTCATCCAATGGTTTGCTGCGGATGGCTCCGCGCTTCCGTATGGCCGCAGCTTGACCTACCGGTTCGCCCAATCGGCATTCTGGGGGGCCCTTGCTTATGCAGAAGTTGAAGCTGTGCCTTATGGTGTTATTAAAGGGATCGTTTTGCGCAACTTACGCTGGTGGTTTCAGCAGGATATTCTCAACGCGGACGGCGTATTGAACATCGGTTATACCTATCCCAACCTGGTGATGGCCGAGAATTATAACTCGCCGGGGTCGCCGTATTGGTCCTTGAAATACTTCCTGCCGCTGGCCCTGCCGGATCAGCATCCCTTCTGGCAGGCGGAGGAACTGCCGCTTCCGGAGCTTGAAGCGCTGGCTGTGCAGCAGCCTGCTCATCTTGTCATCTGCCGCCGGGCTGAAAGCGATCATGTCGTCGCCTTCAACAGCGGGCATAAAGGCACCAATGAGCATACCCATACTTCGGCCAAATATGAGAAGTTCGCTTATTCCACTGCTTTTGGGTTCAGCGTTCCCCGTTCGGAATGGGGAATCTCCCAGGGCGCATTCGATTCCATGCTTGCGCTCAGCGAGGCGGGCGACAATCTGTACCGGGTGAGAAGACAAAATGAAGAGACGCGGATTGAAGACAATCTGCTCTATTCCAGATGGAAGCCTTGGCCCAATGTGGAAGTGCAGACCTGGGTTGTGGCCGGTCTTCCCTGGCATATCCGGATTCACCGGGTACAAACAGAAAGAACACTGGATGCCGCAGAAGGCGGTTTTGCCGTGGCGCTGGAGCCTGGACTGCAGGAGATAATTCCTGCTGAAGGAGCAGGTATGACAGCGGTCAGCAGCCATGGCGCCAGCGGAATTCTCGGCTTGGCCGGCTACAGCGAAGCAGGGCTGATCCGTCCGCATACCAATACCAATGTGCTGCGGCCGCGGACAGCCATACCGACGCTGCAGGCGAAGCTTGCTCCCGGGACCCACTGGCTGATCTCGGCCGTGTATGGCGAGCCGGGAAACAGCGGTGAAGGAGGCAAGGCTATGGCTGCCGAACCAGCAGGTGACCCGTTGCAGCTTCTCGGTGTGGAGCTGACGGGAGATGAAATCCGGGTTGCTACTCATACCGGCCAGAGCATCACCATACCGCTGGATCAGTAGAATCTCCCGGCGGGTACAATATTCTGGCTGGCTGGCGGAGAGGGTACCCCTGAGGTTGAATGTTGACGAGCTGGTACCACAGTAACGGGAATAGTGCTGTATTAGGCTTATTTAGTGAAATCGAGCTGTTGCCGGGAAATCAGCCCGCTAAAATTTCAATATATTACGTAACAGGGTAATTCACTTAATTACCGTTAGGAATTCCCGCTATCCTCCCGGTAAGCGGGATTCTGGTGAAAGTAAAGGGTATTATTCCCGTTACTTTCACAATGCCCAATCAAGTACGCCAATTGGCGAAACCTGGCAGTTTGACCAACAGCCCGAACCGGAAATTCCGGAGACGGGCTGTTTATTTTTTCCGGCAGGCGCATTATGATTGAAAGAAAGGAAAAATTAGGGGGTTATGAGATGTTTGAGAGTTTTGAGCCGGATGATAGAGTGCTGCATAGCAGTGGGTTTAAGCAAGAGGAGGTTCTACATAACCTGATTCACCGCATTGCGGAGTACGAGGATGCGATCAAGCTCAAAAGCATTGATGATCAACTGATCTTTACCCAATCGACAGGTCACAATGCCTGGTTATGGGTTTCGAAGGAGCTTGAAGTACAGCAGCGGGACGATTTGGTGCGGCAGCTGGCGGAACGGGTGAAGGATAGCGGAATCCCTGGAATCAGCGCAGAGCCGGAGACGGCCAAGGCATTCGCGGAAGCTTTTTGCGCGGCCAAGGGGAAACTTCATCATACCTACATGATGCTAAAAGCCTACCATTGCCTGGAGGTGCGGAAACCCGGTCATGTCAGTGGGTCGCTGTTGCAGGCTGGTGAGGCCCATATTCCGGTGGTCGCTGAGTTTACAGCCAGATTCGTTGAGGATGCCTTCGGGACTTCTGAGCAGCAGGAGAATTTCCTTTCCTATGCAGATGAGGCAGTTCGTGCCGGCAACCTGTATTTGTGGGTTGTGGATGGCGTGCCCGTATCTATGGCGGCCATCGCACACCGCTCAGCGAGACATGTCCGGATTAATGATGTCTATACGCCGCGCACTCACCGTAAACAAGGGTATGCCAGCGCAGCCGTGGCTGAACTATGCCAAATATTGCTCGACGAAGGCTTAACTCCGGTGCTGTACGCAGACGACAAAAACCCGGATTCCAATAAGGTCTACCAAACCGTAGGATTTGTGGAGGCAGGGCAAATTGCAGATATTAAATTCGACTGAAGCAGCTGTAAAGCCGCTGTGGAACAAGGAGACAGATCATATGCTGAATGCCATGAAAATTATAGTAACCGGAGCCGCTTCCGGGATTGGCAAGGAAATTGTCCGGCTTGGTCTGCGGGAGGGAGCGGGCGTCATAGCCTGCGATATCAACGGCCCGGCGCTGGAGCAGTTGGAATCGGAAATGGCTTCCGGCAAGTTGTCCGCCTATCGGCTGGATGCCAGTCATCACCTTGAGGTGAAACAATTCTTTGCCTATATAGAGCAGCAGCATGCGGATATTAATGGTTTGGTCAACAATGCAGGCATCTATTTGGGCAAAAGTATCCTTGAGTATGCCCCTGATGAAATAGATCGGGTGCTGGATATCAACGTGAAAGGTTATGTCTATTTCTCTCAGATGTTCGGCAGGCTGCTGCTAGGAAGCCGTCGCCAAGGCGCAATCGTCAACATGTCGTCCGTATCCGGACAGGAGGGAAGCTCGGATGCCGTTTACGGCTTGTCGAAAGCGGCTATTCTGGGTTTGACGAAGAGCTGCGCGATGAACTTCGCCCCCTATATCCGCGTAAACGCGGTTGCGCCGACAATGACGAATACACCAATGATGAGCCATATTCCCGATTGGAGACAGACGGAATATCTGGAGCATCAATTGACTAAGGAGCCGCTGCTGGCAGAAGAGATTGCCGAAAGTGTTGTTTTTTTGTTGAGCAGGAAGTCAAGGGCTTATACCGGTGCAACGTTTGATATTAACAATGGCTGTTATTTGCGCTGACGGGAGGTTGTTTTTGTGATCACAGGTGTAATAGGACCATCGGATGAAGAAATTGAACATCTGATAAAGAAATGTTATATAGATTCGGTTTATGAAAAAGCATCCCTGAAATTCTATTCCGGATTCTACGGAGAGGCTCATCTACGCCGGAAAAATGATCTCCGGGGAAGAGTTCATCGCCAGCAGTGAAAAGCGCAAACGGCTGGACTCCTTTGGGGCGATGTGTGTGGACATGGAGAGCGCAAGCATTGCGCAGAACTGCTATGTCAATCATATTCCTTTTGTTGTTATTCGTTCGATATCGGACCATGCGGATGAAGAAAGTGTTGAAAGCTTTGAAACCCATGTGGAATCGGGCTCCCTGAATGCATTGTGCCTAGTGGAAAAGCTGCTGGTAAGTTTACATAAACAACCTTTGATTTGAGGATGACATCTGGATCTGGAACTTTCAAAAACGCAGCGTAAAAGGTGCAGAATTTCATAGAGGGGAGCTAGTGCTGAAAATTTGACTTGCAACCCCTGCGTTGACTATGCTAATAGCAAGTGCAATTTATCACACTTACAGATAAGTCTTTGTATTAGGGGGAAAGCAGTAATGGAAAGGGTGCAGGTATGGCCTGAGAGGTTTAAAAAGTTTTTTTTAAATAACAAATTTGTGGTTTCTTTACTGATTATTTTACTTATCGGGGTTACGATTCTGGTGTTCTCCAAGGTTCCGTTTATTTTCAAGCCGTTATCGGTCCTGCTGCACACAGTGGCGGCTCCGCTGCTGCTCTCTGGAATCGCCTACTATTTGCTGAATCCGCTGGTTGACCGGCTGGAGAGAAGAAGCAAAGTGAAGCGTGCCTATGGGATTGTGATTCTGTATCTGGTGATCGCCGGGATTATTACACTAATTCTACTGACAGTCATTCCGATAATCCGCACCCAGCTGCTTGGACTGATTGATAATTTCCCTAAATACAGTGAGCAGATTCAGCAGGAATTCGTTAATTTGACCGGCAGTGAGCAGTTCGAGCGCATTCAGGAGAATATTGGCATGGACTTCACTAATATTACCAGCAAGGTGACAACATGGGCCACCTCCTTTCTGAATAACGCAGTGAATGGCGTTGGCAGCTTCGTTGGGGCATTGACCGAAATTGTTCTGGCTGTGGTAACCACTCCATTTATCCTGTTCTACCTGCTCCGTGACGGCAAAAAGCTGCCTGACTACCTGATGAGGTTCATCCCTACCGGCTTGCAGCCGCAGACGCGGGAAGTAATGTCCGAGATGAACAGCCAGGTGGCTTCCTATATCCGCGGACAAATTATCGTAAGCTGCTGCATCGGTGCGCTGCTTTATATCGGGTATTTGATTATCGGGCTGGAGTATTCCCTGGTGCTGGCGATCGTTGCAGCCTGTACGGCGGTAGTTCCCTATTTGGGTCCGGCCATTGCCATTACTCCAGCCTTGATCGTTGCGATGGTGACTTCTCCGTTCATGCTGCTGAAAATGATCTTCGTCTGGACTGCGGTCCAGCTGATCGAAGGTAAATTTATTTCGCCGCAGATCATGGGCAAGTCGCTGAAGATTCATCCGATTACTATAATTTTCGTCATTATTTTTGCCGGTAAAATGTTCGGCGTGCTTGGCATTATCCTGGCTGTACCGGGATATGCCGTGCTGAAGGTGGTCGTTACCCATGTCTTCCAGTGGTTCCGTTTCCGCTCCGGATTATATCAAGTGATCGAAGAAAAAAAGGAATAACGCGAAAGGATGATTGTTTTATGACAGGACCCGTGGCAGATACATTATATGGGAAGCTGCAAGGAGCACAATGTGACGGTGTGAACATCTGGCGCGGAATTCCTTTTGCCGCCCCGCCTGTGGGTGAGCTGCGATTTCGCGCGCCACAGCCGCCGGAGCCATGGAGTTCCGTTAGAGAGGCCAGGGAATTCGGCCCGGTCAGCCATCAGCCTGTCAGTACCGGCAGCACCCGATTCGGAGGTACAACTCCGGAATATTCCGAAGATTGCCTGTACCTGAACATCTGGTCGCCAGCGGCTGAAGGGGAAGTCCTGCCGGTCATGGTATGGATTCATGGGGGCACTTTTGTAACCGGAGCCGGCAGCCAGCCGATGTTCGAGGGTACCCATATGGCCAGTAAAGGCAAAGTCATTGTGGTTACCGTCAATTATCGGCTGGGACCGTTCGGTTTCATGCATTTGTCGCCGTTTGGCGGAGGCTTGGCCTCCAATGCCGGTCTGCTGGACCAGATTGCCGCACTACAATGGGTACAGGGCAATATTGCCGGGTTTGGCGGCGACCCGAAACGGGTTACCCTCTTCGGCGAGTCTGCGGGCAGCATGAGTATTGCCGCGCTGCTGGCGATGCCTGCGGCACAAGGCTTGTTTGCGGGAGCTATCATGCAGAGCGGGGCTGCACAGACACTGAAGGCGCAGCAAGGTGAAGAGATTGGCGCAGCTTTTCTGGCCGAGCTCGGGATTCGTCCAGGCGGCGATACCACACTGCTGGACACGCTTCCGGCAGAGCAAATATTGAAGGCAGCAGGGGCGATGGTTTACAAGCTGTCCGGCAATGCGATGAGCATGCTGTTCCAGCCCGTTATTGAGCCGGATACGTTGCCGGCAGATCCGGCGCAGGCTATTGCCGAGGGTGTAGCAAGCGGTATACCGCTTGTGATCGGGACGAATCTTCATGAGGGCAACCTGTTCTTCCGGGGAAGTGGTTCGGCAGAGAACTTTGACCAGTCGCTTCAATCTCTGGAAATGATGATGGGAGTAGAGAATTTGGCTGAACTCGCACTTCATTATCCCAAGACCGTGGAGGGACAAGCCGATTTTCTGACAGATCTCTTTTTCTGGGACAGTTCCATATCTATCGCTGAGCGGCAGCATCGCTATGCCCCGGTATGGATGTACCGGTTCGACTGGACCATCCCCGGCCATCCGCTGCTCGAGAAGGCTGTACATGGTGCGGAAATCTGCTATGTATTTAATAATTTATCGCACATGGCGCATTATGGAGTAGAGGTTACTCCTGCCATGGAGAGTTTGTCGGATGCGATGTTGAACGCCTGGACAGCCTTTGCCCACCGTGGCGATCCGTCGGTGTCAGGCCTATCTTGGCCGCAGTATACACTGGATGACCGCGCTACCCTGATCTTTGAGCAGGACATCCGCATCGTGGCTGATCCGGATCGGAAGAAGCGGACACGGCTGCTGTCAGCACAAGAGAACCCGCCTCAAGACTCATCTGCCGGGACGTTGTCAGAATAGTAACTGAGTGAAGTTGCTTGTGTACAAAGAAAAAAGACCGGCATCATAGAGAAGCAGCAGGGACCCGGGCATTCGGGTTCCTGCTGCTTATTTGGTGTATCTGCGTTTGAGGTAGGGGAGTAGTCCGGGAGCTTATTTTACCGGGGTATAACCGGTTTTTGCCACCAGCTCCTGACCCTCGGGGGAAACTATCCAATCCAGAAAAGGCTGGATATGCGGATTGGAGCTTCCTGCGGTCACGGCATAAAATTCGGAGGCAATAGGATAGGCTCCGCTGCGTATGCTCTCCCTGCCGGGCTCAACCCCGTCGACGGCCAGCAGCTTGATCTCGTTATTGCTGTTCATCTCCGAGGCGTAGAACAGGAAGCTGAAGCCAAGAGCATTTTTATAATTACGGTAGCTGGCGGTCTGGCTGATAATGCCGCTCATCACATCCATAACATCTTTTTGCGGAGCTGCCATGAGCGGTGTGCCCTCCATGATTTTCTCAAGCATGGTCTGGCTGCCGCTGTTTTCTTCCCGCTGGAATGCCCGGATCGAGTCCCGTTTGCCGCCTACCTGTTTCCAATTTGTCAGCTTACCGGAATAGATATCCTTGATTTGCTGTGTGGTCAGTCCGTCCACCTTGTTCCGCTTATGAACGAAGAAGACAAATGCCTCGCGGCCAATGGGCGTAAGAACCAGTTCTTTGCCTACTGCTTTGGCTGATTTCTGTTGGGAGAGAGAGGGGGCTGCTGCAAAAATAATATCCGTATCTCCATCGATCAGACGATCATAAGCAGTGGAGGTCGAAGTGCAGACTACCGTACTGCTCTCAAAATCATATACGCTATAGTCGTCCTTCGGGTAGACGGCTTGAACAAATGCCGAATATAGCGGGTAGAGTGCGGTTGCACCGTCCAGCCGCGGAAGCTCGTCTGTGATCTTATAAGTGGAGGTTTGGTCCAGTATGGCTATCTTGGATTCCGGCTGGAAAGGTTTATATTTCTCCAGAGAAATCTCCCGGTCATTCACTTCAGCGAGGCTGTTCACATAAGCCTGATTGATTTCATAAACGCCTGCCGCCAGTAGACATAACCCGGCGAAAGATGCGAGCACGATCCGCCGGATACGCAGCTTAAACAAGTCAAAGATCGCCAGCACCGCATAAACTGCAAGGGCAAAAGCGACAACAGCGGAAAGGGGGGCATAAAATTGCAGCCCTCCAAATAAGGAAATAATGAAATAGGCGATAGTTTCGGCAAATGCAATAGCGGCTACAACGATAAATGATAACGGCAAGTTTGTTCCAAGTGGTCTTTTCATAAGGGCCTCTCTTTCAATGGATGAAGAATATGGATAATTCACATAATTCTATTATAACTTAATGAAATCAGCAGGAATTACAAAAAAATATCATTTAGAGGGCATGAAATGCGGTGATGAATGAAAAAATGTGTATATTTTCATAAAATACTGGACGAAATTCATAAACGGGAGTATCCTGAGATTGTGAAAAAAATAACGGAATACAAGATTCTCGGGGTAAGGTGAAATTCCTGACCGGCGGTGATGTTCAAAGCGAACTCAGCCCGCGACTCCTTCCCGCTGTCAGCAGCGGAAAGGACTGATCTGGTGACATTCCAGAGCCGACGGTAAAGTCCGGATGGGAGAGGATCATAAGATAAAGACGACAGGTTTATTCCTGATGGTCTTTATTGATAATGACCCCCGATAGTTGCCCCTCAGAAGGCAGCGCGGGGGTTTTTGGTCTCTTATCGAGGGTTTGTATCGACAAGGAGAATGGAATTATGAGTAATGTAACTGCTTCAACTTCAGAGGTGCGCCAGGCGCCGCTGCGCGGCGGGTTCTGGCTGGTTGTGCTGGGAGCGGCGCTATGGGGCGTCGATCCGCTGTTCCGCATCATCCTGCTCAAATCAATGACCTCTTCACAGATCGTTCTGCTTGAGCATGTTGTGCTCTTTCTGGCTGCCGCGCCGGTACTTTGGCGGCATCGCGCTGAACTGAAAGGAATTCGTCTGCGTCAGGCCGGAGCGCTAATGGTTGTATCTTGGGGCGGCTCCGCCGTGGCTACGATTCTCTTCACCAAAGCCTTGTCCAGCGGAGACCTCAATGCGGTGCTTCTGCTGCAGAAGCTGCAGCCGATCTTTGCCATAGGACTGGCGGCTGTCATCCTTAAAGAACGCCTGCCCCGAAATTTCGGACCGCTTATAGTGATTGCACTGGCAGGGACTTATCTGCTGACCTTTGGCTGGACCGCACCCTTCGGACATGTGAACAGCTTCATCAGTGTCGGCAGTCTGCTGGCGCTCGGAGCCGCTGCCTTGTGGGGCGGATCTACAGTAATGGGCCGCTATTTACTGGGTTCAATGAAGTATGAAACGGTGACTTCACTGCGGTTCATTCTGGCATTACCTCTCTTGTTCGTCGTCACCGCTATGGAGGGTGCTCCCTGGCAGGTACACGGCGGACTGGGCGCTTCATCAGCAATTGCGATCAATCTGCTGCTGCAGGCACTGCTGCCCGGACTGCTCAGTATGCTGCTGTACTACAAAGGTCTTAACACCACCAAAGCTTCCGTTGCCACCTTGGCAGAGCTCAGCTTCCCGATGACGGGAATTCTGATCAACTGGATTTTCTTCGATCTGCTGGTAACCTTGCCGCAAATTATCGGCTTTGCGCTGATTTGGACCGCACTGTTCCTTATCTCTAAACAACAGAGCCGTCAGGAAGCACTCAACTAGAGTGCGGCGGCTGTCTGAGTAATATAAAGTAGGTCTGAGGGGAGAACCCCCGGGGCTTTGAGTAGAAGAGGAGGATGTCCCCTGCAGCCATACGGCTGTAGGAGACATCCTTTTTTTCAGTTCAGCTCATCCGGAGAATTTTGTTCTTCCAAGTTTGCGAAACACCCATATTGGCTGCAAAAACTGCTGAAATGCTGAAATGTTGCGTAAGTGAACTATATGGCTATATGTGGAGCGTTTACACTTTAAGGGAGACCAGCCTGAAATCCGGGAGGATTTCTGTGCAGCGTACGGTGATCGGTACAGGGCTTGAGCTGCTTATTACGTTCCTTGCAGCCTATCCGCTGTCTAAGGGGAATTCGGTCTTTAAGGGCCGCACAAGGTATGTTAGAGGAAGAGCTAGAGCTAGAGCCTCTTACTCCGCATATGCCGAGCTGGTAAATCAAATGTATTATGTGCAGCAGATGGGTCCAGTTTTCCACTATATCAGCGATCTATTGCACTTTGTACAGCACACTACTTCAAAGACACCTGTTTATCGGTAAAATGCGGTAATCTGCTGCAGGAAATACAACAGAACGCTATTTTGAAGACGAATAGAGAGAATCTGGTGTGCTTATTGCAATAGAACTAACTCATACGGCAGGTGCGGCAGTATGAGGATTCGACGATTTACAGCACTCAATTTATAAGAATGAACGCAGCACCAATAAACAAAGGATAAGGCAGACGGGAGAATCGCCCGGTCTGCCTTTTTGTGCGTCTGTCCAGCACGCTAGCCAGTCAATTGGTAGTTGATACGGTGCTTTTCCGATAGCAATAAATAATCAAACTTATGCATTTTTTGGATACTAATCCGCAGAAATAGATCAATGGAAAGTGTTTCTGTGCGCTAAAGAGGCGATGCCTCAACTAGATTTCTGCTGGTCTGGAGTAAAAATAAGCCTTTTCTCCCATACTACCGTTATTCTTGCGTCTCATCCTGCTTTTCACGACAACAATAGGAGGTGTACGGATGAACACTTATTCGGCTCCCGCCATTTACATACAGCTTAAGAATCGGGTAACGGTGCCCAAAGGGAAAGGGGTCACGCTGCGGGATATCGCTTATTTAATCACCGAGCCGGAGTGGAGGGAGCCGCTGTATTCAATTCTGCTGCTGAAGCCGGCACAGAGTGACGGGAACCTCATTCTGATCGACCTGTTGACGGTTATCCCGCATATTCACGAATTGATACCGGGTGCTGACATCCAACCGATTGGCGAGGGGCGGACGATTGTGCAGATCGAAGGGCCGGTCGAAGCACGCAAACCTTCGGTTGCGCTGTTTGTGCTGGTGTGGCTGCTGCTTTTCTTCGGATCGGCGCTGACGATTATGAATTTTCATGCCGATGTCAGCATGCAGGAAGTGCATGTTCGCATCGTGGAGATGCTGACCGGACGGCGGGATGACCACCCCTATGTGTTCCAGATTGCCTATTCGCTGGGCATCGGGTTTGGCATGGTGATTTTTTTCAACCACCTCTTTAAGAAAAAATGGAATGAGGAGCCCACTCCGCTCGAAGTGGAAATGTTTCTTTATCAGAATAATATCGACCATTATGTAGTCCACGAGGAGTATAGCAAAATGAATCGCAGCGGAAACGATCCATCAGGACCTAAAGAGGATGGAACATGACCGCGCCGATTACACTTGGACTGAATTTGCTGCTCGGAATTGCCGGGGGGATTGCGGTAGGCGGAGGGGTGATTGCTTTGTTTATCGTGCTTGATATGGTGCCCCGGCTGGCCCAGCTGACTTCCTCCTACGACAAAGTTCATTGGTATGAAGGGGCGATGATCGGGGGTTCTCTGCTTGGCACTATGAGTGATTTCTGGAACTGGCGGATCAGCTCAGGCCCTGTGGTCGAACTGGGAGTTGGGCTGTTTGACGGGATATTTGTCGGCATGCTGGCCGCTGCTTTGACAGAGGTCTTGAATGTGCTGCCGATCTTGGCAAAACGTCTGCAAATGACGCATTATCTGTTTGGGCTGCTGATGGCTATGGTATGCGGCAAGGTTGCAGGCTCTTTGTTCGACTTCTTTGTATATCAACAGTAGAAGGGGGTTATGGAGTGGTAAGGTATATTCACAGCGGTGATCAGGTAAATGAGAAAAAAACAAAAAATCAGACAGCTAGCCCGGCTGCACCGCAGGCTGGCAATGTTGGTGGCGGGACAACTGGAGCGGCTCCGGCAGACGGAGCTGAGAGCTATGCAATCCAGTCAGCGGATAATCTTGGGGAAGCTCATACGGGGACTGCCGCCCGGCCCGGAGAAGCCGAGGCTGCGGTCGAGTTAGGCGTATTGTTAAGCCGGGAACAAACGGTACCCGCTTCCGGTTCTGTATCGGTAGGCGCTACGGAAGCCGGAGCAACCGGCTCTGGAGATCATGGCCTGCAAGCTCCGGACGGAGCGGGTATATCCAAACAGGAGGGAGCACCGGGAGGAGGTACAAATGCATCCGGGGAACAAGAGGCACCAGAGTCAGGCACAGCCGGTAATATCGCAGCAGACGGAAGAGGTACCATTAGTGCAGCAATTGTTAGTGCAGCGGCAGCGGCACAAGCTCACCGCACGCAAGCAAATGACTCGAAGGCCAGCGTAGAGGCAGATGGCGGTGTGGAAGCTGGCGGTGCGGAAGCAGGAGGGGGTACGTATGCGAATGCTGGGGGTGGGGCGGCAGACAGTAAGGATAATGGTGAGGCGGCTGGCAGCAGCAACGCGAATACTGGTGAGGCACAACCACAAGATGCGGAGAACTCCGGGAGCGGTGTGAGGGAGTTTTTTAGCACATTATTCAGTAAAGATACAGAGTTAGAAGTTACATCCGGATCCAATGCCGGCAATCAGGACGTTGAAGCTTCAACTGAGTCCGGCACGGGGAACCAAAGCAAAGGTGATTCCGCTGCGCCTGGGGCGGGTGCCGGTAAGGGAACAAACAGCAGTGTGGACATTGGTGTGGACGCCGGAGCAACCGGGTATGGCGACCATGATCTGCAAGCCTCGGATGGAGCAGGAACACCGGATCAGGAGGGGAACGACCCGCAACAAGTGGCCACGCCTTTGGTAGAGGGCAGTTCAGATACCGAAGCAAGCAACGCAGCGGGAGAAAGTGCAAAGGGAGCTGGAGGACAAGTGACGGCGGCGCAGGCTGGCGGCAATGCCCCTACGGCCGATACCGGCAATGCAGCAGCAGGCTCAGCCTCCACACCCGAAGCCGATAATGCAGCAGCTGAAGCGGAATCGGAAAGACCGGAGGGTGACAGTGCAGTGTCACCCGGCACAGCTGAGCCCGGGGATGAGACCGGCAGCCAGCCGCAGGATATGGAAGCATCAGATGAGCTGGGTGCAGAGGAGCCGGAGAGCGGCAAAAAGGGTTTTTTCGCCAGACTGTTTAGTGAAGAGCCGGATACTGAGGAAGATGCTGAGTCAGACGATGAATCAGGAATGGGGAGTCAGGCCGGAGCCGGAACTACGGCGGAGGCAGGGAGCGGGCAGCAGTCACAAGCGCAGACCCAGCAGCCGCAGAAGTCTAAAAAAGACAAGAAAAAAGCAAAGCAGGAGGATGCTCCACCCCAGGGGAAAATCGACCCGCTGCAATTAAAACGGGACAACGAACGCTCTGATTCGCTTGAAGAATCTATTATATACTGGCAGGGTAATGACAAAGTTTCACCGAACCTGGAGCATACCAAAAATACACTGACTGAGGTCATGGGGCTGGGTTCGTCTTTTGATATCGTGTTCAGGGAGATGTCCTTTGCCGGCCGCAAAGCAGCACTGCTTTGCATCAGCGGGTTTGCCAAGGATACGATTATTGACGAGATTCTGAAGCGGCTTACCTATCTGACACCTGAAAATGTCTCCACTGATGTGCTGGCCAGCTTCATGACTGAATACATCCCCCACGTGCAGGTGGAAAAAGGTGAGCTGCTGAGCGAAAGTATCAATAAGGTCTTGTCGGGAATGAGTGTGTTCTTCATTGAAGGCGAGACCCAGGTTATTATTATGGATACACGCTCGTATCCTTCACGGAATCCTGATGAGCCCTCTATTGAACGGGTGGTTCGCGGGTCACGGGACGGTTTCACGGAGACGCTGCTTAGCAACGTCGCACTGGTACGCAGACGAATCCGCGACCCCGGGCTGAAATACGAGATGCATCAGGTCGGCCGCCGGACGCGGACGGATGTCTGTGTAGCGTATATTGACGACATTGTCGATAAAACCCAGGTGAAGGCTGTCACCGACAAAATTAATAGTGTGGATATCGACGGAATTCCACTGGCGGATAAGCAGCTGGAGGAGGCGATCGTCGGCAGAGGCTGGAATCCTTATCCGTTGGTCCGCTATTCAGAGCGCCCGGATACCGTAGCTTCTCATCTGCTGGAAGGCCGGGTGGTAATCTTTGTAGATACATCACCAAGCGTCATCGTCCTGCCGACCACGTTTTTTGATCTCTGCCAGCATGCCGAGGAGAACCGCCAGACTCCGTTTATGGGGACTTACCTGCGCTGGGTCCGGTTCATCGGAATCTTTGCTTCTATGTTCCTGTTGCCATTGTGGATGCTGATGGTCATTCATCCTGAGCTTTTGCCGAAGATGTTGGACTTTATCGGGCCGCAGAAGACAGCTAAAATCCCGCTCCTGGCCCAGTTCCTGATTGTCGAGCTTGGGGTTGACCTGCTGAGAATGGCGGCGGTGCATACACCGACACCCCTTGGCTCAGCCATGGGTCTGATTGCCGCTATTCTGGTGGGAGACATCGCCGTACAGACCGGACTGTTCGTGAATGAAGTGGTGCTGTATATGGCGATAGCCTCCATCGGGATGTTCGCAACGCCGAGTTATGAGCTTGGACTGGCCAACCGCATTGTCAGGCTTGTGCTGCTGGTCGCCGTTGCTGCGTTCCAGGTGCAGGGCTTTATGATCGGAACCACACTGATCGTCGTACTGCTGACCCTGCACCGGTCCTACAATTCATCTTATTTGTGGCCGTTTATACCATTTAATGCAAAAGCGATGGGCGAGATCATCCTGCGCCAGCCTGTGCTCAGCTCCAAAACAAGGCCATCCTTCAACAAAACAAGGGATAATACACGAATGCCGCCTGTCCAGGAGAACGAGAAACAATCGTAGGAAAATACAAATCAACTGCAAATTAGTCCATTCTATGGTGTTCCCTCTGTCTGCTATACTGAATACACTAAACAGCCCCGTAAAAAGCGGAGTTTCTGCTCAAACAGCTATCTTTCAGGAACTCTGCGGGGCCTAATAACATACAATAGACAGGGTGGAACAAGACATTCCACAGAAATTGGAGGACTGAGTAATGTTTTTACACGGGACGAGCCGAATTAATGATGCCGGACATTTGGAGATCGGCGGATGTGATGTGACGGAATTGAAAGCGGAATATGGAACCCCGCTATATATAATGGACGAGCAACTGGTCCGGCGCCGCTGCCGCGAGTACATGGATGCGTTTACGGCCTCCGGTCTTGAGTTTCAGGTGGCCTATGCCAGCAAAGCCTTCTCCGTGATGGCGATGTGCCGGTTGGTGGATGAAGAAGGATTGTCGCTTGACGTGGTGTCTGACGGGGAACTGTACACGGCGCTGCAAGCGGGTTTTCCTGCAGAGCGTATCCACTTCCACGGCAACAACAAAACACCTGATGAAATTGAGATGGCGATTGATGCCGGTATCGGCTGCTTCGTAGTGGATAACCTGGTTGAACTCAGCCTGCTGCAGAGCATTGCCTCGCGCAAGGAAGTGAAGGTGAACATCCTGCTCCGCGTTACGCCAGGGGTAGAAGCTCATGCCCATCATGCGTATGCTTCTACAGGCCAGACCGATTCGAAGTTCGGCTTTGACATCGGCAATGGTTCCGCTCAAGAAGCGGTAAGCCAGGCTTCAGACAAGGCCAATTTGCAGCTGCTGGGTGTGCATTCACATATCGGCTCGCAAATTTTTGAAACTGAAGGGTTCCAGCTTGCGGTGGAGCGGATCGCTGATTTCACCCGCAAGGTGAAGGAAGAGCTTGCCATTGATTTCCCTGTCGTCAATCTCGGCGGCGGCTTCGGCATCCGCTATGTGGACGGTGATACACCGTTGTTGGTATCCGAATATGTAGCGGCAATTACAGATGCGGTGAAAACGCATTTCGCAGGAATCGGCGGCAAACTGCCGCAAATCTGGGTAGAGCCGGGCCGCAGCATCGTTGGGGATGCAGGTACGACGTTGTACACGGTAGGAACCAACAAGGAAATTCCGGGGGTCCGTAAATATGTCGCCGTCGACGGCGGGATGACCGACAATCCGCGTCCTGCACTGTATGAATCCAAATACGAGGCGCTGCTTGCCAACCGTGCCACGGAATCCAATGAAGAAACAGTCTCGATCGCTGGCAAATGCTGCGAGAGCGGCGATATGCTGATCTGGGATGTGGAGCTTCCGAAGGTGGAGAGCGGTGATCTGCTTGCCGTAGCCTGCACCGGTGCGTATAACTATTCCATGGCCAGCAACTATAACCGGATCCGCCGTCCGGCCGTCGTTTTTGTACAGAACGGACAGAGCGATGTAGTAGTACGCCGCGAGAGTCATCAGGACATTACCGCCAACGATATTGTGCCGGAGCGCATCGCCAAGCAGGCTGTTGCGAAGTAGGCCTTCATCACCGCAAGGCTTAATGTGTAGAATAATTGGAGCAAGCGGGAGTGACTCCCGCTTGCTTTGCTTTGTGCGTGGTTTCATAGTAAACTAAGAAAAGTGTTCTACATCTGTTATTTCGAAAGGGGTCATTTACATATGGCAAAGCAAGCGAAAATTACACTTGAAAACGGCGGCGTAGTGCTGCTGGACTTGTTCGATCAGGATGCTCCAAACACCGTAGCCAACTTTGAGAAGCTGGCAAAAGACGGTTTCTACAACGGTCTGGTCTTCCACCGCGTTATCCCTGGTTTCGTAGCACAAGGCGGCTGTCCTAACGGTTCAGGCTCCGGTGGTCCAGGCTATACGATCAACTGCGAAATCAACCCGAACAAGCATGAGCGCGGAACACTGGCTATGGCGCATGCCGGCAAGAACACCGGCGGAAGCCAGTTCTACATCTGCTATGCACCGCAGCCTCACCTCGACGGAGTACACACTGTATTCGGTAAAGTCGTAGAAGGCATGGACTATGTTGATTCTTTCCAGGGCCGCGACAAAATGACTTCGGTGGAAATTATCGAAGCTTAATTCAAATGAACTAAGGCGCGTCATACGCCTTTACTGCTATTCATAAAGCACCCGGCTGGGATCCCAGCCGGGTGCTTTTGTGCAAATATAACAATTTATATGCTTCACGCTATAAATTATCCTTCTATTTCTCGCGGAAACGGATACCGTCCTTATGAGGACGGTATCCGTTTCCACTTGGTGCACCGCTTCAAAGGATCCGGCTTCTACGCCGGTCCCGGAGAGCGGAACGCTGCGGCAGCCTGAAAAAGATCAGATACATCAGCAGAAAAAGAATAAAGGCAAACCCCTCTTCGACCAGCAGGTAATAAGGGTAAGGGCCGAAATAATCCAGTACGGAAAAGGTGCCGGGTTTATGCGCCAGGAACATGTAGTTCGATCCCAGCAATGAATTTGCGGCATAGACACAGGCAGCGACCACATTCAGGCAGAGCATGGTGAAGAAAAGCGAGCGCCAGGTTGGCCTATACCCTTCGACCCAGGTCATATAGAGAGAGGCCAGAATAATCGCGCCATGGGCCGTAAAAAACAGCAGAAAGCGAAAATGGGGATAAGGATACACCAGGTTAGGCGTCAGCAGGGCGATAAAAGCTCCGCCAATGCCGGCAAAGTAGAGAAAGGAATAGAGCCTTCGGCTGCGGGTAAGCAGCATAATGACGGACAAGAGCAATGTAATCCCGCACAACTCCAGCGGCAGCGATGACTCCTTCTTCCAGATCCCCTGCGAAAAGTACCATACATGCAATCCGGCTTCAGAAAAAAGCAGGATAAATACCAGCAGCAGTTTCACAACCCGGCGGAGTGATGGACGGGTACGGAGCGCAAAACGCGACCAGAACAGTATCAGGCAAACTAAGGTCACAACAGCCAGTGCAACCCAGTGTGACGGTGAAAACATACTGAAATCAGTCTCATGCTGCCGTGTGAAAAATGAGTCAAAATTCACAGGATTCTCTCCTTGGGACCCGTGGGTTATTTTAACAAAAATAAATATTCGAAATTTTAACATTTTCTGATTCTAGAGATCTATACTTAGGTGATATAAGTATATAATGCTCAAGCCGCACAGAAAAGGAAGAGATTTCTGCAATGTCACATAAGATGGATGCAGGAAACCGGAATACATAACTGGCTTGAGGTTTTTGAGTGTCATGGTGTGGGTCCGGCTGTCATCTTTTTTTGTATCATTGTTGACCGGGTTTTAGAGGCTGTTCCTGAAATCAAGCATGAATAGACAGAGAAGGAATATGCTGCAAGAGGGAGAATTATCCCATAATCAAATCAGAAACGGGGGCTTCCAGGGAATGTTGAAGAAGAAATTTAGTTTGTCCATTATGATCATTATGCTTTTTGTGCAGTATGCCTATGGTATTGGATTCACCTCGCAGGCTACGGCAGCTGGGATTGAGACTGAAAGAGATATTATTACCAGCGTCTCCATGGCTGTGTACGGACCTGACGGCCAGACCGTTACGGACAGTGTGTATGATGTCAATTCCACGGTCAGTCTGGATTACACCTGGTCGCTTCCAAATGGACACGGTTACGTAGCAGGTGACACCTTTACGTTCCTGCTTCCTGAGCAGTTCCAGCTGTTTAATGACATCGGCGGCGCATTGGTCTCCGATGACGGGGAAGTTGGCAGCTTCACGGTCAGTCAATCCACGCATCAGGTAGTGATGACCTTTAACAGCTATATTGAGAGTCATGACAATGTGCAGGGAACACTCCGGGTCAATACGAAGTTTGACAAACAGAAAATTCCCGGCAGCGGGGTAGAGGAAATCCTCTTCCCTGTGAATGGCGGGACGCAGAAGGTTATCGTGCACTTCAAGCCTGAGATCGGCTCGACCATCGACAAGCACGGCAGCTCCAGCGGCTACAATGCGACCAGCATTCAGTGGACGGTTGATGTGAACAAGAAGCTGGAACATGTAGCCAACGCTACGGTGACTGACCCTATTCCGGCAGGATTGTCCTTGGACAGCACGGCCACGCTTGCGGTTTACGAGCTGGCAGTCCAGCTTGACGGTACAGTGTCACCGGGTGCGCTGCTCGACAGCAGCAAATATACTGCGGAAATCCTGGACGGCAAGCTTATCCTTCACTTCACAGATCCTGTAATCAGCCGTGCTTACCGCATTGCATACACCACGCCCATAGCTGTGGAGAATAAAAGGATTTTCACCAATACAGCGACGTTTACAGGAGATGGGCGCGATCCGGTCAGCTCCTCGGCAACGGTAACTGTTGAGCGCGGCGGAACACTTAAAAAATTCTCAACCGGATATGAATGGGGAAATCAGGTGATTTCCTGGGCAATAGAATATAACTACAACAGCAAGAACATCCCGCAGGCCAATGCTGTCTTATCGGATTTATTCGATGCTTCGCATGAGCTTGTAGCCGGTTCGGTTAAGGTTTATCCGGTAACCCTGGATTCAGCGGCTGTAGCCACAAAAGGCCCTGCCCTGATTGAGAATGTGGACTTTACTGTTTCTCCTATTACCGCTACCGGTAAAAAAGGCTTTAAGCTGCAGTTCACAAACGATGTATCCGCACCGCACCGTATTGAATATAAAATCAAGGCCAAAGACCGCGTGATCAAAGAAACGACGGTTATCAATTCGGTTACGGACAGCACGTATACTTATGATGCCAAACAGCTTGTCCGGCCTGCAGTCATCTATAAGACGTTATCGGGTGTAGACTACAAGAATAAAACGACAGATTGGAAAATTACGCTTAACGGTGATAATTACCCGATGAGCCATGTTGTTGTGAAAGACAGCTTCCCGGATGGCGGTCAGAAATTTGTTCCCGGTTCGCTGCTTGTAAGGGATGAAAACTGGCTGGTAGTGAGCCCTTCCAAGTATACAGTGACCTATGATTCACCTGTGCAGCCGAACGCCGGATTTACAGTGAAGTTTCATTCACCGATATCCGGGTTTCATACCATCAATTACACCACCTTGTTCAGCAATGACTGGCTGACTGGAAGCACTGATGATTTTATTAATAAAGCACAGATTGATTGGATGGACAGTGCTGAAAATATCCAGTCAACTGTAGCATTTGGAAAGTTCATTCCGCGTCCCGAGGTAAAGAGCAACGGGTTCAAGTCGGGTGTTTACAATGCAGCCGCCAAAGAAATTACCTGGACTGTGGGTGCGAACTACAACGGCAAGGCGATTGCTGATCCTGTGGTAACCGATGTGCTGACTGCGGGCCAAACGTTAGTTCCAGGTTCGCTTAAGGTTTACAACATGAACATCGACTCAAAAGGTGACTATACAAAAGGTTCAGAGCTTAGCACATCGGCGTATACTTACGCTGTCAGCAGCAGCAATGAGCTGAAAGTAGAATTTGCCGGCAACATCGGCGAACCGTATATCATCGAATTCAAGACAACTCTTGAAGGCCAGCTTATCGACGCTAGCGTAGTCAATACGGCTAAACTTCTGGATGGAACTAAGCAGGTATCAAAAGACTTGACTGCTTCCCTGAAGATCCCGCACGGTGGTGAATATATCTACAAAGATGGACTGCAAAGCGGCGATAAGGTAGATTGGAGCATCGCGGTCAACCGGACACAGTCGTTCGTGAAGAATGCAAAAATCATTGACGAACCAAGCTCTAATCAAATACTGCTCCAGGATTCCTTCCATTTGTATCCAACCGTTGTATCTGTGAACGGAGAAGTGACCAAAGGCGGACCTGAACTGGTGAAGGATGTTGATTATTCACTTAACATTAATCAGAATGCCAGTGGAAAGCAGAGCTTTGAACTCAGCTTCTTAAAGGATATCAAGACAGCTTATGTGCTGGAATACAAGTCGCTGATCGTAGCGAATACAGGCGACAAGCTGCTTAATACCGTAAAATTCAACGGCAACAATGTTGTATTGATCGAGAAGGATACATCCAAAGAGGTCATCGTGGGAGTATCCAGCGGTTCGGGCACAGGAAGTGGTGTCAGAGGAGCATTGATCGTCAATAAGCTGGATGCCGTAAACAAGGAGAAACCGCTGGAAGGGGCAACTTTTGAGCTTTACCGGCTGAACGGAACAGAACGCGTGCTGATCAATACCCTGACTACCGACACTGCAGGCAAAGCGGCATTCAACAATATTTGGCTGGGCAGCTATGTATTGATTGAGACGGCGGCTCCGAAAGGATATGTGCTGGATTCCAAAGAGTATCCGGTCACAATCGGTTCGTCGGTGAGCGTAGGGCTGACTGTATACAATACAGAGGAGGTGCCGGTACCAACGCCGACGCCGACAACAGTGCCAACAACAGTACCAACAACAGAACCAACAACAGGTCCAACGACAGAACCAACAACTGGACCGACGACAGAACCAACACCAGTACCGACAGTAGGCCCTGGTGGCAGTCCAACACCAGTACCACCGACACCAGTACCGACACCAGTACCAACACCATCACCAACACCGACAGTAGCACCTGGCGGCAGTCCAACTCCTCTTGTCATTATCGAAGAACCACAGATTCCTGCGGGACCTGGGGCGACGGCACAGGTTACACCTGCTCCGTCAGCGACACCTTCACCGACTCCGGGACAAGTGACAACGACTGATGATGACATCCCGCTTGGCGGAGTGGAAGTTGAGGATGATGAAATTCCGGCGGGTACAGTGACCGGCTCGGGCGGCCAACTGCCACAGACGGGTGAGAACAGTCCATTGCCAATCTATTTGGCAGGATTAGGATTGATTCTTGCTGGGTTCATTCTGAGCCGGGTATTCAGACGCAGAAAGCAGGAATAGCACCAGAGGCAGCTGGAAATTCATTTTTTCTGCCAAAGCGGCACTAACAAAGAGCACACGGCGATCATCTGCCGTGTGCTCTTTTTCTTATTGGAATTACACAATCCACTGTAGTTATGGAGTAAGGCTGTAGCGGATCCAGTTCCCCTTCTTATCGGTAGTGACATCCCAGCCCAATTGTTCAGCGGTAAAGGCGAGCGGGATCAAGGCTTTGCCTCCGACGAGCAGCGGAGCGGCTTCCAGGACAATGCTAGTGCCATTCACAAGCGCTTCACTGCTGCCGACAGTCATTGCAATACTGTGCCCGCCGGACGTGAGCGTTACTGTTTTGCTGGCTCCATCCCATTCCACTTTTGCCCCCAGGGCAGGCCCCAGGTCTTTGGCAGTCAGCCACAGCTCCTTGTCCCCCTGGACCAGCCGGGTGGTATATCCCAGCTGCACTCCACCGAACTGAACGCTGCTCTGATAGAGGTTCCCGCTGAGGTCGGTAACGGCACTTTCCGCCTGGGACTGCAGCTTATTGTTGAACTTGCCGATGTTATCATCCGTTACAAGATAATCCGGATTCTTCTCTCCGATGGCCTCTGCAATCCAGCTGTTAACTTCTTCGCTGTGATGGCTAAGATCCTTGTACAGATCAAGGTTGAACGTCCACTTCGATTCCGCCTGGAAATCATATAGCGACACATTATCGAACTGCCGGAATTGCTCGTACATCCATTTGCGCATCACCAGTTGATTGCCAAAGCGGATAGGATTATCAGAATTCCAGGCAACCTGCCGCATCACGCTGTAGGGAGGATAATAGAAGTAGAACTGCACGTCAGGGTATTCCTTCAGCAGCGGCAGTATATGGGTATTGAAATGTGCCTTCAATTGATCGATGTTCTCCTCGTTAAGCCCGGAGGATATCTCGTTGTCACTGGCTTTCAGGTAAGCTTTGGTTACATATTGCTGGCCGAACTTAACTACATGGTTCCAATTGTTCAGATATTCCAGAGTTTTACCGGACTCACCCGAAATCGAGCTTTTGAGGCTGAGCCAGAACTGCTTGTATACCGAGGAGTTGAACCAATATTTATAATCGGACCATAGCTTCCCGTCGTACAGATAATCCGGAAATTCTTTTGCCGCTTTTGTGGTTTCCAGCTTCAGGGAGAAATAATCCAGCCCCCAGAGGACCTGCTTCACTTTGCCGGTTTCCAGAGCAAGCTTGGCGATTTTATAGTGCTCGTCGACAGTTGATCCCTCCATTGACAGCTTCATTGTGGTTCCGCCTAAGCTTTTGTCTACTTGAGAAGGCAGAAAGTTCTCGGTCATGGAAGTCCCGATAATAATATTGTCGTAATCATAGTTTTTGGCCAGCCCGGGATTCTGGTAACGTTCCTCCTGTGAGAAAACCGGGGTATACCATGAGGATTTATGATAGAACTGCAGCGGATCCAGGAAAATGGTAAGAAGAGCGGCGAGAGCTGCGAACGAGAACAGAAACAGCAGGAATAAAGTCATCATTTTTTGGGATCGGGCATGCAATCCGCGTGGCTGTGCCGGGGTTTTGGCGATTTGAATATGGGGTACTGGCATCATTCGAACCTCCTAAGCAAATAGTCTGAGTGAGTTTGACGGGATCGTTTACTGGATTAGAAGTTAAAATACAGGAACGGAGTGATACGGTTGAAGAAGAACAAGGAAATGACGAAGATCAGAGCCATGGCCATAACCGTCTTCCAGCTTCGCACCTGAATTTCTGTCTTGTGCCGCAGCAGGATCACGCCGAGCAGGATAACAATTAGGACGATAGCCCACTTTAAGCCGCTGACTGCAGAAGTTCCCAAACCGTTTATTCCGCTCATTCCTTTTAATAGTCTAAGGGCTATCGTAAGCTTCTCTGCGCGGAAGAATACCCAGGTTACGTTTAAAAAGGCGAAGGTGAGTAGCCATGCGATACCCTTGGGCAATGGCGTGCCCCGGCGTGCCCACAGCTTCTCTACCGCTTGCCCGACTCCATGCAGCAGCCCCCAGAGTACGAACATCCAGCCTGCCCCATGCCATAAGCCGCCAAGCAGAAAGGTAATGATCACATTGCGGATGGAGATCCAGAAGCCCTTGCGGTTGCCCCCAAGCGGAATATAGATATAATCCCTAAGGAAGCGGCTGAGCGTCATATGCCAGCGTCTCCAGAAGTCACGGATACTCAGGGCGCGATATGGAGTATTGAAATTTTGCGGCAGTACAATATTGAAGAGCAGGGCAATGCCGATCGCCATATCCGTGTACCCGCTGAAATCAAAGTAAAGCTGGAGGGTATAGGACAGCACAGCCACCCAGGAGTCCACAAAATGAGCAGCGGAGGCAAAACCGCTATTGGCAAAGCCGACCAGGGTATCCGCGATGATCACTTTTTTACCGAGGCCGATGCTGAACAGCAGGGTACCCTTCAGGACGTTATTCCAGTTCCAGAGCTTGCCCCGCAGTCTGTCGAACTGAGGCATCATCTCCTTGTGGTGAAGGATCGGACCGGCAATCAGATGGGGGAAGAAGGTAACGAATAGTATGTAATTGACGAGACCGTATTCACGTGCCTGATGCCGGTAGGCGTCGACAAGATAGGCAATTTGGGTAAAGGTGAAAAAGCTGATCCCGAGCGGCAGCAGCAAATGAAGGGGAGCCACTTTCCAACCTGTCAGCCCATTCCAGTTTGTGATGAAAAAATCGGCATATTTGTAGTAGCCCAGCAGCAGGAGATTGGCGCTTAAGCCGAAGATTAGCAGTGTGCGGGGGCGGAATTTTCCGCTGTGTATATACCGGCCAAGCGTATAGTTGAACAGAATGGACAAGAGGATCAGCGGGATGTAGCGGATATTCCACCAGCCATAGAAGACCAGAGAGGACAGCGCAAGCCACAACTTGGCGTACTTAAACAGGCGGATGCGGTTTAGTGCAAAGTAGCCGGCCAGCACAACAGGCAGGAAGCCGAACATAAAGATGTACGAATTAAATAACATATGACCCCTCGCTTATAACAGATTTGGTATAACAATCACTTTAAGACTCAGTTCTAAAGACTTACCGGCACTAAATCTAATGATTTTCTTAAGAAAATTCTCCTTTTCGTGAGAACAAGGCCGGAGATTTATTGTCATCCGCAGGGGAAATGCTATAATAGTTTAAATTCGGAGTTTTGGAGGGAATCGCAATGTGGAAGGAATTCAAAAGTTTTGCCATGAAAGGAAATGTGCTTGATCTCGCTGTTGCTGTCGTCATCGGGGCAGCTTTCGGTAAAATCGTTACCTCTCTGGTCGCCGACATTATTATGCCACTGGTGGGGATGCTTAGCGGAGGGATTGACCCTTTGAAGAAGCTTAGCTTCACTTTCCGAGAGGCAACGGTGAACTACGGCTTGTTCCTGCAGGCAGTGGTAGATTTCTTTATTATTTCTTTCTCCATCTTTTTGGTGATTAAGCTGGTAGGCAAATTTAAACGCAAGGAAGTCGTTAAAGTCGAAGTGGTCGAAACCCCGGCACCAGATCCGGAAATTGCCCTGCTGACAGAAATCCGCGATTTGCTGCGGGCGGAAAAACAGAGTGAAAGCTAGAAGTAAGTTACATAAATAAAGTAAATATATTAAATGCACTTGCTTTTCCTGCCGCTAAGTGATAATTTTGTTGTAGGCAAAACTTAATTTAATTGAATATATCAATCCTTCAGGGCAGGGTGTAATTCCCTACCGGCGGTGATGCTGCTGTATATGGCCGAAATGCCAATATCAGCGCTTAGTCCGCTACCCGCTTCGTATGTTGCATACGGACGGTGGACCCGGTGTAATTCCGGGACCGACAGTATAGTCTGGATGGAAGAGGGAGAGATTGACGTTCTGTGCTTTGTATAGGCAGGCGTACTGCAGTGTTTTCGAATATTATGTGCGAACTTTCACAATGCCATGTTAGTGGCGTTTATTTACGCACCATTTTATTGGACTGCCGGTAAACTCTCGTATAACCCGTCTTGAACTCCTCCTGGAGATTGAGGCGGGTTTTTCTGTTTTGGACTGGAAGCATGAATACAAGGCATTGGGATTGGAGGCAAGGCATGGATACAATGAACGACCAGTTTTATATGGCGCTGGCACTGGATATGGCGGAAAGAGCACAGGGACAGACAGGCATCAACCCGGTGGTGGGCTGTGTTGTAGTGAAGGACGGCGCGGTGATCGGCCTCGGCACTCATTTGCAGCGCGGAACAGGGCATGCCGAGGTGCATGCGCTGAATATGGCGGCCGGCAAGGCGCAGGGAAGTACAGCGTATGTGACCCTTGAGCCGTGCAGCCATTACGGCAAGACGCCGCCCTGCAGCCAAAGACTGATTGATGAAGGCGTAGCTCGTGTAGTGGTAGCGTGTGAAGATCCCAATCCGCAGGTAGCAGGCCGGGGCATAGCCATGCTGCGCGATCAAGGGATCGAAGTTGAAGTGGGGCTGCTGCGCAGCCGTGCCCTGCGGCTGAACGAGAAGTTCATCAAGTACATTCTGACGAAGCGGCCTTTTGTCACGCTGAAGAGCGCCAGTACACTTGATGGCAAAATCTCTACCCGGACCGGGGACAGCAAGTGGATATCTAACGGGCAGGCACGGGAGATTGTACATACCCTGCGGCACCGTCATCAGGGGATTATGGTCGGCGTCAATACGGTTATTGCCGATAATCCTTCCCTGACCACAAGAATGGTGGTACCCGGACTCAACCCGGTCCGGATTGTGATCGATTCATCGCTGCGTATCCCGCTGGATTCCGCCGTTGTTACCGACGGGCAGGCACCTACAGTTGTGGTGACTACAGAAGCTGCCGATCCGGTCAAACATGAGGCGCTTGTGGCGGCAGGGGTTCAAGTCATTATCTGCGGCGCGGGGCCGCGCGTGGATCTGCAAAGTGCCATGACTAAGCTGGGCGAGATGGAGATCGGCTCCATACTGCTGGAAGGCGGAGGTACACTGAACGGCTCCATGCTGGAGAGCGGACTGGTTGACCGCGTAGTACTGTTCTTCGCTCCCAAGATCGTCGGCGGCGGGGCCGGAGCGGCCGGAACCTTCGAATTCCCGGGTGTCGAGCTGATGAAGGATGCTATCACGCTTGAGGGATTGGAAGTGGAAGTGCTCGGGGATAATGTGTGTATCAGCGGCACTCCAATCCGCTAAGTAACAGCAGATGCTAACAAAGCTTAAGCATATGCTTGCAGTGATCCTAACCAAACTTGTAGGAGGGGTTCTATGTTCACCGGCTTAATTGAGGAGATCGGCGTGCTGCGCAGCGTCTCCAGCGGAGGCGAGATGATGGTGCTGAATATCGGCGCTTCTCTCATTATGGATGACCTGAAGATCGGCGACAGTGTATCTGTCAACGGGGTCTGCCTGACCGCAACGTCTTTAGGCGACCATTATTTTACCGTCGATGTGATGCCCCAGACCTACCGCAACAGCAACCTGAAAGAGCTGCGGACCGGCGGCAAAATGAATCTGGAACGGGCAATGGCCGCCGGAGGGCGTTTCGGCGGGCATATCGTTCAGGGGCATGTCGACGGCACCGGTGAAATCCGGAGCGTGAAGCGTGACCAGAATGCGGTTGTGTTCGAGATTGCACCGGACCGCAAATCGCTGTTCAAATACATTATTCCTAAAGGCTCCATCACGATTGACGGCATCAGCCTGACGGTCGTAAATACGACGGCTGCAGCGTTTACCGTGTCGATTATTCCGCACACGCTTGGAGAAACTGTACTTACGCACAAACGCTCAGGTGACAGCATCAACATTGAGTGTGACGTGCTTGGCAAGTATGTGGATCATCTCCTGCATTACAGTGCGGGCGCAGGACATGAGGAAGATGAGAACAGTTCCCGGATCAGCCGTGATTTTCTGGCGGCCAACGGGTTTGTATAAATAAGACTAAGCTTACGGATAGCCTGTGAAGGCAACGTAAAGTGATCAGGAGGACAGAAACATGAGCCAAGAATCCAAGCAAGACAGCGTCCTGGACCCGATTGAAGACGCTATTTATGATTTGATGCGCGGCAAGGTGATCATCGTAGTCGATGATGAGGACCGCGAGAATGAAGGGGACTTCATTGCTCTTGCCGAACGTGCTACACCGGAAGTAATCAATTTCATGATTAAGGAAGGCCGGGGGCTGGTCTGTCTGCCGATTACGGCGGAACGTGCGGAGGAGCTGGATCTGCAGCCGATGGTCAGCCAGAATACTGACAATCATGGTACTGCTTTTACCGTGTCCATCGACCACAAAGATACCACAACCGGTATTTCCGCAGGTGAAAGATCCATGACCATCAAAGCGATTATGGACCCCAACGCCAAACCGTCTGATTTCCGCAGACCGGGGCATATGTTCCCGCTGATTGCCAAGAAAGGCGGCGTACTGCGCCGTTCCGGCCACACTGAGGCTGCTGTTGACCTAGCCCGCATGTGCGGCGCATATCCGGCAAGCGTCATCTGTGAAGTGGTCAAAGAAGACGGAGAGATGGCCCGGCTGCCGGATCTGATCGAGATCGCCAAGAAACATGATCTGAAGCTGATCAGCATCAAGGACCTGATCCATTACCGCAACGAGAAGGAGCATTTAGTCACCCGTGAAGTTTCAGTGAATCTGCCTACGGATTTCGGTCTTTTCCAGACGATTGCCTACACGAACGAAGTGGATGACAAAGAGCATGTCGCGCTGGTCAAAGGCGATATTTCCGGCGGGGAGCCGGTGCTGGTCCGCGTGCATTCCGAATGTCTGACCGGTGATGTGTTCCATTCACACCGCTGTGACTGCGGGCCGCAATTTGAAGCAGCGCTGCGCCAGATTGAAGCGGCTGGCAGAGGAGTGCTGCTCTACATGCGCCAGGAAGGCAGAGGTATCGGCCTCATTAATAAGCTGCGTGCCTACAAGCTGCAGGAGGAAGGTCTGGATACAGTTGATGCCAACTTGAAGCTCGGCTTCCCGGCAGACCTGCGCGACTACGGTATAGGGGCACAGATTCTTAAAGATCTTGGCGTTCGACAGATCAAACTCCTGACCAACAACCCGCGCAAGATCAAGGGACTGGAAGGCTACGGCCTTGAGGTTGTGGAGCGTGTGCCGATTCAAATGCCGGAGAACAAGGACAACACGAATTATCTTCATACAAAGCAGGCCAAGCTGGGACATTTGCTGACTTTTGACAATATTGAACAAAATGAAGATTCCAAAATTTAACCATAAAATTAACTTACTAATGAAGGGTTGATGAGCACAATGCCGAATTATTTTGAAGGACATTTAGTATCCGAGGGTTTAAAATACGGGGTAGTCGTAGGACGTTTCAATGAGTTCATCACAAGCAAGCTGCTGTCCGGCGCTCTGGATGCGTTCAAACGCCACGGTGTTGCCGATGAAGAGGTGGATGTGGCATGGGTTCCAGGCGTTTTCGAAATTCCGCTGATTTGCCAAAAGATGGCCGAAAGCGGCAAATATGATGCCGTCATCGCGCTGGGTACCGTCATCCGTGGCTCCACTACGCATTATGATTATGTATGCAACGAAGTGGCTAAAGGGGTGGCCGCCATTAATCTTAAAACAGGTATTCCTACTATTTTCGGTGTTGTTACGACCGAGAATATTGAGCAGGCCATCGAGCGTTCCGGAACCAAAGCAGGCAACAAAGGCTGGGATGCTGCGACGTCGGCAATCGAAATGGCAAACCTTAACAAGCTCTTTAAGTAAGACAGCCTCTTGACGAATTGGCTATAATCGTGCTTATTTATAAGTATAAGAAGAAAGCATGGACTATAAAAACCCTTTCTACTTGTGTAGCGTCCCTATAGCGGCGCTGCACTTTACTTTTTTTTGGCGGGAGGAAACCGCGTGACTGTATTGTACAAGCTGGAGACGTTCGAAGGTCCGCTCGATCTGCTCTTGCATCTAATTGACAAAGCGGAAATCGACATCCAGGACATTCCGGTCAGCGTGATCACCGAACAGTACATGGATTACCTGCAAACGATGCAGGAGCTTGAACTGGATATCACCAGCGAATTTCTCGTTATGGCTGCAACCCTGTTGTCCATCAAGAGCAAGCTGCTGCTGCCGAAGCCGCCGGTCATTGAGATCGAGGATTTCGACTATTACGAGGATGATGGCTATGATCCGCGTGCAGAACTGGTTCAGCGGCTGATTGAATACCGTAAATTCAAGAACATCGCTGTACAGCTGCTGGATATGGAGAGCGAACGCAGTCTGATCTTTACGAAGGAGCCGGAGGATCTGGGCCCTTTCGTGCCGACGCAGATTGATAACACACTTAAAGGGTTACATACGTCTGACCTCATCGCCGCATTCCGTAAGGCGCTTAGCAAGGCGGCTCGAAGGTCCTCTTATCAGCGGATTACCCGCGATGAAATTTCAGTCAAGGACCGGATTCGGGATGTTTCAGAGGCGCTGCAGCGCAAAGGGGTAGGCGGCAGGCTGCGCTTCTCGGCGCTGCTGCATGATGAGATGGCCAGACATGAGATCGTGACTACCTTTCTGGCGATCCTGGAGCTGATGAAGATGAAGGCCATTTACTGTTATCAGGAAAAATTGTTTGAGGATATTGTGATGGAGTGGAGAGGAGGAGAGGAATTCAGTGGATTACAAAACGCTGAAATCGATTATTGAAGGGTTGCTGTTTCTGTCTGGCGACGAAGGGTTGTCGGCGCGTCAAATCGCCGAGATCACCGAGCAGCGTCCGGATCTGGCGACAAGTGCGCTGGAAGAGCTGAAAGACGACTACATCAACCAGGGCCGCGGGTTGCAGGTCGTGCAGATCGCCGGGAATTACCGGCTGGCTACGCTGCCGGAGCATGCGGCTTATTTTGAACGGCTGGCCTATTCGCCTTCAAGATCTTCTTTATCCCAGGCGGCGCTGGAGACGTTGGCCATTGTGGCCTACCGCCAGCCGATTACCCGGGTGGAGATTGAGGAGATCCGCGGAGTAAAGTCTGAACGGGCGATTCATACGCTGAACAATAAGGATCTCATTCATGAGGTCGGGCGTGCCGAGGCAGTAGGCCGTCCAATCCTTTACGGAACGACCAAATCGTTCCTTGACAGCTTTGGACTGGCCAGCCTGAAGGAGCTGCCGGAGCCGTCTAACTTCGATAACTCCGACGGGCTGGAAGAGGAGACACAGCTCCTTTTCAGCAAGCTGGACAGCCAAATGACGTTCGATGATGTTGAGCAGCCTCAGGGTATGGAGGAGTAAAGCATCTTCATCATACGGATCGGCTTGAGCTGTAAATTTATGTTGAAATGCCGTTGTCTCTTAGGAGAACAACGGTTTTTTTGCGTCCATCCGAATTTTTTCCAGCCAAGTTTGCCATACTAAACCAAAGGTTCCTATTATAAGGATGCTTGGAGGGTAATCCGTGACGTTATGGCTTGTTATACCTTTGGCTCTTCTGCTGGTTATCATTGTACTGGTCCTGTCTTCTTCCATACATTTTCACTTCCGATTGTGCAGACTTGGCAAGGATGACCGGGTGGAATTTGACATTAAGGCTTTATATGGGTTAGTTAAGTTTCATTATGAACTGCCAGCACTCGTATTTGAGGGTATGGAGCGGGGAGTGAGGGTGAAGCTGGAAGAAAGCGGGATCGCACCCGTGAAGAAGGACTCTGATAAAGAGGAGCAAATTGACAAGGAGGCTGTGTCAAGCTGGATCGATAATTTTAAGGCAGCGCTGCGGGCGACACGGGGATTGAAGAAGTGGCTGAAAGGACTGATGGCCCATGTCAAAATATCAAAGCTCGACTGGTCGACGGATTTCTCGCTTGGCGATGCAGCCTATACAGCGACAGCTGCGGGGGCGCTGTGGGGAATGAAATGGAGCCTTATTGGCTGGGTTTCACAATTCGTCCGGCTGCAGCACGCTCCGCGTCTGTTTGTCGCACCGGTGTTCCGCGATGAGCTGTGCTACTCCACAGAGGCAGTATGTGCCGGCAAACTGTCCTTAGCCTACACCCTTTACGCGGGGATACTGCTGCTGCGCCGGATCACCAAAGTGAAGGGGGGACTGGCCCGGTGGAAACAGCTATTGAGCCACAAGCAGTAAGGGAAGCTCCAACTGCCCGGAAGATAGAAACGACTTACATACAAATGTAGTGATATGGGAATGATATACGCTGTGGAAGAAAGAGTATTTCCCTAGAAGTTAAAGGAGGATAACAATATGAGTGACCATCCGATTCAAGGTCTGATGCAGACCGCGATGGAAAATATCAAAGGCATGGTGGATGTTAATACAATTGTCGGAGATCCTGTAGAGACACCGGATGGCAGCGTCATTCTGCCGATCAGCAAAGTGGCATTTGGTTTTGCCGCAGGGGGCAGCGACTTCCGGGTGGAGGATGATGCGCCGGGTGTGAACGGCAGCGGCTCCGGCGTTAAAATGCTTCCATTCGGAGGCGGTAGCGGGGGTGGCGTATCCATTCGCCCGATCGCTTTTCTAGTAGTGGGCAGGGAAGGTGTGCATATTGTGCCGCTTGATAATCAAACCCATCTGTTCGAGAAAATCATTGACGCCACTCCAGGGCTGATCGACAAAATCCAGAATATGTTCCAAAATGGTGCTCCTGTCGGGGCGGAAGTTGTGGGTGTCCCTGCTGCAAAGCCAGCAGTTAAAACAGATCCTGCAGCCAGCAACTCGTCGACACACTAGAGGAGAAATCAGGGATATCGCCTTACCGGGGCGGTATCCCTTTTTTTGAGATTTACGTAGTCGGTGTCCGATCCTCATACATAGAGAGGACTTAAGAGAGGGACATACCTGTCCGTCATGCTGCATACACTTGTACAACATAGCGTGATCCGAACCTTAACCTGACTTAAGAACTGAGAAGAAAGAAGCCGGAGGATGAACATGAAGAGATTAACTTTTAAATCGACTTTGATCCTGATATTGTGCCTGCTGCTAGTTGGGTTGCGTCCGTTGCCTGTACTCCGGGCCGAAAACAGCTCCATCTCCACCCATGCCAGGGCTGCGGCGCTGATTGACGTGGAATCCGGAAGGCTTCTGTACAGCAGCAGGGGAGATGAGCCTATGCTGATCGCCAGTCTGACCAAAATTATGACTGCCATAGTGGCTATAGAAAATGGGGATTTGACCTCCAAGGTCAAAGTAGGTAAAAACGCTTTTGCCAAGGAAGGATCTTCACTGTTTTTGAAGCAAGGGGAAGAAATGAAATTGGAGGATATGCTGTACGGGATGATGCTGCGTTCGGGAAATGATGCAGCAACAGCAATAGCCGAGCATGTCGGCGGTTCTGAACAGGGTTTTGTCTACCTGATGAATCAGAAGGCGGAGGAGCTCGGTTTAACCCACAGCCATTTTGCCAATCCGCATGGTCTGGATGCCGAAGGCCATTATTCCAGTGCCAATGATCTGGCAGTGTTGACCGCCTATGCGCTCCACAATCCTGTATTCAAGGAAATCGTGAAGACGCAGGAGAAGACGGCGGACAATCCTTATGAGAAATGGGACTACAAATGGAGCAACAAAAATAAAATGCTGCGGCTCTATGAAGGAGCAGACGGCGTAAAAACAGGCTATACCAAAAAAGCGCTGCGCTGCCTTGTCAGCTCTGCCACAAGAAACGGACAGCAGCTGGTTGCGGTCACAATCAACGACGGAAACGACTGGAATGACCATGCATCTCTGCTGAATTTCGGTTTCAATCATTATCCCCTCAAAACGTTAATCGAACGCGGTGAAGGGATCAGCGGATACAGCTACGTGACCAGCAAATCCTTTGCCTACCCGCTTGGACAGGGAGAAGAGGCGAGGCTGTTTACCAAGCTTGAGCTGAAACGGGAAGCAGCTGTGCCGAAACAGGCGCGCAGCAGCGATTTTGGCTTAAAAGGCGTGCTAGTCCTGCAGCTGGGCGGCCAGGAAATCGGCCGGGTGCCCGTTTATGAGCCGGAGCAGCTCCCCCCGGAACAATCGGCTTATACCAAGAAGTACAGCGCGGCCCTAGCCCCTGCTTATCCGGCGGGGAACTGGCTGCAGGCGCTTGGCAGCGCGCTTCGGGCACTTTTTCAGCGGGGGGATACACATGATTAATGGAATCTGGCTCGGAATGATCCTGATCGGCTTCGTATTTGCCGCTGTGAACGGGCGGATGGACGAGTTTACAGCTGCCGTGTTTGACGGTGCCAAAAGCGGGGTTACGGTAAGCTTCGGCCTAATCAGCGTGCTGGTCTTCTGGCTAGGAATTATGCGGGTGGCCGAGGATGCCGGATTGCTCAGGAAAATCGCCAAGGTACTCGGACCCGTAGTCTCCTTTCTATTTCCCGATGTTCCGAAAGGCCATCCTGCGATCGGCTATATCCTTTCCAATATGAGCGCCAATCTGCTTGGCCTTGGCAATGCCGCAACCCCTATGGGCATCAAGGCGATGCAGGAGCTGCAAACGCTGAATCCGGATAAGGAGACCGCCACCCCGGCGATGTGCACCCTGCTGGCGCTGAATACAGCAAGTATTACACTGATCCCGGCTACGCTGATAGCAATCCGGCTCAACTACGGTTCAGCCGACCCTGCCGGTATCGTCGGTACGACCCTGGCGGCGACCGCAGTGGCGACGATTGCTGCCATCGCCGCCGATAGGCTGTTCCGCCGGCTGACACTAATGCGCAGGCCGCCGAAACCGCCGGCGGTAAAGTCCGGCGATTCAGCCAGAGGCAGCACAGCGCTTCCGCATTCTTCACTGAAAGGGTGAGCTTCCGTGTTCCAGTTAATTAGCCTCATCTCGGCCTGGGCGATTCCGGTTATGATCACCTTTATCCCGCTATACGCCTATTCGCGCAAAATTCCAGTCTATGAGTCCTTTGTGGAAGGGGCCAAAGACGGTTTCGGCACGGCGATAGCCATTATCCCGCATCTTGTCGGCATGCTTGTCGCCATCAGCGTGTTCCGCGCCTCCGGTGCGCTGGATTTCTTCATGGGCTTCATCGCCCCAGCCCTCAAAGGCTTGGGCGTGCCGCCGGAAGTGCTGCCGCTTGGCCTGCTGCGTCCGCTGACCGGGACAGGCTCCCTCGCTTACACCACCGACCTGATCCGTGTCCATGGCCCGGACTCCCTGATCGGCATGATCGCCTCCACGATCCAGGGCAGCACAGATACCACCCTGTATGTCCTGACCGTCTACTTCGGCGCCGTGGGTGTCCGCAACGGCCGCTATGCCCTTAAAGTCGGTTTGTTCTCAGACGTCATTGGTTTTATCGCTGCCATCGCCGTATGCCTGCTGGTGTTTGGGTAGCAGGCAACCGGATCCCGCAGGATTGTCCGCTTAATAGGTACGGGTTGGCGGGGATACTTTATCAATGAGAATCAGGCCGTCGAACTGTTCCTTCGGAACGAATTTCATCACCATCGGAGCAATGAACGCACTGGTGAGCCCGTCCTCAGCAGCATATTGAGGTTGAAACATCCATTTGTTGTCTGCGTCTGCTTTGGTATGCTTGCTGAGGTCAACGAAGGTACGGGAGTATCCGCTTTGCAGGATTCTTCCTTCCAATGTGCCTTTTGGCATCGGTCCGATAGAGAATTCCTTCAATGTTATAAGATTAGTTGCTTTGCCCCTATTCATATAAAAGCCGACCACATACATCTTATCCTTCAACTTCTGATGCAGCAGTTCGCCCATGCTGGTAAAGCTATTCTGCCATTTCCCTTGCCCTAAGATGCGCATGTCCGAGGTGTTTTTAGCCAAATGGTCGTTGTGGGCCCACAAAATAATCTTTTTGCCGGGGTATCTGACCTTCATCAGCCATTCCACATGCTCAGCCATTATTCTGTCCCGGGCCTCGTAAACTTCCCGCACATTGGCTACCTGCCCTTGCGTGAAATATTGCACACGGTCTTCCAGTCCTTTCAGAATCGTATCTGCTGTGTGGGGCGCACCGGGATAAAAAGCGTCGAACTGTTGCCGGTGTTCCTGGATGTACCTGATGTATTCTTTATATTTAGGAACATACTTTTGAATGATTTTTCCTATTTGCTGCTGGTAAACTGGATTGCCTTTGTTCTCCAGGGCGTATTGTTCCGTTAGCCCAGAATATGTTTTATTGGCTTCATTATCCAAGTCCATAAAGGCTTTGCCATAGTCCTTATTCACCTTGGAAATGAAACTGCGCGTAGCCACTGCAAACAATGGGGAGGTATACTGCATATCATACCCGGCCAGCTGTAAAGGCCTGTCCGTCTGGCGCGATTGTTTGATGTAGTTGAACAGCTCCAGGGTTTCTGCGGATTTCCAGACGTCAAATATTGAATTATCCATCATCTCTGCTGCGGTTAATTCATCAGCAACATCGTTGACGACGGAAGCTTCAGCCAGACCTGATTCAAAAGCGATGACCTCAAATCCCAGTTCCTCATGCAAATATTTTACCAGCCTCGTCTTCATGCTGGCGTATTCGCCTACCCGGTGAAAGTTCTCGCCAAGGCTAACGACCGTCTTGTCCTTCAGCAGCGGCTTCAGGAAAGAAAGATCGCTGTAATCCCCGCTTGTCAGTGATTTAATCTCATGCGCGTATGGCAGCGGATTCGGCGCCGGCTGTGCGGCAGACACGGGAAGGGACACTCCAAGCAGCAGCCCAAGTACAGATGCAACCGTGAGCGTTCGGATTTTCCATGATCTTTTAATCAACATACGTATTCCTCCATTGCTAGATATAGTGTAATTGCTGTCCTTTTAAGCCTAAGGTGGCCAGGCCTTTGTAACAATCGATTTACATGACTAATTCCTTACATGCAAATCATGTTATGTTCGCATGCACTGTTCGCTATGAACGGACGATTTCTCTGCGGCGCGAAAATTAGCACCAATTTCTCACCCTGCTCTCCTCCACTTCATATGCTATTGCAGCAATACGGAGGGAGGCCACAATGGGATGGAATATAAAGGTTTTATTCTGCATCATTCCCGCTGTCCGTCCATTAACGGCAAGGGCTTTGACTTTTGGGTCGGGGCAGACGGGGGGATTTATGCCGCCCCGCTGCTGACAGATCCGGATTATATCCACGTCTGTCTCGAAGGGGATTTCGGAGCGGAAGACAGTGTTCCGCCGCTTCCGGGGCGCAAAGAGCAGTTGTTTGCAGCAGGGAAATTGATTCTGGAGCTGGCTGCCCGTTACCACATTTCCCCTTTGCTGGTGGAACCGCACAGCAATTCTTGTCCCGGAGCATTTTTTCCATGGAATGAACTTGTGATTTATGCCTCTGATGGTTATCATTAACCTGAGGTGAGTAGTCGAAAATGGAAAGATTACAGAAAATATTGGCGCAAGCAGGTGTTGCGTCCAGACGCAAGTGTGAAGAAATGATATTGGCCGGTAAAGTGGAAGTCAACGGGGAACTCGTAACTACGCTTGGCACGAAGGTGGACCCCGAACAAGATATTATTAAAGTTTCCGGGCGTTTGATCCGGGGAGAGAACAAGATTTACATTATGTTTAACAAGCCCAAAGGTGTCATTACAAGCGCATCTGATCCCAAGGGCCGCAAGGTGGTAACGGATTACCTGAAGGGCATTAACGAGCGCGTATACCCTGTAGGCCGCTTGGACTATGATACGGAAGGATTACTGCTGCTGACGAATGACGGAGAGTTTGCCAACTTGCTCACGCATCCGAAGCACCATGTACCGAAGACGTATTTGGCCACGGTCAAGGGTGTGCCGCATGGCACTGCACTGGACAAGCTGAAGGCAGGCATTAAGCTGGAGGACGGTATGACCGCTCCGGCGGAAGTCGAATACAAAGATGTGGATGAAGTCAACAAAGAAACCGTAATCAGCATTACGATTCATGAAGGGCGCAATCGTCAGGTCCGGCGGATGTTTGAAGCAATTTCTCATCCTGTAATCCGTCTGAAGCGGATTTCCTTCGGGGATATTTTGCTGCAAAATCTCAAACGCGGCTCTTATCGCCACCTGACCAAAGATGAAATCAATCATTTGCAGCAAATGGCCAAGGCTGGAGCGCTAAAAGCAAATACGACACGCAAGGACACATAAAGTTCACATTTCCCCCTCCTAAAACTGTGACAATATTCGGTATAATGTTCATAGGATGTTCACACCTAACAACTAAAGTATGAGTTGCGTCACAGAAGGGGGCTTCGCGTGTGGGCAAAGCGAGAAAGCCGATTCAAATCGTAATTCTGTTTTTGATACTTTTGCTTGGAGGTTATGCAATCGGTTCCTCCGTATTCGGAGGAGACGGAAAACCCCGGGAGGGCGGAAGGGCGCCGTCCTTTGAACTGTTGGGACTAGACGGTTTGACCCATACGCTCGAAGAGTACAAGGGCAACGCGGTTGTACTTAATTTTTGGGGCTCATGGTGCGGCCCTTGTGTGAAGGAAATGCCTGCTCTGCAGGCGCAGTGGGAGAAATGGAAAGATCAAGGTGTAGTGGTCGTGGGGGTTAACGTCGGCGAGGATCAGATGACAGTGGAGAATTTTGTTAAGCTTGTCGAAATTGATTTCCCGGTTGTCATGGACACCGGACGGGATGCCGTCCGCAGCTATGGCGTATCCCCATTGCCCACCACCTTCTTTATTGATAAGAAGGGCAAAGTGGACAGCATTCATATCGGACAGCTGGATCTGAACTCGCTGGAGTCCCAGATCGGAAAGCTGGTGAACGAATGAAGAAACGGACGCCGCTGATCAGCAATACCAAATGCGAATGCGGGCATCAGAATCCGGTAGGTACCGTTCTGTGCGAAGCCTGCGGCAAACCGCTGGAGGAGAAGGGAAGTTCCTCGGGAGAGAATCTTGAAATGCGCTACGATGGAGTTGCCCGCCGTTCACAGCGTGTGAATCCCGGAGTGATCGACCGTGTGTGGAACTTTTTTTCCTCTGTCAAAATAGCGATTTACCTGATTGTGCTGACGCTGCTGGGCTCCATGCTGGGTACGATTTTCCCGCAGGAGAGCACTTTTCTGAACATTGATGCCTCAACGTATTACAAAGAAACGTACGGAACAGCCGGGAATATTTATTATAGACTCGGCCTTTCGCACACCTATGAATCCTGGTGGTTCGTAACCCTGCTGGTAATGATCGGAGCTTCACTGGTGATCTGCAGCCTGGACCGCGTACTTCCGCTGTACAAGGCGCTGACCCGCCAGAAGATCCGCAAGCACCGGCAGTTTCTGACCCGCCAAAAGGCTGTTCTGGTCACTGATGTACAGGAAGATCCGGAGACTTGGGTGGCCGGAATTGTAGAGCCGCTTAAGAAAAAAGGCTACCGTGTAAGGACAGAGGGTGGCGCTCTGCTGGCAGAGAAGCACCGTTTCAGCCGCTGGGGACCCTATGTCATACATATCGGCCTGATTATTTTTTTGCTAGCCGTACTGGCGAGAGGACTGCCGGGACTGAATATGGATCAGCATCTCGCTTTTCCGCAAGGGGAAATGACTAGGATTCCGGATACCACTTATTATTTACTCAATGAGAAGTTTACAGTGGAATTTTACTCGGAAGCAGAAATGCCTGAGGAATTCCGCGGCAGGAAAGTGCTGCCGAAGCTGTATGAGACAAAGGCCAAGCTTTATGAATGCACCGCCGATTGTGTCGATCCTTCGAAGGAGCCGCAGCTCGCAGAGGTGACCTCCCATGATATCCGTGTGAATTCACCGCTCAGCTACAAAGGTTTGAAAGCGTATCAGTTTGATTATGACCTGACCCCTGTACTGCGCTCAGTACAGCCTGAGCTGGTGAATTCAGCTACGGGTGAGGCATTCGGCAAGTTCAAGCTGGAGATGAAGAACTCTCAGCGCATCTTTCAGGTCGGTCCCTACACCCTGGAGCTGAAAGAGAAATATATGGATTTCGGTCTGAACGAGGAGGGGCAGCCGGTATCCAAATCGCCTAATCCGAATGCGCCTGCATTCCTTTTTCTGATTACGGGGCCGGACCTGCCGGCGGAAGGGCAGCAATATTTCTATTTTCCGAAGGCGATTGACAAGGATCAGTTCCAGCAGCAGACGATCAACGATAAGCTGGGAGGCGGCAGCCGGTTTCTGGAGCTTGAAGTGAAGAGCATGAGCGATGTTGATTTTGCAGAGTCCACCTCCTTCCTCAATGTGCGTGTGGACCGTGCAATGCCCTTTGTCTGGATAGGTGCCGGGATCGTAATGCTTGGGCTCGTGCTTGGCTTCTACTGGCAGCATAGACGCATCTGGCTGACGCTGGAGAACGGAGAACTTGTACTGGGTGGCCATACGAACAAGAATTGGTTCGGCTTCCGCCGTGAGATCGTTTCTATTCTGAAGAAGATAGACATGACAGTCGATGAAAAATCATTGGACAACGGAGGAGGCATGGCATGAGCTTGCTCGATTTCAGCAGTGATGTCTTTATCATCGCATTTTTCTTATACAGCGGTGCGTTTATGTTGTTCACAATCGCTATTATGGGGCGCAGGTGGTCCGGCAGAAAACCGGAAGAGCATACCGCGCGCTGGGGCAGAATTGCGTTTATAATTTCCTCTTTGGGCCTCATTTGCCACATGGCTTATTTCATCACCCGCTGGATGGGATCGGGTCATATTCCGGTCAGCAATATGTATGAGTTCATGACCTTTTTATCCATGATGGTGATGGTTGCCTTCACAGTAATCTTCGCCATCTACCGCAAGATCATTCTCGGCGTCTTTGCGGTACCGATCTCCATCATCGTTATGGCTTATGCGGCAGTATTTCCGCAGGAGGTTCAGCCGCTGATACCTTCATTGAAATCCATCTATCTGAACATTCATGTTACCCTGGCCGCCTTGGGCGAATCATTCTTCGCAGTCGGCTTCGCAGCCGGTCTGATGTATCTGCTGCGCACAGTGAATTTCGACAGCGCGGAGCGGAGCGACCGCAAGCAGCAGCGGCTGGTCGAATTTACTCTCTTTTCGATCATTGTTATAATAGGGTTTCTCGGGAGCGTCTTTGCTTTTCGCGGCGCCGGATACGAAACTGTTTTCGTTCGTTCCAACGTTACGATTGACAGCCCTGGGCAGGAAGATAGTACAATAGAAAGAGTGAGCTATAAAATGCCGCCGATTGTGGCGCCGTATCATAGCGAAATTGAGCAATTTCAGTCGTTTCTTGGTATGAAGGAGCCTCTCTTCGAAGCGCCTTCATGGATGAATGGTGTCAATGCGGGACGGAAATTCAACACGGTTATCTGGTCGCTGATCTCCGGCGCGCTTATCTATGGACTCCTGCGCCTCATTGTCCGTAAGCCGCTAGGCAAGGCCATACACCCGGTACTGGACGGAATCGATGAGAATGACCTCGACGAAATTACGTACAGGGCTATAGCCATTGGATTCCCGATCTTTACACTGGGTGCGCTGATATTTGCCATGATCTGGGCTCAAGTGGCCTGGGGCAGATTCTGGGGCTGGGATCCCAAAGAAGTGTGGGCTCTCGTCACCTGGCTGTTCTACAGCGCCTATCTCCATTTGCGGCTGGCCCGCGGATGGCAAGGGCGCAAATCCGCGTGGCTCGCCGTACTCGGCTTTCTGGTCGTAATGTTCACCTTGGTGGGCGTTAATCTGGTCATCGCCGGGCTTCATTCTTATGCGGGGACGGACTGAGCAACTTTGTTTACTAACGCAGCACTTGGTTTTAAGATAACGTTCTACTGTATTTGATGAAGGGGTTGTTGTGAAATGGCAGAGCATTTGAATAGAATTCTGGTGGTGGATGACGAAGAGCGCATTCGCCGCCTGCTAAAGATGTACCTTGAAAAAGAAGGCTACGAAATCGACGAAGCGGAAGACGGTGAAATTGCTCTGCGCAAAGCAACGGCCAATGATTATGGCCTTATTTTGCTGGACGTCATGCTGCCGGGCATCGATGGGATTGAAGTGCTGACGAGACTCCGGGGGGTTAAATCTACTCCTGTTCTGATGCTGACCGCCAAGGGCGAGGAAATCAACCGGGTTCAGGGCTTTGAAATGGGTGCAGACGATTATGTGGTTAAACCGTTCAGCCCGCGAGAAGTGATCTACCGGGTCAAGGCCATTATGCGCCGTTCTTCGGCAACGGCCTTTTTATCCAAAGAGAGCAATTCCAGCAACAATATCGTTTTCCCGCATCTTATTATTGAGCATGATGCACACCGGGTAACTG
The DNA here is from genome assembly GCF_038002865.1 of Paenibacillus sp. FSL H3-0321. Classification (NCBI taxonomy): domain Bacteria; kingdom Bacillati; phylum Bacillota; class Bacilli; order Caryophanales; family Paenibacillaceae; genus Paenibacillus; species Paenibacillus sp. FSL H3-0321. Next base: position 1,539,737 of record NZ_JBBODH010000001.1, on the reverse strand, counting down.
CAGGCGGCCAGGAAGTAAGCCTGACCCCGAAGGAATATGAGCTGCTGCATTATTTGGCTATCTCGCCTGACAAGGTTTTCTCGCGCGAAGAGCTGCTTAAGGATGTGTGGAATTACGAGTTTTTCGGAGATTTACGTACAGTGGATACCCATGTCAAACGGCTTCGCGAGAAACTGAATAAAGTTTCACCGGAATCAGCAGCGATGATCACCACAGTATGGGGCGTTGGCTACAAGCTCGAGGTACCTAAATAAGTGAATTTCTGGAGAAGTCTTGTCGGCAAGCTGTGGATCACGATCATCTGTCTGGTTGCTGTCGTGCTCATTACGGTGGGGCTGTCTCTGCTGCCTTATATCGACAGCAACTTCGCCAATTCCGGGGCGATTAAACGTTTGTTCATGTATGCCTGTATGATCGGGTTCTCGTTGACGACATTTTTTGCCTTGTTTTTATTTACTAAGATTACCCAGCCGATGCAGCAGGTCATTGAAGCGGCCAACAATATCCGCAAGGGTGAATACGGGACAAGGCTGACACTTGTGACGAGCGACGAAATTGGTCAATTAGCCACTTCATTCAACCATATGGCTGAAGAGCTGGAGGAGAATATCCGCAGTTTGAACCATGAGAAGGGCCATCTGTCGAGTGTTCTGCGCAGCATGAGCGATGCTGTTATCACGTTTGACATCGAAGGCCGGATTATATTGACCAACCCGCACGGCCAAAAACTGCTTCATGCCTGGAAGGATTTAGACCACGAGCAGGAAAGCGATTCTGAGCTTGATCCTGATGCGGTTGCTTCAGGCGATGTGCCGCCGCCGCTACGCCCGCTGTTCTTCAGCACGCTGAAACAGGGAAGCGACGAGCGTTCTAATGTGCATGTCCGCCAGGGAGTCTGGTCGGTTCATATGGCTCCGCTCTATTCGGAAGGGAATATCCGCGGCGCTGTAGCGGTTCTGCGTGATGTGACTGAAGAGGTGCGCCTGGAGAAAATGCGCACGGACTTTGTGGCCAACGTATCGCATGAAATCCGTACACCGCTCTCGATGATGCAGGGCTACAGCGAGGCGCTGCTGGATGGTATGGCCTCCTCGCCGGAGGAGAGCAGCGAGCTGGTGCAGGTTATCCATGACGAATCGCTGCGTATGGGACGGCTGGTTAAGGATTTGCTGGATCTTGCCCGCATGGAGGCAGGACATACGGATATGGCCAAGGCGCAGGTGGATATGGATGAGCTGCTGGAACGCATATACCGCAAGTTTTCCGTACGGGCCAAGGAACGGGAGATACATCTGGAGCTGACCAAGTCTGGCGATATACCGCTCCTTAAGGCTGCCGACGAAGATAAGCTGGAGCAGGTTCTGACAAATCTGCTGGACAATGCATTCCGCCATACACCCGCAGGCAAGCACATTACCATTGTTACCAGCACGGTGATTCTGGAGGGCCGCCGTTACCTGGGGATTGAAGTCCGGGATGAAGGAGTCGGCATTGCGCCGGAGGATCTTCCTTATATTTTCGAACGTTTCTACAAGGCGGATAAAGCGCGTGTCCGGGGGGAATCCGGGGGAACGGGATTGGGACTGGCGATCGTTAAAAATATCGTCGAGTCGCATCAAGGGCAAATTACCGCGTACAGCAAGCTTGGCGAGGGGACAACCTTTACGCTGCGGCTTCCTGTCGAAAAACAGTAAACGCTTGACCCAGCATGACAGCGCCTCTGACAGCAGAGGTGCTTTTTGTTGAAACTAGCACTTTAATCTTGTTCATCGTGGAACATCTTGCAGCAAATCAAGGAGGCATCTATCATGATTTTATCGTTGGACCAAGGCACGACCAGCTCACGGGCGATTATGTTTGATCTGGAAGCGGGCATGCTCTCCCAGGGTCAGTATGATATTAAACAATCTTTCCCCCGTCCAGGCTGGGTTGAGCATGATCCGGAGCAAATCTGGGAAAGCCAGCTTGCTGCAGCCAGAGATGCTATCAGCGGAAGCCGGGTCCCGGCTGCGGAGATTTTGGCCATCGGCATCACCAATCAGCGGGAAACTGCGCTCATTTGGGACAGGGTTACAGGTGTGCCGATTTATCCGGCCATTGTCTGGCAGGACCGGCGCACGGCGGAGCAGTGTGAGGACATTAAGCGGCAAGGTCTTACCGCAGAGATTGCCGAGAAGACGGGACTTGTCGTCGATGCCTATTTCTCGGCAACAAAGCTGGCCTGGATTCTGGACCATGTGCCGGGCTCAAGGGAACGTGCCGAGCGGGGAGAACTGCTTGCCGGAACTATTGACAGCTGGCTGATCTGGAAGCTCACCGGAGGCGCTGTGCACGCCACGGACGTGACCAATGCTTCACGTACGATGCTGTTTAATCTGCATGAGCGCAAATGGGATGAGCGGCTTATCAAAGTTCTGCGCATCCCCCGCGCCATTCTCCCGGAGGTGCGGATGTCCGGTGGGGAATTCGGCGTAGCCCAGGCACAGTGGTTCGGTGCGGAAATTCCTATCCGCTCTGTCCTTGGCGATCAGCAGGCCGCATTGTTCGGCCATACCTGTCTGGATGCCGGCAGCGCCAAAAACACATACGGCACAGGCTGCTTTATTCTGATGAATACTGGTACGGAAGCAGTCGTCTCCACTCATGGGCTGCTGACCACAGTAGCCTGGGGTATGGGCGATGAATTGTATTATGCGCTCGAAGGCAGTGTCTTTGTGGCCGGTGCAGCCGTCCAGTGGCTGGAGGAAGGACTGGGGCTGATTACCGGCCCCTCGGACTCGGAGGACAAAGCAAGGGAAGTGGAGGACAGCGAGGGTGTCGTGGTTGTACCGGCCTTTACCGGCCTGGGGGCGCCTTATTGGGATATGTACGCCCGCGGCGCGGTGTTCGGACTGACCCGGGGGACTACGGCAGGTCACCTGGTGCGGGCCACGCTGGAGTCGCTGGCTTTTCAGTCCCGGGATGTGATTGGGGCGATGGAAAAAGACGCCGGCATGCCGCTGACCGGACTGCGCGTGGATGGCGGCGCTGTCCGCAATGATCTGCTGATGCAGTTTCAATCAGACATTCTAGGCAGTGAGGTGACCCGCACCACCTATGCGGAGACGACGGCTCTGGGTGCAGCGCTGCTGGCCGGACTCACCTCAGGGATTTGGTCAAGAGAAGAGCTGGAGAGCTTCAACAAGGCCGAGAAGGTGTTCTCGCCGCAGATGGAGCAGGAGGAACGGGAACGCCGCTACGGCGCCTGGAAAGATGCTGTAGCGCGTACCATGGGCTGGGAGAAGCATGAGGGGCGTCAGTAAGCAGGAATGTAATCATGTACCGATTTGGAAACGAGTTTCACGATCATCCTATCACGCAAACGGCGCTCAAGAAGAGTGAATTCTTCTTGAGCGCCGTATTTGTTCTGGCGGGCTTTAGCATTCCTATTTATAACTTTTGATTTACCGGCAAGACACCGGACCTGTGAAATATTGAAACTCGCCCATAACGGCAAAGCCGACGCTCAGGTAGAGGTCCAGAGCATGGGCATTCTCAGTGACGACACCTAGACGTATATGCGTATCGGGTTCCTGCAGCAGCAGGTCTTCCACTGCTGCTGCAAGGATATCGCGGCCAAGGCCTTTTCCCTGGCAAGACGGAAGGACGCAGAAATCGTGGATAACCGCTGTCCGGGAGTCAACTTTATTAACTCTTATCAGTCCAACCGGCATGTGATTATTCTTGGCAATATAGGTGATGCGCCCAGGCTGGCGGGTATGGGCCCAATAATCCCGTGTCCATGACTCTGAATCACCGAAAGCCTGCGATGAACACATCACCGTAAATTCATAATCATCCGGCTGCTCTACTTGCAACGTTAGTTCCGGGTAACGGGGCTCACGGGCGTGGTACTGCTTGAGACTCAGGGAATACTCGGAGCTGGTCAAGTTTGCTGCCAATTGTGCCGCACAACCAGCTCCTGAAAGAGACCCCGAAGGGATGCGGTAACGGAGCGTTTGGATGCCTTGTGCTTCCATCTCTTGCCTCGCGAGATCCAGCAGTCTGCGGAACACCTGCTGCAACCGGTATTCGGGATGCACCATTCCATTGATGTTGGCTTGTGTTCCGTCCGACGTATACCAGCTCAGAAAACCGATTAACTGTTCCCCGGCATGGCAGAGGAAAGCTGCATCACCGTTCTCAGGCCCCAGACTCTCAACGCCAACTCTCAGATTGCTCCCATCGGAATTTTTGCAGAGCAGCTCCAGCGACTTCACAGCCGCAATAGATCTCTCCGAGAAATCAGTCATTTTCTTAATTACATGTTCTCCCATAACTGCTGCTACACTTCAACCGCGGATATGATCTCTAAATTCTCAAGACCAGCCTTGCGGCCCAGCCGGGCCAGCTGCATTTTAAGGATCGGATTGTTTTCCAGCGTCAGCTTGACCTTCACAAATCCGTCGCTCTTGAACATCACGAAGCAGCTTTCCAGCAGAGGCACCACATCTGGAGCGGTTACATTCAACTTTATACAATCAATTTTCAGTTCATAGTCGGCTGGGTTAATAGGATTGATCGTTTGCTGATAAGCTTGGATGGACCGGAGACCGTCCTCTTCAGAGAAGGTGCCTTCCAATTCGATTTCGATTACTTTCTGTTCCACATCTGTCTTTAAAATAAATTTCCCCATCTGTACATCTCTCCCGTTAGTGGATTGCTGAACATGAGGGGGCAGCTAAGCTTGCCTCTGTGGTCCTCATGTATATCTGTTCATATAGATAACCATGAATTTCATGTATATGCAATAATAAAGTCGAAACATGTATTAATTTGTCACAAAAGATCAAATGAAACCCGGTGATAAAAGCGGTTGCTAGCGCACTATATAGTGATTTTTAACCATATTTCAATAAAAAAAACCTCTTCAGGATACAGCTGATAATCAGCCATAATCCATAAAGAGGTCTCGGAGCAGGATACGCTTAATCTAGAATTTGAAGATGTGAATGGTCTTTTGCAGCTGGAATACGGCTTGTGTCATTTTATCTGTCTCTTCGGCTACGGATTGCAGGGCATTAATTTGCTCATTCATGGCTGCGGATACCTCTTCGGTTCCGGCTGCCGTCTGCTGGGTAATCGCGGAAATATTCTCAATGGCGCTGGAGATTTTGAGTGCACTTTCCAGCATGAGATCACTTTCAGCAGAGAAGGAGGCGATTTGCTCGGTTATGTACTGAACACTTTGCACAATTTGCGCGAAAATATGAGCGGTCTCGGTGATCATCTCATTCTGAACCTGTACGACCTCTTCGTTGATGGCAATATTGTCGATTGCCTGCTTGATGTCAGCTTCGATACTGCGTACCAGCCCGAATACTTCCTTAGTAGAAGCGGTGGATTCCTCGGCAAGCTTGCGGACTTCCTGGGCTACCACGGCGAACCCCCGGCCATGCTCGCCTGCGCGCGCGGCTTCAATGGATGCGTTCAGCGACAGCAGGTTGGTCTGCTCGGCAATTTCGGTGATGGTCTTCGTAATCATGGTAATGCCCCGGGCATTTTGTGAAAGGGCATCAATCGTATCGGCCACCTTTTGCGTAGCCTGAATATTCTTGCGCATGCCTTCTGCCTGAGTGTCAACGGACACACGTCCTTTTTCGACCAGCTCCAGCGTATGTATAGAACGTTTATTCATTTCTTTAGTTGAGCTTGTGTAGTTAGAAACTTTGGTTTCTATGTCTTTGATGGATTCCGTCATATCTGCAATATCCACGGATATCTCATTGGCGCCGAGGGCCAGCTCGTTGGAAGAAGAGGCAACCTGTGCCATGACAATCTTGAGATTCTGGTTCTTGTCTTCAATACCCCGGCTCGCGTCCATTACCTGGCGGGTAATTCCCGAAGCTTCCGTCAGAATCTTCTTCAGCTTCTCGATCATCGTGTTGAACGAGCGGCTGATGTCGCCCATGGCCCCGCTTTCGTCCGCACGGCTTGTGAAATCTCCTTTGGCGATCGTGTGCGTCACATTGGAAATGTCGTCAAATGAAGATGTAAGCGTTCTCTCAATAAATCGTGAAAGAGGATAGGTCAACGCTGACAGTACCACAACAAGAATAATTCCGATCAAGATCTTGCCCATGATCAATAAAGTAATCAGAACAGGAACTGCGAATAATGCGGCAATCAGATAACAACCGGCAACTATTCTCTGTTTTAACGGAAGCTTGTTCATCCAGTCCATAATAACTAATTCCCCCTAATAAATATGTTGTGTATTGTAATATTATAGGTGATTATAGGAGGTTTGGTCTATTGTAAGAACTGACATAAATTTAAGACAGGAATAATCTAAAAAACGCTGCAGGTTATCTAAAAAATGACTCCTATATTTTTGTGGATGCTGAAATTATGATTATAAATGATTACGCTTTCAATCGTTATATAACAATTGCCTAAGGAGGTTCTGTTCGAAAGGGAAATTTGTATTCGATTTCAATGCTCACTACTTTTGAAGGAGGCAATATGAAATGTTGAAACGCGCAATTTCCTCGGCCACCGCTTTACTCCTTTTGTGGTCAACACTTGCAGGAGCAGCACCTGCAACTTCCTATGCAGCAGCGTCAACTACGGAAGCCCTGGTTCCCTATTATAAAGCCTCACTGCCTGTGGATACCCGAGTGGCAGATTTGCTGGGACGGATGTCTCTGGATGAGAAAATCGGGCAAATGGTGCAGGCGGAGCGTGCATCTGTCACACCGGAAGATGTCAAGAAGTATCACTTAGGTTCGGTTCTCAGTGGCGGAGGTTCTTTCCCGAACGGGAAGCAATTAGACAGTACTCGTGAGAAGTGGGAGGCGCTTATAGATTCCTATCAAGCAGGTGCCTTATCTACACCACTTGGTATCCCGCTTCTCTATGGGGTTGATGCGGTACATGGTCAGAACAATATCATGGGTGCGACCTTATTCCCACATAATATAGGTTTAGGAGCCACACGAAATACAGAACTTGTCGAACAAATTGGGATCGCAACCGCACAGGAGGCTAAAGCGTCTGGAACGAATTGGATCTTTGGTCCTACCATTGCTGATCCGCAACATATAAATTGGGGCCGGACGTATGAAGGCTTCAGTGACAACCAGTCCCTTGTAGCTGAAATGGCCTCTGCGTACATAAAGGGACTGCAGGGAAAAACCATTGGCGAGTTGAAGAATAGTGATCGGGTGATCGCCTCCGCAAAACATTTTCTTGGAGAAGGGTTAACGGATAATGGAGTGAATCAGGGCGATATCACCGGGATGACTGAGCAGGAAGTGCTCGACCTGAATCTGCCGATGTACAAAAAGGCTATAGAAGCTGGGGCAAGGACGGTAATGGCTTCCTATAACAGTATCCAAGGATTGAAGATGCACGCGAACAAACGTATTCTCACCGATGCGCTGAAGGGTACAGGCGAGGGCCAGCTTGGCTTCACTGGCTTTGTTATTACGGACTATAATGCCGTGCAGCAAATCAACAAGGATTGGGATGGAAATGCAGTCAGTGGATTGAAGAACCAGATTAAAGTATCTGTGAATGCCGGCGTTGACATGTTGATGATGCCAGCCGATTGGAAAATTACCATCACTCACCTGAAGGCACTTGTAGAGGAGGGGGCAATTAGTCAAAGCCGTATAGATGACGCAGTAACGCGTATTTTGCGCGTTAAGTTTGAGTCGGGTGCATTCGAGCATCCGATGACGGATCAGAGTCTTGAGACTACCTTCGGCTCTAAATCACACCGTGCACTTGCCCAGAAGGCAGTGCGCGAATCCCTCGTTCTCCTGAAAAACGATAAGGTAAATGGTCAGCCGATCCTTTCCCGGCTTAAGAATATGAATAAGATTTTTGTCGCAGGCAAAAGTGCGGATGATATCGGCATACAGTCAGGTGGCTGGTCCATCAGCTGGCAGGGTCTATCCGGAAAAATTACGGAAGGAACCACGATCCTTCAGGGGATTAAGAACACAGCTGGTGAATCAAAAAAGGTAACCTACAACAAACATGGCCGTGGCGCAGCGGGCAATGATGTCGCGATTGCTGTTATCGGTGAAAAGCCGTACGCCGAATCAAACGGTGATGGCCTGAACAGTCTCAAATTGGATAAGGAAGATATTGCCACGTTAAATAATATCCGTAAATCTGGGGTTCCGACGATTGTTGTCCTCGTATCCGGAAGACCTTTGATCATAAATGATCAATTGAAAGATATAGCAGGGCTGGTTGAAGCTTGGCTGCCGGGAACGGAGGGGCAGGGAGTAGCTGATGTCCTTTTCGGTGATTACGAATTCACAGGGAAATTACCGATTCGTTGGCCTTTCTACACTGAGGCATACTCGGCATTGAAGGCAGGCACCTCGAATTTAGAACAGCAATATATTCTGTTTGATTATGGGTATGGATTGACTAAAAACGAACCAACACCTGTTTTACCTGCTCTTCCGCAAAAACCGGGCAACGCTCTCTACGCGAAAGTAGAGGCGGAGAGCTTCATACAACAGCAAGGGATACAGTTAGAGGGCACTGCTGATGTGGGTGGAGGCCAAAATATTAGCTACGCAGATGCAGGGGACTGGATGGAATATCTGATTGACGTTCCAACAGATGGAGTGTTTGATATAGATTTCCGCCATGCCGGTGAAGGTGATAATACCGGATTTAACATTCTAAATGAGTCAGGCGTGAAACTCGGTGAGTTATCTGTAAACCGCACAGGAGCCTGGCAGAACTGGAAGACGACTACAGTTCATGACATTGCCCTTACAGCAGGTGTTCAGAAGATTAAGTTAGTGCTTAAGGCGGGCGGACTAAACTTAAACTGGTTTGGTTCCAAAGGCTTCTCCCCCGCAGCGCCAGAAATTGATAGTGGGGGAATTGTAACCCCGGCACCGGTCATACAGGCGAACGCAGTAGAGAACTGGGTGACCACTGAACGGGATTCCGGGGATATGGGATGGTATTACGATCCTCGTTGGCAGGATGGCGACAAGAAGCTTGAACAGCAAGCTAATATCGACTTAACTGAGGTTGGAACGGCTGTTGACCCTAAAGTTACAACGATTACTATTGATCCAAACAAAGAATATCAGTCGATGATGGGGATTGGAACATCGATGGAAGAATCGACTGTTTACAATCTGCTCAAGATGTCACCAGCGAAACAGGACGAATTACTGAAGAAGCTAGTGAGCAAGACTGAAGGCATTGGCATGAGTATGATGCGCGTTACGATTGGTTCGGCTGACTTTACAGCACAGAAGTTTTATTCCTATGATGATATGCCAAAAGGTGAAACGGACACAAGCTTAAGTCATTTCTCAATTCAGAAGGATATCGACTTCGGTATTATTCCGGCATTACAGAAAATGGTGGCGATCAATCCGGAACTCAAATTTTTTGCTTCACCATGGAGTCCTCCAGGCTGGATGAAGACCACTGACAGCATGGTTAAAGGGCAGGTTAAGGATGAATATCTGCCTGTACTCGCGGACTATTATGTCAAATTCATTCAAGAGTATAAGAAGCAAGGGATTGTTATTGAGGCGATGACCTTACAGAACGAGCCTCTTCTTGAAATCGAATATCCCAGTACGAAAATGCCCTGGCAACAAGAAGCGGAGCTTGCCAAGCTGCTGAAGCAGAAGCTGACAGCAGCAGGACTGGACGTGAAGTTATGGATATTCGACCACAACCCGGGCGACACGATGTCTTATCCGGCTCCAATGCTGGCTGATTCTGAGAACTACGCAGCGATCGACGGAACGGCTTTCCATGATTACGGCGGCGATCTTGGGCTTATGTCTCAGCTGCATGATATGTACCCCGAGAAGAACGTTTACTTAACGGAACGTGCAGTATGGGGAACATTAGGTACGGATCGGATTGCACAGTATTTCAGAAATTGGGCAAGAAGCTATAATTCATGGGTCCTTATGCTTGATAGCGATATCAACACCCACCAATGGGTTGGAACACCGGATCCGACGATGTTAATTCAGGATTCGTCGAATACCGATAATTATTGGCTGACGCCGGAGTATTACTTCGTGGGCCACTTCACGAAGTTCGTGAAACCAGGCTACACTCGAATCGACAGCAACTACGGTAATAAGGATAGTGTAACGAATGTATCCTTCATGAGTCCGGACAAGAAAACGATCGTTACGGTCGTTATTAACCAGACGGCATCAACACAAACGTTTAAGCTGGTGACTGACGGAACACAAATTGCGGCAACATTAGCACCCAAGTCAGTAGCCACTTACCGTTGGAACCGTGACATTCAAACGGTACCTGGGGAGGAGAAGGTGCTAAGTCTTACTCCGGCTGTTTTGGATTATGACGTTAACGGCAAAGAAGTAACGTTGAATCTTAGCGGAGGCACCTTTAATAGCTCCAAAGTAAATGACATTTCATTATCTGGTGAGGCAACGGATAAGGGTGTGACAGTAACCTCTGTTACCTACGCTACTTACAACCCGGATAAGGTTAAAGTAAAACTCGCATGGGATGGAACGCCTTATTATAATGATGTGAACCTGACCCTAAATATACCGGCTACCGCCTATTCTGATTCTACTGACGGTAAGCCGCTTTCAGCGCATGTGAAGCTGAAAGGGACTGCAAGACAGACACCGGCTACACCTATACCAGGTACCGTCAGCGCGGATGTTTACTATCAGTTCTCAGGAGTGAATTTTACGGAGGGATGGAAATTTACAGACATAGGAGCTGGGGATTGGGTAGACTTTAAGATTAATGTTCCGAGAGCCGGCAAATATGCATTTACGTTAAATGCTGTAGTTCCAAGTGGTGGAGGCAGTGCTTTCCAGATGAAATCTGATCATACAACGCTCGCCACATTTAACATTCCTTCCGGACCTAATAATTGGAATCTCATACGTACTTCGGCGGATTTGGAAGCAGGGGAGCAGATCATTAGAATTCTCGGCAGTGTGGGCACCTTTGAAATGCAGCATATTATCGTCGAAGAAGTCAGCCCTCATTCCGTGGACGGGGACGGCATCTTGAAAGTGGAAGCGGAGAGTTTCGTAAAAGCAGGTCAGAACGTGATCCAAGTAGGAGATCCAATTACTAACCTCGGTTATACAACTGCGGGAACCTATATGGATTACTTAGTTACAGTACCGAAGTCCAGCAACTACAAAATTAAATATAATTATGCGACTCCACAAGGCGGAGTTTCCGTATCGCTGCAGACGAATGGTCAAACAACCGGTACCACAAGCTTGCCAAGTACTGGTGGCTGGGTTGTCTATTCTGAAGCGGCTTCGATCCTTCCTTTAGTAGCAGGCACGCAGACAATTCGGCTTGTCATTAATGGCGACGGAGTAAATTTGGACCGGTTCCAGCTTGAGCCAACGGATTCCGCTCCGGCGCCAGTTTTTGAAATGGCTGCAGCGCCTCATGTCTTGTATGAAGATAGTCAAAGGGATGACGAGCAAATCGTAAAGCTCAATACGAATATCGTTGACGGGAAAATCCACTACACAACAGACGGTACACTTCCAACAAAGGACAGCGCATTATATACGGGTCCTGTCTCGGTGACAACGGCGAAAGTCCTTCGGGCTATTGTCGTAAAAGCGGGGATGGATGACAGTTATGTCTCCTTCTATGCAGCAGCAGCGGCATCACCACAAGCAAGTCCAGGTGCGGGAAGCTATAACAACCTGGTCAATGTGAATCTGACAAGTAGAACCAAAGGAGCAACTATTTATTATACTACCGATGGTACCGTACCGACGACGACAAGCCTCTTATATCAGGGACCGCTTACGGTTACTTCCGATACGACGATCAAAGCAGTTTCTATTAAAGACAGCTTGAATCATAGCGCTGTCGGTGAATTCACTTTCAATATTACTAATAATCCAAATCCGAATCCCGGGACGAACCCAGTAACAAATCCCGTAACAAACCCAGGGACTACCGCGGTTGATAATGGGCAAAAGGCGATGATCAAAGCTCCGAAGCCTGTAGTAAATCCTAACACAGGCCGCGCAACAACAACGATAGCAAGTGCAGATTTGAAAGCAGCGCTACAAGCTGCGAAGCCAGTCAAAGGAGTCCCAACGGTCTTTATAGAAGTTGAGGAATTAGCAGGACAAAAGGGATACGAAATACTTCTTCCTGTTGAGAATCTGACGACGGGGACTTTAACCTCGAAGCTGGAAATTGATACGGCCATTGGGAAGATAGTCGTGCCAAGTAACATGCTAAGCAGAACCGTTGCGAATGGTGTAGACAACATTGGATTAACGATTGCAGTAGCGGATATTACTGAGGATGGGGTAAAGCAAAAAATTGGGCAACATCCCGTCATCGGGCTGACCTTACGAGCCGGTAATCAGGTCATTGAATGGAATAATCCGAAAGCACCGGTAACGGTGTCTATTCCATACACGCCTTCAGCAACGGAATTGGCCCATAAGGAGCAAATCACTGTCTGGTATATCGATGGACAAGGAAATCTAATATCGGTTCCAAGCGGTCGTTACGATGAAAAAACCGGAATGGTTAGTTTCACCACGACACATTTCGGCACATTTGCTGTAGCGTATGTTAATAAATCTTTTACAGATATCAGTAAGCACGGGTGGGCAAAGCAGGCAATCGAGGTTCTGGCGTCCAAGGGAGTGATACAGGGCACATCAGATACGACATTTGCCCCTAATGCAAAGATTAAAAGAGCGGACTTTATCGTATTATTAGTCAAAGCACTTGGACTTACAGAAGCAGCAGGTGATAACTTTGCCGATGTTAAATCCACGGCTTATTATGCAGAGGCTATTGGCATAGCTAAGAAGCTCGGGATTGTCCAAGGAAAAGGCGGCAATGTCTTCGAACCGGAAGCAAACATCACGAGACAAGAAATGATGGCATTGGCCACCCGGGCATTGGGTGCTGCACAGATTCATTTGGAACAGGGATCAGCAGCGGACTTAACGCGATTTGATGATATTACGAAGATCGCCCCCTTTGCGGTTGAAGACATAGCAACGCTGGTCAAGAATGGAATCGTGTCTGGTAACGGGACCCTTGTGAATCCGCTTGGGACTGCAACCCGTGCTGAAGCTTCGGTTATGATTTATAAGATGTATAATTTGAAATAACTAAGTGCTGTTGTAGTTGAATGAAGATAAGGCCAATCGGAAGATTCCGGTTGGCCCTTTTTTGGTTTTTAAATACCCTTTTAAACTTTCAGTTTGTAGGTTCAAGGTAACCGATCATTTTCTGGTACTGTGTTGGAGTCAGACCCGTCCATTTTTTGAAAGTAGTTCTGAAATGCCGCTCCTCCTGATACCCGACTTGCTTGGCAACTGTATATATTTTGTAGTTTTGCTTCAATAGTTCCTTCGCTTTTTCCACACGGAATTGATGCAAATAATCCAAAAAGTTAATCCCTAGTTCTTGTTTGAATAAAGAGCTTAAGTAGGTATTGGATACATAAGTTTCCTTAGCGACAGATTCCAGCGAGATACTGGTGTTGTACTTCTGAATAATCCAATCAAGTGCAGCTTGAACCGTTCGGTGAAGAGGTTTCTGCCGGGAGTCAATTTCAACGATGCTTTGAATAATTTTTTGCATAATGGTAGCCAGCTCTCCTAATGTTTCGATAGAGGGGACTTTCTCCACCCAGTTAATGAGGTCATCCTTCCATTCGAAGGCGGCATGATTACGTTCCTGTGAGAATTTTTGCAGCTCTAGAATGAAGATCGTGGCCCGCAGATTGACTTCCATTTTGTCATATTGAGAGGTGTTGCGGATATAATTCAGCCAATGGTCCAGATGATCTAATGCTTGTTCATAATTATGATTTTCCAAGTTGAGCTTTATTTCCTTCTCCAGTTGCTGTAATTCTTCATTCTCTAAGATGGAGGTGTGAACCAGACCGCGCTGATTATATTCGGAAAAAAGAAATACCCCGCCTTTTCCTTTATAAAACCGGCCTGCCATGGCTTCCATGGCTTCCGCGTACGCGCTATGTACTTCATTCAGAGAGGGTTTTACAGAAGAGATGGCTATACTGATGGATATTTTCAAGAAGGTCTCCATATTCTTTTGGAGTTCTTCCATCTTTTTCTTCAAAGAGGTATCGGTCTCATGATCAGGGATGTTGGCCAGCCATAATATTTCCTCTCCGTAGCTAATCGGTTCTATAAATCCATGGAATAGAGGCAGCAATGTCTCGGTCAGAATATTACTGGCTGCGTATCGAATCAATGCCATATCCCGTTTATATAGTTTGGAGTCATTCCGGTGGTCCGGGGTGTCAATCCGCAGCAATCCAATATGAATCTTAAAAGGTTTAAGTGAGATTCCCATCTCTTCTATGATTTTCTGCCTGTCTCCGAGAAGGAGCGGGGGATTCGCAAGCCACTGATTTAAAATTTGATTTTTAAGCAGCGGAATATTTTTTGTCCAATTCTGATTGAGCTGTTGCAGCGTGGAGCCTTCCCTTTGTTCCTTATCGATCTTTTCCTTCACTGTAAGTATGGCTTGGAGAATATCTTCAGGTAAGCAGGGCTTTAACAGATACTCGCTTGCCCCATATCGGACAGCATCCCTCGCGTAATTAAAATCACTGTACCCCGTAAGCAGAATGGAATAGAAGGACAGCCCCTCCTCCTGCGCAGTCTGAATTAGTTCCAGTCCATTTATGTAAGGCATATGAATATCTGTTAATAACACCTCCGGCTTCCATTCTCTCATTAATGTCATAGCTTCTCGTCCATCCCTCGCTGCGCCCACAATCTCAATATCGTAAAAGGACCAATCGATCATCTGAATAATTCCTTGTCGGAATGATAATTCATCTTCGGCAATCAGCAACCTGAGCATCGTTTAGTTCCCCCCTCTATGGATTCGGATTTGGATACGCGTACCTAGACCTAAGGTGCTTTCAATGTGAAATTCCGTAAGCTCAAAGTACAGATTCAACCTTTCGCGAATATTACTTAAGGCGAGGCCCGAGTGTCCAATGGAAGGAGTAACCGGTTTAGGATGACATAAAATTTGCTCTACCCGTTCTGGAGTCATGCCCTTCCCGTTATCAACAACCTCCAGTACGATCCACGATTCCTCAGCATAACAGGCTACCGCAATCATTCCGCTTCCCTCTAAAGGTTCTATGGCATGAATGATGGCGTTTTCAACAAGAGGCTGCAATAATAATTTGGGGACTTGGAAATGACTGATCTCTTCATCCAGGGTGACGGAGAAATGAAATCTGGTAGTAAAACGTTTCTTTTGCAAAAATAAATAATTCTCGATGAATTCAACCTCCTGAAGCAGAGTGGCATTGTCTTGGCCGTTATTCAGACTTAACCTGAACACCTGGGACAAAGATTGAACCATTTCTGCAATATCCCGCTCATCCTTCTGCATCGCCGTCCAGCTTATCATATTTAAAGTGTTGTACAGGAAGTGAGGATTGATTTGCGATTGCAGTGTTTTAAGCTCTGCTTCTTTTTGCTTTAAGTGTGAAGTATATACATCATCGATTAGGGTTTTCACACGCTTAACCATCGTATCATACCAGTAACCCAGTTGGCCGATCTCATCATTCCCCGAAAAATTCACCCGCTGACTGAAGTCTCCAAGCTGCAGCTGCTTCATCGAGAGAATTAATGTTTTGACTGGGTTCGTAATGATTTTGGCGATTAACCAAGTACACAGTATCATTACCAGCGTAAACACTGCCATAATAAGAACAGTTATGGATTTGATATAATCGAGCTCTTTCAATAAATCCTTTTTATTCTGTATCACCAAAGAGTGCCAGCCCGTCAGCGGGGAAGTGGTCTGAGAGACAACCAAGTCATCTCTATCCAGCAGGTAGCTGAGCGCATCATCTTTTGAAAGTGCAGGTTCAGCAGATTGGAAATAAGGCAGATCGCCAATATGTTCACCCAAATTATCCAACTCCGTAGAAGCCAGAATCACACCATCGTCATTGATAACCAGTTGATATGCATTATTTTCTTTGCGGAAAAGATTATTGCTGAGTTGATCGGCATCGATCCCAATCATTAGCACACCGATTCGTTTATAGGTATTGAAATCCTTAAAGGGCTTGATCATCACGAGTTTATAATGTCTGTCACCATGCAGCAGGTGATCCTCAGGGGACAACATATCCCATATAGGCTCACCGGCAGATTTCATAATGTTCTTGAAAAACCGGGTTTCTTGAAACTCCGCGAAGGAGGCAGCACTGGCAATACCGGTTTGTGTAATGGCGAACGGCCCATTATCTTCTTGACCCGTAGACAAGCGATAAACAAGCAAGGATTGAAAGGATTCGCTTGAGACCATCAATGGGAGGAGGGATTTGTAGATTTGCTCTCTTACTTCGAGTGTATCACTGGTGGTCACCAAATGTTGTAAGGATGGATTAAGAAACAGGAAGTTACCTGTGCTAATAGTACCGCTGGTGATAAAATCAAGCTGGTTCGTAGTTTTGGCAGCCATGTGGCTTTGCGCTTGACGGATTTTATCGACGATTTCATTGGCGGCAATATAATAGGAATAAAGGCCAGTTAAACCTACAGTAAAGATCAGCAGAGGGATAACCCAGATCAGTAGTTTATACTGCAGTGAAATGTCTCGATACCGCGTCACGATAGGTTTAATATTGTCTCACCCTACTTTACATAGAATATCATCAGTATAACTACAAATAAGGTAATAATATATGTGCTGTCCCCTGAATTTTAGAAATAATAACTTCTCAAGAGGTGGGGAAGAGAATGAAAAAGAAATACCGTGCACTATCCATAATGATCATAACCGGTTTGACAGCTTGCGCAATATTTAGTATTACGAATATGAATTCCAAGAAACCTGCGATAAAAGATCAGAATAATACAGAGGAACCGGGAATTGTCACGCTGAAATTGTTCACAGCTCTTGCTGACCGCAAGAACGGGCAGGGGAAAATCGAACAGCAAATCATAGACGCTTATATGAAAGAACATAGAAATGTGAAAATAGAAGTCGAGGCATTGCAGGATGAGCCTTATAAATCCAAAGTTAAAATATACGCTACATCGAATGCTCTTCCGGATATTATTCAATCCTGGGGGCAGACCTCTTTTATCAAACCCTTAATTGATGCAGGTTTGTTGGCTAAGCTGAACGAGTCGGATTATACCTCCTACCATTTCGTCTCCGGCTCCCTCGATGGATTCAAGCAGCATGGTGAATTATATGGGTTACCTAGAAATACCGACTTCTTTGTGATGTACTACAATCAAAAAATATTGGCCGACACCGGTATCGCGGTTCCTGGAACAACCCAAGAATGGTTTAAGGCAAGCAAGATGTTAAGAGAGAAAGGCATTAATCCCATCACAACCAATGCCGTTGAAGGCTGGTCACTACCGATCTGGTTCGAGTACATCGCTCAGCGGCATACGGGCGATTTCAGCAAAATGGACGAGGTTCTCGCGGGCAGAGCAACCTTTACAGGTAATGAACAATTTCTTGCAGCGGCTGAAGAATTACAGCGGTTCCAGAAAGAGAAGACACTCGCGGACGGCTTCCTGACTGCGGATTACGGCGCAGCCCGCAACTTGTTTGGACAGGGTAAAGCGGCTTTCTTTTTGATGGGGAGCTGGGAATCCAGTCTTGCTACGGATGAGAATTTCTCGGAAGAATTCCGGAGTAATGTTGCAGCTGCACCGTATCCCGCTTCTGACAGGGGCAAGCTGACGGATGTCGCAGCCTGGTTTGGCGGGGGATATTCGATCTCCGCCCATTCGAAGAATAAAGAGGAGGCTGTACAATTTTTGAAATACTTCTACGATCCAGAGAATTGGGCGAAGCTTATTTGGCAAAGTGGAGCAGGGATACCCGCTCAAAAATTCGATCAATACCTGACTGGGGCAGAAAATAAGCTGCAAAAAGGACTGGTAGACATCTTTAGCTCCATTTCAACTTCCAGCGGGACCCCCCTCCAGGATCAAGGGAGTAATGAATTTAAAAATAAAGTAATGGAGGCCCATCAATCCTTAATGGATGGAAGATGCACTCCGGCAGAGTTTTTAAAGAAACTTGATGAAGCCGCTAAATTGAATCAGTAGCTGGAAGACGACTCACCCGACGACCCAATAGGACGGTTTCCAGTGCAGCCTTATATACTTTTATGCGCAGTTCCTCTGGTGACCTGACGATCACATGGGGACCCAAGGACAACATGATTCGGCAAGCTGCTTCTATGACGTTGAACTCAGCTTCGACCTCCAGCCATACAGAATCAGGAGATTCATCTATGGACAGCAATGTAACAAAGCGTTCCTGCCTTAACGCTTGAAGGGAGGAAGACTTTAGCGTGAATTTGGCTTGATAACTGGGTAGGGCGGATTTGAACGATGCTTTAGACAACTCCCAGTAACTTGTCAACTCAAAATCGTCAGGTCGTAGATACACTTCCTCTAAAATTTGGGCAGCAACGATTCTCGAAACCCGGTAGGTTCTGAACTGCTCCTCATGCTGCCCGATAACATACCATACCCCCCGTTTAGCCACCAAGCCCAGCAGTCCAATGATTCTGTTCTTTATTTCCCCATTGCGCAGATAAGAAATACTTACTTTCCGGTCTTCCCAAAGGGCTGCCTGTAAGGTTGAAAGAAAAGGGAAGCTTTCCTCGGATGAAAGCCATCCTTCACTGTCTATATGAATACGCTGGTTAAAATAGTTGGCGGAAGGGGATTTATTCCCTGAGGCAGCAGCTTCCAGCTTGCGCGATGCAATCGTGAAATCCTCATGAATACCAAGATCCCTCAAGATTGCCGAATCGGCAGAGAGCAGGAGAGCGCCTATTTCGTTGGGCTTCATTCCAGTTAAGGAAGTGCGGTAGCCTTCGGTGAGCATCCAGCCTCCCTCCCGGCCTCTTTCAGCCAGCACGGGTATTCCGGAGGCGCTAAGCGCCTCCATATCACGAAATATTGTCCGCTCGGACACC
The DNA here is from genome assembly GCF_038002865.1 of Paenibacillus sp. FSL H3-0321. Classification (NCBI taxonomy): domain Bacteria; kingdom Bacillati; phylum Bacillota; class Bacilli; order Caryophanales; family Paenibacillaceae; genus Paenibacillus; species Paenibacillus sp. FSL H3-0321. The sequence continues at coordinate 1,520,725 of NZ_JBBODH010000001.1, read as the reverse complement.
TCCAAGGTGCTGGCCAGCTCACGGGAGGTGACTTTTCCGCGGTTCTGCAGCAGAAGCAATATGGATAATAAACGGTCTGCTCTCATACGTCCTCCTCATAGGGGGGGATCCCCCTATATAGATTGAACTTATAATTCTTCTATTTTGGGATTGGCCGTGACTACAGAGAATGTTTGGACTTCCGGCCGCTGTTAGGTTTGGATTTCCTGAATTTAACCGCGAATCGCGGTAGAAATCCAAACCTAAAGGCGGACGCTATCGCTCCTCCAGTTCCAAAATTCCCCTCCGCCACTTTTCCCTACATGTAATTCTCATGTTCAATCTATATAATTTCAATCTATTTTCATTTTATCATATATATATGTCAGTTGATGTCATATATAGAGTTTATGATGAGTATAGCAAGCAGAAGAACCAATGATACTAAGATCAACAATGAAGAGAGGAGCGGTAGTATGACAAATCTGCAAGGGAAAGTGGCACTCGTTACCGGAGGAAGCAGGGGAGCCGGCAGGGGAATAGCTTTGGAGCTGGCAAAGGCAGGTGCGTATGTGTATATCACAGGCAGAAGCACGGGGCTTTCCCAAGAAGGAAGGCGTAAAGGAACGATAGACAGTGTTCTTGATGAAATCAAGGCGGTTGGAGGGCAGGGTGAAGCGATCCGCTGCGACCATACCCGGGATAGCGAAACGGAAGAAGTCATCCGGCGGATAGCGTCGGAGCAGGGCAGGCTGGATATTCTGGTCAACAATGTATGGGGCGGCAATGAGCTGTCCATCGAGAGCAAACCCTTCTGGGAGCTGCCTCTGGAACATTGGAGCCATATGTTCGATGCGGGAGTCAGAGCGCAGCTGATGACCAACTATTACGCGATTCCGCTAATGCGCAGCAACCGGCAGAGCGGTGGTATTATTATTCATACAACGTATTGGGACCACTACAAATACATTGACAACTTCTATTATGATCTGGCTAAAAATGCACTGGTTCGCATGGCCTATGGATTGTCGGTAGAACTTGCGGCAGACGGTATAGCCGTGATCCCGTTGTCGCCCGGCTGGATGCGGACTGAATTGGTGCTGGAGAGCCTCAATACAGATGAAGAGCATTGGCAGGAGGTGCCTGAGCTGCAAACCAGTGAGTCCACAGCCTATATCGGGCGGGCCGTGGTTCAGCTGGCTGCAGATCCAGAGGTAATGTCCATAACGGGAATCCCGCAGCAGGTAGGCAGCCTTGCGGTACAATACGGATTCACCGATGCTGACGGGCGGCTCGTCCCGGTCTTCAAAGTTCCGGAATAAACAAAAATCGCTCTTTTGAAATGGCTGCAGGATGCCTCCATTTTCGAAAGAGCGATTTTTTTGCTAATACCCAGAACTATAGATCATACGAATTGGCTTCTATAGCAGAACTACCTCTTCGGCGGTGTTGATTTCCGGCAAGCCAGCCAGCTTCACAAGCACATGCTGCGGCACCTCTTTATCCACGGTCAGAAGCATGATAGCTGCACCACCGACAATTTTACGTCCCACCTGCATCGAAGCGATGTTGACATCGTTTTGTCCGAGCAGAGTGCCGACGAGACCGATAATCCCCGGCTTGTCGTTGTGGGAGATTACAATTTGATGGCCTTCCGGAGCGATATCAACCGGGAATTTATTGACCTGGACAATGCGTTCACCGTAGCCCTGGAGCAACGTTCCGGCTACCAGGCGTTCTTCATCCGGTTCGGCCTTCAGCGTAACGGTGATAAGGTTAGTGAAGCCCTTAGTCTTGGAAGCCTTCGTCACGACAACATTCACATCACGCGTTTTCGCCAGATGCATGGAGTTGACGATGTTGACATCACTGCCGAAGTGGCGGGTGAACACGCCTTTTACAATATAGCGGGTCAGCGGCTGTGTATCCACATCCGAGAGATCCCCGGCATATTCAACATGAATTTCACGAATAGCGCCGTCCGTCAGCTGTGTTGCAAAGCTGCCAAGCTTCTCACCCAGTGTGAAGTAAGGCTGAAGCTTGTTCATTACGCTTGGCGCAACCGGAGGAATGTTTACAGCATTAATGAACGGCTCGTTGCGCAGAATATGCAGCACCTGCTCCGATACATCGATGGCTACATTCTCCTGGGCTTCTACGGTCGAAGCACCCAGATGCGGAGTCACGATGATTTTTGGATGGGAGAGGAACGGGTGATCCGCTTGTGGCGGCTCTTGCTCGAAAACGTCAAATGCTGCTCCAGCGACGATGCCGCTGTCGATGGCTTCAACCAATGCCATTTCGTCGATTACGCCGCCGCGGGCACAGTTGATGATGCGCATGCCTTTTTTCATCACTTCGAACTGCGGGCGGGAAATCATATGGCGGGTTTCAGGTGTCAATGGTGTGTGCACGGTCATGAAATCAGCGCCGCGGACAATGTCATCAACGGAGGCCAGCTTCACTTCGAGCTTCTCCGCACGGTCTGGAGTCAGGAACGGGTCATAAGCGAGAATGTTCATGCCGAAGGCTTTGGCCCGTTTGGCCACCTCGCTGCCGATCCGTCCCATGCCGAGAACACCCAGTGTTTTACCGCGTAGTTCTACGCCGAGGAATGTCTTTCTATCCCATACGCCGGAAATCGTTTTGGCATAGGCTTGGGGAATGTGCCGGGCGAGTGCCATCATCATGGCAAAAGCATGCTCACAGGTCGTAATCGTATTTCCGTCCGGCGCATTGATGACCACAACGCCATGCTGCGTTGCCGCCTCCAGTTTAATATTGTCGACACCGACGCCTGCGCGGCCAATGACCTTCAGGTTTGTGCCTGCGGCAATAATTTTCTCGGTAACAGTGGTTTGGCTGCGTACGAGCAGGCCGTCATATTCGCCGATGATTGCAATTAGCTCTTCTTCACTAAGTCCAGTCTTCTTGTCTACAGTCACGTCGTTTGCGTCCATCAATTGCTGAATGCCCAAATCACTGATTGGATCCGATACTAATACTTTAAACATGGTTTCTTGTCCCCCTTAAAGTGATAAAGCTTAATATGCCAAGGATGCCCTGATAAGGCAATCCACAGTACCTGAAGCATCAAAACGGGTAAAAAGCATGTCGGAATAACGGAGTAACGCGCTGTCGCATAAAAGAAAGAGAGTGTAGGAGGACGGTCTTCTGCCAATTTTGGGCCTTTTAGGCCAAAAGACGGATTCCGGGTAACAAAAAAACTCCCAACCCCATACTACTGCCGTAGTAAGGGACGAGAGTTGTCGTGGTACCACCCTAATTCACTGCAACGTTGAAGAAGCAGCCTCATTGGCCTGCAAAGGCCACACTGGTAACGGAGATGATCCGATTGCATCTACTTATAGTTCGATACAATATCTCAGGAGCGCTAAAGATATCTGTATGCCACCGGTTTGCACCATCCACCGGCTCTCTGAAGGCTTCCAGCATCCTTGTTCCATCATCGGTTTTGCTTGATTAATTTTTTCATAATGTAACATGGTGGCACCAAAAGTGTCAATAGGCTTATTACAACCTGCCTGCCTTGAAGTAGGCTTCATTTTTCGTTATGATGCAATATACTAGTCTTATTCATAGAAAAACGGAAGCTGCGGCATCGTTTCTTTGCCATAATATTGTTCCCGCCACTTCATGAAGTCCTGCTCCTGTATAGCTCCGGTAGAAATAAGCAGTGTAACAGAGGATTGGACATCCTGCAGCTTCAGGGAGCTGGCCATGCCGGAGTAGATCATGTCGTCTATTTTGGCCGTGATATCCTGCGGATCATAGCCGGCGTAAATTCCCCGGTTCAGCATCATTTCGGCAATGGAAGCATTTTTAAGCAGGAGCGGCATCTTCTTCCATTGGATGAAGGACAGCGTCTTCAGTTCACTGGGTACCGCCGGGATTTTGCTGTTGGTCTTGGAACCCCACTTCAGCATGGAATCATAGAAATCCTTCTGGGCAAGCAGCCCGAATTGCATGGCACTGGCCGTGAAGTTATCGTTCTTCAGCGCTTTGGCTGTTTCTGTGCCTGATGATCCAGCAGACACCTTGTTGGAGGCCTGGGAGAAGAGCGTCAGGCTCTTAAGTATGTTAAGCTGGGATTGATACAGGAGTGGCGAGCCACTGAAGATGGAATCCTGGTTAACCTTATCATATTGCTTGTCCGCCAGAATACTGAGATTTTTCAGTGTGGCTGCGTTCTCACGGGCATCCGTGCTGCGTGACAAACTGTCTACCTCGTTGTTCCAATTTCGCTTGAATTCACGATACGGCAAAAATACGTTATGATAGAAGGTAACAAGATCCTGCTGCTGGTAAGAGCCGGAGAATTCCTCCGATGCGCCGTCAGCTTCAATCAGGTGGGAATATTTAGCTTCTGTCTTGTCTGCACCTACTTTCACTCCCGTAAAGAAAGCGGCGAAAGCGCATATCAGGAAAAATACAAAACCTAGTGTGTATAACATTTGAGTGCGGGAGGTACGACTGTTCATAATTAGTGCTCCTTCTTCTATGGAAATTATCTTATGTAAAAACAATATAGAACAGGCAGGTTACAATGAAAAAATTCAAATTAGGTGACATAAAGATTAAAAAAGCCGATCCTCAAGCGTTAACCGACAAGCTGCTGCTGATCAATCTCTACATTACACAGGGCCTTACCTTATTTATCGGTTTGATATGGATATTATTGCAGAAAAGAAATCCGTTTGACATATTAAATTTTCCTAACAGTGTAAATTTTGTGTACTGGGGCCTTGGTTTGGCAGGAATTATGCTGATTGTGGATTTTATTCTGACTTATATTGTACCAGAAGAAAGCATGGATGACGGAGGAATTAACCAGTTGTTATTCGGCAACCGCCCTTTGTGGCATATTGTCGTCATCGCAGCGGTTGTTTCAGTTTGCGAGGAACTCCTGTTCCGCGGTGCCATTCAGCATGGACTGGGTCCCTACTGGACGAGCATTCTTTTCGCAGTTATTCATGTGCGTTATCTGCGGCACTGGATTCCGACCGGTTGGGTATTCCTCAGCAGCTACGGTCTTGGCTATATATACATCCATTCCGGAACGATTTGGGCACCGATTTTATGTCATTTCTTCATCGACCTGTTCTCAGGTCTGGTGATTCGCTACAGGAGGGTATCATGAGTGACGACTTAAGCCGGGTGAAATCCCGCCAGAAAAAAAATAAAGGCGAAGGCCAGGCTCCGGTCAAAGGTAAAAATAGAAAGCAAGCTGCCGTATCTCCCCCCAAAGAGACGGAAGTGCCTGCTCTTGTGTCCGGTACGCTGTCAAGGAAGGCCCGGCATTCCAGCACCGCAGCTAAAACCTCTGTAAAGCATGATAAAGCAGAGCAGGAGGTGGAGGATACGCCTTCCCGTGCGCAGACCTACCCTTCGGAACGTATCCGCCTGAGTAAAATCTTCGTCAACTCGTTGATCGTAATGTTTGTCATGCTGCTGGCTTCGCTCTTTTGGTGGGGATTTGAAGGAGCTCCTGAATTGAGGACTCTATGGTAACCGGCTGGGTCATAATTATTATGGCGCCCCTGCTCCTGTTGCTGGGCATAGGAGCTGCAATTATGGTATTTTCGGCATTTAAAAAGAACATTATTGCCGAGGAAATATCTCTCGGTTCACTTCCTGCGGAATTTGACGGTTACCGGATTCTGTTTATCACGGATATTCATCGCCGCCGGCTTCCCAAAAAACTGCTTGATCCCTTACGTGGAAAAGTGGATGCTGTTTTTCTGGGAGGTGACTTGACCGAGAAGGGGAGTCCCATAAACCGCCTCGTTGATAATATGGCGCTTGTGGCTTCACTTGCACCTGTGTATGCCGTTCACGGTAACCATGATTACCGGGCAAATATTTCACTGGTGGACAATATTATCCGCGGCAGCGGGGCCAGCCTGCTGATCGATGAGAATATAACACTTGAACGGGGAAATGAATGTCTGCTGCTGACCGGTGTGGATTTCCCGAAGAAAGGCGGCAAAAAAGCATATGCCCCTCTGGCTCCGGTCCCTGAGTCACTCTCTTCATGCTGCCGGATTATTTTAGTTCATGATCCGCTTTGGGTGTCCCCGCAGCCAAGCTTGCCCGCAGATCTTATTCTGGCCGGTCATACGCACGGTGGACAGGTGGTTCTGCCATTGATCAGGCAGAGGCATACAGATCCGTTCTACCAACAATATAATGCCGGAATGTACCGGCTTGAGCGGAAGGACGGCTCGGGAGCATTCGTCAAAATGCTAATCAGCCGCGGCTTCGGCACCGCTCATCTGCCGCTGCGCTGGGGCAGTCCGGCAGAAATGCATGTACTGACCCTGCGCAAAGGGCGGGAGCAGCTTGAGCAGTCAGGTTAAGAGAGCCGGATTAGCGGCTGCTGGCCTGCACTGGATCGGTTTATGTATGCAGATAAACAAGAGGTATCCTCCGCAACATGCGCTGGATACCTCTTGTTTATTGTCTTCTATATAGAACAGGGACGCAGCAATACTCAGCGCATCTTCAGCTCAATGCTGCGCGGATCTACGAAGCTGTAACCCTTGGCTTCCAGCTTCGTAAGCAGCGTATCCAATGCTTCCACGGTCCAGGGAAGCTCATGCATCAGGATGTTGCTTCCGGAATGAAGCTGGTCGGTAACATTCGTAATCAGCTTCTCCGTTTTATTGGCATCCTTTTCTTTCATTTCCCAGTCAAGTGATCCTACGGACCAGGTCATATAAAGCAGTCCGTTCTCTGCCGCCACCTTCTTGCCGACATCGCCGCCTGCTCCATGCGGGGGACGGAAGAAATGCGGGGTTTCGCCTACAACTTCCTTAACAATTTTCTGCACATCCTCGATCTGTTTCTTCACTTCGGTATAGGGTTCGTCCTTCAGCTTGATATGATCCCAGCTGTGATTACCGATAATACCGCCCCGGCTATGGATTAGCTCCAGCAGCTCGGGATGTTCTTTGACGCGGTAGCCGTTCACGAAGAAGATCGCTTTAGCCTTGTGTTTGTCCAAGGTATCCATCAGCGGATTGATCATTTCGGCTTCCTTCGGGCCATCATCGAAGGTCAGCAGGATGACTTTCTTGTTGGTGCCTTCTTCATTCGGAACAATGTCGTAATTTTTGTTCATATGGTACAGGAGCGGGATTTCTGCTGGATTTGTCTCTCCGCTTGGCTGAGCGGTCCCTCCGGTGTTTGAAGAGCCGGCTGGTGTCGCCTGAGGTGAGGCACTTGCCTCCGCAGCATCATTCCCCTGAGCGGCTAGAGCTGTAGCTGATGGCGATGCTGTTTCAGTTGCGGCCGCTGTCGGCTGAGCATTGTTGTTCACTGTCTTGCCGCTGTTGTCGCCGTTGCTGCAGGATGCCAGCAAAATGGCGGTCAGCAGCAGTGCTGATGTCGCTTTAACCACTTTTTTCATCTCGCTTTCTTGTAACTTTGCTGTATGAGTCGGAATCTTTCCGCGAACACTAAGCATGATTTTACCATACAAGGAGGTTAGAGATATGAATACTTCGTCATTTTTATGCGGAGTGGTGATGGGTGCAGCCGCCAGTATGATTATGTCCAAAAAACGCAGCGCCATGATGTCCTCCCTCGGATCAAGAGGTTCGATGCAAGGAGCCGGTGAAAAAGCGAAGGACAAAATTCTGGGCATGGCCATGACCGGATTCGGAAATACCGCCGCCGGCGGCAGCTCCCAGGACAAGGGCTCGCATGAGCCGAAGAGCAGTGCCGATCACAAGGGGGAGTCCACGGTTAAATCCAAGGAAGCCAACCTCAACATGCTGAAGGATTTCATCCGCAGCAACCCTGATGTAAAGCATGAAGTAGAGCAGATTCTCAAAGAAACACATACAGCGATACCGGGTTTGTAACCGCAAAGCAAAGTGCTAGAATCATTTTGGGGAGGATTCCATCCGCAAAATGATTCTTTTTTTATCAATAAACCGGCACAATTGGGTGATTAAATATATTTATTTACGTGCATTTATGGCAGCAAAATGATAACATACATACATAGTAACCATTTTTGGCTCATTACTCGGGACTCATCATACATTAATATCAAATGAGCTTGCAAAAGGAGGATCCTGTCATGAGAATAGAGCGATTAAGTCAAGATAAGATACGGATTTTCCTCACTTTTGACGACCTGAGCGAGCGGGGCATCCAGAAGGAAGATATGTGGCAGGAAGTTCCCAAGGTGCATGACCTTTTTACGGAAATGATGGATCAAGCGTATAGTGAACTTGGTTTTGACGCTACCGGTCCGCTTGCCGTAGAAGTGTTCGCAATGCCCGCGCAAGGTATGGTCGTTATTGTGACCCGGGGGAAATATGATCACCATCAGTACGGTGCGCCCGGAGAAGAAGAATTGCCTGAAGAGATTTATGAAATGGAAGTTACTCTTGAACAAAGCGACTCCATTGTGTATGCATTCCGCGATTTTGAGGTTCTGGTTGAAGCGGCACATGTACTCATCGGCAATATTACTTCCCAGGGGAAACTGTATTCTTATAACAATAAATGGTATCTTTACTTCGATCCGAAGGAATTTGAGGAGCCGGCATTGTCTGGACTTGTTGCCGTATTGGCAGAGTTCGGCGATTCTTCGCCGGTTACCGAGGCCGTACTGGATGAATACGGAAAGACGGTTATGGCCGAAAATGCGATCCAATTGTTGTGCACTCACTTTAAGCGCCAGGAATAACAATTGAGGAACGGCAGGACAGCGGGTGCTTTCTGCCTTCCTTCGACCATTGGAAGATAATGCAGGAGAAATGGGTTTAGTTTCAGGGGAGGTTATTCGGTGCTTTGGTTATCGGTTATTTCGTCGGCAGTGGCACCGGGACTTGCCCTGCTGACTTTTTTCTATCTGAAAGACAAGTATGATCAGGAACCGCTGCATATGGTGGTCAAGGTGTTTTTGCTTGGACTGCTGATTGTTTTTCCGGTAATGATCATTCAGAGAGGTCTTACGCTTGGGCTGGACAGTGGACCTTATGTCGATTCTTTTCTGATTTCCTCCGGGGTGGAGGAAGGGTTGAAGTGGTTTGTGCTGTACCATATGATTTACAACCATACCGAATTTGACGAGCCATATGATGGAATACTATACGCCGTGGCGATTTCGCTCGGTTTTGCAACATTAGAAAATGTAATGTACGCCTGGTACAGTCAAGCTTCAATAGGTTCAATGATTATGAGGGCGCTGCTCCCGGTGTCGGGACATGCAATGTTCGGGGTCATTATGGGCTACCACATGGGCAGGGCCAAGTTCTCGAAACCGGGCAAAGGCAGAGGAATATTGCTGGTATCTCTGCTGCTGCCTTGGCTGTGGCACGGAATCTATGATTTTATCCTCAGCACGTCGCCCAATTACTGGATTTGGTATATCGTACCTTTGATGGCCGTATTGTGGTACGGAGGAATGGGCAAGGTGGCGCGGGCCAACAACCGTTCGCCGTTTCGTTTTCTGAAGCGGGAGGAAGAGGTTAACCTGTAATAGAGATGGACACACTTAAACTTGAAGGGTAGTTCCCGTAAGCAAGGAATTCCAGAGAGGAGCGAGGTGTCTTTTTTTTGCGCGTAAAAGTTCGGATTGTCTGTAAGCAGTGCGGCGAGAGCTACATATTAAGAGGAAACAAGGAAGAGGGAGTCATCCAGACCGGCTTCAAGCAATGTCTGTGCAACAGCAGCAGCGGATTTCAGATCGAGGAATGTGGCTGAAATGCTGCTTGGAAGTATTCTCTTGATATTATCGGCCTGCCGGGTGCATAAGACTTCTCAGTTATTGTCAAACTAACGGCAATAAGCTACCGAAAGGAGTCTTGCAGCCCTATGTACAAAAGATTAAGTGCCATAATGTTCCCGCTTACCGCGCTTTTGCTGATTGGCGCACTGGTGTGGGGGTATCAGGAGAACCAGGAGAAAAATTCGATTCTGATTAAAGCGGAGAACCAGTATCAACGGGCTTTTCACGATCTCTCCTATCATGTGGAGCGGCTTCATGGAGAGCTGGGAAATACACTTGCCGTCAATTCGGCCTCTAACGGTGTGCACCGCAAAGGACTAGTCAATGTATGGCGGCTTACCAGCGAGGCGCAGAATGAGATCAACCAACTGCCGCTTACGCTGCTGCCGTTTAGCCAAACGGAGGAGTTCCTCTCCAAGATCTCCAATTTCTCTTACAAAGCTGCTGTCCGGGATTTCACCAAGAAGCCGCTGACCGAAGCTGAGATGGGAAATTTAAAGGCGCTCTATAAGAATTCGGGTGAAATCTCCAAGGATCTGCAGGAGGTACAGAACAAGGTCATCAGCAATAAGCTGCGTTGGATGGATGTCGAGTCAGCTCTTGCTACAGAAGAAAAGGCGGAAGACAATACAATTATTGATGGCTTCAAGACGGTAGACAAACGTGTGGCGGCCTATCCTGAGCTGGACTGGGGCCCCTCTGTTGCCAGTATTTATGACAAGCGTTCTGTCAAGAAGCTGGGCGGTAAACCTGTCACTGCAGCGGATATCAAAGCCAAGGCTGTAAAGTTTGCTGATAGTGGTGCTAATACCAAGGTGGATGTTAGGGAGAATGGTAAAGGAACCGAATGGGCTTCCTATACAGCTACTGTGACACCTCCAAATCACAAAGCTCCAATCAGTATGGACTTCACGGTGGAGGGCGGACTGCTGATTTCGTACAATGACAATCGCGAGGTCGGACCAGCCAAGGTATCCATGAAGCAGGCTGTCGCCAAAGCCGGGGAGTTTCTGAAGCAGAAGGGCTATGCCGGCATGACGGCAGTCAGCGCGGACAGATATGATAATTTGGGAAATTTAACTTTTGTAAGCAGCAAAGACGGTGTATTGATTTATCCTGAGAAAATGACGCTGCGCGTCGGGCTGGATACCGGAGAAACCGTTGGCTTTCAAGCCAGCGATTATGTCCGTGAGCATCAGGAGAAACGTGAAATTCCAAAACCTGAGCTGTCCCTCGCCAAGGCGAGAGAGAAGCTGAATCCGGAATTCAAGGAGCTGTACAACCGGATGGCCTGGATCGAGAATGAGGATGCCGTGGAACTGCTGACCTATGAATTTGGCGGCAAAATCAACGGTTCGCAGTATCGGATTTACCTCAATGCGGCGGATGGAAATGAAGAAGCGGTCGAAGAGATTCGCACCTCTTCGGGGGCTCAGGATAAATAAATGAAGCCTGTCTGCACGGGATAGAGGAGGGAGGGGCGGTTCCTTTAGGGGATGCCGCCTCTTTTTTTTCTTTTTGCTGTGCAATAATATTTCTAACCGGAGGGCAAACGGCCATGCTATAATCATGAAGAATTAATTACTAACTCTGTGGCGGTGACATGATTGTATCCCAAAATTAACGAATATCTATACATACAGATTGCTTCCAGCGATGCGGCTGAAGCAGAACTAGAATATAGATCCAGAATTGCAGATATGGAAGATGAGGCCTTACTGATTGAAATTCCAATGCAGGCCAGCAACGGGCGGCTGAAAAAGCTGTTTATAGGGGACGAGCTCTCTGTATATTTTCTTACCGAAGGCGGAATCAAAAATTATTTCAACACGCATGTACTCGGCTTTAAAGAGGATGTTATCCGGATGGTCCGGGTGCGCAAACCGGAAACGGATGCCATCTTCAAAATACAGCGCCGCAGCTTCTTCCGTGTAAATGCCGAGCTTGAACTGGCGGTGAAGGATTCGCTGGGCAGCCGTTTTCTGGTGCGGACCGATGATATCGGAGGAGGAGGAGCTTCTTTTCTCAGTGATCCCAAAGTAAAGGTGGAGGTGGGAGACAAACTGTTCTGTTGGCTGCTGGTCCCTTACCGAAACGGCAGCACCGAGCATGTGAACTTTGAAGGTGAGGTTGTGCGGATAAAGCAGCTGGAAAGCGGGCGTAATCTAGTCATGTTAAAGTTTGCCGCCATCACGGATTCTGAGCGTCAAAAAATAATCCGCTACTGCTTCGAACGCCAGTTTGATTTCCGCGACCGTTAATGTTAGGTCGCCTGAACGCCCGGAAAGGGCATCAAAATAGCCTTTTTTATGCTGAATTAATGCTATGCCATTTTGCACTGAGGTATAAACTGTGGTATAATTTTATAAGTCGCAGGCAATGCCTGCTTTTTTCTTGATAAGATCATCAAGTTCCTAGAGATACGTCGGTGGACGTATTTCTTAATGAAAGCGTGTTTGAGGAGGAATGCCCCGTTGGTTAGGCAGGGGACACATACTTACGACAGAATCAACGTCGCCATCGACGGACCTGCCGGGGCAGGCAAGAGCACTGTAGCCCGATTGGTAGCCCAGAAGTTGTCTTACATTTATGTTGATACGGGTGCAATGTACCGGGCCATTACCTGGGATATGCTCCGCAGAGGCATTCCGCCGGAAGATCATGAATCGGTGGATCAAAGTGTCCGCGATATGGTGATTGAGCTTATTCCGGAGCAGGACATCCAGAAGGTGCTGATCAATGGGGAGGACGTAACCCCGCATATCCGCAGTCTCCAGGTTAGCGGCCAGGTGTCGCAGTATTCGAAGATCGAGGGCGTTAGATCCAGACTCAGTCATTTGCAGCGTCAGATGGCGCTTCGCAAGGGGGTCGTAATGGATGGCCGCGATATCGGTACGACCGTGCTGCCGGATGCCGAAGTGAAGATTTTCATGACGGCAAGTGTGGAGGAACGGGCTCTCCGCCGTTACAAAGAGCTGAAGGAAACGGAAACAATAACTCTCCAGCAGCTTGAACACGATATTGCAGCCCGTGATCGTCTTGATGAAGGACGGGAGATTTCACCGCTGCGCCGTGCAGAAGATGCCATTCTTCTTGACACGACCTTTATGGATATCAGGCAAGCCGTGGAAGCCATTGTCTCCCACTGCAGATCTCATGTTGACGGGGAGAGAAATCATTCATGATTTATGCCATTTGCTGTGGGTTGCTTCGCTTGATTTATGCCATCCTGTTCCCGCTGAAGATTGTCGGGAAAGAGAATGTGCCGAAGGAGGGCGGGGTGCTGCTCTGCGCCAATCACATCAGCCTGCTTGATCCAATGACGATCGGCATTAAGCTGAACCGCCAGGTAAAGTATATGGCCAAAGCAGAGCTGTTCAAGGTTCCTGTGCTAGGCTGGCTCATTAATAAGTTGGGCGCTTTTCCGGTGAAACGTGGCGGCGTAAGCAAAGAATCCATCAAAACGGCCCTTAATACGCTTCGCGGCGGACATGTTATGGGCATCTTTCCGGAAGGGACGCGAAACTCTGATTCCGGTGTGGCTAAGAAGGGTGCAGCGAGTTTTGCGCTTCGCAGCGGTGCAGCAGTTGTTCCGGCCGCTATCGTCGGATCTTACAAACCCTTTCGCCGGATGACTGTCATTTATGGGGCTCCCATTGACCTCAGTTCGTTTGATGGAAAGGGAAGCGAGTCTCTTGAAGAAGTCACTGATGTAATTATGGGACGGATTCATGAGATGGCCAAGACCGGCAAGCCCAGTGCAAGATAAACGTTGAATCACGCCGCTTTTTGCAGATGCTGAGGAATAACGGCATAACCGCTATTTTTTGGAACATACTAACTTAAAAATGTAAGTGATATTTAGGTAATGCTTGTTTTGAACTCTGCTCTACGCGGGTTTAAATAAATGGGGTTTTGAATCGAGGAGGGTAATCACATGTCTGAAGAAACTAGAAATCAGGAAGCTGCGGCTAATGTTGAGAACAACGAAGCCGTGGAAGCAACAGAAACAGTGGAATCCGCTGTAGGTAACGAAGAAGAAGTGACAAGCCAAGAAGGTTTGGAAATCATTTCGTTGAAAAAAGGCGATACCGTGAAAGGAACAATCGTCAAAATCGAAGATAACCAAGCTTATGTAAGCATTGGATATAAATACGACGGCGTTATTCCTATTCGCGAATTGTCTTCCGTACAACTGGACAACGCTGCAGCAGCAGTAGAAGTTGGACAAGAAGTGGAATGCAAAGTTGTCAGCATCAACGACAACAAGGAAAGCCTGGTTCTCTCCAAACGTGCAATTGACAGCGAGAAATCATGGGAAGATCTGGAGAAGTATTTTGCTTCCCAGGAAGCGTTCGATGTTACTGTGGCTGACGTTGTCAAAGGCGGCCTCGTAGCTGATGTCGGCGCGCGCGGATTTATTCCGGCTTCCATGGTTGAACGTCACTTTGTAGAAGATTTCAGCGACTACAAAGGCCGCACTCTACGCGTGAAAGTGAAAGAACTGGACCGTGAGAACAGCAAGGTTATTCTTTCCGCCAAAGAAGTGCTGGAAGAAGAATTCGAAGCCAACAAATTGAAGATTATGGCTGAGCTGTCCGAAGGACAAATCATCGAAGGTACTGTGCAACGGCTGACACAATTCGGCGCATTTGTTGATGTAGGCGGCGTTGACGGATTGGTTCACGTATCCGAAATCGCTTGGAACCATGTCGAAAAACCTTCCGATGTTGTTTCCGAAGGCGACAAGGTTCGCGTAAAAGTGCTTAAGGTTGATCCTGAAAAAGGAAAAATCAGCCTCAGCATCAAAGCTGCTGCTCCAGGTCCTTGGGATTCTGCTGCCGGTAAAATCAACATTGGCGATGTAGTTACAGGCGAAGTAAAACGCCTTGTAAACTTCGGCGCATTTGTTGAACTGCTTCCAGGCGTGGAAGGCCTTGTGCATATCTCCCAAATCTCCCACAAGCACATCGGTACTCCGCATGAAGTGCTCAAAGAAGGACAAGAAGTACAAGTGAAAGTGCTTGACTTCAATCCATCCGAGAAGCGCGTCAGCCTGAGCATCAAAGAAACCGAAGAAGCTCCGGCTCCTACAGCAAGACCGGAACGCAGCAACAGCAGAGACAGAGCTCCTAAAGAAGTGCTGAACAATCCTAACGTATCGCTCAGCAACGAAGGACTCAGCTTCACGCTTGCTGAACGCTTCGGCGACAAGCTGGACAAATTCAAGGGTAACAACTAATCCTTTAGATTGTCATACCGGGTAAAGTAATCGGCGAGCCCTCGATAAGAGGGTTCGCCGATTGTGTTTTTACAGGCATGTAAGTCCAAAAGGGACAAGGTACAAGCTGGTTAGCCAATTTTATTGTTTTTTGCTATGATGAGTTACGTAAGGACGACAGGAGGAATGAATATGGCAAGACCCGTTGTGGCCATCGTAGGGAGGCCTAACGTCGGAAAATCGACGATATTTAACAGGCTGATTGGCGATAGACTGGCCATTGTAGAAGATAAACCGGGGATTACACGCGACCGGATTTATGGCGTTTCAGATTGGAACGGCAAATCCTTCAGTGTAATTGATACCGGAGGGATTGAAATTGACGGTGAAGACGCGATTCTGAAATCAATCCGTGTTCAGGCGGAGCTGGCGATTGAGGAAGCGGATGTTATCGTCTTTATGTGCGAGGCGAAAAGCGGACTGACCAATTCGGATGAAGAAGTGGCACAAATTCTTTTCCGTTCCGGCAAACCGGTTGTACTTGCAATCAATAAAGTGGACAACATGAAGCGCACGGATGATATTTATGAATTTTACACCCTGGGAATCGGCGATCCTATCGGCATCTCCGGCAGCCACGGTACCGGAATCGGCGATTTGCTGGATGCGGTAACCGAGAAGCTTCCAGAGCTAACTGAAGAGGAATACGACGAAGATGTGATTCGTGTGGCCCTGATCGGCCGGCCGAATGTAGGTAAATCTTCTTTAGTCAACGCCATTTTGGGTGAAGAACGTGTAATTGTCAGCGATGTCGCAGGGACTACACGCGATGCGATTGATACTCCTTTTGAACGGGACGGGCAGCGCTATGTTCTGATTGATACTGCGGGTATGCGCAAACGCGGCAAAGTATATGAAACCACGGAAAAATACAGTGTGATGCGCGCAATGCGGGCCATTGAGCGGGCTGATGTCGTTCTGGTGGTAATCAACGGTGAAGAAGGCATTATCGATCAGGATAAGCATATTGCCGGTTATGCTCATGATGCCGGGAAAGCTTCGATTTTTGTGGTCAACAAATGGGATGCTGTCGAGAAGGATGACAAGACGATGCAGAACTTTGAGACCAAAATCCGGGATCACTTCCTGTTCATGAGCTATGCACCTGTAGTGTTCTTGTCCGCATTAACGAAACAGCGCCTGCAGAAGCTGCTGCCGGTGGTGCAGCATGTCGCCCAGCAGCATGCTCTGCGGATTACGACGCATTTGGTCAACGATGTGGTGTCCGATGCTGTGGCCATTAATCCTCCGCCAACGGATAAAGGACGGCGCCTGCGCATCAATTATGTTACTCAGGTTGCTGTCAAGCCGCCGACGATTGTGGTATTCGTCAATGACCCGTCGCTGATGCACTTCTCCTATGAACGATACCTGGAGAACAAAATCCGCGCGGCGTTCAATTTTGAAGGAACACCAATCCGTCTATTTACACGGCGCAAATCCGAAAACGAAGGTTAGGGGAGAAGAGTAGTGGCGTTTGAACTTCTGGTGATCGTTGTAAGCTATTTGCTTGGCTCTGTCAGCTTCAGTGTATTGCTCGCCCGGCTGCTCAAAGGTATTGATATCCGTCAATACGGAAGCGGCAATGCCGGAGCGACCAATACGCTGCGTGTGATGGGGAAAGGACCGGCAATACTGGTGCTGGTTCTGGACGTACTGAAGGGAATTGCCGCAGTTTGGCTCGGAACCTGGGCTGGCGGCTGGGGAACCTGGATCGCGGTGGCTTGCGGGGTCGCAGCCATCATCGGGCATAATTGGCCGCTCTACTTTCACTTTCGCGGCGGGAAGGGCATTGCGACTACAATTGGCGTAATGGCTACGCTTTGTTTTTGGCCTGCGCTGATTGCAGGGGTCATTGCCATCCTGGCCATCGTTATTACCCGATTTGTGTCGCTGGGCTCCCTGATTTTTGTTGCGCTTACCCCGGTATTCCTGCTGTTTACCGAATTTACAACGCCTGAATTGTGGGGAAGCCTTATCATTGCAGTATTCGCTTTCTGGCGGCACCGCAGCAATATTGTGAAGATCTCCCAGGGAAGAGAGAATAAAATCGGCGCTAAAGTCAAGGAGGGGAATCGCGTTGTCTGATAAAGTAACCGTGCTGGTCGCGGGCAGTTGGGGAACTGCGCTGGCTACTGTGCTGGCGGCTAACCACTCGGAGGTTTATCTATGGACACGCAGGTCCGAACAGGCTGCCGAGATTAATGAGGCTCACACGAATGAGCATTTCTTGCCCGGGATTTCTTTGCCCGCTAATATCATCGCAACTACGGATATGGAGACAGCGGTCTCCGGTTCCAAGGCGGTGGTTATTGTTGCCCCGTCCTCCGGAATGCGCCAGGTCGCCCGCAGCCTCAAACCTTTCTGGAAAGAAGATATGCTCTGTGTACATGCTACAAAGGGCTTCGAGACGGAATCCATGAAACGGATGTCCACCGTCATTTCCGAGGAGCTGGGCTGTGATGAAGGCCAGGTGGTTGTTCTGTCCGGACCTAGCCACGCCGAAGAGGTGGTGCGCCTGTGTCCTACAACGGTTGTGGTAGCTTCACCGGACGACAGACGCGCTACAGAAGCACAAAGTTTATTTATCAACAATGATTTCCGTGTGTACACCAATCGAGATCAGGTAGGTGTTGAACTGGCCGGAGCCCTGAAGAATATCATAGCGCTTGGGGCAGGTCTGTCTGACGGTCTGGGCTTTGGCGATAATGCCAAGGCGGCATTGCTCACCCGCGGTCTTGCCGAGATTTCCCGCGTCGGTGTCGAGCTGGGTGCCAATCCGCTGACCTTTGCCGGTCTGGCTGGACTCGGTGACCTTGTGGTAACAGCCACGAGCCAGCATAGCCGCAACTGGCGTGCAGGTTCTTTGCTTGGCCAAGGGAAACCGCTCTCTGAAGTGCTGGAGTCCATGGGCATGGTCGTTGAAGGGATACGCACCACGGAAGCCGCATACGCTATTTCGCTTAAGCTGGGCGTGCAGATGCCAATCACTGATCAGATCTATCATGTGCTGTTCAAAGGCAAAACGCCGCGCAGCGCCGTCGAGGCCCTGATGGGACGCGACCGCAAGACGGAGATGGAAACGATCTCGCAGGAAACTTGGGAGCAGTGGCATTCCTGATCACGTTCACCTTTTGACGGGGATCCTCATATGTTGTAATGGGGATTGACGGAGGAGGGATGAAAAGTGAGCAAAGATTTTTCCAAGGATGCATTGAACGCCATCAATAAAAAAGCGGGCAAAAACATCACACCAGGTGCTGTCCAAAAGCTGGCCAGTACGGTCAAACCGGGAACAATGCAGAATGAAGCCCAGCTCCGCCAGTTAATTAAGCAGGTGTCATCAATGGCGAAGGTACCGGTCAGCGAGGCTACGGTGCAGGATATCATCAACGCTGTCAAAAAAGGCGGCGCGAATTCGGGCACCATGGAGTCTTTAATGAAAATGATGCTGAAAAAATAGCATTAATCTTCGCGGAGCAAAGAGCAAATGATCCGGAATCAGTCCTGATTCTGTGATCTTTTGCTCTTTTTTTTGAACCCTTAGACTTAGTAGGTTTCATGCCGTAGTCTTCATGATATAATAGTCGCAATCAAATATTGCCGGATGGAGGCGGTTTGTCCATGGATCCGATGACGAAAATGTGGTTGTCGCTAATAGCGATTCTGGTAATGGGATTGTCCGTATTTCTGATAACCTTTGCGCGCAGCAAGACAAAAGGCCTGCTGAGAGCTATATTATCAATAGTTGCTTTTGTCATTATGCTGATCGGGCTGTTGGGCGGAGCCGCTTCAATTATGTAAGCATTTACAATAAATTCAGGCAGAATGTTCTTGGAAGAATCGCTGGACTTTTTTTGCAGGAATAGGACGTGAGTAGATGGCAGATTCGGGAATTCCCTACATATTGGAGGCAGCGCTAGCCTCTATATCCGAGGTGTTAAGCCTGAGCTGGCTGGAGAAGCCGCCTGTATGGCTGCTGGGAGGAAGCTGCGGGCTTCTGCTGCACGGAGTGCAGCTGAATGCCCCGCCGCGCGACATCGACCTCTACGCCGATCTGGAGGATGCCGAAGTACTTCATTCGGCTCTGAGCAGTTATTCGGTGGACGGAGGTCCGGAAGAAGATTATAGCGGAGGCTGCTATTCGCTGCGCAGCCGCTATCGTATCGGTGATGCGAGGGTAGAACTGGTATGCGGTTTTCAGATCGGCTCCGGCACGCGCCGGTATGCCGTGGATGTTCAGCTGCTTCTGCCGCATGCACTCATCCAGGATTTTAACGGTATCGGCTATATGCGCCTGATGCCTGCGGCTCACGAGCTGGTGTTTAACCTGCTGCGGTGCAGGGGAGACCGGTGCAGTGCTATTGCCAATTTTATGAAAGTCAATCTGGCTGGTCATTTACCACTGCTGCAGCAGCTAGTTCTGGAGAATGGACTGGATGAAGCCTTTGGGCTGCAATTGGAGACACTGCTCGGAGTGTCGACGTCGATAGAGATTTAACAAGAAAGCAAAGGAAGGAAGCTATGTCATGAAGCCGCAAAAAGGATGGACTGTCACCTTCCAGCCTGAAGGACGAAAAACAGTAGTGCAGCACGGGGTAACCCTGCTGGAAGCTGCGCGCAAAGCGGGAGTGGTCCTGCCTACACGCTGCGGAGGCAAAGCCGGTTGCCTGATGTGCAAGGTGACGGTCCCACAGGAAGAGGCTGCTGCCCTTCGGCCGCCGGGGGATGCCGAGCGGCGGAAGCTTGGCGGCTTGCTGGATTCAGGCGTCCGTCTGGCGTGCCAGGCAGCCGTCTGGAACGATTTGAGCGTCGTCGTTCCCGAGGACCCGCTTAAAGCCGCAGTGCGGCGCAGACTGGAAGCAGCGCGTCGTGGAGAAGAGGACGGGCTGTGGTAATCTTGTGAAGTAACTTTCGGAGAATGCTGGAGCAGAAAGGGGCGGACGGAGTGCTCTTCACAGATGGGCTTAAGACATCCGGAATCAGAATGGGCTTGCTGCTGGGAATAAGCTTGCTGCTCTTTGTTCTCACGGGCTGTATGTACCGGGGAGAACAGAACCAGCCTGCGGGCAATTTCCGCGAGAGTGTCAAGCGGGTTCAGGCGGCAGTGGATGATTATCAGCAGGAGGAAGGTTTGCTGCCGATCCTAAATAGCGAGGAATCTACTCCACGCTATGAGAAATTCGTAATTGATTTGGAGAAGCTGCGCCAAAAAGGCTATTTGGATGAAATTCCGGCTGCTGCCTTTGAGAAGGGCGGCAGCGCCTATTTTCTTATCTTGGATGAAGAAAGTGATCCTACCGTGAAGCTGATGGATCTCGTTACCGTGCAGAAGGTAAATGATGTCTCCCGCCAGGTTAACCGCTACAAATCAGCGCATGGAGGTGCACTCCCGGCAGGGGAGGAACGGTATCCGGGCTTCTTCACCATTGATTCCAAAAAGGCGGGAACGGCGTCTATAACGCTGAAGAGCGTCTATTCCGGACAGCCGCTGGAGTTTATCATGGACAAGAACGGTGACGTGTATGTCGACTACAGCTTTGATATTATGTCTGCCATCGACAAGGAAGGCGCAACACCTGCGGCCAATCAGGATCTGCGGATTGAGCTGGAGCAGGCTTCTTATTATGTACCGGTGAAGTCGTTGCCGTATTTGTGGATTGAGGGACTGCCAGTTCCTCAGCCTCCGGACAGTCCATAGACGTTTCAAACCGATAGCAGTTCCAGAAGTTATTCTGGGGCTGCTTTTTTGTATTTTCCGGTGCTTCTGTGGCAGCGGCCACATGAAAGGAGATAGGTAGTTCTACTTGCTACTCCGCGCTCATATGATTGATGAGAAGACTTCCGGGCGTCGTGACGCCCTGCGGGGGTGCAGAACCTCATTTCGCAAATTACTATACAAATTGCGCAGCTGCGGGTCATAAATCCGTTCCGGATACATATGATGATACTAGTCCAAATGCATGTCCGAGCATTCGGAGTTTAGCGCGGGGCAAAAGTGTTCCGCCCTTAAGCAGCAGCTAGGCTTCGGGCGGACATACGAAAGTCCGGTGGATGTCCTGCAAGGGTCAGATTGCCGGCGGAACGCGAAGTCGATGCTCTTCAGGCATTTTTTCTTCGGAGTAATATGAGGAGGGGATCTCTTTTGGAAAAAGTGGATATTTTCAAGGACATTGCCGAGCGTACCGGCGGAGACATTTATCTTGGCGTCGTCGGCGCGGTTCGCACGGGGAAATCGACGTTCATCAAACGCTTCATGGAGACGATTGTCTTGCCGAACATCACCAGCGAGGCAGATCGGGTAAGGGCAGTGGATGAACTTCCGCAAAGTGCAGCGGGCAAAACCATTATGACAACTGAGCCGAAGTTTGTACCGAACAACGCGGTGCAGATCAAGGTTGCGGAAGGGCTGGAAGTGAATGTCCGGCTGGTCGACTGTGTAGGATACGCTGTGGAGGGTGCAAAAG
Organism: Paenibacillus sp. FSL H3-0321; assembly: GCF_038002865.1. Taxonomy (NCBI): domain Bacteria; kingdom Bacillati; phylum Bacillota; class Bacilli; order Caryophanales; family Paenibacillaceae; genus Paenibacillus; species Paenibacillus sp. FSL H3-0321. Next base: position 1,499,229 of record NZ_JBBODH010000001.1, on the reverse strand, counting down.
GGTATGAGGATGAGAACGGCCCTCGCATGATCTCCACTCCTTGGTTTGAGGAACCGATTCCTTTCCAGGAAGCGGCGGAAATTGGCACGCGTAAGGTGATTCAGGAGCATTCCACGCTGGGTGTAGTTGTGACTACAGACGGCACGATTGCTGAAATCCCGCGGAACTCTTATATTGATTCCGAAGAGCGGGTCATTGCGGAGCTGAAGGAAGTAGGCAAGCCGTTTGTGCTTGTGATCAACTCCACCCGGCCGCGCAGTGAAGAGGCACAGCAGCTGCGCAGTGAGCTGGCCCTTAAATATGATATTCCCGTTATGACGCTTAGTGCCGCGAATATGACGGAAGACGATGTGACCGGTGTGCTGCGTGAAGTGCTGTATGAATTCCCGGTCCATGAGGTGAATGTGAACCTGCCTAGCTGGGTGATGGTGCTGGGAGAAAACCACTGGCTGCGCAGCAGCTATGAGAATTCCGTCCGCGATACCGTGAAAGACATCCGCCGCCTGCGTGATGTTGACCGGCTGGTCTCCCAGTTTACGGAATATGATTTCATCGATAAAGCAGGGCTTAGCGGAATGAACATGGGCCAAGGTGTGGCCGAGATTGACCTGTATGCGCCGGAAGAACTGTATGATCAGGTTCTGATGGAAGTGGTAGGGGTTGAAATCCGCGGAAAAGATCATCTGCTGCAGCTGATGCAGGACTTCTCCCATGCCAAACGCGAGTATGACCGCTTCTCCGAAGCACTGGAAATGGTCAAAACAACCGGCTACGGGATAGCCGCCCCTTCACTCGCGGAAATGGCTCTAGATGAGCCAGAGCTGATCCGCCAGGGCTCGCGTTTCGGGGTTCGCCTGAAGGCGACAGCACCTTCGATTCATATGATCCGCGTGGATGTGGAATCGGAGTTCTCGCCGATCATCGGCACGGAGAAACAGAGCGAAGAGCTGGTGCGCTATCTGATGCAGGACTTTGAGAATGACCCGATCAAGATTTGGGAGTCGGATATTTTTGGCCGCTCGCTGCATTCGATTGTGCGCGAAGGGATTCAGGGCAAAATTGCCATGATGCCGGATAATGCCCGCTACAAGCTGCAGGAAACACTTGGACGGATCATCAACGAGGGTTCAGGCGGCCTGATCGCCATCATTTTGTAAGGCATATTTCATAACAAAAAGAGAGCAGGAATTTCCGGCTCTCTTTTTGTTGTGCCGGAGTGGGGGCAGATGACATCCGATGAATTCCCCTCCGTACTCTTTTTACACGGAAATGCTTCTCTACTTTATGGTTAATAGGAATTTCTGCCATTAATAGTCTCTCATTTTCGGCCTAATTAAGGGTTTAGTAGATACTTTCTGCTCCTTTTTTGAGGAACGCCTTGAAATTATGGATGGGCTGTATTACTATAAGTTTGTTGCGCTTCTAGGAAGAAGGGCGCCAGTATCTAGCAATAAACGGGATTATCACGTATATTTTGCGTTGAAACGGAAACAGTGTATGATACCGGAAATTTACCCAGGGAGGTGAGAAGACATGAATAAATCAGATTTGATCAACGTAGTAACAGAAGCAACTGAACTTCCCAAGAAAGATGCTACTAAAGCGGTAGATGCCGTTTTCGAAGCGATCACAGGTGCTCTGCAAAGCGGCGATAAAGTACAACTGGTTGGATTCGGAAACTTTGAAGTGCGCGAACGTTCCGCACGTAAAGGCCGCAACCCGCAAACTGGTGAAGAAATCGAAATTCCTTCAAGCAAAGTACCGGCATTCAAACCCGGTAAGGCGCTTAAAGACGGAATCAAATAGAGATTTCTACATATCGATCCTATAGTCTTCCGAGTTACAACTATGCCGCCCTCCAAGGCGGCATTTGTTTTTGCAATCTTTATCCGCAATTGCTTAGAGAAAGCGTATACTCACACAAAATTAAGCGAACGCTTCCGAAGCCAGTTTTGTACGAAGAGATTTCTAGGAAGTAAATGCTCACAAAACTTAAGCGAATGCTTCCGAAGCTAGTTTTGTACGAAGAAATTTCAAGGAAGCAGATGCTCACAAAACTTTTAGGAGGATCAAAGATGACCGAGAAGAATAATGGCGTTAGCCCTGCACCGTCAGGCAGCGAGTACATCGTGGTGAAGGCCAAAGAGAACGGCGTTCAGGTAATCGGGCTTACCAGAGGACTGGATACGCGCTTTCACCACACGGAGAAGCTGGACAAAGGCGAGGTGCTGATCGCTCAATTCACCGATCATACCTCAGCTATGAAAATCCGCGGCAAGGCGGAAATATGGAGCAAACACGGACAACTGGAGAGCGAAAGCTGAAAAGCAGGCATAGCCTGCTTTTTTTCAAAATATAACTAAGTATAGGCAAGTCTGCAGGATCGTATAAACGCACGGCAAGGCGGAAATTATGGATAAGGGGGCAGGTCATGAACCGGGGCTGGCTAATCGGAACTGTATTGCTCGTGACCACGGCTTCTGCCGTAATTCTGCCGAAGCTGGCGGAGCTCGAACCTTCCTTGCAAAGGCAGCAGGGAGTAGTGGAAACCTTCAGCGGTGCGAATACGATTCTCGATAATGATAATCTTGTAGATATACTGAACGGGATCCCCTTTACCCTGTCCATCGATAGCGTTGACTTTGAACAGAGTGTCTTATCACTGGATCTGAAGGTAACCGGCAATAACCACGAGCCCCAAGAACTGTATCAGAATATGGCTCAGGCGATCTCCTTTGCTTTCCAAGACACGGAGAATGTCGATCAGCTGCTCCTGCGCATCGTTGCCGAGGACAAATGGCTGGACACCCGCCGTCTATTGCTTGCCGGGGATATCAGACGCATGGAGTGGTCGCTTCAACTGCAGCAGAAGCTGGAGGCGTCCGGGAATGATCCGCTGCCAGATGCGCTCAAGAAAGGCTTCCGTATTCGTGAAAGCGAGCTGTGGAAAAGGCAGTTCATTTATCCCTAATGTGGGTAAATGAAACTAGAACGCCCCAGAGTGCGTGACAAAAAAACATGTGATATAATAGACAAGATTGTGAACAAAGATATTGTCATAACGTCAATGGCTTCGGAGGCTGAAATGAAACCGTACCGCATACCACAACTTGCTAAACCCTACACCGACTACGATATGATTCAGCGGCATACGGAATTACCGCCGTTTTCCGATGGGCGTGGTCATTTGTTATATATTTTTCTGAATCACGGCACCCCGGACGGTGCGCAAAACGGTGAGCTGTATACTCTGGTAACAGCACTTGTGCAGCTAGGCCTTGATACGCATGAGAACATCGATATATCCCTTGAAGAACCAGGGGGAGACCAGATGCGTTCCCGTCAGCTCAAGGTGCTGGCCGGCGATTACTTCAGCAGCTGGTTTTACCATTTGCTTGCGAAACGTGAACAGATCGAGATGGTGGGCATCTTAAGTACGGCCATTGCCGACTTTAACGTGATGAAAGCCCATCTTTACGGCAAAATGAAGGGGATGCTGCTCTCCGCTGAACAATACCTGCGGCACACGGTACAGCTCAATATGCGGCTGTTCCTTTCTTTTACACCGATGATTGAGGAGTCGCTCACACAGTTGTGGGAGAAGCTGCTGGCTGAATTCAGCCACTGCGAGACCTTATGTCTGGAACTGCGGCGGTCTGGTAATCCGGCAAGTGCCCGGGAAGGCTATTGTTACTGGAAGGTGATGGAATTAGCCACAGAAGAAGAGCGGCAGCTGCTGGATGAGCAGAATCTCGATCTGAAGGATTGGAAGAAGCTCAAGCTGAAATATAAATGCGATTCCCTGCTGACCGACAAGCTGCATGGGTCGCTCCAGTCCATACAGGGACTGCTGAAAGACATTAAGGACGAGCACCTGATCAGCGAGCTTAGCTCCGCGCTTGACCACTTTCTCCTGCAGACGAAAATTTCCGGACAAGCGGCCGTGGAGGGGTAGAGAATGACTATAGAGAAAACATCAGCTTTGGGTGACCAGGGCGTCAAACCGAAGGAACAATTTGTACACTCCGTATTTGAGAGCATTGCCGGAAAATATGACCTGATGAATGATATTCTAAGCTTCCGCCGCCATAAAGCGTGGCGAAAGTTCACGATGCGCAAGATGGGCATGAAGCGCGGTGATTCCGCTGTAGACTTGTGCTGCGGCACCTGTGACTGGAGTATTGCCTTGGCTGATGCCAGCCAGACCGGAAGTGTTATCGGGCTTGATTTCAGTGCAGGCATGCTGGAGGTAGGCCGCCGCAAGGTGGAAGAGCGCAAACTGCAGGACCGCATTTCACTGGTCCAGGGCAATGCGATGGACCTGCCTTTCGGTGACAACAGCTTTGATTATGCGACGATAGGCTTCGGACTTCGCAATGTGCCTGATCTCGTTCAAGTGTTGAACGAAATGAAGCGTGTAGTGAAGCCGGGAGGAATGGTTGTCTGCCTCGAGCTTTCCAAGCCGATGAAACAGCCGTTCAAAGGCATTTATTATTTTTATTTTCAGCGTGTACTTCCGCTCCTTGGGAAACTGTTTGCCAAAAGATACGAGCAATATAAATGGCTTCCCGAATCATTGGCCCTATTTCCGGACAGAGAGCAGCTTGCGGTGATTTTCCGTGAAACCGGTCTTGAGCAAGTGGAATCCTATCCCTTGACCGGCGGCATCGCAGCATTACATATTGGGCTCAAGGAGAACTGTAATGTTTAAAAAAGTCGGCGTTTTTCTGCAAATGATCAAGTTTGAACATACTGTTTTTGCATTACCCTTCGCATTTATGGGCGCATTGCTCGGTTCAGTTGTCATGTTCGGCACACTCCCTTCCTGGGCCCAGATCGGCTGGGTTGTTATCGCCATGTTTGGCGCCCGCAGCGCGGCCATGGGCCTGAACCGGCTGATTGACCGGATCAGTGACGCCAAGAATCCGCGGACCGCAGGAAGAGCGATTCCCGCAGGGTTGCTGAAGGTTGGAGAAGTAATAATCTTTATTGCGATCTCATTCTTTTTACTATTCTGGGCTGCTTTCAAGCTTAATCCCTTGTCGGCGAAATTGCTGCCGATCGCTGTTTTTCTCCTTGTTTTTTATTCCTTCACGAAGCGATTCACCTGGGCCTGCCATCTGATACTCGGGCTAACCATCGCCTTGGCTCCGCTTGGGGGCTGGGTTGCCGTCACAGGCACTGTGGACTGGACAGCCATGATCTTTTATTTCACAATTGTGTTTTGGACTGCGGGTTTTGATATTATCTATTCCTGCCAGGATGTTGAATTTGATACGAAGGAAGGCCTTTACTCCATTCCAGTCCGCTTTGGTGTTCCGCGGGCGCTGGACATTGCGAAGGTATTTCACTTTCTTACGGGCATCGGATTCGTTTCGCTCCTATTTATCACCGATTTAAGCTGGTGGTATGTAGCAGGGATGCTGATTGCTTACATCATTCTTTTTTATGAGCATCACATTGTGTCTCCGAGTGACTTAAGCCGCTTGCAGACTGCGTTCTTTACCATGAACGGGGTGCTAAGCATCGTGGTGTTCTCATTTACTTTGATTGACCTGGTGGTGCAGTTTTACAAATGACAGAGCAGAAGCCTAAAAATTTCGTTGTAGGAATTACCGGAGCGAGCGGAGGTATTTACGGCGTTCGTCTGACGGAAACCCTGCTTTCATTGGGGTATACGGTCCATCTCGTTGTGAGCAATGCGGGCTGGCGTGTTTTTAAAGAGGAGCTTGGCTTTGCCGCCTCCGACCGGGAAGGCTTTCTGAACGAAAAGTTCAGCGGCTATCCCGGTTCTCTGCTTTATCATAAAGTACAGGACATCGGGGCATCGATCGCCAGCGGCTCCTTCCGCACGGAAGGGATGATTATTATGCCTTGCTCCATGGGTACACTGTCTGCTGTGGCGCATGGCAGCTCCGATAATTTGATGACAAGGGCTGCCGATGTCATGCTGAAGGAAGGGCGCCCCTTGGTCCTCGTCCCCCGGGAGACACCGCTGCATGCCATTCACCTGGAAAATATGCTGAAGCTGTCCCGGCTGGGCGTCAAGCTGATCCCGGCAATGCCGGCCTTTTATTTTGGCCCGGTCAGCATGGATGATCTGATTAACTTTATGGTGGGCAAGGTGCTGGACAGCTTTAACATTGAGCACACTTTATTTCGCAGATGGGGGGAATGAGGGATGGTCAATTCGCAGCATACCGTTATCGGTAAAATCAGCTATACCAACTCATGGCCGGTATTTCACAATTTCCACCCCTCTTCGTTAAGTTATCCTGCAGAGATGGTGAGTGAAGTGCCTGCCATTCTTAATCAGGGCATGGCTGAGGGCACCATCCACGTAGGTGCATTGTCTTCCTTTGCCTATGCAGCAGCCAGTGACCGTCTGCTGCTGCTTCCGGATCTATCCGTCAGTTCGGAGGGACCGGTCAAATCAATTCTGCTGTTCTCTCGGATGCCTGTTCAGCAGCTTGGAAACGCCAGGATTGCCGTAACTAATACCTCCGCAACATCGGTGAATCTGCTGAAGATTCTGATGGAGAAGGCCGTTCATGGCAAACCGGAATATATCAGTGCAGAGCCTGATCTGGATCACATGATGGATCAGGCGGATGCCTGTCTCTTAATCGGCGACAATGCGATCAAAGCCTCGTGGCAGAATCAGGGCTACATCGTTACTGATCTGGGTGAACTGTGGAATGAGTGGACTGGACTCAGCATGACCTTTGCCGTCTGGGCGGTAAACCGGGAGGCAGCGAACAGTAAGCCTAAAGCGATTGCCGAGATTGCCGAGGCCTTTGCGGAAAGTAAAAGACGCGGAATCCGCGAACTCGCGCCAGTTATTCGGGAGGCGTGTATGGCTATCGGCGGAACGGCTGCTTACTGGGAAGGATATTTCCGTAATCTATGTTATGACTTTGGGGAAAGGCAGCAGGAAGGTCTGAACCTCTATTTCCGCTACGCCTATGAAATGGGCCTGCTGCCGCAGGAAGTGAAGATGGAGCTTTGGAGCCACAATCTGCTGACACGGGTGAAAGAATGAAACGAATGCAAATATTCGGTTTGCTGAACAAGGATATGGATCTGATCGAAAAAGAGCTGTACCGCAGCGTTCAAGGCGATGATGGTCTGCTGACAGAGACTTCCCTGCATCTGCTGAAGGCGGGCGGCAAACGTCTGCGTCCAGTATTTGTGCTGATGGGCGGCAAATTTGGCCAATATGATCTGGAGAAGCTGAAGCGTGTAGCTATCCCGCTTGAGCTCATACATAGTGCTTCGCTCGTTCACGATGATGTGATCGACGATGCAGAGCTGCGGCGTGGAGAGCTTACTGTCAAAGCGAAGTGGGGCGACAAGATCGCCATGTACACCGGGGACTATATTTATGCAAAAGCGCTCGTTATGACTTCGGAGCTGAAAAATCCCCGCATCCACCAAATCCTCTCCAAGGCGATGGTGGAAATGTCCATCGGAGAAATGGAGCAGATCCGTGATTTCTTCAACAGCGAGCAGAGTGTGCGCCATTATTTGCGGCGGATCCGCCGCAAGACAGCATTGCTCATCGCGATCAGCTGTCAGCTAGGCGCGCTGGCAGCTGACGCGGAGCCGGAGACAGCCCGGCTGCTCTATAATTACGGATACAACGTCGGTATGGCGTTTCAGATCCGTGATGATCTGCTCGATCTTTCCGGAACGGAGAAGCAAATCGGCAAACCTCCGGGCAGCGATATGCGCCAGGGGAACATTACACTTCCAGTGATCTACAGTCTTGAGGACGCCCGGCTTCGCGATTCGCTGCTGGAGGAACTGAAGCTTATCCGTGAAGGGCAGCGCAGTGTGGGCCGGGCCATTGATCTGATCCTGTCAGGAGAAGGTATTGCCCGCGCAGAAGAGCTGGCTTCACGCTATATAGCCAAAGCACTGGCGGCGCTGGATGAGCTTCCGAACAACAAAACAAAGCGCAATCTGCGGGATATTGCATTTTTTGTAACAGGCAGAGCCTATTAGACTTCGCTCCTCTTTGAAATATAAGCGTTCACAGATGACCGGGTTTCTGATAATATCAGAAAATATACCACTTGAATTCGCAGCGATGTACTAACCTATTCATAAAAATGGAGAGTGACTCTATGGAAAAAACGTATCTGATGATCAAGCCGGACGGAGTACAACGCGGATTGATCGGGCGTATTGTCGCCCGCCTGGAGGACAAAGGATTTAAGCTGATTGCCGCGAAGCTGATTACTGTCACAGAAGCACAGGCCAAGAAGCACTACGCAGAACACGAAGGTAAAGATTTCTTTCCTGAACTTGTGGGCTTTATCACCTCCGGTCCTGTGTTTGCCATGGTGTGGGAAGGCGATGATGTAGTGGCGCTGTCCCGTCTGCTGATAGGGAAGACCAAGGTAGGCGAAGCGTTGCCGGGTACAATCCGCGGCGATTTTGCCAGCCATACACCGCTTAACCTTATTCATGGATCGGATTCACCGGAAAGCGCTGAACGTGAAATTGCCAATTTCTTTGCTCCGAATGAACTGGCTCACTACAACAAAGACATCCAGGCATGGATGTAACAACAGGCGGGAGGCAGGAGAAGTCATATGGCAGAACGTGAACAGATTGAAGCAGCAGATCCGGATTACACCGGGTTTATCCATAACGTCAAGCAAAGTACCGGAATCGATCTCGCCCAGTACAAGGAAGCACAGATGAAACGGCGTTTAACTACGCTGCGGATGAAGAACGGCTATCATTCATTTCAAGATTTTTATGCCGCAATGATGAAGGACAAGGCTTTATTTTATGAATTTCTGGACCGGATGACGATTAATGTCTCGGAGTTCTGGCGCAATCCGAACCGCTGGGAAGTCCTGCGGGATGTCATTCTGCCTGATTTGCAGCGCTCGGGACGCCGGTTGAAGCTATGGAGTGCCGCCTGCTCCACCGGGGAAGAGCCATATACGCTGGCGATGATTTTATCCGACAAAAATCTTCTTTCCCAGACCGGTATTCTGGCTACTGACATCGATGATGGCGCTCTGGCCAAAGCAAAGCAGGGCCTTTACTTGGAACGATCCTTAAAGGACGTGCCAAAAGATGTAGCCGCCCGTTATTTCGCGCCGGAGGGACCGGTGTTCAAGGTCAGCGAGTCACTCAAAAAAAGTATTGATTTCCGCAAGCAGAACCTGCTGCTTGATAAGTTTGACGAAGGGTTTGACCTGATCATTTGCCGGAATGTGATGATCTATTTCACAGAAGAGGCTAAGAATAAGCTCTATCATAAGTTCTCGGACAGTCTGCGCCCGGGCGGATATTTGTTCGTGGGCAGTACGGAGCAAATCTTTACACCTGCGCAGTATGGCTTTGAATCGACGGAAACGTTCTTCTACCGGAAGAAATAGTGCTGCACCGCCCGATCTGGTAAACGTATACTTTCGCTTCTTTTCAGAGATACTGAATAGTAGATACCCGTACGCTATGTGAAAGGTCGTAAATCCAGATGGACAAAAGCAAGGTCATTGCCGCGTACAGACGCGGCTTCCTTACCGTCCGCGAATGCGGGCAGATTCTCGGCATTGAGGAGCTGCAGCTGCAAAGCCTGCTGCAGCTTGAGGAGAGCAAGACGACATTGCCTCCGTCAAACCGGAGGATCGGGGGCTGATCAGAGGCTCTTGACCCCGGACGCTCAGCAGCGCCGCTTTTACTCGGAAGAGTATGGCGGCGCTGTTCTTTTATGGATGAGGGGCACCTGATTAGAGGCCATCCCTTTCTTGTCAAAGCGGATTCCCTATACTATAATGAGCAAAGACATTTAAGATTTTAGCGGTTTACAGTTTAAAAGTGTGAAGGGGGAACGCAGCATGAGTTTACGCTATTTAACAGCGGGGGAAACGCACGGCCCCCAGCTTACAGCAATTATTGAGGGACTGCCCAGCAATTTGACACTTAATTTTGAAGAGCTCAATTTTCAATTGCAGCGGCGCCAGAAGGGCTACGGCCGTGGCCGCCGGATGCAAATCGAGAAAGATACCGCACAGATTGTCGGCGGTGTACGCCATGGCTCTACGACAGGAGCTCCTGTAGCGCTGGTAGTAGAGAACAAGGACTGGACACACTGGAAGAACATTATGAATATCGAACCGATTCCCGGCAGCGACGAAGAGAAGCGGCGGGTGAACCGGCCGCGTCCAGGGCATGCGGATTTGAACGGCGGACTGAAATATAATCTTACCGACCTGCGGAATGTGCTGGAACGCTCCAGCGCCCGTGAAACGGCAGCAAGAGTAGCCGTAGGCGCTGTGGCCCGGCAGCTGCTGGCCGCTTTCGGAGTGAAGATTGCCGGACAGGTTATCCGGATCGGCGAAATTGAAGCACCGGCCAACAATCTTCCGGTTGATGAACTGATCGAGCTGACCGAAGCCTCCTCTGTGAGAGTTGTTGATAAAGAGACCGAACAGAAGATGGAGGCTTACATAGACAAGATCAAGGAGGAAGGCGACTCCATCGGTGGAATCGTGGAATGCGTCGTTGAAGGATTGCCTACCGGTCTTGGAAGCTATGTGCAATACGACCGTAAGCTGGATGCAGCTATCGCCGGAGCGGTAATGTCGATCAATGCCTTCAAGGGTGTTGAGATCGGTATTGGTTTCGGGGCAGGCGAACTGCGCGGCTCACAGGTCCATGATGAAATTATGTATGAAGCCTCACGAGGTTACTACCGGGCAAGCAACCGGCTGGGCGGCTTTGAGGGTGGCATGACGAACGGAATGCCGGTTGTTGTCCGCGGAGTGATGAAGCCGATACCTACACTTTACAAACCGCTGCAAAGCGTTGATATTGATACCAAAGAGCCTTTCACCGCGCAGGTGGAGCGTTCGGATGCCTGCGCTGTTCCGGCAGCTTGTGTTGTGCTGGAGAATGTCGTGGCTTGGGAGATTGCGAAGGCATTCCTGGATAAATTCGGCGGCGATTCTCTGGAAGAAATCAGAGCCAACTATAATAATTACTTATCCCAACTGGAGAGCTACTGATTATGCGCAGTATTACTGTAGAATTGGGAGAACGTTCTTATCCGATCCATATCGGCAGCGGTTTACTTCAGGGTATCGGTGAACGCTGCCAGGAAGCCGGATTTCCACTGCGCAGTCCGCTGCTGGTTGTCAGTGACAGTGAAGTTGCCCCACATTTTCTGGCCACTGTGGAAAGCTCCTTGCAGGCTCAGGGGTATACGGTCGTAAGCCATATTATCCCTGCCGGGGAGGCTTCCAAATCTCTGGCTGTATATGAAGAGGTTATCACAACGGCCATTCAGGCCGGTCTGGACCGCAGCTCAGCGGTACTGGCACTCGGTGGCGGGGTGGTCGGTGATCTGGCGGGTTTTGTGGCCGCTTCTTATATGCGCGGTATCGGTTTCCTGCAGATTCCGACAACCATCCTTGCCCATGACAGCAGTGTCGGCGGGAAGGTGGCTGTTAATCATCCGCTAGCCAAAAATATGATCGGCGCCTTCTATCAGCCGTCTATGGTGCTGTACGATCTGGACACGCTCCGCACACTTCCGCCGCGCCAGATTTCTTCAGGGCTGGCCGAGGTTGTAAAACACGGCCTGATTCTGGACAGGGATTTTGCCTACTGGTGCCGTGATCATGCGGCAGAGCTGCTTGAGTTGAACGTAGAAGCGCTTGGTTATGCGCTGGAGCGGGGCTGTGCGATCAAAGCCGCCGTAATCGGCAATGATGAGCGTGAGCATGGGCAGCGGGCCATACTGAACCTCGGGCATACCATTGGGCATGCGATCGAGGCAGTGGGGGGCTACGGTGTATTCCTGCACGGGGAAGCGATTGCCATCGGAATGGCGGGATCGGCGCTTTTAGCGGCCAAACTGGGCAAAGATAAGTCCATTTATGAAGACACGGTATCTATGCTGTCGGCGCTCGCCTTGCCGGTAAGACTGCCGGCGCAATATGGTGAGGATGAACTGATGGCGGCGATGATGCATGATAAGAAATTCAAAGAAGGAAAAATGACCTTTATCGTGCCAGATGCCATTGGTTCGGTCAGTATTGTCAATGATGTGCAGCAATCATCTGTTCGTGAGGTTATAGCACAGCTTAAGAAGGAGGAAAGCCCATGGTAAACCGGGGGATACGCGGTGCAACAACCGTAACGAAAAACGAGGAAAACGAGATCCTGCGTGAAACGGTTGTACTGTTGCGGGAAATCGTCGAACGCAATGACGTGATTGCAGAGGATATTTGCAGCGTATGGATTACGATGACTGCTGATCTGGATGCTACCTTCCCGGCAAGGGCGATCCGTGAGATTGAAGGCTGGGAGATGGTACCGCTCATGTGTTCCGTCGAGATCCCGGTCAAGGGCAGCCTGCCACAGTGCATCCGCCTCATGGTGCAGGTCAACACCGATAAATCGCAGCGGGATATCCGCCATGTGTATCTGAACGAAGCCCAGAAGCTTCGCCCGGATCTATCACAGAGCAAGTAATAATTTGCAGATGCGGGGTTGTCAATGACCTCCATCATCATGTATAGTGGAGTTAGCCGAGTGAAGCAGAGTTTAGTTTAGATGAGATGAGTATAGCTGAGTTGAGTGCAGGGTTTAGTTCGTATAGGCAATCCATTTATTTTGTGATTCCCTTCTGGGATTATTTTGGTGTAGAGTTTCACAGCGCTACCCGTCTATTCCCACATAGGAGATATCCGTATATATGGATCATAATGCCGGTCCTGAGCGCTTTTTCACATACTTACACTTATACAAACCTCTACTTCGGTAGAGGTTTTTCTGTATTTCGGACATAATATCAGATCCCAAGGAGGTATTTCATATGACGCACCCAAGAGTCGAAGAAGTAGTGGCGTTGTCCCGGGAGTATAACTTAATTCCGGTCGTAAAGCGGCTGCTTGCCGACATGGAAACGCCGATCCGGCTGTTCCAGCGTTTTGCCGAACAGGATCGTGCTTTTTTGCTGGAAAGTGTAGAGGGCGGTATTCAATGGGCCCGATATTCCTTTATCGGCAGTGATCCGTTCCTCATGATCTCCGGCAAAAAAGGCGTCATTCACGTCGAAGTCGGCGGAGAGAAAAAACGGCTCTTGGGCAAGCCGGTCGAGGAGCTTAAAGCGCTGCTCCGCTCTTACCGCAGCCCGAAGCTGGAAGAAATGCCTCCCTTTACAGGCGGAGCCATCGGATTCTTCGGTTATGATCTGCTGCAGTATTACGAGAAACTGTCGGCACATGCCGTAGATGATCTGAATATGGACGACATCCGCTTTATGTTCTGCGACCGGATCATTGTCTTTGATCATGTGAAGCAGCAAATCCTGCTTGTCGGCAATCTGCACATCAAGGACGGAGATACGGACTCGGACATCCGCGCAGGCTATGAAGCGCTTAGCCGCAAGCTGGAGGTTATGGCCGAAGAGCTGCAGAAGGAAGGACCGAAGGAAAACGTCAACCGGCGCAGCATACCGCAGGATATCGAGCTGGGCCAGATCCACTCCAACCTGACGAAGGAGCAATATATCGGCAATGTGGAGCAGGCCAAGGAGTACATCCGGGCCGGGGATATTTTTCAGGTGGTGCTGTCACAGCGGCTGCACATAGAAACGGAAGTATCGCCACTCCATGTGTACCGGATGCTGCGCACATTGAACCCTTCGCCGTACATGTATTATCTGAAGATGGATGAAGAGATCATTGTCGGCACTTCTCCCGAAGCGCTGGTGAAGGTGGACGGTGACCGGGTCAAGACCCGCCCGATTGCCGGAACCCGTCCTAGGGGCGAGAATGAAGTACAGGACCGGGAGCTGGCTGAGGAACTGCTGCATGATGAGAAGGAACGGGCAGAACATCTGATGCTGGTCGATCTGGGGCGCAATGATTTGGGCCGGGTCTCAAAGTTCGGCACCGTCAAATGCGATTCCTTCATGGAAATTGAAAAATACTCCCATGTGATGCACATGGTTTCGAACGTATCTGGAACACTTGACGAGAACAAGGATTTCTTCGACGCCTTCCTGTCCTGCCTTCCTGCCGGCACCGTTTCCGGAGCACCGAAGCTGCGGGCTATGGAAATTATCTCGGAGCTGGAACGCGAAGCAAGAGGAGCGTATGCCGGAGCCATCGGTTATCTCGGGTTTTCCGGAAATATGGATTCCTGCATTACGATCCGCACCATTATCTTCCGCAAGGGCCGGGCTTATGTGCAGGCCGGGGCGGGCATTGTCTGGGACTCTGTTCCGGAGAAGGAATATGAGGAGACCCTCAACAAGGCAAAAGGGATGCTGAAGGCGATCCGCATGGCGGAAGCGATGTTCCCGGCTGAAGTGAAAGAAAAACAGGTAATCAACCAGGATTACATGTACGAATATACCCCTTAATCAGGGAATAGCAGAGATGAGCAGAGCAGAGAATGCTCCATAAAACTTAGCGAATGCTTACGAAGCGAGTTTTATTACGAAGATGAGCAGAGCAGAGAATGCTCCATAAAACTTTTAGCGTATGCTTCCGGTGTCAGTTTTGTTCGATGCGGGTTCAGGTTGCATATGCTCACAAAACTTTTAGGAGGAAAAGAACTATGGAAGCAAGTCAATTGATGCAATCAGGAATTGCCGGACTGATCGAGGGAAGGGATCTAACCCGCACACAGGCGCGTGAGCTTATGGGAACAATAATGGAGGGATCGGCATCACCGGCACAAATTGGCGCTTTGCTGACCGCATTACGGATCAAAGGGGAAACGGTGGAGGAAATTACCGGTTTCGCCGAAGCCATGCGCGGTTTCGGCACTCCTGTGCTTACGGAGCGCACCCGGCTGCTGGATACCTGCGGAACCGGCGGTTCCGGAATCCATAAATTCAACATTTCTACGGCCTCGGCGATCATATCCGCAGCCGCTTCGGTCCGGGTCGCCAAGCACGGCAACCGTTCTGCTTCCGGCAGAGCGGGCAGCGCCGATGTGCTGGAAGCGCTGGGCGTCAACATTCATCTGAATGCGGAGCAGGCCCGCCAGTGTCTGGACAGTATCGGCATCTGCTTCCTGTTCGCACAAATCTATCATCCATCCATGAAGCATGCCGCCGCACCCCGGCGTGAGCTAGGCGTCCGGACCGTATTTAACATGCTTGGACCGCTGACCAATCCAGCGGGAGCTGACCGGCAGCTGATGGGCATTTATGACCGCAGCAAGACGGAAACAGTCGCGAATGTACTGAAGGAGCTCGGCTCCAAGCGCGCGATGATTGTAAGCAGTCTGGATGGTCTCGATGAAATCAGCATTTCCGCACCTACACAGGTATCCGAGCTGAAAGACGGGGCTGTGTTTACCTATGAAGTGACTCCAGAGGAACTGGGCCTCAGCAGACATCCGCTGGAAGATGTGCTTGGCGGAGATGCAGCTGAAAATGCAGCGATTATCACCGCCGTGTTGGCCGGAGAAATTAATCCTTACCGCGATATTGTATTGGCCAATGCAGGTGCCTGTATCTATGTGGCCGGATTGGCGGATACATTGAGAGATGGCGTAGAGAAAGCAAGAGAAGTAGTAGATTCAGGCGCGGCACTGCTCAAGCTGGAGCAGCTGAAAGTCATGACGAAGGAGCTTGATTATGTATCTTGAACGGATTGTTGCCACCAAAATCAAAGAGGTAGAGGCGCTGGCCGCGACTTTTTCGCTGGCTCAGGCTGAGCTTGAAATTTCCGGGCTCCCGTCCACAAAAGGATTCCGTGATGCGCTCACGAAGCGGCGGAACAGAGAGATGGGGCTGATTGCGGAAGTGAAGAAGGCTTCCCCGTCCAAAGGTCTGATCCGGGCGGATTTTGATCCGGTTTCCATAGCACAAGGCTATGAGGCGGGAGGTGCCGACTGCTTGTCCGTTCTTACGGACAGCGAGTATTTTCAGGGCAGCGGTTTATACCTGCAGCAGGTTAGAAAGGCGGTAAGTCTTCCACTGCTGCGCAAGGATTTTATTATCGACGAGAAACAGATTTATGAGGCGCGTCTGCTGGGAGCGGATGCCATCCTGCTGATCGCGGCTATTCTGGACCCGAACCGGCTTGCTAACTTCACAGAGTTGGCTTCCTCACTGGGAATGGATGTACTCATTGAGATTCATGACCGCAATGAACTGGAAATGCTACTGGAGACCGGCAAAGCGGCACATCCGAATGTGCTGCTGGGAATCAACAACCGCAACCTGCATACCTTTGACACCTCGCTTGCGACTACGGCAGAGCTGGCCACGCTTGCACCTAAGCGAGTACCGGTAATCAGCGAGAGTGGGATTGCAGGGCCCCGTGATATAGACTATCTCAGCACAACCGGCGCCCTTGGCGTGTTGGTTGGAGAATATTTAATGCGTCAGCAGAACGTGGAGCAGGCGGTGAATGAGCTGCTGGGTCCGGTGCAGGCAGGGAAAGGCCGTGCCGTGCATGAGTGAGACAATGGTAAAAATCTGTGGACTTCAGGACGTTGAAGTGCTAAAATCTATGAAGCGATTACCACTGGATTATATCGGTTTTGTCTTTGCTCCCAGCCGCCGCAGAATAACCCCGGAGCAGGCAGCGGTGCTTACCGCACAGCTTGCGGACTGGCAGGCAGACAAGGCTCCGGAAGCCGCAGGTGTGTTTGTGAACCCGGAACTGGCAGAGCTTCGGGAAATCATGACGGCAGTTCCACTGGGTGTGATACAGCTGCATGGGCAGGAAAGTGCGGAATTCTGCCGTGAGGTTAAGCTGGCGTTTCCGCAGGTACAGGTCTGGAAAGCTCTTTCTGTCGTCAGCCGTGACACAGAACATGCTTCGGATAGCCATAGTAGCCTGGAAAGCTATGCAGGTGTGGTGGATGCGTTGCTGCTGGATACTTATGATCCGCAGGGCGGCGGTTCGGGCCGGACATTTGATTGGGAACGTATTCCTCACTTCCAGCAGGCGGCAGCGGCGTATGGGCTGCCTTTATTTATCGCCGGGGGGCTGGAGCCGGGCAATGTCAGTGAATTGCTGGCGGGCTACGCCCCGGATGGCGTGGATGTTTCCAGTGGAGTGGAGAGCGGCGGAATTAAGGATATCGTTAAAATGACAGCTTTTGTGGAAAGGGTGAAGCAATCATGATACAAGTACCGGACATCAATGGGCGTTTTGGTTCTTTTGGAGGCCGCTTCGTTCCTGAAACTTTAATGAATGCACTGATTGAGCTGGAGGAAGCCTACCGCAAGTATTCGGGGGAACCGGCTTTTCAGGAAGAAATAGATTATTTGCTGAAGCAGTATTCCGGACGGGAGACTCCGCTGTATTATGCGGAACGTTTCAGCAAGCATATCGGTGAGGCTAAGATCTATCTAAAGCGTGAAGACCTGAATCACACTGGAGCACATAAGATCAACAATGCGATCGGTCAGGGAATATTGGCCAAGATGATGGGCAAAACGAAGGTTATTGCCGAGACAGGTGCAGGCCAGCATGGCGTAGCTACGGCTACGGTGGCAGCGCTCCTTGGGATGGAATGCAAGGTGTTTATGGGGGAGGAGGATACACGCCGCCAAGCGCTTAACGTTTTCCGTATGAAGCTGCTGGGGGCAGAGGTTATACCGGTGACTTCCGGATCACGGACACTCAAGGATGCAGGGAATGAAGCGCTGCGCTACTGGGTCAGCAATGTTGAAGATACCTTTTATATCTTAGGCTCTGCGGTTGGGCCGCATCCTTATCCGATGATGGTCCGCAACTTCCAGCGGATTATCGGCGATGAGACCCGCCGCCAGATTCTGGAGGCCGAAGGCAGGCTGCCGGATCTGCTGGTTGCTGCCGTAGGCGGAGGAAGCAATGCGATCGGCATGTTCTATCCATTTATGGAGGATGAGAATGTCGGCATGATCGGAGTAGAGGCTGCAGGCAAGGGGATCGATACCCCTTTTCATGCTGCGACAATGAGCAAGGGAACCCATGGAGTATTTCAAGGCTCCCTGAGCTATCTGCTGCAGGATGAACATGGACAGGTTACAGAGGCGCATTCCATCTCTGCCGGATTGGATTATCCGGGAGTTGGCCCTGAGCATTCCTACCTCAAAGATATAGAGCGTGCCCGATACGTGCCGATTACGGATGAGGAAGCGCTTGAGGCTTTGAAGCTGCTGTGTATGACTGAAGGCATTATTCCAGCTCTGGAGTCGGCCCACGCCTTGGCGCATGTTGCTAAGATCGGACCCACGCTCACCAAGGATGATATTGTAGTCATCTGTTTGTCCGGGCGCGGCGACAAAGACGTGGAATCTATAATGGCCTATACGGAAGGAGCGGGTAAGCAATGACAACGGACACGACAAACCGGATGGATTTGACCTTCCGGCAGCTTAAAGAGGCCGGACGGACGGCCTTGATTCCTTTTCTAACGGTTGGCGATCCCGATCTGGAGACCACGCTTGATATCATTGCCGAACTGGAGGCGGCGGGTGCAGATATTCTGGAGCTGGGTGTTCCTTACTCCGACCCGCTCGCGGATGGTCCGGTGATCCAGCGGGCATCTGCTAGAGCGCTGCGAGGCAGCATTAACCTTCGAACCTGTATGGAAACGGCACTGAAGGCCCGACACGCGGGAAGCGAGCTTCCGTTCATTTTATTCACCTATTATAATCCGGTTATGCAGATGGGCCTGGACACCTTTTTTGCAGAGCTTGAGACCCACGAAATCAGCGGCCTGATCATTCCCGATCTGCCTGTGGAGGAGTCCGGGGAGATGCGCCTGCGCAGCCGTGAGGCCGGTGTGAATCTGATACCGCTTGTCGCACCGACCTCCAGTGAGCGGATTGCCAAAATTGTCTCCGGTGCCAGCGGTTTTGTCTATTGTGTCTCCTCCCTTGGTGTGACGGGCGAAAGATCGTCGTTTCATACCGGAGTGGATGACTTTATTGAATCCGTACGCCGGGCAACAGACTTGCCGGTAGCTGTTGGATTTGGCATCTCGACGGGCGAGCAGGTGGCACGGTTTGCCCGCATTTGCGACGGTGTGGTCGTAGGCAGTGCCATTGTCCGCAAGGTGGAGGATGTGATTCCGCTGCTGGACAATCCGGATACCCGCAGCCAAGGACTGTTGCAAATTCGTGAATTTGTGGCACAATTAAGACCATAACGGTCTGCTGACAGACCTGAGAGCAGCTATCTTACCCATGGAGAGCGAGGAACATAAATGAATCCGAAACCAAATATTATCAACCTCCCTGTCTACAAGCCAGGCAAACCTATTGATGAGGTTAAGAAAGAACTGGGCTTAAGTGAGGTCATTAAACTGGCGTCCAATGAGAACCCCTATGGTCCTTCGCCGAGCGCAAAAGCTGCTATTATTGCCGATCTGGACAATCTTTTTCTGTATCCTGATGGCGCGGCCGCTGATTTGACAAGCGCACTGGCAAGCCACCTTGGCGTGGAGAACGACAATATCATATTCGGCTGCGGCTCCGATGAAATCATCGCCTTGATTACACGTGCCTTTTTCCTGCCGGGTGACGAGACAATTATGGCGGATCAGACCTTCTCCGTATACAAGAGCAATGCCGATATAGAAGGTGCTGTTTCGATAGAAGTGCCTTTGGCAAATGGTACACATGATCTTGACGCGATGCTGGCTGCAGTGACGGAACGGACAAAGGTGATCTGGATCTGCAATCCCAATAATCCAACCGGTACGATTGTGCCTGAAGAGGCGCTGGTCACTTTCCTGAACGCGGTTCCTGCGAATGTAATGGTGGTGCTCGATGAAGCATACTCCGAATACGTAACAGACCTTTCCTATTCGGACGGAATTGAGCTGCTCGCTAAGTATCCGAATCTGGTGGTGCTGCGCACCTTCTCCAAGATTTATGGGTTGGCTGCGCTCCGCATCGGCTATGGTGTTGCAAGTCCGCAGATTATCAAGCTGATTAATCAGGTTCGGGAACCTTTCAACACTTCCCGTCTAGCCCAGGCTGGCGCCTTGGCTGCACTGGCTGACCAGGATTATGTGCAGGAATGCCGCCGTCTCAACAGCGCGGGCATCATTCAGCTTCAGGGAGAATTCAAACGCCTGAGCCTGGACTTTTTCCCGGCACACGGTAATTTCATTATGGTAGATGTACGCAAGCCTGCAACCGAAGTATTCGACGCCTTGCTGCGCCAAGGCATCATTGTAAGAGCTGGTCACAGGCTTTACCCGACTTATATCCGTGTTACTGTCGGGTCCACAGAGCAGAACAAGGCTTTTATCGCCGCTTTGGAGCGGGTGCTTAAAGATCAGAAGGTACAGGTGTAGCCTGTAACAGACAAGACGATACCTATAGAAGGCAGGTAGTACAAAGAACATGACGACAAAAATAGCCATTTTCGGTGTCGGTCTGATCGGAGGCTCACTGGCCCTTTGCTTCAAAGGCAAGGAGGGCCTGACCGTCGTAGGCCATGCCCACCGTCCTGAATCCGCAATTAAATATGTCAGCAGAGGTGTTGTCGATCAGGCGACACTTTCTGTTGAAGAAGCGGCGCTGGACGCCGATTTTATTTTTCTATGCGTACCTGTAGGCATGCTGGAGGATTATTTGCAGCAGTTAAGCAAGCTTCCGCTGAAACCCGGCTGCATCATTACGGATGTCGGCAGCACTAAGGCCAGCATTGCCGCCTGCGCGGTTTCACTCGACTTTCCCGATGTGCATTTCATAGGCGGGCATCCCATGGCCGGTTCCGAGCGCTCCGGTGTGGAAGCAGCCTCCTCACTGCTGTTTGAGAATGCTTATTATGTGCTGACACCTCCGCCGGGAGTGCCGGATGATGCGTATCATGCACTTGAAGCCTTGCTATTACATACCAAAGCGCAGATCGTCCGGCTCGATCCGGAACGCCACGATGAAATCGTCGGTGCGATCAGCCATCTGCCGCATATTATTGCCGTCGCGCTTGTGAATCAGATTCATGCCTATGATAATACGGATTCCCTGTACAGCACTTTGGCTGCAGGCGGATTCCGCGACATCACACGGATTGCTTCCAGTGATCCGATCATCTGGCGCGATATTCTGCTTAACAACCGTACGGTGATGCTGCGCTTGCTGAAGGATTGGAATCAGGAGGTATCTTCATTTATCGAATTGCTGGAGACGGCGGACGGAGAAGGCATTGAGGAGGCTTTCAGCGAAGCTAACGGCTTCCGCAGCCAGCTGCCGGAGCGCCGTAAAGGAATGATTACGCCATTGTTCGATCTCCATATTGATGTTCCCGATCATCCGGGTATTATCGGGCGAATCGCTACGGAGCTGGGGGATCAGGGTATCAACCTTAGCAATGTGCAGATTATTGAGAGCCGTGAAGACGTTCCCGGCATTATGCGGCTGTCTTTCCGTCAGGAGAATGACATGGAGCGGGCTAAGATTCTGCTGCAGCACAATGATTATACGGTATATGTGTAGAAGCCGGGGCGAATGCCCCGGCTTTTTTAAAAATATGGAATTTATATGCTTCACGCTATAAATTATCCTTCTATTTCTTGCTGAAACGGATATCGTCCTTTTAAGGACAGCGAAGCCGTTTCCACTTGGTTGTAAGTAATAAGTTATCGGACTCCCCGCAAAATACCTGAGTAAACTTCGAAGTCAAAGCCTTTTTTGGTTGGGGGTTACGGCGCACCTCAGCCTGAAAATGGACAAAAAAAGACCGCTTACAAAGTAAGCGGCTACAATTCACAATGAATTGGAATTGTGCAGTGTTTGGATAGGAGTGGAGAGAAACCATACTGTACTTTTATTATATGTATCCGTTTACATTTTGTCAACACTTTCTTTAAACTTTATTTTCCAAATCGCAGATCCGGCCATCCGGAACAGAAAAGAAAGAGCGTTTCGACTGACTTTTTGGGTGCGCAGATGGCAGGTTTAGGAATGAAGCAGGATTCGACTAAATATCCGTAATGTAAAATAATGTATTGTTGCCTCGAGTCTATTAATGTCATCCTGTTAGAATCTATGCTATACTGGGTTAAGTATGTTTATAGATTCCTTTCCGTAATCATCAAAAAAGAGCCGTGCGGGATGTAAGGAAACCTGTAAAGATGCGTATTTATTTCTGTATTTACATGTGGCATGCCTTATTTACCGGGTATTTGAATATACATAGGAAGTATTTCATAAAACGGTACAAATTTAGTGTAAAAGCGCAACTTTTTAAGCCCCGACCGGTATAAGTAGTTACAGACCGGCCGGGATTAAACGTGCAAGGGCGAGGAGGGCCGAACTCACCATGACGGATTCCCAGTTGATCCAGCTTATTAAGCAAGGAAACACAGAATTATACTCGGAACTGATGCGAAGATACCAACGTAAAATATTGGCTTTTGTCTATCATATGCTTAAGAATTCCCATATGGAGCTGATTGCCGAAGATCTCTGCTCGGAGACCTTTTATAAGGCGTTCCGCAGCTTGCATTCCTTCCGTGAAGTGGATGCTTCATTCTCGACATGGCTGTATACAATCGCCCGTAATACGGTGCTGAGTGAGCTTCGCAAGAATCGTGCAGGCAATGTATCTCTTGAAGAAAGCGGCTATACTCCTGTAGCTCCGCCAGAGGTAGCGCCGGAGCAAGCGGCACTTCGTAAAGAACGGATGATGCTGGTACGTGAAGCGATCAATAATCTACCGGAGAAGCAGCGTTCTGCACTCATTCTGCGTGAATATGATCAAATGGATTATCAGGAAATCGCCATTATTTTGGATCAGAGTGTCAGCTCCGTGAAATCATTATTGTTCCGTGCCAGGAGCAGTGTGAAGCTCCAGCTCGAGTCCTATTTCTATGAGCCTGAACTTGAAGAGCAGGCTGAGAGGGTGTAAGGCCAATGAACTGCAGGGAAGCGCAAGATTTCATTCCGCTATTGTGGGACGCTCCCCCCACCGACCCCAAGCGGATTGAACTTGAGAGGCATATTGCAAGTTGCCCGTACTGCGCCTCCGAGTGGGCATTGTGGCAGGAGAGCAGCGAGCTTATGCTTGAGACGAAGGTAGAAGTCAGCGAAGAACGTGCGGAAGCTATAAACCTCAGGGTTATGGAGCGGATTTATCTCGAGAGTCCCTGGCTGATGCCCGGGGACGGGAAATCTGCCGGAAATTCTACAGTTTTCCGCCGCCGGATAAGCCTTTGGATTGCCTGCTTTCTGGCAGTATTTCTATCGAGCTTCCTATATTTCACTATGTTTAAAACACCCCATAACACAACCACAGCGCAAAGCGGGATTGTGGATACGGGTGTGGCCGGCCTTTCACTAGGATGGTCGCCGGCTTATCCTGTTCTGGAATCAGAAGGCGGCATTATCGAGCCGCTTGTAGTGAGCATGGGGCCAACCCATCCACAATATTGGATGATGCTGTCCATGCTGGGGGTAGGCTTATCGATATTTTTGCTCATCCGGTTGAACCGTTACCGCAGACAATGAGGAGCTCCCTTTACTACCAAGTAAAGCGGGCTTTTTTTGTTGTGTTGTTTCCGTGCAGGAAAAGCGAAAAGGCATAATAATCTTTCAAAAAGAAGACATTTGTTTTCATTCATGATACATTATTAAGCAAACATAAAGGAAGGGAAGGGTGATGGCAATGCTTATCGGCTTAGTACGCCATGGGCTGACCGATTGGAATGCGGAAGGAAAGATACAGGGGCAAAGTGACATTCCGCTTAACGATGAGGGCCGGAGGCAGGCTGAGATGCTGGGAGACAGGCTTCTGCAGGAACCTTACCGCTGGGACTACTGCATTACCAGCAGTCTTTCCCGCGCAGCGGAGACAGGGAAGATCGTAGCTGCCAAGCTGGACATTCCCCTGCTTGAACCCGATCACCGGATCCGTGAGCGTGCCTATGGACAGGTGGAAGGCATGACTGCCATGCAGCGGGAGGAGAAGTGGGGCAAAGAGTGGAACCTGCTGTCACTGGGTCAAGAAACGGATGAACAGCTGCAGGTACGCGGTCTGGCTTTCCTGGAGGATCTATCGGCCCGTTATCCGCAGAGCAATGTGCTGGTTATTTCCCACGGCGGCTTTCTGGCTCAGCTGTACACCGCGCTTTATAAGGACAAGTACACAGAACGTCTTGGCAATCTGTCGCTGACCATCCTGGAGAAAAAGGAACTGGAATGGAGTCCGCTGTTATACAATTGTACACGTCATATCTTGCAAAATCAGCGTTAACCCGAAGCCTCGGGTTATTTTTTTTGCGTAATAAGGAATAAAAAGGGCTGTATTTCCCATAATGGTAGTAAAACGGTGAGGCGATAAAAGATGAATCTGGCGGATATGCTCACTTACGCAGACATTGGTCAGCTTACCGCCATTGCGGGGCGCTACCAGTGCGATTGCAAACGAAATTCTAAACATGATTTGATTCAGAGTATACTGATCACGCTGGGAAGCCGCGATTTCATGGAGACACATATCCGGAATTGCACCCCGGAGGAACTGCGGTTTCTCAACACGCTGTTGTTCGACGAACGCAGCAAATTCAGTCTTGAAGATTTGCTGGCTGCCGCGAGGCAGGCCTGCTTTGATGCACCTGCCGGCAAAACCGGCGGTTACCGTGAGATGGTCAGCCGGTTCAAAAGCGGCGGATGGCTCTTCAGCGGCGCCTCTCAGCAGAGCAGATACCTCTTTCAGGTGCCGGAGGATCTGAAGAACCGTTTCCGCGAGAGGATGGGACAGCATATCAAGGAACATGTGGTCCGGAGCAGCGAACCAGCGGTATACCGCGGGGAAGGTGATCTGCTGGCGGGCGATCTGCTGCTGTTCCTGCGTTATGTGATGGACAATGAGCTGGAGCTGAACCAGGAGGGTGCCCTCTATAAACGTTATCAGCAGGGCGTAATGAACGTGATCCAAGTTCCTGAGCCGCTGCTGGGCAAGGGGGGCTGGAGATTCGGTTA
Source organism: Paenibacillus sp. FSL H3-0321 (assembly GCF_038002865.1). Taxonomy (NCBI): domain Bacteria; kingdom Bacillati; phylum Bacillota; class Bacilli; order Caryophanales; family Paenibacillaceae; genus Paenibacillus; species Paenibacillus sp. FSL H3-0321. Next base: position 1,474,304 of record NZ_JBBODH010000001.1, on the reverse strand, counting down.
CGGCAGAGCATGCGAGCATTATCCGCCAAGAATGGCGCTTCTGTATGATTATGCGAGGCACCGCCGCTATATTTCGGAAGAAGGTTACCGTTTGAAGCTGACTTTGGCAGGTGAGACGCTGCTTGCGGAAGGAAAATCGGAAAGACTGATGCAGTTATTCACCTTTTGGTTAAAACTCTATAAAGGTGCTGTTCCTAATCTTCCATCGCTCGTATACTGGATTAGCGTAAGTGCGGAAGAGTGGGTGAGCGTTTCTTCCTTGGTGGAGGGGTTGGGCTGGCTGATCAAACCGTTTTACTATGATGATGCCGCATCGATCCTGGAACAGCGTATTTTGCGGATGATGCTGCATCTTGGAATGATCCGGCTTGGGGAGACACCTGAAGGCCCGGTAGTCCAAATGACGCCATGGGGGACGGAAGCCGCCACTCCGAAGCGACTGCCGAAGTAAGGGGGAGGAAAATGCGGATTGCTTATGGGAATTACATACCGCAGCTCGATGAATCTGTTTACGTGGCAGAAGGGGCTAAGCTGGTAGGGAATGTGAGTGTAGGACAGCATTCAAGTATTTGGTTCAATGCGGTGCTTCGGGGCGATCTTGCTCCAGTCATTATTGGAAAAAGCTGCAACATTCAGGATGGGGTTGTAGGCCATGTGGCGGAAAATCTGCCGCTGATATTGGGGGATGACATATCGGTAGGGCACTCCGCAATCATTCATGGTTGCAGGATAGGCAGAGGCACATTAATCGGAATGGGTGCGATTATATTGAACGGAGCAGAGATTGGTGAATATGCTTTAATAGGAGCCGGATCTCTTGTAACCGAAAACAAAGTGATCCCGCCGTACACCCTTTCCTTGGGTACCCCCGCCAAAGTGGTCCGTGAATTGACCGAGCAGGACTTACTGAGAATGTCACGCACCAGCGAGAGTTATGTGAACAAGGCGAAGGAATATGGAAACTTCTAAACAGCGGAGGTGTATCGAATGGACAAAATGAAGGCTACCTATGAAGTGATGCTAGGGCTTGCGGCAGAAATGGTGTGGGATGAAGCGCTGCGAAAGCGTCGTACCGACATCTTGTACCGGGAGATTGACACAGCGCTGGCGGCCGGAGATAAAGCGGCTTTCCGGTATCTGACTGAAGAACTGAAAAGTTTGGCATAAGAGATGCGCTTGGCGCATTTCTTTTTTTGTTGTCCTGTAAAAGAGGGATTTAGCGGTATCTTCGAGAAAGCAAGGAGAAATGTTTGTCAAAAATGTTTGAACAATTCAGGTGAGGGGAATGAACAGTAATGAAATTTAGTGATTTTGACAAAAGCAGCTGGGAGGCAAACTGCAAATACTTCGATACCTGCCTGATTCCATTTACCGGCCTGAAGGGTACGGAGAGTCCGCCGGAGGCGGCAGAGGCACTTGAACGGCTGCGTGATTTGCTGGACTGTATTGAACAACCCTTTCAAGGGCGCATTGTAACCTACCCGGCAATTCAGTACAGCTCAGGTGATAATATTCAATACCTAAATGAGATTTGCCGAAAAGTCAAATCCAGTCACTTCCAATACATCATTGTAGCTTCATCCGATTTGGAGCTGTTGTCCAGCGAAATTGTTGAAAGCGATTTAGTCCTTTCCCTGACTGGATTTGACGCGTCCCGGATAATATCCTTTAAGAGTCAGATAGGGAGGAAAATCGAGCAGATGTGGCAAGAAGATAAATGAGCTAAATGTGACAGAAAATCAACAATTTATAAAAAAGCACCCCAATATGCCTGTCACAATTTAGACAATATTCTTGACGGGTTTTGGACCCTACGCTATGATTAGGTTGAACTTATATGTCGTGTGACTTATATCATTGTAAACGGATTATTTACAGGAAAAACCTCTGGATAACACTGCAGGTGCCTTCTCCAATTTCTGAATAGGGGGTTACACACAGTATGAGCAGCCATGAAGAAGAGCAGGAGCCGCATCCGCAAGGACCGCCCAGCCTAAAAGAGATGTCACGCAGACAGTTTCTAACCTATACCCTTGGCGGAGCTACCGCTTTTATGGGGGCCGGGGCAGTCCTGCCGATGATCCGTTTTGCCGTAGACCCGATATTACATAAAAAAGGCGAGGGTGAATTCATCAAAATTGCGGAAACCTCTAAAATTACCGATGAACCGCAGGAGTTTACGTTTGAGCTGAAACAGCAGGACGGATGGTATGCCAGTACAGCTACGCTGACGGCCTGGATCCGTAAAAATGAGAGCGGAGAAATTTATGCGCTTTCACCGATCTGTAAGCATCTGGGATGTACGGTCAGATGGAACAATAACAAGTCCTATCCGGATGAATACCATTGCCCATGTCATGGAGCGAGGTATACTAAAGTAGGCAAGAATCTAGAGGTCGCCCCGAAGCCGCTTGACCAGTACAAGACCAAGATTGATGGAGGCTGGGTCTATCTTGGCGATATCGTCCCCAACACCGAAGCTAAGAAGGAGGCGTAAATCTGATGTTTAAAAATGTCTACAACTGGATTGATGAACGTCTGGATATTACGCCGATTTGGAGAGATGTCGCCGATCATGAGGTACCTGAGCATGTCAATCCGGCACATCACTTTTCGGCATTTGTCTATTGCTTTGGCGGACTTACTTTCTTTATTACAGTCATTCAGATCTTATCGGGCATGTTTCTGACAATGTATTATGTTCCAGATATTATAAATGCCTATGCCAGTGTGGAATATTTGCAGACTAAGGTGGCCTTCGGGCAGATCGTCCGCGGTATGCATCACTGGGGCGCAAGTCTCGTCATCGTGATGATGTTCCTTCATACAATGCGCGTATTTTTCACCGGTTCCTACAAGGCACCGCGCGAAATGAACTGGATCGTCGGTATGCTTATCTTTTTCGTGATGCTGGGGCTTGGACTGACCGGATATTTGCTGCCTTGGGACAACAAAGCTTATTTTGCAACCAAGGTTACACTGGAAATTGCTAATTCTGTACCCGTTATGGGGCCTGTGCTGAAGGAATTGATGCAGGGCGGCACTATTGTCGGCGCAGAAACTTTAACCCGCTTTTTTGCACTGCATGTATTTTTCCTCCCGGCGGTCCTGCTTATTCTGCTCGTCGGACACTTTATTATGATCCGCAGACAGGGTATCTCCGGTCCGCTGTAAGTCAATTGACAGAAAGGGGGAACTGCAGATGGCACACAAAGACAAGGACAACACCAAAGAAAAGGTCGTATTTGTCGGTGATTCCCGTGTCCGCAAGGGTAACGGTTTCATTACACCGCCGGACTATACGGCATATCCGGGCAAATCGGAAGCGTTTATTCCCAACTTTCTATTGAAAGAATGGATGGTCGGTGTTGTTGTGCTAGTGGGCATCCTGGTGCTGACCATTTCAGAGCCGGCGCCGCTAGGCTTCCCTGCGAATGCCAGTGCAACCGTAATTCCGATACCAGACTGGTATTTCCTGTTCCTGTATCAATATTTGAAGCTGCCTTATGCCTCCGGCGACTATATTGTGCTTGGCACACTTGGCGTTACAGGTGTAGCCTTTGGGGCCCTCCTGCTGGCCCCCTTTCTGGATACGGGCCGGGAACGGCGGTTCTACCGCCGGCCGATCGCTTCCTCTCTAATGTTCCTCTCCCTCGCAGCGATCATTTATTTGACGAATACAGCCTGGACGGAATATAAGCATGAAATGGCATTAACGGATCAAATTCCTGAGGATGTGCAGCGTGAGGAAAAGGCGGCCGAGAACAGAGCCAAAGGTTTGCCGACCACAAGTGTTGTTGAAACGGAGGAAGTAGCCATCGTGGACAAGAGTGATCCGGCGATGGCGCTCTATAAGCAAGCTACCTGTGTCTCTTGTCATGCTGTCGATATGAAAGGCGGAGGTAGTGTGCCTGCGCTTCGTGGTGTTGGCGATACCCATGACAAAGATGCGATTCTCACGATCATTAAAGAGGGACAGGGGCAAATGCCTCCGATGTATGAAACGGCGGTGGCCGCAGGTCTGACAGAGCAGGATATTGACACTCTTGCCGGCTGGCTTGCCAAACAAAAAAGCGAACAGTAAAATAATGATAAGCGCAAACCTGATCGTGCATGCGGTCAGGTTTTTGGTTGTGTAAATGCAGAGGCTGCCATGATCTAGGAGGTAATGTGTCGATATGCCGTTTCATTGGTTCGAGAAGTTGTTTAAACACCGGGGAGTCATATGGCTGCTCTTTATTGTGAATTTCTTCGGTACGATTTACGGTTACATGTGGTACGGCAATCAACTGGAATATACAGCAGCCAATTATCCTGCCTGGCTGCTTCCGTTTGTTCCGGATAGTCCGACTGCGAGCCTGTTCTTTACGGCCGCTTTATTGCTCCTGCTGTATCCGCCAAAGAGTCTGAAAGGGACTCTGCTGCGTGAACTGATCGAAGCACTGGCGGTTCTCACCTCCGTGAAGTACGGTATCTGGGCGGTAAGCATTATTTTTGCCGGGGGATATCAGGGGGACGCTGTGGGCTGGAAGGACTGGATGCTGGTCGCATCGCATACCGGGATGGCGGTTGAAGCGCTGATCTATGCCCGGTTCTTCGCTTTCCGCAGAATGCTGCCATTGGCGCTGCTCTGGACCCTTGCCAACGACATGGTGGATTATTCGATTGGGATTTATCCGTGGCTGCCTTCTGTGCTGGAGGATGATGTAATAGGGGTGCAGTACTTCACTATTGGATTAACCTTGCTCAGCGCCTCCGCAGCCTGGATTTTCAGCAGAAGAACCAGGCCGCTGGAGAGCTTCAGCAATAGGCGCTGACAGGCTGTTCTATCTCTTGTCCTCCTGCCATACATTTAGGGTAGGAGGGATGTCTCATGCCGCGCAGGAGATATTATGTGCTGACAGGGTTAGTGTTGTGCTGGCTGCTTGCCGGAGGGAATAGTGGAAAGGTTATGGCAGATTCTAGTGCTGCCGCTGCAGGTTCCGGCCTTGGAAATTCGCTTAGTACCGGGCGTTCAGTAAGCGGAGAATCTCCGGCGCTTACCGGCAGGACTGGAGCACAGCGGCTGGAGCAGGCGGCAGAGGCTTTGTACAGCTATGTTCTGGAAGGGGATGTCGCCAAGGCAAGGCAGGAGAGCGAGGAGATTTCACAGATTGTTGTATCCTCATCCTTTGAAGGCCTGACCTCAGTGGAGGGAATAAATGCACTGTCGACAGTGGTTATGGATCTTAAGACTACAATGGCGGCTGCGCAAATCAATCCCCAGAAGTGGGAAGCTGCCGCTGCCAAGCTCAGGCTCGCTGCCAACAGCCTGAATCATCCAAAGCAACCGATGTGGCTGCAGTACTACAAGCTGATCCGCGAGGATCTGAACGATATGGAGCAAAGTGCTGTTGCCAATAATCTTAAGGATTGGAAAACGGCAGTAACAAGACTGCAAAGCAGATATGACAATATCCGTCCTGCAGTGGTCATCTCCCGCCAGCCGGAGGTGGTGAATGCCTTTGATTCCTGGTTATCTTACGCGGCGGGTATTCCATCCTCCTCTCAGCCGATCGAACGCACACGGCTGCTGGAGATCGTTTCTTACGGACAGGACGCAGTGCGGGTGATGTTTGGCAAAGAGAGGGATGAGCCGGCTTTATCTCTGCCGCTGTCTCCGCCGGAGTACGGAGGGTGGGGGCTGCTTGCCGGGGCATTCATTCTGGCAGCGCTGGCCTATACCGGATACCGCAAGTATCGCGGCGAGAATGAGGAGTGGAAGCCGGTATAGATCCGGCCATGAGGCAGGCGGCAGACCCCGTATGGTTAATAGTTCTGCCACGATACATTTTCTGCTGATTATAAGATGTAGCTAAAATAAAAGGCTCCCCCATCCATCGTGTGATGATGGCAGGGAAAGCCTTTTTTTGTCCACCCTATTAATGATGAATCACGCTGATTCATGGATTTAGGTTTGCCGGAAGCCTTCCCCCTGCACATCATGCACATCGCTGATGATCACAAACGCCGTGGGGTCGATGGATTTCACCAGCTGGCTGAGGCGGCGGATCTCCTGGCGGGAGACGACACAGTACACCATGTGCTTCGCCTGCTTGGAGTAAGCGCCGATAGCAGGGATAAGCGTTACGCCCCTGTCCATCTCTGCTGTGATAAGATCGGCAATTTGCGGGGCGTCATCGCTGATAATGGTGAAGGCTTTGGCGGCATACGCACCCTCCTGTATAAAATCAATGACCCGCGAAGAAATAAAGACGGCGACCAGGGTATACAATATTTTTTCCCGGGGTATGTAGAGCAGGGAGGCGCCAATGATGATAATGTCGACAGCCAGAATGATCTGTCCCATGCTCCAGCCGAACTTGCGGGCAAGAATTCTGGCTACGATATCGACACCGCCGGTGGTCCCGCCGTAACGGAAGACGATCCCAAGTCCCGCGCCAAGCGTCACCCCTGCATATAATGAAGCAAGAATGAAATCATGCTCGGTGTTGAACGGGATAAGCCAGCCGCCAGCAATCAGCCGTTCAAATACCCAGAGGAAAAAGGTCAACAAACCGATTCCTATACCTGTATAAAAAATCTGGTTTGAGCCGAGCACTTTCCAGCCGAGCAGGAACAGCGGAAGGTTAAGCAGTAATGTAGTCAGGAATATGGGAAGGTCAAAGGCGTAATTCAGCAGGATGGTAATCCCGGTTACCCCGCCTTCCATCAGTTGGTTGGGCACTATAAAATAGAGGAGCCCAAATGCATAGATTGCGGCACCGAGCATAATGGGAGCTACTGTTTTCCCGATCGCGAACAATTTGGATGATTTCATATAATCCCTCGCCTAAGCCTCTTAATGGGCAGTTTGTACTAACATTGCTTTCATGGGGTGAAGCTGTAAATTTAAAAAAGATTTGTCTTCAAAACGTCTTTACGATAACATAGGGGCAAACAGAAGGCAAGAACTCTCAGGGGGGCGAAGAAACAAATTATGGATAAAAGTCTTGGTGATTTGCAGCGTGAAGTCGACGCGTACATCTCACAATTTAAAGAAGGTTACTTCAGCCCGCTGTCTATGCTGGCCCGAATGTCCGAGGAAGTGGGTGAGTTGGCCCGTGAAGTAAACCATCAGTTCGGTGAGAAGCCGAAAAAATCCGACGAAGCGGAAAATTCCATTGAATTGGAGCTGGGCGATATTCTGTTCATTACGATCTGCTTCGCCAATTCGCTGGGCATCGATCTGACCGAAGCCCACAATAAAGTCATGCATAAGTTCAATACCCGCGATGCCGGGCGATGGACACTGAAAAACACCGATTAGGCTTCTATAACATATGCTGTACCAAACGAACGGGATTTAGCCGTTAGGATGGTGAGGATATGAATCATAACGATTTTGTAAAAGCGGCCTACCGCTCTATTCTGCGCAGCGATTTCGCCGAAGCGATACACTTCTTTGAGGCAGCTATAGCGGCCAGTCCGGATGATGCCGAGGTGAGATACCGCTGTTCCATTACCTATGCCCGCAGCGGGATGCTGGAGAAGGCGCTGGAGCATGCACTGGCAGCGCTCAAGCTTGATAACGGCAAGCCTGAATACCGGCTGCATCTTCAGCATCTGCAGGCGCTACAGCTTGTCCAGGAGGCTAAAAGGCTGCTTGAAGATGAATCAGCGGGGACGAATAATCCGTATCATCCGATCACGCTGCTGAAAGAAGCGATTACGCTGGATCCACTATACGGGGATGCATATGTATGGCTCGCCATTGCGCACAGCCGGATGAACGAGCACTTGCAGGCCATCGCCGCGATGAAAGAGGTCATTTCCCTGCATCCGGATGATTCCGGTCTGCGGCAGCTCATGAAGGACCTTCAGAAATCATTGCAAAAATATATCCAATAAACATGGAACCAGTGAAAGCGAGGAGGAAATAAGGGTGAGCGACAAGATCAGAGTAATTGTCTCCGGAGCAGGAGGCAGAATGGGCAAAGAGGTAATAAAGCTGGTGCTGCAGGATGATGAACTGGAATTGGCTGCGGCTGTAGATCGATCGGCAGGCAGTATCGATGCCGGTCGTCTCGCGGGACTGGAAGAATGCGGAGTTAATGTTACATCGGACTTTGAGGCCGCCCTTGCACATAGCAACGGGGATGTGTTAGTTGATTTTACGACTCCTCAATCAGCCTTTGCTAATACGACACTCGCAATCAAATATGGGGTACGTCCGGTGATTGGTACTACCGGATTTACTCCCGAACAAATTAAGGAACTGGACAAGCAATGCCAGGATCAGGGAATCGGCGGGCTGATCGCACCTAACTTCTCCATCGGGGCCATCCTGCTTATGAAGTTTGCCGCCCAAGCTGCCAAGTATTTTCCACATCTCGAAATTATCGAGTATCATGGAGATCAGAAGCTGGATGCTCCATCGGGCACGGCAATCAAGACAGCAGAAATGATTTCTGAAGCGCGTGAGGAGCTGCGTCAAGGCAATCCTCAAGAAGAAGAAATTATTGAGGGCTCGCGCGGCGGCTACTACAACGGCTTCCGCATTCATAGCGTTCGCCTCCCCGGTGTGTTTGCCCAGGAGGAAGTAGTCTTCGGCGGTTTTGGGCAATCGCTTAAAATACGTCATGATTCCTACGAACGGGCTGGATACATGCCTGGAGTCAAGCTGGGTATCCAGAAAGTGATGGAGTACACAGGAATGATCTATGGTTTTGAGCACTTTATAGAATAGACAGGAGAGAAGAACACATGTTGAAGATTGCATTTATCGCACATGACCGGAAAAAAGATGAGATGGTGAATTTTGTAACCGCTTATGAGCATGTATTTACTGGACTTGAGATGTACTCTACAGGGACGACCGGCCAGCGGATTATGGACGCAACCAACCTTCAGATCCACCGCTACATGTCCGGTCCGCTGGGCGGAGACCAGCAGATCGGTTCGCTGGTGGCGCAGGATGAGCTGGATCTGATTATTTTCCTGCGTGATCCTTTGATGGCACAACCTCATGAGCCTGACATTACTGCCCTTCTGCGTTTATGTGACGTGTATGGCATTCCGGTAGCAACAAATATTGCTACTGCGGAAATTCTGGTCAAGGCGATTGACCGGGGCGATTTCGGCTGGCGGGAGCTGGTACATAAGTACAAGCCGGGTGTGGACGAATAATGAAGCTGGATATCCTAGTATTCGGCGCTCATGCCGATGATGCCGAGATCGGCATGGCTGGAACCATCGCCAAACATACTGCTGCCGGCCTGAAAGTGGGCCTATGCGATTTGACCGCAGCGGAAATGTCCTCGAACGGAACCGTGGAACGGCGCAAGCTGGAAGCTCAGCAGGCCGCTGATCTGCTCGGTGCCTCACTCCGCACGAATCTGGGGCTCCCTGACCGGGGACTCTATTTGACAGAGGAGCATCTCTCAGCGGTGACCTCAGAAATTCGCAAATTCGCACCGGACATCGTATTTGCACCTTATTGGGAAGACCGCCATCCTGACCATATTGCTTGCAGCAAGCTGGTGGAAGAGGCTGTGTTTAATGCCAAGCTGCGCAAATATATGCCGGACAAGCCTGCGGTAGCGGCACCGCTGCTTTATTTTTACTTCATTAACGATCTCGGACGGTGTGATCTTATCGTAGATGTAACTGCACAATACAGCATTAAAGAGCAGGCGCTATCCAGCTACCGTTCGCAATTCGAGAAAGCACCGGGTGAGGATGTAGTTTCGACCCCGCTTAATGAAGGCTATATCGAACGTGTTCGTTCGCGGGATATGCTGCTCGGACAGCGCAGGTTTATTCCTTATGCGGAGGGCTTCGCCAGTAAAGTGCCGCATGCCGTTGAAATGTTCACCGCCGGAGGCCGTTAAACACACAAAGCTTTATTTCAGCCCGATGAACAACTATAATTAACTCATGTCATTACTAAAAGTACTAACATAACATAAGTTTATCGAAGGGGCGGAGCTATGGACCGGCTAAAAATAGGCATCACTTGTTATCCGTCTCTTGGCGGCTCGGGTGTAGTGGCAACTGAACTGGGCAAGCTGTTGGCCGAGAAAGGCCATGAAGTCCATTTTATTACACACAGTATCCCGTTCCGGCTTGGTACGTTTCAGAAAAATATATTTTACCACGAGGTAGAAGTTAACGATTATTATGTCTTCCGTTATCCCCCCTACGATCTGGCGCTGGCTACTAAGATGGCTCAGGTCGCCAAGATGCAGGGGCTGGATTTATTACATGTCCATTATGCGGTGCCGCATGCGGTCTGCGCGTTCCTTGCCAAGCAGATGTTAGGCAATGACATCAAAGTGGTAACGACACTGCATGGTACCGATATTACTGTACTTGGCCAGGATGAATCGCTTAAGGATTTGATCCGTCTCGCCATCAATGAGAGTGATGCGGTGACGGCGGTGTCGCTGGATCTGATCAACGAGACACGGCGTGTGCTGGATATTACCCGCGATATTGACCTGACTTATAACTTTGTCGATAAACGCGTGTATTATCCGCGTGACGTGTCCGATCTGCGGGGGGATTTTGCTTCACCGAATGAGAAAATCCTGATGCATATCAGCAATTTCCGTCCAGTCAAACGTGTCGGTGATGTGGTTGATATCTTTGCCAAGGTGAGCCGTGAATTGCCCGCCAAGCTGCTGCTGGTGGGTGAAGGGCCCGATCTGCCGAAGATTCAGGCAAAGATCAATGAGATGGGTCTGGAAGACAAGGTTCGCTTTCTCGGTAAGCAGGATGATATTGCCCAGGTCATTTCCTTGGCCGACCTCCTGCTGCTGCCTTCCGAGAAGGAAAGCTTTGGTCTTGTAGCCCTGGAAGCGATGGCATGCGGTGTGCCGACAATCGGCTCGCAGGCTGGCGGCATTCCCGAATTGATTCAGCATGGCAAAACCGGGTTCCTGGCTCCGATTGGTGATACGGCCGCCATGGCTAAATATGCCGTTCAGCTGCTCTCGAATGAGGACATGATAGAGCAATTCAGAAGAGCTTGTCTGGAGCGGTCCTGCAACGATTTCAGCAGAGACATGATTACGAATCAATATGAGGATATTTATTACCGTGTGCTTGGGCGCAAGGTGCTCGGACTGGATAAAGTCCGGGGGTAAGGGGTGCTTCATGGAATGGAAAATGGCACCATCCGGCATGGCAGAGGCGGCAGGCAAAGTGATTGCCACCCTGCTTGCAGACGGCCGTGAGGCTTATTTTGTCGGCGGCTGCATCCGTGATGAGCTGCTTGGCAGACCTGTGCATGATATGGATCTTACGACTTCGGCACTGCCGGAAGAAGTAATGGCCATGTTCACACGTTGTGTCCCGACCGGGCTTGCACACGGCACGGTTACTGTATTGCAGGATGGATATAGCTTTGAAGTAACAACGTACCGGACGGAGAGCGGCTATGCCGATCACCGCCGCCCGGAGCACGTCTTTTTTGTAAGCGATGTGCAGGAGGATCTGCGGCGGCGCGATTTTACGATCAATGCCATCTGCTGCGGCCTGGATGGGCAGCTGGTCGATCCTTTTGGCGGAGCTGCTGACCTGGAGCATCGCCTGATCCGCTGTGTGGGCACGGCGGAGGAACGCTTTGACGAGGACGCGCTGCGCATGCTGCGCTGCGTGCGGTTCGCGTCTGTGCTGGACTTCGCCATCGCCAAGAATACGTGGCGGGGGCTGCTGCGCCAGCGTGACAAGCTGGCGCATATTGCCGTGGAGCGTCTCCGCGCGGAGCTGGAGCGCATGATAGAGGGGCCGCATCCCGCGCGCGGCCTCGGTCTTCTCGCGCGTAGCGGCCTGCTGCCGCGCGGCAAAGCCCCGTTCCCCTGGACCGGCAGTGACATGGCGGCAGCCGCCGCCCTGCTAGCCGGGATCGGGGAACTGCCCGGCGCCCTCCTGCGGTGGGCGCTCCTGCTGCATGCCCTGAAGACGCCGGCCGCTGAGGCCGACGACCTGATGCGGGCATGGACGTTCCCGGGGGCGACGCGCAGCGCCGTCACCTCGGTGCTGCGTGTCCGCGAAGCCTGGACCGCAGCGCTTGCAGAGGTGCCGCCGGAATCTCCGGGCGGCACCGAGGCGCTTCGGCGGCGCTGGATCGCCGCCGTGCTGGCCTTGGGCACGTCAGCCGCCGAAGGGTGGCTGACGCTGCTGGAGGCGGTGCCGGAGGCCGCCTCCTATCAGCAGCGTCTTGGCCTGGCCAAATCCGGGCCCGGAGCAGCTGTGCAGCTGGATGTGGCCATGTCAGGGTTAGGCAGCCGCTTGGTCAAGCAGGATGATCAATCAGAGCCTAAGACGGATAACGCCGCTGTGCAGCCATCTGGAGCGCCGGCGCTCTCCACGGGTCTCCTGCGGTCCTGGAGCGCATCAATGCCGCTGCAGACCTTGGCAGAGCTTGCGGTGACAGGCAATGAGCTGGCCGAAGCTTTGCAGAAACGTCCCGGCCCCTGGCTGGGAGAGCTGCTGCATGCGCTGCTGCAGGCTGTAGCGGCTGGAGATATTGCCAACGATAAACAATCATTGCTTCAGGAAGCAAAAAGGATGGATAACGATGAATAGCGATGAAACGCCGGGGCTTTCCGGGCTGAACAGAGATACTTTTGTTTCGGGCTGGAACCGAAGTGTACAGCGGCTGGAAACGGTGGTGTCTACGCAGGAGGAAGCCAAGAGGCTCGCCGAAAACGGCGCTCCGGAAGGAACGGCTATTATCGCCGAGGAACAGACCGGCGGCCGCGGGCGGATGGGCAGAAAGTGGCATTCGCCGCGCGGCAAGGGCATTTGGATGAGTGTGGTGCTGCGCCCTAATCTTCCGCTGTCACTGACGCCGCAGCTGACGCTGCTGGCTGGCGTGGCCGTCTGCCGCGCCATTCGCGAGATCAGCGGCGTGCAGGCCGGCATCAAATGGCCAAATGATCTGCTGGCAGGCGGACGCAAAATTTGCGGAATCCTGCTGGAATCTTCGCTCCGGGAAGGCGGGCTTCATTATTGCATCGCCGGAATCGGCATTGCAGTGAACTTGACGGAGGACGACTATCCGGATGATCTGCATGGTGTCGGCACTTCGCTGCTGATCGAAGGGGGAGGCATTCCCGTTGACCGCCAGCAACTCACGGAAGCGGTGCTGGCCGAGCTGGAGTTTTTGTACACCCTTTACATAGAACGGGGCTTTAAGCCTGTTCGTGAGCTTTGGGAATCCATGTCGGTCACCTTGGGGCGCCAGGTGTACTTTAATACACCCGAGGGACGCAGCGAAGGCACTGCGGTCGGTTTGGATGACGGCGGCGGGCTGCTGCTGAGGGATGCTGCCGGGAATATTACCTGCATATTGTCAGGTGAAATAGAAATGATCCAGTGACAAGGGTTCCATGCCTTGTCACATTTTTTTGGTGTAATTAACTGCGGATTTTGTTATAATATGCTCAGAGACGGTATCGCAGGGTCGAGCTGTACTCATTCAAGCAAGCTATACAACAGCAATTTGCTTTTCGGATTCACCTTCATAACTGTATTTCCACGGTTACGTTGGATTCTGCTCTGAGCCGTAAGGACCGAGACAGAAGGGACGATCGCGAGTGACTCTTTTTTGCCCTTCGGACCTTTTTAGCGGACCATGCTAAAAGGTTTTTTTGTTTGCGCGTTTACGCGTATTTTAACTACGAAAAGGGGAATGGGAGCACATGGCAGACAAACATGCACTGAATATTGTGAAAATGAAAAAAATGAAAACGGACGGTGTGCCGCTGAGCATGCTGACCGCTTATGATTATCCTTCGGCCCTGCTGGCCGAAGAAGCGGGGATCGATCTGATTCTGGTCGGTGATTCGCTCGGGAATGTTGTACTGGGTTATGATACAACCCTTCCGGTAACGATTGACGATATGGTCTATCACACACGTTCCGTGGCGCGCGGTGCGCAGAATACGTTCATTGTGGCGGATATGCCGTTTATGACGTATCACGGCAGCATTGACGAGACGCTGCGCGGTGTGCGCAGACTGATGCAGGAAGGCCGGGCGCAAGCCGTTAAAATGGAAGGCGGGCTGGAAATCTGCGGGGCCGTATCTGCCGTTGTAGCGGCTGGTGTTCCGGTGCTCGGCCACATCGGTCTGACGCCGCAGTCGGTCAACATGATCGGCGGCTACCGGATTCAAGGCAAGGACGCGAAGGATGCGCAGCGGCTGATGGATGAGGCCAAAGGGCTTGAAGCTGCCGGGGCTTTCGGCATTGTGCTGGAACTGGTTACAGAAGAAGTAGCGGAGGCGATTTCTAAAGCGGTCAGCATTCCGACCATCGGGATCGGCGCAGGCCGTTACTGCGACGGACAAGTTTTGGTCTTCCACGATCTGCTGCAATATGCTTCACCTTACCGGGAGAAGCGCTTCGTCAAGACCTACGCTGATGTGGGCAGCCTGATCCGTGAGGGAATCGGCAGCTACGTACAGGAAGTGAAGAACCGTTCCTTCCCGGCGGAGAATCATGTATTTAATGCGGATGAAACTGTATTGGAATCTTTATACGGCGCTGCCGGAAAAGGAGCGAAATAAGATGAGAGTCGTTAGAACGATTGAACAGCTGCGTGAAGCGCTTGAATATATGCGTCAGGGCGGGCATACTCCCATCGGCTTTGTGCCGACCATGGGATACCTGCATGAGGGACATGCAAGCCTGCTGCGCCGGGCAGGGGAAATGAGCAGTACGGTAGTGATGAGCATTTTTGTTAATCCGCTGCAATTTGGGCCCAATGAGGACTTTTCCTCTTACCCGCGTGACGAGCAGCGTGATTTGGAACTTGCGGAGCGTGAAGGAGCCGACATCGTATTTATTCCCGGTGTGGAAGAGATGTACCCGCAGCCGATCCGCACCCAGGTATCGGTCTCTTCGCTGACCACGCAGCTGTGCGGGGCATCCCGCCCGGGGCATTTTGATGGAGTCACCACAGTCGTAAGCAAGCTGTTCAATATGGTACAGCCCGATTACGCCTTTTTCGGACTCAAGGATGCCCAGCAAGTGGCGGTTCTGCGCCGGATGGTAGCTGACCTGAATATGAATGTTGAAATCGTGGCCTGCCCGATCATCCGTGAAGGCGACGGACTCGCGCTTAGCTCACGCAATGTGTATTTAAGTGCAGAGGAACGCAGCCAGGCTCTGGTATTGTCCCGTTCGCTGCGTGAAGTTCGCCAAGCCATGGAAGAAGGTAAGGTCCGGACGGTTGAAGATGCCCGGAAACTGCTGGTGTCAGTCATTTCAGCTTCTCCGCTTGCCGTCATTGATTATGCGGAAATATTGACCTTCCCGGGCCTGGAGACGCTAGATGGTGCTTCATTGCTGAGTGATGCTGACGGCGAAATCATTATTGCACTTGCCGTGAAGTTTGGCAGAACCCGTCTGATTGACAATAATGTATTTAATCCCAAGGAGGTTGCGACCCTTGTTTAGACATATGATGAAATCCAAAATACACCGGGCAACGGTTACCGAAGCCAATTTGAATTATGTGGGCAGTATCACCATCGACGAGAACCTGATGGAAGCAGCAGATTTGCTCGAGAACGAAAAGGTACAGATTGTCGACAACAATAACGGCTCCCGGCTGGAAACCTACGTCATTCCGGGACCACGCGGCAGCGGCGTCATTTGTCTGAACGGAGCGGCGGCCCGGCTTGTTCAGCCGGGGGATACTGTCATCATCATCTCCTACGCGATGCTGTCCGCCGAAGAACTGGCAGGGCATAAACCAACTGTAGTTTTTGTCGATGGCGAGAACAAGCCGGTGAAGCTGGCCGATCATGAGATTCATGCTACGATTGCTTAATCACCGGACCTAAGCCATGTAATCAATGGCAGGGATGAAGAGCCCCCCACTTGCGAAAAATGAAGGCAGGCAAGCTTAGGCTGATTTCATTTTCAGTAAGGGGGGGATGTCCCATGTTTCAACAATTATTTGCTGAGATGAATAAGATGCTTCAGGAGATCGCCACGGATTACCCTACTTCGGAGGGTACCCGCCGGGATGATCTTTTATGCAAGTACAATATGCTTCACCGGCTTAGTGATGAGGTTATGGACGAGTGGCTCGCCTTTGCCGAGAAGCTGAGTCATTTCCGGGAACACGCGGAATTTCCGCCACAGCCGGACGAAGAGATACCGCAGCAGGAAGCGCCAGAGCTTGCCATGGATTCTTTTGTCAGAGGGCAGGGCTACTACAAGCTGTTGATGTACCGGAAGTGTATTGATCAATTTAAGGAAGTTATTGCGCAGCACCCCGACAGTCTGGCGGCCCGCCTGTATTTGGCCATGGCCTATCTGCAGGAGGGCGACGGGGAGACCGCATGGGGGCATCTGGATCATATGCTTGCGCTGATTCGCGAGAACAAGCTGAAGGCGATGATCTACAATGCGCTGGGGTGCATCAGAGCTTCCCAGGAACGCTTCAATGAGGCAAGGGAGCTGTTCAGCCTTTCTTTGCTTCATGACCCGGCACTCCCGGAACCGAATGTCAATCTGGAGGTCTGCCGCAGGCGGGGAGGAAAGCTGCAATTCGGAAATCAGCTTGTTTCGCTTTTGTAATCATAGCCCACTCATTTAAGCGATGCATCCACTTCAACAAGCGGTGTGCATCGCCTTTTTTCGTAACTTCTGTTATGCTGATAAAGAGTCTCAAGTGAAAGGGAATAGAACTTATAATGAAATTTGCCGTGCTTGATTTTGAAACTACGGGAACCCAATCTGTGGGTGAGATCATCCAGGTTGGCCTTGCCATTATAGAAGAAGACCGGTCCATCTCCCGGGTGTATGGTTCTTACGTCAAGCCCGGAACACCGATTCCTCCTTTTATTACGGGCTTGACCGGCATCACCGATGAAGATGTGAAGGATGCGCCAGAGCTGGATGAGATGATGATGGAGCTCGTCCCGCTGCTTGACGATGTAGTGCTTGTTGGACATAATGTTGCTTTTGATTTCCATTTTTTGCAGAATGCTTTAGACCGCTGCGGCTATTTGCCGTTTCAGGGACGGATTCTGGATACGATCGATTTCCTTAAAATATGCTTTCCGTCCCTTACGACCTATCAGCTGGGTGCGGTAAGTAACCATTTTGGCATCACGCATGACCGTCCGCACCAGGCGGATAGTGACGCAGAAGCTACAGCGATTGTGTTGCTTAAATGTCTGGAAGAGCTGTATAGTTTGCCTCTGCTGACCATTCAGCGGCTTAACGAGCTGTTTGCCGATGAAGACAGTGACTTGGCCTGGTATTTTGACGGCCTGCTGCGGGAGCGCGAGATGGAGACCTTCCAGCCGGAAGGAGAGCTGAATTTTCACCGTCAGCTTGCACTGGCTGTAGGCGACTGGACTGAGCTGGCGCCTCCAAGAGAAGAAGGTGTTGGCAATCCTGTGGAGAATGTATCCTTTGAGGATTATATGGCAGAGGTAACCAAACGGCTTAAGGATACGCTTCCGCAATATGAGAGCCGGGAAGCCCAGGAGATCATGATTGGCGAAGTGAATACGGCCCTTCAGGAGGACAAGCATCTGCTGATCGAGGCGGGCACGGGTACCGGCAAATCGCTCGGTTATCTGCTGCCGGCCATTTATCAGAGCGTTCGTACCGGACAGAAGGTTATGGTCAGCACCCATACTATCAACCTTCAGGATCAGCTGCGCGAACGCGATATCCCGCTTCTGACCAGTGTTGTGCCTTTCCCGTTTAAGGCTGCGATATTCAAGGGGAGAGGGCACTATTTGTGTCTGCGCAAGTTTGAACATAAAATAAATAAAAAGGACTTCGTAAGTCCCCGGGAAGAAGCGCTTACGGCAGCGCAAATGATCGTATGGCTGACCCAGACGGAATCGGGTGACGATGAGGAGCTGAATTTGAGCGGTCGCGGCGGGGATTTCTGGGAGACGGTAGCCAGTGATACCGATTCCTGTCTGGGCCGTTCCTGTCCGTGGTTCCGCAAATGCTACTACCACCGGGCCAAACATGAAGCAGGGATTGCCGATGTGGTCATTACCAATCACTCTAAGCTATTCGCAGACGTCAAGGCCGGGCACCAGCTGCTTCCGGCTTATGAGCATCTTGTCATTGACGAGGCCCATCATTTGGAGGATGTGGCCGGCAAGCATCTGGGTATGCAAATGAAGTATTTCACGGTAGCTCATACGCTTACAAGGCTGTATAAAGACAGCCGCAGCGGCCAGCTGCCGGCACTGCGCCAGACTCTGCAGTCCTCGGGCAGTGAGCAGGCTTCGGAGTGGAGCGGCGTAATCGATAAAATCTATCCCGATCTGCTTACCGTAAAGGAAACTTGGGATACACTGAGCGACAAGCTGTTCGGTCTATTGCCCGAACGAAGCGATGCAGCGGCAGGTGAAGCCGGCCAGCTGGTCACACGCCTGCTTCCCGGCAGCAAGCCCAAAGATTGGGAAGAGCTGGCGGCGCTGGAGAATACGCTGCACTTAGCCCTGAGCGACATCATCCGCAGAGGTGACAAAATGCTCAGCGAGATGCGCGATACGGAGAGTCAGTCGTCTTCAGACAGCCTGGTGACCGATATCGGAGGCTTGTTCAAGGATTTGGCATCCATCCGGGAACAAATCCGTTTCTTTATGGGTCTCAGTGACGATAATATCGTGTACTGGATGGAAGGGAGCGGCAACTACCGGGGCAAGTCGCTTCAGCTATACGCCGTGCCTGTCGATGTAAGCAGCCAGCTCAAGGATCTGTTCTTCGACAAGAAGAAGAGCATAGTGCTGACCTCGGCCACGTTATCGGTCGACAAGTCCTTTCAGTTCATGATTGACAACCTTGGTCTTTCTGAAGCCTCAGAGCAAGGGCGACTCATGACAGCGCTGCTGCCTTCACCGTTCAAGTACCGTGAACAGGCGCTACTTGTCATCCCGCGCGATTTCCCCAGTGTTAAGGGCAGCGTAGGCGATGCGCGTTTTGTAGACAAGCTGGTGCATTCGCTGGCTGAAGCGGCGGCGGCGACCAAGGGGCGGATGCTGGTGCTGTTCACCTCCTACAAAATGCTGCGCCAGGTTTATGATCCGCTGAAAGAGGCCTTGGCTTCCCAGGACATTACGGTTCTGGGCCAGGGTGTGGAAGGAGGCAGCCGCAGCAAGCTGATCCGGCGTTTTCAGGACAGCTCTGCATCGGTATTGCTTGGAACAAGCAGTTTCTGGGAAGGAGTCGACATCCCTGGCGAGGCGCTGACCTGTCTTGCGATTGTAAGGCTGCCGTTTCAGCCGCCGAATCATCCGCTGGCCGAGGCAAAGGCGGAGCTTCTGCAGGCCCAGAAGAAGAATCCTTTTATGAAAATGTCTGTTCCACAAGCAGTGATCCGGTTCAAACAGGGTTTTGGACGATTGGTCCGCACTGCGCAGGACCGGGGAATTGTTATTGTATATGATACCAGGGTCATCGAAGCTTATTACGGGAAGTACTTCCTGTATTCACTCCCTGGTCCGAAGATGGAGCACATGCTTACCGATCAGATGGTTCCGCGGATTGCGGAATGGCTTGAAGAGGGCGGCGTTTCCTAATCTGTCATTGTTTATGAATTTTTCCATCTCTTTGTACCATAGGCTGTGTCCCGTTCGCGGAGCGGGCACTGCACGTGGTTGTCATATGATATCGCGTCAGTGCAATTCTAAATTAGGAGGAGAAAACATGAAATCGGATAAAATATCGGAGGCCGTCGTACGCAGACTCCCAGTGTACCTGCGTTTCCTGAACGATCTCCAAAAGCGTGAAATCTCAACCGTTTCTTCTCAGGAACTCGGGCAGAAGCTGGACCTTAATCCGGCACAGATTCGTAAGGATCTGGCCTATTTTGGTGATTTCGGCAGAAAAGGCATTGGATATGACGTGTCTTATCTCATCGAAAAGATCCGTCACATTCTGAAACTGGATCAACAAATCAACGTGGCCCTGGTGGGTGCCGGTAACCTCGGTCATGCCTTGTCCAATTACAATGCTTATCTGAAGGATACTATGAAAATCACCGCTGTATTTGATTCTTACGCTCCCAAGATTGGACAAAAGATCAACTCTCTTACGGTACAGCCGATGGAAGAGCTGGGTCAGACCATCCGCGATCAGGGAATCCGGATCGGGATCATCACTGTACCGGACAGCGAAGCACAGAATGTGGCTGATATTCTGGTAGAATCGGGCATCGAGGCGATCCTGAATTTTGCACCGGTCATTCTGAAGACACCTGCAACCATCCGGATTCATGCTGCCGACTTTACGACTGACCTGCAAAGTCTGGCGTATTATTTACATGATGGAAAGGAAGGAATTACAGATGAGCAGCAATAAGATGGTAATTGCAAACGGACGTTTTCTGGTTCCCGGAAGCGAGAAGCCTGTCTTGAGCGGTTATATGACTATAGAAAATGATTTGATCACATACATAGGGGAAGAGAAGCCCGTTATTGAAGAAGGCACAGTGACGCTCGACGGCAGCCGGCTGCTGTTCATGCCGGGTCTGGTCAACACCCATGGCCATGCTGCGATGTCGCTGCTGCGCGGCTACGGGGATGATATGGTCCTTCAAGCCTGGCTGCAGGAGAAAATGTGGCCGATGGAGGAGAAGTTTACCGGAGATGATGTCTACTGGGGCACTTCCTTATCCGTTCTGGAGATGCTGAAAGGCGGCACAACCACCTTTTTGGATATGTATGATCATATGGACCGGGTGGCCGAGGTGGTCGAACATTCCGGTATCCGTGCGGTGCTGATGCGAGGTGTTATTGGTCTATGTCCTGAAGAGGTGCAGAACCAGAAGCTTGCGGAAGCTGTTGCGTTCGCCCGCAACTGGCACGGCAAGGCTGACGGCAGAATTACATCCATGATTTCACCGCATGCCCCGTATACTTGTCCTCCGGACTTTTTCATGCGGTTCGTGCAGGCGGCACATGACCTGGACCTGCCGATGCATACGCATATGTCGGAAACGCTGCGTGAAGTGGAGCAGAATGCCGCTGATTACGGCCTGCGTCCTGTAGCGCACCTGGAGAAGCTGGGGATGTTCACCCGCCCGTCCTTAATCGCCCATGGTGTCCACCTGAACGATGAGGAGATCGAAATCCTCGCCCGCCACAAGGTGGGTGTATCCCACAACCCGGGAAGTAACCTGAAGCTGGCCAGCGGGGTTGCACGGGTGCCTGAGCTGCTGAGAGCCGGAGTCAAAGTTTCGCTGGGTACGGACGGGGCGGCAAGCAACAATAATCTCGATATGTTCGAGGAAATGCGGCTTGCAGCACTGATCCATAAGGGAGTCAGCGGCGATCCTACCGCAGTTCCGGCACCGGAAGCGCTGCTGATGGCCACGCAATACGGGGCGGAATCGGTCTTCCTGAACCAGGTCGGACGTCTTGCAGCGGGGATGAAGGCTGATTTTATTGCAATTGATATCGACCAGCCTCATTTACTGCCGCATAGCGACTTGCTCTCCCACGCTGTGTATTCGGCCAGCGCCAAGGATGTAGAGCATGTCTGGGTGAACGGCAAGCAGGTTGTGAAGCATGGTCAGTGCCTGACGCTGGACGAGGAAAAAATCCGCCGCAAGGCGCAAGAAACTTTTGAAGGGCTGCTGAAGCGTTAATACGACTGCCGCCGCAGTTGAATTTATAACGTTTCATATATTAAGGAAAGGAAGCTGCATTTTGAGGAAAAGGAAAAAATGGCTTCTGCTGGGGATCGCTCTGTTTCTGCTCATTCTGTTCGGTCTAAGCCAATTTTATGCCTATATCATGAAGGACCAATGGAATGAACGCAGCGCGGCCAAAGAAGTTGCCAAGACCCGGGCGGGACTTACTGAGATATCCAAGGCGCAGAAATCGGTATGGGACGAAAATTCGGTGTACTGGGTGCTGACGGGGAAAAATAAAGCCGGTACGGATCTGATGGTGTGGGTACGGTTCACCGTGGACGGCAAGCCGGCCGGCGGCGATAACGGAGTTTATGCGGAAGAGCTGGCCAAAGGAACCTCGGAGAAGCAAATCCGCTCCATTATAGCCTCCCAGCTGCCCGGCATCGATATTAAACGGCTGCTTCCGGGTGTATATAATGGAGAATATGCCTGGCAGCTTTTTTACAAGCAGGAAGGACGTTATTATTACAAGTTCTTTCGTTTTGCGGATGGTACAGCAATCGGTGATGGATATACTTTGCCGAGTAAGTAGAGGCAGGCTTGCAATAACAAAAAAAGCGGACAAAGCGGACAGCGCTGGTCCGCTTTTTTTGCTTTAAGGCGGTTTTTTATAAAGGATAACTCTGACATTTTGTAAAATTTATATTATCATTGGAATGAAACAGTGATTCTGAGGATTAAATTACATGTTCCTTGAACAGGTGGAGAGATACGTTTGAAAACGATGATGAGGCTTTACCAGGAAGGCAGAACGGACTACCAATCTACCTTTTTTGATTTGATAAACGGGGATACGGAGACCAAACAAACGAAAGGGCTTGCCTACCTTTTTTCAAGGTATCCAAAGTTGATCCGGTTGCTGCTAAGAGAGTTAAACCGCCGGAACCCCGGGGACACTCCGGCTTTCAAAGAAGATTATGATTTTGTTCAGGTGGACGCAGAAATGCTTGCGGCAGGAGTACATAAAATAAGGCGCGATATTACGTTGTCCTTGTTCCAGGGAAACCGCAAAAAACTGGTTATTGTGATCGAAGCAAAGAGCGCAGGGCTGTATGCAAAAGCTCAGGAAGTGTGCAGCCAGCTTGCCGCCTATTTGGATCCGAACAATTTTCCCCATGATGCGGGTGTGCCAGTCTATGGCGTCACCTTAACTAAATACAAGCTGATATATGATACTGGTTATCAATTTTTAAGTCTGCAATGGACAGATATCGTCGAACTGATCAATGAGATGATTAGAAGTGAGAAAAAATCGGGCGAAGATACCATCATTGCCAAGCAATATATTGATTTTATTCATGGGGTGGCGAAGGGCATGAAGTATTATGAGGTAGAGGTATTATCCGTTTCGGCTGGTAAAACGCATGAGCTGACTTATAAACATTGTATTCACGCTTGTCCGAACAGTGCAAAAGGGTATATTTACAAAACACCATTGTTTATCACTTTTCGTTCCGGCGGGGGCGGAGAAATGCATTGCCTGTACAAAATTGATGATATCGTGGTTCTTGATCCATTCACTCCATCGCTGGATGCGGTTCTTGAGGGGATTCAGCATGAGCTGGCTGCCAGAATCAAGACTTACATAACGGAGAGAATTCAGGGGGGCTATGGATTTAATCATCCAGGAGAAATGTACCGATTCTATGATCTTAGCCGGACTGACCTTATTCTGCTGCAGCATCGTCCCAAACCGGAGAAGAACGCCATGGGTGCAAGATATTACACACTGGCTGAACTCTTGAAAGGCGAGAAAATTGTAAAAAATGTAACAAGCAGTAGATAATAATTAGTTGATGATGGGGGAAGGGCATGGATTCTTTAACGTTAACGGTGTATGTGGTTTCTCTAGCAGTTGGCTTGGCAGCTGTGAAATATGGGAGAAAGAACAAAAGGAGAAAGCTGGTGGTTCTTGGCTTTATTATCCTTTCCTTTGAAATAGTCTTGCCAGTCCTTTCATTTGCCGCCGGATTTATGGATGCTGTGGGTGTTTATTGATGATAAGGAGTACATAAAGAAGTATATACAAATAACAATATCGATGTCAGGAGAAATTAATACATCAGTAGAATAGAAAAGGGCCTGAATGGATTAATCATTCAGGCCCTTTTTGCCGATAAAGGAGCAAAAATAGATGGGAATGCCCAGAAATTAGTATCAAAAATTTTAAATATATTCACACTTTCGTGCGAAATCGTATATACACCTGTGATATACTTCTATTTGTATTAAGACATGCTTAAGAGCATGTCAGTCTCGGATGAGCGCTAGACACGCTATTTATTGCAATTCATATATTTAGGTTTGGTCAACTTGAGAGGAGGACGTTTCTTGAAATTGCATCTTGTGCCTGTACTGCTAACGTCTCTGTTGTCTGCTGCACTGCTCTTTGGCAGCTTTTATGCTTATCGTCAATTTGCGGTCCATGAGCCGCTTGATAAGATAGTATCGGCTTATGAAGGTGTTAATCATTCACATATTACTATTAACCGCAATGAGGTAACCTTGAAACTGGATTTGAAACCTGGTACGAAATTGCGCGAGCTGGTGCAATATGTGAACACTGAAGGCAAGTCCGCTATTAATGGACGGGCGCTTAAGCTGGATGTTGATCAGCACTCCAGTGAACTGCTGGACGAATATTGGGATAAAGCCATGTTCTCAGTCGCAGAAGCAATGGAAAGCAAAAAGTATACACTAATACCTGCTAAACTAGATGGATTGAAAGAGCAATTCCAGGAATACAAGAATGTAACAGCGACAACTGAAATTGATGACAACAACGTCTATGTGAGCCTGAGCAACGGTGAAGAGAGCAAGTTCATCATTTTACCGCGTGCAGCGGCAACGATGGGAGTGTGGAACAATGCCTAAGTGGTGGAAAGAGATTGTAGCCGGATTTGTTCCGGTCCTGCTGATATTTATGGCTTTTGTGGGCATTAACATTATTCCTGTAATCATTGCAGCCGGTATGGTTTGTGCACTCCTGGTGATCGCCCATTTGCGAGGCGGGTTGACAGTGAATGCGGGCGGGGACAAGAAACGTAAGAAGAATGGCCCTTCCAAACTAACCTTTGAAGAAATCGGCGGTCAGGATAACGCGAAGCAGGAGTTGCGGGAAGCGCTTGATTTCCTGATCCGGCATGAAGAAATCAGCAAGTTCGGGATTCGTCCGCTTAAAGGGATCTTGCTTACAGGCCCTCCGGGAACCGGTAAAACGCTGATGGCCAAGGCTGCGGCGCATTATACCAATTCTGTGTTCGTTGCCGCTTCAGGCAGTGAATTCGTGGAAATGTACGTCGGTGTCGGTGCCGGACGTGTCCGTGACTTGTTCAAGGATGCCCGGACCCGTGCAGTGAAAGAGAATAAACAAAGCGCCATTATCTTTATTGATGAAATTGATGTTATCGGCGGCAAACGCGAGGGCGGCCAGCAGCGTGAATACGATCAGACGCTTAATCAGCTGCTGACCGAGATGGACGGGATCTATAACAATGATACACCGCGCATTCTGCTTGTTGCGGCAACAAACCGCAAGGAAATGCTGGATTCAGCGCTGCTGCGTCCCGGCCGCTTTGACCGTCATATCCAGGTGGATATGCCTGACAAGAAGGGCCGCAAATCAATCCTCGATCTGCATGCCAAGAATAAGCCGCTGCATGCTGAGGTGAATTTAGACAAGATCGCCGAGGAAGCCTACGGTTTCTCCGGTGCACAGCTGGAGAGCGTCATGAACGAAGCGGCGATTTATATGATGCGCGAGAATCTGACCGAAGTCGAGCAGCGCCATCTGGCGATGGCGATCGACAAGGTGATGATGGGCGAGAAGACTGACCGTGAAACCAATCATGAAGAGAAACAGCGGGTGGCCATCCATGAGCTTGGACATGCTATTATGGCGGAGCTGCTGCGTCCGGGCAGCGTCAGCCAAGTTACCTTGACTCCGCGTGGACAAGCACTTGGTTATGTACGTCACAACCCGCAAACCGAGCAGTATTTGTATACCAAGGATTATCTGGAGAATCAGATTATGATCGCGCTTGGCGGAGCAGCTTCCGAGGAGATGTATTATGGGGGCCGCAGCACAGGTTCACGCGGCGATTTCGATCAGGCACTTAATATTGTCGAGACCATGATGAAGTCGGGACTCACGTCACTTGGGATCGCCAACTTGGAAATGGTAACTACAGAAGAGCTGATGAAGGAAAATAGCAAGATTCTGGATGAGCTCATGGTTCGTACCCGTGACCTGCTCCAGAAGCAAAGAAATGTATTTGATTACTCTCTTGACATTTTAATGAAGGAAGAAGTCCTCTCCGGAGAGCAATTTCGTTGTCAATTTCGTGACAGTGTCCTTTTACCGGCATAATTCTTTATGCCGGTTATTTTTTTTTACTTTTCAGACATGCTAAGATATTATTATATGTCGGGCTACATATTTTTTACGACAGACAAGGTACAATACAAAAGTATAGATACCTGAAAGGATGGAGACTTTTTTATGAATTTTAAAAAAATAGGTGTCATCGGCGGTGGCACAATGGGACAAGGGATTGCTGAAATGCTGGCAGCCAAGGGTCTTGATGTAATGCTGGTGGAGAAAAACACAGAAAGACTGGAATACTCCTACGAAATGATCGAGACAAGTCTTGATAAGCAATTGGAGAAATGGGCGATTACCCAAGCAGAAAAGAAACTGATTCTTAGCCGCATCCAAAAAGTGACACATTTCGCCGAGCTCAGCTCGTGTGATATGGTCATCGAAACAATTACGGAAGATCTGGAAGCTAAGCAAAAAGTATTTAATCAGCTCGACCAAGTGTGTCCGAGCCACATTATTCTTGCCAGCAACACGTCAACGCTCAGCTTGACGGAGCTTGCCAGCTCTACAATGTACCCGGAACGCGTAATCGGCATGCATTTTATACATCCGGTAGGTAAGGTGGATCTTGTGGAGATTGTACGTGGACTGAAGACATCTGACAGTACCTTTGAAGATACCAAAGCTTTTGTTGACGAAGTCGTTGAGAAAAAAGGCGTAATGATTTATGAATCCCCAGGATTTGTTACTTCGCGCCTCATTTGCTTGTTCATTAACGAAGCTATGCATGTTCTGCAGGAAGGTGTCGCTTCCCCAGAGGATATTGACGACGCAATGCGCATCGGTTATCAGTTCCAGTATGGACCGCTTGAAATGGCTGACCGTTTCGGTCTGGATTCGATTCTTGCCGCACTGGATAACATGTTCCGTGAGTATGGGGAACTGAAATACCGTCCATCGACTATTCTTAAGAAGATGGTGCGTGCGGGACAACTGGGCATGAAATCGGGCGAAGGCTTCTTCAAGTATGACAAGGATGGTGACCGTGTATGAACGTATTAGTAATTAACTCAGGAAGTTCTTCTTTGAAATATCAGCTGTATAATATGACAGATGAATCTGTATTGGCCAAAGGGCTGGTAGAACGCATCGGGATGGATTCTTCCATTCTGAACCATAAGCCAACAGGCAAACCGGAAGTCACTGAAGTCAGTGAAATTCTGGAACACAATACCGCCATCCGCAAGGTTCTGGCTTGCCTGACAGACAGCGAGCATGGCGTAATCAGTTCGATCGAAGAAATTAATGCCGTAGGCCACCGTGTAGTTCACGGGGGAGAATTCTTCAAGGAATCCTCATTGGTTGATGGCGATGCCAAGTCGAAGATCCGTCAATTGTTCGACCTTGCTCCACTGCACAACCCGGCTGCTGTGATGGGGATTACGGCTACAGAAAAGAATATGCCCGGCGTTCCGCAGGTTGTTGTGTTTGATACAGCCTTCCACCAAACGATGCCTGAGAAGGCTTATATGTACGCTATCCCAAGAGTGCTTTACAACAAATACAAAGTCCGCCGCTACGGGGCACACGGCACCTCGCATGATTTTGTCAGCAAAGCTGCAGCGGAATATCTTGACCGTCCGCTCGAGGATCTGAAGATTATTACTTGTCACATCGGTAATGGTGCCAGTGTTACTGCGGTTAAAGGCGGAGTCTCTATTGATACTTCCATGGGGATGACACCACTGGAAGGTCTGATGATGGGAACACGCAGCGGTGATCTTGACCCGGCAATCGTTCCTTATGTGATGAACAAGGAAGAGCTGTCCGTAGGCGAAGTGAATTCCATGCTCAACAAACATAGTGGATTGCTGGCTATTTCTGGCATCAGCAGTGACATGCGTGATATTATTGATGGTGCAGAAAAAGGCGAGCCTAACTCTACGCTTGCTTTTGAAATGTATGAATACCGTCTGCGCAAATACATCGGTTCTTACGCAGCAGCAATGAACGGTGTGGATGTTATCGTGTTCACTGCCGGCGTGGGTGAGAATGCATCCCTGTTGCGCGAAAAAGTGCTGAATCAGCTTACGTTCCTCGGAATCGAACTGGATACAGAAGCCAATAAGGTTCGTTCCGGTGATCCGCGCCGCATCTCTACAGTTGATTCCAAGGTGCAGGTGCTTATAGTACCGACGAACGAAGAGCTTGTTATTGCACGCGATACCTATCGTATTGTGCAAGGGGTTAACGGCTAAACTAGAGGAGAGATCGTAGGCATGGCAAAAAAGAGTGTAATTAAACGCGTTAATGAACATGTCGGAGAGAGTGTTGTTATCGGCTGTTGGGTAAACAACAAGCGCTCCAGCGGCAAAATTCAATTCCTGCAGCTCCGGGATGGTACAGGCTATATCCAGGGTGTTGTAGTAAAATCCGAAGTGCCTGAGCAGGTCTGGGATGATGCCAAAAGCCTTACCCAGGAAAGTTCCTTGTATGTGACCGGCATTATCCGCGAAGAGCCGCGCGCTCAATCGGGATATGAGATGACCGTAACGGGCATCGAGGTTCTGCATCTTACAGAGAACTACCCGATCACACCGAAGGAGCATGGCATCGATTTCCTGATGGATCATCGTCATCTCTGGCTCCGCTCCGCGAAGCAGCGGGCCGTATTGGTGATCCGTGCAGAGATTATCCGCGCTATTCAGCAGTTCTTTAATCAGAACGGGTTCACAAAGGTGGATCCGCCGATCCTGACACCGACATCGGCTGAGGGCACCACCAACCTGTTCCACACGAAATATTTTGATGAGGATGCCTATTTGACGCAGAGTGGCCAGCTTTACATGGAAGCTGCAGCAATGGCGCTGGGCCGCGTGTATTCCTTCGGTCCTACCTTCCGTGCTGAGAAATCAAAGACCCGCCGCCACTTGATCGAGTTCTGGATGATCGAGCCGGAGATGGCTTTCACGGATCACGAAGAAAGTCTGAAAGTTCAGGAAGAATTCATCAGCTTTATCGTACAATCGGTACTGACCAACTGTCGTGCTGAGCTGGAAGCGGTAGGCCGCGATGTCTCCAAGCTGGAGAATATCAAAGCGCCGTTCCCGCGTATTACTTATGATGATGCGATTAAGTTCCTGAACGATAATGGTCATGAAATTGCCTGGGGCGACGATTTTGGTGCGCCGCATGAAACTGCAATTGCTGAAGCCAATGACAAACCTGTCTTTATTACGCATTATCCGGCTTCGTTCAAGGCTTTCTACATGAAGCCGCATCCTGAGCGTCCTGAAGTTGTACTCTGTGCGGATATGATTGCTCCGGAAGGTTACGGGGAGATTATCGGCGGATCGCAGCGGATCGACGATCCGGCATTGCTGGAGGAACGTTTCAAAGAACATAATCTTTCGATGGATAGCTATAAATGGTACATGGATCTGCGCACCTACGGTTCAGTGCCGCACTCCGGCTTCGGTCTTGGACTCGAACGCACAGTGGCCTGGATTTGTGGTCTAGATCATGTGCGAGAAACGATACCGTTCCCTCGTACGCTGTACCGTCTCTACCCGTAAGGGCATAAAGGGGGCTGGTGCATGGACGGCAAAGGATGGAGTACATGGGGCGAAGGAATGGCTGCTGGTCTTCAGAACGGAATGGCCATCATTCCTTATGCACTCTTGAAGCATTACCGGAAGCTGAATCTCAGCGGCAGTGAGGCGATGCTGCTGATTCACCTTCTGTCGTTCCGGCAGGTAGAGGGGATCGACTTTCCTTCGCTGGAGGAACTGCAAGCTGTAACAGGCCGAAGTATCGCTGTCATAGCGGGAGAACTGCAGAAGCTCATGAAGGAAGGGTTTATCAGCATCGACGAAGATAATGATGAGCTGAGAGATATCCATTATGAGCGCTACAACTTCTCTGGAATGTATACAAAGCTTGGTGCTTATCTGGCTGAAGCTGCGAAAGAGGCTTCAGAGGATAAGAACGCTGGCACGGCTCCTTCACGGGAGGCAGCCCGCTTTACTACCGGTTTTCCCGTTCTGGACGGGGGATACGGCAGAACGGCTGTCGCTGTACCCGGCAAGGCCGCTGAGGAGAGCCGCAGTCTGTTCAGTATCTTCGAGAAGGAATTCGGCCGTCCACTCTCTCCGATGGAATGTGAAACAATCTCCGGCTGGGTGGATCAGGACCGGTACCCGGAAGAGCTGATTCTGCTTGCCTTAAAGGAATCGGTATTCGCCGGGAAGGTTCATTTCCGCTATATTGACCGCATCTTGCTGGAATGGGCCCGCAACCGGGTGAAAAACGCCGAGGATGTTAAGAACTATACACAGAAGTTCCGCAGTGGTGGAAGATAGCGGCACAAACGGAAGAACCCTGTTGCTGGGAGTAAAGCAGCAGGGTTCTTTTTTGTTGTTTGCAACAATCGAAGCGTGGATAAGTTTCGAAGAAGCTGAATAATAAGAAGCCCGCGCCATTTCCTTGAGGAAGTAGCGCGGGCTTCTGTGCAATCCTGAGTTGCACAGGCTGGAGTTTAGGACAGTTCCTTCTCCAGCGCAACACCCATCTCGCGTGAGCGTTCTGCGCAGCGGTTAACTGCGGCTATGACCGATTCGAAGAAATCGGCCTTTTCGAGCACCTCAATGGCTGCTTGCGTTGAGCCGTTTGGGGAAGTGACCTTCTTGCGCAGTGCTGCCGGTTCCTCACCCGTCTGCTGCACCATGCGCGCAGCGCCGAGGACAGTCTGCACGGTCAGCTCAGTGCTTTGCTGCGGTGGAAGTCCGCCGCGGATGCCGGCAGCGATCATCGCTTCCATCATGTAATAGATATAAGCCGGACCGCTGCCGGAAATTCCGGTTAAGGTTTCCATCCGTTCTTCCTCAATCACAGCCGTAATGCCAACGGATTCAAAGATGTTGAGCGCCGTACGGCGTCCTTCTTCATTAACTTCTTTGGAATACACAATTCCCGTCGCTCCAAGGCCAATGGAACTGGAAGTGTTGGGCATCGTACGCACAACAGGCTGAGGGGCGCCCAACAGGCCATGAATCGTGCGGACGGTCAAACCGGCAATTACGGAGATCACCAGCTGATCCGGTGAGAGCACAGGTCCTAATACGCGCAGCGCTTCGGCAGCGTCCTTGGGCTTCATTGCCAGGACAATGACTGGAGCTGTCCGCAGATGTTCCATTTTTTGTTCCGGATCATTGCAGCCAAGCACGCCGTAACGGCTGCGCAGCTCAGCCAAACGCTCGTTGCTGCTGCGGTTCAGCATAACGATATTGTTGGAATCAATGACATTGCGGGCAATCATGCCCCGTACAATTGCTTCTGACATTGAGCCTGCGCCATAAAAAACAATTTTATGATTGATTAGTGGAATTGCGGGTTGCTGACACATGGCTAAAAGTCCCCCTTGTTCTTTGTACTAACTCCGGATTTGGCCGGAGCCATATATTTTATATTTGCATGAAGTGAGCGCGGGCAGGCCCATCGGGCCGCGGGCGTGCAGCTTCTGGGTGCTAATTCCGATTTCGGCGCCGAATCCAAATTCAAAGCCGTCTGTGAAACGGGTCGAAGCATTATGGTATA
The DNA here is from genome assembly GCF_038002865.1 of Paenibacillus sp. FSL H3-0321. Lineage (NCBI taxonomy): Bacteria > Bacillati > Bacillota > Bacilli > Caryophanales > Paenibacillaceae > Paenibacillus > Paenibacillus sp. FSL H3-0321. Next base: position 1,442,712 of record NZ_JBBODH010000001.1, on the reverse strand, counting down.
CAGCTGCTGCGTCCACTTCCTGCAGGAAGCGGGCTGCATGTTCAGTTTCTTCGGTTACAATACACTCGGAATGTTTGGTGCTGAACTCGGCGATATGCCGCAGCGCTTCATCCAGTCCGCTGACTATCCGGACGTTAAGAATATAATCATTGTATTCTGTCGCATAATCCTCCGCAGTAACCGGCAGTGCCCAAGGTACAAGGGCAACCGTTTCCGGACAACCGCGCAATTCTACAGAAGCAGTACGGAAGGATTCCGCGAGGGAAGGTAAATATTGTACGGCATAGTCGCGATGAACGAGCAGCGTCTCCATGGAATTGCATACGGACGGGCGCTGGGCTTTGGCGTTCAGGCTGATTTGCTCTGCCATATCAGGACGGGCGCTTGCGTCGAGATAAGTATGGCATATACCCGCACCTGTTTCAATTACCGGAACAGTAGCGTTGAGCACAACATTCTGGATCAATGAACTTCCGCCGCGCGGGATAATGACATCCAGCAGCCCGTTAAGTTTGAGCATCTCATCGACGGAGGAACGGTTCGGGTCCTCGATTAGCTGCAGTGCACCAGGCGGCACCGCGGTTTGGGCCAAGGCGGTATGCAGCACTTCAACGATTTTGCGGTTCGAGGACAGGGCGGAAGAGCCGCCCCGCAAAACTACGGCATTGCCTGTCTTAAGGCAGAGACCGGCCGCATCCACGGTAACATTGGGACGGGCTTCGTATATAATCCCGATCACGCCGAGAGGTACGCGGATTTTCTCAATGGAGAGACCGTTCGGACGGTTGATGGTTTCCAGCGTGTCGCCGATAGGATCGGGCAGCACGGCGATTTGCTGCAGACCTTCTGCGATGCTGTTGATCCGTCCGACATCAAGGGCCAGCCGGTCAAGCATGGACTCTGGAGTGCCGGCCAGCCGGCCGCGTTCCAGATCTTCGCCGTTAGCGGCAATTATGGCTTGAGCTTCGCGGCGGAGGGCCTCCGCCATTACAAGCAGCGCTTCATTTTTTTGACCGGTAGTCAGGCTTGCCAGTACACCGGTAGTTTCTTTGGCCAATGTGGCTTTATTCACGACTTCACTCATATCCGTTCCTCCTAAAGTTTTATTAGCCAAGCGTTCAGAAACGTCTTTTATTAAGTCTGAATCAACATATTGTTGACTTACTTAGGATCAATCATCAACCCGGACGTTACCGTAAAGTAATCCATTCATCACGGTGGATGACCTCAAGCCTGTGTACTTCGCCCAGCTTCGGCACAATCTCACGGCTGGGGAGCCCTTGAATGCTGCGGAGCTGGGCGTCATCATAATTCACAATGCCCCGTCCCAGCAGCTTGGCGTCTGGACCGAGTACTTCTACAACGTCGCCGGAGTGGAAGCTTCCTTCGATCCGCTTGACCCCTACGGGAAGCAGACTGTGGCCCCCGTGGAGCAGTGCTTCAACGGCTCCGTCGTCCACATAGAGGGAACCAAGTGGCGTGGACATGAAGCCGAGCCACTGTTTTTTGACGGGCAGAGAAGAGAGCGTGGTGGCAAAATACGTACCTTTGCCTTCGCCTGTTGCTGCCAGCTCCAGATCGCCGGGTTCGGTGGCTCTGCCGATAAATACCGGCACTCCGCCGCGGGTTGCAATCTTGGCGGCATCAATTTTTGAGCGCATGCCGCCTGTCCCTACACTTGAACCTGCACCGCCCGCGATAGCATAAATCTCCGGCGTAATTTCCTCCACTTGCCGGTAACGAACGGCATCAGGATGCTTGCGCGGGTCTCCACTGTATAATCCGTCCATATCCGTGAGGACGAGCAGACGCGTTGCCTTCAACAGGTTGGCAACCAGAGCGGAGAGAGTGTCGTTGTCGCCGAATTTCAGCTCGTCGACAGACACGGTGTCGTTCTCATTAAATACCGGTACGGCACCCTGGCGGAGCAGCTCTTCCACCGTCATTACGGCGTTGTTCATCGCCCGCCTGCTGCAGAAATCGGTGCGGGTCAGCAGGATCTGTGCAGTTGGTATTCCATGCTGCGCGAAGGCTTCCTGGTACGCCTGCATCAGCAGGACCTGTCCAACCGCCGCCGCTGCCTGCTTCTCGTGCAGAAGCTTCGGACGGGACAGGTAGCCGATGCCGCGGAATCCGGCCGCTACAGCGCCGGAGGTTACTAGCAGGACCTCGCAGCCACCCTGCCGGAGTGCGGCAATCTCGGCAGCAAAGAAGGCCACAGCGGAGCGGTTCAACCCGCCCTCAGGACCGGTAAGTGAGCTGCTGCCGATTTTGACTACGATTCGTGTCGTCATTTGTTCTTCACTTCCTTCACAAAATAATATAGATAACCCAGAAAACGACAAAAAGCCCCCATCCTAAGACTTAGCAAAGGACGAAAGCATTGATTACTTCCGCGGTACCACCTTCATTGATGAGGGTTCATCCGACTTCATTCTCATAACGGGAGTTTCCGTCCTGCAGGGGCAGGCCGCTCGGGGGTAGGATTCAGAAATGACAACCGCGGTAAATTCTCTCAGCCTGCCGGAATTTACTCTCTGCTCGCGGATAGAGACATTTTCTTACTGGTCCCGTCTGCACGTTTCACTATTTGACATTTAGAATACCACGGTAAAGTGCAGTTTGCAAAGGGAGAACGAACTAATATTTTTCGGGAATAGCTGGAGTTCCAAATATTATGTCCCGTATGACGGATGATCAGAACCGTCTGATAACCCAGCATAATTTGCGCAAATCGCGGGTGGCTCGTATTGAGCTGACTTGAAGATAGGATCTTATTCATACTTGAATACAAAAAATACCCTTTCGTTTCCTTTGCCGGAGCCGAAAGGGCATTTCTAATTAAAAGGGACACAAAATCATTTCGTTCTGTACTACTCATCCGCCAGACCGGCAACGGTTGCTTTGAAAGTGCCAATGAAGGCTTCTGCGGCTTTGGACAAATAGCGGCCCCTGCGGTACGCGATCACCAGGGTGCGGCTTGGCACAGGTTCGGCCAGCGGCAGATAGACGGGCACAAATTCGCTGCGCGGGGCACGGGCGATAAAGTGTGGCACGAGTGTAACGCCCATTCCGGTAGCTACGAGGGATTGAACCGTCTCCATATTGTTGCTTTCAAACACAATGCGCGGCTCAAATCCGGCTTCGCGGCATAGCTCCACCGTCATTTTGCGGAACCCCTGGCCTTCTTTAAGCACGATGAACGGCTCATCCTTTAATTCTTCGAGAGAGGTGCGTGTACCCTTTGTGCTTCGGGAAGCCAAAGGATGCTCCGGCGGTACGGCCAGATCAATCCGTTCTTCACCAAGCACCTCGTAAGCAAGAGTGGGGATTTCCAGCGGGAGCGAAAGCAGGCTGAGATCAGTCTGGCCGCTTGCAGTCAGTTTCTCAAGATTCATTGAAGAATCCTCAAGCAGTGTAATTTCCACATCGGCATATTTCCGCTTGAACACAGGGAGTACATGGGGCAGCAGATGTGCTCCGGTGATCGGCATGCTGCCTACCACCACGCTTCCCGTACGAAGCTGGGAAATATCAGACATTTCCTGGCGCAGCAGCTCCACGGCGTCGATAATCGCTCCTGCCTGCTCCACAAACTTGTGCCCGGCATGGGTAAGCTCTACCGAGCTAGTATTGCGCTGAAACAGCATGACCCCAAGCTCTTTCTCCAGCTTGGACAACTGCTGGCTGAGCGAGGGCTGGGCGATATGCAGTTTATCCGCAGCACGGGAGAAGTTCCGTTCCGCCGCGATTTGCAGTGCATACTGTAATTGTCTTAGTTCCATTAGTAAGCTCCTTGAATGAACATGATTGCTTATAAGTATAACCTATAGTAAGTCTGCTTAATATAGGTTGGGTGACCTGGCTAGAAGAAGGTGTATTCTACAATACTCCGCGAAAGTACATGCTGTGCTATTTACTTGTCCGGTCAAATCATTAGCTTATAGGCCTAACCTATCAGGATCATAGAATTAACTGAGTATCCTTACTCTATGGATAAACATGCACAAGCCACTGTAGCTAACGTCATGCTGCGTGACGAAAGAGATATACAAACTGAGCTGGAGCAAAGCAAGAACACCGTACAGAATCTTTTCAGCGGAGGTAGAATCCGGGCGGCTGCTTTTGAAGAGTTTGCACGGTTGGCTGTCCGTGATATCAATAACTCTAAAACAGAATTGATCTACCCACCAGAAGGCGGGATTTTGGCTCAGGACAAGACTAACCAATTACGCCAGGTGCGTTTAACATCAGCCGGTCTTGGAATCTCTACGGATGGCTGGCAGACCCTGAAAGCAGCAGTAACAGCAGACGGCGTGATGGGAGAACGTATTGTCGGACAGATCGGTAATTTCGATTCTCTGAGTATTGGCAGTGGGAATGAAATCATTCTACTGAACCATACAGGCCTTGCAGCCGGTAATGCCAACTTTAATGATTCACCATTTCGAGTAGACATGGAGGGAAACGTAGTAGCACGAAAGATTACTCTTACAGGCACGATTGGTAATAATCTGTATATGGGTTTGATTGGGGAAGAGAATGACAGACGGATCGAGTTCGTGAATTCCAGTGGTTATCAGGCATACATTTCATATGTGTCATCAGATAATAGCCATCTGTTAAAAATACGCGCTGGTAATGATATCCGTATTGACAGTGGTCTTTACCTGTCTCTTACAGGAATGGTCATAACCCTGAACGGTGATAGTTATATAGGATCGAACTTACCCGGAAATCGAATCGTAACAGCTTCAGAACTCGATGCCACATGGACGGCATTAGCAGGAAAAGCGAATGCAAGTCACTCCCATAGCGTAACATTGCCTGATCACATTCACGGAAATCCAGCAAATGCGAATAGCGGTGGTGGAACGTTTACGGGCTCATTATTTTTCTTTCATGTCGTGGGCCTCTTGGATATAATTAGGATAATCAATAATCTACAGAATCATTTAAGAGAACGGCAAGTGAGATCCTGCGCCTTAATGCCGAGAACGAAAAGTTGAAAGCTGAGATTGCAGAGTTAAAAGCTCAACTTGGTGAATAACATCAATAAACCGTAGTACTACAGTATATAAACAACTATATCCTTATAACTAAGAAGGTCTCTCCTATGGAGGGGCCTTTATTTTGTATTGTGGGAAATTGTCGTGCGTGATTGCAATTTAAAGATTTGGGGATATAGTGATTTGTAGTAAATCCGTAGCAGGGAAGCATCGAATCACATATAAGCTTAATAGTAGAAAGCCTTCGATAACTCGTGGGCTTATTTTTATGTCCAAAATTGAACGGAGGAACTAAAAATGAGTGAAAGTAGTATGTTTTTCTTTGAAGGGCAGCATGAAGTGATGATCCTCACGAAGGCTGACATTAATATTGAATTCAAAGGCGACTTCCTGATCCGTGCGAAAGATGTGGCTACTGTGCTTGAGTATCAAGGAGAGACCGCGACAAACAATGTGCTGAAGTTTTGTAAAGAAGTACACATTCATACCGTTAGAAATTCTAACATCCTGAATCAAGATGTTAGAAAACTGCATAACACAGGAGAAAAATTCATATCAAATCTTTCGCTTAACCGCGTTCTTGGACAGTCTGCCCAGCCCAAAGCAATGCCGTTGCAAGATTGGTTGTACAAAGACATTCTTCCACCGATTCAGAAACATGGAATCTACGCCACGGACAATGTAATCGACAACATATTGAATAACCCGGACTTCGGCATTGAACTGCTAACCAAACTCAAAGAAGAACGGGCCGCGCGAATACAAGCCGAACGTACAAATGCCATTCTGATGCATGTCAACAAAACTTATACTGCCACGGAGATTGCAAAGGAAATCGGATTTAAGTCCGCCAATGCCCTTAATAGAGATTTAGAAGACCGAGGTATCCAGTTCAAGCAGAATGACACATGGCTGATTAAAATATACGAAAAGCAAAACGGCATTGCGTAACCATTCATAACTGGATGGTTATTATTTTTGCCTGAAAGACCAGCTATAAGAAGTCAATAGGAAATATTAACTTTCGAGGTCTTTCTTCTCAATAAAGCTTACCGTATTTCCGTCGGGATCAAGGAACCAAAAAGAATAGGCGCCCCACGGTCTGCATTTAGGTGGAGAGGTAATGCCGATGTCGGGGATTCCTTTCATTAGACGGTCATATTCAGCCAAGACATCGTGGACATAAAACATAAGAGACATATTTTTGTCATTGACCACGTTCACATTGCCCGGATTGTAAACAGCAAGTTGAGCGCTGTCGAATCCATAATGCTGTCCGTCTACAACCGGAGACTCCTTGAGTACAATTTCATAAAAAGAAGCGAGGCGCGGCGCATTGTCGGTCAGGATGCATACCCCACAAAGTTTCATGTTAATTCCTCCTTCATTCTTTTGGGCGGCGTGGCTTCATACGGCCTGTTTTCTCTGAGAATCGTAAAAATAATGTTGCACATTTTACGAGAAACCGCGCCAACAGCGGTCAAATGATGCAGCGCTATACGCTATCCAGCTCATTCGCATCTAACCGTAAGGACAGAGGCGCAATTCTTTCGTTCGAGGCTATACCCCAAGGAGGAGTTACTGCGCCCTCTGTCTGTTACGCTCATAATCCCACATCCTTTGCAGGATAACAAGTTTTTCATACGGTGCTCTTGTCCAAAACACCGTAAATCTATTATACGAGGAGGCGAATGTCATTGGTGGTTGTAAAGAAGATGAACTTATCGAATCCATAATTTCGGTTCTAAGCTTTTTCCCAGGAAGACAGCAAGAAATCCTACAACAGGTTGATCATGCAGTCGGTGAAATGTTGGCCGCGATACAACCTAAAGAAGAACCGGAACCAAAAGAAAAGTTGAAAGAATCAACTTAGTGAGAAGCAAACCTGCACAGTGCCGATTTAAGGCGTTTTTATTTTGCCCCAGGAGATCATACGAGGATAGGTTTTTGACTAACATGAATTGTAATGAAGGTGAAACCCTATCAACTAATTGCAATGTCATACACAGTTAGAAGGAGTGAATTTTACAAATGAAAAAAATTGATAAAACTGATTGAGCAATTACCTATAATTAGGGTTTAAAATTAATTAAACGAATTACATCATATAAAAATGGAAATAATCATAATAGAAAAAATATGAAGGATGATATTATGATTTATATCTATAATGATTATGGTGGGACACATACAACAGCTTTGGCAGCAGCTTATCATTTAAAACAAATTACTCAGTCTGAGCGGAAATTAACTACTGAGGAAATATTGGATGTTAAATTTTTCAATAAGTTGACGAAAAATGATTTTGGTAAGATTATTTTTCACGGAATTGATGAACATGGAGACTCCGTTTATACAATCGGTAGGAAGTCATCGAAACTTGTAGTCCCAGCATTAAGAGACTTAAGCTTATTAATTGAAAGTAAACATCATTTTGAAGAAAAAATAATATTCTCTAATACTTCACCCACGGTGCCTATCCCGATGTCAATCGGAGGGTTCTTCTCAAGAGGATTAAAAATTGATTTTATTGGTGTTCCTTTATTAGTAATGGGTGCTAAGCAATGTTGTGATAATATTTTTCGATTGGTTGAAAATACGAAACAAATAGGGAAGTCCGCCAATGAGGAACAAGTTATTATTTTAGCAAATGAAAGCTATAAGTAATAATTTCCCAAAGTTCATAAGGACCATACTGCGCAGCAAAGGCACGTCTCAATAGGCGTGTCTTTTATTTTGCCCTCGGACGCTGACCGGGGGTTTTATGTTGAGGAAGGGAGCAGGGGGAATGCTCAATCATAGTAAAAATATCGTTACTACAGTCTACACGGCGGCCATAGGATCGAGCAACCGGGAGATTGTCGCAGGTGCAACCAGCGCAGGGGCCGGGCTATTGGCAATGGCTGCGGGCTGGTTGGGAGGGGATGTAAAGCCATTAGAATTTCTTGTTGTGCTCATGCTAGCTGATTACGTCAGTGGGGTTGCAGGAGCGTTTAAGACTAAGATAGTCAGCAGCGATATTATGTTTTGGGGCGGTGTGCGTAAAATCACCGTCCTTTTTGTTGTTGGTTTGGCTGCCTTGATTGACGATTGGGTTCAACCTGGAGCGCGATGGTGATGCTGACGGAATGGCAGACTGGTCAGAGGTGGTGCGAGAGGCCAAAGCACTCGGATTTGAGTGGGGACTTTGTCTCAATTAAGGATCTGGGTGTGCAAACGGTCGGGGTGATCTTTGGGGAGCAGCTGGCACCGGAAAAGTATGATCAAATTACGGCTGCGGTAAATGCAGTGTTAGGTATCCTGGTAGTGTTGGGCATTGTGAGCAACCCGGAAGTTGGCAAGGGTTACACGGATAAAGAGTAAATTCTTAAGTGTTTGGGAGACTTACGGAAGCTCTGCGTGTACCAAGCTTCCGTAAGTTTTTTTATTTAATTCGAGGCTGTGGTATACACGTCACCATCAGATGAACCTGTAATATCACCGATATTTACTATTTCGATAACATATGTTCCAGGCAAAACGTTTTTCCATGAATTTTGAGCAGGGTCCCCGTATTTGTCACCAGTATTATAATTAACGTCATAAGATCCAGCTGAATTTCCACTAACCGTTTTAAGAGTATATCTAAATTTTACATTCTCTTTCCCACTGGTAGGGTGTTGGTCTATGCTTATAGTGACTGTTGAACTTTTATCGAGTTTAAAAGATTTACTGTTAGCAGTCTTTCCTTTTGCTAAAGTAGTATTCCAACTTGATGATGTGGCAGCTGTCGCAAAGGATGGAAGGGAAAGTTGATACTGTGAATCGTAATTGGATTGCTGATTCTCAATTACTGACTCGGCCGATGCAGCAGGCGCTAAACTGGATAATAAGATTCCGGCAGAAAGAAGAGCTGATAATGACTTTTTCACCTTAAATACCTCCCTATAATTATAAAATATGTTTCATATTAACTTATTATAGAAATAAATAGAAAATCCTTGGACCAAAGTCTTTTTAATATGAATAATTTGTGTCGGATATTATATGAAGACTATTGCTAAGTGATGAAATACTAATCGGTAAATATATTACCCACTGGCTTAGGCTGGTGGACTTTTTTCTTTATGCCTGCCGGTGCTATACGGACGTTAGGAGAAAAAATTCAGTAGCTCCAAGTATCGAATCTTGAGTATTTTTATGAAATATTATATATAGCAAAACCTGACGCATTGTGACACAATAGAGAAAATGCTGAAAGGAGTTGTCTGCTATGGAACAAACAAACAATACTCTGGTTCTTGATCTATGGGATGTTCATAACATCCGAGTGAACGTCGAAGATAACAGGATGTCATTTGTTGAGGCAGTAGAAACAGCGGCACGTACTCAGGGCGTTCAAGTGTTAGATGTTAAGGATGTTGTTTTACCTGTGAAACACTTGTATTTAAAAGAAAACATCGTAGAGGCAATTAACAAAATGAAGCATTAGTGATGGTCGCTCAACGGAGTGGCTTTTTTTATGCGTAAAAATACGACGTGATACCTTTTGCCCACTGGCTTCGGCTGGTGGGCATTTTTTATTTTTTGGTTGTTAATTTGTCTGGTGAATGCCCCACATATGTAAAAAGAGATCACTTTATACAAAATGAAAATAATAATTCTGAATGGAACATATGGCCGGGAGGAATTTATGGTATTAATGTAGTATTTCTATAAAAATAGAAAAATTTGAGAGTTGTGTTTGAATGACAGCGGAGATTGGTGTACTTAACAAACAAGCTATTGCACTTGCAGCAGATAGTGCAGTAACGATAAGGGGGGCACATGGGCAAAAGATCTATAACCATGCTAACAAATTGTTTATGCTTTGTTGTTTCAGTAGCGCCTTTTATCTAAAGGCGCTATTTTATTTAAGATTGGTGATATAGAGTACATATCCACGATAAAAATCCACATATTTCCTCAATAACCCTTAAGTGTATTGTAAATTTCTGTCGATAAACAGACTGTTTGTTCGCCTTTATTTAGTGTAGGCTTGATGCATACATATTAAAGGAGTTGAAAGGTTTGAAGAAAAAGATTGCCGGTTTTTTGGTGATATGTACATTGTTGGTTATTCTTATTCCAGGAGTAACCAAAGCAGCAGAACAGCCCGTCGGGTTATTGGATGGAGTAACAATGTTAACTGGTACCAGTATTACAAATGTGCTTGGGTCAACATCAATGGCAACAGATAATGATGTTTCAACAGTCTTTAGTCTACCTTATGAAAGGTCTGGTCCTGTACAGGATACGATTTTTTATAATTTTCCAAAAGCCGTGACTATTAATGCATATAAAATGCATATTACTAATTATGATAATGGACCTGTTTTCTTGGCATATTGGAACAGTGCTGGTACATTGGTGTCACATATTCCATTAAGTCCAAATGCTGGAACAGAGCAAATATATTATTTGCCTGAAGCTATAACTGATGTAACGAGAATATCAGTTTACCAGACTAGCACAATTACATATAAAATTGCTGAGATGAACGTTTATAATATTTTACCAGAACCAACATCTGCACCCACTGCAGAGCCTACACCGGAAATTACTGCTACTCCAGAACCAACTGTAGAACCAACACCAACTGTATTGCCATCACCAACACCGGAAACTCCGGTGGGTAATCGTGCCATTCTGGTTGTAACGATGAATACTGGACTGGAAAAAGAATTTGATTTGAGCATGCAAGAAGTGAATGCTTTCATTGCATGGTACGAAAATAAGCAAGCCGGTTCAGGAACAGCATCTTATGCCATTGATAAGCACAACAATAACAAGGGCCCGTTTACAAGCCGCAAAGATTATGTGATCTTCGATAAGATTCTTACGTTCAGTGTAGATGAATATTCTGCTGAATAGTATTTACACATTGTTTCTAGTAACGACAAAAGAGTTGTAACGGAGGTATCGTGCCCTGCCTGTATTGGTGGGGTATTTTCTTTGAGTTAGGGAAAATTTTCCTTATCGTCACATACATAATGTTCCAGATGAGTTATATTTACATTTAGTTTGTATTTAAAATATTGAGGTGTAGGCAAAGCATGATTAATAAGTTGCTTAAGTATTATAAAGAGAACGTAAGTGTTGATGTATTAGTTGATTCTCATATGAAGAATGTGAGTGCTATCGTTAACTTTGCTTTTTGGAATTCATTTGTAGGCATAATCATATCAGTTATTACTGGTTTATATTTTATAGCGGTCACTATAGGATTGGTTCTCATTTTAAATAACATTAATCAACTGATTCATAACTGAATAAATAGGAGGAGAATAATTATGGCTGATTTAGGTTTAAAGGATAAAGTAGCGATAATAACGGGGGGAACTCGTGGACTCGGTCGTGCAATGGCGCAAAGATTGGCAGAAGAGAAGGCGAAAGTCGTTATAACGGGTACAAATGAAGAGTTAGCAAAACAGACTGCAAATGAAATAGCAAAGACTTATAGTATTGAGACTTTAGGATTAAAGCATGATGTATCTAGTGAGGAATCAACAAAAGAGGTAGTTAAAGCCGTGATAAAGACATTTAATAAAATAGATATTTTAGTTAATAATGCGGGTGTAATACGTGATGCTGGATTGTTAATGATGAAAAAGGAGGATTGGGATTTAGTATTGGGAATAAACCTGACAGGAGCATTTAACTGTATTAAATATGTTTCAAAACGTATGTTAAAGAACAAGTCGGGTAGAATCGTAAATATCGCTAGTGTAGTGGGACTTATGGGGAATGCTGGACAGGCAAACTATTCTGCTTCAAAAGCTGGTATGATAGGTCTTACAAAAACTGCTGCGAAAGAATTGGCTGAGAGGGGTATAACTGTAAATGCTATTGCCCCAGGATATATTTCTACTGATATGACTCATACACTTTCTGATGAAGTATCTAAAGAAATGTTGTCGAGGATTCCAGTCAAATCATATGGAACTCCTGATGATGTGGCTGACTGTGTCTTGTTTCTGGTTTCCGATAGGTCTAGATATATTACCGGTCAGGTTATAAATGTTGATGGTGGAATGTTGATGTAAGATTATTTTTTACGGATTGTATTTAAACTGGACAGTGAAAACTTCTACAGCTCTAAGAAGCCCGGCGAACGACCTAAAGCCACATCTGCCGCAAGGAGGGCAAAGACCAGGCCGAAGAACGAAAGAAGTGAAGGAGCGTTTCATAGCAACGGCCACTCAGGGAGAGATCCCGAATAACTGAAGTCAAACCCAGATGGTCGGAGCGTAGCATAAAGCCGATGACGAAAATGACAAACCACTCGAACGTAGCCTGTCTGGAAAAGCAGGAACGGAAGGGAAGTAACAGTTCATTTAATATTTTGAGTATAGGTATGGTCAATCGCTCGGAAATGAGGTACACATTTGTTCGTAACCCATTCAGTGGTCCTTCCTTTTAGTGTGAGAACTTAAGGATAACAGACCATCGCCGATTGGGTTATTTTTCTATGTTACGATTTTTCGACAAGAACTTTTGACTGTCCAGATCATAAGATAAAAGCATTTTTATTGGAGACTTTTATGATATAGAAAATTTGATGAGTTTACTTACGGAGGCCTTATATACGCTTAATGAGTAACAACGGAAAAGTTTAAAGGAATTATCAGTCTTCATGGGAGTGAACGTTATGGCGGCATTGTTGAGGGGGATTCACCAGAGACAATTAAGATTGCCGGTAGTTGATTTATGCGTGAACGATTTGAATTTAGAACATACATAAAATAACCCGCCGGGCTTAATGGTCGGCGGGCTTATAGCATTTATCCGGTAAAATTACCTGCGCCAGCTACTCCGCTAAAGTTTCTAGCTTGGATGTTATTTAATACATCTGTGGCAGCTGCGTTAGTGAAGATTTCAGCAGTATATTGAATTTGGCCTGTGGCTACATCTACTGCTGGCGGGTTATCAACTGCTGTAAAACCAAAAGCCTCATTTTCTCTACTGATGGCAACTCCAAATGTTGTTGTGAAAATAATAATGCCATTTCTTCGGACATTAATGGTGTTGGTGTTAAAGAGAGGATTGTTTTCGGTTTTTGCGTACCCAGCTAAAAGGACACGCACGTTACTTTGGTTCTCTACTGGAATACCTGCAGTTTGAATGCCGATATCTCCAAAAACAAAAGGTGTAGCTGCCAAAGGGATTGTTACTGGTGTTGCATCCGAACTCGCCGAGTTTGAAATTCTTAGATCTACAAATTGAATTGTCATAAGTATCACTCCTCCATTATGTTGTATGAAAGAAATGGGAGATGCTCTTGGACAATGAGGATTAATCTATATAATTGTATGATTGCCTTAAGAGTGTATGTTAAACAGGTCGTCCGAAAGCATCGGCAAAAGTAAAAGCCCAACCCTTAACTGGTTGATGGGCTTTTTTTGTTCATAGACGAAAACCCATATATTTCCTTAGTAACCCTTGAGTGTAATGTAAATAAATGTATAATAATAGACTGTTTGTTCGCCTTTTTTTAGTGTAGGCTTGATGTATACATATTATAAGGAGATGATTTTTTGAAGAGTTGGAAAAATACAGTATCAAAATTAGTTCTGGCTTTAATTGTTATGGTGTCGTTTTTTTCATTTCAATCAAGCACATATGCAGCAACTACCACTACCCAAATTACCCAAGTAGGACAACCATTACCTGCTCCTGACCCAGGTTGGAAGCGATATGAAGAAACTGCTTCTGGATTTGTTTTTGAAGGGCCGGCCTGGTTAGTGCCAACTTCAGGCAATTACTCAGGGAGTGAAAAATTCACAATGAATGCTTCACTACATTCAGTGAAATTTAGCTTCTTTGGTACTAGCCTAAGACTGACCAGTTATAGAGGAGGCGATAGACATTCGTTAGTAACAGTAAATATAGATGGAATAAATTATACATACTCAGCTAAAGGTGCGGCTCAGATAACAACACTTCTTTTTGAAAAAAATAACTTGGAAAACAAAGTACATACAGTAGTTGTAAGTGCTGTGAATTCTTCATCGTCAAACCTCTTTGAATTCGATGCTTTAGACATTAACGAAACTGGATATTTAGTGAGTTCACAAGTAATATCTCCTACAAATTTAACGGCAAACCCGGGAGATTCAAAAGTGAATTTGAGTTGGGAGGCGAGTTCTAATGCAACCAGTTATAATGTTAAACGAAGCACAACTGCCGGAGGACCATATGAAACAATAGTTACTAATGTAACTGGCACAGTTTATACTGACGCTACTGTAATTAATGCTACTACTTATTATTATGTGGTTACGGCATTAAACGCAAATGGACAAAGTAATTACTCTAATGAAGTATCTGCGAAACCTCAAGGTTTAGTAGTACCTGATCCAGAACCATCTGGTGATCGTGCTGTCCTTACCATCACTCTAACAACTGGTATCGAGAAGGAATTCGACCTCTCAATAGTAGAAGTGAATGCCTTTCTAAAATGGTATGATACTAAAGATGCCGGTTCAGGCCCAGCCAAGTTCGCGATTGATAAACATAGTAATAACAAAGGTCCATTTGCTAAGCGTACTGAATATGTGATCTTCGATAAGATATTAACCTTTGAAGTAAGCGAATATTCTACCAAGAAGTAGCATTTACACATTGTTCCAGTAGCGATAAGATAGTTGTAATGGAGTGTACCCTGCCAAGTTTTGGTGGGGTATTTTACATAAGGAGTGATTGTTTGGGGACTACCTATAAAGTGCTGGAGAGCGGTATAGAATTCTTCACGGTGGCCTTAACACAATCAAAGGTATCGGTCTGGTATCGGGAAGACCCGGACCCGATAGGTCACCTAATGGATTATGGCGGGTGGGTGGAGGGGTATTCCCCAGAGACAATCAAGATTGCCAGCAGTTGGTTTATGTGTGAACGATTTGAATTTAGAGCATATATAAAATAACCCGCCGGGCTTAAACCTGACGGGTTTGTTTTTATTTATTCTGCTGCTGTGTACTCACTTACTTCATAGGTAAGTATTTTATCAAATACTACATAGTCTTTACGCTTTTTAAAGGGGCCTTTGTTGTTGCTATGTTTATCAATTGCATGCATCCCAGGGCCTCTACCTGCATCACGGGCATCGTACCAGGTTAAGAATGTATCTACTTCAGCAATTGGTAGGTCGTATTCTTTTTCTGTTCCATTCACCAGAGTGATGGTAAGGATAGCCCGATCTCCTATTGGCTGCTCTGGAGTTGCTGTGGGCTTAGGAGTTGTTGTTGGTTTTGGAGTCACGATTGGCGTAGGTGTCGCTGTTGGAACTGGCGTGCTCGTAGCTGTAGCTGTTGGTTCAGTTGTTGCGGTTGCCGTAGGAGTTGGGCTAGGCGTCACCGTTGCTGTTGGAGCAGGTGTAGCTGTTGGTGTTGCAGATGGCGTAGGCTCCACAGTAGGAGTTGGTGTAGCAGAGTATACCTCGGCAGTATAAATCAAAGCCTGTCCACTTCCTTCAACCCTTATCTTAGCTACGTTTTCAATAGGTTTATTTAATATTATCATGTTCCCTTTCCTTGTATTTCCTCCTGTATAACCATAACCCACTAGCAACTTCCAATCCGAAGATCCTTGAAGTTGGTAATATAGATATGCACAGGCCCCATAGCTGTCTAATTGAGCATCGAGAATATAACTTGAAATGGTAAATACTGGTCTACAAATAACATAACATATATATAGGTGAGCTAAAAAATGGCGAGCTCGTAGCGGGTTCCCGCGACGGATTCCCGAAAATCCGGGAGTCCGTTTCGGCTGGTACCCATCCAGCCATCATCAGGCGGTCCAGCAAATCACCCTATAGGATAGGTGTGTTCGCAAGGAAATATCTGATCAAACGTGTTGTTTGTCAATTCCTAAAGCATCTTTCAATCCGCTTTGTAAAACTTGGGAGAAGTTCAAGCCAGCAGCATCCCGAAATGGTGGCATGAAGACTTCTACATAGACGATCCTATCCCCTGAGTCTTCCAGGGTGATTTGTTCCGGCTCTGAGGGATTGGGAAGAGGTGTACCGGATTCCTCCAACTCTTGGGCGAGGAAAGCCAACAATTCCTTTGCCAGTGCCAGACCTTCTGTCAATTCAATTGCCGTTACTGCCGTTCCCGGAAAGTCAGGGAAGTACATACTTAAATTCGTTTCTGTCTGCGCGGCAACAACCGGATAAACGTAATCTGTCTTCACAAGTTCACGCTCCTTTTACATTTTTAGGGGAGGGGATAGAGGAAACCCGGGGCTAAAACTCAACCCTGGAAGTCCGCTCCATATTCTTTAAAGTACCTTTGGTAACCACATCTCGGCTGCTATGTAGGCTGATGTCTACATACAGGGTAGGGTCCTCCTTGTGTATCCAGCGTTGATGGCTGGAATTACTTAAGCCCTTATGTAACAAGGGATATACCAACTCACCTCATCACAGCTTATAGACGCAGCCTATCAGTTCTATAGAAATCATATCTTGGAATTATAAACGGGGCGATGTTATATTTAGATCATTCAAGAGAGACTCCACACTCTCTTCCATTGAACGATTCTACTATATGAGGTGAAGACATGAGCAAGAAGACAATGTTTGAGAAAATTTGGGACAATCACGTAATCCATCAAGAGGAAGGTAAGCCTAGCATTATTTATATTGATCTGCATCTGGTGCACGAAGTTACCTCTCCACAGGCCTTCGAAGGTCTCCGTCTCAGCGGACGCCAAGTCCGCCGTCCCGGCCTTACTTTTGCTACCATGGATCATAACGTTCCTACGAAAGATCGTTACAACATTACAGATCCGATCTCCAAACAGCAGATTGACACGCTGTCGCAGAATTGCCGTGATTTTGGAGTCAGATTGTTCGACCTGAATGATATCGATCAAGGTGTCGTACATGTTATGGGCCCGGAAATCGGCCTGACACATCCCGGCAAAACCATTGTCTGCGGCGACAGCCACACTTCCACGCACGGAGCATTCGGCGCACTGGCTTTCGGTATTGGCACAAGTGAAGTTGAGCATGTTCTGGCTACCCAGTGCTTGCAGCAATCCAAAGCCAAAACGATGGAAGTCCGCTTCATCGGCAAACGTAATCCTGGAGTGACTGCCAAGGATATGATTCTCGGTGTCATTGCCAAATATGGCACTGATTTTGCAACAGGCTATGTTATTGAATACACGGGCGAATCCATCCGTGAGCTGTCGATGGAGGAACGCATGACCGTCTGCAATATGTCGATCGAAGGCGGGGCAAGAGCGGGTCTGATTGCTCCCGATGAAACTACCTTCAACTACCTGCGTGATCGCCAATATGTCCCTCAGGGTGCCGCTTATGATGCTGCCGTTGAAACTTGGAAAGGTCTTGTAAGCGATGAAGGTGCAGAATATGACACTATTGTTGAGTTTGATGTGGAATCTTTGATTCCGCAAGTGACCTGGGGAACTAGCCCGGGCATGGGCACAGACATCAATTCCAGTGTGCCGAACCCGGCTGATTTCTCGACTGAAAATGAACGTAAAGCCGCTGAAAAAGCGCTTGAATATATGGATCTGGCACCAGGTACACCTATTTCGGAAATTCCGATTGATTATGTCTTTATCGGTTCCTGCACGAATGGCCGGATTGAGGATTTGCGTGCTGCTGCCGAGGTAGCCAAAGGTCACAAGGTATCCGACAAGGTTACGGCAATTGTTGTTCCGGGCTCCGGACGCGTGAAGCTGCAGGCGGAGAAGGAAGGACTTGATGTAGTGTTTACGGAAGCTGGTTTTGAATGGCGCGAAGCAGGCTGCAGCATGTGCCTTGCGATGAACCCGGATGTACTTCAGCCTGGACAACGCTGTGCATCGACCTCGAACCGCAACTTTGAAGGACGCCAGGGACGCGGCGGACGTACACATCTCGTATCCCCGGCAATGGCCGCGGCGGCTGCAATCAAGGGGCGTTTCACCGACGTCCGCGACTGGAACTACAAGACGGAAGCCGTCAATTCATAGAAATCGTAGAGAGAGCGGGAGGATACAACAATGGAAGCTTTTAAGAAATTAACAGGAATCGTTGCCCCGGTTGACCGGGTAAATGTAGATACGGATGCTATTATTCCGAAGCAGTTTTTGAAACGGATTGAACGGACTGGATTTGGACAATTTCTTTTTTACGAATGGCGTTTTGACGAAGCGGGCAATGACAATGCCGCTTTTGAGATGAACAAACCGCGCTATAAAGGCGCATCTGTGTTGATTTCGCGGGCCAACTTCGGCTGCGGCTCCTCCCGGGAGCATGCGCCGTGGGCGATTATGGACTATGGCTTCAAAGTAGTGATTGCCCCATCTTACGCCGATATTTTTTATAACAACTGCTTCAAGAACGGGATTCTTCCGATCAAGCTGTCGGAATCGCAGGTCGATGAGCTGTTCAGCCGTACGGCAGCCCATGAAGGCTACAACCTGTCGGTTGACCTTGAGAACAACACGCTCAGCGATGAATACGGACTGTTGATCAGTTTTGAGCTGGATGAGCACCGCCGCCAGTTCCTGCTGCAGGGGCTCGATGATATCGGGCTGACACTTCAGCATGCGGATGAAATCGCCGCCTATGAGGAGCGCCACGCGGCAAAGCTGTTTTCGTAAGCGATGTAAGGCGAACGTTGGGTCATAGGGAAAACGGAGCTTTTTTCCTGAAGAATACGTAATCTTTACAAATTTTACACAAAACTTCTATTTCCGGGTGTCGGAAATAGAAGTTTTTTTGCTATAATCGATATATTCATTGCCGCAGAAGGCAACTTTTGGAGATTTCTGTCGTCTTAATCTTATCTATGTATCTATCATTTACCAGAAGGAGAGGAAAAGAAAGGATGAGAAGAGCCGGACAACGGGTGTTATTATTGCTGCTGCTGCCACTGTTACTGCTATCATTCGCCGGCCATGAAGCTGCCGCCGCCGGAAGCGGGACAGGCAAGATTATTATGGATAATCAGGAGCTGACAATGCCCAAAGGCGCCAAAATTGAATATGTCGATGGAAGCGTTATGATTCCTATTCGGGTAGTTGTGGAGAATCTGGGGTTCAAAGTCGACTGGGAGCCGAAGTCGCGTAAAGTAACCGTTCAACAGGATGGCAGAAGCGTTCTGCTGGCCGTAGGAAGCAAAACGGCTGAAGCCGATGGAACTACACTAGCTCTAAATGCGGCACCCAAGCAGAATAATGGAACTGTACTAGTGCCTATCCGATTTGTAAGTGAGCAATTTGGTCTTATAGTGGGCTGGGACAACAGCGACAAAACTGTCTATTTAAGCGGCGGTTCTACAAGCGGTACGGATATTTCTGCAACTCCAGCGCCGTCCGCCAGTTCAACACCGGTGCCCGCATTGAGTCCAAGTCCGACCCCTGTCCCGAATGAAACTGGATCAGAGGGAGAGATCGTGACAGGAACCGCAGGCCCAACACCAACGCCGATCCCCGGCAGCGGCGGTACGATAGTTACGTCGCCTCAGATCATGGGAGCAGTGTTCAGCGAAAATCGTTTGATCGTTTCCGCCACGGGTGGAGCCAAGCCTACTGTTACCAAGATGAGCGGTCCTGACCGGATTGTGGTTGATTTCCCCAATACCTCGTTTGCAGCGGATTTCGTTGGCAGTCTGCCTGGCACAGCCCCTAACGGCAGTCCGCAAGGTAAGCTGGATGTTACCGGTTACCCATTGATTTCGGAAGTCCGTTATGCGCTGTTCAGTTCTAATCCCTCTACCGTAAGGTTCGTTATTCAAACGATCGGAACACAGCCATATCAGGTAAGTACTGACGACAGCACCGGACTGGTTACAATTGATTTAAATGTAGTGGCTAATGGAGGCAGTACTACCGTAGGACCGGGAATCACAGGAAAACCGGTTGTCGTTCTCGACGCGGGACACGGCGGTAAACAATCTGGAGCCGTAAGCCTGACAGGGAAGCTGGAGAAAAATTTCAATCTCTCAGTTGTGAATAAGGTTGGAGCACTGCTTCTGCAGGAAGGTCTGGTCGACGTGGTGTTTACGCGTACGGATGACAGCACACTCGGTCTGCAGGATCGGGTCGTAATTGCTGAAGCAAATAAAGCGAACCTGTTTATTTCAGTGCATGGAAACTCGCTGGAGCTCACTTATCCCAACAGGGAAAAGATCAATGGCAGTGAGACTTACTATTCCCGTACTGAAAGTCTGCCGCTCGCCCAGGTTCTCCACAAGCATCTGGTCGCGGGAACAGGCTTCAAGGACAACGGAATCAGGAGCAAAAGTCTGCATGTTACAAGAGAAACTACAATGCCGGCAGTGCTGCTGGAGGTAGGTTATCTTACCAATCAGGGGAATGAGGCGGGCATGTATGATGGCCAGTTTCAAGACAGGCTGGCTAGGGAAATCGTAGCCGGAATTAAGGAATATTTGGGATTATAGATATTGAATCTTGTTAATAGGGCTCTGAATTACTAGCTTTTTAATGGGATTTATTCGCAACTTTTAGCGGATACCAGCGTCTAATCAATGTCGAGGGTTGTCAATGGCGAGATCATCATGAACGCCGTTCTCTGGCGGAATACTAGATTCTTAGAGGTGAAGAATGAAGAAATTTGCTTTTACGCTGTTGCTGCTGCTCTTTGTACTGGTATTGCCGGAGCATGGACATGCTGCTGCCGGGAATAAGATCTATCTGGATGGCCAGGAGCTGACAGCAGGGCAGGATGCGCCGGTCGAAAATGTAAAGAACTCAGTTATGGTGCCGCTAAGAATGATCGCCGAAAACCTTGGCTATAAGGTGGATTGGGATCAGAAGAGCAAGACAGTTACAATTGAACAGCAGGGCAAGACGATCAAGCTGATCGTGGATCAAACGGCGGCTTCCGTTGATGACAAAACCGTGATTCTCACGGCGGCGCCAGTAGCGCGCGCAGGTACTACACTCGTACCGATCCGGTTTGTCAGCGAGCAGTTTGGCCTTACTGTCACCTGGGATAACGCCCAGAAGACTGTAAACATTATTACCCCGGAAACTGGCGGTAATAACACCGGTTCAGAGGGAAGTTCTGGTGACGGTGGATCAACCGTCGTTGTTCCTCCGGCAGAGTCGACAAGCGGCCTGACAATGGTTAATGGCATCAGCTTCAGCCAGAACCGTCTGACCATTGCAATGGATGGAAGCTCCGCGCCGAATATAACGAAGATGACAGGGCCGGACCGGATTGTAGTCGACCTGCCAAATGCCACGTTCTCGGATGTGTTCGGAAGTGGACAAGAACTTGACCCCAACCTGAATGGCAAACTTGCTGTAACGGATTACCCGGATGTATCAGGTGTACGTTATTCTTTGTACAGTACAAGCCCTTATACCGTCCGCTTTGTAATTGATTTGAACACTTCCAAGAACTATAGTCTTGAAGTATCAGGTGATGCCTCTAAGCTGGTTGTGGTTGATCTGAATGCGCAAAGCACGGAAGATACGACGACACAGCCCGGCAATAACGGCCGGAAGCTGGTGGTGCTGGATGCCGGCCATGGCGCCAAGGATTCCGGAGCTGTAGGGGTTACCGGTAAATATGAAAAGAATTTTAATTTGGCCGTTGTTCTTAAAGCAGCAGAGCTGCTGAAACAGGAGAATAAAATCGATGTGGTGCTTACTCGCAGCGATGATACGTTCCTGGAATTAAAAGACCGTGCGGGTATGGCCAATAAACTTAAGGCTGATCTGTTTATTTCCGTCCATGCGAACAGCAGTGGTTCATCGGCTGCAAGTGGAACAGAAACTTATTATCAGCGGGAAGCGAGCAAGGAACTGGCGAAAGTGATGCATAAGTATCTTGTCAAGGCGACCGGGCTTAGCGACCGTGGTGTAAGATATGGCAATTTCCACGTCATTCGTGAGACGACAATGCCTGCTGTACTACTGGAAGTAGGTTACTTAAGCAATAAAGGCGATGAATCGCTGTTGTTCTCGGAAACATTGCAGAACAATGTGGCAGCATCCATGGTCAGCGGTATCAAGGAATATCTGGGAATGTAACAGCAGACTTAGCGGCAGATGAGAGCTGCGAAGCCAGCTTTCGGCCTGATCTGCAGGCGAAAGAGGCTTTGCAGTTCTGTCTGCCCGTATTCATCTAGAGGGGGTAAATGTTGATGAACAAAAAACTGACATATGCAGGGGTTGCAGCACTTCTTCTACTGGTGATATCAGGCTGCGGAGACAAGCCGGCTGCAGCACCGGCTGATGAAGCGGGACAAAATTCCCCTACAGTCGTTAGCGGAGCCGAAGGAAATAACGGAAATGGAGACAGCAAGAGTGACAGCAACAGCAATGCAGGAGGGCTCAACACACCCGCCACTGCCGAGCCGGTCAGCACCGATGCTCCTGTTGCAACGGACAAGCCTGTTGAAGTTGACAAACAAAGCCAGAGCATTTCCACGTACTACACGGATTCGCAGCAGATGGAGCTTGTGAAGGCTGCGGCAAAGATAAGCTTCGCGAACGATACGGAGAAATATACTGAAGCATTCAAAACGCTGCAAAACAGCGATAAGGCGGATATGATCCCGTTATGGAGTGGTATTGAGCTTAAATCACTTAAATTTACGGATGGACAGGTTGTGATGGACATCCATAAACCGGCTGAGGCTCAACTGGGCGCTGGCGGTGAATCCATGGCCATCAGTGCACTGGCCCAACTCTTCTTCCAGTTCGAAGAAGTGAAAAGCGTTGAGCTTCTGGTTGATGGTGAACAAGTGGAAAGTCTAATGGGGCATGTGGATTTAGAGCATCCAATAACCCGGGAGAACAGCGCTTTATAAACGTTTCACAGGAAATTTGGAAATGTTTGCCGAATTACTAGTATACCATTTACATGAAGCATAGAGAGGGGAATAACCTATTGTCCGGTCATAAAAGATCCAATCACTCTATTAAAGCTTATTCCACCAAAGCGGCATCTGCTGTTCTGGCCGGCGCTATGGTGCTTGGCAGTGCGGGGGCTGCGTTCGCTGAGAGCGCAGCTACTGCTGCCCCTAAAGCTACGACTGCGCCTGCAGCAACAGCAACACCAAAAGCTACGGCAACGCCTGCAGCAACAGCTACACCAAAAGCTACGGCAACGCCTGCAGCAACAGCAACACCGAAAGCTACGGCAACGCCTGCAGCAACAGCAACACCGAAAGCTACGGCAACGCCTGCAGCAACAGCAACACCAAAAGCTACGGCAACGCCTGCAGCAACAGCAATACCAAAAGCTACGGCAACGCCTGCAGCAACAGCTACGCCAAAAGCTACGGCAACGCCTGCAGCAACAGCTACACCAAAAGCTACAGCAACACCTGCAGCAACAGCTACGCCAGCAGCTACAACTGCACCTACAGCTACGCCACCTGCAGCTGCACCAGGATTGTTCAGCGATGTAAAAACAGGCTTCTGGGCAGAAAAACATATCTATAAGCTGGCAGCGCAAGGTCTTGTTGTCGGAAATAACGGATTATTCCGTGCGGGTGACTCTGTTACCCAGCAGGAAGCTGTGCTGATCGCACTTCGCTTCATGAAGCTTGAGGATAAAGTAAATGCCGGCACTGACGTAGTGCTTCCGACTAATTTCCAGGTGTCCAATTATTTCAAGCCGTTTGTTGTGCTGGCTTTCCAGCAGGGCCTTCTGGACAAGACGGTTGAAATGTCGGCGGATAATCTAAAGACATCCTGGGGTGACCGCAAGGCATCACGTGAATGGATTGCCGAATTGCTGGTCCGTGCTCTTGGCAAAAACTCCGAAGCGGCCGCAGTATCAGGCAAGCCGACTAGCTTCGCTGATGATGCCAAGGTTTCGGCGAATAAGCGGGGTTACGTGAACACTGCCGTGGAATTGGGACTGGCCAATGGTCTTGACGGCAACCGCTTTGATCCACAAGGAGCGGTAACCCGTGCACAAGTGGCAACTTTCTTCAGCCGCGCAGAAGCATTTAACACTATAGGGTATGACAACACAGTCAAAGGGAGCATCAGTGCCTTGAAGGACGGGAAAATGACCGTTTACAGCAACGGTTCACCGTCTGTCTTCAATTTGACTCCCGTAACTGCATACTACACTAGTACGGCGGACACAAGAATCAGTCTGAATGATGTTCAGCCGTATACCAAAGTAACCGTTATTGGTGCAACCTATAATGCAGCTTATGTTGAGGTGACAGATCCTGCCCAGCAGGTGGTAAGTGTCGAAGGGAACTTTGCCAAGATCACTCCAAGTACGATTTGGCTTGATTCTGCTACGGGATATGACCAGTACAGCTATGATACCGATACTTCTTTTGTAGATGTAAATGGAAGCACGATTAGTTCCGGAGCAATTACCGCAAACAGTAAAGTTACCTTGCTGCGTGAAACTTTCACAGGAACTAATAAGGTGGTAAAGGTTCAGGTGACCTCGGGCGTTGTGAACAAAACGACTACAGGGACAATTCAAAGTGTGGATCAGGCAGCAAAAAGCATCACGTTCAAAAATGCTTCCGGAATTGCGGAAACGTTCAAGTGGGAAGACGGGGTTACGCTGTTCAGTTCGCAAAACGCAGTTCTGCTGCCAGCCGACCTGAAGACCGGAGCCGCTGTGAAATATACGATAAATAGCAATGTCATCCGTTCGGTGGAAGTGACTTCGGGCACGGAGCGAACGGTAGAGGGATCGATTTATGAGCTTACAAGCTCAAGCATTATTTATAAAAAGTCTGACGGTGCGCGCGAAGTGAAGCTGTTGGCTACATCGCCGGCGCCGACAATTGTGATACCTAACGTTGCTAACCCGGTAATCGGTGATCTGCTTGCCGATGCGACCAGTGGAGACAATGTTCAGATTACCCTCAACAGCTCTGATCAGGTGACAAAGATTGAAGTGCTGAACCGCCAGCTGGATGAATTTATCGGTGCGACTGTAATTGCTTTTAATAGCAAGACAAAGCTGCTGACAGTTATGGACGGAAAAAGTAAAGCACATCTGGTACAGATTGATGACAAGACAAAACTTGCTTTTGACGAGGGCATTACCACATCATTGACTACTATGGGGATATATCTCTACGAAGGGCGCAGGGTGGATGTAAAAGCTGTCGGCCAGCGGGCCCTTTCGGTAGAAACCAGCACCAAATATACAGGAACCCTGTCCGAGATTAATACAACAACCAGAACGATTGTTCTAAAGCTCGCAGGGGGGCAAACTCTTACCCTGGGTTATCCACAGGTAATAGATATTCTTGGACGTACATCTTCTGCCATCACAGATATACCTCTTAACTCATCGGTAACCGCAGTGCTTACGAGCAATCAGGATGTCATCTCAGTGCTTAAAGTGAACTCATCAGTACAAGTTGAAATCACTACCCTTAATGCACCAATGAATAAGCTGGGTGTGAAATGGTCCGGAGGAACGCTTGAACTGAATACTTTGACTTTAGCAATGACCAATGAAGCAGGGCAAACCCTGAAAATTGGCGACTTGAAGGTCGGTGATTATGTGAATCTGACCGTAAGCGGCAGCACTCCAGTATCACTTCAGTACATCAAGCAGAATACTGGTGTTGTGTCGTCAGTAGATGCAGCTGCGGGTTCGTTCGTACTTAAGGATTATGCAGGCACCTCCCAGACGTTTGCAGTCAGCGGTGGCGTAAAAATTATCCGTGACGGTGTCACTACGACAGGTCTTGGCAGTCTTACTACAGCTGACCGGGTGGATGTCCGCAAAGATGCTGACGGATCAGCGATCGTCACTGTACTGAAGCAGCTTAGCCGCTCGGTTTCGCGCTACGACAGCCTAAATAACCAGATCGTAACCAAACGATCTTCTCTGAGCGATACGAATTATCAGTTCGCGATCACTTCGAGTGTATATATTCACCAGGGTGACACGACTTTATCCGTGCAATCTCTCAAAGAAAATGATAATATTATATTGTATTTCAAAAACGATGTCTTAGTTGAAGTCGTGAAACAATAGTGGCAATGGTGATTTTCCGTGAGAAACACCGTCTTGATCCAGGAGATTGTCTGGATCAAGACGTTTTTTTTGAAATATAAGCGGTTATACTTGTTTATATTTCTATACATCAGAGAAGATACGCTCGTCTGGTTTGTTGAGTGTAAATACTCCGTGGAGGGGACGCCGGTGAAAGTTGCAGAGGTCCGCCACATTCTGGATACGATTCGAGACATGTTTCCTGATGCGCATTGCGAACTGAATCACAGCAACGCTTTTGAGCTAACCATTGCGGTGCTGCTGTCAGCCCAATGTACGGACGCAACAGTGAACAAAGTGACCGAGGACCTGTTCCAAAAGTACAAAACCCCTCTTGACTATATTTCCGTGCCGCTGGAGGAATTGGAGAGGGATATCCGGCGTATCGGCTTGTATCGCAATAAGGCTAAGCATATTCAAAGCCTTTGTTCTATTCTCATAGAGCAATATGGCGGAGAAGTGCCACAGGCTCATGACTTGCTGGTAACATTGCCCGGGGTCGGCCGCAAGACCGCGAATGTCGTTGTGTCCAACGCTTTTGGCGTACCTGCGATTGCTGTGGATACCCATGTGGAACGGGTATCCAAGCGGCTCGCACTTGCGGGCTGGAAGGATTCCGTACTGGAAGTGGAGAAGAAGCTGATGAAGGCGGTGCCGCGTGAGGAATGGACACTTACACATCATCGACTGATCTTTTTTGGCCGCTATCACTGCAAAGCCCAGAATCCAAGTTGTCAGGTTTGCCCGCTCTTGGATGTATGCCGTGAGGGCAAGAAACGTATGAAAACAGCTGTAATCAGGAAAGATAATGATGTTTTAAAGGCAAGTAAAAAGTTAGAGATGAAGAAGAGGATGGGATAGAGATGAAATGCATTTCTGTATATACCAATAATTTTGAAGCTTTTTCCGATATTTTTGACCGAGTAGTGGAAAGTCCGTTGGAAGAAAATGAAGAGCAGGAAGTAGAAGGCATCACGATCAGCCATTCTGGCGATGTGCCTGAGCATTACCTGGAACGGATGTCCCAGAAGCCTGAAGTGGTTGTTATGAGAGACAAATCCCGTGGTCTGACCATTCTGCAGCACGGTAAAGTATTCGAAATTCTGCTTCCGGTACTGGAAACAGCGTAATAGGATTTACACACAAAGAGTCGGCCTTGGGGCCGGCTCTTTGTTCGTAGTGCGTTATTGAGAACGCGGGCATCTTTATGGAATGGTCTTAAGAGGAGAACTTCCTTAAACGCAAGGAGTATGCAATATAGACCATGGTGGAAGGTACGAATGCCATGACGCACAACACTAAGACTACGAGAGATGAGTACTCCAGAAGTGAACTGTTCCATACCTTTGTAGACAGGGACCTTAAAGCAATGCTTCCTAAGGTCAGCAACAGTGTTATGAAAGCTGATGTTTTGCTGCTTCGGGCAACCTTGGTATATTTGTCATATATAGTCGCTCGGTCAGTATGGATGGGAACAGTTCCCGGTTCTGCCGAGAAGATATGGAAGTCTCCGGCGGAGCAGACATAAGTCCAGCCGCTGTCCGCAAAAATATTATGGTACTCTGCCTCCTCTTCCTTTGGCAATTCACGTATATCCAGACAGTAAATCTGCTTATGCGGCGTTCCCCTGCGGATTACGTAACCAATTAAAGAGAAATGATCCAGGAACCAGCCTTTTTCTGATAGTGTGCTTAATTTGTCCATATCTGCTTCCTCGCTAATAGCGAGACCTTTCCATATCACATAACGTGTTTGTTTATCCTTCTTCATCAGATGATCCCTCCTTCGCAGTTTGTATTGCGGCATTCCCGTGTGCAGCCATTCTAAGTCTCCGTTCGATTTCAGCTGTAATAAGTAGCTCCCCACTCTGAGTAATCTGATAAGTCTTCCGCCGGTCATCGTCGTCCTCATTCAATAGGATGTAGCCTGATTTCTGCATTTTCTTGATTAAGGTGTAAAGTGTTGCGGGCCCGATTTTGACTTCTCCGGTCGTCAGTTCTTCGATATATTTCATGATCGCATAGCCGTGTTTCGGAGAGAGTAAGGCAAGCAGGATGTAGTAAGCCGAATCAGTCAACTGTTCGGTCTGCAGGGAATTTGCTCTGGACATTGGCGCACCTCCATTTTCTAAATTAATAGGTATATCTGATTTGGATATATCCATTATTGATATATCCGATATGGATATAATAATTCCATAATATTGCATTGTCAAGTCATGGATGCATAATTTTCCGTCAACTGAATTTTGTAAAGGTTTATAGGGGATTTTGTAATTCGTGAATATTTGATTTGTGGCAAACTGGTGATAAAATGTAATTATTCTAGTTATGTCATTTATTTTTACGTTAAGATATATTTATTTTAGATATCGCTTTATGAAGGGTACGTACATAGACTTCAAACAAAGTCGATTTTTTCTAGGATGCAGCGGAGGTGGAGATAGTGGCAGCAGAACAAACCAAGAATAAAACAGTGAATTTGACGGATTCGCCGCTTACTCTGCTGGGAGCACTGATGGAACGGTGGGGGGAGACGGAAACGCAGCGGGTACTCTCCGATTTGGAGAGTAAAGAGTGTGCCCGTGAGCTGACACTCGCCTTTTGCGGACATTTTTCGGCAGGGAAGTCGAGTATGATTAACAGGTTATGCGGCAGCAATGTACTGCCTTCCGGGCCCGTTCCGACCAGTGCCAATGTCGTGTCTATCCGTAGCGGAGCACCACTCGTACTGCTCTATCCCAAGGTGGAAGGACAAAATGAGACAAATTCCCCATGGGAGACCACACCGGAGAAATTGCAGGAATATTGCCGCAAGGGCGGTGATTATTCAGCGATTGAAGTCTGGGGGGATGTGCCTTTGCTTGGAGCACATGGTGTTCTGATGGACACCCCGGGGGTTGATTCCACGGATGACGGGCATCAAGCCGCGACGCGTTCCGCACTGCACTTGGCCGATGTGGTGTTTTATGTGATGGATTACAATCATGTGCAGTCGGAGAATAACCTGGCTTTTGCCAAAAACCTCAGTGATTGGGGCAAACCGCTGTATCTTATTATCAATCAGATTGACAAGCACCGTGAACAGGAAATTGCCATTGAAGCCTACCGGCAGCAATTGGAAAGCGCTTTCCACGAATGGGGAATTCAATCCGCAGGTATTTTGTTCACTTCACTTAAGGACATGGAGCATCCGCTAAATCAATGGGACGGTCTGCTTATACTGATTCGCCAGCTGCTGGATCATCGGGAGGAGCTGCTTGGCTACAGCTTGTCCCGCTCGGTACATCATGTGGCCGATGCGGTTGTGACAGAATACCGCGAGCAGCAGCAGGAGGAGCGCGAAACGCTGCTGGAAACATCAGGTGGTGCGGATAAGTACTCCGTGGAAAGAGCGCTTCAGGCTTGTAACGAAGAGCGTAAGGAGCTTGCAGAGCTGCCTGATCAGTCAATCCTAACGCTGCGCAATGCACTCGATGCGCTGCTGGGCAACAGCAATCTGATGCCTGCCGATGTAAGGGAAGCTGCGGGTGCTTATGCTGAAAGCCTGGCTCCCGGCTTCCGGCAAGGCCTGCTGTTTACGGCTGCGAAACGGGAGAAGGTGCAAGCAGAACGGCTAAAAGCCTGGCACGGACTGCAAACGCGGGAAATCACCGCCCAACTGGAATGGCATATTCTTCAGTTGGTCCGGGAATGGGCCGAAGGCCTTGGCGTGTGGGAGGAGGGGGCCGAGAATCTGCTCAAGCAAAGTTTTCCGGCGGTGAGCCAGGAGTGGCTGGCGGCTTCGGTGAAGCCGGGAACCGGGGCCTCGGGCGAGGCGTTGCTTAATTTCACCCGCGCGCTTGCGGCTGAAATTAAAGCCCAGTTCCGCCGGGCGGCCCTGTCTCTTGGCGATGAGCTGCTGGCGAAGCTGCCGCCGCTGCTGGAAGAGCGGCGCGCCGAGGTCTCGCGCCGCGAAGAAGCCCTGCAGCGGCAGGCGCGCGCGCTCGCCGCGCTGGGTGCCCTTGACCGCGCGGCGGATGCCCGCGCGGCAGAGCTCGCGGCGCTGCTGCTGCCGCGCCGGACCCTCACCCCCGGCACTCTGCCGGAGGTGAGGGTTGCCCCGCGGGCAGGCGCCAGCAGCGCCGCACCGCGGGAGGGCCGGCCGCTGCCGGGCACAGCGGCCGGAAGGCCTGCCGCCGCAGCCTGGGCGGCAGGGCCGGTTTCGCCGGCGGGCGGACGCCGCCGGCTCACGAAGGCCGCAGCGGCGCTGAGCGCTGCGGCAGAGCTGCTGCGCGGCGAACCGGCCATGGCCTCGGCGGCGCGCAGCCTTGCGGCACGGGCGGAGAGCATCGCCGCCGGCCGCTTTACGATGGCGCTGTTCGGAGCGTTCAGCGCCGGTAAATCCTCCTTCGCCAATGCGCTGCTGGGCGAAGAAGTGCTGCCTGTGTCTCCTCACCCCGCCACAGCAGCGGTGAACCGCATCCTGTCACCGGAAGGGGAGTTCCGCCATGCCAGCGCGGTGGTGACGATGAAGACCGCGGAGGATTTCTGGGAGGACATCCTCCATTCCTTCAGCGTACTGCAGCTTGCCCCGCCGCAGCGGCAAAGCTGGACCGCTGAGGTGGCAGGGCTGAAGGTCAGCGGACTGCATCCTTCCGCCCTGCCGCATGCCGGATTCCTGCGGGCGGCGGCTGCGGGATGGTCAGAAGCGGAGGGACTGCTGGGAACGGTGCGGACTGTTGATCTGCAGGAATACCGTGGACTGGTCGCCGAGGAGACCCGGGCCTGTTTTGTGCAGGGGATTGACCTGTATTATGACTGTCCCTTGACCGCGAGCGGCATTGTGCTCGTGGATACCCCTGGCGCGGATTCCCTGCATGCCCGTCATACCGGTGTAACCTTCGGTTACATGAAGAATGCGGACGCGATATGTTTTGTGACCTATTATAATCATGCCTTTTCCAAAGCGGACCGTGGTCTGCTGGCCCAACTGGGAAGAATTAAAGACAGCTTTGCGCTGGATAAAATGTTCTTTATCATCAACGCTTCTGATTTGGCCGCAGACGAAGCGGAGCTGGAAGAGGTGAAGGGG
Source organism: Paenibacillus sp. FSL H3-0321 (assembly GCF_038002865.1). Taxonomy (NCBI): domain Bacteria; kingdom Bacillati; phylum Bacillota; class Bacilli; order Caryophanales; family Paenibacillaceae; genus Paenibacillus; species Paenibacillus sp. FSL H3-0321. Next base: position 1,411,617 of record NZ_JBBODH010000001.1, on the reverse strand, counting down.
CATGTCGCGCAGAACCTGCGTGCCGGCGGCCTTACCTCGCCGCGGATATATACCTTGTCCAGCCTGCTGGCGCTGCAAGGCAAAACAGACCACAACCGGGAGGCTTATGAAAGCTCCCGTTTCCAGACCTTTGAAGAGGCGCTTGCGGAATTCGCGGGCGGAGAACTGCCGCGGTTGTCGCTTGCAGCCGCGCAAGAGAACATTGCCTCCGTGCGCATGCGGGCGGAAGAATGGCAGAAGCTGGCCGAGATGGAGGCAGGAAGGCGTGAAGCCGGACTGCTGGAGCTCCAGGAACGCCGCCGCACCGCAGAAGCACGGCTCACGGCGCTTTCCGCCGAGGAACGTCCGCTGCGCGACCTGCGCCGGGAAGGTGAAGAACTGCTCTATCATGTGCGGCAGCGGATCGGATTTGCTTTCGGCCGTTTCTTCCAGGAATCCTTCCATCCTTCCGTGCTGCGTGAGGATAGCGGAAATCTGAAAGATATCTTTACAGCCTGTGGCAGAGAGCTGGAACGCACCCTTGAGCGCGAGCTGGAACAGGAATTGTGGGCGACTACCTTGCGCCTGGAAGCGGCAGGTCAAAAACTCGTGCGGACGGCAGCTTCATCGGCCGCGTCGGAACTGTCGATTTCGGCTCAGGAGCTTCAGCTCATGGACAATGCCGAAGAAAACTGGCCTTCCCCGGATAAGCTGGAGTGCCGGTTATCCCCTCTGGATTGGGCAGCATTATGGGGCCGCTTCAAATCGCCGCGTCATTTCTTTGAGGGGCCGGGGCGTAACGAAGTCAGAGCATCAGCGGACCCTTGGCTGAAGGAAGCAGTTGCCGGAGCCGCCGGAACGCAGGAAGATTTATTATTGGATTTTTATACGGGTGTAGCGGAGCAGGCGTTGAAACGTTCGGCAGAAACACTCCGAGCAGCTCTGGCTGAGCGGGAGGAAGTGATGTCCGGTCTCTTGAAAGGGGGTGATTCTGCGGAACATTGGGGCCAACTTGGCCATCAATTAAATGTTCTGGAGAGAAGTTTCGACGATATCGTAGACGGCGATCTGTGAAGATTGTAGGAAAATGTCGAAGAAGGCTTGCAATCTGGTCGTTGATGGAAGAAAATAAAGAAGCCTGAAAATTTACAATGAAAACTGCGACATTTACAGAAAAAGAGAGTCAGCAGTCAAATTAGCCGAAAGAGGTTGGAGTCGACAATGTGGGGAGCTCCTTTTTCAGCTCAAAGCCGTAAGCTGCTGCTCTTGGGCAGCGGGGAATTGGGTAAGGAAGTCATTATCGAAGCTCAGCGCCTTGGCGTAGAGACCGTAGCTGTGGATCGTTATCAAGATGCCCCGGCGATGGGTGTAGCCCATCGCTCCTATGTAATTGATATGCTGGACGCGGACGCGCTTAAGGCGCTCATCCGTTCCGAGAAGCCTGACTTGATTGTGCCCGAGATTGAGGCTATTGCCACACATGCGCTGCTGGAGCTGGAGGCGGAAGGATTCTTCGTAGTCCCGACTGCACGTGCAGCCCGGCTGACCATGGACCGGGAGGGTATCCGGCGTTTAGCGGCTGAAGAGCTTGGCCTGCCGACTGCGGCATACCGCTTCGCGGACAGTCTGGACGAATTGCGCCAGGCAGTGGAGGAGCTTGGCACACCCTGTGTGATCAAGCCGATTATGAGCTCTTCCGGCAAAGGACAGAGCGTCTGCAAGAAACCAGGTGATGTGGAGGACTGCTGGAATACGGCTCTGGAAGGAGCACGGGCCAAAGGGACACGGGTCATCGTGGAGGCTTTCGTTACGTTTGAAAGTGAGATTACCTTGCTTACGGTCCGATCGGTAAGCGGAACTGTATTCTGTCCGCCGATCGGCCATATCCAGAAGGACGGCGACTATGTAGAGTCCTGGCAGCCGCATCAGATGAGTGAGCGCACGCTGGCAGAAGCTCAGAATATCGCCAAAGCGGTAACTGATCAGCTTGGAGGCCTTGGTATTTTTGGAGTGGAGCTGTTTCTTACAGAGCAGGGAGTATTGTTCAGTGAAGTATCGCCCAGACCGCATGATACCGGCATGGTTACAATGATTACGCAGGATTTATCGGAATTCGCTCTGCATGTCAGAGCCATTCTTGGATTTCCGCTGGACTCGGTTGCGCTTGTAACACCGGGCGCTTCAGCTACCCTGAAAGCAGAAAAAACCGGACAGGCTTTTGCCATATCCGGAATCGGCGAAGCGCTGGCGTTTCCCCGTACGCAGGTTAGGGTATTCGGCAAACCTGAAATCCGTCCTGGACGGCGGATGGCAGTAGCCCTCAGTGCAGCGGAAGATGTAGAAATCGCGCGGACTACCGCCAAACAGGCGGCGTCTATGCTAAAAGTGGAGGTATATGAGAATGAACAGTAGTACTCAGGAGCAAGTACTGCAAATTCGCAAATGCGGCATGAATGATCTGGAGAGAGTGACAGCCCTTCTGCGGGAATTCGGCTATCCGACAACACTTAGCGTGATGAAAGAGAGAATGGAAGGCATGGAGAATGATCCGTTCCATTGCACACTGGTCGCTGAACTGGACAATGAAGTTGTGGGAATGATTGGACTTCGGCAGGTGAAATCCTATTACAAACATGCGGACTGTATTACGGAAATCAACGCGCTGATTGTATCAGAGGAGCTTAGAGGCAACGGCCTCGGCAAAAGATTGGTAGCTGCAGCGGAAGAATGGGCCCGCGGGCAGGGTTGCTGCCAGCTGTTCCTTAGAAGCGGCAACCGTGTGGAACGTGCGCCTGCGCATGCTTTTTACCGTCATATGGGTTTCGAGCAGACTACCGGCTACCGCTTCAACAAAGCATTGCTGTAAATCTAATACGTACAATCATCCCCATCCCGGCAACCGGGATGGTTTTTTTTGCAGTTTCCTCAGTAACCCCCGTTTTATCGAGGCTGTTTAGAAATTCAATCTTATGCCGTCTATTCTTCGTAGAGGTAAACCCGACCGTTCTGCGCAGGAGAATATCATTCCCTCAATTTGCTTATGTATACCCGTCCATTGCCACTGTATAATGAATTTGCTGAACCGGGGGAATAGCCATTCAGTTTCTTTTGCCCCTTACTTAAGTTAAACATAGATAGAGTTGATCGAATCAGCTAGAATAGTTTTATAATTACCTAAACATAAATTATAAGAGGGATGAAGCATGTATAAATTGATTCTTGCCGAAGACGAAGAGGACGTAAGAGAAGGGATTGTCGCACAGATCGACTGGGGCAGCTATGGTTTTGAGGTTGTAGATCAGGCGGAGAATGGCCGTGAGGCTGCGGAATCAATCGACCGCCTGCTGCCGGATGTGGTCGTGACCGACATCCAGATGCCATTCATGAACGGACTGCAGCTGTCCGAGTGGATCCGCAGCCGTCATCCCAATACAAAGATCATAATTCTCACCGGCTACGATGAATTTGAGTATGCCCAGAAAGCGATTAAACTGCAAATTGACGAGTATATTCTGAAACCGTTTTCTTCTCAGGAATTGATCGACACACTGCTCAAGGTTAGAAAAACCATAGAGGCGGAAATCGCTGAGAAAGAAAATGTATTTGTGCTGAGCGAGCATTACCGGAAGAGTCTGCCTGTGCTTCGTGAACAATTCCTCTCCTCGCTTGTTTCCCGCAGGCTGCGGCCGGCGGAAATCGCCGAGAAAAGTGCTGAATACGGCATCAACCTCTCTGGTGAGAGCTTTCAGTCTTCGGTAATCAGCATAGATTATATCCGCTCGGAGAAGGGGGCAGGAGTTCCCCAGAGTCTGCCCGTATCCCTGCGTGACACCGGCGACCGCAATTTGCAGCTGTTCGCGGTGCTTAATATCGCTGAGGAAATTTGTCTGAAGCACGGTTTCGGGAAAGTATTTATACACCGGGATGATGTCGTGCTGCTCTCGGTCAGCATGGAGAAGGATGAGGCGGAGATTACCGGCAAAACCTTCGAGATCTTGGAGGAAATCCGGCAAAATGTACAGCGGTTTCTAAAGCTGACAGTGACCTCAGGAGCCGGAACAGTATGCCATACTGCCTCCATGCTGTTCAATTCATTCGGGGATGCGCTGCAAGCGCTTGATTACCGCCTCATTCTCGGCAACAACAAAGTGATCTGGATCGAAGATGTGGAGTCAAGATCCAATCAAATGCTGGCTTATGACGAGCTGACCCAACAATCGCTGATCCGCACGATCAAGCTGGGCACGGTACAGGAGCTGAAGGAGGTTGTCGACGAATTGTTCGGGGGACTGGACACCGCACAGGTTTCGACGCAGGACTATCAGGTGTTTCTGCTGGAGATCATCACCTCGATTCTACGGGTGGCCAAGGAGTCAGGCAGTGAGACCACGGATTACATCGGATCAGGGCTGTCTTCGCTGACGGAAATCCATAAATTCAACAATATGGGCGAAGCTAAGCAGTGGATTATCAATGTGTGCAGCCGGCTGATGGATTCCATCGCTTCGGAGCGGCAGTCGAGCTACAAACAGCTGATTGACCAAGCCAAGGAATATATCCGGGGTCATTATGAGGAGTCCGACATCTCGATCGGCAAAGTCTGCCAGCATTTGCATATCAGTACGGGATATTTCAGCAGCATTTTCAAGAAAGAGATGAAGATGACCTTTGTCAGCTATCTGCTGCAGATCCGTCTGGAAGCTGCCAAGGAACTGCTGCGCTCAACAGAGCTGAAGGCTTTTGAAATTGCCGAAAAAATCGGCTTTGCCGACCCGAATTATTTCAGCTTCTGCTTCCGCAAGAAATATGGACAATCTCCCAAAGAGTATAAGAACAGCTCCCGGGGAGGATAGCCATGAACAGGCCGAAGGCTTATTTTTTTCCGCTGCGCCCGCAGCAAGACGGACGCGGCAAAACAAGGATATCCTCCAAACTGCGGAGTATTCAGCTTATCATTACGGTGTCGTTCACAGCGGTTACTGTGCTGGTTGCGGTGATCGTCAGCTTCATGCTGTACAACAAGTTTGCGAAGACAGCCGAGGAGAATGCCAATCTGAATATGCAGCAGATAATAGAGCAGGTGAATTATAATCTGGAGCTGTATGTCAAAGGAATGAGCAATATTTTTGAGACGGCAGAGGAACAGGTCACAACCAATGCCTCTATTGACTCCCCGCTGCTGTACGAACGGATGGATACGCTGATGAACAGCAGAGAAGATTTGGTGTCGGTCGCCGTGTTTACGCTGCAGGGGAAATATGTGGTGGGGACCCCGGGCCAGAACATGCGCCTGAATACACAGCTGGAGAGTCAGAGCTGGTTCACCACTGCCAAAAAAAGCTCGGAGATTTCCTATTCCGCACCGCATATCCAAAATTTATTCAAGGGGCGGTATACCTGGGTTGTCTCCATCAGCAAAATGATTCAATACAGAGAAAACGGAGAACTGAAAACCGGCATCCTGCTGATCGACTTCAACTTCCGGACGATTGATGAGCTGAGCCGGCAGGTCAAGCTTGGCAAAAGAGGATACGCTTACATTTTGGACTCGCTGGGCAACATTGTTTATCACCCGCAGCAGCAGCTCATTTATGCCGGCCTAAAGTATGAGAATGTGGAACCGGTGCTGGAGTATGCTTACCGCAGCTATCTGGATGAATCGACAGGAGAGAAACGTTTTATTACCGTACGCACGCTGGCCGAAACCGGCTGGAAAATCGTCGGTGTCGCTTATTACGATGAAATTGTGACTACGAAACGGGATCTGAATCATTTTCTGGTCTGGTTTCTGGCTGCTGTTATTCTTGGCGTCATTGCTGTCTCCGTCTTCCTGTCCTGGCTCATTGCCAGTCCCATCCGCAAGCTGGAGCGGACCGTCAAGCAGGTAGGTGAGGGTGACCTGAATACTCCGATCAATGTCAGCGGCGCTTATGAGGTTGAACAGCTGTCACGGCGCTTTAACCTGATGCTCCAGCGGATCCGCCAGCTGATGGACCAGATTATTTATGAGCAGGAGACCAAACGCAAAGGTGAGCTTGAAGTACTGCAGTCGCAGATCAACCCGCACTTTTTGTACAACACGCTGAACTCTGTCATCCGGCTTGCCGAACGGGGCAAAAACGAGGAAGTGGTCACGATGATCCAATCGTTGTCGAAGTTTTTCCGGATCAGCCTGAGCAAGGGTAATAATATTATTACCGTGCAGGAAGAGCTGGACCATATCCGCCATTATCTTGTCATCCAGAGCTTCCGCTTCAAGAATAAATTCCGCTTTGAAATCAAGGCGCAGGATGAAGTGCTCCAGTACCAGACGATTAAGCTGATTCTGCAGCCGATTGTAGAAAATGCGCTGTATCACGGGATTGAAATGCTGCCGGACGAAGGTTTGATCTCCATTAGTGCGGAGCTTCAGCATGGCTTAATTGTTATCACAATCAGCGATAACGGGCTAGGAATGCCGAGAGAAATGCTGAATATGATCTTGAGCGGCGGGACCAAAAGCGGCAGCGGCTCTGGTGTAGGCGTGCGGAATGTGAATGAGCGGATCAGACTTTATTACGGACGCGAATTCGGTCTTGCATTCGAAAGCGAGCTTGAGGAAGGCACAACGGTCACTATTACATTCCCGGCAATCCAAACCGCGGAGGGTCCGGAGCCGCAGAAGGAGGATGAATCATCTCCATGAGAAGCAAACGATTGTGGCTGATCCTGCTGCTTTGTCCGGTGCTGTGGCTGACGGTCACTTCCTGCTTCAATACGTCTCCCGCCGCTTATATCAGCACCAATAAAACGCATAATATCGATATGATTGTCAAGATGAACAAAGGGGATTACTGGAACACGGTTAAGCTCGGTGCTGAAGCCGCCGCCAAGGAATTCAATGTCAAGCTGACGTTCAAGGCACCTGATTCGGAGAGTGAGATTGATAAGCAGATTACCATGGTTGAGGATTCTATTAATCAAAAGGCAGAGGCGATTATTTTGGCAGCCAGCAGTTATATGGGGTTGGCCCAGGTAGTGGATCAGGCCGCCTATTACAAAATCCCTGTCATTTCCGTCGATGCCGAGGTTGGTTCGGCCAGAGTCAAAGCCTACGTGGGTTCAAATGGCTATGAAGCCGGACAGAAATCAGCGGAAAGACTGATACAACTGTTGAACGGATATGGTGAGATTGGAATCATCAATTTCACCAACTCCTCTCAGAACGTGCAGCCGGAATCCAGCGGACCGATTGATTATGGAGCCCGGGACGCGGAAGAAAGGGAAAAGGGTTTCCTGAACTATGCAGCCCGTTATCCGAATGTTCAGGTCGTGCAGATTTCCTATACCTCCTCGAATACAGACCATGCGGAATCATTAACCCGGGACATGCTGCAGAACCATCCCGATTTGCGCGGAATCGCCACATTGAATGAAACGGCGTCGCAGGGCGCGGGCAAAGTGCTGCAGAATCTGAAGCAGCATAAGGTTAAAATGGTGGCCTTCGACAGCTCTCCCTCGATGATGGAAATGCTTCAGGACGGAACCGTCCAGGCAACTGTGATCCAGAATCCGTTCAGCAACGGTTATTTGGCCGTGAAATATGCAGCCCAAGCCCTGGAAGGCATCGACATTCCGGAGCGTGTGGATACTGGCACCAAGCTGATTGACCTGGAAAACATGCTATGGCCCGAGAATCAAAAGCTGCTGTTTCCTTTTGTCCGGTAGCATAGGGAACTCATTAGAATTTTTATTGAATACAGTAGGATTTTATATTCGCAACTGTGCCTTTTTCAGGCATAATGATGTACCTGGGACAGATCCGGCATAAGAAAGATTTACCTTCGGGAGGTCAATTAGTGATGAAAAAAATGTCTTCCGTTTTATTCGCCGCCGTGTTGCTGGGTGCTGTTATGTCCGGCTGCGGAGGCAGCCCTGCGAATACCGGCGGCAGCGCTGAGGCGGCAATCCCTGGTGGTACCGGCTCAGCTCCAAAAATTGGTGTAGCCATTTATAAATTCAGTGATACGTTTATGGCCGGTGTCCGCAAATCGGTTGTGGCGGCAGCCAAAGGCATCGCAGCTGTGGACATTGTAGACAGCAAAAACTCCCAGCTTACGCAAAATGACAAGGTTGACGTTTTCATTACCAAGGGATATAAAGGCATGCTGATTAATCCGGTTGACCGCACTGCTGCAGGAGTTATCATTGACAAAGCAAAAACCGCCGACATTCCGGTCGTCTTCCTGAACCGTGAACCGTTTCCGGAAGATATGAAGAAATGGGATAAGGTGTATTATGTAGGCGCCAAAGCAGAAGAATCGGGCACCATGTCCGGCCAGATTATCGCGGAATACTGGAAGTCCCATCCCGAAGCTGATAAGAACGGCGACGGAGTGCTTCAATATGTCATGCTGAAGGGCGAGCCGGGACACCAGGATGCCGAGCTGCGGACCAATTATTCCATCCAGGCGATTGAAGATGAAGGTATCAAGGTCGAGAAACTGGCGGAAGACAGCGGAATGTTCGACCGGGTGAAGGGCCAGGAGAAAATGGCGGGCTTTCTGAAGACCTGCGGAGACCGGATAGAAGCTGTGCTTGCCAACAACGATGATATGGCCCTCGGTGCAATTAAAGCTTTAAAAGCTGACGGATATTTTTCCGGCGGGAAATACATGCCGGTAGTCGGTGTAGATGCGACAGCTCCGGCCGTTAAAGCACTCAAAGAGGGGACCATGCTGGGCACTGTGCTAAATGATTCCAACATCCAAGGCAAAGCAGCAATCAAACTTGCGGCTGTTCTCTCTAGAGGCGAAGCGCCAACCAAACAAAATATTGGTTTCGACATTACCGATAACCAGTATGTATGGATCCCCTACAAGAAGATTACCAGAGACAATGTCGCCGACGTCGAATAATTAGGAAAGCGTCAGAGCTTACTACCACACACCCTTTCTCCCTTGACCACATATCCTATAGGCAAAAGCCCTTGTAAAGGAGAGCGACGGGATGCTGAGGATTAAGCTGAATGAGCTGGCGAAAGGAACGGATAACAGCCTGGTGCAGACGGAAGTGTGGAGATGGGACGGGATTGGCTGGAATGAATGTATTCCTCAGCAGGAAGAGGATTTCATCCGTGCGGATGATGATCTGTTCGTAACGATTCCTGCAGAAGCGGGTTTGTATCGGGTAGATTACTCCAAAAAGCCTGTAGAGGCGCTTTATTTCCTGCCTGAGCTGGATGACAGCGAGCTGCGGGCAGATTTGCTGCATCCCGCTCCTTTTAAGCTTAAAGAGGGGACTCGTTGGGGGTATATCGACAATGTAGGACGGACGGGTATTGAGCCGAGGTATGAATATGCCGAGGATTTTCAGGAGAACGGCCTGGCGATTGTGCAGCGCAACGACAAGAGCGGCCTGATTGACAGCTCCGGGCGGGAGAAAGTGAGACCGGCCTATTCCTTTATTGCCCCTTTTTCAGAAGGCCGTGCTGTGGTTTCCGATGCCAAAGGTTATACGTTGATTGACGAAAGAGGCAAGCAGGTTACAGCAGCGCGTTATGATTACTTAAATTCGCTGCATGAAGGGCGTGCGATGTTCTCCAAACAAAGTACGACGGGTACTTCCCGCTACGGATATCTGGATGCCCAGGGAAAAGAAGTACTGCCTGCGGTTTACGAGGACGCCAGTGATTTCATGAACGGAACGGCACTGGTCAAGCTGGGCGATAGGGAGTTTGCGCTGATTGACCCGCAAGGCACCGTGCTGCATACGTATAAATATCCATTTGTAGGTTATCCGGGGGATGGCCTGCTGGCATACCAGGCTACCGAGAACGGTAAATACGGGTATCTGCGGATAGACGGAAGCATCGCGATAGAGCCGCAGTATACAGCCGCCCTGCCATTTTCTGCGGGGAGAGCGGTGATCAATACGGCAGAGAATTATGGCAATGCCTACGGCCTGATTGACAAGCAGGGGAAGCTCGTAGTTCCAGCCCAGTATTATGAAGTTCAACAGCTGGGTGAAGACCGGGTGGCATTGGGTACACCAGTGTATCCAGACCAGCCTTACCGCGGTTCACGTTATGCTATCGCTGATGCGGTAACCGGCAGAATCCTCAGCACCCACCCCTTGCTGGGTGTGAACAATTATCAGAATGGACTCGCCTCAGTGTTTGACGCCACCGATACCTATTTCATCGACAAAAGCGGAAAAAAAGCAGCTCAGCCGCCCGTGATTGCCGGTTCAGGCACACTTTCCTTCAGCGGAAGTCTGATCAGGGCTGACGTGGATCAGCGGACAGCCTATTACGACCGGCGGGGCAATCAGGTATGGAGGCAAAATGGAGTCATAACCCTCCGGCCGCCTTATTCAGTGCTGGAGAAGAAATACAAACCGAATAGAGACTATTTGGTGTATTATCCGGTTATCGAAGGGATTGCAAACTCCGAGGTATCCAGAGAAGTAAATGACAAGCTGCGCAGCCTTTCCCTTGCCGAAGGAGCGGGGACCGGTGAAGGGACGCAGGATTACAGCTATACCGGGGATTTTGCCGTCTCCTTCTTCCGCAAAAATCTGCTTGTACTGGAACTGAGCGGCTACAAGTACCCTTTTGGCGCTGCCCATGGCATGCCTACCCGGATTTATGTTCATATCAATTTGCGCAACGGCAAATTTTATGCTCTTCGTGACCTGTTCAAGCCGGGCAGCAAATATGTGGCGAAGCTCAGCGCAATTGTCGGCAAACAGATTGCGAACGATCCCCAGTACTCATACGTTTTTCCGGACACCTACAAGGGAATTACGGCGGATCAGCCCTTTTTTGTTGATGAAGAAGCGCTGTATCTGTATTTCGCTCCATACGAGATCGCCCCATATGCTGCGGGTTTCCCGACATTCCGTATTCCTTATGCAGAAATCATGGGTCTGATCTCGACCGAAGGCGAGTTCTGGCAGTCTTTCCATTAACCTTCCAGCAACGAAGATAACGTCTTAACCTGTACAGAATGTACAGCGAAGTCAATAGGAGGCTGCTGTCCTGATTAGGATGGCGGCTTTTTTGTTGTATGGGAGTTGAAATGTACAAGCCGTCTGCTTGCCTATCTTGCAATCTATTAATGTAAAAATTTAGAAGCGCACAGCTGAGAGATTTATGCTACAATGACTGAGGAACAGATTACAACTTTGTAATATTTGGAGCCCATTACTTCGGCCGACTGCAACATAACAAATACATCATGAACAAGGAGATGGCAGAATGAAGAGCAAAACTTTAAGAGCAATGATAGGTGGAAGTGTGGCGGCAGTGATGGCGCTTAGCATTTCTCTTCCAATACAGGCAAATGCAGAGGCGGGTAATACTGCGACTGGAGCACCAACTAATTTCGCACAATTCATGCAATATTTTAATCAATATAGCCTTAAGGGATTTCCTTTTTCCAATACAACAGTGACAGTTTACAAGTCTCAACCGGTTGTTGTTCCGACAAACACACCTGCACCGGTTGCAACAGCTAAACCAACAGCGACACCCGCAGCAACAGCCGCACCAACGGCGACACCAGTAGCAACGCCTGTAGCGACAGCTAAACCAACGGCAACGCCAGTAGCGACAGCGGCACCAACGGTAACACCGGTTGCGACGCCAAAACCAACAGCGACACCAGCAGCAGTAGTCAGCACTCAAGAGTCCTATATCCAGCAAATCGTTACGCTTGTGAATAAGGAACGTGCGACAGCAGGGCTGTCCCCGGTCAGCGCTTTGGAAAGTCTGAACAAGGTGGCCGCAGCTAAAGCAACCGATATGCGTACGAACAACTACTTTTCGCATACATCCCCGACGTACGGATCGCCTTTTGATATGATGGCCACTTTTGGCGTCACTTATCGGGCTGCCGGGGAGAACATTGCAATGGGCCAGAGAACTCCGCAAGAAGTAATGACGGCCTGGATGAACAGTGAGGGACACCGTGCCAATATTCTGAGTGCGAACTTTAACTACATCGGCGTAGGTTTCGACAACAATTACTGGGTTCAGGAATTCATCGGAAAATAAACCAAATGAAAAGTACAAAACCCGTTCTCCCGGCATTGCCGGGGGGACGTTTTTTTTTGAGAAAAATATGCTTTCGATTGATATAATAGACTATTAAGGACAAAAACCGCCAAATTTCGCTTGAACGATGGATATTTGCAAATTAAGTATAGAAGAATTATGTTTATCTACATAGTTAAGAAGTTTGTAAAATGTGGAACACTGGTGATAAGAACTGCATACGGAGGGATGGCTTTGAACGATTCAAAATGGACCTGGCGCACTGTGAGCCTGATTTCCATAGCAGCAACGTTAGTTTTGATCGTTGGGTTTGGATATGCGGTGAACGATATTATTTACCCGAAGGGTGAAGTTCTTTCAACCTCTTTGCCGCAGGAAACACCGGTTCCCACGGCGGCAAGCAGCGATGAAGTGAAAATATTGGCACTTGGCGACTCTTTGGCCAAAGGCACTGGTGACAACACCGGAAACGGTTTTGTTAAGCGTACACTGGACGGTCTGTCGGCTGGCGGAGGCAAGGCGGAGCTGCTTGGCAATATGGGCATTAACGGGCTGACAACCACAGGTCTGCAAAGCAGGCTCAAAGAAGAAGGCGTTCGGTATGCCTTGCGGCAGGCCAACGTCGTGCTGCTCTCGATCGGGGGCAATGATTTGTTCAGGGGCTCGGATATAATGGGAACGGGCAGTGCAGAACAGGGAACAACATCAACGGAGACAGGGAGTTCTGCGGACATTGCTTCAATGCCTGGAGTAGAACCTTCTGAAACAGGGACTGTGAGCGGGAAGACCGGCTCATCCGGGACAAGCGTTCCTTCGGCCACTGAAGATGAGGTGACGCCGGAATCGCTGCTGGCCGCGCTGCCAGATGCTTCGAAACGGCTTGGCGGGATTCTGGAGAGCATCGCCGAGATCAATCCGCAGGCGCAAATTTATTATGTCGGATTATATAATCCATTTGGAGATATCGAGGATCTGCTGGTGCCCGGCAATCAGGCGGTTACAGCCTGGAATAACGCGGCAATGGATATCATTAACACACACAGCAATATGACACTCGTCCCAACCTTTGATTTGTTCAATCGCCATCTGGATAAGTATCTTTCAAACGATCATTTTCACCCGAACGGCGACGGCTATCAGCGGATGAGCGAACGAATCATACAGGCTGTGCGCTAAGGATTTACTTCACCGCAAGTCAGAAATGATCGTAGCAAGGAGTTGTGAGAACATGGATAAAGATATAAGCGGAGAAGCCGGGACAGTTATTCTGTCAGTGGAAGGCGTCCGCAAAAAAATCGGCCGGAAATGGATCATTGATGATGTTACCTTCGACGTGAAGCAAGGGGAAATCTTCGGTTTCCTTGGACCCAACGGGGCCGGCAAAACAACTACAATCCGTATGCTTGTGGACCTGATTCGCCCAAGTGAAGGCAAGATAACCGTCTGCGGCTATAACGTTAACCGTGAACCGGAAAAAGCGCTGCAATATGTTGGCTCGATCGTAGAGAATCCGGAAGTGTATACCTATCTGACAGGCTGGGAGAATCTGCAGCATTTCGCCCGCATGCAGCCAGGCGTGGACAAGGCGCGTATTGCTGAGGTAGTGGACATTGTCCGGCTGGACCAGCGCATTCATGACAAGGTAAGCACCTATTCGCTGGGGATGAGGCAGCGGCTTGGAATTGCCCAGGCGCTGCTGGGCCGTCCCCGGCTGCTGATTCTGGATGAGCCGACAAACGGTCTGGACCCTAAAGGGATCAAAGAATTGCGCGAATTTATCCGCGAGCTTGCTGCGGAAGGCCTCGCGGTATTTGTATCGAGCCATTTGCTGAGCGAAATTCAGCTGCTGTGCGACCGGGTTGCGATTATCAGCAAAGGCCGCGTGCTGGCGGTTGGCGGGGTAAATGAACTGGTTGCGCGCAATTCCCCGTATGTGCTATGGGATCTGGAGCCTTTGAATAGGGCCAGAACGATACTGGCCGGACGTCCTGACATCAAGCTTCTCGAACTGGATGAGGTTACGCTTGACGACTCCGTCATTGCCGGAATGGGCGCGAATTCCCTCATCACGGTCATGGATGAAGACCTGATTCCGGAGATTGTTGCCGTGCTGGTCACAGCGGAAGTGGAAGTTAGCGCCGTGCATAAAATAAACCCCACACTGGAACAGCTATTCTTGAAGCTAACGGAAGGTGAAACTATTGATTAATTTGCTTCCGCTCATCCGTAATGAGTGCCTGAAGATTATAAAAAAGAAACGGTTTTATGTTATACTGCTGATTCTGGCCGTACTTGTGCCTATGTTTACCTATGCACAGATGCGTATAGCCGAGCGCAGCCGGGACAAGTTTAATTCGGACTGGAGACTGGAGATACAGCAGCAAATTACCGATAATCAAAATTCACTGGGCAGCGACCGGATTCCCGAGGAATGGAAGTCCTACCGGCGGATATTCGTCCAGCAGCTGCAGTATTATCTGGACCATGACGTCAATCCGAATGAGCCCAGCGGGGTTACCTTTACCCGCGAGTTCCTGGACAACTCGGTCTCCTTGTTCATTCCGCTGCTGATTATGGCAGTAGCCTCAGATCTTGTATCCGGGGAAAGGACGACCGGTACGATCAAGATGCTGCTGACCCGGCCGGTCAAACGCTGGAAGGTGCTGTTCAGCAAGCTGGCGGCGCTGCTGATGTTCGTCTCCTTGATTGTACTGTCGGTGTTTGCAATCAGCTATCTGATTTCGGGGCTTGTTTTTGGATACAAGGGCTTTAATCTTCCTGTATTTACCGGGTTCCAAATCAGCGGAGATGCGGTGGATATGTCGGCTGTCCATTCCGTTCCGCAATGGAAATACCTGCTGATGCAGGGCGGGTTAATCTGGTTCGTGAGCGTAGTCGTTGCCCTGCTGGCGTTTATGGTATCGGTGCTGGTGCGCAGCACAGCGGCAAGCATCGTGGTGATGATGGCAGGACTGATCGCCGGAACGATTCTGACCAATATGGCTTCGGCCTGGACGACAGCTAAATATTTATTTATGGTTAATCTGGGATTAACCGGGTATTTGGCCGGAACACCGGCACCTATTGAGGGGATGACACTGCCTTTTTCCATGGCTGTTCTGGCCGTTTGGGGGATTTCTGCAGTAATCATTTCATTCGCCGTCTTTACGAAACGGGATATTTTGAATTAGAATGTACAAAGTGAACCAAAACGTTTGTTTGCATTTCATAGATAGAGAGAAAAGAAGGAGGAGCATGAATGCTCGAACAGATCGATATGTTTGCAAAAGTCTCTAAGAACGCCGAAACAGGCCGGACTGGATACGATGCTGACGACATTCAAGTGCTCGAAGGTCTGGTTGCGGTCCGCAAACGGCCCGGCATGTATATCGGCAGTACGAGTTCCTCGGGACTGCACCATCTCGTATGGGAAATAGTGGATAACGCCGTAGATGAGCATTTAGCCAAGTTTTGCTCGAAGATTGATATTACACTGCGCAAGGACGGTTCGGTTACCGTCATTGATAACGGCCGGGGAATCCCGACCGGGATGCATAAGACCGGAGTGCCTACACCGCAGGTTGTTTTCACGATCCTGCATGCCGGTGGTAAATTTGGCGGCTCCGGGTACAAGAAATCGGGCGGATTGCATGGCGTAGGGGCTTCAGTTACCAATGCGCTGTCCGAGTGGCTGGAAGTCGAAATTTATCGTGACGGCAAAATCCACCGCCAGCGCTTCGAATATTGGGTAGACGCAAAGGGGAAAGAGCATGTCGGTGAGCCTGTTACCGGTCTTGAGGTGCTGGGAAATACGAATAAGACCGGTTCGAAGATTACCTTCAAGCCGGATATTCGCGTCTTCCCGAATGGCATTGCCCTGAACTATGATACCCTTGCGGAACGGGTGCAAGAGATCGCCTTCTTGAACTCCGGGCTGCGGATTAATCTAAGTGACGAGCGCAGCGGCCGCCAGGATGAATTTTTCTATGAAGGCGGAGCAAGCCAATTCGTGCAGTTTCTCAATGAGGGCAAGGATGTGCTGCATGACGTCATCCATTTCAGTTCGGAGAAGGATGATATTGAAGTTGAGGTGGCATTGCAGTATAACGCAGGTTATACGGAGACGCTGGCCTCCTTCGTCAATTCGATTCCTACGCGCAGCGGGGGAACACACGAGACCGGCTTCAAGACAGCTTATACCCGTGTGCTGAATGATTATGCCCGCCGGACACAGCTGCTCAAGGAGAAGGACAAGAACCTGGAGGGCAATGATCTGCGCGAAGGCATGATGGCGGTAATCAGCGTCAAGATGTCCGAGGTAGAATTCGTCGGCCAGACGAAGGATCAGCTCGGAAGCGCTTCTGCCCGCAGTGCCGTCGACTTTATCGTGTCCGAGAACATGGCCCGTTTCCTTGAGGAGAATCCGCAGGTGGCGCAAAGCCTGCTGAAGAAATCCATCCAGGCCTCCAGAGCCCGTGAAGCGGCGCGCAAGGCCCGCGATGAAATCCGCAGCGGCAAGAAACGCAGTGAAAGCTCCAACCTGGGCGGCAAGCTCTCGCCTGCGCAGTCCAAGGACGTTACGCGTACAGAGCTGTTTATCGTCGAAGGCGATTCCGCCGGAGGATCAGCCAAGCAGGGGCGTGACTCCAAGATTCAGGCTATTCTGCCGCTTAAGGGCAAGCCGATGAATCCGGAGAAGGCCAAACTGCTGGACATTCTTAAGAATGATGAGTACAAGGCGATTATTTCCGCAATCGGTGCGGGAATCGGTCCGGATTTTGCCGTAGAAGACAGCAATTATTCCAAAATTATCATTATGACCGATGCTGATACGGACGGTGCGCATATTCAAGTGCTGCTGCTGACCTTTTTCTACCGGTACATGAAGCCGTTGATTGACGCCGGCAAGGTGTTTATCGCCCAGCCGCCGCTGTATAAGCTGACCCGCAAATCAGGTAAGCTGGAGACGGTACGTTACTCCTGGAGCGACGAAGAACTGCAGAATTACCTCAAGGAATTCGGCAAAAACTTCGAGCTGCAACGGTACAAAGGACTCGGCGAGATGAATCCCGACCAGCTGTGGGAGACGACGATGAACCCGGAATCACGCACGCTGCTTCAGGTGCAGATTGAGGACGCCGCAAAGGCGGAGCGCCGCGTATCCACGCTGATGGGTGACAAGGTCGATCCCCGCAAACGCTGGATTGTCGAAAACGTCGACTTTACCGAATTTGTAGAGTAGTGTGCAAGTGACGATTATCCCGATTGTTAAAAAGAGCTTGGTGATCTGAGGAACGAAGGGGAAGTTTGGAACTGCAGAAGCGTCAGCGTTCGCCTTTATTCTCGAATTTCAACCGTAAAGCGGGTCAAATTGAAGAAATTCGGGAATAACAGCGATCGGAAGTCCAAACATTCCCCGCAGTGACAAGGGATCAGCACACTTTTTTTAGGCGGGCAGTTTGAGGAACAGAAGGTGAGCCAAGTGAGCAGTTTATCAGAACAATTTTTACCGGCTTTTCTGGAAGAGGTCGTCGGTGACCGCTTTGGCCGGTATTCCAAATATATCATTCAGGACCGGGCGATTCCGGACGTCCGTGACGGGCTGAAGCCTGTACAGCGCCGGATTCTATACGCCATGTACGACTCCGGGAATACCCCGGACAAGCCGTACCGTAAATCCGCCAAAACCGTCGGGGATGTCATGGGTAATTATCATCCCCACGGGGATTCGTCGATTTATGACGGTATGGTGCGGATGGCACAGCCTTGGAAGATGGGCCATGTGCTTGTGGACGGACACGGCAACTGGGGCTCGATGGATGATGATCCGGCAGCAGCGATGCGGTACACGGAAGCCCGCCTGTCGCCGATTGCCATGGAGATGATGCGCGACATCGAGAAGCGCACCGTGCTGTTCAAAGATAACTTTGACAACACAGCCAAGGAGCCAGTGGTGGTTCCTTCACGTTATCCGAACCTGCTGGTCAACGGAACGAGCGGCATTTCGGCCGGATTCGCTACGGAGATTCCGCCGCATAATTTGCGTGAGGTCATTGATGCCTGTATCGCGGTGATGCAAAAGCCGGATATCGAGCTTGAGGACATCATGACATTTATCAAAGGTCCGGATTTCCCGACAGGCGGGACGATTATGGGCGGCGAAGGAATTATGGACGCCTACCGTACCGGCAAAGGCCGCATTTACCTGCGCTCCAAGACAGAGATTGAGAATCTGCGCGGCGGCAAACAGCAGATCGTTATTACGGAAGTGCCGTTCCAGATTGTGAAATCACGATTGGTCACCTCCATGGAGAATATCCGTCTGGAGAAGAAGATCGAAGGCATCGCCGAAGTCCGCGACGAAAGCGGACGGGAAGGGCTGCGCATTGTGGTGGAACTGAAGAAGGAAGCTGACGCCCAGGGCGTGTTGGCTTATCTGCTGAAGAAAACCGACCTGCAGGTCACTTACAACTTCAATATGGTGGCTATTGTCAACAAGGCTCCGCAGCAGCTTGGCCTTAAGGCTATCCTGCAAGCCTATATCGCCCATCAGCGTGATGTGGTTACCCACCGCACCCAGTTCGACCTGGAAAGAGCGGAGGACCGCGCCCACGTTCTGGAAGGGCTTGTAAAGGCATTGAACATACTGGACGAGGTCATCGCTGCGATCAAGGCATCAAAGAACCGCCAGGATGCCCAGAACAATCTGGTATGGATGTTCGGCTTCAGCGAACGCCAGGCCGATTCCATTCTTACTTTGCAGCTGTACCGTCTGACCAATCTGGAGATTCATTCGCTCCAGAAGGAATTGGACGAAATGCAGGCGCGGATTGCCACATTGCGCGGCATCTTGGACAGCGACAAAAAACTGATCGCCGTCATCCGCAAGGAACTGCTGGAGATCCGTGATAAATACGGGATAGACCGCCGCTCGCTTATTCAGGGCGAGGTTGAAGAGCTGAAGGTCAGCCTTGAAGTACTGGTTAACGCCGAGGATGTGCTTGTAGCACTTTCGGCCGATGGTTACATCAAACGGACCGGAATGCCTTCGTTCACGCGTTCGGGCGGTGAACGTCAAGCCTCCGGTGTCAAGGAAGGCGACCATATCGTCAAGCTGCTGGATCTCAATACAAGGGATAGCCTGCTGGTATTTACCCGCAAGGGGCAATATTTCCTGCTTCCGGTTCACCAGATACCGGAATTCAAATGGAAAGAGCCCGGCACGGCAATCGTGAACGTCATCAGCCTGGCGAAAGGCGATGGCATTGTCAGCGTGCTGCCGGTGGGCAATCTGGAGGAGCCTCAGGCGAGTCTGGTCTTCGTCACGCGTAAGGGCCAGGTCAAACGTACGGAGCTTAAGGAGTACTCTACGAGCCGTTCCGGAGCCGTGGCTGCCTGCAAGGTGGCAGATGGCGACGAGATCATTACAGTGGCGCTGAGCAGCGGAGACAAGGACATCGTGCTTGTGACCCGCGAAGGGATGAGCATCCGGTTCCGCGAGAACGAAGTCAATCCGATGGGCCGTGTGGCCAGCGGAGTCCGCGGCATTCAGCTTCGCGAAGGCGATGAAGTGGTTTCCTGCTTCTGGGTAAGCGAAGACGAAGGCGAAATACTGGTTGTCTCCGACCTTGGATATGCGAAACGGTCGCTATTAGTGGATTATCCGTCGCAGAGCCGCGGCGGCAAAGGGATGCCGACCTTCGAGTTCAAGGAAGGCAAACGGGTCAAACCGAACGGCAGCAGGCTGGCAGGGGCATTCCATTGCAAGGAACCGCTGGAGTTAGTCGCCTTCACCCGTGATGGCTTGCATCATCAGTTCTCTTCTGAGGCTGCTCCGCTGGGCGATCGCCGTTCTACAGGCAAACAGCTTGTTCCGGTTGAGAAGAAGGATGAGATCATTACTCTTTTGCCGGCGATTAAGTAATTTGTATTCACTGCAATAGGGACAAAAGGCGTTTGACGGCTCCTCACGGGCTGGCCACAACGCCTTTTTGTATAGGTAAAGTAACGGATAACAAGGGTTTTGGTTATTTATTTTTTCGTTTTGCAGGAAATGGAATTTCTTTCTCGAAAATGTAGATATACCGGATTGAAATCCGCAGGGAAAGGAAGGAGTAACTGTGCATTCCTCAGAATTCAGTAAGATTTGGCATAAAATATTGAAGGACTATAAGCTACATATGGATAGCAAGCTTGCGCCTACACTGACAGATGCCCAACTCACCGTGCTTGAATTGCTTCAGGAACGTGACGCAATGAAGCCTTCTGATCTGGCCCCCCATCTCGCGACCAGCCCGGCGGCGGTGACGATGCTGCTTGACCGGATGGAGAAGCATAATTTGATTGTGCGTGAACGCGATGCAGCGGACCGGCGGATTGTCTGGGTGAGCATCACGGAGAACGGACAGAAAGAGACCGAGCGCGGACTCCAGATCCGCAGTGATTTTTTTGCCGAAGCGCTTGATCCGATTTCTTCACATAATCAGCAGCTGCTGCTTTATCTGATGGGCAAGATGGCGGTTGCTCCAACGCCGGAAGGCTCTACACCCTGAACCTAAACTTTGATCTTATTAATACTTATATAAGCTCAAAAAACAGGCCATCCGTTAACGGATGGCCTGTTTTTGCAAATGCCGGGACCACAGATTCCAGGGAAAAGTCTGCGGCGGCAGCGAGATAAGCTCGATTTCTTCTTTGGTAACCGGATGCGGAAAGCCAACCAGCGCGGACCAGAGGGCAATTTGCTGCCCCGGTCTGTTCACCGCCGAACCGTATTTCTGATCCCCGAACAAGGGACAGCCGATTCCGGCAAGCTGCACTCGGATCTGATGCGAACGTCCGGTAAGCAGGTCTATCTTCAGCAGAGTATACCCCTCCGCGCTGCCCAGCACCGTATAATCCAGAATAGCCTCTTTGCCGCCCGGTGTTCCTTTGCGGACAATGGTAACTGTATTGCTCTTGGCATCCTTGAGCAAGGTATTGATCAGACGGCCCTGGGAGGCCGGAGGCTGGCCGTGCACCACGGTCAGGTAGACTTTATGGAAGCTGTGGGTACGGACGCTTTCGGACAGCCGTGAAGCGGCTTTGGATGTCTTGGCGAAGATCATCGCACCTCCGACTGGACGATCCAGCCGGTGAACGAGCCCCATGTACACATTACCAGGCTTGTTAAAGCGTTCCTTCACATCTTCCTTAAGCAGGCTCAACAAGTCTGCATCGCCAGTAGCATCCTCCTGTACGGGGATATTTACGGGCTTCACGATGCCGAGAAGGTGGTTGTCCTCGTACAGAACTTCAAAGCGGGAATTTCCCTCCCCGGGCACTCCGGCTGTACCGGAATTGTGTGCAGTCATGGCTTACGCCTCCCAGCGGCCCAAAATTCCGCAAGGCAGGTTCATCCCGGAGGAGGTAATCGGCAGTCCGATTTCGCCGGAGGTCAGCTTGCCGCCGTACCGTTTGCCCATCGTCATCGAGAGCATATTGCGTAGAACAGTCGGAGAAATGCCTGTCGTATAGGAGTTAATGAGCATGAACAAAGGTCTGTCGCTCATGATTTGCATGCAGCTCTCCAGGAACGGGTACAGACTCGCTTCAAGCTTCCACATTTCACCGCCGGGTCCTCGGCCATAGGAAGGCGGGTCCATAATGATTGCATCGTATTTGCTGCCGCGGCGCTGTTCGCGCTGTACAAATTTGAAGACGTCATCGGTAATATAGCGGACCGGACGTTCGGCAAGGCCGGACAGGGCCACATTTTCCTTCGCCCATTGGACCATGCCTTTGGCCGCATCCACATGGACTACTGAAGCTCCGGCGCTCGCTGCAGCCACTGTAGCCCCACCGGTGTAAGCGAACAGGTTGAGCACAGAGATCGGACGGTTCGCCTCAGCGATCTTGTCCATCATCCAGCGCCAGTTGGCCGCTTGCTCAGGGAACAGGCCAGTATGCTTGAAGTTTGTCGGACGCAGGTGGAATTTCAGCTTGCCGTAGCTGATTTTCCAGTCGTCCGGAATGGTTTTCTTCATTTCCCATTGTCCGCCGCCTGCCGAGCTGCGGTGATAATGTCCGTGCACATCCCGCCACTTCGCCGTCTCGTTCGCGAGCGGCCAAATGATTTGCGGGTCCGGGCGGCGCAGAATAATATCGCCCCAGCGTTCCAGCTTTTCTCCGCCTCCGGTATCAATAACTTCGTAGTCTTTCCAATCGCCTGCTATATACATATTTAATCCATCCTTCAAAAAATTCATTTAGCCTTTATTGTACAACATTTAGCAAGGGCCCTACAAACAAAAAGGTAACAAAGCTGCGACTCTTCTCATTTTGCCCATTTGGGGATGTGCGTATAATATTTCCAAATATATCAGCGAGTTAGGCCGACAAATGACAAGAAACTATCTGCTTCTCGGAGGAGTGCTGACGGCCGTTATTGTAGCGTTTCTGGCAGTGATTGTGTATGATCAGGTTAAGTATGTTTATCGGAAGTTGAACAAGCACAGAAGGGGGCAGCAGCTTCATGTACAATCTGTCGGAGCTGTATTATCCGATTACGGCGAATCCGAAAGGGGCAGGGGAGATTCTGCCCTGCAAGGCGCTGCGTCCTTATATCCGCTGTTTCTGGGGAGAGCCAGAGAAACAGCTTAATGATCCCTCGGCCCCCTCCCTTGGGGGAGAAATTATTATTCCGGACAGCTGCATGGACATCATTTGGGAGTGGGATGAGCAGACGGGAGAGTCGGGCGGGATTTTTTGCGGGATTAACGATACGCCTTTTGAAGCCGGACAAGCTCACGGCGATACGGGAAAACTCCGCTTCGCCATCCGCTTCCACTTCTGGGCCGTGCACTTGTTCGCCGATGACCATCTCAGGGAGGTCCTGAACATTCATACCGGAGTGGACCAATATTTCGGTTCCTTCCGCAGCGAACTGGGAGACAAGCTGCCGGGGACCCGTACTGTAGCAGAACGGATTGCCTTGGTGGAAGCTTATCTGCTGCGTCAGCTGGAGAAGACCCGGCACAGCAATGACGGCATGCTGAATGCTGTGTATGCCATCGTGAGGTCCAAAGGCGTCATATCCGCCGCTGCACTGGAAGGGAATTCGGGGTTTAGCAGCCGGCAGCTGGAAAGGCTTTTTCGTGAATATATCGGAATTTCGCCCAAAAAAACAGCCGATCTTGTGCGCTTTCAGAATGTATGGCTGGATCTATACCGTACACCCTCACAGAATAGAAATATTCAGGATGTTGTATATAGCTACGGCTACAGCCATCAGTCCCATCTGAATAATAATTTCAAGAAATTTGCCGGCAAAACGCCGCTTGAGGCTCTGGCCTATGCACGGAATTAACATGTCGTTTTTTTGCAATACAGCGGGGACGGTCACCAGGTATACTGTTGTCAGATGGCCAATGCGCCGCTAACCAAATGATGAGAATGAGAGGGATATACTATGATTTCTGCTTTTGAAGGCATCAATTTGTACAGCAAGGATACTGCAGCCTTGGCGGCATTTTATGCAGAGGTGCTGGGGATTCCCGTACCGTTTGAAGGCTATGGCAACTCTGACGGGGCGAAGATTGGCTTTGAGAAGAGTCAGCCGGGCATCATTATCTGGGATGAGAATAAATGGGATAAGCTGACGACAGGAGCAGTCAATCTGGTGTTCTCCTGCAGCAATCTGGATGAGACCTATGAAACGCTCAAGGCAAGAGGATTGGATTGCCAACCGCCGGTTACAATGGAATACGGGGGTAAGGAAATGAATTTCCGCGATCCTGACGGCAATAGCATTACCTTGCTTGAAGGAGCATATTAAGTTATAGCAAGCCTCGAGAATACAGAATCGACGATGAACGCGAACATCAACCGGACTCCCGGTCAGTGTTCGTGTTTTTATATATTGACAATGATAATCATTATCAAATAGAATGAGGTTAGTAAAAGTTGGTTTAAATTTAATGTTTACCTTGGGGAGGAACAGATTCATGGCTAAGGTGCTCGTGGCATATGCCAGCTTGACCGGCAATACGGAAGAGATTGCTGAGCTGATTGTGGAAGGAATACGCCAGGCAGGCGGAGAGGCCGTTCTGAAATCGGTCACCGACTGCAATGCGGATGAGATAAAAGCTTATGAGGGCGTGCTGCTTGGTGCCTATACCTGGGGTGACGGTGAGTTGCCTGATGAATTTTTAGATTTTTATGAGGAGATGGATGATCTGGATCTGACGGCTTATAAGGCAGCTGCCTTCGGAAGCGGGGACACCGGATATGAAATCTATTGCGGGGCCGTGAATCAGATTGAGGAGAAACTCAAGGAACGCGGCGCAGAGATAGTTCAGGAAAGCTTGAAGATTGAATACGGTCCGAACGCTGCCGAGAAAGAGGCCTGCCGGAATTTCGGTCGTCAATTTATCGAAACCTGCGCGGCGGTTTCTTAAGAATGGGCGGCGCGGCAGGATATCAGGTGGCGGGAAGAAGGGAAGTGCCGGACGCAGGCTACAGCCGGCTTAACGATTTCCGCATGGAGCATATCATGCTGGGCGGAGCCGAGGATCCTACCGGAGGGGCTGCGGCCACAGGGCTTCCGCGCTGGAGGCAGCAAGTCCAGTATGCAGTAGGACACACTCTTAACGATTTCTACAGTCTGCAGCCAGAGGTGCGCAGGGAGACGCCTATCCAATTTCTGCTGGAGCGGCGCTGGCCGCCCAAAGGAACAGCTTTTCCTTCGCTAATGCACTATTGGGATATCAAAACGGCGGTGGCTGACGAGCTGATGCGCATTGTCTCCGGGAATCATACCCGCGAGGTGCCGGTGATGCTCTATGAGCAGTGGCATGTTCCGGTACCGGAGCTGGAGATCGACCTGGCGATGATTTTTCAACTGGCCTGGAATTCCGCAATAAATGGACGCTGCTTGAATATCCAGAAATTTATGGTGAACGGAAATGAAGATGTGATCACCGGATTTCTGCACATGGCTAATGTGTTCTGCCATAAGGCTTATGGAGAACCAGCTGAAACCATTGAAATATATACTTTGCTTGACGGCCGCCGGCATATCTTTGACGGAGCAGGTGTACCGCTTGGCGAATCACTTGATTATGTGCGATTGTTGTCTGTATTCCTGGAGGGCGAAGCCATGGCCTATCCTGCATTAAAATACGGAGAGCGCAGGAACGAGAAAAGTGAGGAATCCTTCGGAAGATACGGATTAATGTAATCCGTAACCAAGTGGACTATCCATTCCTTCCCGGAACGCGATAGGCTTGCCAAGCAGGGGACATGAAGATATGGTTAAGGGCAGGAGGTGTTCCAGCCCATGCCGGAAACAATTAAAACCTATAACACCGCAGTGGAAGCGACGCTTGAAGTGATCGGAGGCAAGTGGAAGCCGGTGATTCTATTCTTTCTTACGTTTGGCAAGAAACGCAATGGGGAACTGATGGGCCTGATGCCAGCTATTACGCAGAAGGTGCTAACGCAGCAGCTGCGGGAATTGGAAGAGGACGGAGTCATAAAACGGACTTCTTATAATGTGGTTCCACCGAGAGTAGAGTATGAGCTGACGGAATATGGCTGGAGTCTAAAAGCAATTCTTCACCTTCTGTGCAAATGGGGCGATACGCACATTGAACGGGTGTACGGTGATCGGGCCATTGTATTGTCTGAACGTGAGCGGAATGATAAAACGGCCGGCCTCTGAAACAGGGACCGGTCGTTTTTCTTAAGAAAAGCTATCATACATACAGGGAGTATTGCTTAAGGGATAACCTTCGCTTTTCGGAGCCCGTCAAAAATATTCATGAACATACTCTCCGTTTCTACGAACTCATGGAAGCCCAAGCGGCGTGCTTTGGTACCGTCTGCAAAAAAATCGTAATCCCAGGAGAAGACAAAGTCCCCGAATGCCCAGGATGATACGCTCTGATAGCTGTTTTTTTCCAAGCCGTACTTCTCTACCATGTTATTCCACAGTGTCTCCTTATCCTCCATGACTACAGACAGCGACATCTGAAGAGGCGGAGCCGTTTCAAGATTAAAATACGCGGCGATTTTAGGCCACATCTCACTCCAGCGGAACAGGTCGCCGTTCGTAATATTAAAAGCCTGATTAGCACAGCGCGTATCGGTTGCCGCCCATATGGTCGCTTTCGCCAGCAGCCCTGCGTCAGTCATTTCGAGCAAGCTATGATAGGCCCCAGGTTTACCGGGAAAACGCAAAGGCAACCCAAGCTCCTTCGACATGGAGGCATATATGGCAATAACGAGGGCAAGATTCATAGGATTGCCAAGTGCGAATCCGCCGACGACGGAAGGTCGCAGTGCTGACCAGGTCCATCTTTTCCCTTGCTGCCGCTTTTCAAGAAAGTTCTGCTGATCAATATTGAATTCCGGCGGCATATGATTGGGATCGGTTTCCCTGGCAGGCGTTTTAAAGGGTCCTAGGTGAGCGCCATATACTTTATAGCCCTGCATAAGACTGATATGCTGCAGAGCATGGGCCGCCGGTTCAATAACATCTACTACGTTAACCAGCATGGCGAGGTTTGGGGGGACAAGCTCCGCCCAGGTGGGCTTATCCTGATAGGCTGCGTAAAAAATATGTGTCACTTCCGAAAGGCTGCCTAACTTTTGGCGGACGTCCAAAGGGTCGAGCAAATCGGCGGAAATGTAGCGGATGCGCGTAGTATTCTCTCCACCCCGGCGTGACACGCCGATAATGTCCCATTCGGGCAGCGTAATGAGATGTTCGATCAGATTGCGTCCAATCACGCCGCCTGCGCCGACAACGAGGGCTGTTTTTTGCGGTGTATGTTCTTCTTTTGAATTCATATTCATTGTCCTCTCTCTCTCTCTGTGTATTGGATTTGGATACACCCCAAGTATGGATCGCGGGAAGAGGGATGAATAGTACGCACTTTGAAGTCATATAGGAACCTGCAGGTAACATAAGGAGCTGGACTCACCGGCAATCAAGAAAGCCCCTTGCTGCTGGCGAAGGGTGCCAAGCGACAAGGGGCTGCTGTATGTTGTACTATTGTGCTGCAATAGAGAGGCAGGGAATTCAGCCGGTATAGCGGTAGTAATCCTGCTTGTTAAGAATTACGAATCCGCAGCTCTCGTATAACTTAAGCGCGTTGGGATTGTCCAGTGAAACCTCCAGATTCACACTGTTATAATTGCGCCGCTCCCGCTCGATGGTCTGCAGCAGTGCACTGCGTCCGATACCGAGTCCGCGCAGCTTCTGGTCGACCGTAAATCCGAAAATCCAGGTTTCGTTATCCTCCGTGGACAGCCGCATCTTACCGGCAGGCTGTCCGTTCATTTCAATGATGATATGCTCCTCCAGCCCTTCATGTTTATACATTTCAAAAACTTCGGCCGCATCCTCTTCCGACATGTTAAAGCCGCCGCTGTCCAGCTTAATGAGGATGGATTCCTCGTCCTCGCGAGCGGGCCGCAGCACCACGGTACCGGCAGCAGAACTGGCTTCTCCGGAGCCTTGCGGCAAAGTGCTTCCATCCCATTTCATCTGGTATTCGGCATGATTGAAGACCAGTGGCAATGTCTGCAGGAATGCTGAACCCGAAGCTGAATTGGCGGGCGTATTCAGCAGCAGTGTGGTAACCTTTTTCTGCTTAATAATGCTCTGGGCCCGCATCCAAAGGGAGGTGAAGATTCCGCGGCGGCGGTAGCCCGGGCGGACCATGCCGCATATTTCCATTTCGCTGGAGAAGCTGTATAGTCCGATGAAACCGACCAGCAGTTCCTCTTCGTAGGTTACCAGCCATTCCGTCCCGCCGGCCGCTGAAGGCAGCCGCAGCATATCCCAATTCAATTTGAGGGAGATTCCCTCGTATTGCTCGCAGCGCTGCTGCAATTCTTCTATATCTTTTAAAGTGTCAGCTGTAGTCAAACCGTTTCCTCCTAAGGTTGTGAGCGCTCAGCGATGAAGCTTTAGCTCCCATAGATTCATAGTATTTAAGGAAACGGGCATGGTCTTAAGACCGGTTTCCGTCTCCGCTGAGTACATCCGAGTACTCTTCATGTTTTTTGAATTGATGCGCAGCATAAGAGCACACGGGGACAATCTTCAAATTCTCTTCACGGGCCTTGTCCACAACCGCGCGTACAAGTTTTTCACCGGCACCTTGACCGCGCAGATCCTCAGAGACGTAGGTATGGTCAATGACCAGTGTTCCTGTAGCCTCTTCCAGTCTGTATGTAATCTCGGCAAGGTCCTTACCGTCGCCTGCAATATAGAAACGTCCTTCGCCTTGTTCAATCAGTTCCATATTCTTCACTCCTGCCTAAATGTAATGCCTTTATTTTACTACCCTGATTTGGAAAAAGCGAGAACTGTACACAATGACTGCCTGTTTTCATGGAAGAACTTAACACCAGCTGGAAGGGGATGCGGAATGACTTGCACTTACGCTGCTACATGCCCTAAGATTAAGACACTAACGCTGTAACGAATAGAAGTTGCATCAGGAGGAAAGCCCATGGAATACGAGATAGAGGTTCAGTTTGAGCCTGTTTATGAGTTAGTAAACAGCATACATACGTTTATCTGCAAGAAATCCAATAAAAAAATTGATCTGGGTACCCCGTGGGCTGCCGAAGTGGCAGGCAAGCTTAGTCCAGGGCTTCTTAGTGCACTGGAGGAAACAGATCTCGGGAATGACTGGAAGCTGCTGAACCTGCTGATCTATTTATGTCCGGCCAAACAAAATGTGGAGAGTGCGCTGAACTGGCTGGAAAGTCTGTCGGTCGGTGAAATATACGAAACCCTTGCCGGGCATGTCAGTGTGTTTCCTGTCCAGATGGAGCAGTTCCGCAGCCGGATGACCTACCTGTTAACCGAATGGAACCGGCAATACTTCAGCACCAGTGATCCCGCCATTCTCGCTAAGCTGCAGGAGCATACGAAGGAACGGAACAGGGAACTCAAGACAAACAATACTTCCGATTTTGTCAACAAGACAACCAATGGTTTCTATTTCTTGCCGGGGGACGGACTGCGCAGGCTGGTGCTAATCCCGCAGTTTCATTTTCAGCCTGTCAACATTATTTACAACTTCGGCACTTTGACCATTTGTCATTATGCGGCGAGAATTATGGTCACAGATGAGGAAATATCTCCATTTATGTACAGGGCTCTACGCAGTCTGGGTGAAAAAAGCCGGCTGAAGATTCTTCAATCGGTCGGCGGAGAACGCAAAACGTTCACAGAAATCGTAAAGCAAGCGGGCATCTCCAAAGGGATCGTACATGATCATATTTTCAGTCTCCGGTGTGCCGGTCTGCTTCATGCCTACATCGAAGGGGAGAATGTCACCGCATACAGCCTTCGTCTGGAGGGGATTCACCGGATGAATGAGCAGCTTTTTAAATATTTGAATTGAACCCGGTACACCCTATAATCCTTTACAAAGCTAAGGTATTCTCTGCTGAAGAGAAGCTTTGGCTTTTTTTGTAATGGAAAAAACGCCAGTGAATTCTGTTTGTGGAGAATTATTTTTAAGTTCTCTCTTTACAGAACAGAATTTACTTTCTATAATGTGAACTATCGGTCATTAATCATACTTAGTAGGTAGGAATTATCAGTCTTTATAAAATGGAGAGAAAAGAGATGATTTTGTGAGAAAAAGTACGATTTTATTGTCCACCTTACTGATAGCAGGTTCACTGCTGCTCTCGGCCTGCTCGGACAACGGCAGTGCGAACAACTCTGAAGTTGTGGACACCCCGGCTACGGCCTCTGCAGATACTGGCGGAACCGAAGCGGCAGCTTCACCGGCACCCGTGCCGGCTGGCGCACTCAGCGAGCCTTTCACGGCAACTGACTTGTCGAAGCTGCCCGCAGTTGCCCAGAACCGTACGGATACGATAATCGTCGGACTCACCGACCCCAGCGGCGCGTTTACACCTTATTTCCAGGAAAGTGGTTATGACGGCAACGTTTCTTCTCTGCTTTATGCTTCACTGGTAACGGTAGATGACAAAGGTGTTCCTACTCCGGAGCTTGCCGAAAGCTGGGATGTGTCGGAGGATCAGCTTACATACACCTTCCATTTGCACAAAGACCTGAAATTCAGCGACGGCTCACCGCTCACTGCGGATGATGTGGCTTTTACCTGGACGATTCAATATGACAAGACTTATGACGGGGGGTCCTCGCTGCCTTCGCTCAATGTGCAGGGCGGCAAAGCTTACAAAGAAGGTACTGCCAAAAGCATCGAAGGCATTAAGGTTATTGACCCGCAGACGATCTCGGTAACGCTGGAGCAGCCAAATGCTACGGCACTTGTGGTACTTGGCTCCAATGTGCTGTCGAAAGCCTATTATGGCAAGGACTACAAATTCGGCGAGCTGGAGTACATTAAGAAGCTGCATGAGAAACCGCTTGGCGACGGTCCTTACAAGCTGGAGAAATTCATCCCCGGGCAAGAAGTTCGGCTGGTGGCTAATGAGAACTACTTCAAAGGCAAACCAAAGACCGAACATTTCATTTACAAAACCTCTGAGGGCGACGTTTGGCAGTTCCTGGAGACAGGAGAAGTCGACTATGCTTCCTTCAGTGCCACAGAAGAAAATATCGAAAAGCTGAAGGGACTCGGGTATGTGAATATCATTCCTTATACACCGAGCACTTACGGCTACATGCAGGTTAACCTGAAGCATGAGCAGCTCAAGGATAAGCTGGTGAGACAGGCGATAGTCTACGGCCTTGATCGTCAGAGTATTTACGTGGACGCTGCCCAGGGTGCAGGCTCCATTGCCAATATTCCGGCATCGCCGATCTCCTGGTCATATACGGAAGAGGGCATCAATCCTTACAAATATGATCCGGAAAAAGCCAAACAGCTGCTGGATGAGGCCGGTTGGACTGTAGGTGCGAACGGTATCCGCGAAAAAGACGGCAAGCCGCTCAGCATTCACTATCTGGGCTCCAAGAGTAAAAACACCGACATCTTTATTGCTGTAGCCAAAGAGAACTTTGAAGCGCTGGGCATTGAGTTCCAACCGGAAATTTTCGCAGATTTTAACTCGCTGGTTTCGAAGGTGGAAGGCGGGGATTATGATCTCGTATCCTTCTCCACACCTATGCTGACCGATCCGGCTGACGGATTCATGCAATTCTTCGACGGTGAAATTAACGATTACGAAAATCCGAAATTCCTGGAGCTGTACAATAAAGCACTGGCCACTACCGATATCGAACAGCGTAAAGCAGTCTACAAAGAGCTCTACCAGCTGTTAAATGATGAACTTCCGATCATTTTCACCAGCTACAAAAAGACAGTGTACGCCTATAACGGCCGCATCCAGAATCTTACGGTCAGCCCATTCATCGGGCTTGCCGGCAGCCTGCCGGACTGGACTCTGCAATAATTAACTGTTCGTCCCCTGCCGGGTATGCAACGGCAGGGGACGAATCCATAAGGAGCCAATCATGAGTACTTATTTGACAAAAAGACTGCTGTATATATTCATCATTCTGTTTGCGGCATCACTGCTCATTTTTTGCCTTTATGCTACTACGCCGGGGGACTTTATCACCGGGAATATCAAGCTGACTGCAGAACGCAAGGCGGAGCTGCGGGAGATCTACGGCCTGAACAAACCGGTGCTTGAACGATATGGCATATGGATGAAAAATGCACTGCACGGGGATTTCGGATATTCGCTCGCCCAGCAGAAGCCGGTGCTTCAGCTGTTCAACGACTATATCTGGAATTCTTTTTTGCTGGCGGCGGTATCAACCTTTCTGACCTGGGTTATCGCGGTCATTATCGGAGTGATTTCTGCCTATAAGCAATACTCCTGGTTTGATACGCTGGTGATGATTGCTATATTCGCGGCGATGTCGCTTCCGTCTTTTTTTATCGGCCTATTCCTGATTAAAATATTGGCGGTTGACTTCAAATGGCTGCCGCCTGGCGGAATGACGACCACAGGCAGCAATGCTGCAGGTATGGCATATCTCAAAGATGTTGTGCGTCATATGACGCTGCCGGTTATAGTGATGACCTTGCTTGGGCTGGGCTCACTAACCCGGTATTTCCGCAGCAATATGATAGATGTGCTGAAACAGGATTATATCCGCACAGCCCGCGCCAAGGGCTTAAAGGAGCGGAAGGTGCTGTTCACCCATGCGCTGAGAAATGCGCTGCTGCCAGCCATTACGCTCGTTGGCTTCGAGCTTCCGGCGCTGTTCGGCGGGTCAATTATTATCGAGCAGATCTTCAACTGGCCGGGCATCGGCCAACTGTATATGAAGTCCTTCGGGCTGAGGGATTATCCTCTGCTGATGGGCTTTACGATGCTGCTTGCCATTCTGACCGTGATCGGAACGCTGCTCTCGGATATTTTGTACCGGGTTGCCGATCCGCGTGTCCGGTTATAGAGGGGGGATGACATTGTGGCAGCTAACAGCACTTTAAACGAGCTTCACAGGCCTGCAGCCAAGGTCCAGAAATCCTCACTGTTCCGGCAATCAATACGGAGACTGCTTCATAACAAGCTGGCGGTATCCGGTTTTGTAGTCGTTGTATTTATGTTTGTTCTTTGTTTTATCGGTCCTTTGTTCTCGCCGTATACAGATAACAAAATCAATATGGCCATGATGAATAAAGCGCCGAATCTCAAACATTGGCTGGGAACGGATGCGCTGGGCCGCGATATACTGACGCGGGTGATGCAGGCCGGACGCATCTCGCTTACAGTCGGACTTGCTTCGATGGTATTGTCCGTATTTCTCGGCGCCCTTCTGGGGGCGATAGCCGGTTATTACCGCGGAATTGCTGATCAGATCATTATGCGTATTGCGGATCTGCTGATGACGATTCCCAGTCTGCCGCTGCTGTTCATCTTCGGTGCGCTGCTGTCGGAATGGAAGATTCCGACGGACTACCGGATGTATATTGTTATGCTTATGCTGAGTATCGTGAACTGGCCGGGTCTGGCACGGATGGTGAGAGGCCAAATGCTCAGCCTGCGGGAACGCGAATTCATGCAGGCTGCGGTAGTGCTGGGGCTTAGCGACCGCCGAAAGCTGTTCAACCATCTGCTTCCGAACATTGTTCCACTGCTGATCGTGATGGCGACGCTTAACATCGGCGGAGCGATCCTCAGCGAATCCGTACTCAGCTTTTTCGGCTTGGGGGTTATGCCGCCGACGCCGACATGGGGGAACATGATTGATGCTGCGAATAATATGATCGATTTCCAGAATCGCCCTTGGCTGTGGATTCCGCCGGGTCTGTCGATATTCGCCACGGTCATTGCCATTAATATATTCGGTGACGGCCTCAGAGACGTGCTTGATCCTAAACAGAAGAGGTAGGTGTCCAACATCCGATGAAGGATTTAATGACGATAGACGGTCTCAGCACCAAGTTCTTCACAGAAGAAGGGAATGTAACAGCCGTTGATAATGTAAGCTTCCAGGTACGCGAAGGGGAAACGGTCTGCATTGTCGGGGAATCCGGCTGCGGCAAAAGCGTAACCGCCATGTCGATTATGGGACTGGTGGAGAAGCCCGGAGGGCGGGTTGCCGGAGGAAGTATAGATTTTCAGGGAGAAGATTTATTGCAGCTAGATCAAAATACATTGCGGGCGATCCGCGGCAACGAGATTGCCATGATCTTTCAGGAACCGATGTCATCGCTCAATCCGGTAATGAAGATCGGGGAGCAGATTATGGAGCCGCTGACCGTTCATTTGAAAATGAAGAAAAAAGAAGCCCGGCTGCGGGCGATTGAGCTGATCCAGCAAGTGGGGATCTCCCGGCCTGAGCAGATTGCCGACAGTTACCCGCATGAGCTGAGCGGGGGAATGCTGCAGCGGATCATGATCGCCATCGCTATTTCCTGCAATCCGAAGCTGCTGATAGCCGATGAGCCGACTACGGCGCTGGATGTTACGATCCAGGCGCAAATTCTGGATATGCTGCGCGGGTTCAAGGAAAGCTCCAAAATGTCGATCCTGCTAATCACCCATGACCTTGGGGTCGTGGCAGAGATGGCTGACTATGTGATTGTGATGTATTCCGGCAAAATCGTCGAGGAGGGCGAGGTTGTCGAACTGTTTAAGAATCCCAAACATCCTTACACACGAGGTCTGCTGAAGTCAAAACCTGTGATGGGCCAGCGGCAAGAGGAGCTGTATTCAATCCCGGGGCAGGTGCCTAATCCGCTT
The DNA here is from genome assembly GCF_038002865.1 of Paenibacillus sp. FSL H3-0321. NCBI lineage: Bacteria > Bacillati > Bacillota > Bacilli > Caryophanales > Paenibacillaceae > Paenibacillus > Paenibacillus sp. FSL H3-0321. The sequence goes on along the minus strand of NZ_JBBODH010000001.1, from coordinate 1,377,395 downwards.
ACGCTGACTCCGTCTTGTTATTTCCATGACCGCTGTGAGCACTGCATGCCGGTCTGCCGCAGCCGCCAGCCGCAGCTCCAGGAGACGGGCAGCGGGCAAAAAGTATCCTGCTGGCTGTATGAGGAGGCGGAAGTCCATGTCTGAGGCACTGCTTGAAGTTAATCATTTGAAGAAGTATTTTCCGGTCACGCAAGGTCTGCTGAGCCGTACGGTAGGACATGTTAAAGCTGTGGATGATATCAGCATCCGGCTTCAGCCGGGCGAGACCTTCGGGCTTGTCGGGGAATCCGGCAGCGGCAAAAGTACGGTAGGCCGGACTATTCTGCGGCTGACCGAAAAAACAGCCGGAGAGGTTAAGTTTAAGGGTGTGGACATTCACAGCCTTTCACCCGCTGAGATGCGCCAGCTGCGGCCCCGGATGCAGCTGATTTTTCAGGACCCCTACAGCGCACTTAATCCCAGAGTCCGGGTTGGTGACGCCATCGGCGAAGCTCTGCTGGATCACGGATTATGCTCCAGAGCGGAGGTCCGGGGGCTGGTGCTGGATGCGCTTGAAGCCTGCGGCTTGTCCTCCTATCATATCGACCGCTTCCCGCATGAGTTCTCCGGCGGCCAGCGCCAGCGGATTGGAATAGCGCGGGCGTTGATCCTGAATCCTGACCTCATCATAGCCGATGAGCCGGTCTCGGCACTGGATGTGTCCATTCAGGCCCAGATCATCAATTTGTTCAGCAAGCTGCAGCAGAGTAAGGGACTGGCCTATTTGTTTATTTCCCACGATCTCAGCGTAGTGGAGCATTTATGCTCCCGGATCGGTGTGATGTATCTGGGCTCCATGGTGGAGACAGCGGCTAGGGACGAATTGTTCCGCCATCCGCTGCATCCGTATACCAAGGCGCTGCTTTCGGCGGTTCCCGTTCCGATTCCAAAGCTGAAGCGGGAGCGGATCGTGCTGCAAGGCGATATTCCGAGCCCGGCAAACCCGCCTTCCGGCTGCAAATTCCATACCCGCTGTCCGTTTGCCGTGGAGGTCTGCAAATCGCAGATTCCGGTGTTCCGCGATGCCGGCGGAGGCCATTATGTGGCGTGTCATTTGGCATAACTTCTTATAAATATGTATTATAATTGAATATTTACCGATTTTGACTTGGTGTACTGGCAGTGCTATACTGTTTCCACAGCAGGTAAATATGGTTAATAATAGACTGATTAGACCTATACATCTAATTGGTCTTGTTTTTTTAATACTTAAGTCAGTTGTTCGTAGTAACTCATTGCAGCCCAAGCTGACAAAACTAAGCATATGCATTCGAAGCCAGTTTTGTTCGTAGTAATTCATTGCAGCCCAAGCTGACAAAACTTTTAGGAGGAAATATCATGAATACCACAGTACGTTTGACTGAAAGATCCGGCTCGACCTCTTCACAGCGGAGCAAAGGCTTTGTACCGGTTGTCGTCTACGGTGCAGGTTCAGATAGCCAATCCTTTACAGCGGATGTGAAGACATTGAACGAAATTCTCGGCAAGAACCCGCGGGCGATTCTCAAGGTGGAACTGCCGGATTCCGGCTCCAAGAATGTGGTGATCCAGGAAGTGCAGCGCCAGCCGCTTTCACGCAAGCTGCTGCATGTGGACCTGCATCAGATTGATATGAAGGCTGAGCTGGACACCAAGGTTGCTTTCCACTTTACCGGTGATCCTGTCGGCGTCAAGAGCGGCGGCAGTCAGCAGGTGGAGCTCTATGAGCTGGATATCCGCACCTTGCCGGACAAGCTGACTGCTACCTTTGAAGTAGATATCAGCGGCCTTGATATTGGCGATCAATTGCTGGTCTCCGATCTGCCGAAGCATGAAGGCTGGGAAGTATTGACACCAGAGGATACACTGATCGTACGAATTTCGCCTCCTGTCGCTGCTGAAGAGCCGACGGATACGGATACTGCCGAACCGGCAGCAGCCGTGGCTTCCGAAGAGGGCAAGACGGAAGAATAAGCTACTTAGCGGACTTGAAGATTTAGTTTAAATAGGAGCAGACATTTCCTTAACAAGGAGCTGTCTGCTCCTTTTGTGTGCAATGATTTGGCTGATGTGACTTGGTATGGGGCCGGGAAATTTGCTGTTTCATAATTTACAACGTAACAGTGTTATGTTACGATCGTTTCAAGGAGTGATCAAGATGGAAGAAGATTTGATCTCCAAGAAGGATCTGCTGGAGCTGACCGGCATTTCTTACGGGCAGTTGTACCGCTGGAAACGGAAACAGCTGATTCCCGAGGAGTGGTTTATCCGCAAATCTACGTTTACCGGGCAGGAAACCTTTTTTCCGAAAGACAGAATTCTGGGTCGGATCCATAATATTATCCACATGAAGGATGATCTTTCACTGGATGAGCTGGCAGACAGGTTAGGTGATACTTCAACTCTCTACAAGCTGTCGTTGACGGCGAAGCAAATGTTAGAACGTAACATTGTTTCGAACTTGACCCTGGACAGATTCGGTGGGTTGGACGGAGGCGGAGTTCAGGAATATGCCTTTGAGCAGATTGTACATCTATTTGCCGTTGACCTCTTGCTTAGCCAAGGCGAGGTGAATCTGGAGGAAGCCGACAGGCTGTTCTATACACTGACGGTGAATACGCAGAGGTTCGAGGGGAAGAGCTGGGAGCTGTTTTTTGTCCGCAAAATGGGCGTTAGCATGTTCCTGCTCGCTGCATCTCCAGCCGATCTGGTTTTTGATGAGGGTGTAAGGCTTGTTAGCAGACTCGCTTTCACGGATTTGCTGGAACAGCTGAAGGGCAAAGTGAATTAAGGAGGAATGGTTAATGCTTATTGATAAACAACTGCCGGATTTGCAGATGGCCGGAGTGAGCGGCGCCGCAGGCGGGACCTATAACAACGTTAATTTGGACGGAGTAAGCCGGGTGAACGGGCCGGTTCTGGCGCGGAATTTCAAGGGCAACGGGGTTATACAGATGAACGGGAATCTTTCAGCAGAAGAAATGGACGTGAATGGAAAGCTCAAAATCAACGGCAGCTTGGAGTCCGTGAGAATGCAGCTGGACGGAATGGTCACGATAGATGGTCCCCTGCGCGGCGAGAACTGTATCCTGAACGGGATGATCCGTGTAACAGGAAGCTGCGAGCTGGAGCGTTTTGAGGGTGAGGGGAGTTTTACAGTAATCGGCTTGCTTAGTGCGGGATATATGGATTTCACTCTTGAGGGGCAAAGCAAGGCGGATGAGATCGGTGTGGAGAGCCTGATTGTCCGGCAGAGGGATTCACATCTTGTGAGCAAACTGCTGGGCGGGTTAATTCCCCGGTTTAGAACTGAGCTGCTTGCCAAGGTCATTGAAGGTGACTATCTTGAACTGGAAAATACGACAGCGGATATTGTGCGGGGCGACAAGGTCATAATCGGAATAGGCTGCAGGATCGGGCGGCTGGAATACCGCTCGGAACTGAAAGTGCATCCTGGTTCAAGTGTGGGAAAGGTGGAGAAGTACGGTGAGTAATGCTGCTGAGCGCAATAATCTGAAAATTCTTGGAACTTCATCGTCTATGGGCGGATGCTTTCTCGATGTGAAGGTGACCGGTGAAGGCAAGTTTGCCGGAGATGTGGATTGCCTGAGCTTTTCTTTGACCGGGAACAGCGGGATTTCTGGTAGTCTGCGGACGGAGAAGTTGAAGCTCACCGGTGAAATTGAAGTGAAAGAGCGGCTTACGGCAGGAGCCCTGCACGGACAAGGGGAGATAAAGTGTGGCAGCTTAAGCGCTGAACGATTCAAGTTGAGCGGCGATCTGGAGGTGTCTGGAGATTGCGAAGCGGAGAAGCTGCAAATGACCGGTGCGCTTAGGGTAGGCAGGCTGCTGAATGCAGACAATCTGGAGCTTGTGCTGTTTGGACCCAGCCGATCGTCAGAAGTCGGGGGAGGCAGCATTACCATCAAGCGCAGCAAGGCGGGGGCTCTGCTGAAGCAGGTTCAGCCGAAGGAGATTCTGTTCACAGCACGGGTGATTGAAGGAGACCAGGTAGACATTCAAAATACCTGTGCAGAAGTGGTGCGGGGGGAAAACGTCATCATTGGTGCAGATTGCGAAATCGGGATCGTGGAATACCGCGGCAAGCTGGAAATTCACAAGAGTGCCACCGTGAAGCAGCAGGTGAAGGTTACGAAGTAAGCCGCCGGATACACCGCCTGTTGCATGAGAAGCCAGAAGCCGGATGCCGCAGGCTGAAGAACAGAGTATGCTGCCACTTGTTCTGTCAGTCTGGACATTCCGCAGCAGGCTTTGCGGCAGCCCCGGCACTAAGCTTGCCGGGATACCTGAAAGCGAAGGACGGTCTTCAGCTTCTCCGGCGCTGTTCTGCGGGCATCTGAAATATAGATTTCCCTGTGGGTGTGGGCAACCCGCTGCAAGTCATGTTCGGAACAATATTGTTCCATCCGCGCGAAGCTCTGCGGCTCCTCATCGTAAGAGCCCAGATGAAGCATTTGCACACTTAGGCCGTCTTCGGAGCTTCCGAAGGCGGCTTTATGCAGAAGTGGATGCGGTTTGGTAGTCTTCAGCTTCTCCAGGATGTCACCCGCAAGATCGGCTGTCACAAAATCAGGCTGCCTGATCATCAAGGTATAGAGCAGGTCGTCTTTGTCTAGGACAGCTTTCTTGCGGCCCTCAGGGTTCAGATCCCAAATGCCTTCCAGCGGGAAAACGGTATAATCGTAGTAGCTCTCAGGTGCTGGTCCTTTTTTGGGAAGCATCTTTACCGCGTAAGCCAGAGAGTACAGTACACCTACAGCATCGGCAAAGGTCTCACTGTTCGGATTGCCCTCTCCCTGCAGCATAAAGTAAGGAAATGCAGGCACTGTAAGAATTGCTGGTTCGACGGCGGGCAGATACAGGGCCTTGTCCTGCTTTTTCCATTCGTATTTCATAGGAATCACCTCATCAATAGATTGTGTTAATCTAAGAATAGCATGTGTAACTAGACATAAGAGTGTCATCTTCGACCGGAGTAGATTAGAAAAGTAGAAGGATGTAGAATAAAGAGTAATGTAATATACTGGCATGAATTAGGAGGAGCTTCAATGATTGGTCAAGCTGAATTGGTAATTGACGCGAAAGCACTGCTTGGGGAAGGCGCCCATTGGGACGGACAGGAAAGTAAACTTCATTGGGTTGATATCGAGGGCAGACGGCTGAGAATTTATGAACCTATGGGACAAGGCGAGGAGATCTATTCCTTCGATAGCATGGTCAGTGCGGCAGTGCCGGCCGCAGACGGCGGCTGGATACTTGCGCTGCAGGACGGAATCTATAGCTTCAAGAAGAACGGGCAGCCGCAGCTTATCGCTGCAGTGGAGCCTGAGCTGCCCCGCAACCGGCTGAACGATGCCAAATGCGACAGTGCAGGCCGGCTATGGTTCGGCACCATGAGTATGGATTCAACACCGGGGGCGGGCAATCTGTATGTCATGGAGCCTCATGGGGAGGTGCGCCATGTCTTGCCGGACATCGGCATCTCAAATGGACTGGCCTGGGATGACAGCCGCAGCTTGATGTATTACATTGATACGCCGACCCGGGGCGTGGATGTTATGGATTATGATCTGCAGAGCGGGACAGTCAGCGGACGCAGGACCGCTTTTACTTTGCCGGAAGGTGCAGGCGGTCCTGATGGGATGACGATTGACCGTGAGGGCATGCTCTGGGTGGCCCAGTGGGGCGGGAGCTGTGTCTCGCGCTGGAATCCGCACACCGGGAAACAGATCGGCAAGGTTGAAGTGCCGGCCAAGAATGTAACCTCCTGCACTTTCGGCGGCAAGGCGCTGGACGAGCTGTACATCACTACAGCGAGAAGCGGGATGAGCGAAGAAGAATTGCAGCACTGGCCGCTGGCTGGAGGACTGTTTAAGTTCAAAGCCGGGGTGCAGGGAGTGCCGGCCAATGTTTTTGCAGGCAAAGTGCGGTAGTATGGGTTACCTGTTGTTTTAATAAAAATATAGTTATCTTAGTGCTTAGTCTCGTTTATTGATTGATATGAAGAACTACATGCTACACGTATGGGTGCTTAATTTATAATCGCTAATAGGATGTAGAGAACGTAGCCCAAGCGAAAGCTCGGGAGCGTTCTCTTTTTTGTCTAACTGAATAAATCTTGAAGAAAACAATTGATCGTTCTTTATTCAAAACGAGGGCTCTTCATACGCAATTTTGAATAGTACACGATACCCAGAGAAATTTTATAATCACTCTAAAGTTGCATTACTTAATCCCATCGTCATCGCTAGCACACCACACCCAAGTCCCTTCAACAGGACACTCAACATGGGCAATTCTGTCATAGAGGCTTCCGTCATAACTACCACGTGGATTACGTGGTTCATTCATCGTACCACAAGATACTGGAAAGATTCCTTCATTCCATTTTCCAATTTCTCTATTGGCGCTATCTAAAAAATGATAGACTAACGTTGCTGAATATATTCCTTCAGGTTCAGCTCCTAGTGAAGTTACTTTAAAACTACTTTCACATGTGCCATCTTCCCAAATAGTAATTTCATGACCATCTAGCCGTGCTAAATCTAAATTTTGGTCATCGTCATGCAATATATGTGGGTCGGGTTCTAGAGGCGCTGTCTTCCCAATTAATGTCAAGCCCGTTATTTCTCTAAAAATACCCGATATAGATTGTGAATTTTGATATGTCTTTGTTTTTTTTGGTACTTGCGTCATTGTTAACCTCCTAAGTTGTAGTTTTGGTGATACAGTAATATTATTTTCAAGGAGATGTTAGTTTATTCGACTGATTTCTTAAGGGACAAAGTCCTAAAGCTAGCTTTTAAAAAACAAGTACAATTAGCGTCCTAAAACTGGCACTCAAGTATCCTACAGCATAGGAAATGGCCAAGGCAACTCAGGACGAACAAAGGCAATCTCTGATTACAATTGGTGCTAAAACCACAGCTACTAAAGCTTCTAAGACCTAAGTGGTGTTTTTAAGTGGATTCCAAACAACGGCAGCCATGAACGAAATATCGTTCTAGACTGCCGTTGCTCTATTGAATTAAGGTGTTCCGTTATCTCAATAACTCGGTTTGTAAATCCTATCCGTGTCAGTATCGATTACAAAATCCACCTCTACCTCTCCTTTAAGAGGTAACTGTTCGAAATTGTAGAGCTTGTAAAAGACTTCGGGTAAATCGCTTAAATCAGTAACTTGCTCTTTTACTTTTAGATATTTTTGTTTTAACTCCTGCTTAGTACACTTGGCACCCGAAATGTAAGATCTGTGAAAATAACCGTCAATTTCAACTAACAATGCAATCACGACCGGTTGCTAACCAATCCATATAGCTAAGAATATTTACATAATAACTTATCCCGTCTCCAGTAGGTTAAACTTTTTTTCCTAATAGTTGAGCAAAGACTATCAGACGTACGTGAGCCGTTACTCATCAGCCCCTATGTTAACTGATGCTCCCCGTAGTCTTGCTTGACCGTCAATGTCCAAGGTTTTGACGATGAAACTGTAAGATTTACCCGCATCGATTGCGGCGGAGGCAGCTCTAAGGTGAAAATCATGTGAGGCTTGCTTCACAAATCCAGGATCGGCAAATACAGAATGGCTATCATTTCCGGTACGGGTCTTATAGGTGGTGAAACCGATATACTCCTGGTTTTTCCAAATCCAACTTGCTTTCGATACGTCTCCGGGAGCGAAATAAAGATTGTAGTCTACTACATTTCCCGAGTTTTTCTTCTGTTCGTTATAGATGAAGACATTCGATGAATTCGCAAAGATGATATTATTGGTGATCATATTATTTTTGGTATCGTACTGTAGCAAAATTTCACCACTGCCATCATTTAGCGAATTATTGTGATATAGGGTATTGTTGATGATCTTGCAATTTACTGTTGAACCTCGTTCCATATCGTATCCGCCCAGCGCTATTCCCGTATACCGGTTACTGTAGACTATGTTGCTCCGCACGGTAACCTCGCTTGTGGATTTCCCTGCATGTTCACTGGCAATTTCAATGCCAATATCGTTGTTGTAACTGTAATTTCGTTCAATAACGCTGTCTTTTCCCCCATCGATGTAAATACCGCCAGCTGCATTGCTATGGTTAGGAAGTGATGTACCGTAAGAAGGGTTATAGTTGGATGTGATGTTATATACTCTATTGCCACTGACTAATCCGTTTCTCACTTGATCGTAGGACGGATGCGGCGCCGTTCCTTCGAAGCCGATGAGGTCGATACCGATATTGTCATTATCATGAATGAGATTGTTCGTCACGGCAAAAGTATCGACATTTCCGTTGATAACAAGGGACTCGCTTGAACCCAGTACCAGCTTATATAGCTCATTACCTTCTATCGTTACATGATGAATGGAGGCGGGAGCCTCAGTGCCATACACAGCGATACCGTGAGCATCCCGGCCAAGCAGGTCAATGCCGGATGGTGTTGCAGTATTTTTGATATCATGTACTTTGTTATTCAGTATCTTAATATAGCTACCAGAACCGTGGACAAATATACCTATTGGCAATTGCTCTGTTTTTGCTGTGCTGAAATTACGGATCTCAAACCCCTTAATCGTAATATAGCTGGCATTTTCAATCTCAATCAGGCCTTGTTGTCCTGTGACAGAAAGTCCGCTGCCATCAAGGATTGCTCTTTCCTGCGGGAAATTAGCGAACGTGATCGAACCCTCCCGGGCTGAGCCTGAACGGCTTATTTTAAGCTTTTGCTTATAGACGCCTCCTCTTACATACACCGTGCTGCCCGGTTTTGCGGAGTCTGCTGCATGCTGGAGCGTTCTCCAGGGAGATTTTTTGGTGCCCTCGTTGTCATCGCTGCCTTTGGAGTCAACAAAATAAGTAGGAACAGCTGCGGAAGTAGAAGTGGCACGCAATTGCAACAGCATAATCATTACGGTTGCAACTACCAAACTCAGTATGAAAAATTTACGCTTTGTTTGCATTGAGCTGGATCTGCCTTCCCTGAATGGTTTTCTTGTAATTATACTATAGTCATCCGTAAGTGGCTCTTATGCGCTATCTAGTAATGTTTGAGTAAATGTGCCCCGTTAGCGTAACGTCAGCTCGGAAGAATGAAATCCACCTATTACTAATAATGCAACTCTCATGGCGACGTCCTCTTTATGAGTAGTTACGTTCCCGGTAGCCCATTGAATGGCACCTTCATGGATGACTTGTGCAAAAATAGGCACATAAATATTTTTCTCGTCAGCTGTATAGATGTCTTCCAGACTTTTCGACAAATATTCCTTCAACCCATTTACTATTTTTTCTTTCAATTGTGGTACGACTAAGCCTACATAGCTGCTGCGGCATTGGATGTCAGGTGGTCGATAAAAATCGCATACTGCTAATACGAGTTGATGGATGCTGTCTTGATCGAATTTCACTACGCCTGCAGTGTGTTTTACAATGGCAGCTGATGCGGAATCTCCCATAACGTAGTCCAATAATTCGTATTTGTCAGTAAAGTGCGCATAGAATGTAGCCCGGTTGACTTGTGCTCCTTTTGTTATATCCGCTATTGTTATTTTTTCAAAATCCTTTTTGGAAACCAAATGAAAAAATGCGTTAATCAAAGACTGTTTCGTTTGTGTCATTCGCACATTCATTACTTTTGCCGCCATTTGCTTCACCCCTAACCCGACATATTAACAAGCTTGTCGCTATAGCAACATTTGTGCATCAATTGTTGGTTGTTGCATTAAATCATAGGTTGTATATTATCCATTAAAGCAACACCTGTTACTTTAATATAGCACAGAAAAGGAGCTTACGAAAAATGAAAACTATTGCAATAGTGGGTGCAGGTCCTGGATTAGGTTTGTCGCTAGCCAAAAAATTCGGAGAGAACGGATTTAGGGTGGCTGCCATTTCGCGTAATCCAGAGAAATTATCAATGATCATAAGCGAACTTAAAGAATTAAATATCGAAGCACAGTCTTATGTAGCGGATGTCACGAACTTGGCTGCTTTAAAACTAACCATTCAAGCGGTTAAAAAGGATTTTGGTTCTATCGATGTGCTAGAGTTTAGCCCTTATGCAGGGTGGGATAAATTCACAAATGTGCTGGAAACAACGCCAGAGAGTGTATTAGAACAAGTAAACAGCTATGTGTTGCCTGCCGTTCTTTTGGTCAATGAGGTATTACCGGATATGATAAACAACCATTCGGGCGCCATTCTATTTACAACAGGCTTATCTGCTATGTTCCCGTTGCCTTTTGTCGGGAATGGTGGAATCGTTATGTCGGGTATTCGTAATTACGCTACAAACTTGCACAATGAGTTGAAAGAAAAAGGTATATTTGTCGGACATCTTTCCATCGGAACCTTAATACAAGCCGGTACAGCAGGCGATCCGGATGTCATTGCAGATACTTGGTATGACCTATACGAGAAAAAGGACCGCTTTGAAGAAATATTCCCGCCAGGGTTTGATCCGACGAAAATTCCTAATCCATAACTATTAATTCATTCATTTTTTGTAAAAAAGGCTGGCTCTGTTCAAATCAAGTTCGGTGGAGGTAAGGTGAATAATGCTCTCTTCCGCTGCCGACAGAACGGCGGTGAAACATACCGGCAAAAGCCATGCCGTTTGATCCAAGTGAAGGATGAGCGGAGTTGCAAACAGCAAAAAACCGGCAAGTTTGTTTCCCCAGGTATGCAGGATGGCAAATGAATGATATTTATACGCCGCAATGACCAGGTTGGCCATGCGAATGAGCACGGTGGCAGCGATCCATGGCAGATATTCTAATATTTCATCCCCATTCTTGAAAATGATCGACACCATAACTACAGCAAAAAAGCCGAGGTCGGCAATGGAGTCCAGCTTCGCGCCAAAGGTACTTTCACTTTTGGTCTTACGGGCAATATACCCGTCCAACACATCGCTAAGCCCGCAAGCCAGATAGACTGCCGTAAAGAGCAGGGCATTGCCGTAAGTAAAAAACAAGGCGGGCAGGAGCACGATGCGGCTGATTGAGAGGATATTTGCGGTATTTTTTAACAACGGCATAACCTCCTATAAAAAATGTGTCCCCTTCATTTGGTTGATGCGATAATCATCCCAGTTACCGTCTTCATGTGCAATTCATAACTTCACAATAGAACGTTAAACAGGCCACCGGTTCCCGGCGGTCTGTTTCTTTTGGCATCACCCTGTGAAAATGGTCCATTCCCCTGCGAAAATGGTCCGAAACTGTGCTACAGCTCTCACGGAAAGGCGATCTGTCCTCTCTCCCGGCGGTGTGCTTAGGTCTGCTAGGATGAAAACGTAAACAAAAATCTGGATATAGGAGATTCCGATATGGGGGTACCTTCCGAAGAGCTGCTTCGCGGAGTGGAGCCGGTCCGTCCATCCCGCAGGAAGCTGCAGAACAAACACAAGCTGTTTCTCATGGCGCTTCCGTTTCTTGTTGTGACCTTTATTTTTTACTATTTGCCGATCAGCGGATGGATCTACGCGTTCTATGATTTCATCCCCGGCATTCCGCTGTCGGACACGCCGTATGTCGGGCTGAAATGGTTCCGGACTATGGTTTCGAATCCGACGCAGACCGCCGAAGTGCTGCGCGTGCTGAAGAACACGGTGGTGATGAGCTCCCTGGGGCTGATAACCTCTGTTTTTCCGGTCATTTTTGCGATACTGCTCACCGAAATTAAGTCGGGCTGGTACCGCAAGTTCGTACAGACACTGACCACGATTCCGAATTTCATCAGCTGGATTCTCGTCTATGCGCTGGCGTTCTCGCTGTTTTCCGTGGATAGCGGGGTGGTGAGCGGCATACTCGTGCAGTTGGGCATAGTCGATGAGGGATACAATTTCCTTGCTTCCAGCTCGAATATCTGGGTCACGATGATTGCCTGGTACTGGTGGAAATCGCTCGGGTGGGGGGCAATCCTGTATTTGGCGGCGATTGCAGGCATTGACCAGGAGCTGTATGAAGCGGCAGAGGTGGACGGAGCCAGCCGGTTCCGCAAAATCTGGCATATTACCGTGCCCGGTCTTATCCCTACCTTCTTTGTACTGCTGCTGCTCTCGATCGGGAACTTTGTGAATAACGGGATGGAACAGTATTTTGCCTTCCAGAACGCAATGAACAAGGATGCCATCGAAGTGCTGGACCTGTATGTGTACAATATCGCCTTTGCCAACAACTTCCCGTTCGCCACGGCGGTCAGCATGCTGAAATCGGTCGTCAGCGTCATTCTGCTGTTCGCGGCCAATACGCTGTCGAGAGTGGTGCGTGACGAATCTATCATTTAAGGGGGTGACTCCACTTGCGAAAAAAGCTAAAGCCCGGCGATGCCCTGTTCCAGGGAATTAACTATCTGCTCTTTGGATTGTTCACCCTGAGCTGCATTTATCCGTTCTATTATCTGTTCATCAACACGATCAGCTCCAATGATCTCAGTGCGGCAGGCTATATCAAATATTATCCGCGTGAGATCCATTTCGACAACTACTTCAAGGTGCTGCGGATCAGCGGGCTCAGCCATGCAGCGCTGGTGTCGGTCTACCGTACAGTAGTCGGCACAATGCTGACCGTAGGCGCTTCGGCTTTCCTGGGGTATCTGTTCACCAAAAAGGAGATGTGGGGCCGGCAAATCTGGTACCGCAGCGTTGTGGTTACGATGTACTTCAGCGCCGGGCTGATTCCCTGGTACATTACGATGCACAACCTGCATCTGACCAACAATTATCTGGCTTATATTCTGCCGACGATCATTACGCCATTCAATATTATTCTGGTCAAAACCTTTGTGGAGGCGATCCCGCCTTCACTGGAGGAATCCGCAAGCATGGATGGAGCAGGTTATCTGCGGGTGTTCTGGAGTATTATTGTCCCGCTGACAACGCCGATTCTGGCTACGATTACGATATTTTCGGCGGTAAGCCAGTGGAACTCCTTCATTGATACCGCATTTCTGATGACGGATACGAAATATTACACTCTGCAGTTTCTGCTCTGGCGTTACTTAAATGAGTCCAGTTCGCTGGCAGCGCTGATCCGCAATTCACCGGATATGGCAGCCAGCGTCCAGAACATGCAGACCCCGACCTCGGTCCGGATGACAGTAACGATGATTGTGGTACTGCCGATTCTAATTGTGTATCCGTTTTTCCAGCGTTTTTTTGTCAAAGGCATTATGATCGGCGCAGTCAAGGGCTGACACAAGGCAGCAACTGCAAGGAACAGGAATGGAGTCCGGCTCTGCCTGTGGCGGAGCTTGCACTTATGCAAATGTACACAAAACTTAAAGTGTATGCTTACGAAACGGGTTTTGTTCGATGCAGATTCAAGAGGAGCAGATTCTCACAAAACTATTAGGGGGTAACAAGCTATGAAGTTCAGAAGGTTATCGCTGCTTCTGCTGAGCGCCATCATGGTGTTCGTTCTGGCAGCCTGCGGCGGCGGAAACGGGAATTCAGGCAATGGGGGCAAAGCGGAGAGTACAGATAAACCGGTCACCGAGGCTACGAATGCGGCAAAAGAAACCGCAGCACCGGATGACGGCGTACTTGATCATTCCAAACCGCTGAAGCTGACGGTATTCTCAACAACCGCCAACTATGCGGGTCCGCAGACCGGCTGGTTCGCTAAGGTCATCAAGGATAAATTCAACATCGAGCTGGATATCGTCGCCTCCAACCTGACCGGCGGGGACACTAAAATCTCGGCGATGATGGCTTCCGGCGATCTTGGAGATATCATCGTCTTCGGGGATGATAAAAACCACTATCCCAATGCGATCAAAGGAAAGCTGCTGCTGGACTGGACGCAGGATGGGCTGCTTGATAAATACGGCACCGATATCATGAAGCAATTCCCGAAAGCTGTGGAGAAGGCTAAAGTTGCCTTTGGCGGGGGCAGCGCAGTCTATGGCATCGGAAACAGTGTTGCTACCAATCCTTCCGGCCCTTCCGAAGGCAAGGATATGACTTGGGGACCGGATTTACGGTGGGATCTGTACCAGCAAATCGGGGCACCGGAGATTAAAACCATTGAGGATTACCTGCTGGTCCTGAAAAAGATGCAGGAGCTTGAGCCGAAGAATGAGCAAGGCAAAAAAACCTATGCCTTCTCGCTCTGGTCCGACTGGGACGGCAACTACAAAATGACGCTGGCAAAGCAATTCGCCAACATGCTGGGCTATGATGAAATCCCCGATACTGCAGTCTACGTCAAAGCTGATGAAGAGAAATATTATGATTTCCTCTCCGAGGACAGCTGGTACATGAAGTCGCTCAAGCTGTATTACGAAGCCAACCAAATGGGGCTGCTCGATCCTGACTCCCTGACCCAGAAATTTGATGATGTGGTGGCGAAATACAAGGATGGCCGTATGCTGTTCTCCTGGTTCCCGTGGCTGGGTGCCGCCAACTACAATACCGCGGAAAGAACGGCGGAAGGCAAAGGTTTTGCACTGGTGCCGTTTAAGGATGAACTGATGTATTCAACAGGCTTCAATGTGTACGGCGGCAACGGTATTATTTCCATCGGAGCAAAAGCCAAGGAGCCTGCGCGGATTATGGAGTTCCTCAATTGGATGTATACGCCGGAAGGCGCGATGCTCTCGGCAGGCAGCGGAACAGCTGTACCTAACGGTCCTAAGGGCTTGACCTGGGATATTGACAACAATGGCCAGCCAGTAGTCACCGATTTCGGTTGGAAGGCTTACACTGACCAGCAGAACACCCAAGTACCTGAAGAATTTGGCGGTGGTGACTATTATTACGGGTCGAATCAGATGAACTTCTCGTTTGTTGTTCCGGCGATGGAGAATCCCGAGACAAGCGAGCCGTATGACCACAATTTGTGGAAGACAACACTGGAACGCAATCCATCGAAGCTTGACAGTGACTGGAGAGCAAAGATGGGCGTACTGACGGCTAAGGAATACTTTGAGAAAAACAATCTGCTCGCCGTTGCTCCGCAGGGCTTCACCGGCAAAGAGCCGCTGATCATGGATAAAACGCTGGAGCAGAAAAATAAACAGATCGGTACAGTCATTCAGCAGATTTCCTGGAAAATGGTTTTTGCCAAAAATCAGGCTGAATTTGACAAGCTGAACAAGGAAATGCATGACAAGGTCAACGGTCTCGGCTATGCCGACGTTATTGAATTTTCGGTCAAAAAAGCGGAAGAACTGTTCGAAGCCCGCAAAAGTGTAAAGTAAGCAGGGGCAGAGCATAAGGATAAGGCAGGGCGGCGCGGTGAGCTGTTCTGCCTTATTATTTTCAGTTCAGGTTAAATCTGGTATTCTAATTCTATTACATAAAACGCTTACAAAAAGAAGAGAGGATACGGAAAATGAGCAGAACGAAGCCAGGGAGCCATACGCCGGCAGTCAAATCTTTGCGGACTACCTTGGTGATTTATTTGCTGATCGGTACGCTGCTGCCGCTCCTGATCGTCGGAATTGTATCCTACACTTCGATTTTTTCGATTCTTTCGGGGAAAATCGGCAGCGGGATCAGCGCAAGCCTGCGCCAGGAGGCGCTCAGCCTGGAGAATGCCATCGACAATCTTGATTTTGCCTCCAAGCAGTTTGCGCTTGACGGCCAGATTGTGGAGGAAATGTCTTCTTTTCTGCTGGAGAAGCAGATTTACCGCAAATCGCAGATTATGAGTTCGATCAACCAGAAGATTAATCTGGTCAACTTCACCAATCCTTACATAGGGTTAACTGCCTATATCATGCCGGGCAGCGATGACCCGGTGCTGTTTACCAACATGAGCGCGCGGAGGAACTTTGATATCAGCACGCTGCCTTCCTTTATGCGTTATAACGGAGCTGATTATTACGGGCCGCATGGCACGATGTATGCTGTAGGCGATAACGTGGTTTTCTCCGAGCAGCGGATTGTCAGAGTGAGCGGCCAGCATCAGCTGTATATCTATCTGGAGACGAACTACAGTCTGCTGCGCAAAATTTTCAAGCAGGAAGCCTATGGAATGAAGGTAAACCATCTGCTGGTCAACCAGAGCGGCACACTTACCCATGTCATCGACGGCAAGCTGCCCGGAAAGATCGTCAAAGCAGCCGGGAAATCTTCGGGGCTTCCGCATGAGGAGCTGGACGGCTACCATCTGTTCCGATACGAGAGTCCGCAGGGCTGGAAGCTGGTGGCTGTCGTGAAAAAATCGGTATTTAACAGCGAAATTTACTCCTGGTTCTACAAAATGATTCTGCTCGCCCTCTCCACACTGCTCTTTGCCGGATTTCTGGCCTGGTTGATCTGGAAGCGGATTTATGGCCCTCTGCGCAAAGTCAACGTGGAAATTATCCGTATGGCCGAAAATGTTACCGCCCCTGTTGCCTTCACGAATGTGGAGGAGTTCGACTTTGTACTTAGCAACTTTCAGCAGATGAAGGATCAGGTTAATGAGCTGCTGCTGGCCGTAGCCCGCAATGAGAAGCAGAAAAGCCAGTTCGAGATTGAGAAGCTGCTCAGCCAGATCAACCCGCATTTCCTGCACAATACGCTGAACACGGTGCAGTGGCTAGCCCGGCTGAACGGGCAGAAGGAAATTGACAAGCTGGTCACACTGCTGGTGAAGGTGCTGCATTACAATCTCGGCAAACAGAGCATTATTGTTACGATCGGTGAAGAAATCGAAGCTATCCGCAATTACATGGAGCTTCAGCGTATCCGTTATGATTATGAATTTGAGTTCAACGTGCAGGCGGAGGAAGATGTGCTGTCCGCTGCGGTCCCGCGTTTTCTGCTTCAGCCGCTGGTCGAAAATTCGATTTATCATGGGCTCAGCGATAACGGGAAGGTCGAGGTTATAATTACTGCGCATGATATAGATGAAATTCTGCTGTGTGTGAAGGATAACGGAACGGGAATGGACCCTGACAAGATTGAAGAGCTGCTCTCGGATGACGGTGCCAGAAAGCGGGGACTCGGCATCGGCTTCTCCTACGTCATGCGGATGCTGAGGATGTATTACGGAGAGCAGATGACGCTGCAAATTGCCAGCAACCCGGGGGAAGGCACATGTGTATCCATTATCATACCTAAGAAAAGCAAGGAGGACTTCGATGATTAAGGCTGTTGTGGTCGATGACGAGCGGCTTGTGCGCAAAGGCTTCATCTCGCTGATTGACTGGTCGTCCTTTGGAGTTGTGATTGTCGGCGAGGCCGGGGACGGCAACGCCGCGCTGGCCCTGCTCCGCGAGCAGGAGACCGATTTGCTGTTTGTCGATCTCACGATGCCGGGGATGTCCGGGTTTGATCTCATCCGGCAGGTGCGGCAGCGGTTCCCAGGTATCCGCTGTGTAGTGCTGACCTGCCATCATGAATTTGATTATGTGCAGGAGGCGCTGCGCCTGGGTGCGGTTGATTACATCGTGAAGACACTGCTGGAGGTGGAGAATGCGGATGAGACGATCCGCCGTTTGGTTGAACGGATCAAATGGGAGGACAGCACCCGGGAGTCGCTTAGCCGCGGAGAGGGCAGGATTATCGCTGCGGACAAGGCGCTGCTCTACATGCCGCTGGACCCCCGGGCGAGCGAGGAAGAGCTGTTTCAGCTCTCGGTGGTGAAGAACCATCCGCTGATCACTTTTCAGGACATGTGGATCACGCCGCTGCACCAGCGGTTTGCGGAGGAAGATGGCAGCCGTGAGCTGAAGCAAGTGCTTGGGGGCCGCTGGCAGACGGCGCTGGTGAGCGGACTGCGGGATCAAAGCCTGCAGGAAGTGGAGAAAATCCTTGGGCTGACAGCGCAACATGCGTTGTTCTATTCCGGCGGAGCCGAGGAACCGGCCAGACTGAACTATGCCGAGCTTAAAGTAATGGCATCGGAAGCAACGATGTTCAGTGATGAGGAAGATGTTCTACAAGGAGCACTGAATCTCAGATGGACGATAGACCGGGGCGGATGGGAGACTTTTATGGCCGGAGTAATGATACAGCAGCCTTCACCGCAGCGGGTTTCCGACTTTGGGTATGCACTGCTCGGGAATTGGGGGACTCTGCTGCTGAAGCCCGAGGAGACGGCGCAGCTGCAAGCGGCGGCAGGGAATAATCTGAACTGGTGCCAATGGAAACACTGGCTGCGGCAGTTCTCCGATCATGCGCAGCGGCGGATGATTGAGCTGGGCCTGAGCAAAGAGGTGATGCTCTGCCTCATCCGGGCTGTCCGTTATATGCGAAGCCATGCCGGGGACAAAATCAATCAAAGCGATGTTGCAGCCGCTGTCAATATGAGCCGCGGCTATTTCAGCCAATGCTTCGCCCGCTTTGCCGGGAAGAGCTTTGGGGAGAGTCTGCGGGAGATGCGTCTGAATCTGGCCAAATCGCTGCTGCTGGAAAGTAATGAACCCATTTGCGAGATTGCCTGCAAATCAGGCTTTGAGGATGACCGTTATTTCAGCAGGCTGTTCCGGGATCGGGTCGGTAAGCTGCCGAGTGAATACCGTGCGGAGGGGATGAGGACTTGACGAAGAGGCTTACTGTTTACATCTCCGCCTTGCTGCTGCTTTGTCTGCCGGCATGCCAAGGCAGCAGGGTGCCGTCGGATTCCGCAGGAAGCGAACCGGGCGGCGGTGCCGCTGAAACTGCTGCTTATGGCAGATATGAAGACCCGGTTGTAATGCGCGTAGGGTTCAAAGTGCCTGATTCCCGGCTGAACACTGGCGACAGCAATGACAATAACCCGATTTCCCGGTATCTGGAGAGCCTCACGAACATCAGGGTTATCCACTCCTGGGAGGCAAAAGGCGAGGAGCCGTTTAATCAAAAAGTGCAGCTGGCCATCGACAGCAATGATTTGCCCGATGCCGTGGTGGTGGACAGGGATCAATTAAAAAAATTGATCGACAGCGATATGATTGCGGATCTGACCGGAACATACGAGCAATACGGTTCAGAGCTGATCAAGGATATGTATGATTCGACCAAAGGCGAGGCGCTTGGCGATGCCTCCCGCAACGGCAAGCTGTACGGGCTGCCGAATGTGGCGATCAATGCGGATTCTCTGTCTCTGCTCTGGATCCGCCAGGATTGGCTCGATAAGCTGGAGCTTCCGGCTCCGCGGACCTTTGAGGATATTGAAGCCATCGCGAAGGCGTTTGTTGAACGGGACCCTGACGGCAATGGTAAACGGGATACGCTGGGGCTTAGCGCCTACAAAAATATCGTGTACGGAACCAAGCCGCATGTGAATGGCCTGGACTCCGTGTTCAGCGCTTTTCACGCTTTTCCTACCAACTGGATCAGAACGGGCAGCGGCGAGATTGTTTACGGGTCAGTTGTACCGGAAACCAAAGAAGCGTTAGCCAAGCTGGCCGACTGGTACAAACGCGGCCTAATTGACCCTGAATTTGCGCTGTACAAAGAAACGCAGGAGCCGATTATCTCCGGCAATGCGGGGATGTTCTTCGGCCCGTGGTGGATGCCCTACTATCCGCTGTCAGAGGCAGTGGCGCTTGATACAAAGGCGGAATGGCGGGCCTATGCCGCGCCGCTGGACAGCGCAGGCAAATTCGTCGCGCATATGGCGCCGGTAACTGACCGCTATCTGGTCGTCCGCAAAGGGTATGAGCATCCCGAAGCCGTTATGAAGTTGCTCAACGTCTTCACCCGGCTGGAGAGAAGACGGGACCCCAACACGGAGGAAGTCAAGAAACTGGATGACTTCTCGGCACAGACCGGCATTCAGCCGCGTGCGTATTACCCGTTTGATCTGCTGATTGATTATTCCGGCGCTATTGAGAAACATTATGCGGACATTCAGCAGGCGCTGCACGGCAAGATCGACCCGGATCTGCTAGACCCGGATACCAGGGTTATCTATGAGCGGTGGCTCGCCGAGGAGGAGCAGCCGAAGAAGAATCTGGAGGGCTGGAAAGCAGCCAATTCTTACAAATACGGGGCAGCTGTATTGTCCACGACGGCGATTGAGGGCGTGCGCAGCGTTTTTTATGGCAGCACAACCCATATGCAGAGTGTATGGCCGGCGCTGCAGAAGCTGGAGAGCGAGACCTTCCTGAACATTATCGTCGGTGATACGCCGGTGAGCAGCTTTGATACTTTTGTGGCGGAATGGAAAAGGCAGGGCGGGGATCAGATCACCCAGGAAGTCAACGTGATCGTGAAAAGCAGAGAGGCGGAGCAAATGAGTGATATGGCGGAATAGCGAGCTTTGGCGGTCATGGAAAGGAAGGTTGGGGGGAGCGGATAGGGAGTAAAGGATGGAATAAGGCGCCGTTCTGGTGTTGACTGAGAGTTAAAGTGACGTAAACGTGGACGACGTATCTAAGAAGATTACGGTGGGAATTGGGTTTCGAGTGAGTAGCCTCAAGCAGTTCCAGTGTTGTATAAACAAGCTTCGGACCCCAGCGTCCTTATTTAAGATAGATCATGTGTTTTTTTGGACTTTCGGACTCCAGTGACGTTATATGCTGATCTTGATGCGGATTCTGGCTGTGATCGAAGGAATAGCTGCACCTGAGTCCGCTTGTGGTATTAATCATCTTGTTTTTCCACAATAGCTGCATCTGAGTCCGTAAGGATAGAAAACATTGTAGAAAGTAGGCAACTATGAGTACAGTGCTACTTCACAGGTTGATTAGCAGCTGTGAGTACAGTGCTACGTTCCAGGTTGATTAGCAGCTGTGAGTACAGTGCTACGTTCCAGGTTGATTAGCAGCTGTGAGTACAGTGCTACGTTCCAGGTTGATTAGCAGCTGTGAGTACAGTACTACGTTCCAGGTTGATTAACAGCTGTGAGTACAGTGCTACTTCACAGATTGATAAGCCGCTGTCAGTACTCTCATCAGCTTGTAAATGCTCGTATTCCGGTGAAAAAATGCTTCCGCTGCCCGTAGCACCCGAACAGACAGAAGGCCGGAGTTCCCATCAGGGAAATCCGGCCTTCTGTGTTGTCCAAACCATTTCGTCTAACCCAAAAGAATATTCCCCCGCTTCTCCTTACGGAGCGGCGGTTATATCGCCGGAAACAACGGCTCCGGCACGGCCGCTCGTTGACAGGTAGCTAAGCCAAGCCCCGGCCAAGGCCAGCACAGCAAGGACAGCGGCTAGCCAGGGAATTGAGGATAGGCCGAATGAATTGATGGCGACCCCGCCGAGATAAGCACCTGCTGCATTGCCCAGATTAAGTGCGGAATGGCTTGAGGTCGTGGCCAGCAGCGGCGCTTTATGCGCCAGATTCATGATCCGCAGCTGGATGCCGGGCATAATGCCGAACGCCGCGATTCCCCAAAGGAAGATATTAATAATTGTAAGCAGCGGATTGTGCAGCGTCAGCGTGAACATAGAGATTATCAGTGCGAGCACACCGAAGTTAACCATCAGTGACGGCATGAGTTTCCAGTCAGCCAGCTTGCCGCCGGCAATATTTCCGATGGTGACGCCAACTCCGAACAGTACGAGAATCCAGGTGACATGATGTTCGGCAAAGCCGGTAATGTTCTCCAGCATTGGCGTGATGTAAGTGAAGAGCGAGAACAGGCTGCCGCAGCCCAGCGCTCCGGTGAGCAGAATCAGCAGCACCTTCGGATTCACCAGACCGCGCACCTGTTCGCGGAGATTGGCAGTCTGCTCCTGGACAATCTCGGGAATAAACCGGATAATACCGAACAATGAGACGATGCCCAGCACGGTAATGGCCCCGAAGGAGGCCCGCCAGCCGAGCTGCTGGCCGATAAAGGTGCCGAACGGCACTCCGATAATATTGGCGACGGTCAAGCCCGCAAGCACGACTGATACGGCCCCGGCCCGTTTCTCCGGCCTTACCAATCTGGCGGCAATAATTGTGCCTACCCCCAGGAAGGTCCCGTGCGCGAAGGCGGTAAGAATGCGGGCGATAATCAGCAGCGTGTAGGTAGGCGCAATCACCGACACAGCATTGCCGAATATAAAAATGCACATCAGAATGACGAGCAGCTGCTTCTGCGGCAACCGGTGCGTAAAGATAGTCAGAATAGGTGCACCGATGGCTACGCCAAGCGCATAGCTGGTAATAAGCTGTCCGGCTTGCGGAATGGTTACCCCGAGGTCATGCGCAACATTGGGCAGAAGCCCCATGATGATAAACTCGGTCATGCCAATCGCAAATGCGCCAAGGGTAAGACAGAGAAGTGACAGCGGAAACCGTTCCTTTGGCTGCGATGGTGATGTGTGGCCCTTGGCCGGATTTATCTTCATAAGGCTTGTCCGTCCCCGGACAGTGGCGGCTCATCCCAGCCTTTGCACACGTCCACCCAGTCCGTACTTTTAGAGTACAAGGCGAGTTCATCACAGGTCAGCTCAATCGCAGAATTGGTGCTGCCGCAGGCCGGAAACAGCGTATCGAAGCGCTGCATGGAAATATCCAGATAAACTTTTAGCTCCCGGGCGAGGCCGAATGGACAAACCCCTCCGATCTCATGACCCGTCTGCTCCAGAACTTCATCGGGACTGAGCATTCTCGCCTTGAAACCGAAGACTTCTCTGAATTTCTTGTTGTCGACCTTGGCGTCTCCTGCAGCAACGACCAGAATGGCATCGTCATTTACCCCGCGGAAGGACAAGGTTTTGGCTATACGGGCAGGAATTACCCCAATCGTCGCCGCCGCCATCTCTACGGTAGCGCTGGAAGTGGCGAACTCCAGTACATCCTGCTCTCTGTTAAAAGTACGGAAATGTTCTTTTACACTTACAATCGACATGAGCCTTGCTTCCTTTCTGAAAGTTCATTATTTTTTCATATTGGTTTACATTTTAACTTGTTTTTTATGAATGGGCAAAACATTCCTAATCTAGCATCCAAGCATTTTTGGCTCAAGGGCATTAAATAATACAAAAACAGGATAGAGGTGAGGACAGATGAGGTTTGAGGAGATCAAGGGGGCTTATGATTGCATTGTATGTCTGGGAAGTTCTTGCGAACCGGCGGCGCATTTGCGCAGAAGGGGGTTAAGGACTTTTTCATCGCCTCTGGACTGGGTGGTTTCGTTATCCCATACAGATGTGAACCTACTGCTCAGCCGACGATTCCCGGAATACATGGAGCTGCCGAATGAGGTGCCGGACGAAGGGGACGATGTCTTCGTGGAGAATGAAGTTGTAATGCCGGTCCGATCGTATTTTATAAAAGATTACTATTATTATGTGATTTCCGTTCATGATTTTCCTATTCTTGAGGAGCAGGAGTGGGGCTCCGTGTATCCGGGCTTTAAGGATAAAATCGACATGCGCAGCCAGCGTTTGCTGGATCAGCTGATTGTCAGCCGGAAGGTGTTGTTCATCCGCTGGGGAAGTACTTATGAAGAGTCACTGCAGCTTCAAAAAGTGCTGGGCTCGTTAACTTTGGGAACCTTCCATATTCTGATCGTAAACGGAGTGGACGGACTGGAGTCTGTGACCGATAACGAATGGGGACTACCGGGCATCAGTTCACTGAGCATTCCGAACCGGACCGGGGATAATGAGACTTGGGACTATATTCTGGAGGGGGTTAGCCTGGAATAAAGGCTGCCGTGAGCGAAATAAGGAGTTCTGAGGATAGCACAGCGTGGCGACTGCTTCCTCCTTTTGCCGTTAATCGGACAAGCCCAGTCCTTTGCCCTGGACCATCCAATCCTCCCCCTCCCCGAATCACAACTCTCCGGAATTTATGCTGATCTTTTGGAGCAGAGTAACCAATAGATCTGCTTCCTCCTCTGTTAAATTGGCCGAAAGCTTGCGGTTAAGTTCATCCATTATAGCTTGAAATACCGGTGCGAACTCAAGTGTCTTAGCGGTCGGATACAGGAGCGAAGAGCGCCGGTCTTTCGGATCGGTTCTCCGTTCGATATAACCCAAATGCTCAAGATGTTTGACGGACCGGGCGGTTGTTGCTTTATCGAACTTCATCTCATTTGTCATTTGATCCTGGGTAATTCCAGGCTGGCCAAGGATCAGCTTAAGAAAGTTGTGCTGCCCGCCGCTGCCGATCCCATAAGGAGCCAACTCCCGGGCTAAATATTTCTGGTTTTGACGCTGAAGGTTGGAAATCAACTTGCCAATCGGTTCTTTTTTCAAAAATGACACCTCTTTAGGTTAAATGCTGTTGCAACCCTTTATCTGTTCAAAATATTACAACAAAGTCGTTGCGTGCGCAACTAATTTGCGGTACACTGGGGAATGTCGGATAGTTGCGCGTGCAACTATCTCTAAAAACTGATTCAAGAGGGTGTTAGTTATGAGTTCCATTGCCGCAACCTATCAGGATGATGCCGCCATCCAGAAGAAACGCTGGATTATCCTGATCGTCTTAAATCTTTTTACCTTTATGTCAACGCTCGACGGAAGTATTGTCAATATTGCTTTGCCCGTGCTGGTGAAGCAGCTGAACCTGCCGGTAGCTCAGGTCGAATGGGTAACGACAGGGTATCTGATGGCTATTTGCGCAGTCATCCTGCTTTTCGGGAAGCTTGGAGATATGCTCGGCAAGATTCGGATTTTCAAAATCGGCACGATCGTCTTTATCGTCGGCTCGCTGCTCTGCGGTCTGAGCACAAGTCTGCCTTTCCTTATAATATCGCGTGTGGTTCAGGCGATCGGGGCCTCCATGACCATGGCGAACAGCCAGGGGATCGTGACGGATATTTTCCCGCCTACAGAGCGGGGCAAAGCGCTGGGGCTTATCGGCACCTTCGTATCGCTGGGGAGTATCGCCGGACCGAGTCTGGGCGGGATTATTGTTTCAACACTGGGCTGGGAATATATTTTCTGGGTAAACCTTCCGATTGGCCTGATTGCTGTTGTGCTTGGATGGAAGGTTCTGCCTAAGGATCTGGTACGGGTAAAATCGAAAATCGACATTCCCGGAAGCATGCTGTTCGCGGTGTTTATACTAACGCTGTTTGCCGGACTGCTGCTCGGGCAGCAGCTTGGGTATGGGGATGCCCGCATCCTCACGGCGCTGATCATCGCAGTTGCTGCATTTATTGCTTTTATTACCGTAGAATTGCGCCGCGCAGAGCCGCTGCTGCAGCTTTCGCTGTTCAAGAACCCCTTATTCTCACTCAGCATTTTGTGCGCATTTCTTGTGTTCGTGGCCAACTTTTGCTTCAACATCATTGCCCCGTTCTATGCGCAGAACATGCTGAATCTGTCGCCTTTTTATGCCGGATTTCTGCTTATGCTGTTTCCGATCTGCATGGTGGTGGTTTCACCGGTCAGCGGAGCCTTGTCCGATAAGATCGGTTCCGAGCTCCTGACCTTTGCCGGACTAATCGTGATGGTTATCGCCCAGTTTGGGCTGGCCCGGCTGCATGACGGAAGCTCTGTGCTATTGGTCGGATTGTGGATCGCGATGCTCGGTGTCGGCAGCGGCTTGTTCCAATCGCCCAACAATTCACTCATCATGTCCAAGGTGCCGCGGACACAACTTGGTTCCGCAGGCAGTGTCAACTCGCTGGTCCGCAATGTGGGCATGGTTGTCGGGATCACCATCGCCACCTCCATCCTGTTTAATGTCATGAGCAGCAAGGCAGGGCATCGGGTAACCGATTTGGTTCCGGGCCGTCCGGATATTTTTCTCTCGGGGATGCATGTTGTATTTATGACTTCCTCGGCAATTTGTCTGGTCTCGGCACTGCTTACCGGCTGGCGGCTGATCACGGCAAGAAGAGACAAGAGAACAGCAGCTTAACTTGAACAAATTTATTGAAATAGGTGTCACAAAATAATCCGCCCGATTGTCTACAGTATTGTAAACACATTGAGGAGGAAATTATGATGAGTTTGAGATTTAATTACAGAGCAGTAAACGCGCCCGCTTTCCGGGCAATGATGTCCCTGGAGCAGCATACCGCAGGCCGGGGCAGCGATAAGCTCCTGACTGAACTGGTCAAAATACGGGTATCCCAGCTGAACGGCTGCGCCTTCTGCCTGGATATGCACGCCAAGGATTTGCTGAAGCTGGGGGATTATCAGGATAAACTGCTGCTGGTCACGGTATGGCGCGAGGCGCCGATCTTTACGGATAAAGAGAGAGCTTTGCTTGAGCTTGCCGAAGCTGTCACACATATCAGTGAAGCCGGCGTGCCCCACGATGTATATGAGAAGGTCCGGGAGCATTTCAGCGAAGAAGAATTTGTTGATTGGATTATGGCGATCAATACGATCAATTGCTGGAACCGGTTAGCGATTTCTACAGGAATGTATCCGGGAGCTAGCCTCTAAATCGCTGAGGATAAATTCAGGAGGAGGAGGAGTGCCATTGAAGCCACAAAGCAACGAGGCCGACACAAGGTTAACTGCATCTCAAGCACCGGGGATGGAGGAACTGTTTCTCAGTTACAAGGCTTACGCCTTCTCCATCGCTTACCGGATGCTCGGAACAGCGGTTGATGCGGAGGATGCGGTGCAGGATTGCTTCGCCGAGCTGCAGCGGCGTGACCGGACCGGCATTCACAATATGAAGGCCTATGTGGCAAAAGGCATTACCAACCGCTGCCTGAATATGCTGAACTCGGCGCGCAGCCGCAGAGAGACCTACATCGGCGAGTGGCTGCCTGAGCCGGTAAGCGAACCTTATGACGGACCTGAGGCAGCAGCGGAACGTAAGGATACGCTGTCGTATGCGTTTCTGGTGCTACTTGAGCGGCTGTCGCCCACTGAACGGGCGGTATTTGTACTGCGCGAGGCCTTTCAGTACGATTATGGGGATATCGCAGAGATGCTGGGCAAAGCGGAAGCCAATTGCCGGCAAATCTTTAGCCGGGCCAAGCGCACCCTGCAGGCCGAACCTTCTGCAACCATGGCTGAGCCCGGGACGGGAACGGCGAGATCAGGCCTGCTGCGGCGCTTTACCGAGGCTTTTACCGCTTATGATGTCAGTGCGATGCTGGAACTGCTGTCCGATCATCCCGTGCTTGTTGCCGACGGCGGCGGCCAGGATGTCCATACGATCCTTAGGCCGATGGTTGGCCGCAAGGGAGTGCTGGCACTCTTGACTTCGCGCCGGGTGCTGAACCGGCTGCGGGAATTGGAGCCGTCTGTAGAAACGGTCAACGGCGAAGACCAACTGGTATTCAGGCAGGGTGGTGAGGTTAAAGCCGTGCTATGTCTGGTACTGGACCGTGCAGGGGAGCAGATTCAGAGCTTCTATCTGGTTGTAGGACCGGAAAAGCTGGGTCATGTATTCTAAGCCGCGGGCTGTTCTATCACCCGATTAGTTTATAAAAAGAGCGCCGCCCACCTAATGAGGTGAGGCGGCGCTTTTGTGCAAATATAAGAATTTATATGCTTCACACTATAAATTATCCTTCTATTTCTCGCTGAAACGGATACCGTCCTTTTGAGGACGGCGGATGCCGTTTCCACTTGGAATATTAGTTCTTGAAGCTGTGGATTGGAGCGGGAATACGTCCGCCCCGGTTCACGAACCCGGCGCAGTTAAAAGGATTCACGGCCATCACCGGGGCGTAGCCGAGCAGACCGCCAAATTCAACCATCTCGCCGACTTCCTTGCCGATAACCGGGATTAGGCGGACGGCGGTTGTCTTGTTATTGACCATGCCGATTGCGGCTTCATCAGCGATAATGCCGGAGAGGGTTTCTTTGCTGGTGCTGCCCGGAATGGCAATCATGTCGAGGCCGACGGAGCAGACACAAGTCATCGCTTCGAGCTTCTCCAGCGTCAGCGCACCGCGCTGAACAGCCTGGATCATGCCATGGTCTTCACTGACCGGGATAAACGCGCCGCTAAGTCCGCCGACATAAGAGGAGGCCATGACGCCGCCTTTTTTGACATTATCGTTCAGGATGGCGAGTGCTGCCGTGGTGCCGGGTGCTCCGGCTTCTTCGAGGCCCATGACCTGGAAAATCTCGGCGATGGAGTCACCGACCAAAGGGGTGGGTGCCAGCGACAGATCAATGATGCCGAACGGCACATCCAGCCGTTTGGAGGCTTCCTGTGCAACAAGCTGTCCTACACGGGTCACCTTGAAGGCGGTTCGTTTGATTGTCTCGCACAGCGTTTCAAAGTCCTGGCCCTTTACCTCTTCCAGTGCGCGCTTGATTACACCAGGGCCGCTGACCCCAACGTTAATCACACATTCCCGCTCGCCCACGCCGTGAAATGCTCCGGCCATGAAGGGGTTGTCCTCAACGGCGTTGCAGAAGACAACCAGCTTGGCGCAGCCGATGGAATCACGGTCCTTGGTGCGTTCCGCCGTCTGGAGGATGATGTCGCCCATTAGCTTCACGGCATCCATATTGATCCCGCTGCGCGAGGAGCCTACATTCACAGAGGAACAGACTCTTTCCGTCACAGCCAGCGCTTCAGGGATGCTGTCGATCAGAATCCGGTCCCCTTTGGTGCAGCCTTTCTGCACAAGCGCCGAGAAGCCGCCAATAAAGTTGACGCCCACCTCTTTGGCCGCCTTGTCCAGAATTTCGGCAACCGGCACATACGTATCCGTATGCACGGAACCGGCTGCAATGGAGATCGGGGTGACAGAGATCCGTTTATTGACAATCGGTACGCCGAATTGCCGTTCCAGATCCTCACCGGTCTTCACTAGCTTCTCGGCGGACCGGGTGATTTTGTCGTATACATTCTGGTTAAACACCCGCAAATCTGTATGGGCACAGTCCATCAGGCTGATCCCCATCGTAATGGTGCGGACATCCAGATTCATTTCGCGGATCATTTTATTCGTTTCCTGCACTTCCACAAGTGAAATCATCCCTATCTCTTCCTTTCGCTGCTAGCTAGATGCGGTGCATAATATTGAAAATGTCCTCGTGCTGGAGCTTGATTTCAACGCCGATTTCTTCGCCTACCTGCTGCAGGTCCTCCACAATCTCTTCAAAGGACTTGCTTGGCGCGGAAATATCCACAATCATCATCATGTTGAAATAGTCCTGCACAATCGTCTGCGAAATGTCGAGAATGTTCAGATTGTGGCCTGCAAGGTAGGTACAGACTTTGGCGATAATCCCTACTTTGTCTTTTCCCAGTACAGTTATAATCCCCTTCAATGAAAAAGCCTCCTATTTATCTATTCTCTGTTCATCCGCCGCATTAACGGAATGAACCGTTGCAATTATTATTGCAAATGATGTTGCAGTCATCAACCAAAGGTTTTTTGTCAGTCTGATCATAAATTTGATCTTATGCCCTAATTTCATTAGAATACAGTTGACAGAGTTAAAAATATATGATCAACAGATAGATTGACATGATCGCCTGAAGGAGTAACTATGACAACGAGAAAATACAAAGAGCTGGTTGAGCAGCGTACCAGGCAAACCCTGCAAAAGTGGTCGGAACAGCCGGACGTCGAGGAAAAGGAAATCTACCGCTTTTTACATAATTTGAAGGGCACGGCCGGAACGGTAGGCCTTCACCTGGTGGAGGAGTATGCCGGCAGCACATTGCTTTATTTCTCAGATGAATCTTATAAAAATTGGACAGAGGCCGAGTGGGGGGATTATTTGTATCCTTTGCTGGGGCTTTTTGATGAGCAATTGATGAACGGAGCAATACCTGTCCCGGGTTTGCAAGCGGCAATGTTGTCTGACGGGAAGAAGCAATACGAAATTCTGCTCATTGATGATGATGTAGAGCTGGTGGCCTTTTTAAGGGAATCGCTGGAGAAGCAGTCCTATTTTGTGAGTATTGCATTATCCGCCGAACGGGGACTCAAAATTTTTTATGAAACCAAGCCGGACATGATCCTGCTGGATATCCTGCTGCCCGATCAGAGCGGGATTGATGTTCTGAAACAAATCATCGGCAAGGCGAAGAAAGAGCGTATTCCGATTATTATCGTCAGCGGTGAACATTCCAAGGATGTGCAGATGTATGCCTATTCGCTGGGTGTGATGGATTATATCCCGAAGCCTGTAGATATTGATTTGTTCCTGGTACTCATTAAGAACCGCTTTGAGCTGAAGCTTGAATGGCAAAAATCCATAATCGTGGATGAGCTGACCGGGGCTTTTAACCGCAAATATTTTAATCAAACGATGAAGCAGCTGATCTCCGATTTCAGGCGGACCGAGCGGACGTTTTCGCTTGCGCTTATGGATCTGGATTACTTTAAACATGTGAATGACAGCTACGGCCATCTGGTCGGAGATGAGGTACTCCAGACTTTTTCCGAGCTGGTGCTGAAATCAATCCGGGTGGAGGATACATTCTGCCGCTATGGCGGTGAAGAGTTTGCCCTGTTCATGCCCAATACCGATGCCGCATCGGCCATGCTTGTCATCGAAAGGATTCAGCAGCAGTTCTCCTTGAAAGAGTTTTGGGCCAAAAATGAACGATTTAATGTTTCCTTCTCCGCCGGGATCACAGAGGTAACGGAATCTCACCTCAATGCCGATAAACTTATTGACGAAGCGGATCAGGCGCTGTATGCCAGCAAACATGCCGGCAGAAACCAGACCACATTGTATGACGAGCATTTGCCGGCAGGCAAGCTGGAGTCGGTTCTGAATGTCATTATCGTTGACGATGATCCGCTGATCCGCAGAATAGTGACCCATCAGTTCCAAGCTTGGGAGCCGGAGAGCATTGCCAAAGTGAAAGTAAGCAGCTATTCTAACGGCCCGCAGTTTCTCCAAACGGATTGGTATGCTCCCGAAGAGAAATTTATCATCCTGCTTGATGGCATTATGCCGGAGCTGGATGGGGTGGAGGTGCTTGAGCGGATCCGCGGGAGTTATCCGGAAGTGAATATTCTCGTGATCATGCTGACCGGGCGGAACGACCAGCGGGATATCATACATGCCCTGCAAATGGGTGCCGATGATTATGTTATCAAGCCGTTTCACTTGCCGGAGCTGCTCACAAGAATTGAACGGCTGGCCCACAGATTTTTGTTCTGAAACATTTAGCGCTGAAACGCTGATAATGGTTTAGGGTACATTGAAAGGTGAGAGAGAAAGATGCAAAAAGTACTTGTAGTAGATGATGAGGACGTTCTTCGCATGCTGATTGAAGATACGCTGGAGGACCTCGAAGATGTGGAGATTCGTACCGCTGAAAATGGGGTTGAGGCGCTTGCCAAGCTATCGGATGATTCCTACGATCTGGTGATATTGGACTATATGATGCCGGAAATGACCGGCATAGAAGTTTTGTCTGAATTGGACGAGGACTTGAAGAACTCCACGCCGATAATGATGCTGACCGCCAAGGCGCAGGAAATGGACCGGAGCAGAGCCAGGGAGGCGGGGGCGCGTTATTTCATGCCTAAGCCATTCAGTCCGACAGAGCTCCTGCAGATCGTGGAGGGTATTCTTGGTGAAAAGAAAAAAATTCGTTAATTTGAGCATCAAAGATAAATATTTCCGCATTATTTCAGGCTTATTTGTTCTCATCGCACTGACTGGCCTGCTCTTGTTCTTCTATATATCTTCTCAGCAGAACAAGTTGAGCCATGACCGTGAAGTGCTGCAGAACAAGGCGGAGACGATCAATGAACTGGCAACAACACTGAATGATGTTTTTTTTCGGGTCAGAGGCTACACGGCGCTGAAAAATGATAATGAGCTGAAGCTCGCCTATGAAGCACTGCAGAAGCTGGGGGAAGTCCTTAATACGTATTCCCTGCTGAAGCTGTCCCCGGAAGAATTGCAGTTCAAGGACCAATTGACGGCATACAGTCAAAATTATCAAAAAGTTACGCTGCCTAAGGCGATCGCTCTGGTCGAGCAAGATAATTATGTTGCGCTGCGGGCGCTGGCACAGGATGGCAACACCCAGGCGGTAAATGAATTTCTTTCATACACGAAGCAATACAAAGCGCGCTCAGATGCACAATTGAATGAAATGGCTGCCGATTCCATTAAGCAAGCTAATGCGTTTACGATTGCGTCGTTCGTATTAAGCAGCTTCCTGCTGCTTCTATTCACCCTGATGATCTGGAGGATTCTGAAGGTTCTCATTGATCCGATCGTGAAGCTGGAAGAGGCAACTATTTCCCTTGCGGAAGGCCGGTCTGTATTGCTAAGCAAGCTTCAGAGGCAGGATGAAATCGGCCGGCTCTATGAAGCATTCCTGAATATGGCGAGAAGCATACAGGACAAAGAGGAAGAGCTGACGATGCAGAACGAAGAACTGCATGCGCAGCAGGATGAGCTTCAGGATCAGCAGTTTAAGCTGGAACGGTCTTTAAGCGAGATCGAGAGCATGATGAAGGCGCTGGATCAGTCCTCCGCAGTCGCCATTCTTTCGAACAAAGGCGTATTCACCTATGCTAATGAGAATCTGAGCGAGTATACGGGGTATAAGAACCCGGAGATCATCGGTTACACCTTCAGGCTGTTCGAGCTTTATAATATTTCAGGTGATCAGGCGCAGCAAATTCTCCGCAAGCTGACCACGGGCGGGGTATGGAGCGACGAGATTCAGATTCGGGCCAAGGACGGTTCGGTGATCTGGCTGCATTTGACAGTGATGCCTTATCTGAATGATGAAGGCCATGTCTACCAGTACATTCTCATTGCCAACAATATTTCTTCCATGAAAAGTGTGCAGCAGGAGCTGGCGGATACCCTGAAGAAGACGGAACAAACCAAGATTCTGCTGGAGCGGAGCAATCAGCTTAACCATGACATTACCTATACTCTGGACAAGCAGGAGTTCGCCGAAAAGTTTATCCGGTTTATGAATGAGCAGTATGCGTTCGACTCGAGCTTTTTCCTGATGGTCAAAGACAAAATTGCCGTCGTTAAAGGCGTACCTCTGGAGAATGTGGAACGTTATCTTGATAGTGATAATAATGATATGCTCTTCCGTATGCAAACGGAGAAATCCTATATTACTAAACGTCCGGCATCCTTACGGGAGCAGGGCATTTCTCCAGAAGGCATTTATTCGTATGATTACTACACAACGGTTGTCAATGCTGATGATGAGGTGCTGGCTGTATTCTGCGGTACCCGGATCGGACATTCCTTTGGCGAAGAAGAAACCGACGAGATTCAAGGCATGATGAACCGGGTGGCGCTGGCCATTGAGCGGCTGTTCATGTATGAAGAAATCGAAGATGGCCGGATGCTGAACAGGGACATTGTCAATAACGTCAATGAAGGAATTCAGTTTGTCCAAATGGACGGAACGATGCTGCAGATGAATAAAGCCCTTGGCCAGCTGTTCGGGTACGATGAATGGACTGAAGGGGAAGTAATCCTTAAGGAACGCTGGGCAGAACATTTCATCCACAGGGCCAATGAGCAGGATGATCTGCGGCTGTTCTACCAAACGGCGATGTCCGAAACGTTCTTCGATTCCAGCACGATCAAGTACTCTATAGGCACGGAAGCGATGAAACATGTGGAGGTGTATGCCATTCCGGTATACCGCCGCGAGATCCGCTTCGGTACGTTGTTTGTACACCGGAACATTACCCGGGAATATGAGCTGGATCTGATGAAATCCGAACTGGTCAGCACAGTCAGCCATGAGCTGCGGACACCGTTATCCAGTGTGCTCGGCTTCACAGAGCTGCTGTTATCCAGAACAATGAAGCCTGAGAAGCAGCTGAAATATCTGGAGACCATTCATAGGGAGGCGCACCGGCTGACCGATCTGATCAATGATTTTCTGGATCTGCAGCGAATGGAATCAGGCACCCAGCAGTACAATGCCGAGCCTGTCAATCTGAGCTCGCTTGTCCTCGGCGTCATTGACCAGTACAAACTGAGTGGCACCCACCATATTCTGCTGGAGGATGCAGCGCGGAATGCAGAGGTGGAAGTGGATAAGGATAAGATTGTCCAGGTACTGACCAACCTGCTTAGCAATGCGATCAAGTTCTCACCGAACAGCAATGAGATCAAGGTGCTGCTGCACAATGAACCCGAGCGGATTATTGTGGAGATCCAGGATCACGGGCTGGGGATTCCTAAGAATCAGATTGGCCATTTGTTCCAGAAATTCAGACGGGTAGACAACAGCGCGTCCAAACGGATCGGCGGAACAGGTCTAGGCCTGGCCATCTGCAAGGAAATCATTGAGAAGCAGAAGGGTGCGATCGGCATTGATTCGGTGGAAGGCGAAGGCACCACTGTATGGTTCAGTCTTCCGGTTCTGAATCATAGCGGCAGCCGGCATGAAGATGAGCCTTATAAATGGAATTCGGAGAAGGAAACGAAGCCGAACGTAATGATTGTAGAGGATGATTACAGTCTTTCCCTGCTGCTGTCGGAGGAACTGAAGGGCAAAGGCTTCCGGGTGACACATCATTATCATCCGCAGCAGGCGTTTGATCAGGCATTGAAGACACCTTTTGTGGCGATTGTCGTGGATCTGATGCTGGGGGATGAGCTGGATGGCTGGGACCTGATCCGCATGCTGAAGGATGATGAGCGGACAGCGAACGTTCCGATAGTTATTTCCTCGGCGCTGGACAAAACAGATAAAAGTCTGATGAACAATGTTCAGAAGTATTTGACCAAACCTTATCCCCCGGGTGATCTGTCGGTTACCCTGCAGGAAATCATAGCGATTGAACAGGGAACCGGAGAAGTGCTGTTTCCGGACAGCGGGCATGATGGGGAGTAGGAGAATTATTTTGGAGCAGCACTTATCGAAATGATTATTTATAAAAGGATTAGAGGAACAGGCCATGCACAAACGGTCTGTTTTTTTCTTGAAAAAAAGCTTGCCTTAAAGTGGACTCTAAGGCTTATAGTGGGAGGGAATGCGGACAACCATACAGGGATGAAAGGGAGGAATTGCGATGAAGTACAGTTATTTGGGAAAATCGGGTTTAAAGGTCAGCCAGTTATGTCTCGGCACGATGAATTTTGGTCCGGAGACCGAGGAGAAGGACGCCTTCAGGATCATGGATGCCGCATTGGATGCGGGCATTAACTTTTTTGATACTGCGAATGTCTATGGCGGCCAGGAACGGCGCGGCTGGACTGAAGAGATTATCGGACGCTGGTTTCAGCAGGGAGGCGGACGGCGCGAAAAGGTGGTGCTGGCGACCAAGGTTTACAATGACATGCTTGATGAGCAGGACGGTCCCAATTCAGGTTCGGGTTTATCCGCTTATAAGATCAGACGACATTTCGAGGGCTCGCTGAAACGTCTGCAGACCGATCATATTGAGCTGTATCAAATGCATCATATCGACCGCAATGTTTCCTGGGATGAGTTATGGGGTGCTTTTGAAATCCTGGTCTCCCAGGGCAAGGCGGATTATATCGGTTCCAGCAACTTTGCCGGCTGGCATATCGCACATGCTCAGGCGCAGGCGAAAGCGCGCCACTTCCTGGGCCTTGTCTCCGAGCAGCATCTGTACAATCTGCTCGAACGGACGCCGGAGCTTGAGGTGCTGCCGGCATCGCAGGAACTGGGACTTGGCGTTATCCCGTGGAGTCCGCTTGCGGGCGGTCTGCTCGGCCGCAACGCGCTGGCCAAGACCGGCGTGCGCAGCGCCCGCTCCGCCAAGCTGGAGCAGCACCGCAGCCAGCTGGAGCAGTTCTCTGCCCTCTGCAAGGAGCTTGGCGAGCATGAGGACCAGGTAGCTTTGGCATGGGTGCTGGCGAATCCAGCCGTGACTGCGCCCATCATCGGACCGAGAACTATTGAACAGTTCGAGGATTCGCTGCGCGTGTCTGAAATCGTTCTGGATGAAGTCACGCTGAAGAAGCTGGATGAAATATTCCCGGGACCGGGACGTCCGGCTCCGGAGGCCTACGCCTGGTAAATCATTCAGCAAGACTCTGATAGAGTGGGGATATGTCCGAACACCGGGCATATCCTCTTTTTGGTTTCTTTAGTGGGAAACCGAGGAGACCACGGCAAACTCGCCTTCTTCAGTGATTTCAGCATAAGCTACAGCCTGCGGGCCCGAATATCCCAGTTTGCGCAGCTCGCCGTCCAACCAGGCCTCGTCATGGCCAAGTTCGCTTAGCGTTCGCCGCTGAATGATCCCGTCCTCAATAATACTCTGGGGCAGCGTGGTTTCCTGTATGGATACAGCCAGGTCCTCGCGGGTGGCTGCTTCAAATTGCGGCTTTTTCATAATACTCAAAGAACCATTCGTCTCATAGATGGCATAAGCGACCTCACTGACAGAGAAAGTATCCTTAGCCCGCAGCATCATCCGCAGCTGGTCGAAGTCAAGGTTATTCTTGCGCAGCTTGACCAGATCGATCTCTCCGTCACGGATCAGAATTTCCGGTTCGCCCTCAAGCGGTTTGCGGAGCGCGCGGATTCGCTGGGTAACCTTCTCGAACGTCAGGGATAATACGGTCCAAACAGCCAGTGTAAAGATCAGCATCAGCACGGAATTTTCTGGTGTATATATGGTATCTCCGACCAAATCGCCCAGAATCACCGCAGAGATAAAGTCAAAAGGTGTCAAGGCGGAGATTTCCTTCTTGCCCAGCAATCTCGTCATTGCCCATAACCCGATAAAACCCGCGATCAGCTTGATGAATATCGCTCCGTATTCCATTTGGCACCCACCCTCAAATAAACGATTTATAATCTAAGAGTGTTTAACCATTACGCTTTTGAATGTAACATTTCTCCTTATCTGTACTCCCAAAGGTGAATCCGGGTGGTGCTCTGTGATAAGCTGTCTTTAAGAACCCGTTAATGGAGTGAGCCTAACAGACGTGAAAGGGGCACAGAGATGCTTTTTTACCTGATTTCAATATTGGTGTTACTGGCGGACCAGGCTGCTAAATGGATGGTGCGGTTAAACATGCAGCTGGGGGAGACCATTCCGTTCTGGAACCCTTACGTGCAATTTACTTATTATGAGAACAGTGGTGCGGCCTTCAGTTCTTTTCAGGGTTTTGGGAAGTATTTCTCGATTGTTGCGGCAGTATTTGTAGTTGCGATTTTTTATTACCGGCGTAAAGGAGTGCTGCGAGGGCCCTTGCTTGAAGCCGCCAGCGGATTTTTGGTGGGCGGTGCTATCGGCAATGCAATAGACCGCGTAATTTTCCATCAGGTTACGGATTTTCTTGTATTTGGGGAAGACGGCGGCATCATGAATTTGGCCGATCTGGCAATCAATGCCGGCGGCATCCTGATCGTGATCCATCTGATTATCGATCAGGTGAAGAGCAGCACGGCCAAGAGAAGACGGGTGAAAGGCAGCGGCACCGGACAGGCGTGACTGTTCTTATCCCCGGTTTTAAGTATAGGGTTGTCCTATTAGTCATTATTATGACTATGGACAACCCTATTTCTTTGGGGTTTACTTATCATTTGCTGCAATACATCGAACCTTTATTCCAGCGGAACGGCGTTTGATTCAAGTTCCCCGATGGCCCATTCGCAGAAGGCTACAGAAGATTCCATATCCATAACCCGCTTGCGCAGCAGCAAATACCGCCCGAACGTCGTTGCCGTAAGCTCGCGGGTTTCCCCGCGCTCCTGGCACAGGGCTTCATTGGCTTTAATCATGAGGTTATACCGGTCCAGCTCACTCCTGCAGAATTCCGCACGCCTTACCAGCAGCGCCTTAGCCTCCTCCGGCCTTGCGAGCCACAGGCTGTACAGCTTGAAATGCAGTTCGTCCCGCAACACGGGGGGATCAGCCGGCGTCTCAACCCACTCCCGCAATTGTTCAAGTCCTGCTTCCGTGATCGTATATATTTTTTTATCCGGCTTATCTGTCTGCTCGATCCGCTCGTAGGAGATGTATCCCTTCTGCTCCATACTCACCAGCAGAGGATAAATTTGACTATGGCCCGCCCGCCATAGCGGCTTAATGCTTTGCGTTAACTCGTATCCGGACAGCGAGTTGGCAGTCAGCAGGGCAAGGAGCCCGTAAGACAGAGTATTCATTACTATGAGTTCCTCCAATCCAAATTAATCCGTTTTCATTAGGAGTATTACTAATATGTCATCATTGACATATTGTAGATTCGATTATAACATTATTTAAGTTAACTTACATATGTAAAAGTAGACATATAAATAGTGATGAGGAGGAACTGCCATGGAAGAGAACCATGAACGACGAGGCAAAGTTCCTTTTTGGCCGATTATGATTGCCATATTCTTCGGGAACTTTGTCTCAGTCTTAAGCACCACAACGATTAACATTGCTGTTCCTCTACTAATGAATCATTTCCATACCGGCTTGCACACGATGCAGTGGATGGTTACCGGCTTTATGCTGGCAACAGGTGTAACGGCACCTTTGGCCGGTTATCTTGGCGGCAGATTCAGTTATAAGAGGCTATATTTGTTCGCTTTATCGGGCTTTACACTGTTCTCCCTGTTATGCGCCGTATCGGGTAACCCGCTGATGCTGATCATTTTCCGGATGCTTCAAGGCTCATGCAGCGGACTGATTATGGCCTGCACAATGACGATTATCTTTCAGGTCATTCCGATCGAGCGCCGGCCGTTCGCCGTCAGCCTGTGGTCGCTGTCCGCAATGGTTGCGCCGGCCATCGGGCCGACCTTCAGCGGCTGGCTGCTGCAGTATGCCAGCTGGCACTGGCTGTTCCTGATTAATATCCCGGTGGGACTTGTGGCTATTATATTAACCCAACTGTTGATCCCTTACTACCGGATGAATGTACCGAAGTCATTCGATGTTCCCGGGCTGATTACGGTGGTGACGGGCAGCCTGGCGCTTCTGACTGCTTTTAGCCAAGGCAGCAGCTGGGGCTGGGGTTCCTGGAGAACTCTATTGTTAATCGCTGCCGGGATCGTTCTGCTCCTCTTGTTTGTCCTGCATGAATTGCGGACGGAAGTGCCGCTGCTGAATCTGCGCGTATTTCAGAACCGGCGGTTCACGGCTATGCTGTGCATCTATAGTCTGGTAACGGTTGCGATGTATGCCGGCACATACTTAACGCCGCTTTTCTTGCAGACTGTGCAAGGCGCCACGACGCTCAAAACGGGGCTGATTCTGCTGCCTTCATCCATCCTGCTGGCATTGTTAAGCCCGGTTGTGGGCAAGCTGTATCCCAAGTTCGGGCCGGTGAAGCTGATTTCAGCTGGAATTGCCTTTATCTTTGCCGGTTTGTTTATGCTGAGCAGGCTGCATGTGGATGTTTCGCACAACTTTATTTTGTGGGCAATGGTCGTGCGCAATCTGGGGATCGGTCTGGCCAATGTCCCAAGCAGCACGGCATCCATGGAGGAAATTCCGGTGGAATGGTCAGGTCATGCAACTTCGATCAACAACTGGGTGCGCAATGTGTTAAGCTCATTAGCCATTGCCGTATTTACCTCACTCTTGTCGAGCAGATCCGTGATCCACTCCAAAGAGCTCTTTGAGTCCGGTGCAGCGGGTTCCGATTCGATCACCCTGCTTTCATTTACAATGGGGGTAAATGATGTATTTGTCGTTGCTGCCATCATCGTGCTGTTTGGTTTTCCGCTCATGCTTCTGCTGCGCCGCAAAGGGGGGACAACGCCTCTGCAAATGCAGACCCATGTCCGTAAGATCGCGAATCAGTAATCAAAAGCTGAATATGAAGTATCATTTTATCTAATGCAAGTTATCATTAATTGTAATGAAGCTGCTTAAATCGGGGTCATTTACTCTGATTTAAGCAGCTTTTACGTGTTTTATGGACGATATTACTAATAAAACCAAATTTTATGATAAAGAGAGCTCGTTGATCGTTTCATCTAATTATGATAGCCTGATCACATGAGGTTAAGAGGGAACTAGATTTCATGTTAAGGAGAGGTCGATATTGGTGCAACTACAAGTTACGAACAGTCCATTTAACGAGAACCAGGTTGAGCTTCTGAACCGCCTTCTGCCGACATTAACAGAGACGCAGCAGATATGGCTTGGCGGATATTTGTCCGCGTTGTCTTTGCAGGGAAATGCGGCAGCGGTTTCAACTGGTACATCGCTGCAAGCAGAGGGGATTGCGGCAGCCGTCTCCCCGGCGGCACAGCCGCAAATCTCCCGCGAAGTGACGGTGCTGTTCGGCTCCCAGACCGGCAATTGCCAGCGTCTGGCGTCCAGTCTGTCCCGCAAGCTGGAGGAGCAGGGCTTCCAGGTTACCGTATCGGCAATGAACGGCTTCAAGCCGAATGGTCTGAAGAAGGTCGAGAATCTGCTGCTGCTGGTCAGCACGCACGGAGAAGGCGAACCGCCGGATAATGCCCGGGCCTTCCATGAATTTATCTATAGTAAGAGAGCGCCCCAACTGGATCATCTGAGTTATTCCGTACTGGCGCTCGGCGACACCTCCTATGAGTTCTTTTGCCAGACCGGCAAGGATTTCGATCAGCGTCTCGAAGAGCTGGGCGGACGGCGTCTGAGCCCGCGTGTCGATTGTGATCTCGATTACGATGAGCCGGTAGCTGAATGGTTCCAGCAGGTCATCAGCTCACTGAGCGGTCCGCAGAATGCCCCGGCAATTGCCGGGGAAGCGGTACAGGCAGCTGAACAGGCAGAGCCGCCGGATTCAGCCTACTCACGCAACCATCCTTTCCATGCTGAAGTGCTGGAGAATCTTAATCTGAACGGACGCGGCTCTGACCGCGAGACCCGCCATCTGGAGCTGTCGCTTGCCGGCTCCAATCTGAGCTTCGAGCCGGGCGACTCGCTGGGAGTGTACCCGGAGAATCATCCTCAGCTGGTGGCGGATATTATTGCCGCTATGGGCTGGAATAGCGATGAATCTGTTCCTCTTAATAAGAAGGGGGAGGAAGGCACTCTGCGTGAAGCACTGCTGCGTCATTATGAAATTACAGTCCTGACGAAGCCGCTGCTGGAACAGGCGGCACAATTAACTGCATCGGCAGGGCTTCAAGCACTGCTTGCTCCGGATCATCAGCAGGAGCTGAAGGCATATATCCAGGGACGTGATCTGCTGGATCTGGTCCAGGATTTCGCACCATGGGAAGTGCCTGCACGCAGCTTTGTAACCATTCTGCGCAAGCTGCCCGCAAGACTGTATTCGATCGCTAGCAGCTATAACGCGAACCCCGATGAGGTTCATTTCACGGTTCGCGCGGTGCGGTACGAATCACATGGCCGTGACCGTTACGGCGTCTGCTCGGTCCATTGCGCTGAACGGGTACAGCCGGGCGATACCCTCCCGATCTATATTCAGAACAACCCGAATTTCAAACTTCCGGCCAATTCCGAGGTTCCCGTGATTATGATCGGGCCGGGTACCGGGGTAGCGCCATTCCGTTCCTTCCTGGAAGAGCGGGAAGAGCAGGGC
Source organism: Paenibacillus sp. FSL H3-0321 (assembly GCF_038002865.1). NCBI lineage: Bacteria > Bacillati > Bacillota > Bacilli > Caryophanales > Paenibacillaceae > Paenibacillus > Paenibacillus sp. FSL H3-0321. Next base: position 1,336,190 of record NZ_JBBODH010000001.1, on the reverse strand, counting down.
GCAAGCGGCAGAACTTGGCTGTTCTACGGCGACCGGCATTTCGTGACCGATTTCCTCTATCAGACAGATTGGCAAAGAATGCTTAAGGACGGCGTGCTGAACAAGCTGGACGTTGCGTTCTCCCGGGATACGGAAGAGAAAGTATATGTGCAGCACCGCATTTTGGAACAGAGCCGTGAGCTGTATGCCTGGCTGCAGGAAGGTGCGCATGTGTATGTATGCGGTGACGAGAAGCATATGGCCCATGATGTTCATTCCGCACTGGTCACTGTGATCCAGCGGGAGAGCGGCTTAAGCCCGGAAGAGGCAGTAGCTTACCTGGAGCACATGCAGCAGGAACAGCGTTATCAGCGCGATGTGTATTAAGGGAGGAGAGGTTCAGCTATGGCGAATAATGAATCAGCGGTGAAGCCGATCGGCGGCCCGCCTAGTGATGTGGAACATATAAAGATCGAGAGCAACTACCTGCGGGGCGCACTTGTGGAGACACTGCGCAACCCGGTAACCGGAGGACTGCCAGAGGATGACAACCGGCTGCTCAAATTTCACGGCAGCTACATGCAGGATGACCGGGATTTGCGCAGTGAGCGTGAGCGCTCCAAGCTGGAGCCGGCCTATCAGTTCATGCTGCGCGTGGTGGCTCCGGGCGGAGTCGCTACTGCGGCACAGTGGCTGGTCATGGATGAGCTGGCCCATAAATACGGCAACGGCACACTCCGTTTGACGACACGACAAGCGTTTCAAATGCACGGTGTACTGAAATGGAACCTGAAAAAGACGATCAAGACCATTAACGATACGCTCATGACCACACTCGCAGCCTGCGGGGATGTCAACCGCAACGTGATGAGCGCCCCGAATCCGTATCAGTCCGAAACGCATGCTGAAGTGTACGAATGGGCCCGGAAGATCAGCGATCATCTGTCTCCGCGTACACCGGCGTACCATGAAATCTGGCTGGACGGCGAGAAGGTTGTAGACAGCAAGGAAGGCGTAGAAGTGGAACCGATCTACGGTCCGGTCTATCTGCCGCGCAAATTCAAAATCGGTCTGGCAGTGCCGCCCTCCAATGACGTCGATGTCTTCTCCCAGGATCTTGGCTTCATCGCGGTATTGGAGGAAGGCAAGCTGTTAGGATTTAATGTTTCGGTTGGCGGCGGGATGGGCATGACGCACGGCGATACGAGCACCTATCCACAGCTTGGGCGGGTGATCGGCTTCTGCCGGCCGGAGCAGATGATTGATGTGGCGGAGAAGACGGTCACGATTCAGCGTGACTATGGCAACCGCTCCGTCCGCAAGAATGCCCGTTTCAAATATACCCTCGACCGCCATGGCCTGGAATGGTTTACAGGCGAGCTGCAGCACCGGCTGGGCTGGCAGCTGGAGGCTGCCCGTGCGTTCCATTTCGACCATAACGGCGACCGTTACGGCTGGGTGAAGGGCATCAACGGTAAATGGAATTTGACGTTGTATATCCAAAGCGGACGGATTCAGGATCAGGAAGGGTATCCGCTGATGACCGGACTGCGGGAGATCGCTAAGATACACACCGGGGATTTCCGTCTGACGCCGAATCAGAATCTGATTATTGGCAATGTGAGCAGTACGAAGAAACGTAAGGTGGACGAACTTGCCCGGCAATACGGTTTGACCGACGGAGCGCAGCACACCGCTCTGCGGCGCAGCGCTATGTCCTGTGTAGCTTTGCCAACCTGTGGTCTTGCCATGGCCGAAGCGGAACGGTATCTTCCCCTCCTGCTTGATAAGCTGGAGCTGATCATTGATGAAGCGGGCCTGCGCAACGAAGAGATTATCATCCGCATGACCGGCTGCCCGAATGGCTGTGCCAGACCGGCACTGGGGGAAATCGCCTTTATCGGCAAAGCTCCGGGCAGATATAATATGTATCTGGGTGCGGGCTTTACCGGAGACAGGCTGAACAAGTTGTACAAGGAAAATATCGACGAGAATGAAATTCTTGAAACGCTGGGGCCTATTCTTCAACGCTTTGCCAAAGAACGCGCGGCGGGCGAACATTTCGGAGATTTTGTTATCCGCAGCGGCTATGTGAAGGCCGTCACCTCGGGGCTAAATTTCCATGACTGACTAACAAAGGAACCTGCTCTCCAATGCAACACGGAGGATGGGTTCCCTTGTTTTGTGGGGGAAATGAGGATTGAACCTGAAATTTTCTACAGCGATTCGCGTTTATTTACATAATCGAAGAATGAATTTGGATTTTCGGCGGTTTTCTTACATAATATAAAGAGTACCCATAACATATCCAAGAGCCATTATAGTGAGTAATGCGTTCTGTACAGAAGAGGCGAATGTGATGATCATCATGAAATCGATGGAAGAGATCGAAAAAATGCGTGCAGCCGGCAAGATTCTTGCTGAATGCCACCGGCAAATCGCCGGAATGCTGAAACCCGGAATTACGACCTGGGAAATTGACCAGTTTGCTGAGAAGTTCATTCTTTCCCAAGGGGCAACACCTGAGCAAAAAGGGTATCATGGATATCCTTACGCAACCTGCGCATCCGTGAACGATGTAATCTGCCATGGCTTTCCCAAACATGAGCCGCTTAAAGACGGTGACATTGTAACGATTGATATGGTCGTGAACCTGAACGGCTGGCTGGCCGATTCTGCGTGGTCCTACGGGATAGGCAACATCAGTGATCAGGCAGCGAAGCTGCTGGAAACGACCAAAGAGTCACTGTTCAAGGGCATAGAGCAGGCAGTTGCAGGCAACCGGATCGGCGATGTCGCCCATGCGATTCAGGTGTATGCCGAGTCGAACGGGTTCTCAGTTGTCCGTGATTTTATCGGGCACGGCATCGGCTCCGAAATGCATGAAGCCCCTGAGGTGCCTCACTACGGACCTGCAGGCAAAGGACCGCGTCTCAAGGAAGGCATGGTCTTCACCATTGAGCCGATGCTCAATACCGGAAGCTACCGGACAAAGGTAGATGCGGACGGGTGGACAGCCCGGACGATTGACGGCGGCTTGTCGGCGCAATACGAGCACACCCTGGCGATAACTCCGCAGGGAACGATTATTTTGACGGAGCTGTAATCTTAAGTGTTTGAATCGTAATTTGGTTGGAAGTACTGCAGGTAAACCCGGTCAGCCGCTCATGCATGTCATGGCGCTGGCCGGGTTTATTTTTTTTGGTTATTTGTCTTAATGTGTCGGAATTCACGGTTTTATGGGGAGGGAATGAATATAATGGTAACTCAAGGCTGAAGGGGAATAGAGGATCAGAAATGGCAACAGACAAACATTGCAAGAATCAGCATGGCGCACCCAGCCCTCAGCAGTGTATGGAGCACTATGGCTGTATTTATGAGAATAACCATTTAATTACCTTGATGGTTGACCCGGCTGACGGAAGCATCGTTGATGCGAACAAGGCAGCCTGCGATTTCTATGGCTACCGCCTCCGTGATTTCAGAAAACTTCATATCTCGGATTTGAATGCAGAGGGTGAGGCGGGGGAGCGGGACTTCGTGGATAAGGCCATGCCCGGCGGAGAATATCTGGGAAACCAGGTGTTTATGGACAGGCATCAGTTGGCCGGAGGCCAGATCATAGTGGTGGAGATTCATACAGGGATCATGACGATGTTAGGAAAGACATGTGTCTACACCGTTATTCATGACGTCAGCGAGCGGGTCCGCTCCGAACAACGACTCCGGGAAAGCGAAGAACGCTACAGGGATCTGGTTGATCTCTGTCCTGAAGCCATTCTGGTTTACAGCGGGGGAACGATTCTGTTTGCCAATCAGCAAACTGAGAAGATGTTCGGCAGGAAGAAGAAGGAACTGATTGGTAAGGGTATTGATGATTTTTTTTACGAGGAGCCGCTTAGCAGCACGGAGTATAAAAAACTAAAAACCAAAGGTTCCATGAAGGACCGGTTTCGGATCGAGCAGCGTTTTATCCGGCATGACAAACATATTTTTGATCTGGAGATCTCGGGCGTACCGATTGTATATGAAGAAGAAGTAGCTCTGCAATTGGTATTAAGGGATATTACGGAGAACAAAAAGGAACTTGAACGGGCGGTCAAGCTTCAAGAGCACCGTCATGCCGTTGCTTTTCCTCTGGAGAACAGGGCGGTGCTGGACAAGATATACATTCCCGCCACAACACTCAGCGGAGACTTCTTCATCTTTCACAAAATTGATGATGAACAGGTCATCGGAATCATCGGTGACGTCACCGGCAAAGGCATTTCGGCCGCATTAAGCATCTCCGCGCTGCGTGTGCTGTTCCTGGACAGTCTGCTCACTTCAAAGGAGCCGGTTCAGGTTCTGAAGGATTTGAATCTGAAAGCGGGACAGTATCTGGGAGAGGATTATATTGCCGGCTGCTGCTTTCATCTCGATTTCGGCGCCAGTGTGCTTAAGGCAGCAGGGGCCGGGATCAACGAATTCATCTATGTGCCGAAAGCGCAGGCCGGTCAGCAAATAACAGTCAAAGGAGCTCCGCTGGGCATGTTCAGCGACAGTGAATTTGAGCAGCAGGCTGTTGCATTTGGATCGGGTGACCGTTTCTGCTTCTATAGCGACGGTATGGAGCTTTTGTTTGAAGAAGCGGAGTTAGGCCGTGATTACGAATATTTGCACGAAAAGGTTGCGGGCGTTTGTCTGCAGGACGACTGCACCTGGCTGAGCCTGAATATCCAGTGAGACAAGGGGTGAATTATGAACGCTGTACATAAGGAAGTGCTGCTTCACGGACTGGAGCACACACAGGGAATTATTGACGGAATTATCGAAGAGCTTGATTTGGAAGCCTATGCTTTTGATATCCGTCTGATTCTGGTTGAGGCTATTACGAATGCGTATTATCACGGGAATCTCAGCGATTGCACGAAGCCGATCTATATCCGGTATTTGCTGAGAGATGAGCTGCTTAAGCTTCAGGTCGAAGACTCTGGAGAAGGCGGCCGGGATCTCGTTATTCCGCAGGATATCAGTAGTGACGAGCTGCTGGATGACGGAGGAAGAGGGCTGTACTTGATTAGCTGCTTCTCGGATAGTGTGGAGATGATCCGAAATACGATGTACATCAGCAAGAATGTATGTCCTAGTTGACAGGTTCTCTTCTGAGGACTGTTTTCTGTGAATGGAAAAGGGGAGAATTCGGTGAAGTTAAGTTTAAAGGTTAGAATCAGCATTCTATTGTTCCTCATCATTAGCGTGCCGTTGTTTGTTTCCGGTATCATCTCTTACAAACTGGCGGCAAATGCACTGCAAACGACAATTGAAGAGGAATTAAGAACAACAACAAGTTCAGCCGCCAAGTCTGTTGAGAGCGAGCTTGAAGCGGTAGGCAATTATCTTGAAATCGCCAGCAAAAACAGCACACTGGCTGATTTTGCCGCAAGTCCAGCCTCGGAGGGAGAAAGAAAGACGTCTTTCAGTTATCTTTCCGGTATTCAACAAGACAACGCCAAGCTGCTTGAATCGCTGATCGTTGCTGATGTGAACGGCAAGGCGCTGCTTTCCAGCAGTTCTGAAGCTCCGGAGCTGGATGTGCAGGACCGGGAGTATTTTCAGCAGGCGCTTCAGGGGAAAGAGGCGATAAGCGATGTCCTCACCTCCAGGGAAACCAATCAGCATATCGTTGCGATTGCCCATCCGCTGCGTCAGAATAATGTTATTAAGGGCGTATTGATCGGGACAATCGTCTTTGACAGCATTTCCGCGCCCGTAGCCGAAGTGAAAATTGGCGAGAGCGGGTACGGGTATATGATCGACCGTACAGGCCTTGTGGTTTATCATCCTGATAAAGGCAAGATTCTCACAGAAAATCTGGACGGCAACAGCAATAAGGAATTAAATGCGCTTGTACAGATTATGAAAAGCGGAAAAGCTTCCCATGGCTTTTATACCTATGAAGGCGTCTATAAATATGTGTCCTTTCAGCCTGTAGGAAACTGGGTTGTGGCGACCACTGCGAATTACGGGGAATACATGGCGTCTGCAACAGAGATCCGAAATACGACACTGATCGTTGTTATTGCCTTCATTCTGGTAGCTCTTCTTGCAGGGTATTTCTTTACCACCCGGAGTATCATAAGTCCAATCAAGAAGCTGGAAAAGGCCATGGCTCAGGCCGGTGATGGCGATTTGACAGTACATACGGCCATCACATCAGGGGATGAGCTGCAGTCGCTAAGCGATTCCTTTAATGCAATGATTGACAAGCAGGAAGCCATTATTGAGAAAGTAAGGGCGGGCTCGGAGGTTCTAACCTCCATGTCGGAAGAAATGGCGGCTTCTTCAGAGGAGATCAGTGCGTCGATTGAAGAAATCAGCTCCAGCACTCAGGAAATTGCCGCCGGTGCGGAGAATAACAACCATTCGGTAGTGAATGCCTCCCAGGTTCTGGTGCAGCTTTCCAGTCTGGTGCAGCTGGCTCAGAGCAAGGCGGCAGCGACCTCCCTGAATGCGGACAGCACCAACCGGGCAGCACAGGATGGCAGAATCAAGGTCATTAATACGGTTGAAGCGATGGATACGATCAACAGCAGCACCAAGGAGACAGAAGAGCAGCTGCAGACTGTGAGCGAGTTGTCCAGCAAAGTTTCCACTATTATCGGAACCATTAATGCCATCGCCAAGCAGACTAATTTATTGGCACTGAATGCCGCCATCGAAGCTGCAAAAGCGGGAGAACACGGGCGCGGCTTCAACGTGGTGGCCGGAGAGGTGCGGAAGCTGTCGGATGAAACGCACAGGCAGGCAAACGAAATCTCATCACTGGTACATGATATGGTCTCCCGGATTGCGCAAGCTGTGAACTCGATGCGGGGCGCCTCGGAAGCCGTGGAGGGCGGAGTGAGGATCGTTAATGAAACCGATCATGCATTTATCCATATCATTGAATCGGTGGAGATGATTAACGATAGTGTGCGGGAAATCCTGGAGATTACCAAAGACGAGGTTGCCACCTCGGATCAGATCATCAAGCTCATTGACTCTATGGGCACGATCTCGGAATTGGCGGCAATGAACAGCGAAAGTGTATCCAGCGCAACCGAGGAACAAGCGGCGACAGTCAACAATTTCGTCTCTTCTGCCCAGGAGGTCAGCGCCATGGCCAATGAGCTGGAATTCCTCGTTGAGAAATTTATAATTAGGGGGAAATGACATGAGCGAGATTATTATTGAAATGCCGGAGATGTTTTCCGTAGAAGAAGCAAGCAAGTTTAGAGAAGATATCCGCAGTTATATCAGCAGGGGGTATTCAAGTTTTCTGCTTGATTTCGGCGGCTGCCGGTTTATCGACAGCACCGGGCTTGGTGTGATTGTCAGCTCTTATAAGAAATGCGTGGAGAATGGCGGCACGATCAGACTGCAATCCTTGAATTCAAATGTGTTGAAGATTTTTGAACTAACAAGGCTGACCAATGTGTTTGAGATATTATAAGCAAAAATACAACCAAGGCCTCCCACCGCTTTCTGCGGGGGAGGCCTTGGTTGTATTCGCGAATTAATCAGTTATATTCCGGGTGTAATATTCAATGATATCCTTGCGGCGGATAATACCGAGGAAGACTCCGGCGCCATCGACGACAGGCACAAAGTTCTGGTCTGCGGCGAGTGTAAGCATATCCTCCATCTGGGCGTGAATTTCCACGCTTTCATTATGCACATGTCTCTGGATCTCGCTTACGGTAACCTCACGCATATTCTCAAAGCCGAGGTCCGCTGTGTTCTTCAGCTTCCATAGCAAGTCGCCCTCTGATAAGGTACCAACATATTTGCCTTCATCGTCAATGATGGGTATCGCAGAATAATAATGCTGTTCCAGCTGCTCCATAGCTTCCAGCATGGATATGGAGGAAGCAATAAAAGCGACCTGATCTTTGGGCAGCAAAAAAGAGGATATTTCCATAGGTTCGACTCCTTTACAGTGGAATAAATGCGTAGCGGTAGTTTAATTAAACCATAGTTTAGTATGTAAGCGCATTAATAAAAAAGATTTTTAACTTCCCTCGAACCTGTAACAACCGTCTCAGCTTGTTTTTCCATTTCAAGAAATGTGATTTCCCGCCCACAAAAAAGAATATAAAACCCTGCGAAAAACGAGCGGGATTCTATATTCTCTGTTTTAGATATCAACATGCATTGTTCTTACTTGCCTGCTTCGCCATTCTCGTGGCTGATCTGCCATTCGATGCCGAATTTATCTTTCAGGCTGCCGTAACATTTGCTCCAGAAGGTCTCCTGCAGCTCCATGACTACCGTTCCGCCTTCTTTCAACTGATGGAACCAGGATTTGAGCTGCTCTTCATCGCGGGATACGAGAGCGAGGCTGATATTGTTCCCCACCGTAAAAGGCATGCCCGGAAACACATCAGAGAACATTACATTGCTGCCGTCAATGTTCAATCTGGAGTGCATGACCAAGGATTTGGCTTCTTCAGGAAGCGGATACTCGGGGTTTGGCGGTGAATCTCCAAAGGTCATGATCTGTGGAGCCTCTGTACCAAACACCGCAGCATAATACTCTACAGCTTCACGGCAGTTCCCATTGAAATTCAAATACACATCAACAGACACATGCTTCACTCCTCTAATGTTAAATTAAGCCAAGCGCATATTTCCATATTGTATCATGGCCTTGTCCATAGAAAAATATTCTTTCGGGTCTATATTACAAGCTGCAATGAACAAATACAATGAATACCTCGAAAATTATGTCAATTCAGGTAATATTGCGCATGGAGAGTTGACCTTCAGAATGAAATGTTTCCGCTATCCGGCTGCGCTGCTCCGTTCAGGATTCCGTCAACCCATAAATAACAGCGTTGCAATTGTTCCTCTGAAATAAGGTCGGAGCGGTGCTCGAACATGATTTTTACGTCACTGTTCTCCGCGCGGATAATCCGCAAATAATCCTCGATTGGTGCCCAGCCGTCTTGCGGGCTTAATTCGGGAAGAACCGGATAGTGGCTGTTTTGCACACTGTCATTCACCTGAACATTGGAGAGGTGGATCAGACCTGCATAGCGGGTAAACTTTCTGAGGATGGCTCTGGCATCAAAATACGGGTCGAGCTTGTCCTGCAAAAATAACCTCGCAGTATCCAGGCAGAGCTTAATCCGGGGGTACCGGATCAATAATTGCTCGAAAAAATCGTTGTCGTAAATATATCTGTTTAATGAATCAAATTCCAATACGGGGACAAATTGATACTGAAGGCTCTGTGCATTCAGCCATTCAAAGAGTTGCTCGCTGCGCATTATCAGCTCTTCCAGCGTGATTTCAGATTCATAGATAAACTCCCGGGAATCTCCAAACCGCCATCCTGTCCAATTCACACGTTCGTCCAGAATCACAGGTTTCGGATAATGAAAAAGAATATATTCCGGCTGAAGGGCTGTCAGAACATCCAGCTCTTCCCGGACATGCTGATAGGCATCCTCACGCACCTGCCCGTCTGTGGAGAGGAAAAGGGGATCGCGTAGCCTGGTGGCGTCAGCCCGGAACGGAAAATGTACGCCAACCTGAAATCCTTTGCTGCGGGATTCTTCGATTAAATGCTGCATATCTTCTGCGGTGGTGAATGAACAAGCCTCTATTCCATAGAATCCGTTTCTAAAGTCTTTATGGAATTTCTCGTAATCAAACCCTCCATATTGTCCAATCATAAACTGCTGCAGTCTAACCGCCTCGCTTTTAAGTCATTTTTTGGTATTAGCTTCGCTGGACAACTTCCAATTTCCTGCCTGGGCCGTAGTATTTCGGATAGACAATTAACCGGCCCGTTCAATATACTAGGGGAAAGAAATGGTTTCAAAAGGTTTTAGCAAAGGAGAATAGAAGTGACTAACAAGCGGATTGCCGGCCTTCGGCTCTTGAACCAGCACATCAGCAGTCCCGCGTTCCAGCAGCCGGAACAGGTCGTAAGGGCACTAGGTGCGCTGCAGGCACAGGACTATATGCAGGCGGTCTGGGCTATCGGCTTGCGCACAGCATCGGCGGGATTGGCCGATGTGGAGCGGGCCATTACGGAACGGAAAATTCTTCTGACCTGGTCACTTCGCGGGACCATTCATTGTGTACCGCCTGAAGATGTGAAGTGGATGCTTCAGCTATGCGCTCCACGGCTGCTGCGGGCGACAAAACGCAGGCTGGAACAATTGGAGCTGGACGACAAGACTTTGGAGCGCTGCAGAAGGATCCTCTATCATGCCTTAAAAGGAGGACGGTGTATTACGCGCCCTGATCTGCTTCGGCTGCTGGAGGATGAGGGGATCAGCACTGCCAGCCAACGGGGCTACCATATCCTGTGGCACTGCGCGTATAACGCATTAATTTGTTTTGGGCCTCTGCACGGCAAGCAGCAAACCTTCGTCCTGCTGGATGAATGGGTAACCGGGTCCAGGGAGCTGTCCTTCGATGAATCACTTGCTGAGCTTGCCCTGCGGTATTTTACGACCCATGGGCCTGCAACCGTACATGATTTCGCCTGGTGGACAGGCATGACGGTTACGGATGCCAGAGCAGGACTGGACGCGGTGAGCAACGAGCTTATAAGCGAAGTTATAGAATCCGGTGAGTACTGGATGCCGAATACACCGGTTGACGGAGCAGAGACCGGTAAATCTTCCGGTGTCTATCTGCTTCCGGGTTTCGATGAGTATATTCTGGGCTACAAGGACCGCAGTGCGGTCCTTGAGCCGGAGACCGCTCCGCTAATTGTTCCCGGCAACAACGGTGTATTTATGCCGACGATTGTATGGGATGGACAGGTCATCGGGATATGGAAACGCACACTCAAGAAAAAAGGTGCCGAGCTGATGTTATCCCCCTTTAGATCCTTGGACGGCGTCCTCAAAGAACAGTTGGAAGAGGCTGCCGGACGCTATGCTGCTTTTCTGGGACTCCCGCTCACCAAGCTTGATATGAAAGAAATATAAGCCGAAAACCGCTGGATTGCCCGTAAGGCCAACGTTGTAAATCATTTTGGACACTGCTCTTATTATATGAATGTGCTCTATAAATCATGGAAAACAACGATTCAGGATAATGCGTTCGTTGATCCCATGGAGTATGCCGCCGAAGGCGGATGTTTCCTAAGGGTTCCTCTGGCCAAGATTGGCCGGCGGGACCTTTTTTAAAATATAAGAATTAGTATGCTTCACGCTATAAATTATCCTTCTATTTCTCGCTGAAACGGATACCGTCCTTTTGAGGACGGCGAAGCCGTTTCCACTTGTGAAAAAAGCTGAAAAGTATGACTAGAAGTTGAAAGAACCGATCACGCTAGCAGGAATAAATTGGAGGGCTATCGAATAGATAGCGAGTGTGTGCCAGCAAAATTCGACTTTTGAAATCCGTGCATAAGAGGGGTTAGAGACAATGAAAACAGGGCGGAAAACAATTTTTTTGGTCGTTACGTTTGGGTTGATTTTTCTTCTGCCTTTACTGGGCAGTTTGGCTCAGTGGAAGGGGCTGCCCGCAGGTTATGGTGAGTTTCCCGCACAAAAGGTGGAGAACGATCCGGGGTTCAGCCTGATCTATTTCTCCCTGGCCTGTATTGTGGCTTTACTCATTACCCTGGTGCTGTTATTTCCCCGCTGGTTTGGGTTCAAGAAGACTCAGCGGATGCCTGAACCGCAGGCTCCAGCCACCGGATTTCCCGTCTGGTTCTGGTGGAGTCTGCCGTTGCTTGCACTCAGCTGGTTTCTGATGTGGGCACGGCTCAAGCTGCCGTTTTCGTTGGAATCCTACACGTTTGTTCCATTGTGGTGGTCATTTATTTTGATTTTGGACGGATTGGTTTATAAAAGAACTAACGGAGTTTCGATTATTTCCCGCAAGCCTCAACTGATGCAGCTGCTGGCTGTGGTGTCCTGCTTCAGCTGGTTCGCTTTTGAATATCTTAATTTTTTTGTGATCGAAAACTGGTATTATCCCAATAAAGAGGTCTTCTCGAACTTTGGCAATGTGTTCTGGTTTTCTTTGTCCTATACTACCGTGCTTCCGGCAATTGTTGAATGGTACATGCTGCTCAAGACTTTCAGGGCGCTTAGGGAGCGCTACAAAAACGGGCCGAAATTTACGGTCTCCAGAACTTTTCTGATTATTTATTATGTCCTTGGACTGATTTTGGCCTTTGGTATGGGGTATTACCCCTATTTGCTGTTCTGGGTGCTTTGGGTGGCTCTTGTCCCGATGCTGTCTGCCGCTATGGCGCTTGCCGGCTTCTGGACCCCGTTTACATCCATCAAGAACGGAGATTGGTCCAAGGTTATTCTGATAGCACTGGCCACTTTGTGCAACGGATTCTTCTGGGAGTTCTGGAACTTTGGCAGCGAGTGGTTCCACGATTCAATGCCCGTAAATCCGAATTATTGGAAATATTCTGTGCCTTATCTGGATAAGTTCCATATTTTTTCCGAAATGCCGATTTTGGGCTACTACGGGTATCTATTTTTTGGCCTGAACTGTTGGATTATGTGGCTGATCGCCGCCTATGTGTTTAAATTTGATGCCGATTTTGAAGTAACGGGAGACAAGAGCTAAAGGTGGAGTGGGCATGATTGCATTTGAAAACTATCAGCTTCTGGAAACTATTTCCGACAACGTTATCAAATCGGTCTACAGGTGCGCAGATGCTGCATCAGGTATTACGGTCATTCTGAAAGTGCTGAAGTCGGAGTTTGCCGGTCCGGAAGCTGTGATGCGGTTCAAACAGGAATTCAGGCTGCTTCAAGAGCTGAGTGAAACGGCTCCGGGGGTTATTCGGCCTTACAAGCTGGTAGAGCAGAACGGGTGCTACATCATGGTGCTGGAGGATGCCGGTGGACGGTCGCTTAAGAGGATTATGGCTGAAGATTCACCGGATCAGCACACGCTTTTGCAGCTGGCGATTCAGGTAATTGATATTCTGGGAGCGATACATGAACAGAATGTAATCCATAAGGACATCAAACCCTCGAATATCATTTGGAACAGGGAACGGAATCTCGTACAGATCATTGATTTCGATCTTGCCGTGAAGCTGTCCAAGGAGCGGCCGGAGTTTCAGAACAGCGGTGTACTCGAAGGGAGCCTGCATTATATTTCCCCGGAACAGACGGGAAGAATGAGCCGGAATATTGATTACCGGAGTGATTATTATTCGTTTGGTGTTGTGCTCTACGAGATGATGACCGGCATAAAGCCGCATGACTCGGAGGAAATGCTGGAGCAGATTTATTCCATTATCGCCAAGGAAGCCGTTCCCCCCTATAAAGCAGCCGGCGGCAAGGTCTCACCTGTCCTGTCCGCTATCATCATGAAACTCATGGAGAAATCCGCTGAAGATAGATACCGCAGTGCCTACGGAATTAAAGCGGATCTGAAAAAATGTCTAGCAGGAACCGAGGCGTTTGTGATCGGCAGCGAGGATCGGCTGAATCTATTCCGCATCCCGCAAAAGCTGTACGGCAGGGAAGCGGAAGTAGCCTGTCTTTCCGATGCATTCCGGCGTTGTGTCCGGGGCAACCCGCAGATTATGTTCGTAACGGGAGACGCCGGAGTGGGCAAAACTGCGCTGGTTCACGAGCTGCATCAATACATTAGCCAGGAGAAGGGCCTGTTCGCCGAAGGCAAGTTCGACCAGTACAACAGGCATATCCCTTACAGTGCATTGATTCAGGCGTTCCGAAAGTTGATCAGCCAGCTGCTGGACAGCCCGGATGAGGATTACAAACAATATATCGGAGGCGCTCTGAGCAAGGCGCTGGACGGAAATGGCAGCCTGATTGCGGGCTTGATCCCGGAGCTCAGCCTGTTCATCGGCGATCAGCCGGAGTTGGAGCCCCCGCCGCTTAATCCCGCAGAGGAGACCAACCGGTTCTTCCTCACATTTGCCAAGTTCATCGAAGGAATTACAAGGAACGAGAGACCGCTGGTCCTGTTCCTGGATGACCTGCAATGGGCGGACTTCTCGAGCCTTCAGCTTGTGGAGAGGTTGGTGCTGGATAACCAGCTGCGGAAAGTTTTTGTTGTCTGTTCTTACAGGCACGACGAAATACCTGCTGGTCATCCGCTGTTTACCTCTAAGATGAAAATGGAGAAAAGCAGGGAAGTAGATGAAATTAAGCTGGGAGCTTTGTCCTTGAGTCATGTGCAAAGTCTGATTGCCGATACACTCTATACGGGTACAGACAACGTCAGACAGCTTGCAGAGGTTATTTATAAGCGTACCAAGGGCAACTCTTTTTTTATCAGCGAAATTTTGAAGGATCTTAATAAAACCGGGTATTTGTATTTTGATGAGCGGCAAGGTGAGTGGACCTGGCAGCTTCAGCAGATTGTAAACCTCCCGATCAATGACAATATCGTCGAATTTCTAATGATGAAGCTGATCACCTTGCCGGAAGATCTGCGCAGAATTTTGATGCTTGGTGCTGCCATTGGCAATGTGTTTGATTATGGCATGCTGACATTGATTGCGGAAGAGCCGCGGGAAGTCCTTGCCGGCTGTATCGCTGCGGCGGTGGAAGGAGAGTTCATTCACCCTGCCGACTACCGTTATGGCCTATTCTCAGGTCTGCTCGCCGATGCGGGGGAAGATCTGCTGCAATTGGCCGATATCCCGTTCAGATTCTCCCATGACCGGATTCAGCAGGCGTTCTACCAAATGCTGAACGAGGACAAGAGCAAAGCGCTGCATCTGAAGATCGGGCGGCTAATGCTGGATAAGCTGACGCCTGAGGAAGCGGAGGATAAAATCGTCGATATCGCCGCACATCTGAACAAAGGGCTGGAGCTGATTGGCGATAAGCAGGAAATCAGCAGGGTAATACTGCTTAATCTGAAGGCAGCCTGCAAAGCAAAAGCCGGGTTTGGCTATGAATCGGCTTATGTGCTGCTGGAAACGGCAAAAAAGCTGCTGCCGGAGGATGCCTGGACCGAAGATCGGCTTCTGACTGCGGAAATCTATGAGCTCTATGCGGAATGCGGATACCTCACCCATCATACTGAAGCGGCAGACAGAGCCTGTTCAATTCTAATCCAGCATACGGAAGACAGAATGGCCCTTGCGCAAATTTACGAGATGCAGGCTAATCACTATATGTATCTGGGCTTGATGAAGGAATCAATTCAATCGGGCAGACAAGGCCTGGCTGTACTGGGAATGAACATACCGGAGAAGGTTGGTATGGGCTCCGTGCTTAAGGAGCTTGTGAAGATCAAGACTGCACTTCGCGGGAGACCGGCCGAGGATATTTTTGCGGCGGCTGAGATGAAGGAGCCGGAAATGAAGCTGATCATGAGACTGCTGATTAACTTCATTCCACCAGCCTTTATTTCCGGGGAGACCTCACTTTTTGGCTTAGTTGTACTGAAGAAGGTTGGGCTCACGCTGACTTACGGCAATGCTCCGGAATCGGCACTTGCTTTTGTCGGATATGCCATGCTGTTATCCGGATTTGGGGACAGCAAGGGAGCTTTTGACTACGGAAGACTGGGCATACGAATGAATGACAAGTTCAATGACCAGCAGTGGAAGGGCGCGACATATGTACTATATACCCTGTTCTCTCACGCCTGGACGGAGCCTTGGGACACGCTGCAGGACTGGTTCAGCACATCCATAGAAGCCAGCCTGCGGACAGGGGATTTATTGTATTTGGCCCACTCCTCCTTCTACGTAAATCTCTGGAATCCGTCAATGGATATTGCCGCGAACCTGCAGGAAAGCAGCCGGACCCTTGCGATGATCGAGAATACGAAGTATAAGGAGTCCCTTGCGACAGCGCAGCTGGCCCGGCAGTATCTTCTGAATCTGGCCGGTGAGCTTGCGGACAAGCATTCTTTTGACGGGGATGAGTTCAGTGAAGAAGTCTATTTGCGGGAGCTTACGGAGGCCAAGTATTTTTCCGGAATCGCCATCTATTATATTTATAAAATGAAGCTATTGTTCACCTACGAGAGCTACCGGGAGGCTATGGGTTATATAGATAAAGCCTACCCGATTATCGGCACACTTGCCGGCTCGGCTTTTATGGAGGAGTTCGCCCTCTACACGTTCCTTAACCTGGCTTACAGTTACAAGGATCTGAATTTTCTGGATAAAAAGAAGGCCCGGAGCAGAATGCGCAAGGAGTTCCGCCGGGTCCGCAAGTGGGCCAGGCATGCACCGCATACCTTCCGCCAGCATGAATATCTGATGAAGGCCGAATGGGCACGGATCTCCCGGCAGGACGAGAAAGCGGGGCATTACTACGACCTGGCGATTGAGACCAGTGAACAGGGCAGCTTCGTGAGATATAAGGCGCTGACCAATGAGCTGGCGGCCCGTTTTTACTACAACAAGGGTTTCAAAGAGTTCGCGGCCTATCTGCTCAGACAATCGGAATATTATTATTCCGTCTGGGGGGCGAAGGAGAAGATCAGGTTTATTAACGAACGCTACCCGGATATCGTCAAGAAAATCAACACCAAGGAATTTATGCACGGGCGCACGGTCTCGGATTATACCGAAAGCATTGATCTGAATTCGATGATCTTGGCCTCTCAGGCCATTTCTAAGGAAATTGAGCTGAATAATCTGCTGGAAGCGCTCATGCAGATTGTCATCAAAAATGCCGGGGCCCAGCGGGGTTTTATCCTGATGACCTCCAAGACCGGTCTGCTGGTGGAAGGGGAGTATCAGCCGGAGGAAGATAAAATCACGGTAGCCGTGCAGGATCATAAGAGGTATGACAATCTGCCGGATTCGATAGTAAGGCTGGTGGAGGAGAGCAGGGAAACGGTCATTTACAATGATGCCTATTCCGAGACCCCGTTCGTTAATGATCCTTATATCGTCAAACACTGTCCTAAGTCGCTCGTCTGCATGCCGCTGATCAACCAGAACAAGACCATCGCGATTATTTACCTGGAGAATAACCTGGTGACAGGCCTATTTACGAAGGAACGGATGAAGATTATCAATCTTCTGTCCAGAGAAATGGTCTTCTCGCTGGAGAATGCCAGCCTTTACTCCGAACTGGAGCGCTCCGAAGAGAAATACCGTGAGCTGGTGGGCAATCTGCAGGACGGAATCTTTATTACGCAGGACAAAAAATGCAAATACGCAAATGAAGCGCTGGCACAAATGCTGGGCTACCACACGGAGGAGATGCTGGAGCAGCATTTTGAGAACTTCGTGAGTCCAGCTGAACGGGAAAAGGTTCTGCATTATTACTCCAGACGGGTTGAGGGCAAGCAGGCTCCATTTGAGTATGAGACCAAATTGATGCATAAGGACAAAAGTCGTGAAATTATTGTCATTCATAAGGCGACTCTTATTACCTATATGAACAAACCGGCTGTTCAAGGCACCGTAAAGGATATTACCGAGCGCAAAAAGGCAGAGGAGGAGCTGAGACGGCATAAGGATCATTTGGAGGAACTGGTTGTGGAGCGGACTAAGGAGCTGGAGCTGAACAACGAGGAACTGAATAAATATATCCAGCTGATCGAAGAGATATCGATAACCGACGAGCTGACAGGTCTATATAACCGGAGGTATTTCAACAAATTATTCCTCGATGAAGTGGAGAAAGCGGCAAAGGATAAAAATTATCTGACTTATCTGATGCTGGATATTGATTATTTTAAAAAATTCAATGATACGTATGGTCATTATGAAGGAGACAGCGTACTCCGGCAGGTAGGAAGTCTGCTGCAGCAATTGGCTGAACATGCCGACGGCTTCGCGTTCCGGCTGGGCGGAGAGGAATTTGGCATTGTGGTGCCCGGATTCACTCCGTGGCAATCCCGCGAGTATGCTGAAAACATCAGAAGAAGCATCGCCGATCTGCGGATCGAACATTCGCTGAGTCCAGAGCACGGAATCATAACGGTATCCATAGGTGTTGCCGCAGTTCGCGTCGACAACCTTCGCGAAGAGGATATTTACAAGCTCGGCGACGATGCGCTGTATCAATCCAAAGCAGAGGGCAGAAACTGCGTGACGCTGTTTGAATAGCCAATTCTCTTTCAGAACCTCCAGAGCCGTAAGGTTGCGGAGGTTTTGCTGTCTGCTCTGAACCCGCAAAATAACTAGCCTAACATGTCTATCCATTCTGCGGTGAGGCTGCTTCCCCATGCTTCCGTTAGCGCTTAGGTTCAGGTATTATTGTGGTAGTGACACTGCTGAATCTGCTTGGGGCTGCATGGCACAAAACTATAACTAAACTACAGGAGCATCTTAATATGTCAAAATACGTCGAAATTGGTTATCCAATTTATGAAGGAATGCCTGTTTTCCCAGGATTGCCAGAAGTGAAATTAGAGCCTAAAGAGCGCTTGGACAAAGGGGATGACTGGAACGGAAGTGTGTTAAGTATTTATCTTCATGCCGGTACCCATGTCGATGCCCCGTGGCATCACATGAATAACGGTAAGGGAATAGATGCTATTCCGATTGAAGACTTCATTTACCGAAAGCCGCTGTTAATTGATTGCCCGCTTGGCCCGAACGGCTTTATCACCGTCGAAAAGCTAGAACAATATGAAGAACTGAATGAAGCGGATCTTCTGATTTTCAACACGAGTCATTGGAAACACCGGGATACTGATTTCGGGAAATACGCCAATAATTTCCCCGCTGTCTCTCCTGAAGCCGCTGAATACATCCGGACGAAGTTGCCAAACTGCAAAGCGGTGGCTATTGATACCTTGAGCATTGAGAATATGAGTGAAGCCAAAAGAAACGGTTATTTTGTCCACCATGCCTTCTTAGATCATGAAAAGTATAAAGAGAAGACAATACTCATTTATGAAGACGTCAATCCAGCGCCGCTGGTTGGCAAAAAGTTAATTTCTGCCTTTACAGCTCCGCTTCGCATTAAAAACCATGATGCATCTATCGTTAACATCATCGTTGAAATTGAAGAATAAAGCCTGACAAGGAATGTGCGGACGATCCGTCCGGGGAAGAAATTGCGGCATACATAGAGAAGATGAGCGTAAAGGCGCTCGGATATGAAGAAGAAGTGATTTACGCAGTTTGTCTTTTATAACTACAACAAACCGCCCGTGGACAATCCACGGGCGGTTTGTTGTTTAACTCTTAGTACTCATTGAACATTGTGGCAATTTCATCGTACTGTACAGTTTGCGTCAGTGCCAGCGACAGCAGAATTCTCGCTTTCTGCGGCACCAGGCTGTTGCAGGGAATCGAATTGGCAGAAAGGTCAATGTAAGAATCCTTCAGCGTAATTCCACTGGAGATCCGCGAGCAGCGGACGACCGGAATGTTGTTGTTCTTAAGTTTCCCGACTTTATCAATCCATGGTTTGCTGTATATTCCTCCGCCCGCTCCTGCAATTACAATTCCTTTGGAGATCGTAGCCAGGTAATCTAGAATGCCCGGATCGGCATCGACGTGGAAATAAGCGACAGACACTTCAGGCAATCCACTCAGAGCCGATACGTCGAACTGTGCTGCAGTGGTATGCCTTTTAAGGGATCTTGTATAGAAGAAAGCCTGACTGTCGCGCATGTAGCCCAGGCAGCCGAAATCCCGCTCGTCAAAGGCGTTGGCTTTAAAGGTATTCACCTTCTGCACATCTCTGCCGCTGTAAATCCCCTCTGCAAAAACAACCATAACTCCTTGACCGGAAGCGTCCGGATTCGCTGCCAACGCTACCGATTGGAACAGGTTCAGTGGGCCATCTGCGCTGATCGCAGTTGCAGGCCGCATTGATCCGGTAATAATCACCGGCTTGTCGGTTTTGATAACCAGGTTCAGGAAATAAGAGGTTTCATCAAGAGTGTCGGTTCCGTGCGTAATGACGAATCCGTGAATATCCTCACGGAGGGCAAGGGTGTTGATCAATGTAGCCAACGTCAGCCAGTGGTCGCTGGTAATGTCGGCACTGCAAAGGTTGCTGACCTGTACTCCGGCGCAATTTGCGATCCGCTCCAGATGGGGAACACTGTCCAGCAGGTCTTGTATCGGCAGGGCGCCGGGTTCATAATTCAATGTTTTGTGGGCTTCTCCACTTCCGGCAATGGTGCCGCCGGTAGCCAGAATGACCACATTTTTAAGCACGGGATTATAGTAAGGGGAAGCGTCAAAATTCACTTCAGGGATTGGAATAATCATCTTTTCGTTTCCTTTCAGGTCAATCTATTATGTGAGAAAGCTAATGTTATGCCATTAACAAGTCAATAGAATTGTATCAAACCTTTCCTATAATAAATAGCCATGTGCAGTATTTTATGATGAAAATAATGTGCTGGACCGTGATGTGAGGATATTCAAGAAACAAAGGAGAATTTTCTATTCCGGGTGGATAGCTCAAATGATAACATCAGGATGAAAGAACAGCAGCAGCCAAATATAGGGAGGGGTTTTTTAGAATGAAAAAGTCTTTGAGAGCGATACCATTATTGCTTGTAGCCATGATGCTTGCAGTGCTGGTATCCGCTTGCGGTAACGGTGCAGGCGGTAAGGTGGATGTAGGCATCGTGCTGCCGACTAAGGATGAGCCGAGATGGGTGCAGGATGAGCAAAGATTCAAGGATGCGCTGAAAGACACCAAATATACCTCGGAGATCCTGTTCAGCCAAGGTTCTTCTGCTAAAGAAAAAGAAAACGTAGAAGCCTTGATTGCAAAAGACATTAAAGTCCTGATCATTTGTCCGCAAGACGGTGATGCCGCCGCTGCAGCAGCTGAGGCCGCTCAAAAAGCAGGCATCAAGGTTATCGCCTATGACCGCTTGATTAACAACACGGATGCCGTTAACTACTATGTAACTTTTGACAGCATCGCAGTAGGTAAAGCACAAGCCCAATACCTGGTGGATCATGCCAAAGGCAAAGGCCAGCCATTGTATTTGTACGCGGGTGCAGCTTCGGATAACAACGCATTTCTGTTCTTCGAAGGCGCTTGGTCTGTGCTTCAGCCGAAGATTTCTGACGGCACATTCACCATCGCCAACTCCAGTGAAGCTGTTGCTCTGAAGGATAAAGCAGAGCTGACCCGTGAGGAACGCAGTAAAATCATCAGCCAGGTGACCACAAACTGGGATGCCAACGAAGCTAAGAACAAAGCACAAACTCACTTGACCGCTGCAAGCGCTGATCAAAAGGGCGATGTGGCCATCCTTGCTCCAAATGACGGCACAGCCCGTTCCATTGCTGACGTATTCGCTTCGGATTCCGCAGTGACCAGCTTCATCATTTCCGGCCAGGATGCTGAGAAGGCTTCCATCCAATACGTCATTGACGGCAAACAATCAATGACCGTGTTCAAGGATGTCCGCAACCTCGTTAAAGATGCAATCAACATGGGGGTTTCCATTCTCGACGGCAAAACGCCTGAAACAACCGGCTCCTACGATAACGGCAAGATTGAAGTACAAGCGAAGCAAACCGATGTTCAAGTCGTTGACAAGGACAATGTCAAAGCAGCACTCATTGATTCCAAATATTACGAAGCCAGCGAGTTCACGGGACTGTAAACGCACCTGAACATAGTTTAGACGGAGTAGTGATAGATACATCTATCACTATTCCTCTATTCTAAGACTTGTTTTGTGAAGGAGCACAAGCTAATTATGAATCCATATATTTTAGAAATGAACAATATTTCCAAGGAATTCACCGGCGTAAAGGCGCTCTCGAATGTCAATTTCAAAGTTAGCAAAGGCGAGATTCACTGTCTGGTCGGCGAGAACGGTGCCGGCAAGTCCACACTCATGAAGGTGCTTAGCGGGGTGTATCCGCATGGAACATATTCAGGGGATATTGTCTTTGAAGGCAACGTGCAGAGCTTTGGCAGAATTAGCGACAGCGTCAGAACCGGGATCGCAATTATTTATCAGGAGTTAGCCCTGTTTCCGGATCTGACCGTATATGAGAATATTTTTGCCGGGAACGAAGTGAAGAAAGGCGCAATCGTTGATTGGAATCAGACGATTGTCAAAGCGAAGGAAATGCTGAAGAAAGTGAATCTTAACGTCAATCCTGAAGTGCTGATTAAGGATTTGGGTGTCGGCAAGCAGCAGCTGGTTGAAATCGCCAAGGCGCTCAGCAAGGATGTGAAGCTGCTTATTCTCGATGAACCAACAGCCGCACTTAATGAAGATGACAGTGAGAACTTGCTGGAACTGCTGAGAGAACTGAAGAAACAAGGAATTACCAGCATCATGATCTCCCATAAATTGAAGGAAGTTATTGCTATAGCGGATCATGTCACCGTACTTCGCGATGGACGGACGATATGCACGCTTGATGCTGCCAAGAATGAAATATCAGAAAGTGTAATTATCAAGAACATGGTCGGCCGTGACATCGATGATATCTACCCTAAACGGAATACTGAGCATTTCGGAAATGATGTGCTGGAGGTCAAGAACTGGACGGCATTTGACCCCAAGCTGGGCCGGGATGTGGTCAAGGATGTGAACATCCACGTGAAAAAGGGCGAGATTGTCGGCATCGCCGGTCTGATGGGCTCAGGCCGGACGGAATTGGCACAAAGCATCTTCGGCAATCCGAAATCCTATAAAATACATGGCGACTTATATATGAACGGCGCCAAAAAAGTATTTAAGAACACCAAAGACGCAATCAATGCGGGAATCGCCTATGTGACGGAAGACCGGAAAGGCGACGGCTTATTTTTGATTCAGGATATCAAGCAAAATATTTCAGTCTCTAATCTTGAGGCCATTTCTTCGCAGGGAATGATCAACACCAATGAAGAAGTGAAGATTTCGAACGAATACAAAAAATCCATGAATATCAAAGCCCCGTCTGTTGAACAGCTGGTCGGTAATTTAAGCGGCGGCAACCAGCAGAAAGTTTCCCTTGGCAAATGGCTGTTTGTAGGACCGACCCTGCTCATTCTGGACGAACCTACACGCGGCATTGACGTCGGAGCGAAATTTGAAATTTATACGATTATGAACAAGCTGATCAGCGAGGGTATGAGCATCATCATGATTTCCTCGGAGCTGCCTGAAGTGCTTGGAATGAGTGACCGCGTGTATGTCATGGCCGAGGGCAAAATCAAAGGCGAGCTGTCCGCAAAGGACGCAGATCAAGAAAAAATAATGAAACTTGCTACGCAATAGGAGGAAGACCCGTGAAATTATTTAACGAAGCGAAATCATTGATCAAGGTTAATATCCGGGATTATGGGATGTACATTGCTTTATTCGTCATTATGCTGACTTTTTCGATCATGACGGATGGACTGTTTATGTCTTCGCGGAATATAAGCAACTTGATTGATGCCACTGGCTACATTGCTGTTCTGGCTGTCGGAATGACACTGGTCATTGTGATCCGGCATATCGATTTATCCGTCGGTTTTGCAGCCGGGTTCCTGGGGGCAATTGCCGCCATCTTCTTAACGCAGGCAGGAGTTCCGGTCTATTTCACCATTCCGCTTATTTTGATCATGGGGATTATTGTTGGACTCTTTAACGGTTTCCTGGTTGCACAGATGGGTATTCCTTCTTTTGTGGCTTCTCTGGCAGCGATGCTGATTTTCAGAGGTGCACTGCTCCGTGTCACGGAGAAGACAGGAACCATCATCGTGAAGGATGAGCATTTCAACGCGATCGGCAATGGTTTTATCCCGGCCATCGCCAAGGTTGGCAATTTGAATCTGCTGTCGCTGATTATCGGCGCACTCATTATCGTCCTGTTCATTTATTTTGAATTCTCCAAACGGAACAATAAGCTCAAATACAACTTCGAAGTATTGTCAAACGGCATGTTTACCGTCAAGCTGGTCTTCGTGTCCGCCATCATTGCTTACATTACTTGGATTCTCGCAGGTTACAACGGCTTCTCGTGGACAGTAGTCATCGTGATGATCGTCGTTGTCATCTATCACATTCTGACGACCTCCACTGTAATCGGGCGTCATATCTACGCAGTCGGAAGCAACCCGGAAGCCGCGAATCTAAGCGGGATCAGCGTTAAGAAAATTACGTATATTGTATTTTGCTCCATGGGACTCTTGTCTGCACTGTCGGGGATTCTGTTCACTTCCCGCCTGCAGTCGGCGACTACCACAGCAGGAACGCTGTTTGAACTGGATGCCATTGCGGCTGCTTATGTTGGCGGCGTATCCGCTGCCGGCGGGGTAGGTAAGGTTACCGGTTCCATTATCGGTGCGGTCGTTATGGCTTCACTTTCCAGCGGCATGAACCTGCTAGGCGTTGGTATTTCCTATCAGTACATGATCCGTGGCGGCGTGCTGGCCGCAGCTGTAATCTTTGATGTAATGACACGCAAGCAAAGAGCATAGTTCTTCAAGACAGAACTCACTGGTTAAAAAAGCGGCGGAGTGCTAAGAGGCACTCCGCCGCTTTTTTTACTAAAATATAAGAATTTATATGTTTCACACGATAACTTATCCTTCTATTTCTCGCTGAAACGGTACCGTCCTTAAAAAGGACGGCAAAGCCGTTTCCACTTGATAAATGATTACTCCAAGCTTCCCATAATATAGTATAATGTCTGATAAATCTGTGATCGCTCACTGAAGAAAGGCATGAGAGATTCGCACCATTATAAGGTAGACATAGAGGAGGTAAAGCATACGAATCCTTATTTTACATTGCAGCAGGTGTCGGAGGGTGTCTGGGCCGCTATCGTTATTCCCGGAAGTGGAGCTTTGGGGAACGCGTCGATTATAGATCTGGGTGATGTAACAGTAGTTGTAGACACCTTCAGTCTTCCGCAGGCAGCCGAGTTCCTACGTTCTGAGGCAGAGCTGCTTACGGGTAAGCCAGTGAAATACATAGTCAATACCCATTATCATGGAGATCATCATTATGGCAATCAGGTGTTTGCCGGCAGCATCATTATCTCCACAGTGCTTACACGTGAGGTGCTGAATCAAGGTGGGGCTCCAGATCTGAATACTTGGCAGAGCGGCCTGCGAAATCAAATCGAAATGCTGGAACAAGGGAAAAAGGCTGCAGCAGATCCCCGGCTCAGCGAAGCGCTTGGTTATGAAATTGCCGACAAGGCTGTGCTGCTGGCGGCAACGCCTATGATCCATAGAGTGACAGCATCCGTTACTTTCTCGCAGCAACTGATTATTCACGGCTCGGCCCGTTCGATTACTCTGCTCACCTATGGCGGCGGGCATACGGAAAGCGATGCGATGGTGTATATCGAAGACGCCAAGGTGTTGATTGCCGGTGATCTTATCTTAAGCCACTCCCACCCGGCGATGTTGAGCGGCTTTCCGGTTGCCTGGATTGAAATTCTGGAACGGATTGAGCGCGAGATTGATGTCAATCTGGTTATTCCCGGGCATGGCGGGGTCACCGGCAGGGAAAGTATTGCAGAGATGATAAGTTACCTTACTGATATCCAGGCTTACACGGAGAACGCTGCCCAGAGTGGAGAATCCGCAGATCGCTGGCTGGAGAAGGGGATACCGGCACCGTATGATCATTGGATGATGTCCCATGTATATGAATGGAATTTCCGCTGGCTTTTTAATTTACTACTCAAAGAAGAGAGAGGATAACATGTTACAACTTGAAAGCAAGGATTATTTCAAAGGCTTGCCGCTGCTCGATCATGTGAATATTAACACAATGTTTGCACGGGCAGTGCTTGAGCACCTTGTTCCCGGCAGCGTTTATGTAGATGCTGTGCACAATCCCCGTGCCTTCTATGTGGTGCATTCCTATGGCATGTCCTTATTGTTTGGAGAGGCCGGCAACGAGGCATTTACACGGGGGCTTCATGATTATATGACTAATCAAGCAGGGGGGAGACAGAGTGCGGAGTGGCTGCAAAGTGATCCGGCAGCAGAGTGGACCCCTATCCTTGATTCTATTTTATCTATTCATAACAGCTCTCTGATAAACAGCGGAATTTCATCCATGGAGAATCATTCCCGGGCCATTGAGCGGAATACAAGAGTGAACTTCTGCTTCAACCGAGAAGCTTACATGGATGCCAAGGCGCAGCTTCCGCGACCTGACGGCATTATCATGCGTACGACCAAAGAACAGTTCCTGGCTCAGAGCGGAGCGGTCGTTCCCCGGTTTTTTTGGCGGGATGAGGAGCATTTTGCTGCCGAAGGGATAGGCTATACTTTAGTTTCAGACGGAGAAGCTGCTGCTACCTCTTTTGCGTCTTGCCGCACTGCGGGTCAGCTGGAGATCGGAATCGAAACGGCGGAGAATCATCGCGGAAAAGGCTGCGCACTTGCTGTATGCTCAGCACTGATCGATTATTGTCTGGAGCATAATCTGGAGCCGGTATGGGCTTGTCGTTTGGAAAATCAAGGTTCATATTATTTGGCGCAAAAGCTTGGTTTTAGGCCGACGGTTACTCTGCCATATTACCGGCTGGCTGTGTAATCCTATAAGGGCAGGCGTATAAGCGGCAATCATTTCCTAAAGAGACACATTGTAGTGTCTCTTTTTGTTGAACGCATTTTGAATAATCGGCCGTAGCGATTGACCGGATGCTGGAAGAGCGGTTATTGATGCTTTCAGCACATTGTCCAAGCCCGGAGCAGGATAGAGTCCATGGATACCCGGGCGTGTATCCTTTATAATCTCCAATAATGAGAATGGTTATCATTAGGAGGAAGTGTAATGAGTAAAGAACTTGAACGGAGTTATCCGCACCGCGGTTGTGAGGAGCATGTCCTCTACGCAGGTGAGCGGAGGCTGGAGTACCGGATCCTTGTCTCGCATCCTTCCGGGGAAGCGCCGCCGGAGGGCTACCCGGTCATCTACGCACTTGACGGGAATGCCGTATTTCATACGCTGGCAGAGTCCGCGCGCTTGCAGACACGCAAGCCGCATGGCTATGATCCTGTTGTGATTGTAGCCATCGGCTATCCCTCCAGTGAACCCTTTGACATGACCCGTCGTTGCTATGATTTCACGATGCCTGCGGAGTTAGAATCACTGCCGAAGCGGCCAGACGGCAGTGAATGGCCTGAACATGGAGGCGCGGACAGCTTCCTCGATTTGCTGCAGAACGAGATCATGCCTATGATCTCCGGACTGTTTCCTGTGGATAGCCAGCGCCAGTCACTGTTCGGACATTCGCTGGGCGGCCTGCTCGTCCTGCATGCCCTGTTCACACGGCCGCAACTGTTCACCCATTACGCAGCAGGCAGCCCTTCGGTCTGGTGGGGCGATTATTCCCTGCTGCTTGAGCAGAAGCGGTTCTCCGTCATGTACCCTGGGCTGAAACTCCAGCGGAAACTGCTGATCACCATTGGCGCAGAAGAGCTGGATCACATGGTCGAGGATGCCGAGAAGCTGCCGGTTCTGCTCGCCCCGCTTGCTGCAGAAGGTTTGCAGGTCAGCCTGGCCAAATTCCCGCAAGAGGGCCATGTCACGGTACTGCCCGCAGCTCTCAGCCGTCTGCTGAGATTCGCTCTGGAATCGCAAGAAGAAGCCCAATAAGTGCAAAGTCTGAATAGATCCAAACTATACCTATCTCTTGTGGATCACCCGTCCCTATAATAGAGAATACGTATAAATTTGGAGGCGGATTAGAATGACATTGCGACCTGATATCCAGGCGATTGTTGATACACTTCAGGACCTGGGAGTGATTGAACAGAACAGTCAAGTCAACGAGGAAATGAAAGGAACAACCGACGGTCTCGTTTACATTCTCACTGTTAATAAGGAAGCGAAATATGTGCTGAAGGTAGACAGGCCGCAGAGCATTTCCTGCGCCGAACTGCTGCTGGCAACGTATCCCGGGAGTTCACTGCTGCCAAAACTGCTGTATACCGATCCGTACGGGAACTTCATTCTGTATACCTATACTGCGGGTACAACTCATTATAAACGCGGTGCCAAGATAGATTGGCTGACAGGCATTGTAACCGGTCTTCTGAACCATTATGAAACCTCATCTGCACCACAATGGGGCCGCCTGGAAATGCCGCGGGATTCATGGGCTGAGTTCAATAGAATCAGTTTAGAAGAGGCACGCTCCAATGTGGGGGACATATTGCCTGCGGAGGATTATGATAAAATACAAGCCTTGTCCGGCAGAATCTCCGGCGCGGAGGACAAGTATCTTCTGCATGGCGATACAGGTGTTCATAATTTTGTATTTCAGGATCACAGCCTGGTGGGCGTCATTGACCCTTCGCCGATGGTTGGACCACTCATCTATGACTTCACTTATGCTTTCTGTTCCTCACCGGATGACTTGAATAGGGTCACCTTGTTTAAGGCGTTTGACCAGCTCAAGCAGGAGGCAATAAGACATTCCAGATTGATAGAAGAGGTAGTCTTCCAGCTGTATTGCCGGATTGGCATCTGTGCCAGAGTCCATCCGCATGACTTGAAGGACTATTTGACCGCTTGGGAGCACTGGAGAACACATCTGGTGTAACAACAAATCCTATTAAAATATGGTAAACTTATCACATTAACCATAGGGGTGAGAGATGAATGTCTGATGATCATGATGAGCTTATGGAACAGAGGCGCAAGCGGCTGAAACTCATTCAATTCAGTAAAGAGGATCAAACGCTTATCGAGTCAGAGAAACCTAAGGAAACCTTCGCCGATGTAGGCGGTCTGGAAGAAGTGAAGAAGAAGATCCGGATGAACTTTATTCTGCCGCTGAAGCAGCCGGAGCTGTTCAAAGCTTACGGCAAAGAAGCGGGCGGCAGCCTGCTGCTGTTCGGGCCTCCGGGCTGCGGCAAAACCTTTCTGGCAAGGGCGGTAGCCGGTGAGATTGAAGCGAATTTTATGCATATCGAGCTGCAGGCCATCCTGGCGATGTATGTGGGCCAAAGTGAGAACAACCTGCATAATATTTTTGAGAAAGCCAGAGAGAACAAACCATGCGTCATCTTCATCGACGAATTGGACGCGATGGGCGGCAGCCGCCATCAGATGCGCCAGCATCATGACCGGATGCTGGTGAATCAGCTGTTGCTGGAGCTGGATGGTCTGCAAGCCGAGAATGAGAATGTGTTTGTCATCGGTGCCACCAATACACCCTGGTATCTCGATTCCGCACTGCGGCGTCCAGGCCGCTTCAACCACCTGGTGTTTGTCCCGCCGCCGGAGGAGTCCGAACGTGAGACTATTCTGGGCCTGAAGATGGCCGGAAAACCTGCTCAAGCCTTGAATCTGCCCAAGATTGCAGCAGATACAAAGTTCTTCTCGGGTGCCGATCTGGAGCAGGTGGTGAGCGATGCCATAGAATCTGCGATGGAGCGCACCTTTGAGACCGGAGAGATCCAGCCGATTACAAATGATGATCTGAAGAAAGCAGCGAAGTCCCGGAAGGCCACGACACTGGAATGGTTCTCAACCGCGAAGAATTATGCGACCTTCAGCGATGTCAACCGGGACTACCAGATCGTATTGGACTATGCCAAGAAACACGGAATTAAATAGCGGGATGAGTGACGGAGGCGCTGACAGTGGAGAATCAATTTAAGCAAAATACCCTTCAAGCGGTACATCAGCTCATCGAGTGGAAACGTTACAAGGAAGCTCTGACAGAAGCAGAGCAGGCGCTGCGGGAAGAGCCGGAGGATCCGGATGTTTTTGCACTGATTGCCCATATTTATAATCTCATGGATAATTATGAAAAGGCGCTGTATTGGGCGAACGAGGCACTGATCCGGGAACCGGAGCAGACGTTGGCCTGGTATGTACGCGTCAGTGTCTACTACGAAACGGACAACGAGAAAGCGCTGAATGAGAATCTGCAGGAAGCGATGCGGATTGATCCTTATGAAGCTCATTATTTTTTTCTGAAGGCTAATCTTCTAAACAAGAAGCAGAAATACAAAGAGTCGAGGGAGCTTTTGCGGCTTGCATTGGAACTAAGACCGGAGAGTCCGCTATATTTGGCTACATTAAGCTATACAGAGGCACTGCTGGGCAATATGAAAGAGTCAGCCGAACTTGACCGTCAAGCGGTTCAATATGGAGCCGAAATGCCATATGTGATGTTATATTTGGGATGGGCGGCGGGCGACCGCGGGGATTACAAGCTTAAAGAAACATACATGAAAAATGCGGTACGCCTAAGCCCTGACGATAAGCAGATTCAGAGCGAATTTCTGGAGGCGCTCCAGCAGCAGCACAAGCTGTTACGGATTTTTTTATGGCCTACCCGGCTGGTGCGCAGAATGAAGCGGTGGCAGATCATTATGGCCTGGTTCATTATATGGATTTTGTTCAGGCCGTTCGTGCTGCTGTTTATCCTATTGTATGTACTGACGCACTGGGTAACCAAAGCCATTGTACATGTGCAAGTGTTTGGCTGGAGACGAAGGGGCATGTGATAGTCTTGAGCCGGAATGTAAAAAGACACCAGCGTTTCGTTGGTGTCTTTTTACATTTACCGTGCTGAACCCTCCTGACCTCAGATCCGTTTCGCATCTACGAAGCAATGCATGTGCAGCGGAGACAACACCTTCAGCCCTTCCCCCATTTCGAAATCATTATCCCGGGCCAACTGCCGGCCTTTCTCTGCAAAGTAGAGCCGGTACAGGGCCAGTAATTCATCACTGAACTGGCTGCGGTGCTGGGCCATTGCAGCAAATTTCTGCTCGAAAGTTCCGGTGATATCAATGACCGTATTCGGCTCTGACGAGAAATAAAACCCGATGGCCTGCGGCTGCCACGGTTTGGTTGAGGTGCCTTTGGGATAACGGGCAAGTCCTGCTAAGAGAAAGGCCTGTGCCGTTGCCTTGCCAACAACGATATGATCGTGATGTGCTTCATAGGCCAGCCACGGATCGGGGCAGAAGAGGGCGTCAGGTTGTACGGTTCGAATGATTTCGGCAATTTCTCCGGCCAATGAAGGCACATGATCCAGTGTGCCATCACCATGCTGCAGCTGATGAAACTCCGTAGCGCCCAGCATTCTCCCCGCTGCCTCCAGCTCAACTCTTCGGATCTTGGCAATCTCTTCATGCGACAGCTGTTCATCTTCTGCCCCCAGGTCACCATTCGTTACGGTCAGGTAGTGGATTTCGCAGCCTTTTTCCGCGAAGCTGGCAATAATGCCGCCCATTCCGACTTCATTGTCGTCCGGATGGGGTTGTACACATAATATTTTGCGGCATCCCGTGAGTTCAGGAGGGGCCATAAGGGTATGCAATGCAGATGAATCCATATCCATTCACTCCTTATTCATAATGTACGAGCTTCAGACGATTATAAGGCTCGGGAAATTTCCAAATCGGACAATATACGATCTCTTTGCTTGTCGCTAATATTATAGAACAGGATAGGGATAATGGCAGCGACAAAACAAAGCGCCGGCAGGATGAACATCACAAAGCTGAGCCCATGCTGTAGACCCGGGGTTACCGGCTGGTTCTCAACATAGTTCAAGAACCCAAGGCTTGTACCGATGATGATTCTGGAGACAGCTCCGCTAAATTTAGTGATGAATGTATTCGTTGAAAAAACAATACCCTCCCCCCGGAAGCCCAGCTTCCATTCGGAATAGTCAATCGTATCCAGCAGCATGGATGTGCTCACAATAATGGTCATCCCTGAAAAAAAGAAGCTGATCCCGAAGAAGACAAGTGCAAACATCCTATTCTCGTCCCCAAACAGATAGGGAATAACACAGGATAAGCTGCCCAGAAGGCAAGAGGCGATAAACACCTTTTTCTTGGAAAACAACCTCAGCAATTTCGGAGTGGCTACCATTCCCAGCAGCATCCCCACAACGAGACTGATCCCCACCTGAGTGACATACACCGCATCCCCCCAGACATAAATCACATAATACAATTGAATGCTCTGCCTGATGCCGTTAATCAAATTGATAATCAGCAGTGAGGCGAGCAGGGCCAGCAAAGGCTTATTTTTGTAAATCGTCTGCAGATTTGTCTTAAAGGAAATCTTGTCGGGCGAAGGGGTTACTCTTTCTTTGGAGGTTAATCCAGTGAGAAAAATAGAGACCGCCGCAATAGCGGCTACGAGGATTGCGGAATAGAGGTAAGCATCCGTGTTTCTTTCGCCGCCGAAGGCGAGCAGCAGCTGGATGCCACCAATGGTAACGGCTACGGCTCCGAGGGTACCGCCAATTTTCCCTAAGGTAACTACCAGCGTCCGTTCATCGGGGTCTTTGGAGATTACAGAGGATAATGCCCAGAGCGGCGTATCACATACGGTATACAACATACCCCATAACAGATAGGAGATAGAGGCGATTACTAACGTCAGTGTAGGGGAACCTCCGAAATCCCAGAAACACAGAACCGTAGTAGCCGCGATAAGGAACGGGGCGAACAGCAGATAGGGTCTGAATTTCCCCCATTTTGTGCGGGTCTTGTCTGTAATCATCCCCATTACCGGATCAAGACAGGCATCGACTATGCTGGCTACCACCAGAATTAGACTGGCCGTGGTAGCAGGTATACCCAATAAATCGGTGTAAAAGAACAAAATGTACATCGACATAAAGCTGTATAGAATATTCTGGCCCAGCAATCCCCCGGAGAAAAAAATCTTTTCTTTGAAGGGTACCTTCGTTCCCATGAGACCTCCCTCATTTCCGCTGAAGTTAAAGATGATTGCAGTGTAACTGGTTGGATATGTATATTGTAATAATGTTTGCGCAAATAACGATTCCGGATATTTCGTAATTGAAGCAAAGCGTATGGATTTTTAGATTTTTTTTTGGCAATGCAAAAATAAACTATTCAGAAATCGACGAAATTTGTCGAAATATATCTATGCTGTCCGGGAGGCGTGCTGGGGAGATTGCGTAATTGCACAGCTAAACACCGGACACACACAAAGATCGTATCCAGGGGGAGTACTCATGAAGTGGTTCAGTAACATGAAAACAGCAAAGAAAATCATCTCAGCTTTTCTGCTAGTCGCTGTGATTTTGGCGGGATTCGGTGTCTATTCGATATCGACGCTGCGGGGGATGAACAAAAACACAAATGAAATGTACAACAACAATTTGATTTCCGTAAGAGATTTATCCGCAGCACAGATCAGTTTTATGAATATGCGTTTATATTTGCGGAATATGAGCACAGAGAGCGGAGCTGAAGCAAAGGCTAAGATCAAGACCGAGATTGCTGCAGCCCGTGAGAGTATCGAACAAAAGATCGATACTTTCCGTGCGGTAGCCAATACCACGAAGGAGCAGGAACTGCTGCGGACGTTCGATATCGAATACCCATCCTATTTAACGCTTTATGAGCAGGGCATGTCCATCGCAGAGAATAAGGATATTACGGCATTTAACGAATTTAATAAAACAGTTCTGAGCCTGCAATCAGAGAAGGTTGCAGTGACATTGACGGAGCTGGTTGCTTTCAATGCAAGCTTGGCAGAAGCCACCAACCATCGTTCGGAACAAACCTATAACACCTCCTGGTTGTTACTATAGCCGTGGTAGTCGCTGCGGTCATAATCAGCATCCTTATTGGAACTTTCATTGCACGCTCGATCTCTAGACCTCTACGGCAGATGCTTAGTCTCGCTTCCGCGGTGGCTGACGGAGATTTGACGCAACAAGCGGAGGTTACCTCCAAGGATGAAGTGGGTCAATTGGCGTCTGCGCTCAACCGGATGGTGACCAACTTAAAGGATTTGATCAATGGTATCGTGATGAATTCGCAAAGTGTTGCCGCTTCCTCCGAGGAGATATCTGCAAGCACACAGGAAATTTCCAGCACCAGCACCAGCCAGTCGGCTGCGGCAGCCAACATCACTGAACTCTTCAGAGAACTGTCGCTTGCCATTAACTCTGTGGCTGTAAGTGCAGAAGAAGCAGCAGAGCTCTCTAATGATACGGTCAGAACTGCCCGTGAAGGCGGATATGTGGTCGAGACATCCCTTCAGGGAATGCAGGCTGTGAATCACAAGATGACTCAGCTGGAGGATGACTCCAGCAAGATTGGCGATATTATTGAGGTCATTGACGATATCGCCGAGCAAACGAACCTGCTTGCGCTGAATGCAGCCATTGAAGCAGCCCGTGCCGGAGAGCAGGGCCGCGGCTTTGCCGTTGTAGCCGATGAGGTCCGCAAGCTGGCGGAACGAAGCAGCGAGGCGACAAAGGAAATTACGAAGATTATTAAAGCGATGCAGGAAAATACGAAGCAGAGTGTCCGGGCCGTGTCCGAAAGTGTGGAGCAATCTTCGATGACCAGCCAGGCTTTTGAGCAAATTATCGCGATGGTGAATAACTCCGCGCTTAAAGTGAATGAAATTGCTGCGGCGTGCGAGGAAGAGTCTGCACAGGCTGCTGAGGTTATGAGTTCGGTAGAAGCGATCTCGGCTTCGAGTGAGGAGTCCGCCGCTGCTTCTGAAGAGACTGCAGCTACCTGCCAGTCTTTGGCTCAGCTCTCTGAAGAATTGGCCATTTCCGCTGCCGCATTCAAAACCCACTAATTTTACAGACTGAAGGTGACAACATGTCCGCGCTGCAGAAGGAACAATATATTGAACTCGCCGTGGGTGCCGAGACCTGTGCGATCCGCATCGAAGAGATTCATGAAATCATCAAGATGCTGAGCATTACGGATATACCGTTCACCAGGAATGAAGTTAAGGGCGTGGTGAACCTCCGGGGCAAAGTAGTCTGTGTCATGAGCCTGCGCAATCTGCTTGGTATGTCGGATGAGCCCTATACAAGAGAAACCCGGATTATCGTAGTCCGTTGCCGGGATGAATTCGTAGGCTTGATCGTAGATAAAGTGAACAAAGTGACTACCTACGGAGAAATTCATCCGCCTACTGGAGGGCATAGCCGAAGTAGAGAAGGTGTTTTTCATGGCATTGGACAACAGGGAGACCAGCTTATTGGGATCTTGAAGCTCGAGGAAATATTGGGCGGATAGAAAGGAGAATATAAATAATGATGGAGCTGTCTGCCTACCGAGATATTTTCATAGAAGAGCTGAACGACCAGTTGGAGCGGATGGACCAGTCCCTGTTGACCCTTGAACAATCTCCTTCTTCCGAGCTGATCCAAGTTCTGTTCCGGGCCGCGCATACAATCAAGGGCTCTTCTTCAACGATGGCCTTCCGGGAAATGAGTGATTTGACCCATGAAGTGGAGTATGCGCTGGAATGGGTACGTGAGAAAAAACCGGAAATCACCGCAATTCTGATTGATACACTCTTTAGCGCACTGGACGCCATGAAGAAGCTGCGCAGCCAATATATCAGCGGGGAAGCTTATGATGACTGCAGTTCTGTGGTTTCGGAGATTAAAGCGCTGATTAACAAACCTGCAGAGCAAGAGCCGGTCCGCCCGCCTGTATTAAGTGCCGCTGAGAATCTTAAAGTAGAGGAAGCCACTGCCGCCGGGGAACTGATCCTAATGATCGGAGTTTCGCTGAAAGAGGATTGCCAGATGAAGGCAGCACGCCATTTCATCCTGTTGCAGCGGATCGAAGATATCTGCGGATCGGTTATTACCGCCTCACTTTCACCAGGTGAAGTTGTAGATAAAGATGAAGACAGCCGTTACGGCAGATTCGCTGTAGTGGTTGCAACATCGAAAGAGCCGCAGCTGATCCAGTCACAGCTGGAGGGGGATTCAGATGTGCAAACTCTGGCGATTACTCCATTCGAATCGGGAGAAGCTGCCGGCGGAGAGATAGCTACTACAGAAGTGCCGGCAAATATGCCACAGTCCGGGCCTCCGGCTGAAGAACGGGTCAAAGGTAATCAACCGACGGTCCGGGTCAGTGTGGAACGGCTCGATCATCTGATGAATCTGGTCGGTGAATTGCTGATAGACCAGACCTCACTAGCGGATCTGAAGACGACTGGCATCCGCAATGACCCTGCTAAAGCGCTGCAGAGCATCAGTGGCGTATCCGATCATATGGGCAGTGTCATCAAGGAATTGCAGGAAGGCGTGATGAAGACACGCATGCTGCCTATAGACCAGCTCTTCAGCCGGTTCCCGCGTATGGTCAGAGACCTGGCGCAAAAGCTCGGCAAGGATATAGAGCTGGTGGTACAGGGCGGCGAGACCGAACTGGACAGGATGATTATCGAGGAATTGAGCGATCCCTTGATCCACTTAATCCGCAACAGTGCAGACCACGGAATCGAAAGCCACGAAGTGCGTGCGTCAAAAGGCAAACCGGCGAAGGGGCGAATTACCCTGTCCTCCTTCCACGAAGAGAATAATGTAGTGATTTCCCTGGCAGACGACGGTCAGGGCATTGATGCCGGGAATATCAAGGCTTCCGCGCTTCGCAAAGGCATCATTACAGAGGATCAGGCCGCACATTTGACGCCGCTTCAAGCGCTTCATCTCATTTTTGAGCCTGGATTCTCGACGGCTTCCGAGGTGAGCGATGTATCCGGACGTGGTGTGGGAATGGATATTGTCCGCAGCCAAATCGGAAGGTTGAACGGAATCATTGATATTGATACAGAGCCGGGTAAAGGGACGACATTCACGATCAGGCTTCCGCTCACCTTGGCGATCATCAAGGGATTGCTGGTCAAGGTGTCAGGCCGGGTATTGATTCTCCCCATGTACAACATTGCTGAAATTGTACGTATTCACCCGGAAGAGATTCAGACGATCCAAGGGGAGCAGGCGATTATCAACCATGGACGGATTGTACCGTTCTCCTGGCTGCGGGACAAGCTGCATTATCCGCGTGTTGAGCGCAGTTCCAAAACGATCTCGATTGTCATTGTCAGATCAGTCGACAAAATTTCTGCCTTTGCAGTGGATGAAATCTTGGGCAATCAGGAAGTGGTCATCAAAACGCTCGGAACCATGCTCGGGACCTTGAACCATCTATCCGGGGCGACCATTCTGGGGAACGGACGGGTGGCTATCATCTTGGATGCTTCCTATCTCGTAAGCCATTAATTTATGATGAGAGAGTGCTTCATCAGCCGGGAGAATGGCTGATGGAGCACTCTTTTTCAATAGAGCCCTGTATAGAACTTTACAGGATGGAGAAAAATATGGAAGAAGACTTAAGGGAAAGGAGTGGTGATGTGGATATTACACTGGGATCTGATGAAGTTATCAACCGGATCAAGCAGCTTCAATCCAACGGAACAATCAACAAAAAGCAGGTAAAACAGCAGGATCCGGAGCTGATGCGGAGCGCATTGTATTATTTTCCAAGCTGGGAGCATGCCCTGAAAAACGCAGAGCTGGTATAGAACAATACGACAAAGAGCCGAAGATGCGACTACTGCGCACCTGCGGCTCTTTAACTTTGTGAGGAAATCCACTTCTCATTTATTCCGTTGAACCCTTCATTTTTGGTAAGAATTTTTGTTGTTCGATTGCTTTTTGGTTTAACTGCAGTTCATCTCTGAACGAATTGATTTTCAACTGCAGTTTGCGCAGGATCTCCAACTGCATCTCATTAACCCGGTCTTCAATGCAAAATGCGGAGCAGGAGAGAATACCGTCGGCATAAGACTTCGTTTCATCGGTAACGGTATTAAGCTTCTCTTTATAGATTCTCTTTACAGGTCCAAGCTCGGGTTTGATCTCGTAATAACGGTTGGTCTCAAGCAGCAATCGCCAAGGGCTCACCTTAAAATCAAATTCATCCTTTTCTATCTCTGCAGATACTTTAACTATTTTAATCTGATTGTTCATGATGATAGTGATCCTCCTGCAAACCCATATTTTTAATGGGGATAAATTCTCGATGATGGACTAAGAGATTATATCATGCAAAAGGATCATTTCCTACTGAAATTTATTAAAAGAATAGTTCATTGGAACTATGTGTAAATATCTTTTGCAGGAGGATGTCATGAAAAAGTTAATTGTTGTCAACGGCCCCAATGGTTTCGGGAAATCAGCCGTATGCAGAAGTCTGAAAGGGGTGCTAAATCATTCCATATGTCTGGACGGCGATTGGTGCTGGATGATGAATCCCTGGATCGTAAACGATGAAAACAGAGCCATGGTGGAGAATAACATTACATATCAGCTAAGAAACTTCTTGACGAACTCTACATTTGAACATGTCATTTTCAGTTGGGTACTTCATCGCGAAGAGATCTTGCAAGGTCTTCTGAAACGGCTAGATGATCTGGAATTTGATACACAAACGATTACCTTGATCTCTTCGGAGACTGCACTAAGGCAGCGAATGGAGCAAGACCATAGACCGGAAGAGCAAATTCTTAGCAGTATCGAACGATTATGCTTATACTGGAACATGAGGACTACTAAAATAGATACAAGCAGCCACGGTGTGGACGAAGTTGTTGAACAAATGAAATTAATCATCAGTCAATAAGGAGGGCTTTATGCATATGCATAATCTTCAAGCCGTTTTCATAGACCGTGACGGGACGATGGGGGGAACCGGACATTTTATTCATCCCCGCGATTTTGAACTGTTCCCGTTCGCGTTGGGCGCGATACATCTGCTTAAAGAGAAGGGGATCAAGGTCTTTGCGCTAACTAATCAGCATAGAATTGCTCTTGGCCAAGCCAGTGAGGCGGAATTTACCAGCCAGTTTGTGTC
The DNA here is from genome assembly GCF_038002865.1 of Paenibacillus sp. FSL H3-0321. Classification (NCBI taxonomy): domain Bacteria; kingdom Bacillati; phylum Bacillota; class Bacilli; order Caryophanales; family Paenibacillaceae; genus Paenibacillus; species Paenibacillus sp. FSL H3-0321. The sequence goes on along the minus strand of NZ_JBBODH010000001.1, from coordinate 1,297,707 downwards.
CTTCGGGATGGACGCCTCCTACATTTGTCCTCATTCCTCCGGGAGTGACTGTGAATGCCAGAAACCCAAACCAGGGCTGCTTCTTAGAGCAGCCGAGGAACATGGTTTGGATTTGAGACAATGTGCGGTTATTGGTGATGTTGGAACAACGGATATGCTGGCAGCAGCCGCAGTGGGCGCAATCAAAGTGCTTGTCCGTACGGGCTGGGGCGAAAATTCGCTTATGGCTTACCGCAAGGATTGGTATGAGGCGGCGGAGCCGGACTTTATTGCAGCAGATTTGCTGGAAGCCGCACAATGGCTGATTGCATTGAAAGTTGGCTAAGACAGGGCAGCCAGCGGATGTGTTTAATTTTTTCATAATAAGGCTTGAGCTTACGCTCCTGGAACTTCGCTTCTATGCGGCTATACAGATTGTTGCCCATAGCAAATAATCCTCCTTTAATAGAAATAACGGCTATACATACCAGATCATAACCTTGTACGAGATGATTGGAGAGCAGCAGGATCATTTTAAAGTGCAATATTGTTTTTAGAGAGATGAAACCGCAGAATAAGTGGTTGTCGAAGAGAACGGTAAACAGCGGCGTCCGGTCGAGGCTCAGTATGTTAAGGATGACTTTATAGCAAACCAAATAGAAGTTAAGCAGCAAACGTCCGCATCCCTCCAACATAAATATCCGCCTCCTCATCCACAGCTGCAACTTTTTGGAAAACCATGAGTCTTATAATTATCTGAGAACTAGAAAATAAAGTAAAGTGAAGAAAGGATATGGATAGATTATGAGAAAAATATGGCTGTTTGCTCCTATGTTGCTATTGCTGTTTCTGTTCCCGGCAATATCGTCAGCGGCTACCCATGCTTCGTTTATTTATTACGTGGCGAATGGCGGCAAGGGTACTGTTCCGGCACTGGTTAAGAGCGGCACTGCGTTTGTCCCGGCAAGTCTGCTGGAAGAGGCGGGTCTGCGGGTTGCCTGGGATAAGGCAGATCTACGGGCCAAATACGTTGGATGGGAAAAAACAGTGGTTGTCACGGTTGGCAGCAAGACTGCTGTGCTTGATGGGAAAACAGTTCAATTAGGAGGAGCGCCGTTCCGGTATAAAGAGCAATTATATCTTCCTGCACGCTTTGTGGTGCAGGCGCTGGAAGGGCAGACAGTAAGCTGGGATGCGGCTCATGCTGTCTATACCGCCAAAGGGCTTGGGACCTTTGCAAGCATCAACGCAACATTTGAAGGTATCACGTATTCTGTTGTTAAAGAGTCCGGCAAGCTGTATGCCGCAAAGGCGCCGGGAAAACCGCAGCTGATTGCTAAACTCGGCTCCAAGCTGTACGACATGGTCGATTTCAAGTTCCAGAAGACACCCGGTGGTTTAATCCACTTAACACTCTCGGATATTTACGGTGAACCTCATATTAACAATACATGGTACACCCTGGTGATAAAGAACGGAGTGGTGATCCGGCAGGCGAGCGTCGGCTATTACAACCGGTTCGGAAATAACGTAGCCATGTATGACAATAATCTGGTGCTTACGGATGGCAAGATCCTCCGGGTAATTGAGGACGGAACAGGGAAGGTGAAGGAGACCCTGGACCTGGTGAAACTCGGCGGTGAAGACGATAATTATCTGGTGGAAGGAATTGATGATGATTTCCTGTTGATCCGTCCGAATCAGAAGGGAATTCTAATGTTTATTGACCGCAAGACAGGCGGAAAGACGTTGTTGTACAAGGAGCTGTTGAATCAGGAACAGCAGCAATATGCGGAAACGAACGACGTGCCTTACTACGGAGACGAATTGAAGTTTATCAAACGTGAAAGCAATACTTTGCAGTTTAAGCTGGGCAGAGAAGATAAAATATACAACTATCGAATGAATGAATATTAAGGAGTGGCAGATTTGAACAAATGCTTTTTTGCGGTCATTTTACTGTCTTCGCTGCTCTTTGTGAACGGTTGCACTACCTCAAAGCATGTCTGATCCGATTCATTATAGAAAGGCAAGGTGTAAGTATGTGCAGTCCCGCTGACTATTTATATCATTATTATGAGAAGTCCAGAGGCCCGTTTGCCAATTTATCCGATTTGAGCGAAGCGCAGGCAGACGAAGTTCTGGAATCAATCCGCAAACAAAACGAGGTGATGGCCTCCCGCCGAGATCAGGGGTATTTAGTTCGCAGACGGGAGTTAGAGGGATTAGCCAGAGAACTGTTCCTTTTAAAAGGCGGGAAGCCTGTAAGAAAAGCCCCGCATTATATGGTAGTTGGCCCATGCGACTGGCTTAGTGACTGGTATAAGGAAAGTGCTTTTGTACAAATACCTATTTCACAGTTTAAACTGGACACCCTCTCGTTCTCCTATGGCGATTTGTTTCCCACCTTTAGCCCGCGGGTGAATGACGGCAAGGAATATCGCAGGCAGATTTACACCTACCAAGAAATCTTAGAGCTCATTCAGAAATATGGCTTGCCTCAGGAATGGAACAGAGATGGCTCATATGGGCCGGAGAGATATATTGAAGTGCAGGTCTGGGATGATGGACCACTGGGGAGAACAGTTGAAGCTTAAAAAAAGGAATCATAGCGGAATTGTGTAGATAAATATGGCGTAAGTCACAGAAATGGATTACAATAAATCCATTATTGCCCTTTGCATGGCGATGAACACTAGATTGTATAACAGAGGAGACGAGTAATGGTAAAAAACACTGCAAAAGGGCATCCGATTTTATTTTCACTCATGCTGGGGGTTCTGCTGACTGTATTGATTTCAGTCGCATCCGCAGCCGGAACCATCATGGAACTGGACGATACGGGGCTGATGATTGCCCAAGCTGTAGCATTTTTGGTCATGGCTGTTATTGTAACGCTGTATATGACAAAAGGAGAGCGCACCTTAGCCCAATTCGGCTTCAGAAGCACTGGCGTGTCCAAGGCAAAAGAAGCTCTCTATTATGTACCGCTGCTTATTATCGCACTTGTACAACCTATTATGAGCGGCATCAACTTTGAGCTTTCTGCGGTCGACATTCTGGTTATTGTAATTTTCACCATGCTGGTGGGCTTTACGGAAGAATCCGTTTTCCGGGGAATCATCAGGGATAAACTGAAATTCAAGGGGCCGGTGTTTTACATCGTGTTCTCCTCCGTCTTTTTTGGCGTCCTACATATGGCTAATGCATTAAACGGAAGTAATATAATACATATTCTTTTGCAGGTCATTAATGCGCTGCTGCTCGGTTTCATATTTGCACTGCTTATTGAAACTACAAACCACATTATTCCATTGATCGTGTTTCATTTTGCCTATGATGCGCTTGCATTGATCAGCAATGAGAATCTGGACCAGGAAGTTCTGCTGGTTTCCATCTTGAATATCTTGTACCTGATCTATGGAATCTATCTGGCTTACAACCTGGTGCGCAGAAACAAGGTCAACCAACCAGTCGGCAAAACGGTCGGGAACCACAGGTAGGTCAGGCTGCATTGAGCAACCCCTGATTCTGCAAAAAGTGGTTTGAGTGCTGCGACTAATGAATTGCTTCACCACTTATCAAAGGCGCCTTCAGCTTAATGCTGAAGGTGCCTTTTGACGTTAAGAGCCAGCGGTAAGAGCCAGCGGTAAGAGCCAGCGGATTCTAGACGCTGGCTTCGGCAGACGCACCGATCCTGCGGAAATCCGAGGGAGAGAACCCGGTCTCTTTTTTGAAGATGCGGTTGAAGGAGCGGTAGTTCTCGAACCCGATTGCTTCGGCGATTTCGAAGGTTTTCTGATCGGAGGTCAAGAGCAGCAGTTTGGCCCTTTCTATTCGTAATCGGGTCAAATACTGGATAAAACTCTCGCCTACGGTTTTCTTGAACATACTGCTAAAATAAGGGACGCTGTAATTGATCGAGGCGGCCAGCTCTTCCAGCTTATAGGGATAAGCCAAATCCTCGTGCATCCGCCGGATAATTCTCGACATCGAGGCATCGAGCTTTGTGCCCTCACCCTGCAGTTGCTGCAGCTTGCGGAAGGAACTGCAGATGGCGTCATGAACAGAATGGAAGGTCTGGCATTCCTCCAGCTTCTTCCGGCAGGAAGCTTCCAGGTCGGCTGCCCCCTCCGCGTCAACAATAAATTGGCTGAGCTCCAAAAAAACTCTCAGGTATAGGGATTTAATCTGCTCGGGTTCCCAGTGTTGCTCCGCAGCCTGGTGGTAAAAGGCACTGCGCTGCTGGTCCAGCGCGGATAAGCTCAAGTGGGACTCCAGCAGAGCAGTCTTCAGCACCTTGATCCAAAAGCGGCTATTAGGCTCCGGGATGCGCTGGAATTTCAGAGATTGCTGCCACACTTCACCAGTTAAGGTCTGATTGGCTTGGTAGAAGAAGGGATAAGCAGCGGAAGCCAGCTTTTTGAGCGTGCCGGCATCACTGCCCGTCCCTGCTTCGAAGACATATTCCAGTGCTATGGCTCCTATCTTCAAATTAGAGGCAAAGCTCTCCAGGATCTGCTCCATTAGCCCGGATGCTTCCAGCCGGCGCTCGTCCGTATAGATTGCAAAGAAACGCCCTTGGTCCAGCGTGACTACCTTGCCCACACCTTGGTTGTCCAGCAGCTCTTTCAGAACGTTGACGCCGGCGAACTGCCAGAGCTTAAGTTCTTCAAGCTGGTCCATGGAGAAACGCAGGGAGCTTCTGTCCAGCTCCAGCACCAAGGCTCTAAATCGGCCCCGGCCAACCGGAATGCCAGCCTGCTCAAGGCTCTGCAGCCAGCTCGATTCGTTGGCGGGATTGCGGAGCATCTCCAGAAACAAACCCTGCTCGATCTCAATTTCACTTGAGCGGACCCTCTGCTCCAGCAGCATTTGTTTTTCCCGTGTCTCTTCAAGCGAAACGGCCTTGCGGGTCAGCTCCTCCAGAGTGCGGGTCAGCAGCTCCGGATCGGAGAGACAATCATCCTTGATCAGGTAGGAATCCGCCTTCAGATGAATGGCCTGCTGGGCATAATGGAAATCCTGATGGCAGGTCAGAATAACAATCTGCGGCCGGGGCAGGCCGCTGCTCTCAATTTCCCGCAGCATATCGAGCCCGTTCATCCCCGGCATCGTAATGTCTGTAACTATCAGCTGGGGTTTATTTTGCAGAAATAGCTCCAGGCCTTCCTGGCCGTCTTCTGCCTCCCCGCTAAAGGTAAACAGGTCGCTGCGCTGCTCGATCATGTGCCGGAAGACCGTTCTGGCCGGGTATTCATCTTCAACAAGGATGACTTTGTAGTTATTCATGCTGTTCCTCCTTTACTCTTACCGAGTCCTGTTCAAGTATGAAAGTGATCGCCATGCCTTCCCCGGGTTTGCTGGCAAGCATAATCTGGGTGTCCCGGCCGAACATCAGCCGCATCCTCATCCAGACATTCTGCAGCCCGATATTGTCGCTGATTTCTTCACGGGGAAGATGAAGCTTCAGCTTCTCCAGCTCTTGATCCTCCATACCGATGCCGTCATCCCTGATCTCGATCATGATTGCGGATGATTCGGGAATAGAGAACACTTTAATAGTAATATGGCCTTCGCTTACCTTGGCGGGAAGAATACCGTGAAAGACAGAATTTTCGATCAGCGGCTGCAGGCTCAGCTTAGGAATCTGCAGCCGCTGCAGCGGTTCTTCAATCTCTAGCGCAAGTAAGATCCGGCATTTATAACGCATATTGAGCAGGCCTACGTAATCCTCAAGATAGTCAAGCTCTTGCTGCAGCATAACGGTCTGCTCGTAATTCTCCATCGAATAGCGGAGTAGTGCGACCAAACGGCCCATCAGCGAATTTATCCCGTCATAGTCCTTCATGATCGCAAACATCCGGATGGTGTTCAGCGTGTTATACATGAAGTGGGGGTTAATCTGAGATTGCAGCGCCCTGATTTCCAGTCTGCGCTTCAAATCCTCCGATTCATGCAGATCCGCCAGCAGATCCTGAATGCGGACAGCCATCGTATTCAGCATCCGGCCGAGATCCCCGATTTCATTGTTGGCAAAATGCGTGACCCGCGCATCGAAACGCCCTTTCTTGATGGCGTCGACCTGTCGCCGTACGGCCTGCAAGGGACGGTACAGATGATAACCGAAGCCGACAACAGAAAGTGCGCCAAGCCCAACGAGCAGGATCAGGAAATACATCACGGTTCTGCGGATAATCACTGTGCTCTCTCCAAGCTGCTTGGATGGAATCTCCGAAATGACAATCCATTTATCATAGGTTGACGTCTGCTTGACGGAAATAATTGAAGAGTCCATGCGGAATTGACCTGGCTGCTGGAGATTCTTCCAATGGCTTAATATGCTGTGGATGCGTTCTTCCTCTGCATTTCCACCCAGCTTGCTGGTAGTAGCGATGGATTTGCCGTCGTCGGTTACCAGGGCAATAGAGCCTGTGGAGCCTAGCTGGATATTCTGGATCTGGCGCAGATATTCGCCATTTTTCATCGAAATCAGCAGAATGCCTTGCAAATCCTCGTATTGGTAAAACGGGATACGGGAGATATAATAAGTCGAACTATTCAATATATCGAGCTCAGGCAATGAATGCTTATCCAAGAAAAGCCCCGGCTTACCGGACTCCAGATAATGCTCAATCAGAGGTTTGTAAGGTGATGCTGCCATCGGCGAAGGGGCTTCGGTGGAAGACAGGATCTCGCCGGTCACAGCGGAATACACCTGCAGGCCCTCAACATTGCCGATAATCGCCGAAGCGGTACTGAGTACGGAGATCAGATCTTTTTTACGGACAACCTCTTCAAAATATTGATCGGAAGGCGAGACCAGTGCTCCTTGAATCGAGGACATCCGCGAATACTGTTCGCTGAGCTCCCGGAATCTGGACATGGTTAGCTCGATCCGGTCCACAACTTGATTTACGAGCTGGGCATTCAGCCGGTTCACCTGCTCCTCAACCGTCCTGCTGGAGACGCTTACAGAAATATACGACAATACAATCAGCGGAATGATGGAGATGGCAAGCATGACCAGAATCATTTTGATATAGAAGCTTCGCGTCAAAAATGAAAAAAAGGGTGATAACATGTCTTCACTTCCGTCTCCTGGGATGTCTAAATAAATTATAGTACGAGGCTGCGGTGAAGGATACCCTGATTTGCGCAAATCTGAAAAACGGATACACTTTGGCTCGAAATCGGCATGTTCACATGTAAGCGGATTCTCTATAATCCAAATTGTAAGCAGCGACTCACTGGAATACATCAAACAAAACGGGGGATGACAATGAAATTCAAACACAAGCTTGTACCTGTTCTGGCATCTACGGTATTAATGGCTTCCGCGCTGGCCGGTTGCGGCGGCAATAACAATGCGGCAGAGAATAACGGGGGAGAGGCTTCGGGGCAGCCGGCAGGAACAGCACAGACTGCGGGCAGCACCAAGGCGGCTAAGATCAAGGCGATGACGATTCTGTTCGGCAATCCGCCGGTCACGGATAATAATAAAGCGCTTGAGGATCTGGAAAAACGCGGAAATGTCGATCTGGATATCACCTTTGTTCCTTCCGAAGCGTACGCGGATAAACTGTCCGTTGCAGTATCTGCCGGAGACTCTTACGACCTGCTGTTAATGGACGGCGGGAAGGATGACAAATTCAGCAATCTGGTCAAGATGGGGGCCTTCCATGATTTGACGCCTTATCTGGAAAAGACCGGGAATATCAATCTGATTGACGAAGCGGTCTGGAAAAATGTAAGAGTAGACGGCAAGGTATACGGCGTTCCGCGTCCCCGTGGCCTCTATGGCGGAGGCGAGGCCAGCATGCTGATCCGCAAGGACTGGCTGGACAAATACAACCTTGAAGTTCCGAAAACTTTAGATGAGCTGACAGACGCAATGAAAGTGTTCAAGGAAAAAGATCCGGCAGGCGGCGGAAAAACGATTCCGTTCTCGATCTTTGGTGTAGATGGCATCAACGCCCCGGGACCTTTTGCCGGAGTCTTGCCGATCCAGTTTGCACTTGGCATTCCGTTCACCTGGAAGGTGGACAACGGCACTCCGGTCCGGGATTTCCAGACTCCTGAATACAAGACTTATCTGGAGTGGCTGAAGGAGTCCTGGAGCCAGGGACTAATCGACAAAGATGCTCCGGTGCTCAAAAATCAGCAGCAGGCACGCGGTAAATTTCTCGCTGGCGTAGCCGGTGTGTTCGCGGGTAACGTAAGTGATCTCGGAGAAGCCAATCTGTCCAAGCTGAAACAGGTGGACCCGAACGCGGAAATTGCCATTATAGACGTGCTTGAAGGTCCTGCCGGAGATAAAGGCGTTGCTGTAATGACCGGATATTACGGACTATGGGCGATTCCAAGCTCCGTTCCGGAAGATAAAATTCAGCAGATTGTGGATTTCCTTGATTTTACTGCTTCTGAAGAAAACGTAGCCTTCTACAAAGGTGGGGTAACCGGTATTCATTCTAACGGTTTGAAGGACGGGATTGTTACCCAGACGGAAGAACAGCTGAAGCAGGCGGATCTGGACAAGCCAAATAGTTTTATATTGGAAAACCGGATAGATCCATATGTGTATGCTACGTCCAAGGAAGCGGACATTCTCGCCATACAGAAGGCATCGCTGGATACCATCAGTAAGTTTGGCATCGAAAATCCGTTCCTGGCTTACAATTCCGAAACCGCAAGCAAAAATCCGGACAGCTACAAGAAAATGAATGCTGTCATGACGAAATATGTGCTGGGTGAAGGCACCTGGGATGATGTGCAGAAGGAAATTGACGCTTGGACCAAGGGAACAGGTGCGCAAATCACCAAGGACCTGATGGATCAATATAAAGCTGATAATCAATAGTTGAAAATACAAATAGACATGAACGGGACTGCGCCTCAAGGTCCCGTTCATGAATAATGGATGGGAGGGCAAAAAATGCAGAGATCGCTGCGTGGCTCAAGGTTTAAGCAGCTGTGGCCCTTTTACGTGCTGGCTGCACCGGGAATACTTTATTTTCTGACGTTTCATTATGTGCCAATGTCGGGACTAGTACTGGCCTTTAAGGACTACAGTCCATTCAAAGGAATCATGGACAGTCCTTGGGTAGGGCTGGCTAATTTCAGACAATTTTTCGGAACTCCGAATTTTTATATTCTGCTCAAAAACACACTGGTTATCAGCTTGCTGAATATTGTGATTTATTTTCCTTTTACGATACTGCTCGCTATTATGCTGAACGAACTGCGGATGCAGCTGTTCAAACGGGTGTCGCAAACCATTGTATATCTACCCCACTTTTTGTCCTGGGTGGTCATTTACGGAATTACCATCTCATTTTTTGGGCCATCCGGAGTGATCAATCACTATCTGGAACAGTGGTTCAACACCGATGCGATGTTCCTTACCAGCAATGAATGGTTCAGGCCGCTCGTCATCTTCCAGTCCATTTGGAAGGATGCAGGCTGGGGAACTATCATTTTCCTGGCGGCTTTAGCGGGAATTAATCCCGAATTATATGAGGCGGCCAAGGTCGACGGGGCGAACCGTTTTCAGAACATTTGGAATATTACGCTGCCAGGGATCAAAAGTACGATTGTCGTGCTGCTGCTGCTGCGGCTAGGCTCCTCGCTGGATTCAAACTTTATGCAGATATTCCTGATGTCCAATGGTCTTAACCTGGATGTCTCCAATGTATTCGACCTGTTTGTCTACCATGTCGGACTGGAGCAGTTCAATTACAGCTATGCGATCACGGTAGGCATGTTCAAATCAATTGTCAGTCTGATTCTGGTGGTGGGGGCCAATTACGCGGCCAGGCTGCTGGGTGAAGAAGGCATTTTCTAGACGGGAGTGGAGACAAGATGAAAGCACGGATAACCTGGTTTGACGGAATTATTGCAGCGATCATTATTCTGATCAGTCTTACAGTCATTTTGCCTTTTCTATACATCATTGCGGTGTCCTTCAGTCCGCCAGCAGATTCGATGGCCGGCAATTTCTTTCTCTGGCCGAAGCACTGGACGCTTGATGCCTATAAATACCTGCTGAATGCCGATACTTTTCTGACCTCAATCAAAAATTCGGTCATTATCACAGTGATCGGCACCAGCCTAAGCCTGGTTGTCTCGATCATGCTGGCTTATACGTTGTCCAAAAAAGGAATACCGGGGCGGCGTCTGATTCTGCTGCTGATCTTCTTCACGATGATTTTCCATGGCGGCATGATCCCGAACTATCTGGTGGTCAAGAATCTCGGACTGATCGACAGCTATGCGGCTGTTATCCTTCCGGCGGTATCCAGCGCCTACAACGTGATGGTGATCCGCTCGTTCTTCCAGAGCCTGCCGCCAAGTCTGGATGAAGCGGCAAGAATCGACGGGGCGGGAGAATTCCGCATCCTGTTCTCGGTAGTAATACCGCTCTCGAAGCCGATCATTGCCACGTTTGCACTGTTCTTTATGGTTCAGTACTGGAATGAGTTCTTCTCGGCAGTCATTTATCTGAACGATACGACACGCTGGCCGATCCAGCCGCTGCTGCGGCAGATGGTGGCGATCAGCGCCTCGAATATATCCGCCGAAGCGGCACTAGATGCACAGCTTGCCGCAAATTTGGGGCCAAATGTACAGAATGCGGCGATCCTGCTGGCGATGCTGCCTATCGTTATCGTATATCCGTTCCTGCAGAAATATTTTGCCAAGGGAGCCATGCTCGGCTCGGTCAAAGAATAAGGCGTTATTCGCCGCTTTGTTAAGAAGGGGAGAGCTATGAAGCAAAAAGGATACAAGGAATTACGCAAGGATCCCGAATATACGGAACCGCTGCCGACAGATGTAGAGTTTATCGGCACTATGCTGAATCTGGAGCTGCCCGGCATGGAGGCTGTCCGCTGTTTCATGGAACAGGGCGATATAGTCGGAGCAAGGGATGCCTTCCTGCACCGGATTGAAGAGGCTGAGCTCACCCGGTATTACTTCGGCGTTGGCGAGGTGCCGCAACTGATGAAGGAGGCGCGGAGCCGGTATGGAGATTTCCCGGAAGCGCTGCAGGATATCGCGGAAGCAGAACGGATCGCGGAAGGCGATATTCCGCTGTTCAAGGAGAAACGGGCAGTTTTTCCTGGCGGCGCATATGACTGGAACAGCTGGCTGTATGACAGCTCGCAATATCAGCTTCACCTGACGCGCTTCGCCTATCTGAAGCGGCTGTCCCGGGGATACTGCTTGACCGGCAACGAGAAATTCGCCGAATGCTTCAGCATCATGATGGAGGATTTCATTGATGACAACCCGGTGCCGCGCGGAGGTATCTTTCGGGGCGAGCACTGCACCTGGGACCCGTTGTCGGTAGGGGTCCGGCTGTTCATGCTGCCGGAAGCGTTCATTGTTTTCTACCGTTCAAAGGCGTTCACCCCGGAGATCAAAATGAAGCTGATCAAATCCTTCTATCAGCATGGGGAGTATGTCCGCAAATACCATGCCCAGAGCGGCAACCATGTGTGCATGCAGCTGCGCGGTCTAATTCAGGTTTCTCTGCTATTGCCGGAGCTGAAGCCGGCGCAGCAATGGCTGGAATACGCGCGGCGTGAGCTTCCGGGCCACATCCGGGACAACGTCTATGAGGACGGGGCACAATTCGAAGGCAGCTCCAACTATCACCAGGTAGTCATGCGCGACTTATATGAACTGGTGCCGCTGTTTCAAAAGCTGAATATCGAGGCTTTGGAGTACAGTGAAATCTTGGAGAAAATGCTGGAAGTGCAGAGTCATCTGATGACGCCTGATATGCAGCTCGCCAGATTTGGAGATACCGACGCACAGGCGGAAAACGAGCTGCGCAACACGATGAGCCTGGGTGCCTATTTGTTTGGAAGAGGGGATTTTAAATTCCTGGGGCATCCCCAGCTGCCGTTTGCCTTGCTCTGGCGGCTGGGACCGGAAGCGGCCGAGCGTTATGAGGCCATCCCAGCCGGACCGGCGCCCGAGCCCTTCGCCTGCTTCCCCGTTGGCGGATACCTCTTCTCCCGGCAGAGCTGGGAGAAGGAGGCTATGTATATGGCGATGCGGGCAGGGGTGGGCATTGGGGGACATGCCCATTCCGATGCGCTTAGCCTGATTCTTTATGCCGGAGGACGGGAACTGCTGGCCGATTCCGGCATGGGACTGTTCGAATGGAATAAGGAACGCAAATATGCTGTATCGACAAGAGCGCATAACACGGTCGTCGTTGACGGGCAGGATCAGCATGTGCGCGGCCTGCATTGGAATACACCGCAAACCGCAGCCTGTAAAATATGGGATGCGCGTCATGGCAAGGATTATGATTATTGGTTCGCGAGCCATTATGGCTATACCCGCTATGACGATCCCGTTATCCATTCCCGTAAGGTAGTTTTTGTGAAGAACCGTTACTGGCTGATAGTGGATCTGTTTGAGGCGCAAGAGCAGCATACCTACGAGCAATATTTTCACCTGCCAATAGGCGATGCGGTAGTCCAGTGGGACCGCCGGCAGTTGCATACGAACCATAATGACAGCAATGTGCTGCTTCTATTCCCGGAACAGGAGCAGGCTGAGGATCAGCTTGCACTGGAGAGCGGTCTTGATTTCAGGCAGGGTCAATATTACGTGAATCCGGTAGCGAAGCGGTCCATGTCCACTGCGGGAAGAGCGGTTTATGAAACGCTCGTTGTTCCCTATGGGGCGGTCCAGCCGCAGATCCGGATCAGTAGAATGCCGGTCACGCTGGAGGGCCGGGAGTTGTCTGCGCTGGAAGCTACGGCGCTGCGGATATCCGGGGATAATTGGAGTGATGAGATTTGCCTGTATCACAACTCTGTAGACGTGAACTCCTATCTGGACCACACCGGGAATATTGTTTCCCAGGAGCTTCTGCCAGGCAAATCCGTGCTGGCCGGACTTGAATTCGCCGGGGGCAGACATTCGGATGATGTGATCGTGAATCATAGCGTTCAGCAGAACTAAACAGGCAGACATAATAGTTTCAGGAAGACTCTGGCAAACGCCGGAGTCTTTTTGTCTTTATTTGGGTAATACATACAGTTACATAAACAACAGAAGGCGATGCTTCCAGCACTGAACATGTTCGAAGCAGAAGCACTCTATTAACCTTTAAAGGACTGGGGAGACTTCATGGATAAAGAAGCCAAAAAAATATTGTTAAGTACCTTCTGGACCTCCGGCGGCTGGAAGAGCAGTCCGTCTCCTTACAGTGGAGCGGATTTTGAATATGCCAAAGAGAAGGGTCTTATGTTCGATCCGGTGAACATCACACATGATGCGGTGATTAAGAGGTTATGTGAGCTGCACCAGAAGATCATCAGCAAAGAGTGGGCGGCCACAGCATTCTTGCACAGCTTGTCAACCCGAAAGGTCCATCTGCGGAGCGCGTTGTCGAGCTGGGCGTTAACCTCGGAGCTGGCTGTGCACACCTATGGGGAGCTTCTTGCACAACCGCCCATGTTCAGTTCTTGCGGTCACTGCAATAACGCACAGCTGATCTCAGACAAGGCCTATGTGAATCAGGACTGGAATGTGCTGAATTTTGAACGGATCAAATGGGGATGAGTCCGCCTGAACTGGCTTCTCTATTGTTGGCTTGATCTGGAGATGCTTGCCCTGGAGGAGAACCTGCATGTCAGCCGGGAGGATCTGGACATCCTCACCGCAATGACGGAGGCAGTTATGGACTGCGGCGCGAAGGATGCCGCCCGGCAGCTGGAGAAACGCTGGAAGGATGTTTTCCCTTCCAGTAAACAGGAACGCGATGTCATGATGGAGGTTTGGGGATACGCCGGCATCCTGCTGCCATCGAACGAGCCGCGCCCGGGACGGGGCGGCAACGGAGATTTTATCTCGGTAGCCAATTGGCGGGGTGAGGATGGTTATTCCCAGGAGGCGCTTAAGTATTTTTTTGGTGCGTTTTTGTAAGGGCAGAACGTTCAGAATGAAATGTCTTATAACCAAATTCCGGAGTCTGAAAGTTAAAGCTTGATCACGGGGCAAGCAGTGCAGGTGCGATGATTTCACGGAACACATCAACAGGAGGTTTCTTTTTCCGCCGCTGATCTTCGGTCAGAACCACAACCGTCGAAAGCTCCGGCATAATATAAACAAACTGTCCCCCATACCCGCGGGCATAGAAGTATGCCTGGGAAGCTGCAGATGACTCCTGAGCAGCCGAGGTGTAGACATCAGTCCACCAATGCCAGCCATATCCGCCGCGGTAGGGGGCTTCTACATGAAGTGCGGTTTCCGTAGAGCGGTTGACCCGTTCAGGGGAAATGAGCTTTGTGTTCTCCCACATGCCCTCCTGCAAATAGAGCTGTCCCAGCTTCAGCAGGTCGGAAGGCCGCAGCTTCAGCCCGAACCCGCCCGTATGAACGCCTTGAGGATCAACCTCCCACTCATAAGCTTTAATGCCCAAAGGGCCAAACAAATAATGCTCGGCAAACTTGGCCGTGGACATGCCAGCCGCTTGCCTCAGGATGGCAGACAACAGCTGGGAAACGCCGGAGTTGTATACCATTCGGGCTCCGGGTGTGTCCGACATCGGCTGCTCCAGCACAAACCGGACCCAATCCGGAGAACGGGTCATCCGTGGGAATGAGTTCTGCCCGCCAAATTCAGTCCAGTTGAAACCGGCAGACATCGTGAGCAGATGCTCCAGTTTGATTTCTGTTTTACGGTGATCCGGGTCAAGGCTAAGCTGCGGATAAAATAACGTCAGCGGCGCATCCGGCTGCGGCAGCAGCCCCTTGTCCATGGCGATGCAGATTAGTGCGGAGAGCACACTTTTGGTACAGGAATTAATTTTGGCCAGTTCAGTGGCTGTATTAGGCGTTCTATAGTGTTCAAGTACAAGCCTGTTGTCCCGGCTGATCAGACAGCTTCGCAAATCGAGCGTTGTTAGCGCTGCGGAAATTGAAGATAGATTCATTGGGTTTATCCTTTCATTATCATATCGGGAGAGTTCATGGGTTAAACCCGGCATTTGCGTGATAGTTTGCCTTTCAACCAATAATATTAACATACAAATGGAGAATTTTATGATTCAATTCAAATGGGGCTGCTAAGGGAGGAATGGCTGTCCCATCCAGTATTCAAGTGAAATCAGGAACAGCTCACAATATAACAGAATGGTTGCGGGGGAGAACAATGTCAATCTATTTGGTCAGACACGGTAAAGATGATGAGGGATTCCGCGGTGGGTGGAGCCAGCGTGGGCTTATTGCAGAAGGAATTGAACAGTCGAAAAAGCTGGGGCAGTATCTTAAAGCGCACAACAATCATTACAACATTCAGCGGGTGGTTAGCAGTGATTTAAGCCGTGCGGTTGAAACCGCAACCGAGATTGCCAGTGAACTCCGCTTACCCTTCGAAAGCAGCAACAACTGGAGAGAAATGAACAATGGCCTCATCGCCGGGATGGCTCATGAACTTGTAGAGGAGCAGTATCCGGGTCTCTATTTCTCGACTTTGCGGATGGATGAGGAATTCCCGGGCGGGGAGAGTCCGATTGATTTTTTCACCCGTATACAGGCAACCTTTAGAAAGTTATGCGAGGAGGAGCAGCTCCTCAACAAGGGGGAGGGGAACATTTTAATTGTAACCCATGGCGGAGTTATTAATATTATTTATCATATTTTAAATGGGGTAGAATGGTCGAATAAAGGGAAAGCTTACCCTAGTACATATACCAGTCTCCATCACATCCAATATGATGCCGGAAAATGGGAGATTGCAATGGAAACGCTGAGAGTCTAATCAAAGGATGTAAATATCACATGAACACAAAAACTCCTGCAGCTAAGTATGCGGGAGTTTCTTCGCGTGCGATTGTTTTCTTAATCCAGTGATTGACAATAGAGGGGGTACTCACTATAATCATTATAGACCGACGGTCGGTCGATGAAATGGAGGATTACAATTATGCGGATTTCCAAGGAACCTGAAGAACGCAGAAACGAAATTTTAGATACGGCAGAGCTTCTTTTTTTCACCCAGGGGTATAGCAGAACTACAATTAACGATATTTTGCAGAGGATCGGAATCGCCAAGGGAACCTTCTATTATTACTTCAAATCGAAGGAGGAGGTAATGGATGCGGTGGTCATGCGGTTCATTGATGCCGGGGTCGCAGCTGCGAAAGAGATTGCCTCCGATCACAGGCTTTCTGTTCACGAGAAGCTGCTGAGGATCATTATGGCACAGAAGCCGGACTCGGAAGGGAAGGAGCAACTGATTGAGCAGTTCCATCAGGCGGAGAATGCCCAGCTTCATCAAAAGAGCTTGACGGAAACCATTCTCCGGCTGACACCTGTATTGACAGAAGTCATTGAGCAGGGCATCGAGGAGCAGTTATTCCATACCGCTTATCCCAGGGAAACGGTTGAGTTTCTGCTGGTGGCTTCGCAGTTTCTGCTGGATGAAGGCATCTTCCAGTGGCAGCCGGAGGAAATTCTCCGCAAGATCGAGGCTTTCATTCATATTATGGAAACCTCTCTGGGTGCCAAGCAGGGCAGCTTCGCCTATGTCACACAAATGTTCGGGCAGCCGCCCGTAGCTGATGGAAAGGATGAGAGGGCGGGGATAAAGGATGGGGAAACAGAACAATAAATCCTTCAGCAAGTTTCTGGTGTTATGGACAGGAGAATGGATATCCAGTATGGGCAGTGGGCTGACCGCTTTTGCTCTGGGTGTTTATGTGTACCAGATGACAGGGACTGCAGCCAGTGTAGCGCTGGTAACGCTCTGCGCTTTTCTGCCTTCCATTCTGCTCAGTCCAATCGGCGGCGTGCTGGCTGACCGCTTTGACCGGCGGCTGATGATGATCACGGGTGATCTATGCTCCGCATTTGGACTTGTCTTCCTACTGTTTCTCATGCTGCTGGGCGATCCGCCCGTTTGGCAAATTTGTCTCGGAGTGGCCTTCAGCTCCATATTCGTATCCTTGCTCGAACCGGCTTACAAGGCGACCATTACCGATTTATTGACCGAGGAGCAGTTTGCCAAGGCCAGCGGGCTGGTGCAGCTTGCAGCCTCCTCCAAATATCTTCTCTCTCCGCTGATTGCCGGGGTGTTGCTTGGCTACATGGATATAAAGGCTGTGCTGATTATAGATATCTCTACTTTTGTGGTGACCGTGCTTGCGGTGCTGGCTGTGAAAAAGAACCTGCAGGCTGAGTTTCCAGCGAAAACACGGCAGTCCTTTGCAAGAGAGCTGAAGGAGGGTTGGGATACGCTCGTTTCCGTGAAAGGTGTTCTACAGCTTACGGTCATTTTATCGCTGGTTACATTCTTTATGGGGTTTCTCCAGACCTTGTTTACACCGCTCTTACTGCCGTTTACAGATACGCAAACCCTGGGCACAGTGGAATCCGTAAGTGCGATTGGCATGCTGATCGGCAGTCTGTTCATCGGGATGTTCAGCATTAAGGGCCAATATGCCAAGGTGCTGGCTGTAAGTCTGGGATTCGCCGGAGTATTTTTTGCACTGGTTGGTCTGACTACAAATCTATATTTTATCGCTGCAGCCGGATTATTGTTCTTCGCGGCACTACCCTTCATTAATACCTGTGCTGACGTGCTGATCCGAAAAAATATCGCCGCCGAAGCACAAGGCCGTGCTTGGGGGATCATTGGCATTCTTTCACAGCTCGGGTATGTGACCGCTTATGCTGTTGCCGGAGTGCTGGCAGATCATGTCTTTAATCCGCTGCTGCGCAGCGGGGGAAGTCTTGATTCCTCAGTGGGCAAGGTGCTGGGTACAGGAGAAGGCCGGGGTATCGGACTCCTGTTCATCGTCAGCGGTTTGCTGATAGTAATTGTGGCGGTGATTGTTCCAAGAATCAAATCTATTCGTGCTCTTGAACAACAACATTAATGAGTTTCTATATCGGAGAAGGAGGCAAGACAGCCAGATGCTGCTGCAAATCGTAAAAAGAGATGTTCTACGCAATAAAATCATCACCGGCGGATTGTTCATTTTTATTATGCTGTCTTCGCTGCTGGTTGCTTCTGCCTCGCACATCATTATGGAACTGACCGGCTCGCTGAATCAGCTCCTGGCTGCATCCAAGGCTCCTCATTTTGTGCAAATGCATTCCGGGACCCTAGATGATTCCGCCCTTAAACGTTTTGTTTCGGAAAATCCGCTTGTACAGGATCAGCAGACGGTGGAGATGCTTACGGTCGACGGCTCAAATGTATACTTGGGCAATCCGAAAAAGTCGGAAGCCGCCAGCGTCATGGATATCGGTTTTGTGAAGCAGAATCAGAATTTCGATCTGCTGCTGAATCTGGATAATCAGGTGATCACGGTTTCACGCGGCGAAATCGCCGTTCCTATCTACTATAAGGGACAGAAGCAGCTGCATATCGGGGATAAGGTCAATGTTACCTCCGGGTCCTTTACCAGAGAGTTCGTGATCGTTGATTTTGTCCGGGATGTTCAAATGAATCCGGCGATTGTCAGCTCCAAACGTTTTGTCGTAAATGAGGCGGATTACACAGCGCTGCGGGGGAACGTTGGCGAAGTGGAATATCTGATTGAATTTCAGCTCAAGGATAGCAGCAAGCTTACTGAGTTCCGTAATAGCTATCAATCTGCCGGCCTGCCGGATAAAGGACCGACCATTGATTACCCTTTATTTAAGACGCTAAATGCTCTAACCGACGGAATTATAGCCCTTGTCATTATACTGGTAAGCCTCCTGCTTATGGTGATTGCTATCCTGTGCCTCAGATTTACGATGATCGCTTCCATGGAGGAGGATTACAGGGAGATCGGAGTCATGAAAGCAATCGGGCTGCCGCGGCAGGATATCAGAAGAATCTATATGGCCAAATACATCATACTGGCCGCTTTGGCTTCATGCTGCGGATATGGATTGTCACTTTTTACTGCACAGTTGTTTACAGCCAACATTAGCCTGTACCTGGGCGCGGCTCCGAAGGGTCTGCTTCAGTATATTGTTCCTTTACTCGCTGTCAGTCTGAGCTTCGGGGTTGTTGTGCTCTTTTGCAGGCTGATCCTTAGAAGGTTCAACCGGATCACAGCCATTGAAGCCTTGCGGTCAGGTACTGCCGGGGTGGGGAGAACACACACGTCATCGTTTACACTCAGCAACCGTAAATGGCTGCCTGTGAATGGTTTTTTAGGGTTAAAAGACGTGT
Organism: Paenibacillus sp. FSL H3-0321; assembly: GCF_038002865.1. NCBI lineage: Bacteria > Bacillati > Bacillota > Bacilli > Caryophanales > Paenibacillaceae > Paenibacillus > Paenibacillus sp. FSL H3-0321. The sequence continues at coordinate 1,278,531 of NZ_JBBODH010000001.1, read as the reverse complement.
ACAGCCGCTTCAGCATGTTCGGAGTGTTGCTGCTGGTTGTGGTGATCTGTCTGTTTATGATCATCATGCCGGTGAATTTGTTGAATACGCTGCGCTCCCCGCACTTTATATCCTATATGGGCGTAGGACAGAGCACCATCCGGATTGATCTTCAGCAGTCAGGCGATACCGCCCGGCGGTTTGAACAAATGCTCACAACACTTAAGAAGGATCCGGACATCCAAAAACTATCGCCGCTGATTACCTCCCGGTTTAAGGTACTGGGAAGTGATGACGTCTGGGAGAATATCAATGTGGAAACAGGAGATTTCTCCATCTTTCCTTTGTCGTACATAGAAGGGGGCGCCCCGGAAGGCGGAAGTGCAATCGCTCTGTCTGATCTGAACGCTAAGGAGCTGAATAAACGGGTCGGGGATACGCTTCTTCTCAAGGCTGGAGGAAAAGAACGGCAGCTGACGGTAAGCGGAATCTATCAGGATATCACCAATGGAGGGCGGACGGCCAAAGCGCAGCTGCCTTATGATCCAAAGACTGTAATGTGGTACGTGGTAGCGGTGGATGTACAGCCTGAAATTCCGGTCGCCGGGAAAATAGAAGAGTTGGCCGGGGCATTCTATCCGGCTAAAATCACATATCTGGACAGCTATTTAGCTCAGACTCTGGGGAATACGGTTAAGCAGCTGCGGATGGTCACTATACTCGCGATCACCATTTCCATCTCGATAGCGGTACTGATTACGTCCTTGTTTCTAAAAATGCTGCTGGCGAAGGATTCCACGCAAATTACAATCTTGCGAAGCATCGGGTTCACGGTCGCAGATATCCGCCGGCAATATCTGTCCAGAACGCTGCTGATCGCCGGTCTTGGCAGCCTGCTTGGGATCTTGACGGCCGGGACGATCGGTCAAAGTCTGGTGCATGTTCTCGGATCATTCCTGGGTGCTTCCCGAATCCAGCTTGAGGTTGATCCGGTGCTGGCCTATCTGATTCTTCCGGCTGGCCTCATGCTGGCCGTGGCGGTTACTACTATAGGTAGTACAGAATCCATTCACAAGTCCGGGTTCACGAATAAGATAGCCGATTGAGGGGGCGACAACTGATGCATATATTAGAAACTAAGGGATTAAACAAAACCTTTTCAAACGGGCAAGGAACGCAGCAGCCTGTATTAAAAGAGATCAACCTGCAGATTCCACAGGGTGAGTTCACAGCAGTGATGGGACCTTCAGGCTCCGGCAAATCAACATTGTTGTATACATTAAGCGGTATGGATACAATGACTGCGGGCAGTGTCCTTTTTAAGGGGCAGGAGATCAGCGCCCTTTCCGAAACCGAACTGGCGGCGTTGCGCCTGCATAGTATGGGCTTCATTTTTCAGCAGATGCATCTGTTAAAAAATCTGAATATCCGCGACAATATCATCCTGTCCGCTTACCGGGCCAAAAAGACCAGCCGCAGAGCCATCAATGCAAGAGCTGCCGATCTTATGAAAAGGACAGGCATTTCCGCATTGGCTGACCGGGGAATAACAGAGGTGTCCGGCGGACAATCACAGAGAGTGGCGATCTGCAGGGCGCTAATCAATCAGCCGGATATTCTGTTTGGCGATGAGCCTACAGGAGCACTGAACTCCAAGGCTGCCGGTGAGATCATGGAAATCCTGGGGGAGATTAACCGTTCGGGAACAACAATTCTTCTGGTTACCCATGATGCTAAGGTCGCTGCTGGTGCAGAGCGGGTGCTCTACATGCTGGATGGCCGAATGGCTTCGGAGCATTGGCTGGGCAAATATCATAAAGAAAAAGGTGATCTTAAGCAGAGGGAAGAGAAGTTGTCCTCATGGCTGCGGACCCTGGAGTTCTGAGCGATAGGCTAAGGAATGAAATTTGCATCACCCTCTCAGCCGGGATTCATTGTGCAACTCCGGCGAAAGGGTGATACTATTTACTTAGATCAAATGTCATAGGATATCCACAGAATTTTATAAAATTTTCCAGTATAATGTAAGCGATATCATTATGGAATCGGCCTGCATCTCCAGGATCATCCGTGCCATATGACAGCAGTCCGATTACTCTGTTTAAGGGAGTCGATTTAATGCTGATCTTTAAGAAGATTTCGTTTAACAACTGGTTATTTACTGTTTTGGCTCTGCAGTATGCTCTCATGCATCTTTTCAAGCTCCACATTCCAAATTCGGTTAAGTTGTCTGAGATCATTATTTTTATCGTTTACACTGTTTCGGAGATTATATTGTTCATCTACCGGGGCAGACGGGCAGCCGTTGGAGCTGTTTCCGGAATGATCCCGCTTTTTTTTGCGGTGCTTTGGACTGTCGCCTTCTTTTCTCATTTTCAAAGCGAGATTTATGTGGCAGAACTTACGGTGATTAACTCGGTAGGAATGTTCACCGCCTTTTTTATTTTGCTGTTTGAATACATATTTCTGATCAGGGATTAATATTTTCGGCTTCAGATCACCAGCCGTCTTGGAATCTCAAGGCGGTTTTTGCGTATTTACGCACAATAGTCCAGAATTCAAAGGAATACTTAGGTCTGGGCGGTTCATTGCAAGAGATCAGGGTTTTCCAGGAATTGCGACAGAATACATAATATTATGAAGGTTTAATTTTTAGGTGTAATGCGTTAAGATATAGACATCACCAAATGGTAACCACAAAGAACAGCAGCAAGCGGTTACAGGTGATGGACTCATTCCTAAATTTAGAAATGAATGTAGGAAAGGAGAGGCCCCGATGTACTACCGTTAGCGATGCATGCCGGAATCGGCTGCTGCTGGAGAAGGTGTAAGTGACGACATCTTTTCGCAGACCGTGGGTATGCGGGAATCCAGAGGTAACCATGAACAAGGAACAGCTATTCAAGCAGGATTCATCTTGCGGAAGAAGGAGCGTGATTCCATTGAAAAAGGTTAGCGATGCGTACTAAACACGATGGCTCACAGTAGGGAAAACGTCCGTGAAAACGTTTTTCGTGACATCGAGTACGCGGGAACTCATCCCATATGCAGGACATGGAGCAACACTCCAAAAGGGAGCGCACGGGGACTACCGAAATATGAATAACAATCACCATGTCAGGGATATGGATTGTTGCTGGAGGAAATGATTGAATTGAAGAACGGATTGAACACATAAATCCCCGTTTACCTTAGGCTGAAGGTAAGCGGGGATTTATGCGTTCCTACGGCAAATCGGGGACGACTGTCATGTCTTGTCGAAATATGAAAAAGACACAGAATTGTGAAAAGATTCACGTGACTATTATAAAATTTTAATATATAATAAATTTATAAAAAGAATTTAGGGGGATTTGAGATGAAACTATTTAAAAGTTTGCTAGTAGCAGGAGTATCGGTTGCATTGTTGTCGGGTTGTGGTGCGAATAATGAAAAGGCGGCAAATGAGGCAGCAACTGCTTCTCCAGCAGCAGCTCAGACAGATGCTACATCGGCAGCTTCTATTGTTAATGAAGCGGCTGCATTTACTAAGGCTGTAAGTGCAGAAGGAACCTGGATTGTTGCTATTCTGAATGATGTGACTGTTGATCAAGACGTTGTTGTAGCCGGTGAGTTCCATGATAAAGGTGTTGCTGAGAACGCAATTTACCGCAAGCTTGCTCTTTATGCACAAGATGCGGATCACAAAGTAACTGCAAATTACACACTTACCGCACCTAAGGTTACCGTACAAAGTGAGAACTTTAGAGTACAAGGCGGAACCATCAAAGGTGATGTATATGTAGAAGCAAAAGGTTTTAACCTGCACGAATCCTCTACAATTGATGGTAATCTCTACTTTGCCAGCGAAGATGTGAAAGCATCCGCAGCAGTGGATGGTAAAGTAACTGGAGCAACAGAAGTTAAGTAATTACTGCAATCATACTTTTTCGAAAAACCTGCAGACAGTGCCACGATTGGTATTATCCCCTTCAAGTAGACACTCGTAAAAAACCTCCTGTGTTAACATGAGGAAATGGTATTATCCCCTTCAAGTAGACACTCGTAAAAAACCTCCTGTGTTAACATGAGGAAATGAGTGAACTTGGAGGGGGTTTTTGTATGGCGAAAAAGGGACAAGTATTTCAATCGTACTCAGAGGAATTCAAGGTAGAGGCTATTCAAACCTATCTTAAAGGAGTAGAGAGCTACAAGGTAGTCGCAGAAAGGTTGGGGATTGCGAATTGTACCCAGCTTAAAGTATGGGTAAAGAAATATCGGATTGGAGAGCCATTTGATACACGTAAGGGTACAACAAATCCTTTGAAAGGACGTCCTCGTACTACATTTGCCAGTATCGAAGAAGAACGAGATTACTTGAAGGCACAGGTGGATTACTTAAAAAAGCGGTATCCAAATCTGTTAACGGAGCGAAGTTCGGGCTACAAGACAAATACGCCGTAATCGAAGAGCTACGTGACCAGCATGGCGTTACCCGCCTATTAGCTATTGCAGGTGTATCTCGAGCAAACTACTACAAGTGGCGAGGTACACAGGCTCAGCGGATTGAAGCCCATGCGCAGGAGCACGCAATTAAAGAGCATATGGTGGCCGTTCACTTAGCCCATCCCTATTTTGGATATCCTCGAATGCGAACAGCCCTGTGGGAGGCCGGCTATCTCGTCAACCACAAGAAGGTGTGGCGGCTCATGAAAGAACTGTCGATCCAGTCGGTCATTCGAAAGAAAAGGAATCGCTCGAGCTATGCTCCTTCCGTGGTCTATCCTAACCGATTAAAGCGCCAGTTTCATGCGACAGCTCCTCAACAGAAGCTGGTAACCGACATTACGTATATCTCAGACGGCACGCGCTTTTATTATCTGTCCGCCATTCAGGACCTGTTTAACAATGAAAATGTGGCCTGGCAGATCTCAGAGCGAAACGACGTAAAACTCGTCCTGGATACAGTTGAACAGTGGACACGAAAAAGAGACGTGTCTGAAGCCGTACTCCATTCGGACCAAGGCTTCCAATACACGTCTCAGGCGTACAACACACGATTAGAGGCATTCAGCGTCAAGGGCAGCCACTCTCGCAAAGCAACCTGCCTGGATAACGCCTGCATCGAATCCTTCTTTTCGCATCTGAAGACAGAAAAGTTGTACCTTCACCAGTTTAAGTCAGAAGCAGAGATTCATCAAGCCGTCGAGGAGTATATCTACTTTTATAATTACCAACGTTTCCAGGCGAAACTCAAACAGCGCGCGCCGATCGAGTATCGGCACGCGCTGGCTGCTTAGCTTTTTTTCATCTGTCTTCTTGACAGGGGTATGACCAGTTTTTTTAAAATATAGAATTTATATGCTTCACACTATAAATTATCCTTCCGTTTCCACTTGTGACAATCCAGTCAATTCTGATAAACCCTATATGGTACAATATGGATGGACTGCGATCCTTACACATAGGAGGTTTAGTGTGAAAAAAAGAACGATTGTATTAATTCTGCTACTAATAATCATTTTAGGTTTAGTGGGCTATAGAAGATATTTCTATCAATTTAAGGTTCTTGGGAAAGCCACCCTATTTAGTGGTCCCATTGAGTCACCTGAAGGTGAGTATAATGCACGCGCGTATTATATCCCATATGGTGGTGCTGCAGGCGGTGTAATGTATCTTGTCGAAGTCGAGCAAACCAAGACAGGCGTGAAGAAAATCATATATTCCAGCGAGCACAAAGACAAATTTTCAATGGACTGGCAAGCTTCGGATATCCTCTCGATCACAAATGAAAGTCCAGAATATAAAGAATATCGGAATATTGAACTGAAGGTGAATACCGAGATCTATGAGGAGTCAGGATCTGCTTGCCGAAGCCTCCTGCTTAAGGACCAATATGAAACCTGCTATCAAGACGTGAAGGAGTAGACCCGTTATGTTGAAGAAGATAGGATTAACCCTACTGGTCACTCCTTTGGTTATTATAGTGTTATTCGTTTCCCTGTTCCTGATCATTCCATTGGTTAACAATGTGAACTTGTCCAAGTTCGAGAAACAATTCAGCAAACATCAGCTCCCGCCTGAAACCACGATTGTAGAAAAGGAGTCTATACTTGGCAAACTGAATGGAAACGGCAACGGGTTGGACTTTTTGGCTGCAATTCTAGTGGATTCTTCATTATCTGTTGACGAGCTGACAAGCTATTACACCAAGGAAACCTTCAAAAATGCCAAGCGGAGCGGAGAATACCCGGTCATCACTGAAGTACTGCCTGTTACAGGAGCTTCTGTGGATTCGGTACATTTGGAACACGGCTCTATGACCTTTGATACATTAAAAGACATCGCAGATTACTCCGGTTATTACTTTATCATTTTGTACGATGGAGGATATGAGGCCTCGTTTGATATTCGGGGACATTAATTTACGTGAATGGGGAGGTTGAATAGGTAGTGCTTGTGTCCAAAAAAATAATGATGGTATTGATCTTGTCAGTAGTCACACTTGGCGGATGCTCCAGCTCACCCTCTACAGCGTTAGAAGAGCAGGGTTCCTCCACAGCCGCGCCTGCGGTTCAACAGTCCTATGATTTGTCCACACTCCATATGGACTTGCCGGCAAACTGGGGATTGGATACGTCCGATCCGAAGGTTTATGTAATTAAAGATGAGCAAGGTGAGGCCAGGGGCGAAGTATCGGCTAGTGAATTTGTAGAGAACTTTGATTTTAATAAAATGGTAATGCCCAATCACAGTTCGCTGACTTCTGAGGAGGAGCTTGATATTCCCATGGGAACAAGCAGATTACTTACTTTGGATGCCGACAACGGTTCTGCAGCGTCCGGGCTTACAGGGACTCATGATACCTATTATGCGGTGATCCCGCATAAAGAAGAAATTATATATCTATTGAATTTTTCCAACAATGATAAAGCTGCGGAAACCAAACAGGAATTTATCGGGATCTTGACAAGCCTCCGAATAAAGGACACCAGGATCAAGAGTATCAGGCTGGAATGTGCGGATTTATGCAAAGAAGGGACGGACAAGTCTGGACCATTTACTGAAAAAAATTACACCGATGAAGATGAACTTGAAGTCTTTGCAAATGCCTTGAACAAGGCAGTGAAAATGAATGGTGAACTGAATTATGTTACATATTTTCTAATGCATATTTCTTACCTTGACGGCACGCAAAAAAAGTATGTACTAAACATTTCGAATAGCGAACAAGAGGGGTTAACGGGTCTGCTGGTAGATACTGAAGACAGTGGACAGGGCTATGAGATCCCAGAGAGAAATCATAATGAGTTAAGGGCACTGATTTTTTGAGCTGGGCAATGGCGGTACGGACAAAGGACCGGCACACGAAGCTTCTGTTGACGCTTCAGCATCGTGCCAGCGGTGTACAGACTCCCATACACGGAAAATCATGGCAGGAATAAAGGGTATACAGAAAAACCCGGGCAATTATCGCGACATTGGCGAGAAATTGTTCGGGTTTTTGAGTGGGATATATAAACTCGGCTTCGAAAATATGTGCATTTTGCACTCATTTATGTTATGGTATTTATGTGCAAAACGCACATAAATTAATTGAAGGGAAGAATGCGAATGATTAAAGCCGCAATTGTTAAGCAAGCGGGAATCCCTCCCGTATTAGGTCAATTTCCTGCACCAGTTGAATCCGCTGATAAAGTTATTGTTAACGTTTCGACCGCTGCTTTAAGTAAACTTAGCAAGTTCCGTTCGTTAGGCATGCACTATTCATCAGAAACAAACTTTCCAATTGTAGCTGGTGCAGATGGTGTCGGCACATTGGCAGACGGATCTCGTGTTTACTTTGCGCTCCCTGCCGCACCCTATGGGAGTTTAGCTGAACAAACCATTGTAGAAAAAAATATGATTATACATTTACCCAAAGAGATTGATGAAGTAACCGCCGCTGCAATCACAAACCCGGCTATGTCTTCGTGGGCTGCTTTGGTCTATCGAGCACAATTCCAATCTGGTCAAACGGTTCTGATTAACGGTGCGACTAGTGAATCCGGTAGTTTGGCCATTCAAATTGCTAAATATTTAGGCGCAAAAAAAATTATTGCAACCGGACGAAACCACTCAAAGTTACAGTCCTTAGGAGCAAATGAATTCGTTGCATTTGACATGAATACTGACAACGGTAAGCAAGCTTTTGAGAAAGCCCTGGAGCCAGCTTTTGCGGCTGGTGTAGATGTTGTACTAGATTATCTCTGGGGTGACAGTGCCTTCGCCATTCTCTCTGCTGCTGCAAAAGCTGGTGGGAGCCGCCCAACGCGATTTGTTAGTATAGGAACTGCGTCCGGGCAAGAATACATCAACATGCCCTCTTCATTACTTCGTGCATCTACGATCGAACTGGTCGGCAGTGGCGGCAGAAGTGTTTCACAATTAAATATGCTGTCATCAGCACAAAGTGTTTTGGATCTTGCTTCAAAAGGAAAGATCCATATCGCTACAACAACATTTTCTTTAGAAGATATCGAAATAGCTTGGAATGCACCATTGACACCTCGTCCCGTTATAATGATAAAATAAGGAACATGGAAGATAAACTTTTTAGTACACTGATTGAATTGACTACAATGCTTAATCAGTCAGACCGCCATAAGAAAATGATTGCCCATGCTGGCGTTAATATGGAAGCAGCAGCTTTTCGTGTTTTCATCGGCATTGGGCGTCTTCAGTCAACTAGTGTCGGCGATTTGGCTGCCATGATGGGCAAAAATTACTCCAGTGTTAGCCGTCAAATTGATAAATTGGAAATAGCCGGATTGGTCCATACGTATCCGGCAAGGAATGATTCTAGAATTCGTGTTTCTGAATTAACAAATCACGGAAAGGAGATTTTTTCTCAAATTAACTCCACTCGAAATGGCATCTTACAAGAAGCCTTGACGGACTGGACCGTAGACGAAAAGCAGCGTTTATTGGACGACTTAAGACGCTTAATTGATTCCTTAAATAAATTCAACTAATCAATGTTCAGACACTTTCTTATTGGCATGGGTGTTCGCGCTTCCATGATACCAAACAAGCAAGGTGTTTTTTTTGTCAAGCAAAAAAAAGGGCATAGTGAATCAATCACTTTGCACCTTTTAGAATAGGCTAACCTTATTGTGATGGGGGAAGTGCGTATTGCTGTTGAATGGCGGTATCCCTGCTGCGTGTAAGTGTTTTACCCCATTTAATAGACGGGATTTCTATAAATTGATATGACAATGCAGCGATGGAAATACTGGCCGCGGCTGTTAGCAAGAGGATGAAGCCAATAGGGATGATTCCGTACAATAATTTAATGGAAGCTACCAGGATGATGAAATGATATAAATACAGGCTGTACGAGATCCGCCCCAGATAGCTGACGACTTTATTTCTCAGGATTGTTGAGAATCTCCCGCTGGATAAGGCAATGATTATTAATGAGCCGCACCCGAGCATGTTGATATAGGAAACCAAACCTGTGATTAAGGGGTTGCTCCCTGGTGCATGCAGCGAATACAACGCATAGGCAAAGGTGAAAAGAATGATTTTCGGGAGTGAGCCGGTTCTTTTATATTGTTTGATGAAAAAAGCTCTGTGTTTCGCCAGCAATGCGCCGACCACAAACAGCAGCATATAGCCAACCGTATCTCCATATCCGCCTAAATAAAACCCGATGATACCGGCCAATAGGTAAGCTGCGACGTTTTTTTGCCATGAATACCTGATCACTCCATACATCATCAAGGGGAACAGAATGGATATGCGCATTTCATGAACCAGCGACCAAATTACATTGTTAAATGCATTCACATTGAAATTGCCGATCAGGAAAAAATGTCCCAAGAGTAGTCTGGCTGAGATCGGCGTAGTCCAGCTCATGGAATTATACCACTCACTCAGTTCAGGAATGGAGCTCCTTTGGATCACTATGCTGAGAAGCACCGCTAAACATATGGCAACATAGAAAGGGATGCAGATTCTGAGGAATCTCTTGAGCAAGTAGGGCAAGTACCGGATTGTACCGCCTTTAAGAAAGGGTAAAGCCAGAACAAATCCGCTCAGTACGAAGAATAGTTTGACCGCTTCCGGACCGCCGATAAACAGAGCCCTTGTAAACGGCAAATATTTGAGCACGAAGAGAGTCAGGTTATCCTGTGGCGAACTGGGTGAGTAAATCATGGGGAAGACAATCATCAGGTGTGTAATAAGCACCAGAACAGAAGCGATGCCTCTGAGCGAATCTAATTCAACATAATGACCATTAGTTTTAGCTTTATGGTTATTCATAAGCATCCCTCCTTTATTTATTTGTATTTTAGCACAAAAGGAGAACTTTTATATAAAAAGTTATTCAAAACGAATAATAAATCGGGATATGAAAAAGTTTTGGTAAATGCTGTAACATCAAGGTGCACTAGCCCGTCAATAGTAACAGAGGTGAATAACGATGATGAAATGGATGAAAATTGGCGGGCCGATTTCAATGCTGCTTATATTGATGTTGCTCGCAGCCGGTTGTGGGACAACGAATAAGGCAAATGTGGAGCCAATAGCCGGGACTGCTGCACCTGAAACAGTGCCGGAGCAGACGTCAGAACCCTGCTATGCCGAGATTGAATGGGTGGATTTCTTGATGATCAATGATATCAGGTATTCTCATAATTATGATGCAACCAAGCCGGTACCTGCGGATCAACTCGGAGATAAGGTAGGGGAAGTGTCTTTTAAAGTGAGTGATAATGCCTGTACGGATCATGTCACCAAAAACGGGGATGCCGCATTCCTTCCTGTGGGTACAGTGATTTATGCGCTGGAAGGCTACAGATCCGATTTTCGGGTGGTAGCGGATAACAAAATTTATGAAGTAGAAGAGAATCCAAAGGCAGCCACTATCGGAGACCTGCTGGATATTGCAGGGAAAGTGGACAAAGTCAGTCTGGAAAGCGGTATGGATAGCAGTCCGCTTGGTGATTTCACTAAAGAGGCCTCCGAAGAATTCATTCGTGAATTGCTGCCTCTGAAAAATGTTGGTTTCGATGCAGTTTATAAGCAAACAAAACATGATTACGGAGTGTTCCTGCGGGTGCATCTGCAAGATGGCACCTCCTTCCGGATGGTTTATTATCCCAAGGGGAATGCCTTCACGGCAGGCGCGTTTGGAACAGACCGGCTGAAGGAGTTAATCATGACGCAGAGGCAGCAAATTAAGGCGGCTGCGGGAATGTAAGCTTCAAAATATTTTTGCTGAGGGTGTGAACATACGTGATTCCAATAGTCAGGCTGGCTACAATAGAAGATGCAGATGTATTATCCAGACTAAATTATGAGTTTAATGGCATGTTCAGGAATCAGCCTGGAGGAAAGGCGTGGCGGCAGCACTGCTTGCCTTTCTGGAAGCTCAGCTCCGCTTGCGCGGTGTGGGCACTGTGAAGATTTTGAGAGGAAGAACGAATGATCCGGCGATTGCCACGTACGCAAGCTGTGGTTATGTTAAGCATGATGAAGCTGTTTTAGAGAAAAGATTATAGTATGAAGGCGGAACGAACAAACATGAGAGAACCTAAATTGCAGGCTGTATTTATTGACCGGGATGGAACCCTAGGCGGAAGTGACGAAGTGCAGTATCCGGGTTTTTTTGAATTGTTCCCGTTTACCCCCGGAGCTTTAAACACGCTGAAATTCATGGGGCTTAAACTTTATGGTTTTACGAATCAACCCGGAATCTCGAGAGGGGAGGCAACTGAGGAAGCTTTTAGAATAGAAATGCTGGAGTTTGGATTTGACGGTGTATACATTTGTCCGCATCAGCATAATGAAGGCTGTCATTGCCGTAAGCCTAATCCTGGAATGCTGATTAGAGCAGCGCAAGAAAACAATCTGGATCTAAGCAAATGTGCAGTGATTGGAGACCGTTGGACGGATATGGTGGCGGCAGACCGTGCCGGATGTATGAAAGTGTTAGTCATGACTGGTGCAGGAAACGCGGCATTAAATGAGTATAGAAATAAATGGCTGGATACCGTGCCGGATTATATTGCCGGAGATTTTGCTGATGCAGTTACTTACATAGAGCAGTACGTGCGTGGTGTGGAAGAGCCAATGATCTAAATCTCTAAGGACCCGTCATTAACAGTGCACGAACTGTCGGGTGACTGTGCTCCATTATTGCTATTCTGGATGTGAGGAGAGGAGGAGCGAAGATGAACCTGCTGGAGAACATGAATCATGCATTGGCTTATATCGAAGAACATCTGACTGGGGAGATTGATTACCGGGAAGCGGCAAAACGCGCATTGTGCTCGGAATATCATTTCAAGCGGATGTTCTCTTTTCTCGCCGGCCTCCCGCTTTCGGAATATGTACGGCGTAGACGGCTGACACTCGCGGCCTTCGATCTGCAGAGCAGCCAGCTCAAAATTATCGACATTGCGCTGAATTATGGATACAGTTCACCGGACGCCTTCACCAAGGCATTCCAGCAGTTTCACGGTGTTTTGCCCTCAGAAGCAAGAACTGCAGGACCTTCACTGAAGTCCTTTCCTCGAATGACTTTTCAGCTCATTATCAGAGGAGGAAATGAAATGAATTACCGGATTGAGGAGAAGGAAGCATTCCATATCGTCGGGATTAAGAAGAGAGTCCCTATTATTTTTGAGGGGGTGAATCCGGAGATTTCCGCAATGTGGCAAAGCCTGGATCTGCCAACCCTCTCCAAGCTCAAAGAGCTTTCGAATGTCGCACCCCTGGGATTGATAAGCGCGTCCACAAACTTTTCCGAGGGGCGGATGGAAGAAAAGGGGGAACTGGATCATTATATCGGAGTGGCTACCACGCTGGGATGTCCCGAGACCTTCACGCTGCTGGAGGTTCCGGCAATGTCTTGGGCAGTATTCGAGTCCATCGGACCTTTTCCGGCTACCCTGCAAAATGTTTGGGGACGGATCTATTCCGAGTGGTTCCCTTCTTCCAACTATGAGCAGACCGAAGGGCCGGAAATCTTATGGAATGAGAGCAAAGATGTAACGTCCCCGACTTACAAAAGCGAAATTTGGATTCCGGTTGCGAAAAGGGTGTAGAAAGGGTACAGCTTAGGGGAGCAAACTTGTTCAAGAAAAATTAGGAGAAAACAAATACACCGTCAGATTGCTGACGGTGTATTTGTTTGGTCTGGCTCAACGGCTCTCACATGTACAATCCCCTCAAGGCCGCTTCACCGGAAATCCGTATTCCTTCGCTCGCCAAGCGGTGAACAGCGCAAGCAGCAATAGAATAAACAATGCCCAGGGGAATGAGGCGACACCCAGCGTTTCGATTAGAATCCCGCCCAGCACACCACCGCTGCCGATAGCCAGATTCCATGCCGTCACCAGCATGGACTGGGCTACATCGGCACTCTCCCCAGCAGCTTCGGCAATTGCTGTCTGCAGCATTGTTGCAGCACCTCCGAACGTCAATCCCCATGCAGCAACCACAGGATAGATTACGACGGGATGGTTGCTTATGCCAAGTGCAACGGCGGCCAAAGTAAATGCTGCGAGGCTGATCAGAACCAATGGACGCAATTTACGGTCGATCAGAATTCCGGTAATTGCGATGCCTGCCAGTGAAGTAATACCGAAAATAAGCAGCACCAGGTCAATACGCCGGGTAAGCCCGGCCTGCGCAAGAAATGGCGCAATATAGGTATAAAGGATGTTATGGGCCAGTACCCAAGCTAGAACAACGGCCAGGACCGGCCGTACTCCGGGAATAACAAAGACCTTATAAAGCGGCAGCTGCTTATCGGCACTTGTGCCCGGGTAGTCCGGCAGCTTCCAAAGCACCCAGAAGACCAGCAGCAGCGCGAGCAGTGACATGATTCCAAACACAGCGCGCCAGCCGACAAAGGCGCCAAGAAATGTTCCGGCAGGGACACCGATGGCCAGAGGCGTGCCGACCATCGCCACCGCCATGGCCCGCCCCTTTAGCGATTCCGGTACCATGCGGCGGGCATAACCTGCGATCATTCCCCACAGGACACCGGCAGATATGCCGGCAAAAAAACGGGCAGCCAGCGTCAATATATAATTAGAAGAAAAGGCAGTGATGGTGTTGAATACGAGAAACCCAATAATGCATAGCAGCAGCAGGGGCCTCCGCCGCCATCCGCGTGTTGCGGCGGTTAAGGGAATGGCGGCCAACAATGAACCGAGGGCGTACAAAGTAACAAGCTGACCGGCTAGAGCTTCAGAGACACCAAGCCCATCACCAATTTGCAGCAGCAAGCCGGCTGGAACCGTTTCGGTGAGAATACAGATAAACCCTGTCATCGCGAGGGCGAGCAAGCCAGCCCATGGGAGCCGCTCAGAAGTGCCGGAGTCATTCTGTGCGGAAGAAGTTGTATTTTGGCTCATTTGAGTAGCACCTCTTTACATTTTTAATTTATGTTTAGATTTTACGGCCAGCCGAGTCACGACTCCTCAGTCACAGAGAGCCTTGACCGGTACGTACCGGCCAAGGCTCCCCTGTACTCATTCTCTATGATCTGATGCTGGCATAAATCGCTTCACAAAGGTCAACCGTAAACTGGCCGGACATGCCTTCCAGTAAGGTATTTGTAAATGCCACAACGCTTAGCCGCTGCTTAGGATCGACGAACCATGAATGGCCATAAGTGCCGCCCATCCGCCATGTTCCCGGTGATTCAGGAGTGTTTGCGGCGGCAGGGTCTTTCAGCACTGTAATGCCAAGACCGAATCCCCGTCCTGGCCAAAAGGGCATAGGCAGGTCACCGATCTGATTGGTAGTCATTTCGTGAACCAGAGGTTCCGGCAGCAAAGGGGCGCCGCCCTGGCGCAATGTTTCCAGCAGGTGCAAAAAGTCCCCGGCACTGCCAACCATGCCGGCTCCACCGGAGGGATAGGCGGCGGCATCAAGTGCCCGGCCTGGAGCAAGCAGGAAGCCTGCTGTACCGTCCACAAAGGCAATCTTGTCCGGATCAAGTAATGGCCGCGGCTCCGGGTAGTCGTTGGCATAGGGGGTGGCCAGCCGTTCTGGATCAGCTGCAATGAACCCGGTGTCACTCATGCCGAGCGGTTTGGTTACCAGTGAATCTATGGCTTCGCCGAGCGTTGTTTCTGTGACCTTGGCTATGATTGCACCCAGTACATCTGTTGCTATGGAATATCTCCACTCTGTGCCTGGCGTGTAGAGAAGCGGCACAGAGGCGAGGCGGCGCATATTTTCTTCCAGTGTGATTCCGGACTGATCCATGCCGTCCGAAATCCCTGCCCGCTGATAGGAACTATTCTCTTCCTGGAAGAACCGGTAAGACAGACCGGCTGTATGCGTCATTAGATGGCGGACCGTCAATTGCGCAAGTTCGCCGTTCTGCAAGCGTGGGCGGAACTCCGGAAGCCAACGGTCAACACGGTCGTCCAACTGCAGGCGCCCTTGTGCAACCAGTACTAAGGCAGCCGTGGAAACAATAGGTTTGGTGACCGAGGCGAGCCGGAATAAAGCATCTTCTCTCATAAGCCGGTTCAGACCGCGGTCAGCATAACCGGCAGCGCGGCTGTAAACCATTGTTCCGTCTATTGCTACTTTAATGACGGCACCGACCAGCCTCTTGTCGGCAAGCGTCCGATCCATTACTTCATCGATGCGGCCCGACAAACATTGCGGATCACTTGGGTTTGAATATAATGTACACATGGGCTCCATCCTCTCGGAATAGTTAAAGTCTTGGACACTTTACTATTGTAGGCTTATTATATAAAATAAGTTACCTTGGTTACATAACGTAACAAAGGTAACTCGGCTGAATAACGATTAAATTATATTTGTTTTATCCAATTGACCTGAATTTTAAAGGAGCTGACTATAATGGATCATGTCGATAAGCAAATCCTGTTCCACCTGCAGAGCCAAGCGAGAATTTCTATGACAGAACTGGGGAAAAACGTCGGCTTATCACAACCTGCAGTTACAGAGAGGGTTAAACGCATGGAGGAGAAGGGGATCATCAGTGAATATCGCACTATCATTTCCCCTGAAAAGATTGGCAAGCAGGCTGCCGCCTATATATTGTTTCATTCTAGAGATTGTAACGCATTCCTTGATTTCTGCCGGGCGGCTCCCGATGTCGTTGAATGTTACCGGATAAGCGGGGAACACAACTATTTATTGAAAGTGATTAGCGATTCTACGCGAGCGCTTGAAGAATTCGGAAATCAATGTGATAAATACGGGACCTACACGATTCTAATCGTGATGTCATCTCCTATCGATCATAAATTCCTCATCCCTTCGCTGGGAGAAGCACCAATAAATATGCTGAGTTAATCAGCCCCCGCCTGATGTTCATGAACACAAATGCCCACTTGGATATTTAGCCGTGGGCATTATGTACAGTCTATCAGGCGGAGCTGATCCGTTCTATCCAGAAAGGGAGCTTTTCAACCCCGATCGGGATGTTTTGAAAATATTAAAATTTAGAATATATTACTAAGCAGGCAGTATAGCTGCATGTGATTCTTCAAATAGGGCTGCTTCTGCCTCTGCTGCTTTAAACTGGAGGTTATATAACTGTGCATAAAGCCCGTTTTGGGCGAGCAAAACATCATGTGTGCCTTCCTCGGCAATTACCCCCTGATCCAGTACAACAATTCTGGATGCGTTCCGTACGGTTGAAAGCCTGTGCGCAATTACCAGTGTTGTCCTGTTGTTCATCAAGTGATCCAACGCTTCCTGCACCAACCGCTCGGATTCGTTATCCAGAGCAGAAGTGGCTTCGTCCAGCAGAAGCAGCGGTGCATCACGAAGAAAGGCCCGGGCTATAGCGATTCGCTGCCGTTGTCCGCCGGAAAGACTCGATCCGTGTTCACCGATGACCGTATCATATCCGCCCGGAAGCTTCGCGATAAACTCCGTTGCGCCCGCAAGCCGGGCGGCTTCGTGAATTTCTTGTTCACTGGCTGAATTTGAGCTGAAGGCTATGTTGTCTCTAATCGTACCAGAGAACAAATAAGGGGATTGCGGTACATAAGTAACCTGTGCCCGGACTTCTTCCAGCTGCTCCTGAACCGGTCTTCCATAAACCGAGATGCTGCCGGCATCGGGTGCATACAATCCACAGCATAAGCGGGCAAGCGTCGTTTTGCCGGAACCGCTTGGACCTACAACAGCGACCGTTTCTCCATGCTGAATTTGCAGGCTGAAGCCTTCAAACAGCGGCGGCTCCGTTTCTATTCGGCCGGAATAGCTATAGCTGACCTCTTGCAGGCTTAATGCAGCCGACTTCTCCGAAGCGGAGGGAGGAGGGGATGAAGCCGGAGAAGAATGTGGTGCTCCTTCCTCATCTGCATCCAGTACAGCGAATACGCGGTCAGCTGCTCCTAACGCTTCTTGAACACCACCCCAGGTCTGGGACATGTGGACAAAAGGCCACTGTACCCGTCCCATCAGAATGATGAAGGCGAGTACTTCACCGGCTGTTGTTCCGCCTCTTACGGCAGAGACTGCGATCAGCGCAGCGCAGGCCACCATTACGATATTGTTGATAAAGGCAGAGGACTGCCAGAGCAGCGTGTTCAGCAGTGCTCTTTGGCGCTGCAGCCGGTTCAACTGCTCACGTCCGGCTGCATACCGGTTCAAGAGATTGTCCTCCAGGGAAAAGGCCCGGACCACTTTCATTCCTTGCAGCGTTTCCTGCAGAATACCCCGCAGCTCAGCTTCCTTCTGATGGATCTCCGTGAACAGTTTGCGGAGTCTGCGGTCAAAGAAGCGTCCGGAAAGAAACACAACTGGTCCCGAACCGAGCGCAAGCAGCGCGATCCAGACATCCATTTTCGCCAGGTACAGAAAAGAAACGAGACATAAAAGCAGATTATAGCCCAAATCATAGACGATGCCGTTAATCATGCCAATGGCCGCACCTGCATCCCGGTTATTGCGCGAGACCAAATCTCCTGAATGCATGGACTGGACTTCACGGAAGGGAAGCCGGTGGGTCTTGTCGAACAGCTTGGCGCGAATCGCCCAAGCCATTTGGCTCTCTGTAATAAAGCGGAAGTAATGCTGCAGCATGAGGCAGATAATAATGATAAAACAGACGATGGCGCAAATAACGGTAATGCGTGTAAGGGAATGCATATTAGAGCTGTTGATGGTATCAATAAACACCTGCTGGATGGCTGCAAAGCCGATGTCCAAGACCAGCCTTGCCGAGAGCAGTAATACAGCCGCCATTAACCCGATACGGTAGGGGGTTGAGAAGGTCATCAACCTGCGCAGTACATATCCAAGCTTGAGTTTTGCGGACGCTTTTGCATTCATTCCAGACCCTCCCTGACCTCAAGCAAATCGTGATTCTGCTTCATCGAAGTCTCAACCATTTTGAAGTACTTGCCTTCTAGTGCCATTAACTCCTGATGTGTGCCTGTTTCTGCTACAGATCCTGCTTCCATGAAATAAATCTGATCGGCGTCTCGGATAGTGGACAATCTATGGGCAATAACGACTGTTGTCCGGTCATGCATGAGTTCCCTGAGGGCTTGCTGGATCAGCTCCTCATTGTGGCTGTCCAGTGCGGCCGTAGGTTCATCGAGCAGCAGAAGTTTGGGCTCGCGGACAAACGCCCGGGCAATGGAGAGACGCTGCCGTTCACCGCCCGATAATGTTAACCCCCGTTCCCCAATAGTAGTCTCATATTGTAAGGGCGTTCTCATAATGACTTCATGGATGCCGGCTCTTTGGGCTGCTTGGATGACCTCTTCCGTTGTGGCACCCGATCTTCCCCAGGCTATATTCTCATGGAAAGTGCCGGAGAACAGATAAGGCTCCTGGGACACGTAGGCAATTCGCTCACGCCAGAGCCGGAGCGGGATTCTGCTTAAGGGGTGAACGCCACAGCGAATAACCCCTTCGTCCGGTTCATAGGCTGCGAGCAGCAAATGGAGCAGGGTGCTTTTTCCGCTGCCACTGGGACCTGCTAATGCAGTCACCTTGCCGGGTCGTATGGTAAGCTGCACATTGTTTAATACTGGAGCGGCATCATAGTGGAAACTTACGTTGTTAAAAGAAATATCGGATCGGCTGATCATTTCCGGATCGGGCTCTTCAGTTATCTCAATCCGGGAATTTAAAGCTGCAGCTTCGTAATTTGCCTCTTCCTCCGGTAAATCCAGCACTTCAAACATCCGTTTGCCTTGCGCTAAAGACATCTGCAATTCCGTCCACAGGTTGGCCAGCTTCGAGACCGGATTTGAAATCTGCTCAAAACAGATCAGAAAGGCCGCCACGGCTCCCACATCCAGACGCCCCCCGATGACCAGATATCCGCCAAAAGAGAGGACGTAGAGCAGTCCGCCAAGGATAACGACCAGTGGCATATTATAGCCAACAGCTTCTAAACGGGTGAGCGGTATATGAATAGTAAAATATTGTTTTACCCGGGCGGCAAATTGTTGGTGCAGCCTGGGGGCAAGAGAGAAGGCACGCACGACTTCGGCACCCTGGACTGTATCCTGAATAAACATTTGCTGCGCGGTTTCGATCTTCTGTCTTTGCTCATGCATGGAGCGCAGCCGGGAAGTGAAGGGAAGCATGACGAGTGGAACCAGGGAACAAATGATGATTGTTCCCAAGGTTAACGCAAATTGAAGAGATAACAGATATGTGAGAAGGAAAGCAATCTGCAGCAGATTGCTGAACAGGTCAATGGTTTTCTGGTTGATTCCATGCTGGGCCGCAGAGGCGGAATCATTAATCCGGCTGATCAGATCTGCAGAATGATAACGATCCAGCTCTTTCATTTGCACGTTCAGCAGTCTGCCCAGAAGTGATACCTGAAGCCGGGAGGTCGACTTGACCTCAAGTACACCTGACAAATAGCTTTTTAGAAAGTTGGCTGCGGCATCGACGAACATAATGGCAACGGCAAACAGGGTAGCGGAAGTCAGGCCCGACATATTGTGATTTGTAGCCGAATTAATAATTCGCCGTAAAGCTTCGGCTACACCAACCGTTGTAAGAGAGATGACAGCTGCCAGGGCGCATAATAGAATGTACCAGCCTAAATAAGGCCTGCCAAGTTTAAATAAACGGAAAGTTGTGCTGGAAACAGCAGCGGATTCCTTGTTGCCGGCTGCTGCATGGCTTGATTCACTCACGAGGGACACTCCCCTTATTCTCAAATTTTCCTGTACTCCTGTTAAGCCAGTCTAATCTTCATCCAGCATGACTTTTGCGGTTAAGGCCAGCAATTCCCGTAATCTATCTATGCGCAGATGGTAATATAAGCGGTGATCCTCTCTTTTAATTTCCAGAAGGTCCAGAAAGAATAAGAAGTTGGAATGGTAATTCACAGCTGCCGGTGTAATGCCAAGGGCTGCGGCGATTTCCTGCCCGTAATGCGGGCGTTTTTTTAACAGCAGCAGGAAGTCGAGGCGTCTTTTATCCGAGAATGCTTTTAAGAAAAGTTCTGTCTTCTCCCGGTCAGCAGCAGGTCCGTATACGCGGTCGTTGAGTACACCGAATATCACCCACCCGATTCTTCCAGCCTCCGTCCAGAAATTAAGGAAATGATTGCCCACCTGCGAAAAGAAGCTGATATGAAAAGTCGTCGGTTCATCATACAGCGCAGGCTCATTCTTGTTAATATCCCTAATGAAGCGGACGGGATCGGCCAGGAAAAGCGCTTCGTAATGTAGAGTGGCTTGTTCGGACTCCATTTGTAACCGCTCTTTCCAATAGGTAAAGACATCCTTGTAGAATTGACGGAGCAGCTGCATATACCGCAGTTTCGTTTCTTCCGGGAAAGCAAGACATTCAAGCAGCGGTCCTTGCGCCCCGGCCACCTCAGGCTGAGGTTTCGTTCTTGCCACAAGCTCAGACATCAAAGGAACATCCTTCTTGACTTCCTCCCAGTCATTGCCTTCCAGCAGCTCTTCCAATTTATCGGAATACACGCCATACACCATTTCGGCTACCACTTGTTCTGCCGGTCTCTGCTCCAGCCGTTCAATCCATGCTTCTGCAGTCTGTGGATCAGGACAAGTGCAGATGGATTCGTAGAAAGCAAAATCGAGTGCCTTATGGAAAAAGTTATAGTTAAAAAAAAACTGAAGCTCCCGGTAGGAATGAGGTGACAAACGGACCCGTGCGTCCTCATAGTAGGCTGCTACGAGTGGGTCCATCTGAATCTTTAAATCCTCTGCCATGAAGGTCAGCTCTCCCTCACAAGCGATCATTCCCATGGACACTATCAATTCGATGGCCTCATTGTAAGCAAAATTGATATTTTTCAGTAACATATCCTTCATCGCAATTTCCATACTGTCCTCCAATTTCAAGTTTGAATAATTTAAATGTTATGGATAGTTGGTTAATATTTAATGATTACTTAATGTTAAAATAACCCATAGTCAATATTTTGTAAAGAGTAAATTTATGATGGGGATTCAAGCCATAAAACGGCAAAAAAAAGATGCCTTAGGTATCTAAGGCGATCCGTAAATTGAATTATTGTAATTGTGACATGTACTCATATGCAGTAATCCCGAACATACTTTTGAAATGCCTGTTCAGATGTGTCAGATCCACAAATCCGTATTCCGCTACGGCCGTGTAGATATCCTTGCTGGCCTCAATGGACCGTTTGGCATGTTCCACCTTGCAATTCAGAAAAAACTGATAGGGCGAGATCCCTGTATGGGCCTTAAACTCGCGGATCAACTGGTATTTGGACATCCCAAACTCTTTACAAAGATCATCCAGTTTGAGCACATTGCCGATGCTGCCGTACATCATTTCCTTCGCTTGTTTCACTAGCCGGTTATTCTTCCTCTGCTCTGCATCCATCGCTGTTTTGGATAACATGCCGATTAAATGGATCAACTGCTCCGTGCACAGTGTTTCGTCGTTACCGTCCAGAATGGCCCGGCTGAGGGCGCAGATGCTCCGTGCCAGGCTGACGTCGTAGACGATAGGGGACTGGAAACGCAGCTCTTTCTTCCCCAGGATCTCGGCTACCAGCTCAGGCTTGATATAGAGCATGACATAATCAATGCCTTCCTTATCGTAGGACCTGCCGTCATGATACTGCTCGCGGTTAAACAGCATGACGCCATTCTTGTGGGAGGACTGGAAGCTGTCGCTCAAATTATATTGCTGAATGCCGCGCAGGGTTACGCCGACAGCATACTCCTCGTGGCAATGTTTTTTATAGGTGAAATCGGCGAAACTTGCCGCCAGAGCAAGGACATCTGCAGATTTTTTATACGTAAATTGCTCCATACCCTCACCCCCAACACTCTCTATACGATTCCCGACGCCATAATTGCAGAGTATACCAGAAACAAGGCCATTAGGATATTGACTATT
Source organism: Paenibacillus sp. FSL H3-0321 (assembly GCF_038002865.1). Taxonomy (NCBI): domain Bacteria; kingdom Bacillati; phylum Bacillota; class Bacilli; order Caryophanales; family Paenibacillaceae; genus Paenibacillus; species Paenibacillus sp. FSL H3-0321. Next base: position 1,256,190 of record NZ_JBBODH010000001.1, on the reverse strand, counting down.
TTTTGATGCTGCTGGAGAAATTTCTTGAAGACTGTTCCACAGATGACCCAGGTCATAAATGCCAGAAACCCGATAACCGTAATGATGGCTACAAACTGAAATGATGCTAAAGAGGAGGAATAGTAAGGCATCACATAGCTGGGAATCACTGTTAGACTAAATACGATCACCTTTGGATTCACAAACTGCATCACTAGGCCTGAGAAAAAATTGGTGTTGTGGGACGGTGCGGCCTCCCCTGAATTCATCTTGTAGATTTGATAGGCAAGATAGAGCATATAGACACTGCCGATGATCTGCATAATACCGACAATATTCGGGATCACTCCGGCAAGAACATGGTTCAGCACAGCAGAAGCAGCAAGCAGCAGGCCAAAGGCAATCGTGGCTCCGTATACATATTTCATGGTCTTTCTTGCACCGAAATGCTGCACAGAAGATAAGATCACAATATTGGTGGGCCCGGGTGTGATAGTGATAACAACACAATAGATGATAAAAGCTGTAATATTCATGAGGACCTCCTAGAGTCTATTCCCATGAATAATACAGGTGATCTTAGCATGCATATAGTATATTATTGCAGAAATCGCCGAACGGGTGAAACAAGCAGGTGGCACCATCCACAGCGGATTTACGTTCAAATGAGCATACGGACAGACTCAATCCGCACTTTTTACAGCGATCCGCTTCCTGGGGATCGTTTTTGCTTTGCGTTCGGAAATGTAGGAGCCGGCGAGGGTGAGCAAGGTTCCCGCAACAGTAACCCAAGTAATATTCTCATGCAGGAACAGGGCAGAGGCGGCAACTGTAACTACAGGCACAATATAGATGTATACGCTTGTTTTTACCGCTCCAAGGATTCCGACCACCCGGTTCCAGGTGACAAAACAGAGTGCCGAGGCTCCCAGTCCCAAGAAAAGAAGGTTGGATACATTGGAAAGGCTGAGTAATCTGGCCAGGCCAAGACGGAAATCAAACAGTAAAAGCGCAGGCAGCATAAACAGCAGCCCATAAAAAAACACTCTGCGGGTAGCCCCGGTCGTATGATGCTGCAACGCGCTTATTTTCCGCATCAGTACGGAATAGATTGCCCATAAGGCAGGGGCCAGGAAGGCCAGCAGATCTCCAATGGGATTCAGCTGCAGGTTGAAACTCCCGTTCAGCCCGATTAACACAATCCCGGCCAGCGCAATCAGAAACCCGGTCATAAACTGCGCATTCAGCTTCTCTTCCTCCAGGAAGAAGTGAGCGGCAAGCGCCGTGAAGAAGGGCGCAATCGAAACAATCACGCCAACATTGGATGCGAGCGTATAGACAAGGGCGATATTTTCCACTAGAAAATATAACGTCACCCCACAGAGCCCAGCCGCGATAAACAGCAGCTCTTCTTTGAATGACTTCGTCCGAAGCGGACGCGAATAAATAAGACACAATGCGATGTAACCGATGATAAAGCGGAAGAACAGAATTTCAATGGGCGTAAAGTCACCTAACAGTATTTTAGTAGAGATAAAAGTTGTACCCCAGATCTGAATGGTAAGCAACGCGAGCAGATGTCCGGTAGTGGCCTTGCGCTCCTCCATCATGATGTAATCTCCGGAGATGGCTTTGTTTCTGTCTGCCGGGTCGTAAATATGCGCATATATTGCTTAGGTGTTAGACCGATCAGCTTCTTGAAGAAATTGGTGAAATGGCTCTGATCACTAAATCCGGTCAGGAGCGCCACTTCAATGGGCAGCATCCCTTGTTCCAACAGGCGTTTGGCATGGTCAATCCGAATCGTTTCCAGGTAGCAATAGGGCGATATTCCTTTTTGTTTCGTAAATAGACGCAGCAGATGATATTTGCTCAAGCCGGTCAAGGCCGTTAACTGATTCAGCGTAATGCTCTCCATATAATGTGACTCTATGTACTGGCAAATGCTTTTGATTTCCGTGGTAAGCTCCCGGTTGGGGCTAGGGAGTTCAGCGTCGGAGTATTCTCTCAGGAGCTGCTCCAGCAGAAACAGGAATAGTTCTTCTTTTTGGAAATCGGACTGTTCCTCCAGCAGCATCCGGTGCAGCTCATGCAGGGACAAGGCCAGCTCACTCTGGTAAAGAACAGTTGGTGTGAACCTGGGCAGATCGCCCGCCCCCGTAATTTCCAGCACATACTGGCGCATTATCTCCGGCTCTACATTGATACAGCGATAGTCAAGCGTTCTGCCGTCCAACTGTTCACAGGCGTGGGGATCCTGCGGATTAAAGATAATCACATCTCCGCTATTAAGAATATACTCTTCATGATTGCATACCAGATACCGCTTGCCCTGTTCAATGAATCCAATGACATAGTAGTCATGGAAATGGTTGGGGAACTTCTGCATTATTCCTTCAAACCGATACGCTTCAAGCTTTAAGTCCGTATCATAGACTACCGTACGTACTTCACGAGTCACTGTCTGCACCTTCTTTTCTGGTTCTATGTAGCCATTATAATATGAACAACAGAACATTTCTTGAATGATGTTGCTGGAGCAGAGGTGCTGAACGCCCTTACAGAAAAGGCTAATTGTGGTATGATTTCCGGGAAGAAGCGAAAAAGGGAGTTTGCCAATAAGGGGGGTTAATCATTGTCCAGAACAAGATATGGAGCTTGTATCATCACTCTGATGTTAGGCTTGCAGCTGGGGTGCAGCGCAGACATAGAAGGAAATAGGAATCATTCGGTAATGGAAACTAAGACTGAAACTGAAACCGTAGAAATAGATAGTAATAAACAGAGAGCAAGTATTCCGTTTACACAACATCTCTACTCCAAGCATTCGCCTGATTTCACTTGGGAGTGGAGTAATACTGAAAATTTACCGAAGGAAGTAACGGACCGGTATAAAGAGTATGAAAATTCAGCACCCGGCGGATATCTAGTGAAGGAAACCCCCACAGAGTATTTCATATGCGTGAGCATCGGGGAAACAGAGTCGGTAACAAAGGGATTTGAGGTAAAATCGTTAACACTTCCCGCTGAACATGCCGCTGCAGAAAAACCGATTTTAAAAATTGAGGCAGTGCCTGCAAGTGATCAGAATCCATCGGACAAAGAAATGCCAGGAAAATTGTTTACCAGATCTCTTATCAGTGTCGCCAAGGAAGATTTGCCGGAAGGCATCCACATACATTCAATGATTATGAGTCTGGAAGAATGAATGGAATATCAATAATTAAGTGAGGGCATTTCCTTCTCATTTCTCTGTGATCGCTGGTCCGGTTGCAGGGGAATTCCTATCTATAGCGTCAAATAAAGGAAGTGTGATAACACAGCGGATTGCATTGAAAGGAGTAGAGTATTAGGGGCAATAACAACTTAAGAATAACGTAAGAATTACATAAGAAAAAAGAAATTTCTGATCATTACTATAGTAATTAGGGAAAAGAACAGCTAAGTAAGGAAGGTGTATCATTTGGGAATCAAAATACGGAAAACTACGGTTCAAAACCTCTGGATGATGTGGGAAAAAGCATTTTCAGTGCTTACATATTTTCGGGGAGCGAGTACATCGCGTTTTGGCATATGCTCGGTGATGCTAAAAAAACATCGGGGTGAGGCCATTGTATGCCAGGATTCAACAGTTATCCATAAAGGAGAGTGGGTAGGGGAGCTTCACTTGGACAATGAAAAAATTCTGAAGCTTATTAAGTCCGAAGGCTCGGATCGTGCGGCACTGCAAACGGCCCGGATGCTGCGTAAATCAATGAAGCAAATTAATGAAGCCTTTGAATCGCAGTCGGAGTACCAGCAGGTGAAAGCGTTAATGGGTATCACGCTGCTCCATCGCGGTTTGACACATGGTCTGGGCTTTGAGCAGCAGCAGATGAAATCGGGATTTTTCACGAGAATTACAACAGTCTACCTCCGATTACTGCTGTCAGCTATGCATCCAGAAGGAAGAAAAAGAATTGACCGGCGCACCGATCAGCTTGTACCCATGCTTCTGGTTCACTCGCGGGGATCGCTGAAGAAGCGTTTCTCACCCGAACAGCGTCTGTCCGGATAAGCTGCCAATAAAGGGGGAGAGGAAGCATGTTTAACTATTTAATAGGAGGAATACTCTGTATTGCCGCTCTTTATATGTTCATTCCAAGCTTAATCTCGCGGATGACCGGATGGGGGGTCTTCCGCAAAGGTAAAGGAAAGGGAGAGGTGGCCTTCACTTTTGATGATGGGCCACATCCGGAATATACACCGAAATTACTCGATTTATTGGAACGGCATCAGGTTAAGGCAACCTTTTTCGTACTGGGATCGCAAGCGGAACGGTATCCCGAGCTTGTTCGCAGAATTGACCGTGAGGGCCATCAGATTGGCATACATAATTATTGTCACACTTCCAACTGGCTAATGCTGCCCAAAACGATTCGCAGTGAACATCTGGATCGTTCCGCAGATATTATAGAAGGTATTGTTGGCACACGACCTGACCACTATCGTCCGCCCTGGGGCTTAATGAATATGTTTGATTACTTCCGTTACAAGGAGTACCGGATTGCATTATGGTCAATTACGGCAGGTGACTGGAGCAGCCGGGTCTGTCAGACCCGCCTCCAGTCAAAGCTGCTTGAACAAATTACTGGCGGCTCCGTTGTGTTGCTGCATGACAGCGGCGAGACAGTGGGTGCAGACTCCCAGGCACCTCAATTTATGCTGGAGGCTTTAGACGAGGTGCTGCCGCAATTGAAGACAAGACACCTTAGATTCGTACGATTGGATGAAATGGCATAATACTCATATTGAACCCTCTGCGTTGTGTGCGCAGAGGGTTTTTCATGTAAAGGGGATTAAGTAATGTTGACCTGGCATAACGAAATAGTTAATGATAATGTAGATGGACACTACAAAAAGATGAATCTGGCCAAAGATTCAAAGCGGGGTGGCTTTATTTGTTTAAAATTATGCTTATCGAAGATGATGTTACGTTATTCAATGAGATCAAGGACCGGTTGTCCCAGTGGTCCTATGAGGTCTATGGCATTACGGATTTCGGCAAGGTGCTGCAGGAATTCACGGTGGTCAAACCGGAGCTGGTCGTAATCGACATTCAGCTGCCGCAGTTTGACGGGTTCCACTGGTGCCGGCTGCTGCGTGCACATTCCAATGTGCCGATTATCTTTCTGTCCTCACGCGATCATCCGAGCGATATGGTGATGTCTATGCAGCTGGGGGCAGATGATTTTATTCAGAAGCCGTTTCATTTCGAGGTGCTGATCGCCAAAATCCAAGCCACATTGCGCCGGGTGTACAATTATAGCACTGAGCGGACGGAGCTGAAGACATGGCGCGGAGCGACGATTGAATATGTGAAGAACACTGTAACCAACAGTCTTGGCGCTGCTCTGCTTACTAAGAATGAGACGTTTATCCTGAAGATCCTGGTAGAGCGCAAAGATCAGATTGTAAACCGCGAAGACCTGATCAAGAATCTGTGGGACAATGAGCATTTTGTGAGCGATAACACGCTGACCGTGAATGTGAACCGGCTGCGCAAAAAGCTGGAACCGCTGGGGCTGGACACTTACATTGAAACCCGGGTGGGACAAGGGTATATGGCAACTGAAGAGGCCGCGTTATGATCTGGAAATACCTCAAGGAGAAACGGAGCTGGCTGCTCCTGCTCGTCGTGCTGCAGCTGCTCCTTCTGTTAGTAGTCTATCTCGATGCGTCTATTCCGTTAATGCCGATGCTGTACATAATACTGCTGAATCTGCTGGTCTGTACCGCATTTGTGTTTCTCCGATATCCCAAGGAAACCCGGTTCTACAGAAACATGGAAGCCTGGGATCAAACTTATGATCTTGGTGTTCTGGGGGAAGCCGAGAGCCCGTTTGAAAAGGTAGTGCAGGAAGCCGTGATCACCCAAACGGAATGTTACCGGCAGGAGACCTCGGTGAATTTTCAGCTGCTGGAATCGGAGAAGGATGATCTGCTGTCGTGGATTCATGAGGTCAAAACTCCGCTAACGGCGATGCAGCTGATGATCGAACGTCTTCCGGACGAAACGTTGCAGAAGCAGTTAATGTACGAATGGCTGCGGGTCCATCATCTGCTCGACCAGCAGCTTCACCAGAAACGGATTCCCTTTATGCGCAATGACCTGTTTATCGAAAAGGTCAAGCTGGAGCCGGTTCTGAACAAGGAGATCCGGGCGCTGAAATCCTGGTGTATTCCCAAAGGCATCGGATTCGACGTATCCCTTACGGCCGAAGAAGTGCTGACCGATGGCAAGTGGCTAGGCTTTATGCTCAGGCAGCTGCTGACGAATGCCGTGAAATACAGTGAAGCTTCCGATATCCTCATCCTGAGCTCGGAAAGAGACGGTCATGTTGTGCTTACCGTTGAGGATTTCGGGCGGGGAATTAACCCTAAGGATCTGCCGCGGATATTTGATAAAGGCTTCACCTCGACGAGCGGGCGTCAGGAAGGGGCCGCTACCGGGATGGGACTGTATTTGACTAAGCAAGTGGCGGAGCCGCTGGGGATCAATATTCAGGTGAATTCCGCACTTGGGCAAGGAACAGTATTTACATTGATCTTTCCGCGGGAGAATGAGTTCGTAAAGATTGAAGGCATGTGAACATAATGGAAGGGTGAGCGAAGATGACAAATTCTAAGAATGAGCCCGGAATTCCAGGCAAGAAACCGGTCAAATTATCCGGGCCAGAACAAGTCGCTCAATTTCTGAGCGGTCTTGAACATCCTTTTAAGCGTGAAATCGAAGAAGTCCGCAATATTATTCTGGGCGTAAATGACCAGATCACAGAACATATCAAATGGAAAGCGCCGAGTTTTTGTTTCAATGGGGAGGACCGTATAACCTTTAACCTGCACGGTAAGGGGTTTTTTCGGCTTGTTTTTCATACTGGGGCAAAGGTACAAGAGCATGCAGTCAAAGGGAACCTCTTCGATGATCCCACCGGATTACTCGAATGGGTTGCCGCTGACCGGGCGATTGTGACAATTACGGATATGGAGGATGTGGAGGGCAAGCAAGAGAAGCTGGCGGAAGTCGTCGCGCAATGGATTAAAGGGACTGCAGATGGACATACCGGGGGTCCGTGCTGAACATCTGAGCGGAAAAAGCGTCAATATAAATATACTGGATAAAAATTGAAGGTAGGAGTTGTTTATATGCGCTATATTGCGATGTTTATTTGCTCACGATGACTATGTGGGTACCGGGGCGGATCTGCTGGTTCTGGATAAGAAGGGGAATAAGGTCTTTTCGAAGGAAAATGCGGCCTCAATGTCACATAGCGATGGCTTCTTGTTCGTTTATCCTCTCACTTGGGAGGACAATTCCGTTCTTATTCTCCCAGCAGACAGTGAAGAGAGTAATCCGCTCGGCAGGATATCTTTGGACATCCGGAGCAGCAAGTCCTCGATCGTCCAGGCTGCTCGGATGGATGCCGGATGGAACGCTGGCTTGGGCGGATACGGCAAGTCCAGCCTATACATTCTGAGAATGGCGGGGCCTTTTCAGGAGATATCGGGCATGTGACAACAATGTCACATGCCTCTTCACTTTGTTCGGCGAATCGCAGGAAAAAGAAAAACATCCCGCTTATGATAGAACTATAGAAAAGGAGTGGGTGGAACATGATCATTATGCAGGCTAATAAAATTTACAAAACCTACGGAAAAAAATTCAATAAACAAGAGGTCTTGAAAGGCATTGACCTTCAAGTAAATAAAGGCGAGTTTGTCGGCATTATGGGGGCGTCCGGTTCAGGGAAAACGACACTGCTGAACGTGCTGTCCTCCATTGACCGCGTAAGCCAGGGAACGATCGAAATCGAAGGCAAGGAATTTACGGGCATGAAGGAAAAACAGCTGGCTGAATTCCGCAAGCATCATCTCGGATTTATTTTTCAGGAATATAACCTGCTGGATACGCTGACGGTCAAAGAAAATGTGCTGCTGCCGCTGTCCATCACAGGTATTTCCAAGAAAGATGCCCATCAGAAGTTCGAACAGGTAGCGGGTGAACTGGGGATCTACGAGTTGAAGGATAAGTACCCCTCGGAAATATCCGGCGGGCAGAAGCAGCGGACATCGGCGGCAAGGGCGTTTGTGCATGATCCGAGCATCATTTTTGCAGATGAGCCTACGGGGGCGCTGGATTCCAAGTCGGCCTCCGACCTGCTGAACAAGCTTTCTGACATGAACAGCAAACGCCAGGCGACCATCGTCATGGTTACGCATGATCCTGTGGCGGCCAGCTATTGCAGCCGGGTGGTGTTTATACGTGACGGGCAAATTTATACGCAGCTGAACAAAGGTGATGAGTCCCGGCAGTCCTTCTTCAACGACATTATCAAGACACAGGGCGTATTGGGCGGTGTTCAGCAATGAGCCTGAATTATATCGTTCTGCGCAATCTGAAAAAAAATATTAAAAATTATTATCTTTACGTCTTTGCCTTGATCTTTGGTGTGGCGTTGTATTTTTCCTTTGTGACCCTTAAATATGATCCGGCCATGGACGAAGTCAAAGGTTCGGTAAAGGGTGGGGCAGCTATCGGCACCTCTTCTGTGCTGCTAGTGGTCATTGTTGCGATTTTCCTGCTCTATGCCAATACGATTTTCATTAAACGGCGCAGCCGGGAGATCGGCTTGTTCCAGCTGATAGGACTCACCAAGGGTAAAATCTTCAAACTGCTCAGTGCGGAGAACCTGATTCTGTATTTCGGTTCCATGATCATCGGAATTGGTGCGGGATTTGTGATGTCACGGCTGATATTGATGATTTTGTTCAAAATCCTTGAAGTGGATGAATTGGCCAAGCTGCGTTTCTCCACGCAGGCGCTGCTGCAGACCGTAATCGTTTTTGCCGCGATATACCTGCTGATTATGATCATGAACTACGTGTTCATTAAAGGGCAAAGCATCCTTTCCCTGTTCAGGGTCACTTCCACGACTCAGGAGCGGATTAAAAAAATGTCGCTGTGGGAGATTATCATGGGTTTGCTAGGCATCGGATTTGTTGCGGGGGGGTATTATCTGTCGACCCAGCTTTTCGGCGGAAAGTTCAATGCCATGAACGAATTAATGATCATCATGATCTTGGTTCTCGGCTTAGTCATTGTCGGCACCTACCTCTTCTATAAAGGTTCGGTCAGCTTTGTATTTAACGCGATCCGCAAGAGCAAAAAGGGTTACCTGTCCATCAACGAGGTACTGTCGCTCTCATCGATCATGTTCCGGATGAAATCGAACGCGCTGCTCTTGACGATCATCACGACGGTTTCTGCACTGGCCATCGGGTTGTTGTCTTTAAGCTATATCTCCTATTATTCGGCGGAAGCGACAGCCAAAGAAAGTTCCCCGCATGATTTTGGCTTTGCCCGGACCGAGGCGAAGGAGAAGTTTATTCAAGCGCTCAATAAGGAGCAGATCAAGTACAAGGAAATTGATATCTATCCGGTTGGTGTGGATGTAGATGCCACTCAAATTATGGACGTGTCACCGTTCACAGCCTCCGAGGACCGCATCCTATCCACCTCTGTTGTTAGTGACATCAGCATCGAAGGTGTAGAATTGGAACCCGGTGAGACCCGTCTCATGGGCTACAGCAGTGCTCTGGAAAAATTAATAACACTGAAAGAGACCGGAGAGGTTGGCTTCCTGACTTCAAGCGGGACGATTAAGCAGCAGCTGAGCGGTGTATCCAAACAGCCTACCCTGCCTGTCTATTATGCCTCCGGCTCCGGAGTATTCGTGGTGGATGAGTCCGTTTATCAGGAACTGGTTAAAGTGCTCGACCCCAAACTGCAAAAAAAGAAAGAAGTAGCGAATTATTATGGGATTGAAATTACCGACCGGTCGAAATTGGACACCGCGAATCAAATTTACGAGAACCAAGCTCCGCAGGAGCCAAGCTTTTCCCAGCATAAGTACGAAATGAACCAGCGGAGTAATATGGGGATGATTATGTTCATCGTCGGGTTTCTGGGCCTGACCTTCCTCATTACCTCAGGCTGTATTCTTTACTTCAAGCAGATGGATGAAGGCGAGGAGGAAAAAGGCGGCTATACCATCCTGCGTAAACTGGGTTTTACCCAGAGCGACCTTCTGCACGGCATCCAATTCAAGCAGTTGTTCAATTTCGGCATTCCGCTGGTCATCGGCCTGAGCCATAGCTACTTTGCTGTCAAATCAGGCTGGTTCTTCTTCGGTACTGAAATGCTTACACCGATGATCCTGGTCATGCTGTTCTATACAGTACTGTATTCGGTCTTCGGCTTCCTGTCGGTACTCTTTTACAAGAGAGTGATCCGTGAATCGTTATAGAAATTACAGCAGTCTGCCTTTCCGGCAGGCTGTTTTTTTTGTTTTTAGGGCGATGTAATTTTATGCCAATGAACATCAGACTGGATGCAGTTATACTGGTGTGAGGATTGCTCACTCCGGTATAAGCCTGAAACGGCGGGGTCAAAATAACCCGGACTGGCGGACCTGCAGTCTCCGGTATGCTAGTTGAAAGCAGTTTGTGTAGACGATAATTGTTTATTTGTCAGGTATTCATACATAAAAAACAAACGATTTGGAGTGGAAAATGGTTTATTGTACGATTTTATAGTTTCGTGTAATACTAAGTGACATCGAAGGCGCTGTTGACTAACGAACAGCACTGGAAGATAGGTTTTCTGACATCGAAAGGGGAAAGGTGATGAGAGAATGACAAAAAGATGGTCTAAGAAGTTGGCAAGTCCGGCTATGGGGGTTATGTTGGCCTCCGCAATGCTGTTATCCGCATGTTCTTCCAAGGAGGACAATACAAGCGGAAATGCCGGTGCGGCTTCCTCAGCGCCTGCTACATTAAAGGTAGAAGTGTTCGACCGCGGGAATACACCTTCCGGCTATACGATCTCAGACAGTTATTTAACGAGACTTGTACAAGAGCGGTTCGGCAAGCCGAACAATATTAATGTAGAGTTTGTCCCAGTCCCCCGTTCGGAAGAAATCCAGAAGCTGAATGTATTAATGGCCAGTAAAAGCGAAGTGCCAGACATTGTCTTTACCTATGATTCGGGAACGTTCAACCGATATGCGGAGCAGGGCGGGCTTACAGACCTTACAGAACTGATCGATCAATATGCACCCAACCTCAAAGAGTTTCTGGGCGAGGATACTTTAGCCTACGGACAATATAAGGGTCAGCAATTTGCTCTGCCGGGCAGAAGACTTGTACTTGGCAAGTACGCCGGATATATCCGACAGGACTGGCTGGACAAGCTGGGGCTGCCGGTGCCGCAGACTACAGAAGAGCTGTACACCACTCTGAAAGCCTTCAAGGATAAAGATCCGGGTGGAACCGGTGGGAAAGTCATTCCATTCGGTGTGAGTCTCGCTGCCGCACAAGTTGAGCCGCTGATCTGGTCATTCATCGAGCCGCTCACTGATGAGCAACGCTACACTCTGACCCAGCAGCTGGGGTCCAGCGATTACCCGACCCTGCTTCCAGGCTTCAAAGATGCGCTGAAATTTATGAATAAACTATATAATGAAGGCCTGATGAGCAAGGATTTCGGGCTGGACAAGGATAAGAAGCAACTGTGGCAGAATTTGCAGAACGGCCAGATTGGTTTCTATACGGAAGATGCGGGAGAGCCGTACTTCACCTGGAATGATTTCTATGAGAATTTGCAGAGTAATGTTCCAGGTGCTTCGATGACGCCGGTGGATGTATTCACTAATGCTGAAGGTAAACATGCCAAGCCGGCTTATGCCCCTAACGCTATGTATGTCATGATCCCGAAATCCAGCAGCAATGCTGTAGCTGCACTGAAATATTTGGACTGGATGGCTTCGGGAACAAACCTGTTCGATGTTCAGTTCGGTGTGGAGAATGAAAACTACACATTGGTTGATGGTGTGCCGGTGGTTAAGGCGGATGCAACTCAGGAAGTGACGGATCGGCTGTATAACTTTGGCGACATCGCGATCATTGTAAACGGCAAATTCGCCGGTGACGATGCTAAGAATGAAGCGGCATACATCGCCCAGACACCTGAGAAATTCCAGGCAGACATGCGCAAATCCGTAGAAATCTCCAATGTCGATAAAATTCAGCCGGTGCGCTTTGATCATCCCATTGAGGCGGAAGCGAAATATGGAACAACACTGGCCGATAAGTTCCAGGAAATCATTGTCAAGCTGACGATGATCAAGCCGGAGCAATTCGACAGCACTTATGATTCTATGATTAAAGATTACATGTCCAGTGGAGGGCAGGCTATTCAGGATGAACGTACCGCAGCTTACAAAGAAATGACTTCTAAATAAAAGCAACAGATGACGGCTTGCTCTGGTGGAAGGGGCGGGAAAAGTCTCGTCTCTTCCACCTGCCGGCCGTACACAGAGAAGGAGGGTGAAGGCAGTGAAGAACACCGTTTATCTACGCAGAAACTGGCAACTATACGCTCTGCTTGTCCTGCCGGTCATTTACTTCCTGATTTTTAAATATGGCCCGATGTACGGCGTGCAGATTGCCTTTAAAGAATTCAACTTTTTCCAGGGCATCGGCGGCAGCGAATGGGTCGGACTGGACATTTTCCGCGAAGTATTTCATAACAATGATTTCTACAAGGCGCTGCGCAACACGCTGCTGCTTAATCTGCTGGATCTGATCGTCTCTTTTCCGGCTCCGTTAATTTTGGCCATTTTGCTCTATGAGCTGCGGATTGGCTGGTTCAAAAAGCTTGCCCAGACCATCCTTTATATTCCCCATTTCATTTCGTGGGTGATTATCGGCGGGATTGTGCTGCAGGTATTCGGCACCGAATCGGGGTTCATTAATAATGTGGTTACCGGGCTGGGGCTGGAGGCCATTCCATTTCTCTCGGACAAAAATTACTGGCTGATTACTTATTTGCTGGTCGGCGTATGGCAGAGCGCGGGCTGGGGAACCATCCTGTACCTGGCGGCATTGACCGGGATCAACAAGGAATTGTTTGAAGCTGCCGAGGTGGACGGTGCGGGACGGTTCAAGAAAATCCTGCATATCTCCTTGCCGGGTATCAAAACAACCATTGCCACACTGCTCATTATCAACCTGGGAAATATGATCTCCATCGGCTTTGACCGTCCGTTTATCGTCGGCAATGTGGCCGTCCGGGATTACTCCGAGGTGCTGAGCACCTTTGTTTACCGCGTGGGTATTGAATCGGGACAAATTTCGCTGGCTACAGCTGTAGGGTTGTTCCAGGCACTGGTAGGACTTGTTTTCCTGCTCGGTGCAAACTATACATCCAAGAAACTGGCGGATGAGAGCATACTTTAGACCTGACCGGACGAAATAGAGACTAAGGGGGAAAATAGAATGAGCGAGCGCGCATCCAACCGGATATTTGATGTCCTTAATGTCCTGATTATTGTTGCTGTAATCCTGCTGTGCCTAATGCCTTTTATTCATATTGTAGCCATTTCTTTAAGCTCTAGCCGCCCGATTATGTCGGGGCTGGTGACCTTTTTCCCAAAGGAATTTAATGTTGAAGCGTATACCAAGGTCTTCTCTGATATGTCCATGATCCGCTCCCTGGGTTTCACGATCATCCTGACTATTCTGGCTACAGTGCTGTCTATGGCCATGACAATAGCTGTTGCGTACTCCTTGTCTAAAAAGGATCTGCGAGGACGAAAATGGTTCATGCTGATTATCGTAATTACCATGTTCTTCAGCGGGGGGATCATTCCGGATTATATCCTGGTGCGGAATCTCCATCTCCTCGATACGATTTGGGCGTTGGTACTGCCCGGATTAATCAGTCCCTTCTATATGATCATTCTGATCTCCTTCCTGAACAGCATTCCCAAAAGCTTGGAGGAGGCGGCAGAAATTGATGGTACTACTCACCTGGGCACCCTGTTCCGCATTATCCTTCCACTGTCGCTGCCGTCGCTTGCTACTCTTAGCCTGTTCTATGCCGTGGGCCGCTGGAACGGCTTCCAGGATGCTCTAATGTATATCAACAGACCTGATTTATATCCGCTGCAATTGAAGCTGTATCAGATGATACAGAACAATCAGGTAAGCGAGCTGATGCAGCAGGAGGGTCTCGGCATGGCCCAACTGATGCCTGAGAGCTTGAAGGCGGCCAGTGTTATTTTCTCCACCGTTCCGATTCTGATCGTATACCCGTTCCTGCAGCGCTTTTTTATCAGCGGCATGATGGTGGGTGCGGTCAAGGGCTAAGCTGAAAAGGAGGAGGAATAATGACCCGGACAATGATGGAGAGGTTTACGGATAGGCAGCGCCACCTGCTGCTTCAGTCCGTGACGCTGATGGATTCGCTCTATGACGAAGGGATGGGGCTGCTCAGAGATGAAGAACAGAATGACCGGCATAATACACGCAGCAGTGCCCACTATGCGCTTGGGCTGCTTCTCAGAAGCGGCACCGGTGATGTCCAGCGGGCCTGCAGCTTGCTGGACCGGGTGATGGATTTACAGTTTAATTGCCCGGATGAGATCTATCACGGCACGTTCCGCGTTTCACCCCAGGCGGCTCTGCCTCCTGCAGGCAATTATGCGTGGAAGACATTCGCACCCGGCTTTGCCTTTTTCCTGAGTGAGACTACAGAGAAGATCGGAAAGCAGCTTAGCCTGAATCTTTCCCGGGAAGCGGGTCAGGCGCTGCCGGGACTGGATGATCGGGCGATTAGAAAGTGCCTGCAAGCCTCGGTGGATGACGTTATCCCTCCGGTGTGGAAGAGTTATGATCCCAATTGGCGGGAGTTTATTGCCAGCACTTTTGCAGTAATCCTGGATCAATTTGCAAATGTACTGCCTGGCGGACTGGTTCAGCGAATGGATGAATCTATGCGCATAGCGGTCTCGGCTTCAATCGACAGGCGTTTATCTGATGCAATACCAATGAATTCCAATATCGAGCTGATGCATATATTTATTGTTCATTACTATGGATACCGGTTGGAGAATACAGCATGGATAGCCCATGGAGACAGGGAAGCGGTGAAGTTCCTGGCTGCTTTTGAGGAGTTCGGGTCCTTTGCGGAATTCAATACAACTACCTATTACGGTGTGGATCTTACAGTGCTGGGAATGTGGAGAGTCTATGGACGTTCAATGACATTCAAGACAATAGGCCATACCCTTGAGCGGGGACTTTGGGAGAATATTGCGTTATTCTATAATCCGGTTCTGGAGAATCTGTCCGGTCCGTTCTCCCGTGCCTATGAAATGGAGATGACAGGTCACAGCTCTATCGGTGTCTTTCTGTACCTGGCACTGGGAGAAGGATATGAACATTTGGCCGGGGTCAACTGTGAGACGAGCCATGATCCGCTCATCGCATTGGTTGGTGCAGACATCCCTGCGGAGCTGATGTCGCAGTTTATGGCGCATGGGGGAGACCGCAGAGTGGAGAAGCAGTTCCGTGAGCTCTGCGAAAGAGACAAGCCTGACGAGAACCGCAATCTTTGTACTGCATCGGCATGGATTGAGCAGAACCGGATGATCGGCGCGATGTCGGGGAGCCGCAATACGAACGGGCAGATGCATCCGGCAACCATTCACTGGAAAACTCCGGACGGAGTCCCTTATTATTTGCGCTTAATCCGCAGGGAGAAGGGCAAAAGCTGGAACTCCCATTTGCGTGGGATGACCTTTGAAGCGGCAGTGGAAAAGGATCTGCTGGCGGTTGAGGTCCGGCTGGAAACGGAGCTTGAGATTGAGGTGGTATTTGAAATTAGCGGCTCCGGATTGTCCGCTGCCCAAATTACCCCTCAGCACTGGACATTCCCGGGTTTGTCCTGCAAGGTGGCTGCTGAAGCACCAAAGCCATTCGTGATACGGCATGAGCAGGAGAAGCTTCTGGAGATTGTTTATGTGTACCATCCGGCAGAAGGGAAACAGAGCATGAGCTTTACGCTTGGGATCGACCCAATTTTTTGATAGAGGAAGGCCTGTGCAGATAGACCTCAAGCAAATGGCGGGGTCTATCTTTTTTCTAAATGGATAAGAAAAGGGGGGCGAAGTGAATGGCAGCACAGGAATTGACCGGTTATCAGGCGGGAATTGATGTTGGCGGCACGAAGACTATGTTCTGCATTACGGGTGCAAACGGCGATATTCTCTTGCTGGAGCGCAGAAGCACAGCTGCCCATGGCTCGCCCGGGCTTTTTTTTGACTGGCTGTTTGTTGAACTGAAGCATCTGCTGCAAGGGATTTCGCTAACCCTGAAGCAGTTGGAAGGGATCGGTATTGGATTCCCGGGGGTGATTGGTGACACAGAAGGCCAGTTGAGCCAGGCTCCGGCTCTGCCCTGGCCGGTGGCGGATATCCGGCCGGATATCCGCCGTTATTATGAAGGGCGGCTGTATCTGGACAACGATGTTAATCTGGCACTGCTTGGAGAATGCTGGAAAGGTGCCGCTGCGGGAAAAAAACATGTGCTGATGGTGACGGTCGGTACAGGCATCGGAAGTGCGATGCTGCTGAATGGCCGGCTATATAAGGGAGCGAATAATGCAGCGGGCGAAGCCGGGTATATGGTCGTTGATGTCGGGCTTGCCCGCAGCAGGGGCTCCGCTTCAGGAGCTGACTTCGGGCCGCTCGAAGCTGTTGCGTCAGGCAGCGGCATCACGGCACTGGCCAGAGCCCGCTTTGCCGATCCTGCGGCCCTGCCTGCTTCGCGGATTCTGACGCTTGCCGGGGGCAAGCCCGAGGAGATAGAAACCCGGCATGTGCTGCAAGCAGCGGCGGAGGGGGATTACGCCGCGCTGGAGATCATGGACAAGCCTCTGGAGCATCTGGCGGCAGGGATTGCCAGCGCTGTGGTGCTGCTGAATCCGCAGCTTGTCGTACTTGGAGGCGGTGTTGCTGCTTCCGGTGATTATTATATGAATGAAATTCGCAACCGGGTAAATGCCTATCTGCCGTATCCGGTTGACCTGGAAGCGGCAAAGCTGGGCAACACGGCTGGTGCGGTTGGAGCGGTAGCAGCCGCTGCAAATATCTTGTGGTAAAGGAAGAATGCACCATGGAGAATACGGCGATAATACCATTGGAAGCCAGAACGGAACTGCTTAAGCTCCGCTTATTATATTTGTTGACCGGACTGGCTGGCGGTCTGTTTAATCCTTATTTGACCACCCTGTTTGTACACCAGGGTATCGGAGCCAATCTTGTCGGTGTGCTAATGTCGATAGGCACCCTTCTGTCTATCATCGTACAGCCGGTTTGGGGCCTTTTGGTTGACCGGTACCGCCAGACGAAGCTGGTGCTGCTGCTCAGTATATGCGTACCGGCTAGCCTGTCCTTTTTCTACGGATTCAAATATGTTGCGGTGATTATTATGGCCTATTTCCTATCCATTATCTTTCAGTCTACACAAAGCCCGGTCGCCGACTCCTATGCGGTTTCCGCAGCACAAAAAGGCCGTACTTCCTATGGGACGATCCGCAGCCTGGGCAGTCTGGGTACAGCGCTGGGCGGTTATGCCGGCGGGCTCTATCTGTCGAGATTCGGGATATCCCAGCTATGGATGCCGTTTCTTGCTTTAAGTCTTGCGGGGGCGGCTACGGTTCTGACATTGTCACGCAGTACCGAAAGGAATGCTTCTGCGATTTCACTTACACAAGGGATCAGGGAGCTGCTGGGGAACCGTCTGTTTCTGATGTTTCTGGTGGCCTGCTTTTTTGTGAACCAGACGCTTACTGCGTATAATTCATTTTTTGTCCTGGCCTTTCAGGATGCCGGAGGCAGCTATTCTCTGGTCGGCACTGCGCTATTGCTCGCCTCGTTGACGAACATTCCTTCCATGCTGCTCGCGGCCAGAATTCTCAGGAGCATCGGCCATGAACGCACCCTGCTGCTGGCTGCGTTTTTCTACGCGCTGCGCTGGGGCATTCAGTGGCTGTTTCCTGTACCGGCGGTCATGGTTGGCATTCAAGTACTGCACGGTTTATCCTTCGGGCTGTTCTATGTTGCGGCTGTTGAATATGTGGCCCAGGCCTCCGGCAAAAAAATGCAGGCGACAGGTCAAAGTGTGTTCAATATGGTATTTTCAGGTCTTGGGGGAATCGTCGGGAATCTGTTGAACGGCTATTTGTTTTATTCCGGAGGCGCGCAGATGATGTATTTGGCTTGTACGGTTAGTGCACTTATCGGCGCAGGCATGTTATATTGGATAAACCGAAAATCGAAATTGTCATCTTGAGTTTTATGTCAGACATCAGGCGGCATTTCTCGGATTCCATTCAAGAGGGGCGGGGAGTACATATGAAGCGGAACTGGTCGAGCAGAATGATGTTCTCCTATTTCCCGATCTTTTTGCTGACCGTGTCGATCCTGATCTTTCTTTCCTTTCTGATTGTAGGTGAACTTTCACGCAGCGAAACCAATAAGGCCAACCGGATCTCTACTGGATATGTAGTGGACACCTTGCAGAATGCTTTAAGTGAGGTGGAGCTATCCGTGCTTCAGGAGATGGAGACCAACCACGGCTACAGCGATTTTCTGAGCGGGCTGAGCGACGAAGGTGACCGTACCCGCCTGTACAGTTCCGTGAAAGACATGAGGGGAGTACTTTACCGCAACCAACTGATCGATTCCATCTATATCTATCGTAAATGGG
Source organism: Paenibacillus sp. FSL H3-0321 (assembly GCF_038002865.1). NCBI lineage: Bacteria > Bacillati > Bacillota > Bacilli > Caryophanales > Paenibacillaceae > Paenibacillus > Paenibacillus sp. FSL H3-0321. Next base: position 1,237,557 of record NZ_JBBODH010000001.1, on the reverse strand, counting down.
ACGAAAAAGTGCTGACCCTGAACGGTCTGGTGGACAGGGATGTTTTTGCAGACCGTGATTATTTGAATCAGGCTCTGACGGGCAGCAATGAACGGAACTGGAGCGATGTCCGTCCCCTCCGGCTCTTCAACTCCGACCAAACGGTGCAGGTCATCAGTATGTCCAGGCAGCTGCCGCTGCCATTCGGGGCGGAAGGTATGATTGTTGTGAACCTGAGCATGTACCGGATCGAACGTATGATTGATGATATGACGGGCGGCCAGGTATCCTTCATGCGGGTGGTGGATGATCAGGGGGACTTAATCTATGCCGCTCACCGGGAGAATGATATTCCGGAGGGCAGTGTGCTTACCCGAATCCGTTCCGACAATGTAGGCTGGACCTTTGAGAGCGGAATCCGCGCAGGCGAGCTTTTCGCCTGGATGTCCGTCGTTTCTTACCTCTGGATTATCATCGGTGTTCTGACCGTTGTTCTGGGAACACTCTATATTCTGTATATCACCCGCAAAAACTACCGGCCGATCAAAGCAATGATGAACCGGATTCAAGCACTGCAGTTCCGGGAGGAAAGTCTCGACAGCACTTCACGGAATGAGCTTGTGCTGATTGATCAGGCGCTGGAAACGCTGATTAATCAAACGATGGACTATCAAAAGCAGCATGATGAGAACCTGCTGGTGCAGCGGCGTCAGCTTTTTTTGGATTTAATCGAAGGCGAACGCGTCGCTTTCCTGGAGGACAAGCTGGAGCGGTTTAAACCCTTCGCCGTAGGGGCCGTGCAATTCGCCTATATTGCCGCTGAAATTAATCAATACGATGATTTTCGCCAGAAATATCCGGCTAAGGAGCAGAATATGCTCAAACTGACGCTCATGAATCTGTTCCAGGAGCTTGCGGGCGATGAAGGCTTGCAGGGTTGGGCAGAATGGGTGAGCGGCAACCGGATTGGGCTGATGATTGGCTGCAGCGAGGATTTGAGTGCGGACAAAAACATGCTTAGAATACTGGCAGAAAGATGTCTGAGATGGGTGAGTGATAACTTGGGGCTGTCGCTGACGTTCGCTGTGGGACCGGTTGTAGATGGATTGGATGCTATTTCAAAATCCTGCACGGTGGCGGAGACAGCCCTGCAGCATAAGTTGTCACTCGGCAGAGATATGGTCGTGCTGAGTGACAGCCTTCCGGACCGGTCGACGCTGCAATCTTACAAGTTTTTGCAGATGCTGGGCGAAATCGTGCGGGAATTCCGGATTGCAGATGAGAACTGGCGGCGGCGGGTGGATGAGCTGTTTGTCTGGTTCAGCGAGGATCAGGTCAAGGATGAAGATATCCATATGCTGCTGCACACGCTGATTCAAATGCTGGACCGTGAGCTGGGTCAACTGTCGGACAGCCTACGCAGAATTTTCGGAGAACCCAGCCTGCAGGGATATTATAGTGAAATTGAGGCGCAGACCACTCTGACGCAGGTTCAAACCGTAATGCTGAAGTGGCTCGCTGAAATTTACCGGATTTATGTATCAGTGAATGAATCCAAAAGCTACCGGGCGATGATCAGCGAAATGAAGATATATATTGAGGAGAATTTTGAGAATCCCGATTTATCTCTTAAGCATCTGAGCGACCGGTTTCAAATCTCGGGCAAATATGCCAGTCACCTGTTCAAGGAAGAATTTAATATGAAATTCGTAGACTTCCTGACGCAGCTCCGGATGCAGCGGGCGGAATATTTGCTCGCGACAACAAGTGATAATTTACAGGATATTGCCCAAAAGCTCGGCTATACCAGCTCCATTACCTTTGGACGGGTGTTCAAACGGGTTGTCGGTGTCACACCAGGCGATTACCGCAAACATCGAATGAAGCCGGGAGCGCAGGAGAGCAACAACTAGATAGATTGAAAAAGAGGGGTTCCAAGCCAGAAATGGCTGGAGACCCTCTTTTGCATGGACTTAATATTTTCCCGGGGAAAATGAACTCTTAGGCTTGCTCTTCAGCTGGTTATGATTACTTATATGAGGCAAGTATCGAAACTTCCCAAATAACGGAAGCGTATGTATATATAAAGCTATGTTTAATTGGAGGATAACTGCTATGCCAAATGAGGCGAAAAGGTTCTTTAAGCTGTTTGCCAAGAATATTAAGGAATCAACAGGTCCCGGTTATTATCAGGCCAATGGAATTTATGTCACATGTGTTCATTGCCAATATGATAAATTCGAGCATGGATACGCGCAGCTGAATACAGCTTTCTTAAGTTTTTTGAACCTTGATTTTGCCAACCGTTCCGCGAACACCTTAACTTGTCACCGTTGTGGTTATATTCATTGGTTTAACAAGGATATTAAAAGAATGAGGTGAAGGTATGGACCCGGTAGAGGTATATAAAGGCAGACGTCCTGCGGAGCTTATGATGACTATATCGCTATGTGTGTCGATGGGAATTGCGATCTTTTCAATGCTCTATTTATCGGAAGAAGGGAGCTTTTCACTTTATTTCGCGTATGTTTGGAGTATCTTCTGTCTTACCATCATAGGGGTTTTGCTGCAACGTGTTTTCACAGCCAGGCAGATTATGAATATTGAGCTGAAACCTGGTGCAATCATGTTAAAAGATTTGACCATTGAAGCCGAGAAAACCAAAGCTGTGTATATTAAAGGGTATTTCAAGCCCGTAGTCGGAATTAAACCGAATGGAAATGTTTTTGTACCGTATAAGTCCTGTTTCTCCTTTGCGGAAAAAGAAGACCAGGGGATGAAAGCGCTGAAGGCATGGGCAGAAAAGCATCAGATTGAAGTATTCCATAAAAGCTTTAAGAGATGGCTATAAACTTGACTACAAGGTACATAAGAGCTTACAAAGGCACTAACCCGCGTTAGTGCCTTTTTTGTATGCTGATTTTTAATAATGACATTAATCACAGTTAGTAGATAGGAATTATAGTAGTATTATTTCAATTAACTTACATGGATATGTAAGTGTATTTCAAGGGGGAGAGAGATGACGGAAATTTACAGGGTGGATTCTGTCTGGCAGCTAGCAGGCGTCTATGAAGTAAGAACTCGAACCTTTGTGAACGGCCAGGGAATTCCCAAAGAATTAGAGTTCGATGAAGTGTATGGGGAGAGGTACTGTTATCTCTTGCTGGAGGAGAACCAAACTGCGGTTGCCACAGCTCGCATTAATTTAACCCAAGAAGAGTATGCCAAGATTGACAGGGTAGGGGTAATTCCGGAATTTCAGAACAAGGGGTATGGCCGGATTCTCATAGATGCTGCGGAGAACTGGATCAGAGAACTTGGCATTCACAAGATTGTGATTACAAGTCAACAACAAGCGGTAGGTTTCTATGAGAGCTTAGGCTATATCGCAAGGCCAGAAATCATCATAAAGTCCGCGATCCCCATTGTGTATACAGAAAAAGAAATCAGTTGAAGAGAGGAAGGACATTATGGCCCAAGAAAATACAATCCTCGATACACATATTGTGAACCACGAGGATGCCAATGAAATTACTAAGGATGGGGCCTTTAACCGCCAGAAAAACCGCTTTACTACTCCTTTTGGCGAGGGACCGGGCGAGCTGCCCGCTGAGGCAGGACGTTATCGCTTGCTGTGGGCAAGAATTTGCCCCTGGGCGCATCGCGCTGTAATTGTACGTGAATTGCTGGGCTTGCAGGAGGTCATAAGCCTGGGGACTGCGAGTCCTGTACGAACGGAGAACGGCTGGGAATTCTCATTGGATGAAGGCGGCGTTGATCCACTGCTGGGCATCCGTTACTTGCCTGAAATTTATGCGGAGACCGATCCGGAATACAGCGGCAGAGCAACGGTGCCTGCTGTAGTGGATGTAACTACGAGAAAGGTAGTCAATAATGATTACTTCAGATTAACCAATTACTTCGAAACTGCCTTTAAGCCATTTCATAAAGCGGGGGCGCCTGATCTATATCCGGAAGCATTAAGAACCGGCATTGATGCGCTGAATGACATTCTTTTTCATGAAGTGAACAACGGGGTGTACAAAGCCGGCTTTGCCAAATCCCAGCAGGCTTATGAACAAGCGTATGATGTCCTGTTCGCCAGACTGGATCAATTGGAAGAAAGACTTTCAACCCGGCGGTACTTGTTGGGAGATCAAATTACCGACGCAGATGTCCGGCTCTATGTGACACTGGCGCGGTTTGATGTGGCTTATTACTCTGTGTTCCGGACGAACCGCAACCGGATCGTTGACTTTCCGAACCTTTGGAATTATGCCAAGGATTTGTATCAGACACCGGGCTTCGGGGACACCACAGATTTTGAAGCTATAAAAAGAGGTTATCAGCTTGGAAATCATGCAGAAAATCCATATCAAATTCTGGGCAAAGGTCCTGATGTGTCGATTTGGAATGAATCCCATGACCGAAACAGATTTCAATAAGCGAAAGAGGAGGGAAACGTGGATGACAAGCAAGCTTGCGGAAATTGAACAAACAGGCGCCTTTAAACGGCAGGGCAACCAATTCACGACTCCGTTTGGCAGCGGTGAAGGGGAACTCCCTGTAGAAGCGGGCCGTTACCGGATATTGTGGGCTCCAGTCTGCCCTTGGGCGCACCGTTCCGTTATTGTGAGGAAGCTGCTTGGACTTGAAAATGCCATAAGTGTTGGCACTGCGGACCCGCTGCGGCCAATCATAGATCGGGTGGACTGGGCATTTACACTGGATGAAGAGAATGTGGACCCGGTCTTGGGAATTCACTATATCAGTGAAGTGTATTTCAATAGTGATCCTGAATACACAGGCAGACCTACGGTTCCGGCTGTAGTCGATATTGCCTCCAAGAAGGTGGTCAATAACGACTACCATGAATTGACTTACTACTTGGAGACCGCCTGGAAACCACTTCATAAAGAGGGTGCACCGGATTTATTCCCGGAAGTGCTGCAGCCCGAGATCCGTGAGCTGAACGAACGTATTTTCCACGGCATCAATAATGGGGTATATAAAGCGGGGTTTGCCCGTTCTCAGGAAGCCTACGAGCAGGCATTTGACGGTGTATTTCAATTACTGGATGAGCTGGAGGTGCGGCTGGCGGCGCAGCGATATTTATTCGGCAATCAATTAACCGATGCAGATGTCCGCTTGTATGTAACGCTGGCCCGGTTTGATATTGCTTATAACACAGCTTTCAGAGTAAACCGCAATCGTCTGGTTGAATTTCCGAACTTATGGGGATATGCCCGGGATTTATACCAAACTCCCGGCTTTGGTGACACTACTGATTTTGAAGCCATTAAAAAGCATTATCATTTATCCATCACCAATGACCCTAACCGCACATTCTCCAAAATCCTGCCCAAAGGACCAGATCTGACCGGCTGGCATACGGAGCACGGGAGAGCCCAAAAGTTTGAGCTGTAAAACAATAAATAATAGATGGCGAGGGAAAGTAGATGACCCAAAAAACGAATGTACGCATAAGACCGAAGGAAACGGAGCATGAAATCGATGACAAGGGATTTTTTGTCCGTCAGAAAAACCACTTCACTACCCCCTTTGGAGAGGGAGAAGGCAAGCTGCCTGTTGAAGCCGGACGTTACCGTCTGATCTGGGCGAAAGGCTGCCATTGGTCCAACCGTGCCTCAATCGTAAGAGAATTACTCGGTTTAGAAGACGTGATCAGCATTAATCTGGTGGGACACGGAAAACATGAAGTGAATCTCGGGTGGGAATTTGTCTACGATGACAATAATACCGACCCCGTATTAGGTGAGCAGTTCCTAAGTACCTTATACGCAAACGGTGATCCCGAATATAAAGGAAGACCTACGGTTCCCGCGGTAGTTGACATTACAACCCAAAAAGTTGTGAATAACGATTACGTCTGGCTGACGAATTACTTGGAGAATGAATTTGCCCCCTTCCACAAAGAAGGTGCGCCGGATTTGTATCCTGCAGAATTAAGAACAGAAATTGATAAGTACAACGATTACTTGTTCGATAATGTCAATAACGGCGTGTATAAGGCCATGTTCGCGCAATCACTGGAAGCCTATAACGATGCTTTCAATCATCTGTATGCGGCGTTTGATGCTATCGAGGAGAGACTAGAGTCCAGACGATTTTTATTCGGGGACTATGTTACAGATTCAGATGTCCGCTTATTTGTAACCTTGGCCCGTTTTGATACCTACTATTTCAAGAACCTGGGCCCGATCCGGAACCGGATTGTCGATTTCAAGAATATATGGGGATATGCCCGTGATTTATATCAAATTCCGGCCTTTAAGAACAATACGTATTTGCGGGACTTGGCTAAATCGAATGGCAACAAGGAAACCATCTTTATTGATTATAATACACGGTTTTGGAATGAGATTGATTTTGACGGGCTGTGGTCAGAACCGCAGAACAGACAAGACAAAAGTGCTGATCCGCAGAATAAATTCAGAGCACAAAAATAAAGCATATTAATAAGGTTGAAATATAGGGGGAAATGAAGATGACAACATGGAGAAAATTAGGACTCGGTTTGGCGTCAATCGTATTATTAGCCGGAGTGGCCGGCTGCGGCAACGGAAAAGATAACTCTTCGGCGAATGCTGCAGGCGCAAATGCTGCTAACAAGGAAAAAACGACAATCAATATAGCTACAGGCGGTGCGCCGAAACCCTTCTCATATGTAAATGATGATAATGAGATTGACGGTTACGATATTCAGATCGTGAAAGCTATCTTTGAAGGATTGCCCCAATACGAGATTAATATTGAGAAAACCGAGTTCCCTTCGATCTTTGCCGGACTGGACTCGGACCGCTATCAGATTGGCGCCAACAATTTTGCCAGCAATGCGGAGCGAAAAGAAAAATACATTTATTCGGACCCGATCTTTAAAAATCAGTTTGTGATCGCCGTAGCAGAAGACCGGGACGATATTAAATCCTTTGCGGATCTGGAAGGCAAGAAGACCTCCGTAAGCCCAAGTGTGAATTATACCGTCGCTCTGGAGAAATACAACAAGGAACACGCGAAAACGCCGGTCGTTCTGAACTACACAGACACTGAGCTTGCCGTAACCCTGCAAAATGTGGAGAGCGGCGCAGATGATTTCAACTTAATTGATGCAGCGATGCTGCAGCTGTATATTAAGGAATTTGGCCTGAAGCTGAAAGCCATCCCGTTGTCACAGGAAGATACGGACCGGATTGGCGTTCCTTACAGCTACCTGATACTCAGTAAAGGCAAGAACAGCGAACAATTGACGAAGGATGTAAACAGCCGCATCCAAGCTTTGATCAAGGACGGCACCATCTCCAAAATCAGCGAAAAATACTTAAATGGCGATTTTGCACCAGAACTTCAATAAAGGACGTACCCATGCCGAATATATTTGATATTGAGCTCGTATTTACGCTGATTCCGAAGCTGCTTAAATATTTGCCTGTGACGATTGAACTGACGCTTATATCCATGCTGGTAGGGCTTCTTCTGGGGCTCCTGCTGGCCATTATCAAGATTAAAAGAATACCCGGACTGTATCAAATTAGTGTGGTGTTCATCTCGTTCATCCGCGGGACACCGATCCTCATTCAGTTATATTTATCGTACGCAGGAATTCCGCTGATTCTGAAATATTACAATTACTATCATGATACAAGCTACAATGTGAATTCGATTTCTTCTATATTTTATGTACTGCTTGCCTTATCGTTAAATGAAGCTGCGTACAACTCTGAGATTATCCGGGCGGCCTTATTGTCTGTGGATAAAGGACAGACTGAAGCCGCGCAATCGCTAGGCATGACGTATGGCCAGGTGCTGAGACGGATCATTATTCCGGAGGCTTTTATCGTTGCCCTTCCCACGTTAGGCAATGCCCTGATTGGACTGATGAAAGGCACTTCTCTGGCGTTCGTCTGCTCGGTCGTTGAGATCACAGCCCAATCACGGATACTGGCCGGTAACAATCTCCGGTTTTTTGAATCCTATTGCTCGCTGGCTTTAATTTATTGGGCAATGACGATCCTGATTGAACAGGCGATTGCGCTGCTCGAGAAACGTCTGGACATCGACTACAAGAGCCTGCGGCGCAGAAAAGGAGATGTGATCCTTGATTGAGATTAACGGACTCACCAAATCATTTCATAAAAGTATCGTCCTCGATCACATTAACTTAACGATTGCCAAAGGAGATGTCGTCGCAGTAATTGGTTCTTCAGGCGCAGGGAAATCTACGTTGTTAAGATCCATTAATCTTCTGGAGGTACCGGATGAAGGTACGGTTAAGATCGATGATCTCAAGGTGGATATGGCTAAGAAATCCAAAAAAGAAGTGATTGAGCTTAGAAAAAGCACGGCAATGGTATTCCAGCAGTTTAATCTTTTCCGCCAAAAGACGGCGCTTGAAAATGTCATGGAAGGATTAACAGTTGTGAAGAAGGTTCCCAAAGAGGAAGCACGGAAAATCGCCGAACAACATCTTGCCAAAGTTGGACTCTCTGACCGGGTGCATCATTATCCCAAGCAATTATCCGGCGGGCAGCAGCAGCGGGTAGCGATTGCCCGGGCGCTCGCGATGATGCCCAAAATCCTGCTGTTTGACGAGCCAACCTCCGCACTCGATCCGGAGCTGGTCGGCGAAGTGCTGGACACGATCAAAAAGGCGGCGGAAGAAGGCAACACGATGCTGCTGGTGTCACATGAGATGAACTTTGTACGCAAAGTAGCTACAAGAGTGCTATTTCTGGATCAAGGTATCATCGTGGAGGACGGAACGCCGGAGGAAGTATTTTCACATCCGAAATCCGACAGAACCAAGCAATTTCTTGCCAATTACTACCGTGACCAGGAACCGGAATTTGCGATTTAAGAAGAGGGATTTAAGATGACCTATACTTTTCAAAAAGATAGAGGGAATATCGATTGGACCCAGGTAACCGGGTTATTGAATGGTTTTGGCTTAACGGATTTCACACCCGCGCAGACACAAACTGCCTTTGAGAACAGTGCTGTCAATGTATTTGTATTGGCTGGCGGCAAGGTTATCGGCTGTGGCAGAGCGTTGTCTGACGGCATTTCGCAAGCGGCAGTGTATAACATTGCAGTGGATGAAGCCTACCATCATAGGGGCTTGGGCAAGCAAATCATTGCTGCGATTCTGGAAGAAACAGCAGGCTGCAACGTCGTGCTGTATACCCATCCCAATACGGTTTCCTGGTACGAGGAACAAGGGTTTCGAAGAATGAAGACGGGCATGGCGATGTATCATCCCTCCCATATTGAGCAGCTGATCAAGATGGATTTTATTTGATGAATAGTTTCAGACAGAAGCTGTAAGTATAGCCTGAAGTCGTCTTAGCATAGCGCTGGGACGATTTCAGGCTTTTTATTTCTTCCGCCTGCACCCTACCCGTGCAGCTCATCGTCCACTGAAGTAGTTCCGTGGCATAACTCCGGGAACGATCCCGCAATAACAATGGAATCCTCGTAGCCGAGGTTGCCGGAATGGGATACAAGAATCGGATATTCCAGAGCATCCCTTTCCATGCGCATATTCCAAATGTAATGATTGCCGCTTCCGTCCATCGCAAAGGGCACCGCTCCCGGCATATACTCCGGGAACTCATAGGCCAGAAGCATGGGTCTTAATTCAGCCGCGCTAAAAAACTGAAAGTAGCGTTCCCCGTTCACAAACTCCCCGCCATTGGAATAACACAGAAAGTCCAGATAACTTGCAGGCAGCGCTTTGTGCGGGATGGACCATAAGCCGGGGTCAAACGGAGCGTACTGCGCATGCAGCGGATGGGCAACCGGGAAGGGATTGCGCTGCCGGCTGATGATTTCGTCGATTTCCGGCTCCGTCAGCGGTTTGTGCCAGCTCTGTATAAATTGCTCCAGCTCTGCTTCCGTTAGGCCAGGCTGCTTCTGATAACTGATTCCGAATACGTTGTCCCATTCCATGAACGATTCCCCCTTGTCCGGTCTACCGGATGATGTCAGAATACGTTAAGATTAATAGAGTAGTAGAGCCAATGCAAATTACGTTTCCAGAGAAGGAACTGGAATTGGCCATAATTGTAGCTGGAGGTAACCTAAGTGGATGACTCAAACATCAAAGTACTCGTAATAGAAGATGATGCCGATATCAATCGCCTGCTGTGCCGCATGCTTACGGGCGAAGGACTTACTGCCGTCTCTGCATTTTCGGGAAGTGAAGCGTCGCTTCGGCTGTCGCTTGAAGCCTACCAGCTGGTGCTGATGGACTTGATGCTGCCGGGAATGCCTGGAGAAACGTTGATTCCGCAAATCCGGGAACAATCCACGGTTCCGATCATTGTCATTTCTGCAAAAAGCACACTGGAGGACAAGGTGGGGCTGCTTCGTTTAGGTGCGGATGATTATATTACCAAGCCCTTTGATCAGGAAGAAGTTATGGCTAGAGTGGAGGCACAGCTTCGACGTCTACAATACGTGCATGCGGTGAATCCTGGCGAAGAAATTATCCGTGTACGTGAACTGATTATGGACAAGCAGCGGCGTGAAGTGACCTTGAACAGCGAATTACTGACTTTAACCAAATACGAATTCGAAATTCTGGCGCTGCTCCTGTCCAAGCCTGATAAGATTTTCTCGAAAAGTGAGATCTACCGGAATATCTGGCAAGGGACGTATCTTGGAGACGACAACACCATTAATGTACATATCAGCAACCTGCGGGCCAAAATCGCCGCGGTTACCGAAGAGGAATATATCCGCACGGTTTGGGGTATCGGGTTCAAAATAATGTTGCCTTAACTTCTTTAAGGTTTCTTAAGGTTTTGCTTAAAGCTTATTAAGGGTGACCTGGATACAATTGAATTATCAAATTGCAAGGGAGTCATTACGATGATGCATTGTATACTGGAGATTGAGGGGCTAAGTAAAACCTACCGGGAATCACACGCACTCCAGAATATCCACCTGAACATTGCTGCAGGTGATATTTGCGCAGTAATTGGTAAAAATGGCGCTGGTAAAACTACCTTATTCAAATGTATTACCGAACAGGTCTTTCCGACGGCTGGCAAAATCACTTTGTATGGAAAAAGTGAAGCTGCCGAGGTTAGGCAGGAACGCCGGAAAATAGGTGCGCTCATTGAAGAGCCTGCATTTTTCCCGGACTTTACGGCCAGGCAGAACCTGGAATATTACCGCCAGCAGCGGGGCATCGCAGGCAAAACCTCTATCGATCAAGCCCTTAAGGGAGTGAAGCTTCTTACTACCGGCAAGAAGAAATTTAAGGCGTTTTCCCTCGGGATGAAGCAGCGGCTGGGACTGGCGCTTGCCCTGATGACCCATCCGACATTTCTGCTTCTGGATGAACCTACTAATGGTTTGGATCCGGAAGGGAAGGCGGAGATCCGTCAGCTTATTCAGACCTTGAATGAGGAAAAAAAGGTGACGATCTTAATCTCAAGTCATGTGTTATCTGAATTACAGAGCGTGGCTACCCGGTATGTTTTTATGGATCAGGGACGGATTGTTGAGCAGCTGACGGCAGAGGAACTGCTGAACAAAACCAGAAAAACCGTCGAGCTGGTTGTGAATGACAGCGGTAAAGCCGCTCCGATTCTGGAAAAGCACTTCCCGGACATCCCTTATCGAATCCTGCCGGATCATCACATTCAGCTGTTTGGCGGTATGGACAAGACCGATCAAATTAACCGGGTACTCTATAGTCAGGGTATCGGTGTATTTTCGATAAATGTCACGGGAGGAGACCTGGAAGAATACTACCTGAGTCTGCTGGGAGGTGAACGTGATGCTTAATCTGATGAAAAGCGAGCAGTATCGTTTCGTCCGGACCCGAAACTATTATTTATCCGGCTTGCTCTATATCCTGCTAATGGTTGGCGCGGCTGTCACCCTGTATGCCTTTCAGCAGTCAGAGCCTAATTTCCCCTACGGGAATGAACGATTCTTCTACCGCAATGTCCTAAGCATGATGTCGGTTGTGTTCGTATTGCTCTTCATCTTTCCGCTGATCGTTATGGGCGACAATAAGAATGTGCTTAAGAATACGGTAGCTTATGGCTACAGCAGGCAAACCATCTATACAGCCAAACTGCTGATTACAATGGCAGGGTTCTTCTTGTTCGCTCTTGTACTGGTGGGAGTGTCCTTGCTTCTGGGAACTACCCTGATGGTTCGCAATGTTGATCATGCACTCACGGAATATATGAGGATGCTGGTTAACATGCTGCCCCTCATGATTGCAGGAATCACAACCTACTACTGTCTTGCTGCCATCATGAAGAAAAATGCACAGCTGCTCATCGCCTACCTGCTCATCTATTTCCTGCCACATTATATTCTGGGTTACCTCCAAGGCAGATTTACATGGGCAGCGTGGCTGCATAGTCATGGACCCGCTTATTATTTGCTCAATGCCTATGAAGATATGGGCTATGCAGCCTGGGAACCGTGGGCAGTGGGGGCGGTCTATACGCTGGTCTTTTATACGCTAGGGCTATATCTGTTCAAGAAAGAAGAGTTCTGACTATAGGTCCAGGAGGGGATAAGGAACATGCATCTAGCTCTCGTCATAACGGCTGCCTTAACGGCTGCTTTGTTTCTTATTCCCTATATACTGCAGCGGCGGAGCATTATGCAAGTACGAAAACAGCTGGCAGAAGTAGACCATCCTCCCACGCAGCACCTGAACGTAAAGCTGCCTTTGCCGGGACGTGAGATGGAGCAGCTGGTGGTTGCCATTAACCGGCAGCTCGATCAGCGCAGGAAAGAACAAGTGACCCATCAATCGAGAGAGCTTGCAATCAAGCAGGAAATCGCCAACATTTCTCACGATTTGCGGACACCTCTTACTTCAATGCAAGGCTACGCCAATCTGCTGAAGGACCCGGCAATCCCAATAGCGGAGCGGCAGGAGTACCTGGACATTATTCTGCATAAAATGACGGTGATGAACAACATTGTGGAGTCGTTCTATGAATTGTCCAGTCTGGAGTCCGGGGACTATCCTATGGATATGCAGCCCCTCTATCTGTACAGCTTGTTGAGCGAAGTAATTCTCGCGTTCCATACGGACCTTGTGCAGAAGAACATTGAAGTTCAGCTGAACTTGGATGAAGCGGTGCGGACGATCTGGCTGGATGAGAAAGCCATGATCCGAATTTTCTCCAATGTGCTGCAGAACGTGCTTAGGTATGCCAAAAACCGGCTTACAATTTCTTTATTTACAGAGGATCACAAAGTAATGATTATTTTTGCGAATGACACCGATCATATCCACGAACAGGATCTTCCCAAGCTGTTCGAGCGAACCTATACCAGTGATCACTCCAGAGCAAGCGGCCAACTGGGCCTCGGCTTGTCCATCGTGAAACAACTGGTAGAGAAGCAGGGGGGGAGCCTTGGCGCCGCACTTGAAGATGGGGAGTTTCAATTGGTTCTTACGTTTGGAGAATGACAGAAAGGGAGCCGCACCCAATACTTTAGCAGCTCAGGGGAGGACAAAATGAACAAACGGATTGCAATCCTATGGTTCACCATCATTTTCATGTTTGTTATAGCTGGTTGTAATTCCAACAAAAGTTCAGTCAGCCGGGAATGGAGCACATCCAATCCAACTGCGGAAGATGTTCTGTCTGACAATTCCAATGCGAACATCTTTATGTTCTCGGATATCATTTATAACTCTGGGATTCCATGGGTGGATGAATTAGAACTTCATAAAGATCAGTATGTAACGGAAATTATTGAACAGTCCGGAGATGGCAAGGAATTTAAGAATGGCACGGCCAATCAATTATCCATTGGGACAAAGATCTACAGCGTCAAGGAACGGAGCGATATATTCATCGCGGAAACTAAAGACGGAGATTTGAGATTTTATGGGTTAGTGGAAGGGTGAAGGGCAACATCAGGATGGGAACCTTGCTGCCCGATCCTTTGCATTCAATCGCGGACAAGTATCGCAATATCCGAACCCGGTATCCAAGCGATAAGCAAGGCAGCAGGCTGTCTTAAGCAAGAGTCTCTGTTTGCTTTGAGCCGGGTCTTCAATGTACCGCAGCTTCACATCAAACGGATTACTGCGAAGCCCGAAGGCTTTGGGATCGATACCCTGCTTCAGGATATTATAATGATTACTGATTTGAAGCCTGCTTTCCATGGACGAAGCTCCGGCAAGTTCCTCTTCCATTCGAGAGTACAACGTATTGGTGATTTGCCCCCATAACTGCATGACGTTTATTTGAGCCACTGCAGACAAAATTTCGATTAGCGGTCTAACAAGATCGTTGTAAAAGGAATGGAGTACCTTCGTACTCCACGCTTCCCGGTCTACAGTCGGAATTTCAATACGCCTTATTTCGTTTATCTTAAATGAAAACAAAGGGTACTGGGTGTCTGCATCATACAATTGTACAGATATATTCCGTAATGACAATTCCAATATGGTTTCTTCGCCGCAAAACAACATGTGCTGCATAGCAGCACACAGCTCACCAAGCCAGGTACAGAAAAAAACGGCAGTGGTCGAGCGTTCTCCTGACTTGATATAAGGACCGTAAGTATCGAGCAGGAGTAACGTATGTCCTGCTTGGAGTAAATCATATGCTGACATAGCAAGTATGGTATTGCAAGGCTCATGCAGGGTCAGGAAATACTTGTCTTCCAATTGCTTAAAGTCCATCCGCTCCACCACCTGTCACCGTCACCTTACTCATTCCCTTTCTTCTCAAACGCATCAAGTACATCGTTAATTGCACTACTGTCTGCCAAAGGAGACATCCCCAGATTGAACCATTCTTTGCCATTCATCATGTATATCTGGTTTTTCTTCACGGCCGTCATATTTTTCCAGAGCGAGCTGTCCAGCATTTCTTTATACCTGTTCTGAACTTTTTCGTTGGACTCGTCATCAAGCTGCAGAATGATATGATCAGGATTATAATCGGGGATTTTCTCTAATGAAATCGAAATGCTCTTTTCATTTTGCGGGAATTCCTTAACGGGTGACAAGCCTAACACTTTATGGATGAAGCTGCCCCGATCGATATTTTCTCCATAAATAATCAGTTGATCTGCCATAATCATCATATACATTACAGTTTCGTTGCCAACAAGAGTATCTAGTTTAGCCTTGGCGTCGGCTTCTTGCTGGTGCAAATCTTCAATGACCTGCTCAGCTTGTTCCTTCTTGTCTAGAACCTCAGCAATATCGAGTAATTCCTCACGCCAATGATCCCGTTGTGGCAAAAGCACGGTTGGTGCAATTTTGGAAAGCTGCTCATAATCCTTTTCGGACCACCACACGGGTGCAATAATGAGGTCCGGTTTAGCAGACAATATGGCTTCAAAGTTAGGGGTTTCGGCAATCCCGGTTTTCAATGCATCTTTTAATCCTTCTTCTAAATAAGAAGGGAAATCCTGATGGTAATTCTGAACGGCAACCGGTGTCACACCAAGAGCATATAAGAACTCGGGATACACGACTGAAAGACCAATAACCCTTTTAGGTTCTGTAGGAATTCGGATGTCTCCGTTTGTACTTTTTACAACACGCTGCTTATTATCGGATGCACTTGCGCTTGTTTCAGCAGAGTCTCCGGATGCCGTGCCGGAATTATCTGATCCTGTGTTTTTGCCCGCACATGCCGTGCTCAGCATTATTAACAATAGGATAACTAGTCCCGTGATCATTATTTTATTTCTTTTCATTCGCCGATACTCCTCTTATAAACTAATTTGCCAATGACAACCTCGCAATAAGATTGATTATCATTATCACATAGATGGAGTATAAATGATTTTGTAGTTTCGGCATATTGACGATAACGACATTTTTTTATGCACGATTACGCCACAGCTTGAGGGCTTCGTCGAGGATGAGATCATGTGTGAAAGCCGTATACTCTACCCAAGGATATGTGGGAAGGAAGTCGACATGCCCGTTCCTGACTGCTTTTAGCTCCCGCCAAGATGCTGAGCGCATAAGATCCCGCCAACTTGATTGGGACAGCGGGTCTTCGTCCAGGATAAGCAATATCCGATCTGGGCAGAAATCCGTTAACTCATCTGGGGTCAGCTGCTGATTCGGATTCATACGATCGACACCGCGAGCGGGGACAAGATGCAGATCGTCGTAGAACACAGCGTCCAGGCTCCTACAGCCCAGAACATGGTAGCGGTCTCCAGTGATTCTAAGGATGAGAAGATTTTCTTCTCCGATCGTGTTCTTAATCTGTTCTCTTACAAAATGGGCTTTGCGCTCATAGTTACCAAGCCAGGTTTCTGCTATAGCTGTTTTGTCCAGAAATTGTGCAATCAAGCGCAAATGTCCACGCCAGTCGTTGTCAATCCAGGGTACGAAAAATGCAGGTGCGATTTGCCTGATCCTTGTCTGCTCCTCGGCAGATACGAAGCTGTCGATTCCGATAATAAAATCAGGCTCAGCGAGCTTAAGCTCGTCCCTTTTCAATGAATGATCCGTACTCAGCGGCAGAACAAGATCCGTTTGGTATTTTCGCTGATAATAATTTGCCCAGGGATGATCGGATGGTGCAGCACTAGGGGTGACTTGAAGCGGGAGCAACTGACCGATGCTCGACCCGTGATAAGCGGCAATTTTTTGCTTGCTGTTTCTCATAAATGCGGCTGGCGGGAGTCCTGATATCTGTTTGAATTTGCGCCGGAAATAAAGATCATCAGGGTATCCCACATGCCGGGCAATATCCTTGAGCCGGTATTCTCCTCCTGTCCTCATAAGCTGCTGCGCCTGCGTGATCCGGAAGGCTGCCAAATAGTCGATCGCACTGCAGCCGTATCTTTTCTTGAATAACCTCATGAAGTGGCGGGAGCTGACTCCCGCCACCTTGGCCAATTGCTCAATCGACAACTCCTCTTGATAATGCTGCTCTATGTAGGTTTTCACATATTCAAGTGCTGCATCCGAATCCTTTGCCTGTACAACATGAGCATCCTGCAAGATATGATACAGAAGCTCTTGAAAGAGAATGTGGCTGCGAAACCGTTTCAATTGATCTTCGCTTTGAAGGTAGTTACAAATGCTTTCGCACAATGCGTTAACAGAGACTGGAGAAGAGGCGGCAACCTCACCTTTTACCGGGAACACACTGTCCCGCTTAACCATCTGCATAGGATCAACTGTTGATTTATCATCCTCAATGACATCGAACCGCAAATGATAGAATCCGCGTTCATCAAACGAGTGTGCCACGGCTTGAATCAATTGGCCGGGTGTGCACACATACATGTTGCCCTCCCGCATTTCGATGAACTGTCCGTCAACGTTCAGCCACCCCTGACCGCTTGCCGCGATAAGAAGCTGGTGCGATTCGATGAACTGAAGCTTTATTTCCCATTCGTCCGGATTGCACTTGATATGAATAATCTCCCGAAGTTTAAAGGATAAATTATCTAATGGAATATACGATTTATTAACTATGTGCTTATTCGGATTAAGCAAGTAAAAATCACCACCTCTATGGCTAATTAAAGAACATTCTAGCTCACAATCATTATCACCGCAATTGGACAGGAGAGTGCAAACAACAACCAATCAAGGTATAATTACAAATATTTACTTTTGAAAGTGGAGCAACTATTTCGGGGGGGACCCAAGGCAGGAGGAAGCAACAATGCGAAGGAAGACAGTGGCCATATGGAGTGGCGTCATTTTTTTTATCGTTATCGGTATAGGTGTGGGTTATAAAATGTATGACAAGGATACCGCAAACTATGATAAGTGGAGTAGCAAGTGGGGAATAACGATCCCCAAACCAGCAGAGCTAGTAGTTGTATATGAAAGTGAACCGAGTTTTCATGGGGATGGAGAAGGATACTTTGTTCTGAATTATAACGAAGAACAACTGGCAAAGGTACAAGACCAGGCACTTTGGCAGCCAATAAATGAAGAATCAAGGCATTCCCTGGAAGGAGAAGTCTTGCAGTTCACACAATCAATTATTCCAGTGACCCAGAAAGAGATTGCTAAATACGGTAAACTTTATAAGAACTACCCGACGGAGTATGGCGCAGGTGATTATTATTATTACAAAAAGAAAGAGGACGGCAGTTACTGTATCGTCATCCTTAACGTGGATAAGCAACGGTTG
Organism: Paenibacillus sp. FSL H3-0321; assembly: GCF_038002865.1. Lineage (NCBI taxonomy): Bacteria > Bacillati > Bacillota > Bacilli > Caryophanales > Paenibacillaceae > Paenibacillus > Paenibacillus sp. FSL H3-0321. The sequence goes on along the minus strand of NZ_JBBODH010000001.1, from coordinate 1,219,429 downwards.
TACTTGATGGAATGGATACAATAAGGCGCCAATTCCTGGATAGCGGCCTGAATTAGTTTGGCACTTTCACTTCAATGAGCGGGCAGAAACCGGGATTCGCCTGACATAATTGTTCGGTAAACTCCGGCTGAAGCTTGGAGAGCGCTGTGAAATAACTTCCAATAATGTGATTGAGAGCAACAGCACCATTCTGGAAAGACTGCGGGTTGAGGGTCTGGACATGACTGTAATAGTACCTTTTTTCCCGCTTAGGCAGCTTGTAGATAGAGGGTGGAGTGTAGGTCACGACGTCAAAAGGATTGGCAATGCGGTAGCTGTTCGGAACATACCTTGTACATACTTTTGCAAAGGCCGGATCGCCTACACGGGGTGACCCATAAGTGAATAGATAAGGTGAGCGGTAATCCGTATTGGCACTCAGATCGACTGCACACATTGTCGCAAGTGCTGCACCGAGGCTGTGGCCTGTAATGTATAATGTCTTGCCGGGTTCGATCTTGGACAGTGCTGAGAGAATTCCTTCACGGGCCGAAGAATAGATGTCTGTGAAGCCGCGATGGGTAAGGCAATCTTCCTTAATATATTTGAATTTTCTCTGTGAGGCGATGATGTCCGAGATCCAATTGGTTGTCGAGCTGGTTCCCCGAAAAGCAATAATTATCTCCTGTGGAGATTCCATAATAAACCCGAAGTTTTCCCATACATGGCCCAAGGATTTCGCCTTGATTACATGATTGACCGAATAATTCGCCGGCACGGCGAACGAACCATCCGTATTCGAAAATTGCGCATAGGTCTGTCCGCAGACAGCAGCCAGAAAAATCGCCCATTGCTCATAACCCTTATTGCTGCCCATCTGCATCCCGCCCTTCTTTCTTATTTAGGCTACCCGACAAACCTGGACAGCTCCCGGTTGAATTTTTCGCGTTCGTCATAGAACAATCCGTGGCCGCTATTCTCGAATGGCACAAGCACAGAATTCTTTATCCCTTGATGCTGCACCACAGCCAAAGGGTAGTAACAAACTTGATCATGGATGCCATGAAGAATCAAAGTAGGGACCTGTATTTTTGGGAGATCCTGAAATAATACTTCGGCGAGCCAGGCGTTGGAGACGGCTATAGTGGACCAGCTTGCTGCCTGCAGTCCTAATTGGAAGAACCAGTCCGAGAACGGTTGCGATACTTTTTGATAGAAGAATTGTTCTCCGAAGTCACGCAGCATCTTGGGCCGATCCTCATAGGTCGCTTGAATGATCTGATCTATAGCTTCTTTTGTGGTGCCATAAGGAAAACCGGGCCGCTGAATCAGGCTGGGAGCAGCTGAGGCGAAAAGCGCAAGTTTGGACACCCCATACCCGTTGTGGCGGGCCATATAACGTATAGTTACAGCTCCTCCGGTGGAGTGTCCCGCGAGTGTAATGTCCCGAAGCCCTAAAGCGCCGATAACACACCGGATATCATCCGCTAACCGATTGTAGTCGTATCCGCTCAGAGGTTTATCCGAATTGCCGAATCCCCGCATATCCATTCCGATACAGCGATATCCCATGGGCACCAGACGATTGTACTGATATTCAAACATCTTGTGGTTCGCAGGCCAGCCATGGATGAACAATATCGTTTTCCTGCCTAGCGGGTTGATATCATTTACATATACATTCACCTGCGGTTCTACTCTAATCCAATGTTCCATTAGGCTTCCCTCATTCATCCGTTAATTTGTCTTTTCAAGACATATTATTCAGCTGATTGGGTTAAGTGCCTACAAAAAAAACCACCGTTTAATAACGGTGGGGTTGAATGAGCTATGTAGGGCTGTCCTTGCCGTGAGGGCTGTGCCTACTGTTCTACTTCGGCAACTTCTCTATCAGGTAATTGCGTCACATAACTGTCTGACAGCTGGAGGAGCTCCAGGGCACGATTGAACTCATCTTCTGTGGATTGAAGCGGTTTAGCGCCATCTCCGGATAAAGTATAATGTTGACCATCTTCAAAGCCGCTGCCGGATAAGAAAAGCTCTTCGTTATTCACGAAAGATCCGGTAGGTAAATAATAGCGTTGCGGCAGCAGGTTATAGGCGGATTCATTTAACAGATCCTGTCCAAAATGAATATGGTTATCTAGCGTTACCCCTAATAAATTGGATACCGTAGGTAAAATATCAACTTGTCCGCCTAATTGATCCTTTACGGTTGGAGTCGTAATCCCCTTAGAAGCTATGATTAACGGAATATTAATCAAATCGCGTTCCGTATATTCATGGTTCAGAATTTCCTCAAGTAAGACTTTATCCTCATCCTTAAGTGAGAAAATAGGAAGTCCCCGATGATCACCATATAATGCGATTAAGCTGTTATCCCATACGCCGTTCTGCTTTAGTTCGTCGATAAACTGTCCAAGCGCGTAATCCGCGTAATTCTGAGCACGAATATAATCGCCAACGAGCGTTCCTTCGAATCGTTCCGGCAATGTCATTTTGTATTTGCTTTCAGGAATCGAGAACGGATTATGAGAGGACATCGAGATTACATGTGAATAGAAAGGTTGAGCACTTTGGTCCATTCGGGCCAGCTCTTGCGATGTCTTCTTGTAAAGAACTTCATCGGACGCCCCGTAGAAGACGGTGTCATCTTCGCCGAAGTAAGATTTGTCATAAAAGCGGTCGAATCCTAATGCCTCATAAAGCTCCCCGCGGTTCCAAAAGTCAACTTCATTCGTATGGAAGGTTGCCGTATCATAACCCTGCGCCTGCAGCAGCTTAGGTAAGCTTGGAAGCTCTTTGGGAGCATATATATCAGTAGCTGGACCATTCGGTGGTACATAAAAGGAAGTGTTCACGATAAATTCAGCATCGGAAGTGTTGCCTTGTCCAACCTGCTGGTAGAAACGGGGGAAATAGAAATTCCCGGCGGCAAGCTTGTTCAGATTCGGAGTGATTTCCTGCCCGTCAATCGACAAGTTAATCAGGAAGTTCTGAAAAGACTCCATTTGAATAATAATCAGGTTCTTTCCTTTGGCGGCTCCGAACAAGAGCGGATTGGATTGAGCCTCAATGCCTTTAGTTTGATCAATGACGGATTGATTAATTTTGGAGAGCTCAATAAGCTCTTCTTCACGCTCCGCAAGCAGGGCGTAGGCTTCATAGTTGAGAATTCCCATTTGCTCAGCCTGGATGGTTTCATTCATACTGGCCTGGTTCGGAAAAATATTCATTACACAGATCGCGAAAGAAACACAGAACAAGGCAGCCACCACTTTGCGGTTACTTCGGCGTGACATGGCTTTTTTCCAGGCGACTGCTTTCTTTCGGCTAAACATAACAAAAGTAATGATAATGATATCCAGAAAAATAAGCATATATTGAGGGTGCATGACCGAAAAAATACTTTTCTTCACGGCTCCCACCTGTTTCGCCTGGCCGATGACCTGAGAGGTAGCAATAATACCAAAATGATTATGATATACAATCAAAGAGAAGAACAAAACGGTAATGAGCAAATTCACAAACATGTAGATGGCTATTTTACGTTTCGTAGCGAACCATTCGATCAAGCAGAAGATCAATAGCACAAAAGGAATTTCTTTGAACCATGTAGTCCAGGTTGGCCCGTCTTCGAACAAGTAATACCAAGCAAAATAGCTTTTGGCAAGCATAATCAGTGAGAAAAATAATATGGATCTTTTACTGAGTGTACGTGGTTTCTTCAACCGCATCGGTTATGCGCATCCTTTTCTTTTTAATTAGTCCATTCTATTACATGGAAGCGCTCAAAATCAACTAGATTGGAAGAAGGATTTAAGAGAAATGAAACCTTATTATGTAAAATTCATGTCAATTACTGGATTTGACTACTCACAGTATAATTCTCTTAACAAGCTAAAGAGGTCTATATGAGGGCTGAAGTGTTAAAAGTTGAAGCCATGCTATTTCGTGAACATCAGATAAACTGCTACTATAATCAATGATCCTCCCATTACAAGGTTAAACACTTTAATCCCGTTCTTCACTTTGGTGAGAAATTGCAGTTTTGAGCCCAGAAGGGCCCAGGCGGTAAGCGAAAGATAGCAAATCAGGAAATAGATACATACAAAAACAAGCAGGGAAGAATAGGAATCATTTAACCCAAAGGCCGAAACACCGGAAAGGCAAGCGATCCAAGCCTTGGGATTGAGCCACTGCATGAGCAAGCCATGACGGTAATGTGGGAGCCGCTCCTCCTTGAATTCGATCTCTGGACGGGATACCATTATTTTGTAGCCAATATAACTCATGTACCCTGCGCCCGCGTATCTTAGTAACTGATAGAATACCGGAGCTTGGGCTACGAGATTGGATATTCCAAGTCCAACGGCGATTAGCAAGAGCGTAAAGCCTACGGTTGCGCCGGACACCAACGGGATAGAACGCTTGAATCCGTAATTGACTCCCGTAGACAGAATTGTCATGTTCACCGGACCTGGAGAAATCGACATGGTTAATGAAAAAAAGCACATGGCAATGAATAGAGACATTATTGCACACTCCTTGTCAGTCATTCTGGAGTTACTATAGTTCATCCGAATCGCGCCGTCCAATTGTATGTTCGGATGAAGTCCATCGGAAAAACGAATGGTTTATTTAACAGCAACTAAAGGGGGGAGAGCTATGGAACTGTACCAATTAAAGAGCTTTGTCGAGATCGCCCGGACAGGCAACTTAACCGAAGCGGCAGCACAGCTCAACACGAGCCAACCGGCAACAAGCGCGCAGCTGAAAGCTCTGGAGAATGAGCTGGGTTTTGCACTTTTTTACCGAACCTCCAGAGGGATGGTCCTTACGGAAAAAGGTTCACAGCTACTGCCGGAAGCGCAGAAAATACTCGCATCCATTGACGATTTTCAATATAAAGCAAGTGATTTGCTGACAAATTCAACGGAACCTATTCGGATTGGATTGAATACAGACGGGCAGGTTCTTCAAATCAAACCATTGATTGAGTTCATCTCGGAGAGTTTGCCGCAAGTAGAGCTGCATTTTATGGACATCAAAAGTGAAGATTTCTTTAAGGATGTGACCAGCACCCGGATAAGCGCGGGTTTTTACTATGGAACTGCCGGACATCCGTCCGTACATTCGATCAAACTACATTCCTTCAGGATGGTTGTTGTCTACCCTAACAGTTGGGCTATGCCTGAAGGGGAGTTAACGTTGGAGTATTTTACTCAGAAGCCATGGATCTGGACGACACAGGGTTGTCCCTTCTATAAACAATCCATTGATTATTTCCTGCAGCAGAATCTGCTTCCGCTCAAAATCATGTATGTCGATGACGAATCGCTGATCGGGGATTTGGTCGGGCGGGAGACCGGCTGCTCGCTGCTGGCGGAGCCGATTGCAATGCGTTTTGCCGAGGACAATAAGCTGCAGATCTGGAACGGCATTGATCTTGAGATTGATCTGTATTTTGGGTATCCGAAAGATAAACGGAGTGATTCTGTGCTTCATGAAATAGGCTTGATCGTAGAGCGAATGTGGCACACGGCGGAAATTGAGTATTAAGGAGATTTGCTGTGAACATACGATTCTAATTAGACTCTTCACAGGAAGGGTCTTTTTCGTAAGCTTGAAAGAAATAGAAGAAATCACCTGATCGTGTCATAAAATCATGCTTTGGGATTGTTATATAGGTAAACATACGGAAGGAGGTGAGATTGTGCAGCCAACCATCCCCGGGGAAGAGGATGATAGGAAGAACATGATCGAGAAGGCTGTGGAAGCAGTCAGAGCAGGAGACAAGCATTCCTACGAAATTATCATTCATCAGTTTGAGCGGCAAATGTATACCTATTGTTTCTATATTCTAAAAAATCATACAGAAACAGAAGATGCCGTGCAGGAAATCTTTATCCGCGCCTATCAAAACCTTCATCACTACAGTAGCAGTATTTCTTTTTCGGCTTGGCTTTACAAGCTGGCCTACCATCATTTGATCAACATGAAGAAGAAACAAGGTCGTTGGCTGAGGCTGGTTGAACATTGCAAAGACGAGCAGTCACAGATGCACATCTCCCGACAAGATTCGGTGATCTACGAACTTATGGCCTATCTCACAACGGAAGAACGTCACATCCTGCTTCTAAAAGCGGTAGAACAGTACACCTTTGAGGAGATAAGTGGAATTATGGGACTCAAGACCGCTACGGTCAGAAAAAAATATGAACGGCTGCGCAAAAAGCTAATGGAACGCATAGGCCACAAAGGAGAGAGAGTACATGGGACAATTGCCGAAGCAAACAGAACATACTGAGCTGGATGCCATTGAACAAATAATTCGTGAATCCGCTTTGCCAAAGCGGGAACTGAGCAGTTACATTATGAACAAGATTGGGGAGCATGATATGAACAGAAGAACTAGAACTTCGAATTCAAAATCCAGTGTCTTCAAAAAAACCGCAATTGCGGCATCAATTGCAGGAGTACTTGGTGCAGGTACGATCGGCGCAGGATTTGTATCACCGGTCATGGCAGAAACTCTAAAGCAGATTCCGGGCCTTGGCATCATTTATGAAGGAACGAGCCATCAAGCGGTGGAGACCGCTATTGCGCAAGGAATTCTATCCGAACCTGGACAAAGTGTGACTCATGACGGAATCACTCTGAAGCTGGGCAATCTGCTGTATGATGGCACACGTTTATCTTTCGTGCTGGAACACGAAGGTGCAGAGGTGAATTCCCCTAATGATCCGAGACCAAAATTTGAACCTCCGGTTTTGCTTGCTGACGGGCAGGAGATCAAGTTCAGCTCAGGTGGTTTTGGTGATGTGCCATTTCATGAGAATGCTTATATGGTCGAATTGACACATGGTTTGAATCTGCCTGACCAATTCGATCTGACGATTCAGGCTAAAATCGCTAAGGTTAATGAAACTTATGAATTCAAGGTACCTGTAAAGTTGGACGACAATGCACTTGTGGTCAAGCCGGACATCTCCAAATCGGATGGATCTTTTAGTTATACCGTCAAGGAATTGTTTGTTTCCCCAGTCTCCACCCGTCTGATCTTGGACAGCCAGGGTGAGGTTCCACAGTCTAAGGAGCAGTCAGGCGACTACAGTGCAAGTAAAGTGTACTATGAGATTGTTGATGATCAGGGAAATGCCTTTGACCCATACAGATTCGGGTTCTTCAACAGCAAACCGGAAACTTCGTATCACGTTAATGAATTGTATGCTCCATTTGCCGCTACACCTAAAACGGTAACAATCAAACCATTTACATTGACCGTGAAGAATGATGACTTTAGTATTGTGGGGCAAAAGAAAGACAGCAAGGGCAATATTCTTCCAGGGATTGAAAATCTGGGAGAGCGCACATATCTGAAGGATTTGAAAATGACCATCCCACTCCAACCGTAAATGATGTGACAGTCCTATCTGCATAGCTCGAAAAGGAAATCATGCCGAAATGGCGTGGTTTTCTTTAGTTAGGAACGTGACTATTGTTCGATTACAATTTGTGGAATCTATGTTACAATCACTCTGCAAAAGAATATTGCAACTATTCATACATATGGAGGGAATTGTAAGATGGATATTATTGGCCTGGGGGGACTCCCTTGGGATACATTAGAGCAGGAGGTTGAACAAGGCGGGAAATTTGTCGTGTATACATATTGTATATCCATCATCTTCATGACCTTCCGGAAGAGTTCGTCAATCTATTACATAGAACCAAGAATGGGTTCAGTTGGTACAGGGCTCAAATTCACGTTAATTAGTGTATTGTTCGGATGGTGGGGCATACCGTGGGGGCCGATTTATACCATTGGTTCGCTATTTACGAATTTAAGTGGAGGCCGTGATGTGACAGTAGAAGTAATGGATTCGATGATAGCAGAACGAAGAGAGCAGTCGCAGTTGCTTAATTTTATTGAACGAGTAAAGGACAAATTGGAGAATCAAGTATGATCCTTCCGGAAGGTATTACGGGATTTGGCAAGAGTTTAGCCACAACAAAAATTACGGATAAAGAATTTAAAGTCTTCTGTCACCAATTTTCAGAAGAATTAGAGTTGGATATAGTTAATGTTGTAGAGATTTTTTACACTTCAAATTACTACGTTGGAGAACTGGCTAAGGCATCTGGTAAGGTGTATATAATCATGAACAAACAATATCCTTTCGTAGCATTTGCAAGCAAATATAGAAATGGAAATATTGAATTTATTGATAATACATATTATATTAATACCTTTTCTCGATGCAGAGAGCAATTTGAAAGTAATGATCGCTGCGATATTTATCGCATATTAGGGCTTGAGGATCTTGAAATGAGAGTTAATGAAGAGATGATTCAAAACCTGAACCAAGATGAACTGAAGCAGATTATATATTGGAAACCACAAGTACTTAAAGAGATAGTTTTTAATAATTGGGATTAATGAATCAACCTGACAGAGACTCTTCCCGGGAAGGGTCTTTTTTACGCAGATTGCTGAATAGAGCGGATCAGAATGAAGCATGTCTCGATAAGCTGGATGAACATTACTACTTAGGTTGGCTGGCAAACGTAACAGAAACGGAGGGGAGACCCTTTAAAGATTGATCGGAGGCCCCCCCTCTCCGCAGTGGCTACGTCACTCTTTTCTCATGAACCGGGGGCTAAGTAGTAACTTAAATTCATTCAATACAGCAGTCTTGAAATTCTTCCAAAACCTTGGATTTGTCTCCATGAATCTTTTCCAGGTGATCCTCTCCCCAATAGCATAAATGGTCTAGCGCGGGTTTTAATCCCCAGCCGTAGTGCGTTAACTCATACTCCACTTTAGGGGGGATCTCCTTATAAACCTTTCGTGTAACAATCTTATCCTTTTCCAGGCCTCTGAGCTGAGTGGTCAGCATTTTTTGAGTAATGCCGGGTATTAACCGACGAAGCTCAGACGTTCGTTTCCGTCCTGTCATCAAATGGTAGATAATTAAAGGCTTCCATTTTCCTCCCATTACTTCTAAAGCCGCTTCCACTCCAACTTGATACTTCTTTTGAACGCTATTTTTCATCTGTTCAGTCATCTCTTAATCCTCCGTTAAAAAGGCTAGGTTTGCTGAGAAGAACCAATCACTTCAATCTGTTACTCAGGTCAGTTTCTAGGGAATCTGCCTAGGGTACTTCCATGTTCCTATGGCACCTGTATCTTCCTATAGAACTTAAAAGTGCGTACTTCCAGATCATTTTCCTACTGTTTATAATAGCATCAGCCATTGATCATGGCTAGAAGTCAGCTGCTCAAGAAAGGTAGTGAAGATACAAGCATGAAAGTATTAATCGTTGTTTCACACCCGAGAAAAGATTCCTTGACCTTTCAGGTGACTGGTCGTTTCGTACAAGGTCTTGCCGAGGCTGGCCACGACTACGAGATATTGGATTTGCACGGGATTGGTTTTGACCCTGTTTTAAAAGGAGCAGATGAACCCGATTGGTTAGTTGCGGAACAGTCCTTTTCCCCTGAAGTAGAAATGGAAATAAGACGGATGAAGGAGCATGATGCTTTGGCATTTATTTTTCCACTTTGGTGGTGGCATTTGCCGGCTATGCTAAAGGGGTATATTGACCGTGTATGGAACAATGGGTTTGCATACGGTTCGAACCACCTTCATCATCAGCATGTCTTGTGGATTAGTTTGGCTGGCGTTTCGAAAGAACAGATGAAAAAGCGTAACTATGATGAAACGATTACTCATCTGCTGAATGTAGGAATTGCAGATTATTGCGGTGTTTCCAATTCCAAGGTTGAATTCTTATATGAGACCATGGATTCAAATCCCGGTCATTTCGAAATGCTGCTGAACCAAGCTTACCGCTTAGGTTTGAATTATGCCAAGGATCATTAAGCTGGAGGGCGGTTTGCTGCTGCTGTTATAGCTACGTTTTCCGAGCAACTTTGTGCGCGAATTCCCGCCCAATTCAGGATCATTCTATTAACCTCAGAGGGGAAAGAGGTAGTTAAGCCGAATAATATATCAAGCGAAAAAGTGCACAAAGAATTAACATCGCTGAGGTAGTTGAGATCGGAGAAACTGCATTAATTCACTAGGAGGTAGAGTATGGGACATCGGGCCAATCTCATGATTATTCGGGAAGGTAATTACTCTTTGTACTACAGCCATTGGTGCGCAATTACTCTTCCAAATGATTTGTTCTGGGGGCCGGAAGCGGCTGTGGCTTTTATTGAACAGCAGGAACCAGCAGAGGGTTGGCTGGACAATGCATGGGCGGAAGGCTGTGCATGTGTGGATTTGGATCACCGGCAATTATTGTGGTACGGCGGAGAAGACGAGCATTATGAGATTCCGCTGCGCCGGCATCTATTGAAGATGATGCAGCCCTTATGGCCGGGATGGACCATTGAATGGGCTTCTTCCGGGATATTGGACATGGCAGCTTATGTGGGTTATCCGGTGGAAGAACTCATCAGTGAAGTGAGTAGGACCATTACACCATTAGCGCTGGTGCCTGAATCCAGGGACGGCTGGGTCCGAACGGTGGCAAGCGTGGTTTATCTGGATGGGGAACTGCGGCTATACCCGGTACAATCGGAGCTGGAAGATTATCTATTGCAGGGGCCTTCGCTGGTAGAATTGCTTAATAAATCGGAAGGCAGCACAGAATTGGACTTAAACGAATGGCCGAAAGAGACACCGGATCAAGGCTTCCACCTGGATTTGCTGGCACGAACGATAGATATCTGGTATGCCCCGGATGCGGGGACTCTGTTGCAGCAGATTCGCACAGCTTGGCCGGGATGGACCGTTACCGATCAAAGAGATCAGTATGAGTCGCAGATCCGGCTGACAGAAGGGAAGCTGTGCTTTAAGATGGAGAATCCGCAAGAGTTGACGGAGCGGTTAACCTCTCATTTGCTGGGAAGTCACTCCAGTCCTGTAGATACCATTAAAGAGTTTGCCCGTTTAAAGGCAGAAGCTGGAGAAGAGATAGAGGTGAACCCGCATGCTCTGGTGGATGAGCCTCAGGACATTCCGCTAGATACGCGTGAGCAGCTGCTGCGGTATGCCGTTGCGAACATGGCTGGGTGATGTTGTGGATTTGAACCCAGACCTATCGCCCAGACCGTATTCCACAGGGGCGCAAAGTATGAGGTGCTTGCTTCGTGCAAGTGCCTTTTTTTGGTGCTTGTAAATCAAATCGGGATATGCTAATCTGTAAATGTAAAACATGTAACCGGTTACACACATGAGGGAGTGAGAGCAGTCCATGATTACAATTAAGGATGTCGCCAAAATTGCCGGCGTTTCGGTGGCCACGGTTTCACGGGTGATCAATGAATCAGGTTATGTCAACATCGATACCCGCAAAAAGGTAGAGGCGGCGATCCGGCAAAGCAATTATTCCCCCAATGAAGTGGCCCGGTCTTTATACAAACGCAAATCCAAGTTAATCGGTTTACTGCTGCCGGATATTACCAACCCTTTTTTTCCACAGTTGGCACGCGGTATCGAAGATTACATGCAAGAGAATGGGTACCGGATTATTTTTGGCAATAGTGACGAGAATGAGGAGAAAGAGCTGGATTATATCCGCACTTTTGTACAGAATAATGTTGTAGGTGTGATATCTTCAACGAATTTTCCCGACAGCGGGGCTTATCTGGAAATGAATATTCCGGTCGTCTTCCTGGACCGTACTTCCAATGACAGTCCTTCCGTTTACGCGGATGGCCGGAAGGGCGGACGTCTCGCCGCTCAGGAAATGGTCGCAAGAGGCAGCAGCCGGATTACCATTATCCAAGGACCGGCCCATGTCAAGCCGGCGCAGGACCGGTTTCAGGGCGCGGCCGAAGCGCTTGAAGAAATGGGGATCAGCTACAATGTGATCCGGACATCATCCTTTTCCTATACCGAAGCAGAGCAATGGGCGACCGAGCTGTTTGAACGGTTTTTGGATACAGACGGCGTGATCGCCAGTAATGATATTGTGGCCACAGCGGTTCTTCATGAAGCTCACCGGCTGGGCAAAACCGTACCGGAGGACGTTCAGATTATCGGCTTTGACGATATTCCGCTCAGCAGTCTGATGTCGCCATCTTTATCAACTATCCGCCAGCCTGCACGTGACATGGGCAGTGAGGCCGCCCGATTATTGATTCAGCTCATTGAGCAGGATCAGGTGGAAGATAAGATCATTCAGTTGCCGGTCAGCTTCATCGAGCGGGAAACTACCCGGAGCAGAATGGAAACCAGTAAGAAAGGGTGAAAGATATGGCTAAGATTTGTGTAATTGGAAGCTGTTCCATGGATTTGGTGGTAACCGCTTCCAAACGGCCTCAAGTTGGTGAAACGGTTCTAGGAGACCGCTTCACCACCGTTCCGGGAGGCAAGGGTGCGAACCAAGCGGTTGCCGCCGCACGGCTGGGTGCTGAGGTAACGATGATCGGCTGTATCGGGGACGATTTTTACGGCAAAGCGATCATGGACAATTTTAAAAGAAATGGCGTTATTACCACCAATGTGGAACCGGTTACACATGTAGAGAGCGGAACAGCCCACATCGTTTTAGCTGAGGGGGACAACAGCATTATCGTGGTCAAAGGTGCAAATGATCACGTCACACCTGCTCTGGTCGAACGGGCACTGGACGCCATCCGAAGCGCCGATATGGTCCTGGTGCAGCAGGAAATTCCGGAGGAAACGGTATCGTATGTTAGCAGCCTCTGCCAGAGAATCAATGTGCCCTTGCTGCTCAATCCAGCGCCTGCCCGCCCGCTTAGTGAAGCGGTGATCGAAAAGGCTGCCTATCTTACGCCGAATGAACACGAATGCTCCATTTTGTTCAGCGGGATGGATAAAGCAGAAGCTTTACGGAAGTTTCCGGGCAAGCTATTCATAACGGAGGGTAGCAGCGGCGTGCGGTATTACGATGGAGAGCGCGAGGTGCTGGTGCCCACTTATCAAGTGGAGGCTATAGATACAACTGGAGCTGGAGATACGTTCAACGCCGCATTTGCCGTGGCTCTGGCCGAAGGCAGCTCCATCCCGGACAGCGTGAAGTTCGCGAATCGTGCAGCGTCTTTATCCGTAACAAAATTCGGCGCTCAAGGCGGCATGCCCATGAGAGCTGAAGTCGAGGAGAGTCTTTAATTATGAAGAAACATGGAATATTGAACAGTCATATTTCCAAAATACTGGCCGACCTGGGCCATACCGACATGATTGTCATTGCAGATATCGGACTGCCGATTCCGGCGGGCGTTCTCAAGATTGACCTGGCCCTAAAACTGGGCGTCCCCGGCTTTCAAGAGGTCGTCGATGTCATTGCGGAGGATATGGTGATCGAAAAGGTGATTGTGGCCGAGGAACTGGCCGTGAATAATCAAGCAACCTCGCAATATGTGAATGATAAATTCAGGGGAACGCCGATAGAGGCGCTTACCCATGAGCAATTCAAGCAGTTGACCCAGAAGGCCAAGGTGATTGTTCGCACGGGAGAAGCGAAGCCTTACGCGAACTGCATCCTGCAAGCCGGCGTCTATTTTTGATATGGAGGAGGTTCGAGGGATATGCGCATTGCAATGAAAGACATTTATAAGTCCTTTGGCACCAACCCGGTTCTTGCGGGGGTAGATTTTGAGCTGCTGGATGGGGAGATTCATGCCCTGATGGGGGAGAATGGTGCCGGCAAATCCACGCTGATGAACATTCTGATTGGTCTTCATCAGCGGGATCAGGGAACGATTCACATTGATGGGCGGGAAACCTATTTTGCCAACCCCAGAGAAGCAGAGCGAAGCGGGATCGCCTTTATCCACCAGGAGCTGAATGTATGGCCGGATATGACGGTTCTGGAGAACCTGTTTATCGGGAAGGAAAAAATCTCTTCACTTGGGCTATTGAATATGAAAGAAATGAAAGCGTTAGCAAACGAACAGTTCCGCAAGCTCTCCGTGACGATTCCACTGAACCAGGAGGCTGGGGAATGTTCCGTCGGGGAGAAACAGATGATCGAGATTGCCAAGGCGCTCATGACCCATGCCAAGGTTATCGTGATGGACGAACCCACGGCTGCACTGACCGAACGGGAAATTCAGAAATTATTCGAAGTCATTGCCTCCCTCAAAAAAGAAGGCGTCTCCATCGTCTATATTTCGCACCGGATGGAGGAGATCTTTACGATATGCGACCGGATCACCGTCATGCGGGATGGGAAAACCATAGATACCCAAGCCATTCCAGACACGGATTTTGACGATGTGGTTCGGAAAATGGTCGGGCGCCAATTAACGGACCGTTTCCCTCAGCGCGTCTTCCAGCCCGGAGAAGTGGTGCTTGAAGTGAAGAATGCTTGCAAAACGGGAAAATTTAAAGACGTTAACTTCTCGGTGCGGGCCGGTGAAATTATTGGATTCTCCGGATTGATGGGATCGGGCCGGACGGAAATCATGAGAGCGTTGTTCGGACTGGATACACTGGACAGCGGTGAGGTGAAGATTCGGGGAAAGCAAGCGGCAATCCGCAATCCCCATGATGCGATGCAAGCGGGTATCGGCTTCGTTACGGAGGACCGGAAGGATGAGGGCTTGATTCTTGATTTTTCCATTCGGGACAATATGGCAATGACGAATTTATCCAGCTTCGCCCCCAAGGGTGTAATCATAGACAAGAAGGAAAAAGATTTCGCGGACCTGCTCATTCAGCGTCTTCAGATCAAGACGGAGTCTTCATCTACGCTGGCGCGTCAGCTCTCAGGAGGTAATCAGCAGAAAGTGGTCATCGCCAAATGGATTGGTATCGGCCTCAGCGTGCTGATTCTGGATGAACCCACACGCGGCGTCGACGTGGGAGCGAAGCGCGAAATCTATCAGCTCATGAACGAGTTAACTGAACGCGGCGTTGCGATCCTTATGGTCTCTTCTGAACTGCCAGAGATTCTGGGGATGAGTGACCGCATAATAGTGGTCCATGAAGGGGAGATCGGCGGAGAACTCTCTCGGCAGGAAGCGACGCAGGAAAGCATTATGACATTAGCCACAGGGGGGCAATAGAGATGACAACAATTACGGATGGCAAAGACAAGAAGAGTTTGCGGGTGGGGCAGATTACACAGAAGTTGGGTCCGCTGTTGGGTTTATTTATTCTTGTTCTCATCGTGTCCATGCTGAACCCAAGCTTTCTGGAGCCGCTTAATATTCTGAATTTGCTCCGGCAGGTTGCGATCAACGCGCTGATCGCCTTTGGCATGACCTTTGTCATTCTGACAGGCGGAATTGACTTATCGGTGGGTTCCGTTCTCGCGCTCTCCAGTGCCTTCATGGCCAACTTGCTGTTGGCGGGCTGGAATCCCATACTGGCGATTATCGGCGGCTGTGTATTGGGTGGAGTGATCGGGATGGTCAACGGCCTAATGATTACCAAGGGTAAAATGGCACCGTTCATCGCTACCTTGGCGACTATGACGATCTTCCGGGGATTAACCCTAGTCTATACGGATGGCAACCCGATTACGGGCCTTGGAGACAGCATGACGTTCCAATTGTTTGGCCGCGGGTACTTCTTGGGCATTCCCGTTCCCGCTGTGACGATGATTATCGTGTTCGCTCTGTTGTGGGTCGTACTGCACAAAACGCCGTTCGGCCGCAAGACTTATGCCATCGGCGGCAATGAGAAAGCTTCAATAATTTCCGGGATTAAGGTAGACCGCATCAAAATTATGATTTATTCACTGGTAGGTATGCTGTCGGCATTGGCCGGGGCCATTCTGACTTCCCGGTTGAATTCGGCCCAGCCAACGGCGGGAACCTCCTATGAGCTGGATGCTATCGCGGCCGTTGTACTGGGAGGCACCAGCTTGACCGGGGGCCGCGGACGTATTGTGGGTACCTTAATCGGTGCGCTCATTATCGGAATTCTGAACAACGGGCTTAATCTGCTGGGCGTTTCTTCTTTCTACCAAATGGTGGTCAAAGGGATTGTCATTGCGATAGCCGTACTGATTGACCGCAAGAAAGCCGCATAAAAGGGGGATTCTATTATGAAAAAAATCACTTTAGTCCTGACGTCCATACTGCTGCTGCTAATGACCGGCTGCTCCCTGGAGCCCCCGGAATGGGCCAAGCCCAATAATGAAGGCAACGGGCAAAATTTGAAAATCGGCTTATCTCTCTCAACCCTGAACAATCCCTTCTTTGTGGCCCTCAAAGACGGCGTGACGGCGGAGGCGAATAAGCAAGGGGTGGAGATCCTGGTTATCGACGCGCAGAATGACTCTGCCAAGCAGAACAATGATGTGGAAGATCTGATACAAAAAGGGGTAGACGCGTTATTGATCAACCCTGTGGATTCATCGGCAATCTCGACGGCGGTCCAGTCGGCGAACAGCCTGGATATCCCCGTCATTACATTAGACCGCTCGGCGGATAAAGGAGATGTCAAAGCGCTGGTTGCTTCGGACAACATCAAAGGCGGTTCCATGGCGGCCGAATATATCGTCCAGAAGCTGGGCAAAGGCGCGAAGGTCATCGAGCTGGAAGGATCGCCGGGCGCATCAGCCACCCGTGAACGGGGTAAGGGATTCCATGAAATCGCGGATACCCAGCTTGAGGTTATTGCAAAGCAAACCGCCGATTTCGACCGCACCAAAGGATTGACCGTCATGGAGAACCTGATCGAAGGAAATCCGGGCGTGCAGGCAGTCTTCGCACACAATGACGAAATGGCTCTTGGGGCGATTGAAGCGATCCAGAGCTCGGGTAAAAACATCCCCGTAATCGGGTTCGACGGCAACAAAGACGCGCTTGATTCCATCGAGGCGGGCAAACTGACCGGAACCATTGCCCAGCAGCCCGAATTAATCGGCCAGTTGGCCGTTCAAGCTGCAAAGGATGTGTTGGACGGGCAAACCGTGAAGCCGATGATTCCCGCACCGCTGAAGCTGATCGTGAAAGAGTAATAGAAGACAAGGCATATTCTGCTTCAACCCATGAAAAGCCCGCGTGATTCAGGAATTCCTGCATCACCGGGCTTTTTTTAGCCCTATATTATTCCATTGAAACAATATGCATATCAATCCAGTCATTTGAATTAGAACTCAATATACTTTTTGCTGCCTCATCAAATGTCAAATCAGCATCATTCGTGTAAATAACCCATTTACTCGACTTTTCAGCATTTGGCATTGTGCCGCTTAACTCAAGACTATATGTATACTCTTTTCCATTTGCATCTACATATTTAGTGGGGCTATTTTTTGCACAAGCTGACGAAGAGATAAGTAAAATTGCGAGAATCAATGCAACTGAAATGTTTTTTTTCATATTCATTACCTCCATAATAGAATTTACTTGGTTAATTATACCATAAAGGCAAAGGCAGCCCCGAAAATTGGACCTAACAATTCCAACAATACCGGTGGAGGTTAAGTATTGGGGAAAGGGTTAGAAAGGCAGGATATGTTATTAAAAAACAAAAGCTCCCACAGCATAATATATGATGCTGCGGGAGCTTTTGCAGTTATCCTATTTATTTTTTAGGATAAGGAGCTTTATGATTTGTTCTGTTTAAAAGATAATCAGTACTGGTCTGATGCAAATCAGCAAGTTTTATCAAAATAACTACAGGGATATTTACGTCACCTCGCTCGTAGTTACTGTAGATTCGTTGACTACAACCGAGATATGCTGCAACCTGTGCTTGTGATAAATCCTTGTCTTCACGAAGATCCCTGATTCTCTCATACATAATGACCACCTCAATTTCATCATACTTTAGCGATTAGGTCGCTATTGATTTTTAGCGATATAATCGCTAAGATTGTATTAGTATGGCGAAAGAGAAAGGGGCTTAACCATGAGTAACTTATTGGAAAACTTATTTTACGGTAATATACGTCCAGACGAGTCCATTCATCCCAATACTCCTGAATACCAACTGCTAAATCAGCAGATTTCAAAGACAATAGAAGCCTATCAAAAGAAACTCACAATGGAAGAATTCGATGCTTTGGAGGAATTAATAGATTTGCTGGGTCAAACTACATCCATTTATGCTGCTGCGTCATACACGCAAGGTTTCAGGTTGGGAGTCTTGATGATGCTTGAGGTGTTGGGTGGTGGGGATAGATCAAATTCTTCGTAAAAGAACAATTGAAACTGGCTCATGGAGGATAGGCGATGTTATAATAAACATAATTTTTCAGGAGGTGCTCCTTGTGACCCATTCCATACGTTTACGGTAATTGGAGGTGCAAGACTGGTGAACTCGCCCATTTTTCGAGACAAGGGAATGAGTTTATTTGTTATGCGCCTGTTTCAGTCTGCCTATGCTAAGGGAATGAGTTTATTTGAGTTTTCAATCAAAGGAGATGACCTTATGCAAAAACAATGGAAAAAAACATTCGCGCTTATTTTTAGCGGACAGATATTCTCTATACTTACGAGTTCGATGGTTCAATTCGCGGTGATCTGGCATTTGACGGAATCGACAGGGTCAGCCGCAGTTTTGATGATTGCCGGATTGGCTGCATTCTTGCCGCAAGCTGTCCTGGGTCCCTTCGTAGGGGTCTGGCTGGACCGCTGGAGCCGTAAATTAACGATGATTATTGCGGATAGCGCAATTGCGCTCTTCAGTCTGATCTTAGGGTTCTATTTCATTTTGGGGGAGCCGGGACTCGGCTTCGTCTATATCATTCTGAGCTTGCGTTCGGCGGCTTCGGCCTTTCATGCCCCGGCGTTCCAGGCGGCCGTTCCGTTGATTGCACCGGAAGAGGAGCTGACAAGAGTCGCGGGTTGGCAGCAGATGGTCTTCTCTTTCTCGAATGTAATGGGTCCAGCGCTTGGGATAGCAGTATATTCGGCGACTTCGCTTGGGGCGGTATTGCTCCTGGATGTGGCCGGGGCGCTGATTGCGAATCTAATGCTGTTCCTGGTGAAGATTCATCAGCCCAAAGCGCAGGCAACAGTTTCACCCTCCTTTATCCATGAATTCCGGTTGGGTTGGAGCGCACTCATTCAAGCAAAACCCATTGTGTTGATTACGGGGGCTACAGCAGTGTTCAGTATCGCGTTTATGCCGCTGGCGACACTATTTCCTTATATGACGTTGTCTCATTTTGGCCGTGGGGGCTATAGTGCCAGCTTGGTGGAAGCGGTGTTCAGCATCGGGATGATTTTGGGAGGATTGCTTCTGTCGGTGTTCTCATCCAAATGGAGTGATATTAGCTATATGAGCTTGGGTCTGCTGGTCATCGGCCTGACCTGTGTAATCAGCGGCCTGATTGGTCCGAATGCTTTTGTGATCTTTGCGGTTCTCTCGTTCTTCATGGGCAGTGCCGCACCCTTCTTCAATGGCCCCTTCATGGCGATGATTCAGCGTTCATTCGAGCCGGAGATGCTGGGCCGCGTCATTTCACTCGTGACCAGTATTATGATGCTGTCTTCACCGATTGGACTTCTGTTGGCAGGACCCGTGGTGGATGAATACGGCGTGCAACTATGGTTCCTCGGTTCAGGAATTGTCGTGATGCTGACCGCTCTGTTTATCTTCATTCAGTTTCGGCGGCTGGCGTTCCGGCAGCGCACTGAGACTGAATAGACGTTTAGCCGCGAACAGCGGAACGAAATCAAGAAATTCTTACGACTACAGCGGCCGGAAGATCAAACATTCTCCGCAGGTGTATGGTAAGAACAACGATGGAACAATTGCAGAAAAATGGTGGGGAGAGGGTACCTTGTTCTTGCGCAGTCTTGAAATTCTGAGGAAACATGAAATGGACCATAGCCGTTATCCGTTTTCCATTACAGCTCTAAAGAACCTCAGCACCATCGAATTCAAATCAAACGTTTCCTTCTTTGTGGGAGAAAACGGTTCGGGCAAATCAACCCTTCTGGAGGCCATGGCCTATCAATGCGGGTTTAATACTGCAGGAGGCAGCAAGAACAACCTCTACGAGGTGGATGCTTCCCACTCAGCTCTGGGAGATCATATTCGCCTATCATGGCTGCCCAAAGTTACAAACGGCTTTTTTCTTAGGGCAGAGACCTTTTATCACTTTGCCTCTCATCTGGATACTATGCCTCAGAGCTTGCAGTATTATGGTGGGCGCTCGTTGCACGAGCAATCCCATGGTGAGGCTTTTCTGGCACTCTTTAATCATCGTTTCGGCAAAAAGGCGATTTATTTACTCGACGAACCGGAGGCGGCTCTTTCGCCAGCACGGCAATTGGCCTTACTCCGTATTATTAAGGATCTGGAGCATGAAGCCCAGTTCATCATAGCTACACATTCGCCGATTCTTCTCGGTTATCCGGATGCCCAGATTCTGAATTTCGATGAAGACCCGGTTGGGGAAATTCGTTATGAAGAGACGATGCATTACATGATCACAAGACGGTTTCTCGAAAATAGAAAGAGTGTTCTGCGTGAGCTGTTCAGCGATTCGGATGAAAATGACTATAAGAATTGAACTTATAATTCTTCTATTTTGGGATTGGCCGTGACTCCAGAGAATATTTGGACTTCCGGCCGCTGTTAGGTTTGGATTTCCTGAATTTAACCGCGAATCGCGGTAGAAATCCAAACCTTGCCCATGCTTCCGAAGCGAGCTTTCCTGCGGAAAACTTTCAGGCGGACGCTATCGCTCCTCCAGTTCCAAAATTCCCCTCCGCCACTTTTCCCTACATGTAATTCTCATGTTCAATCTATATAGGGTTGCAACTTCCTTGAAAAAAAGTGATTATGGGCCGGTCCGAGAGGGGCGGCTTTTTTGGTTTATCCATCCCGAGGCCGAGCTTTAAATCATCTCACAGACCGTTAAGATCCAGCAGGTGCGGGATTATAATAAAGCAGCACTGAGGAAATACATATCAGGTTTATATTCAGTTTAAATAAGGGGCTTACCATCCTTATATATTCAGTTGTTTAGGAGGAATTGCAAATGAATCAATTAACGAAAACAGCACCACACCACGGCGATTGGGCCATTGAAGCGCAGGGGCTTGTCAAAGTCTTTGGAGACAACCGGGCGGTGGACGGCGTGGATCTGAAAGTGGGCACCGGTTCGATCTACGGTGTGCTGGGTCCGAATGGAGCGGGGAAGACCACAGCCATCCGAATGCTGGCGACCTTACTAAGACCGGATGCAGGTTCGGCGAGGATCTTCGGACATGATGTGGTAAAGGAACCGCAGATTGTGCGTCAGCTGATCGGGGTGACCGGCCAGTACGCTTCAGTCGATGAGTCGCTTAGTGCGACAGAGAATCTGGTGATATTCTCCCGCTTGCTCGGACTGGGACGTGCCGAGGCGCGTCATAAGGCAGCGGAGTTGCTGGAGGAATTCGGACTCACCGAAGCGGCGAAACGTCCGCTCAAAAATTTCTCCGGCGGTATGCGCCGGAGGCTGGATTTGGCCGCAAGTCTGATTGCGCAGCCACCGCTCATTTTCCTGGATGAACCCACGACTGGTTTGGACCCGCGTACGCGCAACCAAATGTGGGATACGATCCGGCGGCTGGTGAAGTCGGGTTCAACCGTGTTGCTAACCACGCAATACCTTGAAGAGGCTGATCAACTGGCCGACCGGATCGCGGTTATTGATCATGGCCGTGTGGTTGCCGAGGGCACCGTAGATGAACTGAAATCCTCTGTCGGAAGCTCGTCGCTGCATTTAAAGGTTCAGAATCCGCAAGATCTCACGAATGCCCGCCGGCTTGTGCAACAGGTGCTTCAGGTACCGTCCAGTCTTTCGGCGGAAGTGGCGAAAATCACTGCACCTATGGGCAACGCCGACCGGGTTACCGATCTGTTGATCGCGCTGCGCGAAGCAGGTATCCCGCTAGCCGAATTAAGTGTGCAGAAACCAACGCTGGATGAGGTATTTCTGACGCTCACGGGCCATGGTGTACAGGAGGACGCGGTTCAGGCGTCCGGCAAATCGAACAAAGTGGAGGAACAACAGTATGAGTACAATCATTAAACCGGGTGCCGAACGAAAGCTGAAAAATCATTCGAGCTTTAGCCAATCGGTACGGAATTCACTCACAATGGCCTATCGGGGGTTGCTGAAAATCAAGCGTACACCCGAGCAGTTGTTTGATGTCACGTTTCAGCCTATCATTTTCACGCTGATGTTTACTTATATCTTTGGCGGTGCGATCTCCGGAGATGTGCATAATTATTTGCCGGTCATCATCCCCGGCATTCTCGTACAGACCGTTATTACGACTTCCATAGTTACAGGCGTTCAGCTCAGGGAGGATATGGAAAAGGGAGTGTTTGACCGGTTCAAGTCACTGCCGATCTCGCGGATTGCCCCGCTCGCAGGAGCATTGCTTGCCGACACCGTCCGGTACACCATAGCGACAGTGCTTACTTTTGTCATGGGATATCTTCTGGGCTTTCGTCCCGAAGGCGGGATCGGGCATGTAGCAATCGCAGCGCTCCTCGTGATCGGATGTTCCTGGGCGATCAGCTGGATTTTCGCCTTCTTCGGCGTAATAGCACGCACGGCTTCCAGTGTGCAGGGGATATCCATGATTGTGCTGTTCCCGCTCACCTTTCTTTCCAATGCCTTTGTGCCGGTCAATACCATGCCGGACTGGCTCCAGTGGTTCGTGAATATTAACCCGATTTCGCATCTGGTGACAGCTGTCCGGGAGCTGGTCAACTCGGGGACGATGGGCACAGATCTTGTCTTCTCCCTCGTCGGAGCGGCTGTAATCGTAGCGATCTTCGCTCCCATCACCGTGCGTGCATATATGCGTCGTACGTAACTGTTTGGATTTCTACCGCAAATCGCGGTTAAATTCAGGAAATCCAAACCTAACAGCGGCCGGAAGTCCCAAATATTCTCTGTAGTCACGGCCAATCCCGAAATAGAAGAATTATAAGTTCAATCTATATAGTTGCCCGATACGGAACGGGTTCGTAACTTTCGTACCGGGCACGGCTTATAAGGCATGAGGATTATATTCCTGCAATTCCTCTACGCTGAACAAATGCCTCTGCAGCCCATGATAATAGTTCCCTTTCTCTGCCGTAAAACACAGCATGCAATAATCCGGATCAGTTGGCCCAAGCGGATAATATTGTTCGTCGCCTTCTTTCCAGAATTTCTGCTTCGTTTCATCATCAAGGAATACCTTCATATGCCCTGTAAGCATCAATCCGTGAAAGCCCTCGGCGTCGAGAAAGTAAATACAAGATTTGGAGTTGTGCATCCATTGGCTGGTGCGGATTGCAGACGTGTTTGTCGAGAACCAGAAGGTCTTTAAGCCTTCATGTTTGAGCTTGAACATATTTTTGGCGTTTGGAAATCCGTCACTGTCAATTGAACATGCAATGGCATCACGGCTATTTTCAATTAGTTTGATGATAGCGTCTTTAGTTTGCTGCTCCATTTCGGGTTCCTCCAATTCATCATTTCAAATTATCAACAATTCTGCTCAGCATTTTCCCCAATGCAGTAACTTCTGATTCTGTGAATCCCTGATAGAACAAAGTGTTCATTTGTTCAGATACGAGATCGTAAGCCTCACGGTATGCTTTGGCCTGTTCAGTAATCGTTATGAAAGTTTGCCTGCGGTTATGGTTGTCTGGAATTCGAACAATAAGCCCCCCTTCTTCCATTCTGTCAAGCATGCTGGTCAAAGAAGTATTTGCAAGCGAGGTAAGCCGGCCAATCTCGGAAATCGTAAGCCTCTCGTGTTCCCACAGCACATACAAAATCCTTCCTTGTGCGCCATTAAACGCATCCACACCGCTTTCTTTCAACATTTTTTCAAAAACTCTGCCTTGGAGCTGTTTGATCTGAGAGATCAAGAAACCACCTGATGTTTTCGTGTGGACCACCTTCCTCCTGCACAGGGTATTCCTATATAGGAATGTTATCTGCGCTTTTTATCACACTTGATCTTCATATTTTTCCATTTGATAATATGATAGAATACGTTCACTTGGAGGGATACATATTATGAATCTTCACATTGCCATTTGTGACGATCAGAGGACAGAGGCCTCAAGATTGGAAGAATTGCTAATGAAGCTGCTGATGAACCTGCAGGGGATAACTGGCACCATTGAGATCTTTGAGTCAGGTCAATCCCTGCTTACGGCCATGAGCTCTACTGCTTACGATATTGTTTATCTGGATATGGAGATGCCCGGGTATAACGGCATAGAAGTCGCAGAGAAGATCCGGCTAGAAGATGCCAGGGTGTTAATCATCTATGTCACCAGTCACACCAGTTATATGAGAAGAAGCTTTGAGGTTCATCCGTTCCGTTATTTGCTGAAACCCATTGATGAACATGAACTGCAGGCCGCGACAGTCAAGGCCGTCCAGCAATGCATGCAAAGAAGCAATGTGCTGTCATTCTCAATCCATCATATAGACTATAATTTAAAAGTAGATGACATTATGTACATCACGGTAGAACGGGGAAAAAAATTGGTCCTGTGTACTGAAAACGCTACTTATTCATATTACGGCAAATTGGGGGAGTTGGAGGGACGGCTCTGGCCGCATGATTTTTGTCGCGTACATACGGGATACCTTGTAAATTGGCTCTATGTCCGTTCTTTAAGTAAAGAGCTTATTCAATTGAAGAACGGAGTGGAACTTCCTGTCAGCCGCAGTAGAAGCTCTGATTCTTTACGGTCGTACCATGCCTTTATAGAAAAGAGGCTTCTTAGATAGATGTCTTTCATTCAGGAGAATAGTCCCTACTTTTTGCTCGGTGTGTTTATGCTCATCCTTATTTATGCCCCGCAGGGGTTTGCATTCTATATTTTTCTAAAGAAATTTCTAATTCTGAACAGGAGCAAGAAGTCATTCGTAGGCTGCCTTATTCTCGTTTATATGGTTAAATCACTTACCGCAGCCAGCTTGCAGCCGGTTGTTTCGGTTGTCCTTCACTTCCTAGTGTATAGTTTGATTACGACCGTTTATTTTCGCGGCAGTGTGCTGCAAAAGCTGTTCTTCAGCAGTTTCTATACGGTATTTACAGTTGTTATTGAAATGCTGGTGTGGTATGGGGTTCAGTATATCCCGCTCGATCCCGAGCGAATGGATAACGCCAATTTCCTATGGCTGTCTTTCAGTTTCATCGTTGTTATTTTGCTAAGCATCATGTTATGCCTGTTATTGTTGCGGCTATTCCAAGTTGACAGCACAACATTACTGTCGAATCAGGATTGGGCTGTGCTGAATCTTGTTTCGGCGGGCTCTTTGCTCATTATTATTGTGAATATAAGAGGGGATGGGTTCAAGCCTTCCAATATCCCGCTTGAATTTGTCATCATCCTGTTAGGTATTCTTGTCATTAACATTGCTGTAATGTTTATGTACCATAAGTTAATGAGACGGATGCAGGTAGAATTCCATAATCATGTGCTGGAGCAGCAAGTGACGGAATACACAGGTAAACTGAAGGAGAATCAAGAAGCAAAGCGCTTGCGCCATGATCTGAATCATGTTCTGCTCTTCATTCATTCTCTGCTGGAAGCAGGAGCTGTACAAGAAGCCAGAGCTTATGTTGCGGAGGTTGCTTTGAAGCATAGGCCGGGAGAAAGATTCATCTCTTCTGGAAACATTGCTATTGATGCGATCTATAACGAGAAGTTCGCCATAGCCGAACTGAACAAGGTTGCAATGCAATCTCATTTTCGCATTCCTCAGGACTTGTCGCTTGCAGGCAAAGAGGTGAATATTGCGATAATCCTTGGCAATGCCCTCGACAATGCGATTGAAGGGGTTCAGAGATTACCCCAGCCAGGGCCGTATTCAATTGAGCTGGAAGTGATTTTTAGCGACGGATTATTGGTGATTTCCCTGAAGAATCCCGCATCCCTGCTTACTGAGGACGGACATGGCTCCTTTTTATCCAGCAAGCGGAACTTAGGCAGCAAAGGGTTCGGAATCGAAAGTATTGAGTATGCCGTTCAGCAGCTTCAAGGAAGTGTCACTTTCAGATATGAGGATCAGCAGTTCATGATGCTGGCGGTATTGCCAGTGCACGGGTAGCTATCAAATGCCAATTACTCCATCAACCGGGCAAGTTACGGTCTCCTCCCGTTTCAGAGAAGCAGTCCATGATAAAGTGAGGCTGTTCTTTATTTTAAGGAGGTTATTCCGTTGACATTGTCATTGCTCATCAGTGCAGTCCTTCAGCTCATCTTATTCACCTCTATTCCCTATGTATACTGGTTCTTTACAGGCAGAAAGACATCTTCGTTTGTAAAGTGGATTGGCTGGAAGAAACCTCAAGTGGTTTCCAGAAGGCATTTCATCCTATGCTTCATCCTTACAGTGACTATATTCACCAGCTTGGGAATGCTTACTACAATCTATATGCTGGATAAGGATACTTTGGCCAGCTCTCAGTTTTACGGTACAGGTCTTAAGGGTCTGATTCCGGCGTTGATCTATTCATGGGTGCAGACGAGTTTGTCCGAAGAGATTCTGTTCCGCGGATTCATTGGCAAACGGCTAAGCTCGAAGTTCGGATTTGCAATTGGGAACAGTGCCCAGGCTCTATTGTTTGGTGCCGTACATGCTGTTATGTTATACAGTAGTGCCGGATTTTTTCATTCTGTAGTTGTAATGATTCTTGCAGGCTTTGTGGGCTGGAGCATCGGACTGTTGGACGAGAAGTTATCTGCCGGCTCGATTATACCAGGTTGGGTCCTGCATGGGCTGACTAACCTGATCTCCTCTATTGTTATGATGTATCAATGGATGTAGAGAAGTTTACAGATCTCCTGTGGGTTAAAACCAACCATAAATTGGAGGGGATTTGATGCACAAAAATGAAGCATTGCAGACATATCCATGCTCCGGGATCGAACATTTGAAGGTTCATGGCAGAACAACAGGCTGTCTGGACCCGGTAACCTTGTTCTGGACAGGAAGTGCAGTTGAATTCAACGTAAAGGCTTCGGAGCTCTGGATTGAAGTGGAGTCCGGATATGATCAGTACGAGCCTTGGATCAGTATACTCATCAACTCTGTACCTGTAAGCAGACAAATGTTAACCGCCGGAAGGTACTGGGTCTGTGTGTTCAGAGGGATGAATGAGAATGCTGTGAAGAATGTCCGGATTGTAAAAGATGTGCAGGCTATGAGCGGAGATCCGGGCTGCTACATGCAAATCCACGCCGTGAAGACGGATGGGGAATTCGTGCCTGTTGAAGCTAAGCCCTATAAATTTGAGTTTATTGGCGACAGCATTACTTCCGGGGAAGGCGTCGTCGGAGCCAAAAGTGAAGAAGACTGGATCCCGATGTGGTTCAGCGCAATACATAATTATACGGCAATGACGGCTGACGCTTTGAACGCAGAATATCGGGTTATTTCGCAAAGCGGGTGGGGAGTGCTTACTAGCTGGGATAATAATCCGCATGCCAATCTTCCTGATACCTACGAGCAGGTGTGCGGGCTGCTTGCCGGTGCGAAGAATACAGCGTTAGGGGCTTTTTCAGCAAACGATTTTGATTCTTGGCAGCCAGATGTGGTAGTGGTTAATCTCGGAACCAATGATGACGGTGCTTTTCATTCTCCGGGATGGCAAGATGAAGTTAGCGGGAAGATTCATAATCAACGGCTAAATGATGACGGGACTTATAATGAAGCGGATTTGGCGGCATTCGAGTTGGCTGTTGAGAAATTTCTTCTGAAGCTCAGAACTAATAATAAAACTGCACACATCATCTGGGCCTATGGAATGTTGGGCATCCCGATGATGCCGGCGATTCATCGTGGTGTAGACCGTTATGCCAAGAGAACAGGCGACAAGAAGGTTTCTGTATTTCAACTTCCGAATATGACGAATGAAACTATAGGTGCAAGAAGCCATCCGGGGGTTTTGGCCCATAAGCAAGCGGCACAAGAGCTGACCGGTTACATCCAAGGGATTTTAGCGATATAAGCTGAATTACAGACGATTTCCTATCAAATGTCCAGGAGGTGCAGGATGAAGGAAAGATTTTGTAAAGCGTTGGAAAGTAATAATTTGGCTGAGATGAGAAAAATACCAAAAGGGGATTTGCACAACCATCTTCCAAGAGGCGGTAATAAGAAGTATATCGAAGAATGGGCCGGGGTGAAAATACCCGAATGTCCGAAGTTTAAAGATCTGGATGAAATGAATCAATGGAATGCGCAATACATAAAACCATTATTTCAGGGAAGATTAGGGTATGAAAAACGACTCGAAGCCGCATTTATGCAGGCAAAGTTGGATGGTGTAGAGCTGCTTCATATGAGTGTTTCAATAGGAGAAGAGGCTTTTTATGATCAATCCATTGAGGATTTGGTTAAAGCATTAAAAAGGATTCACCAAGCCGTTGCTCCAGATGTTACTTTTGTACCGGAAATTGCATTCTTATCCTATATTCCTATTGATGAGATAAATGAAAAGTTAGATCAATATTTCGCTCAGGATTATTTTCAATCGTTGGATATGTTTGGCGATGAATTTGCTGTTCCTTCCTTCAAAAAAGTATACAGAAAAGCGAAAGATAAGGGGTTGCTGCTAAAAGCGCATGTAGGCGAATTTGGATCAGCTGAATTAGTCAAAGAGGCTGTAGAAGAACTTGAGCTCGATCAAGTTCAACACGGCATAGCTGCTGCCAGCTCGCAAAGCATTATGAATTGGTTATGTGATCATAAAATTCAGCTTAATATATGCCCGACAAGTAATGTTGTACTTTGCAGGGCAGCAGATTATAACGTGCACCCTATTAGAAAATTATATGATAATGGGATTAGAGTCACCGTAAATACGGATGACATGATTATTTTTGATCAAAGTGTTTCGGAGGAATTTTTCAACCTGTATCATGCAGGTGTTTTTAATCCAGCAGAATTAAATGAGATCAGAGAAAATGCTTTGTGAACAATAAATTTCGGATAAAGGAGATATTATGACGGAGAAAATAGATGCAGGATGGAATTTCGACAACAGTTATGTTTCTCTTCCCGAATCGCTGTATACAAGGCTCAAACCGGATTCCGTACGACTGCCGAAGCTGGTGATTTTCAATGAAACCTTGGCAGCATCTCTTGGGTTGAAGGGTCCTGCGTTGCGTAGCGATGATGGGGCTGCAGTGCTTGCAGGCAACGAAATTCCTGAAGGCGCTGATTCACTTGCCCAAGCTTATGCAGGGCATCAATTCGGACATTTTAACAGGTTAGGTGACGGCAGGGCTGTGCTTCTTGGTGAACAGATTACACCAGAAGGCGAGAGGTTTGATATTCAGCTTAAGGGTGCAGGTAGAACGCCATACTCCCGCGGAGGCGATGGACGGGCAGCGCTCGGGCCAATGCTACGCGAATATATTATCAGTGAAGCCATGCATGCGCTTGGTATTCCTACCACCCGAAGCTTGGCGGTAGTCACTACAGGGGAGCCGATATTCCGCGAGACCGAGCAGCCGGGTGCTATAATGACCCGTGTAGCTGCCAGTCATCTGCGTGTTGGTACCTTTCAATACGTCTCCGCATGGGGCACTGACAAGGATCTGCAGGCTCTGGCAGATTACACGTTGCAAAGACATTATCCGGAAGCTGACTCTGATTCTGATCCGAACCGTTATCTTGTGCTGCTTCGGGAAGTGATCAAACGTCAGGCTGAGCTGATTGCTAAGTGGCAGCTGGTCGGGTTTATTCATGGAGTGATGAATACCGACAACATGGCCCTAAGTGGAGAAACCATTGATTACGGTCCTTGTGCCTTCATGGATGTCTATGATCCTGCGACAGTATTCAGCTCGATAGATCTTCAAGGCCGGTATGCCTATGGCAATCAGCCGGGGATTGCTGCGTGGAATCTCGCAAGATTTGCGGAAACGCTGCTGCCGCTGCTGCATGAAGACAAGGGCGAGGCGATCAGCCTTGCCGAGGATGCAATTGCAGATTTTCAAGAGATCTTCCTCAGCCATTGGCTCGCAGGAATGAGGGCGAAGCTGGGAATCTTTAATGAAGAACCGCAGGATGAATCCCTTATCGAAGGCTTGCTTGAAATGATGCAACAGTATCGTGCCGACTATACCCATACTTTCCGGGCTTTAACTTTAAATAAGCCGGAAGAAACGGTTTTGCATGGAACACCTGAATTTACCGGGTGGTATGAACTTTGGCAGGCGAGACTGGGCAGGCAGCAGGAATCGCAAGACGCCTCGCAGCAGCTAATGCGCGCCAGCAATCCAGCGGTAATTCCACGCAACCACCGAGTAGAAGAAGCGCTCGAAGCAGCAGTGAGAGAAGAGGACTTCAGTGTGCTGGAGCGGCTTCTTGGTGTGCTTGCGAACCCATACGCCTACTCTTCAGATCAGGATGACTACAATTCACTGCCAGAGGAATCCACCATGCCCTACCGGACTTTCTGCGGTACCTGATTTGGACACAGGAGAAAGGGAATATACATGTACCCTGGCTTCTTATCTACAGTGTTTAAAATATGGTAAACTAATAAAGTCTAAAATATTCACCCTAAAGTGGATACACTATTTTTCTTGGGAGGTAGATATTATGAAAAACAATGCCAGCAAAAAAAACAATATGGGGATAACGTTTAACTAATCGTGTCCGTTAACGTTCCCCGCCATCTGAAAGGGGAAAATCAATTTGAATCAGGTATTATTAATTATCGACGCGCAGCAAGAGTTAATCGATGGAAATGAGCAGGAAAGCGCGGTATTTAACAAAGATCAGCTTATCCGGAATATTAATAAAGTGATTGAACGAGCCCAAGAAGCAGGTGTCGAAGTTGTGTTTGTAAGGGACCTCGATGTAGCGGAGGGAGAAGGTACAGGCTTTCAAGTGCACCATGAAATAAATAAGTCTGCGGATGCCAAAGTCTTTGATAAACTGGCAACCAATTCTTTTCACGGGACAGGACTTCTTCAATACCTGAAAGATCAACAGATTGGGCATGTGGTCATTATGGGTTGTAAAACTCAGCACTGCATTGATACAGCAGTCCGGACTGCTACGGTCCGTAATATGGATGTCACCTTGGTTGGGGATGGACATTCTACAACGGACACTGATGTTCTAAGTGCAGAACAAATCATTAGGCATCACAATAAAACGTTACATGGGCACTACAATGTGGAGCACTTTTCTATGGTCAGAGATTCCGAGGAAGATTTGTTTCGTCCCACGCATGACTCTTATAGATCATAATTCGCAGGCGGCACTTAAATGTGCCGCTTTTTGCTGACTTTTCACTAGTGGGAAATTATGAATGATTCCAAAAGACGCAATAGAATTAATAGAAAAATTCCCATTGTTTTCTATGGAATATAATGTTATATTATGTCAGCGATATCTATTGATGTCATACATAGCCTCTATACTATCAATCATATCATTTTGTTTTGAATAGCTGGCCGGCTTTCAAATATAAAAAAAATTGAAGAATTTATAGAAAAGAGGAAATAACATGATTTTGAAGAAAGGCATATGTTTAATGGTTTTAAGTTCAATGCTTCTTGTTCCAACGATAGCAAGCGCAGAAACTGAAGGAAGCAATATTGAAATTCAAAGCGAAGGAATTAAACCGGCTCAAGAAAAGCTAGATTCTTTTATATCAAAAGCACGTAATTTATCTGAAGAATATTCAACATCGAACAAACAACAAACCAATAATTTAAATTCGATTCCTGAAACATTTAACTATACATTTGTAGAGGGAGATACGGGATATTTTTATGAGAAGTCTTCGGTAAGTGCTGATGAATACGTATTAACTTACCCTATAGAATATTTAGCACAAAACGAAATAACATCTAATCAGAGTGAAGTAACTGCTGCTGCCTCCGACACAATTCCAAGTGGGATCGGGGGACGAGCAACAGTTCAAAAAAATGGCAGCATTAACACCTTTGTTATTCGTACCCCTGCCACTACTACTGGACCTACAGCCAGAACCTATATTTATGGCGGTTTTTCCGGTGTAGGAAAGGACAAGTCAGGGACTTCTAACAGAACTATTGAGGCAGATATGGGACTTGTATTTTCAAATGCATATGGTGTTAATAAGTGGCAACCAACTATTAACTACTATTGGGGAAGTGAAGGAGATGGACATACTGTTCCAGGAAATCGCATAAGTCCATATAATGAAATTTGGTATAAAAATGGATATGTTCCTGGTAAAGATGTAGATGTAACCATTTATCGAAATCTTGGTAATAATACTAGATTATCCACAAGAGGTTATGCTCTTTATGCTGATCATGAGGGAAACGGAACAAATACGTATCTTACAGCTGTTACAGAGATAGCAAACACTTATGTTAGTAGTACCAGTAGTTGGAAGTATTTGGCTACTATTGCGGATACAGTAGTTAATAAAGTGCCTCAAGGGGACGCTGCTGGACAAGTTACTGGTATATTGAGTAATATTCTCATAGACAGTAGCGCATATACTCCTGTGTCCAACGGTACCGATTTTGCTAATGTAACCATTTCGAGCAACAATGTAACAATAAAGGTTTCAAAATAATTATGACTACGTAGAGTTTAGAGTAAATAAATTTAAAGACACCTTATTTTTATGATGCCGTGGAAATATTCTCTGGTGTTATCACATAAGGTGTCTTTACTACTTTATCTTGAAAGGTTGATACATGTGTTCATCAAACGAAAGATAATGATGCTTTGTCTTCTGATAACAACTTTTTCATCGATCACCATAGCAAATGCAGCATCCACTCCATCTGCACCGGTTAAATCACCATTATTGTTGAAAATTAATCAGTTCTACGTGGCATATACCGCTCCCCATGCACCTTATGTTGATAACAAAAATCGTTTAATGGTTCCCTTGCGCAGCATATCTGACTTATTGGCTGCAGACGTGAACTATGATGCCAAGACAAAAATCGCCATGATCACAAGAAAGAACTATCTAAAGGAAGAAGAGAAGAACTTTACCATAAAAATGACAGTTGGGGCAAAAGAGATTGAAATAAATGATGTGAAATCCGAGATGGATACCGTTCCAACCTTAATCAAAGAAAGCATGTTCATTCCATTGAGCGTGGTTACTAAAGCACTCCATATTGAGACTACCTGGGATCATAATAAAGGACTTGTAAGTTTAAATCTCGATCCGGCCTACTTGCCTTCGGGAGTAGTAAGTGATGAGGGACATCTCGGGAAATCCGATACGAAGGTTAGGCCTATAAACTCAACTATTCAAACGACAGTCAACAAAGCTGGAATACCCATCATTAATGTAAATGTGACAGCCCTCAACGAGGGGAAATCATCATTAAGCAAAGGAAACTATTTGCGCTTTTATGTTCAAGATTCGAATTTCGGTTCTTTTGATGTATACAATAAGGATCAAATCAAACCTGGCAACACATTCTCCGTTCAAACAACAAATACAATTCTTGCAGATTCACTAAGATATATTCTAGTTGATGCTTTTGCAGATTAATTTGTAGGGTTTATGATGCTACAAATACTGATAGGATGAATGGGAATAAGCCCTTGCCATTAATGGCAGGGGCTTTAATATTAGGGCTGTATCCATTCGCCAAATAACAACTGCGCCTTGTCCCAATCCACCCCAAGGCCTCCGTACCATCCCGCCCACGGCATTTCCATGTCGGACCGGCCTCTTGTATTGTTCAACTGCAGTTCTCCGTTTACAATGTCTTCCCTATTGCTCCAACGATCAGCTTGAAGCTCCAACACCTGATTGGGCAGGATGCCGACCGTTGCCAGTGATTGCAGGATACCCCGGCGCACACCTGCCGTTCCTTTAACCAGCTTCATGGAGGTTAGGCGTTTCTCATATTTACCTGGAGTCTCATCTTCGGGCGCCTCAGCGAGACTGCGGAGCAGCCGATTAAAAACGGCAATATCCTCACTACTCGGGATTATAGGCTCATTCTTTATGATTTGCGCAAACTCGGTTATGTCCACATAAGCGCCAATTGGACTATTTCCATATACATTCCCTAAGTGAATGGCATATCTAATATAGGATGCGTTTGTCCAGCCTTCATCGTTGTGGTTGAACCCGCACACTTTACAAAAGCGGAAACGTTCTGCTTCTTCATAACGATGCGGGCGGGTGTGAAGCATTTGGTGATAACTGGTCAAAGGGGAGATTCCCCGTGGAAAGCTGCCTCCTACACCTGTGACAAAAGCGGCGGCAATCACCTTCCACGAAAGGTTTGCATTCGCCTGCATCGTGGTCAGGCTCTGAATCACAGAATCATGTGTGATGTGCCCGATATCATTAGCCTGCCAATGATGCTGCTCCAGCAGTTCACGATCGGCAGGTGACAGGGTATCCAACAGGTAGAGGCTTACTTCCCTCTCTCTGTCGTAATCGTAATTAGGGTACTTGTACAGCTTATTTAGTGCTTTAAGCAGTTTATGGTTCATATGAGCTCACCTCCCTACCAGTTTGTTTATAGTTATACCAAATAATACGGGTTCATTTCAAATAAAAGGAAGAGGGGAGGTTCATAGAACTTTTTTCTAAAGCAACGAACCATGTAATTGCACTAGGCATATGATGTATTAGTTTATTAGGAAGGGAGTGTTGACCATGAGTTTTCAAACTGCAGGATATCAGCAAAAAGTTTTGTATCAAGCAGACAGCCAATCTGTTCAAAACTTAAAAAACATTAGAAGCCACCTACAGCATATATGTAAACAACATGGTAATCAAATTGTCAGAATTGAAACCCTGGACGGTCAAGTTTACGTCGGGAGAATTGTGCATTGTGACAGAGGCTTACTGTATTTCGCAGTTCCAAAGCAAGGAGGGCAGCGTGCTTTTTTCGGAAGTCCTTCTTACAGTAGTGATGAGATGATTCTAACTCTTGTCCTGTACGAGCTGCTTGTCATTACTTTATTGTACACATAACATAAATGGGAAAAGAGCCTCCATAGCGTAGGCTCTTGTTTTATTAATATCATTTTAGAACGTTCTCAGAACAATTACCAACAGAATGTAAAGCACCAAGATGACAGTAGTAGAAGTATACCCTCCGAATCCTGCACAACCACTCATTGTTGTTCCTCCTTTGCTTTAACTTATACCCCATACTATGTATCTGTCCCTATCTCTGTAACGACTAATGCCTAAATTGTTTTTTTTTCTTGATCATCTTCATCGCTCATTATAAATTCTATATCCATCAATTTTTACAAATATCGTGTTATTTTTGCGATTTCAAGCCTTATACTTCCTTTATGAGTCATTTCACCTAGTCCAAACCCACATTCCCTACACATAAAAGCATTCGGTTCATTCAGGAGGCTCAGTTTATGAGTACATATTCGAAGGAAGAAAAAAGCTGGATGTGGTACGACTGGGGTCATTCCGCCTACTCTATCATCATTTCGACGGCAGTCTTTCCGCTCTTCTACAAAGCAGCAGCTCAGGATGCTGGCATTAGTGCCGCGGATTCTACGGCTTACCTGGGATATGCTGTTGCAGTTTCGACGTTTATACTTGCCCTGCTAGGCCCGATCTTGGGCACAATTGCCGATTACCAAGGGTTCAAAAAAATGTTTTTCGCCTGCTTCAGCTTGCTCGGCATAGTCGCTACCGCGCTGCTCACGTTTATTCCGAACGACAGTTGGGAGCTGCTGCTCATCTGCTATATGTTCATCGCGATCGGGTCGGCGGGCTCCAATGTGTTCTACGATGCGTTCCTAGTAGACGTCACCGACAACGAACGGATGAATAAGGTGTCTGCCCGCGGATTTGCGATCGGGTATATAGGCAGCACGATTCCTTTTATCATCAGCATCGCGATCATTCTTCTTGCTGAGCAAGAAATTCTGCCGATCTCCGTCACGGTGTCGAGCCAAATCGCTTTCTTCATTACGGCCCTCTGGTGGGGCATCTTCACCTTACCCATGCTCCGCAATGTACACCAGAAGCATTACTTGAACCGCGAGCCGCGAATCGTTGCGAACAGCTTCAAGCGTCTCTACGAGACCTTAAAGCAAATCAAGCAGCATCGCGCGATTTTCCTTTTCTTGCTTGCTTATTTTTTCTATATCGACGGCGTCGGGACAATCATTACGATGTCAACCGCTTATGGAACTGATCTCGGCATCAAGTCGACTGATTTGCTCATTATATTGTTTGTCACGCAAGTTGTCGCTGCTCCATTTGCAATATTGTACGGGCGTCTGGCGGATCGGTTCTCGGGCAAAACCATGCTGTATGTCGGTATCTGCGTCTATATCATCGTATGTATCTACGCTTATTTCATAAAGTCGGTGTTCGACTTCTGGGTGCTTGCGATGCTGGTCGCCACCTCGCAAGGCGGCATTCAGGCGTTGAGCCGGGCTTACTTCGCACGGATGGTGCCGAAGGAGAACGCTAACCGGTTTTTCGGGTTTTATAATATTTTCGACAAGTTCGCATCGATTCTGGGGCCTCTTCTAATCGGAGTCACCGCGCAGCTCACCGGCCACACGAACATGGGGGTCTTTAGCCTTGTTGTCCTGTTCATTGCAGGTATCGTCATTCTCATGCTAGTGCCGGAGCAGGGAAGGGGACAGGTGGCCAGTTTGTCAGGTGGGCATCATGGCCGCAAGACGAGCGGGTTGAACTAGTCAGTGCGGTAACGCGTCTTGCTCTACCAACGTAAATTAAGAAGCTGAGCATTAAGGGTTAGGAGAGAACGGTAGTCCAATAAAACAGCGGCAGTCCGGGACATGATTTCGTCGTCCATGACTGCCGCTATTTCCTATAATAGGGTCAGACTGTGCTATGTACTCTTTAAGTATAAGAGTTTTAGCCCTCGTAATGGTCTTCCAATTAATAGTATAATGAGAACTTATAGGGCTATTATTGCTCTGCTAAAGAAGATTACATATCCATATTTGAAACATAAGGAGATGAGCTCATGACAGCAATTATCCCTACAGAACAAATCCGTATTATTGAATACGATCCTTCTTACGCTGGGGCGGTCGCAGAGATGTGGAACCGCAGTAACGAAAGCTGGGGCGGCGGCACCAACCACAGAACAGAAGACAGTGTGCGCAGGGAGATGGAGGTTTCGGCCAATCTTCATGTGTTTCTCGCTGTCGATGGCAAAGAGGTGGTCGGATTCTGCAGTTTTGCACATTACCGCCAAGATGAAGGGGCATTGTACGTACCGTTATTAAACGTACGCCCCGATTATCACGGTTACAAGGTAGGCCGTAATCTGATTTTGAACGCCGTCCGTAAGACAGTCGAAGCGGGGTGGCCTCGTCTCGATCTGTTTACCTGGGCAGGCAACACCAAGGCTGTGCCGATGTATAAGAAATGCGGATTCTTCTGGGAAAAGAATGAAGATTACGTCCATCTGATGAACTTCATTCCAACCGTTCTGCAGACTGAAGCGCTTGCTCCCTATTTCGAGGAGCTGGATTGGTACGCAGACAGCACCCGCGAACTTCCCATTCAGCCGGATGGCCGGCGGGAGCGTGGTTTTGATTTCTTTGATTACACTTGGCAAAAGGGAGAACTCTCCTTGCGGGCAGAATTCGAGAAGTCCGGTCGCGGGCTGACCGCTCTTGATACACCTGACTATGAAATCTCCACTGAAATCGACGATCATGATCTTGTGTTTGGCTCCACTTACAAGATTCGTTATGTGATCAAGAATCGTTCTGCTTCCGAGCTGGTGATTGAGATCAAGGGCCAGAATGACAAGAACATCCGGTTTGACCTCTCCGCTGCACATACACTTGCTGCGGGAGAAACGGTCATTGTAGAGGGTGATTTCGAGCTTGATCCGGTTCGTGAGGAGCAGAACGATAAGAAGACCCATCC
The DNA here is from genome assembly GCF_038002865.1 of Paenibacillus sp. FSL H3-0321. Lineage (NCBI taxonomy): Bacteria > Bacillati > Bacillota > Bacilli > Caryophanales > Paenibacillaceae > Paenibacillus > Paenibacillus sp. FSL H3-0321. The sequence goes on along the minus strand of NZ_JBBODH010000001.1, from coordinate 1,181,631 downwards.
GGTTGTGACGAGCCAATGGATCATCGGTGGCAAGCGGGCTGAGTTCCGTATTGGCGTAGCTCCGAAATTTCCGGTCAAGATGAAGATTGTATTGCCAACCCGGGAGCTGTATCCGGGCCTTCCGGCTGAGCTGTATCTGAACGTGGAGAATAACTTCGCCTCGGAAGCGGAGTTCGCTTTTGACTTGCCGGAGGAGGATTTCCTGCAGTGGGGGGAACGTGCAGTACGCTTCACGGTTCCGGCTAAGAGCAAAGCTTCTATCCCGGTACCCTTCACCCTGTTGTCCTACGGGCTTTACTCACAAGATGTTGAAGTGACGGCCGTTCCAATTGGGCAAAAGGCGGTCTCCTTCACAAGTAAACTATCCGTTCTAATGAAGGGAACGCAGGGCCGCTTCGGCGGGCAGGAGGGTGACCAGTGGGTCGCCGTGAACGGCGCCTTCTCGCTCCATATGAACAAGTCCGACAATGGAATGTGGATTGAATATCCCGGCTCCAGCCATAACTTCTGGTGGACCTTTCCGAAGCTAGGCAAGCCGTTCGCAGAAGAATTCTCTAAGAAGCAGGCCGTCAGCGTGAAGATCTACTCGGAAGGGGAGAGCCAGGTTCTCGAAGCGCTCTACGCGTCGGATGAATTCCCGGGTATGGAGATAACAACGGTGGCTAAGCTATTCGCAAACGGAATCGCTGAGTTTCATCATGAGATCTGCAACACCAGCAGCAAAGCACTGGATGAGAACATGTATGTACTGACGAATTTCGGCTTTTTTGGCAAGCAGCTCATCCTGCCGTATCAGGGACATTACGTGGACATGGGCGATGCGTACGCCGGCGATCCGGGTCTTTGGGACAGCGACCAGGTCACGGAGAACTGGATGTTCTGCAAGGAAGAGAACGTCACCTGCGGAATTTGCTGGGACCCTTCTCTGAAGCTGCTTCGCCCGGAATACACGCTTGGGCTTGAGCATAACCTTGGGCAGATTTCCGCTGGAGAGGTCGTGCGGACAAAGGCAACTGTGTTTGCACTAAACACCTTTCCCAAGTGGCCGGAATTCCGCGCCTTCGCCAGAAAGCAGAAGAATTCGGTCATCCCGGTGCTGGACGATCATCTGGAACTCACACTCGGCGGCGGAAATCCGTTTGCGGCGGGTGCGCTTCAGGCAGAACTACTCGAACGAAAGATGACCCCGCTTGCAGGAAGTCTCGATCTGTATGTGCAAAACGATGGCGGAGCGGAGCAGAGAGCGGCTGGTATCAAGTTGCAAAGGGAGCAGGATTTACGCTCTGCGGGCTTTGAGCTCTCTCCTGAGGAAATGAGATCACCGGGACACAGCAACTCCGGCCAGAAGGTCCGGGTCGTCTATCGCGGAGAGGATCGCATTCAGGAGCGGTCGGGTCTTTGGTTCCCTCAGACGGAAACAACTGTTGTTTGCGAGATCGAAGAAGGTCCGGCGGGTTCCGTTTATACGGTGAGTAACGGAGTACTTTCGATAGCGGCTGCCCCTCAGTTCGGAAGCGTGGTGCATTCCTTGAAGCACCAAGGGGAAGAATGGCTGGACAGCTCCTACCCGGAAGCCGTTCCGCGTTCCTGGTGGAATCCTTGGTACGGCGGTCTCGGCGTAGGGATTTCCGGAATGGGCGGATTCAGCCGGCAGCAGGAGACGAGAACCGCAGCATGGGTGAAGCGGAAGGATGTACACGGCAATGTCTGGAAAGGTCTGCGATTAACCACTTCTATCGAAAAGCAGGAGGCAAACCGGGGGATCACAATCAACCAGCATTACCTTATGCTGCCCGGCGTCCCTGTGCTCTGTATGCTGCATTCGGTGACCAACAGAAGTGGAATGGTTCTGCCACAGTATTCGCTATCGGAGGATAGTTACTTCAAGCCTTCACCTGTCTTTTCCGAAGGGTGGATGGAATTCCCCGGGGAAGGCAAGTTCATTCTTGGGAAAGTGGAAGCTCATCTGGATTCTAAGGGGATCTTGCGAGTCGGTGCAACTTCACGTAAGGACATGCTGCATGTTGTGAATAATTACCCCAACCAGAGGGCTTCAGCGTATGTGAACAATAAGGTATTCGCTCATGATGTGGGTCATCATCTTCCACTTCTGAACGGAGAAACCGCTTGGACACAGCCAACCTTCCTGATCATGGGGGAGATCCCTCTGAATCCAGAGGATGTACGGGGACTTCTGAAGCTGGCCTTTGCCAGTCCCACTGACGAAAAGGAGAGCTTAAATGCCGATCATTGATATACACATTCATCTGTCTGACATCGACAGCTTTCATCAAACAGCGGCGGATCTGTCCAAGGTCGATTACACAGCCGCTGGCCTCAAGGCGGAGTTTGACAAGAACGACGTTGTTCTCGGTATTGGTATGGGGGTCACGGAACAGACGAAGGGTGCCTTTCCTGACTCTACTTCACCCAATCCGATGGGTCTTGATTTGGAAGCCAATGTTCCGCCGTTCTTAATGGAATGCGTTGGCATCAACCCGAACATGCTTGCAGGGGGCCATGTCCAAGAGGAGCTTGACCGAATCGAAGCACGGCTGCAAGCTCCCGAGGTAGCGGGAATTAAGCTCTACGCCGGGTACTACCATCATTACGTCTATGACAAAATCTATACACCCGTCTATGAGCTGGCTGCCAAATACGGCTTGCCTGTGGTCATTCATACCGGCGATACGTATTCGATGAATGGATTGCTTAAGTATTCGCATCCTCTTACCGTGGATGAATTAGCCTACCAGCAGCGGGGCGTGAACTTTATGATCTGCCATCTGGGCGATCCCTGGGTGATGGACGCTGCCGAAGTGGTGGCCAAGAATCCGAACGTCTATGCCGATTTGTCCGGCCTTGTCGTCGGCGATCGGCCCCATTTTGAACGGTTTATGAACGAACCCTTGTTCATGGACCATTTCCGCCGGGCACTGGTGTACTCCGACCATTACGAGAAAATGTTGTTCGGTACCGATTGGCCGCTTGCCCCAATTGACCTGTATGCGGAATTCGTCCGCCGGCTTGTGCCTGAGCAGCATCACGAGAAGGTATTTTACGAAAATGCCTTTCGGCTGTTTCCGCGTATCCAGCAGCGGATTGCGGCGCTCTGATACTACCGGGGACAGCCCAGCCAGAGTGCAATGAAGCATAATTGAACAAGCCATCCCCTTAGACCGTGTGAGGGGATGGCTTGTTTTTGGTTAAGGGAAATGTAAGATTTTTTAAAACCGTATGGAGTTGTGGCGCTTTAGCCTTTATAATATGACGAGTATAAAGAATAAAGGAAAAGGTGTTAAATACATGAGCATATTAAACGTAGAAAAGCTGAGTCACGGGTTTGGAGACCGGGCGATTTTCACCGATGTATCCTTCCGCCTGCTGAAGGGCGAACATATCGGTCTGATCGGTGCCAACGGTGAAGGTAAATCCACCTTCATGAACATCATCACAGACAAGCTTCAACCGGACGAAGGTAAAGTTGAATGGGCTAAACGAGTGCGGACCGGATATCTGGACCAGCACGCGGTGCTTACCAAGGGACAATCGATCCGTGATGTATTGCGCGGAGCGTTCCAGTATCTGTTCGATATGGAACAAGAGATGAACGACATGTACGGCAAAATGGGTGAGGTGTCCCCGGAGGAGCTTGAGCAGCTGCTCGAGGATGTTGGAACCATTCAGGACACATTGACGAGCCAGGATTTCTATATGATCGACGCCAAAATCGACGAAACCGCCCGCGGACTTGGACTTACCGACATCGGCTTGGATAAGGACGTCCATGACCTTAGCGGGGGGCAGCGGACTAAGGTGCTGCTGGCTAAACTGCTGCTGGAGAAACCGGACATTCTGCTGCTTGACGAGCCTACGAACTATCTTGACGAGCAGCACATCGTGTGGCTGAGGCGGTATTTGCAGGAATACGAAAATGCCTTCATTCTGATCTCGCATGACATTCCGTTCCTGAACAGTGTCATCAACCTGATCTACCATATGGAGAATCAGGCACTGACCCGTTATGTGGGGGATTATGACTATTTCCAGCAGGTGTACGAGGCGAAAAAGTCGCAGCTTGAATCTGCGTTCAAACGTCAGCAGCAGGAAATCGCAGATCTGAAGGACTTTGTTGCGCGGAATAAGGCCAGCGTGGCTACGCGGAATATGGCGATGTCCCGGCAGAAGAAGCTGGATAAGATGGAGGTTATCGAGCTCGCGAGGGAAAAACCGAAGCCGCAGTTCAACTTTAAGGACGCGCGCACTTCCGGCAAGCTGATTTTCGAAACGAATGAACTCGTGATCGGCTACGATTCTCCGCTGTCCAGACCGCTGAACCTGCGCATGGAGCGGGGACAAAAAATAGCGCTCGTCGGTGCGAACGGGATCGGGAAGACGACGCTGCTGCGCAGCATTCTCGGCCAGATTCAGGCGATCTCCGGTTCGGTCAAACTCGGCGACCTGCTGGAAATCGGCTATTTCGAGCAGGAAATGAAGGATGCGAACTACAACACCTGTATTGAAGAAATTTGGACCGAGTTCCCGTCCTATACGCAGTTTGAAATTCGGGCGGCTCTTGCTAAATGCGGTCTGACTACCAAGCATATCGAGAGCAAGATCGCGGTCTTAAGCGGCGGCGAGAAAGCCAAAGTCCGTTTGTGCAAGCTGATCAACCGTGAGACAAATCTGCTCGTACTGGACGAACCAACCAACCATCTTGACGTGGATGCGAAGGACGAGCTACAGCGCGCACTCAAGGCGTACAAGGGCAGTATTTTGCTGATCTCCCATGAGCCCGAGTTTTACCGCGATATCGTGACAGAAACATGGAACTGCGAATCGTGGACGACAAAAGTGTTTTAAACAGCCGGCAACAGAGCTGGTCTGTTATCGCAGGTTTGAGTGAACGTAAAGGGCGTCGCACTTAAGTGATGAAAAGATAAAAGCTTCTGCAGCATAGTGAACTGTGACCGTATTTGTGGAAAGTTTAAAAAAGAAGACCTTTAAGAAGCGGTTAATAGGTGACTCCTGAATTCATCGGGAGTCATTTTTTTTAATGCCCATTGATATCGCTCGGAGTTATAGTAGGCGATATAGTCATCCACCCTTGTTCGTAATTCCACGAGAGTCATACATGACTTGTACTCCAAATCATCCTTCATATGGCCAAAGAAGCTCTCGATGGCGGCGTTATCCCAGCAGTTTCCTTTCCGTGACATGGACTGTGTAAACCCAGCTTTGTGTACGAGAAGGCGGAATCTAGGATGAGTATAGTGCATTCCTTGATCCGAGTGTAACAGAGCTTCTGGATGAATATTGCCATCCAGTCGTTCAAGTAGTTTCTCCAGTGTTCGTTCTACAATTGGCATGGCCAATGACGAAGAGAGGTAGTGAGCTAGAATCTGTCTCGTAGCCCCGTCTTTCACCACGGATAAATAAGCACATTGTCCATCGCCATAATGCATATAGGTAATATCCGTCAGTAGCACTTTCTCGGGCTCTCTTTGGTCAAACTGACGCTTGAGTAAGTTGGGACACGTTTGGTGCTCTTGTGTGGCTTTTGCCATCTTCCGATAGGGATTGGCTTGCCGGATCGTAGCAATGAGCTTATATTTTCGCATTAATCTTCGAATTTTCTTATGATTCATGATGATACCGTTCTCCCGTTCCAGCCTCATCTTCACGACCAATGCTCCTGCTCTACCATTTAAAGCATCATAGTGTTTCTTGATGAGGAAAGCGTCACGCTCGTCCGCTTCCTCTCGCAACTGTCTGGCTTCCTCAACAGCTTGCCAACGGTAATATCCGCTTAAGCTCACACTGGCTAGCCTGCACAAATAACGCGTCACTCGCTGCAAACCGTGCTTACGTATCGTTTGGTTAATAATTTCAAAGCGCTCGGAGGGTGTCAATGTTCCCTCTGCATCTTCTGCTTTTCGAGCGCCTCTAGCTTTTTTAAAAAATCGTTCTCCATCTCCAAAAGCTTGATTCGTGCCTCTGCACGTTTGAACTTTTCCTCGATAGAAAGTTCTCCAGCTGGTCGTCTGCCCGGGGATCCCTTTCCTCGTTGTTCCTCTAGTAATCCAGCATCTCCCAGAGCATTGTACGTATTACGCCAACGGGTTAGGCAATGCTTAGGCTTCTTGCGACCGATAATATCTACGTCAAATCCCGCACTAAGGAAGATTTCCATTGGAGTTTGACCCTCCTTATAGGCCTTAACCGCAGCCAACTTAAACGTTGACGAATAGGTGATACTCTTTTCCGTCACGTTCTCTACATTTGGATTGTTCTCTAGTAGTTTAATCTCTTTTTCGTTGAATATTTTTGAGCTTCCTCTTGTTTTATTATTCATGAAGGCTTCCTCCGCTATTTCGCTATTTCGATTAAAACACAAATGACCCATAAGAGGGTCACTTTTTTCAAAGTTTCCATCTTACGGGTCACAGTTCATAGTGCTGCAGGAGCTTTTTTGTCTTTTACATATTAACAACAATAATATATTTAAAAGCACTAATTATTTATTGAAAAACGATAAATTATATGCTAAAGTCATATTAAATTTAAACATAAGTGAGGGGCTTTTTATGAAACGAGGAACAACACTTTTTTTAAAGGCAGCAGTTATTCTGATTGGAATCCCGGTTCTGGCTTTGTGCATATTTCTGGTACCTGAGATCGCGAATTTTGCAGCAGAATTGTATCCGGAGTTGACGTACATCCAATTTCTCGTTTATCTAGATTTATATGCATCGGCGATTCCTTTTTACATTGCTCTGTATCAAGCTTTTAAACTTCTGGGCTATATTGACAAGAACAAAGCTTTCTCAGAATTATCAGTACGAGTATTAAAAAATATAAAATACTGTGCGATTACAATCAGCAGCGTGTATGTGTTAGGCATGCCACTCTTCTATCTCATAGCGGAGAAGGATGATGCCCCTGGAATCATAGTCATCGGATTGATTATTATCTTTGCCTCCATGGTGATTGCCGTTTTTGCTGCTGTTCTCCAAAGGCTTTTAACAGAGGCGATTGAACTAAAATCTGAAAATGATTTGACAGTCTGAGGTGAAAACTATGGCGATTATAATCAATATTGATGTGATGTTGGCTAAGCGGAAAATGAGCGTAACCGAACTTACGGAGAGGGTTGGAATCACGATGGCTAACCTGTCTATATTAAAAAATGGAAAGGCAAAAGCGATTCGCTTCTCCACTTTAGAGGCGATTTGTAAGGCTTTAGAATGTCAGCCTGGCGATATCTTAGAATACAAAAGTGACGAAGATACTAATTGACCTGAAATGTCTAAAAATAGTTCATAAAAGCTACTGCTGATGTTTTGGCGGGAGCTTTTTTGGTTGTCTTTAAATTTGTGTAAACGGTTAGTGGAGAGGATTTCTGTCAAGTAGCTGCAGAGAAGTTGAGGAATAGAACGTCTAACTAAATGAAGAACGATGCTGTACGGAGTATGAAATATTACGAACATGAAGAGGAGAGACAATGAAGAACTTATTTAGGAGAAAAGGCTTAGCACTAGCAAGTGTAATCTTGCTTATCGTAATCATTACTGCCGCTGTTGACAGGGGCGCGTTTGGAACGTTGTTTACGGAAGGGAAATATGATACTGAGGAGCATATGGTAGAGACCCTTATGGCCAAAACAGCGACTCCAGGAGTAGCGATAGTCTCATCCAAGCAGGGCAATACAGATTATAAAGTATACGGATACGCAGATGTTGACCTAGACAAGAAGGTCACTGAAGAATCGTTATTTGAATTGGGATCGACGACCAAGGCGTTTACAGCTCTGGCTATTATCCTATTGAAAGATGAGGGGAAATTGGCTTTTTCGGATTCTGTCTCAGAGTATCTTCCCCGTTTTGTCCCAACCTTTCAAGAAGAGAATGTGAATATTACAATTGATCAGCTGTTAGCTCATACAAGTGGGATTCCGTCTTGGAGTATAAAGTTAATTCCTGAAGGAACTACTGAGAATCTGCTTGACGAAACCATAAATAAGATTTCAGATATTTCATTGGATACATACCCGGGGGCAGAATATCAGTATGCAACTGTAAATTATGATATTCTGGCGATGATTATTGAGAAAGTTACAGGTACAAGCTATCAGAATTATGTAACTCAGAATATACTGGTTCCGCTAAAAATGACGGACAGTTATTTTTCAACAGGTCAGGAACAGAAACCGGATCAGCTTACCAGAGGATACCGGGTGTTTTTCGGAAAAAGCTTCCAATATGATGCCCCCAGATATTATGGGAATATTGCTGCTGGATATTTGGTGACGAATATAAAGGATTTGGAGCATTGGATGAATGCCCAATTAGGAATGGGTGATATCCCGGAGGGTCTGAGGAGAGCTATTCAGCAATCTCATGAGGTGGACCTCCAAACCGCTGGATATGAAGAGAAGAACCAATACTATTCATACGGTTGGAGTAATGATCCAGAAGAACGGGTGATTAGTCACAGTGGAAGTAATCCTAATTATTCCTCACATTTTATTATGGATATAGGGAAACTTGAGGCCGTATTAGTATTAACTAATTTGAATTCAACTGCACCTTCGCTGATTGCACATAACCTGCATGAGAATATGAATGGTAATCCAATGAATAAATTTACATACGATGACAGTTATATATTGCTTGATTTGATCTTTTCGTTCCTTGCTTTACTAACAGCCATTAGTTTAAGTCTTAAGGTGATTAAATTAGCTGGAGGAAGCAAGCAAAATAAAAATGTTGAAAAGACAAGGAACAAGAGGATTATAGTGATTTTTGTTATTATCCTAAGAGCGATGTTGCTGGTATTAGTTATATTCTGGCCTTATCTGTTAAACAATAATTACTACATGATTAGCGTGTGGATGTCGTATTCACTATTCCTATGGATGGGGCTTGTTTCACTCAGCTGCATGTTATCGATTATATTGAATTTGAAAAAGATAGGAGTCCTTAGGAGCAATTTATCCTAGCTAAGCCTGAACCACTCCCATCTGCTAACAAGTAGCTTTACCGATTTTGCTTTCCTGGTTCTGTGCTCCACGATAATGTGAAGTATCACCCAGCAAATCGACGTATGATTTTCCATCTATTACTTGTACTTTACATAGAGCAGTGGAGAAAATATCCGGCATTTCCCCGATTTCCCGCAGTGATTTATTGAGAAAATGAGCCATAATTACTTTTAAGGTCATTCGATGTGTAACGATGAGCAGCTTCTGTCCCGGGTTATCGTTAAGGATGCACTCAACAGCGGGAATCAATCTTTGTTCTAGCTGTTCGTACGTCTCGCCTAAGCTGACAGGAACATATAGATCAGGACTGGTGAAAAATCGAGCATATTGCAAGGGATAATCTTGCTCTATTTGCTCGGTTTTCATTCCTTCCCATATCCCCATATTGATTTCCATCAGCTCATCCAACTGTTGAATAGGCAGCGTTCGATTTCCCCTCAAAATTTGTGCGGTATGGAATGCTCTTAGACTGCTACTTGAATAGATCGCGCCTAAGTTCTCTCCCTCTAAACGTTCCTTCAACCATTCAGCTTGCTGCTTTCCCAGGGTAGTAAGCGCTGAATTCTGATGCCCTTGCATTCTTTTCTGCAAATTCCATTCTGTCTGCCCATGGCGGGTTAAATATAATACGGTTTCTGTCATGTTCGAAGCCTCCCTTATTTATAGATGTAAGTATAAAATAAGAGAATATAAATAAACATTATATAATAATTAATATTCATAATGTATATTTATAGTTGCGAATTCCTGTTTGCACAAATATAGCGTTTCATTCATATCGTTAGGAAGGTATTCAGATGAACTTTCATGTATTGAGATTGTTTTATTACGTGGCGATAACAGGTAGTGTAACCAAAGCCTCGGAGCGATTGCATATCAGCCAACCCGCGATATCCGCACAGATTCGTAAGTTTGAACGGGAGAATAACATTACGTTATTAGAAGTGAGAGGAAAGAGGATGGCGCTCACACCACTTGGACACAGGCTGATCCAGCCACTTGAGAAACTGTTTGCCATGGGTGAACAAATAGAGCAAATGATTGAAGATTATCACAAATTTCCGATGGGGAATATCCGCATCGCAGGCAATTACCTTGCCACAAGCCTGCTCATTCCCAGATGGGCCTCCTTATTTAAACAACGGTTTCGCGACCTTGGAATTCAGATTTCGACCGCCAATTCTTACGAAACTATGGAAAAATTAATAAACTTTGAAGCGGACGTAGCTATTTACAGTGATATGGAGTTCCCATCCCATAATACGGGAAACTTTGAGTACCGCGAATTATACAAGGATGAGTACGTGTTTGTGGTTTCTTCCGAGCACCCTTTTGCCAAGCAGCAGGTCTGTCTTGAAGACATGGTATCTGAGGCGTTTATTATGAGAGAGGAAGGCAGTGCGGCCAGAGAGAGACTGCTTCGGCTGTGCGAAGACAGAAAAGTAGGGCAACCCAAGATTGAACTGCAATTTAATGGTGTGAACGAGACGATTCTGGCCGTGATAGCCGGTTATGGAATTACCTTTGTCTCTTCCTTGTTGGCACAGCCTTATCTTGATCAGGGGACGTTAGCCAAGGTTGAAACAGGAGACACTGTTACCAAGCATTCCATATGGATGGCCAGCAGACCCAAGGCAGAGCAGGAAAGTTATGTTCAGTCGTTCATTGCACTGGTCATGGAACAATTAGAAAAGTAGTTGCTTGAACAGAGATAAAAAAACTCAAGCCGTTAACGATTTCTTAAAATCTATTTGATCTAAGCGTAATAAGAGAAGACCGTTCCTAATAAGGAGCGGTCTATTTGTAGTGGTGTCTATGGGAAATCTAACTCTTGAATGCGGGTTGGTTCACTAATTGCACCAGCTCAAGCAGCAGCTCTTCTTCCGAGTGAATGATTTCAAGCATTTTCTTATGGATTTTGCCGCGTTGTGCCGGTTTGTTACCCGAACGCATCACCTTTATCATAAATTGATTCACCATATTCCACATCTCCCCGGCAATCCGGTAGCCCTCGGCAATCCGGGTAAGCTCAGGCACTTCTTGATCAGCGGAAATGGCACTCAGGAAAAGGCTGTACCTTATCCGTGTGATCGGAAGGGTGTTGGCAGCCAGCAAGAAATAGGCACTATATTCCTCGGGATTCTCGGCGATTATTCCTGTCTCGAGGTAGGCATCAGCATAGGCCCTTAGATGCTCCGCAACCTGGAGCGGCTGGACTTCATGCTCTTGATTCAGCAGCGTATGCTCAAGGGCAAGGCGCCATTGCCCAAGGGGGCGCGATGGTTCGCACAGGCTGAACTCTGCGAAGAAATGGCAGGCGGACTCCCATTCATCCAAATCCACCGTTTCCAGGGGACGGCCGTAGTAGCCATCCGTTAAATAAATCTTCCGGCTTGAACGATCGACGCCTACAGCCAGACAGGCATGTGAAGTATGCAGCCTACGGTAGGCCAGACACCAGGGGCAGCTATAGGAATCGAATCCTACCAGAACAGGCATGCCGCCAGCGAGCCGTTTCTCCAGCATTTCAAGCAAAAAAGACTTGTCCATCGCCGGCTCTTCCCGGTTAATATATGTGAAATTTATCCCATGATAAGCCGCCAGATACTCCTTGCTGATTCGCGGAGTAGATACCCGGTCGATGATGGACTGTTCTGAAGACCGTTGTTGCTTGAAGGAGAACTGCCAGGCATTGCCGTACATGTACTTGCTGTCTTTACCCTGCCATTCAGCCACTGATTGGATACAGTCATCGATACAGCTGCGAAGCGTAGGGTAGGGGGTGCTTTTAACGGGCAGGATGTTCAGCAAAACTTATCATCTCCTTGCCAACTGAGAAATGACTGTGCCCCCAATTGCGGTAATTCCCCGGTGTCATCCCGCTGTATTCGCGGAACAAACGGTAGAAGTATTTCATATCTCCAATCCCGACCTCAAGCGCAATCTTCTGAATGCCGAAGTCTGTGAACATCAGCAGTGCACAGCTGTATTTCATACGTATTTCCTGAAACACCTGGATATAGGATTTGCCGGTCTTCAGCTTGAACAGTCTTTGAAACTGGCGTGAGCTCATGGAAATATAGCGGCTGATCTCCTTCAATGAAATTCTCTGCTTAAAATTGCTGACCATATATAGAATTACATCATGCAGCGGATCATCTGCCTGCTGTAAACGGTCTGAGAAAGGAACACCCGCACAAGGCTCGACAATCCTTAGAAGTTCAAATAATAAGGGATACAGCCTCAGTGGATCTGCCGATGGGCTGTTGTTATGTAACTCCTGCATGCGGCGGAACAAGACCTCCAGTTCCATTCCCTGCCCATGGTATCCGAACCAGGATTTCTGTTCTTTCAGCAACCGCAACCGCAACCGGAGTTGCTGTTCTTCATCGAACAGCCCCGTGAAGAGCGCCGGCAAAGCGGCAGGAAGCTTGAATACCTCAGGACTCAGCATACAGTTCAAGATCCGCAGCGGCTGTATTCCACTCAGATCCCGGGGCTGGAACACATGGGATACCTCAGGCGGGATGACAAACAGATCACCTTTTGCAACCTGTATCTTGTCCCCGGCGATAAGCTGAATGCCCTCTCCCTCAAGCACATATGCGATCTCCATGAAATCATGCTGGTGGAGAACAGAAGTGAGCGATTCTTCGGTCAGCAACACTTGAACCGGTGAATTTGTGTCAAATAGATATTCCCCAGCAACTACCGGAAAAACCTCCATAGACGAACCTCCGTTTCAGCTAGAAGTAGAAGAATAAGTAAGATTAGTAGTCTGGAATCCATCTAGTATAACTGAATATTTTGGCGCATTCAACCATATATTAACAGTTTTAAATTTGGTATATTCTTTTCATTCCATCCAAGTAAGCACAGAGAAAGGAGTATACACATGCAGCAAAAAGTTATTGAAATCATAGCGGAAATCAAGGAGGATCCAGCGTTGTTGCAAACGCTTGACGGCAGCTCCGATTTGACGATTGACGCTGCTCTGGATTCTCTCCAGATTATTAATTTTATTCTTAGGATCGAAGACGAGTTCAATATCGAAGTTGATTTCGATACCTTTGATCTGGAGCATTTGAAATCGGTAGACCGTTTCACGGGTTATGTTGCCGGGCTTACCGGACAATGAAGACTACGGTGCATTGCGGCAGCTTTGAGTCGGAACGGTACTGGCGGGAGAAAGACCTCGCCGCGCTGCCTTCCATTCCCGACCTGAGCGGGATGTCCATTGTACAGGCTATGGATGAAATGCTGTTTGTATTCTGCGGCAGCGGCGATGTTCTGCTGACCCGTTACGGCATGAACAAAGCGCAGGTCGATTATTTGCATTCCCTCGGCTACGCATTCACTACCAATGTGTATCCGATGACATTGCAAGAGGAAGGTGCTGCACAGGAGAGTCTGAATATATTTGAGCTGCTGGACAGACTGGACCCGGAAGGCCCATTAGCCAGGATGATACCCGGGGGAGCGTCGCTTTCCCCTTTTGCCGTGCTTCCCGGAACACAGAATGCCCTAAGGCGCTACCGCCTTCAGCCTGAACTGCCGGACGAGCAGACGGTTCGCAGCGTGAACACCAAATCCTACTCGATTGCTATGCGGGACCGATTGTCGTTGCCGAACGTAGGATTAGCAGTTGACAGCGTCCAGGAATTGCTGAATACCGGGCTGCAAATGCTGGAGAAGGGCCCATTCCTGATTAAGGATGAGTATGGTGTTTCCGGCAAAGGAAACCAGCTGGTAGATTCCGAGCGGACCCTGCGCAGAATTGCCGGGTATCTGGAATCCGGCAGGAATAAGGAGAAGCGAATCCGTTTTGTACTGGAGCGGCTGCTCGACCGCGAAATGGACTTCTCCTGTCAATTTCATATTGACCAAGCAGGTGCAATCTCCATTGTGTCTGTGCAGCAACTGGTGAACAACGGGTTTGCCTTCGGAGAATCACAGTCTCCCGGCAAAGCGCTGCTGGATAGGCTGGAGCAGGAGAATTATTGTGAAATCATGCACAGTATAGGGAGAAATCTCTACAAGGATGGCTATTATGGCGATGTCTGTGTGGATTCGATGCTGCTGCGCGACGGCTCAATCGCGCCTCTGGTCGAGATTAACGCACGGAAATCGATGAGTCTGATCAAGCACAGCGTAGACCGGTATCTGAACCGGGAAGACATCCATACAGTTCTGATTCAGGTCCCGCTGGTTTCTATGGGGCAAGCCTCTTATGAAGTGCTGCTGCAGCATTTGGAGCAAGCGAATATTCTGTTCGGCGCGGAAAACGGGGAAGGCGTGATTCCTTTAACTTCAGGAACGCTTCATCCGCCGGGCAAGGAGCACTCCGCAGGCACCAAAGGCAAGCTGTATGCGGCACTTGCTTACCGCGATACTGCGCATAAGAAGGAGCTGTCGGTCAAGCTGGACGAGGCGCTGCAAAGCAGCGGATATACTATTTTGCGGAAATGAAGGGAAGCAGCCAATGAAGGATACAGTGACAATACTATGTTCTGGCTTTGGGCTGGGCTTTTATGTCCCTGGCCTGCTGATTGAACGGGCGCTGAAGGTTTTGGGAATCAAGGCGGAGGTGGAGGTCTTCGAAACCTTAATGTTTGAGGATAAGAAGAAGACGACAGATAACAGCCGCAAAGCTTACAGGGAGAATTTTGCCGTGGCGCTGACTTCGCAAAAAATACCGGGGGATATCCGCAACAGCCTTGACCCCACTGTGGTTAAAGCTCTATTTGAACGTTGGCGCGGGGAAGGAAGGCAGCATTTCATTACACTCTCCGGACACTGGGTTCATGTACTGGATATGTACCGGGAAACGGCGGCTTATGAAGTCTTGGCCGATTTGCTCTACATCGATGCGGACCTCTCTCCTTCCTGGAAGAACCTCCGCAGACTGAACCCCGGGTATGCGCAGGGCTACCATGAAGTGAACATGTATGACCTTGTGAATCGGAAGGTGCTGTGCAGAATTGACACGGGTATCGAGCCGCTGCCCATGCCGGCAAGGAATGGCCGATTGGTTGTGCATGGCGGAGGTTGGGGAATCGGAACATTCCGCGAGAAATTTGCTGAGCTGGAGGCAGCGGGCTACCTGCTTGATATAGCTGCTTACAGCAATGAGGAGATCGGCGAAGAAATCCACGGAAGACATTACTATATGAATGACCCGCAGTGGAGGACATGGCTCCGTGACAGCAGCGGACACTACAGCTTCCCTCCCTTTGCCAAGGTGAGCGGCAGCGGGGAGAACCGGTTCCCGCCTTGTCAGAATTATCCAGAAGGCATGTATGGTGTTATCCGCCAGGCCTCTGCAGTCATCAGTAAGCCGGGTGGTGGTGCCTTGGTCGATTCACTGTCTTCCGGGACTCCGCTCGTGCTGCTGGACCCATTCGGTCCCCACGAGCAAATCAACAGTGATCTCTGGGTCGGGCTTGGCTTCGGTATCCGTTATGAGGAGTGGAAGCAGGCTGGCTTTGACCGTGAACTGCTGCGGAGGTTATCGGAGAACATCCTAACGTCCAGAGAACGGTATCCTGATTATGCCAAGAGCTATGCAGAACGTCTGTATGCAGCAGAAGGGAGAAGCTAATGCAACCAAGCAGCAAAGTAGCGCTGGACGCCAAGTCCTTTGAAGCGCTGAAACGCACCATCAAAAATGTAGTCGTTCCTCATAGAGAGCGGAAGCTTGATCCCGGCTTCAAGACGGTGATGCCGGAAATTATGTCGCTCAAGCTGACTAACCGTTGTAATCTTCGTTGCAAGCATTGCTATCAGTGGAATGAATCCGGCTATCACCATGATATGGACAAGGCCGAACAGAATCTCGACATGAGGCTGGACATGATCCGCGAACTGCTGGAGGAGACCGATGAAGCACAGTCCAGGCTGTACTTGTGGGGCGGAGAGCCGTTGTTTCACCGCGATACACAGCAAATTCTGGAGCTGCTCAAGGCGCATCCCAGAGATACGACGATTTGCACCAATGCCCTTCTTCTCTCTAAATATGAAGAGGAGCTGTGTGCGATCTCGGACAATCTGGAACTGCTGATCCCGATTGAGGGCTTCGAGGAAGAACATGATCTGTTGCGGGGGAAAGGCTCTTTTCAAAAAGTGGTCGAGGCTGTGGACCGGCTGCTTGCCTTGCGGGAGCAAGGGAAGTTCAGAGGCAGAATATCGGTGCATAATGTGATCAATGACAATATGATCGGCAAGCTATACGAAATGGTGGAATACTTTGAGCAAAAGGGTGTCGATCTGGTGCTGCTCTGCTTCCCCTGGTATATATCCAGTGAGACCAGTCTGGAAATGGACCGGTTCTATGACGAGCGCTTCCAATGGCTTGCCGAGCTGAGCCTGGACCACCGCAGCAGCTGGCATGCCTTCAAGTATCATATCAAACCTGACAATGTGGTCAAGCTGACGGAAGACCTGAAACGGATCAATGCCCACACCTGGAAAAATACCCGCATCCGTTACCAGCCGGGACTGGACTTCGATGAGATTGAGGATTTCGTGGCCGGCAAGCCGATGGCGTCCCGCAGCACCTCGAAATGTCTGGCGCTTAGCACCCGGGTCGATATTGCCCCGAATGGCGATGTGAGCGCCTGCAAGTTCTTTTCTGAGTTGTCCATCGGCAATGTAAACGAACAAACGCTAACAGATATTTGGAACTCCGAGCGTTATGACCGGCTGCGGCGGATTCTGGATGAAGGGTTGTCCCCGGCCTGCTCCAAGTGCAATGTGCTGTACCTGAATACCTATTCGGCACTGACACATGTATGAGGATTGAAGGCGGGACACACTCTTACAAGCTCGGCATTCTCGGTGCTTCTAATATCATCAGGCCTGCTCTGCTGGAACCGGCTCGTTATGTTGATGATATTACCGTATCCGCTATTGCCAACCGCACTCCGGTGAAGGCCGTGGAACTGGCTCACGCATACAACATCCCCCAAGTTGCAGGCAGTCTTGAGGCGTTGCTGGAAATGAAGGAGCTGGATGCGGTATATATCGCTCTCAGCAACGATCTTCATGCAGAGTGGGCCCTCAAGGCACTGGCGGCTGGCAAGCATGTGCTGGTCGAGAAGCCAATCGCCTTGACTCCCGTAGAGGCGGAACAATTGAGGACGGCTTCGGCACAGCCTGCAGCCCACAAGCTAGTCGAAGGCCTGATGGTGGCCCATCATCCTTGGCAGCAGGCGCTCAAATCCATCATTGATTCTGGTCAATATGGCCAGCTGCGCAGTCTGAAGACCCGTATAACCATTCCTGCCAAGGACCAACATACCGGGAATTACCGCAGCATCAAGTCAAAAGGCGGCGGTGCCTTTGCCGACCTGGGCTGTTACTGGCTACAGTTCGTGGAGAACATAGTAGGGCTTCAACATGTGCAAATCTCCGGGCAGTCGCAATTTGACGGTCCGGACGGCTGCGACTGGACCTTTCAGGCATCGCTTAAGTATGACAGCGGGCTGGATGCGGAATGTCTGATCTCCTTTGAGCTGCCTTACCGTGCCTCGCATACCCTTTATTTTGATCAGACGGTGCTGACGGTACCCGATTTCTTACGGCCGCTCAAAGGATTCTATCCTATGAAAATACGCCATGATCTGCCGGATGACCGCAGTACAGTTCAAGATTTTGAACCAATGAATTATTACGTGAACCAGCTTCGAGCTTTCGCTGAAATAATGGACGGGACCCGTGAAGCTGGACTGGAGTATTCCTTGGAACGGGTAACTCTTCAAGCGCGAATGATGGCTGTGGCCCAACAGGCCTGGAGCTATAGGTAAATAAGAAAACAGTCTGCATCCGGTGGCCAGAACTGCTGGTCCAGGGATCAGACTGTTTTTTGTGTGCGGATTAACGGTCTGACAAGGGAGGCGGATGGTCTATCCAGTTGCGCTCATTGTTCTTTACATAGATTCCCAGTGCCTGGTCAGAGGAAAGCCCGGGGTTGTGGAAAGAGAGCATCATCGCTGCAAACCGTGTGCTTTTATTGACATTCGGATTGAGTAGAAGCTCTGTAGCCCGCTGTTTGAAATCCTCCGGTTTGTGCGGCGCAGTCTCGACCGTATCAAGCAAGGCCTTGTGGCTGGGGAAGAGCATACGGTTATAGGCCAGGATCATCCGCCCGCTGTAAAATACAAGATTGCTTACCGTATGCGCCATTAGATAGGCATCGTTATTTTTGGCGGCTTCCTTGGCGAAATAAAAAGCATACAGGTGAATCTGCGCGCTGAAGTCCCGCAAATTGCGCTCACGGTTCCCTTCGGGATAAATGGGGATTCGAGCTACAAGACGCTCCAGTTCAGGCATTCTTGAGAAAAGCACATGTGAACCGGTAAACGCATACCGCGTCGTCTCGTTACCGCGCTCAGCGGCCAGCTCCAGAAAGCGGAGATTAATCACCTTCACATCCACGTACCCGCCTTCATATATGCTGGCCTCCCGGTCCACATAAGACAGGTTGTTGTTTCTTGCATGCGCTTCGTAGGATTCATCAGTTACCACCAGATGGACATCCACATCGGAAGTTTCCTTCACCCGGTCCCGGGCAACCGACCCAGAGGTGATGACCGCCAGACAAGAAGCGTCAACTTTCAGCTTGTTCACGAAATTCTCCAATGTCTGTCTATGGTGTTCCAACATCAGGTTCATCCTCTCTATATTGTTTTTGCTCTATTAAGCGTAACGATTACCGCGCTTAGCGGCTATGGTCAATGAAGACATCTATTCATCCGCAGCATGTAATAAAATCGCTTGCTTTGGAGTTAACTCCAAGGAGTAAACTACATTTGAAGGAAACAATATCTATGGGGAAGTGGGGAACAATCAAATGGAATATGTGAAACTCGGAAATACTGGTTTGGATGTCTCTCGGCTATGTCTGGGTTGTATGAGCTTTGGTGAAGCAGAACGATGGGTCCATCCATGGGTCCTTGATGAAGAGCGGAGTCGTCCCATTATTAAACAAGCTCTGGAGAATGGGATCAATTTTTTTGATACAGCAAATGTATATTCAGACGGAACAAGCGAGGAAATCGTTGGACGGGTTTTAAAGGATTATGCTAATCGAGATGAAATTGTCCTGGCGACGAAAGTTCATTTCCGGATGCATCAAGGTCCAAACGGTGCCGGACTCTCCCGAAAGGCGATCATGAGTGAAATAGACAAGAGTCTCAAGAGACTGGGAACAGATTATGTGGATCTATACCAGATTCACCGCTGGGATTTCAATACTCCCATTGAAGAAACGATGGAAGCCTTGCATGATGTTGTCAAGGCCGGGAAGGCAAGATATATTGGTGCTTCTGCCATGTTCGCTTGGCAGTTTCTAAAGGCATTACATGTAGCTGAGAACAATGGATGGACTAAGTTTGTATCCATGCAGAATCATCTAAACCTCGTATACCGTGAAGAGGAGAGAGAGATGCTGCCGCTTTGTAAGGAAGAAAAAATCGCTGTGATTCCATATAGCCCACTTGCATCAGGGAGATTGACCCGTGATTGGTCGGAAACCACACATCGCTCCGAAACCGACCAAGTCCAGAAATCTAAATATGATGCGACTGCGAATACGGACCGGTTAATTGTAGAGAAAGTTGCAGCAATCGCAGAGCACCGTGGTGTTCCCCGCGCTCAAATTGCACTTGCCTGGGTGTTGCAGAAAGCACCAATAACAGCCCCGATTATCGGTGCCACGAAAATGTCTCACCTTGAAGATGCCGTAGCCGCTCTTTCCATTACGTTAACAGCTGAAGAAATTGCGTCGCTGGAAGAGCCATATGTTCCTCATCCAGTAGTGGGCCCTATTTCGATGTAATGATAAAATTGCAAGCTATGAACAGACAAAGACACTAACCTGCGTTAGTGTCTTTTGGTCTCTTTTACTGATAGGGGATTCTTAGCCCCTCCCTATTTAATTTCCCTTAAATAATCTTCTAGCTTTTGTACTTCAGTATAGGAGAGCTTTAATGAATATCCATCGTTAAAATCCAAAATAAATAAATGCTCAAATGCGTTGTTTGGCAAAGCATATTCGGTTGAATTCATTGATTTTCTTGTCTGAGGAAAGGCATTAGGAAATATCAATGCAGATAAAACCGATCTATCGATAGTCATTTCATCGTTAAATTGTGTAATGATTTCAACCTTAAAAGGAGTCTTTTCTGTAAAATAAGAAGTTGTTTTGGTCTCATTTTTACGCAGCTTTTTATATTGATCTATATAACTTAACAACCTGTCTCTGTAATCATGGTCAATGAGGACAAGCTTTGTTTCATTACGAATAGAGAACTCTGATGACTCAAACGAATCACCAAGGAACGAAAAATCATAGTAGTTGCTATGCAATGATTTTATAGTAATTTTTTCATAATCCGGGGAATTCGTAATTTCGACATTTTGACGTGATGTTATAAACTCATATCGATTTTGAACTCTTAAATTAAACTCTTCATTACGAATACTCTTCATTTCGTTACGATTAATATTCAAATTAGCGCCGTAATACACGGGTAGGTGTATGCGGCTGTCCTTTTGCGCTTCCACCTGATTCTTTGCATAATCTGGATTCAAATATTGTGTATACAACTGATAGAATGAACTATAAGTATGTGTTATTAGCTTGTCAATTTGATCTTGCGAAAGAGGGAAATCTAAAGATTCTGGGATACGACTTTCCCTAATATCAATTAATTCATAATTAAGCTCTTTATCTTCAGCGAAAGGGGAACCAACCTCATAGATCAGAAATTCCCCCTCCGAGAACCCGTACTGCAGAACAAAATATAAGGTATCTTCGTTATAAAGAAATACGCTCATTGGTTCATCATGTTGTAAAGTACTAAGATATGAGTCTTCGGGAACTCTAAGCCTATATTCATATGGAAACCCTTCAATTTCCATAGCTAATATATTTTCGCTGGTTTTGTTATTGAAAAAAGGATTAACATCGATTAACTGGTATCTAACACTCTTATCATGGAAAACTGAAGACAGATACTCTTTTACATCAACGGGCTCCGAATACAAAAAATGAGGATCAGAGATAAAGCCGCCGTATAAAGGAAAGATTCCGGACCACTCAAAATTCCGCAAGTTATATTTATCTCGCTTGATTTCCACGTTGTTCCCATCATATTCTTTAGAAGATATTTGATTGAACCCGAAAATTTCTTTTTCATAAGTTCGTAAGATTAAGAACGAGAACACAACAAAAGAAACTAAAGTAATTATTATGTAAAATCTTTTCACTTTCATCGCTCCTACATAGTTGTTTCTATTTTATACAATATACTAAATGTATGAGATAGATATTGACCTTACTATACAGTTTTTTTGTTGAAATCAATATTGTGGATATAGTAGGAAGGAGTATTATGGCTTGTTGAACCCCGTGCGGATGACTTTAACTGAATCTAAGCAAGCAGCCCATGTGGATTGTCACATGGGCTTTTTTGTTGCGGCTGTGCTCTTTTTGCTGAAGTAACGATCGGTGGATTAAAAATTAATGAAAGATATATGACAGTTTTTATTCACCCATAATACCCACTTGACTAGGGGGAATAATAGGTTTATAGTATGAAAAAAGCTTGAAAAACAGAGACGTGTTTTAAAATAATCATCTATTTAATCTATTAATTTAATAATTGAGCATTTTGCATTAATCTAAGCCCTTGTTACACAAAGGAATTTTGGGTATAAAAAAGGACTTCACCCCAACTTGGAGAAGTTTTTTGGTGACCAAACCAAAACACTCAAGAGGAGGAAGCCCCCTTTGTATATTCTCCAAGAAAGTCTTTTTTCCTTTGAGGAGCTTCAAAGAATCGAATCTAAAGAACGACTGCCTATCTTTTTCAGCGCACTCGACCTGCGACCTTACGCGAGAGAATTGAGAAATCGCTCACCCCGAGGAGCGGATGGGCACTGTCGTCAAGGCATTCTTCGCGCGTTACTCGCGGCTCCCTTAGAGAACATCGATACGTTTAGCGGCCTACAACGCAGACTGGAGTTTGACCTTCGTTTCCGTTACCAATGTGGGCTTCGGTTGGATCGTCCTGCCCCTTCCATTTCTACGTTAAGCCGAGTCTTCGCCGGGTTGACTCACAAAGGCCTTGCCCAGCGGTTGTTTGAGGATCTTGTGGCTCAGTGTCAAGAGGCTGGAATCATCGACGGCACTCATGTCGCCATCGACAGCGCAGCCATTGACGCCTACGAGAAAAAACAACCCAAGCGAAAAAGCGAACTCACCGGCAATGCCAACTGGGGTGCAAAGTTTGACACCTTTGGCAACAAGGTCAAGTGGTTTGGCTATAAATTGCATCTGGCCGTCGATGCCAAGAGTGAACTTCCCATGGCGCTCAAGGTGACCCCTGCCCATGTGAACGACGGAGACGAAGGGCCTGCGCTTATGGCGTTTATCGCTGCGAAATCCAAAACGAAATTCTTCATGCTGGATGCGGGCTATGACCAAATGAAAAACTACGAGGCAGCCCGGAGCGTCAAGGCACAAGCCATTATTCCGCTGAATCCCCGAAATGAAAAGGAACCGCCAGCAGGGATCACACGAAAAGGCACGCCCTGTTGTTCGATGGGTTTTCCCATGACGTATTGGGGACACGAAAAGGTACATTTGAAATTCCGTTGTCCGCATGCGACAGGTCAAGTGGATTGTCCTTTAGGCATGGCCGCTTGTTCGTCCTCCAATTATGGAATGGTGGTCAAAACCAACAGTCAAACGGATCTCCGGCGCTATGCGTTACCGCATCGGGAAAGCCGAGGCTGGAAGGAGCTTTACAATAAACGAACCAGTGTGGAACGCTGCAATTCTCGAATGAAGACCTATTTGACCGCAAATCAGCCCCATGGCTGGGGGATTCAAAAAGTGACAACCCACCAATATTTGAATGCGATTGTGTTACTTGCCTCTGCACTCGCCATCGCGAAGCAACGAATTTACAACGCCGCTTAAAAACTTCAGCTTCACCGAAATTCTGCCCGTCTGCCTATTTATAGCTCAGCTCTCACAAAACTGGAATTTCGCTGTGATCTGAACATGACTCTGAAACGAAGTATGAATTATGCAAAACGCTCAATTGTATACAATTATACAAATATATTTAAAGCCACTCTCAAATTATCGATGAGGAGCAATATAGGTATGGTGATACGATCACGAAGGTTGTCAAAGGATAATACCTACTATGCATTAAAACAAAAAATTATTGATAGTGAGTTAGAGCCGAATCAAGCGGTAAATGAAGAAAATTTGGCGGCGTTGCTCGGGGTCAGCCGGACTCCTTTAAGAGAGGCCATTCAGAGATTGGAGAATGAGGATTTTCTCGTTCGTCAGCCGAATGGCAGGTTGCGGGTAGCCTCCGTAACTATCAAAGAGGTGGAAGAGGTATTTCTGATTCGCAGCATGCTTGAAGGCTATATTGCAAGAAGTGCAGCTAAGCATGCTACTGATAAAGATATTCTACATTTAACGACGATGATGGAGCGAATCAAACATTCCTTCCAGTTAGGTGACAAACAGGATTTTGTATCCTATGGCTTTGAGTTCCATGATTATTTATCTGAAATCAGTGAACTTAGGACCTTTGAGAAAGTTCTGAATCAATTAAGAGATCATTCGCTTCGCTACTGTCGCTATGTCTCCATGCATGGAGATTGGAACACACAGGCGGATGAAGAACATAATTATATCCTGCAAATGATAGCTGACAAAAATGAAGATGGTGCAGAAAAAGCAATGCGGGATCATATTCTAAGCAGCTTATCTACTGCGCTTGCGCGAATCAAAGGGATGGAAGAAAACGAGATAGACCATATCGGTCCATAACGAAAGGGGATTACTTCACCTATGAAGCCACTGCATAAGATTGATCATGCTTTAGCTAGTCAATTGATAGAGGTCCGAAGAAACCTGCATCGAGAACCAGAGCTGGCATATGAAGAGTTCAGAACAACAGAGAAACTGCGCGAATGGCTGACAACTGCCAATATACATATTTTAGACCTCCCTTTAGAGACTGGACTAATCGCAGAGATTGGACAAGGTGACGGGCCTGTTGTGGCCATTCGCTGTGATATTGATGCACTTCCGATAGAAGAACAAACGGAATTACCTTTTGCCTCAGAGATTCCAGGAAAAATGCATGCATGTGGCCATGACTTTCACACCGCTACCATCTTAGGCGCTGCCTTGTTGTTGAAGGAGCGTGAAAGTGAATTGCCGGGAAGAGTTAGAGTCTTGTTCCAGCCGGCAGAAGAAACAGGACACGGAGCGGAAGGTGTCTTAGCATCAGGAGGCCTCAAGGATGTAGCTGCTATATTCGGTTTACATAACTCACCTGACTTGCCTACAGGATCTTTTGGAACGAGATCGGGAGCTTTAACGGCAGGTGTTGACCGGTTTGAAATCACTGTAAAAGGCGTTGGCGCTCATGCTGCTACTCCGGAAAAAGGTGTGGATTCGATTGTGACTGCTGCGCAAATTGTTACAATGCTGCAAACCATCGTAAGCCGCCAAAATAATACTTTAGAGCCAGTTGTGTTAAGTGTTACCAGAATTAACGGAGGCTTCACATGGAATGTGTTGCCGGAAAAAGTTGAATTAGAAGGTACGGTACGTACTTACAATGAAGAGATCCGCCGCCAGATTCCTATACAAATGACCCGAATTATCGAAGGGATTGCTGCAGGAGCCGGGGCTGAGGCGCAATTGCATTGGTATCCAGGCCCGCCAGCAACTATCAATCATGGGGACTGGGCTGACTTCACCAAGGAAGTCGCCTTAGAAGCCGGATATGATGTGCATGATATCCCGCCGCAAATGGGGGGAGAAGATTTCTCATACTATTTACAGCAGATACCGGGTGCTTTTGTAAATATCGGAACAGGCCCGGCCTATGCTTTGCATCACCCCCGATTCGATGTTGATGAGGCAGCTATACTGCCTGCCGCTAAATATTTTGCTTCATTAGCAGAGCAAGCACTTCAGAAGCTGCAAGAAAAGGCTTAATCCTAAATCTTAAATCTACAATATGATTGAGGGGAATGAACATGATTGAATTAAAGAATGTGTACAAAACATTCACTCGCAAAGAGATTACGATTGATGCTCTGCAAGGGATCAATTTAAAGGTTGAAAAAGGCGATATATTCGGGGTTATCGGCTATAGTGGTGCGGGAAAAAGCACATTAATCCGTTTAGTCAATTATTTGGAAAGACCCACAAAAGGACAGGTTCTAGTAGCCGGGCGTGATTTGGGAACATACAGCGATAAAGAGCTGCGGGCGGCCAAGAAAAATATCGGCATGATTTTTCAACATTTTAACCTGCTAGAATCTAAAAAAGTATTTGATAATGTCGCGATTCCTCTTGTTCTGCTGAAAAAGAATAAAGATGAAATCCGCAAGCGGGTACAGGAGCTGCTTGAGTTTGTCGGATTAAGTGACAAAGCTGGAAGTTACCCGAGTGAATTATCAGGTGGACAGAAGCAGCGGGTCGGGATTGCCAGAGCGCTTGCCTCGAATCCGTCTATCCTGCTGTGTGACGAAGCGACTTCTGCCTTAGATCCACAGACAACACGATCTATTTTACAGCTTTTGAAAAAAATCAATGCGGAATACAACATTACGGTGATGATCATTACGCATGAAATGTCTGTCATTCAAGAGATTTGCAACAAGGTGGCTGTGATGGAAGAGGGGCGGATCATCGAACAAGGAAGCGTGCTGGATGTATTCGGTCAACCCAAACATGAGACCACGCAAAATTTTGTGAAAACCGTTATTCAAAACAGCATGACGTCCAGCGTTCAAAAATCAATAAAAGCAGAACATGGAAGTCTGCTCTATAAACTCAGTTTTGTTGGTGAAAGTGCATCTGAGCCCGTTCTGTATGAGATGATTCGTTCTTCCGAGATAAAGGTCAATATTTTATTTGCGAATATGACAGAGATTCAAGAAACGACACTCGGAACAGTGATCATTCAATTAAATGGAGAGCAATCAGAGATTAACAATGCTTTAGCTTTCCTGAAAAGAAGCGGAGTCGGTGTAGAGGAGGTAGAATCTTATGTTTTCGACCACAGTAACAAGTGAACAATTTATACAGGCCATAATAGAAACGATTCAAATGGTAGGGTTTTCCTTGTTTCTTGGTTCACTGCTCGGGATTCCAATCGGTATATTGCTAGTAATTACTCGTCCAGGCGGTGTTTTGGAGAACAAAGCCCTTTACGCCATAATAAATCCGATGATCAACATTATCCGCTCTCTACCCTTTATTATTTTGCTGGTTGCGATTGTTCCGTTTACACGGGCCATTGTTCATACTTCGATCGGGACAAGCGCAGCGATTGTACCGCTGATTATCTATATAGCGCCTTATATAGGACGTTTGGTAGAGAACTCGCTGCTTGAAGTGAACCCGGGAATTCTGGAAGCCGCAGAGGCGATGGGAGCTACTCCCTTTCAAGTCATCTGGTACTTTTTGTTGCCGGAAGCGGTCGGATCCTTAATCCTGTCATTGACAACAGCAACGATCGGATTGATAGGTGCAACTGCAATGGCCGGAACAGTAGGCGGCGGCGGAGTCGGCAACTTGGCCATAGTCTATGGATACCAGCGGTTTGACACCGTAGTCGTGGTAGCCACCGTTCTTATTCTCATCATTTTGGTGCAAGGCATTCAATCTTTAGGTAACAAGCTGGCAAGAAAAATTCGCCGCTATTAGTTATTACAGAGACATGGAGGGATTGGCAGATGAGTGAATGGAGTAAGCAAGATCGGTTTAAAGCAATATTGTCCGGAGAACGGGCGGATCGTCACATTGTCAGCGGATGGCGTCATTTTATTGACAAGGAACAAAATGCAGAAGATTTAGCAGCAACAACGATTTCGTTTACGAAAAAATATGATTGGGACTGGGTCAAAATTAATCCTAGAGCAACTTATTTAGCTGAAGCTTGGGGTAATCAGTATGACTTTACGGATTATCAGACTGTCTTTCCAAGACAGAAGACGACTGCTATTCCTACAGCCGATAACCTGTGGGATCTCGAAGTGAAAAAGGCAACCCAGACTGCATCTCTGCAGGAGCATTTAGAGGCGGTCAGAAAAATTCGTCAAGGGTTACCGGACACTCCGCTAATCCAAACCGTATTTTCGCCATTAACGGTGTTGCTGTTTATCGTAGGGCGTTCTGCATATGTAACAAAAACAGTGTTTGGCATTGAGCAGCCTGTTACTTTGGAATCGTTGTTTAAAGAGCATAGAGCGGCAGCACACCATGCGTTACATGCTATTTCATTAACCTTAGCTGATTATGTGCAAGAGTTGCAGCATGCGGGTTCAGATGGTTTGTTCTACGCGGTGACAGGTACAGCACATCCGGGATTGTTTGACGAAGCGATGTTCGATGAGCTGTCCAGACCCTATGATTCTATTGTCTTGGAGGCCGCAAGTTATGGCAAAAACATCCTTCATACCTGTGGAGCCCATGCAAAGCCGGAGAAATTCAATGATTATCGTATTGATGGGATCAGCTGGGATACTATAGCCGAAGGCAATCCAGGTTTAGAAGCGAATCTTAAAGCTACTAAAGTAGGCGGCGTTGATCATGGATTGTTTGCAGTAAACAATATAGATCAAATTCAAAAGCAGGCGAAGGAAGCTTTGACGTTAATGAAAAACCAGCCTTTTATTCTCTCGCCAAATTGTGCGATCCCGCTAAATGTTACAGATGAGGCGTTAGAACAACTAAAAAACTCAGTATTTGAATAGGAGATGAAGGTAATGAAAAAGTTAATGTTAGTAATGTTGATAGGTGTTCTGGCGGTGTTAACAGCCTGCGGCAATAAGGAAGCAGAAAGCTCTGGAGATAAGAAGAAGCTTACCGTTGGTTTCGGTGTCGGAACCTATGAGGAACAATTCCGTCAATCGATTCTGCCAATCCTGGAGAAACAAGGCTATACCGTTGATATTAAAACCTTCTCGCAAAACATGCAGGTTAATCCGGCGATGAAGGAAGGCTCCATTGACGCGAGCATATTCCAAAGCACAGCCTACATGGAAGCCATTAATAAAGAAATTAATGCAGACATGACAGGGATTGCTTATGTGCCAGGCGCTCCACAAGGTCTTTATTCCGTAAATCATACTACTCTTGACGATGTTAAAGATGGTACAACGGTGGCGGTTCCCAACGATCCGGTTAACCAGGAGCGTGCACTGCGTATTCTGGAGGAATTGGGCTGGATCAAAATTAAAGAAGGAGCAGGTGTAGCAGACTTCAACATTAACAGCATGGAGCCGGATAAGTATAATATTGATATTAAAATTTTGGACCCGGCGCAAATTCTGGTTTCCCTTCAAGATGTGGATTATGGTGTTGTGAACGGTAATTATATTGCGAATTCACCCGACAGAAAGATTACGGATGCACTCAAGATTGAAAACACGCCAATGCAACACAGAATCATCGTATCGGTTAACAAAAAGGATGAAAATTCGCAGTGGGCCAAGGACTTGAAGGCTGCCTATGAATCCAAAGAGTTTGAAGAATATATCCTTGGAATCGAGAAATATGATGGTTTCATTTTGCCTGAAGCATGGAAAAATAATTAAGTAAGGAGTGAACGAACGTGACCAAGCAAAAGATTCATTTTATTGGCGGAGGACAGATGGCGGAAGCGATCATCCGCGCAAGTATTGCCAATGATACCCTGTCTGCAGAACAAATCAGTGTATCCGATATTAATGAAGCCCGTCTTCAGTTGTTGAATACAAAATACAGCGTAAATACAGATAGTTCGCAGGAGCACGGCCTCTCAACAGCAGAGTTGATTGTAGTTGCAGTTCGTCCACAGGATGATTTGACTGCACTCGGACAAATTGTGCAACAATTCGCTTCACCTGCTGCCGCAGTTGTATCGATTGTGGCGGGGGTAACGATTGCGAAGTTAGGACAATATTTTGGAGCTGAACGCCCAATCATTCGGGTCATTCCCAATACGTTGACCGATACGGGTTACGGCTATAGTGGTGTAGCTTTAAATGCCTACGCCACTCGTGATCAAGTTGAAAAGTTCCTGCTCGGGTTCGGCAAAGTACAATATCTGGAGGAGTCATATATAGATATCTTCACTGGGTTCGGTGTAGCTGGACCTAACTATATCTATTATTTCATTGAATCTCTTGCGGATGCGGGTGTCCTCGCCGGACTGCCACGGGAGCAAGCTTGGAAGGTAGCGCTGGAGAATGTTATGGGAGCGGTTGTGATGCTGCAGCAGACAGGTCTGCACCCAAGACAACTGCTTGATATTAATAATTCGCCTGGCGGTGTTGGCATTCACGGCTTGTACGAGCTGAACAACAGTGATTTCGCGGCCGGACTGCAAAGAAGTGTTCTGGCAGCCGTAAAGCGTACTACTGAGCTGGGAGTGAAGGAATAATGGCAATCCTGAAATGGGATCATTTAGTACACTATGTCAATGATCTGGATAAACCGGTTGAAATCTTCGGCGATCATGGTTTGATTGCTTTCAAGGGAGGTTCTCATAAGGATTGGGGAACCTATAATGCCTTAAGTTACTTTGGGCTAACCTATCTTGAGTTTCTTGGCATCGAGAATCTGGAATTAGCGAAGGCAACAGAGCACAATGTTGTAGTGAGGGATGCGGTTAACCTTCTTCCAGAGAAGGAAGTCTTAAGCAGAGTTGTGATCCGGACGAATGATATTGAAGAAATCGCTGCCTCCTTGAAGGCAGCAGGTCTATCATTATCTCCTATAATCAATGGTAAACGTCTGGATAATAAAGGCAGATTAATAGAGTGGCGGATGATGACCATTGATGGAGACTTTCAAGGGCTGGTCTATCCGTTTATCATTCAATGGAACGGGACGGATGAAGAGCGATTGGAACGGTTAACGGCATCCGGAGTCATTCAATCCCATCCTGCGGGACATGCGGAAATCGTGAAGGCGGTATTCCGTGTCTCAGATCCTGCAGCCGCCGCTGAACATTGGGGAGCGTTATTTGGACTGCCAATTGCACAGTCAGAAGTGAATAACACCTTCACCCTTAAAATTGGAGATAAGTCTTTTGATTTCGTGCAAGGGGATGAGAACCAATTCAAGCAGGTCATTTTTGAAACGGATTCCACTGGATTAAAAGGAAAGACGATTCAAGTTGGTGCTGGTGAGTACGTGTTTGTTTAAAAAATAACTGCATCAACTGATTTCCTTGGTTGAAAATGGGTTGTTATCGCATAGCGCGGTAACAACCCTATCTGCGTTTTGTAGTGAGAATGCGGGTAACCTGCCGACTTTCTCTGCATTAAGGCTCTGTTCTGAATCATTTCTGGCTGTGCTGGAGCAAAAGCCGCTCGGCAGCTTCCAAATTCCGCGCAAAATAGTCAGAGCTATTCCGCTTCCCTGCCGATAAAGCGCATTAGCACTGGCAGCCGCATCCTCGAAATCTCCTCGATCCAGCGCATTTTCAAGATAAGCCAACCAACTTTGAAGCGGTGCATCATGGCATAATTTTAAGCTGCCTTCCTTGAGCGGTCTCGCATATTCATCCGCCGCTTTCCGGTCTCCCATCAGCAAATCCGCCTGATGAATGGCATCCAAATAAGCCGCCATCTGTACTGCCCCTCCAGCATGGATCGGAAAAACTCGTCAAACTGCTAGGGGCGAATAAACAGGAAGCCCAAGCCAGGTGAATAGGCAGGAATACAAGATTAAACTGTCGAAAAATGATGTAATTTTTATTATTGGGGCATTTTGCATCAGATGTTAAAATATATCTTATTCAGAAAGAGGAGGAAGTAATATTTATGAAATGGGTTTGGGGAGTAATAACAGCGGCAGTATCAGTAATTGTGCAATTGCTTATCTTAAGTCTCTTAGGTTTTAACTTTTTTAGCTTTTCTGTGTTATTCATTATTCCGGTAGGGGGGATTATTCTCGGAGGTATAGCCACCTTCGGATATTTTTCTAAAACGGTGAGACAGGGATTAAAGCCGAATAAAAACAACTACTTAATATCGGTTATTTTCATATTACTTTCATTTAGCGGGTTTATGTATGGAGAATATCAAATGGCATATGTCTCATCATCGAATGAAATTAATTATAAGTTTGAGGGGGAGCATATAAGCAATTTTGTGTTTGGAGAATCAGATGAACCTATAACTCTATTGAACTATTATGATTATAAATTTAATAATAGCAGTTTAAGCATATTTTCAAGAGGACATGTAGGCAATGCAATAGATATTGAACCCAACAAGTGGGTAAACATCAGCAAATTCCTCATACAATGTCTTGGCCTATTAATAGGTGGGTTAAGTGCCGGATTGCTGGTGACAAGTGGTAAGACACATTGTTCTTCATGTAACAAAGCGTATTTACAGGAACATAAACTTTTGGACGTAAATGATGAAATGATAGAGCCGGTATTAAGTGAAATCAATCTATACATACAAAATAACAACGGTGAAGGATTAACAAAATATATCACTGAACAAAAGGCGCTTTGTGAGGGTGGAGCTTCAGATACTAATGTTAAATATGGATTTAAGTTTGGTCATTGTCCCAATTGTCAACAGGGCTACCTGATCAAGAGTTGTTATACGCTAGATAAACATGGGAATTTTGAAGAGCAAGAAGATAAAAAGGCAGTAATTCCTATCAGCCAAGAGATTGTAACTAGTGTACAAAAAGCAGAAATAGCATCGTAAGTGAAAATTTGAGAGAAGTGGAGAAACCTGCCACTTCTTTTTCACGTGCTTCCTTAGATGCGCCTGACAAAAGAAAAAGCGCTCCAGGTATGTTTTCCCATACTTTGAGCGCTTATTTAGGCTGTTACTGCGGGATGAGCTGGGTGATCTGGTTCAATAGCTCGTTGACTTGGTTTATAGTCTCGGGAATACCTGTCGATTCGAAGGCGGCTTTTCCTTCTTCCAGGTTGGTTATGGCCTGATCCAGTCCTTGCTGCAGTGTTTCATTGTATCCGACAATAGATTGATGCAGGCCTGCCGCATATTCCGGAACCTGAAGCCCGGCATATTGGACGATCTGTTCCTTGAGGGCAAGCAGCCTATCCTTTAATTCACCCCTGGCCTGCGGGTCTGTGGCAGCATCCGTGGCCCAGGTTCCCATCTCTTGTCCGAACTCCGTCAAAGTTTGCATATAAGAAGCGGTATCGGCGGTGAAATTGACGCTATCTCCTACCTTTTCCGCAATCCCGCAACCCGGTACAACCAGCAAGATGAGTAGCAGCAGACTTAAGCCATATTTCTTCATTTGCTTCACTCCTTTAGAGTATCGTATGTGCCAAGTTTACTGTAGTTCATACGGCCAGAAGGGCGTCAGGTTGCATGAAAGTGATATGCGGCTACGGTTACCGATGAAGACGATTCTGCTCCATACTTCCAGGATTTAAGTGCTCCCAAAAGGTTGTGGGGTTCTGGGGGAACTCGTTATTTATGGGGACTTGTATTTTAGAATTTTCACATGGACTATTAAAAGAGATTTTTTCCCATTTTTGCGGGGATGCTGCCCCAAAACACACCTGTACGCTAATCTCCGTCGTGTCAAAAACCATTGAATGCAAGGTTCCTAAACAATCTTCATAAAATGGGCAACATACGCCCTTTGGCACTTTTTCCTCCAGTATTGTCTTTATTGATTCTACAGAAATAGATCCTTTCTTTTTTGAAAAATAATCTTTTATAGTGTTGTATCGAATAACAGAATGCCTTCTGCGGTTATTATCATAAGGCAACATTTCGTTGCTCTCATAATGATTTGTTGCGACAAGGAAATCTTCACTGTTTCTAAAAGATATTTTTCTATCGTCTCCGAAACTGGCAGTTTCAGCTATTGTGGCATTTCCGTAAGTATCAGCAATCAGCAGGTTTACATTGCTTCGTATAGGCATATTTTTCAAAAGATATATGGCATCCTCAACAGAGGAGCAATTATCCAA
Source organism: Paenibacillus sp. FSL H3-0321 (assembly GCF_038002865.1). NCBI lineage: Bacteria > Bacillati > Bacillota > Bacilli > Caryophanales > Paenibacillaceae > Paenibacillus > Paenibacillus sp. FSL H3-0321. Next base: position 1,148,565 of record NZ_JBBODH010000001.1, on the reverse strand, counting down.
TAAAGACCTCAGCACAAACGGGAACCAAAGTCCTTCACCAAAAGGGCGTTGTCCAAATTCACAAGATGACATGCTTACTGTTAAGCCATGCTCATTTATTCCGTCAAATCTCCCAAACAATAGCAGTGAAAAACCTATATGTGCAGGTTTTCCGTCTGCCCTTGTTACACACAAACACATCTCATCTTCAGTTGAAAATTCATAACTTCTGCCAATTAAAGTGTGCCCATCAGATGTAATACTTGGCAAAGCTGCGAATTGACTGCATGCTCCAGCTTCTATTACATCATCCGCAAATACAGCCAATTTCCCCAGTGGGATCTTTAAGCTGTCTGAAAGTCCAATGATTTCCTCGTTTACTCCGGGACAAAATTCATCTAAAAGGATTTGTTTCTTTTTTAATAAAAAACTATCCATACAATCACCTTGTATATTGATTCTCATAAGCTCCGGGTTGTTTCGAAGTGTATGAGCCAGCTTAGTGCCAATCTCGTAATGGCTGCCCTCTGAGACGAATTTTGAAAAGCTAACGAACTGGTTTGACATGTTGAGCGCCTTCTTTCAGACTATTTTTCAAATATATCATAAACGGGTGGCTTATACTCACCCCCTCTGCATATTATGATATTGTTTTTCTTTCATATTGTCCTGTCATTACCTGCGCATAGTTGACAGATCGAAGAGGGTAAGTATCAGATCCAGATTATTCAAGAATTAGTTTTTCGGAATTCTGTACATTTCTCGAATACATGATGTTAGGTAACTCTGCCTATAGGATTACCTTTGTTTCTAAATCTGATTTGCAAAAATAAAAGAAATCAGTTATATTCAATGTAATTAGATAATCTAACTATAGGAGTAAGGAGGTATACAAATTGAAAAGAAAGCCTGCCAAGGAATATACGACCGAGCAACAATTACCGAGACTTGGAACATCACCTTATTTGAAGTTGATGGAGCGTACAGCCTCATCCGATACCAATCTAAATTCAGCGCACCTGGGACTAATTATGCTCTGGCTGGGAGATAACACTTTAGACATGGTGGATATTGATTTAGCTGCTTTTGACATCACGGAGAGTAAGCTGGATCTATTACTCCTATTATCCCTTCACGCAGATCAGGAGTTGGTTACACCTTCATCCATAGCAGACCGATTGGGGATTCGTCGATCGTCTGTAACGGCCTTGTTAATATGGCTGGAGAAAAAAAATTTGATTGTTCGTGAACCGTATGCCAAGGATGGTCGCATGACTCACGTTCGTATTAGCGCTGAAGGCAGTACGCTTGTGAATCAAATATTGCCTACGTTCTGGTCTACTTGCGCATCCCTTGTTGATGAATTAGATAAAGAGGAGCAAGCGGTGTTCCAAAAAGTGCTGGTTAAACTAAATGCAAGCTTAGAAAAACGACTTGGATCGGGTAGATAATTTTTTTGGTCATATAGTTAGATAATCTAATTACATGAAATAAGAGATGGATATGATCTGATAACCGTGATGGATATTACAACATGAAGGTATGTGATTCAAAATGAAACAAACTCGGCATTCCGGGGACCAGCAGCAGAGTCGTGAACAGCATTTTATATCGCTGCGCATCATGTTTAAGGAGATGTTCTTGCACACAAGGACGCAATGGGTCTTGCTTATGCTTGGTGCCGTCACAGTGATAGCCATTTCCATTCTTGAATTTATGATCCCTCAGTTAACTAAAGAGATCATAGACCAGATCATCCCTGAAAAAAGGTATTACGCGCTACTAGAAACGGGAGGTCTTATCCTGCTAGCTGCATTGCTACTGGGGATATTTAACTTCAGCAGCAGTTATGTAATGACAATTGTTAGTCAAAAGGCAATTCTCCAGTTGCTGGAGAGATTGTGGAGCTGGGAAATCATGAAAACCTACTCCGCCGAAATGGGCGATACAAGGAACTATACGAGATGCAATTTCCAACAAAATCTAACTTCGAACAAATTTTATAATTGAGGTGTAATATGAACAATCCAATCAATGCAACGGGTACAACTAGAAATTATAAGCTTATGACCATTATCCTTTTCTGGACCGGCCTTGTTGTCATGTCCAGTCTATACGTAACGATTCCGCTAATTACATTGTTTGCACAGCTTTTTGAAATTTCTACGACGAATGCTGCCGCTGCGGGAAGCACCTTTTCGATAGGCTTTGCCATTGGTTGCTTAATCTATGGCGCGCTGTCCGATAAATACGGACGGAAGACTGTTATATTTGCAGGGCTCCTTTTCCTGACATTGATATCATTAATTCTGGGAACCGTTCACAGCTTTGCATGGATTTTAGGATTAAGAGGACTACAGGGAGCAGCAGCAGCAACCTTCTCTCCAGTAGCACTTGCCTATGCGGTTGAGATGTATCCAGCGGAAAAACGGGTAACTACCATTGGTTTTATCAGTACAGGATTTCTGATTGCAGGTATTGTTGGTCAAGTGGTTAGTAGTATACTCAGTGAGCATTATGGCTGGAACGCTGTTTTTTATATTCTTGCCGTTGTTTATGCGGTGACCGCCATATTAGTGTTCTTCTTCCTTCCCAAAGGCGGTATCCAGCAGGCACACACTAATATCTGGGAGCCTATTAAGCAAATTGGCAAAGTGTTTGTTCAAAAACAATTGGTATTATGTTATCTAGTAGCATTCGTTCTGCTTATGTCTTTTGTAAGTATGTATACAGTGCTGGGTAACTATCTAAGTACAGCTCCATATGAGCTAAGCAAGCAAGAAATTCTTTCTGTCCGTATTATCGGCATATTAGGCATGCTCGTTTCTCCATTCGCGGGAAGAATATCCAAGCATGTCGGCGTAGGTAGAACGCTTCGCGGTGGATTGTTGCTAGCGATCATTGGTTTGGCGTCTATGGGGATGATTTCTAATCTGCCACTTCTTATTGTGATGAGCATCCTTTTTGTGGGAGGGATCGCACTAGCCGTTCCTTCACTTGTTTCGCTTGTTGGGCAAGTGGGCGGCAAGATGCGCGGGATAGCTGTATCCGTATATACTTTTATATTGTTTACAGGCACAAGCTTCGGTCCGATTATCTCGCTTCAATTGATGAATAATGCAAGTTATTTAATTACGTTTCTTCTATTGGCATGTATTCTGTGCGTTGGGTTGCTAGCAGCATGTCTTATTCATCATGAGGAGGCAGGGGAGTTAAACAGCCAGTAAATGTGTGATCAATAAACAAAAAACGATGAAATGACATCATAACGATTGTTTATTCAAGGTAACTTCATTTGAAGTTGCCTTTTTTATCCCTTACTGAGATTAACGATTACTAGATCGTGTCTGAAAACTCTTCATTGAGTCAATTTGAAAATGGCAGCTACGTATACAAAAGCCAGGAATGACTTGGCCAACTTGTCGTAACGAGTAGCCACACGGCGAAAGTGTTTGATTTTATTGAAAAAGCACTCCACTAAGTGGCGTTCTTTGTAGCGATACCAATCAACTTTCCATGGGTTTTGACTATTCGTTTTAGGCGGGATGGTGTAGGATGCCTGCTTAGCTGTAATCCAATTCCGAATCGCTTCTGAGCCATAAGCTTTGTCGCCAAGAATATGACTTCCTGTAATATCAAGCTTCTGAAGTAAATCAATCGCTGGAACGGAATCGTAGACTTGACCACCCGTCAGAAGAAAAGCGAGGGGGTTTCCTAATCCATCGACGACGGTATGAAGTTTGGTTGTCTTTCCACCACGACTGACGCCGATGTGCTGATTCACTTCGTGTCCTGGGGCGTTTTTTTAGCACCGGCACTATGTTGATGGGCTTTGACCGATGTAGAATCAATGCTCAAGTTTTCAAAGTCAGGTTCGACCTGAAGAGTTTGGAAGATCGCGACAAGCAGTCCGGTATCTCGCCACTTGCAGAAGCGACTGTAGGTCGTTTTCCATGAACCATAGCGTTCCTCCGGTAGATCGCGCCAGGCAGCACCACTTCGAGCGATCCATAGAAAAGCGTTAAACATGGTTCTTTCACTTAATTTTGACGGACGTCCTGTTTTGTAGGGTGGAAACATGCCCTTAATTTGTTCCCACTGTTCATCGCTTATTTCGTACCGTCTTTGAATCATGCTTGACGCCCCATTCGTTTTCTCAAATCTTACCATGTTTTTTAGTTTTCAGACACATCCTAGTGTATTTTGAAATCATAATATTCTTCCATTTGATAGTATAATTAAAACATGCCTAGATAGGACTGTTACAAACATGATTTGTCTTGAGTTTCGTGAATATAAAGTTAGACGAAATGCACATTTAGTTAATTTGGAGGAGTGTATGAACATATTTACAAAGCAATTGAAACTAGAGGATCTGAGCGATATCCAATATGAAGTACATACTGGCACATCAAGAGTAGTAAATTATCTCGAAATCATGATTTTAAAATTTATCGGGGATTATGGATATGGATCAGCTGGGAACTCGGATGCAACTTATATGAGCGCAATTGGTAAAGCCGTTTTAGAAGCTTGGGAACCTGGGGGACTAATAATTGACTTAAGCGATCTATCATATGAGTGGGGGGATCGAATTGAAAGCATCTTTTTTGTTGGAGAAGAAAAATATTTAGACACACCGTTTCCAGTAGCATTAATTGTAGGGCGCAGATCAGAAGAGGCTATTAGAACTCTAATTGTTGGCTTAGAAAGCAATAAAACAATTGAAGAAATTGGATGGGTGTTTAAAGATCTAAATAGTGCTTGGGAATATATTGAATCCAAATTAAATGAATATGAAATTAAGTAATCCCAATAGAAAACATAATAACGGAGGGTCTTTGCAATGACGACTGATTTATTCTGGGAAATGATAAACAACTCAAAAAAGTATGGTGAAGAACAAATTGAATGGTTAACCAAAGAATTAACAAAGTCCAGTAAAGAAGAGATCCTTCAATTCGAAATAGAATTTAGGAATAAGATGGATCAATCCTATACATCTTCATTATGGGGGGCAGCGTTTGTCGTAATGGGAGGATGTTCAGATGATGGATTTGATTACTTTAGAGGTTGGTTAATCTCCCGCGGAGAAGAAGTTTTCAATCAGGTAATAAAGAATCCTGAATTTCTAGCAGAATATTTATCTGAAGAAAATTTGCAAGAGGATGTTTTTGCACCTCAACTGGAAGAGATGCTGTCAGTTGCTTCAGACGCGTACATTTATCAAAAAACCGGTATGTTCGAGTACAACGATGATATAAACACTGAATTTTATAATGAGCTGGAAGCTCGAGGCTACAATTTTGAAGTAACAGAGATTGAAAATGATTGGGAGGAAGAAGACCTGGAAGAAATGTACCCATTATTATGGGATAGATTTGAAGAGAATCCACTGACGTAAGGAATGTTTTGATGGCGGACAAACCGCCGCGGTCCTCCCGGAATGTAAGGGGTCTTGAAATTCGTGGACTGAGGTAACTGTATGATTTATTAAAAGGTGGTGCTATGGAAAAATTTACGTTAGGTATTGCTGTATTGGTATTTGTGATCCTTGCGGGTTGTTCACAGAAGGAATATCATCCAACAAAAGAATCTATATCCAAAATAGAAGCTTCCGTTGAATCGTCAGAGAAATCAGCAGTAAAGATATTAAGTGATCTGGCTAATCAAGAGTTTTCAATCCAAGCAGATCAGATTAGTGAAGATGATTATACCTTTATGGAGGCCTTCGGAAAAGCATTCATAAATCTTTATACCGGAGCTGTTGCAGAACAGGAAACCGTATCTTTTAAAAACTACATCGCTAATAAAAATCTCCTTCAGTTCACTAATAAAATGTTGGAGTTAGAACAACTGCAGGATTCGAAAGGTGGTAATGGTATAATATTCGGCCTGGACAATGAGTTTAAGAAAGCAGAGCTCAAGAGGCTGGATAACAATCTTTACTATTTAGAGTTACCCTTTTCAAACCAGGGTTCTGGGATGAGCTGCAAGCTGTTAGTTCAATCTGTTAACAAGTCATTAATAATAGTAGATTTGTACTTTGGAAATAAAGATGGTGTAGATACGTTGGCAACAGGTCACCCAGCGGTAAGAAAACTTAATAATCCTAAATTGTGGGATGACCAGGAATGGGTTGACGGTGTAATGGAGAAGCTTGAAAAATATGAAACCGAACTCTTGAGCATGTAATGATCCTATTGATAAATTATTAGAATAGGCGGATTATGATGGAACCCAAATACGGCCTTATTAAGTTTGGTGGTATTACATTGATCCTTTCGGGAATTCTCTTTTTTGTCCAATATCTATTTATGTTGCCTATGCCTAGTCCTCCGCTCTCGGATGTGGTCCTGGTGACGTGGCTGCAGGAATGGCGGTTCAATCTCTCGATGGCAGACGAACTGTTGTTTTTTGCCACATTATTATTAATACCCTCAACCGTCGCATTGTACCGGATATTGGTAAAGGTGGACAAGATCAAAACAATGCTGGGATGCGGTCTGTTGGCTGTTATCATACCGGTTAATATCTTACTGGTCATTATCTTGGGGCGTTTGGTCTATCCCGTCTTTAATATTGAACTCTCACCTGATATCTACAAGCTGGTAATCAGCATATACTATGGAGGCATGCACTCTGTAGCGATTATACTGAGCATGGCAACCATCATATTGTGTCTCGTGATAAGAAAAAGTGTGCTCGGCAAGCCTGCAGCTTATTTTGGATTTGTGGTAGGGATACTGGATCTTATCGGAGCCTATCCGTGGATAGTTGGAACTGCTATGGTATTTGTTTCTCAACTGGCTTTTGCTGCATGGTTTGTTTTTCTCGGCATGAGGATGCTGGGGAGGATGGAGGAAGCAGTGGGATAGGCTACTTAATTACTACTTTCGGATTGTCCTATCAAGCTGACATACTTATTGGTTAACCGATAAACAAGCTCCCGTAGATTGTCACAGGAGCTTGTTTTTGCTGCGTACTATTCTTTTTTGCCGGGATAACGCTTGGGGTTGTCTGTCTGACCCAGAATATAGTCGATGCTTACTTTATGGAAATTGGCCAGAGTAATTAAAACGGCACTCGGGACATCCGAATTTCCATTCTCATAGCGGGAATAAGTGGCTTGTGTGATATGTAATAGCTCAGCCATTTGTTGCTGTGTCAGATCTTTGTCTTCGCGTAAGTCGCGGATTCTTTTGTACAATGTGATCACCTGTGTGTTTAGCGAATAGCTTCCTTTGAGAACTGCGAGACCTACTGATTATTTTAGTTCAACTTTTTGGATAAGAAGCTTTTTGGTTCGTCCTGTTCAGCAAATAGTCAGTGCTCGTCTGATGGAATTCCGCCAGTTTGATTAGAATTGCCGTGGGAATATCTACATCACCACGTTCATAATTGCTATATATCCGCTGGCTGCATTGCAAATATTCGGCCATTTGGGTTTGAGTTAAATCTTTATCTTCACGTAAATCTCGGATACGTTGATACATTTTAAGCACCTCCAAAGCAAGCATATCTTAGCGAATTATTCGCTATTGAAATTTAGCGAAAAATTCGCTAAGATGATTAAAAAGAACATTAGGGAGGGGAGGCAGGTGAGCCTATTGGAGGATTTGTATTACGGAAAAATCTGCCCAAGTGAACGAAGCCATTCTAATGATCCCAAATATGCACTGTACTCCAAGCAAATATCAGAGCTTCTACAAATCCTAAAAGAAAAGCTGACTCCCGATGACTTCACTATGGTTGAAGGAGTCATGGATCTTAATGATATGCTGATTTCTGTCTCTTCCGCTGCTGCGTATATTCTCGGATTTAGAATGGGGGCTGCGATGATAATAGAAGTATTAGGACACAAGGAAGAACTTATACATACGGAGGAAGTGTGCTTTGGAAAAATTAAGTTGGATGGGAGAGAGTCATGAGAGAGCAGGAATCGAGTAGCGGAGAACGGAAAACAAATAAATTCAGTTCCAAACAGCACGTGTTGATTGATGAACTGCTTATGGCAGAAAATTGGGGCGATAATCAAGGGAAGTGGGTACCCGCAATTAAGGAAGCTATCGCTATGGGTGAGATTGAGAAGCTATTGGAACTTAGGGCCAAGTTTCCATATTCTTTTGAGAACTCACTGAAGCATTTAAAGAAGGAGGAGCGAGAGGTTATAAGGCATAAGTGCGAACTTGATTGGAGCAATAACGAGGATTCGGCAAATAGTGGAGGTAATGAATCAAAGTGATAGTTAGAGATGAATACTATTTTTAAAGAGAACCGGGGTGAGATGAATTTGGCTTCGGTTTTTTTGACCAAACCAAGTTTAATGGATTTCAGGAAAGTGCTTGAAATATTAGAGTAAGGTTGTAATAGATGATAGAATTATCCGACTGAGGAGTAGATATATGAACGGCTTGGTCAGTTTAGGGAATTATGGGATGCCGCTGTAACGAGTAGAGTGAAGAATAGGGCAATGAAGAAGTTGGTGGCGTAGATTGTGTATAAGTGGGAATCAGGTGGAGTTGACAGTTTGTTATAAATGAAGATTGCTACGGTGTATCTGTACTTTTGGTGGGAGCTTTTTTGTTCGGAAAGTATAGAATTAGCAATAGCAATATTCTTCCATTTCATTGTATAATTAAAACAGCATCGAAAAAATCTGGTGTCGAAACTTCTACAATGGAAAAAATGCTTTTATCGACTATCTTGGAGTATTCTGCGAAGAGTGGAAAATTTATGTTAGCAGGAGGATTCAGGTTATGGGAGAAAACAAAATTGGAGCAAGCGATTATCTTGCATTAGGTTTATATGCTTTTGCAGGATTCGGTCTTGAAATTGTACTGTCCATGCTATTGCCTTTTATATTCGGTGTTGGAGGTTCTGAATATACCCTCATCCATCATTGTATACACTGGGTGCTTACATGCATTTTGTGGGGGAGTATGGCACTATTTTTGATAAGGCTTTCAAAGAAGAAATATTCCTTTGATATTATGAAGTTAAACGAAGCGCCAGACTCCAAGGGATGGTTACTTGCGGTTGTGATTTCTGTTATAGCAATTACAGTTACCACTATTGCATGGGGTGGCTTTAAGCCAGTTCAAGAATACAATGGTATCGTTAAATTCATTTTTCAAAATATCTATTACTTGTTTGAAGCTGCCTTGATTCTGCTAACGATTGTTTTTGGACAAAAATTCGGTGAAACGCTCATGAAAAGAGGCGGTCTGCCTTATGGAGGGATTTTTCTTGCGCTCACATGGGGACTCATACACATTTTGCTCCAAGGAAGTCTAACAGGTGTTTATGCTTTCTTCATGTCCATTCTATATGGCATTGTATACATATTGTTAAAAAAGAATATCCGATATTCATATATGATGATGGTAATTATATTTATTTTATAAGCAATTTCAGCATACGAAATCACATAAGACTGTGCAATAAAATTGAGGCGCGTATTCAAACTATTGTTACATGACGGAGGAGCGGTACAGACTGAGATCCGCTACCCCTCCCGAATCTTAACCGGGAAAAAATACTCTACCTGCCGGTAGCTCAAGCGTTCGTATGTATGTGGGACAGTAACCTGAAACATCACAGCATGCCAGGGCCGTTCATCAAATGCAAGCCGTCCCCATATCTTATCGAATTTCTCGTGATTATCCCCTTGCTCCAATCCAGAGGTCACCATCCTGCAGGCCGATAATTTAACAAGCCGCACATCCGGTTTTTTTTCAGCTTTTCCGTCACTTCCAGCAACCGGTTCAAGTTGGAAATGCCCTAAAAGTGAAGAAGGTATGTGAGAGGGGAAATCCTCTCTTAGTATACCGGGTGAGGGATGAACGCGCCGGGGATTTGCCTTCATCGTGACATTTTGAGAATCCCCGGAGTTTATCTACTTAGCTTGTGGCGGATACTTGGTGAAAGAAGAGAAGTCAGCAGATAAATTATCGCTGGCCATAAAGATAGTCACTCAGCAGGGAGATTTTGTTCTTCCCTTACGCCCTCCCCCCACCTTATTGGGTAAACTAACCCTAAGCAATACTTTACCTAAACCCAACACGAAACGAGGTGATGCCCCATGACAACTCAAAAAGTACCCAATAGATTAGCCAAGGAGAAGTCGCCGTATCTGCTGCAGCATGCACACAACCCGGTGAACTGGTTCCCTTGGTCGGAAGAGGCTTTTGATAAAGCTAAGCAGGAGAACAAGCCTGTCTTCTTATCTATTGGGTATTCGTAGTGTGGCTTTAACCGACATGTCATTGATGAGATGTTTGTGTGGGTCAATTTCTATAAAAGCTTCAGCTAATAGTATTAGTGGAAGTTATTCATTAGGATACAGGAACAACGTTCGTCATATTCATCCATTTTGTGGTATGATAAGACAGTTAATCTTGTGGCTTATGTTTAGAAAAGAATGCTGTTATTCGGGGTGACCATTACTAAAAATGAGCAATTCATTTTTTATATCCAATACTTCAACTAAATTTAAAATAAGTTTTTCTATTGCTGGCATGATAATATTGTGGGGCTCTATTTTTGCACTAAAAAAGTACACGCCTGATCTGAACCTTCATGAGGAACCCAGAATTCTTTACTATGCGATCCTTGTCACTCTTATTTCGGCTATGGGTTCTTTATTAGGAGTAATAATGATTTTGAGTCATTTAAATTACAAAAATAAAATCAATCAGTTTATATTGTTCTTGTTAATGGGCATCTTAATAGGCGTTAGTGTGTATAACAGCCTTACAAGAATTTTACTTATTACATTAATTGTAGATGCGATTATATTTTTTATAGTAGTTATATTGTTTAAAGTATACTCGACAATTACCACTATGATTGTTACCTCTTTCATATATTTGTTACTTATTCTGGGTAGTAGTGCATTGCTGTTTTTATTTGTCCCCAATTTCACAATTAATCTTAATAGTATACTCTATACTCTGATTACATTATTTCTAATTTTATATCGCTTAGTAGGAGTATGGGTTAATCAGTTTTTTATTTCTGTTGTTATGAGTCAGAAAAAAATTAAACATGAATACACTTCTGAGGTTCTAGTATCACATATCAACTTAATCTATATAGTAATTTTCATATTAATAAATTCTACTGGATTAATTTATAAGCAGGGAGATTACAATTTTTACAATGTACTTAATAATTGCTTTATTACTGCTATTGCGATTAATCAAGTTAATTGGCGAAGTTTTAAATTTTGATTTCATTAACTGTGTACACAGCCACATAACTGGGATGTTCGCGTGAATCAATTGTTAAGAAGCTTCTGCCAAAGGAACTGGCGGAGGCTTTTTGTTTGAAAGTATAAGATTAGTGATCGCCATGTTCTTCCATTTAATAGTATAATAAAAACATGCTTCAAAAAGGCTATTTAAACACGATGATTTCGTTTAATCAATTGTATTCCTTATATTTGAGCATTTTGCATAATTCTTACTTATTTTCAGAGTCATGTTCAGACCACAGCGAAATTCCAGTTTTGTGAGAGCTGAGCTATAAATAGGCAGACGGGCAGAATTTTGGTGAAGCTGAAGTTTTTAAGCGGCGTTGTGAATTTGTTGCTTCGCGATGGCGAGTGCAGAGGCAAGTAACACAATCGCATTCAAATATTGGTGGGTTGTCACTTTTTGAATCCCCCAGACATGGAGATGGTTTGCGGTTAAATAGGTCTTCATTCGAGAATTGCAGCGTTCCACACTGGTTCGTTTATTGTAAAGCTCCTTCCAGCCTCGGCTTTCCCGATGCGGTAACGCATAGCGCCGGAGATCCGTTTGACTGTTGATTTTGATCACCATTCCATAATTGGAGGACGAACAAGCGGCCATGCCTAAAGGACAATCCACTTGACCTGTCGCATGCGGACAACGGAATTTCAAATGTGCCTTTTCTTGTCCCCAATACGTCATGGGACAACCCATCGAACAACAGGGCGTGCCTTTTCGTGTGATCCCTGCTGGCGGTTCCTTTTCATTTCGGGGATTCAGCGGAATAATGGCTTGTGCCTTGGCGCCCTGGGCTGCCTCGTAGTTTTTCATTTGGTCATAGCCCGCATCCAGTATGAAGAATTTCGTTTTGGATTTCGCAGCGATAAGCGCCATAAGCGCATGCCCTTCGTCTCCGTCGTTCACATGGGCAGGGGTCACCTTGAGCGCCATGGGTAGTTCACTCTTGGCATCGACGGCCAGATGCAACTTATAGCCAAACCACTTGACCTTGTTGCTAAAGGTGTCAAACTTTGCACCCCAGTTGGCATTACCGGTGAGTTCGCTTTTTCGCTTGGGTTCTTTTTTCTCGTAAGCGTCAATGGCTGCACTGTCGATGGCGACATGAGTGCCGTCAATAATTCCAGCCTCTTGACACTGAGCCACAAGATCCTCAAACAACCGCTGGGCAAGGCCTTTGTGAGTCAACCCGGCAAAGACTCGGCTTAACGTAGAAATGGAAGGGGCAGGGCGATCCAACCGAAGTCCACATTGGTAACGGAAACGAAGGTCAAACTCCAGTCTGCGCTCTAGGCTGCTAAACGTATTGATGTTCTCTAAGGGAGCCGCGAGTAACGCGCGAAGAATGCCTTGACGACAGTGTCCATCCGCTCCTCGGGGTGAGCGACTTCTCAATTCTCTCGCGTAAGGTCGCAGGTCGAGTGCGCTGAAAAAGATAGGCAGTCGTTCTTTGGATTCGATTTTTTGAAGCTCCTCAAAGGAAAATAGACTTTCTTGGAGAATATACAAAGGGGACTTCCTCCTCTTGAGTGTTTTGGTTTCGTCACCAAAAAACTTCTCCAAGTTGGGGTGAAGTCCTTTTTTATGCCCGAAATTCCTTTGTCTAGCAAGGACTTAGATTAATGCAAAATGCTCACTTACATATTGTCGATTGTTGTATAATGGAAAAGTTACTAGTATTGAAAAAGTGATATTTGTTTTGAATTACTTTAGAAAACGTATTCACCTGATAGGTTTAATAAATAAAATTCAGCTAATCGATATTATTTAATACAAAAATCATTCTTGGAAGTACTATGGAGGGAAAGTATGAAATTTGAAAAAGCGTTTTGTGTAGAGACAAATGATTATATCAATCCATATGAAGCTAGAGATTTATATTTTAGTGAAGATTCCGAATATTATTTGAAAAGACTTACTTTTCAATGTCCTAGTGAAAACTGTAGAGTAACGTTACTTCCAGTTGCGATTTATAGACAAGAAAAAACCAAAACAAAAATTCATTTTAGAACAAAAAGTTCCATAAACCACATTCAGATTCCGAAAAAGTGTAATTATTACTACAATGTCGATTTCGAATCTACTATAGAAGTAAATGCGAAGAAGTCTAATAATAAGAAAAAAAGTATAATTCCTACAGAGTTTTTACTTGTCAAACCGACTCTATCAAAAAATAGTATCCGAAAAACCGATAATAGCAACACTAATGATAGAGATACAGCATTGAATAACACTAGACGGTCCAAAAGTTCTGGATCAAGTACAAATAAGTTTTCAAATGTAAAAACTCATTATTTTGAACAAATAATCGATTGTTATGAAAATAACGATGAACGGACATTGAAAGCAGTATCTCTTACCATTAATGGGAAAAAGAAATCGTATTATTCATTTTTTAAAAAAAGTGAATACTTCCAAGATGGAGAAGGCTATATCTATTGGGGGGGAGTAACCCAATTAAAAAAATATGGTAATAATTACAAGATAAAATTCATAAAGAAAGCTTGGGTAAATGGACAGTCGCTAGAAATGACCATATACCTCAATTCAGATCAGATCAAATCATATAATAAGAAAAATCAACTGCTTGAAGTACTTGAAAAGCTCACAACATTTGAAGGAGAAATCAGATGCTATTTTGTCGGGGTGTATCCTAAAGTTGAAAAAGTGGATGTGAATGGTAAAATATTTGATGCGGTTAGTGTAAAAGTAGAAAATTTGGATCATTTAGTTTTTAGATTTGATATCGAAGAAGAGTAATTGGATGAACACAATGGAGTTACTATCTCAATAAGGTCACACTTCAATGAAGTGAGAAACGCCGCGGTACGGCTAAACTGGAAGAGAAGAATTAGGGCGCTGAAGAAGCTGGTAGAGCGGGTTTGTGTATAACCGGGAAGGGAATCGGGTGGAGTTGACGGTTTATTATAAATGATTTGATTTTGCAAGTCTACTGTGTAGACTTCTGGGAAAAATTCCAGAAGTCTCTTTTTATATGGTACAATATACCTATCATATTTGAGCTTCGACAAAAATCTAATTAATGTATTTATTCGTTTGTCTAATTTTAATTTTCCGGACATATCATTTAAAGTGCTAATTGTGAAAATTCTAGGAAGTTGGGGGATAAAGAAATGATAGAAAAATTTATTGAAATTAAAACATTAAAATCTGACAAGAATAGCTTTTCTTCAGTTTATGAAATAAGAGATGAATCTAATAATAAATCATATGCTCTCAAAATTATTAGAGGTATTAACACACCATTGTATGACGTGATTTTTCAAAGGGAGGTTGGTGCTTTAAATAAACTTAGAATGTGTGAGAATATAGTTAGATTAGAACATTTTGAAATTTATCACGATGAGAAAAATGGAAAATGCGGGAGAATATTCCTCGAGTATATAGAAGGTGAAAATCTAGAACAGTATGATGTAATTGAACTTAGTAATCAGTCAAAGTTTCAACTCATCAGTAGCATGATAAATGCAGTTCAGGTTGCACATGAGAATAATATTATACATAGAGATATAAACCCTAGAAATATAATGATTACATTGGATCAGAATGTTAAACTAATAGATTTTGGTATAAGTAAGATTAAAGATATGGTTAACGTTGATACTTTATATCAATTTGCAACAAATAAATATGCCGCACCAGAAGTTCGTAATCATAGTGAGAATGCGACAGAACAAAGTGATATTTATTCATTGGGAGCTGTAATCTATTATCTCTTTACTGGAGAGGAACCACCATTAGTAGATGAATTTGAGCACACATTAGAAGGTACAGGCGGAATTGACATTGAGTTGAAGCATATTATTGGGAGAATGGTTAGAAAATCTATGAACGAAAGATATGCTAATATTTTTGAGGTGAAAAAATCATTTATAAAGTTATTTAGAAGATTTAACAAATTAGATAGAACATACATATTCTCTCTACACTCTGGCCTAATAGGTCATATGAAAAATTTATCCTTAGTGCCAAGTAATTTAAATGGTAATGATATTTTGAATAATAATTTATATGAAGAATTTATGGAAGCTTATTTTTTTGTTGATAATGAGGAACGAGAAAATGAAATATATAAATTATATGGCACACATTGTTACATGGAGTGTTGTTATGATTTGGATCAAGAACTATTTAAAATAACCAAATTAAATAAGCTGCAACCTTATACCCGTGAAGAAATCAAGAAAAAGGCGATGTTTGTTAATGGAGATATAAGGTTCATTTTTTCAAGTATGAGATCACCTTCAAATAATAATTTTGAATTGACAGTTGATGTAAAAACCCATAAATCATATTATCTATCGTCGGAAAATGTAAATAACGAATACACTAAAAAATTTTACTCGTGGAATAAATTACTTGAAATTATGGAGGGGGAATACAAAAAAAGTGTGTTGAAAGTTAGCTACGAATCATATGAATATAAAGAAGGATCCTATATTTTTACAATAAATGAAGAAGATTATTTTAAATTAGATGAAACGGGAACTGAAATTTCATTTGTATATGAAAATGAAAACAAGAAAATCTTTAAGATTGGGACAAAAGAGAAATTGTTTTATGAAAATAATAAGTATTTTCTAAAAATAGGAAATGAAAACAAGAAAGTAAAAGGAAATTTAACTAAAAGAGGAGTTATTTATGAGGATTTTACACAAAATTTAATTCTTATCAACAGACAGAAAAGAGCATTACACGCCTTTAATTATGAAGATTATATTAGCAGTTCTAATTTAAAAAGTATCTTTTCTGGGATTCAATTAGCGACACACTTTAACTCGTCTCAAAAATTAGATTTTTTCAATACAACATTAGATTCTATTCAAAAAAGAGCAGTAGAAAAAGTTCTGAATTCTCAGGACATTGCTCTTATTCAAGGTCCTCCAGGTACAGGCAAAACAAATGTTATAATAGAGATAATTAGGCAAATATTGAACTTGAATAAATTGGGGAATATTTTTAAACAAAATATCTTGTTAGTCTCACAATCTCATGCAGCAGTTGACAAGATGCTTGAGGATCTAGATAACTCGTCTAATGATAATAGTAAGGTTATAAGAATTGGAAGAGATGAAAATTTAACTGAGATGGTAAAAGAGAAATATGCAGTCGAATATGCCCAATCTAGATGGATAAATAAGATAATTAATAAGAGTAATGATTTTGCAAGAAAACTAATTAAAGATATTGAATTTGATCCAGATAATCTAAATAAATATATCATTGCTAAGAATATAATAAATAATAATGAAAAAAACGAAAATTTATACTCGCAAGAAATGGGAATTATTAATAGATTTGAGTCGAAATACTCCAAGGAACTTATTGATAGTAAAGAATTTAAGTGGTTGTTGATCCAACAGGAGTGGATTAATAGAATTCCTGGGAAAAGTGATATACAACAATACTTTATAAAAAACGCTATTATAGTTTCAGGAACCTGTACTGGTGTTGTATCAAATCGAGCGATAAATGATATGGTATTTGATTATGTAATAATTGATGAAGCTGCAAAAGCAACTTTCCCAGAATTACTCATATCAATCATTAGAGCAAAAAAAATAATAATGGTGGGAGATCATAAACAATTGCCCCCCGTTCTTGATAAAGACTTAATTGATAAAAGTATAGACATTTTCAAAGAAAGCAATCTTGATTCGGGTACCTTATACGACAGTATATTTATGAATCTTTTTGAAAATCTTCCCAATGAAAACAAACAAATTTTAAGTACTCAATATCGTATGCATCCAGTTATTGGCACGATGATAAGTCAAGTTTTCTATGATAATGCCATCTCAAATGGGGTTCCATCATCCTCTAGAACTCACCCTATCGAGTGTTATAGAGATAAAGCTATAATATGGATTGATACATCCAATTGTCCTGAAAGATACGAAGAGTCGGTTTCGACATCATTTAGTAATTTGTTTGAGGCCAATATAGTTAAAGAACAACTTAAAATTATTGACGAAGGGAATAAAGATTCTGATCTAGATGTCGGAGTAATAACAGGATATAGTGCTCAAAAAAATTTGATTCAAAAAGTAATACAGCCAGTGCAATTCAAAAATTTGAGTGAGAAGGTATCAGTAAATACAGTTGATGCTTTTCAAGGGGGACAGAAAGATATTATTATTTATTCTACAGTAAAGAGCAACAAGAAGAAGAAATCTATAGGTCATTTGAAATCAAAAGAAAGATTAAATGTAGCATTTTCAAGGGCTAAAAGACTGTTAATAATAGTTGGAGACTCTAACTTTCTTAATAATATAACAATTCAAGAAAATTTATTTCCTAAAATAATAAAATATGTAAAAGATAATGATCAGTATTGTGAAATAATTGATTATAATAATTTAACTGAAAAACATTGAGGTGAGATAATGTGGGATGTTTCTTATGATGTGAGTAATTATATTCCTCTGGAGAAAAAAGGATATGAATTTATAAAGACTATTGATTTATTCATTCCTCATATTGAAATTGGATTAAATGTGTTAGTAAGAATTGAGCAGCAGATTTCATTTTTTGCAGAGGTAATACTTAAATTAATTGATAGCAAATGCTCTTCGATTGCAAATATTTCTGAAATAACTGGAGTTGAGGAAGAAATTATTAATGATGTAGTAGGTGGAATGTCAAATGCAGACCTAATCTACATTAGAAGTGGAACATTAATTTTAGCGCCACAAGGTAGCGAAGCAATTAAAACTTTGAAAGAAACAAAAATTGAAAAAGACGAAGTGAATAAAATATTTATTAATGCAATAACCGGTGACATTGTGGAGCTTAATAATCCTTTTAAACGCCCAAACTTAGGGAATCCTTGTCTTGATAAAAAAATTAAAATTAATGAAGAATTTTTAAATGAACATTTTATTGCTTTTAACGAATATTATCAAAAGCGGAGGGATGAATTAGAAATTTCTGATTATTCAGGTATAGCAAAAAGTGAAATCTATCAAATTCTATCTGTAGAATACGAAAAATTATGTTACTCATTTAAGAAAGTTTTTATCTACAAAGATCTGAAAGATAATGATTTAATATTTGAATGTGAAAATGATAAAGACAATATTTATGCAAATACCTTAGCGGATCAACTTCATTTTAGTACTGGTGCAAGAAACTTTCTAAAGAATAAATTTGAAATGGAAAAATATAAAAAAAGCTTAACGTCTTTAGATGTTGATAGAAATAAAAACTCTCAACAGTTGATTGATTTTATAAATAGTGAAAATTATAAAAAGGGCATAAGTGCAGAGCCATTTGATAATGTCTATTTCACTAAAAGATACCTGTTTCAAAATGAATTGAATGCTATTCTAAATTCTTTGAAAAATATTAAGCCAATAGAAGTTTGTATATCTTCGTTTAATTGTATGGATATTTTAAATGATACTGTATTAAGTTCTTTGCAGAATGCAATAAATAATATGAATACAAAATTAACTGTCATTATTGAAAAAAATGATAAGCAAAAAAACGGAATGAAAAATAAAGTATTACAGCTCACAAAGAAAGAAAAAATGATTGATTGGATTGAAAGAGATAGTATTAAAAATAATTTAATACTGTTGTTCCCGTATTGTTTAATTGAGATGAATTACATACTGACCAAAATTGGCAATGATTATCTAGTTAAAGAAATATCAAATATTACTTTTGATAAACAAGAAATAGATAAAGCATTCGATTTTGTGAAATCTGAAGCCCTTCTTTCTTAAAATAGATTTTATAGGTTCGGTGGGTTGAGCCTTCCCCCACCAATTTGGGTAAACTAACCCTAAGCAACACTTTACCCAAATCCCACACGAAACGAGGTGATGCCCCATGACAACTCAAAAAGTACCCAATAGATTAGCCAAGGAAAAGTCGCCGTATTTGCTGCAGCATGCACATAATCCTGTGAACTGGTTCCCTTGGTCGGAAGAAGCCTTTGAAATCGCCAAGCGCGACAACAAGCCCGTCTTCTTATCTATTGGGTATAGCTAGTTGTTGATCCACACGTACCTGCCATTGGTGTCACGTAATGGAACGCGAATCCTTCGAAGACGAAGAAGTCGCCCAGCTTCTTAACAACAATTTTGTCGCCATCAAAGTTGACCGCGAGGAGCGGCCGGATATTGATGCGCTGTATATGTCGGTGTGTCAGGCGCTGACCGGGAGCGGGGGGTGGCCGCTGACGGTGCTGCTGACGCCGGAGAAGAAGCCGTTTTATGCGGGGACGTATTTTCCGAAGCGGCAGATGTTCGGGCGTATTGGACTGATGGATGTGCTGGAACAAATTCACCGCAAATGGGAGCAGGATGGTGAAGCGCTGGACAAGCTTGGAGATGAGCTGCTGGCGGACCTTCAGTCGCTGGACCGGAAGAACTCGCAAAGTATCAGCGAAGGCAGCGTAGGAGCAATTCCCGGCGAAGAACTGCTGCACGAAGCCTATGAACTGTACCGCCGCCAATTCGATGAGGAATACGGCGGGTTCGGCAATGCGCCGAAGTTCCCTTCACCGCATAATTTGTCTTTCTTGCTGGCGTACAGTCAGAACTATGATCAGCCGGAAGCGCTACGGATGGTAGAGAAGACACTGGATGCCATGTACCGGGGCGGGATGTACGACCATGTGGGCTTCGGTTTCGCTCGGTATTCTACAGACAGGGAATGGCTGGTGCCGCATTTCGAGAAGATGCTCTACGACAATGCGCTGCTGGCTATTGCCTATCTGGAGGCGTACCAGATCACGAAGAAGCCGCTGTATGCGGAGATTGCGGAGCAGATCTTCACATATGTGCTGCGCGATATGACCTCGCCTGAAGGGGCATTCTACTCAGCGGAAGATGCGGATTCGGAAGGCGTGGAAGGGAAGTTCTATGTCTTCACCCGTGAGCAGATTGAGGAAGCGCTGGGGCTTGAGGATATGCATTCCTATTGCCATGTGTACGGGATCACACCGGAGGGCAATTTCGAAGGGGCCAATATTCCGAATCTGCTGCAGGGCTTGCCGGATGAAATGGCTGAACGGATGGGTATGAATCCGCTTGGACTGCGGACCCGAACGGACGAATGGCGCGAGAAGCTGTTCGAGTATCGGGAGCAGCGTATTCATCCCTCCAAGGATGACAAGGTGCTGACCTCCTGGAACGGGCTGATGATCACGGCGCTGGCGAAAGGAGCGAAGGCGCTGCAGAAGCCGGAGTATGCCAAAGCAGCGGCGGCGGCGGCGGATTTCATCTGGAAGAAGCTGCGGCGTGAAGATGGCAGGCTGCTGGCCCGCTATCGTGACGGGGAGTCGGCAATCCCTGCCTATGTGGATGATTATGCTTTTATGCTCTGGGGGCTGACCGAGCTGTATGAAGCTACGGGCCAAGCTCTCTACCTGGAGCGTGCATTAACGCTCAAGGACGGACTGCTGGAGCTGTTCATTGACGAGGCAGGCGGCGGGTTCTTTTTCACAGGTCATGATGGTGAAGAACTGCCGATCCGCTCCAAGGAATTGTATGACGGAGCAATCCCATCCGGGAATTCCGTGGCGGCGAAGCTGCTGTGGAAGCTGTCAGTGATCTCGCAGGATGTGGAGCTGAAGGCAATCGCTGAGCGGACCGCAGCGGTGCTGTCCTCCGCAGCATCGGAGTACCCGCCGGGTTATGCAATGTATTTGCAGGCCCATCTGGCGATGGCTTCCGGCGGCAGGGAATGGGTGCTCTCCGGCAAGCGGGAGGACCCGGCCCTGCACGGCATGCTCGCCCAGGTGCAGCAGGCTTACTTGCCGGATGCTGCACTGATTGTGAACTGGGAAGGCAGCGGAGAGGATATGCTGCGGAAGCTGCTGCCGCATCTGGCGGACAAGCCGTCGGTCGGTGGGCAGGCGACGGCGTATGAATGCCGGAACTTTGCCTGCCGCCAGCCAGTTAATAACCCTGAGGCCGTCAAGGAGCTGCTGGCTACACGGCAATAGGCAGAATGAAACTTAAACCCGTTATGTAAATCAAGAGGAGCGCAGGAAGAACTGCGTTCCTCTTTTTGTGTTGTAACGGATTGGCCTACTCCATTTTGCGCCAAAGATTTTTTTGCGCGCTGGCAGCGGCTGGACTGAACCTCTACTCGAACTGCTGAACTCTTAATGCGGATTTATTGGATCCCTCTAAACGCCTGACAATCTATATGCGGTACCTTGAAAAAACCGAAGCAGGGGCACCAGATAGACCAAGGTTTATTCCACTGTCTATACCAATGTCTATTTCAATGTCAATTCTAAGGGGTGCACTTCACACCTCTGACTAGACGTTTTTTTGCAACTTTAGACTTTTTAGTGTGGCGATACCAGCGTGATGGTGACTGTGTTACTAACGAGACTAGTCTGACTAACCTAACTTGTGTATCGGCCCTCAGTTCCGGCTCAACTGGCTCAGCTCCGGGGAAGCTTACTGCCGTATCGGGCCCGCAGCTGCTGTAGCTTGTCCAGCTTGCGCAGACTACGCTCCTTGCTCAATAGCCCCACGCCGAGGATCAGATTCTCGATAATGTAGGTCGGGCCAACCATGGAGTGAAACTCCCATACTTCACCGCGTCCCGCGTACAGCACGATATCGGCATCATAGGAACGGGGGAAGACCAGTCTATCGGTAATCAGGATGACCACATACCCCGCTTCGCGCGCGTAATCGAGAATTACCTCCGTTTCCGGCAAAAGCTGGACAAATCCGAACACCAGCACAACATCCTTTTTCCCGGCATGCATCAACGTTTCCAGCAGCTCGTGACCGCTCGGGGCCATCCGTTTGATCGTGATCCCGAAGCGGGCCATCCGGTAGGCCATTAGCTCAGCGAGGCCCGCACAGGGTCCGGGGCTGTAAACATAAATCTGCCTGGCCGCAGACAGGGCTTCTACCGCACGCTGCAGCAGCGCGTCATTCAAATACCGGCTGGTCTCCTCCAGATGATGCGAGCTGATTTCCAGCAGCTTTTGCGGGAGGGAGCCGCTTCCGGTCCGCTGCATCACATCGCGCATTTTCTCGGACGGAGTGGATTCAAAGCGGAAACGGAGGCGGTTTTTGAAGTCCTTGGCATGCTTGAACCCGGCGGCTTTCCAGAACCGGGAGACCGAAGCGATGCTTAAGCCCAGCTCGTTGGCGATCTCCTGCTCGGTCATGTAGAGGACGCGCTGCTCATTTTTGGGGATGAAATCGGCAAGGATCCTTTGATTTGGTGAAAAGGGGCGGCGGTTCCAGTCTTTGTACATAGCGGTAAGGCCTCCTGATTAGAAGATTCTGCTTCCACTATACGGCGCCAGTGTGTTGTAAATATATTTACACCGTTAAAAAAACTGAAAAAAACATTACATTGCATTAACAATCGGGAAAAGCTGTGCTGACACCCACTTTCTATACTTAAGGTAATTTCCTGGAGGGGGCCGAATTGTTCATGAGTACGTTAAAAAACCGTTATACACTGACCCAATCGCAAAAAATGATGATTTTTGTGCTGTCCATGTCCTTGTACGGGTTGTCCAACATGTTCACGGAGCTGATTCCAAGCCTGCAGCTTGGGCCGATTGAGCTGTCTGTCGAGTATTTCGCTTTCATCCCGCTCACGCTCTGCATGCTGTTTCATCCGTTGTATGCCGCCGTGGGTGCTGCTGTCGGAGAAATAATCTTCGGCGAACTGATGCTCGGCCAATTTGGCGGGCTGGGAGAGCTGGAGAAATTCATTACCTTCTCACTGGCGATGTACACGGCTGGCCGCATGGTCTCCGATCCCAAGAACCGCAGGCAGGTTGGGGTGGCGGCGATTAGCGGGGTGGCCATCCACCAGTTCTTCAGCTCGGTCATCGACATCGTCAAGGTATGGGTCGGGGTAGAGGAGCTGGAAGCCGTTAAAGGACTGGCCGAAAGTATTGTAATCATCGAGGGTGTGGGTTTTCTGAATGATGTGCTGTTCTCCGGCATCCTGTTTGCGCTGCTGCCGACGTTATACCTGGTGCCGCGTTTATACGGCAAAATCGAACCCCTGCTTGGAATGAAACCCCGCGAACGGAATATGAAATACGCCAGCGGTGCCTGGCTGTCACCGAAGCTCGTCATTGGCGGAATCATCCTGTCACTACTGGCGCTTGGTGCGGAGCTGCTGTCAGAATCCGGCTGGAGCATCGGTGAGTTCGAGCTGCCTGGGGCCGAATCTCATGAGGGAAGTCTGATCTGGCTGAGCATGCTGGCCGCTGCGGTTGTTGCTGCAGCTGTTATTATTGTGCTGCTGCGCCGCGCTGCCCGCAGGCGTCAGGGGGGAGGCCAATTTGATGCGTAAACCGGTACTTGAACTGAAGGAAGTAACGTTTACGTATCCGGGTGCCGAGCAACCGGTGCTGCGGGAGGTATCGCTCAAGCTTCAGGAAGGTGACTTTATTGCGGTGATGGGCAGCAACGGTTCGGGGAAATCCACGCTCTGCAAATGCTTCAACGGCCTGATCCCGCATTATTACACTGGTGATTTTGAAGGTGAGGTTTTACTGCGCGGAGAATCTGCAACCGGGAAAAGCGTTAGTCAGCTCTCCAGACATATGGGCTATGTTTACCAGGATTTTGAGAATCAGCTGGTCCGTCCGACCGTGCTGGATGATGTATGCTTCACCCCGCTGAATTACGGCCTGGCCGATTACCGGGAGCGGGGAGAACGGGCACTTGCGCTGACCGGACTCAGCGGTATGGGCAGCGAATTCATCTGGCAGCTCAGCGGCGGGCAGAAGCATTTGCTTGCGCTGGCCGGAGCGCTGGCGATGGACCCGGATATTCTCGTTATTGACGAGCCAGTCGCACAGCTTGATCCGCAGCATGCTCGCCAAATCTACGACATTCTGCGCCGCCTGAATGAACAGCACGGCAAAACCATCGTCGTCATCGAGCATCATGCTGAGTTCATTGCGGAATATTGCCATTCGGTTGTGCTGATGGACGGCGGGAGGCTGCGCTGGCACAAGCCGGTGCGCGAAGCGTTGTCTTCGGTGGAGGAACTGCTGGTGCTGGGCATCTATCCGCCCGATGTGACCCGGGCAGCCTGGATGCTGCAGCCCGGACCCCGGAGCGGAACGCTATATCCGCTGAACACCGGAGAGAGCGGCGGCAGCTTCATGCGCCGCTGCGGCAGCGAATGGTCCGCCATTACCGCAGAGCAGCTTCCCGTACCCGTTGAGCGGAAGACGGACGCCATTGTCAAGATGGATAAGGTCCTGCTCTCCTACCGGACCATCCACAAAACGGTCCATCCGGTGCTGAAAGGAATTAACCTGGAGCTGCGCTCCGGGGAATCGGTTGCACTGATCGGCAATAACGGCGCAGGGAAGTCTTCGCTGATGAAGCTGATTGCCGGCATCACCACACCAACCGGAGGAACCGTTCATGTTAAGGGAATGAAGGTGAACGGCTTGCCGCCGGAGCGCCTCTCCGGTATTGCCTCCTATGTGTTCCAGAACCCGGAGGATATGTTCATCGACGACTCCGTACGTGGAGAGATCGCCTATTACTTGAAGGCAAGGCGGCTCGCCAATACGGATGAAACAGTAGAAGCGATGATGGAGGCCTTCCGTCTGCATGAGCTGGCCGAACGTGACGCCCGCCTGCTCAGCGGCGGGCAGCAGCGCCGGGTTTCGCTGGCGATTGGCGCGGCTGTCCGTCCGGCAGTGATGCTGCTGGATGAACCTACCGCCAACCTGGATATTTCAACGAAGCAGGAGATGGTAGAGGTGCTGGAGACGCTGCACAGTCACGTGGAGACTGTGGTTATTGCCACCCATGACATGGCGCTGGTAGCAGAATGGGCCAGCCGGGTGATCGTGATGAACGACGGGATGATTATTGCCGACGGCAGCAAGGATGAAATATTCTCCGACGGAGCGTTGCTGCGCCGCGCCGGGCTGGCTGAAACCCAGCTGATGGAGCTGAGCCGGATGCTGGGGCTGCCCCGCATCTGCTGCAGCCTCGAAGAATTTACCGGGAATGTGGAATGGAGAAAGGAGGCGGTTACGCATGGTGGAAACAGTCAAACGGGCACTTAACCGGATTTCAGTCGAGCAGATCAAGCTGGAGCTGCTTGGCAATGCTTACAACAGCAGCAGTACTTTTCTCGGCAGGCTGGACCCGCGCACGCTGCTGATCTGGTATGTATTCTTCGCTATCGCGCCTTGGTTTGTGTACAACCGGACGATATTGCTTGGTATGTTTGTGCTGATGGTCATCACGACGATCCTGTCCCGGGTGAGTCCCTATATCATATTTATTCTCTGCCTGGGGTTGATCAGCCAGATCGGCTGGATGTTCCTGGTGTCGCTGTTCTTCGGGGGCGGGGCGGAATCGCTGCTGCCCATGTTGACGCTGACGCTCAAGCTCTCTGTTATTTCGCTGGCGAGTATTACCGTCTTCTCCAGTCTGGACCCGGAGCGGTTGAGTGACGGACTGTCCTCTCTAGGGGTACCGGATGCGTTTGCCTTCAGCTTGTCCTACGGTTACCGGATTCTGCCCACACTGCTGGAAGAGTTTCACCAGATCCTGCTCTCGTTCAGATTGAGAGGCCAAAGGCCGCTGAAGCATGGAATTCTGTACTGGCGAACTGCCGCTTATTATTTGCGGATTATCGTGCTGGTCTTCTATCCTCTGATGCTGAATACAGCCAAACGTTCGCGGACAACCGTCGAAGCGCTGGAGACCAGAGGCTATACTTATGCAGTGAAGAATCCGCAGGTGCGAAAGATGAAGCTGTCATATCTGGCTATGAAACGAACCGACTGGGCTTTTATAGCAGGCTCTGCCGTGTATATAGGTTTGCTGTTTCTCGCGGGTTCTGCCTATCCGAATTTGCTCTATTAAACTCACCCTCAAGCACAAAGGAGAGAAATCCATTTATGAATATAGATCTGCACACCCATGGCAAGCTGTCCAAGAAATCAAGCTTCTCCCCGGATTACTTCCGGGAGATGGTCAGGGAAGCTGTAGCAAACGGTTTGGATGCCATCGCCCTGACTGAGCATTTCAACACCTCCAACTTCTTCGCGATGTATGAGACGCTGGACCGTATGTATCCTTACAACGGCCATTATTACGAGGCGGACGGCCTGAAGATTTTTCCGGGAATGGAAGTAGATATTGCCGAGACGGGCCATATTTTGCTGATCGGGCTCAAGGAGAATATTCTGGATGTCCGTTCCAGTCTTGAGGATTACACCAAGGAGGGGCATTTCATACCGTTCCGTCAGCTGCTGGATCAGGCCGATTCCCGGGACTTGTGGAAAATCGGAGGTCACCCGTTCCGGATATCCACTCCGCTGCATCATCTGGACCCGGAGCAGCTGGCCCGGCTGGATGCTTTTGATTTCAATGCCAAGGATATTTACATGCAGGGAGCGGAGGCGTACCGCGCATTGATTACTCCTTTTGCTGCCAAGCTGGGTGTACCGGTCATTGCCGGAAGCGACAGCCATCAATGCCTGCAATATGGTAGCGTGTTGAATAAGCTCGAATACACTTGCTCCACGGTGAAGGAGTTGAGGGAAGCAGTGCGCAAGGGCCATTATTCCATAGAAGTTTCTCCCTGCTTGCACACCAAGGTGAAAGCCTCCGTCATGATGAAAAAGCTGCTGAAGCAAATGTCGGGCGAAGCCCCGTCCAGGGATGAGGCTGAGGAATACTCGGCTTAGCATGTGAAAATCTGAAGCCCGGCACGATCTCGCAGGGTGGTGCTGGGCTGCCGGGATTACTGAAGCAAGCTCAGGATGCGTTTGTCATCTTAAGCTTGTCGGCACGATCAAAGGTCCAGTACTGACTTGTGAAATGCCCAAAAATAAATAAAGGCGAATTTCCGTTCAATTATGAATGAGAATTCGCCTTTGTTTCTCAGTTTCAGATGGATCAGCTCATGTTGTACCCTTTCAGAATACAGAATCAAAATGCTTGTTTTAACGCAGAAAGCTAATTTGAGTTTAATGTCACAATACATAACGCTGTATGGGCGGAAATTCTGATTTCAGTAGTTTCCCCCTCGTTTTTTCTGAAATACAATTAAAAACATCAAAAAGTATCGACAATCTCATTTCAATGTTTTATAATCCTACTAACAAGTCGTCTGATACGTAATATAAACTAACATAATAAAAGAGGGAGAGGACGCTTTAATATTTATAGCAGATACAAATTTTCGGTATTGACACACACGATAATAGCGCTTACAATCCCTTTAGGGAAAGGTCCTCTCACTGTATGAAATGTTCACGGGCATGGAAGGAGGCTTTTATTTTTCGAACGAAAGTTAAAAGGTTTTAATTATAATGATATTTTTTTAGGAAAAAAGTTAAAAGGTTTTAATTTTACAGCACATGGGAGCGAGGGATGTTAATGATTCCAGTCTCAGTCACTAAAGAACATAAGATAAAGCAGGATTCGCTGGCACAAAGGTTTTTCAAGCAATGGGATATTCAACTGATGGTAATTCCCGCATTGTTGTTCGTCTTTGTTTTCAGTTATATTCCGATGTACGGGGTGCTGATGGCATTTCAGGATTACAGCATTTATAAAGGTTTTCTACATAGTCCCTGGGTCGGATTCAAGCATTTTGAGATGTTCTTCAATGCTCCTGAATTCTGGACCGTGATGCGTAATACGCTGGTGATCAGCCTGCTCAAGTTCTTCGTTGGTTTTCCGGCTCCGATCCTTCTGGCGCTCATGCTGAATGAAGTCAAAAAGGCTGCATTCAAGCGGGTCGTTCAGACAATCAGTTATTTGCCGCATTTTCTGTCCTGGGTTATTGTCTCGGGATTTGTCATTTCCCTCCTGTCGACCGATAACGGCAGCATTAACATTCTTCTGCAAAGTGTACATCTGATCGACGAGCCTATTAACTTCCTATCTATACCAGAATACTTCTGGACGATTCTCGTAACGACAGGTGTCTGGAAAGAAATCGGCTTTGCGTCCATCGTGTATCTGGCTGCGATTGCCGGTGTGGACCCTCATATCTACGAGGCAGCCTCCATTGACGGAGCTAGCAGATTCAAGCAAATTTACCGCATTACCATTCCTTCCATTCTTCCTGTCATTACCATATTTATGATCCTGGCTATCGGCAACTTGCTAAGTGCGGGATTTGAGGATATTTTGCTCTTGGGCTCCAACCCGGTCTTGCGGGATGTCTCCGAAGTTCTGGACACGTATGTGTACCGGATAGGGATAGAGAATTCAAGATTCTCCTATGCGACGGCGGCTGGACTGTTCAAGGCGATCATAAGCGTAGGCATGTTGACTATGGCCAATCTCTTCTCACGAAGATCGGGAAACAGCTTATGGTAATCCGGGGATATGACTTGAAGGAGGCGGCTGCATCATGCACAGGATGAGTTTTGGAGATAAGATGTTGAGCTGGAGTATCTATTTTCTGCTATCGATATTGGCGTTTGTGACGTTCTATCCCTTCTGGAATGCGGCGGTTATTTCATTTAACAACGGAATGGATACGGTTATGGGGGGAGTTACCTTCTGGCCCCGCGACTTCACACTAGACAATTATAAAATCGTGTTCGAGGATTCAAGGCTTGTGAACGGCTTTGTGATCACGCTGCTTCGGACAGGAGTCGGAACGTTGCTATCTATACTGGCTACGGCCATTCTGGCATACGGCATGACGAAGCAAGAGTTGATAGGCCGCAAGTATTACATGATTATGTGCATCGTTACGATGTATTTCAGCGGCGGTCTGATTCCTTCGTTCCTGCTGGTTCGGGAACTGGGACTAATGAATACGTTCTGGGTTCTGGTCATTCCGGGGATCATCAGCGTGTGGAACATGATTATCTTCCGAACCTTTTTCCTGGGGCTTCCCGGGGGCTTGGAAGAATCCGCGAAAATAGACGGATGCAGCAACTGGGGAATATTGTTCCGCATCGTGTTTCCTTTATCCGGTCCCGTGCTCGCGACATTGTCACTGTTCACAGCCATTTATCATTGGAACGACTGGTTCATGCCAAGCATTTATATCAACAATGTCGATTTGCTGCCGATTCAGACCAAGCTCCAGCAAATCCTCAATTCCAATATTATGAGCGAGCAGATGAGCCAGATGGATTCAGCGGCCAAAAGCCACATGGAACAAATGAAGACCGTCACGAGCAAATCCTTGTCCATGGCGACCATGATGGTTGCAACCGTCCCGATCATGTGCGTGTATCCCTTCGTTCAGAAGTATTTTGTGAAGGGTGTGCTGGTAGGTTCGTTAAAAGAGTAGTCTGTTGCCCAGTGGCCCTCTGGTCATTCCTTCCGGGTTCCAAGCGTCATGCTTGACCAATAGATAGAATATTGAAGGGAGTTTTTAAGATGGAAAAACTGAGGAGATCCATGTTTATGCTTCTGACCACTGCACTGATGGTCATGCCGATGCTGGCCGCCTGCAGCGGCAACAACACGAACTCAACCAACAAGCCTTCAGGAGAAACGTCTACCGGGAACAACAAGGAAGGGGGATTTGCCCTTGGCGATAAGCCACTGGAGTTCTCATTCTATGGACATTATGATTGGTACTCCATGCCAGCCTGGGGAGAAGATCCGGCTACGAAATGGATAAAGGATACTAAGAAAGTCAATGTCGTTCCCATCAATTCCGGGGGGAATGCCAAGCAGAAGCTCAACACCATGATTGCCTCAGGCGATTTGCCGGATGTGATGTGGATGGAACGAGGCTCCGATATTGAGAAGCTGCGTGCGAACGGCTTGCTGGTGCCCTTGGATGATTATCTGGACAAATACCCTAACTTGAAAAAATGGGCCGGAGAATCGACGCTCAATATGCTGCGCTCCTCGGATGGCAAGCTGTATCAATTCCCGAACTGGTATACCTCGCAGCCTAACGGCAATGCCGGATATATGGTCAACAAGAAAATCTATGAGGAGTTGGGCTCGCCTTCATTAGAGACTACCGAGGATCTATATCAATATTTGAAGCAAGTGAAGGAAAAGTATCCGAACGTCATCCCGCTGGAAGTCGGGCAGGCGGATGGAATTGAGATTTTAACCTCGGCGTTTGCGGAGAACCGTCCTTATCGCTTTAATTCGATTATGGCCGTACCTCAAGGCAATGAGCTGACGTCCATCTTTAAAGATCCGGTATACCGTGAATCCATGCAATATTCGAGTAAATTAATGCGTGAAAGGCTGATGACGCAAGATGCGTTCACACAAAAGCGGGAGCAGGTATCGGAGAAGGTGACCACTGGACGGATTGCCGTATTCGCGTCATCGAGTCCAACAGAATTCGGGGCTGCTGGGGATGCTCTGCTGAAGGCGGCAGATCCGAAGGCAGGGTATATTATGGTCTGGCCTATACATAAAGAGGGTCTGGATCGTAACAAAATCTTCCCGGGCGATTACAATCAGCTGGGCTGGAACGTAAATGTCATTACACAAGCTGCAAAAGATCCTGAGGCGGTCTTTGCCTTCCTGGATTGGATGACAGGACCGGAAGGACAGCGGGTAACGATGTGGGGGCCGGAAGGTTTATATTGGGACGGAACGGATGATGAGGACTCTCCGATTTTCACAGATAAATATACAAGTGATGTTGAAGGCCTAAGCAAATTGATGAACTCCACCGTGGACTTCCAATGGACAGGAAACACAGTCTATGTGGATAAGTCGAAGAGCAAATTTGAACAGACGCTGCCGGAGGACAAACGTAGCTGGGAGACACGCTGGCAGCTCGAAATCACCTGGAAGACGCAGTTTAATACGACGGAATTCGTTAATCTGGACCCGCCAGGCGACAGTGAAGAGGGAATCATTGCTCAGAGTGTGAAGGATGTGTTCGACAAGGCCAAATCCAAAGCCATCCTGAGTGCCAAGAATGATGAAGAAGTGCTGGCAATTCTCGATCAGGCTGAAGTGGATGCCCAGAAGAATGGATATGCCAAGCTGCTGAAGTATAAGACGGAAAGATGGCAGGAAAACCTGAAGAATTTGAACAAATAAAGCAAGCAAACTCCTACATCGAGTCCGGCGACACTCATGATATACTAAAAAGAACCAAATCAGATTAGGAGTTTACCTATGAAAGTTAATATATTCGATGTAGCCAGAAAGTCCGGATTGTCTGTCGTGACAGTCTCCCGTGTGCTTAACAATGTCTCATCGGTGCGGGAGAAAAACAGACAAAAGGTGCTCGAAGCCATTAAAGAATTGAACTATAGCCCGAACTCAGCAGCGCGAACCCTAGTCAGGGGGAAGACGGGTGTGATCGGATTAACGCTGACGGCCCTGAACGATACGGTGTTCGACAGTGTCGTGAAATCGGTCTTTGAAAGTCTCAAGCTAAGCGGCTACTTTCTGGCGCTGTCCATTGATTCCGAGCCTGTGAATGGCTTCTCAGAAGCAAGTAATTTCTTGTTCCAGGAAGATCGTGTAGACGGAATCATCGTACTTTCTTCATTAGAAGAAGAGGCTTATATCGCTGAGCTGGAACGCAAGCGAATCCCCTTTGTGATGATTGACAGTCATGGGGAGCACAGCAATGTTACGACGGTCAACGTTGACAACTATCTGGGCGGGTATGAAGCGACCAAACATCTGATTGCGCTTGGACATACACGTATTGCCCATATCACCGGACAAAGCGTGTTCCTCAGCGCCCGTCAGCGGAAAGAGGGCTTCATGGATGCAATGAACGAAGCCGGACTGTCTCCCTTCATGATTATCGAAGGGGGGTTCGGCACCAATTGTGGCTACGGCCTCATGCAGGATATGATTGCCCGCGGCAACATCCCGTCTGCCATTTTCGCCGCCGATGATGTCATTGCACTTGGCGTCATCCGGGCATTGAAGGAAGCGGGCTACAACGTGCCGGATGATGTATCGGTCATCGGGTATGACGACCAGTCTTTTGCCCAGGAAGTTCATCCTGCACTCACGACCATCCGTCAACCGGCGGATCTGATGGGACAGCATGCAGTGAAGATCCTGCTGGACATGATCAATGGCAGCGAGGTCAGCCATACCAGAGTGCAGCTAAAGCCTGAACTGGTTTACAGGAAATCTACATCAAAATATAAAGGCGACATTAGTCAGGGGTGACTAGGGATTGAACTATTATCTGGGGATAGATGCAGGTGGAAGCAAGACCATTGCTGTAATTACAGATGAGTCAGGAACGATTATAAGCAGTGGAATGAGTGGATGTGGTAATCATCAAGTCAATGTGGAGCTGGCCCGGACCAGTATTACCGAATCGGTTGATCAGGCGCTGCAAGGCGCGCGGCTAAGCCGCAGCGATATTGCGTTCGCGTCATTTGGACTGGCAGGAGCGGACCGGGAAGCAGATTATGTTGTTTTGCGCCCGATGATTAAAGCGCTGGGCTTCGCCAATTATGAGATTGTCTGCGATACCGTTATCGGCCTGCGGGCGGGTACAAGACAGCCGTATGGTGTGGTGTTGATCTGCGGAACGGGAACCAACTGCCTCGGAATTAGTCCTGAGGGACAAGAACTGCAGTGCGGTGGCTTTGGTTATGCATTCGGAGATTTTGGCGGCGGTAGCGAGCTGGCTGTCGAGGTATTCCGTTCAGTGATCCGCTCCTGGGAAGGCAGGGAGGAACGGACACTGCTGACGGAAGCGGTGCTGGGTACGCTCGGGTATGACTCTGTAGAAAGCCTCTTTCATGATTATCTTGATCATGGCAGACATATTCCTGTGGATCTGACCAAGCTTCTCTTTCCAGCGGCGGATCAAGGTGACCGCGTGGCGCTTCGCATCCTTCAGCAGCAAGGGCTTGAGCTGGGTCTTTCGGCGAGAGCCGTCATTGAGAAGCTTGGAATGGAGGAAGCTACACTTGATGTAGTATTGGTCGGCAGTGTCCTGACCCGCAACGGCGGGAAATACATGGCACCGGCCATCACGGGGCAACTGACAAAAGGCTGCACGATACGTGTATTAAGGATTGAGCCTGTGGGGGGTGCGATCCTGCGCGCGATGGAGAAATCGGGATTGACCATAGCGGATAAAGTATATGAAGCGCTTGAACAGCAGCTTTCCATAGAAGGAGTGAATACAGCATGGGTAAAAGCTTAAAGGTCGTTGTGATTGGCGGCGGTTCTTCCTATACGCCGGAGATTATCGAAGGGTTTATTCTCAATTTTGAAAGCTTTCCTGTCCGCGAAATTGTGCTGGTGGATATCCCCGAAGGACATGGGAAGTTAAATATTGTTGGCAATCTGGCGAAGCGGATGATTGAGAAGTCGGGTCTGCCCATTACGGTGGAGCAGACGCTGAACAGACGCGAAGCTTTGGTGGGAGCGGACTTTGTGACCACCCAGATGCGGGTAGGTCTGCTCAAAGCACGGATTTGGGATGAGACCATCCCGCTGAAGTACGGGATCATCGGCCAGGAGACGACCGGACCGGGTGGCATGATGAAGGCACTGCGGACGATTCCGGTGCTGCTGGACATTTGCCGGGATATTGAGGAGATTTGCCCGGAGGCCTGGATGTTGAATTTTACGAATCCGGCAGGGATGGTTACCGAGGCCATTCTGAAGCATACCAAGGTCAAATCCATCGGGCTCTGCAATTCACCGATTGCTGCTTATAAGTGGCTGTCGCAGTTGTATGAGACGCCAGCCAGAGACATTTACTGCGAATTTGTAGGCCTCAACCACCTGCACTGGATTACTCAGGTACACATTAAAGGAGAGGATAAGCTGCAGGAGCTACTGGATAACCGTGACGGTTATTCTGCCAAGAACGTGCCTCAATTCCAATGGAATGCCAGCTTTATCTCATCGCTCCGGGCCATTCCATCCTATTACTTAAAATATTTCTATCTGACCAGGGAACTGCTGGAGGAGCAGCAACATGCCCTTGAGCATGAAGGAACCCGGGCCGAGGTGGTTAAGCGGCTGGAGGATGAATTGTTCGAGCTATATCTGGACCCCAATCTGTCGGAGAAACCTAAGCAGCTGGAGAAAAGGGGCGGGGCTTACTACTCGGAAGCCGCAGTGCTATTGATGAAATCCATTTACAATGATACTCGCGATATTCAGACCCTCAATGTGCGCAATCAGGGAGTATTGGATTTCCTCCCGGCGGATGCATCTATTGAAGTGAACTGCGTCGTCACTAGCCAAGGGCCGATTCCACTGCCTGTATCCCGGGTGCCTGTGGCTGCCAAAGGGCTGATTCATGCGGTGAAAACCTACGAACAGCTCGCGATTGAAGCTGCTGTTACCGGAGACAGAGGACTGGCTCTGCAGGCTTTGGCGAACCATCCTTTGGTAGATTCCGTCAATGTAGCGGAGCAAATGCTTGAAGAAATGCTGCTCAAGAACAAGGACTATTTACCGTTATTCTTTAAAGATTGAGCCCGTAGCAGATTTTTAGCGCATCGGTATTGAAATAGCTAGCTATATTAATTGAATCCCGGTAACTGTAAATAGACTGCTTTCTGTCGCTCTTGGCGGCGGTAAAGCAGTCTTGTTTGTTTTTTATAGCTTGTTAACGCTCCATTCATAATCCTTTGATAATCTCTATAAGTGTTAGGGCGGATGCTTATCCAATCCCAACAAATGATGATACGGAGGATAATGATGTTTACAATGATGAAAAAAAGGCTGGTCACTGGTCTGGCCCTCTTGGCTGTTCTAGGTGCCGGGTTAGGGGGAACCCTGATGTTTTCCGGGAAACTGGCCTCGGCCGAAACGGCTCAAGCCAAGCCAGAGGTGCATCAGAGTGAAGCGCCAGGGAATCTTGATGACACTGCGGGTCTGACTACCTTCGTTGATGGAATCATGGAAGAAGATATGAACAGGCTGCACATTCCGGGAGCGGTCATCTCCATTCTGAAGGACGGCAAGATTATCCTGGCGAAGGGATACGGCAGTTCCAACCTGGAAAAAGCTGCACCGGTTGATCCCGCAACCAGCATGTTCCGGATCGCTTCAACCACCAAGCTGTTCACCTGGACGGCAGTGATGCAACTGATGGAGCAGGGTAAGATTGATCTGGATACCGATATCAATACCTACCTGAAATCAGTGAAGATACCTGCTAACTATCCTGAGCCTATCCCGATGCGTCATTTGATGACACATACAGCCGGGTTCGAAGAAGGCGGCGTCGGCTATCAAATCACCACGGACCCTGCCAAGCTGCCGGGGTCGATCTCCGAAACGCTCGACAAGCATATGCCTGCACGGGTAAGACCGCCAGGCGAGATCAGTTCCTATTCCAACTATGGCGCTACACTCGCGGGCCTGATTGTGGAGGAAGTAAGCGGCATTCCTTACGATGATTACATTAAAAAGTACATTTTCGATCCGCTGGATATGAAACATGCAACCGTAGTGGAGCCTTTGCCGGAGCAGTTCAAACCTTACGAAGTTCTGGGTTACACAAGTAAGAACGGCAGTTTTGTTCCCGGTACACCTACATTCGAAGGTGGCTTTCGTCCCGCCGGCTCAGGTACAGTATCGGCAGAAGACATGGCTCACTTCATGATCGCCCATCTGCAGAACGGGAAGTATGGTGACAAGGAGATTCTGAGAGCGGATACGGCTAAATTAATGCATTCAACGGCATTTCAATTCGACAAACGTATGCCGGGAGTGGATCTTGGATTCGCCGAGAAACGGTATAACGGCCTGAGTGTTATTGCTCATGGCGGTGCGGACCCGATGTTCAACACGGAATTGTATCTTGTGCCTGCTAAGAATGTTGGTATCTTCGTCTCCTACAATGGCGGTCAGGGTAGTGAGTCCGCAGAAGGTCTGGTTCGAGCATTCTTTAACAAATATTATCCTGCTCCTGTAACTCAGCAGCCTGTGATTTCCGCTTCTACGGAATCTCTAGAAAAGTATGCGGGCTCCTATCAATTTACACGCCGCAATTTCAGCGACATTGATAAATTTTTCAGTTTTTTCGCCCAGATTAATGTAACCGTCTCAGACAATAAACTGTCCTTGGGAAGTGGCAGTGAGCAACAATTATATCTCCCTGTGGACACTAATCTGTTCCAGCATGAGGGAGGCACGGAACAAATCGGATTCCGCACCGACGACTCCGGGAAAGTCACACATATGCTCTTGGAAGCTATTCTGGATATGCCGCTGGAACGCACACCGCTCATAGATAAGAACAAGTTCTGGTTTGTCCTGCTCGGCCTCTCGAGCCTGATTTTCCTCACTGCTTTACTGGGACTATTGTTCTCCAGACGCAAGCTCAAAACGATGACGAATCCTGAAAAATGGGCGATTCGACTCTCCGCAGTGACGGCAGGTTGGGGACTAATAAGCTTTTTTACAACATTTGCAGTGCTTATGTCGTTGGACACGCTGGAGAGACTCAGCAGCGTCAGTACCTCATTTTATCTCGTTTTAACCATGCCTGTAATATTCGTTGGAATGACTCTGGCTTTGCTTGTCTCGGCTGTGCTGGCTTGGAAGAACAAGTACTGGACGGCTTTCACGCGTGTGCATTACACGCTTGTCGCACTTTCGGCTGTGGCACTTTTCCTGTTCTTCTACCATTGGAATTTGCTGGGCTGGCAGTTCGGCTAAGGCCATTTCTTGCCAGGAACAAATCATATATAATGTAAGCCTAAGAGAGGAGGATGATCGTGGCTACTATACTTATCGCGGATGATGATGCGAACATCCGAAAGCTGATGTCTTTGTACTTGCGAAAAGAAGGCTTTGAAATCAAAGAGGCCAGCGACGGCGTCAAAGCGCTGTCCATCGTGGAGAACTCGCGGGTGGA
This sequence comes from Paenibacillus sp. FSL H3-0321, assembly GCF_038002865.1. Taxonomy (NCBI): domain Bacteria; kingdom Bacillati; phylum Bacillota; class Bacilli; order Caryophanales; family Paenibacillaceae; genus Paenibacillus; species Paenibacillus sp. FSL H3-0321. The sequence goes on along the minus strand of NZ_JBBODH010000001.1, from coordinate 1,111,543 downwards.
TCTCGTTATTCTCGATATTATGATGCCAGGATTGGACGGTTGGGATCTGTGCAGAGAAATCAGGCGCTGGGATGCCAACCTCGGCCTCCTGATGGTAACAGCCAAAGCAGAGTCGGCACACAAGGTGAAAGGATTCCGACTGGGAACGGATGATTACCTGACCAAGCCGTTTGATCCCATTGAGCTGGTGATGCGGGTAAAAGCGCTGCTTAAACGCTCGCTGGTCATTTCTTCCCAGACTGTGCAGGTGGGCAATGTTGAGCTCAATCGCCGTACCTTTCAGGTCAACCGTGGAGATGAGCCGGTCACTATTCCTTTGAAGGAGTTCGAGCTTCTGTTTCTGCTGGCCAGCCACCCCGGACAAATCTTCACCAGGGAGCAGCTGATTATGCAGATTTGGGGTTTGAACTATGAAGGGGATGGCCGGACCGTCGATGTCCATATCAGCCGGCTGAGGGAGAAATTCACCGGCAACGACGAGCAATTTCAAATCGAAACGGCCCGCGGTCTGGGCTACCGGCTGATTCCTAAGCCATGATCAAGACCTTGTACGTGCGTGTCATTCTCACGTTTCTCGGCATCATTATTTTTAGCCTAATATGCTCCTTTCTCATTGGTCTATATGTCTTTCAGAAGCAAATAAGTTATGAGGGTCAGAACGAAATGATCGCAGTGGGCAAGGAAGTCATTCATCGCTATGATGACGCCAAACCTAAAGATACGGATGAGTTCCTGAACAGCATGGTTAAGGTATCCGCACACCCGATTCACCTGTACAATCATTCCGGGGAACATATCTTCTATGGGCTTAAAGATAATCCGGCTGTCATCATCACCCCCGAAGCTGTCAAACAAGTGCTGCAAGGAAAGTTCTATCGTTCCAGCTCCGGTGATAAGGATACATTCATCGGAATGCCGTTTCTGCTAAAAGGGGAGTGGCATGCGATGTTCCTGCAGTATTCCGCCGAGAACGAAAATATCGTTAACCGGATGATGCTCTTCGTGCTTCTACTCGTGCTATTGCTCGGCAGTATATGTATTCTCATTGCCGCCAGGTATCTGGTGGAGCCAATCAAAGCACTGACTAATGCGACGAAGAGGCTGGCAAAGGGTGATTTCGAAGTAGAGTTAAAAGTGAACCGCGTGGACGAAATAGGGGATCTGACGCAAAGCTATGTGGAGATGGCCGGGGAGCTCAAGCAGCTGGAGCAGATGAGGCAGGACTTTGTATCCAATGTCTCTCACGAAATTCAGACACCGCTGACGTCTATTTCCGGGTTTGCCAAGGCTTTGCGAAGTGATGATCTGGTAGTGGAGGAAGAACGCAGCGAATACCTTGATATCATTATTGCGGAGAGTGACCGTCTGTCCAGACTCAGCGATAATCTGCTGAAGCTTGCTTCCCTGGACTCCGAGCACCATCCCTTCGAAGCAGGCTCCTTTACTCTTGACGAGCAGATTCGAACCGTCGTTGTGACCTGCGAACCGCAGTGGTCGGCCAAAGGCATCGTCATTGATCTTGAGCTGCCGGTGGCTGTCAAGATCAAGGGAGATGAAGATCAGCTTAAGCAAGTCTGGATGAATCTGCTTAGCAACAGCATCAAGTTTACACCGCAGGGCGGGAACATCCGTATCGGGATAGACGTAGATGCAACAGAAATATCCGTTATCATTAGCGATAACGGGATCGGCATTTCCCCGGAAGAGTTCAGCGCGGTATTCCAAAGGTTCTATAAAGTCGACAAGTCACGGAACGGGATCAATAACGGCAACGGCCTCGGACTGGCGATTGTGAAGAAAATCGTCTCTCTGCATCAGGGGAGTATCGAGGTGGATGGTGCAGTAGGAGGGGGCACGACGATTATCGTCAGACTGCCTTTCTCTCCATCTGCTGCGGCCAGCCGGAAGGGCCATAAGCCCTCTGGTGATGATCTGGTGGAAGGGAATTAAGCTGACTTCTGCAGATTGCATTGCCCCATAAGTATTCTTGAAGCACACTTAAGGGGTTTTGTGATGGTGGGAATGCCGCACGCCCTGCATGATGAAATCTTTGAACTGGCGATCGTTAGCCTTGTCTTCTTCAGTGACTTCTCCGCCGCGCTGGTGGGCAATAATAACGGCTTTTTGCAAATACATGAAATACAGGTGGGTGGACTTCAGCAGAATGTCCATCCACTTTGTTTTTTTTCCGGGAGCTACCGGTACGGTCTCCAATTGCACTAGCCGCGTGTACCACCCCTGCATCGCTTGCTTGAAATCAGGCAGGTCAGCGGGATTCTTGGACAGAGTGCTATAGTAGACTCCAAAAATGGCATCGTAATAGATCAACGACTCTTGATGCTCCCTAAGCGCCAAATACTTGTCCAGAATAATCTCCAGAGATTCTTCGGGCTGCTCGAAACTAAAGTCAAACAGCAGCTGTCCGAACATCCGCTCCAGATTCTCAACATAGATCTGGGCGGCTAATTCTTCCTTGTCCTTATAATGATGATACAAAGTACGCCGGGAGACGCCGGCTTCTTCTGCAATCTGAGCCATATCGGTGCGCTCAATGCCTTGCGCACAGAATAGGTTCAGCGCTGTATCCTTAATCAACTCCCGCGTCATTTGCATCTGCTTTTCACGCAGCTTCATGTATCTTCTCTCCTGCCTCTTGCCATTTTTCCTTGTGCTAAATGTCTTCAAATCTTAATTGTGCTGAGCTTACTCTTACTTCTCAAGGAACTTGCTGCCCACCGAATAGGGCTTCTGATGGTTAACCGCATCTCCCAGCCATTTCAGCAGTGTAACTCCATCCTGCTCTGCTTGAAAAAAAGTTTCTCGCGTTGCAAATGTGTGCGGGGTTGTGCCCTTCTCAGCATCCAGTCCATAGTCAGTCAGATAATAATAATAATTCGGTAACGCGGCGTCTAAAGAACGCACGGATGCCCGCATTTGCTGTGACCATTCGTTGATCTTCTTCTGGTCCTGTGGCCCTTTATAATCGTTGATGTTGTTCTGAAAGTGAATTAGGATCTCGTCAAATAACGAGTAGGATTGTAATAGTATGGCATTGGGCGGCAGGAGATGTCCGTTGGCTTTAAAGGCTGCCCCGATGATATCCGCTTCGGCGGGATACCCAAATGTCTTGGTAAAGTCAGCGTGCCATTCCTGATCCACAACCTTCGGCCATTTGTCCGATTTCAGGAAGGAGCTGTCGGAATATTGATAAATTTCGGAGTCCTTATAATGACTGGCAATCTCCTCCGCCCAGAAGGCGGAGCCGAACCCGCCGGCACTTTCACCTGCGATGAGCAGCTTGTCGGGCTTATCCACATTAGCATAAATCCAGTCGAGGCTGCTCCGCACGTTATTGCTGCCGTTATAGCGCATAGTGAAGGGGGTGCCGTCTGCCTTCTTATATTCCGCATTGTGCTTGCCGATATGGAAGTCACCGGTCGAATAAGGCAGATATACAACATTCCAGCCGTTGAAGGGGTTGTCAGGGTTATCCGTGTCCATCATGCCTCTCAGCAAGGAGAGCATATAGAAGGGGATGTTGGGAAAATAATTGCCTGTATCCCCGCCCTTAATGAAATTCATGATCTTGATCGGATGCTCGGCGCTTTTGGCATCCCAACTGGCCCCGCCTCCGGAAAAGAAGATAATCCAGTTATTGTTTTCCCCTTTTTTATTCCATAGAAAATACTCTGAACCATCACTAGAGATGACATTTCCGTCCAGCTTGACTTTATTCCACTTGTAAGGCTTCACTTCTGCCAGTTCGGAGGTTGTGGTCACCGGTCTCTTGATTACAAAAGCGCTGATCGCAAGAACGGCAATCAAAATAAGACTCAACAATCCAATTCCTGTGAACATCGTGATTTTCCCTATTCTTCTCATATCCATCTCTCCCTTAATGGGAGTATACGTCAAGTCGACTCATTGCACAAGGTGTATACTTTAATGATGGTGAATATAGTTGGTTGCCTCTATAAGGCTTGACGACTAGGCCACCACAAATTGAATTGCTCACTCTGAGATCTTAGGAGGCGTTTGTCATCTTAAGCTTGTCGGCATGTTCAAAGGTTGAGTACTGCGCTTTTTGGACAAATATATTATTACAGCAATTACTGACCAATATCCTGCAATGGCAGCGGCAGAAAGCTCTACGCCGAAATTCCCTCCAGTCAGTAAGGTGGAATCCAAGGTTAATTTGTAAGAGAGAATAACATTCTCAACAGGTTTTGTCCCAATATGTAAAATATCACCAATCATAACTATGTTCCATACAGCATGCACTATCGCACTGCTCCAAATGGAGCCGCTTCGGTACACGATTAAGGAGAACATAATGCCGACACTGGTCCCCCCGACGAAGAGCAGAAGCAAATCAGCGGCATTGAGGCCTGCGCCTATCGCATGGATCAAACCGAAGATGACAGACGGCACCCAGATTGCTACCGTTTTTCCCCACCGCAGTTCAAGCGATTTCATAATGATTCCCCTGAAGATCATTTCTTCAACGATACCTGCACCCAGCCCAGTGCCGACAATTGCTGTTACAATAATGAGGGCAGTCTCTCCTGCATCCATATTGCCGGGAATAAATTCACCGGGCAAGCATAACAGGATTGCTGATACAGCAACAGGCAGTGTAACGGCACACAGCAGCCATCTTGCAGCAGCACGCGGTCTATGTATGCGGCATTCCTGTAAAGATAGCTTCAGTATCCGTTCACTTAACAGCTTAACTCCCAGATAGGCAAGCGCAATATACAGCAAGTAATATAGAACAATGGATACCGGGTGCGGAAAGGGTACCAAGTAGATCAGACTGGCAATAACTTGGGCAAGGACCAGAACCAGGATTCCTCCAACTATAGCCAGTAAGGCTTTGCCAGTAGAGAGGCCGGCCCTCATGCTTTTTTCACTCATAATCAGTCTCCTTCTTGAATGTTGTCCCTTAATAGTATATCTTCATACTAATTCCCGTAACAACGGACCTTAGTCTAGCTTTTTATCGAACAGGATTTCGCCTGCCTGACAGAGAAATACATAGAAACGATCTGCACATTCGGTTGACCGGGAAGGAGATGACATCTTATGCGGAGTGAAAAGTCAGCGATCGGACAGCTGGTGCAGTACAAGGCGATGAACGCAGCTCCTGTCGTTGTGATGATGTGCGGAGTGGCAGGGTCAGGTAAAACAACCTTTGCTCAAAAGCTGGAGAAAGAGGGATTTGTCCGTCTCTCAATAGATGAAGACATTTGGGCTTCTCACGGACGTTATGGAGTAGATTACCCTGAAGTGAATTATGAGCAGTATAAAGAACAATCCGAAATGAAGCTGCGCGGGGAGCTGGTCCGCCTGATCCAGGCGAAGCAGCATGTCGTCATCGATTTCAGCTTTTGGCAGCGTCAAAGACGGAACGATTACAAGCAGCTGATTGAACAGTATGGCGGCGTGTGGGAACTGATTCATTTGAAGGTTGAGCCTGAGGAATTACGGCAGAGGCTGCTAATCCGCAGTGAGCGATTTGATGCCAATGCGGCGTTTCCAATCACTGAGGACACGCTTACACGGTTTTTAAACGGTTTTGAGACCCCTTCTGGGGAAGGGGAAACAGTGGTCGAAGCATAGATCATTCTCATATACCTACCCAAAATGCTAAGTTTATAAAAATATACCCAGTCTAACACTGAATTTTCGTGTTCTGACTGGGTATTTGCTTGTTGTAATGATATAGGTTAAGACTTAGCTTGTTATTCTTTCGTTTCTTTAGGCGTTACCCTAGCCGGTCGAACGACCCAATTGCTGCGGTTCATCGGTTTTACTGTATCAATCCGCGGATTCGGAATCTCAGGAGCGCTCTCGGCTGGGGTTGCCGATTCTGCGGATTCTTTGTCCGTTACATTTTTCTTCGCCAGTCCGCCTCCGTTATGCTTGCCTTTGTTCCATACTCTGTTCTTGCCCATGGTTACACTCCATTTCTATACGCTGATTTATTTACCATATCACAACATCGAAAGGTAAGAAAGTACACTTGAGCCTGCTATTTAAGTTATAGGGAGTCTTTAAACAGCGAAAATAGTCCGGAAAGTGAGATAATGTGCCCCTAAGCATAAAACATATGTTTTGACAAGTTATAAAATGTACTATTGATTCGTGCTGATGGTGACTATAATAATATAGAATTGAAAGGAGAGCACCCTGATGCCCATCAAGATAATTACGGATAGCGGTTCCGATATCCCCCTTGAGTATGTTGACCAATATGATATTACTGTAGTCCAGCTGCCGGTTCATTTCGGACATGAGCTGATGCCGGAAGATACGGAAACGAAGGCTTTTTATGCTAAAATGCGTGAATCGAAGGAACTGCCGACCACAGCAAGTCCCAGTCCGCAAGTCTTCCTGGATAAGTTCAAAGAAGTGGAAGCAGGCACTGACATTATGGTCGTCTGCATGTCCTCCAATATTAGCAGCACCTATCAGGCCGCGATGATCGCCAAGGAAATGTATGAAGAAGAAGGATTTCCGAATGCGATTGAAGTTATAGATACGAAGAGATTTTCCGGTGGACTGTCCCTGATTGTCGCCTTCGCGGCAAAATGGTCGGTGACCTGTTCAAGCCTTGCGGAATTGAAAGAAATGATTCTTCTCAAATCCCGGGAAGTGGAAGCATTCTTCACACTGGATACTTTGGAAAATGTAATCAAGGGCGGACGGCTGAACCGTTTGTCGGGCGCGGTGGCTTCGGTGCTGAACATCAAGCTGCTGCTCAAAATCAGCGAGGAAGGTACAGTTGAGGTGGTGGAGAAAACCCGCGGGCTGCCCAAGGCACTCAACCATCTGCTGGCTAAGCTTGAGGAGAAGCAGCATGATTACGAGAAGGCGGTTATTGCCATTGTGCACAGCAACTGCGAGAAGCTGGCCCTGGAGATTAAAGAACGCATTCTCGAAAAGCACCCCTTTAAAGAGGTCGTATTCTCCAGCATGGGACCGGTTATGGGCACCTATGCCGGCGAGGGCGGAATCGGAGTGGCTTTTTAAAGGGATGTAACCCTAAAAAAAGATAAACAAGCCGTACATGGGAACTAGCCCCGCGTGCGGCTATTTTGTTTTCCGGAGACCTGTCTGGCGCGGCATTCTATACGATATGGGAGGGGAAGACACCTTACTATAGGCATCAGCATAGACTGAAGCAAAACCAATTACGGAGGTCAACCAACATGTCGACATATAATTCCAGCCAGCAAGCGACGGTTATCTATCAAGCCGACCCTGCTGTAGTCCAGCATCTGCACGGAGTCCGTGAATCTCTGCACCACACCTGCAAGCCCTACTTAAACCACAAAGTGAAAGTACAGACGATTGACGGACTCATGCATGAGGGAACTATTGCGGGAATGGACAGTAAAAATCTGTACCTGACAGTTACCGCTACCACACAATCTGTACGCGGATACTATAATCCGTACTACAAACCATTCCCGCCGGGTCCGGGCTACTATCCATATCCCGCGCCGGTTAACAATAATGTGATCTTGCCGCTTGTGCTGTTCGAGCTGCTCGCCATCTCTTTGATCTAATCCCGGGCCTATCACGAATACAAGACATGATCTGGATCATCGGCAGCTCTGCCGTATGTTCTGGTCATGTCTTTTGCCGTTTGTATCTGTATAAGATAAATCCGGGCTTCCGAAGACTTGCTATTCGATGTAGAATCAAAGGTGGATTGCGGGAATTTTTTCAGGAGGTAGAAAATGATTACATACCCTTTATTGAACGACGGGGCAGCGATCGGTGTGACGGCTTCTTCATATGGCGTAAGTCCACTAGACCGTAAGCTGTTCGAGCAAGCCTGTGAGCGGATGAAAGAAAAAGGATACCGGGTGCATTGCGGCGAGACGGTATTTAAACAGAATAAAGCCAAATCAGCTTCAGGCAAAACACGTGCCGAGGAATTTAACTCCATGATGCAGGATGACGCCATCGACCTTATCATTCCGCCATGGGGCGGGGAATTGTTGATTGAAATGCTGGAATATATAGATTTCAGCCTGGTGCAGGAGAAATGGATATTGGGTTTTTCCGATATCAGTCTGCTGCTGCTTGCCATTACGCTGCAGACGGGTCTGGCAACAGCGCACGGTCCAAGCCTGGCAGATCTGAGAGGGAAGCAAACCGATAACACTACAGCCATGTGGCAAAAGGTAATGTCCACGATCCGTGGAGGCTCGATTATGCAGAAATCTTCGGCAAAATATCAACAGGAGGGGGGAGTGGACGTCAATTCCCCTTTTATCTTTCATTTGGATGAGCCGACGGTTTGGAAATCGGTGACTGCTGGTGAAGTAACACTGTCCGGGCGTTTGCTTGGCGGATGCATAGATGTGATCCGGCATATTATCGGGACACCTTTCGGAAATGTGCAGTATTTTCAGCAGAATATGATTCACAACGAACCAATCCTGTGGTATTTGGAGAATTGTGAATTGAACACGGTGGATTTGCGCCGGTCTTTGGTGCAGATGAAACTGGCTGGCTGGTTCGAGCATTGCTCCGGTATTATGTTCGGGAGAAGCGGTGCCAATCGTCCGGTGGACAGCTATACGGTGGAGGATTGTTACAAAGAGTTGTCCGAGGAGCTTCAATTGCCGGTAATCTATGATGTTGACTTCGGCCATGTTCCGCCGCAGCTCACTTTAATCAACGGGGCGTATGCGGAGGTAAAGGTACAGAACGGTGCAGGGAGAATTACTCAGTACTTTAAAGATTAGCGGAAAATGATTAAGGGACAGCCCGGCGGCTGCCCCTTTTTTGTTCAGACTGCTGAATCCACTTCGCCGCTATTCTCAAAGCTGATATTGTCAATCATGACAGAGATTTTCCCTGAAGGGACTTCAAGCTCATACTCATGATTGCGCTGGGCCATCAGCAGCTGCATGCCCAGTGGCGACAGCCAGGAAATCTTCCCTTCGGCCGGGTCGGTGTATGCAGGGAACACAATGGTATAGGTGTCTATATAACCATCAGCCAAATAGCGCAGGTCCAGCCGGCTTCCAATCAATACACTCGAGCATAGTTTCTCTTCGCTATAGTCCGAGAGAAGCTGCTCTAGAACAGAGCAGTAGCTGTTAATCAGTTCCTCCGCCTGTTTTCTCTGAGGATGTTTGCCAGGGTAATAATGATTGAGAAATCCATTTCTCTCTTCATCAAAATATAACAGCTGCTTTACCAGTTGAGTCCGGGAGGTTTGCAGTAGAAGACTATGGTTCATAGTAGATTTCACCCCCTCTAAGAAAAACATCCCCTGCTGCCATCTTGTAATTCGTAATCATGTCCAGCCCTCCTCAAAATTTGGTGTACCGCCCTTAAAAAAGGGTGTGCAAATAGAGATCTCCTTAAATGGAAACCTTCACAACAGTATATCAGCTTCTCAGCAGAGAGCCAAACGATTGTTACACAGGGCTATCATGGATTTTTCATAATTATGGAGTGAAAACATTTGACCCTTCTCCCATTGGATGTTAAGCTTGACTGATATTAAGGCATTTCGCAGTTTACTGCGAAGTGCCTTGCTGTATGTTTAGAGGTTTCTTACATTAAATGTTACCAGAGGAGTGATGCGCCATGAGCACTTCATTGTTTTCTTATATAGAATTCGAATTAATAAATAATTACATCTATTAAAGGAGAATATTATGATTCAAGTTAAAGAGTTTGTAGATGCGGATAATTCCTATGCTGAAAATAAAGCAAATGAATTTCTGATGGGATTGCAGGAAGAACAAGTGGTGAAGGTGTGCTACGGTTCCGTAGTCAAATCTTCGCGGGACGGGGCGGAGCATCAACGGAGCACCATTCTGATTGTGTATAAGACGAATGAAAAGCTATAACTGGAGTTTGTTTTTTACGTGGTTGTCCGCCCTTTCCACGTTATGTATAGTGATCATCTTACTTTATCATGCGTTCAGCATTTAGCCGTTCACATTAACGGAAGAACAATAAAGGGACAGCCCGGAGGCTGTCCCTTTAGTTGTTGCAATGTAGTAATAGAATCAAGTGCTGACAATTGCCGTTATTTCTTCATCCAGCTCCAGTCTGAGATCTTCGCGGTAAGCCCGGATGCCATACTCACTGTGCATATAGCGGAGGATCGCTTCAGTTATATTGGATTCAACCAGGTATTGGCTTCGGCCTTGAATCCACACCTCTGCGCTGTACCCGGTATCTTCCTCCCAACTGAGCTCTACCTGAACATCTTCCACACGGACTGCCTTGCGTTCAGCCATATGCAGGCAGAGGGCGTTAATAATTTCATCCATGCTTAGAACAGTTGTTGGCATTAGTAACGGCCATCCCTTTCCTCGAGCCTGCGTCTTTCTTTTCTGCGGCGGAAGAAGGACATGATCAGTACCACTACTAGATAGATGGCAAGCATATTAATCATTAGGCCAAGGAAATTCCCGAAAGCGCCCATTCCGCCGAACATGCCCCCGAAGAGGAAGCCGGCGATTCCGCCGATCATCAGGCCTTTCATCAAGCTGCCTCCGCTGAAGAATCCGCGTTTTGCAGTGCCGGCTGTTGTTCCTTTGGTGCTATCGCTTTGTTTCACATTATTGGTTGTAGATTTCTTTGGAGTGGTGGTGAATCCGCGGGTTCCGGATTTAAAGCCGCCTCCACGTCGTGCATCCGCAAAGTCAGGAGCGGTTACGGCAAAAAACAGGGTGAAGGCCATTACAATCATCATTACGCGTTTCATGGGTTTCATTGAGTACAAGTACCCTCCTAAAGGTTGTCTTGGATTTGTAGTGTCTGTCCGGTAATACGTAGTATGCCCTAGGAGGTTTCAATTTTAATATAATAATTTAGAGATTAAATGCGAATACAAATTATGGCCAAAAAAAAGTGCGTGGATCCAGGATCCACGCAAACAGCAGTTTCAGAGAGTTGCCTTGTTCTCCACATACCCGTCCGAGACAAGCTCAAGCGCTCCGGTTGCCGGATCGATGATCATGCCGTGCACAGGCACGTTTGGGGGGAGTAAGGGGTGGCGCTTGATCAGCTCCACAGTCTGAATTACCCCTTCCTCCACATTGTCAAACCCGCGCAGCCACTTGGTTAATTTAATCCCTGAGTTCTCCAGGGTCGAAAGGACCTGTTCGGAAACGCCGCGCTCTTTGATCGAGTTGATCATCTTGTCTGCATTCAGCGAAGCCATGCCGCATTCGTAATGGCCGACCACAATAACTTCGTCCGCATCCAGCTCGTATAACGCGACCATTACGCTCCGCATTACGCTGCCAAAGGGCTGGGAAATGATTGCACCGGCATTTTTAATGATTTTGACATCACCGTTTTTGAAATTCATCGCTTTGGGGAGCAGCTCTACGAGCCGGGTGTCCATGCAGGTGATGATCAGCATTTTTTTATCAGGGAAGCGGCTGGTCAGATAGGCTTCGTATTCTTTTTTCTCGACAAACTGTTTGTTGAACTCCAGGATATTTGTAATTTGAGTCATGACCATGCTTCCTCCTAAAAGTTTTGTGAGCATAGCTTCCTAGGTTTACTTCGTGCAAAACTTGCCTCGGAAGCATACACTGTGTTTTGTGAGCATAGCTTCCTAGGTTTAGGAATATATGCTTAAGGATTAACGGGGAGTTACTTCGCAAGCAATTCCAGCCCCTGGCTGGGGTACTTCGGTATTGCGCAAATCTCTTACAAGAATATTCTTGCCATAAATCTGTGAATGACTGTCCAGTTTGAACGAAGAGAAGCGCTCCTCGGCATCAAGCCGCATTTGCTCTTCATAAAAGATCTCCTGCTGGCGGCTGATGATAAAAGGCAACTCGTGTGCATCAATGGAAACATCGCCGGATTGTGCTTCACTAACGATCAGCAGAACATTGATTCCGTCGCAGCCGCAACCCTCCGTATCATAAAAGAGTTTAAAAAGCCCCGGCTGATCCCCAAGCCTTTCCTTCAGCTTCCTCTCGGCCAGAGGTGTAATCTGAATCTTCATGTTCTGCTCACACTCCTATCGGCTTAATGATAAAGTATTTCAAATTAGAGATGTAAGGCTCTGAAGTTGATTATACTTATTTAAAAAAGTATCATCAAGAGGAGACGCTAAAACAGAGAAAGCAGGTGCTCGGATATGGAACAGACGGTTAAAGAAGAGTGGGAGAAATTTGAAGAGCTATTGTTAAAAATCAGCGGGTATTCTGAAACAATCGGACTTTTGCATTGGGATCTGCGTACAGGTGCACCTCGTAAAGGGGTGGAGATCCGTTCGGGTACGATCGGTATGCTTAGCGGTGAACTGTTCAGACTGCAGACCTCGCCGGAAATGGGAGAGTTCACTGAATTTTTCAGCCGCCCGGCAGTCAGCAGCCAGCTAAGCGACAACCAGAACAAAATCGTGAAAGATTGCCGCAAGGAGTTCGAGCGCAGCAAGAGCATTCCATCCAAGAGATTTGAAGAATATTCTGTTCTGTCGGCTCATTCACAAACCGTGTGGGAAGAAGCCAAGGAAAGCAATGATTTTGCCTCCTTTGAGCCGTTCTTAAGCCAGATTGTTGCCTTTAAGCAGGAGTTCATTGATTACTGGGGTGTCAAAGGCACCCGATACGATACGCTGCTGGATATGTACGAACCAGATCTGACCACCGAAAAAGTCGATGGAATCTTCGATCGTCTGCGCAGCCGCCTTGTTCCGCTGGTGGAAGCCATCAATGCTTCGCCTAACAAGCCGGACACGGAATTCCTGAGTGAAATCTACGCCAAAGAGCAACAGGAGAAATTCGGCCTCTTTGTTCTGGGGCAGATGGGCTATGACTTTGAAGCGGGCCGGCTGGATGAAAGTGTACATCCTTTTGCAACCGGGCTGAATCCAGGCGATGTGCGTATCACTACCAACTATTTGCTGGACAACGTTACTAGTGCTATTTTCAGCTCGCTCCATGAGGGCGGACATGCTCTGTATGAGCAAAACATCAGCAAGGATCTGGTCGGCACACCGCTGGCTCAAGGGGCATCTATGGGCATCCATGAATCCCAGTCGAGACTGTGGGAGAATATGATCGGCCGCAGCCGGGCCTTCTGGCAGCGTTATTACGGCGATCTGCAGCAGCATTTCCCTGAGCAGCTGACAAATGTGGAAGTAGAAGATTTCTACCGTGCGATCAACAGTGTGGCGAATTCCTTCATCCGCATCGAAGCCGATGAGCTGACTTATAACCTGCATATTATCGTCCGTTATGAAATCGAGAAGCTGATCTTTAATGAAGGTCTGGAAGTGAAGGATCTGCCAAAAGTATGGAATGCCAAATATCAGGAATACCTCGGCATTACGCCGCCGACCGATGCGCTTGGCGTACTGCAGGATGTCCATTGGTCCGGCGGCGACTTTGGTTATTTTGCCTCATACTCCCTTGGTAATATGTATGCTGCGCAAATTTTGAACACTCTGCGTAAAGAACTGCCGGAATTTGACGCTCTGATCGCCGAAGGCAATCTGCTGCCGGTTAAGGAATGGCTTACAGACAAGATCTACCGGTACGGCTCGGCGCTGACGCCTTCACAAATTATCGAACAAGTGACCGGCGAACCGCTGAACCCGGATTATCTGGCTGATTATCTCGAAGCGAAATATACGGAGCTTTACAAGCTGTAAAACCCAAATGAGGCTATAGGCTGGAATGAGTTCCGGGAAAACGATATAATAGAAGGAAACCGCAAACGGAAGGATTTTATTATGGCAAACACGCATACTTACAGCCGCAGGGAAGAGGTAGCCAATGCAATTACTCATGGTATAGGTACGGTACTGAGTGTAGCTGCACTTGTCCTGCTTGTTGTATTTGCCAGTCTGAAGGGGACGGCTTGGCATGTAGTCAGCTTTTCCATTTATGGAACGACGATGCTGCTTCTCTATCTGAATTCCACACTGGTTCATAGTCTCAGGGAGGGCAAAGCGAAGGATCTGTTCGAATTCTTTGACCACTCCTCAATTTATCTGTTTATTGCCGGTACCTATACACCATTTTTGCTGGTAGCCATTCGTGGCACGCTTGGATGGAGCCTGTTCGGCATTATCTGGGGAGTGGCATTCTTCGGAGTATTGTTCAAGGCCTACTTCGTCAAAAGGTTTCTGTTCATGTCCACTGTCTTCTACATTGCCATGGGCTGGCTGATTGTGATCGCCTGGAATCCTTTGTCGGCTGTAGTGGCCGGAGGAGGCATGACCCTGCTGATGGCAGGTGGAATATTGTACACGCTGGGGACCATCTTTTATGTATGGAGAGGTTTCCCGTTCCACCACGCCATCTGGCATGTGTTTGTACTGGCGGGAAGTGTAACCCACTTTTTCGCAGTGCTGATTTACCTGCTTCCCATCCGTTAATTCTGAGCATTTTGGGACAGAAATTAGGGTTTGGGCACAAAGAATAAGATGACAAGCAAAAAGGCTTGACATCTTTCTTTGTTTTCGGTATCATAAGGGACGTTGTGAAGCTGTAAAGTGTTTTTCCTTGACGAAGGGAGTGCCCTTAATGAGTCAGGAGAATAGGCTCGAGAAAACTAACCGGATTAACTTGTTATTTGCTTTCTATGAACGCCTGCTTACTGACAAGCAGCAAACGTTTCTTAAATATTATTTCCACGATGATTTCTCACTCGGAGAGATCGCCGCGGAATTTGAAATCAGCCGCCAAGCCGTTTATGAACATATTAAACGTGCCGAGCAAGTGCTGGACAATTATGAAGAGAAGCTTGGGCTGCTTGCCAAGCATGAAGACCGCAACCGATATTTAGAAGAACTGCGCAGACTGCCGGACAATGGGATGCTGCCTGAGCAATATAAACAGCGGTTCACGGATATCCTGGATCGTTTGCAGAGGTTAGAGTAGCATGAAGGGAGACAGCCGCATATGGCGTTTGAAGGTTTAACCGGAAGATTGCAGAATGTGTTCAGCAAGCTGCGCGGCAAAGGAAAAGTAACTGAAGATGACGTCAACGAAGCGATGCGTGAAGTGCGGCTGGCGCTTCTGGAAGCCGATGTTAACTTCAAAGTAGTCAAGGACTTCGTGTCCAAGGTGAAGGAGAAGTCAATCGGCAAGGAAGTGATGGACAGCTTTACTCCCGGCATGGTCATCATTGATATCGTTAACAAGGAATTAACAGACCTGATGGGTGGAAGCCAAGCGAAGCTGGCCAAGTCTAATAAGCCGCCGACAGTCATTATGATGGCGGGTCTGCAAGGGGCCGGTAAGACGACCACTTCAGGCAAGCTGGCCAAGCTGCTGCAGAAGGGCAATCACCGTCCTTTGCTTGTAGCGGGCGATATTTACCGGCCTGCTGCGATCAAGCAGCTGCAGGTGCTGGGCGAACAAATTAAGGTTCCAGTATTCTCCCTGGGAGATCAGACGAGCCCGGTGGAGATTGCCAGACAAGCGGTCCAGCACGCGAAGGACAACGGACTGGATTATGTGATCATCGATACTGCAGGCCGCCTGCATATTGATGAAGAGCTGATGGAAGAGCTGAAGCAGATCCATAACGTCGTGAATCCTGACGAGGTACTGCTTGTAGTGGATGCCATGACAGGTCAGGATGCCGTAAATGTAGCCGACAGCTTCAACAAGCAGCTTGAGCTTACCGGCGTAGTGCTGACGAAGCTCGACGGTGACAGCCGCGGTGGTGCGGCATTGTCCGTCAAAGCCGTAACCGGCACTCCGATCAAATTCGCCGCACTGGGCGAGAAGATCGATGCGCTGGAGCCGTTCCACCCGGAACGGATGGCTTCACGGATTCTCGGCATGGGCGATATGCTCTCCTTGATCGAGAAGGCTCAGGCCAACATTGATACCGAAAAAGCGAAGGAAATGGAACGTAAAATGCGCAATGCGGAATTTACGTTCGACGATTTCCTGGAGCAGATGGATCAGGTCAAGAAGCTTGGCCCGATCGACCAGATTCTCGACATGCTGCCTGGCATGAATAAAGCCAAAGGCATGAAGGACCTGAAGGTCGACGACAAGCAGATGGGCCGCGTCGAAGCAATTGTTCATTCGATGACCAAAGCTGAGAAAGCCCAGCCTGAGATCATCAACCATAACCGCCGCAAGCGCATCGCCGCAGGCAGCGGAACCAACGTAGCCGAGGTTAACCGTCTCATCAAGCAGTTCGATGAAATGCGCAAGATGATGAAGCAGTTCTCCGGTATGATGGGCGGCGGCGGTGGTGGTAAGGGCGGTAAGAAAAACGCCATGAAGCAGCTTAAGAGCCTTGGCGGCGGTAAGGGTATGAAGTTCCCTTTCCGTTAATGTTAATAGTCTTTAAGGTTTAAGGTTTAATCTTTAAGCTTTACCCTTAGATCAGACATTGTACAACATCAGATGATCGAGAAGGTCTAATCTTTTGATCTTAATCTCTTGATCTTAATCTCTTGATCTTAATCTTTTGATCTTAATCTCTTGATCTAAAGAGTTTGTAAAACCAGTTCCCAGGTACCGCCCGTTGTTAAGCGGGTCCCGTCAGGGACGAAAAGCGATCCTGCTCGAACTATCCCAGATCCCGCCAGTCTGAATGCCCACGCCAATTGCACTTAGCCGGGTGTCCAGAGGGCAGAGCCCTTGGGGCCCTCCCTTGGCTAAGGGAGGGTTTGGGAGGGATCGAAAAAAGGTTTCCGGCAAACTCTTCCCAATCTTTCGATATTCTTTTAAGGAGGTGAATTTCGTGGCAGTACGTATTCGTTTGAAAAGAATGGGTGCACATAAAGCGCCTTTCTATCGTGTAGTGGTTTCCGATTCCCGGTCCCCTCGTGACGGTCGTTTCATCGAGGAAATCGGTTATTATAATCCGATTGAACAACCGGCAGTAGTTAAGATCGATGAGGAAAAAGCTCTTAAATGGCTTCAAACAGGTGCACAAGCATCTGATACCGTCCGCAACTTGCTTTCCAAAGCAGGCGTGATGAAGAAGTTCCATGAGCTGAAGCAACAGAAATAATGACTGATTGCGAGGGTCCTCTATGGAAGAATTAGTTGGTGTTATTGCTAAGGCTTTAGTGGATCATCCAGAAGATGTGATCGTGCGGACTGTGGAGAAGGATCACCTGATTGTATATGAACTCTCTGTACATCCTGATGATGTCGGCAAGGTCATTGGCAAGCAGGGGCGGATCGCCAAAGCGCTTCGCACAGTAGTCACATCTGCAGCAGTCAAGAGCGATAAACGCGTTACCGTAGATATTTTATCTTAATGGATGCGTTCAATAAGGGGCTAGGGATAGTATATCCCGGCTCCTTTTTGTTCAAATATAGCAGTATAGATTAATGTACAAAGAACCAAAATAGGCGTTGCCGTACCATTTATGTACGAGTCCTACAGCAGCAGTAACGCTGATAATATTTGAAGGAGAGGATTATATGACCGAAGAGTTAACCGTAGGCAGGCTGGTCAATACCCACGGCATTCGCGGGGAGGTCAAGATTTTGTCGCATACCGATTTTCCGGATGTCCGCTTTGCGCCGGGCAAAAAGCTGCTGCTTATCCCCGCTGATGGAAGTCCGAAATTCGAGGTGATCGTGGAATCCGCCAAAGAGCATAAAGGGATGTTCATTGCCAAACTCAAGGGCTATACCAACATCAATCAGATCGAGAAATATAAAGGCAGCCTGCTTAAGGTTCCTAGTGATGATCTGGTCGAGCTTCCGGAAAATGAATATTACTTCCACCACATCGTTGGCTGCGAAGTATACACTGATGAGGATGGAAGCCAGCCGCTGGGCACGATTACAGACATCCTGCAGCCTGGAGCCAACGACGTCTGGGTTGTGAAGCCGGCCAAGGGACAGGATATTCTTATTCCGGTCATCAATGATGTTGTGCTTGACGTGGATATTGCAGCCCGGAAAATCACCGTTCACCTGATGGAAGGACTATTGCCATGATGAGAATTGATGTGCTGACGCTCTTCCCGGAAATGTGTGAGGGCGTATTTGGCACAAGCATTCTTGGCAAAGCACGTGAAAAAGGCATCGTCTCCCTGAACGCGGTCAATTTCCGTGATTTCTCAGGCAATAAGCATAACAGTGTGGATGACACGCCTTATGGCGGAGGCGGGGGGATGGTGCTGAAGCCTGACCCAATCTTTGCTGCCGTGGAGCATGTGCTGGGCATCTCACAGGACGGAGAGCAAGCGGAGGATGAGGGGATCGCCGCGGGAAGTTTTCCCGAAAGCGACGATGTAAACGGAGATGAGCGCGAGCATGGTACTGGAGCAATAGCGGAAAGTACGTCTGCTTCTTCTGTGAAACCGCGTATTATCCTTATGTGCCCGCAGGGAAAACAATATAACCAGCACATCGCTGAGGAATTGGCCCAGGAGCAGCATCTGATCTTTATCTGTGGCCATTATGAAGGTTATGATGAACGGATCAGAGAGCATCTCGTAACGGATGAGCTGTCCATTGGGGATTACGTGCTGACTGGTGGTGAGCTGCCCGCCCTGACGGTCATTGATTCGGTGGTGCGCCTGCAGCCCGGGGCTCTCGGAAATGAAACCTCAGCGATAACAGATTCGTTCAGCACCGGCCTGCTGGAGTATCCGCATTATACGCGTCCGGCTGAGTTTAGGGGATGGAAGGTGCCGGATATTCTGCTGAGCGGTCACCATGCCAATATCGAAATTTGGCGGCGTGAGCAGGCTCTGGAACGAACCCTGGAGCGCAGACCGGATCTTCTGGATACCGCCGAATTAACGGTGAAGGATACGAAGACGCTGGAGCGTTTACGCCAGCAGCAGAACAAGCCTGAACAAAATAATTAATGACACAAGGCATATCACACGTCTTTTTAACGTATATTACGTTGAGGAGGCGTTTTTTGTTATGTAGTGAATAATTTAACAGACACATAAGCTTCACACAAAAAATAAGAGCAAATGTGCGTAGTTATCCTTTTTTTAGGGTAATTAATAGAGGTGCCGCCATAAGATATGCAGCTTAGATGCAGTTAGCTTAACAATTGAAAGGAATGAACTGAAAGTGACTACGAATACGCGTGAAGAATTCAAACCGGACGTGGACACTGTCCACAAGGAAGCGGAGCCGCTCCGCACAGTAAGCGATATTATCGATTTTTATACGAATCGTAAATCGTAACCCCCTTTCTTGAGTAGAGAACAGACCCTGGCAACAGGTCCAATAGGAGAAGTGCTATAGTAATAGCAGCAGTAACCCAAAAAACCATTAGAACAGACGGATCAATGACCCGCTGCTTTAATGGTTTTTTTACATGAAAAAGACCGTCCGAAGACGGTCTCTCTACCCGAGGCGCTGTTTTATTACCTTGATCCGTATCCCGCGCCACCAAAGCCAGTTGTTCAGCCGTTGGTCCGGGTAAGGGATACGTTCAGCATGTCATGCTTGATGTGAACGCACCTCCTTTCCTTGTGCCAAGAGTATAGCATAACGTGATTTAAAAATCTATAAAATTTTAAGAATATATTAAAAACTATTTTCACAGAAGAAAGCATTGCTTTGATGAGAGGTCGGAGATCTGCGCTTGTTTTCGTTTTAAAACGTCAATAACCGCCGCATAAGTTCCGCAGCTTCCTCCGCAACCTCCGTATCCGGGATCGCTAAGTCACCGATGCCAGCCTGGCATTGATAACGAATCCGCAGCGTGCCATCTATGTGCTGTTTTTCTATAATGCTAATTCCGTTCTGATGTGCCTGCTCCTTTATCATGAGATCTTCTTGCGTTAATCTTTCCCGGGCCTGCGACAGCCACGCGACATACGGGTCAAGTGTGTGCATCGAGAGGAATATCTGGGAGTCCCGTTCGAATGCGGCTTTCACCATCGGAAGGATCGCGTAAGGGCGGATGAAGTTACGGATTTCTGCTGTGGTAGATGCGGGTGATGTGCGTATTGCGGACATTACAGTGCCTCCGTTCAATTGCGAATATATGTTCGCATTATATCTCATATGAAGAAGTTTGTATAGGTGCGCGTTATTTTATTGCATAGGTGCGCGGGCATACGCTATAATAAACGCAGATTGGTAAAAGCTGTGACGACCGTATGGGCAATCGTTGACAGAACGTGATAATGGCGCGGAAGTTACGGCGTAGCCGTCGGGGTATAGCGCAGCCTGGTAGCGCGCACCCTTGGGGTGGGTGAGGTCGCAGGTTCAAATCCTGTTACTCCGATGCGACACTAAAAAAACCGCTTCATACGGATTCAAGATTCCGTATGAAGCGGTTTTTTGTCCGAATATAAGAATTTATATGCTGCACGCTATAAACTATCCTTCTATTTCTCGCTGAAACGGATACCGTCCTTTTGAGGACGGCAAAGCCGTTTCCACTTGGTTATCGTCGCTCTAGTGCTTCACTGTCACTGCGGGTAAGCTTAATGATCCCAGTAACCAATGCATATAATGCAACAACCGTGAGTATGATAATGGCCCAGACGTAGTTTCTTACTGTGTAAGTAAGTGATGCAATGATTAGGAACAAGGCGATGCGCAGTATTCCCTCGTTAATAAAATTTCTCCCTGCTGTACTCATGATTCCTGCCTCCTTAAGTTCGGATTAGTACATATACAAGCCCGTAAGCGCTTTACTGTTTATAATCTTATTATAAACCTTTTCCAACGAAAAAGACACATAATGTTCACAAGTTATTTATTTCACATATATTTCACAATGGTAACTTAGCCGTTACCGGCTAATCCCTCCAGTCATAAAATAAATCATTACAGTAAAGGAGGAGTTACGGGTGGAAGCATATTATAATTGTCTGCAATGCAAAAACAAAAGGGTACGGATTATGACAACCGATGGAAAACAGCATGAAGGTATCATCGTGGATGTGGATCGTAACAATGTCTATCTGAAAACGAAGGGCAACGGAAAAATGAGAACCTCGGCATTTTACCCAGGCAATTATTACGGCGGTTTTTACGGGTACGGCAGTGAAATTTTAACTTTAAGCTTGTTTACGCTGCTGGCAATCGCGCTGATCTAAAAGGCGAAAAAGTGGGCCTCCCTAAACTGGGAAGCCCACTTTTTGCGTATATACGTAAATTTTGAAATTCGGTTCGGTATCTTTCATTCTAGTTTTGTATGGAGATGGAGCCGATTTCCGTGGATAGTGACAATAGCGGTCCACCCCCGTTTAAATCATGTTTGCCGGAACCTGTACCGGAAATATGTCCAAGCTCACTGGAGGCCTCCACGGTGCATTTGAGACTGCTGTCCAAAGAGGCGGATATTTTGCCTATGTCACTTTTAGCTTTGAGACTGCTGCCATTTTTCATCTCATTGATACTTAGCCCGATGCTTCCGGTATCTGTCTCTACCTTGGACTTGCCGGTGACTTCAACATCCCGGAGTGTGATGGCTCCAACATCGCTCGAAATGTCAAAGGTTCCCTGTAACTGGCTCAGCTCAATAGAACCTACATCATTATTGATTTCAAATCTGTTGACACTGGCTGGAAGCTCAATCAGGTAGTTGATGCTGAAATCTGAATAGCCGTATTTTTTGTGCGCCCAGGACCATAAATCCTTTTTTGGACTGTCCTTGGCGTAAGTGGATACTTTAAGCTCGTCACCGCTAATTATTACAGATACTTCAGCTTTATCAAACAACTCTGGAGCATATTTGCTGGAGGCATGATGGGCTACGATAGTAGCGGTTACGTTGACAGTATTTCCTGTAGTGGAGATGACCTCAACCTCACCCACTGCATTGTCCAGGGTAAGTGTAGAAGAGGACCCTGGTTTCGAGGTGGCAACAAGTTCTTTGCTGACACTGTCGGCTGTGATCTGTTCTGCCACGACGGACCCAGTATTCTGAAAGGCTTGATGCACATTTTCCATGGCTTCTCCGACATCCTGCCCAAGGTTTGCTGTTGCTTCACTTAACCCCTGCCCTAAATCTGCTGCTGCTTCGCTGATTTCCTGCCCGAGTTCACTAGAGAATTCTTCAAACTCCCCATTGCTGTCAGCAACTTCCTGTTGGGAGTTGCCGGATAAGCGCTGTTCAAGTTGATTATCAGCAGCTTCCTTGCCAGGCAGTTCTCTGCAGCCGGCTAATAGTACGATGGAGAAAACAGCCAGTGCTGCAATCTTCGCTGGTTTATAATTTTTTTTCAAATGGAGCCCCTCCTAAAAGTCTGTATATTGCTTATGTATAATCGTTATTATATATTATGGTAAATAATTGAATAACAGGCTGGAGACCGGTTGCTGTGCTGGACTAAAGTCCAGTACCTATGGGCGCGACTACAAATCAATAAACGATTGTGTTAAAATTAGCTGTAGATGATATGTTCAGTAAAGCTGAAACGGCGGGTTGGAAATCAGAGCAATGGAAGTGTAGAAGTGTAACGGAGCTTGACAGCAGAAACAGACCGACTCTCAGGCACCACGAAAGGCGGTCTATTACTATTTTGACTGTAAAAAGTCAAGGGAGCGGATGAGCCTGATGCGATATGCAGCAATCCTGATCGTATTGTTATTTGTTGTGGTTGTTTATTGGCTGTTTAGCAGACGGCATAAGAGGGCCGGAAGTCCAAAGACTGCAACGGCCAGTAATGTGATCTCGATGGACAGACACCGCAAAGCTAAGCAGAGTTCCACGGAGCAGCTCTGTTCCTCATGCAAGAAGAGAAACGGCAAACTAATCTTTTATGCCCAGGATAATGGAAGCGTAGTCGGACTATGCAAGGATTGCAAAACTAAGGCCCAAAAGAAGGATATGCTGCCGCTCTAAAAATATAGTTGTATTAGCCTACTCTTTATGTTATTATTATTTCTGTTGTGTGGAATACGGTGGTCCTCTGCGGATAATGAGGGAGAGCGATGGTCTCTCCGGAAGAGGCATGAACACCTGTACGGAAGGAGGAAGTCCTAAATGAATATCCTACAAGCAATTACGCAAGAACAAATCCGCAAAGATATCCCGAGTTTTCGCCCGGGTGACACTTTGAAGGTACACGTAAAAGTTATCGAAGGAACTCGTGAACGGATCCAGTTGTTCGAAGGCGTTGTAATCAAACGTCGCGGCGGTGGAATTGGTGAGACTTTTACGGTTCGTAAAATTTCTTACGGTGTTGGTGTGGAAAGAACTTTCCCAATCAACTCGCCTAAACTCGAGAAAATCGAAGTGGCTCGCCGTGGTAAAGTTCGTCGTGCGAAGCTCTACTATCTTCGTGAACTGCGCGGTAAAGCTGCAAGAATTAAAGAAATCCGTCGCTAGAATAGTGACAAAGGAAAGGGGCTTGAGTTCAAGCCCCTTTCGTTTATTCTTGTTGCTATATCCGGTTCTTCTCGACCCCAATAATGGACATTAAAATAGTTGCCTTAGGATCAGCTTCTCCGAAAAGGCCTCCTGAAGGAGTAATTGTGGAGGAGTTTTTGGCAGGAGTTTTTTTGTGTTGTATAGTGAATATAGGATGAAGAGAGGACGGTGAATTATGCAGCAGGATTTGCAGCAAGGACAAGGGGAAATCGTGGAGTCCGGCGGACAGAACCCCAAGAAACAGAAGAATGAAGTATTGGAATGGGTTAAAGCGATAGCAATTGCATTGGTTCTGGTAATTCTGATACGCTGGCTTTTATTTAAGCCGTTTATTGTGGATGGACCTTCCATGAAGCCTAATTTCCATACCGGTGAACGGGTAATTGTAAATGAAATCTTGTATGACATCCGCTCTCCGCAGCGTGGTGAGGTGATTGTGTTTCATGTACCTTCAGAGGGCAGGGACTTCATCAAGCGCGTAATTGGAGTGGCTGGAGATACGGTGAAAGTCGAAGGGGATGTCGTTACAGTTAACGGAGAACCTGTGAACGAAACTTACATTCAAGGCGCGATTGATGAAGCGCATAATAATAATGCTTTGTACAATAATAAAGATTTCCCTAACGAAGATTATACTGACGGCACAGTGCCGGAAGGACATGTATTCGTAATGGGGGATAACCGCTCAGACAGTACAGATAGCCGGATGATCGGTTATGTGCCGCTTGGCGATATTGTAGGCCGTGCAGATCTGATTTTTTGGCCGGTCAAAGACATTTCAGTAATTAACCATTAAGCTGACAGAAGTCAAAGGAGGTGACGGCAATGGCCATTCAATGGTTTCCGGGTCATATGACGAAGGCTAGACGGCAAATTGAGGATAAGCTGAAGCTGATAGATGTTGCAATAGAACTGCTCGATTCCCGTCTGCCGCTTTCCAGCCGCAATCCGATGATTGACGATATTTTACGGGACAAGCCGAGATTGATTATTCTGAATAAAGCAGATTTGGCTGATCCAGAAGCGACGCGCAAATGGTTGTCGTACTTCAAAGCCCAGGGGCATGTAGCCCATCCTGTAGATGCGTCTACCGGAACAGGTGTGAAGGAAATCCCTGAACAGGTTAAGCTGCTGCTGAAGGAGAAGATTGATCGGCAAATTGCCAAGGGGATGAATCCGCGGGCGATGCGCGCGCTGATCGTGGGGATTCCCAATGTGGGCAAATCGACGCTTATTAACCGGATGGCAGGCAAAAGCATCGCTGCAACCGGTGACCGTCCAGGGGTCACAAAGGGCCAGCAATGGATCAAAACGGGCGGAAATCTGGAACTTCTGGATACCCCGGGTATTCTGTGGCCAAAGTTCGAGGATCAGGATGTAGGCTACCGCCTTGCTGTAACCGGAGCTATTAAAGAGGAGATTCTGAACGTCGAGGATATCGCCTTTTATGCTGTCAAATATCTGGTCAAGGATTATGGTTCCCGGTTTAAGGAACGATTCGGGATTGATAAGCTTCCTGAGGATCTGGAGAACCCCGATGAGATCGTTGCCGTTCTGGAAGCAGTAGGCCGTAAACGCGGCTGTCTGATCAGTGGCGGACGTGTGGATCTGGAGAAGGCATCACGTACGTTACTCCATGAACTGCGTGCTGGAAAGCTTGGAACCTTTACCTTGGAGATGCCTTAAGCACGGTAAAATAATGATTGGATTATAAGCCATCCACTTTTTGGGGTGGCTCTTTTTGTTGTCTTTGTATTTGAAGTATGATAGAAATGGGTCCTATGCAGAGTTTTATTTATTAACTTAAAGAGGGATGCCCCCTGAAGGCTTCATATGATAAGCTAAACAGCAGTAGGACTGAATATAAGTGAAACTGGCGGTGGATGAACAGTGAGTACTACAGATATGTTGTTATACGAAAAAGAAGGCTGGGAGCAGTCATTTTGCCGGATTGCCGGAGTAGATGAGGTGGGCAGAGGCTGTCTGTTCGGGGATGTTGTCGCCGCAGCGGTGATATTGCCAGAAGGCCTTATTATAGAGGGTGTTGACGATTCAAAGAAGCTGAGCGCCAAGAAGAGAGATGTTTTGTTTGAGCTCATTATGGAGCAAGCGCTGGCGGTTGGCGTTGGCCACGTTGATTCTGCGGTCATTGATGAAATTAACATTAAACAGGCTTCGCGGCTGGCGATGAAGAAGGCGGTAGAGGGCTTGAGCCATACACCGGATTACATGCTAATTGATGCGGAAAAAGTAGATTTGCCGCTTCCTCAGCGTTCAATTATTAAAGGAGATGCCAATAGTCAATCCATAGCTGCGGCATCCATTGTGGCGAAGGTGACCCGTGACCGGCTCTGTGAAGGCTTATGGGAGGAATTATACCCGGACTATGGGATTAAAATACATAAAGGCTATGCGACCAAGCTTCACCGCGAGCAAATTGTGGCCCTGGGGCCAACGCCTATGCACCGGCGGAGTTTCATCAGCCGGATATTGGCGGAGCAGCAGACGTTATTTTAAAAAAAGAACTCAAATGTCGATATACTAAGAAGACATTAAACGAAGGGAGGAGAAAACGGCATGAATATCGGATCTTTGATTCGAGGATTGCTCGGAGACAGTAAACCGGGAGAAGCCAAGTCTTTGGAACTGAAGGAAGGCCAGGTCGTTCGTGGTGTAGTCCTCAGTGTGTCGGAATCCGGCAAAGAAGCGGTCGTACAGATCCAAGGCACGCCTGTCCGTGCGGAGCTGGAAACTCCGCTGCAGCCTGGACAAACCTTAAATCTGCAGGTTGCCCCTCCGGGTGAGGGCGGACTGCCCGTATTGAAGCCGGTCTCCCTTGGCGAATCGGCTCTTGCATCATCTCAGAGCATGGGGGAGGCACTGGAATCACTTGGGCTGTCAGATTCCAAGGCAGGACGGGAGATTATTCAGGCCATGCAATCAGGAGGCCTGCCCCTGACCAAAGAGACGGCGGCGAAGCTCGATGCGGTGATGAACGCCAAGCCGCAGGGCGTGCCTACTTCGGAGTGGCTGGAAGCGGCAGTGATCTCGGTGAAACGGGGACTGCCTGTGACTGCGGAGAGCGTGAAGGGGCTGCAGCAGGCTGTGTTTGGTCCGAAATTGCATGAATTGCTGACCAAGCTTGAAACGGAGCTTACGCTCTGGGCACAGCAGGAAGGTGAAGGGGAGGGTGGAAAGGCTATAGGTGGTTCGGAGAAGCTTGCGGCTCCTTCCGGATCTGCTGCCCCTTCTTCTACCGGCAATACTGGTACTGGTCTTGCTGTGGCAGGCGGAGAGCTTGATGTCGATCCGGCAGCGGCTAAAGCTGCCCTAGCGGCTTCTGCTATGCCGGACGAAGCTGCTGACGGGGCCAAACCAGCTGTGCAGTCTACGGCAGCGCAGCAGACTGGCGCAGGGAAGGGTGAACAGGCTGCGGCGGCGATGGCTGCGAATACACCCGAAGCCGAAGGTATTAATCCAGAAGCCGCAGCCAAAAATATGGCTGTTACTGCTGCGGCTGTGCCGGCAGACAACGAATCTGCCGACGCGGCTGTTCTCCCTAAGGCAGCAAATGCGGCTCCAGGGAGTTCCGCTGAAGGAACTGACGCGCAGAATCCTGCAGCGCGGCTGAAAGAGAGTGGAGCAGATCCTGCGGCGGTACGAATCGGCACAGGGTCTGCCGGATCAGGGGCGGATTCTGCGGAGAATGCGGCAAAGCCTGGGACCGCAGTACAGCCGGAACGAGCGCAAGCTGCCACAGGCAATGCTGGTGGACCGGCAGCGCAGCAGTCCGGTACGGCCCTGCTCACGAAGCTGCAGGGCGTGCTCAGCGAGCTGCGCGGCACACTGCCGCAGCTCGCCGCTTCGCCGCCCGCTAACGTTGCGGGCGGAAGCCCCGCGCCAACGCCGGCGGCACCACCAGCGCCAGCGGCGGCACCAGCGTCGGCGGCAGCACCAACGCTAGCGTCTACGCCAGCACCAGCGCCATTGGCTGCGCCAACGGCGGCAGTGCCGGCGCCTGCGGCTGCGCCGCCGCAGGGCAATGTAGCCCCGCTGACGCAGGCGGGGCAAACCCAGGCCCACGCGGCGGCTGCGCCACGCGGGGAGAGCCCGGCTGCTGCGTCAGCGCCGCAGCCGGGGCCCGCTGCCACCCAGGACACGGAGTCCTGGGTGGGGCGGGTGCTGAAGCTGCTCGGCGCGGAGCACGAGCAGCAGGCGGTGCGCGGTAGCTTCGCAGCCGGCGCAGAGGCGCGGCCTGTGCCAGCGGCCGCGGGAACGCGTGAAGCAGCGCTGCCGCTGGTTGCGCTGCAAGGCGGTGCGGCGGCAGGTGAAGATGCCGCCGACACGCTGAAGGGCGTGCTGCTGCAGGTGATGAGCAGCGATGCGCCGCCTGCGGTGAAGGAAGCCGCAGGCCAGCTTGTGCAGCAGCTGACCGGACAGCAGCTGCTGCTCAACACGGACCGTACGGCACCGTTCGCACAGGTGACGCTGTTTCTGCCGCTGCGGGGTGAGGATGGACAGGAAACGGCTTCTGTCCATATTCAGTCGCGGCGTGGCCGCAAGGGTGAACTGGATGCGGCGAATTGCCGGCTTTGGTTCGATTTGGACATGAAGCAGCTGGGACAGACGCTAGTTGACGTCCAAGTGGTCGACCGGATCGTAAGCCTCAAGGTGCATAATAATGATCCTTGGGTACTTGAACTGCTGGAGGATCGGCGGGAGGATGTTCAATCCGCAGTGGAGTCAATAGGCTACCAGCTTTTAAGCTTGCGCACAGAGCCCTTGCCGGAGCCCAACTCGCTTGCGGCATCTGGTATGAAGACTGTGTCCAAGCTGGCAGACTATGTTCCTGACTCCTACAAAGGAGTCGATTACCGGATATGAGTGAGCCAAATGAAGTTTCACAGAACCTTAAGAAGGCTGTTGCACTGAAATATACTCCAGGCCAAAGCGAAGCCCCGGTAGTTGTGGCCAAAGGGCAAGGCGCTGTGGCGGATATGATTTTGCAGCGGGCCAAGGAGAACGGGGTCGCCGTTCAGGAGGATGCAGCATTGGTGGAGGTCCTGTCGAAGTTGGACCTCGATCAGCAGATTCCTCCTGAGCTGTATCATTTGGTGGCGGAGATTCTAAGCTATATCTACCAGAGTGACCGTTCTGCAGGAGAGCGGAGGCTCAAGTGAGGGAGAACGGCACAGGCGGGCGGTATAGCCGCAAACAAAAAGGCACAGCAGCTGAACAAGCTGCTGTGATGTATTTGACTTCCCAAGGTTACGATATTATAAAATGCAATTGGCGCTGCCGCAGCGGCGAGATTGACATCATTGCTGAGCTTGAAGGCGGGCTGATCTTCGTGGAAGTGCGGAGCCGCAGCGGAAACCCTCAGCAGGGGACACCCGAGGAATCTGTGAACACCCGCAAAATACGGCAGGTGCGTAATACGGCAGAGGTCTATTTACATGCCACAGGTCAGGAAGAACGGCAGGTCTCATTTGATGTAATTTCGGTATTACTGAATGACGATACGAGTATCGCTGCTCTAAGGCATATTCGCGAGGCATTTTAAGTAGTTTTTTGTCGATTTAATGTCCATACTAGATCTTATGTCTTGACATTACTTCCGTGTCATGGGTCATTTCTTAAGGGAAATGGGTAAACATTATTGTAACTTTTAATGCTGCCATGAGGAGGGTTGTCCGCATGAGGAATCAACCATTTGATATACAAGTAAGTTTTACATGCCAAGAATGTGAACAGAAGATCGCTGTAGATTTAGGCGGAGAGCCTTTATCCGTTGTCTGCTGCAGCCAATGCAACAAAACCTTCACCGTTATGCGGCCAGCCATTGCCGAGGAGATATTGATTGATTGGGAGAATGAGGCGCTTATCCAAAAGATTCGGGCCGAAAAGAGCCAAAGCGACAGCAGCAGCCTGTTGTCACTGGTTATAAAAGTCATAGAGCTGCTAACTTGGCGGGATAAGGGCAATGGACAGGTGGAGGCAATTAGGGAAATGCGTAAATGGCTTATTGATCATGAAGAAGTTCCGCCACTCGCCGAATTGATTCAACTGGATGCAAACCAGCGTTCCAACAAACGGGAATGGCGTAAATAAAAGTAAGTGCAGCGTAATTGGGAAATCAGAATATAAAGAGTTTCGTGAAAGTTGGGTGTACGCAAATGTCTAAAGTATTTTTTACCTCAGACCACCATTTTGGGCATAAGCTGATTATTGATTTTGAATCACGTCCCTTCAGTGGTGTGGAGGAGATGAACCGGACGATGATCGAGAACTGGAATTCCGTGGTGGGGGAAGGGGATACGGTATTTCACCTTGGGGATTTTTCATTTATGAACCTGGAAGCGACGACGGGGATAGTGTCTTCGCTGAACGGCTACAAGATACTGATTCTCGGCAATCATGACCGCGGACGAAGCCGAAAATGGTGGCTGGAGGCGGGTTTCGACGAGGTTAGTGAATATCCGATGATCTACAAGGATTTCTTCTTTCTTTCACATGAACCGATGTATATGAACAAACATATGCCTTACGTGAATGTCCATGGTCATATTCATGGGCAGAAATATGAAGGAAACAATCATTTTAATATTTGTGTGGAGCATTGGGGCTACAAACCGCTCTCTTTTGAGCAAATTAGGGATGCTGTGGTGGTAAGTGAAGAAGGTTAATTCATCACCTTTTTAAATGCCCTTTCACATTTGTGCAAATAAGCTGGAACGGTGATCTCCGTTCAGCTATTGCGCATGGCTGCAGATCATTTGTATACTAGTTATAATATAATCTCGGAAAATGAGGAAGCACCCTTTTTCTTGAAAAGACAACGCTCAATGTGGGGCGTATTTCAGGAGAAGAGGTGTTTTTTTTATGTATGGAAAAATGCACAGCGCCTGCCTGTATGGGATTGAGGGTGTGATGATCGGTGTTGAAATTGATCTGGCCAACGGTTTACCACAGACGAATATCATTGGATTGCCTGATTCTGCTATTCGTGAAGCTGTGGAAAGAGTGCGTGCGGCGGTCAAAAATTGCGGATATCGTTACCCTCAGCAGCGTGTTACGGTCAATTTAGCTCCGGCTGATCTGCGTAAGGAAGGTTCGGCATTCGATCTGGCTATTGCCCTGGGCATTCTGACGACAAGCGGCCAACTGGTGATGCCTGAGGCAGAAAAGCTGCTGCTGATCGGCGAACTGGCGCTCGAC
This sequence comes from Paenibacillus sp. FSL H3-0321, assembly GCF_038002865.1. Taxonomy (NCBI): domain Bacteria; kingdom Bacillati; phylum Bacillota; class Bacilli; order Caryophanales; family Paenibacillaceae; genus Paenibacillus; species Paenibacillus sp. FSL H3-0321. The sequence goes on along the minus strand of NZ_JBBODH010000001.1, from coordinate 1,081,021 downwards.
GGCAGCCTGCGACCTGTTACAGGTGTGTTGCCAATGGTAGAGGCAGCGCGGCGTACCGGATTTCGTGCTGTATTGGTGCCATTGGGCAACGCAGCTGAGGCCGCTTTAATTAGCGGGATCACAGTGTATGCTATAGAGCACTTGCGGCAGCTGCCGCAGCCTGAACAGGAATCGGTAGTGAACCTGGCGGACACCGCAAAGAGAAGCGGGGTAGAGCAGCAAATTGTAAGCGTGAATACAATGGGTGTTGATGAATCGGTCGGCTCAGTCGAAACTAAATCTTCTCTGCCAATAGGATTGTCTGCTGCTGAAGCTGTAGCTGTGACAAAGGAGACTGTCCTGCAAAATCCGCTGCCGTTTCCGGTTTCCGTCAGCAGCGGTCTTGCGAACAGCGAGCGTCCTCCGGTCATGGCGCTTACGCTGGATCATTTGAAATATATACCGGCAGTGATGTATGAAGGATCTGCTTTAACTGAAGACAACGGTATGCTGGAGGATTACAGTGATGTTCTAGGGCAAAATCATGTGAAGCGGGCTTTAACCATTGCGGCGGCGGGGATGCACAATATTATCCTGATGGGACCACCAGGAACGGGGAAAACGATGCTCATCAAACGGCTTCCTAGTATTCTACCTCCGCTGAATGACAGTGAATCCCTGGAGGTGACCAAAATTTTCAGCGCGGCGGGCAAGCTTAAGGATGCTCACAGCGGGCTGCTGCGGGGGCGCCCGTTCCGTTCGCCGCATCATACTATCTCTGCGGCAGGGCTTATTGGTGGTGGAGGGATTCCCAAACCTGGTGAAGTCAGCTTGGCCCATCGCGGTATTCTCTTTCTGGATGAGCTGCCGGAATTCTCGCGCAATGTACTAGAGGTTCTGAGGCAGCCCTTGGAGGACCGGGTAGTGACGATCAGCCGTGCCCGCGCTGCATTTACTTTTCCCGCCCAATTTTTGCTAGCCTGTTCTATGAATCCTTGCCATTGCGGGTATTTGGGAAGCGGAGGGTTGCAGCAGAGATGCACCTGCAGTCCTGCGCGGATTGCACAATACCGCTCTAAGATTTCCGGACCGCTGCTGGACCGGATTGATATGCAGGTGGATGTTCCCCGTCCGAAGGATTGGGGCGGTGAGGGGTCTTCATTATCTTCGGCAGAGATGCGCGCAGAGGTCCTGAAAGCTCAGGCTATTCAGACAGAGCGATATAAGGCTCTGCCGATATCCTGGAACAGCGAACTATCCGGTGCGGCTTTGCGCCGTTATGCCAGTTTGAGCAGGGAAGGCACATTGATGCTGCATACCATTCTGGAAAGTCTCGGCTTAAGCATGCGGGCCCATGACCGGATTATTAAGCTGGCCCGGACGATTGCCGATCTGGAGGGATCCGCAGACATTGCTTCTGCACATCTGGCGGAGGCGGTGCAGTACCGCAATCTGGACAGGCAGATCATGACAGAGGACTAGCGACTTTTAGTATATAGTCTATTACGATTGATGAGAGATATTAACGGCAAACAAGCCGCCCATAGCCAATGGACGGCTCGTTCTGTTCTCACTTCGAGAATGGTCGGGAAGACGCATATTCTTTACAGTACGTTGATTTCCACTTCAATGTTACCGCGGGTAGCGCGGGAGTATGGGCAGGCACCGTGGGCGGCTTCTACAAGCTGGGCAGCAGTTTCATGGTCAACGCCTTTAACCAGAACATCAAGCTTCACAGCGATGCCGAACCCCCCGTCTTCAACTTTACCGAAGCTTACAGTAGCGGTAACTTCGCTGCCTTCAATCTTCACTTTGCCCATCCGGGCCACCATGTTCAACGCGCTGTCAAAACAAGCGGAATATCCGGCAGCGAACAGCTGCTCAGGATTTGTGCCTTCGCCCCCGGCGCCGCCCATTTCACGGGGAGTGCTAATCGTAAGAGCCAGCTTAGGGTTCTCCGACTCAATAGTTCCGTTTCTTCCGCCTACTGCTTTAACTGTAGTTTCATACATTTTTTGTTGAATAGTCATCATTATTATCCGCTCCCGTTCATTTGATAATATATTGTACACAACTTAATTTAACACAATTAAAATAATAGTCAATCTATTTTTCGCTATTAACATGATATTACGGATGAATTGTGATAAAATAATGTCATAAAGGCAGGTGAAGAAGAAATGCAAAAGACAACCACAACTCCTGAGCTAATGCTTGATAATCAACTTTGTTTTACCATCTATGCTTGCTCGCGCGAATTTACGAAGCTGTACCAGCCTCACCTGGACAAGATCGGTTTAACGTACTCCCAGTATCTAGTAATGATCGTGCTTTGGGAAAGACAGCAGTGTACGGTTAAGGAGCTGGGCGAAGCCCTGTTTTTGGACTCCGGTACCTTAACGCCGCTATTGAAACGGCTGCAGGCAGCTGGTTTGATTCTGCGTGAGCGTTCCTTGCAGGATGAGCGGAAGGTTCTAATTTCACTGACAGAAAAGGGCTGGGCTCTGCAAGGTGAAGCGGCATGCATCCCGGGGAAAATGGCGGAAGGAACGATGCTCTCGGCAGATGAATTTGTTGCTCTGCTGGGTCAGTTTAAAGACCTACTGGCTCGTGTACACGAAGCCAACATTAATGCCTCTAAATAGCTCTTGAAAGCTATGTCAATATAATCGTTCGCATTCCGGCATGAAATCAAGCGAAAATGTGTGTGCAAATAGTGAAAGTTTTTGAGGAAAGCGCTTTTAAAACATGTTACAATATTCTGGGTTTCCTTTTCTGACATATAGCTAAATATAGATGAAAATCTGTATTTCAAAGCTTGTGTCACTGGCAGAAGCCATGCCGTTTCTATTAGATGCGGTTAGGTTTTCTGCTTGTGCCGGAATATGTAGCAATAAACCGGTCTGGACCCGGCTTTGGACAATCAAAACGGAAAGCGGAATGGCTGCAGGCTGCCTGTTTAAGCCACCGCAACACTTTAGGAGGCTTCCGGTATGAATATCCACGAGTATCAGGGAAAAGAAGTACTTAAGAAGTACGGCGTAGCCGTACCGAACGGAAAAGTAGCTTATACAGTGGAGGAAGCAGTAGAAGCTGCAGTATCGCTGGGTACACCGGTAGTGGTTGTAAAAGCGCAGATTCATGCAGGCGGACGCGGAAAAGCCGGCGGTGTTAAGGTAGCGAAGTCGCTTGACGAAGTCCGGTCTTATGCCGGAGAGATTCTTGGCAAGACACTGGTAACCCATCAAACCGGTCCTGAAGGCAAGGTTGTAAAGCGGCTGCTGATTGAAGAAGGCTGCCAGATTATGAAAGAATATTACATTGGAATCGTGGTGGACCGTGGCTCCGGCCGGGTGGTCATGATGGCTTCTGAAGAAGGCGGCACGGAAATTGAGGAGGTAGCGGCCACTCATCCGGAAAAGATTTTCAAGGAAATCATTGATCCTGCGGTAGGCTTGCAGACTTTCCAGGCCCGCAAACTGGCGTACAGCATTGCTATTCCGACAGAACTGGTAAATAAGGCTGTCAAGTTCATGCAAGCGCTATATTTGGCTTTTGTGGATAAGGATTGCTCCATTGCGGAGATTAATCCGCTGGTCGTTACAGCTGACGGGAATGTGATGGCTCTGGATGCCAAGCTTAATTTTGACTCTAACGCATTGTTTCGGCATAAGGATATTCTGGAGCTGCGGGACCTTGATGAAGAGGACGGGAAGGAAATTGAAGCCTCGAAATACGATCTCAGTTATATTGCCCTTGACGGCAACATCGGCTGTATGGTCAATGGCGCGGGACTTGCGATGGCTACAATGGATATCATTAAATATTACGGCGGCGAACCGGCCAATTTCCTGGACGTAGGGGGCGGTGCGACGACCGAAAAGGTTACCGAAGCTTTTAAAATCATTTTGTCTGATGATAAAGTGAACGGGATTTTCGTCAATATATTCGGTGGAATTATGCGCTGCGACGTTATCGCCACAGGTGTCGTGGAAGCGGCCCGGCAGCTTGGTCTGACCAAACCGCTCGTCGTGCGTCTTGAGGGAACCAATGTAGCACTGGGCAAGCAGATTCTTGCCGGTTCCGGACTGAATATCGTTGCTGCCGATTCCATGGCGGATGGTGCCCGGAAAATTGTTGCTCTTGTGTAATCGCGGCTGGGCCTTTGAGCGCCAGTGCTCGTATTCGACAAACTAAGTAGGGATGTGACCTAAAACATGAGCATTCTTGTAGATAAAAATACGAAAGTCATCACGCAGGGCATAACAGGTTCGACGGGCTTGTTCCATACCAAGGGAGCGCTGGATTACGGCACGCAAATGGTGGGCGGGGTTACACCGGGCAAAGGCGGCACGACGGTGAACATCACGCTGGAGAACGGCAGTGAGGTCAGCCTTCCTGTATTTGATACGGTGATAGCAGCCAAGGCAGCGACCGGGGCAACTGCGAGTGTAATCTATGTGCCACCGGCGTTTGCTGCCGATTCCATTATGGAAGCAGTGGATGCAGGGCTGGAACTGGTCATTTGCATTACAGAAGGCATCCCGGTACTGGATATGGTGAAAGTATCGCGTTACATGGAAGGTCGTTCTACGGTTCTGATTGGTCCGAACTGTCCGGGTGTGATCACACCGGGAGAGTGTAAAATCGGCATTATGCCGGGCTACATCCATACTCCGGGGTACGTAGGGGTTGTCTCACGCAGCGGAACTCTGACCTATGAGGCGGTGCATCAACTAACTGAGCGCGGCATCGGCCAGTCTTCGGCAGTAGGGATAGGCGGAGATCCGGTTAAAGGATCGGAGTTTATTGATATTCTCAAGCTTTTTAATGAGGATCCGGGAACCAAGGCGGTCATTATGATCGGAGAAATCGGCGGTACTGCGGAGGAAGAAGCTGCTGTATGGATCAAGGAAAATATGACCAAACCGGTAGTTGGGTTCATCGGTGGGGTTACTGCACCTCCAGGCAAACGAATGGGCCATGCAGGTGCGATTATTTCCGGAGGAAAAGGGACGGCCAGCGAAAAAATTGCCGTGCTGGAATCCTGCGGTATTAAGGTGGCTCCTACTCCGGCAGAAATGGGCTCTACACTTGTAAGTGTGCTGGAAGAGCGCGGCATTCTGAGCGCTTTTACCGGAAGCTAAGTTTCTACTATTATATTTATCAGCATACGTATGTTCTTTAGCAGGGCATCGTGTATAATATGTTCAAAGGTAAGCAACCTTTTGTTCCTGTTCATGGGGATAAAAGGTTGCTTTTTTTGCGTTCAAATCTGCTGACGTATAGACGTTTAAGGAACTGTAACTTGCATTTCTGACACAGGTATCACAAAATAGGGAAGGCTGACCTTCCTCACGAGGGAGAATGTGCATATGGATTCGCGATATTTGTTGTTTGGATTAAATGAAGTGGAAGGCATCGGCTGGAAGAGTATCGACAAAATTCGTCGAGCGGGTATGTTGACGGATTTGGCTTTTACCTGTGGTGCCGGTGATTGGGAACGTGTCGGAATCAGCGGGAAAATGTCGCAGCGTCTCGAAGCGGTATATACTTCCGAGTGGATTCACCGTCGTCACATTCTAATGAAAGAAAGCGGAGTAGAAATGGTAACTCTTCTCGACGAGGAGTATCCCGGGCTCCTGAAAGAGACGCCGCAGCCCCCATGGGTGCTCTACTATCGTGGCAGCCTCGCCCTGGCCTCCCGCCCGGCGATTGCCATGGTTGGTACCCGTGTGCCTACGGCATATGGCCGTAAGATGGGGGAGATGCTCTCAGAGCAGCTAAGCGGGGCAGGCCTTACTGTAGTGAGCGGACTGGCCCGGGGAATCGACAGTGTATGCCATGAAGCGGCCCTGCGTGGATGCGGGAGTACGATTGCGGTGGTCGCGACGGGACTGGATAAGGTCTATCCCTTAGAGAACCGGGAACTAGAACATCAAATCGCACAGGATGGACTTGTAATCAGCGAATATCCGATTGGCACTAAAAGCCACCCAGGCTTGTTTCCACAGCGCAACCGGATTATTGCCGGCCTTGCCCTTGGGACGGTGGTCGTAGAGGCGGACAGCCGCAGTGGCTCGCTAATTACTGCCGATGCCGCCCTGGAGGCTGGTAGAGATGTTTTTGCCGTGCCGGGTCCAGTGACTTCACCCAAAAGCCGGGGTGCGAACGACCTGATCAAACAAGGGGCAAAATTAGTGACCGGCGCTCACGACATCGTGGAAGAATACATATCCTATCTGCCTGTAAAGTCGGTGGAACAGAGAGAGAAAGAGCTCTTTAACCCGGAAAACGGAGACAAGCTGGCAGAAAAGAAATTGACAAGTGAGGAGTCTCACCTATACCATATACTGCATCAAGGCCCATTTACGTTGGATGAGCTGTTGGGTAGAACGAGATGGGATTTTGGACATTTGCATTCAGTTCTGTTATCTTTAATCATAAAAAAAGCGGTAACACAATTACCGGGTGCAATTTATAAGGTAATTTAATATAGAAGAGATTGTGTTAAGCGTATGCTTTCGGATTCAGATATGCCCGAAGCAGTTCCAGGAAGCTTATGCTTACAAAACTTTTAGGAGGAACAACCTATGGCGGATGCATTAGTTATCGTCGAATCGCCTGCAAAAGCGAAGACCATCGGCAAATATTTAGGCAGTAAATATATCGTAAAGGCCTCAATGGGACATATCAGAGATTTGCCAAAGAGCCAGATTGGCGTGGAAGTAGAGAATGATTTCAGTCCCAAATATATCACGATCCGCGGAAAGGGTTCCATATTGAAGGAACTCAAAGACGCCAGCAAAAAAGTGAAAAAAGTCTATCTGGCGGCTGACCCGGACCGTGAAGGTGAAGCCATTGCCTGGCATCTGGCGCATGCGCTGGATTTGGATAATACCGAGGAGTGCCGTGTTGTCTTTAATGAAATCACCAAACAAGCCGTAAAGGATGCTTTTAAGACACCCCGCAAAATCAACATGGATCTTGTGAACGCACAGCAGGCCCGGCGGATTCTTGACCGCCTTGTCGGTTACAAGATTAGCCCACTATTATGGAAGAAAGTCAAAAAAGGCCTGTCGGCCGGACGGGTTCAATCGGTTGCAGTCAAGATCATTATGGACCGGGAGAATGAAATTTCCGCTTTCGTCCCTACTGAATATTGGAGCATCACCGCAAAGCTCGGCATTCGTGACTCCAGTTTTGAAGCGAAGTTTCATAAGCTGAATGGAGTGAAAAAAGAGCTGGGCCAGGAAAGCGATGTTCAGGAAGTTCTGGAAGCTATCAAGAACGCCGCTTTCAAAGTAAATGAAGTGAAAGAGAAGGAGAGGCAGCGCCACCCTTCTGCACCGTTTACGACAAGTTCACTGCAGCAGGAAGCTGCACGTAAACTGGGCTTTCGTGCAGCCAAGACGATGTCCGTGGCACAGCAGCTCTATGAAGGTGTGGAGCTGGGCAAAGAAGGCACCGTCGGTTTAATTACCTACATGCGTACTGACTCCACCCGGCTGTCCACAACGGCACAGGATGAAGCCAAGGAACTGATTGGGGCAAAATACGGTGAGAAGTTTGTTCCGGAGTCGCCTCGCCAGTATTCCAAAAAAGCCGCAGGCTCGCAGGACGCGCATGAAGCGATCCGCCCTACTTCAGCATTCCGCGAGCCGGAGACCGTCAAAGAATATATGAGCCGCGATCAATTCCGCTTGTATAAGCTGATCTGGGAGCGTTTTGTATCCAGTCAAATGGCTTCTGCGCTCTTGGATACGCTCTCCGTGGATATCGCCGCAGGCGATGCTGTCTTTAGAGCCGTAGGCTCGAAGGTTTCTTTCCCGGGCTTTATGAAGGTTTATGTAGAAGGTAATGATGATGGAACAACAGATGAAGAGAAGTTTCTGCCTCCGCTCAAAGCCGGAGATGATCTGACTAAACAGGACATTGAACCCAAACAGCATTTCACACAGCCTCCACCGCGTTATACAGAAGCACGTCTTGTTAAGACGCTGGAAGAGCTGGGTATTGGGCGTCCAAGTACCTATGCACCAACGCTGGAAACGATCCAGAAGCGTGGTTATGTGGCTATCGAAGAGAAGAAATTTATGCCTACTGAACTTGGTGAGCTGATTATAGAGCAGATGGAGGAGTTTTTCCCCGAAATTCTCGATGTGGAATTTACAGCACATATGGAGGGGGATCTTGACCATGTAGAAGAAGGCGCGGAGGATTGGGTGAAGGTACTTGCCCAATTTTACGAATCTTTCGAGAAGCGGCTAATCTTTGCGGAAGAAGAAATGAAAGAGATCGAGATTGAAGATGAGGTCTCCGACGAACTCTGCGAGAAATGCGGTAAGCCGATGGTTTACAAGCTGGGGCGTTTCGGGAAATTTCTGGCATGCTCAGGATTTCCGGATTGCCGTAATACCAAGCCGATTGTGAAGGATATCGGAGTAAACTGTCCGAAATGTCATGAAGGCAAGGTTGTAGAGCGGCGCAGCAAAAAGGGACGCGTCTTCTACGGGTGCGATCAGTATCCAGGCTGTGATTTTGTTTCCTGGGATAGACCATCCATTAAACCATGCCCTGTATGCAATTCCTGGATGGTTGAGAAGCGCAACAAACAAGGGACCAAGCTGCAATGCACCTCGTGCGATCATACAGAGGCCGTGTTGGACAACGAAGAATTAGCAGAATAATAGTCGCTACAGGAGGAAAGGAAATTGACAGAAACAGCTAAAGTAACAGTAATAGGCGCCGGTCTTGCCGGCAGTGAGGCCGCATGGCAGATCGCTTCGAGCGGAGTGCCGGTCAGACTATATGAAATGAGACCTGTTGTAAAGACGCCTGCGCATCATACGGATCAGTTTGCTGAACTGGTATGCAGCAACTCCCTGCGTGCAAACGGACTCGGCAATGCCGTAGGTGTATTGAAGGAAGAAATGCGGCGGTTGAATTCGCTGGTCCTGGGTGCCGCAGACCGGCATGCGGTTCCTGCCGGCGGCGCACTTGCCGTAGACCGGGACGGATTTTCGGGTGAAATTACTTCGACGCTGCACAATCATCCTTTGGTGGAAGTCATAAATGAAGAACTTACGCATATACCGGAGGAAGGGATTGTCGTTATCGCGACTGGTCCGCTGACTTCTCCGGCTTTGTCTGCTGAGATTAAAGCGCTGCTCGGTGAAGAGTATTTCTACTTCTATGACGCTGCAGCGCCGATTGTGGAGAAAGACACCATCGACATGAGCAAGGTGTATTTGGCCTCCCGTTACGACAAAGGGGAAGCAGCCTATCTTAACTGTCCGATGACGGAAGAGGAATTTGATGTTTTTTATGATGCGCTGATCTTGGCCGAGACCGCAGCACTTAAAGATTTTGAGAAAGAGATTTACTTTGAAGGCTGTATGCCGATTGAAATCATGATGAAGCGCGGCAAGCAAACGGCATTGTTCGGCCCAATGAAGCCGGTAGGACTCATGAATCCCCACACTGGAAAATTGCCTCATGCAGTAGTGCAGCTGCGTCAGGATAATGCTGCAGGTACACTATACAACCTGGTTGGATTCCAGACCCATCTTAAGTGGGGGGAGCAGAAACGTGTCTTTTCGCTGATACCGGGTCTTGAAAATGCGGAATATGTCCGTTATGGCGTAATGCACCGCAATACTTTTATTAATTCTCCCAAACTGCTGCATCCCACATATCAGATGAAAGGCAAGGAAAGATTGTTTTTTGCCGGACAGATGACAGGTGTCGAAGGTTATGTGGAATCGGCTGCTTCCGGAATGATCGCCGGAATTAACGCGGCCAGAGCTGCACTTGGCGAGGAAGGCTTGATCTTCCCGGAGGACAGTGTGCTGGGCAGCATGCCTGCTTACATCACTTCCGCGGATCCGGAACATTTCCAGCCAATGAATGCCAACTTCGGCCTGCTTCCTAAGCTTGAGAAGAAAATCCGCAGCAAGAAGGAAAAAAATGAATTTCTGGCTCACCGTGCACTGGACAGTATTGCCGGTTTCGCTGCCCGCACAGGACTTCCCTACACAGAACCGGAGATCACTGAACCAAGCCCGTCATAAACAAGGGTGTGTTAAGCCGTTCTTTTGCAAGTGGCATCCCACAAAACTTAAGGTATATGCTTTCGAAGCCAGTTTTGTTCGAAGGGATTCAAGGTGCGAAGCTCACAAAACTTTTAGGAGGTTGCAAAATCATGTTACCCAGCTTTCATGCGACTACAATTTGTGCGGTTAGACATAATGGCCATGCGGCAATAGCCGGCGATGGTCAGGTTACTTTTGGAGAAAGTGTCATCATGAAGACGACGGCTAAAAAAGTCCGCTGCCTGTACAGAGGACAAGTAATCGCTGGCTTTGCGGGTTCCGTGGCCGATGCGATTACTTTATTCGAGAAGTTTGAAGGCAAGCTGGAGGAGCATCACGGCAATCTGCAGCGGGCAGCTGTGGAACTGGCCAAGGATTGGCGCCAGGACCGCATCCTGCGCAAGCTGGAAGCCTTAATGATTGTGATGGATAAAGAGGGGATGCTGCTGATCTCCGGTAACGGTGAAATCATCGAACCGGATGATGATGTGTTGGCCATTGGCTCCGGAGGCAACTTTGCACTGGCGTCAGGACGTGCGCTGAAACGCCATGCTCCGAATTTAGAAGCTGCCGAAATTGCCAGGGAAGCACTGCAAATCGCTTCCGAGATTTGTGTATATACCAATTCCAATATTATTGTTGAACAATTATAGGCACGGCGCCGCAGAAAGAGGGAGGAAGTCATAATGGGTAATCAATCGCTTACACCGCGTCAAATCGTAGCAGAACTCGATAAGTATATCGTTGGCCAGAAGCAGGCAAAAAAATCGGTGGCAGTTGCACTACGTAACCGTTACCGCCGCAGTCTGCTTGCTGAAGAGCTGCGGGATGAAGTTGTTCCAAAGAACATTCTGATGATCGGTCCTACTGGGGTAGGGAAGACTGAGATCGCCCGCCGGCTTGCCAAGCTTGTAAATGCCCCGTTCATCAAAGTAGAGGCTACCAAGTTTACCGAGGTTGGTTATGTGGGGCGCGACGTGGAATCTATGGTCCGCGATTTGGTGGAGACCGCCATCCGTATGGTTAAGCTTGAGCGGACAGAGAAGGTGAAAGACCGGGCTGAGGAACTGGCAAATGAGCGGATCGTCTCGATTCTCGTTCCGTCTACTTCCAAAAACAAGTCACAGCGGAATCCCTTCGAAATGATTTTCGGCGGCAATAACGCAAGCTCCGAAGATACAAAGGAAGAGCCCGAGGATGGTTCGCTCAGCGAACGCCGGCGTGGTGTCAAATTCAAACTGCTGGCAGGACAGCTGGAAGACGACATCATTGAAATCGACGTGGAGGATACCGCCCCTACGATGCTGGATATGTTTGCCGGGCAAGGCAATGACCAGATGGGAATGAACATGCAGGAAATGTTCGGCAGTCTACTGCCCAAGCGGACCAAAAAACGCAAGCTGCCGGTCAAGGAAGCACGCAAAGTGCTGATCCAGGATGAAGCGGCCAAGCTGATTGACATGGACGACGTCATTCAGGAATCCGTGTCCCGTGCCGAGCAGTCCGGTATTATTTTTATCGATGAAATCGATAAGGTTGCCAGCCAGGGCAAAGGTTCTGGACCAGATGTTTCCCGTGAAGGGGTGCAGCGTGATATATTGCCTATCGTTGAAGGGTCTACGGTGATGACTAAATACGGACCTGTGAAGACGGATTATGTTCTGTTTATGGCAGCGGGAGCCTTTCATATTGCGAAACCTTCCGACCTTATCCCTGAGCTTCAGGGGCGATTCCCGATTCGTGTGGAGTTGAGCAGTCTTACACTGGAGGATTTCGTCTCCATATTGACTGAACCGGAGAATGCGCTGACGAAACAATATGTTAATTTGCTCAGGACGGAAAATATTGAAATTCAGTTCCAGCCGGACGCGATCCAGGAAATCGCCAAAATCGCAGCCTCTGTGAACCAGAACATGGAAAATATAGGTGCGCGTCGTTTGCATACCATTCTCGAGAAACTGCTGGAAGACCTATCTTTTGAAGCTCCTGAATTGACTCTCGAAACAATGGTAATCACTCCGGAATATGTTCGTGAAAAACTGTCAGAAATCGCACAAGACCGCGATTTAAGCCAGTATATCCTCTAATCCGACAGCCTCCAAAATTACTTCAAATTAGGTATATGGAAGTAGTGACATGACAAAAGTCGGTGGAAATCAACCTTTTTATGTCACTAAATGCTAAATAAAGTTAGATATTGGAACGAAAAAGGTAAATAATTGAAAAACCATGCTTTAAGCCCTCTCTTTTCAGAAAAGATAGGGCTTATTTCTTATTGTAATAATATACAATTTCTAAGAGAATCAATGTATATGAGATTGACATTTTAAATCTTCATCGACAGCTTTCGACCTGTGTGCTATAAATAAAAGTTAAAAATTTAGCTTTATTTGTCGAAAGTAGCAGGATTTCGGAAGAAGTTGTGGAATTCTTTTCATTATGATAGCTTTGGAAGGGGGGATTTGCATGGGTTTGCTAAACAATGTCAGTTTTCAAAGACTACAGGCAGGCATTGATGCCGCCAATAAACGACAAAGTGTTTTGGCCAACAATGTGGCAAATAACGACACACCGAATTTCAAACGCTCCGACGTTTCTTTTGAAAGTTTGCTTAGGCAACAGGAAAGTGGACTGAAGTCAACGCTTAACGCGAAGATATCGGATTCCCGCCATTTCCAATTCGGATCGGCTACAGCCGTTCCGTCTGCAGTAGTCACTACAGACCACACCACCTCGATGAACAACAATGATAATAATGTGGATATGGAACGCGAGATGGCGTTAAGCGCCGAGAATCAGCTTCGGTACAACTCTTATGTACATCTGTTAAACAGTGATATCACTAAAATGCGCACAGCAGTTGAGGGGAGGTAGCAAATAGTGAATTTTGGTAGCAGCTTTGGAATAAGCGCTTCAGCTTTAACCGCTCAGCGGCTGCGGATGGATGTAATATCCTCCAACATTGCCAACGCTGAAACAACCAGAGCCTCTGTAGTGGACGGCAAAGCCGTACCTTACCGGAGAAAGCTGGTGGTGCTGGAGACAGCCGAGAACAAAAGCTTTTCCAACATATTGAATGCTAAGATGAATGGTGAAAGCGAAGGGGTTAAGGTACAGTCGATTATTGATGATGCCTCACCTATGAAGCCGGTATACAACCCCAGCCATCCTGATGCGGATGCCGAAGGTTATGTGTATATGCCTAACGTAGATGTTACGAAGGAAATGGTAGATATGCTGTCTTCCTACCGTTCCTATGAAGCTAATGTTACGATGCTAAACGCGTCCAAGGCTATGGTAAGCAAAGCGCTTGAAATTGGTCGGTAATTTTGAAATGACATCTTAGGAGGAAAACAGTTGATACAGAATTTAACTATTGGAACCCAAGCTGTTCAACCGCTTGCTATGAAGCCAGTAGCTACAGAGTCAGAAGCGGTTAGCGGTTCCAAACAAAGCTTTGGTTCTTATCTGCAGGATGCACTTAATCAAGTGGCAGAGCAAGAGCAATATTCCAAGGAAATGAGTAATAAATTCGTATTGGGAGAAGTCAACATTGATGAGGCTTTGATTTCTTCCCAGCAGGCATTGCTGAGTTTGCAGCTGACTACACAAGTCCGGAACAAAGTGATCGAAGCCTATCAGGAAATTATGAGAACTCAAATCTAAATAATCCTTAGCTTAGTTTCGGATGGGGTGACACTGTGAATGAACGATTGGCCCAGTACCGGGAAAAAATCACCCAGTATTGGAACAGATTTAGCGCTAAACAGAAGATTCTATTTTTTTCTACATTGTTTATCATTATTTTAATAATCGTAGTTTTGACCATGCAGCTTTCGAAGACGGAATATGAAGTGGCATTTCAAGATCTGGACAGCACGGACTCCGCCGGAGTCATGACTTACCTGGATACAAAAGGAATTTCATACCGTTTAAGTCCGGATGGACACAGCATATCCGTACCAAGCACAGAGGCCGCTCGCATTAAAGTTGATATTGGCTCGCAGGGAATCGTGCAGGGAGGTTCCATCGGGTATAAAGTGTTTGACGAATCTTCGTCGATGATCGGTACGACGGACAGTGAGTTTGATGTTAAATACAACAATGCTTTAAATGGTGAAGTGGAACAGCTGATGAGACGGATGCAGGGAATCAAGGATGCTAAGGTACTGATTAATTTGCCCAAAGAGACGGTCTTTGCCGCTCAAGAGGGTCAGGAGCAGGCTTCGGCTTCCGTTGTACTTTCCTTTGATCCAGGATTTAGACCATCACAGGACAATATTGACGGTTATTTCAACCTTGTAAAGACTGCAGTGCCGAATTTGCCGATTGACAACATCACGATTGCAAATAACGAGATCGAGTTGATGCCGACAGCTAAAGGCGGACAGGCAGGGGTTACCAACCAGGTTGAAGAAAACTTTGCTCTTCAAAAGAAATTTGAAGAAGAAGTTAAGAAAAATGTGAAACAGTTCCTAACTACGCTCACAGGACCAGATAAAGTCGATGTCCTTGTCTTCTCTAAGTTAAATTTTGACAAAGAGAACCGGAAAGAAGATCTTGTTACTCCGGTAGATACAGAGAATATGAAAGGGATTGAAATCAGTTCGCAGATTATCAGCAATTCCTATTCGGGGCAAGGAAATACTACCGGAGGCGTTGCGGGTACGGGCTCAGAAGATGTCTCAGGTTATCCATCTGGAACTAATACAGGCACTTCTACATCTGAAGAATCATCAGAGACCCGAAACTACGAAGTGAACCGGATCACCAAGGATATTATCGCTAGCCCGTATACTGTAAAAGATTTAACCATAAATGTTGCGGTTGAACCACCTACAGGACAAAATATTTTGGATGATAATACTTCAGCAGCAATTAAGAATATTCTGACCAATATTGTAAGAGCTACTCTAGCAGATTCAGGAGTCACTTATACAGACGCAGATTTGACCAAAAAAGTTTCGGTATACTCGCAACAATTTGGAGATACAGCTGCTGATACAGGGTCGGGCGGACTTGCTACGTGGATGATTTGGGCCATTGCTGCGGCAGCATTGCTGGTCGGCGCAGGCGGGGGATACTTCATTTACCGCAGCCGCAAGAAGACAGAAGAAGAAGAAGTGGAAGAAGACATTCCGCTGCAGGTTCCTACCGAGTTTCCTTCTATTAACTTGGAGAGCGTGACGAATGAAAGTCAGGTTCGCAAGCAGTTGGAAAGTCTGGCGAAGAAAAAGCCGGATGAATTCGTAAACTTGTTGCGTACATGGCTTGCAGACGAACAGAGGTGAACTAATGGCAAAAGCTAGCCAGCAGGGTCTCAGCGGCCGTCAAAAAGCGGCGATCCTGCTTATCACACTAGGCCCTGAGGTATCAGCGCAAATATTCAAACATCTAAGAGACGAGGAGATTGAACAACTGACTCTGGAGATAGCCAATGTCCGTAAGGTGGATAGCGGCGAGAAAGAGTCAATCATGTCCGAGTTTCACCAAATATGCCTCGCTCAGGAATATATCTCTCAAGGCGGTATTAACTACGCCAAGGAGATTCTGGAGAAAGCGCTTGGTTCAACCAAGGCTATGGAGGTCATTAACCGCCTGACGGCAACGCTGCAAGTTAGACCTTTTGATTTTGCACGCAAAGCTGATCCGCATCAAATATTAAACTTTATCCAGAATGAAAATGTACAAACTATTGCCCTTGTATTATCTTATCTGCAGTTTGAACAGGCAGCTTCCATTCTTTCTTCGTTACCACAAGAGAAGCAGGCTGAAGTTGCGAGAAGAATCGCGATTATGGATAGTACTTCACCTGAGGTTGTCACGCAAATCGAACGCGTACTGGAGCAGAAACTTTCTGCAACAGTAACGCAGGATTATACGAATGCAGGCGGTATCGAATCTATCGTACAGATCCTGAACGGTGTTGACCGGGGGACGGAACGTACGATTCTGGATTCCCTGGAAATACAGGATCCGGAGCTGGCCGAAGAGATCAAAAAACGGATGTTCGTATTCGAGGATATTGTCAATGTCGACAACCGTTCCATCCAGCGCATTATCAAAGATATCGAGAATGCGGATTTGCAGCTTGCACTCAAAGTGGCCAGCGAAGAAGTGCGCGATGTTATTTTCCGCAACATGTCCAAACGGATGGCCGAAAGCTTCCGCGAGGAAATGGAATATATGGGTCCGGTGCGGTTGCGTGATGTTGAGGAAGCACAGACCCGCATTGTAGGCACGATCCGCAGACTCGAAGAGTCAGGTGAAATTATCATCGCCCGTGGTGGAGGAGATGACATCATTGTCTAAGCTGATTAAACATTCTCAATATGTTCCCGTAGATGTGCTTAAGCGGCTGGAACAAGCCAGGCACCATGCAGGGCTTGTTGTAGAGCCGGCTCACGAAGAAACAGCAGCAGCAGGAGAGGTTCAATATCAGGACCCGGCCCGTGAAGAGGCAGAGCAAGCACGCAAGCAAATGCTGAAGGACGCCCAGGAGTTCGCTGAAGGACAGGTCCGGAACGCATCGCAGGAAGCTGAGAATATTGTGGAATCGGCACGGAATGAAGCTGAGGAATGGTGGCGGCAGCGCAGGGAGCAGGATGAGCATCTTATAGAAGCTATTAAGGCCGAGGCGTTTCAGCAAGGTTACCAGGAAGGCGTCACACAGGCTGAACAGGATATGGTGCAAAAGCTTGCGGAGATGATGGAAGAAGCACGTAATGTTCTTCAAGAAGCATACCGCGGGAGAGACGTCATTATTCAGGAAGCTGAGCCTTTCCTGGTGGAGCTTAGCTGCAGTATCGCCGAGAAAATTGTGGACAAGCAGCTGACGGTTGAGCCGCAGTTCGCACTGGATCTGATCCGCAAGAATCTGGCCCGTAAACGTGAGCAGGGACTTATCTCCCTCTGCGTTTCACCTGCGCAGTTCGCTTTCGTCAATGCGGCCAGGGAAGAATTGGCGCTGGCGGTGGATTCGCAGGCCGAACTGCAAATCCTGCCTGATTCCACGGTCAAGGATCTTGGATGTGTGATCCGCTCTTCCTTCGGCAGTATTGATGCACGAATCGACACTCAGCTTGCAGAAATCAAGAAAGAGCTGGTTCGAATCGCATTGGACACCGAGGAGCACAGAAATGGGGAAGACGATGCTTGACAGTGGGCGATATAAAGAACAGCTGCGTAATTTCGACCCTGTAAGAATTAACGGGAAGGTTACCCAGGTGATCGGGCTGATGGTTGAGTCAGAAGGGCCGGATGCCAGCATCGGTGATGTCTGCTACATCTATCCTTCCAAAGGCAATAAGCCGCTGCAAGCTGAAGTTGTAGGCTTCCGCGATAATAAAGTGCTGCTGATGCCTCTTGGAGAATTGCAGGCGATAGGCCCCGGTTGTGATGTTGTTGGTACAGGCAAACCGTTGAGCGTTCAGGTTGGTTCCGAACTGCTTGGTAAGGTGCTCGATGGATTGGGCCAGCCGCTTGACGGCTCATTGATTCCGGCCCGGATGCCGCATAGCTCAACCTTCAATATTCCGTCCAATCCGCTGAATCGTCCCCGGGTGCATGAGCCCATCAGTATTGGCGTCCGGGCGATCGACGGTCTGCTTACGATCGGCAAAGGTCAGCGGGTAGGGATTTTTGCAGGGTCCGGCGTTGGTAAGAGTACTCTAATGGGCATGATCGCCCGCAATACTTCGGCGGACGTGAATGTGATTGCCCTTATCGGTGAGCGGGGCAGGGAAGTGCTGGATTTCATTGAACGTGATTTAGGGCCGGAAGGTCTGCAGCGCTCGGTAGTTATTGTTGCCACATCCGACCAGCCGGCACTCATACGGATCAAAGGTGCGCTGATCGCCACAACGATTGCTGAATATTTCCGCGACCGGGGACTGAATGTGATGCTGATGATGGATTCGGTAACACGTTACGCCATGGCACAGCGCGAAGTAGGGCTGGCGGTAGGCGAACCTCCTGCAATGAGAGGTTACACCCCTTCCGTATTTGCCAGTCTGCCCAAGCTGCTGGAACGGGCGGGAACAGGGCCAACGGGTTCCATTACCGCTTTTTACACAGTGCTGGTGGATGGTGACGATATGAATGAACCCATCGCCGATGCTGTGCGGGGTATACTCGACGGACATATTGTGCTCAACCGGAATATCGCGAATAAAGGTCACTTTCCTGCAATTGATGTACTGGCCAGCATCAGTCGTGTAATGAAGGATATTGCTCCCGAGGAGCAAATTGACGCGGCCGAGAATGTAAAACGACTTATGGCGGTATATAAGGATTCAGAGGACTTGATCAATATCGGTGCCTATCAGAGAGGCTCCAATGCCCAGATTGATGAGTCGATGCATTATATCGACAGCATCTGGGATTTCACGAAACAGAAAGTTAACGAAAAAGTGACGCTGGCCGAGGTTCAACAATCATTAATTTCACAGTTCTCGAGGAGTTGATCAGCAGTGAGGTTCCATTATACTTTTCAAAAAGTTGTGGACTTGAAAGGCAACGAAAAAACACAGGCAGAGTGGATGCTTTCAAGTGCGCTCGGAGAATTGCAAGCCCAGGAAAAAAGTCTTGATGAATTAATCTCTCAGCGCAGCACACTGATGCTGTCCCTGCAAAGTGCAGCCGAACAAAAGACACCGATGGCCAAGATTCGAGAGATGCAGGATTACATGGATTATCTGGATACCTGTATCGCCCGCAAGCATTTGGATATCCGCCGGGCTCATGTAGAGGTGCAGCATAAGCAGGATCATCTTAGCACTAAGGTCCTTGATGAGAAGGTTTGGCTGAAAGCCAAAGACAAGGCTCAGACTATATTTCAGCAGAATATGATTTTACGGGAACAAAACGAACTGGATGAGATGGCTACCGTCCGCTTCGCGATGAAATCCCTCTAACCCGGGAGGTTTCCGCTAGTGGCTAACAATGATATGGAATTTGAAAATGAAGAGTCAGCAGGTAAATTCGAGCGGTTTTTGTTCTTAATGATTCCGATCATATTCACTCTCGTACTGCTTGGTGTGTTGTTGACTCTATTTAATATGGATATCCGCAACAACGTGCTGGCAATCGGAAACAAGATCCCTTTTATCGAAAAAGTGATTCCTGATCCTCCCGCCGAACCGGGGAGCGAGACTGCCACTGATCCTGAAGCGCAAAGCGAAGAGCAGGAGGCAAGTTCGGAAACAACGATCAAAAAACTGAAGGCCCAGGTTGCTGAGCAGGCCAAACAGCTGCAGCAGGTGACCGAAGAAAAAACGACTCAGGAAACCCAGGTTCAGGCGCTCCAAAAGCAGATTGACGGTATGAAGGAAGAAGCTGCAGCTGCGGAGGTTGCTCCTGAGGAGACGGAAGATCCGTATGAAGTGAAGGTCGCTGAATTAGCCAAGCTGTATGCGGGAATGAAAGCCTCCAAGGCAGCTCCGATTATGGAGAATTTAACTACTGAAGAAATGGTTCAAGTGTTCAGCGCCATGAGTAAAGCCAGCAAAACAGCGATTCTGGAAAAAATGGATCCTAAAAAGGCTGCAGATGTCTCGATTAAGCTAAAAGAAACGACAGATTCTACCGATATGGCTATTGCAGCCCTTCAATCGAGGTTGAAGCAGAATGAGGCTAGTGTGGCCACAACAACTTCAACCGCTAATCTCAATAAGGACAAGCTCAGCCAGACATTCACGTCTATGCCTGCGACGGAAGCGGCAACCTTGCTTGGTTCAATGTACAGTATTAGCCCTGATAAGGTGATTACGATATTGAACACGGTGAGTGACAGTGTAAGATCCTCGATCTTAGGCGAGATGACGAAGAAAAACAGCGCTCAAACTGCCAAAATTGTAAATCGGCTGATGGGTGGTAAATAACACTTGAAAGGAGGTGAAAAATAATGAGTTTAGTCGTTCCATCACTTTCTGGCGGTAACCTGACAACATCGGCAGGAACTTCTTCTGCTGCAACCGGAGCAGCTTCAGCCCTTGGTGGAGCAACTGCTGCAAACGGAACAACAACGGCAATGCCTTTTGCCCAGACTCTAGTTCAGAGTATGACTGGAGGAACTGCAAAGGAAACAGAGACGCCTTTACTGGGCAATCTGGCTTCATTGCTGCAGGGTTTGCTGAATAGCGCAAGCTCGACGGGGGAAGAAGCTGGTCAATCGCTGGGCGGTAAGGCTGCAGAAAGTTCCGAGAGCTCTAAGCAGCTGGAAGGGCTTTTGCAGGATATTGAGAAGCTGGATGACAATATCAGCACTGACCCTGCTTTGCTCGCTGCCCTGCAAGGCTGGCTGATTCAGGTATCGGCACTGCTGTCCGGCAGTAACAACCCTGCTGAGACTGGTGCAGCAAACATGGACATTGACCCTGCATCGGGCTTATCTCCGCTTGCCCAGAACTCAGAGACTGTGCGTTTTGTTGTTCAGGATGACCTTACTAGTCTAGTGAATCTGATTCAGCAGTCGTCCGTTACCGGGAATGAAAAAAATGCGGCCGAGGGTATTGAGTTGTTGAACGAGTTCACGGTCATTATGGCCCAAGCTGCCGTTTCTGAGAGTAAACTTAAGTCAAAACCAGTTATCCATGCGGAGGCATCAGCCGTAGAAAATAACGTTATTGCTAAAGAGTTAACTCGGGCAGAAACTTCTATACCGGATAATAAGGCAAAAACGGTAGAGGCAACAATCCTTAGCAATACTCCTGCTGTGACTTTGAAACAACAGGCTGCTGCTGAGAATAACAAGCTTGTATTTCATTTCGAAGCTAAGGCACCTGTACAAACTGTCGGCAATGCCGCTGCCACAACTGCTGCTAACGTTGAGAGTGCAGATCCGCTTACGCCTGTAACAAATATAGGTGCTGCTGAGGCAGAGTTGATCACAACACCGGCCTCCAAGACCGGAGCGGAGGTTAAACCAGCCGGAACCTTAGAAGAAGCTTTGCCCGAGATCAATGGGACTGCAGATGAGAATAATGTCGTGACTGCAGGACAATTGTCGCTTAGAGGCGGTATTACAGCACCGCTGAAGGCAGCAACAGTCCAAGTACCCGTTCATCAATTTGCTCAAGAAATGGACACAATGATCACGGGGAAACTAGAAATTCTAAAAAAAGGCGGGGTAGCTGAAGCTACAATCACGCTTTTTCCGGAAAATTTGGGACAAGTAGATGTTAAGATTACGATGCAAAACGGCAATTTGATTGCCCAGTTCTTGACTGAGCATTCCGGAGCCAAAGATATGCTTGAGCAGCAGATGAGTCAATTGCGCAGCGCATTACAGTCTCAAGGACTTCAGGTCGAGAAATTGGAAGTTTCGCAGAATTCAGCGCTTCTTTCCCAGTTCAACGGGCAGCAGGGACGTCAATCGGCTTCCGGAGGGCAACAGCAGGATGGTCGCTCCAAGGAACGCCGTGAGGAAATTGCTGATGCGGTACTTGCCGCAGAGCTTAATGGGGAATGGAAGGATTGGGTAGCAAACGGCCAGGAGGATATCCGTAACGAAGGCGGAGGCTTCTCAGCCAAAGCTTAATTTTTGAAAAAAGTGAGGTGAAATGAAATGGAATCAACGACTCCGATAACGACTACCAAAGATCAATGGAATTATGTAGTTCCTGACAGCAGCAAGAAAACAACAGGCAGCTCCGTCCTGGGCAAGGATCAGTTCTTGAAAATCCTCATGACTCAATTGCAGAATCAGGATCCCACGCAGCCTATGGAGGATAAAGAATTTATCGCCCAGATGGCTCAATTCTCATCGGTAGAGCAACTTATGAATATTTCGACCCAAATGACGGCTATGAGTCAGTCGCTTGGTTCGGTCTCCGGATTGATCGGAAAGGATATCACCTGGACTGATACGGAAACCAAACTTCCAAAGACAGGCAATGTAGAATCCATCGTTGTCAATAAAGGTGTGCAATATGCAGTTGTAGGCACTGAGCGAATTGCTTTAACTGACATTACACAAATCCAGAATGCAGCATCTAAAGTGGAAACTGTGAGCGACAAGACTCAAGACGACGCAGGGGAGAGCGGGGGGGCAATATGAGCGACAGGTTGACTATAGGACAACTGTATCCCTCAAGTGTACATCCGCAGGCTCTACAGCGACAGCAGGCAGCAAAGAATACGGTCAAAACAGAAGCTTCATTTGAAAGTGTGCTTCAGCGGAATTTACTGAAATTCAGCAATCATGCCGCGAAACGACTGGAGCAACGGGGGATTGAACTTGGAACCCGTCAATTGGATGAGATCTCTTCGGCAGTGGATAAAGCTGCAGCCAAGGGTAGCAAAGAATCCTTGATATTAATGAAGGATATGGCTCTAATCGTCAGTGTGCCTAACCGTACTGTAGTCACGGCTATGGATGGAAGCTCTATGAAGGACAATGTGTTCACACAAATTGATAGTGCAGTTATTATCTCATAAACCGGCCGGTCCTATCGGGAGAGCCGGAGTAGACGCCGACCGACTGACGTGTCTACAGCTCAATTATGAATTACATTATAAATTATGGGTCAGTTGACTCTATAATCCGGGAGGATATTAATCATGTTAAGATCTATGTATTCAGGTGTTTCAGGTATGCGCGGATTTCAAACCAAGCTGGATGTCATCGGCAATAACATCGCCAATGTGAACACACTCGGTTTCAAATCGGGCCGCGTAATGTTCAAAGACATCATGAGCCAAACCGTATCAGGTGTTACTGCTCCGGTTGAAGGCGGTCAAGGCGGGGTCAATGCGCAGCAGATTGGCCTTGGAGTAAGCATCGGTTCCGTAGACACCATGCATCTGGCGGGCAGTGCCATGACTACCAACAATCCTACCGACCTGCGGATTGACGGAGACGGCTTCTTCGTGGTTAGACTTTCGGATGATCAGGAGACTCCTTTTCTGACCCGTGCAGGTGATTTCCATATGGATGCAGCCCGCAACCTGATCACTTCCGATGGACTGCATGTTCTGAATTCCGATGGCGAGGCTATTCAACTTGCAGCGGAAGTAACGGCGTTCTCAATCTCCAGCGACGGCACCATCGTACAGACGATGGCTGACGGAACAACTGAGCCGGGCGTTAGAATCGGTATGGCTAAAGTAAGCAATCCGCAAGGTTTGGAAAAAATCGGCGGTAATCTGTATCGCATGACATTGAATGCGAATGCCGATGGTGAGCTTGTGATAACGACTCCGAATGATGCGGAAGCAGGTACAGGGAAAATCGTCTCCGGTCAGCTAGAAATGTCCAATGTCGATCTGACGGGTGAGTTTACTGAAATGATCGTAACCCAGCGCGGTTTTCAGGCGAACTCACGGATTATTACAACTTCTGATGAAGTCCTTCAGGAAGTTGTTAACCTCAAGCGTTAATTTTTAAACCATAATCATAAACTTGCTGTATTGTGAAGTCTTGGGGGAGGAACTCCTCCCTCTATTTTTGTTAGGAGGCCTGTTATGATTTCGGTAACAAGATTGAATGGAACGCCAATGTTTTTAAATGCTTTGCTGGTAGAAATGGTAGAGGAAGGCCCGGATACTTACATTACACTGGTAACCGGAAAAAGACTGATCGTGCTTGAAAAAGCCGATGAGGTCATACGTAAGATCCGAGATTATAACAGGGACATAGGCACATATGCTGCCACCATTAAAGTCCAGTCTATGGAGGAGCTCTCATGAAAAAGATGATGCCGTGGCTCATTACAATTTTACTTGCGGTAACACTCATCGTAGTAGCTGCATTTTTACTAATGGATAAGATCTTCCCAAGCGATGCGAATGATGTGAAAGCGGCAGTTCAAAATGTGGAAACCAACAGAATGAGTGCTGATCAAATCGTCGAACTGACGGCGCAAATCACCGATATCAAAACTAATCTTGCCGATCCCGATTACATCCTTTCAGTAGACATCGCGTTCCAATTGGATACAGCGAAGTCCAAGGAAGAATTCGAAAAGATAAAAGCTATTAAGATCACGCCGCTAATTATTAAGGCGATTGCCGATACCAAGCCAGAGGATCTCAATGGTGCTAGCGGCAAAGATCAAATCAGCAGCAAGCTGGTGAATATAATCAACAAGAATTTGACTGAAGGGTCTATAACCCAGATCGAATTCACTAAATTCATTATGGCTTCTATTTAGCTGCTGGCGGGTTTAATTGTTTGATGGGGGGTGATTGAATTGGTTGATGTACTATCACAAAATGAAATTGATGCTCTGCTTGCCGCACTTTCATCCGGTGAAATGGATGCCGACGAACTTAAAAAAGAAGAAACCCAGAAAAAAATCCGCTCTTACGATTTCAAACGGGCCGTGCGCTTCTCGAAAGATCATATCCGCAGCATTACGCGGATTCATGATAACTTTGCCCGCTATCTTACGACGTACTTTTCGGCCCAATTGCGTACCTTTGTGCAGATCAGTGTCGTTCAAGTAGAGCAGCTCCCTTATGATGAGTTCATCCGTTCCATTCCAAAAATGACGATTTTGAATATTTTCGAAGCGGAACCGCTGGAGGGACGAATGGTCATGGAGGTGCATCCGAATATTGCCTTTGCCATGCTTGATAGGCTACTGGGCGGTTTTGGAACGGCACCAAGCAAGATTAATGCACTGACCGAAATTGAAACAACTATCATGGAGAGGATTTTCAGCAGATGTTTTGAAAGTCTACAGGAAGCCTGGAAGACGGTTCTGGATATTAATCCACGGATGGAAGCTCTGGAGACGAACCCGCAGTTCATGCAGATTGTATCACCGAATGAAACGATTGCGCTGATCTCGTTAAGCACCAAAATAGGCGACACTACCGGGATGATCAATCTATGTATCCCTCATGTCGTACTGGAGCCGATTATGACTAGGCTGTCCGTGCACCAATGGTTTGTTTCTGAGAAGAAGGTGCGGGACGAGGTTGAACTTGAATCTATCCGTTCGAGAGTTCACAGGGCGCAGCTGCCTATAGTTGCAGAGCTGGGTGAATCCAGGTTATCCATAGCTGAATTTCTCGGGCTTAGCGTCGGCGACGTAATCTCTCTCAATAAGACCGTGGATTCCGGGCTGTCGATCAAAGTAGGGGACAAGCTGAAATTCATTGGAAGTCCAGGGATGATTAAAGATCGTGTAGCTGTGCAAATAGACGAGATTGTCAGTGAAGGAGCTGAAGAGTTTGACGAGTAAAGACTATTTATCCCAAGAAGAGATCGATGCTCTTCTCAGACAGTCCGCGGAAGGCTCAATGGAACCACAGGAAAAGACAGTTGATGATTACCTGACACCATTTGAGCAGGATGCGCTGGGGGAAATCGGCAATATTACATTTGGCAGTGCAGCGACTGCACTTTCCACTTTGCTGGGTAAGAAGGTTGATATTACGACTCCGCAAGTGTCCATCATTACCCGCGGACAGTTTGAGGAAGCTTTTCCTAAACCTCATGTTGCCGTACATGTACAGTACGTGGATGGTTTTCAAGGCATTAACTCACTGGTAATCAAGATCAGGGATGCGCAAGTCATTGCCGACTTAATGCTTGGCGGTGAAGGAGAACCCAAGGATGAAGAGCTGAATGAAATTCATATCAGCGCCGTGCAGGAAGCAATGAACCAGATGATGGGCTCATCTGCTACCTCCATGTCAACGATCTTCAACCGGTTTGTCAACATCTCGCCTCCGGGAATTGATATCCTGAATATGTCGAGTGGAGAAGGGGTAGGCAGTCTTCCGGATGACGAAACTTTGATTCAAATTTCCTTCCGACTGAAGATTGGGGATCTTATCGACTCCACGATTATGCAGCTTTTGCCGGTTCAGTTCGCCAAGGATATGGTCAGCATGCTGCTCGGTGATGTCAGCCAGGCGGATCAGGAAGCGGCTGTGTCGACAGCAGACAAGTCTGCTGCACCAGCGCCTGCACCTGCACCTGCCCAGGCTCCTGCAGCACCTCCAGCGCAGCAGACGCCGCCTGGACCTGGTGAAGTGCCGCCGCAATATCCGCCTCAGGGAATGCCGCCTTATCCGGGGATGCCTGAAGGAGGCTATTATTATCCACCGGCAGGAATGCCTGCTTATGAAATGCCGGGCGTGCCGCCATATGGAGTACCGCCTCAGGGAATGCCTTACGGACAGGTTCCACCGCAGGCGCCGCCTCTTGGACGCAATGTAAATGTACAGCCTGTTCAATTCGCTAATCTTAGCGCAGGAGCCTTTGGCAATATTGATGAAAATAATTTAAATTTATTGATGGACATACCACTGAGAGTGACCGTAGAATTAGGAAGGACCCAGAAGCAGATCAAAGATATTCTGGAAATGTCGCAAGGTTCGATTATCGAGCTGGACAAGCTGGCTGGTGAGCCTGTTGACATTCTGGTGAACAACAAGCTCATTGCCAAGGGTGAAGTCGTAGTTATCGACGAAAACTTCGGAGTTCGCGTTACGGATATCGTCAGCCAGTGGGACCGAATTCAAAAATTACAATAAGCATACTTAGGGAGGATTTTTTAAAAATGGCTAACCGAATTCTAATCGTGGACGATGCAGCATTTATGAGAATGATGATCCGGGATATTTTGTCAAAGAACGGATTTGAGGTAGTGGGTGAAGCCCAGGACGGTTCGCAGGCTATTGAGAAGTTTAAAGAACTGCGTCCGGATCTGATCACGATGGATATTACCATGCCTGAAATGGACGGAATTGCCGCCCTTAAAGAAATTAAAAAAGTAGATGCCAATGCCAAGGTCATCATGTGTTCAGCCATGGGTCAGCAGGCTATGGTCATTGACGCGATTCAAGCGGGTGCCAAGGACTTTATCGTTAAACCGTTCCAGGCAGACCGTGTTATTGAAGCAATCAACAAAACGCTGGGCGTGTAGGAATCAGACATGCCGGCTAACAGCGAACCGCTGGGAAACAGTAACCCCCTGCTGAATTTGCTCAACGTTATTTTTGTCCTTGCGGCAATCGTCATTCTTATAGTGCTGCTGATCCGTTTTCTTGGCCGCCGCAATCAGACGTTAATGAGCGGGCGCTCCATCCGAACGCTGGGTGCGCTCGGACTGGGCCCCAATAAGTCTGTGCAGATTATTGAAATCGGCGGCAGCCTTTACATGATCGGGGTCGGTGAGAATATATCCATGTTGGATAAAATCACGGACCCGGCGGAAGTGGCACTTATCATTTCTACGTTTGAAGAAGAGTCGTCAGGACAGAACAACTTTCTGGTGCCGCTCATTTCCAAAATCAAAGCCAAGGTGCGCGGTGAGGTTCCATCTCAGGAAATCGAACTTAGTGAAACATCCTCTTTTTATGAGACCCTGCAATCCAAGCTTGCACTTGCACCTGAGCGCAACGAAAAAATGGAAGAGCTTCTCCGGGATGATGCACTTAAAGATGAGTCGAGGGATTTATGAAAAAAAAGCTGATTCTTTCTTTTCTGCTGCTCGGTATGTTCAGTGTTTTGCTTTTGCATCCGATACACGCTGATCCTATACCGAACATTAATATTCAAGTTGGCGACAGTAACGGTTCAAGCAGCGGGGGTACCAGTTCCATCTCTATACTGCTACTTGTGACAGTTCTGAGTGTAGCCCCGGCTTTTCTTGTTCTAATGACCAGCTTTACACGGATCGTCATCGTATTGGGTTTCGTCAGAACCTCACTCGGTACACAGCAGATGCCTCCGAACCAAGTGCTTGTAGGGTTGGCGCTTTTTCTTACTCTCTTCATAATGTCGCCTACACTTGCACAGGTGAATGAAACGGCGCTGCAGCCGTACATGAAAGGTACCTTAACTCAGTCCGAAGCGCTTAATAAAGCAGCCGAACCGATGAAGGAATTCATGTTCAAACAGACGAACACCAAAGATCTGCTTTTGTTTATGAATTACACGGGTAACAATGCCACGGTCAAACCCGCCACGTACAATGATATTCCGTTGACAGTGATGGTGCCGGCTTTTGCCATTGGTGAAATGAAAAAGGCGTTTACAATGGGCTTCATGATTTTTATACCTTTTCTGATCATTGATATTGTAGTTTCGAGTACACTGATGGCCATGGGGATGATGATGTTGCCTCCGGTCATGATTTCATTACCGTTCAAAATAATGCTCTTCGTACTGGTAGACGGCTGGTACTTAGTTGTAAAATCACTGCTGATGAGTTTTAACACCTGACGTATAAGAGGAGGCATAAGGGATGAATACGGAGTTTATTATCGGTCTAGCCGGCCAAGCCGTATATTTGGTGCTGGAAACAAGCGCTCCCATGCTGATTCTTGGTCTGGTGGTAGGACTGATAGTCAGTATTTTCCAAGCTACAACCCAGATTCAGGAGCAGACGCTTGCGTTCGTTCCCAAAATCGTCGCCGTACTGCTCGCATTACTGCTGTTCGGCCCTTGGATCATTACGAAGCTGGTAGACTTCACCAGTCAAATATTGGGCAGTCTCTACATGTATATCGGTTAAGACTATGGATATGGAGACCCTTCTGCAAAGTTTTCCCGTCTTTCTGTTGATTTTTTGTCGAATTTCCGCCTTTTTTGTTGTAATACCAGTGTTTTCTTCTCAGAGTCTACCGGCAACTTTCAAAATCGGATTGTCCTTTTTTGTCGCCTTAGTTGTCTTC
The DNA here is from genome assembly GCF_038002865.1 of Paenibacillus sp. FSL H3-0321. Taxonomy (NCBI): domain Bacteria; kingdom Bacillati; phylum Bacillota; class Bacilli; order Caryophanales; family Paenibacillaceae; genus Paenibacillus; species Paenibacillus sp. FSL H3-0321. The sequence continues at coordinate 1,052,312 of NZ_JBBODH010000001.1, read as the reverse complement.
AGCTCAAGGGGGACCGGCATTGTTGTTCCGCAGGACCTCACCTACATTTTGCTAGTGGCCAGGGAAGCGTTGATAGGTTTGCTGCTCGGGTTCATCGGCTATCTGATGTTTATGACGATTCAGACGGCCGGGTCCTTCATTGATATTCAAATCGGGTTTGGGATTGCCAACGTCATTGACCCAATGACTGGAGCATCAGCCCCAATCATAGGTAACTTTAAGTACATGATCGCCCTGCTGCTGTTTCTGAGCATGAATGGACATCATTACTTGCTGAATGCGATCGTATACAGCTATAACTGGGTGCCTCTAGACAACGATTTGTTTGTCAAAATGATCAATGGCAGTCTTTCAGAATTTCTGGTCCGCTCTTTTGCCCAATCTTTTATGCTGGCCTTTCAAATGTCGGCACCTTTGGTTACCGCGCTGTTTCTTACGGATATCGGTTTGGCCTTTCTGGCAAGAACCGCTCCGCAATATAATGTATTCGTCATCGGGGTACCGCTCAAAATTATTATAGGTCTTGCGCTGCTTCTTATTCTGATGCCGAGTCTGGCTGCGTTGTTCCAGAATCTCTTCGACATTATGTTTGAGTCCATGCAAAATTTGCTGGGGCTTATGGGGAAGAGTCCTTAGGTGACTGTAAGGAGAGAGTGTTATGCCGAAGCCGAAACGATATAAACTGGATCTTCAGCATTTTGGGGGGGATAAGACAGAGAAAGCCACCCCGAAAAAACGTCAGGATGCCCGTAAAAAGGGTCAGGTAGCCAAAAGTGCCGAACTATCCGGTGCCGTTGTATTGTTTTCGGCGCTGCTTAGTCTGACGATGTTCGGAAGTTTCATGAAAGAACGTTTTATGAGTCTCTATTTGGATGTTTTTCAGAATCGCATGATGATGGAAGTAACAGCCGAAAATGTGTCCAAGATGTTCAACGAGTATGGTCTGCAGATACTGATTCTGCTGGCCCCGCTGCTCGGGATTACCTTCTTACTCGCACTTGTCGTAAATTTTGCACAGGTTGGCTTTATGGCCTCAGGTGAAGGGATTACGCCTAAGTTCAGCAAGATTAATCCAATCAAAGGGTTCAAAAATATATTTTCCATGCGTTCGTTTGTGGAATTCCTGAAATCCGTCTTTAAACTGGTGCTGATTGCCTATCTGGTTTATAGCACGCTTTGGGGAGAGAAAGAGAGTTTTGCCGCTCTTTCACATGTGAATGCGGAGGGTGTATACCGTTTCACTGCAAAGATGACCATGAATCTTGGCATCAAAATAGCAGCTGTATTGTTTATTATGGCAGTTCTCGATTATATGTACCAGAAGTACGAACATGAAAAAAGTCTGAAAATGTCCAAGCAGGACATTAAAGATGAATACAAAAAGATGGAGGGCGATCCCTTAATTAAAGGGAAGATCAGGGAGCGCCAACGCCGAATGGCAATGCAGCGGATGATGCAGGAAGTGCCAAAGGCGGATGTGATCATTACGAATCCTACGCACTTTGCCGTTGCCCTTAAATATGACGGTTCCAAAATGGAGGCTCCGCAGATTATAGCCAAAGGCCAGGATTATGTGGCGCTCCGCATTCGAGAGCTGGCTAAGGAGCATGGTGTTGTGACTATGGAGAACAAGCCGCTGGCACGGGCATTATTCCAAAGAGCAGAAATTGGCGATGTCGTTCCTGCCGATCTGTTCCAGGCGGTTGCCGAAGTGCTGGCCTATGTATACAAGCTTAAAGGTAAGAGGAGATAAGCCGGGGGAGGTAAAGGACATTGAAAGCTAAAGATCTAACAGTTCTACTGGGCGTTATCGGTATTGTGCTTATGATGATTCTGCCCATCCCGGTCTGGCTTCTGGATGTACTGCTGATTGTCAATATTTCGATAGCACTAACCATTATTTTGGTCGCAATGAATACAAGGGATCCGCTGCAATTTTCGATTTTTCCTTCTTTGCTGTTGATCACAACGTTATTCCGTCTCGCACTCAACATTTCCACTACCAAGCTGATTCTTAAAGATGGTCATGCGGGTGAAGTTGTTGCCACGTTCGGCAGCTGGATTGCCGGGGGACAAATCGCTATCGGATTCATCGTCTTTCTAATTCTGGTTGTTGTGCAGTTCATTGTTATTACCAAAGGTTCGGAACGTGTTGCTGAAGTAGGCGCCCGGTTTACATTGGACGCGATGCCCGGTAAACAAATGAGTATTGATGCTGATTTGAATGCAGGGATGATTAATGAACAGCAGGCACGGGAACGCCGCCGGAACGTTGAACGCGAAGCTGACTTCTTCGGAGCAATGGATGGTGCGAGTAAATTCGTCAAAGGTGACGCAATTGCCAGTATCATCATTTTGCTGATCAACCTGATCGGCGGATTCGTCATCGGGATGACTATTCATGGACTGTCGTTTCAGGATGCACTTTCGACATATTCCGTACTGACAATTGGTGATGGACTGGTCAGCCAAATTCCTGCTTTGCTCATTTCAACCGCTTCCGGTTTGATCGTTACACGGGCGGCGTCAGAAGGAAACCTGGCAGAGGATTTAACAGGCCAATTATTGTCCTATCCGAAGCTCTTGTATATCGTTGCGGCGACAATTGCCTTCCTTGGGTTCTTCACTCCGATTACAGTAATGTCTACCTTGCCCCTGGCAGCACTTATGGGATATGCGGCTTACAGCATGGGCCAGAAGGCAAACCAAAAACAAATTGCCGAGGAACAACTGGTCGAGGAGAAGCAGATTGAAGAAGTGCGGAGTCCGGAGAGCGTCATTAACTTGCTTACAGTGGATCCCATTGAATTTGAGTTCGGTTACGGACTTATTCCTCTGGCCGATACAGGTCAGGGCGGAGATTTACTCGACAGAATTATCATGATTAGGCGACAATGTGCCCTAGAAATGGGACTTGTGGTGCCTGTTATTCGTATTCGCGACAATATTCAGCTAAAACCGAATGAATATGTCATAAAAATTAAAGGGAATAATGTCGGCGGTGGTGAATTATTACTTAATCACTATCTTGCCATGAGTCCCGGTTATGATGATGAATCTATAAACGGTATTGAGACTGTTGAACCATCTTTTGGACTTCCGGCACTTTGGATTGACGAATCGGTGAAAGAACGGGCGGAATTATCCGGCTACACTGTAGTTGATCCGCCTTCCGTGGTTGCTACGCATTTGACGGAGCTGATCAAACGTCATGGGCATGAGCTGCTAGGACGTCAGGAAACCAAACAGCTGGTCGACAATCTCCGGGAGAATTACCCCGTGCTGGTTGATGAACTTATTCCTTCGGTACTGGCAATTGGTGATGTTCAGAAGGTGCTCGGCAAGCTGCTGCGTGAAAAGATTTCGATCCGCGATTTGGTGACGATCTTCGAAACGCTGGCTGACTATGGTACTTACACCAAAGATCCTGATATCCTGACCGAGTATGTACGCCAGTCGTTGTCGAGACAGATTACACAGCAGTTTTCCCAAGTGGGAGAGACGCTGCGTGTAATTACTGTCGGACCTAATTTGGAGAAGAAAATTTCCGAAAGTGTGCAGCAAACGGAACAGGGCAGCTATCTGGCACTGGATCCGGTTTCGACACAAACCGTGTATCAGCGGCTTACGGAACAGATCAACCGTTTGCTTCAGTCCGGGCAGCAGCCTATCGTACTGACTTCACCGACCATTCGTATGTATTTGCGGCAGGTTATTGAGCGGACGATGCAGGATATTCCGGTGTTGTCCTACAGCGAACTGGAACCTAATATCGAAATTCAAAGCGTTGGAGTGGTGAACTTATGAGAGTGAAGCGTTATGTGGTCGATACGATGCCTGACGCCATGCATTCCATCCGCAGCGAGCTAGGAAGCGATGCCGTCATCCTAAGCACCAAGGAAGTTAAAGTCGGCGGATTTATGGGCATGTTTAAAAAGAAAAAAATTGAAGTTGTAGCCGCAGTAGAAGAGGTACGGAAGCCGGCAGTACCTGATAAGGCCCCTGTACAATCGCTGAATGTTCCGCGTAGTGCAGTGCCACAGGCCTATCAGAAAGCCGCCACAGCATCATCACCGTCAGCATCGCTCACGAAGGAGCCTGCTGCTGGCCGGAGCTTTGCTGAAATTGCCGCTGCCATATCGGAAGCCTCCGGGATTGCTGAGGCAGGCGGGAATGTAGCCGTTCTGCCTGCAACTGCAACCGTAACTGCTGTTGAGGAACAGAAAGAGGAATTGGATAGAGAGCTTGCATATGCAATGCAGGCCTCTGCTCCGAAGGAACAGCCTGGTTCGGTCAAGGCACTTTACGAGAACTTTGGTGCTGAACCCAATCCTCCCGCAGTCTCGGTAGCGGAAAGTGATGTCCTTCGCGAAATCAGGGACATGAAGCATTGGATGGAACGTATCGCCCGCTACTCTTCAAGCGGAGTGGAATTGCCCGAGCAGCTGGAACAGCTTAAGATCCGTTTACTGGACCAGGAGACTGACCCGGTGCTGGTGGAGGAATGGATCAGCAATGTGTTTACCCGCTGGAATGATGAGGGGCGTACCGGAGCTCCTGATCAATTCGGTGAAATGCTGAAAGCTCAGGTGGATGAATTTTTGTCAGGCCGTATTGCAAACGGAATTGCGGCGGATACGCGGATTGTTTACATTGCCGGGCCAACCGGAGTGGGCAAAACAACAACAATCGCCAAGCTGGCGGCAGAGCAGCTGTTTAGACAAGGCAGGAAGGTCGGCCTCATTACCTCCGACACTTACCGGATTTCCGCGGTGGAGCAGCTGCGCACGTATGCATCGATACTGAATATTCCGCTGGAGGTTGTTCAGTCCCCGGGAGATTTGCAAAGAGCGTTGTTCCGCCTGGAGAGCTGTGACCTCGTTTTGATGGATACGGCAGGACGGAATTACCGCAATGAGATGCTCGTCGCTGAACTTCAGAGCCTGCTGGCCAAGGAACTTAAGAGTGAAACTTTCCTTGTACTCAGCCTGACCTCAAAAAGCCGCGATATGAAGACGATCGCCGAGCATTTCGGCCGTTACCAGCTTGACAAGGTTATCTTCACAAAGCTGGACGAGACAGGAAGCTATGGTCCGCTATTTAATGTTCTGAATGACTTCCCTCTTATGCTGTCTTATATAACGAATGGCCAGAATGTGCCAGATGACCTGCTAATGGCTACCAAAGAGCAGCTATCAGGGATGTTGCTGGGAACAGGAGGGGCGTAATGGATCAGGCGCAATCCTTGAGACAGCTGGTGTCCAACAAGGACACCAAACTCGTGCCCAAAGACGGGGTTTCCGCCAGAATCATCACCGTATGCAGTGGAAAAGGCGGTGTCGGAAAGTCGAATTTCACGCTGAACTTTGCATTAGCGCTGAAGGCCATGGGCCGTAAGGTACTATTGTTCGACGCCGATATCGGAATGGCCAATATAGACGTGTTAATGGGTGTCTCTTCTAAATATAATTTGTACCATCTGCTGAAAAGAGAGGCGGATATCGGACAAATTATTCAGACGGGCCCAGGCGGTCTACAATTCATTGCAGGCGGATCGGGTATGGATGAGCTGTTTTCTCTCTCGGAATCAGATTTGAATTACTTTACAACACAGATTGCGCAAATTGCTGATACTATGGATTTTATCCTGTTCGATACGGGGGCAGGACTTTCTAAAGAAACACTCAAATTTATTAGCTCGGCGGATGATTGCCTTGTGGTAACAACCCCTGAGCCTACAGCTATAACTGATGCATATGCATTGATGAAGGTAGTGCATAATTCCTTTCCCGAAACTTCCTTTAGACTGATTGTGAACCAAGCAGGAGACGAAAGGGAAGCGAAAGCAACCAGCGACAAAATCCGCATGGCGGCAAGCCGCTTTTTACAATTAGATATTCCTTTTCTCGGGTATATGAGTAGTGATGCACATGTTGTTCAGGCAGTTAAGAAACAAGTTCCATTCTCAGTGGCTTTTCCGAACAGTGCAGCAGCCAAAGACGTACAGCGGCTTGCCCAAAACTATTTGGCCGCGGATTCAGCGGAACCAAGCAAGGTAGAGGGCATAAAGGGATTTATCAACAGGTGGTTGAAGCGTAAATAATAATTGTTCTGAATTAGAGGAGCAGAGGTGGAAATGATATGAAGCCATATAAAGTTTTGGTTGTTGATGATTCTGCATTTATGCGCAAGATCATTTCCGATTTAATTGAAAATGACGCGAACTTCCAGGTCACCGCTACGGCTTCAAACGGCCGTGAAGCTATTGAGAAAGTGAATCAGCTTTCTCCGGATCTGGTAACGATGGATGTGGAGATGCCGGAAATGAACGGCCTGGAGGCGCTGAAAATAATAATGGCCCAGCGTCCGCTGCCGGTGATCATGCTCTCAGGAATCAATGAGCAGGGCATGAAGGAAACGATTATGGCGCTGGAGTCAGGAGCATTTGATTTCATACGTAAGCCATCCATTTCCAACTCCCAGGATATTATTGCTGTAGGAGAATCTCTCCGGGAGCAAATGAAAGAAGCGATGATGGCCCGTGAGCAGCGTGAAGCTCGAGCATCCGCCTCCAAGAGTGAGGACAAGCCGCCAGCTGCGGTTATTCCAAAACCTCTGGCAGATACTCCTTTACGCAAGCAGGAACTTCCCAAGAAAGCAAAAGCCGCGGAAGTTCCCGGCACATCAGCACGAGACAAGCTGAAGCCGGAGGCAAAGACCGCGTCCCCTAAGGAAACGGGCAAGAATTTGCTTGATAAGCAGCCAGGGAATAGCGGATCCCCGCGAAATCCTGTCAAGCCTACTGCAGCTCCGGTAACCCCGGCATCTTCTGAAAAAGCAAAAAACCGCTCCAAAGCGAACGCTACTCCAGTCACACCTGATGTACGTCTGCAACTGGATGGTGTTCCCGGTACGTTCGTCGAACCTCCTGCAGCTTCGGCTGACCGGAAGTCCGGCAGTACTAAAGGGCTGCGCAAGCTTGTTGCTGTAGGCTGCTCTACAGGCGGGCCGCGTGCGCTCAAGGCGTTTTTGGAGAACATCCCGGCTGAATTTCCGGCACCGATAGTCATTGTCCAGCATATGCCGCCCAATTTTACCAAATCATTAGCCCAGCGGCTTAATACCTTTAGCCCGCTTGAGGTTGCAGAAGCGGAGCATGGCATGATCCTTCGCCAAGGAGCGGCTTATATCGCTCCCGGAGGTTATCATCTGAAGGTTATTCCAGCAGCGGGAGGACAATATGCGATTGAGCTTACGAGTGAGGATGCCCGCAATGGGCATCGTCCATCCGTGGACATGATGTTCGAATCACTATTGCCGCTTACCACGCTGGAACGGCATGCGGTAATTATGACGGGTATGGGCAGCGATGGTGCCAGAATGATGAAATCCCTATATGATTCGGGTGTAACCTCAACCTTCGCTGAAAGTGAAGAAACCTGCGTTGTATATGGAATGCCGCGATCTGCGGTGGAATTGAATTGCGTTAAACATATCCTGCCTTTGCATGAAATTGCTCCAAGGCTGGTGCAAGCCGTTAAATAATGGAAAAGCGAACTTGAAGGGGAGGTGCTCGTTAGTGGACATGAACCAATATTTATCCATGTTTATTGATGAGTCAAATGATCATCTGCAGTCATTGAACGAAAGTATGATGGGGTTGGAAGCAAATCCTGATGATCTGAGTATTGTACAGGTAATATTCCGCTCTGCGCACACCTTAAAAGGTATGGCGGCTACGATGGGTTTTGAGGATTTGGCTTCTCTTACCCACCAGATGGAAAATGTTCTGGATTTAGTACGCAATAACAAGCTGCGGATGCAGGATTTCATTTTTGACACACTGTTCAAAAGTCTGGATGCCCTGGAATCAATGGTTGAGGACATTACGGCTGGGGGCGAAGGTAAGGCGGATGTCTCGGTAATCGTGACTTCTCTTCAGGCTATTGTTCGAGGCGAAGTTCCTACTGCGGCCGGTGCCGCTACCGAGGTTACAGCTGCAGCTCAAAAGACTGGAGACGCTCCGGTGTTTTTAGATGAATTCCAATACTCGGTTCTGCAGCAGTCGCTGCAGGAAGGCCATCAGGTGCTTTATGTGGACGTAGCGATCCGTCAGGATTGTCAGCTTAAAGCGGTGCGGGCATATATGGTTTTCGATCTCTTGGAACGTTCAGGAGAGGTGGTCAAATCCTTCCCTTCGGTTCAAGATATAGAGCAGGAAAAATTCGATTACGGCTTTTCCCTCTATTACATAACCCAAAAGGACGCAAGTGAAATTCAATCTATGATCCTAAACTTATCGGAAATTGATAAGGTTACGGCTTTAGCCCTTGATCAAGAGACACTGGAACAGATGGTGCAGGATATGGCTGCCGCTACTGTGGAAGCACCGGTTCAAGAAGCGGCTGCTCCCGCAGCGGCACCGGCTGCAGCACCGGTCAGAGAAGAAGCAATCAAAGCGGCAGCTGCCAAAACGGTTGCAGCACCTTCCCGGACGATCCGCGTAGATATCGAACGCCTGGATGTGCTGATGAACCTGTTCAGCGAACTGCTGATCGACCGTGTCCGTCTGGAACAGCTGGCTACAGAAGTGCAGAATAGCGACCTTACTGAGACTGTTGAACATATGGGACGGGTTAGCGGCGATTTGCAGAACATTGTCATGAAGCTGCGCATGGTACCGGTCGACACTGTATTTAACCGTTTCCCCCGCATGGTTCGTGACCTTGCCAAATCTCTGGACAAAAAAATCGATCTGATCGTTACTGGTGCTGAAACAGAGCTTGACCGTACTGTTATTGATGAGATTGGTGATCCGCTGGTGCATTTGCTCCGAAATGCCGTTGACCATGGGGTTGAAGGCGTTCAGGAGCGTATTGCTGCCGGCAAACCGGAGACGGGTACGATAAATCTGCGGGCTTTCCATAGCGGCAATCACGTCTTTATCGAAATTGAGGAGGACGGCGCCGGAATCAATCCGCAGAAAATCCTGAAATCTGCTGTTAAGAAGGGAATTCTTACTCAGGATCAGGCTGCTGGCTATTCGGATGATGAAGCCATTCAACTTTTGTTCTCACCGGGCTTTAGTACCGCAGAGGTTATCTCTGACGTATCGGGGCGCGGAGTCGGACTCGATGTCGTGAAATCCAAGATTACTTCTCTTGGCGGCAACGTGGTTGTGTATTCCACCTTCGGCAAAGGAACTAACTTTTCAGTACAGCTTCCACTAACCTTATCAATTATCGCGGCCATGCTGGTGCGGCTTGGTTCCGAGAAATATGCCATCCCGCTTTCTTCCATCGTGGAGACTGGGATTGTGAAGAAAACTCAGATCCGCACGATTCATAGCAACAAAATGATTGAATTCCGTAACGGTCATATCCCTCTGCTTTCACTGAGCAAATTCTTCTCGGTGCCTGATTTTGATGAAAGTACTGAAGAGGAAACGGAAATAGTAGTAGTCCGCAAAGGGGAACGCCTCGTAGCCCTGGCCGTTCAGGATTTTATTGGGCAGAACGAAATCGTCATCAAGAATCTTGGCAAGTATCTGCCTGAGGTTCAAGGCATCTCCGGGGCGACCATACTTGGTGACGGTCAGGTTGCACTTATTATTGATCCGAATGCTTTTATTAAATAATCAGGATAGAACAGGGAGGTTCATTCCATGGCTGAAGATATCAAAGTAATCGTGTTTAAACTAGGCTCTGAAGAGTACGGTATTGAAGTGGAGAAAGTCCAAACTATTGAACGCATGATGCCAATTACCCGTGTGCCGAAGACCTACTCCTTTATTAAGGGAGTTATCAATTTGCGCGGAGTGGTTATTCCGGTAATTGATTTGCGGGGCCGTTTCGGTATTGAGGAAGCTGATCATACTGATCAGACCCGTATCATTATCGTCAATGTAAATGCAATGGAAGTCGGCTTTATTGTGGACTCGGCCAATGATGTTATTGACTTGAACCGCGATTCCATTGATACACCACCGGAGGTTGTGGGCGGCATCAGAGCGAAGTATCTGGACGGGGTGGCTAAAATTGGAGAAGAACGTTTGCTGATCATGCTCAATTTGAACGAGGTGCTGAACAAGGGCGAAATCGTGCAATTGGAAAGCCTAGAGGGCTAACATATGGAGCTTTTCAAAAACTTCAAAGATTTTAAAATGGATGTCCTTAAGGAAGTGGGCAACATTGGAGCTGGTAACGCCGCCACCGCGTTATCTCAGCTTCTTGGCAAGCCGATCGATATGGCTGTTCCGAAAGTGCAGCTGCTGAGCTTTGAAGAAATCACTGAAAAGGTCGGAGGAGCAGAAGAACTGGTATATGCAGTTTTCCTGCGGGTCGAGGGTGAAGCACCGGGCAATCTCTTTTTCATTCTTACTCCGGAAGCGGCTATAAGCCTGCTTAACCGGGTTGCCGGTATTGAGATTTCTCCCGAGCAGGAGCTGGGTGAAATGGAGCTTTCGGCTTTGAATGAAATTGGCAACATTCTTGCCGGGTCTTACCTGTCTTCCCTTGCCGACTTCACCTCGCTTTCCATGTACCCTACAGTACCTGCACTGGCCATGGACATGGCCGGGGCCATTCTGGGCTACGGTCTGCTGCAGTTCGGTCAGATGGGCGATGATGCTTTGCTGATCGACACGACTTTCCTGGAAGGCAAGGACGAAATTGAAGGACAGTTCTTTCTTATTCCCGATCCAGAATCATTCCCGAAGATCTTTAAATCATTAGGAGTACCGTTTGATAATGATTGAAGAACAAAGCATTATTAAAGTAGGTATGGCAGATCTTAATGTAGGAAGCCAAGACAGCCTTGTGCGCACAACAGGTCTTGGTTCCTGCGTGGGGCTTACATTGTTTGATCCCGGGAAGAAGCTGGCGGGGATGGCGCATGTGATGCTGCCTTCGTCGGATATTGCACGTGAGGGACAAATGAACATTGCCAAATTTGCAGATACCGCAGTGCCGGAGCTTCTGAACCGCTTGCTTACACTTGGAGCAATGCGCAGCCGGATCGTGGCCAAGATGGCCGGAGGCTCTCAAATGTTTGCCTTTGCCGGGGGGAATGACACCATGAGGATCGGGCCTCGTAATGTGGAATCCTGTAAGCTTGCTTTGGAGGCGCTAAAGATCCCTTTGATTGCTGAGGACACGGGCGGCAATTTTGGCCGCACCATTGAAATTTCCTGCAGTACCGGTATACTCTATATCCGCAGCGTGCAAAAAGGCACTAGGGAAATATAACCATGAGCAGAAAAATAGTAGTGAACATCATCGTCGGAGCGATAGGATTTTTGTTTACCTTTTTTGTGAACTATGGGCATAATTTACTTGGAACAAGTTTAATTCGGGCCAGTTTTGGATTTATTATTTGGTTTGTGCTTGCATTCCTCTTAAGATGGGTATTGGGTTTTATTGCTGGACAGTCCGCAGAGCCAGAAGATGCTGAGACAAACTTAGAGGGCAACGAGGCGCTGGGTGGTAATTTTGATGTCATTACTCCGGATGAGGATGAAGAATTAATAAACCTGCTGAAACCGAAGCCGGCCGAAGAAAGCGGAAGCAGTGAAGGTTTTACACCGCTGCAGCCGCCTAAACTGGTCTCTATGAAAGATCCTGAAGAATTGGCCAAGGCCGTTCGTCACCTGAAAGAAGAATAAGCGTGTGCTATTGCGGAAGTGGCTCACCTGTTCCGTGTTATGCCCGCTGACTAAACTTTGGGAAGGGTGAAAGCCGTTGAACGAGCATAAAGCTTCTCAATCGGAAACTGACGGGCTCTGGGAACAGTGGAAAGAGCAAGGTAATCCCGAAGCCAAAAAAAAGCTGATTGAGAATTACCTCCATATTGTAGATTACGTGTCCAGCCGCTTGGCAGTCGGATTACCTAAAAATGTATCTAAAGATGATTTGGCCAGCAACGGTGTCATGGGTTTGATTGATGCCATCGAGAAATTCGACTATAAGCGGGGACTCCAGTTTCAGACTTATGCTTCCTGGCGTGTACGTGGAGCGATTCTTGATTCATTGCGCCAGAGCGACTGGGTTCCCAGGTCCGTGAGGGAGAAAGCCAAAAAAATCGAAGATGCTTACCAGCAGCTGGAGCAGAAATACCTAAGATCAGTCAGTGACGAGGAAATGAGCGAATATCTGAATGTTTCGGAGACGGAATTTCAGAATATGCTGCAGGACGTAGCAGTAATGTCGCTCTGCTCACTAGAGGATCCTATTCGCGAGGAAGAATCAGAGACACGCTTGTCCATCCTCGTGGATGATAAAGCCAAAAATCCGGATCGCAAAGTAAATGAGTTTTATTTGCGCGATACGCTCACTAAAGGCATCGAGAAACTAACGGTGAAAGAAAGGACCGTTGTGTCCCTTTTATATTATGAAGATTTATCATTAAGCGAGATCGCCGAGGTGATGTCACTGTCGCCTTCACGGATTTCGCAGCTTCATTCAAAAGCTATTTTGCGGCTGAGAGGAACACTTGAGAAAAATCGCGATCTTCTCATGCAAAACGATTAACCGGGCGACGGTGACAAGGGGGAGCAAAATTGATCGGTAATTATGCTTTGAACCAGTACGTGAGTATCACGTTTTCGGAGGATAAAGGGATTGCGTACCTCCAATTTTCCAAGAAGGATGAAAACTTCTCCTGTTCGAGTGAAGATCTCGAAAGCTTCCTAAACAGTCACAATATTCGTTACGGTATTCAGCGGGATATTGTACAGCGAATCAGCAGCAATCCAGAAGAGTATTTCTTCAACAGGGTACCAATTGCTATTGGTGATCCCGCGGTGAATGGTACGGATGGGCGGGTAGTCCTTACTATCGATATGGAAGAGGACCGCAAACCGCTAGAAAAAGCTGACGGCAAGGTCGATTATAAGGACCTGGTCCGGCTTCACAATGTTAAGAAAGGCCAGTTGATTGCCAGAAAAATTCTGCCAATGCCCGGCAAAAGCGGCAATACGGTTACCGGCGAGGAAATTCCGTATAAAGCGGGAAAAGATGCCCACTTTAAAGTCGGCAAAAATGTTCTGATCGATCAAGATGAAACTTCGATGTATGCCGCGATGGACGGACTCGTTACTCTGACGGAGAAGGGCAAGGTCAATGTTTTCCCGGTTTATGAAGTCAACGGTGATGTTGATTACAGTACGGGAAATATTGATTTTGTAGGGACAGTTGTTATTCGCGGCAACGTCTTGACCGGGTTTACGGTTAAATCTGCCGGAGATATCCGTGTGGTTGGCGGAGTGGAAGGTGCTGAACTGATATCCGGGGGATCGATCGAGATTGCCGGCGGAATTATCGGATATAACAAGGGACTCGTCAGTGCAGGCAAAAATGTAAAAGTATCGTTCATCCAGGATGGAAATGTCGTCGCCGGAGAGGATGTTATCGTTTCGCAAAGTATTATGCATTCTAATATCCGGGCTGGCCGGGATGTGCTTTGTAATGGTTCAAAGGGACTTATAGTAGGTGGTGTTGTACAAGCCGGTGAAAGAGTTGTAGCAAGAACCATCGGAAATACGATGTCTACGGCGACGGCCATTGAGGTTGGCGTTGTACCAGAACTCCGAAATGAGATTAACGATCTGCGCCTGGAGCTGCGGCAACTGCTTGAAAATGAGGACAAAACCAACAAAGCGCTGTACCTGCTGAATCAATTGGCGAACAATGGTCAGCTTGCTCCTGATAAGGTGGCATTGCGCGTCAAGCTGAACGCCACCAAGCAATCGCATATGCGTGAGGAGAAGCGCATTAAAGAGCGTGTACTGGAAATTGAAAGAATGCTCGAGGATACGGTTAGAGCCAGGGTGGAAGTAGTTAAGACCATCTACGGAGGTTCCAAAATCGTAATTGGCAGATATACACGTTTTGTCAAGGATCCTACGGAACGGGTTGTATTTATTTATAGTGAAGGCGATATCACTTTGGCGCCGTACGTTTAATCAGGCGGGCAGCGACAGGCGGCCGGCCATCCTTGATGTCTAAATACAGCAGGCTTCGGAAGGATTTGCGAATCTTGGGACGGCCCGTCCGTTTCTACTTATGAGAAGAGGGTTGCTATGAGTCTGAAACCGGTGGAATTGCAGATTGCCCTGCCCCGGACAACTGACGCGGGCAAAGTCCAGCATGGGCTGCAGCATCGTCCTGCTGTAGATCAGCAGCAGCTCGCAGGACAGAATGTCAAGCAGAGCTCGGAGCTGGCCCATCGCAGCACTGAGGTTGACGAATCTGCGGAATCTGCGCTGCGCAATGATGATAGCCAGGGAAATCATGCGGGAAGTCAGTCCTCTTCCCATCAACAAGAGAAACAGCAGACGTCTCACGACGCTGAACATCCCTATAAGGGCCGACGGATCGATCTCAGTCTCTGAGAGGATATAATTTGATATGTAAAAGGAGATAGGGCACTTGCAACCATGGGTATATATCGTGCTGGTAGGCGCTGTCGCTATCGTTTATGCCCTGAGACTGCCGGCGCGTGCAAAAGAAGACTCAGCCGATAAGCAGAGTCTAAAGGAAACAGAAGCGGCGCTTGAACTATATATGGCGGACATCGAGCGGGAAAATGATAAAATGCTGCAGCTTGTCAGCAGCATCAAACAGCAATCCCAGAACAACAGAACAGCAATGCAGGAGGAGGTCGATTCACTTCGGGAGCAAGTTGCCGATCTGCAAAAGAACTCTATGCTGCTTGAAACGCGTCTGACGGCTGAAGAAAAGGGCCTGCTGCAGCTAACAGCTTCATTTGCCAAGGAATCTTCAGCCAGCCGCGCTTCAGAAGCTGTGAGACCGCCTTCAACAGAGCACGCTGCAGAACAGCCGGAGCCGAAACCAAAGCCGGTCAACTCGATCAAATTGCGTTATCCGCGATTGTTCGAGCTGCATGAGCAAGGTAAGTCTATTGACGCTATCGCTAAGACAGCAGGACTTCAGCGTGGAGAGGTTCAACTGATTCTGCAGCTGGCCAAGCAGGAGGAAACCGGATGATCAAGAATCGTTCCTTCATGTTCGGACTAGGTACAGGCCTGATTGCAGGAGCATTGCTGCTGCAAGTGATGATCACCGGGGGGGCTGCTCCCTTGTCCAAGGAGAAGCTAATCAAGGAAGCTGCGAAGCTGAACCTTACCGTAACCGATCCGAGTGCAACACCTATTGCCACTAGTAATACAGGCGAGACAGGAGAGGTAACAGATGGAGCAGGGAAAGAGGGGACAGCTGCGGTTGTTCCGTCAGCAACTGTATCCGCCGCTCCAGCTTCGCCTGCTTCTACGCCGCAAGCGGCGGTGGAGCCAAGCGCTGCCGCTGCTCCTTCTGAACCAGCTACCCCGTCAAAGCCGGCAAGCGAGAAGAAACCATCCAGTGCCCCAGTTGCGCCAGCAACTCCGGAGGTTGCCGTAAACGGCTCGATATCGGTTACAATTCCTACCGGCAGCACACTTACGGAAACTGCCGATTTGCTGGTCAAAGCAGGTGTAATTACGGATAAGAATAAGTTTCTTCAGACAGCAGTAAGCCGTAAAGCCAATACGAAAATTCAATATGGACGGTACAGCTTTACTAAAGGTGAGAGCAATAATGTTATCATTGACAAGCTGATTACAGTGAAATAATTTATCTTAGAACTTTGAAATTCACAAAACTTTTCATGAATCGTTGCATACATTATTTTATTATGGTATAGTAATTGACGGTGTTAAAACACACGCCGGTTGATTTCGACAAGGGGTGCTTTCTTCTGAAGAAAGTCTTGTAGAAAAATGACACGCGGCGGAGGAGACACACAATAAACCAAAACTAGGAGGTGTGTGAAGATGGCAGTAATTTCCATGAAGCAGCTTCTCGAAGCTGGGGTACACTTCGGTCATCAGACTCGTCGTTGGAATCCAAAGATGGATCGTTATATCTTCACTGAAAGAAACGGAATTTACATTATTGACCTGCAAAAAACGGTTAAAAAGGTAGAGGAAGCTTACAACTTTGTAAAAAGCGTCGCTGGCGACAACGGCACAATCCTGTTCGTAGGAACAAAGAAACAAGCTCAAGATTCCGTAAAAGAAGAAGCTGAACGTTCGGGTATGTTCTTCATTAACCAACGTTGGCTGGGTGGTACCCTGACTAACTTCCAAACTATTCAGAAGCGTATTGATCGCCTGAAGAAACTGGAAGCTTGGGAAGAAGACGGTACCTTCGCAGTTCTGCCTAAGAAAGAAGTAATCCTTCTCCGCAAAGAGAAAGATCGTCTTGAAAAATTCCTGGGCGGTATCAAGAACATGAAAGGCCTGCCAAGCGCGCTGTTCATTATCGACCCGCGTAAAGAGCGCATCGCTGTTGCGGAAGCTCGCAAATTGGGTATTCCTATCGTGGCTATCGTTGATACTAACTGTGATCCGGACGAAATCGACTATGTTATCCCGGGCAACGACGACGCAATCCGCGCCGTGAAATTGCTTACTGGTAAAATGGCTGATGCCGTTGTCGAAGCTCACCAGGGCGAAGACACAACTACTGCTTAAATAGTAGCCGGAATCAAACAAGAACTTAAATGAAAAGGGTGGTTGGCAGGTGGATAACCTCTCACTGCCCTTTTTTTAGGATAATGGACCAAAATGGTATAAAATGACAATTATCTGGAGGGAATAACAATGGCAGTAGATGCAAAAGCAGTAAAGGAACTTCGTGAAAGAACAGGCGCAGGGATGCTGGATTGCAAAAAGGCGCTTGAAGAAGCTAACAATGACATCACCAAAGCCGCTGAATTGCTTCGTGAAAAAGGCCTTTCCGCAGCAGCTAACAAAGCTGGACGTATCGCTACTGAAGGTACAGTAGAATCTTACATCCATGCTGGCGGACGTATTGGAGTACTTGTAGAAATCAACTGCGAAACTGACTTCGTAGGTAAAACGGATTCCTTCAAAGAGTTTGCACGCGATATCGCAATGCAAATTGCTGCAGCTAACCCGCTGTATGTTCGTCGTGAAGAAGTTCCGGCAGAAGCTGTAGAGAAAGAAAAAGAAATTCTGAAGGCACAAGCGCTTAATGAAGGCAAGCCTGAGAAAATCGTTGAAAAAATGGTTGAAGGCCGTATCAGCAAGTTCTACGAAGAATATTGTTTGCTTGAGCAACCCTTCGTTAAAGATCCGGACAAAACCATTTCCCAGCTGCTGAACGAAAAAATCAGCACTATTGGTGAAAACATCTCCATCCGTCGTTTTGTTCGTTTTGAACTGGGCGAAGGTCTGGAAAAGAAAGTCGACAACTTTGTTGAAGAAGTAATGGCGCAAGTTAATCAATAAGAAGCAAGTCGGATTACAACTTCATTGAACTGAATAATGCAAGCATCAAATGAACGGAACACAGGCACAATCGTGTTCCGTCTTTTGTAAGAAAGTGAGGGTATACATTTGGAACAGCCGGTATTTAAAAGAGTAGTCCTTAAGGTAAGCGGTGAGTCACTATCAGGACAAAACGGATATGGCATTGATGCCGAGACGATTATTTCCATCGCAGAGCAGGTCAAGGAAGTTGTTGAGCTTGGAGTTCAAGTCGCTATTGTTTGCGGCGGAGGCAATATCTGGCGCGGAATCGCAGGAAGCGCAAGCGGTATAGACCGTGCAACAGCCGACTACATGGGGATGCTGGCAACAGTGATGAACTCACTTGCACTGCAGGATGCATTGGAGCAAATCGATGTTCCTACCCGGGTGCAGACCTCCATTTCGATGCAGCAGATTGCTGAGCCGTACATCCGCCGCCGTGCCATTCGCCATTTGGAGAAAGGACGCGTGGTAATCTTTGCCGCAGGAACGGGTAACCCCTTCTTCTCGACGGATACGACGGCAGCTCTCAGAGCAGCTGAGATTGAAGCAGAAGTTATCCTGATGGCGAAGAATAAAGTGGACGGTGTCTACTCAGCAGATCCTTTCAAAGACAGTACTGCCGAGAAATACGAGCAGCTGACCTACATGGATGTGCTGAACAAAAATCTTGGCGTCATGGATTCCACTGCATCCTCTCTGTGCATGGATAATAATATACCGCTCATTGTGTTTGCTATTACAGAGCAAGGCAATATCAAACGTGTCGTTCTCGGTGAGAAGATCGGGACGATTGTTAAAGGGAGTGTAGATTAATGCCACAAGCGGTCAAGAAAAATGCCGAAGAGCGTATGGAAAAAGCGATTTTATCGCTGAAACGTGATTTGGCCTCATTGCGGGCGGGACGCGCTTCGACAGCGCTGCTGGATCGCATTCAAGTTGAATATTATGGTGCACCTACCCCTGTCAACCAGTTGGCCAACATCAGCACACCAGATTCACGGACGCTGCTGATTCAGCCTTGGGACAGATCATCGCTTTCCGACATTGAACGGGCAATTATGAAGTCCGATCTGGGACTTACACCGGCTAACGACGGTACAATCATCCGTTTGTCCATCCCTGCGCTAACCGAGGAACGCCGTACTGAGCTTGTGAAGTTCACCAAAAAGTTCGGTGAGGAAGCAAAGGTAGCCATCCGCAACATCCGCCGCGATGCCAACGATGATATCAAGAAAATGGAGAAGAACGGCATCTCCGAAGATGAATCACACGGACACCAAGAAGATATTCAGAAATCAACGGATAAGTTCATAGCTGAAGTTGATAAGGTGCTCTTGTCCAAAGAAAAAGAGATTATGGAAGTATAATGACAATCAAGAGACTTCAGGGCCCCTCCGTTTATGGTGGGGTTTGTCTCTTTCTGATAAGAGCTTGGAGGAAACGGAAATGATCAAACGGATTCAAGCATGGCTGAGCCGTAAAGACAGGCAGGAGCCACAGCCAGTCGAGATTTCACCGGACAACATTCCCCGGCATGTGGCTGTAATTATGGACGGCAATGGACGCTGGGCTAAACGGCGTGGTTTGCCACGCATTGTCGGCCATCAGAATGGAATGAAAGCTGTAAAACGTGCAACAATTGCCGCCAACGACCTGGGCGTTGAGTTTTTGACCATGTACGCTTTTTCTACAGAGAACTGGAAACGTCCTAAGGATGAAGTTGACTTCCTGATGCGTTTGCCTGTGGAGTTCCTGGCCCTTGAATTGGACGAGCTGATTGAGAAAAACGTACAAGTGCGCGTGATGGGTGATACCGATGCTTTGCCTACACATACCCGGAAGGCGATGGAAGAAGCCGTTGCCCGGACACAAGGGAATACTGGACTTATACTAAATTTTGCCCTGAATTACGGAGGACGTAAAGAAATCGAGGATTGCATGCGCGGATTGGGTCAGGATATCCAAGCAGGCCTGCTGTCCCCGGAGGAGATTACATCGGAGCTGATCGACAGCCGACTGTTATCAGGCGGGCTGCCAGATCCGGATCTGCTGATCCGGACCAGTGGAGAGATGCGGCTCAGCAACTTTATGCTCTGGCAGGTCGCTTACAGTGAGCTCTGGTTTACAGACGTGTTCTGGCCGGAGTTTGATAAAACGCACTTGCTGCAGGCTGTAGCGGAGTACCAGAGACGCACACGCCGTTATGGTGGACTGAAGTAGCCTGATGGGAGATGGAAATCTTTGAAGCAGCGATTGATTACCGGAATTGTTGCCGGAGCAGTGTTTTTGGGATTGTGTTTTTTGGGCGGCTGGGCTTATCAGCTTTTGCTTGCCGGTATGGCGCTCATCGGGTTTTATGAATTTGTTAAAATGACAGGTGTCCGGGTGTTTGGTGGTACTGCGATACTTGGTTATGCTGCTGTAGCCTGCTACATGATTCCTTGGAGCCTGCTCGGAGTGAATCCATGGCTGTCCTGGGAACAAGGTATATGGCTTCTGCTGCTGCTGTTCCTGCTGGTGACGGTATTCAGTAAGAATAAACAGGATATTAAGATTACTTCACTCCTGTTCACAGGGATTGTATACATAGGAATGGGCTTTTCCTATATGGCTGTGGCCCGAGCTGCGAGCGACGGTCATGGGCTCTTCTGGACCTTCCTTTTGTTGTGCTGCATTTGGGGCAGTGACGCAGGTGCTTATTTTGTAGGGAGAAGCATTGGGAGAAATAAGCTCTGGCCAGCAATCAGCCCCAATAAAACGGTAGAGGGAGCCCTTGGCGGGGTAGTGATCTCTATCGTAATTTCCATTGTTTTCGCGATATTTGTTCCTGATCTGCTGACTTACGGACGCGCGCTGCTTATCGGTTTGTCCTGCGCTGTGCTCGGTCAGCTTGGAGATCTTGTACAATCTGCCTATAAACGGGTGTACGGTATTAAGGATTCAGGCTCGCTGCTGCCAGGTCATGGAGGAATTCTTGACCGCTGCGACAGCTGGATTATCGTATTTCCTTTCGTACATATCGTAATGCTTATGCCTTACTATTAAAACGACGGGAAAGAAGGTTCACATATGAAGAAAATAAGTGTTCTCGGATCTACCGGCTCGATCGGCACTCAAACACTGGATGTAGTTGCAATGCATCCGGACTCTTTTGATGTTGATGGTTTGGCTGCAGGGAGTAATACCGCCCTGCTTCTGGAGCAGGTCCGCCGCTTTCAGCCTCGCCGAGTATCAGTGTCCACGAAAGAACTCGCTGAGCAGATCAGACCGGAGCTGCCTTCCGGTATTGAGCTTTTTTACGGAAGTGAGGGATTGGTAGAAATTGCTGCGGGTGGGGACGCTGATACGGTCGTCACAGCAGTGGTGGGCAGCGTGGGCTTGCAGTCAACGCTTGCCGCGATCGAAGCCGGACGGCATATTGGGCTAGCCAATAAGGAAACGCTTGTCACGGCAGGGCATTTGGTCACCGAGCTTGCCAACCGTAAAGGTGTTAAGCTGCTGCCCATCGACAGTGAGCACTCCGCAATTTTTCAATGTCTGAACGGTGAGAACCGCGAGGATGTTTCCAGCATTACCATCACCGCCTCTGGCGGGTCTTTCCGTGATTACACCCGCGAGCAGCTGAAGAAGGTTTCCGTAGAGGATGCGCTTCGCCACCCCAACTGGAGTATGGGAGCCAAAATAACAATTGATTCGGCAACCATGGTTAACAAAGGACTTGAGGTCATTGAAGCGCATTGGCTGTTCGGTCTGCCCTATGAGCAGATAAATGTCCTGCTGCATCCGGAGAGTATCATTCACTCCTATGTAGAATTCCGGGACAGCAGTATTGTCGCCCAGCTCGGAAATCCGGATATGCGGGTCCCGATCCAATATGCGCTGACCTATCCGGAACGTTGGGAATCGCCTGCCGCGCGGCTGTCACTTGCCGCAATAGGACGCCTAACTTTCCGGGAAATGGATTTTGTACGGTTTCCAGCCTTGAAGCTGGCGATTGAATGCGGGAAAGCGGGGGGGACGGCAACCACAGCCTTTAACGCGGCTAATGAAATTGCAGTTGCCCGTTTTCTCCGGCATGAGATTCCCTTCCTGCGTATTGAAGAGATTATTGAAGAAGTGCTCCAGCGCCTGGTGAATGTCAATCAACCGGATTTACAGCAGATTCAGCATTGCGATGAGATGACCCGGGAGCTTGCAGCTAAACTTTAAATAAATCACTTTATGTATTTGGAAAATGGAAATATTTGCTTTGCCCTGAAAAATTGGGTGGGACAGTTGATTCTCTTGTGCAGGGCCTTGGAATAATGATAAATTAAGAGGACATACTTCGGTCTTACACCTTAAGGGGGAATGTAACGCATGGAAATGGTAAGAGTCGTCTTTTTAACGGTGTTCATGTTCTTTGTTTTGGTGACCGTGCATGAATGGGGGCATTATTATTTTGCCAAACGCGCGGGTATCCTTGTAAGAGAATTTGCTATCGGTTTCGGTCCGAAACTGTTTTCTTATAAACGCAATGAAACCCAGTTCACGCTTCGCCTGCTGCCTTTTGGCGGTTATGCACGGATGGCCGGTGAAGATCCCGAAATTATTGAGATCGGTCCAGGGCAGACGATTGCCGTAAGACTGGGACAGGATAACAAAGTTAAAAGCATCTTTCTAGACGCGCTCGATACCCGCAGAAATGTAATCCGTGGGGAAGCGCAATATACCGACCTTGAGAACGAGCTGAAGATCCGCCTTGATGTCGATGGAGATGTCACTACTTATGATGTTCATCCACAGGCAATGATGATCAAACGGGGACAGCAGACTCAGATTGCGCCCAAAGACCGTCAATTCGGCAGTAAAACTGTAGGTCAGCGTGCTTTGGCCATCGTTGCCGGGCCGGTGATGAACTTTCTGCTTGCTTTTGTGCTTTTTGCAGTACATCTGCAGATGGCTGGTATCGTCATTGAGAATCCAACCTTTGTGAAGATTGGAGATCTCAGCGAAGGCATGCCGGCTCAGGAAGCCGGAGTGCAAAAAGGTGACATTGTCGTCTCTATTAACGGAGAACAGATTGGCGGAGACTACCAGAAGATGATTTCATTAACTTCCGCCTCCAAAGGTAAAGAGATGCAGTGGACGTTGCAGCGTGGCGATGAAACCTTTAATGTGGCCATGATTCCCCGCAGTATGGAGGGCGAAGAAGGCGGCAAAGTGGGGATCACTCCTGAGTTGCCTACACGGCAGCCCGGTTTTGGCGAGACCATTACTAAATCAGGAACAGCCATGGTGGATTGGACCAAAACGATTTTTGTTAGTTTTAAAACACTGATTAATAACTTTAATATGGATGATATTTCGGGTCCGGTCGGAACAGCGAAGATGACGGGGCAAATCGCTCAGCAAGGCATTCAATACTTGACCTATTGGGCGGCTATTCTAAGCCTGTACCTCGGTATTTTTAACCTGCTGCCGATCCCTGCGCTTGACGGAAGCCGTCTAGTCTTCCTGGGTGTAGAAGCACTTCGCGGCAAGCCGGTAGATCCAAGCCGTGAAGGGATGGTCCATTTTGTCGGATTTGCCTTGCTGTTCCTGGTCATGATCGCCGTTACCTATAATGATATCCTGCGGCTAATTACCGGTTGATTTTTACTTGAATGAATTTGAGCTTTGGCAGTCCCCGCAAAGGACTTGAACGATGTTGTGAAACCAAAGCCACACTTTGCAGGGCATTAGGAGGAGTTCCATCATATGGCAAAAGATAAGCAGTTTGTTACGGAAATCACCCCACAGAGCGAGGATTTCTCGCGCTGGTATATCGATGTAATCAAGAAAGCGGACCTGATGGATTACTCTCCGGTCCGCGGCTGTATTGTATTCAAACCGGAGGGATACGAGATTTGGGAGCATATCCAGGAGGAAATGAACCGCCGCCTTAAGGCAACGGGCCACCGTAATGCTTATTTCCCGGTCTTTATTCCGGAAAGCTTCTTCCAGAAGGAGAAGGATCATATCGAGGGCTTTAACCCTGAGCTGCCTTGGGTTACGGAAGCTGGCGGTGATGTGCTGGAGGAACGTCTGGCGGTTCGCCCGACCTCCGAAACCATGTTCGGGCATATGTATTCCAAATGGATTCAATCCTACCGCGATCTTCCGGTATTGATTAACCAATGGGCCAACGTAGTCCGCTGGGAGAAGCGTACGCTGCCGTTTATCCGTACCACAGAGTTCCTGTGGCAGGAAGGCCATACGGCGCATGAGAATGAAACTGAGGCCCGTGAGGAAACGATGCGGATGCTTGAGAATTACCGTGATTTTGTCGAGACCTATTTGGCAATTCCGGTCATCACTGGACAGAAGACACCTTCCGAGCGTTTTGCCGGGGCGGTTGACACGTATTCTATAGAAGCCATGATGAAGGATGGACGAGCTGTACAGGCGGCAACCTCTCATTATTTGGGAACCAAGTTTGCTACAGCATTTGATATTCAATATTTAAGCCGTGACAATGTGCTGGAATATGTTCATACAACCTCATGGGGCTCCACAACACGCTTAATCGGCTCGCTTATTATGGTGCACGGGGATGACCGTGGTTTGGCTTTGCCGCCTAAGGTCGCTCCAACACAGGTAATCATGATTCCAATCGGACCTCCTAAGACCCGTGAAGCTGTCATTGGCCGGACGGACGAGCTGTTCAAGGATCTGAAAGACGCAGGCATCCGTGTGCGTGTGGACGACCGTGCTGACGTTACTCCAGGCTGGAAATTCAATGAATACGAAATGCGTGGAGTGCCAGTCCGTCTTGAATTAGGTCCTCGTGATATGGAAAACGGGGTTTGTGTTCTGGTTTCGCGTATTACAGGCGAGAAGAAAATCATCCAGCAGGAGAACCTTGTCGCAGAGGTTAATGCCATGCTGGAGCAAGTACACAATGAAATGTTTGAACGTGCATTGAAATTCCGTGAGGACCACTTCTATTCGGTGGATACGTTAGCAGAAATGAAGGATTCGATGGAAGAACAGCGTGGTTTTGCTTTGGCAGGCTGGTGCGGTTCCGAAGAATGCGAGTCTAAAGTCAAGGAAGAAACAGGTGCAGGCAGCCGTAATATTCCGTTTGAGCCTGCGGTGAAGAAGGATACCTGTATTTGCTGCGGCAAGCCCGCTGCGCATACGGTTGTTTTTGCCAAGGCGTATTAATTCTTTGCTCAATACTATATAATTCTTCAGTATCTGAATGTAGCTTCTGGGAGAGGAGTCGGCGGGCCGAAAGAACCCAATGCTTTCACCTCCCGGGAGCTTTTTAAAATAGTGGACTCAAGGCTTCCTAATGTTTTCTTTGGTTTTGGAAATTAGGTTTTTTCAAAATATAAGAATTTATATGCTACACGCTATAAATTATCCTTCTATTTCTCGCTGAAACGGATACCGTCCTTTT
The DNA here is from genome assembly GCF_038002865.1 of Paenibacillus sp. FSL H3-0321. Taxonomy (NCBI): domain Bacteria; kingdom Bacillati; phylum Bacillota; class Bacilli; order Caryophanales; family Paenibacillaceae; genus Paenibacillus; species Paenibacillus sp. FSL H3-0321. Next base: position 1,027,551 of record NZ_JBBODH010000001.1, on the reverse strand, counting down.
GAGGACAGCGAAGCCGTTTCCACTTGCGGGGAGATTTTATTATCTGTGTAAAAGTTAGGTGGGGGAAGCATGGAACAGAACATGGAAAGAAGAAAAAGATTCGAGCTGTTGATGAAGCAGGGAGAGATTCCGCCTGCACTCATTGATCCCTACTTTTTGGACGGGCATATCGAACGTGTGGAAATCAGCCGCGGTAACCGGGACTGGCACATCGTCATTGCCAAAGATACTCTTGTTCCGGCACAGACCTACCGGACATTTTGTTTGAGAATGCGTGAGAAGCTGCAGCATATTGCCAAAGTCAGCTTCTTGTTTCTATATGATGAAAAAGTAAGCAGAGCAGAGCTTGTACAGGAATACTGGGGCTTGTTTCTGGAATGGGCGCAGCGCGAGATCCCATCGGTCAACGGTTGGCTGACCCGCTCCACTCAAGAGCTTCAAGACAGTACGCTTCTGCTCAGCCTAAATGATTCAATGTCTTTAGAGCTGGCCCGTAAAAAGGGAATCGAAGGCGCCATTATTAAATTTTACGATAAATATTTTGGCCTGTCCCTGAAAGTTAAGCTGCAGATTGCCGAGAACGAAAACAGCAAAGCGGATGCTTATGAAGAGTTCCAGCAGAAGCTTCAGCAGGAGCAGCGCGAGCTCGTTGAAATGATGATGATGGCCAGCGAGCCGGATGAACCCGTTGATGAGGGAGATCCGAATGAAGTCATTAAGCTTCAGGTCGGATATGAAATCAAGGAGCAGGCTGTACCTATTCTGGAAATTCAGGATGAAGAGAAGAAAATCACGATTCAGGGTACGATCTTCGGACTAGACAGCAAGGAGCTGCGCAACGGCAATACCCTGTTCACCTTCTGCATCACAGACTTTACTGATTCTCTGCAAATGAAGATGTTTGCGAAGACCAAAGAAGATCTGAAGGTTATGGGCCAACTGGCCAACGGCAAATGGGTTAGAGCGCGCGGCAAGGTTGAATATGACCGCTTTATGCAGATTCCGGAGCTGGTAATGATTCCATCGGATCTGAACGAAGTATCGGCACCGCCGGCACGAAAGGATAATGCGAAGCAGAAGCGGGTAGAATTCCATTTGCACACGACTATGAGCACGATGGACGCAGTGGCGCCTATTGACGCGTATGTCAAGACCGCAGCGAAGTGGGGGCACCCGGCAATTGCCGTCTCTGACCACGGGGTTGTGCAGAGCTTTCCGGACGCCAATCATGCTGCACATAAGCATAAGATCAAAATGATCTACGGCGTCGAGGCCAATGTGGTGAATGACTCAGTAAATATTGTGGAGAACGCGCAGCCGCTGGACCTGAAGACCGCCACCTATGTCGTATTTGATATAGAAACCACCGGTTTGTCAATCACCCGGAATAATATTACCGAACTTGCTGCGATTAAAATGACCGGCGGCCAGGAGATAGACCGCTACTCAACGTTCGTGAATCCGCATGAGAAAATTCCATACCATATTCAGCAGCTGACCAATATTACTGATGAGATGGTTAAGGACGCTCCTGATTTGGAGCCGGTGCTGAAGAAATTCGTCGAGTTCATAGGCGACAGTATCCTGGTTGCCCATAATGCCAGATTTGATATGGGGTTCATTCAGGCTTCCCTGGTGAAACTGGGTCTGCCTGTGCTGCCCAATCCTTCCCTGGATACGTTGGAGCTGGCACGTCTGTTGTATCCGAGCATGAAGAACCACCGGCTGAATACACTCGCCGACAAATATAAGGTTCTGCTGGAAAGCCATCACCGTGCGGTGGATGATACCATTGCCCTGGGAGGCATTCTGAACGGTCTGCTGGCTGATGCCGAGAAGCTGAAAGGGATGACCCGGCTTGACCGGCTGAATGATTATGTAGGCAATGATCTGTCGAACACCCGGCCGTTTCACTGCGGCATCTATGCACTCAACCCGACCGGCAAGAAGAACCTTTACAAGCTGATATCCATGTCGCATACGGAGTATTACAAGCGCGTTCCCTGCATTCCTAAGTCCAAGCTCGAAGAGCACAGGGACGGTCTGCTGGTCATTTCCGGCTGCGAACGGGGAGAGTTCTTTGAGGCTGTGCTCAATAAGTCTACTGAAGAAGCGATGGAGGTTGCCCAGTTCTACGATATTCTGGAGATTCAGCCGCTGACGATGTACATGCATTTGGTGGACAAGGGATTCGTGGCCAGCGCAGAGGATTTGCGGGGCGTAGTGCGCAAGGTTTGTGAAATCGGCGAACAGCTGAACAAGCCGGTCATTGCAACAGGCAATGTGCATTATCTGGAGCCGCGGGACAAGCTGTTCCGCGATATTACGATCCACGGGATTACAGGATTTAGCCCGCTCAAAGACCAGCGCAAGCCGGATGCCCATTTCCGCACCACGGAAGAAATGCTGGCCGAATTCGAATTCCTGGGCGCGGAAAAAGCGATGGAAGTTGTCGTCACCAATACGGTGGAGCTGGCTGACCGCTTTGAGGAATATGACCTGTTCCCGGACCAGCTGTTTACGCCGATTATCGAAGGCGCTGATGACGAAATCCGCAACACCTGCTATGAGACGGCAAAATCAATCTATGGTGAGGAATTGCCTGAGGTCGTCGTTGCCCGGCTGGAAAAAGAGCTGGCGCCGATTATCAAATTTGGTTTCTCTGCCAACTATCTGATTTCTGAGCGCCTTGTGAAAAAGTCGAACAAGGATGGCTACCTTGTAGGTTCCCGTGGTTCGGTAGGTTCGTCCGTAGTTGCCACCTTCCTCGGAATCTCCGAGGTAAATCCGCTGCCAGCTCATTATATATGTGTAAATCCAGAATGCCGGCATAGTGAATGGTTCCTAGATGGTAGCGTGCCAAGCGGCTTTGACCTGCCGGACAAGGTCTGCCCGGACTGTGGCGGCAAGCTCAAGGGTGAAGGCCAGGATATACCCTTTGAAACGTTTCTGGGCTTTAAGGGCGATAAGGTTCCCGATATCGACCTTAACTTTTCGGGTGAATATCAGCCGAACGCCCATAACTTTACCAAAACGATGTTTGGTCCGGACAACGTCTTCCGTGCCGGCACAATCGGTACGGTAGCGGAGAAGACAGCCTTCGGATTCACGAAGAAATATGAGGAGCATCATCAGAAGCGCTGGCGGGGAGCGGAAGTGGGACGTCTGGCCGCAGGCTGCACCGGGGTCAAGCGAAGCACTGGCCAGCATCCCGGCGGTATTGTCGTTTTGCCGGATTATATGGAGATAGAGGATATTACACCAGTGCAATTCCCGGCAGATGATGTCAATGCGGAATGGAAGACCACCCACTTTGACTATCACGCCTTTGATGCCAACCTGCTCAAGCTCGATATTCTGGGCCACGATGATCCGACAATGATGCGGATGCTGCAGGATTTAACAGGAGTGGACCCTACAACCATCCCGATGAACGATCCGAAGGTCATGAGCATGTTCAACTCCACAGATGCGCTTGAAGTAAGGCCTGACCAGATCCGGACCCCTGTGGCTACTTACGGAGTTCCGGAAATGGGGACGAAATTTGTCCGCCAGATGCTGGTGGAGTCGAAGCCTTCCAGCTTTGCCGACTTGCTGCAAATCTCCGGGCTGTCGCATGGTACGGGCGTATGGCTCGGCAATGCCCAGGAACTGATCAAGAACAACACCTGCAACATCAAGACAGTTATCGGCTGCCGCGATGATATTATGCTGTTCCTGATTTACAAGGCTGGGATGGATGCGGGACTGGCCTTCAAAATTACCGAGAGCGTACGTAAAGGGAAAGGGCTGTCTGCTGAATGGATCGAGGAAATGAAAAAGTGCAAGGTTCCTCAGTGGTACATTGATTCCTGCCTGAAGATCCAGTACATGTTCCCGAAGGCGCATGCCGCCGCCTATGTTATTTCCGCGGTCCGTACCGCCTACTTCAAGCTGTATCATCCCATTGAATATTATGCGACATACTTCACGGTGCGGGCGGCTGATTTTGATATAGAACTGTGCTGCCAGGGTTATGAAGCCATCGCCCGCCAGATTGTAGAAATTGAGCAGAAGGGCTTCCAGGCGCTTCCAAAGGAAAAAGCGATGCTGCCGATTCTTGAAATGGCACTTGAGATGACAGCCCGAGGTTTTACTTTCAAAAATATTGATTTGTACCGTTCCGACGCAAACAAATTTACTGTTGACGGCAAAAGCCTCATTCCACCGTTCTCTGCACTGGCGGGAATTGGTGAGAATGCCGCCTATAACATTGCTGCCGCCAAGGATGCCGGAGAGTTCCTCTCCATCGAGGATTTCCAGCAGAAATCCAAAGCGAGCAAGACGGTAATTGAGCTGCTGACCGGGATGGGCTGCTTCCGCGGCCTGCCGGAAAGCAACCAGCTATCCCTGTTTTAAACTACAAATTGGATGCCTGAAAAGCGGCAGTCAAGGGCTAGCACTTGTCAGTGCTGATGCACTATGGTATAATTTTTTTGGTAATAATGAGATAAGTCCGTTGTGTAAAGAGTGGGGAAACCCACTCTTTATCTTTGGTATATAGCAAAAGACAAGTTCGTGGAGGTTAATTTCTTTTGAGCACACCCAAATCCAAAATTAAACAAACGGTAGAGCAGATGCTCGGGTCCTATCTCGAGGACAATGGTTTCGAACTGGTGGACGTTGAATACGTGAAGGAAGGCTCCAACTGGTTTTTGCGCATATTCGTAGATAAAGAAGGCGGCATAGATATTGACGACTGCGGTGCCATCAGCGAATATTTCAGCTCAAAGCTGGACGAGAATGATCCTATACCCGAGGCTTATTTCCTTGAGGTTTCCTCGCCGGGTGCTGAGCGCCCGCTTAAGAAAGCGGCAGATGTTGCCAAAGCGGTAGGCAAGGACGTGTATGTGACAGTTTATGAGCCGATTCAGGGACTCAAAGAATTCGAAGGTCGTTTGCTCTCATTCGAGAACGAGGAACTGCTCATCTCCGCGGGCAAAAAAGAACATGTAGTACCGTATGCCAAAGTCGCCAGCGCGAGATTGGCCATTATTTTTTAACGTCTTGAAAGGGGGACCGGATTTTCATGAGTATGGATTTTATCGAAGCTATGAATGAACTGGAGAGGGAGAAAGGCATCAGCAAGGATGTGCTGTTTGAAGCCATCGAAGCTGCGCTGATCTCCAGCTATAAACGCAATTTTAATGCGGCGCAAAACGTGCGTGTGGACATGAACCGCAACACTGGCGTAATTAAGGTATTTGCCCGCAAGCTGATTGTTGAAGAGGTTCTGGATACCCGGACCGAAATCTCACTGCCGGCTGCACGGGAAATTAACCCGCACTTCCAGCTTGAAGATATCGCTGAGCTTGAAGTAACGCCGCGCGATTTCGGCCGTATTGCTGCCCAGACTGCCAAGCAGGTAGTCACCCAGCGTATTCGTGAAGCGGAGCGCGGACTTATCTATAACGCTTTTATCGACAAGGAAGATGATATCGTTACCGGGCTTGTACAGCGCCAGGATATGCGCAACATCTATGTTGACCTTGGCAAAATCGAAGCGGTTCTGCCGCTCAGCGAGCTGATGCCTGGAGAAAAGTTCAAGCAAAGCGAGCGCATCAAGGCTTATATCACCAAGGTGGAGAATACGACCAAAGGGCCGCAGATTATGTTGTCCCGCAGTCATCCCGGATTGTTGAAGCGTCTATTCGAGCTGGAGGTTCCGGAAATTTTTGACGGCGTGGTTGAAATTCGTTCTGTGGCCCGCGAAGCAGGCTTCCGTTCGAAAATTGCCGTTTTCTCACGCAATTCCGAAGTGGATCCGGTTGGCTCCTGCGTAGGCCCAAGAGGCACACGCGTGCAGACCATCGTCACAGAGCTGCGCGGCGAGAAAATTGACATTGTCCGTTATTCTGAGGCTGTACAGGAATATGTGGCCAACGCGCTCAGCCCGTCCAAAGTGCTTGAAGTTCAAGTCTTTGAAGCGGAAAAAATGGCCCGTGTCATCGTGCCTGATTATCAATTGTCACTGGCGATCGGCATCAAGGGGCAGAATGCCCGTCTTGCTGCCAAACTGACCGGCTGGAAAATTGATATCAAGAGCGAGACCCAGGCAGAGCAGGAATACGGCAGACCTAAAACGGTAAGCGATGAAATGCATCAGGATTCCGTCTCCATTGATTAATTAACCTGCTCACTAGAGGGGAGGCGTTTATGATGAAGCAAAGAAAGGTGCCGCTGCGCAAGTGCGTTGCCAGCCAGGAGATGATGCCCAAGAAAGAGCTGATTCGCGTGGTTAGAACGCCCGAGGGTGAAGTGCTGATCGACCTGACAGGCAAAAAGTCAGGCCGGGGCGCTTATATCTGCGGCAAGCTTGAATGCTTTAAACTGGCACAAAAGAATAGAGCACTTGACCGCGCGTTAAAATGTCAAGTGAGTCCTGAAATCTATGCCCAGCTTGCCCGGGATTTTGCATCCGTGGAGGAGCAATTTTTGGCAGCAAAGGATAGTGAGGACGATGAGTAAGGCACTTTCTTATTTAGGGCTTGCGATGAGAGCAGGCAAGATTGTCACCGGCGATGAGGCCGTGCTTAAAGCGGTACGGTCTTCAGAGGCGAAGCTGGTCGTTCTGGCGGGTGACGCTTCAGATAATACCCAAAAAAAGTTCCGTGATAAATGCGGAACCTACGATATTCCACTAGTAATCGCATTTCACCGGGATGAACTCGGTGCAAGTATTGGTAAAGACCAGCGCGTTGTGCTGGCCGTTACGGATAAAGGATTCGCGGAAATGATCTCCAAGCAACTCGGAGATACTGTCGGAGGTGGAGTTATTGACTAAAGAAGACAATAAAGATAAACTGCGCGTGTATGAATACGCGAAGTCTCTGAACATGAGCAGTAAAGAAATTATTACAATTCTGAAGCGTTTGGATGTCCCTGTGAATAATCATATGAGTGTCATGGAGAATGGCTCTGTGACCAAAGTAGAACAGTTCTTCAAGGATATTAAGTCAAACGCTGCAGCCAAGCGGGATCCCGGCACCAGCAGCCGGCCGGTAACTACCGGCTCGGTAACAGCCGAACCTCAAAGTGCTCAGAATGCCAACAAAAATCAACCGGAAAAGCAGGTAGGTATGAACAGTAACCAAAACAACAACCAATCGACGACGTCCCCAAGGCCCCAAAGCGGACAAGATTCCCGCAGAACAACAACAGGCTCCACTCAAAATTCCCGCCCGCAGGGCAGCTCCACTGGCAGCCGCCCTCAGGGCAGCTCCACTGGCAGCCGCCCGCAGGGCAGCTCCACTAGCGGCAGCCGCCCGCAAGGCAGCTCGACCGGCGGCAGCCGTCCGCAAGGCAGCTCGACCGGTGGCAGCCGCCCGCAGGGCAGCTCGACCGGCGGCAGCCGCCCGCAAGGCAGCTCGACCGGCGGCAGCCGTCCGCAAGGCAGCTCGACCGGCGGCAACCGTCCGCAAGGCGGCTCCACTGGCGGCAACCGTCCGCAAGGCGGCTCCACTGGCAGCCGTCCGCAAGCTCAAGGCGGTGCACCACGCACTGGCGATAACCGTCCGCAAGCTCAAGGCGGCGGCACCGGCGGAGACTTCTCCCGTGGCGGTGGCGGTGACAGAGGCGCTAAGAGAAACACTACAGGCGGCAGACCTAACAACAACAGCGGCCAAAAGCGCTTTGAAGACGGCAAAGGCGGCAACTACCGCGGCCGTGGCGGCAAGAACAACCGTGGCAGAAACCAGTCAATGGAACGCCGCGAGAAGATTGACAACACACCGAAGAAAATTATCGTACGCGGCAGCATGACCGTTGGTGAAACTGCCAAGCTGCTTCACAAGGATGCTTCTGAAGTGATCAAGAAGCTGATCTCGATGGGTGTTATGGCAACCATCAACCAGGAACTTGATATTGACACCATTCTGCTGCTGGCCGGTGAGTTCGGCGTAGAAGTAGAAGTGAAGATTCCAGTGGATGAAGACAGCTTCGAGACTGTTGAAGAGAACGACTCCGAAGAGGATCTTCAGGCTCGTCCTCCGGTAGTAACGATCATGGGTCACGTTGACCATGGTAAAACAACACTGCTTGATGCCATTCGTTCCACGAACGTAACTGGCGGCGAAGCTGGCGGAATTACTCAGCATATCGGTGCTTATCAAGTTGAAATCAACCACAAGAAAATCACATTCCTGGATACACCGGGTCACGAAGCGTTTACCGCGATGCGTGCTCGTGGTGCCCAAGTAACAGATATGACGATTATCGTTGTAGCTGCCGATGACGGTGTAATGCCTCAGACGGTTGAAGCCATCAACCATGCAAAAGCTGCAGGTCTTCCGATTATCGTTGCAGTCAACAAAATCGACAAGCCGGGTGCAGACCCTGATAAGGTAAAGCAGGAGCTTACAAGCTATGAGCTGGTTCCGGAAGAGTGGGGCGGGGATACCATCTTCGTTAACCTGTCCGCCAAACAGCGCATCAACCTGGAAGAACTGCTGGAAATGATCCTGCTCGTTGCTGAAGTGAATGAGTACAAGGCTAACCCGGACAAACGGGCACGCGGTACTGTAATCGAAGCTGAGCTTGACAAGAACCGTGGACCGGTTGCCCGTATTCTCGTGCAGAACGGTACGCTGAAAGTCGGGGACGCCTTTGTAGCAGGTAACTGCTTCGGACGCGTACGCGCCATGGTTAATGACAAAGGACGCAAGATCAAGGAAGCAGGTCCTTCCACACCAGTGGAAATTACCGGTTTGACTGAGGTGCCTCAGGCAGGCGATCCGTTTATGGCCTTTGAAGATGAGCGTAAAGCCCGTGCTATCGCGGACAGACGTTCTACAACCCAGCGCCAATCCGAGCTGAACACGAATACCCGTGTAACCTTGGATGACCTGTTCAAGCACATCAAGGATGGCGAGATCAAAGACCTGAACGTAATCATTAAAGCAGACGTGCAGGGATCGGTTGAAGCGCTGAAAGGCTCTTTGGCCAAGATCGAAGTCGAAGGTGTACGTGTGAAGATCATTCACAGCGGTGCAGGTGCCATTACGGAATCTGACATTACACTCGCTGCTGCATCCAATGCTATTGTTATCGGCTTCAATGTTCGTCCGGATGCCCAGACGAAAGCGGCTGCCGAGCAAGAAAAAGTGGATGTTCGTCTGCACAACATCATCTACAACGTAATTGAGGAAATTGAAAGTGCGATGAAAGGGATGCTTGATCCGATCTATAAAGAGAACGTTATCGGTCATGCAGAAGTGCGCAACGTCTTCAAAATCAGCAAAGTGGGTACCATTGCAGGTTGTATGGTTACTTCCGGCAAAATTGCCCGCAATGCCGAAATGCGCTTGATCCGCAGCGGTATTGTTGTCTTCCAAGGCAAGATCGACACCTTAAAACGTTTCAAAGATGATGCCAAAGAAGTGGCGCAGGGTTATGAATGCGGCATAACTTTGGAACGCTATAATGACGTCCAAGAGGGCGACATTATCGAAGCGTTCATTATGGAAACGGTAGAGCGCTAAGCGAAGAGGTGAATATAGATGTCTAAAATCAGAGCGGGACGGGTTGGCGAACAGATCAAGAAAGAGCTGAGCCAGCTTATCCAAAGCGGACTGAAGGACCCGCGCATCGGGTTCGTAACAGTAACCGGCGTAGATGTAACGAACGATCTCTCGCAGGCCAAGGTATACCTGAGCGTGTTCGGAGACGAAGAGCAGAAGAGCGATTCGCTAAAAGCGATTGAGAAAGCCAATGGCTTTCTCCGCTCCGAACTTGGCAAGGCGATCCGCCTGCGCCACACGCCTGAGCTGATCTTCAAGATGGACGAATCCGTTGCTTACGGAAGTCATATTGAGAAGCTGCTCGGCGAGATCGGCAAGAACGAAGAAAGTTAGGAAACATAAAGGAGACGGCGAATGCAGAGCTATGAACAAAGTCTCCAGCAGACCCGTAAGTTTCTGCTGGAACACGACGATTATCTTGTAGTGTCGCATGTTCAGCCGGACGGAGATGCAGTCAGCTCCACCCTCGCGGTGGGCTGGCTTCTCTCATGTCTGGGCAAAAAATATACTATGCTGAATGAAGGCCCGATTCCCAAACGGATGGAATACTTATGGCATGCCGATGAGATTGTCAATCTGGGGGAAGGTGATTTGCCCCGGAAGTACAGTAATGTCATTTGCGTCGATTGTGCAGATTTTCAGCGTGTGGGGCTGACCCAGCGCTTTTTTGCTCAGGATGCCCTTATCGCAAACATTGATCATCATCCCACCAATAACGGTTACGGATTCGTTACGTTGATTAAGCCGGATGCTGCTGCGACTGCGGAAATTTTGTTCGACCTGCTGAAGACGTTTGAGGTGGAATGGGATATAGATATTGCTACAGCAATCTATACAGGATTGCTGACCGATACCGGCGGCTTCCGCTACACCAATACCTCACCTAAAGTGATGGCGGCTGTCTCTGAGCTGCTGGCACTGGGAGTTAACGGTCCCGAGCTGGCGGAGACGTTGCTGGAGGAAATGACATTAGCTCAGGTGAAGGTGCTGAACCGGGCACTGAATACTTTGCAATTAACTCCGCAGGGCGATGTTGCCTGGGTTTATGTAACACCACAGGATATGCTCGAATGTAATGCCGCCAATGAGGATCTTGAAGGCATTGTTAATTATCCGCGTAATATCCGCGGTGTGGAGGTCGGCATGCTGTTCAAGGTCATCGATGAGACTGCTGTGAAGGTCAGCCTGCGTTCGGCCGGCAAGGTCGATGTCGCGGCGCTGGCTCAAGTCTTCGGAGGCGGCGGACATACCCGCGCAGCAGGTGCCCGGGTTGAGGGTACGCTGGAGCAGGCAATACCACGGGTGCTGGAGGAGGTCAGACGTCTTTTATGAGTGAGCTGACAGGTGTTTTGGCTGTTTTTAAGCCTGCAGGGTACACTTCACATGATGTTGTAGCCAAAGCCCGGCGGATTCTTGGCATGAAGCGCATCGGACATACCGGAACTCTGGATCCTCAAGTGACAGGCGTATTGCCGCTTTGTCTTGGTAGGGCAACCCGGGTTGTGGAGTATATTCAGGAGCTGCCTAAGGAATATGTGGCCACACTGAGACTAGGTATGGCAAGCGATACCGAAGACTTAACCGGAACCATCACGGAAACTGTGGATGAAGTGAAAGTTACCGAGGAAGAAGTTCTGGCGGTACTGAACTCCTTTAAAGGAGTAATCTCTCAGGTTCCCCCGATGTACTCGGCGGTGAAAGTGGAAGGCAAACGCCTCTATGAGCTGGCTAGAGAAGGCAAGACTGTAGAACGCAAGAGCCGTGATGTGGAGATTTACGAAATTGAGATGACGGATATGGTGTACAGCGGCAATTATCCTGATATTACCTTCCGTGTGCTGTGTTCCAAGGGTACATACATCCGTACGCTTTGCGTAGATATCGGCCGGGCGCTAGGAGTGCCCGGTGTGATGGTCAAGCTGGAACGGACGATGTCCGCAGGGATATCCGCCAGTCACTGTCTAACCCTTGAGCAAATTGCCGAGCATAAAGAAGCAGGCACACTCGATGAACATCTGATCGCGGCGGATGAAGCGATTTCCCATCTGTCCCGGCATTCGGTAATGGATGAGAAGAGGAAGGCCGCCCTGCAGGGGCAGCGCCTTTCAACACGTTACGTAGCGCCTGAAGTAAAGCAGGCCGGACATTTTCGGCTGTATGATCTACAGGGAGAGTTCCTGGGCATTTATGAATTGGATGACACAGGAGCTATAGCCCCTGTAAAGGTATTCGCACAAGCATAATATTAATTTTATTAGTGAATTGTAGGTGAGAAACAGCGTGAGAACCGTAACCTTAAGTTATCCAATGCCAGCGGAGACCGCAGCGCAGTGGGCGCAGCCGCAAGTGACTGCCCTGGGCCAGTTTGACGGACTGCACCGCGGACATGCCAGCGTCATTACTTCCGCTGTAGCTCTGGCCCGTAAACAAGGCGTACCGGCAGCAGTCATGACCTTTCATCCTCATCCCAAGGATGTAATGGGCAAAGGTGACTATGATGGATATTTGACCCCGGCGAAGGACAAGCAGGAACTGCTTGCCGGCATGGGGGTCGATATTTTGTATATAATTGAATTTAATGAGCAGCTGTCCCGGGTTAGCCCGCAGGATTTTGTCTCTGTAATGCTGCTGCCGCTGCACATTGTAACTGCAGTTATCGGCTTCGATTTCCGCTTTGGCTACATGGGCGAAGGGGATGCCGATATGCTCCGTGAGCTGGGGTACGGTGTGATGAATGTGGAGACGGTGCCTCCTTTTCTGCTTGAAGGAGAGAAGGTAAGCAGCTCCGGCATTCGGAAGAGCCTTCAGAACGGAGACCTAACCCTGGCCAACGCATGGTTTGGGCGCTGCTATCATCTGCGCGGAGTTGTAGGGCACGGGGAGAAGAGAGGCCGCACAATTGGTTTTCCGACTGCAAATCTTCAGCTGGAAGACCGTTATGTCATCCCGGCTAAAGGGGTGTATGCAGTGCGGGTCTTTTATAAGGAAGACGTCCTGTACGGCGTAATGAATGTCGGCGTGAAGCCTACGTTCCATGAGGGGATGATTGCCCCGAGCTTTGAGGTGCATCTGTTTGATTTTGCAGGAGACATCTATGAAGAGGAACTTAAGGTAGAACTGGTCTCCTTTATCCGGCCTGAGCGTAAGTTTGAGTCGATTGATGCCCTGATTTCACAGATTGCTGCTGATGCCGAAACGGCCAAAGAGCTGCTGGGCTATCATTCTTAATCTGCACGGGACAAGCCGTTTACTTTTCTTTCCGATAATGCTATACTGATTAACGTTGCTGGAAAAACAGCATCATAACCATAGCTTGGTTGCTCGTTCTCACCGACGGTGACGAGGCTACTGGCGATTATAATGAAGGAGGTGAACAGGATGGCATTGACTCAAGAACGTAAACACCAATTGATCGACGAGCACAAAACTCATGAATCCGATACTGGATCCCCTGAGGTGCAAGTTGCTATCCTTACGGAGAACATCGTTAATTTGACTGACCACTTGCGTACGCACAAGAAGGATCATCATTCCCGTCGCGGATTGCTGAAGATGGTTGGACAACGTCGTAAACTGCTGGCGTATTTGAAGAACAAAGACATCAGACGTTACAGCGCCCTGATCGAAAAACTGGGATTGCGTCGTTAATTTTCCATAAGATTACCCTTAAAGCAGCCTGGTTGTATACCGTATGTCCTTCTCGGAGCGACAGCGGGACAGCCGGGTTGCTTTTTGAAAATTTAGGGAAAACTTTTACAATTAGGCTAGCTTAACTTATTCGCAAAAACGGCTATTTTACCTCTTATGGAGGACAAGCCGTTTTTGCTTGTATAAAACATAGAGAACCGGCCCTTGACCCCAAAGTGATCAAGACATCCGTTTCACCAATGACAATCATTGAACCTGCGATAATGTACAGCGGGTCTACTACCATTCAAGGAGGGATTTTATGGAACAACGTGTAGAAATGCAGCTTGGCGGAAGACGCCTTGTGCTGGAAACAGGCCGTCTGGCCAAACAAGCGAACGCAGCCGTAATGGTTCGTTACGGAGATACTGCTGTATTGTGTACGGTTACAGCGTCAAGCGAACCTAAAGATCTGGATTTTTTCCCGCTTACGGTTAACTATGAAGAAAGATTATACGCAGTGGGTAAAATCCCGGGCGGATTTATTAAACGCGAAGGCAGACCGAGTGAGAAGGCTATTTTGTCCAGCCGTCTGACTGACCGTCCGATTCGTCCGCTGTTTCCGGAAGGATTCCGCAATGACGTGCAAGTATTGAATATGGTTATGAGCGTGGATCAGGATTGTGCGCCGGATATTGCTGCTATGATCGGTACTTCCGCAGCACTCAGTATTTCCGATGTTCCTTTCAATGGTCCTATCGGCGGTGTGGCTGTCGGCCGCATTGACGGTCAATTCATCATTAATCCTGACGTTGCACAGCAGGCGGCAAGTGACATCTACGTGGTGGTAGCGGGAACTAAAGACGCCATCATGATGGTGGAAGCGGAAGCCAATGAAGTGCCGGAAGATGTAATGCTGGAAGCCATCATGTTCGGTCATGATGAAGTCCGCAAGATCGTAGCAACAATTGAGCAGCTGGTAGCAGTTGCCGGCAAAGAGAAGATGGCTGTGAAGCTGCATGCGGTTAACGCTGATGTCAACACAGAGGTTCGCGCTTATGCGGAAAGCCGTCTGGTAGATGCCGTGAAAATTGCTGAGAAGCATGCCCGTCAGGATGCCATCGACTTGGTCAACAATGAAACGGTGGAGTATTTCGTAGAGAAATACATAGAGACACCTGAACTTCTTAAAGATGTGAAGGAAGTCCTGCATGATATCGTGAAGGATGAAGTCAGACGTTTGATTACACATGATAAGGTTCGCCCGGATGGCCGCAAGCTGGATGAAATCCGTCCGATTGAATGCGATACTTCTCTGCTTCCGCGTACGCACGGATCCGGACTGTTCACTCGTGGACAGACACAAATTCTTAGCGTATGTACACTGGGTGCACTGGGTGATGTACAGATTCTTGACGGTATTGATCCGGCAGAAACTAAACGGTTTATGCATCACTACAATTTCCCTCCGTTCAGCGTAGGGGAGGCACGTCCGCTTAGAGCACCGGGACGTCGCGAGATCGGCCACGGAGCCCTTGGAGAACGCGCGTTGTCCAAAGTCATTCCTAGTGAAACCGAATTCCCGTACACTATCCGTTTGGTATCTGAAGCGATTGAATCCAACGGATCTACTTCCCAGGCAAGTATCTGCGCCAGCATTTTGGCAATGATGGATGCGGGTGTGCCGATCAAAGCCCCTGTAGCGGGAGTAGCGATGGGTCTGATTAAAGATGGAGAGCATGTTTCGATCTTGACGGACATCCAAGGAATGGAAGATCATCTTGGCGATATGGACTTCAAGGTAGCAGGTACGGCTGAAGGTGTAACGGCGATCCAGATGGATATCAAAATCGACGGCATCGACCGTAAAATCCTGCAGGATGCTTTGCAGCAGGCTAAAGAAGGACGTATGTTCATCTTGGGCAAAATGATGGAAGCTATCTCCGAGCCTAGACCAAGCTTGTCCAAATACGCTCCTAAGATCATTATCATCAACATCAATCCGGACAAGATCCGTGATGTTATCGGTGCAGGTGGTAAGATTATCAATAAAATCATTGAAGAAACCGGCGTGAAGATCGACATCGAACAGGATGGCCGTGTCTTTATCGGATCTTCGGACGAAGAAATGATTCAGAAAGCCCGCGGCATTATCGAAGGCATTGTGCGTGAAGTGCAGGTCGGCGAAATTTATGTGGGTACCGTTAGACGCATCGAGAAGTTCGGCGCATTTGTTGAACTGATTCCGGGTAAAGACGGATTGGTGCATATTTCCCAGCTCTCCACTGAGCGCGTAGCCAAGGTGGAAGATGTAGTTGCCATCGGCGACACCATCACTGTAAAAGTTACCGAAATTGACCAGCAGGGCCGTGTGAATCTATCGCGCAAAGCGGTATTGACTTCGGAAAGCGGAGCAAAGGCGTAAGCCGGACTCACCCTTTTGGCAAAAGCGTCAATTGTATAATTGAGAAGAGACAGAAGCGTATGCATTCTGGCTCTTTTTTAAAAATATAAGAATTTATAGGCTTCATGCTATAAATTATCCTTATATTTCTCGCTGAAACGGATACCTTCCTTTTAAGGACGGCGAAGCCGTTTCCACTTGATATAACGATGTTTTTGGATTATCTTTGCAGACCGGGCCCCACTTTGTGGGGTTATTTTAATTTGCTTCAAGTGCGAGCTGTATGCATATTCTTCTCCAAACCTACATAGGCTGGGACAAAGCGTCCTTGCACCCTGTGCGGGACGAGCGTGAGACGTTTCTGCCGGGGAGGAAAGGCGTCATGAAGACGGAAAAAGCAGCGCTTGTGCTTGCCTGTATTGCTGTGGTAATCGGTCTTGGCAGTACATACGGACCGGTGAAGGAAATGCTGGCCGAGCTTAAGCCGCAGGATGGACTGGCTGTGTGGAGTAATATTCCGAAAGAGCGTGACCAGGAGCTGCGTTCTTTGATTGAGAGCAAAGCGGCCAAGCTGAATGCTGCACCGGTGGATGCTGCTGTGGACCGGGTGTGGAAGGCAATTCCGGGTTATAATGGCCTTCAGGTTGATGTAGAGGCTACGTACCGCAATACACTGCTGCAGGGGCCGGGAGAGGGTCTGAAATGGGTGTACCGGCAAATCCCGCCGAAGGTGTCACTGAATGATCTGGGTGCTCAACCGATTTACCGGGGCAATCCCGCCAAGCCGATGGTCTCGCTGATGATCAATGTAGCATGGGGCAATCAATTCATTATACCGATGCTTAACATTTTGGATGAGGAAAAGGTAAAGGTGACCTTTTTTCTGGATGGAAGCTGGCTTAGTCATAACCGGGAGCTTGCGGCCGAAATGCTGAAGCGAGGGCATGAGATGGAGAATCACGCGTATACCCATCCCAATATGAGCACTTTAAGCCGGGCCCGGGCGACCGCCGAGATTGAGAAAACGAAGAGTCTGCTGAAAGAAAGTCTTGGAGTAACCAATACCTGGTTTGCGCCTCCGTCCGGTGATTTTGATCAGGAAACAGTGGATATCGCCGCCTCATTGGGGCTGAAAACAGTGCTGTGGACACTGGATACCGTCGATTGGCGCAACCCTTCTCCAGAATCCGTTGTCGCCAAAATCAGCAGCCAGTCCGAGCCGGGTACATTGATATTGATGCATCCGACGGCTTCCTCTTCCAAAGCGCTGAGAGGCATGATCCGGGGGATTAAAGCTAAAGGTCTTCAGCTGGGTACGGTCAGTGAAACACTGTCAGCGGAGCGGCTGGCCCCTTCAGAAGTTGAGTGAGCGGTTAATTTCTGGTAGGATAAGAGTCGCGCGTAACAAATACAAAGATAGATACAGGGCTATGCCAGGAGGACGTAGAAGTGGAAAAAATAGTATTATCGAACGGCCTGCGGGTGGTTACGGAGAAAATTCCTACCGGACGCTCCGTTTCCTTTGGAATCTGGGTCAAGAATGGCTCCCGCAATGAGAACCCGCTGAATAACGGGATTTCCCATTTTATCGAGCATATGCTTTTTAAAGGCACCGACCGGTTCAGTGCCAAAGATATTGCCGAGCAGTTTGATGCGATTGGCGGCAACGTTAACGCATTTACCTCGAAGGAATATACATGTTATTATGCAAAAGTATTGGATGAGCATCTGCCGATCGCCGTGGATGTGCTGTCCGATATGTTCTTCCGCTCGCGGATTGATGCCGAAGAGCTGGCCAAGGAGAAAAATGTCATCCTGGAGGAAATCGCCATGTGCGAGGATACGCCAGATGATCTGGTTCATGATCTGATGTGTGCTGCGGCGTACGGCGAGCATCCGCTGGCTTATTCCATTCTGGGCTTGAAGGAACGGCTGGCAGACATGACGGCCGATGATCTCCACGCGTATATGAAACAGCAGTATACCATTGAGAATACGGTAATCAGCGTAGCAGGCAATATCAATGACGGACTGGTTGAACTGTTGGAGGCCCATTTCGGATCTTTCGATAACCATGGTGAATCTGCGCCTTTGACAGCTCCTGATTTCCATGGCGAATTGCTGTTTCACCGCAAAAAGACGGAGCAAAACCATATTTGCCTCTCCCTCCCGGGCGTAGAAAGCGGCGGACCGCTTCAATATGCCATGGTGCTGCTGAATAATGCCATCGGCGGCGGGATGAGCTCCAGAATGTTCCAAGAGATTCGCGAAAAACGCGGGTTAGCCTATTCCGTCTACTCCTATCACAGCTCCCAGGCAGACAGCGGCCTGTTCACCGTCTATGCCGGCACTGCGCCGAAACAGACCAAAGAGGTGACGGAACTGATTAAGGAAATGATGCATGATCTTGCCGTTAACGGTCTGAGCGAAGATGAGCTGAGAAAAGGTAAAGAGCAGCTCAAGGGCAGCCTGATCCTCAGCTTGGAGAGCACCAGCAGCCGGATGAACCGGATTGGCAAAAATGAGCTGATGCTTGGACGGCATGATACTCTTGACGATATGATCACCAAAATCGGACTCGTCACCATGGATGATATCAATCGATTACTGGACCACATGTTTGCTGAGCCCCTCGCATTAGCGATGGTCGGCTCCTCTGATAAAGCTATTGCCAATGTTAGGAGAGATGATCTTGTCTTATTACGTTCAAATTAACAAACTGCCCGGCAACGAGGATGTGCTGCTGCCCCGCAAAATGTCGGAACAGGCTTCCGGCTATGACCTGTATGCGTCTGTGGACGGTGAGGTTGTGCTTGCTCCGGGCGAGCGCGCCCTGATCCCTACGGGAATCTCACTGGCGATGCCGGACGGGCTGGAGGCGCAGATCCGTCCGCGCAGCGGCCTTGCTCTAAAGCACGGCATTACCTGCCTGAATACCCCGGGGACGATTGATGCCGATTACCGCGGTGAAATTAAAGTTTTATTGATAAACCTGGGTCAGGAGCCGTTTGCCATCGCACGCAATGAGCGGATTGCCCAAATGGTGTTCCAGGCCGTGCCGTCTGTGACCATGGTGGAAGTGGACGAGCTGTCCGAGACACAACGCGGCGCCGGAGGCTTTGGCCATACTGGCAAATAGCAGACGGAATTATTGTTTTACTCATACCTGGAGCTTGCGGATGTAGCCTGTAAAGGCCTTCTCCGCAGGCTTTTTTTTGTTGCATTGACCTTAAATTGAGTCAAGCCATGTATCAGTTTCTCCTGTATTTCTTCTCTGCTCTTCACCCATGGGCGCCCCCCGGCATAAGATGCTTTATAGTCGATAGTGTATGTGGAAAGGAGCGTCATCCCTATGCTTACTGGCATCAGGATCGTGTTCCTGGGCGGGGACGCGAGACAGATTGAAGTGATTCGGAAATGTGTGGAAATGGATGCGACGGTAAGTGCTGCCGGATTCGATAAGTGGGAATCCCCTAGCCCGGGGGTGAACCTGGAAGAGCTGTCGGCAGAGCTCTTAGGCAATGCGGATGTGCTGGTACTGCCAACCGTTGGTTGTGATGATGAAGGGAATATCAATGCGCTGTTCTCCTCTCACCGTCTGCAGCTGCTGGATGAGCACATCGCTGCGATGCCGTCCCGATCCACGGTGTATACCGGTATGGCCAAAAGCTATTTGCGCAGTCTGTGCGCCAGACATTCACTAAAGCTGGTGGAACTGCTGAACCGGGACGATGTGGCGATATACAACTCCATCCCTACAGCAGAAGGCGCGCTGGTTATGGCCATTCAGAATACCGATTTTACTATTCATGGTTCCACGTCGATGGTACTCGGGATGGGAAGAACCGGGTTTACGATGGCTCGGGCGCTTCAAGGGCTCGGCTCCAGCGTAAAGGTGGGGGTAAGAAGACAGGAGCATTATGCGCGGGCGGAAGAGATGGGCTGGAAACCTTTTATGACAGGTGAGCTGCTGCTTCATGTGCCGGATGTTGATCTTATCTTCAATACCATCCCAAGCATGATTATTACCGCGCAGGTACTATCCCGGCTTCAGAGGCACTGCGTAATTATTGATTTGGCCTCCGCACCGGGCGGATGTGATTTCCGCTATGCGGAGAAGCGCGGGATTAAAGCGATGCTGGCTCCGGGATTGCCCGGGATCGTTGCCCCCAAGAGCGCCGGAATTATTATGGGTAGTGCGCTGGTACAGTCGATATCTGACGAGACTTCAATCAGGGGGGACGAATAAATGGATTGGCATGGTAAAACAGTAGGTTATGCAATTACCGGTTCACATTGCACGTTTGCCGAAGTGATGCCGCAGATTCAGCGCTTTATGGACGACGGTGCAAATGTGGTGCCGATTGTTTCCGCATCGGTGCTGAACACGGATACCCGCTTCGGCACATCGGAAAATTGGTTAAAACAGTTGAAAGATATAACAGGGAATGATATCATTTCTACAATTGTTGAAGCGGAACCGCTGGGTCCTTCCAAGCTGCTGGACGTTCTGACGATCGCCCCTTGCACGGGGAATACGACGAGCAAATTGGCCAACGCCATGACAGACAGCCCCGTACTGATGGCAGCAAAGTCCCAGATGCGTAACGGTCGGCCGCTAGTGCTGGCCATCTCCACGAATGACGGCCTTGGCCTGAATGCGGCGAATATTGCAAAGCTTTTGGTAGCCAAACATATTTATTTTGTGCCGTTCGGCCAGGATAATCCTGTAGGCAAGCCCAACTCGCTTGTAGCGCGTATGGATCTCATACCCGAGGCCTGCTACGCAGCTTTGCAGGGCAATCAGCTGCAGCCGATGATTATCGAACGGTTTCATTCAGCATAATTAGCATGTTTCGATACAGTAATCATGCTCGAACATAGGCTTCACTTTTGCCGCCCTCATTCTGAGGGCGGTTCAGCTCTTTTTTAGCATTCCAAAGGTTGGACCTGGCCGCGTCTATTGTCATTACTTGATTTGGGCAGGTCCCGTGCAATTAGAAAGGAGCGTCATCCTTATGTTTACTGGCATCAGGATCGTGTTCCTGGGCGGGGACGCAAGACAGCTGGAGGTCATTCGTAAATGCGTAGAGATGGATGCGACGGTAAGCGCCGCCGGGTTTGATAAGTGGGAAACTCCAAGTCCTGAAGTGAACATGATTCAGCTTTCGGCCGGACTGCTCAGCAGCGCGGATGTGCTGGTTCTGCCTACGGTGGGATGTGACGAGGAAGGAAATATTAACGCCGTATTTTCCTCGGATCGCCTACAGCTGCTTGACGAACATATCGCGGCGCTGCCGCCGGACTGCACAGTGTATGCCGGTGTAGCCAAAAGTTATTTGCGCAACCTGTGCGCCAGACATTCGATTAAGCTCGTGGAACTGCTGAACCGGGACGATGTGGCGATTTACAACTCCATCCCAACAGCAGAGGGTGCACTGGTTATGGCTATCCAGAATACCGATTTTACAATTCACGGCTCCTCTTCGATGGTGCTAGGCATGGGCAGAACCGGATTTACAATGGCAAAGGTATTGCAGGGACTCGGTGCCAGTGTGAAAATAGGCGTCAGGAGGCAAGAGCATTACGCACGTGCGGAAGAGATGGGCTGGAAGCCATTTATGACCGGAGAACTGCTGCTGCATGTGCCGGAGGCTGATCTCATCTTTAATACCGTCCCGGGCATGATTATAACCGCGCAGGTGCTTTCACGTCTTCAGAAGCACTGTGTAATTATCGATCTGGCCTCCGCTCCGGGCGGATGCGATTTCCGCTATGCGGAGAAGCATGGACTCAAGGCGTTGCTGGCGCCAGGTCTGCCTGGAATAGTTGCCCCAAAAAGCGCAGGGATGATTATGGCTAATGCGTTGGTGCAGTCGATATCTGACGAGACATTGCGCACAGCGGACAATAAATGAATTGGCTTATAAATGAGTAGGTTATATTATTACTTTCAATCCGCTTCAATCTGCTAAGAGGAAGGTTTGACCAATATTCAGCATTTCAAAGTAAAGATCTTGCGCACATGAGCCGTTCCTTGGATAGAAACAGTTCTTCAGTGCATATAACGCATGCTTGCTTAGAGAAGTAATGGAGGAATTATAAATGGGTATTTTGGTGCAAAAGTTCGGCGGAACCTCATTGTCCACACCGGCAGCGAGGGAGCATGTCATCCGCCACGTCAAACGGGAGATGGCCAGCGGCTTTGATCTGGTTATTGTCGTCTCCGCTATGGGACGCAAAGGGGAGCCTTACGCAACCGACACGCTGCTTGACTGGGCAGTGCAGAACGGGAATTCCCTGCCGGACCGGGAGAAAGATCTCTTGATGTGCTGCGGAGAAATAATCTCCGCCACTACACTGTGTGGTCTGCTGGAGCAGGAGGGCATCCGCTCTACGGTGCTTACAGGCGCACAGGCTGGCTTCCTTACCGACAACAACTACGGCAACGCAAGAATTCTTGATGTGCAGACCGAACGCATTCTACGGGAATTGCGAGAGCATAAAGTAGTTATAGTAACCGGGTTTCAGGGTCAGACCGAAGCCGGTGATTTTACGACCCTTGGACGCGGGGGAAGCGATACCTCGGCAACAGCGCTTGGTGCAGCACTCCGTGCGGATATGGTCGATATTTACACCGATGTGGACGGGATTCTTACAGCCGATCCGCGGATTGTCGAGGATGCGAAGCAACTGACCTATGTCAGCTATACAGAAATCTGCAACATGGCCTATCAAGGGGCTAAAGTTATACATCCCCGTGCGGTGGAAATTGCCATGCAGGCCCAGATTCCTGTACGTGTGCGCTCAACGTTCTCGGAAGCCGAAGGTACGCTTGTCACCCATCCTGAAGGATTCAGCGATGTTTCACACGGGGTAGTGGACCGTTATGTTACGGGGATTGCTTATGTCAGCAACATTACACAGATCTCTGTGGAGTGTCCGGACGGCAACGGTACCGGTGTACAGCTGCAAATCTTCAAAAGTATGGCCGACAATGAAATCAGTGTGGACTTTATCAATGTAACGCCTTCGGAAGCTCTGTACACTGTGAACGATGACAAATCGGAGCAGGCTATCGCTGCGCTGCAAGAATTGGGACTTCGTCCCAAGAGTTTGTCCGGCTGTGCCAAGGTCTCGGTAATCGGCGGAGGCATTAACGGCGTGCCGGGGATTATGGCGCGCATTGTTGAGGCGTTAACCTCGCAGAACATTCAGATTTTACAGTCTGCCGATTCCAATACAACAATCTGGGTACTGGTGAAGAAGGAAGATATGGTGCAGTCGCTGCGTGCACTGCATGCCAAGTTTGAATTGCACCGCTGACAAGGAGGAATTCAAAGTGGATTTCGGAAGATTAATAACCGCGATGGTAACCCCTTTTGACGGGGATGGAGAAATCAACTGGGAAGCAACTTCACGCCTTGTTGACTATTTGATTGAGGAGCAGAAATCCGAAGCGCTGGTAGTATGTGGTACCACCGGAGAATCGCCCACACTTAGCGAGGAGGAGAAGCTCCGGCTTTTTTCCTACGTTCTGGAGAAAGCGGACGGACGCTGTAAAATCATTGCCGGAACGGGCAGTAACAGCACGAAGAATTCCATACATCTTACGAAGGAAGCGGAGAAAATCGGAGTAGATGGTGTTCTTCTCGTCGTTCCTTATTACAATAAGCCAAACCAGGAGGGGCTGTACCGGCACTTCTCGGCGATCGCTGCGGAAACAACCTTGCCCTGTATTCTTTACAATGTTCCAAGCCGTACCAGCGTAAGCATGAGTGTGGCGACGACATTAAGACTTGCTGAAATCCCCAATATTGTGGCGACCAAGGAATGTGCCTCAGTCGATCAGATTACTCTGATCGCTTCGGCTTGTGCAGATGATTTCCACGTATACTCAGGGGATGATTCTGCGGGACTGGCAACACTTGCCGTCGGCGGTCACGGCATTATTAGCGTAGCCAGCCATGTGGTGGGAGTTGAGATGTCGGAAATGATCGAAGCCTTTATCTCCGGCAATGTGCACCGGGCCGGCGAGCTTCACCGCCAACTGTTCCCTGTGTTCAAAGGGTTGTTTGAATGCCCGCAGCCGCTGCCGAATCCTTCGGCTGTTAAGTATGCACTGGAACTGCGGGGTATTCCTGTCGGATCCGTGCGTCTACCACTGGTGGGACCGAGCGAAGATGAGGCCGAGTTCATTAAAGCGCTGCTGAATTAGAAGGTCAAATCTCTTGAATAAGCATTGCAGCAAGAAGCTGTCTTCCCGAGTGGGGAAGACAGCTTCTTGTGTTTGTATTAAAACTGTAAGCTGGCGGTTAATTCTCAAACAGTCGAAATGTTGTGAAATAAGCGCAAATGTTAAGGATTGCAACAAAGTTTCTGCTTGTCTTTTCCTCAAATAATGCAAGTTCTTTAAGGAAAGAATAGGCTTACGAAGCCGATGACTTGTCTTTTGCCAAAAAAATCATGTATAATGTTCTTAAGTGACTGGGTGCGGCAAAAATTAAATATGCGGTAATCTTCCGTCAATGTAATTTTACATTGTGTGACAGGATAGGTCCTTGTATAAGTCTGTGCAATTGCTGCCAGATTTACGCGCGAGGGGCGCGGCGGTGAAGTTTGACGGTGTTTGTCCGCTTCAAGAAGGTGCTCACTGCCCGAATTCGGGGGTTTTTCGCTTTGCGTAATTATGCAGACTTACGGAATTTCTTGTTCATCGTGGAAACTATCGGCAATTTGAAGAATGTGTTCAGCGCCGCTGAAATAATGAAGCTCATTGTTTACAAATAAAAAGTATGACGTCCAACATCATAGGAGGGTTAGATTCATTTGTCCAAAAAAAACAACAACGATAAATTGCTGATATTCGCATTGGGCGGAGTCGGAGAAATCGGGAAAAACATGTATGTCGTTCAATACGGAAACGACATTGTAGTCGTGGATGCCGGTCTGAAGTTCCCGGAGGAAGATATGCTCGGTATTGATATTGTAATACCTGACATTTCGTACCTGACAGAAAACCGTGACAAGGTAAGAGGTATTGTGCTTACCCACGGACACGAGGATCACATCGGCGGATTGTCTTATGTGCTTAAGAACCTGAATGTTCCGGTTTATGGAACAAGACTTACTCTTGGACTTGTGGAGAACAAGCTTAAGGAAGCTAATCTGCTCGGAGAAACGAAACGGATTCTAATTAACGAAGATTCGGAAATCGAACTGGGAACTTCATTGAAAGCAACCTTCTTCAGAACCAATCACAGTATTCCTGACTCCGTCGGAGTATGCATCGAAACACCGGAAGGCAATGTTGTCCATACAGGTGACTTCAAATTTGATCACACCCCAGTCAATGGTCAATTTGCTAATCTCCACCGTATGGCTGAAATCGGCCAGAAAGGCGTACTTGCGCTTATGTCTGACAGCACAAACGCAGAGAAGCCAGGCTTCACGCCTTCGGAGAAGAATGTCGGCATCGTACTGGAAGATATCTTCCGCAAGGCTGAACAGCGTGTTGTTGTGGCAACCTTTGCTTCCAACGTGCACCGTATTCAGCAGGTGGTTAACGCCGCTGAATCCACTGGCCGCAAGATTACGGTTATTGGCCGCAGTATGGTGAATGTGGTATCCATCGCTTCCGAGCTGGGTTATCTGCATGTGCCGGACGGCATGCTGATTGAACCAGAGGAAATGAATAGAATGGCCGGCAACCGTGTAGTTGTGCTGTGCACAGGCAGCCAAGGCGAACCGATGTCAGCTCTTACACGCATGGCGCGCTCCAGCCACCGCAAAGTGGATATTCTGCCGGGCGACACTGTTATCATTGCGGCAACGCCGGTACCGGGTAACGAGAAATATGTAGGCCGTACGATTGATGAATTGTTCCGTCTTGGCGCCAACGTGATTTACAGCGGTTCCAATTCCGGCGTTCACGTCTCCGGTCACGGCAGCCAGGAAGAGCTGAAGCTGATGCTCAATCTGATGAAACCTAAATACTTTATTCCTATCCATGGTGAATTCCGGATGCAGCGCAAACATGCGCTTCTGGCAGAATCTGTCGGAGTGGAACCAAGCAACATTTTCATTACCGAAATCGGCGAAATTGTTGAAATTCAGGGCGGATCAGCCCGCAAAGCCGGCAAGGTTACTGCAGGCAACGTGCTGATTGACGGTCTTGGCGTCGGCGATGTCGGCAATATTGTACTGCGCGACCGCAAGCTGCTGTCCCAGGATGGTATCCTTGTTGTCGTAGTGACACTGAGCAAGCAGAACGGAGCAATCGTATCCGGACCGGATATTATCTCCCGCGGCTTTGTCTACGTGCGCGAGTCCGAAGGACTTCTGGATGAAGCGAACCGGATTGTCTCCAGTACGCTGCAGCGCCTGATGAGCGAGAAGGTCAATGAATGGGCTTCGCTCAAAACAAGCGTCAAAGATTCACTCGGCCGTTTCCTCTATGAGCAAACACGCCGCAGACCGATGATCCTCCCGATCATTATGGAAGTGTAAGAAGCAACTAGCTTCTTATAATATAAATATGCAGGGCCAAAGGCCCCTTCTCCCCGGAAATATTGGACGGTTTCTTGGGGAGGAGGGGTCTTTGTGTTGTGCAGCATTATCCCCGGTGTCTATGCAAAATTTGAATAGCAGGTCCGGCTCCGATGCCGACGTGCCCAAATAATTTTATGGCAGAGACAACATTTAGGCCCTTCAATCGTTATATAGCCAAGGAGGTGCAAGATGGGCCCGAAACTGAAGGAGCAGCAGCTTCAATCCAAAATGGCAGAAATCCGCAAGTATTTAATCCGCTTGGGCGCTGGCACCGCCGATGCGGAGGATATCGTGCAGGACACTGTATACAAGGCACTGCTGTATCTTGACGGGATTGACGAACATAAGATCAGCGCGTGGCTCTACAAGGTGGCAATTAACAGCTACTATGATTTATGCCGAAGGCAAACACGGTTCCAGTATTCCGAGGAAATCGATCTTGAGGCACCTGCAAATGAGCTGCCCGAATCAATGTTGCTTCAGCAGGAGCAAAAAGTGCTTATCGAAAAGGTTCTTGGAAAGCTGAATCCGGCGAACCGCCAGCTGATATTGCTGAAATATGAGATGGAATTCTCCTATAAACAAATCGCGGCGCTTCTAGGCATAACGGAAGGGACGGTAAAGGCTTCACTATACCGCGCCAGACAGCAGTTTCAACAAATTTACGGAGGTGAGGCTGAATGACTGCTCCATGGGAAGAACAAGAGGATCAGAATCTGGTACATACACTGAAAAAAGCCAAACGCAAAAGCCTGTTCCGCAGCATTGTCATTTCGCTGATTGTTAGTATTCTTACGCTGACCGCTATTTTCTTCGGTGCTGCGCAGCTGGTGGAGCGGAGATCGACTGAGGCCCGCTACAGCGAATGGATGTATATGATGATCAGCAGCCCCAATGAATTTCCGTCCGGATTTAGAGACAACCGTGGATTTCTGTCGGGTGTCATGGAAGTGAATACGTACAAAATCATTGAAGGTGTACCTGTTCCGTGGAATGAAAAATGGTTCAATTACAACGAGTGGTGGTTTCCGTTCGCTACTGGAGCATATGGGGGTACAACCCATCTTAGTGGGACTGACCCGCAGATGAATGTGGAGGGCTATGAATACAACAGGCAGTACAATCCCTACAACGGACAGAGGGAGATGGTTTATTATATTCCGCAAGTAAAGTACGGTAAAATCCTGAACGACCTTCCTTTGCTTACGAAGAAGGAGCCTGACGAACTGATGGAGATGGCTTTATCTTTTGATAAGCCTTATTCCTTTGATGAAGTGAAGAAGATGCTGCCTGAGGGAACGAGACCTGTATGGTATTGGGTCGATACGTATGATGAAACCTCATGGTTCAATTTGGAGCCCCATGAAGACGGAAATGGCGGGATGGTAGACCCAGAGCCCATGGCATCTTCCTCTGGTGTATATGGTTTTGGGATCGGGCCTAACCGGGATGAGGCGTCACCGGATGATTTTCTTGAGCACATTAAGAGCGGGCTTAAACTAAAGGACAATTACCACAGTGAATACAAGCGGATCCAACAATACTTAAAAAAAGACAAAAATGAACCTGAAGCCGGAGATGTCCGTATTCTGGGTGTCGTGGTCACTGGCTCCGCAGCAGGTCTGAAGATTCTGAAAGGGCAGCCTTATATCCGCGGTGCTGTGCTGGGAGCCGTTGCGGATAACTATTAAGATAGGAGGAGCAGGCTGATTTTTTATAGAAGTTCATTGCATAAGGGAGTCCCCTGGAATGTCATACTATTGAAAGATAGTACGGCTGCAGCAGATTAGGGCTGTAAGCGGAAAGGGTGAACTGCGCACAATGGACTTTACAGCAGGTACTGATACTGGCAAGAATGAAGAGATCCTTCCGGGAGAAATAAAGCCCGTAACGAGTGAACCAATCCCACCGGGTACTGTGGGGGTTCTGAAGGAGCTGGGGCAGACGGTAGTTCCAACGGGAGAACCCGATATTTTCTGTATAACGATTATTGGGCAGATCGAGGGGCATTTCGTACTCCCTCCGCACAACAAAACGACTAAATATGAACATATTATTCCGCAGCTGGTGGCTGCCGAACAGAACAAAAATATAAAAGGGCTGCTGATTATTCTGAATACGGTCGGCGGTGATGTGGAGGCAGGGCTGGCGATTGCAGAAATGATCGCGTCCTTGTCGAAACCGACGGTGACCGTAGTCATTGGCGGGGGCCACAGCATCGGAGTTCCGATTGCCGTGTCTTCCAGCTATTCCATCATTGCGGAGAGCGCGACTATGACGATTCATCCAATCCGCATGAACGGCCTTGTTATCGGAGTGCCCCAGACCTTTGAATACATGGAGCGCATGCAGGAGAGGATGGTCAGATTCGTCACTTCCCATTCACGTATTTCAGAACAGCAATTTAAAGATTTAATGTTTAAGACAGG
Source organism: Paenibacillus sp. FSL H3-0321 (assembly GCF_038002865.1). NCBI lineage: Bacteria > Bacillati > Bacillota > Bacilli > Caryophanales > Paenibacillaceae > Paenibacillus > Paenibacillus sp. FSL H3-0321. The sequence goes on along the minus strand of NZ_JBBODH010000001.1, from coordinate 998,983 downwards.
GGAGCTTAATCGTGATATCGGCACAGCTGTAGGCGGCTATGATGCCGTCAAATATGGACTGATGGATGAGGTTGGAGGCATCGGAGCGGCGCTGACGCATCTGAATGGGCTGATTGCCAAGGATAATCCCCAAAGGACGGATGTATTGCTGCCGGGGGGGCTGACACAATGACCTTCTATACGGTGCTTCCGATGGAACAAGTTTTTGAAGGGGCGATCCACTTTTCAAAGCCCTTGCGGGAGGTCAGCATTCAGGGAATGCTGATGCAGGTTGAACCGCTGGAGGGAGGACAAGCACGGATTGTAAGGCTGCTTCAATGCCCGCTGGACAAATATTTGGACCCGGCATTCGCTCCGGGAGCCGTCGTGTTTTACGATAGATGACAACTACCCCCGGAATCCTTAAGGGAAATGCGAACAGAGAACATAAAGATGCATTTTCTGACAAAACAGAACATAGGTACGCCACGCCATTATATGGTATAATGTTGTTCCGGGGGTGGCTGTTGTGGCTAAACGAAAAAAGAAGAAGAAAAAAGCGCTGCTCGGCAGTGTTCTAAAATATGAAATTTACGGCATTATGCTGATAACGATTTCCGTCATTGCATTGTCCGGCGAGGCTGCGGTTGGACGTTCTCTTTCGAGTATGGCAGGTTATTTATTAGGCCGTTTTTATTTTGTGCTGCCGTTGGCCGGTATTTTTTACGGGCTGATGGTGATGATTCACAGAAGATGGCCTTCGAGTTGGAACAGCCGCCATTCCGGCGTGCTGCTGCTTGTGCTGTCCTTGTGTCTGATGAGTTCGATCTCAGCGATGGAGCAGAAGCTTGGTCCATTGTCGATGCTGCATCCTGGCAATGTTATGGCGCAAATACATAATGATCTTTCCGGGGCGCTTTCGCCCGGTTCCAGCAACAGCAGCGTTTATATGCTTGGCAAAGATATTAGCGGAGGCTATATCGGTGCGCTGGAGTTCGCAGCCCTGCTGTGGCTTTTCGGAACGCTTGGTGCCAAACTGCTAATGATTGTAATGATGGCCATCAGCTTCATGCTGGTCACGAACCTGTCTTATGTAGAGCTGTTCTCGCTGCTGCGGGTCCGTGCTGGAAAGCTGCTGGAAGGGATTCGCCTGAAAGCGGCCAACCGTCCAGCTGCAGTTCCCGTTGCGGCCCGTTCCTCCAGAACAGGCAGAACACCAGCACCGCAGCCTGTACAAGAGCTGGAGGAAGATGAAGAGGATGAGGACGAGCAGGCTTTGCCAAGACGAAGTCAGCCGCTGTTCTTCCGGCGGATTGGGAATTGGCTGAGCGGGACTCCGCGGACAGAAGGGCAAGGCGAAGAAGAACGGGAGGGAGATCTCTCAGCAGATCTGCTTAACGGCTCACCCAATAGCCCGATTATTAGCGGACTGGATGCCGGGAGGGGACGAGCTTCCCTGGATAATTTGGAGGATGATTTCGCTGGAGAAGATTTGGAGCCCGTTACACCGATTATCCGCGATTTCTTCGAGCATATCCGTTCAGAAGGACTGAATGAAGAAGACCGTGAGGACTGGAGCGAATTCTCTCCTGCAGCGCGGAGCGGGAACAGCTTGAGAGGCTCTGTATTAGAAGGAGTTCCGGCAGGTACTCCAGCTATTGATGGAGATGCGCCGGAAGATCCTGTGGTTGTGGAGCTGGACGGGCTGCTGGGTGCTGGCGAAGACGGAGTACCTGTCCCTGCTGCTCCGCTTCCCCCGCCGCCCAAACCGTATAAGCTCCCTTCCTTCCGGCTTCTGGCCAAGCCTAACAATGGAGGCAAGGCGGGAGACCAGAACGATTACATGCAGACTGCCCGCAAGCTGGAAGCTACACTGGAGAGCTTTGGTGTCCGGGCGAAGGTACTTGAGGTGGTAAGAGGCCCGGCCGTAACCCGTTACGAAATTCAGCCGGATATCGGGGTGAAGGTAAGCCGGATCGTCAATCTTACAGATGATATCGCGCTTGCGCTTGCAGCGAAGGATATCCGTATGGAGGCGCCAATACCGGGCAAATCAGCAATTGGGATCGAGGTGCCTAACTCTGAGGTATCCGTCGTAACCATGCGGGAGGTTATGGAAACACAGGTGTTCCAAGATGCCGAGTCCCGGTTGTCGATTGCTTTCGGCCGCGATATTTCCGGCCAGACGATTGTCGGCAATTTAGCCAAGATGCCCCATCTGCTCGTAGCCGGTGCTACCGGATCGGGTAAATCCGTGTGTATCAACGGTATCATTACAAGTATCCTTTATAAAGCGAAACCAAATGAGGTCAAATTTCTGATGGTTGACCCGAAGATGGTTGAATTGAATGTATATAACGGGATTCCCCATCTGCTTGCCCCGGTAGTTACAGATCCAAAGCGGGCTAGCCTGGCGCTGAAGAAGATTGTCGTGGAAATGGAAAAGAGATATGAGCTCTTCTCCAAATCGGGCACACGCAATGTGGAAGGCTACAATACTCTGATGAAGGATAATCCTGCTGCAGTTCTGCCTTATATTGTTGTTATTGTGGATGAGCTTGCCGACCTCATGATGGTTGCCGCAAATGATGTTGAGGATGCGATTTGCCGGCTGGCACAGATGGCACGGGCGGCGGGCATTCATTTGATTATTGCCACCCAGCGTCCATCGGTGGATGTTATTACTGGACTTATTAAGGCAAATATTCCTTCCCGTATCGCATTCGGGGTGTCGTCAAATGTGGATTCCCGGACGATCCTGGACATGCCGGGAGCCGAGAAGCTGCTTGGACGCGGGGATATGCTCTTCCTGCCGATGGGTGCATCTAAGCCAATCCGTGTGCAGGGGGCATTCATGAGCGATCAGGAAGTGGAGACCATCGTGCAGTATGTCAGCAGCCAAGGGGAGGCCAATTATGACGAGACCCTGGTGCCTGAAGTAGATGACATGGTGACAGAGGACCAGGAGCCGCAGGACGAGCTTTATGAGCAGGCGGTACAGATTGTACTGGAAGCGAAGCAGGCCTCTGTATCGCTGCTCCAGCGGCGGATGCGCGTAGGTTACACCCGTGCTGCGCGACTGATAGATGCCATGGAAGCCAGAGCAGTTATCGGGCCGTACGAAGGCAGCAAGCCGCGGGAAGTGCTTATGTCACTGGAGCAATATCAACATAACAAAATAAGCTCATAATATAGCAAAAAGAGCTGATCCCTTTACCCGGGATCAGCTCTTTTTTGCAGTCTGTGATATTTAGTTTACTTTTGGTGCTGCAAGGAGACGTTCAACGATGTAATCGAGCTGTGCATTTAGCGAAAAGATGTCGCTGTAGTACGCCAGTCCAAAGTCTATCTCCATTAAGCGGCCCGCTTTGACCGCGGGAATGCTGTTCCACAGCGGATCTTCGGTCAGATCAGCCATGCCGTCATAGGACGATCGGAAAATATAATCGCCGCTGTATTTGGCAAGTACTTCAAAAGAGACAGATTCTCCATCCGCACCGGTAGCAGTATCAATCTTTTGCTGAATAATCTCCGGTGCCTTCATTCCGAGGTATTCATAGATAATTTGTGAGCCATGGCCGAATTGTTTACTGGCGACTACAGCCATACTGCGGTCTTTGCCGCCTTCCATGATTGAAATTGTATGGTCGAGAATTCCTGCTGCCTGCAGTTTCTGTTTGCTTTCCTCGACTTTCTTGTGAAAACCGTCGAACAGTGTTTTGGCCTGCTCTTCTTTTCCCAGAGCTTCTCCAATAAAGGACACCCGTTCCTCTGCGGACATCTTCTCATATGGAACTAGCACTGTAGGTGCAATGTCATGAAGGGACTCATAGGTTTCTTCTGAGGGCACAATAATCAGATCCGGTTCAAGTGACAGCACCACTTCGGGACTTGCTTCGAACCAGGAACCCAGCTTCTGCACATCCTTCAGTTCACTCTCAAAAGCAGCTCCTTCAGATACATCTGATACACCAATGGGTTTAATGCCTAGTGCAAGCACATCCCCCAGCAGATAAAGGACGACAACCCGCTTGGGATGTACCGGTACCTCAATCTCACCTTTTACAGTGGAAAGGGTCCGTGTCTCGGCTACAGCAGCTGTATTGTCCTCCGCAGCAGTTGTTGCACCGGGTGAGGCTGATGGGGCTGCACTTGGGGGATTGCCGTTGTTGCCGGCAGTTGTATTGGCCGTACCCGTGGAACAGGCGCTAAGCACTATGGTGAAACATAACAACAGGGACAGCAATAGAGAGGGTCTTGCAGTTCTGGACATGAATGACGCTCCTTCTGGATTATAATGATAATGATTATCATAATCATTGTAATGAAGGGAAGTGTCCTGAACAATGTCAAATCGGGCAACTGCAGATGTCATATTCGGCCACGTTGCAGCACTTTTTAATAAGTTTTTGTATCTCACGGGTGATTTCCCGTAATATTTTTTGAACATCCGTCCCAGATAGTACGCATCCGGATACCCTACAGCTACTGCAATATCATGGAGAGAAGCTTCCGTATTCAGCAGCAAATCCCGGGCTTTCTCCATGCGGATAGCAATTAAATACTGGGCAGGGCTGGTCTGCAGTCTTGATCTGTATTGTCTGGACAATGTTCTTGGGCTGCTGCCTACAGCTTCGGCCAGTTTTCCAATGTAATCGGCTCATGATAATAATTCTGCATATAATGCACTGCCAGGTCTAAAGGGTCAGGCTTAAGAGTCTGTATATCCTGCGAGTGCAGCTGCCGCAGCAGCTCATAAACCCACTGGTAGAACAGTGATTTGACATGCAGCTGTTCAAGGGGGCTGGCTTTCTGCCACTCTTGAAACATCGTGTTCAGCTTGTCCAGCAGAGGCAACGGATTGCCGGGGAAGAAATGATATTGCTGGTTAAAGGGATCGCTGCGCTCTATTATGGCCAGCAGATTTTTGCGTGCAGGAAGCGCAAGAATTGATCTGTACAGAACTAAGTAATATTCCAATATTTCCTCTGCGAGCAAGAGCTCTATATTCATTCCTTTACCGCCGTGGATAACATGAGTACTTTCGAAGGTGAGTGAGATTCCATCTATAAGCCCGCTTGTGCTGCCGCGTTTGACAAACAAATAGGCGCTGGCAGGCAGAGTGTATCGTACTTTGGCATCTCCGGGACAGAAGGAACTCTGTCGGATATCTATAATTTCTATCAGAGCTTTATTCCACAGCAAAATATGATCTTGCAAATTCATGGCCGTATCTCAACTCCTGTCGGTTCATCTTTTGATTATAGGTGATAATTATTCTCATTTGCAATGGAATACAGTCCTTCTCCGGGTTGCAATGCATAGGATCACCTGTCAGTCGTCATAATAACTTTAGCCATCAATGTTGAACTTACAAGAGAAAGGTAGAGCGAACCCAATGAAAAAACATAAGCAATGGATTTTTGCCGGATTAACCCTTGCACTGGCCACCATGCCGCTTGCAGGTCTATTCTTTGAGGATCAGAATGCGGTCTACGCCAGTCCGTATCATGCTTCGTCTGATCTGTCGGAAACCGCCGCTCCCGATGGCGAGGCATTGCCTGCTTTTGGAACAACACCGCTTAAGGTCGGCTCTTCCGGACAAGATGTTTACGAGCTGCAGGGAAGATTGAAGCATCTTGGATATTACGCGGGCAAAATTGACAGCCAATTTGGGTCTAAAACGAAAAATGCGGTAACCTGGTTCCAGTGGAAATTCCGCATAAAATCTGACGGTATCGTCGGTGCCAAAACAAAGTTGAAACTGTACAATGCCACCAAGGCCTGGAAGCCGACAGAGCCTTCAACCAGCACAGCAAATAAAAATACCGGAAACAAAAGTAAAACTGCCGATTCCGGCAAGTCGAATACAGCGGAACTGTCCTCAGGGAATACAATGGGCCTGTCCGAAAATGATTTGAAAATCATGGCCAATGCCGTATACGGGGAATCGCGGGGTGAGCCGTTTGAAGGACAGGTTGCCGTTGCTGCGGTTATTCTGAACCGCGTGAAATCCCCAAGCTTTCCGAATACACCTTCCGGTGTTATTTTTCAGCCAGGGGCCTTTACGGCTGTAGCTGACGGACAGATCTACTTAGAACCCAATGAGCAGGCACGCAAAGCTGTTCAGCAGGCGCTTAATGGCTGGGACCCTTCCGGCGGCTGCCTTTATTATTTTAATCCGAAGACGGCTACTTCCAAGTGGATTTGGACCCGTCCGCAGGTGAAGACAATCGGGGAGCATATTTTCTGCATGTAGCAGCAGACTTGCACTTGCCGCAATTTAACCCCTGTATAAAACCGACCAAGAGCAACCGGTAAGCTTTCTTCCGGTTGCTTCCTTACTTTGGAATGGTTTAGAATGGATAATACTTCATAAACTTGTTGTAGAGCATCTATCCACGCCGTAAAGGAGTTTTGGACTTGACAAATAATGGATTTCAACATGGCAACGCCGCAGGCATGCGCATTCATGTATTGCCGACCAAGGCGTTCAAGACCTTCGCCATTTCACTTTATGCAGGGGTTCCGCTGGACGAAAGTACGGTCACTTCAACAGCGCTGGTTCCATTTGTGCTTCGCAGAGGTACAGCCAACTATCCGGAAACAACCCAGTTCCGTGAACGTCTGGAGGAACTTTATGGTGCCGGATTTGGTTTTGATATCTACAAAAGAGGCGATTATCAGATTGTCCAGTTCCGGATGGATACGATCAATGACTCCTTTGTGCAGAGCAAAGAGAGCCTTCTCGGGGAGTCTTTTGCTTTCCTGGGCGAAGTACTGACCCGGCCTTTGCTGGAAGACGGAAGCTTCCGTGCATCCTATGTCGCAACAGAACGTGAGACGGTACGCAAAAAGCTGGAAGCGATTATTAACGATAAGATCCGCTATGCGGCTGAACGCTGTATTGAAGAAATGTGCCGTCAGGAGCCTTACCGTCTGCATCCCCTTGGCCAAAGAGCCGACCTTGACAGCATTACTCCAGAAAACCTGTATGAATCCTACAATTCCTGGTTGAACGGAGCGATCCTCGATCTTTACGTCGTTGGTGACACTACACCTGAGGAAGTTGAAAAGCTGGTCGTTCGCCATTTTGGCCGTGGCCACAAGGAGACCGCAGCGTATTCCTCCAACTTTACACCGGTAACCGTTACAGAGGTCCGGACTGTGGAGGAAAAGCTGGACGTCAATCAGGGCAAGCTTAACATGGGGCTGCGCACTTCCATTACTTACAAGGATGACAAATACGCCTCCGCGCTGATGTATAACGGGATATTGGGCGGCTATCCTCACTCGAAGCTGTTCGTCAACGTTCGTGAGAAGGAGAGCCTTGCCTATTATGCTTCCTCCCGCTATGACGGGCATAAAGGCATTGGAACCATTCAATCGGGGATCGAAACTCAAAATTACGGCAAAGCCGTCGATATTATCCGCAAACAGCTGGAGGAATTGAAGGCCGGCAATATCAGTGACCTGGAGCTGAACCAGACCAAGGCCATGATCCGCAATCTGCTTTCCGAAATTCAAGATTCGGCGTTTGAACTGATCTCGTTTGATTTCAACCGTCAGTTGTCCGGAAAAGACCGTTCCGCGCTGGAGCTGCTGGCTCAAGTCGATGGCACCGGAGTGGAAGATGTGAAGGCGGCTGCTGACACGTTCCAGCTGGATACGATTTATTTCCTGACAGGGAAGGAGGAATAGCGGTGAAACAAATCCATTACGAAAGACTTCAAGAAACACTGTACCATGAGGTTATGGATAACGGTCTGCAGGTCTATGTGCTGCCTAAGCCCGCTTTTAAGAAAACCTATGCCACCTTTGCCACCAAATATGGCTCTGTGGACAATCACTTCAAAGTTGCCGGCGGAGAGGAAACCACTGTCCCTGACGGTATTGCCCACTTCCTGGAGCATAAAATGTTCGAAGAGCCGGAAGGCGACATTTTTGCCACCTTTGCTTCTAACGGTGCGTCGGCGAATGCTTTCACGAGCTTTGACCAGACAGTGTATCTTTTTTCGGCCACAGAAAATATTGAGACCAATCTCAGCACCCTCGTTGATTTTGTACAGCGGCCTTATTTCACCGACGAGAATGTCGAAAAGGAAAAAGGAATTATCGGTCAGGAAATCAATATGTACGCGGATAATCCGGATTGGCGCGTCTATTTCGGTTTGATTGAGGCCATGTATGCCAAACATCCAGTGCATATCGATATCGCTGGAACGATCGAATCAATTGCCACAATTACCAAAGAAACGCTTTACACCTGTTACAATTCCTTTTATCATCCCAGCAATATGCTGCTGTTTGTGGTCGGCGGCGTAGAACCGGAGCAGGTATTTGAGCTGATCCGCAGCAACCAGGCCGGTCAATCATACGACAAGCAGGGTGAAATCTCGCGTATTTTTGAAGAGGAGCCCGTTCACGTTGCAGAGAAACACAAGGAAAGCCGTCTTGCCGTATCTATGCCGAAATGTCTCTTTGGCTTTAAAGAGAAGGTAGAAGGCCTCACTGGTGAAGCGGCAGTCCGCCGCGATCTGACCACTAAGCTAATGCTGGATCTGCTGCTGGGCAGCAGTACGACGCTGTACCAGAAGCTCTATGACGAGGAGCTGATCTCCGACAGCTTCGGACATGAATTCAACAGCTCACCGCAGTACGCGTTCTCGGCGATTGGCGGCGATACGAAGGATCCGGATCTGCTCATCAGCAGGCTGAAGGAAGAAATCAGTGTTATTCTGAAGACCGGCTTCGCCGAGAAGGATTTTGAGCGGGCGCGCAAAAAGAAAATCGGCGGCTATCTGCGCATGCTGAACTCGCCGGAGAGCATTGCTCACGAATTCACACGCTACCAGTTCAGAGGCGGCGATTTGTTTGAAGTGCTGCCGCTTTATGAATCTATTACGCTGGATGAGGTTAATGCCCGCCTGCGTGATCATGTGGACTGGGAACAACTCGCTGTATCGCTTGTGGTGAGTCCTTAATGGCGTTATCGGGAGAGGGCAGCAAGCCAATAGGAGAAATGACCGTGCTCGTCACTGGAGGCAGCGGGGGAATTGGCGGGGCCATCGCCGAACGTTTTGCTTCCGTGGGGATGAACATTGTTATTCATTATATGAACTCGCACGAAGCGGCCAATGATGTGGCCAGGCGCTGTATGGCGCTGGGGTCCAAGGTGTTGACGGTGACCGCTGACATGAAGGACCGCAGCCAGCTTGTCCGCATGGCTGAAAAGCTGGAAAGCAGCGGGATGCAGCCGGATATTCTGGTAAATAACGCCGGAAAAGCACATTATGGCATGCTGGCCGATGTGACGGAGGAAGAGTGGGACGATATTATGGCGGTGAATCTGAAAGGCACTTTTTTGTGCAGCCAGATTTTTATGCCTTATATGGTCAGCCAGCGATATGGGCGGATAATTAATGTCTCCTCCGTTTGGGGCATCTCAGGCGCTTCCTGCGAGGTTGCCTACTCCGCCAGCAAGGGCGGGGTGAATGCCTTCACTAAGGCATTATCCAAAGAGCTGGCACCCTCAGGAGTCACGGTGAATGCCGTGGCTCCCGGTGCTGTCCATACGGCCATGCTGGCCAATCTGCAGGAGGATGAGATGCGGATGCTTGAGGAGGAGATTCCTGCGGGACGACTGGCTTCCCCTCATGAAATCGCCTCGCTTGTTTATTTTCTCGCCTTGCCTGAATCCGGGTACATTACCGGTCAAGTAATCAGTCCCAACGGCGGATGGATCACCTGATGAATCCGGTTACTGGCGTGGGGGCTTGGAGAAATGCTCCAGCATAAGATCGTACCGCCCGAGACATATTATAACTGTTGCTTTTAAATCTCACGTAAGGCGGCTGTCACCTGAACAAGGCGGGCGGACCGTAAACATGAAGGAGGATTTAAGATGTCAACAGAAACCGTAGTGAAAAACTTTGATACCTGGAAAAGCTTTTTGGGTGAACGGGTCATTCAGGCTGAAAAAATGGGGATGAGCGAAGAAACCATTTCCAAGCTGGCTTTCGAAATCGGGGAATTCCTTGATAAGAAAGTCGATCCGGGAAACTATTCCAACCGGGCAATCAAAGAGCTGTGGGATGTCGGTACGGACGATGAGAAGCATACCATTGCTTCCCTCATGGTCAAGCTGGCGAAGAAAAACGCATAGGCATGCGGAATAAGCTCCCCTCGCGGGAGCTTTTCTGCAATTATTACAGTAGTGTCCTTGCCTTTCAATTTCATTTTATATATCATTAACATGACCCGTGTTTCAGAACGCTTGCCGAAGCAGGTTTTTTTAATGTATGGCAAAGTGCAGGGAAAAGGAATCTATGAGGTGTAACAAGTGGAATATAAACAATGGTATATGGAGTACAAGATACATAAGAACAGACCTGGTCTGCTTGGAGATATCGCTTCTATGCTCGGAATGCTTGAAGTCAACATCCTGACTATCAACGGTGTGGAAGGTAAGACGCGTGGAATGCTCCTGGAAACAAACGATGACGAGAAGATTATGCTGATGGGCGAAATGCTCAAAAAAGTAGATAATATTACGGTTACGGCGCTGCGTTCTCCACGGCTCGTGGATAAGCTGGCTGTCCGGCATGGACGATATATTGACCGCGATTCGGATGACCGCAAGACGTTCCGTTTTACCCGGGATGAGCTGGGGCTGCTCGTGGATTTCCTCGGTGAACTGTTTAAAAGGGAAGGAAATCAGGTTATAGGACTACGGGGCATGCCCCGCGTCGGCAAGACGGAGTCTATTATCGCCGGTAGTGTCTGCGCCATGAAGCGCTGGACATTTGTTTCTTCGACGCTTTTGCGGCAAACGGTCCGCAGCCAGCTGGCTGAGGATGAGATGAACCCTCATAATGTCTTTATTATTGACGGGATTGTTAGCACGATCCGCTCCAATGAGAAGCATTACAATCTGCTTCAGAATGTGATGAGTATGCCCAGCACAAAAGTAATTGAGCATCCGGATATTTTTGTGCGGGAATCCGAGTATACCTTTGATGATTTTGATATCATTATTGAGCTGCGCAATATGCCGAACGAAGAGATATTGTACGAGTCGTTTACGACAAGCTACAGTGATGATCTTTAGAATATAAAACAAGGCGGATGCTTTCGAAGCGGGTTTTGTACGATGCTCTTCAAGAAAGCAAATGCTGACAAAACTTTTAGGAGGTGATGGCATGTCGGAACTGGGCCGGCATTTGAAGGAGGCTCGTCTGCAAAAAGGGATGAGTCTTGACGATGTCCAGGAAGTAACAAAGATTCGAAAAAAATATTTAGAAGCCATCGAGGCGGGTGACTATAAAGTGCTTCCCGGGAGCTTCTATGTTCGGGCGTTTATCAAAACCTATGCTGAGGCAGTGGGTGTGAACCCGGACGAGCTCATGGAGGAGCATGGCAATGTCCCGGCTGCCCCGGTAGAAACAACAACGATGGAGACCGTGATTCAGAAGCGCAGCCGCAGACCTGAAACGGAACGGAATGCGAAGTGGCTTCCGACAGTCCTGATGTGGACCTTCCCAATATTGATTATTGTAGTAATTTATTTGTACGCTTCTTCGAATATGAACAAAGCTGATCCTAAAAATGCTGCTCCCGAGAATTTGACCAACGAACAAAAGGATCCTTCTAAGAATCAGCCTTCCCCGACAGCGGTCGGGGGCGGAGTGGTGTCTCCTTCGGAATCAGCAGGCAGCCCTGAAGCGACTGCAACGGCTACTGTGGCTCCGACGGCTACACCGGTTCCTTCACCAAGCTCTCAGGCGGTTACGGTCACACAGGACCGTAAATCGGGCAAAACGACGATTTACAAAGTTTCTGCTCCTTCCGGAAGCGCTGTGCAGGTTGAGATTGCGGCAACCGGTGTAAGCTGGCTTGAAGTTTACAAGGGTGAGAATTCCAAAGGTGAGAAGCTCAGCTTTGGCAACACTGCGGCCGGCGAGAATAAGAGCTTTACACTCGGCAGTGAAGGGATCTATATTAAATCCGGATACTCGCCAGCTACAAATATTACTGTTAACGGACAGGTGATCACTGACGGCAAAACTTCCTCCCGTATTCTGCTTGAACTTGATGAGGGCACTTCAACCGACAGTGAATCCGGAAATACAGATGAGTCACAGGACAGCGATACTAGCCAGAATAGCAATTCAGGTCAATAAAGGTATCACGTATAGACTTTGGCTTTTTGGAGAATCTAAGAGCGATCTATAGTTCTTACGCCAAAGTGAGGTGTATACTCTCATGACCGTTAGCTGGATTGTAACAGGGCTGGGCATTATCGTCAGTCTCCTCGGTTATTACTTGACACCGAGCGCCTGGGGCTATGGAATTCTTGGCTTCGGACTGGCACATATTGTGCTGGGGATTCTGGATATGTTTCGGGCTCCCGCTCGTAGCAGATAAAGCCGCTGTATGAACGTCTCCCGGCTGCAGTTATTGCCGGGGGCGTGTTTTTAGCCTTTGCTTATCAAAGGCTTGCACTTGGCTCCACATCTGTGGGGCTGTTTTGCATGCGGGGGTGCGGGTGCCTTATTCTTACCATAATTAGACTTAAGAAGCCCTTTCTCATATAATAGGAGCAGAATAATTGTAAGCAAAGGACGTGGATTCATGAGTTCGGAAAGTTCATTTGACATTGTATCCAAAATGGATATGCAGGAATTGACCAATGCTGTTCACCAGACTGAGAAGGAGATTGATAACCGGTTTGACTTCAAGAACAGCAAAAGCAGCCTGAAGCTGGAAAAGGATGCGCTTCTGATCGCCTCAGAGGACGAGTATAAGCTGGGCGCAGTCATTGATATTTTGCAATCCAAGATGGTCAAACGTGGGATTACCCTCAAGAATCTGGATTTCGGAAAAGTCGAACCGGCTTCCCTTGGGACAGTGCGCCAGCGTCTTGGCCTCAAGCAGGGAATCGATCAGGAAAATGCTAAGAAAATCAATATTCTGATCAGGGATTCCAAGCTGAAGGTGAAGAGTCAGATTCAGGGAGATCAAATCCGCGTTACCGGCAAAAGCCGCGATGATTTGCAGCAAATTATTCAGATTTTGCGCAAAGCCGATTTGCCGCTGGATTTGCAGTTTAACAATTTAAAGTAAGCTTTTGTACCCCGCAGTGCTTACGCACCGATTTTTGCGGGGTGCTTTCTGTTTTTTTGACACGTACATATGGCTATAATATACTTGCTTAAGCAGTTTTGAAGAAAATAGTGGAATTTCGGATTCGTAACGATCAGGGGAGGAACTTCAGTGAATTTGCCCAACCGCATCACGCTAGCCCGCATTTGCCTTATCCCGATTATGATGTTTTTTTTGCTGGTGGATTTCAGATTTTATCCGGAGCCTTTACATTGGGGCTCGTTCCAGCTTTCAATTAATCATCTGATCGCGGCTGTAATCTTCCTGCTCGCGGCCAGCACGGACGGTATAGACGGCTATATAGCCCGGAAATATAACATGGTCACTAATCTCGGCAAGCTGCTCGACCCGCTGGCGGACAAGCTGCTGGTTTCTGCGGTGCTGATTTCTCTGGTTGAGCTGGGAAGATGCGATTCATGGATCGCCATTGTGATTATCAGCCGTGAGTTCGCCGTAACCGGGCTGCGCCAGGTAGCGCTGCTCGAAGGCAAAGTGGTTGCCGCCAGCAAATGGGGCAAGATAAAGACAGTCGTGCAGATTGTCGCTATTTCCCTTCTGCTGCTCAACAACTTCCCCTTCCAGTTCGTCAGTATCCCTCTTGATGATATTGCCATTTGGGCCGCTGCGCTCATCACTATTTACTCGGGGATTGATTATTTCGTGAAGAACAAGGATCTGCTGCAGCTTCATGATGCTTAGAACTTAATAACTCATCCACTCTACAACCAGGAGGAGAAAGCCAGCTATGAAAGCGGAAATTATTGCCGTCGGAACGGAGCTTTTACTTGGACAAATCGTGAACAGCAATGCCCAGTTCTTATCTGTAGAGCTGGCCGCGATGGGAATTGATGTTTATTTTCAAACTGTGGTCGGGGATAACAGCGGCCGTATTCAGGAAGCAATAGAGATTGCAAAGAGCCGTGCGGATGTCATTTTGTTCACCGGTGGAATAGGCCCGACCGAAGATGACCTGACCAAAGACGCACTGGCGTTAACGCTGGGCCGTTCGCTTCATATCGACCAGCTTGCGATGGATCATGTACAGCGTTTTTTTGATGACCGGAAGATTGTGATGACAGAGAACAACCGTAAGCAGGCACTTATTATTGAAGGAACTACGCCGCTTTCCAATGAAATCGGCCTTGCTGTCGGCATCGCGTTCGCCCATGAAGAGAAGTATTATATCGTGCTTCCAGGCCCGCCGCGCGAGATGAAGCCGATGTTTACGGACAAGGCTAAACCATGGCTGCTGCAGCACGCGCTGACAGACGAAATGCCGATTTACTCCAAAATGCTCAAATTTGCCGGTATCGGCGAGTCGCTGCTGGAGGACAAATTGATTGATCTGATCCGGAGTCAGACTGATCCAACTATCGCTCCTTATGCCAAGGAAGGAGAAGTGACGGTCCGCATCTCTACCAAAGCGACTTCTGAACACAGTGCCATGGAGAAGCTGGACGTGCTGGAGAAGACAATCAAGGATATTCTGCCGGAGCATATGTATGCCAATATAGATGTGCCGCTGGAACAGCTTATTGTGGATTGGATGGCGGATGCCGGACTGACCTTAAGCGCCGCAGAGAGCTGTACAGGCGGTTTGCTGATGGAGAGCATCACGAATATTCCAGGCAGTGCATCCATGTTCAATGGAGGTATAGTTTGCTATTCCAATGAGATGAAGAAGAAGTTGCTGAATGTGCCTGCTGCTCTTCTCGAGGGTCCTGATGCTGCCGGAGCGGTCAGCCGCGAAGTCGCTGAGGTGCTGGCGGAACAGGTAAGAATGATAGGGGACAGTGATTTCGGGTTATCAGTTACAGGTGTTGCCGGTCCCGGCTATTCCGAACGCAAGCCGGTAGGGCTTGTCTATGTCGGCTTAGCAGAACGGGGGCAAAAGACTGAAGTGTATGAGCTCAATCTCAAAGGGACGCGTGAGAACATCCGGCTGCGTTCAGTCAAAGCGCTATTATACCGTCTCTGGCGCAGGCTGGAGGAGCGCAAGGTGGCTACTCCGCTGGATGGATCAGCCTTGCAATAACCTGCTAAGACGGTATATAATTGTATATACGGAAGAACCGTAGCACTGAGAACTCTCTGCTGCGGTTTTTTGTTTTATGCGGCGCCGCTGACTACAGCGGAGCTCCTGTGAGCATAGGCCGTTGATTTCCGGTGACTGAAGGATTTGTATTGAATTCAACATCCGGAAGGAGGCTTACAATAAAAGGGAGTATTCTCCCGGAAGACAAAAAAAACGAATGTATGTTCGAAAAAAAGCTTGGCAAGACCTCCAAAACACGTTATTATATTACTATAAACAGTGAAGGAAGTGGTCTGATTGTCAGATCGTCGTGCAGCGCTTGATATGGCGCTTCGTCAAATAGAAAAACAATTCGGTAAAGGTTCGATCATGAAACTGGGAGAATCCTCGCATATGAAAGTCGAAGTCGTACCTAGCGGCTCCTTGGCACTTGATATTGCATTAGGTATTGGCGGACTTCCTAAAGGACGTATTATTGAAGTATACGGACCGGAATCTTCCGGTAAAACGACTGTTGCTCTACATGCGATTGCAGAAGTGCAGAAGCTTGGTGGACAAGCTGCTTTCATTGATGCAGAGCATGCGCTTGACCCTAAGTATGCTAATGCTCTCGGCGTAAACATTGATGAGCTGCTGCTCTCCCAGCCGGATACAGGCGAACAGGCACTGGAAATCGCCGAAGCGCTCGTCCGCAGTGGCGCAGTAGACATTATTGTCGTGGACTCCGTAGCGGCACTGGTGCCGAAAGCGGAAATTGAAGGCGATATGGGAGATTCGCACGTTGGTTTGCAGGCACGTCTGATGTCTCAAGCTTTACGTAAGCTGTCCGGAGCGATCAACAAGTCTAATACGATTGCCATCTTCATTAACCAGTTGCGTGAGAAAATCGGCGTTATGTTCGGTAACCCGGAAACAACTCCAGGCGGCCGGGCATTGAAATTCTACTCTTCCGTTCGGCTTGATGTGCGCCGCGTAGAGAGCATCAAGATGGGAAATGATGTTGTCGGTAACCGTACGAAGATCAAAGTCGTGAAGAACAAGGTTGCACCTCCGTTCAAGCAGGCTGACGTTGATATCATGTACGGTGAGGGTATCTCCAGAGAGGGAAGCCTTGTTGATATCGGTACGGAAATGGATATCGTTAACAAGAGCGGAGCCTGGTATTCCTACGAGGGTGAACGTTTGGGTCAAGGTCGTGAGAATTCCAAGCAGTTCCTGAAAGAGCATCAGGACATTGCTCTGGTGATTGAGAATAAGATTCGTGAAGCCAGCAATTTGTCGACGATTGTAGCGGCTCCGAGTGAAACCGAGATTGCTGCAGAGCAAGAGGAAGAAGAAAACTTGCTGCTCGAAATCGAATAAATTAAAGTGAATATTATATAAGGTAATAGGCGCCCTGTGAATGATCTTAACAGGGCGCTTTTTCATAAGATCAGAAGAGTATAAGAATCAATAGCTATGAGGTGACAGACAGCCATGGTAATACAATTGAACCCTGAACCGGAAGAACAGGAAGAACAACCGCTGGACAATTTCCCAGAAGGCGAGCTGCTTGTCATCACACGGGTAGAGCGGCAGAAGAAGTCCGATCACCGTTACATTATTCATTTCGGCGCTTATAACATGACTGTTCATGAAGATGTCATGATTAAATATCGGATGATTACCGGCAGTTCGTTCATGAAGGAAGATCTGGTGGAAATTGTTGTTGCGGATGAACGGCAGCGTGCTTATGTAGAGGGACTGCGGTATTTGGAACGTAAGCCTCGGACATCTCAGGAAATGGCCCGCCGTTTACGTGAGAAAGAAATAGGAGAGACTATTATTGCCGAGGTCCTGCTGCGTTTGCAGCAGGAGCGTTTCCTTGATGATCCCTTGTATGCCAAGCAGTGGGCGGAACAACGCATTGCAAATCAGCGTAAGGGCAAGCTATGGATCCGTCAGGAGCTGCGGGAGAAAGGGATCGACAAGTCGCTGATCTCGGAAGCGCTGGAGAATATCTCTCCGGAACAGGAACTGGAAAGTGCTCTGCAGACAGGGCGCAAGAAATGGAATCTGATTCGCGGAGACGTTAATGACAAGCGCAGAAAGACCGGAGCCTTCCTCATGCGGCGCGGATATTCCGGTGAAATGGTACGGCAGGTACTGAATGTTTTACGCCAGGAAGAGGATTTTGAGGGTGAAGAAGAGGAGATTTACTTCCCTGACTGATTCTCTTGACTTAAATGCGGTTATCGACTCTCTTGACAAGGTCTTTTTATAAATAATAAAATATAACATGAATCGGCATAAACTAAGAATCCTTTTTCCTTCCCAAAAAGCAGACTCTTATGAACCGGTTCGCGTACAACTCATATGAAATGTAATCGCCGGATAAGGCGGGCAGTGTGCATGTGCAGCATGTGCAGTATGGCAATCGGTGTATTACCGGTTTTTTGTATGGTGATGAACGGATAGTTTAACAACTGCACAATTCCCAAGGCATTTCCCTTGGAGGAACCAACGAGGAGGTGAACAGATGGTAACTGCAATCTGGGTCATAATCGTTCTCGTTGTAGCTGCATTATTCTTTGGATTCGGTTATTTTATTCGTAAATCCCTTGCAGAAGCTAAGATTTCAAGCGCAGAGAAAGAAGCCGTAGTCATCGTGGAGAACGCGAAGAAAGAGGCGGAGGCGCTGAAGAAGGAAACGGTACTCGAAGCTAAGGACGAAGTCCACAGAATCCGTACTGAAGCTGAGAAAGAAACTCGTGAACGTCGGAATGAAATCCAACGGCAAGAGAGACGTTTGCTGCAAAAGGAAGAATCACTGGATAAAAAAATGGAATCGCTTGAACGAAAAGAAGAACAAGTAGCTAACAAAGAGAAACGAATTGACGAAACACAACAGCAAATTGATGTAATTTACAAGAACCAGGTCACTGAACTGGAACGCATTTCCAATTTGAGCATCGATGATGCCAGAAGTATCATTCTTAGCAATGTAGAACAGGAAGTTCGCCACGAGACCGCACAGATGATTAAGGAAATTGAACAGCAGGCCAAAGAGGAAGCGGACAAGAAAGCCCGCGAGATCATTACACTGGCTATTCAGCGCTGCGCAGCTGATCATGTGGCGGAAACAACCGTGTCAGTAGTTACATTGCCGAATGAAGAAATGAAGGGCCGGATTATCGGCCGTGAAGGCCGCAACATCCGTGCACTGGAAACTCTTACTGGTATTGATCTCATTATTGATGATACGCCGGAAGCCGTTATTTTGTCGGGCTTTGATCCGATTCGCCGCGAAGTGGCCCGTACGGCACTTGAGAAGCTGGTTGCTGATGGACGTATCCATCCGGCACGGATTGAAGAGATGGTGGAGAAATCCCGCAAAGAAGTGGATGAGCGGATTCGCGAATACGGTGAACAGGCTACCTTCGAGGTTGGCGTTCACGGATTGCATCCGGATCTGATCAAAATTCTAGGCCGTCTGAAATTCCGTACGAGCTACGGTCAAAATGTACTCAAGCACTCCATGGAGGTTGCTTATTTGACTGGACTTATGGCCGGTGAGCTTGGGGAAGACATCGTGCTTGCTAAACGTGCCGGTCTGCTGCATGATATCGGCAAAGCGCTGGATCATGAAGTGGAAGGTTCGCACGTCGAGATTGGCGTCGAACTGGCGAAGAAATACAAGGAGCATCCGGTTGTTATCAATAGTATCGCGTCCCATCACGGTGACTGCGAAGCTACTTCGGTTATTGCCATGCTGGTTGGAGCTGCTGACGCCTTGTCGGCTGCACGCCCTGGCGCACGCCGTGAGACACTGGAAACGTATATCAAACGTCTGGAAAAGCTGGAGGAAATCTCCGAAAGCTTCGACGGCGTCGAGAAGTCCTACGCCATTCAAGCGGGCCGCGAGGTTCGGGTGATGGTGCAGCCTGAGAAGATCGACGATGCGGAAGCATTCCGTCTGGCCCGCGACATTACGAAGATGATCGAGAGTGAACTGGATTATCCGGGTCATATCAAGGTTACCGTAATCCGCGAGACACGGGCTGTTGAATACGCTAAATAAGCAAGGAAATCGGCCCCCCTGCGGGGCCTTTTTTCTTTCATACAGAATATATGCTTTCGAAGCCGGATGTGTACGAAGAACATTCAGCACGGATTAACCCACTAAACTTTTAGGAGGAGAACAACATTAAAGTTTTATTTATAGGTGATATTGTAGGCAATACCGGCAGAAAAGCGCTGCGTGAAATGCTGCCTTCGCTGAAGAACAAATACCAGCCGCATATAATCATTGCGAACGGAGAAAATGCCGCAGCGGGAAGAGGAATTACTTCCGCTATTGCCAATGAATTTTTCAACTGGGGCGTTCATGGCATTACAATGGGCAATCATACATGGGATAACAAGGACATCTTCGAATTTATCGACGACGAGCCCCGGATCATCCGTCCGGCTAATTTCCCCGCAGGAACACCTGGCAGAGGATATACGATTATTAAAGGCAATGGCAAAGAGCTGGCGGTTGTCAATTTGCAAGGACGGACCTTTTTGCCGGCAATTGATGATCCGTTTCGGGTGGGCGAAGAGATTGTGGACGAGCTGCGCCGGAATCACAAGTGTATTCTGGTGGATTTCCACGCCGAGGCTACTTCCGAGAAGATCGCTATGGGCTATTTTATGGACGGGCATGCTTCCATTGTTGTAGGAACCCATACACATGTGCAGAGCAATGACGATGTTATCCTGCCGGGAGGCACTGCTTATCTGACGGATGCCGGCATGGTTGGTTCAAGAGAAGGGATTTTGGGTATGGAAAAGGATGCGGTCCTCTATAAGTTCACTACCCAGCTTCCGGCCAGATTTGTGGTTGACGAAGGTAAATGGCAGTTGCACGGTTTATTCGCAGAGATTGACGAGGCTACGGGCAAGGCAACACGTCTGGAGAAGATTCGGCTGCGTGAAGATGAATGGGTAATGAGTTAATGAGGGCACCAAGGAATTAGGCTTTTCGGGAATAATCGCTGGTTTTGGGTAAAGTGTGATATTTTTTATATCGAAAAAGAGTAACTTTTGTACCATTTTCTCCGGAGTAGTCCGCAAAAAGAAGGAATTATTTCTTCTCTCGCGAATAACATCTACAGTAGTGGAAGAACACCATCATTTTCCCAGGGGAGGTACTTACTATGGATGTATTAAAAGTATCAGCTAAATCCAATCCGAATTCCGTTGCCGGCGCACTAGCGGGTGTTCTTCGTGAACGTGGATCGGCCGAGCTACAAGCTATTGGAGCAGGAGCACTGAACCAAGCAGTCAAAGCAGTTGCCATCGCCCGGGGATTTGTCGCGCCAAGCGGTGTCGACTTGATCTGCATTCCAGCCTTTACTGACATAGTGATTGATGGAGAGGATCGGACGGCGATTAAACTCATTGTAGAGCCTAGATAATTAATGAATGTTAGAACTTACGGGATGAACCTGTTTACCTATGTAAACAGGTTTTTTGCTGTGCAGGTGAAGAGCGGGTCATCCTCTGCATAAACTATAAGCAGGAGCGCTGGATGCGATGTGGCGCGGAAACTGGATGACAAGTAAGAAAGTGAGGCCGATCTCATGGGAAGAGCGGAGCAACTACGGGTGGCGGATTTCCATTGTGATGTTCTGAGCAAACTGCAGGCTTCCCCCCATCTTAATTTCGACAAGGACAGCCGGCTTGATGTAACTGCAGAACGGCTTGCAGCGGGTGGCGTCGGCCTGCAAGTTTTTGCGATTTATCTGTCTACGGTTAGGGGAAGACCTAGTTTTGAAAGTGTGCTGGGACAAATTGAACTATTCCAGGGCAAAGTGCTAGGCTCAGGAGGCCTTCAGTGGCTGCGCTGGAAGGAGGAAGCAGTGGAACTGGTTAGAGTGCCCCCTAGATGGGGGCTGCTGTCTCTGGAAGGCGTAGACGGTCTGGAGGGGAATCTATTCTATGCTCAGTTGTGTTTCGATCTCGGGGTGCGCTTCCTTGGAGTCACCTGGAACTATGCGAACTGGGCTGCAGATGGTGTACTCGAACAGCGGAATGGAGGATTTACCGAAAAAGGCCGGGAGCTGATCGAGTGGTGTAACAGCAGCGGTATGCTGCTGGATGTGTCTCATTTGGCCCCAGCAGGCTTCTGGGAGTTGGCTGAGCGGAGCAAGCGTCCGTTTATTGCCTCCCACTCCAACGTCGCAGCTGTGTGCCGCCATCCGCGCAATCTGAGCGATGAACAGATCAAAGCGTTGATTGCCATGGACGGCCGGATGGGACTTACCTTTGTTCCTTGGTTTGTTAAAAATGGAGGCGACGCCAAAGCTGATGATCTTCTAAGGCATATCGATCATGTCTGCAGCCTGGGTGGCACAAGGCAGCTGATGTTTGGTTCTGATTTTGACGGGATTGATGCCTGGGTAGAGGGACTGGAGCATCCTGGAAAATACGCCGAGTTTGCTGAGCTGCTGCTCCGCTACTATCCGGAGGATCAAGTGAAGGGGTGGCTGTACGAAAATGCTTGGAGTTTTTTAAGCCTGCATTTGCCGCCAAAACTAAACGACCAAAAAATACCATAAAGTAACAGATCATGACAAAATCGTGACAATCCAGCTTCGAAATCTCAAAATGTCGAAAAAAGGACTCTCATTGTGCAGAGGGTCTTTTTATTTTTGGGTAATAAGAGGTATAATGTTCAGTGGCTTGTACAGATACTAGAGAAAATACAAGGAGTGACTTTACAATGAGCAAGACTGTACCCGTAGGTGTGTCGGCTAGACATATTCACCTTACGCAAGAGCATGTGGAAGCGTTGTTTGGCGCAGGTTATCAATTGACTGAGTTCAAACCACTCTCCCAACCCGGACAATTCGCAGCTAACGAGCAAGTAGCAGTAATCGGCACCAAAGGTAAATTCGACAAAGTAAGAATTCTAGGACCTGTCCGTCCGGCATCACAGCTGGAGATTTCCCGCACAGATTCTTTCAGCCTCGGCGTGAAAGCACCTGTTCGTGAATCCGGACATATCGAAGGCACACCGGGCATTACCCTTAAGGGACCAGCCGGTGAAGTAGAACTGGAGACTGGCGTAATTATTGCTGCACGTCACATTCACTTCCACACTTCTAAAGCAGAAGCTTGGGGCATCGCCGACAAGCAGCTTCTAAAAGTACGTCTGGGCGGCGAACGCGGCCTGGTACTGGAAAATGTTCTTGCCCGCGTATCGGACAATTTTGCGCTTGATATGCATATCGACACCGACGAAGCCAATGCTGCAGGTGCCAACAACGGCGACACAGCTGAAATTGTAGATTAGTATTTATTTATAAGCAGGTCAAGACGCGGAGGAGCGATCCTCCGCTTTTTTATGTTCTGTTATCTTATGCGTTTAGGATGATGCCTTGGAGTTGAGGTAGTGGGTAAATGAGATGAGAAAGTGGTTACTATGTTATAGCTACAGTGTTTACGATGGTTCCTACGGGCTGCGTTCTTCGAGCAAAGTCTGGCTGAGTTTGGCAGCGGCGCGGTTTTTGTACCACATATAGCTATAGTGCTTTTTGCAATAGCCCTTGGCATAATGTCTCGCTGAACAGTTGGGGAATGTGCATAATGATGGATTTGCTGTTCTTTTTTTACCCATGATTCAAAGCGCTCCTTTGCGTCATTTGTGATTTGCATGATTACTGTACACCAGCAATCTAAACCAAATCTGAACAACCCTGCTTTAGTAATGGAATAGGAGGCGTGAAAGGAATTGATGGTGGTTACACTAGGACTAACATAAAAATTTCTGCTGATGTTTTTCTTATTGTTCAATTTGTGTTATCATTATGTGTTATGACTTTGATGAGCGCTATGTGGAGACGCTGCAAACAAGGTACAGCAGTTACCTGATTGATAATATATGTATTTAAAATTAAGGAGACAACATGACTTTTAATGATTTGAATTTGATCCCAGCGATCCTCAAGGCGTTAAGCCAAGAAAATTATACATCACCCACCCCCATTCAGGAGGAGTCCATTCCCGCGGCTTTGGCCGGCAGAGACGTTCTAGGCTGTGCTCAGACCGGAACAGGCAAAACAGCCGCTTTTTCCTTGCCGATTATTCAGCTGCTAAGCCAGCAGCCTTCTGCAACCGGCGGCAGACGCCGGATTCGTTCGCTGATTCTCACACCGACTAGAGAGCTTGCACTGCAAATCTCGGAAAATATCCAGGCCTACAGCAAATTCACCAGTATCCGTTCAACAGCTATTGTTGGCGGTGTATCGCAAAAAGCTCAGGAGCGGGCATTAAGCCAGGGCGCGGATATCCTGATTGCCACGCCAGGGCGGCTCATCGACCTGATTACCCAGAAGCATGTTGATCTGCAGTATGTGCAGATTCTTGTACTGGATGAAGCGGACCGCATGCTGGACATGGGCTTCATTCATGATGTGAAGCGGATTATCGCCAAAATGCCAAGCAAAAAACAAACATTATTCTTCTCGGCTACGATGCCGACAGAAATTTCGAATTTGATCAAAACACTGCTGGTGAACCCGGTGAAAATCGAGATTACGCCAGTTTCCTCCACCGTGGACAGAATCGAGCAGTCGATCTATCTGCTGGAGAACGGCAACAAGCAGAATCAATTAAACCGTCTTCTTCAGGACAAATCGATTGTCTCGGCACTGGTCTTTACCCGCACCAAACGTGGTGCTGACCGGGTTACCCGTGATTTGACGCGGATTAATATTACTGCTCAAGCGATTCACGGCAACAAATCCCAAAATGACCGGCAAAATGCGCTGCGCAACTTCAAAAGCGGAGCTACCCGCGTGCTTGTTGCTACAGACATTGCCGCCCGGGGGATTGATATTGACGAACTGTCGCATGTCATCAACTTCAACCTGCCGAATATTCCGGAAACTTATGTCCACCGTATTGGCCGTACAGGCCGTGCCGGTATGAGCGGAATCGCCATTTCTCTCTGTGAGGCCGAAGAGATCCCGTACCTCAAGGATATTCAGAAGCTGATCGGCAAGACGATCCCTGAAGTTAAGGACCATGCGTATCCGATGTCTAAGAGCGCACAGGCTTTGCTGAATGAACGCCCGGCAAAAGCTCCGGCGAAGCCGGCAGCCAAGGCGAAGACCAATCCGGCGCGCAAGCCAAAGTCGGAATGGTTCACACAGGGCAACCGTGCGGGCAGCACTTCCGGCGGAAGTAAGAACAGCGGCCAGGGCAGCAGACCGAACGGGGAATCGGCTCATCAAGCAGGAGCGGGTGCAAGATCCGGGAGTGCTTCGGCCAGTGGAGCCGGTTCTAGCGGCAGAGCAAGCGGAGGAAACGGCAGCGGAACAAGTGCTAGCAGCCGCCCAGGCGGCTATAGCGGCAGACCTGGTGAACGGGCTGGTGCCGGACAGAACAGCAGACCTGCCGGCAGCCAAGGCGGCAGACCCGGTAACAACCACAGCAGCCGACCTGGCGGCAGACCTGCAGCCAAAGCGGGCAGATCGCAATAAACGGATGCTTATAGATTAGACTGCAGCCTTCCCTGAGCGGGAGGCTTTTTTTTGTGCGTTATGAGTTCTGCTTTCCGAAGCTGTAGGCTAAACTGGAGTAAAAGAGGTGAGCTATGTGATAGATGAATTTGTCTGGGGAATTTTCGTCGTTGATAATTATCAATTACTTCGAATGCCGATGAATAATAGCTTCGCATACTATCATAAAAAGAGTGGTAAATTTGTTGTTAAGCTTGCGAGTCTCGTCAGTTACACAAAAAAGCGGTAGTCTAGGGCTTTATTTCGCCATGACTTCCGCTTTTTTATTGGTATCGACGAGTAAAGGCAGCTTGCTAACCCGGTTCAGAAGCTTCACGAGACAGCAAATAAAGGTAAAACTATCCATCCTGAAGAATATGGATAGAGTATTAAAAATGGAAAAATAGCATTGATTGAAGATTATGGTTAAAGCATTATAAAACAGTTGCATATCTCAGAAGAGGTGGAATTGGGAGTATGAGATTGAAATTAGAAGGAATTACGGTTTTGGCGCATGATGTTCCTAGATTGACTAGCTTTTATCGTGATGTACTCGGATTTAAGACCGTTGTTGAAGAAAACCATTATGCTGAATTTGTGAATGGCGGCATTCGCCTTGCGATTTGTTTAACACCATTGATGGCGGATAACACAAACGGTCATTATTCCTTTATAGAAGAGCGTAAAGGGCAAGCCTTCGAGCTTAACTTCGAATGTGATTCACCGGAGGCTGTCCACACGATGTATGAGGAGCTTATTTCAAAAGGGGCTGCAGGGATCACTGCACCGAAGTCGATGTCTTGGGGGCATACCACGGGTTTCTTCGCAGATCCGGAAGGCAACATTCATTCTATTTTTGCGGTTAATCCGGTGGCAGCGGACATTCAATAATACCTAGACTACGCTGAAAATGGTAGACATAACAACAACCGCCTTGGACAGTCTGTGACTGCACCGTAGCGGTTGTTGTTATGCGTAAATATCCGGTTATGGATTCAGGTGTTATCCGGCCAGATAAGCCCCCAGTTCCTCACGCAGCTCAGAGCTGATCGAGGTCATCGGCAAGCGGAGCGTATCAGAGGAAATCTCTCCGTAGGCGCTAAGCAGCCATTTGATCGGAGCCGGATTGGACTCCTTGAAGAGCAGCTTCATCAGCGGCAGCAGCTGGTCGAACGCTGCTGTAGCTTCAACGGTCTGCCCGGCTTTGAACTGCTCGTAGATACCGAGGAACTTCGCGGTATGCACGTTGGCCGAGGCCAGCATGCCCCCGGCGGCTCCGCAGCCCAGCATATGCAGGAACTGCAGGTCGTCGCCGCACAGCACCGGCTTCGATCCCAGCCGGGACAGCTCGGAGACTAGCAGCGGAGAGCCGGAGCAGTCTTTTAAACCTACTACGTTATTCATCTCAAGGATGGTGCGTGCGGTATCGACCGACATGCCGACTCCGGCGCGGCCCGGGATATCATAGGCGATGACCGGAATGCCCACTTCGGCGGCTTTGCGGAAATGCTCAATAATGCCTTGCTGGGAAGGGCGGCTGTAATAAGGGACGACCACGAGCACAGCATCAGCACCTGAATTGGCAGCCAGCTCAGTGCGGGCTATAGTGGAGGCCGTATCGTTAGTGCCTGTGCCGACCACCAGCGGGACCGGGCTCGATTTCAATAATTCCCGTGATGCATCCACGAGAGTCTGTAATTCCTGTATGTTGACTGTCGGCGATTCTCCAGTGGTTCCATTGACGACCAGACCATGAATATTGTTCTTGATGATGTTGTTCACATAACGCTGATATGATTCCAGATCAATCTCGCCAGCTGCATTGAACGGGGTTACCACGGGAACATAGATTCCATAAATCTGTTCTTCTGTTAACATGAATATCGTCCTCCAAAATGTTGAAATCCTTTTATCTTACTGTAGCATGGAATATTCCATCGGCGTTAGCTATAATAAATGATGTGGGTTATCAATAATATTGATGTTAGGGTGAGGTTATGGATTTAACATATATGAGGACCTTCCGCGAGGTCGCGAAACGGCAGAGCTTTACCCGCGCGGCTGAAGAGCTGGGCTATGCGCAGTCCAGTGTGACGATGCAAATTCAGAAGATAGAGAAGGAATACGGGGTTCCATTGATAGAGCGGCATGGACGTGCGCTGCGCCTGACTCCACCTGGAGAAGAGCTGTTGAAGCTGTTCGTGGAGATTCTGGATTTGTATGACCGTTCCAAGGAGACGATCGCCCAGCAAATCGGCGGGACGCTGACGATCGGGACCATTGATTCCTTGGCTGCATTTTATTTACCGCCGTTCCTGCAGCAGCTGCGCACGACTTTTCCGGGACTGAACATTCATCTGCAGACCGAGCAGGAAGCCAATCTGGTGGCGAAGATCCGTGACGGTGAAGTGGACATCGGCTTAATGCTGGACCGGAATGCCACCGACTCCGTGCTTGAGCGGACGATCATCAGAGATGAGCCGCTGGTGCTGGTAGCACCTGCAACCCATCCTCTAGCCCAACTTGCGGACGTGACACTGCAGGATCTGAACAACTGTGAGCTGATCGTTTCCGAGGAGAGCTGCATTTACCGCAGCCTGTTCGAGAATCTGCTGCGGGAGCACGGGATTGTTTTCCGCATCGGCTTTGAGCTGTCGAATCTGGAGGCGATCAAGCGTTGCGTGCGCAACGGGCTGGGCATTGCCTTGCTGCCAAGAATCGTCGCCGAGGAGGAGATCGAGCGGGGGAACCTGGCGGAGCTGTCTTTTGCCCATCCGGAGATTCATTTCGATCTGCAGCTGCTGCTGCATCCCAAGAAGTGGAAATCACTGCCGCTGCAATCGCTGATTCAGATGCTGCTGGCAGATGCTAAGTCGAAGACGGTGGCGCTGTGAAATGCGCGGATGAACGACAGAAAAGTGACTTTTAACAGGCTAGTATGCAGCAAGATATTGACATCAAAAACGAGAATATGGTATATAAAAGGAAGTGTTAGCACTCATTCGAGTGGAGTGCTAATTTCCAGAGAGTAAACAGAAGAGTTATTTTTGAAAGGAGATTATTTTATTCATGGCCAAAAAAGAGTTTAAAGCCGAATCGAAGAGACTACTAGAGATGATGATCAACTCCATTTATACACAGCGGGAAATTTTCCTGCGGGAGTTGATTTCCAACGCAAGCGATGCCATTGATAAAATCTATTACAAAGCGCTGGCAGACGATGCGCTGGTGTTCAATAAAGAGGATTATTTCATTAAAGTCACTGCCGACAAGGACAGCCGCACGTTGACCATCTCTGATACAGGGATCGGGATGACACAGGAAGAATTGGAGAACAATCTGGGGATTATCGCGAACAGCGGCTCTTTTGCATTCAAAAAGGACAATGAGTCGAAGGACGGCCACAATATTATCGGCCAGTTCGGTGTCGGGTTCTACTCTGCATTTATGGTGGCGGACGATGTTACTGTAATCAGCAAGGCGCTGGGCAGCGACCAGGCGTACAAATGGGAGTCCCAGGGCGCGGATGGATATACGATCGAACCGTTCGAGAAGGATGCTGTCGGCACCGAGATTATTTTGAAGATTAAAGAGAACAGTGAAGAAGACAACTACGATGAGTTCCTGGAAGATTACCGCCTGAAATCCATCATCAAGAAATATTCTGACTTTATCCGTTTCCCGATCAAGATGGATATTACCGGCAGTCAGCCTAAGGAAGGCAGCGAAGGCGAGTTCGAGGAAACCAAAGAAGAGCAGACTGTGAACAGCATGGTGCCGATCTGGCGCAAGAACAAAAACGAGCTGACCACAGAGGACTATGACAACTTCTATGCCGAAAAACGCTACGGCTTCGATAAACCGCTGAAGCATATCCATATCAGTGCAGATGGCGCTGTAGTCTATAATGCGATTCTGTTCATTCCAGAAAATACACCGTTTGATTATTACACCAAGGAGTATGAAAAAGGTCTTGAACTGTACTCCAACGGCGTGCTGATTATGAACAAATGCGGGGATCTGCTGCCGGATTACTTCAGCTTTGTCAAAGGGATGGTCGATTCCGAGGATCTGTCGCTTAATATCTCCAGAGAGCTGCTGCAGCATGACCGCCAGCTGACCCTGATTGCCAAGAACATCAAGAGCAAGATTAAGAGCCAGCTCCTGAGCCTGCTGAAGGATGAAAGAGAGAAATACGAGACATTCTACAAGTCTTTTGGCAGACAGCTTAAATTCGGAGTCTACAATGACTATGGCATGGAAAAAGAAACCCTCCAGGACCTGCTGATGTTCCACTCCTCCAAGGAGAAGAAGCTGGTTACGCTGGCTGAATACGTAGAAAGAATGCCGGAAGACCAGAAGTATATCTATTATGCTTCCGGGGAATCGGTTGAGCGGATCGAGAAGCTGCCGCAGACTGAAATGGTATTGGACAAGGGTTATGAAATGCTCTATTTCACCGATGATATCGATGAGTTCGCGATCAAGATGATCATGAACTATAAGGAAAAAGAATTCAAAAATGTATCCAGCGGTGATCTGGGGATTGAAGCAGATGCAGCTGACAAGCCTTCGGAAGAAGAGGAAAACGAGAACAAAGGGCTGTTCGACGCGATGCAGGGTATTTTGTCCGGCAAAGTGAAGGCAGTCAAAGCCTCCAAACGGCTGAAGAGTCATCCGGTCTGCCTGTCCACGGAAGGTGAGCTGACCATCGAGATGGAAAAAATCCTCAAAGCGATGCCGAACGGCCAAGAGGTACAGGCGGATAAGGTACTGGAAATCAATATTAACCACGACGTCTTCAAGTCCTTGAAGGCTGCTGCCGAAGGGGATCAGGAGAAGCTGGGCCTTTACACGAACCTGCTCTACAATCAGGCGCTGCTGATCGAGGGCTTGCAGGTTAATGATCCTGTACAGTTCACCAACGATATTTGCAAAATCATGGTATAGAATGGCGGCATTTGCCGAACTGGAGCATCACTGAAGGCTTCGCCCAACGGCTGCCCAGAGAGAGGATGTCTCATCGTAAAGATGAGGCTTCCTTTTTTTTGTTGAGGCTTGTATCAAGAGAGCTACAATTTAAGGAGAAATCGGGTACAATAAGCTTATGTAATTTCTAGGATAAATGGAGGAACAGACTTTGACATTGACTGTTGGTGTGATCCGTGAAATCAACCGGTATCCGGTCAAATCGTTCGCGGGAGAGCAGCTGGAGGCTTGCGACATTGAATCCTACGGCGTCGTAGGCGATCGGGTTTGCTCTTTTTATGATGAAAGGAAACAGGGCTGGAAGCGATTCGTTACGGCCCGCAATATACCGAATATGCTTACCTATCAGGCGCGTTACCGGGATGGGGAGGTCGCTGTCACTGCAGCGGACGGGCGGACCTTTCGCTGGGACGAGCAGCTGCTTGAAGAGATTCAAAGCCAGACAAAAATCCCGGTGAGCATGTCCAGCCTGAAGCAACCGCACCCGGAGAATCCGCATTTGCTGTCGGTGGATGAGGCCAGTATCCTGCTTGTTACCGATGGCAGTCTGAGAAAACTGGAGGCGCTCTGGGGACGCGAGGTCGATCAGCGCCGGTTCCGCGGGAATTTCGTGATAGCATTAAGCGATGAGTCGCTGTTTGAGGGAGACTGGACCGGGCGGAGGCTGCGGATTGGCGGGGTAGAGCTGCAGGTGAATGAGCTGTGCGAGCGATGCGTCATGACGACGATGGACCCTGATACTGCGGAGAAAGCCCCCTCGCTTCTGAAAATCGTCAACAAAGAGCTGGGGCTTCAATTCGGCGTGTATGCTTCCGTTATCCAAACCGGGCGCGTCTGCGTTGGAGATGAGGTTCATCTGGCTGATAGGCCGGCAAGCCAATAAGCTTAAGCGAAATGCCAGCGCTGTTCCGGGTAATGCCGGTACAGCGCTTTTTTCATTTTGTGTATCCATACCCATGCCTACTCCGCTCTGAAGCATTCAATGAACTTCTCGGCCAGCGACGACAAATATTTGTCCTTCATCCATACGGCGGCGACCCGGGTGCGGAGCGATTCACCGCGAATTTCCTTATAACGCAGATTGTCGTTTCTCATGAGGCCGAAGGCTGATTTCGGAAGAATGCCGATGCCGAGACCGGCATTGGCCCAGAGCAGCGTGGTGCGGGCATCGTCGTTCATGCAGAACACATCCGGATTGAATCCGTGCTCCAGGCAGGTTTCACGGATCAGCTGCTCGAAGCGGCGGTAAATAATCAGCGGCCTGTCCTTGAGTTCCCCGATATCAATAGAGGACTCTCCGTCCGTCCAGTCATAATCAGGAGTCATCACGGCAATCATAGGTTCAGCCCCGGCATATACACATTCGAGACTTGTGCTGTTAAAGGGCGTGCGTACAATGCCGACCTCGATGATTCCTTTGCTGAGCAGATCAATCACCTTATAGGTGTTGCCTTCGTGAATTTCGAATTTGACGCCGGAATAGATTTTGTGAAAATCAAAGAGCCGATCCTGCAGCAGAGTTGCCGCAGAGGAGGAAACCGTGCCAATGGAGAGCGTTCCCCGCAGCCCGCTTGCAAAATCACTAATCTCACGTGTGGTGGCATCGGCCAGCTCCAGAATCTGCTGTGCCCGGCCCCGCAGAATTACTCCGGCATCGGTCAGCTGTATACTGCGCGGTCCGCGCTCCACTAACTTTACACCAAGCTCCTCCTCCAGCAGCTTCAGCTGCTGACTGAGCGGGGGCTGGGCCATTTGCAGCTTCCGTGCAGCGGAAGTAATCTGTCCTTCCTCGGCAATCGCCAAGAAGTATTTGAGCTGTCGGATATCCATTTGTAAAACCTCCGGATTTGGCATATGAATTAAGTATGGCATTGATACGAAACCAATATTATTAATATGTAATCAGGTATGACATAATCATAACGGGTCTTAACGCTATTTCATAGTGATTACATACTACATAAGTTAGGTGAGGGTTACTGTGTTCAAAATTGCTGTTTTTCTTAAACCGTACAGAAAAGAAGTTATACTCGGGCCGATCTTTAAGCTGCTGGAGGCGATCCTGGAGCTGCTGCTGCCGACCATCGTTGCGCTGATCGTGAACAACGGAATCGGCGGGCAGGATAGTGCCTATGTGTACCGGATGGGCGGGCTTATGCTGCTGATGTCGCTCCTCGGTTTCGGCTGCTCGATGGTTTGCCAATATTATGCCGCCCGGGCATCACAGGGCTTTGGCACTTCGCTGCGCAACAAGATGTTCAAGCATATTTCTTCGTTGTCCTATGCCGAGCTGGATACCTTCGGTACACCGTCGCTAATCAACCGGATCACGAGTGATGTGAATCAGCTGCAGCTGGCAGTGGCCATGCTGATCCGTCTCGTAGTCCGTGCGCCGTTTATCTGCATCGGGGCCATTATTATGTCGATGGTTCTCGATTTCCGGCTGTCGCTGATTCTGCTCGCGGCGACACCTGTTTTTGGCGTCATCCTGTACTTTATCATTACCCGCAGCTCGCCGCTCTACCGCAAATATCAGCAGAAGCTGGATCATTTGGCGCTGGTGCTGAGCGAGAATCTATCCGGTATCCGCGTCATCCGCGCCTTTGCCGAAGCACGGCGGGAGAAGCAGCGCTTCAATGAAGCTTCGGATGATTTGACGGCAACGGCGATCCGGGTTGGACGCATCTCTGCCTGGCTTGGCCCGATGACTACTCTGGTGGTGAACGCAGCGATTATTGCCATTCTGTGGGCTGGCGGCATACACATTGATGCCGGCCGATTATCACAGGGTGAAATCATTGCGTTTATCAACTATGTAACCCAGATTCTGCTGGCGCTGATTGTTGTATCGAATCTGGTAATTCTCTTTACCAAGGCTGCGTCCTCTGCGAACCGTGTGAATGAAGTGCTGGCGGCTGAAACCTCAATCTCGGATGAAGGGAACGGCGCCCTGCCAGTGATGGAAGCGGCAGCTTCTGCTATTTCTTTCGAGCATGTCTCCTTCGGTTACAACAAGACTGGAGAGCTTGCACTGCAGGATATCTCAGTGGTGATCAACCGCGGAGAAACCGTGGGGCTTATCGGCAGCACCGGCTCCGGCAAGTCCACCTTCGTGAATCTCATTCCGCGTTTCTATGATGCGGTGGAGGGGGAAGTCAGAGTAGGCGGCGTCAACGTCAAAGAATACCGGCTGGATCAGCTGCGGAGCCTGATTGGCATTGTGCCGCAGAAGGCGCTCCTGTTCACCGGGACGATTGCCGATAACCTCCGCTGGGGCAAGCAGAATGCAACGAAGGAGGAACTGATGCAGGCGGCCGTTGTAGCCCAGGCCGATGAATTCATCCGCAAGCTGCCGGAAGGGCTGGATACACTGGTCGCGCGTGGAGGGTTGAACTTATCCGGCGGACAAAAGCAACGTCTTACCATTGCCCGCGCCGTCGTGGGTACCCCTCCGATCCTTATCCTTGATGATTCTTCCAGTGCGCTCGACTTTGCGACCGATGCGGCACTGCGCAGGGCACTGAAGGAGAGCAGCAGGGATATGACCGTGCTGCTGGTATCCCAGCGGGTCAGCACGGTGCGGCAGGCGGATCAGATTATCGTATTTGAAGAAGGACGGATTGTTGGGAAAGGCAGTCATCAGGAACTGCTGGAGAACTGCGGGGTTTATCAGGAAATCTGCCAGTCCCAGCTTTCCAGCGAGGAGGCGGGACAATGAAGGGCGACAATACCTGGAAGAGATTGTTTGGCTATACAAGTCATTTTAGAGGCATGACCATAACCGCGGTAATCTGCGCCATCATCAGCGTGATTGCCAGCCTGATCGGGCCGCTGCTGATCGGCCGGGCTGTCGATCATATGGTGGGTCCGGGAGATGTTGATTTCGCCGGAATCCTCCGGCTGCTGCTAATCTTGGCTGCGGTATATATTGTGGGCAGCTTTTTTGGCTGGCTGCTGACGTATTACACCAATCGGATAGCTTACAAGACGGTCTACGACATGCGCCGTGAGTTGTTTGACAAGCTGAATGTGCTGCCGCTGAAATTCCATGACAATCATCCGCAGGGCGACAGCATCAGCCGTTTTGTCAATGATATGGACGCCGTTTCGGACGGGCTGCTGCAGGGTTTCTCCACGCTGCTGACCGGTATTGTGACCATTGCCGGTGCGATCGGGCTGATGCTGTACATTAGTCCGGTGATGACGGTAGTCGTGCTGCTGTCGGCTCCGGCAACCTTTTTTGTCGCCCGGTTCATCACTACGCGTTCCCAGAAGCTGTTCCGTGAGCAGGCGAAGATTCTCGGCGGATTAAACGGATATGTGGAAGAAATTATCGGCGGACAAAAGGTGGTGCAGGCTTACCACTACGAGGACCGTTCATTCGCCCGTTTCTCGGAACGTAATAATGAGCTGTACCAGACAGGCGTCAAATCCCAGTTTTACGGTTCATTGGCTAATCCGACAACACGGCTGGTCAATAATATTACCTTCTCGGTCATTGCGATGATCGGCAGCGCGCTTGTAATTGGTGGGCATTTTTCGGTAGGGGATTTGTCCAGTTTCCTGATTTATTCGAACCTGTTCGCAAAGCCGTTTAATGAGATCACTGGTGTCATCACCCAGCTGCAGTCGGCGACGGCTTCGGCACAGCGGATCTTTGCCATTCTCGACCTCCCGGCGGAAACGCCGGATGCTGCAGGGGCACACGTCATGGGTACCAGTCATGGCACAATCACCTTTGATAAAGTAAGTTTTGCATATGATCCCGGGCGTCCGCTAATCAAGAATTTCAGCCTGGAAGTGAAGCCGGGTACCCGTGTAGCCATTGTAGGACAGACTGGGGCAGGGAAGACGACGCTGGTCAACCTGCTTATGCGTTTCTATGACGTAGACAGCGGGACAATCAAAATTGACGGAATAGACATTAATAAGATCACCAGGGACAGTCTGCGGCGGAATTTCGGAATGGTGCTGCAGGATACATGGCTGTTCGGAGGCTCCATCCGCGATAATATTGCTTATGGCAAACCGGAAGCGACGGAGGAAGAGGTGGTGGTAGCAGCCAAAGCAGCGAATGCGCACAGCTTCATCAAACGGTTGCCGGAAGGGTACGCTACGAAGATCAGCGGTTCTGGAGACAATCTGTCCCAGGGACAGAAGCAGCTGCTCACCATCGCCCGCGTTATGCTCGTGGATCCGCCGATGCTCATCTTGGACGAAGCAACCAGCAGCATTGATACATTGACGGAGATTCGGATTCAGAAGGCTTTTCTCGCCATGATCTCAGGGCGCACCAGCTTCGTTATTGCCCACCGGCTGTCCACGATCCGCGAGTCCGATCTCATTCTCTACATGAAGGACGGAGACATCGTCGAGAGCGGCACACATGAGGGACTCCTGGAAAGCGGAGGACACTATGCCCGGTTGTACAACAGCCAGTTTGCAACGGTATAGCGGGCTTAAGATTGCAGGTTATGGAGGAAGCAAGCCACTTGGACAGGCCTTCACGTTCTTTTATTGACCCCATATATACAAACAGCGGCAGTTCATGGACGGTAAAGACACGTCCTGGACTGCCGCTGTTTTATTGAGAATTAGTTCTTCGTTAGTTCAAGCTGCTTCAACCATATAATATCAGCCCCTCGAAATAATCAGTGAAATCATACTTATCCCCTGCCTGAAACCAACCAGTTAATCCTGTGGAGAGCTCAAACTTAATATAACCCCGGTTGTCTTCTCCTAAGAAACTCACCTGATCACCAGGGTTGATTTGCAGATATTCTTCATCTGAGTTTCTTAGTTTTTGCAACCTTAGTTCTTTTTTGGCGGTTAACACAGTAGGGGGAGACATAGGGTAAAAATCTTGTTCTTCCTCACGAAGTTGATGCTCTGCATCTAACCGGAATACGAGTTCACGATACCATGTCTGCAGCTCCTTCCCTTGATCAATTCCCTTAACAGTGCCATGCCCGTCAATCATAGAAGAATGTGCAGCGAAATCAGGAACGGTACCAACGGGACTGATTTTATGACCGTCATAGTAATAAAAATAAGTCTCTCTCCAATAAGAATACTGACTGTCGAATTGAAAAGCAATTTCAAAGTAAGGATCATTAATATTAAGGTCTACAATATCAAAATAAGGATAAACATCTTCACCTTCAAATTGAAGAGATGTTCCATTTACTTTAAGCGTCCATGTTGTATCCCCTTCCGTTTTAGGGACATTTAGCTCAACATCATCACTAATTCCATCTCCATTAAGATCAATAACCATTTGTTGCTGTTTAAAGGTATTGGAGCCCTCATAATCTTTGACACGATAATCATCCGTATGTACTGGGATTAACTGATAGGCTGCGTACTTTGCACTATAGGTATGTAATAATTCGATATTTTTCTTTTCTATGTCAGTGAAAGCTTCCTTGTAATTTTGGTTCTTTTTGTACCATTTCTTTGAAGAAAAGTAGTCGGCCAAATCCTTGCGTTTGAATATATAACCATGCCGGGCATAAATCTCATTACGCGCCAGTTCCAAGATATGACCATCCATGTTACTAACGTTGTCAGCATTCAGCAATACCTTGTTACTGTCATTTATGATGTATTCCCTGACCGGATTTGCCGGGCTTACAGCCTTATTGCTATTTTCTTCCTTTGTAAATTTCGATTGTTCCTTAGAGGAACAGCTTGACAAGAGAATCAGGACTCCAAAAATGAGACCCATTCTTCTGAGATTGTGGTAAAACAAATTGCATCCCCCTTAGTTGACTTCTACATCCTAAAATTTGGATCTAGCAAATATACCATAAAAAGGGGGCAGCTCCAACGAGCTTTTTTATATTAGCTTACCTGTTATTTTAAAAATAGAGCCCAGTTCCTGAGGCAAAAGCACTTATTGCTTCTGCCGGTTCGCTGCTTGACTCTGGCTTCGCTGCAGCGACTCCCTCATTACACCCGGCGTGCAGCCGTAAGTCTTGCGGAATACCCGGATGAAATAGTTTGTTTCCATCCCAAGATTCAAAGCGATATCCTGCACAGGGATGCCGGGACTTTCAGTCATCAATTGAAGACCCCGCTCCAGCCTCAGGTTCTGGAGGTATTTATGCGGGGTTACGCCATACTCTTGCAAGAACAGTCGCTGGAAGTGCTGCACGGAATAGCCGACAGCGGCAGCCAGATTAGCGACCAGCAACGGTTCGGTGAAATGCTCATTGATTAATCTCACCGCTTTTTGCAGTGCTTCGTTGCGGACATGCTCATTTTCCAGGCGGCTGGCTGTACCGGCAGAAGGCTCGCCCCGGCGCATCATAAGAATCAGCCGGTAGAGGCTGACGGACAGTTCCTGCGTGGCCTGTTCCTCCTGGCGGCTGGCATTCCCTCCATTTACGGTCTGCCAGATTCCGCCGATGGCTTCCCAGCATTCCTCGAAGCGCACAGGATGATAGGCGGAGGGCGGCAACAAGCCGAGGCTGTGAAGCATTGGCCCTGTCTGGCTGCCGTAAATGCCGGTAAAAGCTACATGCCATGGCTCATGAGACAGCGGGTAATATTCATGTCCGCGGTCAGGCGGGAAAACGAAAGCCATTCCGGGTGCCAGCACCGTTTCTGTTCCGTCCGTGAGATCGCGGAATATCCCGTTTCCGCTGCGGATCAGGAAGAGCTGATGGACAGGGAATCCAGACGGGCGGACATGATGGTACTGAATGTGTCTGCCGACAGAATAAGGGTACAGGGGAAAGTCCTCCAGGTTACGCGGCATTTCAACCAAAGAAAAAGGTAGCAAAACTGTTCACCTCATATTCATTTTGTGCTATGTAATCGCGAGTATAATCCTACTGTGAATCTGCGGTTATCCTATATTATAAATAGTATAAATGTTTGTCCGTGAAAAAGACAGAGACACAGAATAACTTGAATCAGAGAAAAGTCTCATTCTGACACGGATCTAAAATGAGAGGATGAATGTACGATGATGAGCAAGAAACTCCCTGCGGTCAGCAGCAAGGCTCCCGTAATGTTGCATGGGGCCGACTATAATCCCGAGCAATGGCTGAGATATCCTGAAGTTCTCCGCGAGGACATCCGCCTAATGAAGCTGGCGGGCTGCAATGTGATGTCTGTCGGTATTTTTTCATGGGTGTCGCTGGAGCCTGAAGAGGGCGTATTTACATTCGATTGGCTGGATCATGTGCTGGACTCTTTTGCGGAGAACGGAATATATGCTTTCCTGGCTACTCCAAGCGGAGCACGGCCAGCCTGGATGTCCGAGAAGTACCCTGAGGTGCTGCGGGTGGAACGAAACCGTGTGCGCAATCTGCATGGATTCAGGCACAACCATTGCTACACCTCCCCGGTCTACCGGGACAAAACAGCAACGCTGAATGCCAAGCTGGCTGAACGGTATGCTCATCATCCGGCGGTCATCGGCTGGCATATTTCGAATGAGTTCGGCGGCGAGTGCCATTGCGATTTGTGCCAGAACGCCTTTCGGGAATGGCTGAAGGCCAAATATAAGGGCAGCCTCGACGAACTGAACCATGCCTGGTGGGCAGCTTTCTGGAGCCATACCTATACCTCGTGGGAGCAGATTGATTCACCAGCACCGCATGGGGAGACACAGGTCCATGGCCTGAACCTGGACTGGCGGCGGTTTGTCAGTGAGCGGACGATTGATTTCTGCCGGCATGAAATTGCAGCCGTACGGGATTTCAACCCGGATCTGCCCGTGACCACCAATATGCATATGATCGACGGCATTGATTACCGTGAGCTGGCCAAAATTCTGGATGTCGTCTCTTGGGATGCATACCCGGAATGGCATTACACCGAGAACGATGATGATGTCCGGCTGGCGGCCTGGACAGCTCTGAACCATGATATGTTCCGCAGCTTCAAGCATAAGCCGTTCCTGCTGATGGAGAGTACGCCTTCGCTCACGAACTGGCAGTCAGTCAGCAAGCTGAAACGGCCGGGCATGCATAAGCTATCATCCCTGCAGGCGGTCGCTCATGGCTCTGATTCTGTGCAGTACTTCCAGTGGCGCAAGAGCCGCGGCTCCAGCGAGAAGTTCCACGGTGCTGTGCTCGACCACAGCGGCCATGCAGAAACCCGTGTGTTCAGGGATGTCGCCGAGGTTGGCAAAACACTTGCGGGATTAACCGAAGTAGTGGGCACCGTCACACCGGCAGAGACGGCGATCCTGTTCGATTGGGATAACCGCTGGGCAATCAAGGATGCCCAAGGGATCCGCAATTCCGGACTGAAATATGAAGAGACCGTGCTGCAGCATTACCGTGCCCTCTGGGAGCTTGGTATTCCAGTTGACGTGATTGGTTCAGGAGATGACCTCACACGCTACAAGCTGGTCATCGCTCCGATGCTGTACCTGATCAGTGAAGAGAATGGTCAAAGAATCGAGAAATATGTGGAGCAGGGGGGAACCTTTCTGGCAACCTACTGGTCTGGAGTGGTAGGCGAAACAGATTTGTGTCACCTCGGCGGGTTCCCGGGACCGCTGCGCAGAACGCTCGGCATTTGGGCTGAAGAAACGGAAGGCTTGCACAGCCGGGATGTGAACGGTCTTGTACTGAATGCAGACAACGCCTTGAAGCTCTCGGGCGATTACGATGCGCATGAAATTGCCGAGCTGATCCATCTGGAGGGGGCGGAGGCGCTAGGCTATTACCGCAGCGATTTCTACGCCGGGCAGCCGGCATTGACACTCAACAAGCTCGGAGCAGGCAGAGCATACCATTTGGCTACCCGCGTCAAAGACGCAGCGTTTTACGTAGAGCTGTATGCTGCAATTACCGCCAAGGCGGGAATTGGCCGCGTGCTGGAAAGTGAACTGCCAGCAGGTGTAACGGCGCAGCTTCGTACAGACGGTGAACATGACTATATTTTCCTGCAGAACTTCAGCGGTACTGAAGCGTCAGTGACACTAGATGGTCTGGTTTATACAGACCTGGAATCAGGTGAGGCAGCCCCCGAAGTTGTTGCACTTCCTGTGAACGGGCTAGTAATGCTGAAACGGAAAGTAGCACAGAAATAAATAGAATTACAAGAGGCAGGACCCGGTCATCAGGGTCCTGCCTTTTCATTGTGGAAACGGAAGCAGCCTGCGGGTGCAGGGTAGAATCTTGCTATACGCATAAGGGAATGGTTAAAATAGGTAATGATTGAAGAATGCTAATCAGCCAAAGGCTGCCTCAATGCCCTCAATGATGCGCCGATAATAATTGATCTCATGCGGCACAAAGTGGCTCCTGTCCACAGTCTGGCTGATTGGAATTCGCGTACCGCTGCTTTCCACCCTAAATCCTTGAATTTGCAGTGTAGCGCTGTCTCCCAGCCACAAACTTCGAAAGCCGGCGAAATCGGCTGTTACAATTCCCGCAACCTCTTCCTGTTGCAGCTTAAAGTCGCTTAAAGGGGAGGCGTTCGCGTACAAAAAGACATGCGCCCGCTCTCTGTCGAGAAAGCCCTCATTGTCCATGCTGTAAGGGATGATCCCAAGGGGGATCAGCTGCTCAAAAGCAACGCAGATTCCAAGCTCCTCCTGCACCTCACGGACGCCATCCTCCGGAACCTCATCAGATAATAAATGCCCGGCGGCCGTGATATCCAGCAGACCGGCATAATCTTTCTTGTGTTCGCTGCGCAGCTGAAGATAAATATGGAGCATATCCTGTTCCTTGCTGACGAACCAGCAGTGGAAGGTTTCGTGCCAGAGTCCCAACCGGTGAACTTCATCACGGGGCGCGGTCCCGGTAATATTGCCATTGTCATCAAAAGTAGTCAGTAGTTCGTCATTCATGCGAAGGCTCCTTTATTAATGTTAACATCTGGTACTGCCGATCCTACTTCGTCGG
Organism: Paenibacillus sp. FSL H3-0321; assembly: GCF_038002865.1. Taxonomy (NCBI): domain Bacteria; kingdom Bacillati; phylum Bacillota; class Bacilli; order Caryophanales; family Paenibacillaceae; genus Paenibacillus; species Paenibacillus sp. FSL H3-0321. Next base: position 958,412 of record NZ_JBBODH010000001.1, on the reverse strand, counting down.
CTAAATATATCATAGCATTTGCCGCACAGGCAACGGCTTGTCCACATAGAATACGATATGAACGAGTTAGAATATCCCATCATCCCAAGGAGGAATGTTTATGAATAGCCTGTTACATTCAAGGCTAGGCAAATTGTTTCTGGTAGCTTCAATAGTTTTTTTTGGTTATTTTTTTGGTAATAAGCAGGAGACCGTGCATGCAGACTCGCCCATAACCTCGACGGCTATTTATGAGGCTTATCTTGATGTAGATATGGTTACTGAGGCCTTGAAGAACGGATTAGGCGTGAAAGTTAACGATTTTTTATCATCGGCAACCACACCGCTGGATCAAAAAGCGGCAGTAATAAATGCGCTGTATTCAGTTCAAGGATGGGAGGATAGAGATCTGACAGAGGAGTATTCACAATCTGTTTATGGAAAGAAATCAGATTCGCTGGATAAAGCGAAGTTGACACCGCAGGAGATTTTTGTCCTTGGCTATATGAAGGTGCTCGATCATTATTTTGATCCTGATTTGTATTGGATCACTGAAGCCCAGAAGGCGTCACCGGACAGTATGACGGTAGCCCTGATCCATGCGCTTGCCGTGTCCCAAGAGAACTTAATGTGCAGCTGGAAGAATACGGAGGCGGTCCTTGCCGATAAAAGTCTGAAACAGGACATTCGACCAGAAGCCATCGACATTATTATTGAGTATATGGAGCTGTACAAGGATGACCTTTGTCAAGGCGGTGGCCAGCAGCAGGCAGCAATCAATTCCTTGGTAGATGATATTAAGAGAGACGCCATCGTTCTGTCTATCGGCCAGAGCAACGTGCTTGCCAAAGGAAAGCAGACAATGATAGATGAAACGAATTCAAAGATCACCCCATATCTGCGCAAAGAGACAACAATGGTTCCACTGCGTTTTATATCAGATCAGTTCGGTGCCGCAGTACATTTTGATTCCAAGAAGCATGAGGTCACGATTCAATACAGAAATCAGAAGATCTTAATCAATGAAGCGGATTCCACTATTTCAGTCAATGGCCGTTCCTCAGCAAAAGACACAACGATCGTGACAAAAAACGGACGGACGTTTGTCCCCCTGAGAGTGATAATGGATGTATTTAGCAAGAAAACGTATTATCATCGGGGATTGATAATAATCTCGGATAAGCTTGTGCTTAATCCGCTTAATGCACAGGATAATCAAGCGGCAGAGAAAATCAAAGTTGAATTTGTTAAATGAGAAAAGGGGAATGTAATGAGTTTAGTGACGATGAAGCGGGAATCCTTTTATAGCTTAGGTGATGAAAAACTTGGGAGCGCGTGTATGGAGCCGACTTTTATGCAGATACGCGGTAAATCGCCGGCGGTTAAGGCGGAGGTGATCTCGCAGCTGACACGGGGACAACAGGCACTCTGCATGTTCCGGGTTATGTATGGTCACAGTTATAAATCGGCGGCTGAGTATTATGCCTGGATCTCCTACATGCTGAGTATACCGGGGTATTGGGACCGGATGATGGAGGGGGTGCGGTTTTTTGACGAGTCGGGAATGGTAGCTTTGCTGGAGGAAACCAGGGGGCAGCTTGAAGCGAGAAACAGCAGGTTAAAGGTCAACTGGGGAGATGCAACGCTTATGGATCTGGAGCGGGATGACGAACTGATGCAAATGATAAAATCCCTGTTTGACCGATTTGAGCAGATGGCCCCGATGACCCACTCCATTATTGCGAAATATATTCGTTCCCATCCCGAGGAGTTTGTGTTATTGGCGGATTAATCCGCTCAGCTAGGATGCTGTCCAGTCACCCGATTATGCTTAGTAGGAACTGACGACACAAGATGCATTTAACAGACGGTTCCTTTAGTTGAACGTTTATTATGGGTTGATTTATAGTATAATGCTAGGATCTACAACAGGAAAAGAGGGAACGAATGCCTACTATACTGGTTGCTGACGACGATGCGAACATTCGCGAACTTGTTTGCTTGTTTCTGCGCAACGACGGATTTGAGACAGTTGAAGCCGTGGACGGCAAAGAAGCACTGAACGTCTACGCCTCAACGCATGTTGATCTTGTCGTGCTCGATATAATGATGCCAATTATGGATGGATGGACGTTATGCAAGGAGCTCAGAAGAGCCAATCCTGATCTTCCATTACTTTTGTTGACTGCGAGAGGTGAAACCTGGGAGAAAGTGAAAGGGTTCGAACTTGGGACGGACGATTATTTGACGAAACCATTCGATCCGTTAGAGTTGACAGCTCGTGTCAGGGCATTGCTGAAACGATACCGGATTGGCTCTACGCAACCGATCCAGTTCGGCAACGTCATCCTTGACCGGCAAACCTATAAGGTGATGAGAGGGACGGAGTCGCTCACGTTGCCGCTCAAGGAATTCGAGCTGTTGTATAAGCTTGCTGGAACACCGGGGCAAGTGTATACGCGTGAGCAGCTGATTGATCAAATTTGGGGGATCGATTACGCTGGAGATGACCGAACGGTCGACGTACATATTAAACGGCTGCGCGAACGGTTCGCGACTACACCACATTTTCGTATCGAGACGGTGCGCGGACTTGGCTACCGGCTTGAGGTTAACGAATGATCAGATCCTTATATACACGTATCGTCCTGACATTTCTAGTCTCCGTCATCGGGGGCACGGTCCTTGCCCTGTATGTGGCTGTTTGGGTATATAAAGATAAATTGAACGAAAACATGCTAATGCCTTTACTTCACTTTGGCCAGGATGTCACCCGGCTTTACGAAACCCTTCCATTGACTGAAGCGGACGAGTTCGTAAGTGGAATGTATCAGCTCAAATCTTTTTATATTCGAATTTACGAAGAAACGGGTAAGTTCAAGTCTTATGGATCGCTTAACGGAGACAAACCTGTCACTGTAAGTATGGAACAACTGAAAAAAGTAATAGATGGAGAGATTGTTCAAGTAAATCCCAGTGGTTATGCTACTGTTCTCTTAGGGCTGCCTTTGACAACTGAAACGGGTACGAAAGCGATGTTTTTAGAATCAATCGGCCCCCCTTCTGCCGCTTTCAACCGAAAGTGGATTTTGACTTTTATAACTTATTCGTTGATCGCAGGAAGCCTATTGATTCTGGTTGCTGCCAGGTTCCTAGTCAGTCCGATCAAAAAGCTGACCATAGCGACTAAGCGTATCGCAGATGGAGATTTCAGTGTGAAGCTGAATATTAAGCAAAAGGATGAGCTAGGTACTCTGGCTCGCAGCTTTGAAGAAATGACGCATGACCTGCAGCAGCTGGAGCAGCTGCGCAGGGAATTCGTATCAAACGTGTCACACGAAATCCAGTCACCGCTCACCTCGATATCCGGTTATGCTATGGCGCTCAAACAAGAAAACATCGAGGTTCATAATCGGATACGTTATCTCGACATTATCATCAATGAAGCGAATCGGATGTCCAAGATGAGCGCTAGCCTGCTAAAGCTGAGTTTGCTTGAATCGCAGTCACAGCAATTGACTCTGTCAACGCTCAGTCTGGATGAACAGATTAGGCGGGTCATTGTCGCGATTCAGCCGCAATGGTCGGCTCGCAACATCACTTTCGAGCTCGAACTGAAGGCAATTATGCTAACGGGAGATCATGACCAGCTAAATCAGGTATGGACCAACATTCTCGGCAATAGCATTAAATTTTCCAAGGATGGCGGCGTTATTACCGTCAGCATTACACAGGATAACAAAAACGTGACAGTCACAATATCCGACACTGGCATTGGTATTTCCCCCGAGGACCAGAAGCGTATATTTGAGCGATTTTTTAAGGCTGATCGTTCCCACAGCCGTAAGTATGAGGGCAGCGGTATGGGGCTTGCCATCGTTAAACAGATCGTATCGCTTCATCAAGGTGACATCCGGTTGGAAAGCGAACCTGGCAGGGGAACAACATTCATTGTCACCTTGCCAATCGTAACGCCGGCAGTGTAATAAGATTCATACTGTATCAATTCCAATGCTCCGGTAATCTGTGCAAGCTCACTTGCCTGTGATGCCGGGGTGTTTTTTCGTACGTGCTTAGATTGACGATTCAGCTTGAAATTAACGCACAATTATTTATAAAGAAACTTTACCTGCCATAGAGGGAGTCTGCTTGTTATAATCTTGTTGAATGATGAAGCAGTATTTAGAAAGTTGAGGTAAACAACGCTATGGAAGAAAGAATATTGCAATTTCTAAATAATACATATCCTATTAATTTTTATGATGTTAAAGCCGTAACAAATGAAATGTACCGTTGCCAATCTCAAAAAGGTGTTTTTTTTGTTCGAATAACGAATTATAAGTCCTATCAAGAACAATTAGATGAAGTGAATTGGACGAATTATCTTTTTAACCAAGGTATAGGGGTTTCCCAGGTTATAGCCACTATTAATAATTCATTCATTGGGAAAATAATGTTAGAGGAAGAGAAGCGGGTCGTTGTATTTCAGGCTGCATCCGGAATTCATCTGCCACGTTCAAAATGGAACAAAACGGTATTTAGAGATCTTGGACAGCAAATAGGCAGAATGCATCGAGTCAGTAAAGGATATATGAATTCTGAGACTACTGCACATATCAATCATTGGCATGAGTCTAAAGAATACGATTTTCTTAAATACATTCCTACAGAAGAGAAGACGATACGGGAAATTGCACACGATGTAGTAAATGAAATTAAGGAACTACCGCAGGAGTCTTCAAATTATGGCTTAATACATGGAGACCTGTGGCTGGAAAACATCCTTGTAGACAGTGACTCCAAGCTAACGATGATTGATTTTCAAGATTGTGAAAAACATTATTATGTATACGATTTAGCCGTTCCTATCTATTCTGCACTAGAGTTCTCCTTCTCAGGAGGAGAGAACCTCAGAGATTATGAAAGATCCATTACCAGGGCATTAGTAGATGGATATAAAGAGGAGAATGAGCTCTCTTCTGAGATGCTTACGAAACTACCGCTGTTCATGAAATTAAAAGAATTGTTTGAATATAATTTAATGCATATGTATTGGAATGCTAAAGAGCTAAGCGAGGAGCAGGTCCGAATCTTGAACTTATATAGAAGTCGGATGGAGTACAGCCATTCTTGAACTAACAGTGAATAGAGCGGAATGAAGTTATCAGATAACGATTGTTAAAAAAAACAGCAGGCTGGGACTTTACTTTCTCGTCCCTGACTGCTGCTGTTTCTATTATTGGGTTAGTAAAATACTTATCTGGCCAGCCATCCGCCGTCTACATTCAGGATATGACCGTTCAGGTAGTCGGAAGCAGCGGAAGCCAGGAATACGGCAGGTCCCTTAACATCTTCTGCAGTTCCCCAGCGTCCGGCAGGAATGCGGTCCAGAATCGAGTCGGAACGGCTTTGATCCGCGCGGATTGGAGCTGTGTTTTCTGTAGCCATGTAGCCTGGTGCGATCGCGTTGATGTTCAGACCGGAACCGGCCCATTCGTTGGCGAAGGCTTTGGTCAGACCGGCAACCGCATGTTTGCTTGCAGTATAGCCCGGAACATTGATCCCGCCCTGGTAGGAAAGCATGGAGCAGATGTTGATAATTTTACCGGATCCTCTTTCCAGGAAGTGGCGGCCGGCAATTTGCGACAGCAGGAATACAGTATTCTGGTTCAGGTTGATAACATCGAACCAGTCTTTTTCGCTATGGTCTTTGGCCGGAGTACGGCGGATCATGCCTGCACAGTTGACCAGAATGTCAACGTGACCGGTCAATTCTAGCGCTTTGTCGAACATGCCCTGCAGGGTAGTGTGGTCACTCAGGTCAGCTTCGATGCCGAGAGCTTTCACACCGAAAGCTTGGGCGGCTTCAACGGTTTCCGCACTTGTGTTCAGGGAGGCAGAAACAACGTCAGCGCCAGCTTCCGCAAAAGCAAGGGCAATACCTTGTCCAAGACCTTGGGCAGCGCCCGTTACGATGGCTGTTTTACCAGCCAGACTGAATAATGATGACATATTAATATTCTCTCCTTTGAGTGGGGATTGTGGAATTTGTACTTAAGTTTTTTTAAAAGAGTGCAATTTATTATCCGCATTCAATATTGACGCCCGCACTGCGGAACTGTTCCACCGTTTCGGGTGCAAGGCCGCTGTCCGTAAGCAGCACATCCACTTCCTGCAATGAAGCGAAGGTGCGCAAAGCGGTATGCCCGAATTTATGATGATCGCAGGCGGCGAATACTTTGCGGGCCGTGGAGACCAAGGCCTGTTTGAAATCTATTAAATCACCGGTGTATATAGACAGCCCATGCTCGATATGCACGGCTGTAGCCGACAGAAATGCTTTTTCTATATTTAGCTTTTGCACGTATGAGACAGCTTCGGGACCTGCGAGCATGTTGCGGACGCGGTAGCCTCCGGGAACGACCAGACGTATGTTGTCTTTGGGAACCAGTTCGCTAATGATGTACACATCATTGGTGACGACCGTCAGAGGCATATTGTCCAGCCGCCGGGCAATTTCAAGCGTGGTGCTCCCGCCGTCCAGTGCAATGATGTCATCCTCTTCGATATGGGCAAGCGCGCGCAGCGCAATCTCCGTTTTCTCGTCGGAATATTTATCCAGCGGGTTCTTGGAAGGCAGAATGCCGAACTGATCACTTTGGGCCAGTACAGCACCGCCGTGCACACGCACGATCAATCCCTGTTCCTCCAGCTTGCTTAAGTCCTCGCGGATTGTTTTTCCCGTCACCTGGAGCTTGTCGCTCAATTCGTTTACCGTTACGTCCTTCTGGTTCAGCATAACTTCCATAATCATCTCGTGTCGCCGTATCGGGTTCATCCGCCTGCCTCATCTTTCCGTAGTTGATTTCTTTCTATTGTAATTCTTTCATACCTACGGGGTCCATATCATCATAACGTTTGTTGTCACCGGCCATGCTCCAGATGAAGGTATAGTTATGCGTGCCTACACCGCTGTGGATTGACCAGCTTGGGGAAATGACGGCTTGTTCATTGTGCATCACGATATGGCGGGTTTCGGTAGGTTCGCCCATCAGGTGGAACACGATAGAGTCATCCGGAAGATCGAAATAGAAGTAGGCTTCCATCCGGCGCGGATGAGTATGGGAAGGCATTGTATTCCACATGCTGCCCGGTTTGAGCTGAGTCATACCCATGACCAGTTGTGCGCTTTGTACACCATTGGTATGAATGAAGCGGTGAATCGTACGCTCGTTGGAGTTCTCCAGACCACCCATTGCTCCGGATTCGGATTCGGCGAGTGTAGTTTTGGTTGTAGGATAGGACTGGTGAGCCGGAGCGGAGTTCAGGTAGAATTTCGCCGGTTTGGCGCTGTCTGCGCTTTTGAACACCACATCTTTGGAACCTTGGCCGACATACAGGCATTCTTTGAAATCTATTTCATATTCTGTTCCGTCTACAACAACTGAACCTTTGCCGCCGACATTGATGATACCCAGTTCACGGCGTTCCAGGAAGTAAGTGACTCCCAGTTCCTTCAGATCCGTGGTAAGCACAACATCTTCGGTTACGGGATTGGCGCCGCCGACGATCATGCGGTCTTCATGGGTAAGCACAAGCTTCAGTTCATTCGGAGCAAAAATAACGGGAATGTGGAACTCTTTGCGCAGGCGCTCAGTATCAAACTGTTTAACTTCGTTGGGATGTGAGGCGAAACGTCTTTCCATTGGATATTCAATCTCCTTCAAAAACGTATTTTCGTTCGTATAGGTACAATTTAATCCATTTACGTTCATTTGGCAAGTGATAATCTTTTTTAGTATGTTTATTTTAGTTTATTTATCGCTTTTAGAGATTGCCATATGAACCGAAAGCGTGCACAATAGACTAAAATACAAGATCCAGGGAGAGTGAAGGGGATGTTGTTGAAGTCGTGATTCCTGAGAGTGAGCAGAGAACGATAAAAAGAAACTTAAAATATGGAGGGTGAAACCGGTAATGGTGGATGTCAATCATACTCAGAGTCCTTATAAAATTCGTCAGGATGAAATTATATATAATGTAGCGTTGGAAGCGGAGAGCCGTCCGCTGCTGGAGAGCGGTCTTTGGTTCCACGATGATGTGCGTAACAATTTTTATTATGCCTCTTACCTGTTCGCAGCTGCCGTAGACCTGTCTCGCGAGCTGCCCTTTGACCGTGTAGCAGCGAAGCAGAAAGCGGAAGCTGTGCTGCTGGAAACCGTTCTGCTGCAGAACAGACAGCCCGGGACTGCGCTATACGGACACTGGCCGCTTGGCCTGAACCCGGTGCCGCGGGAGGCCTCGCCGCATGAGCTTCCGGTGGAAATTATGGGCAGTCTGATGGCTTGGTTCTGCAAGCATTATTCCAGCGAGTTCAGTGCAGGACTCCGAATTGCTTTTCATACGGCCATCGGCCATATCTACCGCAGCGGATTTTACCGCAAACCGGTGGTGACCTTTGGGCATCATGAAGCTAAATATACCGCAGCGAAGCTGATCTTCGGCAAGCTGTTTGATGATGAGGAATTACGCGAGGAAGGACTGCTCAGCCTGCAGAATACACTGGCCTATGTCCGCGGGAATGGCATGCCGGAGTATGGCAGCCTGCCGTGGTTCTGGCATTGGGTGCAGGCATTTACCTGTGCCTGGGAGCTGGAAGAGGACCCTAAGATCAAAGACATGCTGGCAGAAATGCTGGATTATCTGTGGAAGGAACGGGGGCACTTCTACCTTCAGGGCGCCTGGGTTGGCGCACATTCCCGGGGCTGGCCGCATGATGTTCCGGCGGACGGCAATGTGCTGCATGATTATGTGCAGTTTGGAGACTTCAAATTGCCTGCGGAGATGCCGCGAACTGAATATGCCGGATTATTATTCTATGAAGCGCCGGAGCATGTGCGGTCCGCTGCTTTGGACCGTAGCGTGCCTGTTGAAGTCAAGAAGCTGACCCGGAAGGTTGTGCCAAGTGGCCCTGATCCTCAGCCGCTGCTGCATTCATACGCTTATATCACGGAGGATTATGCGGCTGGAGGTATGTGGGAGCGGGTAGAGGAATTTGATAACGAACAGCTGCGCTGGGCCTTCTCACTGCCAATTGGCGTACAGGAAGGGAGCAACCGGCTGTATTTCTTCCATCCCGGTCAAGGCTATCGGGAAGGCGATCCCCGCCATCAGAGTCCGCATATGGAGGTGCTGTTTCACAAGAGTACGGTCCTTTCCTTGTATCCCGTTCCGGAAGGAGAGAATGACTCTGTCGTAGGGGTTCTGCCCAAAGGGGAGTGGGTCAAGTCGCATGAGGCGCTGTTCGGGAGGGCTGGTAAAGTGTACTTTGCTGTTTACTTGTCCCAGCGCTACGAGTTGAAAGAACGGCAGGACTACCTGGAGGTTACGGTTACAGGAATGCCGGGAGGAGTTGTCGTGGAGGCTGTTCCGGTGAAAGAGGCAGCAGAGCTGGGGTTTGGCGACTTGCCTGCCTTTGCTGCGGAAATGACGAATAAAGTGCCGGAGTTCAGCACCGGAGATGACCTGTCGGTCCAATATCAGACTTTAAGCGGCGATCAGCTACAGCTCACCCTTGGGGTGGGTGCGGGTCCTCAAGCCAGTCTGGGCGGCAGCCGGATTTCACTGGAAGACTATGTTGTTTAATAAGTTTCTATCCTAAATACGGGGTTAAATGAACGGGCAACCATGCGGTTGTCCGTTTGCGTGTACGCTGCATTTTACTTCTTTTTGCGGATCAGAAAATAGCTCATTTCCGGATTGTCGGCTGTGCATCCGCTGATCGAATAGAAAATCTCCCCGCCGCCGCTGTCTTCCTTTGTAATCTCTGTGCAAACATCCGTTTTAATACCTTTGCCGGCTCCCCCATATTCATCGTTGGAGTTGTCCACACTATACCTGATCACTTGCCCATCGTAATTCAAATCTTTAAAGATCGGATCGCCTTTATCAATCGCTTTTTGAATCGAATATCCGGTATCGCGTTTACAACCGGCAATGCTTAATGACAGCAGGACTAATAATAGGCAGATAAAAGGCAGTTTTCTCATAAGATTCACTCCATTTGCGATTTGCTTGTAAATACTTTACAGTTTTAAGGATAAGCATACTATTAATCACAGAAAAGGGGAACTATTAATGATTGCTGAGATTGTAGCGGTCCCGGAAGGCTTCACAGCCACCTTTGTATTCCATTATAAGCATTCTGTGGATCGCGTTTGGGCGATGTTGACTCAAAATGAACTGCTGAAGGAATGGTTCTCCGAGCTGAGGGTAAAGGATTTACGGACCGGCGGGATCATCGAGTTTGATATGCAGGACGGTACCTTTTTGGAATTGGGAATTACAGGTTTTGAGCGAAACTCCATATTGGAATATATCTGGGGAGAGGACAAGGTTCGTTTTGAGCTGCTTCCGGAGCGGGAAGGCTGCCGGCTGCAATTAATCGAGACCATGGGCAAAATTACGGAGCATACAGCCAAAGATCTCTCCGGGTGGCATGTCTGTCTGGAGGTGATCGCAGCATTGCTGGACGGTAAGCCATTCGGTAACCGGAAACGGGTATGGGAGAACAGATATGAGGTGTATAGTGCGCTTGTGGACAAGTATTATCATTCGTAAGTATGAACGGGGTTTCGCCGATATTGGTGTGATGCTATTTCTACAGGTGTAGTAAACTCATGCATATAGTATCTGTGCTTGAGCCAGTCGCTCCTACGGAAGCACCATAGTTTTCTCTTCCATCCGTAAAGTTATCCAATGATAGTGAAATGCTAGACTTATCTGCTCCACGATTCATTAATACGGCTGAAGAATGCAGTTGTAATAGGGAGGCGTTCGGCGACGATTAATCTTAATGGCAAAATGTCAGAAATATAAAGAGGGTATTCTCAAGCTGAGAACACTAGCTTGGAATACCCTGTTCTTGCAGTCCGGCACAAACTTAAATCATTATACTTGCGGGAACATAGCTGTTTTATAATGAGGAATTGCCTGAATACTATGGAACTCCGCAATTTCAACACCATTAAATACTTCAATAAATGCCTGATTCACATAGCTGTGCGTAGTACCTTTGCGAAGCGGGAAAATGGTCAGATGCAGTTCTTGTTTCTCCAGCTCATCTTTGAATTCCTTAAGTCCAATATTCCACGGATGACCATAATGAATATGATCGGTAAGCAAGCGACCTGACAGGAATGCGTTCGCCACGTCTCCATCATAACTAATTTGGAGCGACACATTGTCTACCTGCTCAGGCCACTCTGAATCAATATTTAGCAGTGCTGCCCGTTCAGATGTAAAAGTCACATCCATCTGAGGTGTGTAACCCTCAACTCTGATAAAGTAAGTGAGGAACACACCGTCCTGTTCTGCTGAGTCAATTGAACCAATACTGAGTGACATCTGAAAATACGGAGCCGGATAGATAGAGGCAGTAAATTCTGCTACATCCGGGGAAATGCATATCAATTGGCCCGAGTGAGTAAATAAATGCATCCCCTCGTTTCCGTTGCCTGCAATGACTATCCTTTCTTGTCCCCAGAGGGAGAAGCGATAGGTGCCGAGGGCTTCCTTGCGGTTTAAGGTGAGGAGGGTAAAGGTTCTTCCATCCTTCATGGTGATATTTACTTGATTGCTTTTACCGACCGCAGGGGCAATGATCCATCGATCTCCGTTAAGCTCCGCAGATCCCTCGCCTGAATCGATGCTCAGAATCTCCTCAGCGTGAAGAATGATCTCTGCTTTCATTCCTTCATGCGCAAACAAAACAATGGTGGTATGAACTCCATCCTTCAGGCTGGTAAGCAATTGGGTTGTAGCGCTGACCAGCCGCAGCCCGTCCAGGTTGAGATTGAAGGGAAGGGTTACCCCCAGGCCATTTCCCAGATTGAAGGTGCCGCTGTGAGGGAAATTAACGGGTCCCTGTTTGGTAAGCAACTCAATACGCAGATCCCTATTAGGCATTTCTACATGATCCTGAAAGTTATTCAGAAACACAAAACCAGAGCCGTTTTTTTGCCGCAAACACCAGCGGAGAGAAGAGGTATCTGTCGGATGAAGTTCATTTTGACCTTCTGGAATAACCGTACCCATAGGAGCAAGGAGTTCTCCAAAGGCTTCAAGAAAGAGAGAGAGCGTGCGGATACGATGATATGAATTACCCACTCGTCCGAATTCGCCAAGCGGCGACTGATAGTCATAAGTGATCTTGGGCAGGGAAGTTTCATTCATATAGGAATGTTTGCCGACGGGATTAGAGCCGCCATGATACATATAATAGCCCAGCATATTGCTGCCACTGGCCAACTTCACTAGAGTCATCGCTTCAATGCTTGCCTCAGGTACATAAGGACGCGCAGTGTAGCTTACTTGCATCCCCCCCGCCATCTCACAATAAGCAACCGGGTAATCCGTCGTTTCGAAATCCATAGATTCCACTGGGGTAAGGTGAAGATCCTGATAGATGAATTCTCTGCTTGGCGGCTGATTGGGAATCCATGGAGTGTAGGCGTAACCTGCAAGCATGGGAAGCGCACCCTCCTCAGGAACTGCTGCACCGCCCCAGGCGGTAACGGTGAATAGAAACGGAGAAATTCCGCTTTCCAGTGCAATCCGTTTGAGTTCGCTCAGATGCTCTCTGCCACCAGTTCCCGATGACAAGTAAACGCCGCCCTTATAACCCCAGGAGTCAAAAGGTGCTCCGCAGTGCATGAACTCATTATCGAGTTGAACGGCAATGACAGGACCGCCCTCTTGAAAATAAAGGCCTTTAATTTGTCTGGCAATTTGCCGGTAGAGACGGGTAGCTAATGCGAGATATGCAGGATCGTTGGAACGGATTTGGATAGGAGAATGAAATACCCAGTCAGGGATCCCTCCATTACGCACCTCACCATGGCAGAAGGGACCAATTCTTAGAATCAGCGGGAAATCAATTTTGGAGCAAAGATCTACAAAATGTCTAAGGTTGCGGTTCTCAGACCAATTGAACTTGCCCTCTTCCTCTTCATGGAAATTCCAGAATACATAGGTGGCAACGATATGTACGCCGCCCGCTTTCATCTTCAGCAATTCTTCTTCCCATTGTAGATAGGAGAACCGGGAAAAATGGAATTCACCGACGACTGGGATATAAGGAAGTCCGTTCTGCGTCATGTAATAATTCGTGAAGCCGAAGGATTTCCCAGCCGGATTACTGCCTCCTTGGTTCGACAATTTTCCGGGAGTAATCTGCTTGTCTGGGGTATCAAGCGTATAGGATACGGTTTGGCGGATAGTGTTCATACCTGTTTCTTCCTCCTTGATGTCATGGGTGGTTTTCGGTATATTCTCTTGTGTGAACAAGAGGACTATAATTCGTTATGTCTTTATTTAACCGTATTATTTGATGAGGAGGAAGTGCGGATATGGCTAAAAAACCGACGGATTATGCTATAGAAGAATTTCGCCCTTATGGGATTCTCGTGTCCGGACATTACACGGAACAAAGTCCATATTATATTCACAGGCCATCGGGGAGCATCGATTGGCTGCTGATGTATACCCACTCCGGCAGCGGGGAAATTGTAATCAACCAGAAGACTATGAAGTGTCACGAAGGTGAAGTTGTCATTCTGCTTCCGGGAATTCCTCATCACTATGGAGTCAGCAGTGAAGAGTGGTCTTTCACTTGGGTGCATTTCATCCCCAATCCGGAATGGAGCAGTTGGCTTCGCTTGCCGGGACAAGCCGGCCGGTTTGTTCATCTGCCTGCTCATTCTTCCCCTAAGGATCAAGCTTTCCCGGAAGCCATGGGACGGATGCTGCATTATGGTGAACACAGCGGAAGGGAGCTCAGCCGAAGACTTGCGCTGAATGCTCTGGAGCAGGCATTGTTGCTCTTGTGCGCCGACTGTTCGGAAGAGCAGCATCAGATGGATCCCCGTATCATAGAGGTTATGGAGTATTTTCGGCAATCCTTCCGTGAGAAGCCCACACTGGAAGACCTGGCGAGAATTAGTTGCCTGTCCCGCTCACGCTTGTCCCATCTGTTCAAAGAGCAGGTTGGTGATACGATTGGAAATACACTCAGTAAGCTTCGTTTGGAGAAGGCAGCAGAGCTCTTACTGTATACCAAACAGCAAGTCAGTGAAATTTCAGAGGATGTAGGCTATGAGAGCAGCGACCACCTTACACGCATGTTTCGTTCGCATTTCGGAATAACTCCTGTGAAATACAGACAACAAAATCGGAATTAGTACATATTTCTTGCAGAACCACGGCGCTCACTTTTGGACGTAGACAATTAGGTTATGTGAATTTTAGCCTTTCGGGATTTTCCGGTAACCGGAGGGGGAGCAACCCGAAATCTTCTTGAAGAGCCGGGAGAAATAGTAGGGATCACTAATGCCCACTGCAGAGCTGATCTCCTTAATGCTCATCTCGGTAAGATCAAGCAGATGACCTGCTCGCTGAATTTTGAGCCGCAAGAAATATTCGATTGGGGAGACTCCAGTTTCGGAATTAAATAAATAGATCAGATGCTGTTTGGATACCCCGACATGATTAGCCAGTTCGATAAGAGAAATGGAGCTGCCCATATGTCCATTCATGTATTGAATCGCCTGCTCCAAATAAGATTCGCGTTTCTTCCCCTGTGTCGATTTCCCTGCATTTAAGCCGATTCCAGAGAGCAGCTGTCTTGTGGTCTGGGCCACATGTACATGGGTAGTCAAGGCATATGTCCGCTCGGCCAGCATTTCAAAGGCAGGTACGAACCATTCAATTAAACGGGCTTTGCCGCTTGGTGATAAAGAGGTTGGAGCGTTAGACAATCCAAACAGCTTCACCAATCTATTCGCGTGGTTGCCTTTGAAATGAAACCAGTATATGCTCCAGGGTCTCTCCTGCATTGCCCCATAACGGTGTGCGATTTCGGGAGGAATAATCATCATGTCTCCCTGCTGCAGGTTCATTCGTTCTCCATGGTTCAGCTCAATCCAGCCCTCTCCTGCTTCGCAAAAGATGAATATATGCGACGAACTGCCTTCCAGGCGTTCCCTGAAATGATACTTAGCATTAGGGAAATAGCCAATGTCTGTAATAAACAAAGAAGAAGTCAGTTCCTCCTGTTCCAGTTCCTTCATCCAGTATTCCGGGAGCACGTATAACTTCTCCTCGACAAACCCTTCAGGCTTGCGAATATGGTCAGGACTCATTCCTGTCACCTCTTAAATGAAAACTATGAATAAGAATATAATCCATCACTTTCCGCATTTCGTCAATTGGAACCTTCCCTGTCAGAAGATAAAGTATAACTATCAAGACTAGGGAGGCAGTTTAAAGATGAAGAATGAAGCTATAGACCATACTCGGCAGGCGGCTTCAACTGGATCTGACCAAGTAAAAGTATGGGAAACAAGTATGTTGATTCCAACATATGATGCAGGTGAAGCAGACCCTAATCCTATGTTTCTTGAGAAAAGAGTCTACCAAGGAAGCTCCGGCCGTGTGTATCCGCATCCGGTGATCGAGAGCATCTCGGATGTGAAGCATGATAAGAACTACAAGTTGGTTATTCTGGAGAATGAATATATCCGTATTGAGATCATGCCAGAAATCGGGGGCAGAATCTATCGCGCGCTCGACAAGACGAACAATTACGATTTCGTCTATTATAACCGCGTAATTAAACCTGCGCTGGTTGGTCTTGCCGGCCCTTGGATCTCCGGAGGGATTGAATTTAACTGGCCGCAGCATCACCGTCCGAATACGTTTGGTCCGGTCGAATACAAATTCGAAGCAACCGACAATGGCAGCGCTACAGTATGGGTGAGCGAGATTGACCGGATGTACGGCACGAAAGTAACTGCCGCATTCAAGCTCTATCCGGGCAAGGCTTACTTGGAAATCAACGCTCAATTGTACAACCGGACACCTGAGTCGCAGACTTTCCTGTGGTGGGCAAATCCGGCGGTAGCGGTTAATGACCATACGCAATCCGTGTTTCCTCCGGACGTAACTGCTGTATTTGACCATGGTAAGCGCGATGTTTCCCGTTTTCCTATCGCTACCGGAACCTATTACAAACAGGATTATTCGGAAGGCGTAGATATTTCCCGCTACAAGAACCTCCCGGTTCCAACCTCATATATGGCCTATAAATCCGATTATAATTTCGTCGGCGGATATGATCACGGCGTAGAAGCCGGTTTGCTGCATATGGCGAATCATCATATCTCTCCCGGCAAGAAACAATGGACCTGGGGGAACGGAGAGTTTGGCCAGGCGTGGGATCGTCAATTGACAGATGAAGATGGCCCTTACATTGAACTCATGACTGGAGTGTACACAGACAATCAGCCTGACTTTACCTGGCTGCAGCCCTATGAGGAGAAGACATTCACCCAGTATTTCATGCCTTACAAAAACATTGGTGTCGTCAAAAATGCATCAATTGAAGCAGCCATCAATCTGGAGGTTGATGCTGAAGCAGGGCAGGCCGTGATCAAGGTGTATGCGACATATGTACTTGAACATGCAGTCGTGGAGTTAAGCGGAGCAGCAGGCAGGTATCTGCAGGACACAGTTGATTTGTCCCCGGTGGAGGTATACCAGACTGTTGTAACGCTAAATAGCAGGGAGCAGGAGTCTGATTTGAAGCTGTCTGTCCGGAATGCAGAAGGCAGACTGCTGATCTCCTATCAACCGAAACGGCCGGATATTGAGAGGGTTCCGGAAGCTGCTAAACCACTAGCAACGCCTGAAGAGCTGCGTTCGACGGAGGAACTATATCTGGCTGGCCTGCATCTGGAGCAATACCGGCATGCTACATTTGAGCCCGAAGCCTACTATCTGGAAGGGTTGAAGCGGGACAACGGCGATATCCGGCTTAATGTAGCTTATGGAACCTTGCTGCTTCGCCGTGGATTATATACCGATAGCGAGAAGTATTTCCGCAAAGCGATCGAGCGTCTGACCTGGCGTAATCCTAACCCGTATGACAGCGAGGCATATTATCAGTTGGGAGTGGCGCTCCGTGGGCAGAAGCGGTTCGATGAAGCATTTACTGCTTTTCACAAAGCGGTATGGTCGGCAGCCTGGCAGGATGCAGGATACTTCTCTCTTGCTCAAATTTCCAGCCTTAAAGGCCAGTATGCCGAGGCACTGGAGCAGGTTGAGCGCTCGCTCATCCGCAACTCACGTAATTACAAAGCGCGGAATCTTAAAACAGCTATGCTGCGTAAGCTTGGTCAAGTTGATAATGCCAAGAGATATGCGCTTGAAACGCTCGAATTGGATGTCGCTGATTTCGGAGCTTTTAATGAGCTGGCGCTGGCCCATATAAGCTTGGGAGATAGTCTCGCTGCGCAAGGCATTCTGTCTGAACTGCAGCTTCTGATGAGAAATGATGCTCACAACTATCTTAATGTCATCGCGGATTATATGAACTGCGGTCTTTACGAAGAAGCCATTGCCGTAGGGGAAAGATTGAGTCAGGAAGATTCTTTCTATCCGATGCTGCACTATGCCCTAGGTACATTATATGAGCATACAGGACAACATGAACAAGCTCAGGCCGCCCGTCGCAAAGGACAATTGGCTAATCCGGCGTATTGCTTCCCGAACACCCTGTTTGAAATTGAGCTGCTGACAAGCGCAGTTCATGCAAATCCGGAGGACGAAATGGCCCATTACTATCTCGGGAATCTCTATTATGACAAGAAACGGCCGGTTGAGGCCATTGCAAGCTGGGAGCAGTCACGCAGGCTGCGTGACGATTATCCGACGGTACACCGCAACTTGGGTCTGGCCTATTACAATAAGCAGAACAATCCGCAAGCGGCGTTAGCCTCGCTGGAGCAGGCGTTTGCCTGTGCACCGGAGGATGTGCGTATCCTGTTTGAACTGGATCAATTGCGCAAGAAGCTGGCATGGTCCACGGAGGAGCGCCTTCATATCCTTGAAGAACGGCGAGGGCTGGTTGAGAAGCGGGACGATCTGTATGTGGAATATGTAACCCTGCTGAACAATCTTGGACGTTATCAAGACGCTATTGCTGCCCTGTCTCAGCGTAATTTCCATCCGTGGGAAGGTGGAGAGGGGAAAGTGACCGGACAATATAAGTTTGCCCATACCGAGTTAGGTAAGCAAGCGCTGCAAGAGGGGCACTATGAAGCAGCAACTCAGTATTTACACCAAGCGCTGGTCTATCCGCTAAATCTGGGTGAAGGTAAGCTGGAAGGAGCCCAGGAGAATAATATCTATTATTATCTGGGCATGGCCTACGAAGGTCTTCAGCAGGAAGAAGAAGCCGTCGCCAGCTACACGATAGCTACACGGGGACTGGCTGAGCCGACAAATGCGATGTTCTATAATGACCAGCCGCCGGAGCTGATTTTCTATCAAGGGCTGGCCTGGTTGAAGCTCCATAATGAGAAGGAAGCCAAGCGCCGATTCAATAAACTGATTGATTATGCCGAGAAGCATATTTTTGACGATATCAAAATCGATTACTTTGCCGTATCCTTGCCGGACTTCCTAGTATTCGAGGATGACCTGAACCGGCGCAATGTCATCCATTGCCGGTACATGAGAGGCCTGGGACTTCTGGGGCTAGGCCGCGACGAAGAAGCAGGAACCGAACTTGAATTAGCTCTGGAAATGGAACCTAATCATCAAGGGGCGATGGTTCATAGACGATTAAGCAGCAGTACGGCGAATTAGGGAGATTTCGAACAAGGAGGAGGACTGAATATTTTGCTTACTAACGGGCGTCAAGTGGTGAGTATGGACGAAGGCTGGAGATTTCAACCGGACGCTGCAAATTTGGGGGAACAAGGTGAGTGGCAAGCCATAGGCTTGCCTGCTCCCTTGAACGTTACCGTTCCGCACACATGGAATGTGCAGGAAGGTCTGGAGGATTACCGGGGAACCGGGTGGTATGAGTATACCCTTAGTATTCCGGAGGAATGGCAGAGCTGCCGGATCCGTATACACTTTGAAGCTATATATCGCGATGCAGTGATCTGGGTTAATGGACATCAATCCGGTTCGCACTTCAATTCGGGTTATACCGCATTTGAAATAGACCTGACAGCAAATATTCAGTGTGGCGTGGAGAACCGGATTACGGTAAAAGTGAATAATTCGAATAGTGATCAGGCGCTTCCTCTAGGGAATAGCTTTGATTGGGCGGATGACGGCGGGATAATCCGGCCCGTAAAGCTCATAGTAACCGGGCAAACAGCAATTAAACACATAAAAGTCAGCCCGGAAGTCCAATTCGGACAAGGTGATAATAAGGCTACTGGAAAGGTAAATGCAGAAGTATATCTGTGTGAACCATCCGCTGCTGCGACTGTGGAGATCGGGATATTTAAAGATGGAGAGAGAATCTGGTATGAGGTACGGCCTTTACCTCCCCAAACGATGACCTGGCAGCTTACTGATGTTCAGTTATCTCCGGTGGATCTATGGCACTTTGATCATCCGCATTTGTATCGGCTTGAGCTCACGCTTCGGGAGAAAGAGCAGATTAAAGACCGGGTGGCTGTGAATTTTGGTTTCCGTGAGATCCTGGTTAAGGGGCGTGAGCTTTGGTTAAACCGTGAGCCTGTCCGCCTGATGGGAGTAGAATGGATGCCAGGTTCTAATCCGGTGACAGGATTGGCCGAGAAGCAGGAAGACCTTATTGCAATGCTTGAGAGGCTAAAGGAAGCCAACTGTGTGATCACACGTTTCCACTGGCAGCAAGGCAGCGAGCTGTTGGATTGGTGTGACCGTAACGGGATTCTGGTGCAGGAAGAGATCCCGCATTGGCAGCAGCCTGATGAGCCGGATCAGAACACTTTTACATTAGCGTTATCACAAGCGAAGGAGATGATTGCGGATCATTCGCACCACCCTTGTATATTTGCCTGGGGTATGGGAAATGAACTGAATGGCCAATCGGAGATCACACTTCGGTACATGGAGCAGCTGAAGCAGGAGATTCTGCAACTGGACTCAAGCCGGCTCGTCAACTATGTAAGCAACACGATTCACTTCCAGCCGGGCACTGATGCTACCGGAGCAGGGGACTTATTAATGTGGAATGATTATATCGGAACATGGCATGGTGATTTGGACGAGCATGAGGTGATTAAGAAGATTATTTCCGATTATCCGGATAAGCCCATTGTTGTGGCAGAGTACGGACTCTGCGAGCCAATTTATGAGGGAGGAGATCCTAGACGAACCGAGATACTTTTGGGGAAAACAGAAATTTACCGTCAATATCCTCAGTTCGCAGCGTTAATCTTCTTCAGCTTAAATGATTACCGTACGCAAATGGGAGAAGACGGTGAAGGGAAATTGAAACAGCGGGTACATGGTTCGCTGGATATCTATAACCGGGTGAAGCCTTCATTTGCAGCCTTGCGTGAGATTTCTTCACCGCTCTTGCTGGCGGGAGCACCTGTGTGGCACGAAGGTGAGCTTGAGGTAACACTGAAATGCCGGAATGATATTCCCAGCTATGCCGTACAAGACTACTACTTAACTGTGTCTTCGGCAGATGAAAGGGTAGTCCAGCAAGTAATTCCTGAGATGCAACCGGGAGATATTCTGACAATGAACATCACTGTATCAGTACATCCTCTGCCGGAACAAGTGCTTGTCATCTATCGTCCGAATGGATTCAGTGTACTTGAACAGGAATTGAACAAATAAATCTAGCAAACTACCCGGTGATCGCGAAGATCCGCCGGGTAGTTTGCTAGGGCAACAATACTCTTATAATGTGACAACGCTCCCGAGTGCAATATCCTGCTGCTCATTTGTCACAGTATTCTTTCTTTGCTTGTTCTCCCGGTAATCAAACGCTAAGGAGTGATAAAAATGAATTCAGTACATAACAATTTGCCGCGCAAACTGACCATCACGATGTGGGATTTCTCCTGGTATACGATGACTTTGCCTGGAGAGCCTTACAGTGATCTTGCAGCAAGATTTAAGGAAGCGGTGGATCGAGGATACAATACAATTCGGATCTGTGCGATGCCTTTCTTATTGTTCACTGCGGAAGGCAAGCGGCCGGGGCCGCTACATTTTGGCAGCCTGGGGGAAGTGGGGCAGCGGACTCGATGGTACAACTGCCGCGGCGGAGCTGAGCTGGACGGACATGCCCATTTGCTGGAGTTGTTCAGACAGGCCAAAGCGCATGGGTGTTATATTATGCTGTCTTCATGGGAATATCAGCAAAGCCCCAGCTTCCTGGCCTATCCCGCTCTGCGCGACGAACTGGCCTCCATTGCTCCTAAGGAACGTTTTATGTCAATTGCCAGGTCTATGGATCAGCTCATCCGGTATATTAAGCATGAAGGGTTAGCCAGTCAAATCGTTTATGCCGAGCTTCATAATGAGGTGGAATTCGGCCAGCTTACCGCAGTGGGCGTTGAACAGGGTATCGGGGAAACAGATACGCCTAAGCAGGTTGAAGCCATGCAGCCTTATATAGAGGAAGCGATTGATTATCTCCGGAAGCAGCATCCCGATATACTGATGACGGCCAGCTACACGCTAAACGAAGCTTATCCGAAGGCTTATGTTGCCCGCAATATGCAGGTTGCTCACTATCATCTCTATATAAAGGGCGTATTGAATGAACTCATGGATGCGGCAGGGTTAAATGATGAGCGAATGTCATTTCCTAACACCTTTGTCCAGTCTTTATTAAGAGAGGATGCGCCTCCATTTGAGGAGTGGACGCTGCCGGAAGGGCAGGAATGGAGAATGGAGGGCAACCCGGTCGGGATGAAGCTCATATACTTGCATGACTGGGCTGATCCTGATCAATGGGACCTATATTTATATGATCGTTACGGTGCCCACAAGCTGGCTATGCTGCAGAAGATCGATTTCCGCTTTGAGGAAATTCATGACTGGGTACGTCATTCAGGAATTCCAGTCGTTATCGGTGAGGGTTATGTCGGCTACACGCCGCTGCATACTGGTTTCGAGGAAGGTCCTGTCGGGAAATTCATTGCCGAGTATGCACTGCGAAAAGGGAAGTCACTTGGCTTCTGGGGAATGACGTTATGCTCCAACTGTGCTCCGCATCATCCGTTCTGGGACGATATCGCATGGCAGCAGAAATGGAACCGGTTTATTCTTGAAGCGGAATAATAAGTAGAAGAGAAAGGTTTACTATTCAAACTGACTGTGTAATGTTAGGAATTCTAAGTCTA
Organism: Paenibacillus sp. FSL H3-0321; assembly: GCF_038002865.1. Classification (NCBI taxonomy): domain Bacteria; kingdom Bacillati; phylum Bacillota; class Bacilli; order Caryophanales; family Paenibacillaceae; genus Paenibacillus; species Paenibacillus sp. FSL H3-0321. The sequence continues at coordinate 936,222 of NZ_JBBODH010000001.1, read as the reverse complement.
TCGTAACTTTGACTGGTACCCTCCCCACGCAGGAATCACTAGAATTAAATTGTAAGGAGAATTAAGAATATAAAGGGAGGTTTCAAAGTGAAAAGGTTAAAGAAAAACACAGTTTTCTCTCTTGTAATCGCTTTAATGTTCGTGCTCTCTCTTTCCGGATGTGGTGGCAACAACAACAATACGAATAACTCGGCTAGTGAAATGTCAGAACCAGAGGCAACCAATTCAGCGGCATCGGCAGACGAGCTTCAACATATTGAAGCCTATACAAGCATACAGAATATACGTTTTGGAGGCGGGATCAGACTTGAGCTTGAAGTAACCCGCGAATGGTATACCTGCGAAATGCCAAAGATTATTCTGCAGCCCCTTGTGGAAAATGCAATTCTACACGGCATTATGGAAAAGGAGCCTGAAGCAGGGATTATACGGGTGAGAGCCTGGGCCGAGCAGGAAGATCTTATTATTCAGCTGTTAGACGATGGTATTGGTATGGATTCTGAAGAACTGGGTGCCATCTTCAAAGGGGACAACAGAAAACGAAAAGGTGGAGGGTACGGCGTCCGCAACATTGATGAGAGGTTAAAGTTTGCCTATGGTACAACATACGGATTGAAATTCGAGAGTATTTCCAAACAGGGTACTTGTGTGTATGTGCGTATTCCTCTAAAGAGTGATAGGCTTAAAGCTTAAATTCGGCGCCAATTTTGTGATAGGACGATTGGAAATTTAGAGACTACACAAAATAACCCGTCAGACATTAACCTGACGGGTCAACTTACCTATTAAGGGATATAATTGAAGTCCATAGTTGTATATAAATATGTTTGATTATAAGTATCATAAACTATTTGATCAACTAGTGGTTGGGTATACTGAGCATCGTCGCTATTCTTCTTATGAATCCAGGAAAACTTACTCAAATCTAATGTTCCGCCAGCTTTTTTAATTGGAACAGCAATTGAAAATTCTGCGCCGTAAAAATATGCTCTTTTGGTACTGTTAGTGTTTGTTAATTTATGATAAAAGGTTGAGGCATATTCGGCTTTGGGAACTAGGTTTAATTCATACCCAACGGTATTTAGTCCAGCATAATATGGATTTTCTGCCAGCCATCCGAGTGGCGCATCACCAGCTATTGAGTTTTTGTCGAGGGAAATACTGTAATTAGTTCCATCCACGGTTAATGTTAGTTTTACGATATATTCCCCTCTATTATCTACTTCCCCTCCAAATTTGAGATCTACCGTTTTTCCGGTGATATTAGGTAGAGATTTTGGCCACCATCCACTATGTCCGAATATAACTAACTCCCATTCATCACCATCGTAGATCACTCCTCCATCAAAGGTAACTCCGTTTTTTGAATTAATTGTAATGAAATATTCAGCAAGTATTTTGTCTTTTATTGGGTTGAGATTTGAAGCACTCGGTATTTTTAGTTTTGCCTGGCCACCAACGACAGTTTCTTGAAAATCTTTTTGCGTAATTGCTGATCGGAATCCATCTCCAGTATCTTCTGCAGACGCTACTGATGCAGTTGATGCAAAACATACGATTAAAAGTAAAACCAATAAAATCCTTTTCATTGTATACCTCCCAAAATATAGAAAATATATAACAACACTAAACATACAACTATAAGGTAAATTTGGCAATAAATTTAATTATATGGATTGGACAAAAGGGAAGAACCTTACAATAAATGAGCATCGGCCAAATAGTTGAAATTCTGTAACAAGATCAATCTGGCAAAATCACACAGCAGAGTAAAATCGAGCAGCAATGGAGGGATCGTACAAATCCAGTGCGGATACCCAGGCGTTGAATCTGTTTAATCAGGGCCTGAACTACTCTCTACAGCAGAAGGAGTAAATCACGATTACCTTGTTCAGACCTGCAGGAAATGTTAAGCTACGTAGAGTAGTTGTTAGAATAGCTCCTTATGCGAAACAGCTGAAGTTCAGTTGGAGGAACATAATCACTACGCTCTTTTCACCGCTTAAGTGTAATTGCTATAATTAACTCGATAACATCCATGAGCGAGTAAAAATGACATTCACTTTATATGGAATAACACATGGAAACAGTCTTATTTTAACGGAGGAATAGTGTGGCAAAAGCGAAGGTGGCCAAACGGCCGACAAGAGATGAATTTGTGCTGGAGGAAATCGGCAATCAACTGACGGAAGCGATGCAAGAGGCCTCTGAAGTGCTATTGACGGTTTGGGGCAAGGAAGATCAGGTCCGGGGGCAGATTGTCGGCATGGACTCGCGTACGGGCAAGGTGCATCTCAGCTGTAAGGAAGAGCTGGTCAAGGTGCCTTTTATGGATATAATGGCAATGGATTATCCAAGAGATTAAAGCATGCGAAGATAGATTTCCAGAACTGGCACTCCGGCTACAGCCGGAAGAGCAGGAAAGCCGTGCTTAAGCCGTCTTGGCAACAGAGAAAAGAGCATTCGGGGAGAGTCCCGGTGCTCTTTTTTTTCGGATATATAGGATCTGCCTACAAAAAAGAGCATCCCAAAGGATGCTCGATAATCTAGTTCGGAGGATGCCTGCTACTGCACTAGCTTTAGCATAATCCGGTTACAGCACACTGCGCAAAAGCCGAATGGCGATGGCATTTAAACGCAATGCTTCTCTGATGGCTACTCTCGCTGCCAAAAGTTCCCGTCTGGCCCGGCTGGGATTAGGCACTCTGCGTAGATTCTCATTAATTTCTTCCAGCTGTTCACGCAGAATGGCTCTTTGCGCACGCAGTGCAGCAATGGCCCTGCGAATTCTTGCACGTTCCGTCATAGTTAACACCTCTTTCCGGTTGGATAGTATAAGAGATGCAATGACTATCATTTCTGTTTGTGTGAATGGGTAGTTTTATAACTTTTTGATGAAAGTATCTTCCTTGCCCAGCGGCACAAATCGTTGTTCGCAGGGATGCCCGTAACTGAAGCCCGGGTGTAAGCTTGAAGAGATGTAGAGGAGGTATTAAGCATTATGAATAAAAATATTGCGCATGTCTGGACTCCGGCTTCACTGGGTGGAGGCGGATATATCACGGGGCTTATTCAGCACCCGGCCATAAGCGGGATTGTATATGCCCGCTGCGATGTGGCGGGTGTTTTCCGCAGCTCTGATGGCGGGGAGACATGGGAAACGCTGAATGGCGGGCTGACGAAGGCGTATCACCATCAGGTGCAGAGCTTTGCGATCAGTCCGCATCACCCGGAGGTGCTGTTTCGCTGCTCCGGGGAGGTCAGGAGCCGGAAGTTCTACGGATCGGTCCATAAATCTGCTGATGGCGGGCACAGCTGGCGGGAAGTCTGCACGGGTATGGGATTCTATGGAAATGGTCCCACCAGGATGTACGGTGAGGTGATCGCAGCAGACCCTCATCACCCGGACATAATCGCTGCCGGAGGGTATACCGGCGGCTTCTGGATCAGCCGGGATGAAGGCGAGACCTGGAGACGCACGGGGCTTCCAGAGGAACGGTTTGGCTGCGTTGCGTTTCACCCGTCTGTTCCCGGTGTCTTGTATGCCGGAACAATAAGCGATGACGATTTGAACATGGATTATGTTGAAGTTGGCGAAGGCGGCGTATTGGGTCTGCTTCAGGATCAGCCCCGGGGCAGGTCAGGCAAGCTGTATGTCAGCTCTGATCTGGGAGAATCCTGGGAGCTGCTGCAGGAAGGGGCCAGCTTTGCCGAGCTGTCATTCGACAGTCTTGATGACCAGCATCTGCTGGCGGCTACGATCTGGGGCGGAATCCGGAGCAGCACCGATGGCGGCAGGACTTGGGCTTCCACGGAAGAAGGTCTGCTGCCTGGCAGACAGAGATACGGGACCGTTGTGCAGGACTGCCATCACACGGAAAGGTGGTACACGGCCCCGGATCTGCGGCCGCATATGAAGGAGTGTCCACCGATTCCACTGTATGTTTCCTGTGACGGGGGTGGACATTGGCAACTGCTCCATCCTCATTCCGATGAAGACCTGAGCGGCTTTCCGGCGTATATGGACCATTTCAGCGGAGGATCCCGGGCGGCGGCAACAGGCTGGGCGATCTCCAAAATCATCGTTGACCGCTTCAGCAAGGACCGCCTCTATCTATGCAACTGGTATGGAGTTGCAATCAGCGAGGATGGGGGGAAGAGCTGGCGGGCGAATCATTTCCGGGGGCTGGAAACGACCTGCATGGAAGCGGTGATCGCTGACACGGTGCAGCCGGGGAAGTTCTGCGTCACGATGGCAGACCATCCGCCCAAGATCACGGAGGATGGCGGGCAGACCTTCCGCAATTTACCGGGACTGGATGGCTACTCAGGCAGTACTGCTGCCGTCATGTCCGGAACAGACTCCAAGCATTATCTGTACGGGCTTGTCAGGCATGGGCGAACGGCCTGCATTGCACGGAGCCGTGACGGAGGTGACAGCGCGGCAGCCGTACTTTCCCTTGGTCCGGGGCTGTTCGTCCAGGCATTGCGGGAAGATAGGGGCAACCCAGGAACTTTTTATGCTTATGTGGACGGTGAGATGGCCGCCGGAGCTGGAATCTACCGCTCCAGAGATGGGGGAGAATCCTGGGAACAGACGTCATTCCGTCCTCCGTCGCATCTAGCAACTTTGCCGCATCAGAAGAAGTGGATTGAAGCCGAGCTGCTGTCAGTGGTTGTCTATCAGGTCAAAAATGCCTGTGGAGCCAATCAACTGCTGGACACAGATTACAATCAGGCAGGACATCTTATGCTCGGGGAATGGACGGAGGGAATCTGGAGGTCGGAGGATAGCGGGGACACTTGGCAATCCATCGGTACAGGACTTCCTTTTCAGTACAGCAGCCCGTCCTCTGTATTAAATGCAGTGGCGTTTTCGCCCACTCATGCAGGCACCCTGTATGCGGGATTTATTTCGGAAGGGTTATGGCGCAGCGAAGATAACGGGCAAAGCTGGAGCAAGCTGTTCCCGGCCGGGGAGGGAGAACGGTTCAATGTTTCGGCGATTGCTGTGGGGAAGGGAAACTCCGGCAAAGACCTGCTGATTCTGGCCTGTGAGCCGATGGTTCGTACCGGAACGGAGGCCCGGGTCGTCTGCAGCCGGGATGGAGGTTTGTCCTGGGAGGAGTGGGAAAATCTATCTTTTGGTGCCCCACGCTGGAAGGGGATTGCTGTCGATTGCGCAGGTGGACAGGTGCTCGCCGTCTCCTGCGGCAACGGAGCTTTTCGTATATCGGCAGTTACGGACAGGGATAAACAGCAGCAGGGGTGACCTTTTCAAATTAGTCGTTGCTAAAACAAACTTTTCGTTGCAAATGCTTCTTGTTCAGTTAAATGGTAACGCTTACATTGAAGGGGCCGGACGATGCCAACATCGAATATAAACCGGCTTTTTCAAATGGAGGCCTGAACAAAGTGGTTGCACAAACGGGCAAAAAATGGTTCCATGGTTGGCTGGCCGTCGCTCTGTTTATTGCATCGATCGCTGTGTTTCCTGCTCCATCGCGTGCGGCAGGAGAGAATCTGCTCGGTAATCCGGGTTTTGAGTCAGGTGATGTCGGGTGGGAGAAGTGGGGTAGCCCTGTAGTGACTGCCAGTGAAAAGCATGGAGGGGATAAAAGTCTTCAGGTGAAACGGAATACTGGGGGAGCCTCGGCGTCTGTGGCGGTGCAGCAAGGCAAAACCTATCGTGTCGGTTTATGGGTCAAATTCGCCGGAACAGGAGTGACCCATGCTGTAATTGATATGGATTCATTCGGCACGCAGCAGGGCAAACAAAGTCTTCAGTTCTCGGGTTCGACGAGTTGGGAATACCGTCAGCTGCTGTATACCCCCGCTCCCGGGGATCAGCATGTCCGTCTATCGTTTTGGAACAGCACCAGCAAGGATTACTATATTGACGATGCAGTCATTCGTGAAAATGTGGATATCGAACGGCCGACAACGCCTGGTGTCTGGCAGGCCGAGCATGAGCCGGAAGCGTTGAAGCTGACTTGGGCGGGATCAACGGATGATATGGGCGTAGCATCCTACCAGCTGTCGTACAAAAAAACAGACGCGCCGGACTGGAGCACAGTGACCGTACCCCATCAGGAGACAGTCACAATGCACACTTATACGCTAAGTCAGCTGGATCCATTTTCAGTTTACGCCATTATGCTGCGCTCCAAGGATGCGGCAGGCAACATTTCAGATGCGGTGATGGGACTCGAAGCAACTCCGGGGACAAACCTTGTCTCTAATAGCGGTTTCGAGAGCGGAAGTACAGAACCTTGGGAAACCACGGGGACCGTGCAGACGGTAACTTATGACACGTACTCGGGAGGGTATGCGCTGAAGCTCCTGAACCAATCAGGAATTAAGACCGCTGAGATGGCTGCCGAAGGCGATGCCTCTTATCTGGTTTCGTACTGGAGCAGATCTTCAGCTGAGGCGGCAGTCCCGCCGGCTACAGTAAGTCTTGCAGTCTATCAGGACAATGACACAATTACGCACCCGCTGCCAGCGGAGGCGTCTTTAGGCTGGAAACGGCTGGAGCAGCAGGTACTCACCGGCGCAGAAGCCCAGTCCATGCGGTTTGCAGTGAGTAACACTACTGGTGCGGAGCTGTTCCTTGATCAGGTTGTTATCGGCAAACTTCCGCAGCTTCCGCTGGAGCTTGCACCCGGGGCACCCGCGGGATTCTCAGTGACCGGTAAGGATGGTGTATCCGCCAATCTGGAATGGGAAGCTTCTTCAGGTCCTTTTGGCGTAAAGTCTTACAAGATTTCGTATAAAAAAGCAGCTGATACCGAGTGGCAAAATGTAACGGTGCCGTATGTTCCCGGTCAAGCACTGTATGCATACAAATTGGAGGGCTTGTCGCCGGAAGGTTTGTATGACGTCGAGGTGAAGGCGGTCAGCGAAGGTACTGCGGTGTCAGCTGCTAGTGCGCTCCAGGTGACCACAGAAAAGATGTATCCGGTGAATCCGAATGCTTCGGAAGAGGCAGTGGAGCTGCTGGACCGGCTGTACGCCACGGTGGGCAATGCCGTTTATACGGGGCAGCATAATTACTACGAACAACCCAGCCTGTGGTATGACACGGCAGCAGAGCTGACCGGATATTACCCGGCATTGTGGGGTTCGGATTTCGCCTATTACACCGGCGGGGACTTCAGCGCATTGCGCCAGGCGATGATCGACGAGGCCATTGTGAAAAGCGAATCGGGAGCCATGGTGACGCTGACCTATCATGAGCCTAGGCCGATGGATGCGCCAACGGCTGGCTGGGAAAGTGTCACGGGCGATGTTACGGTTGCCCAGATGACGGATATCGTAACTCCCGGTACAGCCTTGTATGATCAGTGGGCGGCACAAATGGACGAAGTAGCCTGTTATCTGCAGCAGCTAAGGGATGAAGGGGTCCCGGTGCTGTGGCGGCCTTATCACGAGATGAACGCTGAATTCTTCTGGTGGGGGGCGCGTCCCGAGCTGTTCCGGCAGCTGTGGCACAATATGTACGACCGTTTCACCAATCTGCATGGGCTGGACAATTTAATCTGGGTGTGGAGCCCGAATGCGGAAAGCTCCTGGGCCTATGATTCCGCCCCTTATTATCCCGGACATGATGAGGTGGATGTGCTGGCGATGGATATTTACAACAACGATTACCGTGATACGTATTACAACAAGCTGGTGCAGCTGAGCGGCGGCAGACCCATTGCAATCGGGGAGAACGGGGAGCTGCCGGATATGGAGATGCTGCAGGAGAAACAGCCGCGATACGTATATTTCATGACCTGGTCCGGATATTTGACCGATAAAAATTCTCTCAGCGGCATTCAATCACTTTACAGCCATCCCCGCGCATTAAACAACGGTGAAACCGGAAACGGTCCGTTTGTTCCTCCGCCGGTGGACAGCTATGTGATTGATGATTTCGAGGATTACGGCGGTTCGAACAGCAGTCTGCGTGCGAAATGGCAGCGCAACGTCTCAGGCAACGCAGCGACGGTAACACTCGACACCTACCATACGAACAGCGGAACCTACGGCCTGAAGCTGGATTATACGATTGGGAATCCCGGTTACGCGGGGGTCTACCGCAGCATGGGCAAGGAATGGCCGGGGATGGAAGCAATATCCTTCTGGCTGCAGCCGGATGGCTCGAACCGTCAGCTGGCTGTCCAGTTCCATGAGACGAACGGTGAAGTGTGGGAAACCAGCTTCAAGATCCAGGGTACTGCACCGGTGCTGGTCACTCTTCCATTTACCGGTTTTGCCAAACCGGGGTGGGCTACCAGCGGCAACGGTGTGATTGACCTGGGCTCTATCAAGGAATTTGCTTTCTATGTGGCCCAGGGCAGCGGAACCCAAGGCAGTGGTACGTTGTATATTGACAACGTGAAGGCCATCAAGCTGCCGGAGGAAGAGGAATAGATGATTGGTCCGCATACAAGCTGCTGATTGTCATCATTGCCAGACCACATTTTTCGTTGACCACGGTACTGGTACGTCCTTCCTGTGCGACATAAGATTAAGGTGTAAAGCAAAGACACAGGAAGGATGACAAATGTGGAAATCGAACCAAGGGCCTTACCTTACAAGAAAGGGAATTCTGTTTCTTCCTGGTCCAGATGGATCAGGCAGTGGGATCTTCAGCTGATGGTTGTACCGGCAATGATCTTTATCTTCGTGTTCAGCTATCTGCCGATGTATGGGGTGTTGATGGCCTTTCAGGATTATCAGCTGTTCGGCGGTTTTTTTCAAAGTCCTTGGGTCGGGCTGAAGCACTTTGAAGCATTCTTCAATTCGCCCGACTTCTGGACGGTGATGCGCAACACGATTGTCATCAGTCTGCTGAAGCTGTGCTTCGGATTCCCGGCACCCATCCTGCTGGCGCTGATGCTGAATGAGGTGCGGAGGATGGCGTTCAAGCGGATCATTCAGACTGTCAGCTATTTGCCGCATTTTCTCTCCTGGGTCATAGTCGGCGGGTTCGTAGGGTCGATGCTTTCGACGGATAATGGAAGCGTAAACATGCTGCTGATGAGCCTGGATCTTACCTCAGAGCCGATCAGCTTTCTGTCAGTGCCGGAATACTTCTGGGGCATACTCGTTGGAACGGGGGTGTGGAAAGAAATCGGTTTTGCGGCGATTGTCTATCTGGCAGCCATTGCCGGTATTGACCCGCATTTGTATGAAGCCGCTTCCATTGACGGGGCGGGCCGCTTCCAGCAAATTAGGCTGATCACGTTGCCCTGCATCCGGCCGGTTATTATCATCTTTATGATTCTGGCAGTGGGCAACATTCTGAATGCCGGTTTTGAGGACATTCTGATTCTGGCTACCAATCCGATCCTGCGGGATGTATCGGATGTTATCGACACTTATGTCTACCGCATGGGGATTCTGAACAGCCGTTTCTCTTATGCGGCGGCAGCAGGCTTGTTCAAAGCGGTTGTCAGCGTCAGCTTGCTGGCTATCGCCAACAAAGCGGCCAGAAAAATGGGCTCAAGCCTATGGTAAGCAAAGGGACGGCGAATGGGCTTTTGGAAACTTGGTCTAGTATCGGTACAGTCTATCGGAAAGCGGGGAACAGGTTATGATGAAGCTGTCGCGGGGAGATAAAGTGCTGCAAGTGATCATCTATTTCCTGCTGATCCTGCTGGGCTTCGTCACCCTGTATCCCTTCTGGAATTCACTGGTGATCTCCTTCAATACGGGCGCGGATACGGCGTTTGGCGGCATTACATTCTGGCCCCGCAGCCCGACGCTCGACAATTATGAAGTGGTGTTCCATGACAGCCGGATTAGTCAGGCGTTCCTGGTCTCCGTTCTGCGGACAATAACCGGGACGATTCTGTCGGTGCTGTTCACAGCCATTCTGGCTTACGGGTTATCCAGGCAGGAGCTGATGGGCCGGAAATTTTTCATGGTGTTCTGCGTCATTACAATGTATTTCAGCGGCGGACTGATTCCAACTTACTTGCTGCTGCGCGAGTTTGGCATGATGGACACCTTCTGGGTACTGGTGATTCCCGGATTAATCAGCGTATATAACATGATTATTTTCCGGACGTTTTTTCTGGGGCTGCCCGCAGGTCTGGCCGAGTCGGCACGGATTGACGGCTGCAATCACATCGGTGTGCTGATCCGGATTATTTTACCGATTTCCGGACCTGTTGTGGCTACTCTGTCACTGTTTACGGCGGTATGGCATTGGAATGACTGGTTCTCCGCCAGTATTTATATCAATAATCCGAATCTCATTCCGATCCAAACTCTGCTGAAGCAGATTTTGAATTCCAATATCGTGACGGATCAGCTGCAGTCCATCGGTGCCAATGCGGCGGCTCAGGACCGGCTGGCGCTGATGAAATCGGTCACATCCAAATCACTGATCATAGCCACAACCATGGTGGCTACCTTACCGATAATTATGGTCTATCCGTTCCTGCAGAAATATTTTGTCAAAGGTGTGCTGATCGGTTCATTAAAGGAATAGGCGGCTTCATATGAAGTGAATGGTTTGCTTATGATTCAGAGTTTGCGTGCGTATAGTAAGCATTAGAGAGGGGTTACTCATTTGAAGCGTAACAAGAGCTTGCCGGTAATGACGGCTGTGTTGTGTTCGGTGCTGCTGATGTCGGGTTGTGGCGGAGGAAACAAATCAGCTGTTCAAAGCACCGCTGAACCGACAAAAGAACCTGTTGCTGCGGAAACTGCCAAAGCTACTGATACTGCGCCTGCCGTAGCGGTAGGAAGCACCGTAAAGCCGGTCACGTTCAGTTACTACAGCAATTACGATTGGGACACTACAGAGCCGTGGGGCAAGGATTCCACAACCGCCTGGATTAGAGATACCCTTAAGGTAAATATGACACCCATCCAGTCCAGCGGTGCCGCAGAAACCAAGTTCAGCACGATGATTGCCTCGGGCAGTCTGCCGGATGTTATTATGATGGACCGTGGTGCCAATGTGGAGCGTTTGCGGCAGGCAGGAATGCTTGTGGCGCTGGATGAATACCTTGATCAATATCCGAATCTGAAAAATAATGCCGGTGAAGCCACGCTGGGCATGCTCCGCTCCGACGACGGCAAGCTTTACCAGTTCCCGAATTGGTATACCTCAAGTCCCAATGGCAATGGCGGGTGGATTATTAACCGGAAGATTTATAAAGAGCTGGGTTCCCCGAAGCTGGAAACCTATGATGACCTGTATGCCTACCTGAAGCAGGTCAAGGAGAAATACAGTGATGTGATCCCGCTGGAGATTGGGGCTAAGGGCCGGGGCATTGATACGATGTATGGCGGCTTTGCCGAGAATAAGCCTTATCTGCCTAAAGCGAATCCGGTGGGAAATGCACTGGAGTCAATTTTTGAGGATCCGATATTCACCGAGAACATGCTGTACGCCAGCAAGCTGTTCCGCGAGAAGCTGATCACCCAGGATGCATTCACACAAACGGGCAATCAAGTGACAGAGAAGCTTGTGACGGGCCGGGTTGCTGTATTCGTGGAGGGTGATGTGGTCAATCCGGGCCGGGATGCGAATAACGCGCTGCGGACCCTTGATCCGGAGTCCGGGTACGACATCATCTGGCCGATTCATAAGGCAGGGCTTGACGCGAAGAAGATCACTCCGAACAATTACAGCTCGCTCGGCTGGAATGTGCTTGTGATTACGAAGAAAGCGAAGGACCCGGAAGCGATCTTCTCCTATTTGGACTGGGTAACGGGTGAAGAGGGACAGCGTATCCTGAATTTTGGACGCCAGGGCCTGTACTGGGATGAATCGGATGCTGATGGGGTGCCGATTCAGAATGAGGCCGGGCTGAATACTCCACAGGCTGATAAAGACAAGGAGAGAATCGGCCGTTTCAATTGGGTGGGCAACACCACCTTCATTGATCAGACCAAGGCTTTGATGGATGCGCAGCTGCCGGAAGAGAAACAAAATTGGACGACATTGGCCCAGAAAAAAGTCACATGGAATACTTCGAAGAACTTTACGGAGTTTGCGAATCTGGACCCGCTGCCGGATTCCGAAGAGGGAACGATTGCGACGGCTGTCAACGATATCTATCAGGAGGTTTTTGCTAAAGCGCTGTATGCCAAAAGCGATGACGAAGTGCACTCCCTCTTAAGCAAAGCCAATGAGGACGCTAAACGTGCCGGCTACGGCAAGCTGCTTAAATTCCAGACGGAAAGATGGCAAAACAACCTCAGCAAGATGAAATAAATAACGCTAGAGTCTGCTGTACCTGTGGGGTATACTGTAACCAAGTATACCCTTTTTGCTAAAAAATGTAAGGTTGGATAAGGAACTGCGGGCAGAGTATGGGTTAAGCTCATCTATACAGATTTGAAGGATGGGATGATATGTACAAGGTGCTGCTGGTTGACGATGAACTGCTGGATTTGGAAGGACTGCAGCGCTTCATGAACTGGGAGAGCCTGGGCATGGACGTTTGCGCAGCCGCAAGCAGCGGCTTTGAAGCACTGGAGGTGCTGAGGTCACAAACCGTGGATATTATCGTCACTGATATCAGAATGCCGATCATGTCGGGGATGGAGCTGGCCCGCAGAGCACTTGCCCTGGAGCTTAACCCAAAGCCGAAGATCATTTTTGTCAGCGGCCATGAGGATTTTCAGTATGCCAAGCAAGCGATTTCGATGAGTGCTTCCGGCTATGTTCTGAAGCCTGTAGATGATGCAGATATGCGCAGGACGCTTGAAGAGGTGCGGGGCATTCTGGACCGGGAACAGGCGCAATCCCATTTGCAGCGCTGCTTCTCAGATTCGGAGCCCCTGTTGAAGCGGGAGCTGTTCATGCAGCTGCTGGATGACGGCATGGCGGATGCAGACAAGATGCTGCCCTTGCTGCAGCAGGTTGGGATTACCTGGCATCGGACCGTGCTGTACACCGCGCTGCTTGAACCGGATGATTTATCCTGGAAACTAAACGGCTTTGGGGAAGAAGTCAAGGCGGAGATGGAGAAAAGGCTGGAGACAGCGGTCGAGCAATTTTGTGCACAGGAACGGATACAGTTCTGCCGGCTGGACCGGTTCCGGTTTGCCCTTATCGTGGAAGAACGGGTGGACAGCAGCCGGCTGCAGGGACTGATTGCTATGGCGGTCAGCGGGACACCGCTTACAGTGACTATTGGGGTTGGTCCGCCTGTGACAAGTCTTACCAAGCTGCATCTCTCCTTCCGGCGGGCCAAAGAGGCGCTGGGACTGAAGCTGTTTCTGGGCAAGGGCAAGCTGATTCTCCATACCGATGCCAAAGGTCCGATCTCGGCCACGGCGAAGGATCTGGATGATATTCTGCAGTCTTTATTTCTGGCGGTATCTTCTTACCGTCTGGTCGCTGTCGACGATTGCAATGAGGAACTGTTCGTATGGGTCGGCAAAATGGAAACCAAGCTGGAAATCTACCAGTTGTTTCTGCACATTGTCTCCAAACTGGATGCTTTTTTGCATACGATTAACGAGGACTTTTATATTCTGCTGGGGCTGGACAGAAAACATCTCAGCATTTTATATCAATTTGAGACAACCCAGGATATGAAATCCTGGCTCCGCCGCCGGATGTTCGAGCTCTCTGAACGGCTTCAGCGGAAACGGCAGGGCAAGAAATACAAGCTTATCGAGGAAATTAAAGCCTACATCGAGGTGGAGTTGGAAAATAACGTCATGCTGCGGGATGCGGCGATCCACTTCTCGTTCTCCCCTAATCACCTGGGTCAAATCTTCTACGATGAGACAGGCATTTATTTCTCCGATTATGTCTCTATAAGGCGGCTGGAACGTGTCAAGCTGCTGCTCGGAGATCCCAAGCTGAAGGTCTATGAAGCTGCACACCAGGTCGGATATAAGAATCTGTCTCATTTCAGCAAGCAGTTCAAGGATTATTATGGCGTCAGTCCGGGCGATTACCGGAGGCATCTATAACATGCGCCGTATGCTGAATGTGCCTTTTGGATATAAGCTGATTGTACCTTATGTACTCTGTCTGCTGGTTGCCGTCCTTACCGTCGGGATGTTCGCCTATGCGCATTCCGTGAACTCACTTAGAGAGAAGACACGGGAAAATATACAAGGCACGCTGCAGCAGATACGGGACAATATTCGTTACCGCACGGATGATGTTGAACGGATTTCCAAAATGCTGTATTACAATTATAGTCTGCAGAGCGCTCTGCGCCGTTACGAGCAGGGATGGTACAGCTATGAGACGATGACGAAGACACTGATGCCGGCGCTTGAAAATCTTCTGAATTACACAGCCAGCAATATCGGCTTGTCCCTTTACCTCCAGAACGATACCCTTCCGGAATTATACTACACAGATATTGATCAGAATCCGCTGCTTTCGATTAAACGTTATGAGATTTATCATCTGAAACGGATACAGGAGACAGACTGGTACCGTGGATTGGAGTTCTCCGGTAGCATGGCGGACCAAAGAATCTGGCGCCAGATTCTGCGCGATGAGAGCTATGGCAATATCTCGCTGCTGCAGCGGCTGGACGATGTCCATCGGGGGCAGAACATCGGGCTGGTTCGCGTGACCGTCCAAATAAGCGACCTGCTGGACTCCGTGGATTACCACAAGATTGGAGAGTACACGACTCTTGAGGTGCTGGACGGCAGCGGAAACGTGGTGCTGGAATCAGCCCCGGAAGCGGAGGGATTGAAGGGTTCCCGGACCGGAAACCGGCTGCTGCTGAGTGAACCGCTGGACGGCCTGGGCTGGGAGCTGCGGGCCTACATTCCGAACAGCCTGTTCGACGAAAGTGCGAATAACGTGCGGAGGATGACATTGATCGTCTGCCTGATTAGCGCTTTTGTGCTGGCTTTCCTGGGTATTGGTGTTTCCAGTTATTTTTCGCGGCGAATCCAAAAAATTGTAGGTTCACTGAATGCTTTTCGCGATGGCGACTTCCAGAAAAGAATCCATTATAAAGGCAACGATGAACTGGCACAGATTGCTGCAGCGTTTAACCGGATGGGCAGCAATATCGAAGAGCTGATCCACAAAAATTATGTTGCCGGTCTCCAGAAAAAAGAAGCGGAGCTGGAATCGCTCCAGGCGCAGATCAATCCCCATTTTCTATATAATACCTTGTCCTCGATCAGCCGTCTGGCACAATTCGGAGATATTCAGAAGCTGCATATTCTCGTTCAGGAATTGGCGAAATTCTACCGGCTCTCCTTGAACCGCGGGGAAATTCTCACTACGGTCGGCAAGGAAATTGAACATGCCAAAGCCTATATTGCTATTCAGTGCATCAAATACGGCAACCGGCTGTCCGTCTATTACGATATTGATCCTGCGGCGCTGGATTATATGACCGTCAAGCTGATTTTGCAGCCGATGCTTGAGAATGCGCTAGAGCATGCCTGGTTCGGAAGTACGATCGGAATCCGGCTTGTCGTGGAGAAGCGGGAAACGGACATTGTATTCAAAATTATTGATAATGGTGTGGGCATGAACGCTGACACCATAGAGCAGATTCTGGCAACGGAAGGACCCCGGATCGGCTACGGCATCCGCAATGTCGATTCCCGGATTAAGCTGCATGGAGGGAACGGGTATGGCGTAGCCATCGCCAGCCGGTCTGGAATCGGCACCTGTATACAGATCACCATTCCCTGCCGGATGTAGCCCCCTGACGGGCTCATCCGCTATGAAGGAGTTCGGATTTCATTGAAGACCATTACCACGGATTGTTATGAAATTACACTGGATGGCCATGCTGACGGATTCTATACTTCACTTGCTCTTGAGAGCGGGGAAGACGGCCTGCAATATGTCCGTCTAACGCTGCAATCTCCCGTTCCGGCAGTTCCCACTGCACTTTCACTGCGCTGGAGCTGTCCCGCGCTGGATGTTCAAGGCTTATGGCATCCTGCAGCCGGACGCAGCAGAGAATTGTTTCCCGACTGGCTCGAAGGTTTCGCTTCGAGGTCCACCTCTTCTGCGCCAGTTGTATGTCTGTACGGCAACATGGGTAACAATGTCCTGAGCTTCGCCTGCTCAGATGTCCTGCATCCGCTGCGGCTGCATGCGGGTCTACATGAGGAGACGGCTTGCTTCCATTGTGCTGTGACGCTGTTCACGGAGCCGTGCTCTCCGTTTACAGATTATGAGGCTGTCCTGCGTCTGGATTCCCGCAGCATCCCTTATTATGAAGCGCTGGCAGGGGTGGCAGAGTGGTGGGCTGGCCTTCAAGGAAACAAGCCGTCATCGGTGCCGGATGTTGCCAAAGAGCCGATGTACTCTACCTGGTACAGCTTTCATCAGCAGCTGACGGCAGCAGAGATAGAAGCCGAGTGTAGAATTGCGGCAGAACTGGGCTGCAAGGCGGTTATCGTAGACGACGGATGGCAGACCGCGGATGAGGCAAGAGGTTATGCCTATTGCGGAGACTGGCGAATTAGTTCCGGCAAAATACCGGATATGAAAGCCCATGTAGCCGTGGTCCATGAGCTGGGACTGAAATACATGCTGTGGTATGCCGTGCCATTCATCGGCAAGCATAGTGAGGCTTGGCAGACCTTCGGTGACAAGCTGCTGTATTACGACGATGGCTTTGGCGCTGGAGTTGTCGATCCGCGCTATCCGGAAGTGCGGGCTTACCTGACCTCCATCTATGAACAGGCGCTGGTGGACTGGGATCTTGATGGCTTTAAGCTCGACTTTGTAGATAGCTTTTATGCGGTACAGACCCTGGATGCTCAAGCGCAGAACGGGGGCGGACGGGACACCTATTCTGTGCCGGAAGCCGTTGATATGCTGCTCAGCGGCGTGATCTCCCGCCTGAGGCAGCTGAAACCGGAGATTATGATTGAATTCCGCCAAAATTATATCGGACCGCTGATGCGCAAATACGGCAATATGTTCCGTGCCGGCGACTGCCCGAATGATGCTCTGCAGAACCGGATCAAAACACTGGATATCCGCCTGATCTGCGGCGGCACTGCGGCTCATGCCGATATGCTGATGTGGCATCCGCAGGAGTCTGCGGCAAATGCCGCGCTGCAGTTTATCAATGTGCTGTTTTCCGTTCCGCAGATTTCTGTCCGGCTGGACCGGCTTCCGCAGCCGCATTTGGAGATGCTGGCCTTTTGGCTGTCATTCTGGCGCGAGCATCGGGATGTGCTGCTAGACGGATCTCTTGAACCGCACCATCCCGAACTGCTGTATCCGCTGGTCATTGCCCGCACGCCTCAGAAGTGGGCAATGGCTGCCTATCAGGATACGGTTATTCCCTTGAGCGGGGACCTGCCAGATCTGGTTTTGATTATAAACGGTACCTTGCTCTCCCGTATCGTAGTGGAACTGGACCGGGAATCCGGTCAGCGTGAGGTCATTATCCGGGATTGCCAGGGAAACGTGGTTTCGATACAATCAATGGCTTGGAACAACGGGGTTTACGCCATGGAGGTTCCGGCGGCAGGGGTTATCACGATTCGTGCCATTTTGGCGGAATGACGAGCAAGTACACCGGTACAGTCCATAGGGATAGAAGCGTATTATAACCGCTGATCGAATCAATGCGGTGGAATGAGCGTAGATGCTGCCGATCCAGTCGATGTAGTGGAATGAGCGCGGATGCTGTGATCCAGTCGATGTGGTGGAATGAGCGTGGATGCTGTGGTCCAGCTGGAGTGGTGGAATGAGCGTGGTTGCCTTGATCCAGCTGGAGTAGTGGAATGAGCGTGGATGCTGTGATCCAGCTGGAGTGGTGGAATGAGTGTGGTTGCCTTGATCCAAGCGATGTAGTGGAAAGAGTGTAGAAGCCGCTGGCACAGCCCTTTGTAGCTGGGCAGCGGTTTTTTGTTATACGGAGGCGGTTGGGAGGCAGGCATGCGATGAGCGGTTGTATAACATCAAACTACTGTCTCATAACACATTTAAGCATTGAGTTATGATGTCTATGGTTTGTATATCTGTACAATAGATAGCTTTCGAAGAGCCCGTATTGGCCTTCAGGCACAGACTTTATCGCTTCAAAACATACTGCTCGGGTATCGCTACCGAGCTTTTTAACGGGAAAAGTTAACGCTAGGTAAAACCGAACAATCTGATTGAAGTAACTAGCGGGAATTTCGCCTGCTAATAAATCTTATAACAATAGAATTTGAATATTCATCAATATTAGCGGTACGGATTCCCGCTACATTGTTCAGAAGAAGGATATATACATAATTAGCGGGAGGTATTCCCGCTACAAATGTATAAGCAGTTTTGATTGGGTGGTGGATGATTTTTACAGGTTGGACCTTATCTGTTTTGGTGTTTTTGACAATTGGTGTTGTTAATGTTCGAAGTCATTGATGAAGTTGATGAAGTTAATAGGTTGATGAAGTTGATGAAGTAAATGTCCATGATATAATAAATAGAAGCAACTACGCTGCAAAAACTCGGTAGCTATGAGGGGCTGCCGGAAAGGCTGATGAAGGATGCAAATAACCAAAACGAATGCCATGCGGATGCTAGATGCCAAGGGAATTGGCTATGAAATACATACCTATGATAATGAGGACGGGGCTATCCACGGAACTGCGGTAGCGGAGAAGACTGGCAGACCGCCGGAAACCGTCTTTAAGACGCTGGTCTCGCATAGCGGAGCAAACCTGTATGTGTTTGTCATTCCGGTTGCCGAAGAGCTCGATCTGAAGAAAGCCGCAAGAGCTGCGGGTGAGAAGAAGATTGAAATGCTTCCGCTGAAGGATCTGCTGAAATGGACCGGTTATGTCCGGGGCGGCTGTTCGCCGGTCGGGATGAAAAAGCTGTATCCGACCTATATCGAGCAAAGCGCGGAGGGACTGGAGACCATAGCGGTTAGTGGCGGCAAGATCGGCATGCAGATTGAGCTTGCACCGGATGAACTCGCCGGAATGGTCAATGCGAAGTATGGCGATTTGATTAAATAGAATGAAGCAGAAAAAGCAGCGGCCCGGGGAAGCTTGGGCCACTGCTTTTTTGTGTCTGCTCTTAAAAATGCGCTGCCAGTATCCCCAAGTATTCCTTCAGCGCGATTCCGGTGTTCTCCGCTGAACCGGGGGAAGGGGAGAACTTGCCTAGATAGAAGGAAGATTCCCGGCTGGCAATGTAATCAGTGGGAAAGGCCAGCGGAGACAGCCTGGCATGTTCAAACTCCAGCATGGCACGTGGCATATGAAAGCCTGAGGTTACAAGCACGGGACGGCTAAAGCCGTGAGCCTTCATCAGCGCAGCCGTATTTACAGCATTTTGCTCTGTGTTCAGCGACTGGTTCTCCGCCAGTACATCAGCCTCGGGGATTCCTAACCCGATTAACTGGCGTTTGGCGATGTCTGCTTCATTCCCGCTATCGGCATAGACCTGTCCGCCGGAGAATAGAATCGGCAGCCCGGTCTCGCGGTACAGCCGCGCGGCGGTCAGCAGCCGGTTCGCCGCCGGTCCCAGCAGGTTGCCTTCACCGTCAAGATCCCGGTTGCCGGAGGAAGCGCCGCCGCCCAGCACCACAATAACATCGCCGTCAACGGTGTTTGGCTGGTCATATTTTCGCTCCAGACTGCCGATTAACGGATCGGCAACCAGGCTGGTCATGGACAGATAGAGCAGCAGCGTGATGCCCAGCAGCACCAGGGCGGGGCGGCGGTTTTTTCGCCATAACCACACGGCTACCGCGGCGAACAACAGTACAAACAGACCCGGCGGCAGAATGAAGCTGTAGACGAATTTAATAATATAGATCAGCAGGATCAACCTCCGTTCCCTTTATATGTATACTCTATAGCTGTATTGTACCACGTAAGCTCTCCATATAGATGCTTAAGGCAGAAGGATGATGCCTCGCCGAGCCCCTTTTTGAATATGTGACTAAGATGATAAAGGTTCCCCTATAATCCCATGTTCGAACAGGCATTTGCAATAGGCAGATTTTGAAGTGCACATACACATATTTCTTAAAAAACTGCGCTTATCTGTTAAAAAAGCGGCACCCGGCATTCCTTCCTTCCGTGGTAAAGTATAGGTGGATCAATATGGTTATAATGACACTGTATAATAGGGGAAGCTAGTCTGCTAAGATGGGAACTAACGAACGAACATACAAGCGGAGGGAAAGCGATGAACAGAAATATTCGGGTGCTGCTGGCGGATGATGAACCGGTAATCCTGCGCGGGCTCAAGAAGCTTATTTCCTGGGATGCGCTTGGTCTGGATATTGTCGGAGAAGCGCGTGACGGCATTGAGCTGAAATCAATGATAGCTGCCTGCAACCCCGATCTTGTAATTAGCGACATCAGCATGCCGGGATTTACCGGAATTGATATTATACGCGATATTCATGAGTCCGGGCTTCCGATCAAGGTGGTGTTTATCAGCGCCTATCAGGAGTTTTCGTATGCGCGGCAAGCCCTGCAGTACGGGGCTCTTGATTATCTGGTGAAGCCGGTGAACACCGGCCAGCTGGAGCAGGTCGTGAGCAGAGCCGTCGCTGTAATCCGCCAGGAAACGGAAGAAGAGCGGAACAAGGAAATGCTCAAATCCTATGAACGGAAGAATCATTCCGTGACCATTGAAGAATTACTCGAACAGATTACCGATGGCAGCAAAGGAGCGGCGGCGGCACTGGCCCGCATGGGCAATATAGCCATCAGCCGTTATGCCACCGTATGTGTCGTCGAGATTGACGAATACAGCGGGATGCCCACCCGCTGGGAGGAACGCGAACGCAAGCTGGTAGAATTCGCGTTGTCCAACATTATTAAGGAAACCGTAGAAGAGGCGGGCAGTGATTATGTGTTCCGCAAAGGAGAACGCTTCGGGATTCTGCTTCAACACGAGCATGAAGGGGAGCCGCAGCGGTTGATGGAAGATCTTCACCACAAGATCAACAGCTTTCTGAAGCTGCAGGTGTCTATCGGTGTCGGCAAGTCCGTGAGTGGCGTCGAAGAGGCGGTGGAATCTTACCGCAGTGCGCTCAAAGGCCTCAAGGCCCGATATTTTGGCGGATTAAACCGGGTTATCCCGGATATTGCGGAGCGCCAGGAAACCTCGTTCCCATTATCCGAATTGATCTCCCTACAAGGTTCACTTTCGGAAGCGCTTAAATCGCTGGATAAGGAGCAGCTTGCTGCAAGCTCCGGGAAACTGCAGGAAGCGGTACAGCTTCTGTCGGGAGACAGCCGGAATCAGGCGGTTTCCCATATCTACAATGCCATTATTCAGCTGGAGCAGGAGCTTGCCGACTACGGTGTGGACGCCGGGCTGCTGGTTCAGGACGACAAGCCGCTGCTGGAGAAATTGACCGATGCGCCAACCTATGCTGAGCTGCAGCAGGCATTTGAGGATGTCGTCAATAAAATGTATGACCAGCTGGCCTGTAAGGCGGGCGGGAAAGAGATGCCCCAGCTCATGCAGGTGAAGGCTTATGTGGAAGAGCATTATGCGGAGAACATCACTCTGGAGTCAACAGCGTCACTGGTTTATATGAATCCGTATTATTTCAGCAGTTTCTTCAAAAAGCATACCGGGCAAAATTTTAAATCCTATCTCACAGAAGTCAGAATGGGCCATGCACTGCGCCTGCTGCTGCAGAGTGACCTGATGGTGTATGAAATTGCCGAGCTGGTGGGCTATAATAATGCCCGGCATTTCAGTGATATGTTCAAGAAGAAATACGGCAAGCTGCCGCAGGAATATAAACATTCACTCAGAAATTAACAGACATTTTTCTTAGAGAAAAGAGGGGTGTTCGTGCTGATCTGGGGACGCAGATCCAAGAGCATTTTCGTGAAATTTTCCGCTTCCTTTTTATTGGTCGGGCTGATACCGCTGCTTGCACTCAGCTTCTTCTCCGTGAAGACCTTCTCCGGCTATGTGGAGCGCTATACTACCAGTAATTTGCAGCAGATGGTTCTGTACATGAGCTACAATCTGAATACCGCATTTAATCAATATAATGAAACCTCCAAGCTGATGTATACCGGCCGTTATGAAGGTTTTATTGAGAGCTATACACAGAACCAGGCGACCAATGTCAATGAGCGGGAGCAGATCAACACCATTCCGATCGACTCCTTTCTGAAGACGCTGCTATTCAGCGATCCTTATATTACAGGAGTACAATTTGTCCGCCAGTCTGACGGCAAGATTTATTCCCAGGAGAAAGAGAACCGCTCGTTGTCCGGTGAACCGGTCCCAATCCCGGCATGGCTGGCGAAGATGGAAGAGAACCCCTCGAAGGTGGAAATCTTCCCCACACATATAGATAATTATTTCTTCCAGTCGCAAAGACAAGTGTTCACCATCGGGCGCAGTCTGATTGATACCTCAGGGCGTGTGGCCAAAGAACCGAAGGTTGTAGGAACGCTTTTTCTCGATATTGATACCGCATTGTTCCAGCAGTTCTTCAGAGAGCTGAATCTTGGGGAGAAGGATGAACTGTATTTGCTGGACGGTGAAGGCAGAATTTATTTCAGCAATCAAAAAGAGACTTCAGGCATCATCGCACAGCCAGATAAGCAGAACAATGAAATGATTATCCTCAGCGAGGATATCCCTTTTTTGCAGGGGAAGCTTATCGCCAAGATCCACCGGGGCAGCTTGTTCGAACAGCTTCTGTCAGCCAGAACCACCGTGTACATCGCCATTCTGATCTGTGCCTTTGTAATGATTATTATGGGGGTCTGGTTTTCCCGCAGGCTTGCCGCTCCGATCCGTGAACTCATAAAGCAGATGACGGTGGTGGAATCGGGCAAGCTGGACATTCAGGTCAGCGTGAATACCAATGATGAAATGGGCCGGCTGGCGCATGGATTCAACCGGATGGTGGAGCGGCTGCAGGTCTATATTGATGAGGCGTACGTGGCCCAGATCAAGCAGAAGCAAACAGAGCTGAATGCGCTGAAAAGCCAAATCCGCCCTCATTATCTATATAACACGCTTGAAGTTATCCGTATGAATGCGGTGGACAAGGAAGCCGGGGAAGTGGCCGATATGATTCTTGCTCTCTCCAACCAGCTGAAATATGTCATTGATTACGGGGAAGACCGTGTAAGTCTTGGCAGTGAGCTGGAGCATTTGCAGAATTACTTTTATATTATTTCCGTCCGTTTTGAGAACCGGTATGAGCTTCATCTGGACATCGCTGCTGACATTCAGATGGACTGGCCGATACTGAAACTTTCACTGCAGCCCATTGTGGAGAATGCGGTTCAGCACGGCCTGCGGCTTAAAGGGAAAGGTAAGGTAGGCATCACGGTGGAACGTCGGGGGAATGTCCTTGCGGTCACCGTGTACGATGATGGTATCGGCATGAGCAGGGAAGAACTGGCGCGTATTACCCAATCATTGAATGACGCCGAGGCCCCCAGCAAAAATGTTGGTTTGAAAAATGTGCATGAGCGGATCCGTTCCAGCTTCGGTGAGGCGTACGGGTTGTCCGTCAGCAGCCGCGAGCATATCGGAACCTCCATTACACTGCTGTTTCCGATTAGCGAATAATCCCACATTATAACCCGGGAGGTCACTGCTTATGTTCTGCAAAAAAATGTTTACCCTGCTGTCTTTACTGCTGCTAATGACCACCGGCATACTAACAGCTTGTGAAAGTAATCGTGGCTATAACGGTAATTCTGCGAATCATGGGGCTGACGTTACAGGAGCTGACGATATTGAAGCAGACAGCGGGAAAAAGGTTCAATTCAGCATCGCTTATGCAGCCGGCGACCCGGCAACCAGACAGGCCATTGCGGCGGCGATCAAAAGCTACATGCAGCTTCATCCCGATGTGATGATCAATGATGTGGCCGAGATGTCCTCAAACGCTTACCTGGATTGGCTGAAAATCAAGGATGCGGTGGGCGAGTTTCCGGATTTGGTTGAAATGCGCGATACCGAAGCCTTTGCTGCTGCCGACAAAATTGTCCCGCTGCCGTCCGATTTAGTGGAGCTGTTCGATCACCCGCCGCTGGTAGACGGCAAGGTCTGGAACGCACCGCTTTTCATAAACGTGCCAGAAGGGATTATCTATAGTAAAAAAGCCTATGCCGCTGCCGGGATTACCGAGCTGCCGACAACTTACGATGAATTTCTGGACAGCCAGGAAAAGCTGAAATCGAGCGGCATTACTCCCCTGGTTGTCGGCGGTAAGGATATATTCCACATGGGCTTCTGGGTGAATAAATTTCTGATTGATGAGGTGTACGCCAAGGACCCGGACTGGAACTCCAAGCGTACTGCGGGAATCGTCAGCTTCACGGATGATAATGTGATTCAGGCGATGAGTGATTTTAAGGATCTGTTCACTAATTATGTGAATAAAGACTGGCTCAGCACCGGAGATAACCAGACGGCTTCCATTCTCGTATCCGGCAAGGCGGCGCAGCTTTTCTCCGGAACCTGGATGTTCTCGCAGATAGAGGAAGCCGATCCAAGCTTCGAATACGGCTTTTATGCTGTGCCTGACCGTGAAGGCAACATAAATGTTGTGGGACTGCCGTCTCCCTCAGGCTGGTCCTTGTCGGCGGAAGCTGCAGGTGACCCTGACAAAAGAGAGGCGATTAAAGACTTTATCCGGTTTTTCTTTGCCCCGGAACAATATTCCAGCTTCCTGGCCCGGCTGAACGTGATTCCCTCTACCACAGACAAGATTACCTACAATACGGGTGAACAAATGAAGGCAGCGCTGGACCTGATCAAGGATCCGAAGGTGACCAAGTCACTGAAGATCAACAACTGGTGGGGCAGCAACCTTATTCCTCAGCAGTTCCGCAACTGGTACTACAAGCTGTTGCAGGATATGATAGTGAAGGGTGGTAGTGTAAGGGATTATATGAAGCTAGTGGATGCAGAATACGACAGACAGGTAAAGGAAAACTAGCCTTAGTGAGGGGTAAGTCTCTTGAAGAAACTTGATGATAAAGTAGCCTTTTTATACAGACGGAGGTCCCCGGACCTCCGTTTTTTTGTACTTTTTGAGAATGCCCAACCACTTCTGCTTGGGTTTTCTCTTAAATTTACCGCACATGAGCCTTAAGAAACTTCATTCTAACCCGAATAGGCGGGTGCTATGCTAGTAGCAAGGAAACGCTTTCGAAAAGATGATGCGCACATCAAACCCCAGTTTCCAGTCAGTAACCAACTTACGGTTCCACAGCAGTGTTCCCAAAATTCATACTCCGTTTTGTACGAAGGTACGAAGTGTTTTCCCGTAGTGATGCTAACAAAATTTTAGGGGGTTGTTCTACAGATGATTACAAAAACAATGACAAAGCTGTCTGTGATGCTGCTTGCTGCTACGGCTATCCTGTCGGCTTGCGGCAGCAACAACAATAATAACGGAAATGCCAATACCGGTGATAAGACAGCGGCATCCAATGCTCCGAGCGCGGCAGCGGCAGATACGAAGAAAGAGGTTAGTTTCACCATCGGTTACGCCGCCGGTGACCCTGCAACGAAACAGGCGATTGCCAATACGGTCAAAGCCTTTATGGCAGCTAATCCGAATGTGAAGATTAAAGATCTTAGCGAAACGACCTCTGCCGCTTATCTCGATTGGCTGAAGACCAAAGATGCGGTAGGCGAATTCCCGGATTTGGTGGAAATGCGTGATACCGAGGTATTTGCCGATGCCGGTAAGATTGTTGAGCTGCCAACCGACCTGCTGGATTTATTCGATAATCCTCCGCAGGTAGAAGGCAAGGTCTGGAATGCTCCGCTGTCCGTCAACGTGCCACAAGGCATTATTTACAGCAAAAAAGCTTATTCCGATGCCGGAATTACTGAACTCCCCAAAACCTATGATGAGTTCCTGGCGATCCAGGAGAAGCTGAAATCTGGCGGAATCACCCCGCTGGTGGTTGGCGGTAAGGATATTTTCCACATGGGCTTCTGGGTGAATAAATTCCTGATTGACGATGTATATTCAAAGGACCCGGACTGGAACTCCAAACGTACGGCCAAAACAGTCAGCTTTACGGATGCCAATGTGGTTCAGGCCATGACGGATTTTAAAGACCTGTTCAAGAATTACGTCGACAAGGGCTGGCTAAGCACCGGTGACAACCAGACGGCATCTATTCTGGTCTCCGGCAAAGCCGCTCAGCTCTACTCCGGCACATGGATGTTCTCGCAAATTAAAGAGGCCGATCCAAACTTCGATTTCGGGTTCTATGCGATTCCTGACCGCGAAGGCAAAGTGAACGTAATTGGCCTTCCGTCACCTGCCGGCTGGTCTCTGTCCGCTGAAGCCGCCAAAGACGCCGACAAAACACAAGCCATTAAAGACTTTATCCGGTACTTCTTTGCACCTGAACAATATTCACCGTATCTGGCCAGCGTCAATGCCATTCCATCCACAAAAGAGAAGGTAACCTACGAGACGGGCGAGCAAATGAAGATAGCCCTGGATTTGATTGCTGATCCTAATGTTACCAAATCCCTGGCGATCAACAACTGGTGGGGGGATAACCAGATTCCGCCGCAGTTCCGCAACTGGTACTATAAATTGCTGCAGGATTTAGTTGTGAATGATGAAGATGTAGCTAGTTATATGAAACAAGCCGATACCGAATACGATGCACAAGTGAAGGCTAACCAACAGTAAAGAAAGAGCGTCCGGAAGAGGAGTGCCTTCGTTCAAGGTGAACCACTCCTCTTTACCGGCGCATCTCCGGGAGGGAGAGTAACTATGGCTACAGCAATAGAGAGAGCAGACAAGCCGCTGGCGGCAGCCGTTCCGAAGAAAAAGAAGAAGTGGCAGTCCTACGCGTTCATGTTTATTTTGCCATCATTTTTGATTTATACATTGTTCGTTATTGTTCCTACTGTAGGAAGTATATATTTAAGCTTCACCTCATGGGATGGCATCAGCGAAGATGTGAGGTACATCGGGTTCGCTAACTTTGTGGAAATCTGGCATAGCCCCCGCGTTCACAACGCGCTGAAGAATACTTTGCTCATGACGGTCAGCCTGGTAGTGCTGGAGAATATCGCCGCTATTGCCTTGGCCATTCTTGTAGATAAAGTGCGCTGGTTCCGCAATCTGTTCAGAAGTATTTTTTATTTCCCTACTCTGCTCAGCGGGATTGTAATGGGGTTTGTCTGGGCCATGATTTTGAACTATAACTTTGGTGTGTTTAATCAGATTCTGGATAGTGTCGGGCTGGGAAGCTGGATGGTAGACTGGCTCGGGAATCCGAAGTATGCGATGATTTCGATCATTTTGTCCACGGTGTGGAAAGGCGCGGGGTATTACATGATCATCTATCTGGCGGGGCTGCAAGGCATTCCTGCTGAGCTGAATGAAGCGGCGAGCATTGACGGTGCGAACGGCTGGCAGCAATTCCGCCACATTACGTTCCCGCTGTTAGCCGGATCGATGACCGTATGTATGGTGCTCTCCATGATCAGTGCGCTGAAAATTTTTGATCAGATTGCAGTAATGACCGATGGGGGCCCCGGCTTTGATACCGAGACATTGACCTATATTATTTATAAAGTCGGCTTTGGCGAACTAAGGCAGGGCTTTGGTACGGCGCTAGCAATGGTGCTGTTCCTGATCATAATGATTATTACGGTCATCCAGGTTAAATTCCTCCGGAAACGTGAGGTGCAGATGTAAAATGACGATTCATGCGAAAAAAAGACTCTGGGAGATTTCCCTGTTTATTGTAACGCTGCTGCTGGCGATCATTTTCTTTTTCCCGATCTTCTTTAACCTGATGTCCGCCTTTAAAAGCAACGCCGAAATTATGAGGGACGCCATCGCGTTCCCTAAGGGATTATATCTGGACAGCTTTAAATACCTGCTCACAGAAACCGAATTTCCCCGGGCGATCCTGAACAGTCTGATTCTAACACTGGTTTCGATTGTTGCTCAGGTCTTGATCATTCCTATGGCGGGTTACGCCATCGAACGCAGAAATGTCCGCTGGACCAAATTTATGTTCCTGTATTTCCTGGCCGGGATGATGATTCCGTTTCAGGCTTACATGATCCCTTTGTTCAAAGAGCTGAGAATGTTTGGACTGTACGGAAGTCTTGCCGGTCCGATTCTGGTCTATGTTGCCGGGGCTGTCGGCTTTGGCTGCCTGCTCTACACCAGCTTTGTCAAAGGCATTCCGCAGGAAATTGAGGAAGCGGCAGAGATTGACGGCTGCTCCCGTTACGGAATCTTCTGGAAAATTGTCTTCCCGCTTATGGGACCGGTTACGGCAAGCATGGTTGTGCTTAACGGTCTGGGAATCTGGAATGATTTCCTGCTGCCGATGCTCGTGCTTCCTTCAGGCGAAGCCAAAACGATGGTCGTGGAAATCTACCGCTATATCGGTGAATTTTCCTCCCGCTGGGATATGATTTTTGCCGGAACAGCGATGTCCGTTGTGCCTGTGCTGATTGTCTTTGTATCGCTGCAAAAGTATTTTGTAAAAGGCATCGCCGCAGGTGCTACCAAAGGTTAAGCATAAATATATAGTTGAGGCTGCCCCTAGATCACAGGGGGCGGCCTTGCTGCATTTTTATATATACACTGCCGGGCTTAACCTTTCACTTTCAACCCCTGATGTTTAGCTTAATTTAATCGTCTGACAGCTCTGGATCAGCTGTAAGCCTGCGGTAGCCCATTGGAGGCAGGCCGGTCCAGCGCTTAAATTGTTTGCTGAAATGGGAGACGTCGCGGTAACCGAGCCGATGGGCAATCGCTTCGACGGACAGGCTGTTGTCAAGCAGCTGCAGCTTGGCATGGCGGATAATCAGATCGGAGAGATATTGTCTCGGAGACATCCCGTAGATCTGACGGAAGGCCCGGTTGCAGTGATTCGGGCTATAACCCAGCTGCGCTGCAATGCCTTCAATACCGTCGCCACGGCTGCCTGTAGCTTCTGCCGTGAAGACGGATTCCTGCAGCAGGCCTTCGATGGCATTCGCCAGGGCAACGGTATTCTCCGTGACTCCCGGAAGTGCGCTTCCAGAAACAACAGGCATTTCGGCCAAGACCCAGCCGCTGAGTGCGGTGAATAGCTGCAATGAGGCGTTCAGTATCATTAACCGGTTCAACTGCGAATCGCTGGCTTCGGAGAGAATCACCCTGCTGATGATAATGTCCAGCGCGGAACGGATAGACCGCAGCTCCGGGCTGCTCCCGCTGAGACTTACCGTATCCATCGTCATTAGGGAACGCCGCAGAATCAGATCATCAATATCAAAATGCAGGCAGAAATAAGTCATTTCGTTACCGGAATCCGCGCCGAGGCTGGAATGCTGCACGCCGGGGCGGATGAATAGAATATCTCCGCTTTCCTGAACGTAAGCGCGGCCGCCGACCGTCATTTGCTGCCTGCCCTGCAGAACTACATTGATTTCAAACATTGGGTGGGTATGTACTGGATACTGCCACTGCGTATTTACTTTGCGCCAGTGGGCGGCAAAAATATGAAAAGCTGCCTGGATGTCCGGTGACATCCGGCCGTCCAGGGAATGTTGAATGCCGGGATCATTTGACTTCATTGCCATCCTCATTTTCGAATAGAATATGGGTTTATTATAGCATAGCATGCTCCAGGCGATTGATTTGCCCAAATAATAGGCGGCTTTGGCCCTGTCGCACCCAGGGCGGCATAGATAACATAGAGATAGAGCCCGGCCGCCGCCGGGAATCAGCCTGGAGGGAGTGTTTTTACGATATGCCGCAGAATCAGTTTTTTAACGCCCATCATTCACCGATCGGCTCTTTTGCCAGCTTTACATTAGGATTTAAGGGGGCTGGAGGCGGCTTTGATTTGGAAGCCGGGAAGCCGCCCAGACAGAATATATTTATCGGACTGCAGCGGAAGGACGGCAGCGGCTTTGATACGCTGCCGTTTCACGAGCATGACGGAGAGGATGAGAGCAAGCGCTACGATATCGAGAATCCGGATCCTAAACCGTCTAAGCCGCGGATCCTCTTTCCGTTTGCAGACGGGGAAATTGTCCGGGATTTCAAGCTGACTACAGACAGCTGGCAGGCCGGTGATTTGACCTTCCGCATTTATTCGCCGGTGCGGTCCGTGCCGGACCCGGAGACGGCTTCGGAAGAAGAGTTGAAGGGGATTTTGCTGCCGGCACTGCTGGTGGAATTTGAAGTAGATAACACTGCCGGTGAAATTGAGCGGCGTGCATTCTTTGGCTTCCAGGGCAACGATCCCTATAGTGCGATGAGAAGACTGGATGATTGCTCTGCAGAGCTTGCCGGTGTCGGGCAAGGAAGATTTGTGGCGATTGCCGCAGAGCAGGGAACGGCAAGGTCGGCCATGCATTTTAAATTGGAGGATATTCTGCTGTCAGAGCTGGAGGAGAATTGGACCTTTGGCCTTGGCCGGGTAGGAGCGCTTGTTATGGATGTTCCGCCTGGCGTCCGGAAGACCTACCGTTTCGCTGTCAGCTTCCACCGGTCAGGTTACGTTACCTCCGGTATGGATGCTTCCTATTACTACAACCGCTATTTCAGCAATGTGGAGTCCGTGGCGGAATATGCGTTGTCGCATTTTGATGAATTGAAGCAGCAGGCGCTGCAGGCGAACAGCCTGCTGGAAAATACAGGCCTTAGCAGGGATCAGACCTTTATGCTGGCTCACGCTATCCGCAGCTATTACGGCTCGACGCAGCTGCTGGACTACAAGGGCAAGCCGTTCTGGATCGTAAATGAAGGCGAATACCGGATGATGAACACCTTCGACCTTACCGTCGATCAGCTGTTCTATGAACTGAAGATGAATCCATGGACGGTGCGCAACGAGCTGGATATGTTCGTAGACAGATTCAGCTACGTCGATACGGTCCGCTTCCCTGGCGACCAAACGGAGTACCCTGGAGGCCTCAGCTTTACCCATGATATGGGGGTGGCAAATGCTGTATCACGTCCCGGTTATTC
Source organism: Paenibacillus sp. FSL H3-0321 (assembly GCF_038002865.1). NCBI lineage: Bacteria > Bacillati > Bacillota > Bacilli > Caryophanales > Paenibacillaceae > Paenibacillus > Paenibacillus sp. FSL H3-0321. Next base: position 905,323 of record NZ_JBBODH010000001.1, on the reverse strand, counting down.
CGCCTATGAGATGTACGGCATTGACGGCTGCTTCTCGCATATGACTCATGAACAGCTGGTCAACTGGGTTCTTACGTCGGCCGTTTACCTGGAGCATACAGGCGATCTTTCCTGGATGGAGCGGAATCTGACCGTGCTGGAGAGCTGCCTGCAAAGTATGCTGAACCGCGATCATCCGGACCCGGAGCAGAGAAACGGAGTTATGGGCCTCGACAGCTCGCGCACAATGGGCGGTGCCGAAATTACCACCTATGACAGCCTGGATGTTTCGCTTGGCCAGGCCCGCAACAACATCTATCTTGCCGGGAAGTGCTGGGCGGCTTATCTGGCCATGGAGAAGATTTTCCGGGAGAATGGAAACACAGTACTGTCAGAAACAGCCGGAGCTCAAGCGGAACGCTGCGCAGCAACGATTGTTGCCAGCGTGACAGAAGAGGGTTATATCCCGGCAGTGATTGGGGAAGGGAATGATTCGAAGATCATCCCGGCGATTGAAGGTCTGGTCTTCCCGTATTTCACAGGCTGCAAGGAAGCACTGGAACGCGGAGGCCGGTTCGGCGCTTATATCGCGGCATTAGAGCGGCATCTGGAGGCGGTTCTTGTGCAGGGTGTCTGCCTGTTCGAGAACGGCGGCTGGAAAATCTCCTCTACCAGCAACAACAGCTGGCTGAGCAAAGTGTATCTCTGCCAATTTATCGCCAGACAAATTCTCGGGCTGGAATGGAATGAAGCCGGCCGGGAAGCGGACCGGACGCATGTGGAATGGCTCACGCATCCGCAGCTTTCCATCTGGAGCTGGAGCGACCAGATTATCTCCGGGGAAATTACCGGCAGCAAATATTATCCTCGCGGGGTAACAGCTATCCTGTGGCTGGATGAACACTAAGCAGAGTGCTCCAGCACAAGCGCAAGGCGAGTACTTGATATAGGGAATACCAGAATAAGCGGTTCCTCCGGTTAGCTCATGACCGGGGACCGCTTTTTAGTCATTTTGAGATACGGAATTCCTGTAAGAAAAATAAAATTTCCAAAAACTACTGCAGTAGTCTTGAAATGTGCAGACTATCGTAGTAGTATGGACTTACAAACTATTGCAATAGTCTGAAAGGAGATGATCCATATTCAAATTAAACTTTTTGACTCTGAGCTCAAGGTCATGGATGTCTTATGGAAGGAAGGGACTATAACCGCCAAGCAGCTTGCTGAAGTCCTGAGTGAGCAGGTGGGCTGGAACAAGAACACCACCTACACTGTGATCAAGAAATGTATCGACAAGGGTGCCATAGAACGGCTTGAACCTAATTTTCTCTGCCGGGCTATTCTCTCTAAAGAGCAGGTACAGGAACAAGAAACGGCTGAATTGATAAACAAGGTCTTTGACGGCTCCACCGAGATGCTGTTTGCTTCTCTTTTGAACACGAAGAATCTAACCGCTAAGGAGATCGCAAGACTCAAGCAGCTTGTGGAGCAATTGAAATGAGCTGGCTGATGGACGTTTTTCAAATGAGCCTGACCGCGGCTGTACTCATTATTGCGATTGTGGTTGTTCGTGCGCTAACCTTGCATAAGCTCCCGAAGAAAACGTTTCTCGTACTTTGGGGCGTGGTGCTCTGCCGCTTGCTTATTCCGTTCTCGATCCCGTCTCCCTTCAGCTTCTACACAGGTTTAGAGAAGCTGGAGCGGGTATTTAGGACAACATCCTCAACTCCGCCTCCTGCGGAAGCATCAAGTATCTTACATACCGTGAATTTTTCAGGGACAGCGGAGTCAATTGGAAATGTCGCGTCATCGGGATCGACATCAGCATCCATCTCACCTCTTGTCATCATTGGGCTGCTAGGGATGTGTGTCTTTGCCCTGTTTTTTATCGTGACTTATATTAAATGCCGCAGGGAGTTTCAAACCTCTCTGCCGGTCGGAAATGATTTCACCGCCCGTTGGCTGCAGGAACATCCCCTGCGCCGGCAGGTACAAATCAGGCAATCGGATCAAATTAAGGCGCCGTTGACGTATGGCATTCTCCACCCTGTAGTACTCATGCCTAAAGATATGGATTGGACCGATGAAACGAGGCTGCGGTATATTTTCACCCATGAATTTGTGCATATCCGGCGCTTTGATGCTCTGACAAAGCTGGTGTTGACATTTGCCTTGTGCCTGCACTGGTTCAATCCAATGGTCTGGGTGATGTATATCCTGGTCAACCGTGATATTGAACTCTCCTGTGATGAAACCGTCGTGCGGACATTTGGGGAACCCGTAAAAGCGGCTTATGCTATGACGCTGATTGGGATGGAGGAGAAGAAAAGCAAGGTGACTCCGTTATTCAACAGCTTCAGTAAAAATTCAATTGAAGAGAGGATCATTGCGATTATGAAAATGAAAAAAACGACAGTTTTTGGATCTGCAGCGGCATTGCTGCTGATTGCGGGTACAGTCACTGCTTTTGCAACCAGTGCTGCTAAGCCGGTTTCTGGCAGTGGTTTTGAAGAGAATTCGCTGGCGGTTTATGAACCCTACGGTCTGGTCTACGATGCAAAAAGCCACGAATTAATGTATCAAAATGAAGAAGTCCGTGATTTCTTTGATGAACAGGCCGGAGTCGGCCAGTCTATGATGGATGGAACTGTGGATGTATATGCAGTCTATAAGAATGGCAAGCTGGCCGGAATCGAAAAACGGAGCCCGGAAGAGTTCAGCAAGACAACAGCCGAGAAGAAAGCTTTGCAGAAAGAGTTCGCTGAGAAAAGAAAGGAACTCGGTATTGCGGACAATGAAGACTTCGCTTATTCGGATAATTCCGAGGGCCAGTCTGGCACAATGGGGCAGTCGTCTGGTGCTGCTTATTCCTATAGCGATGAAACTGGCGCAGTTCAAATCAGCAACGATGACGGGAAAACGTGGATGAGTGAAGAAGCATATGAACAAGCGAATCCGACGCCAAAAGTTGTATGGTGGACCTATGAAGAATATAAAGCATGGCTTGCGGAAGAAAAGAAATCGCTGCAATCCATCATCGGCGGAAAAGGCTGGAACCCGACCGACGGCTGGTATGAATGGACCCCCGAGAAGGTTAATGAGGCCATAGCCATGTATGAAGGAATATTGGAGGATATTAAGAAGGGAGTGAAGGTCTCAAAATCGGTGGACGGAAAAGATGACGTGATATTGTCGTATAACCCTAAAGAAATAGAGGTATCTTCAGCACACGGAATGACAATTTCCGATGACAACGGAAATACATCAGACATCGGGCCCTATGACACCAAAGAAGAATTGCTGGCTGCAATAAAGCTTTATTGCGAAAGACAGGTGAAAGCTGGAAAGTTAACTCCAATAGAAGCTGAAAAACTGATCAATGAAGCGAATACTCAGCATAAATAAACTGTACGTATCAATACAAAACGCCTTGTCCTCTTAGGGAGAGCAAGGCGTTTTCTATGGTCACATGCTTCATTCTCAAGCTTAGAAAATGCGATGTTTCCATCCATTCAATTTCGAGACAGCTTCCACATAGTAGTAGTCTCCGTAAATCAGTGACACGTCGATGAAGGAGGTTCCGCTGCCCGTACCGTGCAGCAGAATGGCTTCATGCTCCGGCTGGTTCCAGGTGGCGTAGTTCTCTGTCAGCGAGCGCAAGATCCGTTCTGCAGCATTAGCGTAAAGGCTCTTCTCGCCGGGCGGAACAACTTCAGCGAGTTCCAGCAATCCGGAGGCAGCGATGGATGCAGCCGAGCTGTCTCTGAACATCCGCTTGTCATCCTCCAGACGGAAATCCCAATACGGCACCTGATCCTCAGGCAATGCCGCGATGAAATAATGAGCAATCCGCTTGGCCGTATCCAGAAAACGCTCATCCCCGGTGTGGCGGTAAGTGTTGATGAAGCCATAAAGTCCCCAGGCCGCCCCGCGGCTCCAGCAGGATACGGCGGAATAGCCCTGTCCGCCAAAGTTCTCGATGTATTCTCCGGTCTCTGCGTCGAAGGAGAGAATATGTTTGGTGGATCCGTCTTCATTGACGCCATATTTCATCGCCGTTTCGGCATGGCTCACAGCAATATGCTTGTACCGCGGATCGCCGCTGACCTTGCTCGCCCAGAACAGCAGAGAGATATTCAGCATGCAGTCGATTATCACCCAGCCGTATTTATCCTCATTCCACGCACGGATGAATTTGCCCACCGGATTGTAGCGGGCAGCGAGGAAATTGGCGGCTTCAAGTCCTCTGCGCAGCCCATCCTCATCTCCGGTCAAAGTATTCTTAATTACAGCAGTCGGCAGAAATTGAAAACCTACATCATGATGCAATTCAACGGTCGGTTTAACAAACCATTCCTCGAGTTTGCCATCCCAATGCCAGGCGGCCTCCTTGTACAGGTCCTTTCCGGTCATATCATGCATAATCCACAGGAGGCCCGGCCAAAAGCCCGTCGTCCACCAGTCTGAGCCGATATCGTCAAATTTGCCGTCTGCTCCGGCGAAATGCGGACATTTGCGGCCGATTTGCTCCACCATGCGCGTTACCTTTGTATCGAGTCTGTCCATGATTTCCTGCCAATACGTTTTACTCATCGCGAATCCTCCAATGCTTTAGATGTGCCCCCAGTATATCGCTATCCGTATTGTCAAAGTTGCGATTTGATATTCAAAAATATCGAAATATTGTCATGATCATAGCTGAATAAAGATCATTCGCGAATCCCGAAACTGCTGCTAATGCGACAAAATACAAACATTTCCTTATAACGTTGCCAAACTTTTGTGCGGCCCCTGAACTTTATAATATGAATAGGAAAATTACAGGGGGGACTCAGGTCAATGAACCAAGTGCAAATTTATAACGCTCCCAATAACATACCGCTCAGGGAGGATTTCAGGGTTAAGGTTCGTCCGGTTGGAGGGGAATGGCAGCCGCTTTTGATTTACGAGATCAAAGTGGACATGCATCAGGTCCGCCCGGCATCGCTCGCTTTTTTTGATCTGCAGGGTGTGGCTGAATTGGAAATTACATGCCTCTATACAGAAATTACTCATGTGAATATTGCTCCGGCAGCAAGAAATATCAAATTTGAGCAGGATGGCCGCAAACTCTCTTTCCTGTTGAACGGCCCGCAAAAGCTTTCGGTGGAAATAAACGGCGACCGTTTCCGTAATCTGCATCTGTTCGCGAATGAGCTGGAGGAAAATGTGCCTCAGCCTGAGTATGCCAACGTGCACCTGATTCAGCCGGGTATTCACCGGACTCCCGATCTGTTAAACCTGCTCGAAACGACCAGAGAGGCCGAAGGCGGAATGCCGCAAACACTCTATTTTGCACCAGGCACTCATTACATCGAAGAAACGGCATTTCCGGTGCCCTCAGGAACGGCCGTATATCTTGCCGGAGGGTCAGTCCTAGTAGGTTCACTGGTGTGTGAAGGAGTAGAGGATGTAACCATCCACGGGCGGGGTGTCATTTATTTGGCGGATTTCCACCGGTTTTCGGCTTTTCGCGGTGTACGAATTGTCTTTTCGCAACGGGTGAATGTGGAAGGAATTACTGTCATTGACCCGCCACATTACAGTGTATTTATCGGGCAGTCTGCTAAGATTTCGATCAACAACCTGAAGTCATTCAGCACACGGGGCTGGAGCGATGGAATCGACATTATGGCGAGCAGCGATATTGACATCCGTGATGTCTTCATGCGGAATTCCGACGACTGCATCGCCATTTACGGCTCCAGATGGGATTTCTATGGAGACAGCCGGGACATTACCGTACGGGACTCCATACTATGGGCCGATGTGGCTCATCCGCTGATGATTGGCACTCATGGAGATCACCAGCACGACGGGGATTTGATCGAGAACATTGTGTTCGAGAATATCGATATTCTGGAGCATCATGAACCTCAGGAGAATTATTGGGGAGCGCTGGCGATTAATGCCGGGGACCGCAATATGGTGCGGAATATCCTGTATAGCGATATCAGGGTGGAACGGATAGAGCAGGGTCAGCTGCTGGATCTGCGTGTGGTGATGAATAAGGATTATAATCCGGAACCGGGCTCGGGCATCGAAAATATTACGTTCCGCAATGTCCGTTATGACGGAGCTGACATCCAACCTTCCCGTATTTATGGATACGATGGAAAACGGGGCGTAGACGGTGTATCTTTTATCAATTTGCAGATCAATGGCGAAGTGATAGGAGAGGTGCGCACAGACAGAATGCTGATCAATGAATATGCGCGCAATATTGTTTTTGTAAGTGAAGATGCCCTTTAATTACTCTTCCGGTATTTTAGGGGAGTGGTGCCGAGGACTCTTTTGAACAGCTGGTTGAAATAGGAGGCGTTCGGGAAACCCACCGTGATACCGATCTGCTCCACAGGCATATCCGTTGTGCTGAGCAGGCGGCAGGCTTGCTTGATCCGCCGGGCGGTCAGATAGTCGACCAGGCGGCTCCCCGTTTCCTGGTGGAAGATCCGCGAGACATAAGACTTCGATAAATGGGTCTCCGCTGCGAGCTGCTCGAGGTTCACCTCTTCCTGGTAATGCTCCTCGATCCAGTTCATGATCTGCTCGGAATAGCGGAGATTCCGCCGTTCCTCCGGTTGGATTAACATGTTGTCGCCGGTTCCCAGGCAGCTCAGTAATTGCGTAAGCAGCATTGTAATATCCTCGGAATCTTCCACTGGGGAATGGGTCCGGCACTGATCATACTGGGTATAAATCCATTGTATGGCCTCATTCTGACTGCCGAGATCAAACCCGCAATAGGTGTTCTTGCCCTGCCATAAGGCAGAGAAGAGCGCCTTTCGCTTGGGGAAGTCCTTCAGCAGATTCTCAGCGGTATGCGGGTCCACATAGAAAATGCTGCGCACGAACGGGCATTCCGCAGAGACCTCCGAATAAATCCGGTGCAGCTGATAAGGCTGGAAAAAAAACAGCATGCCGGAGCGGATATCATACATTTGCTGATTGACGACAACATTGCCCTGACCGCTGTGGATATACATGATCTCGCAGCACTGGTGCCAGTGGTAGTAGCCCTTGTAATAGTCATCAGTGTATAGCTGATAGTCCCAGATGAGCGACTTGTGGTCCGTGAAAATAACAGGTTCGAACAGCTGCTTCATAGTTCCTCCATCATGACAAAATACAAACATTTTATAATAACTCATTATAACTTTCAACCGCTGCAAGCGCTACAATATTAACTGTAAATCCAAATTTTAAATAGACAATCTTATTTTCCCTGGAGGTTTAGAATTTATGGCGCAACCGATTGTGAATCCGGTATTGACCGGTTTTCATCCCGATCCGTCTTTTTTACGGGTTGGGGATGATTATTATATTGCTACATCCACTTTTGAATGGTTCCCGGGTGTCGAGATCCACCATTCACGCGATCTGATTCACTGGCACCCGATTACCCGTGTCCTGACAGAGTCTTCGCAGGTTGATCTGCGCGGCAACGTAAGTTCCGGCTCCATTTGGGCACAGGCGCTTTCATTTGATAACGGGTTGTATTATTTACTGTTTACGGATGTGAAATCCCGCAGGAGTGTGTATAAGGATCTGCATAACTACCTCATAACAGCGCCCGATATTAGGGGGCCATGGAGTGAGCCGGTCCGGCTGAACGGCAGCGGATTTGATCCCTTTCTGTTCCATGATACAGACGGCCGGAAATGGCTGCTAAATATGCGCTGGGATTTCCGCAAGAGCCACAGCAATTTCTCCGGTATTATTATGCAGGAATATGATCTCTCAACCGGCAAGCTGACCGGTCCGGTGCACGAAATCTATAAAGGGACGCCGACCGGAGTTACGGAAGGTCCGCAATTGTACAAACGCAATGGCTATTACTATCTGCTTGTTGCTGAAGGCGGCACAGGTGTGAACCATATGGTCACCATGGCGAGAAGCCGCAGCTTGACCGGACCTTATGAAACGGATCCCGATTATCCGATAATGACGACCGCCCATGACTTGAACTATCCCTTCCAGCAGGCTGGTCATGGGTCACTGGTGGAAACACAGAATGGCGAATGGTATATGGCCCATTTGTGCACACGCCCGATTCCCGGGACAGGGACGATGAATCCGCTCGGCAGAGAGACGGCGATCCAGCACTGTGTATGGACCGAAGACGGTTGGCTGCGGCTGGCGCATGGCGGGAAGCTGCCTGCTCTTGTGACAGATGCGCCGGATCTGCCGCCGCATCCCTTTGAAGCGTTGCCGGAACGCGATGAGTTCGACAGCGAAGAGCTGGGGTATCCCTATCAGGGGCTTCGTATTCCTTTTGACCCTTCATGGGTAAGCTTGACGGAGCGTCCGGGTTTTCTGCGTCTGACTGGCAGAGAATCGCTGGCTTCCCTGCATAATCAGAGTATGATCGCCCGCCCGATCCAGCATTTTGCCTGCAGGGTGTCCACCTGTATGGAGTTTAAACCTGTTAGCATAATGGAAATGGCGGGCCTGGTGCTCTATTACGATGACAGTGACTATTATTATTTGCGGGTGACGGCCGATGAGGTCCGCGGCGTAAGCCTTGGCGTTGTGCTGTGCAGAGCTGGCAAATACGATGAAATCTCCTCCATGCAAATCTCGGTGAAGGCTTGGGAGCGTTATTATCTCAAGGCAGAGATCAACGGGCGGGATATCATATTTTACGCTTCCCCGGATGGAGAGGTCTGGACAGCGATGTGCACACCGCTTGATTTCGGCACACTGTCCGATGAATACGGCGGCAAACTTGGGTTTACCGGCTCCTATGCAGGAATCTGCGCCCAGGACCTGGACCAGCAGAGTAAAAAGGCGTATTTTGACTTTTTTGAATATAAAGCTCTGGAAGGATAATGGCGTAGGTAATAAGAGGAAATGGGGCTTGTGAATGAAACAGGAAGCTGAACGCTGGGGTTTGTTTGAATTGGAACTGAACGGGCCTTGCAGCGGTAATCCATTTGTGGATGTTGACCTGACCGCCGAGTTTAAATACAACAACCGCGTGCTCCGGCCAGATGGTTTCTATGATGGTGAAGGGCGCTATAAAATCCGTTTCATGCCTGACACCGCGGCCACTTGGACATATAGAACCCGCAGCAACATTGCGGAGCTGGATGGTATCAGTGGAGAATTTGTCTGCGTGGAAGCTGGAGAAGGTAACCATGGGCCGGTATGTGTGAGCAATCAATACCATTTTGCCTATGCGGATGGCTCGCCACATTTCTCCTTCGGCACTACTTGCTATGCCTGGACTCATCAGAGGGAAGATCTGCAGGAACAGACCCTGGCAACGCTGAAGTCCGGGCCGTTCAATAAAATCCGCATGTGCATTTTCCCTAAGCATTATGACTATAATCTGGTTGATCCAGCGGACTATGCTTTTCAGGGCTCTGTATCCGGGGGCTGGGACTTCCGCAGATTTAATCACGTCTTTTTTGCCAATCTGGAGCGGCGTATTCTGGATTTGCAGCAGCTGGGGATTGAGGCGGATATTATTCTTTTCCATCCGTATGACCGCTGGGGTTTCTCCACAATGGACCGTGAAAGTGATGACTTCTATTTGCGTTATGTCGTTGCCCGGCTGGCGGCTTTCCGGAATATCTGGTGGTCGATGGCCAATGAGCATGATCTGATGCGGGCGAAAAAAACGGAAGACTGGGATCATTATTTTCAGCTGGTGCAGGAGCTTGATCCATACCAGCATTTGCGTTCCAATCATAACTGGCAGGGCTTCTATGATCACGGCAAACCGTGGGTGACTCATTGCAGTATTCAGCATCCCGATCTTCTGCGGGTCAAGGAATGGCGCAATCTCTACCGCAAGCCGGTAGTGGTTGATGAATGCTGTTATGAAGGAAATATCAACCATGACTGGGGCAATATCACAGCCCAGGAGCTAGTGCGGCGTTTTTGGGAGGCGGCAGTGCGGGGCGGATATGCCGGGCATGGCGAAACCTATGTGCATCCCGGAGATATTTTATGGTGGTCTCATGGGGGAGAACTTCACGGGGACAGTGCGGAGCGGATATCCTTTCTCCGCAGTATCATGGAGGAGGGACCTGGAGGGGGGATCGACCCGCTCCCCATGACCATGCTGGATGGAGGCGCAGGGAAGGCAGGCGAATATTATCTCTATTACTACGGCAATCAGCGGCCGGCTTTTAAGAAGCTGATTTTGCCACCCGATCATGACTACCGGATTGAAATTATCGATACGTGGAATATGACCATCACCGCTGTGCAGGAGTTAGTAAGAGGAGACTACCGCGTCGAGCTGCCTAATAAGCAATATATGGCCTTGCGGATTACCGTAGTGAATAGCTCAAGGACCTCCATTGCTTGCGGTAAGCAAGGTGAGCGCAGTCTTCGCATTTTTTAGATTCTGTACATGGATAGTTATCAAAGAAGCCTGCATGCGCATTTGTGCCTGCAGGCTTCTTTGATATAGCGATGACATGAATGTTTCCGTAATTATTTAATGCCACCTCGATCTATAATTGTCATCGGTTTTTGCTTATTTCTTCGATGAATCCTTTACTGAAGCGGATCACAGCGGTTCATTTCATGGTTTTTAATTTGCTGATGATTAATATCAATATAAACATAAAACGATTCATTTTAATATAAAATTCCAATTGACTAATTGCCGAATGTACCGTTAAAATAAAACCGTTCAAGCCGATTTATGATGGTTTAGTTTTTATTTATATGAAATAAACAAAACCTTACGGCAGAACATTTTTTTAATGACTGCATGAAAGCGTTTTATTTATGGGCGATAAAAGGGGAGGTGCTGCATACCAGAAAGAAGTCCGCTAATTTCTTGATATTGTAATCGCAAGGCTAGGCATGACTATTTTTTAGAATCGGAGGATCTCACATTTGAACAAGATGACTGGCAAGCTAACGTCTTCGTTTCTTGCGCTGCTGCTGCTTGTACCTTCGCCGATCATGGCGGCTTCTGGGTCTGTGAACGATAACAACAAGGTGGGACAGCTTACCGCCAAAATCTCAGCGCCTGACTATACAGGCCACTGGGCACAGGATGATTTTCAGACATGGGTAGATAATGGTCTGCTCACGGGTTATGGGAACGGTGTTTATAAACCGGAGCAGAACATTACCCGTGCAGAGTGGGTTTCACTTGTAGGCAGAGTATTTAATCTGCAGACTCTGAGCGAGAGCAGGTTTAGTGATGTTGCGGATGGAAGCGTTTATTATAGTGATGTTATGAAAGCGGTATCAGCCGGTTTTGTGTCGGGTTACAGCGACGGGACCTTCCGACCTGCCCAAACGGTCAGCCGGCAGGAAGCGGCCGTTATGCTGTACCGGTTGTTCCAGCTTGATGCTTCAACCGCCGCTGCCGCGCCGAAGGATGCCGCGGAGCTGCCGGAGTGGAGCAGGGAAGCTGTACTTACTTTGCTGGGAGACGGTTTCCTCAGCGGGTACGAGGATGGCAGCGTTAAGGGGAAACGTGCAGTAACGAGAGCTGAGGCACTGCGGTTAATCAGTAAACTGTCCGGGCAAATCATCCTCAAGAGCGGAACCTACAGCGATTTGACTGCCCGGAATGTTATTGTCAGCACAGCCGGAGTGGAGCTCAAGAACGCAAGCATCGCGGGCAACTTGTATCTTACCGAAGGGATTGCTGAAGGGGACGTTACCCTCGACAACGTAAAGGTCGCAGGCAAAATAGTTGTCACTGGTGGCGGTGAAAACAGTGTTGTCATGCACAATTCGACGGCTTCCAGGCTGGTGGTGAACAAAAAGAACGGGAAGCTGCGAGTCATAACCAAAGGCAGCAGCGCTGTAACGGACGTCATTGTTCAGTCTGGCGTCAAGCTTGAGGAAGATGCAGCTGCAACCGGGACGGGCTTCAGTAAAATTACAGTGGAACAGACATTGTCCAAAAATTCGGTGGTACAGCTTAGCGGCAGCTTCGACTCGGTAGTCATGAATGCGTTGGGTGAGCCGGCATTGGTATTAAATAGAGGCAGCATCACGGACATGACGCTTAACCGTAAGACGGGACTGCGTGTTGAAGCTGGCACAGAGATCAAAAATCTCAAGGTCGGCGTGAAGGAACAGATTACTGTCCAAGGCAGCGGCAAAGTGGTTTTTGACCCGGTCTACAGCTCCCTGATCAAGCTGGAAACACCAGCGGCAACGGCAACTGCTACAGCGACTGCGGGCAGCGGGGGAGGGACCCCGATATCACCGACAGCGACACCAAGTCCGATGCCAAGTGCGACACCAAGTGCGACACCAAGTGCGACACCAACGCCGTCACCAACGGCTACACCGGTGGTTTCGCCGGAAGCGACCGCGCCGGTGTTCAGCAATGTATCTGTGCATGATCCCTCAGTTGTGAAGGACGGCGACACGTATTATGTCTTCGGTTCGCATATCGAGGCGGCTGAGTCGCAAGATTTGATGAATTGGAGCACTTTCACCAACGGCTATAAAACGCCGGATAATGTACTCTACGGTGATCTTTCCGCGAATCTGTCGGAATCCTTCGCCTGGGCCGGGGAGAACGATTCCGACAGCAAAGGCGGTTTCTCCGTTTGGGCACCGGATGTTTTCTGGAATGAGGACTATGTTAACGAGGATGGAACCAAGGGCACTTATATGATGTATTATTCCACTTCCTCCACCTATATTCGTTCAGCCATTGGCTACGCCGTTTCGCAAAATATTAAAGGACCTTACACCTACGGGGGAACCGTCCTGTATTCCGGCTTCACGGCAGGCGAAGCTTATGATGCGAACAGTGATGTCAACAAAAAATGGACGAATACCAACATTCAGACGCTGATTGATGATGGAACACTGGAGGCAATGAATCCGGCCTGGTTTAATACCGATGGTACGTATAACAATAAAATGTACACAAACGCAATTGACCCTACGTTGTTCTATGATAAGGACGGCAAGCTGTGGATGACCTACGGATCATGGTCGGGCGGGATTTTCGTGCTGGAGGTTGATCCTGCAACCGGCGGGCCCAAGTATCCCGGAGAAGACGGGACGACAGCGGACGGCAGAATCATCGACCGCTATTTTGGAACCAAAATCTCGGGAGGTAATTATAAATCCGGTGAAGGCCCGTATGTAATGTACGACAAAAATACGGACTACTACTATCTATATGTAACCTATGGCGGTCTTGCGGCAGATGGCGGCTACAGTATGCGGCAGTTCCGTTCGAGCAGCCCAAGCGGTCCGTACAAGGATGCAGCAGGGCAGGATGCGGTGCTCACCACGGATGGTGACCACTCGGCATACGGCAACAAGCTGCTGGGCAACTTCCTGTTCACGAACGTGAACGGCGATCCGGACTTCCCGGTCTATGGCTATGTCTCATCCGGCCATAATTCGGTATATTACGATGAAGACAGCGGGAAGACGTTCAACTTCTTCCATACCCGGTTCCCTTACCGGGGCGAAGCTCATGAGCTTCGCGTACACCAGATGTTCATGAACGAGGACGGCTGGCCGGTGGCCGCGCCGCACCGTTACTCCGGCGAAACCATTGGCAAAGTAGCGGCGGAAGACATCGCCGGTGCCTATCAGTTCATCAACCATGGCAAGGATATCAGTGCCAAAATCAAATCAAGCGCCGATATTGAACTCCTGGCAGACGGAACCATTGCAGGATCGGTGACCGGGACCTGGAAACTGAAAGACGATTATTATGCCGATCTGCTCATCAACGAGACACAAAACGGCACTGCCGTTGAACGGCTGTACAAAGGTGTCTTCGTCAAGCAGTGGGATTCCACACGCCAAGATCATGTCATGACCTTCACTGCCATGTCGGATCAAGGTGTTGCCGTCTGGGGAAGTGCGCTGGAAACGCTGAGCGATGAGCAACTGGTGGCCAATGCTACAAGCAGCCTCACACTTGGCAACACAACTAAAGTGTACAACGATCTAACCCTGCCGAGCGAAGGCGTACGCGGTATTGCGATAACTTGGTCTTCGTCCAATGAAGCCGTTGTTGGAAATGACGGGAAGGTAACACGGCCGGAGGTTGGCAGTGGTGACACGTCTGTGGAACTGACGGCTACGATTCAGCTTGGCGATGCGAGCGCTACCAAAACCTTCACAGTAGGTGTTGTAGCACTTAGCGGCAGTCAACTGGAGGACGGTTTAGTTGGCGCTTATGACTTTGAGGGTAATCTCAAGGAAAGCGGCGGACGGCTTGAAGCGGGGATGGAAACGGGGAACCGGGTGAACAACACCGGCGGTACGATCACTTATGTAAGCGGTGAAGACGGACAGGCAGCACAATTGGATGGCAGCTCCGGCATCCGTTTGCCAAACGGCCTGATTTCCGGAAGCTCCTATACCGTGGGCATGTGGCTGAATCCAGAGGAATTGACGGCCTTTACGACTGCGTTCTTCGGAGCAAAGTCCGATACGAACTGGATCAGCCTGCTTCCTTACGGCAACGGTGTCGCAACAACCCGCTTGTGGTTTGGCAGTGAGGCCTGGATGGATGCGGATACGGGCCTGCAGATTAAGGCAGGTGAATGGTCTCACGTGGCCTTTACCTACGATGCCGGCACAGTCAAAATGTATGTGAATGGCGTACTGAAATCAACGAAAAGCGGATTTACCAACGTATTTACAGATGATTCCGGCGTGTTTGCCCTCGGCGTCAACTATTGGGATATCCCGTACAAGGGCCTGGTTGACAAGTTCCGGGTCTATGAAAAAGCGTTGTCTCCGGAAGCCGTGGGCTGGCTGGTGAATGGTGAGCCGGAAACGGATACGAAGGTGACTTCGATATCCTTCGGTACAGCAGTCCAACAAGTAGCTGTAGGCAACAGTTATACCCCGGTGGTCAGCATACTGCCTGCCAATGCCGGCAACCAGCAGCTGGAGTGGAGCTCAAGCTCTCCCGAGGTCGCAGTTGTCGATGCTGTGACAGGTGTAGTAACGGCTCTGAAGGTCGGGGATGCAAGTATTACTGCAAAGGCGACAGATGGCAGCGCGGTTACTTCCAGCTATCAAGTGAAGGTTACAGATGGGAAAATAGCTTATTATGCGTTTGACGGCAATTTACAGGATTCGCTGCAGCTGTCTGCGGCGGGCAAGGTAACCGGTGACAAAGTGGACAGTGCAACGGTCGGCAGTATTACCTATGGGACAGGTGTTGCCGGACAGGCGGCTGTCTTCGATGGTTCTTCCGGTATCCGGCTGCCTGACGGGCTTTTGAACAGCAGCACCTACTCTGTCTCCATGTGGTTAAATCCTGCGCAGCTGACGGATTTCACGACCACCTTTTTCGGTGCAAGCACCATGGACAGCTGGATCAGCCTGGTCCTGCAAAATGCCGGCGGCCAGACGCTGCTATGGTCAGGAACGGTCTGGTATGATGCTTTGACGGGTCTGCTAATCCCGCTGAATGAGTGGACACATGTCACTTTTACAGCACGTGAAGGTGAAGTCAAAGTGTACATCAACGGATCGGAGAAATTCTCCGGCACGGGCTTCCCGGATGTGTTTACCAATAAGAATGCCGTATTCACTCTGGGCATTAATTACTGGAATCCACCGTTCAAAGGGTTGATCGACGAACTGAAGGTCTATAGCAATACGCTTTCGGCGGAAGATGTGCTGGCAGAGTACAATCTGAACAGTAATTAACAATTAACAGACATTTGCAAACAATAGTAACGCGAAAAGAGGGAGAACCGGAAGCCGTTAAGGCTTGGGTACTCCCTCTTTTTTACGGTAAGGGGCTGGAGCTATAACCATTTCATCGCCCATACCTCCACATGGCAGAGTGCTGCTCCAAGCTCCTGCCCTTTTTCCGTTAACGAATATTCCGTTTTTACGGGGCGGTCCGGGATGACCACACGATTTAGCAACCCGCACTCTTCAAGCTCCTTCAAGCGTTCATTCAGCATTCGTTTGCTTAAATCCGGGATGATGGCATGCAGCTCGCTGAAGCGCTTGGGTCCTTCCATTAAAACGTGGATGATAAGATTAACCCATTTCTTCCCGATGATATGATAGGCATGTTCCACCTTGGCGAGCAACGGTTTGAAATCCTGCTTCATAGCCTTTCCCACCCCTCAAAGTTATTATTAATATCCTCCTTACTATAGCATAGTAAAAAGTTCGTGAAAATAAGTACTTTTCGTAACTGTCAGAATGAGGTTGACGAATACTTTTTGCAGTCGTATGATGGGTGTTATAAAAGTTTGCGAGTAATAATAAGTAACCTCATAAACATTTGACAACAACGGGAGGAATGAAAGTGGAATCATCAACCTTTGTACTTTTTGGCGCCACAGGAGATTTGGCAAAACGTAAAATATACCCTGCATTATATAACTTGTTCGCAGATGGCAAGCTTTCCGGTCCTCTCTCGGTCATTGGTCTCGGCAGAAGAGAGCTCAGTAACGAAACCTTCCAGGCGCAAGTGCTGGATTCGCTGCGCACCTTTTCCCGGCGGAAGGTAGAAGAATCGGCAGAGCTGCAAGATTTCCTGCTGGCTTTTGAATATAGCGTGCTGGACGTTGGACGTCCGGAGGATTATAAGAAATTGCTGGCGCATGTGCAGCGCCGTGAGGAACTGCTGAACATTCCGGAGAACCGGATGTTTTATTTGTCTGTAGGTCCTGAATTTTTCGGGCCGATTGCCGGCAACATTAACACAAGCGGACTAGGTGACACCAAAGGCTGGAAACGCCTGATCATCGAGAAACCGTTCGGCAGAGATTTGAAATCGGCGCGGGCGTTAAATGACAGCCTGAATGCAGCTTTTACAGAAGAGGAAATCTTCCGGATCGACCACTTCCTGGGCAAACCGATGGTCCAGAATCTTGAAGTGCTGAAATATTCGAACCCGGTGCTGAGAGCGTTGTGGCAGAACCGCTATATCGCCAATGTTCAGATTACAGCCGCTGAGACGGTTGGGGTAGAGGAACGGGCAGGTTATTATGACAAAGCCGGCGCTCTGCGCGATATGTTCCAGAACCATATGCTGCAGCTGCTGATGATGATGGCGATGCAGCTTCCCAAGGGCAGTACGCCGGAAGATGTCCGCAGCAAGAAGCGGCATGTGATCCGCTCGGTGCGTCCCTTGCTGAAAGAAGACGTGGCCCGGCATGTGGTCCGTGGACAATATGCCGCAGGTGAAATCCGGGGCAGCAAGGTAGACGGCTATACTTCCGAGCCGGGAATTGAAGCTTCTTCGCAGAATGAGACTTATATCGCGGCCCGCCTTTGGATTGATGATCCATTATGGAGTGAGGTGCCGTTTTATATCCGTACCGGTAAACGGATGAAAGAGAAATCAACAAGAATCGTTATAGAGTTCAAAGAACCGTTTAATGATTTGCATAACAAAAACAGAGGGAAGCTGGAGCTTGATCCTAACCTGCTGGTGATCGAAATCGGTCCCGGCGAAGGTATCTCACTGCAGCTGAACACCAAAAATCCGCGCCAGCACGGGCAGCTGGAGCCGGTCAGCATTAAGCATGAATCCGGTAATCCGGATCTGCCGGAAGCTTACGAGAACCTGATTTACGATGCTTTGCTTGGAGATGCTACTTTCTTTGCCCATTGGGAGGAAGTCGAGCTATCCTGGCAGTGGGTGCAGCCGATTATTGAAGCCACTGAGGAAGGCACTTTGCCGCTTCATTCGTATGCTGCAGGTTCCTACGGACCAGATGCGGCCGATGAGCTGCTTGGAGAGGATCATTGGTGGTTGGATGAAGAGCTCCCTGCGGAGCAGCATGAGCCGAATGATGTTCATGAGACCGATCCTGTGGCCATCCGGCCGGGTGCTTGATTAAGCCCTTTGTAACTACTTGCGAACTTGGTTTTATAAGATCCAATTAATAATTTTCGGAGGGATATCTAATGAAAGTAGGATTAGTCGGTTTAGGAAAAATGGGCTTCAATCTGGGCCAGAACCTGCTGGAGCATGATCATGAAGTTGTAGCGTTTGATGTGAATGCCGCTGCTGTGGAGGAGATGGGTTCTAAAGGTGCGGCTATGGCGAAAAGTCTCGCCGAGCTTGTTAATAAGCTGGAAACCCCGCGGGTTGCCTGGATTATGGTTCCGCATCAGTTTGTCGATTCTGTCATTGCTGAGCTTACACCGCTGCTGTCCAAAGGCGATATCATTATCGAGGCCGGAAATTCACATTACAAGGAATCGATCCGCCGCCATGAGGCGTTGAGCAAGGAGGGGATCTATTTCCTGGATGCAGGAACCTCCGGAGGAATGGAAGGCGCCCGCAATGGCGCTTGTTATATGATTGGCGGAGACGAGGAAGCCTGGGCAGTGGTCGAACCGCTGTTCCGTGATACCTCTGTGGAGAACGGGTATTTGTACGCCGGAAAGTCCGGCAGCGGCCACTTCCTGAAGATGGTGCACAACGGGATTGAATACGGCATGATGGCTGCGATCGGCGAAGGTTTTGAGGTGCTGGAGAAAAGCGGTTATGACTTCAACTTTGAAGAAGTAGCCCGCGTGTGGAACAACGGTTCCGTCATCCGCTCATGGCTGATGGAGCTGATAGAACGCGCCTTCTCCAAAGACGCCAAGCTGGACGAGATCAAAGGGATTATGCACTCCTCGGGTGAGGGCAAATGGACGCTGGAAACGGCATTTGACCTGCAGGCTGCGACACCGGTCATCGCCATGGCGCTGCTGATGCGCTACCGGTCGCTTGAAACCGATACGTTCACCGGCAAGGTGGTCGCCGCATTGCGCAACGAATTCGGCGGCCATGCAGTGGAGAGCAAATAAGAAAAAGTTCTGGAAACACTTAGGATAACAATAGGCAGTAAGACTTAATACCATCGTGGTATTGAGTCTTGCTGCTTTTTTGTAATGCCAAACAGGTTAAACCCGCCAGAGAAATGGCATGAACGGACAATTTCCAGAGAAGAAGGGTCGATCTCTCGGCAATATTCCTGTACTATATAAGAAATGCTCCGACAACAAGAGGAAATGGTGATATCGAACATGGTTAATTTATTGGATGTTTTGAAAAAGGAAGTAGTTCCGGCGGAGGGATGTACGGAGCCGATCGCCGTCGCTTATGCAGTCTCCTTAGCAGCGGAGCTGGTTCAGGAAGAAATCACGTCGATTCAGCTGTTTCTTAGTGGGAATATTATTAAAAATGCTATGGGTGTAGGTATTCCGGGTACCGGACAAAACGGTCTGCCCATTGCAGCTGCCTTGGGGGCGGTGATTCACCGTTCCCATAAGAAGCTAGAGATATTGTCAGGGCTGTCCCAGGCAGAGCTTAGTAAAGCCAACGAGATCATTGACCGGAAGCTGCTTGAAGTGGAGCTGAAAAACACGCCCGAGAAACTGTATATTGAGGCGCGGGTACACAGTGAGAGCCACACAGCTACAGCGATTATTGCCAAAGAGCATACGCATGTGATCTTTCTGGCCAAGGATGGGATCGCACTTGATCTGCCAAAAGACAAGGCGGATTGTGAGGGATCCGAGGAATTGGACCCTGAGGTTTATGCGGTTTCCCTGGACGGGATTTTTGAGTTCGTCCGGACTGTCGATTTCTCCAGCCTTCAGTTTCTTTTGGAAGGTGCGGTAATGAACAAGGCCATCTCCGATGAGGGATTGCGGGGAGATTACGGGCTGCAGGTTGGTAAAAAAATGTTACAGCAATCGGCGGTCAATCTGTTTGGCAATGATGTGGCCAACAAGGTTATCGCTGCTACAGCTGCAGCCTCCGATGCGCGGATGGACGGCAGTGCAATGCCGGTGATGACAACGGCAGGCAGCGGGAATCAGGGTATAGCGTGTACGCTGCCGGTGATTGAGCTCGCCCGGCTCATGAACAAAGACGAGGAGACGCTGGCACGGGCACTGGCCCTCAGCAACCTGATCACCGTCCATGTCAAACATTATATCGGACGTCTGTCCCCGCTATGCGGATCGGGCATCGCAGGCGGAGTAGGGGCCAACAGCGGGATCATCTATCTGATGGGCGGGAGCCTGGAGCAGATTAAGCACGGGATACAGAATACGATAGCCTCATTGTCAGGCATGATCTGCGACGGTGCGAAATCCACCTGCGCGCTGAAAATCTCCACGGCTACTAATGCAGCAATTCAGGCAGCGACACTGGCCATGAACAATATTTCGCCCACCGATAGGGATGGGGTGATTTTTGAAGAGGTGGAAGATACGATCCGCAACATGGAGAGGCTGGTCCAGGAAGGCCTTGCCGCAACGGATACGACAATTCTTAACATCATGCTGTCTAAGGGAGAGGTAATGTAATCAGGCAGATTAGATAGTGAAGCGAGGCTGCTGTCTAACGTTATGGATGCTGCGAATGGTGTGTCTGTTGTGACTGACGTGAAAGGCGTCCGTGACTGACGTGGATTGATGCGACTGACGTGACTGGCGTGGATGATGCGACCAACGTGTCTGATGTGACTGACGTAGATGATGCAATCGACGTGAATTGATGTGACTGATGTGACCGACGTGACTGACGTGAATTGATGCGACTGACGCGACTCATGCGACTATTGTTTAAGCTCAAACGATACAGCATTCTGCGTTGCCCAACCGGCTAACGGACCGTAAAGCCGCTATTCTATAATAATAGGCCGTAATGTCTTTCTTACGGACCGTATAGCCGTTATTCCCGGAAAAAACGGCGAAATGGCGCTGGGAATGAAAAATAACATCTCTGGAGTCCGCTTTGTGACCGGAAACAGGGTATTTTCCGAAATAACGTCACTGGAGTCCGATGCACATTGTATAGAACCGCCGCCATGCACATATTGCGCTGCAATTAGAATAAATAGTGGACACCCGTTAACGGACGGACTGATAATGATAGCAACGGAGGTGTGTTCACATGGGAGAACAAAGACAACGGTATAACGAAGAGTTTAAAAAGCAAACCGTGAAGTTCATTCAAGAACAGACGAAGACCTTAGGTGACTTAGCGGAAGAGCTTAACATCCCGAAAAGTACGCTGCATCAGTGGATGGGTCAATATCGGGAGCTAAAGAATGAACCGGCGGCGAGTATGGACCGGGTATGGGAACTCGAAGCACAGTTGAAAGAGGCGACCCGTCAGCTCCAGGAGAAAGAACTCAAACTTGCCGATACAGAAGAAGAACTGGCGATTGTAAAAAAAGCTGTGCACATCTTCAGCAAACCAAGGAACTAAGATTCCAGTTTATGGAGGACCATCGCTCCGAGTTTCGCTTGGAGAAGATGTGCGACACCCTACACGTTTCAAGGAGCGGTTACTACAAGTGGCGGACGGGAGAAACCAGCACACAGAAACTCCGCAAAGCAGCGATCATGGAGCGAATCCAGTATCATTTTGCCGAGCATAAAAAGCGTTATGGAAGTCCGAAGATCACCCGTCTGCTGCACCAAGAGGGCTATACCGTTACTGAACGCACCGTGAGTGTGTACATGCGGCAAATGAAGCTCCGCTCTGTCGTGTCTAAACCCTACCGTGTACAGACTACCGACTCTAAGCATGAACTATCCCAATAAGAGCAGCCTTTCTCATCCTTAAAGGATGGAAGTGCTGCTCTTATTTTATAGAACACTCCTATTGCTGCCCTGTTATTGCCCCAGTAATATCCTCGTATTGCCCTGGGTTGTCCTTCCATTGCTTTCATACGTTTCCTGTTGCCACAACTATCTTCTGGGCGGCCAGGCTTTCCCGCAGAGTTTAGTACAGCACCTCAACATTCTCCTTCGCGAGCCGCTTGAGCCAGGCTTCTGACGGTTTGCGGTCTGTGATCAGCACGTCGATTCGGTTAAGCTGGACCAGCTGTGTAAAGGCGGTCTTGTCGAATTTGGTATGGTCGGCGAGCAGCACAACCTTTTCGGCCTGGCGCAGCATGTATTTCTTAAGCTCGCACTCCGGTTCGTTGGAATCGGTGATACCGCGTTCCATATCAATACCCTTGCAGCTGATCACGGCAGTATCTACGTTGTACCGCTGGATCGTGTCATGGGCGACAGGACCCACAAGAGAGAGTGAACGGTGGCGCAAGGATCCGCCGGAGGAAATGATATTCATACCGGAGCTGGCGAACTCATGCAAAATATTGATGGAATTCGTAATGACCGTCAGATTGTTTTTGTTGCCCAGCAGTTTGAGGAATTCAAAGGAAGTCGAGCTGGGATCGACCATCAACGTGTCACCGTCATTAATCAGCTCAAGCGCCTTAAGCGCGATGTTGCGTTTGATATCAGTATTGATAGCACCCCGGGTGACAAACGGCAGATCCTCATTAGTATGCCTGTTCAGCATAGCCCCCCCGTAAGTGCGGCTTAAAATGCCGTCCTTTTCCAGCTTCTCCAGATCCCTGCGGATCGTTTCTTCCGTTACTTCAAACATGCGGCTTAAATCAGAGACCAGAACTCTTTTATCCTGATGCACTAAATCTATTATTTTTTTGCGTCTTTCAGCTGCGAGCATCATAATCACCTTTCCGGAGTTAGAACTATTTTATAAATATAGACCTAACGATCTGTGTTTTGCAATAAACTAAGGAGAAACAACATTAATTCTATTATAACCTTCGCGAAACAGACAATAAACAAATAAAAACAACATAATTATTATTTTAAATGTTGACAACAAAGATTCAAGGCGATACGATGAGGATATCATTATTCCTTTGAAAGCGCATGCCTCTTAGAGGAGCGCCAGAGCCGGTCCGCTGCGAATCTTCAGAGACCAGCCTGAAGTGCCACAGCCGAATGAAACCAAGCTTGCAGAGGAAAGAGTGTTAACCTGTAAACGCTGTATATAAATTGCCTGGGAGGCTGGTCAATCAATGAGTACTCATGTTTATTATGTTCCTTCTATCAACATTATGGGAAAAGGCTGTCTGAAGGAAATCGGGCCGTACATTCAAGAGCTGAATTTGCAGAAAGCGCTTGTGGTCACCGATAAGTTTCTGGTCAAAAGCGGAATCGCCGGTAAGCTGCTGGCTGTTTTGGATGAAGCGGGAATTAATTATGTCGTATATGATGAAGTCAAACCTAACCCGACCTGTAAAAATGTCCACGACGGCGTTGATTTTCTGAAGCAGCATGAATGCGACTATCTGGTGTCCATCGGCGGTGGTTCGCCGCAGGATACAGCCAAAGCCATCGGCATCGTTGCTACCAATGGCGGACATATCGCAGAGTACGAAGGCGTACACAAGTCACAGCATAAATCGCTGCCTATTATTGCGGTGAACACTACCGCCGGAACTTCAAGCGAAGTGACGATCAACTATGTCATTACGGATGAGGAACGCAAGGTGAAGATGGTCATGGTGGATAAGAACAGCATTGCCACCATCTCGGTGAATGACCCTGAGCTGATGGTCGACAAGCCGGCCGCGCTTACTGCGGCAACAGGAATGGATGCCCTGACTCATGCTATTGAAGCATTAGTGACGCCAGGAGCTTATCCGGTTACCGATGCAACGGCATTAGCTGCGGTGGAGCTTATATTTGCCAATCTGGCCCGCACGGTGAAAGATGGCCATGATATTGAAGCGCGTGAGCAGATGGTTTACGCAATTTTCCTTGGAGGCTTGGCTTTCAACAATGCCGGACTCGGATATGTGCATGCCATGGCGCATCAGCTTGGCGGAGTATATGATTTGCCGCATGGGGTGTGCAATGCGATGCTGCTGCCATATGTAGAAGAAGAAAACGCCAAATATGTACCGGAGAAATTCAGAAGTATCGCCAAGGCGATCGGCCTGCAGGTGAACGGCAAAAGTGACAAGGAATGCGCCGATTTCGTAATCGAATCAATTAAGGCGCTGTCCAAGGAAGTCGGCATACCGGCCAAATTATCCGAGCTGGGTGTAGATGAGGTCGATCTTGACCTGCTCGCTGAAAATGCGATGAAGGATGCCTGTGCACCAGGAAATCCATTCATTCCTACCAAAGAAGAAGTCATTGCCCTGTTCCGCAAAATCCTCTAGAACATCTTTTAATAAGGAGATTCCCTATGAACAATCATATCGCCGTCGATATCGGCGCCTCCAGCGGGCGGCTAGTGCTCGGAACCATCGTGGACGGGAGTCTCACCCTGGAGGAGATTCACCGCTTCAGCAATGGATTCACCGAGCGCGACGATTCCTGCTTCTGGGATGTGGATTATTTACTGGAGCAAATCATTACCGGGCTGCAAAAAGCAAAAGCAGGGGGTGTGACGAAATGCACCCTCGGGATTGACACGTGGGCGGTAGATTACGTCCTGCTGGATGCTGAGGGAAACCGAATCCAGGAGGTATATGCTTACCGGGACCGCAGAACGGATGGGGTCATGGAAGAGGTGGCGAAGCTCATTTCTCCGGAAGCTGTTTATGCCAAGACGGGGATTCAGCAGTTAACATTTAATACGTTATATCAGCTGTATGTCCATGACCGTGAGGAGCTGGCTAAGGCGGATCAGATTTTGCTGGTGCCCGATTATCTCTACTATAGATTGTGCGGCCGGAAGATCAACGAGGTCACCAATGCTTCGACCACTCAGTTGCTCAATCTCGCAAGCCGTGATTTCGATCCTGAGCTGCTTGCATTGCTTCAGCTTGAAAGAGCGCAGTTCGCCGGGCTGACCGAGCCCGGTGAAGATCTAGGCAGCATCAGTGATTCACTGATGCAGCAGTATGATCTGCCGGAATGCAGGCTCATTTGCGTGGCAACCCATGATACGGCTTCCGCCGTCCTTGGCATCCCGGCGCAAAGCGGGCGATCGTCAGCATATATCAGCAGCGGCACCTGGTCGCTGCTTGGCGCTCAACTGGCTCAGCCGCTTAATAACCGGAGTGCAAGGGAAGCTAACTATACCAATGAATGGGGTGCTTATGGCACCTACCGGTTCCTCAAAAACATTATGGGACTGTGGCTGATCCAGGAGGTGCGCAGGCTGGACGGCAGCCGCTACAGCTTTGCTGAGCTGGCTGAACAGGCCGCTGCTGCTGAAGGATTCCGCAGCCTGATTGCCTGCAATGATCCGTGTTTTTTGAATCCGGACAATATGATAGAAGAAATCCGTCTATTCTGTGCCGAGAGCAGCCAGCCTGTTCCGCAGTCGCCGGGTGAACTGGCACGGTGCATCTTCGACAGTCTGGCGTTGTCCTATCGCAGCTATCTGGAAGAACTCGAAGCGCTTACTGGCACAGCTATTGAAGTGCTGCAAATCGTCGGCGGTGGAGCGAACAACGAGCTGCTGTGCCAGCTGACCGCAGACGTGATCGGCAAGGAGGTCCTTGCAGGACCCACTGAGGCCACCGCACTGGGAAATATTGCGGTGCAGCTGATCCAGTCGGGCAAGGTCGCGGACATCCACGAGGCCAGAACACTGATCGGGCAATCGTTTGAGATCAAATCCTATCTACCCCGGCCTATGCCGCAGCTTGGCGAGCTGCTGGTCCGCTGGGAGGAGCTGAATGCAGCGGAAACGGCTACAAGTGAAGGTGCATAAGTTCCGCTTTGGAAGCGGGTTTTGCCCGAAGTAAACCGATGGAGCAGATGCTCACAAAACTAAGCGTGCTTCCGGAGCAAGTTTTACGCGAAGAATATTCCCGGAAGTATCGCTAACAAAACTTTTAGGAGGATGCGCCATGGATCAGAGCATCATGAACAGCTATAACGAAGCCAAGAAACTGTACGCCGCTCATGGCATTAATGTGGATGAAGTACTGGAGAAGCTGGCACAGATCAAGATTTCACTGCACTGCTGGCAGGGAGATGACGTTAGAGGTTTTCTGTTTAAGGGTAAGGAGCTTAGCGGCGGGATTGCCGTAACCGGAAGTTATCCCGGCCGCGCCGGCACACCAGAGGAGCTGCGTCAGGATTTGGAGAAGGCTTTATCGCTGATTCCGGGCAAGCATAAGGTCAACCTGCATGCGATTTATGCCGACACAGATGAAAAGGTGGATCTGGACGAACTGGAACCGCGCCACTTTGCATCGTGGGTAGACTGGGCCAAGGAGCAGGGGCTTGGACTTGATTTTAATCCGACCTGCTTCTCCCATCCGAATGCGGCAGACGGGTTCACTTTGAGCCATGCAGACGAAGCTATCCGCAGCTTCTGGATAAAGCATTGCAAGGCTTCCCGGCGGATCGCCGAACATTTCGGGCGTGAGCTTGGACAACCCTGCGTCACCAACTTCTGGGTGCCTGACGGTTATAAGGATACCCCGGTGGACCGGCTGGCACCACGGATGCGGCTGAAAGAATCATTGGATGAAGTGTTCAGCGAAGAGATTGATCCACAGTATAATATTGATGCCGTGGAGAGCAAGCTGTTCGGCATCGGCTCGGAGAGTTATGTGGTCGGATCGCATGAATTTTATATGGGTTATGGGCTGACCCGGGGCAAAGCGATTTGCCTCGATGCCGGTCACTTCCATCCGACTGAAGTGATTTCGAATAAGCTGTCCTCCATTCTGATGTTCAGCGAGCAGCTGCTGCTGCATGTCAGCAGACCGGTCCGCTGGGACAGTGACCATGTGGTGACCATGGATGATGAGCTGCTGGAGATTGCCCGGGAGCTGGTCCGCGGAGAGTTGCTGCCTCGCACGAATATCGGTCTGGACTTCTTCGACGGCAGTATCAATCATATTGCGGCATGGGTCATCGGCACACGCAACACGATCAAAGCCTTGCTGCGTGCGATGCTGGAACCAGTAGCGGAGCTGAAGGCAGTTGAACTGGCCGGTGACTACACTTCCCGGCTCGCACTTGCCGAAGAATTTAAGTCCTATCCATTTGGCGCGGTGTGGGATTATTACTGCGCTTCGCAGAATACACCGGTCCGTGAACAATGGCTGGCTGAGGTCAAGAGCTACGAGCAGGAAGTACTGGCGGCAAGATAGGCAACGGTAACCAACACGTGACTATATTAAGCAGTGTATATAAAGGAGAGAAGACATATGAGTACATCCGTAATGAATTCCAAAGGATACATTGCCGGCATCGAGGCGCCATTTATTCAGCAAATGTCGGAGATTACCCATCACATGTGGTCGCTCGGCTGGGATGAGCTGAACGGCGGCAACGTCAGCTACTTGCTGGAAGAGGAAGAGGTAGCTAAATACATTAACCTACGGGAGCCGCTGCGGACGATTAATCTGACCTTCCCGGTCACTGAGCTGGCCGGCAAATATTTCATCGTCACCGGCTCCGGCAAATATTTCCGGAATGTGATCAAAGACCCGGAAGCCAATCTTGGGGTGCTGCGTGTCACGGATAGCGGCGAGAGTGTAGAAGTGCTCTGGGGTCTGCGCAACGACGCCGTGCCGACGAGCGAGCTGGCTTCCCATTTCATGAGCCATATTGAGCGCCTGAAGGTGGACCCCAACCACCGGATCGTACTGCATACCCACGCTACCAATATCATTGCCATGACCTTCACGCATGATCTGGATGAACTGAAATTCACCAAAGCCTTATGGGAAATGTGCACCGAATGTCTGGTGGTTTTCCCAGACGGCGTAGGTGTTATTCCTTGGATCGTTCCCGGCAGCAGTGAAATCGGCCGCGCCACAGCCGATAAAATGAAGGAATACCGGGTAGTTATCTGGCCGCAGCATGGCATTTTTGTGACCGGCGGCACGATGGATGCTACCTTTGGTCTGGTGGAAACGATTGAGAAAGCGGCGATTGTCTATAACCTGATCGGTAGCAGAGAAATCAAACAGAAAATTACCGACCGCCAGCTGGCGGATCTGGCGGCGGCTTTCCATGTTACACCCAAAGCCGGCATCCTGGAGTTATAAAATACATTTCATAGCGAAAGGCAACCGGACATGGGCAGATTATCTGCCTTTGTCCGGTTTTTTGCGCAGCAGCGGCTGTCCTGAAGATCTGATGCCAGAATTTGCATTTGCCTTCAACTAGCGTCATAATATCCTTACTTAAAGTAATTATATTATTAAATGGAGGTAGTATATGAATACTGATAAATTGTTTACACCTTTTCAGGTTGGAACGCTTTCACTTCAAAACCGGATCGTAATGGCGCCAATGACCCGGGCATATTCACCGAACGGGGTAGCAACTGAAGCAGTTGCCGAGTATTACCGCAAACGGGCAGAGGGTGGAGTGGGCCTGATTGTAACCGAAGGCACAGCGATCAACCATCCGTCAGCTGTCAGTCATCCGAACATCCCGAATATTCACGGGGAAGCTGCTTTGGCAGGCTGGGCTAAGGTTGTGGAAGAAGTTCACGCCGCCGGCGGCAAAATCATTCCGCAGCTCTGGCATGTCGGCATGGCCCGCAACATTGGCGAGCTGCCGAATGCCGAAGCGCTGCCGATTGGTCCATCCGGGCTGAATTTGGCCGGCCAGCAGATTACAGAGCCGATGACGCAGCAGGAGATCGACGGTATCATCGCTGCTTTTGCCCAGGCGGCCGTAGACGCCAAGCGGATCGGTTTTGACGGCATTGAGCTGCATGGGGCACATGGTTATCTGATCGACCAGTTCTTCTGGGAGAAGACCAATCAGCGCACCGATCAATATGGTGGTGACCTTGAAGCGCGGACTACCTTTGCTGTCGAGGTTATTGATGCCTGCCGCCGTGCGGTTGGACCGGATTTCCCGATTGTGCTGCGCTTCTCGCAATGGAAGAGCGGGGATTATTCTGCCAAGCTTGCCCAAACACCGGAAGAGCTGTCCCGTTTCCTGACACCGCTCAGCAATGCCGGAGTCGATATCTTCCACTGCTCCACACGCCGCTTCTGGCTGCCGGAGTTCGAAGGCTCCGAGCTGAATCTGGCCGGTTGGACGAAGAAAATCACCGGCAAACCAACCATCACGGTAGGTTCTGTGGGTCTCAACAGCGAGTTCACCAGTGCGGTGAAGGAGAAGAATGAGGAAGATAACATCGAACGCCTGCTGGAGAAGCTGGAACAAGCGGAATTTGATCTGGTGGCGGTCGGCAGAGCGCTGATCAGTGATCCACAGTGGCCGGCCAAAGTGCAAAGCGGCAGAATGGATGAGATCATTCCGTTTACGTCCGAGTCCACAAAGACACTGAACTGAACGGCAGCCGGTTAACTTTAGGAGGAAGGCAATCATGAGCAAAGAGGGCTTCAACCGCATGGGAGAGTTTTGGACGGAGCATCCAAAACGCGCAGGTGGGAGAAGTCCTCTTTGTTTTTTTCATTAATTATCAGGAAAAGGGTGGGGAACGATGAATAAGCGAATAGCAATTACCGGTTTTGGCGTGAAGGTTCCTAACGGAGAGAACAACAACGATTTGTTGGATCATCTGATCAGCGGCGAGTATGATTTCACGGCCAGAAATGATATTACACCGAATCAGGAGCCTTTATGGGTCGGTGAAGTTCTTGGTGATTTGGGGACGCTGGAGGATAAGCAGTACCGGGTTCTGCCGAGAATCTCCAAGCTGGCCATTAGTACAAGCGCCGAAGCACTAGCGATGGCTGGACTAGATCTGACGGACCCTGGGAATAAGACGGGGGTGTTCTTTGGGACCACCATGGGCGGTACAACTCCGCTGGAGGATATGGTCCATTACGCATCTGCCGGCAAGTTCAGAGAAATGCCTGTTTACTGCTGCGGGTTGGTGCATTATCACAGTCTGGCTTCCTCCATCTCCAGCTTTTTTCATCTGACAGGAATCTCG
Organism: Paenibacillus sp. FSL H3-0321; assembly: GCF_038002865.1. Taxonomy (NCBI): domain Bacteria; kingdom Bacillati; phylum Bacillota; class Bacilli; order Caryophanales; family Paenibacillaceae; genus Paenibacillus; species Paenibacillus sp. FSL H3-0321. The sequence continues at coordinate 875,667 of NZ_JBBODH010000001.1, read as the reverse complement.
AAGACGGTAACGACCGGCTGCACTGCCGGACTTGAAGCGCTGGAGGACGCCATGCTGTACCTGCAAAGTGGGAAGATAAACACCGCGATTGTAGGTGCAGCGGATAGCAGCAACAATAAAGTGACGGTGTACGGGTTCGGAAAAATAAGAGCGCTGCCATTCAATCAGGAAATCTGGAACTCCGGCTCGCCGTTCAACAAAAAAAGCAAAGGCTTTATACTGTCGGAGGGGGCTGCCAGCCTGATTCTGGAAACCGAAGAACATGCGCTTAGCCGCAATGCAACTATTTATGGCTATGTAGACGCCGTGTCTACGAATAATGACGCTGAATCGGTGAATGGCCAGGACAAAACCGGAAGGAATATGAAGCAGGCGGTAAATGATGTGCTGGGCAACAGAAGACCTGACTATTTTAACAGCCAGGCCTTGGGTTACGACGCTAATGACAGAATCGAGGATATAGTCTCCAGGGATATCTTTCAGCATGAAGTACCGCTGACTTCGATCAAAGGGCTGATCGGCCATCCGTTCAGCGTCAGCGGCCTGGCGCAGATTATTGCCTCCTTGCTCGGCTTTCAGCATCATTTTATTCCCGGAACCATCCGGACAGATCAACATGGCTATGAGCATCTTCCATTAATCACAAAGACTCTCCCGAAAGCCACATCCGAAGTGCTGATTACAAGTCATGGATACGGAGGCAACAATGCCTGTGTCTATTTGACGAAGCAATGATGATTTAACAATTTACATACTTTTGGTGTGCTGCAGTTGTTCCGCCTTGAGCCGCCATTTCTTCGCTTCATGTTTTTGCTGATTTTGTTCATACAGGTTAGCAATTTGCTCGTAGGCATCGAACTCTTCCGCATTAAATAAAAGTACATATTTTAAAAACGCTATAGCCGCAGTGAACTTGCCTTGAGACGCGAGATAATCTGATTGCTGATGGGCAAGTGTAACCAGTTGAATCTCCATTTTGGTTCTCAGGTGCAGGTTCCATTCCTGGTTTAGATTTCTGAATAGGTCAGGCTGGATCTGCGCAAAAACAGAATGAATCAGTGGTTCCTTCAGTTCAGGATTAGTTTCTTCATTAGCCCGGTTAATCTCCGCCAGCAGAGTCAGCACATCGGAGTCCACAGCAGTCTGCAGTGAAATTTGCTGTTTATCGCTGTAGATCAGCTTCGTGACCTCATTGTTCAGCAGCTGTTTCAGATGGGTGAGGCATACCCGAAGCTGACCTCTGGCTTTGACAAGATCCATATCCCGCCATAATTCTTCACAGAGCCGGTCTCTGGTGACGACGGGATTCAGCAGCAAATAAATCAGCAAATCCTTGGCGCTTCTCCTTCCCCAGCCGCTAATAATCGGTATATCATCTACGGCAACCGTAAATCTGTTGAGTAAACTGATCTTCAATTGTACGGATGGGGCGTTATCGGCCGGATTATTGTTAACCATGTCCAGAAATTCGGAATGCAAATTCAACAGCAAAGGGTCCAAAGGAGCCCTGTTTATCCACTTACTCTTCAGAAAGACTTCAATTTGTTTAAAGGTTTCCTCCGGCTGATCATAAAAAACCATGTTGGATGCATTGTATAAGGTCATAAACCGGCAATTCGGATTGGCGGATGCAATCAGGCTGGACAGATAGGGCGGATACATCGGGTCCTGTTCCCCAGTCAACATTAATGTCGGATGAGTATGCTGTTTGAATAGATCCATAATCTCGTTATGTGCATAAGCAAAGAAATCCAGCAGTTCCAGATAAACGTCAAAGGTGACTTTGGCAAAAGCGCTGTACAGCGCGTCCGTTTCAGCGCTATGGCGCGGATAAAGGGTCGCGTTAGGAATCACGTGGTCAGCAAGCGCCAGCATGGATTGATAAGTCATCAGCTTTTTGCGGTAATCCTTATATTTATTGGCTGTCCCCGACGAATTGAACAAGGGAAGCGACAAAAGAACAGTGCTTCTTACTCGATCCGGATACGCTTTGGCAAAATACAGGGCGATAATGCTTCCTGCCCCATGGGCGATGATATGGAAGGTTTGTATCTGGAGATCATCCAGCAGCATTCGTAAATTTTCGACAAATAATGCGGCCAGTTTATCAAGGGTAGTCTTGGAGCTTCCGCTTAATCCATGACCCCGGAGATCATATCTTACAATATGGTAGTTATCAGTCATATATGGAACCATAAAGTCCCAGCTTCTCAGATCAAAACCCAGACCATGGATAAGTACCAAGGTTTCTGTGCGGTCACTGGTGTTTTTTGCCGTCTCGTATTCATAATGGACATCAATGTCATCCCTTGAAATATAAGCCATTACTGTACCCCTCTACGTTGCGTTATATTATGATTATATCTGAAAAATATATAATATTTTATCGTAATATGTGGTTTTTTGTAGAAATGTGTAACGTATGTGTAGCGGTGCTTTGCTAAACTTGGAACAAGCAATACTTTTCAGGGGAGATGATGTGCAGCTATGAAGATGTTTTACTGTATTTGCGTCAAGGATTCCAAGTTCGATTTGGTCTATTTACGGATGTATATCCGCAGATAATAAATGTACAAAATAATAATTTTAGACGAACCTTCTTACTTATTAAAGTAGGAGGGTTTATTAGTATGTAGAATTCTAATTGTATCAGGGGATTTAATTTATTCTACCAGATTGCCTTTTAAAATTGTAAAACTTGGATTGCATTTTATCCTTATGCTATAATTTTTTATTAGCAAGAATAAAATTCTAGAGTTTATTTTACAAAGCTTCAATATAAAGGACGTGGAATAATGACAATGGGGAATAACTCACCGGACTTAAAATTCGGCAAGGGTGGTTCGAAAGATTACTCGAAGTATTTTGATTTTTCTGATGCCAAAGTCATCAGTGAAGAAGAAGGTAAAACTACGTATAGAATCAAAGGACGTACCGTACAGATCAATTCCAACCCGGACTACAAAGAGGGCAAGCGCAGGGGCAAGCAGGAAATAGAAGTTATAAACTTTCAAGATACCGATACAAATCAGGCCATGGAGCAGTTCCGGGAGATAAACCGCCACAAACAGCATTATTATTTCATCGCCACCTACGGCTGCCAGATGAACGAGCATGATACGGAAACGATGAAAGGCATGCTGGAGCAAATGGGTTATCTCGCTGCCGAAGACCGCAATGAGGCTGATATTATTCTGCTGAATACTTGTGCGATCCGCGAGAATGCCGAAGATAAGGTGTTCGGGGAGCTGGGCCATCTCAAGACGCTGAAGCTCGAGAAGCCGGGTCTGCTGCTTGGGGTCTGTGGCTGCATGTCGCAGGAGGAAGGCGTGGTTAACCGCATCATGTCCAAATATGGCTTCGTTGACATGATCTTTGGCACGCACAATATCCACCGGCTGCCGCAGCTTGTTAAGGAAGCGGTTTATAGCAAGGAGCTTGTTGTTGAAGTCTGGTCCAAGGAAGGCGACATCATCGAGAACCTGCCGAAGAAACGGGAGGGGATGCGTGCCTGGGTGAATATTATGTACGGCTGTGATAAGTTCTGCACCTACTGCATCGTACCGTTTACGCGGGGCAAGGAGCGCAGCCGCCGTCCGGAGGATGTCATCGCCGAGGTTCGGGAGCTGGCCCGTCAGGGCTTTAAGGAAGTAACTCTGCTGGGGCAGAATGTGAATGCATACGGCAAGGATTTTACAGATTTGGATTATACATTCGGTGACCTCATGGACGATATGCGCAAGATCGACATTCCACGTATCCGCTTCATGACTTCGCATCCCCGCGATTTTGACGATAGATTGATTGAAGTACTGGGAAAAGGCGGAAATCTCGCAGAGCATATTCATCTGCCGGTACAGTCCGGAAGTACTGCCGTTCTGAAGAAAATGAGCCGCAAATACACACGTGAGGCTTACCTGGAGCTTGTCCGCAAGATTAAGGCCAGTGTGCCGGCTGCCGTGCTGACGACGGATATCATCGTGGGATTCCCCGGCGAAACCGAGGAACAGTTCGAAGAAACACTGTCGCTGGTGCGTGAAGTAGGATATGATATGGCTTATACCTTCATTTATTCACCGCGCGAGGGTACGCCTGCAGCTGCGATGGAGGATAATGTACCCGCCGAGGTGAAGAGTGAGCGCCTGCAGCGGCTGAATGACCTCATTAAAGAGCAGAGCCGGATGAGCAATGACCGGATGCTGGGCGAACTGGTCGAGGTGCTGGTGGAAGGGGAGAGCAAGAATAACGCTCAAGTGCTTTCAGGCCGTTCCAGCGCCAACAAACTGGTGCATTTTGAAGGTTCGAAGGATCTCATCGGCAGTTTGGTGCAAGTCAGAATTACCGATACGAAAACATGGTACATTAAAGGGGATTGCGTGGCGGAAGCCGCGGCTGTTCTCTAATTATAGAGGGATGGAGCGATGTCAGTGAGCCAGGAAGAACCGCGTTTGAACGAATACGGCATGCCGACCTACAATACCCGCGATCTGATCGTGCGCGAGGATATTATGGGCAAAGCCAAGGAGCTCGCTTCACTCATTTCGACCAGCGAAGAGGTGCAGCATTTCCAGCAGGCCGAGCAAAAGATTCTAAATCATGAACGGGTGCAGGGACTGATCGCCACGATCAAGAAGAAGCAGAAGGAGATAGTAGCCTTTGAGAGCTTCAAGAATAAAGAGATGGTGGCCAAGATTGAACGTGAAATTGAAGTGCTGCAGGATGAAATTGACGGCATTCCGGTCGTGAACGAATTTCAGCAGAGTCAGAGCGATATTAACTATCTCCTGCAGCTCGTTATTTCTGTAATCAGAGACACCGTGTCGGAAAAAATCAATGTGGAAGCCGGCACTGAAGCGCCTCCGTCCACATGCGGCGATTAAATAAATTTCGGGGGGCGGATGCAGATCCGTCCCTTTTTTCAGGTAGGACATCATAATTAATTGATTTTAGAAGTTCAGGTTTGGTACATTAAAAGATACGAACAGTAAAATTAAAGCTGCGGCAAAGGATGATCTAGAGTGAGCGAGAACGCGGAACAAAACTATAACGCCAAAAAGTACCGTACACCGGACGGAGTTCCGGCCGACATTGTCATGTTTACCTTGACCAAACGGGAACGGAAGACGGTCACGAAGACGCTTCCGCTGCGCGAACTGAAAGTCATGCTGATCCGTCGGAAGAAATGGCCTTGCGAGGGCATGTGGGCCTTGCCGGGTGGCTTCTGCCAGGAAGATGAATCTATATATGATGCAGCCACACGTGAACTGAAGGAAGAAACCGGTGTGGACGGCGGACATTTGGAATACCTTGGTGTCTACAGTACACCAGGCCGGGATCCGCGCGGCTGGATTATCAGCCATGCCTTTTTCGCACTGGTGGAGGAGTGGATGCTGGAGCAGAGACAAGCCTCCGATGACGCGGGTGAGGTAGGGCTGTTTACGCTGCAGGAAGCGCTCGAAGAGCTGGAGCTGGCTTTTGACCACCGTGATATTATTAACGACGCCTATCTGCGGATTCAGCAGCAAATGCTGCAGACGACGATAGCCAGACAATTTTTACCGCGGCATTTTACGCTGAGCGAGTTGTACCAGGTCATTCAGACGGTAGTGCCGGAATTTAAGGAACCGAACTTTATCCGCAAAATTACGTCAACCCGCAGCCGGCAGGGTATATTAAAGGAAGTAAGCGATGAAGCAGGCAATCCGCTCAGCTCCAACCAATACTCCCAACGCCCTGCCCAGCTCTATATGTTTACGGACCACGAGCCATTATTATCAATTTATACTTAAAGCAGATACTTACAAAACCAGACGGATGCTTTCGAAGCAGTTTTGTACGAAGCTATTCAATGGAGTTGATGCTCACAAAACTTAGCGTATGCTTTCGAAGCAGTTTTGTACGAAGTTATTCAATGGAGTAGATGCTCACAAAACTTTTAGGAGGTCACTAAATGAAGGCATTGATCGTGATCGATTTCACCAATGATTTTATTGACGGCAGCCTGCCTGTTGGACAACCCGGCATAGAGATTGCGCCCAGAGTGAGCCAGTTGACGGAGCAATTTGTGAAGAGTGGCGATTTCGTGGTGATGGCGGTAGATTTACATGAAGCCAATGATCCTTATCATCCGGAGAGCAAACTGTTTCCACCGCATAATCTGCGCGGCAGCCGGGGGCGTGAGCTGTATGGGGAGCTGCATAACGTATATGAAGCCAACCAGAAAGACATCTATTGGATGGACAAAACCCGTTACAGTGCCTTTAGCGGCACCGATTTGGAGCTGAAACTGCGTGAACGCGGGATTGCCGAGCTTCATCTGATAGGGGTATGTACAGATATTTGTGTGCTGCATACTGCTGTGGATGCATATAACAAAGGTTTTGAAATCATCATACACGAAGACGCTGTGGCGAGCTTCAATGCCGATGGGCATGTCTGGGCGCTGGGCCATTTCCGGGGCAGCCTCGGAGCAAAAGTGGTTACCGTAAAATAGAGAAAACTATAGCACCTGCAGATGCAGCAGTGAAGATATTAGGAGATGAGGATTTGAGGAGAGAGCTTGCTCTACATACGGACAAATATCAGATTAATATGATGTACGCCCACTGGGTAAATGGAAGCCATAAACGCAAGGCTGTATTCGAAGCCTATTTCCGCAAGCTTCCCTTCGGGAACGGCTTTGCTGTGTTCGCAGGCCTGGAGCGGATCGCTCAGTACATCAGTGAACTGCGTTTCACTGAGGAAGACATCCGTTACTTGTCCGAGCAGGAGGAGAATTATGCGCCTGCTTTTCTGGAGGAGCTGCTGCAGTTTCATTTCCAGGGCAGCATCCATTCCATGAAGGAAGGAGCGCTTGTCTTTCCCGATGAGCCGCTGATCCGTGTGGAAGGAACCATCATGGAGGCTCAGCTTGTGGAGACAGCCATCCTGAACTTCATGAACTATCAGACACTGATCGCCACCAAAGCTTCCCGTATCAAGCAGGTGGCGCCGGATGATATTCTGCTGGAGTTCGGCACGCGGCGTGCTCAGGAAGCCGACGCGGCGGTGTGGGGAGCGCGTGCGGCTTATATCGGCGGCTTCCATGCCACCTCCAATATGCTGGCCGGCAAAATGTTCGGCATACCCACGAAGGGCACACATGCCCATTCCTGGGTACAGAGCTTCGCCAGCGAGCAGGAGGCGTTTGATGCCTATGCCAAGGTGCTGCCGGATGGTGTTACGCTGCTGGTGGATACATTTGACACGCTGCGCAGCGGTGTGCCGCATGCGATTAACACTGCGAAGAAGCTGGAGGCAGAGGGTAAACGTATGAACGCCATCCGGCTCGACAGCGGAGACTTGGCCTATTTGTCACGCCAGGCACGTAAGATGCTTGATGAAGCCGGACTGCAGTATGTCAAGATCGTCGCTTCCAATGATCTCGATGAGAACACGATCATGAACTTGAAGTCGCAGGGAGCTGCCATAGATACCTGGGGAGTGGGAACGCAGCTGATTACGGCATCCGATCAGCCTTCCCTCGGCGGAGTGTACAAGCTGGTGGAGATTGAGTCCCCTTCCGGTGAAATGGTACCGACGATCAAAATCTCCTCCAACCCCGAGAAAGTATCTACGCCGGGCAAGAAGGAAGTGTTCCGGATTGTCGGCACCAATGGTAAGGCGCTGGCCGATTATATCAGCTTCCCTGAAGAAACTGGCCCGCGCAGCGGTGCCCGGCTGAAGCTGTTTAATCCGCTGCATCCATATATGAAGAAGCATGTGGACCGTTACGAGGCGCTGCCGATGCTGGAGCCAATCTACGTCAATGGTTTCCAGGTTTATAAATTACCGGAGCTTGATGAGATCCGCCGCTACCATCAGGAGCAGCTCGACCTGTTCTGGCCTGAGTATCTGCGCATACTCAATCCTGAGGTGTACCGCGTGAATCTCAGCGAGCAGGTGTGGGACCGCAAGCAGCAGCTGATCGCTGAGCATATGCAGCAGGATATCGAGTAGAAGAGGCTTTTTAAATAGAATGTGATGGACGAGCTGTCCCCTGCAGGCAATCTGCGGATGGGGGCAGCTTTTTAATTTGGTATCCAAGACACAATACTGATTGACAGAAAATAACAGGGGTTATATATTAAAGATGTTCTTACTTTCATGACGAATTCAGGAAACTGAATTATCTTTTTTGTTGTGAAAGTTAAAGCGCTTTAACTTTCATTGCTGTTGCCGGAAAGGTTCATGGATTTATTTGAGAGGGGGGAGCTCTGGTTTCGCCGGTTTATTTTCGCAATTGATTCTTATTCTACTATTGAGGAGTGAATCATTTATGAAAAGACAAGGCAAGCATAAACTTGGCTGGAAAAGCTTCTTGTTACTCTGTCTGGCGCTATTTATCCTGCCGGCTGGTTCCGCATTTGCTGCTGTAAACAAACCGTTCCCTCAGCATACGACTTATACGAGCGGCACAATCAAGCCTAACCATGTCACACAGACAAGTATGGACAACTCGGTAAAAACAAAATGGAATGCCTGGAAAGCGGCTTATCTGAAACCGGCAGGCACAGGCAAATATTACGTAAAATATAATTCGGCTGGCGAAACTGTATCCGAAGCCCATGGCTACGGAATGCTGTTCACGGTACTTATGGGTGGTTATGACAGCAACGCACAGACTTATTTTGACGGACTGTATAATTATTACACCGCACACCCCAGTTCTCTAAATCCTTACCTGATGTCATGGAAGCAGAACAGCAGCTTTGAGAATATCGAGGGGGAAGATTCAGCTACGGATGGTGATATGGATATCGCCTACTCGCTCCTGCTCGCAGACAAACAGTGGGGCAGCAGCGGCACAGTTAACTATCTGCAGGCAGCCAATCATATTATAAATGCAATTATGGACGATGAAATCAATCAGACGCAGTGGACCATCCGTCTCGGCGATTGGGCGAACAGCGGCTCTTACAATACCGCTACCCGGCCATCGGACTTTATGCTGAGTCATTTAAAGGCATTTCAAGCGGCAACCGGAGATAACCGCTGGCAAAATGTTACAGATAAAACCTATACGATCATCAACAGCCTGTATACAGGCTATAGCTCTACCACCGGTTTGCTGCCCGACTTCGTGGTCTACTCTGGAGGGGGCTACAAACCGGCGCCAGCCAACTTCCTTGAGGATGCGAACGACGGGCACTATAACTATAATTCCTGTCGTACCCCATGGCGGATTACAACCGATTACCTGATCTCGGGAGACAACCGAGCCTTGTCCCAGCTTAACCAGCTGAATAGCTGGATCAAGACTAAAGTCAGCAATACGCCGGGCAATATTAAGGATGGCTACAAGCTCAATGGGACTACCTTCGGAAGCTATAACAGCGGTGCTTTTTATGCTCCGTTCGGGGTAAGTGCCATGACCTCTTCGGCTAACCAGAGCTGGCTGAATTCACTTTGGAGCCATACGGCAGGCAGCGCAGCGGAAGATTACTATGAAGACAGCATCAAGCTGTTCTCGATGATTGTGATGTCAGGTAACTGGTGGACTTACTAAACCTTTGAGAATTACAGCAATCCTGGCCCATCTCCGGATGGGCTTTTGCAATTTTCAGACGCGTTTTTCGCTGGGGAGAGTATGCTAACTGTGATATTTATCATGATTAATGTGATAAATTTAACATCTTAATTTTTAATTTTATTGCTAAATTAAGGGTGACCTTGTATCCACGAAAACCTTGGGAAACACGGATTTTTCACACAATTTTCACATATTGTTGCTTGTATGGCAGATTACCTTCTATTAAAGTAACGCCGCTCTGTCGCGTATAAAGAAATCATCTAAAATCCATAAATAAATGTGATTCCCAAAGCGTGGAAAATGCAAGATATGTCACTTCGCGACTTGCAAAATCAAGTTACAATCGTTGAAAAAGTCAAAAGGATGTTATTCTACTTGACACTAAGGAAGGGGTTATGTCGGTGGTACAATTACCAAAATTGAACGATCTCGGTTTCTTTGAGATTCGTCTGGAGTCCATTGGAGGGCTGGGAGCGAATCTGGCCGGTAAGATGCTCGCAGAAGCGGGTGTAATGGGCGCAGGTCTGAACGGCGTCAGTTTTTCGTCTTACGGCTCGGAGAAGAAGGGGTCAGCAGTAAAGGCCCATATCCGTTTCTGTGATTTGGACACACATATCCGCGATACTTCGCCGGTTGAGCGTCCACACGTCGTTGGGGTTTTCCATGAAGCACTGGCCAAAACCGTCAATGTGACCAGCGGCATTTATGAGCACAGTACCGTTCTTGTGAATTCGGCCAAGACGCCGGAGGAGCTGAAAGAGCTGCTCAAGATGAAGGCAGGCACGATTGCGGTGATCGATGCGACAAGCATTGCCCTGAAAGAAAAGAACCGGGTCAATATGGCAATGCTGGGTGCATTGTTCCGGCTTTGTCCTTTCCTGGATACCGAAACCATGAAGGGCGTAATTGAGAAATCTCTTGGCAAAAAATATCCGCAAGCTGTACAATCGGCGATTACCACCTTTGAACGGGGCTTCAATGAAGTGAAGTTTATGGACTTCGAGCTGCCGGAGGGCGAAAGCATGCCGGAATATGTACGTTCCGACATTTCAGCGCTGGGCTATGAGACCCAGCCGATGGGGGGAACCATCATTAATCCGGGCAGCAGCTTCCTCAAGAATCTGAGTATTTCCCGTTCCGGAATGATTCCTGCATATGAGAATGAATCCTGTATCCACTGTGCACAGTGTGATACCGTTTGCCCCGATCAGTGTTTTGTCTGGGAAGAACGGCTCGACCGCAAAGGCCGCTCGCAAATGTTCCTGCTGGGCATTGACTATCAATATTGCAAGGGCTGCCTGAAATGTGTAGGCGCCTGTCCGACCTCTGCGCTGTCCATTCTGCGTGAGAAGGAAGGCTATGCGGACAGTCATACGGTGCACCATCAATTCGATCTTATATCGCAGTCTTAATCTTCTGAAGAAAGGTGGAATGAACAGTGGCTATTGATTATGAAAAAGAAATAGGTTCCGCCAAGGTGGAACAGAAATTCCTGTATGAATCAGGAAATGAAATGGCGGCATATGCTGCACATCAGATTAATTACCATGTCATGGGTTATTTCCCGATCTCCCCGTCGACGGAGGTTGCCCAGTTTCTTGATACGATGAAAGCAAGCGGACAGCATGATATTATGCTGGTTCCTTCGGACGGCGAGCACAGCTCGGCAGGGATTTGTTATGGTGCTTCTACAGCAGGCGGACGCGTATTCAACGCGACCAGTGCTCAAGGCTATATGTTCATGCTGGAGCAATTGCCTGTACAAGCCGGTACGCGGATGCCTATGGTCATGAACCTGGTCTGCCGCTCCATTTCCGGTCCGCTGAATATTCATGGCGACCATTCGGATTTGTATTTTGCCCTGAACACCGGCTGGCCGATCCTGATGTGCCGTGATCCTCAGTCCGTCTACGACATGAACCTGATGGCGCTGAAGCTGGCAGAACATGCCAAGGTCCGTCTCCCGGTTATGGTTGCTTCTGACGGTTATTTCACCTCCCACCAGAAACGCCGCGTGCAGGCTTTCGCCCACCGCGAGGATGTTCAGAAATTCGTAGGCGAACAGCCGCCAACCGGTTTTACCGATACATTGGACCGCAACAATCCGGTTACGGTAGGCCCTTATATGAATGAACCGGATTATATCAACAACCGTTACCAGCAATCGGTAGCGATGTACAATGCCGGTGAAGTGTTCGAGGAAATCGCCCAGGAATTTGCTGAGCTGACCGGACGCCATTACCCTATGATTGAGGAATACCGGATGGAGGATGCCGACGTAGCGGTATTCCTGATGAACTCCGCTTCCGAAATCATCAAGGATGTGGTAGATCAGCTTCGCCTGCAAGGCATCAAAGCCGGTGCGATCTCGCCGAATATGATTCGTCCTTTCCCGCAGAAGCAAATTGCCGAAGCGTTGAAAAACGTTAAAGCGATCACTGTCGGGGACCGCGCTGACTCTGTTGGCGGACACGGCGGCAATATGGTCAACGAAATTAAGGCGGCCCTGTTCACTTACGGCAACACCACTACCAAGGTAATCAGCCGCATTTATGGACTGGGCGGTAAGGATTTCTTCGCTGAAGATGGACATCATTTCTTCCAGCTCGCCATGGACGCTGTGGTCGCGGATCGCGTAGAAGTGCCGTTCGATTATTATGGACATAATCCTGGTGAAGCGGAAAAAGCTCCGAAACGATTGCTGAAACCGATGAATTTCGAGTCGCTCAAGACCGGACTGATTACGGTGAAGCAGGATGAAGTGACCGGCAAGCTGAGTGTGAAGGTGCCTCCGGTCCGTAGCCTGATGAAGAAGCCTAGACGGTTGTCACCGGGTCATGGTGCTTGTCCGGGCTGCGGTATTTTCTCGGGCCTGGAGCTGTTCTTCAAAGGGATTGAAGGAGATATCGTAGCGCTCTATCACACGGGCTGCGCAATGGTAACCACAACAGGTTATCCGTACTCCTCCCATAAATCAACGTTTATTCATAACCTCTTCCAGAACGGTGCAGCTACGCTGTCCGGTGTCGTGGAAATGTTCTGGGAACGCAAACGCCGCGGTGAGCTGGATGGACTGGGCCTGCAAGAGGACTTTACCTTTGTCATGGTTACCGGCGATGGCGGTATGGATATTGGTATGGGACCGGCCATCGGCGCAGCGCTGCGCGGCCACAAGATGATCATCGTAGAGTACGATAACGAAGGTTATATGAATACAGGCGCACAGCAATCGTATTCTACGCCGCTCGGACACCGTACTTCGACATCCAGCATCGGGAAAACCCAGCAGGGCAAAGTAACACAGCATAAAGACACCGCGCAAATTATGGCGGCTACGAACATTCCTTATGTGTTCACCGGCTGCGAGGCTTACCCGCAGGATCTGCTGAAGAAAGCGGCCAAAGCACAATGGTATGCTCAGAATGAAGGTCTGGTCTATGGCAAGATTCTGATTGCCTGCCCGCTGAACTGGATGTCCGAAGACAAGGATGGAACCGACATCGTATCCCTGGCTGTCGAGTCTTGTTTCTTCCCGCTCTACGAAGTAGAGCAAGGAGCGACGAATATTACGTACAATCCGGAAGACAAAAATAAACGGGTAGAGGTCTCGGCTTGGCTGAAGACGATGGGCAAAACCCGCCATCTGCTGAAGCCTGAGAACGAGCCTGCGCTGCGCAGCTTCGAGAACGAGGTACAACGCCGCTGGAACCGCCTGAAAGCGAAACATGAGCATCCAGACTTGTAAACAATGTTAAGCCAAGTAGTTTATGTCCAGTAAAACTCAATATGAGGGTATAGACAGTCCTATAATCATCTCCCAAGATGGTTATGGGACTGTTCTTTTATTTTTTTGTTAAATGTAATTGAAACGGACGACAGCGTTGCGTTAAGATGGCATTATTCTCTCGGAATTCATTTTTGAGGAGGTTAAGCCGTTTGTTTTGTAACCGCTTTAAATTTAGCACCAAGCTGATAGCCGCGTTGTCAGTGGCAACACTTATCATCTCGGGTATAACCGGACTGATTACATACAAGGTGCATCTCTCGCTGTTTAATCAGGAGATCAGCCGCCAATACAGACAGACTACAAAACAAGTGCTGGCTCGTCTCGATTCCCGGGTAAAGGACATGTACAGGATTACAGACTATATCACACTTAATCCTTCGGTGAAAACAGCGATTCTTAATCAGACGGCAGGGGCAACTTCTTTTGAAAGAATGCAGGTTGAGAGAGTATTGGATGAACAGTTATACCAGGTCCGGCTAGACGCTCCGGAAATGATAGGTATGCGAATCTATGATCTCAAGGGTAATATTATGAACCTGGGAACTTTATCCGGTTCTTTCCAGCGTCTGGACCCAACCTGCTTGGAAGACATGATAGACAGGCTGGAAGGAACCGCTGGGGAATATGTCTGGAGCCGGGTCAAACTTGACCCCGGGAGCCAGATGGAACCTACAAATTGGGTAATGGCGGGCAGATTGATGCGTTCTGTTGATCTGGAGACCTATGGAATGATGCTTATTCTGTTTAATACCTCTTTATTTGAGTCTCATCTTAAAGATTTGCGCGTGCATGAGGATGCGAATGCTTATCTGTTCGATGGTGACGGTAAGCTGCTGTATTCATTGAGCGGGGACGCAGAATCTGTTCCGGATTTGCCGGAATTGGGCACTGATGCGAATCTGATCCAGAAAGAGGGCGGAATCTCCTATTTATATACGAATCAAGTAGCGGACAAGGTAAATTTCTCGCTGGTGAGCAAGGTTTCGCTTGAACAGATCCAAAGCCGGAGTAAAGTGATTTTACAAGTGGCCATTATATCCGCCCTGGCTAGTCTCTTCTGTTCCTGGTTAATCATTACCGTAATCAGCAGAAGGCTGCTTCGCCCGCTGGGAAGCCTTGTGCAAGGAATGAGGCGGGTGCGTGAAGGGAAGTTCGACACACGGGTCAGCATCAGGACACGTGACGAGCTGGCTTTTATTGGGGACAGCTTTAACCGCATGACTTCCCGGATAGAAACGTTGATACATGAGGTTTATGAACGGGAGATCAGTGAGAAGGAAGCAGAGCTGAAAGCTATTCAGGCACAGCTTAACCCCCATTTTCTGTACAATACATTGGGTATGTTTTTTTGGAAGTTCTACATGCACGGCGATGAGAATTCAGCGCAACTTGTCAATAATTTGTCGGAGATGCTGCAGTATACGTTGGAGCCGGTACAGCATTTGACGACCTTGCATGATGAAATCAAGCAGATTAACAACTACCTTGAAATTCAGAAGGCGCGTTATCAGGAGGCGCTCTCAATAGAGATTGATCTTCCAGACGAGCTGTTGAACTGCCCGGTTATCCGGCTGCTGCTTCAACCCATTGTGGAAAATGTGTTTGTGCATGCTTTTCGTAACAAAAAAAACGACCGCCGCCTAACGATCAGCGGATACCGGATGCTGGCGGCCGGAGAAAATCCGGAGCAGCTGGTTCTGGAAATCGCCGACAACGGCAGCGGTATGGATCAAGCTCTGATCCGGAGCATTTTGGAGTTGCCAGGCATCGCGGACGATGGCGGCCGGCATATCGGTACCAGGAGCGTCATCCGCCGTATTGAATTGGTGTATGGCGCTCCTTACGGGGTGGATATTCACTCAGCAATAGGGAAGGGGACGCTGGTACGCCTGCGTCTTCCATATCATTCTGCGGGAGGGGGGAACGGATATGATCGGAAAGCTGCTCGTCGTGGATGACGAAGCTTGGTTCCGCGAAGGGCTGATGAAGTTGATCAGCACCAATGAGCTGGGATGGGAAGTGGTCGGCGAAGCGGCAGACGGGGAGGAAGCTCTGGCTGCAATGGAGCTGTGCATGCCCGATTTGGTCATTACAGATATTAATATGCCTGTTATGGATGGTCTTTCGTTGACGGAAAGGCTCTCGGACAGCAATCCAAACGTCATGGTGATTATTCTGACCGGTTACCGGGAATTTGAGTACGCACAGCGGGCGGTACGGTACGGTGCAGTCGAGTTCCTTCTGAAACCGTTTTCTCTGGATGAAGTTTACCGCGTCCTGCGCAAGGCCTATGAGAAGTTCCGCCTGAACATGCTGGAAAAAAAGGTCCGGCTCAAAGAACGGCAGATCAATCTGTTCCGGGCGGCTCTCTACGGATGCTCCCACGATCTTGAGGCGTGGGAGGCCTGCAGCAGGGAGTGGGCAGGCTTCTCCTTCTGTATTCTAAGAGTCCGAAGCTATTATCCGCATGAGAAAACTTATACGCAGCGGGATGTAGGGCTTCTGCATTATGCGGTATCCAACATTATAACGGAGTTGATGGTGAGGCATGGTGTGCGGGGAATATGGTTCCCATTGAGGAGTGAAGAGTTTGCCTTCCTGCTGGAGCCGGGGCCCGTTGCCGCCGCTTATCAATCGACAGTTCGGAGCACGGTAAGCCGCTATACTGGTATTCAGGTCTGCTGGCTGGATGGAGGAATTCTCCGGCAGCTTGACGGCTTGGCGGCACAATACCAAAAAATCGGGAAAGCAGCCGGCGGGGAAACTCCCCCCGACGGGATGAATCCGCAGCGCTCCTACCCGTTCAAGGAAGAATTGCTGTCCTTGTTGATCACAAGTAACCTGCAGGGGGTAAGGGAAAGGATAACAGCTTATCTTCAAAAAGCATCAATCATGGACCTTCAGTCCGGAAAAACGGAGGTCTACACGATGATGACCGCTTTCTCGGATATTCTAATGAATGACTTCAGGCATTTGAAAGCTGCCGGATATGAAGCCCTGAATCCTGGAGCGATCCTGATGCTTCGCTCTGTACCCGAGCTTATGGAATGGGCCGAGGGCAAGAGCAGGGATTTCATCGCCTTATTCGTACAGTGGCTGCAGGAGAAGCAGGGTGATGTCGTCTTACGGGCGAAGCAATACATTGACTCTCATTACCGCGGGGTATGCACGCTGCAGACAGTGGCCGGGCATGTGCATGTGACGCCTAATTATCTCAGTAACCTGTTTAAAAAGGAGACAGGCATAGGGTTTACCAGCTATGTTAGCCACCTGCGGATTGAGCGGGCAAAATCGCTTTTGGCCGGAACTAAACTAAGGATGCTGGAAATTGCCGAGGAGAGCGGATTTGATAATTCCAGTTATTTCACGACCGTTTTTAAACAGCTTACCGGGAAATCGCCCAGCGAATACCGTAAACAAACAGGTGAAGGCTTGATTGATTAATGTATAAAGGACTCCACACAATAACATCCAAAACTCAGCCATTGGCTGGTTTTTTTTGGGTTGCAAGAGATTGAATATTTCTGCAATCAATCCGTTTTGTATTTCTCAGATAATGAGGTACACCTCGTTCAGAGGACGGCAAACCTGTTCTACTTGTGTAGAATTTCAATAAATCATCGGTAAATATCAAATGATTGCGTTTGCAGATGTCACTAGAATAGATTACAGATGGATACAGCCTTGAGAGGAGAGAAGAGATGAAGGCAGCACGCACAGTGAGAGGCCCGGTATTCCGGCCGGGAGATAAGGTCGCGAAGCACAGAACAAGACAGCAAGCGTTAAGACGGTTCAAATCAAACATTCCCCTGCTGATCATGTTTGTGCCCGTCATATTATTTTATGTGATTTTTCGGTATGCGCCAATCGGAGGGTTGGTTCTTGCGTTCAAAGATTACAATTTTTACGATGGAGTTTTGAACAGCCCGTGGGTGGGATTTCAGCATTTTCAAACTTTGTTTCAGGATTCCAGGACACTTGAGATTATTCGAAACACTGTGGGTTTGAGTTTGCTGAGCGTTGTATTCGGATTTCCCATTCCGATTATTTTGGCAATTATGCTTAACGAGGTAAGGAATATGGGATTCAAACGTACAATTCAGACGATTGTCTATATGCCGCATTTTCTCTCGTGGGTCATCATTGCCATGATGGTCACGACAGTTTTCTCTATGGAGCATGGGATAGTCAACAATCTGGTGGAAAAGATCTACGGTGAACCTTTTGCCTTCATGTACAGCAAAGGCTCTTGGATCGCGATATTTGTCGGCTCCGGCATATGGAAGGATATGGGGTTTAATGCCATCATTTTTCTGGCGGCCTTAACAACCATTGACCCGAGCCTCTACGAGGCCGCAGGGATGGACGGAGCAAGCAAGCTGCGCCAGATCTGGCATGTAACCATTCCGGGCATCCGGCCGACCATTATCCTGTTGCTGATCCTGTCGATGGGGCGTGTCATGGAAGTGGGCTTTGACCAGGTCTACATGCTCCAGAATTCAAACGTTAACCAGATCGCGGATGTAATCAGCACATACATTTACCGGACCGGTCTGCAGGGCGCCCAATTCAGTCTGACCACCGCCATGGGGCTGTTCGAATCGCTGGTTGCGTTCCTCCTGATTTTCAGTGCCAATTATATCGCCCGCAAATTTAACGAAGGATTATGGTGAGGAGGGGATAGCTGTGAAAGATACAAGAGGTGAACAAGTTTTTTATACGCTCAACTATATTGTCCTGTCCCTGATTGCCTTAAGCTGTATACTGCCGCTGCTGAATGTCACAGCATTATCTCTCAGTGGTGCTAATGCTGTGATGGCGGGACGTGTAGGACTGTGGCCAGTCGACTTCAGCTTATTCTCTTTCGAGAGCCTGTTCAAGGGAACGCCGATTGTGCGTTCATTCTGGAACAGTGTGGAGATTACATTGATCGGTACTGCGCTCAGTATGGCTGTAACAATCATGGCTGCATATCCGCTTTCCAGAAAACAATTCTACAGCAGAAGATTTTTCACCATGGCTATGGTATTTACAATGATTTTTAACGGCGGTCTGATTCCGACTTATCTGGTTGTCCAAAAGCTCGGCTTGGTCAACAGCTACGGGGCATTATGGCTGCCTGGACTGGTCAGCACGTACAACATGCTTATTATGCGTTCTTCATTTGAGAATTTGCCGAAGGAAGTGGACGAAGCGGCACGTATCGATGGATGCAGTGAGCTGGGGCTACTATTCCGGATTGTCCTCCCGCTATCCAAACCGATGCTGGCTACGCTGGCCTTATTTTATGGAGTGGGCTATTGGAATTCATTTATGAGTGTGATGATTTATATCAATGACACTGTCAAATTCAATATGACGGTACTGGTCCAGAATATGATCAAGTCTACTTCGCTGGTCCAGGATTTCTCCGATCCTACGATGGTTTCCAACCTGACACCTGAGGGTGTAAGATCAGCGGCGGTCATTGTTATGATTGTTCCGATATTGGCCGTATATCCATTTCTGCAGAAATATTTTGTGAAAGGTGTAATGCTTGGCTCCATTAAAGGCTGAGTGTTGTTATAAATTCCATAAGAAAGAGGGGCTTATGTATGGCTGACGGATTCAAGAAATGGATGAAAGGTTTGATGGTTGGAGCATTGGGAGCTGGACTACTGGCCGGATGTTCCGGCGGCAATGGTGGAGAGGCAGACGGCAAGCAAGCGAAGGAGGAAAGTGGGGAAAAACGGGGCAATATTTCATCCACCATCTATGACCGGGGAGCAGTACCCAGCGGTATGGGGACGATCGAAGATAACATGTGGTCAAAGTGGATCAACGAAAACGGCCCAGCGAATGTGAAGTTTACCGCAGTCCCACGCTGGGAATCACAGTCCAAGCTCAATGTGCTACTTGCATCGGGAAGTGCACCGGATTTAATTTTTGAGTTCGGCACCAGTATCCGCAATACGCTGTTTGATCAGAAGCAGCTTCTGCCGCTCGACGATCTGATTGAAAATACCAGTGTCGAGTATAAGGCGCTGCTTGTGAAATATCCGGAATTAAGAAAAGCCGGTACCAAAACGGATGGCAAATTGTATGAAGTAGGGCGCATAAATGAGGTATATCCATTAATGAGCTTCTTCATTCGTGAGGACTGGCTGAACAAGCTTGGACTCCAGCCTCCGGCAACCGAAGAAGAGATGATTGAGGTGGCCAAGGCTTTTACCGATCAGGACCCGGACGGTAATGGCAAGAAGGATACGTATGGGATCGGCGGCCTGCAGTTTGGAGACACAGCGGGGCTGTTCCGCTATATGTTTAACGCTAACTGGGTGAATGTGGATAAAAATAATGATATCGTCGTGGGGCTTAACAATATGAAAGAATCTACTGCGTTTAAGCGCAGCCTCTATGAAGCGGGAGTGGTGGACAAGGATTTTCTGACGGATAAGGATGGCTCTAAAACCAAACAGGATTTCCTGAATGGGAAAATAGGCATGTATGCCTTTATGACCGGCGATTACACTGGCTTTGCAGCTAAGGAGCTGGATACGCTTACGCAGAATGTTCCAGGTGCAAAACTTAAAGTGATACCGCTCCCTACTACGAGTGTAGGACAGTATACGATGGTATGGAACAATCCGGTTCAAATGACGGCTGTGGTGAATGCGAGAGCAAAAGACCCGGAGGCGGTCATGAAATATATAGATTTTATGACTAAAACCGAGACTGGACGAACGTTTAAAAACGGTTTCGAAGGCACTCATTATAAAGTAGAAGCCGATGGCCGGATGGTGATTACCGATCAGGAGAAATACAAAAATGAAGTGAGCTGGGCGAGTGACTATGCAATGCTTTACAGCCGTCTTGAGGAAGGCAAGGCCGGGTATACAGAGAGTCTGTTTAATGAGGATATTCCGGTACAACAAGAAGGGCTGCGCCTGTTCAGAGAGGCCCGCGATGTCTACATGAACCATTTGCAGGTAGGTGAAGGCCTCACCCATTCCGAGCATATGCCGCAGCTGCCCAAAGGGTTGCAGGTGAAATTCAACAATGTCACTACTGAGGTAAACGATATTTTCACCCGGTCCATTATCAGCGGCAGCAAATATACCGTCGAACAAGCAGCGGCGGATGCGCAAAAGAAGTGGGAAAACGGAGGCGGCAAGGAAATAGAAGACTGGTACAAGGAATGGTGGGGCAAGGAAAAAGATAATGTTCTGGTATGGAGCGATTTCTATAAGATTTACGAACAGCAACAGGCAGACTACAAGAAATAAGGGCTTGAACAGGCGGATAACATTGGGCAAGACCCAAAAGCCAGTAGTTAACCAACGTCGTTCCTGCATAAATTAGGTATTATTTTGCCACCACACCCGGCTTAATTTCAGCGCACAGCATTTATAAGCTTCATACCGCCGCAATGTTAGGTTATATTGTTGTTATGGTAATTTGTGCCTAGCAAGTTAATGGCTGATGTGAAAACGGAAAGTGGAGGTACCTAAATGGTAAAGACGAACAACTGGCAGGATGGGATATGGACCAATGAACCGAAGAGCTGTACCCTACAGGGAGATCAATTGATTGTCGAAGCAGTAGAGGGCAGCGATTATTGGCAAAAAACGATGTATGAATTTCAGCATGACAACGGGCATGCACTGCTGGCTCCATGGAAAGATGGAGAAGCGGTTGAAATCAGCTTTTCATTGCAGGGCATCACAGAACTATACGATCAGGCGGGAATTATGCTGTGGCATAGCCCTACAGTCTGGATTAAAGCAGGCATAGAGATGAATGATGGCGTGCCTCATGCCGGTGCAGTTGTAACTGACGGATTCTCCGACTGGTCGTTGTCACCCGTGGCAGAATGGGCCGGAGAGACCGTAACTTTCCGCGCTTCGCGCATGAAGGATGCAGTCATCATCAGAGCCAGAACGCAATCGCATCCATGGCGGACCTTGCGGGTTGCCCGTTTTCCTTATGAGTCCGGTGTACAAGCGGGACCCTTCGTCTGTGCTCCTACAAGGGCGGGATTAAAGGTTGTCTTTACACGCTGGATAACTACGGGTCCCGATAAAGATGTACATACGGATCCCCCGCTGCTCTAATCCTGCTGCATATTTTTTGAACTCCCAGCCATCCTATAGTTAACAGGATCTAAGAATACTTGGCTTAGGGGGTATCGGATATGAAGCGCTATATTGCGGGATGGCTTGCTGCTGTTTGGACTGTAGGGAGTATGCTGACAGGCACTAACCAGCCTTCACAACATGATACAGATCAATCATTCACCATCCGGGCAGAGCTGAGAGGCAATACTCCGGACGTATATGGAGCGGTCGCTCCAGGAGAAACGTCTGTGACAGAATCAGAAACGGGCAACAAAGCCGGAATTCCAATTGTGTATACCTCGATGGATAAAGAGAGGGGCAAATACTCTAAAAAGGTAAAAGCGTTTTTTAACGGACTTTGGGGACATATGGGTGCCCATTGAATTTGTGGTGAAATGCAAAAAAACTCAAACTGAGGGAGATCCCGCAACGCATAGAAACAGGCCAGCCCGATTCCCGGCTGGCCTGTTTCTATCTGTATTTCTTGTGTATGAGGTGAGCTAAACCCTATCTACGTGTAATGCTGCGATAGTATCAAAATAAAGTCCAGTTGCCTTTCATTCTGGCATGTCTTTCTGCCCGGTACAGCGTGTAGCGGGTGCAGCCGATCAGCGCGAGGCTGCCGATAATCAGGATGACGAGAGACCACCACCAGCCTGTGCCGATGTCGTTATAAAGTGCCCCGCGCACCAGAATCAAGCTGTAGGTGACCGGGAACAGTGCAGATAATCCTGTAGCCCAAGCCGGGAAGACCGCCGGAGGTATGCGCACGCCCCCGAACAGCTGCATCGGCGCCTGGAAGATATAGTACAGAAACGAAGATTCCCTGGAGAACAAGGATACCGCACAGAGCAATGCTCCCCAGACTATGGCCGCTGCCAGCGTTACCAGGAGGACCATTAGCAGCGCGAGCCAGTTTACAGAGGACATATCCGCTACAAAGATGAAGGTGAGCAGTGAAAAGGAGGCGAACATCCAGATGCCGTGAAGCAGAGAATACAGAGAACGCCCGTACAGAAAACCCATCTTTGAGGACGGGGTCAGGAAGACGGTCTCCACCGTTCCGCCTTTGCGCTCCAATTCGAACAACCATGCCGATTCTACCGCTGTCCAGAACAGCTGAAAGACCAGATAGCCGCTCAGCAAAAATAGGGGGATTCTGCCGTCAGGGATGACCTGCGAGAGCATGGAGCCCTCTCCGCTGCGATAAGGCTTCATCGAATAATAGGAAGTCAAGAAGGCGAGCGCCGGCCAAAACAGCAGGGAGAAAAACACAGTCCGGCCCTTCGTACGGTTCTGGTGCTGCTTGCGCAGCTCGGCTGCAACCGTCAGCCATAAACCGCCGGGCCTCATGACACCCGTCCTTCCGAGAGCAAAATGATCGCATCCTCCAGATTGGGCTTGTCGCAGGAAAAACCGGTGATCACCAGACCGTTTGCTGCGGTCCAGGGCAGCAGCTCCGTAATCAGCCTGTCGGCGGAAGGGGTCTGCACGGAGATACGGTAGAAGGCATCGCTCCCAAATGAGGATTCATCGCTTCGGCAGCTGCCCGCCAGCTCTGCCGGATGGCCCAGCTGGCCCAGATGCTCCAGCAGTTGCGGGCGCAAGGCTTCATCCCAACCGGTGACATCGAGATGTGCGGTCTGCGATCCGGCAACCTGCCGGACAATCGCCTCCGGCTTGTCGCACAGCAGCAGCTCGCCGCGATTCAGTACATACACCCGGTCACAGAGCTCTTCAACCTCCTGCAAATAATGGCTGGTCAGGAGGATGCCTTTGCCTTGCTCTTTGGCGAGCTGCCGCACAGTGCCCCGCAGCTGCCTGGCAATAGGCGCATCCAGCCCGAGTGTCGGCTCATCAAGAAATAAATATTGCGGGTCATTGATCAGACCGCGGGCAATCTGCAGGCGCTGCTTCATTCCTTTGGAATATTGCTCCACAGGCTGGTCTGCGGCTTCAGTCAGGCCGACTTCAGCAAGTAGTCGATCACTTTCCACACGAATTTTGGAAGCACTGAGACCGTATAATTTGCCGAAATATTGCAGGTTTTCTCTTCCTGTGAGTCTCCAGTAGAGCATCCGTTCTCCACCGGCAATCATGTTGACCTTCTGTTGCACATCACGCCGGTTTCCGGCTAAAGAAACGCCGTCAATCTGAATATCCCCTGAGGTGGGATCAAGCAGGGTGGATAACATACGGATGGTTGTCGTTTTGCCAGCACCATTCAGGCCCAGCAATCCGACAATTTCCCCTTTATCAATGTTCAGCGACAGGTTTTTAACGGCAGTCACTCTCTTTAGCTCGGAGCGGAATAAGCCAGTTCTGTTCCTCGTTTCGTACGTTTTGGTAACCTCATTCATTTGAATCATTTGCTATTCACTCCTTCACTGGCTAAAATCGCTCAAACATTCCACGCTCCACGCGCCGGTTGCACCATAAGCCTACTGCGATGTAAAGGAACGACAGCAGCAGGACCAGGGGAACATCACGCAGTCCAACTACCTCTCCGGTAAGCAGACTGCTGCGCAGAAGCTCAAGTGCAGAGGTCAGCGGAAAAATCTCGGCTGCCTGCTGCAGATAACCGGGCAAATATTGCCGCGGGAACTGAAATCCGCAGAGCAGCGTAGTTACCGCAAAAAAAGTGTTTTGTACGATGTATGTATCTCTTGTGTACAGCATGATGCTTCCCAGCACCAGAGCCATCGCATAGCAGGACAGCAAGAAAAGCAGTCCGCTGGTCAATACCGACAGCAGATGGGGGGTGGGGAGGCGAAGGCCTGCCAGATATCCAAACAACAGGATCGTGATCAGTTCAAAACCGCTGCGGTACAGCTGCTGGGCGGCGTTGCCCAGAAAATATCCGTTCCGTCTGGAGGGGGAGAGCAGCAGCGCTTCCAGGGTTCCTTCCCGCCATTCTGTCATCAGCGCGCGGGAGACATTCATGATCATGCTGGTGGAGAAAATGCTTAGTGCCCCTCCGATGATTACATAGGCCAGGTAGTTGCTGCTGCCTGCAAAAACAGAGAACTGCGCATCCAGTTCGCCCCGGATCAAATAGTAATACGAGAAATAAGAAATTAGGACAAGATAGCCTCCTTCAATAATATGACCGAAGGTAAAGGTCCAGGGGTAAGCTCTCAGATTGGATCTCTGGTTCCTGACTGCGGTTGCGATTGCGGTTTGCCACACAAAGAAACAACTCCTTTTTCAGTAATCGGCGTTATTGTTCGAAAAACTGCCTTTGCAAGTTGATCAGACTGTCAAAGGCTTCCTTGTTGCAGAAGTAGAACAAGTAATTGCCTTTCCGCTCGGAACCCGCCAGTCCGGCCTCAACCAGTTGCTTCAACTGCTTCGATACAGCCGCTTCTGAGATGCCGAGAAGCGGGGCCAGTTGTTTCGTGCAATGCGGAGCCTGCCACAGCAGCTTTAGAATTCGCAGGCGGCTTCCATCACCGAGCGCCTTCAACTGGCGCAGCAGATCCTCCGGAGGTGCTTCGCTGTAAGGCAGGCCGGGAATATCCACGGCCAGCGGAAGGGTCAGTGTATCCTCGCTCCAGTCCATTAGCAGATGCGGGTGGATGAAGGTTGAAGGCAATACATACACCTGCTGCAGACGATCATAGGGGAAATAGTAGGTGACTGCCTTCTGGGCGGTAAAGGTTCCGCTCCCGGCGAGCAGGCGCGGGTGCAGCGAATTCAGTGCCTTTTCGGCTGAGCGGATTACATCTGCCTGAAACTGTGTGGCGGTTGTGCTGATCCACGGGGCGATGTAATCCCATTCCTTGCGGAAATACTCCCTCTCGTAGGTCTCCAGCACAGCAAGCAGCAGGTGGCGGACGTCTTTGAGATTCTTCAGCAGATACAGCCCGGCTTCATCCGGCTGTTCTCCGTGAGGGTTTGCTAACCTGCCCTGCTGCCATTCAAGAATCGTTCCAAGCGAGACCTTGCTGTTCAGCAAAAGGTGCATAAATTCTGCATCGGGCAGACTCTTGAGCAGTGCGATGCCTTCGGAGCATGTCAAGGAGGAGCCGGGACGAACTGGTGTCATCAGGGACAGCCATCCGTCCGATATCCTCCCGATAGTCTGAATCTCCTCGCACAACGAGTGCGGCATTTGCGCTGTAAGTTCCCTGGCCCAATGCAGCCGTTTCGGATGATGCTGAGGCTGATGCAGCACATGCAGACTGCACAGCAGTTCATGATACGGACTGATGACGGTTTTGATCTTGCGTTGCAAGGTTAAGAGTGAGCTCATCTCGTTCCTTTCCGATTAACCATTTGGTTAATCAAAAACCACTTTCGCGTAAAGTGTTCAATATTATAAATTTCACAGCCCCGGTTGTCAATGGATTTTTCCACAGCTGAAAAAGGCGAAAGAACACCGCGTGAATACCGTGCACGCATTTGTTCTTTCACCTTTGAGGGCAGCATTATTATGATTTGGAAGAGCTGTTATCGCTTCTTGCCGCGCATGGAGCCGGAGATAGTGCACATCTCATCTCTGACAGAGTAAGTGTAAATATGGGATTGCTCATTTGTCCATGCTCCAGTAAATATGGGCATTCCATTACTCTGTCCTATATTCCAGTTACGGCTGTTTATATATTTCACGCATGACATGGCGCAGCTCGGGAATAATCAGCCGTTCCATGGCCAGCTTAATTGCACCGGTGGAACCGGGCATGGAGAAGATAGCCGTGTTGCCGATCGTCCCGGCTATAGCCCGGCTGAGGATCGCAGCGGAGCCGATATCTTCCGTGAAGCTCAGCAGCCGGAAAATCTCCCCGAAGCCCGGCAGCGACTTGTCAAGCAGGGAAGCAACGGCTTCGTAAGTGGTATCCCGCGGTGAAATCCCTGTTCCCCCGGTCAGCAGTACGGCTTCGATGCCGGAGTGCACGGAGCTTTTGTAGACCAGTTCGCGGATATCTTCGTAATCGTCCTTGACGATGTCGCGGCCAGTGACTACAAATCCAGCCTCTTTAAGCATAGATTCTATCAGGGCGCCTCCGGTGTCGGTCTCCAGGGTACGCGTGTCCGAGACCGTTATAATATGGCAGGCCACCGTTTGGGGCGCTTCACGCCGGTGTTCCTCTACAGATGACATGCAGACCAACTCCTTCATCATTCATTATGGCTGACAGCTATCCAACGAGACGGCAGGGGCTCAGCCTAATCCTTCTTTACCCCATATTAGGGGAAGGATTACTTAAAGACAAGCTGCGGCCTTGACTGAAGTTGAAATCCCCCGCTCGCCTCCGGCCTCCTTGCGTGCATATGGGCACTTGTAGTACACTCGCTACCATAACGGAATTTTGTTGGGAGAGATGAAACTTGGAACAGGCATTGCCAGTTTACATATTGTCAGGATTTCTGGGGAGCGGCAAGACGACTCTGCTGCAAAGGCTGCTGGAACACTGGAAGACACAGGGACTCAGACCGGCAGTTATCATGAACGAGCTTGGCGAGGTGAACCTCGACGGGCTGCTGGTCGAACAATCCGTACCGATGGCAGAAATGCTGGGTGGCTGCATCTGCTGCACAAGCCGCGGTGATCTCAGTACGGAACTGACTACGCTGGTGAAGAAAGAATCACCCGATGTTGTTATCATTGAAGCGACAGGTGCGGCGAACCCGCTGGAAATCGTAGATGCCGTTACCGAAACCTCGCTGTACCAGCTGGTGGAGCTGAAGGGGCTGATTACCGTTGTGGATACCGCACATTTGCTGGAGCTGTACCGGTCCCAGCAGGGCGCTACCTACAGGCTGATGCAGGAGCAGATCCGCTGCGCATCCGTGCTTATACTGAACAAAACCGACCGCGTAACCACAGAGGAAGCGGAAGAGATATCCGCCGTGCTGCGCAAATGGAATGCCTACGCCCAGATCATGCCTGCGGTGCGCTGTGAATTGGAGCCGGAAGTGCTGCTTGGCAGCGTCGGCGGAGTTCATGCGGAGGCCCGTCCAGAGGATGAAGCAGCCGGTCCGGCGGACGGCGGTTTGAGTACGGAGAATGGGGGAGAATCCCATCATACCCATGATCATGTAATGGCATATACCCATTATTTTAAACGTGCGGTGAACAGTGAGGAGTTCGAGCAGTTCGTTAAGGAGCTTCCACGGGATGTATACCGGGCTAAGGGGATCGTAACTTTTAATGACACTGCGAGCCGCTTTCTGTTCCAATATGCCTACAGGGAAGCCGATTTCATGAAAATAACTCCTCAGGGCGATGTCCCTGATGTTGCTGTATTTATCGGTGAACACTTCTCATCAAGCGAGCTTCGCAGCAGGCTGCTTCAGCTGGAGAAACGTACATTGATCCGGCCAGGTACGGTGAAGAGGAGCCTTTAATCAAGCTTCCTTTGACAGGGGAATTGGTTCGTTCCTTTTCTTGCAGGTTAATAGATAGGCATACCCTATAATAATTGCAGGAGGTTTTAGGCTATGACCCGAATTCAATATCAGGAGTGCATTGACGCTTGTATAAAATGTATGAACGCCTGTAACTATAGCTATGTCTCAAGCCTGAAAGAATATGATCTAGCATCACTGCGGGAGAGCATCCGGCTTGACCGGGAATGCGCGGATATTTGTTCTTTCGCCGTTCAGGCAATGACCCGCCAGAGTCCATTTGTAGCGGAAATCCTTCGCTTGTGTGCTGAAATCTGCGAACGTTGTGCCGACGAGAGCAGCAGACATGAGCATACTCATTGCCAGGAATGCATCGATTCCTGCCGCAATGCCGCATTAGCTTGCCGTCTAATCAGCGATGTCGTTGAGGTATACGCGTAAATTTATAATTGCTGTTTTGCAGCAGATTATACAAGACCAGACCAACGCAGTAATTATACTGAGGGTTCTGGTTTTTTTGTATAGAATGGCTCCTCAATCTGTTCTTTCTCAAAGGAATTCAGTGCAGTTCCGGCGAATTATAGAGTGGAAGAACCAGTTGTCCATTAGATGCGCTAAGCAAGCATGGCTTCTGGCTAAGGGGGAAGACAGCCGAATGGCGTTTCGAAGTATTAGTGAACACCGACTGACGGACCGCAGCGGCCCTTTGATCGAACTTACCCGGGCTACCAAGGTTTATGGAGGGCGCCCGGTTTTACGTGAAGTCTCACTCATGGTGGAAAGCGGAACGGCTCTGGCTTTGATCGGACGTAACGGTTCCGGCAAAAGTACGCTGCTCTCCATTTTAGCTGGACTTACCCAGCTTACTTCCGGGACAATCCAACGCAGCAAGGATACGATTTCAATTGGTTATGCACCCGAGGCTTTCCCGGGTCTTAAATTTTCTGCTGAACAGTACTTACGCAGTATGGGCCGGATCGGCGGGATGCCGGAGGCGGGACTGAAAGAGCGCATAACAGCGCTATTGGAGGCTTTTCATCTGGAGCAGTTCCGGACGTATCCCATGACGAGCTTTTCTAAAGGAATGCTGCAAAAGGTGAATCTGATTCAAAGTCTGCTTCCGAAGCCAGAATTGCTGCTGCTTGACGAGCCTATGTCCGGCCTGGATCTTCCGGCACAGCATACGCTGATTGAACTTCTTCAAGAGTTGAAGCAAGGCGGTACAGCGATGGTATTCTCCGTTCATGAGCCGCTTTGTGTGGAAACCCTTGCCGATGGCGTACATGTGCTTCAAGCAGGCCAAACGGTCATAAAGGTATCAGAAACAGCGAGTCTGCAGGATAAGCCTTCCACATACATAATGTGCACAGCTATTGCTTCTCCACAAAAATCGGCTTTGGGGGAGATGCCCGGGTTGCTCTCTATAGAAGCGGTTCGGGATGAGTACGGGATGGAGTGTTCCGGTTTAACTGTGGAAAGGGAATGGACAGATCAATGTCTCAGGTATGTGCTTGATGCGGGCGGATCGGTGATTTCTGTAGAACGGCGCCGCGGCTTATCAGGGCTTATGCAATGGATGGACCCGAAGACTGTCCAGGAGGAACAACCTTTATGAGATCGCTGATCGCGTATTTTCTCCGCAGTTATACCTTTTCCCAGCGGTATTTCGCTCCCGTTGCCGGAACTCTGATCGCTGTGCTGATTCTCTACTCCTATAAGCCTAACCCGGTGATGAACAGCTATGCGGCGTCGGCAGTGATGTTATTTGTCGGTTGTGCCTGGCTGGGACTGAGCTTTCTGAATCATGAGCAGGCGGTGCAGCGGCAGGTAGCTGTAGTTCATCTGCGAAGTGCGGTTAAGCACAGCATTGGGGAAATGCTGACAATGGGGGTGCTTACTCTGCTGCTCAGCCTCGTGATTGTGCTGTATCCTATAGTTACGGGGAATTTTAGCGATCCCGTGGGAGGGTACCGTTTAATTCTTGCTTTAGCCGGACATGCGCTGCTCGGGTTCCTGGGAATTGCAATCTCGCTCTATTTGCAGTCCTCCTGGGTTTCCAAAAACAGCTATGCTGCGGGATCAATGCTGATCATCATCACGCTGTCTATAGGGGGTACCAAACTGCAGGAGCTTGTCCCGGGTCCTGTCATGCCGATCCTGCTGCCGCCAGTGTCACCGGTTATGGATGCTTTGATGAACGCGGATGATTTGCCTGCTTCATCACTGCTGGGGTCCTTCGCCCACACGCTGGCCTACATTTCCGTGCTGACCGGCTTTTATTTGTACCGCACCAGCCGAATGGATGTTAACAAAAACTTGTGAGAAACAGACTTGGCGTGAAGCCATTAAAATTCATTTTCTGAAAAATGAAGAGAGAGAAACGGGAGGAAAGATGAAGGATACACAAATACCGGAGAGTGAACAATCCAAAGAGCTATTTGCTTATTTCGGGCTGGCAGTCTATTATTGTCAGGCTCTGGAGCAGCAGTTGACCAATCTGCTGCTGCTTACGAAGCTGTCTCAGGGGAAGACACCTACTGAAGCGGATCTCGCAGATCTGTATCAGCGCAAACTCAGCAATTCACTCGGCCAGCTCATCAAAGAAATCCAGCATCATTTTCCATTCTCGGAAGAGGAGACGGTGCAGCTGCAAGCAGTCTGGAAGCAGCGCAACCATATTGTCCATGACTATTTCAAGGAACGTATTCAGGAGACCTTCACTCCGGCCGGCAGGGCCCACATGATCCGTGAGCTGAAGCGTTTCAAGAACAAGGCCAGAAGACTGGAAATCAAGCTGCAGGGCTACTGCACGGAGATGTACACGAAATTGGGTCTTGAAGAGGAGGATTTAATGTGAATGAAGTTTATAAGCAAATTCCACTGTACAGATACCTTAGTTTCTGTAATGAAAGTGACCTCGAACGCACTGTGCTGGATTGCGGAGCCGGTGGAGACAGCCCTCCACTTGGCTTGTTCGCCCAATATGGGTATGTGGCCAGCGGCATAGACTGTAATCCGGAGCAAATAGATATGGCTCAGACCTGGGCTGCAGAAAAGGGCTATGAACTGGATATACAGCAAGGGGATATGCGGCAGCTTGCCTTTGAAGATGAGTCATTCAGCTTCGTCTACTCCTATAATTCTATCTTTCATATGAGGAAATTGGAGGTCGCCCAATCCATAGAAGAGATGAAGAGAGTGCTGAAGCCTGGCGGGATCATGTTTGTTAACTTTTTGACGGTGAATGATTTCCGCTGCGGTGAAGGCGGCGATCTTGGACAGAACCAGTACGAGCAGTTGACGATGATCTGCCGGTGATCCACTCTTACTATACCGCTACAGAACCGGATGAATTGTTCAGCGGGATGAAGTTGCTGTATAAGGAAGACAGGGTGCTGGAGCGAATATATGACGGTCAACTGATCACTCAGGGTTTTGTAGATTATATCGTGCAGAAACCGCTTCGATAACGTGCATACATAGAATGGCAAAGAGACTCTCCCAGATAGCAGAAATGCTGTCCATAGGAGAGTTCTTTTGTGTGTAATTAAGAGCTGGGCTACAGACTTGCAGTCTCCAGTGCTTCAAGTCCACATGTCTTGACTACCTCCGGGGGAAATTGGATAGCGGATGCTCCTGTGCAGCGCGCTAGGCAGGACAAAGCTTGCCGCAGTGCGGGAACCATCTCTGCAGTAAGCACCTCTTCAGGCTCCCACCACCAGCGGGTAATGGTAAGGATGCCGCTTTTTCTGTTCATGACCGGCTCAAACCGGCCGATAAAACGGTCACCGTACAGGAGCGGAAGCACGTAGTAACCATATTCCCGTTCCACCACAGGTTTGTATACCTCCCAGCGGTAATGAAATCCGAACAGCTGCCGGATCAGTTCTCTGTCCCACAACAGATTGTCCAAGGGAGCCAGAGCAGCGGCGAAATTCACCGTAGAATGACTTCTTCCGGAATCTTCTGCCTCTTCCTCCAGCTGCAGCACAGCTTCAAGCTCGGGCGCATCCATTGTCCGCATGTAAAGCGGCAGCTTAATACCCTCCACGTGCACCTCGCGCAGACTGTCAATCTGCAGCAGACGCTGCACTGCCGCGGTCCGCTCTTTGCTCTTCAGACCGGATATGCCAAGCCATCCGTCACCTGATTTATTCCACTGGAGTCCGATGCTGCCAATGCGCCGCTGCACGTACCAGTCATGGTATTGTTCGGTCGTGGGATTGGGATCGGCTGCTGCAACGACCTGCTCCGGCAGCAGTCGTGACGTAAAATCGTAGTAGCGGCGGGTGTGCACACGGTGATGAATGGACACTTCACCCCGGAAGTACATGGTTTCCAGAGCTGCCCGCGACAATCTGGCAGGGGCCCAGGCCCAGTCAATCTTCTCTTTGCCTTCCAGGTCCAGAGAAGAGAGGGGGCCGCGCTGACTCAGCGCATCACGGACTTGCAGTACCGTTGCTTCCAAAGGTTCATTTCTCTGGTGATGCCCGGAGGCTGCTTCCCTCAGCCGCTGAAAGCAGGGCCAGTCCTCCGTGCAATAGATCGACATGTTCTTGTCCCAGCCGTCGGTCAGCAGCCTGTCCTGGTACAGAAGCTCATTGGCTTGAGCGGGAATAAAGCCGGGAACCCGTGCCTGAAGCACAAGCTCATGATTATGCCCGGCAATATTCAGCGGATCATACTGAATACAGCCTACATGGCGTACGAATTCATAAATACCTGTCTTACCGCCAGGAAGACCACCGGAGATCAGCCCCTGATGCTGCAGCAAAAAAAGTCTGGCCTGCTTCTTGCTTATATTGTAAGTAATCATTATCAATCACTCCAATCATATGTATTAGTTCCCATTATATAGAACAAATGTTCTGTGCACAAATACAATTTAGCAGGACTAAGGGAAGTTTAGTGATAGACTGGAGAGTATCATTAAGTTAATATGACAATTGGTGGTAAAGGGGATTTATCGTGTGAAGACTGGTGGTGTATAAAATGATTCATTTAATAATGCTAATTCAAATAGTAAGCTTCTTTTTTATTTATCAATCGGTTTCCCGCTATCACTTTAGTGTCAAAGAAATAACAATTTGGCTAATGATATTCATAAGCATTGGAGTTGTTTCTACATATTTTATCGGAGTATGGGGGGCCGTTGCTCTATTTTTCTGTTTTGTGGGCATGTCTTATTTTAAAAATCAAAAAACGTTTACCTCTTTAGGTGTGTTTTACGGGGCGTATGCGTTGGTCATGAATTCATTTTTAGGTTATCTCGCAGCAGATCCGATTACAAACTTAATTGAGTTTGTTTTTAGACAATCATCGGCTAATATAGACTATCTTCCTTATCTTTTTACAGCTATGGCGCCCCCCATTATGAATGAAATCGGTCTTAGAGTAGTACGCCACTATGTTCCACAGCTCAATAAAGAAATTCTGCGGGAATCCAGCAAAGTGATTCTTTTTCCGGTGATCATTCTTTTAATCATCATCATCCTTTCGGTATATCCGATTTTAACCATTGGTAATAAGACCGGTGATTTTAGCTCATTTCATAGAACATTATTATTAGGGATGTGGCTGCTATTTATCATTGCTTTGCTGTATATGCAGTTTCAATACAATCATATCCGGAAAAGAGAAATTGAAAAATCTAAAAGTGAGCAATTGATACAATTAACGGATTATGCAACGCAGCTCGAAAAAATTTATGATGAATTCAGAAGCTTCCGTCATGACTACGCGAATATCCTATTGACTCTGGAGGAAGGGATTCATCGGGAAGATTGGGATCAAGTCAAGCAGGTATATGAACAAACAGTTAAGCCGACGGGGCAATTGATGCGTAATAATGAGTATAGCTTTGTCAAGCTGCGCAACCTGCATGTATCAGAGATCAAAAGTATCCTAGCCGCCAAAATTTTAATCGCCCAGCAAATGAAAATTGATGTTGCTTTGGAAATTGAAGAACCCGTTCACGCCATTCAAATGGAACTGATTTCATTTACCCGGATTCTCTCCATACTACTGGATAATGCGATTGAAGCAGCAACAGATACGGAGGAATCAAGAATTTGCATTGTGTTATTGGAGGATACGGACATACAGCTGATAAGAATTGAAAATAGTTGCGGAGAGGAAGTCAATTTGCGACGGTTGGGAGAACGCGGATATTCCTCAAAAGGCAAGGGCCGCGGATTAGGTTTATATAATGTGCAGCAAATTTTAAAAGAAAATAACTTTGCGTCATTAGAAACAGCGCTCCAATCTGGCCTATTCTCACAGACGCTTATTTTAAGAAAGACTGGGGTACAGAAATGAATATATTTATTTTAGAGGATAATATATTTCAGCAGCAACGTTTAGAACGGCTCATCAAAACATTAGCGCTGAAGCATCAGATTCGTTACCGGAGTTTAATTTCGACCGCAAGACCTGATGATCTGTTATCGCAAATCGAGAAAGTGGCTGACCATCAATTATATTTTCTTGATTTGCAGATCAATCATGAGGATCAGAAGGGGCTGGAGGTTGCTAAGGAGATCCGGAAAAAAGATCCTTTTGGGACGATTGTTATTGTTACCACACATTCCGAGTTAGCGCCAATAACTTTTACATATCGAGTGGCTGCTTTAGATTTTATTGAAAAGGATTTACCGGAAGCAGAATTTATTGAAAAGGTTACAGAGTGTCTTTTAATTGCTGATTCGCGCCGGACGGTTCCGGTAAGTTCTGATAACTTTTCTTTTGAGAATAAGTATACCAGCTTCCAAATTCCATTTTCGGATATCCTATATTTTGAGACCATGGAAATTGCACATAAAATAAGATTAATAACAAAATCCAAAGTTCTTGATTTTTACGCTGAATTAAATGAAATTGCAGGTTATGATGAACGTCTGTTCCGTTGCCACCGGGCATTTGTAGTTAATTTAGCTAACATTAGATCCGTGGATAAAAAGAACAAGCTGGTCTTGTTTGATAATGATGAAAGTTGTTCAGTTTCAAGAAGACTGCAAAAGGAAACCCTTGAAAAGATGGAAGCGTTAAGAAAATGAGTTTTGAGTTACATACGAAGTGCTGGCAGCTATATCTTATATGGCTGTTAGCGCTTTTTTTGTATGAAAAAGTACCGTCTATGAAGGTTAAAGGACATTTGGTGCGATGAGGCTCTTGAATGGAGGGCAAAAGCCTTATGCTGTAAATGCACAACAACAATAGACCACACTTCATCGTTATCGTGGTTTGGAGTTGTGAAATTTTATCAATATAAGTTGAACAAAAGAACTACCTAGAGGCAAAAGCAGCGGAGGGGAAGTTTGGAACTGTAGGAGCGATAGCGACCGCCTTTGTCTACGGATTTCAACCGCAAATAGCGGTATAAATCAAGAAATCTGTAGACAACAGCGGCCGGAAGTCCAAACATTCACCGGAGTTGCGTTCTATGCCGGCTTGGTAAGTCTAAAGTTCAACTTATATAGAACGAGAGGCGGGGAACAATGGGGACCATGATCATGATTAACCAACTATCAAAGGCTTATAAGGGAAACGAAATAGTGTCAAATGTAACCATGCATATTGAATCTGGTGAAATCTACGGTTTCTTAGGACCGAACGGTGCGGGGAAAACAACAATTATGAAAATGATTCTAAATTTGGTGAAGCCAACATCCGGCGAGATTTTTGTGCTCAATCAACCTGTGTTACAAACCTCTTTTCAATACTTGGGACATATCGGCAGTATCATTGAATATCCCGTTTTTTATGAACGGTTAACGGCTGCCGAAAACTTACAATATCATTGTGATTATATGCAGATTCATGCTGAGGACCGGATTCACGAAGTCTTAGAAACGGTTGGCTTAACCGGTGTGGAGGATAAAAAAGTACATGAGTTTTCTCTAGGAATGAAACAGCGATTGGGTATTGCCAGAGCCATCCTCACAAAGCCGGAAATCTTGATTCTGGATGAACCGATTAATGGTTTAGACCCTGTGGGAATTAAGGATATTCGAATGCTTTTGCTGAAGCTTAAGAACGAGTGCGGTATGACAATTTTAGTCTCCAGCCACATTGTTTCAGAGATTGAATCGATTGCAGATACGATCGGAATCATTAATCATGGACAATTAATTAAGGAAGTTAAGATGAGTGAAATCATCAGCGAAAATGTTGAATACCTGGAGATAAAAGTGACTGACAGTAAGCAGGCTTCACTAGTGCTGGAGAGAAAATTAAACATCCATGACTATGAAGCGGTTGATCTGGAAACCATCCGGGTCTATCAACAAGATGTATCTCAATCGGTCATTAATAAAGAGCTGGTGCTCAATAATATCGTTGTAAATCGTATCGGAACACAGCAAAGCAACTTAGAAGAGTATTTCCTGGATCTCATTCATGGAGGCAGACAACATGCTTAGACTAATGAAGATTGAATGGAAGAGAAATAATCTGGCGGGATATAGTATTAGGGCCGTGATTAGTATGATGATTATATTTGGAATGGTTGCAGGAATGGCTGTCATGTCAAATGCTCAGGATGAACCTATGTTTTTAGATTTTACAGCCTTTATGTCACTGGCTAACATCTTTATTCGCGTTACCTTTGTCGTTTTTTCAGGGATTATT
Source organism: Paenibacillus sp. FSL H3-0321 (assembly GCF_038002865.1). NCBI lineage: Bacteria > Bacillati > Bacillota > Bacilli > Caryophanales > Paenibacillaceae > Paenibacillus > Paenibacillus sp. FSL H3-0321. The sequence continues at coordinate 839,234 of NZ_JBBODH010000001.1, read as the reverse complement.
ATTTCGAGGTTAGTGATTGATGAATTTAAGAATAAAACCATACAATTGTTATTTACCTATCCCATCCAACGCAAAAAAGTGATGCAAGCAAAGTTAATGATCGTATTAGTCTTTTGTTTCACATGTGTAGTGATTTCCACCTTCATCATTGAAATATTGACAGTGTTATTAAATCCGGCAGCTCATTTTTTTGAAACAACTGCATCAAAAGAAGATGTGTTGGCTACCTTTCCAGCCATTCTTATGGCTTCGGCAATGACGGCTGGTCTAAGTCTTATTCCATTGTCTTTCGGGATGCGTAAAAAATCTACTGCCACAACAATTACTAGTTCAGTAATCTTAGGGATTCTGCTGAATTCTATGATTTCTGATGGGAGCAGTTCTGTATCTATGTTTCAATTTATCGGCATACCTATAGTTTTCTGCTTGTTAGGGTTGGCTGTAGCTTATTTATCCTATCGAAAAATTGACAGAACGGATGTTGCATAAACCATGAAAACAAATAAGTGGATTTGGATATCGATGGCGGTTGTTCTGGTGGGAATCCTTGTTGTTGGCTTGCAAGGTGGAGCTCAAGATTTTGAGTTGACTGAAGACATTCCGGCGAATGAAATTCAGAGCATCGAAATGAATAATGATTCATGGGATCTTGTAGTGAAGGAATCAACAGACAATCAAGTCCATATAGACATTGAGGGTTATCAGACGGACAAGCAGAAGGCTCCTGTTGTAGTGACACGTAATTCTAATAACTTAGTTATACAACAAGATAAGCAAATTGGCGGGGCCTTTTCAGCTTTTTCTTTTCATAAAGAGGGAACTATCACAGTTTTAATTCCCAAAAATACAGTAGAAAGAGTCAGAATGGTCAACAATGATGGAGATATCAATATTCGAACGTTGGCAACCCATAATTTAATCGTTGAAAATAAAGCAGGTAGTGTGAAATTTAATCAAGTTGAAGCAGACTCGGGGGACTTAAATCTAATAGAAGGGGACCTAAATGTAAAGGATAGCTCATTTGATAGAATAGACGTAGCTGCCAGGGGGAATGACCTTTATTTTAAAAATGTAACCAGTTCTGTTATGAATCTTTATTCTAAAAGTGGCGAAATCGTTCTTGGAGGGGTAGCGGAAAAAGGTGAAATGAGAGTCGAAACATCAACTGGAGATATTCAAGTAGGGTATCAAACCGAGCCATCCAACCTGAAAGTAGCAGTGGAAAATGCAAAAGGAGATACGACGGTTCACTTGAAGAATCTCTTGACTACGAAGAATACAGACAAGAATGTAGATGGAACTATTGGCGATGGGGAGAATTTACTACAGGTCAAAACTAAATCAGGAAGTATTAATATTAAGTAAATCAAAAAGAGACAGGCTCCTCAATACATGAGGAACTGTCTCTTTTTAAGGAGAAGCAGTTCAAACACTAGCCCTGCTTGAACGAAGGCTGCAGGACTGCGGCAGAGGCGGAAGAAGATGCGGAAGCCGAGTCGGCTGCAGCTCCATTTTCCGCACCGGCACCGAGTTGAAGCTGGTACATGCGGAAGTAGCGACCACCCAGCGCCATGAGTTCATCATGGCTGCCGCGCTCAACGATTTCACCGTGATGCAGGACAAGAATCTGATCCGCACTGCGGATTGTGGATAAGCGGTGAGCGATGATGAAGGTGGTGCGGCCTTTCTTCAGCACCTCCAGCGCTTCCTGAATGATGCTCTCTGTCTCGGTATCGATGTTGGAGGTCGCTTCATCCAGGATAAGAATGGCCGGATCAAAGGACAACGCCCGGGCAAATGAAATCAGCTGACGCTGGCCGGCCGAAAGTGTGCTGCCTTTCTCCACCACTGGTTCATCGAAGCCTTTGGGCAGATGAGACAGCAGCTTATCCGCACCGACTTCCCGCAGTGCCCGTTCCACCCGTTCCCTTGTGATCCGCTCGTCTCCGAGACTGACATTGGAAGCGATGGTCCCTGTGAACAAGTAAGGATCCTGAAGCACAATTCCCATATGGCTTCGCAGCCACTGCTTCGGCAGATCTTTAACTTCTTGACCATCAATGGTAATGCTTCCGCGCTGCGGATCATAGAAGCGGAACAGGAGATTGATGATTGAGCTTTTACCGGAGCCGGTATGTCCTACCAGAGCAACAGTTTCACCAGAACGGGCTTCAAAGGAAATGTCACGCAGGACGAAGTCTTTTTTGTAAGCAAAGGAAACGTCTTTAAACACCACATCTCCCTTGTAACGCGGCATGGAACCATCGGTCACCGGCTCGCCGGGTTCATCCATAAGTGTAAATACGCGGCCGGCAGAGACCATCGAGGAATCCAGATTGGCCAGTTGGTTGACCATTCCGGTAATCGGCTGGAACATCCGTCCGAGCACGTCGACGAAGGCGTACAGCACACCCAGCGACACAAAGGTAGAGCCATCCAGGCTGCCGAATCCAAAGTACCATAATACTAGTACAAAGGAGAGACTGCGCAGCGAGTTCACCAGGTTGTGGGAAGTGAAGGCATTCAGGTTGAGCATTTTATTCTGGTATTTCAGATAATCATCGTTCAGGCGCTCGAATTCTTCACTGCTCTGCTTCTGGCGGCGGAAAATGCGGATGATCGACATCCCTTGAATCGATTCATTGATGATGGCGTTGATCTCACTAAGCCGCGAGCGGATGATGGTATTGTATTTGGTGGCAACTTTGCGGTAGAGCACAATCCAGAGAATCACAATCGGGACAATGAACAGACTGACCAGTCCGAGGTGAATATCCAGCAGGAACAGGGCGACATAAACACCGATGATATTGATAATCCCTGTGCTGAAGTTGGATAATACCGCTATGAACAGATCCTTGACTGCTTCCGTATCGTTCGTAACCCGGGAGACGACCTTACCCGCAGGCAGATTGTCGAAGAAATAAACAGGCAGCCGCTGGATATGGGCATATACATCGGTCCGCAGCTTGCGGATGACCTGATTGGCCGACGATTGCAGCCAGTAGGTTTTACCGAATTCCGCTATGATCGAGATGACCAGGAATATCGCGTACAGTCCTACCAGTTTATAAATGCCGGGGAATTCAGGTTTGTAAAAAGCGAATAATTCATTTGCCGAGAGCTTCTCGGCAGGATAGACACTCAGAGTGTCTCCGTATTGGATATGCATCTCTCCGTCACGGAAGGTCCGCTCGCCTGCAGGCTGCGCTACGGCTTCATTGATGAAGTAGAAGCTTTTTCCGACCTGTAGCAGGCGGATTTCCTGGCCTTTGGCTTCGCCTTCGGCAAACCGGTCACCGCGTTTGTAGAAGGAATTATTATATTCAGCGGCATCCTTGGAAGAGTCCGTCTGGAAGTAGGGCTTCTCTATGGCCAGCAGATGATTGTCAATCATGCTCTTGGCGATAAAAGGCCCTGCCAGCTCGGCTGCCACTCCGATAGTAAGCAGCAGTAGTGCTGCGATAAATGTTTTTTTGGCAGTTAATGCGTACTGCAGCAGGCGTTTGCCCGTACTTTGTGTCAACGGTGACACCTCCTAAACGTTTTTAGGGAGCTTCAAAAAGCCTATGCTCATCATTTATTCATTCGTTAAATTGTTCTCCACCTGCTGGCGGTCGAACTGCTCACGATACCAGCCGTTCATGTTCAGCAGCTCCTGATGGGTGCCCCGCTCTGTTATATGTCCGTTATCCAGCACAACGATCAGATCGGCATGCTCAATAGCAGAGAGACGGTGAGTGGAGATCAGCGTGGTTTTGCCGGCACGCTCCGAGCGGATGTTCTCGATGATTTTGGCTTCTGTACGTGCGTCTACGGCAGAAAGTGCATCATCCAGGATCAGAATATCAGGATTTGCGATAAAGGCTCTGGAGATCGAAACGCGTTGTTTCTGGCCTCCGGAAAGAGAGACACCGCGTTCACCCACTAGGGTATCAAGGCCGTCAGACAAGGTACCGAGGTCATTCTGAAAAGCCGCTGCCGTGATGGCTTCCATAATCCGTTCGTCGCTGGCGTTATTGTAGCCGAACTGGATGTTCTCACGAACCGATTTGGAGAACAGAATTTGCTCCTGCGGCACATAACCCATCCAGCCGTGCAGGCGGTCGAGGGCGATTTGCCCAATCGGCACACCGGAGATCAGGATGTCGCCTTTACCGGACGGATATTCATGAAGCAGCTGTTTCAGCAATGTCGATTTGCCGCTGCCTGTGCGTCCGACTACCCCGAGTGTCTGTCCCTGGGAGAGGGAGAAGCTGACGCCGCTTAGATTGTCGATGGTCGAAGTGGGGTAACGGAACGTTACATCCTTCAGCTCAATACGCGTCGGGTGTTCAACCGGAACCGGATGAGCAATATCCTCAACATCGGGACGGGAATTCAGCGTCTCATCAATCCGTTCTAGGGATGCTCCGCCGCGCTGCATAATATTGATCAGCTCACCGATCGCGAACATCGGCCACACGATCATCCCTAGATACATATTGAAGGAAACCAAATCTCCGAGTGTAATTTGATTGCGGAATACAAGATAAATGCCGTAGGTAAGCGCGATAATGTAGCTTAGTCCCACACAAAAGCGGATCGTTGGTTCAAAAAAGGCATCAACGCGGGCTACCGCCATATTTTTGCGGTATACATCCTCCGTAATGTCGGAGAATCGTTTCTCGTCCATACGTTCCTGTACGTAAGCCCGGATCACGCGAATACCGGATACGGATTCCAGTACCTGGTCGTTCATATCTCCGAAGGCATCCTGTGCCAGGCTGTAACGGTCATGAATGGCCTTGCCATAGTAAATCATGGCGATGGCGATCAGCGGCAGCGGCAGCACTGCCGCGAGAGTCAGCTTCCAGCTGACCAGAAAGCCCATGGCCAGCAGCACAACGGTAAGGTAAACCGTTGAATCCACCAGAGTCAGCATCCCGAAGCCTACGGTTGCCGATACGGCTCGGATATCATTGGTTGCCCGGGCCATAAGGTCACCGGTACGGTTGCGCTCGAAGAAGGAAGGCGTCATCGTCATAAGATGATTCATAAAGCGGGAGCGGAGCAGACGCTCCACAAGGTTGGAACCCCCGAACAGCTTATGCATCCATATGTAGGTGATCCAATAAATAATTAGAAGCATGAGGACGATCAGGCCAATATACTTCATAAGGGAACCGGCGGTTATCGAGCCGCGTACGATCTCGTCAATGGCATTGCCGAGCAGACGAGGAGGCAGCAGTTCAAGCACACCAACTACAATTAATAAAATCAGGCCTACTGTGTAGCGCCTTTTCTCCCGGCGGAAGAACCAACCGAGATTTCGGAGAACGGAGAACAAGGGAAATCCCTTCCTTTCGTATTGAATTGATTGCCGGCTGTTGAATGGTGCGGATAGTGGTTCAGCTCTTAACAGCATACAAAAAGGCATATCATCCGAAAACGGATGATATGCCTGTGATATACAGCAGTTATCATGTCCACGGTGCTAAGACAGCACAGAGACATGGAAGAGACTTGCATAACCTGAAATCAAGATGTACGCGTTACATACATGATTCTTCAGGTGCTTTCCACTACTTGGGCTGCTTTGGTATTCAGTTGTGTACAGTTGCCGACAATAGTATAAAAATCAACTTTAACAAGGTTAAACACCGCGCTCACCCTTTCCTTAGTTTTGGTAATAACTTGAAGACGCTTCGTTATGTTCAGAGTTTATCATCCGCCGTTAAGAATTGTCAAATGTAATTTTGAACAAATTTCGAATTAGCGGTATGATAAAATACGTTGCGATCATTTGGAATGTGGACTTTTTTTCAGTATGATAAGAAGAAACGGGAGGAGCTAAAAGACATGAAGATGGTAATCAGCCCAGAAGCCGCCGCCTGGTTTATGCGGGAATTAGATCTGCAGACAGGGGCGCATATCCGGTTATTTCCCCGTTACAGTTCAGGAGGAGGACTGCATCCCGGGTTTTCACTGGGGATCGCCACCGAACTGCCGGGACGTCCTGCTGTGCAGACTGAGCAGGGAGGCCTGATTTTTTATATGGAAGAGCAGGACTTGTGGTATATGGAGGGATACAGCCTATCCATTGTCTATGTGGAGGCTGAGGATGATATCGACTACCAGTATGAGCTTCTGCCGGTGGCCGGTGGAGTGCAGCAGTAATTCTGCCCTGTGCAACTGGGTATTACAGCACAGGTTGCTATCTTAAAAAGCCCTTGCCAAAAGGCAGGGGCTTTTTAAGATAGAGAATTTACGGATACAAGAATCTATAAGGTTGGGCCTATAAATCCTAAAACGTCATTAGTGCGAGCTGCGGAAGGTCTCTTCCTCCATAGCGAAATCAAAGTCATCAATGTCATACACCTGGACGGGGACTCCGCCTTCGATGATGCGCTGAATGAGCTCGAACTGGTCGGTAAGAATCGGTACTTTCTCACGCTGGGAAGAGAGCAGCAGCTCGGTTTCGATCGGATCAAACAGCTCTCCGTATGTAGCATTATCAATGCTGTTGATGATGGTGATCTGTGCCTGCCCTCCGAGCAGAATGCCGGAGCTCTTGGCCCATGGAACAGCCAGACAGCGGTTGATCTTCTTGGAATTGAGCGGTTCCTCGAAATAGGCGATCAGTTCACGGATCTTCAATTTGACGTGCTGATCATCATCCGCCCGGTTCATTAACGGCTCGTCACTGTCCCGTAGTTCATACAATTCCATGATGGTTGTATAGGGCACTATATATTCTACAGGGCTTTGCGGGATGAGAAGCTGGCCATAAATTGCCATCATGACCGCTTCTGTCACAAATTGTCTAGACATCGTTATCCTCCTGAAGTTCAGGTACTGCAATCGTACTTATGGACTTAAAAATATAAAAACACTGTGGAGCGCAAATGTCAACAGTACCCAGTCAACAAGGTGAAGAGAAAGGGCGTAACCATCTGTGAAACAATGGAAATCTTATTTTGTTTTTGTCCGGCCTTATATGAAATGGATTGTGCTGACGCTGATTATCGGCATGATCAAATTTAGCATTCCGCTAACACTGCCGCTGATTCTGAAATATGTGGTGGATGATCTTCTGAGCAACTCCGTACTGACTGTCGCGGAACGTGTCTCGAAGCTGATGTATGTCCTCGGAGGCGCATTATTCCTGTTTGTCATTGTCAGAGGTCCTGTTGAGTATTTCCGTCAGTATTTTGCCCAGCTGATCACAAGCAAAGTGCTGTTCGACATGCGCAACAAGCTGTACAGCCACTTGCAGCGCCTGTCACTGCGTTACTATCAGAATACCAAGGTAGGCGAGGCCATATCCAGATTCATCAATGATGTGGAGCAGTCAAAGAATCTCGTGGAAGTCGGGATGATGAACGTCTGGCTGGATATGTTCACGCTCGTCTTTGCACTAGGTTTCATGTTCTACCTCAATCCGGTGCTGGCGCTCGTATCCATAGCCATCCTGCCGCTGTACGGCATTGCCGTGAACACACTTTATAAGCGGCTCAAGCTGCTGACCAAGGACCGTTCCCAGGCGCTGGCAGCGATTCAAGGCTATTTGCATGAGCGGATTCAGGGCATTGCGATTATCCGCAGCTTCACGATGGAGCGGGTGGACCAGAAGCAATTTGAGGCTATCAACGGCAAGTTTCTGGAAAAGGCGATGGCCCAAACGCGCTGGAATGCCGTTACCTTTGCTATTATCAATACCTTAACGGACATCGCCCCGCTGCTTGTGATCGGTTATGGGGGATATCAGGTGATACACGGCAATCTGACGCTGGGTACATTTGTTGCCTTTTTCGGTTACCTGGACCGGATGTATGCCCCGCTGCGGCGGCTGATCAATTCTTCCACCGTGTTGACTCAGGCCTCCGCATCGCTGGAGCGGGTCATGGAGCTATTGGACGAACCTTACGATATCGTCGATCAGCCTGGAGCAAAGCCGCTGAACAATCCATCAGGAGATATAGAGTTTGATCAGGTATGGTTCAAGTATGGCGATGAGAACGAATATGTGCTGAAAGATATCAATCTGCGGATAAATCCCGGACAGACGGTGGCCTTTGTAGGGATGAGCGGCGGGGGGAAGTCCTCCCTAATCAGTCTGATCCCGCGGTTCTATGATATCAGTAAAGGCAATCTGCGAATGGACGGGCATGATATCCGGGGGCTGACGCAGGAGAGTCTGCGGCGGACTGTCGGCATGGTGCTTCAGGATAATTTCCTGTTCAGCGGTTCGGTGCGCGAGAATATTCTCTTCGGCAATCCGGCGGCTGGTGAGGCGGAAATTGTCTCTGCAGCGCAGGCGGCTAACGCGCATGATTTCATCATGCAGCTTCCTGATGGCTATGATACTGAGGTAGGAGAGCGGGGGGTGAAGCTGTCGGGAGGCCAGAAACAGCGCGTGGCGATTGCGCGGGTATTTCTCAAGGACCCGAAGGTGCTTATTCTTGACGAGGCCACCTCGGCACTGGACCTGGAATCGGAGCATCTGATCCAGCAGGCGCTCCAGTCGCTTTCATCCGAGCGCACAACGCTGATTGTCGCCCACAGACTGTCCACGATTACCCACGCAGACCAGATTGTTGTGCTGGAGAATGGAGAGATCACTGAGCGGGGTACCCACGAAGGGCTTATGGCGCTTGACGGAAGTTACGCCCGGCTGTTCAATGTACAGCGGCTGGATGCATGAATAGAGTTTACTGCTATGCGGTTCCTTCGGGAACCGCTTTTTCTTTGCATTTGAATTTAAGTTACAGTATACTGTAACTATAACAGCGAAGTGTAACTAATGTCGGAAGTTTAAATCATTTTTGCGAACGGGAGGATGGTTGGATGAATACCTATACCGGCAAACAGCTTGCCGATCTTGTTCAGCGGGAAGAGCCGGATATGAATCTAAGAACGATACGGTACTATACGCAAATCGGGCTTCTGCCACCGCTGGAGTTATCCGGCAACAAACGGGTCTATACCGACCGGCATCTGGAATATTTGCGGGCGATCCTGACCTTGTCCAAAAGCGGGGAGAGTCTGGCAGATATTCAAGAGAAGCTTACGGGATTGCCTGCGGAGGAAGTGGCTAAGATTGGTGAACGGCTGCGTTTCTACCAAACGGAGCATATTTTCCGCAATGAGACCCTAGTCATTAATGAAGATGTGATGCTTACGGTTAGTCCGCGCATATCTGCAGCGTTAAAGTCCGAGCTGGTTGAAACGGTGAACCGGCTGCTGAAGGGGGGCAACACCCCATGACTGGAGCAGAAATTACGATTGAGGTGCGTCTTGCAAAATCTGTGCTGGAGAATGAAGAGGGAATGAATCACCTCTGGGTCCATTTGGAGCCACTTGGCGGGGTGAAGCAAGCGGTACTTGAACTGCAGCTTCCAGCAGGGGTCCATTGGGACGGGAAAGTAAAGGGCTATCCACAGGATACCAGTGGCAGAGTCATTATTGAGCAGCCCGAAATGCCAAATGACCTTTTACTGGGGATTTATACAATCCAGCCTATAGATTGCGGCTTAGTCAGCTTGAGCATTGATGTGTCACTCATAGATCACAGTGGTATAGAGATCTGTAATACAGTGCTCGTCCCGCTTAGCATTGTTGATGCAGAAAGTGTGGATGAGGAAACGGTAGAAATAGACGAGGAGGTCATTAGAAGAGTCAAAGAACAGGCCCTAACTGAGCCAACGAGCACTCATCCGGACGGCAGCAACAGCGGAATGCTCGATTGCTCACTTCCCAAGCTCATTCGCTATGACCCCCATTACCGCTCAGAACTCGAGGAAAAATACCGGGTTGAGGGAACAGGTTTATAAGCTTCATCCGCATCCCGACATACCAAACAGGCAGGCCACTCCGCTCACAGTGAGCAGAGTGGCCTGCCTGTCTCCATCTTTAAACCATTATCCACGTCCAATCAGCAGGGAGAGGATACCTGCCGCGATCAGCGGACCTACGGGTACGCCCTTGAAGAAAGCGACACCGATAACCGTGCCGATCAGCAGGCCGGCAACGATCGTAGGCTGGCTGCCCATAAGCACTGCTCCACGCCCACCCAAATAGGCAACAAGAATACCGATCCCAATGGCAAGCAGCGATTTCCAGTGGTAAAAGGAATGCCAGATCATTTGCAGCGATATTTTACCGCTCGCCAGCGGAGTCATCACACCGATGGTAAGGATGATGATCCCGACAGTCAGGCCATACTTTTCCAGCCACGGAAAAGCCTGCTGCAGTCCAAGCACCCTCAGCAGCAGCAGCACAACCATTGCGATCGTTACCGGTGAATTGCTGCTGATAATGCCGAGGGCTGCGAGGCCCAGCAGGAGGAGCGAGGTGATATCCATCGTAACGAAACACTCCTTATTCTAAGTAAGCCGTTTTGAAATGATGTGATCTGCAATCAGCTTCCCGTGGCCCCGTCCGGTTTCGATGAATACCTCATTGGCATTGCGTCCGGAGGCGATAACACCGGCTACATAAAGTCCCGGGATGTTAGTTTCCATCGTGGACGGGTTATAGGCAGGTTTATCCTGTTCGTCGTCCATTATTGCCCCTGCGGAAGACAGAAGTGTCCTGCTGGGGCGGAAGCCGGTTAAGGCGAGTACAAAATCATTGTCGAGTTCAAGTGTCTCACCGTTTGATTTAGTAACAATGACTGAACCGGGTGTAATTTCGGTTACCCGTGATTCCAGATGGAGCGTTATCTTTTCTTTAGCTACCATGCTTTCAAAGATAGGCCGTACCCACGGTTTGATGTTCTGCGAAATGCTGGCTCCCCGGTAGACCATATCTACGGAAGCGCCCACCCGCATTAACTCAAGTGCCGCATCCACAGCAGAATTGCTGCCGCCGATGACAGTAACCTTCATCCCCGTATAGGGATGGGCTTCACCGAAATAGTGCGTGACCTTAGGGAGCTCCTCCCCGGGGATGCCGATCATATTGGGCTGGTCGAAGTAACCGGTGGAGATCACCACGTTTGAGGCTGCATGGGTTAGCTGTTCCCCCCGTTTAGTGATCGTATGTACAGCGAAACTTCCGTCCTCCAGACGTTCGACTGAGAGCGCTTCTTCGTAAGCGGCAATCTCGAGTCCATGCTGCTCGGCGGCGCGGCGGTAATAGACGAGTGCTTCATGGCGGTAAGGCTTGTCATTGGGTGAGGTGAAGGGCACATCACCAATCTCCAATAAAGAGGTTGTACTGAAGAACTGCATGCTGGTCGGATACAGATAAATGGAGTGAACAATAAAGTTTTTTTCAATGATCAGGCTGGACAGCCCTTGGCGCTGGCATTCCATTGCGGCCGAAAGCCCGCAGGGACCTGCCCCGATAATAATGACGTCTTTCATATGGATGGCAACCTCCTGATGTATACTTTCTTTTCTCTAAATCGTACCTTAAATTTAATGTTTTTGCTATCTGTGCAGCATATTCAGCTAATCGTTATTGCTCTCGAGATTGGATTGGAGTATAATTAGATATATATCTAAACATAGTTTAATCGTAAAAATTGCTTGTAAATGTTATAGGAGAGTGACCCCGATGCAGCTGGAGAAAATTGTGAATTACCATAAAGCTTTATCCGACCCGACACGCCTGCGCATGCTGCTGCTGCTGTCCAAGGGGGAGGTGCACGGACAGGCGCTGGCGGAGAAACTTAATTTATCACAGCCTACCGTAACACATCATGCCGCCAAGCTCCGGGAGGCCGCAATGATCAAGGAACGCAGAGACAAGAATACGGTTTACTTTTCGTTGAACCCTGAGTTTATCGAGGCCGGTTCAGAGGCATCGCTTAGATTTATTTTTGCCAAGGGGGCAGAAGATATGGACGAGTTATCTACGGAAAAGAGCCTGAAGGATTCAGTGCTGCGCAACTTTTTTGCCAAAGACGGCCGGCTGCGCCAGATTCCCGCACAATACAAGAAGAAGCTGATCGCACTGCAATATATGGTTGAGAAGCTTGAACCCGGTGTAGTGTATACGGAAAAAGAAATCAACGAGTTTATCAGACCATTCCATGAGGATTATGCCACGATCCGCCGGGAGTTCATCATGCACCAGTTTATGTACCGGGAAAATGACAAATATGAGCTTAACCCGCCGGAGATGTGGACTCACTGGGAAAATGTCAAATAATGATCTAATAAATGGGGATTTTTTGTGACAATTGAAGGTTCGACTGATTAAATGTCCGAATAACGAATAAACTGGAATTGTAAGCGTTATCTGACATATACTTCGAAAGGAGACTTTCAGTATGATATTCAAACGCGCGAAAAAAAATACACCTCCCATTCATCTCACTGTTACTTTGCCGCAGATCAAGCAAGCTGTTAGGCAATTTGAAGAAGATATGCCTGCTCCGATCAACCGTACCGCACTGATTCTGGAGGATAAGAGCATTGACCTTATCCGGCTCAAGAGATATTTGGGCGGAGTGCCTCATCAGAAGTTTTACATGTCGCGGGAAACGTTCGAAATTTTTGAGGAAGCTGACAAGATGGTGCCTTATTATATTGATATGGTTCAGTCGGCTGTGGATAATTATATCAACGACACCGGCAAGCTGCCGCTGCTCGAGGATGCCTGGCTGCCGGAGGTTCATTACCGCCTGCTGCACACTGAACGTTATCTGAAAGAAACACCGCCATTTCCCCTGTACATCACGGAGGAAGAGATGATGCTGACCCATCGGCCCGAGCATTTTGAATGAATGAACGATTTACAATTAACACTAGAAAGACTGTTCAGTTGAGGGGCACTGAGGCGCCTGTCAGCAGAACGGTCTTTTCTTTGTTCATGTTGGCATAGTACAATGAATTTCTGGTAACACGTTCCGGAAGAATTCATAGATTAGGAGAATTATTGCATGAACAAAGTACAAGCACTTCTGTTTGATCTGGATAACACGCTCATGGACCGCGATTCAACCTTCCGCAGTTTCAGCGAACAATTTGTACGTGATCTCCTCGGGCATTTGCAGCCGGAAGAAGCGCAGCGGGTAGTAGAGGATATTATTGTACGGGATGCCGACGGGTACCGGGACAAGGATGGTTTTTTTGCCGAGCTCAGCGAGGTGCTGCCGTGGGAGAAGGCAGTGTCGGCTGCGGACATCCGGACCTATTATGATGAGACCTACACCGGGCACGGAGCGCTTATGAAGTACGCCGAAGATATTTTGAACTACTGCCGGGAGCAGGGCTATATTCTAGGTCTGGTTACGAACGGCAAGAAACAGATCCAATATGGCAAAATCGATCTTCTTGGACTGCGCGGCTTCTTTAAAACAATAGTCATTTCCGGCGAAGCAGGAATCAGCAAGCCGGATCCGGCAATTTACCGTCTTGCACTTGAGCGTCTGGGCACAACAGCGGAACAGACGCTGTTCATCGGCGATCATCCGGTGAACGATATCTGGGGTGCAGGCAAGGCAGGTATGGAAACAATCTGGCTGAAGCGTAATCATGAATGGGATGACAAGCTGGATGTGCATCCATGGAAAACCATCCATGAGCTTGATGAGTTGAAGGGAATTCTTTAGCTTTGCTGTTGACAATATGCTGCCGGCAAGTTTATTATTACAGCATATTAGTTCGGAAGGAGACGATGTTATATGACAGTTTATATTGCAATTGCGCGATTGGTAACAACTGTTGTGGATACGTGTCTTCCGGGAACAGCAGCTGCAGTGTAAGTAACACGCAGCTTTGCGGGTAAGCTCTACGATGCCTTTTAGAGCCGCCGGGAACCGTATGTGTTCCGGCGGCTTTTTTGCGTGGATCGGTAAGTACGGATACGGTTATTGTATTCGTGCATACCGGATTCACGCTCAGAAATGTGCTGGTTCTCCTCTTCGGAGGAGGAATAGCATGCTCTGATCTTGACTTCACAGAAATTGTCCCTTGCCATAGTGCAGGGGAGAGTTTCTGTGAAGTCCGCCGCCGGAATGAGGATTCCGGCGGCTTTTTGTGTTCCCGTAATACACGTTAGTCAGAAGAAACGAAGTGATTTATTTCCGCCGCCGGCTTCTTTCGAAGCCGGGCCGGGAGTGTACGAACTAAACAATCAGGAGGATTTAGATGACAATAGTACAATATGGCTGGAATGAAACCTGGATGAACAAGTGGAACGAACTGCATCAAAGTCTGGAAAACAAAACATTTGTACCCGGCAGAATTGTTGGCGATTTCGGCAGCAAGTACAGGGTTATGACGGAAACGGGAGAAACCTGGGGTGAGCTGGCAGGCAGGCTCAGACATACCTTAACCGATTCCGGGGATTATCCGGCAATCGGTGACTGGGTGTCGCTGGCGATGATGGATGGTGGAGAACATGCCGTTATTCATGGCGTGCTGCCCCGGCAAAGTGTGATTTCGCGGAAGGTGGCGGGAAATACAAATGAGGAACAGATTGTGGCCTCCAACGTAGACACTTTATTCCTTGTCAGTGCGTTAAATGATGATTTTAATGTCCGGCGGATGGAAAGATATCTGATCATGGCCTGGAACAGCGGGGCAAACCCGGTGATCCTGCTGACCAAAGCGGATTTGTGTGATGATGCAGAGAGCAAAATTGCAGAGATGGAGCGGGCAGCACCCGGAGTGGCCGTGTACGCAGTCAGCGCCTTGCTCGGAGACGGGCGGGATAAACTGCTGCCCTATATTGGCAGCGGTCAGACAGTGGCCCTGACCGGCTCCTCGGGCTGCGGGAAGTCAACGCTGGTTAACTGGCTTAGCGGAGCAACCCTGCAGCTCACCCAGGATGTCAGGGAAGGGGACAGCCGGGGGCGGCACACAACCACTCACCGGGAACTGTTCATCCTCCCGGACGGCGGTATCATTGTCGATACCCCGGGAATGCGCGAGCTGCAGCTGTGGGAGGATGAAGGCGGACTTGATCTCGCATTCGGGGATATCAGCAGTCTGGCAGCAGATTGCCGCTTTAGCGATTGCAGACATGAACGTGAAGAGGGCTGCGCAGTTCTTGCGGCAGTATCAAACGGTGCGCTGGAAGAGAAACGGCTGCTGAATTACCGCAAAACCCAGAAGGAGCTGCTATACCAGAGCAGCAAAGAGGTGAAGCAGAAGCGGAAAACAGCAGCCGCTGCGACCAAGGCAGCGCCTTCCCGTTCCAGAAATTCCGGCTGGCGCCGGGAGCTGGAGGAATATTGAGGAACAGTATAATTAAGCAACAGTAACCTGAACAAGAGGGTCCCTTGAAGCCTTAGAATGGCTGTAAGGAGACCCTCTTGTAACGCAAAGGCGCAGCTCCAGAGAAGCTGCGCCCTTGCTATATATAAATAAAAGTCCGGCTAATTGCAATGCATATACCTAATTAAAGTGCGGATGTCTATCTTTAGAACCGGACCTTTAATACTGGTGTGTTCTTAGAACGATGCAGCAGCAGTCTTGGCCAGTTGCAAACCGCTCGCGATGATTTCTGCGGATTGTGCAGGGTTCTGGTTGTGGCCTTCAATAATCACTTGAGTAGTATCTTTGAAGCCCCAGAAGTTCAGGTTGCCCATGATGAAGTTAACAGCCATTTCAGCGCTTGCTGCCGGTCCTTCGGAATAGATGCCGCCTCTGGCATTGAGTACAGCAGCTTTTTTGTCAGTCAGCAAGCCAACTGGACCTTCAGCAGTGTATTTGAATGTGGTGCCTGCCTGGTTCAGGTAGTCGATGTAAGTATGAAGTACAGCCGGAACAGTCATGTTCCAGAGCGGGAAAGCAAATACTACTTTGTCAGCGGCAAGGAACTGATTCAGGTATTTCTTAACCAGTGCAGCGCCGGCAGCTTCTTCAGGAGTAGCTTCGTAGCCTTGAGCAGCTTTATAAACACCGGTAATCAGTGTGTTGTCATAATATGGAAGTTGCTCTGCGAACAAATCCAGTTCAGTGATTTCGTCTTGCGGGTGGGACTCCTTGTAGCTTGCCAGGAATTCGTTGTAAAGCTGAACGCTTACGGATTGATCTGCAGGGCGGTTATTGGCTTTGATGAAAAGTACATTAGACATTATGATTTCTCCTTAGATATATATTTAATACTTACTATCAATAATATAGCATTTAATATTTAGTTTGTAAATAACAGTCGAAACAAATTTTTATTTGCTCGACAGCAAAGGCCTTTTCTTTGCAGGGCTACTACATCTCTTAATGGACGAATTGTTTTTTTGGCAGAACATCAATATGTAGTGAAACCGCTTTGACTCAGCTTTTTTTTCATTTTTGGGCAAAGTTTAAGGAATTCAGGACCCGGTTATATAGGTGTTACAAGGATTAAAGGAAATGATTTCCTCACCTCAGGTTGGCAATACAACTTATTGAAGAAGGAGCGATTGACATGTCCATCGACCGTTTTATCATTAAAAAACTGGACAACTGTCACGAAGAGCAGACTCGTCGCAACTTAGTGAAGTTGTTCAAACTGCGGATTCAGAAGGCAGAAAAGGAAGAGAACAGAAATCACCGGATTAGTTGAAGATATGCCGCTGAAGTACAGATACCCGGCCAACATATAGAGCGAGCAGAGCACATCCCATCTTAATGAAGGGGTGTGCTTTTTTTCTGTACAAAAAAACAACCCCTCTAATTAATAGAGGGATAGCGCCAATGAATCATTTTCACTATAACTGTGCAATATAGCTTCAGAGCCTTTAATTTCGATACTAATCAGAGAATTTAAGCATTTCTGCAGAGCACTTTTGCCCTTCTGGATTTTTAGCTCCAGTGTGCTGTTCAGCAACCGGATAACCTTCTGGGTGGGCTGTTTGTTTTCTGTAGTGAAGTACACAGGTACAAGCTTGTTCTGAAATGTGATGAGCATTCTCATTTTGAAATCACCTCGCTACAAGTATTTCATGATATAGATCATACCCCTCGTTTCTTAATTTTACCTTAAAATTAGCTTATGATAACATAAAGATTACAAGTTTTATAGTTTGGGACTTTTTTTATTGCAGTGTGATTCCAATGTTAGCGGGATCCGGGAAGGATATATCAATGTGAATAAAAAGGATAAGGTATATTTAGCTAATTTTCTGTTCCCAGATAAGCCAGCGGGGAAGGAAATTTCGGATCTGATGCAAATGGCAGCATCCGCGGACCGAATATGCCGGTTAAAATACTGTGAAGGTGATCAAGTGCAGGATATCTGCCTGCAGGTACATAAGGATATAACATTGATCGCAGGCATTGAGCCCTCAGATTCCTTCGTCTATAGACTGAGCGATCCACAGAAGGTGCAGCGCGCTTGTTATTATCTGTTTAATTGCTTTGAGCCTGAAGAGTTTAGCGTAGAGGATGTACCGTGTCTGCATCTGTCCAGACGGAGATATGAGGAGCTAAAGGAAAGCGCCGCAACCTACAGCTTGTGTTTTTTGGCAGAATGTCTGACAGCGGAAACAGGGGATTTGCTGCAATCCGCACAGCTTGCGAAGGTCATGAAGAACAAAACGGCTGAAGGAGAGCTTAAGCTGTGTTCACGCAGTAAAGAGGAGTGTAAGCTTCAGCATGCCTTTTTTATTGAAGATACTTCCAGCGGCTGGCTGCTGCGTATGAGCTGCGAAGCCGCGGAGGACTGGATGGTTGCCATTCCAGTTACGAAAGCGCAGATATGCTCTGCTCTCTATGAGTGGGTACAGCAAACATCTCCAGTGTTTACTCCAGAATGATTGTGGAATAAGCAGGCAGTGTAAGCATGCTGTCCGCCAGACCCGCTTCTCCCCGGAGCGTCTTGAGTATAGAAGAATAAGTAACGGTGTTCGTGCCGGGATGTAGCGGAATGTTCTGTGTCCCGCCAGTTAAATTGTGAACCACCAATACCTGCTTTCCGGCAGTGATCCGTTCGAAGGCCATAATGCCACTGTTTCCGGAAGAATATTCGCGAATTCCACCGTCTCTCAGTGCAGGTACTTCATTGCGCAAGGAAATAAGCTGACGGTAATGCTCCAGCAGAGAACCTCTGTTCTGCAGCTGACTCTCCACATCAGCACCGGAATTAGCGGCGTTATTCTTCGCCTGCTCCCAAGTGGTGGTCTGGCCATCTCCTTGACCATCGGCAGTCCATTTCATAGGCTCACGGAGGCCTTCATCGGGCTTCACTCCAAGCATTCCTATCTCTTCCCCATAATAAATAAACGGGTTGCCCGGTAAGGTCAGCAGAATAGCGGCGGCCATTCTGGCATGATCCGGATTGTTCGCAAGCTGGCTCATAACTCTGTTCTTATCATGATTATTCAGGAAAGTGGCATCTGTAAAGGCTCCCCCTGAAATCTGCGAATATAGCTTATAAGTTCGCTCCAGAGTAAAGGCAATCCCACTGTCTTTTTCTGTATTGGCAGAATTCAGCACTGCTTCGGCCAGGCCGAAATTAAACCCCGAATCAAATGCTTGATCCAGATAGGCCCCTACGGAAACAGCTGAATTCTCCCATACCTCCCCTACGATATACGCGCCGCGAGTGAAAGTTCTGGTGCCGTAGAAGCGGTAGGCTGGACGGCGCTTGTACTGTTGTTGTCAGAGCATCCGGCAAGCAGGGCAGCAGTTATGCCTGCGATGGCCAAAGTGCACATCATGCGGCGGTTAGTCAAGGTTAAAGGCTGGCGCTGCATCTGTTGCGGACCCCTCCAATAAATAGCTTCATTAGTATGTTGATGTGATAAGCGCTTTATTGATATCTTAGTCGAATGCATGATTTTGGTAAAACGTTTGCACAAACGAAAAATTAACGAATTAAGCGATTTATGAAGATTTATAGTGATATATCATTGATTATTGTTTGTATTCTTCTGATATCTCGTGTTTATGCGGAAAATCGTACTTTCATTAAAATAATTTCATACAAGGAACCGAAATATTCGCCAGTTCTTTCACTTTGAAGTTCTATAATGAAGCGCAAACGATACTACACATACTCTTTAACCTTTTCGTAGGCATTCGCATATGCTGCAAGCAAGGGCAAAAGACCCGGGAAGAAAGGAGAATGAAGAATGAAAAACAAGAAAAAGCTGTCGCTGTCGCTCATGATTCTCGCCTTGTGTTTTTCAGTGCTCGCCGGCTGCGGCGGAGACTCGGCTGCGGTAAAAGTGAAGATCGGCGAAGTCACCCGATCCGTCTTTTATGCGCCCGAATATGTGGCATTATCCCAGAACTTCTTCAAGGAAGAAGGGCTGGATGTTGAGCTTCAGACCATACCCGGCGGTGACAAAACAATGACTGCACTGCTCTCAGGAGCCGTTGACGTGGCGCTTGTTGGTCCAGAAACTTCAATTTACGTCTATCAGCAGGGAGCGGATGATCCCGTTATCACTTTTGCCCAGCTGACCCAGCGGGACGGTACATTCCTGTTCGCCCGCAAACCGGATGCGGACTTTAACTGGGATAAAGTAAAGGGGTCGACCTTCCTCGGACAAAGAAAAGGGGGAATGCCGCAAATGGCGGGTGCCTTTACTTTGTTTAACAAAGGGATTGATGCCGAAAAGGATCTCACGCTGATTCAAAATATCGACTTCGCCAATATTGCCGGTGCCTTCGCCTCCGGGACAGGTGATTATGTACAGCTGTTTGAGCCGCAGGCTTCCATTTTTGAGAGTGAAGACCGGGGCCAGGTGGTGGCATCCTTTGGGGTGGAGAGCGGTTATCTTCCTTATACGGCTTTTATGTCCAAGGGGAGTTATATCAAAAAAAATACTGATACTATGCAAAAATTTACCAATGCAATCCAGCGTGCACAGCTATGGGTGAAAGAGCATAGTCCGGAAGAGATTGCCGATGCGGTACTTCCGTATTTTGATAAAACGGAGCGTGAGATTGTGATCTCCGCGATCAAGCGCTATAAAGAGCAGGACACCTATGCCGTGGATCCGGTCGTGGACAACGAAGAGTGGAACAATCTGCTGGATGTGATGGATAATGCCGGAGAGCTGAAAGAGCGGGTTCCGGCGGAGAAAATTGTGAACAACAGCTTTGCGGAAAAAGCGAAAGACAACGTCAAGTAGGCGTTGTCTTCGTCAAATTGATTAAGGGTTAGGAGGGGCTGATATGCTGCCAGTAGTGCAATTGGAGGAAGTGACGCATGCCTATCTGGGTGACCGCGAGGCTTCTCTGGCCATTGAGGACCTCAGCCTCAGTGTTGAACAAGGGGAGTTCGTCAGTCTCGTCGGGCCTAGCGGCTGCGGCAAGACGACACTGCTGTCGATCATTGCCGGGCTGCTCAGTCCATCCCGCGGCAAAGTGTTCGTTAACGGACATAGTCTCAAGGGACCCTCCCCGGAGGTAGGGTATATGCTCCAGCAAGATTACCTTTTTCCATGGCGGACGATCCTGGACAACGCGCTACTTGGACTGGAGCTCACCGGAAATCTGAACGAAAACACACGTCAAAAGACGCTGGAGCTGCTGAAGGATATGGGGCTGGAGGGCAAGGAGCAAGCCTATCCGTCACAGCTGTCCGGCGGCATGCGCCAGCGTGTGGCACTGGTACGGACACTGGCCACCGACCCGGGGCTGCTGTTGCTGGATGAGCCGTTCTCTGCGCTTGATTATCAGATCAAGCTGCAGCTCGAGGATCTGGTATCGGAGACACTGCGCCGCCGCGGAACCACGGCGGTTCTGGTTACCCATGATCTGTCAGAGGCAATCGCCGTCAGCAGCAGGGTGATTCTGCTGCAGCGGAACCCGGGGAGAATACGTAAAATATTTACCGTTCCGGAGGAAATCCGCAATACACCCCCGCTGTATGCGAGGGACTTGCCCGGTTTCGCGGAGCTTTTTCATGGAGTCTGGAAGGAAATGGAGTCGGCTGGGAGGGAAGACGTGTGAAATCAAGTCAGCAAAGCGAAATAACCGCTTCCCGCGCACAATGGCTGGAGCAGAAGCATAGCGATTACAGGAAGAAAAAACGACGCTGGCAGAGCAGAGTCATGGCCGTGCGGGGCAGTCTGCTGCTGCTGTTTTTTCTGCTATGGGAAGCAGGAGCCCGGCTGGGTTGGATTGACGAACTGCTGTTCAGCTATCCGACGAAGGTCTTCCGTCAGATCTGGGAAGACATGATTAGCGGAAGCCTCTGGCCGCATTTGGGGATTACCGTAGGGGAGACCGTGGTCGGCTTTGTACTCGGAACGCTGCTTGGAACATTGCTGGCAGTGATCATCTGGTGGTCGCCTTTTTTATCAGCGGTGCTTGACCCGTACATGGTCGTGTTTAACAGTATGCCTAAGGTTGCGCTGGGGCCTATCTTTATCGTGATGTTCGGTGCCGGATTTACCGCAATCGTGATCACTACTTTATCCATCACTGTTCTCATTACGACACTTGTTGTATATAACAGCTTTTGCAGCGTAGACCCGAATCTCGTGAAGGTGGTCAGGTCGTTTGGGGCGACCAGAGTACAGGAGTTCTTTAAGGTTATCCTGCCGGCATCCTTTCCTACGGTTGTTTCAACCTTGAAGGTAAACGTTGGCATGTCCTGGGTGGGTGTAATTGTCGGTGAATTTTTAGTCGCAAGGTCGGGGCTTGGATATCTGATCATATATGGTTTTCAGGTGTTCAATTTCACTCTTGTCATGTCCAGTCTGCTGATTATTGCAGCGGTGGCTACGGCGATGTACCAGATGGTCGTCTATGTGGAGAAGCTGTTGTTGTCGAGGCGGTGAGAAACATGTCATATTGTGTCTCCCCGGAAAATCTTGTACCATGTTTATATCTTTACCTGAACGATGAAACGCCAAGGAGAGGTATTTACATGGGATTTCGAATTATCAAAACAGCGGCGGCAACGCTGCTGTCCATTCTGCTGGCAGCAGCTATAGGTATACCCAACGCGCAAAGCGCGGGCCTGCTTGCAATCCTCGGAGTGGAAACTACACGTAAAAGGAGTCTCCGAACGATAATGGCGCGTTTCTCAGCCTCGCTTGTGGGACTCTTTTTAGGCTGTATTCTGTTTTTCACCCTGGGCTTTCATTATTGGGTACTTGGCTTGTATGTACTGTTCGGTTTTCCGCTGATCGTTAAATCGGGCTTTAAGGAGGGCATCGTTACCAGCTCGGTAATCGTGTTCCGCGTGTTCGGACAAGCTGAGCTGTCACTTCATGTTCTGCTGCAGCAGATTGAGCTGCTGGTAGTGGGTCTGGGATCGGCGGGTCTGGTCAATCTGATCTATATGCCGCAGACTGGCGGGGTAATTGCGGGTATCCGCAAGGAGGTCGACAAGTACTTTTCGATCATATTTGTACAAATGGCAAGGACGCTGCGGGACCCGGGTTATGTATGGGACGGTAAGGAGCTTATCGGCGCGAACGAGGCCGTGCAGCGGGGACTTACGGCTGCGTCCAGGGAAATGGAAAATCATGTGATTCATCCCGATGAGGCCTGGAATATTTATTTCTATATGCGAAAGGAGCAACTGGAGTCGATCCAGAATATGATGCAATTGCTCTCCCAGGTGTACCGTCAGCTGCCGCATGGAGATATGGTTGCCGAATTGTTCGATCAGCTTTCTAATGATGTACTGGCAGAGGAATACACCGGACGGACGGAGCGGCTGCTGGATGCGCTTGAGCAGGAGTTCGAGCGGATGGAGCTGCCGGAAACCCGTGAAGAGTTCGAGGTCCGTTCTGCGATTCTGCAGCTCTGCCGGGAGCTGGCACTTTATCTGAAAATTGCCAAACGCCATAAGGTTCCGGTTGAAGCCAAACCGTTGAAACGACCGGCCGCTTTCCGTGGCCCCTCGTAATCTATAATATGTAAATGTCAGTGAGGTATTAACATTGCTGCGTAAAATAACGATAAGATATGTAAGAACTAAAAGTGAGCTGGTAATTGTCCCGTCGTTCAGTTTTTGTTCAGGCAACAGGATTAATGTGTTATTCATTAGAAGATGGGGCAGTGAAAGTTCCAATTACTGCAGACGGTTCGCATAGGTGAATTTCTGCGCAGGTAGGTGAGGACTATTGAACAACAGCAATGAACAATATATCGGTAAACAGCTTGTTGAGAATCTCTTCAACCATAATGGCGTGTTTGTTCTGCCCGCACTGACTTTGTTAAGCAGTGATCATATCCGTCTGATCAGTCAGCACAAGATCTTTCTCGAGCCGCATGATGTGGTTCAAGTGGACAGTGCAGCTTTCTATCAGATTGCGGTTGACGAGTGTACGTCTGCGATGGAGAGTATCTTTGAGCAACTACGTTTTAACAAGAGCAAACGGCTGCCCATGATTGAGCTGCGCAATGAAGTCATTCCCTTTATCCAGCGGGTTAGTGAGAAAAACGATTTTTACGGAATATTGGCTGCGTTGCAGTCCAAGGATGATTATACATACAGACATAATGTTGCAGTCGGAATTTTGTCTACACTTCTGGGGAAGTGGCTCAAGCTGAAACCGGAAGAACTAAGTATGCTGACCATTGCCGCAACGCTTCATGATATCGGGAAAATTATGATACCTGCTGAAATTCTGTCCAAGCCCGGACCCCTGAATGAAGAAGAGCTTGCGATGATGAAAAAGCATACCACTATCGGATACGAGATGATCAGGGATACGGTCGGAACCAATCATATGCAGGCACTCGTTGCGCTGCAGCATCATGAACGCATGGATGGCAGCGGATACCCTTTTGGTGTTCTGGGCCACCGGATTACTGATTTCAGTAAAATAGTTGCTGTGGTGGATAT
Source organism: Paenibacillus sp. FSL H3-0321 (assembly GCF_038002865.1). NCBI lineage: Bacteria > Bacillati > Bacillota > Bacilli > Caryophanales > Paenibacillaceae > Paenibacillus > Paenibacillus sp. FSL H3-0321. Next base: position 815,555 of record NZ_JBBODH010000001.1, on the reverse strand, counting down.
TTTCCATGCGATGACTTCTGACCGCTACTACCGGAAGGCCTCGCCTTTATATGAGGTTTTGAGGCAGATGGAGGATAATGTCTACGGCAAGCTTGACCCTTATATTTGCAGTGTCTTTATCAATAAGCTGATGCAGTCAATGATAGGCAATGAAGTAGTGCTCTCGGATGGGCGGATAGGCAAAATCATCATGATTCTCGCGCATGATCCGCTGCGGCCATTGGTTAATATTGATGAGGATTTCATTGATCTCAGCAGGCACCGAGATTTGGGGATTATGCGGGTAATACCGTTATAACACCTCGTATGAAGACACCCGCAGGCGGTTGCTGCGGGTGTCTTTGCCTTTCTGGTAAGAAGAATAACGGGCTGTAATAGCAGGAGTGGAGTTACGACTTGACGGAAGGTCTACGGTTGCCTGTGGGCTGTCCGTTTTTTGCTATGTACTCATAACCAGGGGATTATTGCAATAAAATGAACTATGAATCTTATAACGGGGCGCATGGAGGGCTTACCCAAATTTATTTCTACTCTAACAATCAACAAATGCCCAGAACGTGCATACACTTGATAGTGAATGATTGTATGGAGGAGGTTTAAAGATGTCATTAAGTCATAAACGTCAAACAAGGGAGATCATTACGAAGGCAATTTGCGGCAAAGGTCGTAAGTTCTCTACCGCAACTCATACCGTGACTCCGCCACATCATCCGACAAGTATTCTGGGGGCTTGGATTATTAACCACCAGTACGAAGCGGTTGCCGCCGGAAACGGAATCGAAGTAATCGGTACTTACGATGTGAACATCTGGTATTCGTACGACAAAAACAAGCAGACCGAGGTAGCCAAGGAAACGGTCTCCTACGTGGAGCTCATTCCGCTGTCGTATCTGGATCCGAGACACCGTGCTTCCACGGTAGAGGTCTCTGCGGAGGCAACGCAGGAACCAAATTGTGTGGAAGCCGGTGTCTCTCCGGGCGGCGGCAGTGTGACGCTTCGCGTAGAGCGGGAATTCGAAGCGGAACTGGTGGCTGAGACCAAGGTTCGCGTGTTTGTCACTGATCAAACGGATGATCCGGAAGACAAGGATTACGATTTCGACGGTGAAAGCTTTGATTTCGATGATCTGGATCCTGACGCCCTGGATGATGAGCTGTAAGGAAGGAATGCGCCGCCGCCAACTGAATATCGGGTGGGTTATAATCCATTATATGTAGTGAGGGCGGCGGCGAGAGGGCGAATGCCCTCCTTTTTATTTTTTATTTATTTTTCAGCATCAAGAACTGGAAGATCTAAAGTTAGGGGAACGAACCACTAGGGAGGAGCCAGCGTGAATGAAGGGTTAAAGGAGTACCTGCAGCTAACTCCGGAGCAACAAGAGCTCCGGCTGCGGCGCTGTGGACTGGAGGCTGCTCTGTCTGCCGGCGGGAATCGCTTGGAGAGGGATGCAGGGCAAGCCGGAAGAATAGCTGTTGCAAATGGCCATACATATAAGAAGGGTCCTGATATGGACAGACACAAACAGCAATACTTGGTTAAGGTATTCAATCTGGCAGTGCTTGAGACCACACCACTGGGTACCGGCCGGGCCATGAGTGCTGCAGCGGGGAATTCCCGCCCAGCTACCTCAATCGGTGGAGATAGTGTGTCCGGGGGTACCGGTGTTAGCTTGCTAGATGAGGGTGAAATTGATAACCATGGAGATCATGGAGACCCTGGAAATCCCGGAGATTACGGAATACTCGGTGAACAGGCGCATTACAGTCCCGGCCCGGAGCGGCGCGGAACTGCCGGACTGGTGAGGGGAATTGCTGTTAGAGCTTTATACAGTCTGGGGCTGGACAGCGGTGAAGTCCGGCTAAAGGCTATGGGCGGAAGGCGATACCTTGTGGAACAAATCCTCCCGCTCGCAGAACCTGCCGGCAAGCCGCTGCCGGAGCCTTACTGTACAGCGTCGCTGGCGCTGGCCCGCGAGCTGGCCCGGGAGCTGCCTGGCCGTCCAGGCATGCTGATGGGCATGGACCCGGAGTTTCTTCTGCTCCGGGAAACCTCCGGCCGCGTCGTGCCCGCGTCGCGGTTCCTGCCCGTAGACGGCGTCGCGGGCTGCGACGCCGGACCTCCGGGAACGCGCGGCATGTTCCCGGTCGCTGAGCTGCGCCCTGCGCCGCGCGGGGAACCGCGCGCACTGCTGGCGCAGCTGATGTCCGCCGCAGCCACGGCGGACCGGATGGTATCCGACCGCTCGCTCCGCTGGCGGGCGGGAGGCATGCCGCTGCGGGGCTGGGCCCTCGGCGGCCACCTGCACTTCAGCGGCGTCCGGCTGACGGCGCCGCTGCTGCGCGCGCTCGACAACTACTTGGCGTTGCCGCTGCTGCTGCTGGAGGACGCCCGGGCTGCGGCGCGGCGTCCGCGTTACGGGGTGCTCGGCGATTTCCGTATTCAGCCGCATGGCGGCTTTGAATACCGGACCTTGCCGAGCTTCCTGGTGTCCCCGGTCATCGCCAAAGGCGCGGTCTTCCTGGCTCACCTGATCGTGAGCCGCTATGAAGACCTGACGCAGCGCCCGCTGGACCGGGAAGAGCTGCATGCCGCCTATTACAGCGGCAGCAAAGATCTGCTGCGCGCCGCCTGGGCTCCATTGCAGGCCCAGCTTCGCGCACTGGACGGCTACGCGCGCGCCGCCCCTTACGTGGAACCGCTGTTCCGCTGCATCTCCGCGGAACAGACCTGGGATGAATCGCGGGATATCCGTCCGCTGTGGACCGGGAAAGAGTCCATGAGGAATCAGCGGTAATCAGGTTGGGAATTCTGTCGCCCTGAGGCTTATGCACCTGCGCCTGTAAGTTGATTTTCTTTATGTAGATAAGTCATGGACCATTTGTCGATATCGCGGAAACCGAGCTTTTTGTAGATTAAGCCTGCTTGAGGATTGTTATAGAAAAGGCATAGCGATTTTCCCTCGGCCAGAATATCGGCACAAAGCTGTGCGACTACCTGTGAAGCTAATTTTTGTCCTCTGTATTCCGGATGGGTGGCTACGGCGACTATCATCGCTGACCGGGAATTTTCCGCCGCGGTTGACGCGGTAGCAATTACTTCCCCGTTCTGTTCCACGAAGTAGGTGCGGCCGGTTCCGCTTTCCAGCGTTTTGAGCAGAGTTTTACGAGCATCCTCTGGACTGCTGGTAAACTCTGTAATAACATCCGTCAATGTACAAATGGCATCCACATCCTGTGTTGTAGCTTTTTGGATGGGCACAGGAGCGGATGCCGCTGTACGGATTTCCTCATTCATCTCTGTCAGCTCGGCGAAAAGCATCTCTTTTTCCTGCCGGATATTCAACCATTTACTGAGTGTCCGCACAACCTCTAAAGAGCCTGAGATCATTTCGGCGTTTTTGTTTCTGCGCAACAGTTCCGCAAAACCCTCCGCATCAAAAGGCCCCTCTGAATATGGCAAATAACTTCCGTAGAAACGCAGTATCACTGCTTTTAACGGCCCGTCTACAGAGTCACTTTCTCCCCAAAGCTCCATGAAATCCTGCTCGAACCCGAAATTTTCCACGTCTCCGATAATGTATAAATTGATAGCCGGATTTTTGCCTACCAGTTCCATCAAATCTTCCCGGTCGGCTTCATTTAGTTTGCGTATCAAGCTTGTACCTCCTTCAGTTTCAGTAATGTATAATAATTCCTTTATAATTTTACAGCAAATTATTGAAAAAGCACATCATATGGTCATGTTGATCTTCAATGGCTATAATTAACAATATCTGTAATGCACCCGATGCAGGCAGCGTTCCAGCTCTGGTGTTCTCTTAGTGTTCGCTTATTGTGACTTCCCGGGGTGACTTTGCCTTGCAGGTTTCTGTTATAATAGAGAACACAGAAGATAGGTATGGAGGTCAATGATGGCAAAATATACGCCGATGATAGAACAGTATTTAAAGGTCAAAGAAGGGGCAAAGGACGCTTTCCTTTTTTTCCGGCTGGGCGATTTTTATGAAATGTTCTTCGAGGATGCGGTTCTGGCTTCGAAAGAGCTTGAGATTACTTTAACCGGCCGTGAGGGTGGGGGCGAAGAGCGCATTCCGATGTGCGGAGTGCCATACCATGCCGCGGAAGGTTACATACAGCGTTTGATCGAAAAGGGCTACAAAGTTGCGATTTGCGAGCAGCTGGATGATCCCGCCGTAACAAAGGGCATGGTGCGCCGGGATATTGTCCGCGTTGTCACACCGGGTACAGTAATGGACGGCAAAATTATTACGGACAAAAGTAACAACTACCTCGTTTGCGTGACCGAGCAGGACGGGATGATGGCTCTGGCTGCCTGCGATTTGACTACGGGTGAGCTGTATGTCACTTCCGTTCTTTCAGGTTCGGAATGGCTGCGTGACGAGATCGGCATTTATGAGCCAGCCGAGATTATCGGAGATGCTGACCTGCTCGAGAGTTTGCGCAGTGAGGCCTCACTGCTGGCGAAGCCGGTCGTGTACACTCCTTGGGAGAAACGCGAAGAGGAATTGGCCCGCCGCCAGTTCGGCGAAGCGGCCTGGGTGCGTCTGGAGAGTGAACGGGGCAAATGTCTGGCGATGCTGATTTCCTATTTGAGTGAAACCCAGCGGCGTTCCCTGGGACAGCTTAGCCAGATTTCGCCGTATGAGCCTGGCAACTATATGATTCTGGATCCGTTCACACGCCGCAATCTGGAGCTCACTGAAACGGTGCGCGAGCGCTCCAAAAAAGGTTCACTGCTCTGGCTGCTGGACCGCACCGAAACCTCGATGGGCGGGCGTCTCCTGCGCCGCAGAATCGACAAGCCGCTCTTGCAGCGGGCACCGATTGAGCGTCGTCTGGAGGCTGTAGATTATCTCTATAACCAGTTTATTGTCCGTGAGGATTTGCGCGGGGCGCTGAAAGAAATCTATGACCTGGAGCGGCTCGTCGGGCGTATCGCCTTCGGCAGTGCTAACGGACGCGACATGAATGCCCTGAAGCAGTCACTGGCGCAAATACCAGCCCTGAAAGATATGTGTCTGACTTCAGGTTCAGAGACCCTGAGAGAGATCGGTTCCACCATGGATGAATGTGCAGAGCTGCGTGAGGATATCGAGCGGGCCATTACCGAGGATGCGCCGGTATCTGTGCGGGACGGGGGAATTATCCGGACAGGCTATCATGAGCGTCTGGACGAGCTGCGGGAAGCTAGCAGCAGCGGCAAACGCTGGATCGCCGAGCTGGAGGCGAAGGAGCGCCAGGCTACAGGCATCAAGTCGCTGAAGATCGGCTATAACAAAATTTTCGGCTATTATATAGAAATTACCCGCTCCAATCTTGCTTCCTTGCCGGAAGGAAGATATGAACGCAAGCAGACCTTGGCGAATGCAGAGCGTTATGTTACCCCTGAGCTGAAAGAGAAAGAAGCGCTGATTCTGGAAGCCCAGGACAAAATGACCGATCTCGAATACAGCCTGTTTACCGAGCTGCGGGACCGTATCGGGTCACAAATTCCCCGGCTGCAGGCCTTGGCGGAGAAGGTTGCAGAAATAGATGTGTATCAATGTCTTGCTGCGGTCAGCGCCGAGCACCGGTTTGTAAAACCCAAGCTATCCGACGGTTATGACCTGCGTCTTACGGGTGGACGGCATCCGGTAGTAGAAGCGGTGCTGAAAGATTCTGCATTTATAGCAAACGGCAGTACACTGAGCAAGAATGAAGGCAATATATTGCTCATCACCGGCCCTAACATGGCTGGAAAAAGCACCTACATGCGCCAGGTGGCACTGATCTGCATTCTGGCTCAAATCGGCTGTTTCGTTCCGGCAGAAAGCGCGGAGGTTCCGCTGATAGACCGGATCTTTACACGGATTGGAGCGGCGGATGACCTGATCGGCGGGCAGAGCACCTTTATGGTGGAGATGGCCGATATTCAGGTCATGACTGAGAAAGCGACTTCGCGCAGCCTTATTATTATTGACGAGCTGGGCCGGGGCACCTCGACAAGCGAGGGCATGGCGATTGCCCAGGCGGTAATTGAATACGTACATGATACCATTGCCTGCAAAGCACTGGTCTCGACGCATTTTCATGAGCTGGCCCATTTGGAGCAGAGCCTGCAAGGCCTGAAGAATTATTCTATGGCCGTGCAAGAGAGTGGAGACAAAGTGAACTTCCTGCGCAAGCTTGTGCCGGGAGCCGCCGACAGCAGCTATGGCATCTATTGCGCCCGGCTGGCCGGATTGCCGGAAGGTATTATCGACCGGGCATACGGTCTGCTCCAGAGCATTGAGCAGTCTGCGCCTCCGGGCTCGCCAGCGCTGCAATACGGGACTGCCTATGAGAGCCGTCATGGTGTGAAGGAACAGGCAAGCGGACTATCTGCAAGCCGAACGCAAGACGCGGATGTATCGCCATCGGGAGATGATGCTGCCTACATGCATGCGGGCAATGCAGCCGCCGTGAGCACATCAGGCGGATCAGCTTACACCAAAGCTGCCGTATCGCTGGCTTTCCTGCCGGATGCAGCAGACGCTGAAGTCGTACAACTGTCGATCTTTGGAGAAGAAGAGCCGCGCAGGAACCGTAAAGGCGGAGCGGGTTCCGCACCTGCACCTGTTAAAGAAAATCCGCTACTGAAAGAGCTGGTTGCCGCTGTTCAGAGTGCAGATCTGATGAATATGACCCCTCTGCAGGCAATGGGCCTGCTGAATGAGCTTAAGCAAAAAGCCAAAGAGCTTTAATTTAAGGTATTTCCAAAAAAGCGTAATTCTAGCGAAGAACAAACATCACTATTGGCGAGGTGAATACAAAATGGCTAAAATTCATGTACTGGACGAGCATATTGCCAACCAGATTGCAGCGGGTGAGGTTGTGGAGCGGCCGGCTTCCGTTGTAAAGGAGCTGGTGGAGAACGCGATTGATGCCGGCAGCACCCGAATTGAGGTTTCTGTTGAAGAGGGCGGACTGCAGAGCATCCGCGTCAAAGACAACGGCTCAGGTATTGAGCCTGAGGACTGTGAGACCGCCTTCTACCGGCATGCGACCAGCAAGATTGCAAATGGACGTGATCTGTTCCTGATCACGAGCCTTGGCTTTCGCGGCGAGGCTCTGCCCAGTATCGCCGCTGTCTCGAAGGTATCCCTTCTGACTGCCAGCAGTGATGATGGTAAAGGCAGACTGATTGATATCGAAGGCGGGAAGCTAATCCGCAATGAGGATACACCTTCCGGTAAGGGAAGCGATCTTGCAGTAAGGGAATTATTTTTCAACACACCGGCAAGGCTGAAATATATGAAGAGCATCCAAACCGAGCTGGGGCATATTTCGGATGCGATGTACCGGATGGCTTTGGCTCATCCGTCCATCTCCTTTACGTTGCATCACAACGGCAATCAGCTGCTGCATACACTTGGCAACGGCGATCTGTTGCAGGTGATTGCTGCCGTTTACGGTACATCAGCGGCCAAGGCGATGCTGCCGATCTCAGCAGAAGATCCGGATTACCGGATTACCGGCTTTGTCAGCAGGCCGGAGTGGACCCGCTCCAACCGTAATGCGGTCACCACGATTGTAGGCGGAAGATACATCCGCAGCAACGGGCTGAATGCGGCTATTATGCGGGCTTATCACACGCTGCTGCCGATTAACCGCTATCCGCTGCTCGTATTGCAGCTGGACATGCATCCGTCACTCGTCGACGTCAATGTACACCCGGCGAAATTGGAGGTGCGTTTCAGTAAGGAGATCGAACTGTACGCATTTGTTGAGCAGGAGATCCGCAAGGTTCTGCTGGGCCAGAGTCTGATTCCGCGGCCGGGCAAAGAGATAATAGGCGCCAAGGGCAGCAGTTCCTTTATCCAGGAGCAGTTTGCCTTTCCAAAAGGAGCCATTCCTCAGCCAGCTGATGGTTTGCCAGGCATGGCCCGCAATGATCAAGACGGTCCAGACCCGCGGACCGCTGGTCCGCAAAGTGATATGCCCTCCGGGGTTGCTCCGCAGAGTGATCTGCAGCAAGCGGGTACATCAGATGCTAATCGTCCCGCAGAGAGACCGGGTGCTTGGAACCGCGGAGTCAGCGGTGCTTCCCCCTTCGGCAACGGGGCTGCAGCAGGTGAACGCTACTCCGGCAACGCACAGCAGCGGACGGGAGAGCCTCAGAGCGCAATGCCGGTGGCCCGGGAGTCTGCTGCGGCATACAGCGGCAGTACTTCTTCATTGCCGCGTGAAGGGACTGGCGGCAGCTACCGCCAGCCTGCCGGGGCAATGCCGCCCCGGGGAGGGATGCCTTCAGCAGAGGAGCTGTACGCTCCAACCGGCAGTGAAGATCCTGCGCTTCCTCAGTTCCCTGAGCTGAACTACATCGGCCAGCATCACGGGACATATCTTATTGCCCAGAATGACAGCGGGCTTTATCTGATTGACCAGCATGCGGCACATGAACGGATTAATTATGAATATTATTATGAGAAATTCGGGCGTCCCGAGGATGCTTCGCAGGAGCTTCTCCTGCCGATCACCCTGGAATTCACCCCTTCGGAGAGCCGCCAGCTCAGTGAAAGGCTGCATTGGTTCGAACAGGCAGGTGTATTTCTTGAGCATTTCGGAGGGCAGACTTTTCTGGTACGTTCCTTGCCGTACTGGTTCCCTGAGGGAGATGAGAAGGCGGTCATTGAGGAAATGGCGGAATGGGTGCTGAGCGAACGTTACATCGACCTGGCCAAACTGCGTGAGAAATCCTCCATTCTCTGCTCCTGCAAGGCGTCCATCAAGGCCAACCAGAAGCTTACAGAGCAGGAGGTAGAGGTTCTGCTGTCCAGGCTGGCAGCTTGCCGCCAGCCATATACATGTCCGCATGGACGACCGATCGTGGTTTCTTTCTCTTCTTATGACCTGGAGAAGCTGTTCAAACGTGTCATGTAAGTGCAGCTGCACTGCATATGAGGTAAGCCAGCTCACTTACAGCTCTTGATCTGCAATCTGTTCATTTCTATTTTTTAGCGCTCTAATGCGTACCAGATCGGAGGCATCATGATTATAACAACGGGTTTTGACCCGATACCGGAAATAGTGCTGCGGGCTGAGCAGCTTGCTGAACGCACGGGCGCATCTTATGTGCCGAGAGCTAGGTTCTCCATGCCAAAGCTGGCGGAACGTTACGGGGATGAGGAGATTCTGGTAGTTCTGCAGGAGGCGGTACGGCTGATCTCACCGGGTTTGCCACCGATGGAGTTTCATCCCAGTATGGGCTTTGTCCGGGCGAAACGCATCCTGAAGGGCGAATCTGATCCCATGCTGGAAGCTGCCGGAATGCTGCCGGGAGACAGTGTGCTGGATTGCACGGCGGGTCTTGGCAGCGATTCTCTGCTGTTTGCCGTCCACGGCGGAGAAGATTCCGTGGTGACTGCGCTGGAAAGCTCCTTGCCGCTGTATGCGCTGCTGCTTGAAGGCATGAGCCAGTACATTTCCGGCCAGCAGAAAGTAAACGAAGCGTTGCGCCGCATCCAGGTTGTGCACAGCGAACATCTGGGGTACTTGCGGGAACAGCCGGACAATAGTGTCGATATCGTCTACTTCGACCCGATGTTCCGGGTTCCCTTGACGGATTCTGCGGCGATATCCCCCTTGCGCCGTTTCGCTAACACAGCGGCCTTGACCGGGGAGAGTGTCGCTGAGGCAGTCAGAGTAGCACGCAAGGCTGTCCTGCTCAAAGAGAAGGCCTTAAGCGGCGAATTCTCACGGCTGGGCTTTACCGAACAGCTGCGCAGCAGCTCCAAAACATCGTACGGGGTGATACACATTGACAACTGAGATTAAACATAAGGTTCTGGTACTGCTGGGGCCGACCGCAGTCGGCAAAACAAGGCTTAGCCTGGAGCTCGCGGAGACGTACGGTGCAGAGATCATCTCCGGTGATTCCATGCAGGTCTACCGCGGTATGGATATCGGTACAGCCAAGATCACACCAGCGGAGATGAAGGGGATTCCACATCATTTAATTGATATCCATGATCCGCAGGATGCTTATTCTGCCGCTGAATTTCAGGTGCAGGGCGTCCGGCTGATCGAGGAGATCAGCGCCAGGGGTAAGCTTCCATTTATTGTGGGCGGAACGGGACTGTATATTGAATCCCTGTGTTATGGTTTCCGCTTCTCTGAGGCCGTGGCGGATGAGGCGTTCCGCAGCGAGCAGGACGCCTTTGCCGAAGAGCATGGAGCAGAAGCTCTGCACGCCAGACTGGCGGCTGTAGACCCTGCCAGCGCTTCCAGATTGCATCCGAATGACCGCCGCAGAATCATCCGTGCGCTGGAAATTCATCACCAGACAAAGGTTACGCTTTCGGCGTCCCATGAGGCTCAGAAGAAGGAGTCTCCATATGAGTTATGCCTCATAGGTTTGACAATGGACCGGAAAATACTATATAAACGTATTGAAGACCGAATCGATCAGATGCTGGCGGAAGGTCTCGTCGCCGAGGTGAAAGGACTGCTGGATCATGGCTACAGCAGAACTCTTGTGTCCATGCAGGGATTGGGCTACAAGGAAATTGCCGCTTATCTCGCGGGAGAAACGACGCTGGACGAGGCTGTGACACTGCTGAAGCGCGATACCCGCCGATTCGCCAAACGACAATTGTCATGGTTTCGCCACATGAAGGAAATCCAGTGGATCGACGATTTCAACGAGCAAAACTTTTCAGAGAATTTTGCAAAAATACGTGCTATAATAGCAGGAAAGTTTCTCTCAGGTCTTGAATATACTTCTGAACAATCTAATTGAACCATTGGGGGTACGTCATATGAACAAGTCCATTAACATCCAAGATACGTTCTTGAACCAGCTGCGTAAAGAGAATATCCCTGCCACAGTATATTTGACCAACGGCTTTCAAATCCGGGGAATCATCAAAGCATTTGACAATTTCACAATTGTCATCGACAGTGACGGACGCCAGCAAATGGTGTACAAGCATGCCATTTCCACCTTCACGCCACAGCGCAGCGTATCGCTGATGCAGGACAGCGGAAGCGAAGAATAACATTTTTTACAACTTTGTAGTGAAACCTTTTTGTTTATAAAGCGTTTGAATAGAGAGTGCGAGAGAGCAACCTGTGAAGGTTGTTCTTTTCATTCGTGTATACAATTTCAAGATGTTTCCGAAAGGGAGTCAGGAGGCAGCATGTCTAGAGACGATTTTTCCAGGACGAACCGCAATAGAGACAGGGGCACCACCCCTGCGAGTCCCAAAGGGAAGCCGAAGAAAAAGAAGAAGTTTCTAACCAAGAAACGCGTACTGTGGAGTTTGTTTTTTGCAACAGCGCTGGCGATTTTTTGTGCGCTTGGCGGTTACCTGTTTATTATGCTGAACGGGCAGAAGCTGCTGAATGAGAACAAGGATAAATTAACCGTGAACCCGCCGACACAGATTTTTGACCGCAATGCGAATTTGATCGGTGAACTGTCACTGGAAAAAAGTGACCCGGTAGAGTATGAAGATATTCCGAAACAACTGATCGAGGCTTTTGTTGCTACAGAAGATAAACGTTTTTTTGAACACTCAGGTGTGGATTTATGGTCGATCGGCCGCGCGGCCGTCAAGGATATCGCAGCACGCAGCATGGTTGAAGGCGGCAGCACGATCACCCAGCAGCTTGCGAAGAATATCTTCCTGACACGCGATAAGACGTTTTTCCGTAAAGCGACCGAGGTTTCCATTGCGGTTGCGCTGGAGAATGAGAACACCAAAAATGAGATTATTACGTTATACCTGAACCGGATTAACTTTGGCGGCACAGTCTATGGCATCAAGGCAGCGTCTATCCGTTATTTTGGTCAAGGCGATCTGAACAAACTTAAGCTGTGGCAAATCGCCACTTTGGCTGCAATGCCGAAAGGGCCGTCCCGTTACAATCCGCTGCGCAATCCAGAGCTGTCGAAGGAACGCCGCGGCGTAGTGCTACAGCTGATGTATGAACAGGGTAAAATCACTGAACAGGAGCGGGCTGAAGCCGCTGCGGTCAATTACAACTACAAGCCGCCGGAAAGCAAACAACGTTATCAGGCCTTTATTGATTATGCTATAGACGAGGCGGAAGATAAGTTTGGATTAACCGAAGATGATCTCAACATCGGCGGATACAAAATTTATACAACGATGGATAAAAACGCCCAGCAGACGGTAGAAGATGCTTTTGCCGACAGCGACAATTTCGAAAAAAGTGTGGATGAGGAGCTGGTGCAGGGTTCGATGACCATCATCAACCAGGAGAATGGCAGCATCGTTGCGCTGATGGGCGGACGGAATTATGAGAAGAAGGGCTACAGCCGTGTGAACGGCAGCCGGCGTTCTCCGGGTTCCTCCTTCAAACCGTTGGTTTCTTACGCTCCTGCTCTGGAGTCGGGGAAATTCTCAAGCTCCTCAATGCTCAGCAATGAAAAGCAGTGCTTCGGTAAATACTGTCCGAGAAATCTGCATGGCTACTCATCAACGATCAGCATGAGTCAGGCAATAACGAAGTCGGAGAACATCCCGGCGGTCTGGCTGCTGAATGAGATTGGTGTGGATACCGGCTTCCAGTTTGCGAAGAAGCTGGGGATCAGCCTCAGCGATGAAGACAAGAACCTGTCACTCGCCCTCGGCGGGATGAGCAAAGGAACCAATACGCTGGAAATGGCTCAGGCATACAGTGCTTTTGCCAGCGGTGGTGAACTGCGTGAGGCGTATTCGATTAAATCGATTGCCAACAGCGACGGGGACATGGTCTATAAGGCTAATACAAAGCCTGAGCGGGTGATGAGTGAGGATACAGCTTATCAAATGACCGAAATGATGCAGGACGTTGTACAGGACGGTACAGGTAAAAAAGCGAGAATCAACCGTCCGGTTGCCGGCAAGACCGGTACTACCCAGAGCGGGTACGACGGGATCAAATCCAACCGTGATGTGTGGTTTGTCGGTTATACACCGGAATGGACCGCAGCAGTGTGGATGGGATATGACAAGCCGAGCAAGACACATCTGCTCAAGAACAGCAGTCCGCTTGCAGCGGCGTTCTGGGGTAAAGTTATGGAGAAGGCTCTGGAGGGGATTCCAGAAAAGTCTTTCCCTAAACCGGAAGGTGCGAGTGCGCCTGAACCAACGGCTACTCCGGAAACGGTACAGCCTGTCACGGGTCTATCCGCTGAATATGATCCTTCAACATTGACAGTGAACCTTGGCTGGGAAGCGGCTCAGGTTGCAGGAGTGGAATACCGGATTTACCGCCGGGAAACCTCGGAGGCGGAGTTCACTTCACTTCTCAGCACAAAGTCTCTCACAATGGGTGATATTAGCGCCATGCCTGGACTGACTTACGAATATTATGTAACAGCTTATTATCCTGAACTGGATGTGGAGAGCGAGCCATCGGGCACCGTTACCGTAATGGTTCAGGATGAACTGCAGACACCAGAACCGGAAGCAACGCCTGATCCGAATCTTCCGACAGATGATCAAGGCAACGGACAGGGTAACGGAAACGGCGAAGGCAACGGCAATCCCGGTGGAAACAATGGGAATGGCAACGGCAATGGTAACGGGAATGGAAATGGGAACGGCAACGGCAATGGCAATGGCAATGGAGGAGGCAACGGCAATGGGGGTGGAGTTGTAACCCCGCCGGAAGCAACCACTACTCCGCCTCCGCCAACCCCGCTCCCAACTAGTTCACCTGTTGAAACCTCCGGTTCAGGAAACGCAGGTACGGATAACAGTACTGAGGCAGGAACGGTTCCGGAGAACGGATTTTCAAATGAGGGCCAATCTCCTCAATAACAATGGTGATTGTCTTTGATCCAAAGGACTATCCTTTACCCATCCAAGATGGGAAAGGATAGTCCTTTTTTTTGAATGGACCTTTAAATATTTCCTTTAATCCAGAAGCTGTAACCTTTGATTACGTTGCCGGCAGTTCTGTTTTTTTACGGGATGTTTTGAGTGTGTCTCTTAAATGTGTTAAGCTGAAGACACCATTTCTTGAGAGGGTAATTCATATGAAACGTAAATTCGGAGACCGGGCCAACTGGCGCCGGATTACGCGCCGACATTTCGCCTGCCGCTATGTGGAAACCCGGGAATTCAGCGGTTATATCACTCTTTATACGATTTACGGGCTGAAGGAACCACTGTGGAAGAGCTATGGAAGGCATACATACCGCATAGCGGACAAAGGATATTCTTGGCTGCAATATTTTCCCAAGGATAGCCACTATATTGTGACGGCTATGTTCGACGAACGACAGAATATCGTACAATGGTACATTGACACCTGCAAAGTTCAAGGCGTCACGGATCAAGGCGTTCCATGGTTTGATGATTTGTACCTGGACGTTGTGGTGCTTTGGAACGGAGAGGTGTTTTTGCTGGATGAGGATGAACTTGAGGAAGCGCTGGAAAGGGAAGACATTACGGACAGCGACTATAATCTGGCCTGGGCAACAGCCAAGAGCATTCTACGCAGTATTGACGCACATGCCTTTCCTTATTTCTCTCTCTCACTGAAGCATCGTGCCGAATTGTTCCATCACGGAGAATTCAGGAGGAAATAAAAAATGGAATGGTACGTTTACCAAAGAGGTTCATCTCCAATACGCAAAGTGTCCAGAAAACGCCGCTCCCGGCGTAAGCGCAACTTGCTTATTGCAGGTATAACGATTGTGGCAGCAGGCCTCCTATGGTGTGCAGTTGTGTTTAATAACATTAACAGTGCAGCTACAACATCACCCATGGCGAAAGCGGATGCAGGTATTATTCTCGGCATGTCCATGTGGGGGGATAAGCCAAGCCCCGGCCTGAAGGAACGGCTGGATTACGGGCTAAAGCTCTATCGGGAGGGAATGTTCAGCACCTTTATTGTTTCGGGGGGGCTGGACGATCCGGACTACAAATTTACCGAAGGTCAAGGAATGCGGAATTATCTGGTGGAGCAAGGTGTGCCGGAAGAAGATATCCTTATGGAGAACAAATCTACCAGCACGTACGAGAATCTGCTGTTCAGCCAGGAAATTATGAAGCGTGAGGGGATGACGTCTTCGGTTATTATTACGCATACTTTTCATGGACAGCGGGCGCAAGAAATTGCCAGAGAATTGGGCTATGCTGCACCTGAGCTGGGGCTTACCGAGTCAAAGGTGATGTCGATGGCCAAGTATAAATCCCGTGAAATCCTGGCCTACACCAAATGGAAGCTTCAGCAGTTATTTCTGTAATTCATCTGCCAAGTATAAAAATCCTGAAACTGCTAATAAGACCTCATGTACCGGAATAGACTTACTTAGAGCAGTCAGCCCTGGATAATGAGGTGAATAAGGTGAACGGACGCGTAGCGGCAGCAAGCGGGCGGGAGGAAGGCAGACCGTCAAGGCAAATCAATATTGTGCTGCGGAATCAAGATCCCCCTCCGATGAGCAGTGCGGTGAGCGACAGCAGCAGTGGAGCCGCGCTCCCCAAAAATCACGGCCATAGCGGACTGTTCCAGGAGTTAAGCCGGGAACTTGATGGTCTTGTTGGCTTGGATAATATCAAGGAGCTTGTATTTGAGATATATGCGCTTCTGCAGATCGCCCAGATGCGCAGCGAGGCAGGGCTTGCCAGTGGCGGCCAGGCTTACCATATGGTCTTCAAGGGTAATCCCGGAACCGGTAAAACGACGGTAGCGAGGATTGTTGCCAAGCTGTTCCAGCGGATGGGTGTATTAAGCAAGGGGCATCTGATCGAGGTAGAGCGAGCGGATCTCGTCGGCGAATATATTGGACATACCGCCCAGAAGACACGTGACCTGGTGAAAAAGGCGCTCGGAGGCATCCTATTTATTGATGAAGCCTACAGTCTTGCCCGCGGTGGAGATAAGGATTTTGGAAAGGAAGCCATCGATACGCTGGTAAAATCCATGGAGGATCACCGCAGCCAGTTTGTGCTGATCCTGGCCGGGTACTCCGGCGAGATCGATTATTTTCTGATGAGCAATCCGGGGCTGCCTTCTAGATTCCCCATACAGGTTGAATTTCCCGACTATACGATTGATCAGCTGCTGCAGATTGCCGAACTTATGGCCAAGGAACGCGATTATATTTTGATGCCGCAGGCGATACTCAAGTTAAAGCAGCATTTGCTGGTGGAGAAGACGGAGAGCCTTCATGCCTTTAGTAATGCGCGCTTTGTGCGCAATTCGATTGAGAAATCCGTGCGTGCACAAGCAGTACGCTTGCTGAACCAGTACGAGAGCAACAGCCCCGGCAAGCAGGAGCTGATGACACTGCGGGCTGAAGATTTTAAGCTGTAAAACAAAATATGATTAACGGATGATATACCTCAGTGGGGTATGGAGATAAGGAGCATTGAATGCATGACGACAACACATGATACACAAACAGATATCCAGGACCGGGCAATATTAGTCAGTTTGGTAACGGACAAAATTAAGCGCACCGGCATCGACCCGGAGCTTTCCCTGCAAGAATTGGTGCAGCTGGCGGAGACAGCCGGTGTCGAAGTGCTGGACGTGCTGCGCCAGAACAAGGAAACTCCTGATTCCAAATGGTTCATCGGCAAGGGGAAGGTAGAAGAGCTGCGGATGGCTGCAGATGGTTTCGGTGCGAATACGGCAATCTTTGACCAGGAGCTGTCCGGAGCGCAGGTGCGCAATCTGGAGGAAGCTCTGGATCTGAAAATTATCGACCGCACCCAGTTGATTCTGGATATCTTTGCCGGACGGGCGAAGACGCGGGAAGGTATTATTCAGGTAGAGCTGGCACAGCTCTCCTATCTGCTGCCGCGCCTCTCCGGGCAGGGTAAAAACCTGTCCAGACTCGGCGGCGGTATCGGCACAAGAGGACCAGGGGAAAGCAAGCTGGAGACGGACCGCCGGCACATCCGCAACCGGATTGATGAACTGAAACGCCAGCTCGACGAAGTGGTGAAGACCCGTGAGCTGCATCGTGAACGCCGCCGCAAGAGCGGTGCCGTACAGGTGGCCCTTGTCGGATATACAAATGCAGGCAAATCGACGCTGTTGAAGCAGCTCACGGATGCAGATGTATATATTGAGAATCAGTTGTTCGCTACACTTGACCCGACTTCACGTGTACTGCAGCTCCTGTCAGGCAAAGAGGTTGTGTTAACGGATACGGTTGGATTCATACAGAATCTGCCGCATGATCTGGTGGCATCCTTCCGTGCCACTCTGGAGGAAGTGAATGAAGCGAATCTGGTGCTGCATGTAGTCGACGCCTCTTCTCCAATGCGTGAGGAACAAATGGAGGTTGTCCAAGCCATTCTCACGGATCTGGGTGCTGCCGGGAAGCCGCAAATTACATTGTTCAACAAAAGCGATATCTGTCAGCCGGAACAGCTGGAGATGCTTCCTGCAGGTCCGGGATATTTAAAGATCAGTGCTTTTAACCCTGAAGATCTAACTCTGATCCGGGAGATCATCGAAGATTCGCTGGCAGGGGATACTCTGACCTTCCGGATTCCAGGTGACCGTGGTGACCTGTCTTCATTGCTCTACCGTGTAGGCGAGGTGTTGGAGCAGCAGTACGACGAGAATGATGTGCTCTACAATGTCCGCTTAAACAAAGAGGATTATGAGAAATGGGGCTACAAGTTAGCGGAGTTCGTAGTGCAGGAATAGACCATCATTTTGAGCAAGTCTCAAAATAAATTAAGGAATGCATTGAGTGTCCCCACAAAGCATGGATATCTCCTTCGGTCTTCGAAGCCGAATCCTACTGTGTGGGGCTAATTCTTGATGTTAAGTAAATGTAATGTAAGGGGAGAACAAGGGGAAATGGCTGTTTTTGCAGAGGATATTTTACATGCGGCAGAGGCTGCAGAACTTGAAATTGAAAGTGCGGTAAAAAAGCTGGACCGGATAGTGGACCACAATCAGTGGAAGGTTATTGAGGCGTTCCAGCGGCAGCAGGTGAGCGATTTTCACTTTGCGGGTTCTACCGGTTATGCTTATAATGACCGGGGCCGTGAAGTGCTGGATCTTGTATATGCCGAGGTATTCGGTGCGGAGGCGGCACTGGTTCGGCCTCATTTTGCTTCTGGTACGCATACCATCTCTACGGCGCTTTTTGGTGTACTGCGTCCAGGAGACGAATTGCTGTACATCACAGGACGCCCATACGATACGTTGCATAAAGTAGTTGGCAAGCCCGGTGACGGGACAGGCTCTTTGGCCGATTTTGGGATCGGCTACCGTGAGACCGCTTTAACCGGTGAAGGGAAAGTAGATTGGGACGAAGTAGCGCTCGCTATAAATGACCATACAAAAGTTATCGGAATCCAAAGATCGCGTGGCTATGATTGGCGTTCTTCCTTTACGGTCGCAGAAATCGGCGATATGGTAACAAAAGTGAAAAGGTTGAAACCGGATGTCATCGTGTTCGTAGACAACTGTTATGGAGAATTTACGGAAGAGCTTGAGCCTCCCCAGGTGGGAGCCGACCTCGTCGCAGGTTCACTGATCAAGAATCCGGGTGGGGGAATCGCTGAGACAGGCGGATATATTTGCGGACGCAGCGATCTTGTCGAGCTGGCGGCCTACAGGCTCACAGCACCGGGGATAGGCGGAGAAGTGGGCGCGATGCTGGGAACAACACGCGGACTCTACCAAGGGCTCTTTATGGCTCCACACACGGTGGGGCAAGCGCTCAAAGGCAGTATCTTTGCAGCTGCTGTCTTTCAGCGCTGCGGGTTTACGACCAAGCCAGCCTGGGAGGAACCGCGTACGGACCTGATCCAGGCGGTTGCTTTTGACGGGCCGGAGCATCTGATTGCCTTTGTGCAGGGGATTCAACGTGCTGCAGCCGTTGACAGCCATGTTGTGCCAGAGCCTTGGGATATGCCTGGTTATGAACATCCTGTCATTATGGCGGCAGGAACGTTCATCCAGGGTGGCAGCTTGGAGTTATCTGCGGATGCGCCGATCCGGGCGCCCTATATTGGCTATATGCAAGGCGGATTAACCTATTCTCATGTGAAGTACGGTGTGTTGATGGCGCTGCAAAGTATGCGGGATAGAAATCTTCTGTAAGAAAAACTCACACACCATTGACACGCGAAACCAGGAAATGTACAATGAGATGAGAAAAAGATCATTGGAAGGTTGGATGAGTCATGGGTGATGAAATCCGCAGAAATATGGCACTATTTCCTATAGGTATTGTAATGAAGCTAACCGATTTATCTGCCAGACAAATTCGTTATTATGAGCAGCACAGTCTGATTGTGCCCGCTCGTACCTCAGGCAATCAGCGTTTGTTCTCATTTAATGATGTGGAACGCCTGTTGGAAATCAAAGCATTAATCGAGAAGGGTGTTAACATTGCCGGCATCAAGCAGGTGATGAACCCAGTCACGAAGGAATCCGAAGAAGCTACGGTTATTACCCCTGATACAGAGGTTAGACGTAGAGAGTTGTCCGATTCACAGCTTCATCGTTTGCTGAAGCAGGAACTGGTTTCCGGTAAAAGACCGGGACAAGTCTCTCTTATTCAAGGCGAACTTTCCCGGTTTTTTAATAAATAACATAAAGAGACATGAAAGGGAGAGGGTATAGTGAGCTTTTCTAAAGAGGATATTATGCGCATCGCCAAGGAAGAAAACGTCCGTTTTATTCGCCTGCAATTTACCGACTTGCTCGGAACGATCAAAAATGTAGAGATTCCTGTTAGCCAGCTCGAAAAGGCGCTCGACAATAAAATGATGTTCGATGGTTCCTCCATTGAAGGTTATGTCCGGATTGAAGAATCCGACATGTATCTCTATCCCGACCTCAGCACATGGGTAATCTTCCCTTGGGTGACTGACAGCCGGGTTGCTCGTCTGATTTGTGATGTGTACATGCCTGACGGAACACCGTTTGCCGGAGACCCGCGTGGTATTCTGAAGCGTTGTCTGGAAGAAGCCGAAGAAATGGGTTATACCGCGATGAACGTTGGACCTGAACCTGAGTTTTTCCTCTTCAAAACTGATGAAAGAGGGAACCCAACTACGGAATTGAATGACCAAGGCGGATATTTCGATTTGGCGCCGATGGATCTTGGAGAGAACTGCCGCCGCGAAATCGTATTGACTCTTGAAGAGATGGGCTTTGAAATCGAAGCTTCCCACCATGAAGTTGCTTCCGGCCAGCATGAAATTGACTTCAAATATGCTGATGCCATCAAAGCTGCTGACCAAATTCAAACCTTTAAGCTTGTCGTGAAGACGGTAGCCCGCCAGCACGGCCTGCATGCTACTTTTATGCCTAAACCACTTTTTGGAATGAACGGATCCGGTATGCACGCTCACCAATCCCTGTTCAAAGGCAAAGAGAATGTGTTCTACGATGAGAGCGACACACTTGGCCTGAGCAAGACAGCCCGTTACTACATGGCAGGTATTCTGAAGCATGCCCGTGCGTTTGCTGCAATCACGAACCCGACAGTGAACTCTTACAAACGTCTGGTTCCCGGTTATGAAGCGCCTTGCTACGTAGCATGGTCCGCCAGCAACCGCAGCCCGATGATCCGTATCCCTGCTTCCAGAGGGCTGAGCACTCGCATCGAGGTCCGCAATCCGGATCCGGCTGCTAACCCTTACCTTGCACTTGCTGTAATGTTGAAGGCAGGTCTTGACGGCATCAAGCGCCAACTGGATCTTCCAGCTCCAATCGACCGTAACATCTATGTGATGTCAGAAGAAGAGCGGATTGAAGAAGGCATCCCTAGCTTGCCATCCGATCTGAAGGAAGCGTTGAACGAAATGATCCGCAGCCATGTCATCACCGAAGCCCTCGGCGAACATGCGCTGGCTCACTTCTATGAACTGAAAGAAATCGAGTGGGATATCTATCGCACCCAGGTTCACGAGTGGGAAAGAGACCAGTACATGACTCTTTACTAGAATACAGCAGCCCTTGGCGCTCTAAGCGCTGGGGGTTTTTCTTTTTGTGGGCGTGGGAGTAGTGAAGGACTCTTAAATTAATAGTGCCCACAAAATGCCCACAAATATTTTGAGGTGTCTATTCGAGGATGGATTTCATGTGGTTTCATACTTTTCCATACTGCTCGCTTCAATCTTTTTGGAAACGTGGGAATAGACGTCCGCAGTAATTCTCATGCTGCCGTGTCCCAATCGTTCTTGTACATACTTCATACCATTGCCTGCCTCTAGGAGTAGCACAGCATGGGTGTGTCTCAGAGAGTGGATCGGCATTGATGGAAGCTCTGCACGCTTAAGAATTCGCGAAAAGGAATTAAAGAGGGAAGACTTAGGGCCCCTCGCTTTAACTCTCCCTTTAATAGAAACCCCCCTGCATGGATTTTTATCCAATTTCCCGAGAGTAACTGCTTTTTCCAACGCACTGTTCATAGTGTTATGGGTAATTTCAACGGTGCTTTTGCTGTATTTTTCGCCAAGATGATTTAGAAATTTTTAATAACCAATCGGCTGTACTTTTCGGAACATGATAGCCTGAAAGTAAGGTTTGATATGGTTTTTGATATTGTTCTGATGCTGAATCAAAGTATTCTTCCGGACTGTACCAACCTTGTACTCCTGTACATATTGCTCCAGATAATCGACTAGAGGTAAATCTGTCTGTTCATAACCTTCTGATATTTTCCTCTCTGCGTTTGCCGCTGCAAGCTGGGCTTCCTTCTTGGTCTCAAAGCCGCGTTGCGACTTTTCTTTAAATTTCTGAGTTATGGGGTCTTTGTAACGAATACGATAT
Organism: Paenibacillus sp. FSL H3-0321; assembly: GCF_038002865.1. Classification (NCBI taxonomy): domain Bacteria; kingdom Bacillati; phylum Bacillota; class Bacilli; order Caryophanales; family Paenibacillaceae; genus Paenibacillus; species Paenibacillus sp. FSL H3-0321. The sequence goes on along the minus strand of NZ_JBBODH010000001.1, from coordinate 793,793 downwards.
TCCCAGCCTGTGCTTTGCTTCTTAAAACTTGCCATTTCACTCCTGCCAACAGAATGTTTGTTCGCTTTTTTGTGTATAGGAAATAGCCTTTCGGCTACGAATCCTCAAGATAAAGGTTTCATGCTGTGACCTATCCGACGAAGAACTGCAGAAATACCGTGAGATGCCGCAAGATACATTCTGGGATTATCATAGTAAGCCGCATATTACACCATCCAGAAAAACAAAAGGAGCATAGAGGATATATTCCTCTTGCTCCATAGAATTAACCTCTATTCCGAACTTTCCTAAAATGTCTTTTCACTATGGTTCTACCCGTTAATCTCTTAGATATTTTACGAACTTTTTCTCTATATTTTTCTTTTTCTTTTTCACTTATGGCATGCCTATTAATTTCATCAAAGAGATGGTCAAGACGAAGATTTATTTCCTCACCCAGGATCACTACAACATTGCTGAATTCATCATCAATCTGGGTTTCGAAATAATTAACTAACTCGTTCTTGTCTTCGAAATCCTTACAAATAACATCAAAGACTATTTTTTCTTTCTTGTAATTCCAAAAATGAGTTTGCTTAATCATTATTCATACTCTCCTAATCATTTTCTACATCAAGATGCATTAATTGTTCAATACTCGTGAGCCCTAAAGCTAAAACTATTTTTTCTAAATGTTCCCGATTTATTGAGGTACGCATGTTATTGCATATTTCGCTTATTGCAGCTTTGCGAATCCCAGTTTTCTCGGCCAAAGATTTTTGAGACATACCGCGTTCATCTAATAGTTCTTGGACTTTAATGGTTATCGACACCATGCGTTCTTCCACCTCCAATGAGTTGATTCTATCACAAGACACGAAATTACGCAATTTCGTAATTTATGTGTTGACGATACGGAATAACGGAATGTAGTAACCATTTAGTAAAGGGAGGGACAACTTGTGGATTTAATTACTCGACTTGAAGCCTATGTAAGAGATGAATTGCAGCCGAAGTATACATACCCTATTGGGCTGGTGCATACGAAGGCATTCGAAGAAGCAGGGAAGGGGCGATTGTATATTTGGATTGATAAGGGTGTGACGTTTGAGCACAAGTTCATTGAATTGCCAGAGAAACTATATACTTCAGGAAAAAACTCCTGACCCAGAGAAAGGAGATTCCTATGGATACAAAAACGGTCAACCTTGCAAAATTGGAGGATCAACCACAAGCAATTAGAGAAGCAATTGCCTTTTATGCAGCGCACAGTGTACTGCCAATTCACTTCACCGCAGCCGAACGTGAACGTCATTATTCAACATTAGAGAAGGCTGGTTACTTGGAACGAATTTCCTGAATCCCGTAGCGAAACCGGATAATTCAAGAAATAAAATTCATACATAGGAGGTGCAAAAGAGCATGGGAGAACACAAAACATTCTGGAAGCCCGAGAAGCAGATTAAAGAGAAAAAGACCTACGGCAGTCTGGGATCTAATAAACCAAAGACTAAGAAGGAAGTTCCAGAATGGAAGAAAGGTCTCCTTGCTCATCATCAAAAAGGCCAAAGTTCTAAAGATCGAGGCGAGTTTAATGACGATGTACTTGCTGAAATCATTGCCGAATCCAGTGGTACTTGTCCTATATGCAAATGCGCTCCATCAGACACAACTCATCATGTTATGCCCAAAGGACGGAAAGGTCGCGGTGTGAAGACCAATGGATTAAGACTGTGCTGGCCTTGTCATGATGCCATCCAAACGAATGAAGAAGCCTTGCAATACTGGATATCGGTATTCCGTGACAAATACGGGGATCACTTCTGGTTTGATGAAAAAGATTGGGACGAATACAATCATAAGCTTGCTGTTCAGCAACAGAAGGAACAAGAAAAGCAGCAACGTGAAAATCAGATACAACCAGTAGTAGATCTCTTATCTGCAGCAGCTGGCCGGAACTTGAAGGGGAAAGAGGTTTGCTTGCTCCAATTATTTGAGGATAAGGATATGGCAGTATTTGCAACGCTAATGGCGGATGTATTCGGCAGACCACTAGAAGAACCGAAGGTTTATAGCTATGGTGAACGCTTTGAAGATTAGGAGTTGATCGAAATGGCTAATGTTCGAGATACTGCTTATCGGCAGAATCTTACCAATAAAAGAGAAATGGGACCGATATTCGAATCCCATGAACTACAACTTTACAGAAAGTTAGAAGAGGTTGATTATCTCATCGCATGTATCTCCAGCGAAGCGACAACGTGTTGTGTAAGTTCAGACTATTGCAGAGAGTTCATTCGAACACAGGTAACAGACATGATCGATCAGATAGCTTAAAAACGGGAAAAGGAATGGAAGTCCAGATCTCGAAAAGCGAAGTGAAATTACAAATATTTCATATAACAACGAGAAAGAGTGCTAAATATGACTGAACTCAGCCCAGCAGCTAAGGAATTATGCGAGGACAATTACGCATCGAATTGCGGGCGTTGCCCACTCCGGCTTGCATGTGTACAGAATGTAGGTCCGGGGAGAGAGAGGCATATGACCGCTGTCAGGGAGAGGTGAACACCGAGGAAGAGATTTTAGTAAATAAATAAGCGCCGTATTTTCGGCGCCATTCAATAAATTTCATATCACTTGCGAGAATTTCTGCTCTTCACTGACATGAACGCTAAACCAGTAACAAGAATGATGAAAAATATGGTTAAATATTCCATGAATAGCACCTCACTATTCTGTTTTCTAATTCCAGATAAATTATACCATAATATGGATTATTCATTATTGCGAATAAATAAAGAGGCATAACACCGCCAGGAAGGAGATAACCCATTGATCCTACAAGGTGACAACATACAGAGAGGAGGATGCTTGTGATTCTTCAAGGCGACTGCTTGGAGATAATACCCACCATCGAAAGCAAAACAATCGACATGATTCTCTATCGGTATTGAGAAAGAACCGGAGTACGTCGAACTGTCTAAGCGGCGGACGGCAATTATACAGCAGCAGTTAATTTAAGGGATCAGCAAGCCCCTAACTAAAAATTAAAGGCACAAAGAATATGAGAAAGACAATAAGTACGATAACACTGCTTATTCTACTCATGATGAGATAGGCATCACTGGGTTCGGAGTCACCCTTTACCATCCATCCATAACGCATGTACCAACCCATTGCCGGAAAGAAAATATTCAGTATCGCAAGCAACATGAAAAGTATAGCGAAGACCACCATTTTTACCAGCTCCTTTATTAATATTACTCAGACTGAGCAAATGAGGTTGCACATTTAGGGGCTGTCATAGCCCCAGGGAGGGGGAAACTTACTTATCTTTAGGGGGCTTAGGTTTTTCCGCCTGATACATGGCTACTCCAAATACAATTCCTAATCCGCCACTTATTACAATGTTGTCGAAAACAATGGCAAAAGATAAAAAGTGCAGATAGCATTCTTTTCTTTCCATTCAACATACAACACCCTTTTTCAATTATTTAACAATTGTACGTGACTTATCAAGATTAGTTTCGAGAGGGCATAGGCTCATAAGGAGAGATGAACGATATGACAAAACAACCAAAGATGAAGAAATCTGGACTGAAGCCGGGCGACAAGGTGATCATGCACAACTGTTACGAGGTAGTGAGGCTTGAGGGATACGGCGGCGGCTTTGCTACTGAATATCTGAAGAAGTAGTCCGATCAACCTAAATCTAAAAAATGGATTTCAAAAAATTAGCAGTATCTTTGTCTACTTTTATTCTGACTGGTTCGCCATACCAAGAAAAAACTCTTTCATATTTCTTACCCGTCATACCTAAGCTTAACATTGCTCGTTCCATCAAATTAATACAGTCTTCATCACATGTTCTATTTCGGTGTAGATCACTACAGACAATCACTATTTTTTTCATAACGATCACCTCAGGACTAGGATTAACTCATTTTAGATTATACAACAGTTCATTAAATAAGTTAGTGTTTCAAAAAAAAATACATCATCTAACAACGAAGGAGACTTATATCATGACACCAGAACGGCAAGAAGAGAACAAGCTCAAGAAGGGTGACCTGGTTGTAATGCACACTTGCATTGAATCCGAGGAACACCCCGGAAAGATATGGACGTGCAAAACAGATCAGTTTACGCGAGGGAAGGGAGTAATCGCACAGGATTCTGTATTCCTCGAAGGCTACAGCGGATCGTTCGCACCTGAATTTCTGCAGAAGGTAATACTGCCGGCTGAGGACGAGCGCGCGCTGGCTACTCTAGAAGAGGCAGAGCAACAGAACAAGCGTCTGGAAGTTAAGCTTCAGGCGAGCCGGGACAGTGTATATCCCCTATCCGTTGAATGGGACGAATGCAAGGTTGAGTTGGCAGAGTCACAAACGAATTACAAATGCGTCCAGGAAACATTGGAATTTACAGCAGGAGCATTAAGCATTGTAACTGAGCAAAAGTTAGATCTGGAGAAGGCGCTGGCAGAGGCACAGCAGACCATTGATGCTTATAGGATCGCCGTAGGCAACTGCTACTCTGTAATGTCCAGACGGCACAAAGAGGTTTGGGAGGCACAACAGACCATAGCCCGGCAACGGGAGGAACTGACATGGCATGGGGATATTGGGAACTACGAGGTGGGAAATTACACGCTGATTGCAGATGACAGCCTTGATGAATGGGAATCATTTGTACTGCAGGATGTGGGGAAACGCGGTCGGGCAGCACTGGAAATTGAGCAATCGTCCTGCTGTTCCAACCCAAATGTGCAGACCGTTAATAATGAATTTGTGATTAACACCACCTGCTGCATGAATTGCGGACAACACTGAGGGATGAATTGTCTCGCCTCTGGTGTGGATGTGGGCAACCGGCTGTACATCAAGTACCAGATGAACCAACACACCATAGATTTCAGTGTGTTAAATGTAACGAAGGGTGGGAGACGCAGCCGTGACACAGATACAGACAATGACCAACCCGGAGCTTAACCGGGCGCTGGCGGAGTTGATGGGATGTAAGGTAGTCAAAGTCTCTGAGGGTGAATTTGCCTATGAGTTACAGGATTCATCGGGACATTGTATTAATACGGACGGAAGAGGCTGGGAAAGCGAACAATACGCATGGGCAGGCGCTTCTGACTACTGCACTGACCCTGCTGCCTCTCTAGAGGTACAGTCAGCAGCCATAGCTAAAGATGCTGATGCCTATGTGCAGAACCTTGCAATCGTCAAATGGGGACAGCCTGATGAAGACGTTGAGGACACAGCGGTTTGGAATAAAACGATGAGATATTCAATTGCCGAACTGCTTACCGCAAGACCCCGAGAGAGGGCAGAGGCGGCATATATCACGATGCAGGGGGTGAAATAGCATATGTACTATTTACGCAAGGAGCCGGAGGAAAAGACGATTCCGCCCATTCCTCTAACTAACGGTAACATCATACCGGAGCGGAAATTCATGAGCGAAGATCGGGCAGTATACAAGGCCCGCGAGTTCTCTCGCTTCTATCGCGGCGGATTTAAAGGAATTGTTGGGCGCTACCAAGGCATGAAGGTGTACACCTGCAAGACGCTTAAGCGAATCATTGAGCTGAGGGAAACCACGCTTAAGGCCTGCGGCGAGTTGTTTGATGTGTACGACGAGAACGGGAAGGTTGAGCTTCCAGATTATGAAGGAGGGTCACAGAATGAGCAGAATAGTTGAACCTAGATACGACACAGCAGGCAAGCTTATACAGGAGCATGACGTGCTGAAAGACGAAGAAACTGGAGAAATGGCGTTAGTCGTCCAAACGGAAAATAAAGCGGGCGTAAGAGGACTGGCAGTTCAGAATACGATTATTGGACTCGGGGACTGGCTGGACGTTTATCCAGATGGTGTCTGGACTGTCGTGGGTAACGCTGGAACTTTGATAGTATGATGCGCCGTACGAAACACCAGATCATTAAGGGAGTAGGAGTATCCCTCCTCTCCCAAAGGCAGAGTAGACGCAAACTGCTCACTGGCGATTTCCAAAAGAGCTCGTTTTAGGGTTTAAAATTTATCGGGATTTTTAATTCTAATTGAGGCTACTTCTCCGCACTTTTTACAAAATGTATACATAACCGGGGAGCCAAAAGAAAAAGTTTTACCGATTGGCATTACTCTAGCATCCACAGCGTTCACTTCACCTTTAGCAAAGGTAGTACTTCCACAAGCTTTACAAGTTAAGTTTTCTTGATTCATAATAACCATCCTCAATAAAATATTTAACAATTAATACGAATTGTACCAAAGGCAGGTTTCATTATTAAAAGTGCTATGTGACTTTCGGAAGACATAACGCAATAAACACAAATACGAAAGACGTAGTGAAAACGGCTTCTGAAAATGGTTCCATTAGATGATGCACAGTTCGAAGATACATGACATAAGGGGATAGAGGAGGTTACAGCCCTCCTCTCCCACCAAGGGAGGATAAGTAAGATGGACGTTCTACTTGACAAGGTAGTTAAAACACGGAAGCCTCATAAATGTTTGGGATGCAACGAAGTTATTCCTGAAAAAACGGAAGGCGTTAGGTTTGCAAATATGGCAAATAAAGGCAGTGTTTATTCCACTTATACGAGGCATTCGGAAACTTAGTAAAGACGCCATACGGACTATATATCATTCCAATAAATCTATTCTCAAATAGTTTACCGCAGTATTCGATTGATCCAAAGACAGTCGGTCAACACACCGGATTGAAGGACAATAATGATCGGGAAATTTATGAAGGAGACATCGTACAGATTCCGGATCTTTACGAGACTTCTGAGAACACCAGCACGACTTACCACACGGAAGTTATTGATTTCGAAGAACATGGATGGAGATAGGGCGGAAAGCGCATCATCGAAGATTACATCTACATCTCTGTTGAAGGTGAGATTGTTGGTAACAAGTATGATAATCTGGAATTGCTTGAACAGTCAGAGGTATAAGCGGGAGAAGAGGATATGAGCACCGATATTAAGTTTTTGCAGGATCTGCAGTCTGAACTGAACAGTCAGGACAATGATTCCCAGGCAGCCCAAGGTTTTGGACAGCGGGAGATTACCGTTGGGTAGAGTGTAACAATGGCAATCGGATTAGCGGTAGCCGCATGTTATAAATTACCGCCAATCAAAAGTAACAACCACGTCGTTAATGTGACCAAAAACTCATTATCGCGTTAATACCAGGTCAAGAATGCATCAACTTCAGCAATGGATAGATCATATTCCTTTTCGACTCCATTAATAAGGGTAATCGTGAGAATAGCTCTATCACCAGTCGGTTGTTCTGGTGTTGTTGTTGGTTTCGGAGTTATCGTGGCTGTAGGAGTTGGAGATGGTGTAGTAGTTGGTGTAACCGTTGGTGTTGGTGTAACTGTTGGTTCTGGTGTAGCCGTAGGTGTAGGAGACGGCGCTGTTGTCGGTGTTGCTGTAGGTGTTTCTGTTGGTTCAGGGGTAGAGGGAACTACCGAACCAAAAAAGTCAATTTCATAAACGCTAGCTCCACTCGTTGTTGTTACAACAATAGATTTTACCTCGGAATATGTAGTTCCTAAACTAGTCAAAACACCAATTGTAACAATATCAGAGTGTGTTGCTATAATTTTATTTTTACTATCCAAAAACTTGATTTCAAACTTATCAGAAGCTGCGAAAGATTTTAAGAAATATCCATTTATATTCGCTGTCTCTCGAGTTCCTAAGTCAAATTGAAAAGAGTTAAGTGTACCACCATTTGATAACCCCTTGCCAGTATTTAAATAATTATCAGTAATAGAGTTAATGGTTTCTCGGAAAGCATAAGTTTGAGTACGATAATCCCAATCTCCATGAGTCACAGCATAACCATTAAAAATACCACCAGTTTGAGCAAAGGCACCGTTTAAAGGAATTACAGTGAAAATTAGTAGAAACATAAGAACGATCTTCTTTCTTTTCATTTGTTTAGTTGCACTCCTTAGTATGTATTATAGTCACCTACTTTACAAAAATAACAAGGGTTGTCTAAACATATATGTATATATCTGCAATAAAGTGAGTGGATGAAGACATTTTCTTTTTTATTCCAGTTGGTGAATAAGTTACTTGCGAACTCGGCCCGGTAGGGGGCCATAAATTTTATTGATATAAAGAAGTGTATCCAACAAACACTAACATCAGGATATATTCCGAAATCGATTATGATTGCAGGCACCCATTTTGTGCGAGAACGATTTGAATTTAGAGCATACATAAAATAGGTTGAAGTTATCATCGTCTGTCCAATCAAAATTCCTCTCTTTGCATACTCTATGAGTATAAATAAAGAGGAGGTAGTTTAACATGGCACAAATCATAGATGTAGGAAGTAGTACTGCGACAACAGGAAGCCAAACGGTATCCATTCCCATTCTCGCGCCGGCTCAAAATTTAATCTTAGCTGAGTTTGGACTAGCTACCGTAGCAAGTGGAAGTGTTCAACTGGATACAACTATTGGTTTTCAAACGACATTGGGTGTTCCAAGTGTGATTTTCACTTTGTACAGAGATGGACAACCTATTTTCAATGTGGGAGCTAGTGGACTTTCGATTTCAGCAATTCAACCTATTACTATTTCATATTTGGATAGAAGCGTTCCAGAAGGGTATCATGCATATTCTTTAGGCGTGGCCAATAACAGTCTCAATATTTTACTGAATACTGCCAGTGTTACTGGACCGGTTACCTATTCTGGAATATCGATTGGATGAGTTTCAAAAGCCCGTCAACCTTAACTGGTCGGCGAGCTTTTTTTCTGTTTATATAAAAATACTCAGTAAACACTGGACTCCGCAACAAGCCAGTTTTGTGTTCATTCCCCCATAATTCGATTCCTATTTACCCAAGCACAGATAAAAATCCCACATATTCTAAGTTGTATCCAATTGCAGAGGAGGAATAACGAATGAGTGGAGTTGTTGGAGGATATGGCTGTGGACATGAAAAAGAAGTTAAATGTATTAGTCCTTTTACGTCGACAGGTGCAATCTTGGTACTCTTTATCTTGTTGGTCATCATTACAAAAGCCTGTATATTCTAAATTTTATTCAATTACAAAGGGGAGACTGTAATGGGTGAATTTGCTGGGGGATATGGTGGCTTTACTTCTACCACTGCAATTCTGGTTCTGTTTATCTTGTTGGTTATTATTCTTAGTACGTGCTTTATCTAAATGCATATCGTTTGGGAAAGTGAAAGCTTGTCAACCTAAACTGGTCGGCGGGCTTTTTCTATTTATACGATAAATTCTGTAAATACCGGACTCCGCAGCATGCCGGATTTGGTTCAGTTCCTCATAGCCGGGGCTCCGGATTTTCCCGGCCTCCTAGGAGAAAGTCAGCCGGTGTCCGTCTATCTTTGGTTCAAAATATAATCATTGTGGCTGAATGGACCAGCAGTAGTTTGTAATAACATTGGGAAAATAAACATAAAAAACCTCCTCTATCCAATTATAGCGCTTGGCTAAAAGGGAAAGAGGAGGTAAGTCCTGGGAAAGATTATTCGGAAGTTGTATACTCACTTACTTCATAGGTTAGTATTTTATCAAATACGACATAATCTTTACGCTTTTTGAAGGGGCCTTTGTTGTTGCTATGTTTATCAATTGCATACATCCCAGGGCCTCTACCTGCATCACGGGCATCATACCAGGTTAAAAATGCATCTACTTCAGCGATGGGGAGATCGTACTCCTTTTCTACTCCATTTGTCATCGTAATCACCAGTATAGCTCGATCACCTGGTTGTTCTGGTGTCGGAGTTGGTGCTGGAGTAACAGTTGGCTTTGGAGTCGTGGTTGGTGTAGGTGTAGCCGTTGGAACTGGCGTACTCGTAGCTGTAGCAGTTGGTGTAGGTGTCACAGTTGGCGTCGGGTTAGGCGTAGTAGTAGGTGTTGGGTCCGGTGTAGCTGTCGGAGACGGAGTTGTTGTCGGAGAAGCCGTCGGCGAAGGACTAGGTGTTGGAGAAACTGTTGGTTCAGGTGTAGCGGTTGGTAACGGTGTTGGCGTAGGTTGGTTTGTTAAATAACCATATACTTTAAAATCATATACTTTTAGATCATTACCCGCATTACCTAAAAAGATATAACGTACTTTGTCTACGTTTACGGAAAGTTCTTGTTTAGTTAATATTTCTCCTCCAATAACGCGTTGAGATAGTTTGATTTCAGTACCCTTTTCATCATAAAAATAGGCACTGAAAGCTTGATTTCCCCCATTTGCAAATTCTACTTTGAATTTCGAAATATAGTATTCTTCAGGTAACTTAATCCAGAATCCTGTAGTAGATGATTTGTAATTTCCAACTTGTCCAAATGTAGCCACATTTTCGTCTGTTAGTTTATCTGTAGTTATATTTCCTGTATTTATTCCACTACCAAGTGTGAATAATTTACCGAGTACGATATCGGTTGGTGTTGGTGTCACTGTCGGTGACGGCTCAACAGTAGGAGTTGGAGTGTTGGTTGGTTGTGGCACTTCAGTATTACTACTACTAACTGCTACGGATGCACCGGTTTTATCTCTTCCCGCATAAAGATACGGACCTGCAGACCATGACATTTTATCGGCTTGGTAATAAGTTTCTATCTTTGTGATTAATGTTGAAGGAATATTGAAATAGTGTGGATCTGTGGTTTTGAATACAGAATACTCCACATACTCAGTATCAGAAGTGTAGACCAGCATTTTATCAATCCCCCAGCTAGATATAAGGAAGATAGATTGAGTATTAAATGCTGGATTGAAAATTGATGTTCGTACCATTGCTTTCGATGCTGTTGCTGATGCAGCAGATCCTACAGATAAGGATGAGAAAACAAGTAGAATAATCAGAGCGAAAGTCCGTAATCTTTTCATTTGTTGTACCCCTTATTATGTATATTTTCTTCTTATAGAAATTTCATTCTGGTGTCTTAGCAACCCTGCCTTTCCTATAATTTACATGAGTGAATTTTAACGTTCATGGATGAATATGTCTAAACAAAAATACTTATATTTGGAATAATTAGATCATGTTCTATTAATGTACATAATTGTGGGAGCTGTGGAATATACTCATTATTGTTTAACGAACATTTGTTTGGTTATAATACAAACAAATGTTCTTATTTTATCGGAGGCGATCAATCATGAAGATGAGCATCGGCCAAACCATCGAAATCATATATCTGGACAAAGCGGGGAAGATCACTCAGCGCAAGATCGAAGTAAACGGCATTCGTGACGGACGTATTCGGGCTACATGCCTGACCACAGGCGCACCGCGAGTGTTCCTGGCAGCCAGTGTCTTATCATGGCAACCTGCGCAGGAACGGCGGCATGCTTGATGATACTCCGCGTAAGTTGCTGAGGATCATATTTCAGTTCCGGTATCATTTTAGACGGATGCCCAACATTAAGGAGCTGCGACGATTGAGCGGGCGGCGGCCTGCGGAGATAATCAAGGGGTTCAAAGCGCTGGCAGCGGAGCAATATATACTATGGGAGTCGTCTGCACCTATTGAGACGGCCGTAATAATTGAGGGGTGGGAACGTAACGTACCGTACGATACATCACCGCAGGGAGGCGCACAGAGCGCCGGGCGTGGACCTAACATAGATTACTGGATGAATCACTAAGGGGGCAGTACATAATGAGTAAATTGGATAGCAATGAGCGGTGGAAAACTAAGATGCTACTTACCGATCATGTGGATCAGTACGATCAGAGGGATAAGGACGAGGGAGCCGGTAGTAAGATGCTCACGAATGATGAGCGCGAGATGATCCGGGATCTCATTTTACTGCCACATATAGATACAATGGTGAGTAAGAGCCTTAAGGAGATCGAGCATTCCGGCAATGTCCTTCTAATGGCCGGGAAGGCAATACAGCGCCGGATCATGCAGGATACCTATCGACTGCAAAAAGAGCTGAAGCAGCGGAATATTAAATTTTTCGCGGATGAGCAAGATGAATTTATCTCTTATCACAAAATATTTTGCCGGGATACCAGGAACGATTCAGACTTACTCGCGATGTAATGCGACCTGAGATTAGCCTGCGGCTGACCAAGTATACAACTGAGCTCGGAGAAGTGTTAAAGGATCATCTTAAATAATGTGATAAAAAATAATCCCCGAAGTTTCCGGGGACACTACTTTGAACGATCATTATCCATTACCTGCTACTGCAATTCCACTGAAACTTCTTGCTCTTAGAGTTGCAGTCCTAATGGCTGATGCTAGAATGGTATATGAATTTGGCCTGTAAAGCACATCACTAGCCGGCGGGAAGTCAACAGCGGTTATTCCTACCATTTTGTATTGGGTCCCTTGTTTATTGATGTTTCCCGGGTACGTTGTACTAAAGATTAATGTATTATTGCGGTAGATGCTAAAAGTAACATCATTCTGAACTATAACGCTAACATCAACACTAAGCCTTACATAAGCATTTAAAGTGACCCTTACCAAGCTTGCATTTGCAGGTGTAACATTTGAGGTTTGAAGTCCAATGACACCAAACTAAATTAATACCTGGTGTATCAACTACACTATCCTGTGAGATGCGCATATCCAAAAACTGAATACTCATCATATTCACCTGACCTCTCTTAGTAGATGCCATATTTTGTGAGAGGAAGGGTCGATTGCTTGTGCATATTTAAAAAGAGTTAGTCGGTCTGCATAAACAAAGCCCCGTCAGTAATACTGGCGGGACCTTCAGTATTGGCCTGGGATAGGGCAGTCATTATTGAGGGCTGCCCTAGTTTCATTTTCTATATTTTTCAAGGATAATAAACAGCATAGAATGTGTAATCAAATGGGCTTCCAAAGCCTACCGGATACGCTCTCACACAATATAATTCCCCCTGGACTGGTACGAATCCAATCTTTTCGCTTGAGCTCGGTGCAATAATCTTTTCAACAATAGGGGGCTTTCCATTTATTAAATCAAAATAACGATAAACACTAAAGTTTAAGTAATTCATAGGGCTTGGCGAATCGTTCAAGATTGTAAGAGTTTGTTTGTAGTTCGACAAACCTGGAAAGACATAAAAATCATTATCGGCCGATGAAGAAATGGAGCCATGCAAAAAGAATTGCCCCTCAAGTTCGCCAACTTTCATGTTGGTTATAGCGCTAGCTTGAGCAGGGATGTTATTGGGTTCTGCTTCATCTTGCGCAAAGGCAGCGGTTGCGAAAGAAAGTGATACTACTACCGACAAAAGCGCGGACACAAACTTTTTTTTCATTTTCCTCTTCCTCCTATTTAATAAAAATGGGATACTTTACTATTTTAAAACAAATACGTGATAGGTGGAACTGTATTTATAAGGATAAATATGGCAAAATGATAAAATATTTGGTTATGACTTGATCAAAAAAGAATTGATTATAGATATGACTACATAATCAAAGCCCCGTCAGTTTACTGGCGGGGTATGGTATCTATAGTTCAGCCTCCTCATAATGGGAAGTGACAACATAATATATGCCCACAATAGCGCCCCCAAAACGCCCACATATAATAGAAAGAATGAAATACATTCTAAAAAACCTTTATTAGCAAGGTATTAAGTGGTGTTCAGACCATTATAAGCGACCTAAGTCATAAATCGCACCCAGGTTCACGAGTGGGAAAAAGATCAGTAAGTGACTCTTTACTAGAATGAAGGAGCTCTGCTTTAGGATCAAAGTTGCAGCAGCTACGATGATTATTATCATAATGGATATCCATGTAGTAGTAGTCAAGTAAACACCTCCATACTCCAAATACTACCATCTTAAGATTATATAACATGTGCTTTACTTAATAAGAAGGGGGATAGCCAGTATGAGCTGAAAACCGAAATACCGCGCGTGGAGAAAACGCATATGACATCTCCTTTGTAGATATGCATGTCTGGACCGTACTACGAATGCTTATTATTGAAGTAACCAGCAGGGGGATCTAATACATTTTCAGTAGAACGTCTTACATTCATTTGATGAAAATGTTATGATTATTAAATCAGTGTGTAGAGATATCGGTTTTTTTATTGACCGAAAATATATGTCTCATGATACGTCTGCCATCTGAAATATTATTCACGGAGATGACAAACATGCATGGAGACACAAGACTGCCTAGAAACGCAAAAGAAGGTATATTATTTTTATTGATTATTTCAATTATTTCAGTAAATACTATTGCTCCTATTATTGTGGGATTGGAACTTGGTTTCAGTAAGGAAGTGTATATAGATACACTAAAGATTATTCCGTTCATGTGGATAATCGTAGTTTTATTGGTAAGATTAGTTGCAGGACCGTTGGTTGGGAAAGTAATGCCAATATTCATGGGACAAACCGATGGATTTAATGCTAGGGTTCTATTGAATACTTTATTGAATGTCACAGTGTTATCTATTTTATTATCGATTATCGGTACATGGGTTGGGACCAAACAAATAAGCCTAGAACCGTTTAAAAACTTCCTTCACATCTGGCCAAGAAACTTTGGGATAGCATTTTGGATTGAACTGTTGGTTGCGCAGCCGATAGCAAGATTTGCAATGAAAACATTACATGCAAGTAAGGATCGTAAAACAGAAAGTGTAATGCCTAACTAGCTGAAATGGCGTAGACAAATAAAGAAATTTAGGGAACGTCCATGGCGGACGTTCTTTTTTTGCACATTTGGACCATGCTGCGCAGAAGCCACTCGTATCAGACGATTATTCTAAAGGGGAAATATGTTATCAATGTACCGGGGGGATTGGGGATTGGATCAAGATAGATGAGATTATAGATGTGACTAAATAAAATATCCCCATAGTCTCCGGGGATACACACTAAAAGATTATTACCCATTACCTGCTACTGCGCTCCCACTGAAGCATCTTGCTCCTAAAGTGATGCCATAATTAGTGACTACATAAATGGTATATCTGATTTGACCTGAAAGTACATCTGCAGCAGGAGAGTAGTCAACGGCGGTCAGTCCGCTCATTTCATAGATAGTCTCAAATTGCGTAGCTGGCTTTTGGTAGACGGTGGAAAAGACCGGAGTACCGTTTCGCAGTATGGTATAGGTAGCATTAGGGACGACAGTTGAACTTGAAGAAGCTGATAACGTTAGACGGGCATATGCATTTGATGTCACCCGGACCAAGCCAACATTTTCAGGGGAAACACTTGTTGTCTGTAATCCGATATCTCCAAACGTGTAGGGAAAAGAAGATGAACTTAACCCTAACGCTGGTGTATCAGACGTGCTATCTTGAGCAATACGCATATCTAAAAATTGAATACTCATATGATTCACCTATCCTCTCATAGCTAATACAGCTTATGAGACTGAATGATAGATTGTTTGTATCAAGATAAAAAAATAATAAGAGAAATTAGATATTTATTCAGCTGTCCGAAGCCGTTCCACAATACTTTTCCTGCCGCTCAGAGAATAGCTGGTGAGTGGAATACAGATTCCAAGTGCCAATAGAATAGGTAGCACAGCGAGCAAGGGCCAGATAATGAATTTATAACTCATGAACCACATTAAATGAGTGAAGGGTTTTGCAATCAAGAGTGAGGATAGACTTCCTAATAGGATGGAACATACACTGGTACCAAGCACGAAGTATAGCCCTTCATAGATAAGCATTGTTTTCAATTGTTTATTGGTCATACCAATACTTTGCAGGATGGCGAATTCCTGGCGTCGGGTCAAAATACTAGTTAATATCGCATTTGCAAAATTCAGCACTCCAATTAAACCAATAATTAAGCTAAGTGTTCCACCAATCACTACTACTGTATTTTGCATACCTGTGAATTCATTCTTTACAATAGATTTGGATTTGTAATGCATCGTCAGTTCAGTTGTTTCAGTGTACTTCTTCAAAAAGCTTTCCATCGAGTCCTCCTGACCGGTGGACACATTAAAGGCGTAACTCATCACAGCTGGCTGATGCACAAGTGATTTATAGATATCCGCAGGCAGGTAGAAGCTAGCGAAGTATGCGGCACTTGTACCGGAATTCGTGCTATTAATGCTTACATGACCAAGAATGGTGAATTCATGACTGGTATATTCTTGAGCCTGGGGATTATTGATTGAACCCATATAGTTATGAAGGGTTACCTTATCACCCACTTGATATTTAGTGTATTCCATCTGAGGGTTGTTATGATCATCCACTGGCGCTCCTTCCAGAATGTACTTTCCTGAAGCAAGCTTGTTAAAATCCAGCTCACCATCAATCAACTGCAGCCGGTGAAGAGGTAATTCTTCCAATCCATAAGTCACTGTAGGTAAATTGCCGCGAGCATCTGCTTCATACCCCTCACTATTGTCCTTATGCTCGATAGTGAGTAGATCCCTGCCACTATACAAGCGGCCGCCTTCTTCAAAACCTGGTTGTGCCTGTACGGCTTGAATATAGCTTTCCGTGGTCGCGTTATCAGAACCGGTGAAGTGTTCTTGAAAATATTCAGCATGACCAATAAGAAAGTCAGTATCATTAAATTTTGACAAGTATTTGTCCATGTCCATACTCTGAGATAACGTGAATGCAGTATTCAGGAGGATCAGACTTAAAGAAAGGCTGATCACCACCAGAGCTGTCCGCTTCTTATTGCGCCCCAGGTTGGCACGAGCCATGAGGGGCATTTTAGCGCCATTGGTTGACTTCCTCAGGTGGGCGCCACCCGTTCTCTTCGCACCTCCATCTGTGTATCTTGCAGCCTCGACAGGAGAAACGTTCGCGGCAATTCTGCCTGGTTTTAACGTACTGATAATGACGGTAATAACTGCAAATATAGCAGAACCGATAAAAATCCACGGGCTCGGGGATACGGATATCTCAGCATTTGCGTGCATGGATCTGTCCATTAGTAAAGGGACAAGTGATTTTCCGACAACAAAACCTATGAGTAAGCCGATGGGGACTCCAAGCACGGAGAGGAATAATGCCTGCCTGCGAATGATCCGGCGGATTTGCCTACTGCTTGTTCCGATAGTCTTTAGAAGTCCGTAAAAACGGATATCGCGCATGACTGATATTTGGAATATGTTATAGATAATCAAGTATCCGGTCAACATTATCAACAGGAGAGCGGCAGTTAGTGCAAGGATGGTTCCCGTATCCATAGCAAAATTGGTGGAGAGATATGACCAGTTAACATTACCGTCGAGATAGTTCGATGCTTTTTTATCCAGGGAATAACCGCTTTCCGTTATTACTTTATCAAGTTTTCCCCGGAGGTCAAAGCTGTTATCGAATTTTAAAAGAGCATTTATGACTCCGGTTTGATCAAAGTCCTGCTTATATGTGCTGCGCAATTCTTCGGCATTGGCATCTATATAAGCTCTGGAAGCAAAGATTTGCCCCACGTTAAACACGGGGTCACTTTTCCACCAGCCTGAGAGCACAAAGTCACGCTGAACCTCTTTGCCATGTATCTCAAGCTTCAGGTTAAATGGTGTCCCCTCTTTCAGGGGAACGTCTAGTAACTCCGCAGTCTTGGAGTCCATGATGACTTCATTTTCTGCAACAGGTTTATGCCCGCCTTCAAGCTCAATAAATCCGAATTTCAGACCAATATCGTCATAATACCAAAACTCCGCATGACGTTTTAACAATTCCTCGTTTGTTACTTTTTTGCTTAGTAAGCGGTCATAAGCCAGTTCCTTAATAAGAGGGTGGTCCTTGATGTGATTAAATTCCTCCTCGTTTAGATATTTGAGTGAGGCATGACCATCTCCACCTGCCTGCCGCATCATTGCCCGCTGCAGGCTTTCCGCCGTGCCGAGTCCCATAGTGAACAGGGTGGTAAATAACAACGAAGTTAAGGCGATAGCGATAATAGCTATGATATTGCGGGTTTTATTAGCCTTCAAAATATTAGTCGATAGATTACGGATTGCTTTATTGCTATTGACCTTGATCATCTGGCGCCACCGCTGACCATTTTGCCGTCCTCAATGCGGATAATCCGGTCGGCCATTTGGGCAATTTCCTCGTTGTGGGTTATCATTACGATCGTTTGGCCGAACTGTTGGCTGGAAACCTTTATAAGTCCAATAACATCAAGGCTAGTTTTGCTGTCGAGGTTGCCGGTTGGTTCGTCGGCCAAAATAATAGCCGGTTTCGACGCCAGCGCTCTGGCAATGGCTACCCGCTGCTGCTGTCCCCCGGAGAGATTACTTGGCAGATTGTATAATTTGTTTTCAAGCCCCAACGTATTCACAATTTTCGACAAGTAGGCTTGGTCTGGTTGTTTTCCGTCCAGTTCAATAGGCAGCACAATATTCTCGGATACGTTCAGGACCGGTACCAAATTATAATTCTGGAATACAAAGCCCATCTTCCGTCTGCGGAAAATGGTCAATTCCTCATCTTTCAACAAGGTAATATTTTTGCCATCGACCGTGACTTCTCCGCTGGTTGGCCGGTCTAGTCCTCCAAGCATATGCAGCAGGGTAGACTTACCGCTGCCGGATGTACCTATAATCGCGACAAACTCCCCATTTTCCACCTTTAGGTTTACCCCATCTAATGCATGAACCGCAGTATCTCCGCTGCCATAAGTTTTTTTTAGATCCTTGGTTTCTAATACTTGCAAGTTGTTCTCCTCCCACACCCCAAAATGTATGTACTTAATCCTCTACAGTACATACAATAGCTTAATAATCTTTCTACATTCTTTCTGAAATCTAACAGTGTTGAAAGAATTATTGATCCATAGGAAGAAAAATAGAGAAAGTAGAACCTCTTTCCTGTTGCGAAGATACCTTGATGTAACCTCCTTCGGCCGCGATGATTTCCCTTGCCAAAAAGAGGCCAATGCCCACACCTTCTTGCGTGTTAACAGCAGGGGAACGATAAAAACGCGTGAATATTTTACCCTGCTCTTCTTCCGCAATGCCTATACCGTTATCGGTAATATTAATTCGGCAAAATAATTCAAAAACATCTACACTAATGGAAATGCCTCCGTTGGTTTTTGTATACTTCACAGCATTATCCAAGATATTGTAGACAGCTTCGACCGTCCATTTTAGATCAAACCATGCCAGCGCTGCTGTACATTTTCTAGCAACCGTGATTTCTTTGCCCTTCGCCTTCGGCATAATTTGCTCCAATGCAAGATCCACCAGCTCTTGGACGGAGCCTTGTCTTGGGATTAGCTTGATAATCCCCGTTTCCAGGCGCGAAGTCTTCATCAAGGCGTGAATCAGGAAATGAAGCTTCTCAGCTTGTGTTGACAGGGCCTTTACACAAGTTGAACCATCTTGAGGTAATTCGTATTCACTGAGAATTTGAGAATATAGCAAGATATTCGAGATAGGTGTTTTCGTTTGATGCGCAATATCGGATATGAGTTCGCTAATTTTATTCTTTTCAGCAAGTGAATTTTTAGAAGATACTGAACAAAGAGCTAGAAAATGGGCGAGCTTTGCCTCTAACGCAGATATAACGGATTCGTCAAAAACCTTCTCTGAAAAGTTGCCGTCAATCGCAGTATCAATCATGTTCTCAAATGTTTTTATAGTTTTGTCGATGTTTTTGCGGTATAGCATAATCGCAGCAGCTGCTGCTATAAGTGCAATAACGGCAATTCCAATACATATATAGTTCGAGATTGTCATTTTATAGCCCATGTATAACCGATCCCATAGACGGTTTTGATGTACTGGGGGGCAGAGGGGCGCTTTTCGAGTTTATCACGCAGCCTTTTTATCGTCACAGACAGGGCATTTTCACCTACATATTCGGCTCCAACTGTCCAGATGCTGTCCACCAGACGATCACGGGAAACAGTAATCCCCCGATTGTCAATCAAGATACGAAGTAGTCTTTGCTCGGTTTTACTAAGCTCGACTGGATTACCATTGTTCAAAAATTTCATTTTATCAAATGAAAAGTAGAAATCGTCAACTTGAATGGTGTCGGGGTGCGGGTGTCTGGCTTTTTTTAGTTGAACTCCTACTCTTGCCCTTAATACCATAAGACTAAAAGGTTTAGTGATATAATCATCGGCACCCAGCTCAAAGCCAGTGACAATATCCGTTTCCAGATCATGAACAGTTAGAACAATAACTGGCACCGTTGTTGTTTGGCGTATGTAAGTTAAAAGATCCAGCCCGCTTCCATCCGGCAAATTAACATCTAGAATTACTAAATCAAAGGCAGTAGTATTTAATTGTTCTTTTGCAGAGGCAAAGTCATGCTTTTGCATGATGGTTATATGGGGCCCTTTGAGTGCAATGACAATACCATCGCTCAAGGCGATATCATCTTCAACTATTAATATGTTATTCATTATTTTTACTCCGATCCTGTCAGTTTTACTTAGCGCGATAACTAAAAAGATGTTTAGCCGGGTGTTATTAATCTACGCATTAACATCTCCCAAAAATAGTATAAAACAGAACTGGGAGGAGATGATGAAATGGCAGAAACATAGGGTGGAATTGAGGGCCATAATTGGTGTCTGGTAACTAATGTCTTTGATAATAATATAACACTTGAAGAATTGTTTGTTGAAACAGCGCCACTGGGTGTGCAAAACTATCAATTGATCCTTGAGAATCAGACTCCGGCTACTGTAACTGGAAAATAGTTCACCATCCTTTGACGAACAATACCCCGTCAGTGATTATAATGACGGGGTATTGATGTCTATGGTTTAAACTTTTCCCAGACAAGTGCCGAAAGTAAATATGGATTTTATGGAGCAAATGAAACATTCTGTACAATATATCGAATTACGAAGAACGCAATAATGAACAGGGAGGCGAATCCAAGTAAAAAGGAAATGATAGCTTTATCTGAACGCGTGAGTTTACTCATTGCGATCACTCCTAGTTAATATTTAGTAGATTATACAATTAATCGGTGCACATCACAAACTCCTTGTTAATTTACTTGGACGAACTGCTCAACGAATTGTTGCCGGTCTCTTTTGTTGAAGTGTGGCTTGCTAACATTCTCTCTCCACATTCCATTGGAAGCCAGTGTACTGAAGTCCACGTTATAAAATCGCTCAATTTCTCCTTGCGTGAGAGCTACGGAATAGATTTTCCCATCGTATGGAATCACCATGTCAATCGAAGCAGCTCCGTGGAATTGCGCGAATAATTGGCTTGTTTCTTCCATAAGAAGTTTGTTTATTTGGTCGCCTGTAGAAAAGTAATCGATGTAATCTTCGTTCGTAATGCCGGAGGTTGGGTTCGCTTCTTTATATGCTTGGTAGGTCTCAAAAAAAGTAACGGTTATATTGTCTGTCCCGACGATTACATCTTTTATAAAAGTTTTACCTGTAAGGTTGGCAGTAAAAGCTAGCACCTCGTCAGCAGATAAAGGTACTTGATCAGCAGACGTTGATTGAGTGGGGTTGGCAGTTCGTTCAGCTGAAGGTGAAGGGGTTGGGGCAGTTGCAGGTTCTGCTGTAGACTTAGTCGTTGGTTTTGTTGCTGGAGATGGACTTGATTCGGTTGTTGGCTTGGCAGTAACCATCGCTGTTGCTAGCGCCGTAATCGAAGCAGTATGATCATCTGACTTGTCCTCGTTCCCGGTGGTAACCAGCCCTATGATGCCGGCGGCTATTAAGACCACCCAGAACCACCAAATATTATAGAATGGTTTGTTCTTTTTCATCTTTTTCCTCCCGCCTGTAAGGGTGAATTCCTGTATAACTCTAGGATAGCCCATTCAGTCACCTTACATAAGTATGGATAAGACATATGCGCGTAACCAAACTTAAAGAGAACGGCCAATAGCGGAACGAATAGCTGATCTTCAAACTATATGGTATTTATTACCCATTTTGTGGGCATTGCAAGCGTATGGTGTATGCTCTTTATTTTATATTCTGCTTGCGGAAAAGCCAGGTTATTTATACTTATATTGGTTTGACAAAAAACCGTCCAGACGGTATAGTTGGGATCGGGGTGATAAGGTGACTATACATAACAACAGCTCCAAGAAAAAAATGATTTTGCAAGCGGCCTCCTCCATTGTTCGTGATCAAGGGGTGGAACACTTAACTCTGGAAGCTGTGGCTAAAGCGGCCAACGTGAGCAAAGGCGGTTTACTGTATCACTTTCCTAACAAGGAACAACTGGTTTCCGGTATGGTGGATGAGCTGACCCGAAACTTTACGGAAGATGTTCAGAGCCGTGTAGAGCATGACCAGCAACAAGCTGGTAAATGGAGCAGGGCATACATTGAATCTACTTTTTATGGTTTTGGAGAAGGCAGTGACATGAACTCGGTGCTGGCAGCAGCTTTATTTACGAATCCCGGCTTGTTGACAAACATGCAGGAGAAATATGCTGAATGGCAACATAATTTTGAAAATGACGGTGTGGATCCACTGCGGGCAACCATTGCCCGACTGGCGACCGACGGACTCTGGTTTGCGGAAAAGTTTGGACTGGCACCGCCAGATCTGGAGTTAAAAGAACGTATTTACAAAGAATTGATGGACGGAGTAAAGGAGGAGAAGTAAGTGCCGTATCTGTTTTTGGCGATATCCATTGCCAGCGAACTTGTAGGAACTTCGATGCTCAAAGCATCGCAAGGATTCACCAAAATAATCCCGGTAATCGTAATGCTGATTAGTTTCATTTGCTCGTTCTTCTTTTTGTCGTTGTCACTGAAGACTATTCCATTAAATGCGGCCTATGCAATTTGGTCTGGAATCGGAGTGGTAGCTACAGTTCTGATCTCGGTACTGATCTGGAAAGAAAAAATAAATACAGGCAGCGTAATAGGAATAACCTTAATCGTCATTGGTGTGATTGTGCTGAATTTGCTGGGTCCCGGTCATAGTTCTTCTGAAGAAGCTGCCGAAACACAACAAACCAGCCTTTCCGATAGAGCCTAAGACGAAGCTGTTGAAATAAAGATCATATACAATTTGTTCCATACAACAGTATAATGACGAAATAACAGTACCCTGCCAGAACGGTGGGGTATTTTCATATTCAAAAATACAGGGGAGTGAGTAAAAGTTGTCTGTGCATCGGGAGAATTTCTTCATTAATGGAATTGGCGTATTTAGCGTATTGATGTGGCTCATATCGGCTGTAGCTTGTATTTACGCATTCGTACTGTTGGTTAAACTTGCCCGTAGAGGAATAGTAGCTTTGGATTTGTACATATATGCTAAAAACCGTGAAATACGCGACCGTTATGAATCAGCAGACAGGAAGGACCCATATTAAGCACAATGAAAAACACCCTCAATCATTTTTTTGTGATCCTTTGGGTGTTTTTGCTTTTTGTCTGACCACCATACTGTTACTCCCTTATTGTAACCCGTGTTCCAATAGGTACGATTGCTGCAAGGGCCAGCACATCCTCATTGTACATGCGGATACAGCCATGGGAGACCATATGTCCGATGGAGGAAGGGTCATTCGTTCCATGAATGCCGTAATGTGGTTTGGATAGACCCATCCAGAATGCACCGAAGGGTCCGCCAGGCTTAGGCTGTTTGTTAATGATAGTGTATTCTCCCGCCGGTGAAACGGTAAGCATGGTGCCAATACCGACAGGGAACCCTCGGGTAACGATGTTATTGTCAAGCAAATAAAGCATGCGCTGCGACAGATCAACAATAATCCGATAATTAGGCATAGGTTCAGCACTCCTTTGATATCAGAATATGTGCGGAGTGCTGTTGCTGTTCGAAGGAAATGTTATTTAAGAGGAATAGAACAAATGTTCGCAATGAGTAAAATGACCATTTGAAAAGGGGAAAGGGCTGCTTCACTTGAAAAAGTGAAGCAGCCCTTAAATATGAACAAAATATTAATGGATATCGCGGAAGAGACCGATAACTCGTCCCAAAATCGTAACGCGGTTAAGACGGAGGGGTTCATAAGCCGGATTCTCCGGCTGTAGACGAATGTGGTCACGTTCTTTGTAGAATGTCTTGACGGTAGCTTCGTCTTCTTCAGTCATGGCAACGACGATATCGCCATTGTCAGCAGTCTGCTGCTGGCGGACGATTACGTAGTCACCATTCATAATACCTGCTTCCACCATGCTGTCACCGAGAACGGAGAGCATAAATACCTTGTTGTCTCCCACGTAGTGGGAAGGTAGTGGGAAGTAATCTTCGATATTCTCCGTTGCGGTAATCGGCACCCCGGCGGTGACCTTACCTACGACAGGAATACGGGTAACCGTCTGTACGAACTGATGTACATTCTCGGAATCTTCCTGGCCGAGCAGTTCAATTGCACGCGGTTTCGTAGGGTCGCGGCGGATAAGGCCTTTCTTCTCAAGCCGGTCCAGATGGCCGTGCACTGTGGAGCTTGAGGCTAGGCCTACAGCTTCACCGATTTCCCGGACGGACGGAGGATAACCCTTGCTACGGACTTCGTTACGTATAAATTCCAGGATCGCCAGTTGACGACTCGAAATCTTTGACATCGGAATCAACCCCATATAGTATGTTTGGGAAAATTATAACATAGAACTTCCGTTCGTACAAACATAAGTTCTAACAATCTGAGATTAATAGTGGAAATAGTAGCTTTTTACCATATTAGTATCTAATAACGGCTTGGAAATGGCGGGAAAAGGCAAAGCCGGTGCTGGAAACTGGCACATTTATGGATACGGAAAAAAAGCGAACAATTGTTCTAAAAAATCTATTGATCAAAACACATGTTCGTGTTATATTATTTTCGAAAGTAAGAACAAGTGTTTGGAGGACGATAACAATGTTAAAATACAGTACATACCGCAGCATCTACGAAGAGGCCGGTGATGTTAATACTACTAGAGGACAATCTGCTTCTAATCATATGAATGAAATGAAACAATCCGCCGCCGCTTTATTTGCAGAGATCTTAGGATTATGCCGTAAAGAATATCTGGTGAAGCTTGTGCTGGTTTTTATGCTTGTTGTATCCGGATTTACAGTTGTTGGAAATGTTTTTGCGAGTTCAGCATCATTAGTGAAGCAGGAGAAACGGGTAGTAGTTGAACGCGGAGACACGCTATGGAGTATCGCCCTTAAGAACAAACCAGCGGGTATGAAGACGGTCGTATATATAGAAGGAATTAAAAAAACAAGCGGTTTGAAGAACGGGAACATTCAGGCCGGAGATATACTGACATTGCCTGTGTATTAACTTCATCATAAGCAGTATAGACTGACGTAAAGAGCTTTCAGGGGGTAGACCTTGACAAGCTCTTTTTCTCATGGCAAAGTTAGAATGAATTTATAGGGGAGGGGAAAGCATTGAATATTGACGAATTGGTCGCACGCATCAATGAACTGGCACGCAAACAGAAGAATGGCGGCCTGAGTGAAGAGGAATTGGCTGAACGGGCCAAGCTCCGCGAGATTTATCTGGGCAACATCCGCAGCAACTTCCGGGCCCAGCTCGACACCATTGAAATCGTGGATAATGATGAGCATGAACAAGGCAACAAGGGACTCAAACATTAGTCCAGTGTGTCTTTTTCATAGATATTACAGGATGACTAGGGGGAACTGACATGGCCCGTTCTTGGGAAAGAATGGTTCAACGCAACACACAGCAGGTCAACAAGCAAAGAAAGAAGCAGGGCAAGGATTCCATTTATGCTTCTTCGTCAAAATCAGCTGCGAAAAACAGTGATATCTTTAAGGGCCGCAACATTGCATTTCCAGTTGTTCTAATGTTGCTTGGAATTATGTTCTGGGTGGTAGGCTCGATCGACGAGGCCAGAGGCAGCGGCATCCTTGCCAATTGGCTAGGCGTCGTTCTTTACTTTGCGCTGGCGGCACTTCTATTCTTCCGGCGTCCGTATCTGAAGGTTGAGCGCAACAGAGTGTCTACGATTAAGTATAACCGTGAACGCTGGCTGCAGGCTGGAGATATTGAGAAGATCACTTTGTCCCGTGGAGTGGTTGTGCTTAAATATAAGGGCAAGCGCAAACAGTGGATTTTCTCCAAGCTGATTAACCGTTATAACACTGAGGCTATGGGTGTACGCCTGGAGGAGTTCGGCAAAGCCAATAACATCGAAGTAGTACACGAGTAGGAAGATACAACAGCATAGGGAGAGGGAGAAATCTAATGCCAATTACCGCCGTACTATTTGATCTTGACGATACATTGCTCTGGGATGAACGGAGTGTTGAAGAAGCCTTCCGCAATGCATGTGAAGCTGCAGGTGACTCCATTGATCCTAAAGAGCTTGAAGTTGCCGTTCGCAGGGAAGCCAGGAATCTTTATGAGACTTATGAGACGTTCCCTTTCACAAAGATGATCGGGATTAATCCTTATGAAGCACTTTGGTCCAATTTCTCAGCTGGAGAACAGCCGGAGTTCCGTAAGCTCCAACAGTTGGCTCCAGTATACCGTAAAGAATCATGGCGGCGTGGTCTGGCCTCCCTCGGTGTCGAAGATGAGGTGCTTGCCGAAACGCTGGCAGACAGGTTTGCTGCCGAGCGCCGTAGCCTGCCTTACATGTATGAAGAGACGTTACAGGTGCTTGATGCGCTCCGTGGTAAAGTGAAGCTGCTGCTCCTCACGAATGGTTGCCCGTCACTGCAGCAGGAGAAGCTCGACGGAGTGCCTGAGCTTATCCCCTATTTTGATCATGTAGTCATCTCAGGCAGCTTTGGCAAAGGAAAGCCGGACAAGGATATCTTCCTGCATGCTCTTTCGCTGCTGGATGTAACCCCTGAACAAGGGATCATGGTCGGCGACAAACTCACGACGGATATTAAGGGCGGCTTGGCCGCTGGCTTGACTACTGTCTGGATCAACCGTACTGGCAAATTACCAAATCCTGAGATTCAGCCGGATTATAGAATCGGCCATCTCTCTGAGCTCCTCCCCCTGGTACAATCGCTATAGTGTAACCTTTGTGAAGCCGGTATCCCCTAATGGGATGCTGGCTTTTTTGCGCTCAAAGCAAGAGGTTGGTCAATTATAGGGAGAGAATCCATCTGTAAATGACTAACTTCACGAAAAAGGCGTGAAAGTTTAAGCAATCTTCTAAAATTGCGAATATGTTGTGTATAATAGTAAAAGAATGCAACCGCAAGCTGGAAATATCATTATAAATTCTACCTTGGTCGGGAGGACTCCGGATGATGAAACCCAAGAAGCTGATTGCTCTTTTTACGATTGCGGCGATGTCAATGATTGTAAGCTGTTCAGGTAATAATGGAGAATCAAGCCATATGCATGACGGATCAGAGCACTCTATGGAACCGATTCACGTCGAGCTGAGCTGGAATCCGGGGGACGTGTCGGTAAATCAAAAGGTAGTTTTTGAGGCTGTGGTTACCCAGGGCAGTGAAGCTGTGGATGATGCGAAGGCGGTGCTTTTTGAGATTGTGAATAAAAATAATGAAGAAGACAAGCAGGAGCTTGAAGGCAAGCTCTCCGGCAAC
Source organism: Paenibacillus sp. FSL H3-0321 (assembly GCF_038002865.1). NCBI lineage: Bacteria > Bacillati > Bacillota > Bacilli > Caryophanales > Paenibacillaceae > Paenibacillus > Paenibacillus sp. FSL H3-0321. Next base: position 766,384 of record NZ_JBBODH010000001.1, on the reverse strand, counting down.
GGTACATATAAAGCTGAGTCGATCCTGATGAAGGAAGGCAACTATGATGTGACTTCGCATGTAACAGCTAGAACACAGCACTCTATGCCGACTAAAGAACTTACAGTGCAGCCATAATGAAATAGAGATAGAGGCTGGCTATAAAGAAAAACTATTATGCAGAGTGGAAAGGAAGGCTTTTCGATTCCGCTTTATTCTGCTAAACTTACTCTAATGTTTTACTGGGGGGATATGAAGTGGATAAATACACACTTGCTGAAAGCTTGCAGCAGCGGATACTGATTTTAGACGGAGCAATGGGCACGATGATTCAACAGGTGCCACTTACCGGTGAAGATTTTGGCGGGGATGAGCTGGATGGCTGTAATGAGATGCTTGTGCTCACCCGTCCGGAGGTTATACAGACTATTCATGAACAATATCTTGAAGCAGGCGCAGATCTGATCGAGACGAATACCTTCGGCGCAACCTCGGTTGTGCTTGCCGAATACGATATCCCTCAGCGGGCCCGGGAGATTAACCTGGAAGCTGCGAGGCTGGCCAGAAATGCTGTTGACAAGATTGAGACGCCCGATCACCCGCGTTACGTAATTGGGGCGATGGGTCCGACAACAAAAACGCTTTCGGTCACCGGAGGCGTAACATTCCAGGAGCTGGTGGATAGCTACGAGGAGCAGGCTATAGCGCTGATTGACGGCAAAGTGGATGCCCTGCTGCTGGAAACTTCCCAGGATACTTTGAATGTGAAAGCCGGAAGCATCGGCATCCGCAACGCCTTTGAGAAGGCAGGCATCACTTTGCCAGTCATGATCTCGGGTACTATCGAACCGATGGGTACGACGCTCGCTGGACAGAATATTGAGGCGTTCTATATCTCGCTGGAGCATCTGAAGCCGATCTCCATCGGGCTGAACTGTGCAACCGGACCCGAGTTTATGCGCGATCATATCCGGTCGCTCTCGGCAATTTCTTCGGCAGCAGTTAGCTGCTATCCCAATGCCGGGTTACCGGATGAGAACGGGAACTATCATGAGTCACCGGATTCGCTTGCCCGCAAGCTGGCAGGTTTTGCCGAGAAGGGCTGGCTGAATATTGCCGGCGGGTGCTGCGGAACGACACCGGATCATATCCGGGCGATGGCTGAGACATTAGCGGTTTATCCGCCGCGCCAGCTGGAGGGAAGTCATCCGCCGGCATTGTCAGGCATTGAGCCTGTTTACGTTGAGAGTGACAACCGTCCTTATATGGTAGGTGAGCGTACGAATGTGCTCGGCTCACGGAAATTCAAGCGGCTGATCGTGGAAGGGAAATACGAGGAAGCCTCGGAGATTGCCCGGGCACAGGTCAAAAGTGGAGCTCAGGTCATTGACGTCTGCGTACAGGATCCGGACCGCGATGAGATCGAGGACATCAAGCTGTTTCTGGAGCTGGTAGTCAAAAAAGTGAAGGTTCCATTGATGATCGATACAACCGATCCCAAGGTTATTGATCTGGCGCTGCAATATTGCCAGGGCAAAGCGATTATTAACTCCATTAACCTTGAAGATGGTGAAGAAAAATTCGAACTGGTTACACCGCTGATTCATAAATACGGGGCTGCGATTGTCGTAGGCACGATTGATGAATCCGGACAGGCCATTAAAGCGGAAGACAAGCTGGAGGTTGCCAAACGCTCCTATGATCTACTGGTGAACAAATATGGGCTGGCGGCAGAGGATTTGATTTTTGATACACTGGTGTTCCCTGTTGGTACAGGGGATGAGCAGTATATCGGCTCTGCTAAGGAGACCATTGATGGCATCCGCATGATTAAGGAAGCCTTGCCTTCCGTGCATACGATACTGGGAATCAGTAATGTTTCTTTTGGACTGCCGGAAGCGGGCCGTGAGGTGCTGAACTCGGTCTTTCTGTATGAATGCACGAAGGCCGGACTGGATTATGCCATTGTGAATACAGAGAAGGTAGAGCGTTATGCTTCCATACCGGAAGAAGAGCGCCATCTGGCTGAGCAGCTGATTTACAATACGAATGATGAGACTCTGTCTGCCTTCGTTGCCGCTTTCCGTGAGAAAAAGGTTGAGAAGAAAGAGAAGATCTCCAATCTTTCGCTGGAAGAACGGCTCGCTTCCTATGTAGTTGAAGGAACGAAGGAAGGGCTAATACCTGACCTTAACGAAGCGCTGACCAAAAGTGGCCCGCTGGAGATTATCAATGGGCCGCTTATGGCTGGAATGTCCGAGGTGGGCCGGTTATTTAACAACAATGAGCTGATTGTTGCTGAAGTGCTGCAAAGCGCTGAAGTAATGAAGGCCTCTGTCGGCCATCTGGAGCAGTTTATGCAGAAGGATGAGACATCGGTGAAAGGCAAGATTATGCTGGCCACCGTCAAAGGGGATGTCCATGATATCGGTAAGAACCTTGTGGAGATCATTCTCTCCAACAATGGTTACCAGATCGTTAATCTGGGTATAAAAGTACCACCTGAAAATATCATTGAAGCCTTCCGCCGGGAGAAGGCCGATGCGATCGGCCTGTCTGGCCTGCTTGTCAAGTCGGCGCAGCAGATGGTCCTGACTGCCCAGGATTTGCGCTCAGCAGGTATTGATGTGCCGATCATGGTAGGCGGTGCCGCGTTGACCCGTAAATTCACTAAAAATCGTATCCGGCCTGAATATGACGGCTTGGTACTGTACGCTAAAGATGCGATGGATGGTCTGGATATCGCTAACCGGCTGATGAATCCGCTGGAGCGGGCCAAGATCGAAGAAGAGGTCCGCCTTGAAGCGGAGGCGGCAGTTGCGGTGGCTCCGCAGCAGGAGCTTCCGGTGCTGACCCGGGCCGTCCGGTCCAAGATTTCAGCAGATGCACCTGTATTCACTCCGCCGGATGTAGAGCGCCATGTATTGCGCAACTACCCGCTTGGTCATATCATTCCATATGTGAATATGCAGATGCTGCTGGGCCATCACCTGGGATTACGCGGTTCGGTGGAAGCACAGCTTGCCGCCGGGGATGCCCGCACAGTGGAATTGAAGGAGACAGTGGATGACATCCTGCATCACGCGATGCTGGAGGGCACCATTAAGCCTCATGCCATGTATCAATTTTTCCCGGCACAGTCCCAGGGCAACGATATACTGATCTATAACCCGCAGAACACCGCAGAGATTCTGCATACCTTTACTTTCCCGCGGCAGAATGTCGAGCCGTTTCTCTGTCTTGCCGACTTCCTGAAGCCAGTGGAGAGCGGAATTATGGATTATGTCGGGTTCCTGGTCGTTACCGCCGGTCACGGTGTCCGTGAATTGTCGACCGAACTGAAAGACAAGGGGGATTACCTCCGTTCCCATGCTTTGCAGGCAGTGGCGCTTGAGGTTGCTGAAGGGCTTGCTGAGCGTGTTCATCACATGATGCGGGATACCTGGGGCTTCCCGGACCCTGCAGATATGACGATGAAGCAGAGACATGGTGCGCGGTACCAAGGGATCCGCGTTTCCTTCGGATATCCGGCCTGCCCGGATCTGGAGGATCAAGGGCCGCTGTTCAAGCTGCTTATGCCTGAGGATATCGGTGTCCATCTTACCGAAGGCTTCATGATGGAGCCGGAGGCGTCAGTATCAGCGATGGTCTTCGCCCATCCAGAAGCGCAGTATTTCAACGTAGAGAAGCTGTAAGCTTCCCAATCCCCATGGACTGGTCTGAAGGTGGAAATCCTTCTAAGCGGAACCTCCCGTAATCGGGAGGTTTTTTGCTGGGAACGAAGCTGGAGCGGAAGAAATGCAGAGAAAGATGATTTCATTTCGTAAAAGAGGTAGAATGCATTTCATAGGTGTAAGGAAGATGTTTTTGTCTTTACAGAAAAAAGAGAGGAGGATTATTATGGAGGTTTATTTTCTGGGCACTAATGCAGGTGTGCCGACCCTACAGCGCAATGTTACCTCAATTGCCCTAAGGCTGCTTGAGGAACGGCGCAGTTTCTGGATGTTTGACTGTGGAGAAGCCACTCAGCACCAGGTCTTGCGTTCCCCACTGCGGCTGGGCAAGCTGGAGAAGCTGTTTATTACCCATCTGCACGGTGATCACCTGTTTGGCTTGCCAGGGCTGCTGTCGAGCCGCGGATATCAGGGTGGAACTGCTCCGCTGACCGTATATGGTCCGCCGGGCCTGAAGGCTTTTCTGGACATTTCATTATCCGTCAGCCAGTCCCGTATTCCATATAAGCTTGATATTGTCGAGCATACCGGAGGTCTCGTGTTTGAAGACGACAGCTTTAAGGTGGAGGCTGGCCTGCTGGAGCACCGGATTGACAGCTATGGTTACAGGGTAACAGAGAAAGACAGTCCGGGAAGTCTCAATACAGAACTGCTTCGAAGCTATGGGCTGAAGCCGGGGCCGCTTTACGGCAAGCTGAAGAAAGGTGAAGATGTCGTTACCAATGAAGGGACGCTCATTCGCGCTGCAGATGTGGTCAACGAGCCGAAAAAAGGACGCATCGTGACTATTTTGGGCGACACACGGCCCTGTAAGGGAAGTCTGCCGCTGGCACAGGGTGCTGATCTTATCGTCCACGAGGCAACCTTCGCCCATGACCTGGCGGATATGGCCTATCAATATCATCACAGCACTGCCCGGCAGGCGGCTATGCTTGCCCATGAAGCGGAAGGACGGGAACTGTTACTGACACACTTCAGCTCACGTTATATTTCGCAGGAAGAGCTTGCTCCACTGCTGAAAGAGGCGCAGGCGATCTTCCCGAATACACTGCTCGCAGAAGAGTTCTGCACCTTTCCGGTGTATCGGCGAAACTCCCTGAAGCCAGCGGGAAATGGCCCGGGGAATTGAATTATTTTCCGGGAAAGCGCAGGAAATGACACTGCACTGCCATAAAAAGACTAACAGGACAGCGGTTCGCTATCGTTCGACGATGTATGTTAAATTTTAAAGATTAGACTCGTTAAAACAGCACGAAGCAGTAGAGAAAATGCCGAACAGTTGCGGGTTTGTATGCTAATGCTGCGGTTCATTTGTTATTGATTAATTAAGTGATTTATTAATTGCATTAATTAATATTCAGGGGGTGGAGGGAGCGGTAATGAAAGATATCGGAGGTTTGCTGATTGATCTTGACGGGACATTATTTCACGGAGGGGTGATGATTCCCGGCGCTGACAGGCTGATAGCAGGACTGCGCTCAGCGGGAATCCCCTTTCTGTTCGTAACAAACAATTCGTCACGGACAGCGGCAGCTGTCGCCGCACATCTGAACGGGATGGGCATTGAAGCCAAGGCGGAAGAGGTCTGCACTTCCTCAATGGCTGCAGCACGTTATGTTGCCGAGGAATCACCGAAGGCAAGGGTGGCGATACTTGGGGAAGAGGGATTGATTGAAGCCTGTACAGCTGCAGGATTGTTAATTGTGACGGAGAAACCGGAGTATGTGGTGCAAGGGATTTACCGCTCTTTTACATATGATTCACTGGCGCAGGCTTCCCGCTGGATTCAGGAAGGTGCGAAATTTGTGCTGACGAACCCGGATTTGATGCTGCCTTCCGATGATGGGGTCATGCCGGGAGCGGGATCACTGGGGGCGGCGATCGAAGCCGCAAGCGGTGTGTCCCCTGTAGTCATCGGCAAACCGGAATCGCACCTGGTGACCTATGCAACTGCACTGCTGGGAATTAAACCGGAGACGGCTGTAGTTGTCGGGGATAATATGCGGACTGACATTTCGGCCGGGGTAAAAGCCGGCTGCCGGACGATATTGGTGCTTACCGGCCTGACTACAGCGGACAATTTTGAACATTATCAACAGATAACAGGCGTAACGCCAGATGAAATTTATGCTGATTTAGCTGAACTTATGGTAAGGCTCGGTGTATAATGTCAATGTTGTGATTGCTTTACCAACCTAGAAGGGACGATGTGAATATGCCGGAACTGCCGGAAATGGAGAATTACCGAAAGCTGCTTAGCCAGCATCTTATAAATGTTCCAATTACGGGTGTAACTGTGAATAGAGAAAAAACAATAAATATGGACACTGAAGCCTTTGTCAACGCACTGGTAGGTGCGCGCATTGTGTTTGTAGAACGACGTGCCAAGCATATTCTGTTCCACCTTCACGATGGCCGCAGGCTGCTGCTGCATTTAATGCTCGGCGGATTGCTTTACTATGGAACAGAGGAAGAACGTCCGGATCGCAGTACACAGGTGGAATTGGCCTTCGGCGAGCACATCCTTTACTTTATGGGTCTTCGGCTCGGATACCTTCATCTGTTGTCGGTTAAGGAAAGCGAAGCGGCAATGGGTAAGCTGGGCCCTGAGCTTCTGGACCGCAGAATGACCGCGGAGCGTTTCGCAGGACTGCTGAAGGGACGCCGCGGCGCACTTAAGAGCCTGCTCGTGAACCAGCAGGTTATGGCTGGCATCGGCAACTGCTACGCCGATGAAATTGCTTTTGAGGCAAGGCTGCTGCCCTCGGTATTGGTTCAGAATCTATCGCCTGAGGCGATTACACGCTTGTACGACAGTATCCGCAAGGTACTGACGGAGGCAACGGAAATCGGCGGCTATATGGAGATGCCGTTTATGGCCGGCGATACAGTTACCGGCTCTTACAATGACCAGTGCAAGGTATATGACCGGGAAGGCGAACCATGCCTGCGCGGCGGGGGAACGATAATTAAGACGGAGCAATCCGGGCGCAAAGTATTCTATTGCCCGGATTGCCAGCATGAAGAATAGCCCCAAAATCGGGGCTCATGTCAGCATTCGCGGCGGATACGGGCGTGCGGCCCGGTTCGCCTGGGAGAGCGGTGCGGCATGTTTTCAATATTTTCCGAAGAATCCGCGCAGTCTGAAGCTGAAGCCGGTGGACAGGCGGGATGCCGCGGACTGCGCTGCCTTCTGCAGGGAGAAGGGAATCGTGTCTATCGCGCATACTCCTTACCCGACGAATATGGCGGCCGGTACCAAAGGTGCGGCTTCCCGGGAGATCATGGTGGCGTCGCTGCTGAATGATCTGGAAATCGCGGAGGCCTGCGGTTCGCTGGGGATAGTCGTGCATTTCGGACATTTTGCCGGAATAGAGCCGTTACAAGGCTATCAAAATATTATACAATGTATGAATGACACGCTGGTCGCCTGGAATGGCCGGACCAAACTGCTGATTGAGAATCAGGCTGGGAATCATGGCAATGAAGGCATGACGCTGGAAGAGCTGGTTAAGGTACGCGAGCTTAGCCGCTTTCCGGAGAAGATCGGATTTTGTTTTGATACCTGTCATGCTTTTGCATCTGGGATCTGGAATCCGCAGCATACGGAGGAACTGCTGGAACGGGGGGCTGCGCTGAATTACTGGCCGCATCTCGTTGCCGTACATCTGAATGATTCCCTTTATCCCTATGGGCTGCGCCGGGACAGGCACGCGCCGATCGGACAAGGCCATATTGGTGCAGAGAATCTGCGGAGGCTGCTGACCTCAGAGCATTTCCGTCATCTGGCAGTCGCCTTGGAAACCGGAAAGGGGCCGGACGGTACCCACCGCCAGGAGATTGCTGCCGTGCTGGACTGGTATGAAGCGGAGGACAGACCGTGATAAATATTTATATGGATGATCTAAGGAAGCTGCCTACCGGCTTCACGCTGGCCCGGACAACGGAAGAATGTCTGCTGCTCTTGCGTGAATGCGAGGTCGGTATCCTGTCGCTGGATTATGACATGGGGCCGGAAGATTACAAAGGGGCTGAAGTGGCCAGGCGAATCGTGCTGGAGGGCTTGTATCCCCGGGAGATCTATCTGCATACCTCAAGTGCAGCTGGCCGCAAAGAGATGTATGAGCTGTTGTATGCTGCAAGACCTGAGGGAAGCGTACTGCATCATGGCCCGATCACAGCTGAGAAGCTAATGGAAATTACTGCAGGAGCGGGATGCGTATGACTGAAATTACTGAAATGAATCAATCCGAGCTGCTGGGTTTGCTGGAGCAGAGGCGTGAGCCGCTTGCTGTTTTTCTGTATACCCCGCTTTGCGGGACCTGTAAGGCTGCCCGGCGGATGCTGGAGGTAGCGGCTCATCTGCTGCCCCGGGATTTGATAATGGCTGGCGGGAATGTGAACATGCTTCCGGAGCTCGTGAACCTCTACCGTATTTCAAGTGTCCCTGCACTGCTGGTGGTCCCGGCGGACCGCTGCTCTGAACCGGAGATTCATTATGCAATGGGTTCTGTAGAACAAGTGCTGGAATACATAAGGAGAGTGACCTCATAAATGATATCTTTACAACATCTTACCCTTAGACGGGAGCAAAGCCAGATTCTTGATGATGTGTCGCTGGAAATGAAGCAAGGCGAAAACTGGGTTATTCTTGGACGGAACGGTTCCGGTAAAACAACGATTCTGGAGATGATGACTGGTTATTTATTTCCAAGCAGCGGATCCGTTGAGGTTCTGGGCTATAAATACGGCCAGTGCGATCTGCGGGAAGTGCGCAAGGAAATTGGATATATCGGCCCGTCGCTGATGGAAAAGCTGTCGCTTACCGACCCCGTGTGGGAAGTGGTAGCTACCGGTGCTTATGCTTATCTGCGATTTTATCAGGCGATTCCACAATCTGTTCAGGATCAGGCGAAAAGGCTGCTTGAAGAGATGAATCTCGGAGACATGGCCTATCATCCATTTGGCACCTTGTCTCAAGGAGAACGCAAAAAGGCGATGCTGGCCCGCTGCCTAATGGCCGAACCGAAGCTGCTGATTATGGATGAGCCCTGCGCCGGCCTTGATCTTTACGAGCGGGAGAAAATGCTCGCCGAGATCGACAAGCTGAAGCAGCGTGATGTATCCGTAGTTTACGTTACACATCATGTGGAAGAGATTGTGCCGCTCTTTACCCATGTGGCGCTGATCCGTGACGGGAAGCTGGCAGGCTCCGGTCCCAAAGAAGAAGTATTAACCAAAGAAATGATCTTGGCTACTTTTGATATTCCCGTAGAAGTTGAATGGGATAGCGGTCGTCCCTGGATTAAAATCAGACCTGGAGGCAAATGATTTGAACGATAGTATACAAGAGAACGGTGAGCAGACAGCTGCTCCGGAAGAAAAGACCCTTTCACGTTATATCTGCACCGCCAATCACGGCTTTGCACCTTATGCCCAGGAAGAACTCCGCCGCCTGTTCGGCGCGGTGAAGAGTACGCTGCTGCTGCCGGGTGAGATCTTCTTGGCGACACTGGAAGCGGAGCCGGAAGAGGTATCCAGCCTGCTGGCGCAGAACCTGCCGATCTTTCTGCGGCATATTCAGCCCGTGCAGTTCCAGGATCAGGGCAACCCGTCTGCCCTGGAACGGCTGGTTGCCTATCTGAGCCGGCGCAAAGAATTGGAAGGCGAGAAGGTTTCGCTGCATGTGCGCAAAGGCGGAAGCTCCTTCTGGCAGGACAGCCCCGGCGAGCTTCGGGAATGGCTGCAGGAGCAGCTCGTGAGTCTGGGTGCGGAATTCACCGTACAGGAGCCTGCGTGGGTTATATCTGTATATGCAGACGGAGAGGCGCTGTATGCCGGAGTATCCCGGCCTGAGGACAACCTGTCCAGCTGGAACGGCGGAATGATCCGTTTCCGCAAGGAGGATGGGCAAATTTCACGGGCGAAGTTTAAGCTGATGGAAGCGGAGAAGGAATTTGCCATTCCGTTCTCCAGCTTTCGCAATGCGGTTGATATTGGCGCTTCTCCGGGCGGCTGGACATCATTCCTGCTGGAGCGCGGCCTCAAGGTGACGGCCGTTGACCCGGCACTGATGCATGAATCGCTGCGCAATCAGCCAGGGCTGAAGATTCTGCGCAAAAATGCGGGTGAAGTGAAATTCCGCGAGAACGAGTTTGATCTGCTGGTCTGTGATATGAGCTGGAGCCCCAAGCTGATGGCGAAGCTGGTTACGGGGCTGCTGCATAGTCTCACGCCGGGTGGAACAGCGGTTGTTACAGTGAAGCTAATGCATAAGAAGCCACTGGCGATGATTAAGGAAATTATCAGTATGTTTGAAGGTGAACGGATGCAGATTCAGCGGGCGAAGCAGCTGTTTCATAACCGTGACGAGATTACACTGTATATGATCAAGTATTAAGTGAATCTTTGTTAGGTAACAGCATTAGTTCATTCTATAAATAGTTTAGTTTTTAGAGGGAAAGCATCCCGTTATCTACGCTTCCGGCGAATCGCCGGGTTAAGCTTGTATAACGGTGGCTCTCCCTCTTTTTTGTATTTGTATCCGGCTAGGGATAAGGAGGAAATGAGGATGAATTACGAATCGAAGCTTGCTGTGGGGCAGGTTCTTGGAGACAGGTACCAAATTACTGCTTTAATCGGTACGGGCGGAATGAGTTATGTATATCTGGCGGAGGATATACGGCTGGCGGGTAAACGCTGGGCCGTGAAGGAAAGCATGTGCTTTGAAGGCGAAGGGAATTACGGATCCGTTCTGGCGGAAGCAGATCTGCTCATCTCGCTGAACCACAAGCTATTCCCGAGAGTTGCCGACTTCTACCCTCCGGATGAAGAAGGGTATTGTTATCTGGTTATGGATTATATCGAAGGGGTGAACCTTAGCCAATATATGGCCGGGCATCCTGTACCGATGCAGGCTGAACGGCTGATCAGCTATGTCAAACAGCTGCTGGAGGTATTATGTTATTTGCACGGGCATCAACCGCCGATTATTTACCGTGATTTGAAGCCCTCTAATATTATGCTGACCGGGACGAATTCGCTGATGCTGATTGATTTTGGCATTGCCCGCAGCTACAGAAGCGGTGCAGGTGAAGATACCGAGAAGCTGGGGACTGTCGGCTTCGCCGCCCCGGAACAATACGGCAGCGGACAGAGCGGGCCTTTCTCGGACCTCTATGGTTTGGGAGCGCTAATATTGTATATGGCTTCTGCCGGTCAATACAGCCGCTGGCAACCGGGCATGGAGGCCAAGCTGCGCCGGGTAATTCCGGATAAACTGATTCCTGTCATCAGACGTTTGCTGCGCCATCATCCCGAAGAAAGATATCAAAGCGCTGAGGAGGTGCTACGTGCGCTGGAGCCGATTGAAGCAGCGGCTGAGAATTACACATTCCGGGAGATGCGGGTTTCCGGCCCGGAGACGAAACGGAAAATAACCATTGTGGCGCTGCTCGGGACAGCTTCGGGCCTCGGCACGACACATACTTCTCTGGCAGTGGCCAGCAGCCTTTCCAGGTGGGGGATGACGGCCTGGGTGGATTTCAGCCCGGATTCATCCGTTTATGATCGTATCCGCAGCCTGTTTGATTTTCCGGTGGCCGGGGGATTCCCCACCAGTAAAGTTCTTCCTCTGGAATGGAAAGAGCTGCATTTCTGGCAGCGTCCAGAACATGGGAATATGACAGAAATACTGGAGAGGGGATATCAGTTTGTAGTACTTGACCTTGGAACAGGCGGATATGAGGGTGCATTTGAGGCGTTCACGGCCAGCGATGTTCCGATGCTGATTACATCGGGAGCCGAATGGAGACTGGAAGATACTCTTCACTGGCTGCGCCGCAGCGGGCTTGCACCACAGCCGCAGTGGCGGATTTGTCTGCCGTTTGCTGGGAAATCTGCAGCGCTGCTGCTGGAATCGGCGCTTTGTATTGGGAGGGTATACAGTTTGCCGCTCCAGCAGGATCCTTTTCAACGGAAAGGGAAGCTGCTGGAGGTTCTGGATGAACTGCTAAGTGAAAGCGTGAAGAAGAAGAATTCTGAAAAACGCTATGGTTTCTTTCAGAAAAAAACATAAATGAATGGAATTATATTGCAATAGATCTTTCATTCAGTTAAATTCCTATTTCAGGCTGGCGCTTACTTGTGCTAAAATAGTCGTTGTATGTATTGACAGAATACTGCTTATTTTTAAATATAGATAGGAGCTTACGGAGAATTTATGAGTTTACTTACTGTAGAAGACGTTTCCCACAACTTCGGAGACCGGCAGCTCTTCAAGAATGTGAATTTCCGGCTGCTCGACGGAGAGCATGTTGGACTGGTGGGGGCGAATGGCGTCGGCAAATCGACGCTGATGAATATTTTGACCGGAACTTTGCTGAAGGATAGCGGGAGAGTGGAATGGACTCCCAAGGTGCGTTATGGCTATCTGGATCAACATACCAATCTTACGCCGGGTAAAACCGTGCGCGATGTGCTGAAGGATGCTTTCCTGCCGCTGCTTGAGCTGGAGAATGATATGATGGCGATTACCGAGAAAATGGGCGATGCCTCTCCGGAAGAGCTGGAACTGCTGCTGGAACAGATGGGTGAAATCCAGGAACAGCTGGATATCGGAGACTTCTATTTGATTGATGTGAAGGTTGAGGAAATGGGCAACGGACTGGGATTGACGGCGATTGGCCTGGACCGTGATGTCGCTTCGCTCAGCGGGGGACAGCGGACTAAGGTGCTGCTGGCCAAGCTGCTGCTGGAGAAACCGAATGTGCTGCTGCTCGATGAGCCTACCAACTATCTGGACGTAGAGCATATTGACTGGCTTACCAACTACCTGAAGCAGTATCCTTATGCCTTTTTGCTGATTTCCCATGATACAGAATTTATGAACAAGGTCGTTAATGTCGTATACCATCTTGAATTTGCCAAGCTGACCCGCTATACGGCCAACTATGAGCAATTCCTTGATATGGCTGACATGAACAAGAACCAGCATATTGATGCTTATGAGAAGCAGCAGGAGTTCATTAAGAAGCAAGAGGATTTCATTCAGCGAAACAAGGCTCGTGCTTCCACCTCGGGACGGGCGAAGAGCCGTGAGAAGCAGCTCGACCGTCTGGAACGGATTGAACGTCCAGAAGAAGCGGCCAAGCCGACGTTTTCGTTCAAGGAGAGCCGGGCCAGCGGCAAGACTGTATTCGAAGGCATCGACTTCGAGATCGGCTACGACCGTCCGCTGCTGCCAAAGCTGAATATGACGATTGAACGCGGGGAAAAGATTGCAATTGTCGGCTGCAACGGTGTAGGTAAATCCACTCTGCTGAAGACGATTCTCGGCGTGATTCCCGCATACAGCGGAAAAACTTACTTGGGCGATTTCCTGAGTTCCGCCTACTTCCAGCAGGAGGTTAAGGCTGCTAACATTACACCGATTGATGATGTCTGGAATGAATTTTCCAGTCTTAACCAGCATGAAGTGCGCGCCCATCTGGCCCGTTGCGGATTGAAAAATGAGCATATTACCCGTCCGCTGAGCATGTTGAGCGGTGGGGAACAGGCGAAGGTGCGTATATGTAAGCTGATGATGCGCGAAAGCAATTGGATTTTATTCGACGAGCCTACAAATCACCTTGATATCGTCGCCAAAGCAGAGCTGAAGCGTGCCCTGCAGGAATACAAAGGTACCATTCTGCTCGTATCTCATGAACCTGATTTCTACGAAGATTGGGTGACAAAGACTTGGGATGTTGAGCAGTGGTCGGCGCAATCTGTATAGTTGAATTTCAAAGTCCGGGGAAGAGCAATGTTATTGGTGCTGTTTCCCGGCTTTTAAATATGGGGGGGGGCTGTTTCTGGGATGAGCCATAATGAACATGAAAAAGAGTCTGCTGTCCATTCTTCAGGCCGGGATGGACGATATTCACGCCAGGTACGCTTTACACCTTTCGGGATAGAGGGGCAGCAGGGGCTAGCACGTTCCAGTGTACTTATTGTTGGAGCTGGAGCGCTTGGCACGGGGATTGCCGAGACACTGGCGCGCTGCGGAGTGGGACGCCTGATTCTTGCCGACCGTGATTATGTGGAGTGGAGCAATCTGCAGCGCCAGCAGCTGTACACCGAGGAGGACGCTATCGGGCGTATGCCCAAAGCGGAAGCGGCCAAAGCCAGACTGGAGAACATCAATTCGGAAATTAAGGTTGAAGCGCATGTGCTGGATGTGCGTGCCGAAGAACTGGAAAGCCTGCTTCCCGGCGTGGACCTCATTATGGATGGCACTGATAACTTTGATACCCGGTTAATTATAAATGATATGGCGATGAAGTACGGCATTCCCTGGATCTATGGGGGCTGCGTAGGCAGCTATGGTATTACCTATACGATTCTGCCTGGAGAAACACCATGTCTGAACTGCCTGCTGGGGACTATACCTCTGGGTGGGGATACCTGTGATACAGCGGGGATTCTGCCGCAGGCAGTGCAGCTCGTTACTGCTAATGCTACAGCAGAGGCGCTGAAGCTGCTCGGAGGACGGAAGGAACAGCTTCGCAACAAGCTGCTGACCTTTGATGTGTGGCGCAATGAACATCAGGAGATCGGTGTCAAAGCTGCCAAGAAGAGTGATTGTCCGTCTTGCGGTAGCCAGCCGGTTTATCCTTATCTGACAGCGGCGAATACGGAACGGAGCGATGTGCTCTGTGGCCGGGACACCGTGCAGATCCGTCCGGCGCGGCGGCAGAAGCTGAATCTGCAGGAAACGGCAGACCGGCTGTCCAGACTGGGGGCCGGCAAGGTAGAGAGCAATCCTTATCTTGTCTCCTATACGGATGGGCCTTACCGCATGGTCATTTTCACTGATGGACGAGCTTTGATTCATGGAACCAGTGATATTGCAGCAGCCCGCAGCTTTTATCACCGGTATTTCGGATAATGAAGGGGAGAGGATAGAATGAACAATGGAACGATCCGTCACATGGCAATCTTTACGTTAAAACATCCGGTAAATTCTGAGGAAACAGCGGCATTTCTGAGAGCCGGAGAGGATATTCTCAGCGCTATTCCGGTGGTGCGCAATTTTGAGGTGCTGCGCCAGGTGAGTGCCAAATGTGAATATGACTTTGGCTTCTCGATGGAGTTCGATAATCAGGAGGCTTACGAGGCCTATAATAATCACCCCAGTCATCAGGCTTTTGTGCGTGAACGCTGGGACACTGAGGTGGCGGGCTTTCAGGAGATTGATTTTGTGAAATAATTGTTTATAGAAGTCAGCAAAGAGACCATTTCTTAGGAATGGTCTCTTTGCTTTGCGGGAAATCTAATGAATATCTGCGGCCGCGCGGCCGCTATCGAACGATGAGTGAGGCGGGGATGTCCATGAATGAGGTAGTCGTATGGTTTGCGCCCGGGGCAGTCCTTGGCAGTAAAGAATCTGCGGAAGACAGAACCAGGAGAGAAGAGGAGCATCAATTCATTGAGCTCACTCTGCATGAGCTCGGACTGCAAACAGCATTAAGCGAAGATCTTGAGGATCTTCGCTTAATGCTGTCCAAAGTGGAGCCCGTACTGCTCTTAACGGAGCTGTACGATGCCGGAGGATGGGAGGGGTGGGAAATTATTGCGGATCTTAGAGAACGGGGCGTGTTTCTGCCAGTAGTAGTCATATCCGGCGGCAATTCGGAAGGAGAGGTAGTTGCGGCTTTTGAGGCGGGCGGCAATGAATACTTGAAGAAGCCGCTTCATGCAGGCGAGTTCAAATGCAGGGTAATGAATCTGTTATGGCTCACCGGACACCGGAGGGGCCATGAGACACGGCTTAAGGTCGATGGACTGGTGCTGGACCCCAGCCGCAGGCTGGTTAGCCGGGACGGGAATTCCCTTACACTGACCCCCAAAGAATTTGATCTGCTGTATTACCTCGCCGTGCATTTGGGGGAAATTTGTCCCCGCGGCGAAATTCTAAAGCATGTCTGGGGATACCATTTTCAAGCGGATACGAATGTAGTAGATGTCTACATCCGGCATATCCGGTTGAAAGTGGACAAGGGCCATCGCAATAAGCTGATTCATACCGTACGTGGAACCGGATATGTATTGCGCGCACCGGAAGGGGTAGAGACGGACTGACTTCCGGTGCATGGTAAGCGCTGAAAACTATTTTAAAAGATAAGAATTTATATGTTTCACGCGTTAAGTTATCCTTCTATTTCTCGCTGAAACGGATACCGTCCTTTTGAGGACGGCGAAGCCGTTTCCACTTGTAGAAAACTACAGTACGCGACGGGCTTTAAGATAGGTTCTTTTCCAGTTTCCGGAGTTCAAATCCGAAATAGTTACACCCGGTGAGCCATAAGTGTGAAGGATTTTGCCATTTCCTGCATATACTGCTACGTGAGTTACATTTCTGCCGTTAGCTCTGCTGCCGCTGGAGAAAAATACCAGATCGCCTACACGAAGGTTAGCTTTGGAGACATAGGTTCCGACTTTCGATTGCGCTGCAGATGTGCGCGGCAGATTGACGCCATATTTGGCGAAAATGTATTTGGTAAAGGAAGAGCAGTCAAAATATCTGGTAGTAGAAGTGGATGCGCCGAACTGATAACGGGTACCCAGATAGTTTTTGCCGAAATTAACAACCTTTTGTCCAGTAGAGGACGACGTCACGGATGCAGCAGCAACGGGTGCTGTGCCGGCTCCTGTAACCATCAGTGTACTCAGGCCAATTGTGGTGCACATTCCTACGACGATTGCTTGCTTAAACCATTGTTGCTTTTTCATGTTGTAATACCTCCCAGGTTTGTATCTATCTTTCATTCGTCTTTCTCTGTTTCGTAGTATAGCAGGTTATACATGCCCTAAAATATGGAACAGAGGGTTCAAAACCAAGCTGGATATGGGTTGTAAGCGTTTTATTAAAATCGCATTAAAAGTTACAAAATATTAATATTTGACGGTTATTTCGATACGAAAAAAGCCGGAAACCCTTTTGTGACAAGGGTTATCCCGGCTTTTTTGTTTTGAAACAAAGGTTACAACGATGTCTCCGAATCCATATGTAAATTAATCTTTACTCTGAATAATCAGCAGCAGACCGCTCTCAATAGTAACTGTTCCGCGATCCTCTATCAGACGGTTGCTTACGGCAAGAGACTGGCCAAGCTTAAGCGTGGCATCGGTAAGCGGGTATTGGAAACCTTGAAGTGTGATCCCTGTAACTTCAGGAGTCAGAGGGAGTAAAGAGACATAAGTATACCCCCGCTCATGCACCAGCGCCTGCGAACCGGTCAGGGTAATATAATTATGAGTATCCATTACAGAGCAGCTTACCTGCCGCTGCAGTGCTCTTGTCATCATCTGGATCCCGGCCAGAGTATGGTCCATCCGCGTGCCTGTCACACCGATCAGCAGAATCGACTCGGGCTGGGTGTTGAGTGCAAGTTCAAGCGCCATCTCGCTGTCGGTCAAATCCTTGTCCACAGGGTCGCAGGTGATGGTTTTTTTGCTTCCTGCCTCAATCTGCTGCAGTGCTTCTGGGGAGACAGAGTCGAAATCGCCAACGGCAATGTCGGGTGTATACCCATGGGATATTAGAAACAAGGCGCCACGGTCAGCACCGATAATAAAATCTTCTTCATCTAATAGAAGTAAAAACTCCTCTGACAGCTCACCGCCGGCAAAAATAACAACACGTTTGGATGGCAATACAATCCCCTCCTTTAAATCTGCTATATAGTTTGTCATCCTGACCAAGTATAATGCAGATTGAAAAGTTGTACAATTGATGCGGACAACGCTAAAATGAATAGAGTACGTTTCGTTTATGAAATGTGCAGATTAAATAACTGAGGAAACAATTGCAGGAGGTGAGAGAAATCGTAAGTGTGTTATTCGTTTGTCTGGGCAATATTTGCCGCTCGCCTATGGCAGAAGCGGTGCTCCGCCATAAAATTGGTGAACGCAAGCTATCCGATAGAATCTCGGTGGATTCTGCCGGTACTGGTGACTGGCATATCGGCAAAGCACCGCATGAAGGAACCCGCCGTATTCTCGATCAGTGGGGAATCAGCTATGAGAATATGACAGCTCGCCTGGTTAGCAGCGGTGATTTTGAAAAGTTTCAATATATAGTGTGCATGGACAAGTCAAATGGGGAGAATGTCCGCAAGCTTCCCGGGGGGAAGGACGCGGAGCTGCTGTTCTTCATGGATTTGCTGCCGGATGAAGAGCTGCGTGAGGTACCAGACCCTTATTTCACCGGTAACTTCGAGCAGGTCTATGATCTGATCAGTGCCGGCTGCGATGTACTGCTGGAGCGGGTTATTGCGGAGAAGCTCTAGACAGGGCGCGACATTCCAGAATATCGGTTGCCGTCCTTGCAAGAAAAGGACGGGCACCGTAATGCCCGTCATGATTTGAAAGCGTAAACAGTTGGGAAACATACATACGTTCGCTGTATGTTCACTATTTTGCCCATTTCAGCTGTTTCATGAGTTAAAGAAATAGAGTAATGATTCTGGGAGCTCTTTTTGCCAAAATCCCCAGAGATGACGCCCGTCTTTTTCACGGTAGGATACTGTAGCGCCCCGCGATTCCAGCAAAGCCTTGGTATCCCTGTTCATCTGCACGAAATCGTAAACTCCGGTATCCGTCTGGTATTCAGTTTCTTGCAGTCCTACTACCATATTAATAGTAAGCCAGGAGAGGTCCTCTTCCTGCGCAATGATTTCACGTGTCTCCGGATAATATGCACCGGAAAGACTAAGGACACGGGTGAAAAGCCCGGGATATGCCAGTGCCAAATGCAGAGAAACACTGCCGCCCAAGGAGTCTCCGGCGATGATACGCTCATCAGGGGTGCGCCGAACCGGATAATTATGTTCAATGAAGGGAATAATCTCTTCGGCAAAGCAAGACAGATATTGCTTGAACCTGGTGCCAAAGGGAGCGTACTCCTGTGTCCGCACTGGGACATTTACTTCCACGCCAACAATAATGAAAGGTTCCACATCTTCTTCCACAATCAGCTGCCCGGCAAGAGTAGCGATGCGGCCGAAGTTGAAGAACTCCTCACCATCCTGGCAGTACACTACCGGATAACTGAGAACTTCGTTATAACCGGGGGGGAGATAAATGCGCAGCCTGCGTTCTTCCTGGAGAAATTCACTCCATAATGTTTGCTTAACAATTGTACGTTTCAGAAAAACAGGTTCGCTCATAGCTGAATCGTCACCTTTCTTGTCGAATTTTGCATTAAACGTAGCGGTGCGTTAAAATTACCCAAGCGGTAAATGTGGCATTAATCATTTACTTGCTTAAAAAACTCTAATCTGTTATAGGATATTTATCAACCTGTTATACATACAAAATTTATGGAAACATAAATTTTATGCGTATTTCTTTGACGAAACAGATAAAACAGGTGTATAATAATTCTATAACAGAGGCCACTGATATTCAAATGGTATTCAAATTTTTTTATTGAGGTGAAAATGATGACTAGAGTTCCTTATGAAGTGTATACAGAGGACGTAGAGGCCCTTTCGGTACTTTCCCCGGATGGAGAAGTTATCAACAAGGATAAGATGCCTACACTTACCGATGATCAACTGAAAGAAATCATGTATCGTATGGTATTTACCCGTACTTGGGATGACCGTGCGGTCAACTTGGGTCGTCAAGGCCGCCTGGGATTCTACGCGCCGGTATCCGGACAAGAAGCAACCATGGTGGGCAGTGAATACGCCCTGCAGAAAGAAGATTTCGTATGCCCTGGCTACCGTGACATTCCGCAGCTGGTATGGCATGGACTTCCATTATACCAGGCTTTCCTATATTCCCGCGGCCATCAACATGGCGGTGAGATTCCTGAAGGTGTAAATGTTCTTATGCCTCAGATTATCATCGGTGCACAAATTCTGCACGCTACCGGAATTGCAATGGGCTTCAAATTGAAGAAACAACAAAACGTTGCTATTACTTACACTGGTGACGGCGGTTCTTCCGAAGGCGACTTCTATGAAGGTCTTAACTTTGCCGGACGCTTCAAATTGCCGGTAATCTTCTTTGTTCAAAATAACGGCTATGCGATTACGACTCCGTTCGCGAAGCAAACGGCTGCCAAATCCATTGCACATAAAGCAGTAGCAGCTGGTATTCCCGGTATTAAGATCGACGGCATGGACGTCTTTGCAGTAATCTCCGCGGTGCAGGAAGCTGCAGAACGCGCACGCAAAGGCGAAGGAGCTACGCTGATTGAAGCTGTGACTTACCGTTTCCGTCCGCATTCCCTTTCCGATGACGCCAGCAAATACCGTTCCAAAGAAGAAGAAGGACAATGGAACGAGAAGGATCCGATTGCCCGTCTTGCCAAGTATTTGGAGAAGAAAGGCCTCTGGACCGAAGAAGATACGCTGCGCGTAAGAGAAGAAGCGAAAGCGACTGTTAACGAGCAGATTAAAAAAGCAGAGCAAACCGAAAAAATGACCGTTCCTGGCTTGATCGACAGCATGTTCGAGGTAACTCCGAAACATCTGGAAGAACAAAAAGCCGATTTTGAATAAGGGGGATATCAGGCAATGGCACAAATGAATATGAAAGAAGCAATTCGTGACGCAATGCGCGTTGAACTGAACCGTGACCCTAACGTTCTTATCTTCGGTGAGGATGTAGGGAATGTAGGGGGCGTCTTCCGTGTAACGGAAGGGCTGCAAAAAGAATTTGGCGAAGATCGTGTTTTTGATACTCCGCTTGCCGAATCCGCCATCGGCGGTCTGGCTTTTGGTCTGGGCGTGCAAGGATTCCGTCCGATCGCTGAAATCCAGTTTGTTGGTTTCATCTTTGAAGCACTCGATCAAATCGTCGTTCAGGCTGCACGCCTGCGCTGGCGTTCCGGGGGCAGATTCAATGCTCCTGTAGTATTCCGTACTCCATTTGGCGGCGGCGTAAAAGCGGCTGAACTGCATACCGATTCCCTCGAAGGCCTGATCGCTCAAAGCCCGGGGATTAAAGTGGTTATTCCTTCCAATCCGTACGATGCAAAGGGACTTCTGATTGCCTCGATCCGTGACAATGACCCGGTATTCTTCATGGAGCACTTGAACCTGTACCATGCATTCCGTGCAGAAGTGCCTGAAGGTGAATATACCGTCGAGCTGGGCAAAGCAAATGTTGTCCGCGAAGGTTCGGATGTTACAATTATCTCTTACGGTCTAATGGTACATACTGCTACCAAAGCGGCCGATCAGCTGGAAAAGGAAGGCATCAAGGCTGAAATTATCGATCTGCGTACGGTTAGCCCGATTGATATTGATACCATCGTTGCTTCTGTGAAGAAGACAAACCGTGCGATCGTTGTGCAAGAAGCGCAAAAGAGCTCCGGTGTGGCTGCAGAGGTAATCGCACAAATCAATGAAAAAGCTATTCTTCATCTGGAAGCGCCAGTGCTTCGTGTTGCCGGTCCGGACACCATTTATCCGTTCGCGCAAATCGAGGATAGTTGGATTCCTACACCAGCACGCGTAGTTGCAGCTGTTAAGAAAGTTATGGAATTCTAAGAAGAAACGTCCTTGCCGTCCTTGTAAAAGGGCGGCACCCGTTTCTGATTTGCTTTTGAGGTATTCACAAACTAAGCGGATGCTTTCGAAGCGAGTTTCTGAGAAGTTAGTTGAAGAAGCATCGGCTATATAACTATTAGGAGGTTATCAAGGTGGCAAAATTTGAGTACCGGTTCCCTGAGCTGGGCGAAGGTCTGCATGAAGGCGAAATTATCAAAATGCATATCAAAGCCGGCGATAAAGTAACCGATGACGATATCGTAATGGAAGTACAGAATGACAAGGCGGTTGTAGAAGTTCCTTGTCCGGTCAACGGTACAGTGCTTGAAGTCTTCACCAAAGACGGTCAAGTCTGCCGCGTAGGCGAAGTAGTGGCAATTATTGATGCAGAAGGCGATGTTCCTGAGCAGGAGGGCGGTCATGCGGAAGCACAGGCTACTCAAGAAGCAGATGCAGCCAAAGGCGGAGCTGACACTAAGTCTTCTCCGGCAACCAGCAGCCCTGCAGCTGGCGGCGCTGTAAACTTTGAATACCGGTTCCCTGAACTGGGCGAAGGTCTGCATGAAGGCGAAATTATCAAAATGCATATCAAAGTCGGCGACAAAGTAACCGATGACGATATCGTAATGGAAGTACAGAATGACAAAGCTGTAGTAGAAGTGCCTTGCCCGGTTAACGGCACAGTGCTTGAAGTACGCGTGAAGGACGGACAGGTATGCCGTGTGGGCGAAGTTGTAGCGATCATTGCTGCAGAAGGCGAAGTTCCACAGCAGGAAGGCGGCCACGCTGAAGCACCGGCTGCTCAAGAAACTGCACCGGCAGCAGCTGCACCAGCAGCGGTTCCTGCTCCAAACCGCGATGTACTTGCTACGCCAAGTGTGCGCAAGTTTGCCCGTGAGCAGAGTGTTGACATCTCCAAGGTGAACGGCTCCGGCAAGAACGGCAAGATCACTCATGAAGATGTTGAAGCCTTCCTGAAAGGCGGCTCCGCTGCACCGGCAGCAGTTGCGCCTGCTGCTGCACCAGCAGCATCGGAAGCACCAAAAGCCAAGGCCAAAGAAGCTGCACCAGCAGCATCCGGCAATGTAAGCCTTGAAGAAGAACGTGTTCCATTCAAGGGTATCCGTAAAGCGATCTCCAATGCGATGGTTAAATCCGCATACACTGCGCCGCACGTTACCATCATGGACGAAGTGGATGTTACCGAGCTGGTAGCTTTCCGTGCCCGCATGAAACCAGTAGCTGAGAAGAAGGGCGTGAAGGTGACTTATCTTCCGTTTATCGTCAAAGCACTCGTGGCCGCTTCCCGTCAATTCCCGGCGCTTAACGCCATGATTGATGAAGAGTCCAATGAAATTGTCTACAAGAAATACTACAATATCGGTATCGCTACAGATACAGACAACGGTTTGATCGTTCCGGTTATCAAGGATGCTGACCGTAAGAGCATCTGGATGATTGCCAGCAGCATTACCGATCTGGCTGTGCGCGGACGCGACGGTAAGTTGGCAGCTAACGAAATGAGAGGCAGCACAATCTCCATCAGCAACATCGGTTCCGCTGGCGGTATGTTCTTTACACCGATCATCAACTTCCCTGAAGTGGCGATCCTCGGTACTGGACGTATCACTGAGAAACCAGTTGTGAAGAACGGCGAAATCGTAGCCGCTCCTGTTATGGCGCTGTCCCTGAGCTTTGACCACCGCATCATCGACGGTGCAACAGCACAGAACTTCATGAATTATATTAAGACCCTGCTCGCAAATCCTGATATGTTAGTTATGGAGGTGTAATTAATGGTAGTCGGAGACGCTTCAATCGAAATCGACACATTGGTAATTGGTGCAGGTCCCGGCGGGTATGTGGCGGCAATTCGTGCCGCCCAGCTCGGCCAGAAAGTTCTGATTGTGGATAAATCGGAACTCGGCGGTGTATGTTTGAACCGCGGATGTATTCCTTCCAAGGCTCTGATCTCTGCAGCCCATCAATTCGAAGCTGCACAGCATGGTGAAGTTTTCGGTGTCACTGCCGAGAACGTCAAAGTGGACTGGGCAAAAACACAGGAATTCAAAAACGGCGTTGTCAAAAGAATGACAACCGGCGTAACCGGTTTGATGAAGGGCAACAAAATTGAAGTATTCAGCGGTGAAGCTATGTTCATCAATACAAACGAAGCCCGTTTGTTCAATGAACATGAATCCCCCCGCTACAAATTCAACAACTGTATCATTGCTACAGGTTCCCGTCCGATCGAACTGAAGCCTTTCCCATTTGGCGGACGTATTCTGTCTTCGACCGAAGCGCTTGATCTTCCGGAAATTCCGAAGAGCATGATCGTTATCGGCGGCGGCTACATCGGAGCCGAGCTTGGCCAAATGTACTCCAAATTTGGCACTAAAGTAACCATCATTGAAGGTCTGGATACAGTTCTGCCTGGCTTTGACAAGGATATGACCCGTCTGGTTGCCAAGAACATGGCGAAGACTGGGATTGAGATTGTTACCAATGCCAAAGCGGAAAGTGCTGTACAGAACGACAAGGAAGTAACCGTGAAATACTCCGTGGGCGGCGAGTCCAAGGAAATTACTGCGGATTACCTGCTTGTAACTGTAGGACGTCGTCCAAATACGGATGGCGAGCTGGGATTGGATCTGATCGGTATGGAACTTGATGAGCGCGGCTTGATCAAAGTTGACCACCAGGGCCGTACCAACATTCCTAACATCTATGCAATCGGCGATATTGTTCCAGGCCTTGCTCTGGCACACAAAGCTTCTTACGAAGGCAAAATCGCTGCTGAAGCGATCTCCGGACACAAATCCGTTGTTGACTACAAAGTCATCCCGGCTGTTGTGTTCACCGATCCAGAATGCTCCAGTGTTGGTCTGACCGAGAAAGAAGCGAAGGACAAGGGCTACAAAGTAAAAGCCGGCAAATTCCCGTTCGCAGGAAATGGCCGTGCAGTTTCCTTGAACGCTCCGGATGGCTTCATCAAGATTGTGGCAAACAGCGAGAACAACCTCGTATTGGGCGCACAAATTGTGGGTATCGAAGCTTCCAACCTGATTGCTGAACTGGGTCTGGCGATTGAAATGGGCGCTACGCTCGAAGATATCGCATTGACAATCCACGCGCATCCAACCCTTGGCGAAATCGTCATGGAAGCGGCTGAGCTTGTGGAAGGCCACCCAATTCACGTAATTAAATAATAAATTATAGACTGCTTCGGCAGACAACAATAAGAGGATGTCCGCCGAGCCATGCAAATGGCTTGGTAGACATCCTCTTTTTTAACACATTACATAATAGTTATTCAGATGGCAGCCGAAACTACTTGTGGTAAGATCAAGAAAGAAACGGGCCTATACAGCTGTCCTTTCATCGTAAGCGGGTATAAAAGGAGGAGAGGAACATTACACTCAGAACTTGTGTTATCGCCATAGCAGCCGTCTCAGGCGGCGGCAAAACGACTGCCGTCAGAAACTTACAGGAGCGGCTGGTGAACTCGGCTGCTTTGTTTTTTGATGACTATGATTTCCCTTGGCCTGATGAGTTTGAACGGTGGATGGAACGGGGTGCTGACTATAACGAGTGGAAGCTTGAACCCCTGGTGGCAGACCTGAAAGGGCTGCTTGCCCGAGCGGACCGGCCGGAGTATATTTTACTCGATTATCCTTTCGCCTATGTACATAACGAACTAAGCCGGTTTATTGATTATGCCATATTTATCGACACTCCGCTTGATGTGGCTATGGCCAGAAGATTCATCCGAGATGATAAAGATTCCGCAAGCAGCGATGTGACCCGGGAAATGGAAGGATATTTGCGTGGAGGCCGGGAGGCATACTTGGCAATGCTTCATACCGTTCTTCCCTCATCCGACTATGTGGCAGATGGTACGCTGCCTGTAAATGACCTTACAGACCTGCTGTTGGAGCAAATCAAGCACAAAGGGAGTGAAGACAATGAAGCCAGCAAAACTGCAAGCCGGTGATGAAATCCGGATTATTTCACCTTCCATGAGCTTAGGGGTTATAGCGGAAGAGCAAATCGTGGCAGCAACAAAGAAACTGGAGGCTTTTGGGTTTACCGTTTCTTTTTCCAAGCATGCTTATGAAAGAGATGGCTTCGATTCGTCTTCGGTGGACTCCAGACTTGAGGATCTCCACAGCGCGTTCAGCGATCCTAAGGTAAAAGGGATATTGACGACGCTTGGTGGTTTCAATTGCAACCAGCTGCTGCGGGGGCTGGATTTCGGCTTGATTGCAGCGAATCCCAAACGGTTATGCGGCTATTCTGACATTACGGTACTGCAGAATGCCATTTATGCCAAAACAGGACTGATCACCTACTCCGGTCCTCATTTCTCTACACTGTCCATGCGTCACGGGAATGAATATACTTCCGATTATTTTGTCAAAATGATGATGGAAGATGAAGAAGTGGATGTATTGCCTTCGGAGCAGTGGAGCGATGATGCCTGGTTCTTGGATCAGGAAAATCGTGTATTCGAAGCAAACGCCGGGCCTTATGCCATTCACGAAGGTTACGCAGAAGGCACTATAATTGGTGGTAATCTATGCACACTGAATCTGCTGCAGGGGACAGAGTTTATGCCCAGCCTGAGGGACGCGATTCTTTTTGTGGAAGATGACTATGAATCCCGCCCGGGGAACTTTGACCGCGACCTGCAGTCGCTGCTTCATCAGCCCGGCTTCGCACAAGTAAAGGCTCTGGTCATCGGGAGATTTCAGCGTGCTTCACAGATGACCCCGGAAATATTACGCTCCATCATTAAGAGTAAAAAAGAGCTGCAGCACCTCCCGGTAATTGCCGATGTCAATTTTGGGCATGTCTCGCCGATCTTTACCTTCCCTGTTGGCGGACGTGCTGTGGTGAAGGCCTCTAAGCAAAAAGTTGAGCTGCGGATCTCAGAGTAGCCGGTATATAGCCATCACTGGCATTCGAACAATATTCGCGAAAAAAATTTCCTGTTCTTTGCTAAGTTACAAGGGCGGTCAGGTCATGGTAAACTAGGATAAGAAAAAAAGAGGAGAGGAGCGCTGACTGTTGCGTAAATATTTGGATTTACTTCAGGATATATTGGATCATGGCACGGAAAAAAGCGACCGGACAGGTACCGGTACGATATCCGTATTTGGGCGCCAGCTCCGCTTTGATCTGCAAGAGGGTTTTCCGCTGGTGACAACTAAGCGCATTCACTTGAAATCGGTAGTTTATGAACTGCTGTGGTTTCTTAGAGGAGAGACGAACACTTCCTATCTGAAGGAGCACGGTGTTTCAATCTGGGACGAATGGGCAGATGAGAACGGGGAGCTGGGACCCGTATACGGTTCCCAATGGCGGGCCTGGGAGAGCGCCGACGGCCGGATTATTGATCAGATTTCGAATGTGATCGAGTCGATCAAACATAATCCCGATTCCCGCCGTCATATCGTCAGTGCCTGGAATGTGGGCGAGATTGAGCAGATGAAGCTGCCGCCTTGCCATTTTGTGTTCCAATTCTATGTAGCGGACGGCAAGTTGTCCTGCATGCTGACGATGCGTTCAGTGGACACTTTCCTGGGATTGCCTTTTAACATTGCCAGCTACGCTCTGCTAACACATATGGTTGCCCAGCAGACCGGCCTTGAGGTTGGTGATTTCATCTGGTCCGGAGGCGATGTGCACATTTATACAAACCATCTGGAGCAGGTCGCCAAGCAGTTGTTCAGAGAGCCTTATGCGCTGCCTACACTGAAGATTCTCACAAAGCCGGACAGTATTTTTGATTATACCTTTGAAGATTTTGAGTTTACTGATTATGTTCATCATCCGGGAATTAAAGCACCAGTGGCTATATAGTCTTTGTTGGAAACATTTCTGATGATTCCTTGAAAAGGGGGCTAAAATATGAGTATAAGCATGATATGGGCAATGGGTGCTAACGGTGTAATCGGCAAGGACAATGATATGCCCTGGCATTTGCCGCGTGATTTTGCCTTTTTCAAATCCGAAACTTTTGGTAAACGAATGCTAATGGGCCGTAAGACGTGGGAGTCGCTCGGGGGCAAACCCCTCAAGGACAGAACGAGTATTATTATTACCCGGGACCGCAGCTATGCTCCGGAGGGAGCAAAGGTCGTGCACACCGTGGAGGAAGCGCTGGCTGAAGGCGGCAAGGGTGATGAACTGATGATTATTGGCGGTGCGGAGATCTACCGGATGTTCCTGCCGTATGCCGATAAGCTGATTGTGACCCGGATTGAACATGAGTTTGAAGGCGATACGAAATTTCCTGAGGTAGAGTGGAGTGAGTGGACAGAGATTTCCAACACCCCAGGAATTCGCGACGAAAAAAATCCGTATGATTACCGATTCTATGTTTATGAACGTACGGTTTGAAGAAAAAGCGTTTTCTCTGACACAACATGTGAAATAGTACAAATAATCAGCAGATTAATCCATTACAGTGCGAAAGTATAGAATGCTACTATAATTAAAATTAGAAATGCTAAACTTAAAAGTAGTATAGAATGTGCAGGTACTTCATTGCGCTGAAACGACATGAGTCTGCCGCAATATGTTACAATGTACTATACATCAACACGAAGAGAACGGATGGGGGAAACGTAAATATGTCTACACCTACTGGATTTATGGAGTATAAGCGCCAGCTCCCAGGAGACCGGGATCCTGAACAGCGCGTGAAAGACTGGGAAGAATTCCACCATCATTTAACCGAGGACGAGCTTCGGACACAAGGCGCCCGTTGTATGGATTGCGGAACCCCTTATTGTCATACAGGTATTGATATGGCCGGCGGAACTTCAGGATGCCCTGTCCACAATCTCATTCCTGAATGGAATAATCTGGTGTACCGGGGACTGTGGAAGGAAGCACTCGAACGTTTGCATAAGACGAACAATTTCCCTGAATTTACGGGCAGCATCTGTCCGGCGCCTTGCGAAGGCTCCTGTACCGTCGGTCTGATCGGCCAGCCGGTTACGATCAAGACGATAGAGCTTGCCATCATCGATAAGGGCTTTGAGGAAGGCTGGGTGGTGCCTTGTCCGCCGGAGAAGCGTACCGGCAAGAAAGTAGCCATCGTCGGCTCCGGACCCGCTGGTCTGGCTGCAGCGGCCCAGCTTAACAAGGCAGGACATACTGTAACTGTATTTGAACGCAGTGACCGCGTAGGCGGCCTGTTGACATATGGAATTCCGACCATGAAGCTGGACAAACGTGTCGTGCAGCGCCGTGTTGACTTACTGGCTGCCGAAGGCGTGAACTTCGTAGTGAATACAGAGATCGGCAAAGATATTCCGACACAGCAGCTGGTTGATGAATTTGATGCGGTTGTCCTCTGCGGCGGTGCGACCAAGGCGCGCCGTTTCAACGTCCCGGGAGCTGAGCTTAAGGGTGTCATGTATGCGATGGATTATTTGAACGGCACGATTAAGAGCTACTTGAACTCCAATCTGCAGGATGGCAACTTTGTCTCTGCTGCAGGTAAGGATGTTATTGTGCTTGGCGGCGGTGACACCGGTTCTGACTGTGTGGCAACTTCGCTCCGCCATGGCTGCAACAGCATTACCCAGTTTGGTACGCATGACAAAGCTCCGCTTGAGCGTGATCCGATTGCCAATCCTTGGCCGCAGTTTCCGAATGTGTATACGCTTGACTATGCACAGCAGGAAGCCAAGGCAATCTTCGGCGATGATCCGCGTGAATTCTCAATCATGACTACGAAATTCGTAGGTGATGATGAAGGCAACCTCAAGGAACTTCATACCGTGCAAATCCGCCGGATGGTAGATGAGACCGGACGTAAGATTTATCAGCCGGTTCCAGGTACGGAGGCTGTATATCCGGCTCAGCTTGCGCTGATTGCGATTGGGTTCGACGGACCGGAGCAGGAGATGATCGAGGAGTTGAACCTTGAGACAGACCGCCGCAGCAATGTGAAGGCTCGTTACGGCAAGTTCAACACGAACGTGGATAAAGTATTTGCCGCCGGTGATATGCGCCGTGGGCAAAGTCTTGTGGTCTGGGCGATCAATGAAGGACGCGAAGCTGCACGTGAAGTCGATAAATATCTGATGGGATCGACAGTTCTCGTCTAATCTATAATGAATATCTGAACATGAAACCTTAAAAGCCGTCTTTCACAGTATAAGCTGTGGAAGACGGCTTCTTTAAATTGGAGCTGATTTAGCTGACAGGTGAAGATTAGGCGGTTGCCTAATCTTCCAGCTTGAAGTGTTCGACTTTTTGCTGCAAATCTCCGGCCATTTTGGACAGCTCACCCGATGAAGAGGTGATCTCTTCCATCGAAGCAAGCTGCTGCTGGGTAGCAGCTGTTACATTCTGGAAGGCATCGGAAGCGGAACGCGAGATGTTCGAGATCTCCTGGACAGATGCTGCGACTTCTTCTGCACCTGCTGACATTTGTTCAGTGATCGCAGAGATGTCATGGATCTGTCCATTGATCTTGGCTGTGGAATGTTCAATGCTCGTGAAGGCCTCTTTGGCTTCTTCGGTTACTTGCATACCAAGCTCGACATCTGCCGACACTCTATTCTGGATGGTTTCATAGGTCTGATCGATCAGTTCGGTCATCTGAACAATAGTGTCTTGGATATTGCCGGCGGTCATTTTAGACTGATCAGCCAGCTTGCGCACCTCGGCGGCAACTACTGCGAATCCTTTGCCATGTTCCCCGGCGCGTGCGGCTTCGATTCCTGCATTCAATGAGAGCAGATTAGTCTGTACGGCGATAGTGGAAATGGCGCTGCTCATTTCCGAGACCTCGCTGTTTAGGCCATTTAATTGTCCAATAAGCTCAGCCGACAGTTGCGTAGATTCCCGGATGGCGTTCATCTGCTTGCTGACCTGCTCGATCTTGCGGCTCCCGACGAGCACATCTGCTCCTGTATCGGTCGAGGAATCAACGATGGATGAGGCGGCTTCGGCTATTTTTTGAATGCCGGAGGACATTTCTTCCATCGCCCGCGACGTTTCAATCATCGCAGCGGTTTGAGTTTCGGCACCATTCGAAGACTCCTCTGCCAGCCCGGCTACGTAGGCTGTTGCTTTGGAGTTCTCCTCGGTAGTCGCTGTCAGCTGCTGGCTCGAAGCAGCCAAGAGGCCGGACGTATCCGAGATGTCAATCACGATATTCCGCAAGGAATCGACCATGAGATTGTAGTTCTCAGCTAATTGGCCAATCTCGTCTGTACGGTCAATCACAATTCGTTCATTCAGATAGCCCTCGCTTACACGGCGTGCCGAGTTGTTGAGGTTGGCGATTGGACGGGAGATTGCCCGGACAATAAAGTACATTATTACCAATGCAACAATCAGGGCTGCTCCGAGAACCATTAAGCCGGTATAGAGTATAGGCAGGGAGGCATCTGAGAATTCTTGTGTGGTTAAGACACCGACAATCGTGAAGCCGGTAATTGGATCAGTGGTGTAATATCCCCGCATATCAAGACCCGAATCCGGATTGGTATAGGACAGCGCTCCGCCCTCATTTGAAAGCAGCTTCACCACATAGTCGTCGATCTCTTCTCCTGCTGTTTTGACAGGATGGGACACAAATTTATGATTGCGGTCAACGACATAAAAGTAGCCTTTATCTCCCAGCTTAACCTGGTTGATTCGTTCGCTCATCGCTTTAAGGCTTAGGCTAGTGGTTAGAGCTCCTTTGCCATCCTTCAGTGTTTCCGAGATAAACAGGTTATAGTTGCCCGTAGTGGCGGAAACGAAGGGATCCACAATGGTAACTTTGCCTGCATTTTTCATGGCTGCCTTATACCAGTCTCTGGTACGCGGATCGTAATCCTGTTGCTTGCCGGGATCCGGTGCCTTCATCCAGGAGCCTTTTTCATTACCCACCGTAAGGATCTCCAGCTCTGGATGTTCTTTCATGAACAATTCAATGAGTTCACGGGCTTCCGGTGTTTGAGCATCAATGTCGGCGGAAGTGAGCTGCTGGCTGAGCTGCTGAACATTTTTCATAGCTGCATTTACCGTTTCATTGATTGTAGTTTTCAGCAAATCCACACTGGCATGTGTCGATTCCTGCATCTTCAGCTCCAATTGTTTGCTTGCACTGGAGTAGGAGAAATAACTCACGAGGAGGACTGGGATAACCAGCATAATCGTAAAGATCAACATCATCTTCCTCTGAAGTGAACGGGATGTGAGTTTGCGGATGATTTTTCTAATATTTGTGTACATTGTTATGACTCCCCCTTGGTTGCATAGAAGCAGATTAGCTTGTAAGCAGCTGCTCCTTGTGAAATGTTATAATGATATATTCGGTTTATTGACACAATAATTTCATATGTCTATATTTGAATATGAAAGAATTAACATACATCCTGATATAATTTTACATTGTAAAGGATTAATTGCACTGAAATTGGAGAGAGTGGAAACTGGTGGATCTCTCAGCGGGCTTGACGAATTTTGCATTATCCTTTAAATTGAATACCATATTAATAGCGTAATAGCGTTGATCAAGGATCTACGTTTCTGGAATCGCTTGGATCAGAGAGAGGACTCACCGGCTGAAAGGTCCTTCATGAAGCGAGAGAAGTGTACCCTGCCTTGAAAGCTGCTGCACTTTGGAAAGACATTAAGGTGCTGCCGGCCCCGGCCGTTATCCGGAATTGAGGACTGTCAGGCACAGCTTGGCGGTTGAAATAGGGTGGTATCACGACGCATTCGTCCCTGACGGATGTGTCTTTTTGCGTTTTCTTAAGAAAACTTGAGAAATTGTGCTAACCAAACCAGAGAGGGCTGAACCTTATGCGTCAAAGTCAACTACTTGCTACAACCCTTCGCGAAGCTCCGGCTGAAGCCGAGACTGCAAACCACCAGCTGCTGCTGCGTGCAGGATACATCCGTCAGCTGGCGGCCGGAATCTATACCTATTTGCCTCTTGGCCGCCGTGTGCTGCGCAAGATTGAACAGATTGTCCACGAGGAAATGGGTGCCGCGGGTGCACAGGAGATCCTGATGCCCGCGATGCAGCCTGCTGAGCTGTGGAAAGAGTCGGAGCGATATGAGGTCTACGGCAAGGAGCTGATCAAGCTTCAAGACCGTCATGACCG
Source organism: Paenibacillus sp. FSL H3-0321 (assembly GCF_038002865.1). NCBI lineage: Bacteria > Bacillati > Bacillota > Bacilli > Caryophanales > Paenibacillaceae > Paenibacillus > Paenibacillus sp. FSL H3-0321. The sequence continues at coordinate 733,999 of NZ_JBBODH010000001.1, read as the reverse complement.
TGAGTTTGTACTGGGGCCAACCCATGAGGAAGTAATAACTTCACTGGTACGGGGGGAGATCAATTCCTACCGGAGGCTGCCGCTGACTGTGTTCCAGATTCAGACCAAGTTTCGTGATGAACGCCGGCCGCGTTCCGGGCTGCTGCGGGGCAGGGAGTTCCTGATGAAGGATGCCTATTCCTTCGATACCAGTTGGGATGGGCTGGACGAATCTTATGTTCGAATGTATAACGCCTATCAAAGGATTTTTGAACGCTGCGGTCTGCTGTACCGGGCAGTGCATGCCGATTCCGGGGCCATAGGCGGCGAAGGCGGGAGCCACGAGTTTATGGCGCTTTCCGAAATCGGAGAAGATACCATTGGTGTCTGCTCCGTCTGCGATTATGCTGCAAATCTGGAATTGGCTGAAGTTCGGTCTCCTGAGGGAGAGCAAGAAGTACGCACGATAAGAGGGGACCAACCTGCTGCCGAGAAGTTCCATACACCGGACATCCGGACGATTGAACAACTCGAACAGGAATTGCACATCCAGCCTGAGGAAATCATCAAGACGCTGATATATGAAGCCAACGGTCAATTTTATGCCGTACTGGTTCGCGGTGATCATGAGGTCAACGAACATAAGGTGACCAAAATGATCGGGGCTAGCAACATCTCCCTGGCGGATTATCAAGCTGTGCAGCATGCCGCCGGAGTAGAGAGCGGTTATGTCGGTCCAGTCGGTCTTTCGCTGACCGTGCTGGTTGATTCGGCAGTCGCGGCCATGGAGTCGGGTATAGCGGGTGCCGGAGAGAAAGATTACCATCTCCGCGGTGTCGTACCCGGACGGGATTTCAGCCTCAAGCATGTGGGTGATCTCCGAAATGTCTTGGAGGGGGAGGCTTGTCCGAATTGCGGACAAGGGGTACTGCACTTTCATCAGGGAATTGAAATCGGCCATGTTTTCAAGCTGGGTACCAAGTACAGTGAGAAGCTGGGAGCCACGTATTTGAACGATTCAGGCAAAAGTGCTCCAATGATTATGGGCTGCTACGGGATTGGCATCTCGCGGTTGCTGGCTGCTGTAGCCGAGCAAAATCATGATGAACAGGGTCTTATCTGGCCCCAAGCTCTCGCGCCTTACAATGTTCATATTCTGCTGATGTCAACCAAGGACAAAGAGCAGACAGCGGTGGCTGAACGACTGTATGCACAGCTTACCTCTCTAGGGATTGACACGCTTTATGATGACAGGGATGAGCGTGCCGGGGTGAAATTCAAGGATTCCGGACTGATCGGTATTCCGGTTGCGATTATTGTAGGCAAGGATGCTGCAGCGCAGAGCGTTGAATATATGGACCGCAAAGCCAGCACTAAGGAAGTACTGGATATTACAGAAGCGGTTATGCGGATTGCCGGGACTTTGAAATGAAGTGAAAGTTTAATAGCAGCTTGCGGCGTTTTTGATTATGTATTTGAATCCCCTGCCAATCTTAAGATTGGCAGGGGATGATTGTTTAGCCGGAGAAATTGCCTGCAGCGGCAATTCCGCTGAAGTTTCTCGCCTGGACGTTATTAAATGGATCTGTGACAGCTGCATTGGTGAAGATTTCAACCGTATACTGAATTTGCCCGGTTGCCACAATGGCAGCAGGGGGGACATCTACAGCAGAGAAACCAAAAGCTTCATTTTCCCTGCTGATCGCCACCCCAAATGTTGTCGTAAAAATAATGGTTCCATTTCTGCGAACTCTAAGGGTATTCGTATTGAACAAGGGATTGTTTTCCGTCTTTACATATCCAGCCAGCAGCACGCGGACGTTGCTCTGATTCTCAGGCAGTACCCCTGCGGTCTGAATCCCGATATCTCCGAATACCAAAGGGGTAGCCGCTAATGGAATCACAACTGGAGTTGCATCGGAAGCTGCCTGGTTCGATAAACGTAAATCTACAAATTGAATGGTCATAGGATATTCACCTCCTTAAAATTAATATATGAGAAAACCGTCGTGTTGCTTGGACTAACTAACGGATATATATGAAATTATTAAAAAAACGAAACCTACTCGACTTATGATAGTTTTTAAATCAATTGGAGATCCAGATTCAGACTTGCCTCGATTAGCATTGTGATGTGTGTATGGCGGAAAATATGAGGTGTTGTATGCTTTTTTACATTCGTTAGCTTCAAGAACCTTGCCATACGTCTGACGAGTTTTTCAGGACAGAACGGAGTCCCATTATGGTTTGTAAGTATAAAAAGGGTTTCTATAAAATTGTTATGTGTCTCTTGATAGTGCTTATATCTTTCCTCCTGTTTGATTTTGAGCTAAAACGAGGAAAGTACATGGAAGCCCTGAGGGAATTCCGCCTGTGAGTTGGGTGCTCTGTGAATTTATACATCAAGAAAATGGGTATTAATAAAAAAATCTGATGGTGTGCATCTTATGACTTAGAATTGAGGCTGTGTAAATATGCTGGAAGCCATTAAGTGTGGGCCATGGGCGCAGTAGGCGCGGCGGGGCCTGTAGGAGTGCAGTTGGGATCCGTAACAAAGATAAATCCTCTAAGCGTTTTAGTCGATAGCCGGCTGGAGCTTTCAGAGGATTTTTTGATTGTCCCAGAAACGCAGGCAAAGCTGAGGGGCACTATAGGGGTTCAGGAAATTGTAATCCGAAAAGCACTTGTTGCAGGCATAGGTTGCTGCTGATCCGACAAACTAGAATTTGATGATTATGAGATGATATTTATTCTATTGGAATATCTGGGCTCAGTACAACTTATGATTCTTATCTTTGTTCCTGCAAAAACAATACGAACACTATCATCAATAGACGAGGAACTCGATTTGTATCTTGCTTTTTGATAGTCGAACTCGTTATCTGAGAGAATATTTCATAATCCAACTAATCATGCGCTATATGGTTGCGGAGACAACACTACAGTTTGCTTATTTTCTTCATCAGCACATTATCTGTGAAGGAGCGGTGTCAGGACGTTATCATAAACAACAGCACCTACCGCATTTGGGCAGGTGCTGTTTATTGATTATGACTTCCACACTGGCCTGATATACTTCAAAAACCGCTCCGGATCGTGATAAACGTAAATGATTCTCCCAAGGGAAGTATCAAAGCAGTAACCAGTGCCTGCAAAATCAAAAGTTGCCATTGCCCTTTCCATCTTTTCCTCTACACTACGATTTTCCTGCTCATAATTGAATGGCCCATGATCAAAAACAATATACTCGGCTTCGGGAACATCAATCATAAGCATTTGAGGTGGTACTTCACCTTTATAATCAAAAGGAAGACGTACACCAAAACACTCTGTACGCGGAATACCCCAATCGCAGAGTCTGCCGTCCGGGTCATTAATGTAAGCCATAATCTGACCGCTGCCGCCGTTAGATTCACTCCCGCCATCGTCATCCAATTTGCCCTTGATACTATCGAGTAAGCCGCAAATTGTTTCGCAGTCCTGTCCCGGAATAAGACTTTGCTTTTGCCAAAAATCCCAATACCCATTACTCTCATAGTTTTTAATGTGCAAAAATTTGTGTGCGGGAATGGTTACAAAATAAATGTTAACATCATCTGTAGATTTGATCATACCAATCTCTCCAAATCTGAAAAAGTAGCGGTCGAAAGGGTTTATTTTTGTACGAAGGGCGACAGGCATAGGCTTTTTTCGGTATTCACTTGGAGTTACACCATATGTTCCCTTGAAAGCCCTGGTAAAAGCTTCATGTGATGAAAAACCATAATCAAAAGCAATATCCAAAATGCTTTTTTCACTATCCCGAACCTCTTTTAGTGCAAAGGCTAATTTTCTGTGCCGCAGATAATCCCTAAATTGCATGCCCGATATTTCCTTGAATTTTCTCGTAGTATGAAATTCGGAATAACCCAACTTGCGAGAAAGAAATTGTAGCGTTATTGCTTCACCGTTACGATTTTTAATACACTCGTCGATTTCATCAACGATTATTTGGATTTGCTTGTGCCACTTGTACATTCGGCTGTTCACCTCGTTTCAACCACTCTATAGTCATCATAGAGTAATGGAAATTGGATTGCTTGATTTTACTTGCGGAAAAGAGAGGATATATTTTATTCCTTAACTAGCCTAATATAAATTTTCAGCGCTTACACAACATCAAACACTAAGCGCAGATAAGGATACTACTCTGCCTTGGATAATATCAACGTTATCATTCAATGACAATTCAAACGTTTTGGTCCTAACCAAATACCAGCCCCACCTTATCGTATATATTTAATTAATTTCTTTTTTATCCCATTCGAAGAATATCTTACTTATTGTATAAGGAACGTATGTTTGGTTATAATACAAACAAATGTTCTTATTTTATCGGAGGCGATCAATCATGAAAATGAGCATCGGCCAAACCATCGAAATCATATACCTGGAGCTCTCTAATATCCTCGCGTGGCATCCGACACGGGTGCAGCGATATGCCTAAGGACCGAATCATTTTACTTTCAGATTGCCAAGCGTTTTACGCAAGCGTCGAAAAGGCTGCCCACCCTGAATACAAAGATAAGCCTGTCGCAGTCGGAGATCCAACCAGGATGAATGGCATTATATTGGCAGCATGCCCCATCGCCAAAGCCTATGGCGTAACCACCGCGTCACGCGTGGGTGAAGCAATGACTAAATGCCGGGATCTCGTGGTCATCCGGCCACGGATGAGTACGTATATAAAGGTCTCTCTGCTGATTTCAGAAATCTATCACTGTTATACCGACCTTGTTGAAGCCTTCAGTATCGACGAGCAATTTTTGGATGTGACAGGCTCATTGAGCTTTTTTGGAGGAGATTTGCAGGAGGTAATTCACTCCATTCAGCAGCATGTCATGTTATCAACTGGTGTTTGGACCAGAGTGGGGATCGGACCGACAAAAATACTGGCTAAGATGGCAAACAACTTTGCCAAGAAGAAGGACGGCGGAATTTTCAGGCTTGATTACGACAATTTAGATAAAGAGCTCTGGCCGTTGCCAGTGCATGAAATGTTTATGGTGGCTGGCCGAATGAGCAAAAATTTTTACCGCATGGGTATTACTACAATTGGAGATATTGCCCGTATGGAGTTAGGCGAGTTTAAGCGGAGAATGCGTACGACTATGGGCAAGCAAAGCGATATTCAGGCGGAGTATTACTGGCAGACTGCCCGTGGCATAGATCCCAGTCCAGTAGTTACCGGGATACGCCATCAAATCAAATCAGTAGGACACGGTAAGGCTCTACGCTGGAATTTGTATACCCGGCTACCTGAAATCGAGGTTGTCTTGCTTGAATTGGTAATTGAGGTTTGCCAACGAGCGCGGAGATACCGGTATATGGGAGCAACGGTGTCTATAGCGGTATCAGAAACCGATGGTGATAAATCAAATTCATACAGCCGACAAATGACACTGCCGGAGCCATCGTCTTTAACTCATGAGGTGGCAGCAGCAGCATATCGCTTATTCGTTGATAATTGGACCGGTATGCCTTTAAGCCGTTTAGCGATATCTATATCGCATTTGACCGATGACAGTGTCATGCAACTTACGTTATTTGATGACCGTATCCGCACATACAACAGAGAACGGGCAATTGATCAAATCAAAACCCGGTACGGTAGCCGAGCGCTCATACGTGCTTCCTCGTTGCTCGAATCTGGAGTTGCCCTGGAACGGGCCGAACAGATTGGAGGACATTATAAATGAGTAAATTAAACGGGAATGAGAGATGGAAAACCAAAATGTTAATGACCGAACACGTGGAGCAGTATGAGCAGAAGCAAGATAATGAGGTAAGAAAAATGATAACCGTTGATGAACGGACAATGGTTCGTGACCTCATATTGCTTCCTTACATAGATACTATGGTTAGCAAGAGCCTGAAGGAGATCGAACATTCAGGCAACATCCTTAAACGCGCCTATTTAATGGCCGGTCAAGCCATACAGCGTAGAATTATTCAGGATACCTATCAGTTGCAAAAAGAGCTGAAGCAGCGGAATATCAGGATGCTGGCGGATGAACAGGAGGAATTTTTGGTATATTATAAAATCTTTTGCCGGGGGTACCAGGAACGCTTTGGACTAACTCGTGATGTTATGCGTACAGAGATAAGCTTAAGGTTGACCAAGTATACCGCCGACCTTGGGACAGTATTAAAAGACCTGCAAAAATAAGACCAAACCCCGTCAGTTCAATTTGAACTGGCGGGTATTTTTTATTCACATCATAATGGTATAATAGACTACTGGACGTAATTTGGAACAATGAAGGTTAAGGAGCGATACTTTTTGAAGACACTTATTATTGCGGAGAAACCGGATATGGGGCGGAATATCGCCGCCGCAATAGAACCAAAGGCCAAAAATTACCGTTCCTATCTGGAAGGGGAGCAGTACATCATCACATGGGCGATTGGACATCTTATCGGGTTGGCCGAGCCTGAAGCCTATGACGACAAATATAAAAAATGGAATATCAATGATTTGCCGATCATCCCCGAGCAGTTCAAGCTGGTACCCAATGCGCGTACCATTGACCAGCTGAAAGTTATTGGTGAACTGGCCAAACGCAGCGACCTATTGGTCAATTCCTGCGACGCCGGGCGGGAGGGACAGCATATCTTTTCGCTGATACAGCGGCATCTGAAGCTGAATCAGCCGGTGAAACGGCTGTGGATTTCCGATTTGACTCCGGAGACGATCCGTAAAGGGTTCCAGGAGCTGCGGGACGGTTCAGAGTACGAAAACCTGACCAAAGCCGCCAGAGCACGCAGTGAAGCGGATTGGCTGATTGGCATGAACGGCTCGCGTGCGTTTACGACCAAACATAATGTGCTGCTGTCCGTCGGGCGGGTGCAGACTCCAGTACTTGCGCTGATCTATGACCGCCAGAAGACGATAGAAGCTTTTTCATCGCTTAAGTTTTTTGAAGTGGAGGGACATTTCGCTCAGAACGAGATGACCTACAAAGGGATGTGGCAAGGGGAACGTTTGACGGATGGAGCCAAAGCTGAAGCGTTGGCCGCCAAGGTCAAGGGCAAGCCGGGCAGGATAGCTTCTTATGAGGTCAAAGAGACGAAAGAGTATCCGAATAAGTTATATGATTTGACGCTGCTGCAGCGTGAGGCGAACGGTAAGCATGCTTTTTCCGCCAAAAAAACGCTCGATATTGCTCAGGCATTATATGAAAAGCATAAGGTGATCTCCTATCCCCGGACCAACTCCAACTATGTGACCGAGCAGAACATCCCGGAGATGCACAAGACGCTTTCCGCCCTGCAAGGAACATCGTACGACGAATGGGTTAAAGGTGCCAACCGGAATCTGGTCCATAAAGGCAATAAGTTTATCTGCAATCCCTCGAAGGTTGAAGATCACCATGCCATTCTGCCGACTAACCGCAAAGCATCGGGACTTAGCACGGATGAGGCCAAGCTGTACGACTTGATTGTGCGCCGTTTCCTATCGCAATTTTATCCGGCTGCTGAATATAAGGTTCATACCGTCCTTACCGAGGTGGAGAACGAAAATTTCAAAACTACGGTTAAGGAGCTGCTGTCCCTCGGCTGGAAAGTGATTTACGGCGATCAGAAGAAGGACAAGGCCAAGCCGTCCAAGGGCAAAGGCAAGGAAGAGGAAGAGGAAGAAGAAATTGAAGTGAATGAACCCTTCTCAGTGGTTCCTGCCGATGGGGTGCTGTGCAGTGATGCGCTCGTCAAAGAGAAGGACACCCAGCCGCCTAAGCACTACACGGAGGGCACGCTGCTGAAAGCGATGGAAAGTGCGGGCAAGCAGATCGAGGATGAGGAGCTGCGCGACGCGATGAAGGACTCCGGCCTTGGCACACCAGCTACCCGCGCGGCGACGATTGAACGGCTTAAGAACGTGGGTTATGTGGAAATGCAGGGCAAAAAAATCGCCATCACGCAAAAGGGCAGGACTGCCATTGAGCTTATTCGCGGTGCAGGCGTCGAACTGCTAACGTCCCCGGAAATGACCGGCCAGTGGGAGCGGCGGTTGAATGAAATCGCCAGAGGTACGGCGGCGGACGGGCAGTTTATGGAGAACGTCAAGCGTTTCGCCTCGATGATTGTGGACAAAGTCCGGGTACAGTCCCGGGCAGCCAAAACCTCCTTTGAAGGGGAGACGCCATCCTTGAAAGGCGGAGCCAAAGGACGAAGCGGAGCCGGTGCGGCACGCAAGCCGGCAGGTAAACCGGCTGAGGCGAAGCCCCGCAAGGCGGCTGGCGAGTCAGGGGCGGAAGCTGCCGGAAAAGCGGCTGCGGCCAAAGGGGATGACGGACCAAAAATCATCGGGAAGTGTCCGCGGCCCGGCTGCGGTGGAACGATTTTTATGGGGCGCAAAGGGTATGGCTGTTCCCATTACAAGGAAGGCTGTAAATTTGTCATCTGGAAGGAAAATCACGGCCGCACCCTTAGTGATGCCCAGGTCAAGGCGCTGATTGAGAAAGGCAAAACAGGCAAGCTGAAGCTTGCCTGCGAGGACGGCTCACCGCAGGAGGGCAAGCTGGTACTCTCAGATGTAAGTACAGGTCAACTGACTGTAGAATAAAGGCAAAGTTTAAATCTTACGAGCAATCAAAGAGGATGCACCCTGGCCTAATGATTTCCGGCCGGAGCACATCCTCTTTTTAAATGCATTACTTTCTTATTTGAGCAGTTCGGCTTCGATTGCAGCGGCCAGTGTTTCATATGAAGAGTTCGGCAGGAGAACGCCGTTCACCATGAATTTAGGTGTGCCATTCACTCCATAAGAGCCGGCAATCTTAAAGTCTTCCTTCACATCATACATGTAGGTGTGATTCTGGACATCCTGCTCAAATTGAGCGTAGTCCAGGCCATCAATATTGTTCTTCACGAAGTCTAGGATGAACTTTTGGGTAATCCAGATCTTGCTTTCGTCACCCTGATTCTCATATAGCTTGTGAAGATACTCCCAGAATTTCTCGTTACTCTGCTTATAGATGGCTTCGCCGGCACTTGCGCCAAGATAAGAATCCCGGTCAATAAATGCAAAGTTCATGAAATAAAATTGTACCTTGCCACTGTCTACATAATCTTTAATGAACGTATCCAGATAAGTTGCCGTCCATTTCTTGCAGGCAGGGCATTTGAAATCGGCGAATTCAATGACCTTGACCTTGGCATCTTTGCTTCCGAGATGCGGCTGCTTCTCATACTTCAGCCCGTCCACCACGATGGTGCCTTTTACATCCGTATAGTTGGGCAGATTGTCGAATACTATGGCCTCATCGTCTTTGTTGCTCGTCGTGATATAGACAAGCACACCAAGGAGGATAACCACAACTACAGCCAGCAGCATGGGGAGTAAGCGTCTGCTGTCTGGAGCGTTCTTAGGGTTCGTCTTCTTGTTCATTCCTACCTCCTGCAATGAGATGAAAATCTTCTCAAACAGTATAATCACACTGCCAGGAGGTTGCCTATGTCATTTGTAACAAGGACTTGTCTTTTCGTCACCCGTGATTTTGCCGCAAAGACGCTGTCCGGATAACCGGGGTTACTTCGTGAATGGAAGAAATGGTTACTACAGATTGCTGCATTTCACGTTGAAGCTCGATCAGGTTATAGAGCCATTCGTTCTGCTGCTTCAGGTAAATGCTGTTGATGCCTGCGGTCACGGCAGGGAGTACATCGGTACGCAGAGAGTTGCCGATCATCCAGGTGCGCTGGCGCTCGAACGGGTAAGTGCTCAGAATATTTTCCAGTGATTCTACATTTTTGTGCTGGCGGATAAAGATCCGGTCGTTGAAATATACATCCAGCTTCATCTGTTCAATCTTGCGCTGTTGAATCGTATCGTCGCCGCCGGTGTACAGATATAAATCATGACCGTCCTGTTTCAATGAATCAAGCGTCTCGACCATGCCCGGATAAGCTTCGATTTCCTGATCGTAGACACTGAGTCCAAGCTTCATCAGCTGCTGCTCCTGATAGGGATCGGTTGACCGGTTGAATTTGGCGCAAAAATAGTGGTAGGTTGCGATGAGGGACTTGGGGAAGTTTTCACTGGCCAGTCCGCTGGTGCTTACCGTCTCTACATCAATCTCGGCCTGTTTGGTGCGGACTTCACTCGTAGTAGGACCAATGCCGCTGAACCAGTCGGACATGAGTTCGAAATACTGCCCCAGAATGAGGTCAAAATATTTGTTGCAGTGCACCAGGGTGTCGTCCAAATCGAAAATTACTTGCTGTGTTGAATATTTCATAACGCTCACTCCTAAAAGTTTTGTTAGCTGATACTTATGGGCAGGGCTTCGTACAAAACTCGCTTCGTAAGCATTCGCTTGTCTCTGTCTCTGTTTGGTACTGTTATTATAAACGAATATAAGATTCCAGGAACATCTGAAGATCCGATGCGCCGTCCGCGCGGATGCTGAAACGTTCATTGCCTTCTCCCTCACTGCCCAGATGGACGCGCAGGAGACCAGCGACCCGTAGGATAAGCAAATGATGCATAAGCATTTCACTGGACTGGCTCAAATCGGACTGCATGTCCCATATGGTCTTGGGCTCATTAGCCACATAGCGCAGCAGTCTTAGACGCGTCGGGTCCGACAGCGCCTTGGTCAGGCGCAGTAGTACGGTAGGCGGCTCGTCTTCGTCTTCAGAAGGCACATCTACAGGGTACTGAATGATCATTAAGGTATTATAGAAGCAATACGTATTAATCGGCCGGTTGTGCACCGTAGGCAGCAGCACAATAGTCTGCAAATCCGGGATGTCACCGACTACCACTCCGCCTGAGGCGTATTCAATCAGCGCTCCAGGGTCCATTTTGCTCTCCAGCAGCTTCTTCTCCGAGGCATCCTCAATCAGCAGCGGCAGAATCTTCTGCTCCACATGGCGGAAGTACTGATCATACCAAAGGCGAAGAAGCGGAGCATAGCTGTCCTTGATCCGTTTACATTCTTCAATCGTAAAATCGGGAAACAGGGGAGACAAGCGCTCGAAGCGCTCCTCCAGTGAGGAAGACTCCAGTTCGTCCAGGAACTGCAGCACTTTGGAGCCTGGCCCGCGGTTGTAAGCCCAGGCATACAGCACATCATAGTCAGTAAAAGGCCATTCGGCAGCCTGCTTCAGAGCGGATACCTGCTGCGGCGGTATGCGGCCGTCGAGATCACGGACCCAGTCGGGACCTATATCCAGATTGGAGATCCATTTACCGGTAACATATATCATGAAACTGTCCAGCAGTTCATATACAGGCGAGACATCAATTTTCAGTTCATAGCTCATGAAGCATACACCCCCAGGGAAATCCGTCACTTCTATATATTATCTCTTGTTTTGAAGAGGGTTGTCCACTATAATGTTCGGTGTTTGCCGTTTCACGTCCGTTTGCTTAACTATTGTATTACATAGCCCTGAGCTTTCGAAGCCAGTTTTGTTCGAAGCGACTCAGGAAGTAAATGCTCACAAAACTAAGCGTATGCTTTCGAAGCCAGTTTTGTTCGAAGCGACTCAGGAAGTAAATGCTCACAAAACTTTTAGGAGGATTCATCCGTGTCAGACAGGCTCACCGCAACAAGCAAACTGAACAACAAATGGAATTATATGATTCTGATTACCGTTATTATCGCTGCCGGGCTCAGCCAAGGGCTGCTGCTTCCGGTGCTCTCCATTCTGCTGGAGCAAAAAGGGGTCTCTTCCTCGCTCAACGGCCTTAATGCCGCTGCTTTATATGTAGGCTCTTTTGCGATGACGCTGGTAGCCGAGCGGGTTCTTGGCGCCATCGGCTTCAAGAAGCTGATCGCTGCCGGGCTTAGCCTTGTGCTGGTAGCGCTGCTCTTGTTCCCGCTGCTGCCGGGCATTAAAGTCTGGTTTGTCTTGCGCCTGTTTGTAGGCATAGGAGACTCAGCCATTAACTATGCTGCGCAGCTATGGGTGCTGTTAATGACACCTGCGGAGCACCGGGGGCGCAATCTCTCGCTGTATGGGATGTCCTACGGACTCGGATTTAGTCTCGGCCCGATAGGCATCAGCCTGCTGCGATATGGCCAGGCTGCACCGTTTTTGATTATTGCTGCGCTTTTTGTGCTGGTGCTGCTGCTGGTACTCATCAAGCTGCCGGATTCCCTTCCGGATAAAGTCGAGCATGGGGAGGGACAAGCGCGGCGTTTCGGGCGAAGCTACAGCCTCGCTTGGTATGCCCTGATACCTGCACTTCTTTACGGCTATATGGAAGCTAGTCTGAACAGTAATTTCCCTGTGTACGGACTGCGCATTGGCTACAGCACGGATCAGATTGCTGCGCTGCTGCCATTCGCCGGTATTGGCGGTCTGCTGCTTCAACTGCCGCTGGGGATATGGAGCGACCGCTACGGCCGAAAGAAGATTCTGATCTTTTCCGGTGTGAGTGGCGGTCTGGCCTTTACCTTGCTGCCGCTGTCCGGTAATCATTTCCTGCTGACGCTGGTTGTGCTGATGGTGGCAGGCGGTCTGGTAGGTTCTTTCTTCTCGCTGGGTCTAAGTTACGCTGCAGATATTCTTCCGCGTAATTTGCTGCCTGCGGCAAATGTGGTTTCCTCCTTTCATTTTAGTATAGGCAGCATTGTGGGACCGGGCATCGGCGGACTGCTGCTACAATTTGGCTGGGGAGGCGGTGTTTTTGTCCTGCTGGGCGCTTTTTATATATTGTTCGGTTTGGCAGGGTTATTATTCTCGCCACGCCAGCTGAATTGAGGTAAGATAAGAACGGATGCTCGCATGGAAATCGATCACGCTTTCAGAGTACACTATAGAGTAGAGTCAAAGACAGGGAGAGGCTGAACTATGATCACAGTTGAACATTTAGCCAAAGCAGTCGGGGAAGAAAAGATGCCTGTTCTGCAGGACATTGGCTTTCAATTAGAACCAGGTGAGCTTGTTGTACTGCTGGGAGCCAGCGGGAGCGGTAAGTCAACGCTGCTGCGCTGCCTTGCGCTGAAAGAGAAATGGGACAGAGGGAACTTCAGGGTGGATGGAGTCAATATTCTCGGAAATGTATTTACCGGCAAACGGAAGATCCGCCGGGAGTGGGCTTATCTGGAACAAAATGCAGAGCTCAATCCGAACCGGACTGCGCTTAAGAATGTGCTGATAGGCCAGTCCTCGCAAACACCGCTCTGGCGGATGGTGACAGGAATGGTCCGTTCAGACGACTACATGGGCGCGATGGACGAGCTGGATTTATTGGGTCTGCTGGATAAGGCCAAGATGAAGACAAACCAGCTAAGCGGCGGAGAACGTCAGCGGGTGGCGATTGCCCGGGCACTGGTTCACGGAGCCAAGGTGATTCTGGCGGATGAACCGGTTACCGGTCTTGATCCGCGTACAGCGGAGGGAGTGCTGGAAACCCTGCGCAAGCTCTGCAAAGAGACAGGGCTGACGGTAGTGACGGTGTTGCCCCTAGAACTGGCGGAACGTTATGCTACACGGCTGTGGGTGCTTGAAGACGGCCGGATCAAACATGATGTAAAGGGCCGCCGTCTGACATCACAAGAACGCCTGCATCTGTAATCATTACACCACGAAACAAGGAAAGAGTGATGAAGTTGAATAATCGAGTTCTGAGACGTCTGGCGGCGGTATCTCTTTCTCTGTCCATACTGTCGGGCTGCACCTTCATCAGCGATCCTGTTTTGCGGATGAAGGCGCCGGAGCTGTCTGCCGACAAGGCTTCGCTGATGACGGCAATCACGTCCCACATGCCAGCCGGAGCTTCGCTGATCCGTCCGGTTAGTGATGATGACAGCTCTATTTTCACTGAGGATCTGGACAAGGACGGAACGATGGAGACACTCGTCTTCTATTCGACGAAGAACGAGGCCGTACTGATTCACGGCATGATCCTGGAGAAGCGGGACGATGTCTGGGAGAAGAAGCTGGTATTTGACGGTGGCGGAACGGAATTGGATTCCGTTGATTTAAGGGATGTAACCGGTGAGGGGAAGCTGAATATCATTGCCGGTTATTCACGAGGTGTAGAGAAAGGGATGGTGGTCTACTCCTATTCCGGCGGGGAACTGGAGGAAGTGCTCTCCCAGCCCTACACGAAATATATGGTCGATGATCTCAATGAGGATGGGATTGAAGACATCACGGTTGTGTATTTTAAACGCAATGAGTTTGCGACAATTACTACCTATCAGTACAACGACGGCTTTAAGGTTTTGGATGAGCTTGACGATCTGGATCCTTATTTCAGTAATTATTACAATATTGTCTCAGGAAAAGTGGCAGAGAATAAAGAAGGTATAATTCTGGATTCAGCAGTGGATTCACGCTCAGCATACACGACGGTGGTAGTGATGGAGAATAATAAGCTGCGTGTGGTGATCCCCGGAGATGCCCGGACCTTTAAGGACAGAAAGATTGTCAGCGAGGATATCGACGGCGACGGCGTTATCGAAATCGGATTGCTGGAGCCGCCGAAGGGCTGGGAATATTTTGATCCTGAGACGATTCCCTATTTCAATTCTTATTACAAATGGGACGGCAAAAACGGCTTAACCTTTTCCGCGCTGCAATACCGTGATCCTTCGGACCGCTTCAGGATTGATCTTTTACCGGAATGGCATGAGAATGTTACAGTGGATACCAAGTCGGTCCAGGACAAATCACTTAAGTTTATTTTATCGAATACCGGTGAGACGGTAGCAGAAATCTCATTCTTTTCTCCGGCAGAATGGGAGCGCGTAAAGAGTAGCGGATGGAAAATATTAGGGTTTGATCTTGATAAGTTTATCGGCTATCGGGGAGAAGTTGAGCAGAACACAAGCGGGGGCGACAACAATAAAATTACCTCGCCTATAGAAAGGAAGGGAATCGATGAGTAAGGTATTAATCCTGGAGGATGAAGAATCCATCCGCAGTTTTATAGTTATTAATCTCAAGCGCAACGGATTTGAGGTACTGGAAGCCGCTGACGGCAATGAAGCACTGCACAAGCTGACTACGGTTCCTGATATTGATATTGCACTCCTGGACGTAATGGTTCCCGGCATCGACGGATTTGAGGTATGCAGACGCATCCGGGAAACGAATGAACGGCTCGGGATTATCTTTCTTACCGCAAAAGTCCAGGAGCAGGATAAGGTATACGCCCTTTCGGTCGGTGCGGATGACCATGTCAGCAAACCATTCAGTCCTACGGAGCTGATCGCCCGTATACAATCACTGCTGCGCCGTGTCAATGTTCACCGGGAGCAGTCTGCAAAGGTCTCATTTCATTCGGGGCCGTTTACGCTCGATCTGATTTCCAAACAGTTTAAGCGCAGCGGGGAAGGCATCGAACTGACGCCAACCGAGTTTTCATTGGTACAATTTTTCCTGGAAAAAGAAAACACACCGCTCAGCCGCGACTCGCTCTTGGATCATGTCTGGGGCAAGGAGTACATGGGCGACCCGAAAATTGTTGATGTGAATATCCGCCGGCTGCGCCAAAAGATTGAGAATAATCCCTCAGAACCCGAATACCTACAGACCGTATGGGGACACGGCTATAAATGGAAGGGTCAAGGACAATGATCAAGAAGGGGATGCGCAGACAGATTGTACTGCACTATATTCTTGTAGTCTTCGTGGCGCTCCTCCTCGTTGAGGTTATTTTTCTGCTGGCCATCCGGACGTATTATTACGATAGTGTTTATAATAAAATTACGACCCAGATCGGAATATCGGAAAACTTCTATAAATTTACATTTTCCAACGAGGGTTCGCCCGTTCATTTTCAGAAGCTGCTTGAATACTTCGATATGGATAATACAGAATTGGAAATACTGACCCTTAACGGTGATATCCTTACCGGATCTACGCCATTTCAGCCTGACCGTACGATTACTACCAGCGATGTTTCAGAAGCGGTTGGCGGAAGTATCGGACGCTGGGTAGGCAGACAAGCAGGGACGAATGAGAGCGTTATGGCTGTATCCAAAATGCTGCACATTAACGGCCGCGATTCTTTTATTGTAAGATACCTTACGTCCATGGAGAGAATCAACTCAGATTTGCTGAACCTTACCTTGGTATCCATCGGTATCGGTGCAGCAGTAATGGCTATTGTTATGCTCTTCAGCTTCGGTCTCGCCAATTCCATTGTAAAGCCGCTCAATAATATTACGGCAGTGTCCGCGCAGATGGCCAAAGGCAGATTTACGACCCGGATCAAAGGTGACTACAAATATGAGATTGGTGATTTGGCAACCACACTCAACTATATGGCAGATGAAATTATCCGCAGCAATCAGATTAAGGATGATTTCATTTCCTCGATTTCCCATGAGTTGCGGACGCCGCTGACCAGCATCAAGGGCTGGAGCGAAACACTGATTTCAGGTGGCTACGATCCGGAGGAAACCAAGCTGGGTATGGGGATTATATCCAAGGAAAGCGACCGGCTGATCGGGCTGGTGGAGGAAATCCTCGACTTCTCCAAGCTGCAGCAGAATGAGATGAAGCTATCCATCGCTCTTATCGATATCAAAGTGGTGCTTCAGGAGACGATACTGAATGTATGGGCCAAAGCGGAGAAGAAACGTATACATCTGCTGCTGGAATGTGAAGGGACGATCTATATCAAGGGAGACGCCAACCGGCTGAAACAGGTATTCCTGAATTTGGTGGACAACGCCGTGAAGTTCTCCCCTGAAGATTCCAGCATTGTCTTGTCCACCCACCGTCTCTCCAAGGAGGAGATGGCTGTCATTGTCAGGGACAGCGGAATTGGCATCAGCGAAGCCCACCTCTCCAGAGTCCGCGATCGTTTCTTCCAGGTCGACGCGCTGAACGGAGGAACCGGACTGGGGCTTGCCATTTCCCAGCAAATTGTGGAGCTTCATCACGGAAAGCTGGAATTGGATAGTGAGCTGGGCAAAGGAACGCAGGTTACTGTTATTTTGCCGCTGACCGAGGAACAGCCTCCGGTTGCAGCAGAGGGTGGAAACGGACCCGAATTACTGTAACAGGCTCTTTATGAGAGTAAAGCGACAGAAAGTAAATATACAAGAAAAAGCAGCAGCTCCGGTTATCAGAGACTGCTGCTTTTTTCTTGTATAGATTGGAGACTGACGGGAAGCTGATATCTTAAGAAGGAAGTCCTTCGGCCCGCAGACGTCCGGTTTTTTCGTACACTTCCTGCAGTAGGCGGGAAGGCTGAGTACGAATGACAGGTTTGGCGGCCACAATTTCATTAGGACCGACAACGACAATGTTGTCAACACTGCCCTTAATTACAGCACCGTCTTTGATAACAGCTCCTTCACCGATAATTGCATTTTCAATTACTACGCCCCGGCCGATACGTGCACCCGGCATAATAACGCTTTGCTTAATCATGGTCATTTTGCCGATTTCCACACCGCCGAACACTACAGAGCGCTGCAGGCTGCCTTCCAGCAGGCAAGTTTCATTTACGAGGCAATCTGCTGTTTTGATCTGCAACTGCATACGTGGTTTAACTGCAGCGGGTTTGGTCCGGCGGGCCCGGCTATACATTGGCCACTTCGAGTTGTCGAGCTTGAAGCCGTTATCGGCTTGCAGAAGATCCATATGCGCTTCCCAGAGGCTGCCCACTGTACCTACATCTCTCCAGTAGCCTTCAAAACGGAAGGCAAACAATTCATCATTAGCCTCCAGCATCGTCGGGATCACATCTTTGCCGAAGTCATGGCTGGAAGCCTGATTTGCGGCATCACGGAGAAGATGTTCTTTCAGGTATTTCCACTCGAATAGATAAATCCCCATCGAAGCGAGGTTGCTTTTAGGTACTTTTGGTTTTTCGGCAAATTCTGAAATTTGGAGTTCCTCATTTACGTTCATCACACCGAAGCGGCTTGCTTCATCCCAAGGCACTTCCATTACCGAGATGGTGGCTTTGGCGGATTTGCCGATATGGTAATCCAGCATTTTTCGATAGTCCATATGGTAAATATGATCTGCCGAGAGGATCAGTACATGCTCAGGATTTTGACTGTCAATAAACTCAATGTTCTTATAAATGGCATCGGCTGTTCCAGAATAACTTTCACGGCCTTCAACTCCCGAAGGTAGCAGTCTGACACCCTGATCAGTTGTGCTGTGAAGCCCCCAGGGCTCCCCTTCACCAATGTGTTGATGCAAGGAATTAGCTTCGTACTGCGTCAGTACGCCTACAGTGTCGATATTGGAATTCACACAATTGCTGAGGGGAAAGTCAATGATTCTATACTGTCCTCCGAAAGGGACTGCAGGCTTTGCCATTGTGCTGGTCAGGGGGGCCAATCTGCGGCCTTCACCACCCGCCAGGAGCATGGCGATACATTCTTTTTTACTCATTTGTTATCCCTCCCATTTTTTTGTCAATGCTTGTAATATAAACTCCCCACAAGCGCTTGAAACGACATAGGTGAAATATATTGCGTTACCGCAAGAAAAATTACATGAATATTTTCTTTATTCTGTGAAAGCTTATTTTGCTTGTAAAATCATTTTCAAACGCCCAACATTCGGGTAATGTTATAGGTGCATCCTATATAATAAGGTGGTGATGATTTGCCTGACATACAAGAAGCAGAAAACCTCCCGTCATTTGAAGATATTTACCTGTTCCATGAGGGCACGAATTATCGCAGCTATACGATGCTGGGCGCGCACATTGCCGCTGAAGAAGGAATGACCGGCGTACGCTTTACCGTGTGGGCTCCTCATGCGACATATGTAGGACTGGCTGGTAATCATAACGGCTGGGATGGAACGCAGGACGTGGACTCGTTATATAAGATACCCGATTCAGGATTTTGGAGTCGTTTTTTTCCGGGCATAGAGCCGGGAACTTTTTACAAATACAGGATTGCCGCAGCGAATGGCGACAGCTTCCTTAAAGCTGATCCCTATGCATTCAAGGCTGAAGTGCGTCCGGCGACGGCATCAGTGGTGGCGGATCTTAGCGGCTACAGCTGGGGAGACGCTTCCTGGAGGCGGCGGAATAAAGCACCGTACAACGCGCCGATGAACATTTATGAAATGCATTTCGGCACATGGCGTCAGAAGGAAGACGGAGAATTCTACACGTACCGGGAAATAAGCGATCTGCTGATCCCTTATCTGCTGGAGATGAGTTATACCCATGTCGAGTTTATGCCGCTGGCTGAACATCCTTATGATTTATCCTGGGGTTATCAGGGAACCGGATATTTTGCCGCAACGAGCCGTTACGGAGAGCCGCATGAGCTGATGTATTTAATTGACCAGCTGCATCAGGCAGGCATTGGGGTCATTCTTGACTGGGTTCCGGCCCATTTTGCCAAAGATGCGCATGGCCTGAGAATGTTTGACGGTTCACCGCTGTATGAGTATGCGGATCCCATGCTGGCCGAGAAGCCGGGCTGGGGCACGCTTTCCTTTGATTTCAGCAAGCCGGAAATATCCTCCTTTCTGATTTCAAATGCCTTGTTCTGGTTCGAGCAGTATCATATAGATGGCATGAGAGTTGATGCGGTTACAAGCATGCTGCGGCTCGATTTTGAGAAGCAAGGCCATCAGTTCAGACGCAATCAAAACGGCGGTCTTGAGAATCTTGAAGCCATCCGTTTCATACAGCAGCTGAATAAAGCAATCTTCCAGTATTATCCGAAAGCACTGATGATGGCGGAGGAATCCAGCGCCTGGCCTGGCGTTACGTCTCCAGCTCATCAAGGGGGACTCGGTTTCAACTACAAATGGAATATGGGCTGGATGAATGACACACTGGGCTACATAGAACATGATTTCGGGGCACGGCCCTATCATCATAATTTGTTGACCTTCCCAATTTGTTATGCCTATGCCGAGAACTACACACTGCCGCTCTCTCATGATGAAGTGGTGCACGGCAAGAAATCACTGCTGGACAAGATGCCAGGCTCTTATGAACAGAAATTTGCCGGTCTCCGGTTGCTGCTGGGCTACCAGATTACCCATCCCGGCAAAAAGCTGCTGTTCATGGGTGGAGAATTTGGACAATTTATCGAGTGGAAGGACCAGGAGCAGCTCGATTGGCTGCTGCTGGATTATGAAAGCCACCGCGGAATACTGGCCTATACCGCTGCGCTGAACAAGCTGTATTTGGCGGAAAAAGCATTGTGGGAGCTTGATCATGATATGGAAGGCTATCAGTGGATTGATGCCGACGATAATGGCCAAAGTATTGTGTCCTATATCCGCAGAGGCAAGAGGCCCGTAGATACCTTGCTTGTAATTATCAATTTTCAGCCGGTGGAACGGCGTCAGTACCGGATTGGCGTACCCCGCCCGGGAACTTATGAAGAGATATTCAGCTCTGAGGACATTCGGTTTGGCGGCTCGGGTGCCAGCAATGAGCCTATGAAGAGCAGCAAGAAAGAATGGCATAACCAGTTGAACAGCATAGAGCTGACCATTCCTGCACTTGGATTTCTGGTGCTCAAGAAATCCGGCCGCAAGGTGGTCAAACAAGCTTGAAATAGAGGAATTCGTACATTTAAGGGGGAATCTGAATGAAAGTTTTATTTGCTGCAGCCGAAGCCCATCCTTTTGTTAAGACAGGTGGTTTGGCTGATGTCATTGGAGCTCTACCCAAGGCGCTAAAGGGCGCAGGAGTGGATGTACGGGTGATTTTGCCCAAATACCGGGGAATTCCGGAGAAGTTCACTTCGCAAATGGAGCATGTAGCCGTAGTGGATGTTCCTGTTGGCTGGCGCAATCAGTATTGCGGCATAGAACAGATTATTTACGATGGTATTCCGGTCTATTTTATCGACAATGAATATTATTTTGGCCGTGACGGCATTTATGGATATCTGGATGATGGTGAACGGTTTGCGTTCTATAACCGGGCGGTTCTGGAATGCCTGCCGGCCATTAACTTTCAGCCGGATGTGCTGCATTGCCATGATTGGCATGCTGCTGTCATTCCGATGCTGCTTCAGGGCCATTACCGGCATGATCCGTTCTACAGCGACATGCGCACTGTCCTTACCATTCACAATCTGCTATATCAAGGCGTGTTTCCTTATTCCGTGCTGGGTGAGCTGCTTGGCCTGGATAACAGCTACTTCAGCGGTGTAGAGTATTACGGCAACGTGAACTATATGAAGGGCGGGATCGTCCATAGTGATCATGTGACTACGGTCAGTCCTACTTATGCGGAAGAAATTCGTACGGCCTATTATGGATATGGTCTGGATGGCTTGCTCTCTTCCCGGGCGGACAGTCTCAGCGGGATTGTTAACGGCATTGATACCAAGAGCTACAATCCCAACAGCGATCCGCAAATCTTTACACGTTACCGTTCAAATCTGGCGAAGAAGGCTGAGAATAAGCTGGGCCTGCAGCAGGAGTTAGGGTTGCCCGTAGCCCCGTATATTCCGATGGTCGCAATGGTTACGCGGCTGGTTGATTCCAAGGGTCTTGATCTCCTGACACGCGTGCTGGATGAGCTGCTGTATTACGATGATATTCAATTTGTACTGCTTGGCACAGGGGACGAATCCTATGAACGCTGGTTCCGTGAAGCGGCATGGCGGTACCCGACCAAGCTGTCTTCGCAGATTCTGTTCAATGACGCTTTGTCGCGCAAAATTTATGCGGCCAGCGATCTGTTCCTGATGCCATCAAAGTTCGAGCCTTGCGGAATCAGCCAACTGCTGGCGCTGCGTTATGGAAGTATTCCTGTAGTCCGTGAGACAGGCGGGCTTAATGATACCGTTCATGCCTATAACGAGGAAACTGGCGAAGGCAACGGCTTCACATTTAAGGATTACAACGCGCATGACATGATGCATACTCTGCGCCGGGCTGTATCGTTCTACCGCAAGCCGGAACACTGGAAAAAAATCACGAAAAACGCTTTTGCCGGTGACTACAGCTGGAACGTTTCCGCGCAGCAGTATATCGACATCTACAACAAAATCACACATAAATAAAGCACAAAGAGGCATTCCTACAAGTCTTTAAGACTTTAGGAGTGCCTTTTTTTGATATAAGGATATTCGAGAGGGTATAGCATTATAAACCAGTCAGACACTTTATCGTGTTTGACTGGTTTCAATAGGTCACAAACTTGTTGCCTTCAGCTTAAATTACGGCACAGAATCCGGTAACCATAAGGATCAAGCGAAATATGCATAATCCCCTCTTTCGGGGCAACCGGTTCGCCGGTAAGCGCATCCTGCCAGTCATCGGTTTCCATCGGATGTCTAAGCGTGCGAGGCTCCGGGGAATTGTTCATCCAGACAGTGAAATGAATGATTTCATCCGCACGTTCGTACACGATGCAGGGGTCATTTTCACAGGCCACCAGAATGCGGAATCTGCCTTCTCGAAGGGCTTTGTGCCCTTTGCGCAGGAAGATCATCATCTGGTAAAAATCATACAGCTCGCGGTCCTGCTTCTTTTCATCCCACTCCATGCATTTACGGCAGTCGGGATCTTCTGTGCCGGTCAGGCCGATCTCATCCCCGTAATAAATACAGGGTGTCCCCATAAAGGTGAAGAGGAAAACAACCGCCAGCTTGAGGCGCCGTTTATCTTCTCCGACCACCGTCAGCAAACGGGGAGTGTCATGGCTGCCGAGCAAATTGAAGACCACCTCGTTTGTCTGCTGCGGATATCTCATTAACAGAGCGCCGATCCGTTGTCCGAAGGTGATGCCATCCATACCGCCATTAAAGAATTCCAGCACCGTACCTGAGAACGGGTAGTTCATCACCGAGTCGAACTGATCGCCCAGCAGCCATGTAAGGGAGTCACTCCACACCTCACCAACGATATAGGCCTCCGGGTTGGCGGATTTCACCACTTTGCGGAAGTCGCGCCAGAAATGATGATCCACCTCATTGGCAACGTCCAGCCGCCATCCGTCTACTTTGATCTCCTTGATCCAATATTCGGCGACTTCCAGCAGGTAGGCTCTGACCTCGTAGTTTGCTGTGTTGAATTTGGGCATATTGCCAAAAAAGCCGAAAGTGTCATACGTAGGAATACCGTCGGCCACCTCAGCCGGGAAGGAGTTGATATGGAACCAATCTTTATAAACCGAATATTCACCC
The DNA here is from genome assembly GCF_038002865.1 of Paenibacillus sp. FSL H3-0321. NCBI lineage: Bacteria > Bacillati > Bacillota > Bacilli > Caryophanales > Paenibacillaceae > Paenibacillus > Paenibacillus sp. FSL H3-0321. Next base: position 710,924 of record NZ_JBBODH010000001.1, on the reverse strand, counting down.
TTCTCCAGCACGTCCTGAAAAGGCGGGAACTTGTCGCTGCAATGATTGAAGACGGCGTCCAGCATCACCCGTATTCCTCTTAGGTGGCATTCCTCGACTACATGTTTCAGCAGCTCATTATCTCCAAAATGGGGGTCGATTTTTTTATAGTCCACGATGTCATATTTATTGTTGGAAGGGGAGAGGAATAGCGGAGTGAAATATACAGCATTGATACCCAGTTCATGCAGATCATCAAGATGATCCAGCACTCCCTGCAAGTCTCCGCCGAAAAAATTGTCCAGCTTCGGAGTTCCGCCCCAGGCTTCGGTTCCTTCCGGGTCATTGGCGGGATCGCCATTAGCGAAACGTTCGGTCATAATTTGATAAAACACCGCATCCTTGGCCCAGTTGGGAACCTTGAACAGATCAATTTGATGTATATAGGGAAACTCGTAGAAGTGGTTAGGCGGCTGAGGGCATTCCGAACGGATGCCGTTATCAAGCAAATATACATTTTCCTGTCCTTTGCTGACGCGAAAAGTATAGCTGAGCCGTTTATATTTAGGCCGGACCGCAGCCTCCCAATAATCGAATCTGTCGTCGGAGGCGGCTTTTTCCATTATGATTTCATAAAAGGTATGCTTCCAATCATATTTATCACCTGTAAGGGCTGCTACACAGTCCACATCGTCACGTTTGGTGCGAACACGCAGATGTATAGTTTTTGTATCGTAGGCATAAGCCCACTTGTCACGGGGAACATGGTACATCGCTTCCAGCAGCATGGCCTGCACCTCCTTAATGTTTGTGAGCATTCTCATCACTGAAACCACTTCGAACAAACTGACTTCGAAAGCATAGCCTATGTTTGTGAGCATTCTCATCATTGCAACCACTTCGAACAACTGACCTCGCAGGCATCCTTTTCATACAGTTTGCATGTTATTACCACTCTAGAGGTCATTGTGAACCAATTCCGTTTATTCCAGGAAGCAGCTGGAGATAGTAAATAGTATATACTTCAAGTCAGGGCGTGTGCAAAATGAGGGAACGTAATGCAAGCTTACACCATATTTTTCTAACGTTGATTTAACGGGCTTTGTCACAAATTTGTCTTTGCATATTCATGCGGAGTGATTTATAATAAATCGGTCAAAGGCACAACTTAGAGTACTAAAACAGGATAGGGGAGATATACAGATGAAAAAATGGGGTAAACTTTCTTTAGGCATGCTGATAGCGGTAGGACTTATGACCGGCTGTGGTACCAATAACAATGATGATAATAAAAATGCAGCATCGAATGGCAACGCGGGCAGCGAAACTGCAGCCAAAACACTGACGCTGGGAACCAGCGCAGAATTTCCGCCCTACGAATTCCATAAAATGATAGATGGCAAGGATACGATCGTAGGCTTTGACATCGAGATTGCCAAGGATATCGCTGCTGATATGGGTGCTGAGCTGGTTATCAGGGATCTTCCTTTTGATTCCCTGCTGAACGAGCTATCGAGCGGAAGAGTGGATATTGTTATCTCCGGACTGAGCTATACACCGAAACGTGCAGAAGCAGTCGGCCTCTCCGATGTTTACTTTAAAGCAGAGCAAGCGGTTGTCGTTCGTGAAGCTGATAAAGATAAATTTGCTACTATGGATGCCCTGAAGAACACCAAGATCGGCATTCAGACAGGTTCGATTCAGGAAGAAATCGCCAAAGAAATTGAAGGGGCGAAGCTGACCTCGCTGACCAAAATGACTGAGATTGTTATGCAGCTGCAATCTAACCGTGTAGATGCTTCTATTATGGAAGGGCCTGTTGCCGAATCGTTCGTGAAGAATGTGAAGGGCCTCGTCATTACTGACGCCAAACCTGTGGTAGAGGATGACGGATACGTTATCGGAGTGAAGAAAGGCAATAAAGAATTGCTGGATCAAGTGAATACAACCTTGAAACGTTTGACGGCAGACGGCAAGATTGAAGAGTACGTATCGGCTGCAAGCGACCTTTCCATAAGCAAATAAAGGAAGCCCAGATTCCGGCACTTTCAGAAGTAAGGACAGTTATGCAGAGTACAGTTACACTATTCAGAAAATGGCGGTGATCCGCTGTTTTCTATTTTTTTGAAATCCTACAAGAAGACAGGAGGTTAGGCCTGCAATGAATCTATTCGATATGGCATATGAATACCGCAATCTTTTTTTCTCCGGCTTAAAATACACCTTGCTGCTGGCATTGATTGGGGTACTCTGCGGCTTTGTACTGGGAATTATAGTTTCTCTGCTGCGCATGTCCAAGTGGAGCGTACTGCGGTTTATCGCTACCGCGTGGGTTGAATTTCTGCGCGGTACGCCAATGCTGGTACAGCTCTTTCTCATCCATTACGGCTTAGTAGAATTAGGTCTGGAATTTTCGGCGATTCAGTCGGGTGCGATTACACTCACGATTAACAGTTCGGCTTATCTGGCCGAGATCTTCCGTGCCGGTATTCAAGGCGTGGACCGCGGCCAAATGGAAGCAGCCCGTTCTCTCGGGATGAAACAAGGGATGACCATGCGCTACATCGTGCTTCCCCAGGCGCTGAAGAATGTGCTGCCGGCTATCGGCAATGAGTTCATTACGATCATTAAGGAGTCGTCCATTGTGTCGATGATCGGGGTGGCGGATCTTCTTTTCCAGGCCAGAAATATTACAGCCATTACTTATGAGGGGCTTACACCGCTGATCATCATTTCCATTATGTATTTCATCCTTACATTCACTTTATCTAAGCTGCTTGGCATTCTCGAAAGGAGGCTGAATACGGATGATCGCCGTTAACAACCTGCAAAAACATTTTGGCAAGCTGGAAATCCTGAAGGGCATTGACCTCGAAATTCAAAAAGGCGAAGTTGTGGTGGTCATCGGACCCAGCGGCTCCGGCAAAAGTACCTTTTTGCGCTGTCTGAATCTGCTGGAGCAGCCCACTGGGGGAGAAATCACCTTTGAAGGCGAATCCATCACAGCGAAGAAACATGATATTAATGTGACCCGTGAAAAAATGGGCATGGTGTTCCAGCAGTTTAACCTGTTCCCGCATAAATCGGTGCTGCAGAATATCATGCTGGCTCCGCTCAAAGTAAAAAAGCAGCAGCCGGCGGAAGCTGAAAAAATTGCTATGGAGCTGCTGCGGACGGTAGGGCTAGAAGATAAACGCGATGCTTACCCGGCTCAACTCTCCGGCGGGCAGAAACAACGGATCGCCATCGCCCGTGCATTGGCCATGCAGCCGCATGTGATGCTCTTCGATGAGCCGACATCGGCGCTTGACCCTGAAATGGTCGGCGAGGTGCTGGAAGTGATGAAGAAGCTGGCCGAAGACGGGATGACGATGGTTATTGTCACTCATGAAATGGGCTTTGCCCGTGAAGTGGGCGACCGGATTCTTTTTATGGACGGCGGCTATATCGTAGAGCAGGGGACACCCGCGGAAGTCTTCGGCCATCCGAAGCATGACCGGACCCGCGATTTCCTCAGCAAAGTCTTATAGAAACGCACTAAACGGCCCTTGGAAATAACTCCGGCGGCCGTTTTGTTTTTGGTTAAGACCTAAATGGGTGATATAGTATATAAATATGCTCGATCAACTTGAAGGGGGTACATACAGATGAGCGATGATCTATGCCGGATAGGCATCATTGATATTGGTTCCAACTCCATTCGTCTTGTGATTTATGATACAACGCGGCAAGGAGGTTACAAAATCATCAAGGAGTGCAAATACTCTGCCCGGCTAAGTGAGAAGATTACAAAAGAGGGCAGGCTTGAGCGGGAAGATATGGACACCATTATTCCTGTCTTGCGCCAGTTCAAGGAGATTTGCAGTGCCTTTGAGGTGGAGAGGATCCGTGCAGGAGCGACAGCGGCCATCCGCAACGCCGCAAATTCTTTCGAGATTATTACATATCTTTCAGAGGCTTCCTCTATTCCAATTGAGGTGATCAGCGGCTATCAGGAAGCTTACTTTGGATTTCTTGGCGTCATTAATGCCTTTGATGTGCAGGACGGATTCGTGATTGATATTGGCGGCGGCAGTACGGAGGTTACCCTGTTCCGCGGACGGCGCTATCAGCACAGCATCTCCTTTCCATTCGGTGCGGTCAACACCAACCTCATGTTCAGCCACCAAGGCAACTGGAACAGCGAACAAGTGAAGAAGCTCCAGGCTTATGTGACCGGCAGGCTAGTCGAGCATGAGTGGCTGGGCACCAGTGCTGGTCTGCCGTTATACGGCCTCGGGGGAACGCTCCGTTCATTAGGCAAGCTGGACCAGAAGATGAGGGAGTATTCCTTGCCGAATTCTCATGGTTATGTACTCTCCAGTGAAACGATAGACCGGTTTATGGAGATACTGCCTGATACGCCTTATGAGAAACGGAAAGATATGGAAGGGTTGTCCAAGAGCCGGGCGGACATCATTGTGTCGGGGCTGGTCATTTTCCATACAGTTTACAACTATATCCGAGCCAGTCAGGCACTCATCAGCGGGGAAGGTTTGCGGGAAGGCATGCTGCATGACCTCTTAAATCCTGAGCAGCCGGTGTGTGACAGTGCGTTGGAGTTCAGTCTGGATACGATTATCCGCTTCGATATCCGCACTTCTAAAGGGCATCTGGAACATATCTGCAAGCTTGCGATGAGTCTGTTTGGCGCTTTGGGACATGAAGGTGACCGCGAAGAGCAGAAGATGCTGATCTATGTCTCCATCATGCTGCACCGTACAGGATCGAATATTAACTACTACCAGTCGAAACGGCATACACGCTACTGGCTGATGAATTCACCGATCCGCGGTCTTACTCACCGGGAATTGATTCTCAGTGCGCTTATTGCTTCCTACAGCACAAAAAGCCGGAAGCAGAAATTGTCCCAGACCCATAAGGACATTTTACTGGCTTCCGACGAGGAGTGGATTCATAAGCTGGGTACGCTCGTACAGCTTAGCATTGCTCTGGACAGCACCGAGATCGGTGTAATCCGTGGATTGAATGCTGAGCTGCACGGCAATACTCTTCATCTGGAGCTTGAGGGTGTAGGTGAGGTGCATATCGGACAGGAAGACATTGAGAACGCCCTAAAAGCATTTAAGAATGCTTGGTCGGTGAAGGTAAAGCTCGGCTCCCTTTCCAATGACTGACCTCCAAAGCGGCTAATTGGCTCCGGAAGGGAGCCTTTTTGTCGTCCGGCCGTTCGTAATATCCATTCGGCTGAAGGAAGCTGGCTTTCACGTTATCCTTCAGCGACAGATCAAGGATCTTGACGATCTGCTTGCGGATGCCGCTGTCCAGCACCGGACACATCAGTTCTATCCGCCGGGTCAAATTGCGTGTCATCCAGTCGGCGCTGGATAAATACACTTCCGGCTTGCCGCCATTCTCGAAATAATAGATGCGTGAATGCTCAAGAAAACGGTCAACGATGCTGCGGACTGTGATCCGCTCACTCAGGCCTTCAATGCCCGGGCGCAGGCAGCAGACGCCGCGTACAATCAAATCGATGGATACACCGGCCTGGGCTGCGCTGTACAGGCTGTCGATGACCTCCTGATTGGATAAAGAGTTCATCTTGGCTATAATTCGTGCCGGTCTGCCGGCTGCTGCGTGCTCGGCTTCGCGGAGAATCAGCTTTTGCAGCGACAGGCTCATGTTGGTCGGAGCAACGATGAAGGCATTCCAGTCATAATTGGCGGAATAACCGGTCATTTGGTTGAACAGCTCTGAGGCATCCAGCCCAATTTCATTATTGGCAGTGAACAGGCTGAGGTCGGTGTAGGCTTTGGCTGTGCTGTCATTGTAGTTCCCGGTACCGACATGTACATAGCGGCGCAGCTCGTTCCCTTCCTGGCGGACGATCAGTGTTACTTTAGCATGCGTTTTGAGCCCGACCAGGCCATAGACGACATGGCAGCCGGATTGTTCCAGCTTGCGTGCCCAGGCAATGTTCCGCTCTTCGTCAAACCGGGCTTTCAGCTCTACTACCACGGTAACCTGTTTGCCCGATTCTGCGGCATTGGCCAGGGCGGTAATCAACGGCGAGTTGCCGCTGACCCGGTACAGGGTCATCTTGATGGCCATGACATGCTCATCCTCGGAAGCCTGAATAATAAAGTCGCTCATCGCATCAAAGGATTCGTATGGATGGTACACTAGCACATCTCGCTCGCGCAGCACTTCGAAGAAATCCTCATTCTCCTCAAATTCCGCCGGATATTGCGGCACTATCGGAGCATCAAACAGGTAACTGAAGCCCTTCAGGCTACCTGCGAATCCCCGCAGAAACCCTAGGTCAAGGGGCCCGTCAATTTCAAAGACAAAATCCTCAAGCTCGAATTCGGCCTGCAGCTGTTCAAGGGCATACGGATGAATCCCTTTTTGCACCTCAAGCCGGGCGGGAACACCCCGGCGGCGTTTGCGCAGCTCCTTTTCAATCTCCTCGAGCAAATCCTCTGCGCCTTCCTCATCAATCGTCAGATCAGAGTTGCGGGTTAGACGGAACTCGCTGACTGCTACCGGCTCATAGCCGCTGAATAACGTTTGAATATGATGGCGGATAACATCCTCAATAAAGACGAACTGCCGTTTTTTGCTGTTGGAACGGTGAGGGAGCGGAATGCATCGCGGCAGGTTGGAAGGGATCTGCAGGATGGCGAAATAAGGCTCTTCTTCCTGGCTGTTCTTACGGGTCAGTACCACGGCCAGATAGATGAACTGGCTGTGAACAAGCGGAAACGGACGGCTCTGGTCAACGGCCATCGGAGTCAGAACAGGGAAAATAATGTCGCGGTAATACTGCTCAATCGACAACTCCTGAGCATGAGTCAGATCCTCGTAGTTAACAAAGACAATGCCTTCTTTATGCAAATGCCGGGAGATATCGCGGAAGGTGCGGTATTGGTCGGCAATAATTTTGGTGACCCGCTTGATCAGACGTTTGTACAATCCGGAGGGGGTATAGCCGGTAAAATCTTTTTTCGTATAGCCGGCTCTAATCTGATCCTGAATTCCGGCTACACGCACACTGATGAACTCATCCAGGTTGCTGGATACGATCGCTAGAAATTTAGCCCGTTCCATCAGCGGATTATCCAGATCCTGCGCTTCAAGCAGTACGCGGCGGTTAAATTCGATCCAGCTTAAGTCCCGGTTGAGGTAAGCAGTAGCTGGACTGCTATGGTTGTTTTTTTTCTCTTCTGCGTTCATAGACCCTCCAAGTGTGCTTCAATGTCTTAATTACTTTATCGTATTCTACCATTCTACTATTTGCCGAAGGGGGAATTGTTAAATCTGTGTAAAATTTTCGCGGATAATATCCGAATATCTTAAAAAATCTCTTAATATATTGGGAATATATAATTACTAAGTAATAGTATTCCTTTTGTGGTGTGGAGGAAAAGTAAATTCTATCAGAATGGTAACAATTTCTTAGGCATTGGTTACAAAATTGTGATATATTCAATACTGTTAGTTTACAAACTACTGCACTGGATATGCCGGTAAAGAAGAAGGTACATACGTCCAGAGTTATCTTGGCGCGAGATATTCCCTCACGGGAATCCTCTTGCACCCACTAATGAAGGAGGCAAATATGAAGATCAGATTCAGAGCCATTACAGCCCTTGCTGCTGCCGTTGGCATCAGTACACTGCTGCATGCAGTCCCCGCCAAGGCGGACAGCGTACATATTGCAGGAGAAACTACCACCTATTATACACTATCGAACTATTACGGTATCGGTGTCGATGAACTCATGAATGCCAACAAGTCGGTTGCGAGCGTGAATATTTATCCGGGGCTTAAGCTCACCATTCCACGTGAGAATAAACTAATTGCCGCTGCAGACACCTCGTCCCCAGCTTCCGTCATTTCGACCAGCCTGAACGTGGAGAAGGAATCCAATACAGTTCAAGCGTGGGGTAAAGAATTCAACTATGCCAAAATTATTCAGGCCAAAGCTACAGCCTACTCCTCGGCAGCCAGTGAGAACGGCAAATGGGGGGCGGTCGATTATTTCGGCGATGCGCTTAAGCTGGGCACGATTGCTGTAGATCCGAATGTGATTCCGCTCGGCACGAAGGTGCTGGTGACCGGACATTCGCATCCCGGGCTGCCGAAGCAGGCATTTCTGGCCACGGCCACGGATATGGGAAGTGCGATCAAAGGCAACCGTATAGATATCTTTATTCCCGGAAGCCAAAGCTTCGTATCGGATTTTGGATTTCAGTACGTGAATTTGTACATTATTGAATAGTCTGCTTTAACGGCTCCATGCCGCTATTAAGCCACACTCAAAAGGAAACGATGAATGCCGGAGATCATGGCAGCTCGTTTCCTTTTTTAATTTCAATAAACGGACACCGGTTCTAGAGGGAAGGCGAAGCTGGTTTGCGCTATAAGTCATTTATTTTTATCAACCTGAAGCATTTGGGGGACAGTTACAAAAGTATAGCCCCGCTTGCGCAAGATATTGATAACTTCCGGGAGCGCCTGGATCGTCCCCCGAAGATTGCTTCCCTGGCCGCCGCCGCCGTGCTGCAGCACAATCGCCCCCTTGCCCGCATGGGACAAAATGTTGTTTCTTACCTGCGATTTAGACAACCCCCGCCAGTCCAAAGAATCAACATTCCAATTGATCAGCTTGTAGCCGTGACTTTTTGCCCATTTGAGCTGTTGCTCACTGACATCCCCATACGGCGGGCGAATTAATCGTGGCTTGTACCCGGCAAGGGCAGCAATAATATTTTCGGTGCGCATAATTTGTGTCCGGAATTCATTTACACTTAGCTTCCCGAATTCCGGATGATTATAAGAGTGGTTGCCGACAACATGGCCTTCCCTGATCATCCGCTGCACCAGCGCAGGATGTTTCTCCGCCCGGCTTCCGACGACAAAAAAGGTCGCTTTCACATGATATTTGCGGAGAACATCCAGCAGCTGCGGTGTGAAACGCGGATCAGGAACATCATCAAACGTCAGGGCGATCATCCTGTTCCGGGGGCCCTGGGTCATGATCGTCTCCGGATATTTGCGCATCAGCTGGCTTAGAGACAGAGTTCTGCTGCGTTTTTGCCGCCGGGCAGCCGCTGCGGAAGAAGAAGAACCGGGTGCGATAGCCTCTACTTCGTCTTCGGCAGCATTCTGTGGCGGAGGGGTTCCGTTCTCTTCCGGTTGCTGCAGAAGGGGAGGAGAGGCTGAAACAAGCTCTGCAGAGGTCACGGGGCTAAACAGAACCATTGTAATCGCTAAGAGAATGAGCAGTTTCCGCCCTTTTAGCAGCTTATCCATTCATCCACACCTCCTATATAACTTCGCTCACTGCGGTTTCTCCCTTGTTATCCCCAAGTGAAGGCTAATTTATGCTGAACTTCCATCCTCGCAGGTTGAGATTTATTGCCGTGAAATTTACGTGTATACTAATGAAATGGGAGAATCGCTTCCACTATAAATCGGATAACCGGAAAGGTTGGAATCGAAATGACTGATTTATTCAAGCCTTATGAATTGAAGGCCTTGGTTCTAAAGAATCGGATAGTTATGCCCCCGATGTGCCAGTATGCGGTGCACAAGCAGGACGGAATCCCAAATGATTGGCATTTCGTGCATTATGTCAGCCGCGCCGTTGGCGGAACCGGCTTTATTATTGTAGAGATGAGCGGTGTGCATCCGGACGGGCGCATCACTAACCACGACACCGGGATCTGGAGCGATGACCAGATAGCGGCCTACCGCAAGATTACGGATGGGGTCCATACGTACGGCGCAAAAATTGCTATTCAGTTAGGTCATGCAGGCCGCAAGGCGCTGGATGCGGAGCCGCCGGTTGCTCCCTCGGCAATTCCGTTCGATGAGAAGTCCAAAATACCTCAGGCACTCTCCAAAGAAGAGATCGCAGAGCTTGTCTTGGCTTACCGTGAGGGCGCGCGCAGAGCAGTGGAAGCCGGTTTTGACACGGTAGAGATTCACGGTGCCCATGGATACCTGATTCATCAGTTCCATTCCCCGCTCACTAACGTCAGAGAGGATGAGTACGGAGCTGATTTGGCACTGTTCGGTGAACAAGTGGTCCAAGCAGTTAGAGAAGTATTGCCCGCAGAGATGCCGCTGCTGATGAGAGTATCGGCCAAAGAATATGTCGAAGGCGGCTATGATGAAGCCTACGCTCTGGACATTTGCCGCCGGTATAAAGACGCTGGCGTAGATATGTTCCATGTATCTTCTGGCGGAGAAGGACCGGTCGGCTCTAATGGCGGACCTAACGCAGGTCCGGCGTATCAGGTGGATCTCGCTGAATATATCAGAAGCGGCCTGCAGGTTCCGGTTATAGCGGTAGGACGTCTCGAGAACTACGCAGAAGCCCAGTCCGTAGTTGCCGAAGAGAAGGCGGAACTCGTGGCTATTGGCCGGGCAATGCTCAGTGACCCTTACTGGGCGCTGCATGCTGAGGAAGCACTTGGCGGGGTAGACCAAGCGAATGTGCCGAAACCCTATGAGCGCGGGGTATGGAACAGAAAATAGCATTCTACCAATGTGAAATATGTCACAGATTTTAAACTCCTTCTAGGGCATGGTTAATAAGATTAAATTTGAAGGAGCTTGATAACGTGGCGACAGTTATAACTAACGAGCGGCTGGCTGATGGAGTGTACCACCTTCGGGTTGAAGGGAATTACGGCGGTGAAATGGGTCAATTCTACATGTTGCGGGCATGGGGAGCCTATCCGCTGTTGTCCAGACCGCTTAGCATACATCAAGTAAACGATGACGGTGTCGAATTTCTCTATCATGTGGTCGGGGAAGGAACTGAAATCTTTGCCGGTCTGACACCCGGAGATAACATTGATCTTGAAGGGCCGTTTGGCAATGGCTTTCCCGAAGTTAAGGGGAAGGTTGCTCTGGTAGGCGGGGGGATTGGCATTGCTCCGCTTTATTACTGTGCCCAGAAGCTTCCGGGCAGTGACATTTATTTGGGATTCAGCCGGGAAGCCTTCCGTACGGAAGCATTTCGTCCCTTGGCGGCGGAGCTGACGGTCAATGTCGGCGGCCTGATTCTCGACAGTGTTGATTTTACCAGCTATGATCATATTTTTGTCTGTGGACCGCATCCCATGCTGAAAGCAGCGCAATTAAAAGGCTTCGCAGCCGACACAGCAGGCAAAAAAACCGGCGTGTATCTTTCACTGGAGAACCGGATGGCCTGCGGGATAGGCGCATGTCTCGTATGCAGTGTGTCCTGCCGTGACGGGCAGCGCAAGGCATGTGCGGACGGGCCGGTCTTTTTGGCGGAGGAGGTGCTCTTCCATGATTAATTTAACTGCAAATATAGCAGGCGTACATTTCAAGAATCCAATCGTCATGGCCTCCGGCACTTTCGGCTTCGGCCGCGAGTATGGCAAGCTTTATGATGTATCCATGCTGGGAGGAATCTCCGGCAAAGGTCTTACTCTTAACGCCAAGGCCGGAAACCCCGGTGTTCGCGTCTATGAGACGGCTTCCGGCATGCTGAACAGTGTCGGTCTGGAGAACCCTGGAGTGGAAGGGTTTCTGGCCAAGGAACTTCCATATTGGGAGACACTGGACACTGCACGGATCGTGAATCTTGGCGGCAATACATTGCATGATTATGTGCTTGGCGCCGAGCTGATCCAGCGGGATGCCGAAGCCCGGAGTCTAGCCGGCACAACTGCGGTGGACATGATAGAGCTTAATATTTCCTGCCCCAACGTAAAAGAAGGAGGCATCGCTTTCGGTGTCAAGACTCCTGCTGCACAGGAGGTCGTGCGTGCGGTCAGAGCAGCAACGAAACTTCCGCTCGCCGTGAAGCTGTCACCGAACGCCGAGGATATCGCCGAAATGGCAGAGATGTGCCAGGAAGAGGGGGCAGATGCGGTTTCGCTGATTAACACGATCTCAGGGATGAAGATCGATGTCCGCCGCCGCCGCAGCGTGTTTAATAATCTGTATGCCGGACTATCCGGTCCGGCGATCAAGCCGGTGGCGCTGCGTATGGTGCATCAGGTAGCCAAACGGGTGTCTATTCCGGTAATCGGTATGGGCGGGATTACCTCGGCAACGGATATTATAGAATTCATTATGGCCGGAGCAACGGTTATCCAGGTTGGAACCTATAATTTCATGAACCTGCGGGCAGGCAGTACGCTAGTGGAGGAACTGCAGCAGTTCATGCTAGCAGAGAACATCTCTTCCCTGGACGAGATCCGCGGTATTGTGTGAGCTCTCCCAAGTTTTGCGCGTACTATTTTTCGCTGACCTGAGATATCTTCATGCTTCAAGGTTAATATAATGGGAAGGGGAGATCGGGTTGGTTGCTTATGAGTTCCATCCAGAGGACATTGAACTGTCTGCAATAGCTGTAGGCCGTGATTTACTGCTGCTCATTACCGGAGGGGGCCGCCATATCGGTGCGGCAAGCACCGCATATGTTGATGGTGATAACATCAGCGTCTCCACCTCTGCCGTCCCCCATCACAAAGAGCATACAATCAGTGAAGCCATCGCGCTCAAGGTATCGGCTGCACTGGGCAAGACGGTCACGGTGGTTATGGGCATTCATTATGATGATTTGAGCAAAGAGGGCATCACTAAAGTTGTAGAAATCGTAAACAGCAAGGTGGATCAATATTTAACGCAATAAATTTGAAACGATTCTCGACACTCTGCGTAAAAGATACCAAATGAGCAATTAACTTTTATTTTGGAGGAATGAACCGATGTCTATATTTAAAAGATTGCGTGATTTGACCATGTCCAATGTGAATGCGATTATTGACAAGGCGGAAGACCCGGTCAAAATGACGGACCAATATATCCGTGACATGACCGAGGATTTGGAGGATGCCGAGAAAGCGGTAGCTGCCCAGATCGCCATCGAGAAGAAATTCAAACAGCTGTATGAAGAGCAGGAAGCACTTGTAGCCAAGCGCAACCAGCAGGCGCATACGGCAGCCCAAGCCGGCAATGCCGATCTGGCCCGCCGCGCGCTGGAAGAGAAGAAATCTGCTGAAGTCAAGCTGGTGGAGTACAAAACAAGCTTCGATCAGAATAAAGCTTCGGCCGACAACCTGCGTGCCAAACTGGAGGAAATGCGCAAACAGCTCACCGAGATGAAGAACAAACGTGAGACTTTGGTAGCCCGCTTCAATGCCGCCAAGGCGCAAACTGAAATCAATAAGGCAATGAGCGGTTTCAGCTCTGACTCGGCTTCCGCCGGACTGAAGCGCATGGAAGAAAAGATGCTGCAAGCTGAAGCTCAGGCAGAAGCCAGCAATGAGATGAGCTCGGGCAATAAATCACTTGACGATGAATTCGAGAAGCTGGGTAAGGATCAAGCTGTAGAAGATGAGCTGGCTGCGCTGATGAAGCAATACGACAAACAATAGGATATGGACTTACCGGTCCTAAAGCCGGTGTTCACAGGCGAAGGGGAGACGGAACTAGCAGTTTCTCCTTCGCCTTCTCTATGTGGTCGGATAGAGCAGCAATCTGAATAAGCGGGGGCTAAAGCAATGGATTTCCAAACTCTGGTGTCCATGGTTGTATGGACGGTGAGCGGCGCAGTGCTTCTATGTGTACTGATGTTCGTGGATTCGCTGTTTACCCGTTATAATGATTTGGAGGAACTGAAGGCAGGCAATATGGCGGTCACAACGCGTTTCGTACTGAAACTGCTGGCACAAGCCTACATATTATCGGCTTCCATTTCCACTTCAAAGGGTCTGGGAGATGCGCTTATTGTCTCCGTAGTTTCCTTTGTTCTTTTGTTTTTCCTTGAAAGGGCAGTCCGCCTGCTGCTGAGCCGCTGGGGTAAGCTTAATCTTGATTATGGCACCCAGCTGGGCAAAATCGGTTATGGATTATTAGCTGGCTCGCTGCATGTAACAGGGGCATTAATTATTGCGGCTTTCATAAGAGGTTAAATATAACAGGAGGAATGATGGAGTTTGAGTATATGGAAACGTATTGGTAATCTTTTTTCCAAAACAGAAGCACCGGCTGCACCAAAAAGTATGCTGAATCTCTCCCCGGGGGATATTTGCGAAGTGTCACTGGTTACTTATGAAGTAACGGGCCGGACGAAAACCAGCGGCCGCAATGCGGTTGTCTTGACACTCCGCGACGGAAGCAAGATCTCCTATCTGTATATCGAGGAGCGTGAACAGCTGCAATACAGTCTGTATCAACCGATTGACGGGCGGCTGGATGATCCTGCCGAGGTACCTTCTACGCTGGAGCTGGATGGTTACACGTTCCACCTGGAGGAAGAATACGAAGGGTTCGCAGCGGTAACAGGACAGACGCCGTATACCAATGGCGGAGAGCAGCATGTCTGGCAGTACCAGTCCGATGATTACCGGCTACTGCGGGTGGAATGGCAGAATGGGCGGTTTATGCTTTATGAAGGCGAAAAAGTCATTCCGGGAGATGTCAAAGTGATCCGGGCTTCGTAATTCAACACCTGTTTTCTGCATCCCAAATGGGGATTAGAGGATACCTTCGCTTCTATAGCGGGTATCCTTTTTGCTTTGTCTCACAAAGCTATGCGGAACGTACCGTGAGCAGACACTCATATCCAAATATCACTTTCCCGGGTCTCATGTTAAAATAGTTCTGTGCCGGAGCAGCAAACAGTAGGCACATGATGCCACATGAGACAATGGACGGAGGGTTCTTATGAATAGCAGACAGGATACGCCGGATCATAAATTTCATCGAAAAGCACTCCAGGTTAAAGAAGCGCAAGCCCGGGTGATTGAATATGCAAAATTGCTGGATGGTGAGGAAGTGCCGCTGAATCAGAGCTGCGGGCGTTTTTTGGCCGAGCCGGTGATTGCGCCGCATCCTTTTCCGGCATTTAACCGGTCAGGGATGGACGGGTATGCGCTGATCGCCGGGGATACCAAGGATTGCGGGCAGGACCGCGTGGTCTGGCTGGAAGTCGTGGATGATATTCCTTGCGGAGCTGTACCCGCTGTAAGTATAACGTCCGGAACAGCCGCGCGAATTATGACAGGGGCGCAGGTGCCCGAAGGTGCGGATACGGTTGTGATGCTGGAGATCACGGAAACCCGGGAAGAGGGTGGCAAAAGTTTTGTCGGACTCCGCAAGCCGCAGCAGGCTGGCCGCAATATCACTCAGGAGGGTTTTGAACTGAAGGAAGGAGAGCTTGTACTTTCTGCAGGGTGGAAGATTGCTGCAGGTGAGATCGCTGCGCTGGCAGCGCTTGGAGTTCATACCGTCAAAGTACTTAGACGGCCTAAGATCGGGATTTTTGCTACGGGTACTGAGCTTTTGGAGGTAGATGAGCCACTTCAACCCGGCAAAATCCGCAATAGCAACTCACCGATGCTGGAAGCGCTGGTGCGGGAGACCGGGGGTGAGCCTGTCATGCTGGGTGCGATCATAGATGATTTGGAGCTGGCCCGGAGCAAAGTGCAAATGGCTCTGGATAGTTATGACATGGTAATTACTACTGGCGGGGTATCGGTGGGGGATTACGATATTATGGGTGATCTGGTCCGGGAGAACAGCGGCGACATGCTTTTTAATAAAGTTACGATGCGCCCGGGCAGCGTCACAACAGCCGCTGTTCGCGGAGGCAAGCTGCTGCTGGCACTATCCGGCAATCCCGGAGCCTGCTTCGTGGGTTTTCAGCTGTTTGCGCGGCCGGTCATTTCTCTGATGCAGGGGGCTACGCTGCCTTTTTTGCCGGAATGGACGGCTGTGCTTGGCGCAGATTATTCGAAGGTGAACAATTATACACGTTATGTGCGTGCAAGGCTGGAATTCCGTGACGGCTGCTTGTATGCCTATCCGGCAGCAATCGACGAATCTTCGGTCATGGTAACGATCAAGGACAGCGACTGTCTGATTGTCGTTCCGCCGGAAGAGCGCGGCTTAAGCACCGGCGCCAAGGTAAGAGTGCTAAAGCTGCCGGGAGAACTTCAGGGCTGAATGGACTCTGACAGCAATGCGGGAGCGTGCGGGAATTAGAGATCAGGGGTGAAGCAGAAACGTGATGAAACGGGGCAAGAAAAGAAGTCAAACGGATCTTGACTTTGCACGGCTGAATATTGGCAACTCATGGCTAGAACGAGGCAGGAATGGAAAGGGCAAGAACAGCCATAGCTGCAGCAGAAATTCAGGCAGGACAAGCCGTTATCGCGCGGGAAGTCCTCGAACGGGTGAGGAATCGACTGGTGGAGGACGCAAGAGTCAACCTGCCGTATGCCAGATTGTCGGCTATAAAAACAGCGGCAAAACTACTCTGATCTGTGACTTGATTCCGCAGCTGCAGCGGCACGGCTGCACAGTGGCGGTGATTAAACATGATGCCCATGACTATGATATGGATCATCCGGGGACAGATACCTGGCAGCAACGGCAGGCCGGAGCATCCGCAATTGCCATCACCAGCGGCAGAAAAACATCGGTGATCGAGGACCGCAGCAGCAGTTTGCCTGAGCTGATTTCAGCTTTTTCCAGCTATGATTATGTGCTCGTTGAGGGCTTCAAACATGAAGCTTATCCTAAAATAGTACTGGTTCATAACGAAGAAGACCTGAGCCTGCTGAACAATGCGCAGAATAAGGTCGCTGCCGCATTTTGGGAGGAAATGAAGGACAAAATGCGGATTGAGCCGGGAATCCGGCAATTCGGCATCAACGACAGTGCGGCAATTGCTGATTTTTTGTGGCAGCAACGAACTTATTTTCAAAATTTCAACATATGAAAAATTCACAATAGAAAACCCAAAAAATTCAGTCCGCGCTTCATTGAACTGTCTCTTCAAAATCAGGTCACAAGGAGCAGCAGCCCCAGTTCTCCATGGTAATGGAAGACTGGGGCTGCTGCATTGCTTATGCTGTTGATTCTATGTCCAGTGACCAGGTCGGACAAGCGCTGGAGGCAGCTTGGTTAAGGTATTGCCCTTGGCTGCATTAAGCTGTGCCTGTGTAAGAAACAAGCTGCCGGTCAGATCAGCTCCGCTTAGGTTAGTATCCCGGAAATCTGCGCCAATGAGGTCAGCAGCCTGCAGATTTGCACCGCTGAGATCAGCAGCAATGAGATAGGCCCCCCGCAGGCTTACGCACCGCAGATCCGCACCCCTCAGTTTGGCGCCGATCAGATCCGCGCCGCGGCCATATTTTGCTTGTCGTTTGGGAACCGACTTCAGCTCCCGGCGGGCCGCATCACGCACAATTTCACTGGTACGCAGGAGCAGCTCGTTGACTTCCCCACGGTGTGCAGCAACATCCAACTCCAGCAGCGCCTCGGCCTTCAGGTTCGTGAGCTGTTCGGTCTTCTCCAGAGCGGTTGACAGTGCACTATGAAGCGGGGCGGCCGACTGGAAATGGAGTGCTTCGGTGAGATACCACAGCAGTTCATGTAGCTGACGCATTACCGGGAATACCTCGAACATCTGTGATGATGTTTTGGGAGCCTGCCGCCAGTCCTTGCCGCCATAGGTGATTTGGGATACCTTTTGGCCTGCCCCAAAGCAGTCATACACTGTGCAGCCCCGAAACCCCTTGTCTCTGAGAGCAGTATGAATACCACAGCGGAAGTCCGTCTGCAGATTGGGACAGGGCTGTCCAGCGTCCTTGTTCATCGCGAAGTCTACCGAAACCGCGAAGGGCAGTGCCGCACAGCACAAGCCATAACAGTTCTCGCAGTCCGATTGCAAAACGAGAGAAGCTCCGGCTGGGCCGGACGGTAAATAATTGTAATTGTAATTCTCTGACATGGGTATGCTCCTTACAATAATAAAAATTAAATACTCTTCAGCATTAGAACAAAACTCCGCTCGAATGCAGCTTCACATGTTTCCTTCAGAGCAGCAGTGATGCCATCAGCTTTCCACGCGCCGCTCAATCGCTTCGGACATGGTTTTGTCCGTAAGATGGGCATAGACTTCGGTAGTTTCGGTCGAAGCGTGTCCGAGCTGCTCCTTGGTTTTGTAGATATCATTTTGCAGATAATAGTCAGTGGCGAAAGAGTGCCTCAGCTTGTGCACAGTCAAATACGGCTTCCCGAAACGTTTGGCGTATTTGATAATCATCTCTTGAATCGCCCGTTTTGTCATCCGTTTCCCTTCCTGGCTGCCATTGGGCAATGCAATGAACAACGCCTTTTCCCTCTTTGGCGTCTTGTAGCGGGCCTGGCGGAGACTTAGATACAGCGAGAGATCATCCTTGGCCTGCTCACGGAAATACACAGGTGTCTTGAAGGTCTCGTCATTGTTGCCCTTGCGGTATACATAGAGCAGCTTGTTGTTCACATCCAGATCATCCACGTTGAGATTAACCACCTCGGATACACGCAGGCCGGAGTTCAAGATCAGACTGGCGATGCAGGCATCCCGTTCCCGGTTCAACTGAAAGGAGTAATATGCCTGCTTATTAGCCTCAACGTCCCGGCCATAACCTTCATAGATGTAACCCACAAATTCCAGCAGTTCCTCGTCTTCGAGAATTTTCCCCTTTAGCTTAGCAGCGGTATCTTTCGGTTTATGAATACGTTTGATTTCCACCTTGGCCATAATATTGCGCTTCAGCAGCGGGTAGAAATTCTCATCTTCGGCAATCTGGCTCAGGTAATGGAAGAGGGAGCGCAGAGCGGACAGCTTGCGGGATACCGTCACCCGGGTGTTCGTTCCTTCGGCGCGGGTAGTTAAATGCAGCCGGTAGCCGACAATACTGTCCATATGGAGTGTTTCCAGATCAAGCAGAGTGATTTCAGCATTGCTGCCTGCCGTTGACAGACCTTCCACACGCAGCCACCCAAAAAAAGATTCATAATCACGGATATACTCCAGTAGGGTTGAAGGCGACAGATCCGGCCGTTTATAGTCAATGAATTGCTGTACAAACCATGGCATAAGATGCAGCCTCTGGTCGAGATTTTTCCGGTCGCTGTTTTTTTGGATGCTGATAACAATCACCTTTTTCATAGTTTGCTTAGGTTTGGAGTGTTGCGGTCTAATCTATCTTATCATGTTTTGTGCTGCACCGGGAATGACAGGCAGGCGGCTTGCTCCAGAAGTGACAAAGTTATATGATGTGAAGTAAACGTGAATGGCAGAGGTGAGGGCAGTACTACATGACTGAATTTTTTGTGATGCAGAAATACCGCCGCAGCGGTGTAGGCACATGGGCAGCCCACCGGTTGTTTGATATGTTTCCGGGTGACTGGAAGGTGTCGCAGATCCGCGCCAATACACCTGCCCGTAACTTCTGGCACCGGGTGATCGGGTCCTATACAGGAGGCGAGTTCCAGGAGCGCTTCAACTCCTGGCAAGGTAATCCCAGTCAATATTTCAGCAAGCCTGGGCGGCAGGGGATAAGGAGAAGTTCGCCACAACTATGTATTCACCGCTGCTAAATGAAGATCTCCAGTTTGTCCTGGATGAGAAGAATGTTTATCATTTCTATGAATTGACTCTGACAGCCATCCCCGTGGAAGGGACCAAGCGGGCCAGCTTCTGGGTCAGCTATTATCGGATGACCTCCGAGGGCTACATTGTTGACGAAGGGAATGTTATTTCTCTGCTCAAGAAGCAGGGTGAGTGGAAAATTGCCAGTATTGATTAGCCGGACCCGATGTGCTTAGGGTGCCTGTTGTTTGAAAAGAAGCAACTCAAATGAGCTGCTTCTCAGTACCGTTATTGTTTATATTTTTCTAATACACTTTTCTTCAGTTCATTATATTGATCATTTGTAGCTTGCATTGTTTTTTCTGCTATATCCGTTCCGGATACCTCATGCTTACCTTGTTCCAGAGCATTAACCCAATATCCGCCAAGCTTCTTCATGTTTTCCACCCCCATTTTGGCCGTATGATGCAACAGATGAATCAACCCAACAGGATTGCTTGCCCCACCTGATGTACTATGATTAGACGTTTCGAATGAGCAAAATGTTTCCAAATTTTATTCAATAATTATGTTAACTTAATTCGGCAACTGAATGATAAATCTAAAGCTTGGGATGCCCGCCGGGGCTATCTCAGGCTTTATTTCTGTTAGGAAATTATACAGTTTGGAAATGAGATTCCTTAAGAATGTCAAAATAATCACATCCCGCAGCAGTATAGTGCCATATAATGTATATTGAACACTGTTTAAAAACATTGCAGTGTTAAATTCGCTGATCTAAACGCAAATGGAGGAATTTTGAAATCATGAGCAAAGAACAAAGGCAAGAGCAGGAACGCGAAGCGATGCGTCATTTGATTCTGACAACAGCCGGTGAGCTGGTGGCCGAGAAGGGGATCAAGCAGTTATCTATCCGCAAGATTGCTAAACGGATGGACTATTCCGCCGGAATCATTTATCACTATTTTCAGGGAAAGGAGGCTATTGTGGAGCAGCTTCTACAGCAGGGGTACAGGGAGTTGATTGATGGACTAACAGCCCGATTACACACTTCGCAGAATGAAGAATCGGCTGAGGAAAAGCTAAGCCAGTCGCTGTCGCAGTTCATTCGGGTGACAACAGCGGAGGAATCCCAGTACCGGAATGTGATGCTGAATGATTCACCAGCTGTGCTTAACCACACGGCAGTGCTGCATAAAGGGGCTGCACTGGAGCACAATGCGATCAGCATGCTCTGTAGTATTCTTCGCCAATTCAAAGGGATGGATGCCTGTAAAGAGGAGGAAATGGAGCTTACCGCCCAGGTGATCTGGAGCGCGGCATTTGGACTGATCATGAGGCTGACCGTCGAGAAAGAGCTGCCGGAGGAGCAGAAGGAGACCCTGATCGCGCGGCATGTTGAGGCCATGCTTCTAATTGCGGGGGGGCTGGAACGGTTCCGTCCTTTAAAAGGACGGCAAAGCCGTTTCTGCTTGACTATTCGACCAGGGGGAGACGCCGATGGAATATAGACGGTCAGTTGGCATTTTAACGGGTTTAATTATTCTCCTTGCGATAATTGCGTCGGGGTACGGATTGCTGTCAGGTCACGGCCCGGAGGCGGCAAGAAGGTCTGAATCTTTTACCTCTATCTGGGGTGACAAGGTCGAATTATATGGTAGTGGGATATATAAACACGATTCAGTTTCCGCTGCTGCTCAGGCTATAGCCCAGGATGGAGTTACGCTGGTATTGGGGGTTCCTTTGCTGGTTGTGTCACTGGTTATGAGCTTCAAAGGGAGGGTCAGAGGACGTTTGCTGTTAGCTGGAGCTTTGGGATATTTTACATATACTTATGCGTCTTACAGCTTCCTGTCTATGTACAATCATCTGTTTCTAATCTATGTCATGTTGTTCTCAGCCAGCTTATTTGCTTTTATTCTGACACTGTTGTCCCTAGAGCGGGAGAAGGTAGAACGTTATTTTAAACACAGTTTACCGGCCACAAGCATAGGCGTTTTCCTGCTGTTTACCGCGTTTATGATTATGATGTTATGGCTGGGCAGGCTTGCTAGTTCTTTACGGCAAGGGACAGCCCCTGTAGGGTTGGAGCATTACAGCACATTAGTGATTCAGGCACTCGATTTAGCTATTGTTGTTCCGCTCACGGCAATTACCGGGGTACTGCTCATTCGCAGGCGGCCTTATGGTTATCTGCTTGCTTCTGTAGTCATAGTGAAAGCCGCTGCTCTCCTAACCTCCATCACAGCCATGATCATTGGGATGCTGAGGGCGGGAGTAAGTGTATCTACAGTAGAGTTGGTAGCGTTCCCTGCGTTTCATTTGGGTGTTATTGTTTGTTTGTACCTTGTATTGAGCAATGTACAGGAACCGGGATAGTCTTCAAACTCATTACCCATAGAATAGGGGCGGATATTATGAGGAATAGGACATTGATTATGTATGCCAGTAAATATGGATGTACAGAGAAGGCCGCAATGCTTTTGAAATCCAGGCTTGGAGAGGCTGAGGTTATGAATCTAAAATATGCCGAAGTGCCGGCTCTGGCTTCATATGACACGGTAATTCTGGGCAGCTCCATCTACTTTGGCAAAATCCGCAAGGAAATGGCGTTGTTTACGTCCAAATATCAGCAGGAGCTGTTAAACAAGAGGCTGGGGTTGTTCGTCTGTGCAGGAATGACAGGGGAGAAGGCGGAGGAGGAACTGAAGCAAGCTTATTCTGAGGTTTTGTACAACAAGGCACTCGCCAAGGAGATCCTGGGTGATGAGATTGATCCGGAGAAAATATCAACATTGGACAGATGGATTCTGCGCATGGTCAAGGGGAAGGGGCACGAAGCTGGAGCTGGATTATCGGTGGATAAGCTAGACAAATTCGTGCTTACAATGTCCCGGAGTTGAGGGGAAGCAAGCCAATGGCAAGGAGTATCATACGGATGCGATGAAAGAGCAAAAGAGCGGCAGCAAGAACAGATGATTCTGTTCAAATATAAGGATGTATAGGTTTCTGCTTGAAGTGCTGACGCTGTATTGATTTTGGGAAGGTAACGAATTCCATTCTTCTAAATAGCCCTCATAAGTCAACATAATAATAATTATGGTAACAACCTTCCGGTTTTGTCTAAAAGAAATAAATCACGAGCCGTCGGCATCAACGAATAAGTCCTCTTTCTCCACCTAACTATAAAAATTCATTATATGAAAAATGCATAATAGAAAAATCAAAACCTAATGCTCCATCTAGCCCATTCGCCCACCTACAACACATATCTTTACCTAATCACAATCACCAGGAAAAAGGATGAAATCACATAACGGGCGGCAAAAGTCAACGGATTCAATCGCGATGTACTTCCATTCAAGTATGCATGAGAGCTGTAAGCTGATCCGTCAGCATGGACGCCATCTCCAAGGATTTCAGCGCATGTTGTAAGGAAAGAGTTGAATCTGTTCCATTCTGCAGACACTGGAGAGCATGACGCAAGCTTTTTTCATAGGGATTGTTCGGGATTAGCGGAATATCCACTTGGCCCTCGGAAGTATAGCTGGTTAGGCTGGCCTCGATATTACCATCCGCAGTTCATAATCACGGATATACTACAGTAGCGTAGAAGGGGACAGGTCCGGACGCTTATAGTCAATGAATTGCTGTACAAACCATGGCATAAGATGCAGCCTCTGGTCGAGATTTTTCCGGTCGCTGTTTTTTTGGATGCTGATAACAATCACCTTTTTCATAGTTTGCTTAGGTTTGAAGTGTTGCGGTCTAATCTTTCTTATCATGTTTTGTGCTGCACCGGGAATGACAGGCAGGCGGCTTGCTCCAGAAGTGACAAAGTTATATGATGTGAAGTAAACGTGAATGGCAGAGGTGAACCTAATGGAGCTTGGAATCGAACTGGTTCCCAAGGAGCAAAAGCAGACAATCAGCAGACTCATGCAATTCTATCTGTATGACTTTACCCGTTACCTGGATCTTGAGGTAGACCGTGATGGCGGCTTTCCGGAGTATCCCGGACTTGAAGCCTACTGGAACAGCGGCAACAATAAGTTCGCTTATTTGTTTACGGTGGATGGGCATATTGCCGGATTCGCACTGGTGGACCGTCTGCTTCGCAACCCGGAAGGGCAGTACTACATGACTGAATTTTTTGTGATGCAGAAATACCGCCGCAGCGGTGTAGGCACATGGGCAGCCCACCGGTTGTTTGATATGTTTCAGGGTGACTGGAAGGTGTCGCAGATCCGCGCCAATACACCTGCCCGTAACTTCTGGCATCGTGTGATCGGCAGCTATACGCATGGGGAATTTAAAGAGCGCTTTAATCCAAAGCAAGGCAATCCCAGTCAGTATTTCAGTACATTAAGTATTAATGGGATTAAAAAATAAATTGTGCTTCACTCTAAGTGGCTTTCATTCACAACGTTTCTCTCATACTGTTTGAAACCGCAACTTTCGCTGTTTTCCAGCGTCTGGTAATTGAGGTGGATTTAGATGGCCATGACGAAACAAAAATTGTGGATCGCCTGTATTGCGCTATCGTCCGCGTTATTTACGGGTTGTAACAATGATGATGACAAGCTTGCGAATGTGCCTCCTGATGCAGCACAAGGAGCGGTTCAGACCGGTGTATCCTCAACTTCTGAACCCTTGCCAACTGCATCTGCGAAGGGCAGAAGGGCTATTGTACAAGCCACAGATCAGCCTGCTGACAGGTCCATCGCGCTAATGCAGGCTGACGTTCCGGAATATAGTGGCGGTGGAAGGTCTTACATCATTGAAGGGGAATAAGTTTCTGCTGATTTTTCCGCCCATCGGACCTTGCCGCTTGGAGTGTTGATGCCGGAAACGATGAAACGTTTTGAAGCCGGTGGGGTAACGGCCTGGGGGACTGCGGATGAGCAGAACTTTATATCTCTCTTTGCCGAAGAAGCCAAGCTGAGTCTAACAAACAGTGACGCGGGGTTGCTTAGGTACAAGGAATATATGGGCAATTACAGGACTGGGAATGCGACGGTTGATGTATTTTCCGTTGAGGCGAAGGGGAAGCGCTACATCGCTGAGATCCATACTATGGCAGAACAGCGTGAGCATCTGCTTCCGGTATTTGTTAACATGCTTAAAGATCTGCAGCATATGGAGAAAAAAGCTCCAATTGTACCCGGCGTCTTTGTACAGATACCGGATGTAGGCAATAGTGCTGAACATAAGCAGGTTCTTCAGGAGGTAATGGACTGTCTGGAGGCGATAGCAAGTAAGAATAAGGAACAGTTCAGCGCTACCATGTCTTCGTCGACAACTGCCGAGCGTCTGCTATCCTTTGTTGAAAACTCTTCAACATACCATTTTTATGAATTGACTTTGATGGGGATTCCCTTTAAAGACGAGAAATGGGCCGGCTTTCAAGTGGATTATTACCTGATGGATGATGAAGGATATATTGCCGACCGGGGGTTCACGATTGTTTTGCTGCCTAACAAGCAGGGAGAATGGAAGATCGAAGACATCGACTAGCACAGGAAGCAAAAGGGGTAAACCTAACTGACTCATGCCAGCATAAGATGACGGCTCCATGATAGAGTATATGTAGACGTGCCGTCAGCATCCGGCGCGTCTTTTTTCTCGGAATATAATGTGGATTTGATAGAATTATGAAATGAGGATTCAAAATGGAACTAAGTAATCTAAGTAATAGTACACGCAGAACAGCCCATTTTCTCATTACGCTGCTGACTGCCTTAGCCGGCGGAGAATTGTTTATGCTGTTAAATCTGCCGATCCCCTGGCTGCTTGGGCCGATGCTTGCCACATTAATCGGAGCAAATCTAGCAAAACAGTACTACCAGTGGCCTGGACAAGTAAGGAATACCGGGATGATCATTGTCGGCTATACTATCGGGTTGTCTTTGACCGGTTCAGCGATGGGGGAGATGGCCCGTCAGCTCCCTTCCATGCTGCTGATGACGGTTCTGCTGCTGTTGTTCTGTGCCGGTATTGCCTTAATTGTCTCCAAAGTATCGGGTAATAACTATAAAACCATTCTGTTGGGCAGCATTCCCGGCGGGTTGACGCAAATGCTGGTGCTGGCGGAAGAATCAGAGGATATTAATCTCACTGTAGTGACCGTTATCCAGGTTATTCGTCTCATGATGATCATCCTATGTGTGCCTTTGCTGATCTTTAGTCCGCTGTTTGGCAACAGCTCCACTGCTGGTGATGCCATTTCCCTGACTACAGCTAACCCAGCTACGTGGAATGGTCTGTTTCCGAACATCCTATACTTTGCTGTTGCCTGCACATTCTGCGGAATTCTGGGTCAAAAGATCAAGTTCCCCACTGCCTATCTGCTCGGACCGGCAATCATTACCTCGATGTTGCAAATCAGCGGGCTGCACGGTCCCCGGCTTCCTTCCCTTTTGCTGAATGCCGCTCAGCTGATGATCGGAGTTTATGTCGGGCTGCTGCTCGACCCGCGAAAACTTAATAATAAGGTGTTGACCTTAACGCTGGCTGTAGGAAGCAGCATCGTGCTTATCGGGGGCTCATACGGACTCAGTTCTATTTTTGCTTATCTGGAGTCGGTGTCAGGTGCTACAGCAATGTTGAGCTTGGCGCCCGGCGGAATGGACCAGATGAGTCTGATTGCCCATGAAGTGGGAGCAGACTTGCCGACCGTAGCGGGTTACCAATTATTCAGGACGTTTTTTATGTTTTTCGCTATACCGCCATTATTTAAACTTATCTTTAGGGAGAGGAAAACACAGTCCTCAACTGCTGGTTGACATAAACCATATTATGTTAACCTAATATCCATTCAGGGAGGTTCCATAATTGAGGAACGTGAAATTTATTGATACCGACAAGGGGAAAACGATTGGTGAACTTCAAAGTGTATTTGAGCACAAAACACTTGTCTTATGGGCTGTTGATTGCGCTGAGCGGGTACTCCCGTTTTTTGAAGAGAGGCACCCGGATGATAAACGTCTTCGGGAAGCTATTGAGGCCGGGCGTGCCTGGGTGCGCGGTGAGTTAACGATGAGTGAAGCACGTAAAGCCGCTTTTGCCACCCATGCAGCGGCCCGTGAGGCCGAGGGGGATGCTGCATGCGCCGCAGCCCGTTCTGCAGGCCAGGCCGCAGCCTCCGCTCATGTAGCCGGACATGCCATTCACGCAGCTACCTATGCTGCCAAAGCTATAACCTACGGATCTTACCCCGCAGATAGAAATAGCAACACGGCCAAAGAACGTGAGTGGCAACTCCAGCACCTGCTTGATCTGAAGAATGGAGGGGAGAAATGAGAACCCGCAGATATTTTGGCATATGGATCGGCTTTATGGTACTGATTCTAGTGGGCTGCAGTAAAGAACTTGCAAGGGATGAACAAACTGCACATGACTATGTTAAGGCGCAAGGCTATAAGATCATCTCTACAGAAGACGAGACTTTTGAATATACGTTGACCAAAAAGCTGCTGTATGGAAGTCCGGAATCGACCCCTTATCAGCAGATGTGGGGTGTTCAAGCCGTTTCCCCGGATGATTATCTAGGCAAAAAAATAACCATTTATAAGTTCACCGTATCTAATCATCCGCTTGAAAAAATATATCTGACGGATACCACCAATGTTAACATTCTGATGGCCGATGGAGAAGTGATTGGCGGGACTTCGTTCCCGCTTAAAGAAGGCGAGTTGCTGATGGGCAGCGCCTATTCGTTGGACGGAAGGACGCTTGAAGAAGTGACAGGTCTAACCTTTAAGGAATGGTCTGAGGATTGGAAAAAGAGATACGGTAATTAAACATCTATTTCATAGATAGCCTATTTCATTATATGCACCGCTGCTGATCCATTCAAAAGCTTCATACATGTTGACAATACGAGTTGTACAGATATATAGTTGAGTTACATGTTGAACATCGTTCAATAACATTACATTGTTTAATGAATTGGATTATTGTAGTAGTTTGAAGGGAGTCACTATGAGCAAAGAAAGCCGGCAAGAGCGTGAGCGGGAAGCCATGCGGACACTGATTCTGGAAACGGCAGGCCAATTAGTGGCCGAGAATGGAATACAGAAGCTGTCGATCCGCAAAATAGCTGAACGTATGGAGTATTCACCGGGGATCATTTATCACTATTTTGAGGGGAAAGAGGATATCGTCGGGCAATTGCTGGAGCAAGGGTACCGCAATCTGCTTCAGAACCTGAACGCTGCCACGGCACATAACAGTGAAGAATTATTACCGGAGCAGGCGTTGAGCCGCTCGTTGTCGCAATTTATTCGCATGGCTATAAAGGAGGGGACACAATACCGCAATGTAATGTTTAATGATTCTGCGGCAGTCCTCAGGCATACTGCGGTGCTGCATATGGGGGCTTCACAGGAACGGAAAGCAATCGGCATGTTGTGTGCAACACTCCGCAGGTTCAAAGGCTTGGAGTCACAAAGTGAGCGCGAACTGGAGCTGACTGCCCAAGTTATCTGGAGCGCAGCCTTCGGGTTGATTATCAGACTGACTGTAGAGAATCCCCCGGAGGAACAGAAGGCAGCCCTCATTTCACGTCATTTGCAGGCGATGCTAACGATAGCATCAGGATAATTCCCATTCTGAAAGCTGACAAGGAGCGGGTATAATGAAGACATTGATTTTGTATGCCACTAAATACGGGTGTACAGAGAAGGCAGCCTATCTCTTGAAATCCAAGCTGCGGGGCGAAGTGGAAGCGATCAATCTTAAGTACGTCAAAGTTCCACCGCTTACTGCGTATGACAATATCATTTTAGGCGGCTCCGTCTATTATGGGAAAATCCGCAAGGAAATGGCCCAATTCTCCCAAGATAATAAGGAGATGTTAAAGAGCAAACGTCTCGGGCTGTTCATTTGCGCAGGCTTGAAGGGAGAGCAGGCGGAGAAAGAGCTCCGACTTGCTTTTCCTGAAGAATTGTACAGCAAAGCCCTTGTGAAGGAAGTATTCGGAGATGAGATTTATACCGATAAAATGTCTGCAACGGACAAATTAATCCTCCGGATCGCCAAAGGAAAGGAAAAAGGCAATACAGGGTTGGCTTTGGACAGGATAACGAGCTTTGCTCATTCGATGAATTAACTAATAAAAGAAGAGGAAGACGACTAGTTAACATAATAATTACTATGTTAACTAGTCGTCTTTGTTTAATGATCACTTATTCAATAGAGAATATGAGCAATGTGACAATTATGTCATACTAAATTGAATATTGTTATGTTAAGCGATGGGAATATAGATATGCTCCCCCTTATACTGGAAATTGTTATATGAGCTTATTTTCGAAAGGGGGGCTATCCACTGATGAGTGATGTAATTAAAGCAATCATACTCGGCATAATTGAGGGCTTAACTGAATTTTTACCGGTATCGTCTACTGGACATCTTATTTTAGCAGGCAATTTGCTTAGCTTTGAGGGAGACGCGGCAATCACATTTAAAATTGTTATACAGTTGGGTGCAGTGATGGCAGTTCTAATTCTTTATTGGAGGAGGTATTTGAAGATTGGGGCTAATATGATTAGAATGGATTTTTCCAAAAGTAAAGGATTAAATGTCATTCATATGATTTTGGCTATGTTACCAGCATTAATCCTATATCTTCTCTTCAAGGACACAATAAAAAGCAAATTATTCGGCCCAACCCCTGTCTTGATCGGTCTAGTTGTGGGTGGAGTGTTGATGATCATTGCAGCAAGGAGTAGGAGAACTGAAACCGCTGATACGATTGATGGGATTAATTATAAACAGGCTTTCGGTATTGGCCTGTTCCAGTGTTTGGCATTGTGGCCGGGATTTTCGAGATCAGGTTCGACGATTTCAGGTGGTCTTTTGCTTGGCACTAGCCAAAAAGCCGCTGCAGATTTCACGTTCCTTATTTCCGTGCCTGTTATGTTTGGTGCAAGCTTGTTGGATTTGTACGATAGCCGCGATTTGCTGAATTCTGACGATTTTTTTCTAATGTTAATTGGCTTTACGACATCCTTTATTGTGGCAATGATTGCAGTAGTGACGTTTATCAAACTGATTAAACGACTTCGCTTGGAATGGTTTGCGCTATACCGTTTTGTCTTAGCAGCTCTTTTCTATTTTATCGTTATATTGTAAACAGTGTTGTATTGGATTAACGGTTGATGTGTTATTAAAATGTGTTGACACAAAAGTAATTAGGGACCATACTACATGTATGAACATCAATAATAAAATAACAAATGACATTGACGCTATTCCATCGCTTGTACAATCCAAGCGTCAGATTGACCGCTATAACCTAGACATAGACGCACAGGCTATACTCGTCGCGTCTAGGCTAATGGCAGCGGGAGCCAAGCTTGGGCATGCCTCGGAGATTCATTTCTCTAGATTCGGTTTATCAACAGGACGATATCGTTTATTGGCAGATCTTGAAGACAACGAAGGAGAAGAGTTGCCTTCGCAATTAGCGGAGCATCTAGGCGTTACACGTGCTACGGTGACTGGTCTTATCGACATTCTTGAACGGGATGGCCTAGTATCTCGGCGATTAAGCTCAGACGATGGCCGTCAGAGATCGGTCATTTTGACGGAAGAAGGAGCGAAGAAGCTCCGCGAAATGGCTCCTGAGCATTTCGCGTGGCTGGAAGCAATGGTGGGCTTACTCAATATCGATGAGCGCAGCGTTTTTCTCGACTTGCTAGGCCGAGTTACACAAGGGATCTCAGCACTTACGGGCGAACTAGGCTCGAAACCAAAAGGAAACATCAGTAATGAGTAGAATGGGCTAGTGATACTAGCCCATTTTCACTCTTATATAGTTAGGCACCTAATTATATCCCACTGAAAGCAAACGTTGAACTATTTCAAAGAAGAAAGGAGCAACTAAATGAACCAGATGAAATACCCGACTCAGACAGATGATGTTTACGGTATCACGGCTGTTGGTTCCAAGAAAAAGACTTTTGTACTATGGCGTGAAGTTGTAATGGCCTATGCTGCTCCTGCCATCATGGCAGGTATCGGGGGATTGGTTACTGCTGATAGGGGACTTCAAATTGGGGCATTGACCACAATCGGCGGTGCATCGGCCTTGATGGCCTTGATGATTGGCCTTTTGTTGAGCAGCCGGGTGGGTCAAATGCGATGGGTTATCGCTGCACCTCACTTGGTTGTGGTAGGAGTGTTCGCATTGGCCGGTTCCTCGTTTGGCCTATACGCCGCATGGGTGACATCTGTTTCACTAGAAATTATGATTCCGAGCAATCACTTGGCCTGGGCCGATCGTGTCTGGATCGATTTCCCGTTGTCTGGATTCATAGCAAGCACGATAGTGACATGGCGGTGGCGTCTCGCCGTCACAATTAATTTTTCATCCAAAAGGAGAAGAAAACAATGATAGTTATTATGGGAGCAACAGGTACAATTGGCAGTGCGCTTTTGGAACGTTTGGTTGATCTTGGCGTACCTGTCAGGGCGCTGAGCAGAGAGCCAGAGAAGTTGCGTGATCAGATCGGAGAAAAAGGCCGATCGACTATCGAGGTCGCATTGGTGGATGCTTCTGACCCCGAATCGCTGCGCCGCGCGTTTACAGGTGCTAGCCAGCTCTTCCTTGCCATGTCCAACAGTCCAAAACAAATCGAATTGGAAACTTCAATCATTCAGATTGCCGCTGAATCTGGAATCAAACACATCGTAAAAATATCCAGCCCTGCCTTTGAGCAGAGCTCTCCAGTGGCAGTGGCGGGCTGGCATCAAGAAATCGAGAAAACGCTGAGGGAATCGGGTCTTACACACACCGTGTTGCGCCCTTATGCGTTCATGCAAAACTTATTACGCCTTGCACCAACGATCACAACCCAAAATGTATTTTTCGGCTCCATGGGCGATTCACCGTGTAACTTTATTGACTGTCGCGATATCGCAGATGTTGCCGCAGAAGTTCTAACCAACCGCGAGGTAACAGGCCGAATATATACGCTTACTGGTTCGGAGATTTTCAGTTATCCCCAGATCGCGAGTCAACTATCCACCCTGCTTAATCGGCCGATAAGTTACATCAACATGGAACCCCAAGTATTACTCCGTAATCTTATCGAGCACGGGCATATGCCTCCTTGGCTTGCGAACCACGTTGTGGAAATTCAAACTATGTCTACGGTGGTGCCAGAAAGTCCAAATGACACTGTGAAGTGCTTGCTTGGCAGAGAACCACGCACGCTTGACGCCTTTCTGCATGAGCGTGTAGAAAATTTCCGGTAGAGGCGGAGTCCACCTATTTTGAAATTTGTGTCGTTGGCAGCATTTTATTCCGATCTCAAACAGGTCATTCAGCTAAAGGGATACGTTAGCTCAAAAAAACAGCGGCAGACTAGGACTTTATTTCGTCCATGGCTGCCGCCGTTTCTTTTATTTAGCCCAGTCGGATACTTGAATTTATAGATAATATTTCAACATATGAAAAATTCACAATAGAAAACCCTTAACTACACCATTCCCTTGATACTCCAGAGCAAACCTTACACACAGCGAACTTGCATACTAAACCCAGGAAAAAGACCGGGGCACAGCCCCGATCATTAAAAATTAATTCACTGATTTCGTGCTAAGTCTGTAGAGCCGGTTAACCGCTGCTTCAGATCAAGCGCTATTTCCATGGACTGGAGTGCTAGATTCAGTGAAAGGACGGATTCCGAGCCGTCTTGTAAACAGTGAATCGCATGCTGGAGACTTTGCTTGTATGGATCTTGTTTCTCCAGAACGATCTCTTGCTTGCCGGCCTTGCTGTATTCATACAACGCAGTATCGATGTTTCCCTGCATGTCATCACTTTCATGAAAGACCAGCTTCGCCTGTTCAAAGTAAGCCTCATATCCAACTGTAAAGGGGTAAGAATCAGGCATAAGCGAAGAAACGGTAACCTCCGCCGAGACCCCGGATTCCTCAAAGGATACACGAACCAGCGCTTGTTCCTCCTTGCCGCCATTTGTTCCCCATACGGAGGAGAGAGCAGTTGAACCCAGCAGCCAGGTGATGAAATCCAGCTCATGGATCATCAGATTTGTAGGGAGGGTGTCAAGCCCCAGATTCCCCCAAAGTGGTGGGGTTTCTCTTTTGACAGACACATGCAGCAGCTTGCCATACTTCTCCTGTCGTGCGGATTCATACAGATATTGATAGGCCGGATCAAATTTGATGAACTGATTGACGAGAATTCTTTTCCCGTATTGAAGCTCAGCCTCTCTCATTGCCGTCGCATCTTCTAAGCTTAGCACAACCGGAGTTTCACAAAATGCATGTTTGCCGGCTTTCAGTGCCTCTAGAGTGTATTTCTTATGTAGTGGGGAAGGTAGACAGATATCAATAATATCCAGTCCGGAATCTTGCATAATGTTCTCTATAGACGATGTGATCTCAACCCCAAGCTCTTCCTTCAGCTTATGCAGCTTGTCTTCGTTCCTCCCGAAGATGACAACCCGGTCAACGCTATCCAGTTTCTTTAATATGGCGGCATGATATGCTCCGAAACCTGTTCCTAATATGCCAATATTCATTTGCAGCAGCTCCTTCTCTCTGATATATTTCATAGTACACTGCTATTGTTGACAACAGAGTGGCAAGAATTCGAGAAGCTTCAAAACCCTATTAATTTCGTGGGTGTGATAGGAGGGAATATATGCGCTTGCATCGCTTGATTGGGATATTGTTACTGGTAGAATCCAGGGGGAAAATGAAAGCAAGTGACTTGGCGGCCGCACTAGAAACCTCGGTACGATCCATTTATAGAGACATAGACGTTCTGGCGGAGGCTGGAATTCCCATGATATCTGCACCTGGACCGAGTGGCGGGATTTCGCTAATGGAGGGCTACACGGTCAACCTGCGGCAGCTGCACGGGGACGAGATGATTCAGCTCTATTTAACGGGAATGGGCTTTCAATCAGGAAGGAACAGCGAATCAGGCCTCAAGTTGAGGAACGCGTTATTAAAGCTGGAAAAGTCATTGCCAGCCGCATATCAGGAGGATATCCGCAAAGCCCAAAATGTCTTTTATTTCGATGATACCCCTTGGTGGACGGAACAGAATGCGGTGCCGTGTCTGGAGACTCTGCGTGCTGCACTGTGGAAATCACAAAAAATTAGTGTTCAATACCGAAAGGTCAATACCGAAATTTCTTCCCGGTTACTGCTGCCCTACGGCCTCGTAGTCAAACAAGGGGATTGGTATCTGGTCGCTTATTGTGAGGAGGCAGGGGGCATGCGCACCTTTAAATGCGAGCGGTTCGAAGCAGTACAATTACTGGAAGAAGAATATGGAATCCCGATGGAGTTTTCTTTGGAGAAGTATTGGAGCAGCGGGGAGGAGAGCTTTAAACAAAGCCGGAGGGCTGAAGAACACTATCCGGTGATCCTTCGCATAGAAAAGGGTAAGCAGGAACTTGTGAACAGGCTTGAAGTCATACACAGGGGTGAAGAGGAGGGATTTCTTGTGTTGACCGTAAATATGTACAGCTATGAGAATGCCTGTCTGAAGGCGCTGGCGCTGCTCACCGATACCGAAATTCTTGAGCCGTTTCTACTTAGAGAGTACATTAAGGAGAAAGTAACTGCTTTGCAGCATAAGTATCTATGATGAAGCTTAGCAATCAATGAAAGTGATGCAGGTATATGGTTGATCAACTGGTTGTAAGGAACATTGTCAGATACTTCATTCAGAATCATGTACTTATGGCTGAACTGTCTATCCAGATTGCCCCCGGGATGTTCATTGGAAATGTGTTGATAAGATATGCTTACGTGAACGGAACTCTTGAACCGGCTGACATTGGATACCAGAAAGAAAGTTTATAAGAGTAAGATTACATAAATAATATTATGTAAACTACAAATAAATGGGGTGAGATTTTGTTCAGAGATATTCAACATGCGTGGAACCCGACTCAAGAGGAAATTAAGATATGGGCATATAGTGATGAGCAGATTCCAAGCCAAGACTGGGAGTTAGCGGTTAATAATGTTGAAAATATACCCATGATATGTAGTTTTATTGATGATGATAAATGCCAGAAAAAAACCTTTTTTCTAAGCAGTCTTTACGTTTTTACAGGTGACATTGTTGCATCAGAGATAGAAAGTGATATAGCTGATCTAACTTCATTATTGGACAAAGTTGAAAAAGGTGCAAAAACAGAGGAGCTTAAAACTTGGATTTATCGTTCAAAACATTTGATAAGCTATCCGCAAGATTATGATTACGATTACTGGGGGCTATTTTCAAAGTATGTCTTTAATGTGTGATTAAACGAACAAATTCCACTCTGCGTGTGGAATGTTCAACATTAGTAAACCCGGACAAGCTTCTAAGCTTATCCGGGTTTTTGGTTTCTATACGTTTACATCACCAGCGCCCATTTCTCTGATCTTAAGTCGTTTGTGGGCGGTAATGAGGAAAGGCAGCCCCAAGGCGGTGGTTAAGGCCAGGGGCACAAAGACAGCCGGTCCATTCGCGGCGCCGAATTGATCCAGCAGCAGTCCCCCCAGAATAGGAGCCATTACATTGCCGAGATTATTAAAGCCTATGGTTCCGAAATACGTACCTTTCCATTCCGGTTTGGCAATCCGGTCAATGAGCATGTCCATCATCGTAAAGAGCAGTACCTCGCCAATGGTGAACAATACGACACTGAACATCAGCAGTGCCACTCCACCGGCAATTCCGAACAGCAGCAGGCTCAGCGCTACGCAAAGATTCCCGAGAATCAAAGGGACAATCGGTGAGAATCGGCTTGCTGTGCGGACAATCGGGTACTGGACCACCAGTACGGTTACGGCATTAAGGGACAGCATATAGGAGAATACCTGTCCTCCGTTCGTGAAATGGGTATTCATTGCTAAATACTGGGCCAGTGTGGAGCTGAAATGCCCGTATCCCAGCACACAGAAGATTGTACCCAGCAGTACGGGCAGGAATACCCGGTCCCGGGTGGTCGTTGCCAGCGCTTCGCGCAGCTTCGGAGCACGGACCTCGGAACGCTGCGGAAGAGTGGAATGATGGATGCGGAACTGCATAAACAGCACAAGCCCATAAGCGATATAGACAATTCCGGCGATCAGAAACGGGAAGGTAGATTTTGCAGAGCCCAGCTGCAGGCCAATAATCGGACCAAAAACAACACCCAGATTGACGGCGGCGTATCTTAAATTGAACACGAGCAGTTTATGGTCCGGTGGGGTAATATCCGACAGCAAGGCGCGAGAAGTAGGTTCAAATACGGCACGACATAGGCCGTTTAGCGTATTAACCAGGAAGAATACCCATAAATGCTGGGCGGCAGAGAAGCCGAAGAATACACAGGCCCAGCCGAAGACCGAGACCAGCATTACGATTTTACGCCCGATAACATCAGAGATATAACCTCCATAGAAACTGATCAGGACGCCAGCGAGTGAGCTGACAGCTACCGTAAAACCTGTCTGTGTCGCGGAAGCACCAAGCACCTGGGTGAGATAGATGGATAAGAAGGGGATGCTCATGGAGGTAACCAGGCGTCCGAACATTGTCCCGATAATAATGGTCCAGGCTAAGGGATGGATGTGCTGCAAATGTTGTTTCATATAATGTGAATCTCCTACTCTGGTTGCTGAATTTTTAAACCTGCTAATCGAAGCTGCTTTATGTATAATTGTAATGATAAAAGGGGGAAGTAAAAGTGTAAGGTTTGCGTTCTCCGTTTCACCTTTAAAGGAGCATGGATCATGGACAATAACGTCACACATTATTTACGGGTTGCCTCGGAGATTAATAATCCCTTTAATATTCATATGCCTATTCCGGTGACAATTGAGCTGCTGGCATCTGTGCTGTGCTGCACGCCACGTAACGTGAAATTTATTCTGCGAAAGCTCGAGGAAAAGGGATTCATCCAGTGGCAGGCAGGACGGGGAAGAGGCCATACCTCGACGATGACTTTTTTGCGCACTGTGGAAGAGATATTGGAGAATTATCTTTTGGAGCTGATTAGCAGCGGGAAAATAAAGCAGGCCATCGAGTTAATTGGGCTGCCTGAGGTCAAAGGTCCGTTAAAGGAAAGGTTATTAACCTTGTTAAATAAACAGATGGGCTATCAGAGTGAGACAGAATCGACCACAGGACTTGATGTCCTGCGGATTACCCGCAACCGCAGCATGGAGAAGCTTGACCCCGCTTTTGTGTACACAGCTTTTGAAGCCTATCTGATCGGACAAATCTGCAGTACTTTAGTTACATATGATGCCGTCAGTGATTCCTTTCATCCGGCTCTGGCCCATATGTGGGAAGCGAATGAGGACCATACCAGCTATATTTTCTATTTGCGCAAAGGTGTTCGTTTCCATCACGGCAGAGTGATGACCTCGCGGGATGTGAAAAGTACACTGCAGCGGCTGGTGGAGCTGGACAGTTCGGCATTATGGCACTTTCGGGGGATTGAAGAAGTAGAGCTTGAGGGGGATCACC
The DNA here is from genome assembly GCF_038002865.1 of Paenibacillus sp. FSL H3-0321. NCBI lineage: Bacteria > Bacillati > Bacillota > Bacilli > Caryophanales > Paenibacillaceae > Paenibacillus > Paenibacillus sp. FSL H3-0321. Next base: position 674,021 of record NZ_JBBODH010000001.1, on the reverse strand, counting down.
GGATCCGCTTCAAGCTGTCATCACCCAATCTCTTTTTTCTTCATCTCTTAAGCTCCATTCACATGTCGATTCTGCCCTTTGATGCTGATAATGACCAGGAACCCCTTGGAACAGGTCCCTACCGGCTGATGAATTTGAATGAAGATGTGCTTGTGCTTGCAGCCTTTGATGATTACTACAGCATTCGTCCGCTCTTGGACCGGGTCGAAATCTGGTATTTGCCGGATCAGGGCTCCGGTGCACGCCAATACCAGCTGCCGGATGCCGCAGTTTCAGGCTCCTATTCGGATGGTTGCTCTGGCAACAGTATTGATTATCCGGCGCTGGGTTGCAGATATATTATCGTGAATTTTCGCAAAGAGGGCATTCAGCACAATCCGTTTTTTCGCCAGGCGATGCGTCTTCTTTATGATCCATCTGCGCTGATCAGGGAACTGGGCGGTAACCGGATTACACCGGCAGACAGCTTCCTGCCTTGGTACAGCCGCCGCATTATCTGGAAAGAGCATTCGCTTGAAGAGGCGGCGAAGCTGCTGGAATCCAGCGGGTACAGCGGAGAAGAGATTACGCTTGCTTATGTTACCAGAAAGGATGAGCTTGAAGAAGCTGGGTGGCTGCAGCAGCGTGCGGAGCGAATCGGTCTGCATATTTGCCTGATGTCCTACAAGGAATACAACATGGAGGAAGTCAAGCAGCAAGCGGATTTCCTGTTTGCGGAAGAGGTGCTCGAAGATGATTGGCAGTGGGGAATGATTAATTACTTTGTGAACAAGTCTAACCATCTGCACGCGTTGCTTCAGGACAGTCAGCGGGACCAATTACAGCGGGAACTGGAGCATTTTGCAGAACAACCTGCAGAAGGCAGAGGCGAACTTCTGGAGCGGACGGAAGCGATTCTGCGCGAGAATTGTTGGGTCCTCTATGGCTGTCATATGAACAAAAGAGCCCAGCTGAATCAGAGTCTGTTCGGCTTGCATACGGGATCCTTTGGTTTTCTGGACATCTCCAGGCTGTGGATCAAACCGGGTTTCCCGGAGACCCGTATGTGAAACATGAATAAACAGGCAATTAAACTTGCCGGATTCACAATAAAACAGGAAAGAAAAACCTGGTAATTTCTCTTTATTCCATGTGCTCCCGCTTATATCATTAGGCATATGTCTGATTGGAAAAGGGAGGGCCTCATGTTGTCCAAGCTGACTGCCCGCAAAAAAATAGCATTTCTTTTATTTGGAATCTTACTTGCTTCCGATGTACTACTTGTCCTTCTTGGGCTGTTGGATTATTCGCCTGGACCGCGGTTTCACCCGTCGGGGGGATATATTGTCCTCTATCACGTAATCCTGCTAAGTGTGTCACTGGTTATGCTCCAAAAACAGCTGCTCCTGATCCTGACGGTTTCCTTAATCCTGTTGCTGTTCGGGGTGAAATACTTTTGTTCGTCGTTTATGGGCTGGCAATATGAATATTTGCAATCCCCCCGGAATCAAGAGCTGCTGGTTGTGAAATACCGGATCGCTACACTTGGGGAAAGCCAATATTTCGCTGAATTTTACCGGAGCCGGTATTTTGGATTATTCATGCATAAGCTGGAAAATCAGGACTACTGGGTTATGATTCGCGGTGAGGATCGGGATCCGGATAAGGTGCTTGGGCTGAGCAGTCCTACCTGGAAGCATGAGCGGGAAGTGATTCTGGATACGGCAAGCGGGGAGCATACCATCAGATTGTATTGAAATGAGCATGTAGCAGAAGAGAGCTGGTTAATTCAATGCCTCCCCTGCCAGTGATAGAATTTGGCCGCATCTCGGATGTTACTCTGGGAATTCTTGAAGATAACGGTGTCCGCAATTGGGTGCCGCAGCATGAATTGAATTAATTAGAAGAACAAAGGGGAGTGCCGCATCACCGGCACTCCCCTTTGTTCTTCCTGTCTTGTGATTCAGAAAAAGAAGATTACTTTTTCCGGCATAATCTTTTCAACCTGCTTGTTTGCCCTCGCATTTCTTGCAGACTTCAAGCTTCTCGCCGGCAACACCTTTGCCGATATAGAGCAGCTTGATTCGCGTGCTGCCACAGATTGGGCAGGTTCCTCTGCCGCGGGACGGCATCCGCCAGAGCGCTTTGCCGCGTTTATTCTTGGACATAAAATTCGCCCACCTTCGCCATTGATATCCTATCTTATGCCTAGAGTGAACTAACGGTTCTGCCTGAACAGGATTCATTTTTAAACCTGTTGAGCACAATCCTATATTATGTTTTAGTTTGATTCAGAAAATATTTACTAGAGTGTAACAAATATTACGTTATATATAGATATAAATAGATATAATCAGACATAATTAGATTTTAAATAGCAAATATCCATAGAGATTCAAGAAGAGGCTGCGCAGCGGAATTTTCCGTCTGTACAAATATAATCTAGGAGGAGTGGAAGATGATTAGTTTATCACGCACCCACATATTCGGCAGAAGATTAGGTCTCATGATTCTTGGTCTCTTATTTACGGTGTCGGTCTTTGCGGCAAGTTTACTCGTGCCGGAAGAGGTCTTCGCAGCACCTACCAGCTCTATTGATCTGTATTTAGACAACACTTTTGTAGGGACAATAACTTCTACAGATATTAATGCCAATGCAGATTATTTTGACTATACAGGCAATCGCAACAATCTCACGAATGCAGCGTATACTGCCTACGGCAGTCCGGTTCTCGAACTGTTCCAGAGTCTTATAGACAACGAAGCGTTAAGTGTCGATGTAGACTCCGATGTAATTAGTGTAACGTTCTCCTCGCTGGTTGGACCTAACTACACCAGAACCTTCAACAATCCGGGGACTCAGCTGTTCTCCAGCCGTTATACCTTCCCGAATCCGGACATTGCTACCTCCGGAACCTTGGTGCCGGCAATTTTGGCTACTGATATCAACGGCAGTGGTGAGGATGTTATTCGATTGCTGTTTGGAACTTTAGCAGCGCAAGAGACGAATATTCCTTATTTTCTCTCTAACATTAACCGCATTGACTTGTATACCTCTGGTACCTTTACCGGCGGATATGCTTACTGAGTTGTCATGATCTAGGGAATTGCCGCTGTTGCAGCCTGCATTAGTGAGCGTTCCAAGGAACGGCCTTCTTTGCTTAATACTGCAGGGAAGGCCGATTTTTTATAGGTGCAGGCAATTCAATGTAACGTATACAAAAGACAAGGGGAGATGGAAAAGTGAGAGTGAAGGGAAATAGATGGTGCAGGAGCCTGCTGATAGTTCTGCTCTCTGCGGCAATGCTGGTGCAGGGCTTCGGGAGGAGCCAGAGCAGCGCGGCAGGATTGGAAGCGGAGGGAACCTGGGTATATGAAGGCGATAGGGAAATTGCTGCAAAAGCTGCCCTTCCGGAAATAGCCTATAACAGCAAGGGTGAACTGTACATTAAATATCTCGCTGCTTATAAAAGCGGAAACGGCATTCCTTCCATTCAAAAGTATGACGGAGTGAAATGGATGACGCTTCCTACTCCGCCGGAGGCAATCCCGATGCCGGCGGCTTCGGTGACCACCTCCTTCGTAATCGACAATGATATACTTTATTTGGCATATAGGGGAGATAAGAATGAACTGCATGTGAGCAAGTTGGAGGAAGAGGGATGGGAGAGTCTCGGAGGGCCTATCTTTGTCAGTGAAAGCACCACGCTTGACCATATTTCCTTAACGATAGTAGATGGAACCCCATATGTGGCGTATTCGGGAGTCGTTAAGGGTGAAAAAGTGTGGCAGATCAAAAAATACATTGCAGGAGCATGGACGTTGATACCCAGTCCTGAGGGAAGTCATCCGAGCGGTGATGCCCCTTTTGCAATAGACGACGACGGTATTTTATATGTAGGCTATATTTCAAGCAACAGTGCACAGAGAGCAACTGTGAAGAAATACAATCCGGACCGCAAGGAATGGGAACGGATCGGCAACCAGAATTTCACTGGTGGAGCGCTTAGCCTGCCTAAGTTAATCGTTGAAGGCGGGATATTATATTTCGGATATGTAGACAGTTCCGCCAACGGCAACAGGCTGACAGTTATGGAGCATTCAGCGGGTGAAATATTGGGAAATTGGACGAAGGCTGGAAATGAGGTTTCCGAGAATAGAGTAAGCTCATATACCTTATCTGCGGATGCCGGAAAGGTGTATGCCGTGTATCGGGATTATACTGAACCCTACACCGTATCTGCCAAAAGCTTAAGCAAGCTCCTAGATGGGAGCTACACCTGGGATAAGCTTGGAGAATCATTATCCGTAACAGTTCAGAGTCTATCCGATATGACAGTCAGGGATGGAGTACCATATGTCAGCTACGTAGAAGACGGCAAGACCGGGTCCATATCCATCATCAAATACAGCGATGCCGATTTCAAACTCTGGGGTCAAGTGCGGGATTCGGCAGTTCAACTGGAGTGGGACGCAGCAGAAAAGGCTACCGGATACATTATTTTTAAAGACGGGGTACAATTCAGCTCTGTCGGCAGAGAAGGACGAAGTGATGTGATTCCGAAGCTTGAAAATAATACATCCTACCGGTTTATGATCCGTACAGTGGATGGACGTTATTCCAATGAAATCAAGATAACACCGTTGGCATTGCCGCCAACTGCTCCACTGCATGTGCAGGTTACTTCGGTCAATAATGCACAAGTGAACATTAGCTGGGATCCGGTTACTGCCGCTACTGGAGCAGATGCAACGGGTTACTACATTTACCAGCGTGATGCGGAAGTCAGCAGTTATCCGGATACACCGGCTGCTGTAGTTACCGGGAATAGCTCCACCGCCTATACATTGACCGAAGGATTGAGCAGTGGCAAGACAGTCTACTTCAAGGTGAGAGCTTTTAATGAGAATGGGGTTAGCGATGAAGCCGAATCTGCAGAGGTCAACGCTACGCCGGGTCTCAACGTATGGGAATCTCTGGGGACCGTTTCCAGCTCTGCCACCATGGACAACTCTTTGATCGTAAATGACGGCACAGCTTTTTTGGCCATCGTAGAGAATGGAAAAGTGTCCGTCAAAAAACATACGCCCACCGGATGGGAGTATGTTGGAAGCCCAGGATTTCTGGAAGGCGGCGTTGGATATACTTCGCTGGCTTTCTTTAATAACGTGCCGTATGTCGCATCTACGGATATCCATAACAGTGTTACGGTCATGAAGTATACAGGGAAGGGTGCAACCAAATGGGAGCCTGTCGGAGGGAGAAGCATCATCGACAAGCTGGTTGATAATGTAGCTTTGGCTATTGATAAGAACGGTATACCTTTTGTTGCTTTTAACGTCCAGCCTGCCAGTGGCCAAGAGCCGGGTGCAATGGTAATGAGATATAGCGGTAAAGGCAACACTGGCTGGGAGCTTGTCGGGGACGGAATCATTTCGGTAGGTGCGGCAGGAACCTATGTATCCTTATTTGTGGACGGAATCACGCCCTATGTCGCTTTCCGTGATAATAACGCCAACCGGGGAACTGTCATGATGTATGATGGCAGCCAGTGGCTAGCTTTAGGCGGACGCGGATTTACCAAGAATATGACAACTGCGAAAGCCGTCAAGTGGACATCGGTTTTTGTGTACGATGGAACGCCTTATCTGGCTTTTCGGGATGTGGGGCCGAATCTGGTCAAATTTAACGGGCATAACTGGGAGTATGTCGGCAGCAAAAATTTTGAAGGGAATCCCGATAACGACCTGAATTATACCCGTCTTTTTATAGATCAGGGCATACCCTATATCTTGTTCAGGTCAGCGGAAAATGGCGGAAAAGCCATTGTAATGAAATATACCGGCAAAGGAGATACCGGCTGGGAATTTGTCGGGAACAAAAGTTTTTCCAAAGGAGCGGTGGATCATACCTCGCTATACGTGGAAGGCGGCATTGTCTATGCTGCATTCACGGATATGGCACAGTCAGGAGGAGATTACAGGACGGTTGTGATGCGGTTCGATGACAGTGGTTCGGCTCCGGCAGTACCGCTGAATGTTACAGCAAGCGCGCGGGATCGCGGGGTTGAACTGAACTGGTCTGCCTCTCCCAATGCGGATCATTATAATGTTTATTTGCGTACCGCAGGGGAGGGCTACGGTGCACCGGCAGGCGTTGCAACAAGCACCTATTTATCAGTGAAGGGGCTTGCCAACGATACCACCTATTATGTAACAGTGACCTCGGCCAGTGAAGCGGCTGGAGAGAGCGGGAAATCGCTGGAGGTTGCGGTGACACCGTTTGACACTGCGGCTCCTCCACTTACGGCTCCGATTGAAGTTAGTCCGGGAAGTGCACCCGGCAGAGCTCTGGTCAAAACTGCAGTTTATGATGAAGTCTATCATGAGTTAAAGCGAATCGTTTCTGTGAAGCCTTTGGATACCCCGGACATTGTGCTTGACCGTGTACCTGCTGAAGCGGTTCCGGTTTCCGCCCTGCCTTTCGAGCTAGCCGATGTGGAAGCTGGAATGTATATCACAATTTATGAGACGGACGAAAAGGGGACAATCTTCCGTTTCAGCTCAAAACTGCTGCAGCGGGGAGAGGTAGCACCATATCCCGTCAGGATGCTCGAAATAGATATTGTACCCGGCAAAACGCAGGGCACGGCCACGGTACAAACGGCGACCTATGATCCGCTCAACAGTATAGCTGTGCAAGTATCAGCCGATGCTATAGCAGTTCCGGTTAAAGGAGATTTCCTACCTGCCGGAGTACTCAACTACAAGCCGGGGGAAGATATCGCTGTTACAGCGGGTTCGTATATTGCAGTCTATGAAATCAATAAAAGCCGGCAAATTAACGGTTTTGCCCAGGCTAAGGTTTCGGCTGGGCAGATTTATACAGCCCCACCTGCTGGTAACAATCCCGAGTTCCAGAGTACTGTTGTCCCGCCAGCCGCAAAGCCGGATCTGCTTAAAGTAGATGAGGCATGGGCACTCAAGGAATTGAACAATGCTGAAGCCGCTGTATTAAGTATAAATCTTAAAGATGTTGATAGTTCTGCAACTGGCGCTAAATCTGTATGGTTTCCGCAATCTGTCATCCGCCTGGCGGTTCAGCTCGGTAAACCACTGCAAATTCTTGACCGGGGTTCGAAATGGACGATAGCCGCGCAGCGGTTATTGTCGGCCGAAACGGAAGAGGTCACGCTGACATTTACCCAAAAGACAGCGGTAGATCAGCCTGCAAATACAGAAGGGCGTATTTTGTATACTATTACTTCGTCGGTTAAAAATCTTGATCCGTTGGATAAGAATTCCTTTGCTCTGAACGTACAAATACCGGTTTCTCGTGGAGAAAGTGATCCGGACAAGCTCGTGATTTACGTGCAGGATGAACAGGGGAACTGGCGGTATCTTGACAGTAAGGTTACGGGTGGAAGCATAGAATTCCAGCCGGCTCAATGGGGAGCTTATCTGCTGGCGAAATCCACCAAGACCTTTGGAGATCTGAACTCCCACTGGGCCCGGCATGCCATTGAAGTGATGGCTGCCGCCCGAAATATCGCGACTGGAACAGACGAAGGTTTATTTGCTCCGAATCAGACGTTGACCCGTGCAGAGTTCGCGGTGATGCTGGCCCGGCTGCTGAATCTTAAAATGGAAGCAGCCGTGTTCACGGATGTTTCTAAAGACGCATGGTACGCGGTGGGAGTAAACGCCGCCGCAGCAGCTGGAATTATTGGAGGAGCCGGCGGGGCATTCCGGCCGCAGGCTTCCCTTTCGCGGCAGGAAATGGCTGTAATGATTATGCGTGCATATCATTTGAGCAACACAGGTACGGCAGTAACTGGCGCGACCCCGGCATTTCATGACGCCGGGCGAATGGGAGCCTGGGCACAGCAAGCCGTGAATGAAGCGGCAGCACTCGGCATCATTGAAGGCCAACCCGGGGGGATGTTTAAACCGGATGGGAAGACAACACGTGCCGAAGGGATGACGGTATTATACCGGTTATTGAAACTGCCAGCGAAGTAAAGCTGATTTTCAATAAACAGGAGAGTACAAGTTAAATACGTAATCACACACAGCCGCCAATCTTTCTGGCGGCTGTTTATCCCATTAGCCAAGATTCTAAGCTATGGAGAAAGAGCTTATTGACTGGATAGTGAAAACCACAGTAGAATGGCCCAATTTCGCCCTAAAAAAACAGCGTATAACATAAATTATACGCTGTTTCATCTGAGATCCATTTTAATAGGTTCATCTAACCATGTGGTTGTGCCGATTTGAGGGTTGTGATTGGAATAATAATGTATTAAATCTATAATATGGTTTTAATTATTTACGCCCTTCTGATGTGAGCTTTGTGTAAAACCGGGTGAAAGAAATCATGCTATACTAATTGGAAAAACAGCTGGGGGTTTTGATTTTGACATACAGCAGTTCCAAACGGGGATGGCGATCGGATAAACTATCGCATTTGGGTTCTTCCATATTCTCGGAGGTATCCGAATGGAAAGCAGAAGCACGGAGGTCGGGCATCGAGGTCATCGACCTTGGGATCGGCAGTCCGGATCAGGCACCTGCTCTTGAGATTCGCCAAGCGTTAAGTGATGCAGTTCTCAGGGAGAACAGTTATTCCTATCCCGCTTCCAAGGGAAGCGGCTTGTTCCGCAAGCAAGCGGCAGCCTGGATGAAATGGCGGTTTGATGTTGAAGTGGATGATGAGGAAGAGCTGGTGGCGCTGATGGGTTCACAGGACGGGCTGGCCCATCTTGCTTTGTCCATTTGCAATCCCGGAGATTTGGCGATTGTCCCTGATCCGGGTTATCCGATTTATTCCGGTTCACTGGCGATTGCAGGGGTCAAGGCCTGGCATGTCCCTTTGCTGGAGCAAAATGACTTTCTGCCTGATCTGGACAGCATTCCTGATGAGATATGGCAGCAGGCGGTTTTTATCCTGCTCAGCTTTCCCGGCAATCCGATTGCGGTTACGGCCGATTTGGCTTACATGGAGAAACTGATTGCTTTAGCCGGGAAATGGGAGGTGCTGGTTATTCATGATTTGGCATATTCGGAGATGGGGTTTGACGGCTACCGTCCGTTAAGTATCCTGCAAGTACCTGGAGCACTAGAGACGGCGGTTGAATTTCATTCGTTCTCCAAGAGCTTTAATATGGCCGGATGCCGCGTTGGTTTTATGACCGGCAACCGCCAAGCTGTCGGCGCACTCCGTGAACTGAAGAGCAATGTAGACTATGGGGTATTTAATCCGGTACAGGAGGCAGCGGCATTTGCGCTGGAGCTGGCGATGGCTGGAGGGGATAAACTGGAGGTGGCCCCGCTTTATGAGCATCGGCGCGATGTGTTTATTGAAGCTTTGTCCTTGGAAGGCTGGTCTGTTGCTAAGCCTAAAGCGACAATGTTTGTTTGGGCACGGCTTCCGGAGGCTTGGGGAACTCCAGGTGAAGTTGGCCGATCACGCAGGTTCGCTCAAGAGCTGCTGCTAAAGACTGGTGTTGCTGTAATCCCGGGGGATGCTTTTGGTTCACAGGGAGAAAGGTTCGTCAGAATCGCGCTGGTTGAAGAAGAAAAGCGGCTCCTGGAAGCTGCCCGGAGAATCGGGGAGTTTCTTCGCAGGAACCGCTAAACGTAAAGATCATTTACTGCAATTCTTTAGGCAGGGCTACGGCCAGCAATTTATGTTCTGTCGGGATCAACGCGATTCCCCTTTCGATCGTAACATTGCCAAAATAATGGTAGCCGGCTCCGGTTTTGATAATCCCGAACAAGGCTCCGGTATCTGCATGATTAATGGAGAGGTACCCGTTCTCGTAAATAGTGAATACAGCCTTGCCAACCCGCTGCAGCAGTTCAACCTTGCTTGCCGGATTGTCGAACGTCACAACACGGTCATTCTCAAGATTGACTCCGGTGATTTGGGTTCCTTTTTGAAAGAATGCCATTCCGTTTGTGGGACCGGCCAGCCATCTGCCATAGCTTTCGTAGCTTTTTGTTGCTGTTTCTTTGCTCTGGCCGCGTGTAAACCGTGTTAGCGTATATTCATCCTTATCAAGATTCCCAGCCGCCGTATAGATATAAGAATTCTGAATGGAAGTGTAGTAATTGCTCATTCTGTCGATGTCATTCAGAGGCTGGTAGTCTTCTTGGCCTGATATTTTGCCTGTTGCCGGGTCCAATTGGACCAGTGTTAATAGATGACCCGGAACGGGAGTGGCTTCAGCATCATATTGTTCTTTTACTTGTTTCCGCAGAACCAAATGTCCCTCCTGAACACCTACATAACCATATAAGCCCTCAGTTCTCCATAACTTCTTGCCAGTTGCAAGATCTAGTCCGTAAAATTGTGTGCGTGTATTATCGACGGTGCTGGAGACGACGAGTACGCCTTTATATTCTCCGTAAATGGTGCCTACATACATGGGGATATTCGTATTCTCCCATATTTTCTTGCCTGTCACCGGATGATAGGCAGCTACGCCGCCGCTTTCATTGGAGAAATATACTTTTCCGTTAATCAGGCGGGCCTGTGCTCCGACTTCTATCGGTCGCTTTGACACTTTAACCTTCCACAGCAGCTTCCCCGTGTCAGCGGATACTTTTACGAGCTGTTCGTGATTATCGATAAAGAAGATGGAACTGTTCGTAAGGATCTGCGGCTCCCCGCCGTTTTTGTAGGACCATTTCACTTGGCCGGTAGCTATATTTTTGGCGTACAGTGTATTATTGGCGGTATAAAAGAGGATTCCATTTAAGATGGGCAGCTTGTCATACATGCCAATGCCATCTGTTGCGACGGACCACTTCAAAGGGAGAGAGGTGTCCTTGGCGGCTTTCACAGAAGTGGCGCTGGATGCTGCATAGGCGGTGTCTGTAGCCATTCCTTGCAACGTTAGGGTGGTACCGGATGATAATAAGGAAACAGCGAGAAGTGATGTGAGAATTGTTTTTACTTGTGGCAAAAGAGTCATCTCCTTGTGAATGTTCATATTAGTTAGACGTATAAATGCTTAATAAGTTTCTAAAATAAGGAAGTTGTTTATTAGTTAACATAATAATTAATATGTAAACTAATATTTCAACCGGTCCAGATTGGGGTAATAAGGAGCAACTAAAGATTTAATAGGAGGGCTCGTTATGGGATTCAATTTTGGAGGGTTCGGTGAGAAAATACAAGGTCTGGTGGATACGGTTAAAGAAGGCGGAGTGGGCAAACTGCTGCAAAAGCTGCCACAAGATCAGCTGCCGCTGGATCAATTGATGGAGAAACTCCCTTTGGATCAGTTGTTATCGGGATCGTTTCTGCAACAGTTTACGCCATTTGAGTCACTGCAAGAGCTGCTGCAAAGCGGAGGTTTCTCTGCATCTTCGGCGGAGGATTTGAAATCCCTGCCCCAGGATCAGTTGAATGAGCATGTCAGTCATACGACTTCCTTCAGTTCGTTGAAGGACATGCTGGTCAAAGCTGCGGAATTTTACAGTCAGCGTAAATAACAAGCGGAACTAACCCAGGTTACAGCTTCAGCGGGTTTGTGCGGGAAGGCGGTTAATTATTTTATATGTAAAATAACTGCTGAGCAGCTGCACACTTTACTGTAATTAAGCCGTTTTTAAGGCATCAGGCCAGCTTCGGAATACACCCGAAGCTGGCCTGATTTCACGTTACATATATTTTGTTACTTTAAGCACTATTGCCGCAGCCACGCTGTTGCCAAGAGCAGTGCTCCTTTGTTGGCATTCGTATCCGCGAGCGCATTCAGCATGACAAAGTCATGGATGATGCCTTGAAACCGGGCCGCTGTTACCGGGACGCCCGCTTCACGCAGTTTGGCGGCATAGGCTTCGCCTTCGTCCCGCAGCACATCGGCTTCTCCTGTAATAATCAGGGCTTCCGGCAAACCGCTGAGCTGCTCCAGGCTGGCCCGCAGCGGGGAAGCGGTAATCTGAGCCCGTTCCTGCGGATCTGTTGTATATTGATCCCAGAACCATTTCATCCCTTCACGCTGAAGGAAATAACCTTCGGCGAACTGGTGATACGATTCCGTATCGAATGAAGCATCGGTTACCGGATAGAACAGCAGCTGCTTGCTGATTGCCGGGCCTTTGCGTTCTTTGGCCATCAGCGTTATGGCCGCAGTCATATTACCTCCGACACTGTCACCGGCTACAGTCAATCGACCCCCGTCAAGACCATGTTCAGATCCATGCTTAGAGATCCATTCCAGCACCGTATAAATTTCCTCAATCGCTGTAGGATACTTGGCTTCCGGAGACAGGCTGTATTCCGGGAAAACAACGGCCGCATCCGCGCCGGCCGCCAGTTCACGAGTGAGCCGGTCATGAGTATGGCTGTTGCCGAATACCCAACCGGCACCGTGGATGTATAAGATAACAGGAAGTGATGAAGCAGAAGAGTTAACCGGACGAACAATTCGGATCGGAACCTCACCTTTGGGTCCGCCGGGAACAGAGAGATCCTGGATATTGGCCTCCGGTTTTTTTATTTCACCGGACTGAACGGTATCCACCGTTTCCCGGCCCTTTTCAGGACCGAGGTCAGGAAGGAAAGGGGGCTTTGCATTGTCATCGGCAAATTTCTGCGCTGCCGGTTCGAGAACGATCTTTTTATTTTCGGGCATGTTTATCGTCTCCTTTAATGAAATATGGGTTCTATCTCTCTTCAATCCATAACCGTATGTGACCTTCCTGAAACGAAACGCGTTGCAGCCCCCGTTAACCTCCCTAAAAACTTTTAACCACCCTTCATTATTATGCCTCACTATCACTACCGGAAACCGCCTCAGTATTAGGCTTACAATTGAGAATAAAGAAGGGGAAAGTAGCTCTTCCAGAAGGCAGTAAAAAATGTTCCTTCAAAAGAAAACAGGCCGCATCCTCCTTGCCCGGCAAAGAGGGTGCGGCCTGCTCTATTCAAGGGCCTTGCGCGCCGACTAACGATGTTCCAGTGTCTGAGAGTAACCGCTGCCGGAGCTGCGTTTATTGCGCAAAACGGTGACGACGATAAAGATGATCGTAATCAGCAGCGGATACAGTATTGCCCACCCGGTAAACGGAAACACCGCCAGTGTAGCGATAAAAGATATCCAGCTGATCATTACTCCAAGCCTGTTGCCTTTGAGCAGCCGGATTCCGGCAGCACAGCCTCCAATGTACGTCAGGATGAAAGTGGCATTGGGGAACTGGATCAGCGTGGTGATGGAGAGCAGGCCACTGCCGTAAAGGAGCAGTACTGCAGCAAAACAAAGCAACAAGAAACCAATAGCCCCAGTGGGCGTCTTGTACCGGCTGGACAGGCGTCCCATCCATTTGGGAGCATAGCCCTGACGGGACAAGGCAAAGGCCACCCGTGATGCAGCACTGGAATAGGCGATAATCGTCGCGGTGCAGATGAACAGGCCGGTAAGCCCGGCGATGAAGCCGCCCCATGCGCCAAGCGGCTGGCTGATGATCCAGACGAGCGAGGAATCAGCGCCTCCACGGAGGTAGCTTTGGGTTCCAACAGTAGCCAGCGCGGATAAGAAATAGAGCACCCCTACTATAATAGCGGCGATGGTAACCCCTTTAACAGCTGCACGCTGCGGGTCCTTGAACTCTTCTGAAAGATGGGAGACTGCCTCCCAGCCGATGAAACACCAGAAGAGAATAGCTGCCGCTTGCCCGATGCTCATCCAGCCATGGGGAACAAATGGCGTGAAATGCGTGCTTTCCATGCGGGGGAGTGCGGTGGCAAACGAGAACACCAGCACAGCAATGATTGAGATAACCACGGCAATTTGTACTTTGCCTGCGACCTGCATGCCCATCCAGTTCGTGATCAGGCCAATGGCCAGCATCACGGCGGCGATAACAATTCGGGCTCCGTCCCCCCAGCCCATGGCGGCCGTCATATACCCGGCTCCCGTCAGCGCAGCCACAGGTCCGCCAATGGGCACTGACATCAGGAAGAACCAGCCTACCAATGCTCCAGCCTTGGGGCCGAAGGCCAAAGTGACGAAATGGGACACACCTCCGGCGTTTGGGAATTTAGCGGAGAGGAGCCCCATCGACAAAGCCAGAGGCAGAATCAGCAGGGTCATGAATCCCCAGGCCAGCAGGGAAGCCGGACCGGCCATTTCAGCGGCCAGTCCGGGTACGATTAAAATACCTGAACCAAGCACGGCTCCGATGTATAGAGCAATGGCTTGCGGCATACCGATGTTTCGTTGCAATGTATGAGTTTCCTTCATAAATAAGATCCCGCTTTCCTTTTACCTTGTATTTAGTTATAGAGTATCAGATAATGTATCCATAGGAAAAACGGAAAGTTTGAATGTTATCCATTCGAAAAACCGATGATACATTCCTCCTGGGAAGGTTGGTGAGAGTCATATGGAATCGCGGCATTTATTTACGTTTCTAGTAGTCGTGGAGGTAGGCAGTTTTACCCGTGCTGCTCAAAAGCTGGACTATGCCCAGTCCAGTATTACTGCGCAGATTCAAGCGCTGGAGGCAGAGCTTGGCCAGCCTTTGTTTGACCGCATCAGCAAAAAAATTATTCTGACCGATGCCGGCCGCCGCCTGCTGCCTTATGCGCAGGAAATTCACAGGATGCACTCTTTGGCCCAGAATGCCCTGCGTGCAGAAAATGAGGTATCAGGAGTCCTGCGGATTGGTGCGCCAGAATCGCTGGCCGCCTTCCGTCTGCCTGGCATCATTAAGGAATTCCGCGGACAATATCCGCAGGTTCAAATCACACTGAAACCAGGCGTCTGCTGGGAGCTGGCAGAGTCCGTCCGCTCCGGTGAGCTGGATTTGGCTTTTCTGCTGCAGCCGGAGGCGGAATATAAAGACTTGTGCAGTGAAACATTGATTCATGAAGAGATGACGCTCATTGCACCGCCGGATCATCCTTTGCTGCAGCAGGAGAGTGTCGAACCGCAGCACCTTAAGAATGAAACCATCCTGTTTACAGAAACAGGCTGTACCTACCGGATCTTATTTGAGCGTCATTTGAACAGCCAAGGGGTGTTTCCCGATCCCAAGCTGGAATTCTGGAGTATCGAGGCGATCAAACAGTGTGTCATGTCCGGCCTCGGCATCTCATTCCTGCCGCTGATTTCGGTAAGAAGCGAGCTGGCCGCCGGTAAGCTGGCCCGGCTCAACTGGAATGATGAATCGCAGCGGGTTGCTACACAAACTGTTTACCATCAAAAGAAATGGAAATCGCCGGCACTTCAGGAATTTTTGCTGACGGTAGAGAAACATGCGTCAATGTGGAGAAGTACAAATACAAATGAAGGTGTATTAAATTCTGTGGTACAATAGGTTGTCGAATTCATGGGGGAGGAGGACATACATGAACGAATTGGGGCCTGACTATGAAGAAGAGCTTGAGGCCTTTCTGATCTGGATGAAGGATGCCGGATTTACGGCGTACACACAAAAATCCTATCTTGCTGATGTGCGGGAGTTTCTTGGGAGCCTGAATGGCAGAAGTCTGGAATCCGTTAAAAAGCTTCAAGTAGTGTCCTATCTGACCTCGGTCCGTGAACGCGGGGTAAGCGATGCGACGCGTAACCGCAAGCATGCCTCGGTAAATTGCTTGTTTAAGGCACTCATTGAGCTGGAATTGCTGACAGCCAATCCGGCAGCCGGGATCAAGAAATCCAAAACCGAAAAAAACCGTGAGCCGGTCTATCTGGATGAAGTGGATCTGCAGCGGTTTTTGTCTGCTGTAGAAGGCAAATACCGGAGCCGCAATTTGGCCGTTTTCTTACTGATGTCCTATATGGGGCTGCGGGTGGGGGAAGTTCATACGCTGAATTTGAGTGATTATAATGCAGAACGGCGTACACTGCGTGTATTTGGCAAAGGACGCAAATGGCGCAATGTGCCGGTGCCGGAGGATGTCGCCCCTTTTCTGCAGCAAGCCTTGAACGAACGTCTCACCCCTTGGCTTAGCAAAGAGGAGGCGATGTTTATCTCTCAGAAAGGACGCAGACTCTCGATACGGGGAATACAGGGCATAGCTGCAGATACCTTTAGCCGTTTTCAGCAGGAAGTGCCGATGGTTCACCGCCGGCCGTACTCCAGCCACAAGCTGCGTCACTCCTTTGCCACGATGCTGCTGCGCAAGGGGGCCGATTTGCGTACCGTGCAGGAGCTGCTGGGACATTCGTCCATCCAGACTACGACGGTCTATACGCATATTACGAGCCGGGAGAAGGAAGAAGCCATGTCCAGACTGCAGGTTCAGCTTGAGCCGTATTACATACAGAAAAACTGAATTTTACAGTCATTGAGGATACCTATCAGCCTGAACAAGACAAACGATGGGTTGTTATTTCCCCGCCTGGTTCAACCGGGACAACGATATTGCTCGCGAGAGCATCCAAATCTGAACAAGAACCGTTTATCGGCAACCAGGCTGGAGGCAGGGTATTTCTGTTTTTGAACACGGATGATTTTTGGAGAGATTATCAGGAAATGAATGCAAAGGGGATTGAATTTGTAAGGGAGCCGCAAGAACAATCGTACGGGACAGTTGCTGTCTTTAAGGATTTATACGGAAATCTTTGGGATCTGTTGGAGCTGAAGGAGGACCATCCGATTTCTAAAAGAATGATTGTAAGGGAGAGCGCATGCAAGTACGGTACAAAGCTGGAATTTTAGACGAATGCAATCGGCATCGCTTATCTGCTTGAAAAAATCAACACTGATTTTTAGATTGTGCCGAAACTAAATACCAGTATTTTAAATTGGTGCAATATGGAATCATTACATAGAATGAGGTGTTTTTAACTTGAAGAAAGTTGCAACTGTATTTTTGGCGACCTCTCTACTATGCTCTTCTGTGGTGTTTGCTGAGCCAACCTCTAGTTCTAAAAAGACAGAGGTTACAACAACCCAAAAGTTGTCTAGCAAAACAATAAAAGGGAATATTTTCAACCTATCCGACCAACAGATGAAAAATGCAATAAAAATTGGATTAGGCGGTAATGAGACATATTTCAAGTATTCTAAGAGTCAATCCTTCCCTATTCTATATGATAAAATGAAATTCTTGCAACCAGTGACAACACTTGTCACTCCGTATTCTTTGATTGCGAGTGAGGCCTATTTTGCTGCTGATGAATACAAAGAATTTACTTTAGCAGATGCAAAAGATATTACAAAGATGTTTGCACAGATTGATGTGCTATCATTTAGAGTTATAGCATTTGGTGATGACATTGATTTTGCAAACTCCCTCAACATTGTTTTAAAACAGGGTTCAAAATTTTATCAGCCACTAGAAATTGTTGGATTAAACGAATCGGCAGATCATACCTCTTCTTGGCCTGATTCACCAGCTTATAAAAAATTATTAATTGCAGATTTTGATATCAATAAAATTGATTTCAGTAAGCCAGCAGAATTAATTTATCTTTATACTGGTAAAGAGTTTTCAGTAACTTATAAAGTTGATTTTTCGAAAATCAAATAAATATACTAGTGCTCCATCCGGCGGAAAAATGTAGTGGGAGTTCTGCGTGTTGGTGGTATAATTATCCAAACATAAGCGGAGGTTATACCGATGCCGCGATATATCGTTACACTGACAGAGGAAGAGCGCGATGACTTGCAGAAACTCGTACAGAAAGGTGGAAAAGGCTACCGCATCAAGCATGCGCAAATTTTGCTGAAGCTGGACCAACGCCCGGAAAACACAGAGTGGACGTATAATCGCATTCAAAGTGCATACAGTGAGACACATACCACGTATAGCGAAACGCTTTGTATTTGAGGGACTGGAAGCTGAGTTAGGCAGAAAGAAACAAGAAAACCATCATCGCAAGGTAACGGGTGAGATCGAAGCGAGAATTTGTGCCATCGCCTGCTCCGCGCCACCGGATGGGCGTTCGCGCTGGACGATACAAGCCATCGCGGATGAACTCATTCGGCTGTAGGTGGTCGAATATATAACCGACAGCACCGTTTGCGAAATTATGAAAAAAACGAGATTAAACCGTGGCTCGTCAAGGAATGGTGCATTCCAGAAGCCAGTGCAGAATTTGTAGCCAAAATGGAGGATGTACTGGATGTCTATCAGCGTCCCTATGATCCCAAGCGTCCGGTTGTTTGCATCGATGAAACCAATAAGCAACTGATCAAAGAAACCCGAATTTCCTGTGCGTCGGGTCAGCCTGAAAAAGTGGATTCGGAGTATGAGCGTAACGGCGTTGCCGATGTCTTTATGATCTTTGAACCGCTTGCGGGCAAACGTGAAACCATCGTCACCACAACCCGGACAGCTGTAGATTTCGCCCAGGTGCTCAAGTATACATCGGATGTCCTATACCCGCATGCCAAGAAAGTGGTCCTGATCACCGACAATCTCAATACACATTCGACTGCCTCGCTCTATAAGACATTTTCACCGGAGGAAGCTCACCGTATTGCGAATCGGTTTGAATGGCATCATACGCCAAAACATGAGAGCTGGCTGGACATGGCGGAAATTGAAATTGGCATTATGTCGCGGCAGGCCCTGGAAAAACCACTTCCTGATATGGAAAGTTTCAAAAAACAAGTAAGTACTTGGACACAGCAACGCAACGCAGCAGGCTCGAAAGTAAACTGGCAGTTCACCACTCAAGACGCGAGAATCAAGTTGAAACGCTTATATCCAACTATTCTTTAATTACTAGCCGGATAGAGCACTAGTCTGTTTATATTTTGCGGCTTATTTCTTTTAAATAAAAGGTCGAGAAAGGAGAATTAAAAAGATCATGCAACTTAACAATCAGAAATCTATGGAGGGTAATGCCTCAACAGTCGGAGGTATCTATGAAAATTCAAAATATAAAAATTGGCAACATCCCATCCATTATTTGGGGTGATAGATCAGACAAGGTATATGTCCATGTTCATGGCAAAATGTCATGCAAAGAACATGCTAGAGATTTTGCTGAAATCGCTGTGAAAAAAGGATATCAAACGCTAAGTTTCGATTTGCCTGAACACGGGGAACGAAAGGACAGTAGTTATCGTTGTGACATTTGGAATGGCATTAATGACCTTACTCTAATTGGAGACTATGCCTTTTCAAATTGGGATCATGTTTCTTTGTTTGGGTGCAGTTTGGGAGCGTATTTCAGTTTGAATGCTTACACAAATAGTAATTTTGTCAATTGTCTGTTCCAATCACCTGTATTAAACATGGAATATCTAATTAAACAGATGTTTAATTGGTTTGATGTGACAGAAGAACAACTACGCATACAAAAAGAGATTGTAACCTCTGTTGATTTGCTGCGTTGGGATTATTATAAGTTTGTAAAGGAACATCCGGTTAAAAAATGGAATATTCCAACTTCAATCCTTTACGGCAGAAAAGACAGTATGCAATCTCTGGAAATTGTTAAGGACTTCGCGAAATCACATGATTGCAAGTTGGAAATCTCTCAAAATAGTGATCATCCTTTTATGCAAAAAGAGGATGTAAAGATAGTTCATGCATGGCTTGAAGAAAATATATGAGACTATGAGCATAATACGGATTTGAAATCCTAATTAAAACAGACCGAATCCTTGACTATAAGAATTCGATCTATTTTTTGCTACATCCCCAAAATCCCCCAAATGTACAGAGGCGCCGTCAGCATAAACACGAGGCAGGCGAACAGGATAGCGGGCGCCGCCCACTCAAACTGTCCGTGCTTCCGGTAATCAAAATAGTCCGTCCCCAGCTTGACGAAGAAAAACACCGCCAGGATCAGGTCGATGGCCGGAAACTCCACTTTATTGACGACGGATTTGATCTGGGCCGAGGCATCGTTCCAGGTGCTTTCAATGGCTCTGGACACATCTCCGGACGGAGCAGCATACGCTGCCACGCAGAAGCACAGCAAACCCAGCAGCACCAGCGTTCCAGCAATACCAGCCATTTTCGTTTTGCTTTCATCGGGATTTCCTCCCTCCAAGTCACAGAACCACCCGTTCAACGGGTGGCTTGATATCGCCCCTATAAGGGGCATTGTACTGGCTGCGCCTAAAGGCGCGGTTTCGCCAGCCATGATTACGGGCTACCCCTGGAAGGGGTTACTTTCGTGCTTTGTCTTCGATGATATCTGCTTCTTCCTGCTTTTGGATATACTCTCGAATCACATCTTTATTAATGCCGACGGTACTCACAAAATATCCTCTTGCCCACAGGTGTCTGCCGCTCCCTTGCTTCATTTCTGGAAAGCGATCAAACACCATCAGTGCGCTTTGCCTTTGAGATATCCCATAAATTCGGATACGCTCAATTTCGGTGGTATCTTCACGTACATATGCACATGATCCGCACTGATGCTCCCTTTTACCAGTTCTACGTTCTTGTACTCACATAACGTCCTTAGAATTTCCCCCAACTTCTTTCCTGATCTCCTTGAAGAAGACTTTTCGACGAAATTTTGGGATGAATATGATAGGACAACTACAATCCCACCGGGTGTGGGCTAGACTGCTACCACCCATGGGTAGCGTCCCCCTTTGCTTGAGAATTTGGCTGGCGAAACCATTTCTCAGTATAGCAAACGGGGACTTTCTTTCATCATGCCTCACGGTACTTCCTGTTCAGTTTTCCCAGGCATAGCCTGGGGCTTAATATTTGAGTTAGGCAGAAAGAAACAAGAAAACCATCATCGTAAGGTAACGGGTGAGATCGAAGCGAGAATTTGTGCCATCGCCTGCTCCGCGCCACCGGATGGGCGTTCGCGCTGGACGATACAAAGCCATCGCGGATGAACTCATTCGGCTGGAGGTGGTCGAATATATAACCGACAGCACCGTTTGCGAAATTATGAAAAAAACGAGATTAAACCGTGGCTCGTCAAGGAATGGTGCATTCCAGAAGCCAGTGCAGAATTTGTAGCCAAAATGGAGGATGTACTGGATGTCTATCAGCGTCCCTATGATCCCAAGCGTCCGGTTGTTTGCATCGATGAAACCAATAAGCAACTGATCAAAGAAACCCGAATTTCCTGTGCGTCGGGTCAGCCTGAAAAAGTGGATTCGGAGTATGAGCGTAACGGCGTTGCCGATGTCTTTAAGATCTTTGAACCGCTTGCGGGCAAACGTGAAACCATCGTCACCACAACCCGGACAGCTGTAGATTTCGCCCAGGTGCTCAAGTATACATCGGATGTCCTATACCCGCATGCCAAGAAAGTGGTCCTGATCACCGACAATCTCAATACGCATTCGACTGCCTCGCTCTATAAGGCATTTTCACCGGAGGAAGCTCACCGTATTGCGAATCGGTTTGAATGGCATCATACGCCAAAACATGGGAGCTGGCTGGATATGGCGGAAATTGAAATTGGCATTATGTCGCGGCAAGCCCTGGAAAAACCACTTCCTGATATGGAAAGTTTCAAAAAACAAGTAAGTACTTGGACACAGCAACGCAACGCAGCAGGCTCGAAAGTAAACTGGCAGTTCACCACTCAAGACGCGAGAATCAAATTGAAACGCTTATATCCAACTATTCTTTAATTACTAGCCGGATAGAGCACTAGCTTATTTTAAAGCGCCTGAGTTTGGGTGCTTTTTCCATGTTACTTGCAAAGCCTGCACTCTTCTCTCCTCCTTTCTCCTGTTAAACCACATGAAAGTCATGTTGTATCAACATCTTAAACCCTTATAAATAAAGTGTTTCTATTATGCAATTTATTAGAAGGTGAGTAAAATAACAAACGTCGCAACAAGTGGATCAAAGATATCCGAATCAATAAAGTACAACCCAGGACTTTATCGTCCACAGCTGCCGCTGTTTTTAGTGGGGGCTTGTCTAATGCTTAATTTTCTTTCTACATCAGAAGCACTGGTAAAAGGCATAAATCCAGAATAATAGTTAACATAACTAATGTTAAGTTAACTATGTCTCTTTTTGCACAATTGCTAACTTGAAAAGGGGGGCAGCCCGTAAAGTTCAGTGTACAATTCTTTTCCTCTGCTGTTATCCAGATGCCGCTAAATGACTCATGTGGTTAAGGCTTCTCTTCAATAACAAAAACAACTTGTTATTATTTTGTTTTTGATTTATTCTAACTGTTATTGAGGCTTTAATATAGCTGGTAATTATTTAAGGTTATCGGTACACGAAATAACATGTTATTACTAAATTAGTAGGAGGACGTGGGGATGAAGGAAGTTTTTTATAAAGGAATGACTTATGGCTGGGAAACAAAAAGAGGAGAGTACCGGAAAGATTATGCTGCGGATTCGATGAAAAAGCTGGCTGATACCGGAAGTGAGTGGATCGCTTTGTCCTTCTGGACCTGGCAGGATACAGTGTTCTCAACAGATATTCATTTTGATTACGGTTACACACCGACAGATCGGGATATCGAACATGCGGTGCGGAATGCGAAGGAGCAGGGCCTGAAGGTCTGCCTGAAGCCTGTAGTCAACTCCAGAGATGGGATTTGGAGAGCGCGAATCGGCTTTCCTGAGGATGGAGACGCTTATTGGGCAGCCTGGTTCGAGTCCTACACGAATTTCTTGAAGCATTATGCGGAGCTTGCAGAGGAGCTGGGCTGCGAAATGTTCTGTATCGGCTGTGAAATGGTAGCTACAGAATATAGGGAAGCAGAATGGCGGGAAGTTATCCGTGAGGTGAAGAGCCTGTATACCGGCCCCATCGTTTACAATGCCAATCATGGCAAAGAAGAAGGGATTCAGTGGCTGGATGCGGTCGATCTCATCGGAACCAGCGCATATTATCCTGTAGCCTCTGTGCCAGGGGATTCCTATGAGAATATGCTCACCGCCTGGGAGAAGCAGAAACCCCGGCTTAAGGCTTTAGCCGAAAGATTCAACAAGCCGCTTGTTTTTATCGAAATTGGCTGCCGCAGCGCACTCGGCTGTGCCACTATGCCGTGGGACTTTACGCATAAGGATCTGCCTCATTCGGAAAGTGAGCAGGCTAACTTTTATCGTTCGGCACTTGAAACCTTTTGGAATGAGCCTTGGTTCGCCGGTTTCTTCTGGTGGGATTGGAGCACAAAGCTCTACGCTCTGGAAGAGGCTTCGTCCAACAATGGTTTTGATATTTATGGTAAGGAAGCGGAGCAAGTGCTGAAAGAGTATTACAAATTGCCAGTCACAAAATAACTCTGTCTCAAGGGTCCAGAACGCTCTTGGAAATTTTAAGCATTAAATTAATGTCATTGTCAGGCAAAAAAGATTCATGTTATAGTACTTAAGGAAAATCCGTCCTTCTATTCGCGGGGTTAATATTCCATCCGCTTGAAGGGCGGTTTCTTTTGCGTGCCGTAAGCATAAAATAAGGCTGTCCCGGTCATCGAAATGACCAGGACAGCCCCGTGCTAACCAGTAAAATGGTTACAATTCAAGCTTGGAAATTTCCGCTTTAAGCTTCTCTGCAGATTTCTGGAACATTGCCTTTTCGTCTTCACTCAGCGGCAGATCCAGCACTTCGCGAACGCCGGAGCGGTCAACAACACATGGAGCACCGAGGAACACATCCGAAACTCCGTTATAGTTGTTCAGCAGCGTGGAGACATTCAGCACAGCGCCTTCATTGTGCAGAATCGAAACCACGATCCGGTCCAGGGCAAGAGCAATCGCATATGAGGTAGAACCTTTGGCGTCGATAATTTCATAGGCGGCGTTCTTGGTGTCTTCAAAGATCTCCTTGCGTTCCGCTTCATCAAAGCCCAAATCGATACCGGCCACATTGGCAAGGCTCCATACCGGAAGCTCGGAGTCACCGTGTTCACCGATAATTTGACCATGAATGCTGCGGGGATCTATTTCTTTATGAAGACCGATCAAATAGCGGAACCGCGCACTGTCGAGCACTGTGCCGGAACCGATGACCCGTCTGCGGTCGAAACCGCTGATCTTAAGAGTGGCATAAGCCAGGATATCTACCGGATTCGTAGCAATCAGCAGAATGGCATGCTGATTGTATTTCGTAATCTTTTGGATGATATCTTTAAAAATCGCGATGTTCTTTCGCAGAAGATCAATCCGGGTCTCACCCGGCTTCTGGGAGGCGCCGGCGGTTACGATAATAATATCCGCTTCCCGGCAATCTTCATAGGTTCCTGCCCACAGCTTTACACCGCCGACAAACGGCATGCCGTGGTTCATGTCCAGCGCTTCACCCAGCGCTTTCTGATGATTAACATCGATTAGTACCAATTCAGGCATCCGTCTGCGCAGAAGCAGCGTATATGCGGTTGTTGTACCGACTGCACCGGTACCGATAACTACGACACGATTGGGCTTAAATGGGGGGGCCATTGTTCCATCTCCTCCGAATTTCGATTTTTTTGTGTCCAATCTTATCCATCATAAGCTCTGGAGTTAGTGTTTTCAAGCAGCTTGTTTTTAATCCATTACCCGAAAACGGGCAAGCTAACAACGCGCTTTCGCAGAGAGGAGGTAGCTATGTTTAGTATTGCTGCACTATTTATGTATCTTGGGGCTGGCATTCTGCTGAAAACTTATTCCGGGTCCGGCACTGGGATTGTCAATCATTGTGAAGACATCATCGTAGCAGTTCACCCTGTTTAAGATTGCCGGTGCACTCCCAAAGTGGCCAATTTTTATCGGACTGGGCATGAAGCTGCTAACCACGGCACCATAGGAGTTCTACACTCATTTCATCGACAGGAGAGAATTTAAGAATGGATTTATTCCGCAAAAAACCGCTGACCGCGCCTCAAAGCGCCGATGGCGCTAAACTAAGCAAGACACTGGGTGCGCTGGATCTTACAACACTTGGTGTAGGGGCCATTATCGGCACCGGGATATTTGTTATGACAGGAGTCGCAGCCGCGGAGCATGCCGGGCCGGGCCTTGTGCTCTCCTTCATTCTCGCCGGGTTTGCCTGCGTGCTGTCCGCACTGTGTTATTCAGAATTTGCTTCAACGCTCCCGGTGTCCGGCAGCGCTTATGCCTATAGCTATGTCGCTTTCGGCGAATTGCTGGCCTGGATTCTGGGCTGGGATCTGGTGCTGGAATATGGGGTTGCGGCAGCGGCGGTAAGCAGCGGATGGTCAGGCTACTTCCAGGGCCTGCTGGATGGTTTCGGCCTGCATTTGCCCACAGCACTCTCCGGGGCTTATAATGCGGACAAAGACACTTATGTAAATCTGCCCGCCATGATCATTATTTTGCTGATCTCCTATTTGTTGACCCGCGGAGTCAAGGAAACGGCCCGCTTTAATGCAATTATGGTTGTGATTAAGCTGTCTGTAGTGCTTCTCTTCATAGTTACGGGATTTTTCTATGTGAAACCGGAGAACTGGACGCCATTTTTACCGTTTGGCTTCCATGGGGTGGTGAATGGGGCGGCTACCGTCTTTTTCGCCTATATCGGCTTTGATGCCATATCGACTGCAGCGGAAGAGGTGAAGCGCCCGCAGCGTGATTTGCCTATCGGAATCATTTCATCCCTTGCAATCTGTACCGTGCTGTACATTACTGTCTCACTGGTTCTGACAGGGATCGTGCCTTATCAAAGCCTGAATGTCAGTGATCCCGTTTCCTACGCCCTGCGATTCGTGGACCAGAATATGATTGCCGGTCTAATCTCTGTAGGCGCTATCGCCGGGATGACCACAGTTCTGCTTGTTATGCTCTTCGGCCAGACCCGTCTCTTGTTCGCGATCTCACGGGACGGGCTGCTGCCGAAAAGCTGGTCCAAGGTAAGCGCCAAGACGCATACCCCCGTGCGCAGCACCTGGATGGTCGGCGGATTGATCGCTGTGCTCACCGGGTTTGTTCCACTGGACCGGCTGGCTAACCTGACCAGCATTGGGACACTCTTCGCTTTTCTCGTGGTATCCTTGGGTGTAATTGTACTGCGCCGTACCCATCCGAATCTGAAGAGAGGGTTCACGGTGCCTTGGGTGCCATACATCCCGCTGCTTAGTGCGGCAACCTGCGCTTATTTAATGTATAATCTGGGGAGAGAGACTTGGATCGGCTTTGTCATCTGGCTGGCTGTCGGACTACTGATCTATTTTCTATACGGATACAAAAACAGCAAACTGAATCAAAAATAAACGATAACAGAAGAGGAGAGAGAGCTTTGTCATCCCAAACAGCAGATTTCAAGGTTCTGAGAACGCTACTGGTGGTTCTCCTGAGCCTACTCATACTCTCGGCTTGCTCTTCTTCTCCTGCTCCTGAGCCCACTCAGCCACCTCAGCCGACGGAAGCGCCGGAAGAAGGGCAGACGATTACCCTGATTACACCCGATGCCAAAAACTTAGTCAATAAAGATACACCCAAATATCAAATACAGACCCGGCTTACGGATTTCAGATTGTTAACCGCTTCTGCAGGACTGGCCTGGGGTGTTACCAAAAATGAGCTTCGGATCTATATGACCAAAGATAACGGGGAAACCTGGGCGAATATTTCACCTTCTGCGAATGTGCAGTTTCTGTCTAATCCGGTGTACAGCCAAGAGATTTTCTTTACCGATCTTGAGAACGGCTGGATAATAAGAAGTGCTTTTGGAACAACAGAAACCGTTGTGCTGCGTACAACCGATGGCGGACTGAGCTGGAAAATCTCTTCTTTTCCGGATGCGAATACGATCTCTTCCATCTACTTCAGCTCTCCGAGCCATGGATGGCTGATGACCTCCTGGGATATCAATGCCACTAAAGCAAGCAAAGCGCTGTATGCAACGGCAGACGGGGGGGCCACATGGAATATGGTTATGCAGAACGAGCAATATAATCCGAAGCTGCCAAATCATGCAATTCCGATGGCGGGCGTGACGACCGGGATGATCTTTAAGGATACAGACCGTGGATTCGTGACCCTCCAGACCGGAGCGCTGCCCAAGATTTACACGACTAAGGACGGTGGAGCAACCTGGAGTCAGGGACCGGAGTTTCTAGTGAATGAACAGTGGAGAGGCTGCGACAAAGTGATCACCGGAGAACCGGAATTTTTCGGCAATAACAGCACATCCGGGTGGTTGCCGGTGGCCTGCCAGAAAGATAAGGAAGCTTCCATCACATATAATGGATATTTTACCGCCAATAGCGGAGAAAGCTGGACATTCACTTCGTTCGGTCTGGGTATCCAGACAGGGATCAACCGCCACCTGGCTCCTGCCTTTTTAAATTCTCAACTCGGCTGGGCCTTGAAAGGAAATCTGATGTATAAGACGATTAATGCGGGAGCAACCTGGACAACACTTCCGGCCAGCAGCGTTTTGCAATCCAAGCTTTTGGAATATCCGGAGATTGTAAAGCTGCAGTTTATTTCAAAGGATGTTGGCTGGCTCTTAATTGAGAAAAAAGAAAATCGACGATCTATCCTGCTGCAGACGACCAATGGGGGCGTAAGCTGGCGGGTAATGTGAGTTGATTTAGCGGGGAGGCTGCAGATGGCAGTCTCTTTTTTTTCAAAATATAAGAATTTATATGCTTCACGGTATAAATTATCCTTCTATTTCTCGCTGAAACGGATACCGTCCTTTTGAGGACGGCAAAGCCGGCTCCACTTGTCAATTCATCCCTGTGTTACAATAAGTAGCAGGTGAATCTATGAAATTCATACATATGGAGTGAAGAAGATGCAAGATTTTAATACAATCAAGTCAGTAGAGGAATTGCGTGCTATACTCGGCTATCCAAGCGAACTGGTGAAGAACAAAGCGATTGATGCTCTGGATGAGCATTGCCGCCAGTTTATCTCTAAGTCACCATTGTTGATCATGGCCACTTCGGATGCGGAGGGGTTATGTGATGTCTCACCCAGAGGGGATTTGCCGGGTTTTGTACTTGTTCTGGATGACAACCATCTTGTCATACCTGAACGGCCCGGTAACCGACGAATGGATTCGTTAAGGAATATTCTGTCCAATCCAAACGCGGGCCTTATCTTCCTCATTCCGGGTCTGGAAGAAACGCTCAGAGTGAATGGTCATGCTTATATTGTCCGTGATGAAGAGCTGCTTGTCCGAATGGAATCTCATGGGCGGACTCCGCTGGTAGGCATAGTCATTGAAGTGGAAGAATGTTATATGCATTGTGCAAAATCGTTAAAGCGCTCCAGTTTGTGGAATCCTGACTCTTGGATTACAAAGGCTGAATTGCCGAATGTTGCTCAAATGATATCCGATCATGCCAAACTTCCTGGTATGAACGCAGAAAAAGTAAAAGCTTCACTGCAAGACAGCTATACCAACCGAATGTATTGATGTTCTGGACGTAGAATGAAGCAAAAAAACGTATTTAAAATTTTCTTTAAAAATGTGAAAAAAATCACATGACAAAGCGCTGAGCGTGTGATATATTTAACACATAGAAAGCAAGTTCATTTTTTCACAAACTTTCATTCCGAATAGGAGAGATTACAATGACAACTTTTGAAACGGATTATATGACTAGAAACCTTCTGCAATTATGCTATAACTGTGATGATGCACACCTCTGTGAAACTGAAGAACAATGCAGAGCCTGCTGGGCGGACAACGGAATGCTTCCGGAAGAAGAGAACGAAACCAAGCAACTCTTAGATCTTGTACATGCTTAATATTGATAGGCAGAATGAACGTTTTTAAAGACCACTTGAGTTCTCAAAGCTGAGAGCCGGGTGGTCTTTTTGGTAGGCAGCCAGTCGTCGTCTGCTAACGGCGAATATGGTTTTCATCTTTTTGTGATGCTGTATGAACCGGAACAGGCATATACATGTACAGAAGCGACTGCAGTCATGCGGAAAGCTGAAAAATGGGGATTAAGGAGGAATAAGTCATGGGGATAGGCCCGGATTCTTCTTGGATGTTTGATCTTACCGGGACGGTAATACCGATTTTTCTCGCCCTGATGATTGGCATTGTCGCTGTATCTGCTGGCAGGGGGCTGCTTCAATGGAGCCGGAACAACAGCTCACCCCTGTTGACCGTTCCTGCCCGGATCGTCAGCAAGCGCAGTGAAGTCCGCCAGCAGCAGCTTCAGGATGAGAATCAGAGCAGCCGCACCAGTACAACCTACTATTTGACCTATGAGACGGACGAAGGCGCCAGGATGGAATTTAAAGTGGACGGAAATGAGTTCGGCATGAGCGCAGAAGGAGACAGAGGTGTGTTGACTTACCAAGGTACAAGATATCACGGGTTTCAGCGCAGCCTGCATTACTCCACAGCTGATTGATTTAACTGTCTGTGATACGAATTTGGTTCGGTTTACAATAGAGCTGAGTACTGTACAATCCCCTTGTTTCCGGTCTGTGGAGCAAGGGGATATTTATATTGTCTGGATCTATACCTAATAATAACTAACAAGGAGCTATGAAATGATGAATTATTTGCATAAAACTGTAATTGTCACTGGAGCCGGCCATGGTATTGGCAGAGCGATCGCCGAAGCTTATGCATCCGAGGGAGCCAGCGTAATTATCGCAGAGCTCGATGAAAGCACAGGAGGCATGGCGGCAGCCGAAATCTGCAATCAAGGCGGAACTGCTGAATTTGTCGCTTGCGACGTAAGCAAGGAGGAGGACATTACTGCACTGGGTTGCCCACACAACAGCTAAGTACGGGACCATTGATATTCTGATCAATAATGCAGGCATAGCGAATCCGCATACCTCTACGTTGTACGAGCTGTCAGTGGAGGAATGGGATAAAGTACTCAATACCAATGCACGCAGTGTATTTCTGGCAACCCGGGAAGCGGCCAAAGTTATGCGCAATAATCCGCAAGGCGGAGCCGTCGTAAATCTGTCATCAACCCGTTCATTAATGTCAGAACCGAATACGGAAGCCTATGCGGCGTCCAAGGGAGCCATCGCTGCTCTGACCCATGCCATGGCGGTTACGCTGGGGAAAGATGACATCACGGTAAACTGCATCAGTCCGGGCTGGATTGAGACGGGAGATTATGCGGAGCTGCGTGAGATTGACCATAGCCAGCATCCTTCGGGACGGGTAGGCAGACCGGAGGACATCGCCAGAGCCTGTCTCTATTTAACGGCACCGGATAATAATTTCGTTACAGGAGCACAGCTTATCATTGACGGTGGCATGACCCGCAAAATGATTTATGAGCCATAACTATGCAATCCAAGTAGCGGGAAGAAAATAGGCGTGAACTGTCACCTCTTAGGCGAATGCACATACAATACAGCGAGCAGTCAAGAGATGTGGAAGCTTGCGAAGCAGGTTTTGCAAGAAGTCCGGCAAGAAGCGGATGCCTTCAGAACTGCTACGAAGCAAAAGGAGGAGAATGTGTGGCCGTCATCAAAGCGAACTCGGAAGATGTGAAGGTGCTTGCGCGGCTGATGCGGGCGGAGGCCGAAGAGGACGGAGAGGCCGGCATGCTTATGGTCGGGAATGTCGGCGTCAACCGGATTCTCGGCAATTGCCTGGACTTCAACAATATCCGCAATATTAACGATATGGTGTTTCAAAGTCCAGGTGGCTTTGAAGCGCCCCAGAAGGGGTACTTCTATCAGCGTGCCCGGGAATCCGATATTCGCCTGGCCAAAAGAGTCATCGCCGGAGAACGACGCTGGCCGGCCTCTAATGCCTTATGGTTCTTCCGTCCTGTAGGCGAATGTCCCGCCACCTGGTATAACCAGCAGAACACCGGCCGCTTCAAAGCTCATTGCTTCTTTACTCCAACCAGCGCGGATTGCCCGGCTGTATATTAGTACACCCGGCCCAGCGGGGAGAGACAGTATGCTTCCGTAGTCTGTCTCCCCCCGCTGAAACTGGTAAGCGAAAATTGTGATGTCGCAACATGTTCTAAACGAAGTGTATTCAAGGAAGCAAATGCTGACAAAACTTTTAGGAGGTTTTACACAAATGATAGGTCAACCTTACCGTCCCGTTACTTATATGATTGGCAGTACTTCTTCTTCCACTGGCATGAACGGAGGCGGAATGCCTGCCAGCGGCTACATGGGCAGCATGCCGCCTCAAGTCACCAGCGGGAGCCCCATGACGCCTACAGGAAGCGTGATGCCGACCACAGCCCCGGCCTTTGAACAATCCTACATTGAGAACATTTTCCGCCTCAACCTGGGCAAGATCGGGACCTTTTATTTCACATATGAGAACAACAAGGATTGGAATGCCAAGGTTTACAAAGGCGTGCTGGAAGCAGCCGGACGGGATCATATCATTATCAGTGATCCAGCTACCGGACAGAGAACTGTGCTGCTGATGATTTATTTCGATTATGCCACCTTCGATGAGCCGCTTGCTTACCAGTATCCGGGAGTCATCGGAAATCCGCCGGTCGCCCGCAACTTCCGTTAATCCCCTGAACAACTATCCATAGAAGACATTTTGTAAACGGCAGTCCGCCTGTAAATGGGGGCTGCCGTTTTTTTGAGTGAAATTGGAGGATTGGATAATCGCGCTGAACCGATTGTAAATAGGCCGCAAAAGCAAAAAAACCTGATAGCGCTCCTACCGCAGTTATATAGTCAGTTCACCTCTTTTGGAGGCAAAGCTGAACGCGTCAAGTTTGACGGAGGGGGTGCAGAAGATTTAACATATATAAAAGCGCATCGACAACGTTTTTTTGCATTCGTTAACCTTGTTTTATACCTTTTATACGGAGTATGTCCATAAGAAGGAAAACTAGATCATATTTTTACTCCGGTTTACACCTGTTTTTATGGAGTGAGTAATAATATAATAATGTATATATTTATAATCCGTGATTCTAGTCAGGAGTTGAAGGCATTGGGAAATTGATACTGAAAGGAACGTTTGGCGTTTCACTAGCTAACATTTTGAAAAATCGAAGGAGGTGGGCCTATCCACCCGATACGAAGAACGGTGGATAGGAGTATAAATTGAGCGACCCTTTACCCGGTATATTACATGTAGGTCTTATTCTTTTGCTTGTGCTGTTTAATGGCTTTTTTGTTTCGGTTGAATATGCGATGGTCAAGGTACGAAGCGGCCGCATTGAAGCACTGATTGAGGAGGGCAGTAAAAGAGCACCTGCAGCAAGAAATATTGTCCACAATCTAGATGCTTATCTGTCCGCCTGCCAGCTTGGTATCACGCTTGCCTCGCTCGCACTCGGCTGGTTGGGTGAACCGGCCATAGCTACGATTGTGGGACCGCTTGTAACAAGCCTAGGCTTCGGTGAAACAACCGTATATGTGATCTCCCTCATTATTGCCTTTATGTTCATCACGGTGCTGCATATTGTACTAGGCGAGCTGGCACCCAAGACGATTGCGGTGAACAAAGCGGAGAAGGTGCTTCTGCTAACGGCAGGTGCGATGAACGTCTTCTACCGGATCATGTATCCATTTATCTGGATCGTCAATGGGTTAGCAGGCGGACTGCTGCGTTTCTTCCGCCTGGCACCGGCTTCAGAGCTGGCCACGGCACATACAGAGGAAGAAATCCGCATCCTCATGCAGGAGAGCAACAAGAGCGGGCTGATCGACAATACAGAAATGACTCTGGTGGACAATATCTTTGAATTTGCCGATACGATGGCCAGAGAGATTATGATCCCCCGAACCGAAATGATCTGTCTTAACAGTCATCTGACGGCAGAAGAGAACCTTGAGATTGCCTTTGACGGAATGAGAACGCGTTATCCGGTTTGTGATGGCGATAAGGACCATATTCTTGGCTTTATCCATATTAAGGATCTAATCCGGGATCAGGCGCCGAAGTACAACGAATTGATTCGTCCGATTCTTACCGTTCCAGAGTCCATTCAGATCAGTGCACTCCTGAAGGTGATGCAGCGGGCGAAGACTCAAATCGCCATTCTGATTGACGAATACGGCGGTACGTCAGGCATGGTTACGCTTGAGGATATTATGGAGGAGATTGTCGGAGAAATTCAGGATGAGTTCGATGAGGAGCGTCCCGGTGTTGAGCAACTAGGGGAGGATGAGTTTTCCATAGACGGCCTCATGCTGATCGAAGAGATCAACGACACGCTGGGGCTTCATATGGAGACGGAAGACTATGATACTATAGGCGGCTGGCTATACTCCAAGTTAGAAGTCAATCCGCCGCAAAAAGGGCAAACCGTTGAATTCGACGGCCATCTGTTCGTGGTAGAGGAAACTGAGAACAAGCGGATTTCCCGGATTAAGCTATTGAAGCTGCAGTTTTTGACGGAGGAAGCTGGAGCATAAACTTATTTAGCATTACACAAAAAAGGCACTAGCGCAGAATTAGCGCATTGCCTTTTTTGTGTGTGATCCAATACCACAATTTA
Organism: Paenibacillus sp. FSL H3-0321; assembly: GCF_038002865.1. NCBI lineage: Bacteria > Bacillati > Bacillota > Bacilli > Caryophanales > Paenibacillaceae > Paenibacillus > Paenibacillus sp. FSL H3-0321. The sequence continues at coordinate 640,797 of NZ_JBBODH010000001.1, read as the reverse complement.
GCATTGGGAGACCGATTCGAGTCGTTTCTTGTCGGGTAAGAAAGTTTAATTAGCATCTTTGTACTCAGAATCATTTGATGATTGTCTCGCTGCTCATTCCAAACGTGGCTTCCTTTGTGCTGTTTCAACTGTTTAATAACCCGCGTACACACAGCAGAGTCTATCTTGGCTTAGTTGAAAACAAAGGCGGTGTGAGCTGAAGTTTGCTATGGAAGTTTGCCAAAGAGAGAACTTTAATTATATAATTTTAAATTATATGACTTTCATTACCCGGGTCCTGAGTGGACGGAAAGGAACTCTCTTTGAGCAAAAACAAACGAAACAGTGCCGCGGCTCCCCAACAGAGCAAGCAGGAAAAGCGCAGGGCAGAACAGGAAAAGCAGAAGCAAAAAACGAGAATTCTGATCTTCAGCACGGTAGCAGCAGTTATCATTATCTTTGTCGCTCTAATCATGCTGATTCCAAAAGGGAACTCTGACTTTAATTACAGCGAGATGCACAGACTTGGAAAAGAGGATGCTCCAGTCAAAATTGTTGAATTCGGGGATTATAAATGTCCGGCGTGTTCAGACTTTACCGGTACCATCAAACCTCAGCTTGTTGAAAAATACGTAACTCCGGGCAAAGCGGCCTTTTACTTCGTAAATATGGCCTTTATCGGACCGGATTCCGAAACAGCGTCATTAGCAGCTTTATCTGTCTATCATCAGAACAGTGAAGCTTTCTGGACCTATTATGACGCAATCTATGCTAATCAGGGCGAGGAGAGCGAAGAGTGGGCGACCGCTGATTACCTGGTAAGCCTGGCGCAGAAAGAGAACCTGCCGATAGATTTTGACCTCTTGCGTAAAGACATTGAGGAACGCACCTATGAAAGTGAACTGCAGAGAGATATGAAGCTGGCCGAAGACAGCAAAGTGACCTCTACTCCTACTGTATTTGTTAATGGAGTCAAGGTAGACAAGGCCTTTGATATTGAAGCCATCGACTCGCAGGTGCAAATCGCCCTTGATTCGGCGGATGCCAAATGATGAAATTCTCTACCTTCTGCAGACGCCACTGCTTGTATCTGGCTTGGTTTGTTTCCGTAATTGCTGTAGCAGGAAGCTTGTATCTTAGTGAAGTGCTGCATTATGAACCCTGCAGGCTATGCTGGTTCCAGCGTATCTTTATGTATCCTCAGCTGATTCTGCTCGGAATTGCCACGTACCGGGGAGATAAACGCATCATTCCTTATGTGCTGCCTTTATGTCTGATAGGCGGGAGCATCTCTCTGTATCACTACGCAGAGCAGAAAATTCCTGCACTCAGTAAAATCTTGCCATGCACAATTGGTGTACCCTGCAATGAGGATTATTTGAACTTTTTAGGGTTCATTACGGTACCTCTGCTTGCGTTGATTGCTTTTGCTCTAATCGCAATTTTGCTCTGGACCGGGCGTAAGGAAGAGCCAGCAGAATAAGAAAAGGCTAAGCAGAATTTAGAGCATAAATATTTCCTTAATTTTTGTCACAATTAACATCCAAAATACTCAAAAATCACGGAACGCTGGGATAATGAAAGAGAATGAAAGATTCACTTATCCCCGATCTTAGATTTGAGCTTTTTGGATGTTTTTTCATTCTTTTTTCATTTTTTTCACCGCTTTACTGAAAAGCTATTGTAGACTATTATTAGTCCTTGTGAGAAGTTGAATATGCGCTGAATTTTCCGCAAGGAAAAACGGGGGAACCAAACTTGACGGTGACGTCAATGGGGTGAATCGGAAGCAGGTCAGTTTGACCGGAACCGTAGGGCTACCACAGCCCGAATCCGCCAGCTAACCTCGTAAGCAAGGGTGGGATAATGAGCATGCGTAAGCATGCGGATCATTTCCGTATGCTTATTTTTGTGCCTGCATTTATGAAACCTGCCAATGAAAACGGCGCGCGGTATTACCGTTTCAACTCAACAAAGAGAGGAACTGTTACTACAATGGTAAGCAAGGTAAAACGACTATTGATCGGGCGTCCGATGAAGTCGAACGAACTCGATCATGAAAAGTTATCCAAGGTGAAAGCACTGGCTGTTCTGTCTTCCGATGCACTCTCGTCTGTGGCCTACGGAACGGAGCAAATCCTGATTGTACTGGTGGCCGCGGGCTTCACCGCCATCTGGTATTCATTGCCGATTGCATTAGCCGTATTGGGCCTGCTGGCCATCCTTATTTTTTCCTATCGCCAGACCATCTTTGCCTATCCGCAAGGCGGCGGAGCGTATATCGTGGCAAAAAGCAATCTGGGCGTTCCTACCGGCCTCTTGGCTGGCGGCTCTTTATTGGTAGATTACATTCTTACGGTTGCAGTTAGTGCTTCGGCGGGAACGGATGCGATCACATCGGCCTTTCCGAGTCTTCATAACCATACTGTACTTATTGCAGTCTCCGTCATTCTGATCTTGACGATTATCAATCTCCGCGGGGTGACGGAGTCCGCTTCATTTATTGCCATCCCGGTGTATCTGTTCGTGTTTTCTATCTTTGTACTCATCATTGCCGGGGTGTACAAATATATTACAGGCGGCGCTCATGCCGAAATCCCGGAAATCGGTTCCGCCGTTTCTAACGTCAGCCTGTTCCTATTGCTCAAAGCCTTCAGTTCCGGTTGTTCGGCACTTACCGGGGTAGAAGCGGTATCGAATGCCATTCCGAACTTCAAAGCTCCCGCGGAAAAAAACGCCGCCAAAACCTTGATGCTGATGGGGGGCATCCTCGGATTGATGTTCACCGGCATTACGCTGCTGGCTTACTGGTATGGGATTACTCCGAATGAGAAATCCACCGTCGTGTCGCAAATTGCCGAATCTACGTTTGGCCGGGGTGGTTTGTACTTTTTCATTCAAGGGATAACGGCTGTCATCTTGTTCCTGGCGGCGAATACAGCTTACTCGGCGTTTCCGCTGCTCGCGTTCATGTTCGCCAAAGATAAATATTTGCCTCACGCCTTCATGGTCCGGGGAGACCGTCTGGGCTTCTCTAATGGTATAATTTTTCTCGGAGTATTGTCGGCTGTGCTTGTAGCTGCTTTCCACGGAAATACAGAAGGGTTGATTCCGCTGTATGCAGTCGGAGTATTTATCCCTTTTACGCTGTCGCAGCTTGGCATGATGGTGCACTGGTTCAAAACGAAGCCGAAAGGCTGGCAGAATAAATTTGTAGTTAATACAATCGGCATGCTGACTACCCTGACGATTACGCTTATCTTTATCATCACCAAGTTTTCCAGTGTGTGGATGGCCTTCATCTTCCTGCCGGTTGTCATGTTCGTATTCCACCGCATTCACCGTCATTATATGAATATAGCCGATCAGCTTCGCATTTGTCCTGCTACGGATAAACCGCTGATTAAAGGAAGTACCGTTGTTGTTCCGGTTGCGGGTGTGACACGCGCTGTGCTGCATTCGATCAGTTACGCGAAGTCGTTAACAGATAATGTGGTGGCAGTCTACGTTGGTTTTGATGAAGAGGAGATTCACAAGATGGAGCAGAAATGGGAGGAATGGAACCCGGGGGTACGCTTGATCGTGCTTCGTTCCCGTTACCGCAGCATTATCCGCCCACTGGTGAAATTTATCGATACCGTAGAGTGGAAGACCGCTACTACAGACCATATTACCGTATTGATTCCACAGTTCATTACCAAACATTGGTGGCAGGCGATCCTGCATAATCAGACCAGCCTGTTCATTCGCTCTTATCTGATGAATCAAAAAGATATAGTTGTAGCAACAGTGCCCTATCATTTGCACAAATAGGCAGATAAATATGGTTAGCAGAGGTTGTTTCCGTAGCTTACGGAGGCAACCTTTTTTTATAGAACGAATAATTTTGTTGACAGGGATAATGAGAATCAATATCATTTAAAAAGTAAGGCGAAGGCCTCGGACACCTTTGACCATTAATGCATGTAAATACAGGAGGGGTATTTAATGTTTTCGATGAACAATAAGAGATCAGGCAGCATGAAGCTGGCATTGATCGGATGTATGGCTATGACTTTGTTCTTGTCCGCTTGCGGCAATGGCAATAATGAGAATGCTGCAAATTCTGGAGCGGAAGCTACCGCTGCACCTACGGCTACGGCTACTGCTGAAGCAACGGCAGCGCCAACGAAAACAACTGCACCGGCTACAGAGAAAACGGTGACAGACGCCATGGGACATGAAGTCACGGTACCGGCTAATCCGCAGCGCGTACTTGCTTCTTATATGGAAGACTACCTGGTAACACTGGGTGTTACCCCGGTAGCGCAGTGGTCTGTGCCAAACGGAACCCAGGAATATCTGATTGCTGAGCTTAAAGATGTGCCAACCATCAGCTATGATCTTCCGCTGGAGGCTGTGACCAGCTTTGCACCGGATTTCCACATTGTGCAGTCTGAGTCCAGTGTGCAGAACGGTCTGTATGACCAGTTGAACAAAATCGCACCTACTTATGTCCTTGGTGACGAGATTAGCAAAGACTGGCGCAAATCGCTGCTCAAAATCGGTGAGCTCCTGAACAAGAGCACTGAAGCTGAACAAGCTATTGCAGACTACGATCAAAAAGCAGCAGATGCAAAAGCCAAAATCAGCAGCTCCATTGGTGATGAATCGGTCGCCATTCTGTGGATAGTGTCGAAGAGCTTCTTTATTGTAGATGAAACACGCAGCAGTGGTGCTGTATTGTACGGAGATCTGGGTTTGAAGCAACCTAACCTGGTTACTGAAATTCCTGCGGCATCCAGAGCGACCTGGAATCCGATCACTCTGGAGAAATTGGCTGAACTGACCGCAGATCATATCTTCCTGGTGAACAGTGACAAGACCGAGGCCTCTGACATTCTTAACGGAGCAATCTGGAAGGGTATCCCTGCGGTTAAGGCTGGAAATGTTCATGAACTTAGCGCTGACAGCAGCTGGCTGTACAGCGGAGCCACTGCCAACTCCAAAACTATTGATGATGTCTTGAGTTTTCTCGTGAAATAATCAGCCTTAATTGCGTGTAGAGCGAACTCTTCAGCGGTGGAGGGATGTGCAGGTTCTTGTATCTTGAGATACAATGACCTGCACCTTTTTTTAGGACTTTGACTTAATCGTTCACAGTGAAAGTGCGAGCTGTGAAAGCTTGTACATAATTCAGATATTTGCGATAATGAGAATGATAGTTGTTCTCATTGAAAACATTGAACTCATCCTATTAAGGGGAAGACTTATGGTGTCATCCACACGTTATATAACTAGCAATACAAATCCGTCAGGAGATCAACCGCTGAAGACAAGGCCTGTTGCTGCGGTAGTAATTTTGATTATCGGCCTTGCCGCTGTCGTCTTTGGTCTGGCACTTTCCGTTTCGGTGGGTGCCGCGGATATTAGACTGGCGACGGTATGGGAGGCAGTCTTCCGGTTTAATCCGGATCTGCAGCAGCATCAGATTATTCGGGAGCTGCGGATTCCCCGTGCTTTGGCTGGAGCGCTGGTTGGTGCTTGTTTCGCCGTCGCAGGAGCAATCATGCAGGGCATGACCCGCAATCCGCTGGCAGATTCCGGCTTACTGGGTCTGAATGCCGGTGCCGGCGCAGGATTGGCGTTAGCTTTTGCTTTTGCGCCATCTGCTTCTTTTCTCTACATCATGCTGTACTGCTTCATCGGCGCAGCAGCAGCAGCCATTCTAGTGTTCGGGATTGGCTCGCTCTCCCATAGCGGCTTAACCCCGCTGCGTCTGACCCTTGCCGGCGCCGCCGTAAGTGCTATGCTGCTGGCTTTGAGCCAGGGAATCGCGATTCTGTTTCATCTGTCACAGGATATTGCTTTCTGGATGGCAGGCGGGATCGGCGGGACCAATTGGACACAGCTTCGTATTTTGTTTCCTTGGATTGCGGCAGCTCTGATAGGATCTCTGCTGCTCTCCCGATCCATTACGCTCCTTAGTCTCGGACGCGATGTAGCGGCGGGACTTGGACAGCGGACCAGGCTAGTGCAAACAGCCGGGATTATTATTGTAGTGATTCTCGCCGGCTCCGCGGTTTCGACGGTTGGACCGATTGCTTTTGTGGGGCTGATTATCCCCCATATTACACGTTATCTGGTTGGCGTCGATTACCGCTGGATTATTCCCTGCTCTGCAGTACTCGGCAGTCTACTGATTGTATTTGCTGATATTGCGGCCAGAATGATTAACGCGCCTTATGAAACACCGCTAGGCGCTTTAATCGCAGTGATCGGCGTGCCGTTCTTTATTTACTTGGCGAGTAAACGGAAAGGGGGGCTGTCATGAGCAGGGCTCTGCACTCACCCACCGGGAAACAACGCCGTACCCGGGAAGCAGCCATATTGACTTCACTTGCGGTTCTTATAGTGGTCATCTTTATTGTCAGTATGAACACGGGGTTAATGCGATTATCACCGCTGGATGTTTTACACACAGTCCTTGGAGAGGGGACGCAGCAGCAAAAGCTGATTCTCTTTGATTTCCGGCTGCCGCGCATAGTGATCTCTCTGCTTGTCGGCGCAGGATTTGCGGTTTCCGGCTGCATTCTGCAAAGCTTGTCGCGCAATGCGCTGGCAGAGCCTTCCACACTGGGGATTAATGCCGGTGCCGGGTTTGCGGTGATTATCTTTATCTCATTTGTTCCGGCAACCTCGGCAGCTCCAATCTTTGTTCTTCCGCTGCTGGCGCTGGCCGGAGCAAGTCTTACGGCTGCACTTATTTATTTCCTGTCTTTCCGGCGCGAGGATGGCCTCTCGCCGACAAGAATGATACTTATCGGGATCGCTGTAGGTGCAGGCATCTATGCTTTCCAATTGATCCTGTCGTTAAGGCTGGATCCGCAGAATTATCAGTTTGTGGCGATCTGGATGGCCGGTAAAATCTGGGGCGGCGACTGGAGATTTGTGCTTGCGCTGACACCTTGGATAGCCATCTTGCTGCCATTTGCGTTCTACAAAGCCCGGGTGCTGAATGTACTTAACCTCGGGGACCAAACCTCGGCCGGGCTGGGCATGCCGGTGGAGAAGGAACGCATTCTGCTGCTGGCCGCCGCAGTCGCGCTGTCCGGCTCCTGTGTCGCCGTAAGCGGCGGCATAGGCTTTGTGGGGCTGATTGCGCCCCATCTCGCCCGCAGGCTCGTTGGACCGAAGCATCAGGTGCTGCTGCCCGCCTGTGCCTTAATCGGTGCGCTGCTGCTGCTTACCGCGGATACTATTGGCCGCTGGATTCTGCAGCCGGCTGAAATACCGACAGGTATTGTAGTTGCGCTGATCGGCGCTCCCTATTTCCTATATTTACTGGCCAAATCAAAAGCCTGATTAACTAAAGGAGCAAAATGCTCCATAAAACTAAGCGAATGCTTACGAAGTCAGTTTTATTGCGTCGTTAATCTTAAAGGAGCACATGCTCCATAAAACTTTCAAGGAGTGAAGATCATGTCGGAACGTTTGAATACAGAACAGCTGAGTATTGGTTATGCGGAGGCTACGATTGTTAAAGGGTTGAACCTGTCACTCCCAACAGGGAAGATTACAGCGCTGGTAGGAGCGAACGGCTCCGGGAAATCCACGATTCTCAAGACGATGGCACGGATTATGAAGCCTAAGAGCGGCAATGTCATGCTCGACGGCAAATCAATTCATACCCTATCTACTAAAGAAGTGGCTCGTCAACTGGCCATTCTGCCGCAAAACCCGACGGCTCCGGACGGACTGACTGTATCCGAACTGGTTGGATACGGGCGTTACCCGCATCAGAAGGGCTTCGGCACCATGACTCCTGAAGACCGGGCGATTATTGCCAATGCGATTTCTGTTACCGGGATGGAAGAGTTCCATGATCGTCCAATCGACCGCCTCTCCGGTGGACAGCGCCAGCGTGCCTGGATTGCCATGGCTCTGGCACAACAGACAGATATCCTGTTCCTTGACGAGCCGACCACGTTCCTTGACATGGCTCACCAGCTGGAAGTACTGCAGCTGCTGCAGAAGCTGAACCAGGAAGAGGGCCGCACGATCATTATGGTGGTGCATGATTTGAACCATGCCTCCCGTTACGCGCAGCATATGGTAGCGATCAAGTCGGGCACCGTAATCAGCGAAGGGAACCCGATGGAGGTTATGACACCAGATGTGCTTCGCAAAGTATTCGGAATCGAATGTGATATCGTTCCCGATCCGCGTACAGGTGTACCTTTATGCCTTCCTTACGAGCTTGCTGCTTATAAAGCTGTCGGCATGTAATTTACAAGTGAAGGATTAGCTGGGGGAATTAAGGAGGAAACGAAATGAATGAGGCACAGATAAAAGACATAGGCAGCAAATTTGATCTTTATCCATCTCCCCCAGACGAGGCGAGGTATTCATTTACAGCGCAGGATCTGATTAGTGTAGAGGGTATGAGAGCATTTATGGACTGCTACAGACCGCTGATGAAGGCGCTGGACGATAAGGCTGTGGCTGCATACTTCGGCGGCTGGTTCTCCAGCGTGGCGCTGGCAGTACAATATTCGGTCTCGTTATATTCCAATGTTCCGGTGATCAACTTATCTAATTTGCGCATTCATCTCATTCCGGCGAGCGGGTATTGCCGCGTTGCCTTCTCCTTGGATTCCTGGGTGATAGATCCAGCGCCTGCTGACGAACAGGGTCGGGTTACTTGGCGTAATAAAGTGTTCACAGAGTTCTACAGGAACACAGCAAGCCCGCTGCTGCATGCAATGTCTGCCGCCAGTGGTTTGAGACTGGGAGAGATCTGGGGACAGCTCCCCTCTAAGTTCAACTATTATATTGAAATGCTTGCAGCAGGTAGCAGCAATAAGGAATTTCTGATTCATGTGCAGGACGACTACAGTTGTCTAAGGAAAGGCCTGGCTGCAGAAGTGTTCCAGCTTCCCAGAAATCCATTTGAAGTTGAGGTGCGCAAGATCGAATCCCTTGCCGATCCAGAGCAGAGGGTACACATGCGTAACCGCTGCTGTCTGTATTACCGAACTGAAGGCGGAAGTGTCTGCTATACCTGCCCCCGTCTGAAAGAAGAGGAACGGGCCACACGTAGAGCCGAATACCGCATTCAAGCTGCGTCACCGCAGGTTTAGGATATAACTGTAAGAATTGTTTCATACTAAAAATTGCAGGCATACCGCAGCAGGCTCCCGTCATTGACAAGGGAGCCTGTTCGTTGTTAAAGTTGTGGTTGCCATAGTTCAATGTAAAGCTGGATCAACATAAACATTATAAAAGGTAAGATTTATTATTTTCATAGCGTAAAAGGAGCATGAAGGATGAATATCAGCGAAATTCAAGAGGATCTGCAGCAACTGGCTCCTGCCGGTACGGTAAAAAGCCATGAAGTGCTTAAGGATTATGTATTCACCCAAATGGGCGGCCGTGCAGATATACTGGCTGAACCTGCCACTTATGAGGAAATTCAAAATATTGTTACATATGCCCGGAAGAATGATATTCCTCTCACAGTACTGGGAAATGGTTCAAATGTAATTATCCGTGACGGTGGAATCCGCGGGATCGTCCTGCAGACCTCAGGCCTTAACGGTATGGGGATTCAAGGAGATCTTCTATACGCCCAGTGCGGTGCCAAGATCATTGATGTATCCAGGTATGCCCTGGAGCAGGAGCTGGCAGGTCTCGAGTTTGCCTGCGGCATCCCCGGAACAGTTGGTGGTGCTCTCTATATGAATGCTGGCGCTTATGGAGGGGAAGTTAAGGATGTGCTGCAAAGTGCGCTTGCTATCAATAAGGCAGGGCAGCTGGTCACCCTGCAAGGGGATGAGTTTCAGTGGGGATACAGACAAAGTGTCTTTGCGAGCGGTGAATATATCGTGCTGGAAGCCAGATTCGCACTGATTCCGGGGGATTCTGCTTTAATTAAAGCTTCCATGGATGAATTGACCTATCTGCGTGAATCCAAGCAGCCGTTGGAATATCCGTCATGCGGCAGTGTCTTTAAACGGCCGCCGGGCCGTTATGCCGGACAGCTGATTCAGGAAAGCGGGCTTCAGGGGACCCGGATTGGCGGTGCGGAAGTCTCACGTAAACATGCCGGATTTATTGTTAACGCAGATAATGCCACTGCGAGCGATTATATCGGACTCATTCAGCATGTGCGGGCTGCAGTGAAGGATAAATTCGGAGTCGAGCTGGAGACTGAAGTGGAAATTATCGGAGAAGAATAACTTCATTTCGTTGGCCGCGGGAGCAATTACCGCGGCCTTTCTTTGCATAGAGACATGTGCAGTGGGCTCTCAGTATTCTGATTAGCTTATGGAGAGAGCATACTTGGCTCTAGCTGTCTGGAGTTCCGCGTTACCTTCACCAAGATTATCCAAATGTAGTCCGCTGACGGCAATTTCATAGCTATGCTGTGGAAGCGGCACAAGTTCACCATCCGCATTCAGGGTATTGCCTGAGCCCCTTAAGATAAGCGCATCATCCAGATAATCATCGATCGTATCCTCAGCAGTGCGGTACTCTACGGTTTCCAATTGAAAGTGGACTGTATCGAGATCTTCAAGCTCCTGCTTTTTGATTACAATGGTTTTGTTTGCGTGAGCATCGAGCCAATCTATAAGCTTCTGTACCGTTTGATCCATACGTTGATCCCATCCTTATTTAAGAGATTATTAATTCTAAGTTACCCCTTTCGTTGAAATTGAATCCATATTTCTGAAACAGTTCCTTGGGATATTCTCAATTTCTACGAATAAGCTTGAAGGAAAGCAAACTTTAGGCAAAGGTGGGTAGGCCATTGATTCAGCTTACGGAGGTATCGAAATCGTTTCAGGAGAAGCGGGCGGTAGACCGGCTGTCTTTTTCAGTGGGGGAAGGGGAAGTATTTGGCTTTCTAGGCCCCAACGGGGCGGGGAAAACAACAACCATTCGGATGATGACCGGCCTGCTTCAGCCTAGTGAAGGACAAATATTAATTAATGGCATGAATATTTCACAACATAAAAAGAAGGTTCACGCTCAAATCGGGGTTGTCTTTGAGCTGCCAAATCTTTATGTACGCAGTTCGATCCGCGACAACCTTGAACTTTTTGCCGATTTGTACGGTGTGTCAAAGGGTCGGGTGGATGAAGTGATTGGCAGCCTGCAACTGGAGGAACGACAGAAATCCAAGGTTGGCAGCTTGTCCAAAGGCTGGAAACAGCGTGTGTTAATCGCCAGAAGCTTGCTGCACAGGCCCAAAGTACTGTTCATGGATGAACCGACAAGCGGATTGGATCCCAACTCGGCGGCGCTAATCAGGAAATACATAATGAGGATTAAGGATGAAGGAACCACGATTGTTATCACCACCCATGATATGCATGAGGCGGAAGAATTAAGCGACCGTGTAGGCATTATGCATGCAGGACGATTGGTGGCACTGGGTAACCCGCTGAGCTTGAAAAAGGCTTACGGAAAGGCAGAGATAGAAGCTGAATATTGGCAGGAGGATAAAGTGATGAGCACATCCTGGCCATTGGCAGATGAGATGACGAAAGACCACATTTATCAGCTTATGGCGAGCGGGAAGCTTATCAGCCTGCACAGCAAAGAAGCTTCTTTGGCTGACGTATTCGCCGCCCTGACGGGAAGTGAGCTGAGTTGAGTCAAGTGATGAAGCTGATCCGTCATGAATGCAAGGATTTGCTCTGCAACCCTTCTATAATTATCCTCGTGATGCTGCCGATTTTTATGTCCAAAATCATCATCTCGGTCATGGACAAAAACGGGATTAACTTTATGCTGCTGTCTACGTGGATTTTGTTCGCCCAGGTTATGGTAGGTATCATGATGACCGGTCCGGGTCTCATTGAAGAACGGGAAAGTAAAACCTTTGATGCGCTGCTTATATCACCGCTTGGCAGAGGACAGATTATCGTGGCGAAAGGTTTGACAGTTCTGCTGTTTTCTGTCTTGTCGCAAACAGTTGTATTTCTGCTCAATCAGGGATTTGCCTCAGAATTGCTGTTGGTATTTCCGTATATGCTGGCTGGAGGGATCCTTTTTGTAGAGGTTGGAATGATCATCGGATTGAAGATCGACTCTTCTAAGAATGGTTCTGCCGTCAGTTCTGCGGTCATGGTTATTTTTTTCCTGCTTGCTTCCGTATATCAGGCACTGCCGGACTGGACTTATCCGTTCTTCGCCGCTTTGCCAAGCATTGAAATCGTGGAAAATTTAAATCGTATTCTAAACGGTGACGGCCCGCTACTTTTCGAGAGTCTGCTGCTCCCGCTGTGGATGACCGTTCTGGCACTATGGATCTGGAGAACCGGCAAAGAGTAGTAATGGCAATTAGTCTGTTAGCAGGCAAATTCTTAAGGGTTGTCAATCTTCTGCCAATCATGTTATAGTTCAAGACGTTAATAAAAAGCTTAAGAAGAAGTCTGCGTGTACATCGCAGGAGAGGTTCGCAAACTCCCTCTATAAAAAACTAAGACATCTTGATGCATAGAAAGTCTCCGGTTGAAAGGGGCTTAAGGGAGTATAGGGAGATGCCTATACTTATTTCCTGCTATGCTGTGTAATTTCTTAGTAGGGCCATGTTTTCGAAATCTCGTTCTTCTTTCCGGTTCCGGCAGTAAGCCGGGGGAAAAGAGAGGGGTTTTTTGTCATGTCAGAAGGCAGATTGAAAGAGGAAATGCAAGAGGTCACCCTGCTGGGCAATCAAGGGACGCAGTACAAATTCGGTTATGATCCGGAAATTCTCGAGGTGTTTGACAACAAACATCCCGGCCGCGATTATTTTGTGAAGTTTAATTGCCCCGAGTTCACCAGCCTGTGCCCTGTAACCGGACAGCCGGATTTCGGTGTGATGTACATTTCGTACGTTCCGGAACAAAAGATGGTCGAGTCCAAGTCCCTGAAGCTCTATCTGTTCAGCTTCCGCAATCATGGTGACTTTCATGAAGACTGTGTCAACATTATTATGAATGACTTGATCTCGCTCATGGAGCCGCGTTACATCGAAGTATGGGGCAAATTCACCCCGCGCGGCGGAATATCCATTGATCCTTACTGCAACTGGGGGCGTCCGGGAACCAAATATGAGGCGATGGCCGAACACCGGCTGATTAATCATGACCTATATCCAGAAAAAGTGGATAACCGATGATCCCAGATCGTGGAGAGGAGAGAGTGTGAAATGAATAAAAAAGCGCTCGTCGTATTCAGCGGCGGACAAGACAGTACAACCTGCCTCGTATGGGCTATTCAGCACTTCGAGGAAGTTCAGGTCGTTACTTTTAACTATAACCAGCGCCATGCCGCTGAAATTGAGGTTGCGAAGGAAATTGCCGCCAAGTTCAATGTGAAGCAGCATATTCTTGATTTGGGCTTGCTGAATCAGCTGGCCCCCAATGCTTTGACCCGTGATGATATAGAAATTGTATCCGGTGAAGGGGATGAATTGCCCAGCACCTTTGTAGATGGCCGGAACCTGCTGTTCCTGTCCTTTGCGGCAATTCTGGCGAAGCAGCTGGGGTATGCCAATATAGTCACCGGCGTATGCCAGACCGATTTCAGCGGGTATCCAGACTGCCGCGATGTGTTTGTGAAATCATTGAATGTAACTCTCAATCTGTCCATGGATTATGAGTTTGTCATTCATACACCGCTAATGTGGCTGGATAAAAAAGAAACCTGGAAGATGGCCGACGAGCTGGGCCAGTTTGATTACATCCGTCAGCACACACTGACTTGCTACAACGGTATCATTGGCAGCGGCTGTGGTACCTGCCCGGCCTGTTTACTTCGTAAGCGTGGCCTTGAGCAATATGTGGCTGAGAGAAAGAAGGTCGGCTTATAATGCTGGGCGAAGTATCGGTCTGTAAAATATTCACTTTTGACGCTGCACATCAGCTGATTGGACATAAGGGAAAATGCAGCAATCTCCACGGCCACACCTACAAGCTTGAGGTGGTGCTGAAGGGCAAACCTTCCGTAGAGGCGGGGCATTCGGACGAAGGCTTCGTGATTGATTTCAGCGATATTAAAAGCACGGTACAGCAGAGTCTGGTCGACCGGCTGGATCACGCTTTTCTGGCGATGGGCAACGAGCCTGTGCTGGATACATTGACAAATACGGGATCGAAGGTAGCACTGCTCTCTTTCCGCACGACGGTGGAGAACATGGCATGTTATATAGCCTACAAGCTGAAGCAGGCGGCGTTGCCGCTATATTCCGTTAAGCTGTGGGAGACGCCCACTTCCTGGGCGGAGGTGCTGGCTGAGGACATTCCGGAGGATGGACCCTCCTACCGTATGCATGGGGGTTGTGACTGTGAGTAAGATTCCGGTGATAGAAATGTTCGGCCCAACCATCCAGGGGGAAGGCGCGGTTATCGGAGTGAAAACCATGTTCGTCCGTACCTATGGCTGTGACTATCGCTGCAGCTGGTGCGATTCCGCATTCACATGGGACGGTTCGGCCAAGGATAAGGTGCGGATGCTTACGCCAGAGGAAATTATGGCCGAGCTGCTCTCACTAGCCGGAAATAATTTCGACTGTGTAACCATCTCCGGTGGCAATCCTGCACTAATTGGCGAGGCGATGGGTACGTTCATCATGGGGTTGCACGAACGGGGCATTCAAGCAGCAATTGAAACGCAGGGCAGCCGCTGGCAGGAATGGTTCAACGATGTGGATGTGCTGACAATCAGCCCCAAGCCGCCAAGCTCTGGCATGAAGACAGATTGGGAGATCCTCGATGGTATTATGGGGAAGCTGCATGATAAAGGCAAAGCTGCCCACAGCCTGAAGGTGGTTGTCTTTAACGAAGGCGATTATGAATATGCCAAAGCAGTGCATAAACGATACCCTGAGGTACCACTTTTCCTGCAGCCGGGCAATGAAGATGTAACGGAGGAAGGTGACATTTCCGTACGTCTGCTGGGTAGACTGGAATGGCTGTTTAATCAGGTGATCGTCGATCCGGAGATGAACCGGGCGCGGGTACTCCCTCAGCTTCATGCACTCATCTGGCATAATAAACGAGGGAAATAATCAGGATTCGAACCGGACTTTTGCTATGCAGAGGCCCGGTTTTTTGTTGTACAAGAAATTATATAAAGAGATGACAATTTCATAATGTTTGAAGATGAATTTGTAAAATATCAAGGGGATTCTTCACATATTCTTCTGGTATAATTATTGAAAAATCAGGGAATAGCGAGGGAGCATACATGACAACAGCCTTATTAATTATCGATGTCCAAGAAGCCATGTTCTCTTATGATGTGAAGCTGCATGATGAAGGAGGCGTGATGGACCGGATTATATCACTATTGAATAAAGCCCGCTCCGCAGGGGTCCCGGTTGTTTATATCCAGCATACCGAGGATGAGGAATATACGAAGGGTTTGCCCACCTGGCAGATCAGCAGCCGAATTACGCCGAAGGAGGAAGACTCCATCGTCGAGAAGCCGACTTGGGATGCTTTTCACCGTACCCGGCTGCATGAGGAGCTGCAGCGTTTGGGTGTGACCGATCTTGTCATATGCGGGATGCAAAGCGAATTCTGTGTCGATACAACCACTAGACGGGCCTACAGCATGGGGTATTCCAGCGTACTGGTCCAGGATGCGCATAGCACTTTCGGCAATGCCAATTTTAGCGGTGAAGAGATTGTCAGACATCATAATTCAGTACTGGGCGGGAGATTCGCCGTGCTTCGGCCGGAGCGTGAGGTAGAATTCCAATGAATGCAGGGAAATCTGCGATGAAGCCAGTGCGCCGGTCCAGGTTGAGATTGTTCGCCGGCAAGCGATATTTTACCTGGAAAAGATACTGGACATGGTTTATCCGGCGCGGGAACAAGGCAACTAAACATCGGTCTGAGGCATTGCCCTATAAGGCAGCCGGGCATTCAACCCCGCTCCTGCGCAGACTGCGAAATGTGGACATGCAGCTACAGTACAATAAGATTGCAAATCTGCGTCTGGCCGTCGCCAGGCTGGATGGTCTGGTGATCTCTCCAGGAGAGACCTTCTCGTATTGGCAAACGATCGGCAAGCCAACCCGGCGCAAAGGTTACTTGGACGGAATGGTTCTATATTACGGTGGTTTTCGTTCCGGCACAGGAGGCGGATTATGCCAGCTGTCCAATCTGATCTACTGGATGACGCTGCACACCCCGCTGACCGTGACCGAGCGGCACCGCCACAGCTATGATGTATTTCCCGACGAACAGCGGACACAACCTTTCGGCAGCGGGGCTACTTGTGCATATAATTATTTGGATCTGCAGCTTCAGAACAATACAGACCGGACATATCAGTTGAAGCTGCACCTGGATGATACTCACCTGTACGGCGAATGGAGATGCGATGACAAGCAGCTTTATCATTATGAGGTATACGAGGCTGATCATGTTATCCGTCTGGAGCCATGGGGCGGTTATGTCCGCAGCAACAGCATCCGCCGCAGAGTATTTACGCGGAGCGGCGAGCTTGCAGGGGATGAAGCGGTAGCCGAAAATCATGCCCTGATGATGTACTCTCCGCTGCTGCATCCGCCCACAGAATTAACGGAAGGGCGATGAACCGATGAATCTTGACGGTGATTGGTACTGGAAGTCAGATGATGAAGTGGGAATGGGACGCTCAAGCAGACTGAAACGCAATATTAGGGTATGGGCTGTGTTACTTGCTGCTCTATTGGCAGCGGCTGCGCTTGCAGGCTGGCTGGTACTACAAGGAATATTCGATTTCTTTGAATATTTAGGCATCTAGGAAAGAGACTTCGGGGGGATAACGGATAAACACCGCGACTTTGGGGTTATAACATAGTATGTTGCTAGCCAATCAGCAGAGCGGAGCATGGCTACCAGGTGTTCGGAGACAAGGAAGAGGATTGTATCAATCAAATATACGAAGGCATGGGTTTCCGCCGCAGGCCGGGAGGCCATGCCTTTGATGTTTTTCAGGAAGCTGCAGCCTTTGTTGCGAATTTTCATGAAAAAAGCTGCATTTTTCCGGATTCTGCGGTAAATTTACATAAGTGACTTTTATCTGAGCCGAAAGGATGCCTGCCGTGACTTCAAAAAAACCGCCTGTTCCCATTCCGCTATTGATGCTGATTGGAATTGTGGCTATTTCTTTTTCTTCTATTTTTATAAAATGGTCATCCGCTCCGGTTTCGGTTCAGGGGATGTACCGGCTGCTGTTCACCTCTCTATTGATGCTGCCCTTTGCCCGGCCTTACAGCGGTGCCGCTTTTGCCCTGCGCCGGAAAGACTGGCTGCTGCTGGTTGTGTCCGGGGCGATGCTGGCTCTGCATTTTTTACTATGGATGGGTTCACTGAAATTCACCTCTGTAGCCAGCTCGACGATGATTATGGCACTGGAGCCGGTGTTTATTATGCTGGGAGCCTATTTGCTGTATAAAGAAAAAAACAGCATGTCCGCCATAGCGGGGCTTGCCATCGCGATCTTTGGAGTTGTATTTATTGGCTGGGGAGATATCGGCCTGTCCTCCGATAATTTAAAAGGTGATTTGCTGTCCATTGGCGGAACAGCAGCAGTTGCCGCTCATTTGCTGATCGGACAGAAGCTGGTAGCCCGCATGCCATCGTATTTGTATAGCCTGATTGTATTTATCGCAGCGGCTATTGTTTTTGCAATATACAATCTGCTGGCGGGCATTCCGTTCTTTGATTATCCGCCAAGGGAGTGGGGAATCTTCGTATTGCTGGCAATCGTCCCGACCGTATTCGGCCACATTTTGTTTAACTGGCTGCTGCAGTACGCTTCGGCGACTACCGTTTCGATGAATATTCTAGGAGAGCCGGTTGGCGCAAGTATTCTGGCCTTTCTGCTGCTTGGCGAACAGTTGACAATCCTCCAATGGGCCGGCGGTGTATTGGTAATGGGGGGGCTTGCAGTCTATTTGTATGCAGGACGAAGGAAAGCGGAGAAGAGAAGTGAGGCTCTGACCAGCATCTCCTAAAGCACACATTCTAACAGACAACTTATCAACCTAAAGGGGTATTTCACAGTATGAATGATCAAGACTTAGAGCAAGAACCGCAAGACAATCCGGGAGCTGCGCCTTCCAGTGAAGAACTCTGGAATGAGGATACCTATGCCGCATGGACCAGCAGATTTGGCACTCCGTCAGAGGCAGCAGCAAAGTTGTCTAAAGATCCAGTGTCCCGGCTGTTCCCGTTAAACGCTTATTTCGGTGAGGTTCGCGGGAAGAAGATGATGAATCTGATGGGCTCGAACGGCATGAAGGCGGTAGCCCTTGGGTTGCTGGGAGCTGAAGTGACTGTTGCCGATTTTTCGGAAGCCAACGCCCGGTACGCGGCGGAATTGGCGCAGGAAGCCGGAGTCGGGCTGTCCTATATCGTTTCGGATGTGCTGAAGCTGCCGGACGAAGTGCTGGACAGCACGTATGATATTGTTTTCGCTGAAATGGGGATTGTCCATTATTTCACCGACCTGACCCCGTTTATGGATACTGTCTGCCGTCTGCTGGCTCCGGGGGGAACCTTCGTGCTGCGCGACTTTCATCCGGTAACGACCAAGCTGATTTCTTCCAAAGGATCAACCGCTAAAGTACGGAAGCACAAGGTAAGCGGCGATTATTTCGATACGGCTATGGAAGAGAAAAAGGTGTCTTACTCGAAGTATTTGCCTGCTTCAGGCGGTCAGACAGGTGAGAAGCATAGTGTTGTTTATTGGCGGCGCTGGACTTTGGGGGAGATCGTTACGGCAGCCGCTGGTAGTGGTCTACTCATCCGAGAACTGGTGGAGGAGCCCAACCTGTCTTCTGAGGTTTACGACAAAGGAATTCCCAAGACGTTTACGCTGGTAGCAGAGAAACGTTGACTTTACGATGGAGTAGCTTTGGTGTCCTTTTAAGGACGGTGGGCGTTTCTGCGGAAAATCGAAAGATAGTTAATGTCATGAATAAATGAGAAAATGTACCTCACATAGAGCCGGTGGTCTGCTTTGAGCTGAATCAATCAGCCTGAGTGGAGCACCGGTTTATTTAATTCACATCATTAATTAATCATATAGTTAATGACATTAAATAAATACAATTAACTGTTATCATACCAACACGCTCTCAGCAGCAGCCATTTCCACAAACGCCTGCTGCAAGGGAGTTAAGGTATAATCCTTTCGCCAAGCCAGTACATAAGTCACAAGCCCGGGCGAAATCCCCGGGAGCGGAGCATAACTTAAACGGCCTAAGGCCGCCTCGTCTGCAACCCCTGCTTTGGAGAATAGTCCCACATTTCCGCCTTCACTAATCATCCTTTTAAAGGCCTCCGGCGAATTAACAACAGTATTATTCCATACACGCACATTGTTCAGCTGTGCCCATTGGTCGGCTGTTCCTCTCAGGCTGGAAGCGGGATCATGCTGAATCCATGGCTCTTGCGCCAATAGCTCCGGGGACAGCACTTTAATTTGAGCAAACGAATGACCGGGTGCAAATATAAGAACAACCTCATCCCGGGCAACCACCTGTGTATGAAAGGAGTCATCTCCGCCATCACTGTCTTGCAGTATCCCCAGTTGGATCTCCCGCCCCCTCAGCCGTTCGCGCACAAGGTGGTCCGATTGTATCGTAAGCGACACATCTATCCCCGGATGAAGATTGATAAATTGCGACATTATATTAGGAACAAAGTAAGTACCAGGCATATACCCGGCCTCAAGTGTAAGGCTTCCTGATGTGAGGGAGGAGAACTGTTTGACGCTCCGCTCCGCTTCTGCAGCGAGTGAAACTATACGAACTGCGTATTGAAAAAGCGCCCGTCCGGCATCGGTTAACAGCACACGCCCGCTGCGGTATTGAAAGAGGGAGGCTCCAAGCTCATTCTCAAGGCTTTTCATATGAAAGGAAACGGTAGGCTGCTTTAGGCCCATTTCGGCAGCGACATCCGTTACTTTTTTATATTTTTCAATCAGGACTACAATTTGCAGCTTCACAATATTCATGGATTTCCTCCGGTCTGGATGGCAATAAGTTAATAAAACATCTTCTTAATATAGATTATATCTATACTGTTATACATTTTCTATTAGAATTTTTATCTTTCTTTTTACAAACATAAGCTTTTTCTCTAACGAACGAGCTCTAGAATAGGAAGAGTCATAAGAGATACACACAGAGGAATGCTTCCAAAGTGAGTTTTGTAAGAAGCAGATTCAATGGGTCAGACACACACAAAACCTTTAGGAGGAACAAACAACAATGCAATTCAGAAAATCGTGGATCATGGCTTTGGCTTTAACCAGTGTAGTAGCACTTTCGGCATGCGGTAACGGAGGAAATAATGCGGCAACTAATAATGGGGGAACTAATGCAGCTGCGACAAATACACCTACAGAAAGCAGCGGCGCAAAATTAAGCGGATCGATTCTGGCTTCGGGCTCCACAGCGCTTCAGCCACTTGTTGAAATGGCAGCTGAAGGCTTTATGGATGCAAACGCAGGCGTTGATATTCAAGTACAAGGCGGAGGAAGCGGCACGGGCTTGACTCAGGTTGCTGAGAAGCAAGTAGATATCGGTAACTCCGATGTGTTCGCAGAAGAGAAGCTGAAGGATGCAGATGCAGAAAAAGCAAAATCACTCGTTGACCATCAAGTTGCGGTTGTAGCGATTGCAGCAGTAAGCAACCCGAAAGCTGGAGTAGACAGCCTGACTAAACAGCAGCTGGTTGACATTTTCACAGGAAAAATTAAGAACTGGAGTGAAGTTGGCGGAGCGGATCAAGCGATTCAAATTATCAACCGTCCAGCAAGCTCGGGTACACGCGCAACCTTTGAAAGCTTCGCACTTGGAACTAAAACAGAAGACCAAGAAGGATCGATTCAAGAAGACTCTTCCGGTACTGTTAAGAAAATGATCGGCGAAACTCCAGGGGCTATCGGATATCTGGCATTGTCTTACCTTGATGAAACTGTAAAAACGCTGAACTATGAAGGTGTTGAGCCTTCTGTAGACAATGTTATCTCCGGTAAATATCCGGTGTGGGCTTACGAGCACATGTACACAAATGGTGAGCCTGCTGAACATGTCAAAGCATTCCTTGACTACATCATGACAGATGAAGTGCAGAACGGCGATGTAGTAGAGCTTGGATATATCCCGGCTTCGAAAATGCAGGTTTCCCGTGATGTAGAAGGCAAAGTATCAACCAAGTAATTCCTGGCTGAAAAGCTTTACAGACTTCATCCATTAGAACTTCATGTGATTAGAGGCGGAATCCTTCTGCCTCTCTTTTCACTTTAGAAAGAGGGAGCAGCTTGAGTGTAAAACCTAAGAAATCCAAAATTGAAAAACATCATATCGAAGATTTTATCGGGCGTTCTTATATGTCCTTCTGTGTACTCCTATTGATAGTAATCATTGTATCGATGGTGTATTTTGTGGCGTCCAAAGGGATTGCTAACTTTACCAGCGGTGAAATTAAGCTTTCTGATTTCTTGTTCGGCAAAAAATGGTCCCCGGAAGGCGATAATCCCTCTTACGGAGCATTGCCTTTTATTACCGGCTCATTTCTGGTTACGCTGCTTGCGGCGCTTATCGCAAGTCCGCTCAGTATCTGCGCAGCCCTGTTCATGACTGAAATTGTGCCAGGCTGGGGGAAAAGGCTGCTGCAGCCGGTTATCGAACTGCTGTCAGGTATCCCATCAGTCGTTTATGGCTTTGTGGGTTTGAGCGTCATTGTGCCGTTTCTGCGTAATACCTTGCCAGGTCAGGGCATCGGGGTTGCTGCAGGCGCGCTTGTCCTATCGGTAATGATTTTGCCGACGATTACAAGCGTGGCTGCAGACGCGCTGGCTTCTTTGCCGCAAAACTTAAAAGAATCCTCCTTTGCGCTCGGTGCTACACGGTGGCAAACGATCTCCCGGGTGATTCTTCCGACTACATTCCCTGCAATTATGACGGGGGTAGTGCTGGGGATGGCCCGTGCTTTCGGTGAAGCCCTTGCTGTACAGATGGTAATCGGGAATGCACCTTTCGTGCCGCGGTCGCTTTTCGAATCGGCTTCAACCTTGACCAGCGTAATTACGCTTGGCATGGGGAACACAACGATGGGTTCAACGCACAATAATGCGCTGTGGAGTATGGCGCTGGTTCTTATGCTGATGACTTTTGCTTTTGTCCTCATCGTAAGAATGCTTGAAAGGAGAAATAAAATTTGAAGCCGAGAACAGCAGACAAGGTTGCCACTACCGTTATCGTCTTTTTCGCATTACTTATTGTAGCCATTCTGGTTGGATTGCTTGGATATATTCTGATCCGTGGCTTAAACCATATCAGTTGGGATTTCCTGACTTCCGCACCGCAAAAAATCCGCGCAGGCGGAGGTGTGGGTCCACAGTTGTTCAACTCACTGTTCCTGCTGGTGCTGACGCTGATCATAACTGTACCGCTGGGTCTTGGAGCGGGGATCTTTATGGCAGAGTATGCACGTCCAGGTAAACTTACGAACTTTATCCGCCTGATCGTAGAAGTCCTGTCTTCCTTCCCTTCCATTGTCGTAGGTTTGTTCGGTCTGTTATTGATCGTAAACACCTTCAATCTGGGGTTCTCCTTAATATCCGGTGCTCTCGCACTTACCGTATTTAATCTGCCGCTGATGGTGCGTATTACGGAGCAGGCGTTCCGTACAGTGCCCAAGCAGCAGAAAGAGGCAGGATTTGCCCTTGGATTATCCAAGTGGAAGATTGTTACCTCTGTACTGTTACCCGTGGCGCTGCCGACGATTATCACCGGTACGATCCTCTCCGCTGGCCGTGTCTTCGGTGAAGCGGCCGCTCTGATGTTCACGGCGGGCATGAGCAGCCCGCGTCTGGATTTCACCAACTGGAATCCGCTTAGTCAAACTTCACCGCTTAATCCTTTCCGTCCGGCTGAAACCCTGGCCGTTCACATCTGGAAAGTCAACAGCGAAGGGCTGGCGCCTGATGCCGTACAAATCGCAGCCGGAGCTTCGGCCGTGCTCGTTATTACAGTATTGATCTTCAATCTGGCCGCAAGATATTTCGGCAGATATATTTACCGCAAGCTGACTGCTTCCAAAAGAATGAACTAAAACTTTGATTATAGAAACATTTTAGGAGGAGTAAGAGATGGGAATAGCGGAACCTGTGGTGCGTGAATCATTTCAAACAGAGGACCTGAGCATATTTTACGGCACATATGAAGCAGTAAAGGGAATCAGTCTTCCATTTGGCCAGAATACTGTTACTGCACTTATTGGCCCGTCGGGCTGTGGTAAATCAACTTTCCTTCGTTCACTTAACCGTATGAATGATGACATCTCCGGTTCGACAACGAAAGGGA
The DNA here is from genome assembly GCF_038002865.1 of Paenibacillus sp. FSL H3-0321. NCBI lineage: Bacteria > Bacillati > Bacillota > Bacilli > Caryophanales > Paenibacillaceae > Paenibacillus > Paenibacillus sp. FSL H3-0321. The sequence goes on along the minus strand of NZ_JBBODH010000001.1, from coordinate 617,471 downwards.
GCATCTGGATTGACGGCGTGGACATCAACGCTCACGGTACGGATGTGATCAAGCTGCGGCAAAAGATCGGCATGGTCTGGCAGAAACCGAATCCGTTCTATAAGTCGATTTATGACAATATTGCTTTTGGTCCAAAATACCACGGCATTAAAGGTAAGCAGGCACTGGACGAAATTGTGGAAAGCAGTCTGCGGCGTGCTGCATTATGGGACGAGGTTAAGGACCGCCTGAAGGATTCAGCGTTGGCGTTGTCCGGCGGACAGCAGCAGCGGTTATGTATCGCCCGTGCATTGTCGGTTAATCCGCAGATCCTGCTGCTGGATGAACCGGCATCGGCACTCGACCCTGTATCGACCGGTAAAGTGGAAGAGCTGATCAAGGAACTCAAGGAAGAGCTTCGCATCGTTATTGTTACGCATAATATGCAGCAAGCGGCGCGGATTTCGGATTTTACCGCATACTTTTACCTCGGTTCACTTGTGGAATACGACAAGACAGAGAAAGTCTTCAGCAATCCGGAGAATCAAATGACCCAGGAATATATCATGGGCCGTTTCGGCTGATCGAAAAGAGCTACAGGCACTGCCCGTTCGGGCGGTGCCTTTTTTGAAATATAAGGGTTATATGCTTCACGCTATAAATTATCCTTCTATTTCTCGCTGAAACGGATACCGTCCTTTTTAGGACGGCGAGGCCGTTTCGACTTGGCTGTACAGCAAACAAGCGCATTCACTCCAAGATACAGGATAGGCTTGACGAGTATGATCAGGACATTCCCCAGTTTGAAAAAGCATTTGGAATCATGTACAATCACTGAGAATGGTTATCACAACTTACTGCTGGAGGGAATCCTTATGAATCAGAACCAGTCTGCAGCTTACGGCAGCATTGCCGAAGTGATCAAGGAGCGCCGCTCCATTAAACAGTTTAAGCCTGAACCCCTGCCTGAAGGCCTGCTCGAGGAACTGCTGGATATCGCGGTGTGGGCGCCCAATCACGGACTGCGGCAGCCGTGGAGATTTATTGCTTTTCAGGGGGAAGGGGCGGAATTCCTTGGGGATGCTGCTTATTCATTCTTGAAGCGCGGGGCAGCTGATCCGGAATTTGCAGCCAAACGCAAAGAATATCTTTCATCGATTCCTTTAACCGTAATCGTCGTGATCCCTGAGGACCCGCGTCAAAGAGAGTGGGATGAGGATTTTGCCGCTGCATCCGCACTTGTGCAGAACTTCCAGCTGGCGGCATGGGAACGGGGAGTAGGTACGATTTGGAAGACGGATCCTTATATTTACGCTCCGGAGTTCCGCAGCAAGATTGGCGTGAAGCCGGGGGAGAAAGTGATTGCGATGATCCATGCCGGTTATCCGGAGATCATTCCCGCCAGCCGTCCACGCAAGGAAGCTGCTCAGCTGCTTACAGTTGTAGACAGCTATCCGGAGAGTGGAATTGTAGAATAAACAACCAAGCCGCTGTTAGGAACAAAAACTGGGCCAACTCTTATTGAAGCATCCTGCGGGATGCTTTTTTTCATGGGATTGAAATTAAAATGCAATATATATTGTACATAATGACGGTTATAGATTACAATGGAGCTGTAAGTGAAATTATTCTCCGGGAGGGCTCTGGTGAGTGAGAAGAACATCAAGCTGAAACTGTCGCGGATTCAGAAGGACCTGTCCCAGGAACAGCTGGCGGAAGCGGTGGGCGTGACGAGACAGACGATAGGACTGATTGAAGCGGGGAATTACAACCCGACGATCCGGTTATGTATTGCCATCTGCAAGGAACTGGGAACAACTTTGAACGATATATTTTGGGAGGAGTAGTTATGAAAGGTAAGGGGATCAAGGATGAGCGGATTCAAGGTGAAGTACATAAGTTGATGTCGCACGGCTTTACGATTGTGTTTGTGGGCATAGCGGCCAGTGTTTTTGTTAAAGTATTTGTTCTGCACTTGGATCTGAAGTATTGGCTGGACAGCTTCCTCATCCTGATGGCAGCTTGTTTCTATGTTACGCTCCGGAGCATGCGTGGTGGGCTATTCCTCCTGCCGAGCAAGGCCGGGGAAGTGAAGCGGCTCAAAAAAACCAATCTGATCAGTGGAGCTGCAGGTGCTCTGATATGGGCAATATTAATGATCAGCTATGACCTGCTGGGTAAGGACGAAGTTGATGTAGTTGCGAGTGTAATGAGCACATTGGTTGGCTCCGTGGTCTTTTTCTTCGGGATTACCTGGATACAATGGTTCATGATTAAACGCTCCAATCAAAATGCGGATAAACATCTGGAATAGACGGATGTAATGCTTGGGAAAGGGCCTCTTGCAAAACTAATGTAATTAGTTTATATTATAACTAATATCATTAGTTTTTAAGGGGTGTATCTATGAGAATTACTCAAGAAGGAAAATTGCTGCAGCTTACGTGGATGCCCGGATGGTTTCCGGTCAATTGCTATCTTGTTGTAGAAGATCAGGAATTAACATTGATTGATGCGGCAATGTCTTTTAGTGTCCAAGGGATCCTCCGTACAGCGGCTAAATTGAACCTGCCTATTACCCGAATCGTGCTGACCCATGCTCATGGAGATCATGTTGGAGCACTGGATGAACTGAAGAAACGGCTTCCTGAAGCTGTTGTATATATCTCTGAGCGTGATGCAGCTTTGCTGCGCGGAGACCGTTCGCTTAGACAAGGTGAACCGCAGACTCCGATTAAAGGGAGCGTACCTACCAAAATTTCTACCAAACCGGACATTCTGCTCCGTGACGGAGATACTGTCGGCTCTTTAAGCGCAATTAGTACTCCCGGCCATACCCCAGGCTCGATGTCTTTTCTGGATCAACGGAGCGGAGCTCTGATAGCAGGGGATGCTTTTCAGACATTTAAGAGAACTGCGGTGGCCGGGACGGTTGTGCCATGGTTTCCATTTCCGGCATTGGCTACCTGGAATAAGGAGCAGGCTGTGGCCAGTGCAATTAAGCTTGCAGGAACGTCTGCAGCGGTGCTTGCTGTTGGACACGGCAACCTGCTGAAGGCACCTGGAGAAACCATGAAACAGGCTGTGAGCAAAGCTCAAATGCAGCTAGGAAAGGAAGGAAGATAAGATGTCACCTAGGGTTGGACTGGATACACGTACGCTGGTATTGGCTGCAGCAGAATTAGCGGATGAGCAGGGAATGGGAGAAGTCACGCTGGCTTCACTCGCGGCTAAGCTGGGCGTACGCTCTCCGTCGTTGTATAATCATGTTAACGGACTAGCCGGGCTGCGGACTCTGCTGGCTGTACACGGCCTGGAACAGCTCCACACTGCGATGACAAAGGCTTCTGAGGGGATAGCTGGTGATGCAGCCGTTCACGCTATGGGGCAGGCTTACGTGAACTTTGCAAGGCAGCATCCGGGTCTATACGAAACAACACTGCAAGCACCTGATCAAGGGAACACAGCGCTGGAAGAGGCAGGTGAGCAGATTTTATCCTTTATCCTGCATGTGCTGTCAGGCTACGGGCTTGGAGAAGAAGGAGAACTGCATGCTGTTCGGGGACTGCGGAGTATTCTGCACGGATTTGCTGCACTGGAGAACAAGGGAGGCTTCGGCCTGCCGCTCGATTTGGGAATCTCCTTATCCCGGCTGATTGATACATTTATTGCAGGAATCAGCTGCATGAAGACAGTGTAAGCAGTCCAGAACAACCATCATTAAGTAATTTTACCATTCCGTTAAGGGGGAAAGTGAGATGGAAAACGTGGAAGTGCAGGGCGGTGTAACAACTTATAAGGAGATGGCTGAGGTCATTGCCAAGCTGGGGATTGTACCCCTTGCTTCACTGATTCCGGAGCATCCGTCATTAAATGGGCTGACCAAAGCCGAGAACTGGCATACCGGTTCAGAGCTGGATCCATGGCGATGGCGTGCACAGTTTCCCGGTGAGGGACTGGCCGGGTACGGTAAGTTTATTAAGAAAAAGGCAATTCTCGTCTCGCGGGACTGGTTTCCGGCATTTGTAAAAGCCGTGGGCAGCTCTAAGGAACTGGAAGAACGGTACAATAACGGCCTGGCCAGCAGAGAAGCATTGACATTGCTGCAGGTGATCCGTGCCAACGAGGGCATTGATACCCGCCAGTTGCGTTCTTTGGGTGATATGAAAGCAAAGGAAAAGAAGACTGCCTTTGACAATGCCGTCACAGAGCTGCAAGGCACCCTTGATACTGTAATCTCCGGAGTTCAGGCACGCCAAAATGACTTGGGAGAAGTAAATGGTTGGAGCAGCACTTCGTTTGAGACAGTAGGGCATTGGATGGGGATTCATGGCCTTACACCTTATGAAGGTTCCCGGGAGGAAGCTATAGCTTGGCTGCGCTCCAGAATGGATGCTACCTGGTCGCCTGCTGCCATAGCCTGGATCAGCAAGGCATTGTCCTGGTAATCACTAAATAACGGTTTCAAAGTTCTGGCAAGTACGGTGAAGCTGTTATTTGTAGAAAGAAAGGTTCTGCCGTCCGTTGAGGAAGGCAAAACCTTTTTTTGCGTGCTCCCATTTGTGGATAACCTTAAGAAGGAACAATGCAAGAAAATAAAAACGGCTATTGGACTCCATCAGGAGCTCAATAGCCGTAAACGCTTTCTATTAAAGCTATATAATGAAGCAACCTCATAGCATAGGAGCCAGGTATGCAATCAGAAAGTATAAGAAACCGAATAGTAGCATGATGTAAGCTGTGTATTTGATTGCATTGGATGCGATAATGCTTGAGTCTGTAGGGGCTTGAACACTTGGACGTTCATGCTCCGGCCGTTCCAGCTCTGGGGATATCGACTCTTTCATCAGGATGACCTCCTAAAAGTTTTGTGAGTATCGTTCAGCACTGATTGGCTTCATCCAACACCTAAACTGGATTGGAAATACAATCCTTAATTGTATTGTGACATATTTGTGAATTAATTTCAACAATATTGTGAATATTCTTTGAACATAATTTTAAATTTGGGTTAATCATGCCTTTAACTATCTTCTGGCAAACCAAAAACACCCCGTTACCCTCTATTCAGAGAGCAACGGGGTGCGGCTATAAGGGATTAATCGAACGGACACAACAGCTCAGAAACTTTGCTTAAGCCCAGTTCCCTGCTCGGAAGATGGGTTCAGCAGTTCCATCGTCGGTAATTCCGTCGATATTCATTTCCGGGGAACCCATCATGAAGTCCACATGGGTCAGACTTTGATTCATCCCTTTGTCAACAAGCTGCTCCTTGGTCATAGAGATGCCCTCCTGCAAGGTAAATGCATAAGCGGCACCAAGTGCCAGATGGCATGAAGCATTCTCATCATACAGTGTAGTGTAATAGAGAATGCCGCTTTCCGAGATTGGAGAGTGGTAAGGGACCAGCGCTACTTCACCGAAGTAAGCGGCTCCTTCATCCATAGCCAGCAGGGAAGCCAATGCTTCCTGGCCGACTTCTGCCGTAAAGTCTGTGACCTTGCCATTCTCTAGGGTAAGCGTAAACCGGTCGATGATGTTGCCCCCATAGCTGAGCGGCTTCGTGCTGCTGACTTTGCCGTTAGCGCCAGTCTTCAGCGGGGCAGTGAATACTTCTTCTGTCGGAATATTGGCGAGGAAAGAGACTCCGCGTCCATTCACGGCTCCGGCCTGACACCAGATATGCCCTTCGGGCAATTCGATGGTCAAATCCGTTCCGGGAGCGGTATAATGCAGCTTGCGGTATTTTCTGGCGTTCAGAAGGTCACAGCGCTGCTTTAAGCCGCCCAGATGCAGGCTCCAAGCTTCAACGGGGTTCTCTTGGTCTGCTCGGACCGCCTTGAAGATAGCATCCCAGAGCAGGCCAACCTGTTCTTCCGGCGGTGCATCGGGAAATACCTTGGCCGCCCAGGATGGCGACGGAAAAGCGATACCGCTCCAGCTGATGTAATTGTTCATCATCATTTCACGGTACGGGGCCATAGCCTGGCCTGCGGTGCGCTGATGATCGGATATCCGGCTGGCTTCTACACCGTTCAGGAGATCCGGGTTGGCGGAGATCACCGTCAGGATGGCCGCACCGTTGCGTGCCAGATCCTCCAGCTCATCCGCCTGCCATTTCGGCGGTTCAAGGAAGCTGGCCGACGGGGCCAGATCGTAGCGGGTCCGTGTGACGAACTCGTCGGTATAATTGACCTTGACCAGCTTAGCACCGGCCTCATAAGCTTTCCGCACAATCAGGCGGACAAGCTCTGCAGCAACGATGTCTGCATTGAGTACGAGCGTCTGCCCGGGCTGTATATTGACTCCGATCTTTACAGCCAGCAGTGCGTAATTCTCCAGCTTTTGCTTGAAACTCAACATGATTTTGCTCCTCCGCTATCTGTAGTCTGTGTTTAAAACGCCCAGTTTCCGCTTTTGAATACCGGTTCCCGTGTACCATCAGCTGTAATTCCGTAAATATCCATGTCAGGTGAGCCGATCATAAAATCGACATGGGTGACACTGGTATTCAGGCCATGGGCAATCAGCTCATCCTGGGTCATCTCTTTACCGCCCTCAAGGCAGAAGGCATAAGCTGTGCCGATGGCCAGGTGGTTGGAAGCATTTTCGTCAAACAAGGTATTGAAATACAATATATTCGATTCGGAGATCGGGGACTGGTGAGGCACAAGCGCAACCTCGCCGAGATATTTGGCGCCTTCATCCAGACTGATCAGATACTCCAGTGAATCCTGTCCTTTACCGGCGCTTACACTGATGATGCGGCCGTTCTCGAAGGTGATGGAGAAATCATCAATAATGTTGCCGCCGTAGCTGAGCGGCTTGGTGCTTCTGACCGTGCCGTTTACACCAGTCTTAAGCGGTGCAGTGAATACTTCCTCTGTTGGCATATTGGCGACAAAGGTGTGACCTTTGGAATTGATGCTGTCTCCTTGCGCCCAAATGTGACCTTCTGGCAGTTCGATAGTCAGGTCTGTGCCGGGTGCTATGTAATGCAGGCTTTTATACTTCTTGGCATTAAGCACATCAGCCTTCTGTTCTAGTGTATCAAGATGCTCCTGCCAGGCGGCAACCGGATCTTCGCGGTCAAGACGGACAGTGTGGAAGATAGCTTCCCATAGTTTATCCACACGTTCTTCGGCCGGAACATCAGGGAACACTTTGTCGGCCCAAGCTTGTGTAGGGATGGCGACAATACTCCAGCTGATTTTATCGGACATTTGGAAATCACGGTATTTCGTAAGCGCAGCACCGCGTGTTTTTTGGTAATTGGCGATACGTTCCGGATCAATGCCTTTCAGTGCGTCGGGATCCTCGGCGATTACAGTCAGAATAGCGGCTCCATTCTCAGCGAATTCGGTCATTTCTCCCGCGTACCACGTTGGAGCTTTCGTGAAGACTTCCGGTGCAGCATGTTCAAACTGCTGGCGGGTAATGCTTTCGTCACTCCAGTTTACTTTGACCAGACTTGCCCCTATGGCATAAGCTTTGGCTGTAATAAGCCGTACGAATTCTACTGCTGAAACGGGGGCGTTCACGACCAGTATTTGACCCGGTTGAACGTTGACGCCGATTTCGACTGCCAGATCTGCATATTTGCTAAGCTTCGCTTCTAAATTGAGCATTGGGTTTCCTCCATTTACTATATTTTAGTGCTGTATGAGCATTGTATTAAATTATTAACCGCCGGATGAAAAAAGTCAATTGCAGCGGAAAGAGAGGGATTTGCTTTCATTTCAATGCTATACTGGGAGAGTGTGGACGATCAGATGAAAGGAAGGAAAGCGCATGAACGTGGAAATTATAAAGGCGGAATTGAAACGCGAAGAAGATAAGAGCTATGTCGGGAGGACGGTGTTCACGCTCGACAATCATAAGTCTCCGTATGAAATTACGTTCTTCAGCAAACGGGGAAGCGAATGGGATTACAGTTTCAGCTTTGCCGGCGAACCGGGGAGCGAAGAGCAGTTCCTGGAGATCAACACGCTGCTGGAGAATGATGACGATCTGTTTAATCAGCTGCTGGATGCCGCACTGGATACCCAGGACATTCAGGAAGAAGAATAGCATCGCAAAAATGCGACCGATGAAGGCATTCACTGCCGGCGAACGGTCGCATTTTATATAGGTATAGGTTCGAAAGCTCTACCCGATCGTAATATTGCCTTCAGGATAACGGTAGAGCTCCTTGCTGTTCTTCGGTTTAAGCGCATATGCAAGTGTCAGCGGTCCGGTACGTCCGACAAACATCAGAATGATCACCATAACCTTCCCGATGGTCGTCAGTTCCGTAGTCAGCCCCATTGTAATGCCCGAGGTCCCAAAAGCGGACACCGCCTCAAACAGTACGGTCAGGAAATCTGCACTCTCCGTCACGGACAACAGCATGGTCGCAATGACTACCAGCATCAGTGAGAGCAGTGTCATCGTGATGGCCCGGTACACGTTTTCTTTGGAGATCCGGTGGCGGAACATGACGATGTCTTCCTTCCCGCGCAGTTTGGCATATGCTGTACTTACCAGTATGGCAAAGGTAGTAATCTTAATCCCACCGCCGGTTGATCCAGGCGCCGCACCAATGAACATCAGCAGAATCATCAGAAATTGAGTGGATTCTCGCAAGAGCGGAATCTCAATGGTTGTCACCCCTCCGGAGCGGGGGGTAATCGCCTGCAGGAAGGAGGCCATTATTTTGCCGCCGGCATGCAGCGGTTTCAGCGTGGTATTCAGTTCAAGCCAGAAAAAAATTGCCGCCCCGACCAGAATCAAGATGGCTGAAGTGGAGAGTACCACCTTGGAATGCAAGGTCAGACGTTTGCGTTTGGGGAAGTCGATTACGTCGGACAACACGATAAACCCAATTCCGCCAAGGAAAATGAGCAGCATGGAAGTGATGTTTATAATTGGATCTTCCACGTAGCGGGTAAGACCGCTGAATGGCCCGTGCACATCTCCGAAGAGATCAAATCCGGCGTTGTTAAAGATAGAAATGCTATGAAACAAACCGTAATATATCGCTTTTCCGAAAGGCATGTCCAGCATGAATCTTACGGCAAGCAGGGCTGCTCCGCTAAGCTGTATGACCAGGGAATAGATCAGTACCCGGCGGATCAGCTTGACGATGCCCTGCATGGAGTTCTGATTCATGGATTCCTGCAGCAGCAGCCTTTCTTTGAGTGATATCCGTTTGTTAAGTACAAGTGTAATCAGCGTGGCCATGGTCACAAATCCGAGACCGCCGAACTGGAACAGCACCAGTAGGACAATTTGTCCAAACACCGTCAGTTGTGTTCCGGTGTCGATGACAGCGAGCCCGGTGACACAGGTCGCTGAAGTCGCCATAAAGAGGGCGTCGATAAAGGAGATTCGGTCTCCTGTCGAGGCTGCCGGGAGGCATAAGAGTACTGTTCCTGCCGCAATCAGCAGCATGAATCCGAGCGATAGTATTTTGGGTGGCGTCAGCCTTAGGTGCCCGAGGGATAGATTAGCCAAATTCATTCTCCTGACGTCTTGATATCATCTGTCCAGATTATATCATAAGTTCCAAACGATCAACTTGCGGGGGAAGGAAATTAGCATATTTTATCGAATTACTAAAAAGTAATACCTATTCTGAGAAAGCATAGAGGAGGCTGTACTTGCTGTGACAAGTCCGATTCTGAATCAGATTGGCGCCGTATTCATTCCGGTCAGTGATATTGAAAGATCAAAGAACTGGTATTGCAGCTTGCTGGGGCTTCCGCTTGACGGTGAGGTATTGTTCGGTCATCTGTATGTGGTGCCGATGCAAGGGCCGGGTATTGTGCTGGACAGCAGAATTTTCACAGCCGAGTCGGTTCTGAATGTGCCTTCCTTTCATTTAAATACGGAGGACATCGATGCTGCTTATGATTTTGTCAAAGCCAGCGGTGCGGAGATCCTGACTGACATTGAGAATGATCACTGGTTTAACTTTAAGGATCCTGACGGAAATGTATTGATGATTTGCCGTTGTTAAGCGATGTGTGAAAGAAGTACATCGGCAATTAGTGTTATACCGAGCAAGATCGGGCAGGGGGAAATGATGAATATAACGCTGAAAGAGCTGGTACCCGGGGATGCTGCTGAACTCCTGAGTCTGCAGCACCGGCTGGATGAGGAATCTTCATTTATGCTGCTGGAGCCGGATGAGAGGCAGACCGGACTGCAGCAAGTAACAGAGATGATTGAGAGCTTTGCTAAGGCCGAAACTTCGATTCTGATCGGCGCTGTGGCAGATGGCAGGCTGGCGGGTTACTTATCCGTCAGTGGAGGAAGCCTAAGCCGAAATAAACATAGCGCGTATATTGTCATAGGCATCTTGGCGGATTATCAGGGAATGGGTATCGGCAGCGGCTTATTCCGGGAGATGGAGAGCTGGGCAACCGGCGTCGGCATTGTGCGCCTGGAGCTAACCGTTATGACGCATAATGATCGAGCGGTGTCATTATACACTAAGCGCGGTTTTGAAATTGAAGGCATCAAGAAGAAATCGCTGAAGGTCAGCGGGAATTGGGTGGACGAATATTATATGAGCAAGATTTTGTCTAACTAAGTTCCGCTACAACAAAAGGCGCTCCGTCAAGGAGCGCCTTTATTCATATATATTCAGCTATTATTCCGTTTGTTGCCCAGATTCCAGGGAGTCCTTTTCCCCAATAAGCACCTCAACCTTGCGGATGCGGTTTTTGTTCATCTCACGGACTGTAAGCGTAACATGTTCGTAATTCATGCTTTTGCCGATAGTGGGCTCGCTCAGGTGACTGTATAACCAGCCGCCAATGGTCGTTACTTCATCATCGTGGAAGTCAAGACCTGTCAGCTGCTTGATCTCCAGGAGAGAAACCTTGCCGTCGAACAAGTAATTGACGTCGCTGAGCTTCTCGATGTTTTTGCGTTCATCCCCGTCAAATTCGTCACGGATCTCCCCGACAATCTCCTCGAGAATATCTTCAATCGTAATCAGACCGGAAGTTCCGCCGTATTCATCAAGCAGAAGGGCGATATGCACACGTTCTACCTGCATACGGGTTAACAAGTTCTTCACCGGGGTTACCTCAGACACAGTCAGAAGCGGCAATATCAGGCTTTTGAAATCGAAATCCGGGTTGTTGTCATACTGCAGGTACAACTGTTTGGTATTGATCATCCCGATAATATTATCTTTGCTGCCGTCAGCTACAGGGAATCGGGTGTACTGCTCTTTACGGATGATGTTGAAATTCTCCGCCAGCGAGTGGTCGGTGAATAAGCACACCATATCTGTCCGCGGCACCATGATTTCTTTGGCCAGCATCTCGTCAAAATTAAAGATCCGGTTCACGTAGCCATATTCGGCTTTGTTGATTTTGCCGCTTTCATAGCTTTCGGACAGAATCAGACGAATCTCATCTTCACTGTGCGCATCGCCGTGCTCGCTGGCCGGCTTCATACCGAACAAGCTGACAAGCAGATTGGCGGAACCGTTCATGAGCCAGATCAGAGGGTACAATATTTTGTAGAACCAAATAATCAGCGGGGCTGTAATTTGACCGATTTTCTCCGGAATGTTGATAGCGGCCGTCTTCGGTGCAAGTTCTCCGACTACGACATGCAGGAATGTGGCAATAATAAATGCCAATGCAAAAGCAATAGGTTCGCTCACACTGTGACTGATATCAGCCAAATCGAATAAAGGAATCAGCAGCTGCTCAAATGCAGGTTCTGCCAACGCCCCGATACCGAGGGCAGTGATTGTGATCCCAAGTTGACAAGCAGACAAGTAACCGTCAAGGTTCGCTGCAACTCTTTGTACAGCTAAAGCGTTTTTCTTTCCCTCGAGAACCATTTGACTTACTTGGCTGCCTCTCAATCTCACTACTGCAAATTCCGTGGCTACAAAAAAAGCGGTTAAAATAATCAAAATGGCCACCAACGTCAAACTAAGTCCTATACCCATAAAATCTTTACCATCCCTCTCGTTATTAAAATAGGTTATACTCATATTATGAGTTCACTTGAACCTATTGTACGAACTTTTCATTAAAATATCAAATGGCGAAGGGGTGCCATCTATGGAAGCTTTTACTTTAAGCCGAAAAGAAATGTCTGGATTGCTGCTCTCGCTGACCGGAAACTCAGAGCAAAAACCGCTGCATATTCTTCAGGAGGTCTGGACGAAATTTCATCACGAAGAGGTGAAACAGGGGATGTCCCTGCCTGCGTTCCTCTCTACGGAAATCCCGCCGATCCTGCAAAAGATCATAAAAAGAGGGAACGTCAAAGGGTTCTCGCTCTCGGACATTGCTGCTCTTGGACATCTCATAGAGTATTCCACACTGAGTGCCACCGCTATGCAAAATTGGGTGAAGCGCGACTTCAAGGAATATCTCGGCTCACCGAGGGAAGGAAAAAAGTATTCGGTTAATCAGGCTGCACTGCTATTTATCATTGATGACCTTAAAGCAGCGCTTGATTTCGAAAGTATACGTCAGCTCTTCCGCCTGCTTTTCCTGAAACCGGAACGGGATGATGATGATTTGGTTGAACCGGCTCAGCTGTATCACGGGTATGCGGAATTGTTCGAAGAGATTAAGCGCAGCCCTGCGCTGCAGGCTCAAGGGATGGCTGAACGAAGCGCAAACAGAGATTATTCCTGGAAAACAGACAGCTCGCTAAGAAGTGCAATGGATAAATTGATGAACCGGCTGAATCATCTGACAAGACCGCAAAGGGATGCTGTGCAAAATATGCTGATGATCTCGGCAATTTCTGTACAAACCTGTTATTTTCAAGCACTGGCCCGGCAATACTTTAATGCTGCTTTATTCCTTGATTTTTAGAAGCGGCACTCTTAGAATGTGTAAGTGAAACTAGCAATATCAGGGTAGAATAGTCGGAGTAAGGGAAGAGGGTGCTTGAACTTGAATCAAATGACGCTGCTGCGAAATCCGAAGCAAAGGAAACTGCTGTTCAGTGCGGGATTAAGCTGGATGTTTGACGCGATGGATGTCGGAATGATTTCTTTTGTGGTTGCAGCGCTCGCCAAGGAGTGGTCGCTTGAACCGGAGCAGATTGGATTTTTGACCAGTATTAATTCGGTGGGCATGGCAGCAGGGGCGGCAGCGGCGGGGATTTTGGCCGACCGTTTCGGACGCAAGTCAGTATTGCTGTGGACCTTGTTGATTTTCTCAGCGGCCAGCGGCTTGTCGGCTTTTGCTACAGGCTTCGGGATATTATGTGTACTGCGTTTTGTAGCCGGGTTCGGGCTGGGCGGAGAGCTGCCTGTTGCTTCAACGCTGGTGTCGGAAAGCATGCCTGCAAAAGAGAGAGGCCGGGCGGTTGTGCTGCTGGAGAGCTTTTGGGCGGTAGGCTGGATCTTGTCCGCTTTGATTGCCTATTTTGTCATACCGGATTACGGCTGGCGTATCGCCTTCGGTATAGGTGCCGTACCCGCACTTTATGCGCTGTATTTGCGGCGTGCCATCGATGATTCCCCGCGGTTTGCGGAGATTAAGAAGGCTCCAGTTTCGTTGAGTAAACGCATTGCTATCGTCTGGTCGCCGGAGTACCGCAAATCGACGATCATGCTGTGGATTCTATGGTTCACGGTGGTGTTCTCCTATTACGGTATGTTCCTGTGGCTGCCTACGGTAATGGTGATTAAGGGCTTCAGCCTTGTTAAGAGTTTTGAGTATGTACTGATTATGACGCTTGCCCAGCTGCCCGGATACTTCACAGCTGCTTATTTCATTGAAAAGTTCGGGCGTAAGTTTGTACTGGTAATCTACCTGCTGCTCACAGCAGTCAGCGCAGCCTGGTTCGGAAACGCGACAACAGAGGGCATGCTGATGGCTGCCGGAATCTGCCTCTCGTTCTTTAATCTTGGCGCATGGGGCGGCATGTACGCTTATACCCCTGAATTGTATCCGACTGCAATCCGCTCGACGGGAGCAGGGCTGGCCACCTCCTTTGGCCGGATCGGCGGTGTGATCGCACCGCTGCTGGTAGGTTTTCTGGTAGGCGATAAGGTCGGCATCAGCTCAATCTTTATGCTGTTCTTCGTAACCATTATTATCGGTGCGCTGGCGGTCTTGTTTCTGGGGAAGGAAACGAAAGGAACTGAGCTGCTCTAAGAGAGTATTCCTTGCGGATCTACTTGATGTTAATCCTGCAACAATGCTAATATTAGATGTGAAATGTACAGCGGGTTCGGATAATTCGAGAAGAACAAAACGGTTCCTTCACACCATGTGAACAGGACCGTTTTTTCATAAGAGCAGGAGCAGGGTCTTCTCGGATTACGTTTCAGGATTGGAGCGATGGAAGAATGAATAATGAAGGGAAGCTGCCGCACTTTACAGAGCTGGTCTGGGAAAGCACGGAGAGTAATGTGCCGATTCCGCCAAGGGAAGCTGCCGGGAATGTGCAGCCGAAATCAGCCGCCGCCAAGGTGAAGAAGAAAGAGCCTTCGAAGGAGACGGTACAGCTTCAGCTCTGGGATATGGAAGAGAAGCAGGAACCGGTAACTACTACGGAAAGCCAATTTGTGCACCGGGCACGTGAGCTGGTGGAACAAAGGGAAGCCGCAACACTGTTTGTTCCATTCAAGAGTTATTGGCCTACATACGGGCATATGACGGGAGCGCAATACAGATGGTATTTCTTCTGGCGGGATGAAGTCAGACATGGCAGATATCCGAAGACTGATCTCTCCTATATCTTTCTGCATGTCTATGAGCTGATTAACGGAGTAGGCTGGGAAGAGCCGCAGGAAGGGTACAGACAGCTGTCCTTGCTATGGGAAGCTTACCGGGATCAATACAAGCGGCTCGATCAATATCTTGGCGGCTGGATTGCCGATTTTGCCTTCGTGCATAAACTGGACGTACCGCTGTCAGGCATCGTTGCCCGTTCACGCGGACTTGCCGGAGATCTGGCGGAGCTGGAGCTGATGAGGTGCCTGACTGCTGCGCCGGAACAGCTGACTTTTGCCGTGCTGACGGTCATGTCGGATTACGACATCAGCAAATCCAAGTTCTACACCGGTGAAGGCAAAGCGGCGGCTGAGCGTTATATTCCTCAAGTGGTTGCATTAATAGACGCCTATGTAGCCCGCAAACATGGCTCCAAGCTGGTGGAAATGTTCCCGCCCGGCCCGCCGGTACCACGGGAGCGTTACCTGTTCCGCAGTGCAGTTTATGATATATCGCTCTACGGCTACTCCGTACTGGTGCCTGTCGTAAGGATCAGTAAGTCTCTGCCGCTGCGCAGCCTGATTACGCGGCTTTTCCGGCTCACCGAAAACAAGCTGCGCGAGCTGATGGGCTTCCGCGGACGACTGAAAGACGTTAAGGTCGATGCGGATATGGACGACCTGGTGACCCGTTTTCTGAAACGGGAATTCCGCAAGGCAGAGCAAGCCGATAAAGGTCCGGCGGTCGTTATTGACAAGAGGAAGCTTGAACGGCTGGAGAGCGATTCCGAGATTGTCCGTACGCTGCTTACCATAGAGGAGCCTGAGGATTCAGCGGAGTTGGAGGATTCAGAGAATTCCGGGGATTCGGAGCTTGATTACGCTGTCCCTTCCTTTATAAAAGAAGATCCTATAGAAGAGGTTTATGCTGTTCCCGAGACCATAAGTGTTCCAGCATCGCCCGCTGCTGCGAGCAGCGCAGACAATGAGTGGGAGGCATTCGCTTCCGTACTGTCACCTCTGCAGCGGCAAGCAGTGTCCGCACTCGCTGATGAGGATGGAATGAAGGCTGTGCAGAAGCTGGCCGCTGCCGGGGGGACGATGCCGGAGCTGCTGTTTGACGAAATTAACGAACTTGCCATGGACATGCTCGGCGATCTGCTGATCGACGGTGAGGAATTGACTGAGGAATTTATGCCCGTGCTGCAATATTTGAAGAGGTGAATCCCTAGATGAATGAACTGAAAATACCGAAACGGATGACAACCGCACTCGTAAACTCGCTCACGGCGGGTGTAGTGCCGCGAATCGGACTGGAACATATTGCTGTCGGCCGGCGGCCGGAGGTGGAAGCCATCCTCAGGGATATGGACAATATTGCTGAGGGCGGAGCGGCTTTCAAGCTGATTACCGGTAAATTCGGCAGCGGCAAAAGCTTTCTGCTGCAAATTATCCGCAACTACGCCATGGACCGGGACTTTGTGGTAGCGGATGCCGATCTTTCGCCGGAACGGCGGCTGGTAGGAACGAAGGGACAAGGCCTGGCAACCTACCGGGAGCTGATGAGCCACCTCTCGACCCGGACCCGTCCAGACGGTGGAGCACTCGAAATCATGCTGCAGAAGTGGATTATGACGCTTCAGCAGGCGGTGATGCAGGAGAAGGGGTGTGGACCTGACTCCCTGCAGCTTGGCGAAGAGGTGGAGCAGCGAATTTATACAGTAGCCTCTGAGATGCGCGGTCTTGTGCATGGCTTTGACTTTGCCAAGGTGCTGGCTGCTTACTGGAACGGTCATAAGCTTGCCGATGATGAGCTGAAGCAAGATGCGCTGCGCTGGCTCCGCGGTGAATTCGCCACCCGCACCGAAGCGCGCAAAGCACTTGGCGTAGGCGTCATAATTGATGATGACAACTGGTACGATTATATGAAGCTATGGGCGGAATTCACAGGGGCTATCGGCTATAAAGGTCTGCTGCTCTTTATAGATGAGGGAGTTAACCTCTACAAGATTACCAACAGCATCTCCCGCCAGAGCAACTACGAGAAGCTGCTGACAATGTTCAACGATACGATGCAGGGCAAAGCGGAACGGCTGGGCATCTTTATTGGAGGTACCCCGCAGTTCGTTGAAGACGGGCGGCGCGGATTGTTCAGCTACGAGGCTTTGCGTTCACGGCTGGTGGCGGGCCGCTACGGTTCAGCCGAGCTGAATAATTTCACCGGACCGATTATTGCGCTGGACATGCTGTCCCATGAGGAAATTCTGGTGCTGCTACAGAAGCTGCGGGATATCCACGCTCTGCATTACGGCTATGATGCGAGACTTACCCAAGAGCAGCTGGTGCATTTCATGGAAGAAGCCGTGGGCAGACTGGGTGCTGATGAACTGCTGACCCCGCGCGAGGTCGTGCGTGATTTCATGGATCTGCTACACACTCTTCACCAGCATCCGGAGATTTCCTTCGAGAAGCTGGTGGGCGAGCGCACCGTAAAACCGGCGGAGACTGAGCAAAACGAACTGGACGGATTTCTTGCGGAGTTTGACCTATGAGCGACAATCCGTTCTACAGGCTGGCTCCTTTCATCAAGGAGTTTATTTACAAGAACCGGTGGGAGACGCTTCGCGAGGCCCAGGTAGATGCTTGCCGCGTGTTGTTTGATACCCCGCATCACCTGCTGATTGCCTCCGGTACGGCCTCAGGCAAGACGGAGGCAGCATTCTTTCCCGCATTAACTGAGCTCTATGAGCGCCCGTCCGATTCGGTGGGGATTCTCTATATTGCGCCGCTCAAAGCGCTGATCAATGATCAATTCACACGGTTAAATGATTTGCTGCGGGAAGGCAATATCCCGGTCTGGCATTGGCATGGCGATGTGCCGCAAGCGGATAAGACGAAGCTGATGCAGAATCCTTCCGGAGTGCTGCAGATTACCCCTGAATCGCTGGAGGGGCTGCTCATGAACCGCCCGAATGCGATCCCCTCCTTGTTCCATGATCTGCGCTTCATTATTGTTGATGAAGTGCATGCCTTTATGGGGGCGGACCGCGGCATCCAGGTGCTCAGCCAATTGGCCCGGATCTCGCGGATGGCTGGCTGCCATCCCCGGCGGATCGGGCTTTCGGCCACACTGAGCGATTATGCTTCCGTGACCGAGTGGCTGGCCGCCGGTACGCGGGAGAGCGTGGAGGTATCCGCTCCGCAAGGGGGGCGCAAGCTCCGGCTGAGTGTGGAGCATTTCTCCTTCCCGGATGCGCGGGATGAGGTGCAGGCTGAACACCTGGAGCGGGCCCGCCAGGCCTATTACGGGTTCATTTACGATCATACGCATCTGAAGAAGGCGTTGATCTTCACCAACAGCCGTACGGACGCCGAGGAGGCGATTCTGGAGATGCGGCGCATGGCAGCCAAACGCGGCGAGCGGGATGTGTTCCATGTGCATCATGGAAGCATCTCCGCGATGCTGCGCGAAGAGACGGAAGCCGCGCTCCGGCAAGGTCCCGGCGCGGCGGTAGCCGCAGCTACGCTTACCCTGGAGCTGGGGATAGATCTTGGCGAGCTGGAGCGGGTGCTGCAGCTCGGCGCACCATACAGCTGCGCCAGCTTCGTCCAGCGGCTGGGACGCTCCGGCAGACGCGGTGACTCCGCTTCGGAGATGATCTTCGTCACCCCGGAGGAAGAGGACGAGGAGGCGCAGCTGCCCGCGCGGATGCCCTGGACGCTGCTGCGGGCGATTGCGGTCATTGAGCTGTATGTGCGGGAGAAATGGGTAGAGCCGCTGAATGTGCGCCAGCTGCCGGTTGGGCTCCTGTACCATCAGACGATGAGCATTCTTAAGAGCATGGGGGAAGCCGAGCCGGAGGATTTGAAGGCAGCTGTTCTGAGCCTGCCTTCCTTCCGGGGAATTGACCCGGCAGATTACGATACCTTCATGGAGTACATGGTAGGTATGGGCCATATTGAGACACTGGAGGAAGGCGGACTGCTGATCGGGCTGGCCGGTGAGAAGATCGTCAACAATTTCCGTTTTCTTGCTGTATTCAAAGACGATGAGGAGCATGTCGTCTACAATGGCACCGAGGAAATTGGCTCCATTACTACCGTACCCCCACCGGGCTACTGCTTTACGCTGGCGGGCAAGCTGTGGAAGGTGGAGGAGGTAGACAACCGCCATAAGGCCGTCTATGTCAAAGGCTCGCGTGGTAAGGTTGATACCCTCTGGCTTGGTGCTGGCGGTGATGTGCATACCCGGATCATGGCCAAAATCCGTGAGGTATTGGGAGCGACGGTGCTGTATCCGTATCTGGCGCCAAGCGCAGCGGCCCGGTTGGAACGGGCCCGCCGCCTGGCTAAGGAGAGCGGTCTGCTCACGCGCTCGGTCCTGCCGGCAGGCGGCGATTCCATGTTCATTCTGCCGTGGGCGGGAAGCCGGCAGTTCCGGACTTTGGAACGGCTGCTGAAGAATAACCTG
The DNA here is from genome assembly GCF_038002865.1 of Paenibacillus sp. FSL H3-0321. Taxonomy (NCBI): domain Bacteria; kingdom Bacillati; phylum Bacillota; class Bacilli; order Caryophanales; family Paenibacillaceae; genus Paenibacillus; species Paenibacillus sp. FSL H3-0321. Next base: position 598,326 of record NZ_JBBODH010000001.1, on the reverse strand, counting down.
AAGGGCCGGCTGGGACTTCGTTCCATCACGCCAATGGAGCCTTATTATATGGTAGTCGCCGGCAGTGTGGATGCGGATACGCTGGAGGAAGAGATCATGGCTGAAACAACCGCTGCGACGGACCCGCTTTCCTTGCTCAGCAAGGATGAAGCGCCATATCTCGGAAAGTATGATGAATTCATCCCCCATGACCTGCTGCGCAAAGCCTTTTCACTGGATGGGCTGGATGTGCCAGGGCTGCTGAATGTGATTAAGCAATGGCGGCTGGAGAACTAGGCGTCAACTACAATCTGTAATACGGAAACACTATGAAATCTAAACTTCATAGCCTTAATGATGCGGCAGCAGCCACGGATGAGCATATCCCTGGCTGCTGCTATTTTTCTTAAGGGCAAGCAAATATCGGAAAGAGATATCGCAATATGCTTGCTTTATTTTATATATAGAAAAAACAAACCTTTATTCTGCAGTTCCCACCTTGTTGGAAGCGCTTAATCGAAAGATAATGAACATATCACGAAGACAGGGGGCAACAAACAAATGGTCAACAGAAAAATGCAAAAGACATTCTCCATCGGTCTGACTGCAGCTATGGCATTAACCTTGGCGGCATGCGGCAACTCCAACAACAACAGTAACAATAACAGCGGGGGGGACAACGCAGCTCCGAAGAGCACCAACAGCGCTGCGGAAGCTACCAAAGACAGCGGCAAAAAAGTAACGATTACTTTTCAGAACATCTATCCTGACCCTGCAACACCCGCCTACAAAATGATCCGCGAATTGGTGGGGGAATATGAAAAAGAAAATCCAAACATTCATATTGAACTGGATACTTTGAACACTGACCAGCAAAAAGTAAAGCTCAAAACACAAGCGGCCTCCAAAGAAGTGCCAGACATCACCATCGTTAACCCTGCTGCACAAATGAAGCCGTTTGTAGATGCCGGACTATTCGCTCCACTGAACGACATGCTGGAGCAGAACGGATTGAAGGATACGTATCAAACCGGACTGCTCGATTACTATAGCTTCAATAATAATGTGTACGCACTGCCTGACGGCAACAATATCGAGGTTGTGTACTACAATAAGGAGCTGTTTGAGCAAGCCGGCATTGCGAACCCGCCAACCACATTCGAAGAAATGCTTAAGGATGTAAAGATCCTCAAAGAGAAAGGCATCACACCCCTTGCGATCGGTGAAAAGGACTCCTGGACAGGCTCATTCCTGTTCATGAACATTCTGCTCCGTACCAACGGTGGCCCGGGTTTCCTGCAAGAGGTGCTTGACGGCAAGAAAACGTTCGAAGATCCAGCATTCGTAGAAGCAGTAGACGCCTTCCAGCAGCTGGTCCAAGCCGGCGCATTCCCTGATGGTGCAACATCCATTGATGCCAATGCAGGCGGCAATATCTTCAAAACCGGTAAAGCGGCAATGTGGTCTATCGGTTCATGGGAAACCGGAGCCATTGATGCTTCATCTGTAGCCGGCAAAGTAGGAGCTTTCCAATTCCCTACAGTTAACGGCAAGGGCGACCCTAACGAATTCATGCTTGCACCAGGCAGTGCATTTGCTATTTCTGCGAACAGCGAGCATTTGCAGGAAACCAAGGATTTCCTCAACTTCTTCGCATCCAACTATCCTAAGAAGCAATTTGAACTGAAAAATGCCGTAGGTCTGGGACAAAAAGTGGATGGCGATTTGAAAGCTGCCGGTTACTCCGATCTTGCGATTAACATTGCAGGCCTGTTCAATGAAGTCAAAGGCGGCGACCTGGCGTTTGACAATACGATGAATCCGGCAACGGCGCAAGTTCACTTGAGCAGCATTCAAAACCTGTTTGTACAAAAAGTGGATTCCGCCGCAGTGGGCAAGGAACATCAAACCGCATTCGAAGCAAATAAATAAGAAGCAATAGAAACATTCCCATTATCTATCGATGCGAAGCGAGCTTACCAGAGCTTCTTCGCATCGATCTATGATGGACATAGAAAAAGAATCTGCTTGTTTAGGAGGCGGGAAAGATGAAAGTACTAAAGGTGCCAGGACGAACAATAGCCGTCTTCGTATTGCCAGGTCTGCTCTTGTATGTGTGCCTTGTGTTTGTTCCCATACTGGTTTCATTGTATACAGGCTTATTGAAGTGGGACGGTCTCACTTCTGCAGAGTTTATCGGTTTCGGCAATTTCAAAGATATGTTTTTTAATGATCCTGTCTTTTGGCCATCAGTAAGAAGAACACTGCTGTATGCGGTGGCTTCCATGCTGGAAATTCCACTGTGCCTGTTTATGGCTATTCTACTTAACCGTTATTTGAAAAGAGCTAATACTCTGGTTTCGATCTATTTCACACCGGTTATCCTCTCCGTCGTCATTATCGGCCAATTGTGGAAAACGGTCTACAATCCGGCTTCCGCAGGAGGGATGCTGAACGGGGTTCTGATCTCCCTGGGACTGGACAGCTGGACACATAACTGGCTCACTGAACCTAAGATTGCCATGTTCGCACTCTATTTCGTATCGCTTTGGCAGTTCTTCGGCTACCATCTGCTGATTCAGTATACCGGGGTGTCCAATATTCCGGATGAGCTTTATGAAGCGGCTAAAATTGACGGAGCAGATGGATTTAAGGCGGACCGCTACATCACCCTGCCGCTGATCGTTCCGATCTTTAAAATATCAATTGTACTGGCGTTTATTGGTTCACTGCAGGCCTTCGATCTGGTCATGGTCATGACAGCGGGGGGCCCGGCACATGCTACCGATGTAATCTCTACCCATATGTATAACAGTTCCTTTATGTCCTTCAAGTATGGATACGGCAGTGCGATTGCCACCTTCCTGGTTGTGGTCTGTCTGGTCTTTACCGGATTCATCAATACCGTATTCAATAAAATCGAGCGGAAATTCAATTAGAAAAGGAGTGCGCGATCATGCGAAAATTCAAAAAAGGAATCGTGTATCTTCTTTTCGCTATTCCTGTAGTGACCCAGCTGTATCCCTTGTTATGGCTGTTGCTGTATTCCCTGAAGACCAACGAAGAAATTATGGATGGCAGCTTCTTTTCCCTCCCTAAATCGTTTCAATGGCATAACTACAGCGAAGCCTATACTTCAGGAAGTTATCTGAAATACTTATCCAACAGTGTGTTTGTTACGGCTGTTACGATGATTTTCGTCATTGTGCTGGCCTCCATGGTTGCCTATGCGATTTCACGGTTCCGCTGGAAATATGGAAACATTGTAATGATGGTCTTTCTGATGGGAATGATGATCCCTATGCAGGCGACTCTGCTGCCGCTGATGATCATTTTCAAAAATATGCATATCCTGAACACACATTTATCACTGATTCTGCCTTACATTGCATTCTCCACACCAATTGCCGTATTTATCCTCTCCGGGTTCATGAGAGACATTCCGCATGAAATTGAGGAATCTGCATTTATCGATGGAGCCAGTGTATACCGCATCTTCCGCAGCATTATTCTTCCGGTTTCGATTCCGCCGGTAATGACGGTGTGTATCCTGACCTTCATCAACATTTGGAACGAATATATTCTGGCGGCAACCTTTATTTCTTCCGAGAAACTGAAGACCTTGCCATTCGGGGTCTACACTTTTGTCAGCCAGTATTCAGTCAACTATGGAAATATCGGCGCATTCCTCGTCATGGGCGCGCTGCCGGTCATCCTGATCTACTTCTTCCTGTCCAACCGGATTACAAAAGGCATGGTGGCAGGAGCCGTTAAGGGTTAATGGGCGTTGCAATTAAATTTGCATTGGATTTATAATAGGGAACGGCAGACACAGGATGTTGAAAGGAGGAGAGTCCTATGCGAAATGGCTTTCATTCCATCCACCATCGGTTGTTTCTGCTGTTTCTTTTTTGCATGTCCAGTATTCTGCTGATTGTCAGCCTGCTGTACTATAACCGGACTACTGTTCAGCTGCATGAAAAGATCAGTGATCTGTCGCAGAAGAACGTTGCTCAAACGGCCGGGCTATTTACCCTGCTCTATAAGGGGTATGATTCCCTATCCAAATCACTCAGCAATAACTTTGAGATGGTTCGCCTGCTCAATGAAACAACCGATGAACCGGCAGTGGCTTTTATCAATGAACAGACCATCACGAATATCATTGGCTCGATTTTTTATTCGCGGGATGATCTGGTAGGCATCCATGTCATCATGGACAAAGGCAAAATTTATAATTACGGCAACTACATGAACGTGGTAGATCCGGAGTATCACACCGAGGACTGGTACCATGAACTTAAGGCTTCTACGGGGAAAATGGTCTGGCTCGGCGTGTACGAACATTCGCTCATTGATGAGGTCGAGGACAGTCCTGTATTCGCTTTCGGGCGGCAAATTTATGATCTCAATGAACACAAACCGATAGGCATCGTTCTGTACGAAACGAACCCGCAGCCTGTTCTTGATGCGCTGGATAATCTGAAGCTGGGAGCGCACAGCCAGGTTTATCTGATGTCTCAGGATGGGCGTTTTGTATCCTCGGCTACGGACCCGTCACCAGTCGTGGAGAACTTGCCGTCCCTGCAGGGGGATAAGGATGTCATTGTGCAGCAGGAAAGCGACCGCTTAATAGTGGCCTCCAAGCTGTCTTTCTCCGGCTGGTGGGTAATGAGTATCACGCCGGACGAAGATCTCAATGTGGAATTGAACGAAATGAAGCGATACCTGCTGATTGTAATTTCCATTTTGATTTTCGTATCCACCCTGATTGCTTCCATTGTGTCGCAGACCATATCCTCACCGCTCAAGAAAGTGATCCGGGAGATGAAGCAGGTGGAAATCGGAAACTTCCGGGGCGTGGTTAATGTGTCTTCCTATCAGGAAATCAATATTCTCGTCGCTTCTTTCAACCGGATGGTCCGGCGGATTGAGGAATTGATCGAACGGGTCAAGCTCTCTTCCGTCAGTGAGAAGAACGCCGAGCTGCATGCGCTGCAGTCCCAGGTGAACCCGCATTTTCTCTACAACACCCTGGATATGATTTACTGGATGCTTGATGAGGAAGGGAATGAGCAGCTGGGCGAGCTTGTACTCTCGTTATCATCCATGTTCCGTTACAGCAGCCAGTGGGAAGACGGCGCGGAAGTTACCCTTGAGGAAGAGATGGAGCAGATCGGCCATTATCTAAAGATCATTTCCATCCGTCTTGAAGGCAGGCTGCATATTGTCGCCGAAGTCGATGAGCGCTGGCTGAACATCCGCGTTCCGAAGATGACGGTGCAGCCGGTGATCGAGAATGCTGTCAAGCATGGATTGGAATCGCTCAACCGTCAGGGCATCCTGAAGGTATACACCCGTGAAGAAGGGAATGTTCTGAAATTATTCGTTGAAGATAACGGTAATGGCATGAATGCGGAACAGCTGGAGCGGCTGCAGGATTCGCTAAACGGCGACAGTCCGAAAGAAGGCGGCAAAGGCGGCATCGGCTTGCAGAATCTCCACCGCAGGCTGCAGTATATGTTCGGGGATGGTTACGGTCTGCAGATTCAAAGTTTACCCGGAGAAGGGACACAGGTTGCCATCATGCTTCCGATTAGAGTGGAGGGAGACACATACAAGTGAACATTCTCATAGCCGATGATGAACGGGTTATCCGCGAAGGCATCAAACGCACGATTAAGCATCTGTACCCGGAGTATCAGGTTTTTGTGGCTACAAGGGCCGAGGAAGCCGTCAAGGTGCTGGAAGAACAGCGTATCCACATCGTGTTGACTGACATCCTAATGCCGGGTATGAATGGCCTTGAGTTTATGAAAATTTCCAAACGCAGATATCCCTATGTGAAATGGATCGTGATCTCCGCTCATAGTGAGTTCTCCTACGCACAGGAGGCGATCCGTCTTGGAGCGAGGGATTATCTGCTCAAGCCGATCGGCAAAAACAAGCTGGAGGAGATCATCAATAATCTGACGCTGGAGATCCAGAAGGACAACGACATTTCACGGCAGGGGGAAAGGCTGAAGGCAAGCCTCAGATTTCTGCGTGAAGGTGTATTCCAGCGGCTCGCCTCTGGCCTTGATATCGGCAATTTGGATATTGGTCCGTTCATCGAAGATTATCACAACTTTTACTTGGTGATGGTACAGCTGGACCCGGGGGAAAAAAGCGCGCGCCTGGAGCATTTTATCGTGGAGAATGTACTTTCCGAGCTGATCGAGCTGCATGGGAACGGTTTTGTCGTTAATTTCGACCGGCAGAGTTTACTCGGCCTGGTTACCTTGAGGGAGAACGAGCGGATTGAACCGTTTCAGGAGGAGCTCCGTGCCCATCTCAACCATTATCTGAAGATGCCTTTTCAAATCCTGCATTCCGGCTTGAGTTACGATTTCAATACCGTGCCGCAGGTCGTGAAACGGATGAGGGAAGCATCCGCTTCACAAGCGTTTGAGGCGGAACCGCTGAAGGGAAGCGGAGAGAAGGCCATTGACGTCGCACTGCATTTTATCAGGGAGCATTACAACGAGGATCTATCGCTGGAGAAGATGGCCTCTGTCGTGTTCCTGAACCCGGCGTACTTCAGCCAGTTGTTCAAGCAAAAGACAGGGCAGGGGTACAAAGAATACGTCACCTCACTGCGGCTGGAGCAAGCAAAGCTGCTGCTGTTGAACCCCAAGCTGAAGCTGGCTGAAATCGCAGAACGTGTGGGGTATCAGGACATGCGCCATTTCACTCAGATGTTCCGCAAAAAGTTCCAACTGACTCCGACTGAATACCGCCAGCAGCAGAACATCAACATTCTTCTGACCAAAGGCAGCCCGCCGCAATAAAAAAGGAAGCTGACGCCGATTATCGAAACCGGTTCAGCTTCCTTTTTTGTCCATTTACTCGAAAATCCTGCATTTCTTATAGCCTATCAGATGTTGCTGGTGCCGTAAAAAGTGTTAACCGTGTCCATTTCATTGAAAGCAAAAATAAACAATATAAAAAGCAGAATAAGTATGGTGTAAATAATCGTCCCGACAATCCCGCAGACGAGACCGGCGATGGCAAGACCTCTACCCTCTTCATAACGGGTACGAATCTCTTTCAGGGAAATCGCGGAAAGTATAATCGCAATAATCCCGAACACCAGCCCGATATAAGGTGCCACAATGGACAGAATCCCAAGCACCAATGAGGCAATGGATTTGCCGTTTGTCTGTGCCGGCGGGCGTGGCGGCGTATAATACTCCTGATGCCCAAACGGTTGATAGCTCATGAACGAACTCCTTCATATAACAAATTGTTATTGCTGCTCCTTGCATTATATAACAATTTCCAGAATATTACGGTGAGAGATTTTTGATCATTTCGGCTGCTCTATATAATTTAGCCAATGCTCCAGCTTCACCGCTAGCGTGAGGCCTACGGATTCGGCCAGACGAATGGAGGCGATATTAGTATCCTCCACCTGGTATCTTGGAATATAACCTCTCTGCAGCGTATGGAATACCGCAGTGCGGACGACCCGCTGTGCAAGTCCGCTTCTTCTGCCGGCTTCGGCCGTACGCACGGCCCCGATTTCCCAGATTTGTTCCTCGTTGCGGAAGACGAGGCAGGTGCTGAGTGGCGCGTCTCCCCGGAATATGGAAATGGAAAAAGCGCCGTCTGCAAAATAATGCTCAATTTCTTCCTTGCTGTAATCATTCGCCCGCCATAATGGAAGCAGCCGGTCATCCATCTGTTCGTTCAGCACGGCTTCGGCGTCCGGAGCGAAACGTTGTCCTGCTGTAGAACTATAGGAATAAAAGCATCGTACTTTGTGCAGCGGAAATTGACCGGCAATTGAAATCCGTGTCTGCTCCTGAATTTTGAATACCAGATTGATTTCTCCGGGTAATCGCTTTAGCAGCTCGGGCAGCACCTCAGGGCTGCTGTAATCCATCAGCACTATTTTCTCGGCATTTGGGTATATCCTTTGATCAAAGGAATAAGCGTCCGCAGGCAGAAGCAACAGAATGCCCCAGTGTTCCTGCTGGTGGACCAGATAGCTGTCAATAACTTGATGATAAGCGGTCATCATCTTTAACGGGGTTACATTTTTCAGCGGATTCTCACGCAAATACTTCATAATCAATTCAGTCTGGCCCAATGAACTTCACTCCTGTTCTTATTTATATTCACGAATTACTTTAAGTCCGACTGCAGCTCCGGTGCCAAACAGAAAAAGGATAAGACCGGCAGCAAGCATCGTTCCAGAGGCTCCAAAATGGTCGGCGGACGCAGAAAAGACAGCAAGTCCCAACGGGGGCCCCACACTCATTAAGGACCCCAGTACACCGAACATCCGCCCTTGCAGGTCCTCAGGAACCTCGAGTCTCAGGATGATATTAATCAGTAAAGTGCTGAACGAGAAGGTGAAGCCGATTAGCAGAATGAGCGGGATGGCCAGCATCATTGAGGTAGTAACCGACAGCAGGGCGTACAGCGGACCCAACAGCAGGAGACTGACAGCGACCAGCAGACCACGGTGCCTGATCCTGTTCCCGGCAGTCAATATCAAGCCCGATCCAAGCATGTACCCGAGCGGGATGCAGCTCTCCATCAGACCGAACTGAAACGGACTTGCCTTCCATACCTGCACGGCCATGACTTGTGTCAGCATGAGGCAGGAGAGGAAAAATAGTGTGAGTACGGGAAGCAGTAAGGTAACAGCTCTAGCAAATGGATTACTCCAAATATAACGGAAACCGCTGAAAATATCTTGCTTGAACGTTTTTTTTGATCCACGTACGGCTTTAACACCAGTGAATGAGCCTGAGGCTAGCACCAGCACGAAGGCCAACAGAAAGGTCATCCCATCTACAAAGATTGCCCAAGCGCCACCGAAGGCAGCGACAAAGATTCCGCCGAGAGCGTAACCAACAGTACGGGAGATGTTCTCTGACAAGGTCATCCAGCCTGCTGCCTGCTGGATATGCTCTTTGCCGACGACAGTCAGCAGGGAAGCCTGGAAGGCAGGAGACTGAAATTGTCCGGCAGAGGTTACAATTCCGGTAAGACAAACAATCAGGACGAAGGAGAGATTAGGGCTGGTAAGGGCGTAAGCGATTCCCAGTACGGTGATGCTCTGTACCAGATAGGCACATACAATCAGCGTTCTGCGGTTGACGCGATCGGCGAGTGTACCCGCTATGCTGCCTAGCATTGAACAGATGACAAGGTTGCTGACAGTCATGATGCTCATCATTTTAGCACTGCCAGTCTCTTGCAGTACCCATAGACTAAGAGCGAGACTGTGAAAGGCATTTCCCAGTATCGTAAGCGTACTGGCTGTGAACAACAGCAGGAAAACTTTGTTTTTGCGTAAAACCGGATAGTTCACTTGGGGCACAGGTGGGGCATTCACCATCTCAGCGCTGGGAATATTCATCAATAAAACCTCCTCGTAATTACTTAACTTAAACGTTTAAGTTATTATAGAGAATTTATTGGAGAACTTCAACCAAAAATTGATTGCTGCCTGTCAGGCTGGTATCGTACTGTTCGCGGAAAACAGATGTCATTAATTCATAGGCGGTCAGTGCTCTATCGTTCTGAAACTGTATGATTGTCGTGCTGTCCAGCAGGATTTCCGGTACCCCGCAGGTGCAAATCGCTGTAACAGAAGAGGCCAAGGCAGTTTTTTCAACAGCTTTTGCCAAAAATTCATTGATGACGATGACGTGCTTATCCCGGTTAAGGGCCAAAAAGCTCATGAGTTCACTTTGTGCCTCTTGCGAATTGTTAACGATATGAATATGTTCCTGCGGCAAGGCGGATTCAGCAATGACCCACTCCGATAACGCCTTGTTATAATAGCTCTCCATGACCAGACAGGAGGGAGCTGCGGAGGAGGATACAGCGGCCTGCAGCGCTTGCGGATAGTTATAATTAACCTGATTAAATAGACGGTCATCAATGATGCTGTCGATCAGAATCAGCGGCACGCCTTCCACAAAATTGGCGGATATCCGGTAGAACATCTCATCCATAACATCCAGCACAAAGACAGCATCCAGTTTACGTTCACGGATTACATCCATCGCAGGGTTATGGGGATTCAAACGGACAAGCAGTGTATGATAGCCGGCTTCTGTTAGCATCGCTTCCAGACTTTCCACCAGCGACATGTAATTTTGGCGTTTCCAATAGGGCAATGCAGATGTCCGGTTAATCAGAATGCCGACCAGTCCGGTCCGCTGTTTGACCAGGGAACGCGCTGCGAGATTGGGGACATAGTTCAGTTCCCGGGCAATTTGCAATATACTCTGCCGGGTCGGGTCAGGGATCGTCTGGTTCTTGACATTGTTCAGCACATAGCTGACCGTGGCTACTGAAACGTTTGCCTGGCGGGCAATATCCTTCATTGTCGCTTTTTTCATCGGGCATTCTCCTTAACAAGGCTTAGAAGAAAAGCCTATCATTCAGCCACGGGACAAGTCAACTGAATGGAAAACTAAATTATTTACTTGGAGACAAGAATAGGCTGCTCCCCGTCATTCAGCGACGGGGAGCAGCCTGTTTGCTGTACAATTTTACAGCTTAAGTTTCATTTTTGGTGACGCCATTCAAACTGGGAACATAATCTTCAGCCTTATTGGCGTTCAACATCTGGGGTTCTTCAGTAAGATGTGCATGGTTTTGCTGGTTGTTTTTCTTATCTGCTTTATTATTTGCACGGTCGTGTTTGGGATCGGCACTATTTTTGGGCATGATTTCACCTCCATCTGTTAACAGATAGTATGAGAAACTGGTTTGCATTTTATCCCAGCCATCTGAAATCGGGGGCGTGCAGCCACTTTGGAGTGTGTACCGGATCATTTACAAAGAGCGAAGGCTTAGAGTAAGCTGACTTTAAAATAACTAACCCAGCAAAGAAGGTGACGGACATCGCTGTAAGGCCTGTTCCTATTGAAGTGGTTCCTTATAATCCCGCCTGGAAAGCCGAATTCAGCAGAATCAAAGAGCGGATGCTTGAGATCCTCGGAGATCTTGTCATTGCTGTCGAGCATGTGGGCAGCACCTCTATTGAAGGTTTGGCGGCCAAGCCGATTATAGACCTGGATGTTGTGATGGAGAGCTATGAGGCACTGCCTGATATTATCGAGAGGTTCCGGGAATTCGGTTATGTGCATCTTGGAAATCTCGGGATCGAGGGCAGAGAGGTATTCGAGTGCGAGAAGGATGACGGTTTGATGCATTATCATCTTTATGTATGTCCTAAGGACGGTAAAGGTTATCTGGAGCATATCGCTTTCCGGGACTATCTGCGGAGTCATCCCGCTGCGGTTCAGGCGTACGAGGAAGTAAAGCTGGCCCTGGCAGAACAATACCGCAATGACAGAGAAGCCTATACGGAGGGCAAGACAGCTTTTGTGCATTCCATCCTAAACAAAGCCATGCAGTGAGCGGAGAAAAGAGCATGAATAGAGCGGCAACCGGACCCTGAATGAACAGGTCAGCCGGTTGCCGCTCTTTTTCAACATGAAAGGTTCTTAAAGTATATTGCTCCAAAACTGTGCGTCGGACTGTTCGTTAGGCAAAGTAGCGGTATATTCGTTTATGCCCGGCGGATCACTGAACCCAAAGCTTCTCCAAGGGTTACTCATGGGTGAACCGAAGCATATATGCGCCTCCCGTAAGGCATTGTCACAAACGATTGACCATAACGTCCCGAAGCCTTCATCGTAGTGATGGCAGCAGACGCCTTCCGGCAGGTGCTGACCTGCCAGTTGTTTCATTGCATCCAGCGGATTGTAGTCCGTTCCTGTGTTCCAGAGAGTCGAGTACATCGCCTCTTGCCTCGCTTGCGAGTTATGCATCAGCTGTAGGTTATGTTGCTGCATGGCTGGCAGCGTATAGTGATTGGTGGAAACGATAAGCTGGGGAAGACTTACCGCGCTGGCATCATAAACCTCAATTTCCTTATGGGCTCCAGCTGCTTCGATCAATGCCATTGAACCGTGCCTGTCGGACACCAGAAAGTTCCGGTAATCGGAGATCGGCATGCTGCGCAGCAGGGTAACAGCTTCTTTGGTTGTTGTGCAGCCATCGAGCAGGGCCCGAACCACTCCCGGGAACACAAAGCCCTCACCTGTCATTTCTGGCCGGATTCTGCCGGAGGTCGTGGTCACGCTGAGACCTTCGTCATTCATGCCGTCATACCGGCCGAAGAGCTGAAGTGAAAATCCGATGTGGGCAGGCTTGCCCGTCACACGGGTGGTGCTCAGCAAAAGCTGATTATAGGGAGCATCCTCCCAGCCAAAATCATACGTCCGCATGTGATATGTACGGCTTTTGTCTGTAGGACCGGTTCGCAAGGCTGCCTGGCTGCAATGGCCGGCTGACTGGAAATAAGAGAAGTAAAAGACAACCGCTTCTTCCCGGATACCGGTTTCATCGGCGAAACCTTTGATTTCCTGATTGACCCCGGGACAATATTTCTCGAACATATTCATTGCCTTATCAGCGGCAGCCGGATGGAGCGGCGGACTGCCCATAAACGGCGAGGACATAAAGGACATAAAAGCAGTGTCGTGTTTATAAAATGCCCCTAGTGCGCGCCCGACTTCATAATGTGTTCCTTCCGTAACAATATGCTGGTAAATGGATGATTTGAGGTCCATATGAAGCTCCTTCTACGTTTACTCTCTGCGCAGAGTAGCTCTATTATAAAACTGTTACCGCTACGGCGGCAAAGCCGTGACAATACTGAATCGAACGCTGTGATTCCAAGGTGAAGTTATTTCCCGGCCTTTATGTGCTATATGCTTGGCTACAGTTGAATTTTCTTGTATTCATGGCATTTTGATGGTAAATTATAGATATAAGTTTGGGATTCAAATTTAGCTGAAATTGTATGAAATGCGTACATTAATCAACCCGCCAGTCCGTATGTTGGCGGGTTGATTTTTTTGAAAAAATCCAGGCTGGTTTGTCTATGTTCTGCTGTGAACAAAACGTTTTATGGTCCAAAAAGGTACCGTATGGATACCATTATTTGTTGAAATGCTTAAGGAATCCGAAGGATGATCAATTTCACAAAGGCCGGTAAAAGTTTCACCGCTCACAAGATGAACACGCTGCTTCATACTTTGCTCCAAGGCCGACTGGATTTCTATTTTTCTCATTCATTTCACTTCCTTTGAAACTGTGGCATTATGATCTCTACTTATCATTAAACAGGATTAGAACAATTTAACAGACTTATTGGTTACAATATTGTATTATTATTATATACATTGGCTTGAAACGGGGTTATTCTTTAAGTAACTGTTTACAGTGAATCTAGACCCAAGCACCCTCCAGGTTAGGACGGCAGGTTGATTTTCTCAGAAATATGGAGTTGGAGAGGTGAATGGTTGTGGATACAAGGAAAGTTATCAAAGGAATTTATCAGGAGATCCTTGAACGGATCGAATTGCTGTTATTGAACTCAAGTCTTGAGTATGTGGAGCACTCTTCTGAAGTAATAGAGGGGGGCGTGTATGCTTGGGGACAAGTTGACGTATTGAAAGATGCGTACCGGATGGCTTTGATTGAAGAATATTTAATTCTTGTTACCCGAATGCGCTTGGATTTGGAAGAGAAAGACAGCAAAGCTCTGGCCAGTTTTGACCATAGCTGCAATATTGTATTAACGTATTTAAAGCAGGAAACGTTTGTGTACGAGAATACGACAGACGATGTATTGAAGACGATTGAAAAAGAATTGGCTATTCAGTACTTCCTAATGAACATGCCGGTGGAGAATTTGAAGTAATTGTCCCCATAACCTGGTCGTCGCGGTGAATCGGGCATATCTTTATTGGTGAAATATTCAATCTAATAGCGTTTAGCTCTCAGTCCGCCAGTGTTCAACTGGCGGATTTTTCCGTTGCTTTAAATTCTCATAGATGGTTATAATACAAACAAGTGTTCTTATTTGTGGGGCTGAGGAGGTCAGACAACATGAAGAAATTTGACAGCATATTTGACTGCAGCCGGATGATGACTCCGGAGCACAAACGCCGAATCATCCAGGATGAAGAAAAACAGTGTCTGCGAAGCAAACCCGTGCTCGATGCTCAGGAATGGGAGCTGATAGATCAAGTACTTGCTTATTCCAAGCGTTATAACGAACAGATCACAATTACGCTGTTCGATCCAGAACAAGACCATAAGATCAGGGGCGTTGTCATGTCGGTGGACCTGCAACTGAGACAGGTCAAATTACAGATTGAGTATGAATATGATTGGATTAAGATTGACGATGTTATTCAAGCGACTACATAAATAAGGGTCCCAATCCTGGGACCCTTTCTTTAAAATTTATATGTTCATGTCATAAAAGATTTTGCATTCTGCTTGTTACTACAATGTTGATGCGTATGGTTTGAACTCGTCCGGTATAGCCGTTACCCCTATTATAGCCTCGACAGCTTTCCAGGCCGCTTCAAAACTTGTTCCGCTGTAGCTTGTTCTATCCCGCGCGGGGCCAGACAATGACATGTCAAACACTATAAATTCTCCGGACTCTTCAATGAGTCTGAAGCTTACGGCGCGGTCTTTTGATTGCATTCGAATCTCCTTCAATTTGACAACCTCCTTAATCATTTCTGCACTAGTATAAAGTCTACACAGCAGTATACCGCATCACCCCAATTGCATCAATTAACTAATACGCTGCAAGGAGCAACATTGACGGGAAGGTATTGAAACACTACAATTAGCACGAGTAGTCTTTGGAATAATTTAGGGTTTCATTTCTTCCATCGGATAAATAAGAAACCCATTAGGCGGGCTAACAGGAGGTGAAGCAAACAATGAAAAGGTCGGTTAACCTGTTTAAAGTTTTGCTTGTGATGATCATTGTCTACTTGCTGGTTAGTCTTGTCGCAGGTGTAATCGGGATGAATTTCAACAAACTATAATGAGTCTGTTCTGCAGATAGGAGGAAGTCAATGAAAGGCGAACATTTAAAATATTTAGGCGGCGGTATAATTGTTCTTGGACTGATTGCTTCGATTCCTGTAGCCATGAACATGGGCACATTATCTGCCGGTATCTATCTGTTCATCTGGTCCTGCCTGATTGGTGTGTTTTTTATCGGTTTCGGGGAGCTGCTGTATTCGGTGCAACGGATTGAGCTTAAGATCGCCGGAGAACGTCCTCACTATGATCCATTGACAGGACAATATGTTGACAAGGACAGGAAATAAAGCTGCGCTTAGACGGGCCTTTTAGATTAAAGGTACGCAAGAACATATATAGTGACTAATAGGTTTAAAACAACCCTGCCGGTGAACTCCGTCAGGGTTGTTCAGCATTACCCCTAGCCTTCCCGGAGAACGGCGCGATACTCGCTCGGCGGCATGCCGGTGTATTTGCGGAACTGCTTGGAGAAGTAGAGGGCATCGTTGAATCCGACGGATGAGGCCACCTGATCAATGGTGAGTGTTCCCCCCAATAGTTCCCTGGCTTTGTCCATCCGCATCTTCAGCAGATACTGCTTGGGAGACAAACCGGTCTTCTGTTTGAATGCCTTGGACAGATGCACCCGGTGATAGCCCAACGTCGCCGCCATGTGGTCGATGCTGATCTGCTGGTGGAACTGCAGCGAGATCCAACGGATCGCCTGGTCGATCTGGCGGTCAATGACCTCGGGCATTTCTTTGGGACGGGCTGGAAGGACACTGAGGTTGGCCAGCCCGAACTGGTGGAGCAGCAGCCGGGTCCAGCCGGAGGCCTCCAGGCTTTCCAGCCGGGGATAGGGGGATTGCTGGAAGGCCAAGCGAATATGTTCGTATAGGCTGTGCAGCTCGCTGGGGTTCCCGGAATGCAGCAACGGACGTTCCTTGGTAATCCCGGCATCGGAGAGCAGTGCCGTAACAGCTTCACCCTGTAAGGCTACCCATACGTAGTGCCAGGGGCTGTCCTTGTCAGCCTGGTAACTGAATAGGGACCCCGGATAAATAACAAACGTGTCTCCGGTCCGGCAGTGCCGCGAGACATTCCCGCTTTGAAAGAAGCCCTCACCATCCAGCACGGTATGGATCAAAAAGTAATCATGCACGGAGGGGCCGATCTTGTGTCCGGGTACGGGTCTGCCTTCACCACTGAATAATACGGCTATGTCCTGCTCTTCTGGTACGAGATTAAAGCTGGCAGTGAAGTACGAATGTTCGAGATTCATTGAAGGGCCTCCCATACATGAATGACTGAGTCATATTGATATTGTATTTAATCTCAGGCTACTACATCATGATTCCAAATGCAACAAAGATCCATATCTCACTTGTATTTCTCCATACTCATTTCCGGCATTCTATTTTATAGTGAATATAGCAAAAAACAGCGGATAATGACTGTCGTTACTGCAATCATCTGCCCTATTCATCCTTGCTTAAACTCCTTATTTGCTTAAGGCAGGCATTCTTACCGCGACCAACGGGAGGCGTATTGTTCATGTCTAAAATTACATTTATCGGTGCGGGAAGCACTGTTTTTGCCAAAAACGTTCTGGGTGACTGCATAGCGACAGCGGCGCTGCAGGGTTTCGAGCTTGCCTTGTTCGACATTGATCATCAGCGGCTAAAGGACTCAGAGAACATGCTTAACTCCATTAAGAATAGCAGCGGCAGCACATGCAGGGTTAACGCTTACTCCGACCGCAAAGAAGCGCTGCGCGGCGCCAAGTATGTCATTAACGCGATTCAAGTCGGAGGTTACGATCCCTGCACCATAACCGATTTTGAAATTCCGAAGAAATACGGTTTGCGGCAGACGATTGCGGATACGGTGGGCATCGGCGGCATTTTCCGCAATCTGCGCACCATCCCCGTGATGCTGGATTTTGCTGCGGATATACGCGAGGTCTGCCCGGATGCACTGTTCCTGAACTATACCAATCCAATGGCTGTTCTGACGAATGTAATGAACACCTATGGCGGTGTGCAGACAGTAGGACTGTGTCATAGTGTGCAGCAGTGTATCCCCGGATTATTTGACCACCTTGGAATCGACCAGACGGGAGTGCAGGCGAAAATCGCCGGAATCAACCACATGGCTTGGCTGCTGGAGGTCACGAAGGACGGGAAGGATCTTTATCCGGAGATTAAGCGCCGTGCGGCAGAGAAACAGCTGGAGCCTCACACAGATATGGTACGTTATGAAATGATGCTGAAGTTCGGCTACTACATTACAGAATCGTCTGAGCATAACGCGGAGTACCATCCTTATTTTATAAAAAGGAACTACCCGGAGCTGATCGAACGCTTCCAGATTCCGCTCGACGAATATCCGCGCCGCTGTGTGGAGCAGATTGGCCGCTGGCAGCAACTGCGCGAGGAACTCGTCGGTAACCACGAGCTTCAGCATGAACGCTCACATGAATATGCCTCTTATATTCTGGAAGCGATCGAGACGAATGTCCCGTTCAAGATCGGCGGCAACGTGATGAATACAGGGCTGATCACCAACTTGCCACGGGAGGCCTGTGTCGAAGTTCCGTGTCTCGTGGACAGCAGCGGGGTTACACCTACCTTTGTGGGGGATCTGCCTCCGCAATGTGCCGCTCTGAACCGCACGAACATAGGCACACAGTTGCTGACCATCGAGGCGGCAATCACCGGCAAAAAAGAGCATATCTATCATGCGGCCCTGCTAGATCCGCATACGGGGGCAGAACTGTCGATGGATGATATTGTGAACATGTGTGATGAATTGATAGCTGCCCACGGCGACTGGCTGCCGCAGTATCAATAGCATATAAGTATGACTAACAGAGCCCGGGAAACCGGGCTTTTTGTCTGTCTAAACAGGGAGCCTGCTGAGGCTAATGGACGATGTTTTTCCCGGAGTGTCCAAACCGTAAGCAGCAGTACGAATACTTATATATAGATATTCCTTTACGGAACCGCTCCGGAGGTGAGATTCGGTGTTCGTCGAGAAAAGTATGCTTGCGCCAGATACGTCTTATTCAACTCCCTATTATGTCGTTAGCAGCCCACGTCCCGGCCCGGTCTTTATGGTGGTATCCGGAATACACGGGAATGAACCGGCCAGCATCCGTGCAGCGCAAAATCTGGCTGGAATGTTCACCCGCAGAGAGCTGATCCTCCTAAAAGGCAGACTTATTATAGTCCCTCTGGTGAATAAAAAGGCTTATCGTAAGAAGATCAGAGGCAAGCCGGATTTAAACCGGACCTTTCCTTACCGTGGTAAATCGAAGGCCAGCCATTCACTGGCAGGAGCCTTATTTCAGCTGGCGCAGCACCATAGCCCTTCGTGGTATCTGGATCTGCATGAAGCGAACGGACTTTCACAAAAAAATTCCAAACGGGTTGGCCAGACTTTAATTATTAGTCCAGGAAGCCGTACAGCTAGAGTGGCCAAGCAAATCGTTAAACGAATGAACCGGTCCATAACTCAGTCCTCCTATCATTTCAATATCCGGCGGCGTGAGCGAAACGGAACCTCGCGGAAGGCGGTTCAGGAAATTCTCGGTACGAAAGCGGTCACCGTTGAGACCTGTTGGAGTCTGGACTTCTCTTTACGGGTGCAGTATCAGCTGGACATCGTGTGCCATTTCTTAAGAACAACCGGATTTATTGGTTGAAGATGATGAGAAGAGGCTATTCACTTCAGGCTGAACCCGCAAGCAATTGAGAGTTCAGCCTGTTTTGCATCCTATAAAAGGATATTATTGACATGCCTATATATAATGTATATATTACATATATACATTAACTACATTGTTACAAAAGGATGATGGTGCAGCAACATGAACATTTTGATTTCGAGTACCTCGGGTGAGCCGATATACGCCCAAATTGTGGGGCAGATCCGCCAACTGATTCTACAGGGTGAATTGGTATCCGGGACACCGCTGCCGTCTATCCGCCTGCTGGCCAAAGAGCTGCAGATCAGTGTCATCACGACGAAGCGGGCATACGAGGAACTGGAGAGAGAAGGGCTGATCAATTCCATCGTCGGCAAGGGTTCCTTTGTGTCCGGGGCTGATCAGGAATTTATCAAGGAGCAGCGGCTGCGGATTATGGAGCTTAAGCTGAAGGAAGTCATTGATGAGAGCAGGGCGCTTGGACTCCAATACACCGAGATTGTGGACATGCTGAAACTGCTATATGAGGAGGAGAAGGGATGAGTAACTGTATAGAGCTGAGTCACCTGCACAAGCGTTATGACCGTTTTGCGCTGCAGGATATTTCACTGGCGATGAAGGAAGGGTATATTACCGGTCTGATCGGCCCGAACGGAGCAGGCAAAACAACGCTGATTAAAATGATCATGGGCATGGTTCATCCGGATCAGGGAGAGATCAGCCTATTCGGGCTTGATAACCAGGAACATCAACCGGCCATCAAGAGTAGAATCGGTTATGTGTCGGATGAGAATATTTACTACGAGCAGCTTACCGTCAAGCAGATGAAGAAGATTATTGCTCCTTTCTACAGCCGCTGGGATGAGAATACATACTTGAAATACCAGGAGCTGTTCAAGCTTCCGCCAGGCAAGAAGATTAAGGATTTGTCCAAGGGAATGAAGATTAAATTCTCGCTGGCGATTGCCTTGTCACATGGAGCTGATTTACTCATTATGGATGAACCTACATCGGGTCTAGATCCTGTGTTCCGCAGAGAAATGCTGGATCTGCTCACTGAACATATTCAGGATGAGAAGAAGTCGATTCTGTTCTCCACGCATAACACAACAGATCTTGACCGGATTGCCGATTATATCGTCTTTATCAATGACGGGAAGATGGTCTTTAATGAGATGAAGGAAGCGCTGACGGAGAAATATCTGCTGGTCAAAGGCGGCAAGGAGCTGCTTGACCGCGATGTCCGCCGCTTGTTCCTTGGGATTCGGGAAAGTGCGCTTGGCTTCGAGGGTCTGGTCGGGAACCGGGCAGAGGGGGAACGCTTCTTCAAGGACAATGCAATTTGCGAGACGCCAACGCTGGAGGAGATCATGTATTTTACTGTAAAAGGATGTGATGTGCATGTATAACTCGCTGTATCTAATCCGTAAAGACTTCGTGCTGGTGCAAAAGTTCGTGCTGCTGCTTGTTCCGTACTACATCATTATGGGCTACACCAACTTTGATGGCTACACCATGTTCGCCTTGTTTCCGGCCATGCTGCTCCTGATCAATTCCTGTACACTGGATGTGCAGCAGCACAATCAGAAATTCCTGATCAGTCTCCCTATGCCGAGGCAGCAGATTGTAATGGCCAAATATTTGGCGCTGATTCCTTCTTGCCTGCTCAGTTTGGTTTGTACCCTGCTGCTGTATGGAATTGCCTTCCTTACCGGGCGGGCCACAGAGCCCATTGCCTGGAGAGAGCTTGCCCTGTGCATTGCGAGCTTCCCATTGCTAGCCGCAGTGTACCTGCCGCTGCATTACTGGCTGGGCCAAAAAGGGACTCAGGTGGTCAATTTTATTTTTATCATGTTAATTATGCTTAATTTCGCCGCTTTGACCAAGCTCATGACATGGTTACCTGATCTGGCGAACTGGGTCAGCACGGGCAAGACCGAGAGCATTCTGATCCCGGTTATCAGCGGTCTGGCCTATATTATAATCCTATTTGGCTCTTATCTGATTTCGTTGCGTATCTTCACGAGTAAGGATATATAGGATTATCAATACTCGCAAAGAAACGGCTGCGCCATTCCTTTAAGGAGGGCGCAGCCGTTTCTGATTCAAGCGGGTACAGCTTTCCTTATTTCCCCCGCTCCATATCATCAATATAATTTTTGGCATCCTTCAGGGATAAGTCCCGCGCTTCACGCAGTACTTTTATGGCTTGGATTTTCTTGCCTTCGGCCAGCAGCAGGCGCAGCCTGTTCTCCAAATCCGGCATTAAATCCATATTCTGCACAAATTGCGGCGTCGGGGCAGCAATTCCCGTCTTGAT
Organism: Paenibacillus sp. FSL H3-0321; assembly: GCF_038002865.1. Taxonomy (NCBI): domain Bacteria; kingdom Bacillati; phylum Bacillota; class Bacilli; order Caryophanales; family Paenibacillaceae; genus Paenibacillus; species Paenibacillus sp. FSL H3-0321. The sequence continues at coordinate 577,402 of NZ_JBBODH010000001.1, read as the reverse complement.
AAAACCTCCATCCATCGCTGACCGGCTGTCGATCCGTTCCAGCTGTGACTGCAAATCGTTGACTCGCTTATTGAGACTGATTACCCTGAGCATAAGCAGCGACGTGAGTACCAGTGCCGCGAGTGAGATCCAATCCGTATTTTCCAAAGATATAGCCTCCCTATTATAAATGGTGTGGTGTATTCTCTACATCTCAATACCCGTCATGTACAGTCGTGAACAATCAGCCGGTAATTGTTGTTGCCAGAGAATGAAGAATATCATATCCCTCCGCTGAAGAACATGATATTTTTGGAAAAAGTTTTTAGTGAAGCATAAGGGGGCTTTGATATGATTACTCCACAAACGCTTGATGAATATTATGTAAGGATCGGCAGGCTGAAGCAACGTTATTTGTCGGAGCGGTTTGAACAGGATCTCCCTGTATTCAGCTCACATACGGAAGCGGTTGAGTGGTTCAAGGCACTTTTTCAAGGCAGCTTCATCTTTGTGGAAGAGATGGAAGGTGCTCATTCCGAGAGCTACTATTTATATGACATTATTCATGACAGAGAAATCTGGGAACGAAGAGAGAGGGACTTAAGAGAAAAAGGTCAAGCTAATGGGCTGGGCATGCTGCTCTGCGCGCAAAGAGTAGATATTTACAAAGACGGTGCAGTACATTTGGCGGTTTAGCGGTGTTCACTCCATGATTTTTAATCAAGTAGTCATACGGGGTCATGTGAATTGTTTTCTTGAAACTACGGTTGCACTCCGAAACACTTAAATGTGCTACATCAGAAATTTCTTGCAGCATTATATTAGTGGAGTAGATATCAAGATTAACCATAGTTGTACGGTTCTGATAGAAACCTCATATTCCCATCCCCATTTTTTTGTCATCTCAAATCAACATCTCCCTTGATTACTAGAGACACATTGGATGATCAATCGTTAGTTTATTTTCTTGAACAGCAGTGTAAAAGTGGCCTCCTGGGAGGCCACTTTGCTATGTGGCTGGACAAATTAAGCTTCGCAGATTCAATCCCTTGATATAACTCCACAGTCGGAGTATCCGGATTCAGCTTCAGCCAGACCTCATAAGGCTCTAGAGCAAGATTGCTGTTTCAACGGTGATGCATATTATCATATCTATTTCGAAGGAAATATGAGATTTTTTGATGACATAGGTAGATGAAAGAGGTGGCGCTTTGTTCAAGATCATGATTGTTGAAGATGATACCCGGATCCGGACGTTACTTACGGATATTTTGCGTAAATATGGTTATGAAGTAGTGGCAGTTGAAGATTTTCTGCACGTAGAGGCTCTGTTTGAGCAGGAGGCACCGCAGCTGGTGCTGCTCGACCTAAATCTCCCTTACTACGACGGGTTTTATTATTGCCGTGTCTTCAGAAGGAAGACAACTGTACCGATCCTGATCATATCCGCCAGAGATGAAGAAGCCAGCCAGGTGCTCTGTATGGAGCTCGGTGCGGATGATTATATCGTAAAGCCGCTGAATGTTCAGGTGCTGCTCGCCAAGATCATGGCAATTCTGCGCAGAGGGTATGGAGAGTATGCGCATAAGCCGGAAGCGGTGCAAGCTGCACTGCCCTTTCTTTTGGATGACCGCAATTTCAGTATTTCCCGGAGTGGTAAAGTGGAGGAGCTGAGCAAGAACGAATACAAGCTGCTGAAGAAGCTGCTGGAGAAACGGGATACGATTGTTACCCGCGAAGAACTGCTGGAGGAGCTGTGGGATGATGTTCACTTTGTGGTGGACAACACTTTGACCGTCAATGTAACAAGGGTCAAGAACAAGCTGCTCAGCCTCGGGTTCCAGGATGTGATCAAGGTGAAGCGAGGGGTGGGCTACATCTTCGATTCCTCTTCGATGGGAGGCTCGTCTGATGAACGTTAGATTGTTCAAGGATTTTATGCGGGATCATCTAGGGATTACTTTGTTCTACTTTATCAGCCACCTCATGGTGAGCCTTTACTGCAAGCATTACATTAGCGGAAGCATCCAGCTTATGTATATGTTCAGCATTTATCTGTATCTCTATCTCGTATTTATGATCTTCCGGTTTATTAAATACAGCTCAACCCGCAAAGAAATCATGATGCTGACCGAGAATGTTGATATTGAAGATAAAAGCTACTCCTGCGAGCAGTTGGCCATTATCACATTAATCCAGCGCATTCATCATACCTATCAGGAACAACTCCACGAGGTGCAGACGCAGGCAGCGAACACGCATGCCTTTCTATCCCAATGGATACATAATATGAAGACGCCCTTGTCAGTCATAGATTTGATCCTGCAGAATCATAAGCTGAACGGAACCGGTGAAGAGGTAGCCCTAAAGCACATTGAAGAAGAAAAAGAACGTATGTTCTCTATGCTGAATCAGATGCTGAAGTTCTTCCGGCTGGAGCAGTTTACCCGTGATTATAACCCGGAGAATATCAATCTGCTAGAGTCGCTGAGAAGTATCATTAACAGCAAGCGCAATCAATACATCTACAACAACGTATATCCTGTGGTGGAATGCCCGTACGAGAATATAATGGTCACGACAGACAGCAAATGGAACAGTGCTATGCTGGAGCAGATTATTTCTAACAGCATTAAATATTCGGATGCCAAGGAAAGGTCCAAGCCAATTGTTTTCCATATTGAACAGGCTGGTGCGCTTACGGTGCTTTCCATCCGTGATGAAGGCATCGGTATAGACAAGATAGATCTGCAGCGGGTCTTTCAGCCGTTCTTCACCGGTAAAAATGGGCGGTCACAGCATCAGGCGACTGGCATCGGCCTATACGTCTGCTCTGAAATTGCCAGGAAGCTGGGACATCCGCTGGAGATTGAGTCAAAGGTAGGGCGGGGTACTGAGGTGAAGATTACCTACCTTTCAAAAATGAAAGACAACGTAACGCAAATGAATGGATAACCCTTATACGCTTCAATACAATGGAGATAACAACTGAGATGAATGGCAGAGTCTATTCCGGTCAAGGGGGGAACGCAGCATGAGTGTCTTGGAGGTAAGAAGCGTTAGGAAAGTGTATGGTGTTCAAAATGGGGAGAATGCTACTGTCGCGCTGGATTCCGTCAGTTTTAATATGGAAGCGGGGGAATTTATCGGCATTATGGGGCCTTCCGGCAGCGGCAAGACGACACTGCTGAATATACTCAGTGGAATCGGCAAACCAAGCCACGGAGAGGTATATATCGGCGGAAAGAACATCACTGCTTTTGATAAAAATGAAATGGCGCTGTTTCGCCGCAATCATCTCGGCTTTGTGTTTCAGGAATTCAATTTAATGGACAGTCTCACCTTGAAGGAAAATGTCATGCTGCCGATGATCCTCGACAAACAGGATAAGGCGCATATGGAGGCAAAAAGCGAAGAAATTATGCGGCTGTTCGGCATTGACGGCATTGCCGGGAAGTACCCGTACAACATCTCCGGAGGCCAGCAGCAGCGGGTTGCGGTCAGCCGGGCGCTCGTCAATGATCCGGATATTATTTTCGCCGATGAGCCTACAGGCAATCTCGATTCCAAGTCTTCGAACGCTGTCATGAAATGTATGGAGACCATGAACCGGGAACGCAGCAGCACCATTCTGATGGTTACCCATGATGCCTTCGCCGCGAGCTTCTGCCAAAAGATTATCTTCATCAAGGATGGAGCTATCTGCATGGAGATTGTCAGTAATGGTGTCCGCAAAGAGTTCTTTGATCAGATTCTTGATTGCCTGGCAATTATCGGAGGGGAACGAAATGACGTTTAGAGATATCGCGATCAAAAATTTTAAACGGAACTTCAGGAATTTCTTCTCTTATTTCATCTGCAGCGCTTTTGCGATTATGATTTTTTTCCTGTATGCAGCGCTATTCTTTAACGAAAGCATCCGTAAGGAGTCCGCAGACGATTTGATCTGGATTGTGTTTCTAATGAGCTTGGCCGCGCTGACGTTGTTCTCGGTATTTTTCATCCATTACGCCCATTCCTCATTCATCAAGGCCAGGAGCAAGGAGTTTGCCATCCTCATGTCACTAGGTATGCATAAGAACGATCTGAAGAAAATCACCGCACTGGAAAATCTGATGATCAACCTGTTCTCACTGTTACTAGGCATTATTACCGGCACGATCTTCTCCAGACTGTTTCAGAATTCGGCGATTGACCTGCTTGAACTGAAAGGGGTTGCGTATTCCCTGAGCCCGGCAAGCTTTATTACAACTGTAGGGGTCTTTACCTGCATATTCGCCGTGTCGCAGACACTGTCGAGTGTGAAGCTCAGCCGGCTGGAGCTTTCTGACCTGATGAAGAATTCTCGTATGCTTGATAATTCCATGAACCGTAATGCCGTTAAGCTCGGAATCGCAGGAGTCCTGCTGGTTCTTTTGTCCACAATATTTCTCGTCATTGTTGCCAATCAGGAGAATCTCAATTCGAACCCTTTCCTAATTCTTGCTTATATCCTTATGTGTTTTACAGGGATATACATGGTGATCGCGCATTTGGGAAATACACTGATTGGCCTCTTAAAGAACAAAAGCTTTTATTACCATCATATTCTGCCTATCACGGAGATTCATCATAAATTTAACCAGAACAAACGGATCATGTTCATTCTCAGCATTCTCAGCGGCATGAGCATCTTTCTGGTAGCGTCCCCCTTTTCACTGCTTCAGCTGTCGGGAAGTATCGCCGAGAGGAATCCCTACGATATTGAGTTTGTGTCGGTAGGCGGTATTCACGCTATAGGGAAAGAACAGCTGCAAGAGCTGCTGAATGGGTCTTCGGAACCGTTCAAGACGATGGAGACGACCACCTTTTTAAGTCTCGCTATGAACCGGGAGGGCAGCAAATACGATGTTCTGCATAGCAAGCCGGTGATCTCGCAACAAATGTATAATCTGTTGACTGGGGAAAGCGTAGAAGTTCCAGTTGGGGAAGCTGTAAACATTATTACGGCCTGGGAGCCCGGGATGCATGGTATAGAGCCAGGAACAGCGTTAGTGCTGAGTGACGGCAGTCAAGCGTTCAGCTATACAGTGAAGGCTTCCTATCATGGCGGCTGGTTCGCTACAGCAAGTACGTATCCGTCCAGCTCGGGGATTATCGTCAATGACCATGATTACAAAGAAATGCTGTCTAAGGTCGGTTCTGGAGCAATCGGCACACATTACGGAGTGGATTTTGCTTCGTGGAGAGGAACAGAGAAGTTTCTGCAGCAGCTTAAGCATACGCTGGATGCAGGAGACCTGGATGGAAGCGGGACACTGTTCCCTGTCGCTTCGAAGCTGGATGCTTACAAAGAATTGAAAAAGAACTATTCGCTGTTTGTGTTCGTAACCTCGCTGATCGGCATTCTGTTCTTTACGGCCGGCGGGATGGTGCTGTATTTCAAGCAATACACGGAGATGGGCAATGCTATAGTCTTTTTTAGAAAGTTGTATAAAATCGGAATCAGCGAAAAGGAGGTTAGAAGTGTTGTATCTGCCGAACTGCTGATTACTTTCTTTGTACCGCTGGTGCTTGGTAGTATCTTCGGATACTCATTTATCTATCTGATTACGCATGTGATGAGCGGATCGGATATTTTACCGGAGTTTATGAAGAATACAACGCTTGTAGTGGCAGTTTACTTTGTCTTTCAGCTCAGCTTCTATACCATGACCAAGAGAAAGTACAGCCAGGAGGTTGTGCGCAAGCTTAGCAGTGCAGCATGAGGGTGAGGCGGATGAACGAACAAAGGTAATAAAGGATAGAGGTAAACAGATTTCAAACGAGAAAAGACCCGGGAAGCGGAGGATAGTCCGTCAACCTGGGTCTTTGGTATGCAATGCAGCTTGCTGTAAATGCAGAATCGCGCCCTATAATTATTTATTTGGCGTAGTATCCGCCGTCAATTGGCAGCTCAACGCCTGTAATGTAGGAGGAATCATCCGAAGCCAGGAACAGGACGCCTTTGGCGATGTCCTGAACTGTGCCCAGGCGCATAAGCGGGGTCTGTGCGAAGAACCACTGCTTCATTTTTTCATCCTTGAGCAGATCCTCGGTCATTGGGGTTTCAATATAGCCTGGATGTATGGAGTTGGCGCGGATGTTATGCTTGGCATAATCTACAGCAGTGGCCTTGGTCAGCATACGTACGGCACCTTTACTGGCAGTGTATGGACCTGCGCCGCTTCCGCCGGTCAACCCGGCGATCGAAGAGATGTTGACAATTGAGCCGCCGCCGGCTGCGATCATGTGCGGAATGACTGCTTTTTGTCCGAGGAAAATACTGGTTACATTGATGCCCATCGTTCTCTCCCAGCGTTCCACGGTTTGTTCCATAAATGGAGTCGGATCAGAAACACCGGCGTTGTTGACCAGAATGTCGATGTGGCCGTACCCCTTCAAGGTTTCATCAACGACCCGTGCCCAATCTTCTTCGGAGACAACGTTTTGCTTTATTCCAATGGCTTCGCCGCCGTTTCCCCGGATCTCTTGGACAACCTCCTGCAGCTTCTCTTCCTGTAAGTCAGTAATTACAACTTTGGCACCTTCTTTGGCGAACAGCAGGGCGTCTGCTTTACCCATCCCGCCGGCTGCTCCAGTAATTACCGCTACTTTATGATCTAATCTTCCCATGTGTTATTCCTCCTGTGACTTTGTATTGGTTATGTTCATATTCAGCTCTAAATGATCGATCATTTTCTGATAAGAATGGATGAGAAGGTCCAGCTCTGTGCCGGAAAATTCACTCCATAATCCGTCTGTCAGTTGTTTGTACCGTTCCAGCATCCGTTGTTCGACTTCACGCCCTTGGTCTGTGATCTTCAAGTGCACCTGGCGCCTGTCAGTTTCAGATACCACGCGTTCAATATATCCCTTCTGAACGAGCTTACTGCTTAAATTGGTGATGGCAGAGAGCGTTACACCCAGCACATTGGCAAAATAGGAGCTGGTCTGCTTGTCATGCTTCGCCAGGGTCTGCAAAATAAAATATTGGGGCGCCGTTAAATTGTTGTCCAGTAATTTGGTGTAGCTCGCTACCAGTGTCAACATATGGCGGCTGATTAAATAAGATAGCTGATTTTGCTTGTCCAGTAGTCATCACCTCAAAAAATATACTTTAAAGATTTAAATAGTTAATATCGTTTAACTATTTAAATGTAAACCTTTTTAGGATGTCAGTCAACTGAACTGGAGCATGGGAGGGGATGGTAAAATTTAGCTTGAGTGATGCACTCATTGACTACTACTGATACCATGCCTAAAAAACCACATAATTTATGCGGTCCCTTTATTGTAAAGAGCTTATATCCATTTGAGTTGAAGTATGAGCATGCAGAGCGGAGCGGAATTGAGCTTACAGGTACATTTTCAAGAGCGGGGAGCTTTTTTATCTTAATACCGCTTACATGTATTGGTAATAAAATAGATGAGAGCGAAACAGAAAAATTGCACCTCCTGGGATATCTTGATATACTTTTCACATGTGAATTTGATTGGGGGTTGTACTGATGGCAAAGCAGAATTGCTCATTAGCTAGGAAGTCCTCATGCAAAGCCTAATCTGGGGCGATACTTTGCGTGGGGGCGGTAGGATGGATACGATCGCCCAACCTTGACTTTATCGTTTCTAATAATAGGCTTTGCACCTTATGTTTTATATAAAAAATAAGGGGCTGAAGAGCTATGAATACACCATTTATTAGAAACCATCAGTATAACGTCATTAAGAAACAAACGGATTTTCTGCAGAAAACGCTGCGAACCGTCGCGGATCGAAACGTCTTGAAGACTGTAAGATATCGTGCAGCTGCGAATATTATTGAAGCCATTCCTAATCTTACAAATGATCAGCAGCAAATGCTGGAACAAATATCGGCCTTCGAAAGTGCATATGATTTCCAGAGATTTCTGGGCGCATTAGAACCCTATCTGGAGCCATTTCCACCAATTACGTTGAAGCAGATTCAGAAACTATTCCCTAAGAATAAGAAGCTGAAGGTGCCTGACTTAGGATCTATCGACTTCCGATATGTAACGTATCTGAGTTGGGTAGACATAGCTACGAACAAATTATTCATTGTCTATCCGTTCGAGGGACAATTCATTGGTATCGAGGGAAGAATCACGCCCACTAACAAGAAAGGGTACTGCTTGTTCTGTAATCGCCATCAAGAGCTTGCATTCCTCACAGTTAAGACCAAGCCAGCGAACGCCTCGCCGGATAATATTTCTTCTATTGGCCAGTACGTATGTCTGGAGAGCGATGCTTGTAATCAGAGCATTACCGATATAGGATCATTGGAGAAGTTCATTTTTTCGGTTCGAAAATAACATTAACTACGACAGGCTGCCCTAGAGGCAGTCTGTTTTACTTTATTCTATGTATAAGAGTGCTTATTAGATCGCGTAAACTGAATGTTGAAAGGCGATACAGCCTGAGCGACGAACGCCGAAGTGATCAGGAAACTATTTGAAATACGTATCGGGTGGAACTAGCTTGGGGGTTCACAAATTTGCCAATAGCACTGCTGAGAATGAGAAGGTTTTGTTTGTTGAAATCAAGAATATAGTCACAATACTAAATTATGAGAATTGAGTTGATGAGCATGAGTGACCAGATGGTAGCTGTCTTAAGAAGACAGTTTGAACCGACGTTAGAAATGTTGAAGCAACTTATCGAAGTATGTCCTGATGATTTTTGGATGGATGCCAAGCAAAAATACTGGAAGCAGATATTTCATGCTACAACCAGTATGAAATTTTGGTTTAGGCAGCAGAAGGATGAAGAATTCAAAATACCTGACTTCGGTAAGGATATAACAGAAGCCCTAGATAAGGAGTGCGCTGACTACCCTACTAAACAGGAAATGACGGAGTATGTTGAGGAGATATTGAGCGTGGCTCGTAGGTTTTTGGATGAACTTACTGACGACAAATTATTGGAACCATGTGTACTATTCGAAGAAATAACTAAAACTGATGTAATCCTAATGCAGATCCGACATGTTCAACATCATATAGGTTATTGCAACAACATACTGAATTCAAATCACCTAGAAGCAGTAAAGTGGTTATGATAACGTGAGTCATAGAAAGCAGCTTCTTTACAATGAGGAGTGTTATTCAATATGGATTATGAATTTGAAAGTGAGATAAAGATGCTGGAAGGTAAAATGAAATGGAAAGTAGTCTATTTCCCTTATTCAGCAAGGGAAGTATTCAATACTAATGGTAAAGTATCTGTTCAAATCACCGTTGACGGGCACGAGTTCGACCATACGTTGTTGCCGTCAAAAAATGGGCATTATTTTGTGTATAATGAATTTATTCGAAGAGCAGTACATAAAGAGCTCGGTGACAAACTCCATGTAGTTCTTAAAAAATGTGAGGAAAACCGTAATATTGTTTTGCCTGATTACATTTCAAAAAGCCTTGAAGATCACCACATACTGAATACATTCCTAACTCAGCCTGATTACATTAAACGAGAGCAGATAAATTATATTGAAATTGCTAAAAAGGAAGAAACAAAAACTAACCGAGTAATAGCTTTAATTAATAAACTTCAAGATAAATAAATCCTGTAGTATGAAAATTACACAAAAGTCCCGCAATCTATAAAAGAAAGTTGATTGCGGGACTTTTGTGTCTGAAAAATCAAATGGGGGTTTTAATTGCTTCAACACTACAAATGTTATAGAAGTTCAGATTTAGATGTTACTGGACATTCTGCGCGTGTAGTTCCTTGTAAACTGACTATATAAGTGAAGGACTTCATGATGAAATCAAAATGATTCAGGAATGGATCATGTTTTAAAATGTTATTATATGGTAAATATTTGATGATAAAATAGGGAGGTGACATGAGTTAAAAAATAGGATCAACTTATCTGAGGAAATGTAATCTGTAAACCTAATAATGAGGCAGTTAACAGTGTAAATGAAATTTTATTGCCAAATTAATTTACAGGACTAATTGGATCCATAAGTAAAGGAATAAATGAATTAACGGCAAATCCTGCAGTTGGGACTGCAGGATCAGAATTAAGTAAGATCCGGAGAAATTCATTTGATAATTCAGACGATTCGAGTTACATAACCAAGTACAGTCTAATTACAGAATATCGTATTGAATGAACGCATTAAATAAATGAAAAGTATCATGCAGGAAAAAGAAATTAATATTCTAAAAAAATGATAAAGAGTAGTAAAATTTCATTTATATTATTACAAGCATAATAAGCCGGATCAGAAGCAAAAACGGCTTGAATTAGGCTGGTCCGGTTTATTTACTTGATACTTATTCACAAAACCCGTATTTTGTACATATGTATGTAGGTTGATATATACTCTCCCTTTTAGGACAACACAAACAAACTGTCGGTGGACAAGAACATAGTCCCTTGTAGGACAAGAACTTAGTCCCATTGCCGACAAGGCCCTCTCTTGGCCATAAAAAAACAACTCCTAATGAGTTGTTTCTAATAATCATGTTTCTTAATATAGGAACTCACGTAATTAATCAATTCATAATTTTTAGGGTAATCCATGAATATTCGTGCCGGTAAATATGATTTCATTTTTGAAATAGCTCTCTTTTTTTTTAAGCTATGATTTGGACATCGATGTTCAGGTATTTTAGTGTTAGCTGTATTCTCATAATACATCTTAAAATTTATACCTTTATCGCGCTTTCCTTTAATCTCTTGGTATTTAAAAGCAATTTTAAAATTAGCTTTTGTGCTCATGAGGATCTTATCCCAATCCGTATGTTTCTTGCCATACAGCAGAATATCGTTGGCACAGTTTAGACAGTCATAAAAAAATGCTAGACTAAATCGATATGACCATTGTTCTTGAATCCACTCCAATGTATCCTTATTAACATGTTTCCCCTTACTACTAAGAACATATTCTTCTAATAATAATTTAATGTCATCAGTTATTGCATTAGTAAGAAGCTCATATCCGTATCGTCCTCCACTTCGCGCCACAACACTACTTCGGGTATCAGAACTATAGAAACGTTCAGACTTTAAAAGTGTTTTACGCCAGTTAACATACGCATAAGCGTATGGACAAATATCAGGGAAGTCTTCCCCATCATTTTTTAGTAACTGCCAAAATTGTTTTATACAATTAGAATGGTTCCTTAGTACTTTCTTTCTTATATAGCGATCAACAGTTTGGAATGTATTCACATTATTATTATATAGCTCCTTATTAAATTGAGTAGAATAATAAAAGTCATCTATCAAGATTTTAATATTATTCTGAGTAAACGTTTTCATTGATACATATGGATGAAAATCGGAAAGTATATTTAGGCTCGCAGATTCAGGAGAAAATAAAGTTCGGATTCCTTCAAAATTAAAGGTTTTGGATAACCAGAGTAAAGTTGCTGGATCCACTATCTTAAATTTTGTATCCCAATTTTCCCATAGTATATTTGAAAAATCAGCAAATTGAAATCCGCATTTACAGGAAAAAGCGTTTCCAAAAAATCGGTTGGAAAATATGAAGGGAATATTCATCTCACATTTTGGACAGGTCTCTTTTAATTTTGTATTGTGAAAAGGACAATAATCCAATAATTTAAATTGATGTAACCAGCTATGATGTCCGTATGAAATGCACTCGCTACACCATCGTAGATGTTTAGAAAACCAGGATGTGACTGGATATCGATGGCTATGTAGAGGAATTGTCAGTGAGTGTAAGGATTGTTGAGTAAACTTTACTAAGTTCACTTCAAAAATCGTTTCTAAGATCGTCTCGTCAAAGCTTTTAAGGGAGAATAGATCAATTTTTCGTTCATCTTTTTTTGGATTGTTTTTATTTTTCTCAAAACTATTTGCAGCAAATTTAAAAATATTGCCTCTGCTTATACGATTAGCAAAAGATAATTTCTCGAATATGGACCAAGGAGTCTCGTATTCATGAATCCATTCGTTTCTCCAAATTGCTTGCATCAATATTCCCCCTAGATCAATTTAAACAAGAGCCATGTAGATCTCTGACTCTACATAACCCGACATTTCAATGGCTTCCCTCCACTGCGCTTTATTAATCCAGTAATGTTGATCACCATGTATCCCGTACTTTTTTAAAGCATTTTCAATGGTAAAAGAGAAATATTCCATAGGAATTTCTAAGGCTGCAGAAACCCCATGTTCTTTTCTCAAATCCGCAAATAGCTCAAATAACATTTTTGCTTCGCTCTCCAATCTTTCCTTCTTTTTATAACCTTCTGGAAAAAAATATTGACTGAAGCTACACCCGCTTGCTTCAGGATAACAAGAGATTTCTGGTGAATCATAGCCGCTTAATATCAGCTGCATATCTTCCCAGGTTCTTATTCCATGAAAGTCATGTTCATGTGTCATAAAACGACCAATAATTTGAGATCTCTTTTGCTCCAGAAAAAAGGTTCTTCTTGAAAGTAGTTCTTCTTGGCCAACAGAAATAACAGTCATTGAAATTTTTTTCTGGACAAGCGCATTATAAATATCCATCAACCAATTATAATGTGCCTCTGTGAGCCGGTGTGCTTCGTCAATGATGAGAACCAAACGCCGTAGCTTTGATTTTTCTGCTTTTTCAAGCATGAAATTAACAACCTGTCTCCGTAATTCTGATGAATTTCGTTTTGATATAAAGGGAAATTTAAAGTCGCTAAGTAGATCTGAGTAGAATTTTTCCTCACTTGGTACACGGTATGAATTACAGTTGGCATAAAGAATAGGCAGTGGTGCATCAAAATTTGTAGGTAAATGATCGATGGCAAAACGTAAAGCCCATGTCTTTCCTATTCTCGGTCTTCCGTAAACGATCATTCCTGGAAGACGATTGTTTACGATTCTGGTCATACTGCCCATTAGGCGTAAAACTTCCTTCGTCGGTATGATATAGTCACCTGTCTCAATCGGGTGTGTGCCTATCTGTATTTGAGGTCTCTCCATGACAATCCCCTTACTTATAGTTTCGTTTTGTACAGCTTCATTAAGTCTTTATATTCGGTGTACTCCCTATCGGTTTGTTCTTTTTTGGTATGTTCCCTTGCTCTCTCAAGCGCTGCATTGCGCTCCTCTACCCTCTCTAAAGCCTCTGTCTGGCCCTCAGGTTCATTGATCGTTGTTCGCTTGCGAGTTGATTCTTTAACCTGCGTGACCGTGTTTGCAGCTCCTCGCTTTCCCTTAGTTGCGTTAATTCGTAGGTACTCAGTATAAACAAATATTGGATCGTCCCAAGTAGTAAGATAAATCAAGCGCTGACGGACTAAAGAGTTTATTGCCTTTCGTATCTGTAATGAATGCGGAGTAATAGACCATTTACCCGCTGCAGCAAGATAATCAAATTCACTCCCGTCTGGCAAAAATGTTCTAATCGTTCGTAGATCGTCAACATTAACATGAAGGATGAGTTCTTTGTTTAGAAGGTGAGCTGATTGGCCAAGTTTGTCACTTCTATACTCCACACCTTGAAACTGAATGTATGGTTTTTTTCCAGATTTTAACGATCCTCTAATCGTTGCTGTCTTTGTCACTTGCATAAATAACACCTCTTTGCGGAGTTCTTCTTCTAATTGTCTCGGTAATAGTCCAGCATTCAAACGTTTTCCAAGTAGTTCCAGAGGTGTTTGGTGATAAATCCCACCGTGCGGCTTTCCATTGTAATCAGATATAAGGATATCTATGAGTTGTTTTAAATGATCAAAGCTCATCTTGTATTTAACAGCGTTCTTTTCGGGATCTGTTCTCCGTGGATCGTCTGGATTACTGCCCGTAGTATTTGGAAGCCGGTGAAATCCTGTTTCTTCTAAAATTTTAAAAAAGCGCTCGATAATCCCTCTTCTCATTGGTAAAGCAACAGGTCCTAAATTAATATCACATCCAATAAGATGTTTAAGTCGATCCTGTACTAAATTGGCTAAGTGCGATTTTGCATTATCAAAATAAATCATATCCCAAACGGCCCAGGCAGTTGATGATGGATACACTTCAGAAGGAAATCCACCCGTTTGATTGTATTTGAGACCTTCAATTGAAACCGTGACCTTTTCATGTGGAATCACAGTGTTTCGAAAACAATGCATTACATCAACTGCACTATATTCTTTATTCAAGCTAATGGCATAACCCAATACAACTCTTGTAGCCACATCAATTAGTGTTAATATCCAAAAGCGGTCAAGCACAATTGGAATCAGGTCACCTTCTGGCGTCATGACTTCGATTATAAAAAAGCCGTCAATACGATGAGCATCAAATTGTACTTTTTGATATGGATGCAATGTTGAAGGGTGATTTTGTTCGCCTTCTCCTGTATGTTTAGCTTTAGTAATCGCATCTTGTCCATATCGGGTCCTGTTTTTCCCAAAATACATGAAGCTTAATTTGGTTACGTATCTTTGAAGAGCCTTAAATCCCAAATGGTCAGTGTTAAAGGGGTATTGATGTAATGGAATTCCTAAAGTTCGGCATGTGTCTATAAATTTTTTATGAATATGATGGGGTTTCATGGCAGGTTCTAAAGAGCGACGGTGATTCCCCAGAAACAGATCTTTAATTAAGTCCTGAAGCGGCGGGTACGTTTCCAGTAAAAGCTTAAATTCACCGGTTTTTCTGCTTGGATTTTTCTTTTTACTTGATAGATTAAGTTGATAGGGCTTTACCTTCTTTTGCGGAATTAATGCTCTAAAGCCCCAAACAAGACCATCATCTGAGATTAAGATGCAGCGGTGTATAAGCCTTCGGAGATTTTTGGGATGAACTCCTGTTTGTTCATGAATTCTCTTAAGTCCAATTCCTTTAAAGTAAAGTACTACCGCATTTTTTCGATTTACATAAACGTTTCTCTCCTCTTCAGATAAAAGCAGCTCATCCACAACAGGCCATAACTCAGGATTCATTTGCTCTGGAAGTAAATGTGGGTTTTCAACTATCTTTGTCCGGCTCAACCTTCGACACCTCCATATCCAAATTCAAAATCGCTGAATCAATATCAGCTTTAAGTCTTCCTTGATAGTAAAGCCAATAACAAGCTAAAAACACATCGTAAACTCTTAGCTTCATCAGTTTGTTACATAGATGCTTTAAGCTTATCTTTTCATAAGCAATACATTCAGCAACATCCTGAAGAAAGCATGGTGTTTTCTGGTTTGTAATGCTCTTTAGAATTTTTATGCGATTTTCTATGGCAAATGGGCCTGTACGGATATTTTTCTCGGTTCTTACTTCATGTTGTACATTATTCAGCCGGCACCATTCTTTCTGAGCTTCAATTTGTCGCATAGTCACATCGTACTTCCTGCTGGTTGGTTTCAGGTCTTTTTCATATTTCACTTCAACAAAAATCCGGTTGCCATTCTTGTGAAGCTCACACATATCGAAAATTGTTTTATGCCGTTTATCATTTAGAACATACGTGATCTCTAATGGTTGTTCACAATATTCGATCACATCTGGAGTAGTCTCGATTCTCACCCAATGGTCGTATTCTAAGTCGCTATAAAGAATGACATCTCTATCTACTTTAGGCCCTATACTGTTCCAGTAATTGTTTCCATACTTCTTACTTCTAGGCATTACAATTGGTGAATACGGTAATTGACGATGTTTCATGAAATGTTTCGTTCCTTAACATTTAGGATTTTATACTTCTGTATTGCCTTTTTATTTATTTTTTAATCCAAGGTATGGTTGTTGCATAAATGTTAAACGAAGAGTTCTATATCTCTCGTATTCTGTCAATACTAGAGTTAATAGATTGTGAGAGGAGGTTTTTTTATGTATAGAACATCATGTTATAGGGAAATTGGAAGTCTAATACGCACTTACAGAGAACAACTTGGATTAACTCAAGAAGCATTATCACTAAGCATTCGTCTCTCCAGACCAACCATTACTAACATCGAGGCTGGCCGGCAACATGTAAAAATTCATTACTTGTATCGAATCGCTGATGCTCTTAAAATTTCTATACATGACTTACTGCCTTAACTTAGTGCATACTACTCTTTCCTGTATAGTTGCAGCCTGCTCTTCAGAGACTGGACTGTTTCAAAGTATTTCTTTTCAATCTCTGGATCAATCTTTTGATCGCTCAAACTAATTGCAGAAGCAGTTATGACTTGATATGGATGTAGTATATATATTTCCGAAACATCGATAGGGTCAAATAAAATCGGTATCCTCCACTCCCCTTCTATGATGACCCTTTCAAACCAACCAAGCTGAATTATTTTAGCGTTTGTGTAGTATAAATCATTAAAGTTAATCCCTTTGGCAGTTATCACTGCAACACCTAATTTCAGACTCCCTATCATTTGCATCTCTATCACCTCACTAACTACTATTACCAAATATCGATTTAATAATACGCATACATATCATTTAATATAAATGACTTATATACATGAATGTATCGCTTCTTCCCCATTGTTTACACTTACATCAAGAGGTGTAACAATGGAAACTTCCGTAATGAAAAAAATAGGTCAACGTGTCCGAGACATCCGGAAATCTAAAGGTCTGTCACAAGAACAGCTGGGTGAAAAAGCCGGCTTTCATTTTTCATACATAGGCGGTGTCGAAAGAGCGGAGAAAAATATTACTTTAACCAATTTAATAAAAATTGCCGATGCTTTAGAGGTTCCTATAATTGAACTGTTCTCTTATACAAGACATCAAAAATCTGTGCTAAATGAAAAAGACATAATGTTAAATCAATTGGTCGATGTCTTGATGGGATTAAAGAAAAGTGATTTACGCAAGGTCCAACTATTTTTAGATGAGTTTTTTGAAAAATAGTATTTTTAACCGCAATCTACACCAGGGTTGCGGTTTATTTGTCTTTAAATATGGGAATGAATTCCTAATAAATATTAGGAGGGATTTTCTATGCATACCATATGGAAAGGTGCAATCAGTTTTGGGCTTGTACATGTGCCCGTCAAACTCTATGCAGCCACCGAGGAAAAAGACATCGCTTTGCAATTGCTTCATCGCAATTGTCATGGGTCAATTAAAAACCAAAGGTTTTGCCCCTCTTGTGGGACTTCCGTGGAACAGGAGGCAATTATTAAGGGCTATCCGATTGATACCAATCAATATGTTACTTTCGAGAAAGAAGAATTGGATAAGATACAAGAAGAGTCCAGCAAGAGGATTAACATCATTGATTTCATTAAAGAAGATCAAATCGACCTGATGTTTACGCAGAAGGCTTATTTCCTTGGTCCGGATACTCATGGGAGTAATGCCTATTACCTGTTCCTAAAGGCTCTGGAAACATCCAAACGATTGGCAATAGGCAAACTTACGCTCCGATCTAACACTAAGCTATGTATAATGAAACCTCTTAATGGGAATTGCATTCAGCTGGCCACCATGCATTATGCAAATGAGATTCGTTCAATAACTAATGTCCCCAATTTACTAAGCAGTAATATTGTTGAGGAGAGCCAATTGAAGTTGGCTTTGCAGATTGTGAAGGGGATGTCAGGAAAGTCAGATGTGGCCTCCCTCTCCAGTCCTGAGCAAGAAAGACTTTTAGCAGCCATTCAGTCTAAGATTGCTGGTCAGCAAATCATCTCTAAACCAGCACAAGAGGCTGAGGTTGTAATCGATTTGTTGGAAGCACTTCAGAAGAGTGTTAAGATGAGTAAAGTCAAATCAAAACCAAGACAAACTACTCAGAAGAGTGAGGAAAAGTTGGGGTGAAATGAAAAGAGTTCGCTGGCTGAGGTGTACTACCATAAATCTAAAACGGCACGGGGAACAGCCCTGTGCCGTTTGTTTGACAGTCTGCCGTTAATACACGAATACTCCGCTGTTACATTAAACTCTTAATACCCGGTTACCTGGAAATATTGGGCTTGGATATAGGAGTTCCTTTACTTTATGCATCGATGCTGATCCACCTGTGTTCTCCAAAAACACACCCGGAATCCCATCCCCGCAAAACCGCGCATTTTCTTTTCCGAATATTTCAATAACAGAAGTGATTGTGCGTATAAACGAGTCCTGTGGTGCATCCTTTCTTAATTTATCTAGGAAGCTATCTATTTGATCTTTGCCAATCCATCCATCGGTCGGAATAGCACTTTTTCCAACAGCAGAACAGAATATCCCTTTCCCTCTGTTCTTTCTGGCTGACAGCAAGCTTCGATAGATAACATCATCGCTCGGTAATGAATACCCCATTAGGACCACATGCTGTGTTCTCTCCAGAGAAACTCTCATGTCCCGCTGTATTTCTTCAACGAAAGAGGGATGCTCGCCTTTAAAATTGCTTTGCATAACAAGCGGAACATGTTGAGCCTCAGTTATGGTCCCACAGAAGGTACACTGAATTGCATCACTTCTTCCATTATCCTGCGCGTTTTTCTCTTGAAGTGATTTTACTTCATACCCGAAGCTGAGAGAAGGCAGCGGTAATGGAGGAAACAGGGTTGCCGTATCCAGTCCCCATTCACCGCCCATATACATTGTCAGCTTCCCACAATTGGGGCACTCCCGCCAACCCGAGCAACCATGAGGAAAATAATATTTCCCTACACGTACTCTTCTGGAAGTTATGTGGTCCTGATCGTTCATTCTTTGTACAACAGTTTCATTGAACGGATACCAGACCTGTGGGGTGTTGCCATCAATTTTGCGAACGCCCATAAAATGGCCCATATCATGGAATAGCTTAAGGGGCATAGGTGGCTCCCCTATAACCGGAGGTGACGCTCCATTGTTATGATTATTGTGTACATTGAATAACAACCACAGCAGAATCGGATCCCAGTTCATCGATATAATCGAATGGCTGAATAAATAGAAGGATCGCTCTTGTAGTTTATCCGGTACGTCCTTGTAGAAATCAAATCCTTCTTCTATCATTAACTGATAAAGTACTTCAGCAAAAGACTCGTAATTCTTAATCAGGTCCCTTTTTTCGGTAATAGCAAATTGAAAGTCCAAGGTATGCATAAGAATCGTCAGCATTTTCAAGGAATTACGGGCACCAATCATTCGGTTGAACGGAATAAAAGAAGCATCCACTTCATCCGGAACATAGAACCCCTGCCGGTTCAAAATATGCATGTCAAGAATATTGAATAGATCCTGCAGTTGAAACTCTTCTTTCGTATTGCCTGGGCAGATCTGAATAATGCGGTACAGTGTATTCCAGTCGTATGTACTCCTTAATTCCTCAAGCCGGGTTCGCTGCTGATCCTCGTTCAATAACGGAAATTGTCGACGGATGGACTCTATTGCCTCTGTACTTGTATCTGGATCACCCAGTATATTTAACAGATCGACTACGGCCTCCAGCCATACTGGTTTATCATCATATCCGATAGATTTCTTCACCCGGTCGGTTAAAGTAACATCTTTTTGTGCAAGCAGGTAAAAAGATTCACTAAGTTTCTGCGTGGTCCGCATCCCTATAGAAGCAGTAGCCCCTGCACCCCAGAATACAGCAGTTTCCGGCCATATCGGTGTATAATCAAGTATTGTCATTTCGAGTCCCTAACGCAGATTCTCGTAATTTTATTCATACTTTCCACCGTAAACTCTGCCGCAATATGCTTGAAATACAGTTCTGTTGCAAAAGCTTCTAGGTCTGGGGAAAGGGAAAAATTTGTGGTTTTGAGGCTTAATTCGATTGATATATTACTCGCTTCATCCGCAGTATAAAACAAATTGAATTTCGCCTCAGCATCATCCGGAAGCTTAAACGAGTATTGAGGTAAGCTAGATAAGGTGATCTTCATTTGAGCACCTTCTTTTTCCAGTATTCTTATTATGGCTATTGTTTTCACATTCATCTTCCTCTCTTTTGGGGAATTATTCATCATTACTGTTAGATGAAAGATTCCACACGCAGAATTAAAATCCTTTTTTCCACATCATTTAATGAGAGAACAACAAAATATCGTTTTGTAAAGGCCGCTTTACTATTTGTCGCTTCTCCTGATGATGGCACATTGCTCTCTCAGATTGTCAGAAAAGCTCAATCACCGAGGTTGAATAGTCTATGACAGTCGGACGCTAAGCATAACCCTCAGAATGCATTGCAGCCACAGAGTGTTCCCCCCGGGCAGAACAAGAAGTGTCGTATTAAGCATATTATTCCAATGTAAAGTATAGTAAAATTAATGCATGTTCAAATAATTGTCAGATAGACATATTAACTTTTGGAGGTAGTTTTTCTGAGCCACTTACACTCAATATCTGGCTGTGAGAATGAAGAACGTCAAGCAGATGTCATATTCGTCCATGGACTTGGTGGAGATGCGATTGATACTTGGCGCCATGCTAACAATTCTGAATACTACTGGCCTAGTTGGATTGGCCAAGATTTTCCTGAAGTTGGAGTGTGGTCTCTCGGGTATGCAGCTTCTATTTCGAAATGGCCTCGTTTTCGTAAATGGTTCCCAAAAAGTAAGCGTGAGTCTGGATATGCTATGGCACTTCCAGATCGCGCACGACAAGTGTTGGATTTAATGGTACAGCATAATCTTGGACCAAGGCCAATAATGTTCGTATGTCATAGTTTAGGCGGTCTTCTCACCAAGCAGATTCTTAGAATGGCATCTGATGAAGGAGATAACTCTCCAGAACGGTTAGTATTTGAAAGTACTCGTGCTGTTCTTTTTCTTGCAACACCTCACCAAGGTGCAGATCTCGCTACACTAGTAGCAAAGTTTCGTCTTGCGTTCCCTACATTGGCTATCGAAGATTTAAAAGCGCATAATGCACATTTACGTGATCTTTTCGAATGGTATCGTAACCACGTAGATGAATCAATAAAAACGCGAACTTACTATGAGTCTCGGCGTGTAAAAGATGCGCTTTTAATTGTGAACCCCTCTTCTTCCCATCCTGGCGTAGGGGCGAACCCTATCCCTCTTGATGAAGATCATCTGTCCATAGCAAAGCCAGTCAATCGAAATTCACAAGTATACACCGCTACAAAGATGCTTTTACAAGAGTGTTTGATAGATCCTCCAATTTTTCAAGGGTATCGTAAGGATATCGAAGTTCTCTCGAAGCAAACTAAAGCCACACTAACGGATTTAAGTGAGTTATCGATACTGCGCGTTGGTAAAGGTGAGATAAAGGTTATCCGGAGATGTGTTCATGAAATTCGAGATCAAATCGAAGAGCAATCAATAGTAGTTGTTGGTGAACCTGGGACCGGTAAGTCAGGTGTACTATACGACCTGGTCAACGCATTAATAGAAGAAGGTCGAGATACTGTATTCCTTGCAGTAGATCACATTACTGCTAAAACGCATTCCGAACTAAAAGAACAACTTGGGATAAATCATGAACTAGAAGAAGTGCTTACAAATTGGAATGGAGATAAACCTGCATTTCTAATAATTGATGCTCTTGATGCTGCACGTTCTGAACAGACTGTGCATTTACTTACGACTTTATTAGCTAGAGTAGTTCGGAGAAACGACCGATGGAATGTAATCACTTCTATTCGCAAGTTTGATCTGCGGCATAACCGGGAAATACGCAATATATTTTCTGGCCAACCGCCCATTGAGGAGTATTGTGATTTTGAACTTAAAAATACATGTCACGTGCAAATTCCTGAATTTTCAGATGAAGAATTAAGTATAGTTTCTCAGCAATCTCTGTTGTTGCAAACTCTAATTGAGACAGCGGACGAAACAATGAAGCAATTGTTACATGTACCGTTTAATTTACGTCTCATGGGTGAGCTAATCGGTGAAGGTACATCAATTGTGCACCTAACTCCTATCAGGACACAACTAGAATTACTAGATCGATATTGGGAAGAACGAATAATACAGCCCCATGATGGTCGTCGTGATGCTCGAGAAGATATTCTTCGATATGCAGTTTCCTATATGGTGAAGCACCGGACACTTCGCGTTCCACGAGGTTTTGCAGCTACTCCAGAGTCAACCCGCGAGCTTGATCAAATACTTAGCAAGCATGTGTTGATTGAATGGCAGCCTTCACTTACATTTTCTCCGGATTCTTCAAATTTAACGTTCGCACATCATGTTTTATTTGATTATGCGGTGGAACGAATGTTAATACGCAGCCAAGTTGATGTTACACAAATGTTGGCTTCTGATCCGAACCTCGTCTTGATTATTCGCCCGAGTTTCGATATGCACTTCCAGCATGTTTGGTCTCAAGATCACTCGCGTTCGCATTTTTGGAACTTGGTCTTCCGTTTTATGAAGAGTGTTAATATTCCCGAAATAGCTAAATTAGTTGGTCCTGTTACAGCAGCAAGATTTAGTGTGAGCATGTCTGATTTGTCGCCAGTGATTCAAGGAATTGAATGCATGCCGACTAAAAGTATTGGAGAAGAAGCATTGCTTCATACCGTAAGAGCATTGTCTGCATTGGAATCTACGGAATTTACAAATCTTTTAACTGGTAAAACAGCATCACCCTGGGCAGAATTAGTTGAGCATTTAAGTAAACAGCTCTCTGACAAAAATGAATATATTATTCGTATTCTACTTTCTTTACTGTGTAAGCATTTAACGAATCTTACAACAAAACAGTTGGAACACGTTGGTGCTGCATCTAGAAATTATTTGGATTATGTCTGGTCGCGAGAAAACAGCTTGGAAGGGTTGGTAACACTTGCAATTCCCTGGGTGTGTCAGACCTATCATAGCAATATAATTGAGTCCAGCAGTCTATTAAAGCGAGTACTTCAAAAGGAACGACTTAGTAATTTTGGATATTTGGAAATACCTTGGTTGGCGTACAATGTCAAAAATATCATGAATTATGACCCTGCCTTTGTAAAGGAGCTATATATTTCTGCTTTCAGCTATATTGAAGATAGTAAAGACACTACCACCCTTGGTGGAAGTAAAATTCTTTCTTTGAGATCGAACCGTAGACAAGACTACGAAAGTGGATTGTACCAACTTGCGGAGGATTTTACGCATTTTATTGAAATAGCCCCCATAGAGGCAATCACCGCACTAATTACAATTGTTGAAAACCATGTTTTAACAAAGCAAATCTATCTTAGTGTGGACGAACTACAAGATAATTTTCTTGTAGATGGAATCAATGCAATTATATATGCGGATAATAGCTATATTTGGGATACCGGGATCCATTCTCCCGGAGATGAAATTAACAATATGCTTGACGCTTTTCAAGCTTATTTAACAGGTTTGAGCAAAGATCTGAGTAAGATTGGGAACTTACAGCAGATAGTAATCATCTTTATTAAACATAACCGTATGGCAGTTTTATGGAGACGATTGCTCATCAGTGGAACATATTCACCCTCAACTCTTGGCCTAGAAATTCGTTTCTTAGGTTGGACACTACCTGTTTTAAAATGCCAAGATACAAGTAATGTAGTAGGAGATTACCTCGGGGCTGTATATAGTTACTTGTCTCTAGAAGACCGACAAAAGATCGAATTCATTATCCATTCAATTCCTTCTACTCTTGAAAGTGAAAACTTGCTTCAAGGAGAACGTATACGCGATCGTCTTCTGAAGAAACTACCGCTTGAGTATGTCTGCACTTCTGATACTAGAGAGCGTATTTCGGAACTCAACTTATTTGAAAAGGCCGATACAGAAAGTCCGGATTTTCCTATTTGGGAATCAAGTGAATATAGTTCAAGGGATTATTTAGCTGATGAAGGAGTTCCAGTAGATGAAGCTGCAAATCTTCGAATTCAAGAATTGGAGCTGCCAGTCAAATTATTTTGTGAAGAGCATCGTAACTCTCACCCCACATTAGAGGCTGTTAAGCTAATATTGCCCAATTTACGCGAACTTTGGGAAGCCCTCTCAAATGCTGAAACTGATGGGGTACATCCTAAACAGCATAATCACTCTTGGGGGTATTTGGCAGAAGCTTGTTCCAGAGCTACCAAATGCGGAGATATAAATTATGATGAGGAGATGGGGAAATTCCTTCTCTCTGTTTTACTAGCAGCCTCACAAAATCCGGAGCCTATGAGCAGTTCACATGACGATCAGTTTGATGAAACTCCTAGCTGGGGTAAGCCGGCTGCACGTATTGATGCTGCTGAAGCTTTGACAGAACTTGCCCGCTTCCAGTCTTTTGCGACACCTGGTTTGTTAGCCATTATGGAGGAACTCATAATTGATCCAGTGCCAGCTGTGCGTTATCAAGTGACAATTCGGCTATTAAATCTCTACAGTACTGCTAACTCCTTTATGTGGGGGTTAATTGATCGTGTAGTAAATGAGGAAACGAATCGCGGAGTTCTCCATGGCCTTGTTCAAGGTGTGCTTACTCGATTGACAGCAAGATATCCTGATAAGATTAATGCACTTGCAGGGATAATTTATGATCGAACCGCTCCGGGTAATCGCCTTCGCCACTCATGTATAGATATTTTTGAGCGACTATATATTTTTTATAATCATTCCGACGCTAGAGTGAAGATCCAAAATCTCATTCTAAACCCTTTAACAAACACCAATGAAAGCCGATATTTTGTGGTTCAACTACGAGATGCATTCATTAGCGGTTTTAAGGAACAGCGGTATACAAAAACAGAATATGCCTCCATACGGAAAAGAAGCTGGGATATCCTATTGCAAATTCTGCAAGAAGTTAAGGTTGAGTGTCAGAGCTTAGTAGAACAAGCACCAAAAGATGATGTGTTGTCTAAAGAACTTCAGCAAAAACACTCTGATATTATTGAAATCGTTGATGCCGCTAATATGGCAGTTTACTTTTCCTCAGGTGCTCACGATAAAAAAAATGGCGAAGATGGCTCGGTTTCTAATTCCTTTGATTTCGAGAGGGTGAAAGTTTTCTTTACTGAAGCAGATAAAGTACTTGATGAATTGGCTGATTTCTCTATTCCTGGAGTCACTCATCACTTGCTTCAAACGCTAGAGTTTTTAGTACCAGTGGATCCAGTTGCAATTTTCATGCGTATCGTGCGAACAATTCGAGTTGGCCAAAGTGGAGAGTATCAATTAGAGTCGATGGGAGCGGACCTGCTTGTCAGACTCATAGAGCGGTATATGGCAGAATATCGTATAGTCTTCCGTGACAATCCTGATTGTCTTCAATCGTTAATAGAGGTACTCGATATATTTGTTAAAGCAGGCTGGTCTAGTGCACAGAGATTGACTTATCGAATGGAAGAAATTTTTAGATAACATAAAGATAGAAGCTCTTCAATTGAAGCTTATACATTCTCTCTTCACCTAATAGAAGTTGTAGGGAAATAATAATTAATATGGCCTACACAAACAAATATTTAATTGTGTTTGTGTAGGCCAAGTAAAAATAAATTACAGAGCTCAATTATAATGAAATCATCAATTTTTGTAGCGAGTTCTATTCATAATTAATTATTCCATTTTCTTGAATAATACGTTGTGCCTCATTCTCATATGTTGCTGATAATTGTCTAAGGGTTACTGCGAAACGTTGGTAGCCTAAATTCTCAACATCTTCAGCCTTTTGCTTATACTGCATAGAAAGCTCTAATTCAGGTTTTGCCGTAGGATCTACCCAATGTACACCACGTGAATTAAAAGCTCCCGAGCTATATCCACTCCTCATATCTTGCACTTCCCTATGATTCAATTCTTTTGCTACAATATGATTTATCCATAAACCATCAGGGTCTGAAGGGGCATAATTCAGCACTTCACCTACTTTAACCAGTGCTATTTCTAGATGGCCAGACTCTGTACTCAATTCTTTAACTCGCTGAAGCCAATCAGAGAATAATGCACCATCAAAACCTCCGTTCTTTTGTGTACCTGGAACCACACTCCAATTTCGAAGTAAGTGCCATGCATTATCAACAATTGCTTTTTTCTGCTCAGTTAAATCAAGTACAATATTGCTTTTATTAGAGCGATAAACCAACTCAATAATTTCACAGAAAAAATCAGGGTCACTGGCAAGTGTAAACTCAAGCGTTTTAGGTTTCCCTCTATTATATCTGTCTAAAAGCTTTAAGTACGCCCACTCCAGATTAAATAGATCAGCCTGCGGAATTTCAGATGAATTCTGAAGTACTTTAATTAATTCTACGATATTAGAAGAATTCATTAGATAGGATGCTTCAGAGGAAGAAAGTGCTGACATTAGAGCAGTTACACATTGATTGAGATTAAGCGTTTTCTGCTGATGAAGTATAGTATGCAAACAGTTAATAGCGGCATACGGTCTTCCATAAACTAATAGCTTTTCTATAGCAAATTCTAAATCTCCTCTTACAACGTATGGATTGAAATCAACATTTGTCCAATATTCAACTTCTGAGTTTTTTAACCACTGTGATGCTCGAACCCATACCTCATTTGTAAAAGGCAAAAAGCTTAAAAATTTCGCGATTTGCTTAGTACTCCAACTGTCTTTATCAATGACATCCACCCAAGCCCATCCGTAAGTAAATTGGCGGCGCCAGATGTAACCTCTAACAAAGCTAATATATATATCATCATCGGAATCTAAATATTGAGGGAATAAAGTTGCTTCTACTTTTGCTTCATCAAAACTCCCCAAAGCCTCCCCTACCTTTATGGGTGATTGTACTTCTTTAACAAACTGTATTATTTTAGCTACTCCATACAAATCAAGGATTTCTTTAATTACTTCTTTTCGTTTTTCATCCAACTTTCCGATTTGCTCATCCCAATCATCTCTATCATCGAAAAGATCATAATCATTTTCAGCAAACAAATGCCGATAAAGCTTAAGCGGATGAACTGGGGCGAGTTTTGATGCAACTACTTCAATTAATGAAAGGAGGTCATCTTTTAATGACCACTCTGCATCAACAAAGGAACGATGCTTATTTATAAAAATTAGAAGCTTATCCCATAAAGGAAATCTTTCATCTTCCGAAAGCGCTAGAATTTCCTCTGAAGAAAGTACATTAAGCAGCTGATCAAACGCACTTCTGGGAAGATTGTTTAAAAGTTCAATAGCTACTATTAGTTTCGTTGTATCTAATCCTGCCATCGAAATAAGCATCTCGGCATAAAACGAAACTTGCTCCCAATATTCAATTTGGGTAACGTCATTTTTCCATTCTTCCGGGATGATTTTTCGCCATTTGGGCTTGTAAGTCCCTCCTGAAGTTGTCTGTTGATCTGGAAGTAGTTCAATAACTAGTTGCCATGAAACATCTGGACGTTCATTAGATAGTAATCGTACAGCTGCTTTTCGCTTCTTAATTGGAGCAGTTGTTTGAGGAAACCATGGTAATAAAATTGTCGATAGTGAGTTATGAGGCCGGTTTCCTGAATTACCGCCAGGATCAAAGGTAGCTAATTCGCCAAGGATAGCACAAACTCTTATTAAATATTTTTCATCCCAAGCTAACGCTTCTAATGCCCACAACAAGCCAGTCAAATAATTGTTTCCAGTTATACCTTGACTCTCTTGTAAAAAAAGCTCTGCCAGCGGACAAGGATTAGCAAGCAATGCATTCTCTACTGAATACAAAAACTCTTCAGGAACAGCTTCTGCCAAAATCGGTAGTAAGTTATTTAAACTCCCCCAAAGTTCCCACTTCAAATACTCATGGAATATTCCACGAATAGATAAGATTGCTGTTACATTAGCCTTATCAAAAGAGCAATTAATTAATGCATCACTTCTATTCCCGAGAAGCGCCAAACTATCTGCTAAGTTTCTTCTCAAGATAGAAGAATAAGTAAAAACTTTCCCGTATATATTTGCTGCAAATCTATTTTCCGGAGGCAGTTCAAACGCAGGATTTTTCTCCGTTAATACTTTTACAATTATTTGAGTAAAGGTATCAAGATCACTATCATAGATATGTGATCCGAGTGCATCCCATAATGAGACTCGATCAGAATCAGAAATTTTCCAAAGACCATTTTTCAGTGAAAGCGGACTATCTTTTATTTGAAGTAATTCTCTGGCTTTTATTATAAAATCAGCGTAGTTGTTATTAAATAATAAATTTATAATATCAATATCTGCTTCATTCTTTTCTTCCCAAGCTCCAATTAAATTTACTAGTGCAATAACACGTGCGTAAGTATTTTTGCTCCAGTCAATATTCGATTCCTCAGGTGATATTATCAAGTCTGCTGGTATGTAGGTAAGACTTGGTTCTTTAAAAACATCTTTTAAATCTTCTGGTATTCTAGCAAGAGTAATTGTTCCTGCATTCTGGTTCCAAGTTTGAACAAAATCAACAATACGCGCCCAAATAAATTGTGGGTTCGCTTTTTGGTACTGAGAAATATGTGAATGGAGTAAGGATAGTACAACGCCTTCTTCGTTCCCAAGATCATAGCCCAATACATAAAAATGATTTAAAAAAGCATACAAATCAATCTCCGAAACTTCCTGATTATTATTCGCTAACTTTAGATGATGCTTGAATACCTTTAATTTCTCTTCACTTTTTGGTGGGCTGAAATTTGTTCTAGTTACTTGTCTCTCAAATTCATCAATATTTTTAGTGCATTTAGCCTGATTTAACAGCCATTGAATACTATGAAAATCCGTTGCATTAAGTGGTCCACAGATCAAAGCAATAGTATCTTTCCCTTTTGTAAAGATTTTAGGGTTATTAAAATCAAGCCATGCTGCTCGGATCACTTCTGAAAACACAGCGTTTTCTTTAGTTATGTTTATTCTATGCTTAATCTGTCCGTGTAATTTCCGCTTCTCTCTATGATCTGGATTTTGAACAATGACAATTAAGTCATCTGTATTAAATCCATCGATTCTACCTTGCAATTTTATTTCTGTTATTGGCCAATGAGGTAAGCAAGGCATGACTCCTCCAGTTAGCATCAAAGCAACAAAAGAAGCTTGAACATGTGCTTCAAAATGTCCCCCTCCATTACCGGTAGAAAAAGGATTACTGAGTTGCTTCTCTTTCATAATACCCCGTCCTTTGTATACTATTGGAAAAGATACAGAACTTAAAGTATTTCTCATCATGCCCATGAGTTAATACTATTGGATTAGTCCATAGTGCACATTTATTCACGCCTATTCGCTAAATACCTCTTCAATAAGATTGCCTTTGAAAGCATCAAGAATAAGGTCGGGATCATCAAAAAAGTGTAGTATCATCTTTGCCCAATCTAATACGCTAATTTCGCCTTCAACGAGCCATTGCTTAACATGCAAATTTGCATGGGCATTTATTTGCTGATTTACCCGTACTTTATATTTTTCGTTGTTATAAAAATTAAATGACCCATCTATATGGACAAATTTATTAGTTAATGGATTGAATATAGAATGGAGATACCTCGTTACAAACAATTGATTTTCTTCTCTTCCATGAATGTCCCAAAGCTCTTCGACTTCAATCCATCGTTCCGAGTCCTTTCGATGGGAAATTCTGAATTGAACTTTTTTCATAGTTTCCGGATTATATACGCAAAAGAATTCACTGGTTCCAGAATGGATAGGGAACTGGATGTTGTCTAAGTTGATTTCTCTCCCTTGATACACCTCAAAAAAGAAGCGCATGAATGGTTTGTAGTGTTCCTTTTGTAAAGCTATTGTCTGGTCTAGCCTCAATGAAACGGTATTATTGTTTGTCATTTGCTCAGTTAAAAGCATAATGAGTGGTGGTGGTGTTGCTGCGTCCCTTCTCGCCCCATATAACGGACTGTAATAAAAAAATTGCTTTCCATGAAAAACACCTTGATGATTGGCAGAACTTTTATCATTAAGCAGCACGACTCCGTATTTTGAATCTGCATCATCTGGAAGTGTTTCAAGAGGAACGGTGAAAATTTCGTAGATATCAAGTGTCTTATTTAAAAAACTTAGTATAACCAGTTCAGTCTCTATGCTTGTCTCGTCCAGTAAATAAGCAAGATATGGATCAATATTCCATAAATATTCAGCAACATCTTTTCTTAATATGTTATTTTGCTCCATTAATTTATGAATTTCATCAAATGCTGGTTGAATGAGATCTCTATAGCCAATATCATCAAGATATTCGCGCTTCTGGGGAACTTCATAGTATGCCATCCCCATTGAAAATAGGAAATAAATTGCTTTTTTTATTTCAATCTTTTGTTTTAAACTCTCAATAAAGTCAATCACGGTCACTCTCCCCCTTTATATAAATAGAATGAACCAAATTAGTGTATCTTTTCTTGCTCATCGCTTTTTAAAACAACACTATTTGCTCAGTTGCTGTTCGTATACTTCTTCGGAAAAGCCCCATTCCGTTCCATGGACTAAAATGAAATCTTCAAATGTTAAAATTTTCATTTCTCGATGACCAAATACATCTCCTAGAGAATTTCTTTTTCCTTTATTAAATTTGAACATAAATCAATTGTTTCTTGATTCGTCGATGTATTCGTAACTTCACGCCGATAATAGTTTGATGGGTAGCTGTCTTTTATTATACTCAAGGTGGTAACACCCTCTTGTTATACCGCCCTTCCCAGTTTCCCTGCGCCCACTGCGCCTGGCTATTCTCCATTAATACCGGTCCACCCGTTTAGGCTACAATGCCCTACGATCCGGCGGGCGGCTGGCCGTTGAAAGTTCTCTTATACAGTCTTAACAAATTGTGGAGGGTCACAAGTATTACAAATCATGTTCTATATTTTCCCGTTCAACCAGAGAGGTCAATGTTTAGTATGATATTTAATAAAAGCAGCGGAAGTTCAAGATTTGATAATTAACTCTTAGACTCCCGCTGTTGTCAAAGTAAACAAATCGTGAAAATTATTATACTTATTCCTTTTGAAAATTTATTATTTATTCAAAGCTAAAGGGAACTCTGCATCGATAATTCTTAAATGATCCTCACTTGAAAATTCAGCATTTTGGAATATTGCTGATAAAAAATCTGTTAGAAACTGATATTCTCCATATAGGTTCCATAATTTTATTCCCACGTCATTGAACATATCATATAAATGTGCCAAGAACTGAAAAACAATTATAGAATTATCATCAATTCTCTTCTTTGTAGCAATTTCTTGAAAAGTTTTTGAAACAAATCCACAGAGCAAATCGGCTGCCTGAATGAGTATTTCGTCTTTAGAATTCAGTAACGTCAATGAATCTATATGTGGAAAATTTGATAAAAAAGGTTTACTATCGGTTCCAAAGATTGACGGAATGGCTTTGTGCAAAAATTTTGATCTCAAATCATTGAAAACATCATCATAATTTCTTAAATTATCATGATATACAGACACATATGATTTTTGCATAGCTGAATAGAATTCAATATTTTTCAGTAGTTCTATCAACATTGTGCCTGTAAGAGCAATATGCCTCATTCTAGTACCGTTGCTTGTTAAAGCTTCAAATTCTTTAATCATCTTTGATAAATTTTCATCGGATAAGCTTTTTAATGTATCAGCAACTTTTTCTTGATTTTGATCCTGAAAAATCTGAATAAGTTGCTCATTGATCTTTTTCATTAAATCTATTGTAACAGTACCGTTTTTAATTAAAGTTGAGAAATTCTGCATGACTTGCTCATCTTGAAATATGCATACTGCAAGAGCTTTTTTAAGTTCTACAGGACGGCTTAAATAATCATTTACATTGGGATTGTAGTCACAATCAAAAAAAGTTTCCACTATCTTTGCTGCTATCATAAACTTTTTATCTGTTACACCAAAAAACGGGAGGAATCCGAATTCGATCACTAACTTCTTAAAAAGATTATAGAAACGGTACGTTCCACTTTTGCCTTTCAGAAAACTTTTCGCCTTTAGTTCTGAACCCTGTATTGAAGCAAGAATGCCATTCAAATAATTTACAGCCTCTTCTTTTCTATCATCTGGTACAAGCCAACCTCCATACACAAAGTATGGTTGAGTTTTGTCGTCCCAATTAGTTCCGGTATTTCCGCTTTCATCAATATAAAACGAAGCGTTCACTGTAATCTCTCATTTATTATTCTAATAGTCGTTGCTATACATAAAAAAATATAAATTTTTTCCCGCATATAATAATAGTCTTTCTAAAATTCATCCTAAGTGACTTTCATCTCAGAAGTGAACTTTAATGTCTCTAATTTTTTAGCTACCGAATATTGTAAATATCCTTTGCGTAACGATAACCAGACTTTGTTTTATCAACATAAATAGGTCTGATAAACTTTTTATGTTGGTGATAATAAGTAACTTCTTTTTCAATCTCTACAATCGACGGACTCTTTGGGACTAGCTTGAGATCAACAGCTATATTAATTTAATTCGGGGCGATGCGGAAAATTTGGACTCCCGGCAATACTCTATTCATATGAATCCGCTTCTTTTCAATTACTCAGTGACTGAAAAGTATCTCTCCTCTACAGAAATTCGACTTCTAAGCTTAATATCAACTTTGATCAGCTCATCTATGCGTTTGGCTTAGTTTGAGATGATAATCTAATCGGCAATAGTACCATGTTCTTGACCTTTTTCGGCAAAGGGATCAAGTTCTTATCCTGCGAAAAGCACAAGAACTTGATCCCTTAAAATAGAAAACCCGCGTGAGGTACGGGTTTTAATAGGACAGAACCATAGCCTTTTTTGACAGAAGTAACTCTGCCATAGGGTGTCCACTGTCGGGAAAGGATCAGTTCCACCGCAGAAACCGTATCTGGAAAAGCTCCTGCAGGCCCATGAAACGCAAATATTAAGTAGGCTTATTTCCGTGCTAACGACAAGATATCCGCCCGGCGCAGTCAGGCTAACCATCATAAGACGCCGGACTGAGCGCAGGCAAGCGGCTCCGGAAGAGCCCCTTCAATGCTACTCTACATATCATCAACCAGCGCCGCTGTACGCTGTAGTGCCCTCCTAAAGCTAAATCCTCTAAAATTTCTATTTTTCTGTTGCCTGAATAAACGCCTGACTTGGACATAGAAATAGAAAAAACTCACATTCAAGTTGTTGGTTTATTTAATCACCCAGCGGCGTTCTGAGTACTCTTTTTGGGCCGCAAAAATTAATCTGTTTCTTCGCTATCCTCTGATGGATCTTCATCTAGAGCAAAATCGGCTAAGAGTGTCTGGCTTGGAATTGTATAGTAGAATTCTCGTTCATCGCCATAAATAACGTCATCTTCAATGTTCAGGCTGTTAATCCATCGAACGATAATTTTTCGATCATGCCGATTTTGAATGGCATATTCAATATCGCTTTCAAAAGCCGGTATCGAAAAATTGTCCATAGTTTTCGAGAACATGTCATTGATTATATAAGTATTTTTGAAATGCGGATCGTGATTGGTAGTCTTCCCGATGAATAAATGGTAACCGCTAATATACCTACCATCCGTCCCAACTTGCAAGATAATGACCTTTCCGATGGTGTTACCCATCAACTTGGCATCCACAAAAAAACGATGGTAATACTTCATCAGCACATGCCTAAAGTCGTGTTCCTTTAAAATATCAGCTATGTCTTCCCACGACCAAACGATCACCTGCATTTGATTGGTCGAAAGCACTGCGGCAGCCTGCTGCAATTGGGTATCTCGTTTCGCAGTAGTGGCAATAATATAGGTGCTGATGGCTGGATTAAATCCTGCTGTACCAGCTACTTCTTTTGTAACATCTTGAATGGTCAGTTTCTTTCCAAACTCTTTCACCTTACACTGAACACCAACCCATTCCAATGTATCCTTATCACGGCCAAACACATCAATCGAATTCTGCGCCTGTCCACGGGTGCCGTTCAGTAGCACCCCATCCGGGCTTTTTAAACGTACCCGCATTATATCTTTGAGCAAATTTTCAAAGACTTTTTCATCCTCGATCGGCGGTAGTTGATGACTGTCAACGTTCATCTAGATCTCACTCCACATATTTTGTCGTATATGAAGTCCCCTGTCATTGCTCGGCTTTCAACTAATAAAACGTTGATTCATAGTTAGAACAGAGTCCTTCCAAACCTATCGGTGAACAGCCTCCGGGGGGGCGCCGGCAGGTTAAAATATACTACATTCTCCTTTTTATCAAATAAAAAAAGAATTTGATCAAATAGCACCCAAGAATTTACTTCCACCAGATAGCGTTATCCCAAGAAGGGTCTTGTCTATTGATTGCTTCAATAATTCGTTTTGCAACCGCCGACAGTATGTCGTACTCGTCGCTTGTACAATATTGCTTAATCTGTTCCATCAGTTTGAGGAAAAAGATCCCGAAGAGATCACTTTCGTCACATGGAGAATCGCCCTATAGGTTAAGGCTATGAAAGCGATAACAGGCAGGTAAAGGCACTCTAATGAGCTATTGCTTCCTTCGTTACCTCAACTGGACAACATCAATACATTGGACTACCTAACAACTGTTCAGTATCGCCAAGAAGCCCTTAAAAAGGTTGTCTGATTTACTGTTGACAATCCATCTTTGTTTTTCATTCATATCAAGTCCCCCTTCCGTCTTAACAATAATAGTTGCAAATATACGTGCTTCAACAAAGTGGGACAATGATTAACAGCAATTATAGTTACAAAATTTTGAGTTGAAAACCTGAAGAGTACTAGTTATTCCCTGGGCAAAGCAATCTGTGCTGGCGAAGTTCAGTTGGCGTACACGGCACATGTATTGTATGGAAGAAAGTAGGTGCCAAGTGCATTACCAGCGGGCTACGCTGTCACTGTTAATGTCCGGGTAGCTACCAGATAAGTGATGCTACATCAGTCGGCCATCCCGCGCGCATACGATATTTCTCCCAGGATAGTAGTGGTCCAAGCCATCAATTACGTATTCTTCTGATCAGATCTTTGAATCCTTTTATACAGAGGTCTGTAAGATTGAATAGCGGCACGTTCGAATCCTCTTAATGCCGCTGTTACTAGATACTGATATAAAGTTAAATCATCATCTGGTATGTCCAATTCCCACCAGGGAAACTCTTTGATTCGAACCCTTGAATAACGATGATTCAAAAAAATTGTGGGGAGTTGGTGGTGTGTTCTTTTGTTTGAAGAAAATAAGGTATTAGACCAGAGTTGTTGCTTCTATGAAGCCATCTGTAATGAAAATCGTCAGGTAATAATAAATAAGTAGTAGACTGAGGCACAAAGAAAGTGCCCAAAAGGAATCGAAGCAGAAAAAAAGTATTAGACAGAAGCACGCGCTATCGCTGGCCGACGTAGCTGGTTGCCGATCACGGCGCCCGGCGCTTTCGGAGAACCAGGAGCGGGAGCTGAAGCATGCGAAGCAGCTGGACGGCGTAGACGATTGCCGATCGTGGCGCTGAGTCTAATACTTTATTTTCTTTCAACACGTACCACACTGGGCCATTTTCTTACCGAGGGCGTCTGGGGGAGGAACCGCTGATTCTCTTAGGCCACTGTTCTCGGTTGTTCCGACCAGTCCTTGAATCATTTGATTGATTTATAGGACAGGACATTCACTTTCCCGGACGGCTCTGTCTATACGAAAATCGACCGGGTTTGTACCTTGCTCAGCTCTAACCTCACCCTCCTTATTTAGTTCTTAAATCCATTGATTCCTGGGGAGCACGCTTTTATTTGCACCCTCTTTAGATTCAAGTCTGCCTTAGACCTGTTAAATCAATAGTGATCTAAATCTTCTCTTAGTTCAGCCCTTATATCCTCCTGTTGAGCCTCCCTGTTGTATTTGTCAGCGATAGAACGGAGTAGTGCAGTTGTACGTGGCCAACGTGCACTAGAGATATTTGCGTAACCATTATATCTATCGGCAAGCTTCTTCTCCTGTGCCCCTCCCTCAGTTGTACTTCTACTTACAACACCCCTACTGTTATATATACCTAGAGTAAATCCTTTTTCGAGGTTTGTGTTGCTGAACTGCTCTATAACATCTCGAACGGCTTCATGTGGCCATGCACCATCGTCCCCAACAATTGATGCACTTAAGACTTCACCAACATACTGAGCCCCAACTGTACTTCTCCCCAAATCAAGAGTGAATTGTAAAGAGTTGCTAACCCAATCAAGTAACTCCTGCCTGTCAACACTGTTATTTTCCTTAAAACCTGGTACAGTGCGCCATGATTTCAAAAGGTCATAACCTTGAGATGCACGCTGACGTTCCTCGTAGGTAGCTTCTTTCGATTCCTCATTCTCTGCGTTATAAACTAGAGATATTATTTCTGCAAAAAAGTTAGGGTTACGTGCTAATTCACGATGAAGAAGTTTAGGAGCATGGCCGTATCGACCTAGGATAGGGAGGTATGCCCATTCCAAAGATGCTATTTCCCCTTCTTCAATATCATTAGAATCCTCCAATTTCTGAAATAACTCAGAAATATGGTGGGAAAATGAATTAGAGGGCAAATTGTCTTTTAGTGATACATCAAGTGTTTTTCTCAAGGTCTCCACTATTTGAGCGGGTTTGGCAATTTTTATGTGTAATGCTAATAATTCAATTGCGGAATAGGGCAAAGTATATTGTAAATACTTGTGAACCGCCTTAACTAACCCTTTATCATTTATAGAATACGGGGAACTTAATGACCAGTATCTTTTCTCAACCTCATTTCCTGATTGCTGTACCAAACTCCAGGTAGTTT
Source organism: Paenibacillus sp. FSL H3-0321 (assembly GCF_038002865.1). Lineage (NCBI taxonomy): Bacteria > Bacillati > Bacillota > Bacilli > Caryophanales > Paenibacillaceae > Paenibacillus > Paenibacillus sp. FSL H3-0321. The sequence continues at coordinate 540,895 of NZ_JBBODH010000001.1, read as the reverse complement.
CATTAGAAGGTAAACATATTAATATTTCTGCTTTTTTATTTGCCTCCCATTCTTTGGAAACTTCAAGCTTCCTTACTGCCCAGTCATTTCCAAGAGTCTTAACACTACCTAAAATATATCCACGAGCGAATTGTGCGAGTTTCTTATCAGGTGAGTCCAAGTAATTCAGAAGAAACCTATCCTCTTCCGTTTCTATCAATCGGATTTCTCCAAGCGTTGAACCCAACTGAAATGGATGTTCGACATTTGTGATGAGATCAATTACTTCCTCAATACCAAATCTTTCATATATATTATTTAGTGCATTTGCCCTTACTTCGTGAAGTTTTTTTCCACGCTCTTCCCAATCCTCTTCACGCCCTTCTGGCAATTCAGGCCGAATACTAAAGAGCCAACTATAACGGGGGGCTGGTTCTTGCGGTTCAAATTTATGAAAAACTTCTTCTATACTATCTACTATTTTTTCAGGAAGAGCCCAATCTGCATCAGGGAAAGAGCGATGCCTCGATATTTCTTTTCTGAGCGCGTTCCAAATCAGCGCCTTATCTTCTGACCCAATGTCTATAGCGCTTAGTCTATTAAGTTCATTTAAAACAACATCAAAGTCCTCTAAAGATAACATTGGTAAAGCTTTAATGATTTCATCCCAACGTTCGCCTGAGTCTCCTACTTCCGTTAATAAGAGCTTCACAATCTCATGGGTTATTTTGTCATACTCTGCTACTAAAACGTTTCTCTTATGATCTGGAGCCCAGTCCCTCCATTTTGGCTTAGATGTATTGTGTCCTACGCCATGGAACTGTGGTAATAACCTACATAACAAATCCCAAGTAATTTTCGCTTCCCTTTTTAAAAGTACTTCAAGGATTTGAAGACGTTGGTCAACAGAAGCAGAAGTTTGCGGATTCCACGTCAAAAATATTTCACGAAGACTATTATTAGGTCTATTCGTTAACTTTCCACCAGGGTCCAACTTACTTAGCCTAGCTAGTAATATTGAAGCTCTACCAAGGTATTCTGGATTCCAAGCGAGTGTCTCAAGTGCCCAAAGTAGCCCAGTATGAGGAGAAGAACTAAACATAGTATCTTTTTGATCGTTAAAAAGCTTTAAAATTGCCTCCTCATTTAATATTTCGTCTTCAAGTGCTTGCAGAAACTGTGTTGGCGCTGCCTCTGCAAGAAGTGGGAGGACAGAGGATAATGTAGACCACACTTGCCAACTTCCTTTTGAACTATTAAATAACTCATAAATAATAGTAGAGGCATGAGTCCTCAACGATATGGTAGGATGAAAAGAATCCTCCTTAGATCCCATAAACGCTAGTGTATCAGCTATATTTTTTATGAAAAGTCCTGAATAATTAGATGAATGACCAATTGCCCCTGCCATCCACTGCTTCTCGTTAGGCAGATCAAATTTAGGATCAATTGTAGTAAGAACTTTAAGAGCTACTGATCTAAATTTTTCTATATCTGTTGGGGTAACGTAACGAATCAAGAGTGACCATGCATCTTCTTTTGAAATTATGTACCATGCGTCTCCTATACGACGGACAGGAGGGTCAAATTCGTTTGCCCATCTTACTAGCGATTCAGTAAGATCATCGTAAGAACTATCTGCTAATTCAATGAGAGCTTCTTTATCACCTTCTTTTGTTTCATTCCAAGCACCTGCAATTAATAATGGAATAAGAGATCGTGCTTCACTTGGCCGTGCCCATAGAGGCTGCCTTATTTCTGGACTAAGACCAGCCTGTCGACGAAATGTAGTAAGTCCTCTTCGGGCTAAAAGTCCGAGTTCACGCGAGTAGTTTTCATCTATTCCAATTTCAATTAGGATTTCTGTCACTTTATTACGGGAAAGGCGTGGGATCTTCAAAGCGCTTGACGATGAACTATCGGAACGCCCCAAAGGTATCATGATGTGATGGCCATTCCTAATTGCACGGCTTAAACCTTCTGAATCAAAAGCAGGAATTAGTATAAGGTTATTTTGCGATGATGATAGATAAGTCCACGCTTCTGAATTATTTACCACTATTGCTTTTGATAGAAAAAAATCCTTTTCTGTTGAGGGAAGCAGACTAATAGAGGCAGCAAATACAGCTATAGCTTCATCACGTGTTTCTGCTTGTAGCCTTAGTGGAGAATTTGAATTTTTCAGCCATTGATATATTTCTGCTTTGATATTTTCACGCCCTGCTAATACCATCTCTGAAGAGATAGCAGGTTGGGTTTCCTCCGACCAATCTGTCCAATAACTACCTAGATCAGTACAGTTTTGCGGGTGCTTACCTAATAGTATAGACAACCAAACATGAACTGTAGGATTTTGGCTTAACCACGTTTCAAGATCATCGGCATCATAAACACGAACTTCCTTCCAAATCCCTTCTTTTTGCCTTTCTTCAGTCCATTTATCTTTATCTCTCCACCGCCTAGGTGTGATAAAAACATATGAGGTTTCTTCAGGAATCATAAATAAAGGGTTTTTGCTTCGTTTCTCGTAATCGTCATCAGCTTTCCCTTTGACAGTTCTGTTTACCCCCATTTCCCACACTGTTGTTCCTTTTGGTACAAAACTACTGCTTTCCTCGGCAATAGTAGTACCATCCCATCCGCCAAGACTCACTCCTTCACCTGCAGCAAAGCTAATTTTTTCAATGTGATCACTACTTGAGAGTATTAAACTTCGAATAAGCTGAGGTAGTACGGATTGTGAGTCACGTCTATCTGCCCATTGGACTAGATCAGTTGCATCAACTAGTAATGTAGAATGCATAAAAATATTCCTCCTAATCTTATAAACTCCAACTGAGATCATTATACTAAATCAAACTTAGTTTAACTATTTGATACGTAGTAAAAACAATGAAACATAGCAACACTCACCAAAAATAGATGCCAAATGATAAAGCGAAGATTGGCGTTTTCAAACTCCCCTATGCCCATAGTATCCTCATGTGTCGGATTAATCTCATAAGGAATACCCTCCAGACAGTCCCGGATGACTGCCCATTGCTCTATCGTCATGAGTCTGTAATATATTGTGTAAACTCTCAAACCCATTAAAATGAAAGTAAGAGAAAGGTTGGGGAGAACATATGAGACTTTGGTCACAACAGCAACTTCGGGAGTTCATTAAGGAGAACAATCTTGTCAGTGCACAAGATGCACAAATTGCCTTGAAAGACCTGTTTGCAGAGACGATTCAGGAGATGCTGGAAGCGGAAATGGATATCCATTAGGGCTATAAAAACATGAGGTGAAGGCAAAGCTCACTCCAAAAGTCGAAATGGAAAGAGCCGTAAAACGGTAGTCAGTGAGTACAGCGAACAGGAAATCTTCATTCCTCGGGACCGGCTGGATGATTTTGAGCCCTTGGTCGTCAAGAAGCATCAATCCAATGTAGCTTCCGGCGACATCCCTGACGCGCCGCCGTCATTGATGTGCCAAATGTGCCTAAACCTGGTCTTGTCAGTGTACCAGTACAAGCTTGAGGACTAGCTGCAGCTTCTTCACGCTGTTGCTGCCGTCGCCGCCGATATGCAGATCGGGCCAAATCTGTGGAGCCGGCAGTGGAACGACTAGGACAAACCAGCAGCGTGGAACTATTGTAACTGTAATACCGAGCCGGCACAGTTCGTCCGCCGGCTTGTTTGGAAGCAACCAGGTGTGTAGGGCTGCAGCGGCTGGCCATGCTCCTGATCGCTCAACTTCATAACGTTCTGCCATTCTGCAAGTTTATTTTCTCAGTCCAATAATTAATTTTCTTCTAACAACTCAAAACTCGATAAGCTTAAACCATCACTTTAGTTTAATTAATTTTTTTAACAATATATCAAACTCTTTTATTCTTTTACTGTGAATTGTTTCGTCAGTAATGATTTCATATACATCCGATATATCGGAAACGTCTCCGTTAAATGGTATTTTGTTATTGATTATTTTTTCAATTTCTTTTAGGACATCATCATCTGAAAGAAGTGAATAATTTTTATCCTTAATTGAAGTCAAATTCGAAAATGTTTGATTCATTTGATTCAAAAAATTAATCATCGCATTATTGCTTTCTTCCATTTCTGGCCGCATGAAAACTTGTTTTGAAGTGTAGCCAGAAAAGTACTTATATAAAGCTTGATAATTCCCTTTCAGTGTCGATAATACACTGCAGATTTCTTCAAATACTTTCTTTACCTCTGAAGAGTGCACAGGAAGATATTTTTTTACTATTTCCGGGAAATTATCTTGAAGTAATTTTGAAATCTTAGAGTTTGAATAAAACTTGAACTCACATTCGTACTCCTTAGCTTTCACCTTGCACATTTCGATTTCAACATTCTGGGGATCGAAGTTCAGAAAAGCAACGCACAAAGCTCCAACGTTTTTATCTAAGCTCTTTAGCTGGTTTAAACTTTTATTTAGATCGTCTATGATTTTACCTTTTTTTGGGTCACCTGTAGCCTGGATATAAACTAATGTACCATCCTCTCTCTCACACCAAGCATCAGGTGTACCCTTTCTAGTTTTGTTGGTGCCTTCTACTCCTCCGCTTTTATTAATTCCCTTCCAGTTTGTATGTAGAAGAGGAAGCATATCACAAGCTAATCTCTGCAGTGATCCCGAATCTAAGGCCCTTAGCATTATTTCAATTGCATCCATATAAATTTCTCCTCTTCATTAAGAATACGATGCATTTTCAATCCATGACTTCGGTCGAGACATCCAATCAGCTCTTCACACTAATAAGCCATGTTTAATTAGTTTTGTCCCTAAGTAAGTTACATAAAACTGAGAATGCTCATATATCTCACCTTCAAGTCCAAAAGCAGACAAATTAACTTGGCTAGGATTTAAGCTAAATCCTGTGTTTTCGATTAACATCCCAGTGGCAACTAGATGTTCATAATCAGTTCCCAATAACCAAACTTTCTGTGTACCCTCAATTGGCGACTCAAGTTGTCGAATAAATTCATTTTTTAGAATATTCAGATCCCCAAAAACAACTTTATCCAAAATGGACATTAATCTAACAAGCGCAGTATAGTCAATTTTTTCGTACAAATAAGCTGTGAATATGTTTGCTAGAATTCCTGCTTTTTCATTTGTCTCTTGTCGATCCAAATATATTAAAATTTGCTGACTAAGATTATTCTGATTTTTGGCAATTTTATCGATGAATCGCCTTCTATCTTCTAGCGGAATACTATATAGTTTTTCGAAAAATATAGTCAATTTTATTAGTAAATGTCTGTTACGAATACTGTCTATTAAATCTAATGTATCAGCTATCGATCTTAGAACCGGGATACTTTGTATCAGCTCATTATGGGAAGCATGGTCAAGTCCAACTTCCCCAACGGATATAACTATTTTTTTAAAGTGCTCCATTTTTAAATAATCGAATAGGTTAAAAGCTTTTTTCATTATATATTCTCCTTTATTACACTTTTAAACTTTGGTTTTATGTTCTCTTTCATTAAATAATAAACTACAACTTAGTTGAGGACGAAAGCCGATATAAGCAGCAGCGCACCAACTACATTGAAGATAAACTATTAGAGCGGATAGGTAGCCAACTGCACGAATAGACTGTGGTTTATACTTTGTGTAAATGAAGGATAAATTTACATAAAGGAAATATAATTATCTTCTTGTAATAAGATTCTTGTAATAAGATTCTTGTAATAAGAAAAGGACAAGAACATGCCCTCACAGAACCCACGATAGGCGCGGACTATGTTCTTCCACCGGCACTGACAATGCACTATTGTATGACTTAAGTATATATGTCGGCGCTACTCATTCATTGAAATTTGGTAGAATTACCAAAAATGCTTTTTGACGGTTGAAATCCGATTTCGGATCACTTTATCTGTGGCCTGCTCCACAAGTACATCAAGTCTGGCCTCGACTAGCGGGTGCACAGTCGTTTTGTCTACTCTTGAAACTGTTACAAACATATAGAACATTTGCATTCCCAAAAATGATATATAAACCAGTAACATCGTATTCAGTACGTTCAAGACAATTTCTTAAAGGAAGGCTATCCATAAACAGACTAGCAGGAAAGGAATACTTTTGCATTTAAAATCTTTCCTCCTTTCCTTATAAGATTAATGAAAAAATCTACCCGAAAATCATTTAGTAGAATCTGTCAATTAATATTGAAGAAGTATGAAGAGCATATTCATCACTACATTCTTTAATATGCCTAATAATTGTTTTATTTTCTTGGCCACGAAATAGTATCACTTCAACTCCTTCTCCTAAATCATTGTAAATTACTAAAAGGTTAGCGGGAATCATCTTTCCATCATAATCTATTGTTAATATAGCTTTTAAATAATTTGTGTATATCTCGTTTTCAGTTAAAGATCCAAATCCTACTTCTGATCCTTGAACAACATTAAGGGTTGTGAAAATAGCAGTTTCATGATTATCCTGACTTATTAGATAACTAACAATACTATCGAAACGTTCTTCCAATCCTTCCAATAAACTGGTAGTATCAAGCCCGTCGGTGGAAATCGCGCATGTAATACAAAGAAAGCTAAGCTCATAAGGAGTCAATTTAGTATAATCAAGATCATTGATAAGAATAGATAAAGCCCTTCTATTAGGAAGGACATTGTGATAAGTCCAGCTTCTAATTGTATCAATAAGTAGTTTCTCTGATTCGGATTTAAAATATTTAATTACAATATCCGAGAATTGTAAAATTAATTTCTTCAATTGTTTCTCTTCTATAAGATGGAAAAAAAAGCGCTCATGTTGCATTCTTAACTCTACCCAACTACGAGCAGCAGTTGTTAGATATGAACTAGTAATAATGACAAGATGTCTTGCACACTCTACACTAGCCCAATCAAATTTTGTGCTGATCTCATTAACTGGCACACCATGTGTATAATATTTACATTCGATAAACCATTTTTCAGTGATAGGTCCAGTCAAAGGATTACCTGTTGTATAAAGGGCCTCAATATCTCTTCCGTTATCAGCTCCACCTTGTCGCCATTTTAATGTATGAAATCCTTGTCTTGACAAAAGGTCATAGCTTAGCTCTTCAAATTGATTGGGACTGGTCAATAAGGAGAAATTTATATCATCCTCAGAAAAATACATTATTATCATCCTTTCTAAAAATGTGTTGCGGTCCGGTTCTTTCCGATTTCACCGCATGGATGCAGTGGGAACACCTTCCACATTAGCGATGGACTGTCTAACGTTTCAATAGATCGTCAAATCATGGTTGCTGAGCGCTCGGCCTGATTTCCTTCCACGACAAAGCGAGCATGTGGTAAATGTTTCTTAAACCTTTTACGCCGGATTAAGCGTTCTGAGGTGAACGGAATACCGGTGCGTAAGCATCCGTACTTACCTTGTGCTTCTCCGATAAACATATGTCCGGGTCTTTGCCAGAAGAGTATGATGAAGTAATGCAAAAGATTTCGCTGCTTCATCTTTATATCCGCGTAAGTATCAGAGACGTTCGGGAAAGCACGCTTGGCGACTATCCGACTAACAATTACTCGCACCTTTTGATCGAACTCAATCTCCTCGTCCACCACGGGATACTGTAATCTGTATACATCTTCGAAATATCCTTCACTGTTTACTCTTAGACCTCCATTCATCTCTACCGCGCCTTCCAATATCACTATTATACTGTGCAGTATTCCTAGGAGCATCCAGCAAAACCGGTGATTTTTCCTATAACGATCCAATATTGCTGTTAGGACGCTTATAGGAATATTTCCGAATATATTAGTTTTTTGGAAAAATTCTTCGATTAACCAGGTGAACGTTACATACCACACCCATATAACCAGGCGGAAACCCTCTTTTGTTATATCCATTTTCATCATGTTTTTTTCACAATTCGAATGCATGCTAAAAATTCGAATCATTATTGAGCATAAAAATTAGTGCTCAGGGAAAATTAAAATTAAACAGTAAAGGGGCTGAAACGATTGAATAAACAAGAATTATTAACAATCGAAAATTACAAAGTACCTGGGACAATACCGGTTATTGCACAAGAGTTCAACAACGGATGTTGGGCCACTGTTCTAACTATGCTAACTAATTGGAAAAATAAAACGAATCTTGCTATTGAAGCAGTATTATTAACGCTTGAAGACAAATACCTTGATATCTACATTCATAACAACGGACTATATCCAGTAGATAAAAAGAACTTAATTGGTAGTACTGGTTTAGTTGGTGAAGCTCCACAAAATTATAGCCCCGAAGGAATTCTTAGTCTGTTGAAACTCTACGGTTTACTCTGGGTGACAACTGTAGAGCGATCTAACGACAAATTTTCCATTCACGCACGGATCATTTATGGGATTTCAATTGAAAAATTGAACATGGGGACTAGGACTACGCTTCATATTGCTGATCCAAGTGGAGGCAAATTAGTTGATGAAGCATTTGTTGATTTTATAAATAAATTTGAACGTGAAGCTCGTTCTACGAACTCCCCTGATCCGCAGCGCATTCAAATTATTCATTTTGCATAAAAAGTCCCGATATAGATATTTCAGATACCTTTACGGCCAAGTAGAGTTTATGAATCTAACATTTTTTAACAAAACAAATCAATGGAAGGTGAGCTTGTGAGCGTAGAATTGAATATATCATATTTGAAACAACATCGTTATCCTGGCATCTCGATTCCTTCTCCTATGCAGAAACAGACATCTGTTGTGAGAGTTGAGTCGGAACGTGTGGTATTTATTCACGGAGGAGAAGAGCGATGGATAATAGATCCTAAATTTTTTGACGGTAAGCCGAAACTTAAGGTGCATAACACTTCGCACAACAAAATTGAAATTACACTGAAAGATGCTTATTTCCCTGGAACCGATATCCTAGCCGATCTGATTTGTGAAGTTTACTCCGATGAAGGTCGCGAAATGATGAACTTGAAAATGGATTTAGGGCTAAATAATTACGATGTTATACTGGATGACTGGCTAGCTGGTGAGCAACCGTTGTCAGGGTGGTCAGTTTTTAATAATACAACCGTATGTCATTTTGGTATTCATGGAGAACTTTCCTTTAATGGATTGGTAAGCACCCGTTTTTTTCCCAACTGGATCGTTCATTTAAAAGGTGAACAAGGTCTTGATGTTGCTGCATTCAATGTAATGGGTATTCCTGTCTATTCAGGTAATATCGTCTTTGGGGTACCTTCCCTTAGTCACGCAAGTCTCTTCAATATAAAACCCGAACGGCGCACTATTTTTAGTTTGCAATCGGTTCATAAATACCTGCCTGGATCTTTAATTCATATGATCGATTTACCTGACGGATGGACAATGCTTTCGACTAATCAACCTTATGATGATTTACACATAGAAGCTTCTATTAGCCAAAAGGGAAATAAAGAGCAAGCATTTATTATTCAGACAAACCAAGGCGATATTGATAAATGGGTTCTTAATTTCCAGAATAGCCAGAAGTTCGCCTTTCCTCTTCACAACGTTATGTATGCCATGGGATTTGATGGTAAAACAATTCATGCCATGCAATTCGGCAAATTCAATACTAAACCCAAATGGTATCACCTAAGTGGCAGTAGTCTGCTTCTAGGTGATGGCACAGATGCAAAATTCGAACTCATCGCAAGGAACAAGCGTATTGAAAGTGCTTTGGTGGCTCCAGCTCTGTTCTCTTTTGCTGCTCCTTTGGAAGGATTGGTTATTGACATTATACCCGCCAATCCTTTCAAAGTTTTAGGTATTTATCCTACCGGATCTGGTCGGCATCCTGGCTTTGCAGAAACAGAGAAGTTAGGGTTACCTGCACTTCAAATTAATCCGAAGTTACCTTCACCCGTTCTAACTATGTCGGATCTATCCTTTTCGTTATTACGGACAAAGGACCTCCTACTGCTCCGATTCAAATTTGAAAATTTTGCCTTTCAGACAGGAGGTGGTAAGCGCGCACATCTGGAACGTCTATCGACCGACACCCCTGCCTATATGGCTGTGCATTTTCCACCGCAACACATCGCGGAGCAAGTATTTGAAGAAAAAGAGATCAACAATAATAAACACTCAGAACCACCAGTTTCTGCACGTATGTCTGGACCCAGCCGCTTAGTTTTTCGCATTCCTGAAAATGTGAGAGAGCTTCAATATACCCTAGAGACACTTCTAAACTGGAGTAGCTATGAACAGAGTGTCGTGCCGACGGCGATGCCATCTCCAGTCTCCCCCAACCTCCTACTTACACGCTTGACTGGGTATAATCTAGATGAAACTCACCCATTACTTCTGCCTGAACTCCTTCCCGACGAGAAAGTAGCTCCGAAAGCCGAGCATACAGCAATAGAGGCCCCATATCGTCTTATACTGTCACCTAACTGGTTTGGCGGTTGGAATCATGTTTTTTATCCGGCTACATTTCTAGGATTGACTGAACTCTGGCATACTCGCCTTGGGGTGCGAACAAAGGATGGCATAGATGAACAGGAGTCCTTCTTGCGCACAGTACGTGCAGTCTGGAATATGGACCAAGCTCCCCCCCCTAAGTTCACTATGTCACTCAACGAAAAAAATCGTTCGGATATAGTTAAGAATTCTTTGGAATTTAAAAATGCTATCCAAGTTAATCGTATGATGCTTTCTTCATTAGGAATTTGGTTGGACCTTGATGGAAGTTGGCAAGTGGGACCACCAAATTTAAGTAAATGGATTCATAGGTCTGCTATGGGACGCGACAATTTTGTCAAAATAGTTTATGAAGGGTACCTGTTCCCCTTCGGGCACCGCGCATCAATGATCACCTTCACTGAGCGAAGATGTGAAGCATCCCCATTAAATAAGGACATGATTGCCTATCTTGTTTCCTGGACAATAGTTGTTGTCCGCGAACCTGAGAGATACTTTCCAGTACCAGGTATGCCTAATGAGGGGCGTCAATTACCATTCCGCCGTATTCGTTTAAAAACTCTGCAGACTCCACCACTTAATAAGGTCCGATTACCTTGGTTAAGCGTTGATGAGAATGACTTTTTATTTCATGTGGAGGGTGAAGATCAAGAAGGCCGCCTGATTGAATTCACAACACCTCTTGCCTTCGTTGAAAGTATATGTCAAACACTGATTGACGATTTTAATACTAAGCCAGACAATCTAACACGCCGAACACGGTCGATGGATGGACAAAAAGTAGCATTTGCACCAACCAACCAACCCGGAAACACGAGTTTCACCGTGAAAACAATGAGCTTTGAAGCAGATAAAAATTGTGAATTGCCGGGTTTTTATCCTGTTATTGCTGCTGCAGACGTTAATATTCCCGCAGCTGACCAAATTGCAGGTGTAAATAATAGTTATCTTAACAGTGCTGATAATTCAATCACTGTAGAGTATCATCAAACTTACCTTCAAGAAAGCTTTAACACTACATTTAACCCGGGCGAAGTGTTTTTCGAATTACCTGATCAAGTTCGAAAGGACTTCCCCATTGATAAAGTCGGAGGCATTGTAACCCCAAATTTTAATATAAATGGCTTGTCACGGACCTATGGTCCAGTGGCGGATGCTAAGATTCAGAAGTGGTTAGAACCTGACAAAATCCTCGGAGACGCCAAGCTGATGGGAGGAATACTGCTTAAAGACATAGTCGAGATAGTAAACATTTTCGAATCACCAGGCAGTATTCCAAAAATGACTACCCGGGTAATTTATCCGAAGGTAAATGGCAAAGAAGACACCAACGCCATACCTGAAGCCATAGAGACCCGTTATATGTTTGAACCTGTATTAAAATCAGATGATAAGAAGCTCTTTGAGGTCATGAATAATTCCACAATGAAGCTCACAACCTTAATGACCACCACATCTTCAAAATCAACGTACGATGTTACGGGAGAACTACGAAATTTCAAGGTTAATTTGATAGGGACGAGTCCAACCACCCAATTTTTGATTCTACATTTCAGCCAATTGACCTTCAATGCTCGAAGTGGTCAAAAGCCTGTAGTTACACCAGTGATTAAAAACGTTGAGTTTAGTGGATCACTCCAGTTCGTGACTAACCTACAGGATTTCTTAAAATCCATCAAAGAAGATTCTGGTATTAATGTAACTCCACTGGGTGTTGCTGTGAGTACAAGTTTGGCAATTCCTAAAGTTAGTTTGGGTATATTGAGCCTCGAGAACTTAACATTCATTAGTCGCTTCCTTCTACCTTTTGATGGTACTCCAGCTACTTTTTATTTTGCATTTGCCTCACGTGAAAATCCATTCTTACTTACGGTCGGAACATTTGGCGGAGGTGGATTTTTCGGTATCATGTTGTCACTTGACCCAAAGAATCCAATAAAACTACTCGAAGCTTCTTTGGAGTTTGGCGGCAATCAAGTACTCGATTTGGGGGTTGCAAGCGGTGGTATCTACCTCATGGCGGGCATCTACTATCGCATGGAGAACGATTTTCAAAACAACCAAATTTGTCAGCTTACCGGTTACGTGAGATGCGGCGGTTCGTTACAGGTGCTCGGCTTAGTAACGGTTTCGACAGAGTTTTATCTTAGTTTAAACTATCGCGATCCTGGAGTGGCTTGGGGTCAAGCGACAGTAACGGTTAAGATTAAACTACTCCTTCATAGCAAAAAAGTGAATCTGACAATGGAAAAACAGTTTGCGGGCTCTGGCGATAACCGTTTGATCGATGAAATGATTACTGAAGAAGACTGGTCAGAATATTGCGATGCATTTGCTTAATATGAGGAGGATTAACTATGCTAAAACAAACTGTCCTATGGACGGCGTTACCGAATGGAATTAAGAAGGACCATACCCAAAGTCTAAGGTTATCAGTCATGATTTCACCAAGATTAATGGCAGATGCTTCAGATTCAACAATACGTCAAGATGGAACCATTGAACTGAAACACTTCAACGACTTCCTTAATTGGCCAAGAATGCATCCGGAATTTTCTATTAGCTTTGAAAATGGACCTACCCTAAAGGCAAACATTGTGAGTTCTAAACCACAGTTTGATCTATGGAGAGCTTTGTTTCCTCCCCAAACAACTGTAATGCCTTACGTGTTTAATCCTGACGAGGATCATTTACGAAGAATTCGTTCGTTCCCGGTAGGGAACCTTCATTGGCTGATTAAACATATTTACCGAGAAATAGCTCAGCATAATCCTATTGAGTTTCCTCGCTTTGACCGTCCAGAGTGGGAATACTTACAAGAACTTATCCCACGAAGTGATGACGACTTAATTATAGAAAAAAAACTTGAGTTAAAACGTGCTCTTCAGCGTGAATCAATAAAAAATCGTACCTCTCGTCAATGGCGATGGGATTTTACACAGCTGAAACGATTTTACGTACCTCGAGATCCTGAAAAAAGAGTAAAACCTCAAGTCCCTAGTCTTGATTTTCATCAAGCAGTCTCTAGCCTAGGCGATTACCCACTAATGATGCGATACCTGGGTTTAGTATTTGATCTGGAGGTTGATCTAGATGTGGGGATTCCATCCAACGGAAGTGTAACAATAATCCCTACCTGGTCACCAACCCTTCACAATAGCATTGACAGATGCCCACGTACTCGTTATGAGCTAGACCTTGGCGAAAATAGATTCATTTCAGCTCCTGCAAGTACAGATACAGAAATAATAGAAGGTTATTTGAAACTGGTTGATCCAGCTGTGGACCCCAATAACGAGGTTGACCTTTATTCTGTCACACAATTAGATGCCGACAGTGCTGCGATTAAATTTATAGACTTCATTCGTAACATTGCAGGAAATCGAGACTGGGACCGTTCCAAGGGAAGTTCCCTCCCTTCCCTCCGCTCCCATGGAATATCGATAGCGTATTCAGATCGAGCTCAAGAATTGTATCAATCTCTTAATAAGAGTGTTCAGCTAAATACTGACCTCGAAAGTGGGGGAGGATTCCTATCCGCTGAGCACCTGGTACGTGGTTATCGTGTCGATGTATGGGATTCGATTTCAAATAAATGGAATTCTTTGTGTAGCCGAAATGGAAAATATCACTTTTTACGAAGTGATCGTGTGATTGAGGAAAAAGACGAGGGATTTATTGATATGGCCTTAACAGCTGCGGCTGACGGCTCAACGGAAGATCTCAATCTCCACCAATCACTTTTTACATGGGGAGGCTGGAGTCTCGTAGCGCCAAGACCTGGTGTAACGGAAAGTAATAGTTCAAGCAGCGAATTCAAGCTGGAAACCCACTTCAAACCGGTTTATAAATCATTACCCAAACTGCGATATGGCAGGACTTATCGATTCCGCTTAAGGACGGTAGATTTAGCTGGAAACAGCCGGAATTTGGAGGAGGATTCATCGCATACGGATATTACCCAGACACGTGAATTATTCTACAGTCGATACGAACCTGTGGAATCGCCGGTTGTTGTTTTAAGATACGATATGGGACCAGGCGAGTCAATCCATACTCTGGTTCTTAGAAATAATTATGATAGGGTTGTAGAGCGGCACATTGCACCACCTAAAGTAACTCAACTGATGGCAGAACAACACGGATATTTCGACACACCATCAGGTTTTGATCCACGCTCTTATGGGTTAATGACCAAAAATACTGGCAGCATTGATGGTGGACCTCACCGAGAGGAACAGCTTGTTATTCCATACATCTCTGATCCTATTTCAAGGGGGGCTGCTTTTTTAGGGTTACCCGGTATGGAGAATGATAAGAACAAGAAAGTACCTTTTTCTAATTTTCCTAGGAAGGATTCTGCATCTTTCCGCTTCCAAATTCAAGAAGGATCGGGGAAGCCTATATGGGACTCGCAGAGTAGGGTATTGAAAGTGTATTTACCTATGGCGGAGTCAACAACTGTACGGATGAGCTCATTCTTATCTGAAAGAGATTTGGAGCTCATGGGTGTCTATCGTATGTTTGAAGAACCGACTTTGAAGACAAACCAAGGTAGGAATACTCCATCTCCTACTGCCGACGAGCTACGTACTTATGCGCTAGATGGTCGCCACTGGATGATAACACCTTATCGAGAATTAACTCTGGTACATGCTGTCCTGCAGCCATTGATAGCCCCTGCTTATCAAAACCTTACTTCGAAGAGAGAGTTGGGACAAACCTCTGCAACCTTAGCAGATTTCATAAAAATCTGTGGTAAATCGACGGTGAAGATCGATATTAACGCATCATGGAAAGAACCCGTAGATGCTTTATCTGAGTCAAACTGGAAAGTTATATCACAAAATAGCCGTGTTTGTGAGATTAAAGTAAATTCTGATGTGACTGAGCTCCCGCTTTACTACCGCCATGAATTTGGCGACACCAAATATCGTCGGGTGACCTATACTGCAGATGCTACCAGTCGATTTAGTGAGTACTTTCAATTTCCTGCTCAAGAAGATCGCACTCTCTATCGCACAGAGCCAATGCAGTTGAGTCACAATCTAATTGTCGAACAAACAGAGATCGTTCTAAGCAAGGATATGAACATCCAGTACGAACGAGAAAAAGATTACACAATTGATTACGCTAGGGGAACCATCGCTCGCACTACCACTGGAGCAATCCAAAATGGGGAGAACGTTGGAATTCAATATTCGTATTTTCCTGGTCCAATCACGATACCGTCAGAAAAATATTTTTCTCTCGATATCCTTAATTCGGCACCACCTGCAGCTCCGAAAGTGTTATACGCTGTCCCCACATTTAGTTGGGAACCTCAACATGATGTTAAGGGGAAAAAAATCAAACGAAAAGGTGGCAGCTTACGGATATATTTAGACAGACCCTGGTATTCATCTGGCGATGGAGAATTACTCGGAATAATTCTTTGGCCTGATCCAAATACCTCTCCACCAACAGAAGTAGAACCCTATATAACAAAATGGGCCAAAGATTCCATCAGAAAAGATGATTCCATACTCCCTTCCCTCCCTCAGTCCAATCATTTCACACGGGCTACAAATGTAGCAAATGTGAAGTTAGACGAGTTGCCAAACTGTAAGGTACAAGTGGTGGGGCATAATGTAGAGTACGATTCAATTCGTAAACTATGGTTCTGTGAGGTAGACATCAATACCCTAGATGCCAACTATCCATTTATTCGTTTGGCTCTTACGAGATATCAGCCAAATTCTATAGAAGGTGCTTATCTCTCCCGCGTGGTTTTGATGGATTATATCCAGGTAGCCCCCGATCGATTGTTTTCAGTCGAGAAGGATACAAGCAATCCTATGAAATTGAGGGTAAACTTAGCTGGTCCATTTTACCTTTCTGTTCTTGATGGAACATTAGGGGGAGAAGTTGAAGTACAGCTCGAAACAAAGGAATCAAGGTCATCCAACCAGGGATGGCTACCTGTGCCAAACGCTAGGTATCCTTTATCGACAATGGAAGACCCGAAAGAGTGGTCAGCACAAATTACTTTGCCTTTACTTCGTGGAGAAGAATTGTACCGTTTGATCGTTTTCGAGTATGAACGTTTTGAAATCGATGAAACTAACAATAACAATACTGACCGGCGTCTTGTATTCGCTGCAGAATTGGAGATTTAAAAAACGCACATGTAGAAAAATTGAAATAGACTACTCTAAGTGGCTAATCTATAAAAGTGGTATCTCTCCCCATGTCAACTACAAAACAGTTATATGTAATGACTGGCTTCTCTCTAATCTCAACGGTACAAGTTGGGTCGATTTGGTCGACCCAACTTGTACCGTTTTCATCTTTAACAAGCCGATTTTACATGTTCTCTTAATAATTAGGACTATTAATCGTAGGTGTAACCCGCTAACCAATAAGACCGTCTTCTATCCCCACTATACTGATTCCAAATGAATGTCCCGATGTCCACATTATCCCAGCTAGAGAAGGGTTCTTGCTGATGCAAAGTTATTAGGATTTCTGCATTCATGAGGACGATGGATGTGTCACGTAAATTCATCATACTGTTTAAGCCTAATTCCTCCGTTAATGGACAAGTGCAACTTGCGTATAAATATTAAAGAAGTGTTCTGGTACATATATATTCAAAATCTAAAGCAGCACCATGTCCCACAGGAGACAGTTTGTTGGAATTTAATGAAATATTTATTTCTTAGCTGCAAAGATAGCCGTAAGAATTTGATCTTTCAATTTTTGAAATTTATCTTGTAAGGAATCGCCTTTGTTCTAGGCGACGCAGTGAATTAAACTCCATTGAATACCCTTTTGTCCTGCAACTTTTTTCCTATATTATATCATAACAGTCGGAATGGAACGTATGTTAGCAGGCAATTCGACCTGTCTTGAAATATGGACATGATACGATGTAAGTAAACGGCGTGATGTTATGAAGTGGCATTCGTTATGTGGGTTGGACGAGCCTTTCTTTGGTTTGGAATGCGGTTCCGGAACGTTAAAAAATCTTGATAATATAACAATCAAATCAAATCGCACGGGATTGTATTTCTCACTAGAGAAGCACTTCTTTTGAAGATAAGCAGTATATAAGGTGCGAAGCTCGACGGTCCTCGCTCGCTTTAATTAACTGGGACTGCGTTGCGTAGCTTACTTCTTAACGCTACCTTCGAAACCTAAATAATTTTGTGATTAGACATTCATCAAATCGGCAATAGTATCAAGTTCTTGTCCATTTTCGGCAATGGGACCAAGTTCTTGTCCTTTGCTCGGGACAAGAACTTGGTCCCTTAAAACAGAAAACCCGCGCTGGGCGCGGGCTCTAATGAGACTATGTTCTTGTCCTCCGACAAAAATTGTTAAGTTGTCGGTGGACAAGAACATAGTCCCTTGTTCTACGATGTTTAGGTTGAATGCAGTAAGCAACTTTTCTCCTGTAATACCGTTTGTATAGAATGATTGGTGAAAGTGGAGCTCATCGTACAATTTTTCAATGATGGCTATACATTCTTCAAAATCAACAAGATTAAGTTTATCCATCATGTGGTATTCAATAAATCTTCTATGTTCTACTCCCAAGCGCTCAAAAAACTTCTTTGTTATATTAGCCATAGAAAACTCGCTGCTTAAAGCAACAGATAAACCATTTCCAGCCAGAAGGACTATTTTTGACAATGCAGAACCTCCTCTCGTAATTTTGAAATTTATTTTTTTATTGATCTCATGATATCTCATACTCCACATCTCAGTAATGAATATTTATAGAAGTGGTGGTAGTGAGATGTTACTATGATTACTCCCCTTATCTAAGGCTTCAGCAATGGCTTCTGAGATATAAGGCTGTAAAAGATCAATATCCGATACAACCGTTGATTCAAAGTTATAAACCATTTCAAACTTTGTCTCTTCACTATCAATTATTGAAAAAACTATTGTGAAAATATTAATCTCATATAGATATGGGTCTTTAATTATTGAATCCAATTGAATTGTTAAATAGTTGTCGTCAGATTTCATAATGCTTAACTGCAAAGCTAAGCTTGTCTTTAGTGTTTTTACTATGTCATTTGTAGAAACAATAAGTTTATTAATATGTTTAAACAATAAGATATCATCTGTAGCATTGTAAATTTTGATCGGGAGATTACTACTACTAATGAACTTTTGAATTTCAAATTCGGGGAGAGCTTCGCTCGCCTCATAGTTATAATCTTTTTTTGAACGCAGATACATCAGGATTTCATTTTCTATACATCTTGCAGCATAAGTAGTTAATCTAAAACCTTTATCTAATACAAAGGTATCTATCGCTTTAATTAATCCTTGTACTCCTATAGAGAGTAAGTCATCAAAATCTTCCTTCATGTGTTCGAACTTTTTCGCTATATGATGAACTAATCTTAAATTATGTTCAATCAATAAATTACGCGAAATCAAATCTCCGTTTGACATATCATTTAGTAATTTTTTTTCCTCAACTTCACTTAAAGCTCTTTTAAAATCATTCATCTCTTTACCTCCAAACGACACATATGGTTGTTTATTCAGCTTGAAGATTTATTGTATATTTTATAGGTAAGTGATCTGAATAGCTTATACGGTTAGGGATTGATCAAATATATGCCAAAAGTTAACATCTGAATCTTTGTTTCGGGGGATAAAGTGAATTGTTCCAGGAGGGGCATTATTGCCTTCTAATGTAAGATCATTGGAAAAGGCTCTCCAAGAAGGATTAAAGTAATATGGTTTCTTTGTTCTATTGGATAACACAGTTTGTTTACAATGAGTTGCCTTAAAGGCTTTTTCACTGACCATCCCTTTGTCAAAGGGATTCATATTAAAATCACCGATTACTATAGTTTTATCTATTCCCCATTCAGCTTCAATTCTTTCAATATTTTCATTTTGTTTTGTAGCATCCACGTACCTATCATCTATAGGAGCTGATATAGGTGAGAGAAGATGAATCCCTACAACCAGCACTTTCATTCCGAGAAGCTCATATATAATGAATGTTTGATATTGATCTACACGGCAATAAATAACATGGTCGACCAGAATTCGAATACGCAACTGCAAGGTCAAAGATTGGACCGATTCCAATTCCCATGGCCCTTCCTGCCTCTCCTCCTGCCAAGATAAATACAATAGCCCTGTGGTTAATTAACCCATCAAGGGAACGGCATTGAAAGCTGTGGCGGAAGTGCTGCCATCCTCTACTGGTGACGGCAGATAGCCCCCGGCGGGACGGCCAGAGCCCGCCAGAGGCCTTCGATCAGGTGCGGAACCGGTCATCACCGGCCCCAAACAGCGCTCGCGTCCGGGCGTCGGCCCCGTCCATGATCCCTGAGTGCCGGTCCGCGCCGACAGCCAGAACCCGTGTCTTGGGTCCGCTCTCGGTTACCATCCCGGCCGCAACCTGCACAGCGAACAGGCTTCCGCAGGACATCGCTTTAATGTCGAACCCGTACATTTCGCCCAACTCCAGACCGACCCCATGGTCACCGCCGTGGCGGGTTGCGGCTGGATGGGTGTAAAGGTTGTCACGCGCGCTAGTGGCGGTCCAGAGTTGGAAAGCTGTTCTCCACACCACGTCGAACGTCTTTACCAACGCCGCATCCCGGTCGTGCGCCAGCTAAAGCCATAATACCCGCGTCGTATGAAAGGGGTAGTGGAATTTTTTTCACTTGATAGCACATACAATGTACTTAGCTTACATTTCCGTATGCTCAATTCCCTGTACAAGTTGCCTTCTTCTCGCTTAATGCATCGAGAGCCTCTTATAACTCGACTCGATCATCTTTAGCAGCACTAGCGTTCTCTATGTATATACGTTCACAGCCAGCACTGTTTTAAGAATCTATTTGTAAATCTAAAATTGAAAAATAAACAGCACTGGCTTTATTTTATCCTTGCAATGTCTTATTAATAAAAGCAACCACTTCCGGAGCATTTTGGATAACAAAAAAATGTCCCCCGGAAAATCCTTTAATTCTACAATCTGCCTCGCTGTACAGCGCCCAATGCTCTAACTGCTTGAGATTATCAATCGTATCATCCTGACCGAACAAGACAGAAAGATTAGATTGTACAGGGTAATCTTATCAACAGATAGGCGGTAATTCTTAACCATCTGCATATCAGACCTAGTAATTGGGAGGAACATCTTAAGCAGATCATCATGTTGCTGAAGTTCAAGAGAAATCCCGCCGAGACTTACAAGATAGTCCAAGAACTCATCATCGGGAAGAAGGTGCTGGCTGCCCTCTACTGCAAGATGCAAAGGAGATCTTCCAGAAAAAAACACATGGACCGGATCCAACTGCAGCTCATTATGTATCATTTCGACAAGCTCATAGGCAAGTATCGCTCCTAGACTATGACCAAGTACGGCAAATGGTCCCCCATTCATTTCCGGCTTCACTTGTTCTAGCAGATCACGAACGGTCTCGGATACATCAGTAGATATAGGTTCTCCGAAGCGTCTTCCCCTCCCGGATAATTCGAGCGGGTACAGCAATATGCCAGGACTTATATACTGTCTCCAACTGTTGTAAGCCCCCGCAAGCCCGCCTGCATAAGGGATACAAAAAAGTTTAACTTCTTGTTCCATACTCATTTGTCGTCTCCTTTCTCTGGACCCACGTCTTACAAGTTACTGCATAATTGTGGGGCTTGTTGTGGAATCAAGCGGTGCGGCCCTCTCCTCCATTCTGTTCATAAAGATTACAAATAACCAGGCCGCCATCACTCCTGTACCCAGAAAAAGCAATCCCATCAGCCACACCGGAAGCCAATGACCAATCGTAATCGCCGCTCCACCCAGCATTGTAGCGGCCCTGCCAACCAGGCTATTGACCGCCATATATACGCTGCGGCTCTCCGCAGGTGCAATTTCCGCCAGATAGGTTTGTTTTACCGGATAAAACATCAATTCTCCAACCGTAGCAGGAATCATCATAGCCAATAACAGCCAGGCATTGTTACCAATCGCAATAAAATAATAGCCAACTGCGTTTATAAGAACCCCTAATATGAGAAGCCACCGATCCTTAATAATTCTGCTTAATAAGCCGACTGTCAACGAGAACAGGATTACGATAACCGCATTCTCTGAACGCAACAGCCCAAAAAGCTCCACACCACCTAATGAGAACTGAAAGCGGTCCGTACTCCACAAGCTAAACTGATCCGTACTATTCGATAACCGCACACCTGTATAATTCATTACCTGGAATTCCAATGATAATGCCAGTATCGAGGCCAGAATGTAGATCATAAACAATTTGTCGTTCCAGGTAATTTTATAATCATAATATAACTTGCGCAGGTGTACACGTTCCTTGAACTCTGTGAAGAAGGTCTCCTTTATGAGAAATTTCACGATAATAAATGATAGCAACGAGCCGGCAGCCGCGATAATCAATAGTTCGAACAAATGGTTTGAGAATAACACGCCTCCCAGCCCGACACCAATGGCTAAAGCCAAATTCGAGGACCAATATTCCAGACGATAAATTAACTTCCGGTTGTCCGGTGTACTAACATCGACCACCATCGCTTGGGCCGCAGGAAGAGCAAGTCCACTTCCAATGTTAAGCAGGATCATCAAAACAAAAGTAAGGTTTGGCCATGTTTGCCAGGGGGAATTGCAAAAAATTAAAAAGAATAAGGCGACAAACCGGAGCACTTCCGATAAAAGCATAATCTTTTTTCTGCCCAGTTTGTCGGCAAGCTGTCCTCCGTACAGGCTTGATACCAAACCGACTACCGTAATCACCGCTACCAGAATACCAGCAAGCGTCTCACCAAAATATTTGGCAAAATAAATCGCCATAAATGGCAGAAACATAAACGTGATAAACGAGGAAAAAAATGATTCAGCAAGCCGGACCTTTATATTCAGATGAAGTTTATTCATTGAGAAATCCTCATTTCAGGGATTGTAGAATGGAGATTTACATACCGATCCTTGATATCTTCATCCATTAAAATGTCGTGTTCTTCTAACCAAGCATCCGAGAAGATCGTATCGTAATATCGTTCGCCACGGTCTGGAAGGATGATGAGCACCTTTTGACTGGGAGGTAAAGATTTGGCTAATTGTATACCTGCGTGGATGGCGGATCCTGAGGACCCGCCCGCCAAGATTCCTTCTTCCAGTGCAAGCCTGCGTGTCATTTGAAATGCTTCCCGGTCTGTGACGTGAACAACTTTATCAAAGAACTCTGGCCGCAAATTGCCGGGAACAACCGCTGCTCCAAGCCCTACCTGGAGTCTGGGGCCAGGGGGGGTCCCGAAGATAACAGACCCTTCTGCATCTACAGCCATAACCTTAATATCCGGAATGAGCTCCTTTAAACCCATACTGCAACCTGTTGATAGCCCTGCTGTTCCAACTGGAGTTACTACCCAATCCAAATCCTGTCCGAAATCTTGAAAGATTTCCCGGGCAGTTCCTAACCGGTGCGCTTCTGGATTGGCGGGATTATTATATTGATTAGGCCAGTATACATGCTCCAGCTGTTCACTCAGGGATTGAACCAGTTCAAGTCTGGCAGCCAAATAATTGCCGTTCTTATCCGGATGATTAACCATTCTGATCTCCGCCCCATAGGCTTGCAGAATCCTGAGATTTACACGGTTGATTTTGGGATCGACTACGGCAATCATCCGGTAGCCTTTGATACGGGCAATCATGGCCAGTCCGATCGCTAAATTACCCGATGACGATTCAACGATAACCCCGCCCGGCTGTAAATCTCCACTGGCTTCAGCTTGCCTGATAATATTAAAGGCGGTTCGGTCCTTCATACTCCCCCCTGGGTTAAAGCCCTCGATTTTGACAAAAACCTGCGCACCATCCGAAGGAGCGATTGTATGCAAAGCGACAACGGGTGTACTGCCGATCAGATCAATTACCGATGAATAGATCATATGAACAACCTGCTTTCTATAAGCTATAGTCTTGCAGCGAATGGACTTACCAAGAAACCGCAATCCACCAGATAGTCAAAATATCGGGTCAATAGGGAAGCGTCTACTTTTGGGCATAGGATGGAATTGTCTGTAAGTCTATCCGCCGTATTCTGCATATCGTACATTTTGCCCTGTACAGGAATCTTTTGACCGGGTGTATGCGGCTCTTTCTCGGGAGCAAAATAGAATAAAAAAGGTGTCAGCGCATTGTCTTTGGATTCCCGGATGGCTTGTTCCAGCTTGTCGTTCCAATCATTAACCGGGATCAGATCGAGTACATATCCATAACTTTGAATCCATTCAAGTAGTGAAAGCCAGGTTTCGGTTTCCGGATTGGTAATATGATAAATAGGCTGACAGCTGTCTCCTTGTCCGGACAGGAAGACGATAGATCGGGCCACAAAATCAACAGGCGCTATATTGACATACAAATCGGTGTATGGAGCAGCCCCGATTTGGATACACCCTTTTACCATGCGGAAGACAAAATCATTGATATTGCTTATTCCATTCAGACTGCTTCCCGTTACATAGGCCGAGCGGAAAATAGAAACGGGAAGACCGCAAGCCCGGGCTTCAAGCAGAAACTGCTCAGAAGCCCATTTGGAGTTCGCATAACCGGTCTGGAAGGTTCGCAAATGCCCGATGTCTTCATTCTCGTAACATACCCGGGTCAGAGGCAACTCTTGGGAATCAAACACAGCAACAGAAGACATAAAGTGTACAGGCTTCAAACGGCTGTAAGAAGCGAGCCGGATAATTTCTTTAGTACCGAGAACATTCGCGGCTCTCAGCTCGGAATACGGATAGATCCAGTTCACCCAAGCAGCCATATGGTAAATGACCGACGTTGTGCTGGCGATATCGACAAATTGCTCTTCGCTTATTCCCAGCCTTTCCTCATCCAAATTCCCCAGTACGGGAATAATGCGATCTCGATGGTCCTCCGTCCAAATCAAGTAGCGCTGCATAACGGATGAGATCCGTTCCATCGCTTCCTGTAGCGTCAAAGCCCGGACAAGGCAGTAGATATCGCTTTGGGTGTCTCGAAGCAGCTCACATAGCACGTGTGACCCGATGAACCCTGTAGCCCCTGTCAGGAAGATCCTGTCATCTACAGTTTCCAAGGCCTCATTCCCGGAGAGGCCTGCAAGAGTCCGAATGCTTTCAGCCACCTGCGGGTCCAGATGAATATCGTCTGGTGCGCTGGACCCCAGCACCGGATGATGTCCAGGTGTCTCCTGGTCTTGCACCTGCTCGCTACGCAAGCGGTTGACCTCGGCTGCAATCCCTAGTACAGTCGGGGCCATGAATATCAGTTCCATCGAGAAATGAGACTGGAAAGTATGATTAATCTTCGATAAAAATTGTGCGGCAACAAGTGAATTTCCGCCAAGTGCAAAGAAGTTATCCTGTGGACCCGGCTGCTCCACACCGAGAATATCCTCGAAAATTCCGGCGATAATGAACGCTGTCTGTTCTTCCTTTGTTGTCTCCCCGGGACCGCCAGTGTTATCCTCTGCTACGTTCATTCCCGGCGGGTGTTGAATCATGCCATCCCTTTCCCCTCCGAATACTGCGGAAAAATTAGATTCGATCCAGTGACGTTTTCTCTCGAACGGATACGTAGGCAGCGGAATACGGCGGCCAGGCCCTTGATCAAGACGCATTTCACTCCAATTTATCGTTTGACCGCAGACCCAGTGCATCCCGCCAAGATATAGGAGTTTGGACACTTCGGATTGCTCCTGATGTATCCTTTTTAACGTGCTGAATGTATATGTGGTCTGGCCTTGTGCTGTGAACATGCGCTGCACTCTCGCGCCTAGAACCTGGAGAGGCCCGACTTCGCTGAACAAGAATCTGGATCCCTGACGTTTGATTTGCTGAATTCCTGCCTCGAATCGTTCAGGGCTCTGCAAATGCCGAAGCCAATAGCTTGGATCTGTAGCTTCAGCTTCAGAAATCCAGGTGCCGGTTACAGAGGAGACGAAAGCAAGGTGCGGCGTCAGGAACTCAAGGTTATCTACTTCTCCCTTGAACGCGGTTATGCCAGGCTCCGGCTCTTCGGAGGATGAAGATGTAGCTTCGACTGTAAGCATCAGCCTTACGCGAGCGGATACCAATGCGACTGCATTCTCCAAACTGAGTATGCCGGAGACGCAAGCTGCCGCGTATTCCCCTGTTCCGCAACCGATAACGGCTGCTGGCTGAATCCCCCAGGAGAGGAGAAGAGAAGCTAGAGCATATTCCACTGTAAAATTCACAGGCAGGCTGTATAAGGAATCCAGCCGGTGCTCATACGGTTCCCCTCTACTTCCATTCGAAGTAATGATCGCCCTGACGTTTATTCCAAGATGAGAGCTAAAGAGAACGTTACAACGCTCCACTTCTCTTTTTACAACCGGAAAGGTCTCGAATAATTCTCTTCCAATACCAAAGTACTCCCCGCCAATGCTTGGAAACATGAAGATGCTTGCATAAGGCTCAGAATCAGCGATCGGCGATTGTTGCAAGAGGGTTCCGACGCGCTTGTCTTCCGGATGCTGCAGCAGATCAATGGCTTCGTCCCTTCCAGAACAGACAAGCAGTCTGCGGTTGGAGAACGTCTTTCTTCCAAACTGGAGCGTGTAGGCCACCTCGGATAATTGTGCTTGTTCGTTTCGAGTCAGATACGTTTGTAAATTTTCGGTCATCTGTTCCAATGCACCGGGCGTCTTAGCGGAAAGCGGCAGCACCTGTAAGTATTCCTGCTCCTCCAAAGCATGCAGAGGTAGAGCTTCTTCCAGTACAAGGTGGACGTTGGTTCCTCCAACGCCAAAGGAACTGACCGAAGCTCTCCGCGGCGCATTTCGAGATTCCCAATTTACTAATGAGGTATTGATATCGAAACAGGAATCTTCCAGCCCCAGTCGGGGATTAGGTGCGGAGAAATGTAGCGTTGGCGGAATCTGGCCGTGTTTCAGGATCAGTATCGTTTTTACAAGACCTGCAATCCCGGCTGCTGTATTCAGATGGCCCACGTTGGTCTTAACTGATCCAAGTATAATTTTGCTGTCGTCCGGCTGGTCATAGCACAACTTCAGAGCTTCAATCTCGATCATATCCCCCAACTTGGTTCCGGTACCATGGGTTTCGATATAACCAATTGTTTCTGGAGGTGTCTCTGCCATGCTGAGCGCCTCCGCAATAACTTTAGCTTGTCCTCTGGCGCTGGGGGCTGTGAAGCCAATCTTCATGCTTCCGTCGTTATTCATCGCGGATCCCTTAATGACAGCATGGATTGTATCTCCGTCCTTCAGGGCATCCTCCAAACGTTTGAGCAGCACAATCCCAACACCATCTCCGAAAATGGTACCGCCCGAGTCTTTGTCAAACGCACGGCAATGTCCGTCATCGGAATAAATATTTCCTTCTTCATAGAGATATCCGGAATGATTGGGCATGGCAATAGAGGCAGCCCCGGCAAGAGCCATGTCGCTCTCCCCGTTAAGCAGGCTTTGGCAGGCTAAATGAACATTCACCAGCGCCGTAGAGCATGCACTCTGTACAGTCATGCTGGGACCTTGAAGATTCAGTTTGTAGGACACACGCGTGCTCAAAAAATCCTTGTCGTTAAAGAGCTTGCTCTGCATCTTCCCTAACTGTTCCAACAGATCCGGCTGGCTGAAAATATGAAATAAGAAATAGGTGCTTTCTCCAACACCGCCAAAAACACCGATTGGGCCAGGATAATCCTCTCCATGGTACCCTGCCGACTCCAGCGCTTCCCAGGCGCACTCCAGAAACAGACGCTGCTGCGGATCCATCAAGCTGGCTTCCTTCGGGGTCAATTGAAAAAATTCTGCATCGAAAAGGTCAATATCTGTTAATACCGGCTTGGCGGAAACATAATTGTCGAGCTTATAGACCGAAGAAGGAATTCCATTCTTCTCCAACTCCTCTTCTGTAAAAAAGGTAACCGACTCGACTCCGCTTCGGAGATTATTCCAGAACTCCTCAATGGTTCCTGCGCCGGGAAACCGGATGGACATCCCCACAACCGCAATGGCATTATCCTGCTCTGTTTCGTAATTCATCTGAATCTCTCCTCTCCGGATTACTCCTGTGGATCGCGGGCTTGTCTCCGCTTCTTCATCTTTTCCTTGCGCTGGCTGACCCGTTCCATGGTCCCGGATAATTCTTCCCGATTGCGTTTATCTTGCTCAGCCGAGTCATGGAGCAGCACAGCCAGCGATTTGATGGTAGGATACTGAAATAAATCAGCAATCGCTATCGTACAGCCCAGTGTCTGCTCAAGCCTACTGTGAACTTGCATTAACCGGAGCGAATCCCCACCGATTTCAAAGAAATGCTCGTCGATTCCGACCGTTTCCCTTTGGAGTACATCCTGCCACACAGCGGCAATGGACTGCTGGAGCGCATTCTCAGGAAGTAGAACAGGCTCGTCATTCGACTCCTGATGCTCATTAGGGAGGGGCAGCTGTTTCCGGTCAACCTTGCCGTTTGGCGTTAACGGAATCGCATCTATGAACAATAGATAAGATGGAATGCAGTAATCGGGCAGCTGGGCTCTCAGATAGGAACGCAACTCCTTGGCTGACAACTTTAATCCAGGCTTTGTAACGATATAACCAGCCAGATATTTTTCATGGGGAGGCTTGTCTAGCGCGACTACGACGCTCTCCCGAATTCCCGGATGGCGCCCGAGAACGGTCTCTATCTCCCCGATTTCGATGCGATGACCACGGATTTTCACCTGGTGATCCACGCGCCCGAGGAACACCAGATTTCCGTCCTCAAGGTAACGGACCAGATCTCCGGTTTTGTACAGTCTGGAACCCAATGAAGTATCAAATCGGTTGTCCAGAAAGACCTCTGACGTTTTTTCGGGATTACCGACATACCCTCTTCCCACACCGACCCCGCCTACATAAAGCTCACCGGGCACTCCAAGGGGTACAGGCCTCAGGTGGCTGTCCAGCACATACATCGCCATGCCACGGACCGGAAGTCCGATCGGGACAATGCTCCACGGGTTAGCCGGTTCTTCGTAAATAGGGTAATGTGTAACATCGTCGGAGCACTCCGTTGGTCCGTAGGCATTCATCATTGGAATATGGGAATATTGCCCGAACCACTGCCTAACCAAATCTGGTGGAAGAGCTTCTCCGGTAGGGATCATCCAGCGGAGGTAAGGCAATTCAGGCGCTTTATCCATCCGGTCGGTTTGATCCAGCATCGTCCGTATCACCGATGGCACCATTTCCAGAATGGTAATTTCTTTGCGTTCAATAACTTGCAGCATGGCAGCTGCGTTATAGACAAGCTCATCCTCGCAGATATGCACGCTTCCACCAACCAAAAGCCCGGACAAAAATTGCCACACGGAAATATCGAAGCATTGCGATGCATTTTGGGCGATCCTATCACCTTCGGTCAGCTGAAGATCGGTTATTTTGGCGTACAGATGATTCATCATTCCTTTGTGCTCGACCATTGCGCCTTTCGGCCGGCCTGTTGATCCAGATGTAAAAATAATATAGGCCAGCTGATCCTTACCGGGGTACATGCCGGGGGAATCCGTAGCGTGTTCTGCCTGAAGCAGCTCTGTCATTGTAACAATCTCGCATAATTGATCTGAATTTCGGGTTTCCATCATGCGCTCAAACGGTTCCGAATACTCATCTGATGTAATCACCAGCCTGCTGCAGCTTATGTCCACCATATCTGCAATCCGCTCCTCCGGATAATGCGGGTCGAGCGGAACATAGACGCCTCCCGACTTTAGAACGGCGATTAGGGTAATCAAGAAATTCAGATTACGCTGGCCGAGTACAGCAATACATACGCCTGGACCCGCGCCCTTAGCGATCAGCTCACGAGCAGCCTTATTTGAGCGGGTATTCAGTTCGAAGTAACTGATGCTCTGATCCCGGTCACTCGCAGCAATCCGATTCGACCAATTCGCTGCTCTCTCTTCAAATAGCTGAGGGAATGATACATCCGGTAACGAAGGATCCTTTGAAGCATTGTTCTGGTTCCACCGGTACAAAAGCAACTCTTTCTCCTCCTCGGACAACAGATCCTGATGCAGATAACGGGCATGACGGTTACTGAGCAAGCAATCGAATGCTTTTTGGTAATAGCCTGCCACTTCGCCGACCAGTCTCTCAGACAAGATGCAGGCGTTGTAGTGCAGTTCAAAACGGACATGGCCGGTGGCAATATCGCGGGAAAACTCTGCGCGAAGCGGAAAGTCGGTTTCAAGCACAGTATCCATATCGGTCAATTCAAGCTCAGGCAGCCTCAGCAGCTTCTCAGCCACATGAAAGTGGGTGTAGTTAAAGACTGTCTCAAATAAAGGCTGGCCTCCCTGATCCCTTTGGATATGAGCCATGGGATAACGACGGTAAGGGAGCAAAGTGGTCTCTGTACGGAAAGTTTCCCGTATCAGCGATTCCCATGAGTCTTCTTCCACATTGAGATTTAACCTGAACGGAATGGTATTCAAGAACAAGCCCAGCATGCTCTCAGCCTGATTTGCCTCGGGTCTACCATTGTGCTCCAGCCCCGTCAGCACATCCTCCGTACCGCCCAGCAGGCCCATAACTCTCATGTGTACGGCTAGCAAAATGCTTTTTAGCGGCACCCCCATTTCCTCAGCCAGTTGGACAAGCTTATCCGAAACGTGCTGCGGGATATCCACCTTCCAGTAACGAATCGTAAACCTGCCGGCTACATCAGGTGAGGAAGTAATCCGCGGGACCGGGCTAAAAGTCATACCCTCCAATGCATCCAGCCAGAATTGCTTATCCCCCTCAGTGGCGGCCGCCTGCCTCTCCAAAGCCACATATTCACGGAAAGGAACAGCCGAGGCTCTTATCGAAGTAGCCGAGCCGTTGATCCGTTTGATATAGTCTGTGAACAGTTCGGCGATCAGGGCGTTAACACTCCAGCCGTCAAGCATGGAATCGTGGAAACTAAGGGTGGCACAGTATTTGTCGTCTCCCAGCACATGCACGAAGAAACGAACCAGCGGCTTGCTCCAATCGAATTGTAGCTGCCGCTCACTCTCCTTGAACCGGTGTAGCGCTTCTTTCCGCTCTGCTTCAGATACCTTGCTGAGATCTATAATGATCAGCGCCTCGTCTATCTGCAGATGGACCAGCTGAACCGGCTCGCTATAAGAGGATAGATCAAAGGTTGTCCGAAGAATGGAATGCCGCGCAGACAGATTTTGAATTGCCTGCTTGAAGGCCTCTTCGTCAAAACGCCCCTTAATCGTGAAGCTCATGATATCGTGATACAGAGCAGTATTCGGATACAATTTGCTATGATAGACAAGCCCTGCCTGAAGAACAGTCAACGGGTACGCATCCTCAACTCCAAGGCTTTTCAATTTGACGGCATCAGCAGGAGTCAGCAGCGCGAAGGGCTCGACGGATCTCACTTCAGTTATCTGTGCGGTATTGGCTCCAATCTGGTTCAGCAGCGCTGAAATCATAGGGAATTCAAAGAGCTGCTGCAGCGTAAAGAAAATTCCAGCAGTTGAGGCCTTCGATAATACTGAGATGCTCCGGATCGAATCTCCGCCCAAGGTGAAAAAGTTATCGTTAACGCCTACCCGGTCTACGCCCAACACATCCTGCCAAATGTCAGCCAGCTTGCGTTCTGCCTCGGTTGACGGCGGGACATACCCTGTCGCAAGTTCTGATCTGCTCTCCTGCGGCATCGGCAGCTGACGGCGGTCTGTCTTCCCGCTTGGTGTCAGCGGCATCGCCTCCACTTCCACCCACGCCGCCGGAACCATGTATTCTGGCAGCTCCTCTTTCAGAAAGCTCCGTAGCTCTGCCCCACTCACACGCCCCGGCTTCTTCGATGTCCAGTATCCGATCAGCCGTTTCCCGGCACGGCCGTCCTCCCGCACAACAACGGCACTTTCCACTACCTCAGAATGCTTCAGCATTGCCGCTTCAATTTCCCCCAGCTCAATCCGGAATCCTCGCAGCTTGATCTGGTCATCGCTCCGTCCGGCGTACTCCAGTCTTCCGTCCGGCCCGTATCTGGCCAAATCCCCCGTCTTATAAATTCGTGATCCCGTATCTTTGCGGAACGGGTCCGGCAAGAACCGCTCGTTCGTCAAATCCGGCCGGCCGTGATATCCTCGGGCTAACTGCACGCCCCCGATGTACAAATCTCCCGTGACACCCGCCGGCACCGGCTGCAGCTCCCGGTTCAGCACATACATCTGCGTATTGGCCACCGGATATCCAATCGGTATGTTGCTCGTTCCTGTTCCCGGGCTGCACTTCCAGAAGGTTACGTCAATCGCTGCTTCCGTCGGCCCGTACAGATTCCACAGCTCTGCACCGACCTGCGTGAAATACCGTTCTTGCAGTTCATACGGCAGAGCTTCCCCGCTGCAGATCACCCGCTTCAGGCTCGCGGTGTTTTCCACCCCGGGCTGCTCCACGAACATTTGCAGCATCGACGGCACGAAGTGCAACGTCGTCACCTGTTCCTTGCGGATCAGCCGAAGGAGGTAATCCGGGTCCTTATGCCCTTCTGGCGCTGCGATAATTAGCCCGGCTCCGGTCATCAGCGGCCAGAATAACTCCCACACCGATACGTCGAAGCTGATCGGCGTCTTCTGCATCACCCGGTCCTCCGGCGTGAGGCGGAAAGTATCCTGCATCCACAGCAGGCGGTTCACCACCGCTTCCTGAATATTAATCACGCCTTTGGGAGTACCCGTCGAACCCGAGGTGTAGATCATATACACCGCATTCTTCGGTCCTGCAGCCGACTTCACCGGTTCCTCTTCCACAATCTCCTCCGGTGGTGCGGACTTTGGCCCGTCTAGAAGCACGATCTGCGCAGCATGCTCCGGCAGTCCTGCGGCCAGATGGGACTGGGTCAGCAGGATCGGCACTCCAGCGTCCTGCAGCATGAAAGCCAGCCGCTCCCGGGGATACGTAGGGTCCAGCGGAACATAGGCTGCCCTGGACTTTAAGATGCCCAGCAGCCCGACCATCATCTCAAGCGAGCGTTCTACGCTGATGCCCACGAACCGGTCTGGACCAGCGCCCATTCTGCGGAGCCGTCTAGCCAGTTGTTCCGCTTGACGGTTCAGCTCGCTGTAAGTCAGCTCCCGGCCTTCGAATCGGACGGCCATCGCGTCCGGAGTCCGTTCGGCCTGCTCTTCAATCCACCGGATCAAGGGCTTGTCCAGCTCGTACTCACACTGCGTAGCGTTCCATTCCGTTAGGACCTTTCTCCGTTCGTCCGCAGGGAGAGGGGTAAACGCCGAATAACGGATCAAGGGTTCCTGAGTCATTGATTCCAGGGTCCGCAAGTAATATTCCTTGAATTGCACCATTTGCTCTTTGCTGAACCGAGAAGTGTTCCACTGCAAAATCAATTTGAGCTCCGATGATCTCGCGTCGAGATTAAATTGGGTCATCCAATCAAAGTTGGTGTAAGCTATGTCTGCCGCGTTCAGGACGCTCAAATTTTGCGCCCCGGCGAAGGATTGATAAATATGGAAATCGGTAAAGTTAAATACGCTATCAAACAACGGCTGCCCTTCAGCTGCGATTTTTTGGATTTCGTCCAGCGGAAGACGCCGGTGCGGCCAGACTTCCATTTCTGTTTTAAAGGTGATCTTCACCAGTTCCAGCCAGTTTATATCCTTCAACTGCAGCCGCAGAGGAAGTGTATTAAGGAACAATCCGAGCACCTGATCTCCAGACAACTCTTCCGGGCGACAGTTGGCAACGAGACCTGTAACCAGATCAGGTTCGTTGCATAACGTTCGGAGAACATACAGATGGCTGGCGAGAAGTACGCTTTTGAGCGGGACTGAAGCCATTGCCGCCAGCTGCCTGGCACCGTCAAAAAGCTCAGCCGGAACAGTATATTCAGCGGAATCCATTGCGATTTCCCGCAGACCGTTGTTACCGGTCCCTGTAGCACCAGGTAATCGGTTATAAGCCGCTTCTGACAGGTATTTCTCCCAGAATCTTCGGGTACCCTCGTCTTCCAAGGTCAGCTGTTCCAACTCCACATAGTTAGAGTATTCAATGGACAGTGCGGTTTCCTGCATGGGCTCCCGTTGCCAAATATAATCGTTATAGTATCCAAACAACTCGGTCAGCATCGAGGCTACACTCCACCCGTCCAGAATGGCATGGTGCTCGGTGAGCGTAAACTGGAATGTATCTTCGGTCAAAAGATGAATATGGATTCTAAACAATGGAAATGAAGTCCAGTCAAAAGAAGTTCTGCGTTCCGTTTCATGCCAGCTGTTTAACGCGGCTTCCTGTTCCCTCGTGGACATGCCACGCAGATCGTCCATGTTCACTTCAGCTTGAGCCCACCCGTGTACCAGCTGCAGCGGAACACTGTAGGAAGTCAGGTCAAAGGAAGTCCGCAGTACACGATGCTTTGAAACCACCTTTTGAACAGCTCTGTCGAGAGCTGCGAATTCGAGCTGACCCTCTAAGGTGATGCTGGTGATGTTGTGATAAATGGAGCTGCCGTTTGGATGCAGGACCGAATGAAATAACATCCCGGATTGGAGCCTGCTCAGCGGATAAGCGTCGATGACACTGTCCGGCATTTTGGACCGGTCCGATTCATTGAGACCGTGAAATGCCGTCCGTGTTGTACCTTCAGGTAAGATTTGCACTTCCGGTTTGAGAGCTTCTGCTAGCATACGGATTGTCTGGAGCTCGAACAGCTGCTGAATCGTGAACAGAATCCCCAACTGCTGAGCCTCCGCCCTTACGCGAATAGCCCGGATTGAGTCGCCGCCAAGTTCGAAGAAGTTATCATCAATCCCTATGGAATCAACACTGAGTACCTTCTGCCATATCGAGCACAGCTGTTGTTCTTCCCCGGTCCTTGGGGCGCTGAATCTGCTGTCCCCGTCGACCTGCTGTACATTCATGGACAGAATAGCCTTTAGATCCGCTTTCCCGTTATGGGTAAGCGGAATGGTATCCAGTTCATAGAATGCAGCAGGAATCATGTAATTCGGCAGCTTTTGCCCTAAGTAAACCCGGATAGCCTGAAGGTTTAGCTCCCTTCCAGGTTTTTTGACCAAATACGCCTCCAGGCGTTTCAGTACGGAGAGCCCCTGCTCCTCTCTAATGGTCACAACCCCTTCGCCAATCTCTGGAACTTGTTTCAATACAGCCTCAATTTCTCCCAGCTCAATGCGGAAACCGTTGATTTTGACCTGATGGTCAATCCGGCCGATATATTCCAGGTTCCCACCGGACTGAAAGCGGGCTAAATCCCCTGTTTTATAAAGCCGCTCTCCGTGAACGTAAGGATGAGGTATAAACCGGTCTGCAGTCAATTCTGCTTTTTTCCAATAACCTCTCGTGACCCCGGCGCCGCCGACATACATTTCTCCCGGAATGCCTACGGGTACGGGCTGCAAATGCTCGTTCAACACATAGATGGAAAGATCGCCCAGCGGACGGCCGATGATACTTCCACTGTGTGTTTTTGTATCCAAGCTGCTAATCGGGTAAAGCGTCGTATGAACCGTTGTCTCCGTTATCCCGTACATGTTGACTAACTGGACAGCATGTTCCCCATGACGCTGAAACCACGGCTTAAGCGAATCCATATCCAGAGCCTCTCCGCCAAAAACGATGTAACGCAGTGCAAGCTCAGTGCCAGGAAACGCGGATTCTTCAGCCTTCAGCAATTGACGAAAAGCCGAAGGTGTCTGATTCAGGACGGTAACCTGCTCTTGAAGCAGGGTACGGTAGAAATCTTCCGGTGAACGACTAATCCAGTAAGGTACTATCACAAGGCGGCCTCCGTACAGGAGTGCGCCCCAAATTTCCCAGACGGAAAAATCAAAAGCATAGGAATGGAACAGCGTCCACACATCTTTTTCGTTGAATGTGAAGTAGGACTGTGTGGTTTCAAAGAGCCGGACAGCGTTGCCGTGCTCTACCATAACCCCTTTTGGCTGTCCGGTTGAACCTGATGTATAGATCATATAGGCCAGATGACCAGATAAGATGGTACAATTGGGATTGCCTGTCGGCTTCCCGGACAGCAACATTCCAGGCCCGTCAAGTTCGATCCATGCGCCTTGATATGCTGAAAGCGAAGTGGAAAGACCATTCGATGTGATGATCGTCTGCAGACCGCTGTCACGCAGCATATAGCTTAGTCTGTCGGCAGGCAGCGCGGGATCAAGCGGAACATAGGCGCCGCCGGCTTTCAGGATGCCGATGAGACCGACGATCATTTCGATTGACCGTTCTATATATAAGCCGATGAATTGTTCTGCCTGTATCCCCGATTGAAGCAGATAATGGGCGACCCGGTTAGCTTGTTCATTGAGCTCCCGGTAGGTCAGCTCCGTTTCATTAAAAGTTAAGGCAATGTGATCGGGCGTATGTGAGGCTTGCTGTTCAAACCATTCAACCAGATTGTGATGTTGCAGCTGAGCTTCCGACGCTCCTCCGCTGTATTCCTTGATCGTCCGCTCCAGTTCCGCCCCACTCATAATGGATAGACGGGATATAGGAATGTCTGGCGATTCAACCGCACTCTTCATCATATTTAACAGGTGGTCCGCCATGCGCTCCATGTCCTCAGGATCAAACAGTCCGATGCGATACTCCAGCGTTCCTTGCAGAACACTTCCCTCCTCTTCGACCGACAACACCAGATTATACTTGGCTGTATCGTTATGAAGGTTCATGTATTCCAATGTCAGACCCGGAAGCTCCAGGTTCTGTTTCGGCGTATTTTGCAGCGTGAACACGGCCTGGAATAAGGGAGAGACTCCTGCGGACCGGCTGACATGGAGTTCTTGGAGCACCTTTTCAAACGGAACTTCCTGATTGGAAAAAGCGTTCAGGCATGTATGCTTTATCTCCCTAACCAATTCACGAAAGGTTGAGGCTGCAGAGAGTTGCGAACGGATGACGAGGCTATTCACGAAGCAGCCGATCAGATTGGCAGTCTCGGAATGGTTCCGGTTAGCCACCGGCGTACCGATCAGCAAATTCTCCTGTCCCGTATATCTGAACAACAGGGCCTTGAAGGCAGACAGCAGTGTCATGAACAGTGTGGCACCTTCGTTCGTTCCGAACTCCCGCAGCTTGGCGGTTAATACCGCTGGAATTTCAAAAGAACAGATGTCACCCTCAGTAGCCGGGACTAATGGAGATTTACGTTCCATCGGTAATTGCAGAACAGGATGCGGGCTTTGTAAATGGTTCTTCCAATACTCCAACTGCTTCCGGTAACCTTCTGATTGAAGCCACTCTTGTTCCCACCATGCATAATCCGCATATTGAACCGGCAGCTCCGGCAAGCTTACAGCCACCTGATCCACTAGGCTTTTATAACAGGACATAATTTCTTGGATCAAAAGCCCTTTGGACCAACCGTCTGAAATAATGTGGTGCATATTGATATAGAAAATCAAAGTATTCCTGCTGACATGAAACAGCTTGGTCCGCAGAAGCGGCGCTTCCGATAAATCAAATGGCTGCTGCGCATCCGCTTTGGCAGCACGGAGCGCCGTTTCCTCTCCATAATCTTCTTCCTCTCCCCTGAGGTCGATAATCTCAAGCGGGATACTAATCTCGCTCGCCATCACCTGCTGAGGTTCTCCGTTCAGCTCGATAAAGGAAGTACGCAGCGCCGCATGCCTGCGGGCAATAGCTGACAGACTTTCCTGCAAGGATGCGATTTGAAGATTCCCGGTCATTTTTACAGCAGCACACATATTGTATTCCGAGCTTAAGGAGTCATATTGACTCATAAACCACATTCCGGTTTGAGCAGAAGATAATGGAGCCGGACCTCCGGCTGCCCGTTGCATAATACGGGACCTTCTCGGCTCATGCTCTCCCCGGTTCATCCTTTTGCTCAGCAGCGCAAGTTTGGCATCGGATAATTTGGACAGACGAGAGTCTTGCGGGTCAAAGCTTGTCATTTTGCCAGTCTCCTTTACGATCTAGTCCCTATTCGGCTTCCAGCAGCAAGCGGGCTTCTTCTTCATCCATGCTCTCGATTTCCTCGATGAGAAGACGCTCGATTTCATTGCTCAAACGGGCAACTGTAGGTGAATCAAACAAATGCTTAACAGAAAGGTGCACGCCGAACTCGTCCCGGATCTGAGATATCACTTCCATAGCCAACAGGGAATGCCCGCCCCATTCAAAGAAATGATCGTTAATGCCCATATTAGGTGCTCCAAGAAGCTCCCGCCAGTATTTCAATATGAATTCATCAATCGCATTTCTTGGTTCTGCGCTGCATTCTGCTGGGTTGCTGGTGGTGTCCGGATGAGGCAGGCTCACCATGTCATATTGGCCACCATAGGTTAAAGGAATGTTGTCAAGCAGAACCAGATACCGAGGGATCAAATGACCCGGCAGCCTCATGTGCATGTACTCTTTCAATTCGGAAGCCGTTACGCTCTCTGGATAAACTGACAGATATACTGCAAGCACAGGGACAGGACCCGCGTCAATTTTCTTTATGCACACCTGTCTGACCGCAGGATGACGATACAAGACAGCTTCAACAGGTTCTTTCTCCATGCGGAAACCTTCGGATTCGGCGTCATCATCTATTGTTCCAATGTAGCGGATAGTACCGTCCTGCAATCTGCGGACCCAAATACCGGAACTGAACCATTCAGCCTGCAGTGAACTCGTTTCTGCATGATGTACAGCAGCGCTTTTCCAATACAGCGGCCCAGGATCAGATTGGGTAAAATACAGTTCTCCGGGTGCTCCTAAGGGTACTGGCTGCTTGTACCGGTTTAGAACGGCTGGCTTCACGTCATATAAAGGCTGACCCAGACAAGGCTCCGCGTAATCTGCAATCCGGCATCCAATCGCTGCTCCCGCCAGCTCCGGCAGTCCGAAAATTTGATAGAAACGGATATCCTCGCTCTTCGCCAAGCTACTCCACAGTGTTTGGTCCAGCAGCTCATCGATAACACAAATCGTCTTCAGTGCGGTTGGGCGCTGAAGTATTAGCCCCTCTCCGATCAGCATTCGCAGCTGAGGCGGCGTACAGACAAATACTTCGATTTCATGTTTTCTTGCAAAAGTGAGCATCTCGGTGGATTCTGTACGAATGTCATGCCGGACAGGATACAGGGTATGCCCATATAAAAGATACTGCAACTGCGTCAGAAGGCTCTCCGATTCAGTAGAACCGGTCCATCCTGCCCGCAGAGGTTTTTCTGTCAGCTCTTTCTTGAGCAAGTCTTCCATCCTTTTCGCTTGAACTGTCAGAGAGGAATGTGTGACAATAACTCCCCGGGGTGCTGAACCACTGCCGGAGGCGTATAATAGGCATACCGGCTGTTCAGGCTTCAAGCGGGTTTTAAACTCAAGACTGTCCTCCATGCCACAATTGGACCGTGTTATTCTGGCATCGTCAATAGTGATGATTTGTTCCAAGAATGACGGCAGCTTTTCTTTTAGATGCTGCTGGGTAAGAATCAGCAGCATACCAGAGTCTTCGGCTATCGTGTTGATTCTTCCAGTTGAACATTCAGCATCGATCGGGACGCATAAGGCTCCGGATTTCAATATCCCCAGGAAGGACACCACAAAATCAGGCGATCTTTCCATAAAAAGACCGACGGGGCAACCTTCCCCGATCCCTTCCTTCAGCAGCCTGGCAGCCAATAGCTCGGCACGCCCGTTTAATTCCGAATAGGAGACCGTATGCCCTTCATATACAATGGCTGCGGAATTCGGTGTCCGGTGTACCTGCTCTTCAAACAGTCCAATGAATCCTTTGGTTGACGGCTGTACCTCTCCATACTGCGGTTCTCCGCTTGTCTGCAGATATTCTTTTTGCGGTATAGACAAGGTATGGATATTCCAGTCTGGATGCGCTGTTACAGCGTGAAGCAGATCCTGGAAATAACCCGCCATCCTGTTTATCGTATCCGGATGAAACAAATCAGTGTTATATTCGAAATTCCCTTCCAGTCCGCTGGCCGTTTCTTCGAACGTCAGCGTTAAATCAAACTTGGCAATGCCCTGGTCATATTGGACCGGCTCCGTAAGGATATGATCGAGCCTAATAGCCGGAAGCTCGTTGTTCTGCAAAATGAACATCACCTGGAACAAGGGAGAATACATAGGATTCCGTACCGGCTGCAATATCTCCACAAGCTTCTCGAATGGAACATCCTGATGATCATATGCTTCAAGGCAGCTCTCACGGACTTTGCGAAGTAACTGTCTAAAGTCAGTTGTCCCTGACAGATCTGTCCGCAGAACCAGGGTATTGGCAAACAAGCCAATAATGGGTTCTATCTCTTTCCGGTTCCGGCCTGCGATGGGCGTCCCCACTGCAATATCGTCTTCATTCGTATATCGGCCAAGCAACATAGTAAATACCGCCAGAACAGTCATGAACAAGGTAGCTCCCTCAGAACGCCCCAGCTCTTGTAGTGACTCAAGCAATCCAACATCCAGCCTAAACCGTTGCACACTCCCTCTAAACCGCTGCTGTTCGGGACGCGGGAAATCAGCAGGAAGCATCAGGACAGGCTTAAGGCTACGCAGCTTCTTTTTCCAGTAATTCAGTTGACTTGTCCATTGCGGTTCTGCCGAAGAGCGGCGCTGCCAGCGTGCATAATGTGAATATTGGTATTGAAGCGGAGTCAGAGGTGAAGTCTTATGATGCAAATAGGCGTTGTAGAGCTTGGACAATTCTTGCGTAAATATCGCTAAGGACCAGCCGTCCGAGACAATATGGTGCATCGTGACTAGAAACAGATGATCTTCCGTATCTAAACGGAACAAAGACGCCCGGATGAGTGGATCGCTGGACAGATCAAAGGGTCTGCTTGCCTCCTCCGCAGCCAACCGCTGAATTGCAGATTCCCGATCCTCCTTGGCATATGGACAAGGCAGCAGTTCAAGCTCCAGACATACCCATTCTCGTATTTGAACAAAAGGAATACCGCTTAACTCATGAAAAGCAGAGCGAAGACCTTCGTGACGATTGACGATCTCGTTCAGGCTGCTGCGAAGAGCTTGTAGATTCAAGTTTCCCTTGAACCTTAGTGCGCCGGGAATATTGTAGGCCGCTTTATCTTCCATATAGTTATTCAGGAACCATAACCGCTGCTGAGCAAAAGAAAGCGGATAATCTGCGTCGCGGTCATCAGCACCTGCATTAAATCCTTCTAACTTCTCAGAGGATTCGCCATAAGCAGAGGGTAGACTGTGCTGCTCAAGGTAACGTGACATCTCGCTGATTGTCGGATTCTCAAAAATCGCTTTCAGCGAGATCTCGGCCTCTAAAGATTCCCTTATCCATGACGCCAGTTGTGTTGCCATAATGGAATGACCGCCCAAGGTGAAAAAGTTATCGTTAACGCCTACCCGGTCTACACCCAGCACATCCTGCCAAATGTCAGCCAGCTTGCGCTCTGTCTCGGTTGACGGCGGGACATACCCTGTCGCAAGTTCTGGCCTGCTCTCCTGCGGCATCGGCAGCTGACGGCGGTCTGTCTTTCCGCTTGGTGTCAGCGGCATCGCCTCCACTTCCACCCACGCCGCCGGAACCATGTATTCTGGCAGCTCCTCTTTCAGAAAGCTCCGTAGCTCTGCCCCACTCACACGCCCCGGCTTCTTCGATGTCCAGTATCCGATCAGCCGTTTCCCGGCACGGCCGTCCTCCCGCACAACAACGGCACTTTCCACTACCTCAGAATGCTTCAGCATTGCCGCTTCAATTTCCCCCAGCTCAATCCGGAATCCTCGCAGCTTGATCTGGTCATCGCTCCGTCCGGCGTACTCCAGTCTTCCGTCCGGCCCGTATCTGGCCAAATCCCCCGTCTTATAAATTCGTGATCCCGTATCTTTGCGGAACGGGTCCGGCAAGAACCGCTCGTTCGTCAAATCCGGCCGGCCGTGATATCCTCGGGCTAACTGCACGCCCCCGATGTACAAATCTCCCGTGACACCCGCCGGCACCGGCTGCAGCTCCCGGTTCAGCACATACATCTGCGTATTGGCCACCGGATATCCAATCGGTATGTTGCTCGTTCCTGTTCCCGGGCTGCACTTCCAGAAGGTTACGTCAATCGCTGCTTCCGTCGGCCCGTACAGATTCCACAGCTCTGCACCGACCTGCGTGAAATACCGTTCTTGCAGTTCATACGGCAGAGCTTCCCCGCTGCAGATCACCCGCTTCAGGCTCGCGGTGTTTTCCACCCCGGGCTGCTCCACGAACATTTGCAGCATCGACGGCACGAAGTGCAACGTCGTCACCTGTTCCTTGCGGATCAGCCGAAGGAGGTAATCCGGGTCCTTATGCCCTTCTGGCGCTGCGATAATTAGCCCGGCTCCGGTCATCAGCGGCCAGAATAACTCCCACACCGATACGTCGAAGCTGATCGGCGTCTTCTGCATCACCCGGTCCTCCGGCGTGAGGCGGAAAGTATCCTGCATCCACAGCAGGCGGTTCACCACCGCTTCCTGAATATTAATCACGCCTTTGGGAGTACCCGTCGAACCCGAGGTGTAGATCATATACACCGCATTCTTCGGTCCTGCAGCCGACTTCACCGGTTCCTCTTCCACAATCTCCTCCGGTGGTGCGGACTTTGGCCCGTCTAGAAGCACGATCTGCGCAGCATGCTCCGGCAGTCCTGCGGCCAGATGGGACTGGGTCAGCAGGATCGGCACTCCAGCGTCCTGCAGCATGAAAGCCAGCCGCTCCCGGGGATACGTAGGGTCCAGCGGAACATAGGCTGCCCTGGACTTTAAGATGCCCAGCAGCCCGACCATCATCTCAAGCGAGCGTTCTACGCTGATGCCCACGAACCGGTCTGGACCAGCGCCCATTCTGCGGAGCCGTCTAGCCAGTTGTTCCGCTTGACGGTTCAGCTCGCTGTAAGTCAGCTCCCGGCCTTCGAATCGGACGGCCATCGCGTCCGGAGTCCGTTCGGCCTGCTCTTCAATCCACCGGATCAAGGGCTTGTCCAGCTCGTACTCACACTGCGTAGCGTTCCATTCCGTTAGGACCTTTCTCCGTTCGTCCGCAGGGATTACAGGCAAACGGGACACCGGACAATCCGGATCGGCCGCAATCCCACCGAGCAGAACTTTGAATGCTTCTGCCATTTTTTTGGCCGTATCCGCTGTGAACAAATCCGTATTGTACTCCAGTCTGGCTCCGAGCGTTCCTTCCGTCTCCACGATCATAAGTGTAAGGTCGAACTGAGAAGTCTGCGGCTGCAGTCCGAAAGATTCCAGCTGCAACTCCCCAAGGGCAAATTTCTCCCCGGAACGTCCAAGAATGATACTGGACAGATGCTCCAGCTTCTGCGGTTTCTCCAGAACAAACATCACCTGGAATAGAGGAGAAACCCCGAGGTCTCTTGTCACCTGCAGGTGTTCGAGCAGCCTTGCAAACGGATAGCCCTGATGCTGAATTGCGCCAAGCACCTGTTGTTGGATTGTCTTAAGAAATTGGACAAAGGACAGGTTATCCTCTACAGAACCGCGGATTACAACCGGATTAACATAATACCCGACCGTATCCTTCATATTCGGGTCATGGCGCTCAGCAGTAGGAGTACCAACACAAATCTCTGATTGCCCGCTGTAGTGATGAAGCAGTACTTGAAAAGACGCCATAAGCAAGGCATACAGGGTTACACCCTGAGCCCTGGACAGGTCTTTAATCGCCTTCGTCAATTTCTGCCCAATCTCAAAATCGTAACAGGAGCCTTTATAGCTCATATTTTTAGGTCTTGGCTTATCCAAAGGCAATGCAAGCTGTTCGATAGGCTTGGAGAACTGCTCCTCCCAGTAAGCAGCAAGCTCTTGTCCGCACCGACTGTCCAGAAGCTCCTGCTGCTGCATAACAAAGGATCTGTACCGTCCGACAGACTCCGGCAACCGGACTTGCTCACCGCTTACCAATTTGGGGTATACCTCCCCCCATTCCTCCATCAGCTGCACAAGAGACCACAGATCCGCCGCGATATGATGCACGGATAGCAGCAGAATATCGCCTGCCTGCGAAGTTCGTATAAGCCGTATGCGGAACACTTCCTGCTCCAGCTTAAACGGCTTGTGTGCTTCACAGGACAGCAGAGACCGCAGCTTCTGTTCGTCATGGTCAGCTACATCGATGATTTCAAAATTGAGTATGGCGTTTGTAAGAGTGCTGGCGACTGGCTGTTTATCTTCCATAGGATAGACAGTCCGCAGCACTTCATGTCGTTCGATGAGATATTGAAAGGACTGCTGTAGTGCGACCTCTTGAAATCCCGATGAGGATTTAACGGCAAACGACAGATTGTAAGCGGTGTTCCTCGGCTCATACTGCTGAAGGAACCACAAAGCTTTTTGTCCATAGGAAAGCTGATGGTTCCAGCTCATCTCTTCATTAATAATAGAAGCAGGTTCGGCAGTCCCTTCCTCCATCTTTCTGCAAATGTCCTGTGTTAATTCGGGAAGGTTGGTTCCGTTAAGCAGGTTCACCACCGACAAGGAAACCCCTAAGTCAGTGTTAACTCGGTTAATCAATTCAAGAGCTGCAAGAGAGTCCAATCCCCAGTTCACTATGGACTCATCCCTTGAAAGACGGGACTCATCAATGTTCAGCGCATTTGCAAGCAAGCCCCGAACGTAGCGACCGATGCGCACAGCCCGCTCTTCAACCGGCAGCTTCAGCAGCTCCTGCTGATCGGGTGAATCTGTGGTTGGCGGTTCACTTGAAATGTAGTTATTACTGAGCATATCCAGGGTTCCTGACAGAAATTCTTTTTTACATAGCTGTCTCTGGATCTTACCGCTTGAGGTTTTGGGAATACGTCCTGGATTCAAGAGAATAACGGCATAGGTCTGCAGTCCGAACTCCTCCGCGATCCGGGAACGAATGGCATCGCTGACCTCTTCGGGATTCAAGCTTTTCCGGTATTTGCGCTCAACCTCATGTACAATGACCAGCATTTCCTGCCGGTTCATCTCAACTGAAAAAACCGCACCGTGGCCAAGGCGAAGCGTGGGATGGGCTTGTTCGGCTGAGGCTTCGATATCCTGAGGATAATAATTGATGCCGTGTATAATCAGCAGATCCTTTTTACGGCCTGTTATATAGA
The DNA here is from genome assembly GCF_038002865.1 of Paenibacillus sp. FSL H3-0321. Classification (NCBI taxonomy): domain Bacteria; kingdom Bacillati; phylum Bacillota; class Bacilli; order Caryophanales; family Paenibacillaceae; genus Paenibacillus; species Paenibacillus sp. FSL H3-0321. Next base: position 496,357 of record NZ_JBBODH010000001.1, on the reverse strand, counting down.
GCTCGCCATTTCGCATACATCCTAGGTCCTCTGTTGCCAAATAGAGACGGGGATCGTCTAGGAGCCTTCTTCCAAAACTCTGCCCGGTTGCTTCCTGGTTATTCCAATAGCCTTCCGCAACGCTCGGGCTGGAAACCCAGATTTCTCCGATTTCATCAACATCACAAACTTCGGACGTATCCGGTCGTACAATACAAATGTCCTGGCCTTCCATATTTCCGCCTGACCCAATCAGGATCATCTGGTCTTCCTGATCTTTCGGAGTCCTTACCTTATGCTCACCCAATGCTTTTCTTGAAAAAGCAGAGACTGAAGGTCCCTTTCCGAGCTCTCCTCCAGTAACCATCAGCGTCGATTCAGCCAGTCCGTAACAAGGGAAATAGGCATCATTCTTGAACCCGCTCACCGAGAATTTGTCCCTAAACCGCTCTAAGGTCTCTGCTCTTATTGGTTCTGCTCCGTTAAAGGCCAAACGCCAGCTCGTCAGATCTAGACCTTCCATTTGCTCCTCGGTTATGGCCTCGACACATAAATCATAGGCGAAATTCGGTCCTCCGCTTACAGTCGCCCTCTTGTCGGAAATCATCTTTAGCCATTGGAAAGGACTCTGCAGGAAGTCCACCGGCGCCATCAGCGTAGAGGGCAGTCCAGCATACAACGGAGATATAATGCCGCCGATCAATCCCATATCGTGATAAGGCGGAAGCCAGAGCACAAGCTTGGTCTCTTCTGTTAAGCCAAAGGAATGGGTAATCCGTCCCGCATTATGCAGCAAATTGCCGTTTGTCAACCGTACACCCTTGGGCTGGGAAGTCGATCCAGAAGTATATTGCAGGAAGACCAGGGTGTTTTCCTTTGATTTCATTTCCTTCCAGTACACCCCATCTCCCGCTTTGAGGAAGTCATGCGAAGTTAACCATTTCAGTTTCCGCAGCTCAGACGAACCGGTTAACTGATTCTGGATGCTCTGATAGATCCTGTCGCTCGTTAGCGCTAGCTTAGCCTGTGCATTGGCTACAATAGATTCAATCCGCGACAACGAGCGGTTAAGCCTCGGCGGATAGACCGGAACTGCAACAATTCCCGCATACAAACACCCGAAAAAAGCCGTTATATATTCTAGGCCGGGCGGATACATCAGTAGCGCCCGTTCCCCGTCCAGCTTCAATTCCTGAAGAACCGCAGCTATGGAGCGGGCGCGGTTGTCCAGTTCGGCATAGGTTATTTCCTGCTCCTGACCGTTTACCATAAATCCCAGAGCCTGCCGAGTGGGCTGCATGGCTGCTCTCCATCGGATCAATTCCACCAAACTTAAAAAATGGGACATCGTCACTCACCTCATAGCAAAGAATGTCATTTACGATGAAACGGATACCTGAAAGTGATTTTGGAGTATCGTTGCTTCGGAAGCATAGGCTTCTTATAAGGACGGCTTAGCCGTTTCCACTTGCGGGAGCATTTTTAACAGCGTTCCCTGCCGGTATTCTTCCGGGTCCATTTTTTGATTGAACTGCAGTCCAGCGGCATGATTCTGTGCTTGATCCTCATAATGCGGACTACATACATTACCCGATTGACCCGGTGCCAGGATATCATAGGAGCAGCGTTTCAGATCAGACAGGTCAACCACCGTCCGCCAGGATGCAGACCAGTATACGGCACCAGTGGCGTTCGGAACCATCGCTCCCACCGATATATTGCTGCCCCCGATGGGGCGCATTTTGGTGTTCAGCAAGCCTTTCAGGCCTTTTACGGCTGCGCCGAAGGGATGCACGGGACCAATGCGGTGATATGTCCCCCAGGTCCAAGTGCCGGGAGTATTCCCCTGCAGCCGGACACACTCCTGGATAGCTTGCTTGTAGCTCTTAACAACGGCTTCAGCCCATCCCCCTGCACGAATGAACCAATCATTTTCAACTCCCTTATCGGCTTCAATAATCATCCTGTCGAGAACATTGACCTTATCAAACATCCGGGTGAAGAGCACCTTTCCCATAACAGGCTCGAAGATGGCCCTTCCCAATTCATCCACCCATTTATAAAAAATAAGCGGTGCGGCCTGATCCGCTTCGTCCTTCCGGTTCCAGTGCTCCAGGATATCTAAAGCCGACTGTTCAGCAGGAGCAAGCTTAGCGTGCAGCCGGATTCTTGGAAGCAGAATTGGCAAAAGCAAATCAGCCTGCGGATTCATGTAGTCAACCTGAAGCTTCATCATCTCCTCGGCCCTTATCCCCGACATTTTGGAGAGCATTTCGTAAATACGGTTTGCCCGGTAAGGAGGAGCCCAAGCGTATGACAGGAAGTATGGATAACTTTCGTCAGCTAATTTGTTGTTAGCGCTGATAATCATACCTTCTTGCGGATTCACTGACTCTGGAAGTTCATCAAACGGAATATAACCGGTAGGTTCATATGCTTTCTTCCATCCCGGAACGGGCAGCAGGCCGTCATGGTTCTGCCGGATCGGCACTAGTCCCGCTACCTTGGAAGCTATGTCATCCTTTGACGCGAACATGAAGGTTAGTACCGGAGTCTGATACTGCCTCAGCGCAGTTCTGAACTCCTTCCAATCTTTCGCATCATTGAAAGCCAGCACGGCTTCCAGCTCTGTGGTAGGCAGATGAGCCGGCCATGACAGGGCCAATGCTTCCGAATCGTCTTCAAGCTCTTCATCCATCCCGAGTACGCCACATAAAATGGGACCGTGATGCGTAACCATAACCTCAAGCTCGGTTTCAGGCTCTCCCTTGACCTTTATTTTTTCGCGGTATATTTCGGCGTCTAACCAGCGTTCGTCATATTCATACTTGTATTTGTCTTTGGGATTTATTTTTTCTATATACAAATCTTGTGTATCAATTTTTGTGTTCGTAACTCCCCAGGCGATGTGCTCGTTATGGCCCAGCGTGATGCCAGGCACACCCGGTATGCTTACCCCGATCACATTTTTACGAGTCACTCCGTCTTTAATGATCACTAGATGCGATTGATACCAAAGTGAAGGATTACTGTGGTTAATGTGCGGATCATTGGCCAAAATCGGATAGCCTGATTTGGTATGTCTCCCTGATAATACCCAAGCGTTGGACCCAGCTGTTTCGTCCGGTAGCTCTGTTGTCGCTGCGAGGAGCTCTTCAAGATCAAGGAGCGGATTAATGGAAGGCTGCAATGGTACTCTGCTGCATTCTTTACCGCCTCCGGTGGATTGAGGGCTTGACTTAACCGTGACAAACCCGTCCGGCGGATATACGGGGAACAATTGGGTGCATAAGTGGAGTCCGGCCTTTTTAGCCAGCTGATAACGATAAGTCTCGGCCCGCCAATTTTCGCTCATGTCATATGACATCAGCTTGAGGATCATGAGGCAGTCTATCGGATGCCAGGGAGCCGGCCGATACCGCAGCAGCTTGAATTCCAAAGCCAGCTTTCCCTTCCCCGTCACCTGTTGGATGTAAGCGTTAACCCCCTTGCAATAGCTGTCCATGATCATACGTGTCTTCTCAGAGTAAGCAGCAAGAGAACGTTCGGCGGACTGCCGCAGCTGAAGCGTCCGGAAAAGCTTGTCGCTTCTTAACTGGGCGCTGCCGATAATTTCGGCCAGCCCTCCTCCGGCAAGCCGGCGCATCATATCCATTTGCCACAAACGGTCCTGTGCCGTGATGTATCCCTGCACCTGATACAGATCCTCTTCAGTCTCCGCTTCGATATGCGGTACGCCTCTTTGGTCCCGGTATACCCGGGATTCGTATGTTAACCCGGGTATGATCAGACTGCCCTTGGTTTGAACTCTTGAACGGGTGAGATAGCCGATTCCTGCTCGGGTAAACGAAGCAGCCATAATATTGTTGAGCAGATCCCAAGAAATCATAAGGAGCCTCCTTTACCTACTCTTTAAGCTCAATTCCAGCTCCAAGCCCAGCGGCCATTCGATAAAAATAGGAACCCACTGCGATATCAAATACCGCCATCCCCATCGGATTGAACATCACGGCTTCAGCAGTGGACAAGTGTTTAAAAGCGCCATTGATAACGATATCCCCGATGGAGAAGGTACCTTCTTTTTGCAGATTCTTAAGCTTATGCAGCATCTCGATGTCCGTGTTTTCCCGGCATACCTCATCCCAGTCGTCAACAGCGATTTGCCGGGTGTATTCGTAAATGTCCGCGGTGAAATCCCGCAGAGACACATTGAGCAGTAAAGCTCCGTCTTTGGGCTTTCGGTCAATATACCGGTGTTTCGATACCGTGCATGTCATAAAAATATCCGATTTCCCGTAAACCTCTTTCCAGTGATCACAGACGGTAACGCGGTCCCGGATAGAACTGTTGATATTTTCTGTATCCACTCCGCGCAGGTCATAGATAAGTACCCGCTCTATTTCTTCCGGGAAAAGCGCAGCGATCATTTTCAGATGGAGCTGTCCGATAGGGCCGAATCCGATAATTCCTGCGGTTAGATGAGATTTCTTTTGGGCTTGCAAAAACTTCTGTATAACCAAACCGGAGACCGAGGCGGTTCTGATCCCGCTGATCAGACCGCTGTTTATGATGGAGACCGGCTTCCCGGACGAAGCGTCGTTCAGAACGGTAACCGAATGTGCACGCTGTATCCCCTGATTAATATTGTTCGGGAAGCTGGCGATCCATTTGATTCCAGCCATCGAAAAAGATCCGCCGACAAAGGCTGGCATCGCAATAATGCGGTTGGCTGGGTCTTTAAAACGCACATAGGGTTTGACCGGCTGGGAGAAATCACCTGCATGCAAGCATTCTGTTGCCTTCTCAATTTCACGAACCGTTTCTTTCCAATGTAATCCGATTCGGTTCAGATCATCCGTATTAAGGTATAGCATAAGAACCTCCTAGATATAGATTGGATTATATGAAGCTGTTCTGCAGGCTCAAATATTGATTAAGGGCCTGCCGATCCGAAGCCGTATCAAAACCGAACGAAGTTATTCCACTAGGGATATTGGCTTTTACCAAACTGCTCAATACGGTTTTGGGGCCAAATTCAACTGTCAGGCTGATGTTCTGCCCGCTAAGAAAGCTCATCGTATCAACCCACCTAACCGGATGAGTGATCTGCCGTTTCAGCAAGTCAGCTGCCGTTTCTTCATCCGAGTAAGGCTGTCCGGTCACATTGGAAATGACCGGCCAGCGAAGGCGGGAGAAATGAATTGATTGAAGAGATTCGGCAAATTGTTCAGAGACCCCGGCCATTAAAGGATGATGAAAAGGAGCGCTGCGAAATAAAGGGGTTATCGTTGCACCCATATTTCTCAGGCTCATCTCAACCAGATCCATTGTCTGATTTTCTCCCGAGAGGGCGGTCTGCTCCGGAGCATTCAGACAGCTGACGCTAACCCTGGAGCCTGATGGATCAGCGGAGCTGCACTCAAGCTCTACCTTCTCCAAAGCCACGCCATCTACTATCGTCATTCGACCAATTCCCGACTCAATATGACGTTGAGTGAGTTCCCCACGCCGGTGTACAAGCTGTAAGGTATCCTTGAACGTAATTGCTCCGCTGACTGTAAGTGCAGCGTACTCACCCAGGCTGTGTCCTGCTGTATAATCGGGCTGAATTCCGATCTCCTGCATATAGACTCGATAAGCACTGATACTCGTTGTTAGAAGAGCCGGTTGAACGATAGAAGAATCTGACATATCACTATAACTACCCTCGAAGCAAATCTTGGCAAGATCGTATCCCAAAAGATCGCCTGCTTCTTCGAAGGTCCGCCGGACTACTGAATACTCCCGGGCAAGCGCCTGTCCCATTCCAATGTACTGTGACCCCTGACCGGGAAAAATAAAAGCAAGCTTCTCCATGGTTGCTCTCTCCTATTCTTTGCTGGTTTTCATCTTTATGTAATCGGGAAAAGGCTGAATAGCAGACAGATCATGTTCAAGCAGCACCGTATTTCCGTTCTCTCCGATCTCCTGAAAGCCGGCGAATTTGTATGTAACATACATCATCCGGTTCCAAGGATTTTCAACAAATTCCGCTCTCAGCTTACATCCCGCCTTGCGGGCTTCACGCATCACAAAATTCAGCATGACGGACCCGACGCCGCGGGACATCACTCGGCAGGACATGAGCAGCAGTTTGAGCGTCCATATATCCTCAGAGCATTCAACGAGGGCAAGTCCGATTTTTCCGTAGGTTCCATATTTATCTTCCAGCTCCGCTACCCAAAGCCGGTGCCGGTCTGATTGCCGGAACTCATCCAATTCCTGATAAGAATAGGTATAGCCTGTAGCATTCAGCTGATGGGTTCTTACGGTCAGCTCTTCGGCCCGCTGCAAATCTCCCTCGCTGGCCGGGTAAAGGCTAAAATCCAAATCCAAGGTAGCAAGAAACTCCTCTATGGTACCCGAAAAACGTTCTTCATCTTCTTTTCTTTCTATATCGTTCTTATACAGGCTCCGGCGCATCCTGGAATCTTCGGTAATGAATCTGGGGTTCATATCGGGCCTGTCCAGGATTGACGAAATGTCTTCAGCGGCAATACATCTTACTTCAGGCAGCGAATAACGGACCTCGTCTCTTTCAAAGGGTTGATCATCAATAAAGGCAATGGTGTTCGGATTGATGTTGATCAGGGCAGCTATTCGTTTAACCGATTCTGATTTTGGCTCCCAGGATATTTGCGGGTACAGGAAGTAGCTATGGATACCCAGCTCCTTCAGCTTCAGCATCGCTTGGCTGGCATCGTTCCTGCTGGCAATAGACAGCAGAATGCCCCTTTCATCCAGCCTCTTAATGACCTCCAGAACGCCTTCCCTCAAGCCCACCTGCTTGTCCTCAAGCAAAATCCCTTCCCAAAGGGTATGATCCAAATCCCATACGACGCACTTAACTTTGACTTCCTCGACAGTCTGCTGTACGTTATCCCCGGTATGATTTCCATGTAAGTTCAATCCCCAAACACCCTTTCCCTTTGATCTAGCCCGCTAAGCAAGCAGCCGGTTAACTGTCTGTTCAATGGAATTGATAGATTTGAAATTATCGGGATTCATCTCCTGATTCGTAATGCGGATGCTGAAGCGGGATTCCAGATACATAATGAGCTGCATTGCGAACAGGGAGTTAACAGCACCAGAGCTGAAGATGTCCTCATCATCCTGAATATCCTGATTTTTCACATAGCGGGACAAAAATGCACGAACATCCGATTTAATATCTGACATTAGCCATTCTCCTTTTTTTGTTTTTTTGCATATATGGAGATTAATATTGATAGAAGCCCTGACCGGATTTGCGTCCGCATTTTCCCGCCGACACCATCTGGCGCAAGAGAGGGCAGGCTCTAAACTTCGGGTCCTGGTACGATTCGTACAACACTTCAAGTGAATACAGTATGGTATCCAGCCCGATGAGATCACCTGTTTCAAGCGGTCCGCTGGTATGGCCGAAACATTCTTTGAAAATACGATCGACATCCTCTGGCGGGGCAACCTGATCCTGTACCGTCCAGATCGCTTCATTGATCGTCAGCATTAACACCCGGTTTGACACAAATCCCGGCATATCGTTAACTAATATGTATTTCTTGCCCATTCCCGCTAGGATGCCGGCTGCACAATCAATCGTTTCCTGTGAAGTATAAGCGCCCCGGATGGCCTCCACCGTGGATTTTAAGGGTACAGGATTCATGAAATGAATGCCCAGGATACGGTCGGGGCGACGGGTAAGCCCACCAATCTTTGTAATAGATATACATGAGGTGTTGACTGCAAAAACCGCAGATTCAGGGCAAATCTTGTCCAAAGCCGGATATATATCCTTTTTAACCTCCCATTTTTCCGTTACGTTCTCGATAATAAAGTCGCAATCACTGAGAACATCCATATGGAGATCGCCTTCGATGCGGCTTAACACCTCGTCTGGATCAAAGGATTCCTTCCCCCGCGTATAGAACTGGTGCATTCTTGCATTGTTATATATCTCTCTTTTCGCATGTATCAAAATATCCTCGTTAACATCTACCAGTCGCACATTAAATCCGGATTGAGCCAAATTCTGTGCGACCCCAACTCCCATGACACCTGCTCCGATGACACCGACTTTCTTCATTTTCCGCACACTCCTATATTTTTTATGATATATGGCACATAATGTTTTATTTCCAATAGTTAGACTATTATGTAATCAGATCCTAATTCACAAAACAATAGTAAGGCAAAAATATCCATTTGTCTACTAAAAATATGCATAAATATACAATATAATCTGTTATCAAAGATAATTATGTAATAATATATTATTATTACAACCAAATTCCATATAGATAAGGCGGCCTGATATGATGGATTTTCGTTTAACCAGAGAACAAATCGAACTGCAAAAACAATTCAGATGTTTTACCGACGAAAAAATAGCCCCTTATGCACAGCAGCATGATGAAGAGGAAAAATTGACAGATGAGGTTCTTGAATACATGAAACAATCAGGCTACCTGGGTACTATGATTCCACAGCAATATGGCGGAACAATGCTTAATATGGTGGAAACCGGGCTGCTTAACGAAGAGATTGGCAGAGGATGTGCCTCTGTTCGCAGTCTGTTAACCGTTCATGGAATGGTCGCATTGGGTATTCTGAGATGGGGAACTGAGACACAGAAGGATTACTGGCTCCCTAAGCTGGCCAGCGGCAGTAAGATCGGGGCATTTGGTCTGACAGAACCTCTTGTAGGCAGCGATGCCAAAAGTGTAAGTACATCCGCTATTTTGCATGAAGATTCATACATCCTGAATGGGGTGAAAAAATGGATTACGATGGGGCAGATCGCTGACGTATTTATTATTATGGCCCAGTTGGATGGAAAACCTACGGCTTTCCTGGTGGAGAGGGACAATCCGAATCTGACAATTAAACCAATGAAGGGACTGCTCGGCTGCCGGGCTTCCATGATTACAGAACTCACCTTGGAGGATTGCCGGATTCCGGCTGACAGCATTATAGGGGCACCGGGTACAGGCCTGTCGCACATAGCTTTAACCTGTTTAGACTATGGAAGATATACGGTAGCCTGGGGGGCCGTTGGTACGGCACAAGCATGTCTGGAGGCAAGTGTTCATTACGCTAGAAAAAGAAAGCAATTCGGAAGACCTCTTAGAGAATACCAGCTCATCCAGAAGATGATCTCGGAAATGATTGTAAGTATTAAAGCTGCAAGACTTATGTGCTTTCATGCAGGAAATTTGAAGGACATTGGCGATCCCGATACCATTATGGAAACATGGGCTGCTAAATATTATTCAGCAAGCATAGTCAACAAAATTGCCAGCGATGCTGTTCAAATTCACGGAGCCAACGGCTGCAGCCGGGATTATCCTATTGAACGATATTTTAGAGATGCCAGAATCAATGAAATCATAGAAGGAACATCACAGATGCATGAAGTCTTAATTGCAATGAACGGATTTCGGACAATCTAAAACCTAGTTTTCTATAGCCGACGATTGTTCCGATACAAAAAAACTGTCAATTCAACATCTAAGAATCTAATACTTTATTTTTCTTCTTATAATAGCGGGTGGTTTTATGTTTCCCGCGTTTCACGCGCTCAACTGGCTAAAGCCATAACAAATAAAACCCGTCAGTGACGGGTTTTATTTGTTAAAGAAGAGTTTTTATCATTAGAGTATTTACAAATGAATGTAAGTTTCCGATAGTTTAAATGGTATGAGTAAAGAAGGGGGATGTTTAATGCTTAAATCAAAAAGCTTCTGATTATTATTGGTCTCATTGTTATATTAGAATTTATTGTTTTTACAAGCATGTCGCTGCAAGATGCTATAGCCATGAACTTTTTTATTGTATCTCTTGCTATACCTCCTATTTGGTTTGTGGGGATGTTCAAGCCTTCACTGATCGTTCGAAGGGGAATTAAAAGAAACCGAAAAACATTGACTAAGTATTCTGCAATTCTATTTTTCGCTTTCACTGCTATGTTTATTACAGTTACATCAATTGTGAAATACAAGTCACCAGAACGAACCCCTTCTATGGCAGAGATATCGTTTGAGTCAAATATCCAATCCCATTCTCTATAACCAGAGCCTTGATTGAACACACGAATATTAGGTTGGACTTGACCCACAGCTTTCTTTAAGAAAGTAGAGTTAACCTTTGCTGATACCTGAATATCCAAAATGTTTTGAAGCCTGTGTGTTTGATCCGACACCTGGATGTCAATAAACTGGATGCTTTCAGAGATTTTTAAGTCAAAGTCAAACTTTATGTATGTATTGTTGTTCAAATGATTAGAGTGCATAGATGATTCAAACAAATTAATTTTATACATGAATGAAATATCTCCCTCTGTTAAAAAATTTTTAGTGAATAAACCCCTTCCTCTGAACATGAACCACAATTCAAATGAATTTCAAACCCCAAAATCACTGTAGGGATGGGTCTGCCTAATGTGCCAGAAATACAAAATCTATGCTGCCCTTGACCTGTACTGTAGTGACCGCATTTATATTTGTATAAATAAATCGGAAACATACGATCCGGTTCCTCTTTCATTAGTTGATTAACATATGGACAATGCTTGGGATTCGATTTGTCTGTATCTTTGTGCTTATCTAAATCTACTAAGCCTTGAAGAAATAATGAGCACCCCTTCGAGGGATCTTTATAAACATGGCAATTACCAGAATGAAGATACAGGCTGACTGATTTGCCCTTTAAATCAAAGTTTTTTACTCGAACTGTGATTTTATCTAGATTGAAATAGTAATCAATCTCGTCCCTAATTAGCTTCATAGACTTATTGATCCGTTCTCTTCTAAATGAAATTAACCTTCCCTGCCCCATGCCGCGACTCCTTGGTAACTGGTCTGTAAAAATTATCTTGCACTCTGTATAGTAGCCGCCTTTTTAAGTTGCATCAAATTACTCTCTTGAATCGATACATCCAAATTGTGACTGTTTACAACTGTTGGCTTAGATGGATTGTATTTGCTGCATCGAAGCAAATGCGTGTATTCCATAAAATAACGGCATTTTCCGAATATAAAGTGATCCCTGCGTTGCAGAGACAATATTTCCTCATACTTTGTTTGCAAGTCAGTTGTATCGGGTGTACAACATTATTTTGTAATCGACTTGGGATATGTTCGCACACGGACATTGCTACCTCATAGGTCCGAAGAATGGAGCTTTTGCCAACATTGTTTGGCCCTACTAAAACGACAATCTAATACAGTTCAATTGCGACTGGATTCTTCCTATTCCGCGAAATTTCTGAATGATCAATGCTTCAGTCGAGGACGCCCTTGATTCAACGATTCTAATGTACGCTGCTGCTCGCTCATTTCTATTCCTCCTATACATTCGTTCTTAACCTCAACAGTAAACTACCTAATTACAAGGGACTATTTCCCTCTTAGGAAAACAATCCCTTCATTTGTAATCCGGAGCGTTCGTTATCGCAGCTGCCGAATAGGCGGGGCGACCTTTTCCCTGGCTTCTGCCGGCGGGCCGCCACCGCCTTCCATCGCTATTCCTGTTTCCCCACACCGGCTGCGGCAGCTCAGACGATCCTGTTGCATCTCTCTGTAGGAGTCGATTAACCGGTGCTGCAGTTGCTGTTTTGTCCGGGACGCCCGGAGATATCCAACTTAACCCGCCGCCGCGGCTGATGCCCACGTAGCTGGTCCTCCTGGCCAACCACCGACTCCCATCGCTCTTCCTGGTTTCCACGCGCCGACCACGCCTGGAATTCATACTACATTTGCTTTTAATACTTACTTTACAGTCGATTATCAAATCGGCAATAGTATCATGTTCTTGTCCAATTTCGGCAAAGGGACCAATTTCTTGTCCTGATCAAAGGACAAGAAATTGATCCCTTAAAACAGAAAACCCGCGCTGGGCGCGGGCTCTAATGGGACTATGTTCTTTTGGTTTAACAATTTCGTAGTATCATACATGGTCCCATTGCCGACAAAGCCCTGTTCTTGTCCTGAAAAAAGGACAAGAACTTAGTCCAATAAGCTGTTCCTAATGGAAGCGCCTTTTGTATTATACTGTGTCAAAATTCTTGCTGTGAATATATTTTATCCATTAATTATTTTACTTAATCACTTACACTTCATATGGATATATTCTTTCATATCCCTTTCTTTGATTTGAAACTGTTTCAATGTAATCATAGTGATCCTCCTTGATGTGTGCCTCTGTGTATTCAATCCACACTTCATCTATAGTACTTCGCTCAACAATATTTCTTATCTCACGAATTAACTCCCCATATCCGTCATTAATATTACCATTCATTATTCTATAAAAACTGTTGTTAAAGAAAAGAATTTTCTTATAATCAGATCCGTAATTCTTAAATTTATCTTCAGCCGACTTTATAGTTTCATTAAGGTGCTTTGTCTGAGTTAAAAATGTAGAGCCTAACACACTGCAATCTAATTCGATTCCATTACTAGGATCTATAAAATGAATAGAAAAATTTAGTTTTTTTTCATTAGTTCTGATGTACTCCTCAGTCCTAATTGGGTGCTGAACCCATTCTGATTCGATAATATTAATATCTTCCATTTCTCCTATTTCAGGCCTACTATAAAGATTCCTTTTCACTTCTTTCAATTTCTTGTCAAACTTGTGTTTACTGTATTTAGAGACATCTAAAGTCACATTTCCAAACTCTACATTCCTTTTTTCCATAGAGGTAACCTCATTATATGCAGCACTTAATACTCTAGAGATTAGGTCTTCTTTTTCTGAATTATCGTCTTTACTATTCAAAATACGAGACAATGATAATATTGTTTCATCGAATGTTAACTTAACACCTATCAGTTCAGACTTTTTCTTATTCAATTTTTTGCGCGTTTTCTTATTTTTGCAGCTAATATCCTCAATTAAACCACCAATAATTTTAGTAAATGAACTTACGGTGTTTATTGCTTGACCATACAATGTCTTAGCTTCGATTACAATATTTTGCCCTTCATAAATAAAAGAAATTTCAGGCCTTTTTCCCTCTGTCCCCGTATTATCCAAGCATTTAAAGCCAATATGTCTTAGGTCCGTTTTGTATAATCTATTAATAAATTTGTTTAAAAATAAATTCACCTCACAGTTTCTATTTTCACATTCTCCGGTCTCAATGTAACTACATGATTCTCCCATAATAATCTCCTTTTTCAAATAATATATATTCATGGATTTATATTTAAAATATACTCATTATGCTCGGGAAATAGATTTCTAATATGCTCCACCATATACATATCTCTTCGGATACCAAACAATACTTACTTCTAAAATTAAGTCTAATATTTCATCCCCGCGTCTTTCACCTGTCCTTTTTGAAAATAAGTGCCGCTCAAACTAACGAATGCTAATGCTATCCGGTACAATAGGTCTTCATTTAACAACACTATTATTTTTCTCATATTTGAGTTGGTACGACTTTCGACAGTTTGCTGATAAAAGTCATTTTTTCAGTTAAGATGATTTCAGTATACTTTACATCACATAAATCTAACATGCTCCTTCTCACATAATGATTGGAGTTCTCTTGCTAAAATGGTGTTTAATCTCTTAGTAGTCTGACAAATCTCCGTTCGTACTATTCAATTCATCTAATTTCAGATAAAGTCCGCTGGAGTTCCAGAAGAAATCACTTTTCAATTAAAACGCCGACTTATGCGGAATCGTGGAATTTGGTTACCTAAGTCATGACTTCTCCACATGAGTTCAAGGAAGAAAAATTTGATGTGTTATTGAAAAAAGATTTGATGAAATTTATGAGAGCGTTTAGATAATCATTAAATCGGCAATAGGACTAAGTTCTTGTCCATTTTCGGTAAAGGGACCAAGTTCTTGTCCTGAGAAAAGGACAAGAACTTGGTCCCTTAAAACAGAAAACCCGCGCTGGGCGCGGGCTCTTATGGGAGTATGTTTTTGTCCACCGACACAAACTGTCGGAATATTAAGTTCTCATTTTAAATACTTCAAAACAATAACGCACAAAGTCATACCCATATCGCTTCATTAAAGTTTTATCTTTTCCATCGCTGGTGTTCCTAATAATTTTTACTAATTGAGCATCCAAAGGACATTTCCTTTCAGCTGAATCAAAAGAGCTTGGGTCTTGTTTAACTTCAAAAAGGGTCACTCCTGATCATTAGTGAAACAAATTTAGTTGTATTACCCCAGTTTGAGTGCTCCATTACTGTTGCGTGTACTTCTGACAAGGCTCCACAGGCTTCTACTGATACTATCCGACGGTCCCGGGCGGTTGCAGTTCAGTGACACAATGGTGCTCGATTAGCTATCCGGAGACTGCAGGAGCAGACCGCGCGGCTCCTACGTCGAGCTTCAGCTCATGCTTCTGCCCATTCCTCAAAACCATAGTAATATGCTCTAAACAAAAAAACGCATTAAGTCCGTCCTATTTACTGTTAACATTTTATGTAAGTTTCTTCTGGATACACCCCGACCCGTGGTAAAACCCTTTCCACAAAATTCTCTTCCCAGAATTGTTTTTGTTCTAGACCACCTATATTAATTCCCGTAAATTGAGGATCTATAAATAAATCCTGCCCATTTATTAATTTGATATGTAAAACATCACATATCAGTGCATTTTCCATATTCTCTAAGTTAAAAAAAACTATACTATCCACGTGATTTTCTGCTAAAGGGTTGGTAAATATAACGTCACCAACCTTAGTTCTACTAGGAATCACATCTTCAATATCAGTTTCATATCTAAGAGAATCCACAATTGTAATATGGAGCTTCCCGTAACCATCTATTGCCTCAAACTGGATAAATTGGTCAGAAAACTCCAAAAATAAAAAATTCGTATTAGAAATGAATTCAGCAATTCCATTTTCCTCTATGTGTACAACACCAGTTAAATGAATCTCATCTATATTATTTCTTATTAGTTCTTTAATTTTCTCCAACATTTCTTAGACCTCCATTTTTATGGTATAAACATTATATTCAAATCCATTGCCTTACCTTGCTCAAGTAGTGTAAGCCATTCACCATTT
This sequence comes from Paenibacillus sp. FSL H3-0321, assembly GCF_038002865.1. Classification (NCBI taxonomy): domain Bacteria; kingdom Bacillati; phylum Bacillota; class Bacilli; order Caryophanales; family Paenibacillaceae; genus Paenibacillus; species Paenibacillus sp. FSL H3-0321. The sequence continues at coordinate 481,316 of NZ_JBBODH010000001.1, read as the reverse complement.
GGGGATGATAATCGCGTTGCTCATACAAACCCATCGATTGGTTTACCCTAATGGTTTCATTGGCCCCCTGGGCAACATCCCATGCCAACTCCGTTTGAAGTTGCGCCGATTCTCGCTTGGCTTCTGCAGTAAGAATCTCATTTTCTCCGTATTGCTCAAACATTTTTTTCCACCAGACTTAGGTTTAGGTTTCTCTGTCTCTGGCTGTGGCTGCTGAGCGAGATAGCTCTCGTAATTGCCCCACCAGCGTTGCCTTAGGTCTGCGGGCACTTGATGATAGGTAAGATACATCGCCTTCGATTCTGCCAGCAGGTTTTGAACGAGCTCCAACGGGCCGCCCGAATGCGCTAACTGCCGCGCACTCGTAAACACGTTTCCCAGGATCCACTTGCTATAGTAGTCTTGCTTTCCCTGCTCAAGCTCGTACTGGCTGATCAACCCTTCCAGCGCCAGACTCGCCAAATATTTCAGCGGATGCAGACCCCCTCCAGCGGCTCCGCCCCCGGCTCGACTCGTTCCCGTGCTCCGGACAGGAATCGCTGCAGTGGCCTGCATAATCATACCTACTGCCTTGCCCGCAGGACCTCCGAAAGCGTTCAGGAAGACACCTGCAACCCGGGCCACTGCCGGAATCGCCCCTAACAGCTTGGACACCGTTCCCAGCAAGGCCTCCGCTTGTTGTTGCGCTGCCGGGCTTGTGATCTTCGCCGCAGGAGCCTCGGCCGGGCTGCTTGATGAAGCCTGGGCTGCGGCTTGGGCGGCCTCGTACGCCTGGATACTCATCAGCGGCGGCTCCGGTACAGGAGGGAGGTCGGCCACGAACACCGGGGCCTTCACCGTACCTTCCTGATCAATCACCGGGGCCTGGAGGATCATGCTGCTGGCGCCGCCTTGCAGATACATCACTGTGCGCACAAATGAATTGAATAAATTTTTGTAATGCTATTACATGAATTAAGTGTATTATTGGTTGAATAATGGGTTACTCCCCACCAAAAGGAAACCTTGAAAATACCTGAGCCTCTTCAAGATAATGTTGGTACTATTTAATCTCGTTTTCATAAATTTCGCTTAATAATTCATAAGTTTTGTATAATTCAGTTTCAAATTCTCTCACCTGAACAATATATTCTAAAATGTCATCTGTTTTTTTTACTGAGTTCAAATTCCTTATTAAAAAACGTGCACTACCTTTGTACTCTACTAAGAATATCTTCGAATCGTTGAAAATATCCAAGAGCGGACAGACGTTAAACCGAGCCCAAGACTCTTCGATAGAAATGCTGTCATATTGGTTAGAATCGCCATACAGGGCTTCATTGAGTCTATTGAAACACTCCTTAGCATCTAAATTAAATAGTTTTTCATTGGAACGATTGCTATTATCTTTAACCAAAGACTCAAGTGAAAATAATACATCTCGTAATGATGTACCCGACTCATAATCGCCAATACGAATTCCATTTATCCAATAGCAAAACTTACCGAACATCCAAAAACCACCATAGTCTGCATTAAGGTCAAACTGAATGGCAAATTTATTTGAATCCCCTATTAACATGATGGGCTACTCCTTTACTTTATTCCTAATTGTTGTCGAACAGACTTTGTTAATTTATCTTTTGTGATTTCTCCCGCAAAATGAACACCACGGGCATTATCACTAAAGTACTGATAAATCTTTCCATCCTTATTCACTCCATACCAGGTCCCCATCCCCCCTCGAACAGATTTATTATAAATTTCTACAGAGTCAGCTGGTTCTGGAGTTTTCTTAGGATTGTAGTATGGACTTCCTTTGTCATGAGCAGGATTAGCTTTATATGGTGGCTTAGTCCTCTCTGCAACAGAATCTGGATGGTATGGACTATCCTTTAAAGCAGGTGATTCAGTACTTTCCCCTTTCCCCTCTGCATGACCCGGCTTCTCCGGCTTCGCACTTGAAGACTTAGGAGGCTTACCTTCCCCCTTCATCATTTGCCAAAGCTCTGCAGAGCTTTCTCCCAGGTTGGAGGCTCCGTTGTAGGCCAACACCCCTCCATGGGAGATAAGACCGGTGGATGCAACACCTGTAAGTACGCCGAAAGGCGTTAATACGCCCGTAGAAGATACAGCCACGGAAAATAATTCTCCTCCAGCGCCGACGATAAATTCCCCGATTCCTTGCAACGAACTGACCACGTCGCCTGCGATTTCCCCCACCTTGCCCGCGATCGGATGGTTGGGATGATAATCGCGTTGCTTATACAAACCCAACGATTGGTTTACCCTAATGGTTTCATTGGCCCCCTGGGCAGCATCCCATGCCAATTCCATTTGAAGTTGCGCCGATTCTCGCTTGGCTTCTGCAGTAAGAATCTCATTTTCTCCGTATTGCTCAAACATTTTTCCCCACCAGGACTTAGGTTTAGGTTTCTCTGTCTCTGGCTGTGGCTGCTGAGCGAGATAGCTCTCGTAATTGCCCCACCAGCGTTGCCTCAGGTCTGCGGGCACTTGATGATAGGCAAGATACATCGCCTTCGATTCTGCCAGCAGGTTTTGAACGAGCTCTAACGGGCCGCCCGAATGCGCTAACTGCCGCGCACTCGTAAACACGTTTCCCAGGATCCACTTGCTATAGTAGTCTTGCTTTCTCTGCTCAAGCTCGTACTGGCTGATCAACCCTTCCAGCGCCAGACTCGCCAAATATTTCAGCGGATGCAGACCCCCTCCAGCGGCTCCGCCCCCGGCTCGACTCGTTCCCGTGCTCCGGACAGGAACCGCTGCAGTGGCCTGCATAATCATACCTGCTGCCTTGCCCGCAGGACCTCCGAAAGCGTTCAGGAAGACACCAGCTACCCGGGCCACTGCCGGAATCGCCCCTAACAGCTTGGACACCGTTCCCAGTAAGGCCTCCGCTTGTTGCTGCGCTGCCGGGCTTGTGATCTTCGCCGCAGGAGCCTCGGCCGGGCTGCTTGATGAAGCCTGGGCTGCGGCTTGGGCGGCCTCGTACGCCTGGATACTCATCAGCGGCGGCTCCGGTACAGGAGGGAGGTCGGCCACGAATACCGGGGCCTTCACCGTACCTTCCTGATCAATCACCGGGGCCTGGATATCTGTTTCGCCATCCAGGATCATGCTGCTGGCCCCGCCCTTCAGATACAGCGCCGTTCCCGCTTGGAGCGACAGTTCCTCCCCTGCATCCAGCTTGATGTTAGCCCCTTGAATCAGTACATTCCCCGGACTGCTGACGGTGATGCCAGCTTCATGCAGGGTGATCGAACATTCACCAGAGGTGGACAGGGTCAATTCTTGCCCAGACATCTCTACGCCGCTTCCTTGTGCATGTCTCCACATTTTCACATCGGGTTGTCCATTGGTATTGCGATGTTGACGCAGTGAACCGGTCACATAGGCTTCCTGCTCACGGTTTGTGGGCAAATACAGCTCCACCTGCTCCCCGATTTCCGGCATATTGTACCACCCGGTATGTCCCTCCGCCACATACCGGGTGGCCACCGGGAACCAACAGGCTTTAGCCGGGTCCTGCTGAGGATCCATATCCAGTTGGAGCTGTACGTAATCCTGCTGGACCTTCAGCACCTTTCCTGTCAGCATAATCCCGACGGCCTTATCGTTCCCATAGCGGGCATACCGGATATCCTGCTCGGGCTGGAGATCATAACGGGTGCGCAGCAAGCCGTCCTCCAGCCGTGTCACTGCTGAAACGACAGCAAGCTCTTTCCTTGGTCCGACGGGTAACGTAAGCCGGTCGCCCAGCGCATAGTATTGCAGGCTTTCGATCCTATACGTTACATACGGCCCCGCATGTTCTCCCGGTTGTCCCGTGTCCAGCTCATGGAATGTTTTCCGTACCCGGTAAGACCCAGCCCTTTCTACCTTATGCATTTTGCCTTCCGGCAGGCCGAAAAAAAGCTTGGGCGAGGCTGCGGTCACCTCCGGCACCAGTACGGAACCGAAGCGGGAAGCGAGGCGCTTTAAAAACGCCCAATCCGTCTCTTCATATTGTAAAACAAAAGCGTCCAGCTTGGTATGATTGCTTACAGTATCAATGGCATCTCCGTACCTGTACTTGCGCACCAGCGTGGTGACCAGATCATCGTAAGTGCGGTGGATATCTTGATAGGAACGCTTTTTCACCTTACTATCCATTTGATACGAATGCGAAGCTGCCTCCAGTTCAAACATATACACGCCCCGTGTACAATGAACCGACAAGCGCATAACGATCCCATGGAACAGCCGTCTTACGGACTGTCCCTGCTCATCCAACTGGTGAATGACTATCGGCTCCTGGTCCATGGTCTTGCCGATACACTTCGCTCCCTGCTCCTCGGGGAGCACGCCGCTGATCTGCAGATACGCATGATCGTTGATCATTCTTGTGATTTGCAGTCGCTCGATAAGCTGAGGCTGAAAGGGACCCTCGAAGCGCAGGCTTTCATACCCGATCCCAGCTGACAGTAGACTCATGAGGTTTCATTCTCCTTTCCACAACAACCTAGCTGTCAATCCAACTCCTGCCCGTCATTTTCAATCCGGATATGACCGCAGTACAGACACTGATGGGTGCAGTGTTGCTTCAAAGCGGGCTGGCCTTCGATCATCATGTCGCTTTTCCCGTTCAGCCACGACATCGTGAGCACAGGAATACACGGGGCTTTTTTCACGCCGTAGATGTCCACCATTTGGCTAGCCTGCACCGCGGGATTTAGCGGACTGAAGCAATTTCCGAACGACTGGATGTTCACTCCCGGCACATAGTCTCCGATATTCATTTGCGCTTTGTTTTTGACGTAGACGCCATGGCTGAACGGCCTTTTCAAACGAGTGGGCTGTGTACCATAGCTACAGCTTAGAATGGCGCCTGCAACTACATATTTTTGTTTGGACCCCGTTCCCGGCTGTACTTGAGCTTCCTTCACCTTCTTCACCTCTCCTTGACTTCCATCTCGACTCTTTGCACCCCAATGCCTGTAAAAGACCGGCGCAACAGGCTTTCCGCTACCGCCAACTGGATGTATATGTAAGGCTCCATCAATCCGGCAATTCGGAAAACAGGGGCTTGAATGTCCCCGTGTCTCAGCACCAAATGCTTTAATGTACCATTGGGGTACCACAATGTTTGTGGGGAAAGACACTCGACCACCGGAGGGCGAAGCAACCAATATGCATCTTGTCTGGCTTGCCGGATATCGCTTAATATGGCAGATTTCCATGCGAGTCCCGGCATATATTGTGCCAATAGTGCTCTCATCCGGTCGGACACCAACGGCAAAGGAAACTCCAGAAAATCCGGGTATACTGTTCGTTGATCCGTATGTACAGCTAAAAAAAGAGGGGTTTCATCCTCTGCCTGAGCCCCGGCCCCCCAGAGGGCATCCAATTGCAATTTGGTTAAGGAAGCAGGCTCCACCCGATGCTTGACGCGTTCATCCACTGTTAACCGAAAGATTATCATAGCAGCCACTTCCCTTCACCAATTGGGATTCCCCTCGAATCGCTGCGCTGCTCATCCGTAAAGCTCACCCCTTGCAGCTTCGCTCCTGTGAAATCAGCACTTGTCACCATAGCCCCGGCAAAAGATGCACCTGCCAAATCAGCCCCCACAAAACAAGCGTTTGTGAGATTGGTCCCGACAAAGGACGCTTTGTGCAACACGGCTGCCTCAAAGACAGCGCCTTGAAGTTCCGCTCCTCTAAAAGAAGCCTTCTGCAAGTTTGTGCCTGTAAAATTCACTCCCGCATAACCAAGCGGCTCCCCGTCCCAATTCTCCTCACCGAACCCGGCATTGCCCATCACACCCTCCAATACCGCGCCTTGCATGGAACAGCCACTAAAATCCGCTCCGTTGATCAAGCTATAGCTGAAGTCGGTTTCATCAAGCTGACTTTCCTGCCAAACCGTTCCAACTAATATACAAGCATGCAAACGGCCGCCTTCCATTCCGATCTGGCGAAAAGCGGTATACCGGAAATCGAAATGGCTGTAATCTCCACCCGGCAGTTGGACGCTGGTCAGCGCCTGATAGCTGTAGGCATGCTCCTGTTCTTCCTCCAGCCAGTCTCTAACCAGGCTTGAATCCAGCAATCTGTGTTCTTCTTTGTACACGCACACGCTCCAGTCCATGTATTCCCCGACACGAATCTCGAACGTCTCTTCACGATCCAACTGCTGAAACTCCGGCAGAACTGCCGCCCGTTTCAGTGCCAGACGAATCAAACTGACCAACATGGCATGGATATGCACCGCTGCTCCCAGCATTATCTGCTCCAGCACAAGCTCGGATAAAGCGACTTGCTGTGCTTGTGCCTCGGTTAGGAGATGCCCCCGCAATTCCGTCCAATAGCCATAGACCCAACTTGCATCGTACACGGACTGTACCGGCTTGGGATCAAGCACCCATAAGGCGTCTGCTGCCTCCACCCAATAGACAGGATGTTCTTCCAGCCATGCGGTGCGCAGCATGGAATAGGTGATATATCTGATGTTTCCTTTTCGCCCCGCAAGTTGCTCTTGCCGGAGCAGCACGCAATACTCCCGAAATTCATCCATAAAGGCTTGAATCCGTTGCTCCTTCTTCATATTCAAATCTAGTGCCCATTCTCTTTGGATACTGGACCATGCCCCGTTCACCATCGCCCGCTGCTCGTCCAGTCCATCTGCTTGCTCCTTCACCTGCATCCATCCACCACCTGATTTTGCTTTATGTCCAACCTCATCATCTCCATAAACGTAAAGCATACATCCAGACAGGGTAGCGCTCCTGCATTACACTCTAATTCGATTTCACCTCGCTGCCTTTCATGCCTACCGAGCCGCTCAAATGAAGATGGCTGCCGTTGCAATCCATGCGCAGCTCGCGGCCTGCGGACAGATTCATCGTTTTCCCTGCTGACAGACTCAAGTTGCCGCCAGCCGAAATATGGACCTGCTTGCTGCTCACTATATGAATACCTTCACGATCGTCCAGCTTGATATAAATGGAGCCATCCTTACCGGTAATGACCAGTTCGTCCGGTCCCAGCCGAATTTCCTTGCCGTGCGGTGTACGCCATATTTTCAGATGAGGATCAGAAAACTTGTTATGGGCACTTGTTCTGTCCGCACGTCTGACCGCACTGCCGGCAACCCCGTCTTCTTCACGGCTGCCGGGAAAATAAAGAGACACCGGATCATCTGTTTCCGGCATCACATACCAGCCTGTATGTCCGCCGCCGCTATACACGGTCGAGTAGTTGAACCAATGCGCCGTGTCTACCTCCTGCTTATCGTCGCAATCCAGATGGATGCGCACCTGATCCTGCCGCACCTCCATAACCCGTCCGCTTAACGATGCACCTGCCAGCTTTTCCTGGTAGTAGCTTTTTTGCCACAGTCCTTGGTAAGAAGCTAGTGTATATTGATGTCTTAGCAGCCCCTGCCTCATTTCAGTATAGGCCTCCGTTACATACAAGCTGTGTCCCTGAAATGTCATTTGATCGCCCAAATCCAATACCTCGTCCGTCTCTACCTCATAGACAATAAAATCATTTTCGTTCAGCTCCGCCTGCTCATTCTCCTGGAAGTAACGAAACGGCAGCATCTGCTTGCGAACTGTATAGCGGGTATGATCCAGCACCACCGGAGCAGGGTTATCCTCAATGCCAAAATAAAATTTCGGGCTGTCAAAGCGGGCCGCAGGCATCAAGCTCGTATGATATCGGGAGGCCATGCGTCTTAAAAATGCCCAATCCGTCTCCTGATACTGAATGGCAATCCGCCCTATTTTCGCTCCACCTGTAGCCCCGTCAATCACATCCAGGCCTTCGTAGCCCTTCCCGATCTGCTCCAACATTTGCGGAACCGTCATTTTCGTATGCTGAAAAGAGCGGGTACGCCGCTGAATGTCCATCCGGTAGGTATGGGAAATGGCTTCTACCTCCAGATAGTACACGTCCTGCGCGACTTTCACCTCCACCGATAGCGCAATCCCGCTAAACAGCGGCTTGCTGTCACCGGACTCCTCCCGTTGGCTCACTTCAATGACGGTGTTCTTACCCGTCGATTCCACATAACTGTCCTGCATGTCTTCCGGGATGACACCTGTAAAATACAGCCGGGTGTGCTCGTTGATTTTTTTGGTCAAGGTAAGCAGCTCCAGATTGACCAGAGTATAGGGAGAGATTTGGATATGTTCGTAGCCCAGGCTCATAACGAGGCCACCTCTTTCTTAAGCGGAGAAGGGGAGAGAAGCGGAAGGATACGGAGCGATTGCACCAGATGTTCCGCTACAGGCAACCACGTCTGCATGCTGGACTCCATACAGTTGAAGGTGCCCATCATCACATGTCCTTCATGGATGAACAGCAGCATTTCATTGTACAGATTCTCGTCTACACCCGCTGCTACAAAGCGGATAATTCCGATGGACAGTCCGGAACGATTGGTGACCTGTTCGGTGCCTTTCCAATTACGAATCGGTTGTACAGACCGTAAGACATCGGCCATCTGCTCCGTAAACTCAGGGAGTTCATCCGCATCCAAGAGCGTATCTGCAGGACTTAAGGTGATATTAATCGTCTCTTCCAAAGAGGTGTAGATCACCTGGGGGCGATGCTCCGAAGGATATTTGAATTTGGCCTTCTCCAGCGGCATAAGACTAAAGGATTTCGGTACACTAACCTCAATATGCCCATCCAGAATCGTTCTTGGCTCTAACGTGATGTGCTCATTGCCGATTCGCAGCACCATGTTTTTTTCAGCAACGGGGTTGTCCTGCTCTGATTCAGATAATGGGAGTGGGGCCAATTTCGCTTGATCATTGTCAGGTGTCGCCTGGTCAATGACCATATTCCTGAGGCTAAGAATTTGCTCGTCCATATAGTTCATAGAGCTAGTCCCTTCTTCTTAAATGTATGAGGAAAAATAATCCAGCATATCTATATATCGGTTCAAGCTTGATTCAACATGAATTCTATGATGTAGTAATCTAATCTCGCACTATACATATAACTTCCTCCTTGCCGGTATGAACCGGTCTATTCAATATGATACTTGACGTATAACAAGTGCTTTATGAAGGCATTGATTCCTCGCATGTATGACATCCTTCGCACTTAGCAGCAAACATATCATGCAATTGTGTCAGGTCATCCAAGGTAATAGTACTATGTTCTTGTCCACCGACAAAAAAACAAACACAACTCCAGTGAGTTGTGTTCAATAAACTACGCTCATCATTTTGTCCATTAAGCGTAAAACTTCTTTGGTTGGAATGATGTAGTCACCTGCTTCAATTGGATCTGTCCCTATCTTTACATGAGGTGTCATACCGTGTGCCGAGTGAGGAATAGTTTTATTCTTTTACTTTTGTAAGTACACCATTTTTATTTTCGTATATTCTTTTTTCATTTTTTTCCATTTTACACACTATCTCTTCTTCCAAGTTAATTCCTAGAAGTTCCGAAAGCCCTATTAAGTAGAGTGCAACATCAGCCAATTCTTCACCCAAATCGTCTTTTTTTTTCAGATAAGCTTCGCAAGCTTCTGATAATTCGCCATATATAAAACAAAATTCTTTATAAATATCAGTAACATTAAATCCTTTCGCAATTTTATTCTGATAAACTCTTTTTTGTAACTGTAATAAATCAATCATTTTATTCACCTATCCTATATATAATTTTTATTTGCAATAGATAAGTCTTGGTAGAAAGCTTTTTTATATGTCGGGATTATGATTGATATTTCCGGCAATTCATATTCTCCTTTCATAAAATGAAATATAATACTTTTTATTGCAAATTAAATTCTTTGATGTAATTATATGGCTTTTATGAAAAACATTATATACTATAAAATCTCTGTTATATATGGCTCGAATTTCGGATAGGGGTTCAATATTTCGGAGATATCGGTTTATAATGCTGAGAGAACCTATGACTATTATCTCCAGCATTTTGGCAGCAACAGTCTGGACAACAACGGGCTACAGATCCGTTCCACGGTCCATTACTACACTTCATATAACATCGCCTTCTGGAATGGAGCTTTTAGATAATCATCAAATCGGCAATAGTGCCATGTTCTTGTCCATTTGCCGAATACCCCCTTTCTAATGCATCTAATGCAAAAAAACAACCGATTATTTACGGTTGTTTACAGTCGTTTAATTATGTTTTTTACTGCAATTTGATTGGCGTTTAGTCATGTTTATTACAAATGAATCTACGTAATCCTTTAAGGCATTGTTTTCTGGCCAATTCAATGCGATTCGCATTGGTGTATACGGTCTCATTTTTGATATTTATGTTCAGCTAAACCGAGCAATTAGAATAATACCAGCACCTCGAATTGCTAAAGCTACACTAAAGAACCCACGCCTAGTGTGGGTTCTTTAAGGACACCATGTTTGTGGTCTAGAAAACTGACACTTTTTATGTTATAAAGCGTTGATTTCACCCATATGGCTGTACTAGTATCATGATTCTTTATTACTGATGATCATATTGAATAATTCTTCTGCTACTGCATTTGGATCTTGTTGTCCATCAGGATTTTGCTCTGACCGTACATTTCCAGGATCGAACAATTCCACTGTTATATCATGTTCTTTTTCCTCAATAGCTAAAGTTTTCTCCCGAAACGGCTTAACACTTGATCGCGCAGTTTATTCATATCTTCTAGTCATGTAACAGCTGCTGGTATTATACAGGGTTGGCCGTTTGATTGATATTATCGCCGAAACTCCCTCCAATTTTTCCTTCCGTCTACCTACCAGAACGACCATTGATCCCTTTTTTGCAAATTTAACAGCCGTCGCACGCCCCAAACCGTTGCCAGCTCCAGTAACAAGCGATATGTGATTATTAAGCAGGTCCAATTCAATTCCCTCCCTAAGTCGAACTAGTCGCTATACTCCTAAATGACTCTGGCTGCAACCTTGCCGGTGATCTTACCTTCTTTTAATTTTTTTAAATAGGTAGGAATTTCTTCCATAGTTATCGTTGTGATTTGTGGAGAGATAATCTTTCCTTCTGCAATCAATTTACCAAAATGATCTCCGATTCTCGCAAGATTGGATTGTGCATTAAAATCACCATGTGTATGAGCAGCACCAAGTGCTATCTCGTGTAGAGACATCCCTTTGTCATAAAAACGGATTCGGCTAAAATCAGGGAATCCAGCCGTTACAACCATTTCGCCGCCGAAGGCAAGAATCTCAAGGTCTTTAGTCGCACTATCGGGACTTATCGTATTTAAAACGTAATCAACACCCCGGCCATTAGTCAGATTCAAGATTTCTTCATTTACACTTCCTTTAGTAAAATCAATTGCCTCATCCGCCCCAAGAACGCGTACATAGTCGATATCCTTTCCTAAGCAAGTAGTAATCACTTTCAATCCACATATTTTTGCTAATTGAATCGCATATCCCCCTACACCCCCTGCACCGCCATGAATCAATATGGTGCCACCGGATTGCGGCTTAAGCTTCTGCATTATCGCTTGATATGCCGTATATCCTGCTGCCGGAACTACCGCTGCCAGTTCGAAAGGCACTTCATCCGGCAGTTTGCTTGCAGTGTGAGCTGTAGTCACTGAGTATTCCGCAAATCCGCCATCGAGATTATTGATGCTGCGAAGATAGTACACGCGGTCTCCAATTTTAAAATTGTTCACGCTGCTGCCAACGGCATCTACAATTCCTGCAATTTCTAATCCCAGAACGCGTTTCTTCTCGGACTCCAGACCATCGTACTCAGCCACTTGGTAATCCGAAGGGTTCAATCCTGCTGCATAGACCTTCACTCTGATCTCATTATCTTTGGGTTCTGGCATCTCCCTATTTGTAACAACAGTAAGGCTGTCCAGTTCCCCTGGTTTTTCAAGAATTAGTGCTTTCATAAGATTTCCCCTCTCAAATCTAATTGACAAAATTCATTAAATAACATACATTCGAGCTGACATTACAATTGTAACATCATATCAAACAGGGTCAATGCATGATAGAACGGGCTTAACAAAGAAGGGGGGATTGTAATGTCTGAGAAAGAAGTTACGGAGTTACAACGTATGGAAGGCCTCAGGTTATCAAATGAGGAATCTAATCGAATCACTAGATCAAGTATTGAAGCTGCTTTGGTGCTGCTTATGAAGGATCAGGCTTTTGAGGATATAACGATTACAGGTATCGTTAAACGGGCCGGGGTGTCCCGCACTGCTTACTACCGGAATTACAACTCCAAAGAAGATATTCTACAGAGTACGATGAAGGAAATTGTAGATAAAATCGTTGCTGCGATGAATCTGCATCATCCAATTAGAAACTCTTATGATTATTGGCTTGCTTTGTTTCAAACTTTAGAACAACATATCGACTGCTTACAAATTATCCTGAAAGTTAATATGGCAGATACTATACTTAGCGAAATGCAAGACGCACAATTGATTAGATCAAAAGAAGTATCTTTACTTACGAACTACGCTGCTTACTTTTGGAGCGGTGCTATCTACAGTGTAGCTGCAAGTTGGATTAGAAGCGGTGCGAAGCAATCCGCTGCAGAAATGGCAATGCTCTGCTATAAAATAATAGAAGCGGTAAATGGTGATTGTTGACAACGTAAATCTTATTACAGATTGTAATTTCAATCCAAGATCATATCAGAATAGTTTTTATGTGAACACCCTATCGTATATACTTAGTAAAACGTTGGAATAAGGGGATATTTATGAGCGGACCTAAGAAAGGAAAGTTCTACTACGAACGTGGAACGGATGAACTACGGGAGAAAGGCTTGCGTGTCCAGAAGCTTATTAAGGCTTTCAATGACTGCGACCCTGAGGATGGGAAAGAGAAAGAAAGATTGATTCGAGAGTTGTTTGGAAGCGCTGGTGAAGGAATAAGCATCGAGCATAATTTTCATTGTGACATAGGTTATAACATTCATGTGGGACGCAACTTCTATGCTGGCTATAACTGCACCATATTGGATATGGCTGAAGTTCACATTGGCGACGATTGCATGTTTGCACCGAACGTCGGAATCTATACAGCTGGTCATTCAATTGAACCGAAGGACCGAAATAAAAGTGGGTACGGCATACCGATTACGATTGGCAACAATGTCTGGATTGGTGGGCACTGCGCCATTTTGCCAGGAGTGAAAATTGGTGACAATTCTATTGTTGCGGCGGGCTCAGTAGTAACAAAAGATGTACCTGCAAATACGATTGTTGAAGGTAATCCAGCCAAGTTATTGAAGCTTATTGCAGAGGAAGAAAATTAGTTCACTTCCACGTGGCTTTGAACTAACAGAAACGTTATTTCAACAAACAGCGGCAGTCTATAACTTTATTTTCTAGTTCAAGGCTGCCGCCGTTGGAAATATTGGGGGCGAGATCCGTTCCGCAGATTCCTGTCATTTCAAATTTTTTCGTCTCCTTTTGTTCGTAAAAGAGTGTAACTGCAACGCAAAAAAAAATCGCGCAGCGCGCGATTTATGATGGTATCAGACTGTTAATCTGTTGAGTTTATTCCTCCAGTAAAATCCCTTATTTTTTCAGAGATTTCTTTTGGATGGGAACGATACAGATAATGTCCCGCGTCCAATAAGACCATTTCTCCATGTACAGAGTTCTGGATCTGCTTCTTATGTTCCGGAATCCATCGGTCCGTCGCAGGGTGATTCGCCTGAAGAAAGAAAAGGACAGGTAAATTGGCAGGAAAAGTAAGCTTTTCTGCTGCTTTAAAGTTGGAATACATGCTCACTGCCTCATTTAATTGAGTTGTATTATACATGTTTTTGCGTATCAAGATGTCCAATTGTTCTTTAGCCGCTTTATCATAGGGCAGTCCTTCATAAGGGTCAGCACTCAGTTTCAATTGTAACCGGGCAAAGCCCAGGTTGCGGAACCATTTAACCGGTTCTGTATCAGACGAATCAATTTTCTGTTCGCTTAGTGATGGAACACTGCTGTCCAGCCCGATAAAGGCTTTCACTTCATTTGGATATTGGTTCACATAATCCAGACTATAGAGCCCGGAAATGGAGTGAGCAATAAGGGTGTAACGATCGATCCGGAGACTTTGTAACGCTTCATGAATTTCACTTACTATGTTGGCTGAACTGCGCTCCTTCCGGGATTGATCGCTCAATCCGTAACCAAAAGGTTCGATCACGACGACTTTATAATAAGGGCTTAACTCCGATAGGAGTGGCTTAAAATCAAGTGCAGGCGCCGCTGTTCCATAACCGGGAAGAAGCACTACGGTTTCTTCGCCTTCGCCTTGGATGAAAACATTCATATGCTTACCATCTACAGACACAAGCTGACCATACTGTTCCATTCTTTTTTGTTCTGAATGACTGCTGATTTTGTTTACGGTAAACACGATGGCGATAAAAAGTAGTATAGCTATAACCACTGCGGCGATTACTTTTAATGAAATATGCAGCACTCTTTTTACTATTGAACGCTTCCTTACTTCCTCTCCTGCTGGTTGTGTCAAACTCTCTCTCTCCCTACTCTTATTATTTGAAAGGTTGTATTTGCTTCATGTACGCTTTGAATGCCCCGGCGATTTCTTTGAATTTCGTATGATGCAGGTAATGTGAGCCTTCCATCGGGATCATTTTTCCCTGTGCCGATTGTTTGACTTGTGCCTCATGCAGCGGAACCCACTGCTCATTGTTCTCGTTATTCGACTGGACGAAGAGAAGCACCGGCAAATCGTTAGGGTAGGTAAGTTGTTCTCCATTTTTGAAATTGGTACCGAGATGTCTGAGCTCATTCATCATTGTTGGATTGGTCGCGACTTGATTCGAAATGAGACGCATTTGTTCTTTAGTATACTCATCGAAGGCAAGTGACTCATATGGATCTTCGCTCACCTTTTGGAGCAATCTCATCAGACCTGATTTTTGCAGAAACTGCATGGATTTCAGAGGCAATTTGACATCCATGCCGGGCTGATTCGGAACACTGCTGTCGATGCCGACAAAAGCAAGAACCTCATCCGGGTAGCTGTTCACGTAAGACACTCCGTATAGTCCAGTGATGGAATGTCCCATAAGAACGTAACGGTCAATACCCAACTGCTGCACAGCTTCGTGAACTTCACTGACGATATTCTCTGTTGTTCTTGCCTTCTCAGTTTCGTCGCTCAACCCGTATCCGAACGGCTCAATCGCTACGACTTTGTATTCGGGAGACAATTCATCTATCAGCAATTTGAAATCAAGCACTGGCGACGGAGTTCCTTGTCCAGGAAGAAGGACGATTGTCTGTTCGCCGCTGCCTTGAATAAACACATTCATTTTTTTACCATCCACATTGACATACTGGCCGTACGGTTCGATTTTCTTTTTCTCGACCCCGTTACTGATCACATTAACGATAAACAAGATGCCCATGAACAGGACAAGCGCCCCGAGAAGACCTCCTATTATTTTCAACCATAGTTTATGTTTTTTGCGGATTCTGTTCCCTGTCTTGATTTCCACCGTTCCTGTCACGTTCATCTTCTCCTGTCTTTATATCTGTAGAGCCGCGCTAGCGACATATTCAAAGTGTAATCAACCAAGATGTCCCCTTCGTGACGGCAATATGAACGGAGTATGAACAGGCACAGAAAGAACGTTATCATGACAGTCAAACCTGCGAAACCCTTCTCATGTCCTGCATAGCAATGAACCGAAATATATAACTAATACTAGCTTTGGAATTATAAATTAAATACTTCGAGTACTACTTTACTCACCCAATATAATAAATACTCTCTTCTATTTGCTATACAAGCAGTTAAAAGAGAGTATTTTTGTTCCTAAGCTATTCCCACTCAATTTTCTCAAGAACATCCCGTGGGATTCATCGATGGAATAAACTTACGCATCTCGTTTACGGTAAAATACAATAGCTGCTGCAAAAAAGATCAGTGTCCATAACATTGAAATACCTGTCCCTTGCATGGGTGTAAGGACATTTATCTCATCAGAGGAAGGCGGCATATACATATAATATCCTGCCGTATCCGGAAAATAATTTTTAATACTAGGTAGAAAATCTCTCGACAATGGACTGACAATGAAATAATAACCAAGCAATACCACTAAGGCAGGAGTGGTTCTTCTTAATAAAGCACCTATAGCTGCACTGAGAAGTGTGGTTAATGTTAGATAGCCTGTTGCACCTGCTAATGTTTGTATCATTGTGTCTATTTCTATCACTACTGCTATGTCTCTCATCATGATAGAAGTATATAGTACACCTGATGCAGTAATAATAAACGCAGCAGGAATAGTTATAATTGCCAATGCCAAATGCTTCGTGGATAATTGGAACTCACGCCAAGGTATCGTAGTTAAAGTAGTTCGAATTTGTCCACCCGTATACTCCGAACAAGTAGCGAAGATACCAAGAATAATGAAGCCTGCTTGAAGATATCCCATAGAAGAAAGTCCTATATTCAGTATACTCTGCGTTCCTGCAGCTCCTTGTAGACCAGCAGAAGTAAAAGCTGCGGCTAAACCTAAATTAAGAATGAAGGTACCCATAAGAGTGCGCCATATCAATGGTAATGTAACTAATTTATCCAGTTCAGCACCAAGGATTTGTGTTATCTTTCTACTAGATGAGACACTCATGATGCAACGTCCCTCCTATGGAATACAATAGCTGCAACAATGAAAATAACGGCTACCCAGGCAAACATGACTACACCGCCTGTGAACGGGGTGTGAAATCTGTCGCTCATAAATATAAACATTTCAGCGCCGGCCCTATCTGGTAAGTAAAACGCCAACTTTGTAACCTTAGAAAGCAGGACACTAAATGATACAACGGATGAATTTATCATGAGCACAGCAAGCGGGATAATACCATTCTTTGTTAGAACAGTAATCCCAAAGGCTAAAAGAGCAGTGAATGTCCAGTAACAAACTGCACCGATAAGTTTAGACCATTCAAATGCAGGAGCATATTCACCAAGAATAAGATGCGTTGCTGATACAGTTGTCATAATAGCAACAATACATAACAGTATGCTGATCACTGTCACAGCGCCTGCTTTTGCCAGCAAAAAAAGAAATCGGGATGAAACAACAGTTAAACTTGTTGTAATCTGTTGTCCTCCACCAGATTCACTGCTCTCTGTCAAATACTCACTGCTGACAGCAAGCACACCAAGAATAATGACACCTTGCACACCAAGAGCTAAGCCAATATATCCAACTTCCGATAGCCGTGTGCTAACTCCAGCTATAATCGCATCTTTTTCTGCTATACTGTCCAAGGCAGCAATGACCGCTGGGGCAAATGCTCCAAGAAGAAAGGCAAGCCAAATGCCCGGCAGGGAGAACAATTTAGATAGTTCCGCGTTGAATGCTCTCATACAACCTCACCTGCATTTTCAGATGTCAGGGCAAAAAAGGCTTCCTCCAGCGTGGAATGGTTACCTATTACTTCTTCCAATGTTCCATCTGCAACGATTTTTCCATGTTTAATAATCACCACATCATCAACAGTCTCTGCAAGCTCTCCCATTAGATGACTGGACAGTAACACCGTGTTTCCAGACTCAGCACGTTCACGTAAAAATGTCCGAATCCAACGAATTCCTTCTGGGTCGAGCCCGTTTACGGGTTCATCTAAAATCAATATTTGTGGATCACCAAGTAATGCAGCAGCCATTCCAAGTCTTCTTCCCATACCAAGGGAATAACTTCCAACTCTTTTGCCAGCCGCATTAGTAAGACCCACTATTTCCAGAACTTCCTCGACACGTGAGCGGGATAATCCTGCGGCACGGGCAATCCATCGCAAATGTGCCCGTCCTGTTCGCATACGATGAGCTCCAAATCCATCAAGTGCGGCACCTACTGTTGCTAGAGGATTATGTAATTCTGCGAATGGCTTTCCATTAATTAGCGCACTCCCTGAGGTGGCACGATCTAATCCAAGCAGGATGCGAAGTGTAGAGCTTTTACCTGCCCCATTTGGACCTAAAAAACCAGTTACTCTGCCTGGTCTAGCTTTAAAACTAATACCTGATAAGATTTCCCCAGTTCCGCGATGTTTGACTAAGTTATCAACTGTAAGCAACCATAACACTTCCTTTCTGTTATGGTTCTAATTATAAAGAAGCAAAGTTACATCCCGGTGATCATGCTGTTTAATTCTGGGTTACCTTTAGGTTTAGCTCTACCAATAACCACTCTTGTGCCATTTTCATTTGATGTAAAGTCAGCTTTCAGCTTCATTTTTTTCAACATATAATTTGAAGCCGATAAACCAATTCCCGCCCCACGCCCATAGGAAGAGTTATCCATACCTGGACCTCTGTCTGCAACAAGGATCTGTTCTTTTTCTACATCTACCATAATGTGTACATATTTCCCCTCTGCTGCGTGGCGAAGAATATTCTGAAATAAATTGTCCAGAACCCGTGTCATCCATTTAGGATCTGCTTTCCAATAAAAAGTCTCCTCTGCCGGTAAATCAACATCAACCTGAATTTCTTTTTCTTCAAATACAGGATACCACGCAGCAACAGATGCTCTTACTAAACGTCCAATATCTGTTGAAATGGGCCCAAAAGGATGTTTCCCTGATGTAAGCAATGTATAGGAAAGTAAATCATCCATTAGATCTCCGACTCTTGTAATCGTATAGTTCATCTCTGTTAATGAGTTTTGTCCTTCTAAACTTATTGCTTCTTTATTTAATCTGGTGATATGTCCTCTCAAAATAGTAAGTGGCGTTCGTAAGTCGTGAGATAAATTCGCAATGAGCCGATGTCGTAATAATTCCTCTTCATATTCTCGCTTGCGGCTGTCTTCAAGCTGCTGAATCATCCAATTAAAAGAACTTCCTAACTGGTCTATTTCATCCATACGATCTCTTTGAACAGATATTGGTTTAGGAAATGAATTATTATTAGCTGAAAATGACATGACTTCCTGTAAGCGGGTGAGACGTTTACGAAGCCTCAAGAAGAAAATCCAAGATATTACAACAAATGCTACAATAATAAAACCAAACAATAGCAGTACAACGTAAAAATAATTTAACTTATTCAGCTCTTCTTCATTAAAAGGAGACTCAATAAACGCAGATAAGAAAATAAGTACAATCGGAGGAAAAAAGATAAATAGAAAATGTCCTTTTAGAAAACGACGAAATAATGATTTAGTCTGTTTCATAGTTTCACCCGATAACCTATTCCCTTCAACGTTTCAATAATCTCTGGGGAATCCGGATGACGTTCCAACTTTTGGCGCAGTCGATGGATATGTACCATTAATGTTTTATCACCTGTTATAAAAGCTTCTTCCCAAACGGCTTCATAGATTTGTTCTTTTGGTAAAACTTGATTAGGGTGGCGTAAGAAGTACATTAAAATTTGATGTTGTTTCCCTGTCAATATAATTTCTTCTCCTGTGTGTTTGTCAAATACCATTTGAACTTCTGGATCTAATTCAATATCATTTCCTAATGAAATACGTTCGGAATGTGTTACGCCACTTCGACGGATTAATACTTCTAATCTTGCAACTAATTCCTCCGTATGGAATGGTTTCGTTAAATAGTCATCAGCAAATTGTAAACCTTCTACCTTATCATCTATCGATGTTCGGGCAGTTAACAGCAAAATAGGAACAGCAGGAGCTGCCTTTTTTAATCGTTTTCCCACTGTAAATCCGTCTAAACCGGGTAACATGATATCCAAAATAACGATTTCATGCTGATTTACTTCTTTTTCGGCTCCATCACCAGAAAGCAGCCACTGAACTGAAAATCCTCGCTGTTCCAATTCTTCTTTTACCCAACTGCCTATTTTCTCATTATCTTCAATATATAATATGTTTCTTTTCAAGTAACATCCCGCTCTCTAAATTGAGTTCACTATTAGACAGAATAACACAATCTAAAAAATGGTTTCCAGTTAAGACAATTTTATCGTTCGTTAATAGAGTGTCATAAAAAGAGGCATACTTGAAAGACATGATATTTAACATAGTTTGAGCATGCTCACAGTCACATCGGGAAAGACTTAACTGTGTTAAGTTATAGCTAATTACTCCAGAGGAGTTTTTATAATGTTTACAACTTGTGAAAGAGGTGTGTAATTGAAACTTCCAACAATCCAATTCGGACATATTAAATCCAGAGTTCCTGTTATTCAAGGTGGAATGGGCGTAGGCATATCCTTAAGTGGACTAGCCGCTGCTGTAGCCAATGCAGGCGGGATCGGCACCATCTCTGGTACAGGGATCACTACTGAAGAGCTGAGAATGCATATTCGCAAAACAAGAGAACTCTCTAAAGGGATTGGCTATATCGGTGTGAATGTACTATTCGCAGTAAAGGATTTTGCCGAAAAAATGAAGGTTGCTTTGGAAGAAAAGGTTGACTTTATTATTTCTGGAGCCGGAATTTCTAGAGATATTTATGCTTGGGGTAAAGAATATGGTACTCCTGTGGTAACTATTGTTTCATCCGCCAAATTAGCCAGAATTTCCGAAAGACTTGGTGCCTCCGCAGTCGTTGTGGAAGGGTTCGAAGCTGGGGGCCATTTAGGTACAGACAGATCCATGTTTGATATCCTTCCTGAAGTCTTAGAGGCCGTTTCGATTCCGGTTATTGCTGCGGGTGGGATTCTGACAGGCGATGATATCGCAAAAGCCCTTCGGATTGGCGCATCTGGTGTTCAAATGGGTACCCGCTTTGTGGCTAGCCATGAGTGTGATGCTCCCTTAGCCTTCAAGCAAAAGTATGTAGATGCTCAGCAAGGAGATACTGTCCTCATCAAGTCTACAGTGGGTCTAGAAGGTAGAGCAATTCGGAATGAATTTACAGACCGGATCAGTGATAATGCCAAAATAAAGATAGTCAAATGCTATGATTGTCTAAAGGTTTGTTCACATCGCTTCTGTACAATGGAATCTCTGCTTACTTCCCTTAGAGGAGATGTTAAGAACGGTTTGGTTTTTGCTGGGTCCAGAGTCCATGAGATTAAAGAGATTTTGTCCGTCCAGCAGATTATCGACAATTTAATGAATGAGTATCAAGGGGCATTGAATCCGACAACTTAAGGTTGTTATAAGATATAAAAGCACGATTAACCACTTAAGCTTGGGATTTCCGAGCCTAAGTGGTTTTTTATTTCGCTTGATAACCGTGCCTGGCTCTAATGGGACTATGTTCATGTCTTCTGACATCGGAGGATAAGAACTTAGTTCCTTAGCCGATACCTGCTAATTATCTGCCATAAAAGCCCTTTTCAGAAATCGTTCTAATTACGTATATGCCCATGAAAAAAAGACAGCTAAACCAGATCGGTTCAACTGTCCAATGCTTTTCACAGGGGCGTGGTTAACTACTTCAGCGAATGTCGCTTTTGTTACCTGGTTGGACGCAAATCTTAGTGCAGAACTTAAATTACGCCATCTCCTCCAATAGCTGTCGCAGTAAATACTACTGGTCCAACTATAGTGATGAAGGTAGTGCCCGGATTCGAATTTTCAATACCCAATTGATAGTTTATAACGCCCAAAGGGGCACCATCAACCCATAGAACATTTATTTGCTTAATTTCAGGATTTGCTGTACCCACAAGTCGAATATGAGAGCGATATATTACTGTCCCAGCTCTGAGAATTACAACATTGAAATTATCAGGAGTTACAATCTGGTCAATGTTAATACTTCCTTTTAACTCAACTCTATTTGAGAAAGAAGCAGGATTTTCCGGAGGAATAACTACTGAGGTATCAAGTATCCCAATATTTTGCCCCGGTGGAATTGTTAATGCAACAGCTCCTAATGGATTTAACGCCTTTGAACCATAACTTATAATTGTTGCCATCTATCATTTCCCCTTCCAAGTTTTATACGTTATTATACGTAGAACCGAAATGAACGCTTGGACTTCATTCCTGGTAGTTATACACATTTTTGAGTTGAGCATTTGGCATAATTCATTTTCGAAGAATGCCTTGCTGCCTGATTCATTCGGCACTGGGTGGGGGCAATTCATTAACAACTAGGATAGGAACTATGACAAAAAATACCACAATACGGGTGGCTGTCTCGTATTGTGGTATTGAACGACTGGTTACACAAAATAATTGACAGACCTCAAAAATATTAACAAACGCTTATGTCATTTTATTACTCAATAAATTAGGAAGAGATTACCTTCTATACTCACCATCTATAAAAAATCTTCTTCATAAGGGTGATTCAATAGTGCTAGGTTTTCTTTTGTCATATACCATGTTCGGTAATCTAAATTACTATTAATAATCAAGTGCCCTTTAACTCTTTTCAATAGAGGGTACGTGGTGTGATCCTCAACAACCAAATCCAGATTGTTTAACTGCAATAATTTACCGATTTTTTCAAGTAGCTTTAACCATCCTATATCAAATGTACGCGTTATAAATTGAATACTAATAAAAACATTTGTATCTACACCATACGATTCAAGATTCGCCTTCCGATAACGTTCTGTATAGTCAACCTCATCATCTAAATTAATGCTCATAGAAAAATAAGGGCAGCCGATGCTCACATATTGAGTATCAGATTGATCCCTTACCTCTGCCTCATAATCAATTAATTGTACAAATAATACCTCGCATATCATATTGTAGAGCAAATTCCCCAATTTTTCTTTAGGCAAATTAGAACCAATATACAATGAAAACCTCCAGTACTCTCTAGTTACTTGACGACCTACAATGACTAATAGTTCATCTAAATGTTTTAAATCCTTGTGAGTTGGACTTAATATAAACTCAATAAGTTCAGACCTTTCTCCAACAGGATAATCATTTAAATTTAACACTATTCTTCTAGCTTGACCCGTAGTTTTATCTCTGAGCATTTTAAGAATGTTCGATAATTCACTGCTGTTTCATCCTCCCTATCAGAGCGGTGTATTCTACAGTTGCGAGTGAATTTGAAAAAACGCAAGAAAACGAAAATAACAAAAAAACAGATCAATCATGGTAACATCTAACCATAATCAAACTGTTCATTGTAACGGAATAGCGTTATTTAGGTTATACTTTTCAAGCATTTGATGTGCGTACAACCGAAATGGGGAAATCTTTATACGGGTATTACATGGGTTAGATGTGTTATTGGTTGAATGATGGGTTCATTCGTCACTGGGTGGGGTCTTTGATAGAGAGCCGCCCATATAGTGGCGGATAATTAAAGAACCACAACACGGCGGTTAGGTCGCATTGTGGCGTTGTTTGTATTGTAAGTTGTTTTATAATCCGAACAAATCCATAAATTAATCAACATGTCCATTGTCAAGTGCATCCAAGGTTTCATCACTTATATCAAGAGGTTCCCTTTTAACTCGATTTGCAAGCGAAAGAAAATCAGTAGCACCAGCTACATTCAAATAACCTGACCTAATAAAGAAATGGCCACCTCTTTCATATAGCTTTATTGCTGGCTCAAACAAATCTTTATTATCAATAGCTATTTGATTTCCTTCATCAATGAGTACGTTTAACTCTAAATAACTGGTAGCAATTTCTCTAACATAACTATTGTCAATCTCCATTAGTATTTGTAATTCATCAACACTCATTTGTGACTTAGTTATCGAATTTGAAATGATAATAAAAGGATACCTACAAGGACCAGGATAATATTGGAAAAATATTGATGCTCTTCTTAAGTATTCTTTACTCAAATAAACATGTGATCTTGCTTGCTTGTTTCCAATACAACTCCAATCTATTGCAGAAATACGCTTAATTGCCTGATTAAAATTTTCCATCAATTATTTCGCTCCATCTTCTCTATTTTTATTGCCCAAGAACTTTTTTCGAATAATATTCTTATGCTCCAGGGAGTTCAAATGAAAGTTGATCAGAAGCTACATCATGTGCACCAGGAGGATCTGAACCAAAATCATCACTATCTTTTTGATACGAACCAGGATTTTTATATGGGTAGCCTTGTTTCGTTTTTTCACTTTCAGTTAATTCATGTTTAGCTAACTCTTGAAACCACTTTTTTTTGTTTTGGATCCAGCTCACCTTTTTGTGCTTATTACCATATAAACCCAACTTCTAAATCAGGAGTAAAGTGGCCAACTCTATAACTTTGATTATCTAAAGGGATTTTACGTGTATCAAAAAACATGTGTTGTTTCATAGCCCTAATTTCTTCTATAGTCATACCAGTATTTTTTGCAACCTGTTCAATATCAGTCATACCAACACTTCTAATATCATCATAATCCTTTGATGCAGCTTTATATTATTTTTCTTGAAATTCATCCATAAATGTGGGTTTATAAACATCTACACGCTAGTATTCATTCAAATCAACCTTTTTAAGGGTAGGTATTGATTCAGGAACATTACCCGTCCCCTAAGTTGTAATCTGAAACTTGGGAATAAAGAAGGTGGCAACTGGATTACCAATTACCACCCATTATATCAACTTACTTGACGCTCTGTTAGAGTTACCGCCCGATACTCTGTCTTGTGCTTCATCATGCTGTAGATAATGTTTACAAGCCTTCTCATGACGCATATTAGGGCTTGCTTCTTGGTCTTTCCTTCTGCTAGCTTCCGTTGGTAGAACTCGTAGAACAAGGGATTACGCAGTGTCTTGTTCTTTCCTTTTGCAACTTGAATTTGCTGTACGGCGAGGTTATGGAAGATGGCATTCAGCACACGATTACCTTGTCCACTGGCTTGGTCTTTGCCCTTGCCGCCCGAACTAAAGCGGACAGGAGCAATTCCGGCGAATCGGGTTAGCTTGTCTGCATTAGAGGCGGATGTCTCCGATTTCAGCGACCAGTTCTGCCGCTGCAATGGTGCTAATCCCGTCCATCGACTCTAGCTTGTAATCGGTCGGTGCCCCTTGGAAGTTCCGCTTTGTCTCACCGTCCTGCTTCACCAATCCCAGTATTCCTTCTGCCTTACGAGTGGAACAGGTGTTATGACTCGCTTCACGTAAATACTCCGCTAGTTCATCCACCCCCACCGTTAACACTTGATGCGGAGCAGGATACTTCTCCCAAAAGGCAAGGGCGGCTTTACCGTCAATGTCACAGAAGAACTTATTATAGGACGGATAGTGATAGCTTAATTGTTGATGCATTTGATTCTTCAAGCCACTGGCATGTTTGACGATAACGTTCCGCCTTGCTACCAATTGACCTAATATCCAGTACAAGTCTTGCGGATTCGCATCCGGCAGTTCATCGAGTCTTTCAAGGAGTACCTTAGCGATGCAGAATGCGTCGCAACTATCGCTTGTAAACAGGATTTGATTATTTACATCTATCTAAGTCATAATATGGGTTAGAGATGTTCTCGCCAACTTATGCAATATTGAACTTTTGTTTGATTTCCATTAATCGAGCTTCAACCTCATTCTTAACAATTGGATTCCGTATTAAATAGTCCATACTTGCTTCATTTAGATACTGATAGAAAGTTGGGTAATCCAATACAATTGTCTGATCTTCCTGTACCGCAGGGTAGTCAAAAAAATAACAAACTCCCGCATCTCCGAAATAACCTTCTTCCCACTCATCTAACTCACCAGCAAAAACACACCAAACACTCTCACTACCACCAAACCCATTTCCATTGCAATAGTTTTTAAGTGCTTCTAAAAAATATTTCCCCTCAAGGTGTCGATAATATATTTCCACTAATTCTTTCTCTGTTAATTTGACACTCATCAAATCATCCTCCTAAAAATTATTCTGATATGGTCGGAAAGAAATTTGTCACTTTTCCATTTTCATCAAGGTATCCCGTGAATTTTAAACCATTCGATACTGTTCCTCGAATTTCCCTACCCACAATTTCTCCATTCGCCATCGCTTCTTTCCCCCCATAGTATTATTTGATCATTCGAGATTACACTTGGATCATATACAGTTTTAGGATGTGAGATATTTTATACTGATCAGGTATTACTTTCAATTCCCTATCAAGTGCTGGAAGTCTATACTGAATTTGATAGACTCCAGGAATTGTGGGGTGTGGCGTTTTGGAAACAATAAGGTCATCAAGATTCCAACCTTGATCTGTTAAAATCTTTTCGAACCATTCAAGTATACTTTTTTGAAAGTTTATCAAATGTTTTTATTTTTAAGTGTTTGGTTGTTAGTTGTATTATATGATCTTACTTTAAAGATGTATTAATATTCTTAAATATGTTTAACAAAAACTCTTCTCTATACCTTCTCAGTATCCTTAACAATACTTATAACACATTCTTTTTTTACAATTACAAACCCATTATTTACCTCTGTAAAAGTTATATCCTTAAATTGGTCATTTGATTTTTCTTTGAGTATTCGTAGAAGAGGCAATTCACTAACATATAAATATAGATTTTGAATAATTAAATGTTTTGCATCAATGTGCATTACAACTTTATTTAATTCATCATCTTCCCGTTCGATTTTTACTCGATACAACCATTATCTAGCGCATCCAAGGTTTCATCACTAATATCTAGTGGTTCCTGTTCATCCCAAGCAACATCTGCAATTATAATAGAAATACCATTTATATATATATATCCTTCCCTTCTATAGAAAAAGCCACCTCTTTCATATAGCTTTATTGCTGGTTCAATCAAATCCTTGTTATCCATAGCAATTGGATTTTTTTCATCAATAAGAGCGCATAATTCAAGATAACTCGTAACGAGAGCCCTATGGTAAGAATTATTTATTTCATTCACTATTTCAATCATCTCAATGTTTTCTTGTGGCTCAGTGATCGAATTTGAAATCATAATAAAAGGAGGTACACAAGTACCTGGATAATCTCTTAAAAATTTGGTTGCTCTTCTTAAGTACTCTCGACACAAATAACTATGTGACATAGTTTCCTGTTCTCCAAGACAGCTCCAATCTATTGCGGAAATACGTTTAATCGCCTGATTTAAATATCCCACATTTATTCTCCTTTTTCTTTTTCTAGTTGTTTTTCTATCTTACCTTGTTCTTTAAGATTATAGCTAAACGCCCCATCAAACTCACCTTTAGGTTGAGGATCAGCTGCGTCGTGTGCTCCTGGAGGATCAAAACCAAAGGAATTCGAGTCAGGAAGGTGGCGGATCAATCTTTTTCTTTTCTGATTTCGTTACTTTACCCGTACCCTCAGTTTTTGATTGCTCTCTTTCTTTTCTTTCATGTTCTTCTCTATCCTTTGGCTTTGATTTACCCGTCTCCTCAACCGACTGTGACGAACCCTCCGCTTTTGGTTTTCCCACTGTCTTGGCGTCATCTGCCCCTGCAAGACTCTTGCTCTTTGCTAGGTCATCCATCAAACCGTCATCTTTAACCACCATTTCATGGGGCAGGTTTGTTTTAAGTCTAGTAGCGATGTCCGGTTCGTTCGTCAACGCCTTCAAAGCATCATCCAGCGCCGCAATATTCTTGCGGTTCGCTATTTTATCCGCTGCCTTATACAAGCCGTGCTTGAGCAGGCCCCCTCCCCGAATTTTTTCATGAATTTCGGGCTTAATTAGAGGGCAGGTGGCTAGCCTTATACGTTCCCTGCCTGTTATATGTTAACTGCTCGTCAGCAGATTTCTTCCTTGCGCTGTAACAATCGCTGAACGGTTTAATTAAGTTGCGGACGATATGAAAAAACCTTCGTTTTAGCCGTCCTACTCTGAATAGTGGCGGTATCTATCTTAAAAGATGCAATTTTTCGCTACATTTCATCCTCCCTATCAGGGCGGTGTATTCTACAGTTGTGAGTAAATTTGAAAAAAAGCGTAAGAAAACGAAGATAACAAAAAACAGGTCAATTACGGTGGTATCTGACCATAATCAACCTGTTTGATGTAACGGAATAGCGTTTATTTAGGTTATAAAATTAAAGCATTTGATGTGCGTACAACCGATATGGAGAAATCTTTATACGGGTATTACATGGGTTAGATGTGTTATTAGTTAAATGATGGGTTCAATCGGCACTGGGTGGGGTATTTTTTTAATAGCCACCACTTATATAATTGTATTTTTTAGCATATAGTGATGGACAAAAAAGAAACCACAACACGACGGATAGCTCGCATTGTGGCGTTGTTGATTGTGTTGAAAGATAGTTATATGAAATATTTTACAATATTTACTTATTCGAAACATCTTTATCTATCTCATCTAGATAACTATCACTAATATCCTCTGGTTCAAACAAACTAGACTCCAAAGATACAAATCGCGAACAAGTTAATCCCCCAATAATCAACAGTCCTTTATCATATTGTATTCTGCCCCCTCTTTCAAATAGCTTTATTATGGGTAAATATAGCTCCTGAAACTGAACAGCGATCGGCACACCCTCCCCTATCAAATAAGCCCATTCCAAATAATGTATACACACTTCTCTGACAAAAATACCTTTTACATTTTGGAGTGATTCCGTACATTCATCTAATATATTTTTAGGTAATTGCATATCGATTAATTCCATAGCACTAAATACTATTATTCTCATCGAATCTTTGTGAAAATAATCATAGAATAATGAGCTTCTTCTCAGGTGCTCAGACAACAACACAACATATGACGGTCTCTTAAACTCAACATGGCTCCAATCAATATTTCGAATAATGCATTTAGCTTCTTCAAAAACCTTATTCATCTTTTCCCTCCATATTATCTAAAAACTTTCTTATTTTTTTACTAATATCTCCCAATTGGTTGTACTCGATCTCTGGAAAGTCACCTGGTTGAGGAGGTGCTAAATCATGGGCACCAGGAGGGTCTCCATCTGATGGTTTACCATTCTTAAATGACTCAATTTTACGGATAGGCATTCCTTCTTGCTTCAGTTTGCTTTCTGCTAATTCGTGATCGGCTAGTTCTCTATACCATGCCTTTTCAGCAGGTGATAGTTCAGTACTTAATGCTTTTCCCCATCCATACGCTACGTTAATATCTGGTGTGAAATAACCTTCATAATAATCCTTACCATTTTCATCTACTAAATTAGCATGCTTAGTTAAAAACAAATGCTTTTTCATTGCAGTAACTTCATCTAAACTTAATCCAGTGTTTTTTGAAATAGTTTCCAGTTCTTTCTTGTCTAAACCTGTTAATCTCATTCTATCATAAATATTTATAGCTATTTCCTCACCCTTAAATGCAGGAATAAATACATTGGGTTCGCCTCTTGGTTCAATAGGTTTTATAGGAGGAGCTTCACCCGTCCCCTTGTTCAACATCTCAAGAAGCTCCTTTTCTTTCTGTAAATACTTATCGAAATTAGAGGCTTCACGAGCTTTTTTACTTTCTTCAATGTTTCTTAGTATTTTCTCTCTATCATAAGGTGGCGGATCAATCTTTTCCTTTTTTGTTTTCGTTACTTTAGCCGTCCCCTCAACCGACCGCGACGAACCCTCCGCTTTTGGTTTTCCCACTGTCCTGGCATCATCTGCCCCTGCAAGACTCTTGCTCCTTGCTAGGTCATCCATCAAACCGCCATCTTTAACCACCATTTCCTGGGGCAGGTTTGTTTTAAGTCTAGCAGCGGTGTCCGCTTCGTTCGTCAACGCCTTCAAAGCATCATCCAGCGCCGCAATATTCTTGCGGTTCGCTATTTTATCCGCTGCCTTATACAAGCCGTGCTTGAGCAGACTGGCCAGGCTCACAAAGGCGATGCCAATCCCCAGTCCATCCAGCAGTGACTGGTCCATGCCGAGGAAGGTCGGATTCGTATAGGCGTTTCCGTTCTTGAGATCGTTCAGCTTCTCCACGTTGACCACGATCACGCCTACTAAAGGCGATGTCTGCAGCCGCCAAGAGATATAACGATCCTCCGGCTGTCGGAATCGCCGAGATGATCGCCACCACGCCGAATAAGAGGTTGAACTCCGCGACCAGCATTTGGGGGTCTAGGATTAATACCTGGAACGTATATCGAGATAAGTATACTGTTTTCTCCATTTTTTTGCTCAGATAATCTGGTTTCTGCGGCACGACATTCTGCAGCAGCCAGTCATCCAGCGCGGGCTCCAGGACAGGCTTCATCTGGTCCACCAGTTGACGTATTCCCGTTGCATCCAGCAGTCGTTCCATAACTCCCGGCTGCTTGTTTTTCTGAGGTGCGGCTGTGGTCAGTACTGGCGGCTTGATTGCTCTTTTTCAGCCATAAGTCATTCATTTTCGTTGCCCCTATTGAGTGTTCTGCCCTGTGACGGCAATGAAGCAGGAAAGGCGGCTATCCTGAAACGTATCCTTACCTATATATGTTAACTGCTCGTCAGTAGATTTCTTCCTTACGCTCTAACAATCGCTGCACTGGTCAGTTCTGTTGCGGAAAAAATTAAATGATTTCATAATCACCGCCCTTACTTTTAATTGTCGTGCTATCGACCATGATAGATGTGATTCATGGTTTCTCTACTTCCCTATCGTGGCGGAGTATTCTACAGCTGTGATGAATTTTGAAAAAAGTGGAGAAAAGCAAAGATAACAAAAAACAGGTCAATCATGGTGATAACTGACCATAATCAACCTGTTTGATGTAACGGAATAGCGTTATTTAGGTTATAAAACTAAAGCATTTGATATGCGTACAACCGAAATGGAGAAATCTTTATACGGGTATTACATGGGCTATATTTGTTAATGGTTGAATGATGGGTTCATTCGGCACTGGGTGGGGTCAATTTCATCAACCACCGCCATCCATATTAAAAAAAACGAAAAAAGACCACAACACGGGCGGTTAGCTCGCATTGTGGCTTGGTTAATAAGGTTATTGATAGGACTCAAAAAAATTGGAAAAACCTTCACTTTTCTTCTTCACTATCTTTAAAAAAATCCTCTTCTTCATAAGGATAATTCAATAGTGCTAGATTTTCTTTAGTCATATACCACGCTCGATATTCATCTAGCCTACTATTTATAAATAAACACCCGTCAATTCTCTTCAATAGTGGATATGAGGAATCATCTTCAACAACCAAATCCTGACTACTAAATTGTAATAATTTCCCGATAAGTTCAAGGAATTTTAACCAACCGGTATCAAAAGTACGTGATATAAATTGGATACTAATATCAACGTTTGTATCTACACCATGCGTTTCAAGATTCAGCTTACGATAACGTTCAATATATTCATCCTCATCATCTAAATTAATGCTCATTGAAAAATATGTACAACCGACTCTTACGCATTGAGTATCAGAGTTATCCCTTACTTCTGCCTCATAATCAATTAATTCTACAAATAATACTTCGCTTATCATATTATAGAGTAATTTACTCAATTCTTCTCTAGGCAAATTAAAACCAATAGATAGCCAAAAGTCCATTTACTCAAACCTCCAGTACGCTCTAGTTACTTGGCGATCTTCGATGATCAATAGTTCATCTAAATGTTTTAAATCTTTTTTCGTTTGACTTTTTATAAATTCAATAAGCTCAGTTCTTTTTTCAACAGGATAATCATTTAAATTTAATACTATTCTTCTCGCTTGTTTTGTAGTTTTCTCTCTGAGGGTTCTGAGAATGTTGTTTAGTTTCGTATCTATATCCGGCGCATAACAATCATAAACCTGCCTTTCAATAATGAAGTCTGGACTTTTACCAGGATCAATACCATAGCCGTTTCCATCAAATCCATTTCCATTGGGGACTTCATCAAGCATTGTCGTACGATATCCATTTTCCGCTAGTACATTCGCGGCTTCATTTTGTCTTTTTAATCCTCGGACATCTTTACCTTTAATAGGAGCATAATTTCCTTCTGGCTTTCCTCCTTTAGGCAGTGACGGCTTAGTGATAACAGCATTGGGTCTGATTTTAGGTGTATAAGGAATATACTTTTCACCATATAGCTTGTACTCAGAACTAGTTTTCCAGTCTACATTTTCATCGCCATATTTTGAACGGAAATACTCATCCCATTCTGGTCCTGTTCTAGGTATCTTAGCATCATTACCCGTCCCCTAAGTTGTTATCTTAAACTTGGAAATAAAGAAGGTGGCAACTGGTTCTTCCGACTACCATTATTATATCAGCTTGCTTGACGTTCTGTTAGAGTTGCCGCCGCTCGATACTCTGTCTTGTTCTTTCCTTTTGAAACTCGGTTGGTTTCATACTCCCGTTGCCGTCAAACTCAAAGAAATTCTTGCTGATGTAGGAAGTGTTCTCCTGTGTTGCTTCTGATGCGGAATTGAAATCCGCTGTATCTCCCCTAAAAGATGCGATTAACATTGCTATTTCATCTTTCTTATCGGGGCGGTGCGTATTCTACAGTTACATAGCATTTTGAAAATCCTGCGAGAAAGCGAACATAACAAAAAACAGGTCAATCATGGTGGTATCTGACCATAATCGACCTGTTTAATGCAACGGAATATCGATAATTAGGTTATAAAATTAAAGCATTTGATGTGCGTACAGCCGAAATGGAGAAATCTTTATACGGGTATTACATGGGTTATATGTGTTTTTGGTTGAATGGTGGGTTCATTCGGCACTGGGTAGCCCCCACCAACGTTTAAGCTATACAATACCCTTGATGTTCAGAATTTTTTTCATGTTTTCGAAATACTCTTGAAAATCTTGTTCATCCTCCTGTTTTTTTTCAATATATCTTTTCGCAGCTAACTCAAGATAATAATAAAAGATTTCATAATCAAGAATTACTGATTCACTTCCAAGTTCAATATGAATACCGTTAAACTCATCTTCATATAAAGCCTTGTCATATTCATCCAAATCGTTCCAGAAAGTAAAATCACCCAAATCAATACCGAAACCAACTTTAGTACTTAAATACTTCACAGCTTTTTTAAAAGATCCTTGATGATAACAAGCATTAATTAAATGATGAATTGGTGAATGCTCTATATTGACCAAATCAGTAGAATCTAATAAGTTTTTCATTCTTCTTCCTCCTATGGATTAGGTGTTGCCGGAAAAAACGAATCAATTTTGCCATTTCTAAAATATCCAATCCATGATACACCTTTTGAATCCACGCCTAACCAAACAGTTGGCAAGACTCCAGATGACTCCTTTGCCAAAGCATCCTCTGCAGCTTCCAATCCACTTCTAATGTACTCGCCATCTGATATTATCTCTGGATCATAAATGGTTTTCGTATTAGTTTTTTGATTATAGTTACCAGTCGGTTGTCTTGTTTTTGCATCCAGCTCTGGAACACTATATTCAACTTGTGTAATTCCCTTCACTTCTCTTCCATAAATATCGTAAACCTTATTTGAGTCTACAACTTTTACATCATTTTTGTAAAACTCTTTCTCGTTATGTGCACCAACAATCCCTTTTTTATTTTTGTGAGGTTCTCCAGTAGCAGGATCGTAAAATTCCCTATCCCTTATATGTTTTTCTAGTTCAGGTGTTGATGTGAATTTCCATTTAACATTCCCATCTCCGTACTTAGCTCGAAAATAATCATCCCAATCCTCCTTAAACATGGGCATCTTAGATTGCCATGGAGGTACACCATCACCCGTCCCCTCAACTGACCGCGACGAACCCTCCGCTTTTGGTTTTCCCACTGTCCTGGCATCATCTGCCCCTGCAAGACTCTTGCTCCTTGCTAGGTCATCCATCAAACCGCCATCTATAACCACCATTTCCTGGGGCAGGGTTGTTTTAAGTTTAGCAGCGGTGTCCGCTTCGTTCGTCAACGCCTTCAAAGCATCATCCAGCGCCGCAATATTCTTGCGGTTCGCTATTTTATCCGCTGCCTTATACAAGCCGTGCTTGAGCAGACTGGCCAGGCTCACAAAGGCGATGCCAATCCCCAGTCCATCCAGCAGTGACTGGTCCATGCCGAGGAAGGTCGGATTCGTATAGGCGTTTCCGTTCTTGAGATCGTTCAATTTCTCCACGTTGACCACGATCACACCTACGCTAAAGGCGATGTCTGCAGCCGCCAAGAGATATAACGATCCTCCGGCTGTCGGAATCGCCGAGATGATCGCCACCACGCCGAATAAGAGGTTGAACTCCGCGATCAGCATTTGGGGGTCTAGGATTAATACCTGGAACGTATATCGAGATAAGTATACTGTTTTCTCCATTTTTTTGCTCAGATAATCCGGTTTCTGCGGCACGACATTCTGCAGCAGCCAGTCATCCAGCGCGGGCTCCAGGACAGGCGTCATCTGGTCCACCAGATGACGGATTCCCGTTGCAGCCAGTAGTCGCTCCATAACTCCCGGCTGCTTGCTTTGCTGAGGTGCGCTTGCGGCCAGTTCTGGCTGTGCTGGTATCATCGCCTCGATCTCCGCTTGCGATTTACCTTCCTTTCTGCCTTGCTCTATGATCCTCTCCGCACTTTGATTCCAGGCATGAACCGCTGTCCGGTTCCGGTCCTCCACCTCATAGAGCTGCTGGTTCTTCTCCAGCTCCGCTTGTTTTTCTTCCTCGCCCTGCTTCTCCGGCTCGCTGGCGGGCGGCTGGCCATACCTCTTCTTATAGGCGCTCTGCTGCTCTTCCGCCGACTTCCCGCCCATCCAGCTTCGTGCCGCTTCTTGGGTACCCGGATTGCCGCTCGCTTCAGCCGCCACTTTGGAGCGGATATCCGCTCTTTGCCCTTCTGTTAATTGCGTGGCCGCACCTAATTTAAGGCTTAAATCTATTTCTTGCATCATGATTTCACCTTTGGCCAGTTCGTCAATATACAGCTCCTTCAGCTCGGCATCCGTCAGCAGCTCCATGTAATCTACTTCGACTTTCTGGAAGTCGATCTTGCTGCTATGGATCCCCACCCGCTTCTCGCTGACGACCATATAATGGGCGGCGTTCGTTTGCAGCGTAATCTGCTGCGAAGCCCGCATCCGGATGGATTCCAGTATACTCTTTCCGCCCCCGCTTCCCAGCTCCATCCGGTTGCTCGCCACCAGCAATAGATCCTCGCTGGCCTTAACGGTAATGTTCCCGCCATCCAGATGCAGGCTGACCGTCCCTTTCTGGAACAGGACGCCGTCGTCTCCCAACTGCATTTTCGCTTCGCCCGGCATCTCGAACACCTTCGTCGTCGGCTTCTGGAACACTGTCCGGCTCTTCATCTCCTCGCTTCCGCCGCGAACCGAGTTAATCGCCATCGCCTTCTTCTCTACCCCGCTTGGAAAATACACCTTGATCCGCGCACCTTCCTCCGGCAGACAGTGAAAGATATTGTTCCCTTCCCCGGAGTACGCAAACCACCAGTTCCCTTGTGCGTCATGCCCGGCATCGATGTCCAGGTGCACCTTCACCATATTGTTCGCCCGTTTCACGACCCGGCCTTCAAGGGATACCCCTTGAATCGCCTCGTTGCGCCGCGACTTCCTTCGCAGTGTCTGGCGTTTCACCAGCACATATTCATACTGCAGCAGCCCGGATTCATAGCTAATCACCGATTCGGAGACGACCCACATCTGATTCTTAAAAAGAACATCGTCTCCGACCTGACAATATTGACCGCTGACAACCCTGTAACGGACAAAATCCCCCTCATGGAACTGATCCCCTTCCGTTCCTTCCGCATGCGCCTTCAGCTCTTCATAGGCGGCCCGGTCCTTCATGACCGTATAATGCTTGGACTTCAGCTCCTCTCCCCAGGACAGGTCCGGCACGCCGAAATAGACGCGCGGCGCATCCAGTGTGACATCCGGCAAAATTACGGTCCCCACCCGGGAAGCCAGCCGTTTCATAAACTGCCAGTCAGTTTCACCGTATTGAATCATTAAGGTGCCCAGGGCGTCCTGCTTGCCCGTCGCCATATTGTGCGCATCCCCTCCGGGATAGTCCGCAACAAGCCCCGCAATGGCTTCCGAATAAGTCAGATGCTTATTCTGGTACGACCGGTTCTTCGGCACCATATCCAACGCATAGCTGCGTGAGAGCGCCTCGATTTGCACATGCGGAATCCCGTCTTCCATTTGGATATCTACATTCGTAATGCCGCCGGCGAACCAGCTCTCTACCCGCGGCTTGGCCGGTTTGCGGAAGACAAGGCTGTCCTCGAAGCTGCTTCTCAGCAGGCAGGCTTCCGCTTCTTCTTCCGTCATGACCGCCGTAAACGTGCACCGCGTATGTGTATTAAATTTCCGTTCAATCCGGAAACTGCGGATCGCTTTCAGCTCATAAGGCCACTGCAGCTCGTAGCCATCCCCTTGATAATCAGCTCCCATGCCCTCACCTTCACCTCTCTTCTTTATCTCGCGGAGAACTCAGGCGGCGCCGGGTCCATTCCATTCGTGAGCAACCGGATCTGACCCCCATACTGGCAAAATAAGCAGGACTTGCTGGTCAGCGCCTGTACCCCTTGAATTGAAACATTCGGACTGCCGTTGGTCCACTCTGTCTGAGCGCCTGCCAAGCGCTCCAGCAATGTGGTAAGCGCAGATACTGCACCTGACAGCTTGAATTGCGGCTCAGGGGATGGGCCTCCTGCAGATGAAGGTCCCAGCACCGTTGGCATCAGCTTGGGCGCACAAGGATAAATAAACTGGCCTGCGGTGGGTTCCTCCGGATCGGGGTCGACCATATACGAAGGATCTGTAAAACCCAAGGTTTTCTCAGCCGCCTTCAGCGGATTCATATCACTCCGGCAATAGCCGAACGAATAGAAGTTTCCATCGAGCTCCTGTCCCATTCGGTCAAAGGGAATAGCGCCCTGAATCGTTCCCGGTTCCGAGGTGGATGTCACACAATCCTTCACCGTCAACATCGACCTGCCATTTATGTACATACCGTTCGGGTCCTGCTTGTTCAGCACTTCCTCATGTGTGCCTCGCGAGCAATGCATATAAGCCCCGGCTGTCACATACGTATCCTCGCTTCGCCACGGGGATTCCAGGAGCTTGTTAAGCGTGCTTTTCGTCAACAGGGTATCCATAATTCCCATTTCAAGTTTTTTCTCCTCTCGTCAACCGGATAGGTCTGACACTTAAGCCATACAGACTTTTTCTTAGCAAGCTCTCAGCGATGTCCACACGTGCAACCAGTACACGACTCCGGTAATATGGTATTTGAAAAATTGCCGTTTCCTTTAATGCTTCTGTGTCTACCCAAAGGGTGTCAATCCGTCCGTTTTCCGTCTCTGTGCGGTCAGGTGCAAGACAAGGAATTTCCGGAAAGTCCATCCAGGCATAATAAAATTGCCCCTGCTGTTCCAAGTCCATTACGACCACACTTTTATAAGGAATGTCCGGTAACTGCTTGGTTACAGTTGCCTGCAGCTCCTCGCTGACCAGCAGTATCGGATGTTCGATCAGACTGCTGGCAGAGAGGAGATTTCCCGGCTTGGTATAGACGATTTCCTGCGGCCCGGCACACCCATAACCTTTCAGCATACGTTCCGGGAACGCCAGATTCACTCCATTTGCCGGCAAGCGCCGGTCATGCTCCAGCACGAAGTATTTCATGCTACTCATGCTGGGCCTCCCCCACCCAGATCATCGTGTCACGCTGTTCCTTGGTCAGTGTTACTGAAGCAGCATCCCGCTCCAGCATTCGGCTTCCTGTCAAGTCTGCGCCTGTGAAATCCGTCCCTTCCAGCTGCGCACCTGTGAAATCTCCGGCAATTCTCGCGCCCTGAAAGCTGGCTAGTGTCAGATTGGCCTGTTGAAACAACACGCCATTCATGCCGAATACCAAGCCATGTGCTTCTGCCGCCATGTCCCGAATTCCCAGCACATGATCGAACCTTGCAGAAGTCAGGTCACAATCGCGAAAGTCCGCATCCACCAGAAGACTCTTGCGAAAATCGGCCTGATCGCACACACAGCGCTCGAAGCGGGTACCGAGCATTCGGCTGCCCCCGAAATGACTTCCTGTCAGCGTCACCTCTTCAAACCTTGCATAACTCAGATCAACACCTTCGTAATGGCCACGGGACAAGTTGACCTTGGCAATATGTTCATAGATGTATTCCTGATCCGACCTATTTTCCAGCCACCCTTTGCAAGTAATGGAGGAACGTTGCCTTTCATTGATGCGATACACAGATTCACTGACCTCAGGGTCCCGAAATTGACCGACACGCACTTCAAAAGCACTGTCTTTCTCCAGGCTTTGAAAAGAAACAAGCTGCCGGACGGTATCCATGGCATAACGAACAGCATGTACCATATAGATGTGGAACGGATACAGCTGTCTGGCCTTCCAGACTTCGAACGAATGGCGGTGAATACGGCTTAAATAACGTCTGCGCTTCTCCTCACATGCTTGATCCCAAGCGTCCGCGAATCTATAGATCCAGCTTGCATCATAATGAAAAGGTGTCAGCTGCACCTTGCTTTCCGTGTCCCTGTCGCTGGCCTCCAGCATATAGACGGGTTTCCCTTCGTTCAGGCTCGTCCGCAGCAGGGAGAGATGAAGGTAGGCGCATTTCATTAATTGCCCCTCTTGCTGCTGGAGTCGTACCTTTTCGCAGAACTGGTCAAACAACGGGACGAGTTGGGCAATGATCTGTTTTTTATGCTGAACGTAATAGGTATGTAAGGATTTAATCTGCTCATTTCGCTGAGGCAGGACATCTTCTGCTATAAAATGGTTCCATATCTCCAGATCGTGCATCCCGTGCGCTCCTCTCTTCGGTGTGTTCTATTGATTCATCAGCACTTCGATGCCTTTAATCACTACCTGCCCCTGATCCATCGTAAAGCCGCCGTTTCCGTCCTTGGTGGACATTTCAATCTGGTTGGCAACCATCATAATGGATTCCGAGACCATTTCAATTTGCTTGCTGGCCTGCAGTGTAATCTTATTCTCACAATTCAGAATAATCGTGCCCGCACTCGTTAAAGTAAGAGTTGCGCCCCCGGTCGCACCGGTAATGACGATTTTATCTTCCTCGAACGTGATCTTCTGGCCGGTTGGTGTCAACAAGAACTTCGTGTTCGGGTTGGCCATTAGATCTTCCTTTACATCCTTGTCGTAATGAATAACAGGCTGCAGCTGTTCTTGCTGGATTACGGTCGTCGTCACATTTTGGCTGTGTCTGCCTGCAGCAGCAGATGTACTGCCCGGCTTGGATGCGGGAGCCATTGCTTCTTCCGGCACCTTTTTCCGCACAGAACTGAGTGCAATGCCTTCTGCTTCCTTCGCATTGGGGAAATAGATCCGGACAGCGTCGCCTTTTTCCGGCATACAGTACCATCCCGTCTGATCGTCCGAGGCATACATCGTGGAGTACGGAAAGGGGCTAGCGATCGCGAGGCTCCAGTCCTGATCGTAATCGAGCTGCACCTTGACCTCATCCCGGACCACTTCCATGACTTTTCCTGAGAGGGAAGAGCCTATCAGCTTGGAATTAGACCTCATGCGCCGGTAAGCTGCCCGTTTCAGACAGAGGGTGTAGTGATGTGTAAGCAGACCCTGCTTCATTTCGGTCCGTACCTCGAACACGTGAAGCTGCTGGCCTTTGAAGGTGACCTGATCTCCAAGTTCAAGCACCTGATTGTTCAGCATCACTTCATAACAAATATAATCCCGTTCACTAAGCCCGCTCTCTCCGTTTCCCGCCTCTTTTTTGAAGGCTAATATATCCTTGTACATCCGGTAATGTGTAGCTTCGATCCTGCCTGCGTCCCGATGATCTGGAATGCCCAAATACACGCGAACGCTGTCTTCCGTGGATACAGGAACCAGCACCGTGTGATAACGGGAGGCCAGCCGCTTCAGAAACTGCCAGTCTGTCTCCTGGTATTGAAGGGTATACGCATCCAGTCTTTTATCTTCCTCAAACGTATTAAAGCTTTGCCCATTGGGGTAGTACCCGCTGATCTTCTGCATTAAATCGGGAATGAGCGTAGAATTGTTCTGGTATGAACGCGTCTGCGGTTTGAGATCCATTGCGTGGGTATGAGAGATGGCTTCCGCTTCCAGCCAGTAGGCTTCCTTATCGACCTTGACACGGAGTTTGAGGATCGTGCCATGAAACAATCGCTTGCTATTTCCATTCTCGTCGGTATACAGAAGCTCTACCGGGGTATTCTCATCCGCCATCCGTACATAATGCTCTTCCCTATCTTCCGAGATCATGCCCGTAAACGTTAATTTGGCGTGGTCATTGATTTTCTTGACCAACGTCACATGATGCAGTCTCATCTCAAAAGGAAGTATATGCAAATGTTCATAGCTAACCGCTGACATTGCCATTGTGTCATCTCCTTCATGCAATTCCTTTAATTTACTGTATATCGACTTTTTCCCATGGAATTTTAATATATCACCCTTAATTTCTAAATTAAGTATGTGAAAGAATTTTTTATCAGCCAATAGTTTAGACTCAACTCAATTGGAAGTAGAAATAAATAATGTGGCGGATGATGCCCCCAAAGAATGAATCCGTGAGTCAGTTTCAAAGGACAGTGGACTGGGGGAAAGCACGGTATAAAAGTGGCAAAAGGAAGCGCGAGCAAAGGGATACGTATCTGGAGCTTTCATTACTCAGCGGACATTAATGGGCTGTGAAAGGCGGCACCGGCCGGAATTAATGCTGCTCTGGCTCCAATTGCGTGTATCCTTTCCCTGAACCGTTCCAGCTCCGCTTTTTTGCCGGAAATAACAGTCTGACCCTTGGAATTCAGATTCGATACTACGACATGGCCACGGTAGGACGGCTGACTGCCTTCCTCTTCCAGCCTCCTATTTATTTGTTGCAAAATGAACCGCGTGTCATTAAAATAATAATGACACGCGGTTCATTTTGGGAAATTAGAAAGGTGGCGGGTAAATGTCTCCCCGATTAACGGATCACCGTAAAGAACAGCGAAGCCGGCAGATATTGGATGCTGCTAAAAGCGTATTTATTAGAAAAGGCTACGGCGCGGTCTCGTTGAAGGATATTATCGAGGAAGCAGGCATGAGCCGGGGTTGGATTTACCTCTATTATCAAACGAAGGAGGAAATTTTTGAAGCATTGCTGGATCGTCAGGATCTTGAGTATGAACAGTATCTTGAATACTTGAAGGCTGCTTCATCATCTATGTGGCAAGTCATTATCACACTCTATACCCAGCAGCTTCATGATTTGGAGCAAATGGAGGGCGGTGGAATGATGTCTGCTTTTTACGAGTATTTTCTAGTCGGCTGGCGTGATTCTCCACGCAGAGAGCTGCTTGAAAGACGGTACGAAAGAGGCATCGAACGCTTTGCAGATTTGCTTCGGACGGGGGTAAGCCGCGGCGAATTTACTCCAGTCATGGATCTTAGTGAGATATCCAGGGTGGTCTCCTCCTTTCAGGAAGGTATTGTTACACATTCCATCACGGTTGGCACCAGGCAAGCGGATACCGGTATGCAATTCAATGCACTACTTCACTATCTGTACAGTC
This sequence comes from Paenibacillus sp. FSL H3-0321, assembly GCF_038002865.1. Lineage (NCBI taxonomy): Bacteria > Bacillati > Bacillota > Bacilli > Caryophanales > Paenibacillaceae > Paenibacillus > Paenibacillus sp. FSL H3-0321. Next base: position 439,997 of record NZ_JBBODH010000001.1, on the reverse strand, counting down.
TGCTTCAACCGTCAGCCGGCCAAGCAATGGATTTCTTGGGTTTAAGGGAGGAGATTTAATGAAGTCACTTTTTCGCAATCCTGTGTTCTGCAAGCTGTTTATTGCGGCTTTTGCTTCCCAACTGGGTACGGTGGTCGGCAACATGGCATTTGCCTATTATCTGGTAGACCGGTTCAGCGAGCGCCCCTCCCTGGCAACGACCGCTGAGTTGATGTATTCCTTGCCTACACTGGCTGTATTCTGGATCGTCGGTGTTGTGGCCGACCGGTTCGACCGAAAGCATATCGCCGCATACAGCGATTGGATCCGTGCAGGATTGACCCTGCTGCTGCTGGTATTCGTGCATTACGATCTAATCGTGCTATGTTTTCTGGTCCTGTTTCTGCGCAGCTCGATCTCCAAATTTTTTGGTCCGGCTGAGATGGGGCTGCTGCAGGGAAGCATCGGTCATGACCAGTATGTTCAGGCATCAGGGTTGAACCAGATCGTTATGGGAATGTTCATGTTATTCGGGATGAGTCTGGGAGCGACCGCTTATCATTTTGTTGGAATTGAATGCGCTATCATCGTCGACGGTGCCAGTTTTCTAATCTCGGGTCTGCTGCTGGCCTGGGGGGATTTTCCCGAGAATGCCCGGATGCCTAACGGCAAGAGCCGTATTCGCGAGCTTCGCTTTTCGCACCTCATTACAGATTTCTGGCAGGGTCTTCGTTATATCACCGGAAATCGGCTGCTGCTCGTACTTATCAGCGGATTTATGTTCTTTGGGATCGTAAATGGTGTGTTTGCTGTGCTTCCGATTTTTGCAATGAAATATAAGCTGAGTCCGGATAATTATGTCGTCTATTCCTCGATGATTACCGTTTTTCTTGGCATCGGCTTCCTGCTGGGCAGCATTCTCGGTCCTCGTCTTATTGCCCGCTTCACCCGGACTCCGGTGCTTATAACGGGGTTATTCGCAGCCAGCCTGCTTATTGGGGGCCTGGGTTTTGCCGGTCGGGTCGAGGTATACTTAGTCATTATTCTGCTCGCGGGTATTGCAATTGCGCCAATCAATATCGTTCTTGGCAGCTGGATGCCCGAACTGGTTCCCGCCCGTAATATGGGCCGGGTTAATGCTTTGATTGATCCGGTCATGATGCTGGGCCACTCCATGGCACTGGGCATTGTCGCCCTGGCCTTTCCCGTCTGGCTTTCGGTGACTTGGCTGCACTATATACTCGCGCTAGCTACAGTAGCCGTCAGCTTCTTCTACCTTTTTTCACTTCCCTCCCTTGTCCGTAAGCTTGAGGTACAATCGGCCGCAGAACGCGAGGCATCGCAAAGTGAAACGGCTTGAGCCGTTTACATAACAGAGCAGGCGGGGGCTATACATGCGCTGCCCGGCATAAGCGTCCGCCAAATAAAAAGCACATAGCCGCGGCCCTGTGCTTTTATTACTCATTTCTATCCGTAAACTATTGAAGATGAAAATAATATTTATCGTGATTTTGAAAATGTAAGGTGAGTAGTGCAGTTATGAATAGCCAGGAGGAATTTGAAATCCCTCTGTCAATGACTCGCATATTTCGGCAAAGTCAATGGTGATATGATCCTTGAAATGCCCACTGATAATCTGGATTCCACAAGGTAATTCATCGTTAGAGCGGTTCAGCGGCAAAATTGTGGCAGGCAGCCCAAAGACAGTCGCGAGGATATTCCAGATTAAATGCTCGTTATATCCAGTTGCCCGTCCATTCACTTCCAGAATCCTTCTAGTTACCGCCTGCTGCATGTGGGGAATTGCCAATACCGGACTGATGGGAAGCAGCAGAACATCATATTCCTGAAGTAAGGAAGTGATCACACGGTTATATTCCTGACGCAGGCGGTCCGTTTCCTCTTGTTCCCCCTCACTCTGATTCATTGCCCGGTAATAGTCCTCTAGCCCTTCAGGAAAAGCCTTCGTCACCAAACGGGATGCCCGCAGGCCAAGGGAGGCCAGACTTGCAGTCAGACGCTGCCTTGAATTGAATGAGGTGCCGACAAGCCGTCCAGACAGCTTCATAGCCAGGTCGAACAACTTGTCCATTTGGATCTCAGGAGGCATTCCGTGGTGAACCTCCACCCCCTCCATCCTTGATAAACCTGCGGTAAAATCAGCATATCTGCGTTTAATACGTTCATCTATTTCATGCTCAGGAGCTTCAAACCAGGTCAGGACTTTAATCTTCGCTTGCTCCTTTAATGTGTTAGTGCGGAAATCAGGAGGGACAGGCACATCTACCCAGGGATCATACAGCACATCCATCATCAGCCGCAGATCCTTGGCGCTTCGGGCCAGCGGGCCAGCCGCCGACAAATCGGGTTCGCTTGGATCACCGGGAGGATTGCCGGGAACATGTCCTCTAAGCGACAGCATTCCAAGACTGCAGCGATGGGCATATACACCGGTATAATGCGCAGGAATCCGCAGGCAGCCGATCAGATCGCTGCCGAATTCCACAGGCGTGCAATCAGACGCCAAAGCGGCCGCACTGCCGCCAGATGAACCCCCTGGTGTCAAGTTTGTGTTCCATGGGTTGTTGGTCGTGCCGTATAGATCATTATAAGTCTGCCAGTCTGCAGTCATCACCGGTACGTTGGTTTTCCCCATAACGATCGCTCCGGCCTGAATCAATCGTTGCACCGTGGCCGCATGTTCTGTAGCAATGTTATGTTTTAAATGCGGGGCTCCAGAGGTTGTAAGCATCCCGCTGACATTAAATGACTCCTTGACCGTAAGCGGCAGACCATGCAGTGGCCCGTACCTCCGGCCTTCTTTTCTGTCCCGGTCGGCCTGATCCGCCTGGGCGTAGGCAGTTTCCCGCTGCTGCTGCACCACGGCATTGAGCCCTTCATTCACAAGGTCCATCCGGCCATAATAGTGATCCAGCAGTTGCCTGGAATTCACCTCACCCTGTTCAAGCAGCCGGATCACATCGGAAGCGGTAAGATAAGTTAAATTCAAGTTTCTTCCTCCCTGTATCCTTACTATTTGGCGATGTCGAGCAGTTTCGCGAACTTGCCCGGACTCATAATCTCGTGAGTGATGAACGTACCATTAAGAAACAGACTGAAGGTTGTCCAGACCGAAGGGGCGGCCTGGGCTTCCTCCCGGGTAGTCAGGAGATGAGCCGTAAACGGGACACCCCTCTCCTTCGCCACTGACCGCAAATCCTCCAAAACGCCAACGGCAAAAGGACATTGTGCTGTGTAATAGATACAAATCCCGTCGCCCGTGGCTGGCGCAGACTTCACGGAATGTGCAAAAGACGGGTGCTTCCCCTCATCGTTCCATTTGAGTACTGCCAACTCGAAATAAGGATCTGCTTCATCGGTGATTTGAAATCCCATATGCTCAAAAAAACGTTTATCGCTCAAATAAGGCATTTTCTTCTTGCTGACAATATGTACAATGCCATCCATGCCCAAGGCTTGGGCATCTGCCTTGCACTTATCCAGAAGCTGTTTGGAATGACCATTGTCCTTGTGTCTTCCAGATACCCACAGGCAGTTAATGTACATATAGTTAGGGGCATTAAGCGGGATCCAAGCCTTCTCGGCAGGCAAATATTCAATAAAAACCTTGGCCCGGTCATTCAGCCGGTACAAAACCAGCCCTTCCTCCATCCGTTCGCTCAGCCATTGCTTTTTGTCCCGGACCGCCTGCTCATATTGCTTCGCGCCCAGGGCGCAGCAGATATGTTCTTGTTTGATGTTTTCTTTGGTAATTTGCAAGTAGGTCATTGTGTCACTACCTCACTATTCTTTTTGAAATATCCGGGATAACCAAACGGTTGTTTAGGACTATCCCGGTAGAATTTGTGTCTAGAACCTGTGCTGGATCGAAAAGAAAGCTCCCTGCGGGTCTTGCAAAGTGGAACATGTCCCGCCACCCGGCACAGGCATTGGGGAGATTACCACAGCAGCTCCCAAGGCTACCGCTTGCTGAGAGACCTTCTCGCATCCGGAAACCTTGAAATATAATCCCCAGCCGCTGCTCATGTTCGCCATGTCCTGGGGAATTGCCTTCATGCCGGCTACATAGTCTGCTCCAACTTTGAACTGGAGATAACGGCCTGACGGAGTAGGCACTTCTTCCATTGACCACCCCAGTAGTTCAGTATAAAAATGAGCGGCGGCGTTCAGATCAGTTGTATACAGCTCATGCCAGTCGATAGAGTACGGTTCGTGCTGAACGCCCGATCCCAGATGCTCTGCCGCTTCCCATAAGGCCACCATCGCTCCGGTAGGATCACGGAATGCACACATAGCGCCCTTGTCCGCTATGCGTCTTGGAGCAATGAGCATTTCCGCTCCCAGTGACTGGGCCCGTTCAGCTGAGAACTCCACGTCCTGAACAGCAATGTAACAGCCCCAGAAAGAGGCCAGCTTAGGATCACCTAAGGAATACATGGCAGCCACATCTCGTTCGTCCGATTGGAATACCGTGTAGCTTCGCCCATCTTCCATAGTTGTCGTTTGCGTACTCCAAGGAAATAATGCGGTATAAAATGCAGCAGATGCTGCCGGATCACCGCTGCCCAGCTCGGCCCAGCAAAACGTACCTTCGTTATAATGCTTCATAGGTCTTTGAACCGGAGCTGAATTTCGGTAACCTGTTTACGGTAATCCTTCAGATCCTCATGCACATATACTTCCCGCGACGGTGATGTAAGCTGGACTCCTGTATTTTTAGCATATAAGTCCATTTGCGCCCAGACGTCACCCAGCGTATCCGGCGTTCCCTGGTGAACCACAGACAGGAAATAACCGCCTTCCAGCGTTTTGGTAACTATTGGAATCTTCTGGCCCTTGTATTCTATAGACTCGCCTTCCACAGCCTTGCTGACCGGAATGCAAATCTCTGTGTCATGTCCTAGTTCATAATTCTGCTCATAATACAAACTCATGCCTTGACCATTGATTACATCTTTCACTTTGCTGTCAAGCAGGGTAAAGACCTTGGTAATTTCCTCATATTGGCCGCGGTAACGGATGCTTGCAACCTGAATTGGGAAAATGTACTTTTTAACAACGGTGAACTCTGGTTTCAGATCCACTGCGGTTTTCGCCGGATTCCAGGCTGTTACAAGCCCAATCGCCTCCAGCGCCTCCAGTGGAACGAGGATGGCGGACTGGTGCTGTCTAGGGGCTGTATGAAGAGTAATGGTCTGCTCGTTGACCTTCATTTGCTTGCTGCCGATAACCAGTATTGCCGTCCGGGCAAATGTTGACAGGGTAAGCTTCTTTTCTTTGGCAGCCCATTGCAAATCTGCGCCCAGTTCTTCGGAGACAGGCCGGATCGGTACGAGCCAGGACTTGCCCTCCTGAACCGGTGAGGCCCCTGTAAAGGTAATCGGTGTTCCATTCCACGAGATCTTGACCGCTGGAGCGGCTGCCGATAAGGCAGTGCCACTCGGACAGGCCAGCAGCGCAATAAATAATAGCAGCATAAATTTCTTCATGTTCTGTTCCCTCCTGAATTTTGGTTGTTTATCGGCCTTGCCGCTGTTTGCCGGCTAACTGGGCCAGGGAACTGCGCCGGGAATCAGCCCGTTCACGCTCCAGGGGCAAGCCATTCTGCGGCGGTAAATCTGCCGCATCTTCCAGCAGAAATTCACAGAGATCTTTAATCGTCGGATACCTGAATAGTTCGATCATGGTCAGCCTGCTTCCATAATCCTCCTGTAATTCGCGGAAGAGCGCAACCATACTGATCGAATCACCACCAAGATCGAAGAAGTTATCTTGCAGGCCAATATCCTGGCGGTTCAGAACTTTGCGCCAGGCATCCGCAATCTGCTGCAGCAACGGAGCGGATCCAGAGGGGAGTTCGCCTGTCGTCATAGCGGCCGCTTCATCGGTTTCCGGGAGCTGCGGTGCCAGAAGCGCAAGCGCTTTGCGGTCTACTTTGCCATTGGCTGTCAGCGGGAAATTCTCCAGCTCCAGTATAGCGGACGGCACCATGTATGAAGGCAATTTCTCTTTTAAATAAACGGTTAGGGCTTTGCCGATGTCCGGTTTGCTCTCCTTGGTTGTGGTTTTGTTGGAAGAATAGAGGTTCATCTCTTCCACCTGTCCAGACAGAGTCATCTGCTCAGGCGTAATCCCGCCTCCAAGCAGGCAATGCAGATATACATCGTTACTACGCAGCCGGAACATTGGGCGGATGTGTTCGAAGCCCAGAGTACCCATTTGAATTAAGCCAATTCCGTGTTCAGGACCTTTATCTTCCAAGAGCTGCGAGATGATCCCGGCTTCCATCATCGAATAGCCCAGGCCATCCTTCTGTCCATACATAGGGACGATTGCATCCATGCAGCCGATCAGGAAAATCTGGAAGGCCGAAGCTTCAAAAACTTCACGGTTCCCCGGTGCATGAATGGCAGCATCCATCCTTGGATGTTCTTCGAGCAGTACAAGCTGATGCTCCTTGCGGTTGTAATAATACAGCCCGCCAGGCAGATCCTCTACCGCTCCAGGCTTCAGATGGAAGTAGACCTGGACTGGATACAGCCCGCCTGCAGAACCATATTGGAACTTGGGAAAAGGAAGACCATCGAAAGTCCTTTGTGACAAAGCGGACGTAAATGCCCCGAATTGCTGCTGGGAAATCGGTTCCTTCACAAAGCTGCGGTAGCTGCGCCGCCGCAAGAATGGATCGTTGCCTTCCGCTGCATCGCCCAGACTGTAGCTTTTACCGGATAAATTATTTCGCAATGCGGGTTCATTCAGCTTGAACAACATCCGGTCCACTGCCCCCGTAATCAATTCCTGCCCGGCCATCCCCGCGACACCGTAAGCCTGTTCACGGTCCACGGTCACATAGGCGGACAGCCGTTTGCGTTCGCCTTCCCCTTGGCTGATTACGGTAGCCTCCTTGATATACGGATGGGATTTCAGGGCAGCTTCGATCTCGCCTAGCTCAATGCGATGCCCGCGTACCTTAATCTGCAAATCCTCCCGGCCCAGGAATTCTATATTTCCGTCCTCCGCATATCTCCCGAGATCGCCGGTGCGGTAGAGCCGCTGGCCGGTCAGAGGATGACGGATGAATCGTTCCAGGGTTCGCAGTTCATCCTGCCAGTAGCCCATAGCGAGGCCTTCCCCCCCAATATACAATTCCCCGCATACGCCTATAGGGCACTCCTCCATCCGTTCATTCAGCACGTATACCCGTTGATTGGCGAGTGAACGTCCGTAAGGAATGCTGGTCCAGCCAGGCAACACCTCCTGAACCGTGTAAGCAATCGACCAGATGGCTGCTTCGGTGGCACCGCCTAATGAGACCACCTCAAGCCCTGGCTTCAACCGGCTGATTGCTTGAGGCAAGCCCAACGGTATCCAGTCACCGCTAAGCAGAGCCAGACGCAGCGAGCTGCAGACTGGCGAATTCGTATCTTTGACCAGTTCCGTAAGCATGCTGAGGAGTGCAGGAACTGTATTCCAGAGGGTTACGCCTGTCCGGTTCATCAGCTCCAGCCAATGTGCAGGGTCCCGGAGATGATCCTTGTCTGGCAGAACGAGTGTGCCTCCTGCAGAGAGCATGCCGAAGATATCAAACACGGACAGGTCAAAGTTCAGCGCAGACAAGCCGAACATGACATCATGCGGTCCAACTTTATAAGTGTGAAGAATATCTTCAGTGGTATTGAGAACAGAGCGGTGATTGACCATGACACCTTTGGGAACGCCCGTGCTCCCTGAAGTGAACATAATATACGCCAGGCGGTCCGCTGCCTCCGGGTCCTCTGCTCCGTATTTGCCGTCCGGCTTGCACTGTCCGTTAAGAACAACGGGCATAAGCTGCGGCCAATCGGAGTGATCCAAATCGGGCTGAATGACGGCATTTGCGACTTGTCCAAGCCGCAGAAGCTCAGCTATCCGGGCTTGGGGAAGCGAGGCATCCACGGGCAGATACGCGCAGCCAGCCTTGAGAATCCCAAGAACGGCAGCAATCTGCTCCCAGCCCTTGTGCATCACAACGGCCACCGGTTCGCCCGGACGGGTTCCATTTAGGATAAGCTGACCAGCAACGTAATCGGCGTAGTCATTCAATTCGGAATAACTAAGCTGCCCTCCAGGGGAGATAAGTGCCACTGCGGACGGTCGTTGCCGTACATTGTTGTGGTAACGCTCCAGCAGTGATCCAGGTGACGGATTAGGCAGTAGTGGCCGGGTATGGAATGTTGCAACCTCATGAAGACGTTCGCGGTGCGGCATCCTGCGCGAAAGCTCCATACTCAGGGGCAGTGGTTCATCCCAGACTTGTGCATCCTTAGCCAGCATGTCCAGCAGCTCGCAATACGCAGCGAACATCTCGTCCAGCATGCCGGCCGGGAACAGTTCATCTACAGAGTCCCAATTGAAATGCAGTTCCCCATCCCGTTCCAGCACCTGGTGATCCAGCCACACCTGAGGAGTCTGCGAGACACTGTAGCGATCCTCCTGCAAGGCCTGTGCGGGCTGGCCTTCGGGCGCAGCTTGTTCCGTCTGATTCAGAATGCTCGTGAAGATTACGGGTACAATCGCCTTCGATGGCTCTTTGTATTTGGCCAGCAGCTCCCTTGTCACCCGCACACCGCTGAAATAGCGGTGATCCATATCCTCAAGCAGCCTGCGCTGATGGCGCTGGGCCCGGCTGATGAAGGCACCCGGTTCGCGGTTGTCAATTTCCAGCAGAGTCAGGGAGGTGAAGTCCCCAATGACTTCGCCCACTTCGGGATGGATCGGCAGACGGTTGAATAAGGTCAGATTAAGGGCGAAATGCGCCTTACGGCTCCATAACGTCAGCACCTCCGAAAAAGCAGACAGTAAAGCCACCGTTGAGGTAATGCCATAACCTTCTGCTCTCTTTTTGAGCTGCTTCCAGTGTGGGGCGGAAATGACATGCTGCCGCCGTCTGAATTCCGGCTTCAGCACTTGGGACGGTTCCTTCACCAGTTCAAACTGCGGTCCCATTGGCAGGGAGTCCAGCCGGCCCTTCCAGTACGTTTCGGAGCGGCGGAATAATTCGCTTTTTTCAATCTCTGCAGTAGCCAGCACATAATCGCGGAAGGACAAGGTCAGCGGCTCAAAGACATGGGCTGGATTCAGATAAAGTACAGAGAGCTCGCGCAGCAGCAGCTCCAGGCTCCAGGCATCAGCGATTAGCAGATCGACGCTGATATGCAGCCGGACCCGGCCTTCTGGCAGCCGCGTCGCGCGGACATCAAACAACGGCCACTGGCAGCAATCCAGCACCTGGTGCGACATCTCTTCACGAATGGACCGCACATGGGCGCTTCGCTCCTCTTCCCCAAAAGAGGTGATGTCATAGGAACGGATTATATAGCTGGGAACTTGAGGCAGAATCTGCTGCTGCCCATCCGGAAGAATCACTGAGCGAAGCATGTCATGACGGTCAATCAGCGCTTGGAACGCCTGCTGGAACGTGCTTAGATTAAGGTCAGCGACATCATTTTCAAAATACATATGGGTCGATACATTTCCAAGCTCTAGGCCCTCCGAACGGCCGATCCAGTAGGCCTTTTGCACATCGGTCAGTGGAAAGGGATCATACCGCTCCGCCAAGGCAATCTGCACCTCGGGAAGATCAGTATACGCACTGATGCCTTGCCCGGCTTGCTCCGCTGCCAATGCAGCCAGATCGTCCACAGTAGGATGATCGAAAAATTGCTGGAGCGTAATTTCCGTTCGGAAGGTCTTGTTCATCACAAACAAAATTTGGGTCGCCAGCAGGGAATGCCCGCCCAGCTCGAAGAAGGTCTCCTGTCCATCCGCGATCTCGAGCCCAAGGCTCTGCTCCCAGATTTCTTCGACTTTCTGATGATAATAGTTATTGTCTGCCGTTCTGTTCCCTTGGCGGCTGTCACTCTCAACAGCTGCTGTGACACGTCCGCTGGAAGGGCCAATCCAGAATACATCTCGTTCAAAAGGATAGGTTGGGAGTTCCAGCTTGCGTCTGCGTTCTCCTTCGTAATACAGCGCCCAATCCAGTTCAGCGCCTGCCAGCCATAATCGGGCGATTTCACTTTGCAGCCAATATAGTCCGGGTGCTTGGCCTGCCGCTGCAATCTGCCCGTCGGATTGGCTGGGCTTGCCCAGGTTCAGGACATAGACCTGCTCTACCTGCACAGGCGCATGACCTGAATTATGATCCTTGTCGTCGCTGTAGAGCTGTTGTAAAGCATCCTCCAAGGCGCATTCGCCCTTCAACACCAGTCTGACCCAGTTGCCTATACCTGTACCAACGATGGAAGAGGCTTGGATGCCCCAGCCAAGGAACAGGCGGCTAAGCGCCAATTGCAACGCAAACGACAGCATTCTCCCGGTAGCGGAAGAAGCTTCAGGTGCAAGGGCGGACCGAACATAATGTCTCAGGTCGAGTGGATACGAGCGGCGGATTTGGTCGGACAGCTCACTAATCAACTGCTGAAATGACGTATTTGATTCGTATAAATCGCGAGCCTCATCTGCAGAGAGCACACAGCTTTGGGAGAAGCTTAAACAAACTACCAGCTTGCCCTCCGCTGCAGAGCCCTGACGTGTAGTACCCGTTACACTCGCAGCCCTTAGCTGCTCCAGCAGATCGGTGCGCCCGCGAAAAACAATAGCTTTTGAAACGGCAAATACCGCCCGTCCTGTCTTAAGGGTATAAGCCACGTCGCTTAGATTAAGCTGCGGGTGTATTTCTATATGGGCCGCCATATTGGCGCACATCCGCTCCAGCGCACTTGCTGTCTTGGCCGACAGGACCAGAAGCTCGCAGCGGTTCTCCGCATCCCCTTCCGCCTGAACCGGTGCTTCCGTAAGCACCAAATGGGCATTGATTCCACCTAGTCCAAAGGAGCTGACTCCGGCATACCGCCCATGTGCCCCGGCATCCCAGTCAGCAAGCATATCATTCACGTAGAAGGGGCTACTATACTCTTCAAGCTTGGGATTCGGTGTCTCAAAATGAAGGCTTGCCGGAATTTTCCGGTGCTTGAGCGCCAAGGCTGTTTTGATCAGACCGGCTGCCCCAGAAGCCATCTCGACATGGCCGATGTTGGTTTTGGCTGAACCAATTGCACAAAAACGGTTGGAGTGCGCCGCTGCAAACGCTCTGCTTAGCGCCTCAAGCTCAATATCATCTCCAAGCGGCGTGCCGCTGCCGTGAGCTTCAATGTAGCTGATTGCATCCGGCTGGACTTGGGCGATGCTCATGGCTTCAGCAATGACCGCCGCCTGGCCATCTACACCGGGAGCAGCGTAGCCGATCCGGTTAGCGCCGTCGCTGTTAATTGCCGAACCTTTGATTACGGCCTGGATCATATCTCCGTCCCGGAGTGCATCTTCAAGCCTTTTCAAGACGACGATTCCCAGGCCATTGCTGTATACAGTCCCCGTAGCCTCTGCGTCAAAAGCGCGAATCATCCCATCTGCTGCGGTCAGCCCTCCTTGGCGATGCAGATAGCCCGGAACTTGCGGGAATTTGAGCGTCACGCCCCCTGCCAGTGCAAGGTCGCATTGTCCGCTGAGCAGACTTTCACAGGCCAGATGCGTTGCTACGAGAGAAGTCGAACAAGAAGTTTGTACGGCAACGACAGGTCCGCAAATATTTAGGCGATAAGCAATTTGGGCGGTCATATGGTCCTTGTCATTGGCGATCATAAGCTGCAAATCACTGACGGATTCGTTCCGGTCCCTGTCCGCAAGCAAGTGGTTAATCAGGTAAGTACTGGTGCTGACTCCCGCGAACAAACCAATCAGTCCGGGATAATTCAGCGGGTTATACCCTGCCTTCTCCAGTACCTCCCAGGCGCTCTCCATAAAAAGCCGATGCTGCGGATCGGTGATTTCGGCTTCCCTGCTGGTCAGCTTGAAGAAGGCAGCATCAAATTTCTCAGTGTCCTTCAATGAAGTATTCACCGGAATCAGACCTTCGCTCCCCAAGCGGTTCAGGGGTTCTATGCCTGGTCCTGCCGGTGCGGGGCTTAGCTGAAGCGCATCCGTCCCACTAGCTAGAAGCTCCCAATACTGCTCCACGGTATCCACCCCGGGGAACCGGCACACCATGCTGACGATGGCGATATCATTGCTTATATCCTGCTCCGACTGTTCCTTGCTCACTGTGTTTCCTCCCTTATGTTCAAAATCATCTGCGGCGCGTCTGTCTTGCTTGAAACCGTCTGTCCGCGCGGTCCACCGCTTTTTGCTCCATACCTGTAGGGGACTTGTCCACTGAAGCACTTCCGAAAAATTCAACCAGCGCTGCGACGGAGGTATGCCTGAACAGCTCGATGATAGGAATCTCGCGGTTCAGCATCTCCTGCAGCTTCAATTGCATTTGAACCAGCTTGAGCGAATTGCCGCCAAGGTCGAAAAAATGCTCATCCCTGCCGATATGCAGACGGTTCAGCAGTTCCTTCCAAATGGAGATAATACCTTCTTCCAGTACGGATTGCGTCGGTCCCGCTGCGGGTTCAATCGTCTCAGGCAGAATGGCCAGGAGTGCTTTGCGGTCAGTTTTGCCGTTGGGAGTCAAAGGGAAATCTTCGAGAATGCTTATGCTGTAAGGAACCATGTAGCCTGGAAGCCGGGAGCGCAGATGGGAACGCAGTGCAGCCGGGTCCGGCAAGGGTTGCCGTTCCGAACCGAGAACCACAAAGGCGCGCAGACGTCTCGCGTCCTCCTCTCCATCAGCAAGCACAGTAGCCTCTTGAACGCCGGGACAGGTCTTCAGGGTGCTTTCGATTTCGCTTAACTCAATGCGGTAGCCGCTGATTTTGACCTGGAGGTCGTCGCGTCCAAGGAATTCAATGACCCCGTCTGATCCATAGCGGCCCCAATCCCCCGTCCGGTAGAGGCGTTCTCCGGTGATAGGCGACATGACAAAGCGTTCAGCAGAGCGGATCTCATCCCGCCAGTAGCCGCTGGCAACACCCAGACCGCCAATATATAACTCTCCCGGCACCGATACTGGACATTCTTCCATCCGTGCATTCAGCACATATACACGCTGGCCGGACATGGATAGACCATAGGGAATGTTGGTCCAAGCCGGATCGACAATGTGAACCGGGAACTGAATCGACCAGATCGCTGCTTCGGTTGCCCCGCCAAGCGCAATAATCTCGGCCTGAGCACTCAGGCGGCGAATAGCTCCCGGAAGAGTGGAAGGAATCCAATCTCCGCTCAGCAGGCACAGTCTGAGGGAATTCAGCCGTACTTCAAATGCGGCATACATCAATAGCATGTTCATGAAGGCGGGAACGCTGTTCCAGACCGTAACCCGGTGCTTCTGCATCAGCTCCAGCCAGTGTGCTGGATCGCGCAGCCGATGCGGCTCTGGCAGCACAAGTGTGCCTCCTGCCGCCAAGCAGCCGAAGATGTCGAATACGGACAAATCGAAGCTCAGCGAAGAAAGGCCAAGCACGACATCCTGCGGGTTCAGCCCCTGGCTGCGGTTAATATCGGTCAACGTATTAACCGCGGCTATATGGCTGATCATCACCCCTTTAGGCGTTCCTGTACTGCCGGAAGTGAATAAAACGTAGGCCAGTTGCTCGCCTATTCCGTCCGCATTGCCTCCATATTCCGGCGTCTCTTCGTTTCCGGTATTTTCGCTGACCTCTATGGTCTTAATACCGGTAGTGGCCCAATCACCTACAGGGACAGAGGACTGGACCAGTACCATTTGAACCTGTCCGAGCTCCAGCAGCTCTCCAATACGGTAGGCAGGCAGACCTGCATCTACCGGCATGTAGGCCGCTCCGGCCTTTAAGATTCCTAGGACCGCCGCCACCTGCTCCCAGCCTTTTTCCATCACTACGGCAACCAATGTCTCCGGCTGTATGCCATACGCCACCAACTGATGCGCTATAGCATTGGCTTTGCGGTTCAACTCTCCGTAAGAGAACGTATATCCGCCTACAATCAGGGCCGGAGCATTGGGCTGAGTGCGGGCCATCCGCTGAAATCCATGATGCAGGGCAATGTCATGCGTCTCCTGTTTGTGTTGGTGCCGTGTGTCAATTTCCGCCAGTCTAAGGCGGTGTGCGAATCCGGTTGAACCCGAATCGGCCAGCGGCAGGGCCTGCTCCCAGGCCTCTTCTTCTTCTGCCAAACGGCGCAGCAAGCTTCCATAGATGGCAAACATCTCATCCAGCACTCCCGGCGGGAACTTGCTCAGGGCCGCGTCCCAGTTGTAGTGAAGCTCGCCGTCCCTTTCAGCTACCTGGTGATCCAGCCATACCTGAGGTGTCTCCGACAGACTGCGTGCTTCCGTCTCGGATTCATTCCTCCGCTGGAAGATCTGATCAAATCCGGCTGTCGTCCTCTCCCTGTCAGACAAATCCAGCAGGCTTGTGAACACCACCGGAACCGGTTCACTCAGAATGCTGTGGGCCATAAGCTGTTCTGTCACACGGATGCCACTGTAAAGGCGGTGATCGAGATCGGTCCACAGACGTTTCTGGAGCTGTTCAGCCCTGCTGCCAAAAGGAAGAGGGTCACGGTAATCGACCTCCAACAGGCTGATGGTTGTGAAATCGCCAACCAAATGTTCCATTTGCGGATGCAGCGGGAGACGGTTAAACAGCGTTAGATTCAATAAGAAATAGGGCTGCTTGGCATACAGCGCAAGTACTTCCGCATAACAGGCGAGCAGCAATGCGGAGGAGGTTAACCCCCGTCTGCGTGCCGCCGCTGACAGTTTTGACCAGAGACTGGCCGGCAGAACGGCCTTCCAGCGCTTAAATTCCTGCCGCTTCAAGCCTTGAGAAACCGCAACAGGCAACTGCGGACCGGCCGGGAGGCGGGGAAGTCGCTCTTGCCAATAGGTCTGCGCCATACTATAACGGTCTACAGAGGTTACGGACAGCAAGGACAGCACATAATCACGAAAAGTTGCTTCCAGTGGTGGCAATTGGGCTGTTCCGGCATACAGCGTAGCCAGTTCCTCCAGAATAATCCGAAAACTCAGCGCATCGGCGATCATAAGGTCAAAGCTAATATGCAGCCGGGTCAGTCCTTCGGGCAGCCGGGTCGCTTTAATGGCGAACATTGGCCAGCTGCCGGTATGAATGGTCTCCGACATCACTTGACGAATGTCGTCCAGCCGTGAGACTCTCTCCGCTTCGGAGCAGCCGCTTGCGTCTGCCATTCTCACCGGGTAAGGCGGGACCTCTTCCAGAATCTGCTGCATGCCGTCCGGCATGACCATTGCCCGCAGCATAGGATGCCGCTTTACAAGCGTCTGGAAGCACTGTTCGAAACGTTCAATATCAAGACCCGCAAACTCCATCTCCTGATAGACATGAGTGGCGGCACTGCCTGTCCGTCTTCCGCTCCAATAGGCCATCTGTACTTCGGTCAAAGGAAAAGGTTCAAAGGCTTCTTGCGGTGACACTGTAAATTCGGGTAAGTCCACTCTGGCTGAACTTCCCGTCTCTGACAAAGGTGTCACCACAGCCGCATCCAGTTCAGTTGCCATGTTGGCAATGGTGGAGGCGATAAGCAGTTGGCGGAGCGTCAGCTCCACCTGCATCCTGGAGCGGATTTCAGTCAGCAGCTTGACAGCCAACAAAGAATTACCGCCCAAATCAAAAAAATGATCGTGTATTCCGACGCTGGTCAGGTTCAGCACCTCCCCCCATACCTCGGCGAGCCGGATCTCAGTTGTGCTTCGCGGCGCTGTGTAACTGCGGGTTAACACCGCCTTGTCCAGTGGCAGCCGTGCAAGGGATTGCCGGTCTACCTTGCGGTTTGGTGTCAAAGGCAGCTCAGCAAGCTTAATGAAACGTGCCGGGATCATATAACTGGGAAGCACCTCGCGGAGTGTTTCCTTCCATTCTGTTTCGTCAGGAATGGTCTCCTTGTCAGAGGCTGAAGGGGACGGCACCCAATACGCAGCCAGCAGGTGTTCTCCCTGTCCGTCGTCGCAAGCGACTACGGCGCTTGCCGCAATCTCTGGCTGAAGGTTCAACTGCTGTTCAATCTCAGAAGGCTCGATGCGGAAGCCCCGCAGCTTGAGCTGCTGGTCTTTACGGCCGAGATAGACCATTTCTCCTCCAGGCAGCAGCCGGACCCGGTCCCCCGTATTGAATAGCCGCCCTCCCGCCTGGTCCAGCGGGTTCATGATGAACTTCTGCGCGGTCAGCTCCGGCAGACGGTGATAGCCGTCCGTTACGCCGTCACCTCCGATGTACAGTGTGCCTTCGGCTCCGAATGGCACAAGAGTCAGCGCTTCATCCAGGACTAAGCAGGTTGTACGTCCGATCGGTCTGCCAATCGGGACTTTGTGCAGGAGGTCATCCGGCGTAAGCTTGTGGGCCAGAGACCATACCGCCGTTTCGGTGGGACCGTACAGATTCCATACCGCTTTACCCCGGTGCAACAATTGTGCAGCAAGCTCCGGCTTCAGTTCCTCACCACCGCAGAGTACAGTCATGTGCTCTGAACCCTTCCAGCCCTCTGCCAGCAGCAGCCGCCACAATACCGGTGTTGCCTGCATAAAGGTCGGCTTATAACGATTTATATTCTCCATTAGCAGTCCTGGATCGCTGCTGCTTCCCTCCTGTGGGAAGATCACCGTTGCCCCTGCGGATAATGGCAAAAACAGTTCGAGCAAGAAAATATCAAACGAGCATGTCGTGACAGACAATAGCGAATCCTCGGATGTCACATGCAGCAGATCCTGCATGGCATAGAGGAAATGGACCGCATTCCGGTGAGTCACGGCTACCCCTTTGGGCTGGCCTGTACTCCCGGAGGTATAAATCATATAAGCGTGATGCGGTCTTTCAGATGCCTTGGAGTCAGATAGAGCACGATTAGTCTGCCAACACGTGCTGCCTGGGCTGATGTCGCAGCAGCGATGGTTGCCGAACCGCTCGGCTTCCGCAGGATGATCTACCAGAATGCAGTCCAGTTCGGCGTGGCCCGCGATGTATTGCAGCCGCTGCTCTGGAAAGGCCGGGTCGAGCGGAACATAAGCGCTGCCGCTGATCAGAATGCCCAGGATGCCTGCCGCCAGCTCGAACGAAGGACGGGCACAGATGCCAACGCGGTGGCCCGGCCCTGCGCCGACTGAGAACTGCAAATAGGCTGCTAACCGCTCTGCCGCCCCATATAATTCGGCATAAGTATAGGAACGAGGGCCGCATACAATTGCCACGGCTGACGGATTGGCTGCGGCTTGCCGCTCCACCAGTGAATACAGTGTCGATCGCTCCGGGTAAACAACACCCGGGCCGATGCCTGCCTTTTGCAGCTCCGCTTCTTCAAACGGGGAAATCAATGGAAGCTGCGGGAGCGTCTGCTGCGTTTTCGCCGGCAAATTCCCAAGCATCCAGACATAGTTGGCGAGCAGACCTTCTGCTATTCTTTTGTCATAGAGATCGGTGTTGTATTCCAGCATTACATCCAAATGGTGGAGATGTTCGATAACTTCCAGTGTGATATCGAATTTAGCAGACGGCTGAGTCCACTTCTGCGGCGTGCAGACAGCACCGTCCAGTTGATCCAATGACATGCCGCCTTGCTGAAAGATAAAAAAGAGCTGGAATAAAGGCGAATATGCCATGTCCCGGGGCGGATTCAATGCATCCAGTACATGCTCGAACGGGATTTCCTGAGCTTTCAGGGCTCCAAGCACTGTCTGCATGGTCAGTTGTAGGACCTCTGTGAAGCTGCCTGCTTCGCGGATATCCGTTCTTAACACCACATTGTTCACGAAGCAGCCCAGCATTTCTTCGGTTTCTTCCCGGCATCTTCCCGCCGTCGGAGTGCCGACCACAACATCTCCCCTGCCGGTATATCTGTACAACAGCACGTTGAAGGCAGCCAGTACAGTCATGAAGAGTGAGGCGCCTGCAGACCTTGCGAGAACTCTGAGCGCTTCAAGCTCCTCCGCTTCGATCCGCAGCGTGCAGCTATCTCCGCCCGAGGTCAGCAATCGCGGGCGCGGGCGTTGGGAAGGAATTGTATAGAAAGGATCTGCGCCCCGCAGCTGCTCCTTCCAGTAATGCAGACCTTCCGTCAGCATCTCTGCCTGCATCCATTCTCTCTGCCAGCAGGCATAATCGGCATAGTCGTATTCACGCTGATTATGCGGTGGGCTTTGACCTTTGCATAATACGTTATAGAGCTGCACCCATTCTTCTGTAAGCAATCTAAGCGACCAGCCATCGGCAACAATATGATGAATGACGAACACAAGCATGTGGTCATCCTCTGCCAGCTCGTACAATCCGGCGCGCAGCAATGGCGGCTTGCCGAGATCAAACGGCTGCGTAAGCAGCGGCTGAGCCGCTTGTTCGACCTGGCGCAGCCGCTCCGCTTCTGATGCTCCTGTGACCTTGACCTGCAGCAGCGGAATGTCGCTGTCAGCGGCGATGTGCTGCTGCGGCTTCCCCTCTGTGGCGGTGAATGAGGTCCGGAAGCTCTCGTGACCGGCCGCCAGCAGGCGCAGGCTGGCTTCCAAATGCCCCTTCTTAAGAGCGCCGGTAATTCGGATTGCCTGATGCAGATGATAACTGGAGGCGGTGCCGCCGAGCTGTTCCATCAGCCATAAACGCTCCTGGCTGTAGGACAACGGTAATCCATTGCCATCGCGTGTTTGTTTTTCCAATGGAATTTGCAGCACGGGAATGCCGCGTTCACGCATTTGCAGCCGGAACCATTGTTTTTGCTCTGGCGACAATGAGGATAAGGCTACTTGTTCGGCCATTACCCCTTCCCTCCGCTCGGTTTGAGTTTGTCATCTGCAAGGCTGCTGGCGATTTCGCCACTGCTCATAGCAGCTATTTCCTGGAACAAACTTACAATGGATTGCTCTTTGCGGGTCCCTCCGGAGGTGTTCTCCAGCACTTGAGTCATTCCGCTTACGGTCGGGTGCAGAAAGATGTTCTCGATGGACAGTTGTACGCCCATAGCTTGCCGAATCCGGTCAAGTACCTGGGTGGCCAGCAGCGAATGACCTCCCAGTTCGAAAAAGTTATCATCTGCACCCACCGGTTGAATATGAAGCTCCCGTTCCAAAATCTCCACAAGCTGTTGCTCAATGCTCCCCTCCGGCGCACGGTACGCTGCCGTTACCTTTGGTCGGGCATGGCGTGATCCGGTTTGACGTTGCTCGGGAATGGAACTGAACGGTACGGATATCCCGGATGCTTGTGTCCCTGACGTAACCGTAACCGAGGCATTTGAGCCGGACGGGGCAGCTTCGGGATATACCCAGTAGCTCTGCCGGGAGAACGCATACGTTGGCAGCGGAACCCGTCGGCGCGTTTCATTTCCGAAATAAAGCCCCCAGTCCAGATCTGCACCACATACCCATAGGTTGGCTATAGCCTGTGCCAGCACCCGCGTGTCCTCGTCCTGTCCGTGGACAGAACGCAAGGCGGGCACCCACACACTGTCTTCAGCCGCCTCCGGGTTCTGCCGCCCCAGCCCACATAATGTGGAGCCTGGTCCTAATTCCACAAACAACCGGTTTCCTTCGCGCAGCAGGGCCCCAAGTCCATCCATAAAGACAACCGGTTCGAGAATATGCCGGGTCCAGTAGTCGGGATCGATAGCTTCCTCAGCCTTCAGCCAGGTACCGGTAAGACAGGACATTATTGGAACAGAGGGTTCCTTTAACTCCACCTGCATCAATAACTCACGGTAAGCGGCGGCCATCGGCTGCATCAGCGGCGAATGGAAGGCGTGAGAGGTGGATAGTTTTTTATTAAAAACCCCTTCTTCCGTCAGCCGCTGCTCCAGTCCGGCAATGGCGGCTTCTTCTCCCGATAACACGCATAGACCTGGGCTGTTGACCGCTGCCAGCGTAATTCTCTCTTGTAGATATCCGTTTACAGCCTCACGGCTGAGCCCAACTGCCAGCATCGCTCCTCTTTCGGTCCGGGACATCCACTCTGCCCTGCGGCAGACCAGCATAACGGCATCTTCGAGACGGAACACACCTGCGATTGCGGCTGCGGCGTATTCTCCCAGACTATGGCCGATCATGGCCTGTGGGCGAAGTCCCCGGCTGATCAGGAGCTGGGTCATAGCATACTCAACAGCAAATAACAGCGGCTGGGTGAGCGCGGTCTCGTTCACGTCCAGTGTTAGCTGGTGATTCTTAACGGATTGCATCAATAGCTTGATATCCATCCCCGTCAGGCTTTGGATCTGCACTGCGCAGCGGTCGTAATACTCGCGAAATACCGGTTCAGCAGCATATAGGCCTGCCGCCATCCCCATATATTGCGAGCCTTGCCCCGTGAACATAAACACCAGAGGACGGTTCCTGGACGGACTTTCTCCCTGGTATACCGCTTGCGGGTCGGCCGCTTCCATTGCCAGGACAGCTTCTTCCTGCGTGGAGCAGACCACAGCCGCCCTGATCCCAAAAGCCTGCCGGCCAACCGACAGTGTATATGCTACATCCGCTAATTTCGTCTGCGTCTCTTCGCGTAAATAGTGTTGCAGCCGGGACAGATTACCAGCCAGGGAGGTCTCGGATTTCGCCGATACTGGAAGAATACGCCACTCTAGAGCGGCTGGTGCACTGTACATTCGTGGACCCTCTTCAAGGACCACGTGGGCATTGGTGCCGCCCATACCGAGCGAGTTCACTCCGGCGCGGCGCGGGTAGGCTTGCTCTGGCCAATCCGTAAGCCCTGTATTTACGAAAAAAGGACTGCCGTCAAAGTCAATCGCCGGATTAGGGCGCTCATAATTCAGCGTCGGCGGAATTTGCTTGTGGTGCAGCATGAGCGTCGCTTTGATGAATCCGGCAATGCCGGCGGCAGAATCGAGATGCCCTATGTTCGTCTTGACCGAACCGATCGGGCAATACCCGCGCTGATTCGTGCCAAGGCGGAACGCTTGGGTCAACGCCTCTATTTCAATCGGATCTCCCATTCGGGTGCCGGTGCCATGCGCTTCAACGTAACCGATCGTCTGCGGGTGAACCTCTGCCAGCGCCTGGGCCGAAGCGATGACTTCGGATTGTGCGCCTACGCTTGGCGCGGTATAGCTGATTTTATCCGCTCCGTCATTGTTGACGGCAAACCCCTTGATGACAGACCAGATATGATCCTTGTCGCGGATCGCTTCATCCAGCCGTTTCAGCACGACAAGACCGTAACCATTGCCCGGAACAAATCCGCTGCTGTTCTCGTCAAAAGCGCGGCAGTGTCCATCCGCCGACATAATTCCTCCAGGCTCAAACAGGTAGCCTGCACGTTCAGGCGGGCCAACCGTGATGCCACCAGCCAGCGCCATGTCACATTGATAGGTCAACAGGCTCTGTGCTGCCATGCAGACGGAGACCAGAGAGGTGGACGACGAGGACTGCACCGCCATAGACGGGCCTTTGAGGTTCAGGCGATAGGAGATCGTTGTAGTCATACTGTCCTTGTCATTGCCGATGGCTGCCTGCAAATTGCCGGTGGCCAGCATTTTTTGAATATGAGGATAGAGGTTCAGGAACAGATATGAGCTCATGCTTTTTCCGGCAAAAACGCCTACGGAGCCTCCGCATTCCGAGGATTGGTAGCCAGCATGCTCCAACGCTTCCCACGCACATTCGAGCATCATCCGATGTTGGGGGTCCATAAGCTCCGCATCCTTGGGATTGATCCCGAAAAAAGCGGCATCGAATGCATCGAGCTGGCCGATTTCCCCTTTGGCCCGGACATAATTTGGCTGACTCAGTATTCCGGGGTCAATGCCTGCCTCCTCCAGTTCCCGGCTGGAGTAATGGGAAATACACTCTTTTCCCTCGGTCAGATTCCGCCAGAAGGCCTCCAGGTTCTCGGACTGAGGGAACCTTCCCGCCATGCCGATGACCGCAATTTCATTTCCGTTATAAGGATACTCAGGATGACTCATAGCATCTATTCCTCCTTCTCTATGGTGCTGCGAACCGCTACGGAAGAAGCTGTTTTCCGGTAACGGAGAAATGCGTTTTTTTGCTTCGCGGCCGTCTCGTAAATGTCAGTCCCCAGAGCATCGCGCGTGCCTTCGCTGAGATATCCGGCAAGTGAACGCACCGTCGGGTATTTGAACAAATCCACCAGCGTCAGCGGAACGGGAAATTCCCGGATGAGCCGGTCATGCACTTTGGCGAGCAGCAGCGAATGTCCGCCCAGATCAAAAAAGTTGTCTTCCACGCCAAAGTGCCGGAGCTGAAGAATCTCCTCCCAGAGCTTTGTGATGGTTTTCTCTGTGGCGGTCTGAGGCTGTTCATAGGCGGCCCCGTTACGGGCAAGGCTCTCGCCAGGCTGTGGAAGGGCAGAAACCTCCAGCTTGCCATTGGCATTGTAAGGAATACGCTCCAGTTGAATATAAGCAGCTGGCTTCATATATGAAGGAATCCGCGACTCCAGCCAATGTGCCAATTGCTGGCCGATAATGCTCGCTTGGCTGCGCACCGTATAATACGCGATCAGCCGCAGGTTGCCTTCAAAATCGGGCTGAGGATGCACGGCTGCCTCTTCGACTTCCGGAAAAGTGCACAAATGCCGCTCTACTTCACTTAGTTCAATCCGGTACCCGCGGATTTGGACCTGCCGGTCGCTGCGGCCGATAAAGGCAAGCTCGCCGCCGGGGAGCAAATATCCGGTATCCCCTGTCAGAAGCAGCCGCTCGCCTTGGCGGAATGGATGGGGAACAAATGCCGCTTCGGTCAAGTCACGGCGATTCAAATATCCACGGGCCAATCCGTGTCCAGAGATGCAGATTTGTCCCTTGACCCCAATCGGAACCGGCCGTAGATGAGAGTCCAGCACATAGACTTGCTGATTGGCTACCGGTCTGCCCAGTGAGGCGGAAACGGCTTGCTCCCCACCCTGGGCGGGCTTCAGTAACTTATACGTACTGCACACGCCTGATTCTGATAGTCCATACCCGTTGGCAATGTCCATTCCGCGCAGCCTGTCCACATGTGTGGGCAGCAGAGTCTCTCCACCACTCAGAATGAGGCGAAGCAGGGAAGAGGTTCCGCCGTCGCTATTCAAGCGCCGCACCATAGAGGGTACGGTGCTGAGGATCGTAATGTGATGCTGCTCCATGTAGGCCCGCAGCTTGCCCGGGTGCAGCACTGTTTCGGTATCCGGCAAGACGAGAGTCCCTCCGGCAGCCAGAATCGGCAGCGACTCTCCGATGAAACTGGCTGAAGCAACCGATGTAATGG
The DNA here is from genome assembly GCF_038002865.1 of Paenibacillus sp. FSL H3-0321. Taxonomy (NCBI): domain Bacteria; kingdom Bacillati; phylum Bacillota; class Bacilli; order Caryophanales; family Paenibacillaceae; genus Paenibacillus; species Paenibacillus sp. FSL H3-0321. Next base: position 416,800 of record NZ_JBBODH010000001.1, on the reverse strand, counting down.
GCAGCAGACGATCCAAGTCCGTCGCCTGGTACGATGAAAGAAAGGAATGGACCAGATTGTCGATGCTGCACCGCTCCAGAAGGACTCCTTTAGGAACCCCTGTCGAACCGGAAGTAAAGATGATAAAAGCGAGCGCCTGCGGCGATAATCCAGTGTCCGGTCCCCGCTCGTCCTGCTCACCGAACACGGGGATCTGCTCCTCCAGCAAGATTACTCGCTCGGGCGGGAGCGGCAGCAACGTGGAAAGGACGGCATCACTAATTGCATACACGTCGCCAAGCTCCTCCACCATCTGCCGGATACGTTCCCGGGGCATCGCAGGATCAACGGGCACCACGGCTCCTCCTGCTTTGGATATGGCAAGTGCAGCCGCTACAAAACGTCCCGAGGAGGGAAGGCAGACGATCACCGGCGTCTCCGCGTACAGACTCTTGTCCATAAGCTGTGCCGCAAGACGGTTCGCCCACTGGTTCAGGCCGCGGTAACTAAGTGGATGTTCTCCCTCAAGCACCGCGCATTTCTCTGGAGATTGGACAGCTCTGCGCTCGATCCACCTTACAAATCCATGTTCCGGTACTGGTTGCTCGGTTTCGTTCCATGTCCGTAAAATCATGTTCTCTTCTGAGGCCTCCAGCAGATTGAGCCGTCCAAGTGTCTCCTGCGGATCGTCCAGAGCTGCCACCGCCAGCCGGACAAAATGCCCGATCATTCGTCTCATCGTTGCTCTTGTGAACAGATCGGAGCTAAATTCAAAAGTCCCCCGTAGTGCTCCGTCCTCCTCCCAGCAGGATACGGACAGATCATTCTGGGCAATCCCGATATCCAGCGGGACGGCTGATAAGCGGAGACCTTGCGCTTCCATAACAGGCATCTCCAGATTATCGAGCTGGAACATGGTCTGAAAGACGGGCTGTACACTTCGCTCGCGGTCCGGATTCAGTCTCTCGACAAGCAGATCGAACGGCAGGTCCTGATGGTCAAAAGCCAGCAAAGCCTCTTTCTGAACGCTCCTTGCATAGTCTATAAAAGACAGGTCGTCCCGCGGCTGCGTTCGGACTACCACAGTATTCACGAACATCCCTATCAGCGGCTCCAGCTCGGTTCTTGTCCGTCCGGCTACCGGCGTGCCGACAAGCAAATCTTCTGCTGCACAGTACCGGAAGAGCAGCGTCTTGAAGACGGTCAGCAGGAAGTGAAACACCGATAAGCGTTCCTTCCGGCAAAAGCTGCCAATTCTCTCATACACGTCAGGCTCTATCCGAAACGACTCCATCCCTCCCAAGCCCGACATGGAGCTTGGCCGTTTAAAATCGGCGGGTATGTCCAGCATAGGAGGCGAACCTTCCAGCTTATCCAGCCAGAATGCCAGATCCCGTACATAAGCCGTCTCTTCGCTCCGGCTCTCAAGCCACCGAACATAGTCCCGGTACTGGATCGCAAGCGGCTGCAAGTCTGGAGCTGTCCGGTCCAACTCTGCTTCATACAGACGTGTGAAGTCACGAAGGAGAATCCCCTTGGACCAGCCGTCCGCTACAATATGGTGCATGCGGATGATCCAGATATGCTCCTGCTCACCCACATGCAGCAGTGTAAAAGAAATTAGCGGATCATGCTCCAGGTCTATCGGACTGCCTGCAATGCGTGTGATTTCGGCATGCAGCCATTCGGAAGAAGTGGCTTTGCCACCGCCCTCCGCTCCCACTACTTCAAAAGCTAAGTCTCCTGCGTGAGGACAGGCGCATGGTTCGCCCTGGTGCAGTCTGTAATTTACGTTCAGCAGTTCGTGGCGCTCCAGCAGGGAGCGCAGTGCTGCCCGCATGCAGTCTGTGTCGAGGTTCCCTTCGATCTTCAGCACCGCGCTGTTATTGAAGGCGGCGCTGCCCGGATGCAGCTGCTGGAGGAACCAGATCCCGCGCTGCGCGGGGGACAAACCGAAGGAACCAGCCTCTCCTGTACGGGGAATCGCCGTGTGCTTGTGCCCCGGAACTGAAATGCCTTTGTTGCGCAATAATCTGTCATACAGCTCATTGTTTATCATCTTCCATTCCGCCCCCTTAGCTTTGTGCGGCCTTACCTCCGTGGATGGCAAGCAGGAGGCTCCGGTCTGCCTTGCCGTTTGGTTTCAGTGGAATTTCATCCATCCAGATGATCTCTGTCGGAATCGCATACGCAGGCAAATACAAAGCAAGCTCGGCGCGCAGCGCCCGCAGCTTGTCCTGTTCCGGAATGGGCTCCGCGTCTGCAGCCGCAACCACAAAGGCGGTTAGGAATTGTTCCCCGGCATCACCTATGCGCACCCCGGCAACGGCGGCTTTTACCTGGGCTGCACGGAGCAAACAGCTCTCCACTTCACCCAGCTCAATGCGTAGTCCCCGAAGTTTGATCTGATCGTCCTCCCGTCCGGCGTACATGACCTCCCCCTCCATAGTCCATGAGGCGAGATCGCCTGTACGGTACATGCGCTGTCCGGGTTCATAGGGGTTGGGCACGAATCTCTCCAGCGTTAGCTGTGGCTGGTTCAGATATCCGCGTGCCAGCCCCACTCCTGATATATATAGCTGTCCCGTCTCTCCAATAGATGCATGAGTCAAATCATCCCTCAGAATATACAAGCGGATGTTGTCAATGGGGCGTCCGATGGGAACTGGCTGGTCCAGAGCATCCCGCTCGCAGACATGATAGGTGACATCAATCGCCGCTTCCGTAGGACCATAGAGATTGATCAACTTCACTTCTTGTCCGGGTGGGAAGGTATGATAGAACTGACTGACCAGCGGGACGGTCAACGCTTCTCCGCTGCAAAAGACATAACGCAGGCTGCGCAAGCGTTCCAGTGCAAAATCGCTGCCGATATATTCAAGGAACAAACGCAATACGGAGGGAACAAAATGAATGACAGTGATCCCTGTTTTCTCGATCAGTCTCACGAACACGCGCGGATCATTCTCTTTGCGAGGCTGCAGAAGACAGACCGCAGCACCTGTGGTTGACCACCAGACCAGTTCCCAGACCGAGACATCAAACGTATACACTGTTTTTTGGAACAAGATATCTTTGTGGGTAATGGGTAAGGTTTTTTGCATCCATTCGATCCGGTTGGTCAAGGCATCATGTTCCACAAGCACACCCTTGGGGTTGCCGGTGGAACCGGAAGTATAGATTACATAAGCCAGGTCACCTGGCTCTGGTCCGTCCGGCAGATTCGTCTCGGGCAGATCACGGTCTGCCAGACTATCTAGCGGGACCCATTCTACTGTTGCAGGCAGCACAGACGGACGGGAAACGCCTCCCTCCGTAATGACCCAGCCCGGGGCGCTGTCAGACAGCATGGTCTGCAGCCTCATAGGCGGACTCTCCAGATCCAGCGGCAAATACGCGGCTCCGGCTTTGAGTACACCGTATATGGCAGCCAGCATGTCAAAAGAACGCTCAAGCATTAAGGCGACAATCGACCCGTTTCCGGCACCGCTTGACCGCAGCGCATGAGCCAGCCGGTTCGCCGCACGGTTCAATTCCCCGTAAGTGTAGATTGCCTCCTTCACGTATACAGCAGGTGCGAGCGGCTGCTCCGCCACGCGTGCTTCAAACTGCTGGACAATGGTGGTGTCCTGTGAATAAGGCGCAGCGGTATCGTTGAAGCCGCGCAGCGTATGCAGCAATTCGTTCTCTACAGTAGGCAGACTCATTCCGGTTCCCTCCTTGCAATGGCAGTAATCTCTGCTTGCCGCTCCACACCGGTCTTTTCCTTGATCTGCAGCCATCGAAGCTCCCGTTCACTGTCCGGGGTACGCTTATCTTCAAACACAGCCTGCAGCATGGATATTGCCAGGGCAACATGCTCTGCTCCAAGTGCTATTTCCCCTTGATCCAGCTCATGCTTCATCCGTTTGACTTGCGTATACAGCTCCAAGGACGGCATATCCGGAACACCAGCCTGGTTGTTATTCCGGGTGGTCATGGCATGGGTGAGACACATGCTTATTGCTTTAAGCCGCAAATCTGCGGCAGGCGGGCTTGTCTCAGCCTTGTGCCTGTGCACAGGAGTGGCTGAAGAAGCGGCTATGTGATCTCTAATGGTCATCCGGTCCACCTTTTCATCATGGGCATATACACGGGTCTGCTCAGAAATTTCGGGCATCAGTGTTTTGAGGATGTTTTGCGGACCCATTTCAATGAATGTCTGAACACCGTTCTCCAGCAGATACATGATGGAGTTCTGCCACAGCACCGGTTTGTATAGCTGCTGCGCCAGCAGCCCCTGCATCTCCTGGATAGATGTATAAGGCCGTCCGGTTACATTGGACAGAAGCTGACATGCCGGAAGGCTCCAGTTATACTTGAGCAGTTCCTCCGTCATTTCAGCCGCTCTCGGCTGCATTAGAGCACAATGATAAGGGGCGCTTCCGATCAAGTGGCTGATCTGTGCATAATCTGACGCTTCTGTTACCCGCTGCTCCAGCTCTGCCAGTGCAGCGTCTTGACCGGAAACTGCGATCTGGCTGCGGGAGTTCTGACAGGCAATGCTGACCTCCCGCCCTTCGGCTTGCAGTTTCAGGCACAGCAATGCGACTTGTGCAGGATCAACCGATTTCATAATACTCATGGCGCCGCCCGTGGCCTCCATAACCTCTTCCGCCAGTCGGGCACGGAAGCGGACCAGCATCAGCCCGTCCCTGAAGGACAAGGCACCGCTGCAAATTAGTGCGGAATATTCGCCCAGACTGTGTCCCGCCATGTAGGCTGGAAGCGGTCCGCCTTGCTCCCGGTATAGGCGGTAATGGGCAACACTCGCCGCACAGATAGCCGGCAGCATATGCCCGATCCGGTTCAGCTTGACCGTACTGCCCTCCATCATCAGCCGGGATAATTCAAAACCGAGAATGTCATCTGCCTCATGCAAGGTGTCCTGCACCCTGCGCGAGGATTCATAGAGGCTTCGCATCATTCCTTTATATTGGGCCCCTGATCCAGGGAATAATAAAGCCAGGTCTGCTTGATTGTTCATCCGATCCTCACCCTTCTGCCAAAGATGCGGCATAGTGTCACAAACGGAAGGTGCGTGCTATTTGCAACTCATGCATCTGTGAAGTCCCCTCAATAATCTCCATAATCTTGGCATCCCGGTAGAACCGTTCTACCGGATTGCCGCTCATACAGCCTGAAGCGCCGTGTATTTGCAGGGCATGATCTGCTGCATGGACAGCCGTTTTGGAAGCATGGTACTTGGCGACCAAGGTCTCTGTGATGGCCGCCGGATCACCTTGCTCCCGCAGTCTCCCGGCGGCGGCACACAGCTCGCGGGCGGCTTTGGACTCGGTAATCATTTCGCTGAGCATCTTCTGCACAAGCTGATGCTTGCGCAGGGGTTCACCGAACTGGAACCGCTCACCGGCATACTGGATGCTCTGCTCCAGACAGGCCTGTGCCAACCCGACGCTGCCGCAGGCGGTGGTGTAACGGCCTTCGTCCAGCGCATAGTTCGCTACATGGGTGAAGCCGAAGCCGATTTTGCCAACCAGATTTTCCACAGGCACACAGCAATGCTCGAAAGTCAGCTCGGCAACCATATTGGCCCTAAGCCCCATCAACCCCCGCAGCGGATCAATCTGCAAACCGGGAGTTCCCCGTTCCACCAGTACAGCGACCCCGCGCCCGTTCAAGCGGGCGAACACCAGGAACAAATCGGCGATTTGCCCGAGCGTGATGTACTTTTTGCGGCCATTCAGGATGATTTGGCCATCTTCCTGCACCGCTTCCGTCTCCAGCTTGGCAATATCGCTGCCCACCATCGGTTCGGTGATTGCAATCGCCGGAATTACCCCGCCAGCCGCGATGGCGGGCAGCCATTTAAGCTTCTGGGCTTCCGACCCAAACCGCGCCAGCGGTTTGCAGACCATGCCGAACACAGTACAGGCATTCTGCACCGAGGCATATCCGCGGCCCAGCTCCTCATGAATGGCTCCAAGTGTGGCGTAGTCGACGGCAGTTCCCCCATATTTTTCTGGAATCGCAAGGCCTGTAAGTCCTTCGGCTGCCATCTCAGTGAACAATGCGCGCGGAATCTCCTGCTCCTGATCCATCTGGGCGGCCTGCGGCAGGATGTGCGTGTCAACAAACTGGCGGATGGCAAGGGCGGTAGGGACGGAGGTCGCTTTTAGTGGCGTAGTCATTAGACTTCAGCTCCCGTAGGTTGATGGCGTTCAATCAGAACTACCAGATCGCGGACTGTCTTGATATTGTCCATATCCAAATCCTCTTCTTCCAGCTCCAGATGAAAGGTCTTCTCGATGAACATAATCAACTGGATCATGAACAGGGAATGCACAAGGCCCAGCTCCAGGATGTTATCGTCCTCCTTAAGTTCCTTGGTACGCAGCGAGCGGGTAAGAAATGTAGTCACCTGTGCTTTGATTTCCTCATGATTCATAGGGATCAGCCTCCTGTAATCAATTGTAAGAATAAAAACCCTGACCGGATTTCATACCGTGAAGCCCGGCATCGACCATTTTTTTGAGCAAGGGACAAGGGCGGTATTTACTGTCGTTATAGCCTTCGTAAAGTACATCAAGTGACTTGAGAATGGTGTCCAGACCAATGAGGTCGGCTGTCTGCAAGGGGCCCATTTTGTGCCCGAAACACTGTTTGAACAAAATATCAATGTCCTCCGAGGAAGCCACCTGCTCCTGCACCATGAAGATGGCCTCATTGACAAAAATCATCATCGCCCGGTTCGTCACAAACCCGACCGAGTCGTCAACGACTACACTTTGCTTGCCGAGGGTTCCCAGCATATCCTGCGTCATCTGCAGGGTCTCCGGGGTGGTATGGTATCCTTTGATGACCTCAACCATAGGTTTGAGCGGCACCGGATTCATGAAATGAATCCCGACAACCCGTTCGGGGCGTTCCACCAATGCAGCAACTCGGGTGATTGAAATCGCCGACGTGTTGACCCCCAGAATACAATCCTTCGCGCAGACCTTGTTAAGCTGTTCGTATACCGCCTGCTTGATTTCCCAGCTCTCGGTTACATTCTCAACCACGAACGAACACGCAGCGAGCGCTTCGATCTCCTGGGTGAAGTGGATGCGGTCCAGCACCACCTCGGCACGTTCCCGCGGGGCCACACCCGTCATCATTTTCTGAAAACGAAGGCTCTCCCGGATCTTCTCCCGGGTTCGGCGCATCTGCGCTTCGGATACATCTACAACTACCGTGTCGTACCCTCCTTGAGCGAAGACCTGGGCTACGCCGCTTCCCATCACACCTGAGCCTACAACGCCAATCCTCTGTTCCATCGTTCTTCCTCCGTCCTGATTTCTGCTCACTGTACACCTTCATAGGTCAGCCGTTGATATTCCCGGTAGGCATCTGCAATGTCCGCTACGGTTCCGGCATCTCCCCACTCGATCACCAAGCTGTGGATCATCCCTTCCACTGTTGGATTCTCCATCACGGTACGAAGCGGCAGTTCGGCGCGAAACACATCCTTGATTCGTGACAGGAGTCGTGTCAGCAGCAGCGAATGTCCACCCAAATCGTAAAAATGGTCGTCCACACCCACCGGATGTACTCCAAGCAGTTCGGCGATAATCTCACAGATGATAACCTCCTGCTCCGTCACTGGAGGTTTATATGCCCCAAGATAAGCCGGGCGCTCACGACTGCCCGCAGCATCGTAAGGCTGGGCGGAGGGATGGGATTCCGCCGGAAGTGGCTGTCCCTCTGAGGCGATCTTCAACCGGAATGTTGGAGGCTGAGCAGAGATGATAGCCCGGCTGATCTGTCCCCGGATTGGCCATAGTTGCTCATATAAGGCATATTCCTGTTCCCGGGTAATGCCCGGACCCGGGGCTGCCGTGCTGCGGATGAAATCCCGGCTCAGCGACAGCCAGGGGATATTCCCGCTGCCCGCATCTTCCGCAGCGGCATCAAGCACGCCTGCTGCCGCTGCCAGTTCGGTGAGGCCCAGTCCGCCAACTACGGAAGACAAGGAAGATAATAGCCAGCCAAAACCGATCTCAGCACCGCAGCTCTGCAACAGCTTGTTCAGTTCCTGGAAGGTGCGGGGCGCCGGAACCTTGGGGTTCGCCGCCGCAGACAACGCCGCAAGTGTCCGCCATTCCAAGGCTTGCAGCTCCGGTTCGTATACCACCCCGTCAATCCGGCCGCAGATTCCAGCCGCTGCCGCAATGGCCTGGCGAAGCTGATCTGATCCGAGACCTTCGGATGCTATGACCTCCACACCAGGCCGGGCTGCCAAAAAGCTGCGGATCAACTCCGCGCCACCAGCGGGAGTGACAACCAGATAAACCTCCCCGGGTGTTGCTGCCGCTGTTTCGGAGAAGTTAGCAGGCTCGCCCAGTTGAATTGGAGCTGTAAATGGTTCAAAAGCCTGCACCAGCCGCGTCCCGCCCCGGTAAGCGGCTACTATCGAAGTACCGGGGGGCGACATGAGCTCCAGCCAAAGCTTGTCTGTCAGACGTCTTTCGGGCTCCTCAGGCTGGAAGTCAACCAGCCGGCCCTGCCAGCCGGGCTGCTCCTGGCCCAAGGTCAGGATCGGCCCAAGTATGGCCCGTCGTTCCGCCTCACCTCCTCCTGCTCCGAAGATCGTAAAGATCCGGCTGGCCGCCACCGTTAGCTGGACTTGCGCTCCGCAGAGATCCTTATCCAGGGCAGGGACTAGATGAATGAGCGACAGGTATCCGCGCTCTGCTGCTGCTCCCGTCATCTCTGTAGCAGACGGAATTCCGGGCTGCGGCTGCTCTTCCAGCATCCAGGCATGGAGAATGCGGTCGATGACAATGCCGTCCCTTCGCAGGTCACCGGCGAGCCGCTGGTAATCCCCGGCAAGGACCGGATTCAGCTCGATCAGATCCGGTGCGAGCCGTCGATACTGCGCGGCGGCCAGCACCTCGATACAGCGGTCTCCCTGTTCAACAAGCCGTTTTTTACATCGCTCGACTGCCCGGCTTTCTTCCCGCAGAATGAGCCAGGTTAGAGGATGCGAACGGGTATTACTTGGTGCGTCCGGGAGCGGCTCCTGCTTCCATGCCGGCAGATAGAGAAAGGAAATGTCCGGCTCCGCCGTTGCCGCCCGGAGCGGCCCTGGAAGCGTTGGCCGAGGCAGGTAGGTCTGCCGGTCAAAACTGTACATAGGCAGGGGCAGCCGCCGGCGGGACTGCGGCGGATAGAACTGCTCCCACTGAACGGGTACCCCGGCCAGCCATAGCTGGGACAAGGTCTGCACGAAAACGACTGCTTCACTTGTTGCTGCCGTGGTCCCCAGGCTGGACAGCACCAGCCGGTCACTTCCGGTCTGAGCTTTTGCCAGACGGCATAACGTCTGGCCTGGGCCTATTTCAAGGAAGACATTGTCCTCATTGGCTAGACAGCCGCTGATCATCGCCGAGAAGTTCACCGTCCCGCGAAGCTGCGCGGTCCAATACTCGGGATTCACTGCCATCTCGCTAGTGACAGGTTCCCCGGTCAGACAGGAATAGAACGGCAGCTCGGGTGGATTCAGGTGTTTGGAGCGGAGCACTTCGCCGAACGGCTCCAGAATGGCATCCATCCGTGCAGAGTGGAACGCGTGAGAGGTGTTCAGCCTTGCCGTGAAAATCCCCGCTTGGCTCCACTCCTCCTGTCGCTGGCGCAGCTTTTCTTCGTCGCCTGAGAATACGCATAACCCCGGCTGGTTAATAGCTGCGAGCGATACGTCTGCACTGACATACCGGCCTGCTTCAGATGCAGAAATCGCTGCGGCTAACATCATCCCACCAGGGGCGGACTGCATCAGTCGTCCGCGGGCCACAACAATATCGAGAGCATCCTCAAGGGTGAAGACCCCGGCGAGTGTTGCCGCAACATATTCCCCGATGCTGTGTCCCACCATGTGGGAAGGGCGGACACCAAGCTTCATCCAGGCACGGGCAAGCGCATATTCCAAAACGAACAATGCGGGCTGAGCGAGCCAGGTCTGGTGCAGCTCCGAATCGGAGGAAGTGCCGGCAAGATTCAGAGCTTCTGCCTCCGCCACGCCGATATAGCGGCGGATATCAAGGCCAAGCTTCGGCCGCAGCAGCTCCGACAGCCGGTCCACTTCCTGGCGATAGGACAGATGGCGCTGGTACAGCTCTGCGCCCATCCCCATGACTTGCGAGCCTTGGCCTGTGAACATGAATACCACCGGACGGTTGATACGCTCCTGAGAAGATCGAATCATTCCAACACCTTCAGAACCTCTTAGAAGGCGGACAGCCTCTTCCGTCTGCGCTGCAGTACAGGCTAGCCGGTATTTGAATTGCCCCCGTCCCATTTGCAGCGTGAACGCAACATCGGCCAGCGGTACGCTGCTTGACTTGTTCTCCAAATGATCTGCCAATTCGCCTTGCATCCGCTCCAGGGCAGCAGGGCTTTTGGCCGAGAGAAGCAGAACAGCCGGAAGCTCCGCCGGCTCACTGCGCGCCCGGATTGGCGGCTCCTCGAGAACCAGATGGACATTGGTGCCGCCAACGCCAAACGAACTGATGCCTGCGCGGCGCGGCAGCTTCCCTCTAGGCCACGTCACGGGTTCCCGGCTGAGGTAAAAGGACGACTTCTCCATCTCCAGCAGCGGATTGGGTTCAGCATAATTGGCTGTCGGCGGAATCATCTCCCGTTCCAGAGACAAAGCGGTCTTGATCAAGCCGGCAATCCCGGCTGCGGCATGAAGATGTCCGATGTTGCCCTTGACCGAGCCGATGGGCCGGTGCTGGCTTTCCTGCCCGAACACTTGCTGTAAGGCGGTAAATTCAATCGGGTCACCGACTTTGGTGCCGGTACCGTGGGTTTCGATGTAACCGACGGTATCCGGTTCAATATCTGCGAGGTTCCAGGCCGAGCGGATGACCTCCTTCTGGCCCTCCAGGCTGGGGGCAGCAAAGCCTACTTTTCGACGCCCGTCATTGTTGCTCGACGAGCCTTTAATCACAGCATAGATATGGTCGCCGTCATCTATAGCTTCCGAGAGGCGTTTGAGCACCACCGCGCCTGCGCCTTCTCCGAAGATGGTGCCATCGGCCCGGCTGTCGAAAGGGCGGCAAACACCACTTTTGGAATAAATAGTGCCCTCCTGGTAGAGATAACCCGACTTGCCCGGCTGCTCCAGCGTCACCCCTCCGGCAACGGCCAGATTGCAGTCTCCAAGCAGGAGACCCTGGCAAGCCAGATGGACTGCTGCGAGTGAGGTTGAACAGGCGGTGTACAAGGTGTAGCTGGGTCCCGTCAGATTGAGCTTGTAGGAGATCAGTTGGCTTAAGAAATCCTTGCTCGACACGATGCCCGACTCCAGCACATCTTCTCCGTCTCCGTGACGGGACAGATGATCACTCGTCCATTTCAGGTCGAGCGGGGCTCCGGCATACATGCCAATTTGGCCGTCATAGCGGTCGGGGTGATAGCCCGAATTCTCTAGCGCATGATAGACAATTTCGTGGAACAGACGGATCTGGGGGTCCATGTTCTCGGCTTCCCAGGGGGCATATCCGAATAAAGAAGCATCAAAATCGTATACGTTGCCCAGGTAAGGCTTCGCATAGACGTAATCGGGATGGCTCAAACGTTCTGGAGAAATCCCTTGTTCCCGAAGCTCTTCGAAGCTGAATTGGGTTACGGAGGATGCACCCTGCATCAGCAGATTCCAATACTCCTCGATATTATCCGCGCCCGGAAATTTACCGCTCATGCCAATGATGGCAATCTCAAGTCCGGTCTCTGCGGTCTCTTCACTCATCACGTCACCTTCTTCCCTTGATGGACTCCAGCGTTTTCAAGCGGCTTGCCTTTCTTTTGCGGTCTTCGGAATCTTTGAGAACCTCGCTCTTTTCCGTCTGGTCTTCCCTGTCCGCGAACAAATAGGCATCCAGCAGATGAATCGTCGGGTAGGAGTACATTTTGACAATCGAGGTATCTTTGACAGACAAAGCATTGATTTGGGCATTAATCTGAATCAGGTCAAGTGAGCTTGCTCCCGCTTCGAAAAAATTGTCATGCAGCCCGATCGCCTCCAGCTCCAGATAGTCCATGAACAGTTCTGCCAGCTTCTTCTGCGTCTGAGTAAGCGGTGGTGCATATTCGGTGCTGTTAGCCATCCGTTTCCGCTTGCGTCCCGCAGGAAGAGGCTTATTAGCAGGTCTTATCCCCTCCGGCGTGTTGGCCTCAAGTAAGGAATACCGGGTGTTCAGATCGGTCGTTGACAACAGCCACTGAACGGGAGACAACTCTGCACTCATGACTTTGGTTAAAATATGCTCAAGCACTTCCATTCCTTCAGCATTGGTCATTCCACCCTGGAGCTGCACCGTCTCCGGCTTTTGAGCTGCAGCATGTTCCTGGGTAATGACGATTTTGCCGATATGCTTGGCCGATGCCATATACCGGAAAGCCTCTTCCGTATCTGCGAACCGGTAGGGGATCACAGGCAGCGGTGTAAAAGTGCCGTCTTCCACATGCCGGGCAATCTCGCGGAAAAGCCTTGTGTAGCCTGGCAGTCCGCTGTCCATGCTGATGGCTGACACAGAAATACCTTTCTCGAAAATCCGCATCCCCAGATTGCTGTTCTCCATAATGTCCTTTACGCCCATTTCCAGAAATCTGCCATGCGGGGCCAATAAGGAAAGGCCTTTTTCGACAGCCTCTCCCGTCAGGGAATTCAGAACCACATCTACCGTTCCGGCAGACTCACGGATTTGGTCGGCAAAATCAAGATCCCGAGAGGAGTACACATGGGAGATACCCAGTGAACGCAGGTAGTCTCGTTTCTCTTCGGTGCCGGCCGTTGCATAAATCTCCGCTCCAGCCCATTGGGCGATTTGCACGGCTGCCAGACCCACACCGCCTGTTGCCGTATGAATCAGCACTTTTTCGCCCAAGGAGAGCTGTCCACGGATAATCAGCGCGTAGTATGCTGTCATAAAGGCAATTGGCAGGGTTGCCGCTTCAGCAAACGATATCCGGGAAGGCTTGCGCACCACCGAGCTTGCCGGCACTCGCGCGTATTTGCCCAAACTTGCTCCGGCTATCGCCATCACTTCATCTCCAGGCAGCCAACCGGTTACGCCTGCCCCCACCCTCGTTACCGTCCCGGCGCATTCCAGGCCGAAGCTGAAACCATAGGTATCCGGCAGCTTAAGCACACCGAGTGCATACAGCACTTCCTTAAAGTTCAGGCCGTTAGCCGCCACTCTTATCTCTACCTCATCCGGTCCCGGAGGCAGCCGGTATTCAGACAGGATATGCAGGCTGTTCAGTTCACCTGGTACGGCTAATCCCAGCCGATAATTGCCGACCGCAGGCAACGTTCCTTCGCGTTCCAAAGGCAACTTGTCTGACAGCGACTGGTCACGGACTTTTCTCATGACATATTCTTCAATCTCCATGAGTACACTGCCTTCCAGATCAGTAATGAGGCAGGTATACGTCCGGGCTTCTTCACTTTGTTCCCCCTCTTGCACAATGGTGCAGAGTTTAGCAGGAAACGGCCGGAGAATTCGGAGGTTCTTATACGCAAAAGGCAGATAAGCACGGCTGTCCTCCGTTTGTCCGCCCAGCAGGCTCGTTGCCCGGTCCATGAGAGCGGGATGAACTCCGTAATCAGCCGAGTCCCTTGCCAGATCCTCTGGCAGTGACAATTCGGCAACAGCTTCATTCTCGTTTCGGAAGAACCGGCGCATATTGTTCCAGTGAGGGCCATATTGCATGCGTACCTTCGTGCCCTCCTCGGATCGCTCTGCTTCTACAGGAACCGTTGCTGCCAGTAGGCAGTTATGGAGCTTATTGAGCTCTGTGTCGCTGAGTGTCCGATCAGTCTGCTCTTCCAGGCGCTCCGCGCAGCCTTTGGCATGTTGTACCCATTCTCCTGCCGCTCCTATGGAGGACATGGTGAATTCCCAGCCGCTGCTATTTTTGGACCATACGGTTCTTAGCTCACACATCTCTTCAACCACAAGCGGCTGTACAAAAAACAGTTCTACAATGTTCAGGCCCATATCGCCGGTTAACTCTTCAAACGATGCCCTCAGAATCTCTACATAACCCGTTCCCGGTAAAATGGAGGAACCGAGCATCCGGTGGCCGTCCAGTACCCAATGATGCTCTGCCGACAATCTGGACACATAAACAGTCTGCGTCTTCCCTGCCGTCTCACTTTTGGAGGTCAGCAGCGGGTGGGTAATGCGCAGCGGAAGGTCCGTACGCCCTTCTTTGTAGACTGGGGTATCCAAATTGTCCTTGCCGGAGCTGTTATATCGGTTCACAGCCTCAATAGCCATCCCCGTCTCCTTCCAAGCATCCCAATCCATGCTGACTACGCGCATTCCAGACGATTCCCCGGCATGTGCACGGGCGAATCCGTCCATAAAGGCATTAGCCGCTGCGTACCCGCTCTGCCCAAAAGCACCGAACGTGCCGCTGATCGAAGAGAACAGCAGGAGAAATTCCGGCTGCTGCTGCATATCTGCAAGCACCTCATATAAGGCTGTGGTACCTGCGATTTTGGGCCGCAGCACCGCTGCGATTTGTTCTCTTGTTGCGATGTGGATCATGCTTCCAGCCGGCACTCCTGCGGCATGGAATACTCCGTCCAGCGGGCCGAAGCGCTCCACCGCTGCGCAAATGACGCGTTCCATCGAAGCTCGGTCAGCGACATCGGCATATTCCACATGCACCTGCGCTCCCTTGGCACATAGCTGTTCCAGCCGATCCTGTACTAGATGCGGCTTGCGGCTAACCAGCACAAGCTTGGCCTGATATTGACTAGCCAGATAATCGGCGAGCGCAAGGCCGATTCCGCCAAGGCCGCCAGTGATCAGGTACACCGCTCCCTTGCGCAAAGCGCCGGACGGAAGGGTTCTACGGGGAAGGGGCACCCGGATGAAGCCATGCTCATATCGGTGTGAGGACCGCAGCGCCTGCCGAGTGGGAAACGGGCAAGCCTTACCCTCTGATCCTTCGAAAGGCAGTGTCAGCAGAAGTCCGGGATTCGCGGCGGCGGACTCCTTATCGAGATCCAGCGTATGCACCCGGATATGCGGATACTCCAGCGGGATAACGCTGGCTACTCCAAGCAGGGTAGCTTTTAGCGGATCTACGATGTCGTTCGAATGGACCCGTTCCATTTGATTTGTGACCAGCGTAAGATCCAGCGGCTTCCCTTGCGCGGCCACAGCGCCCGCACGAACCAGTTCCAGTACACTGTACAGGCAGCGGTTAAGCACCTCAATGTCGGCAAGATTCTTCCCGTTTCGACCGGACGCTACTTGGGCCTGAACCAAGGTTTCGGCTTGTTCCAATCCGAGGCTCCACAGATGAATGATTCGTTCGGGCGCCAGTGTCCCGGCTTCGGCAAGCACATCAAACAATTGAGCATAATGGGCCGGGTTGCCGGGATCAAGGGTGTACTCAGCAGCAGACTCCCTCTGAAAGCTCCCTTCGGGGTAGACCTTGATCCAGCGGGCCCCTTGCTCCTCCAGTAACCCTGCAAGCTGGTCAGCGAGAAGGCTCCGCTCAGTGAACAACAGCACCGTCTGTCCGTTGCAGGCAGGACGTTTGTCTTCCGAGCGGCCCTCTTGCTCACTCCAGTCCGGGGCATAAGCCCATTCAGAAACCGGACGTTTGCGGGAAAGCGAGCTGTCCGGTTGGATATTCTCTGCCTTCCCCTGCTGATATTTCCAGTAATATTGTTTCTCGAACGGGTATACCGGCAGGGAAACCCGCCGTCCTTTGCGGTTCTCAAATACTTTCTCCCAGTTGATAGCCACTCCGCTCATCCATAGATCGCCCAAGGCCTGAAGCAGATGAATACCTGCGGCCTGTGCCTCGGAAGCTTTGGGTACTATGCTAAGAATCTTACTGTTACTGCTGATACCCGGGTTGCGGCGGATCAGTTGTCCCAGCGTCCGGCCCGGGCCGACTTCCAGAAATACAGGCTCAAGCTGTTCCGCCAGCGTTGCCACACCTTCCGAGAACCTGACGGTTTGCCGGACATGATTCACATAGTATTCAGGGTCCACTGCTTGTTCGGCTGTGATAAACTCACCCATAACATTGGAGATATACGGAATTGCCGGAGCCGCCAATTTGATTTCTTGGAGCGCTTTGCTGTAGGGTCCGAGCATCGGCTCCATCATTGCGGAATGAAAGGCATGCGATACCTGCAGACGGAACGGCTCGTGGCCGTTTTGCCGCAGCTCGGCTGACAGGGCACGAATGGATGCGGGCGGTCCCGAGACCACTGTGAGTTCCGGGCTGTTGGTCGCAGCAACGGACAGTTCGGGCCATTCGCCCAGCAGTGGAAGCAAACGCTCATGCCCGAGGCCAATGCTAATCATCTCGCCGTGTTCCATCTGCTGCATTAGCGAGGATCGGCGGATCACCAGCCGGATAGCCTCCTCCAGTGTCAACACGCCTGCGATGCAGGCCGCCGTGTATTCACCGAGGCTATGCCCGATCATAGCCGCCTGTGAGATGCCCCAATGCTGCAAAAGCCGGGCCAGCGCATACTCCACCATGAACAGCAGCGGCTGGGCAATTTCGGTCTGGTCGATAGCCTTCAAAGTCGCTGCCGGCAGTGTTGACCCTCCCGAGTCCGGCCCCTGCTGCGGCAGCCAGATGGACCGCAAATCGGTCGCCATGATCGGTGAGGCCAGCTCCAGGCAGCGATCCATTTCACGCCGGAATAGCGGCTGCGTATCATACAGGTAACGTGCCATTCCTGCATGCTGGGTTCCCTGGCCCGGGAATGCGAATACTACATGCACAGCCTCCCGGATACGGGCAATGTTGCGTGTTCCGCTCTGGAAAGCACGCAGGCCGGCAGCAAGCTCAGCTGCATCCGCGGCAATCCATGCCACCCGGCAGTTCAATTCTTGACGGCCTGTATTCAGCGTATAGGCGATATCAGAAAGCTGTTGCTCTTGACCTTCTGCCGAACTGAGATAACAGAGCAAGTCTTCTGTTTTTTGCAGCAAGGCTTCTTCTGTCGCAGCGGATAATAGGAACAATTCGGGTGATCCCTCACTCCGGTTCTGTCTGTTCCCATGATCTGCGGCAACGGAAAGCGGGGCCTCCTCCAGGACGACATGCGCGTTGGTTCCGCCGATTCCGAAGGAGCTTACGCCGGCACGGCGCGGCGAACCTTCCGGCGGCAGCCAATCCTGAAGCGTTGCATTGACATACAATGAACTTTTGTCGAAGCCGATGGCTGGATTTGCCTGCTTATAATGCAAGCTGGGAGGCAACTGCTTGTGATGCAGTGCCAGCACTGTTTTGATGAATCCGGCAATTCCCGCAGCAGCATCGAGATGTCCGATATTGGTTTTGACTGACCCGATGGCTGTTCCAGTTCCATTGGAGGCGGGGAACAACCCGGACAAGGCCTCGATCTCGATGGGATCACCCAGTGGGGTGCCCGTACCATGTGTCTCAATGTAACTGATGGATTCCGCAGGGACGGCTGCGGCTTCCAATGCAGCCGTCACAACCTCTAGTTGTCCCTGAACACTAGGTGCCGTGAATCCAGCCTTGCGCGTTCCATCGTTGTTAATCGCAGATCCTTTAATAACAGCATAGATATGATCGCCATCCCGAACAGCATGATCCAGCCTTTTTAACACCACAAGACCCGCACCGTCGCCGCTGACTGTCCCTTTGGCATCTGCATCGAAGGCTTTGCAGTGCCCATCCGGCGATTTAATCATGCCATCCTGGTAGGTGTAGCCCGATTTCTTGGGTACTGAGATCGACACCCCTCCTGCCAGCGCAAGATCCGATTCTCCTCGCATCAGGGAATTACAGGCTAGATGTACCGCTACAAGTGACGAAGAACAGGCGGTTTCAACGGTTAGCGACGGACCTTTCAGATTGAGCTTATAAGAGATGGGCATGCTCAAGGAATGTACATTAAGATTTGCTGCCCGCCAGCGTTCTGTATCGTCCTCCAGCGAATCGAACAGGCGGTTTACCCAGTTCAAATGGACCGTTGCGCCCACAAATAAGCCAATGGCATCCCGGTACCGCATGGGATCGTATCCGGCATCCTCCAGGCTCGCCCAGGCAAGTTCATGCAGAATGCGAAGCTGCGGGTCCATAAGTTCGGCCTCTTGCGGACTGTAATGGAACAATTCCGCATCGAAGTATTCGATATCCTCAAGCATCCCCTTGGCCTTCACATACCTGGAGTCACGCAGCAGCGTCTCGGCAATTCCGGCAGCGCGCAATTCTTCATCGGAAAAGAACGAAATGCTCTCCTTCCCCTCCCGCAGATTGCGCCAAAAACTCGTCGGATCAGCAGCACCTGGGAACCTTCCGGCAAGTCCGATGACAGCAATATCACTGGTTGTTGCGGAAGCACCTTCCATCGGATGTTGCTCTTCTTGGGAGGTAACAGCTACATGATCAGTGTCGTTCTTCGGGCTCCCTTCGGTTTGCTTCGCGGCCATGTACGCGGCGAGCTCTCTGACCGTTGGATATCGGAATAAATCGGTTACCGACAGCTCAATACCGGTGGAGGCATTCAGCTTATCGCTGATACGGATCGTCAGGAGCGAATTCCCGCCGATATCAAAAAAGGGGTCATCAAGTCCAATCTGTTCCACCCCTAGTGCTTCCTTCCAGGCTTCCAGCACCGTGATTTCCATAATGGCCAATGATTTTGCAGGTGTACCTCCAATGATTGAGGAAGGGAACGGCAGGTTGCGCAGCGCCTTCTTATCAATTTTTCCGTTGATCGTCAGCGGCAGCGCAGCAAGCTGCATGTAACGTGTAGGCACCGCATAGGATGGCAGCCGTTCCAGCAACGCTTTTCTTAGCGAACCTGCTTGCAGTGTGTCACCCGCTACAAAATATGCAGCCAGCTCCTTCTCCCGGTCAGATGACTGAATAATAATAACCGTACAGTCTTCTATTCCGGGCAGCCGGCTTAATTCATGTTCGATTTCTTGCAGCTCAATCCGGTATCCCCGAACCTTCACCTGATTGTCGGCTCTCCCGAGAAAATCAATATTTCCATCGGGAAGCCATCGGGCCAAATCCCCTGTTCTGTACATCCTGTACTCTGGATAAAGCGGATCGGGAATAAACTTGGCTTCGGTCAGCTCAGGGTTGTTCAGATACCCTCTTGCCACGCCTTCCAGCCCGACACATAGTTCACCAATCGCTCCCACAGGCAAAAACTGTTGATCCCGGTCCAGAATATATGCAGTGGAGTTCGAGACAGGTCTGCCGATCGGGATTCTGGTCTCATATTCCCGTTCAATCGCAAATGTGGTGGACAGCACCGAATTCTCGGAAGGACCATAGCCATTGACGAGTACCAAAGCCGGGCAGGCCTGTCTCACCTTGTTAATCTGTGTTGGCGACAACGTATCACCACCAATAATCAGATAACGCAGGGAGCGGAACAGCGAAGCATCCACACTGGCTAATTGATTGAACAGCGGTGTAGTCATCCACATCAAGCTTATTTTCTGCTGGAGCAGCGTTTCTTTTAATACCTGAGGCATCAGCAGCTTGTCCTGAGCCATCAGGTACAGTGACGCTCCGTTCAGCAGTGCCCCCCAGATCTCGAAGTTGGAGACATCGAATTCAAACGGACATGTCGGCAAAATCACATCGCTGGTGCTGAAATTCACAAACTCTGTATGCTTGACCAGCCGCACGATCCCTCTATGCTCGATCATTACACCTTTGGGCCTTCCGGTAGATCCGGAAGTATAAACAATGCAGGCTAGACGGTGTCCGCCATCATGCGGAGAAGGGAAGCTGTCCAGCGGTGCTGGGTCTTCTTTCACAAGGATATCTTGGTAACACAGGGTATCTACATTCATGGAATTCATAAAAGAAAGCCGGCTATCTGTGTCTGACAGCATAAGCCGCATTCCTGAATCTTCGATCATGAACCTGATCCGCTCTTCGGGATAATCCGGGTGCAGAGGCACATAAGCCGCCCCGGATTTCAGAATCGCGAGCAGTCCCATGATCGTCTCCGGGCTCCGCCGAGACTCGATTCCAATGTATTGCTCAGGCCCGGCTCCAAGACGAATCAGTGCAGCGGCTACCCGGTCAGACATCCGATCAAGCTCAGCATAGGTCCACTTGACTTGCTCATGAATTATGGCAATGTTCTGGGGATGGCTCCGTGCCATCGTGGTGAACCACTGCGGAATAGATTGTTCACGGAACTGCTTCAGGGGTTCGGCGGCGTACAGCAGTCCGTTCATTTTTAGTGCGTCAGGTTCCGCGATCCTAATGTCTGACACCTGTACCTCTGGCTGCGCGACAAGATTGTGCAGCAGTTGCACAAAACACTGTGACATCTGATTTACCACAAAATACTCATAGCGTTCCTGATCATAGATGAAGTCTATTTCGAAACCGCTGCTCTCCCGAATGAGCAGAGTAAGCGGATAATGAGTGTGCTCCACCATTTCAAAGGAGCTGATCGACAAGGGAGCTTGCCCGGTTAGACCTTCCGGTGCGGAGCCTGCCATCGGCTGCTCCAGCAGCACCTTATCCAGCGGATAGTTCTCCATGACCAGTAAGGTATCAAATAACTCCTCTGTACCTTGAATCCCAGCGTATTCCCGGATCTCGGACAGACCAGCCATTTCATATGGACGCCTGGCCGCGATTGCTGAATGAACGCCCGCAAAATACTCCTGAACACTTTCCCTCTTTCGGCTGGAAAGACGCAGCGGCACCGTATTGATCAACAGCCCGACTATACGCCCGATGCCGGTAAGACTAACGCCTCTGCCGGATAACGTCGAGCCAAATACAATATCATCGACGTGTTTGAAGCGCTGGAGCAATATGCCCCACGCACCATTCATCAAGGTGGCTACCGAGATGCCATTGTTTTGGCAAAATAGCCGCATTCCCGCCGCTGCCGTTTCCGGTATGTTCAGGGATACCTGTTTGAATCCCGAGCGCCGCGGTTTGTAGAACGGCTGTATCGTTTGCTTTATTTCATAATCCCGCAGGCAATCGGCCCAATACACCGCTTCCCGTTCCGGTTCGCGTGAGCTTTTGACAGCAGCCAGATAAGCCTTCATTCCCGGCTTTGCCGAAGGGGACACTTCCTGATCTTCAGCGAGTGCCCGGTAGGCATGAAGCCATTCTTCCAGCACAATGCCGAGACTCCAGCCATCCAGCACAATGTGATGGTACGTAAGGAACAATCTGCATTCCCCATCGAACTTACATAATACGATTCTTAGGGTTTCACGGGTCAGGTCGAAACGCAGCGTACGGTTCCGTTTGCCAATGATTTCTGCAGTTAGCTGTATCCGTTTTTCTTTGCTCTTCGTCTGCTTCAGAGCCTCTTGATCATCACTGGAAAAGACGGCCTTAAATTCATCAGGGATAATTCCGCCCGTGAAATCATAGATTTCCGGCAACGGTTCACGGCTCCGAAGCACCACCTGCACAGGTGACCGGAGACCCTCCCATTTGAAAACGGACCGCAATGCGTCATTCGCACGGTAGACAGCGAGCCAGGCCTCATTGAACAGCCGGTTATCGACTTGCCCCTGCAGGCTAAGGACAAGGTGCTCCATGTATTCACTTTTGGATTCCCCCTGCAAATAATGAAACAGCATCCCTTGCTGCAGCGGCCGCAGCGGCCAAATATCTTGGACGTTGTTTTTCTCAACCTTCATCATGGGCCTCCTCACTTATGAACGGCAAGTGCATCCTGAATGGCGGCGATCACATCATCCTGCCGGTCATGAATGAAAAAGTGGCCGCCAGGCAGATTTTTGATCACCATGCTCCCGCTGATATACTGCTCCCACTCTATCCCGTTCTCCGCAGGCATCAAGGGGTCATCGGTGCCGAGCATGACCGTGCAATCCACCGGAAGCTTCACGCACCGGCCGTTACCGGCATATAACTCGTAGATTCTATAGTCCGCTTTGATGATCGGCAAAAAAACTCTCATTAGCTCCGAGTGATTAACCAGTTCCTGAGCGGTACCGCCCAGCTTGATGATTTCTTGAAGGAATAGCTCGTCCGGCAGTTTATGCAGTTGCTCCTCTCCATAACGCAGGTGCGGGGGATTACAGCCAGAGAGGAAGATATGTACCGGAAGCGCCTGTCCGCTCTCCAGGAGCCGCACACTCAGTTCATAAGCCGCCAGTCCTCCCAGGCTGTGTCCGTACAGCGCATATGGACTCCCCTGGAGCTGGCTGCCAATATGCTGTACAAGATCGTCAATCAATTCCTCCATACTGCCGCATAGCTTGGACCCGAACCGTTTGCCTCTGCCTGGAAATTCAAGGGGTACCACTTCGATATTTTCCGGCAGCAGGGTCCTCCATTTCAGGTAAATGGCCGCTGAGCTGCCGGAATACGGAATTGTAAAAAGCTTGATAGTCATAAGGAAGCCTCCTCTTGAATCACTTGCGGCTGTGTCCGGCGGTCCGTTTGCACCTCCGGGTGTAGCGGGAACCACATTTTTAACAGTCTTAAGGCTGAGAACATCGTTCCTGTGATTGCGATCAAAATCATAGCCGGGACTATCGTAAACGGTGCCCAGACGACAATAAATCTCCAAGGATAGCCCCAAAAAAGAATTTTGGGTATATACCAGGCTACGCCCACGATAAAAGCGGCTAGGATAACAAAACCGGATGTCTTGAGGTATAGAGCGAAAGAAGATCCCCTGCGCATCCGTCTGCCATTGCGGATCAAGCGCAGATCCTTGACCCATACGTAGATCATCCAGAGGCAAAGAGCCGCACAAATGATGATAATGATCCGTCCTGCGAGATTCGCCGTGTCCATAGTATCCATTGGTGCAGCGGCAGGTTTCAGATCTTGCTGCAAGGCATACAGTCCCTCACAGATGGCGTAAGTCGCCGTCGTATTCCGATTCCCCAGGACAGCAACTCCGAGTTGTTTTACTGGATCAAACAAGACGTAAGAAGAGAAATTGGGATTATTGCCCCCGTGTGAAAAGAGGGTATGATCTCCTTTGTTAAATACAAGCCAGCCACCGCCATAACGAAAAGGTGTCGTGTACGGAGGGGTTTCTGTTGCCCTGACCGTTTCATCGGGAATCTGCGCACGGGCAATGGCCCCCCTAAGCTCTGAAGACGCTGCTGCCGGGTTCATCTGCAGATTCAACCAGCTGGCCATATCCTTAGCGCTTGACAAAATGTAGCCTGCGGGTGTATTCCCGCGGTAGACGGGGGCTTGATACTCTCTGTTGCCGATAAGTCCAGGCTTGTAGCCTTGGGAGATTTCCTTGCCACCTTGCAAGATCGCTCTTCCTGCGGATGTATGCTCTAAACCCAAAGGCTGCAAAACTTCAGCGGACATATAGGATTCATAGGACATCCCGCTCACAGCTTCAATAATCGCACCAAGCACATCATAATTTCCGGTGGAGTACAGAAATTGGGACCCCGGTTTATACCAGAGCGGGTTCTCGCTTAGTCTGCGCACCGAATCCTGGAGTGCAGTGTCTTCGGTAGACGGATCAATCAGCGCAACGGAATCACTGCCCACTCCACTGGTCTGGTGGAGGAAATGCCCGACCGTTGGTTCGGCAGACTCCCCCTTCGCCTGCAGTGCTAACCATGGCAGATAGCGGGTTACTGGCGCTTCCAGGTCTACAAGCCCTCTTTCGACAAGCAGCAGCAGACCTACGCCGGTGAAGGCTTTACTGTTGGAGCCAAGTTCGAACAAGGTGTCCGGGGTTACCGGTATATTCCGGCTGGCGTCAGCTTTGCCATACCCCTTAACATAAGTCTTGTCACCGCGAAGCACAGCTACAGAGACACCGGGAAGATCCATCTGATCCATCAGCCTAAGCACATATTCGTCGACGGACTCAGCCGAAATCCCGCTGCCAGCAGTATTTGCCGAAGCTGGCGGCAGCGCAGCTATACCAAGCAGAATACAGGCACAGAGCATTTTGATTAGCAAGCGGTTCATGACATCCCCCCTGTTACTTGAATAACGAATCCAATTCCTCCTGCGTCATATCCACCGCATCAAAATCGGCGGGTGTCCAGTTTGGCTCCCTCTGAACCGGCGGTAGAGTGAGAAGTTCCACAAAGAGGGCTTCATACCGCTCCATCCACTGCTCCATGACCTTGTCCGGCATACTGGAGGGATAACGTAACTCCAGATACAGTCTGCGCTTCAGAATATAAGCGTTGATCTCCAGTACGAATGGTGTTGCATTGTCTTCGGCCATATCCGGTCCTGTTGGCTCATTCAGAACACGCAACAGCCCGTTCCCGTATTCCTCCTGAAATTCCCCGAGATAATTGAACAAAATCCGGGGAACAGCCGCTGTAATCTGCCCCAATCCATAAGCTAAAATGCCATATCCCAGACCTTTACGGGGCACCGCCCTGAACTGTTGGAGGATGTTATCCCTCCTCTCGATTACACCTGTACCTGCCTCAACCGTAATTCTGACCGGATACAGACTGGTGAACCAGCCAGTGGTACGCGAGAGATCAATTTCAGGGAACAAGGGCTCCCGGCCATGTCCTTCCAGCCAAATGACCTGCGTCTGCCAGTCCCAGGTATCATGAAGTGCCAGGGCAAGTGCAGTCTGCAGCAGCTCATGGGGCTGCAGACCGTTAATCTGCTGGCACTGTACAAGCAATAGCTCCGTTTCAGTAGGGCCGAACGTCAGCGTACGAAGCGTCGTGCGTCCACTACCCGGTTGCCCTAAACAAAGCCAATGATCATCTGGGAGGTTGTAATTTCCGCTCCAATATTCCCGCTCCCGCTGGACCAGGGGTTCAGCGCGTTCGCTCAGCGCCAGCGCCCAGCGCTTGAACGATGATGTTTTGGGCAGACACTGGCGTTCTCCCTGAAGCAATCGTCCCAAATCCTCCATAATAATCCGCCATGAGACACCGTCTATGCAGACATGGTGAGCCGCCAGCAGCAGACGATTAGCACGTCCCGGCTCCATAATCAGACAGGCGCGGAATGGGAAATGATCCTGCTCAGTAAGGCGTATGCCTGCCTTCAGTGCGGAGGTATATGACAGGAACTCTTGAGCGCGTTGTTTAGGATCAAATCCGCTCAAATCAAGTACATTTAGCTTGAACTCACGAACAGAAAGGTCGTTGTTATAGGATAGCTGCCGCTGCACAGAGTCATAATGTAAGCGCAAGGAGTCATGTAGCCGGACCAACTGCCTTAAACTGTCTTCAAGGGTATGCGTGGCAACATCTTCTCTGATCTCCAGCAGCATCGATTGCAGATAGTAGTCTTCATCCTCAAGCTCCCGGGAGAAAAACCACGACAGGATCGGTGTCAACGGGACGATTCCCTCCGGCGGACCCTGCGGCTGAACCTCCTTATCTTCCGAGAGATGCAGCAGCATTTCGCTAATGAGGGGATGATCCAGAATATCTGCCGCGCTGAGTTGAAGTCCTTGGTTTTTAAGCAGGCTTGAAATCTGAATCGCTTTGATGGAATCCCCGCCCAGATTAAAAAAACGGTCCTCCAGGCTGATTTCCCTACGCTCCAGAACGGTCCGTAGTGCGGATAAAAGCCGTTCAGTTTGAGTCCCCCCTTCGTACTCCTGGACCTCTGCAGGGGCGGCATTTAAATCTCGTGCAAGCTGCCTCCGATTGGTCTTCCCATTAGCAGTAAGCGGAATCTCTGTCCTAAAAATGATGCGTCCCGGAACCATGTATCCAGGCAGGATGCCTGCCAGACGGCTGCGGATATCCAACGCTGTAGAGCCTCCGACAATACAGGCGACCAGCTCCATGCCGGGACCTTCACCCTCCGTCAAGACAACTGCATTACGGATGCCCTCCATCTCCAGCAGGAAATGTTCAATCTCTTCCGTCTCGATTCGGTAGCCTCTAACCTTAAGCTGGGTATCGCAGCGGCCGATATATTCCATCACTCCGCCTTCACCCCACCGGACCAGATCCCCCGTACGATACATCCGGTTGCCCTTGTTCACTGAATCCGGCAAGAATCGTTCCGCCGTCAGCTCGGGTTGATGGACGTATCCAGCCGCAACACCGGGGCCGGAGATGTAGAGTTCTCCCCTCGCGCCTGGAGGCAGCGGCCGCAAATCCCTATCCAATATATATAGCTTCGCATTTGCAGCAGGTACTCCTATGGGAACCGCCACTCCCTTGTCTTTTATGGGATCATAACGGTAAATCATACAGCCTACGGTCGCTTCCGTTGGCCCGTATTCGTTATAAATAGCCAGATTGGGCCCGAAGGCTTGCTGAACGGCTGCTGCAAGGCTGGTCTTGAGACTCTCCCCGCCCACAATCAGTGTGCGCAAGGCAGCATCCGGCCTCCGTTCTTCCCCCATAAGCGCAAGATGGGAAGGGGTAAGCTTGATTACTGTAGCTCTGTTCTCGCTCAGAATCCGGCTCAAGGTATAGTCCTCGCCGCTGGAGGGGTATATCCTCAACTGGGTGCCGCTGACCAGCGGTACGAACAAAGATGTCAGCGTCAGATCAAAGGCGATTGAGGAATAAAAGGCGAACACTTCGTGTTCCGAGGTCAAGTATTCTTCTGCTGCCCAAGTGATATAGTTGGCCAGGTTAGAATGAAGAACTTTAACCCCTTTGGGCGCTCCTGTAGATCCCGAGGTATATAGGATGTAAGCCGTTTTTTCAGGCCTCGACCTCTGCTGTTCCCCCGCAGACAACGGCCTATGCCGGAGCAGATGCCGGGGATTGCGCGTTGGAATAGGCCAGCCGAATGCCGGTTCCTCTGGCAGATCGGTCAACAGGCAGATTGCTCCCGAGTCTCGGAGTATATATTCCGCTCTGGCGGCCGGAACTCCGGGGTCCAGCGGGAGAAAAGCCGCACCGCACTGAAGAATCGCTAGAATTGCAATGACCAGTTCGGGAGAATGATGCATCCGTACGCCTATAACGCCTGACACTTGCGGAAATTCTGCGGTCAGGGCTGCCGCAAGGCAATTGACCTGCTGCGCCAATTCTGCAAAGGTCAGCTTCTCATCTGCACAGCTCACGGCAATCCGATTCGGATGGAGCCGAACCTGATCTGCGTATAGATCCATAACCGTCTTTTCAAGTGGATAGTTATGGATTGAATGCTGGTTGTAATGAATCAAAGTTTGTTCCAATTGTCTTTCGGTAGACAGCGTCAGTTCCTTCAATGGGAGGTCTGGAGTATGCACCATCTGGTTCAACACATGCAGGAGACATTCCACCAGCGACTCTGCCTCTTCCTTGCCAATTATCTGAGTCTGGTAGTCCAGAGTGAACAATAACGTGCCATCCTCGGACCAGTCCTTGATCATCAACTGTACGGGATAAGCCTGCTCGCCGGAGTAGAACTCCTCATTGCTAATCATCATGTTGTCCACGGTTGTCAATAGGTGGGTATTATAATAATTCACAGCGGCCTGGTATAAGCTGCCATGCCCTTTTTTTCGCAACTGAAGATGTTTTGCAAGGAGATCGAACGGATACTTGTGATTGGCGAGATTACGTGAATATTCACGGCGTACCCGCTGTAAAAATGTCCGTATGGACAGGCCTTCCTTAAGATGCAGCGACAGAGGCAGATTGCCTGTGAACATGCCAACTGTTGCCTTGGTGTGTGCAGAGCGGTTGGACACGGGTATGGAAAGGATTAGATCTTCTCTCTGGTAATACCTGCCTAGTACCAACCCGAATGCGGCAGATAAAAATAGGGGCAATGACACATTAAGCTCTGGCAGAATACGGGTAACCTGCTCTGTGGTCTGCTTGTCGAGCAGGCGGGTATAGCGGCTGCCGGCCGGAGTAGTGGCAGTTTTGTCGAACAGCGGTTCGGGAAGAACGTCAAATTTGTTCTCCCAGAATTGTTTGTTGCTCTGACAGCGCTGAGAGCTCAGGTATTGACTTTCGAGATCAAGATAAGTCAAATAGGAGGGTTCGGACACGGCACGGTCAGAGATGTCTTCCCTGCCCAGCGATTCATAATGTCCGAGAATTTGTCTGGTCAGCAGGTCCATTGACCAGCCGTCGCAGATGATATGATGGGCTTTCAGGAGAAAACCATTATCCTGCTCCCCCACCTTGAAGGTAGCGATGTGGTATAAAGGAGAATCGAAAAGTTCAAATCGTTTTGCCGCCTCTGCCTTCACCCACCTCTCATAAGCCGTTTGGGGATTGGCATATGAGCTGAAGTCGTAGCGGGGCAACGGCTGTAGCGAAGTAGTATCCGCTACATATTGTTGCGGTTCACCGTCTTGTGCCCGCAAACGCAGGCGCAGGCCGTCATGAGACTGAATCACATTCTGGATCGAAGTTTCCAAACGGGGGAAGTCGAGCGTTCCGTGAATACGGACACAGCCACCAATATGATGTACGGCTGTCTGGGGATGAAGGCATTCGGTATACCAAATTCTCTTTTGGGGATGGCTTAAACGATGCAATGCCTTATTCACAAGATCCATGTCAGTGTCCGCCTTTCGCAGATATAGAATTCAATCTCCAGGATTCAATGGATTCGGCTAATCGGGCTATCGTCTGCTGCTCCAAAAAAACTTCAAGTTTAAGCGTCACGCAAAACTGTTCACATATATGTGCATGCAAGGAAGCTGCCAGCAGCGAGTTGCCTCCCAGTTCATAATAATTGTCGTTGATTCCGATCGGGGCCACCCCCAGATACAGCTCCCAAGCTGCAACCAGGTCACGTTCAACCTCTGTTCTTGGTGCGATGTATCCATCCAACTGCTCTGGCCGCAAGTTGACGGGTTCCGAAATGGGCTGAAGCGGCCCGGTAGTATCAAGTGCAGAATCATCACGCTCCACCCAGCAGCGTGTTCTTTCAAAAGGATAGACAGGCAATTCAATGCGGCGGCGGCGTTCCCCTTGATAATAAGCCTTCCAATTGACAGGGCAGCCTTCCATCCAGACTTTGCCGAGAAGAAGGTAAACGCTCTTCCATTCTGTTGTTCCATGACGTTCCGAAGGTTCACCGAGATTCATATCAAGCACCAGCCGATCTATTTCATTCTTGCTGCTGGTCTGTAATGAGGCTCCGTCTTCCAGGGCATCCGTCAGATACGCTGTCCAAAAATCGCTGCTTCTCCACTCCGTAGGAGTCATCGGGTCCCTTCCCGGCGATGCTGCAAGTGGAACCTTCATCGCCCCCGTTTTCAGACTCGAGACATGTTGCCGGTACCTTCGGACAAAAGTACCCCGCGCCTCACCCGAAGTTGCGAGAGCGGCTGTAAAGGAGCTGCCAAGATACATAGCATCCGCATGAGTCAGGAGGCCACAGGCATAAGCGGCGGCAAATAAGCCGCTGCCCGTACCTTGGCAGCCCGAGGGATGGATTCCCCAGCTCTCCCAGAGTTTGAATAAGGAGATCTGCACGGTTAATGCGTATGTGGCTTGTTCCCGCAATGCCGAATCTCTCTTGCCGAACCATTCCTCTGCCAGTTTCTTAACCTGCACGAAGTTGTTGTAGAATACCGTTTCCTCAGTGATCCAATCCCCAAGCTCAGGAGCCTCGAAATTGGATAGGTCCGGAAAGTGGAACAAGGGCATGCCCGCAAGATCGGGGTTATCCTTCTTTCCAGTCTCCCGTTCCATCCATTCCGTCTCACCTCCGCAGCCGTATAAACAAATTGCCCGGTGCTCAAACAGCTTCCGTCCGGTTTGCAGTGTATAGGCTGCATCCGCTAACAGTTCTTCTGAAGCAGAGCTTAGAAATTGCTGCAAGGATTGCTTTTGCCTCTTGAGCGCCTCTGCACTTTTGGCGGAGAGGACGAACAATTTGCTGCGCCGTAAGGAAGGTTCCTTCGGCAACACCGGCGCTTCTTGCAGGATAACATGTGCATTGGTGCCTCCAAGCCCAAAGGAGCTGACCCCAGCCAGACGCCGCTGATTGGGGCTGCTCCACTCCAGCGGAACAGGATTCAGATAAAACGGGCTCTGGCCCGTCATTAACCTGTCATGTGGTGTATCTGAGTGAATAGCGGGTGGCAGTATCCTCTCTCGCAGGGCCATGACTGTCTTGATTAACCCAACAATACCTGCGGATGGCCCCGTATGACCGACGTTAGATTTAACCGAACCCAAAGCACAAAAAGCGTTTTTTTCAGTATGTCTGGCAAATACCTCATGCAGTGCCTCAAGCTCAATCGCATCTCCTAGAGGAGTGCCGGTACCATGAGCTTCTATGTAACAGATGTCCTCGGCGCTTACGTCTGCGTTCATCTGTGCGCGTTCTATAACCTGAATCTGGCCTTTGACTGCGGGAGCTGTATATCCGGCTTTGAGGGCTCCGTCATTATTGACGGCAGAGCCTTTAATAACAGCATGAATGGTGTCGCCATCCTCAAGGGCATCACTGTATCGTTTCAGTACGACGCAACCTGCCCCGTCGCTGTACAAGGTTCCAGTAGCCTGCTTATCAAACGCCCGGAGATGCCCATCAGCGGACAACAACCCGTTGTCTTGATAGTAATAGCCGTTAGCTTGGGGAATGCCGAGTGTTGCACCTCCACATACCATCATGTCACTGGAGTAAGTGAGCAGACTCTCGCAAGCCAGATGTACAGCAACCAGCGAGCTGGAACAAGCAGACTGAACATTCAGCACTGGTCCGGTAAGGCCTAGCTTGTAAGCAGCCATCGTCGCTGCATGGTCTTTCTCACTTGCGATCTGCATTTGGAGTTCGGAGGCTGCTCTGTTGCCGTTGAGAAGCGGCATAAGGTTGAACATTTGATAATAGTTCGCGTACACGCCCGCATACATCCCGATAAGACCGTCATAGGTTCCCGGATCATATCCCGCTGCCTCCAGCGCTTCCCAAGCCATCTCCAGAAGCAGACGATGCTGCGGGTCCATCAAGGACGCCTCTCTTATGTTGAAATTAAAGAAAGCAGCATCAAAATTCTCAATGTTCCGAATATTGGTGTTTGTGCGAATAAAGTTTGGCCTTCCCTCCGCAGAAGCAACTTCTGCTTTATCCTGCGGGGATGTGTTAGCAACCACCTCTTCTCCACCCAGGATTGCTTCCCAGAACTGTGAAACGGTATCAATGCCAGGCAGACGGATGGAGAGGCCAATAATGGCAATATCCGCCTTATTATCTTCACATTCATTCTCCAATGACATGATATCACTCCCGTAATATTGCTTTCATTCAATAATATTGTAGTATTAAAACTGATTTTGACGATGTCTTGATAATACCAACTATACTATGAAAATATTTAAATAAATACCATTCTTTAGGACTATATAACAATAAAGATAATTAATATAAATTTAAGTAAGTTAATAGAATGGCGCATATATCTGCAGCATTCGACGTCCTATTATGTCGTAAAATGCCAGCAGTTCAATAATGTGCAAATTTCGGAAAGAGCTATTAGTACCAATTTAGGTATGGAGTGAGTTCAAATAAATATGCTAGAATCGTATAGCTGTCCTGTTTAGAGAACGGACTTCATATTTCACAATATTCACAATAACGAAAACAAATTAAAATCTCCTAAGACAGGTGTTGTTTATGTCCAAAATTCTTGCTTTTAAGCTCCCGGAGCAGCTAAGTCTGGAGAGCTATGCTTATTTTACAGCACAGGTATCGGAAGCCCGGCGCGCACGTCTCGCCCGGTTTTTCCATAAGGAAGATGCATATCGTTCTTTATTTGGCGAGATACTGGTGCGGTACATCCTCTGCAGCCAGCTCGGTCAACGGAATGGCAATATTCAATTCGAGGAGAATCCATTCGGCAAACCGGGGGTGTCTGGGCTGCCTGATTTTGAGTATAATGTGTCTCATTCAGGAGATTGGGTGCTGATGATCTGGGGAATGAATGAGGGTTCACTCGGAGTAGATATTGAGCAGATACGGCCCATAGATATTCAAATAGCAGAGCGTTTTTTTTCTGTGGAGGAGCGAGAGGCGTTACAGGGCAAGTCTGCCGGGGAGCGGCAGAATTTTTTTTATGACTTGTGGACATTAAAGGAAAGCTATATCAAGGCGATTGGCACCGGGCTGTCCCGGCCGCTTGATTCATTTACGGTACAACAGCGTGAAGATGGCAGCTTTAGTCTGATCACACAAGCGGAATCAATGTACTTACAGACCTATACTATCGCCCCAGACTACAAAGCCGCCGCTTGTTCAAGCTGCTGCACACTGCCGGAAGCTGCCACTTTTATTAAGCTCAGTGAGCTCTATATGTGGTAAATGGATTTCATATTTCCATCACCTGTCCGGTCATTCGATACCTCAATTCACAATTGGTTGTACGCAGGCATGGCCGGGTATCCCGGTTGTTGAGGCGACGAGTCTACGCATCCCAGCCAAAGCACAACCTACCAGCCTGCAATTTCAACTGTACCCTGCTTCAGGACTTAATCTCCAGCTGGGCCGAGGGTTACCTTCCAGATTTCACGAAGAGACCGTGGTAAACACGGAGCAAGCCCCTTCTTTCTCACTTGAGAGATGGGCTTTTTTCGTCTACACATTCAGCTATACTTTCTGAAAAAATGTCACATTCCTACTCCATCATTCGTTGAACACATTGAAAGGGGGGAGAAGCCTTGGAGGATGAAGTACTGCACAATACTATTAACGAGGTGCTGGGCGGCAATATTGATAAGTTTGAGAGTATCCTGCTTCTCTATCAGAAGCCGATAGTTCTTTACTGTTATCATATGCTAGGGTCTTATCCAGAAGCAGAAGACAGCGCCCAGGAGGTCTTTCTCAAAGCTTACCGTTCCTTGTCCACCTACAAACCTGATGTGCCATTGTTTACCGTTATCTTAACTATCCTTCATTTTAGTATTAGATTCATTTCCGATTATTTTTCACAATGACAATGACAAGGACTAGCAAGAATGAGCCGGCGGTACACCATACAACTTTTCCCCAATCAAATATGGAACCGGCATATTCACCCTCATAATTAGCTTTAATGAATGACCCATCATTTATCTTTATCGCAATTGCCTCATTTTTGTCCACGTCTTTGATATTGTAATATTCAGTGCCCTTCGGATAGTGATTCGAAAAATTACCTGAGTATGTGCCTTCCTTGTCTGAAAATGATGTAACTTTGCCTATTATTGAACCGATTTGTTCCTTTTCCACTCGATTGTCAGAAATGATATAGGATTTACCGTCGTTTACAACAAAATTATATGCCCAATCCGCATGAATTGGCCAAATTGCAAAAAAAGTACTTGCCAGCCAGAGCGGAATCATCAAAAACAGAAATTTTCTCAAACTATCCCCCCTTTCGTCGTTTACGAACAGTGCCAACTATCCACAGCAGGAACGGGATTCCGATCAGCTCAAACGGCATTACGTAACGAACGCCCAGATAAAGCTGAATTTGGGAATCGTACAGAACAGCTTGGGGACTCTTCCATGCTATAAGATACACTGCCGGTGCAATCAACCAGATTGAATTGGTCCAACGTTTTAATCCTAACCATTGGGACATTCCATAGCATGTTATAAATAAATATAAGCTCAGTTTGATAAACACACTGAAGAACCATAAAACCGATGAAAAAATTTCGATATTCTGTATGAACTCCATAAGGGAGACGAATCGCATCAACTCAAATGTTGGAATCAGCATCTTTGCCGCTAACGCTGAACCGAAAATTGATAGAGCAGTCAAGGTCATTATAGAGGATATGATTGAAACGGCCGCGACGCCCCAAACAGCAAATTTCGTTCCCTGACGGGGGTTCTTCATGAATTTTGTCACCATCAACAGGAAAACGGTGTCTCCCAGCACCGAGGCGGGCGCTAGACTTCCTCGCATAATCGTTCTAACGCCTGATTCCGAGAAAATAGGAAGAATTTGCTCGAATTCATAATTGTTAAAGCTCAAGAAAGTGACCACAACGACAATCACCAAAATTAAGGGTCCCATCATTTGGCTGCACCGCCCAATCGCCTCGATTCCTCCAGCCCAGACCAAGCTTACTACGATTACCATCATGAGTAACATCAGCACGCTTGAAGGGGTTCGGTCAAACAAGATCATTTGGAAGAAATCCGAAAATTGGCGAAGAAGCGTTCCCGAAGTGATTATCCACACTATAAAAAAGGGAATAACTATTATTTTCCCAAGCCAGCGGCCTAAAATTTTCTCACTGAATTCGCCGAGTGTCTGCTCGGGGTACATAAGGGACAAGGCCCTGGACAGGAGAGTGATCCCGCATGCGATAACACCCCCGATTAGGAAAGAAATCCAAGCATCCTGCTTCGTCATCTGAATGACAAGCGATTGGGTCAAGAATAATGTTATTGCACTCTCCATCGAAAACGTTATCCAAAACACTTGAATGTTAGAAATTTTAGTCGTGTTCATGGTAGCGTTTCCTCCTCCTGTAAATGCAGGGCAGGTCCCGTCAGCCCTATTTGGGTTACCGTCAAATCAGCTTTCACATCGAATTCTGCCTCTGTAAAATAAAAATTCCAGTTATTTTTTAATTTCCTCCAATACGACGGACTTCTTTGGTGAAGTACCTCACCAAACCCGAAGATATCCTCATGGAAAGTCTTCTGAATTTTAAAGATGGTTTCTTTAACTCTCTTTGCTGCTTCAATTTCTAGAGCTTGCTTGACCAATTTGACATTGGCAGGATTACGAAGATCCAACCGGCCTTGGTTCTCCCTAATTAATCCTTTGCCGATCAACTTGACATGAATGACAAGCTTATCTCTTTCGTATTCTGACCAAATTTTTCGACTCATCCGGGATAGGTGTAGGCTGACTCTCCCTTGATTTTTAGGCACGAGCGTTGTTACTGTTGTGCTGTTTAGCACACCTGTAATCCAATTCACATTCAATGCTTCCATTTGGCTGATATAACCTTTTAATTTCAACTTTTCTTTATCAAAAATGGCTATGCCATTCATCCGAAAAATTTGTTGCTGTGTCACTTCCTGATTCTCGTCACCTTTCCGATCTAAAGAAATTACGGGTAATGTCGGGCTAACACCATCACTGCTAGCTGCTCTTAAGAATCTCATTAATGTCGCCTGTTTCAGGCCACTTGTATATTCGAGTTCTTTGTAAGCGCCAATCGCGGGTATCTTCTCTAAGGGGTACGAAGATTTGAGCAGTTCAAGGGCGGTACCACCTTTCACGATAAAGATATCGGACCGCAACCTGACCTTCGGATTCCGGGAATGTTCATCCAGGATGTCGGCGATCCCGTCCTTCGCGAAGTGTTCTCCTACAAAAACTACCCTGCGGTGGCTGGGAAATACTTCTCGGGAAAGACTTCCTTGTAAATCGGCTGCTGCCTGACTGACACTCTCCCCCTTTCCCGAAACAACGAAATTACCTATGCCCTTGCCAGAGGAACCTCCTTTTCCTCCGGTTTCACCCTGTTGACCCGGTATCAAAACTTGGCCACTCAAGACGATATCCCCTCTCTCGTTCCTGTCGAACCCAGAGGCGATCCAGAGGGACCGGTTGCTAAGCTCCTTCTGGTCCCAGCATGCAGTTGTGAGCGATAGAATCAGTACCAGGATAATCCCCGATTTTAGGTACATGAGCTGTCACCTTCCTTTGAAATAAAGACAGGAGCTTATCATGAAATTCGTTTACCGTTACTCCCTGTCGTGTTTTTAGGACGATAACGTAAGCTCCATCTAGGAGCGCGAAAGATGAGGTCTTTAACATAGCCTGCCGTTTCGGATGATACGGGTGTGAGGTAAGGAACACCGAATGAACGCAAGCATGACAGATGGATAAGGATCGCCGTAATGCCGATCAAGATACCGTAAATTCCTATAAATCCAGCTAGCAACAACATGGGGAAACGTAGAACACGCAAAGCAGTGCCGAGATTGTAGCGGGGTATTCCGAAGGAAGCGACCCCCGTCGTTGCCACGACGATGACCATGGGAGCTGAGATGATGCCAGCTTCTACAGCTGATTGTCCGATAACCAGTGCTCCCACAATACTAACGGCTGAACCGATTGTCTTCGGGAGCCGGACGCCCGCTTCGCGAAGTGCCTCGAACATAAATTCCATCAGGAAGGCTTCCATGACGGCAGGAAAGGGGACACCTTCTCTTGCTGCTGCGATGCTGATTAGAAGGACTGTCGGAAGAATCTGCGGATGAAAAGTAGTTAAAGCCACATAAACTGACGGAAGCAGCAGGGCAATCAGGAACATGAAGTACCTAACCCACCTTACAAGTGTTGTGAAAATGGCTCTTTCGTAATAATCTTCTGATGCTTGAAGGCCGGACCAGAATGTCATGGGAACGATAAGCACAAAAGGAGTATTTGCCGTGACAATTGCCACTTTGCCTTCCAACAATGCAGCACAAACAACATCAGGACGCTCTGTATTCTGAATTTGAGGAAAGGGTGAGTATGGAGCATCTTCGATCATTTCCTCAATATATCCCGATTCTAATATTCCGTCTATTCGGATTTCACCGATGCGTCGAGTTACTTCTTCCACGATGGAAGCTTTAGCGACCCCTTCTAAGTAGAGCATTTCTACTTTTGTTCCGGTTTTTTCTCCGAGCTGGAACGATTTGTTGACCAATTCGTGGGTGCAGAGCCGCCTACGGATCAAACTCGTATTTACTCGAAGAGACTCAGTAAAGCCATCTCTAGGACCCCTAACGACGGGTTCGGTCGAGGGCTCTTCAACATTACGCTGCTGATAGTGCTGGAAGTCCGCTATCTGGGCCTCGGATTCTCCTTCGGCAAGGAGAGCCACGTATCCTGCCAAAACGCCCTCGACAACTTCTCCAGCTTTCGTTGCCGAGGATTTATTCAGCACCGGAAGCATCAGTTGTCTAAGCGTGTGTGTAAACGGAGGCCCTTCACAGTTATCACCCGGAAGTCCTCGGTACAAAAATGGTTTAAGAATGATTTGTTCCACTAAATTAGTATCACATAATCCTTCCACGTAAATGAACAGAAGGGTTTGACCATCTGTATGCAGCTTCCGAAACATTACATCAGATGAATTATGGAGAAGCTCCCGCAGAATTGCCTCACTATCCTCAAGATCCGTTGTAAGAACCTTCTCCATCAATGTCATGAGCACCCCTCCTAAGTTCATCTTTTATTTTGCCTTTGGAAGGTTTTTTTATTCAATACTTAGAGAGTAACAAGGTTCCTGAAATATAATAAAACCCTGATATTATCAAGGTTTATCGTACGGTGTATCTTGTTGTTTAGATATTGATCAAATTCCATACTTACAAATATGGGAATGACAACATGGTATTCAGCACCATAACCGTTCAAAAGGAAAAATTGCAGCTATTTGTGTACGGTCAGTGCATTCACGTTGACCTGCTGCCATAGCTTGTGCAGACCTTCTGCAATCGGCGTTATGACTTTGCTGCTTGTGAGGTAGCGATTGTGGCATAAGGGATTCCAGCTGTCGATCAGCGTTCCGACGTTGACGTCACGGTCTTCACTAACAGCCTTGTCGTATTCAGGGTGAACGCTTTTCAGCGGATAGCCCAGAACATCGTCTTTATCATAAAAGTTGATCCATTCGCCTGGGATATCGGGATATTTGGCGGAGAAGCCCTCGCTAGGCACTTGAATTGGCTTGTCAAACGTGGTGTAGCGCAGACTATGCGAAATAACGCAGAGCGGAGCATCCGTTCCGGCTTCAGTACATAACTGGTTCAATTGCTTGCTAATCGTCCGATGAACCGCTTCATAGTTCTGGTCGCCGCCTTCCACGGGCTGGTATGCGACAGCATCCGTCAGATAGTGAATCATGAATTCTCTTAGTTCTGTATATCGCAGATTGTACGGAGCGCCTACCAGCTTCTGTTTCAATTTTTCTTCCCGATCAGCGAAGACAGAGGCCCACCACACCGGCTTGATCACTATTCGCGCCTCCGGGTTTTTCTCACCGCTGAGCCGGGAGAAGGTCTTGTGCAGATCCTTAATGAAAGCTGATGCAAAGTCCTTATGCTGCTTGCCTAATCCGTGAATAACGATGACCGCCAGTTTTTGTGTCATGTGATCTCCTCGCCTTCTTAATTTGTTATATCAAAAAAGGAGCCAACCCATAAAGTTGGCTCCTTTTAGTTTGCCTTAATGAACAGGCGTTAATTCGGCCACGAGTTGAACCGCCCGATTGGCATCAATGCGGCCAAAGCCGTAGCGATCAAGTATGCGGCCCGAGTCCGTCGGCGGCCGTTGTCTCCGATGACAAAGAGGCCGCCCGCTGCGCCGCCGGCGCCGCTTGCCGTTGTGCCCACCCCTGCTCAGATGAAAAGCTGCAATTTTCGCCTGTCCTACTCTCATTCAAACAATTGCTTATGCTTATTGAAAAATCGATAAAAAAATTGTACATTGTCTAGTTCAAACCATTCAGCTGTTTGAAGAGGCTTGGCATCCAGATTATAAATTTTTGTATGTAACGTGCCTAAAACAAAGGGAGAATGCGTGGCAATAATAAATTGACAATCAAAATATCGTGCCAGCTCATTTATTTGTTCGGCCATCCGTATTTGATTGGCAGGAGAAAGTGACGTTTCCGGTTCATCCAATAAATACAATTGCCCAGGTAGCAGATATTCCTCAAAAAACTGCATGGACGTTTCTCCATTAGAATATTTTTCTTGAGAGAATTGAATGTTCTCCAGCTTCTTCTTAAACGCATACGTAGCTTCATATTGTGATGCCTGAGCCTTGCTCATCCCATTGTTAATCTGCTCATTTATTATTCCCTCACGCAGCACGGAAGATTGCTGTATCTTCTTGATCTCATATAAAATATCCTCTGATTTCAGATATCGGCTTTCTTTTGGAAGTTGCCTGATTTCATGCTCGTGCTCATCATGCCCAAGCTGATAGCTACTCAAATCAAGGAATCTCTGAGCATAAATACTATGCCCATAGCTTGTCATTCTTTCAGCCCCCGAGATTCCTAGCTTGTTGGAAATTACATTGAGTAAACTGGATTTTCCGCTACCGTTATTGCCATACAACACAGTAATTCGATCAAACAAAAGCACCTCTCCAGCCAAGTGCTTAAATACATTATCAGGATATATGTTGGGATTTCGATCCGTATAATCAGAAAGCTTAAAGCTTCTTAAATAAATCATTGCCGCACTCCTTCTACCTGGCTTAAAAATATATATTCTATATTACCAGAAAAAAGATAATGTATTCTTAGGGTTGCAGCCGATTTCTCCCACCGTCCCACTACTAATAATCTATTCCGTTCCCCCTGCCTGTTTACATTCATCGGGAAGAGGGTCTTCTCACCACGCAGCCTGGATAGCTGATGCAGCTGCCTTCCCTGGTTCTAGAGTCAAGTCAACATTTAATTCAACAAAAAAGAGGAGTTCGCCGCTCCTCTTTGCTATTTCCGTCAACAACTCAGATTTATTTATCCTTCCTTACTAACAGTGAACAGCACCGCGGCTTGGGCGTGATGGAAATGTAGCCTGTTTCGGGATAATTCATGCCCACGGAAATCTCCCGAGCTAATACCCACTCTGTACACGAAAGTACTGATCACATCGGAGTATTCCCTCCTGCATATCATTGTCCATGGGTCACTTAATGGAAATAAATAAACGTCAATCATATAGCTTGGGAGTTATCATAAATAAAGAGCCGACAACTGTGATTTCACTCACGGTTATCGGCTCTGCGTCTTAGCGTCGGGCTCTTTGATAACTGACATATTCAGTTCCTTTACATTGATTATCGTTTCCTGTTTACACTTGGGGCAAAATAGCGGAAAGTTTTCAAGTACCGTATCATTACGTACCTTGACCCGTGTTTTGTTGGCACAGACCGGGCATAATATCCATTCGTCTTTACACACTCTACCATCCCTTTTACTTGAAGTTTTGTTAACCACTCTCATTTTAATGTCTGCAAACATTAAGCTGCTTTCCGTTTGTATACGCGCATTGCAAAAAGATATGCGACGATCAATATCCCTAAGCACCACGCGAGTGCAACCCAAATGTCATTCCCGACAGGTTGCCCCGACAGGAGCGCGCGGATGGCTTCCACTATTGAAGTTACTGGCTGGTTTTCGGCAAAAGCGCGGACAGCTGACGGCATCGTTTCGGTAGGCACAAACGCCGAACTAATAAACGGAAGGAAGATAAGCGGGTAGGAAAAGGCGCCTGCGCCGTCCACCGATTTTGCGGACAGTCCGGCAATCGCCGCGATCCATGTCAAGGCCAGCGTAAACAGCGCAAGTATACCGGCCACGGCAAGCCATGACAATACTCCTGCCGGCGAGCGGAAGCCCATAATGAGCGCTACGAGAATGATGACAGCAACCGAAATCGCATTGGACACCAATGAGGTCAGCACATGCCCCCACAGCGCGGCCGAACGCGCAATCGGCATGGAGTGGAACCTTTCGAAGATGCCGCTTTGCATATCTATAAACAGACGGTAAGCCGTATAGGCAATGCCGCTTGCAATCGCAATCAGCAGGATGCCGGGCAACAGGTAATTCACATAGTTATCCGTGCCGGTTTGAATCGCGCCGCCGAACACATAAACGAACAGCAGCAGCATCGCGATCGGAGTGATGGTGACAGTAATGATAGTATCCATGCTGCGGAAAATATGGCGCATGGAACGCCCAAGCATAACGCCCATATCGCTGAAAAAGTGTTTCTTAATCGTTTCCATTTACTTTTCCTCCTTTTTGCCGATGATTGCGAGGAATATTTCCTCCAATGTGGGTTGTTTTTCAACATACTCCACCTTTTCGGGCGGAAACAGCTTTTTCAGCTCCGCGACTGTGCCGCTCGCGATAATCCTGCCCTCATGCAGAATGGCAATTTGATCTGCAAGCTGCTCGGCTTCTTCCAAATACTGCGTGGTCAGGAATACCGTCGTGCCATTATTCGCAAGCTCTTTGACTGTCTTCCAAACCTCGTTGCGTCCTTCGGGGTCAAGCCCGGTGGTCGGCTCATCGAGAAAAATAAGCTGCGGTTTTCCCACAAGGCTCATGGCAATGTCGAGCCTGCGGCGCATACCACCCGAGTAAGTAGACACCTTGCGGTTGGCGGCTTCGGTCAGGCCGAAGCGGTTCAGTAAATCATCCGCGATCTGAATCGGATTTGTCAGGTGCCGGAGCCTGGCGATCATGATCAGGTTTTCCCGCCCGGTCAATATCTCGTCCACGGCAGCAAACTGTCCTGTCAAGCTAATCGACTGACGTACATGGTCGGGCTTTGACGCGACGTCAAAGCCGTTTACGAAGGCGGTGCCTCCATCCTGTTTAAGCAGCGTGGTGAGGGTTTTAACAATCGTCGTCTTGCCCGCGCCGTTGGAGCCGAGCAGGGCAAAAATTTCACCGCGCC
The DNA here is from genome assembly GCF_038002865.1 of Paenibacillus sp. FSL H3-0321. NCBI lineage: Bacteria > Bacillati > Bacillota > Bacilli > Caryophanales > Paenibacillaceae > Paenibacillus > Paenibacillus sp. FSL H3-0321. Next base: position 375,460 of record NZ_JBBODH010000001.1, on the reverse strand, counting down.
GCGCCTCGAAATTCACTCCCTTTAGGACTTCCGTGGTCTTGTAGGATTTTTTTAAATCCTTTACTTGAATTGCGATGTCATTCATTTAGATTCGTCCCCCCTTCCGAGTTTGTTCATCATGTCGCGGTTTAATTTTTTGCGAAAGTTATCGGTCCACATTTTCGTGCCGCGCAGAAGCTCGTCGCAAAACCCGACAACATCTTCGCCCGTCACGTCGAGAACGTGTTTGCTGTCAGCCGCGCTCGCTTCAAACAACTCGATCAATTCGTGCTGAATTTTCAACATATCAGAGCCGTCTCCTACTGCGAAACTCCACATGTATCCATGAATTTTTTCAAATACGAACCGATAGTCTTCAGGTAGCGCTTCTACCCTTGCCATTTGCTGCTTATACTCTTTTTTATCCCCGATCATTTTTTTGATAAGCTCCAGCATAGTTATTGCTCCTCCTTATTAAATTTTTCCATAATCTCTTTGTTTAGTTTTTCCCGCACTGTTTCGGTATTGGTAACCGACGCGCGCATAAACTCATCAGAAAACTTGCCGACGTCACTGCCTATGACATCAAGAACCTGCCTGCCCTCTGCCGCACTTGCTTCAAATAAATCCACTAAGTCCTTAAACATCGTCAAGTCCGTAAATATCGTCATGTCACCGCCAAGGGGGCCAACACTAAACATATAATGTTGAATTTTGCGAAATGCAAACCGATAATCTTTCGGCAAGACGTCAACCCTCTTCATCATTTGTTTATAGGCCCGTTTTTCTTCCATGTCACCTATTATCAATTTTATGATTGAATCAAGCATTGTTACTACTCCTCCTTTAATTGGTTGATTTTCGACGCAACAAACCCCCATTTTTCCCAGAACCTCCGCAGCTCCTCACGCCCCGCATCGTTGAGCGCAAAAAACTTTCGCGGAGGACCCATGTCGGAGGGCTTTTTGGTGGTATCCACCAGCTTGCTTTTTTCAAGCCGGATCAGGATGGTGTACACCGTTCCCTCCACAACATCTGTGAAGCCGAGGGCGTTTAGCCGCCGCGTGATTTCGTAGCCATAGGTTTCTTTGCGGCTTATTATTTCAAGGACACAGCCCTCAAGCACGCCTTTGAGCATTTCCGTCAGATTTTCCAGCACAATCACCCCTTGCTATTCTGTATGACTGGTATTCAGTATTACTTACTACCACTATATAGTAACACAAAGTAGTGGTTTGTCAATAGCGGTTGTTCTGATAATGCCGCTTTATATTTATAGTTGAATCTATAACCTTGGTCCCTTAAAACAAAAAAAACCGCGTGGGGCGCGGGTTCTCAAAGGATTATGTTCTTGTCCTGTGACATCCATTGAGCTGCCGCGGCAAGCTGCTCCATGAAATAGTTTTGTTTTTACTCCATGCGTTATTTAACAAAAACTAGGGTTTTATTTGCCCCTGCCCCATTCATCCGTTACAAAAGTAACAAAGTATCCAACGTCAATTGAGATTCCGTCAACCGTTTCAAACATTTCAGCATAGTCAGCAGCAGCAGTCTTATAGTTTGAATTCTATTTTATCTTCGCCGCCCTCTTTGCTATTGCCGCCAATACATCTCCGATTTAATAAAATGGAAAGCATTAATCGCTACTTTGTTAGAAGCTTAAGCAGGAATGATTTTAAATCTATGATCCGCAAGTATTGCGGCTTTTGATCTGTTCCACTAAGGATAAGGGGAACCAGCGATTCCGCTTGTCCAAAAGAGCCGTGACCTCCACCTCCTTTGTGCGTCGGTGAGCTTATGTCTGCCAATTCATAACCTGGCTTTGCGGTGACAATCAAAAATTCTCCAGGGTGAGAATGTAAAGCTCCAGATAACCTCCTGAGCACATCAGGATACTCACCATATTGTAATGAATGATGTTGAGTATCTATTTTCAAATCTAACACCTCTACATCTTGCTCGACCGCCCATTTTTGTTGATAATCATCGATCAGTTTGCCATTGGCTTTAAATCTGAGCTTTTTGGAGGTTGCACCTTGAATTGCGTAGATCCACTCCTTTTCTTTCCATGAAATTACATCAATGCGAGGATCAGCTTTTAATAAATAGGCAATGTCTTTTAGCTTGTCCGCTTTAAGAGTATAGACATAGGCCATAGTTTCATTGACAGCGAGAATGATTTCAGTATCATCCGTTACTGACTCTTCCTGACGCAACACTTTATAGTCGTTGAAAAAGGTAGCCAAATCGATAACCGGGTTATCTTGGACAGGCAAGATTTTGGTCATCCCACTATCTCCAACAATAATAAAAACCGCCTTGTCCAAAGCTTCCTCCGGCGAACCAAAGCTTTGCAATAATGATTCGAGCTGTCTATCTACTTCCTTGACTCCTTTTAACTCTGAAGGACCCTTTTTATGAATTTTTTGATCCAAATCAGGTAGATAAACATACAAAAAATCCGGTAATTTATTTGCCTTTATTAGATATTGGGCGGTTTCAACGGAATGTTGATTGTTAAAACCGATGCGACGGGTTAAACCGTCAGGCAGTTTTTGAATGCCTTCAAGCGGATCTGACAATGAACCCAGCGTTAAAAAATCGGGGCCCTTTACAGGAATTGTTTTAGGTAATGAAGTAGGACCTTGAATCCAGAGAGGAATGGATAAAGTATGATCAACGGTGCCCCGGTATATCAAACCGTTAATACTGCCGGATTTCATCCCGCTTCGGGCCAAGTCTTCGTAAATGGTGGGCATGTTTCGGTTTAAGTGACGGTCGTTCAAGTTGACTAACGCATCAACCAATACACTGTCAGCACCAAGTTTGATGATCTCCATCGGTCCGGTACCATAATTGATAAGTTTTTTTTCCTTCGCCGAATACCATGTCAAACCAGGCACATGATGTACATCCGGATATGTTCCTGTAATCAGAGAACTGTCAATCGTCACTGACATGGTAGGAAAAGAACTGACAAGGTTTTTAAAATATTGGCCGTGTTTGATCAGAAATTGTATAGTGGGTAGTTGCTCTATGCCTTTATCAATTGCTTGAGCCATTAATGAATCGATCACCAGTAAAACGACTTTCTTTGTGTTTTCACCGTTTATGGATTTCACTCGGACTAAATCTTGTTCTTTATGTCTCAATTCCTGACTTTTGCATCCCGAAGTTACAATTAATATAAAGATCATCAGCAGAAATAGACTCTTTTTTTGTCGCATGAATGAAGATCACCAACCTATCCATAATGTGCGTATTATGTGTATGTTGTTCCATAAACAATCTTTTATACATAAGAAATTCCAGTTATATAGAATAAGAATGATTTATGATTAGACATCCATTAATGCGGAATAGTACCAAGTTTTGTCCTTTGCTCGGGACAAGAACTTGATACCTTAAAAAAACAAAAAAAGCCGCCAAGTTAGCGACTTTGAATGGTACTATGTTCTTGTCCTTCGACACGGACATTTTTACATTTCTCGGAGAAGATTTTTCTTCAGATCAATCACGTTTGTTCTCAACAGATTTCATACGGTTCTGATCGTCAGGCACCCGGTCAATACTGAATTCCTGGCCTGCTTCTAACTCACCATGGCCGCAAACACTTCGGGAGAAATTTGTGAACTGCCTTTTTTGCTCATCCATCTCGTGTTTTCGCTTAAGCAGCTCCTGCGGATCCTGATTTGTCATAATCTTAACCTCCTAGGAAATCAAAATAAGTCTCCAAACATGGAATCATGCTGTTTATTCGCACTACAGAAGTTTTCCATAATAGAGCGTTGCTTATGCAAGGAATTCAATATCCCAGCTTGTATAGAACTATTGCTCTTTATCCCGGCCGAGCAGCCCGCTGAGAGCCTCTGTCACGTTCATACCGGTAAGCGACTGCGTCAATTCAGGAATCTGGGCCATGATTTTGGCGATATCGCCGGTAATTTTGTTCACGCCGGATGATGCTCCATCCTGGGAAATCACTGTAATCTTATCGACCTTGGCCAGCGGGGAAGCGATTTTGTCAGCCAGCTCTGGCAGAACCTTCAAGAATTCCACTATAAGTGCGGCTTGCGTGAACTGTTTGTACGCTTCAGCTTTCTTCTCCAGTGCCCCCGCTTCCGCCGCTCCGGCCAGTTGAACAATTTCTGCGTTGGCTTTCCCCTTCGCCAGCTCTGCTTCCGCTGTTGCCAGTCCCCGTTTGGTCATTGTGGCCGCCTCTGCTTCCGCCTCAAGAATTTTCCGCTGCTTGGCTGCTTCCGCTCTCATGATAGTAGCCTGGTTCTCCGCCTCAGCAGGCTTAATCACCGTTGCCTCCAGCTCCTTCTGTTTCAGCTCAACTTCGATTTCCCGGACGGTCCGGTTGGCCTCCGCTTCCATCTGCGTGATCTTGACCTGTTCGGTAACCAGCGACTGCTTGATTTTGTTCTGCTGCAATTCGTACGCAAGATCCGCCTGTGCTTTTTTCACTTCAGTCTCCAGCTTAAAGTCCGCCTGCTTAATGTTCAAATCCTTCTCAAACAGAGATTCCTTGGCGCGGGCGGCGGTTCCCGCTTCAATGGTGGCCTGATGTGCATTGGCTTTGGCAATGGCGGATTCCTTCTCCGCCTCGGCTTGTTTGATCTGAATGTCGCGTTCTGCTTCCGCCTTGGCGATGCTGGCATCACGGCGGATGCGCTCAATTTCCGGAACCCCCATATTGTCGATATACCCTTTGTCGTCAGTAATTTTCTTAATGGTGAAGCTGACCACCTCAAGCCCCATCTTGTCGAGGTCTTCCGAGCAGGTCTCCCGCATCTTGCTGTTGATTTCGTCAGGTGTCTTTAGAATGGATTCCACCGTTAATTGTCCGATCAAGCCGCGCAGATGGCCTTCCACCGAATGCAGGATAATCGTCTCACGGTCTTCTTCCGGCCTGTCGATAAACTGCTCACTGGCAGTCAGAATAGCGGTAGGATCGCTTTTAATCTTAATCTGGGCTACCGCCTCCAGGTTGAGCTTGATGCCCTGCCGGGAGAACATCGCCTGCGCCGGGATGACATCGAAGCTCATCAGCATCATGGAGATGGTCTTATTGTTCTGGAAGCCGGGAATGACGAACGTCCCGCCGCCCTGAACCACTCTTTTTCCGCCGAGGCCGAATACAATCATCGCCTGATTGGGTGGAACCTTTTTATAAGCGTTCACGATACTGAACAAAGCCAGCAGGATAACAACAACAATTGCCGAGATTAAATAAAGAATAACCATTCGGTTCGACACTCCCCGTTATTTATAATTGTTCGTTTTCCCTCTCGAAGAGGGTGACTACCGCCATTCCTTTATCCACCTTCAAAATAATCACCCTGTCACCCTTGGCGAGCTGCTGGCCGGTTTCTGCCCGCACTCCAATGGAACGCATCGTTCCATGCAGCACATATTTCATCTCTCCCACTGCTCCATCCACTGCAGAAATGCTGATGTACCCGAGTTGTCCCGCCTGCTCATAATCCATTTTATTCATGCTATTATCATACCGAGTCATCACCCGGGCCAGCACCGCATACATCAGACAGCCCAGCAGCAAGGCAATCCCGGTGCAGATCAGCACCACTGCAAGCATTTTCATTCCGCTGAACCGGGTAAGCACATAACCACTGCCGCCCCAGACCGTGACAAACACCATCAGAGGGAGTATGGGCACAAAGCCCGGACCACCAGCATCGCCACCTCCCACATGCAGATGACCCGCCAGGCCATGCCCATGAAATCCGCCGCTGAGGAGAAGCAGCAATCCAACCCAGAAGCACACGATAAATACAGTAACGATAACAATCCCCCCTTTAAAGCATTTTAGATAGTGCCTAATGACTCTGATTATCTTTGTTATAAGATTTCTAAACACTTATACAGATCATCTTTCCTTTCTGCATGCGCAGCAAAAAGACCACAGAAGCGTCAGGGCTCTCCGTGGTCGGTTAATCGATCATGGCGCTCATCCTCTCTCTTCGAGGCTTACGGGGTTAGCTGACGGATTCGGGCAGCGAGATTGCCCTACCTTGTAAGAAGCGGCTTTTCAGCACGCAGCAAGGATTCACCCCAAGTGAGCGGCAGCTATCTGAGCAAAAGCCGCATTCACCATTGGTTCCCCCGTTCCCATTATCGGAATTCAGCCATTTGAGAACAGTTAAAATATATTCGGTTGTTGATTTGAATCTTACGCCTGTGACCATTTAATGTAAAACGTTGCGGATGGCAAAAGAAGCTTAAAATGCCACCACTTCACGAATGAAGGCGCATTCTTTGGTTTTACTCTTAAGCGATCGATGATTTGCTCATTTTTGCTCCACTTCATGTCCCTAGGAAAACAAAACAGAAACCTCTGCTGCTCAACATCATCCGCCGTATTCTTCTGCATCACACATTAAAGCTCCCGTCAGGAATATTCTGCAAATCATTCGGGAACGTTAACAGCAAAACTAATCGAAAGTTGAGCGCCTTATAATGACTAACCAAACTCAGACCTCATTTCCTTCGGTAGATCAAAATTCTGATTATATCGAAGCAGCACTATTCTATACAAGTGACCTCAAAAAAAGAAGCTTATCCTTTCAGGGAAGGGAAGGAATGGTCTTTTATCTGGAGTCCCTCACTGACACGGAATTGATTGAACGAAACGTGATTGTTCCTTTTAGCCGTAATCAGGACAAAGACCTCTCTGAGCTTTTCACAGCACTTAGTTTCAGTTTGGAAACAGAACTTAACCAAGGTATTCAGGGACTTCTTGAAGGAAGCTGTGTTTATTTTTTAGAAGGAATGTCTGAATTCTATGTCCTCAACACTCCTGCCAAATACGAACGAAGCATTAGCGAACCTGAGAATGAAGGGGTTATACGCGGACCTCATAACGGTTTTATTGAAGAGATGAAGGTTAACGTATACCTGATTCGAAAACAAATAGCCTCCCCAAACCTTATTGTCCGCTACTTCACACTTGGGAAATTCGCCCCCAAACAGGTAGGCTTAGTCTATATGGAGAATATCGCCAACCCTGAATTGATAAAGATTGTAGAATCAAGAATAAAGAAAATTTCGCTCGATTGGATAATCTCCACTGGCTTTATTCAGGAATTAACGGAGGATAACTCCTTCTCCATATTTCCGCAACTAATCAATACGGAACGTCCGGATCATACCTCAGCTTATTTGCTGGACGGATATGTCGCCATACTGCTGGATGGGGACCCCACAGCTCTGATATTGCCGGCGAGCTTCTTCAGCTTTTATCAGACACCCGATGACTATAACAATCGATGGATGATCGCTTCTTTTGTAAGGTTTATCCGTCTGATCGGCTTTGTAACAGCATTTCAGTTGCCAGCGCTCTACATTGCCACCGTTTCTTTCCACTCCAATGTCCTTCCCTTGCAATTGTTCTTTTCGATTCAAGGTTTATTGACCCGGGTCCCTTTTCCTCCGCTGATTGAAGCGATGCTGCTTGAACTTATATTCGAACTGCTGCGGGAAGCAGGGCTTCGTCTGCCCAGCCGTGTAGGTCAAACTATTGGGATTGTTGGGGGGTTGGTCATCGGGGATGCAATTGTTAAGGCGGGATTGGTTTCTTATTCGATGATCATTGTTGTAGCGTTGACTGCCATTGCTTCTTTTCTTATCCCTTCCAACGAAATGAGCTCTGCTATCCGGTTTATGCGGTTTCCATTGATGATTGCTGCCTCATTATTCGGATATATTGGGATATCATTTGGGTTAACACTCATTTTCATACATTTGTGCAAGCTAGAATCGTTTGGGCAACCCTACCTGAGACCCTTAAGTCCGTTAAAATTTCAAGGCCTGAAAGATACCTTCGTACGCTTTCCAATTTGGTCCATCCGAAAGAGTTCAAGCAACCCAAAAACGGATAAATGATCATTAATTTACATAGTACTTACAGGAGTTGATACGGTGGCTCAAAAAGAAAAAATGATCACAAGGGGACAACTCTTCCTTTTTATTATTCAAGCCCAAATCGGTGTTGGTATTCTGTCTCTTCCTAACAAACTTAACGAAACTGCCAAAGGTGGAGGTGGACTTTCTGTTTTAGTTGCAGGGCTTATTACCCAACTTGTCATCATTCTTCTGTGGGGCCTGCTGAAGAAATTCCCCGGACTTAACCTATTCAGTATTTGCATAAAGCTTGCAGGCCCGATTATTGGCAGTCTATTGATTATTCTGTACATCGGTTACTTTATTCTGCTTGGCTCCAATATTATGCTTAGTGCCGTTGAGGTGCTCCGGAGATGGATGCTGCAAACTACGCCAAGATGGGCTGTACTAGCTCTTTTTTCTATCATGACTATCTACCTCGCAAGAGAAAAGCTGACAGTATTGGCAAGATTCTATACGCTGGCTTCCGTGCTTTTTATTCCACTATTTTTATTTATCATCTATGGATTAACTCAAGCCCATCTGGATAATATGTTACCACTATTGGAAAAAGGCTTATGGAATATCGTAAAAGGAGCAAAGGAAACAACCATATCTATGTATGGTTTCGAATTAATGCTGATCATCTATCCGCTGTCTGAAGGTACAGATAAACAAAAATTGATATCGGTCAGTCTCTCCAACTTGTTTGTGACCCTGTTCTATTTCTTCGTGGTCTCTACCTGTCTGATGTTCTTTAACTCCGAGCAAATTAAAATGATTCCCGAACCGGTCATTTACTTAATGAAATCTCTAAGCTTTTTCATTGTAGACCGTGCAGATATCTTGTTTTTGCCGATCTGGACCATAACCCTTGTATGTTCTATCGTAAGCTATTGCTATGCAGCGTCCATTGGGCTCAGTGTTTTATTTAGGCGAAAAAGCCATCGGAAATTCACTCCGTTTGTGAAGATCATTACATTTATGATCGCGCTTGCGCCAGTAACTTCTGTTGGTATTCATCTACTGGATACAGCCTCTACATATGCTGCCTATCTCTTTATTGGTGGGCTCCCGCTGGTAATGTTAATCATTTCTCTATTTGTAAAGAGAAAAGGAAGTGGCCTTGCATGAGATGGCGCGTGAAATTAGGAACGGTTGCCCTGTCGGTACTACTTATTCTTTTCCCCCTCAGCCTCACCGGATGCTGGGACCGGGAATATTTGAAAGACTTGCATCTGGCCTACAGTGTGGGGTTTGATCTAAGTGAAAATGGAATGATTAAAGAAACTGTGGAATTAATCATTCCACCTGATATTGAGCAAAAAGCCACTACGAACGAAATTCATACGAGTTATGGACATAACCTACGTAGTGCCAGCAATGAGATGCGTAATCGAGTGAGGGGAAACATAAGATTTCTTAAAAATGGTTTTCAATTACTCGGAAAGTCAGTGGCAGAGCAAGGCCTGTATTCTAAATTGGATGTGAACTTCAGGGACCCAACCAACCCGACATCCAACGTTAGGGTAATTATTGCGGAAGGAAATGCCTCTGACATTCTTGAACAAAAAATGGTTGGGGAATTAAAGATTGGCGATTTCATTACACAAAAGATTGAAAGTCTTGAGGAAATGAGTGTATTCCCAAAAGAAACGTTAGATACCGTGTTCCGATTCCTGAAGGATCCTGGGCAGGACTTTGCACTTCCATATATAGCAATAGAAGGCAATGAGATTATAACGAAAGGATTGGCCCTTTTTAATGATCAGTATTATAGTGGGATGCTGAACCCGGATCAGTCAATATTACTAGTCCTACTGAAGGGCCAAAAGGGGAAAAATGCGCGATTCACAAAGAAAATTGTTCTGGACTATCCGGATAATATACAAGAGTACATTACCATTAATGTAGGTTTAAAAAAAGTGAAACGGAAATTCAAGGTATCGGTTTCTGCCGACGAAAGTGTTGTTGTCAATTTGGAGTTAAAACTTCAAGCCATCGTAGAAGAGTTTCCCGGAGAGCATTCGCTAAAAGAGAAAGATCTTCAAAAAATAAATCAAGCGCTTTCGGACATTCTCACAAAGGAAGCCGAATCGGTTGTGGAAGAAGTCCAAAAGGCTAACTGTGATATCTTTGGTGTGGGGAGAAAGCTTATTGCTTATCATCACAATGTCTGGAAGGAGAAAAATTGGTCTGAGGATTATCGCAAAGTGCAATTCCACCCTAAAGTGGAGGTTAAAATTGTAGATACCGGGATACTTGAGTAGAGATGTTCCCAACCTTCTAAGGTGAATATCCGCTAAGCTCATGAGCTAATATTTGCCGGCCCCCGGCAGCTGCAGACGTAGTCCGGCAGTGAAGAACAGCCGGTAAATGAGTACGCTAAGCAGTATGCTCGTAATGGCAGCAGATGACGTGAAAGAGAAGACGATGAGTATCTGATATCGCACGGCTATGACCGGATTGGCTCCAGCAATAATCATCCCGGTCATCATCCCGGGCAGTTGTACAAGCCCTACAGTCTTCATGCCGTCAATCGTAGGGATCATACTGAATTTCACAGCCCTGGCTCTGACGGTCTGCATTGCCTGCTGAGCGGTTGCACCCAGGGACAGCAGTGTTTCAATTTCCCCTTTATTCTGTTGAACCTCATGCTTAAACTGGTTAATGAATAGGCCGGAGACGACCATAGCACTTCCGATTGTCATTCCACTGATCGGAATAATATATTGCGGTGTAGCATCAATAATATTCAATCCGAGCAGTATTCCCATCATCATCAGCTCCGAGGCGGAAATAGCCACCGCAATCCTCCATACCAGCCCCGGCAGCCCTTTGCCTCGCTTGGCGGCATTAAATGAAGCAACACCAATGATAAAAAAATGATTAAAATGACAAAGGCCATATGCTCCGCCTGAAAAATAAACTGCAGCACATAGCCTACCGCCAGCAGCTGAACGGCAGAACGGATCGTGCCTATGGCTATGTCCTTTTCCAACCCAAGCTTTTGCCAGATGGAGATCAGCATCGTTCCGATGACAAACAGCAGTGTAAAGCTAAGCGCGGTCAAGCTCATCAGTGCCCTCCCCCTTCCGTACTCTGGATATATTTCCGGGCCAGTTCCGCTACCGGTGCCTTAAATAAGCAATCACTGCTATGATCCTGCAGGCTATTTTGGCTCAAAATCCATGTTCTGCTGCTGATTCTGCGGGCCTGTTCCAGATCATGCGTTACCCATACGAAGGAGGTGCCTTCCTCCCTATGCCAATTTAACAGCAGCGCTTCAACCTTCTGTGAACTGTTCATATCCAGTGAAGCTGTGATTTCATCCAGCAACAGTATCCGGGGACGGAGCAGCAATGAACGGAGCAGCGATATCCGCTGCTTCTCTCCGCCTGAGCAGTCTGCCGCTTTCTTCCCGAGATCCAGATAATCGAGACCGAGCTGCTTTATGAGCTGTGCGGCAAGAATCGAATCATAAGGAGTACCATGCAGCCGGCTGACCAGCCGTAAATTGTCCTCCACACTGCCTGGCAGCATTACCGCTTGCTGCGCTACATATGTTACTGCCATGCGCCATTGCCGGGGATTTATATCCTTGAACGAGACACCTTCTACGATCAAATCGCCTTCATCGGGAGAGTCCAGCAGCGCCAGAATCCGCAGCAGCGTGCTTTTCCCTTGGCCTGAAGCACCTATGAGGGCAATCCGGTCCGGCTCCGGGAGTTGAGCAGAGATGTGTGAGAACAGATATCTAGAAGCATGATTTCCAGTGTCCCAATGGTATTTGGACAGATTAGATATTTCGAATAATCCACTCAACGCGAATCCTCCCTTCCGCCAAAAAGCTTGGCCATAAGCAATTCATCTATTCTGTCACTTACATGTTCTCAATATTGAAATCTTTGAGTTTTATTAATTGTTTCTTCCCTCTATTTCCCCGCTCCGTCGTCATCTTCCCATCTTCATTTGTTTTCTTAATATAATCTCCAGTTAGTAAGTTATAATCTTGTTCATCTGCTTCTTCTTGAGTTGCATTTCCAGAAAAGTATTCTCCCATCGTCGCCCCGATCAAATACCATTCATTATCTTGAAATCTAAATCTATATTTGTTGTACCATCTCCAGTTACTTCCTCCATAATCACTAACGACAACAGATCCTCTATCAATTGAAAGAGATTCAAAAGGGTCTCCCCAAATGCCTCCTTCATCCGATTTTAAAATGACTTTGTCTGCAATTATTGATAACAAGTAGGAATCATTTGTTCCAAAAGCTATTAGTAAGGACCGTTCAGGAGCCTCTTCTGTATTAGGTTGTAGTTGCTCAATTATCATTGCAACATCCGTAATTCCATCTTTATTTAAATCACCTTCTGTTGTAACAGGTTCATCATCTTGAATTAGTAATCTCCATCCAGATGGTATTAATGTATTAATATCCTTCGATGGTTTTTCTTCTACTTTCACTTCTTCTGAAAGTGGCTCATTGGTGTGGTTTGCTACCACATCGGATTTGGAAGAAGGAGGGTCACTGGAATTAACATTGCTACTATTACAAGCAGATAAAAGGGAAATATTAAAAAGTATTATTAGGATGTGTCTGAAAACTAAAAAACATGGTAAGATTTGAGAAAACGAATGGGGCGTCAAGCATGATTCAAAGACGGTACGAAATAAGCGATGAACAGTGGGAACAAATTAAGGGCATGTTTCCACCCTACAAAACAGGACGTCCGTCAAAATTAAGTGAAAGAACCATGTTTAACGCTTTTCTATGGATCGCTCGAAGTGGTGCTGCCTGGCGCGATCTACCGGAGGAACGCTATGGTTCATGGAAAACGACCTACAGTCGCTTCTGCAAGTGGCGAGATACCGGACTGCTTGTCGCGATCTTCCAAACTCTTCAGGTCGAACCTGACTTTGAAAACTTGAGCATTGATTCTACATCGGTCAAAGCCCATCAACATAGTGCCGGTGCTAAAAAAACGCCCCAGGACACGAAGTGAATCAGCACATCGGCGTCAGTCGTGGTGGAAAGACAACCAAACTTCATACCGTCGTCGATGGATTAGGAAACCCCCTCGCTTTTCTTCTGACGGGTGGTCAAGTCTACGATTCCGTTCCAGCGATTGATTTACTTCAGAAGCTTGATATTACAGGAAGTCATATTCTTGGCGACAAAGCTTATGGCTCAGAAGCGATTCGGAATTGGATTACAGCTAAGCAGGCATCCTACACCATCCCGCCTAAAACGAATAGTCAAAACCCATGGAAAGTTGATTGGTATCGCTACAAAGAACGCCACTTAGTGGAGTGCTTTTTCAATAAAATCAAACACTTTCGCCGTGTGGCTACTCGTTACGACAAGTTGGCCAAGTCATTCCTGGCTTTTGTATACGTAGCTGCCATTTTCAAATTGACTCAATGAAGAGTTTTCAGACACGATCTAGTACATAACCAATCGTTCTCATAAAGACTCCCCTTAGTCGGTTGAATTACTTGACTCGAATACAAACTTTACTCTCTCAGTTTTACCCCACTTTTCTTTAATATCTTCATAGTAAACATCCTTATTATTATAGATTATATCTTTGTAAGTCTTAATTAAATGAGGGTAATGATTGCCGATGAAACTTTCCAACCTTAGTGCTGGTCTAGTGTTTCGTTTTAATCTAACCTTATCTAAAAATACAGGAATGTCTTGATCTATTGCGCTAATCATTGAATCTATATCTGTAATACCAGGTAAAATCGGAGTAATAAATACCCATACAGTAATTCCCATTCGGTGTAACTGATTTGCTGTCTGTATATTACTCATAAGAGTATAATCATCGATTTCACTCAACTGTTGCAGGTTAGATAATCCTAAAAGTAAAGTGAATTTGTTCCCCATAGGTTTTATTACATCAATATCTCTAAAGATAAGTTTTGATCCGGCTTTAGTTGTAACCATACATTTCAAGTTTAACTTACTTAATTCAAGTAAACATTTTCTTGTTAATTGGTATTTCCGTTCTATCTCCATATAAGGATCACACTTACTACCCAAGTACACAGTATCTTCTTTGTTCCATTGAATAAGTTCTTTTTGCAAAACATCTGAAATATTAACTTTAACATTCAAGTCAGTATTCCAAGTCTCATCTTCTAATTGGAAACAATAGGGACATCCAATTGTACATCCATCATACGGGTCTATAATCGGTACTGTCCCCCCATCCGGGGGATATTCATAAGTCATTGCACTCTTAACAAATATTTCTTTAAGCATTTTTACCATCTCCATTCATCATCTTATAACAAGATGGTAAAGTAATTCTCAAAAAAAATATAGACTTATAATTGCTGATTTGCTATGATGTTGAATAAGGTCTTGAAAAAAAATGACATACGAATCCATGGGTCATATCTGATCTATGGTTTTTTTATGTTTTCGTTGATTTCAGCTATCGTACTTGCGTTCACGAATCCTTTTGAACCCCTGCAGTTCCGTATGTATTATTTATTGCACTTTCGTATTCAACCCACTTAAAATAAAAAGGTCCTATATGGATACGTTTATTGTCAGGTTCCAGTTTGAAGTCCTGCCATATAACAAGATCTCCTTCTCTCTCGATAAAAACTGAAATAAAACCACACTCTTCATCACCGCACCAAGGACATACTAGAATTGGATATCTGTAGTATAAATATGGATGTGTTTGTTTTAGCAAAAAATAATCGATCATTTGTCTTTGATAACCTTCACTGCCCCAACCAAGAGACGGAACCATATCATACTTTTTAAGCATTTGATAAAGCGAACTACCATCAATTATTAGATCAGCAAATTTTGTGTTTTTATTTCCATCTTGTTCCGGATCAGAGTCATTGTATCGGCTTGAAGGATTTGTTTGTAAGTGGTTGATGTTTTTCATTTCTCCTCCTATAGTTCTTATAGAGATTTCACTCCCCCGAACTATCTTCTGGCAGACCAAGGGCCGTTGGCTATCGCTTCTTCGAGTCTTCTCCCCGACATGTCCTAAAACCATTTCTCCGCGTCTTGTTCACCCAAGTTATAATTGAGCACTACGGCCAGCTGATATGCAATGGGGATTCTTTAGGCATATTTCTTTATCATGGCACTTAGAAACTCTCGAAAATCTTCAACATATGTTTGAGGCTCTATGATTTCTAATTCAGATCCAAAACTAGCTAAAAACCGGAATCCGATATGGTTTTGCGGCACAGCTATTGTGGCTATTAAAAATTCAGAATTATAGACTCCAATCCTTTTCTGCCCATATCTTTCAATAAAGTGATCTTTTATGCTATGCGAGATCAATGCTTTAATTGTAATTAATTCCGGTTGATAATGTTGTTCGGCTTTTTGCTCAGTCAAAAAATCTCTAGGAACAAATGTTTTGATATCGATATTAAGATTATCCGTTCTGGACAATTTAAAAGTCCGATATTCCATTCGATTTAAACAAAACCCCTTCAAATACCAACTCATTTCACTAAAATGAAGCTGGTATGGCTCGATCATTCTATTCGTCTTCCCTCCACTTCCATCTACATAGTCGAAGCTAAGTAATCTTCCTTGTACTATTGCTTCTTGACAAGTCTTTAGTATTTGAAGAATTTCAGAACGACCGTCCCAGTCATAAAATGACAGTTGAATTGAACCTTTCCAGGTTGCTGAGCCTATCATTGATTCGATTTTTTTAAGAGTTAGCTCAACTTCGTCACTAAATAGAATTTGTCCCAATCCGCCCAATGCGGCTAGGATATTTTCTAAGTCTTTACTGCTTAAAAGTCGTTTGTCTAATTTGTATTCATCCATAATCCCGTATCCGCCCTTAACTCCATTTATAGAATAAATAGGTATATTAGACAAACTGAGAGTTTCCATATCACGTAGAATCGTTCTTTTGGACACGTTAAATAATTGTGCAAATCCGGTTGCGGAAACAACATTCTTTTGCAGCAAGATCATTACAATAGATATTAGTCTTTCAATTTTATTCATATTGTCCCTCCCTGATAATCCTTTTAAGGTGAAAAAAATTATCCCAAAGCTATAATAGGTGACAAAATAGCTGTCACCTATTATAGCTTATACTTCATGTATTACAAGGAGGAGGTTTTTTCATGTCAGTTATTGCATATTTAAACTTTGATGGGAATACAGAGCAGGTCATTGAGTTTTATTCAGAAGCTCTGAATTCAAGTAAAGTAAAAAAAGTGAAATTCAAGGATTTTCCACAAGATCCAAACTACCCTATGCCAGAAAATGAATTGAACATGATTATGGAGTCATCGTTAGAATTCGCTGGTGGACAAATAATGATGTCGGATATTCTGCCTTCGATGAAGAAAGTAACAGGCGAGTTTGTTAAAGGCAACAATATACTGATTAGTATCGTTATTGATGATAAACAGGCACTGGAAAATTACTTTTCCAATTTGTCTGTGGGAGGTTATATTATTATGCCGTTATCAGAAATGCCTTGGTCTTCCTGCTTCGGAATGTTGGTTGATAAATTTGGTGTTGTTTGGAAGTTTAATAGCGACGCTTATAAGTTCCTTGATCGTTTAGCCGTGTAGCTTTCGCTTGCCCGCAATCTGCTGAAAAAGCACAAAGTGGATGAAAAAAATAACCGGACCAGATAGGGATAATCCCCTGCCCTGTCCGGTTTTCACTTTTTTTACGCAAAAGATTGTCTAATGGTCGAAGAAAATCTACTTTAAGGACATCCTGCTCCTTTTGAGTCTTGCAAAAGGCTATTAATTCAGTTTCATATTGTTGTTGCTTTTCCAATTGAACTTCGTTTTCTTCCCACCATGCTTTCATGGCTTTTGGGTCCTTTCCATCCTCATTGTGCGCGTGTCACTTATAATCACCAACGGCTACTTGATGTTCGCTTCCCAGTAGTCGCCGACCAAGCCTTCTATAACACTTCCGCTGGCCCAAGCCATCAAACAGAACCAGGTACTTGCCGGAGAACCGTCGCTGTAGCTCTCCGTTACCAGCCCTTCAGAATGGCAAAATCTCTCGGACATCCAGCCCGTTTTGCCATGGTCGAATTCCTTATCAAAGCGGTTGTAGGTCTGGCACCCCCAGCCGACCGTATCCAGCATCCGCTGCCGGACGTATGAATCATCTCGCTGCTGTACGAAGTAGTACAACTCATCCACAATATTACTGGACATCGGATGAATATGCGGATTGGCGACAGAGGTAACGCTTCCCCCGCAGCTAGACCAGCCGATCTTGCTTAGCGGAGGTACCTTAACCGGTGAGTTGTAAGCAAATTTAAAGGTGAATTCGTAATCAATTGAATCCCTCATATGATCGAGATACAGATCATCGCCAGTGAGGGCGTGCAGATATCTGACAGCCTTGATGTATGCCAGAATTCCTTCGGAATCTACTGCCTTATCCGCATCTAGCGGAGCCCCATAACATTCCATCCGTTTCACATAGGTTTCATAATAATGTTTTTCGCTGCGCTTCAGGCTATCCAGATGCGTTCTGTCCCCGGTTAGCCAGCTGTAGTATGCCATAGCCGCCATGCACCATGTTCCGCTGAAGGAATCATATTCAAGTCCGGCACCGGTTCTCTCGGATAGAATGGTCGGGTATTCTTCATCCGAATTTTTGCTTTTCTCCAATACGAGGAGAACCTCCCTTACAAAGATCATCCAGTCCTCATGAAGGCAATCTTTAATCCTTTTTTCAAATTCATACGCCTTCATAATATAATACATAGCCTGCGCGCACAGATAGGCAGAATGCCCTGGAGTACGCATCCCGTCAAACCACCAGCCGCTTATACTCCATTTCCCATCCTGATATGCCTCATAAGGAAGCCCGGAAGCGGGATTTAAGGAATTCTCGATGATATTCTCGATACAGGAAAGCGCCTGCTCGCGCATGGACTCATCCCCAAGCCTAAGCGCGGCTATCAGAACCGGGGTGGCTACAGACAAACCGTCTGTCCAACTGATCGAGATTATTTTATTGTAGCGGTAACCGCCTGTTTCCTTGTTTTCATAAACAAATGTGGAATAACTCCGGTCCTCAGGCAACCACGCATATTGATAAATAGCCTTTGACAGGTCAGCTGCAGCCGTCCGGATATCACTGCCCTGTCTTGGATGCTGATGATAGCGGTAATAGATGTCTTCCAGCGCAGCATTGATGCCCAGCTCAGACTCGGTTTCGTACTCATACAAATCCATTGTGAACTCCACCGACTCAGCAGCAGCCAGTTCAAAGCAATTCTTATCAAGAGGAGCCCGTTCCTTGACCAGACGAGATTTTATGAATAAAAGCGGTGCATTCTCATAACCAAGCGTATACCCGACCGTTCCTTTGGCAAGCGAGCACGTATAACCTCCATACTGGTAGAACTCACCCGGCAGGTCCGGTTTCCACTGGGTTTTGACCCCATTCTTGTTTATAAAATAAGGGCTGGCACAAAGTCCATATATTTTGCCCGTGTCATATACAAGAGCCGCTGGATGTGACAATCGGTCGCTTCGCACCATCCACCAAGGAGAAGAAGGACGTGAAGGATTTCCTTCTCTCAACCTGGGGAACTCATTCGGAACATTCTGCGGAGCTTCACCGCGGTTTCGGCCGTACATAAATGCCGGCAGGAAGAACCGCGGATTTACTTTTGCAAACGGCAGCTCCATATGAATGACTCCTGACCACGTTGAACTGCTTAGATTTCTTATCCGTACCACTGCCTGAAATGGCTGCTTGGCGCTACCGCTACCGCCTGTTATCTCTACAGATGAACTTAGTCCGTGCCTGTCTAATCCGGTATATTCGGTATCTTCTTGAAATTTGCTTCTTGCAGTTATAATAAGTTCCATGATAATACCCTCCAGTCTGTTGTATACAAAAAAACGCTTGTCATATTCACCCTAACGTGCTAGGATAATGACATTTTAAAGTAGTTTCAGAGAATAATCATTGCAAATTCCGCTATAATTATTGCGCGAATAGATCAGGAGGTAGCAGATGAACGAGCCTTTTGAGCTTCGTTATGATCCCATCCAGAAAGATTTCCTCTACCTGCACAGGATTACTACTTATAACCTGGGGACCTTCTATCACCGACACGAAGCCTACGAGCTGTACTTGTTTCTGCGCGGCAACGTCAACTTTTACATTGAGAACAGCTGTTACCATTTGGAACCTGGTGATTTGCTTGTAATAAATCCGGAGGAAATGCACCGTTCCTTTAGCCTCGATGAATCTGAATATGAACGGATTACGATTAACCTCCAGAAATCTTATTTGCATCGCCTCTCTACTCCGGCAACCCATTTATCCGGGTGCTTCGACTACCGCCCTAAGGGGAAAGGAAATATTGTGCATTTAGAGGAAGCGCAGTTGAAGCGATTTTTGCAATTAACAGGCGATCTGGAGGAAGCACTAGCTTCTGATGCGTATGGAACAGATATTCAGGCCAATTGCTGTATCGCTCAATTATTAGTCCTGACCAATACTGTTTTTCACAATGCAAGCTTTATTCCTACCGATATCATGCCGGAGCTAGTTCGTAAAACTATGGATTATATTGAAGTACATCTTGCGCAGGACATCACACTTGAACAGCTTGCCGGCATTTTTCATTTGAATAGCACTTATATCAGCCGCCAGTTCAAAAAACATACGGGGTTAACGCTCCGTTCGTATATCGTAGACCGCCGCATCGCACTCGCCAAATCCTATCTCTATGAGGGGCTCAGCATTACCGAAGCATGCTATCAATCCGGTTTCAGCGACTACGCGAACTTTATCCGCAGTTTTACCAAGATCGTAGGAATATCACCCGGCAGGTTCGCCAAAAAAAACGCAAGCCTTCCAGAGTAGAAGGCTTGCGTTATAAAAGATGGGAATCACCCTGTATCCATCGGACCAGCACCGTTCCATTCCTCGTATAGAGGATGCTGTCCTTCGGGAGCGTTAGCTTTTTATAAGTTCTGTAGGGTTCATACCGGTTATTTTTTTGAACAATGTGCTGAAGTAGGGAATGTTCTTATAACCGACCCTTTCTGCCACTTCATACACCAGCATATTCCGCTCCATGAGCAACTCCCGAGCTTTCTCGATCCGAACCCGGGTCAGGTAGTTATTGAAGGTTTCTCCAGTAATATTTTTAAAAATAATAGACAAGTGGTTCCGCGAAATGAATACCTTATCCGAAAGCTCGGCGAGTGTCAGCTCTTCCGCATAGTGCTCATGAATGTAACTGGTCATGAAATCGACAACCTGCCGATGCTTGCTGCTTCCTTTCCATTGCCTGTTGCTGCAGATCTTGGTGATTTTGTCTATAAGCCAGCTTGCCAGCTGGTCCGGTACGATCAGGCTGCTGATCTCCTTGGCAATCTGGTCATTAGTGAACAGTTCATCCAGTACAAAGCCGGATTCATACAACGAATAGGTTATAATTCCCCATAGCTCGCTTCCAAGCATTTGTACGTATCCCTGTGATATCCCCTCTTGCCTTTTCATTTCAGTTATATATTCCAGCACAAGCTGATGGGCTTCCGCTTCCTGAGATGCCTTCATTGCTGTTGCCAGCTTATACGAGAACTTGACCGGAAAAAGGGCGACACTTC
This sequence comes from Paenibacillus sp. FSL H3-0321, assembly GCF_038002865.1. Lineage (NCBI taxonomy): Bacteria > Bacillati > Bacillota > Bacilli > Caryophanales > Paenibacillaceae > Paenibacillus > Paenibacillus sp. FSL H3-0321. The sequence goes on along the minus strand of NZ_JBBODH010000001.1, from coordinate 354,945 downwards.
CCGGTTCGCTGCTGCTGTTCTCCCGGTACATATACACTTCATGTGCGGAAGCGACCCGTAATGCTCTTTGATCCATCGCGCGGAAAGCTTCCTCGGTCGAGTCGGAAAGCTTGGTCCATGTATCCTTCACTCCCCCGATTCCTATACGTGTAACCAGCTTGAGATAGCTGCCGATGCTGTCAATCAGCCTGATTCCCAGCTCTTCAAGCTTGTCTTCTAACTGTTCGAGCTGTCCTGCATCCGGATGAATAATCAGTAATGTTCTGGTACTGTGCAGCTCTGTGTATTCCAGATCCGGGAACAGCTTACGCGCTACTTCACAAGCAATATTGCTGACCGCAAACCGGAAAAGGTTCCAATCGGAGACGGATAGACATCTGGCTCGTTCATCACGGATCAGCTCGATCCCGACAGTGACATGCTTGCGTTCCTGCCAAAAAAGATATGACGGGGGAAGAGGTGTGTTGTCTCTGTATGCATGACCCAGGGTACCGACAGCTGCGGAGCGAACCCACTCCAGTTCAACAAAAGGCTCATACATCGTCATTTTAAACTCAATCTCCCACTGCCTGATTCGCTTCTCTTCCGCTTCCTCAAGTTCCTGTACGACATTGCTTAGAATTGATTTTAACGTCGGCAGACTAATTGGTTTAGAAACATAGTCGGTCACATGAAACCTTAGAGCCTGTCTCGCATGCTCAAAATCTGAATAACCGCTCAGAATAATGATTTTACCTTGGAATCCTTCCTTCCTAAGCTGCTCCATCATATCCAGACCGCTCATCACGGGCATATAAAGATCAGTGATCACAATGTCCGGCAGGGTACGGCGGATTACCTCCAGTCCGTCCTCTCCGTTCATAGCCTCTCCAACCCACTCAGCTCCCAGTTCATCCCAGGGAATCGCCTTTTTCATCCCCTTCAGGACTTGGCGCTCATCATCAATGATTGCGATTTTCCACATTACGCTTACCTCCTTAACTCCTTAAGTACGAAAGCACGGCTGCTTCTCATGCCAACGGAAGCGCTTACCAAAATAATATGTGCGTTTGTATATTGACCATGGAACTATCTCTTAGGGATCAGTCCTTTTTGGTTAGAGGATCTGTCAGCAGCGGGAGCGATATTTCCACTCTTGTTCCACCTTCTTCACGTTCTCCTAGTGCAATTCCATAACTCTCCCCGAAGTAACCGGAGATTCTCTCTCTCACATTGCGTATACCGTAGCCTCCTGTATGACGGTTATGGGACCTGTCTTCAGGCTGCTTGAGTCCGGCACCATTATCCTCTATGACAATATGCAGAGTATCTTCCATTCTCTCCATTACGATAGACACATAGCCGCTTTTCTGTTTGTTGAATCCATGAACGATAGAATTCTCCACGAACGGCTGTAGTGTAAGCTTCGGAATGTATAACTCCTGTAGCTCAGACGCTGCCTCAATTCTGTATTCAAGCCCTTCTCCCCACCGCAGCTGCTGGATTTCCAGATAACACTCTATATGCAGCAGTTCATCTGCTATTGTGATAAAGCTGTTGCCGTTGGACAGGCCGATCCGAAACATACGGCCCATTAGCTCCAAAATGCGGCTAAGTTCATCTTGTCCGGCATCAATCGCCATCCAGTTGAGCTGATCCAGCATATTATATAGGAAATGTGGATTGATATTAGCCTGAAGCGCCTCAATCTCGGCTTTCCGCTGCTGTTCATAACGGCGCTCCAGAGAGAGATACAGTTCTTCAATCCGTTCATTCTGCTTCCGGTAACCGGAGAATAAATAACCGAATTCATTCTCATAATCCACCGGAAGTTCTACATTGTCGCCTCCTACGGAGTACAGCCGCATCGCAGTTACAAGTTTTTTGATCGGCTTGGTAAATTGCTTGCTTAAAAAGTGGGTCAAGAGCAGTACCAACAGCACTGCAGCAATACCAATTAAACCGATCCATTCTGCCAGCTTCAGGCTGCTTGCCGTGATCTGTTTCCAAGAGGTGAATTCGATTAGGGTCCAGATGGAATTATCCATTCTGGAGTAGACGAGCAGTGTATCACGCGATCCATCCTTTGCCGGAATATGGACATACCCGGATTTGTTACTTTTCAGATCAATCCACTGGGACCAGTCGTTCTGATCCAGCGCATCGCCTATTTTTATAATTTGCTGGCCTTCGCTGCTTGCCATGATCCGGTTAGATCCGTCAGAATTTCCGGCTAACAGTTTCCGGATCTCGTTGGCCTTGATGTGGACCTTAAGGACTCCCAGATAGTCATTCTCGTAGACTATTTTTCTGAAAAAGCTAAGAACAGGGATATCGCCTTGCGCACTGGGGTAATTATACTCTTTGGACCAGCAGAAATCGCTCTTCGCCAGACATTCGGCCCCTTCCTGCTTCTTAAGATCCGTAAGATTTCGGAACTGAATGTAGTTATGCTGCTCACTTAGGATAGGGTTATCCATATACAGGTCAATTCCTTGAATCAGAGGAATGGCATAGGTCAAATTCGCGAGTGCGCTTTCTACACTCGCACGCCTGCGATACCTCTCAAATTCATCCTGCCTGTTCAGAAGAAAGTTGATCAGCTCACTGTCACGGGAGCTGGACAGTGAAATCTGTTCGATCATGACCAACCTGGTCGTAATTTCATTATTCAGCTCATCAAGCAGCTGTTGCTGGTAATGCGAGGTGGTCTGTACCAATGCCTTTGAAGAATTGCTGTAGCTTGTCCATGCGGTAACACCAATTACCGCAATAAGCACTACGGCAAAGCTATGAAAGAACAGACGGTCAATTCTATATTTTTTATAAGGATTGATCAAACACTCTACCTTCCTTCAACTCCGGTTCAGACACAATAAACGGTAAAGCTGCGAAGGGTATTCGAAGCTTTACCGTTAACGGACTGATGTTTTTTAAAAAGATAAGAATTTATATGTTTCACGCTATAAATTATCCTTCTATTTCTCGCTGAAACAGATACCGTCCTTTTGAGGACGGCAAAGCCGTTTCCACTTGCATCTTATCCTTTAATTCCCGTTGTTGCAATCCCTTCAACGAAATACTTCTGAAGGAACATGAAGACAATAGTTGCTGGAAGAATTGACACTAGTGACATGGCAAGCAGTTGCCCCCACTCCGCCGCTGATTGCGAGTCATTGATCATACGCAGTGCGAGTCCAACAGTATACTTGTCCACGCTGTTGATGTACAGGAGATGACCCAGGAAATCGTCCCAATTCCACAGGAAGCAGAAAATTGTCACCGTAACAATTGCAGGAAAGGCGAGAGGCATAACAACCCTCCAAAAGATACCGAACCAGGAACACCCGTCAATTTTGGCCGATTCATCAAGTTCTCTTGGAACACCGCGTATAAATTGAATCAGCAGGAAGACGAAGAAACTGCCGCCTGCCCCACCGGCAAGCAAATGGGGGACGATAAACGGGAGATACGTATTCACCCAGCCAAGCTGGTAGAACAATGAGTATTGAGGGATGATTAGCACTTGTCCAGGCATCATTAAGGTCAGCATCAGGATGGAGAACCAGAAATTCTTCAACGGAAAATCCAATCTCGCAAAACCGAAGGCAACCAGTGTGCAGGATAACAGCGTTGCGACGATTACGGCAAATTCAAGTCCGAAGGTATTAAGATAGAAATCCGTAAAGGTGTGTCCGGGAACCGAACTCCAGCCTTTTGTGAAGTTGCTCCATTGCGGGACAGCCGGGAAAATCGACGGCGAGCCAAGCTCTGTACTGTGTTTCAGTGAAGCACCGATCCACCAGAGAACCGGGTAAACCATAATGAAACTGAAGAGTATCATGAACAGATGGCGAAACGCAGGCTTCAATTTTAGTGTTGTCATTTACGTTTTTTCCCTCCAGTGTCTGTTTCATAGAATACCCAATACTTCGAGGTGTAAGAGATCAGTACAGTGGCTGCAATAATTCCGACCAGCATAATCCAGGCAAGTGCTGAAGCATACCCCAGCTCGTAACGGCTGAATGCCCTTTCATACAAGTACATCGCATACACATAAGTGGAGTTCATCGGCCCGCCGTTCGTAATCACAAATGCGGAAGTGAACATTTGGAAGGCTCCAATAACTGCCATAATCAGGTTGAAGTAAAGAATCGGTGAAAGCATCGGCAGTGTGATTTTGAAGAATTGAGTTACTTTATTGGCCCCATCCACAGAAGACGCCTCGTACAGATCATTAGGAATTTGCTTCAGACCGGCCAGAAAAATAACCATGGTGGAGCCGAATTGCCAGACCGTCAGCAGAATCAGCGTGCCAAGTGCCGTATCGGGACTTGTAATCCAGCCCTTTCCTTCAAAGCCGAAGACGCCAATCAGTTTGTTAAAGACCCCGTCTACACCAAAAATGTTGCGCCAGAGCAGCGATACCCCGATACTCCCTCCGATAAGTGACGGGAAATAGATCGCCGTGCGGTAGAAGCTTATTCCTTTTACCGCCTTGCTGAGTATCATAGCGACAAAGAGAGCCGCTATAAGCTTTAAAGGTACTGAAGCCAGCACATAAGTGAAGGTTACCTTAGCAGATTGGATGAATTTAGGATCCGCTGTAAAAATACGCTCATAATTGCGGGTCCCAATCCACTTCATAGGCTGCATTAAAGTGTAGTCGGTAAACGAATAGTACAGTGATAAAAATAACGGATACGCCGTAAGCGCTAGAAACCCGATCAGCCAGGGCGAAATAAATAAATAGCCTGCAAGCGGAGCGTTCCATCTGCTTCGAAAGTATGAGCTTTTTTTCGTCTGCGCAGCAGATTGGGCTATAGTGGCTGTGGAACGGTTCATCTGTGGTCACCTCTTGTGGTTAATTTTTATACTTTAAGTATATAATCCGCTTATCATCCGCTAAAGGAGGGGAATGCTCGAATTCTTTCAAAATATAACGATAAAAAAAGAAGCGGTATTCACCGCTCCCCATTTACATGAATCATTAATATATTGTTCTTCCCCATTGGTCAGCAATGCCGCTCTTCCGGAGGAAGTACGTATTGATTCTATCCCGCCACTCCTTAGCATGCTCAGCCTGCTCCGCAAGACGGTTTGCTACATGCTGGTACGCCTCTTCATCCACTTGTCCCTTCACTAGCTTCCAGGCATCTAACAATCCAGCTGCCCGCTCCGCGCCTTCAAAATGTGTGTCATAAATATGCTGAATCACAGTTTTGCCAGAATGAAGCACATGGTTATATGGGACATGGTGGAAGAAAAGCAGCAGTTCATCCGGGCAGCTCTCGAGCGACTCGTACAGTTCCATGTTAATACGGGCATATTGGGAGGTATACCCGGTTCCTGTTGCTGTAGTGCGGTCCACACCCATACCATAACAGTCTGCGAAGTGATAAGTACCCCACATTGAATATTCATATCCATCTACATTAGGGCCGTAGTGATGGTCAGGATTGACCATAAACCCAACGCCCAGCGGGGCTGTATACGATTCATAAATCACCCAGGAGTTCATAAGGATGTTTAGTATAGTCTGAACCAGCAGCTCATTGGTGCCAAAGGTGAGCGTAATCCATTCCATAGCAATTTCCTCGGCAGACATCTCCGGATTCCAGGCCAGACGGCCGTAACCATACAAATTAGCCTGTGCCAGCAGATGTCCCGTCCAATTGGTGTCATTACCAATGTTGGAGACTGCTGCAAAGCCGCTGTAAGGATTGCCGTGAACATCTCCTTCCACAATGCGCTGGATAGTTGTTCCTTCTCCTTGGAGCTGCGTATCAAAGTCCATTATCTTTTTCCACTGGGGTATCAGGTAGCACACATGACGCTGCTGGCCGGTATACTCCTGGGCAATCTGAAATTCGATTACCTGATTCGTCTTCGGCATAGCACCTAGCAGCGGCGAGACTGGCTCTCTCACCTGAAAGTCAATCGGTCCATTCTTCACCTGCAAAATGACATTGTCCATGAAGCGTCCATCCAGCGGCTGGAAATGATCATAGGCTGCCCGCGCCCGATCCGTGGTACGGTCGCGCCAATCCTGCTTGCAGTTATATACAAAGCATCGCCAGATTACAATTCCGCCATGCGGCTTCAGCGCTTCAGCCAGCATATTGGCCCCGTCGGCGTGATCTCTTCCATAGGTGAACGGTCCCGGCCGGTTCTCCGAATCGGCCTTTACCAGAAATCCTCCAAAATCAGGAATTTCTGCATATATTTCTGATGCTGCGGTCCTCCACCATTCTCGGACGTCTGAATCCAGCGGATCTGCCGATGAGAGACCGCCAATCTCAATAGTGCTGGCATAATTGACGCTCAGGAACAGCTTGATTGCATAGGCGCGGAAGATTGCTGCCAGCTTCGCCACATCCGGCAGGAATTCCGTTAACAAACGGCTCTCCACCCGGTGGACATTCACATTATTAATGGCGATCGCATTGATTCCGCTGGAGGCCAGCAGGCGGGCATAATCCTGGATACGCTGAAGATTGCTTGTTACCCGGTTATCTTCATAAAAAATTGATTTCCCGGCATACCCCCGTTCCACACTCCCGTCCATATTATCCCACTGGTTGATCATGCGCAGCTGATTGACAGGGTTCTCTAGAATATTCAAATTATGAACAGAACCCCCTGTACCCATGATTCGCAGCAGATGGAACACTCCATATAATACACCTGCGGGAGTAGCTGCTCCGATGGCAATATTACCGGTAATGCTGTCCGTTTGAAGCGCATAACCCTCCGCTTTAACAGCATCGCTTACACCGGTGCTGAATGATTTATCTATCGCTAAGCCAGTTCCGAAGGTTCCTATAATGATACTGGGAGTTGTCTCTGTTTTCCCGGAGATGGAAACTTTTCTCCCTGTGATTCCCTCCATGCCTTGAGTCAGCTCGTTCACTGCAGAACGAATAACAACATCATCCTGCTCAGTCACAACAAGATGATTGTATGCCGCATATTGATCAACATTTGTTCCCGCTGTGATCCGGCGGTACTGCAGCCAGGCCAGATACCCGTCTCCGGGGTGATACAACACAGAATTACTCATGTATACTCCTCCCTATGCCTCAAACTCCACTTGATCTTTTTATGTCCCAGCGCCAGCGTGGCCTGAATATTCGGTACAGCCTCTACACAGAAATAAATTCAAGGCCCGGAACAAGGCTGTTCCGGGCCTTGAATTATTTTTCGTAAGATTGTGCTGCTTCTTTCAACTGTTCAAAGGCTTTCTCCGGTGTGACTTTTCCAAAACTAAGCTGATCCCGGACAAGCACCCAGTCTTTGTCAATAAAATTCGTCCAGCCTCCTGCTCCAGCCGACCAGGTCTGACCATCCTTTTCAGTAGCACGGAGGAGTTCTAGTCCAACCTTATCCAGATCGCTCATGTTTGCTTCCAGGGAAGTGGAAATATCCTTGTTAGCCGGCAGACCGCGGAATGTTTGCAGAATCTTACCTGCCTCCTGATCATTCACAAACCAATTGATGAATTTTTTAGCTTCTTCAGCATGCTTGGAGTTTTTGGAGACGGACAGGTACATGGATGGTTTCAGCCATCCGCCTGCTTCTTCTGCACGCGGCATGGTTACAAGTGCGTAAGCACCTGGTTTAATGCTGTCCCAAGTCCCCAGGTTATTAGAAAAGCTATACCGGAATAAAACTTTGCCAGCTGCCATCAAGTCCATTTGCGGATCATTTTCCTTGTCGGATGCGTTTACATCCGCCGGAGGAACCAATCCTTCCTTCCGCAGCTCTTCAAATTTCTTGGTCCATTCCAAGTAAGCAGCTTGATCTACGTTGAAGTGACCATCATCAGTGATGACCTGGCCTTTACCTTTGGCGTATTGGTAGGCCGAATACATAAAGTAGTTACCGGCATAGTCCAAGGTGAAATATTGCCCGCTTGGCAGCTTGGCTTTGGATTCCTTGGCCAAGGCGAAGAAATCATCCCAAGTCCAGCCATTAGTCGGATTCGCAATCCCGAGCTTATCCATAGCAGCCTTGTCATACACCATACCAAACGCTACCGAACCCAGAGGAACAGCATATTGCTTCCCGTCAAGTTGGCCTCCAGCCAGCAATTTCTCATCAAATTTACTTACATCGACCTCAGGAGCCAGCTCAGCCAATTGGTTACGTGACATCCAGTCCGGCGTCCAGCCCGGATCAAGCTGAATGATATCAGGTGCGTTACTAGCCGCAGCTTGAGTCGATAATTTGTCCAAATATCCATCCATACCGGAATACTCCGGCTCAAACGTAACATTGGGGTTGTTCTTTGTGTACAAGTCCAGCGCAGCCAGGGTTGCCTCGTGGCGCGGCTGGGAACCCCACCACATAATGCGCAGTTTGACAGGTTCATTGCTTGGTGCACCCTTATCGGCAGTATTTGTGCTAGCAGGCTCTGCAGATGATTTTGCATTGTTATTGGTTCCGCCGTCTCCGCATGCCGCCATCGTTCCCAGCAAGGCTGTCATGGCCAAAACTGTAAGAGAACGCTTCCATTTCAACATCTTTAACCCTCCTAATTTAATCTGTATTGTCTTGCTACACCGTTATAGTAACAATTATGAATGGAAGTTCATATGAGGGTGATGCACGATTTATTTTAAAATCTCACGGAAATACCACATCTATTGATATGTTATAACGGAAGTTCCTTTATATTAAATTGCAAAAATCGGGATGGAATTTCTCCATCCCGATTTATATAATACAATATTAGATCACCGGAATCACAAGTATACAAAGGGTTCCCTTGTATCAACGAACGAAACCGGCAGGCCGATCACCAGCGGCTTCCTCACAGACTATTGCTTGGCTGTACGGAGCTATTAAATGAGATGAGTAAGAGGATTAGGCAATGATATGGCATGAATGATATAACAATTCCTTTATCATCTGGAGCATAATAAGTATGTAATGGATAAGCGTTGCCGATTGAGAAACTACAATTCTAAACTTCTGGAGGATATTTTATGCAAAAAGTAATTTTGAACAATGGGGTAGAAATGCCAGTGCTCGGTTTCGGTGTGTATCAGATTGCTGATCAAAGCCAGTGTGAACAAAGCGTTTATGACGCTATCACAAGTGGTTACCGGCTGATTGATACCGCTGCCTCCTATCTGAATGAAGAAGCCGTTGGCAGAGCGATCAAACGGAGCGGCATTGCAAGAGATGACTTATTTATCACTACGAAGCTTTGGGTGCAGGATACTGGTTATGAGCGCACGAAGAAAGCGTTTGAGAATTCACTGAATAGATTGCAACTGGATTATTTGGATTTGTATTTGATTCATCAGCCGTTTGGTGATGTGTATGGCTCCTGGCGCGCGATGGAGGAATTGTACCGTGAAGGAAAGGTCCGTGCAATTGGCGTAAGTAACTTTCATATGGACCGCCTAATCGATCTAATTATTCATAATGAAGTCGTTCCTGCCGTAAATCAGGTTGAAACGCATCCTTTCAATCAGCAAATCGAAAGTGAAGAATTTATGAAGGAGAACAAGGTGCAAATCGAGTCATGGGCGCCTTTTGCTGAAGGAAGGAATAACCTTTTCCAGAATGAGCTATTGGTATCCATCGCTGATAAGTATAATAAATCTGTTGCTCAGGTCGTTTTACGCTGGTTAACCCAAAGAGAGGTTGTAGTCATTCCGAAATCGGTTCGCAAAGAAAGAATGGTCGAAAATTTCAGTATCTTTGACTTTCAATTAAGCGAAGAAGATATGAATGCGATTATGGCGTTAGACACGAAAGAGAGCTTGTTCTTCTCCCACCGCGATCCGGAAATGGTCAAATGGATTGGTAACCGTAAATTAGATATCTGACAATCTAAAGATACTAAAACAAGAGCTGATTGCGTAATTGCATCTGCTCTTGTTTCGTTTGGTTTATAATCGAGAAAAGAAAATTGGAGGAATCATCATGTCGGAGGAAATCCTTAATCAACAAAAAAAACTGGCAAAGCTCATCGAGCAATTTTCACCGAAAGATGGAGTGTTTGAGACAGCTATACCCAATCTGTCTATAATCCGATACTCCAGAGTATCTGAACCTGCATACAGGGTGTATAAACCTTCTTATTGCGTTATTGCTCAAGGGTTAAAAGAGGTGCTCTTGGCTCAAGAACGATTTGAATACGGATCAGCAGATTATTTGATTGCTTCCATGAATTTGCCTGTAGTCGGCCAGATCATTAGAGCTTCCTCCGAAACACCCTATCTGAGCATTAAATTAGAATTTACACATGACCAGATTTTAGAGGTTATCAACGAGGCTAACGTTCGCACGGTGCCGAATGACAATGCAAAGCGTGCCCTGTTTGTAGGTCAGATGGAGCATTCCTTAATGGATGCGACGCTAAGACTCATTGAATTGCTGAACCGACCAGAGGACATGCCGTACCTAGCTCCACTATTTACAAAGGAAATTCTTTATACCCTTCTGAAGGGGCCTTACGGTGTTACACTAGGTCAAATAGCAATGGAAGGCAGCAATACCTATCGAATCAGAGAAGTAATTGATCACATCACTACAAATTTCAATCAATCTATGCGTGTTGAAGAGCTTGCCGAAACGGCGAGTATGAGCCTCTCTTCTTTCCATCGTAACTTTAAGGTTGTGACAGGTATGAGTCCCATTCAATTTCAGAAGCAATTAAGATTACAGGAGGCGCGGCGAGTATTGCTCTCTGAATCTGCAGAAGCTGCTGAAGTTGCTTTCCGGGTCGGTTATGAGAGTTCTTCCCAATTCAGCCGTGAATATTCCCGTATGTTTGGTTCACCTCCAAGATCCGACGTAAAACAATTAAAGGAAATATACGACCCCGCTAAAAGTATCGTTTTCTTAGGGGACTAATGTTTTACATATTTCACCACTTCATAAGCTCTTTGATTTGAGCAGTCAGTTTATTCGCCGCTTTACTATGAGTAGCTTGAGACGGGTGGAAGTCGGCGGCGTAGCCGTCAGCTGCCAGCTGCTCATCAAACTTCATTGCGCTAATATTGCTGTCGGCTGTTTCCCGGCTATACCCGCTAACAGCTTGTTCGACATAAGGATACAGTCTATCCCCCATAATCCCCAGCGTACACAGAATTGAGGCATAAGGATTGTTGCGTCTGACCATTTTTAGAAATTCAATATACTTCCGGGTATATTCTGCTTGCTTACTGGCTTCCTCTTTGGTATAGGAATCATCGTTCGTTCCGAGGTTAATGATAATCAGATCAGGCGCAAACTTATTGAAATCCCAGTATACTTCTTGGGGTAACAGTGTACCATCAAATTCCCCCTCAGACTTGCCCACTTTTTCATAGTAATCCGGGATAAGATGAGTGGTAAGCTTTTGATCGTTTTCCGTGTAGCCTGTGATGATGCCGTATCCGCTGTATGAAACCATGCTATAGTCAGCCTTAAGCTGCTGAGCTGTCAGGTAGGCATAGGTTTTTGTGACATCTTCCGTAGCCGTGGAAAAAGAATGCAGCTCGTATTCATCATCAACGCCATAGCCGCAGGTAATGGAATCGCCGATGAATTCAATTGTATGTAATTTTGGCGGGGTTGGCTTAATGCCATCCGCAGCATCGACAGCGATCTCTTGAATCCCAACTGTTGACATCGCAGCCTCTGATAGTTTAATAACCGTTACCGTTATATCCTGCACAGTGTCGCTTTCAAATACAGTATACGTTTTAATCGGTGTGTCCAGTTGATCGTCAATTACCCGTTTCCCGTTTACGCTAATGCCAATTCGAGCCAAGTTATTACCGGTTGAGGCGACAGCATCACCTTTTAAAGTAATCTCCGCTTTTCTGCCATAGAATGAAAATTCCACACCGCCGCCTGAGAGAGCCAGCCACAGTACTTCGTTATAGTAGTGGGTCCGCCCGATGATCTTCACATGAGGCTCTGTTGCTTTAAACACTTGAGTTGTTGATGACATAATGTACCTTCCTTCCCAGCTTGTATATCAGTAACAGTAACAAAGGTACTTTCTATTTTCAATAATTTGCTTTAATTTAGATGGGGAGTAACCGCAGGGGAAAGGATATTTGTTTCTTCCATTGACAAGCTAATGTTAGTTCAACGGATTAATATACAACTAAAATCCAAACTCTGTTACTCTTTCAAGCCACTCACGCATAAGTGACTCAAATAATAGAGCCTGTTCAATCTGAAGATTATGGCCTGCTCGGTCTAGAACAGCAAAGGTTGCTCTAGGATAATTGTCTAAAATTCTAAAGGCATCTATGTAACCAACGACTGCATCTTGCCGCCCAAGAGTAAATACTGTTGGTTTATCGAAAACTAATTCATCGATATTGGTGGAAAATCCATAGTTTCTTTGAATCTTGCTAAGAAAATCGTAGTCAGCGATTCTACAACCTGCCACTATCTCTTCAGAATACCTTTTCCAATTATATTCATTGAGAACGACTTGATTTGCGCTAAAATCACTTATTTGCTCTTCACTTAAGGTGTCCATAAACTCGCGATCAGAATGAACAACAAAATGCTCGGGAAGTATTCTTCTTTTGTGTTCAGGAATTATTAATGGACAAATCAGTGCAGCACCACCAATACGATCTTTATGTCTATTAATTATTCCTCTTGTAATATATCCACCGTATGATTCTCCTGCTATGAGATAATCTTGGTTTGGGATCAGAGTTTCGATAAAATTTATAACTGCTTCCAGCATATCATCTGAATTACATATTTGATCGTAATCCTTCGTTTGTCCCATTCCGGGTAGGTCAAGATAGATACGACGCCAATCGGAATTATCTTGAAATATCGGTTCCATGCACCCACTCATTAAACGGTGGTCTGGTGTAAAACCATGGATCATTATAATCGGTTTGCCTTTACCAATTTCCTCGTAATATATATGGGCATTCTTGACTTTACAATATGGCATACAGACTCCTCCAAAATTGAGTTATTTATAATATTCTTACACTAAAGAAGAATCTACATTGCCTTTATCGAGCAAACGACCGATAATCTCCATCTCGCCGCCAATTTCGGATTGGAGGTGTTCAAGCTTTTTCTCTGCCGCTGAAAAAATCACCGCCGTCGACGGGCCTCCTGAGGCATTCAGCTTTTCTGTGATCCCTGGAACTGCCTGAAAACTGCAGCCGTTCAGCTCTGCCAGAAGTCCTGCTTCATACCCGGCCCCCTTAGAGCCGACCGGATGAATCTCATGCACCTCAGGCGAGGCTACAAGTGACTGCAGCTGCCGGATACTGCATACTCTTGCCTCTTGTTCCAATACTGCGCTCCCGATCAGCGGTTCTCCCAGCATAACCACACAGTCTCCGGCAACCGACCTCATCAGCTTCAGCCGTTCCTCATCGGTTTCCCCGATTACGGTAATCCCTACGCCGGTCTGGCACGATTTGAAATTTTCTTCCGTGCTGCCGTTCAAATGAGCCTCCGTGAGTCCAGCTTCGTCCAGCAGCCTTTGTACCCCGCGGATAATTTCGCTCCCTGTCGGATACTTTTCCACAGCTAGGGTATCCACTACTGTAAGAATATCCGCGCCTACGGACAGAACTTCCATAACCGCAACTCTGGCTGTATAATAGCCGACTATATCCGGCGGAGTCTGCACAGCATCCATTGGCTTGTTCCCGATACTTGCGCTGGAGTCACAGCCTATGACCAATAAGCGGCTTCCCGCTCTTCGCACTAAAGTTAAATCTCGAATTCTTTGTATTGATGGTTTCATTTATTGTAATCCCCCTGACAACTTTGTAAGCATTGAAGTTCGGATTTTTCAATCCAGCTGTATTTGTGATTATGAAAATGTTCGATACTATGGCCAAAGAAACCTTTAATGGCCTTTGAGTTGAAGAGTTCCTTCTTATCTATCCTGTATGTGATGCTGGACTTTAGTCGAGGTCTGCTACCTACCGCGGTCTGTTACGAATCACGGAGATATTCGTTACAATATGGCTATGTCTTTTGGAGGAGCGATTGATCATGAATTACGAACATAAAGTACAAAGGGAAGTTGCCAACTGGGAACAAAAAATGTTCAAACCGCCGGGATGGCTGGAGAAAACATCGAAAACAATCGGCAATCGAATAAATCATTTAATTCCCCCGAAGGTGCATAACATCATTACGACCACCATACGATCAATCGTGCGTACGGCATTGTTCGGTGCGGAATATACGCCCCGCCGTCCGGTGCAGAGCACTCTGGGTCTGGAGTCTGCCGATAAGGAAGCGAAAGAGTTGTTTGCCTTATACCAAAAAATAGCGGTTGCCGAAGGCGCTGGAACGGGAGCTGGCGGCATTATGCTTAGTATGGTAGACTTTCCAGCTTTAATTGCGATCAAAATGAAATTTTTGTTCGAGCTAGCGCATGTTTACGGTTATGACACCAATCACTTCTCCGAGCGGGTATTCATTCTCAAGGTATTTCAAATGACCTTTTCAGGGCCGGAAAACCGTGCCAGGTTGCTCTATTCCATCATGCATTGGCATATTGAAAAGGAACAGTGGGTCTCCGACGCCGAATACTCCCGAAATATGGACTGGGAGACATTTCAGATCGAGTATCGTGACGCCATTGACTTCCGGAAAATGCTGCAGATGGTGCCTGGAATCGGTGCTGTCGCAGGCGCATGGGCGAATTACACCATTCTTGAGGAGCTGCGTGAATTCGCCATGAACGCTTACCGCCTGCGCAGATTGCACGATGACTTCGAGGCTTTGGGTTGATCCTCTCTCTGTCGCCATATACATCCAAGCCATTACAATATTTCGATATACCCTTCTGTTCCATGCACGCGAATTTGTTGCCCATCTTTTATCAGTTTGGTAGCCTTCTCCACTCCGACAACTGCCGGCAAGCCATATTCACGTGCAATAACTGCTCCATGGGTCATCAGTCCGCCTACTTCAGTGACTAGACCTTTTATGGATACAAATAATGGTGTCCAGCTAGGGTCAGTAAATGCGGTGACTAATATATCTCCATCTTCCAGATCAGCTTCTTCCATGTTTAAGATGACACGTGCCCGCCCCTCTATAACTCCGGAAGAAACAGCTAGACCTGCAATAGCTTCGGCTGGAAGATTTTCTCGTTTGTACTCACCCGAAATGATTTCCCCGTCCGACGTGATCACACGTGGTGGAGTTAGTTTTTCATAAAATTTGTATTCGTCTTTTCGTTTGCTAATGATCTGGTATTCCAGTTTGTTTGTGCGTACGACTTCGCGAAGTTCTTCAAAAGTGAGATAGAATATATCTTCCTTTTCATGAATGACGCCCGCTTGTACGAGTTGTCCCGCTTCTTTCAGTAAAGCCTGCTTATAAACAAGGTAGCGGTTAACCATGCCGTATTTTGGATATTCCCGGTATCCAATGAAATTTCGGATCAGGTCGATCATTCGTTTTGTTTCTTTGGCTTTTTGTTCACCATCCGGTAATTGCTTCAATCTTTCTAATAACTCTTGTTCTTTAGCCAGAGCTTCCTGTTGCCCTTGCTCAAATTTTCGATGGCTAGCATTAGGCTCAAAGTTTTTGATATTACCAAGAATCATGGGGACGAGTGTAATTGGTTTTTCACTCCAACGAGTTCTCGAAATATCGATTTCACCGGCACATCGCATTCCGTATTTGCCCAGATAAGTATAGATAGCGTTTTGAGTTTCTTGTCCACCATCAAACTTAACCAGTTCATCCAAAAAATTATCATCTTTTACATGTTGTAAATAATCAATGACTTCCGGATAAGGACGAATCATATCTGCGACATCCAATAGCGCTAGACCCATTTCCGAAGTAATGTTGTTTGGTACAGATTGAGAAAGCGTATCTGCTGCGTTTTTTTCACCTAACCACTCGTACATTTTTTCATTGATCCATGCTGAAGCATCCATAGCAGTCATAAACACCGCCGTACTTTGTGGGTCAAATAAGATCTTCTTTAATTGCGGGATATCTTCCAGGATAAAATCAAACAAATCCGATCCTGATTTCGTTCGGATGTTTTGTTTCAACTCTTCTATCGATGTTTGATTACGCTTAATCAAATCTGAAACGATGGTCGGGTCGTTTTCGATTGGTGCTTGAAACCCCGCATACGACATCCCTTTATTGCTTTTACCAATACTCTGTTCTTTTTTATCATTTGGTAACGATTTTATAAAATCTCCTCGCTCTACTATGGTCATAACTGCGTCTTTTATGAGCGGATCGTGTTGTCCCATGGCATTTAATAAATTTTCTCTGCTATCAGGTGAAGCCAGATTAGGTGTGATATCAACAAACAGCCTTCCACCGGCTTTTCGCATAGGTGCAGGAGTAATTAACAGATGAAAAGACAGTCCCAATGGTTTCATGGGATCAGTCATCATTTGTTGATGGCCGACAGATACGTAAACGTGATTCTCTTGATCATTTGCTTCAGGAATCGGGAATAAAGTAGTGATTGGCCGGCTCTGGACGATATAAAAGGTATCATGGTCCAGACACCATTCGATGTCTTGTGGACAGCCAAAATAAGCTTCGATCTGTCTTCCGATCCGTGCCAGCTGTAAAATTTGTTGTTCAGTAAGTGTTTGTGCCTTTTGCTGATCGGGATCGAGCTGCCGGGTTTCAGTGCCGCCTTCTGCTAGTCCATAGATAGCCAATTGTTTGGTTGATATGATCTTATCGACGATTTCCTCTTCCTGTACTTTATAACAATCGGGAGAGACCAGACCAGAAACCAGTGCTTCTCCGAGTCCAAAACTGGCATCGATGGATAACAGCTTCCTGTTATTGCTAATCGGATCAGCGGTGAACAATATCCCTGAAGCCTGCGGGAATACCATCTTTTGAACGATCACGGATAAATAAACTTGACTGTGATCAAATCCATTCTGCATACGGTAGATTACCGCGCGTTCAGTAAATAGCGAAGCCCAACATTTGCTGATATGCTGCAGGATGGCTTTATTGCCGATGATATTTAAATAGGTGTCTTGTTGACCCGCAAAAGAGGCATGCGGCAAATCTTCGGCAGTCGCACTAGAACGTACTGCATAGCCAAGCTCATCACCAAGCTGGGAGAGATAGTGAGTTACTGCTTGCACAACATCGGAAGGAATTTCTGCTTCCATAATGAGTTGTCGAATCTTCCGGCTGATTTCACCAATTTGATCCCGATCTTCTACTTTTAGCATAGTTAACTGATTGAGCAAAGCATGATACGTTTCATTTTGTGCGATGGTTTTTTGATATCCCGCTGTTGTAACACAAAATCCTTCAGGCACTTGTATTCCTTCTATTTTTGATAATTCCCCTAAATGGAGCCCTTTTCCGCCAACGAGCAAAAGCTGCGTATTGTCCACTTCCTGAAATCCGAGAACCAAAGAACTCATTTAACATCTCTCCTAACCATTAAATTGAGAAAAAAACATTTGACAAGAGTTCACCGGCATGGTATATTTAAAATGTAAAATACGATATTTATGTCTATACATTTTAAAAAAAGACGCAGACTGATTATATCATCGTGTCTGTTTATATGCAATATAGAAGAACCTGATAAATTACTCAGGTTCTTTTTTGATTTCCCACTACCATTAGTCTCATCATTAAGTGATCACTCTTTTACTTATATCAACACAAAAAAACGGCTGCCGATCATTTAGCAGCCGTTTTTTGTGTGCATTTGTCGAGCCTGATCCAGTTACTTTTGGACCGTTACGATCATCTTCGCCGTTCTGGTTTCACCCGCCATGTTGCGTAACACAGCCTCGTATTCATAGGTTCCCGGAACCTTTCCGGAGATTACTGTTACTGCTGATTGGGCGCCGGGGGTATGAACCTGCAGAGTTTGCGTGTCTACCAGACCTCCATTCTCATAGAGCTCATATTCGGTAGCATTTGTCCCCCACCACAGATTCATACTGACGCTAAAACTACCGTCTCCATCCCAGTTGTCGTTCGATAATACCGCTTGCCCCGGGGATGCATCGGTGACGGTCACAGTCAGCGGCGAACCTTTCGTCGTCCCCAGTGAATTGATCAGTTCACCGGTATAGACATACGTACCGTTCTGCTTGCCGGTAATATCAATCTGCACGGACTGGGCGGATGGAGAATGGTCAGCCAGAGGCACTTCTTTGATGAGCTTGCCATCCTCGTACAGCTTGAAAAGAGTCCCGTTGTTGCCCCACCAGAGATTCATCGTAATAGTGTAATCTCCGTCTCTCAGACCCGTATCGTGCCCGTTATTATCGGACAACACTGGAGTGCCTGGAGCGCTGCTCGCCAGCGGCGTCACCTGGCTGAGCCATGCGGCCCACTTACGCAGCGCGTCTGCCTGTTCAGCCGTAAATACCGTATCTCTGCTGGCATCAACCTCATTGGCGTATGCCGCGAGCAGCTGGCGCGCCATCGCACCATCACGCGCATTCGCCGATTGTTCAGCCTGCTGCAGCTTACCGGCAAGCTGTTCAACAACCGCTCCTGCACCCGGGTCTTCCGATTCGGCTGCAAAGGTGCGTGTCAGCTCTGCCAGGCTTACGAAGGTAGCAGTAACTCCGAAGCTGAAGTCAACGCTGCTCTCCCGGCCCGCACGGTCATAGACCGCTGCAGTTACTGAATTCAAGCCTGGCTCCAGCGTATAAGCCGGGGCATTCAATATTACGCCATTCGGCTCGGCCACGCCGGAGGCCGTATCGGCGGCCGTGTAAGTGATGTCTACGTGTTGATCAATAGTGTATTCAGTTTGACCCTGAATCGCGATGGCCGGAGGTGCGAGATCAATCGGCACCGAAAGCGATTGTTTGGTCTCCTTGTTGCCGTCCAGATCAACGCTCCAGTAGGTCACAGTGTGATTGCCCTCATCGCTCAGAGTTAGATGCGTGCCGCTCTCAATTTCGCCGCCATCGACTTGGTAATAGGTCGTGTCAACTCCCGGGTCTTCATCCGTCGCGGTAAAAGTTACTTTTACCGCTGAAGTATACCACCCGTTCTGCGACTCTCCTTCTACTGCCGCGGTCGTATGCGGTGCTGTCGTATCCGATGGTTCCTCTTCCAGTATGACAAGGTCAGACAGCGGAATATCCAGCTCTTGCACAAGCCGTGCCACCATCTCGGATACCTTGACCGCACCGTTCATCTGAAGATGGGTATTATCTTCAGTTGTACCTACCCACATGAAAATAGATTTGGTGCCCTCAGGACCAAGCTCCTGGAAATATTTCCAGCTGGCCTGATTCAGATCGATCAGTAATGCTCCGGTTTCTTGCGCCGTCTCTTTCATTGCCTGCACATATTCCGGAAAGCTCTTGTTCAATACTTCTCCGGTAAAATCGCGTCGGTTGACCGGCGTAACCAGAACCGGAATTCCGCCTCTCTGTACAGTGCCGTTAATGTAATCTTTCAGATACACCTTGAACTGCTCAGGTGTAAGGTAACGCTCAGGGCGGGATGGTGTGGAATCATTATGGGACCACTGCATGAACAGATAATCCCCTTCGTGAATGCCCAGCAGAATGTTGTTGAGATATCCGCCTACGAGGAAGGTTTTACTGCTTAGGCCGCTTACAGCCCGGTTATCGATACTGATCTGATCCAGATCGAAGTACCCTTTAAGCGTTTCGCCCCATCCGGCCTGCGGACGATAGCTTTCCGCATAATTGGCCACTGTGGAATCACTTGCCAGATAAATAACCGGCTGATCGCCTGCACCGTTGCCCGGCAGATGCTCAATCTTCAGCGCGTTGATCTTCGGCGTGCTGCCTGAGAACTCAAAGTTAAAGACGCCGTCAATCAGGGCGATGTCATACGAAATTTCCTTGAATTCACCCTTCGGTACAGTTGTAACAGGCAATTTGGGCATTTGTTCTACAACAACTCCTGCGTTGGTCGATTCTTGCGAATCGCCAATGGTCATTGTTACCCGGTAATTGGCCGGCTCCATTTCCACCAGGAAGGAGGTACCGTTCACGCGGGTGAAATCCTCCTTCAGGGCATCCCCGGTTTCCCGGTTCTCGTCCTGGAGTAGCGCGGTATTGGCAAAGCCATAGCCGTTTCCTTCCAGGTAAGCTCTTTTGGCGTCTACCTTCCTGTATCCTTCAGCAGCGTTTCCAGAGCCAAAATCAAACTTGTACTCGCTTATCTCGCCTGCCAGTTCACTTGTTAACGAATCCCTCGCGACCGTCAACATGTTCAATGCATGGTCGACCTGGGCCTGCGTCGCTTCCGTACCGATGATCGCTTCCACAACCGCCAAAGCTTTATTCAGCACCGCTTTGGATGCTTCTGTATAAGCCGACAGATCCAATGCTTTCACCTTGTCATGAAGCGCAATCAATGCCTTCTGATCGCCGGCAACCGGCGGCAGCTTCGTCCCTTCAATCTTCACGTTATCGATCTGAGTGGTCCAGTTCAGTGTTCCTCCCCCGCCCTTTCTTGTTCCCAGGAAGCGGAGTGCCCTTGCGTTATTGGCGTAGACACCGGGATTCATCGGAATATCCTCGATCGTCTGCGTGACACTGGGGTCCGCCAGGCTAGTCAACGTCAAATCTATCGTCTTCTTAGCAAAATTAATTTTGACATCCACATTGACCCACTGGTTTTTCAGGATGTTCGTGGCTGTGCCGCCTTCCGGAACAGCTGAGGTGCCGGTACCATAGTCTGCTGTATATGGGCCTGCGAAATAATGGATTTTCGTGTCTGAACTTGAGGAGCCGGTCTTTGTTAACAGAGTAAAAATAATATTCTCGTTTGCATCCTGGAGCGACAAATGTCCTTCCGACGGGGATGCGCCTACATTGCCGGAATGCCAGTCAAAATTGACATTGACGATGTCGCCATTCACTGCATCGAACAGGCGGAACACTTTCGCCCGGTGTCCGGAGCCGGAACCGCTAAGGGACAGCAGCTTGTTCCCGTTCTGCTCTGCGACCGTTCCCGTCATCTGCCCTCCGATACCTGTGGCATTGACCAGCGCATATTTGGAGGCGGCAGGATCACCCTCAAAGTTTTCCTTATAGACCTGGATCTCCGGTTCCGGCTCGGGTTCCAAAATGTCCGGGTCAATGACATACGGCGAAATGCTTAAATCCATGTCTTTCACCGCTCCCGCAACTAATGCGGCAATGACCTGCGCACCGTAGCTGCTGAAATGCGTATTATCGCCCACGCCGTTCGGATACTTCGGATATTCGCCCGGATTGGCGTACAGGAAGATTTTCTCCGTAGCATTCAGGCCGATCTTATCGTAATACGTAACGCTTAACTGGCTCAAATCAATTAGCGGCGCGCCCAGCTCTTCCGCTACTTCTTTGGCAGCGTTCACGTATTCCGGGAAGCTTACGTTAAATTCTTGAGTAACTGTATTAAAATCTCTGCGCCCTACCGGAGTAAGCAGCACCGGTGTTGCACCGCGCTGTCTGGCGCCGTTCACATAACGGGCCAAATATGTTTTGTAATCCGCCGGAGATGCATACCGGTCCGGAATGCCTGCGCTGGCGTCGTTATGGCCGAAGGAAATAAAGAAGAAATCTCCCGGCTTGATCCGCTCTAATATCGTATCCAGACGGCCGTCAACCATAAACGATTTGCTGCTTCTACCGCCGATCGCATCATTCTGGACCACTACTCCATTTGCAAAATAGCGTCCGAATTGCTGACCCCAGCCTTCCTGCGGAGCCTGCATGCTACTATAAGATTGCATCGTCGAATCACCGGCCAAATAGATCGTCGTCGCGGCTCCCGGTGATTTCTCCGGGTATTTCTCGATGATGATTTCCTGCACGTCAATGGCCGTGCCGGAGAAGATGAACTCCAGCTGGCCGTCTACCAGCGCAACGTCATAACAATAGACCCGGGGTTCTCCCGTATTCACGCTGGTCACGGCCAGCTTCTGAACGAATTCGGATTTGACGCCTACGTTCGAGTCGCGTGCATCATCCCCCAGTTTGAGCGTTACCTTGTAATTGGCATTGGGCAGGTCTACGGCGAATTTGGTGTTCTCCGGTAGAGATACATGGTTTGCATCTACCGTAATTCCGCTTGTCTTCTCGAATCCGTAACCCGTAGCTTGTGCATAGAGTGTATCCTGCACGGCGGTTGTACCAGCCGCAGGGTCTGTACCGAAATCAAAGTGATAGACCTGCTCCGGCACTTCTTTTTCGCCGGTAAGAGCCAAATTCGCTTTAGGGAATTCCGTCGCTTCCGCCCCGAGATAAAATCCCGTGTGAGGCGGCTGGTTGTAACTTACATTCTGCCAGGCTACACCCAGCCGGTATACCGGATCTTGCATCAGCGCGGGAATCCGGTAGCCCGTCGGAATTGTCGTCGTATAAAGTCTATATTCCGTGCTGTCTTCACTGCGCAACAGAAGCTCCTCGCGCCAATCGCCCAATATATCCGCCTGAAGGGCCGGATTTCCTTTGGTGTGGTTATTGGTCAAGCTCCCTGCTGCCCGGAAGATTTCCTTCAGCTGCTTATTTCCGTAATCCCACTTGTAAATGAGCGGAATACCTTTCGCTGTACTGTTGTTCCATTCGTGGTCGAACAGCTCCCGCTGGAGATCGCCATCCCACCAGATCGCAAAGTTTGCACTTCGCGGCACTTCATTCTGTTCATAAATGACTTCTCCGTTCGCCGCATATCCGCGGGATAAGGGGTCCATCTGTCCGTTGACAATTGTGGATGCCCAGGATTCGTAACCAGGATAATTCGGATCAATATCCGCCGACATTCCGCGGCCGGTATCTTTCCCTGTATACTGGCCCCAGATAATTTCTCCTGTAGCAGCATCACGCATCTCCAGCCCGTATTCGGCATTCGTATGTTCATGCACGCTGACGATCTGGTAGCCGTCCCGGTTCGGATCGAGCTTGCCGGCATGCATCGCATCGCCATGGCCGAGTCCGGTGCTGTACAGCAAGCTTCCATCGTCGTCAATCGCAAGCGCGCCGTACATGATTTCATCTTTGCCGTCAGCGTCGGCATCCAGCACACTTAAATTGTGATTGCCTTGTCCCTGATATTGAGCCCCGGCCTCGTTGGTGTCAAAGGTCCAACGCTGCACCAATTTGCCGCCAACATAGTCATAAGCCGCCAGCACGGTGCGCGTATAGTAGCCGCGGGCCATGACTACGCTTGGCTTCACGCCGTCCAAGTAGGCAATACCGGCCAGGAACCGGTCTACACGGTTGCCGTATCCATCTCCCCATGCGCTTACATCGCCTCTTGGAGGCTCATATTCTACGGTGGACACGGCTGCTCCGGTCTGTCCGTTGAACAGCGTAAGATATTCCGGGCCCGTCAGGATATACCCGCCGTCGTTACGGTAATCCTTCGTTCCGTCTCCGATCACGGTGCCTTGACCGTCCTTCGTTCCGTCCGCTGTTTTGACGACGACCTCGGCTTTGCCGTTGCCGTCCAGATCATATACCATCAGTTGGGTATAATGAGCTCCGGCACGGATATTGACACCCAGGTCGATCCGCCAGAGCTTGGTGCCATCAAGTTTAACGGCATCAATATAGACATTGCCGGTATAGCCTGCCTGGGAATTGTCCTTCGAGTTGCTTGGACTCCACAGGAAAACGATTTCAAATTCGCCGTCGCCATCCAAATCCGCCACGGAAGCATCACCGGCATAATAGGAATACGTGCCCCCGTCTTTGGTTCGGCCGTCGGCCGGTTTATCCAGCGGAATGGGTAAATAATCATTATGCCACACCGATACCGTCTCCGGCTGCATTTCTTCCTTGCCGGCAATGACGGCGGAAATCTGATACTGTGAGCTGTCTGCGCCTGTTGTGTCCACATAATTCGTGGCATCGCTGATGGGCGCCGTATTGACTTTATATCCGTTTTTATACACATTGAAAGCGATTGCATTTGGATCCGTATTTAAATACCGCCAGCTCAAGAACACGCCGTTGTCGGCCAGAAGCGCAACCAGACCGCGGTCAAGATACTCCGCCTGACGGGCGGTCTGACTGCCCGCTGACTCTGCATATCCCGGAGAAGGGGGAATCGCAAGCGAAATTACCATTAGAAATGACATGAAAAATGCAAGCACCGGTTTCTTGATGGAAATAGCTTTTATACTCATGTACTTAACTCCTCCTATTTATCTAAAATTCATTTTAGAAATCAGGGGAAAATCCGAACATGAAACCGCCATAACAGCGAATCTTCAATCTTCTTATCTTCAATATGTTCTCATTGCTCAGTCTTGTGATGATCCCCCCTTTCTTGACCGTATCTGAATTGTGCAACTTTGACTTCATCCTGACACTGCATCTCCGGTCATGTCTTTCATATTGAGCGGGTCAAACCCCGCATCCAAATATGCACAAAGTGTATCAAATAATGGAATGATGTTCTTCGCAATAAAACGCATTTTAGACCTACATTCGACTTTTTTGCATTTATCTTGGTTCTGAACTATAGGTATTTTGGAAAAGAACTTATAACATAAAAACAAAAAAAAGCCGTCAATATGGCGGCTTCTGATGCACAAAATGACTAAATATCTCGCTCCTCATACTGAAAAGGTTCTTCACACGAATAAATCTCATGGAAAAATCCGAAATACGGGATATCGTCTTCCATGCATTTTATACGATACGACAGTTCCTCATCACACTCCGGCTCTTCGCCGTTGTTTCGCATTACCTCGAACGCATCTATAATATTCTCCAAGAAGTTTGCTTGAATAAACAGGGGCAATGTATCCAACATCGAATTTTCGATCTTGGTCTCAGATCTGTATCCTGCGAGGACTGTTTCAAAATAATCCTTCATAAACTTTTTACGTTTACCGGCGTCTGGTTCAGATTGTATCCAGCCCATTCCGTTTCCCCAGATACTGGCCAAGTCAAACATATACCAACAGTAACAAGAATTATCAAAATCATATACGGTTATTTGCCCGGTATCAAAATCTATCGAATAATTCCCATCGTTGTAATCAAAATGGTTCAACCCAAAAGACTCTTTGTTCCTGTCTACCCCTTCTAAGGTATTAAGGAGCTCTACCAACTTCTCCTTAAGCGGAGATAAGGAATCCGGTATCAGTTTATCAATATATTCGGCATTGTATTTGTCAAAAAAACTATAACGGCGATGGATAGGAGTATACTCTTTCGATATTTGATGCAGTTTCCCCAGGACTTTACCGCAATTATAATAATATTCGGTAATTGGAGCGCCTTCCCGGTACTGATAATTATTTTCCACAAGCATTTTCCCCTTGGCCTTTTTAAACAGGCTGATAAAAAAGATATGATGATTGTGGGTGATCTCTTCCAGCAGATTCCCCTTCCTGGAGCTGACTACATCCGAGACACTTCCTCCATGCTCGAATAAATACCTGATATACTCAAGTTCTCCCAGAAAATCTTCCCGGCTCCTGTCCGGTAAGAAAGCGATTCTGAGTATTTTTGCGTCGGCGCCCTCTTTCTCACAGGTGTATACGACATTCCGCCCTCCGTCATGTGCCTTAACCAGACCGGTTTCATAGCCTTCCAACCCGTATAACTCTGATATTATTGGTAGTAAATATGCATCAACGCTTTTAACGACCTCGTTATAAGTGATAATATCTCTCCTTTAGCTATAACGTATTTATAATAACTTTTGTCCAAACCCCTTCAATATATGTACAGTTTACCAGTTCCTACCGATAACAGGATGGTGAAAAACAATTATAATTGAAATATCCTTCTTCCGTAGTAGCCCGATAAAACAACTTTTTTCAAAATACAAAACCCGCGCGGGGCGCGGGTTATTAATTACTTTAATATTCTCCTTTAATTACAAAAAACGAACCCCGAATTGTTCCAGCTAGTTTAGACTTCTGCCTGGCAAACTTGAATTTTGCTTCTAACTCCTTTGGGACCTCCATCCCCTCAGAAAGCTTAAAACCAACGGCCCGTTTCTTAGGGTCATCCACCGTATACATGACATTGACCGCAAGACCATCCTCATAAAAGACGTAGGCAAATTGGATGTTTTCCACTTGAAAACGCGATGTTTCTAAAGGTTTGGCCGCAAACTCAATATCACGTTCTTCTTTCAAAATCCGGTTCACATAAGCAAGGGTTTCCTGGCTTTCGCTGGTTGGGACAACCGTAAATTCATGCTTGTACTTGTTCATAAAATAACGGGCTTCATTCGCACGTAAACCGGCAAGTGTTTCTACTACAGGTGAAGATTCTAAACCAATCGTAGACACATTTTTAAAATCAACGATATAGGACATGCCTATGCCTCCTTCTATACTCTTTATTTCCTTATAACAGGAATCCACATTTCACCAAAAACTAATCCGTTGTGCTGCCCCATCTCAACCGTTGCATTTGGCCCGCCAACATAAGCAACATTTTTTGCTTCCGGCAAGGCTTGACCAAAGGCAAGGCCGGCAAGGTTATTATTCAGTTCATCAGCCGTCTTCGCTTCCCCTTTAACAACCAGGTATTCCCCCTTAGGAAATTGAATAACTCTGGCTTCTTCTGGTGCAGCTGCTTCGGTCATGACGCCAGCATAATGCATCATCTTGCTATTCACCGCTTCGTTCACGGCAAAAATGTAGTCATTTATGGCTATACCTCTTAAATAATCAAGCCTTCCATCTTGGGTGACGGCCTGCCAAAAATCAGACTTTTCCTTGTTTATGCCAGCATAGTCTGTGTAATCACTTGTAAGCTCCGTTCCTAAACCTATAACGGTAAAGCTTTCTTTTTCTTCTAAGGTATACTGTGCCATATTCAAAAACCTTCCTTCTTGTTAAATTAATCAAATGATTTGTCTTCTTCACTTGATAAGTATATGATAGCCTTAAATCATGTCAAAAAATGATACTGTTTAGGAGTCCGATGAAAAAAGTTGAACGGATTAATATCATCATGCGGTATATCAACAACCGTGCCCACTTTACAATTTCTGAAATCATGCGGGAATTTAACATATCCCGTTCGACAGCTATTAGAGACATCAGAGAAATTGAGGCCTTAGGGATGCCGCTTGTCGCTGAAGTTGGACGGGATGGGGGTTATTTTGTCATGCGAAACTCAGTACTTCCCGTCGTTCGCTTTACCAATAATGAGGTCAAAGCCCTTTTTATTGCCTTTATGGCCACTAGAAATCAACAACTTCCCTATCTAAAGAGTCGTCAGTCTTTATCTGAAAAATTACTGGGCCTCATCTCAGAAAACCAGCAAGAAGAGCTTTTTCTTCTAAATCAAAGCTTGCTTTTTGAAGGGACCAACCCCAACAATCCCGACCTGCTTGATCTTTCAGACCTCCCCCATCCCATGTTAGAAAAACTAATCCAAATCCTTCTTTCAGATAGCTATTTATTGATTACCATCAAAGAGGAGAAGGTAATAAAGTCTTATCCAATTTATCTCTTGCACCTTTATCGTGAAAAAAGCCTTTGGCTGATCGAAGGTTTTGACTTGAAAGAAGAAAAGAAGCAGATTTTTCCTGTCGACCATCTCACTAGTGTTATACCCTACCCGACGAAAAAAAGATTAAGTAAGAAAAAGATTTTAGAAAAGCTAAGTAAGCAGGAAGAAGTAATCAACCTGGTCTTTGAGCTTGGTCCAAAAGCGATTGCCCAGTTCAAAAAATACCATCCTTTAAAGCTTTCAATCTCCTATACGAATCCTTACCAGACCACAGCCGTTCTAAAGACTTTTATCAATGTTAACAAGCCCGAAGAATTGACCGAAATAACAAATTGGCTACTTTTCCTCGGTGGGGATATAAAGGTTAGGGAAATGCCGGAAGAAGTCTTACAAGGTTTGCAAGAGAGATTATATTTATTCTGCCCATAATTAGTATCCAGTTATCCCCTTTTCTGCACACCCGCGGCAGGCGCGGGTTTTTAAAGGAATGATTATTTACCAGTTTCAGCAAACTGTTTGATGCGCTCGCCCACTTGGTCACGTACCCGCTGAAAGACAGCCCATTTTTCTTCCTCTGTTCCTTGCGCTTTCGCTGGATCATCAAATCCCCAGTGCTCACGTTTCACTTTAGGAGGGGTAATTGGACATTTATCTGCGGCATCTCCACACAAAGTAATCACGAGATCGGAGTTGTTCAGCAGCTGTGGATCAATAATATCCGAGGTTTGACTTGAAATATCAATACCCACTTCGTTCATGGCTTGTACAGCCTTCGGATTTAAACCGTGAGCTTCAATGCCAGCACTGTATACATTCCACTCGTAACTCAGGTATTTTTTTGCCCAACCTTCGGCCATCTGGCTCCGGCAGGAATTTCCTGTACACAAAAAGTAAATGGTTTTCTTATCCATGATTGATAGTCTCCTTTAGTTTTAAAATAGGATCAATGTTATATATAAGCCCAGCAGTGTGATGAAAAGCGTGGGAATCGTCAGAATTATACCTGTTTTGAAATACGTTCCCCAGGATATCTTCACACCTTTGGTCGAAAGCACATGAAGCCACAGCAAGGTAGCCAGTGAACCAATCGGTGTAATCTTCGGTCCTAAGTCAGAACCGATGACATTCGCATAAATCAGGGCTTCCTTTATTAGTCCCGAGGTATGCGTAGCCTCAATGGCCAGGGCATCAATCATAACGGTAGGCATGTTATTCATTACTGAGGAGATGATTGCGGCAATAAAGCCCATCCCCATCGTAGCTGCAAACAACCCTTTTTCCGATACAGTCTGAATGGTATTAGCCAATACATCCGTAAGGCCCGCATTTCGCAGCCCATACACGACGACATACATGCCGATGGAAAAGAATACGATCGCCCAAGGTGCGCCCTTCACCACTTCCATTGTCGGTACAGCTGGACTTCTTCTTGCCATGATCAGGAAAAATATGGCGACGATCCCGGCCACCGCAGAAACAGGAATGTTCAGGAATTCACTAACAAAGTATCCCGCCAGCAGAACAGCAAGAACAACCCAGGACAGCTTGAACATCTGTTTGTCCTTAATGGCCTCTTCAGGACTTTTCAGCTGTGAGCTGTCAAAGTTCCTTGGAATGCTTTTACGGAAAAAGAGATAGAGCACGATAATGCTTGCCCCTAAGGAAAATAAGGTTGGCATTAACATCCGCCCGGCATACTCCATAAAGGTTAGTCCAAAAAAATCAGCCGATACGATATTCACCAAATTGCTAACAACCAGCGGCAATGATGTAGTATCGGCAATGAACCCGCTGGCAATGATGAACGGAAATACTTTTTTCTCGTCAAAATGGAGTGCACGGACCATCGCCAGCACAATTGGAGTTAAGATGAGCGCCGCACCATCATTGGCAAAAAATGCGGCTACTATTGCTCCAAGAATGGTGACATAGATGAACATCCGGGTTCCGTTCCCACGGGCGGCTCTTGCCATATGTAAGGCAGCCCATTCAAAAAAACCAATTTTATCGAGAATTAACGAGATCAGAATGATCGCCACAAATGCTAAGGTAGCATTCCAGACAATCAGAGTAACATCAAGAACATCGTTAAAGCTGACTACCCCGAAAAGCAAAGCGAGTATCGCCCCGCCGCAGGCAGACCATCCTATCGAGAGATTTTTAGGTTGCCAAATGACAAAAATCAATGTGACTATAAAGATAAGGCTTGCAAGAGCTACCAAGTCTTTACCCTCCAGTAGTGTCTATACCGCACGCATCTCAGCTCTCCCTTCAAACAAATTTGATCGGACCTCGAACATCATTATATAATTATAAGCTTATATAATCAATAACCTAAATGTCGTTCGCAGCAAACAACAGTTGGCACCTTTTTCATAGTAGAGAGGACTGTTTTGGAATCAGGAGTAAATTGTATACCCACGAATTCACATACACTTGCAATTTACAAGTAATTACGATATAACTAAAGTCAAGAGGTGATAACAATGGAAACCCCACGAGAATTATTCCAAATCATGACCCGGCGTTTAGGATTACTGAATAAAGATTGCTGCAGCGTAGGCGGATGTAATCTCTCCGCAGCCCAAAGCCATCTGCTGTATGAAATTGATCGGAGCCATAGTCCCTCCATGCAACAGGTTGCTGAAACACTCGGGACCGATATTACAACCTTTAGCAGACAAGTCCAATCTTTGGTGAAAATGAAACTGGTTACAAAAACAGCTGACAAGGCAGATCGAAGAGTCTATACCCTGGCGCTTACTCCCGAAGGGAAAATGGTGGCAACAACGATTGATCATCAAATGAACGCCTACCTGGATGAAGCTTTTTCGAATATGAGTGAGTTTGAAGTAGAAACTTTACTCCGTTCGATTAAGCTGTTCAACGAAGCTATGGGGAAATCCAGCAATTGCTGTGCACCGGTAAAAGGGTGATTTCTCTTGACTTATACTTGCATTTTGCAAGTTGATTCAACATATAACGTGTAAACTAATCCAAACCTTTAAAGGAGTGTTCAATCATGACCCAAATGACAAACGACCAGATCCGCCAGAATGTACGGGGCCGCTACCAAAAAATCGCCGTAAAAAAAGTCGAAGCTGCCTCTTCCTGCTGCACCCCAGCCGAAAGCTGCTGTGACTCCCCTTCTGATTTTGATGCCATATCCGCTAAAATGGGCTACTCCAGTGAAGAACTGGCTGCAGCCCCCGAAGGTGCCAATTTAGGCCTTGGATGCGGCAATCCTCAAGCTATTGCTGAACTGCAGGCTGGTGAACATGTTCTGGACCTCGGGAGCGGTGGCGGATTCGATTGTTTCCTGGCCTCCCGGCAGGTAGGCGACCAAGGCCAAGTAATCGGTGTGGATATGACACCTGAGATGATCAGCCGCGCAAGGGAGAACTCTATTAAAGGAAAATTTATGAACACTGAGTTTCGTTTGGGTGAGATTGAGCATCTTCCCGTCTCCGACAATTCGGTAAATGTGATTATCTCCAATTGCGTTATTAATCTTTCGCCAGATAAACAACAGGTGTTCCGTGAAGCCTACCGGGTCCTTCAGCCGGGCGGTCGTCTGGCCATCTCGGACATCGTAACTACGGCGGAGCTTCCACCTGAAATTAAAAATGATCTTGATGAACTCTACTCCGGTTGCATCTCCGGTGCTTCTTCCATTGCAGTTGTTGAAGGGATGCTTCGGGAAAGCGGCTTTACCGAGATCAGGATTGAGCCTAAAGACGAGTCCAGAACATTTATTAAAGACTGGGTTCCCGGTGCCAATGTTGATCAATACATTGTTTCAGCCGTTATCAAAGCAGTGAAATCTTAAACTGATTTGGAGGTTATGGGATATGCGGAACAGTACCGTTCGGAGGGCAACGTATGCAGATGTAGAGGATATTCTTCACATTTACAATCAAGGCATCGAAGATCGAATTGCTGCTCTTGAAGAAGAAACGAAAGATCGTCCCTTCATAAATAACTGGTTTGATGAACATCAAGGAAGTTTTGCGATTCTGGTCGCTGAAAATGATGGAAAGCCGACTGACGTGATGATTATGGAGAAGCTGCTTGTTTGACTTGATACGCCAAGAAGAATGAGTCCGATTTCTGGATGAATTCAATCCATGGTACTGGACATTGATCTATTCGCCAATGAGACCAAGTTCTTGTCCTGCGCAAAGGACAAGAACTTGTATCCTTTATGACTCCTCCCATTCCATTAGGTATTCCTCCTGATTGGTGTTTTCATCTAAAAGAGTTTCTTTAATAGTAAAGCCGTTCTTCTCATAGAAGCGTGTTGCTGAAGTATTTTCTTTATATACTTTTAATGTAATTTTTGATTTTTGAATTTTCATGAAATTAATTAGTTCTTTTCCATAACCATTTTTTTGATAAGATGTATCAATAAAAAGTGCCGCTAAATAGTCCTCAACCATAGAAACGAACCCAACAATTTCTGCTTGATTGTAAATTACATAGGTGTCCGACATTGGAATGTATTTATCTCTCATCTCCGTTTTTTGAGAAAGCCAATATTCTTGATCGATAAAATCATGTGCTTGAATTGAGCCTTTATACCAAATATCTGTTAAAGTATCAATATCACTTTGCTTATGTAACTCTATTTTCATATTTGTTTCCCCTTTTCGAATTCTTTGCTTCTGGCCGATGGATACAATTTGTTTTTAACTCAGTATACGTGAGCAACGTCGCTTAGTTTGCTTGTTGTTTAGAAGGTCACAATCACTTTGCCCTGGGAATGGCCCGTCGACACTTTAAGCAACGCCTTGTTAATGTCACCAAACGTATAAGTTGAATCTATAGAGGGCTTGATATTTTCTTTTTCAACAAGTTTGGTGATTTCTTGTAATTGACTTCCGTTGTCTTGCACAAATAAAAAACGATATTCATTTTGTTTCTTACGCGCTAAAGAATCTAAACGAGCACCCACTAGGCCAAACAATGCTTTTTTCCACAATGGAAAATGATTGTCAACCGCAAAGCGATAATTAGGTCCTGCTTTCAATGATACCAGTTTCCCTTGTGGTTTTAAAATGCCCAGTTCAGCTTTGATCTCTTTAGTACCCAAGGTGTCGATCACATAATCGATATCTGATAGTATGTTAGCATAATTCTCTGCCTTGTAATTTATAAATTGATCAGCCCCGATCGACAGTATACGTGATTTGCCTCTTTCACTGCCACTTGTAATAACATATAATCCCATTGATTTGGCAATGGGGATTGCCATAGCTCCAAATCCTCCGGTTCCTCCAGGAATGAATAGCTTTTTATTCGGCTGGGCATGGAGTACATCATGCAATGCTTGATAAGCAGTCAAGGCAGTAAGGGGTACTGCAGCAGCTTCAATAAAAGATAGATTTTCAGGCATGATGGATAAAGCATCTTCATTTACGGCTGCATATTCAGCAAAAGCACCGATTTTATTAAGCGGCAACCTCGTATAAACAGGGTCACCAACCTTAAAATTCAAAACATCATCACCGACGGCTTCAATCATTCCAGATAGTTCATTCCCTAAAGTTAATGGTAACTTATAGTCGGCAATCATGCGAACACTGCCATTCAGATTAAGGATGTCCAGTGGATTTACACCTACAGCTTTTACTTTGACAAGTACCTCATGACTATTGATCTGTGGTATGTTAACATCATTAATTTCCACTTGTATTACTTTTGAATATTTCTGTATTTGTGCTGCTCTCATATTCATCCTCTTCCTTTGCTAATTTGGGGATAGCGTCGAACAGCTTTAGACTAAAACCATGGCGCACAATCTTCAGTTGTACGCCATGGTTCACCTTTATTCGGTTCACTGAACTTAAAATTCTGAAATTATTGGATAGATTCGGCCCCTCAGATTGAAATCATAGTTCTGGTCTACAATCCCTACCCCTTCGTTGTTATCATAAAGATCCACCATGAAGCCCGCCATTTGTTTGGCAGTGTGGTACTTAGGCATGTTTGCTTTGTAATCAAATTTTTCAGCATCTAATGATTTCTTTACGAATTCTGTTTCCGTTATAGCTGGTGCTAAAACTTTTGCTGTTAGTTTTGCGCCTTTCATTTCTAGTTCTTTTGCAAGCCCTTCTGTGAAGGCACTAACGTAATATTTAGATGCAGAATAAGCAACACTCCCAACAGCAATGGTATATCCGAGTGCGGATGAGACGTTAATTAACTGAGCTCCTTCTACATCAGCATAATCTCGAACATATAGTGTAGAAAGGATCGTCAAGGATTCGATGTTAACACGTAACATAGTTTCAACTTTATCTAAATTCTGCTCTACTACAAAAGAAGCTTCACCGAGCCCCGCATTGTTAATCCAAGTCTCAATTTGGTATTCCTTTAGATTGCTATACAGTGTGTAGGCCTGATCTGTAACAGACAGGTCACTTGTATGAACAATAACATTTACAGTAGGATCAATATCCTGAATTGCTGATTTGAGTTCTTCTAATTTGTCCAATCTTCTAGCTACCAAAATTAAGTTTTTGCCACGTGCAGCAAACGCCAATGCCGTCTCATATCCAATCCCTGAACTTGCTCCTGTAATAACTGTATACTTCATAATATTTTCTCCTCCATAACATGCAGATTAGTGTAAATGAGTTTTAAGTACATATTAGAACGATCGTTCTTATTTAGGTAAAAAAAACAGTATGTCTAGACGGCCATATTCATTTTCAATGAAACGTGGCTTTTTATCTGTGTATTCCTCCCATGCCAATAATATAACATATCTAGAATGATCGGTAAAGAATGATTTTATGACCGTAATTAAGATTAGGTCTTTTTCGGAGTGAAATCCGACCTGTCCTCAGACACCTCTTTACTCGCCCAGACAAATATCTCATGCCCAGGGGATATCTTTTTTTAGAATCAGAAACTAAGGTTAAGAAGCTGAAATTAATTTCCTAAAAGATCGATAAATAGCCCTGCGTAGCTAATAAAAAAAAGACCCTTCATCCCTAAAAATGAACTGTGACCGTATTTGTGGAAAGTTTAAAAAAGAAGACCTTTAAGAAGCGGTTAATAGGTGACTCCTGAATTCATCGGGAGTCATTTTTTTTAATGCCCATTGATATCGCTCGGAGTTATAGTAGGCGATATAGTCATCCACCCTTGTTCGTAATTCCACGAGAGTCATACATGACTTGTACTCCAAATCATCCTTCATATGGCCAAAGAAGCTCTCGATGGCGGCGTTATCCCAGCAGTTTCCTTTCCGTGACATGGACTGTGTAAACCCAGCTTTGTGTACGAGAAGGCGGAATCTAGGATGAGTATAGTGCATTCCTTGATCCGAGTGTAACAGAGCTTCTGGATGAATATTGCCATCCAGTCGTTCAAGTAGTTTCTCCAGTGTTCGTTCTACAATTGGCATGGCCAATGACGAAGAGAGGTAGTGAGCTAGAATCTGTCTCGTAGCCCCGTCTTTCACCACGGATAAATAAGCACATTGTCCATCGCCATAATGCATATAGGTAATATCCGTCAGTAGCACTTTCTCGGGCTCTCTTTGGTCAAACTGACGCTTGAGTAAGTTGGGACACGTTTGGTGCTCTTGTGTGGCTTTTGCCATCTTCCGATAGGGATTGGCTTGCCGGATCGTAGCAATGAGCTTATATTTTCGCATTAATCTTCGAATTTTCTTATGATTCATGATGATACCGTTCTCCCGTTCCAGCCTCATCTTCACGACCAATGCTCCTGCTCTACCATTTAAAGCATCATAGTGTTTCTTGATGAGGAAAGCGTCACGCTCGTCCGCTTCCTCTCGCAACTGTCTGGCTTCCTCAACAGCTTGCCAACGGTAATATCCGCTTAAGCTCACACTGGCTAGCCTGCACAAATAACGCGTCACTCGCTGCAAACCGTGCTTACGTATCGTTTGGTTAATAATTTCAAAGCGCTCGGAGGGTGTCAATGTTCCCTCTGCATCTTCTGCTTTTCGAGCGCCTCTAGCTTTTTTAAAAAATCGTTCTCCATCTCCAAAAGCTTGATTCGTGCCTCTGCACGTTTGAACTTTTCCTCGATAGAAAGTTCTCCAGCTGGTCGTCTGCCCGGGGATCCCTTTCCTCGTTGTTCCTCTAGTAATCCAGCATCTCCCAGAGCATTGTACGTATTACGCCAACGGGTTAGGCAATGCTTAGGCTTCTTGCGACCGATAATATCTACGTCAAATCCCGCACTAAGGAAGATTTCCATTGGAGTTTGACCCTCCTTATAGGCCTTAACCGCAGCCAACTTAAACGTTGACGAATAGGTGATACTCTTTTCCGTCACGTTCTCTACATTTGGATTGTTCTCTAGTAGTTTAATCTCTTTTTCGTTGAATATTTTTGAGCTTCCTCTTGTTTTATTATTCATGAAGGCTTCCTCCGCTATTTCGCTATTTCGATTAAAACACAAATGACCCATAAGAGGGTCACTTTTTTCAAAGTTTCCATCTTACGGGTCACAGTTCAAAATGGGGTTACGGGTCTTTTTTTATACGTGTTCATAGAGAGTGATCCGAAAACAACAAGCTCTTCAGTTAGTTCAACGCGCTCTAATATGGTGATGGAAAATTTCAGAAACGCCCCACCCAACAAGACCACCAAGCACAAGAGCCCCTACCAATACCCATGCTCTAGAAGAAGGATTTGAATTATCGTAACCATTGATTTTTTCTATAATGCGTTTTCCTTCTTCAGAATTGAGTATTTTGGGAATAATCTCATTTAGAGTCGAAGCGTAAGACGATACTATTTCATTTTGTCCATCAGGTATAGACCGACCTTCCATTTCCTTTTCAATCATAGAAAAAATTTGATCTACTTCTTCTGGATATTGAGTAAATAAGTAATCAAGATACGGCCAAGTCAAAGAATAATTTCTAGGTATCCGCGGTTCATTCGGTGAAAAAGGTGGAGGTGTACCCCAGGGCGGAGTCCAAGGAACTAGAAGCGATCCCATTAATGGAATAGCGACTGGCCAGATATAATGGCTAGGTGGCTGAGCCGGCTGAGTTCCCCCACTTTTAGGTGAACACCACGGTGGAGTCCCCCACGGGCTTGATTTCGCCCAAGGTGGTGGACATGATAAACGCATACCTTCCGTGTTTGGCTGAATGTACATCGTTATTAACTCCTCCTTTTGTTTTATGAGCATCACTATTCTGTGTTATTAATTTTTTTTTATGTAGAAAAAAAATTCCAAAGAGGAATTGTTGGGCCTCGTTCGCTCTGTCAAAAATAAGTGCCGAAGCTACGCTTCGGTCAGTGTTATCTCTCCGCGGTTTTGTATGGTTACGTTACTGACAGATGGTTATCGAGGAGGCGAACTGTATCGTCTAGAGCAGCCAGTGGGCAAGCAATCCAGCTATGGGAGTGGCCTGGAACACGCTTCGGAACTTTGAAAAGGTCAAGGACGAGAACCGATTCTTGAAGCAGCAAATGGAACTACTATTAAAGAACAAGGTGTTGGAAAGGAGGAGGAACCAGTCATATGACCTGGATCGAGTCCATTCGAAAAGTAGTAAGTATTATGAGGCCTGTGTATGGCTCGGGGTTGCAAGAGCTTCCTATTACCAT
This sequence comes from Paenibacillus sp. FSL H3-0321, assembly GCF_038002865.1. NCBI lineage: Bacteria > Bacillati > Bacillota > Bacilli > Caryophanales > Paenibacillaceae > Paenibacillus > Paenibacillus sp. FSL H3-0321. Next base: position 317,957 of record NZ_JBBODH010000001.1, on the reverse strand, counting down.
TGGAAGTCTGCTGCTGACAAAAGGCGTTCAGATCCGACAGCGGAAAAGACAAGGCAGCTTTGCATGCAGCATGAATTTTCGTATAGATACCGAAAATTTACCGCACTCCTTCGCGCAGAAGAGTTCATAAACCACAAACGGGTTCAGCGAATTATGCAGCGTGAGGGACCACAACCGCGTGAGGAGGAAGAAACGAAAGATCACGGGACAACCTGCCCATCCCGCAGAAAACGTACTCAAGTGTCATTCCAAGCGGAAGGACCTCTTCAAAAGCTGGTTACGGATATTTCCTATTTACCATTTGGAAGCAAAATATTGTAACTCTCAAGCATTCTGAATCATAAAAAGGAGAAATTGTCGCTTACAAAACAACGAAGGATGGAGGGATAACGTCAGGCTTCGCGGCAATTGTACAAGAACAGGGTTCCTTAGCCGCTTCCCTCCATCTCGGATAAAAAAAATCAACCCATTTAAATGAGTTGATCAATAACCATGTCTTCAAGATCGTCTGGAAAATCAATGGCTAATTATTTATCTTCTCCAAGGACGATCGGAAAATTTAATCGGTCTAATAACCTTGCACGGATTTCCTGCAGCAATGACATTAGGAGGGATATCTTTGGTCACTACGCTTCCAGCACCAACAATGCTGTTTTCGCCTATAGTTACACCTTGAGTAACTTTAACATCTCCCCCCAGCCATACCCGATCCCCTATAGTAATTGGTTTCGAATAGACTCCTTTATCCGCCCGTTCAAAGGGATCTTCCGCATGATTTGCTGCATATAACCCCACTCGTGGCCCAATAAAGACATCATTTCCGATTTTCACTTCGTTACAATCAAGAATAATCATGTCGTGATTAATATACACATCGTGCCCCATAGAGATATTGAATCCAAACTCACAACGGAAGTTAGATTCAATATATACATTCTCACCCACGTCTGAAAACAATTCTTTCAATATAGACATATCGTAGCCTTCATTTGTATTTACTTTTTGATTATATTCCCGGCACATGGTTAAAGCGAGTGACCTAACTGCTGCTACATCATCACCTGCGTCATCATACATCTCCCCAGAATTTATAATCTGTTTGATTTTTTCGATGTCCATAACCTACTCCCTTTCGAGTTGTTTTTTGTGAATTCTGCATCCGGTATCCCGATCTCACTATTTTTATGCTTCCCAACTGTCAAATATCCATCTTCATTAATACCTCATGAAGACACTTGGATATCAACTGACGCGGCTTGTTCATACCTTCACTGATCCACACCTCCAATACACCTACTACCCCAGCGACAAGGAAAATAGCCTCCGTCTGTTTGTATTCATCAAACGGGCGCCTGTCCTCCAGGATCAACTTTTTCACAAAAAACTGTTTGATCTTCTGAAATGTCGCTGCTTCTTGTTCCCTGCGTGCCAGCAGAATAAACAGCTCACGGTTAGACTCCATGTATTCCGTCAGCGTTTCCGTAAGCTTTATTAAATTCTCCATCGTATCGCAGGGAAGAGAAGCATCATATAGTTCTTCGAGTTCACGCAATAATTCATTTTCTAATTGATCCGATAAATCGCGGATATCCTTATAATGTAAGTAGAATGTGCCTCTCCCCAAATCAGCTTCCCTCGATATTTCTGCCACTGTAATCTGATTTAAGGGTTTATGTTCTAACAGCTGTAAAAAAGCTGCACGAATAGCCCGCTTCGTTTTGCTTGTCCTTCTATCCTTCATTCAATATCTCCTCAACAATTTTTTATAATATGTTCATATTTGAACACTTTCTGCGATATTGAAGATTGAAATGTTACAACTCCATCTTTACAATAAACACATGTTCAAATAAATACAAGTGTTTATTATTATTTAGCGAAAATAAATGAGGTGCATCAGATGACAACAGATGTTCAGGAAAACACATTAAGTAAGCATATTTTCAAGAAAAGTAATACATCTATTCTTATCGTTGGTGGATATGGCACGGTAGGAACAGTATTAAGCGAGTTGATTTCGATTCATTATCCCGAGGTACATATTATTATTGGGGGACGACGGCTTCATAAAGCACAGTCAGCAGCACGTCTTCTACCCAAAGCTGATGGAGTACGGATCGACATCCTTGATGCCGATCCGCTGGCAGGTATGACATATATGCCCGATGCCATGATCGTGTCAGTCAATGATCAGGAAGATCGATTGCTGCGAGCAGCCGTGAAACGTGGGATTCCACTCATTGATATCACCCGCTGGATCGAACGAATTGATGATGCCCACGCTGTGGTATCCGAAGAAAAAGGCCATTCTCCCGTTGTACTTGCATCTGGCTGGATGGCAAGTGCCGCAACGATTGCCGCTTCATCCATACTGATGGGTAAGGAACCGGCGGAGAACATCGATATCGATATTCTCCTTTCTTTAAAAGACAAAAGCGGCCTAGATTCTTTCACTCATTTCGTTGACGCTCATTTGCCTTTTGAAATATGGGAGCAAAGCAATGCACGCACCGTTCCCGGCTTCTCTGATCCCAAGACTGTCTCCTTCAGCAGAGAACAAGTCTTCCAGTGCCGACGTATAAGCAGTCCTGAGAGTATGACCTTGGTCAGTAACGGACTTGCCAAAGGGGTGTCCATACGTCTGGCCTTCGACAGCCGTTTCACAAACCGTGCATTCGCTGCATTGGTGAGATGTGGTATTTGGGCGCGCCTGTCCCTAAAGAGACGTACGTCCATACTTCATAGCAGCTTCAATACTTCAACCGCACCGCAGGAATTTATTCTGTCTATAAAAACTAATTCAAAGATACATAGAATCCGTGTTACGGACCCGCTAGGTCAAGCACATCTTACGGCAGCCAGTACATTGACTCAACTTGAGCGAATTTTCGAATTAAATGGAAGAACCTCACCTAAACCGGGAGTCAGCTTCCCAGAAGAAGCAACTGACACCGCTTTAGATATTGCCACTATGACACTAATGGGTGTTCAATTTACAGAAATTTAAGTGTCCGTTAAATGGCCCGGCACAAAAACCGGGTAGTTCCCAAGGAAGAGCTGTTCGCCAAGGTATGTGGCGACTCGTTCACTGGGGACTGAGCCCAATAATAGAAACAGCGCCAGTCTTGGACGAGAAAATAAAGTTTTAGACTGCCGCTACTTTAACGACTCATAATCGAACGATTCAGCGATTTCATGCACATTACCAAACGGATCAACGAAAGCAGCATATCGCCCTTGAGTAGGTTTATCATGCAAAAATCGAATACCCTTTTCCTTCATTTCCTTATAAGTTTGCTCAACGGACACGACCTCAAACACCAAAACTGTTCTAGCCTCGTTTGAATAATCTCCAATTTCTTTGGTCTTTTCACACTTAAAAGCTATAAGCTGACATCCGTCAAGGTCAAAAACAAGCTTATTTTCTTGCTCTAACAGTGTTTGCAAACCCAGTAATTCAGAATAAAACCATCTCGCCTTTGTCATGTCATTGACGAAAATCATTATATGTCCTAGTTTCATAAGGCTATGCTGCCCCTTCACTTTTTTGAGGATACCATTTTTTATGGTTCATGCAGAATATACCTCTATCTTTTCAAGCCTCTTCATTCAAGCATTGTTCAATAAAGTCAAACAAGCCTGCCGCCTCAACAGACCGGTTTCCCCAGTCATGATAAAAATAGAGCAATTGCCCAAAGGTCCCTTCTTCTGAAGGGTCTGTGTCTACACAGAGATGATCGCCACCCCCGTTGCTGGCAATAGGGATCCACCGTGGATTCCACAGGAACGGCTTGATCTGCGAGGCAATCTCCGGTTCCATGTCATCCGGCTCAAACTCTTCATTTAGAAATTCCCAATCCTCGATAATCTGTTCAAGCGGCGACAGCGTTAGATTTCGGACAAAACACTCCGAGCCTGCTTCCCAATCCTGACCATTATATATGCTGTAGAAGTCCCTCATCTCTTGGGGAAGTATAACCCCCAGCGTACTGGCAAGCCCATCAAGTTCTTCCCCGCTAGCGCCAGGCTGTAAATTCAAACTTGCTTCGTACCCCGGAGTATTCCGGCTGCCTTTTGCAATAATGCGCTGCCACAGTGTCTCTGCCTTCTCTGTCATATGCCCTCATCCTCCTTATAAACCTTGGCTTACAAAATTTTTATGTTCATCTATGTCCATATGTATCCGATGTCCGGCAAAATAATCCGGTTTGTTCCCAAGCTCAATTGACATCTTAAACGAACCGGCACCATCTACCTGCTCAAAAACAACACTCCATAGAAACAAGCTGTTTAAAAAAGCTTCATCCGAAATAGGGACGCACACAGTTTCCCCGTCCAGCTCAACATAGCCTTCATTGTCCGATAGCTCAACAAAATCCGGGTCATCCCAAATCCATTCCTCGGCCCGCTCTTTAGCCCACTCCATCGCCTTACCGAGTTCTCCCTTGTTCATCTGAAGCCAGGCAAGCTCCTCCTCCAGCAAAGGAACGGCACTTATAGCTGCATCTTTTGCCATTTCCTTCGTTCCGATTGCCGTGGGCAGGAATATTTCAACCTCAACATCGTCTCCCCAAATCTGTACAGGCTGGAAACAGCAGCAATATGTCTCCTTCGTCAATTCCGTTATTGAGCACGATTCAACGAGTATGCGGACCACTACATCTGACATTTGTTTTTCTCCTCCATAATTTACTCCTTCCAATATACCCCAAATAATGCCGTGGAGACACCATATCTTATACAAACTATTCGGTGGCATAAGAGTTATATTGTATTTGTTTTGCAGGTTAACCGGATTGCGTTCCGCCGTGGTACTATACAATCTGTCCGAAAGCGCTTAATATTTTCTATGACGAATGGTTAACATCTGCTTTAGATAAAGTGAAGTTATTCGAGAAGGAGACATAAGTGACATGCTGGAGTCAAACATAACCAACCAATTGAAAAAAACGCTGAAAGCAAGTATCGACAACAAGGAAATCGCAGGAGCGAACTTTATGCTGATCAATAACGGCAACGAAGTTTTTTACCATGAAGACGGCTTGGCTGACCTTGAGTCGGGACGTCCTATTACAAGGGATTCGATTTTTCGTTTATATTCGATGACGAAGCCGATTACCGCCACTTCCGTCATGATGCTGCTCGAGCGTGGGGATATCGATTTATTCGATCCTGTCAGCCGCTATATTCCGGGCTTCCAAAACCAACAGGTCGAGATAAACGGCGAACTGGTGCCTGTCAGCCGGGAAGTCAACATTCACGATTTGCTGAACATGACATCGGGATTGGTATACGGCGGAACGGACAAAGCCGGACAGCAAACAGATGCTTTGTTCCAAGAACTGGGCAGCCGTTTGTACAGTGAAAACGCGATGAGCACAATGGAATTTGCAAATTGCCTAGGTAAAGGCCCCCTTTCGTTCGAGCCGGGAACGTACTGGCAATACGGAACATCGGCAGACGTCCTTGGCGCGATTGTGGAAGCGGTTAGCGGCATGCGGTATGGGCAATTTTTGAAAAAGGAAATCTTTGAGCCGCTGGAAATGAAAGATACCGGTTTCTGGCTGCCTGAAGGAAAAAGAGAACGCCTTGTGAAAACCTATCAGGATGATGGTGAAGGCGGTTTGAAGCTGTATGCGGAAAGCCACCTGGGCATTGGCCATCAGATGGACCTTGATCCGGCATTTGAGTCGGGCGGAGCGGGACTTGTGTCTACGATTGACGATTCCGCCAAATTCACAACAATGCTAATGAATCAAGGCAGCTTAAAAGGTGTTCAACTATTGAAGCCTAGAACAGTTAAATATTTAACCTCTGCAGCTTTAACCGATTGGCAGCAAAAAGGCTTCGATACGTGGCATACATTGCGTGGACATAGCTACGGCAATCAGATGCGCATCATGACCGACAGCGGAAAAGCCGGATTCATCGGCAGCCAAGGTGAATACGGCTGGGACGGCTGGCTGGGGGCGTACTTCAGCAACAGTCCTCAAGAAGGTCTGACTATACTATTTATGATCCAAAAAAAAGATGCCGGCACGATGACAATTACGCGCAAGCTGCGTAATATCGTGTTCAGCACCTTGTAAGGGGCAAAATGAAGGGAATCGCACAGTTAGGAATAACTTTCAGGCGAGTGTTTTGGTCATTATAAAATCAATTTGTTCTTCATCACCCATGAAAAAAGAGTGAGCTCCCGTTTGAACAAAACCGATTTTCTTATAAAAATCAATGGCCTTCTCATTCTTTTCCCAAACTCCTAACCAGATCATCTTTTTGTTTTGTATCATGGCTACGTCCGTTGCTTTGTCTATTAGATACTTTCCAAGCCCTTTTCTTTGAAATTTGATTCTTATATAGATCCTCTCAATTTCGAGTGAATCATCACCTGTTTTTTCGGATTGGGAATCATTGATGTTTACCTTTAAATATCCGGCAAGTTCTTCATTAAAAGAGATGAAAAAGAATTCTGAATAAATATTGCTCAATTCCTTTTCCAACTGTTTATAGTTAAATGCTTTTTCTAAATAGGTTTTCATATTTTCAGGTGAATTCTGATATTTAAAAGTATCATTGAATGTTTCAACGCTAATTTGCTGTAGTATTTGTAAATCTTCACGGCTGCACTTCTTTATTATTACTGACATTCTAGGAGCTCCTTAATTTAAGTTTAATATATTCTTTTGTTGCCCTTTTTTACAAATTCCCAGTCTACTTCAATATTTTTTCTAACTCTTTGAAGAAGTTCAAAAATGGTTTCTGCTTCTCTTTCGGAAAATCCCGCTAACGCTACACTATTTGAATGGTCATTTTCTCTTTTTATAAAAGGCAGAACATTTTCCCCTTTTTCGGTTGGAAAGAGTCTATTTATCTTTTTGTTAATTTGATCGTCTCTCTTTTCAACAAAACCATGGATTTCAAGTTTTTTTATTGCCCGAGCTGCGGTTGTTCTGTCTACTTTAATCATTTCGGCTAATTTTTCTTGAATTATTCCTGGGTTTTCACAGATTCGGACAAGGTATAAATACTGCCCTTTGGTAAGTTCATATTCTTTAAATTCAATATTGCTTATAGAATCTAATGCTCTTGCAATCATTCCAATTTCACGTAGGATTTCTTTCATCAAAACAACTCCATAAATTTTTTTACTTGCCGATACGTTTAATAGTTTATAATAATATTGTTGCATTTGCAACATGTTGCTAAATGAGAGTGTAGTTCTTCATAAATACAGCCAGCAATCACCAACTCATTAAAAGTGGTGGATTTGCTGGCTGTTTGCTTTATTTTATATATCCCCTCGTGAAGGCAATGTTTCCATCATAGTCTAGGTATACATTATGAATATTGGGTTTTTGCAGAACATCTGCAACATAATAATACAGCGGAATGATAGCCATCTGGTCGATAAGCAGCTTTTCGGCTTTGGCATAAAGCTTGATGCGTTCTTTCGGATCAAAAGTATGTTTTGCTTGAGTTACATAGCTGTCATACAACGGATCACTCCAGCCTGAATCGTTGTTCTCATTCGTGGAAGACAGTGTCTCCATCATAGCCGCAGGATCATTATAGTCTGCTCCCCAGCCAGCTCTTACCACGGCAAAATTCCGGCTGACCTTGTTGCTGATCAGCTCTTCCCAGGACTGGACCTCGAGACTTGCTTTGATACCCAGATTGTTGTACCAGTCGTTAATGACGGATTCTGCGATAGTATAATGTCCAGGTCCTTCGTTAACGATGACCGAAAAGCTTGGAAACTCGTTAAGCCCTTCTTCGTTTAAGCCTTTCTGCAGCAATTCCCTGGCCAGCTTCACATTTTCTTTAAAATAAGACGTATCTGCAACTGCGGTACGAAAATTGAGATCAGTGCTACGGATAGCCGGAGGTATAAATCCGAATGCAGGTGATCCATACCGGAGAGCTTCCCGGTCGATTGCCATAGCTAAGGCTTTTCGTATATTCACGTTATTAAAGGGAGCTTGCTGCAGATTGAACTGATAATAATAAGTTGAGCCAAGAGGCATCTCTACGGTACGGATAGAAGATGCCTTAGCACGAGTAGAATTATCCAGCATATCGAATTCCGCAACAGCCCAGTCTACTTCATTATTTATGTAAGCAGCAGTAGTGTTAGCTGTTCCCGGCTTTGGCAGAAGAAATTGGACCTCTGAGAAATGAATATCAGCAGCTGCATGATATTTCGGGTTGCTAACGAGTGTCATTTTATTTTTTTCCCAGGACTGTAGTGTGAAGGGACCGTTCGTGATTATAGTATTTGCAGAGTAAGCCCATTTTTTGTTCGCCTTCACATTCCCCGCATTTACCGGCATATAAACATTCTCTGCCAGCGACTGAATGAAATAGGCTGTTTTTTCGTTCAGCGTCACCTGTAGAGTATTGCTGTTCAGAGCTTTCACTCCCACTTTTGAAGAGTCCTTTAGCCTGCCTTGATTGTAATCCTTCGCATTGGAAATTGTATACATATTGAATGCTGAGTTGCTGCCGGTTTCAGGCGCTAACGCCCTTTTCCATGCGTACTCAAAATCCGCGGCTGTAATCCGCTCCTTATTGCTCCACTTCGCGTCGGACCGTAGTGTAAACGTATAGGTTTTACCGTCAGATGAGATTTTCCATGCTTTAGCGATGCCCGGTACAGCCTGACCTGTTTTATCCAGCCGAACCAATCCTTCGAACAATCCATTGACGATTGTCGATGTAATGACGTCTGAGGATATGGCAGGGTCGAGTGATGCCGGGAATCTCTCGAGACCGATCCGGAGGACTTGCTTTGTTCCTGCTGGTGATGCGGCAGTCCACGAAGCCGTATTTAACCCTGTAAGTAAGCTGAAAATCAATAATACACCTATTAATCTTTTCAACCATGCCCCTCCTCTTATTGCCCAAATATTTACATCGGTTATAGAATATCATAATCATTGAAATCGAGCTACTAAATGAAGAACTCCGCAATCACTCAGATGCTAAAAAAGCCCGGGCTTATCCACCCGGACTTCTGCAAAGAAATTTATATCTAATAGTAGCTTATTATTCGTTGTTGTTCATCCATTGAAAATGGAAGCTTCCCGGCTGATCCACCCGTTCAAAGGTATGCGCTCCAAAGTAGTCTCTCTGTGCCTGCAGAAGGTTGGCCGGGAGACGTTCGGAACGGTAGCTGTCATAGTAGGCCAGTCCGGAAGCGAAGGCCGGAACCGGAATTCCTCTTTTGACGGCAATCGCAACTACATCTCTCCACGCTTCCTGGTAGTTATGAACCACACTGCTGAAATACCCATCCAGGAACAGGTTTTTGAGCTCAGGGTCGCGGTCGTAGGCGTCCTTGATATTTTGCAGGAAGCCTGCGCGGATAATGCAGCCTCCGCGGAAAATCATCGCAATGCTTCCGTAGTTCAGGTTCCAGTTATATTCATCCGAAGCCACTCTCATCTGGGCAAAGCCTTGGGCGTACGAGGCGATTTTGCTGGCATAGAGCGCTTTGCGGACCGCCTCGATGAATGCCTTGGCGTCTCCGTCATAGCTCTTGACCTCAGGTCCCTTCAGGCGCTTGCTTGCAGCCACACGCTCTTCCTTCATGGCCGAGATGAAACGTGCAAAGACGGATTCAGTAATGATGGACAACGGAACGCCCAGATCGAGTGCATTTTGACTCGTCCATTTGCCCGTCCCTTTTTGTCCGGCGGAATCCAGGATCACATCGACCATCGGCTTGCCTGTGTCCGGGTCTGCTTTGGCGAAGATGTCGGCTGTAATCTCAATGAGATAGCTGCTTAGCTCGCCGCGGTTCCATTCCGAGAAAATCTGATGCAGCTCATCAGTATCCAGTCCCAGAACATCCTTCAACAACTGATACGCTTCTCCAATAAGCTGCATATCGCCGTATTCGATGCCGTTATGGACCATTTTGACATAGTGCCCGGCACCATCTTCTCCGATGTAAGTGGAGCACGGATCGCCGTCTACTTTGGCTGAAATGGCGGTCAGGATTGGCTCCACCAGCTCGTAAGCATCCTTTTGTCCGCCCGGCATAATGGCGGGTCCCTTCAGCGCCCCTTCTTCACCGCCCGATACCCCTGCACCGATGAAGCGGAAGCCTTGAGCCTGAAGCTCTTTGTTCCGTCTTTGCGTATCCGGGAAAAAGGCGTTCCCGCCGTCAATCAGGATATCCCCTGGTGACAAATGCGGTACCAGCTGCTGAATCGTATCATCGGTCGGCTTGCCGGCCTTGACCATAATCATGATTTTACGCGGCAGCTCCAGAGACTGAACGAACTCTTCAATGCTGTAGGCACCTGCGAAATTTTTGCCCGCTGCTTCTGCAAGCAGCTCATCGGTTTTCTCCCGGGAACGGTTGTACAAGGCCACCGAGAACCCTTTGCTCTCCATATTCAAGGCCAGATTCTTACCCATGACGGCTAAGCCGACCGCACCAATTTGCTGTTTACCCATCGTCAATAAACCTCCCTATGATATGTGCTGGACAATTAGACCTGTGGCGCTTTCTTCCAGTCGGCAGCGAACTTCTCCAGCCCCTGATCGGTGAGCGGATGTTTGGAGATCTGCTCAATCACGCTGAACGGAATGGTGGCAATATGCGCACCGGCCATGGCAACGCGGGTCACATGGTCCGGATGACGGACCGAAGCGGCGATTATCTGCGCATCCAGGTTATGAATGCGGAATAGCTCGGCGACTTTTACGATCAATTGCACTCCATCCTCCGAAATATCATCCAGACGGCCCAGGAATGGCGATACATAAGTAGCTCCTGCACGGGCAGCGAGCAGCGCTTGGTTCACGGTGAAGATCAGCGTCACATTTGTTTTCACGCCTTTTTGAGTCAGATACCGGCAGGCTTCCAGACCTGCGAGTGTCATCGGGAGCTTGATCGTAATGTTTTTGTCATAGTTATTGATCTTAATCAGCTCGTTCGCCTGTGCGATCATTTCTTCCGCAGTAACGGCATCCGGTGTTACTTCAGCGGATACGGACTCTACCTCAGGCACAGTGCGCAGAATTTCTGCAATGCGGTCTTCAAATTTCACGCCTTCTTTGGCTACCAGAGATGGATTTGTTGTGACTCCGGACAGTACACCGATTTGGTATGCTTTTTTGATATCTTCCACATTTGCAGTATCGATAAAAAATTTCATATTCGTAAACCTCCATTTTTAGTTGAACTAATATTAGAATTAAAAATTTGAAGCATCACGTAAAGAAAGCTCGCTTACTTCTTCAATGGCAGAGTCGAGCCACCAGTGATTTCCATCCTTCGCCAGCAGCTGATTCGATTCTGCAGGTCCGAATGTACCCGCAGCGTAGGGATGAAGGGGAACCGTATTCTTGTCAAAAGCATTCAGGATTGGCTGCACCCATTTCCAGGACAGCTCCACCTCATTCCAATGCGCAAAGAATGACGGATCTCCGTGCAAAGCATCATAGATCAGGTTCTCATAAGCCTCCGGGACCTCAATAGATCTGGTATGGAAGTCAATATGCATAGCCTTGAACTTCCCCTTGTGCTGGGGATCTCTTGCCTTGAGCTGTAGCGTAATCCCCTCGTTCGGGCTGATCTCGAACACCAGAAGATTGGGGATATCATCCTCGGCGGCTGACGAATTCTGTTTGAGCGGCTCTTTGAATTCAATCACAATCCGTGTCGATTTCTCTTTCATTCTCTTCCCGGTTCGGATATAGAACGGCACACCTTTCCAGAATGGATCATCGATCGTAAGTCTGGCCGCAATAAATGTATCGTTCATCGAACCTGCCGGAATTCCCGGTTCGGAGAGATAGCCTGGAACCGGCTTGCCCTTGATGGTGCCTGCAGTGTACTGCCCACGGATTACTTTAAACTGGATATCCGCTTCTTCCAACGGTTCCAGGGCCTCCATAACTTCTTTTTTCTTGTAGCGCACCTCGTCTGCAGAGCTGTCTTTCGGCAAGCGGATCGCAAGCATCATCAGCAGCTGCAGCATATGATTCTGGAACATGTCTCTCAGTGCACCCACATGATCATAATAACCCGCTCTTTCTTCCACACCCACCGTTTCCCCCGCAGTAATCTGCACGTTGGCAATGTAGCGGTTGTTCCAGAGCGCGTGAAGCACCGGATTCGTCTGCTGAAATACATCCAGCTCCTGCACCATTGGCTTGCCCAGATAATGGTCGATCCGGAAAATTTCATCCTCACTAAACGCTTCGCTCAGCTTCAGATTCAGCGCCTGCGCAGACTGCAGATCATGTCCGAAGGGCTTCTCAATCACCAGACGTTTCCAGCCTTTGGCGGCACCCAGACCACTTTCCTTAATGTTCAAGGCAATCGGCTCAAAAAACTCAGGACCGACAGATAAATAGAACATCCGGTTCGGGGAACTGCCCATGCTCTCTTCCTGCTGCTCAACCCGCTGCAGCAGTTTTAGGTAATCCTCTGTATGCCCTACATCCAGCACATTATATCGGAAGGACTTCAGGAAGCGGCGCACGGACGCAGAATCGTTCACTTCCCGCCGGGAGAAATCCCGGATGGACCGCTCCACCATAGCCTGAAAGGCTTCATCAGCAAGTTCTCTTCTGCCAAGACCAATCACAGAGAATGAATGGTGCAGCTTGTGGTCGAGAAACAGATTATACAGCGCGGGGTAGATTTTTCTTCGGGCCAAATCCCCTGTCGCTCCAAATAAAACAAATGTGGTTGCCTCCATCTCCATTCTCCTTCTGCTCTGGTTTATCTTTCCTGGTTACACTATAATACAAATACGAACCATACAAGTAATTAATATAATTCACAGGAGCTATAGACCATGTCTATGAACAATTTCGAGCTATACAAGGTTTTTTACTGGGCAGCCAAGACAGGAAGCCTGACCCAAGCCGCCAAATCCCTGTACATTACCCAGCCAAGCGTCAGTCATGCGATTAAGCAACTGGAAGACAGCTTCGGCCTTACCCTCTTTACCCGGAATTCCAAGGGCGTCATGCTGACACCTGAGGGAGCCACTTTGTACTCCTATATTGAACAATCCCATATCCTTATCACCCAAGCCGAGAAGAAAATGGCCGAGCTCAAAAACCTTGACAACGGCGAACTGCGGATTGGCGGCAGTGATTCACTGTTCAAGCATTATCTGCTGCCTTTTATCGAAATCTTTCACCAGCGCTACCCTGGCATCCGGCTTCATCTGATCCACGGAACGACGCCGGAGGTCATTTCATATTTAAAAGAAGGCCTCGTCGATCTGGGCGTAGTGCGCATGCCGATCACCGATCCCCAGCTTGAGGTGCGGCAGGGACTTCAACTGCAGGACTGCTTCATCGCGGGCAGCCACTATGCTGAGCTGAACCAGAAGGTGCTCTCTATTGAGGAGCTGCTACAGTACCCCATTATCCTCTTCTCCCGCAGCAGCCGCGCACGTATGGCGATTACGGACTTGTTCCAAGGCTACGGATATGAGCTGAAGCCTGAATTCGAGGTTGGCAGCGTTGGCCTGCTGATCGAGTTTGCCCGCAAAGGACTCGGCATCTCGTTCGTGACCAGGGAATTCGTGTCCAAGGAGCTGGAGGAAGGTTCTCTCTTCGAGATTCAACTGGATGTTCAGCTTCCCCCTGCCCGGGTGGGCATGATGACTATGCGCAACATGCCGCTGACGACAGCGGCCAGCAAGTTCATTGAGATTACTAAGGGAGACTGAAATATATAAACTGAGGGGGCTGTGAGGCTGCAGCTTGCTTTATTTAGCTTCCAACACTATGATAATGATGCAATATCACTTTTTGAACTAGCATTCCTTTGATGCTATAACATTCTTTTTGGAACTATTGGAGGATCAGAACATGCTGACTAAAGATGAACTTCCCTTTTGCCCGGTTGCCGTTACTGTGGGATTGATAGGTAATAAGTGGAAGCTGCTCATTATGAGAAACCTTTTGGCTAGACCGAATCGTTTTACTGAACTGCGAAATACAATCCCCGGAATCAGCCAGAAAGTGCTGACGGACAATCTTCGTTCTATGGAACAAGACGGGATTATCGTGAGAAAGGTATTCGCCGAAGTTCCGCCACGGGTGGAATATTCCTTAAGCGATATAGGGCACACGATGCGTCCGATCATCTCCGCTATGGAGCAATGGGGTAATGGTTATCAAGAGACATACAAGGACAATCAGACAGCAGTTGAAAGTAGAGTGTCGGCCGATTAATCCAGTCTACTCATCTATCGCAATCAAGCGCTTCTAAGAGTCGAACATTATTGAATCCTCAATAAATGTGTCCGGCTCTTTCAAGCGCTTTTTTTGTCTGTACCAAACGTTTCTTGTAACTATTTATTTACGATTACAATTTTACCGTTAGCTGAGTTGCTCTCCATTAAGAGATGTGCCTCATGGATGTGTTCAAGCGGCAGCACTTTGGCGATAGGTACTTTGATCTCATGCCGTTCGATATGCTGGAACAGCTCTACGAGCAAGTGTCTCTTGACATGCGTGCTTGTGAACGATGTCAGATACACGTTAGTCGGAACGTCAACCATCGGTTCGAACCCGTCCAATACCCACTCGCCGGCCAAAATCCCCGTGACACACACGATGCCATATTCGGCGGCAAGTCCAAGTGAATGCTTAAGCGTAACGGTTCCTACAAGCTCCAATACTTTATTTACGCCGCCTGGGGCAATAGCAAAAAGCTTCTCGGACAAGCTGTTGTCATCAAGCAAGATATGATCTGCGCCAAACTGCTTAAGAAGCTCCATCTTGTCCGGATTTCTTGTTGTTGAGATCACCGTTGCTCCAATACTTTTGGCAAGCTGTAAAGCTGCGAGTCCTACGGAACTGGTGCCTCCGCGAATCAGTAGTGCCTCTCCCCCAGTCAGCTTCAGGGTGTCAAATAACGAAGCATAAGCCGTGTAGTACATTTCCGGAATCGCAGCCAGCTCAGCCCAGTCCAGCTGAATTTCAATAGGGTACACCTGGTCTGACGGAATTAGTGTATACTCCGCATAGCTGCCGTCAAAATCGCGTCCAAGCCCGCCCATTAACGACACAATCCGTTGTCCTTTGACTAGACCGCTATCCGACGGATCTTCAACTTTACCCACACATTCAATCCCGATAATACGCGGAAGTTGAACGGAAGGCGAATGCCCCTGTCTGGTGTAAATCTCCGAACGATTAATGCCAAAAGCCTGAATTTTAACCAGGACCCAGCCTGGCTTCACTTCAGGTAATGGTACCTCCCTCACCTGCAGCTCCTGCGGCTCACACGGATGCTCCAATACTACTGCTTTCATTTTGCAGCTCTCCTTTATATGCTTTTTTCTATCCTAACGAGCAGCGCATTGACACCAACCGCCATTCCGGCGGATAGTACACTGCCCCAGAAGATTTTATATACGTTCATTGTCCGAAGTCCGTCAAACAAGATATCACCCAATCCTCCTGCGTTGATGAACGCAGCGATCGTAGCCATGCCTATCGTAGATACTACCGCAAGCCGTATTCCGGTAAAAAAGGCTCTTATGGATAACGGCAGTCTGATCTTGTACAGCACCTGCAGGTTACTCATGCCAATGCCTGTAGCCGCTTCGATGATGGCGGGATCACCCCCGTTCAGACCGGCAATGAAATTGCGCAGGAGCAGATATTGATTGTACACTACAAGCACTGTAATAGCCGTGGTCTTGCCCAGTCCCGTTACAGGAATCATCATCGCGAACAGAGCCACACTGGGTATCGAATAGATGATTGAGAACAAATGAACCAAGAACCTGGACAGCATTTTAGATGTCATGGAGATTAGGGTCAGAATCGAGGCGAGTAAAAGCGATGCCAGTAGTGTCATGCCCACAATCTCCAAATGTTCCACCAGCGCCTTTGCCCATTTATCGGGGTGGTTCATGATATATTCGATCAAGTTAACCCCTCCCAGAACTTCTCCTGCCCGCGGGATGAAGCGATTAAGGAGGATACGAAGCCATCTGCAGGGAAGGACGCAATATTCTTTGGCGTATCGAATTGACAGACCCGTCCTTTGTCCATAACAATAACCCGGTGCCCCAATTTAAATGCTTCATTGATATCATGGGTCACGAACAGAAAGGTTTTCTTAAGTCCTCCGTGAATGCGCAGTAGTTCATCCTGCAAATTCATCCGGGTGATGGCATCTAGTGCACCAAAAGGTTCGTCAAGCAGCATGATCTTGGGGTCTGACGCCAGCGCTCTTGCCAATCCGATCCGTTGTTGTTGGCCGCCTGACAGCTGGGAAGGATAGCGGTTCTTAAACTCACCCGGCTCTAAACCAACGAGTGTTAATAATTCATCTACTCTAGCTTCAATCTTTGCTTTGCTCCACTTTAAGAGCTTAGGTACGGCGGCGACATTTTGTCTGATAGTCATATGCGGGAATAAACCTACCTGTTGAATGACATAACCGATGCGTCTTCTTACTGTAACCGGATCCAGGGCTCTGATATCTTCTCCAAAGAGCGTAATGCTCCCTTCGTCCGGCTCGTACAGACGGTTAATCATTTTCATCAATGTAGTTTTGCCGGAACCCGAGGAGCCCAGAATGGTAATGAACTCCCCTTCTTCAATGGACAGACTTACATGATCCACCGCGAAATAGCCGGCCTGATTATATTTCTTGCTCACATTGCTGAGTTCGATCGCAGTCTGTGCCATATTCTCCTCCAGAAATCCCGTTTATTTAATGGAGTCATAAAACTCCTTGGCCACGTCTTCATATTCTTCTTTGTCTACATCCACTTTTGCGTTCAAGGCTGTAATGGTTGCGGTGTCCAGCGCAGCGCTTACCTTATTAATCATCTCTGAAATGTCCGGGTTGGCATTCAATACCTCGTTACGGACAACAGGAGCCAAATTATAAGGCGGCCATACCTGTTTGTCGTCTTCTAGCAGTGTGAATTCATCCGTATTTACCAGCATGCCTTCCGTTGTATAGCCCGGTGCGACATCCGCTTCGTCATTAGAGAGAACCTCATACTTCAAACTGTTATCATAGACCTTTGACGACTTCCATTTCAGCGGACCATAGACCTTCTCAAGCGCCGGGATGCCGTCTTCACGCTGATCCACTTCACCTTGCGATGCAAACCGCAGCCTACTTGCATGTTTCTGCAGATCGGAAATCGTTGTAATCCCCAGCTCCTTAGATACAGCTGTGCGGACAACCAGCCCTGCTCCATCATTGGCTTTGGAGTAATCCAGCCAAGTGACTTGGAACTGTTGTTCATATTCATTTTTCACCATATTGTAAACTTCCTCAGGGTCGGTCATCAGCGGCTTCTTGAGGATGGTTAACAAGCCTGTCCCTGTGTATTCCGGATATAGATCAATCTCATCATTAATAAGCGAGGTATGAATGACGGACCCTGCAATGTTGAAGACTCTCTCGACCTTGTATCCTGCATCCTCCAGCGCCAGAGCATACAATTCACCTACGAGCAAATTTTCAGTAAAATCTTTGCTCCCGACACGTACGGTCGGTTGGCCGCTTCCTTCCTCGTTCTTGCTGCCGCAAGCGGCCAGTGTAAACATCAATAGCAGTACAATTGCAACTGCTGTGAATGACTTTGTTGTATTCTTCATATCCAATCCCTACTTTCCGGTGAATTTATATTTAAACAAATATCTTTCTGCCCCATCAAGGATGAGCGTGGAGGCGATGGACAGCACCGCAACCGATATACCTCCAATCAGGAGCAAGTCGATCCGGTTTAGACCAAGGCCTGTGAAAATAATGCTCCCGAGACCTCCGGCGCCGATCTTTGCGGCTAATGTCGCGCTTGCCACGATCTCAATGGCAGCCGTCTTGATTCCGGTTAGAATGAGCGGCGCGGCTAACGGAAGCTTCACCTTCCATAGCACCTGCCAGTCCGACATTCCCATCGCGTAAGCCGTTTCCAGCATAAACGCAGGCACTTCTTCAAGTCCGGCAACAGTGTTCATCAGAATCGGCGGAATGGCTAGTAATATCAGTGCTGTCATAGCCGGCTGGAACCCTGTCCCCATCAGCGGGATCAACAGAAAGAGGATCGCCAGGCTTGGGATGATCCGTAAAACCTGAAAGATGGTGACGATCCATTTTTCGTATTTCTTGCGTTCCGCACACAAATATCCCAGGATGATTCCAAACAAAGCTGAGCCCCCTAAAGCCAAGACGCTGATGGCGATGTGCTCTTTTACGGAGAACAAGTAAGCACCTATGTCGGTTGTGAAATAATTCGTAATCTGCTCCCATAAGCTGCTGCCCAAGCTGAACCCCGCCTTTACTGATTGCATTTTCTAGCGCTAAAATAATCATAAGTTATATAGTTACTTACCGGAAGTAGGCACCTTTTTATAATAGAGTTACCTTTAGGTGACTATTGGAGATATGTGCGGGAAAATCCCTATAGCATAATGCTCTTCTATGTGCCAAACCACATTCCCTAAAACGAATGAATAATAGTAAACATTCTCCCAATCAAGTTCACAAAACAAAAAAAGCCGCCATCTAGGCGACTTTCTATTGATCTTCATAAAAGGATCGCTCCTGCAGTTCCAAAATGCTCTTGTCCTATCGAACCTTACGTTTGTAAGCTATGTTAACCATTTCAGAAGATACCAGCATGATGCTAAAAAGAATGAGCAGTATTACAGGAACCATAAACATTCCCAATTGACTTGCAAATATCCCCATCAATGATGGTATTAGTGTTGAACCCGTATAAGCACTAGCCATTGCAAGTCCAATGACACTTGGGGAAGCTATTTTGCCAAAACGTTCCGGTGTTGAATGAACAATGCTTGGATAGATTGGTGCTCCGCCCAACCCCACAATAAATAGAGCACCTGCAGAAATCCAATAATGGACTGGCATAACAAGAATCAAAAGTCCAAAGCAGCCAATGATTCCACCATATCTAATCAGGTTTTTACTGGATACGTTAGTAGACAGAAATCCTGATATGATTCGTCCAATGATGATTCCAATATAGAATAAGGAAGATAAAGCTGCTGCTGTGCCAGGAGAAACCCCTTTATTCCCTATAAAAAAAGATGCCATCCATAGACCTGCAGCAGCTTCCGATCCATTGTAACAGAGCATGGTAACCATGGATATTTTCACCCCTGGGATTCGTAAAGCCTCTCTGTTGCTGATCAGTTTCTCTTCGTCGCTTCCTTCTTCTATACTCTCCTTCTCAAAAATCTTCCATAAAGACAAAGACGCCAGTAATATCATCGCTATAGTAAGCAGAAGTAAGCCTACTGTAACGTATCCTGCACGCCAGTTGTTATCACGGTTCAGCCAAAACGACATTATAATTGGACCCGTAAATGCTCCAATTCCCCAAAAACAATGCAACCAGTTCATATGCTTGGCTTTGAAATGCACTGCTACATAGTTGCTCAATGCAGCGTCCACGGAACCTGCTCCTAAGCCCAAAGGAATAGCAAGTAGAAATAGAAATATGAAATCTGATGAAATAGAGAATCCAAGCAAAGCGATTGCCGTAGAGAGTATACTGACCAAGGTTACCTTACCCGTACCGTATCTGTGCAACAATCTGCTGGCAAATAAACTCGATATTACCGTACAGAATGAGACTATTAACGATATATAACCTGCCATTTCCGTTGTGGCACCAATATCGTGTTGCATAATGGGCCAAGCGCTGCCTAGTAAAGCATCTGGCAATCCCAGACCCATAAATGCGAGATAAATAATTATTAGTAATAACGTAACCATCTTAGGGTTCTCCTCTATTTGGGTATTTGTCATCTGATTCAACTTCGAATCGAAACACAAATATAATAATATTGATATTCTTTCATCGGATCTTGCTATATTTTGACTGATTATAGCAATATTCAGTCAACGGACCGTATAAAGACAGATAATAAGGTAATGGGGAGCCCCCTTACAAATGTGTCAGCTTCTTCAGAAGCGGAAAAGTGCTTGCAGCGCCTGAAGTTATGGGATTCCGATACTCTAGCAAAGCGCTTACTAGACGGATTTATAACGAATAAGGTGGTTTGTCAATATTGACTTTCCAACATATAGTGATTAAAATAAACAACGCACACTAAATATAGTGTTAATATGATTTTTCAGTATTTAAAACTAAGCAATTCAATCTTTACAATTTTAAGAGGAGTTTCAATATTTACAGGGGGACTGACACCATGCTAGTCGCGTATGATTCAAAAACAGGAAACGTCAAACGCTTCATCGGCAAGCTGAAGCTGCCGGCTGTGCAGATTGATGAGCATATGACGATTGACGAGCCCTATGTGCTAATTACATATACCACCGGCTTTGGACAGATTCCAGAGAAGGTGTCAGCTTTCTTGGGGAACAATTATGCCAATCTGAAAGGCATCGCTGCCAGCGGCAACAAGAACTGGGGCAAGCTGTTTGCAAACAGTGCAGACTTGATTGCAGACCAGTACAATGTGCCAGTTATCGGTAAATTTGAGTTATCGGGTACATTTGGCGATGTGGAACGAATTAAACAGGAGGTGAGCCGGGTTGCGGCATATTGAACTGAACAACATGTTAATGAAGCGGGACGAGAGCGGCTTCTTTCAACTGGACAAAGACCTTGAGGCAGTAGCCGAATTTATGCGGGATGTAGAGCGGCGGAGCCTGGTTTTTGCAAATACAAACGCTAAGGTCGATTACATGATTGAACAGGATTTCTACGAGAACTTTTACGGGCAGTACAGCGTAGAGGAAATTGAGCAAGTCTACCAGATTGCCCATAGCTACAACTTCAGCTTCCCATCCTATATGGCAGCTTCGAAATTCTACATGGACTACGCTGTAAAAAGTAATGACCGCAAGCAATATCTGGAGCACTACCCGGACCGTGTGGCGGCAGTCGCCCTCCACCTGGGACGCGGCAACGCCGATACTGCCGGAGTGCTTGCCCGTTCAATGATGGAGCAGCGTCTGCAGCCTGCGACTCCAACCTTCCTGAATGCCGGTAAAAGCCGGCGCGGTGAGCTCGTCTCCTGTTTCCTTATCGAAATGGACGACTCGCTCAATTCCATCAACTACGTGCTTAATACCTGCATGCAGCTATCGAAGATCGGCGGCGGTGTGGCAGTTAACCTGTCCAAGCTGCGCTCGCGCGGGGAGACGATCAAGGGTGTCGAGGATGCAGCCAAAGGCATTATGCCTGTGCTCAAGCTTATGGAGGACGGCTTCTCCTATGCTGATCAGATGGGCCAACGCAAAGGCTCCGGAGCAGCCTACTACAACATTTTTGGCTGGGATGTTCTGGAATTCCTCGACAGCAAGAAGATTAACGCCGACGAGAAAACAAGGCTCAAAACCCTGTCCATTGGGTTGATCATTCCGAACCGCTTCTATAAGCTGGCGAAGGACAATGAACCGCTGCATGTATTTGCCCCATACACTGTGTACAAGGCCTATGGCACGCATCTCGACGATATGGATCTGGATGACATGTACGATAAGCTGCTGGCCGATCCGCGTGTCAAGAAGAAGAAGGCCATGAGCGCACGGGATATGCTGACCAAAATTGCCATGATCCAGTTGGAATCCGGCTACCCTTATATCATGAACAAGAGCAACGCCAATGCGGCCCATGCCCTGAAAAATGTCGGACAGATCAAAATGTCCAATCTCTGTACCGAAATCTTCCAGCTCCAGGAGACCACCGAGATTGCTGACTACGGGCAGGAGGATACCATCCGCCGCGATGTAAGCTGTAATCTGGCTTCCCTGAATATTGTCAACGTGATGGAACACGGCAAGATCCGCGAATCCGTGCATGAAGGTATGATCGCCCTGACTGCTGTCAGCGATATGACCAGTATCTCCAATGCCCCTGGCGTAGCTAAAGCGAACAAAGAGATGCACTCTGTTGGTCTAGGCGTCATGAATCTTCACGGCTATCTCGCGAAGAACAACATCGCTTATGAAAGCGAGCAAGCCCGCGACTTTGCCCGGACTTTCTTCATGACAATGAACTTCCATTCCCTGGAGAAGAGCATGGAGATCGCTGCCGCAACCGGCCGATCTTTCCATGGCTTCGAGGCATCAGACTATGCCACCGGAGTTTATTTTGAGCGTTACCTGACAACGGATTACCGTCCGGCTACACCAAGAGTGCAGGAGCTGTTCGGGGATATGTATATCCCGTCACCTGCAGACTGGGAACAATTGCGGGATGCAGTAATGGCCAACGGTCTGTACCATGCTTACCGCCTGGCGATTGCGCCAACAGCCAGTATCTCCTATATCCAGAATGCCACTTCGAGCGTTATGCCGATTGTGGAGCAGATTGAGACCCGGACTTATGCCAATTCAACCACATACTATCCGATGCCGTACCTGCGGCCGGACAATGTGTTCTTCTATAAATCGGCTTACCAGATGGATCAGTTCAAGGTCATTGATCTGATCGCAGAAATTCAGCCTCATATCGACCAGGGCATCTCGACCGTGCTGCATGTCAACAGCGATGTATCCACCAGGGAACTGGCCCGCTCCTACCTGTATGCAGCGCATAAAGGACTGAAGTCGCTGTATTACACCCGGACCAAAAAGCTGTCCGTCGAGGAATGCCTCACCTGCTCGATCTAAATGGAAGGCTATTGCCGCAAAAAAAGGAGATTGCACGATTATGAGCGCTATTCAAGCCGTGAACTGGAACCGTCCCGACGACGATTTCTCATTGATGTTCTGGAATCAGAACATTATGCAATTCTGGACAGATGATGAAATTCCATTGTCCGATGATAAAATGTCCTGGCTCACGCTCAGTGAGCAGGAAAAGGACTCTTATATGAAGGTGCTGGGCGGCCTGACACTGCTGGATACGATTCAAGGCGGAGTCGGTATGCCCCAGATTATGGAGCATGTTGAAGGCCTTCAGCGCAAGGCGGTGCTGGGCTTCATGGGCATGATGGAACAGATCCACGCCAAGTCGTACAGCAGCATCTTTACTACATTAGCCTCCACAGAGGAGATAGACAGTGTATTCCGCTGGGTGGAAGAGAACCCGTACCTGCAGTTCAAGGCGGAGACCATATCACAATATTACAAAAATATAGACTCGCCTAAAGACCTGTATCTCGCTATGGCGGCCTCAGTGCTGCTGGAGAGCTACTTGTTCTACAGCGGCTTCTTCTACCCGCTGTATCTGGCCGGCCAGGGTAAAATGACCTGCAGCGGTGAGATCATCGACCTTATTTTGCGGGATGAGAGCATTCACGGGGTATACGTCGGGGTGCTGGCGCAGGAGATCTTTGACGGCCTCGCGGAAGACGAACAGCGCGACCTGCACCAGACGCTGGTGGGACTGCTCCGCCTGCTGCATGAGAATGAAGAACGTTATACGGAGCAGATCTATGCTCCCATCGGACTGGTGGACGAGGTCAAGACCTTCCTCAGATACAACGCTAACAAAGCGATGATGAATCTGGGCCATGATCCTCTGTTCGACGAGGAAGAGATCAATCCGATTGTCCAGAACGGCATTAGTACCCACACCAAGCAGCATGACTTCTTCTCGAAGAAAGGCAACGGATATATCCGGGCGCTTAACGTGGAACCGCTGAAGGATGAAGACTTTCAATTCTAACCTTATATGTTTCTAAAAATACCGCCCTTTTCGAGGGCGGTATTTTTAGTTACCATCATCTTAAATTAATTGGTTAACACTTCCGGCCATTAATTACATCAGGTATCTTCCCGTAATCGACTGCTCCGCATGGATGATCTGCGGAGGTGTGCCTTCGAACACAACCTGGCCGCCCTTGCTGCCTCCGTCCGGTCCCATATCAATGATCCAGTCCGCTTGGCTGATCACATCGAGGTTGTGCTCGATAACAATCACCGTATTGCCGGTATCCACGAGACGGTTTATGATCTCCAGAAGGTGGCCGATATCTGACATGTGGAGGCCGGTCGTCGGCTCGTCCATCACATAGATGCTGCCCTTCTTATGCAGCTCGCTGGCCAGCTTGATGCGCTGGCATTCCCCGCCTGAAAGCGTGCTGAGCGGCTGGCCGAGTGTAATATAATTCAGCCCCACATCACTCATCGCCTGGAGCTTGCGCACAACCTCTTTTAGCTGAAAAAACGCCAATGCCTGCTCCACATTCATCTCCAGCACTTCTGCTATTGATTTTCCGTTCAGCTTGTACGCGAGCACCTCTTCTTTGAATCGTCTGCCTCCGCATACTTCACAGGGCAGCTTCACGCTGTCGAGGAAGGCAAGGTCTGTGTACACAACACCCAGCCCTTGGCAGTTCTCACAAGCCCCCTTGGAGTTGAAGCTGAACAAGCCTTGACTCACCTTGTTCGCGGATGCAAACGCCTTGCGCACATCATCCATAATGCCTGTGTAAGTTGCGGGATTCGAACGTGTTGACACTCCTATTGCCGATTGGTCGATGACGATGGCGTCCGGATGCTGACTGAGGAATACTTCGTTAATCATCGTGCTCTTACCGGAGCCGGCGACACCCGTAACTACCGTCAGTACTCCGGTTGGAATATCTGTACTCACGTTCCGCAGGTTGTGAAGTGTGGCCTCCTTGATGGACAGCTTACCGGACGGCTGTCTGCACTCTTGCTTCAACTGGAGCGGACGTTTCAGATGTGTGCCTGTCAGCGTACCGGCTTCCAGCAGGCCTTGGAAGCTTCCTTCATACACAATGCTGCCGCCGTGGCTCCCGGCGTGAGGCCCGACATCGACGATATGATCCGCCACCTTGATCACATCGGGATCATGCTCGACGACAATCACAGTATTGCCCTTGTCACGCAGCTTCTGCAGAAGTTCATTTAACAGGTGAACATCACGGGGGTGCAGACCCACGCTGGGTTCATCGAAGATGTAGGTGACATCCACCAGACTGCCGCTCAGGTGCTTAACCATCTTGACGCGCTGCGACTCGCCGCCGGACAAAGTATCTGTTTCACGGTCCAGCGTTAAGTAATCAAGTCCGATATCCACCAGATGCTGCAACCGCTCCGTCAGCGACTTGACAACCGGCACGGCGACAGGATCATTAATCTCACGAATGACGCGGATGAGCTGTCCGGCTTCCATGGAGGATAGCTCCGCAATGTTGAGACCATTGATCCTGCAGCTGAGCGTGGCCTGACTGAGTCTCGCACCGTGGCAGCTGGAGCAAGACCCCTCGGAAATATACGGAGCAACAGCTTTCTGTGTGCGCTCGGACTTCATCTTCACATCCTGCTTGATGTATTTATTGGTGAACTTCTCAATGACGCCTTCCACTGTAATATTTGTTGCCTTGCCGGCGAAATCCATCTTAACTTTTCTTGCCTTGGCGTACAGCAGCTGCTCCAGTTCCTCTTCCGAATAATCGCTCAGCTTCTTGTCGAGATCGAAGTCTCCTGACTGCACGATCATGTTCCATTCCCAGCCGTTCACTGAATAGTCCGGCAGCATAATAGCCCCTTCATGGAGCGACTTTGACTTGTCCAGCGCCATGCTCATGTCGACACCAAGCCGCCGGCCAAGTCCGTTACACTCGGGACACATGCCTTGCGGATCGTTAAACGAAAACATGTGCGCTTGTCCAACATAGGGCTGGCCTACCCGGGAGAAAAGAAGACGGAGAATGGGAGAAATATCAGTAATCGTGCCCAATGTGGAATGGGATCCCCCACCCAGCCGCTTCTGATCCACAATAACAGCCATGCTCAGGTTCTCAATCGCATCCGTATCCGGCTGCGGAACACGGGGCAGAAAATTTCGCACGAACATGCTGAAGTTCTCGTTCAGCAATCGCGTGGATTCTGCGGCGATCGTATCGAAGACGATCGATGACTTGCCGGATCCGGACACCCCGGTGAAGATCGTGATCTTCCGTTTCGGAATGCGCAAAGATACGTTCTTGAGATTGTTTTCCCTCGCACCCGAAATTACGATATACTCCTGATTTGATTCGCTCATGCCAAACATCCCTCCGGGTAGTGTTAATTTCTGTGTATATTCACATTGTACCATTCAACGTGTATAGATAGTCGGGTAGCCCGAACTTCCACCCGTGCACCCGTTAATTTAACATTGGGGGGCTGCATATTCTGTTACATGGATTGACGTACAAAAAAATAAATAAAAGACCGGTATAATACCAGTCTTTTGTTTTCTAGAGGTTTATTTACCGATCAATAAAGTGTTTTGAGTGCTTCAGGAGTAAATGGAATCAATTCATCCAATTTCCCATCCCGAATTTTACTGACCCATGCAGGGTCTACAAGCAATGCTCTACCGATAGCAACCAGATCGAATTCTTGATTTTCGAGCTTTTGAACCAATCTCTCGATACTTGCATTCTCTGCACCTTTTCCTTCAGTGAAAAGAGTCATGAAATCACCATCAAGGCCAATCGAACCCACAGTAATGGTTGGTTTGCCTGTAAGCTTCTTAACCCAACCAGCAAGATTCAAGTCAGAGCCTTCAAATTCCGGTTCCCAGAAACGCCGTGTCGAGCAATGGAAAATATCCACTCCAGCGTTAACCAAAGGTTGCAGAAATTGTTGAAGCTCGTCGGGTGTTTTCGCTAATTTGGCTGTATATTCCGTTCCTTTCCACTGTGAGATGCGCAGCACGATGGTAAAGTCGGGGCCTACGGCTTGGCGGCAAGCTTGGATGACTTCTTCCGCAAAGCGGGTACGTGCAATCATGCTGCCTCCGTAACGATCAGTACGCTCATTAGTTTTCTCCCAAAAGAACTGGTCAATCAAATAGCCGTGAGCTCCATGGATTTCAATTCCATCAAATCCAATGCGCTTGGCTTCAGCTGCCGATTGTGCAAAAGCATCAACGATGCCACTGATTTCGGACTCGGAATAATCATTGACGTTGCCCCGTGCACCCATGTGCCAGATTTGAGGAATAATTTTGCCGCCGGCTTCATGAACCTCAGACACAACATTTGCCCAGCCTTTCAATGCTTCTTCACCATAAAAGTAAGGGACATTCTCCTGATTGGATGCATCTGCATGATCAACAACCGTGCCTTCTGTTACGATCAGACCCACATTATTTTCGGCTCTCCGGCGATAGTATGCAGCAACATCTGCTCCAGGAACCCCATTGGGAGACAGATTCCGGGTCATTGGCGCCATTACTGTCCGATTAGACAGATTAAGATTTCCTAAAGTAAAAGGACGGAGTAATGGTTGTACTGATTCGGTATTAAACATCGTAAACCTCCTAAGTTTTTTTCGTATAATACTCATTAATTTCTCGACAAATCGAGCTTAGAATCCACTAGTATACTGTTTAGGAACTGCTGTTTCTTTTCTCAGCTTTGATGCAGCTTCTAAGGCCCAATATGGATTTCTCAGTATTCCTCTTCCGACTGCAATCAAATCTGCCTCTTCATTTCCTATGACTGCATTCGCCAAAATTGGATCATCCAATCTTCCAACAGCGATCACTGGAATATCGAGTGCTTGTTTGATATCTCTAGCGAGCGGAACTTGATAAGCTGCGTGAGTTCCTGGTCTGCCCCATGCAGCAATAGCTCCCTCGCCACCTGATGAAATATCAAACATGTCTACTCCTGCAACTTGATATTCCTTGGCAAAAGCAATGCTTTCCTGAATCCCATAACCACCTTCAACGTATTCTTTAGCTGATATACGCATGATTAGTGGCATGTCCTCCGGCATCTCGGCCTTTGCAGCCTGAATAACCTCCCGGCCAAACAAGGTAAGATCTTTACCATATTCATCATCCCGTTTGTTCGTTAGTGGAGAATGAAATTGATGGATCAAATAGCCATGCGCACCATGAAGTTCAATAGTATCGAATCCAGCCTGGACAGCGCGAGCTACAGCAGTGCGGAATTTCTCAACCATTTCTTTTACTTCTGCGGTGGTAAGTGCCCGGGGCTGTTTAGAATTTTCATCAAAAGCGATTGCTGACGGGGCTACCGGAACTTCAGCATCTTCCGCCTTGCGTCCAGCGTGAGCGATTTGGATTCCCACTTTGGCACCGTGACTATGACAAGCATCTACAATCCGTTTCAGAGCCGGAATCTGATCATCTGACCAAAGACCAAGATCGAAATCGGAAATGCGCCCATCGGGCTCTACATCAGTCATTTCAATTATGATTAAACCAGTTCCGCCTACAGCACGGCTAACATAGTGCATGTAATGCCAATCTGTGGCAATACCATCTTTATTGTCGACGGAGTATTGACACATTGGAGGCATCACAACACGGTTTTTCAATTCTAAACTTTTAAAAGAATATGGGCTAAACAAATCTATCATGGATATACGCTCCCCTTTTTGCTCTTATATATTAAATTTATCATGCATGCGCAAGCATGTATGTACTTTCAGTTTATTCTAATCTTTACTTTGCAGCGCCTAAGTTTATTTACTGGGTTTTTCAGAACTTTTGCAATGCATCAGGAATCGGATCGTAACCAGCAATCAGATCAAAGGCACTCTTATAGGTGTGCTTCTCTTCCAAAGCAGCCACAATGGTACGCGCTACATCTTCACGAGGGATACTGCCAACAGTGATATTTTCCGCAGCAGACACCTTTCCCGTTCCTGGTTCATTCAATAAAATTCCTGGACGTATAATCGTGTATGTCAGACTGCTGCTTTCGAGCACTTTGTCTGCATAATGCTTAGCTGCGTAATACGGTAGAATATTATGGTGCCAGTTGTCCCGGTTATTCGCCTGAATTGCACTGACCATGATGAATCTGTCAATGCCTGCTTTTTCAGCAGCTTCAATAGTTTTTCCTGCACCGTCCAAATCAATTAACAGTGTTTTGTCATCACCCGTTTTTCCACCTGATCCAGCCGTAAACACAATAGCGTCACAACCCTTGGCGGCCGTTGCAATGGAGTCTACTGTCCCTTCCAAATCCGCGAGAACAGTTTCGACTCCCTGTTGTACAAATGTATCGGCTTGTTCTTTATTCCGTACCATCGCCCGGACGGTGTGATCGTTGCTTGCTTTCAACTGTTGAATAAGGTGCTGTCCGATTTGTCCATTCGATCCGACTACTAACACCTTCATAGCTATCCACTCCTTATCAGCTGAATTGAATTACAGTAACAATGAATAAAGCATGCGCATGCATATAATTTACCGGAGAAAAATAAGTATGTCAAGTCGTAATCCTAAACTTAACAATCATCTCAACTCTACTTACAAGATCTCTACACTGGTCACAAAAACAATTTTTTCGTCAGATTCTTTACTTCTGAATTAAATCCATCTTTTTTTAGTTCTGCTTGTAAGACCTGATTAAAGGTCTGAAGTGCCCGCTGGTATTTATTTTCGCCTAACTCTGTAATTCGAGTATAAATACCACGCCGGTCATCCTCGCATATATGTCTTTCTAACGCACTACAGTTTTTAGCTTCCATTCTAACGACGAGTCTCGATATAGCACTTTGACTTAGTCCCACAAGTTCTTGAAGTTGCTGTAGCCGTAATTTTTTTTCCTCAGCATTGGATATGAAATTTAAAACATAGAACTCCTTCAAAGATAAATTATAATTGTTCAGCAGAGCTTGTTCTAACTTTTCACTTAAATTTGAATTGATGCGGGACCAAGACAACCATACCTCCAAAAGTTCATTTTCATGTTGCAAGCTTAAATCACCCCACCTGATTTTAAAGTCATTCGACATAGTTTGCCTTATTGTATCAATCCAAATTGAAATGGTCAAAACCCATACATTATTCTTCCCACACAACATTGAAAAAACCCTCGTCAGCAATAATGAGGGTTTTTCGCCAAAATGCATGTTGTTAATTAAAATACGTACATTTAAAGTCGCTAAAGTCATTGAATTCCGAACAGCTTCCATCCTGGGAATATAACCCGATTACAACGCCGGTAAAACCTCCGGCAACCTCTGAGGAGAGGTATCTGGTTTGCGCAGAGCCCAAATCAAATTCTATGCCATCGCTTATTACCTGAAAAGAGTAAGTGTCATGATTTGAAATAATTTTTAAAATGGCTACATTTGAATTTAGGTCTGATTGATCGTGTATGGTCTTAATGTCTCCGATGTTCAGACGCTTAACGGCTTCAATTCGCTCCCCTATTCTTCTCAAAGCGAAATCATAATGATGATGCTCATCCATATATAACGTTATTCCCGCTTCACCATCATTCACTCTAATCTCACAGGAGATTTCAGCATGGAAATCCTTTTGCCGCAAGCCTATAAAGGTCGGGGAATCCGCCGTATCTAATGAAATCTGTGAACCTCTTAATTTCAATTCCCCATCGCCCAGCAAATAATTCTGTTTATCGGGATAACGTAAGTAACACCAATCTATATCCCAGCTTGTATTATGAAAAGTATATTGCATCTGTTCTATCTGTTTTGCCGAATTGGGAATGTAGTTTGTTTCAACTTCCCCCTGAGTCGTCCCATCGTCTCCCACCGTAAACCAATGATCTTCATGGAAAGTAACTGGCATCAAAAACACTTCCCGCCCCAGATGATGATGCATAACCCATCTGCCGATTTGCCGAAACCCCAAATGAACAATCCACCAATTTCCATCGTGATCTTGAATTAAATCTCCGTGGCCTACACCCTGTATCTCATATCCCCCCAGATTCCTGTTTGTTAAAACGGGGTTATTGGGATACGCTTCAAAAGGTCCGTAAGGGGAATTGCCTCTTGCATATACAATCATGTGTCCATATTCGGTTCCGCCTTCTGCTGCCATTAAGTAATAGAGATCATTGATTTTATACAGGTGAGGGCTTTCCAGATAACGTCCCCCTGTTCCATGCCAAATCACGCGGCTTGGTGTAAGCTTCTCACCAGTTTCGATATCTATCTCACATTGAAAGATGCTGTTCCTTCCAGTGTCATCAGTGCCGTTGCTCATAAAGTAGGTTAAATTACCTTCAAAGTAAAAGGAGGGATCTATCCCCCCTTGGTCCACAAAGATGGGCTCGGACCATTCGCCGTAGATATCATCAGTCCAAACGTAGAAATTTTGCCCGGTAGAATTATTAGTGGTGGTCATGTAAAAACGACCGTTATGATATCTGATAGTGCATGCGAAAACTCCTCCAGAACTGTCTATCTTCTCAAGATGAACTTGTGATTGTCTTGTTAAGCAATGTCCAATTTGTCTCCAGTTCACTAAATCATCGCTTTCGAACAAAGGTACACCAGGATAATATTGAAAGGAACTGCTGACGAGATAATACTTATTATTAACTTTACAAACACTTGGATCGGGATAGAAACCTTTAATTACGGGATTGCTGTACTTCATGATTTCACCTCATAATTGAATGTTATTGATTGATTGATTGATTATTTCTCATATGGATAGAAACAGATTGAACTTGAGAATTACATTTAGGGAAAAGTGGCGGAGGGGAATTTTGGAACTGGAGGAGCGATAGCGTCCGCCTGAAAGCTTTCCGTAGGAAAGCTCTCTTCGGAAGCATGGGCAAGGTTTGGATTTCTACTGCGATTCGCGGTTAAATTCAGGAAATCCAAACCTAACAGCGGCCGGAAGTCCAAACATTCTCTGTAGTCACGGCCAATCCCGAAATAGAAGAATTTCAGTTCAATTATATACATGAAATTATAAGTTAATGACACGGCTCTATTGAATGATGTATACTGTCGTATATTTGATCTATTCTAAGAAAGGCTAATGATATGATAAGAATATACTATGCCGGATATGATGCCATCCATACCGCAGATTTTGTTTATGACGTCCCTGAAGGACATAATACATGGTTGCTCATTCTCACCAGAACACCCGCCCAATTCTGGGTTGAGGGCGAGATGAAGGAATATCCTGCTAACTGCGCGGTAGTCTTCCAACCACATCAAAAGATACTCTACCGGGCCTGTGCAGATAGCTATGGGAATGACTGGATTCATTTTGATTCAGACGAAATTCATTTGAAGGAATCAAAGCTACTACATGGAGTTCCCTTTCCCATGCCCGACCCGGAATATTTCCACCAATTGTTTCAGTTGCTTACGGCTGAACATTTCTTTTCCTGCGCTTACCGGGAGCTGTCTATGGATTACTTATTCCGAATTATCATCAATAAGCTTATTGAAGCTTCGCACAGTACGAATAATACTCCTCATTATCAAAATCTGTTGAATCTGCGCAAAGCGATATACAATAACCCGGGTCATCCGTGGGCCGTTCCGGCTATGGCCGAACATGTGCATCTCAGTTCTGGCTATTTACAGGCCATCTATAAGTCAGCCTTTGGCATTTCGTGCATGGACGACGTCATTCAATGCCGAATCCGTCTTGCCAAGGAAAAGCTGCTTCATAGTCCGCATCGGATCTCCGAAATCGCCGCAATTTGCGGATACATGAATATTGAGCATTTTAGTCGGCAGTTCCGCCAAATCACAGGCTATGCACCTCGTGAATACCAAAAATTGATGGCATCAGATTCATGAAATCTTCTCGGATGGAATCGATCAAGTTGTTTTTAACTTTATGTATAATGCTCAATTTAAGAAGTAAACCTCATTTTATTAATCCATCTTGGCAAAAATAGTAGGAGCATAAATAAAACTGCAACAGTAATGGAAGGAACGGCAATGATTGTAGAAATACCTCCATAGGGTTCAAAACTTGTGTAATAGCTTTTGAACGCGGCTATCTGCATGGGCAGAAAATTGCCCACGTAATGTTTCAGAAAGAATACCTCGCTCATCTGAATGGCGTAAGATATGGCTATGGTGAATAATAACAGGGCGTAGCCAGTATAAACCTGTGTGACTAATACGCTGATCAATAAGGTAATCCCTGTCATCAGTGAGATTGCCACATATCCAATGACCAGGTTGATCAAAAACTGCTCGAAATAATTCACCTCAACCATTGATAAAAAAAATTGTGGACTACTTTGTATAGGCAAATCCGCTCCTTGTAAACCGTACATAAAGAATATAGGCGTAATGTAAATCGCCACCGCCGCCAGATAAAGCAGTGAAGAGAGTTGGAAGGCGTTGATGATCCGTACCCTACTCAGCTTACGTTTCCCAAACATCGTGGATTTCACCAGTCCGTCCACGCCCAAGGTCTCATCTTCGTTAAAAATGGGGATCAGTAGAATGGAAATGAGAATCAGGACAATAAAAACACACTGGTTCATCCCTGAGTTAACGTTCTTCCAGCCCTCGGCATAACCCATCCGGATAGGTTCGGAGAGAGAAGCCGCTGCAAAAGTCCCGTTGCTGTTTCCTTTCCTAGAACTCCCCGCTTCCTCATGTGCACTTCTGATGATGTCTGCCCTGTCCTGATAGAATTGTTCTGCTGAGACATCCCGTATTCCAGTCCAGTCCGAGCCATACACTTGGACGATCATATCCAAGGCTGGCAAATCTGCAACATCCGCTTTATTCCTGTCTTCTGGCAGGCTAAGTTCTCTGTATTTTTCCAAAATTTTATTAATCTCAACTTCATCCAATACCTCCGGCTGATAGAAATACCGGTATTCCGTCCCATCTGTTACCTCATATCTTGCCTGATTTAAATAACCTGTTTTGATGGTGTCTAAGTTGTAAAAGGTAAGTATCAGAAACAATGCCAACAAAAAACCGAATACGTTTATGTTTAGGATTTTACTTCTGTTTAATTTTGATAAATAGCTCATGATTTCACCTACCTTCCTCTACTGTAAATAATATCTTCTCATCCATATAGAGATACCGATTCGAGATAAGAGAATGTACACAGTACCCAGAAACAGGGCGACAAAAACATAAGGAAACACAGTATTACCCACAAAATATAATTTCTCTATGCCTATAAGATTATTGATAAAGTTCTGGGGCATGAAGACCATCACTTTTTCAATCAGCGCCCCCCTCCCCATCTGATAAGTATTGACGAGATAAAAATAAATCAGTGAAATTGCTAATACCAGTTTCCCTCTTTTAAAAATCACGGACAAAAACAGGATAAGATGAGTCACGACGAGGGTGGAAAAGTATCCCATGGCAATATAGAGTAACGCTTCTTGAAGCTGATTCATCGAATAAAATGTAGTCGTTCCGATTTGAACCGAAGAGTCCCAGCCGTGCAGCGTATAGACTACAGCAACAAACAGCAGTACGATCGTAATATACGCAAAATAGGCTATTGTAGAAAACACACTGGCGGCGCCAAGCTTATAGCTGATCAGCTTCCTCCGGCTCTCTTTGGTGGATAAGGTCACCTTGTCAATTCCTTTGCTGCCGTTTCTGGAGAATCCCTCGCATAGGATGAAGGCCAAGAACATAAAGAAAAGGTAGATTGTATCTAATAAACTTATTTTCAGGTACTCCCAGCCGCTATCGTATTTGAATACAAATGGGGTGGATACTTTTTGCATTTTCTCTGATATGATTTCTATTTGTTCCTCTGTATAAGGAAATAGATTTTGTTCATTGGATAAATATTCGGTAAAGCTGCCCTTCCAATCCTCATAAAAACTGGCGAGCTGCTCATTGGTTAAATTCAAGCTGTTATCGAGCACACGGTACTTTTCATATGGAAAATTCAGTTCCCAGTTCAGCATATCGTGAGGAAACATCAATTTTTTGCCCAGCTTGCGGTCTGTATCCACTTCCCCCTCAATATAAGGTTTGTCCACACTGTTTTCGTAGTTCTGTTTCATTTGTAATAAATAATCTGTAGTCATCGTGCCCTCAACCGTTCGCTCCCTTAAAATATCCCAGCCCCCAATGCCGCTATGTATGGTTCCCTCATCATCCAAAACATCGATACTCCGGGCGGTTTGAAACAAAGGGATCAGAATAATTGTGAGAAAGAGTAGGCCGATAATCGCCGTACTTTTATTTCGTATTTTTTTCAGTTCCAGTGAAATGAAATTACGCATGGCTCCCACTCCCCAAGTAGATGTAGTAATCTTCCAGCGTGGGCTCGCATACGATTGCGCCTGATTCCTTTTCTCCCAAGTAACGTACATTGACAGCGTTTTCTCCCTGCCGGATCCGTACGATCAGGTGCTCTTTTTTAAAGGAGGCAAGCCGCTCTCTGTCCATCTCCTCGGTGAACACTTTTCCTTTAATCCCGGATAACATCTTTTGCACATTACCTTGCTCTTTAATTTTGCCCTGATTTAGGATGATCACATTAGTGGTGATTGCTTCAATATCCGAAATAATGTGGGTAGAAAACAAGATGATCTTATCCTGTCCCATTTCGCTTATGATGTTTGAAAAACGGATTCGCTCATGGGGGTCAAGCCCAGCGGTGGGCTCGTCAAAAATTAATATCTTCGGGTCGTTGATGATGGCTTGGGCAATGCCCACCCGCCTTTTCATCCCACCGGAAAAGGTTTCGACCTTTTTATTAGCAACTTTCTCCAGGTTGACAAACTGTAATACCTCTGGAACTTTGTGCTTTAGTTCCTTTTTTGACAAACCCTTCAGTGCTCCCATATATTCCAGATATTCTGTTGCCGTAAACGCGGGATACACCTCGAAATCCTGGGGAATATATCCCACAAGATTCCGGTAGTCGTCGTTCATATGGAAGATATCCTTACCGTTAAAGGTAACCTTGCCACTAGTTTGATGGTCGATTGCCACAAGAATTCGCATCAAGGTGCTTTTCCCTGCCCCATTATCTCCCAAAAGTCCGTACACACCTTCAGGCAAAATAAAATTCAGTTCATCAATGGCCCGTTTCGTTCCAAATGTTCTTGTTACATTTTCCGCTTTAATTTCCATCGCTAATTTCCTTTCTCAACTGATATACGTCTCCTTCTGAGAGAACTTGCCAGTCCTCTTCCGCAGACGTTCTCCCTAGCAAGAGGTTGGTATATGCTCCGTCCAGCTTTTTCACTGCCCATGCCACCAGGTTTTCATCTTCAAATCCTGCTATGATACCTGATTTTTCTTCTGCATATAGAATATTTTGGATTCTCGGATCAGAAGTGCTTCCTCTGGTGCCATTGTCTGCCGGCTCGGGAAACCGATCCGAATTTTCTCTCATGTATGCATCAACAGTTTTGTAGATACCTATATAATCATCGATAGACAAAGTCGGAATTTCTATCGTTGGCCTAATTGATGACCCTGTCCTTCCTTCCTCCCGATAAGTTCTTTCATTACTTTTTCTATCTGCATCAAGTCGTTTGTCCAAGGCGATATCCTCAGGAGTTCTCTCAACATCTGGCGTAACATCCAAAGAAATCTCCTCTGGGGGCTCCTCATTGCCCAACTTCTCATTCTCTGTCTTGACATTCTTCGGATTGTTATCTACGGCATTTAATTCCTCTGAGATGGTTTTGTCAGCCTGCATGCTTACATATTCTGAGTAGCTACTTTGATTTTGGAAGTAGAGGCTTCCTCCAATTAAAATGGTTATAGTTAATGCAATCATGAAGATTTTTTTCACTAAGACACCTCCGTTTTTAATATGTAACCTCCTCATCTTCGCGAAATCCGGCCATAGAAGAGTTGCTTGCAAGAAGCTCGCCGAACGTTCTCCGGTCTACCGGAGCGATTGCAGATAAGTCATCAACATGCTCAAGGGTGACAAATGCGGTCATAATTTTTGTCAGTGAAGCAGGATAAACCTTGGCTTCCTCACTGTCTTCGTAAATGGCTGGATGTTCCTCCTATTTCTTCTTGGTACAAAGTATAGACTGAACAACTTAAAATCCAGGTGTGTAGATCTTAAATTTTTCTTAAATAAATGGTTTGTGGAACTTCAAATGTGGTCTGTATGATATTATATTTTCACAATAGTATCGCACCGAGCGCTATATATAAAATATTTCAAATAAATTAAAGCTAAAAAAGGGACGTGATTATCCACGTCCCCACCCTATCGAATTTACTCACTTACTAAAGCATATGCGGATATTTTACGGATGCGATATGTGATCAGCATCGAAGTCAAGTAAGAGACAATGACAAGTGCCACACCAAACAAAGTAATCCACGATGTCATGATAATAAAATTCGCCTTCATAATCCCCATAGCACTCATAGCCACTGACATGAATGGATTGGTTAGGGTAATTCCAGCTGCGCTTCCGAGCAATACGCCTATCATGATAGGCGGCAGAAATCCAAGCGAGAGCTGATTCATTAGCTGGAAGGTTGTAAAACCAATTGCTTTTTGTATACCCAGTTCACGTTTCTTACGAATAACCGATGAATTAATTACAAAATACAGAACCAGAATCACGACAACTAAGGTTATAACCATCATGCCAATCCCAAGCTTCGAGACAATTGATAAGTAGGTGCCCATACCCTGTTTCAGGGTTTTATCCATGTCTACTGTTGCCGAGATTGAATCTCCATAGTCGCTTTTAAGCTTGTTTATAAATACATCAGATTTACTATTTTTGTTCAAATAGATTTGCAGATTCTGCTGTTTAAAGTCCGGGTTAAGCTTAAGGAAGCCGTCCCGTCGTATCGACGCATTCATTCCGCCCATATTTGAACCTTGAGATAAGCCAGTGATCAGATACTCAGCCTGCTTAGCGCCGACTTTTATCGTGACACGGTCTCCGACCTTTTTATCCAGTTTGTCGGCTAAGATACCGGCAAGGACAACTTCGTTGCTATGCAGCGGATATCTTCCCTTATAGACAATATCTGTTTCTTTTGCAGAATAATCCTCCATCACATAAGCAGTTACATCATAGCTCTCTATCTTTATCTTAGCCTCATCAAGATACAGCACTTTTCTTACATTCTTCAAGTTTTTAATGTTTTCAACAAGCTTTGGTTGATCCTTATCCGAATTCAAAACAGCCATCACATTTGAAAGTTCGACTCCGGGAGTCTCTGCAAATGCCTTAGTATCAATAACGGTGTTATAAAACATCACAAAGCCAAAGGTACTGGCAAAAGATACAGCGGCAAGGATCACTGCCATCATGAAGGTGTGCTTCCTGCTTTGCAGCATGGATTTGAACCCGAGAACGACCGGCAGACTGCCTATTGACTTATGAAGCGGTAAATGGTTTTTTCTGAAGTTATGGGTTGTGATTCCGCCTCTTAAGGCTACAATCGGATTAAGCTTACGAATTCGTCCCGAGGAAATGAAAGAAACAATGATAACAATGAATAAAATTGTACATAGAATAACACTGCTGATTGCTCCATCGAAGCCTTGCACCCACATAAGTCCGGATTGATGGGCAAACATATTAGAAAGTACTGGCGTAGCTAAATAGGACAACGATATGCCTGCTATACTGCCAACCAAGGCAATAAGCATGTACTCCATTACAATAGACCCTATAATTTGTCTGCTGGTATACCCGATCGCCTTTAAAGACCCGATTTTGGTCATGTCTTCTTCAATACTGTTACCAATTCTAAACCGCACTACGATAAAGCATACAACTGCGATAATAATAGCGAAAGCCATGGACATTACCGATACTATATTTGCCATAGTAACACGGGTTGATTTCAACGTATCTAAATCAATGGTGGATAATGTATCCGTACTGGTTTCCGCAGCTAAAGCAGAAACAGCAAATTTTTGATTCTTTTGTATTAATTGTCCTATCCCTGTTTCAACTTCATTATTTATTTTATCAAGATCAGCAAAAACAAGTGTTGAACTATATTTGTTACCCAGCTTCTGTACAAGCTTTTCATAGGTTTCATGAGGAAGATAAGCCCCTAAAGTTCCGGTATCAAAAGAACTGAAAAAGGCATCTTCTGTAAACCCTTTTACTGTAAATGTAAGAACTTCATCTTCCAAGGTAACTTCAATTTTGTCATTCAGCTTGTAACCACCGTCAATATTCAATATATACGGCACATATATCGACATGGAATCAGGCGGTAAATGCTTTTCAACAAATCTCCATTTAGAGAAATCACGTTTTTTATCCATATCATTGAGAATAAAACTGGTCTTACGTGTTTCACCAATATAGGGGATGGATGCCGAAGCCCATAACACATCCTCTTTGTGCATGTTTGATACATTTTTATTATTTCTGATGTACTCATCTACCTCTCCGGTATATAACTGATTTGGCAAGAGGTAGTACACATCGTTTGTCTTAAGCTCTTTGGTGACTTTTTCAAAATAACTGCCAAAATTCACAAACACTAGCGAGCCCGCATTTAGCAGCAATCCGGCAATGAGGAACAATAGCAACAGTGAAACCGTGTGTCCTTTGGTTTTTCGTATATTTGCAAAGCTGAGCATAGCTAATTTCCGCAACTTTACCACCCCATTTCAGTGAGGAAGGCCTGGAGCTTGCCGTGCCGCTCCCTGTCGCCGCTTACGTATTTGCCTAAGTTGCATATGCCATGAATAACACCGTCACGCATATATAAAATCCGGTTTCCTCTTCTTGCAGATTTCAGATCATGGGTAACCATGATGATGCTTTGCCCCTTGCTGTTAAGATCGGTCAACACATCAAGTACCACTTTACCTGCCGCGGAGTTAAGAGCGCCTGTGGGTTCGTCGGCAAAAACAACCTTTGGCTGGTTTATTAATGCACGCACAATTGCAGCACGCTGAGCTTCCCCACCGGACAATTGGGAAGGGAATTTCCGCCAAATCATTTCAGTTAATCCTACCTGCGCAAACAGATCTTTTGCTCGTGCAGCGATGGCTTTTCTGTCATTACTGACAAGCAGGCCTGCGGCAATAACATTATCCAATATACTCATATTATCGAGCAGGAACATTTGCTGAAATACAAATCCGCAATTTAATCTGCGAAAAACCGCCAGCTTATCATTGGACAGCTTTGCGATTTCCTGATCAAAGTATGTAACGGAGCCTAGCGTCGGCTTATCCATACCTGATAGGGCATACATGAGCGTAGATTTTCCCGCACCGGAAGAACCCATGATTACAGTGAAATCCCCGGATAATATCTCCAGATCAAGATTTTTAAGAATGTGCTGCTGCACGCCCCCAGTAGAAAACGATTTACTAAGCTTATCGGTTGTGATAATTACTTGACTCATTACGTGGCCCCCTATTAAAAAAGACTGTTAAAACTTACTGCCTGGAAAGCAGTTAAAGTTTTATTTACAGTCTTATCTTAGCTTATTAATTCTTAGCGGGTCTTTAGACAGTTCTTAACCAATCCTAAAATCTTTTTACGCGATATGTAATCTTAAGATCACCACAAAACCGCCATCTATATTCCTGCAATTGATATCACCGGACATTTTGTCCATCAGATATTGGGAAATATACAATCCCAGTCCTGTTCCGCTTTTGCCGGCTGAATTTCGGGCACGATAGAATTTATTGAATAAAAGTGGGATTTCCTCCGGAGAGACCCCGCGTCCATAGTCTTTGAATTCGATCTCCAGATATTGTCCTTTAATGTTTGCTAATACACCAATGGATGTACCCGCGTATTTATAAGAGTTGCTTATGATATTGTCAATTACCTGCAGAAGCCGAAGCATATCTACTAGCACAATGCATTCGGGGATAGGCGATATAGTAGCTCTATTATTATAGTCAACATTTTTGATTAGATCCCCCAGTAATACACTCGACTCTTCCGTTACTGTGACAGTTAGCTCCTGTAACTCTTCTAATGTTGCACTAAACATATTCGTGATCAATGTATTTATCTGGTCAGCTTTTGCATTAATTACTTCCAGCTGGCTTATGTCCTCCTCAATAACAGAATTCAAAA
Organism: Paenibacillus sp. FSL H3-0321; assembly: GCF_038002865.1. NCBI lineage: Bacteria > Bacillati > Bacillota > Bacilli > Caryophanales > Paenibacillaceae > Paenibacillus > Paenibacillus sp. FSL H3-0321. The sequence continues at coordinate 277,259 of NZ_JBBODH010000001.1, read as the reverse complement.
TCATAACTTCGGAGACAGCCTTAATGGAGGCGACAGGCGTTTTTATATCATGGCTAAGTGAGGCTACCAGCTCCTTTTTGCTCTGATTTGCCAATCTTTCGTTCTCGCGCGCTTTCGCGAGTTCCTCTCTCATTAAGTCAAAGCTTTCTGCAAATGCACCGAACCCGTTGCCCTTTTCCATTTCGAGCGGCATATCCAGCTTGCCCTCTGCCACATGACGGGCAAATGCCTGCAGCTTACGAAAAGGGCGAAAAATAGATCTGTCGATATATACTGCATAGATTAAACAAAACAAAATGATAAAAATGATATTAACTCCAAAAATAACAAGCAGCTTATCCCTGTGATGCTTCCATCGTTCAGTTGTATTATTATAAAAAATTACTTTCCCCAATACCGTGTCATTGCGCGTAATATCCACAATCGTATCCCGATTATAGATAGCAGAGTCTATATTCTCACTTAATCCACGTCTTGTGGCCCCAACCAGCTCCCCGTGGCTATCCAGTACAGTATATTCCAAGCTGTATTGACGACCCGGCAAGGCAGACTGATCCAGAGTGTCCCAATGTTCAACAATCGTTTGTGTAATATCATTTACAGCAACAACATCCGTTCCTGTTTCAGTTAAGCTTCGAAAAACAAAAAGAATTACACTAATGCCAAAAAATAGAATGGCTGCCGCCAAGAATGTTACCTTCTTGATGCTCATCTTTCACCCCTAATCGGTCTCAAATACATAACCGGTCCCCCAAATCGTCTTAATATAACGCGGCTCATTAGGGTTTTCTTCAATTTTTTCACGCAGTTTGCGGATATGGACATTTAAGGTTCCGTCACTGGTGATTGCGTCATTCCAGACGTTAGAGAACAACACCTCTTTAGCGAGAGGGCGATTTTTGTTCTGGATTAAGTAGGACAGCAGCTTATATTCCATAGCCTTCAATTTAATCTCGCAGCCATCATTCATCAACTTTTCTGAGATCAGATCCATTGTAAAGCTGCCAAAGCTTAAAACATCAACATCGCCTCCATATCTTTTCAATACCGTTTTTACTTTAGCCAAAATAATACTGAGTGCATACGGTTTTTGGATATAGTCGTCTCCACCGATATTTAGTGCAAGCAGTACATCATCATCACTGGTCCGTGCACTTATAAACAATATAGGGATGTTGGTGGTTTTTCTCAGTTTTTTGCATATTTCAAATCCGGAGGATTGCTGCCCTAAATTAATATCCAGCAGGATCAAATCGGCCTTGTTTTGAGAGAAAAAATCAAAGCATGCCTGTTCATCAGCTACCCAATAGGTCTTCACGCCAAGCATATTAAAGTATTTACAGGTGCTTGTTGACAGCGCTTCTTCATCATCAACAATTAAACAATCGTATTTCATGATCCATTTTCCTCCATAAATATAACTTGAATAACAGAAACTATTATACTGTTGAATGTAGCATCTTTCTATGAAAAAACCGAGCAATTTCAGGAATATCTCCTGAATTCACTCGGCGATGGGATAAGTGTATTCAACTTCCACAAAATGATGAAGCAGGAATTTAAACTTGAGGGCATACCGGCAATTATATGGGGAGAGATATCAACAGTGGCTGCAAGTACATATCAGCGAATAATCTTCTCACTTCATTGGTTAACCAGGGGGTTATTCCAATGTCTATTCTCAAGAGTGCATTTCATACATTCGAATGGAGTTTCCTAAATACTATTTTTTCTCGTTGATAACGAAAAGAACACCTGTGAGAATTAGGATAGAGCCGATCCAAAACGCTACACCTATGTTCTCTCCTAGAACAAGCCATCCAAGTAATGTTCCAACCAGGGGTTGAAAGAAGAAAAATATTCCTCCACTTGAGGCATTAAGCATTTGTAATCCACGATTCCAAAGTAGAAATCCGCCTGCTGTTGAAACAATACCCAAATATAAAAGTCCTCCCCAAATAGTCGGGTGAGTCAGTTGAGAGATATTTATTTCGTGTAACCGTGGCAAAACGAAAGGAGTCAACACGATTAGGGCTACTAAGATGGAATAGGTGGTTACCACAATTTGTGAATAATCACTTGGCAAACGTTTTACAAGTACAGACATGAGGGCCCATGTTAATGCGGCAATAAGCAGGGCAATACCTCCAAGTGTACTGGATAAATTCATATCCCCAATTCCAACAATGAAAAGCACCCCAATTGTCGCTAATAAAACAGAGATTCCCTTTTTTAAGGTCAACTGTTCTTTAAGGATAAGACGAGCAAAAACAACCATGAATGCTGGTGTTGAAGAAGTTATAATGGCTCCCATTTGTGCTGTGGATAACATGGTGCCAGTTTCCTGAGCGACAATTGAAATGGTATTACCGATGAGCCCAATAGCAACGATTAAGAAAAAATAACGTTTCTCAATTCGCCAGTTTTGTCGTGTGATGAAGCCGATTACGAGAAGTGCAACAATGGCTACTACATATCTCATCCATACAAGTTCTAATGGAGGTATGACCGATACTACAATTTTAACAACAACGTACATACCGCCCCAGATCATGGAAGCTAAAGTTAAATATAAAGAACCTAATAAGGTGTTTTTCATCTTTTATACCCTCCGTTTATTAATTAGGTCGAAAATGCCCCTAACGGAGAGAAGTAATCACACTCACTCCACTAAGAGCAGAAGTGTGCTACTGGTACGTCGTTTTCAAATAATGGAGTCCAAAACATCAAATTCACCCCTAGTCCAATTCTTTTTTAACTTCAATTATGTGTATTTCATTATAGCAAAGAATATTAAGCTGTGTGATAAGGCTTAATAGAAATTTATGCGATTCACTCATTCGTCTGGTTGATCCAGATTTTATTTTGATTTCACTCAATATTTAAATCGTTTACTGAAGATATTTAATCTCTTCGAAATATATCTTCAAGTGCACAATCTGAGTTCGGATCTTCTGACCATATTTGAGTGCCTAAATATTTTCTAATAGTAGTGCCTAACCTAGGGAAATATGTGTCAGTCATATGGGCTTCCAAAACACAAAGAGTTACATCATTATTAATATAATGTGCATATTGATCAATCATATGTGCACCAGTCTGTCCCATAGCGAAATGATCGTTTGCGATGAAATACAGAGTTGATAACAAAGAGTCTGATGCGGAAAACCAGACTGTAGTGCCAGGTTTCTCTAATGGATAATTCATTGCAATCCTTGGGGCTGATGGGTATAATCCCGTGTTCGAGAAAGCATCGGAGGGTAATGCAGCAGCCATGCACCACCATCTGATGAAGGCAGGTTCGAGATCCGGATCATTTTCTATTAGTCGATGACCTGCATTTGCCATAACCTCGCAACCTAATGAATGGGTAACAGCTAAACCTCTATAATTGTGAGGTAAATATTTCATTTTGTTCAAAAAGGGCATGATTTTATCACTTGTTAATCGAGCGCGACGTACCCATTCTTTCCACATGACAGCTGCAAACATACCAGGAGCGTCACCATCTACGATGACCCCTGCAGATTCAAATGCTGACTTAATAATTTGGTGATTTTCGTTTGAAATTTTGGCATCGTAACTCACAATGTATATATCAACAGATGAATAATCAACTCCCGGAACATTATGGTTATACATCCAAGCTGACTTCTCGAATTTCTTATAAAATTCAAAAGCATCCGTCTCCCCTTGATTTTCTACTCCATGGATGAAGACAAACGGAACCCGATCCTGAGGTAAAGAAATTGTATCTGGATCAATTACTTGCATGTCACGTGGTTGACTTTCCCAAACGGCCGGCCCAGGATTAATTAGATGGTATAACCGTATTTCAACTTCTGAGTCGGGAATCTTAAGTAAATCAGCAATACTATTGTAAATTCGCTCGATAAGTTCAACTGGATACACTTCTGTTTCTTTTAATATTCTAGCCACCGAAGTATGATACTGAATAGCCCTATGTGTTGCCCGAAGTCTAATATTATCTATTGCAGAGGCACAATCACCGAGGTTTGAAAGAATATTTCGGATATCACTAACAGTATTATTTATTATTGTATTAGTAGCATTACCTAGATCAGATCCTGCTTTTTTTACTGTTTGTTCCATTTTCTTAATACTCAAATTTCCCATACTTTTGCTCCTCTTTATTACTAATATAGTTTGCGCGGAACTACACGCTATGATATTACGAGCGAGTGGTTTGTGCTATTTGTCGGTCCTTCTCAAAAAACGCATTAAGGGGTAGTATCGACATTAATCTCAAGAATTAATCTTCCCAGTAACTGAACGGTATTCTTCATTTTTATTGAACTATAAATCCCCGAAAGACGGCGATATAGCCTCTGATCGTCTGATGCGTATACATATTATCCCTGCTTCCTGTCATGTGCGGCACAGATCGGGCCGTAGGTGATCTGCTGCGATAAAAAGACTGTTTGATACTATTTTGGCAGTCTAAAAGCCCCCGTCTTTAGGACGAGGGCTTTCTTATCGAACGTATGGGTTATTGGTCTAACCATGTGCGCATCATAGATAACAACTGCGCGCTGTTAACCGGTTTGGTGATGTAATCCGAACAGCCGGCTTCGAGGCACAGCTCCCGGTCTCCCTTCATGGCTTTCGCCGTGAGTGCAAGAATGGGCAGGTTCTTGAATTTCTCTTTCTGCCGGATAGCGCGGGTTGTTTCGTAACCGTCCATTCCCGGCATCATGATATCCATCAGCACGATTTCGATGTCCGGACTCTGTTCCAGAAGGTTAATGGCATCCTGGCCGTTCTCCGCAGGAATGACTTTCATTTGATGGCGTTCCAAAATTGACGTGAGTGCAAAAATGTTACGGATATCATCATCCACCACAAGCACTTTCTTATACTCGATCATTTCATCCGAATTATGCAGCTTGACCAGCTTTTCCCTTGAGCCGGACGGAAGGTTCTCCGCCTTACTGTGCAGGAAGAGAGTCGTTTCATCAATCAATTGGAGATTCGACTTCACCTCTTTGAGAACCACCATTTTGACTAACTCATCCCACTCGTTCTCCTCCGCCGGCGTCAACTTCTTACTCAGGCGGGCTACGACGGGAACTCTTTTGTTTTTGGCATTTTTGTACATATCTCGGGCGAACCGGATAAGATTCATATCCGGCAAGCTGTTGTCCAGCACGACACAATCAAAATCTTTTGTGTTGATCTGGTTCAACGCTTTGCGCCCCGTGTCCACTGCCGTGATCTTGAGATCCTGATTGCTTAGCAGGTCGACAATTTGCTTGCGCTCCTGCTCATCATGGATGATCACCAACAGGTTTTGAACCTTCTTGTCCGCAAATTGGTTCAGACGATCCAAAGCATTCTCCAGCTCTTCGTTAGTCACCGGTTTCCGGAAATAATCGTGAGCACCCTTCTGCAGCAGAAGCACCTCGTCCTCGTCAACGGTCATGACGCAAATCGGAATATGCCGCACCTGGATATCGTTTTTCAGCTGATCGAGTACCAGCCAACCGTTTGTATCCCCACCAAGATGCAGATCCAACGTTATGGCGATCGGATGGTACCTTTGAACGAGTTCCAGGACATCCCAGCCGCTGGCCGTAATGACAGCTTTGATTCCTTTTTTATGGAGGAGATCGAGAATAATTTCATTGAACTTCTGATCATCCTCCACAATCAGGAATACACGGTCACCCGGCTCAATGTTATCCCGGTCGTCAATCAAAGTGTCTTCCGCCGCTCTGCCTAGGTTGCTTCTGCGTTTGGGCGGGGTGATATCAATCACCTCTGGTACATGTATCCTCTTGATCTCCGGTTCCGTGAATTCCGCTTCAGTTGGCAGGTACAAATTAAATACGCTTCCCTTGGTCACTTCACTGTACAGAGTGATTTCTCCACCCAGCATCTCGGCAATTTCCCGGGATATTGCAAGTCCCAAGCCCGTTCCGCCATATTCCCGGTTCGTGCTGCCGTCCGCCTGCTGGAAGGCTTCGAAAATGATCTGCTGTTTCTCATGAGGGATGCCGATTCCTGTGTCGCTGACGGAGAAGCAAATGACCGTTTTGGCGCGATTCAGCGATTCATTTTCTTGGTGCCAGCCCTCGCTTGCTTTCCGGATCTGAAGCATAATCTGCCCTTGCTCCGTGAACTTAAAGGCGTTCGAAAGCAAGTTTTTCAAAATTTGCTGAAGCCGCTTGAAGTCCGTCACTAAGCTTGCCGGAACACCGGGATCAATTTTGATTCTGTAGTCAAGCTTCTTAGCGTCCACCATATGGCGGAAAGTACGGTCGAGCCCGTCTGTCAGTTCGGCCAAAGATACATCGCTGTAATCTGGCGTGATTGTGCCTGATTCGATTTTGGACAGATCGAGAATATCGTTAATAAGATTAAGTAATTCGAGTCCAGAGTCCTGAATGGTTTTCGCGAACTTCACCTGAATCTCGTGAAGATTGTCCTCCGGGTTCTCGGCAAGCTGTTCTGCCAAGAGCAGCAAGGAGTTCAGCGGGGTACGAAGTTCATGCGACATGTTGGCTAGAAATTCAGATTTGTACTTGGACGTGAGGGCAAGCTGCTCCGCTTTCTCTTCCAGATATCGTTTGGCGACCTCTACCTCATGATTTTTGCTTTCCACTTCCGCCTTTTGCAGCACAAGCAACTTTGCTTTATCCTCGAGTTCGTCGTTCGTATTCCGCAGCTCCATCTGCTGTTTTTGGAGCTCTTCGGTGAGTGACTGTGATTGGATCAACAGCTCCTCCGTACGTTGGTTCGCCTGCATCGTGTTAATCACGATTCCGATGGATTCCGTAAGCTGATCCAAGAAGGCGATGTCGATATCACTATATGGGCGGAAAGAAGCAAGTTCCAGAATCGCCAGCACCTGATCTTCGAATATGATCGGCAGCAAAATGATGTTGAGAGGTGCAGCTTCTCCCAAAGCGGACGATATCACGACATAGTCACCTGGCACGTTAGTGAGCAGGATCCGCTGTTTCTCGATCAGGCACTGGCCGACCAACCCTTGCCCGGCCCGGAATTCGTTCGCCAAATGTTTGCGGCTTTGGTAAGCATAGCTGGCAAACAGCTTCAGCACCGGCTCGCCGTTAAACGGTTCATTAATGTAGAAGACACCATGCTGCATGGACACGAGCGGAGCCAGCTCAGACAGGATCATACGGCTGACCGCATACAAGTCTCTTTGTCCTTGTAGCAGCCGTGAGAATTTGGCCAGGTTGGTTTTGAGCCAGTCCTGCTCCGTATTGATCCGGGTTGTTTCCTTCAGGTTTCGAATCATTTCGTTTATGTTGTCTTTCAGCGTTGCGACTTCTCCGGATGCGGATACGTCGATGGCACGTGACAGATCACCGTTCGTCACCGCTGTTGCGACATTGGTGATCGCACGTACCTGAGTGGTAAGCGTACTCGCCATGTAGTTAACATTGTCGGTGAGATCGCGCCAAGTACCGGCGGCGCCAGGCACGTTCGCTTGTCCGCCCAGTTTCCCTTCGGCACCTACCTCCCGCGCTACGGTAGTCACCTGGTCGGCGAAGGTGGCCAGCGTCTCGATCATATTGTTGATGGTATCCGTCAGTTCGGCAATTTCGCCTTTGGCTTCAACAGTCAGTTTTTGCTTCAGGTTGCCGTTTGCAACTGCGGTCACGACCTTGGCAATCCCGCGCACCTGATCCGTCAGATTGGTCGCCATGATGTTAACGTTATCGGTGAGGTCTTTCCAGATTCCGCCGACGCCGCGCACTTGAGCTTGTCCGCCCAGCTTGCCGTCCGTACCGACCTCCCGCGCCACCCGCGTAACCTCGGAGGCGAACGAATTTAGTTGGTCCACCATCGTGTTTATCGTGTTCTTCAGTTCCAATAGTTCACCTTTTACGTCGACGGTGATTTTCTTGGACAGATCCCCGTTCGCAACTGCCGTTGTAACACCGGCAATGTTGCGCATCTGAATGGTCAAGTTACTGGCCATATAGTTAACCGTATCGGTCAAATCTTTCCACGTACCGGAAACATCCTTAACTTCCGCTTGCGCGCCAAGTTTTCCATCTGTGCCAACCTCGCGCGCTACGCGTGTAACCTCGGAGGCGAAGGTCGAGAGCTGGTCCACCATTGTGTTAATCGTATTTTTGAGTTCAAGAATTTCGCCTTTGACATCTACGGTGATTTTCTTGGACAGGTCACCCTTTGCTACCGCCGTCGTAACGTCCGCGATATTCCGCACCTGGTCCGTCAGATTCCTGGCCATGTTATTAACGCTTTCAGTCAAATCCTTCCAGGTCCCTCCAACCCCTTTAACCTGTGCTTGTCCGCCCAGCTTCCCGTCCGTACCTACCTCACGCGCCACCCGCGTAACCTCGGAGGAGAACATCGAGAGTTGGTCCACCATCGTATTGATGGTATTTTTGAGCTCGAGGATTTCGCCTTGGACATCCGCCGTGATTTTCTTAGACAGGTCTCCGTTTGCGACGGCCGTCGTCACGACGGCGATGTTGCGCACTTGGTTGGTCAAGTTCGAAGCCATATAGTTTACACTCTCGGTCAAATCTCGCCATGTCCCTGCTACACCTTTAACTTGGGCTTGTCCACCCAGCATGCCCTCGGTACCAACCTCGCGCGCCACCCGTGTAACCTCGGAAGCGAAGGTGGAAAGCTGCTCCACCATCGTGTTAATTGTGTTCTTAAGCTCAAGGATTTCGCCTTTCGCATTAACCGTGATCTGTTTGGATAGATCCCCTTTCGCAACCGCAGTCGTCACTTCGGCGATATTGCGCACCTGATCGGTCAGCGTACCAGCCATAAAGTTAACGCTGTCAGTTAAATCCTTCCAAGTGCCAGACACCCCTTTAACATCCGCTTGCCCGCCCAGGATTCCTTCTGTTGAAACCTCCCGCGCCACACGGGTAACCTCAGAGGCAAAGTTGCTGAGCTGGTCCACCATGATGTTGATTGTGCTTTTCAATTCGAGGATCTCGCCTTTTGCATCAACGGTAATTGTCTTCGACAAATCGCCCTTGGCAACGGCGGTGGTCACTTCCGCAATGTTACGCACCTGGTTAGTTAAGTTAGAAGCCATGTAGTTAACGCTTTCCGTTAAATCCCGCCAAGTGCCGGATACGCCTTTAACATCCGCCTGCCCGCCGAGTATCCCTTCCGTACCGACCTCGCGCGCCATCCGGGTAACCTCGGAAGCAAAGGTGGACAATTGATCCACCATCGTGTTGATGGTGTTCTTAAGCTCCAGAATTTCGCCTTGCACATCAGCGGTAATCTTCTTCGACAGGTCGCCATTTGCGACCGCAGTCGTAACAACTGCGATGTTGCGCACTTGGTTGGTCAGATTGGACGCCATGTAGTTAACGCTTTCGGTTAGATCTCTCCAAGTACCGGATACGCCTTTAACGTCTGCCTGCCCGCCGAGTTTGCCCTCTGTGCCAACCTCCCGCGCCACACGAGTAACCTCGGAGGAGAACATGGACAACTGGTCCACCATCGTGTTAATCGTATTCTTGAGTTCGAGAATCTCTCCGCGGGCATTAACCGTGATTTGCTTCGACAGATCACCGTTGGCGACGGCAGTGGTTACCGCCGCGATATTACGCACTTGATCCGTGAGGTTTGTCGCCATATAATTCACGCTGTCCGTAAGATCTTTCCAGGTGCCCGACACCCCTTTGACGTCTGCCTGGCCGCCCAAGATCCCTTCCGTACCAACCTCGCGCGCCACACGAGTAACCTCGGAGGCAAAGGTGCTGAGCTGATTCACCATCATATTAATGTTGCTTGCCGTTCTCTGGAATTCACCGGTAAGAGCTCGTCCTTCGATTTCAAGTTCCACCTTCTGGGACAGATCGCCTTTGGCTACGGCGTTAATAACCCGGACCATCTCACTCGTCGGTTGAATCAAGTCGATGACCAGACCATTTAACGAATCAGTAATTGTTTCCCATGATCCACCCAGATTCTTCTGCACAAACCTTCTCGAAAGATTCCCTTCTTTTCCGACAACCTTGGCTACTGTCTGGACTTCAGACACCAGAGCTTCCTGAATATCCATGATCTCGTTAAACGTATCCGCTACCTTTCCAGCCATACCCGTACGGTCATAGGGCATCCTGTAGGAGAAGTTGCCTTTCTTCATCGCCATTAAGGCGTTGAGCAGTTCGCCGACGCCAATTTGATCGTCGCTCGTTTCGTTGATTTGGTCTTGATTGCTCATAAACTCAACACTGCCCCTTTTTCATCACATATTTTTGAATGACCTGTTTTATATCTTCTGATCGAACAGGCTTGGCGATAAAATCGTCCATGCCCGAGGACAAACACCGCTGCATCGTTTCCTTAGAAACGTTAGCCGTCATGGCAATGATCACAGTTTGCTTGTCTATAACTTTCGTTTTGATTTCTTGTACAGTCTCCCAGCCCTCTTTAAAGGGAATTCGGAGATCGAGGAAAAGCAGATCGTAAGGCGTTTGTTCCAAAGCTGCCAGTACCTCTGTGCCGTTCTCCGCCAAATCGGCAAAGAAGCCGAGTGCTTCCAGTATTTGTTTCATTAGCCTCCGGCTTACGTTGTCGTCTTCTCCCACCAAGACACGAATCGGAGCCGGCGTATGGCTGTGGGTTGTAGCATCCGTATGCAGCAGCTTCCGATCTGACTCGTCTGGAGGTTGAACTGGGCTCATGAGCGTCTTGACTGCAATTGTAAAAATGAACGTTGCGCCGGGTTCATTCGACGGTTCTACCCGGATCGTGCCGCCCATTAGTTCAACCAAGGATTTGCTGATCGATAATCCGAGCCCCGTGCCTCCGAACTTACGTGTAGTTGAGGCATCCAACTGGGAGAAGGGCTGAAACAGTTCGTTTATCTTATCTGAAGGGATTCCGATCCCGGAATCTTTAATCATAAACTCAAGCGTTAGCGAATTCTCCGTCTCCGCGAGCTTGTTTACCATTATGTATACACTGCCTTCATGCGTAAACTTTACGGCATTACCCACCAGATTATTCAACACCTGACGGAGGCGATGCATGTCCCCTTTTATACATGGCGGCAGCGAAGGGTCAACCAGCACCACCACTTCCAGATTTCGTTCCCTGATTTTGGCTGTAAACAAATCAATCGTTTCAATCAGGCAGTGTTGAAGAGAGAACGGTTCCTCCTCCAATTCCATTTTTCCGGATTCGATTTTTGAAAAGTCGAGGACATGGTTAATGACAGAAAGCAGAGCATTGCTGCTTGTATGAATGATCCCTGCCATCTCTGAATATTCTTCCGGCAAATCGGAGGCAAAAAGCAGATCAGACATGCCTATGATCCCATTTAGCGGAGTCCGGATTTCATGGCTCATCATGGCCAGAAATTCTGATTTCACACGGGAAGCGATCTCCGCCGTTTCCTTGGCTTGGACCAGCTCCTGATTGGTTTTCTCTAACTGCCTCGTTTGTTTCTTCAACATTTCACTTTGGATCTGAAGGGTTTTGTTAGCTTCGTACATACTGACGTAACCCTCGATTTTGGATTTTAAAATTTGCGGAACGAAGGGTTTCGTCATATAATCCATAGCACCAACGGAATAGCCTGCGAAGATATGCTCCATTTTATTGCTGGTGGCTGTCATAAAGATGATGGGGACGAATTTGGTTTTCTCCCGGGTCCGGATGATGCTGGCTGTCTCTAACCCGTCCATTTCCGGCATTTGCACATCCATGACAATGACGGCAAACTCCTCTTCCAATAAACAGCGCAAAGCCTCAATACCGGAATATGCCCGAACCAGACGATAAGGTTCTCCGCTGAGAACGGCCTCAATGGCAACCAAGTTTTCCGGGTGATCGTCTACGAGCAGGATGTTGACTGCAGAATCCATGACGCCTCTCACTTCCCAACTTGTGGCTTGCTTGCGGTTATATTTCGAAAATATAGCTTATATACCCATATCTTTAAAGAGTGAAACTCTAACTCGGGTATCATCGTTAGTTCTTACTGTACGTAAAAAAACCGGTTAGAATAAACCGGTAATCTAATGATAGATTAAGTTGATAAAGCAAAAAAACGTTGTCCGAAATAAACTATGTTTATGGAGTGCTGTATCCAGCAAATGCTTTTGCAAATTCTAACGGGCGTGTTATTACCTTACTATACATACTACTCTGTTGGCCAACTAGTGCAGCAATGTTATGCATATGCCTAAAATTGATCTCAAGTAACCACACCTTATAATTAGTATCAATTGCCACATCTAAACCTAAATCCGCATAGGGTCCATGTAACTTATCCAGGTTTTCGCAAACTAAAGTACATAAAGACAGAATCTCCTGAGTCTTGAGTTTAATCTGTAGATCGTTTAAATTTAATGCATTTTTCAAACCATCCACTCCTAATTTTAGCGCACTTACATCGTTGGTGTAATGCTTTCCTTTCATACCATATCTAGCAATAATGCCAGTACAGTTCCAGGTTTGTGTATTGTTTTTCTGCATTATAACTCGAAAGTCGACGTGTTTATTATGGACTTTCAAACTTACTGACTGCTGAAATAAGTAAGTCCGCCGCCTCTTTTGGTAACACAATAACTTTATTAATTTTTTTTGACTCAACTTTTTTTTTGTATTCTTATGCTTCCAAAGGTAACCCTTGTTGGTTAATTCGATCTTTACTATACCTCTTCCGAAGGAACCACTCACCGGTTTAAGGTAAACTGAACCATAATCTTTTAACATGCAAATAACTTCTTTTGCATTTCTCAATAGTGCCGTTTTAGGTAAATGGGGATTTATCTTAGGATTATCCTGAAGAGCCTTCCACACTGCCCATTTATCTAAAAAGCTTGGATTAAAGATCTTATGGCCAACAGTAATCAGCAAGTGGTCGTATTTATCATTTCTGTTTACTACAATCCTGCGATAGACAACATCAGGGTATGGAAATACCCCTTTCTTCCAAATTCCTGCGCTTCCTAATTTATCTGGTTGGTAGTAGTAACCTTCTATTCCTGTTTTCGCAGGATTAACCCCCTCTAAGGGACAAAGGTAAATTAATCCTTTTAAATTCTTATAATCCCACAGGTATTCAAGGTACTTAGTTCTAATGCCTGGGGAAACATTTACTCTCGAAGTTAAAATAGCAATTACCGGGCCAAGATGCAGACCATTCTCATCTATTCTTAAATCATAAGGAAGTGTATCAGGAATCATAAAATTGAGTTTAATTGATACAGGTAAAACGATTGTATCCTTTGTTAATAGGGTACTTAGTGTCAATTCTCTTTCTGTTTCAAACGAACCAAAGTGAAATTTTATTTTTGGAGGAATCTGCGCACCAAATTGTAAACTATATTTATTAGATAAAACAATATGTTCTGAATCATTAGACCATTTTATCCACATCAGAATGCCCCCAATTAAGGTGATATCCCACAATATGATTAATTACGGTAAATAAACCTCACATTTATAAAATCAGTTATTGGCCCAATTTTAAATATGCCCAGACAAATGAACTTCTGGGTATATATACTAACGGCATATCGATCAGAGAGGATGATATTATGGGTGTGAAAAACCGAATAGCAGGTCCACAAGGACCTCAGGGACCTCAGGGACCTCAGGGACCTCAGGGACCCCAAGGACCTCAAGGATTACCGGGACCCCAAGGAGTACCAGGGCCTCAGGGTCCCGAGGGACTTCAAGGATTATCAGGAGCTCATGGGCCAGCGGGACCTCAAGGACCAGCGGGACCTCAAGGACCAACGGGACCTCAAGGACCAGCGGGACCTCAAGGACCAGCGGGATCTCAAGGATCAACGGGACCTCAAGGACCAACAGGACCAACAGGATTATCAGGCTCAGCCGGACCTAAAGGACTACTAGGCTCAACGGGGCCTCAGGGAGTGCCAGGCCCGGCAGGACCAACAGGACCTCAAGGATTACCTGGACCAACAGGCCCAACAGGATCTACTGGCCCTCAAGGAACCTTATCCAGCGCATTTGCAGATCTTGTGTTACTATCTACAGCTCCAACAGTTATACCTCCAAATGTTTCCATACCATTATCCTCACTAATATCAGATCCGAAAAGAGGATTTACTTTCGATGCTGGTGCAAGAGCGGCAATAGCAGAACAATCAGGATTTTATTATGTTAACTACATTTTGTACATTCAAGGAGATGCTCTACCAGGTGCTGCTTTTGTAGTCACAGTGAATAATTTTGAACAATCCATAACCATTTCTGGAAATAACACAAATACGACAAATGATGTACATCTGGTTGGGCAAGGAATCATTCCAATTACTGCCGGTGATGCAATACGTCTCACAAATACAGGTACTACGAATGCAGTATTATTACCATTTGCCGGAAATCAACAGGTAAATATGAGTAGCTTTGTCATATTCAAAATAGCCGATTTGTAAACTATGCAAAGACTCAAATCACTTTTCGTTAAATTCTGTTGAAATATTTAAAGCGTTCTGCAATTGCTGGCAGTGCGCTTTTTAAACTGCAGTTTTGCTACATAGGTAATTGAGAGGTTTCGGTTTCGCATGCACTTGAGGGATTTAAATCTGCAGTTCATCCAAAAGTGATTTATTCAAGCCCAAAAGCTTGTATGATAGTTAGATCAAGCTCTAGAGTAGCGGCATTAGAAAAGAGAGGTGATCCACTATGTATCGAGTGGCTATTTGCGATGATGAGGACAAACAAAGAGAGATTGTCAAAGGCTTGCTGATTGCGTTGTCGATCAAGGTGAATATTGATTTTGAAATTGAGGAATTCAGCTCGGGGGAGCAGCTTGTATCTCATTATGAGCGTAATGCCCCCCCCTTTCACATTTTAATATTGGATGTTGAAATGGGTGGTATAAACGGGATTCAGACTGCCCGCCAAATACGGAATTTAAAACACCTGGATGAACAAATTGTGTTTCTGACAAGCTACCCGGAATATATGGTGGAAAGCTTTGACGTAATGACCTTCCAGTATTTAATCAAACCTATTACTCCCCAGGTGTTAGAGGAGAAAATGATCAAGCTATGCCAATACTTCCAAGCCCTTGATAAAAAGTTTATGATCATCAAGTCGGCCTTTGAAGAAATTGTGCTGAAGCATGATGATATCATTGCGATCGAAGCGGCTAAAAGCCTAACCATAAAAAGTAAGCTGAATTTTATAACCCTCAATCAAACCTATGAAGGTAAAGGCATCCTTGCCGATTATGCTCTGGCACTCAAGGACAACAACTTCCTGCAAATCCACCGTTCCGTCATTATTAATCTGCTTCATGTGCGGAAGTTCGCCAGCGGAGTTGTGCTTATGTCAGGTGGGATTGAGCTGCCGATCGGCCGCTCTAAACTGAAAGAGGTTAAAGATTGTTACACCAAATTTATGATAATGAAGGTCCATTGAGATGATTACGGACAACTGGATGTTTGGGTTGTGTGTTGAGGTTGTGATGTGCCTTCAGATCATTTATTTCTTTAACTCGGTGTTCGACAAATCCGCCCAAAAGCAAAAGCGGTGGATTTACTTTATTATTTTCGGGGTGCTTGGTTACGTTTATATTTCCGTCCCGGTATCCTTTGTGATTTCTTCGATCCTGGCCTTAGTGGTCATATTTAGTTTGGCGCTAGCCTATACTGTGGAACTGAAAACAAAGATCATTTTTACTGTGCTGTATGGTGTGTTAATGTCTATTGTTAATTTTATTTCGATCTATTTTTTTTATCTGTTGGATTCGGTTGACCTTACCAGTCTTGAGCCAGTAAATGAACAGAATCAGAACTTGTTATTCAAGGCTACCCTGCTCAGCTTCACGATTATGTTTGCCGTCATTCAGGTTATCCGGCTGATTGCGAAACGCAGAAGCTTCTCTTTGCATTATCGTTACTATATATTATTTATACTTGTCCCTATCATCAGCATCTACCAGCTGAATGTGCTCACGAATTACAATGAGATGAACATCCATTATTTCCTTTCTGCTATTGGATTTCTTTTTATAAACGTGATGATCATCTACATTTTTGATACGATTATTGATAAATTCCAGTTCAAGCACGAGAATGCCCAGCTGCAGCAGCAGATGAACTACCAGGATGCAAATTATGAAAAGACTGTACACAGCTTTAAATCGATCAAAAGAATAATTCACGACACGAACCAGCAATTTCTCTATATCGAGGAGTGTATTAAGCGAAATGAGCCAGCGGCAGCATTAGAGCATATCCGAACGACGTTAAATAAAGTCGAAGGCGCTTATCAGCGGGTAAATACAGGCCATTTGGTGATAGACGCCCTCGTTACTAACACGCTCAACATCGGACAAGCGAATGGCATTCGGATAGATACGAAGCTGAACTTGTATTCTCCTGAGATATTGATAGATCGCTATGACTTATGTGTCGTACTCGGAAATATGCTGGATAATGCGATTGAAGCTTCCAAGCATGTGAAAATCGCGGAGGACCGCTACGTCGTGATCAAGATATTTTCCCATGAATCCGCTCTGTTCATACACATTCTTAACCATATGGATAATGAAGTCGTTCCTTTGCGCAGCCAAAAGCCTAACCCGGAGAATCATGGCATCGGGCTCACGAATATCGCCAGACTCTGTGATAAATACGGCGGACATATGACTATTGAAACCAAGCAAAAAACCTTTCATAATATGGTCATGCTGCCCTTTTGAACGAACAATCCCTAAACAAGCTGTTGTTTAGGGATTGTTTTTTGGCGTTTCGGGGTGTTTTTGCATATACCAGCCTCCTCTCTTGTATGCTGAATACAGACCATTAAACCCCGGTGAATTCCGGTAAAGGAACCTAAGGAGGAAGTTAGCATGAAGAAAATCATTGCTGTAGTAATGGCAGCTATGCTTGTGGTCATACCCATGAGTTCGGCTTCAGCACAAATCAGCAAGGAAACCGTACAGGAGAAGGCTCAAAAACTGGCAGCAAAAATAGTGTCCGACTATGGAGTAACCGGCTTGCAGTACGCCATTATGGATTCGGGCTCGATTGTATTATCGGACAGCGCGGGTGTCCATAATAAAGCCACCAACGCTCCAATTACGAAGGAAACGATGTTCGGTATCGGCTCCGTCAGCAAAATGCATGTAACGGCTGCAGCGATGATGCTGGCTGATGTGGGCAAACTCGATATCGATCAACCGCTTGTCACGTATATCAAGGATTTTACCATGGCCGATGAAAGATATAAAAAAATTACACCACGCATGCTTATGAATCATTCGTCAGGGCTTTACGGAACTCATTATGCAAATAGCATGCTGTTCGATGACAATGATACCCGCAGTCATGATGAGTTATTGCTGAGGCTTCAATCGGAGCGCTTAAAATCCAACCCGGGCGAATATTCGGTGTATTGTAACGATGGATTTCAGCTGCTGGAAATCCTCGTGGAACGAGTAAGCGGCTTAAGCTATACCGAATTTCTGGATCAAAAGGTTATCCAGCCGCTGAAATTATTCTCCACCAAAACGCCGCTTAGTGCTTTTGACAGAGAAAAACTGGCGAAAACCTATTACCCTACAATGGAACAGGCTTTGCCAGTTGAGAATGCCAATGTCATTGGTGCAGGCGGGCTCTACTCCACTGCTGAAGAGCTTACAGTTTTCGGAGATTTATTGATTGGTAATCGGACGAATATTTTATCAGAGAAGTCATCCACCGCGATGCAAAATCCTGAATATAAAAATGGCGTGTGGGTACCTGAGGAGACAAACATCTATAACTATGGTTTAGGCTGGGATGCCGTCAGCTTGGCCCCGTTTGATGATTACGGTATCAAGGCCTTATCCAAAGGCGGGGATACCATTATGTATCACGCTGCCTTGACTTCATTGCCTGAGCATAATATTTCAATCGCTGTCCTGTCATCGGGAGGGAGTTCGATCTACAATAGTATTTTTGCAACTAACGTTCTACTCGAATATTTGCAGGACAAAGGCAAGATCAAAGAGGTTTTGCCGGATCGAACCTTTGAATCATCCGTGAAGGTCAACATGCCGGAAGAGCAGCTCGCTTATTCTGGATTATACGGCGCAGTTGGCACAACGATCGATGTGGAGATTAAAAACGGAGAGATGAAGCTGCCCGCTCTGGTCGGGGGGATTATCCCGCCACAAACCTATGTGTATACGGGCAAAGGACAATTCAAAAACAACGATGGCAATGTGACGATAAGCTTTGACAAACAATCGAATGGAAATACTTATATTAAGCTTAATTCTTATGTGGATATCCCTGGAATCGGGCAAACGATTATGGTCACCTATGAATATCAGAAGCTTGATGCCAATCCTCTGCAGCCGGCAACCAAAGCCGCATGGGAAAAAAGAAACGGTAAAAATTACTATGAGTTGGGAGAAAAGATCAATTCTCTGTTCTATCTCTCCCCTGCCATCTTAGTCAAAAATATAACTGTGGATAGTGAAAACGGCTATGCATCAGGCACTAAAATTGTGGATGAGCATACTGCTGTAAATGCCGTTGAAATTCCGGTTATGAGCGGAAGGGATGCCTTCAATTTGAGCTTCCATACCGTGAACAACAAAGAGTATTTGACAATAGATGGGCAGTCTTATCTAAGTGAGGATGCTGTAAATCCGATCTACGGCGGAAAAACGTCGGTCTGCACGATTGAGGATAACGGTCATGCCGTATGGTTCAAAATCGGTGACAATTCGGCTGCTAAAATGATGAGCGTTAATGCTCCGGCAACCGGAGGATTCGTCGTTTACGATGAGAAAGGAATGCTTGTGTACTCCTCTATCTTTAATAAAGATAAGCCAGTCGCCCTCCCAAAAGGCGGGATGATTGTTTTCGGCGGCGAGGCAGGGGATGTTTTTCAGATTAGTATGAAGAAATAGAGGTTATCAAGAAGAAGCCGCAATTCTTTGATTTTGAAACGCTATTCCCGCAAGATTCCCCTGCTTCTTAGGTCCATCCATAATGAAGAAGAACCGGCCACTTTTTGATGGCTGGTTCTTCTTCATTTAAACCTTATAGAGGTTTCGATATTATGTCTCTTGTGCAGTATGTGCGTGATCCGGTGCTTTTTGGTTCATGATCGGCAACATGACCAGTGCGCCCAGAAGAAATAATAATCCTGCTCCGCTATAGATCGTACCCAGCGAGAAGGCATCTTTTAACACACCAGCGAAAGACATGGAAACGACCATCATGCCAACGAACATCGGATTCAGAACCCCATTCACCCGGCCGACAATGGAAGCATGTGACCATTTCAGAATCATTGTGCTGATCCCAATATGAATACAAGGGAAAACAAGCCCATTCAGAAATTGAACAGTCAGCGTGACCGGGACGCTCGTCGAATACCCGACAATCACTGTACAAACCGCGCCTGCCAGCATCCCTATCGCAAGAAGAAGCTGCGGCGGAACCCGCTTCGCGAATACGGCTACGATCCCGCCCCCGATCAGCATGGCTGCACCATTCACCATCAGCAGATATTGCAGGAATTCCTCACTTTTGCCTAGCCGCTCCGTTACAATAAACAGGTTGAGAGCTTGGGCTATGCCAACAGCGAGTCCCGCGAGAATAAACGCAAGTCCAAGCATACGCAGCACTTGGCTTTGCCAGACATAACGAAAGCCTTCTATGAAATCTTTACGGAACTGCCCTTTTACAGCAGCTGTCTGAGGTTCCATATTATCCTCGGGCAGCCGAATAAGGACGAGTGCAGAAAGCAGAAATACCACGCCCATTACAGCGATCGAAGTTTCAAGGCCAAACTTGCTGTAAACGAAGGTGCCAAGCATAGGGCCAAGCACCATGAAGATAGCCATCAGCGATTGGAACAAAGCCATCCCTTGCTGCAGCTGTTCTTCCCGCACATGATACTTAAACAATCTCATGCTTGAAGGCTGCGAGAACTGCGAAAGAATAGCTGAGATGAAGGCGACAAGGTAGACGGAGTGCCAGGAACCGTAATGGATGGTCAGAAGTACTACGAATACCGATACCGCGGATAATAAATCGCACCAAATCATCGTTCGCTTCGGCCTCCAACGGTCGGCAAAAGTACCTCCGATGAAAGAAAAAACAAAAATAGGCGCGAATTCAGCTACGCTGATTAGCGAAATGGCATAGGGGTCATTGTTTGTTCTATCCGCAACGTATAGGAGAATAGCGAAATTACGTACCCAGATGCCGATCTGCAGGAGTACACTTGATAATAAAATCGTCTGCAGGAACCGATTGCGAAACAGGCTTGGTGCATTGGAGCTATTTTCGTGCCTACTCAATCTTTTCAACCCCCAATTTGTCTAAAATACTTATCTTAATGAATCGAATGACTCTCCTTTCAATTCCTAATTATACTGACCTCATCATCGTGCACATCCTTCTAAAGTCTGAAATTACAGAATGCATCTCCTAATAGATTAAGAAAATCAAATATTAGCAGGTTTGAGCTTTCTCGCTTCTTGCAGATGAAAAGACAAGTATAATCCTAATCCGGCAAAAGCCGTCAATGTCCAGAATGCAATGTGGACGCCTTGGAGCATATCCAGCGGAAAGGCTAAGGAACTGGCACTCGCAGTTGAAGTCATAATCGTTACAAGCAAGGCACCTCCTATTGAACTGCTGAGCGAGCGCAGCGTAATCGTCATTGGAGAAGCATGAGCAACCATAGTGTTTGGGATACTTGCCATGGCATAGGCCGTAATTGGAGACATTACTGCCCCTACTCCAAACATAAGCAGGGCATACATTATAACCAGTAGATTAAAGGACGTCACTGTTGATAACGTGAGGGCAAGAGCCAATGCCATGATCAGAATGAGCAGAAATCCTCCCTGAGTTACGCGGCTAACCCCAAACCGGTCATATAGCCTGCCTGAGATCAGACCGGCGACACCAATCAGCAATGCACCCGGCAACAGCATAAGCCCGGACTCCCGAGGTGTTAAGCCTCTTATCGTCTGTGCATACAGAGGAAGAAGGAGTTCAACCCCCACCATCACCGCAAACAAGATCACCCCCACAATGGAAGATCGGGTAAAGGAGCGGTGCCGAAACAGCTTGAAATCGAGCAAAGGTGCCGTGAGCTTGAGCTGTCTTTTAATAAACACCGCCACGATCAGGAATCCGGCCAGAAGGATGACCCCAACGACAGCGGGATTTCCCTTTTCTTCCCCGACAATGCTAAATCCATACAAAATACCAGCGAATCCGAGTGAAGAATAGATAATGGACCTGGTGTCGAGCTTGGTCTGATGAGTCTCTCCTACATTCCGCAGCGTGAAATGCGCTAAGAATAAATTGGCGGCTGCAAGCGGCCCCACAGCATAAAACAACAGTCTCCATGAATGGTTCTGAACCACGAACCCAGACAGAGTGGGCCCAAGCGCCGGAGCCAGCCCCAGGACCAAACCGACTACCCCCATCGCTGCACCGATTTTCTCCTTCGGAAAGACTCTGAGTATTGTCGTCTGAAACAGCGGAAACAGCAGGCCCGCACCGATGCCTTGAACCAAACGCCCCGTCAGGACTAGCGGGAAACTCCAGGCGATCCCGGCAATCAGTGTTCCTGCTGTGAACGCTCCGACAGAGGCCATGAACAAGGCCCTCGTAGTAAACTTTCCGATCAAAAATCCGGCAACAGGAACAGTTATACCTATCATCAGGTAATATACTGTAATCAGCCACTGCGCTTGATTCTCATGAATTGCAAGATCCTGCATGACACGCGGCAACGCCGTATTTAACATCGTTTGCATCAATTGGGTTAGAAAATTGGCAACCACCAGTGAGGCAACAATAATGCTGGGTTTATTAGACAAGCTATCTTCACCGCTTTCAGAGGTACTATTCGGATGCAGCGAGCTGCTGCAATGCATGTATGGATAGCATCCCCACCTCTTGTTGCCGAGGTTGTCCATCCTTGACTATAAGGGTGGCCGGAATGCTCATCACGCGGTATTTCCCAGCCGTCTTCGGGCTGTCATCCACATTGAATGAGAGTTGTGCAAAAGTAGCATCTTCTGTATGGAGAACTGCGATTATAAATCATCCTTTCTCGATTAATAAAATACATTATAGATTCATTATATCTATAATTGAGATAAATAATAGACTTCACATATCCACAATATATTCAATGAATTATTTTGTCAATCTGATTTTCACTTATTCCTGTGCTTGTACTTATAAAACAAAAAGATCCGTTAACTCTTCAAGAGCAGTTAACGGATCTTTGATTGCAAATGATGCGGTCGAGAGGACTCGGACCTCTACGATATTGCTACGATCCGCACCCACTTTAATGTAGAATATAGTTAAAGCTTCAAATTAATCGTTTGCGGAGGTAGGAATGATGAAATTACGTATCAAGTATATAGGTTTGAGTGCCCTACTATTTTCTACTGTCTTCGTCTTTGGAAAGTCGGATACGCTCAATGAACAATTTGTAGAATCACCAATAGTAGACAACGTTAGCTCGGAATTAGTTTCTGATTCCCACCTTCCAACTTCAGATCGGAATCTGAATGTAGTTCCGGTGGTTGACGAAGACAAGGGTCTAGTTCAGCTCATTCCAATTTATAAGAATGAAGATACTCCCCAAATTAAACTTTTGCCGTCCAGATAAGCTAACGCTCAATTAGAAAACACTTCGCAGGATGATCGCCAAGGCTAACTGCGGCCGGTGGCTTGTGCCAGCTCAGAAAGCCATTTTCCCCGATCCCCTTCGGCTTTGGCGGCTATCTTCCTCAGTTTGTCCGTTCCGCCCCAGATCAAATAAACGATATGCTCCACCTCATAGTTCTGCAGACCGCGTACTTGATCGAGCAGCAGCCGGAGATGAGCCTCATCTTCCATATCGGTTTGGATCTTCAGCTTCATCGAATCCGTGCTATGCAGCATGCATTTCACCAGCGTAGGAATTGTCTCCAAGTGAATGCCATGCCGTTCGGCCAACGCGACTGTGAAGTGATTCTGAACGGACTGGTGTTCTTCGTCAACCATCCCCATGTATTGTTCTACTAATGGAAAATAATCCTGATCTGTAAGCCCAAGGCCGAAGACCGCATAACTGCCCGGCATGCAATTTTTTTCGCCTTCTGTATCCGCATACCATTCGAATGGTTCCATCGCCACCCGGGCGTACTCCTCCAGCAAGGGGTGCAAATTCGGATATTCCAGAGCGTTGGCAAAGAATCGGTGCGTGTTCGACTTGGCCAGCCCTTTGATCGGCAGCCATTGCTTGACGCCGGATTTCAGCTTGATTTGATAGCTTTTCGGGAAGCCCAGGCTTAGCAAGTGAGTCAGAAACCGGAGTGCCCGCGCGTAGCTCTCCTCCGTTTCTTGCTTAATGGCTATGGTCACCTCGGCAAACACATCGTTGGCCGTGCATTCCGCCAGTTCATCGCGCAAGCTGATGTCCTCCTTGGAGAACGTTCCACTGCCTTCCTTTGTCAGACGTTTTGCCTGGGCGCTTCCCAATTCGATAGCGCAATTCAAAATGGCCAGCCCCACACTTCTACTATAGGAAGGTTCGTATTTAAGAATCAGGATTGCAGCATAGAGGGCCAGCTCGATCGGACCTTGCTCCGTATTTTCCAGCCGGGCATCGCTTCTTTTCTTATATTCTTTCTGCCACTGTGTCCCTATATTATCGAAATAACAGGGCAACCAATGACTCTCTACCCAATTCCTCAAAGCCCCGGTAACATTATTCCGATGCTCGGCAAGATGCTTGTTCCCTTTATTCACTTGTTGAATGTTCTCGAAAACAGAAATGATTACACCGGGATCTGTGTCAGGGAACAGTCTCTCGTCCAACAGGTGTCTGGAAAGGAAAAATGTCTCCAAAGGTTTGGTCGGATACTTTCCCGCTTCGAGTTTATCCGAAATATAGATGGAGATTCGTTCCAGCAATTGTTGCTTCTTCGTCTCGTCAACGAATTCGAGAATACGAACGTTGACTCCGCCCTCCCGCGTCCGAAACTTACCGTCAAAAGTAAATTGATAATCGATTAGCGCCGGAGGCAGCGCATTCAATTTATGCTGCATATAAGAAGCAAGCTCAGGGACAATCTGCTCTCGCACTTCTTCCTCGCTCAGTAACTCGCCGGGGATGGCTGTAGCTCCAGGCAAAGTGAGATTGAGCTCATCATCTGTCACGTCAACCCTGCCCTTGGCATATTCGAGCAGAGCATGACCGTGAATTCCCACCTGCAGCTTGGTACGTTTTACAATTTTTTCTGCGTCCTTATTGCTAATATAGGCTATCCAATTGTCAATCTCCTGTTTCATTTCGTCCAGAATCGTTTCTAACGTGTGATC
Source organism: Paenibacillus sp. FSL H3-0321 (assembly GCF_038002865.1). Lineage (NCBI taxonomy): Bacteria > Bacillati > Bacillota > Bacilli > Caryophanales > Paenibacillaceae > Paenibacillus > Paenibacillus sp. FSL H3-0321. Next base: position 252,924 of record NZ_JBBODH010000001.1, on the reverse strand, counting down.
CATATCCATAAAGTGCTCCTTAATATAGTGCTGGTATAAGTTCTTTCTATCATATCTTGTCCTCCAAGGCAGAACAATTAGGCGCGAGACCCAGTTATATGGTGGGTTCCAATAAATTGACCGGCAACAGGTTTTGAAGCCAGCGTGGTTGGAGGTCCCGTATACGAAGAAAAGACGTCCCTTAACTGCTTAGGACGTCCAAAATGAAATAACTAGTCTACTTAATTTGATCTTTCCCTTACTTCAGCAGAAAATTGTATGAATATCGTTACTCACTTGCCTTAAGAAGTGTTGAATCAATGAGTGCTTGGACATTCAAGACAGAAATCATACGATTCTTGGATTCATACCTGCACTCGATCACTTGCTTATTGGGATTATCAGGTGGTTCATGAACGACAGAATCAGCAGCGGAGGCAATGTCTTCAACAGAATCAACAACAAAAGCTAATTTATGTGTATGCAAGATGATGAACTTGTCTTGTTCACGGCGTTCCTGACGAGAAATATTCAGTTTTATTCTCAGGTTAATGACAGTGTAGAGTTCTCCGTAAATAGTTGCGAATCCTTCATGCCAAGGTTCGGCAAATAGAAGCGGTGTGGATTTTTTAGAATCTTGGATTTCCCCGATAGTATTGATATCGAGTCCAAAGTCTTCATTTCCGAGTTTGAATACAATGATTTGATCCATAAATTAGCCAGCTCCTTCTGATGTCAAATAAGCTCTTTGTTGTTTATAATAGTCAAACAAATGTATCACACTTTGAATAAAGTCTTTCTATTTACTTTCGGAAGGAAGTGACGAAGATATGATACGATAATTTTTTTATTTATAATGGATTGTTGAAAAAAACCTCGAAAGGCACAAAGCCAATCAAGGTCGATTATATAATCGTTCAAGTTAGCTGCGTAATGTCTAACTGCGCTCTGAGGGATTGATAATGGCCAGAACCTGATGATCCTCCCATACCCCATTGATCTTTACATTGCTTTGAGAGATGCCTTCTTTGTGGAACCCGGCATTCTCAAGCACGCGCATGGATCCGGGATTCCGGGGAGAGGCTTCCCCTGTGATCCGGTGAAACTTCAGCTCCTCGAAGGCATAGCGCACCACCTGCTTCACAGCCTCCGTCATATAGCCCTTGCCATTATAATCCTGGTCCAGGCAGTATCCGATCATGCAGCACTGAAGCGGGCCCCGCACTACAAAGGACAACCCTACGTTACCAATAATCCGGTCGTCCTGCTTGTGGCACACTATGAAGTCATATTTCCGGTCCTCCGCTCTGTCGGACTTGCTCTTTTTAATTATTTGGAGCTGCTGCTCCTCTGTATAGAACTCATCCGGGTTGGTTGGTGAGAACTTCTCAAAAAACTCCCGATTGCGCTTGAACATTGCTGTCAATTGTTCGGCGTCCGCTTCCTCCGGGAACCGGACGTACACTCGCTGATCTAACATTTGCACCATCCCCTACTAACAAATATATTTAAATAATCATATCACAGGAAGAAAGGTTGGGATATTAGCATTTTGCCACTTTCGGCTTATATCGTTACTACAAAAAAGTCGCCAATATGGCGACTTCTAATGAAATCATAATTCCTTCATAATCGTAAATGTGCCGTCGTTACGGTTCTTGAACACAAGATTCCGCTTAATGCTTCCTAAGTAGTCGGATAGTAAAAATTCATTGTTACCGATTTGACGCAGTCCTGAACCGTCCAGCCGAATGGCGAAAGTCCCTCCCGCTTCCAAGTTTTCAGCCTTTGCGGTGAAATACGCCCATCCGTGCAAGATGTCCAAAGGCTCAAGTTCCCAACCGATTATTTTACGAACAATTTGATTACCTTTTTTAAACAGATGAAGGTAAGTCGTGTCTGCCTCCTCATCATGCTCTACAAAAACAAACGAATCGGAATCTGCATCACCCATGTAATCTTTCATATAGAAAAAATAAGTAGAGAGTTGCTCCTCATTGTTCTTCGCGGTTTTCCAGTTATATTCGATTTCATCGTCTTTCTGCACGATATACTTCTCGCCAGTAGACGGCAAGGGCTGTCGCATAAGCGGAAAATAGACGTCCAACCCATCAGTTTGTATTCCTGAGCCAATGTAATAGCGATACCTTTTATCCTGCGCATCCAATAGGGTTGAACTAACTCTGACCTTCGACTTTCCATCCAGCGCCATCCGGTACACGCCAGGTTCGATAGTCATGCTATTGGTGACATAATAGATGCTCTTGTTCTTGAGGAAAAATTGATCAATTCCCCCTAAGCTGGTCAGGCGCGTCAATCTTTTGGAGGACACTTCTAGCTTGTAGATATCGCTTGTCTGGTTAACCCCATGCTTCAGAAAATATAATGTCTCGTAATCTTCATACAAGATATTGCTGTAAATACCGGTCATGACCATAGTAGTCTTCGTCTTGCCCGGACCGAAAATCGTCTTATACAGCCCCTCATTATCTTTTGCCCAAAAGAATGTCAACGGTTCCAAGGGTTTAGGGTAATCGATTTTTTGGACTCTAATTTTTAATTCGGGTGCTTGTTCAAGATTTGGAGCGATTCTAGTTGCCCCGGTTAGCATTATGGATGTCAATACGGCAACAATTAGAACAATCCTCTTACGTTTAATCATGTCTGTACACTTCTCCCCAGAAAATAATTCAAGCTCTCTCATCATACATATATTCGACAAAAGGGATTATTTCCCTCTGCCTTTCTATACCTTATAGTAAGGGAAGCAGGGGGACGTAAGAAACTGAATAGTCAGTAGAAACCCTTAAAAAGTAGTTCGGAAAATTTCTAGTAGGAGCGTGTAAAATGAATTTAAAAGAAAAGTTGATATTAATAAAAGAAAATGGCTACCAAGCACCTCCCGATACATTCCAATTGATACAAGAAATGATAAATAACATCGGTTCTTTGGATGCTGAACTACGTGATGAGCTAATTTATACAACCTTATCACATTGGATCCCTGGTAATTCTCTAACTGCAAACGAATTAGAACAACTTCTACCAGTTATTTTGGATAAAAACCATTTGCTTTTTAAGCTTGGTGAAACAAATACAGACTCTGTCTTCACTCGATCTTTCTCTATGCTAGTCATACCGCTCCTCTTAATGAGGCATAGAGAATCAGCATTTCTCTCAAGAGAGCAAATTCATCAGATAAAAGAGAGAGTATTTTTACACGTACAAGAAGAGCGAGATTACCGTGGATATGACGAAGAAAAAGGCTGGGCTCATGCCATAGCCCATGCAGCAGATGCTTTAGATGACTTGGCTCAATGCTCCGAACTAGATAAAAATGACCTCTTAACCATCCTCAATTTGGTTTACAAAAAGTTGACCATAACAGATCGAATTTACTCCGACGGGGAAGATGAGAGAATGGTAAATTCCATAATTAGTGTCTTAAATAGAAAAATACTTAGTCAGACTTATGTAGAGCAATGGATTCAAAGTTTTGGTAATGTGGAGAAAAATTCAGAATTTCTTCCTGCCTTTAAGCAAAAAAATAATATAAAGAACTTTTTGAAAAGTTTGTACTTCCGAGTTAAATTTTACAAAGTAGATGCCGATCTCTGCCCAACTATTGAGCATACATTATATAAAGTAGAAAAAGTATACTACTCCTAATTAAGAAAAAAGTGAGGGAATAAGCACCTCTCTTGTCGGCGTCGTTCATGAATTCTTTTAGTAGTTCATGTTTAGGGTTGCATGCTTTTGCAGTTTCGTAGTCAAATACATAATCCAGTCAGGGTCGTTTGGGTTACATAATTTGTTTATCAACAGGCCTAATAAAAGAGCAAGGAATGCAGTCCTCCCCGTCTCTCCTTGCTCTTGTTCGTTGCAGGCTCAAGCGTCTAGCAAAAATAATGAAAGTTAGAAAATCGTCGGCACCATTCCCCCATTCATTCGAATTAGACCCCTTAAATGTGGAGGCATCAGGACTGCATACAAATGCGGCTAATCTTCTTGTGCAGGAAGGCATTGATATAAATCAGGGCGATTATATGGGGAGAACGCCGCTGCTCTTCGGAATGAAGTGATCCAATAGACAAAGCAAAAAAACCGTACGCCAAAGGGTGGTTTTTTTGCTTCATTATAAGGATGATATTTTAAGTAATATTACAGTCCCTTAGCTTCAAACTCATAGATTCGCGCGGCTGTATCGGCACCCTGCGAGGGTTTAGTAATGATTAATTTTACATAGCGGGCTTTAACTAGCGCAATCGCGTCAGTCGTCTCGGCTGCCGTGTTCCCTTGGATTTTGACGGCATCGGCCCAGTTCGTACCGTCGCTGCTCACCTGAATGGTATAATCGCTGGTATTAAACCCGGACCACTCTCCTCCGCTCTCAGCATGCTTGATGACAAAGGTGCTGATTTGATGCTCAGCGCCCAGATCGACTTGAAGCCAGTGAGGCAGATTGCCAAGTGCGCACCATTTGCTGTTGTCCGTCACTTTACCGTCTACGGCATTAGGCGCTCCTTCCTTTTCCCCACAGGCATGATCGGCTGTTGCAGTTTTGCCAAGTGCCAGATTCTTCACCGCACCGGCTTCCTTGCTCACTGTGATGAGCGCCTTTTTCGTCATTGTGTCTTGGCCCGAGCTGTTGGTTGCAGTCAGTGTCACGCTGTACACGCCTTCCTGCTTGAACGTTACCACCGGGTTCTTCGAGGTACTGACAGCCGGACTTCCGCTTTCGAAGGTCCATGTCCATCCTTCTGTCACTTCGGTCGACAGGTCTGTGAAGTTTACGCTCTCACCTGGCGCAACCAGCGTCCGATCTGCCTTGAACTCCGCAGCCGGCTTCGGGTAAGCCGGCCAGCTGATCTGCACGCTGGAGGCCTGACCTTGCTCGTATCTTCCATTGACCGCAACGACCTTCAATACCGTGACTGCTTCTTTGTCTATTCGTCTCATCTCAGGGACGTAAAACACATGATTCGGCGTTGCACCCATTAGCACCTCATTGCCATCCGGCAGTACACGATAGATTTCGTACTGCTTCACCTGCTGATCAAGCGGTTTCCACTGCAATCTGGCATCTCCATAGATTCCATTGCGGAAATCGGATTGAGTGGCTTTAAGCTCGCGAACCGCCGGGAGCTGCTGAATCGGGTCGTTGGCATTTTGGATGGAGAGCTGGCCAATTTGTATGGCATAATCACTTATCGTATCCTTGGTGTCAAAATACAGTGACAACGCCACGATCCGTTTTCCTTTATAAGGGGTCAAGTTCAATGTTTCTGTAGTCCAGCCTGGTGATGTCTTATCCTTCACGTTAAGGAAGACAAATTGGTCGGGATGGTCTGCGAAAGCAAGGCCAACCTTCAGGCTCGGCTTGCTCTGCGTTTTGTAAGTAACCGCCAGCTTCGTACTTGCTTCGATCTTCAGATCTGTCTTGTAGAGCTTCAGATGTGTCGCATTGTCATGGCTCAGCACTCCTGATACCTTCAGCGAGCTGCCGCCGTAATACGCATCGGACCAATCGAGTACCGGTGTAAGCGGTGTTCCTTTGCTGTCTGCGATCCAGCGCCATGTCGGCAGGACATCCTGCAGGCTCCGGTTGTTCCATCCCTTATCCCGCACCTGCTTCCCTCGAACATAATATTTCTGTCCGCTTCCAGTGTTGAAGCTGGTGATGAAGGGCAGCTCATTTAGCGGGGATGCTTCGACCACATTGTTCGCGATTCCTTTCCAGGCCTGGCTGCTCGCGGTATTACCCGGATTTCCGTTTGGACCCACCCAGAATTTGTTCTCGCGGATGAAGAAATCCTCCATACTCTCTGCGCTGTTAAAAGCCCAGTCAGGGCGGTAAATACCCAGAGAAGTGACTGCAGGCACTCCTTCCGGGAATAGCAGATTCCAGTTCACCTTTGTATCGTAACCCTTGGCTTCAACATCAATGCCTGCATACAGGTCAAACGGACTTCTGCCCAAGCTTTTGGCCTTCTCTGCCGAGCTTTTAAGATCCTTCCACCAGAAGTTCAGGAACATGCTGTCTGTTATTTGCTTCCCATTGTCCTGCAGGAACATCGCATTTTTGTCATTTAGTGCATTCTGCCAACTGATACTGCCTTCTTTGGTCATGGAATCGTACCATACGATGTGCATAGATGTAGACTTGTGCGATTCAAAATAACTCAGGAAAGCTTTCATTAGCTGTGCGTCAGCCGGCGTTCCACCCTCAGTCTCCTGGTTAATGAACCAGCCGTCAAATCCGTAATGCTCCGCAACCTGGATCAGCTTGTCAGCGGCAGGAAAGGAGCCGTCGCTGTTCTGCTGAAGCATCTGCTTTACCCATTCATATTTCCCGCCATACACCGTTGGCGGGAAAAACACCGTTCCGATGATCGGCACGCCATTCTTATGAGCTGCGTCGATCGTATCGGCGCTTGGAGGCACGATGATCCCTTCGCCGGCCGAGCCGCCCCAATAGACCAGTTTGTCAATATATTGCCAATAGGTAAACGTGTTTGCCCCGAATTTGTCAGAGCCCTGTGAGGGTACTCCACTTGTTCCCGAATTGAGTGCCGATAAAGCCATAACCTTCGGCGCTTTAGTCGCATGCGAGTTGACTTCTGCTCCCACAAAGCGGTCCTGCAGCGGGATTGTACTGCGGTTGAATGCTGCATCCGGGTCGGATGCAGGACTCCACTGAAGCAATTGCTCTGGAAACCAATAGGATGAATAAGGCTGTTTTGCTAACGCAGAAGTGGATAATGCAGCACACATCATAACTAAGAAGATAAAACCTGCACCTATCTTTTTCATGCCATCCTCCTCCAATTGATCAATCTGTGTTGTAAATAGTAGATTAATGCCAGATTTATTTATTGGCTGCTTTCCACTCGTCGTATTGCTTCTGTGCTTCTGCTATGACTTTATCCAGACCGGCAGCCTTCATCTTGGAGATTGCCTTCGGCAGGTGTTCATCCGGGTCGACCGCACCTGTCATGATAGGTGGATAGAATTCTTTTACGATCGCCGAGATGGACGCTACTTCTGTCTTTACTGGATCAGGGTTGAAGTTGAAGCCAAAGCTTGGAGCAACCTTGGCGGAATTGTTGAACTCCTTGAACGCTTCCCATTTATCCGCAGGGTCTTCCTTGTGGCTGTAGGTCAGGAAAAGATTGCCTAGTGCGAATCCCGGCATCTGGTACCCGTCTTTCATGGCCGGCAGATCTTCAATGACGTCTTCAGAGATCTTCTTATAGTGCGTACCTTCGATACCATAGTTGATCAGATTGCGCAAATATTTGTCCGTATTGAGCAGGTTCAAGAACATCATCGCACGCTCCGGATTTTTGGAATTCGCCGAGATTGCGTGCATAGAACCGGTAGCGGAGCCTGTAAAGATAACCGGGTCCTGCATCGGTGAGGTCACGATGTCATAGCCCGCACTTCTCGACCAGCCCAATTCTGCATAAGGCTGTGTTTGCTCGCGGTCAGCGAACCATTTACCTGTCTTGATGTTATCAATGCCTTCCAGAGTTGCAACATCTTTGCGCAGATATCCGGCTTGATAGTATTTGCGAATGGTGTTGAGCGAGCTTTTCAGTTCGTCGGATTCAAGAATATTTACGTATTTGCCATCCGTTGAATTCATATTCATACCCACCGGGAACTCGTCGCCCAGGAGGAAGTCGAACGGCATATAAGGCTTGAAGCCTTTCGGTACGGCCAGTGGTGTAATGTCAGCCGGCTCGCCTTCCTTGATTTGTTTCAAATAAGGTTCGAGATCCTCTAGGGTGCGGATTTTTGTAATATCCATCTTATACTTGTCGACATACTGTTTGTTGAAACGCCATACCCATTGCGAAGCCAGCTCCTTGTTCACCGGCACGGCATAATTTTTGCCATTCACCTGCGATCCAGTCAGGAAACGCGGGTCGAGCTCTTTTATGATATCCTGACCGTATTTTTCCAGTAAATCATTGATTGGCAAAAATGCACCCCGAGTCGCGTTGGGCAGGTAGTCAAAAGCCCAGGATGAGGTGAAAGCGATATCGTAATTCTCCCCGGAAGCTGTGATAACCGGTAACCGTTTCGAGTAGTCGCCCCAGTCAATCATTGTGATGTCGACGGTTGCGTTGATTTTGTCCGTCAAATATTTATTCATTTCCTCTTGAATCTTTGGCAGGTCACGCTGTGGTCCACCGATGAGGTATACCTTGAGCTTTACAGGGTCCAGCTTATCCCCGGTCTGGTCGCCAGATTCCGTTGGACTAGCCGCTTGGGTCTCGGACGGCGTATTCCCATTATTGTTCTCCTTCGTGTTGTTGCCGCCACAGCCAGCCAACGTGGAAGCAAGTGCAAACAGAAACACAACCATCAGCAATACAATTTTCTTGGACTTCATATGTCTCCCCCTAATCAATATAAATATCTATTGTTACTGCCCTGCTTCGGGCAGCTACAACTTATCCAACTTATTCCTTAACCGAACCAATCGTAAGTCCTTGGATAAAATACTTTTGAAAAAACGGATACGCCAGCGCGATTGGCAGCGTAGCCAGCACAACCATCGCCATACGGACCGTTTCTGTCGGCAAGGTCGCAGCAATGTCGTAAGATACTACCTGGCTGCTGTTCTGTACGATGAAGTCCATATTGTTCTGAATCCGGATTAACAGTGTTTGTAGTGGAATTAAATTTGGATTATCAATATACAGAAGCGCATTGAACCAGTCATTCCAGAAGCCAAGTGTACTGAAAAGCCCGATAGTCGCAATACCCGGCAGCGAGATTGGCAGCACAATACGTGTGTAGATGCCAAATTCGGTTGCTCCGTCGATCTTGGCCGATTCGATGATCGCATCCGGTACAGTCGTCGTAAAGAAGGTGCGCATGACGATAATATAGAATGCGTTCAGAATGGATGGGAATATCAGCGCCCAGATGGAATCCCGCAAATGAAGTACTTGCGTAACGACGATATATCCCGGGACCAGTCCCCCGGAGAACAGCATGGTGAAGAAGGCGAGAAAGCTGAAGAACCGGCGCTGGTCAAAGTTCTTGCGTGAAATTGCGTACGCATATGTAGAAACGAGATACAGCGTCAGAACTGTTCCAATGACCGTTACGGCCAGGGTCACTCCCAAGGATTGGACCATTTGCTCACCGGACCGCATCAGAAACCGGTAGGCGTCCAGACTGAGCACCTCGGGCAGGATGCTGAAGCCGTTGATGGCCAACGTCTTCTCGTCCGTAAAGGAAATGATAATGATAAAAATAAACGGGAAGATACAGGATAGGGCGAATAAGCACACCCCCACATTAAATATAAAATTCCATAATGGACTAATCGCATTGATGTCCCTGGTCTTCTTCCTGGGAGCATAGAGCAACGTTCTCTCCATAGATTCGCTTAAGTCATTCATTGCAGGCACCCCCCTTGCCGATTTTTTTAGAATACGGCATAATCCTTTTCAATTTTGCGTACAGCGTAATTCGCGAGCAGAACGAGAATCAAACCGACAACGGATTGATAAAGGCCCGTAGCCGTACTCATACCTGTATCACCCATGATCGTCAATCCTCGATACACGAACGTGTCGATAACGTTGGTGACCGGATACAGTGCACCGGAATCCCGCGGAACCTGGTAGAATAAGCCGAAATCCGAGCGGAAGATGCCGCCGAGTGCCAGAACTGTCAAAATGATCATAAGCGGCCTCAGCATCGGCAGTGTAATAAACTTAATCTGATTCCATTTGGTAGCGCCGTCGATCATTGCTGCCTCATAATAAGAGCGGTCGATGCCGGCGATTGCTGCAAGATAGACGACGCTCCCGTATCCGGCATTTTTCCAGAGACCCAGAAAGATAAGAAAATACGGCCAAAATTTCGTCTCGCTGTACCAACTGACCGGGTCTTCGCCAAAGAAGACAAGGAGCTGATTGAACACGCCCTTTTCTACATTGAGGAACGAGAATACAAAATAGCTAATAATAACCCATGAGAGGAAATACGGCATAAACATTGCGGTTTGGTAAAATTTCGCCAGCCGTTTATTTAACAGCTCATTCATAATGATGGCAAGCGTAACCGCGAGAACCAGTCCAAGCATGATCAAACCGACGTTATAAAGAATCGTATTGCGCGTTATGATATAAGCATCGTCGGTCGAGAACAGAAACTCGAAGTTTTTGAAACCGACCCATTCGCTTTTTAAAACGCTTTCAAGAAATCCTCCCGGATGAATCCGGAAATCCTTAAAGGCAATAATCGTCCCAAACATCGGCAAATAAGCAAAAATAATAAACCACGCTGCTCCCGGCAATACCAGCAGAAGAAACGCCCTATTCTTCATCAGTTTCTTCAAGATGCCTAGCACGGCTGTCCCTCCTTTGATTCACTTGTAGCTGAGTTCATCCACTGTTCATCCCCTATAATCAACAATGGTAAACTTCAGCTCACTTGGTGTTTTGGAATTTCCCGTTCACCCCTGTCTTTATTATGAAAGCCGGGCAGCCGCCGAGATAGTTGAAAAATACAATAAAATGATGGATTAATTAAAGATAGCGCATTCATTTCACTAAAAAACACACCTCTGCAAGGTGTGTTTTTTAGAACCGGCAGGTCACGGACTACTTTTTCATATACATCGAACGCAGTTCTGTCGGGGAAACGCCGGCATATTTTTTGAACTGCCTGTAAAAGTAAGATGTATCCCAATAGCCTACCTCCGTTGCCACCTCCGCCGTCTTTTTGTCCGAGTACAGCAGCAGATGGGTGGCACGTTCGATCCGGTACTGGTTCACATAATCGGAAAAGCTGGTGCCTGCCTCCTGTTGAAACAACTGCCCCAGATAGTTGGGATGAAGGTCCAGTTTCTGGCTGAGCGTCTTCAGCGAAAGCTCCTCTTTGTAAGTGTTTTTCACGAAATCCAGTACAGCCATCACATGCGGGCTATAGTCCCTTTCAGTCGCATGGTATGTATCAAGTGTTTGTTGGATCACCCTTTTCACCAGCCGCTTCAGCCCGCTGCGAGTATGAATTCTGGATAAGGGAGCGAATACGCCTCCGTAATCCGGAGTCTTTTCCAAAGTCTTGGCCGCCAGCATTAGCTGAATTGCGGAGTTGAAGAACGGCGTTCTTGCCGAGTGCCCATCCTCTGCCTGAACATCAAAGAAGTCGTCGATAAACCGGTCAACCTCAAGACTTTTCCCGTCCCGGAGCAACTTATGGAATTGATCCATAGCGGGCTCCCTTTGCTCATATGCAGGATCGGCTTCTCTTTCGTAGTCCGATGTCACTATGAAAGTCTCTGACTCGCCCAACAAATGATTCTCAAGCCACAGCTTCACTTGTTTGCAGCTTTGCGGAAACCCCAGATAGGATTGCTCGGACTGCCCTTTCACGCTCCATACACAGGCGCCTGTATCAGACGTGATCCACTGCTTCATCCCGCGAAGCGCATGAAATTTCCATTCTTCTTCTTCCATGCCGGTTGAAGCGAACAGCACGATGATATCCCCTTCCTGATCAGGGAAGCAGATGATCTCACAGCCGTGTGGTAATTGGTTTCTACCTATGATTTCACACTGCTCGGCAATTACGGGTCTGTATAACTGCGGATCATCCATCTCGTGATCATGATCAGTTACGATTCGCAGCGCAGCAGCGCTGTAATTTGACTTGGTCAAGGGGATTTCCAGCAGCTGCGCGCGCTCCCGGAACTCTTTGGCATCAATGGTTTCATTAGCCCACCGCTGCAATATATTATTCCTCAGAATCCTCCAGCTCTGATCCATTTGGATTTGTCTGATTTCCTCGCACTCCCAATCATGCTGCATATGCTTAATCGTCGCTTCCAATTCGTCGATATTGACCGGCTTGAGCAAATAGTTCTCGACACCCAGCGTAATGCCTTCCCGCACGTAATTGAATTCCTCGTAACCGCTCAGAATGATGAACTTAGTGAGGGGACTACGTACTTTGATCTCACGGATCAGCTCAAGTCCTGTCATCTGAGGCATCATGATGTCCGTGATAACCAGATCTACGGATAAGCCGTCCAGTTTTGCTAGCGCTTCCACACCATTGCGCGCTGTATCTGCAATTTGCATATGATTCGCATTCCAATCGATGATGGACTGCATTCCTTCGACAATGAGTGGCTCGTCATCCACCAGCAATACGTTCCTCATTCGGTTAGTCCTCCCTTGTGAATGGAATTTCGATGATAACCTCACAGCCTTTATCCTGCTCACTGATCACACGTATTCCAAACTCGCTGCCATAATTCAAACGAATGCGTTCATGTACATTTTTTAGACCCAGGGAATCACTTGATCGCGAAGGTGCTTCCCCCTCACTTTGCAGCGCCTTGCGTAGCTCTATTAATTTCTCTTGCGCAATGCCTTTCCCGTTATCTTTCACTCGAATAATGATGTGTCTCTCCTGTTTTGCAGCCATTATGGAAATCCGGTTATCGTCGTCATTCGCCCGAAAGCCGTGAACGATGTAATTTTCAATAATCGGCTGAATCAGCAGTTTAACCACGATACTTCCGGCGACCGGCATCTCGATGTTCGTTTCCACCTGTAGCTTGTTCTCATACCGGTATTGGATTAAGGCCAAATACATCCCGCACAGCTCGATTTCTTCGGCCAGAGTGACATGTGTTTGTTTTTTGATCAAATGCCTGAACATTGTTGCGAGTATATAAATCATTTGACCGACATCCCTGGCCCCTGAACTGATAGCCTTCATGCGTATACTCTCGAGCGTATTGTACAGGAAATGCGGATTGATCTGCGCCTGCAGAGCCACGAGCTGTGCGTTCTTCTGCTTGATCTCCGAGATATAGACGGTCTGGATATAGGACTCCAGCCGGTCACACATATAGTTAAAGCTTTGCGAGATCTGCTGCAGTTCATCCTCCCCTTCCATTTTGATCCGCTTGCTCAAATCGCCATCCTGCCAGCGCCGCATGTAGACGATAATTCTGTGGATTTTTTTGGAGTAGCGGCGGATAACAGTGAACGTCACTGAGATGCTGATAATGATGCATAAGATCACGATCCCTGTGAGACTAAAACGTAAGGTTTGAAGGCTCTGTACGATTTGAGACTCCGGAATGATGGCAGCAGCGACCATCCCTGTATTCCCGATATTCAGCAGTTGTACTTTGGAGCGTTCCTCCAGATTCACCCAATCCCCCGGCTTAGTCATCTGCTTCCAATACGGATAGACGGTATTATCGTAACGCCCCTGCGAGTCAAAAATCACTTGCCCCTGCGACGTGATCAGCATTATCCGACTGCTCGTATTGTTTAATTTTTCCCGCAGCAGCCCTTTAATCCGGCTTGTATTGAGTTCGAACAGGATGGCACCATATTTCTTCAGCGTCACAGGGTCCTTGAGCACATTCACGTAGCTGTAAGGTGTGGATTCCCCGGCGGCTTTCCCCTCGAACAGCGGCTCGTTGCCCATATACTGCCAAGGCTGATTGCGGAACCCTTCATACCAGTCCTGATGTGCAGCGGATAACGCCGGTTGATCGTAAAAATGCTGCGTTTCCCGGTTTAGAAGGTAATAAAAGTCCTGGTCCGAGCTGTACAGCACAATGTTCGAGATGGATGCTTCCTCCTTCAGCAGCAGGCGTAAATGATAATCAAAGCTGTTGCGCTCCGTCCGGTAGCTGTTTGCATATTGATTCAGACGCCACTTGAGGAAGTTCTCATATTCATGAGTCAAGAAATACTTCAAATCATCTCCAATCATCGCATCCGTATAAATCTGCTGCACCGCGCCATACATCCGTTCGTTCTGCTGATTCAGACTGATGCTGATGATGTCTAGTTCCTGAAGACTCGCATCCATCTGCTCCCGTACGAGCCGCTGCTCATAATAGCGGTAAGCGAGAATAGAGACACTAATAAACAAGAGAACCATGACCATGGAGTAGAACAGGAGGATCTTGTTAAACATTTTTTTCTTCAGATGATTTTGATAAAAGGTCCGGATCTTGGACATTCGCGCCTGACCGCCTCCTTCGGAGCCAATTTTCAACTCAGTGTATCACCGTTCGTTAAATTTGCGCAATAAATAGAACATGCAGTGCCTTCCCCTCAACTTTCAATTGTCAAAAGAAAAAGAAAGCGCTATAATGAGCGCATTCCCCTATGCTATTCACTTTTTATCCCAATTTGGATCTTTCCCTATAAATCATTCACCCTCCGATAATATGAACTGGGGGTCCACACGATGTTTCTTACCGAAAACAAATTACAGGCACGTATTCATGAATTATCCGCACTCCGTTACCGGGACCGGAAGACCCTGAGCGTATTTCTTGCTTGTGAAGACCGCCGGGAAGATATTAATCCTACGGTTCCAGGTGCCGAAGCCAATTGGCAACCAATGCATATTAACGAGACCTGGACTGGCCGGGATCTCTATTTGTGGCTGCGTACAGATGCTGAAATCCCTTTATCCTGGGAAAATAAACGAATCGTCGGCTTGTTTGATTTCGGCGATACCGGGGGCGGCAATAACTCCGGCTTTGAATCCCTTTTCTACTGGGAAGGCAAGCCTTTTCAAGGCGTCGATTCCAATCATAAGGAAGTATTCCTTCCTGCTTCGGCGGCAGGCAATTCAGCTGAGCTGCTCTTCCGCTTATGGTCCGGTCTTGAAGGAGGCGGACAACCGCGTAATCAGACGCATACCTTCAAACAGGCGGAGCTGTGCTGGCTGGATGAGAAAATGGACGATCTTGTGTTCACCGGGACGGCCATTCTCGAAACCGTAAAAATCCTGGATCCAAATGCACCGGAGCGGACGAAGCTGCTGCAGGCGCTTCAGCAATCCTTACGTATGATCGACTGGGCAGACTCCGAATCAGAGGCGTTTTTCATCTCTGTCTACGAAGCCAGAGACAATCTTAGCGCCTGCCTGGAAGCCATGGACAAACTATCCGATGTGACCATCACCTGTATTGGCCATACCCATATTGACGTTGCCTGGTTGTGGCGGCTTAAGCATACACGCGAGAAATGTGCGCGGTCCTTCTCTACGGTGATGCGGCTGATGGAGATGTTCCCGGAGTATGTTTTCCTGCAGACACAGCCCCAGCTATACGAATATGTGAAAGAAGACTACCCGGAGCTGTATGAATCCATCAAGGAGCGCATTGCAGAAGGACGCTGGGAAGCCGGCGGTGGCATGTGGCTTGAAGCGGACTGCAATCTGACCTCAGGCGAATCGCTGGCTCGGCAATTGCTGATCGGTACACGCTTCCTGAAGGAGGAGTTCGGATCGGAGTGCAGGTACTTATGGTTGCCGGATGTGTTCGGGTACAGCTGGTCCCTGCCGCAAATTTTGAAAAAATCGGGCATTCATACGTTCATGACCACGAAAATAAGCTGGAACCAGTATAACCGGATGCCATTCGATACGTTCCATTGGCGCGGCATTGACGGCTCCGAGGTATTGACCCATTTCATCACCACTCCTGAACCGTGGTCTGAGCCGGGTTCATGGTTCTACACCTATAACGGGAAGATCATCCCCAAGACGGTCAAAGGAATATGGGATGCCTACCGCGACAAGGAGATGAATCAGGATCTGTTGCTGTCCTATGGTTATGGTGACGGCGGTGGCGGCGTGAACCGCGAAATGCTCGAGATGCGGCGGCGGCTGGATCTGTTGCCCGGGCTACCCAAGGTAACTACCGGACGTGCAGATGCCTATTTCGAAAAGCTGCAGCAGACGGTAGCGGATACCGGTTCATACATCCATACCTGGGACGGCGAATTGTATCTGGAGTATCACCGCGGGACGTATACCAGCCAAGCTTACAACAAACAGATGAACCGCAAACTCGAACTGGCCTATCGTGAAGCCGAGTGGCTGAATGCCCTGCAGAGCATTTTGCAGGAGGACTGGAATCTGTATCAAGCCAAACCGCTGACCTCAGGATGGAAAATCATTCTGCGCAACCAGTTCCATGACATCATTCCAGGCTCCTCCATCCGTGAGGTGTACGAAGACAGTACAGTTGAATACGAGGAAGCGTGGCAGATCGGCAGTCAAGTCGACACACAAGCCCGGACTGCGATCGCAGCAGGGAAAACGGCAGGCAGTTTCTCGGTGTGGAATTCCTCACCATGGAGTATTACGGAGATAGTCGCTATTCCCGCTTCTGCGGGGATGGAGCAGGGATATTGGTTAAGCGATGCAGGGCTACGCTTGAATGCACAGCTGGATACAGGCATTTGGTATATTGAGGTGCAAGATATTCCTTCGCTCGGGTATACAACCATACATTTCCATGGCGAAGCTGAATCTATCAATTCGGAGTTGTCTCCATTCAGCCATACAGAACTTGGAATCGAAACCCCTTTTTATCAATTGGCATGGAACGAAGCCGGGCAGTTGACCCGCATTTACGATAAAGCAGCACGACGGGAAGTACTGGCCAAGGGTGCTAACGGCAATCTATTGCAGGTGTTTGAGGATAAACCTCTGGCACATGAAGCTTGGGATATTGATATCTTCTATCAGGAAAAAATGACTGAGATTCGAGATTGCACAGCAATCGAAGTGATTGAGACCGGTCCGCTTCGGGCCGTCATCCGCTTCAATTGGCAGTACCGTAATTCTACAATTACGCAGAACCTGATCGTCTATGCCGGGAAACGGCGCATCGACTATGTGACCGAAGTGGATTGGCACGAGAAGCAGCAATTGCTGAAGGTGGCTTTCCCCGTCGGTATCCGCTCAACTGAGGCAACCTATGACATTCAGTTCGGCAACGTCAAACGGCCGACACATTGGAATACGAGCTGGGATTGGGCGCGCTTCGAGTCTGTCGGGCATCAATGGGCAGATTTGTCCGACAAGGGTTATGGTGTCAGCCTGTTGAACGACTCCAAATACGGTTATGATATTAAAAACAATGTCCTGCGGCTCACGTTGATCAAAAGCGCTACACATCCTGATCCGCATGCCGATCAGGGGCTGCATCGCTTCACCTATGCCCTTCTACCGCATCAAGGGGATTGGCTGACCGGTCAGACCGTGAAGCAAGCCTGGTTCCTGAATGCCCCGATTCGCTATACGAAGGGACATGCAGAGCAGCCAAACCGTTCCATGTTCGCCTTGTCCGGCGATACGGCCATGATCTCGGCTGTCAAAAAAGCAGAGGATTCGGACTGCCTCATCGTGCGTATTCACGATTACTCCGGAAGCTCCAACATGCTGGAGCTGACGAGCAGCCTGCAGATTCATGGATGGAGAGAAACGAACTTGATGGAACAACCAGATGGCGAAATGCATAACAATGCTGGCATCTGCTTCGTCCTTGAACCTTATGAGATTAAAACCTTTGAAATCGACCTGCGATGCTAACTGTCATGTAACGATGGCTTTCCTCTAGGATACAGAACAAGGCAAACTCCTGTGAGTTCGCCTTGTTCTAATTTTCACCCTAATTTATGGATTGCAATTTTATAGGACAGTAACTCCCCGCCATCACAAAAGAACGATAAACCCAATGAGTCGGAGGAAGGATAGATCAGATCCGTCATCGCGAGGATTCCATCGTTGGCAAAGACTTCGACGGATGTCCGGTCCACTATAAGTTGAAATTTCACGCACTGCTGGCTGGACTGTAGTTTTGCTTGATGTCTACCTGAAAAATCATCATGAAAATCAATATTTCCGGAACGGGTACGATCGATAAATAAGCTTTCATCTTTAACGGAGTAACCGACGACTGTTGCCTCCTGGCCCGAGGCTCTGATCTTGAAGCCTATAGAATCCACGCTCTCAGTCCATTTGAATTCGGCAACAAGCTCATAGGTTTCTAATTCCATACCTTCGCAAATTGAACTGAGCTTAGCAGAGGAATTCCCTTCCGATTCAATTTGAGGCACTCGGATGGATTCCAATTCATTGACGGGATGCTGAATCAATGCAATGTCTCCGTTCCTCGTTTCCAAAGTCAGCACCCTTGGAAATGTCATGGCCCCCCTCCATCCTTCAGTTGGAGTTTCGCCTGCATATTTCCAATTGTTCATCCAGCCGATATAAATCCGGCGTCCATCTTTAGCAGAGACGTCAGACCAGCTCACGCCAGCGTAATTGTCCTTACCATAATCGATCCAACGAGTCATTTGAGAGGATTGATCCGGTATGAAAGCTAACCCGTCAAAGCGTCCGGTGAAATACTGGGTTCTAGACCCTTCCGGAACATGTGGCTCATTTCCAATACTCACGAACATGACCCATTTCAATGCCGTCTCCTCTCCGTCAACGGGTAATGCAAATAAATCCGGGCACTCCCAAACGCCGTCATGCGAACCCATCCCTTGCCCAAACTCGCTGCTGAAGCTCCATTCTTTCAGGTTCGGAGAACGGTATAAACAAACGGTTTGACCACTGGCAACAATCATCACCCACTGCTCAGTTTCTTTGTGCCAGAACACCTTAGGATCCCGGAAATCAGTATGCTTATCCGAAGTAAGGACGGGATTCCCTTCATACTTAATCCAAGTTCTTCCTTTATCGCTACTGAAGGCAATACTTTGTTTCTCTATTGAATTCCCTCCAGGAGAGTGGGCGTGATGCGTGAAAATAGCGACAAGACCGGGTTCACCGTCGAAAAAACCGGTTGAATCGTTCCAATCCACCACTGCACTACCCGAAAAAATCATTCCCAGCTCGTCGGAAGCAAGTGCAATAGGGAGATGCTCCCAAGTGATCAGGTCTTTACTCACTGCATGTCCCCAGTGCATCGGTCCCCAGCTGGTTCCATGAGGGTGATGCTGATAGAAGAGGTGGTATTCCCCCTTAAAATAAACCAAGCCATTCGGATCATTCATCCAATTCGCTGGCGGACTAAAATGGAATTTGGGTCTGTATTTCTCTGCTTGTATAACTTCAGATGACATCTCTTCTCTCCTCACAACTTAGTTTTATCTCTATAGTGTATTGGGTCTTATCGAAACAATGAGTTCTGTTTTTGACAGAACTCATTGTTGTTCAATATTCTCTTAATGTGTTACTTATCTAACGATTGTTGGATCTCTTTCGTGACTTGATCGCCGCCTTGAGATTTCCACTTGCTTACGAACTCATCAAATGCGCTGATTGGAGCTTGGCCTACGATAATTTTGGAAAAGGTTTCATACTCCAGCTTGCTTAGATTCGACCAACGTTTTTCCATTGTTTTGGTTTGCTCATAGGTCAAGGTGTTTACGAACTGGAATTTACCTTCCACGTACGGCTTCAAGCCTACGCCAAATGCCCAAACCGTACCGAAATCGTCCGCTTTTGTTCCGGAGAAATCCCAGCCCAAGATACTCATATTATCAAAAGGTTCCGTTTTGGAAGCGATGATCTTACTGAATGCATCATCTGTGTAAGCATCGAAGTCTTGGAAATACGTATGAATCTCATCCGCCGTCTTTTTGCCTTCGAGATAATTGGTTGTCTCTTTCAAGACCATGGCAGGACCATCAGCCATAGAGAAGGTTTGGTACATCGGGAATGAAGCATCTCCTAGTACCTTTTGCTCTGCCGGATCAACATGTTTGTAGAGACCATCTTTATAAATGTTAAGCATTTTGATGACGGCTTCAGGGTTTTTGTTATCCTTGCTGATGACCGTGAAGGTTCGGGCTGCGTTGCCTCCCTTCGCCAAGTAGATCCCATCAGTGCCGGAAGCCAGTGAATAAGGCTGCCAGTTCGCGGTTTTGTCATTCTTCCAGCTGTTTCCAAGATCCCCAAACGGGAACCACCAAGGACCAAAGAACAGCCCTGCCTTATTGTTCGACACCAATTCTTCCGTCTTCGAAGTGAGCATGCCTTGTGAAATCAACCCTGCCTTGTACATATCGGCTAATTTCTGCAGCGCTGTTTTAGTTTCAGGCACGATGGATCCATAGACGGCCTTACCTTCACTGTCTTTGACCCAGATGCCTGGGAAGGAATTGAACGCAGCGAAAATTTGATCAAAGTGATAAGCGAAGTTGGAATTCGTCATGTCTTGATATAATTTACCGTCAATCGAAGGTCCTGCAAGTCCAACCGAATCTGCCTTTCCGTTTCCGTCTGGATCTTGCTCAACGAATGCTTTTGCAACGGCTTCCAGCTCTTGCAAATTCGTAGGCGCTTTCAATTTCAATTTATCCAACCAGTCTTGGCGAACCCACATCACGGACAGGAAATCCGGCATTGGATTCGAGGAAGGAATGGCATACATTTTACCATCTTCTTTTACTAAGCTATCAAAGAGTTCTTGGTTAGACTTGTACACTTCTTTTGTTTTCGTGCTCGCATATTTTTCCCAGACTTCGGAAATGTCCATTGCCAAGCCTGCTTTAACAATCGCTTTGTATTCTGTATAAGTCAGTTCAGTCAAGTAATCCGGAATTTCTCCGGTAGCGATCCCAAGATCAACCTTTTGGTGATAATCCGTGCCTGAATTGGATGCGGTAAAAGCATTTTTAATTTCAATGTTGAATTTTGTCTTCAGCATTCTTGTATACGCATTGTCATCTACGTCTTGGCCATCAGGGTACTTCTGGTTCGGATCGAGCGGGACTCCTCTTGTAAGCGTGGTTAACTGAGGTTGTTTTCCAAGCGGATCTGCCGGTACTTCTGCAGCGCTATTGTTGGAAGCAGGATTAGAACTGTTTTCCGAAGAAGACTTGCCATTGTCAGCATTTCCAGTACACGCCGTGAGTGACCCCATGAGTAGCAAAGCGAACGACAAAGTTGCAGCATAAACCTTTTTGTTTTTCATCTGCATATAACTCCCCTTTTGTTTTTTATGTTCAAGGATTCCTCCTCGGACAACATCCTTAGACTACAAGTTAACCTTTTACGGAACCAAGCGTGATACCTTTCACGAAATATCTCTGCAAGAACGGGTAGATAATCAGTACCGGAATCATCGCTACGAAAATTTTGGCTGCATTCAACGAGTCGTTATTCAATTTGGACAAACGATTCATTTGCTCAAGGGACATGGAAGCCATTTGCTGCAGATTAGTGGAAACTACGAGTTGCTGGATATAGGTTTGTAACGGATAACTTTCCTCCCGGGTGGAGAGAACCATGCCTTGGAAGAAGTCATTCCAGTATCCCACTATGGTAAACAAAACAACGGTAGCCAGTACGGGTTTTAATAGAGGTAATAATATGCTGAACAGGTATCTCCAAGGACCAGCCCCGTCTATCTTCGCTGCTTCTTCCAGCTCCTCCGGCAAATTCTTAACGAAGTTCATAATCAAGATCAAGTTGAATATCGGGACTCCCCCACATAACACTAATCCCCAGATGTTATCGATCAGATTATATGTTTTCAGAGTAATGAACCAAGGAATCAACCCGCCGTTAAAGAGCATACAGAATACGAATAGCCACATTAGAAGATTGCGTCCCGGAAAAAGCTTGCCCGACTTTGATAAAGGATAGGCAGCAAGTACTAATGCCAGCATCGTGAAAGCGGTCCCTAATATAACGCGTTCGAACGACACCAATATCGCTCTAAAAAACTTAGCTTCGGACAGAATCACTTGAAATGAATACAAGTTGAATCCGATAGGATAAAAAAACACATTGCCCGCCTGGACCGCCGCCTTGTCACTCAGAGCGATCATTAAGCAATACCATATGGGTACCAAGCAAAGCAGTGTCATTAACACAAGGAATACTAGATTGAAAATGTCGAAAGCCCTCGACCCCAATGATCTGTTCTCTACCAACTTTCTCCCTCCTAAATTAGAATATCCGATACCCTAAAAGCTTCTTGGCTAACAAGTAACCGTTAATAATAAGAATAAAGCTGACGACCGATTTCAATAATCCGACCGCTGTACCCAAGCTGAAGTCCAAATCTTGTAAACCGGCGCGATAAACATAAGTGTCGATAATATCACCCGTGCTGTACACCAACGGATTATATAAGTTGAACACTTGGTCGAAACCAGCATCGAGAACGCTGCCGAGTGACAAAATGGCTAATAGAACAACGGTTGTGCGGATTCCCGGTAAAGTAATATGCCATAATTTTCTCCAGCGGCTTGCCCCATCAATACCTGCCGCTTCATAGAGAGTACCGTCAATGCCCGCTAAGGCAGCCAAATAAATGATGGAGTTGTAGCCGAAGTTTTTCCACACATCCGAACCGATAATAAATCCTCTGAACAAACCAGCCTGTTGGAAAAATTGAACGGGTTCAAATCCGAACATTTCCAATACCCGGTTGAACGGGCCGTTGAAGCCAAAGATTTGAATCATGATCCCTGACAAGATAACCCATGATAAGAAGTGCGGCAAATAGACGCTAGTTTGAACGAACTTAACCATGTATTTTTGGCGAAGTTCATTAAGCATAAGAGCGAAAATGAGAGGAATGAGCAAATTCCCTGAAATTTTCCCCAGTGCTATGATAAGCGTATTGATTAAGGCCTGACGCACATCGTCTAACTCAAGCATGTACCGAAAATTCTCTAATCCAACAAATTCTGAATGAAGAAAGCCGGCACCCGGATTATAATCCTGGAAAGCCATTACAACACCGAACATAGGAACGATTTGAAACATGATCAACCAAACCAAAGCCGGAATGAGCATGAACCAATAATGCTTGATTTCTGAATTTTTCTTTAGCCTTAATGGCATATTTTTCAGTTTAGACCCCACCACTAAGTTTCCTCCTTTATGCATATTTAACATATAAAGCACTTACAAATATTGTTGCATTCGCTATAAGAACAAAGTTCTATAGCGAATGTTGCTACCTTAAGTGGTCCCGCCTTTTCTGAATGTTACCGGTAGACGGTAGAGATCTTTATGAAGCTCCACACCGTCTACTTTTTGGATTAGTAGACGTACTGCCGTCCGGGCCATTTCTTCAACAGGTTGTACAATGGTGGATAAGAAAGGATAAAACAAATCATCTTTCTGAATTCCGTCATAACCTACTACCTTCACGTCTTCCGGAACATGGATTCCGTGTTCTCGTGCCCGCTTAATATATCGAGCCGCCAGCATGTCACCATTCACAAACACCCCGTCAACTTCTTTATATTGTGCAGCCGTTAAGATCTGATCAAGATGGGGGTTCAATAGATCCTCGTCGAGATCAGGAATTTCATAATCGGCTTGGGGCAGCCCCAACTCCTTGGCAGCATCCATAAAACCGACTTTTCTCAGATCCACTTCGCCCCGGATCGACGTCGCGATATAACCCAGGTAGGCCGGATGCCGTACCCCTGCCTTGTGTAACTCTTGTAACGCGATACGCCCGCCGTTATAGTTATCCGAGGTGACACAGGAAATCTCATCTTTGAAATGGCGGTCTATTGAAACCAGCGGGATGTCTTTCACAACACTATGTTCGATATCGTTGTAAGTGATGGCTACGATCCCTGCGACCTTATTCTGGTTCAGGATATCAAAATAATATATTTCTTTTTCGGGCTTGCCCTTGCTGTTGCATAGAATCAATTTGTAGTCATGACGATCCAATTCATCTTCAATATAGTAGGCAAGCTCGGAAAAGAAGGGATGCCTTATTGTAGGAAGCAAAAGTGCAATCATCATTGACTTCTGCATCTTAAAATTTCGTGCCACCTCATTCGGTACATAATTTATTTCTTTGATCGCAGCTAGTACCTTCTCGCGAGTCTCCTGTTTGACTGAAGGGTGGTTGTTAATGACTCTGGAAACGGTCCCAACTGCAACGCCGGCAATATCAGCAACCTCCTTAATACTAGCCATGTTGCACCTGCCTTTCTATTTGGAAACGTTTCATTTATTAAATGAAACGTTTCATTCATTTGTTGGATTTATTCTATCACCATTTTGGAAACGTTTCAATAGGGTATTTTATTTTTTTATATGCACCAAATATCTGCTCATTTGCCCAGAAGGTTTTATCGGGATTACCTAGGTTAGCTGATGGGCAAATTAAAAAGCTTCCCGTCTTGCGGCGGGAAGCTTTACTTAAGACCGTTATTATTTTGTGATCCCGGTTTGCAGTTACGCTAAATGTCCGCTTCCCCTACTTGTCTCAGCTTGCTTGCTCCATGAACTCCCTGAAGTCTTCAACGATTTCTTTGGATTTGGTGTGGTGCAAATAATGATCTGCTTCAAATTTTATGACTTTTCCACGTACAGAATCTTTAGCCTGCGCTTCATGCAGTGGTATCCAGCCTTCAACAGATTTATTATCCGCTTGGATAAACAATAGAACGGGAAGATTTTTTGGGAATTTCAACTGTTGAGCCGCTTTGAAATTAGAAGAAATATTTTTCATTTCATTTAAGGTAGTGTCATTATTATTATTTTTATTTGCAATCATTTTCGATTGCTCTACGGTGTGAGCATCAAATGCTAACGAAGCATAGGGGTCATTCCCTACTTTTTTGATCAATCTTAAGAGACCTGATTTATTGAGGAATTCAAACGTTTTTAATGGGAATCCATCATTCATTCCGCCTTGGGTTGGCACACTGCTGTCGATTCCGATAAATGCATTTACTTCGTTTGGATATTTGTTAACATAATTCAATCCGTAAATACCTGCAATGGAATGGCCCATTAGCGTGAAGCGGTCAATATTGAGCTGCTGCAAAGCTTCATGGACTTCAGTGACCATATTGTCTGCGGTCCGCTCCTTATCGGTTTCATCACTTAATCCATAGCCGAACGGCTCAACCACGACAACTTTGTAGAACGGAGATAGTTCATCTACCAGCATCTTAAAATCAAGTGCTGGAGATGCTGTTCCAAAACCCGGCAGGAGCACGACTGTTTCTTCGCCTTCCCCTTGGATCAGCACATTCATATGTTTTCCGTCTACAGAAACTAACTGGCCATAGGGTTCTATTTTACCCTGCTCCACCTTGTTGCAAACCAGATTAACAATAAAAACAATGGCTAGAAAAAGTACCATTAATCCTGCTAAAGCTCCTATAGATTTAAGGATTATGCGAAGTGGTTTGCGCATCCTTTTTTTTGTACCCTCTTCTTGTCGTTTCACACTCATCTTCTCCTGTCCTTATCTGTGTATTGGACTGCCTTAAGCGGGCCGATATTGCAAAGTTTACATGACAAACATGTACTCCTTGTAACGGCAATATGAACGGAGTATGAACAAACAAAATAAATGCAATTGGAGCTCTGGATTTAAATGCTCGATAACGGTGCTATATTGCGTCGTTCCCGGCTTTACCGGCACATAAAGGCTCCAATACTTGCTGATTTTATCATCCTTTTCATAAATACGGAATCCCCTTACCTTTTCCTTACTGGTGAAAGGCGTTTTCCAGGTTAATGTAGCCTTGGTCCCTTGAAGTTTCACCTTGAACTCCTCTGCAGGAGCCGGTTTGGTGTCCGTTCGTTTGATGCCGTAATGATCATATACCTTTAGCCCGTTTTTTCCATGCCACTCACGTTCTCTCTAACTTCCTGCTTGAGCACCTGTCCTGAGTAGGACGGGGGCATGTTGGCCTTGCAAATGCCTTGAAAATGTAAAGAGTAATACCCGTTTTCATTAATAAATAGAGTTAATGTATTCTTATAACACTGAAAGGAACTATTCGCACATGACAAGAGAAGTGAAAAGGCAATTAAATGAGGGGCCTAGAATTCGAAGAGAACAAGAATTGGTATCAAAAATGATTCATATCTATTGCAGGAAAAAACATCATCATACAGCCTTCTGCGAGGAATGTCAGGAGTTAAATGTATATGCGAGGAACAGACTATCGCTCTGTCGCTTCGGTGAGGATAAAACGGCTTGCGCAAAATGCCCTATCCATTGTTACAAACAAGATTACCGTCAAAAAATCAAGGACGTAATGCGTTACTCAGGTCCATGGATGCTGCTGTACCACCCCATTGAGTCCATTAGGCATATTCCAATGCCAGGCAAAGGAAGAAAATAGCCAGTCTGGAACTATGTATTCTGGCAAATGTTCCAGATCAGCGGGCGGTCCGAATAGGCTGCCGATGGGAATCAGCAGCCTACCGCCTAGTGCTAGGTTATGACGTAGTATGTTCCGCATCATACTCGCTGGAAAGCTCTTTCAGCGACTTGATTTTACCATGGGGGTGCTGGTCCTGCTTTCGGGATTTCCACCCAGCTTCTTTTCTTTGCTTCTGCTGGCTCATCTCGGGTAGCCTCCTCTGGAAATGCATCATGTATACTACAGTAATAGGATGCTGTATATTGCGTTTATTCATACGTGTTAGTTTGTTTTCATATTTGATACTCTCTTGTTAATCCTGATTCAAAAACGTCCGGGTCCGCTCCAGCTGCGGGCTGCCAAAGATTTGCTCCGGTGTTCCCGATTCGGCAATTTCCCCGTTATCCATGAAGAATACACGGTCTGCCACATCGCGGGCAAAGTTCATCTCATGCGTGACGATAATCATCGTCATGTTCTCGTCCGCAAGCTGGCGGATGACACGCAGCACCTCGCCGGTCAGCTCGGGATCAAGTGCCGAAGTCGGCTCGTCAAACAACAGGATATCCGGGTTCAGCATCAGCGCTCTGGCGATAGCTACCCGCTGCTTCTGTCCACCTGACAGCATGGAAGGGTACACCTCCGCTTTATCGGCAAGGCCTACTTTGGAGAGTAATTCCTTACTTTTGGCGGCAATATCCTGAGTGCCCTCCCGCTTCAGCGTTCGTGGAGCAAGCTCCAGATTCCCCCGTACGCTAAGGTGGGGGAACAGATTAAAGTGCTGAAACACCATGCCCATGGTCGCGGTAATCTCCCTTATATCTGCATTGCTGGCGTATTTGCCGTTCTCTACCAACGGTTTGCCATGGATAAGGATACTTCCGCCGGTAACCTCCTCCAGATGAACAAGACTGCGCAGCATCGTACTTTTTCCGGAACCGGAAGGACCGATCACTGCCACGACTTCTCCCGGTTTCACATCAAAGGTAATCTTCTTCAGCACATCGAGACTGCCGAAAGATTTCTGCAATTGCTTAACTTCAATCATACTACTCATAATTGGACAGCCCTTCTACTCAAATTTGAAACGTTTCTCCAGTGCCTTGAAGAACAGCGTTAGTATTAATGTCATCAGCAAATAAATAACGCCGGCAACTACAAATGGGGTCACCGTAAAATCGCGGTTCACCGCCGTCTTCGCGTAATTCAGCAGCTCTGGTACAGCTACGGCATAGAGCAACGCAGTGTCCTTGACCAGAGTAATGGACTCATTGGCTACCGCTGGTAATGCAACCCGGAACATCTGGGCAAGAATTACCTTGCGCAGGGTCTGCCATTTGCTGAGCCCGAGAACCTTAGCCGCCTCATGTTGTCCTTTATCAATCGAGAGCATCCCGCCACGGAAGATCTCGGCAAAATAAGCACCATAATTAAGGATGAAGCCAAGACTGGCCGCAACGAAGCGGTCCATGACCAGATATTCCCCAATGACCGGAATCTGCGGCAAGCCGAAGCAGAAGAATAGCAGCTGCAGCAGTAGCGGAGTTCCGCGCATGACGTAAATATAAGTGTGCGCAAGCCAAGCTAGCGGTTTAATTGAGCTCTTGGCCAGCAGTGTGACCAGCATCCCTAGCGGAATGGACAGCACGATGACAATCAGAAACAGCAAGGCGGTCGTCCGTGCACCTTCAAGCATCGGCCCGGCAATTTTTATAATGTAATCTATATTCATATCTTCAACCGACTCCTAAAGGAAACAATCTAGTTCAGTACTTTGTTCTCGCCAAACCACTTCGTTGAAATTTCAGCAGCCGTTCCATCACTGCTTAGTTCATCCAGAGCCTTTTGCAGCTCAGTAAGCAGTGCTTCATTGCCTTTCTTAATCCCAATGCCGTATTGCTCAGGAGCCAGTGATTCATCCAGCAGCTTATAAGTGCCGGTCTCCTTAGACATGTAATATCTTGCCACCACTTCGTCAATAACCACTCCATCCAGGCGTTTCGACTTCAGGTCCGTCAGGGCAAGCACATTGTCCGGAAATTCGGATACCTTGTCAATCTCTGCTTTGATTGGACTGGCATTCAGGGCATCGGCAGCCGACGAAAGACTCTGCAGTCCGACTTCTTTTCCGGCCAAATCATTCAGCTTCGACAGCGCCGAATCCGCCAGCACGACTACAACCTGGCTGTTCTCCAGATAAGGCTTGGTAAACAACACCTTCTCTTTACGCTCGTCTGTTATGGTGTACCCGTTCCATATCATATCAATGCGTCCGCTATTCAGCTCCGATTCCTTAGCCGACCAGTCAATTGGCTGGAAGGTGATCTCTTTGCCCATTTTCCCGGCTGCTGCTTTCGCATAGTCAATATCAAAACCGACAATTTCATTGTTGTCATCTCTGAAGCCCATCGGAGCAAACTTATCATCTATACCGATCACCAGTTTGCCGTCATCACCTTTTGAACCGGAGCAGCCTGCGATCACTGCAATTGCCATAGCTACGAATAACATTAATAATCCTTTTCTCTTCATCTCTCTAATCCCCCTAGTAAATGACACACTGTATGCTGCGCTTTAGTTCATTAACACGTTATCAGTTTATCATGATAACATATCATCTGAGCGGCGTCGATAGAGAAGAGAAACACTTCTGTGTCAAACAAGTGGAAACGGCCTCACCGTCCTCAAAAGGACGGTATCCGTTACCGAGAAATAGAAGGATAATTTATACCGTGAAGCAAATAAATGCTTATATTTTAAAAAAAGCCATCGCCTGTATGTTCAGGTCAGTGGCTTAAAATAGTTTACAACGACCTCACGGAATTCCAGAGCAGCCGGCGAAATGTAGCGGCTTTTGTGCCACAATAATGCGATCTCACGCGCCAAGTCATGATTTTCCACTTGGAGATAGTGAATCTGTTCCCTAGAATTCCTTGCCGTGCTTGGTATAAAAGCGATGCCGATTTCTGCCTCCACAAGCGCACTTAGCCTTGCTGGTTCATCCCCCTCATACACATATCTAGGTTCAAAGCCAACTGTTCTGCATACATTTTCTACTAAATCGCGGGTACCATAACCTCTCTTTACACCGATAAACTCTTCATCACTTAGTTCTATCAAGGAAATGCTGTTTCGGTCTGCCAGCCGATGCCCTTTGGGAACCGCTACAAGAATGGGGTCAATGAATACTATTTGGCATTCAATATCCTCCTCCTCTATGGCAGGCGAGGACAAGCAGAAATCGACTTCTCCTCTGTGAAGAAGCTTAACCATTTCATACGTGGTCAGCATTTGCACATGAAATTGGACATTAGGCCGTCTTTTTCGAAACTCCCGAAGGATATTTGGCAAAGTGCTCGCGGCAGTCACCGCAAGTTCAAGTGTGCCTTGTTCCGGGGAGGATAAATCACGCAGCTCCTGCTTTCCCTGTTCCAGTTCAAACAAAGCCCTTTCCGCCCTGCGGAGGAATTGGCTTCCGAACTCATTCAAGCGTAGCTTCCTTCCTATCCGGTCGAATAGCGGGACTCCCAGATCTTCTTCCAGACGTTGAATCGTTTTGCTTAATGAGGATTGGGTAACGTGCAGGCTCCGTGCTGCTTCGGTCACATGCTCCAGCCGGGCTACTACGAGAAAATACTGCAGTTGAAGAAGTTCCATTTCACACCCCTCTCATTCCTTCTAGTCTATGAAATCATAACATAAAAGGCGTTGGAATAAATAATCAATCTCAAGTACGATAATATCAATACACTTGGGGAGGACCAAAAATGAATGCTCGCAGCAGGTGGCTGATGATCTCCGTGGGTCTGGGGATCCTATTGAACCCATTAAATTCTTCGATGATTTCCGTGGCTATAGCAAGGCTGCAAAAGGTATATCAGCTTGATTTTACAGAGGTATCCTGGATCATTTTCTCATTCTATATTGCGAGTGCTATCGCTCAACCTGTCATGGGGAAGGCCAGTGATCTATTCGGGCGCAGAAAGATCTTTCTAACCGGTCTTGTTGTAGCCTTCGTTGCATCATTATTAGCTCCGCTATCCCCCACCTTTGGGTGGCTCATTGTGTTCCGCATTGTGCAATCCATCGGAACAAGCATGATGGTTGCAGTTGGAATGGCCATTGTACGAATTCATATTACGGAGAAACAGGCGACTGCGCTGTCCGTGATGTCCATTTTCCTATCCGGTGCGGCAGCTATCGGGCCCTTTATCGGAGGGGTCTTGATTCAATGGTGGGATTGGTCTGCGATCTTTCTCGTCAATATTCCGTTCGTGGTTACGAGCTTTGTGTTAGCTTGGCGGATGATTCCTAAGGACGAACCGCCAACATCCGTTACATCCCAGATGTCGTTCCGTAAATGGTGTGATTTGATTGATGCGACAGGGATTCTGCTCTTTATCGTGGGTCTGGTCGCCTTGCTGGTGGGATTACTGTCAGCAAAATCATCTGGCCATGTCTCGTTGGGTCCTGTCATTATCGGACTGATTGGCCTTTTTGCACTGGGGGCTTTCGTACGCCATGAGTTAAAAGCGGCATCACCCTTTATTCCTTTGCGCACATTCGCCAAATATCCTGAGATGACTTGGGTTAATATCGAATTCATGCTCGTTAACGTACTTTATTACTCACTCTTTTTCGGGCTTCCGTCCTACTTGCAAATGGTACGTCATGTCAGCGAATCCCATACAGGGATTCTGATGTTAAGCTTAGGCTTGTGCTCGCTCATTGTTTCTCCACTAGCCGGACGATGGATAGATAAATCAGGACCAGGGCCGGCGTTGCTGACATCCGGAATACTAATGACACTAGGAGCGGTATGGATGGTGACCATGAATCCAACTTCACCGGTTATCAGTGTATGTGTGTCGTTGGCTGCATTCGGTGTTGGGAACGGGTTAAATAATGTCGGTATGCAAGTGGCCTTGTTCAAAAGCTCACCAAAAGAAATGATCGGTGTAGCGTCCGGCGTATTTATGACATCGAGATATCTGGGAACCATTCTCTCTTCCTTATTGCTGGGCATCATAATGGGAGGTAAGTTCAGCGCTGGGGGATTTCGACTGCTTGGTGTGATCCTCTCGGTCATTGCAATGTCCCTGGTATGTATGAGTTGGCGGCACAGAAACTCACGACAACTCGAAGAGTCTTAGGTGATGCTCTAAACAAAGAAACTCTACAACCACATGGGTTGTAGAGTTCTTTTGTTCATTCTGCAATGAGGTTGTTGAATTAGAATTTAAGGATTCCCGAGGTATGCAGCAACACCAGGAATACCAGAATAGGCGCAATATACCGGAGCATGAACAACCAGATGCGGAACCAGCGCGCCTGTAGTCCAGCCGCTTCTGCTGCCCCCTTCCAGAAATAACCGGCAAAAATGGTGATCAGCAGACCGCCAAGCGGCAGCATAATGTTGGAGGTGATGAAATCCATCCAGTCGAACAGGGCTTTGCCGCCAAACGTAAGTTCAGGGAACATTCCCAGCGACATTGCTGAAGGAATACCGAGCAGAAAACAGACCAGAGACAATACCCAAACCGAACGTTGACGGCTCCAGTTCCAGCGCTCCATCGCGAAGGATACAGGCACTTCAAGCAGGGATACAGCTGAGGTCAAGGCGGCAATCGCCAGCAGGATGAAGAACAGACCGCCGAAGAACGAACCTAACGGCATAGCCGAGAAAGCCGCCGGCAGAGCGATGAATATCAGCGAAGGTCCTTGGTCAGGCGCAATGCCAAACGAGAACGTAGTCGGGAAAATAATCAATCCGGCGATAAACGCATAGATCAAATCTCCGGCTCCTATCGCAAGTGTAGCGGTGCCCAGCGACTGATTTTTATCCACATATGAACCGTAAGTTAAAAGAATCCCCATTCCGAGTGATAACGAGAAGAAGGCATGTCCCAAGGCGACCAGTGCGGATTCTGCCGTTAGTACCGAGAAGTCCGGTTTGAGGAAGAAAGAAACCCCTTTATCTGCACCCGGCAGGGTTAGCGCACGAATCATCAATACAATAAGGAGTACAACCAGGCCGGGAATCAATACTTTATTAAATTTCTCAATCCCGCCCGATACCCCCAGGATAACTACTCCCGCAGTAATCAGGATGGCTACACCCTGCCAGACAATCGGCAAGTACCCTGAGATAAATGAACCAAATTCACCTGCATAATCAGTCGTGCTGAACAGTTGTCCATTGAAGGCAATCATTGCATAGTGCAGCGTCCAACCTGCAACAATAATATAAAAGGAGAGGATTAGAAAAGGCGCAATCACTTGCAGTATTCCAGCTGCATTCCACCCTTTTCCGCCTCCGGCACGGATGAACGACGTTGCCGCGCTTCCGCGGCCACTGCGTCCGATGGCGAGTTCGGCCAATAGCACAGGCAAGCCGATCAGCACCAGACAGACGATGAAGAGCAGGAAGAAAGCAGCTCCGCCATTTTCTCCTGTAATATAAGGAAATTTCCACATATTTCCCAGACCCACCGAGCTGCCGATAGCCGCGAAAATAAAGCCGCTGGAGGAGAAACGTTCCTTTTTCTCCGAGAGCAGGCTTTTTTCACCTTTAAACTGATTCATTTCATAACGCCCCATTTTCTATTTTTTAAGAACTCATTATAGCTTAAGTACCCATCAGAGTCATATGGTAATTTCTAATTTCTTAATATTCAATCCGTTAAAAGAGTTGTATTTATCATTTACAATGGTCTCTTTTTCAATTAGAATGATTTACATTGTGTTATTATTTACTTAGTGTAAACCATTCGCAGGAGGGCTTTGATATGAGCAGCTTACCTAAGTCTGCCAGATTTCCACTTTTCATTCTAATGCTGAATCTGTTTATCGCTTTATTGGGACAAGGTATGGTCATCCCCATTCTTCCTGAATATTTAAAACAATTTAATGCCTCAGGGGCTGCAGCCGGGTATCTTATTGCTGCTTTTGGAGCCGCACAGTTTATTTTTTCACCTATAGGCGGGCAGCTTTCGGATCGGTGGGGCCGAAAATCAATGATCATATCCGGTCTGTTTTTAACGGTCATTGCGGATCTGCTGTTTGCAGTATCTGCGACTTTGCCGCTTCTGTATATTGCCCGATTTATCGGGGGAATAGGTATTGGATTAATGGTTCCTTCCAATATGGCCTATGTCGCTGATATTACCACTCAGGAAACCCGCGCTAAAGGAATGGGATTATTGGGGGCTTCCATGAATTTGGGTATGGTACTTGGTCCAGGGTTAGGGGGGATTATCGCTGAATTCGGCATACGTGTCCCCTATTTTTTCGCGGGTGGGCTTGGACTTGCAGCTACGCTGCTTAGTATATTTATGCCAGAGACACTTCCCAAGGAAAGACGGAAATCCGTTAGTAAACGGGTACGCCGGGAGCCCCTTCGCAACCTGATCCTAAATTCATTCCGGACTTCGTATTTCCGCTATCTCCTACTCATTCTGATCATGACATTTGGTTTGATGAATTATGAAACGGTGTATGCCTTATTTGTGGAACAAAAGTACGGTTTTGATGCCGCTAAAATCTCAATTATCATTACGGTAGGTGCAGTTATAGGCATCATTGTGCAGATCTGGCTGCTCGATTATCTTATTAAGCGGCTAGGCGAGATGAAACTTATACGTCTATCTTTGGTGATCACGGCAATAAGCTTGCTCTTGATGATCATCAAGTTTAATTTAGGTTATCTGATCGTAGTATCTGCCCTGTTTTTTGCCTTTAATGCATTCTTAAGACCAACGGTAAGTACGTTGATTGCCAACTCAGCTGGTGATCGGCAAGGATATGCTGCCGGATTGAATACAACGTATACCAGCATAGGAAATATACTTGGGCCGATTTTAGCGGGGCAGTTGTTTGACAAACACATGAATATACCCTATATTTTTGGTGCACTTATCCTTACATCTGCTCTTTTCTTAACCTTGCGAAAGCCAAAAAATGATAAAGAACGGGTTGCTGCCTATGACTGAGAACTGGCATCAGAATTTGAGAAACAAAAACCGGGAAGAACTAATTGCTGCGGCTAAGGAACTTTTTATGAAGCAAAGCTTTCTCAAAGTTAATATTAAAGATGTATGCCTCGTGGCCGGTGTAAGCCGGGTTACATTCTATAAGCATTTTCAATCCATGGACGAACTGATCTTTGAGGTTCAGATGGAAATCCTCCAGAGTATGACCCAATTTGTTGGAGGAGCAGCTTCAGCCGAAATGAATGGTAAACAAATGCTTACTTCGATGCTGGAGGCTTGGATTGATTATGCTTCGCAACATCCAGAGTACATCAAGTTTATTCTTCTCTTCGACCTGCATTATGAAGCCTATGACTCAAGTGATGAACTCAAAGAGCAGTACAATAATTTTGTGAACCGGGAAAAAGAACGCCATTTCCTATTGGATGCTCTGGACATTGGATTTAAAGATGGATCGTTAAAGTCAGATACTGAGCCTTTGAAGACCGCTCATTTTATCTTCATGTCTATGATGGGTTTACTTCAGAAAATGAGCTTGATTCCCAAGAACGATTGGAGCAGCGAACTTCAGGATAAACAAATGGCTAACCGGTTTGTTGGCATGTTGGTTCAGCATTTAAGTGGAAAATGACAAATCCCCCTGCCTAAAGGCAGGGGGATTTGTCCATAAACCTGTTTCTATATCATAGAGATGAATCGAACCGGTAGGTCCAGAACTGTTCTGTGCCGAACCGTTCGCGGATTTCTTCATCACTCAGCTCCCGGTTCCCGACGAGTTCCGCCGCTTGGAATTGCGAACGGTGCGCCGTAATCGAGGCCATTTTCTTAACAAGGAATGGTGTCACGTCTACGGTCACATCTGCTTTCCCGATTACCATCTCATGATTGCTGGCGAAGGCGCTGCAGTACACAAGCGGCCGTTCTGCCGCGGGGAGCCGGCTGATGGTTCGGATGACGGCGGCCCCGGTGGCATCATGATCGGGATGCACACTGTACCCTGGATAGAATGTGATGACCAGCGACGGGGTCAATTCCTGGAGTAGTGACAGGATGCGGGAGTCCAGCAGTAGCTGGTCTTCGAACTCAATCATTTTATCATGGAAGCCGAGCATCCTTAAGTCTTGAATGCCAATCGCATGGCAAGACGCTGTCAGTTCCTCCTTGCGGATTGCTGGCAAGCTGACACGGCTCGCGAACGGCGGGATGCCCATATTGCGGCCCATCTCCCCTAGTGTCAGACAAGCATAGGTGACTTGAGCGCCGCCTTCTATGTACATAGCCAATGTCCCTGATGCAACGAATGCTTCGTCATCGGGATGGGGAAATACCACTAGGATGTGCTCATGTTTGGCTTGTTTAGTATTCATGGCTGCTTGATCCTCCGCTTTCATTAGAACTTTTCCCGGCTTAATTGCAATGACACAATTAGCTTTCCTTGACTGTCGTGCCCGGCCATGATAAGGCGTTCATGCTCATTCTCATCAACATGCGTAAGGCCCTCAGCATAGATCCAGCCGTTTGCTGTCTTTAATCCGACCCGGTAAGGACCTGTGCCGGAGATGGAGCCGTGCGTATATGAGACGGCCGCATTGGTGATGAACGCCGAAGCGGTTGGCCGGCTGCTGTCCAAATGACTGGCATAGGCGCCTGTCGTGAGTTCAAGGTGCAGGTAAAGTTCCTGACCGGTGAGGCGGTCGATCACGGTTTGGATGTCTTGAGGATGTATCGGCTGCATAATGGCCTCCTTGATTGGTGTTTTACCCTTCAACTATATCAGCTTGCAGTTCCGTTGCAATTTCAATCATTTTGGGAACTACAGCTTCGTTGGAAATAGCTACATACAAATCACCCATGTAAAGCCGGAAAGGAATTTCCACATCCCCCTGCTTCCACATAAAAAAGTCTCCATCAATGGACATGTTGCTTTCCGGGCCTTTTACGGTCAAAACCTGTGAGTACGCAAAGTCGGGTTTGGCCGCAAAGTAATCTTTGCATTCATCCAAAGAGATGGATGGCTCCGTATTGTTTTCCTGCATTGATCGTGTGATACGAAAACGCTGATTCATTGATAGGCCTCCAAAATTTTTTTGAAATCTATAGCTTCTACAAAACTATATTCTCTCATTCTCGGAGTCTACTGTCAAAACTATAGTGTACATAAAAATGAACGATTGCCAGCCTCTATCTGTCTTATTGATGAGAACAAGAAAAAGGGGGTGCAGCAGAATGACTGACCGGGAAATTTTCGAGCTATATAAAGAAGATGTTTATTATTTTTGCTATTATTTGATGAAAAATCAGGCAGATGCTGAGGATATTAGCCAAGAGGTATTTGTCAAAGTGATTTTGGCAGATAGATCAAAGGTAAGGAACTTAAAATCGTGGATTTTGCGAATTGCTTCAAATGAGTGTAACAGCCTGATCAGAAGGCGTAAAACAGGAGTGATGAAAGAATTACGTAATTATTTACTATCCAGGTCTCAGGACTCCAACCCTGTCGAAGAGCATTTAAATCGCCGGGAAACTAGAAAAGAAATTCAAGGCTTATATAGTAAGCTTCCCGACAAAATCAGAATGGTAGTAGTCCTTCGTTTTATTAACGAATTGACTGTACCCGAGATCTCTAAAGTGATGGACATACCCGAAGGAACTGCAAAATCCAGACTAAATAAGGGGCTTAAGCTGTTAAAGGGCAAGATGGTTGGAACTCAACTAAAGGAGATGAGCAGCAATGAATCAGTATAATGTAAAGGATAAGAACATTCCCCTGCCGGATTATGATTTAATGTGGACAGCCATAGAAAAAGAAGCATATCAACGCCAAATAAATCTGCAGCCTTCGCAGAATATTCCTAGACATCGTGCGAAGGTTGTTCCCATCAGTATCGTTTTCTCATGCATCTTGCTTGTCGCCATTCCTGTATACGCTAGTGTGACGATGAATTGGGATGAAATTGGCGGCCGTAGTGTGACCAATGCATTAAAAAACGGTATCGGCCAGCAGTATGATCTCCAAGCTTCCAGTTCTGGAGTTACAATGAACTTGAACGGTGTGGTAACGGATGGAGAAAAAATGAAAATGCTCATATCTCTGGATA
This sequence comes from Paenibacillus sp. FSL H3-0321, assembly GCF_038002865.1. Lineage (NCBI taxonomy): Bacteria > Bacillati > Bacillota > Bacilli > Caryophanales > Paenibacillaceae > Paenibacillus > Paenibacillus sp. FSL H3-0321. The sequence goes on along the minus strand of NZ_JBBODH010000001.1, from coordinate 215,880 downwards.
CTAAAACCGACCTAAGCCAATATATTGGAATTGCTACAGAGAAAAATACCATGACAAGTGAATCCGGTAGTGAGGCAAAAGTATACGGCAATTTAGAATACGACCCGGTAAGCAAGAAACTCCTTGGTGTATACGAAACCCCTGATACCTTAAAGGATGATAAAAAAGACTACAAATTTGAAGCGCAAAATCTTATTTTTCTCCGTAATAGGGATATTCCCTTAGAATCTAACCCTCAAGCCGGAGATACGATTGTTACCGGATCTACACAGTATCCAACCCTCCATATTGAATCCGTTCGACAAGCTTCAAATCAAACCATTATCCGCTATAGAGTCGCTGCTTCACCAGCTGACTTGGGACGCGGCACCCCGCAACTGGTAATTAATGCTGGTGGTCAAGTGAAAGAAGCAGTTCCTACCATCATGCCTAGCGAAGGTTCGGATTTGTTTATTGAACAGGTATTCGATATGACTGAACCCGATTGGAAGGATGCCAGTCTTCATTTTAGTTACATTGAAGAAGCAAAACGGATTTCGGGCAGTTGGAAGTTTGATTTTAAAGCAGATGGAAAAAAGGCAAGTGAAGCTATGTACACTAAGAAATTGCACACCAGTCCTGAAGTCCAAAAAAAGACAGGCATAACGTTCGATCAGCTGGTGATTACCCCTTTAGTTATCCAGATCCTAATCAATGAAGAAGAATCGCTTAAAAAAGGAATTGTCCACTACAAAACTGCTCAGCTGGTTATAGGGGATAAAACAATCGCCGGGGATCGGGTTTTAAAAGGAGATCATCCCGAAAGCTATCAGCATTTATTTGAATTTGAATCTTCGGAGTGGTATAAGGACTGGTCTGATGTTCCAATGAAACTTAAATTAAAAGATGCTGTCATTGAAAAACGGGATACCTCTAAGAATTGGATCACGCTAAATAAACCTAAGAAAGAAAAGCAGTTCGCCAAACTTAATGTGGATGGATTTGATATTCAATTCACGTATTATATTGAGGGCGAAAATTTGATAGTCGAGTCCCATTCCGAATCCCCTCGCTTCAAGGGTGTTAACCAAACTACGGTACGGATTAATGGCAAAGAAATAGTACCTGAAATTACACCTAAGGGTATGGTATCTACAGGGGTTAATATCGATAGCTACAAAGGTATTCCCTTTGATGAAAAGATTGAACTGAACCCTGGTATCTATAAATACAGCGATCCAAGCCGGAACGAAGAAGTTAAACTCTAACTGAATTCAATAATAAACCAGCGGCAGTCTTCGATTGGAAAATATAGTCCTAGACTGCCGCTGGTTTATTGAACTAACGTTCTCCGTTAATGCTGTTCCCGATCTGAATTTTCAGTCTTTAGAGCAGATGTTAGATTAGAAATATATCTTAGATAACCTGAGATTCTCTGCCTCACTCATACCGCTGATTCTCCAAAGCGGCAATACCTTCAAGCAGCATCAATCCACTCAGCTGCACGCTGAGCTGAACCGGCAGTAAAGGCTTAAGCTCCCATGAAGGGCCGCAGAGTCCCAGCTCGTGGTCCAGTCCTTTCGTCCATAAAGCGTGGGCATTCGCCAGGATAACTTTACGGATAGGAAGTGTTCCAGGAAACTGCTTCTCCAGCTGAACCCAGTAGCGGATCAGAATTCCTTTGAACAATCCGGTGTCATCAATGCCTTCATCAGGCAGCATGAGTGTAACCGGGTGGCACAGGCGGCGTATGCTTGTGTCGGCTGTCCGCAGGGCATCGTCTGCATATTGCTGCTCTCCTATAACACGGTACAGTTCAAGCGCCGCTCCAAGAAACACTCCCTGGCAGTAAGTGAATTCCCAGTCATAATCAATCTGGCCGTCTCCCAGCCTGTTAATTCCGTCCCATACAAAGCCGGAGCCGGGATCCACCAGATGGGCTTTGTTCCATTCGTAAATGCGGACCGCCCATTCCAGATCCTCCGGATCCCGGAACAATCCGTACAAACGGGCAGCCAGAATGGCTGCGGGTGCATTAGCCGGGGTGTTCTTATAATCCAGCTGATCCTTCTTCCAGGCCATTCCTCCCCCGAAATGGCTGTTCCACGCGGTTTGAATATCAGACCACAGCTCCAGCACAGCATTCTTGTATTCTTCTTCCCCGGTAGCCTGGTACGCCCGCAGCAGCGCAAGAGCCGTCCACTCCATATCATCATAATAATTATGGGAAAAGGTACCGCCATTATAAGCACACAGACAGCGGCTGAATTCTCGGATACGCAGGGGAGCTGCGGGATCTCCCGTACGTTCATAAGCATCGACAAGCACATCCATCACATGGGCCTGCCACCAATAATAGAAGTTATCGTCCGGACGGATATGCGCTTTGGGAAACCACTGATTCATAATACCGGTCTCTTCATTGTAATAATGCTGCTGAAGGCAGCGCTGGAGCCAGTCCGCACGCGCCTTCCAGTCCGCCTGTGCTGAAGCTTCAGCAAAAATGTCCATAGAATCATCCCCATCTGGCGTTAATTATTCACCGATAATAGTGCCAAGTTCAGCGATCCGCTCCAGCAGCTTTATGCCGCTGAGCTGGGAGCTTAGCTGCACAATGCCGCCGGGCGGGTGGCACCAGTCCGTTCCAAACAACGAACTTTCCTCCGCCCTCCCTCTCTCCCAAAGCAGTTCCGCATTTCTTTGAAGAAAGGATGCAGCTTCTCTGGCCTCAGGATCGGACTTTACAAGTTCGGCGGTATAGCGGACCAGTATGCCCTTGAACAGACCGCCATCTCCGCCGCCCTCATCCGGCAACACCCTGAGCTGCGGACCGGTTAGCTCTTCAACGGCTGCGGCGAAGGTCTGCCGGGCATCTTCAAGGTAGCCGGCTTGATCCGTAATCCGGTACAGTTCAATTGCGGCGCCTATATACACTCCTTGATTGTAGGTGTATTTCCAGTTTTTATCGATTGTGCCATCCCCCTCACGGTTCAGCCCATCCCAGACAAAACCGGTTTCCGGGTCGACGAGATGTTTCTTTTGCCAGCTTAGAATCCGTTCTGCCCATTCTAGATCCTGCGGATCACCGAAGGCCTGATACAGCCGGGCAGCCAGGATGGCGGCAGGCGCGTTGGCCGGGGTGTTTTTATAATCAAGCTGCGATTTCTGCCAGGCGATGCCGCCGCCCATATGCTCGTTCCAGCCCGTCTTGATGTCCTGCCACAGAATTAATGAGGTCTGCTTGTAGCTCTCCTTCCCCGTTGCCTGATACGCACGTAGCCATGATAGTGCCATCCATTCCATATCATCATAGAGCTCATTCGGCCAACTTCCGCCATTGCGGCGGAGAAGACCTTCATGCAGCGAGACGAGACGTTCTTCGTACCGTCTGTCTCTTGTCCGCAGCAGACCGTCCACCAGCGTATCCACCGCATGAGCCATCCACCAATAGTGAAATATAGTGTTGCATTCCCCATTCGGGCAAGGCGTCTCAATGTTGTACATGCCCAAGTCTTCGTTCCAGAAATAATGATCCAGCGCTTCCTGCGCCTTGTCCGCCCGTTCCTCCCACAGTCGTGGCTCAATTTTCAATTGCTTCATAAGGCTCTCTCTCCTCATATCTGATCTGGTTTCAGTAGCTGCTTACCCTTTAATACCGCTGAACGCAATGCCCTGAACAAAATAACGCTGCAGGGCCAAAAAGAGCACCAATATCGGCAGAATCGCGACCAGCGCACCCGCCATCATCGGCCCGTAATCGGTCTGAAAGTTATAGGAAAAGGCCTGCAGCCCCATTTGAATGGTCGCTTTATCCGGATCATTTAAGACGATCATCGGCCAAAGGAAACTGTTCCACCCTGCCTGAAAGGTAAAGATGCTTAAGGTAGCCAGTGCAGGTTTCGTGAGCGGCAGGTAAATGCGCCAAAAGATCTTAAATTCACCACAGCCCTCAATCCGGGCCATTTCCAGCATGTCGCTGGGCAGGGTGAGGAAAAATTGCCGCATGAAGAACACCGCGAACGTCCCGGATGCGCCCGGCAGAATAATGCCCCAGAAGGAGTTCATCAGTCCGTTGCCGCCACTGCCGAAAAGATCATTGCCTCCGGCGAATGGAATATGGCGCATCACATAAACGGTCGGAATCATGGTTACGATGCCGGGGATCATCATCGCAGCCAGGAGCACCCGGAATACCGGCTTATTGAGCCTGAATTTCAGCTTCGCAAAAGCGTAGCCGCTGAGTGAGCCAAAGAATAAATTGGCCAGTACACCAGATACGGCAAGAACAAGCGAATTCCAGAAAAATAAAGCAAATGGCACGGTCGAGAATGCTTTGCGGTAATGATCAAAAGTCAAATGCTTCGGAAACCATTGGATCGGCATCGCAAAGATTTCCTCATCCGGTTTCAGGGACGTTAGTACGCTCCAATAGAATGGCAGGAACATGGCAACTGCAATAACGATACATACGATATAATAAATGGATTTGTTAATGCCCCGCTTCAGGGCGGAGCCGCCGGTAACACCCATAGCTGTAAGCCTCCTTTTTTCCTGGGCAGCCCTGTTTAAATGACTGACTCTTCCGCTTTGGATATCCGCATATTGATCAGTGAAAAGACCAGGATGGCCATCGCCAGCACAAATGCCTGCGCAGAAGCATAGCCCATTTGCAGCTGGTTAAAGCCTTGCTGGTAGATCAGATAGACCGGTGTCTTCGTGACATTGGCCGGCCCTCCCTGCGTCAGAACAAAAGCCTGGTCAAACAGCTGCAGTGCACCGATGATCGCCATGGTACTGACCAGGAAAGTAGTCGGACGTAACTGCGGCCAAGTGATATACCGGAAGCAATCCATTTTGTTAGCACCATCCAGCCGGGCCGATTCATACAGATAATCCGGAACGCCTTGCAGACCTGCCAGATAAATAATCATATTAGAGCCGACGGACTGCCAGAGTGTCAGCAGGACTATTGAGAGCATGGCCGTTCTTGTCTCGGACAGCCAGGCCGGTCCTGTAATCCCAACGTAGGAGAGCAATCCGTTAATCAGCCCAAATTCCGGGTGCAGCAGCCAGATCCATACCGTTGCTGCCGCGACAGCTGAAGTCAGCGTAGGCAGATAATAAAAGGTGCGGAACAGCTTCACCCCGCGCCACGCCCGGCTGAGCAGCAGTCCCAATAGCAGTGAAATTAGAATATTGAGCGGCACAAAAATCAGCGAATACAGAAACACATTGCGGAAGGTTTTCCACAGCAGATCATCATGAGCCAGCCGCCGGTAGTTATCAAGCCCGATCCAGTCATTTCGGCTAAGCACATCATAATTGGTAAAGCTGAGATATAAGGCCATTACTACTGGAATAATTGTAAAGACCACGAACAGCAGCACTGTAGGCGTGATGAACAAATAAGCAGTCCGCGCCTGATGTCTTTCCACTTTTCTCATGGAAGCCATACAACTCCCCCCTTCATTATGCGGCAAGGTTCCATAGTGGCAGGGAGGCACCGCCTCCCTGCTGCTACAACTGCTACTTCACAACTTCGTTATCCTTAAGCATTTGGTCTCCCTGCTCCTGAGACTTCTTAAGTGTGTCCTCAATACTCAGTTTGTTCTGCTGGTTAAGCTGAAGATTCGGCGCTAAGGCATCCGTCTCCATTACGGAATAGCCGGGATGTGACGGGCGGACCTTAGCAAATTCCAGGGTTTCCATAAAAGGTTTCCACAGTGGATCATCCTTGAAGAACGGGTCCTCCATCGAAGGCTTGAAGCCAGGCAGGTTCAAGCTGGTCTTAGCCCACAGCAGAGCGTTGTCTTTGTTAGCCGTCCACCATTTGATAAATTCCCAGGCCTCATCGTGATGCTTGGAGCCCTCAGGAATAACCAGGCCGAAGCCGCCCATCACACTGCCTTTGTCACCGTTAGGGCCTGCTGGCGGAGGAACAACGCCGTATTCCAGGTCTTTGCCGTATTTATTGTAAGTGCTGAGCATCCATGGGCCTGAATAGAGCATAGCGACTTTTCCGGTAACAAAAGCATCCTGGCCTTCTCCGAGCCCCAGCTCAAAGCCCACTTTGTACACTTTATCTTTGTTCATCATCCGGTCCCAGAATTCGAGCACCTGCTTACCCTGCTCATTGTTGAAGTTAGTTTTCCCGTCTTCTGTCAGCATGGTGCCGCCCGCCTGCTGGAGATACATGTTGAACAATCCCAGGTCTGCCATGGAGAAGCCTGCTACTTCAAGCTTGTCTCCGTTCCATTTCGTCAGCTTCGCAGCCGCCGCTTCAAGCTCATCCCAAGTCGTCGGCGGCTGAAGCCCGGCTTCGGCCAGCAGCTTCTTATTGTAGAATAGTGCACGAGCGTCTACTGTAAGCGGCAGACCGTATAATTTATTGTCGTAAGAAAGTTCGTTCAGCGATTCGCTGTAAAAATCATCTTTGGAGATCCCATCACGTGTTAAATAGTCATCCACCGGATGCAGCACATTTTTGGGCGCATAAAGTGAAGTCCGCCAGCGGTCCCAGAAAAGTATGTCAGGAGCACCGCCGTTCGTGGCCGCAGTAAGAAACTTAGTGATCATATCCTGCTGCAGCACGTATTTCACGTGAATCTTATCCTGTGATTTGTTAAAAGCATCGACCATCGTTTCGAACTGCTTCTGGCCTTCTCCGCCCCAGTCCCCCCAGAAAGTAAGCTCTGTCTTCTTTGCACTCTTGCCGCCTTGCTCTGTTCCGCTTTTCCCTGCATTGGCATCCCCGGAATTGCCAGAATTACCGCCACACCCGGCGGCCAGGCCAGAGACCGTCACCAGAGTAAGTGCTGTAATCAACCATTTCTTCATTGATTTCATCCCCCTCAGACTATTTGGTATGTCATTGTTGCCGTTCATTTAGCTGCGCTTTACTTCGATTCCGCAGCGCATGAGCACCAGCTCGCAGAACATCATATTGGCCCAAGAGAACCAGGGACGGGTGTACGCGCCGGGATCATCTGCATGAAAAGCTTCATGCATAAACCCGGTACCGTTATCACACTGCGCCAGCCGGTCAAGAATGGATTGCTGTTCCTCTGTATCTCCTGAAGTCATTCCTTGTACCGCTAAGGCGATTGGCCAGATATAACGGTTTGGGGTATGGGGACTGCCTATGCCTGCTGCGGCTATGCCTGAATAGAAATAGGGATTACTCTTGCTCAAAATGAAGCTGCGGGTATTCATATATACAGGATCATCAACTGGAGAGTAGCCGAGATAAGGAATGGAGAGCAGGCTGGGAACATTGGCATCATCCATCAAATTCACACTACCAAGCCCATCTGTCTCATAGGCATACACAGTCCCAAACTCAGGGTGGTCCACAGTACCGTGTTGCCGGATACCTCTTTCGATCTGCTCCAGCAGGTGTTGCGCGGAAGCTGCAAGCTCAGAGCTGTTCAGCACCTCAGCGGCAATTTCACACACATACCGGAGAACAACGACAGCGAACATATTGGCCGGGATGAGATAGCCATATTCGCAGGCATCGTCGCTTGGTCGAAACCCGGACCAGGTCATTCCTGTATAGGCCGTCAGGCTGCCTTTGCCTTCACGGACCAATGTATCCGTTGGCGCTCCATGTAGGCGTTGAAACGTATAGAGGGAATCGCGCTCATGGTTCTGTTCGGTGGTCCACAGTTCAATAATCCGCCGGACCCCTTTTTCAAAAGCAGCATCAAATTGGCTGGTCCGTCCGGTATTCTTCCACAGTAAATAGCTGAGCTGGATCGGATAACATAAGGAATCTACTTCGTATTTCCTCTCCCAGATCCAGGGGTTCATTGCCGTGAGATCATCCTGATGCCCCCGTCCATCCGCCTCTTGATTAAAAGCGTTTGCATAAGGATCAATCTCGATAAAAGCAAATTGCTGCTTAACCAATCCTTCGATCATGTCTGCTATTTCTTCATCTTCAGCGGCAAGGATCAGAAAAGGCCTGACCTGTGCGGCAGAATCCCTCAGCCACATGGCAGGAATATCACCAGTAATGACAAAGGTCTTTCCGTCTTTATTGCGTTTTATTGTTGTATTCCAGGTGTTCGATAAACATTGTTCGAACATGTCCGCCAGTTTTGGGCGGTCCTGCAATATTGTCCGAACCTGTGCAGCCAGCCGTTGTATGGATTGGGGTAGTTCATTTGAAGAGTACAGTAGAAATAACCTCCCTTTTGTATTTTTATTAAGCGCTTTCATTAAATAGTATATTGGTATACAAATAATATGTCAATCAATATTTTAGACTTAATGATATATCATTTCAAGAATCTGGATATAAAAAAACCCATCCGATTGAATGGGTTCGTCGCTATCTGTTGCCGTTACTTTCGAACTGCCGGTCCGGTCGAGCTGCCGGGGATCAGCTTCGCCTCCAGCATTACCTTATTCGGTACAGAATGCCCGTTCATAATTGTCAGCACATTCTCTACCGCAAGCCGCCCCATCTCTTCTTCATTCTGGCGCATATGGGTGAAGGCATAACCTCCTCCAAGTTGTGTCGGCGGACTGTCGAAGCAAATAATGGAGATATCCTCGGGGATGCGCAGTCCCAGACGTTCCACCGCTGTCTTGGCGAGCAAGGCAATATTGTACTCGATGGCAAACAGTGCAGTAATGTCAGGGTGGCTCTTCAGATGGGATTCCAGGCGCACGAGATCATGTTCAATATTATCCGGGTTAAAAAACTTCGGCAATGTCGAGGTTAAGTCACTGACCCACAGCTCCTTATCCACCATGATTCCCCGCTGGGCATGTGCCTGTATGAAGCCTTCAATCCGGTCCTCGACGGCAGTGGTATCGACCGGCGGAGGCGAAAGAAACGATATATGGGTATGTCCCAAATCAAACAAATACTCTGTGGCTTCAAGCGCTGCCTGAAGATTATCCGTGCTGATCGATGCGGCGGCTACCCCCTTTAAATGTCTGTCCACCAGCACCAGGGGGAAACGGCCAATGACCAGCTTGAGGATTTCCGCGTTGAAATATTCGCCCTGCGCCGGGAAGATAATCAGTCCATCCACACCCAGGTTGAGCAGCTTCTGGATGGATTGCTCTTCATTCTCGGGAATACCGAAGGTTCTCCGCAAGACCAGAAAGCAGTCATTATCGCGTGAAGCCTGCTCCATGCCATAGATCAGACCCGTACCGTAGCTGTTGCCAAAATCGGTGATGATCAGCCCGATGGTCTTCTCTTCAACATTGATTGCAGGGATTCCGGTACTTGTTCCGGGAGGCAGCTCCTGAAGTTCAGCGACCGGATCGGCCACAAACGAGCCCCTGCCCGGCTTACGGACGATCAAATGCTCGGCGGCCAGCAGCTCAAGCGCTTTTTTACTGGTAATACGGCTTACATTATAGCTATCAGCCAGTTCTTTCTCGGAAGGAACACGCTCTCCAAGCTTATAGGCTTGAGTCAAAATGCTCTCCTTCACTTCGTCAAAGATCTTCTCATACATCGGCTTAGAAGACGTCGGTTCGTTCATGACCTTCACTATCTCCTGACTCTTATTATTCGTGATTTACATAATAATATATCATGATATATTATGATTGTCGATGTATACATAGTCTTTCTGTATTCATTATAGATCTGCCTGCAAAAAAACCTAACAGACGGACGCAATATAGCTGTGTCCGTCTGTTAGGTAGATTTTATGAACTGCCGCTGATGTAGTTCAAGTTAATCAGGTGATCTCAAGAAACAATGCACAATCAAAAGGCTGAAGCAGGATGGGATTGGATTCATGCCATTCCTTGGAGGATTCAGACTTCAATTTCGGGTTGCAACCCTTGTTCATTCCACTTACTTCCGAAACCAGACTCCATCCCTTTGGAATATCCAATTCGCATACCGTCCGGTTATGATTCATGACAAAGAAATAAGTACCGTCCTTTCCCCGTCTCCGGGTAATCTCGACGCCTTCCGGTGCGGCTGCGATTCCACAGACCCCAGCGTCGCCAATCATCTCTAAGACCAGCTTTTCCATCGTCTCCGGCCCCAATTCCGTGCCGGCATAATAGGCTCGTCCCCTGCCGTATGCATGGCGGGTAACCGCCGGTGTCCCGGCATAAAAATCTCTGGTGTATACAGCTAGTACCTCTGCGCCTTCCACTGTGATCACATCGCACCACAGCTCCGCTTCCTCTTCAGACTTCCCGCCTTCATCTTCCGTTTGGGTTGCCCTGGAAATCCCCTCATCATTCAGCCATCTCACACTTTGCCCGAATTGGCGCAGACAGTCATAATCGTAGATGCTTAGACCCAGCAGCTGTGAATATTGTCCCGGCAGCGTCAGTGAAATAACGGCATTATTCCGGTCCTTGACTGCGGTCCGCATATCGAGCAGGACATGCCCGCCCGATTCTGTATATTCATATAGTCTTCGGCATAGCTCTGAATCGGTGACGAACAGAAGCGGAAAAATCAGCACTTTGTACTTTGAGAAATCGTCATTTTCGGAAATCAGATCTACAGGGATATTGTGATCAAATAATGCTTTATAATAACGGTGCAGATGTGCGACGTAGTTCAGGCCGGGATGATGCGGCTGGATTTGCAGCGCCCATTCCTGGTCGTAGCTGAACACAATCCCAACCTCGGCTTCGGGAAGTCCCCCGCGGAAAGCCTCCATATGAGGAGCCAGTTCGGCTATGCTGTCGCGGATTTCATCGTATCGGCGACCCGGAATACGGCTGTGCGGCAGAATGCCGTGCCAGTACTGCTCGCTGCCGAACAGGCAGGTATCCCACCGGAAATAGACGATGGTATCCGCACCATGGGCAACGGATTGAAAGGTCCAGAGCCGTATCTGCCCCGGCCGTGGCGTTGAGCCGAGAATTTCCATACCTGTCGGTCCGGCGAGCTGCTCCATCACCCAGAACGGCTTCCCTTTGGTTCCCCTCATAAGATCGAGCGCCATGCCGAGGTGGGAGGGCGAGCTGCGCTTGATCCGCTCCTCCAGAAACAGCATCGGGTATTGATCGTGGGAGATGAAATCCAGATCCTTCGCCAGCTCGAAATAATCAGTCTTGTCAAAGAAGCCCATAAAGTTATGCGTAATACGATGGCCGGGACATACCTCCCGCAGTATATCCGCCTGCCACTTTTGGAACTCGACGACCAGACTGGAGCAGAATCGTTTCCAATCTAGCAGAAGCGATGGATTATGGCTGTTAGGTGTAGCAAGTGGAACGGGAATCTGCGAGAAAGAGGTATAGGTCTGGCTCCAGAACACCGTTCCCCACGCCTCGTTCAGGCCTTCGATCGTCCCATGCCGTTCCTCCAGCCATCGGTGGAACCTTGCCCGGCAGTGATCGCAATAGCACAAATTACGGTGACTGTTACCCAGCTCATTGTCAATTTGCCAGCCGGCAACATAGGGGTTGTCCCGGTAGCGCAGAGCCATGGTCCGCACAAATTCTTTAATATGCTTCCGGTAGTGTGGATGCGACTGGCAGTCATGATGCCGGCCGCCAAAGCCAACCCTCTGTCCCTCCGCATTCAGGGGGTACAGATCTGGATGAAGCTCCATCATCCACACCGGCGGAGCCGCCGTCGGTGTGCCCAGCATGGTTGTAATCCCCTGCTCTCCCAGCAGTTCAATGGCTTCGTCCAGCCAGCCGAAATCATAGATGCCGGGACTCGGCTCCATCTTCGCCCATGAGAACTCCGCCATCCGTACAACCTCGATGCCCATCTCCTTCATCATTACTGCATCCCGCTGCCACAAGTCGGGCGGACAATGCTCGGGATAATAATCAACACCAAATTTCATGGCTTGCGTAACTCCTTCCCATTCACGAGGTAATGTCCAGCTCTTTAATCTATTCGTGTTTATCCTTTAATCGCGCCGTCAATCATGCCGGAAATAAGCTGTCTCTGAAAAATCAGAACGATAATAAGCAGCGGCAGCACGCTTACAACCGAGCCGGCCATGATGAGATGATAAGGTGTATTGTTGCTGTCCTCCAGCGCCTTGAGCGCCACGGACAACGTCATATGCTCCTGCGAGCGCAGAATAACGGACGGCCACAGAAAGTTGTTCCACTGCTTGACGAACAGGATAATCCCCAGGGCGGCGAACGCCGATTTCAGGTTGGGAAGAATGATCCGGCGGAACATGCCAATCTCGCTGCAACCGTCGATTCGTGCCGCTTCCATCATTTCATCGGGAATGGAACTGCAGTACTGCCGCATGAAGAAGATGCCAAAAGCATTGGCCAGATCGGGTAAGATCACTCCCCAGATGTTGTCGATGAGATGCAGGTTCTTATAAATGACAAACAGTGGAACCATCGTTGCTTCATGGGGGATCATTAGCGAAGCGAGCACGAAGACGAACAAAATGTCCTTGCCGCGAAACCGATATTTGGCAAAGGCGAACCCGGCCAGGCTGCAGAACAGCAGTGCAGTAATCGTCATGGTCGTGGACAGCAGCAGACTGTTCCAGGTGATGATTCCAAATTTACGGTTCACGAACAATTCAGTGAAGTTCTCCCAATGCAGCGTTGTCGGCAGCCAGATCGGCGGATTGACGAAGATTTGGCTGATATCTTTCAGCGATGAGCTGAATAACCAGAACAGCGGAAACAACGTGATGAGGGAGACCACGGCCATCAGGACAAATGCTGCACCAGCGGTCAGACCCTTCTCACCTGAACGGCTGGCCCTTTTCGCCGCAGACTTCATTTTCGTTTGTGTCAAAAGCGTCATTCGGTTCTCCCCCCTTATTTCTCATCGAATAGACGCATCTGGATCAGCGATATGCTCATCATCAAGATGAAGAAGCAGACAGCGATTGACGAGGCGTAGCCGAAGTTGAAATTCTGAAAGCTTTCGTTATACAGCATCAGCACCGGCGTCAGCGTCGAATTTAGCGGACCGCCTTTGGTGAGAATGTACGGCTCGGTAAAGAGCGAGAAGGTGCCGATTGTGGACAGCACGGTGCAGAATAGCAGCATTTTTTTAACCAAAGGAATGGTAATGAAGAAGAAGCTTTTCACTTTCGTCGCTCCATCGACATAAGCCGCTTCGTACAAATCCTTCGGAATACTTTGCAGACCGGTCAGCAACAGCAGCATATTGTAGCCGAGCCAACGATACAGCACCATTAACGCCACAGAAAAGCGCGCCCACCACGGGGAATCAAGCCAAGGAAGCGGAGACTTGATCCAACTGAGGTTAAGCAGGAACGTGTTGATCAGCCCGTCTTGGGTATTGAATAGCAGCACGAATACGAATGATACGGCGACCACCGACACAAAATTCGGCACAAACAGAGCCATCCGGAAAAATCCTTTGCCCACCATCCATTTGGAGTTGAGCATACTGGCAAAGATTAAGCCAAGAAAGAGCATTAGCGGCACATACATCAGGAAGATGACTAAGCTGTTCCACAGCGACAGCCAAAAGTAATGATCCTTCAGCAGCGCCGTATAGTTGTCCAGCCCGATGAATAGCTTGTCACTTGCACCGTTCCATTCCGTGAGACTGAGATAAAACGAATAAATAATTGGATACAGTGAAAAGATGCCAAATAATATAAAGTATGGGGAAATGTACAGATATGGAGCGTAACGGATCTGTCTGTTCCATCTTGTCTTGCCCATAGATATTCTCACCTCCTTGATCCTTGCTGCTGTCTACTCTCTTTTGGTCTTCTGCCGGAGTTCATCGGCCATTGTCTTTAACGCATCTCCAGAGGAGGCGTCATTCAGGAACACCTTTGCCCACACGTCAGTCATCAGCTTGTTGGCCATCGGGAAATCGGAGGTGTAAGCAAGCGGATAGGTGCTCTCCAGTGATTGGGCATACACTTTTAAGATAGGCTGGCCCTTGAAGTAATCAAATTGCTTGTCCATTGCCGAGTCGGAATATACCGTCTTCAACGAGGGGAATAGCCCCGCTTCCAGCATCATTTTGGTCTGAGACTCCTTATCGCCGAGCATGAATTCGATGAATTTCCAGGCTTCTTCCGGGTGTTTCGAGTTTTTATTTATCGCCATGTTGGACCCGCCTTGGTTAGCCCCGCCATATTTATCGTCTGCTGACCATTTCGGCATCGTCGTAACTGACCATTTGCCCGAATCCTGCGGCGAGTACTGCTTTTCGATGATCGCGTCATGCCAGGAACCGCCGACTACGCTGGCGATTTTACCCTCACCGATGGCATTGCCCCAAGGGTCGGAGTTGGCGCGGGCGTCATAGACAAGCTCTTCCTGCTGCATCTTGATCAAGTAGTCCGTGATCTCCTTCACTTCCGGACTGTCAACTGTGACCTTGCCGTTCTCGTCAAAATACCAGTATCCGCGCTGCCACATCATAGACTCGAACACGCGGTTGCTGGAATTGGTCTTCGAATCGCCGTACATGAACGCTCCTGTCTTCTCCTTCACCAGCTTGGCGGCTTGATAATAATCGTCCCAAGTCTTAAGTTTGGCAGCGACCTCATCGGGATCGGTCGGCAGACCGGCCTTAGCAAACAGGTCATTCCTGTAGAACATCACCACCGGGCCGCTATCCCATGGCATGGCATAGATTTTGTGGTCCATGGTGGCGTCCTTCCATTTGTAGGGCACGATATTATCTTTATATGGAGCCACACGTTCGGTAATGTCGAGCAGCGAATTGATCTCCACCATCTGTGATAGATTCGTCGATTCGAGCGCCAGCACATCCGGCACCGCGTCGTCTGTATTGGAGGACACCAAATACTTCTGATAGAGGTCGGTGGATTTCATGGTTTGGAACTCAACTTCGATATTGGGATAAGCTTCCTTGAACCGGTCCATATTTAGATCAATCCCGGCTTTGGCCTGCTCCCAAATCCAGACGACAAGCTTCACCTTCTCCTCTCCCCCTTGATCCGTTCCAGCCGATCCGGAATTACTCTGTGTGTTGGAACCAGAACAGGCGCTTAACAGCATGGAAGCTGTAAAAAGCATGGAAAGCAGCATTTTCCCTCTTTTGTTATGCATTGTTTGACCTCCTTGAGTGGGTTGATACCATCATAAGAGAAATGTAAGGGTTTTCAAATCCGACTGCCGTTCGAAAAAGGTTCACTTTTATTGGAATGTAATAAAAAAGCCCGTTTTCTACACGGGCGAAAGGTCAATTCATTGGATTTTGGTGTCTTTTTGTTTGTTGGCGGTATTGTCCCGGAGCGAATCCGACACTTTTCTTAAACCATTTGGCGAAGTATTTGACGTCTCCAATCCCGATCTTCTCCGCAACTTCCTCCATACGGTAGTCTGTCATTGCCAGCAGATTCTGTGCCCGTTCCAGCTTTTTCTGGGAAAGAAAATCAATCAGGCTGCTGCCTGTTGCTTCTTTGAATACGGTGCTGAAGTAACTGCGGCTTATACCGATCCGGTCGGCGATTTCGCCGACTCGGGGATCGAGATGCAGATGGTGGTTGATATAGTCAATGGCGCTGAGAATATCCTCCTTATGCTGGCGGCTAACCAGACGGGTCTCGCGCTCGATTGCCCGCAGGCGCAACAGACGCAGCACGCCCTCTATCCATCGTACCCCGCCCTCAACCGGCCCCTCCAGTCTCCATCCCAATCCGGGATTACGTGAACTCTTCAGATGCAGCAGTTCATGCTCCGCCGTATCCCGTTCCGCCCAGTGGCAGGCCAGTAACACAGTACCGTCTGGACACGGTAAGAACGCACGTCCTGGTGACCCGGATGCAAATGCCTCACCAATCTTTAGAAAAGTTTTTGGCTCCGGTTCCGGGCCAATTGGGGAGGGGACTTCATTGCGGTATTCCTTCCGTTTGTCATCAGACATCGAAAAACTGGAATTGTTAGCGCTTCCATTTTCATACAAATGAAAGATGCAGCCGCCTCGGGTCATCCAGCTCCAATCTCCATTCAGCTTGGCTACCAGCCTCTCGTCTGCAGAGATATCCTGTACCCGAAGCCACTCCATCACAATTTGCATCTCGTCCTCAGATGCTGCCATGGAGGACTGATTCTGCAGATGAAGCTCGCATTCACGCCGGATTTTATCGAGGCATCGCTCCATTTCCTCGTCGCCCATGCTGGTTTTTACAATATAGTCGGAGATACCGAGCTGGATCCCCTGCTGTGCGTAAGCAAAGTCGCGGTGACAGCTCAGAAACAGGATTTTGACATGGGGATATCTGTGTCTAATTTTATGAGCCAGCTCGATTCCGTCCATCTCGGGCATCACGATATCAGTAATGACAATGTCGGGTTCATGATTGACCACCTTCTCCCAGCCTAGGATGCCGTTAGGTGCATCGCCGACGACTGCCATGCCATGTCTGCCCCAGTCCACTGTCATCCTCAGCCCTTTTCTCACAAGCTGTTCATCATCAACGATAAGCACCTTCAGGGGTAAATCTCTCCGTAAGTCTTTGGCCATCGTATGATCACCTTACTTCCGTGGTTTCGTTCGGACTCTATCGTAAAATCGCAGTTTTCGCCAAAATGCATGTTAAAGCGCTCTCTGACATTCCGCATGCCAAGTCCTCCTTTCTTGCCCGGAATGACTTGGCCGTTCCTCACATAGAGCAAATGCTCCGGCTTGATACCGATCCCGTTGTCAGTTAACTCCGCCTTAATTTCGCCTGATCCGGAGACGAGTGACAGCCTAATTTCACCTGCTCCGTCTGTAAAGCCGTGAAAAAAGATGTTCTCCAGTAGCGGCTGGAACACCATCCGCGGCACCAGGCAGGACATCAGCTCCGGCTCGGCCTCCAGCTTGAAACTAAAGGCATCATCGTACCGGAGCCGCTGGATTTCGATAAAATGAAGCACTAAAGCCAGTTCCTCCTCAAGCGGTACCAGTGTTTTAGTCACTGCAAAAGTGCTCTCCAGGACGGCAACCAGATGCTCAATCATTTTCTGAATATCGCGGCGCCCGGCCAGCCTCGCCTTCCACTGAATGCTGTTCAGAGTGTTAAATAGCAGGTGGGGGTTGATCTGGTAGTGAAGCGCCCGCAGTTCTGCTTCGCTCTTCAGCTTTTCGCTCCGGCTGATCTCACGCACCAGATCCTGGATTTGTCCGGTCATCCGGTTGAAGGATTGGCTTAAATAGCCCAGCTCATCGCTGGTGAGCACCGGGGTCTGGATGAACAGCTCCCCTTGTCCGAATCTTCGCATCGAATGGGTCAGCTTTTGAATGGGCCGCGTAAGCCGAAGCGAGAAGAAATGGGCCATCGCGATGGCGAAGAGCAGCGTGCAGCCCGCAACGATCAGCGTATAGTTCAGGATCACGCCCGAGGAGCGATAGAACTCAGCATGCGGCATTCTGGCCTCGACAGTCCAGCCCTCCCGCTCCATAACGCCGGACCAGACAATATCGTCCTCCGGACTACTGTATTTCTCTGAGCTTTGCAGCAGCACGCTTCCGTCCGCTGCCCGTATTTGCAGGTGAGCATTCATATTATGCTGAAACGCCCGAAGCAGATTCACCACGGAATCCGCCTTCGTATCGATTAGAATCCGGCTGCCTGGCGGGAGTCCGAAGTGATCCTTGACCGGCACAACCAGGCTGATGACCATGTTGTCATTTACAAAGCTGTAATAGTAATCCGGCCGGTGGATGATAACTTGTCTTCTGCCATTCCCGGAAACTTGGCGCCAGAAGGAGGAGTCCGTAAGCCTTGCCTGATCAAGTCCGCCGCTTCCGATAAATTTGCCCGAAGGCATCACAACCGAAACACTTACAATATTGACCGTTTCAAAAGATATAAGATAGCGCTGGAGCGCCTGTTCCTCCTTATACCGGCTATAGTTCAGCGTTCCGCCATCTTCGATGACCATGGGTGTAGAGATCAAATAATTCAGTAGATTGCCCGTAATATTGTCCATCTGCGCGATGCTGGTATCCAAATGGAGCTTAAGCTCCTCAATGGCGTTCATTCCGTAGCTCCCGAACTGTGAATTCACGATCTGCGACGATTTATGATTGGAGAAATAACCCATTACGGCCAACGGAAGCAGCGCAATGACTGTGAAGAACATCAGCAGCTTGGCGTACATGCTTCGGCCTATTGATAATGCCTGCGGTTTGCCTTTGTTCCGGGGGTGTGAAGCTTTCGTTTTCATTCCGTTCCCTCCACAGCATCGACTGGCCTTACCAAAGCGTAAAAAGGGCAACCGGATCTACGTGATCCGGTCCCCCTTGCCTATTTCCGCAAATCCGGTTAATCCCGGTTTATTCGTCTTCTTTGAACACCGGTGCAATATTCAGCTCAAACTGGAACTCCTTCTCATCCAGCCTGTAGGGAGCCAGCAGCGCGGGACCGCAGGAATTGGAGCCTACGCCGCTCATCTGATAATCCAGATGAACAATTGTCTCCGGCCTGCGGGTCAGATCGTATTGATGCAAGGTTTGGGTCAGATCCTCCGGCGTATAATGCGAAGCATTGAAGGAGAATGGACGGTCACTCCGGAATCTCAGTCCCATGCCGAGCTCATTCGAGACAATAACCCATTCCGTTTCATTGTGGGAACCGTTCTCCTGCGGCATGATATAATCCACAAACTGCTCATCGACGGTAGTCAGGTATTTTCCTATTTTAGTGCTATGTCCCTTGTCGATGTAGCTTTCATGGGGACCCCTGCCGAAATATTCGATCTCCTCATTCCCTTCCGGCATCACGGCGCACAGCCCGAACCGGGGCAAGAATGGAATACCGTCTCTGGTCGTTACGTTAGTACGGAGATAAAGCTCTCCTGTTGCGTCCACCTTCCAGCGGAACGTTCCCCGTAAGAACGGCGGACGTAAATAGCCTCCCATCGAGAAGAACGCTTCCAGCTCTACGGCTTCACCGTCCTGCCGGATCGTGTCCACGCGGTAAATATGGGTTACAGCCCGTTCGTACCCCTCCTGCATCCATTCGTGCTTCACGAACCGGTCATTATCCGCCGGGGCGCGCCATACCGCAAAAGAAAGCGGCGCAAGCAGCATCTCCACTCCGTTCTTGACCAGGCTGTCAAACATACCGGCGCCAAGATTAAAGCCATATTCAAAATCGAAGCCCGTGATGACAAGCCGGTCGTCCCGGCGCTCCACCTGGAGAGGTGACCGGGCCTCGGGTTGGAACAGCTCAAGCTGCGGAGCCGGCAGTTCAAACTGGCCGAAGGAAATTTCATGGCCGGGTGATGCCCACCAGGTTTCT
This sequence comes from Paenibacillus sp. FSL H3-0321, assembly GCF_038002865.1. NCBI lineage: Bacteria > Bacillati > Bacillota > Bacilli > Caryophanales > Paenibacillaceae > Paenibacillus > Paenibacillus sp. FSL H3-0321. The sequence goes on along the minus strand of NZ_JBBODH010000001.1, from coordinate 196,717 downwards.
TTCGCAATCCTGCACGACAGAGTAACAAAATACCTTCCTGGCTCCTCCGGAATCCCGAAACCAGCTTCGACTGTCTGCGAGCCGTGAGGGCCGGCCGACAAACCGCTGATTTCACCTTGACTTACCGTTTCACCGTCCTTTTCCAATTTCCACAGAACTCTCACATGAGATAGATCCCTGAAATCATAGCGGTTGTGAATTTCTATAAGCCCCGATCCGATTTCTTTGGCTTCAAATACAACGGGTGCAATCACCTGCTTGAGTTCCAGCAGTCCGGAATGCGGCTTCCGGTCGGGGGCAACCAGACCGTCAATGCAGAAGTTGCCGTCATTAGGCTGATCGCCGAAATCTCCCCCATAAGCATAATAAGGCCGTCCGTGTTTCATAATCTTGATGCCATGATCCACCCATTCCCAGACACATCCACCCATCAGCTTCGGATACCGGTTGATCACATCCCAGTAATCCTGCAAATCACCGGGCCCGTTGCCCATGGCATGGCTGTATTCACACAGAAACATCGGTTTGGTCGTATCCGGATCGGATGCGTACGCTGCAATCGCCCCGCTGGAGGCATACATCCGGCTCTCCATGTCGAGCACCTCCGTATCCGGGCTGCCGCCGTGACGGGGATCCGAACCCTCGTAGTGAATAGGACGCGAAGCGTCCCTTGCTTTGGTCCAGCGGGCCATTGCCATATGGTTCTCTCCATAACCGGATTCGTTGCCCATGGACCAAATGATGATACATGGGTGGTTCTTATCCCGCTCCACCATCCGGGTTGCCCGCTCGACAAAAGTTTTCTCCCACTCGGGGTTGCGCGTGAACCAGTTGAAGTCTCCTGCAGGAAGCGCGCCATGACATTCCAGATCGGCTTCTCCGATCACATAGAAGCCGTATTCGTCGCAGAGCTCCAGAAAACGGGAGTCGTTCGGGTAATGCGAGGTTCGAATGGTATTGATATTATGCTGTTTCATCAGCCGCAAATCTTTGATCATATGATTGACCGGAATCGTTTGTCCAAGCTCCGGGTGGGAGTCATGACGATTGACACCCTTAAGCTTTACCGCTTGACCGTTGATCGTGAACACGCCATCCTGAATGGATATTTCGCGTAAGCCTACGGGAAAATGCAGCACTTCATCACCTGCGAACAAGTATAAATGGTATAAATGCGGGTTCTCTGCATTCCACAGCACGGGATTCTGCACATGCAGCTTCAACGTACCTTGGCCTTCGATCATGGCCTGCGCCCGTTCTATCTCCGCACCGTCTGCATCCTGCAGAACAGCTTCAACTTCAAGCCTGCCTGTTGTCTCCACCTCGCAGTTTAGCTCCGCACTATCGAAGCTTGCGGACAGAGACGTGCGGTTGAATACATCGGAGATATGAGCGGACTCCCTGGCAAGCAGGTAGACGTCCCGGAAAATACCAGAGAATCTCCAAAGATCCTGATCCTCCACATAACTTCCGTCACACCATTTCAGCACCATGACAGCCATCCGGTTCACACCAGGACGGATATAAGGCGATACATCAAATTCGGCCGGCATCCGGCTTCCTTGGCTGTAGCCAACAAATTGTCCGTTCACCCACAGGTAGAAGCAAGAATTGACTCCTTCAAATACCGCAACCTTCTCCTTGCCGTTCCAATTATCCGGCAGTGTGAACTCCCTGACATAAAGTCCAGCAGGATTATCATTGGGCACGAAGGGCGGGTCAAACGGAAAGGGATAGTTGATGTTCGTGTAATGCAGTTGATCATAACCGTTTACTTGCCAGCAGGACGGAACCACCAGATCATCCCATCGGCTAATGTCATGGTCAGGGGCTACACAATCTTCCTTGACCGCTCTGACGCTGGTGTGATATTTGAACTTCCAGCGGCCGTTCAGCGTCTGATAATACGGGGAACGCCCCCGCTTTCTGCGGCGCGCGTCTGCAGCTGACGCGTATGGGATATAGTAAGCTCTAGCTGCTTTCCTGTTAATCTGCAGCGTCTCGGTATCTTCCCAGTAATTCGGAATAAATGACATGACCATCCTCCTGATTATTGTAATAGGGCTTACCACTCAGCAATGCTGCCGTCCCGATGCCGCCATACCGGATTTCTCCAACGGTGGCCCGACTCCGCCATCTTCCGCACATACTCCTCGTTCACCGTAATGCCAAGACCCGGTCCGGAAGGAATATTGACATGACCGTCACTGTAGGCAAAAACTGTAGGATCGGTGATATAATCCAGCAGGTCATTTCCTTGATTATAATGGATGCCGAGGCTTTGTTCCTGAATGACCGCATTATAAGACGTCGCATCTACCTGAAGACAGGCGGCAAGAGCAATCGGCCCAAGCGGACAGTGCGGAGCGACCGCGACATCGAACGCTTCGGCCATGGCGAATATTTTCTTGCATTCCGTGATGCCTCCCGCATGGGACAGGTCGGGCTGAATAATATCGACCACCCCATCCTTCAGCAGATTTTTAAAATCCCAGCGTGAGAACATGCGCTCACCCGTCGCGATCGGAGTGCTGGTATGATGTGCGATTTCCCGCAGTACTTCGTTGTTTTCCGGCAGCACCGGCTCTTCAATGAACATCAGACGGTACGGATCCAGCTCTCTAGCCAGTCCCCTTGCCATCGGTTTGTGAAGCCGCCCGTGAAAATCGACAGCGATCCCGAATTCCGGTCCACAGGACTCCCGAATGGCGGCGACCCGCTCAACGATTGCATACACCTTGTCATGTGTATCAATGAACTGCATCTCTTCCGAGGCGTTCATCTTAATCGCCGTGAAACCGGCGGCCTTCTTCTCCAGAGCAGATTTGACGACATCGATGGGGCGGTCTCCGCCTATCCAGGAGTAAACCCGCATTGAATTGCGGCAAGCTCCGCCGAGCAGCTGGTACACGGGCGCATTGTAGATTTTCCCTTTAATATCCCACAACGCCTGATCGATCCCGGCTATCGCGCTCATTAAAATAGCCCCGCCACGATAAAATCCTCCCCGGTACATCAACTGCCATAGGTCTTCAATCCGTTGAGGATCCTGTCCGATCAAAAGATCCATCATCTCTTCCACTGCGGTCTGAACAGTATGAGCCTTGCCTTCGACCACCGGCTCTCCCCAGCCGGATATGCCCTCATCGGTTTCAATCTTCAGAAACAGCCAGCGGGGAGGAACGATAAAGGTCTCAAATCCGGTTATTTTCATCGATTATTTAGCTCCTTTTGTGTTGTTCAATCTGGCCTTGCTGACTTCTTTCGCAAATTGGCGGGCTGTCTCTGTTATCTTCCCATAGTCGCCCTTCTCCACCGCTTTCCGGTCTACGAGAGCGCTTCCTAAACCGACGGCAACAGATCCGGCGGCAATGAAGGATCCGACATTCGCAAGTGTCACGCCTCCTGTCGGCATCATCCGAATGTGACCAAGGGGCCCCTGCAGTTCCTTTATGTAGGAGGCGCCCAGCGAACCGCCGGGGAACACCTTTAGCAGGTCAGCACCAGCTTCGTGCCCTCTGACAGCTTCGGTTGGCGTCATTACGCCTGGGATGGAGATTCGCCCGTACTTTAAGGTCAGATCCACAATTGCCTCATTCAAATTTGGCGAAAAAATAAAATCGGCTCCCGCCGCGATAGCCTGCTCGGCCTGCGTCAACTTCAGCACCGTACCTGCTCCCACCAGCAGGCGATCTCCATATTTCGCCTTCATGTCCGCGATCAACCTGTTCACTTCCGGCGTATCGGCTGTAATCTCCAGCGCCCCGACACCGCCATCTGCCAGTGCCGCGGCAATTTTATCCACCCTTTCAGGCTCTGGTCTGCGAATAACGGCGACCAGTCCGGAAGTTATCAACCGCTCAATCTGAAGATTTTTGTCCATTTCTTTCCTCCTCCTTTGGAATGCCCCTCATTTACCGGATAATATCCTCCAAGTCGGATCCCCCTGCCAGGAGAAGATCTACATCCTGCCGTGTCGGAAGACCTTCCACATCGCCGCTTACCCTGACAACAATGGAACCTACCGCGTTGCCGCGTCGCACCGCTGAGGGCAGGTCCTCCCCTTGCAGCAATCCGCTTATAAATCCGGCGGCAAAACCGTCTCCGGCACCCATCGGATCAATGAGCCGTTTCACCGGAAACCCTGGCTCATTTCCCGCGATTCGTCCGTTACTGTAATAAGCCCCGTTGGCGCCGAGCTTGATTACGACAGCACCGGCGCCGGATTTCAGCAGACGATCTGCGATGTCTGCAGGCGTACAGCATCCTGTCAGAAACTGTCCCTCCTTAATACCGGGCAGCACGTAGTCGGCAAGTGCCGCCATTTCGTTAAGCACAACGCAGGCTTCTTCTCTGTTCCAAAGCTTCCAGCGGATATTGGGATCAAACACAATGGCCGCACCGTGTTTTTTTGCCGCTTCGAGGGCTCGAAAGGTTAATTTCCTGCACTCCGGGCTAAGCGCCGGAGTGATGCCGGTAACATGCAGGATGCGGGCTTTTCCAACATAAGCCTCATTAAGCTCATCCTCGTGCATCAGGCTGGCAGCCGATTGTTTGCGGTAGTAGTACACCTGTATTTTGTCCGGGGATATTTGTTCTTTGAAAAACACTCCCGTCGGCGCTTCGTCTGTAATCCTGACTTCGGAAGTATCGACGCCATGTCCTCTTACGACCTGCCTAATATAGCGTCCAAATGGATCATTTCCGAGCTTGCTGAACCAGCCCACGGTATGTCCCATACGGGCAAGCCCAACTGCCACATTGGTCTCGGCTCCGGCAACATGCTTGTGAAAGCCGTTCACATACTCCAGGGGAACCATCCGGTCCGGTGCCAGAAGTACCATGGTTTCCCCAAAGGTTACTACCTCCATTGCCCCTCCTCCTTCTGCTTCATCACTGATAGAGTTTCTGCATGAAGATCATATCTTTACTCTTGAATAAAATTAAATCACTTACTTTTTTGCCTTATTACACAAAAAGACCGTGCGATCCATTGTTTTTTAACGTTAAATGTAATTACCTTTACGATATTGATACGATCTTTATGCTACAATCATATTATCTTGTTGTTTACTAGTCAATACTAAATCAATACTTAGACATATCTACTTATCCTCAAGAAGCTCCTATGCTAAAATGAATTCATTCCAAGTGATAAGGACGGCTAAACATGAAACAGATCAAACAGACCGCGTTTCAGGCTACAATAGAGCTTATGAAACAGAAAATCCTCGATGGGGAATGGGCTCCGGGGGATCGGCTTCCTACTCTGCAGCAGCTTGCTGCTGATTTTTCCGTTAGCGTTACTACAGTACGCGAAGCGCTGCGGATATTAGAGAGTCAGGGGAATGTCAGCATTGAGCACGGACGAGGGATGTATGTACGAAACGATCCGCTGCTGTTGGATGATCCGGCGGTAGCCTTAGAGGAATTGGAAAACATTTCGATAGTGGATCTGCTGGAAGCTAGACTGCTCATTGAGCCTGAACTTGCCGCTCTGGCCGCGCAGCGGGCCGATGAAGATCAGATCCGCAGGCTGCGGGTACTGGCAGAGCGAATGGTGCGGCAAATGGAGGAAGGTGGCCCATTCTTCGAGACAGACCTAGCCTTTCATCAGTTAATCGCCGAAGGGGCAGCAAATCCGGTTGTGGCGCGGATGCTGAATTCGATTCTTCCATTGCTGGCCGAAGGGCGCAAGCAGACCAATACGCTGCCCAATATGCGGACGAAAGCTTCCAATTATCATGTTCTGATCGCCATTGCTATCGAGGAACGACAAAGCGAAACAGCACGGCAGCTAATGGAGGGTCATATCCAGAGTATGCTGACAACCCTGAAGAAGTAGATTCACCCTGTGACGCTGCAAAACAAGCTGCCGAGAATAATCTCGACAGCTTGTTTAACACGCCTATAAGCTCCCTGTAGTAATGGATACTCCATCCGGAACGACAAGTATCGGAGTTTGCTCCCCGCAATAACCCAAGGGCAGAAATGCAGCTTAATCATATTGAATTTTTTTGATCCGTTACTATCTTAATACCCCATATAATTCTCCAAACCGGCCGAATCAATAATCACCATCTGCTTGTTTCCAATCAGCTCAATAAGACCCGAATCTTCGAACCTTGAGAATTTTCTGCTAATAGTTTCGCGGGTGACCCCGACATAACTGGCCAGTTCTTCACGAGACAGCGGAAGGTCAATATGAATATGATCACCACGTTGCTTGCCATATTTGTCGCTGAGTTCCATGATCATGTAAGCAATCCGTATTTCCGGATCTTTGGTTGCCAGGCTTTGCGCCAGATTTTCTGTATGGGCTAGTCTTTTGGTAACACTCTTCAACAGCCTAAGCGAAATATCCGGATTATCAGTCATCAGCTGCTCCATATCGGTTCGGGTCAGCATGCAAATGTTGGTGTCTTTCAGCGCATAAGCACTGAAGTTGCTCAGCTCATCGCTGTTAAAAATGCTCAGTTCACCGAAAAAATCCCCGTTCGTCAGGATGTGCAAAATTTGTTCCTTGCCTTCAGGAGTTGTTTTGGATAATTTCACATGCCCCCGCTGAATGATGTACAGCGTATCCGACGGCGCCCCTTCCAGAATTAACGGTTGACCTTTAGTGAACTTACGGTGCTTGATCATGGCGCTGATCCGGGAGAGATCGTCATCGCTCAACGCAGCGAAAATCGGCACCTTGCGGGTACAAGGTTCTGCAACGTGTTGGCAAGAATGCTCATTCATAACTGTCCCCCCTTTTGTTCGTTTTTTTTGTACAACTCCTGCTTCTCTTTAGGAAGCAGAAGACTTTTTGTCCTCAACCGGCGCAAAGTGACTTGTATCCTCACCACATACCGGACAAACCCAATCCTCAGGCAAGTCTTCAAACGCTGTGCCTGCAGCTACATCCTCATCGGGATCGCCTATTGCCGGATCATAGATATAGCCGCAGGGTTGGCAGATGTATTTCTTCATCATTATCATCTCCTAAAAAGTTGGTAGTTTAGTTCAATCTGGTTTGTACTTCAGCCATAATTTCCACGATATTGCTCCCGTTGAGATCAATGCCCGTAAGTGTGATGCCTTGCTCGACAGCGGCTTTATATACCAGGGAAGCAGCTGCACCTTGCCAGGATATCGCCCCGGTAATTGTGTTATCTTTCACATAGATGAGCGTATATGCTCCATTTTCTTCTCCGCACACCGCCATGTCGCATTGCCGTTCATCAACGTTGCCTATTGAAAATAGTGAGAGGCCAAAGGCATTAAACAAGGTCACTGGAACAGCTCTACGATAAACAGTGAGATTGGCGGCCATATTATTGCCGGCAATCCGGCCCTGCTCGATCGCTCCGCCCCACAGTCCTTCCACATGCCCGTTAATTTCAGCAACATCTCCGGCTGCGTACACATGCGGATCGTTTGTTTGCATTTGATCATTTACGAGAATGCCCTGCCGGACTAGAATATTCGAGCCATTTACCAGCGCCGTATTCGGCACGATACCAATAGAGTAAACTACATGGTCACAGGAGAAGTGAGACTGATCGTCCAGCGTAATTCCGGTAACAAACTCTGTCCCTGTAATAGACGCCACCCCTGATTGCAGAATAACCTTAACACCTGATCGTTCGAGGGTGTCCTTAAGCAGCTGTGAGGATTTCTCATCAAGCTGCCTGCCCATCAGGCGGTGAAATGCTTCGATCACCGTTACCTGATATCCTGCTTCATGCAGCGCCCAAGCGGTTTCGATTCCCTGCACTCCCCCGCCGATTACGGCTACACGGCTGCCATCCTGCAGGCTGTCTTTCAGCCGGTCCGCGTCGTTCATATCCCGGAGGGTATGAACATTGTTCAGGCCTGCCCCCTCAATCGGTAGCGCGCGGTTCCTTGCTCCCATACACAACAGGAGCTTATGATACGATACACTTTGCCCGTCTTCTGTCTCCACCAGCTGCCGGTCCGGGTGGACAGAACTGATTCGGGTAGAGGTCTTTACGGATATCCGATTATCGCGATACCATTTTTCCTTCTTGATCAGCACCTTCTCACTGTGCAGGTCGGTAAACAGGCCTTTGGTCAGTTTAATCCGGTTGTAGGGCAGTTGGTCTTCCTCTCCGAGGATCGAGATTTCCGATTCTGCGTCTTGATCACGGATCGCTTTGGCGGCATGGACGGCGGCTACTCCGCCGCCGACAATAACGTAATGTTTTGTCATCCTATAATCCTCCTTCCTAAAATGAACTCAGCAGTAAATCCGATACAAATTCAGCCGCATTTTTAATTTTTTGTACTTTCTCAGGCTCTTTAGGGGAAAATCTGATTCTTAAAGGGAACTCCACATGTGTCATCCCTGTGGATTTAATAACATCAGAAGTACTTTGCACCGTCATGTTGGTTCCGTTCAGATAATCCTGAATGACTTCAATGGCTTCACCGCTCCAGCCGTATGAGCCAAAGGCTGCAGCAAGCTTGCCTTCCAGATTCATGTTTTGCATTTCTTTCAGAATGTTCTCCAGGTTCCCGATCATGTCCGCGTATTTAGTGGAGCTGCCGATAAAGACTGCGTCGGCTGACGCAATGCTGTTCAGAATATCGGCGGCGCTGCTTTTGTCCGCATCCCAGACCTCTGTCGCAATATTATTTTCCTGCAAGCAGTCTTGTATAATTTTGGCCATCTTCTTGGTACTGTTTTTGATGGTGGTATATACAATGACTGCCTTTTTTCCTTGAGTGGTTTCGCGGCTCAACGTGGCGTACATTTCGATATATTTGCGGATGTCCTCCCGGATCACAAATCCGTGGGAAGGAGCGATCATCCGGATTTCAAGATCCTTGACTGCCTCCAGCAGTGTTCTTACATATCTTCTGTGAGGATGAATAATGGCGGCGTAATAACCCTGGAAATCTTCCGTGATATCAAAACCGGCTTCATCGCTGAACAGATTCTCCACCGCAACATGCGTGCTGAAGATATCGCAAGGAAATAAGATTTGATCTTCGATACAATAGGTTATCATCGTTTCAGCGGTATGAAGGTAAGGTGTTTCTTTAAACAGAAGTGTTTTTCCTCCGATATCCAGCTTATCTCCGTCTTTAACCACCAGGAAGTTCCGGCTATGAAGCTTGTACATTTCCTGCAATTCCGGTACGGCAATCTCGGTGCATACGATTGTAGCATTTGCAGCCTTGCCAGCAAGAGCTGCCAGTCCACCGGAGTGATCAGGTTCTGTATGGTTAATCACGATGTAATGAATATCCAGAAGATCAATCATTTCACCCAGACACTCGGCATATTCACGTCCGAATTCCATATCTACGGTATCAATGACAGTCGGCTTTCCTGTTTTTAACAGGTATGAGTTATAGGTTGTTCCTTTTGCCAGAACCAGGCGGTGAAAGGGAACCTGACGGTTATCGATTTTGCCTATCCAGAAAGTGTCCTCGGCGATTTTTTTGAACTGTGTACTCATTTTGTTAACCTCCAATGTTTGGTTGATAATGTTTATCAATAACCATATTCTAATATGGCCGCCAAACAAAAAAGAGGATTTGAATCAAATTATGAAAGTTTGAGATAAAATTCGTATACCTTAAATTTAGACGATTTAAACGATGTGATTATGCGTAGGGTCACATTTCGTATAAAAAAGAAAAAATAAAGCCTCTTTCCGAGCTTTCGATGTCCCGGAAACTGCCCTTGTTCTGATGTGAATATTAATAACCCATATCCCCCTTCCGCCATATCCTAATCAAAACAATAAAAAGGTGGATAACGATGACGGAAATACAAATAAATGCTGTAGGAGACCTTATGGTCAAACGTCATATTATTTCAGATGCTAAACAAGCTGACGGTACCTATTCGTTCGGCCCCCTGTTCGCAAAAGTAGCTCCTTATCTGAAACAGGCTGATTTGACGATTGGCAATCTCGAAACCACCTTTGCCGGAAACGGGCGTGATAGCCGGAAAAGTCTGCGTTCAAGCGGTCCGATATTCAAGTGCCCAGACGAATTGGCCCCGGCACTTAAGGAAGCCGGATTCGATGTATTAGTAACTGCGAACAATCACTGCATGGATTATGGTACCCAGGGTCTGATTCGCACGTTAAAAGTTCTGGACCATACTGGAATCGACCATACCGGAACCTCTAAGTCATTAGAAGAATCCAAGAAAACTCTTATCAAAAACGTAAAAGGAATTACGATCGGAATTCTCTCTTACACGGCAGGAACCAACAGGATTCCTGTACCTGCGAGTCAGCCATGGCTGGTCAATCGGATAGAAACCGATAAAATCATTCGAGAAATTCGAAATTTAAAAAAGAAAGCCGATCTGGTCTTGCTTTATCTTCATTTCGGAAACGAATATAAGTACACTCCAAACAAGCGGCAAAAGCAGCTGGTCAACCTCTTCTTTAAAAATGGCGCAGACATCATCCTGGGGTCTCACCCGCATGTTCTTCAACCGTTAGCGGTTCGGGGAAAGAAACAATTCGTTATCTATTCGCTGGGTAATTTTGTTTCGACTAAGCTCATGAATATTCCTTATACCCAAAGCAGTATCATTCTTACTCTTAAAATCAAAAAGGATCAAAAAGGAAACACAAGTATCACTAACGTCGATTACATCCCGACCTGCGTAGTTCGCAAAGTGAAAAACGGCAGAAAAATGACAGAGGTCATCCCCATCCGCGATGCGTTAAAGCGGAATGCCTCTGATTTAAACACGGGGAAGCGAAATGCCTTAACTGGTATGTTGAAGCATACGGATACTATCTTAAAGCGGGGGTAGAGCCGTTTTTATAATGAACAGTTTCGTCTGTAACCTTCCGGATATGCTGATAGCCATCGTTATAATCTAAACAGCGGTAGTCCAGGACTGTATCTCTCGTCCATGGCTGCCGCTGTTTCAATTGGTCATTTGTATATAAAAAAGCTCACCCTCAAGTGTTAATAATTCCATAATGAATAAGGTCTACAAATTTATTTTCTTTATAGACATGCTGCAATAAAACACCTTCCTTCACCATGCCCGATTTCTGCATAACCCGTCCAGAGCCTGGATTTGAAGCAAAAAATCTCGCGTACACTTTATGGTAATGCTTTTCTGTGAAGGCAAACTCAAGGATAGCTTTTGTTGCTTCTGTCGCATATCCTTTACCCCAGTACTCCTCACCTATCCAATACCCGAGTTCGCCATTTTTGTGTGTTTGGTTATTGGACAGTCCGATAGCTCCATAGAGCTCATATGTATTTTTATCAGTAATGGCAAACTCATAGGATTTATTATTGTTAAAATTAACCTCTTGTGTTTGAATCCATGATAATGCACAATCAACGGAGTATGGATAAGGCAGAGTTAATGTACTTTTATAGATGTTGTAATTATTGCAGAGCTCACTGACACGTTGTGCATCAGATTCTTTAAAGGGTCTTAGAATCAATCGTCCGGTAGTAAGCGTTCTTTGGGCTTGATTGTACATTGTTCTAATCATCTCCTAGCTTGAAATTATATGACTGGTATTTTCAATTTTCTTCCTGTTTCAATAAAAAATCAATCGGGTAATTCAATTTCGGAGTTATATTCATTTCATTAGATTCAGGCCTTCCAAATAGGAGGTCTATTTTTGACGCACACATTAACCTAACCCTTTGGAGGCTGCCATGCATCGCGTAAACCTGAACCAGGAACGATACAACCAACAGGTCATTGATCACGCTTCCTTTGGCATCGCCCTTGTTGGGCCAGAAGGTGTGATTTTAACCGTTAACCCCGCCTTTGAACAAATATTCGGCTATTCCAAAGCAGAATTGGACGGCATGAGGTTGGAAGACCTTTCCCATCCCGATGATGATTTTAGAACTATACACAAACTAAAGGCGCTCATGGGTGACCAAACCAAAGTACAACTCGAAAAGCGGTTTGTTTCAAAAAGTGGAGACGACTTGTGGGGGTTGCTTTCTCTTAAGCTTTTCAGCGATGAGGCGGACCAGGCATTGTATTACATTTGCCAAATCATTGACATCACCAAGCAAAAAGAATCCGAGCAGCGCCTTCAGGAATCAGTTGAGCGGTATACGTCACTCAAAAAATACAACCATGACACCGTGATTTCCTTTGGCCTAGACGGCCGAATTATTAACGCCAACAGTATGGCGGAAAAGATCACAGGCTACTCCATAGAGGCCGATCTGATCGGGATGGAGCTTTCGAGTTTAATTGGCGAAGAGAATGTTCAGAAGATTCTGAAAAGGGCGCTGTACGATAATTCGGTTGAACAGCACATTAATGCGCTTATAACCAAAAGTGGCCAGATTGTTGAAGTGCTTACCAGTATTGCACCGATTTATGTAAATAATCAAAATATCGGATTCTACCTCATCTGTAAGGACATCTCTGAACAGCGGCAGTTGTTGCTTGCAAAGGAGGCTGCCGAGTCTACGAACAGAGCGAAAAGTGAGTTTCTTGCGATGATGAGCCACGAAATCCGCACCCCTATGAATGGGGTAGTCGGCATGACGGATATTCTGCTTGAGACTACTAACCTTGATGAAGAGCAACGGGGCTATGTAGAGATCATCCGCAAAAGCGGGGAAACGCTGCTCAATATCATCAATGATATTCTTGATCTTTCAAAAATCGAGGCAGGCCGGACAGAACTGCAAGAGGATTCGTTCGATCTTCGCAAATGCATCAAGGACAGCTTCGCCGTCATTTCCATGAAAGCCGATCAAAAGCAAATTGAGCTCTCCAGTACTATAAATCATGATGTTCCGGACTATATCTACGGAGATCGCGACCGTTTGAAACAGGTTCTCTTGAACCTGCTCGGCAATTCCGTGAAGTTCACCTCCAAGGGCAGCATATCGGTAAAAGTGAAGCTGCTAAAGGAAGATCCGACAAAGTTGGCCTTTACGGTAACCGATACGGGCATTGGGATTGATCCTATGCGGCTGAATGACATTTTTGAACCGTTTGCGCAGATTGACAGCTTTATGACGCGCAATCACGAAGGCACTGGTCTGGGCCTTGCGATCAGCCGCAGAATCATCGATATGATGGGCGGCGAGATATACGCGGAGAGTGACGGCAAGAGTGGCTCGTCTTTCTCCTTCACCATCAAGCCCAAGAAAACAGCGGCAGTACCCGCTCAAGAGTCTTCCTTGTACAAGCACCCTATTACACGGGAAATTAACATTTTGCTTGCTGAGGACAATTACATCAACCAACTGGTGTTAACCAAAACACTTGAAAAAATAGGTCATAGAATCACTACTGTCACAAACGGAATAGATGCAGTTGAAGCAGCACGCAAAGAAAAGTTTGATCTTATTTTAATGGATCTGCACATGCCAATTATGAACGGCTTCGATGCGGTGAAGTTGATAAGAGAAGAACACAAGGAGAACTGTCCTCCGATTATCGCAGTCACAGCCAATGCTTTGAAAGGTGATCGGGAAAAATGTCTTGCTGCCGGGATGGACGAGTATGTCAGCAAGCCTATTAAGCGGGAAGTCATCCTGAAGCTAATTAACGAGCTTGTGAACAGATAATAATAAGCATTATTTCTGAGTGATATTACATTATCCCCTTTAGGTAGACAGTAAAAAGCATCACATTACTGTTATACTTGGAGGGGATTTTTCAGTTCATCCCTCCATCCAAACATTTTTTTAACATTTGACTCTTATACTAATTTTAGTTTCTTTAGAAAGGATGTTTTTCACATGGTCAATATCCTTGTTGTGGAGGATGATATAAAGCTCAATCAAATAATTTGTACTTATCTGTGTGATAACGGATACGACGCTAAAGGATGTTTAAACCCACGCGAGGCATATGATTTGATGTATAACAGTCTGTACGACCTTATCATCTCAGACGTTATGATGCCGGAGATTGATGGCTTTGAATTTGTGGAAACGGTCAGGGCTATTAACAAGACTATCCCTATTCTTTTTGTTACCGCCCGTGACGATATTTCCTCGAAACAAAAAGGGTTTCGTGCAGGGATTGACGATTACATGGTCAAACCGGTCAATATGGACGAACTGGTAATGCGTGTGGGTGCTCTGCTTCGACGGGCGAATATTGCTCATGAAAAGAAACTGGCGGTAGGAAGTCTTATGATGGACGCAGATGAGATGACCGCAACGGTAAACGGTGAGGAAATTTCGGTGACGGTACGGGAATTCAACATACTCTACAAGATGCTTTCCTATCCCAAACATACCTTTTCCCGTGCCCAGCTTATGGACGAATTTTGGGGCATTGGCAGCGAAACAAGCCTGCGTGCCGTGGATGTATATATTGTTAAACTTCGGGACAAGTTCTCCTGCTGTGAGGATTTCAAGATCATGACGGTTCATGGACTTGGTTACAAGGCAGTGCTGCAATGAGGAAGATAAAGAAAGAGAAGCTCCGGCTCAAATCGCAGCATTTTTCATGGAAAGAGTTTTTCTGGACCTTTATTGTGCTGTCCACGCTGACCGCAGGGCAAGCGCTGATCTACGATGCCTATCTTTCCGTAGAAAACGTTCCACCGCAATACATCTTCGGGATCACGGGATATTGGATCATCGTTGCCTTCATCTTCTGTCTTTTCACCGCAAGGCAGAAGTACAAAACCTTTGATAAGCCCATGAGAAAACTCAGCGAGGCGGCAAAACAGGTAGCGGAAGGCGATTTTTCCGTCTATCTGGAACCACTCCATATAGCGGACAAGAAGGATTATGTGGACGTAATGTTCGGGGATTTTAACAAGATGGTTGAAGAACTCGGCAGCATCGAAACGCTCAAAAATGATTTCATATCCAATGTGTCCCATGAAATTAAAACCCCCCTATCCGTCATTCATAGTTACGCTATGGCGCTGCAAAAGGTTGATCTGTCGCCGACACTTCGTACAGAATATACTGATACTATTATTTCGGCCTCCCAAAAACTAACGACGCTGGTGATCAATATTCTGAAGCTGAACAAATTGGATAATCAGGAGATTAATCACGTTCCCGAACCCTTTGATCTGTGCAGACAGCTATGCGATTGCGCTCTTACTTTTGAAAATTCCTGGGAAGAGAAGAATATCGGATTTGTGGCGGATATAGAGGACCGTGCCATTATTCGCGCAGATGAAAGTATGCTTGAGATCGTATGGCTTAATCTTCTCTCCAATGCACTGAAATTCACAGCCCCCGGCGGAACGATCACCCTATCGCAGACTTCGGATAAAGATACGATTACGGTCACGGTAGCAGACACTGGCTGCGGCATGGACGAGGAAACGATGAAGCATATTTTCGATAAATTCTATCAGGGAGATACTTCCCACTCCGGGGAGGGAAACGGCCTTGGACTTGCTCTTTCGCTGCGGGTCATTGAACTGGTGGGCGGTGCCATAACGGTTAGGAGTGAGCCCGACCAGGGTACAACATTCACAGTCAAATTGAAAGTGGAGAAGTAAGCTCTTCCCCATGCGATTGAATGGATAAGATCGATTGAATCTCCACCACTTAGCTGACGCTTGAAGGGGTGGATTCTTGCGAACAGAGGAGCAACCTCCTCTTATGGGCAAGCGATCCCTGCGTTCTCGCAGTTCTACGTTTTTTTTATAGGTAATAGCTATACCGCTACCTGTTTGATATTATGAGCCGCATTTTCATCCCGATCATGGTGTGTTCCGCAAGCTACACATGTCCATTCTCGAATCGAGAGGTTCTTCACTTCGGGATGGATCGTGCCGCATACGTGGCACTGCTGACTGGTCGGTTCGAAGGTGTCGGCAACCCGGAGGGTTCGTCCATACCAGGATGCTTTATACGTCAGTTGACGCACCCATTCGCCCCAGGACGCATCAGCGATGGACTTGGAGAGTTTGGGATTTTGAATCATATTCGCCACTCGCAGATGTTCGATGCTGATCGTTTGGCACTCACGGATCAGCTTCGTTGTCATCTTGTGGAGAAAATCGTTCCGGGAATTTGCAATGTGTTCGTGAATACGAGCAATGTGTTGCTTGGCTTTCTTCCAGTTGGAGCCCCCTGGTGTGCGTCTTGCCAAACGCCGCTGCCACAGCGCAAGCTTTTTCTCGTATTGACGGTAAAACCTGGGGTTGGCAAAATGTTCGCCGTTGGAGCACACAGCGTATTCCTTAAGCCCCAAGTCAATGCCGATATGTGCATCTGCTTGTGGGAGTGGGATCTTTTCGACCTCGCAAACCAGGGAGACAAAATACTTATCGCTGGCGTTTTGCCGTACCGTAGCGGACAGTATACGACCCTCCAGCTTCCGAGAGTTGGCGAAACGCATCCAGCCGAGCTTGGGAAGCTTCAATCGGTTGCCTTCAATGGCGATATTTCCGTTCGTGAATTTCGTGGTGTAGCTTTGTACTGGATGCTTCCGACTTTTGAAGCGAGGCGCTTGATTTTGCTTTTTGAAAAAGCGGTCAAAGCTATCTGCCACATGCCGAACGGCGGACTGTAAAGCAATACTATCGACTTCTTTGAGCCAGTCATATTGTGTTTTTAGGACGGGGAGCTGTGTCGCACAGGTCTGATAGGACAAACCTTTGCCTGTCTCGGCATAGGTTTGGTTCCACTCTTCCAGGAAATGATTGAACACAAAGCGGCAGCAGCCAAACATTCGACGAATGAGTTGCTGTTGCTCGGTATTCGGGTAGATGCGGTATTTATAGGCTTGATGAACGATCATGTGCGACACCCCCTTTTGTAGTATTTTCTCACAGTATAGCACATATGTTCGCTGAATAGTTGAAAACCGCCTATTCATCTCCGCCTATAGAGGTCGGAGTCTTTTCGGCTTTTGAAGATAAAGCAGCCTGAATTCGGAACACGAATTCAGGCTGCTTTTTATATTAGACAACATATCTTCCAATTCCGGTTCATAACGATTGTTCAATTAATATTTTATAAACATTTTATAAGCAATTCATAAATATCTCGGCAGTAAGATGATCAAGTCAAGTGAAACAGGAAAGCTTCAACATCAACTTAATTAATAAAGGAGAAATTATTATGAGTGAGATCACAAGAAACGAATCTAATTTCGTCGGTTATGAGTACAAGGACGTTACGGTAAAACGCAAAATGGAGTCGGTGTATGTAGACGGGTATAACAACTTCGGCTGGGCGCTGGAGGGTACTTCAACCTCAGTTCAGAATGTGGGTTCTGTAACCATGAAGTTCAAGCGGGACCGGAAGATCCGTAATAAAGCCGAGCTGACCCGCCTGCAACGCCAGTTCGATGCCTCCGTTAACGAAATTGAAACGCTGGAAAGTTCCAAGGTCATCGGTGCTTCTGTCGTCGCCTATGTTATCGGTGTGATTGGAACAGCGTTCATGGCTGGCTCTGTGTTTGCTAATCAAGCTGACATGCTGCCTCTTACAATAATACTGGCAGTCCCCGGTTTCGTAGGCTGGATCATCCCGTATTTTCTCTTCAGCGGTATCAGCAAGAAAAAAACGAACAAGGTAGCGCCTCTGATCGATCAGAAGTATGACGAGATTTACGAGGTGTGCGAAAAGGCTAATGCCCTGCTTGGGAAGTGATTAAGGGTTTACTTGACCGCTACCCGGTCGATTATCAAGACCGAACCGCCCTAACAAACGTTGCATCACTTACAATCAATGCTTTAATCGGCATCGGCAAGTTGATCCTCGGTGTGTATCTCCTATCTGGATGGTTCATGATTAACGCGGTGTATTACATAATCCTTTTTGCCGCAAGAGGTCAGGCACTTTATAAATATCGAGTGGCCAAGAGTATCGAAGACCCTGCACAAAGATATAATATGGAATTTATTGTTTATCAACGAAGTGGCACTTTCCTTTGTCTTCTAGGGGTCTCCTATCTGTTGGTCTGCCTGCGGATGTATGTTGCCGGAGATGCCATCATGTTCAGAGGTTACATTGTTTATCTGGTAGCAGCAGTTGCTTTCACCAAGCTTGGTATTGCCATTTACGGTACCTTGGCTAACCGGCATCTGAAGGGCCCTATTGTTTCTTCACTGAAAATGATTAGCTTTGTAGACGCAATGGTCTCCATTGTGGTGACTCAATACACTCTGCTTATGATGGAGAAATCCCCCAATGCCATCAGCTCCAGCGCTTTATTTGGAATGGGATGCAGTGTTTTATTTTTTCTATTAGGGATATGCATGCTGTTCAAAAAGAAAAAGGTACCATTGAAAGGATGGAGTGAAGTGAGTAAACAGAGAGAAGTAAACATCAGTGTCCTAAAAAGAGGCCCCATTTTGTTCATTATGATTTTTGGAGCCTTTCTTGCGACGTTGAATCAGACGGTGATGGGCGTTGCCATGCCGGAATTAATGAATGATTTCAACATCTCAGCGGCAACCGCCCAGTGGCTGACAACAGGTTATATGCTGGTGAACGGTGTACTGATTCCGATTACGGCTTATTTAATGCAGCGTTTTACTACCCGGCAGCTTTTCCAGACTTCCATGTTTATTTTCCTGGCTGGAACGGTCGTAGCAGCCATCGCGGCAAGCTTCCCCGTTCTGCTTACCGGACGTTTGATTCAGGCAACTGGCGCAGGAATTATCATGCCGCTGCTCATCAATGTTATTTTAACGCTTTTCCCTCCGGAAAAAAGAGGCGCTGCCATGGGCATGGTCGGATTGGCGATTATATTTGCCCCCGCGATTGGACCTACTTTGGCAGGATATATCCTGGAACATTACAGTTGGGAGACCATGTTCTATGGGATCATTCCGCCCACTGTCCTTGTTATTGTCTGCGGATTTATTTATTTGAAGAATGTATCGAAACGCTCCTATCCCAAGATTGATATGATAAGTGTGGCCCTATCCACCCTCGGCTTTGGCGTTTTGCTGTATGGCTTCAGCCGGGCCGGCAGCGCAGGCTGGTCGAGTGCGGAGGTGCTCTTGTCTCTTGGTGCGGGTATCCTTTCTCTTGCCCTGTTTACTTGGCGGCAGCTGGCTTCCATAAATCCGCTTCTCGATCTCCGGGCCTTCAAATATAAGATGTTCTCCTTAACCACCGTCATCAGTATCGCAGTTACAATCGTGATGTATGCGGATATGATTCTGCTTCCCCTGTACCTGCAGAGTGCCCGCGGCTATACGGCCATGGAGTCCGGCTTACTGCTGCTTCCCGGCTCGCTTGTGATGGGACTGCTTATGCCGGTCACCGGAAAGCTGTTCGACCGGTTCGGAGCAAAATGGCTTGCCATCATCGGTCTGCTTATAACGATCACCACGACCCTAAGTTTTGTTAATTTAACGGACTCTACCAGTTATATCTATCTGGTGTTCATGTCAACAGGCCGGCAGATCGGAATGGCGATGTTCCTGATGCCTATACAAACCGCAGGATTAAATCAATTGCCGGCGAAGCTTCATGCGCATGGCACCGCAATCTCCAATACCGTTAAACAAGTCGCGGGTGCCATAGGTACTTCTTTGCTGGTAACCATCATGACAAGCCGTACCACAACTCATTTGCAGAATCTTATGGGCTCAAGTGGCGCACAAAGCGCAACTCAGGAACACATGATGATGGAAGCGTCCATCCAGGGTATAAATGATGCCTACCTCGTTATTGTGGGAATCGGCATTCTCGCCTTGCTGCTCTCCTTCTTCATCCAACAAGTGGGACAGTCAACCGGGAAAGAGTCCGAAATCAAGTTAAAAAAGATGATTGCCGAAAAATCTTGAATTTAAATTGTGGAGAACTCTATAAAAGTAAAATAAATAACAGGCGTCCTCCTCTATGAGAGACGCTTGTTATTTATTTCGCTTCGTTTACCGGGTCATGTCCTGGAAATTCTCTATAAACTCAACCTCTGCTGGAGTAGTACTGCCAGCTCCTCGGCTGTATCCCAAACCATCGGACGGATATCTTGGATTTGTACAAAAAGGTTATCGGCATCGCTGCCGTTTACGGTCCAGATCACCGGGATGTTTAAACCGAGCGCATATCCCGCTGCAAAATACACCTCGGGGGATTGACCGGATAAGTCCGCAATCATCAGTTTACTGTCCGCGATAAGCTCCAAGGAATACTGTTCACGGCTCTGCGTTTTTGTATGTGTAAGCAATCGCGGCAGATAACCGCACTGCTCGATTTTCGGCAACAGTAGTTCCAGCCACTCCGTGCGTAAATCCCCCTCATCCGAAATGAGAACGACGCAAGGCTTTAGTTTTTTTCCTCCTGCGTTCGCAGCGGCTTCGCTCCATCCTTTGCCGGTAAGCTTAAAAGACATACCTTCCCTGATGAGCAGCTGCTCATTGATCAGCTTATCAATGATATAGACCAGCTCTTGCAGATTGGGCGAATAGGTCAAATTATAGCTGCTGGAGAGTGGTTGAATGACCACGGGTTCCTCCGGCCCTTCGGAATGTCTGTACAAATATTGCAGTAGACGGTTTCCTTTATCTTCAATAGTAACAGGTATTTTCGGAGAATTTGCAATCGGCTCTAAGTCGTTGGCCGCTAGTGTGACCTTTTCATCGCAATCGGTCAGCTCCCGGATATAAGCTGATATTAAATGAAGCATATCGCGTTTTTTGGGGTGCGGCAACGAATTAATAGGTTCGTAGCTGTCTCTCCGCAGGCTATAGAAACCGCCGGGGGAACAGGCACAGCCAATATATCTATCGTAATCGCCTTCCGGTTTAATGGGAACAATCTCATCGCAGAACAAACAGTGTTTCTTATTCATGACAACTTTTCACCTCTTATTAATTGCTAACCTCTACCTTACCAAGTTTTTTAAGGAAAGTAGACAAGCAGATATTTCCTTCACTGCTGAAAATGGACGTTTATTGATGAACTTATAGTCTATCCTCAGTCGGCGATCATACAAAAAAGACAGCCGTCAGGCGGCTGCCTCTTCTTAGTTTATGGAATTATAGTTTCTGAGTCCCTCCCCCGCTCTTGTGCACTAGGAAGCCGCATAACATCAGGCTAATTGCCACATAGGCTGCGATCATGCCGATGATGCCGAACCAGCCAAAATGGCTGTACAGCACCCCGCCGCCTGTACCGCTCACACTAGAGCCTATGTAGTAGAAAAAGAGGTACAGTGCATTGGCCTGCGACTTATGTTCATCGGCCACCAGGCCCACCCAGCTGCTGGCAATGGAATGGCCACCGAAGAAACCAAAGGCGAAAAGTGCGAGGCCGATGATTTTGACCCATAGGTAGGGATGCAGCGTGCAAAGTGCTCCCGTTAAGATGATGGCAAGAGCTAACCTAATGACACCGGTACGGCCATACCGGTCAGCCAGCCGCCCCATCCAGGTGGAACTGAAGGTTCCCATCAGATACACGACGAAAATGCTGCCGGCCAGTGATTGGCTAAGATTGTACGGTTCACCGGTCAACTCAAAGCCAATATAATTAAACAAGGTGACAAAGCTGCCCATTAGCAGAAAACCTAGCCCATACAGACAAAGGAGCCGCGGATTACGGCATTGCGACCAGAGCAGTGGAATCACCTGGCCCAGCTTGCCTGTCTGTTTCACGAAATGGCGTGAAGGCGGAATCACCATCCAGAATATCAAAGCCGCAGCCAGACCCAACACGCCAATGACACCGACAGCTGCGCGCCAGTCAAACCAGTCGGTCAACAACCCGCTGATGATCCGGCCCCCCATTCCTCCAATGGAGTTGCCGCTAATATAAAGTCCCATCGCATAACCCAGACTGAGGGGTTCGATTTCTTCCACAAGATAAGTCATTGCTATAGCGGGCAATCCGGCAAGCGCAATGCCTTGTAATATACGCAACAGCAGCAATACGGGGAAAAGCGGGCTAAAAGCGGAAATGACGGCGATCACGGAAGTTGCAACCAGAGAAGCCGTCATAATGGCTCTGCGGCCAACCGCATCGGATACGGAACCGATGAACAGCATGGTCAATGCCATGGATAGAGTGGTGACCGACAAGGTTAAACTGGCTTCCGTCGGCGTGATTCCGAACGCTTCGGTAATTTCCGGCATCAAAGGCTGCAAGGTATAAAGAAGCGCAAATGTGACAAAACCTCCGGCAAACAGTGCAAGACTAATATTTCGGAACGATTTTGAACCCTGCTGAATTTTCATTGCTCCCTACTTTCTTTGCTGGAGAAACTCCGATTGTCAGAACAGGACAGGGGGACCGGAACCCTCCTTGTTATTTGCGGAACAGCTTTCGTTCCATCTGTGTTAAGAACTCGTAGCCGTCTGCTGTCACCACGATCGTATCTTCAATCTGAAATCCGCCTGCGCCCAGTTCATAATAAGGAACTTCCACACACAGCACCATCCCCTGTTCCAGAATGCGGTGATCTCCGGGCGACAGAGTTACATCATCGTACAATTCCAGGCCGATGGCATGCCCCACATGCTGGCGCCGGTAATGCGGAATGCCTTCCTTCTGAACTCTGGCTACGGCTGCCTGGAAGACATCAGAGGCCTTTACGCCAGGGCGGATCATTTCAAGCGCCTGCTCCCAGCCGCTGCGAACCGCATGAAAGTGCCGGTCCATCCAAGGGGTGGCTTCTCCAAGCACTACAGTCCGGCCTGTGTCTCCCCAGTACCCGTCCAACTGAAGGCAAAGATCAAAACGGATCTGGTCCCCCGGCTCGATGACGCGGAAATAATTCTCAATCAGCGGCAGAGCGCTGCGCGGACCCGCACCCACTGCCGTCATCGCGGGGGTGCCCCCTGCTTTCATCACTGCAAGCCGGTAATGGTCGGCCAAGTCCTTCTCGTGCACACCCGCGGCGATCAGATCGATTAGTTCCTGCTCAATTGTCTCGTTCAGAACCGCAGACTTCCGCAGACGTTCGATTTCAAACGGGGTCTTGATCTGGCGGATCTGGCGGAACAGCTGGTAGGCTGCAACAGCCTGTCCGCCTGGAAGCCCTGCGGCAAATTTGGCAAGCAGATCCGGAGCGATCCTCATTTCGTCCACTCCTACTGCTTGTCCTTTGAATCCAAGAGCTTCAAGAGCCGCCTCCAACGCTTCAATCGGACCCGTATAGGTTGTCGTATTCTGCAGCAAAGCGTAA
The DNA here is from genome assembly GCF_038002865.1 of Paenibacillus sp. FSL H3-0321. Taxonomy (NCBI): domain Bacteria; kingdom Bacillati; phylum Bacillota; class Bacilli; order Caryophanales; family Paenibacillaceae; genus Paenibacillus; species Paenibacillus sp. FSL H3-0321. The sequence continues at coordinate 173,655 of NZ_JBBODH010000001.1, read as the reverse complement.
AAAAGATCGATATCCGGAGTGGATGGTTTGCCTTCGATAGACCCCTCCACAAAAAAATCACTATACACATATAAATCCGCTCCGGTAATCCCCGACTGCGCGACTACACCTAGCCGATTTGTAGGGATAATGACACAGGGACGGGTTTCCGGTTCACGCGGCAGTACAGCATAAATTTGCATCGTCCAGTTGCTGGCCCGCAGCTGCGAGCCAAGAATATAGTTGATATTTTCCGGCGTGGTCGCCACAAGAGCAGCCAGACCTCTGGTTGCCATAAGTTCAGCGGCACGCGGCCGGTTGACTCCGGAAACAGGATTCGAGATTTGCTTGTCCATCAGGTTCAAGACCTCCGTTTATTCGTTCGGCTGCCGAGCAGTTTTTCCAGACCCGGTGCGGAGCGGATGACCAGTTTGATTGCAAAAAACAGAACAAGTGCAAAAGCGATAAGCACCATGGACACGACAGCGACCGTAGGATCCTGCCATTTTTCCATGTACAAGAAAAGCTGTATAGGCAAGGTGTAACTTCCCTGACGTAAAATAAGCAGTGCTGTCTCGACCTGATCAAAGGTGAAGACAAAGGCAATCGAGCCGGCTAAAACAAGCGAAAGCCGCAGCTGCGGCAATGTGATCGTAAAGAAAATGCGAAACGGTCCGGCCCCCAAATCGGCGGCAGCTTCGCGGTGTGCCGGATTGAGATTGGCGAGAGCGCTGCCAACAATGGACAGGACAAATGGCAGGACGATGACCGCCTCTCCCAGAATCAGGGCAAATAATCCGCCTGCGATGTGCATTTTTGAGAACAGGATCAGATACGCCACACCTAATGTTATCTTGGGCATTACCATTGGCGACATGAAAAAGGCGCGCAAAAGTCCCCTGCCCGGAAAAGGATAATGGACAATCGCCAGCGCAGCCATTGTGCCAGTAACCAGCGCCAGCAGAACTGCGCCCGCAGAAGACAGCATACTATTCCGGAAGGCTTCCAGAAACTGCTTCTGATCACCCAGACGGCTATACCATTCCAGCGTCAGCCCGTCAGGCGGAAACTTGCTGGAGGCTCCGCTGCTCACTGAGGTCACCAGGATCATCAACAACGGCAGCAGCAGATATAAGCCAACCGCGCCGGCACATACGTAGAGAATCCATTTGTAATCCCGCGGTTTTTTAATCATGGGCCTGCCCTCCCGTCCGTGTACGCCGGAACATCAGCCGGTCAGCTCCCTTGTTAACAATCAATGATACAAGGATTGATGAAGCAAACAAAAAGAGGCTCGCCACAGCCGCCATCGGCCAGTTCGTATCCAATGTCCGCTGATAGATCAGCACCGGAAGCGTCATGACGCGCCCGCCTCCGATCAGCTGAGGCGTTGTAAATGCGGTCAGGCAGAGTGTGAAGACAATCTGCACCCCGCTCGCAATGCCCCTCGCGGACAAGGGCAGTGTAATGGTTAGAAACGTACGCCATTTGCCTGCGCCCAGATCATGGGCTGCCGCTTTCAGTGAATCATCGGTTTGGGTAAGCACATTCAAGATCGGGAACACCATAAACGGCAGAAAGATATGTACAAGCGCAACGGTAACCCCGGTCTCGTTATACATCATCTCAAATCCGCTATCCGTCAGTCCCATCTTTATGAACAGCCAGTTCATAAAGCCCTGCTTAGACAATAGCAGCTGCCATCCATACGATCTGACAACAGCACTGACGAGAAGCGGAAGAAACGTTAGCAGCAAGAAGAACTGTTGTATGCCTGGCCGTTTCAGGCCGGCAATACAGTAGGCTAGCGGATAGGCAAGCAGCAGACTCCAAAAAGTTACCTTGGCTGCGACTCGAAAGGTGGTGCCTATCAAGGTCCAATAATAGGGGTCTCCCAGGAAGGAACGGTAGGAATCGAGATTCCAGTCCCGGATCAGCCTCCCGTTCTCGTAGAGATCAAAACTGTACCGGCCGAAGATCAGCAGTCCACCGAGATACACGATGCCCATCAAGGCAAGCGCCGGCAACAGCAGCAGCAGCAGCTGTGCCGCCCAGGTTCGGTTCCCCGGAGAGAACAGCCCTATGAGCTTGCCGGTGGCCTTCATCATAAGGAACCCACTCTTAGAGGAGGCCCATCAACGGGCAGGAGCAGTCCGTCTTCGGGATTGAACCCGATTAGCAGCGAGTCGCCCGGAGCATACCGGGCATCTCCCCGCTGATACAGTGTGCTGGCATGCAGCTGGACATGGCCACCCATATCCAGCGTGTACCGGATGCTTGCACCGCCATATGCACATTCGGTCACTCTTCCTTCCAGCCGGTTGTCGCAGCCACTTGCTGCTTCTCCGATCCGGAGATACTCGTAACGGACGGAGAGTGAACCCGTACTCCCCGCAGCGAGCGGGGGCTGCCCTTCCTGCGGGCGCACGGCAAGCTTCAAGCCGCCGGCTTGCACCCAGACCCGGCCTTCTTCCGCACCAAGTACCTTCACCCGAAGCAGGTTGGTGTCGCCGATAAATTTGGCAACAAAGCTGTCCACGGGCCGTTCGTAGATTTCATCGGGTGTTGCATATTGAAGCAGCTTGCCGCCCCGCATGACACCGATGCGGTCAGACATGTTCATCGCCTCGTGCTGATCGTGGGTAACGAAGATAAACGTGCCCCCAAATTCGCGTTGTATCCTTTTCAATTCACGCTGCATATCCAGCCGCAGCTGCAAATCCAGTGCTGACAGCGGTTCGTCCAGTAGCAGCACCTCCGGCTTGTTGATTAAGGCGCGGGCAATGGCAACGCGCTGCGCCTGTCCGCCGGATAGCTGGGAGACGGCGCGTTGGCTGTAGTCGCCAAGCTGCACCAGTTCCAGCATCTCCTGTACTCGCTGTTTGATTTCGTGTTTCGGGGTATTTCTGACTTTCAAGCCGTAAGCGATGTTATTGTAGACATCCATATGGGGGAACAGCGCCAGTTGCTGAAAAATCATGTTCGTATTCCGTCCATAGGCCGGGATCCCCGAGACATCTTGTCCCGACAACAGCACAGTCCCCTCATCAGGCTGCTCCAGGCCGCCGAGAAGCCGGAGCAGCGTGGTTTTCCCACAGCCGCTGGGCCCGAGCAGAGAGACGAATTCTCCCCGTTTCACCTGTAGCGACACCTGATTAACGGCCGTATTTCCCGCATAACGCTTGCTCACATCTCGCGTCTCGATTGCAATCGGCCCCACTCCGTCACTCATTGTCCCCAACTCCCATCTCTTCGGTTGCTGCCAGCAGCCGGTTTATAATTTTGTTTTGACCAGACGGTCCCACAGTTCCTTCCAGGCCGAGCTGTTCTTGGCCAGCGTATCCCAGTCGGGATTCATTCCCTTACTCTGCTCCTCAACGGAGAAGGATGGATCATCCTTATATTTATCAGGGATGACTGCTGCCGTGCTCGTCACTGGAGTTCCGGTCGCCTCAGCATAACGGGACAGCGAATCTGCGCTAAGCAGCTCGTTAATGATCTCGTTGGCCACTTTTGCCTGCTCCGGCGTAGAACCTTTGACAACCTGCAGCGAATAAGGGAAGGAAATCGCACCTTCCTTAGGATAAGCTACGGCCAGCGGCGAGCCGCCGTCAATCCAAGTCTGTGCTACTTGTGAGCTGAACGGAGCAATCAGGGCGTCGCCCGAATCGAGCAGACCCTTTAGCTGGTCGTTTGAGGTAACCAGTGTGCCGATCTGATCGCTGTTATCCGCCCAGAACTGGAAGGCCGGCTCTGGATTCTCGTAGGATGCGCCGAGTTCTTCCCCTTTTACAGCCAGAAGCGGGGACAGATAAGAATAGAACATGTAATCCCACAATGCGGTTTTTCCTTTGAACTCCTCGCTTCCCCACAGGTCGTTCCAGCTTGTTGGCGGTGTTTTTACCAGATCTTTGTTGTAAACCAGCGCAAAGCTCGACACGCCCCAGACGATGCCCTTGTTGTCAGCGGTATGGAAAGCTTCGGGAATGTCCTTCATATGGGTGACAATGGCCGGATCAAGCGGCTCCCACATATCGTCATTGATGCCTTTTGCTGAAGCATCTGCGTTGAAATAACCGAAGTTTACAATTGGATTGTTCGGGTCAGCCTGCTTGCCTGCCAGCATTTTCGGATACATTACAGCATTGGAGGATTCTTCAAAGGTCACCTCAACGTTGGGATGGTTCTTCACATACTCTGCTACGACTTCCTTAGGAACCACATCCTGATTGGAGCCGGCCCAGATAAACATCGTCAGCTTGACCTTTTCACCACTGCCGGCTGCTGGCGAATCTTCCGATTTCCCGGCAGCATTGTTTTCAGCAACATTGTTTCCGGTAGCGTTATTCGCGTCGTTTCCCCCTCCACAAGCTGATAGTGCCACAATCATGGCAAGCGACATTGCCGGTAAGATATAAGAGCGTTTAGGTTTTTGAGTACTCATTCGGTTCTCTCCTTCAGGTTATTTAATATAATTCCTAATTTTGCCGCCTTCCGGTCATAGCCGCTGTTGTCATTAGCGCAGCCCTATTCCCCTGCGCAATTCTTCCATGATCTCTGGTACTGCTGAAGCCGAAACTGGATGGCCCGCAGCAACTCTGGACTCAGCTTCTGCCATCGTCTGTCTCTTCAAATAATCCCGGAGTGCCAGCGGATAGCTGCTTAGGGCAGCATTCACGGCGAGCTGCATTTTATCCGTCCACACCGTTTCAAACGCAGTCCGGGCTTCCCCGAAGATGAAAGCTTCCCCATTCTTACTGCGGCCATTACGCAGCAGCTTAGTGGATGCTTCATCAATGGTTTTGCCATTTGAATTTAGCACTACGCCGTATTGTTCATGCGCCTGATCTTCCGACAAAAGTCCTTTCTGCACATCATCCCGTACGAATGCAGGGTCCCGTTCATAAGGATCTCCATATCCGCCGCCGCCCTGGGACAGAAAAGTCACGGTATCTCCCGGTTGTAGCAAAAGCTCATCAATCCGGCCAAGGTTACGTTCATCTGGCCGGCCTTCATTAAATATCGCTTCTCCATGATTACCTACACCACCTCCCAAGCGGCCCCAGGGCTGGAATTCCATCCGTTCCATATTTCTTGCGGTCATCACGGTATCCGGACTGAGAATCCTGACGCGCAGGTCAATGCCGGAGCCGCCTCTGAATTTACCGGCTCCGGCTGAATCCGCCCTTAAGCCGTAACGTTCAATCAGTACAGGCATCTCCGCCTCAACCGTTTCAGCCGGGATATTCCGCAAATGGCCTACGGCGAAATCCATCCCGTCGATCCCGTCCTTCATCGGTCTTGCCCCCGATCCGCCGCAGATCGGCTGAATTACACCGACTTTGCTCTTGCCGTCGGAAGCATCGGTCATTGCCATCATCACAATGCAGGCTTGACCTGCTCCAGCAGCCGGCACCTTGCTGCTCTGCGCCTGGCTGAGCGCCCCCGTAATGACATCCATCACCCGGATAAAGGTCGCCGCTCTCGCTCCTACCGCCGCCATCGGCTCCGGATTGAGCACCGATGCCGGAGGCGCGTAGTTGCGCACCATCCGCACCATCCCGGAATTCCATGGAATGGCCGGATCAAGTGTCCGGAAGTAGCGGATCAACGCCGGCACAAGCATATAGTGCCCTTGCTGGTTATGCGTCGGAATATTAAACGAAGCTCTAACCTGCGGGTCGGTTCCGCTAAAATCCAGATAGATATCCGTACCGGTAATTGTCATGCGGCAGCGTAGCCGGATCGGATAGCCGCCGGGACCCTTCTCCAGATAGTCCCAGAAGTCATAGGAGCCGTCGGGAATATCCTGAATGATCGTCCGGGCTTTAAGCTCCGCATACTTCAGCAGATTCTCAATGCCTTGCTCCACCTGCTCCGCACCATATCTGCCGATGAGTTCCTTCAGCCGCTGCTCCCCTCTGTTCAGCGCAGCCATAAGCGCCTTGAGATCGCCAAGATTCTGCTCAGGGATCCGGCTGTTGTCCAGCAGCAGCCGGAGCACCTGCTCATTCATACAGCCTGCCTCATACAGCTTGACCGGCGCAATCCGGATGCCTTCCATATGTATGTCATAAGCGCTTGGCGATACGCTGCCCGGAACCTTTCCGCCGACATCCGAAGAATGTACGAAGCAAAGCCCAAAAGCAATGATCCTGCCGTCATGGAAATAAGGCTTAATCAGGTGAATATCCGGCAGATGGGTAACCATCCCCCCAGTTGTATAGGGGTCGTTGCAGATGACTATGTCACCTTCCTTCCAATGGTGTATTGCCTGGATGGCGGTAGCCGCAGGAATTCCCAGGGAGAGGTTGTATCCCGTATCCAGCGGAGAGCCGAACGTCTCGCCTTCCGGCGATAACAGGTAGGTTCCGAAATCACCCGTCTCTTTGACAAAAGCGGTAAAACCGGTGCGCAGCACGACATTGGCCATTTCCTCTACTGCAGCCTGAATCCGGTTGTTGAAAATTTCGAGAAAGACTTTATCCGTAATCATAGATCTGCCTCCCCGATAATATTTCCGTTAGCATCTCCGTGTATCGTGTAGCCGGGAGGTATAAAGACCGTCGTATCATATTCCTCAAGGATAGCCGGACCGGAGATTCTCGTATCTGTGTTCAGATGCTCACGGTTAAGTACCTTAGCCTGGTAATCCAATCCGTCAAACGTGATTCCCCGGGTCTCCACAGGTTTTCCACTGCCTGCTACCTGCGGAGAAACTGCCCTAATCTTGCTCGGCAGAAGCCCTACGATGCTTGCCCGCAGATTGACGAACATGACTTCCGCCTCCGGCTGGCTGATTCCGAACACGGATTCATACTTGCGGTGGAATCTAATCTCCGCTTCTTTCGGGTCAGAAATATCAGAATCTGAGAGGGTAACCTCCAGATCAAATGCCTGTCCTTCATATCGCATATCCGCGCTGTATATGACGTATGTACCTCCCAGGTTTACTCCACCCTTGGCCTCATCCTCGATCCAGCGGCGTCCTTGCTGCTCAAGCGAAAAGAAATGTGTCTGAAGTTCTCCGGCATCCAGTCCACGGCTGTGCTTGTGGAGTGTGAAGACAAAGTCGTTGCGCAAATTGGCAACCGTGCAGCCCAGAGCACAAAGCGTTCCAGGAGAAGGTGGAATCAGCACCCGGCGGATGCCAACTTCACGCGCCATCAGAAAAGCATGCATCGGGCCCGCCCCGCCATAGGCAAGCAGAGTGAAGTCACGGGGATCGACTCCTTTTCGCGCCATCAGCGGTGAGAATTGGGCATACATATTCGCGGTGGCTACATCCAGAATGGCCTGCGCCGTCTGCTTGGCAGTCAGCCCGAGCTGGTCACCCAAAATCGTAAGCGCCTGTTCAGCCAGTTCAGGGAACAGCTGCATCTGGCCGCCGAGAAAGCGGTCAGCCTGCAGAATACCCAAATGCAAATAGGCATCAGTGGTTGTAGCCTGCCCGCCGCCGCGGTTGTAGCACGCCGGTCCCGGCTTGGCGCCTGCACTGCGCGGCCCTACCTTCAATACCCCGACCGAATCAACCCAGGCGATCGAGCCTCCGCCCGCTCCAATGGCGGTCACATCTACCGCCGGAATAATGACCGGGAAATCCCCCACACGGTTCTCTGTGGAGTAGGCGGGCTCCTTGTCGATTAAGGCGACATCTACGCTTGTCCCGCCCATGTCGAAGGTTACCACCTGGCTAATCCCTGCCTGCTCCGCGATAAAGGTTGCGCCAATCACACCCGAAGCAGGACCGGACAGGAGCGTCCTTACTGGCTCGGCTGCAGCGCGGGCAGCGGTCATCATACCACCGTTTGACATGGTGGACAGCAGCGTCGCCGATACGCCGTAGGGTCCGATTCCATCTTGCAGACGCTTGAAATAAGACCCCATCCGTTCGCCTACATAAGCATTCATCACTGTGGCCAGCGTCCGCTCGAACTCTCGCTGCTGCGGCCAGATTGCACTGCTTCTACAGATGAACAGCTGCGGATAACGCTCACGGATCAACTGTTCGGCCAGCTGCTCATGACCGGCATTGGCATAAGAATGCAGGAAGCTGATGGCCAGCGCCGTAACCCCTTCCAGCACCAATTCATCCACTGCCTGGAGCAGTTGTTGCGGGTCCAGTGGGGTGAGCACTCTGCTGTCTGCGAGCTGACGTTCATCGATTTCTTTTACAAGCTGGCGCGGGACAAGCGGCAGCGTTTTATCCCCATAGAGGTTGGTTGTATTCTCAAGCCGCAAGCGGCGTATTTCGAGTACATCCCGGAAACCTTTGGTCACGAGCAGCCCGGTAACTGCACCACTGCGTTCGATCAGCGTGTTTACGCCAAGCGTAGTACCATGCACGAAGAGTTCAATTTTACGGGTGTCCACTCCCTTCGACTGCAGCTGGTCTAATGCCTGGAATATCGCCTGTTCGGGAGCATCGGCTATCGAGGGTATTTTGAGCGCCGCGACAATCTGACCCTGCCCGTCTGTAACAATGGCATCCGTAAAGGTTCCGCCGATATCTATGCCTAAGCGGTAATGGATCTCCACAATTTCCACTCCTTTATTCAAAGCATTTACGAATTGCGCTGTTCCTGATTTTGGATAGCGTAATAACGTTTGACATCCTCTATCATTTGATTGATATGCATAACCATTGCCGCTTCCGCCTGCTCAGGTGATCCCGCAGCAACGGCATCCAGAATTTTACGGTGATCAACCACAAGCTCGCTGCCCACCGTGCGGCGAATATAGGCGGTCTCCAGGAAGTCCCTGCCGGTTTGCCATACCAGCTGAGCCGCATGGAGCAATACCTGATTACGCGCCGTAAGCGCTAGTAAAGTATGAAATTCACGGTCTTCTTCATAGGGAATGATATTTTGTGATAACAGCTCGTTCTGACTGGCAATAGAAGCCTCTAGCAGACTAATTTCTTCCTTTGTAGCCCGCTGTGCAGCCAGTGCGGCAATTTCCCGCTCAAGCGCCCGTCTGGCCACAAGCACATCCACGAGTGCAGACTCTCCTGAATTATTCAATAGCTGCAGAAATTGGTGATTTACATTTTTCTGGTGCAGCTCTTTCTCCAAATATGCAATGCGCCTTGTTCCTTTTTCCGTCAGAATACGCCCTTTGCGGCCTTCCAGAACGGTATAGCCCTCGAAATCAAATTCCATCAGCTTGCGTCCGATGGTTGCCTGGCTGAGTTCATATTTCTTCCCCAGCGTATGAACCAGAGTGCTGGCTCCAAGCGGAACTTCAGCATTCCTCAGAGCCTTTAAGAATTCATACTCGAGCTGCAGATGATGCGATTCCAGTGCCACTCTGTTCATCCTTTCATGTTGCTAGATTGACGTCGTTACTCATTGATGATTAATAGAATTATAACTAAATAATGACAAATCTACAACAAAATACTCCCAAATAAAGCATGATTTTGACAATTTATTTTTATGAGCACTAACAGGCAAAAAAAGCCTGCTCTGCGAGGTTGTTATTCGATATCTATTTTTCAATATGCTTGAGTGATCTACCTATCAAAGTCTCTCCTTTTTCTACTTCTGTTTATCTAAAAAAACAGGAAGCCGATATTACTTCGGCTCCCTGCAAAATTTGAACTTAAGATCTATTTAAATCAAACTGGCCCTGATGCTTATTGAATAAGCTTGTGCAGCTCTGAAACGCTAGCTGTGTACTGCGGCTTGAATTCGCTGGATGCCATATAACCGGCTACGCTGGACAGGAAATGTCTTCCTTCCGGCGTTTCACCTGCTTTACTGGCGTCGAGGGCGCAGACCAACAGATTGCCCGCCCCCACTCGGCACTCAAAGAGGAACCCCAGCTTATGATTACGCTCAAAGTTGTCGATTGTCTGCACAATTGGGCTCCACTCCCGGTCGGTTCCATCCAGGATAATTGATTTTGAGTTCTCGATGATACTCCACCAAGGGTACGTGGAATATTGTTCGCACGGGAAATCACGGAACACAGGATGGCTGTTGTCGATCAGAAGCCCCATGGTACCAACAGGTACCGGGCGGTTCATGCTCTCAGAGATGGAGCGGAACATAGGGTAACACCAGAAATCCGTACAATAGAAGCCTTCAACAGCGTTATGAAGAGACTCAGGTTTCGGCATAAGCAGCACGTTGTCACCTTGCTCCAGCAGCGCAAGCGCCTCATCGGAAAGCTCTTCGAAAATGTGGATGTTATCCAGCCCGGAACCGCTTTTCTCTGGATATACCCACAGGTCGTAGGATTTACGGATATCTGATCCGGTGATTCTCAGAGTAAGTACAGCTTTGGTCATCTTCTGGACGGCAGGAAGATCAATGGCCAGCTGGCAAATATCGATGTAATTCGAACCCGCCGGGATGTTAACTTCACTTGAGCCTTCGCCCAGCGTTCCGCCGTCTGCGGTCAACTCCCATTGCAGTACAAGAGATTCTGGTGTTCCGGACCGGAACCAGCTCAGCTCGACGCTGGCACTAAAGACTTCTCCGGAGACGTAATTGTATTTCGGGAATCTTGCCAACAGGACTGCATCGCTGCAGAAGGTGCGCCATTCCTCTGGTGTAATCATTCCTTTGGAGTCCATAAATGCATCGAGGATACCGACCAAGGCGGTTCCCTGTCCGCTGAAATCCTGCAGATCCAGCAGCTGGAATCCGGCAAGTCTCCGGGTGCGGAAAGCGGCCTCAAGCTCTTCTTTGTAACAAGCAGCCGCCAGCTGCCCAGAAGCCTCGAAAAATTTGCCCGCGAGATGCCCCAGACCATTGCTTTCCAGCCGTTCTTGGAATATTTTGAAATTTCCAGCTTTGAGCGGTCCTGTATATTTGCCGATTTCTTCATAATTTGGATAGGTCGCGTATTGCCCGATCTCATGCGAGATAACAGGAATATGCGGAATCCATTCCCCGGACGTGTCTCCGACCTGCACCGTTTTGGCTTCGGTACCATACTGAATTTGGACAGTACCTCCCGCTTTTGCTACCTCCCCGCTCTGCAGGGACGGAGGAACGAACTGGTCGTCATAATCCTTCATCGTACCCGGCAGCGCGGTCTGGACATGACCGAGTGGTGCGTCGCACATCGCATAAGAGCCTCTGAACAGACGATCCTTCGAGAAACGCACCCCGCAGAAGAAATCTTCATGCTCCAGAATTTCCGGTACCCATTGGTGGTTGTTCGAGCCTTGAGTATACAGGGGTCTGTCGTCGAATGCTTTATAGTCTTTGAGAATGGAATCGATCTTGGTTCTGCTGCCCCACAGCTCGTTGCCGAGCGACATCATCACGAAGGACGGATGATTGCCGAACGCTTTCAGAATTTCATATCCTTCGCTGACCAGATAGTCTTGTTCCGCCTGGTTATGACCCTCGTCGGTTGGTTCCGTAATCGTTCCCCAGAACGGCAGCTCCGGCTCCATATAGATCCCGAGCATATCGGCAGCGGTAAAAGCCGCTTCCGGCGGACAGCAGGTGTGGAACCGGTAATGGTTGATACCGTAAGATTTGGAAATTCCCAGAATTCTAAGCCATTCCTCTACGTCAGTCGGGGCATATCCGGTCAATGGGAAGATCAGCCCGTCATGTTTGCCGCGGAGAAAGGTCTTCTCCCCGTTGATCGTGAATTTATCGCCGTCCGCCTTGAACTCCCTCAAGCCGAAGAACGACTCATGTAATTCGCCGGTTTCGCCTTCTCCATCCTTCAGGAGGATGTTAAGGTTATAGAGATTAGGTGCATTTTCACTCCAAGGAAGCGCATCCAAACCTAACATGTAGTCGATCGTAAAGTTCCCCGGCGAGATTGTGAATTCCTGCTCAGTCACCGAATGGGCTGTCTGGCTATTAAAACTGGAAGCTGATACGGCAATCGTTATTACAGCCGTTCCTTCCAGTGTTCCTGTGATTCGGACAGAACATTCGGACAGATTCGGATCGAGCCGAATTCCGCTCAAATAGGACTTGCCGTAGAACTGAAGCTCGATGCGTCCGGTGATTCCGTTCCAGTTGGTCTGAGTGTCCGGTGAAGTCATATGTCCGCCTTTGGTCGGATATCCAGTATTGTCGACCCGGACGGTGAGTGTCTGACTGCCAGACTGAAGCTTCCCTGTCAAATCATATACATGCGCGGTGTTCAGGCTATCACGGCTGCCAATCTCTTGACCGTTCAGCCAGAGCGTCGTAAGTCTCGTTCGTTCCAAATATAAGAAACAAGTCTTTCCTGCGAGTTCTTCTGGAATGACTACTTCCTTCGAATACCAAGCCGACCCTTCGAACAGATATTCATCTGTCAGAGCGCTGACCAGAACCTCTTCGTTCTTCGGTCCCTTACGGGCATGTGATGTCGTTCCCGGCAAGGTAATGACATCAGAAAAAGGCAGCTGTAGCCCCTGTTTCTCCTTATCTAATTGCAATTCCCACTCGCCTTCAAGGCTAATCTTTGTCTGCAACAATCTCACTCCTAATCATGGTAATCTATGCAACCCTATATTGTTGCTCCTGATCTTTGGTTCTCCATTACTTTCTCCTTGAACATAGCTGTTTCCTGCTTCGCCCATTTTACTTCTCAGCTTCTTCTTTAGCTATTTATATTGAACTTATAATTCTTCTGTTTTGGGATTTGCCGTGACTACAGAGAATGTTTGGACTTCCGGCCGCTGTTAGGTTTGGATTTCCTGAATTTAGCCGCGAATCGCGGTAGAAATCCAAACCTTGCCCATGCTTCCGAAGCTAGCTTTCCTGCGGAAAGCTTTCAGGCGGACGCTATCGCTCCTACAGTTCCAAAATTCCCCTCCGCACTTTTCCCTAAATGTATATTCTAAAGTTCAATCTATATAGTGGTTCTTTCACGAGACAATAAATGCATATTATATTGCATTTAATGGATGGTAGTTTAACGATACTCTTAATAATTGTAAGCGTTATTACTATTTCTATGGAGGTGTTTGTTTCTGTGTATGCCCGTATCATCACCCTAATGAACAATCTGCGGCTCAGGACGAAGCTGTTCTTGTCTTTTGGCTGTGTTGCCTTAATTCCGGTGTTGATTGTTGGGGTATTTCTGACGAGTGAACTGCGGAATATGGCGATGGGCAATGCTCTGGAGCAAATTACAGCCAATGTGGACCGGGTGAAAAAACGGACCGGTGAACTGCTGGGCGTCCCGCTCGACATTGCTTACCGGCTGTCCAATGACAGCCGACTGGAGGAAGCTGCCAACCACCGGTACGAGTCGGTCTATGATGTTGTGAAGGCTTATTGGGACTATCCTGACTTTCGTGATTTTATCCGCCTGTACAAAGAGATCTCCAGCATCCGCCTGTATATCAATAATCCCACAATTCTTGACAACTGGGAGTTTCTGCAGGCGGATGAGACGGTCACACAAGAGCAGTGGTATCAAACCGCTATCGCCAAGAAAGGCCTGGTCTGCTGGAATTATATCCGTGACAACCGCAACGGCCAATATTATCTCAGTCTGATCCGCAAAGTAGATTTTCTGAAGCAGCGTACCGCCGGAGTTTTAGTTGTAAATGTGAATACTGACGAACTTAATGCCATCCTGAATCAGGAGACTTTTGAAACCATACTAGTAGATGAGAACGACAATATAGTAGCCTCCAACCGTGCAGATACACTGGGCAAATCGCTGGTTGATATTAACTTCAGCCCTGTATCTGCCGCCACCGCTGGACAAGGTCCCTATGATATAACGATTGATGGCAACCCTTTTAAAATGCTGATTGATGATTGGCATCCAGGGGGAAGCCTGAACAGTTTGCGCATCATCTCCATTTTTTCCGTTGAAAGTATCGTGAGCGAACCCAACCGGATTATCTCACTGGCTTCCTCTGTCATAATTTTTGCATTACTGATGGCTATTCTGCTTATCTATTATTTCTCCCGGGTACTCACCGGACGGATGCTGCGCTTAAGCAAGCATATTTCCAAGGTCGCTTCCGGTAATCTGGGTGCTACGCTGGTAATTGACGGAAAAGATGAAATCGGCCAGCTGGCGAGACAGTTCAATCATATGGTGCGGAATATTAACGACCTCATGAGCGAGGTACAGGAATCCAACCGGCAAAAGAATGCAATCGAGCTGAAGCAGAATGAGATTAAATTCAAAATGATGGCCAGCCAGATCAACCCCCATTTTCTGTTCAATGCTCTGGAATCCATCCGTATGAAAGCTCTAGTCAGGGGCCAGTCTGATATATCCCAGGTCGTGCGGCTGCTCGGTAAAATGATGCGCAAAAACCTGGAGGTCGGCAATGGGATGATCAGTCTGCACAGTGAGCTGGAGACCGTAAACTGCTACCTGGTCATTCAGAAATTCCGCTATGATGATAGGCTAGCCTATGAGCTTCAAGTAGACCCCAAGGCTCACAGTATTCAGATTCCGCCGCTGATCATTCAGCCCCTGGTGGAGAATTGTGTGATCCACGGGCTGGAGAACCGGATTGACGGCGGTATGGTCCGGGTGGATATCCGCATAGAAGACAAACAGCTCAAGGTGCAGGTATCCGACAATGGCATAGGTATTTCCAAAGAACGGATGCAAGAAATCCAGCAGATGCTGGAGAACAAGGATGACTATGAAACCAATAATATCGGGATGCGCAATATTCATTTGCGGCTTCAGTTAACCTACGGCCCGGAATGCGGACTTACCCTGACCAGTCAAACCGGATTCGGAACGCAGATCAGCTTTGCCATCCCCCTGAGGAGCGATTCTTATGTATAGTGTGTTGATTGTGGATGATGAGCTGGCAATCCGTGAGGGACTTACTGCTCTGCTGGACTGGGAGAGCTGTGGATATCAGATTATAGATACAGCGGCGAACGCCATAGAAGCCAAGTATAAATATGAACTCTATAGTCCTGATCTAATGATTGTAGATATCCGGATGCCCGGCAGAGACGGTCTGGAGCTTATTAAAGAGCTGCGGGAAAACGATCCGGAGATGCACATCATTATCCTCAGCGGTTATGCCGATTTCGACTATGCTAAGCGTGCGCTGGCTTTTGGCATTGATAACTATTTACTTAAGCCGGTAGATGAATTGGAATTGCAGTTATATCTGGCAAAACTGTCCGCAGAGCTGGATGCGCGGAGCGCCCATCGCAAGAATCATGCCGCCGCAAAGGTGTGGAGCCGCGAAATGCTTGTTCAATCCCTGCTGATGGAGAACAGCCTGCAGATGCTGCCTTCAATGGAGGAATCCATCCATGAAGCAGGACTGCTATGGGATTCCTATCAGGTAGTCCTGATCCGGCTGCTCCTCCAGGATAATGCGGACAACGGGCCTTCAACGGCCGTTAAAGCCAAACTTGCAGCAAGCTTTGATGAACGGGCGTGGGGGATTGTCTTCTCGCTGGACTCCTATTTGGGGGTTCTGCTGCAGCCCTCTTATCAGAAGGAGCTTGTACGCAAATTAATGGTCCAGAATATACTGCAAGCCGTAACTGCTCATGGGCTTGAATGCATCATCACCGCGGGTGATATGGTGGATACCCTGGAGGAGCTTCCCGTCTCCCGCCAATCCGCACTGGTACGGATGAAGGAGCATTTTTTCTACGACGAGTCAGGTATGATTGGACCGGATTCCCTGAAGCTGAAGAAAGTACTCAAGGTCAGATCAGAGGAAGTGGAATGCAGGCTTGATTCTGTGGTGGAGCGCCTGTATTTCGCCATGGAAATCGGCAGCTTCGATGCACTCCCTTCCTTAATCCAGGAAACCGGTGAACTGATGATCGCCGCCAGTTACTCCGAGATGGCTGTGAAATCACGCTATGTACGAATGGTCACGCATTTGATCAACAAACTCTCGCTCCAATACAGTGAGCTGGCTTTGCAGCACAACCGGATGGATGAGCTAATCCAGCAAATCTATAAACATACCTCCCTGCCCCAGCTGTATCGCTACATCACTACTATGCTGGAGCAGCATGCAGGCGGAATTACCCGAGACGATATGGACGTCTTAATGAAGCGAATGCTAGACCTTATTCACCGCCATTACAATGAGAACTTAAAACTCGAAACGCTGGCGGATGTGTTTACTTACAGCAGCGCGTACCTGGGCAAGCTTTTCAAAAACAGTACAGGCCTTTCCTTCAATAGCTACCTGGACAAGGTCCGCATTGAGAAAGCCAAGGAGCTGCTGGATCAGGGCTGGAAAATCCATCAGGCCGCAAGCGAAGTCGGCTTCAGCGATGTGGATTATTTTCGGGAAAAGTTCAAAAAAGTTGAAGGCATTTCCCCTTCCGTTTACCGAAGAGGAAGCTCTGTGTGAGCACGCAGTTTCAGAAAACGCTTACGAAAAGAGCTGATTTCTCCCTGTTTTTTATAGAAAATGTTCGGGTGTTTCCCTGATTTCCTGTAGTTTATGATAATGCCATATCGAAGGAGGGACATAAATGAAAGCGATTACCACCAAAGTGAAGCCGGAGCCGAAGAAGCCTGCCTCACGCTTTTGGCTAACGTTCCTACAGCAGAAATATCTCTATATGATGGCCATCCCGTTTGTGCTCTGGGCATTTGTATTTAACTATCTGCCGTTATGGGGATGGACTATGGCCTTTCAAAAATACAAACCCGGCAAATCCTTTTTCGAGCAAAAATGGGTGGGTCTGCAGTACTTTAGAGAGCTTTTCCAGGATGAGCAATTCTTCAATGCGCTGCGCAATACGCTCGCTATGAGTGTCATGGGCCTGCTTGCCGGATTCATCATTCCCATCATATTCGCCATCCTTCTGAATGAGTTGCGGCTGCAAATTCTGAAACGCTTCGTACAGACGGTCTCTTATCTTCCCCACTTCGTATCCTGGGTAGTTGCCGCCGGGATTATCACCAAGATGCTCTCTACCGACAACGGTGCGGTGAACGATCTGCTGATGGGCCTTCATCTTATCAGTGAACCTATTCAATTTATGGCCAAAGGCCATTTCTTCTGGGGGATTGTCACGGCTTCGGATGTCTGGAAGGAAACGGGCTGGAACACGATTATCTATCTAGCAGCCATTTCAGGCATAGGCCCGGAGCTGTATGAAGCTGCAAGGGTGGATGGTGCGAGCCGGTTGCAGCAGGTGCGAAACATTACACTGCCCGGCATCCGGACTACAATCGTTATACTGCTTATTATTTCAATCGGGCATCTAATCAGTATAGGCTTCGAGAAGCAGTTCCTGCTAGGAAATAATCTGGTGCGCGACTTCTCGCAGACATTGGATCTATATGCACTGAACTATGGGCTGGGCATGGGACGTTTCTCCTTCGGCACTTCTATTAACATCTTCAACTCTGTGGTGAGTGTGATTCTGCTATTTGTCGCCAATGGAATTTTCAAAAAAATAACGAAGGAAAGCATCATATAGGAGGCCCTTTATGCTGATTAAAAAACTGGCCGCCGCTTCTTGGTCGGACCGCATCTTTGATTTGGTAGTCTATGTTGCGATTACTGTGGTGACTATAGCCACGTTATATCCTTTTTTGAATGTGCTGGCGATTTCCTTCAATGACTCCACAGACAGCATCAAAGGCGGGATTACGGTTTTCCCCCGTGTGTTCACCTTCAAGAACTATGAGACGATCTTTGCCTATTCCGGGCTGATGACCGGACTCAAAATTTCTATCCTGCGCACGGTCATCGGCACGATCCTCGGGCTGGTCAGTGCCTCCATGCTGGCCTTCACCCTGAGCCGGGTGGACTTTCAGGCCCGCAAATTCGTCTCCACATTTCTGGCGCTTACTATGTACGTCTCGGGCGGACTGATCCCCGTCTACATCCTGATCAAAAATCTGCATATGATGGGCACCTTCGGTGTTTATGTCCTCCCCAGTCTCGTAAGTGCATTTAATGTCTTCGTCATCCGTTCCTTCATCGATGGCCTCCCTTACGCCCTGCAGGAATCCGCTAAGCTGGACGGGGCCAACGACTTCACGATTTACTGGCGGGTTATTCTCCCGCTAACCAAACCGGCGCTGGCAACCATCGCCCTGTTCCTGGCTGTCGGCCAGTGGAATTCCTGGTTAGATACCTACCTCTATAACGGTTCCAAGGATGAGCTGACCACCCTGCAGTTTGAGCTGATGAAGGTCATCCAGAGCACGACGACCAATGCGGATAATTTCCGCGGCCGCAATATGACAGAGGTTATGGCGCAAATCTCCCCGGAATCGGTCAAAATGGCGATCACGATCGTCGTCACTGTACCTATTCTGGTCGTCTATCCGTTTCTGCAGCGCTATTTCGTCAAAGGCATGACTTTGGGTTCGGTAAAAAGCTAGTCCGTCTCGGTATCGGCAGGCTTAGCCTGTGTATACAATACATTTTGTGACCAGAAAAAGGGAGGGTTTCTATTCATGACAAGAAAGACAGCGAAACCGTACGTCGTTCTGATGGTCTTGACCTTGCTCCTCAGTGTGCTGGCAGGCTGCGGCGGCTCGAACAATACCAAGAATACGGCAGAGAATGCCGGAGGCACTAAGGCTACAAATGGCGGCAGCGAAACCGCAGAGGCTACGGCAAAGGCTGAAGATTTAAGTCCGCTTACCCTCTCCTTCTTCGCGGAGGACCCGAATCCGAACTGGAACAATATGAAAGACGAAGTCAGTAAAGTACTTACAGAGAAAACAGGCGTCACCCTCGATGCGGAATTTGCTGTCGGTGACCCGCAGCAAAAAATCGCATTGATCGCAGCCGGCGGCGAATATCCGGATATTATTTCCGCCAAAGCGGATATCGGCAAGCTTGTCGATGCCGGAGCGGTGATCGATCTGACCGAATTAATTGATAAATATGCGCCTAACATCAAACGTGTGCTCGGCGACAACCTCGCCCGGGCCAAGTATACCAATGAAGACCAGTCCATCTATGCCATTCCGACCTGGGCAGCAGTGGATGAGAAGAAATTCGTGGCCGGGGGCGGGTTCGAACTGCAGCACCGTGTGGTGAAGGAAGCCGGATATCCGGAAATCAGAACGGTTGCCGATTATGAGAATGTGATCAAAGCCTATCTGGAGAAGCATCCCACCGATGAGAACGGCAACAAAAACATTGGGGTTTCCCTGAACGCAGATGACTGGCATATGTACATTTCCGTCACCAACCCTGCGGTTGCCACGACAGGCGGCTCGGATGACGGGGAATATTACGTCGATCAGGAGACACATGAGGCCATCTACCACTTCCGCCGTCCGGAGGAGAAAGAATATTTCCGCTGGCTGAACCATATGAATGATATCGGCCTGCTCGATAAGGAAAGCTTCGTCCAGAAGTATGACCAATACAAAGCTAAAGTAGCTACCGGACGGGTGCTCGGCCTGATAGACCAGGATTGGGACTACAACGACGCCCAGCAGGCACTCAAGACGGCAGGCAAATTCGATCAGACCTATGGCCATTATCCGGTAACGCTGACGAAAGAATATAAGGAAACCAGCTTCTGGCCTACCGGCTTTATGGGTGGTTACGGCATCTCGATCTCCAGCACGAATCCAGATCCGGTCCGTACGATTAAGTTCCTGGATTACCTCGCTTCCGACGAAGGGCAAATCCTGAACAACTGGGGAATTGAAGGCAAGCATTATGTAGTGGAAAACGGCAAACGTGTCATTCCTGCAGAAGTTCAGGACCGGATTAACAACGACAATACGGCGTTCACTAAAGAATCCGGACTTGGCTTCTACTGGAATATGATGGTCCACTACGGTGATGGCGCCAAGGACTCAACCGGCAACTATTACACTAGAAATTTCCCGGAACAGCTTGTATTGGGTTACAGCGATGTTGAAAAAGAAACCTTGGCCGCTTACAAGGCTGCCACCTGGAAGGATTTGTTCCCAAAAGAAGAAGAATTCACGGAAAAAGCTTATGGAGCGGCATGGAATATCGCGATTCCGGGCGAAGATGAAGTCTCCATTCTGGGTAACAAAATGAGGGATATTACTTGGAAACGCATTCCCCAGGCCATCCTGGCGAAACCGGCCGAATTCGATAAAATCTGGGATGCCTACATGGCTGAACTGGATAAAGCCGGCGTTGAGAAAATGGAAAAAGGCTATACCAAATACGTTCAGGACCGTGTAGCCTTATGGAGCAGTAAATAAGGGTATTATGTGTAGATAACGACAGGGGTGTCCCAAGCAGTCATTTATGGCTGAGGGTCACCCCTATTCGATTAAAGAAGGTGAATGGGTTCCTCACTTCGTTTTCATCCATCAATATAAATATTATAATATTAAGTCGTGTGCATCAAAGTGTGTTTTAGTATGAGATTAAGGAGATATTTCATGGATACGAAATGGCGGAAGTTCATCTCTGCAGGAACCATTCTATACACCATTTTAATTCAACGGGTCAATCTGGATACACATTTATACTTGTTCCAGAAACCATTCCGCTTCGTTTTCCAAAACTGACTTTTTCATGGGTATATGAGGCCCTATCCGAGCTCTACATGAACTGAAGGAAGTTACAGGTAATATTCCTATGACCGGGAACCTTCCAACTTTCACTGTAACAGGCAAGAGAATTGAACCTGAATTTAACTTGTATAGCAGTGATGGCGACAAAGATAAAAAGTACACCTATATCCTGGGGAACAAAATAGATGTAAAGTTCTATTCCTATTATGGCATTCAGGACAATGGGGATTCCAAAGGTGAGGTCACTGTAATGGCAGACGGGAACAGGGTGGCTCAATACAATGATGAATATAGTAAAGAAGCCGAACCTCTGGAGATACCCTTTGATAAAATCAACGAAATTACGATTATAGTTTCCGGCAATGCTAAACTGTGGGATGTTGGAATTACAGAAATGAAGCATTGGTGGGAGTGAACATAGAGAAGGACCACTGAATATGTCAGTGGCCCTTTTTTATATTTATTGCTTCGATCTGTCCGGACCAAACACAAGATTGGCAGACAGCTTGGCAAGCTCAATCACACGCATGACTCTCTCGCTATGTTCGAGCCTATCCGTAACCTTTTCCATATCCATTTCATTTATCATACGCTCAAAGGCGATGAATTCATCATACATCCGGTGGGGATGATCTTTACGATCTACCCGGATGGGTTGCTCCTTATTGGGAACATAATCAAAGCAATCTATACTGTTAGTCGAGCCTGTCAGGCGGATATATCCTTTATTGCCTTGTATGTTAACCGCACTAGGGGCTGTGCTGTCTTTTGAACCTATGCAGACACATTTGAATTTACCGTAATCAAGCATCAGAATGCCTGAAGTATCAATCCCACGCTCCATGTTCGCAAAGTACTCCACCTTCTCCGGGCTTCCGAAGAGGCCTATCGCCAAATGAATATTATAAATATTGATATCCATCAACGCTCCACCGGACAGTTCCGGGTTAAAGGCAGGCAGCACCTCTCCTGCTTTGAAGGCATCATAGCGGGAGGAATATTGGGAATAGTTGCATTCCACGATTTTGAGTTCACCCAGCTTGGGCAGAAATTCCTTCATGCTTAGATAGTTTTTTAAATATTGATTCGTGATGGCTTCTACCAGTATTAATCCACTCTGCAGTGCAATCTCTTTCAACTCCAGAAATTCACCCAAATTGGATGTGAACGGCTTCTCACAAATGACATGCTTGCCTCTCAGTAAAGCTTCTTTCGCATAGGAATAATGCAGATGATTGGGCAGCCCGATATAGACCGTATCCACTTCATCACTCTCAAGCATCTCAGCATAATTGTAGAAGATCTGAGAGATTCCATATTGGCTTTGCAGGGTCAGCAATTTTTCCTGATGGTCAGGTTTTGAACAGATGGCCTGCAATGAAATAGTAGGAATATCACGAACAAAACTTAATAACTCCATTACTATGTTGCCGGCTCCCACGATTCCTAATTTCATTCTAGCTGCACCCCTCTATCCCATTCTCGATGATCTCCATAACGGCAATCGTTTCTTCATCCTTTATTGTCTTATCTTTGCCCTGCATGATAGCTTGATATATATCGTCATATACCTTGAGTGTAGAATAATAGAAATCCAGATCAAAGTAATCATTCATCCTGCCGGTTCCCAGCAGTTGACGAACATCGTAATGTATATATTCCGGTTCCCCAAAGTAGGCTAAGACCTGATCAATGGTGTGAACTCCATGTCCGTATAAGTAACTGTTATTTTTGGAGTAATGCGTAACTGAATTCGGGGTCTCCGGGCGATAATAATCGTAATGCATCTCCACCTCCAGCAAATCACCCAGTTTGCCTGATTCGATAACCTTCTTGGTCGTGAGGAAGTCCGAGTCGTAACGTCTATTCTGATAACATTGGAGTACCAGATTTTTCTCTTTAGCGTATTGGAAGATGGACACTGCTTCTTCTTTGGTTGGCATAAATGGTTTTTCGACAAGCACATTCTTCCCGTGGTCAAGCGCCATTTTGGCATAAGCATAATGCGAATCAATATGTGTACAGATCACAATCAACTGAATCTCTTCATCGTTCATTAACATTTCAAGTTCATCGGTGTAAAGGATGCCATGCGCCTTCTCCCAATCTCCTTTATCTGGGTTACGGGCGTAGATCGTCTTCACCTTCAAATTTTCCCGGTTTAATGAAAAAGGCAGATGATAACGGTTCGTGCTTTTGCCATTCCCGATATATCCGATCGTAAGCATATAAATTCCCCCTCAGGTCTTTTTCATTTATTATAGAAGAACTCAGTCTAGCGTAAAGGATCAGCCGGCAAAACGGTACATTCCACCAATTCCTTGGTTAGATCCCGGTTTTTTTTGAACAAAATGTTTATAGGAGTGAATCTGTTGAAAATATTGACCCAATTATCGGAAATGCATAACTTTACACCAAACGAAAAAAGTATCGCTGCCTATATTCTGATGCATAAAGAAAGCATACTACATTTAAATATTCAGGAGCTTGCAAAGGCTACTTATACGTCGCATTCAGCGGTCAATCGCTTAACCCATAAACTTGGGCTGTCCGGATTTAAAGAGTTCATCATTAAACTTGCCCGGGAATTCCAGCAATATACCCAGAACATTTCCAGCGTCGACCCTAATTATCCGTTTAGTGATGAGGAATCTCCACTTCAAGTGGCGAAAGAAATCGCTGAATTGATGAAGGAAACGATCGACAAAACCTTTGCCTACATGGATGATGATTTGCTGTCCCAAACAGCCATGATGCTGGACCAAGCCAAAAGGATCTTTATCTATGCCTTGGGCGATTCTCAAATCCGCGCGAAGAGTTTTCAGAATAAAATGATTAAAATCAACAAATATGTAGTGATCGCTACTGAGCTGTACGAATGGGCGTATCATACTGTTAATTTGACGGAAGCGGATTGCGCGATTTTCTTGACTTACCACGGAAAGTCACCGATTTATGTAAGGGCTGCTCAGCACTTCAGACGTGAACAGATCCCTTTTATCACCATCACAGCTACCAGTCAAAGTGAACTGGCAAAACTCAGTACGCTCTGTATTCAAGTGCCTAATGACGAAGTAAAACATGCCAAGATCGGAACCTTTTCCTCGCAAATAGCATTTGAATACGTCCTTAACGTGATATACTCCTGTATCTATAAAATTTCTTATTCAATAAACAGGGAATCCGCAGTCCAATCGCTGAAAAGCAGCTACGTTAATGAAATGATGAATGATTTATAATGCCACCGTCTTCCATTTCCCGGGATTCGTGTCATCCGGTATCAAATGCTTAATAATGTCATGATAGTGGTTTGCTTTGTCTTCCATATATTTGGCTCTTCGTTTCGCTTCTTCCAGCTGTTCCATTGCAGCGGCTTTATATTTCACAATGATCTGATAACGTTCTTGAATGGTAGAATCCCCTACCAGGCACAGATCTACATAGGTCTTGATGTCTCCTAATGACATCCCGGATTGTTTAAGATATTTTATACCAGTTAACCAATTTAAGGACTCTTCATCAAAAAGACGGTTGTTGTTTTTATCACGCTGCACATTTGGAACTAATCCCTTATCTGAATAGTAACGGACGGTATGTTCGGTCAGATCCAGCAGCACCGCTACTTCTTTCACTGTATACATTTATAATCTCTCCCCGGAAAAAATAGTTTAAATCTTCGAAAACGATTGACTTCGTGTTACTCGAAGGGGGTAGGCTTATATTAGCCAGTCGTCGTGCTGGAGTTATAAATTGATAATTTGGAGGACTCATATGCAAACAGTAATGTTGAACAATGGTGTGGAGATGCCGATACTCGGCTTTGGCGTGTATCAAATCCAGGATGCTAATGAATGTGAACAAAGTGTTTATGACGCGCTTATGGCAGGCTATCGCCTGATAGATACCGCTGCCGCCTATCAGAATGAGCAAGCTGTTGGCAAAGCCATCAAACGCAGCGGAGTGCCTAGAGAAGAAATCTTTATTACAACAAAACTCTGGATTCAGGATGCCGGTTACGAAAGCACTAAGAAGGCATTTGCTAAATCACTGGAAAGATTGCAGTTAGATGTTCTGGATCTTTATTTAATCCATCAGCCGTTTGGTGACGTATATGGTTCTTGGCGTGCTATGGAAGAATTGTATCGTGAAGGTAAGATCAAAGCAATCGGAGTCAGCAACTTCCAAATGGACCGCCTGACTGATTTGATGGTTCATCATGAAGTAACTCCTGCCGTAAACCAGATTGAAACGCATCCCTTCTGCCAGCAAATCGAAAGCGGCAGCTTTATGAAAGACAACAATGTTCAGATCGAATCCTGGGGGCCTTTCGCTGAAGGCAGAAATAACATGTTCCAGAATGAAGTATTAGTATCACTGGCTGAAAAGTATAATAAATCCGTTGCTCAGGTAATTTTACGCTGGTTGACACAAAGAGACGTTGTTGTGATTCCAAAGTCTGTCCATAAAGAAAGAATCGTCGAAAACTTCAACATCTTTGACTTTGAAATAAGTCCAGAAGATATGGAGTCCATTGCTTCGTTAGATACGAAGAAGAGCGTGTTCTTTTCTCATAACGACCCTGAAATCGTGAAAGGTCTCGCTAACGTTAAACTTGATATATAATGCTCATTACAGCAGCGAAAAGTTAATCAACAAAAGCGAACCAGCAGCTCTGTAGCTGCCGGTTCGCTTTTTATTACGCCTTAAAGGGATCGTACATAGGTGTTTAATCCGAGATTTCGTTATCAGACTGCTCAGCAGATCTTCTTAGTGTTTTTTCTCTTTTTCCTATAGTTTGCTCATACCTTGAAATCTTAGAATCCAGGCGTTCCAGCGTTTTTTTCATGACTTCCATTCTTATGGCGAGCTGCTTGCGTTCCTCGATTAATAGATCTTTTCTAGCCTCGGCGGATTCATCACCCCGGTTAAACAAATCGACATATTCAATCAATACTTCAATCGAGAGACCGGCATGTCGCATACAAATGATAAACTCAACCCATTTGCAGTCTTCTTCCGTATAATCTCTGTTACCGCTTTTGTTGCGATTCACATGAGGAATCAGCCCAATCCGTTCATAATAACGGAGTGTATCCTGAGAAACATCAAATTTCTCTGCAACCTGTTTAATGGCCAACGCCATATTCCCTTCACCTCCCGTTTCGCATCAACTATTGAATTGCATGAAACTTCGTCCATTTCCCACTTATATAGCGTCGCAGGAAAATGATTGACTTGATAATCCAGTCTATAAACATTGCAATCCATGTGCCGAACATTCCCATTTCGAAATAGATGCCCAGCAGATAGGCTAAGGCGATCCGGCAGAAAAACATGGACAACATCGCAACAATCATCGGAAATTTGGCATCCCCTGAGGCACGGAAGGTGACGGGTAAAGTGTAACCCAGCGGCCAAATGAAAAGGGCAACAACTCCATGCCACCATACGATTTGTGTGGTGAGTGAGGTTGCCGACTCCGATAATCCATAAATATTTAATATGACCGGGAGTAAAGCAAGCACGATTGCACAGCTGAACACATGTGCAACATACACAATACCCATAACCTTTTTAGTGTAGTATTTAGCCTGCTCATAATCTCCTGCGCCCACACATCTGGAGATCACTACTGTTAAACCAAGACCAATCGCCATACCCGGCAGCACTTCAAACATAACAATAGTACCTGACACCGCGTTTGCGGCAATGGCTGCCGTACCAAAGGAGGCGACAAGACTGAGCACAATAATTCTTCCCAAATAGAACAAACCATTTTCCAGTCCATAGGGAGCGCCAATGTTTAAAATTTGTTTGATCATGAGCCAGTTGAATTTATGTTTTAAGCTTTTCTTTATATAGATGGATTGTTTTGTGTTAAAAGCCAGTGTAATAATAATAACTGCTGCTGCAATCCGCGAGATCAGGGTCGGTATAGCCACACCCGCAGTCCCAAAGTGAAACCCGTAAATAAGTACTGCATTCCCCGCCGCATGTGCTATGTTCATAGCCAGCATGATCTTCATGGGCAGTTTGGAATTCCCCATCGTACGGAATATCGCTGCTCCGGCATTATATAACGCAAGAAACGGAATAGACAAGGCTGTAATCATCAGGTAAGTATTTGCTTCCCTCCGCACTTCAGTTGTAATCTGTCCAAAAAGACCATTTAAGATAAACGGCTTGATCAGATACACAATGACCATGATGAGGATGGAAAAAGTACCGACAAACCATACCAGTTGATTCGCAGCTTCCCTTGATTCTTCCATTTGCTTCCTGCCCATATACTGTCCTACTATAACTGCACCACCGGTAGCCAGGGCTGCGAACAAGCTAATAAGCAAAGCCATGACAAAATCCACTAAAGACACGCCGGAAACGGCTGCTTCACTTACAGAGGCTACCATGATGGAATCCGCTAATCCCACCAGAAATTCTAAAAACTGCTCTATAATAAGGGGCAAAAACAATATGGATAAATCCCGGTTTGTAAATAACCTTTTTGTTACTAAAGCTTGCTGTGCCAATTAAAGTCCTCCAACCTATAGAAGTGGCTAACCCTGCCTCATCAAGCCAGAACACAGATGCCGGTACGCCATAGCAGTTACAAGGTAGACATGTCGATGACAAAACGATAACGCACATCACTGCGGACAACACGTTCAAAGGCTTCGTCTACTTGGTCAGCAGAAATGACCTCGATTTTTGGAGCAATGCCATGCTCTGCAGAGAAATCGAGCATTTCTTGCGACCTCCCATACCCACAATATCAACCTTTTTGCCTAGGCCGGCGTTCTCCTTTTTCAAAGGAGAGTAAGTGGTGATGCCAGCACATAATAGCGGGCTTGCTACATCCAAAGCCAGGCTGTCGGGGATACGAATAACGAAGTCTTCTTTGACCACAATGTTTTGGCTGTATCCGCCATAGGTCACATTACCATCGTAATCATATGAATTGTACGACTCCGGCCATTTCATGACCGGGGACCATCGGGAAGATTCCGCCGCCCCATTCATCGAAAGCATTATGAATGTCGGAATGGCAAGTGCCTCAAAATTGAATGTCTATTAAAATGTCATTGGGCCGCAGTTCTCTTCGCTCAATCGTTGTTTTTTCAAAAGGTGCTTTTGCACTTGCGATACTTAGTACATGGGTTCTACACATGTTTTCTCCACTCCTTAGTATCTGATATAACTTCTATAAATATTGAATTCCAACACATTAATGTATCCTTGTTTATTATTATACAAGACGTTATGTTACTTACAATTGTTAATTGAACTCAATTTGTATATTAGTAGACATACGGGTCAAAATTGTTAATTATCTTTCGTTGTTTCTATATAAGTTGAACTTTAGATTTACCGATCCGGCATAGAGCGCAACTGCGGTGAATGTTTGGACTTCCGGCCGCTGCTTTTGCCTCCAGGTAGTTCTTTTGTTCAACTTTTATAGTTAAATGCCTGCTCCGGCTTACCTAGACTGATCGACAATACCTCCTCTATTTTTTATTAGCTATAGCTACATAGAGGAGTTTACCCTCTGGAGTTAACTCCAAGTCAACACCCATTTTTCACAAGTATGATAACCCTTGTTATATTAATGTACAATTGTCTATAATTATAACTAGGTTTAGCTATTAGTTATTATCTTAAGAAAGTCTGGTGACCATAAGATGGCTAAAATAGATCGGAGAATACTCAAGACGCAAGAAGCTTTAAAGAAAGCCATTATTGAACTAATGTCTGAAAAGAATTTTGATGATATCACCTTACAGGATCTATCCGACAGAGCAAATATCAGCCGGGGAACGTTCTATCTTCATTACATGGATAAATACGATTTGCTGGACAAACTCATAGAGACCCATATTAACGAGCTGCGGGAGCGGTGTGAAGCAGCCGCTGATCTGGATTTTGTAAGCGGTTCGTTGATCTGGACGGAATACCTCGAAGACAATTACTCCTTTTTTTCAATGATGCTGGCAAGTAAAGGAGCCCCATATTTTCGCAACCGGTTCGTAGACTTTCTGGTTGAAGAGTTTCGTAATGAGGTGGATGTGACGAAAGGTAAAAACCAGGGGTTAAATGCAGACCTTACTGTTACATTTGTGGCCTCGGCTTATGTAGGCGTAGTGGAATGGTGGTTTTCGAATGAAATGCCGATCTCACATCAAGCATTAGCTGAACAATTGGGAACATTGCTGGAGCGAATCTGCGAATAGTTCTAATTGCTATATAGATTGAACTTAATATCCTTCTATTTTGGGATTGGCCGTGACTACAGACAAAAAAACTTGAAGTCATGGGCGATGTTGGTATAGAAATTGATACTAAAGGTCGTGTACATCAAAATTGGAAAAATTTCAAGGCTGACGGTGGCTGGGATTTAGCCGAAGGTGTGTTCACTTGGAATCCTAAAACAAATAAGTATATCGATTCTGGAGAATTGGTTCTTCGATAAAAAATCGAGCGATTCATTTACTAGGTTGCCAAATCTAAACGCGGAACAACAAAAAGAGGCAAGTCTCCACTATTCAGAGACTCGCCTTTTTTGGTTGTATTCATCACTGCCCTATTTCTTTAACGATATCGCCGGATAAAATCAATCGCTTTGGCAATATCAGCTTCCGGCTGATCGCCCACTTCACGTTCAATGGTCAAATACCCGGTGTAGCCAATATCCTGGAGCGCTTTGAAATAGTTATCAAAATCCACATGGCCTTCCCCTAAAGCCAGTTCCCGATAGCTTGCGCCAGATGCAGCATCTTCGGCAATACGGTCGTGACTCATCGGCTCATAGCCTAACGCTCCATAGACTTCACGGGGATCTACCTCCCGCAGGCGGATGCCATCCTTCACATGCGTATGAACAATGTAATCTTTCAGATTGTGCACTCCTTGAACTGGATCGTCACCCGTTACCATGACCATGTTGGCAGGGTCAAAATTGACAGAAACGCCATTCGTGCTCAGCGAATTGAGAAATTGCTTTAAATGTGCAGATTTTTCCGGTCCAGTCTCAATTGCAAAATAGGCATCCAAGCTCTTGGCATAGACACCAAGCTCTTCACACGCACGCTGCATCGTATCATAGACTGGATCATTCACCTGATTCGGAACAATACCAATATGTGTGGTAACAATCTGTGTTCCCAGATCAACGGCTAAATCAAGAATGCGCTTCGATTTCTCAATTTTCGCCGAATTTACCTTCGCATCTTGAAAGCCATGGCCTGCCAGATCACCACACAATGCTGAAATTCGCAGACCTAGGGATTCGATATAACTCTTCAATTCCTTTCGGTCTCGCGGGGACAGATTCTCAGGGTCCATCTCACCTTCAACTGCATAAATTTGTACACCATCTGCCCCCAGCTCTTTAGCTTTCGCCAGTCCATCCCGCAAGTTAAGACGCAGACTATCGACCATTATACCAATCGGGTTTGCCAAATTCATTATTAAGCCTCCTCTTTATTGGGTTCTGATCTCATCGCAGATTAACTTTCGTTCCAAAGCCTTCTCACATTATCAAGACCTATCCGGGTTCCCCGTTTACATTCCTCAAGCCCTTCAAATTCCAGTGAAATATATCCGTCATATCCTGACGCTTTAACCACACGAAGCACTTCACGCATATCAATATCTCCATGGCCTGCGATTGCACCTCTTAAAAAATTACCGCTTGCCGTTTGGAACCAGCCCTCCCCGGGATTCTGATACGAAGGTCTCCAATAGAAATCCTTTACATGCACCACAGAAGCATATGCAATATTGTTCTTCACGGCAACCACAGAGTTCTCGTCCACGCACATGAAATTGCCCACATCCAGCGTTGTACGGAAATTTGTCCGATTCACCCGCTGAATTAATGCTTGTACCCGGTCACTGGCTTGTATAAAATAGCCATGATTCTCCACGCTGGTTACTATACCGTACTGTGCTGCATAATCGGCAATACGCCCGCAGGCTTCTGCCAGGCGGTCCAATTGACGATGAAAGTTGCCGATCGAAGTATCGCTGCTGCTTGCAACATCATGGCGCATACGAGTTACACCCAGTCTTGCGGCAACGTCGACTTCACCCATTACCCGCTTAATTTCCAGCTCAAAGGCTTCTTGGGAGTCTGTTTCAAAATTGGCGCCGATGGCATAGTTGGACACATCTATGTTTCGCGACTTTGCCTTTTCTCGAATAGCGTCCGCCAAGTCAGGATTACCAGTCAATTCGAATCCAATAGGTACAATTTCAATATGCTCGCCGCCTTGGTCGGCAATCCAATCAATTACACCCAAAATATCCATTTCACCCGATTCCAACTCATTTACCAAGCTATATGAACTGATTCCCAGCTTCATGGTTTCACCCTCTTTTCCTGAAATTCTATTAGAGCTGAACTTCTTGTCCGTTGTTCGCAGACTCATAGATACCGCACAATATCTTCATGATTTGCAAGCCATCTTCTACCGGACTGATCGGTGTTTCTCCAGATTGCAGGCAGTCCAGAAAGTGATTCACTTCATTACAAAATGCTTCCGGCACATTTATGGATTTGCTGTCTGTTTGCGGAGCTACATTCAGAATGGTGTCATATTTTTCAGTAATCATGGTCAATTCAGGTTCAATTTCCACTCCGCCCTTATCACCGTATAAACGAATAGCAAGCTCATCCGACTTCGCATGAAGGGTAAAGCTGACATCAACCATAAGCGATGCTCCATTCTCGAAACGGATTAATGCATTTGCCATATCTTCCACTCCATTGGTGCTTGGATCATAATCGGCTGCCTGATAAAAGGATAAGTTCTTCACATTCGCGCGGTTGCCTAATTTGTGATACGTGTTGCCGCTAACCGAAACGGGCTTTGGACGCCCCATCATATACCAGCACAAATCGATAACATGGACTCCGAGATCAATTAATGGGCCGCCCCCGGAACGTTCAACATCTGCAAACCAGCCACCCGGATTACCAAGTCTACGGATACAAGTAGCTTTAGCATAATAGATTTCACCCAGTTCATCTTTCTCAATGAAGTTCTTTACAAGCTGCGCATTGGCGTCGTAACGGCGTACAAATCCGACCTGCAACAACTTGCCCGTCTCACGTACAGCATCCTGGATGGCATTCGCTTCTTCAACGCTGCGGCATAAAGGTTTCTCCACTAACACATGCTTACCGGCACGCAGGGCTGCAATACTGATCTCTGCATGACTGTTGTTCCACGTACAAATGCTGACCGCTTCCACTTCGGGATTAGCTATTAAATCATGATAATCTGTATACACGTTCGGAATATTGTACTGCTTCGCTTTATCTTCTGCCCGTTGCTGATTCAAGTCACATATAGCATATAGTTCTGCATGTTCATTCCCCTGATAGGCTTGCAAGTGCAAGTCGGAGATGGACCCCGCTCCGATCAGTCCAATTTTCTTTTTACTCATGCCGCATGAACCCTCCTATATATTGGTCATATTTTATTATACAATTAAGATAACATGACTCTTCTGGAGGTAGAATAACCATCATGACCACCTACATGGACTATACAATCAGTTCTAAGCCTATACGCATTATTGATCGCACGACAGATGAAAGTAAGCTGCAGCTAAAATCATTATCGATCGTCAATGTCGGGCACCTCCCCAACCGGTCGCTGTATAGAACCCAAGCCCAATTCCAATATTATGCTTTCGTTTACATTGCAGGCGGCAAGGGCACGTATCAGGTTAACAACAAAGAAAAGCAGCCTGTTCATAAAGGTTCTTTTTTTGTCTTTTTTCCAGATGCCACCTTTGACTATGGACCCGACCCGCAAGAGACTTGGGATGAATTCTATTTCACAGTAGAAGGATCGCGAACTGCGGAGTGGCTCTCTACCTGGTTAACCGAACCTTACCGCGTTCGCCAGACAGGACTCGATGATGCACAGCAGAGCAAAATTGATCGAATCTTCATGTTGATGGAAAGCGGCATTCCAAGCAATCTGGACCGGGCTTCCTTACTCCTTGAATCCCTTTTGTACGAATTTGTACAAAGCAGCCAGCCCAATACCGATTCGACCGACTACATCACCAAGCTCATGGATGATATTGCGGCATCTCTGCATCAAAGTTTTGATGCTGATGCATTTTGCGAACGCTACCACATTTCGATATCCACGCTCCGGCGTATCATTCAGAAACATACCGGGTACTCACTTAATAAGTACATTCACCGTCTCAAAATTTCCGAAGCCAAAAATATACTGCTGAATACAGATCGATCGATTAAAGATACTGCCGTTTCCCTTGGATACAATGATGTTTTTTACTTTTCGCGGCTATTCAAAAAATATGTAGGTGTTTCCCCCCAACATTTTCGCAATAACGTATAATCACATGTTGATTGCACGCTTACAAGGATATTGAATTCATTAACTGGAAAAAGTATTCAGGTTGTTGCGTCTTATTGAGGTTGTACCATGAATGCAACGTATCTGGTGTAAATACATCTAATTGCTTCAGTACCTCCATCGCAAATTCCAGAGGAGCTACCCCTGAGGCTGTAACCAAATTCTCACCAGATACGGCAGGTCCTATCTCATAGAATTTTTCTCCTTTATAATTGGGACAGACCATTTTAAGATACTCTAAGTTATTACTTGTGTGCGTTCTAGAATCTAGATATCCATTGTTCGCCAGCCCCTCAGTTGCCCCACAAATTGCAGCAACAATAGTGCCTATCTGTAAAGCTTGGCCAACTTTTTTCAAGACAGGCAGGTGAATATCTTCTCTCCAAGTATTCCCTCCGGGTAAAACTAAAAGATCTTTACTCTGAATTGTACACTCATCAATGGAAATATCCGGTTTTATGTTCAGTCCTCCCATCGTAGTAACCATCTCTTTATTAGCACCTACCGTAACTACTTTTAAAGGCGCTAAATTTTTTTTGAAATATCTGCCTGTGTTTAGTTCAGCAATTAAATATCCGTATTCCCAGTCTGACATTGTATTAAATACATAAAGATAAGCTTTTTGAGTTTGCATTCTATAACACTCCAATCACATTTGATAAGCCTATTATAATTAAACTTCCCTGACAGCTATCGTCAGGGAAGTTTAACAAGCAATATAAAAAAGCGCGTATCAGGTTAACCTGCACGCGCTTGATTCATTAATTATTGTCTTCCAGCTCATCCGGCACATCGTATTTATTGATATGTGAGGTCATAGCTACAACGGCTTCGTCGATCCCCTTTGGGGCAGACACACTACGGACTACATCGTCCGTTTGATCGTGAAAGTTCAACTGGTCCGCTTCAATAGCGTTCTGTTTAATTTCTTTTTCCTTCATGCTCCACAGCACTCCCTTCTTCTTCCACTTCATGAGCAGCGTTCTTCTTTACTATGTACAAGGTAAATGACTGTTATTCATACATTATTATCGATACTTAGTGTCTCAAGTCACTCTAACAACATAGATAAGGACGTATAGTTAAGTAGTGTGGCAACCTAAGGTTGCCGTTTATTTTCAGGAAGGAGGTTTTGTTCTCATGAGGAAGTACATACCCAACCAGCACGGGGCTTGGGCGATGCTTATCCTTCCATTTCTGTTCGGAGTCGCTTCATCGAAAGGACAATTTATACATATTCCCCTGTTTGTTTGCTGGCTTCTGATCTATTTGTTCAGCTTCCCATTGCTGCAATGGGTAAAGACAGGGAAATTGGAGCGTTACCTCCAGCCCATGCGGGTTTACGGGATTCTGCTTCTGCCCTTTATCCTATATCTGGTGTTGGCTGAACCTAAGCTGTTAGGATTTGTTCTGCCGCTTGTTCCCCTGTTCGCTGTTAATCTGTATTATGCAAAAACCAAAAATGAACGTGCCTTGCTTAATGATATTTGCGCTATATTGGCATTTTGCCTGATCATTTATCCTGTCTTTTATGTCGGCAAAGGAGAAAGCTGGGGAGCCGCGACAGAGCTGTTCCTGCTCAGCGTGCTCTATTTTATCGGGACCGCCTTGTATGTCAAAACGATTATTCGTGAACGAAACAACATCCGCTTCTATTATGGATCTGTTCTGTATCATTTGCTGTTTGCAGTAGCTGGTCTGCTGCTATTCCTTACATTGCTTGCTCCACTTGTTATCCTGCTGCTGCGGGCAGCCATTCTCCCCAAGACAGGGATCACCGCCAAGCGTACCGGAATGATTGAAATAGGTTTTTCCCTTATGTTGTATGTGTCTGTGCTTGTCTTGTACTTCTAGTGGTTGGCAGCAAAAAAAAGGATGTTCCTCTACGGTGATTCGATAGAGAAACATCCTTTTTGAATTGTTCTGATGTTATTCAACAATCATGTCCTGATTGCTGGACCCCGGAGGTACGATGGGATATACATTCGTTTCCTCGGTAATATCGAACTCCATGACGACAAGTCCGTCCGTATGGAGAGCAAGATCAATAATATGCTCGGCATCGGCAAGATTATCGGCCCGGAGCCCCTGGGCGCCAAAGGATTTGGCCAAAGCTACGAAATCGGGTGAACTGATGCGTACGGAAGAATAACGGCGGCCAAGAAACAGCTGCTGCCACTGCCTTACCATACCCAGGTAGCCATTTTTGAAGATAGCGACTTTGACGTTCAGGCCCAGATCAACCGCCGTCATCATTTCCTGCATATTCATCTGGATGCTTCCGTCTCCCGTGATGCACACCACTTGGCGGTCAGGAAAAGCAACTGCAGCGCCAATTGCAGCCGGCAAGCCATAACCCATAGTCCCAAGCCCACCGGAGGTCAGGAAAGAGCGGGCCTCCGAGAAATAATAATGTGTGGCCGTCCAGATTTGGTGCTGTCCTACGTCCGTAGAGATGATGGCATCGCCATCCGTTGCATTTTGTATGCACCGTATCACCTCAAACGGAGTCAGCTTATTATCCTGCACCCGCGGTGATTTTGCTGAACGCTTGGACCAAATCTGGATTTGCTGATTCCATACAGCAGGTTCCTGCATATGTATTTTTTCCAACAGTCCGGCAAGCAGATCTGCGCATTCTCCTGTGATAGCAAGATCGACTGCAACGTTCTTATTTAATTCGGAAGTATCAATATCGACTTGGATTTTATAAGAACCCGGCGAGAATGCCTTACGGTTGCCTGTAACACGGTCACTGAAACGAACCCCGAGACATAACACAACGTCCGCACCCTGCAGCGCACGATTGGCTGCGACTGTTCCGTGCATCCCGACCATACCCAGATGCAGGGAATGCCCGGATGGAAAGGCACCCAAACCCATTAGCGTACTGGCTACAGGAAGGTTGAATTGCTCGGCGAACTCTTTTAACAATGCCGGTGTATTACCTGTCATACAGCCTCCACCAATAAGAATAAGCGGGCGTTCAGAACGGTTCAACTGATCAGCTGCGAGTTGGATGTCCAGAGGATCAATAGAATGCTGTGGCTGATAACCCCGGATATATGGCTGGGAATCCTGATTGCCAGATTGTTCCTCCATGTTAAATTCTGCTGCCATTACATTCTTCGGCAAATCAATGAGGACTGGGCCGGGTCGTCCCGTTGTTGCGACATGGAATGCCTCGTTCACAATCTTCGGAAGATCGGCGACCTCCCTGACAATATAGTTGTGCTTGGTGATGGGCATCGTCATACCATAAATATCTACTTCCTGAAAGCTGTCCAGACCTATGAGATCGGTGGAAACCTGGCCTGTCAGGACGATTAACGGAATCGAGTCCATAAACGCTGTAGCAATACCGGTAACCGCATTTGTTGCACCCGGCCCGCTGGTAACAAGCGCCACTCCCGGTCGTCCCGTTGCTCTTGCATATCCATCAGCGGCATGTACCGCTGCCTGCTCATGTCTAACGAGAACATGCTGTATGCTGTCGCAATCATACAACGCATCATACAAAGGTAATACCGCACCGCCGGGGTATCCGAATAGGGTGTCAATTTTCTTCTCTATCAACATCTGAATTAGCAGCTGTGCTCCGTTCATTGGCACAATTCATCTCCCATCGTACTATCAGTCTTAACCTCCAATATAGGACATCCCTATCTTTGATCTATTCCTTACGGTTTGTTCCGTCCGGTCATCAGAATAGCGGTCTGTACGCTGCTCCCAGACGTTCCTAATAGCTTCGAGCAAGCTTTGATCATCCGCACCGCTGCGAATCATCATCCTGAGATCAAAACCGCTTGATGCGAACAGGCAGGTATAAAATTTGCCGTCAGATGACAGCCGCGCGCGCGTGCAGGAAGAACAAAACGACTCGGAAACCGAAGTAATAAAACCAACCTCTGCCTTGCAGCCCTTATAGCGGTAGCGTTGGGCAACTTCACCGAAATAATTGTTGTCGAGTGCTTCCAGCTCGAATGTACTCTGGAGGCGCTCCATGATGTCTTTTTTCGTTACGACTTTTTCAAAGCTCCAGCCATTGTCGTTGCCGACATCCATGAATTCGATGAACCGCAACGTTATATTTCTTTCTTTGAAATAGCGGGCCATCGGCAGAATCTCCGATTCGTTCAGACCTCTTTGCACCACCATGTTCACTTTGACCTCAAAACCTGTTTCTATCGCATGATCAATCTGTTTTAAAATAAAACCAGGTTTGATGCCACGACCGTTCATTCTCCCAAAAAGCTCAGGACTCAGTGCATCCAGGCTAACATTCAATCTGCGTAGTCCCGCCTCGTATAGAGGCTCCGCCTGTTGTCCTAGGAGTACCCCATTGGTCGTCAATCCGATATCTTCTACACCGTTCAAAAAGCCAATCTTGGCAACAAGCTCGGGCAGACCCCGCCTCATCAGCGGTTCACCGCCGGTCAGCCTGATTTTACTTACGCCAAGCGAAACAAACAACCTCGTCAAGCGGTGAATTTCTTCAAATGTCAGCAGTTCACTTGTCGGAAGGAAGGCATAATCTTCACCGTACACTTCTTTTGGCATGCAGTAGGAACACCGGAAATTGCACCGGTCGGTTACAGATATCCGCAAATCGTGGATGGGCCGCCGCAGTTGATCTAGTGGTGGATGTGCATTCATCTGGCATCGTCCCTTTCGATTAGCTTACAGAACCCATTCATCTGTTCCTTCTTCTACGCCTAATAACAATACATCCACTGGATCACCTGCAGCGTAACCTCTTGTCCCGCCCGGCAGCACAATCAGCGAGTTTCCGCGTGCAATCGAAGAAACTGCATTCGATTTATTAAATCCGGCAGGACGCACCGATGTCCGGTCATGAACCGCGCGGATAAACCGGGTAAACGGATTGGCTATCGGGTAATCCTCTGCCAGCAGAGCGGTTGTCCGCGGCAGGTAGGTCTTGTCTGCACCCATCATTTTTAACAGCGCCGGCCTTACAAACAGCTCGAAGCCCGTGAAGCACGCAGACGGATTGCCTGAAAGTCCGAACAAGAAAGCTCCCTCCGAAACCGCCACCGTTGTCACACTGCCGGGACGCATCGCTACCTTATTGAAGAGCACATCCGC
Organism: Paenibacillus sp. FSL H3-0321; assembly: GCF_038002865.1. Lineage (NCBI taxonomy): Bacteria > Bacillati > Bacillota > Bacilli > Caryophanales > Paenibacillaceae > Paenibacillus > Paenibacillus sp. FSL H3-0321. The sequence goes on along the minus strand of NZ_JBBODH010000001.1, from coordinate 135,751 downwards.
ACCAATCTGCTCATAAATTTCCGGAAGGTAATCATAGTCTCCGACCGATACGCCCCCCGTTGTGATCAGACAGTCCGTTTCCACTAAAGCTTCCCGCACCGTCAGCAAACATTCTTCAAGTTGATCCGCTGCCGTATCGTACATTTTGTAGGGGATGCCCATCCGTGCGAGCTGCGCTGCAATCATCGGTCCGTTACTGTTGCGGATTTTGCCGGGTTCCAGCGGAGAATGAACGTCCAGCAGTTCTGTTCCCGTTGACAGTATGCCTACCACTGGCCGCCTTGCTACCTGAACTTGCCCATAACCGAATGTGGCTAGCAGCGCTACAGTTCCGGGGTGTATGAAGCTGCCGGCTGGCACAACCGTCTCTCCTGCTCTCATATCTTCACCCTGCAGTGACAGATTTTCCTGAGGGGCAAAAGCTTTCCGGATTGTAAAGGAGTGCTCTGTCACAATCGCTTGTTCAAACATCACAACCGCATCCGCACCAGATGGCAGTGCCGCCCCAGTCATAATACGGACGGCTTGGAAATCGCCTATCGTTACTTTGGATACGTCCCCCGCACCAATATGATCTATTACTTTGAATTTGATCCGACGGTCACGGGATGCACCAGCCGAATCCGCTGACCGAATTGCAAATCCATCGTAGGGGGAACGGTCGAAATGCGGAACATCATGGGTGGCCGCCAGCGGTTCCACCAGTATTCGCCCATAACTTTCGGCTAGCGGCACAGTTTCTGTGCCTGTGCGGCGTGCTCTTTCGACTACCCGGAACACGGCTTCTGCAACCGAAATCGGATTTCTATTGTTTTTCAACTTCATCTGCTCCTAACTTCATGCTGGACTGAACCCGGTTTATCCGGTTACTTCTGTGTGATATCGCTAAACGTGCCCACATAGCGGACATCTTCGCCTGTCTCGTCTTTGACAGCGCTGATATTTAGCCACTGCAAATATTCTTCACCATTTTTGCGTCGGTTCCAGATTTCGCCTTGCCACATCCCCTTCGCCCTGATTTCACTCCACATGCCGTTGTAGAAATCCTTGGATTGGCGGCCTGACTTCAGGATGCTGGGCTGTTTGCCGAGTACTTCTTCTTCGGTGAAGCCCGTGAGCTTCGTAAATGCCGGATTCACGGTTTTTATAAGTCCTGATACATCAGTTACCAGAATCCCCTGTCCGGTCGAGTTGAACACTTCAGAGGTAAGCGCAAGCCGATCCTGATAATACAGCCATACCACCAGCACCAGACTGGCTAGGGCCACCTGCGAGAGCAGCATGAATCCAATGGAATATTGACCTGTGACCGAATAAATCAACGACAGCATAATTGGCGGAAAAAAGCCGCCAAGACCACCCATCATTGACACAATCCCGTTGGCAATTCCTGCCTGCTTATTGAAGTACAAAGGCATCAATTTGAAAATAACACCGTTTCCGATTCCCGCACTTACCGCAATCGCAAGGCAGCCCGCTGTATACAGACCCATGGAAGGCATAAACGCAAGAATGATCGCTGCAACCGTATAGATACTGAATGTGCCAATCAGCAGGAACAAAGGCTGGAATTTGTCGCCGAGCCAGCCACCTACCGGCCGGAAAAAGGTAGCAACTGCAATGAAGCCGGCTGTACGCATGCCTGCATCCACCTTCTCCAGTCCAAAATTGGAGACCAGGAAGTTCGGCAAATAAATCGTGAACGCTACAAAAGACCCGAAGGTAATGAAGTAGAACAGCGAGAACAGCCAGAGCTTCTCATTTTTGGCAACACCTTTGATTTGCTCGATGATTGGTGTTTTCATCTTGGGTTCGTGCCGGTCCCCGAAAAAGAAATTCAACGCAATAAAGATAAGTAAAAGGATCAAGTACATCTTCACTGTCGGTGACCAGCCGATTTGTGCGGCTACGAACGGGGCCGAGAAGGTTGTGACGGCAGTTCCGATATTGCCTATTCCGTAAACCCCGTTTACCAAACCATGTTTTTCTTTAGGAAAATACTTAGGCAGTGAAGTAACCCCTACTGAGAATACAGCCCCGCCGACTCCAAGAAAAGTTCCTCCAATAATTAAATGAGTCATTGTAGAAGCTTCACTAATAAAGTAGACCGGAAACAAGAGCAGAATAAAGCTGGTCATAAAGATAATCCGTGCTCCTAAAATATTTGCATAATAGCCAAGTGGAATTCTTAGAATCGAACCCAGGACAACCGGAATTGCGGTGACCATCGCCAATTTTCCGGGTGGAATGCTGATGTCTTCGGAAATAAAAGGCATCAGGGAGGAAATAATAACCCATACCATAAATCCGAGAATCAAGTTTAATGTTTGTAGCGGCAACTGCATTTTTTTAATCATTCAACTCACCTTTTCGCCATTTATTCTCCTGATTGTCTATCTAGATACGTATTTCCTGATCTCATTGTATCCGCCGATCCCCCTGTTCAGATATAGGGGAGAACCCTTTCCCTGACAGGGTAAACCCTGAAAATAGGCTGGAACGGCTTCGCGGTTGAAATCCGAAGACTGCTTATGTTTTCGAAGCGAGCTATCCTACGGAAAGCTTTCAGCCGGTCGCTATCGCTCCTACAGTTCCCCCTCCGTCACTCCGCTCCCTTTCCTCAAGTTTCAAGTTCAATCTATATAGCTACAAAGCATAAAAAAGCCGCTTCAAGAAGAAGCAGCTTGTGTGTTTCAGGTGATGAGCGTATTTAGTTTCTGGCTTAACCGCTCTTTGTCCAAAGCATTCATCTGATTTTCGGCCATCGGGAATATGACAGCCTCTTCTTTCACAAAGTGCACAGTCAATACTTCAAAAGCTTCACCGGCGTATTTCACAGCATCACGGAGCTCTTCAAGTGACAACAGATCTATCCCGCCACCCGTGTGATGCAGGAAATGGCCGATATATCCGTCAATTTCGCTGTGTTCCTCCTGGATACCAACAAGCGGCCCTTGCTCAAAACCGATATAAGTACCCAGCAGCGGAAAAAAGTGTGTTTCTTCCTTCGCCGTATGCTTCTTCAGCGGACCGGTAAAATCGAGGACCCCTTTACGCAGCTCTTGAAGCCGTGTCCTGCCTTCTTCCACACTTATCGTTTCCTGTTCGAACCAAAGCACGATGGCATGCCATTCTTCCATAAGAAAAGACAGATAACGGTGTTCGTTCTCAAGAATGCGTATGGCGGGTGTTGTAAACTGCAGTTCTGCAAAATCCGGCACGCAAGCATAACCTCCATTCACCGGTTAGAAATCCAGCATTTTTTTCCTTAATGCATATTCAACCAGCTCAGGCCGGCTTTTAAGATTTAATTTCTCCATGATTTTAGCTTTGTGGGCTTCAACTGTTTTGACGGAGATGAACAGCTTCTCAGCAATTTCCTTGTTGCCGTATCCCTTGGCGATGAGCGGTAGAATCTCAAGTTCCCGTTTCGACAACAGTTCGAACAGGTCTTCTGTGCTGACGGTCTTATCCTTTTTGATGAACTCACGGACTAAAGAAGTCGCCATCTTGGGATGGATGTAGGTGCCGCCTTCATAAATGGTCCGAATGGCCAGCAATAGCTCCTCGTCCGGTGCGCTTTTGAGGACATATCCGGAAGCTCCGTTCTTGAGTACATGAAATAAGTATTCCTCATCATCATGCATCGTCAGAATCAGGATTTTGGTATCCGGGTAATCCTCTTTAATCTTGCCTGTCGCAATCAGTCCGCTTTCTCCCGGCGGCATGCTCAGATCCATAATCAGAATATCCGGCCGGAATTTGGCTACCATGGCATAAGCTTCTCTTCCGTCTGCCGCCGCTCCGATCACTTCAATATCATCCTGAAAATTCAGGATCATGGAGAATCCGCTGCGTACTATCGCATGGTCGTCTGCAATGACGATCTTCATCAGAATCTCATTCCTTCCCTTGAGCAAATCCTACAGGAACCTGTAAAAGGATTCTTGTACCTCTGCCAATACCTGAATCTACATTGAAAGTACCGCCTACCAATTCCGCCCGTTCCTGCATGCCAAAGAGGCCAAGTCCGGTTCCGCTAGGTTCGTCCCCCAATTTGAAGCCGGTCCCTTCATCTTCGACCAGGAGCCGCAGGACATCGTCTTTCTCTGTAAGAGAAACTTTGACCGTGTCTACTTGGGCATACTTTAGCGCGTTCAAAACGGCTTCCTGGCAAACCCGGTACATGACGGTCTCGATTTCACTCTCATAGCGCTTCTCTGAAAGCTGAGATTTATATTCTATTACAAGGCCATAGCTTTGTTCCATCCGTTTGAAGTGGGACCGGAATGCAGCTTCCAATCCGAAATCATCGAGTGCCGCAGGTCTAAGCTCTACTGAGAGGTTGCGGATATCATTCAGCAGCCGGGTCATTGATACCTCAGTCTGCTTGACTTTCCTCAGCAGCTGCTCGTCAGATGTCATATACTTGAGCACGCGAAGATCAATGACTGCGCTCATCAACTCCTGGGCAACACTGTCATGCAGCTCGCGGGATATCCGTTTGCGTTCATTCTCCTGCGCTTCTATCACATGTTTCATCATTTTGTTCTGATAAAACTTCTCTTGCGTTTTGAACTGTCTAGTTAAATCCCTCAGCATAAATACCCGGATGCCTTGCTCGTAATCAATGGTATGAAACGTAGCGGCATAAGGAACAATCCCTTTGTCTTTGGTTTCCAGGTAAACTTGATAGGATGTAAAATCCTCGGAGTCCGGTGTAATGAAATAACAGTTAAGGCAGGTGCGCAGTTCCGTTTCACTGGTATACCCCCGGCAAGTTCCACAAAGAGCCTGGGGATTTCCCTGATAAAGCTGCTTCAAGATATCCTTGTCTACGATATTCTCTGCAGCCGGATTCATTGCCAGGGCTTTCCCTTCCCGGTCAAAAAAGAACATGGCCTCCATGCTGTTCTCAAACAGCTTCGTCATTAACAGATTCGGCAGATCCATTCCGGGTACCCTCAACTCAGCAACAATTCCTTCCCGTTCAAATCTCCAATACCTTTACGCGCAACTGTCTCCAAGGCGTGCAGCATTTCTTCGGTTACCTGCTCTTCTCCCCTGAATCCTCCAAGCAGTACACCTGCGACGCGGGCATCGTTCCATATGGGTACAGCGCCAATGCTGTTCAAATTCTCCATCTTGGTAATAGGATAGTTAAACAATGTATCAGGCTGCACATGTTTCTGTACTGAAGAGAGTGAAAACGGTTTTCCGGTCTTGAACACGATTCCCGCAATTCCTCTTCCCGATTGCAGCACAATCCGTTTGAAACGGTCATTCGTATTACCGGAGGCGTATTTCCATCGGATCACATAGTCATATTCTGCTGGTTCAGCAAGGGCCATTGACATGAAATCATAACCTAAAGCCTTGCGGATCTGATCTAGCTCCTTTTGGTAATTCACCGTATTTGTCATCGTTCTCTCTCCTATTGAACAGGGAAAGAAGTTTTCGCTTGCTTTCCTTTAATTCGATTTATTTCTTCTGTATAGAATATAACTTCTGCCTACATAATTCAATGGAACACTCCATACATGGACTAAGCGGGTGAACGGCCAAAAGGCAAAGATGGCAAAGCCGGACAGGATGTGCAGCTTGAAGGAAAACGGCACACTTTCCATAAGTGACGGATCCGGCCTAAACATGAAGAGGCCCCGGAACCAGACGGAAATCGTCTCACGGTAATCAAACTCGGGCTGTACGGCATTGGTTACGATTGTGGAGTACATTCCCATAAAGACGATAAAGAGCAGCAGTGAATTGACAATCAAATCGGAGGCGCTGCTGAGCCGGCGGACATTCTTGATCGTAAAGCGGCGGGAGGTCAGAATGATCATCCCCAGCAACGTGGCTACTCCGAAAAATCCGCCAATATACACCGCGCCTATGTGGTAAAGATGTTCATTGACACCGATTGCCTCCATCCATGACTTCGGTATGGCGAGACCCCCGACATGGCCAAAAATGACCGGTATAATCCCAAGATGGAATAAGATACTCCCATATTTCAACTGTTTCTTTTCAATGAATTCGCTGGATTTCGCCGTCCAGTTAAACTGATCCTTGCGGTAGCGGAAGATATGTCCGCCGATAAAGACCACCATACAAATGTAAGGGAAAATAACCCATAGAAACTGAGCAAACATATTCATTGACTGGGGGCCTCCTGTCGGGCACAAGCTTTAAATGTTTCACGCAATCCCTTCACCAGGTGGAAATAGGGACTTTTATTCTTATCAAGCGCCTTGAGCAGATGATAGGTGCCATCCTCAAGAATCGCAATCAGCATCCCGAAATTCTCAGGCGCTGACGGATCTTCAAGCCATTCTGCAGCATACAGAAACTCACACATCAGCGGAAGATAATCGGGCAGCTCCCCTTCCGGCATTTGCAGCCCGAACATTTCGTATAATAGCTTCAGTTTGGCCAGCATCTGTCCGCGTTCTTTGGCATCTTCAAATTTAAAATAGGTCATGTACAGGGCGCAGTCTTTCTGGAAATCAAAAGTGGCCGCATAACTCTCCTGAATCTCTTCCAGGCTGAAGTTTTGCATCAGTGACCAATAGGTGTGCACATGGGCGTAACCCGGGTGGCCGCTGCTGAACGCCTCTTCCAGAAAAGCCGGATGAAAATCCAGCTTCCCCGGGTACATAAGCTGCAGGGCGAAATATCCGAAGGATTGCTTGTAATCGTACAATTTGATCAGATCAATCACGCCAAATCCCTCCGTAGAAGTTCTCTTCATACATTTCCTTGCCGTTCTTCATCGTGGTTCCTGCAGCACTGGCCGGGCCGCAGCCGTCACAGCCGGAGCCGGAGCCCATATCTCCCATGCTATTGCCATAGCCGGTCGAACCTTGGGCACGATAAGGGTTCATATGCTGTTCTCTATGGGAAGTCGGAATCACAAAGCGGTCTTCATATTTGGCGATGGCGAGCAGCCGGTACATCTGTTCCGTCTGATGCGCAGTCATGCCTACACGTTCCAGACGGCTTAGGTCGAATTCCTGACCTGTGGATTTGGCGCGCATATATGAGCGCATCATTGCCATCCGCTGCAAGGCTTCTTTGACCGTCTGCGTGTCACCTGCAGTCAGCATGTTGGCCAAATACTGGATCGGAGTGCGCATTTCTTCGATAGCCGGGAAGATCTGATCCGGATTCTTCAGCGAATCTTTTCCTTCAAAATAATTCATGATCGGACTAAGCGGCGGCACATACCAAACCATTGGCAGCGTCCGGTATTCCGGATGAAGCGGGAATGCCAGCTTGTGCTCGATAGCAAGCTTGTAGACCGGGGAGTTCTGGGCTGCCTCCAGCCAGTCTTCCGAAATGCCGTCTTTTCTTGCCTGGGCGATCACTTCCGGATCATGCGGATTCATAAACAGATCGCATTGTGCTTTGTACAGGTCCTTCTCGTCCGGTGTCGAAGCGGCATCAAGGACTTTGTCGGCGTCATACAGCAGAACGCCCAAATAACGAATCCGGCCGGTACAAGTCTCGGAGCAGACCGTCGGCAAGCCCGCTTCCACACGCGGGAAGCAGAAGGTACATTTCTCCGCCTTGTTGGTCTGCCAGTTGAAGTACACCTTCTTATACGGGCAGCCCGTCATGCAGTATCTCCAGCCGCGGCAGGCTTCCTGGTCGACGAGTACAATTCCGTCTTCATCCCTTTTGTACATCGCACCGGAAGGACAGGACGCAACACAACTCGGATTAAGGCAGTGTTCACATAGGCGGGGCAGATAGATCATAAAGGATTTTTCGAAGTTGAATTTGATCTCTTCCTCAATTTTCTGGATGTTCGGATCCAGCGGTCCGGTTACATGCGCTCCCGCGAGATCATCTTCCCAGTTCGGTCCCCATTCCAGATCCATCTTCTCACCTGTTACCGCCGAATGTGCCCGTGCGACCGGGGAATGTTTTTGTTCACCTGCATTCGTCAAATGTTCGTAATTGTAAGTCCACGGCTCATAGTAATCCTTCATTTCCGGCATGTCTGGATTGTAGAAGATTTTGCCGAGAGCGATCTTGGACAGTTTGTTGCCTGACTTCAGCTCCAGCTTTCCTTTACGCAGCTTCCAGCCGCCTTTATAGAGCTCCTGGTCTTCCCAACGTTTCGGATAACCGATCCCCGGCTTCGTTTCAACGTTGTTGAACCACATATATTCCGCGCCTTTACGGTTAGTCCAGGTTGTTTTGCAGGTGACACTGCATGTGTGGCAGCCGATGCATTTATCCAGATTCATTACCATTGCTACTTGTGCTTTAATTTTCAAGCCAGTTAACCTCCTTCATTTTGCGTACGGCTACGTAGACATCCCGCTGGTTGCCGATTGGACCATAGTAGTTGAAACCGTAGCTGAGCTGTGCGTATCCGCCCACCATTTGAGTAGGCTTCAAATGAATTCGTGTAGGAGCATTGTGGCTTCCGCCGCGAGTATCCGTGATCTCAGAGCCTGGTACTTGAATATGCTTGTCCTGGGCGTGGTACATAAACATGGTGCCTCTCGGCATCCGGTGGCTGACGACCGCGCGTGCGGTTACGACACCGTTGCGGTTGTAGACTTCCAGCCAGTCATTATCGGAAATCTGATGCGCTTCGGCATCCTCATTGTTGATCCATACGGTTGGACCCCCGCGGAACAAGGTCAGCATGTGCTGGTTATCCTGGTAGGTAGAGTGGATGTTCCACTTGCCATGCGGTGTTAAATACCGTAGAACAAGCGAATCCTGTCCGCCTTTCACTGCCTTGTCACGCGGTCCAAAGACCATCGGCGGCAAGGTGGGCTTATAGACTGGCAGCGATTCTCCAAACTGCAGGAAGATCTCATGGTCAATATAGAAATGCTGTCTTCCGGTCAAGGTACGGAAAGGAACAAGACGTTCGATATTGGTTGTGAACGGCGAATACCGGCGGCCCTGCTTGTTCGAGCCGCTGAATACCGGTGTGGGAATGACTTCCCTCGGCTGAGCGGTAATACTTTGGAACGTAATCTTCTCTGCTGCCCGGTCAGCCGAGATATCTCTGAGCTCAACGCCCGAATCTTTCTCCGCTTGCGCGTAAGCCTTCTGGGATACACGGCCATTGGTAGCCGATGACAGATGAAGGATCGTATCTGCCGCCTGGCGGGCAGTTTGAAGTTTTGGCAGTCCGTTTTTGATTGAATCGTCGAAATGAACCCCGCTTATCTGCTTTAATTCCTCGTATTCTTCGGCAACAGAGAAGCTGATGCCATGTGCCCCTGCTTTGCCGGTTGCGAGGTTGGGTCCGAGCGAGATGTATTTATCATGTATTTGGGTATAGTCCCGTTCAACAATGCTTAGGTTTGGCATTGTTTTACCCGGGATCGCTTCAATCTCGCCTTTGGCCCAGTCTTTGACAAGACCCATAGGCTGTGAAATCTCGCTTACCGAGTCATGGCCGAGAGGTGTTGAGACAAGGTCTTTGTAGACGCCAGGCAGATGTAATTTCGCCATTTCGGAGAAAACCTCCGCAAGCTGGCGGTAAATATCCCAGTCCGAACGCGATTCCCAGAGCGGGTTCACAGCCGGATTGAACGGGTGAACAAAGGGATGCATGTCTGTTGATGACAGATCTGTTTTCTCATACCAGGTGGCCGCAGGCAAAACAATGTCCGCATACAGCGGCGTTGTGGTCATCCGGAAATCCAGGGCAACCATCAGATCCAGCTTGCCTTCCACATCTTCCCGCCAGATAATTTCCTCCGGCTTCTGCTCTTCATTCGGCTCGGCGAGCAGCCCGTCGGAAGCTCCCAGCAAATGCTTCATGAAATACTCCTGCCCTTTCGCAGAGCTTGAGATCAGGTTCGAGCGCCAGATAAACAGTGAACGAGGGAAATTCTCAGGAGCGCCCGGATCTTCCACCGCAAAGCGGGTTTTACGCGATTTGATCTCTTCCAGAGTGTGGCCAATAATTTCAGCATTGGACTTCTTGCCCTGCTGAGCAGCTTCTTCCGCGAACAGCAGGCTGTTCTTATTGAACTGCGGAAAGGACGGCAGCCAGCCGAGACGTGCAGCCAGCACGTTATAGTCAGCCGGATGCTGATAGGCTACCTCTCCGCCAGTCGGCGATTTCAGCGAATCCGTGCCGCTCTCCTCATAACGCCATTGCTCAGTTGCAAAGTAGAAAAACGATGTGGCATTTTGCTGTCGGGACGCACCCTGCCAGTCTTTGGCAAAGGCAATAGTTGACCATCCTTCAATCGGGCGGCATTTCTCTTGACCGACATAATGCGCCCAGCCCCCGCCATTGACACCTTGTGAAGCGGTGAGCATCACCAGATTCAAGATGGAACGGTAGATGGTGTCACTGTTGAACCAGTGATTAATCCCAGCCCCCATGATAATCATTGAGCGTCCACCCGTATCAATCGCGTTCTGGGCAAATTCACGGGCGATTTGAACGACAACACTTGATTTCACACTCGTAATTTTCTCCTGCCAGGCAGGCGTATAAAGTGAGGATTCATCCGTGTAGTCCTTGGCGTTCAGCGGGCTGGCTGTACGAGCGATGCCGTATTGGCTCATCATCAAATCATACACAGTGGCAACAACCCGTTCTGTACCGTCTGCCAGCTGGATTGTTTTGACCGGGATCATCCGTCTGAACGTACCGTTACCGGCATTGTCAAAGTAAGGGAATACAATTTCTGCCCACTGCTCTCCATGACCTTCAATACTTAGTGCCGGCTCCACTTTGCTTCCATCTTCACGTTCAAGGATCAGGTTCCATTGCTTGCCTTCTTCCCAGCGCTGGCCCATGGTCCCATTGGGAACGATGAACTCACTGGCCGACTCGTCAAAGATGACCGGTTTCCAGTCTGAATGCTGCGATGTCTCACCGAGGTCGCTCGCCCGGAGAAAACGTCCGCCTTTCAAGGCATCTTCATGCGTGTCCAGCAAAATCAGAAAAGGCATGTCTGTGTATTGCTTGGCATAATTCAGGAACATCGGTTCCTGGCGCTCATTGTAGAACTCATTCAGAATTACATGCGTCATGGCCTGGGCAAGCGCGGCATCCGTACCGGGATTCGGCGCCAGCCAGTTGTCGGCGAATTTGACGTTTTCCGCGAGATCCGGTGCCACCGATACTACCTTGGTTCCCTTATATCGCACTTCCGTCATGAAATGTGCATCCGGTGTCCGGGTAAGCGGCACATTGGACCCCCACATCATTAAATAGCCCGCGTTGTACCAGTCGGAGGATTCCGGCACATCCGTCTGTTCGCCCCAAATTTGCGGAGATGCCGGAGGAAGATCGGCGTACCAGTCATAGAAGCTCAGCATTTGACCGCCCAGGAGCGAGATGAAGCGTGCACCCGAAGCGTAGCTGACCATCGACATGGCCGGAATAGGTGTGAAGCCGGCAATCCGGTCGGGACCGTATTTTCTAATGGTATAAATCAGTTGTGCTGAAATCAGGTGGAGTACATCGTTCCATCCCACTCGGATATGGCCGCCTTTGCCGCGGGCCTTCTTATAAAGGCCAGCCTTTGCTGGATCTTCTACAATGCTGGCCCACGCGTCGACGTAATTGTCATGCTCGGACAGTGCCGTTTGCCACAGACGCCACAGCTTCCCTCTAACATAGGGATACTTCACGCGAAGAGGACTGTATTCGTACCACGAAAATGTAGCTCCACGGGGACAGCCGCGCGGTTCAAATTCCGGCATATCCGGCCCGCAGGAAGGATAATCAATCTGCTGGTTCTCCCAGGTAATAATTCCGTTCTTCACAAATACCTTCCAGCTGCAGGAACCTGTACAATTGACTCCGTGAGTGGTGCGGACTACTTTATCATGAGACCAGCGCTGACGGTACATATTCTCCCAATCCCGGTTTTTCTCCTCAAGAATGGACCAGTTCCCGGAATAGCTTTCAATTGGCTTGAAAAAGTTGAGACCATATTTTTTCTTCATCGATTACGAACACTCCTTTGCAGAATGAAGGACAGGGTTGCGTAAAAATATACATTCATTCAATTAATCTCATTATGGATCCCCCTGGCGATACTTCCCATTAGGGAATCGCCTATTGAGCCGCGGGAATTCCCTTGATCTGAATAAAAAGCAAAAAAAGCCTTCCTCGTTGAGAGAAAAGCTGTGCGGTACTAGATAATTAAGGATATTGGCTCCTATTAGGGAGTTCCCTGTTTGTGATCCGGGGAATTCCTTAGCGGGAATTCCACTGCTTTCTGGTGTGCTATACTGAAAAAAAACGAGAGGATGAGCCACATGACAGGTCCTTCATTGCGCCAGTTGCACGCCCATCATGCCATTCATCAAGGCGGGCTGTCCGGTGCTATAGCTAAAACTGAAGAAGTGGAAGAGCTTCTGGAAGCAAAAGAATACGAGGTGGCGCGCCAAGCAGCCGATCATTTGATTGAGTACTGGGAGACGCGAATCATTAGTCACGCCGATGCGGAAGAAGACGGATTCTATCAGGAAGTAGCCGATAAGAATCCTCACTTGCAAGACGCAGTTAAGCAGCTGACACGTGATCATGAACTGCTGCGAATTATAGTAAAAGATGTGAAAGCAATGCTTGCTGAAGACGGACTCATTCCTGAGGTGATTCATCAGTTCCATGCCCTGTTGGTTGTGAACTCCATTCATAGCCGGGATGAGGAACGGCTGTTGTTAGCGGAGGCGTGACCTTCTCCTGCTGTTGAAGAATAGCACGCAAGTCATCTTTGTTGATTAATAAATCCTGCAGCGTATATTCATTTAGCACCTGCAGATAGGCTTGAAGTGCTCTGGCAAGTGCTCCTTTAAGTCCACAAACCGGGGAGATCGGACAGCTGCCGCCTGAAGGATTGAAGCACTCGACAAGATAGAAGTCGTCTTCCATCCGGCGTACGACCTCCCCAATGTTTATCTCTTCAGGTGTCCGGGCAAGCCGTATACCTCCCCCCCGCCCTCTTACAGTTTCAATATATCCCGCCTTTCCTAATTCGTGTGAGACCTTCATCAAATGATTTTTGGAGATATGATAAGCGTTCGATATATCTTGTATGGTTGAAAGCTCACTTCGCTGCTTTGATCCAAGATAGAGGAGGATTCGCAAAGAATAATCTGTATACAAAGTAAGTCTCATATTTCTCTCCATTTGCAGGTATAGTAAGTGATATTTATTACAAATAATATCATATATATTGTCCATTTTGTTAAAGTGGTATTTTAAATATATCTTTTAACTTAAAATGAGTATATATTAAATTTGTAACAATTGAGAGGAGCTGATCGTTATTTTATCACAGGAAACCCGGGATATTGTCAAATCCACAGCACCCGTATTAGCCGAACATGGTACAACCATTACATCAGTGTTTTACCGGAATTTGTTCGAAGCCCATCCAGAACTTCTTAATGTATTTAACCATGCCAACCAGGCGCAAGGCCGCCAGCAGGCTGCACTTGCCAATGCGGTGTACGCAGCAGCCGTCCACATTGACAACCTTGAGAATATCCTGCCTGCGGTTGTCCAGATTGCACACAAGCATGTCAGTCTTGGCATTAAACCGGAGCATTACCCGATTGTCGGCGAATTTTTACTGAAAGCCATCAAGGAAGTGCTGGGTGATGCCGCCACCGATGAAATTCTCAAAGCATGGGAAGAAGCCTACGGCGTCATCGCAGGTGCTTTTATCGGCGTTGAAGACAGCATGTATAAAGAAGCGCGTGAACAGGAAAATGGCTGGAACTTCTTCAAACCGTTTACTGTTGCGCACAAAGTACAAGAAAGCACCAACATTACCTCGTTCTACCTCAAACCGGCAGACGGTTCCAATGTACCGGATTATAAGCCAGGACAGTATATCTCTGTGCGTGTCTTAATACCTGGCGAGAAGTACACCATGATCCGCCAATACAGCCTTTCGCAAGCGCCAAAAGCGGATGAATTCCGCATTTCCGTGAAACGCGAAGCCGATAATGATCCGAATGGCGTCGTCTCGCTTTATCTTCATGAGCAGGTTGCAGAAGGAGATACCGTCGAAGTAAGCGCTCCGGCGGGTGAGTTTTTACTGGATGCCACCAAAACAACGCCTGTGGCCTTTATCTCTGGTGGTGTAGGCATCACGCCGATGATAAGCATGTTCGAAACCGTTGCGGCAACAACGCCGGACCGGCCGACTATATTCCTGCATTCTGCGCGGAATGAAGCACTGGCCGCTTTCCGTAAAGATGTCGAGAAACATGCATCTGCGATGAGCAATGTTAAGACCAAAACCTTCTATTCCGGTGGTCCGGATGGCGTAATTACAGGTGAAGTCCTAAAGACATATGTGGACATTACAGGTGATGCCTATGTTTGCGGTCCGGTACCTTTTATGGAAGCGATGATTCGTGAACTGCATGCCCTCGGAATGAAAGAAGAACAAATTCATTATGAATTTTTCGGCCCCGCCCTGCAATTGGACAACAACTAGGCATGTGAGTGAGATCACTCAGGCTCTTTACCCTCTGCGATATGCTTTCTGTAATGGAACTGCCACTCAGTGGTAAGTTAGAATTCAGGAGGATTGCATGATGGATAAAGTAGCTGTGAATTATGAGAAAATGTATTACGGATTTCCGGTCATTCTAGTGAGCTTCTACGATGTCAACGGACTTCCGAACGTGACCACAATCTCTTCCTCGTACACGCTGAAGGATATGGTGGTCCTTGGCTTCAGCAGTAAGGGATATGCCATCAATCAAATCAAAGAAGTGCATGATTTTGTAATTAATGTGCCGGATCGTTCTATGATGGACGCAATCAGCTATTGCGGAGCGAATTCCGGCCATGAGCTGAGCAAATTTGACAACTTAAATTTAACGCATGTTAAATCGCAATCAGTCAATGCTCCTATAATCCGGGAATGCCCAATCGCCATTGAATGCACGTTGACAGATGTAATCGAACGAGACCAGTTCAAGGGCATTACCAATATACTGGCTCAGATCAAGGGCAGATACGTTGCACAGGATTACCTGAACGATGAAGGTGGTTTACAGTCCTCGGAATTCGATAATGTTCTCTATATCGGGGACGGCCGGAAAAAGAGCTTCAGATATTTACAGTAGGCCGCTCCATTGTTCATGGACAATAGAAATGAATACACATAGGCCGCTTCCCGGATCTTAGTCGATCCAGGAGCGGCCTGTACTTTTTTATCGGGAAATAAGCCATTCAAGCAGGACGTTCGCATGATTGTGAACGGGATCTTTTGCTCCATAGACCAAAGTAACCTCTTGTTCCAGCACCAGTTCATCAAGCTTCGCGGCAAGTCTGCCACGCTCCGGGTCTTCCTCCAGCTCCTTGATATAGCTGCTTGCGAATCCCGCAAACCGCCCTGGCTCATGGCCGAACCATTTCCGCAGCTCTGGGCTGGGGGCAATCTCCTTCATCCATTCGTCAATTGCGGCTTCTTGTTTGGAAATGCCACGGGGCCACAGCCTGTCTACCAGTATCCGGTACCCATCCTCTGGCTCAGCTTCCTCATAAATCCGCTTCAGCCTGAGATGATTATTTTGTTTTTTATGCAGCACCATGATTAACGTTCCTCCTTTCTTATGCTCATGGCTGTTGCTTCTATATCTCTGTTTTGTTTGTCATATTATAAACAATCAAGGCTTATTAAGGATATAAATAAAAGCTTCGATTTGTGGTGCTAGATTCCGGAATTGACCTTTTCACCTAACATATTGAGCTTGCCGGAGGTTAGCCTTGAGCATCGCCAAGAGCATCGGTTGTTTTTTGGAGAACAGATGGAGATAGCACTGTCCGGAAACTTCATCATATTCCCAAGCAGAACCGCCAAAGACGCTCTCCCAGTTATTCGGTTCGTCTCCGTTCTTCCCATCTCTCCAGATGTACTAATCTCAGAATCCTACTTTCTTAAGGACTAAACTTTATTTAACGTATTATGCCCTAATCATGGCTAAGGTACATTCTTGCTTCGTATGGACGCAATTCGCTTTCCGTCATATCACCTGTATAATTGCATATCAACAGCTGATTCGTCTGTGCCAATTGTCCCTGAAGCGGGAGTTCGGTCGTATATCCTTTGAAATTGCATACGACAAAAATTTTGGTACCATTCAATGTTCGGGTATATGCAAACACGTCTTGATTCTCTGGAAAGATCAGCTCATATTCACCATATACGATTACTTCATGATCTTTCCTTAATTGAATTAACTTCCGGTAATAATGGAATATGGATTCGGGGTTATTCAAACTTTGTTCGGCATGGATGTGCTTATAATTCGGATTCACCTTAATCCATGGTTCCCCTCGTGTAAAACCAGCGTTATCGGAAGTATCCCATTGCATAGGTGTTCGTGCGTTATCGCGTCCTTTGGCGTAGATCGACTCCATAACGTTGCGTTCAGGATAACCTTTCCCCATTCTTTCCTTATAAAAATTGAGCAATTCTATATCCCGATAATCTTCAATAGCATATTGAACATTCGTCATGCCCAATTCTTCACCCTGATAAATGTAAGGCGTACCTTGCATGCCATGAAGAAGGGTGGCCAACATTTTAGCTGATTCGATCCTGAATTCTCCATCATTTCCCCAACGTGAAACGATTCGAGGCAAGTCGTGGTTATTCCAGAACAAACTGTTCCAGGCGTCACCCTTGAGCTCCGTCTGCCATTTGGACAGCACTTTTTTTAATGACATAACATCTAAAGGCTTTAGATCCCACTTTCCTTTGCCTTCTTGTTCATCCAAACCGATGTGTTCAAATTGAAATACCATTGAAAACTCACTGCCGTCCGGGTTGCTGTACAGTTTGGCGATTTCCGGAGTGGCGCCCCATGTTTCTCCAACGGTTAGCAGGTCTTCCGCTTTTTGAAACGTCGCTTTGCTCAGTTCCCTGATATATTTATGCAGATTAGGCCCGTTTCCCGTAATCTTCAAATCCGGTTCTTTACCGATTAAGTCGATCACATCAAGTCGAAAACCACCAACACCCTTGTCGATCCACCAATAGATCATGTTGTATATCTCCTGCCGGACTTTGGGGTTTTCCCAGTTAAGATCCGGCTGTTTCACAGAAAATAGATGTAAATAATATTGCCCGATCTCAGGCACCCATTCCCAGGCTGAGCCACCGAAAGTGGACCCCAAGTCGTTCGGAGGCGTTCCTTCAACGCCATCTCTCCAGACGTAGTAGTCATGGTACGGATTGTCTTTGCTTTTTTTGGCTTCTTGAAACCAAGGGTGTTCATCCGATGTATGGTTCAACACCAAATCCATAATGATCCGAATGTCTCGTTTCCCGGCTTCATGAATTAACGTTTCCATATCTTCCAAAGACCCAAACATCGGATCGATATCCTGATAATCTGAAATATCATACCCATAATCATCTTGAGGGGACTTGCAAACGGGTGATAACCAAATCGCACCGATGCCGAGTTCCTGCAAATAATCCAATCGGGACACAATGCCCTCCAAGTCGCCGATTCCATCTCCGTTACTATCTTGAAAGCTCCGTGGATATATTTGATATACAACGGTTTCTTTCCACCATTTTTTATTTTTCATGTTCCATTCAACCTCTCTTTCACACGAAACGTGGTTTATTTTCATCAACTCACAGCATCTAGTTATTCTTTGACGGATCCTACGACAATGCCAGTCACAAAGTATTTTTGCAGCAGCGGATAAATCAGCAATAGCGGGATGACAGCGACTACGATTTTGGCCGCATTCAGGTTCTTTTTCGAAATTTCAGTTAGGTTGCTGAGCTCACTGGAATTCGTGCCGGCTTGAAGCAAATCGGCAATATTCACGTTAAGGGACTGAATATAGGTCATTAGCGGATAATTGCTGACTTTGGTCATATAGATCAAACCGCTGAAGAAGTCATTCCATGTACCCACGATACTGAATAGAGCGACTGTTGCCAGCGCAGGAATGGACACAGGAACATACACTTTGAACAAGACCTGGAGCGGATTCGCCCCATCGATGAACGCTGCTTCTTCAAGCGCTTTAGGTACAGCGGAGAAGAAGTTCATCACGAGGATGACACTGAATATCGGGACAGCGCCTGGCAGAACAAGTGCCCAAATCGTATTCAACATATCCAGGTTTTTGATCAGCAGGTAACTCGGAATCATGCCTCCACTGAACAACATGGCAAAAATCATAATATTCATATAAATGTTTCTGCCTTTAAAATCCCTTTTCGATTTGGATAACGGATAAGCCATCAAAATAATCAGAGTCATGTTAAGCACAAGGGTAAGCGCGACACGTAGAACAGATATGCCAAAGGAACGCCAGAACTGTGGATCATCAATAATTTTGGTATACGCTGCAGTTGTAAAATTGACCGGAACGAGACCTACAGCATTCGCTGATACCGCCTCGCTGCTACTGAATGAAATGGCAACGATATTCCATAACGGAAGAAGGCAGGCCAATGCCAGCATGATGACAATGGCATAGATGACAAACCGGCCAATTCGATCTTTTAAGTTTGCAGAATAGGACACAGGTTTTGCCTCCTTAGAATATTTTTCGGTCCGTATATTTTTTGGCCAACTGGTTGGCAGACAAGAGTAAAACAATGCCGATCACGGACTTGAACAAGCCAACAGCCGTACCGAAGCTATACTGTCGCCCAACGAGACCGATCCGGTAGACATAGGTATCCAGAATATCGCCCGACTCATAGACAACCGGGTTATACAGATTATAGATTTGATCGAAACCGGCGCTCAAAATATTGGTCAGGCTCATTACACCCATGAGCAGAATAATAGGGAGCATGCCCGGCAACGTAATATGCCATATTTTTCTCCACCAACTGGCTCCATCCATTCCTGCCGCTTCATACAGACCGGGATCAATCGACGTAATAGCAGCCAAATAGACGATGGAACTGTAACCAAACTCCTTCCACACGTCTGTTCCGATAATCAGTGGCTGGAACCAGGTGTTGCTGCCAAGGAAATTAATATTTTCCAAGCCAAAGAACGCCAACATTTGATTCACAATTCCGTCCAAACTGAACATGTTGACAACGACGGATGCCAGTACAACCCAAGACAGAAAGTGTGGCAGATAAACAATCGTCTGCACGGATTTTTTTACGTATTTAATACGAATTTCATTTAACAAAACGGAAAAAATGATGGCCATCATCGTTCCGAGCAGAATCTTGCCAATAGCAATCACCAACGTATTGCTGACGACCTGCGCGATATCCGGCAGCTTAAACATATAAATAAAATGCTTCAGCCCTACAAATTCGGAGCCGAACATGCCCTTGGCGGGTATATAGTCCTGAAAAGCCGTAATGATGCCGACCATTGGAACATAGCTGAATACAAGCAAAAACAAAATGCCTGGCAGCATCATCATATGGTACATGGCACCTGCGCCAAGCCGGCCCCTTGCTTTCAAATTCCCCTGTTTCATGATGAACCCCTTTCTTGAAGAAAGGCTGCGTATCGCAGCCCTGCCACTGTTCATGGTGTTTATTGTTTTGATGCGACCTCGTCTTCAATTTCCTGAATGATTTGATCACCACCTTGTTTCTTCCAATTGCTGACGAATGTATCGAAGTAATCGAGCGGTTCTGAACCGGTCACTATTTTGATAAACGATTCCTGCTCCAACTTCGTCAGATTGGCCCACGTCTGTTTCATGCTTGATGTAGTTCCAGAGAAAGTAGGTGTCATCCAGACGAATTTGTTTTCCTTTGTCAGTTTGTCGATCAGTCCAACTCCGTTGATCCGCGAATGATATTTCGACCAAGCAGTCGCGTCATCCGTATCCATGTCGCTTAAATAGGTTTTGATGCTTCCGATATTGTTCTTCGATTCGGTTGTACGAACCTCACCCAGGCCAATCTCTCCTTTAATCCCACGAACGACGTCAGAGTAATCATCCAGCAGCGATGTAGCAGAGTTGACTTCGATATTAAAAGGTCTCGTAGAACCGTCTACCCCGGTCTCTTGATACTTGGCAGCTTCCGGCATGGTTGCTGCAGCATCTTTATCATTAGCCAGTTTATCGTAGAACAGGTTTACAATCTTAACGGCCAGCTCAGGGTGTTCATATCCTTTTCTCACCACGATAAACTGATTGGATGGATTGGCATGTGCCACGTTGACATTGCCGTCTGCATCCTCCAACGTATACGCCGAAAATTTTGCATTTTTATCCATCTGCTTCACGCTGATCAGTCCCCAGTCAGGGATATGCCACGGTCCAAAAGCGATACCGCTTTGGCCATTGGTGTAGAGTGCAGTAATGTCATCAAACGTGCGGGTCCCAAATTGCGGGTCAATGATGCCATCCTTGAACCAATCCGCCATGATGCCCAGCATTTGCTTGGTTTCTTCTGTCGTGGAACCATACACGATTTTGCCCTCTTCACCATTCATCCAATATTGCGGGAACGCTCCCTCGGTTGAGGCAACACCCAGCATGGTATAAGCAGAGCCATTATAATCTGTTGTATTCAGCGTGTTCACAAATGGAATACCTACCGGGTTCCCGGATTGGCCAGGATCTCTTTTCAGGAATTCCAGCGCTGTCTTCTCCACTTCATCCAGCGAGATGGTCCCGTCTCCGTCTACATCAAGTTGAATTCCCAGCAGATCCAGCCAATCTTGACGGACCCAAACCATCGTTGGTGCGGAATCCAGGGAAGTCGCCGGAAGGCCCATCAAACGTCCATCGATCGTCGCATTGTCTAATGCACGGCCATCATAGGAATCGTACATCTGCTTGATGTTATCCGTAGCATATTGATCATAAATGGCTGTCAGATCCTCAATCAGATCATTATCCACCAGTTCTTTAAGTTCATCTTTGGAATCGACGCGCATCATGTCAGGCAATTCCCCGGAGGCGATGGCGAGCGAAACTTGCCGGCTATAATCTTCACCATTGGCTTCAAATTGATCTGTAATCTGAGCGTTAAACGTGTCTTTGACCAGCCGAGTATACGCGTTGTTCTCATAGGTATCTCCAGCCGGCAGTTTCGGGTTGGCTGTGGTCACCCGTCCCATAGTTACGGTGATTTCGTCTTTATAGGCACTGAACGGATCTCCCGGCGTTACCTCATATTTGCCTGCTTCCTCTGCTGTAGGAGGATTGGAAGAGTCTCCACATGCCGCGAGGGTTGCAACCATCAAGGCAGACATGGACAGCACGGCCAGACACTTCGTCAAACTTTTGCTTTTCATGGACCATTTTGTTTTCATCTAGTTCGATTCCCCTTTATTCTGATTATCAATTTTGTTTACGCTTTCATTATAAAATGGAGTGAAGACCAATCGAGATAGGGATTGCACGTCCGTTTGGATAGAGAAATGGTTACAGTTTTCAATCGGTATTATAATACATTGGTTAGCTTGTGAGCATATACCCTACTTACTGACCTACAGTCGTCTATCTATCCTTATTCTTGATCAAAAACAAAGACCGGCAGCTCCTAAAACAGGAAACTGTCGGCCTTCATTTATCAAAAATCGATAAAATGTCTTTCGTATCATTTACATGACAGCCTACAACGATCATGGAATACGGTCACTTTTCTCATTAAATGGATGTTCGGTCATAGGGAAGGTGTCCGCTATTTATTTCCTCTGCCTAGCTGCCGATACTCGCTTGGCAGAAGACCTGTCAGCTCACGGAAAATCCGGCTGAAATATTTTTCATCCGTATAACCCACTCGCTCCGCAATCCAGAAAATCGTGTTGTTCGTATTGAGCAAATACTCTTTGGACTTCTCTACCCGGATGAACCGGGAGTACTCATTAAAGGTTTTCCCCATCAGATCTTTGAAACATTGACTGAAATAGCTTCGGCTGATGTTGAGTTGTTGGGAGAGACCTGAAGCTGTGTATGCCTGCTCCAAATCATGTTGCACGATCATCACCGCTTTTTTCACGGCATCGATGATTTCCGGTGAATATGAAGTCTGTTCATCGGTCTTTCGAATGCCTGCAGCAGTCTGCTTGATCCACTCTTCGACCTCGAACCAGGACTCGAAAGAATGGATCATGGAGATTCTTCCAAGCGTAGTTTGGGCAAAAAGGTGGTTCCACTCCATAACGATCGAGTACAGCAATCCCATCAACTGACCTTTATGTAATCGTAATGATTTAAACTGGTCAATAAGTTGGTTGTAGTAACTGTCATGATGGGTCCATAGTGTTTGGAACCAACTTTGCTTAATCCGGTCAATGTCCTCATCCTGCGGTTCTTTTGAAAATATGTCTCCCTCTTTCATCGAAACGGGAATGACTTGGTCACTGGGGTTGTACGCATAGAATAAAGACGTCTCTGTATAATTCAGAATCCAGTTTTTGATTTGCGACCACGTTCGCTCTTGTACATCAGACAAAACCAACAACGTACTTTGGGGGACTTGATTCAGGGATTCCTTTAATTGATGAAAAAGTTGATCCTCTTCGTACTGGGGTACTGCCCACATCCAGCTATTCCGCTCAACCTCCCACCTTATCTCATCTTCATGCGCAGTTAGCTCCATTGTCCACGTATGTTCTGATTTGCGATCCAGTGAAACAAGTGCATACACATTTCGATAATGGACATTAATTGCATTCTGTGAAGGCATCTTTATTTTCGTGTTCGTCAACCCGTTAATTCGGGTATGTATCCGATGCAGAACATGTTCGAATTGCTCTTTCTCCAGCTGGACTTTGGCTATATAGTCGATGGCTCCCAGCCTGAGCGCTTCCTGGATATAATCGAAATCCTGGTGCAGTGTTAACACAACGATATGAAGTTCCGGATAGAGCTGCCTCGCAGCATGCATCAGTTCAATCCCTGACATTACCGGCATGGCAAGATCCGTCAACATTAGATCGACCGGTTGGGATTTCAGAAAATCCAGTGCTTTCGCCCCGTTACTTGCTTCTCCTACAACTTCCATGTTGAACTCGTTCCATGGCATCGCAGAGCTAATGCCTTTGCGTACGAGCTTATCGTCATCCACAATCAATACCTTAATCATGCCGAGATATCTTCTCCTTTAATAGGCAATATGAGCAGTATGCTTGTCCCCGTTCCCACTTCACTCTCGATCACCAGTTGTGCTTGATCCCCGTACTGTGCCTTCAACATACGGTGAACGTAATTGAGTCCTATACCCATCCCTACTTTTTGTTGTTCAGCTACACGATTGTTCAGCAGTTTATGAATGGCTTCCTCGGTCATGCCTGCACCATTATCTTGAATCATAATGTTCAACGTTTCAGTGCGTGTAACTTCAATTTGAATAAAACCTTCGTCACTCAATCCATGATATAGCGAATTTTCAACCAGCGGTTGCAAAATAAAGCGAGGCACAGGAATTTGAAGCACTTGTTCATCTGCAGTAATGCGGACGTCAAATTCAAAGTCATATCGAATTTGCTGCAAAATCAGATACTGCCTTAACGCATCAATTTCCTCTTCCATCGTGGATACTTGCCCTAATTTGCCCAAATTGTAATACAACAGCTTGTTCAAGGACTGCACCAGCTTGTCGATCTCCCCTTGTCCGTTCATGACGGCCAGCCAGTGCACCGTATCCAGCGTATTCATCAGAAAGTGCGGGTTGATCTGATAGAGCAGTTTTTCCACTTCCAGGTCTGCACGAATCTTCTCTTTCTGCTGCACTTCCTTGAAGAGGTCACCGATTTGATGCTGCATATTGGAAAATTCACCCAGCAGAAAATCAAATTCGGGAATCTGAGTTCGAGCTCGGCTCCCTGTCGATTGTGGATTCTTGGACATCCCATTGATTTCGGAATGGAAGAGTCCGAGTGGTTTGTAGACCATCTTCCACAGAAGCCAAGCAAGAAATACGGTAAAGCCAAGGAAAAATAAAGCGACCAGCAATATTTGAAGCAGCCACTGGTTTTTCTCCTGTTGATATTGAGCCTGTGAAATGACCGATACGACACTCCATTTCTGTGAGGAATCCTCTTTAAACCAGTGGTACCCGCGGGATATTCCGTCCTTCACAGAGTCGACTGTTAAGCTGGAGAAATTCTCCCCGACCTTCATGGCTTCCGGTATTTCACTGTACACAATGTTGCCTTCTCCATCCAGGATCAAATGAGATAAAGCGCCGTTGTATTGATTGTAACCCAAGATATCCTCTGTAAGACGAAAGCCGGATTCTACGTAAATGTGCGCATCGTCCCTTTTGGGAAGTTGTACTCTTCGCATAGCAGACAGAACGAGTTTGTCATCGAATCGATTCATGCTGATATGGGGACCATAGTACTTAATTCCATAGGTTTGGAAGAGCAAAGGCAAAGACTCAGGAGAAAAATGATCCTTGATCGGAAAGTTACCGAACTGCGTAGTGCCTTCTTTCTGGAAGTAATATAAGGTCAAACCGATATTTGGATTGGTAAACGTGACAACGCTTAACTCGCTCTTTAATTCGTCCCTGGCCTCGATCAATTCGAAGATATCGGAGGACGGATTCAAAAATTCATCCATCCTTTTGCCTACAGTGCCACTGTAAGACAATTGCTGCGTAACGTGATTCAGATTGGTGATTGAATTCTCCAATGAGGATGTCACCTGCTGTAAATTGCTACGGATGCCATCATCGATCTTATTTGCGAAAATGGAGTCAATGGTATAGTAAGAAATTGCAAATATGCTGATAAAGGGGATAAACGCACTGAGAAAGAACAATAAAAAGATTCTTTTTTTAAGTGTCATTTTGACCTGTTCTCCTTCTAAAAATGAAACAACAAGCTCCTACTTATGGAAGCTTGCTGTGAATATACATACAGCTATACCGATTATCGTTTTCCTCATAGCCCTCGGCCATTTTGAAGCATGGCGGCATTTCAATCCATTCAGGAGGGCACAAATCAGGACAATCTGTCTGTGTCCTGTCCAAGTCCAATTTCCTTTCATAATTATAGATTGATATTCAAATTAGTCAAACACTTTCATACTGAACGGTGCCACTATCATGCCCGCTACTACAAATAATAACGACTGCCGAAGCAACCGCTATTCCACTATAGTTTTCATTCAGTTTTGTATAAATGATCCATGAACTTATCGTGTAATTGTATTCCATCTCGTAAAGACTGCTTAGTCTCTTGATCGATCAAATCTACTTCAAAGTTCAACCCACCATAACCATCAATCATTTCCATAATGCGATAAATCACTTGCTCAACGAGCTCATTCTGAATTACAGCAAGTGCTTTTAGATCTTCTTCGGAGTTCAGCTTATTTCGAAGAAATTGATATGCCTCATCGGAATCGGTCCATCGAATGTTTGATTAAGGGTGGAAGCTTGCAACTGATAATTCAACATTAGTATCTTTAATTCCTTTTAAGTTTTCGAAAAGTAATCTCTGCTTCTCAGTCAACATATCATAGAACCCCTCCGTCAATAACTAATCTTTGTTCTATTATATACCTGTGTATTATTCAACTCTCCTGCCGTTAGTTCAATCAAAAGCAGCCGTTCCTTTTGGACGGCTGCCGAGTTGGTTTGGTTTTTTTCAACTATCGTTTCCCGTTAGCCATACATGCAGCGCAAACGACGCACCACAGATGATGAAAATATATGTATCTGTTATACTGCTACTATGGATGGAAGAAGAAGGTGGATAAGCTATGGTGCCTACGAGCCCATCCGTTAGTCTGACTCCAACGATCACGGTGCATCACAGATGCTCCTTGTTTGATTCAACTATCCTTCATCATTCACTCAATGATTTATTTTGTCTCGGACGAATCGGATTGTTCACTACGGAGGACTTCATGCGTTATTTTCAATTGGTCCTGTATTCCAAAAAGCCATAACCCTCCCCCTTTTTTAAACCATTCAAAATTTAGGAATAGCTTCCTTTTGTGCATTTGAAATAAAAAGGGAGTATATTGTATTTTTGTCGAATTTGCAGTAATAAACATATGAGAAGTATTGAATACAAACAAGTGTTTCCTGTCACGTCAATATACATAAAGTGAGGAGCATATACCATGATAATCAAACCAAGAACACGCGGCTTCATATGCACAACTGCACATCCAGAGGGATGCGCCAGCCAAGTTCAGCAGCAAATACAAGCGATAACAAATCGGCCGAAGATTCTGGGTCCCCGTAATGTCCTGGTAATTGGAGCCTCAACCGGATATGGTCTTGCTTCCCGAATTACTTCTGCTTTCGGTGCGGGCGCAAGCACAGTTGGCGTATATCGTCAGAGCAGTCCAAATGGAAAACGGACAGCATCCGCTGGCTGGTATAATTCAGCGGCGTTTGAACGGCTTGCCGAAGAAGCAGGCCTGCAGTCATACAGTGTCGCCGGTGACGCTTTCTCGCAAGAAACCAAAGAGCGAACTATTGAGCTGATTCGCCAGAAGCTGGGACAGGTCGATCTTGTGGTCTACAGTGTTTCTACTGGACGACGGAGTGATCCGCAGACCGGTGAGGTGTATCAATCTGCGCTTAAGCCTATCGGGCGCACCTACACGAATAAAACGGTGGACTTCCATACCGGTGAAGTAAGCACCGTATCTATTGAGCCTGCCACAGAAGAGGAAATCCGCGGCACGGTCAAAGTGATGGGCGGTGAAGATTGGCTGCTGTGGATTAATGCTCTCCGGGAAGCGGGTGTGCTGGCAGACGATGCGACAACGATAGCCTACTCCTATATCGGGCCGGAGCTTACGGATGCGGTCTACCGCTCCGGAACCATTGGCCGGGCTAAGGATCATCTGGAAGCCACCGCCAGAGAGCTTAACGCGCAGATGAAGGTTCATGGCGGCCGCGCATTCGTCGTGGTTAGTAAAGGGCTGGTGACCCAATCGAGTTCCGCCTTGCCGGTTGTTCCTTTATACATCTCAGTCCTGTACAAAGTCATGAAGGAACTAGAACTGCACGAAGGCTGTATTGAACAGACGTACCGCCTGTTTGCAGATCGTCTCTATACAGGTGGTGAAGTTCCGCTGGATGAGGAAGGACGCATTCGTATTGATGACTGGGAAATGTCGCCTGCCGTTCAAGCTGAGGTAACCCGCATCTGGAACCTTTTGTCCACAGAGCATATGAATGAACTTACCGACCTGCAAGGCTACCGCAGAGAGTTCTTCCAGTTGTTTGGCTTTGAGAACGCAGAGATCAACTATGATGCGGATACGAACCCGGAAGTTGCTATACCAAACTTGTATCAATAAGTCTGAGATGCATCACATAGAAGTGATGTTACCGGTCAGGAGCTTTCATACTAGGCGGCAGAGCCTGCACGAGAACCTCTTTGTCCAGTCCGACTATAGCGTAATATCAGGGTGTTCCAATGCCGTTGCCTTTAAAACTGGCTGGGACACCCTGATATTACTCCCCCTTAGATGACTTCCATATCTTTGAGCTGGATGGGCCTCAGGAGGATTGGACAGGCAAATGGCAGGAAAAGATCATCCGTTATGCCCCCACTGCCTTTGTGTGTGCTTCACAGGACGCTCTGACCCGTACCTATCTGGCCTGTCAAATCACAGGCCATACCATTCCAGGCGACTTCTCCCTGATTGGACTAGAACCTGAAGCAGTATTGCCTGGCATCCTGCCCGATATCGCCCGGCCCACGTTGCCTGTGACGGAAACCGGGCATCGCGCTGTCGACCGGATGTTGTGGCGGATCGCTAACCCGCCCCTCCCCTATGAGCAGATCATGCTTCAGGGCGGTCTTCATGAAGGGACCACCGTCCGCAAAGCGCTCCCTCTCGCTTGAGGATGATCCTACTGCAAAAGATAACCCCCATCCGGGAACAAGGTGCTGCCTGTAGTGAAGGGATTCGTCATCAGGTAAAGTACTGTATGCGCAACCTCCTCATCAAAGCCCACACGTCCCAGAAGCGACAGCTTCTCGTATTCTTTAAAATGTTCTCCACGCGCACTGCCCTCCTGTCCCTCTCTCCAGATCGTGCCGGGTGAGACGACATTAACACGAGCGGGGGCTAGCTCCACTGCCAACGCTTTCCCTAAGCTCTCGATCGCCCCGTTGCACGCGGCGTAAGAAGCCCCTCCATCCAGCGGCCGCTGACTGAATGCTCCGGACATCAGCACTATTGAGCCGGTTGCTGACAAATAAGGCGCAGCATATTTAGCTGCAAAGTACTGCGGCCAGAACTTGCCCTCAAAACAGCTGACCGCAACATCGCGCTCTGCCGTGAGCGGACCGCGAACATATGCAGCTCCAGGCGTAAATAAGTGGTCAATCGTTCCGATTTGCGCAAAAAACTGCTTCAGCTGACTTTCATTCCGGTTATCCAGCACATGGAATTCAATAACGTTTCCTGCCTGCTGTTTAACATGCTCCGCCGCCTGAAGCAGCTTGTCCTGCGACCGTCCTGCGATGATGACCTGCGCCCCTAGCTTGGCGGCAGCCACAGCCGTAGCTAAACCGATACCCGAGCTCCCTCCAATAATGACCACTTTCTTATCTTTTAAATTCCAATAGTCCATATCTGCTTCTCCTCCGAGGTTCTGTACATTTTTGTTCATTATGAAATGAAAGAGTGTCGTCGTCCAGTACGCACTTTATTCGTACCTGGTACGAATTTTCGTACCTTCAGGCGGTGTGCAGACTGCGGAGGATGCAGAAAAAAATATATTCCGGTATGATAAAAGTACATCTACAAGAAGAGGAGGAAATGATTCGTGAATCTGCAAGAGCCCAGACTGGACGGGGTGCTGGCAACGCTCGAAGCGATCGAGGGGAAATGGAAGCCGCTGATTTTGTTCATTTTATTAATCGACGGTACGAAGCGCTTCGGTGAACTGCGGCGCCTCATTCCGGATGTCTCGCAGGGGACCCTGTCCAAACAGCTCCGCGAGCTGGAAGAGGCCATGTTAATTGAACGGAAAGTGTTCCCCAGTATCCCAGCAAAAGTTGAATACAGCCTCTCCGCTCACGGTAAAACGCTGAGCACCCTTTTGGACAATATGTGTGGCTGGGGGCGGGAGCATCTAAAGGTGCTGGAAGGATATAAGGAGACTGGCTGCTGCCAATCAAAATAACATGGATTCCGGTAACGGCAAAGAGAATCCGGGTTCTTGCCATACTTTCAAGCCGGGCCAAGTGGAAACGGCTTCGCCGTCCTCAAAAGGACGGTATCCGTTTCAGTGAGAAATAGAAGGATAATTTATAGCGTGAAGCATATAAATTCTTATATTTGAACTAAAGAAGCACCCTGCTCACAGAATATAAAAATCCTGCAAGCAAGGTGCTTCTTTTTTTGTAGTGATAGAACAGCGTGTCTAAACAACAATACGATTCGTGGACTCCCGTTCGATAATTTCCGAGGGAATTGTTACACTCTTGTGTACTAAGGCTGGCGAATTAGTATAGATCAACTCATATACGAGCTGGAACGCTTCGGCTCCTAGCACTGATGGATTGAGGTTCAAGCCGGTAATTGATGGCGACACTTTATCCAAATAGGCTGCATCATTGAAGGTAAGCATTCCGACGTCTTCCGGCACTCTCATCTGCTTGCGTTGACAATATTTCGTCGCGATTAGAGACACAATAGGTTCCATCGTCAGGATCGCATCGAAGCTGGTTCCTTCTCCGAGAACTTTGTCCAGAGCATTCGTTATATCTGCTTCTTCGTTACTGGAGTAAACGATATTCGTAGAAGCCTCTTCCGCACTCTCTTCAATAGCCCTCTGATAGCCGTGAATACGATCATAGGTGAAATCCTGCTTCACGTTCGCCGTCAGGAACAAAATATTGCGGTATCCTTTATCAAGCAAGTATCGGGTCGCCATATAACTGTCACGGATATTGTCGTTGTGTACGGAAAATACATTGTGGTTCAGACTGCTCCCGATCATGACAAAAGGAATATTGTTCTCCTGCATGCTATTCAACAATAGATCCTTATCCGAAGACCTCACGCTTGTAAAGATAAATCCCTTTACCTGGTTCTTCTTAAACAATTGAATCGACTTCTCGATTTGTTCTTCAACATTATAGTAAAGCGAGAATTGTACGTTATAATCCAGCTTCTTCGCCGCATTCGAAATTCCGCACAGCACATCGCTAAAAAATAGATTCTCGAGCATGTCCTTAGGATCTCTTGCAATCGAGAAGCCGATCGTTCCGGATTTATTCTGTAATTGAGATTGTACCGGCACATAATTTATTTGCTCCATAGCAGAGAAAACCTTAGCCCTGGTCTCGCTAGCGATATTGCCCTTTTGGGTAATCACTCTGGAAACAGTCGCGGGCGATACACCCGCTAGGAGAGCTACGTCTTTTATAGTAGTGATTTAAACCACCCCCGAAAAATGAGAGAACTTTTTTCTATAACAACATTCCCTATCTGTTTATTCTACTATGAATATTCAGTTTAAATCCAGTTTTCTCTTTGTTGATTCACCCCAATCAACGGTTTCTTTTGAAAGATTGGTAAAATTAGGTATTTCAATCGACAGTACATCTTCAAATGTGAAGATTCTATTAACCGCACTCATAATTTTATCCCCGCGGGTCAGTTTGACATTTAAGCGAACAAGGACTGCCTGCTGCTGATTTTCTTCCTTCTTTTGGTTGGATTGAACCAGCATTTCAGAAATTTGTATCTCTTGGGTCCCTAATTCGGCCACAATTTGTGCTAATATGTCTTGTCTATTATACATTTTGATGTTCATTTCGTATTTTCGATATTTACGCAACATGTATTTCTCCCACTTATTGAATACAAACAAGCTGACGAGTACAAGAAATGCAGCCAGAACAGCTCCGAAATAAAACCCTGCACCGGCACAGAGGCCGATGCCTGCCACAACCCAGATGGATGCCGCTGTAGTCAAACCGGAAACATACGAACCCATGCGAATAATTGCTCCTGCACCTAGAAATCCGATACCTGTAATGACCTGAGCCGCTAACCTTGCAGGGTCCATTCTGACATAGGGCTGATCTGCGAAATCACTGAATCCATAGATAGACAACAACATAATTGTTGCAGAACCGACGCAAACAAGAATGTGGGTCCGGAATCCGGCCGCATGGTTATTGACTTCCCGTTCAAATCCGATCAATCCGCCCAGTAATAAGGCCATCAGAATTCGCAGCGTCATATCCCAATAGCTGATGTGCCATATAGCTGAGCTTGCGCTACCCATTCACTTCCACTTCCCTTCGTATTCACTCTCCCCTATTCGTATGGAATTGAACCAGGGATTCTTTAAGCGTCTCTGACAAATTCTCCAATTTGTCGGAAAGGAACACCAGCTTCTCACTAATTTTTAATTGCTCGGTCGCTATAGAAGCTACTTCTTCCGAGGCTGCGGATGATTGCTCTGCCACCGCGCTTACGTTGCTTATCGATTCGGATAATATGAACTGTGATTGATTCAGCTCCCTGATGGAAGCCGTTGATGAAGCACTTTCCTGGATAAACAAGCCCATCTCCTCGCGAACGCTGTCAAAGATAGTTGAGGCTTCCTTGACCGAGCGAATTTGCTCGGTTAACAACGGAGAAGCCGTAAGCAATAAATCAACCGTTTCCTCAACTTCCTTTTGAATATCGTTTGTAATGTCCTGAACAACGCTTATCGATACTTTGGATTGATCCGAAAGTTTTCGTATCTCATCCGCGATGACCATAAATCCTTTCCCTGCCGCACCAGCTCTGACCGCCTCTATTGACGCATTCAAGGACAGAATATTCGTCTGCTGGGCCATTGTTGTGAGCACTTCCAGAATTTTTCGAATCGAGCTTGTGCTGTCTTTGAGCTTATCCACTTTACCTATCATGGATCTGGTCAATTCTTCAGTCGAATTCGTTTTTGTGATGAGATCACCCATATACCCGGTTCCCTCATTACTGATTTGATACACCCGATCAGCCGAGCCTTCCATCTTTGAATTGATATCAATCACTTTATTCATATTCATCCCGATGTTGTCAGCGTAATTCATCCCGTTCTCTGCTTCCATCGAAAGCCCCATTGCCCCTTGTGCAATTTCCTCAACCGCCACAGCGACCTCTTTCGCCATTGTGGAAGTGTTCTGGGAAACTTCAGACAACTCAAATGCGGTTTGCAATACATGTTGCGCGGAATCATTGGTTTTCCCCACCAGCAGGGAAATTTGTCCCATCATTTGGTTAAAGCTTTGTCCCAGTCGGCCAATTTCGTCCTGTCCCTTAAAATTCGTACGTACAGACAGGTTTCCTTTTTCCCCTTCTTCCATCAAAGAAGAGAGTTTCACCAGCGGTTTAGCTACCATGCGTATCATAATCATTCCAATACCAATGCTTAAAAGTGCAGAGAGTATGGCGATAATCATCGTGATTTGGATAATGTTTTTGGTTTCTTTGACCAGTTCACTAACTGGAGCAGAGCCTACCATCTTCCATTTAGACAATACAGTCTGTTTGTATACCACAAGCTGACTGTTGCCCTGCTCATCTTTGGTAAAGAAAGAGCCTTCTTCGGCAGTTTCGCTATCGGGAATTTTGAGGGATGACTCACTTTCCAGCAGCTCTGCAGCTTCAGCATGAACCACATGATTATCGTAATTAAGGATCATAATTTGTCCCGATTCTGCGATATTAACATTGGACAGCACATCGGTTAACGCTTGATCTTTAACTTCCAGCAAGAGAATGTATTCCGCATCTTTATTGTTCAAATTTTTAAGCAATCTTCCGATCATCATGGTGGGCTCTGTATTCAGCTCAAACAGGCCCTTCTTATGCACAGGAATATAAACGACCTGTCCATTGCCTTCGACCACTTTATCTAGCCATACCTTATTATTGGCTGTTATGTTGAGCGAACTCGCGCCTTTGGAATAAAAAATCTTGGTTTTATCCATATTCTTGGGTACAAGCCTTACGGAAAACAACTTTTGGTCAGAAGCCACGATGCTGTTAAGGTTCGCGACTACCGCATTCGACAGCTCTGTTTTCTCAGCCGTATTAATATGCGGTTTATTAAAGGAGACCAGTTGACCGGCCAAATCTTGATCGACCAGCAGTTGTCTTGAAAGGCCTTCATATACCCCGAACAAAAAATCCAGCTTGTCTGACGCCTGTACAACCGTTTGCAACGAGGCTGCAGCAACCTTTTTCTTAATAACATTCTTTGAGACAGTGTAGGAAGCTACTCCAAGTATGGATACCAGTACAACTATAGTGCAAAAAAACATGAAAAAGAGTTTTATTCCGACCGATCTTTTAAGGCTGCCGAGCAATCTCGCACCTGACATTCTGTTTTTCATGGACTCCTCCAGATTTCTAGGATTTGAGATCTAAATAATACGGCTTCCGTTGTTTAAAAATAACCCATCTTTTATAGCCTATATGTTCCAGTGTGTCACGAACCTGCTCCCATTCATTGCCGACCCGCTCAGGCTTATGAGCATCCGAACCAAATGTAATTTCCACCCCATAATAGTGGGCTTGCTCAATCACATCCATCGCTGGATACCAGTCCTCTAAAGCCGTCCGGAAGCCGCCTGTGTTCACTTCCATAGCCACGCCCCGTTCTGCCATCATTTTAAGCGTAGGAGCGATATGTGGCTTGTACAAATCAGTAAATGACTGATATCCCCGGTTGAACCTGTCCATATGTCCGATAATGTTAACCCACTCGCTTTGAACAGTGAGCTGTATGAGTTCAATAAACCGCCTGAACTCTGCTTCACGTTCTTCCTCGGAAGCGATACTCCAGTCCAGCCCTCTCATAATACAAGATGGGGATGTAAAGTGGATCGATCCGATTACAAAGTCAAGAGGAAATCGGCTGTAGATTTGGCCATATAAATCGATGTGCTCTTTAAAAACATCCGATTCCACGCCAATCAGCAGCTCAATGCGATCCTCGTATTTCTTCTTCAACCTGATAATTTCTTCTACGTATTTGAAAAATTCACTTTTGGCCATTGCCAGTCCCGGAAAAGGTCTGTCCTCCTCCGAGAAAAAATAAGGTGAATGATCCGAAATTCCAAGAATCTTTATTTCTTTTGAAATTGCGTTCTCTATATATCGCTCCAGCAAACCTACAGCATGGCCGCATCGTTCGTGATGTGTATGCAAATCAAACAACTGCTTCTCCTCCAATCTTCCTTAAACAATTTAACGGTTATCCTTTTTCGGCTCCTGCAGTCAGCCCCTCCACCAAGAAGCGCTGGAAGCACATAAATACGATTGTAATTGGCAATGCAACCAATACGCATCCTGCGGCAAAAATGGTAAACTGCGTAGAAAACTGAGTATTTACCATGTTATACAATCCCACTGCGAGTGTTTGCTGCTCCTTGGTACGCAGTACCATTTGGGCGAAGATAAAGTCGTTAAATGCCGCTGCAAACGAGGTAACAGCCAAGTACACAACCAAAGGTTTGGACAATGGCATAAATATTTTAAAGAATACGATCCAATGGTTGGCCCCGTCTATTCTTGCCGCTTCTTCCAAACTCCTTGGAATGGTGTCGAAAAAACCCTTAACGAGCAAATATCCCATAGCTGCCCCTGCGGAATATACAAATATCAGTGCAGAGTGAGTATTCAGCAAGTTCATGTTCAAGAGCAAAATATAGACCGCAATCATACTCATAAAGGATGGGAACATATTCAGAACGAACAACCCCGACATTAAGGTTTTCCGCCCCTTAAAACGGAACCGTGAAAACGCGTAACCCGTCAGCAATACAAAAAAAGTACTGCAAATCATTGAAACAACAGCAATCTTCAGTGTGTTCACGTACCACTGTGAAAAGGGGAATGATTTAAACAGTTCCTTGTAATGCTCTATTGTAAATCGATCAGGAAGCAGGTGCTCACTGTACAGCGCAGTCCCTGGCCGAAAGGAGGCTAACACAACCCATATTGCCGGGTAGATGGTTATAATGGCGATAACTGCCAGCAGAATATGGTGGACTACAGTGCTGAACATATTCTTGAGTTTCAGTTTACTAACCATCAGTTAATCTCCTCCTCTGTAAACGAACGTGTCCGACGCACATTCCAAATAGACAAGGTCGCCAGAATGACAAATATAATGATTCCAATTACAGAAGCGAAATTATAATTTCCTTGGTTCATCGTCAAGTTATACAACCATGTGATCAGAATGTCCGTGCTTCCTGCAAATTGATATTCACTATTGGCCGGATTACCGTTAGTCAACAGGAATATAGCGCTGAAGCTGTTCACGTTGCCAGCGAACATACCAATCAGAATTGGAGATAACGAGAACATGACGCTTGGGAAGGTAATCATTTTGAACTGCTGAAATGCCGATGCTCCATCAACATCCGCAGCCTGATACAGCTCTTTGGAGATGGTGGTCAGAATCCCGATAATGAGCAGCATGGATATAGGATAACCATGCCATAGATTAACCAGCAGAACCGTTGCCTTGGCCCAAGTTGGATCCGAGAGCCACGACGGGCCCTGTATACCAAACCATTTCAGATACTGGTTAATAGGACCAAACTGGGAGTTAAACATGTTGCGCATAACCAAATAGGAGACAAAGCTCGGAATTGCAAATGGCAGGATATAGATTGTGCGCCATAAAGGCTTCATGCGGGTACGCGAATTCTGTACAAGCAGCGCTACCGCAAAACCCCCGAAAAATGTGGATAGTGTTGCAAGTATTGCCCAGATGACATTCCAAGTGAATACTCCATAAAATGTCTTGGCCCATTTGCTTAACGTAAACAGTTCTTTAAAGGCATCGAAGCCAATCCAGTCTATCAAATTGGCTGGAGGCAGATGCTTTGGCGAAGAGTAATTCGTAAAAGCAATCATTACCGAGAATACTAGAGGCAATACAGTGAAGAACAATACAAATACAAGCGGGAGAGCAATAATGAACTGTGGAAATTTATGCTGATTAATATAATGTACAGTTTCTATGAATGTATGGGGTGTAATCCCTTGTTCGCGGGACTTCCCTGTTGTATATGCATCTTTAATGTTCGCAATGTACATATAAACAAAGACAATAAGTCCGAATAGGACAATCAAGGCCTGAACAATAAGGAAAATCGAATGATCTCCGGGAACCATCTTATATATTTTACCGACAAGCTCTAAGTGCTGCGCATTCTCGCCAAGGGTAAAGATCCCCCATAATGCTTCTTTCAGATTAAAGATAATGTAATATAATCCACAACCATATAATAGGAGCATCAGAATTCCCTTTATGTATTGGCGATTATAGATTTGCCCTAAACCCATTGCTAGAACGGAGAGAATTGTAGCCGTCTTCCTATTCTGGTTCATCTTCAGTGACACATCTCCTTTAAATGAAGCAATTATAGAACGTGAACTTGAGAATCTTACGTTTTAAAATGGCTGAGTACCCGGTATATAGGGCTTCCCAGCCATTTCGCCGCCTCATTCTCAAGTTCATCTTATACCCACTTATTCAGCGGGCAATTGCCAATTTTGTATTTTGCTTCGAAATCTATTTCTTTCCTTGTTGTTCGATACCGGTCTTAATATCAGCAACAGACTTGTCTAAAGTCTCCTTCACATCTGCGCCATCCCAAATTAATTCCAGTGAAGCAGTCGATGGTCCCCAAATTTGAGTTGCAGGCAAAATGTTCGGCATTGGCTGGGAGTTTTTTATTTGTTCGGTGAAGGCTTTTGCAACTTCATTGTTTGCAACAGCCGGGTCCGAATCCATACCGTTGCGCGCAGGAATGAGACCCGTCAATTCAAAGTTTTTCTTCGCAGCAGCTTCAGAAGTGGCAAAATGAATGAAGAGTTTCGCAGCGTTAGGGTATTGGCTGAAGGAGCTTACATAATAAGCTTTAACGCCTGAGAAGCTGATCGGTGCTTTACCATTTGGCATAGGAGGAAGCGGAACAGCTCCTACTTCAAATCCAAGTTTTTCAGTTGTAAAGTTGCTCAATTGGGAAACGCCATCCATATTGATTGGCAGCTTACCGGTTTGGAACAGGTTCGTTTTTACGTCTGCGGTAGCATCTACACCTTTAATCGGCAGCGCCTCACGCAGGCTTTGGAAAAACTTCATACCTTCAACAGCTCCATCATTGTTCAAACCAATATCGGTTGGATCTGTGCCGTTAGCACCAAAAACATACCCGCCGCTTCCGGCAATCCATGAATAGTTATAGTAGAAATCGGTCACTTGCCACATAAAGCCGAACTTGTTATTCGCTACGTCATTATAGCCCTTGGCAAATTTGATAATGTTGTCCCATGATGCGAGATCTTCCTCTTTCACGAGGCTCTTATTGTAGTACAAGAGGTACGTTTCTACGTTACGAGGGTAACCATAGATCATACCGTCCAGTGATACGGCATCAACTAATTTTTCAGGGTAATTA
Organism: Paenibacillus sp. FSL H3-0321; assembly: GCF_038002865.1. Classification (NCBI taxonomy): domain Bacteria; kingdom Bacillati; phylum Bacillota; class Bacilli; order Caryophanales; family Paenibacillaceae; genus Paenibacillus; species Paenibacillus sp. FSL H3-0321. Next base: position 98,389 of record NZ_JBBODH010000001.1, on the reverse strand, counting down.
GCCACTGTATCTTCTGAGTAGAAATCGTTAGGAAGGACAATCCCGGAAGCAACTGCATCACCAAGCGTATTATGAGGCATAACCAGAACGTCAGCGCCCAGTCCTGCAGGGCCGTCAGTTTTCAATTTTTTACGTTGCTCCGTTGACGGTACTTCCTGGAATTCAACCGGGATATTGTATTTAGCTGTAAACTCTTTTGCAATCGCATCAAGGAAAGGTTTCTCATCTTTAGCTTCCCAGACTACTAACTTTGCGCCAGCTTCAGGAGCAAGCCCCTCTTCCCCCACGTTTTCTGCAGCTCCTTGAGTATTGTTTGCAGCAGCAGGACTTGCGCTTGACGTCGGCGTATTGTCTTTATTAGATGAACATGCACTAACAGAAAAAGCTGTAATAAGTGCTGTCAACAGTAATGTTGCCTTTTTGAATTCCATTGTGTGAAACCCCTTTCAATCTATTGTGTTTGTTGTTGCAGTTTTAATCAGACACATGAACCCCAAGATGCTCTGTATGGACTACGGCAGACTCGCATTTACCAGCAGCATTCATAACGAACTGTACAATTCCCGCATTGTAGACAGGGATGAGGTCGCCAGGGTTAGCGATTTGTTTCAAGTCCGCTGTGGACTGCCCGTGCCCAAATACGACAATATGTTCGTCCGTCCCGAGTTCCGGAGCAATATGAGCATCGTAGAAGGACTGAACTCTTACTCTGACTGAGCTCGGTACTTCCGGCCATACCGGCCACCATCGCTTGCTTTCATCATGTGTATGTATGAATCGCACATTTTGGTAACCGCTTTCAATTTGAGCGCAACTCTGCCACTCGTAATCCCGATAATACGTCCAAGGTTCCAGGAACATCTCTGACATTTCAGGAACAAGAATAACCGGCAAATTACAGAACCGCGCAAGAGGCAATGCTGATAAAATCGCTCTTCGAAGTGGACTACAATAAATGACCTTAACTTTAATGTTCCGGAAGAAGGCTGGGATTTGTTCGGCTTGCCAATAACCTATAGCGGACAGCTCACAATCCGCACCTCCTCCTTTCCCGATATTCATTGTCGACTGTCCATGTCGAATGACATACAGATGCAATAGTTGTATTCACCCCCTTTCCGTATTATAAAAGCTATGAACGCATATCACCGTGATGCAATCATAGTGAAATACGTTTCATAAATATTTACTATCGTTTCATAATCATTTAATCATAGATATTAAGATTTGTGAAGTGGAAAAACAACTTTTTCACCTTAATTCAGCAAAATATTATAAATATCCGCCTATGTTGACCTTATTATCGACATGAACTCGGAATATAGTAATGCTTTCAGTGAAATATATGCTAAAATTTCTTTTATTATTTCATTGTTATTCATCATTTGTTTCATGACGACAAATCATTATGATTCACATATTATTGGAATTCCAATGATTTTCCATTACTGAAACTTATACAGATGGAAATATCAATGTGCAAAAGATTCCTATATGTTTTTGTTGTTCATTGACAGTGTTTCATTGAAAAGAGGTCAGCCAGAAAACTGGCCGACCTCTTTGTGTTGTTGCGGGGAATGTGTAATTCAATGATGGCCTTCCGCTATTATCTGCCGATACGTGCGAATGGTGCAGTCAATAAATCGATGTCGCCCCACTCTTTAGGAGAGTTGGAATCCGAAACCCCTGGCGTGTTCGAAGTCCCTGGATCATTTGGAAGGGTGTCCATTGGCGAGTACTCGCCTTGGTGCAGCATTACGCCGATACCTGCATTTTCAATATCCGGATTTCCGAGTGCGCTGAGAGGAATTTTCGCTTCATAGAGCGTGTCACGATTTGGATCGTGGCCAAGTACCATGAAGTTTACAAGCTTGCTTGAATCATTAACATCATCAGCATCTTTCACGCCCCACAGGGATGAATAACCTTTGCCTTTAGCAAATTTAACGGTAATACCTGCTGCTGCGCCTGTCTTATAGTTCACTCCAGCATCGTCGACAGGGAACACACCGTTTACGGCTCTGGAAATGTAACCGGAGTGGAACATATTCGAAGCGATGTTAAATTGATAATCAGGCAGATCCAGCCCGCCCCAGAGCGGCTGATTTCCATTCTTCTTCCACATATCATTTGTTGCGCCAGCACCATGAATCGTATCAATGGCAATCGTCTGCGGCATATCCATGGAGCGGATCGGTGTACCGCCTGCAGAACCAGCATTAGCAGGATCAACGATGTCTGTAACATCTACATACTGCCAAGCCAGATACAGGAACTCGTTGTCCCAAGCTGCCCACAGATGGCTAAGATCCATTGGCGCTTCATGAAGAGACCAATTGCTGCCAAGTGTACGCGGATCATCGCCGGCCATGTCAATAGCAATCAGCATGTCATCTGTCCATTCACCACTGTTAGTTCCGTCAATTGTGATTGGAGTAGTTACGCGTTTACCAAATGAAGGATTAGTGGAATAGGGCTTGTCACCACCAGGAATAACGATCGTTCCTTTCAATGTGACCACTGTAAGCTCAGCACTTGCTGCTGAGAAGTTATTTGCAGCATCGAAAGCTTTTACAGTGTAGGTATATGATGTTTCTTCAGCCAAACCGGTGTCCGTGAATGCAGGTGTTGTTGATGTTCCTGCTTTTACTGCACCACGATAGATGTCGTAACCTGCTACAGCCACATTATCTGTTGAAGCTGCCCAGGACAGACTCACCGTTGAAGTTGTCTTACCGGTCGATATAAGACTGGCTGGAACGCTTGGCGCCTCTGTATCGGTTCCGGCTGAAGTTTCAACGGTTACTTCGTTGCTGGCAGCCGAAAAGTTGCCTGCAGCGTCATAAGCTTTGACTGTGTACTTGTACGAAGTTGCTTCAGTTAATCCTGTATCGGTATAGCTTGGAGTTGTTGAAGTACCAACTTTAGCTCCATTACGATAAATTTCATAACCTGTTACACCAACATTATCTGTCGAAGCTGTCCACTGAAGGGCAACTTTGTTAGTAGTCGCTGCACCTGTTACATTTGTTGGCGCCGAAGGTGCGATGGTATCACCAGAACTCGGTACTTCAATGGTTACTTCATTGCTGTTGGCGGAGAAATTATTCGCAGCATCACGAGCGCGGACTTGGTACTTGTAAGTCGTACCTACCGTTACCGTGCTGTCGATAAAAGTTGTTGCATTCACCGTAAATGTCTCCGTGCTTGTACCAGCCTTACGGGTAATTTGATAATCTGCTACGCCAACATTGTCAGTAGAGGCACCCCAAGTCAAGGTGATCGTCTTAGGAGTTCCACTGCTGAGATTGCCAGCCAGGTTAGCTGGAACTGAAGGAGCAATCGTATCTACTCCCACCGGTTTCTCCCCAAGCTTCACTTGTCCTGCAGCATTATTGTTGCCAGGAATGTAAATATTGTCGCCTGCGTTGAAGAAGTAGTTCTTCTGATTGTTGGTGTCCCAAACATTGCTTCCGTTATTGAAACAAGCTTCCAGACGGCTAGCGGTTCCAATATCAACAGTTATTTTTTTGTAGCCAGGGTTCAACGAATCATTCTCCATCTTCACACCTGGAACGGATGTCCAGGTACCACCCTCGGCGCGATAATGAATGTTTACATTTGTCCAGCCCTCTTTGTAGTAGACGGTAACCTTATTTCCTGGCTTTGGACCTTCCGGTTTACCAGCGGTCACTTTACCTGTGTCATAGGTATTGTCGCCTATATTGAAGAAATAGTTCTTTTGATTGTTGCTGTCCCATTGACCGCTGCCATTGTTGAATGCTACCTCTGCTCGTGTTGCCGCTGAGGTTCCCAGGTCAATCGTGTGCACAGCATATCCCGGAATTACAGAATCGTCCATCTTCACACCAGGACTGGCTGTCCAGTTGCCACCTTCAGCGCGGTAGTGAATGTAGGGAGTTGCGTATCCCTTTTTGTAGTAAACCGTAACGGTGTTGTCTGTGCCTTGTTCAGGCGGGTTAGTCTTAACGCTGAGCTCGTTACTTGGATCGGAGGTTCCGCCGGTTTGGCTTCTGGCAATAACTTTATAGGTATACGTTGTTTCTGCAGTCAAGCCTGTGTCCTTATAAGTCGCTGCTGTAGCCGATCCAACCTTCACATTGTTACGGTATACGTCGTATCCGGCAATTCCGGAGCTGTCAGTGGACGCATTCCAAGTCAATGTTACTGTCTTGTCTGTCTTTACAGAACTAGCCAGGTTCGATGGAGCCGTCGGTTTAGTCACGACACGCGGATCTGTATCGGACCAAGCGCTTCCGTCATACCAGCCTGTTGCTGTTCTGGTGAATCCAGCTTGGTTCTGAGCAGGCACTTGTTTACCTGTGCTGTCTTTAAAGATAATTGTAGCTTGTTCAGCTTTGTCGAAGCTGTAGACATACCAGTCTCCGCCAGCGCTTGTCATAGCTGGAGCTGTAGCCCAGGTTGGGTCATTGTCCTTAGGTGCTGTGTCGTAGAAGTAAATGGAAGGTGTTCCCCATCCAGCCGGTTTCTTGAGGTAAACTTCCAGCTTGGCGTTAGGATCACCCTTAGTAAAATCGTGCGACGCCGTACCTTCGCCATTTTCATTCGTGGCGTACATCTTCAGTGTTTTCTTGTCATTAATGGCCATGTCTGCGCCAATTGTGATTGTTGTTCCATTGGTAAATGCATTTCCGTTAACCGGATCACTGCCATCCAGCGTGTACTTGCCGCTGTCCGCATTCTTGATCGAAAGCGTTACAGAGGTAGTTTCGGTTTTGAATTTACCGCCTGCTGGTGAAGCCGTCAGAACCGGGAACTTTTTGTTGATGCCAACATTTTCAATCAGAATAACGCCGTTGGTTCCAGCGGAGAATTTGGCCTTGCCTCCGCTTACAACCACTTCGTTCTGCGTGTAAGTATCGCGTACCGTAGTGCCATCCGGGAAGATGCCGGATACATTCACATCCACAGTTCCGGAAGCTCCTGTAGCCACGACTACTTTATCCAGAACATCATCCTTCTCATAGGTGCGTGAGAACGTATACGGGCTGTCTGCAATTTTCTTATGAGTTCCTGCACCTATCGCAATGTGATTGTTTCTGAATTGCCCAATCTTCTGCCAGTGTGACAGAACACCTTGGTTAATGCCGCTCCAGTTCATGAATGAGCGCGTACCCTGATACGGGTCAGAGCCAGTAGCCCCGAACGGTCTTGCCGTTTCATCTCCATAGTACGTCTGTACTCCGCCCGGAAGAAGCAGAAGCGCGGTGCCTGCCTGAATCATGCCTCCACGGGTGTACAACCCTTTATCGTGGGAAGAAAGATAGCTGAGCATATTATAGTTAGGCAGATCTCCATTTAATTCACTTGCATATCGGGAGAAAAGGCCTTCCAGGTCACTCATATTCGCACCTTGGAAAGAAAAGTTGATTAAGGAATCAAACCCGTTATCGAAATAAGTGCCGTCTCTTCCAAGGCCTTGACCCCAAACTTCCCCGGTCATCCAGAAGTTATCTGTCCAATCTGCTCCCGGTTTCGATGGGTTATTCTGCCTCCATTTCGCAAGCGCACTACTTGCGCTTGTCTTGAGTTCTTTCCATTTGTCTGCTTGAACATGCTTCGCAGTATCAATACGGAAACCATCAACTCCGAATTCTTCGACCCATGAGGACAGCCATTTGATCATGTAATCCTTAGGGGCGACATTCAGATCTTTGCGGTATTGCTTGGCAGCCGGAACGATCCAGTTGTCGTAACCGCTTGTTTCTTTGTTGAACTTCGTCTTCAGTAGCGGCGGCAAACTGGTACCACTAGTGGATTCGGTCTTGATATCAGGCAGGAACCCTACACACAGCGTCTGATCGTTGCTGCCGCATTGATCATAACCCGCAATAGTGTTGGCGCGAATCCAACTGCTGCCCCACCAGGAAGCCCATGCACTGGAATTATTTGTGTTCATAATGTTGTTGTGCGTGTGCCAGTTCTGGCCTTGGCCTTTATCCGGAGTCCAGTTTCCGGCGAGTCCGCCGCGGTCACCGTATCCGTATTCCGCCATATCCACAAGTGTCGGATAAGCGACATGGTTCATAACCACATCAAGGACAACACGAATTCCTTTGGTATGAGCGAGGTCAACGAACTCGCGCATTTCATCAATGGTACCCATGCTCTTGTCCATCGCAGTGAAATCAAGTGCATAGTAGCCATGGTAGCCATAGTGAGCAAAGTCACCGTCTTTACCGCCTACCCAGCCGTGCATTTGTTCCCAAGGAGCTGAGATCCAAATTGCATTTGTACCCAAATCTGTGAAATAGCCTTCTTCCAGCTTCTTGGTCAAACCTTTAATATCTCCACCGTGGAATGTACCCACATTCGAGCCCCATGCATCAGTCTTAGGTCTGCCATAAGCGCCGTCATTGCTGGTATTGCCGTTATTGAAACGGTCTGTCATGACGAAGTAAACGTTTGCATTGTCCCAACTGAATGAGTTTCCTTCTTGCTGCTGTCCACCGTTGCCGATTTTCACGACAGCAGGGACACTGTATGCTGATTTCTGCCCAATCGTATCTACAGCCTTGACTGTGTAGGAATACGTTTTGTCATTCACTATAGTGTTGTCTGAATATGCTGTTCCCGTGGCTTCGCCTTTTAGCGTACCGTCACGGTAAATCTCATATTTCACAACACCCTTGTCATCCGTGGAAGGACTCCATGTCAGGTTGACAGATGTTGTGCCTATTGCTGTTCCCTTCACATTCGTTGGCGCAGTTGGAAGCTGATCTTGCGTTCCTCCGCCGCCGACGGTAACAGTAGCCTCAACGCTGAAGCCTGATTTCTGTCCGATTGTATCTACAGCCTTGACTGTATAGGAGTAGGTCTTGTTGGCTGCTACTGTTGAATCGTTGTAAGTAGTGCTGGTGGATTCACCGATGAGAGCGCTGTCACGATAAACCTCGTATTTAGCTACTCCCTTGTCGTCAGTAGATGCTGTCCAACTCAGATTTACAGATGTAGTGCCTACTGCTGTTCCTTGTACATTTGTTGGTACTGTAGGGGCTTGATCGGTTGGAGTTGCCACATCTGGTACCCATACCGATACAGAACCGTCTTTAACCTTGAATGTACCATTACCGTTGGGGCCGATAGTTACCTTATCAGAGAAGTTGCCTGTGATATCTTTCCATTGTTCACCAGCGTGGCTTGTTCCCACATACATCGTTTTCGATCCGCCGGCACGGTCTGTCATGACCGTTGCCAATCCGGAGTTTGGTTTGGAAGCCAAACCTTCACGAGTCCAGCCGATCATGTCATCGCTATCAAGATAGTCGTTTTGTTTACCGTAAGCGTAATCCTTGCGTGCTTTCAGAAGCGGATCAAGCTTGCTCTTCAGCGATTTGATTTTTCCAGTTCCAGGACCTGCAGTGTTGCTGCTTCTGGTTCCATAGTAGTCACCATAGAATACTGAAGGATAACCTTCCTGTCGTGTCAGAGTGTACGCATAAGCGAGCGGTTTAAACCAATCAAGAACCTGTGCGCCATGAGCATCTGAACGGTCAGGCTGCGTATCATGATTCTCAATGAAAGTAACGGATTTATCCGAATTTGTTCCCGTCAATGTTCCGCTGGCCAGGTTGCGCATGCTATAACCTCCGTTGGAACTGGAAGCTGTCGCAAAGTTGTTGCGGAGCGGGAAATCAAATAAGGACATACTTTGATTCACTTTGCCCAGGTAGGAGTTCAATTCAGCTGTACCACCGATAAATTCACCGACAGTGAACAACTCTTTGCCTGTTTTGGCACGGGCATTTTCTACAAATTCCTCCATGAAGCCGTATTTGATATGTTTAACAGCATCTAGCCTGTAACCGTCCAGACCCATTTCATTGACATACCATACGCCCCATTTTTTTATTTCATCTGCAACTGCAGTGTTGTCAAAGTCAATGTCGGTACCCATCAGGTAGTCATAGTTACCGTTCTCGGTACTAACTTCCCAGTCCCATGCTTTGCCTGGATAGCGGTAAATTTTATCGTAGTCACCTGAACCGTCAAAGTGCGTCCAATTCCATTTGAAATTGGAATAGGCATTATTGCGGCCATCAAAATTGTATTTTGTCCAAACGTTTGTATTGAACTCGCCAATCGTCTGGTTGCGGTTGTTGCCCTGTACTTGTGTCACTTTAATGTTCTCGCTTTGATCGCCGCCCATCATATGGTTGACAACGATATCGCCGTAGACTTGAACATTGTTGTTGTGAAGCGAGTTGATCGCCGATTTCAGTTCAGCTTTTGTACCATATTTGGTACGTACGGTTCCTTTCTGGTTGAATTCACCCAGATCGTAGAAATCGTAAACGCCATAACCAACATCGTCGGTTCCCACATGGCCTTTATAAGCAGGCGGTATCCAGATTGCCGTGATCCCCACATCGCTCAGATTAGCTGCTTCGGCAGCAAGATGGTTCCAATGACCACCATCCTTAGGTGTATTCCATTCGAAAAACTGCATCATCGTGTTATTAACCGGCGCGCTGCTGATTGTTGCAGACGCTGCTGTGGACGGTGCTGTCGGGGTCACTGTGGCCGCTGTTGCTTGGCCCGCTGGCAATACTGCAACGCTCCACAGCATTGAGCAGAGCAGCATCATGCTTAGTAAAACTTTGCAACTCTTTTTCACCATTAGATTTTTCTCCTCCTGTACCCTTTGGTATGAAACGAGTACGTAATCCGTAAACCAGCAAGCGATATACTACTAAAAAACTGGTTTTTTTGCGGACTGCAATCGTTTGCATCCAAGTCCATCTTACCAACTTATGTTAAAGTCTAGTTAAAGTAATGAAATAAGTTTTTAAGAAAAGTCTTAGATTATTCGATTAGCTTTGTTTTAATACTACGCATCCATGGATTCCATCAATAGTGAAACCGATCCGTTAAATTTATAGCCGGCACCTCTGACAGTATGAATATATAGCGGTTCACTCGGGTTTTTTTCAATTTTTTGCCGCAATTTATAAATATGGACCATGACAGTTCGTATGTCCCCATGCTTAATGTCTTTCCAAATAAGATCATATAAGGTTTCGGTGTGGAATACGCGATTCGGGTTCTTTGCCAGAACAACAAGGAGTCGGAATTCTTTAGAGGATAAGAAGACTTCCTTGCCATAGACCATTACTGTGTGGGTAGTAGGATCGATCTGCAGGCCTGGATAAACAATTAAATGACGTTGATTAACAGGGAAAGCCCGTTTATACCTGCGGAGGTGTGCTCTGATCCGGGCGAGCAATACTTCAAAGCTGGAGGGTTTGGCAATAAATTCATCTGCCCCCCGGTTCAAGGCTTCAATTCTGAGATAATCTTCGGTATGATGACTTGTAAAAAGGACTGGTTTATCGCTGAATTTGCGCAATTCCGTGCATAAGTTCAAGCCGCCCGCTCCTGGCATTGACAGGTCAAGAATAATTAAATCAGGATCGTGAGAATGAATGAAGCTTACCAATGCTTGTCCGCTGTGAGGATATCCAACAGCTTCATATCCATGCTCTAGTAAGGATTGAACCAATATTTTGCGAGTTTCAGTATCATCATCAATGATTATGATTTTTTCCCGCATTCATTTTTCTCCTTTCATAAGACGTGTAAGCGCTTTCTTAATAATGTTAGAGAAACAGCCTAACTTCATTTCCAGGGTGGTCGTTTGCTGGCCTATCCCTAATTTAAACAATAGTTAAAAACAATCTTAACCTCTTGTAGATATTAACATTACAAGGTGAACTTTAGAGCGTGTACAAAGTCCTGTTATTTTCATACAAAAATATCATATGCTGTGGTATATCGCAACTATATAGACCACAATTAAGTTTCTGGACAGTGAAAAGTTCTAAATTAGAGCCCCAAAAAACTCAGGAAACTGGTATTCGTTATCGGAAGATTTGAATCTTTCCACTTTATGTGCAGCTTATAGTTGGAGGGAAAAACGGTTCTCTCCGCTTGAATTACCCGAAAAATCGGCTATCGCCGGAAAATTTAATGTATACTAAACCTGAGGTGAAGATATTTTGACAGACAAAAAAATCTTAGTCCAATTTACCCTACTGACCTTTAGCATAGCCTATCTAGTGTCAGGCATTTTGATTGCTCTTGGGCCGTTCGGTTATCGGGTTCACAATTGGGTGAACACATTGCCGCAATTTGCAATGAATATTCCGTTTGCCCTTTATATTTTGTCTCCCCCTATTGCTTGTTATATTGTTCTGAAGAGAAACAAGAAAATAACCGGTTTTAAGGAATGGTTGAAGACAGTTTTTTACGTCAAAAACAACATTTCTCTCTATCTGTTCGTTGTTGCAGGGCTTGCCCTGTATTTTTTGATTCATCTTGCCGTTACAGGCCAGACGGAATTGGCGCTCCCCTTCTATATGATCTTCTTTTCCCTGCCGGGCAATCTCATTATCGGTGGCTTGGAGGAAGCGGGCTGGATGTACATCCTGCAACCGGGGCTCGACAAAAAATATGGCTATCTGATCTCTTCTCTTGCCTTTGGATTCATTTGGGCTTTATGGCATATCCCGCTTTTTTTCATTCCGGGGACGAATCACGGAGAGGGACTGACTAATTTCTGGATGTTTACCGTGCAACTCTTTGCGTTTCGCTTTTTCCACGGGGCCCTCTATCGGATATCCGGCAAAGGCTGGGTGTTTATGAGCGTATTCTTCCACACGCTGTTCAATGCGGCGTCTCCGCTCTTGGGCACGATGACTATGACTTGGGCGGGAACGATTGCCGCCAATGCTGCAGTTGTTCTGGTTTCCATTGGAACCGTTATGCTATACAACCATAGAATCGGGCGAATGGCGTAAGAGGCATTCAAAAGAATACAAGTTGAACAGCTTTTTAACAAGTCAAATCCCGGTAATGCACCGTGGTCCATTCTCAGCTCAACTCATCTTTTATATTTTCGTAATGAAAGCACTTCACAGGGCAAGCCTGATAGAGTTGTTGAACTTATGCAGGTATACCCGTGTTCAACATAAAACCTCCTTAAATTTTGATAGCTGGCAACTAAGGAAATATGTATTTCTGTACAATCGTTGTTAAATAATTCATTTTCTGAATGCTCTAATAATAACCTTCCGTAATCTTCACCTCTGTACGATGGGAGGATAGCCAGTCTATCAATCATTCCAATCTCTCCTTCCTGCCGGGTGCCTATGGTCCCTATTGGTTCATTATTCACAAATAAAATCTTAACCGTTGAATTGTTAATTCTGGTTATTGCCATCCTTTCCGTTTCGAACGCAACATGATTGGGATATTCTGTTTCTGATACCTGAAGTAATTCGGTTCGTCTTTTAAATGATTCAGTAATAATCCTTGATACGGTTATGCCATCTTTGCCGAAGCCTTTGACGTAATCGTCCCCTCACTTCCCGGTTTCGGATTTTCGACGCCACTGCCGGACAACCCGGATATGAACTTTTGGAAAATTGCCGATCTCTGGCATACACTCATGACAGAGATCCTCGGCTATACTAAATACGCTGCAGGAGGATGCGATGTAGGCGCTCTCGTGACAGGTCAACTGGGACATAAATATCCGGATGAGCTCTATGCGATACACATTGGGTCAGCGCTGAAACTTAATTTCTTCAACGGGGAGCGCGCTTGGGATTTCGCAGGAGGCCGCCCTATACCCGGCAATATCCCTGAAGACATCCGGAAGGGGATTCTAAATCTGGATCGCCGTTTCGCCTCACATCTCGCCGTACATGTTCTTGATCCCGCCACCCTCGCCTTTGGACTAAGCGATTCGCCCGCAGGCATGCTCGCATGGATCTTGGAACGCTGGGCAAGATGGAGTGATAATAAAGGCAACGTCGAGAATGTTTTTTCCAAGGACGACATCCTTACACACGCAACAATCTACTGGGTTAACAACGCCATCGAAACCTCAATACGCGTCTACGCCAACGCCAACCGCTATCCGTGGACACCCGCTCATGATCGCTGGCCTGTCATTGAGGCACCCACCGGTATTAGCTTCGTGGGCTACGAAAATCCGCCAGGGATCACAACCGAAAACCGCGTACAGAACTTCCTGGACAGCGATCGCGCTCCCTGGTATAACCATGTCAATATCACAGCCCATGCAGAAGGTGGACATTTTATCCCCTGGGAAATCCCGGACAAATGGACCGAGGACTTGCGCCGGACTTTCCGTGGACGCTAGCTTCCCCATTTTCCGCGAACCTTCTCCGCCTCTTGGACCATTCTATTGATCAATTCGGCGACGGTTGGGATATCATGGATCATGCCGGTCACTTGACCTGCCCAACCGAACCCCTCTTCTTCATAATCCTCATAAATCCAGCGTTTGTTGGCTTCACCGCTAATATATTCTTTTAATGCTTCATAGGTAGGGGTTACGCGCTCGATTTCGAGAATTTTCTCCGTGTAGGCACTTCGCAGTACCCTGGCCGGTGAATGGATGGAACGTTTGATCACTGTTGTATCCGCCTCCGAACTCTCAATCAAGGCTTTTTTGTAAGAGGCGGAGGCGTCCACACATTCCTGAGTGGCGATAAAGCGTGTCCCCATTTCAATACCTTCAGCACCAAGGGCATAGGCAGCCATCCAGCCCCGGCCATCCCCAATTCCACCTGAGGCAACGACGGGAATTTGAACAGCATCAACCACTTGCGGGACAAGCACCAGGGTTCCAACATCATCACGCCCTAAGTGCCCGCCGCCTTCCTGCCCGACAACAATCACCGCAGATGCGCCTAGCTGTTCCGCCTTTTGTGCTTGTCTTCGTGAGGAAACAAGCACCAGTGTTTTAATAGCCGTGGGTTGCATCATCTCTAGTATCGCTGAAGGATCTCCACCAGTGATCGTCACAGCGTGGACCTGCTCATCAATAGCAACCTGGACCCGATCCCTATAATTTAAATTATGGTTGCCAATAGCAAAATTGACACCAAAGGGTTGGCTCGTCAGGGTGCGCGCACGCTCAATTTCCGAGCGTAAGGCATCTGCATCCGGGAGACTCATAGCAGTAATTTGGCCTAATCCTCCTGCATTTGAAACCGCAGCCGCAAGATCTGCATAGGCTAAATAGGCAAGTCCCCCTTGAATAATAGGATACTTTATTTGTAACAATTCAGTTACCCGTGTAGCCCATTTCATCGTTATCTCTCCTTCTATCCACTTAAAATCCCCAAATTTTCAACAGCAGCAGGATCACGGTCATTAGAATAACTGCTCCCCCTGCTTGATAATCGACACGCTGGAATGTCAATTGCTTATAGGAGGTTCTCCCTTTCCCATTCCCATAAGCACGCGCATCAATGGCGTGAGTCAATTGTTCGGCACGTTGAATCACCGTTAGAAGCAAAGGCACGAGAATCGGAATATAGGCAAATATACGTTTTGGCAGCTTTAAGGTGGTAATATCATAATCTCTGGCCTTCTGGGCCAGGAGAATCCGATCAAGCTCTTGCATAATCGTTGGGATAAACCGGATCGCAATCACAATCATTAGTGAAAACTGCTCTACAGGCACATTGAGTTTGGATAAAGGGGCCAGTAATTTCTCCAGCCCATGGGTTAAGGTCAGCGGTTTTGTAGTTAACGTTAAAATAGAAGCCAGCAAGATGATTAAGACAATACGCCAAACGAAACGTAACCCTTTCAGCAGTCCCTCATCTGTCACCTCTATAACGGACCAGGACCAAATGATATTCCCCTTCGTGGATAAGGCATTATAGAGAAAAGTAAACATCAAAATAAACAAGACCGGCTTCATGCCTCTCCAAAAGACCTGTAACGGGATTTTGGATAACCACATAATGCCGGCCAAAAAAAGGGTTGCGACAACGTAGCTGACGAACGTGTCCAGCATTAGGAAGCTCAGCATGATAATAATCATGCTCACAAGCTTTGTCCGCGGGTCCAGACGGTGAAATATGGAGTGCGTCTCCCAATATTGTCCCATTAACAGGGTATTAGACATTTAGAGTCTCCTTGCCTGCCAGATGGGCAGCACTTTTGCGAAAATATCCTGCTCTCGGCAGCTCGCCACCTCAATTATCTCCCCGGACATTTCCTCAACTATCTTTAACAGTTGTACAGGCTCCGGCAGTGATAAACCGAGTTGCTCCAGCAATGCTGCTTGTTCCAGAAATAAAGTGCCGGTCTCATAATGCCCCATGAGTTGCCCCTCGTGAAATACCATGACTTCATCCGAGTATTCGGCAACATCGTTCATTTGATGGGATACGAAGAGAACGGTGCGATTACCTTGCTGCTGCCATTTACTCAGCAGCTGAAGCAATGCGGCATGGCTTACTGGATCGAGACCTGCTGTAGGTTCATCCAGAATAAGCAGCTTCGGATCCATCATCAATACGGAAGCGATAGCCACACGGCGCTTTTGCCCCCCGCTTAGCTGAAATGGAACCAATGGCAGGATATCTTCTGTCAGACCTACTTGCGGAAGAATGATTTCTATTGACTTCTTTATCTGCTGAGGCGTATCCCCACGCAGCTTAGGAGCAAAGGCAAGCTCCTTGTACACCGTCGATTCAAATAATTGATGCTCGGGATATTGAAATACGTAGCCTATATCAGGTAGGGCTTTTAGTTGTCCTTTACGGTCCTTGGGAATGGGATGATCATTAATCAAATACTCTCCGGCAATGTCCGGTATCAGCCCCTTCAGCACTTTGACAAATGTAGACTTGCCGGCGCCTGTATGGCCAATGACAGAGATCCACTTGCCTCCTTGAATCGTGCAGCTGACATTTTGCAGAGCCACCCGATTGGCATAGCTAACGCTTAGATTGCTTAGCTGGTAGACCATTGTGAGCGGATCATCTCCTTCCAATCTGCCATTAGCGGCATGTCCGGATGCAGCATTCGATATACTCGAACCGCAAAAGGAAGCTCTAATTGGTAGTCTTCAACGGGCACCGTTTCAAAAAAGGAAACCGGATCTCCATCAAATACAAGCCGCCCCTTATCCATGAGTAAAATGCGCCGCGCCGCCAGCACTTCCTCCATATGATGGGTGATGTGGATAATGGTCATGCCTTGGCGGTGCAGCTCCTGCATGATCGAAAGCACTTGCTCCCTCCCCTGTGGATCAAGCATGGAAGTAGCTTCGTCAAAAATAATAATCCGGGGCTGCATAGCCAGGATGGCGGCAATAGCTACCCGTTGCTTTTGACCGCCTGAGAGCTGATGGGGCATCGACTCCAAATAATTCTCCATTTGCACAGCCTGTAGGGCTTGATCCAACCGGCTGCGTATTTCTTCCCTTGGCACACGAATGTTTTCCAATCCAAATATCACTTCATCCATAACCGTTGTAGTAATGAATTGGTCCTCCGGATTCTGGAATACAAACCCTATTTGCTCATGGATCATCCTAAGGTCTGCGGGTCTGGAGGTGTTTAGATCCTGAAAGGTTACATCCCCTTGTTTTGGAAGCAGCAATCCATCCATTAGCTTGGCAATTGTAGACTTGCCGCAGCCATTCGCCCCGACAATTGCCACGAACTCCCCAGTCTCAATCGTAAAGCTTAAATCCTCTATGACGGGCTGCCCTTTTTTATAATAAAAATGAACGTGATCGAATGTCAGCATTTAATGACTACCCTTCTGTTGCCGCCATGTTGTGAAAAATGCCTCGATGCCGGTTTCGGTAAAGGCAGGCTCCGGCTTTTGCCACTTCGTTACCTTCGAACCATTCACACCAAAGATTTCACCTGTTAACTCAATATCAGGCTGTTCCAGCAATGCGGCTGCGAACCGGGCAATATCGTCTGTTTCCCCCACCTGCCAGAACTCCGGGAACGGCTCATTGCGGCTGGCGTACTTTTCCTTCATATGCTGGATGACAGGCCGAGTCATATCCGTTAAGGCAGCAGGTGCAATGGCATTTACTCTAATACCGTTACGCTTTAGTTCGGCTGCGAGCGTCCACAACATACCAAGCATTCCAGCTTTGGCCGCACTATAATTCACCTGCTTGATCGAACCTGTTAATCCGGCAGTGGAGGTCATCAGAAGAATGTCTCCGCCATGATTTTGCATATGAGGCAGTGCCCGGCGAATGCTATAAAAAGCTCCATTCAGATGCACATCCAGCACTGAGTTCCATTCTTCATCCGTCATATGCAGACATTGCTGGTCATGCAAATTACCGGCGTTATGTATCAATACATCTATACGGCCATACTCAGCGATGACAGCATCCACCATCGCAGTGACCTCAAGCGGATCTGCGACATTGGCACAAATTCCCCGCGCCTCGCCGCCTGTCCGGTGAATCTCCTGCACAACCTCGTCGATTAGCGCCTGCTTTGTCCCGTTGACAATCACTTGATAACCGGATTGGCCAAGCTTTAAGGCGATGCTGCGCCCAATCCCTCTAGTGGCTCCTGTAATTACGGCTACTTTATCCATCACTTCATCTCTTTCACTGAAAAGGTACCTGAAGCAATCACATCACCAGCTTCTAATGTGACTTTCACTTCGATATGACCGTCGCGAGGCTCAAAGTGAAACACCACACCCGTATCTACTACAAGCGGCTTTTGAAATTTCATGCTATACGATGTAATCCACCCTGCTGGATGATCAGTTAAATATAATGATTGTGCCAGTCCCATAATATACATACCATGCGCTATAGGCCGCTTATAGCCAGCCTTAACAGCAGCTTCGGCATTCAGATGAATGGCAGCCGTATCTTTAGAGACAGCCGCATATTGCCGGACAGCCTCGGCAGTTATACGTTTCTTAATCTTAATCACCTGCCCGGATTAATATGGTATCTGCCGTCCCTATGAGATTACCGCTACAAGTGTATACAAGAGTGTGATAATAAAAGGTCATCCATTCCTGTCTAACTACTTTCTTATCCATCCTTGTTAAGGATAATTCACAATCCAGGATCATCCCTGCGGTAATTGGTTCCTGGTAAGTGAAATGCTGCGTGCCGTGAATTAAGGGGACATCCGTCTGCAACCAGGGAATATCAAAGAACTGCCAGAAAATAATCGGCATTGTGGCAGGTGCGATCAGATCACCTTTTATCATTTGCAAGGGAGCTCCGATACTTTGTGCATAGTCAGAAATCCACTCCGCAGTGATATGAACCTGATGCCGGACTGTATTCATTGGACCGCCTCCACCAGCGTGGCCAGACCTATCCCGCCACCAATGCCTAGTGTGGCCAGCCCCCGTTTATAAGGTTTATATAACATCTCCGTGCATAACCGTGTAATCAAGATGCCGCCGGAAGCACCGTAAGGATGGCCAATGGCCAGTGCTCCGCCTCCACGATTCACCTTTTCCTGCGGAATCTGAAGCTCCTGTAGTGAAGCTAATACTTGTGAGGCAAAAGCTTCGTTAAACTCCACGATATCCAAATCGGCAACACTCAGGTGCTGGCGGTTAAGCACCTTTTGAACAGCTGGAACAGGCCCCATGCCTAAATAATTGGGATCAACACCTGCCGCTTGGGCATCGACGACACGCAAAATAGGCTTTAGTTGAAGCTCCCGGCATTTCTCGCGGGACATCATCAGAACCAGAGCCGCTCCATCATTCAGAGGACATGCATTGCCAGCCGTTACCGTACCCTGTTCCAGAAAGATTGGCGGCAGCTGCTGCAGCTTTTCCAGGCTAGTATTGGCTCTGGGGCATTCATCTAGGGTAACCCATTCCCCATTCGCTTGTACAGGAACGATCTCTTGCAGAAATCGGCCGGTTTGCTGCGAATGAATGGCTTTTTGATGGCTTTTCAAAGCATAACGGTCCTGTTCTTCCCGGGAAATCGCGTATTTACGGGCGACATTCTCGGCTGCAATGCCCATATCCGGGTCGCCGTAGGCACTGGGAGTGAAACGGGCTCGTGTATATAGCTGCGGTGCACCCGTTAGCGTTTGCGGTTTGGTCATTTTCCAAGGGGCACGGCTCGTACTCTCAACTCCACCAGCCAAATAAATCTCGCCAGCACCACTTTGAATCAGCCTTGCCGCAAGATTGACTGCCTCCAGACCGGAACCACACTGCCTGTCAACCGTGACACCCGGGACCGTCACTGGCAGTCCTGCTTCCAGAGCAGAAAGCCGTGCGATGTTGCCGCCTGGACCTACTACATTGCCAATGATGACATCATCAATGAATTCCTTCGGCACATTCGTTTCTGCGACAATATGCTGAATAAGCGGCGCTAATAATGCTTCCGGCTCAAGAGCACTTAACACTCCGCCGATCCTGCCAATGGGCGTCCGTTTAGCGATCACAATTACAGCCTCTATCATAACATCCATCTTTTCGCGTAGTCTTTCATTGCCTGCCGGGCAATTTTTCCGCTACTTGTATAAATGAACTGCTCTACCGTGATAAGCTGTTTTGGGGCCTTGTAGTTCGCGATTTGGCGGCAGCAGTAATCCTTGATTTGTTCTACAGATAGACGCGTTTGTCCGCTCCACTTCACAAGTGCTGTCACCTGTTCACCCCAATAGGCATCCTGTACTCCTAGTACCATCACTTCTTGAATTTCCGGCATCTGCTGCAGCACAGACTCTACTTCTTCCGGGAAAATATTAAGACCACCTGAAACCATCATGTTTTTTGAGCGGCCAGCCAAATACAAATATCCATCCTCATCCATATACATAAAATCTCCGATGATTAGCCATCCGTCACGAAAAACTGCTGATGTCTCTTCCGGCAAATGATAATACCCTGTAAACATCATATCACTCCGAATGTAAAGCTGCCCGATGCTCCCTTGGGATACCTCTTGGAGATGCTCATCACGAATTGATATCTGTACACCGGAAAAGGGTTTACCTACTGAATCCGGCTTGTTGTCGGCATGAACATCCAGGTAACTGATATAACTAGCTTCAGATGAGCCATAAAATTCATATAGCTTCGCTGCGCCGAATATCTCCCTGCATCTATTCTTAGACAACTCTGACCATTTCCCGCCTGAGCTGATCAATGCCTGAATTTGCGTCTGACCAAATTTATCCTTCTGCTGGAGGAGTGCTTCAATCATCGTCGGCACAACGAACAAAATAACATCGGGATTCTGTTTACACAACTGTAGAACCTTGCCGGCATCGAACTCTTTTACGATATGAAAGGTTGCACCGCTATATAGACTCTGCATTACCGCGAATAAAGACAAGGAATGAACAAAGGGGCCTGGAGCTAACATATGCTCTATGCGGTTTAGCTGAAAAGCCTCTTTGGTCGCCTCGAAGCTCTGAATCCACGACAAGTGGGTGCGCATATAACCCTTAGGTGTTCCTGTTGTGCCTGAAGTGAAGCCGATAAACAATAATTCATTCGATTCATCCATTTCAGCTTCCGGCTTGAGAGTGAGCAACCAGCTGTCATAGGAACCTGAACCCATGTCCTGATCAGAAAAAGTTAGAAGTTGAATTTCTGTGTCCTGCAAGTCTAGAATCTTTGCCAAATGGGTCTCTGCAAAAATCATTTTCGGCTGACATTGCTGTAGAACAGCGTTCACTTGATTTATACTCCATTTGGGATCCAAAGGGATGGGAACACACCCGGCATAAATAGCTCCTAAAAACACCTCTACAAATTCAATGCGGTTCGCAGATAAAATGGCAACCTTATCGTGGTGAAGGCCATTTTGCCGTATACCCTGTGCAATTGTAGTCATTCGCTGTACCAATGACCAATAAGTACGGCTCTCTTCGCCATCGGTTAAGGCGATATGGTCGGGCTGCTGGACTGCATGACGCAGTAAGGGTTCAATCAGATTCATCTTTTATCACTTCTCTTCGATTGGACTGACGGCTTTTAATTGTAGCGCTATAATAGCAGCTATGACCGCTTTAATACAATCCCCCGGCAAAAATGCGGTTGCTCCCACAAGTCCGGCCCAAATAGAGGTATGTGTAATCAAAGCCATAACCGGCGCTCCGATCAAACTAACAAGTATCACACCAAAAACTAAGTTGATGATGATAATTTTCCATGTTTTTACATTGGACCAGACTTTTTCTGTCGCATATCCGATACAAAATGCTGCTACGGGCCAGCTTAGAATGTAACCGGCTGACGGACCAACTAATGCAGAGAAACCTCCACGGCCGCCGGATAATAAAGGTAAACCCAGAGCGACTAACACGATAAATAAAATCAGGCTAAGACTTCCCGTCTTCTTACCTAAAAAACTCCCCGCCAGCATGACACCAAGTGTTTGTGCGGTAATGGGCACCGGGATAAACCCTAGCGGAATCGGTGGAATCATACCTAATACCCCTATTAGTGCAGCAAATAATGCGGCAAATACCATCTCTTTTGTTTTCAACTTGCGACCTCCGTTAGTGTGATGGAAATATTAATTCCTATGAGATTTGTCATCTATATTTAAGCTAAATCATAGTTTGATATGTTAGGATTGTAAACCTTATTCATATAATTTTTGGCTGGTATTTGAATCGAATAATACAATAACAACGGATTATCCGCATTATTCTCCTCATTTTCTTCGTCATAATTTCTTGACCTGGTGTTAACACCAGGTATTATAATAGCCTCATGGATGGATATATATTTCAGTCCTGTACGGAGGTGTTGAATAATGGCAGAAAATTATAAAATGAAGGAAATCATGGAACATTTCAAGGTCAGTGAAGACACCTTGCGTTATTATGAGAAAATAGGTCTCTTACCTCCCGTGGGCCGTAAAAACAATGGTCACCGGATATACAACAGCTCGCATATGGAGACACTTCGAATGATCCTGTGCTTAAAAAAAACCGGAATGTCACTTCAAGAAATAAAACCTATCCTTCAGCTTCAATTGGAAGACAGCAGCACATCAACTATCGAGTGGCAGGAAAGACTTTGCGATTATCAAAAAAAGATCGAACAGCAGCAGCAAGAGCTCCAGCAAATTTGGGATATGATTGAAATGAAACTGCAGACTGGACGAAAATTCGGTGACTTCTCTAATGCTGGCGGCTCCGCTTGACCTGGTGTTTAGACCAGGTTGTAAGATGTGATGCAGAGTCCTCCCATGGATTCCCACATCAAACAAAAGAGGAGCAAATAAACATGAATCAGACCGTTGAGATAGGCAGAACCGGACTGGCAGCTTTTAAAATCGGGTTTGGAGCGGGTGTAGTCGGCAATTCTATGATGTATCCGAAGATGGACGATGATTTAAGCCGGCAATTAATTCAGGCTGCCCTGCAAAAAGGCATCAATTTCATTGATACCGCCTTTTTGTACGGATTGGGCCATTCCGAGGAGATCATCGGTGAAGCGATCCGCGAG
The DNA here is from genome assembly GCF_038002865.1 of Paenibacillus sp. FSL H3-0321. Classification (NCBI taxonomy): domain Bacteria; kingdom Bacillati; phylum Bacillota; class Bacilli; order Caryophanales; family Paenibacillaceae; genus Paenibacillus; species Paenibacillus sp. FSL H3-0321. Next base: position 77,068 of record NZ_JBBODH010000001.1, on the reverse strand, counting down.
TATGGAGGGCGTGAACAGCTTGTCATTTCTACGAAGGCCTCTCCGAGCCCGGAGTTCACGCCAAGCGGTCTGCAAGTAGACAACAGTCCAGCTGCTTTGCGTAAGGCTGTGGATGACAGCTTGACAAGATTACAGACAGAGTATATTGATATTTTCTTTTTACATTTCCCTGACACCCGCACCCCACTGTCTGAAGCTGCTGACACACTGGCGGAGTTGAAAAAATCCGGAAAAATCAAGGCTGTTGGGGCTTCGAATTTAAGCTATAGTCAACTTCAGGAATTTAATGCAGAGGGGCATCTGGATGTACTCCAAGCTGAATATTCACTGCTGGTCCGTCAACCAGAAGAAGAGGTGATTCCTTATTGTCTGAAGCATGGAATTTCTCTGATTCCTTTTTTCCCGCTGGCATCCGGTCTGTTGGCCGGTAAATATACGAAGGATGATGTCTTCAACGATACCTCGCGAATGAACAACCCTTTATTTCAACAAGAGGCATTTCAAGCTAATGTGGAACGGGTCGAGCGATTCAAAGCCTTCGCACAGAACAAAGGGGCTGACCCTGCGCAAATCGCCCTTGCCTGGTTATTGACCCGTCCGGCTGTGGATTTGATCATTCCCGGTGCAACGAGGCATGAACAGATAGAGTCCAATCTCCAGACGCTGAATATTCAGCTAACCGAAGACGATCTCAAGCAGCTGGATACTATTTTCTAAGAGGTTGAAAATGAGCTTCAGCTTATAAGTTATGCAGCCTAAAAAGAACATCCGTAGGGCCAATGGCCTTACAGATGTTCCTTTATTCAACTCTTCCCCACCTTATAGATCGTATCGCATAACCGGTTCAGAAGGCTGGTCTCATGGCTGACCACAATAACTCCAATTTCCCTGCTTTTACAAATGCGGAGAAAGGCGTTCCAGATTTGCGCCTGCGTAATAGCGTCCAGCATCGTGGTCATCTCGTCGGCAATAATATATTTTGTGGCAGGATTCAGGGAACGCACGATGCAGAATCGCTGCTTCTCCCCCCCTGAGAGTTCAACCGGCCAACGGTCCATCCATTCCTTGCGGATTTCGAAAGCATCCAGAATGTCCTGAGAAGGAGTATAGGACTCCGTCACAACATCCCGCATACGCCACTTGGGGTTAATCGCTTTCTCCGGATGCTGGTAGATTAACTGGACAGGCCGAAAACCCGGACCCTTCATGTCTTTCTGATCTGACGTAACCTGCCCTTCACGCGGGGTGATATACCCGGCCAATATTCGGGACAGTGTAGTTTTTCCGCATCCGCTGTAACCTGATAACCCAAGAACCTCGCCCGGGGCTACTGACAGGTTGATATCTTTAAAAATCCAGCGGTCTCTTTGATAATAATGACCTAAGCTTTCTCCGATCAGAGACATGCATCCTTCTCCTCTCGCTTAAATACCAAATCAAAATCATTCTGCGGCAAGGCCCGCCATAACCTTCGGGTGTAATCGGTTTTTAATCGTTCCCCTTTGCCTTCAAAAGCCGAAACGGCGGAAATTTCCACCGTTGTTCCATCCTTGATCACGGCTACCCTATCTGCAATTTCCAGCGCCGACATGATATCGTGAGTAATCAGCATTACTCCGGCCCCCTCTTTAGCGAATTGCTTAAGTTGCCGCAAGATTTCGGAGAGTGCCTGCGGATGAATTCCGGGGGTCGGCTCATCGGCTATGACCAGCTTCACCCCTTCTCTGACACTTGTCGCGAACAACACCCTGCGCAGCATCCCGCCCGATAATTCAAACGGAAACAGCCGGCCATCACTTTTTTTCAGGTCATATCTTGCGAATAGCTCATCTTGTTTGGCCTGTGCGGTTGCCTGATTCAGCCCGATCTGTACCTGCTTCCCGACTCGCATAAGCGGATCAAGATAATTGACGGATTGTGGAATGAAGGAAATCTCCCGGCCCCGGAGCTGTTCCTTTCTCTTTTGTGTCAATTCTTCTCCTTGGTATAAGATGCTTCCGCTGCTGATCGCATTGCCTGGCAAGATACCCAGCACAGCATGTGCCAACAGGCTTTTCCCTGAACCGCTCGCTCCTACCACGGCAACAATTTCACCTTCATCAATGTCCACATGCATATCCGCTATCGGTTGGATCATCCGTTTTTGCGTACCTTTCACATATTGTGAAAAGCCAATGGACAGGTTCTCAACCTGCAACAGCGTTTTATTCTGTACATTAGTCATTATCCATCCCTCTATTCGTTGGAGCTGGCAGGCTCCATCAGAATGCGAAGCTGTTCGCCGATACTGTCAAAGCTCTTAACCACTAAGACCAGAAGCAGTCCCGGAAACACCACCAGCCACCATTTGCCGGTTGAAATATGGTTCATCGCTTCAGATAATATGATCCCAATAGCCGGGGTTTGAGGAGAAAGCCCGAACCCCAGGAATGTTAATGCGGCTTCATGCAAAATCACATGCGGAAACATCAGCAGAAAACCAATCATAATTTGGGGGAAAATAGAAGGCAGTATATGTTTCGTTGCGATATACCAAGCTGATTTCCCATAGCTTTTAGAGATTTGAATGTATTCGGCACCTTTAATTTGCAGCACTTCGGAACGAACTACCCTTGCCAGCCCTGTCCAATGCGTAAGCGAAACACCGAGTACGATACCTTGTATTCCACCACCTGCAATGAAGCAGATCAAAACCATAAACACGAGATGAGGCATACCGATAAACAAATCTATTAACCAGGAAATGATCGCATCTACTGTCTTGCCAAAGGTCGCGGCACAAATCCCCATTACAGTTGCGATGATGACACTGAGGATGGAGGCGAACGCTCCTACCGCCAGTGAGAGGCGCAGTCCTTTAATGGTACGTGTGAACATATCTCTGCCCAGCCAGTCTGTACCGAATATATATTGAAGATTTGGGGCGAGATTCTTGCTTGCCGCACTCAATCGGAGATTGTCATTGCTCAGCCAAAAGCTGAGAATCAATATGGCCAGCAGAAAGCCGGAAGACAACGCAAGCAGCAGAATCATTTTCTTGCGTACATTCATTCCCTCAGGTATGGTCAGCATCTCAGGCCTCCCCCTTCATGCGCGGATCTACAACCTTATTCAAAATATCGGCGACCAGATTCCCTGCAAAAACAAACAAGGAGCTAATCAGAATAATGCCCACCATTAATGGGAGATCCCCTTTTAAACCTGCAGTGGTCAAGGTACTGCCCAGCCCGGGATAAGCAAATACCTGCTCTGCCAACATAGAGCCCCCAAAAAGTTCGCCAAAATAGGCAAATTGCAGGGAAATCGCGGGAATGATCGAATTTCGAACACCATGATTTTTAAAGATCTGCCACTTGCTTTCCCCTCTTGCTCTGGCAAAAATGACATACTCTGTGTTTAGAATATCAATCATTTTCTCACGGGTGTGCATCGCTACATTGGCGACTCCCAGAATACTTAATGTCAGAGCAGGCAGCACAAAGTGATGAATCCGGTCGATGAACCGCACATCACTCTCCATCACCCCGGCCGGCATGGCCAAACCCACAGGAAACCATTTGAGCCAGACAGCAAATACGATTAATAGAATGAGGCCCATCCAGAAGATTGGAGTGGATACCAGCGTATAGCTGTACCATTTAATGAGCTTGTCCGTCCATTTACCCCGGTTCATCGCGGCAGTCATTCCTAGTACATATCCGATGACTCCCGATAAAATCCATGCTGTCCCCATTAAAGCAAGTGATGTTAAAAACCTGCTTTGGATAATGTCGATGACCGGGCTGCGATACAGCTTTGAAATCCCAAAGTTGCCTTGCAGCAATGCTTTTGCCCAGGCAAGGTATTGTTCCACCGGGCTTTTGTCTACGCCCCAATATTGTTTGATTTTTTCAATTTGCTCTGGCGACGCCGAGCTGTCCCCACCGATATAGGCATTGACCGGGTCCATTGGAGACAGATGAATAAGTGAAAAGGTCAGAATGGATAATCCGATCAGCAGGGTTACAACGCGAATCAGGCGAATAACGATGCTTTTGGCCACAATATTTCCCCTTCCTACTTACCCCATGTCCATTCGGTTACATTGCCGAATAATGCCCACTCATGACCGTGCGAGTGAATCGGCTGTTTGCCAAGATCCAGCTTCTCATTGGCCAAATACAAGTGGTCAACGCGCACCAGCCAAACGATCGGAGCATCTCCGATGCCGCTGAAGCCCGTTACTCCATCCCATTGGGCAAGCTTCCAGTATTTATTGGCCTTTTCGAGTGAGGAGGACGTGAGCGCCTGATGCAGGTACTCATCCACCTTGGGATTGTGGTAATTAGACATATTGCCGATACCCTTGTCGATCTGCTCCGAGGCATTCATCGTATACAGCTGGTAAGGGTGATGCCTTCCGCCTCCCCATGCCACTGCTGCTGTCTTGCCTTTAAGATAAATCTCATCCCATGTAACCCCGATGAGGTTGATCTTGATGCCGAAAGCACTCGCTTGATCAGCAGCAGCTAGGGAAAGGTCACTGCGCAACTGGTCACTGGAGCTGAAATACATGTCAAACTCAGCCTTGCGGCCGTCTTTTTCCACAATGCCGTCCTTGTTCGTATCTACCCAGCCGCCATCGGCGAGGATTTTGGTTGCCGCTTCGATGTTCCCGTCCTCGATCACGGTTTTTTCGTTGAACCATGGTAAACCATCGGCGAGAGAAAATGCTTTTTTACCATGTCCATCAAGTGCCACATCCAGCAGCTTCTGGCGATCCAGTCCAACATTAAGGGCCTGACGGATAGCGAGATCTGACGTTACATCATTACCTGTTTCCACTTCCTTGCCATTGGTCAAGCCTTTACCGCCGCTAGGGACTGCAGGCAGCATGATCCCGCGGGAATCAATACTCTCATAGCTGCGTAGGGTCATTCCCTCTACCTTTTGCTCTGCGAAAGTCGGCGGAACGTAGACAATGTCGGCTTCTCCAGCTTTTGCGGCGGCAAGGGCGGCATCTTCTTCGAGAAGCAGGAAGGTCAATTTTTTGAACTGCGGCTCTTTGCCGTACCAATACGGATTGTATTCCATGATAACTTGCTGTCCTTCATTGTACTGAACCACCTTATAGGGGCCGGAACCGACCGGGTTCTCGGAATAATGTTCATCATAGTGGGCCTTAGGCACGATTCCGATCTCTGTAAGCTGGCTTACAAAGGTGGAGCGCGGTTCGTTAAGCGTAATAGCGATCGTGTTGTTCTCTAATACATCAATCGACTTGACGAAAGACAAATCGAATTTAATGCCGTCCTCCTTGAGCATTTCGTATGTATACTTGACATCATCCGGTGTAACCTGCTCCCCGTTGGAGAATTTGGCTTCCTCGCGAAGCGGGAAGGTCCATGTTAGTGCATCCTCGCTGATCGTATAGGATTTTGCAAGATCCCCAATAAAGTTGAGATCAGAGTCGATAGCCAGCAGTGAGCTATGGGTCAGACGGATTTGAGTCATTCCCCAGCCTTTCTTGGGATCAAACTGTCCGCCATCCATGATACCAACGGCCAGTACTAAATCGTCTTTTACTTTACCGGTGTTTTGTGCGCCGGAGGAAGGGTCAGATTGCTTGGAACCCGTTGAACAGCCTGCCAGCAATAAGAGCACTGACAACACCAAGGCTACATAAGAAAAAGTTCGCTTGTTTGTGAGTTTCTTTTGATTTTCTTTCATTTGATACCTCCATAGAATGATAATTCGCAATGATAAGATTTCTGGCAGAACCCCTGTGCCGAAAGTTTTATATACTCCTTTCCAAGCGGTTAGAATAGGAATGCAGTTTTAATAGTAATAATTACTATTAACATTGAGTTTAATTGTAATTATTACTATTAAGTATGTCAATCTTTACTTTTTTTTCATAATGAACGGAATAACAGCTGATGGAGCATGCAGAACGACAAAGAACCGGCAACCCGTATGGGTGCCGGTAATGCATGATCCTATTTGCCCGTTTCGGGCAGGTTCAGCCGCAGTTCAGCGGTTTCTGTTAACCATATAATTCAATAAATGCTTCAGAAAAGCAATATTCCGGGGCAGCTCGCTCAATGCTTCCGAGGCCAGACAGTAGTGTTCCCACAGCTCTTTCCGGGCGTTCTCCAGCCCAAGAATGGATACGAAAGTCGAAGTATTGTTTCCGGCATCCTGACCAACGGGTTTGCCGAGCAATAGCCGGTCTCCCTCCTGGTCGAGTAAATCATCTTTAATCTGGAAGGCGATCCCCGCATGATAAGCGAATTTCTTCAGCCCCGCAATTTCCGCCTCCTTCACCTGAGCCAGCATAGCTGGCATGACCAGCGCCGCCTCGAAGGCAATCCCGGTCTTGTAAAAGCAAACCTCATTCAGTTGCTCCAGAGTCAAATCTTCTCCTTTGGAATGCAGATCCATCGCTTGCCCCATGCACATATCCCCCGTCTTTTGTGCTGAATACTGCATCAGAGCAAGCACGGTTTTCGGATCGAAATGACGGAGAGATGCTTGTTCCTCCGTAGCCTTCTGGATCAGGAACAGGCCGGTTAATTCGGCAGTCGCAGCATCATATACCTGATGCAGGGTTTCACGCCCTCTGCGGGTTGACGCATTATCCTGGGATGGCAGATCATCGAAGATCAAGGAAGCGGTATGCATATATTCCAAGGACCTGAGCAGCGGCACAATCTCCGCTGGCTCCAGTCCATATTCTCTTACGCCCATAACCCACGTTAAGACTGGACGTATTCGTTTCCCATCTCCTTCGAGACTGTAATTAGCAGCATCTATAAGCAGTTCCTTCATCGGTGTCATTCCCTCAGGCTTGGGGATTAGGAGCTGGCTATTGATCACTCCGCGTACCGTTTTGATCGTATCGTGAAACTCTTCCTTTTCCTTCCGGTTGTTACGCAGTGTATTAAGCAGCTGGTCCCGAAGCAATTTGTCGAAGAAATCTACATCCTCTGCTTTGTGAACCATCCGGTCTACCAGGCGTTTGAACTCCGGGCTGCCAGCCGCAAATATTCCCATAATTTCGTTGTATTTATCCCTGCCTAAACGTTCTCTAGTGCGTTTCAGACCGTTAATGACCCGGTCCAGAATTACCTCGCAAGTTTTGGGATCAGAATGAAACACATTATGGAGCAGATGGGAAATGACAGTCCAATACATTTCAAAGGGATTGATCAAATCGTTGCGCTGCTGGCGATATTTTAAATAATAGGTATACGGGGTAACCGCGCCTTCCAGCATATCGCCGGACATATCGGCAAAATCATCCGCCAGCTGATTGTATAAGCCATAATAGAAAGTTCGTTGATCAAAACCGTCATCTAGCGGCGCACTGATTACAGAGCGGACAATCAAACGGGAGGAAGATGATTTTAGGATTACAGGAATATAAAGTTCCTCATTGGTATAACCATCATGGGACAGATTCTTTGCCCGGTCTATTTCCTGAGAGTGAAAAAACACATAGGAACGCTCAAAAAACGATTTCTGCGTCTCCGTCCGCTGATGGTTCTTAATGTACTCAAAGGCTTCCCGCAGCTCCGAATGCACGTACTCCATCAGCGGAATCTTTTCCCCGTCCCACTCACCCAGCTCCGGGACAATTCCGCTGAGAAGCGCTTGACGGATCAACCGGGAATACTGTTCTTTCTCAGGAGCGGTTAGGACCGCAGAATCTAAAAGATCGTCAATGAAAGGATAGGTAAGGCCATAGGAGTAGCCAAGCCGGATGGCTTCATCAAGTCTTAAGGCACGTTCTGCAGGGGCAAGGTTTTCTTCCATCTCTTCCATCACATGCATGACAACCCCGATAATAATCTTAATCAGCTTACGCTGGGCTTGCTCGGGATTCATTTCCTCCGGCAGATTGGCGGAGACGGTTTTGAGTTTAGTAATCACCCAGATCGTGGCTGTTTCTACCCCTTCTTTCTGGGCCCAGCGGTACAGCTTTGCCAAATTCAGCATGTCCGGCTGTGCTTCCCCGCCTGCTGCAGCTGAGGGTATCAATTGATCTTTGATATCAGCAACCATCCGGAGAATCCTGGTTTGAGTGTCCGGAGAATCCAGCGCTTTGCCCAGATCCCTCATATAGATATAGGAAATGCTTCGGTCGAGATAATCATTTAATTTCCCTGTATAATTCAGCCATTGAATATAACGGTGGTAATCCGCAGATCCGGGGTTCCTTTGGTTTCGTGAAAAAAAGGACAGCCATGAATGATGATGAATATGGCTCTTCTTCCACAAATGGAAGTCTGCAGTTAAGGCAGGCACATAACTTCTATTCTTAACCTGTGTAAAAAGTGATGCAAAATATTGAGCAGCTTTCTGCTCAGCCAGCTTATACGCTGTATCGGCATGCAGTGTAAATTCATTCATAAGATGGATTACCTCAACTTCTTTTAGTTTGGACCTTTAACATTCAATCCCTGCAGCTTCGTCGGATCATAGTTATATCATATACGCGAAAGAACTCATTGGGTTACGAGTAACGAGTTATTTCGGGTGAGCCGAGAAAGTTTGCAGTGACCGGTCCTGCTAAATTCAGGTAATGGGTTACAGTTGAATGATTTTTGTAGCAATATTGTTGCAAAATTCACTGTCATGCTCGACAAAAAGAATAGTTGGTGTGTATTCCAGCAGCAGCTCTTCAATCTGCATCCGGGAGATAATATCAATAAAATTAAGCGGCTCATCCCAAATATGCAAATGGACCTTCTCGCTTAGGCTTTTCGCAATAAGCACTTTTTTCTTTTGCCCGCCGCTAAACGCAGATATATCCTTTTCAAACTGTACTCTGGAGAAATCAAGTTTTCTTAAAATCGATTTAAACAAGCTTTCATCAATCCCGTTGCTTCTGGCGTAGTCCGTTAAATTGCCCTGTAAATGCGAGGTGTCCTGTGATACGTAAGATATTGTAAGCTGACTGTCCTTCCTGAGTGTGCCTGTGTAGTCTAGCTCCTCGCCGCAAATCAGCTTGATAATGCTTGATTTACCGGAGCCGTTTATACCGGAAAGCGCAATTCGCTCCCCCTGCTCAATCGAAAAGCTGATATCTGCGCAGACGATCTTCTCCCCGTATTGAATCGAGACATGTTCAAGCTCAACCAGCTCGTTTTTATGATAATCAAGCTGTGAAATCTCCAGGCTGTCGGAATTTTCAATATTTTTCAGCAGTTTAGACTTTTCAGCAATGGCAGATTGCTGTCTTTGCTCAATGGCTTTAGAGCGTTTCATCATCTTAGCAGCCTTGTGGCCAACATAACCTTTATCCAATTTGGAACCGGAATTCCGTGTTCCATTTTTGGATTTCTCCACCTCATGCGACCAGTTGCCCGTTCGTTTAGAAGAATCCGACAAGCGCTTGATGTCTCTTCTTAGTTTTTCATTCTCTGCCAGTTCAAAATGATCTTGCCGCCTTTTATTTTCCCACCAAGCGGAGAAATTCCCCTTTTGAATTTCTATGTTGGTTTTATTGATTGACAGGATGTGGTCTACACAATTATCCAGAAAGGATCTGTCGTGGGAGACCAGAATAAAGCTGCTCTTGGTATTCAGATAAGCACTGACCAGTTTTCTTGCATTCAGATCCAGATGATTGGTGGGCTCATCAATGAGCAATAAGCTGTTTTCCTTAATAAATAATGCAGCTAGCAGCACCTTCGTCTGCTCACCGTTGGACAAGGAATCAAAGGGCCGGTATAGAACATCCTCGGACACTTTTAGTAAAGAAAGCTCCCGCATCAGCTTCCAGTGAATATAATCCGGGTAGATGTCGCTGATTACGTCAAGGGTATTATTTTCCTTATTCTCGACAGAGAACGGGAAATAGTCGAAATCGACCTTAGCCGAAATCGTTCCGCTATATTCATATTTACCAAGCAACAAGCTTAAGAAGGTTGTTTTCCCTCTCCCGTTTCTTCCCGTAAATCCTAATTTCCAATCGGTATCAATTTGAAAACTCACGTTCTCAAATATATTATCGTAGCTGCCTTCATAGGCAAACGTGAGGTTCGCAACATTGATTAATGACATAAATATTCCTCCTGTATATAAAAAATAAGAGCTACAAGAAAGTTACTTTCTTGTAGCTCAAATAAATACAGCAAATCCAGCCCCAAAGCGGAGTTAGACAAGGATATTCGTCTGAGTGAAAAGAAATGCGTAACTTTCTTGCGTATAAAGAATAAAACACATGCGAAATAAAATCGCAGCTGTCGTTTTATTGTTTAAAAGATTCGCAAGAAAATTTCTACATTATCCTTTTCAACTCCAGTCATTAAAGTAACAGAATTTTACCATACCTTTTTTTTAATTTCAACCCAAGCATGGTTTTGATCAGCAAATCTACTGATTGGTATGATTTTCTCCGCTGGCTTGTGTTTTTCGTTTGCGCAAACCCTTGACGGAGGCTAGGGTGGTTCCTTCAGGAATAGAGATCAGAGAACTTTTCGATACGCCGATCTGCTGGGATGTATAAATTCCGGTATGTCCTGAGAATAAAAAACTGACTACACAAGCGATAAACATATAAACCGCCCCGGTGGAACCAAATAATTCAATTCCCATTATGAAACAGGCAATTGGTGTATTGGTGGCTCCGCAGAATACCGCAATAAAGCCCAGGGAGGCCAGGAAAGGAGCATATAAATGAAGTACACCAGCCAGGCTGTTTCCGAGTGTCGCCCCTATAGCAAATAATGGAGTAACTTCGCCGCCCTGGTAGCCTGTACCTAAAGTAAGTGCAGTGAAAATGAGCTTCCACAGGAATGCAAAAGGCGGCATTTCAGTCTCAAAGGACCCGCTGATGAGTGGAATACCAAGTCCCAAGTAATCCCTGGAACCTACGACATAAACTAAGGCAATAATAATGAGCCCGCCTACCGCACTCTTTAGCATCGGGTTTTTAAAGATGTAGGTGAACGTTCGCTTTAAAAAGTGGGTCAGCTCGCTGAACAACATACTGACTAAACCAAATACTATCGCAGCAGCGATCACTTTTAACAAGACGACAAGATCCAGAGCCGGAAAAACATCCACCTGATAATGGGTATGATGCACCTTCCATAAGCGGGTAGTCACCAGATCGCCCACAAAACTGGCTGTGAAACAGGGCAGCAGCGCTTTATGGCTGATGAGTCCAATCGCAATCACCTCTAACCCAAAAATGGTGCCGGCCAGAGGTGTCCCGAAGATTGAGCCGAAACCACCACTTATCCCGCACATCAGCAATATTTTCCGGTCCAGCGCATTGATCTTAATAAGTCTCCCGAATCCTTCGGCCAAGCTGCCTCCCATTTGTACTGCAGTTCCTTCCCGCCCGGCTGAACCACCGAAGAGATGAGTGATAAGCGTGCCAAACAGCACCAAAGGAGCCATCCGCAACGGAATTGCTTCATTACCCTCCCGGATTTGCTCCAAAATCAGATTATTTCCCTTGGCACTGTTTTTGCCATAACGCATGTATAGAAAGCTTACCAGCGCGCCTCCCGCCGGAAGCAGAAAGAGCAGCCATCCATGATTCAGCCGAACCTCAGTAACATAATCCAGACTCTTGAGGAAAAAAGCCGAGGCCGTTCCGGACAATACGCCTACTATGCCGCCCAGGACAATCCATTTCAGAAAAGTGCTCCACAGCGCCAGATGGCTGCTTCTTTCCGTAAGCGCCGCCCATTTCGCATACATGTTCTTCATTTGCTGTATTCCCCGCTTTTCCGTAAAATATCAGTCCTGATCAGCTCTGCGGTAGTAGCTTACACCCAAACTTCGTGGTGAGGTGCGGGAGAGAAAGCCGCTGATGCTCGAAGTCACAAGCACTTCGTCGCATCCCACTTTTTTAATCAACGCTTCCCTTAAATATTCAGCTGGCTGCTCTGCCATCGTCTGTGAGATAAGCACAAGTTTCTGGTCAATCTCGTCTTTGTTGTCAAATGCATTGTGCAGCATCTTATCCAGTGCTTTTGTAGCGCCGCCTTGTGGCTCATTCATGGAGAAATGCATTCGTCCCGACCTGACCGTTGCCGGACTTTTTAAATTCAAAGGACTTTTTATCCGATTATGCAAACCATAAACATTTCCACCCTGATTTACAAAGTTAAGCTTATCAAGCAGCATTTCTTCTTCCAGGTTTGTCCGGGAGTGATGCAGCTCTTTGGTTATAGTTGCGGGATGCCTTCTCTTCCTCGCCGCTGCGACTGCCCGCAGGACCATCATTGCCGTCCCTGAGGAAATGCTTGAGGAATCAATGACAGTGACTCTTCCTTCCGGAAATTGTTGGGCGGCTGCCACTGCATTCTTGTAGGTTGGGGATAACCCCGAGGCCATGCTGATGAATAACACATTGTCTCCGGCAGCAATACAAGGAGCAAAGAGAGTACTTAAGTCATGAGATGTTGGAGCGGCTATACCGGGAATCGTCCCCTTCTCTCTTACGTAGGTGTAGATCTCCTCAGTAGTTATATCGACCGTATGCCGAAATATCAGCTCATTACTAAAAACAACATATACAGGAGCTATGCCAATCTCATATTGTTCAATCACGGTGGGCGGCAGATCTGAAAGACTATCTGTAAATATCTTTACTTTTGTCATTTGGCAGTCTCCTTAAAACACTAGAATCATAGGATTCTAATGGCATTCCAACAGCTTTCTTCGACCCCTTCCAGCAGATCGGGGGTTTCGGTTAACACTCCAGACTTAATCAGTTTGAACAGCAGCACGAACGAACCATATACAATGGCAATCAGCGCATCTGTATTGAACTCTTTGATGACCCCAACTTTTTTACCATTCTCCAAAACTTGGCGAAACGTTCCAAGCAGCTCATCAAACACCTGCTTGCTTCGGTCATCCAGATAATAAGCGCTATTATGGGATTCGATAAAGAGCAGCGCATTTACATTATTATCGGCAAACTTCACTAAACGCTGAAAAATATAATGAAACTGTTCCCGAATATCCGGCGTGGAATGAATGGCCTCATATTTTAACGTGTCCGAGAACACTTGCACGCAATGCTGAAACAATCCGTTAACAAGCGATTCTTTATTGGCAAAATAGCGATATATCGTACCTGCCCCTACCTTCGCACTTTCAGCAATCATCGGAACGGTTGTGCCGTCATATCCTCTCTCGGCAAACAGCACCAAGGCCGCTTTCATGATATCTTCCCGTTTGTTAGTAGCCAGTGTAATCACCCTTACCTTAGACTGGAATGGTTCCGGATCAAACCGGTATAGATTAGAGCGGAATGAATATTCATTCTCTCATTATAAGACTTTAAAAGAAGAATGTAAAAGGAACCCATCCACAGGATCGGTTCCTTCTGTCTTCCTCACTCTTCTCATTGATCAGCCACCACCAGCATATCCATATGCCGGGCATGACGGAGCAGATAGTGGACGAAGCTTTTTTTGATGAGCGTCCGCCAGAGCGGCTTCCGCACCTGCCCGATGATCAGCTGTGTCGTCTTCACTTCATTGATCCTGATTAATAAATGCTCGTGCAGGTTCTTACGGCTTTCTGCCATAGTCACCTCTAAATTCCCTCCAAGCTGTTCTGTTAGGCGACGCAGCGTCTCCAGCCGTTTCTGCTCCTCGGGTGTTTCTTTCGAACTGCAGTGCACATAATGAACATACCACTCGGCTTTCAAGCGATGCGCGATGCGGAATCCGCGGCGAATCAGCCGCTCTGCCCTCGGTCCCAGATCCACACAGACGAAGATCACCTCTTTCCTGCTCCATGGGCCCCGCAAGGAATTGTCCCGGTCCCAGGCCTCCAGGCGTTCATCTACATCATCCGCAATTTCGCGGAGGGCCAGTTCACGCAGTGCAATGAGATTGCCGATCTTGAAAAACGATTCCAGCGCCTGGTTCACTTTCTCTGAGGCGTATATCTTCCCTTCCCGCATCCGCTCCTGCAGCATTTGTGGCGTTACATCGATCAGTTCGACCTCACTGGCCATTTTGAGAATCGCATCCGGCACAGTCTCCCTGACACGTACGCCGGTTAATTGGGCTACCGCGTCGTTCAAGCTTTCCAGATGCTGCACATTTACAGTTGTAATGACGGAAATGCCGTTTTCGAGCAGACGGATCACATCTTCATACCGCTTTCTGGTTATACTGCCGGGCACATTGGTATGTGCCAGCTCATCCACCAGGACGACCTCCGGGCGGCGGGCAATAATTGCGTCCGTGTCCATTTCTTCCAAATGCGTATTTTGATATAGAATTTTGGCCCGGGGTACCGTCATTAATTCGCCTATCTGCTCCTGGGTTTCCTTCCTGCCATGGGTTTCCAGCAGCCCGATGACAACATCGATGCCTCTGCTTTGAAGTATATTTCCCTCCTGAAGCATCTTGTAGGTTTTGCCGACTCCGGGAGCCGCACCGATATATACCTTAAAGGTTCCACGGCGGATCACTTCAATCTTCTTCTCCATCTCTTGACTGGTCAACCGGTGAAAAGGCTCCTTCTTCCCTTGCGGATTACGTTTGATCGGCAGAATCCGTTCTCCTTCCTGCTCGGCCCGGTCGGCCATCAGAAACACATCAATATTGCGGGTCTGACGCAGTACACGGTCAGCGATCGAGCCTTGCCACCGCTCCTGCCACCGGCTTTTTTGGGAGTGGCCCATGACGATCCGGGTCACATTGTTTTGAATGGCATAACGCACCAGTTCGGAAGGAAGCTGGCGTTGAAGGGTGAGAGGAAGCTCTTCAAACCTGGCGCCCACCCGCTCTACCAGCTTTACAATCGAACGCTTAAAGGTCTGCTGGTTCTTCGTCAGCGGCCGGTTGGGAATAGCAAATGTCACCACAATCAGATCACCGCCCAACCGCTTGGCGATTTGCTGGCCTCTTCTCACATAAAGCGACCCGTTCCAATGGTACTGCGCGGATACCAGTATCCGCTCCATCGCGCCGGAAGGACCAATGAGTCCATGTTCTTCGCGATGTTTCTCTAGCGAATCATTGACACCTTCGGCCACCAGACGCAGAGACAGCTCACGAAGCACGCCGAGATTGCCGGGTCGGGAGAGTGCAGGATGCGTCTCATGGCCTAAAACACCTTCCTCGATCCGCTTCAGAATAGTTTCAGGTGAGACATCGATCAAGCGGACCTCATCCGCAAGCTCCAGGGTATGCAGCGGTACGGTTTCATCTGCGCGGATTCCCGTCATTTGAAAGATGGTCTCACCCACTCCAGCCAATTCATACACATTGATGGTCGTAATTACGCTAATGCCGTTGTCCATCAAATAACGGATATCTTCCAGCCGCGTTTGAAAACGGGCTTCTTTGCGGTTGCGGTGCGCCAAGCCATCTACAAGCAGTACCTCGGGATTGCGCTCCAGCAAAGTCTCCAAAGGAAGATCCTTCTGCTCCTTGCCGTCTTTCAGCCAATGAATGCTGGGGACACGCTCCAGATCGGCAAGCTGCTGCATGGTTTCCGCTCTCTTCATCGTCGATACGGCACTGATTACAACATCAATGCCCTGCTTTTTCAATAACTTGCCTTCCTCCAGCATATGATAGGTTTTGCCTGATCCGCTGACGGAGCCGATGATAATCTTCAGCCTGCCCCGGTGCAAACGGTAAATGGAATACAGAATTTCTTCCGGGGTTTTGCGTTTGTATGGTGCCACTCGTTAACCTCCTATCCTTAAGCGGAAACTACCCCTGTCCGCTGGAAGCGCAGGCAGGGGTGAGCCGGTTCTAATTCGCCGGTGTTTCCATTAAAGCGAGATTTAGCTTCAGCACATTGACACGTTCCTCACCAAACACCCCAAGATCGCGGCCTTCAGTATATTTTGCCACCAATGCTTCTAGCTTATCTGCTGAAATACCGGTCAGATTGCTGATTCTGGGGATCTGTACCGTAGCCGCAGCGGGAGATATATGCGGATCCAGGCCGGAACCGGAGTTCGTGACCAAATCTATAGGCAGCTCACTAACCGGAACGTCAGGGTTATTCGCTTTCCACTCAGCTATAGTATTGCTGGTGCGTTCTAGCAAATCCGGATTGGACGGTCCATAGTTGTTCGATCCCGAGGCTTCAGCCTTGTATTCAATACTGGACACACGGCCTTGGAATAACGCCGGATTCTTAAAGTTCTGGCCAATTAGCTCAGAGCCAATCACCTGGCCTTCTCCATTCTTCAGCAGGCTCCCGTTCGCCTGGGAAGGCATAAGAACCTGGGCAAGCGCGGTAGAAGCTAGCGGATAGATGATCCCGCATAATACAACAAACACTAGGCTAAGTCTTATCACACTAAATATATATGAACCTTTAGAAACAGGCTTTTGCTCTATTGCGCCTGAATTGACGATTTGCATAATTTATTCATCCTTTCTTCTAGCCAAGTGCAGTGATCTTAAATCCATATGCTTACAACCAGGTCAATCAACTTTATGCCGAGGAAGGGAACCAGGATCCCGCCAAGCCCATAGATAAATATATTCCGGCTCAGCAGCTTGGTGGAGCTCATCGGCTTATACGATACGCCTCTCATCGCCAAAGGGATAAGCAATGGAATGATAATTGCATTAAAGATCAGTGCTGAGATAATCGCAGAGCTTGGAGAACCTAGTCCCATTACGTTCAGCACTTCCATCTCTGGAATGGCCAGCGTAAACATGGCGGGAATAATCGCAAAATACTTGGCGATATCATTCGCGATACTGAAGGTTGTTAATGCTCCGCGTGTCATCAGCAGCTGCTTGCCGATCGCCACAACCTCAATGATCTTGGACGGATCGGAGTCCAGATCAACCATATTGGCCGCTTCCTTCGCCGCTGTGGTTCCGCTGTTCATCGCAAGTCCCACGTCCGCCTGTGCCAATGCAGGCGCATCATTCGTACCGTCCCCAGTCATTGCCACCAGCTTGCCTTCACTTTGCTCCCGGCGGATCACCTCGATCTTATTCTCCGGTGTACTTTCGGCAATGAATCCGTCGACTCCAGCCTCAAAGGCGATAGTAGCGGCAGTCAGCGGATTGTCCCCTGTGCACATAATCGTCTTGATTCCCATTTTGCGCAGTTCATCAAATCGTTCCTTCATCCCCGGCTTAACCGTGTCTTTCAGATAGATGAGTCCATATATCCGGTTATCAACTGCAACAGCCAGCGGTGTTCCTCCTTTGCCGGCAATGGCATTCGTTTGCTGATCCAAATGATCTGGAATCTGCCCTCCTTGAGAAGACACCAAGCGCTTAATGGAATCCACAGCCCCTTTGCGAACCATCCGGCCGTCCTGAAGATCCATTCCGCTCATCCTCGTTTCGGCGCGAAATTCTATAAACTCGCCTCCAGCCATAAGGCTGTTGTCGTAACTGTATCCTTGTTTCTTGGCCAGCTCAATGACGGAGCGCCCTTCCGGCGTCTCATCTTTCAGCGAGCTGACAGCGGCCCACCCGGCCAGATCCTCTACCGTCTCATTGCCCACAGGTACAAATTCACTGGCCATACGGTTGCCAAAGGTAATTGTGCCGGTCTTATCAAGAATCATCGTGTTGATATCTCCGGCAGCTTCGACCGCTTTACCGGACATGGCGAGTACATTGAACTGGGTAACCCGATCCATGCCCGCAATTCCGATTGCTGACAGTAATCCCCCAATGGTAGTGGGGATCAGACAGACCAGCAGTGCAATCAAGACCGGAATTTCCAGGTTGACCTCCAGATAAGCGGCGATAGGCTGCAGGGTGACTACCACGATCAGGAAGATAATCGTCAAGCTGATCAATAGCGTGTTCAACGCAATTTCATTCGGTGTTTTCTGCCGTTTGGCTCCTTCCACCAGTGAGATCATCCGGTCAAGGAAAGACTCGCCGGGTTCACTTGTAATCTGTACCTTGATCTGATCACTTACGACTCTCGTACCGCCTGTCACGGAGCCAAAATCTCCGCCGGCTTCTTTAATAACGGGAGCCGATTCACCTGTTATAGCCGATTCATCCACGGATGCCAGCCCTTCAATGACCTCGCCGTCGCCGGGAATAAGTTCTCCTTGACTGACAACAACGACATCGCCTTTACGCAGTTCGGAGGAAGCAACTATCTTAATGACGCCTCCCACCAGTCTATTCGCGGAAATATCCTGCTTGGTCTTCTTCAGTGTATCCGCCTGTGCTTTCCCGCGGCCTTCCGCCAGAGCTTCCGCAAAATTGGCAAACAATACAGTAACCAGCAGTATGAAGAAGACCGCTATATTGAAGCCTCTAGCCTCCTCAGCGTCGAAATAACCAGGGGCGAGAATCATTAGCAGAACAATAATTGTTCCAATTTCAACCACAAACATGACCGGATTCTTCATTAGTGTCATCGGATTCAGCTTGATAAAGCTGTCCTTGACTGCACTTCGTATAATAGGCCCACTCAGCAGCTTCTTTTTTTGTACAGTACTCATCTCTATTTCTCCCTCTTTCCTACCGTAGAGTCAAATGTTCAGCAATCGGCCCCAGGACCACGACCGGCAGAAATGTCAGTGCACCAATGATCAGCACCGTACCGATCAAGATGCCGGTGAACAGACCGTTGTCTGTACGGAATGTGCCGATTGTCTCGGGTACGGGTTGCTTGCGGATCAGGGAACCTGCAACGGCGAGCATTGCAATGATTGAGATATAGCGTCCTAGCAGCATTACAATACCAGTCATCACATTCCAGAATGTGCTGTTGTCCGCAAGTCCTTCGAAACCTGAACCGTTGTTGGCAGCAGAGGAAGTGTATTCATATAACACTTGCGTCAGACCGTGGTACCCGCTATTGCTAATAGCCCCTTGCCCCAGATCCGTCAGGAATGAGGCTGCTGTCGGTGCCAGAATGATCAGCGGATGAATCAGTATCGCCACCGCGATCAGCTTCATCTCCCTCGCTTCAATCTTTCGACCGAGGAATTCCGGCGTCCTCCCCACCATCAGCCCGCACAGGAAGACCGCAAGCACGGCGTACATCAGCATATTGATAAGGCCCACGCCTTTGCCACCGAAGACGTTATTCAGCATCATTAATGCAAGCGGCGTAATACTTCCCAGCGGGGTTTGGGTATCATGCATATTATTGACGCTACCTGTCGTCGCTGCGGTTGTTACTGCCGTAAACAAGGCGGATTGCGCTACACCGAAGCGGACTTCTTTTCCCTCCATGCTGCCTTGAGAAGTCTCAATCCCCAGGTCTGCCATTGCCGGATTTCCTTTGATCTCCGCAGCATAATTGAGCGACAATAGCAATACGAACAAAGTCATCATGGCCGCAAAGATGCCCCAGCCCTGCCGTTTATTCTTAGCGAACAGTCCGTACATGTAAGGCAAGGATGCGGGCAGCATCCACATGGACAGGATTTCAATGACATTGGTAAGCGGTGACGGATTCTCAAATGGATGTGCGGAATTCGCCCCGAAGAATCCTCCGCCATTCGTTCCCAGATGCTTGATGGATTCCAGTGAGGCAACCGGCCCGATCGCAATCTGTTGAGCAGCACCCTCCAGCGTAGTTACCTCCAGTGTAGGTTTTAATGTCTGCGGAACATGCAGTGCTACTAAAGCCATTGTTACAAGCAGTGCAAGCGGCAGGAACACCCGAATAATCGCCTTGACGAAGTCTTCGAAGAAATTCCCCAGTGAATTTTTACCGGTAATCCCTCTCACAAAAGCTGCTGCAACGGAAAAACCGCTGGCTGCCGATGTGAACATCATCATGGTGATAACCGTCATCTGCGAGAAATAGGAAAGACCGGTCTCCCCGCTGTAATGCTGCAGATTAGTGTTGGTCATGAAGCTGATTACCGTGTTAAACGTAAGGGTCTGTTCCAGCTCAGTAATTCCATTCGGATTTACAGGCAGTCCGCCCTGCAGGCGGAGAACCAGATAACCGAACACAACCAGCACAATGTTGGTAGAAAGAAAGCTGAGTGCATAGGTCTTCCAGGACATCCCTTCACGGTTTTTCAGGCCGCTCACCTTGTATATGCCTCGCTCGAATCCCCCAAAGATCCGGTCCAACCGGTTTGGTTCATTTGAGAACACATGATATAAATAAGTTCCTACCGGTTTAACCAGCAGCAGCAGTATGGCAATGACTACGACGATTTGTATAATACCCACGAATGCCCCTCCTTCTTATAATGAGCTTCAGCTCAATGCTCTATATGTCTTGCTGTTTTTTACCGCACTGCCTAAAATTTCTCCGGATGAATCAGGGCGTAGACCAAATAGAGAAACAACAGCAGCGTTGCGATCAGGACCACTGTCATTGCTCTTTCCCCCCTTTATCGTCGATGACGTGCCCACACCACTGTGCAAACGCATAGAACATACCGAAAAACACAGCGAGTGCCACCACCATATACATGTCCATCATACCCTTCGCACTCCTCTCCAACATTCTCTCATATCTGCTTTTAACTACTGATTCAGCGTAACATCTATGCCATTAGTTCAGGGTTAGGGTTTGCATGAGAGAATAAAGATTGCATTAAGATTGTCAGAATTCATCATCTTCATAGTCTCCTGCCCTCTTTAAATCAATGTAGTCGTAAATCTTCTTAATGGTATAAAGCACCACGATCACGATTGCGATCAACCCGGCATTTTTTAAAAATTCATCCATCATAAAGATCCTTTCCTGAATGTCATATTTAGCTACCGGTTTAGAATAGCACTCACGGCATTAATTCAGGGTCAGGGTTTGTATGAGCGGATAAAGATTGCATTAAGTTGATCGTATAGACGGCGAGTCCTTCCTTTTCTGAAACCAAAAAAAACCGCCTTCACGCAAGACGGTTAATTCCGTACTACAGTATCCAGTTAGTCTGTACATTCTTCCAGATGCGAAAGTACCCTTACTTAATATATTAAATATGTTACTAATTTACTATTTACATCAAGCCTAATTAAGATTATTGTATTAACAGGAAATGATTTCCTTTCCGTAAATTGCAATTTCGTTTCAGAGTGTTGAGGGAGGGATGAAAGAACAATAACGCGTATAAATGTATGTCTTCCTTGTCGGCTCAGACTCAGGTGTAAAAATTTTAAATTAGAGGAGCGAGAACTGTGAAAGCAATGAAAAAACTTTTTGCTGGATTGATGATGTTTACTCTGATTTTTGGTGTATCCTTTGCCGGATCGGCATTTGCCAGCGGTAATGAGGTCAAGCTTATTGACTCGGATGTCGGCGTTATTTATAAACCTGGATATGTCGGATTCAGCGGCAATATTGAAGTTGCTAATCTGGGACCCGTGAAGAATGTGACTGTCCACTACACGACAGATAACACAAATTGGT
Source organism: Paenibacillus sp. FSL H3-0321 (assembly GCF_038002865.1). Lineage (NCBI taxonomy): Bacteria > Bacillati > Bacillota > Bacilli > Caryophanales > Paenibacillaceae > Paenibacillus > Paenibacillus sp. FSL H3-0321. The sequence continues at coordinate 55,762 of NZ_JBBODH010000001.1, read as the reverse complement.
ATGATACGAGTGCATCTTATGTTGGGACGGCGGATGTAAACCGTGAGAAATGGCATTTTGGCATTTCCAGAACTGATTCTTCAACAGATCATTTGGAGTTGAAAAATCTGGACTTCATAAAATTCGCAATCAAATACGAAGTGAATAACCAGACCTATTGGGATAACAACGGGGGAGCGAATTATTACAATCAAGTGAATCATACAGTTCCCCTAAGTTCAGTGATTTTGGGATCACCAAATGTGCTTAACGCCAATAGCACTCTGAGCAATGGTGAATTTAGCGGCAATATCTATGTGAAAAACCTGAATCCGGCGAAAACAGTAAAGATACTGTACACAACGGACGACTGGGCAACAACTCATGAGGGCTACGCCACTTTTAATGGCTCCGTGAATAATTTCAATAGTGTTGAAAGATGGAGCTATAGTTTCAATGTTCCGGGTGCTACAAATGTTAAATATTCGATTGAATATACAACTGGCGGGCAAACGTATTGGGATAATAACTATGGCCATAATTACGAGGTATTCTAATTCATTTTACATTTAATAGCAGGATCACAGGCGGCTTATTATTCCGCTCTGTGATCCTTTTCTCTGTGGAGACCAAGTATCTCCACTATTTATAACGCTGCTTAGTGTTCCTATTGATTTTACACTTTTCTTTATTGAATCATTTTGTACCTATAGATTGAACTTATAATTCTTCTATTTTGGGATTGGTCGTGACTACAGAGAATGTTTGGACTTCCGGCCGCTGTTAGGTTTGGATTTCCTGAATTTAACCGCGAATCGCGGTAGAAATCCAAACCTAAAGGCGGACGCTGTCGCTCCTACAGTTCCAAAATCCCCCTCCGCCACTTTTCCCTACATGTAATTCTCAAGTTCAATCTATATTGCATAATTATAGTCATTTACTTGAATACAAATCTTTTGACCTTCCACAGAAAGAGCCTTCTCAATTTGTAAATATAGTGATTAAAGGGCTGTCAATAAAAGAATCATTATTTTCAATAAAAAACTTTCACAAAGTGAATTAAAAAAATGCCCATCAGCCGAAGCCGTTGGGCAGATATATAACATTTTATTAGTGAAAAACTGTAAGCGATCCATCTATTGGGCTATCCATATCATTCAAAATACCAAAGTAATACGTCTTATTTTGATTGAGATTATAGAATATCGCATTTGCAGTTATGCCAACAGTCCCCTTATAGGTTGCAGCAACATTTCCAGTTGTAAGTTCATAAGCAACAATTCTATATTTTCCAGTTGCCCCATGATTCACTGGGGTAGTAGTAACATTGATATATATTATTTTCTCACCATTAACAGGGAAATAATAATTCGTAAATACATAGTCCTCTACATAAGAGAAGGAGCCTGAATAAGAGTTATTTGCCAAGTTCCAAAAGTTAGTTGGAGCATTACTTCCTCTTGCAGCAACGTTTTTCTCAGTCAGAACTTGCACAGGCTCTGTGGATAGAGGGACAGTGATATTAGGGACATCAGTAACTTGAACAGTAGAATTTGTCTCAATCTGTGTTGTATTTAAATTATCTACGAAATTGCTACTTGGAACAACCTGAGCAATTCTGGCAGGTGCATCCGAAGCATTTGGTGTAGAACTTGCCGCCGATACAGAAATAGAGATGGAAGTTAACAAAAATGCTGTAGCTAAAACTGTAAACACTTTTTTATTTTTCACCATTCAACCTTCTTTATAAATTATTATTATTGAAAGTAGGGACCCTAAAAGCCCGCAGCGGGTTCATTTACTCGTAACGGACTCAGGAGGCGCTATGGAGAGTAAAACCCCTGTTTATTCTCTTATGCGGACCCAGGCGACCTTATCAGCTCTGCATTCTATCTAAAAACGGCTATCAGGGAGAAATAACTGCGCTGGAGTCCGTTGTCCTCCTGTAACAGGTTAAAAACCCCAAATAGTTATCATGAACGAAACCGACATCGCAATTTGTTTATCTCGTAGGTTGAAATGGAAATCCTAAGAGTGAATGGCTCAAAGATTCCAAATCAGAGCTAACAAACAAAAAGGAGTCGGTTTACTAATGAGTATCGTCAAAAAGTATATTGGATTAGACGTATCCAAAGCCAAAGTTGCTGTAGCCATCGCAGATGAGGGCCGAGGTGAACCCCGCTTTTGGGGGATTATCGAACATACCAAGGAACGCATTCTAAAGCTTCTGCAGCAGCTGCAAGGTTCCGGGGAATCCAGAGTGGAACTGGAAGTCTGCTACGAAGCCGGGCCCACCGGGTATATGCTTCACCGCTGGCTGCTCGAATCCGGTATTTCTTGTACGGTTGTCGCTCCCTCCCTCATCCCTCAGCGGGCCGGCGACCGAATCAAGACCGACAAGCGGGATGCGCTGCGTTTAGCTCAGCTGTTTCGTGCCGGCGAACTGACCGGTGTCTATATTCCATCCCCGGAGGAGGAAGCTCTTCGGGATCTCGTTCGAGCCCGGGAGGACGCTAAAGAAGATATGAACCGCCACAAGCAGCGGATGGGTAAATTCCTGCTGCGTCTACAGCTCGCTCCCCCAAGCAAGGTCAAGGCATGGACATTCGCCTACGAAGAGTGGTTGGACACCCTCCGCTTCGAGAGTTCCTGCCACCGTATGGTCTTTCAGGAGTACCGGGAGAGCATTCGGGAAACGGCTGAACGACTCCGGCGTTACGAAAAAGAGATCGAGCTTCTCTCCCATACCCATGCGCAGGCGCCGCTTATTGAAGCACTTGAGGCGCTGCGAGGGGTGGCTACACTTACCGCGACAACACTGGTGTCGGAGATGGTCAGCGTGACGCGGTTTGCCAACGCCCCCTCGTTCATGAGCTACTGTGGCCTGGTGCCCAGTGAGCACTCCAGCGGCGTGAGCCGCAGTCAAGGAAAGCTGACCAAGGCGGGCAATGCGCATTTGCGACGGGTGCTGGTTGAAGCTGCCCACCATTACCGGCATTCGCCGGGCGTGCGCCGCAAACTGCGTGAGCGGATCAGCGGACTGCCCCCGGAGGTACAGCGGATAGCCTGGGAGGCACAAAATCGGCTGCATCGCAAATATATGACCATGCTGGGAAAAGGGAAACACCATTCTAAGATCATAGCCGCCATTGCCCGGGAGCTTGCCGGTTTTGTATGGGCGATTGCCCGAGCTTTGGAGATAGATGACAGGAACTCAAACCCGGATTCTCGGCTCGCAGGGTAAACACTTTCCGTCCGTTTACTATAAAGTGACGTTGTATGTCACTGAAAAAAGCGACTCCCTCAAAAGAAAGGAGATGAATGCCGGGAAGCCGGAGCATGACTTACCTTGGAGGCAAAATCGAGCAAGGTGAAGAGAAACGCCGCGGATGCACTTTGTGCCCGTTTGCTTGCGAACGATGGACGGAAATAGTTAGCGGCAGGCTCTTCAGATGAATAAATACCATGTGTAAACCCACGAATATCAGGATGCCGACCAGCGAATGATTTTTGCCTCCAAGCTAAGGACATGCTCTCTCCCTAATCTTTTAGAAAGATGTCACACTCAGGGTCAACCCTTTGGGAAAAAGGGACCCCCTCTTTAATGACGTCAATTGATAGGTTTGTTTAAGTGCGCCAAAAATGATGTTGCTACAGCGGCGTTTGACAGTTTCGTTCATATCAAGTGCAACTCGGTCCGTTCATGCTCAGAGCCAGGAATAGACTTTCCGGAAGCACACACACCTTGCGGGTGAAGCGGTTTGAAGACACGCCCTAGTAGAATGGGTGCTTTGAAATTTCTCGTTAAATTCTTCCAGGTCTACGCTGACATTTTCATGAATTCTAAGCGTTAACTCAGGTCACTTTGTATCGTCGCCAACCTGCAGCATACGGTAACCAACTCCGATATGGGTTTGAATGTACTTTGGCTGAGAAGGCAGCTTCTCTATTTTCTTTCTCAGAGTCGCCATAAATACGCGCAAGGCAGGGATGTCATAGGTATGACTGCCCCAGACTTCATGCAGGATGTAATTATGGGTCAATACTTTTCCCACATTTTTGGCCAGTAGGCAGATTAGCTTGTATTCAATGGGAGTGAGGTGGATTTCTTCTTCGTCCAACAATACAATGCCTGCCGAATAATCGATTCTGAGACTTCCGTTAGTAAAAATAGATGCATCCTTCAGCAGCTTGTCACTATCGTACCGGATGCGCCGCAGGCTGACCCGGAGCCTCGCCAGCAGTTCCTCCACGCTGAAGGGTTTGGTCAGATAATCGTCTGCGCCTGCATCCAGCGCGTCGATTTTGTCCCGGTCTTCACTGCGGGCGCTGACTACAATAATCGGGATATTCGACCATGCCCGAACCTTCTTTATAATATCTACGCCATCCATATCAGGAAGTCCGAGGTCCAGTATCATAATATCCGGCTGCTTGGAGACCGCCTCCAGAATCGAGGCCTGGCCTGTTTCAGCTGTATGGTACTTATAGCCCTGCGTCTCCAGTGTTGTAGTAATCAATTTGCGGATGGGCTTGTCATCCTCGACGACAAGAATTAAAGGCTTATTCATGAACAACCACCTCCACGGCCTGCAGGGTAAAGCGGAATACTGTACCTTGCGGAACATTATCTTTCACACTTATTGTGCCTCCATGAGCAGTGACAATAGATTTACACAATGAAAGCCCGAGTCCCAACCCGCGGCGGCCATCTCCGCGGATATTATCCGCCGTATAGAACATGTCAAACAGCTTGGCCTTCGCTTCTTCCGGGATACCGGGACCGTCATCGGAAATCTCTACACTGACCATTTCTTTATCGCGTCTCGCCGAGACTGTAATATGCGACCCGGTCCCGGTATATTTAATTGCGTTGTCGACAATATTGATCAGGACCTGAATAATCAGCCGGGAATCCATTTTAGCCATAAGCAGCTCTTCATCAAGTACGGTGCTGATCATATGATCTATGCTGCTTCGATGAATATGAAGCAAAGCTTCCGCAATAACTTCCTCCAGAAGCTCTCCCTGCATATTCAGATTTAATGACCCATTATCAATCCGGGTAATGGACAGCAGGTTCTCCACCAGATTAATAAGCCACATGGAATCATCATAAATATCGGTGTACAGCCCCTTCTTCTGTTCCTCGCTCAGCACCTTGGAGTTTCCGATGAGGATTCCCGCATTGCCGGATATACTGGTCAGGGGGGTACGCAAATCATGGGAGATTCCCCGCAGCAGGTTCGCCCGCAGCTGTTCCTGCTGAATTTGGATCGAGATTTCTTTTTGTTTTTCGTTTAGCATTTCTTTTTCCAGCGCCAGCGCACATTCTCCCAGCATGGCAATCATCAGACTTTTCTCAAAAACCTCCAGCGGGTCTTCCTTATCCATGGCGATGGCTGCCACTGCAAATACGCAATCTCCTCCCCGCACCGCATGATACAAGCAACTGGCGGCAGAGAAGGTATCTGTGGTAGCCCCGGCCCGTTTGTTATTCTTATAGACCCAGTCCGCAACAGCTTGTTCATTTCCGCCCGAAAACTCTTGAGGATCCACAGCCGACTCTTCCTTTAAAAAAACGAGCGGCTCAGATAAGCTGTCTTGCTGAACCGGATAAAAGATAATCGTTCTGTCCAGCAGCTTCACCATTTGCTGTGCCGTCTCATGAATGATTGCCGTGGTGTCTTTCGCCTGCTGCAGTTTACGGCTTGTCTCCAGAAGCACCTCTGTCCGATAAGCCTTTTGCGCGGATTGCCGGGCCTGCTCTTTTACCCGCATTGTCAGAGTGCTTGTGATAAAGGAAGCCGACAGCATCACCAGGAAGGTAACCGGATAACCCGAACCATACGCCTGTAAAGAAAAATAAGGTTTGGTAAAAAAGTAATTAAACACAAGCACACTAACAACCGAAGACACAGCGCTGTACAGCCGGCCTCCGGTAACCATCGCATTGAGCAGCACCCCCAGAATATAGACCGTGATAATATTTGCTTCCCTGAAACCGAGATAATTAAACCACAGTCCGATTAAGGTGCAGACAACCAGAATTCCAGTCGTCTTGGCTGTGTCAGCCAGTGACAGCTCGGGATAGCTCACATATTGCGGAAATCTTTTATAGAACGTAGGCTGGGTGTCCGGAATAATATAAATGTCGATATTGGGTGCAGATGCGGTCAGCTTATCGGCCAAATTCGCTTTTGCAAACCACTTCTTTTTGTTATGGGAGCGCCCCACCACGATCTTCGAAACCCGGCTTGCTTTGGCATACTCCGCAATCTGTCCAGGGATATCTTCTCCGTAGACTGTGGCAATTTGTGCGCCAAGCTGCTCTGCAAGCCTAAAGTTCGCTCTAAGTTCCGCCTTGTTTTTTTGGGTTAGCTTTTGCGTCTTCGGTGTCTCCACGAACAATGCGGTGAATTCCCCGTGAAAAGCCTCCGCCATTCTCGCCGCCGTGCGGATCACCTTTTTATTGGTAGCCGCCGAAGAAAGGCAGACCAGGACATGGTCTTTGGCATAATATTCGTTGGTTTTTACCTGAGTACCGATGTGTGAAGCGATTCTGTTCAATTGATTTGCCGTGTACCGCAGTGCAATCTCACGCAAGGCAGTCAGTTTTTCTTTGATATACAAATGGGCATTTGCCCTTTGTGCTTCTTCATCCGGATAAATGTTCCCCTTGTTCAGGCGGTCGATCAAATCATCGGGTTCAATATCAACCAGTTCAACCTGATCGGCACTATCGAATACACTATCAGGAATACGCTCCTCTACAGAAATACCGGTTATTGAAGCGACTACATCCTGCAGGCTTTCAATATGCTGCACATTAATGGTGGTATAGACATGGATTCCTGCGCGAAGCAGCTCGCTTATGTCCTGATATCTTTTTTTATGCCGGCTGCCAGCTGCATTGATATGAGCCAGATCATCTAACAGGATAAGATCAGGTCTTCTCCGGATCGCACGGTCCAGATCAAACTCCTCTGTAAGGATACCGTTATAGGTGACTTCCAGTGGCGGCATCAGTTCCAGACCCTTGAGCAGAATCAGCGTCTCCGGCCTGTAATGAGACTCAATATAGCCTGCAGCAACATCAATTCCGGCTTTTTGTTCCTCATGGGCGGCACTCAGCATGGCACAAGTCTTGCCGACACCTGCCGCGTAACCGAAGAATATTTTCAGTCTTCCAAGTCTTTTCTCTTCCGGTATGTCTGGAATCTGCTCAAATACGGAAGCTGAGCCGGTGCGGTTTGTTGCCATTTGGCTACCCCTTTTACAATATCTTCGCTTTTAGCGCTAGTATATCATGAGCAAAATCTGCATAGTGTTACAACTTTGGCTGTGGTATTAAGATTGTATTAAGATGAAACGGGCTAACCCCCGAGGATTAGATCAACCTGCTCTTTGGCACCTTTCCAGGTGGTAAGCAGCGGAAACGCATATTGCTCCCGGGCCTTCAGGTTCCAAGGATGTGGAATGCAGAGTACTTTCCTTCCCTCCTGCAATGCTGGCACCAAATTATGTACCCCGTCATCAATGAGCAGATCGTAGTTAATCAGCGTCTTCCGCTTGCAAGGAAAGAAGTTCTCGATTGGAATAAAGGGCATATGCTTCTGAAGCCAGTTCCACTTCTCGACGACTGTCTTCGGCTGTGCAGCCGTAACGATAATTACATCATAAGCGTTATGCAGCTTCTCCATTTCCCCGACAACATGCTCGTCGAACAGTTCAAGCTCCTCAAACAGACCGGGCCGCCCGTAGAAGATTTCCTGAGTGCAATCCGGATGACGCAGATGATCGGTATCCCAATCAAGCATATCTTCATACCGCAGCAGATGCGTAGGAAAATCATTGTTGTTATGATAAATTGCCCGCTTGACCAGATGACAGATCGTATCATCCATATCCACGGCAATAATTGGCTTTCTCATATATGTACCCCCATAGTTGTTTCTAGGTTATAGTATTGCTTTATTTATATTCGCTTATATTGCTGTTTTAGTCGAGAGCAACTTTATCACAAGAAATAATTCAAGGCAGGAATTGCAAAAGCCAAGCCCCTCTCGTAAGAGGTGCTTGACTTATTTGTTGAAGCGGCTCATTTGTGTACTATTAGTTCCCTGGATATGCAGTGAGGAATTCATTAACTTCCTCTGAAATCTTCTTGGAATGGGTCCAATGCAGATAATGATGCCCTTCCAATACGACGAGCTTGTTAGAAGCTACATTCTTAAGCTGGTTTTCGTAAAAGGTAATGTTAGATTTGCCTTCTTCATTCACTTTGTCCGGTTTTGTAGTAAAAATCATTACAGGTACGTTTGAAGGGAATGACAGGTTCTTTGTTTTTTTGATATTGTTGTTAATTTCGCTTGCTTCATTTACTACATTCTTATTATAGGCATTCCATGCAGTGAGGATCTTGGTCAGCTTTAAATTCTCATCAGAATAAGTTCCATCAGCAGATATCGGTAGAACATTCTTAGGGCTTACGTAGGTTGCCAATCTTACAAGTCCGGTTGGTGCCGCCATGCTCAAATATTTAGGCATCGCGGGCGCAGACTCTTTGAAATACTCAACCGCCTGCGGCAAGGTTGGATCAATGCCTATTACTGCTTTTACCTCAGACGGATATTTATTGGCATAATACATGCTATAAATTCCGGATATAGAGTGGGGCATTAGGATATAAGGGCCTTTTACATTTGCCTTTTGCAAAGCGGTCCGCCATTCTTCAACGATATTTTCCACAGTTCGTTGTTTTGAAGTCCGCTCACTCCAGCCAGATCCGAAAGGCTCCACGACGACGACTCTATTGTTTTGAGCCAACTCATTCATCAAAGGTTCGAAATCCAAGACAGGCGCTGCTGTCCCCAGGCCGCTTAATAGAACAATGGTGTTTCCCGTCTCGCCTTTGGTGTACACATGCATTTTCTTGCCGGAGACTTCCACGAGTTGGCCCCATGCAGGGTATCTCTTTTGTTCGTACTTAGTCACCAGCATATTCGCAACCACACCGAGAATCAAGACTACTAATAATAGCAGTATAATACTTCTAACAATTCTCCAAAATTTAATCTTCTTTTTCTTTTTCTCTTCCATCGGTTTCACTGCTCCCTGTAACAAGTCTTTGAACGTAATCGGATAATCGCCTCTCCCCTACTGGTCTATTGTAAAAGACGTAGTTTAAAAATCGGGTTGGTGAAAGGTTAAATTCCGTTTAAATAAAAATCTCATTACAGGAGACAGTACCTATTTTTGCGATGAGAACTCTACAGTTTGCGTGTCCATAATCGGGTTCCAATACCGCTCAATAGTTAAGGTTAGCGGTTGCGGGTATTCAACGGCTTCCTTTCCAAAATTATAGAGGTATTTATCTACGGCCGTACTCTCCTTGTTCGAAGAAATTCTACTGATTTGGCCGTTCACACCCGCCGTTTTGTGGGATTGACCATTGGCATCGGTAAAGGTATCCGACAGCCGCATACTAATGATACTGTTCAATGGGGCTTTCTGAAACGTTTGCTGGAACAGGATCTTTCCAGCTTCCGCCCCCTCTTCAGACTTAATAATAGAAAGGTCTGTGCCCGGAGCTTCGATCATCTGCTTTTTGCTTAGATCGACTTTAATTTTCATTTGATCTTTATCAAGAGCAGCAATTCCGAAGGTCTTCAATGTGGCAGCGTCCGGCTGGCCGTCCTGGGTGTTCTTGAAGTAAAGCGTGGACTGGGAGCGGTCCGAATAGACCTCGGAATTATCGGCTGTGATGATGCCGGGGTAGTAGGATTTCACCGTCTTTCCTGCGCTTTTAACAATCAGCACAGGCTCAATCAGGCTGAAGACTTGTTTATCATTATTCTTATCAAATTCCAAATCCACATAGGTGTTCAGCGGAGTATAGAGCACCTGATTCACTTTAATGGTCTGACCATCAACGATCAGATTGCTTTCGGGATGTAGCGTTCGTGTCTGTTCCTTGAACATGTCCGGATCAAGCTTGAAAGGAATTGACAGGTTAGTCTGGAGTCCCTTGCCTGAAGTTTGGTACAGCATCACATTCCATGTCACTTCCTTGGGATAGTCAACCGTGGGTGACAGGTTATTCGTATAGATGAAATAGGAGGTTTGGCCCGCGTTGATTTGACTACTATGAGCAGTTATCTCTAAACTCGCTCCGATAGACGCTGCTTCAAAAGCTCCAAAATCCAATGAGAAATCAGCATGAGATACCGTTTGGTCCGTATTGTTGTGTACACTATACAAAATAAACAACTTCCGTGTGTCCGCAACGGCGCCCATCACTTCGACCCGCAGGCCGTTTTTCTCCACGCTTTGGTAGACTGGCTTTATAAGATTCCGGTCTAGTATGCTTTGAAAAGACCTATCTTTCATGGAGGCTCCGCTAAATTTTGCGGAATCGGTCCATGGTTTAGTGGTAGCTGTGTAGCTCTGCGGCGATTGTTCGGCAACTTCCGTTCCTGGAGCATCATTGATATTAAAAAGAAACAGTGCTGCTGCAGCGGCTGCGATTACTACACCCATTCCGTAGAAATAGCTGCGCCGCTTTTCTCGTTTTTTCCCCTGCATGATTCCACCTCGCATTGCATTATAGAGTTTCATTTCCTCAAGGGATTCAGCATTATGCTTTACTTCATCCACATTCTGGCGCAGAACGCGTTCTTCTTTGTCAAGCATGTTCTTTCACCTCCCGTATCTCTACAGATAATCCCGCAGCTGCTTAAGTCCCTCGCGAAGCCAGGTTTTAACCGTACCCTCCGGTTTTTGCAGCACATTGGCAATTTGGGCAGTTGTCATGTCCTGGTAGTATTTTAGAATCACCGCATGCCGGTATTTCGGCTTCAACCGGTCCATCGCCCGTTCCAGGTCAATCCGTTCATTGCTTTTCATTTCCTGCGCCGCTTCTTCTATCAGTGTCTCCGCCGGAAACACACGTTTTTTGCGCCGGAGTTCATCCATGCAGCAGTTGATGGTAATTCGTATCACCCAGGGTGTAAAGGCTTGCTCGTCTTTGAGCTTTTTGCGCTTGATCCATGCCCGGCAAGACGCTTCCTGCACCACTTCCAGCGCGTCAGCTTCACTTCTCAGGTAGCTGAACGCGATCGAGTACAACTTGCGGTGCTCCACATACAGCCGCTGAAAAAAAGCTTCTTCATCCATCTCGGCAACATCCACCATTCTGACCTCATTCATCGTATTTTCTACCATCGCCACTCCCCCTCTCTTTCTATAGTGTTGGCATGTAGAAGAGGCCCTCTGAAAGAGTTCATGTAAGTAAGACGCCTTTCAACGGGAAAACGATTGATTTATTTTTACCGCGCTCACATGTTATACCACAGATCAACCTTCCTTTAATGTTCTCAAAAGGTTATAATTAACTAATAATGAAGCAAGGAGCTGATTTATATGTTTGATGGCAATAACTCTCCTCCGCCCCGTACAACGGACCATGTAGGCCATAAAGCCAACTTTGATGTAAACGAACAGAAGCTTCACTCCCGGGGCGTTCCCAGTCTGTGGGATGAAATATCCAGCTGGCTGATCATCGCCGGAATCATCGCTGTAATATATCTGCTTTTCAAAATATTTTAGATCAATAAAATGACCGTATCCAGATAATTCACCTGGACACGGTCATTCTTCATTTATACGTTGCAATGGGAGCAACTCCCTGAAAACCAAGCTTTACAAGTTTCTGAATATAGACATCGTCAAGTGTTTCACCAGTTAATAATAATCTGTAGAAAATAGGACCGTAAATGAGATCCGTACATATCCCGATATCGAGTTCTGCATTTAACTCCCCCCGCTTGACGCCTTGCTCCAATAGTTGTCTGGCCTCCAGCCTGCGCGGCTGAAAATACCGTGTCCGGTACGCCTCTGCCAGACCCTCATCGAGTTGTCCTTCACCGATAATCTCGGTAATCATTTTGCCTTCCCGGCTAATCAGGAAACGGGCCAGATTCGTGGCGTGGATAAGGATGTCCTCGTACACCGAACCTGTATCCGGCAACGGCAGCCTTTCTGTAGTCGCTGAAAGGAAGCCATCCATTACAACTGCCGCTTTATTGGGCCACCACTTATAGATCGTAGCTTTGCTAACCCCGGCACGCTCTGCAATTTTCTCTACGGTTACTGCCGCAAAACCATGCTCAAGAAGCAGTTCATAGGACGATTTCAAAATCGAACTCTGAGTCTCCATGTTGCGTGGACGCCCTCGTTTGGTATTCACACTATCAGTCCCCTTCGCAAATAACATCACAATCCCACATTTATAAATACTATACGTTCATTATACTTAATTGCCCACAAAAAGAAAATCAAAATTACCTATTTACAAAACGATACGTTCAGTATATTATTTGATTATGAATTAGTGAACTGAACGTTCAGTATATTATTTAAACCATACTTTTATGAAATGAGGAGGATTACAATGCAAAATGAACAAGAAGTGAAGGGTCAGCCTATTCCGGGATGGATTACCTTTCTACTCGCGGCCTCTTGCGGTATCATCGTTGCCAATCTTTATTACGCACAAACGTTAGTGGGTCCGATCAGTGCTGCAACAGGACTGTCCTCAGCAGCAGCTGGATTAATAGTTACCATTACTCAAATCGGTTATGTTCTGGGTCTGCTGTTCATTGTACCGCTTAGTGATATTATCGAAAACCGGCGTCTTGCCGTGGTTTCGCTGATCGTCGTCGTAATTGCTCTAGTGGCGGCGACTTTCGTACATCACGCAGCACTGTTCCTGACGGCTTCCTTTTTTATTGGATTAGGTTCTGTAGTCGCTCAAATTCTGGTCCCTTATGCTACTTATCTGGCTTCTGAAGAACAACGTGGACGTGTGGTGGGAAATGTGATGAGCGGACTTCTGCTCGGCATTATGTTCTCCCGTCCATTAGCCAGCTTTACTGCAAGCTTCTGGGGATGGCGGTCTGTATTTGCAATCTCCGCGGTTCTGATTGCTGTACTGTCGGTCTTGCTGTCGCGGATTCTTCCGAAACGTATGCCCTCGCGGGCAATGAACTATGGAGAGTTAACCCTGTCGCTGGTTACTTTATTCAAGCAAACGCCGGTATTGCGGCGCCGCGCCTTTTATCAAGCTTCTCTTTTTGGAGCCTTCAGCCTTTTCTGGACTGCGGTCCCTTTACATTTGGCAGATGAGTTTGGATTGTCCCAGCAAGGGATTGCATGGTTTGCTTTAGCCGGTGTGGGAGGAGCCGTAGCGGCTCCAATCGCCGGACGTCTGGCGGACAAAGGCTGGACCCGCCGTTTAACCGGACTGGCGATGGTTTTGGCTACACTTTCCTTTCTATTGGCTTTTCTGCTTCAAGGCCATTCCAGAGCAGTTCTACTCCTGCTTGTACTCGCCGCTATTACCCTGGATATGGCAGTGTCGGGAAATCTCGTGCTTGGACAGCGTGCAATTTATTCACTCGGGAATGAGGCCAGGGGCCGGCTGAACGGTCTGTTCATGTCCATATTCTTTATGGGCGGGGCTATTGGATCCTCCTTGGGAGGCTGGTCCTATGCTCATGGCGGCTGGAGCTTCACCTCTTTGATCGGAACGGTCTTGCCGCTGCTGGCGTTGCTTTACTTTTTTACGGAGAAAAAAAGCGGAGTGAACAACATTTAACCTTTTACTGAGACGCGGATGATATTTAGTGCTTTTCTGAAACAGCCATAATGGTAAAAAAGGCGTCCCATCTGCAGAAACTCAGCTGAAGGGACGCCTTAAGTGTAAAAAACCTCCCAATTTTTCGGGGAGTTACACTATAATAAAGCTTAACAGGCTTGTTTACATAAATGAACATTAATGGAGTGTGGTAATGATGAAGCTGCAATTTAATTTATTTCCCGGCGGGATGTCCAAAGCACTCACCATGAGCTATGATGACGGGCAAAAACACGATATTCGTCTGGCCGGAATATTTGATCAATACGGGATCAGAGGAACCTTTCATCTCAATAGCGCAATGCTAAACGCTCCCGGATTTCTTACGACTGATGATGTACGGGCCATAGCCCGCAATCATGAAATATCGGCGCATTCTGTAACACACCCGCATTTGGACCGACTGCCATTACCCATGGTGGTGGAGGAGCTATTGGAAGACCGCAGACGACTGGAGCAGCTAGTAGACTATCCGATTCGGGGAATGTCTTATCCCTATGGTTCGTATTCGGCAGCTATCATCCCTCCGCTACAAGCAGCAGGTATTGAATATAGCCGTACTGTTGTTTCCACCAGGCAGTTTGATGTCCCTCTTGATTTTATGGAATGGCATCCCACTTGTCATCACAAGGATGAGCTTGAAGGGATTTGGGAGCGCTTTACTACCGAAGGACCTTCGCAGAAGTTTAGGCTCTGCTATGTTTGGGGGCACAGCTTTGAGTTCGAGCGCCAGAACAATTGGGAACTGATCGAAGCCTTTTGCCGGAAAGCCGGCGGTCACTCCGATGTATGGTATGCAACAAATGTCGAAATCATGGATTATATTCAAGCTGTCCGTTCCTTGAAGTTTAGTGTCGACCGCAAGATTATCCGCAATCTTTCCTCCGTGGACGTTTGGCTATCCATTAATGACGAGCCAGTTTGCATTAAAGGCGGCGGTACCTATATCTCAAAGTAATCCAGTGAACAAGCTGCCGGTTCTCCCGGCAGCTTGTTGCGGCTGCTTAACTTCAATCTACATGGGTTTTGCCTGCGGATGATCAGTCAGCCCCTTCATTACAAACTCCGCCATGTAATCCATAATCTGCGGAAAATGCTGAATCCCGATTTCATCTTTATGAGTGTCAATAATGATAATTCCTGTGAAAAAAGCCATGATCAGCTCAACATCCAGGTCATTTCTTATCTTCCCTTCAGCCTGCCAGCTTCTGAACAGTTCTGCAAAACTGTCATATAAGAAATCAACCTGTTCGACTCCGTTCTCTTCACGGTATTGTTGCTCAATCTTGAAGAAAACGTCTTTATTAAACCATTCTTTAAGGATTGGGTTTGAATTCATTCCATTAATGTTTAATGCTATTAATTTTTTGATCAGCGGCAGAGGTTCCTCATTTAAGTCGATGGATTTCATAATGCTCTTTTTCAGCTTCACATTTTCTTCCAGGAAGATCTCCAGGAACAGCTTCTCCTTAGAAGAGAAGTAATTATAAAATGTGCCTACTGCAATCCCGGCCGCTTTTGTAATGTCGGAGACATTGGTTTGTTTAAAACCTTTCGTACTGAAGATAGCTTTACCATTGTTAAAAATCTCTGTTTTCTTATCCTCCACTCTATTGCCCTCCGATAGATAATTAGTCACTGTAACTTGCTATGAGCGTTTAACCATTCTTTTTCCCATTCCATCGAAAATACGACCAGCCATTTTTTTGACAAGCCCTAAGGAAACCGGGTAATAGTATCCCGATTCAAACCAGCCGTTTTCCTTGTAATACCGGTAATCCTTAGACTTATCGTCGAGCATTAGCTGAATGCTGGTACGGGACATACGGAACGTCATCAGCCTGAAAAAAGAAGGAACTGGTGGTGCTGCACGCATAAGGTCCTTGTAAAATCTCGCAGATGCTTTTTTGATTTCCCGGGTTATTTTATTCTGCGCAGCTTCACTTCGGGGCTCAAGCGTCGTCAGGACACAGCCTTTGGAGACTCGAAATCCGAAGTTCCCCCCCATACTGCTAAGATACTTAACGATAGCGTTGCCTCCAAAGATTCCCTGATTAACAATAGCCGTAAAGGTCTTCCCAAAAAACCGCGGTCTATGGAATGTAAAAGCAAGCCGGTCCAGCAGGTTCTTCATTGGTGCGGATACATGAAATGCGTAATTGGGGGTAGCGAAAATAACTCCGTCTGATTGGATCATCTTTTCCATCAGAATGTCACGATCATCATGCAAAGGGCAATATTCCTCCCCTTTTTCAAAACACACCTTACACCCCCGGCAATATTCAAGCTGATAATCTTTAAGAAATACGATTTCGAACTCAATATTACCATAAGCTTTGAGATTACGCTCAAATTCACATACTGCCTTGTAAGTCGAATGCTTCTGATGATTCCCGATAAATGCAGTAACTTTTTTCATTGAAGCCCCTCCAGTATCTTCTGTGCTTAAGTCGAGTTTGCTTGTGAATGAATGAATAATTTATTATTCATTCATATCATAACATGGATATCCGGCTCTGTCAGGATTGATATCCATGTTTATATAAAAAGGCCCTGCCCGAGATATCCCTTAATGGAATCCTTCTCAGGCAGGAGCCTTTAGTTAATCTTATTGAATGGTCAACTTAAACCCATTTTGGATGAAGTATAAAGCTGGATAAGCGATATTACTTGTCGTCAGGTTCTTGAACGTTGCGGAACCATTGCCGGTGTAAGTGTAGATCGCCGCACCCAGATGGGGCCCCGCGAACCGCGAAGTGGTTATCCCGTCAAGTCCAGTACCGTTAATATTGATGTTGTTAAACACAATATTCTCAAATCCGCTTCCGTAGCCGAACTGAACTGCATCCCGCTGAGTGTTGATGATATCTATATTAGTGAATGTTACGTTCTTGATCGGATCATTGGAAGCCTCCAGATCTATCGCTCCGCGTTCTCCATCGTACAAGTCTTTACTGGTTCCGCTGTTGATTATGGTTGTATCCGAGAATACAATGCCGGTATTGTTCTGGAAATGATATCCCGGGAACACCGTGTTCATTCGGATTCCGGAACCTCCAACGGTGTCAATGATGTAGTTGTGGTCAGCCTTATGCCCGCTTCCGCCAAAGAAGGCAATAGCCGCTGCACGCCAGTTATTCTCGATCGTATTGTAGGAGAAGCTATTGTTTACACCCGCAGGTGCACCATTGGTATTGCTGGTCCATACCGCAAGACCGTCATCTCCGTTATTCCGCACGCTGCTGTTACGCACGGTGGAGTTGCTTGTTCCTTGGGCGAAGTTGATTCCGTCGGCGAGGTTGTTGCGGATGCGGCTGTTCTCGACCACCAACCCGCTGGCATAGATTGCTGGAGTATGCCCATAGTCCCCTACCCACATGCCGCATTCAAAATGCTCTACCCAGACGTCATGGATGATGGAATTGGTTCCGAAATTGTCCATGAAACCCTTGTAAATCGCATTTTGCCCATATCTTGAACGCAGATTCGAATTAAGATACACATTGCTGAAATCAAGCTTGCCTGTTATTCGGAGCGAAATGCCTCCACCCGCCGCATTTGGATTGGTGAACTGAAGATTTGTATGCCAGTAACCCGCTCCAGTAATTGTTATGTTGCTTATCATTTTACTGATCGAGCCAATCTGCCAAATGCTGCTGAGGTTGAAGGTTCCTGCCGGAATGTAAAGTGTTTTCCCGCCTGCAACTGCTGCAGTAACAGCAGAATTGAAAGCAGCAAGATCATCCTTATTGTCATTCGCCACTGCCCCGTAATCCGTTACAGAGACTGCACCTGCCGGACGTGAGACAGCCGCCGGAACGGGCTCAATTTCAATGAAATCCACACCATATTCCAGGCTGTCCCCGTTATTCTTCTGAATGCGTATCGTATCTCCCGGTTGCAGCGCTGCGTCCATTTTCCAATGCACTTCATCAAACCTGAACAGCGGGCGTCCTGCACTAGGCGCATCTCCCGGCATATCGCCCGAGAAATACTGCCAGCTGTAATAGGAGGTCAGCGGAATAGTCTTGGCCTTGACTCCATTTACATATACATCCAGCGAACCGTTGAGTCCCATACCGTCTGCCGAATCTGGCATGGTGAATCTCATGGTTACACCCGCACCGCCTTCACCCGGTCTTACTGTCCACTGGGCATAAGAACCGTTCGAGGGCAGTGCCACATAACGCTGGCCGGAAGCTTCCGAAGCAATCAATGCCTGATTGAACGTAGGTGCACTCTTCAGGGCTGCAGCTCCACCTCGGGCAGCGTCATCGGTGTCGTACCGTGTGTAGGGTACACTTGCCCCACGAAGAGAAGATACAACCAGATTTGTTGTATTTACATTGTTAGCCTGCTTTGCCGTCACTTCGTTGGCGTCTGCAGCGACGGTAGTAGTTACGGTATAGTTGCCATTAAGCGCTTCCCAAGTCCCCGGAATAGCAACATGAACAGCTGCTCCGGCAGCGAGGGTACCACTGTAAGAGCCGTTAAAGGTTTGAATGGTTGAACCGGCAGAATTCTTAAGAACTACAGTGACTCCATGAGCACCATTTGCTGAATCCATGGTTCCCTGATTTTTAAGATTCACAGTAAAGTTGACAGCGTTATTGGCAACCGGGTTGCTTGGTGTCCACGTTACTGTACCCACCAGATCTGAGCTAGTCACAGGAGCGACAACGAGCGATGCTGCGTTCGTATAGCTGTTGTTGGTGTCGTTCTGCTCGATAATAAGGTTGCTCTCATCAACTTTGGCGGTTAAGGCATAGGATGCAGCGGCTTTTGTTCCGATATTCAGCGAAACGTTCGCCGACCCGCCTGCCGCTAATGCGCCTACCGGGGAAGTTCCGGCAAGTTCACTGTTCAGGTAAAAATTCACCGTAGAGGCTGCGGAACTTGCATTGCCGTTGTTCTTAACCGTTGCATTCAACGTGATCACACTGCTCTCAACAGGAGCGGCAGGTGTCCAAGATATGCCGCTAATCAGGAGATCCGGGTTCGGTGCAGGTGTGCCGAATACTTGAAATTCAGCAATTTGTCCGGCGGGTGCACCGGAATTTGCTGTGATGTTAAGCTGTATACGTTTGAGCGTTGCGGTCACAGGAATAGTGACCGTATTACCGGAGGCCGGATTAAATGTATACGATTGTGCGGATACCTGACTGCCAAAAGTCGTCGTGTCCTGGTTATGGCCGAGGACTTGAATGGTTTGTGTGCGCGTACTCCATTCAGTGGACGGATTGAGCTTGAGCACGACCGATGTAACGTTGTGATTTGCGCCGAGATCAAGCGTTAATGTACTTGGATTGCCGCTGCCTTCCCAGTATGTGCTTGTATTATTATCGTTTGCATTAGCAGCCACGAACGATTGAGTACTTGAGGATGCGCTGATTGGTTTGCCGGTGGCAATGTTGCTGCCCGGAGAAGTCGTTGGAGTTGCTGTCGGGTTGACTGTTGGTGCCGGTGTAACCGTTGGTGAAGCTGTTGGTGTAGGAGTAGGAGTCGCTGTTGGTGCTGGTGTTGGTGTAATGCTGCCGGTACCATAAATTTCGAATTCAGAGAGTTGTGCGGCTGGCCAGCCGGTATTGGCTGTTACGTTCAGACGGACGTAACGTGTACTGACAGCGGTGAAATGAATGGTAACTGAATTGCCAGCCACCGCCGGATTAAATACGTATTCCTTGGAACCGACAATATCTGTAAACGTTATGCCGTTCGTGCTGCCTTGGATGGCCAGCGTTTGCGTACGGGTTTCCCAGCCTGCAGGAACTTTGAGCACTATTTGATCCATGCTCGTACTTGCTCCAAGATCGACACTAATCCATTGGGGGAATGTATTGTTCGTGCTTTCCCAGTAGGTTTCCTGGTTGCTGTCTTTGATGTGGTCCGGGCTGTACGTTTGAGATTGTCCACTCGAAGTTACGTTCTTTCCCAGCGTCAGGTTCGTTCCGCCAGCCGCAGATACGGGTGCGAAAGGCCCAACGGCCAGGAACCAGCTTGAGATCAGCAGAATGACTACTAGTGAGCCTGCAAGATACTTGCTGCGCATGATACTCCTCCTCCAAAATGTGTAGGTGCTTGATCGTAGCTGTAGCCGATGCTCCTCCTTTCTATGCAATACACCTTCATTATAGAGATTACGCAGTATAACCTATGAGAGGTAATTCTACGGAAAAGATGGCCGATTCCATGAATAATCCAGCGCCGATCGTTATCATTGAAAATGTATTATTAAAGCGGGACGCACACCGTAACAAGCTAAGTTGACACGTCCATAACTGCGAACGCTGCTGCGAGGGCCAATAAAAAACGCGCGTGAAGAACTGCCATGCTGAGTTCTCAGCCACCACCAGGAGCAGCCCAATTCTTCACCCTCCTCGGTGATGTAGTCATTTTTCACTTTTTTATTATACACGTACAAGTGGCATCCATCGTTCTTTTTTATTCTGGCAAATTCTGTTGCTGTTGCCCGACGTTTCGCACTTAAAGAGACTTCATCAAGTTTATAGGTCAATTCTTTCACCTCCGAAACACTGGGCAAAAAAACCTTGTCCTCCGTGTCTGCACTACCCTCTCCATTATCAGCGCAATGTGTAGTCTTGATGAACCTCTTCTCGGAGCCATTGAATGCGGCATTATAAAACTCATCGTTCAGCCACCTTCGCAAATCAGAGTCACGCCATGTAATATCAGCGTACTCCCCATGATATCGCCTGCAATCCAAAATGTACTCGCTCAAAATGAATAGCTCACTACCCGAATTTTGCAGCACCCGCCACTTAATCGGTGTTCTGTCCTCGCCGCCAAGCGTCTGCGGGTAAGTGCCAAAAGTAAAGATTTCGCCGGGCTTTGCGCTCAAGTGCAGCGTGAAAGCAACGTTATCTTTTTCCAAGTAAGATCTCCTCCTTTCGTTTCTAATGTAATCGTACAACATTTATGCAAGTGCTAAGCTAAAGCCGCCAGACCCTTGATTAGCCGCAATATTAATTCAAAAAAGTTTAGCTATGTACTTTAATGTTTTCCTCTAAGTTTTGTCTGCAGTTAAAACGTTTGCCAGAGCCTAAGTGCAAAGATCATAATGCATAATTAAGCGAAAAAAAACAGCGTCAGGCTCTCACTGTAGAGTAAGAACCTGACGCCGCCGAGTCTGAACAGCAGCAATTACAGCATTTACGAAGGATACCCGTAAGTAAATTGGTAGCTGCCCGATCCCATTTCTATTTGCACACCAGTTTCTGCAGGCAATGTGCTGTAAATGCCTTCAGCCTGCTCCACCGGAATGCGGCTCTCAAGCAATCCCTGCAGCGTTGCTCCCGGAAGTATAACTACCGCACTTGTATTTGCGGGGACCGTAATCTGAACTTCCATGCCGCCATCCTCCAGCCGCCGCCATGACGAAGCCACTGTGCCATACATAGTTTCTAGACTGGCTTTAGCGAAATCCATGCCTTGGCCCGGTCTCGGACGGATATGAACCTTCTTAAATCCCGGCTCGGCTTCGTCCGGCCCCATTCCGGCAACATAACGGTACAGCCATTCTCCAATGGCTCCGTATGCGTAGTGATTAAAGGAGTTCATGTCTGCACTCCAGAAGCTGCCGTCCTCCCTGATCCCGTCCCAATGCTCCCAAATCGTTGTTGCCCCTTTAGTCACTTGATAGAGCCAGGATGGATAATCCTTCTGAAAGAGCAGTTTGTAGGCAAGATCGTTGTGTCCACTGTCACTAAGTACAGGATTCAGATAAGGCGTGCCGACAAAGCCTGTTGTCAGATGATCTCCGGCTTCGGCGAGCAGTTCTGCCAGTTTCAGGATGGCCTGCTCCTTTGCTGCCCCGTCTATAAGATCAAAGCGCAGCGCCAACACCTGAGCCGTTTGGGTAGGGACGGATATCTGCCCGTCTGGATTCACATATTCTTCGTGGAAGGTTTCAAGGATTCTACGATGTAATTCGCGGTAATTATCTGCATCCTTTGTATTTCCCAGTGCGGCAGCAGCTTTAATTGTCAGTGAAACCGAATAGGCATAAAATGCGGTAGCTACGTAATTGGGATCTGTGGCTCCAACATAGCTGTCCGGCTTTGAATCCAGCGCCAGCCAGTCCCCGAAATGAAATCCGGTATTCCACAAATAAGGATTGTCTCCCTGGGCGCGAATATATCCCACCCAGCTTTTCATACTCTCATACTGTTCTGCCAGAAGCCGCTTGTCGCCGTACATTTCATAGATCGTCCATGGACAGACTGCAGCTGCATCACCCCAAGCTGCCGACGAGTTGCTTGTCTCTCCCCAGCCGTCAGAGAAAGCTTCCGTCAGGTTGGGAACATAAAACGGAATGCCTCCTTCAGGGGTCTGATCCGCCTTCAAATCCCGCAGCCACTTGGTGAAAAACGGGGCAGTGTTCATCAGATACGAAGCTGTACGGACAAACATCTGCGCATCACCGGTCCAGCCGAGCCGTTCATCCCGCTGCGGGCAGTCGGTTGGCACATCCAGAAAGTTCCCCTTCTGCCCCCAAAGAATATTATGATGCAGCTGGTTCACCAAGGGATCCGAACACTGGAAGTCCCCGGTACGCTCCATATCTGAATGCACCACCACACCTGTGAAATCCTCAAGTTGAACGGTTTCCGGGAAGCCTGTAAGCTTCACATAACGAAACCCATGGAAGGTGAAATGAGGCTCATAGCCCTCTATTTCATCACCCTTCAGCGTATAGCGGATGAGCTGCGTCGCACTACGGATATTTTCCCGGTAGAAATTGCCGTCCCGGTCCAATATTTCGGCATGCTGAAGTTCAACGGTCTCGCCGGCCTTCCCCTGTACCGAAAATTTGAGCCAACCGACCATGTTCTGCCCCATGTCCAGAACTTTATCGCCTTGGGGAGTTGTCAGCACTGCAATAGGCTGCAGACTCTCATTCCGGGTTACAGGAACATTTTCCTGTGCCACAATAATATCTTTGGAATGCCCGATGACAGCAACGGGATGCCATCCTGCTTCCGATGTACTCATAAGATTACGCTCCAGCCGCGCATCGTAAGTCTCACCCATATAGATATCCGACATGCGGATCGCGCTTTCTGCCGCCTCCCAGCCTTGCCCGGTATGGATGCGCTGCGTACTGCCATCCGTATATTTTATATGAAGTTCCAGTAAAAGCGCTGTTGTAGATCCATAGATTTTTTTCTCCTTTTTCCATCCCAGATGTCCCTTGTACCAGCCATTCCCCAGCAGTGCGCCTAGCACATTTGTCCCCCCGGACAGGAGAGTGGTTACATCATACGTTTGATATTGTAAGCGTTTGCCGTAACTCGTCCAGCCGGGAGTGAAATAGTGATTTCCTACACGCCGGCCGTTCAACTGCAGCTCGTATAGACCCAGTGCGGTAACATAAATTCTTGCACTTGCAACCGTCCCTTTAAGCTCAACGAATGTACGAAGCTGCGGGCAAACCTCGGAATCTTCAGTGAAATACTCGGTTGGAGCACTGATCCACTCTCCCTCCCATTGCTCACCCATTAGCCCGGTTTCAAAAAATGCAGTCTCCGACCAGCGGGAGCACACTCCGCTTTGATCCCATGCCCTAACTTGGTAATAGTAACGTGTGCGTGCGTCCGGCTTCACCTGATCCAGCTCGACATGAATGGACTGCGATGACTCCACTCTGCCGGAATCCCAGCTCATTTCACGGTAGCCGCTATCCACAGCAACCTGAATCTGGTAAGCAGCCTGTTTGCAATCTCTGCGATCCGTTACCAGCTGCCAGCTGATTCGGGGTGCAGCGAGATCGATGCCGAGCGGGTTTTGTTTGTACTCACAGCGAAGTTTTACAATTGAGAACATATCGGTGTGATCCTCCCTCTATAGCTATAATTTAATCATTGCTCTATAATTATAGCTTCGGCACCGCTTTCATTACCCGGTAATACGGTCAATATATCCCTGAAATCATGCCATTTTTTATAGGAGGAGACTACATGCAACGATCCGCACAATTGTTCAAAAGCGAGAGTTTACTGCAGAACAATCTGCACTTGCTGGTCAACCGCTACGCGGAAAACTTCTTCGCTCCTTATCACTCCCATGACTTTATTGAATATTGCTACGTCGCTGAAGGGCGGGGTTTTCATCACATTGATCAAGCTGTTATTCCGGTCCGCAAAGGCATGCTGTTCGTGATTCCAGTGGGCGTATCCCACGTGTTCCGGCCGGCCACATCTCATCCAGAACAGGACCTTTTGATTGTCTACAACTGTCTTTTTGATGATCATATGGTGGACCGTTTGTCCGCCCTGCTCCAAGAAGAATCACCAATTATAGAACATCTGCAGTCGCTCGGCAGCAGCGGCTCAGCTTATTTTTCCGTCTCGGATTGGGACGGCTCGATAGAGAAACTAATGCTGAATCTACACCGCGAAATGTCTGTGCCTGGCATCGGCTCCGTAACTATGCTGCAAACACTGCTGAGCCAGCTGATAGTCACCGTATACAGACAACTATATGCGGATCAAGACAGGTCCACAATCGAGGCTTCCGATTTCGCCCAGGTCATTCTATTTATGGAGCAGAAGCTTTCCGAGGGAATCACTCTTGCCCATCTGGCCCAAATGTCCCGCTGGAGCAGCCGGCATCTCCAACGTATGTTCCTCAAACATACCAGCCAGTCCTTTGGCTCCTATCTGCAGCACCTGCGGATTCAAAAAAGCTGCGAACGGCTGCGCACCTCTGATCTCAAGATCAGTATGATTGCCGGGTCGGTAGGATACCGGGATATTGACACTTTCAACTCCGTATTCAAGAAAATTGTCGGTGAGCCGCCAATGGCGTATCGAAAGCGACATCGAACGTAACTTTTCCTCTGTCACAAGCGGAGCGGCTTCGCCGTCCTCAAATAAATTATATTTTAAAAAACCGCCCAAAGGGCGGCTGCAACATTCTTTTATTCTAAGGCGTATCTTCAAACCGCTTCCCCGCCAAAACCAGCTGCTGTATGCCCTAAGGAATCATGGGTGCTCTGAGCACGAACGGACCGAGTTGTACTTATTTGGGGCTTTTAGCCTGTTACAGTAGGAAAACGGACTCCAGCGCAGTTATTTCTCCCTGCTGGCCGTTTTTAGATAGAATGCATAGCTGATAAGGAGTACGTACCGGAAAGTGCACCATAAAAGTATCGGAGTACGTAACCCGAAAAAACACCGGTATACGCACTTAGCAGATCATCCCCGCAAGCTGCGGACTGTATAGCCTCTATTTATACTGGTTAGCTCTTTTTACTAGGTTCGCGGACCGTATAGCCTTTATTCGCATTCAGTTACTTATAAATAGGAGAGATTAGAGCAAATAGCTGCATCTGGGTCCGCCAAAGAGAATAAACAGGTGTTTTACTCTCCATAGCGCCTCCTGAGTCCGTCCGAGTAAACGAACCCGCCGTGGTTTTTTAGGGCCCCTACTTTCAATACTAAATCTCTGCTTCCCCAAAGCTCTTCCAGTTTGAAGACATCCTCTAGTCACTCGGGCTTTCTGTTGAAACATTGTACCGCCGCATCACCGGATGCGCATTCAGAGGCAATGGCTCTGCAAATTTGACATCCTTAAAGATCTGATCGCTTCGCGACTGCCACCGGGTTCTTTCTTTTGATTGTGGTATAACAGTGCCTGTAATGATCTTACCCTCCGCATCACGCTGAGTAATCTTTAATGTATGCTCAGCCCGGTTAATCTCCAGCATGGTATTGGATTCAACCTCTATACTCGCGACCTCAAAAGGCAAAATATCAATAATTACAGTCAGCCCAATTCCATTAAAGCTGTATTGATAGGTCTGTCCGGAAGCTTCCGCAGAATATCCTGCATTAATGCTGCCGCCACCTACTTTGACCTGATAGTGCAACTCTTTGATCTCTTCAGGGATTCTAGGTGCAAGCGTAAGCGTGCGGCGGATCATATCCGGCCGGATGCCAAGAAAATATTGGTACCAGACCCGCAGCTGCTCCGCATTGGACCAGGCCTGCAAATAAGCTCCAGTTAGC
The DNA here is from genome assembly GCF_038002865.1 of Paenibacillus sp. FSL H3-0321. Classification (NCBI taxonomy): domain Bacteria; kingdom Bacillati; phylum Bacillota; class Bacilli; order Caryophanales; family Paenibacillaceae; genus Paenibacillus; species Paenibacillus sp. FSL H3-0321. Next base: position 30,055 of record NZ_JBBODH010000001.1, on the reverse strand, counting down.
TTCGCCCAGTCCTCACCCACCTGAGGGTAAGCATCCAGATTCTCACTCAGTCCTCCGACTACACCGAGATTCAGCGCTTGCCAGTTCATATTTCGGAACAGCTTGTATGCCGTTTCTGGCTGGCCTGCTTCAATCATCCGCTGCATGGCGATGCCGTTTAACCAGGTCCATACCGCGCCGTTGTGATAAGCTTCATCTTTGTGATATAGCTCCGTTAGGTGAAAGGGATGAAACAACGGATGATGACGGTCGAGTGAGGCAACTCCCCAAGGATAAGCCAGTTCCTCCCATGCTGTGCGGATAACTTTGCTCTTATATTCACTGTCTTCGAGCATATCCAGAGCAAACAGCTGGTTCGGACGCAAGGAGAATTCCGCTTCGCCCTCCGCAGTCAACCGGTCTGCCAGATAAGGATGTGTCTGATCACGGAAGTCCAGCTCGAAATTCCCCTTTAACTTCTCAGCAATGGCATCCCATTTGGCTGCATTTTCTTGATCGTTCATAACTTCCGCAAAATATACTCCCGCCCGAAGCTGATTGTACCAAAGTGCTTGTATATCATTGGCCCGGGTATCCCTTGGCGAATAAGAGTTCAGATCCGCATCGCGGGCATCCATCCACGTTTCATTATCTTTATGTGTAAGATATCCTTTATCATCCACCCAGTTGCGGATCGATCCTTCTATACTGTTCTGCACCGCCGGGTACAACTGCGTGATGATTGCAGTGTCGCCGGAGTATTTTACATAATCCTGCAGCTGGATAATAAAACGTGGTGTACCGTCAGTGGTATGGTAATCAATGTTCTGGGGAGCGAGAATATTCGGCACCCTGCCGAAAGTTCTGGATGACTCCTCCGTATCCTGAAATTCCGCAAAAGATAACAGGATGTGCTTGGCCGTCTCGAATTGTCCGCTTACGAGCGCTGCACCCGGAAGAGCAATAAATTGATCGCGCCCCCAGTACTCATTGAACCAGGGCAGACCGGCGTAAATCCCCTCTCCCTGCTGCCTTGTCACCAATTGATCCATCGTGAGATTCAGCCAATTCAGCGCAAGGGTGAGCAACTCCGAGCTGGAGTCCACATGTACATTATGGTTCAAAAAATCTTCCATCCGCTTCACACGTTCAGCTTTCCAGCGGACAGCATGTTTCTGGGCATCCTGAATCAAGGCAGTTGCCTCAGCGGCCGATTTGCCAACCGCTATGTAAAAGCCGTCTGAGTTGCCAGAGCTGGTTATAATCCCGTCGTCCATAGACAGCGGCTGGATGTTCTTGGAGCTTACGGCAATAATCCAGTCTCCCTCCATGGAGGCAAACAGAGCAATCTGATGATTTAGTGCTATACATTCAACATTCTCACCGTTTATGACAATTCCGGCAGCCTGCCCGGAGCCGCCTTCCAGACTTACTTCTATTACATTTTTATAATCAAACATCCAGAGCTCTTCGGTCAGTTCCCCGTGTTTGCGAAGCATTTTATAGGGATACACCCAGACATCCGACTTTTGATTATCGAGCTTTTGCTTATCTACATATAGAGAATATCCGCCGAAAATTCTATTCTTGGCCACATTGAAACCTTCAAAATAAGCATGCTCCGGATGATTTGTCACGTGTGATTGAGTGAAGTAAAAGGCCGCTTCCTTATTAGTAAAAGAAATGCCGCGATTGGCGTCCGGTGGTACAAACATCGACATCGATTCCAGAATAGCTGGGTTTTCCTGTGCATTCATCAACATTAACCTCCAAAGTTATTACGTTTTACTTTAATGAACCAGCAGCCTGAAGGAGTAAGGTTCCATACTGATTTCATCTGACAGGCGGACGGATTCTCCGGCGAAAATATCCTGCAGCACCTGATTCTTCAGTTCAACGGGCAGGTTGAGGCTTGCCGCAGCCGGTGAATTATGAATCAGCACATACAGTGTGCTGTCTTGCGACTCTTTTGAGTAAATCAAGCTTCCAGTCTCATCCTCAACGGACAGCCATCGGATATCCGTTTCCTTGAGCACGTTGTATTGCTTTCTTAATTCAATCAACCGGTGAATGGTCTGATAGAGATTCAGGTTTTGCTTCGCAGCATCCCATGGCATACATTGCCGGTTGTGGTGTTCATCCCCGCCCAGACCCACTTCGCCACCATAATAAATGCTGGGGGAACCGCCGTACGTAAGCTGGAAGACATAAGCCAGCTTCACCAATTCTGGATTGTCTCCGCAGCAGTGGAGAATTCGTGCAGTATCATGGCTGTCCAGCAGGTTGAACATATTTTGCATCACTGGTTTGGGATAGCTGACGAGCAGCCCGTTAATCGCATATACAAAATCTGCTGCTGTAAAACGTTCCTGATTCTGAAGATGGACCCCAAAGAAGCGGGTAACAGCCGCCGTGAACTCATAGTTCATGACCGCATCAAACTGGTCGCCCTGTAGCCAGGGGTTGGAGTAAAACCAGTTTTCACCGAGAATATAGATCTCTTTGTTGATGCCTTTGATTTTTTTGCGGAATTCCCGCCAGAAATCATGGGGCACTTCATTGGCTACATCCAGCCGCCAGCCGTCTATGTTATACCGCTCTGTCCAATAGACAGCTACACTCAGCAGATACTCCCTTGCTGCTGCATTTTCTGTATTCCATTTTGGCATAATTTCGGCAAATCCGAAAGTCCTGAAGTTCAGATGTGCTCCCAAATCATTGCTATCCGCCGGAGCCGCCATAGAATTTGATACCACAGGTTTGTCCGGATCCATAATATAAAAGTAATCAAAGTAGACCGAGTCTCTTCCATTCTTCAATACATCCTGCCAGAAGGGATGCTCCTGCCCGCAGTGGTTGAACACGGCATCCAGCATCACTTTAATACCCCGCTTGTGCGCTTCTTCCACCAGCAGTCCAAAGCTCTCATTGTCGCCAAACTGCGGGTCGATCCGGAAATAATCTTTGGTGTCGTATTTATGCGAGCTTGGTGACTCAAAGATAGGCGTAAAGTAAATCCCCTCACAACCAAGATCCCGGATATAATCCAGCTTCTCTGTCACACCCTGCAGGTCCCCGCCGAATTTCTTCTCAGGACCGTCCAGTTCATCGCTGCCCCAAGCGAGCAGATTGTCCTGTTGCCCGGTAGCTCCCCTGTTGAACCGGTCCGGGAAAATCTGATACCACACGGTATCCCTCACCCAAGCGGGCGCTTTATAAAGATCATCTTCGAGGATATAGGGGTAGTTGAAATAATTCGTATGGTCGGCAGGCGGTGTCCAGTCTTTCTGAAGCGGGATGAAGCTGTGGGACCCGGCAAAACACAGCTCCTGGCCGTCATCTAATACAAATCCATAGCGGATTCTGCTCCATTTAAACCCCGGCACCTCTGCAAACCAGCAATCATGCAGCCGGGTGACATATTCCTTCTTCATTTCCACAGGCTGTATGTTATTCACTGCAAATTCATACACATGTGATCCTTTGCTTACAGGCCTCCAGTCGAACGGGTCAATGGGAAGAAGCTTAACAGCTTGTATATCATCTCTTTTGGTCTTGATACGGATATGCAGTGTTTCCTGATTAACCCCATAGGAAAATGCCCCCTTGGGTTCGTGGATAAATGCTGCCAGTTCCATAATAAACACTCCTTATAAATTGATATTAACAAATCACTTATACGTTTAAGTAAATTTATTATATTCTTCTTATCAGCAGGCTGTCAATCGTGCGAGGAATCCAGACGGTAAAGCGTAAAAGCAGCAATAACCGCCAGGGCAACGCCGGCTGCACCGAACCATGCAATGGAAGACAAAGAAACTTGGTTGACGGCTATTCCGCCGAGTCCCGCTCCGGCAGCCATCGCGAGCTGCATCATGGACTGATTCAGGCCTAGCATAACCCCGGATGCTTCAGGCTCAATCGTCGTTAAATAATACTGCTGTGTCGGTCCAGTCGACCAGGCAGCAAATGACCAAAATACCAATACGGCCATTACTCCGGCCAAAGAGTCCTTAACCACAGCTAACAAGAGCAGCATTACGATATGAAGCGCCATTCCGCTGAATAAGGTACGGTGAATTCCCCAGCGGTCTGTACTGTAGCAGCCAGCCTTTGAGCCAATCATACTGGCGATCCCAAAAGCCAGCAAAACCCCGCTGATGTAACCGCTGCTTATACCCGATACTTTGAGCAGGAATGGTGACAGATACGTATAAGCGATAGAATAACCGCCAAGCCAGAAGAAAGAAATGGACAATCCCAGCGCTACTTTTGGCTTTTTCAGCAATTCTAGTTGCTTACGCAGCGGTACAGGTGTATCCCCCTTTATATTGGGTAAGGTGAACGAGAGAATGATCATTGCCAAAATGCCCAGCAAAGCAATTCCGCCAAACACAAACTTCCAACCCAGAATATCCGCTGTCATCCGCCCCAGAGGGACTCCAATAATAAGCGATGCCGTAAATCCCATGACGACCGTTGCGATGGAGTTGGCCTGTTTGCCTTCAGGAGCGATTTTTGCAGCAATATTTAAGGCCGTAACCACGACTACTCCGGCTCCAAGCGCCATCAGGATACGTGCAGCCACGAATAGTCCATAACCTGGCAGCACGAAGGCAAGAATGTTGGATACAACAAATACACCCAGTGCAGAGACGATTAATTTGCGGCGGTCCATGCTTGCCGTCAAAGCCATTAGCACAGGTGTGCAAAGCGCATATACCAGTGAGAAAATCGTAATCAATTGACCTGCAGACGATAGCGATACACCAAACGAAAGTGAAACCTTATCTAAAATCCCGGATAAAATGTATTCCGAGGTTCCGACCAAAAAACTGATGATGGCGAGTGTGTATATCTTCCAGCTCGTAGACATATGTAATGTTCAGCTCCTAAGTTGTAGTTATATAAAGATATATCGCGAATTATAGATATTATTAATCAAATAAAATCTACATATTACGAATTATCGAATTGTTAACTTAAAACAAAACTGAATTCTTAGAACAAGAACTCAGTTTGTGCCTTACATTTCTTGCTTCATGTATTCAGCCATATTTAGAATCGCTTCTTCATCCCTCTGGTAATACGTAAATTTGCCAATACGTTTGGTAGTAATAAGCCCTGCTCTCTGCAGTATCGAAAGATACTGGGAGGCAGTAGATTGGGTCATATTCAGCTTATCGGTAATTTGACTGACACATACCCCGGTTTCCGTCATATCAATCCCTTCATGGGGTGTAAAATGAACATCAGGCTCCTTGAGCCACTGCAGGATTTGAATCCGCGATTCATTGGACAACGCTTTAAAAACATCTATAGGTTTCATGAAATTTATTATATCGATAATTTGCGATATGTCAATTCTCTATTTCGGAAATTCGGGAGAGCGGAATCCGTATTTCAAAAATTCCATCGTGGATGAACTTGGCGGCGTCTTGCTGAACATATACAACAACCCGTCCATCCAGCAGATACCAGCCTGTACTGGAGTTTTCGATTCCCGGAAACTGAAGTGGTGCGAAAGGGCCTGCTTCCCCTGAAGCAATCCTCAGGTTAACATACTGATTTATCCGTGTTTGGTAATTCGGATTATTCCCGGCAACCTGCTGTAGTGACAGCTCCTCTCCTGTTGCGAGATCGAAGGTCCAGCTGTACCGGATGCTTTTGTCCTGCTTGGATTCGCCCATATACTGATAAGTATCCGCATATAGACTGAGCAAACCTTTTTCATTGTAAGCGATCGTCCACTCCACTTGGAGCCCGTAGGGTAAGATATGAGCGTAGTCAATAATTTTGTCCTTGCTCGGATGTGCTGCCCAAGCTTGCGCAAGCTCTTGCTCGGCCTGTGTTTTCCAGCCTTCTGCCTTATTCTGGAGGAAGTGATTGATTTTATCGATCCCCTCTTTGTTCGCAGAACCGGAAAGAACAGGATAACGGATAGAAAATGAATAAGGCTCTGTAGTTACCGCCAGCTCACCGGAAGCGGAAATCGTCAGCTCATTTTCAGGACGTGAGTTGAGGAGATAACTGTTTTTGCCCTTCAGCACAATATCATAACCAGACATTGTCGCCAGCTGGCGGAGCGGCACATAGGTGGAACCCTCTCTGACAAACGGTATTTTGGCTGAAGAAGTTAAGCCGTTGACACTATAAGAACTGTTGTAAAGAGTTAGCTTGATTACGCGCCGTGGTTTGCTGAGCGTTAGATCACCGGTGCTGGCATGATTATCCACCGTGTATCCCATGGCCCGAGCAATCGGCATCAGCTGGACCAACAAGGTTCCATCCGCACTGTACGCCAGTGCTTTCAGCTGTTTACCCTCAATGTTGAATGTTGTGAGAACCGGTGCATAAGGTGAGACGGCAGCGGCAACCTGAGGTTTGATTGCAGAAGCTGAAATTGCCTTAGCTGCTTGCCCGCCACTCATTCGGGAAAATGCTCCGACGTCGGCAGATACCCGGGCAGGTGTGGCAAGACACATACTCAATAACACGCATACAGCGGTAAATCTGAAAATACGGACTTGCATTTGTGACTTTTGAATAGGCAGTGACATGGTAAACCCTCCGTTTCCATTACTTACCTATAGACGAAGAATTGCTTGTTTTGTTTCGGTAACTGACCGGAAAGAGGATTTCAATTGAAATCTTCCTCTGTCAGATCCATATTTACGTTCATGCCAATTCGGCTGCCGTCGGCTGCGGCAAAAATCAATTGGGAAGGCGCGAAATACGAAGCATCACCTGCGGCATATATACCGGAGACAGAAGCTTGTCCTTTGTCATCTGTCCGAATTCCTCCAAGCTCCGTTATTTCACAGCCTAATTGCTCTCCTAACGTTGAGCTTTGCACAAGTTTCGGAGCTACAAAGCCGCCGGTTCTGGCCACAATAGTTCCATCTGCAAAACGAATGTGCTCAAGCCGCCCGTTCTGGCCGAGGAAAGCCGCAACCGGTTGTTCAATCACGACGATTCCTTTAGATTCAAGCTGCTGTCTTTGCTCTTCTGTCAAGGACGCCTGGCCATGTGTACACACAAGCAAATCCTTGCTCCAATTGAGGAGCAGCTTAGCCATATGGAATACGGTCGGATATTCAGAGACAATGGCCAATGGTTGATCCCTCAGCTCCCATCCGTCACAATAAGGGCAGTTAAACAGGCTTTTACCGTATAAAGGACGTAGGCCTTCGATCTCCGGAAAGATCTCCTTTAGACCCGTCGCCAGGATAAGCCTCCGTGCTTGAACACGGACTCCTCCCAAATCCTCTATCTCAAATCCACCTTGCTCTTGAGAGACCGAAACCACTTCGAAGGGCAAATGGTCTTACAGACGGATAATGCTGCAGTTCCTCATGTGCCACGCGCCTGAACTCAGCCGGAGTTACTCCATCCCTTGTAATAAAACCGTGAGACGCATGCGTGACAGCATTTCTGGGACGGTTGTTGTCGATCAGAGCCACACTCCTCCTTGCTCTGCCAAGCACTAGGGCTGCATTCAGCCCGGCAGGTCCCCCACCAATAATCGCGCAATCGTAAATCATAAATCTCATCCTCCTTGATGGCTATTAAAGACTCTTTATATCCGTAAATAGAACAAAATTTTTTTCTTGAACTGCTGACCTGAAATTCCAGATCGCAATTCATCATATTCAAGGACTTAATATATCTATAATGACTTTATATTTGCAGCTGCGTCAAGTTGAAACTTGATAATCCTATTTAATGAAAATATAATGAATTAGATAAGCACCAAACTAAAAAACCTATGGAGGACCTATGAACCTCAACATTCATGAACGTCTGGATCCCGTCTTTGAAACCTTGGGTTTGCTCTACGTCAGTTGCCATGTGGAGAATCACAAGAAAGGGACGATTGAAGACCTGAACAAATTCGGGCTGGACGGAGAAGCCTTTTACAGCAAGCATTTGAAAATAGTAGACAAGTACATCCATACCTTTCTTAAATATCGTGTGCTTGATAAGGAAGCGGACTTCTTTTTCGGGGATGAAAATGACTCCTTCTTCTCCATTCTCCATCTGCTGCTCAGTGAAAATACGGCTTGGCTAAACTCACTTGCAGAAGTGCCGGATGAGGTGCTTCATGAAGAAATATGGAAGATCCTGCTCGACATGGAAGTCATGCAAAATTACCAACTGCAGAAAACCTCACCTTCCGGAATTCTATCTTTGGTTGATATTATCACCTTCCTGAGCGACAGTCCTCTTGAAGAAGGGATGAAATGGAAAATGTTGAGGCTGCTGCAGCAGCCGCGCACACAAATCCAGGCGCTTGCCCGGATCATCAACAATAACTTGGCTGCATTTGAGCAGGTGTGCCAGGAACTGGAGAAGCCGCTGAACAAGCTGATTTCCAAGTATGTTCAATCCGTGCAACGGCAGGACGATGTACAATTTATTAAGCTGGTGGAGATGTTCAGCGATGCACCCTCTGTCCATCCATCCTTAATTGTTCCGCTTGGACAGGTGATGTTCGCCAAGCATTGCTACTATGGCCTGTTCGTCGATCTGCTTCCGGTAGCCAGCAAGGGCCATGCCGATTCTAAAGATTTTCTGCTGCTTCGGATGAAGGCACTCGGGGACAACAGCAAACTGCAAATTCTGGCGTCGCTCAAGGTCAGTCCGAAATACAATCTGGAAATTGCAGATCAGATGGGCTTAACAGCTGCCACCATGTCTCATCATATGAATGTGCTGCTGGCCTGCGGTATGGTCGGAATAGAGAAAAAAAACGGCAAGGTGTATTATCACCTGGACTCAGACAACTTGCGGCAGTTAATTACTGACCTTGAACATTTTCTGCTATAGCATTGACAGACTTCCCGAGAGTTTTTAGCGGGAAGTTTTTTTGCGACTGAATAAGATTATCATCTAATATGTTTGACATAATTATAATTTATATGATACTGTCATCTTATCAATTTAATGATAATCTAATTTTAGGAGTTGGCTATTTGATGAAACAGTCCATCCGTCAAAACAAAATGCTGCTTGCGGTTACCCTGCTGTTCAGTATCATTACCTCGGCAGCAGGCGTACTGATTGCGATCATTCTGCAAAAGGTAATCGATGCCGCTATGCAGGGTGACATGTTGCTTTTCAAAAAAATCGTAATCCTGTCGGTTGCATATTTGCTGCTGCTAAGCTTGTTCGGCTTCATGTATGCCATTTGCAGCAAAGCCTTGATCCGCAATCTGACCCTGTCACTGAGGGAGCGGGTATTCCGTGGGGTATTCCGCAGAAATGCAGAAGAATTCACTTCGTCCAATACGGCTGATTATTTGTCGGCACTCACCAATGACATCAAACTGCTGGAGGATAACTATATTCAACCTCTGCTGCTTACCCTGCAGAATGTTGTGGTTTTTGCAGCCTCCCTCATTATACTCCTCTACCTGAGCCCGCTGATTACCTTAATCTTGGTGGTATGCATGATTCTGATGTTCACCGTCCCTTCCCTCTTCGGCAAAGCTCTACAGGACAAACAAAGTGCCGTATCTGCCCAGATGTCCATTTTCACGACGAGCGTTAAGGATCTGTTGTCGGGTTATGAAGTGATCAAATCCTATGCGATGGGCAAACACACGGAGCAGAAATTCCAGCAGGAGAACACCGCGGCAGCAAACACCCGTTTTGCCGCTGACCGGCTGTTTGCCGCCAATGAGAGCCTCTCCGAAACTCTTGCCATTCTCACCCAGTTTTCAGTAGTCTTTATTGCCGCTTATCTGATTATTTCTGGAGATTTCTCAGCGGGGAGCCTGGTTGCCCTTGTCCAGCTGAGCGGCGGTTTTGTGGGACCTGTACTGGTCGTGATGCAGAATCTGCCCAAAATTCAAGGTGTCAAACCTGTTGTGCAACGGATCAATGATCTGGCAAGCGAAGAGGCACAGCCGAAGTCAGGTTTGCTCGAACCTGTGTTCAACGAGAATCTGGAGATCAGCCGCTTACACTTTGCCTATCAGCAAGGAAATCAGGTGCTTTCGGACATCAATCTTTCCCTGCAAAAAGGAAAAAAATATGCACTGGTCGGACGAAGCGGCTGCGGTAAATCTACACTTGTTAAACTGCTTAGCGGGTATTATGACAGGTATGAAGGCTCCATCACCCTTGATGGGATTAACATCAAACAGCTTGACCCAGAGCGGCTGCAGCAAATGACGGCGACCATCCATCAGAATGTCTATATGTTCGATACGGATATTAAGCAGAATATTTGCTTGCATGAGGAATTCTCCGAGGAAGTTATGGAAACTGCCCTTCATACCAGCGGAGTCCATAAGTTTGTGGAGAAGATGCCCAGTGGACTGCTGACCACCGTCGGTGAGAACGGCTCACAGCTCTCCGGCGGCCAGCGGCAGCGGATTGCCGTTGCCCGGGCGTTGATCCGCAGCAAACCGATCCTGATTCTGGATGAAGGAACTTCCGCGATTGATATGCAGACCGCTTATGAAATCGAAAGCAGACTGCTCACGCTTAAAGAGCTGACCTTAATGACGATAACCCATAATATGAATGAGGAATTGTTGGGATTGTATGATGAAATTATCTATATGGAGAACGGACGAATCGCTGAGGTTGGCAGCTTCCATGTGCTTCGCGCGCGCGGTGGCGGATTTGCAGCCTTTTGCTCATTGCACAAGGGGGATGTTGCGGAGGCGCTTCAAGCATAATCAGGTGAGATCATAGAAACAGCCAGCTCCCCATAAACCGGAGACTGGCTGTTTTTCCCTCGCTAAGAAATGCTGTTAATAATAACATGCTGAACCCTGAACGTCTTCACAACGGCTAATCCATTTGATTCTAAAAAATTAAAGGCGGGCTGTCCAAACCGCTCTTGTCCAAGCCAGTTGAAATCCGGCCCGTTCCATATTGTTCTGGCTTGTAGAACCAAAACCCGCCTGAGCCGTTATGAGCCGACAACCTGCCAAGTGAGCCTCGTGCATCCTCTTGTGCAATAATGCAGTCTGGATCCCCCTGTTTCTGTATTCAGGAATTGTTGCGGCGAGTGTGCAGGAGGCGATATCTCCGTTTATATGCATCGCAGCCACTCCGGCCGGAAGCCCCTCCCAATAACCTGCGAATAGCTTCCACCCCGGCCTATTCAGCAATCCTATGTTATTATTCACGAAATGAATCTTATCGGACAACGCCATGCCGGAAGCTAGGCAATGGATTTCTGCATATGTGTCAAAGGAATTTACGTTATCAATTTCGACAATTGTTATCTTGGATGGAAGTTCAGACGGCGCTTGACGCGGCAGCCCATACAGTACAGCATGAAAACCACTCTGGTAAAGTCCATGATCGGCTAACCCTTTAAAAAGCTTGGAGCTGCAATGAACAGGATCCACATCGATCTGGAAAGCTCTGTCTTTGGCCGTGTAAAATCGGATGATCTCCTCCAGCTTGTCTACGTCCTGATCAGAGATTCCTTTAACGGAATTAAACAGGCTCCATGGCATGGTCCTGATATAGAAACCAGTGGTGTGGCCGAAACGGACAATCTCAACACCCTCCGGGTTACCTTCGCGTTCGCGGATGGAGTTAATTCTTGAGGTTAAATAGTCAATTTCTGACTGCTGGATTTGTTCAGCAAGACCTTGGTTCAAGACTGGCAGCTTCATGAAAGATCACTCCTTATTCAAGTTCCCTAATATACCAGGCATCACAGGCAAAATGCTCCGAACCGGCCAGCGGTGCTTCCAGTAACGTAAATCCATACTTCTGATAAAAATGGTTGGCAGCATGCATACTCTGCATCTTCTACAATCCAGTAGGCGCAATCGTTACGGTTATTGTAAAAATGAAATAAATCACGGAGACAGTCATCTGCACATTGCCTCCAAACCCTTCTACATATTCTCTTAATTATACATGAAACTTCCGCGCATCCCCCCGTCTTTTTGCCTGTGGTTGATGACCGATGACTTACATACGATATCCTATGTGCTGAAGGCTGCCGAATGATCCATTCCCGTAAGACAGGCAATATAAGTGTGTAAAGCTATACTTCCACTATTAGAACGAGGTGACCTGCTGATGCTGTCCAAGAAAGCCGCGACCACCAAAAAAACAATTACCATTGCAAGCAAATGGTCCAAAACAAAAATGCTGCTTAATCATTCACGGCTCCGCCAATTCGTGCCCGATAGCCGGATCTATTCGTATGAAGCCCTGCAGTCCATGCTTAACAAGCATAAGATGGTATATGTAAAGCCTGTCAAAGGAACCGGAGGAAATGGTGTCATTAAAGTTATTAAGTATAGTGAACATAAATATGCCTATCACGTAGGCGAGACTCCCCGTTATTTTAAAACTTACGGCGCTCTGTTCACTTCGCTAGGCAGCAGTAAATTAAAGCGTGAATATTTGGTTCAGCAAGGGATAAATCTGCTAACTTATCAGAATCGTATCTTTGATGTGCGCATTATGACGCAAATGAACAGCACGAACCATTGGGAATGTACCGGATATATCGGGCGAATGGCACACCCCAAGAAAATCGTTACGAATTTCCACAACAGCGGAAAACCGCTTCCTCTGGAAACGCTGCTTAGTCCTTACCTGCAAGGAGACAAGAAAAAAGACTATATCAAAGAATTAAAAGCTTTAGGGGATCAGGTGGCAAAAGAATTCCATAAGAACCACAGCGGATTTAAGGAAATAGGCCTGGATATTGGATTGGATTCTGCTTTGAAGCCATGGATTATTGAGGTAAATACGCGGCCGGATGCTTATATCTTTAATCAACTGAAGGATAAAACGATGTTCCGCAGAGTGATCTACCTTAAGAAGTGGCATAAATTATTGAATTCCGGCAAGAAAGTTGTCAAATAAGGTGAACATTACCGGGTATAAAAGAGGTTGAACTTGAGCGCACTCTTTGGCTCTGTTCAACCTTTTTTTGGATTGCAAAAAATGATAGGATATACTGGTTGAGGTGTGAAATGAATCGGGATTTGAGGAGAGCAGATGGATGAATAAACTGGTGTTTTTTCTGGGACCGGCAGGTGCGGGCAAAACGACGCTGGCCAAAGCGGTAGCCTCGCGCCGCAAAGCCGCCTTCCTCGATATGGATATTCTGCTGCGGCCGGCGGCAGACGCCATTATGACCATGCATGGTCTGGACCCGACAGACAGAGATTCCGCAGAATATAAAAGACTTTGCCGCGACCTTGGTTACCGCATTACGATGGACGCCGCGCTTGATAATATCGGCCTGAATAGCGATGTATTCGTGGTTGGACCCTTTACCAAGGAAGCCGCCGACCCAGACTGGATTAGCAGTGAGCTGTCCCGGATTGGTCTTACGCTGCCCGAGGTTGAGGTCAAGGTTGTTCTGGTCGGACTGGCCAACGAGGATTTGTACCGGGAACGGATTCAAGGCAGGCACTCATCTTTGGATGACTGGAAATTTCAGCATTGGCAGGAATTCCGGTCTTCGCTTGGCAGCCGCACTGTCGCGTGGCCGCTGCCCGCGTCGAATGTCGCAATGATCGACAACTCAAATCCGGAGATCGAAGATACAGTAAGGACAGTTGAGCATTTTATTTATGCAGCACAATGAGCAGACGAAAGGCAGCCGTGGGCTGCCTTTTTTTGTTATGTAGAATTCATGAAAGGTCCTATTATTTTCATCTGTATTCACCTTTAATCCAAACCATGCAATCGTTTAAACTCCTCAGGCTTCATCCCTGTCACCCGTTTAAACACCGCACAAAAGTAGCTGGCATTCTCAAAACCGACATCCCGGGCAATTTCGTAGATTTTTTTACCGCGAACGTTAAACATTAATTGCTTGCTCCGGTTAATCCGCTGTTTATTAATGTACGTTACCGGCCGCTCATGAACCGTGTGCTGAAACAGCCGGCACAAGTACTGCGGCGATACCGCTGCTACTTCTGCCAGTTCTTTTAACTGCAGCGGCCGGTGCAAATGGAGTTCTATATGCCGCAGGACAGGCTTAATCCGTTCCATTTCATCTTCCTCATTGGAAGAAGGCAGCAGTTTGCGTTTCAGATCCAGCAGCAATGCGTAGAGCAGCTTGGAGCATTCCAGATCATCTTCAAGCGGATGTTCATTAGACAAAAGAAGCATCTCCCGCAAAGGCTCCAAAAGTGCTTCGTCTCTTAATCTCCCGGGTCCAGACTCGCGTATTCCCGCGTACATCAGCATCTGGGCAGCTTCCCTGCCGCTAAATGAAATCCACGCCAGCCTCCACTCCCTGCTAACCGGAGTATAGAAATGCGGAATTTCAGGATATAGAAAAAACACATCCCCGGGGCCAACGATGTAACTTTTGTCATTAATATTCAGTTCACCTTTGCCTTCAAGCACCTGATGCATCTGATAATCCGGAAAACCGGCCGGACGCAAAGTTTCAGCCTGATGCTCCCAATATCCGATGGTTGTGGCATATAAAGGCAGCAGCATCGTCTCATCAGTTTGGCAAAAAATCATTTTGCTTTTCACAAGGATTCTCCGTTTCTAATTGTTGCTTCTATTTTAGCCTTCATTTCTAGCGAAAGAAAGCCCTATTTAGTTTCATATTGTGTTATTTGATAAGAATATCATTATATATACCTTGAGCCTTTCTCATTCTATAATATGAATATAACAATATAAGGAGATGTTAAAGTGCGTAAGAAGCTAGTCTATCAGCCACCTGCCAACGGATATCCCGAATGGAATAACAATCCGGAGATTTTTCAATTGAACCGAATGGAAGCGCATGCTTCCATGATGTCTTTCCCGACTGCTGAGCAAGCACTCCAAGGAAATAAACAATCCTCCTCTCGTTATCAATCGTTGAACGGCACTTGGAAATTCGCCTTTGCCGAAACTCCTGAGAAACGCAGCAAGGATTTCTATAAATCAGATTATGACAACAGCAACTGGGCGGATATTCCTGTTCCTTCCCATTGGCAATTCCAGGGCTATGATTACCCTCAATATACCAATGTGCGGTATCCCTGGGCAGAGTCAGAACCGGATTTGAAGCCCCCTTTTGCCCCTACTTTATATAATCCTGTAGGTTCCTATGTACGTACATTTGATGTACCGCAAGCTTGGGACGGCCAGCCTGTATTCCTCAGCTTCCAGGGTGTGGAGTCTGCTTTTTATGTATGGGTGAACGGAGAACTAGTCGGCTATGGTGAAGATACCTTTACCCCGTCGGACTTCGATATTACAGCTTATCTGCAAGCAGGAGAGAATAAGCTGGCCGTTGAGGTGTACCGCTGGTGTGATGCCAGTTGGCTGGAAGATCAGGATTTCTGGCGGCTTAGCGGCATTTTCCGCGACGTTTATTTGTATACCGCACCTCCCGTACGTGTTGCCGACTTTTGGGCCCGGACCGATCTGGACAACGAGTTTGTGCATGCGGAGCTGAACGTGGACATCAAAGTGGAAGATTACTTTAGCCGCAAAGCTGGAGATTACTCGCTGCAAATGCAGCTTCATGACAACAATGGCCAGGGGATCTGGGCTGCTCCGGTTGCTGCTGCAGTATCTTTTCAGGAAGGAGATTTGCAGCAGCTTAAACTGTCGGCACCTGTAGCTCAGCCTCATAAATGGAGTGCGGAGAAACCATACCTTTACACCCTGGTGATCTCGCTAGTGGATGGTCAGGAGGCCGTTCAAGAGGCGGTCAGCACAAAGGTTGGCTTCCGCTCCTTCGAGATTAAAGACGGCTTAATGAAGATTAACGGGAAACGGATCGTACTGAAAGGCACTAACCGGCATGAGTTCTCTTGTGACACTGGACGCGCATTGTCCGTAGAGGATATGATCCGCGATATTCATCTGATGAAATCCCATAATATTAATGCGGTACGGACCTCTCATTATCCCAATCAGTCAGTTTGGTATGAGTTGTGTGACGAATACGGTCTCTATGTAATCGACGAAACCAATCTGGAGACACACGGCAGCTGGCAATATGGACAACAAGAGCTGCATGAGGGGAATGTTCCCGCCAGCAAGCCGGAATGGCGCGCCAATGTCATCGACCGCTGTAATTCCATGATGCAACGGGACAAAAATCATCCATCCGTTATCATCTGGTCACTCGGCAATGAGTCCTTTGGCGGCGATAATTTTATTGCCATGCATGACTATCTGCGGGCAGCCGATCCTACCCGTCCTGTTCATTATGAAGGGATTTTTCATTACAGACCTTCGGAAGCGGCGAGCGATATCGAGTCTACGATGTACATTAAGCCTGCCGGCGTTGAACAATATGCTACAAACAATCCGCAGAAGCCTTATATCCTCTGTGAATACAGCCATGCTATGGGCAATTCCTGCGGCGGACTGCATCTCTACACCGATATGTTCGACAAATATGATGTGTTCCAAGGCGCATTCATCTGGGACTGGGTGGATCAGGCCATCCGCACTACAACTCCAGAGGGGATTGAATATCTGGCGTACGGCGGCGATTTCGGTGAATCTCCACATGACGGGAACTTTAGCGGCAACGGCCTGCTGTTTGCGGACCGGACTGTAACCCCTAAGCTGCTTGAGGTTAAAAAATGCTATCAGAATATAAAAGTCACCGCCCAGGATCTTCACAAGGGTCTCTATCAAATCCGCAATAACTTCTTATTTACGGATATCGAAGAATATGATTTACATTGGAAGATTGAATTGGAAGGCGTAACTTCGCAAGAGGGCTCTCTGCGGATTGCTGCTGCACCGGGAGAAACTGTCAATTGTGTCATTCCGTATGAGCTTAGTTCCATAGCCACTGATAAAGAAGCAGTGCTGACCTTGTCCTTCATTCAACCCGCTGCAGCAGCATGGGCAGATGCCAACCATGAAATTGCATGGGAACAGTTCATTCTAGTTCCAAGAGTTGCAGGAAGTGTTCCCGTTTCAGCAGGAGATCCCCTTCACATCACTGAGCAAGAGGAAGCATTGATCATTGCAGGAGCTGACTTTTCACTTTCTTTCAATACGGCAACCGGAGATTTGTTCTCTTATCAAGTCCTGGGCAAAGAACGCCTGATTGAGCCTGCAAGACCGAATTTCTGGAGAGCCGTCACCGATAATGATCTTGGCAACCATCTGCAGGAACGTTCAGCAGTCTGGAGAAAGGCTTCCTATGAACGCAGTCTTGTTCAATTCAATACCCGGACTCAAGAGAATCTTTGTTTCGTATCGGCAACCTACTTGCTGCCCACAAATCCCGTGTCCACTCTACTGGTCACCTATGAAATCCGTCCTGACGGATCTGTGGAGATTTCGCAGGAACTGAACCCGGGCAGCAGCTCGCTGCCGGAAATTCCCGAGTTCGGAATGCTGTTCGTGCTGGATGGAAGCCTGGACACTGTGTCATGGTACGGACGCGGACCACATGAGAACTATTGGGACCGGCAAACCGGAGCCCGTCTGGGACGCTTTAGCGGCAAAGTCAGTGAACAGTTCACTCCTTACCTCAAGCCACAGGAATGCGGGAACAAGACAGATGTCAGATATGCTTCAGTTACAGAAGGCCGCGATGGATCAGGGATCCATATTGACAATGCAACATCGCTGGAAATCAACGTACTCCCTTGGAAACCAGAAGAACTGGAAGCCAGCGATCACGTCTATAAATTGCCGGCTTCGGATAAAACCGTGCTGAGGGTCAATTACAAGCAAATGGGTGTCGGCGGGGACGACAGCTGGGGTGCACCGACGCATGAACAGTTCACTCTGCCTGCAAACCGGCCGTACAGCTTCCGCTTCACGCTTGCTCGAATTTAATCTGCCATTGCAACAAAAAGCGAGATTCCGCTCAGCGGATATCTCGTTTTTTTGTTTAGGGAAAATGTAAAAAACACCTTCTTTTGAAGCCGTTGGTGAACACATAGGCGGAATCCCCATACTATGGGGATATAAGTATTCAGGGGAGGTTAGATTGTATGTATTCTTATGGGGGCTTTGGCTCCTCCGCAAAAAGAACGTCTTACGCATGGCCCAATATGGCTCCTGTTCATGCAGGTCCACAGGTGATCTGCTTGACCAAAGCTCAGATTGAATTCAAAAACCATATGCGCTTATTATGGGAGCAGCATGTGGCGTGGACACGAATGGCCATCACCAGTCTCGTTTTCGGATTGCCCGATACCGATGCGGTACTGGCGCGCCTCCTGCAGAATGCGCCGGATATGGGCAACGCTCTTAAGCCCTTTTACGGGGAGAGTATAGCTAATGCTTATAGCAATCTTATCAAAGAACACTTGGTAATAGCTGCTGATCTTGTCAAAGCTGCGAAAGCAGGTGATACCAATGCAGCTGCCGCCGCAGAGAAAAAATGGTATGCCAATGCGGATCAAATTGTTGAATTTCTAGCCCGTATTAACCCCTATTTCCCCAAAGATGAGTTCAGGAAAATGTTCTACGATCATCTTGCACTAACTAAAGCAGAAGCAGTAGCGATGTTGAACAAGGACTACAACACCAGTATTCAGCTGTATGACCGTATCGAGCGTGAGGCGTTGATGATGGCGGATATGATAAGAAATGCCATACTCATCCAATTCCCTCAGAGGGTATAAACCGGATTATTGCTTCTTAAGCTTAACAAAAGCCCTCAATGCTCCGCTTCAAGGCGGAAACCTGAGGGCTTCTTGGTTATACAGACTCCTGCATATTATGCTGAAAAAGTGTCCGATACAGCACGTTGCGGCTCCATAATTCGCTGTGGCTTCCACGGTCCGCAATACATCCGTCTTCAAGCAGAATAATCTGGTCTGCCCGCATCACAGAGGAAAGGCGGTGTGCAACGATAATCATCGTCCGCTCGCCAGATAGATTATCAAGCGTGCGGTTTGATTTAATGAGAAAAATGTGGCCTAAATCCATATATTAGTGTAATGCTTGACAATCATTTTTGATAGTTATAATTCTGTGATAGCCTTGTGGACTCGGTAGATTCGGTGTTGCTTCAACCTAAAAATCCCCGTTCTATCGCCCTTGAGCAATAAAATGGGGATCTTCATATTCGTATGACACAAGCTCGCAACGCTGGCTTATGTTATTCCTCGATCACTGCTGGAGCCCGGAAAAACCTGGACAACACGCCGCTTGACGGAGAACCAAGGAAGCTTGCTATAAATATAAGTCCGGTAGCAAACGCCATGGAACCTGAAATTGAGGTGTCCAGCCACACTGCAATATAGTAACCCGCGACTGCAGAGAGGACGCCAAAACCGGCGCTGAGCATCAGCATGACCGAAAGACGGTCTGTCCACAGATAAGCGGACGCAGCCGGGGTAATCAGCATGGCTACGACCATAATTGCCCCGACGGCATCAAATGAGGCCACCGTTGTTACCGATACAAGCGTCATGAACAGATAATGCATCAATACGACCGGAAGTCCAAGACTGGCCGCAAGCGCCGGGTCAAACGATGTAATCTTCCATTCTTTATACAATGCAAGAATAACGGCAAGAACAATAATGAGTACAATGAACAGCATTAGCGTTGCTTGAGGAACGGCACCTATCCAAGGCAGCTCCACTGTATTCCACGGAACAAATGTAATTTCACCCATCAATGCGTGTTTTACATCCAGATGTGCATTCCCTACCTTTGTTGCAATCAGAACTACACCGACTGCGAACAATGTGGTGAAGACTACGCCAATGGAAGCATCCTGGGCTACGCCGCGGGAGTGCAGGAATTGGACCAGCATGGCTGTCAGCAGACCGGCGATGATGGAGCCGATCAGCATATGTCCGCCGCTCAGCTGCTTGGTGATCAGGAAGGCAACGACGATCCCCAGCAGCACACTATGGCTGATGGCATCCGCCATCATCGCCATTCGTCTAAGGATGAGGAACGTTCCAATTATTCCGCAGGTTAGGCCGACAAGTGAAGCTGTAAGCAAGATCCAGGCCGTGTAACTCATACCGCTCTCCCCTCCTCAGGCTTACGCAGATGTGCTGAATCCGCCGATTTTTTCTTTTGCGCCCGCAGGTGAAGAAGCTTCGCCAGCCAGCCTTTCTGAAAGCCAAAGACAAGCGACACAAGGAACAGCGAAGACGAGACCAGAACGATAAAGGGTCCTGTCGGCCAGCCTTTTCCCAGTGTGCTGACCCATGTTCCTGCGGCCCCGGCACCCCCGCCGAATACAGCGGAAATGATAAGCATCCGCTTGAAGGACTGGGTCCAGTATCGCGCACTTACCGGGGGAATAATCAGGAGAGCCGACATCAGGATGACGCCAACTGCCTGAATCCCGATGACAATAACAAGAATCAGCATGCTCATATACATCCCGTTCATCACCCGCCCGGACAAGCCCAGCCCCTTGGCAAAATCCGCATCGAACAGAAACAGCTTCCACTCCTTGAAACCGATCCATATGAACGCGATCACAATCAATGCCAGCACCAGCATGATCTTAACATCTTTACCGGTCATGGAAGCTGCCTGGCCAAATATGAAGGAATCCAGACCGCTCTGGCCTCCGCCTGCCGTCCGGTTTACAATGGACAACAGCATGATTCCAAGTCCGAAAAAGATCGACAGCACGATTCCCATCGCCGTATCCTCTTTAATTTTGGTGGACGATTGAATCCACTGGATAAAGAGGAAACCGAGCACTGCGCTTATCGCCGCTCCGGCGATCATTGCCGGAACGCTTTTGACACCAACGATCGTAAAAGCTATCACAATTCCCGGCAATGCTGCATGGGAAAGGGCGTCGCTCATCAGGCTTTGCCGTTTCCAGTACGCCAGACAACCGATCAAACCTGAGGCGATCCCAAGAATTAAAGTACTGAATAATACCCAGAGTGTGTTAGGTGAGATGCCGCTTATATCCATTAGGTGCCTCCGATCCAGCGAAGCGAACCTCCATAGGCACGGTACACTTGCTCTTGGGTAAACGCCTCACGGGTACTTCCGTGGGCTACAATCGTACGGTTCAACAGCAGCACGTGGTCGAAATACTCCTCTACCGTATGTAGATCATGATGTACGACCATCACTGTTTTGCCCTGCTCCTTCAATAGCTGGAGTGTCGTCATAATCGCCTTCTCCGTCGCGGCATCTACCCCGGCCAAGGGCTCATCCAGAAAATAAAGGTCAGAATCCTGTACCAGCGCCCTGGCCAGAAACACCCGTTGCTGCTGCCCGCCGGACAGCTGGCTGATCTGGCGGTGCGCGTAATCGGCCATCCCCATCTGGTCCAGGGCGTGTAATGCCTGCTGCCGGTGACTGGCTTTGGGCCATTTCAACCACCCGACTTTGCCATACAGCCCCATCATGACTACATCCAGCGCATCCGTCGGGAAATCCCAATCCACAGAGCCCCGCTGCGGCACATAACCGATACGTGATTTCACCTTGGAGAAGGCGGAGCCGTAAAAAGATACAGTCCCCGACAGCTTGGGATGCAGGCCCAGCATCACTTTGAGCAGGGTCGATTTCCCGGCACCGTTCGGGCCGATGATCGCCGTAAGCGTGCCGGGCTGCACCTTGAAGGAAACATCGTGCAGTACTTTATTTTGCCGGTAAGAGGCATTTAAGCCTTCTACTAGAACATCGCTCATCTTATTTCCCTCCCCCGCTGAGTGCAGTATAGATCGTCTCCACATTATGTTTATACATTCCCAGATAAGTACCCTCAGCGGTATCTGCATTGCCCATGGCATCGGAGAACAGCTCACCGCCGAGCTTGACCTCCAGCCCCTTGCTCTTGGCTCCTTCAATCACAGCCTCTATGGATTTCGGGTTAATACTGCTTTCTACGAATACGGCAGGAATTTTGTTCTGAATCAGCAAGTCAATGGTATCGTTAATGTCAGAGACGCCAAATTCATCCTCTGTACTCAGTCCCTGCAAGCCTATTACCTCAATACCATTTGCCCGGCCAAAATAGCTGAATGCATCATGCGCGGTAACCAGTGTCCGCTGGGCTTCAGGAATCTGTGCCAATTTGGCTTTTGAATCCGTGTTCAGCGTGTCCAGCTCTGCGAAGTATTTCGCTTTATTGCTCTCGAAATATTCTGCATGCTCCGGGGCCAGCTTCTTCAGCTCCTCTGCTGCATTGCCAAGGGCCTGCTTCCAGAGGTCAATATCAAACCATACATGGGGGTCCGTGTCTCCCAGTTCATTTTTGAGCAGCTGGTCTTCCGGGATACTCTCAGCTATCGCTACTGTCGGCCTCGTTTTGCCGATCTCTTGGAACACCTCATGCATTTGGCCTTCCAGATGCAAGCCGCTGTAAAGGACCAGATCTGCACCGCCCAGCTTGGCTATATCTCCTTGAGTGGCATTATACAGATGGGGATCCACACCCGGTCCCATAAGACTCTGTACCTGTACTTTATCTCCGCCAATAATCGTTATAGGCTCTGCAATCTGTGAAATGGTCGTAACCACAGCAATGGTGTCTTTGCCTGTCCCTTCTGCTGCGTTCCCGCTCTCCTTTTCACCACAGGCCGTGATTACTAGTGCCAAAGACAGCAATGCACCCACACCTAATTTTCTCGTTCTCTCCACCCATAGGTTCCTCATTTGTTTCTCCTCCTGGTTCATAGAATAGATAAGATTCAATAACGTGCATTAAGGAAAATATGTTTCCCTGAAGAAACTTATTTATATATATAAAAATAAAGGCATTTGTTTCTAATGTCAAACTAATTTTCACTAGGGAAAGTTTTATGTTATAATATTCCATTTCGGCCTCATGCGCTGCGTTACCTGAACACAACAAAAAACAGCGGCAGCCATGGACGAGAATATTGTCCTGGACTGCCACTGTTTTATTGTACTATCGTGTCCCGTTTGCTTAATCTTAGCTGGACCCTTACCCTTTTGTAATACGGTTAGCTTTAACATGTTTTAGTTGGGCCACAATAATGACGCTGATGATGACCAGCAGGAACCATGAGCTGATCTTACTGAAGCTAACCACTTGCCAGGCTTGGTACTGGTCAGGATATTTCCAGGCATTAAAGAATGTAGCTATATTTTCGGCTAACCAGATAAAAAAACCTACGATGAAAAAAGCCAGTGTCAAGGGCATTCGATATGTAACGGTCCGTACCCGGTAGATGATCCAGGTTTTCCAAAAAACAATGAGCACAAGCGCCGTCAGCCACCAGCGAAAATCTGGAATGAAATGATGTGTGAAAAAGTTCAAATAAATGGCTCCTCCCAGTAATCCCGCAGAAGTAAGCCCCGGCCAGCCGGTCATGTCCATCTTCAGTCTACGCCATACCTGGCACATAAAGCTTGCAACACTTGCATACATAAATCCGCTATAGAGCGGTACACCGAATATTTTCGTAAGCCCGGGCTCCGGGTATGACCATGATCCCATACTCACCTTATATATTTCCAGCAACAGTCCAATACAGTGAAATATACAGATCACTTTAATCTCATCCCATGTCTCTAATCCACTGCGGTACATGAGGTACTGCACAGTAAGCAATATGAAAAGAATGGCATCATAAAGGTAAACGAAAGGCACATCTATTACACCGGAAAGAGCTAAGGTCCCAAAGATCGCAATCGGAAAAATGCAGCTCATCGCCTGGTGATAGCCAAAATGCAGAAGTTGTGTTATTGGTTTCAATGATGTTATCTCCTCGCCGGGCAGCTTTTAGCCTTTCTTAATGAATGAAGCATTACCGTTTTGAATTTAACATATAATTTATCGTTTTACAATATATTTTGATTGTTTTATGATAGAAAAAGCCTTCTTTAAGCTATTATATGTTCTTACTTCATCCATATTTCCTTGTAGTCGATTTTGCCCCAGGCATTCATCTCGATCCCATGCAGCGACTTCTCATGCCCGACTGTCTGCACACTATGATACATAAAAAGCACACTGCACTCCCGCTTCAGCTCCGCCTCGATCCCCCGCAAAATCTGCATTCTCTGCTCCGGATCGGCAGTTTCCAGAGCATCCCGGATTCGTCCATCGACTTTTGCCAACGTGGCAGCATCTAAATGGTTACGGATATAACCGTTAGGAGACCGGTACATCTCAATTAATGCAATCGAGGGCTGCCCGCCCAGCACTTCGCCAACGAAGATCATATCTGCCTGCACAATCACCCCGGCTTGCGACAGCTCCAGAATAGGCAGCACATTTATTTCCACCTTAACGCCCAGCTTGCCGCACTCCTGCCGGATCCAGCGCACATCCTCTTCATTGCTGAAGTACTCATAGGTGTACAGCTGCAAGACTTCTCCGGCATAAGTAGAGGATCGCAGCAGTTCTTTGGCTGCATCCAAATCAGAACCTTTCCCATATGCGGGGTCATTCCACCCGGGATCAAAGCCTGAAGAAGTCACGGCTCTTTTCCCCTGCAGCTCCCGAATCATCTGCTTCCGGTCCAGCGTAAGATGAATTGCCTCCCGTAATCGCCTGTCTTGCACTACTCCGTCTTTGCTCAAATTGAACGTTAGCAATGTACTGCCCAGCTCATATTGGTTCAATGTCCGGTCAGAATCCCCCTTGCTAAGCGCTTCAAAATACAGCAGCTGTGTTTGATCCGAAGACCGCGCCCTGCTCCGCAGCTGTTCTTCGTAATTAGGCCACACCCACATTTCAATCCTGTCCAAGAAAGGCCGTCCGTTAAAATAACGTTCATTGGCCTCCAGCACCAGGATGGATTCATTGTTCTCCTTTATTTGAAAAGGGCCGGTACCCACAGGCAGCCTGGTGAAGTTTTGTCTCGCAGCTATCTGCTCTAAATCATTCGGGATGATCGAAAATCTTTCGGTGGCTATAAAATGCGCAAACAGCGCATTCGGCTCAGCCAGCTGGAAACAAACACTATACGCACTCTTCATCTCCACCTGTAGCACACTTTGTGCCAGAAAATCGCCGGCACTCCAGTCCCTGATACGCTCGAAAGTAAAGCGCACATCCTCCGCTGTCAGCCTTTTACCATGATGGAACATCACGCCCTTGCGCAAATAAAAGGTCCAGCGGCTTTTCGTTTCGTCACACTCCCAGTGATGGGCAAGTCCAGGCTTTAGGGTCTGCTGCTGCGGATCGTATTCCACCAATGTATCAAACAACTGGCGGATCATATGTGCCTCCGTTCTCCGGACAACTGTCAGCGGATCAAGATCTGGCACGGGCCTGTAAAAGGGAAACCGCAGCACATCCTCATCACTCCGCTGCTTATGCATGCCAAACTGGTCACCAAGCCAGCTGTGGAACTGCGTATGCAGAGATTCGTCACTACTGGCCTGCAGACATTCGAAGGCTTCACGAATCCGGCCTTGCTGCGCCCGTCTGCGCGCTTTTTCCAGAATAAGCTCTTCTTTGTCCCGGAGAAGTACAAGCTGTGAAGTATTCCCCCTGCCCAGTCCCGATTTCCAGTCAATATAACCATGCTCCTTCAGCTTCTGGACGAGAAATTGCGTATTGCGGCGCGTGCAGTCAAAGATAACCGACAGCTCATCCATTGACACGGGAAACCAGGTTTTATCCGGTTTTAACTCATATTGTTTATGCAGCGTTAGGTAATGATCTTCAATATCCATCATCAGCACTCCTCTAAAAGGCGAAATCAATAAATTAAATTTTCTATTTTACTACCACTTTTGTAAAAGTATAATTTGAGTCATTCCATCCGTAAAGAGGAGCGTGTATGAACTAATGTCATCCAACATAACGCAAGCACAGCCGGAGATATCCATTTGGCGCAGTCCGGCTTTTATGATTTTACTTGGGGCAGGTGCGGTCATGGCGCTGGGGAACAAGATCTATGAGCTGGCCCTACCGCTCATTTTGTATGATCTCACAAAGTCCTCCGTGGTTATGTCGACGATGCGGGGCATTGAATACCTTCCGAATTTGCTGCTCGCGATGTTCATTGGCGTACTGGTAGACAGGGTACATAAAAAAAGGTGGTCTTTGACGGCTATTCTGCTGCAGATCGTAATTCTTGCGGGGTTGTACGCGGCTATCGAAATGGGGATTCATTCTCTTTGGCTGTTGTACATTGCGGGTTTTCTGCTGATGACCTTTGGGTATGCCTATTCCAACGCCCGGGTTGCCATGGTGAAGCAGTCGCTTCCCAAGTCCATGCTCACCCCGGCAAATGCTTCCTACAATTTCGTGACGACCTTTGTCGGGATCGCCGGACCCGTATTAAGCGGCTTGTTGCTCATCCTACCCAGTCTCCATGTATCTCTGCTGATTACGGCGGTTGCATTCACATTGGCCTTCATTACACTTTCCTGTATTCGAACCCATGAAGAGACCGCATCGCCTCCTTCGAAGCGAGACGGGTTCTGGAAAGAGCTGCATGCAGGCTGGATTGAATTACGCACGAACCGGTTATTATGGACGATGACGATCGCCGTTATTTTTCTGAACAGCACGTCAGGGATGGTGGATACGACAATTATTTTTTTCGCAAAAGATGAACTGAAGCTCGGGAATGCGCTACTTGGCCTCGTTTTCTCGGCTGCTGGAATCGGAGGACTAGCAGGAAGCTTGCTGACCGGTAAATTGCGGGGTTATTTCACTGTTGGACAGCTGATTACGTTATCCAGTTTATGCGTCGGATTGACGAGTATCATCTTTTATTGGTCGCACTCTGCTTATGTACTTGCCTTCGGTCTGTTTCTATACGGTTTGTTTGAGACGATAAGCACGGTAAGCATCTGGACGTTCCGCCAGGAGACGACACCTTATCAGCTAATTGGCCGGGTCAGCGGAATTACGGGATCAATCTTCAAGCTGGGGATGCCCTTCGCCATTATGGCGTCGGGCTGGATCTCCGAGCTGTCGGGGCCACGCACGGTGTTCCTGATTACGCTAAGCATAAATATGCTTATATTTGCAGGTTGTCTGTTTAGTCCATTATGGAAACATCGCGGGGCGATAAAGGGATAAATCAGCATCATTTCACGCTAAAAACAATTTCAATACCTGTCTCTTTGTTCTTGAATGGTCCGATGTATTCCTTAAATGCAAGGTCTATCCCTGATAAATCGTCAGGCAGCGAAGGGGAGACCACATAATTATAAGCGGCATGCCCCGTTGAACTACCGCCATCTGACATTCGGCAGTCATAAGCTTCACCCAGATCAAGTTCAAAATGTTTGTGATGTTTGTAGGAATGTCTGATCAGATCATCTACAGTGACATCCCAATCTATATTGAATGTAATTACGCTGGCATTGCTGTATTGCCGCATGGAAGTCAGTGTATAGAAATACTCCCCCTGCTCAATGGACTGAAGCACAGGAATATGTTGTCTGAATCCGGAAGGCTCAATCAAGGGTTTAAAATGCTCTTCACTCAACAAGGTTCCGAATACTGATTTTAACAAATCCTCGTAGAGTTCGAAATCCGCCGCCCATTTAGAGATTTGCTCTAAGGGCGGAAACCCCGGATTATTGCCGGAGATATCTTTCCGTTGCTTGATAAGCGCACAGATTTTCTCGTCAATATCCATGATCCGTGCATCATAATGTTCGGTTGGACGTTCAAAGGGCATCCGTTTCATCGTTAACCTCCTTTAATAGAACAAACACTGACACCGATTCAAAATACAGCAGCCGTTTCTCATCCTCGTAAATATCGGGAGGAAGCGACAAATACTCTTCAGTAAGCAGATCCGCTTCGCTAAGTGCATCAGACCGCCATAACGTTAGACCAAGCTGCGGAAAAGTATAGGTGCATCCGGTTTCCGCAGGATTCCGTTCATAGGGAGATAATGGATCCAGAATAACTGCCAGCTTCTCAGCCATGGTAGCAAATAGATCAATCCCGGCAAAACTGCAGGTCCACTCTTCGCCAGGGTTGGCGATTTCGATGAATACCGCCGATCCGGCGCCGTTATATTCTACTTTATAAAATATCGGGAAGTCCGCCGCGGCTTTCGCGATCTCCGCCTCGGTCATTCCCAATCGCAGCGGGCCAATGGATTGCCCGGGTAGTACAGGGATTAGCCGGGAACCGGACTCCATTGAATCTGCACTCTGCGTGAACGGAATTTGTGCACGCCCTGCTTGTTCGGCATCACTAATTAGCGGTGCAACAGATTCCCGTGGCTCTGGAGCAGACAATCCGTATTTGTCCATCAGACGAAGTTTATCCTTGCTGCTTATCTCTACCTCGCAGGTTTGATTGCTTTGTTCCAACGTAATGTATTTTCCGGCTTCTCTGAAGCTGCTTAGGTAACCTGATCCTACCGCTGCGCATAATGCCGCACCCACTGCCGCTTCTTCCTGTGAGCTACTCAGACTAAAAGGAAGCCTGAACGCCGACCGGACTTTGGCACATAATACTGTGTTGGCACGCAATGCGTTACCAGAGCCAACTATATAATCGTAGGTTCTGCCGGTTTTCATCCCAAGAGCCGTATAGAATACGTGCAACTCATCTACCATCCCCTCCAGAAAGGCATGGGCAAGTTTGCCGGGAGTGAAATTGTCCAGCGAAATGCCTTCTATGCTGCCGCGTGTCTCAGGGTTCGTTCGGGTTCCGAGAAACTGCGAGTGTACCGTCAGCCCCTGGCTGCCCGCCGGATTATCCTGCAACAGCCGATCCATTATACTGTATACCTCTTCCGCTGCTTCTCCGGTATAAGCTTCGATGATTTGCCGGAAAAAATGCTCCAAAAGAGCGTAGGATTTGCCTCCGCTGAGTGCAGCACCTACCATGAGCACACCACCGCCGGGATAAGGCCGCATTTCCATTCCGTCTACTTGCTCCATACCCTCCGGCAGCAGCACCGACAACTGGCTACCTGTTCCAATGTTCAGCAGCAGCGATCGGTCGGGAGCCGGAACACTTCCCAGAAAGCTTGCCTGATTATCTCCTAGCGAGGTGTATACAGGAATTCCGTGAGATGTGAGTCCTACTACCGTTCCTGAGGGTACAACCGGTGGCAGCACCTTCGGATCAATTCCTGCCTCAGCAAGGGCTGTCCGGTCAAAATCATTTAGAAGGAAGCTGTAGCAGCCAATCGCAGCAGCTTGTGTTGCGTCGATTCTTGGCACATTGCACCCTGCTAACCTTAATGCCACATAATCGGCAATCGTACAGAAGCTGGAGGCAGCATTCGGAACAAGATCATGCATCAGGTTATAATAGTGTGTTGCCAGCCCGTATCCTGGAGCGACCGGGTAGCCGGTCGATTCACTCAGCTTCTGCGCATAGGAAAGCGAAGCATCGCAAGGAAGACCCCCTCTGCCATCTTGCCAAGTATAAAGCGGACTGACGTGTTGCCCATTTCTATTTATATATAGGATACCGTGCATTTGTCCGGTCAGGCCTATCCCGGACACATCCGGTTCCCATGATACCAGTTGCTCCAGAATATCTTCCACTTGCAGGATAATTCTTTCAGGGTCCTGCAGCCTTTCCCACTCTGCCGAGCCAGTAGGGGTATTTCCTCCCTCATCCGAAAGGGTATGAAGCACTGTTCGCTGCTCCAGATCATACACCAATCCGGAAATTGAAGTCGTTCCGATATCCAGTCCGATAAACTTCACAATTGCTCTCTTCCTTCCCTGTAAACTCCATAATTATTTCCAGAATAACATAAAGCAGATAACATGCAAATAAACCTGAGGAAGTGATCCACAGGTACAGCACAGTGATTCTGCATAAACTGGATACCTTTAAAAGATACTAGCGTTTGGAAGATATTCGCGACATTGGAGGAAATCAGATGAGACTTCAGGACAAGGTAGCTGTGGTTACGGGTGCGGCTTCAGGAATGGGTAAGGCAATCGCCATTCTTTATGCAAAAGAAGGTGCCAAGGTAGTAGTCTCAGATATTCATGAAGAAGCTGCCCAAGGAACTGTGGACGAAATCAAGTCAGCCGGAGGCCAGGCTATTGCAGTAAAGGCGAATGTAGCGTCCGAAGCAGAGATTCAGAATTTGATAGATACTACAGTGAATACCTATGGCACATTGGATATTCTGGTGAACAATGCCGGAATTATGGATAATTTCGAACCGGCCGGAGATATTGAAGATGACAAATGGGACCGTGTCTTCGCAATCAATACGAACTCCGTGATGCTCTCAACGCGCAAAGCTCTCCCTATCTTTCTTGA